>CANLXL010000001.1 GCA_947495125.1 uncultured Flaviramulus sp.
ACAATCATATGATTGTTCAGCTTTAATTAATAAATTTAATCCTTTAATAATATGTATCGGTTATTTAGGACTAGACAGAGGTTTAACGCTCCATCCTATAATTTATCCCGTGTTTTCTTTTAATTATTTTAAAATATACTATTTTAACTTTCTCTAAATGGAGATATTACACCAATTATCAACTTCACACCAACAGGTACAATGGAGCCATATTATACCGGTTTGTGTTTCAAAAACCATTAAGAATGTCAGAATCACAAAGAATTGCAAGCCTCTTTAAAAAGCTATATGATGGTACGCCATGGCTTCATGTCAATATAGTCTCAACACTAAAAACTATTAGTGCAAACCAAGCGCACAAAAAAGTTTTAAAAAACTGCAACTCAATTTGGGAAATAACAGAACATTTAATTGCCTGGAGGTTAAATGTTTTACAGCGCGTACAAGGAAATATTATAAAAACACCGGATCACAACTATATTAAAGAGATCGAAGATTCTTCAGATATTGCATGGACAAACACATTGGAATCTTTAGAAACGTCTCAAATCGAGTGGATTAATTTTTTAAGCACCCAAACGGACAAAAATCTTGAATGCATTTACTCCCCAAACGATATGACCTTTTACGAACATATACATGGTATTATTCAACATGATGCTTATCATTTAGGTCAGATTGTATTGCTCGCAAAACAATTTAAAAATTAAATTTCACCCCTGACATATTACGACACAGGCTCGAATAAATTTGCATGTAAGTTTAACAATTAAATCAATTTAAAAATGAAAAATGCAGTTAACTGGTTCGAGATTCCAGTGAAAGACTACAATCGAGCAAAAGAATTTTACACAACTGTTCTAGGGACGAAAATTACCGATTTTCCAATGCCGGAGGAAAACATGAAGTATGGTATTTTTACCCATGATGAAGAAAATCAAGGTGTTGGTGGCGCCATTATTGAGGCCGACGGACAAAACCCTACAACTGATGGGTGCACGATTTATTTCAATGGTGGTGAAGATTTGGGACTGTCTCTATCTCGGGTAGAACGCTCCGGAGGAAAAATATTAATGCCAAAAACCAATATTGGTGAAAATGGTTTTATTGCTCAATTTTCCGATACTGAAGGAAACCGAGTAGCACTACATTCTATGATGTAATTTTTAAATCAAAAAACTCAAGATAGTGGATTGTAAACCGGTTCACTATCTTTGTTATCATGTCTCAATTATCCAGACTCATATCCATACTCACGCTGCTTAAGTCTAAACGGCTTTTAACAGCACCAGAGCTTTCCGGGAGGTTTGAAGTAAGCATTAGAACCATTTACAGGGACATTAGAAAGTTAGAAGAAGCCGGCGTACCCATTACCACTATTGAAGGCAGAGGTTATTCCCTCATGGAGGGTTATACCGTTCCTCCTGTACAATTTACCGAAAAACAAGCGAATGCGCTCATAACGGCTCAGCACTTAGTAAAGCAAACTAACGACACGTCTTTTGTAGAGGATTTTGAATCTGCGATTACCAAAATCAAATCGGTTTTCAGGACATCAATTCAAGAAAAAAGCGAATTGCTGGATAGCAAAATTCATATTTTTAATACTAACTATGAGGGCATTTCCAGTAATGCGCTTTCAGAAATACAACTCGCCATAACAAATTTGAATTATGTAGAAATTAACTATCAAAAAGTAAATGACACTAATATTTCATTTCGGAAAATCGAACCCTACGCCTTCTACTCGACCAATCATAAATGGATATTGATCGCCTGGTGTCATTTGCGAAACGATTATCGCGCTTTTAGAATTGACAGAATACAGCATTTTAAAATCCTGACAGAAGCATTCGAAGACCGCAAATTTAATTTACAGGATTATTTTCAGTCTTGCCCTTACAACGATAAATAATGATGTCAAGACCAGCTATTTTTTTGAATAGGATTTATACCTTTCTACTCCCATTTTTGTAAGGTAAGGAAAGATCAAATGATTAACATATTCGACATAGCGATCTTCTAGGTCTACATCATAAAAATTATTTGGATTCAGATTTATAAAGAAAAAAGTTCGTATGGCGCCACTTAGGTCCATCAAATAATATAAATCCTTATCAGTTAAGTCTTTTCGCAAAACGTCCTGTACCTGCAACTGTTGCAAAACCAGTAAATACTTTCCTTTTCTGTTTCTATTATCCTGATCAACTTTTAAAGCGATGTCGTTATAGCTCCTCTTGATTTCCACGAAGTCGACATAAAAAAACGAATACTTCATGCAGATACTAAAAGAAATCTTTGGAGCTTCCAATATTCCCTTAAATAAATTGTTGTAGTTAATAGATTTTAAAATTTCCGAAGTTTCAAGAAGCATATCCTCATATAAACTGGAGATTAATTGACACTTTGTTTTGAAATGATAAGTCACATTACCGTAACTAATAGAAAGCTCTTGTGCAACCGCTCTTAGAGTAACATTTTTAAAACCGTGTTTATTAAAAAGGGCTCTGGCAGTATTCAATATTCTCTCTTTCGTTTTCATATTTCAAATTTAGGCTAAATGGACTAAATATAATATATTTGATGTAATATTAAATAATTATGGCATCAATATACAAGAATAATCAGGTAAAAACAGATTTAATGCATCTGTATGATGAAAAACTAGAAAGCTTAAATATTGATTATACTAATATCGATGTAGTCACAAGTTTTGGCAGAACAAGAGTTGTAAAAACGGGTAATTCTAAAGGCAAAAAAATTATATTATTTCATGGTTACAATGCTGGTGCTCCCATCACACTGGAAGCTGTAAAAGGTTTGCTAAACATCTATTGCTTTTACGTTATAGAAACTATAGGACAAGCCACTAAGAGTGAGGAAAAAGCAATGAATATTAAAGATGATTCTTTTGCGCTTTGGGCCATTGAGGTTTTTGAAAAATTGAAGATTGAAAAACTAAATGTTATCGGAATATCCTATGGAGCGTTTATCGTTGAAAAGCTAATAACCTACAAACCTCAACATATTGAAAAATGCATTTTGGTTGTACCTAGCGGCATTGTGAACGGAAATATTTGGGAATCTTTAAAAAAACTTACTTTTCCATTACTAAGATGGCATGTTACCAAAAGTGAAAATCATTTAAGATCATTTCTTAATGCCTTCGCTCCCATTGAAGATGAATTTCTCTATAACATGTTAAGCTCAATAATGAAAGGGGTTAAATTGGATACAAGAATCCCGAAATTATTAAAACCAAAGAATATCAAACACTTCAAAGCTCCCGTTTATATTTTAGCTTCTAAAAATGATGTTTATTTTCCGGGAGAGAAAATCGCTAGAAAAAGCAAAGAACTATTTCCCAATTTAAAAGAAGTTTACCTTCTGCAAAATTCTAAACACATGCCTTCTAAAAAGGCTTACAGTGTTATTCAAAAAAAAATCAAGGAATGGGTTGGCTAAAAATTGAATGGTAGCGCGGCAATAATTACCAAAGTGTTTCTTCTCAGAAGATTCGCTTTATTTGATTAACTTCGCGGTGTCTCTTTTCAATTATAAACAATTGTCATCAACGGGCGACTTTACCAACAAAAAAACCATGAAAGTGATCTCCACTAACATCGCTAGCCCCACCACATTTATCTGGAATGGAAAAGAAGTTACAACAGGTATCTATAAATCCCCAACAACCTCTCCTATCTATTTAGGGAAAGAACAGGTTAAAGGTGATGAAATTTCTAACAGAGATGTTCATGGTGGTGTATATAAAGCCTGTTATTTATTTTCATTGCATCAATATAGTTACTGGAAGAACTTGTACCCATATTTAAAGTGGAATCATGGTATGTTTGGTGAAAACCTAACTGTTAAAGGTTTAGATGAGACCCAGCTTCATATTGGAGATATTTATAAAACAGGAACCGCTTTAGTACAAATAACACAACCCCGCGAACCCTGCTTTAAATTTGGCTATAAATTTGGTTCGCAACAGGTACTCAAAGAGTTTATAGATCATGGCTATCCGGGAACCTACGTTCGTGTTTTAGAAGAAGGTCATGTAAAAAGCGGTGATACTTTTAAGCTTATCGATCGGGCTAATGACAGCTTGACAACAGCTCAATTTTTTAATTTGTTGTTTTCAAAAGAAAAAGATCAGGAGCTTTTGGGTCTGGCTATTAAGAATGATGCCCTTCCTCTCAAAAAAAGAAAAAAATTAGAAGCTTTCATTAAATAACATACTACTAACGATTATGCCGTCAAATATTTCAGATGAGCTTAAAAAGATTAATGAATTAACTACTCAATTCTTCAATGTATTCAATAATAAAAACAATAGAACACCAAATATTGAAGCTTTATTGGGTCTGTTTATACCAAATGGAGTTATTATTAATAACACCAACGACACGTCTTTTATATATAATTTAGAAACCTTTATAAAACCCAGAGTTGATCTACTTACCAATGGCACACTAAAAGCGTTTTCAGAACACGAAATATCACATAAGACGGAAATCTTCAATACGATTGCACATCGTTTTTCTCATTATGAAAAATCAGGGATACTCCATGGTAATTTCTTTAAAAACAAAGGCGTGAAAACGCTTCAGTTTATAAAGACAAATGGCATATGGAAACTCTCTTCAGTAGCCTGGTGCGACGAAAAATAAGAGTAAGCTTTTTAAACTATCTTTGCCTCAAATCATTATAAATGTCATTTAAGGACTTACAATTAAACAAACCTCTTTTAAGAGCCATTGCAGATGCAGGTTACGATAACCCGACCTTAGTTCAAGAAAAAACAATCCCATTAGTTTTAGATAAAGAAGATGTTATTACATCGGCTCAAACGGGAACCGGAAAGACTGCGGCTTTTGCACTCCCCATTTTACAATTATTATTTGATAAACAAGACGCTCCTAAAAAAGGCAAAAAAATAAAGGCTTTAATCGTTAGCCCCACCAGAGAATTAGCCCTTCAAATTGGGGAGAATTTTAAAACTTACGCAACATATACAAATCTAAGAGCTACCGTTATTTACGGTGGAACATCTATAGATCCTCAAAAAGAAGTTTTAGAAAAGGGTGTTGATATCTTAATTGTTACCCCCGGACGGTTACTCGATTTACATAAACAGGACGTTGTAAATTTGGATTACGTAGAAATATTTGTTTTAGATGAAGCCGATTTAATGCTCGACATGGGTTTTATTGATGATGTAAAAAAAATTGAACGCCTATGTCCTAAAGAAAAACAAACCTTGCTGTTTTCAGCGACAATGCCATACAAGGTAGAGCAATTGGCTAATACTATTTTAAACAATCCCAAACGTATTGAAGTTTCACCAACATCATCAGCTTCAAAAAATGTGAGTCAGGTATTATATTATGTTCCGAAGCGGAATAAAATAGAATTATGCCTACATCTCTTAAGAAACACCATTAAAGGAAGTATTTTGATTTTCAGGCGTACGAAATTCGGAGTTGAAAAACTTGAAAAAACGCTACTTAAAAACGGCTATAACGTGGACAGTATTCATGGAGACAAATCGCAAACCAACCGACAGGATGCGCTAAAAAAATTCAAAAACGGATACGTTAATATTTTAATTGCTACCGATGTTGCGGCTCGGGGTATTGATATTAACGAACTTGATGCTGTTGTTAATTTCGATTTGCCGAATATTCCCGAAACTTATGTGCATAGAATTGGAAGAACAGGACGCGCAGGTAGTACAGGCTTATCTTATTCGTTTTGTTCGGCAGATGAAAAAGCATATATTAAGACCATTCAGCAGCTCATTAATGTACAGATTCCTATTGAAGAAAACCACCCATATCCGCTAGATCCCAAAGAAAAACCAATGGTCCACAGATCTAAAAAAACGGGAAGCAAACATAAAAAGGGACGTAAAAGCGTAGCTTCAAAAAAGAAAAAGAAACGTTGGTATTAAACCACATTATATCATGAAAGACGTAGAAAATATTATTAAAAACCTTCAATTGCAGCCTCATCCCGAAGGCGGTTATTTTAAAGAAACCTATAGAAGTAATGGCTTTATTACTGAAGAGAACCTAGGCTCAGATTTTTCCGGAACCAGGAACTATGCGACCTCAATTTATTTCCTTTTAACTTCGAATTCATTTTCAGCATTTCACAGAATCCAACAAGATGAAATCTGGCATTTTTACAAAGGCTCTCCCATTAAACTTCATATAATCTCCAACGAAGGTATACATACTACCGTGATTATTGGTAACGATTTTGATAAAGGCCAGGTCCCTCAATATATTGTTAAGGCCAAAGATTGGTTTGCCGCTGAAGTTGTGAAAAACAATGCTTATACTTTGGTGGGTTGTACCGTATCTCCCGGGTTTGATTTTAAAGATTTTGAACTTCCAAAAAGAAATACCCTGATATCTCAATTTCCTCATCATAAAGCTCTAATAGAAAAACTCACAAACCAATAAAAGCTTAAACTTCAAACGGCTTACTTAAATGGCGTTTTAAAAAGAATATCTGAATAGAAAGCATAAACCCAAAAAGTACAACAGCATAGGTAACTATTTTAGGTATAACTAAACCAGACAATGGGTTCGACAATTCCAAATTAGGAAACACCTTTAGATTAATATTATTTAACCATCCTGAGCTTTCCATAGTATAACCAAGCGCAGCATATGTAATTAAGCCACATAAAATCGAAACAATAATAACCCAACCACCTTTGGGAATTAAAGGTCTGTAGATGGTAACACTGCTAACTTCAACAGCTTCAACCCGAGACATCACCATATCAGTAAAATTAATAGACGGACTTTCCAACGGAGTGTCTTTCATAATTTTTTTAGCCAGTTGATCTAATTGTTTATCTTTTTGCTTATTCATAATGTTCAATTATTTCCGGTTCCAATCGCGCTCTGAATAGCGTCGCTAACCTTTTTCTACTTCTAAAAACTTTTACTTTTACATGATTAGATGTGATTCCCATTATTTTTGAAATTTCATCTATAGAAAGCTCTTCAAAATAATATAAAGTTAGTAAAAAACCATCATCGCTAGGCAATAAGTCAATACATTCTTTAATGGATCGATTTCGTTCTTCTAACTCTAAGCGGTCTAAGGCATTATCAATTGATTTAAGTTGATGCACTGTAAATTCATCGATAGCAACATCATGTCTGAACTTTTTATTTTTTTTGATACGATCTAAGCTTGTATTGTAAACTATCTTATAAATCCATGTCGAAAATTTAGAATTACCCTTAAATCTATCCAAAGATCTATAAGCTTTAACAAAAGCATCTTGCGCAACCTCCTCCGCATCTTCTCTATTCTTCATAAGCTTTAAAGCCAATGTAAATACAAAATCCTTATAGCGGTCTACTAATATGGTAAAGGCCTTAGTATCTCCGCTAGTAACTAGATCAATATAATGTTGGTCGGTGATGGTCATATTATACTCACTAAGACGACTGCACAATGTTTAAGGTTACAACCATTTCAAATAAAAAAAAATAAAAAAATTGTAACCAAGTTTTAAAACCTATCGTCATAGGCTATGAACACATAAAATTAATCATTTAAAAACAAACAATTATGGAAGCATTAATCACCTTTATTATTTTCGGTTCAATTTTCGCTATTGCCTATCTTTACTTTTCAACACGAAACAAAGAGCGCTTAGCACTTATAGAAAAAGGTGCCGATGCCAGTATTTTTGTTAAAGGTAAAAAAGAACGAACTGCTCCTATTTGGAAAGTACTTATTTTGAATTTAGCATTATTGTTAATGGGTATAGGCCTTGGTATATTTATCGCTTCTCTATTAGACAATTATACGACATTAAATAGCGATGCCATTTATCCGGCAATTATTTTCTTTACAGCAGGAGTTGGGTTATTTATCGGCTTTAATATGACTAAGAACCTAGATAAAGAATAAAATCTGAGTCAATCAAAAAACATTAAAACTGCTGTCTTTGAGAGAGCAGTTTTTTTTTATTCAATTGGAAAATTAAAATAGGTATTGGGAAATGGTTCATTATTTAGAGTAAAATGCCACCATTCTTTTGCATAATTTCTAAAGCCATGTTTTAACATAACAGCTTGTAACAATTTCCTATTCTTCTTTTGAGTCATGTTTAAGTCCTGGTAATTAACCCAAGAAGGTTCACCGAAAAAATCATACGGGCTGCCCATATCTAAAGGTTCGTTAGTATTTCCGTCAACAATAGTCAGATCAACTGTGCTGCCGCGACTATGCCCGGATCTGCTGGCGATATACTCTTCTTTAAACAAGTTCTTCTTATGGACATTTGGATAAAATAACGCTTTATTAATAGTATCGTTTAGTTTTTTTGCCCATCGCATAAAATGATTCACCGCTTGTTGAGGCCTGTACGCGTCATAAACTTTTAAACACAAATTCTTATTTTGCAGTTCCTCCTGCACTAGTTTTAAAGCCATAGTGGCTTCTTTGCTAAGAATAAGTCTATTGGATTTATAACCATCTACTGGTACACCAACAAAATTATTGGAAGTTAAATAGCGTAATTCTATATCGATATCGGGGATTAACTGTTCGACATAAACAAATCCCTTAGGCAATTGAGCAAAAGAAAACGTAAAACAGAAAATAAATAAATGTTTAAAGAAAAACTTCATTGATATCAGTAAATAATTAGGTTCTGGCTAATTTAGAGAAATTTTTTGAGTAAACATTGAAGCATAAAAAAACCGAGTTCCCTCAAACTCGGTTCTTTCTTAATTTGCTTTTTATTACGATGGTCGATTTAGGGTCTCTAGATCAACAACATAATGCAAATATTAATTAATTAATCCATTGAACTAAAAAGTATGTTATTTAGTACACTTCAAATATATAACAAATGCATGTACGAAAACGATTAAATACACTATTATTCGACGAAATACACTATTTTTTAACATAAAAGTTGAAATCATCGATATAATCGACAAAACACATATGTAATATACTACAAAAAATAGATATAAATAAAATAATGAACTCACAAATTGCAGAGCAACACGCAGAACGTATTGGCTAAAAACTAAAAAAGCATCCAAAATAGGATGCTTTTTTACTAACTAAACTAACTAACCAAAAATATGAATTAAATTCAAAGTTTAAAGTAACCACTCAATAAACTTATTATGAATGTAATTATTTTATATAACACAAACACCGTGCCAAACTATAATCTACATTAAAGTTTCTTTGATTATTTATTTAGTATTTTGGCGTTATAAATACTCTTTATGAATAATCAACCACTATTTACAGATGATACCATTATTTTTGGATTATTGATGCTTGCCCTAGGCTTTGTGTTCTACACAGAAAATTTAAAAACAGGATTTTGGAGTAAATTTTATAAGATAGTTCCGGGCCTTTTTATGGCATATATAATCCCAGCCGTTTTTACCTCTACGGGATTAATCGCAGCAGAATGGGAAACCACAAATAGTTCCGGTAATATCGTTAAGCACACTTCAAACCTATATTACGTTTCAAGTAGATACCTTTTACCAGCTGCATTGGTTTTAATGACATTAAGTATCGATCTTAAGGCTGTATTTAACTTGGGATGGAAAGCGCTGATTATGTTTTTCACAGGAACCATAGGTGTCGTTATTGGGGGACCTATTGCGATTTTAATTATCTCTATCTTTTCACCCGAAACTGTTGGGGGTGCCGGCCCCGACGCCGTATGGAGAGGCTTATCTACACTCGCCGGTAGTTGGATAGGTGGTGGTGCGAATCAAACAGCCATGCTAGAGATTTATGGTTATAATCAAAAGTTATTTGGTGGTATGGTATTCGTCGATATTGTTGTCGCTAATATCTGGATGGCTCTTTTACTCATTGGAATAGGGAAACGAAATCGCATAAATAATTGGTTAAAATCGGACACTTCATCAATTGAAGAATTAAAAGAAAAAGTATCGACGTTTACTGAAAAAGTAAAACGTAACCCGAGTCTAAGCGATTTAATGATTATTGCCGCAATCGCATTTGGAACGGTGAGCATGGCACATTTCTGCTCAGGTTTTTTAGCTCCTTTTTTCGAAAGTGTTGTTTCCAATATTGAATCGGTAACCACTCGAAATATTTTTACATTTCTCGGGTCCAAATTCTTTTGGATGATCAGTATCGCTACGGCGATAGCCATCCTATTATCGTTTACAAAAGTTAAAGAGTATGAAGGTGCAGGTGCGAGTAAATTCGGTAGTGTTTTTATTTACATACTGGTAGCGTCTATTGGTATGAAAGTCGATTTAACACTAATCTTCGACAACGTTGGTTTAATCGCCGTTGGAGTTGTTTGGATGAGTATCCATGCGGGTCTATTAATTTTGGTTGCCAAACTTATAAAAGCACCCTATTTCTTTTTAGCAGTTGGAAGCCAAGCTAATATTGGAGCAGCCGCTTCCGCTCCGATCGTGGCATCGGCGTTCCACCCATCATTGGCCACAGTTGGCGTTCTATTGGCGGTCGTAGGGTATGCCATAGGAACCATTGCTGCCATTGCTTGTACAATTTTAATGGAATTAGCGTCTGTTAGTTAATTTTTCGATTTTATTTTAAGATATTTGCCTTCCTAAAATTTCAAAGATGAAGAAAACTTCAATAGCTCTATTAGCTCTATTTTTTATTTTTTCCTGTGGAAAAAAAGAATCCGATCTTATTGTCAAAGGTCAAATTAAAGGTTTACAAAAGGGAACCATTTATCTTCAACGCTATAATGATACAACATTGGTTGTTTCAGATTCACTTGTTGTAAATGGTGAGCAACCCTTTGAATTACATAGTAGTTTAGAGTCTCCCGAGGTGTTCTTCTTATTTTTAGACAAGAATAGCAATGAAAAAGATGCCATTACTTTTTTCGCAGATAGAGGTATAACTGAAATTAACACAACACTAAAAAACTTTGTTTTTGATGCAAAGATTAAAGGCTCTAAACAACAAACAACCTTTGAAGATTACCAAAAAATCATGTCCCGATTTTCAGGCAGAAGTTTAGAGCTAATCAAAGAAAATTTCGAAGCCCAAAGAGATGGTGACACCAGCAAACTCAATCGTATTGAAAAAGAGCAAAATAGCCTTCTAAAAAGAAAGTACCTGTATACCGTTAATTTCGCCATAAATAATAACGACAGTGAAGTGGCTCCATATTTAGCGCTAACCGAAATTTACGATGCCAGATTAAACCTATTGGATACTATAAATAATTCACTAAGTGAATCTATAAAAACATCTAAATATGGTAAAAAGCTTCAACAGTATATTGATAAGAGAAAAAAAGATAATAAAACTGAATAATGAACTCTTAAAAAGATAAAAGCCTTTCAAATTTGAAAGGCTTTTATCTTTTGGTAGTTTAACACTTAATGTACTACCCTAGTTTATTTATCTTTTCAATCAAAGCACGTCCTTTATCTTCTAACTCATTTTTAATAGACTTAAAATGTGCTTTTCTATTCTCAACAGTTCTATCATTTACCTTAGCGATTAACACATCAAAGGTTTCAATAGCCTCATCAATAATAGCTTCACTCTTTTTTGTATCTTTATCTGTATTAGCATACTCCCATACGTATACCGCTTCAATAATATCACCTAAAACATAGTTTATGTCTTTTTTTAGGTTCCTAACATTTGCCATAATATATAATTTTATTTGATGCAAAAATAGGCAATTAATTGAACATAAAGGTCTATTTACTCGGCATTTTGACTGGTATTTTTATATCCGTTCGATTTCATTTTGAAACAAAAAAACAAAAAAATCTATGGATTTTTAAACGAATTAAAATACTTTTGGAGTCTCAACCCGGAGACATACTTCTAATCCGATTGATTATAATTCTTTTTAATTTTTAATAATTTTTGGTATCATGAATATTGTTATTGCACCAGATTCCTTTAAAGAATGTCTCTCTGCTTCGGAAGTTTCCAAATGTATCACCAAAGGAATTTTAAACATCCACCCTGAAGCAAAAGTTAAAGCCCTTCCCATTTCAGATGGTGGCGAAGGTCTCTTAGAAAATCTAGTAATTCCTTACGAAGGAAAGATTACTTCAATAAATGTAAAAGATCCATTAAACCGTGACATAAACGCCGAATATGGCATTTTGAAAGATGGCAACACAGCGGTCATTGAATTGGCCAAAGCTTCAGGCTTAGAGTTACTTAAAGATGGGGAAAAGGACCCGCTTGCCACGAGCACATTCGGTACTGGTCAACTCATTAAAGATGCACTGGATAAAGGTTGTAGAAAACTCATTATTGGTCTTGGTGGAAGTGCTACAAACGATGGCGGCGCCGGGATAGCAAAAGCACTCGGGGTTAAATTCCTTGACGCTTCTGATAATGAGTTAGAACTTGGAGGAGGTCACCTTAAATCGTTAAGTAGGATCGATACCTCGAATTTAGATAAACGTATAAAGGATTGTGAAGTTATTGTAGCCTGCGATGTTACCAACCCACTTACAGGTACTAATGGTGCCTCTTTTATTTATGGCGCGCAAAAAGGTGGTAGTTCCGATGTGCTAAGAGTTTTAGATGACAATTTAAAAAGATATGCCGGCATTATTAAATTAACTAGCAATAAAGACATTGATAACGTTCCAGGAGCCGGTGCTGCCGGTGGAACCGGTGCCGGATTGCTAGCCTTTTTAAATGCCAAACTCGTCAGCGGCATAGAACTTATTTTAAAAATGCTTCACATAGAAGCGCACATAAAAAATGCCGATATGGTAATTACCGGGGAAGGCAAAATAGATAAACAAACTTTAAATGGGAAGACCATTTTAGGTATTTCAAAATTGGCTAAGAAACACCAAGTCCCGGTTATTGTAATTACAGGTAAAATTGGCGTCGATATTGCAGATATTTATGCTCAAGGTGTAACCGCCATCTACTCCATAGTTAATGAACCCATGGCATTGAGCACCTCACTAAAAAATGCGGATACTCTAATTATATCATGTATAGAGAATATTATGAGGACTGTTCATAGTTTCAATAAGTAGTTCCCACGACATCATAAAAATCACTTCACCGCAACTCATTTTATGTTTATTATGATTTATTAATCTGTTAAATCATAATTCAATGATACAATACAGTCAAAACTAGAAATAATGTAGATAGATTTTCCATTTTAAATGTTGCTACTTTGTTTAAAATCTTAATCCGTAATTTTAAGAAACGTCAATGGAGCATACCATCATTAATAGAAAAAGACTGCTATGGGCTAGTTTCTTTACCATAGTTGCCGCCGGAATCGGCTTCGCGGTTCGTGGTGCTGTATTGGTCGATTGGGGAAATCAATTCGGATTTACCATGACAGAATTAGGAACCATAACCGGTGGAGGCTTTGTTGGATTTGGTGTTATCATAATCATTTTTAGTCTAATTGCAGATAAAGTAGGCTATAAACCGTTGATCATTCTAGCTTTTATTTTACATTTTCTATCGTTATTAATAACTATTGCGACGGCATACATTTTTGAAACTATGGGGCGTGAGGCTGCCTATTGGTGTTTGTATTCCGGAACGTTTTTATTCGCCGTTGGTAATGGTATTTGCGAGTCGGTCATCAATCCACTTGTGGCCTCATTATTCCCAAAAAACAAAACGCATTACCTAAACATTTTGCATGCCGGTTGGCCAGGAGGTATGATTTTAGGCGGGTTATTATCAATCGCCTTTCATGAGATCGTTTCGTGGGAAATACTAATGAGCTTCTTTTTAATACCAGTGCTCATATATGGAGCGATGATTTTTAAAGAAAAATTTCCGATTTCCGAAGCAAAAAAAGCAGGTATCAGTTATAAAGTGATGCTTCTTCAATTTGCTTCACCAATTTTAATTCTTCTTGTATGCCTCCAGGCACTTGTAGGTTATGTTGAATTAGGAACAGATTCCTGGATACAAAATATAACCGGAACAATCCTTGAAAGTGGAACCAAAGGCGTTATGCTTTTCGTTTATACGTCCGCTCTTATGTTCGTGCTTCGTTTTTTCGCAGGCCCCATCGTTCATCGCATTTCTCCATTGGGTTTACTTTTTATAAGCTCAGTATTAGGAGCCATCGGACTCTTTATTTTAGGGAATTCTACAACGGGAATTGTAATGGTCTTAGCCGTAACGATTTATGGTATAGGTAAAACATTTTTCTGGCCCACCATGTTGGGTGTTGTTGGAGAACGCTTCCCTAAAGGAGGTGCTATAACAATGGGCGTTATTGGCGGTGTTGGAATGTTATCCGCCGGGCTTTTAGGCGGACCCGGTATTGGTTATAAACAAGATTATTTTGCTTCCGAAAGCATTAAGATCGAATCCAGTGAAAGTTATAATAGGTATAAATCCGATCACGAAAACAGCTTCCTGTTTTTCGCACCCATAACCGGACTTGATGCTAGTAAAGTAGCTGTTCTAAACGATCATGGTAAGGAACTGCATCACGACATTCAACGTTGGGAAAATACCGGAAAACAATTAGGAGACAATAAAAGTCTTAGTGGTTTGAGCTTATGGTGGAAGGACGCCAAAAACTATGCTTCCGAAGATGAAACCCCAGTCCTAAACGCAGGGTTTTATGGAGCGGGTAAAGCTTTAATCGTCACGGCAATTGTTCCAGCGGTAATGGCTATAGGCTATTTGATTCTCATGGTCTACTTCAAAAGAAAAGGAGGCTATAAATCCTTAGATATTGAAACCTAAAACACGATAAATTCAGAACAAAAATTTAAATATTGAACTATGCCAAACCCATGGACAGGAAAAGGAAATCCTTATACGAAACAAGAAGTAAGAGACCGTTTACAGGAGACTATAGATAAAAATAATGCTATTATAGCAGCTGGTGCCGGTACGGGCATTAGTGCCAAATTTATTGAAAAAGGCGGAGCAGATCTTATCATCATTTATAATTCAGGAAGGTTTAGAATGTCCGGACACGGATCAACCGCCGGGATGATGGCCTACGGAGATGCTAATGCTGTAGCTATGGAAATTGGAGAATTTGAGGTGTTACCTGTTGTAGAAGAAATACCGGTAATATGCGGTGTTCACGGCAGTGATCCTAGAAGGAGGATGTGGCATTTCTTAGGCCAGGTAAAAGATATGGGGTTTTCGGGTGTTAATAATTTTCCCACCCACTCTATTGTAGATGGCCATTTTAGAAAGGTATTAGAAGAAACCGGAATGGGGTTCAAGCATGAGGTCGATATGGTGCGTTTGGCGACCAAAATGGATTTATTCTCTATCGTATATGTAGCTACACCTGAAGAAGCTTTGCTGATGTCGGATGCTGGTGCCGATGCCATCATTGCACATGTAGGTACCACCGTTGGAGGATCCATAGGGGTGACCTCAGCAACGCGTTCCATGGATTTTGCTTTAGAACGTACGCAGGCGATTATAGAAAAGGTTCGAAAATCAAACCCCGATACGTTCTTCCTCGCTCACGGTGGTCCAATAAACACCCCTGAGGATGTGCGCTATGTACTGGACAATACAGATGCTCATGGATTCGTAGGAGCGTCTTCATTAGAACGCATGGGTGTGGAAGAGTCGTTAACGAATCTCACCAAACAATTTAAGGCCTTAACCCTATCTGAAAAATAAAATGAATAAAACATGGAAATTTGTTAAAAGGGATCAAGTTGCTATTGAAAAGGTTTTAGGACGGGACCATTTTTGGTATTTCCATCCCGAAATAACTCAAATGGCTGATACCATTATGGTCAGAGCCGTTATGCCCAAAAACGGGTTTCATGATTTTCATAGGCATCCTGAGATGAATGAAATTCTATATATATTGAAAGGTACAGCGGAACAATGGGTAGAACATGAAAAACAAATATTAAATCCTGGTGATTCGGTATATATTGCTCCTAATGTTGTTCACGCCACTTTTAATGCAAGTGATAGCGAGTTAGAATTTCTGGCCATCTTGGCGCCGACCTCAGGGTGGGAAACCGGAACCATTGATGAGTATATGAATCTACCGTATTCAAAATATCGATAGATAATACATAGAAATAATACTTTAGTATTGATGAAGTACAGTATTGAAGTATGCTAAGAAGGAAGTTTGAAAATTCACATTGGAGAACTTCCTTCTACCAAAAATTTAAAAGAACCATGCAAAAATTTAAATCTAAACTAAATGAAAAGGACTAATACTTTCATTACGCTACTATTCATAGTTTTAGCGATTTCCTGTGCAGAAAAAAAGGAACCTTTACCAGAACTTACATATTCAGGAGAAGAACCCCGAGTTCAAAATCCGTTGCCTCCTGAAGATTCAAGAAAACACATTCAAGTACCAGATGGTTTTGAGGTTGTATTGTTTGCTTCAGAACCCAATATCATTAATCCTATAGCTTTCACATGGGACAAAAAAGGACGTCTATGGGTCGTGCAATCTCAAGATTATCCGCATGGACTAAGTAATGATGTTGGTGGTGACCGCATTACCATTTGTGAAGACACCAATAACGATGGCAAAGCAGATAAGTTTACCGATTTCGCCACTCAGCAAAGCTTATCTACCGGAATTGTAAAAGTCAAGGGCGGAATCATTGTGGCTCAGGCTCCTGATATGGTCTTTCTGGAGGATACAAATGGGGATGATAAGATGGATAAGAAGACGGTCCTTTTTGGCGGATTTGGAACCTGGGATACCCATGCTGGTCCGGCAAATTTAAAATACGGTACCGATAATAAAATTTGGGGATCTGTTGGGTATTCGGGTTTTGAAAACACATTCAAGAACAAAACGATTAGTTTTAAAATGGGTGTATTTCGATTTACCAGAGATGGTGAATATTTTGAACCTGTTGGTCAGTTTAATAATAATACCTGGGGTTTAGGCTTTAATGAAAATTTCGAAGTTTTTGGCTCTACCGCAAATAATAACCATTGTTGCTATGTTGGGATTCCATTAAAACATTATGAGTATTTAAAAAAGAAACCCCATTGGGCGATAAATTCCGATTTTATACAGGGGCATTACGAAATAACTCCTGCAGATAGTGTTTTACCATTACAACAGGTAGACGTAAGAGGTGGTTATACTGCTGTGGCGGGAGCGAATTTTTATACTGCAAAGAATTACCCCGAAGCATACCAAAATCATATGTATGTCAACGAGCCTACCGGTCATCTTGTACACATCGCTAAAATTGTACAAGACGGTGCAGGATACAAAGAAGAAGATGGTGGGAACATATTTGCCAGTAGGGATGCCTGGACAGCTCCGGTATTTTCAGAAACAGGACCCGATGGGAATCTTTGGGTTGCAGACTGGTATAATCCGGTAATCCAGCATAATCCGGATAAACGGGGTATGGAAAATCAAATTTGGAATGATGATAAAGGTGAAGGAAATGCTCATAAAAATGAATTGAGAGATAAAGGTCATGGGCGCATTTACATTATCAAACATGAGGATGGTGACGATTCTGAAATCACCGAAATCGATGTTAATAATAATGACGATTTAATTGAAGGTATAACGAGCGACAATTCATTCTGGAGAACTACTGCACAGCGTTTAATCGTCGAACATCAAAAGACCGAGCTAATCCCGGAACTCATTAAATTAACAGAAAAGGCCATCACATCGAAAAGACCAGAAATCAATACCAATGGAATTCATACCTTATGGACATTAAAAGGGTTGGGAGCCTTAGATGATCCCAATTCAGATGCCAGTCAACTCATTCTAAAAGGACTTGAAAGTAATTCATATGGTCTCAAAAGAGCTGCTCTGGCTTTATTGCCGAATTCAGAATTGGGAAGTAAGCACTTAGGGGAATCAGGTTTGTTATATGATTCCGATTTACAGGTCAGGCTTGCGGCCATTTTAAGAGCAGGGGAACTTCCGGAAACTGATGCCATATACAATGCCATAGCAAAACTAGCCGAAGATCCGGTAAATCAATCTGATAAATGGCTGAAGGCTGCTATCAAAATATATTACAAAGAACTCAATAAAAGTGAAGTCGATCCCAAAACGGTCACTATGGTAATTCCATCTGCCGAAGAAGAACCCACTATTTGGAAGTATACGGAAACAAAACCCGGAGATGATTGGTTCTCTGAAAACTACAACGATACGTCATGGAAACAAGGTCCATCTATGTTCGGAGGTGATAAAACGGCATCCGCAAAAACAAAATGGTCAAAAGAAGATATCTGGATGAGACGCACGGTAACATTAGAAGAGGCAATCTCCAATCCTGCTTTAAAAGTATCTCATGACGATAATTATGAGGTTTACGTTAACGGAAAACTATTATACGAAGAATCAGGAGTTAGTAAGCCATACAAGTACATCAATTTAGAAGCATCATTAAAGAATCTCTTTAAAAAAGGTAAAAACCTTATTGCTGTTCATTGCCACGATACCGGTGGGGAACGCTATATTGATGTCGGTATTGGTAACATCGGGAAATTTAAGGCCGACGTGGTATTTAACCTCAATACGGTAAGTCAAAAAATGGCTTTTGATAAAACAATATTGCATGCTAAAGTTGGCCAGACGGTAGAAATCGTATTGAACAATAAAGACGAAATGCCTCATAATCTGGTCGTTATTGAAGCCGGAAGTTTAGAACGTTTTGGAAACATGGTTGATGATTTTCTAAAAGATCCGGACGCCGCAAAATCCGGATACGTTCCCAACTCCAGGTATGTTTTAGGAGCGACTAAGATGTTGGAGCCCGGAACTTCAGATGCCTTTATTTTTAAATTGCCTAACAAACCAGGACGCTATCCTTTTGTTTGTACGTTCCCCGGACATTGGCAAATGATGAAAGGTGAAATTATCGTAACAGCCTTAGGCACATATACATCGATGGACCCCAATGCCACGAAAATAACCATGATGGGAGGTGGTGGATCTCATGATTTTTTAAACCAATTCGGAATTAAAGATGGTAAAGTATTAAGTAATAATGGCAAAAATCAGGTGGTTTATACCGAAGATTCTGCACAGCTTAATACCTTATTAAATACTACCGATGTTCTATTCATTTCTAATAACAAGCCATTCGATAAAACAACACAAAAAACCATTTTCACAAAAATAAATGAGGGTATGCCTATGATGATCTATCACCCAAGTACGTGGTACAATTGGAAAGATTGGCCGGCTTATAATAAGGAGTTAGTGGGAGGTGGTTCTACCTCACATGAAGAATTGCAGGAATTCGATGTCATCATTAAAAAACCGAATCATCCTATTCTAAAGGGCGTTCCCAGGAAATTTCGAATTTTTGATGAGTTGTATCGATGGAAAAAAGACCCGGAAGGAACAGAGATAGAAGTTTTGGCCATTGGTAGAGGCATCAAATCCGGTGAAGAATATCCTGTGCTATGGATTGTGAAACATCCAAAAGCAAAAATCGTTAGTAATACTTTAGGACATGATGAAAGGGCTCATAATTTACCCGCCTACGAAAAAATATTAAGGAACACTTTGGAATGGATTAAGTAAACCTTATTAAGCTATATTTTGATATTTTTTCCGGTATTTTAATGGATTACTTTCGGTGATCTCCCTGAACTTTTTGTTAAAATTCGATAAGGTTTTGTATCCGCATTCATGAGATATCTGAATGATTGACAGGTCATTTTTTTGTAACAGCTTACAGGCAAGACTAATTCGTAATTCAGCAATAAAATCTGAAAAAGTCTTATTGGTATGTGCCTTAAAATAACGACTAAAAGATGTGGGAGAAAGGTTTGCCAAGCTCGCAACATCTTCCAAGCGAATTGGACCTCTATAGTGGTTTAATATATAGGAATGGATAGCACTCATACGCTTCGAATCAGAGTCAGACACCTTATTAAGGTAACCCTTTTTATTGATGAATTTTAAGTCATTCGAAGTCGATAAAACATTTAAAATTTGAAGTAAAGAGATCACCCCGTTAAACCCTTTCTGGTATAGCATGATTTGCATCATCTCCTGGATACGATCTCTAGTCTCTCCAACGACTTCCAACCCGCGATTTGCTTTTTCCAAAAGTTGAGAAATCGCTGCCATCTCTTCTTTAAAAAGAAAACTGTTACCCATAAAATCTGAAGAAAAGTAGATAACAATGCATTGCGTTTCTAATCCTAAATTCTGAAAATACTCCTCATCGTTTCTCCACACATGAGGTAGATTAGAGCCTGTTAAAACCATATCTCCACGTTCAAAATGACTAATGTCGTCGCCAATAAATCGAGTTCCCGTCCCTTTTAAAACAACAACTAATTGGTACTCTTGATGAAAATGCCAATACGGATCGAAGTGAGGTGCTATTAAATTTAGCATCCGGTACGATTTAGAAATGGGGATGGGAAGTTTCTTTATAGCTTGCTTCATAATAATACTAATATATGATAATTATTAGCATTAATTCAAAAAAGAAGATATAAAAAAGGTATTATTAAACTTCCTAATACCATAGTTGATAGTAAAACAAGAACCTCGGTATCCTTCAATGTATTAAAAGTATTAAGAAAATTGGAAAGACATGTAAAAAGTTAATTCAATTTTACATGAATCCCTTTTTCTTCAGATAATTCACAGGCCTCAATAACACGTTGACAGGTAATAGCATCTTCAATTGTAGAAAGTGGAACTTCATTATTTCGTATCACATTATTTATAAAATGCGTAGTGGTATTTTTAATGGATTCCGGATAACATTGATAAGTTTGTGAATGTGCGCCATTCCTATCATTAATTACCCAATCCCGATAGCTATAGCGTGCGCTTCCTTTAGTACCAATAACCTTAATAATACACGTCCATGGGTCTCCGGCATGGTCGTCATTAGCAAAACTGGCGCATAAATGACTTAACGTCCCATTTTTCATTTGAATATTAGCCATAGCGACATTTTCTTGCGGAGCAAGGGTATCGTCAACGGTTAATTTCATACATGAAACTGTCTCAGGTTGTCCAGCCAAATACAACATAGTATATGAATGGTGTGTTAAAATCTGTCGGATAACTCCAGGATAGCGCGCCCTAATCTTATCGGCATGATGAATATTGTACATCATATAAAATTGTGTGATTGCTCCTAATTTCCCACTCTGAATCATAGACTTTGCTCTTTTTATACCATCTTCATAAATATAATTATGAACTGGCATACACTTAACACCCGCTAAATGAATAGCTCTCTGCATTTGCTTTAATTCATCAATATTAGAGGCAGCTGGTTTTTCAACTAAGATGTGTTTACCTGCTTGTGCTGCTTTAACAGTATACTCACAATGAGTCTCCATATTCGTCAATATAAAGACTGCATCAATTTCCGTGGCGTTTAATAGCGCCTCTGCCGACTTATAGGTTTTACATCCAAAAATTTTTGCCTTTGCTTCTCCTTTTTCTGTTGTTCTATTCCATAACCCAACCAATTCTGCTCCAGGCAAATTATTAATTGCTTCTGCATGTAAATTAGCAATATCTCCTGCTCCCAACAATCCTATTTTAATAGTATTCATCATTAATTAACTGAATAATCTAATTTTCCTTTTTTCGCCATTTCAATAAACTCTAAAAGCGACTGCCTAACCCCTTCTGCAATAGAAGTCAATGGTAAATCACTAAATGTCTGATCTATTTTTTCATGACTTAAATCCGAAACAAAAAGGTTAGGAACTGCTCCTTCAGATATTGATAATTTCACAAACTTCGATAATTCTAATTTTGCTGCTTCTTCTTCAATAATTTTCAAAAATTCTTCAATAGCAATTGTTTTTCCTTTGACATTAAAAGCTCCAAAACCATTATAATCCTGTAATGTACAAGCCGCAAAATATGCCCCAATATCTTCAACAAAGTGATAATTCTCGCGACCCTGATAAGGCATTTCAAACGGCATTAATGTATTTGAAATCGTCCCCATGGCAATGGCTTTTAAGGCATTTGTTGGAGCTGATGTTTTGCCTTTGTCTCTTCCTTTACCAAAGGTAGTGTTGATTCTTAGGCATACCGTGGGTACTTTGGTATTATCATAAAACAATCGTGCCAAATGTTCACCTGCCAATTTCCAAATTCCATAATGATTTGGTGGCGCCAATTGTGCATCTTCCATTATTCCTGGATCTGGATACATTGCCCTCATACCATAAACAGCCGCCGAACTTGCAAATACAAATCGTTTTAGGTTTGAAAGCTTTTCTGCCGTATCAAATAAAGCCATGGTTCCTCCTGTATTAATTTCCATACCTTGTATATGATACTTTGAACAATCCGGGCTTTGATATGCCCCCAAATGAATAATATGGGTTGGATTTACGTCTAATAGAATTTGTTCTATAGCACCATAATCTGCAACATCTAACTTTACAAATTCTAATCGTGGATCTAAGTCTTCACCTAGCCATAATTTTAACGGATCCGTATTATTGAACCTTGTTGCCACCACTATTTTTGAAACCTCTGGAAATTCTAACAACTTATAAATAGTAACTGACCCTATACATCCTGTACCTCCGGTTATGAATATTGTAGACATTTAATAGTTGATTTTAAAATGATTAATTCATTTTTATTACTGCCTTTACATTGTTGGCTTTTATTGAATCTTCAAAGGCTTGATTTACATCTTTAAAATCATAATGATTGGTATATTTCTCTGCGGGGAATACACCTGTTACCAGCAATTTTTGAGCGACCATATAATCTACTCTGCAAGATCCCATGGACCCTCTCATATTCAATGAGGTACGGGTAAGATGTGTGGCATTTATTGAAACTTCATTACCATAGGTGGCGATCACACATATATTACCTTCAGGTCGCACCACATCTATTGCTTCTGATAATACTTGTGGTACTCCTGAACATTCTATAAGTAAATCTACTTTCCCGCCATTTCCAAAAGAAATCCCGTTCGCATCAGAAATTCCGTTTTGTAATTGCGACTTTAAAGTGCTTTCTGGCGAAACTTCAATAGTTATAAAACCTTGTTCTTTTGCCACTCTAAGCCTATTATCTCTATCACTTGACAAACCTGTGACTACAACTCTTGCTCCCGCTGCTTTTGCCAATTCAGCCGACATTAATCCTATAATGCCACAACCTGTAACAACGACATCTTGTCCTGGTTTGATCTCACATTTGTTATGAAGTGCGTTAACTACCACTGATAAAGGTTCCACCAAAGCACCTTGTTCTGGTGTTAAACCATCCATCAAGGTTACTACGCGATCAGATTCCAAAACAACATGCTGTCCAAAACCACCATCTCTATGAAAACCAATAATCTCTTTTGAAGCGCACAAATTCCATTTTGACACGCTACATGCAGGACATTCTTCATCCTGACACCCCAACATGGCTAAAGGTGTAAAGATATCCCCCACCTTTAAACCACCATGGTCGCCAGGTCCTAATTTAATGATCTCTGCACTAAATTCATGACCAATAATTCGTGGTCTTTCAACCCAATCGAAATTAGATTTCCCTATACAAGCACTATTATCAGAACCGCAAATACCTGTATATAATGTTTTAGCCAAAATCTCTCCTTCTGCTAATTCTGGTATTTCCATGTTTATAACGGATGTATTTCTAATTACTGATCCCTTAGAATTTGGCATTACCTTCTCCTTTCCATGAAGACAAAACCCTTTTACTTCTCCACTCATTCTTTTGTTTTTTTTACCAAGCTACCCCAGTATCTTTCCAGCTTCTTTCATTTGCGGAATCCAAAACTGCTTCACATACTTTTTGTGTTTCCTGTGCCTCCTTAAAGGTAGGCGAACAAGGCACATTGTCTTCTAAACTTTTTAAGAAATCTGCAACTTGATGTACAAAGGTATGCTCATATCCAATTGAAAGCCCCGGCACCCACCATTTATCCATATAAGGATGATCGCCGTCTGTAATATGAATAGAGCGCCAACCTCTTACTTCTGACTCATCTCTATGGTCAAAATATTCCAATCTGTTTAAATCGTGTAAATCCCACTTGATTGAAGCATGTTCTCCATTAATTTCGAACGTCTTTAAGGCTTTATGCCCTCTTGCATATCTTGTGGATTCAAATACGCCTAGGGCTCCATTATCAAAATGGCAATGGAAAATACAAGCATCATCTATGGTTACTTGTTGTACTTCACCTGTTCCTGTATGAACACGTTCCTTAATAAACGTTTCGGTTACTGCCGACACATCTTTTATCCCTCCATTTAACCACATTGCTGTATCAATACAATGCGCCAACAAATCCCCTGTCACTCCAGAGCCTGCCGCTGCATTATCTAACCTCCAAAGGCCTTCACCTCCTTGTGGTAATTCTGGACTAATGGTCCAATCCTGTAAAAAATTGGCTCTATAGTGAAATACTTTGCCTAATTTTCCTGAGTCTATAAGTTGTTTTGCTAATGTTACTGCCGGTATTCTCCTATAGTTATACCAAACCGTATTGGCTACTCCTGCTTTTTCTACAGCATCAACCATGGGCTGAGCTTCTGCAACGGTTCTTGCCAAAGGTTTTTCGCAAAGTACCATTTTACCCGATTCTGCCGCTGCAATCGCAATTTCTGCATGCATGTTATTTGGTGTACAGATGTCAATGGCATCAATATCATTACGAGCAATTAACACCCTCCAATCCGTTTCATAAGATTCAAAACCCCATTGTTTTGAAAAATTCTTAACACGCGCTTCGTTACGCGCACAAACGGCCTTGAGTACCGGTTGATATTCTAAATCTGGAAAAAAATCACTTATTCTGTTGTATGCATTGGAATGGGTTCTTCCCATAAATCCATATCCTACCAAACCTATTCTTAATATTTTTTTGGCTGCCATATAACTTCTAATCTTTTAAATTTACCCTTCTACGCTTTTCCTTTTCTATTCTTATTCATACCAACCGTGTTGTTCACGAACATCTATCATGGTCGCTAAAATATCGTTCCATGTTTTTGGTTGCATCATAACATCATTTGGAAACATACAACCATCCCAACAAATATGCTTGAATCTCTTGGTTAATTTTCCATTTTCATCTCGTAGCCAATGGCCTGCATCTACAGGAATATCTAATTTTCCATTTGGATCTGAAGCCTGACAGTGTCTTCCGGTTTTATCATGAGAGCCAGCACCAAAAACACTTCCGTCATTTTGGGCAACATGAAAATCTACGGTCCACGGACGTAGTGCAGCCGTTAAAGTTTTTAGCCCTTCTGTTAATGTTTCTCTATCTTCCCATTGAAAGTCTTCCGGTAAAATTCTTTCATCCGGTTTGTTGTACCCTAATAAATATAATAGGGTATGAGCCATATCTGCCTGAAATCCAATATTTGGTCTCCCCACAGCTTCGAGAGTTTTTACCATGGATTTCCAACCATGCATGCCTCCCCAACATATCTCACCTTCGGCTGCTAAAAACTCACCATACTCGGCTGCAACATCACAGGCTTCTCTAAATGTTTGAGCTATTAATTGGGTATTCGCTTCCGAATCTTCCGCCCAACTTTCCGGATCTACAGACGAATCTATTCTTATAATTCCATTTGGGCGAGCACCTAAATCCCGTAACTTTTTACCTATAATGCATGCCTTTCTAACTTGAGCAACAAACCGGTCTCTTTCCGCTCTACTTCCCATAGCAGAACCACCTCCTGTTCCTGCCCAAACCGGTGCTACTAAACTTCCTATTTCCAAATTATAAGCTCTTGCTTTATCTACCAATGCCTGTATAGTATCATCAGAGGCATCTATATCTAAATGTGGATCGCATAAAAAAAGGTCGAACCCATCAAACTTTACACCATTCACTTCGGCATTTGCCGTTAATTCAAGCATGGTATCTAATGAAATTGGTGGTTCGGAATCCTGGCCTTTACCAACTACTCCTGGCCACGATGCATTGTGTAGTTTTGGATAGCTATTCCTTTCCATAAAAAAAAGAGTTAATTAGTTATTATTTTAATACTTCCCCAAGCATAAATATAACTAATTATTTCCCAGAATAACTAACAAAATTGCGAGGTGTTTCAAAAAGTGTAATCTCTAGGTTTAAATTCGGTTTTAGCTTTGGTCTAATCTTATCGTAGATTACAACAGCAATGTTTTCGGCGGTAGGATTTAAAGCTTCAAATTCAGGAACCTCGAGGTTTAAGTTTTTATGATCAAAAGCTTCTTCAACTTCACTTTTAATGATTTCTTTTAAAATCTTTATATCCATCACATACCCGGTTTCTTCATCAATTTCACCTGTAACGCTAACAATAAGTTCATAATTATGACCATGGAAGTTAGGATTGCTACATTTACCGAAGATCAAACGATTTTTTTCATCATCCCAATCTTTTCGGTACAAACGATGTGCTGCATTAAAATGTGCTTTTCTACTAACTGTTACTTTCATGAGTTGACATTTATGTATTCGTAGAATTTATCAAAAATCACTTTAAACCACTCTGTATAAATTTCAGGATGTGATGCCATATCAGCCTTAACGTCTTCCAAGGGCATCCATTTCCAGCTTGCCACTTCATCTGGATTGATAATTGGATCTTCGTTATAACTTCCTAATAGCACATGATCATATTCATGTTCTGTCAACCCATTATCAAAAGGCGCTTTATACATAAATGAAATGGATTCTGTTAAGTCCACAACAAATCCCATTTCCTCCTGCAACCTTCTTTTGCCGGCTTGAATATTACTCTCACCGTCGCGTTGATGACTACAACAGGTATTAGTCCACAACCCAGGTGAATGATATTTATCCAATCCCCTTTGTTGAAGCATCAATTCATTGTTATCATTAAAAACAAAAACGGAAAATGCGCGGTGTAGCAACGCTTTTTCATGAGCTTCCATTTTGGGCATTAATCCAATCTGCTCGTCGTTCTCATTTACCAAAATTACTTTTTCTTCTTCCATAGCAATACAAAAATACCAAGTAAATCTCTAAAATACATAATTCTGTCTATAAATTTAAAAAGGGTGCTTAACCCATTTAAATTGCTACTAATAATAGTATATTTGCACCTGCCTGTCGGCAGACAGGTCCCATTTGCATAATTACATATGAGTTTTTTAAAAGAAATAGAGCGACGAAGAACATTCGGCATTATATCGCACCCGGATGCGGGAAAAACGACTTTAACTGAAAAGTTGTTATTATTTGGAGGTGCTATTCAAGAAGCTGGTGCCGTTAAAAGTAATAAGATAAAAAAGGGAGCTACAAGTGACTTTATGGAAATTGAACGGCAACGCGGTATTTCGGTGGCCACTTCGGTTTTGGCTTTTGAATATAACGGTATTAAAATTAATATTCTTGATACCCCAGGGCACAAAGATTTTGCTGAAGATACGTTTAGAACACTTACGGCTGTTGACAGCGTTATCGTGGTTATTGACGTTGCAAAAGGTGTTGAGGAACAAACCGAAAAACTTGTTGAAGTATGCCGCATGCGGAACATTCCAATGATTGTATTTATCAATAAGATGGATAGAGAAGGTAAGGATGCCTTCGATTTGTTAGATGAAGTTGAACAAAAGTTAGGTCTTAAAGTAACACCTTTGAGTTTTCCGATTGGAATGGGTTATGATTTTAAGGGCATTTATAACATCTGGGAAAAGAACATTAACCTTTTTAGCGGTGACAGTAGAAAAGACATTGAAGAAACACTTGAAATTTCAGATTTATCTTCTCCTCAATTAGATACCCTCATTGGCGATCGGGCTGCCAACATCTTAAGAGAAGAAATAGAACTCGTTGAAGGTATTTATCCTGAATTTAACAAGGACAATTACCTTAACGGAAACCTACAACCCGTTTTTTTTGGTTCGGCTCTAAATAATTTTGGAGTTAGAGAATTACTTGACTGCTTTGTAAGTATAGCTCCAACACCAAGATCAAAACAAAGTGAAGAACGTTTGGTACAACCCGATGAAAATAAGTTTAGTGGTTTCGTATTTAAAATACATGCCAATATGGATCCGAACCACAGAAATCGATTAGCCTTTGTAAAAATTGTTTCTGGCGAATTTAAACGAAACGCTCCTTATTTGCATGTTAGAAACAAAAAGAAGGTAAAATTTTCCAGTCCTAATGCTTTTTTTGCAGAAAAAAAGGAAATTGTAGACATATCGTACCCCGGGGATATTGTAGGTTTACAGGATACAGGGAATTTCAAAATAGGTGACACATTAACTGAAGGCGAAATATTAAATTATAAGGGGGTTCCAAGTTTTTCTCCGGAACACTTTAGATACATTAATAATGCCGACCCTTTAAAATCTAAACAACTTTTTAAGGGGATAGATCAATTAATGGACGAAGGTGTTGCTCAATTGTTTACACTAGAATTGAATGGCCGAAAAGTTATAGGTACGGTTGGTGCATTACAATATGAAGTTATTCAATACAGACTTGAGCATGAATACGGCGCGAAATGTACCTACGAGAATTTAAATGTACATAAAGCATGCTGGATAGATCCTGAGGATGAAAAGAATGAAGAATACAAAGAGTTTATTAGAGTGAAACAACGCTTCTTAGCAAAAGACAAGCAAAATCAACTTGTTTTTTTAGCAGATTCCTCATTCTCTTTGCAAATGACTCAACAAAAATACCCGAGTATAACCTTTCATTTTACTTCAGAATTTGAGTAATATCAGTATGTATTTCGTCGATGTTTTGGTTTTTAATCGAATTTTTAATACATTTAATCGATTCTTTTAATTTTTTATTGCATAGAAATATACATTTAAAATTGAATCTTAACCCCAAATAATGACCTACTTATGGAAACTAAAGCCAACGTTTTCAGTAATTCCGATATTACTGTGACTTATAACCCATGCGCCTGCATACATGCGGATCATTGTGCAAATGAACTCTCTAGTGTGTTTCAAAGTTCCGTTATCCCTTGGATAAATCTTGAAGCCGCATCTACTAAAAAGATTATTAAGCAAATAAAGAAATGCCCTTCCGGTGCTTTACAATTTCATGTCAACAAAGAAGTTGCATAAAAAAAGCCTTTGAAACAATTTCAAAGGCTTTTTTTATGCTTTGCCCCAATAGCAGGACTCATAAGTACATATTTCGAGCAACCTCATAAATATAAAATTTAGGTATTAACTCATAACGATTACGCTTGACCGGTTGGTCCAAAGTTTAGAGGTATAGGTGGTTGCTCAAGTATATATTTCGAGCAACCTAATAAATATAAAATTTAGGTATTAACTCATAACGATTACGCTTGACCGGTTGGTCCAAAGTTTAGAGGTATAGGTGGTTGCTCAAGTATATATTTCGAGCAACCTAATAAATATAAAATTTAGGTATTAACTCATAACGATTACGCTTGACCGGTTGGTCCAAAGTTTAGAGGTATAGGCGGTTGCTCGTAATCCTTAATTTCACCATGAGCACTTTCAAATCTTGATACATTATCTCCTAACGCTTTTAATAGGCGCTTAGCATGTTGTGGCGTTAATATAATTCTAGACTTGACCTTACTTTTTGGAATCCCCGGCATCACACTTATAAAATCCACAACAAATTCTGAAACCGAATGATTAATAATAGCCAGATTAGAGTACGTCCCTTCAGCTACGGATTCGTCCAATTCAATATTGATTTGCCCTTGCTTTTGTTTATCTTTTTCGTCTGCCATAGTTTAATATTTTAAATATAAAAAAGCCTTCAAGTTAATATACATGAAGGCTTTTATTTTTTAGATTCCTGCCTTCGCAGGAATGACAATTAATTATAATTTAATTCTTGTTTTACTTGCATCATTTCATCAAATTCTTCCTTAGATCCCACGATGATATCCGTATAATTACGCATACCTGTCCCCGCCGGAATTCTATGTCCGACAATTACATTTTCCTTAAGACCTTCTAAAGAATCGACTTTACCAGCTACCGCTGCTTCATTAAGAACTTTCGTTGTTTCCTGGAAGGAAGCTGCAGAAATAAATGATTTCGTTTGAAGCGACGCTCTTGTAATACCCTGTAATATAGGTGTAGCCGTTGCTGGTTTGGCATCTCTAGCCATAACAAGTTGTTTATCTTCTCTTCGCAAAATAGAGTTTTCATCCCTTAAATCACGCGGTGATACAATTTGTCCTGCCTTAAGATTTGTTGAATCTCCCGCATCTTCAATAACTTTCATTCCAAAGATATCATCATTTTCCTTGATAAAGTCCGCTTTATGTGCTAACTGATCTTCTAAGAAAATAGTATCTCCAGAATCAATAATTCGCACTTTACGCATCATTTGTCTTACAACAACTTCAAAGTGCTTATCATTAATTTTCACACCTTGTAATCGATATACTTCTTGTACTTCATTAACCAAATATTGTTGAACTGCCGACGGGCCTTTAATATTTAGAATGTCATTTGGCGTAATAGAACCATCAGATAGTGGCATTCCAGCTTTTACATAATCGTTCTCTTGAACAAGAATTTGATTAGATAACTTCACCAAGTACTTCTTAATATCACCGGTTTTAGATTCAACGATAATCTCTCGATTACCTCTTTTAATTTTTCCGAAGGATACAACACCATCAATAGCACTAACTACTGCTGGGTTTGAAGGATTACGCGCTTCAAACAACTCGGTCACACGAGGTAAACCTCCAGTAATATCACCTGCTTTAGCAGATTTACGTGGTATTTTAACTAAAATTTTACCAATATTAATTTTCTCACCATCATCGATCATTAAGTGAGCTCCTACGGGTAAGTTGTAGGAACGTATTGTTTCTCCCTTAGCATCTTCAATATGAAGGGTAGGAATCAGCTTTTTATTTCTAGATTCAGAAATCACCTTCTCCTGGAAACCGGTCTGCTCATCAATCTCAACTTGGTATGTAATCCCCTGTTCAATGTTTTCATATTTTACTTTACCAGCAAATTCTGAAATGATAACACCATTATATGGATCCCATTGACAAACAACGTCTCCTTTACTTAAAACATCTCCGTTTTTAATATAAATAGTAGACCCGTAAGGGATATTATTGGTACTTAGAACAATACCTGTTTTCTTATCGGTAAGTTTAATTTCAGAAGTACGAGATATTACAATATCCACCTCATTTCCTTCACTATCATCACCTTTTACCGTTTTTAAATCTTCAATTTCTGCAACACCGTCAAACTTAACCGCTAATTTATTATCTTCAGAAATGTTTCCTGCAATACCACCAACGTGGAATGTACGAAGGGTTAATTGCGTACCTGGTTCACCAATAGACTGAGCAGCAACGACTCCAACAGCTTCGCCACGTTGTACCATTTTTCCGGTGGCCAAATTACGACCGTAACACTTAGCACAAATACCTCTTAATGCCTCACAACTTAATGCAGAGCGCACCTCTAATGTTTCAATTGGTGATTCTTCAATTGCTCTGGCAATATCATCTTCAATAAGTTGACCGGCAGAAACTAATAGCTCATCAGTTAATGGATTGTGCACATCGTTTAAAGAAACACGTCCAACAATACGCTCTTCAAGCGTTTCAACAACTTCGTCATTTTTCTTTAATGGTTCTACTTCTACACCTCTTAATGTCCCACAGTCTTCAGTATTAATAATAACATCTTGAGAAACATCAACTAAACGACGTGTTAAGTAACCAGCATCTGCTGTTTTAAGCGCCGTATCCGCAAGACCTTTACGAGCACCGTGTGTAGAGATAAAATATTCTAAGATTGAAAGTCCTTCCTTAAAGTTAGAAAGAATTGGATTCTCGATAATCTCCCCGCCACCAGCATTCGATTTTTTAGGTTTCGCCATCAATCCACGCATACCTGTAAGCTGACGAATCTGTTCTTTAGATCCACGAGCTCCAGAATCAAGCATCATAAATACCGAGTTAAACCCTTGTTGATCTTCACGTATACGCTTCATGGACAACTCTGTCAATTCAGCATTCGTAGATGTCCATATATCAATAACCTGATTATAACGTTCGTTGTTCGTTATAAGTCCCATATTATAGTTACCCATAATACCGTCGACTAATCCGTTAGCCTTATCAATCATTCCCTGTTTTTCCGGTGGAATAATAATATCACCTAAACTAAATGATAATCCCCCTTGAAATGCAAATTTGAAACCTAATGTTCTAATAGCATCCAAGAAATCTGCCGTTTCAGGAACCGAAGTATACTTAAGTATATCTCCAATAATATCCCTTAACGATTTTTTAGTCAATACTTGATTAATATATCCTGCGGCTTGTGGTACATGCTGATTAAATAATACACGTCCTACAGTGGTATCAACAATTGCAGGTGCAAGTTTACCATCTTCATTAATATCAATGGTTCTTACTTTAATACCAGCATTTAAGTCAACTTTATTCTCATTAAAGGCAATAACAACCTCTTCAGAAGAATAGAATGTTAAACCTTCTCCTTTAACTGATAATTCTGGTGTTGACTTACGTAGCTTGGTCATATAATACAAACCAAGTACCATATCCTGAGACGGTACTGTTACCGGTGATCCGTTTGCAGGATTTAAGATATTATGTGATGCCAACATTAATAATTGACATTCTAAAATCGCTTCTGGTCCTAAAGGTAAATGAACCGCCATCTGGTCACCATCAAAATCGGCATTAAACGCCGTACATACTAACGGGTGTAACTGAATGGCCTTTCCTTCAATTAATTTTGGTTGAAAAGCTTGAATACCCAATCTATGCAAGGTAGGCGCACGGTTTAGCAATACCGGATGTCCTTTAAGAACGTTTTCCAAGATATCCCAAACCACAGGCTCTCTTTTATCTATAATCTTTTTAGCAGACTTTACCGTTTTTACAATACCTCTTTCAATTAGCTTTCTAATTACGAAAGGTTTGTAAAGTTCAGCTGCCATATTTTTAGGCAATCCACATTCGAATAATTTTAATTCTGGTCCAACAACAATTACAGAACGTGCGGAATAATCAACACGCTTACCAAGTAAGTTTTGACGGAAACGTCCTTGCTTACCTTTAAGTGAATCTGATAAAGACTTTAATGGTCTGTTAGAATCTGTTTTTACTGCTGAAGACTTACGTGTATTATCAAATAATGAATCTACAGACTCTTGAAGCATACGTTTTTCGTTACGCAAAATAACTTCCGGAGCTTTAATTTCCACCAATCTTTTAAGACGGTTATTTCTGATAATTACTCTTCTATATAAATCATTCAAATCTGAAGTTGCAAAACGGCCGCCATCTAATGGTACTAATGGACGTAATTCTGGTGGAATAATAGGAATTACTTTCATGATCATCCACTCCGGACGATTCTCTCTATTATTATTAGACTCACGTAAGGACTCAACAACTTGTAAACGCTTTAATGCTTCTGTTTTACGTTGTTTAGATGTTTCTGTATTTGCTTTATGACGTAGCTCGTACGACAATGCCTCTAAATCAATTCTTGACAATAATTCAATCAAACACTCTGCTCCCATTTTAGCAAGGAACTTGTTAGGATCTGTATCATCTAAATATTGATTGTCCTGTGGAAGATCTTCAAGAATATTTAAGTATTCTTCTTCTGTAAGGAAATCCATTTTTTGTAATGGTTCACCTTCTTCATTTTTCGCATTACCCGGTTGAATTACTACATAACGTTCGTAGTAAATAATCATATCCAATTTCTTAGATGGTAATCCTAATAAATATCCTATTTTATTTGGTAAAGAACGGAAGTACCAAATGTGAGCTACAGGAACCACTAAATTAATGTGTCCTACACGATCACGACGCACCTTCTTTTCAGTAACTTCAACACCACATCGGTCACACACAATCCCCTTGTAACGAATACGTTTATATTTGCCACAAGCACACTCATAATCCTTTACAGGACCAAAAATACGCTCGCAGAACAAACCATCTCTTTCCGGTTTGTGAGTTCGATAATTGATAGTTTCCGGTTTTAAAACTTCACCTCTAGATTCTGCTAAAATAGATTCTGGCGATGCTAAACCAATGGAGATTTTATTAAATCTCTTTACTGTATTCTTATCTTGTTTTCTTGCCATTTTTTCAAGTATTCAGTATTCTTCAGTATTCAATTAACAGTGTCTACTGTTGACTGAACACTGCCAACTTTTTTTATTATTCCTCTAATCTGATGTCCAATCCTAAACCTTTCAATTCGTGCATAAGTACGTTGAATGATTCTGGTAATCCCGGATCTGGCATTGGCTCACCTTTCACAATACTTTCGTATGTTTTAGCTCTTCCAATAACATCATCAGATTTTACGGTTAAGATCTCACGTAAAGTACTTGACGCTCCATAAGCTTCAAGTGCCCAAACTTCCATTTCACCAAAACGTTGCCCACCAAATTGTGCTTTACCACCTAATGGTTGTTGTGTAATTAATGAGTAAGGTCCTATAGAACGTGCGTGCATTTTGTCATCTACCATATGCCCTAATTTAAGCATATAAATAACACCAACGGTTGCTGGCTGATCGAAACGCTTTCCAGTTCCACCATCGTATAGATAAGTATGTCCATATCTTGGAATTCCAGCTTCATCTGTAAACTCGTTGATCTGGTCTATGGTAGCACCGTCAAAAATAGGTGTTGCATAAGTACGTCCTAAATCTTGTCCGGCCCATCCTAAAACAGTTTCATAAATCTGACCAATGTTCATACGAGATGGTACTCCAAGAGGATTCAATACAATATCAACCGGTGTTCCGTCTTCTAAGAAAGGCATATCTTCCTGGCGAACGATTCTTGCAACAATACCCTTGTTACCGTGACGTCCTGCCATTTTATCACCCACTTTAAGTTTACGCTTTTTAGCAATGTAAACTTTTGCAAGCTTAATAATACCTGCAGGTAATTCATCACCAACAGAAATTGTAAACTTCTCACGGCGTAAAGAACCTTGTAAGTCGTTTTCTTTAATTTTATAATTATGAATTAAATCGGCCACTAATTGATTCGTATGATCATCAGTAGTCCATTTTCCAGATACTAAATGCGCATAATCATCAACAGCATTTAACATTTTAAGTGTAAATTTTTTACCCTTTGGTAATACTTCTTCTCCTAAATCGTTAAAAATACCTTGTGCTGTTTTACCATTAACAATATTGAAAAGCTTCTCGATTAAAATTTCTTTTAAATCATCAAACTTTCTATCATATTGCGCTTCTAAAGCTAAGATATCATCTTTATCTTGTGCTCTTTTACGCTTATCTTTTACCGCACGAGCAAATAATTTCTTCTCAATAACAACCCCATTTAAAGAAGGAGATGCTTTTAAAGATGCATCCTTTACATCACCCGCTTTATCGCCAAAGATAGCACGCAATAGTTTTTCTTCCGGAGTTGGATCAGATTCTCCTTTAGGTGTAATCTTACCAATTAAGATATCGCCAGGCTTCACTTCTGCTCCAACGCGGATCATTCCATTTTCATCTAGATCCTTAGTAGCTTCTTCTGATACATTAGGGATATCATTTGTCAATTCTTCATTACCCAATTTAGTATCTCTAACTTCTAAAGAATACTCATCGATATGTATTGAAGTAAATATATCTTCGCGCACTACCTTTTCAGAAATTACAATCGCATCCTCAAAGTTATATCCTTTCCAAGGCATAAAGGCTACTTTCATATTTCTACCTAAGGCTAATTCACCTTTCTGAGTAGCATAACCTTCACATAATACCTGTCCCTTTGTTACTTTATCACCTTTAACTACAATTGGTTTTAAGTTGATAGAAGTTCCTTGATTGGTTTTTCTGAATTTAACCAGTTGGTAAGATTTGATATCACTATCAAAACTAACAGCCGATTCATCTTCTGTACGTTCGTATTGGATTTTAATTTCATTAGCATCTACATAAAGTACTTCTCCATTACCCTCAGCATTAACTAAAACACGAGAATCTGATGCAACCTGGCGCTCCAATCCGGTTCCCACAATGGGTGCCTGAGGTAGTAATAATGGTACTGCCTGACGCATCATATTAGATCCCATCAATGCTCTATTCGCATCATCATGTTCTAAGAAAGGAATTAATGACGCAGATATTGACGAAATTTGGTTCGGTGCAACATCTGTATAATGAATTGATGTTGGCTCAATAACCGGAAAGTCCCCCTCCATTCTGGCAATAACCTTATCATGCAAAATCTTACCGTTATCATCAACTTCAACAGTAGCTTGTGCGATTAACTTTTCTTCTTCTTCTTCAGCGCTTAAATATGTTGGCGCATTCGCAATGTCAACAACACCATCGGTTACTTTTCTATATGGCGTTTCAATGAATCCCATGGAATTCACCTTCGCATATACAGAAAGTGAGGAAATCAAACCAATATTTGGTCCCTCCGGTGTTTCAATAGGACATAAACGACCGTAATGCGTATAGTGCACATCACGAACTTCGAAACCTGCTCTCTCTCTGGATAATCCTCCAGGTCCTAAAGCTGATAAACGACGCTTGTGCGTAATCTCGGCTAATGGATTTGTTTGATCCATAAATTGAGACAATTGATTTGTTCCAAAGAAAGAATTAATAACAGACGATAAGGTCTTGGCATTAATTAAATCTATTGGTGTAAACACTTCATTATCACGAACGTTCATACGCTCACGAATGGTACGTGCCATACGGGCTAAACCAACACCAAATTGTTGAGATAATTGCTCACCAACCGTACGTACACGACGATTAGATAAGTGGTCAATATCATCAATCTCTGCTTTTGAGTTGATAAGCTCGATTAAATATTTGATAATCGTTATAATATCTTCTTTGGTAAGCACTTGCTTATCCATTCCAATATCTAACTGTAATTTCTTATTCATTCTGTAACGCCCAACTTCTCCTAAAGAGTAACGTTGGTCACTAAAGAATAATTTGTCTATAATACCACGTGCTGTTTCCTCATCCGGCGGTTCAGCATTACGCAGTTGTCTATAGATATGCTCAACGGCTTCTTTCTCAGAATTCGTTGGATCTTTTTGAAGTGTGTTGTGAATAATAGCATAATCGCCCTGTTCAGCGCTTTCTTTATGCAGAAGAATGGTTTTTACACCAGACTCAAGAATTTCCTCAATATTATCTTTTTCAATAACCGTATCACGATCAAGTACAATTTCGTTACGCTCAATCGATACAACTTCGCCGGTATCTTCATCAACAAAATCCTCGTGCCATGTATTAAGTACACGCGCTGCAAGTTTACGTCCTAAATATTTCTTTAATCCAGATTTAGACACTTTAACCTCTTCAGCAAGGTCAAAAATCTCCAAAATGTCCTTATCACGTTCAAAACCAATCGCTCTAAATAATGTTGTAACCGGTAACTTTTTCTTTCTGTCAATGTAAGCATACATGACTTGATTGATATCGGTTGCGAATTCAATCCAGGACCCTTTGAAAGGGATTACTCTTGCAGAATACAGTTTTGTTCCGTTGGCATGGAATGATTGACCAAAGAAGACTCCAGGTGAACGGTGTAATTGAGACACTACTACACGCTCTGCACCATTAATACAAAATGTACCGGATGGCGTCATGTAAGGTATGGTTCCTAAATACACATCTTGAACAATGGTCTCGAAATCCTCATGTTCAGGGTCTGTACAATATAACTTTAACCTTGCTTTTAGCGGAACGCTGTACGTAAGACCTCTTTCAATACACTCATCAATAGCATATCTTGGTGGATCTACAAAGTAATCTAAAAATTCTAAAACAAATTGATTACGGGAATCTGTAATTGGAAAGTTTTCCATGAAGGTGTTATAAAGACCTTCATCTCCTCTTTCTTCAGATTTTGTTTCTAATTGGAAAAAATCCTGGAAGGATTTAATCTGAATATCCAAGAAATCCGGATATTCTGTTCTATTTACAATAGACGAGAAATTTAATCTTTCAGCTTGTGTTGACAACATCAATGGACGGAATTATGATTAAAAAAAATAGTGATAACGTATATTAACTATTATATACGCAAAATGGTTTAGGTCTTGTCGCGCCTTTAAAGCGCGACAGATCTAAACCTTTGTATTGTTTGGTTGTTAAGCTTATTTAAGCTCAACCTCTGCTCCTGCTTCTTCTAAAGATGCCTTTAAACCTTCAGCTTCGTCTTTAGAAACACCTTCTTTAATAGCACTTGGTGCATCATCAACTAAACCTTTAGCTTCTTTTAAACCTAAACCAGTTAATTCTTTAACTAATTTTACAACTGCCAATTTAGAACCACCAGCGGCTTTAAGAATTACATCAAATTCAGTTTGCTCTTCTGCAGCGTCTCCACCAGCAGCAGCACCTCCAGCAGCAACTGCTACAGCAGCAGCAGCAGGCTCGATACCATACTCATCTTTTAATATAGTAGCTAACTCATTTACTTCTTTTACGGTTAGGTTAACTAATTGTTCTGCGAAATCTTTTAAATCTGCCATTTTTCTATCGTTTTAATAATTTTTTAATAATAATATAATTGTAATAAAGTGCGTACTTTTTTGTTTATCCTTCTTTCTCGGATAATGTTTTAATGATACCTGCTATTGTTCCACCACCCGATTTAAGTGCAGAAATAACATTTTTAGCAGGAGATTGTAACAATGTTACGATCTCGCCTATCAATTCTTCTTTAGATTTGATATCTACTAACATATCTAATTGCTCATCACCTAAGTAAATGGCTTCTTCAATAAACGCTCCTTTTAATAAAGGTTTTTCCGATTTCTTTCTGAAAGCTTTAATTACTTTGGCAGGAGCATTTCCTGTTTCAGAATACATTACTGAAGTATTACCTTTTAAAACCGTTGGAAGATCTCCGAAATCTCTATCGGACGCTTGCATGGCTTTTTCTAATAATGTATTTTTTACAACTGATAACTGTATATCGGCTTTAAAACAAGCACGACGTAAGTCTGAGGTAGTTCCAGCATTTAACCCTGAAATATCTGCTAAATATATGTTAGCATTATTAGCTAATTGTCCAGTTAACTCCTCAATTACTTGTGATTTTTCTTCTCTTGTCATAATAAAAGTCTTTAACTAATTAACCAATTTTAGGATCAACAGCAACACTTGGACTCATTGTTGAAGACATAAAAATACTCTTCACATAAGTTCCTTTTGACGCCGTTGGCTTAAGTTTCATTAATGTTTGTAATAATTCATTTGCATTACCAGCGATTTTATCGGCACTAAATGATGCCTTACCAATTGCTGCGTGTACAATACCAGTTTTATCAACTTTAAAGTCAATTTTACCTGCTTTTACTTCTGTTACAGCTTTTGCCACATCCATAGTTACCGTACCGGTTTTTGGGTTTGGCATTAAACCTCGTGGACCTAAAACACGTCCTAAAGGGCCTAATTTACCCATAACACTTGGCATCGTAATAATAACGTCTACGTCTGTCCAACCACCTTTAATTTTATCAAGGTACTCATCCAGTCCCACGTAATCAGCACCAGCTTCTTTAGCTTCCGCTTCTTTATCCGGTGTCACTAATGCCAACACTTTCATGTCTTTACCAGTACCATGCGGAAGTGATACAACTCCCCTTACCATTTGATTAGCTTTTCTAGGGTCAACCCCTAAACGAACCGCCAAATCAATGGATGCATCAAATTTAGTATTGGTAATTTCTTTTATTAATGCCGAGGCTTCTTCAACAGAATAAATTCTTCCTTTTTCTATTTTTGCAGCAGCCTCTTTTTGCTTTTTTGTTAATCTTGCCATTTTTTAATGTCTTTTAAAGATTAATTAGGAAATTTCCCTGTTACGGTTATTCCCATAGATCTTGCTGTACCAGCAACCATTCTCATAGCAGATTCTGTAGTAAATGCATTTAAATCTACCATTTTGTCTTCTGCAATAGTCTTAATCTGGTCCCAAGATACTTTAGCTACTTTTTTTCGGTTTGGTTCTCCTGAACCTTTTTTCACCTTGGCCGCTTCTAATAATTGTACTGCAGCTGGAGGAGTTTTGATTACAAAGTCGAATGACTTGTCTTTGTAAACAGAGATAACAACCGGTAAAACTTTACCAGGTTTATCTTGAGTTCTCGCATTGAATTGCTTACAGAACTCCATAATGTTAACTCCAGCAGCACCTAAAGCGGGTCCAACCGGTGGCGATGGATTCGCAGCACCTCCCCGAACTTGTAACTTAACTACTTTACCTAATTCTTTTGCCATTTTTAATAATTTAGTTTGATATGCTTCTTAAAGTTGGAAGCCAAAGAGCATATCTTATATATAGTGTAACAATTATTATACTTTTTCTACTTGCATATAACTTAACTCCAATGGTGTTTTTCTTCCAAAAATCTTAACCATAACCTCAAGTTTACGCTTTTCTTCATTTATATTTTCAATGGTGCCATCAAATCCATTAAACGGACCATCAATAACTTTAACTGTTTCGCCTTTGGTAAACGGAATTACCACATTAGCACTTTCCTCAACAGACAACTCATCAACTTTACCTAACATCCTGTTAACCTCTGATTGCCTCAACGGTACCGGATCTCCACCTTTTGTTTCTCCTAAAAATCCAATCACATTCGTAACTGATCTTATAATATGAGGAACCTCTCCCGTCAAATTAGCCTGAACCATAATATATCCGGGAAAAAAGACTTTTTCTTTATGTATCTTTTTTCCATTTCTAATTTGTATTACTCTTTCGGTAGGTACCAAAACCTGATCCACATAATCACTAAGACCTAAGCGAGCAATTTCATTCTCGATATAAGTTTTAATCTTATTTTCCTGACCACTAACAGCTCTAACTACATACCACTTTTTTTCACTACCCTCAGACATAAACTATATTTTAACCGTTAATCCATTGAAAGTAAAACGTAATAACCTTGCTGAAAACCGTATCTACGCCCCATATTGCAAGAGAGAATATAATTGAAAATACAGCCACCAAAACAGTTAAACTTTGCGCTTCTGACCAAGGCGTCCAGCTCACATTGTTTTTTAGTTCTCCAAACGATTCTTTTATATAATTTACAATTCCAGCCATTACTTTATATTCTTTTATTTGCACACTTCGACTACGCTCGGTGTAAACTTATTGAGAGACCTATTTCCTTTGCTATGCTCAGGAGAAACTTCTCGTCTCGTGCTTCATTCATTTTGCACGGGTTGAGAGACTCGAACTCCCGACACCTGGTTTTGGAGACCAGTGCTCTACCAACTGAGCTAAACCCGTAAATATAAGTCAAAAGGCATCCCGAAAAACGAGATACCTTGACTCTATATTTATTAAACTTTTATTTAGTCTAAAATCTCAGTCACCTGACCTGCACCAACTGTTCTACCACCTTCACGGATTGCGAAACGTAGACCAACATTCATTGCAATGGTATTAATCAACTCAACAGTAATTGTTAAGTTATCTCCAGGCATAACCATTTCAACACCATCAGGAAGCGCAATGTTTCCAGTTACATCAGTTGTACGAACGTAGAACTGAGGACGGTAGTTGTTATGAAATGGCGTATGACGTCCACCTTCTTCTTTTTTAAGGATATAAACCTCAGCTTTAAATTTAGCATGTGGTGTTACAGAACCTGGCTTACAGATTACCATCCCTCTTGAGATTTGACTTTTCTCAATACCTCTTAATAAGATACCAGCATTATCTCCAGCTTCACCTCTATCTAATATTTGACGGAACATTTCGATACCTGTAATAGTAGAGGATAATTTTTCAGCCCCCATACCAATAATATCTACAGGATCACCAGTGTTAGCAACACCAGTTTCAATACGACCAGTTGCTACAGTACCACGACCAGTAATAGAGAATACATCTTCAATCGGCATTAAGAAATCTTTATCAACTTCTCTTAATGGTTCTTCAATCCAAGAATCACAAGCCTCCATTAATTCCATTACTGTATCAACCCACTTTTGCTCACCATTAAGAGCTCCTAAAGCAGAACCAGCAATTACAGGACCATTATCTCCATCGTACTCGTAGAAAGATAATAAATCTCTGATCTCCATATCTACTAACTCAAGTAATTCCTCATCATCAACCATATCCACTTTATTCATGAATACAACAATTCTTGGGATACCAACTTGACGTCCTAATAAGATGTGCTCACGAGTTTGTGGCATAGGACCATCTGTAGCAGCAACTACTAAAATAGCACCATCCATTTGAGCAGCACCAGTAACCATGTTCTTTACGTAATCGGCGTGACCTGGACAGTCAACGTGAGCGTAGTGACGGTTAGCTGTTTGATACTCTACGTGCGAAGTATTAATTGTTATACCTCTTTCTTTCTCCTCTGGAGCATTATCAATTTGATCAAATGATAGTGCATTTGATAAACCTGCATCAGCTAATACTTTAGTAATAGCAGCAGTTAAAGTTGTTTTACCGTGATCTACGTGTCCAATTGTACCGATATTTAAGTGTGGTTTTGAACGATCGAAAGTTGCCTTTGCCATGTTTTAATAATTTAATCTTAAGTTATATATAATATTAGTGTACTAATAATTTTAGTTTTTAAAAAAATAGAGCCAATGACGGGATTTGAACCCGTGGCCTCTTCCTTACCAAGGAAACGCTCTACCCCTGAGCTACACCGGCTTAAATATTAGAGCGAGAGACCGGGTTCGAACCGGCGACATTCAGCTTGGAAGGCTGACGCTCTACCAACTGAGCTACTCTCGCAATTATTTAATAATCCAAAGTTTAAAATAATCTAAGACTGCCAAGTTAATCTCGGCAATTCAAAGAAAAAAGTGGGGAGAGCAGGATTCGAACCTGCGAAGACGTAGTCAGCAGATTTACAGTCTGCCCTCGTTGGCCGCTTGAGTATCTCCCCAATTAAACTTTATTTCACTCTTTTAAAGAACTTCTAAAAACGAACAGAAAACTGTTGTTTTTTTAGAGCCGATGGAGGGACTCCCTTCGACTACGCTCAGGATAAACTTCTCGTCCCAAATTAAAATCTTTGCTTTAACAAAGGTTTAATTTCCTTTTGCGTGCTTCACTTTTTTTAGAGCCGATGGAGGGACTCGAACCCACGACCTGCTGATTACAAATCAGCTGCTCTAGCCAGCTGAGCTACATCGGCTTTTTTCTGCATTTTTCTCATAAAAAAAGCCCGCTATTTCTAACGGACTGCAAATGTATATATATTTTCTTTTATTCAAAACATTTTTTGAAAAATTTTATCATAAATATGTTCTTAATTTTTCTTTTCGCTTTTTTAACTGTCTTTCCAGGGATGAAACTGCCATATCTACACCTTCTTCAAAACTTTTGCATTGCTTTTTTACTATAAAACTATCTCCGGGAACACTAACTCTTGCTTCAAAAATCTTATTCTCTTTATCACTCGTGTTTTCAACCTTTAAATAAACATCTGATTTAATTACCTTATCATAAAAAATATCAAGTTTATCCATACGTTTTTGAATAAAATCTATCAATTTTTGATCTGCATTAAAATTAACGGATTGCGTGTTTACTTTCATACTTCTGTTTTTTTTGGTTAGACAATACTATTCTACGCTTCTATTTTTTGCCTCTTGGATGTGTACTAACATGCACTTTTTTTAACTCTGCTATACTATTATGCGTATATATTTGAGTTGCTGCTAAACTTGAATGACCAAGAAGCTCTTTAACAGCATTTAAATCGGCACCCTTATTAAGCAAGTGGGTAGCAAAAGAATGTCGCAAAATATGTGGACTCTTTTTTACTTTCGAGGATGCTAAACTAAAATAATCATTTATTATTCTGTACACAAGTGTTTCGTATATTTTAACTCCCTTTTTCGTTAAAAATAAATTATTAGCATCTTTAATACTTTCTAAATTACATCTTGCCTCTAAATACTTATTTAATGTTTGCACTACCGATGCTAACAACGGAACGATTCGTTCTTTATTTCTCTTTCCTAATACTTTTAACGTTTTATTATCTAAATTAACACTTGTTAACTTCAACTCCACCAATTCTATACGTCTTATCCCCGTAGAATAGAATAATTCAATGATTAATTTATCGCGTATGCCTTCAAAATCATTCTCAAAATACAGACTGTTTAACACTGTCATGACCTCGTCTTCAGAAAAAGGAACCTGGATTTTCTTACTTGTTTTTAAAGCTTTGTGCTTGGCCAATGGGTTTATTTTAATTTCACCTATTTTTAAAAGAAACTTATAATAGGTATTTAACGCTGAGATCTTCCTGTTAATACTTCTATTGCTTATACCCTGTTCTACCAAAAACACAATCCATGAACGTATCTGTGCATAGTTTACTTTGTTGATCGTATTTGTTTCATATTCATCTTTAACAAACTCATAAAAATTGGTTAAATCATTTTCATAGGCATTTACCGTCAACGCGGAATAATTCTTCTCAAGTAATAAATAATCTGTAAAGGCTTTAAACGACATTTAAAGGTGTTAATATCAATAAAGCTCAATGTACAAAGTTTTATTATTAAAACCGCATTACATTAAGTTTTGAACAAAAAAAATCCCGCTTAAAAGCGGGACTTCATATTATTTAAGTGCAGATTATATATCTTCTGCATCTCTTAATGCTTGAATATACTGAGCTTTTTGTATTTGTGCTCTGCGTACTACTGAAGGTTTGTTAAACTGCTTGCGCGTTTGCAATTGACGTTTAGTTCCTGTTTTATCAAACTTTCTCTTAAAACGCTTTAGCGCTCTATCTATATTTTCTCCTTCTTTTATTGGTATTATTAACATAGTGTCTTAACCTCCTCTCTTTTAGATTTTGTGGGTGCAAATATATGAAGATATTTATAATCTACAATTAATAATTACAAATTATATTTTCGATTTGTATTCCTTTTTATCTATAATCATTTTTGAGAGTATCTCACGAAGTATTTCAGATGTCCCTCCACCTATAGGGCCTAACCTGCTATCTCGCCACAGCCTTGCTAAAGGGTAGTCTTCCATATAACCATAGCCTCCTAAAAATTGCAGACATTCGTAAACAACCTTGTCGGCCATCTCAGTTGATTTTAATTTGGAAACGGAAGCTTCTTTCACCACGTATTCCCCTTTTTCTAAACGATAGGTAACCGCATAATTAAACTGTTTGCAAACCTCCATATCAGCATATAGATCAACAAACTTATGTCGTAACGCCTGATATTTATCCAATTCTTTTCCAAAAGCGGTACGTTCCGACATATAATTCAGCGCGTATTCTAACGCATATTCTGCTCTCGCGTGGGCATTAATTCCCATAACCAGTCGTTCCAGCGAAAAGTGTTGCAAAATATATCCAAAACCTTGATTCTCTTCACCCAACAAATTACTGGTTGGTACTCTAACATTATCAAACGCAATTTCGGCAGTATCTGAAGCTCTCCATCCTAATTTATCCAACTTTGTAGCAGATATTCCTTCAGTCTCTCTATCTACCACAAAAATGCTCATACCTTTATTCCCTAGTTCCGGATTTGTTTTAGCCGCAACCACCAAATAATCACTATAAACGCCATTTGTAATAAACGTTTTAGATCCGTTTATCACATAAAAATCACCCTCTTTAACTGCCGTAGTGCTTATACCTGCAACATCACTACCTCCCGATGGTTCAGTAATACACAAACACCCAATCTTTTCTCCTGCAATACTCGGGGCTAAATACTTTTCTTTAATGGCCTCACTGCCTTCTGCATTAAGATGAGTCATCGCCAAATACACATGTGCCCAAACTGCTGCTGCAAAACCACCGGAATTTATTCTTTGTAATTCTTCTTGTAAAATAACCGTATAAAATAAATCTAAATTTAACCCACCATAGGCCTCAGGGTAATGAATACCAAAAAATCCCATATCACCGAACTTCTTCCATATAAAGGGCTCAATAGTTCCAGTTTTTTCCCATTTATCAATATGAGGCACAACTTCTTTCTTTAAAAATTCCTGAAGGCTTTTTCTAAAAAGATTATGCTCTTCGGTGAAGTACATATTATTCATTTACTTAAATGTATTAGTGTTTTCGTCTAGCAATTTTGATGCTTAGAATATTTAAAACCAATATTCCAACAAATGTTGAGACATTCTTTTTCAATCAATCAAGGGTCAAATATAATTTAATTATATCGATTTTATTAACTGGAAAGCCCTTAACTTTCATTAATTCGTCAAGAGATTTATAACCCTGTCGTAATTGTCGTTCTTCAAGAATATCATGAGCCAAATTATAATCTATGTGCTGAATCGTAACCAAGTCATCTAAAGTTGCCTCATTGATATCCAATTTCTTAATATTTCGAGGTGTCTTAACAGTGAACTGATTTGTGATTTTCGTAATAAGCACCTCATTTAAGCCGTAAACGTCCCAAAGCTGAATGTCTGCTATAAAACCACCTGGAAACTTATTTCTATACTTAATAATCCGCTCGGAAAGTACTTCTCCTATACCGCCAATTTTTTGTAATTGCCTTGCTGTAACCACATTCAGATCTTCTTTTTGAGTGAATGTTTTTGACCACTTATCGTATTCACTGGTCTTAGGATTCTTTGATACTTTGGGATCGATTACCCGCTCAGGAAATTTAAAATATGGTGAAATCGCATTTAAAAGTGAATCTGAAATTTTTGTTACGTCTTGAAACTGTTTTACAGTCCTGATCCATTTATTCTGTTCTCTAAAAATAAGCAGTCTATCGATTTCGGCACTAGACATCCCTAATGAAGTCCCTTTATAATCCGTAATATAATTTGGATTGAAAGGAAATACTTTTGGCTTTCTGTTTTCCAGTTCTATCGTTCGGAGAGAATCTATTTCTTTCTTGAATTGACTAAAGGCTTTATCATTAAATGAAATTTCATTTTCAGACCCCCCAATGACCATGGGAACAATAAAAAAGCAAATACACTGAAGACCTATGATCAAAAGTATTAAAAAGAAAATCCCATTTCGTTGTTTTTTAGAAAACGTGAAATGGGCTTTAATTTGCATTTTATATTTTTTTAATCTGTCAAATTGAATCCGCCAAATTGCTATTTTTTGGGTTTTATAGCGCTCATGTATTTATTCAATTCATCTCTAACTTTAGGCGCAAGAATAACTAAACCAACCATGTTTGGAACCATCATGGCAAAGATCATCGCATCAGAGAAACCTATTACCGAATTTAAACTCGCTGAAGCTCCAACAATAACAAACATACAGAAGATCGTTTTGTACAAATACTCCATTTTTTTACTTCTTCCGAATAAATAAGCCCAACCTTGAAAACCATAGTAAGACCAGGAGATCATAGTACTAAATGCGAATAATACAACTGCTATTGTTAATACATAAGGGAACCAACTAATTGCACTTCCAAATGCGCCTGAAGTCATTAATATAGCTTCAGCATCATTTGCCGGCCCGACTCCTGTTAATGAACCCGTAATTATTAAAACTAAAGCTGTCATTGTACACACAACTACCGTATCTATAAATGGCTCCAATAACGCCACCATTCCTTCTGATGCCGGATATTTTGTTTTTACAGCCGAATGCGCAATTGAAGACGAACCAATACCAGCTTCATTTGAGAATGCTGCTCTTCTAAACCCTTGAATTAACACACCAACAGCCCCACCAGCAATGCCTTCTGGGCTAAATGCACCATTAAAAATTTGAACAAATGCATCACCTATCATATTATAATTAGCAAAAATTACAAATAAGGAAGCCCCTACATAAATAACGACCATAAATGGCACTATTTTATCAGTCACTTTAGCTATTTTCTTAATACCTCCAATTATTACAATACCAACTAAAACTGCCATTACTAATCCAAATACCCAGCGGTATCCATAAACAAAGGATTCATCTCCTCCTGTCATGTGTTCAAAAAGCTGAACCGCTTGATTTACCTGGAACATGTTTCCACCACCAAATGAGCCACCAATTACAAATATCGCAAACAACACTGCTAACACTTTTCCTAAACCACCAAGTCCTTTAGATTTTAAACCTTTAGTAAGATAGTACATTGGACCACCATAAACGATTCCATCTTCATCAATATCTCTATATTTTACACCAAGTGTACATTCTACAAACTTAGATGCCATTCCTAAAAACCCAGCTATAATCATCCAGAACGTTGCTCCTGCCCCACCAATAGATACTGCAATAGCAACACCAGCGATGTTTCCCAAACCAACAGTTGCGGATAAGGCAGCTGTTAATGCCTGAAAATGTGATACTTCTCCTTCGTGCCCCTCAACGGCTATAGTTTCAATGGCGTCTCCTCCGGGGGTAGAATCTCCCGCTGCAATTAAAGATTCATGATGATCAATACTATCATACTTACCTCTTACAATATTAACTGAGGTAAAAAAACCTTTAAGATTTATAAACTTAAAATAAAAAGTGAAATATAATGCTCCCAGTATTAGAGGAAATAAAACCCAATACACACTAATTGTATCAGAAAAAGGAATTTGGTAAAAAATAAAATTTACAAACCCACCTGTAGCATTACCGAATGCTTGGTCAATTTTCTCATCAACTCCCATTTCTTGGGCTTCCTGTGCAAATGTTAAAAATGGTAATATTAATGTAAAAATTGAAAGAAGATATTTCTTCATAATAATGTATTGTTAGTTAGTTTTATTAAAGAATTTATTATTTAAAGGCAGCAAGATGCTAAAAAAAAATCAATTTGTAAAATATACGTCGTTAAATTAGAGAATTCTCTATTTTATGTTATAAACCGTATTCAACTTGTTTATTTGTTCCGGACGCCCCAAAACAATGAGTTTAGATTGAGGTGCAAGTTTCATCTCGGCTTCCGGGTTAACAATATATTCACCGTTTTCATCTTTATAACCAATCACATTACAACCCGTTTTTTTTCTAAGATCCAGGTCTTTAATGGTTTTAATGTCGTCCGTTAGTTTCTTAACGGCAACCTCTTCAATATTAATATTAGATTTTCCAACGATTGACAGGTTATCTACAAACTCCATCAAACCAGGTACCACAACCAAAGATGCCATATGATCACCACCAATTTTATCTGGTAAAATAACGTTATTGGCCCCGGCAAGTTTTAGTTTATTATATGATGTTTCCTGAGACGCACGACTAATAATATTTATAGATTTATTTATTTGCCGTGTTGAAAGCACAATAAATAAGTTATCGGCATCATTCGGCAATGCAGAAATTAAACAGGATGCCCGATCTACTCCTGCCTGAAGCAATACGTCATCCTCACTTGCATTACCTAAAACAAAAGGCATCAACTCACTTTCAATCTTATCTACTAGTTCTTTATCCTTTTCAATGATCACAAATGGCTTTTTGTATGCCAGTAGTTTTATTGCAGCTTGTCTCCCATTTCTGCCAAAACCACAAATTATAATATGGTTTTTAAAATTGTCTATTTTTTTCTGCATTCTTTTTTGTTTTAATTCTTCTAAATCATTTTTACTCAAAATATATTCGGTAATTACAGATAAGGCATATCCTAAAATAAAAACACTTGTTAATATTAAAAATATGGTAAAGATCTTGGTGGTATCATCTAGGGGGTGCACTTCTTGAAAACCTACTGTGGTTATAGTTATCACAGTCATATAAAGTGCATCAATCCATGTATAACCAGACATTGATTTAAACCCAATAACACCGATAATTAATAATATAATTAATAGGAAAACTGCGGTGTAAATTTTTGTTCGGAAAAATTTTATAAGAGGGTTCATAGGTTATACCAATTTAAAGGTATTATAAATCAAACACAGATGATCTTTTGGTGTAAACTAAATCTTTGATGCGCATCCAAAAAGCTATAAACACATACAAAGCAAAACCAAAACCAACGGTAACAAAGGTTAAATACATAAACGATGTGCGAACCACTTTGGCCCTTATCCCCAAACGGTCTGCGATACGCTGGCAAACATAGTATCCGTGTTTCTGAAAATACAATAAAGGTTTATAAAAAATGCTCATGCCGCAATTTAATAATATTTATTTAATGATCAGCGCATTTCCTATAGCACATTGTAAGCATTTATTTTTTTCACAATATTCTGTTTTAAGCTGAATAAGCGCTTGCGAATCCATTGACGATTTAGAAATCTTTTTTAAACCATTGAAAGCATTTATAATCGTGTTCTTTTCTGAAGTTATAGTATTCGCAATGTTAATGATAGTCGTATCAATGTCTCTCCCCTGTTCTTTAGCATAGGAAAATTTAACCGGTAATATCGTATTAATAAGTAACAAATCTACGAACGATTTAGTTATGTTCTTTGCTGACGGTTTTGATTCTTTCTGAAAGTTATAATGGGTATTCCAAAACCCCGAGGCAGCACTGTCGAATAAGTCGTAAAATTCATTTAAATCTTCAGTCTTAATAATTTTAGAAAACAGATGCTGCTCTTTATGGTATAAGCTTGCAAGTTGAGACAACCTTATGGTTGGAAAATTTGTAGGTCGTAATCTAAAAAACTGTACAGGTAAAACATGCTTGTTTTTAAGGTTGAATTTTTGAGTTAAGAATTTGTACTCCTTTACTAAACTCGAATAATACCCATTTTCAATGTCAGAATTAAGCAACCCTGCTTGACCAAATAAAAGCGCTTCTAAAACACCTTGCTGCGATCGTATTTTTCTAACAATCGGGAAATCGATGGATTGAGCAATACTAAAAAACGATTCTCTGTTTACCTTTAATCCAAAATTCCTAGCAAGCATTTTAAATAAAACGGCTTCCCAATCATTTTTCGAATCCTTCAAAAGTCTATCAATTGTTCTAGATTTGCGTTCTAGACGTTCAAAATACAATCGTTCCAACCAATTATTGAGTACAAAATCATTGACATCTTTAAAATCATACTCGCAATTAATCCATTTATGAGTTCCTATTGTGATTGGAGTTGAAAACAGCCTTTCATAATTACTTAAAATCTCCTTATCTACATAATCTTTTAAAACCAACGTTGCAATTGGTGTATTGTCTTTTCTGTACACTTCTGTGTCATGTTCCCAAACCACGTGTAAAATTACACCGTCATAAGCTCTGTCTTGTTCATGATTATGCAAAAACCAATCAGACGATTTGATATGTATTTCTACATTGCCAGCCCAAAGTTGATCGCCAATTCTTATGCGTGCATTAAAAAAATCGGGGCCGGAATTTAAATTATGTTGTCCCACAGAAACGAGAAACAATGTTTCTCCTTGTACCGTTTTAATATCAGCGATGTTAAACTTTTTGTGCTTCCAGATGTAGTGTAAAAAATCTTCTCTCATGGCTCTAAATTAGAAAAGCATGGAGAAAATCAGCGATAGAATAAATATCTGATTACGGACTGCACATCCGGAATCAATTAGGCAGCAATTAAGTTAAAAGTTATGTCATAATTCTAAAAAAACTCAGCCTCAAAAAGGCTCTTAAAATGTTTTAAAAGTTTTTCTTTTATATCTTCTACAGAAACCTGTTCTACACCCAATTCCACATTTAAAGATGTCACGGCCTTTCCACGAATACCACAAGGAATAATATTGTCAAAATACCCCAAATTTGCATTGACATTTAACGCAAATCCATGCATGGTTACCCAACGACTTGCACGAACACCCATAGCACAAATTTTACGTGCGAATGGTGTCCCAACATCCAACCAAACGCCAGTTTCACCCGGGCTTCTTTCAGCTTTAATTCCGTATTCCGAAAGGCTCAAAATGATCATTTCTTCTAAAAAACGCAGGTATTTATGAATATCGGTAAAAAAATTCTCTAAATCCAAAATTGGATAACCTACAACTTGCCCCGGGCCGTGATAGGTAATATCACCACCACGATTAATTTTATAAAAGGTCGCTCCCTTTTCAGTGAGTTGTTCCTCGTTTAAAAGTAAATTCGACAAATCACCGCTTTTACCTAAGGTGTATACATGCGGATGCTCTACAAACAAGAAATAGTTGTTGGTGTCCAATCCCGCCTCTTCTCTCCTATTCTTAATTTTGGTTTCCACGATCCCTTTAAACAATTGCTCTTGATAATCCCAAGTTTGTTTATAGTCTTTGTGACCTAAATCTTGTAGCTCTATTGTCTTATTCATAGACCACAAAATTACAATAAATAATACTAAAATGACTTGATACTGAAGACCATCCCAAAATATTAATAATGCGAATCCCTTACTAAATATTAACCGTTAGTTTTTGGGATTATTTAAAATAACAAGGGCTGCAATAACTCCGGGCACCCAGCCGCAAAGCCATAGTAAAAAAGTGATTAAAATGGAGCCACACCCCTTATCTAATACTGCTAAGGGCGGACAAATAATAGACAGTAAAACTCTCCAGAAACTCATGATTTGATATATTTAATGATTTGATGAAAGGCTTTCAAACTTCAGTTTTAAGCCATTTTAAATTTAATTTCCCCGACCCATCGGGAAGATTATCTATTTGACGTTATGAAACGTGTTTTGTTACACATTTTTCCGTGTTAGAGATAGAAGCTGCATCCTTTTTTAAGGCAAGAGAAAATAATATAATAAAAAGCCCAGCCCTTATGGTAACACCTAAAAAATAAGTTTTAAAAGATAGCTTTTAATAGTATCTTTGCCCATTAAAATTTACACACATTATTTAGAATATGTCGCAATTATCAGAGCAAGAACTTGTACGAAGAGAAAAATTATCGAAATTACGCGAATTAGGTATTAATCCGTATCCTGCGGATTTATACCCTGTAAGCCATACATCGAAGCAGGTTAAGAAAGTATTTGAAGAAGGAAAAAAGGTAATTCTCGCCGGAAGGCTGATGTTAATTAAGGTACAAGGGAAAGCTAGTTTTGCGCAGTTACAAGATGCTGAAGGAAAAATACAAGTCTATTTTAATCGTGATGAAATTTGCCCGGGAGAGGACAAAACCAAATATAACGACATATTTAAAAAGCTTCTCGATTTTGGAGATTTTGTAGGAATCGAAGGTGAATTATTTACGACCAAGGTTGGCGAAAAATCCGTAAGAGTTAAAGACTTCAAATTGCTAAGCAAAGCTTTAAAACCACTACCGTTACCTAAGGAAAAAGACGGTGTTGTTTTCGATGCTTTTACCGATCCTGAGCAACGCTACAGACAGCGCTATGCCGATTTAGTGGTGAATTCACATGTTAAAGACGTATTTGTAAAACGCACCAAATTGTTCAATGCCATGCGATCGTTTTTTAATGATGCTGGTTATTTTGAAGTTGAAACTCCGGTATTACAGCCCATTCCAGGCGGCGCAGCAGCACGGCCTTTTGTAACTCATCACAATGCTCTGGACGTACCACTGTATATGCGTATTGCCAATGAGTTGTATTTAAAACGATTGATTGTTGGTGGTTTTGATGGTGTTTACGAGTTTTCAAAAAACTTCCGTAACGAAGGCATGGACAGAACGCATAATCCTGAGTTTACGGCTATGGAAATATATGTGGCGTACAAAGACTACAACTGGATGATGGGTTTCTGTGAAGAATTATTAGAGCACTGCGCCATAGCGGTTAACGGCACTACAAAAGCAACTTTCGGGGATCATGAAATCGACTTCAAGGCTCCTTATGCGCGAGTAACCATGGCCGATTCTATTAAGCATTTTACGGGATTTGATATTATCGGAAAAAGTGAAGATGAAATAAGACAAGCAGCCAAAGACTTAGGTATTGAAGTTGATGATACGATGGGAAAAGGCAAACTTATCGATGAAATTTTTGGCGAAAAGTGTGAAGGTAACTACATACAACCCACCTATATTACCGACTACCCGAAAGAGATGAGTCCGTTATGCAAAGAACATAGAGAAAACCCCGAATTAACAGAGCGTTTTGAGTTGATGGTATGTGGTAAAGAAATTGCCAATGCTTACTCCGAATTGAATGATCCTATAGACCAGCGTGAACGCTTTGAACATCAACTAAAGTTGGCTGCTAAAGGCGACGATGAGGCTACGGAATTTATAGATTATGACTTTTTACGTGCTCTAGAATATGGTATGCCTCCAACATCCGGCATGGGCATTGGCATGGACAGATTGATTATGTTTTTAACGAATAACCAATCCATCCAGGAAGTATTATTCTTTCCGCAAATGCGTCCGGAAAAAAAAGACATAGCAATTAGTGAAGAAGCAAAAGACGTTTTAGAGATTTTGAAAAAGGCTGAAAGACCAGAATTAAATGATTTAAAAGCGCAGTCTGGTTTATCAAATAAAAAATGGGATAAGACCATAAAAGAGCTTACCAAGAATGGTTTGGCTAAGGTTGAAAAAACAGATGACGGGTTATTTGTTGAGCTCATTTAACAAAATAATTTGCAAGATTTATTTCGGTATTATTTTAACAAAAATGATTAAAGGATTTACAAGTGTGTAAATCCTTTTTTGTTTTTCAGATGTAGATTTTGAAAAGATTTGTCACCCACCATCTATCAGGTTATAATAATTCGCTATTTTTAAGAAATCATCTTTCCATAGAAACATGAAAAAAACACTGCTATGCCTTATAATCGCCATCATAGGATCCGGCACTATAGGAGGGCAAACAAATAATACGACAGAAGGCTACAAAAACGGGACGCTTTTACTTATTGGAGGTGGAAAAACCAACATGGATATCATGAAGGAGTTTCTCAAACTCGCTGGCGGAGATTCAGCAAAAATCGTCGTGATTCCAACCGCTAGCGTTATAAACAATACCATAGACACACTGGGAATTAAAACCTATTTCAAAAAGATTGGATTTAACCATGTGACTGTATTACATACCAGTAATCCATCTGAAGCTAATAAAGAGCATTTTATCAGGCCTATTAAATCTGCAACAGGAATATTTTTTACCGGAGGAAGACAATGGCGTATTGCTGACGGTTTTTTAAATACGAAAGCTCATGATGAAATGTTCAAATTACTTGACCGGGATGGTGTTATAGCGGGGTCGTCTGCCGGTGCTACCATTCAAGGCTCATATTTGGCTCGCGGAGATACGAAAAACAATCAAATTATGATGGGCGATCATGAAGTTGGCCTAGGGTTTATTAGCAATATAGCTATTGATCAGCATGTTATGGCAAGAAATCGACAATTTGATATGTTCGACATTCTTAAAAACAAACCACACCTTTTAGGTATAGGGATTGATGAAGGGACAGCCATAAAAGTACAAGCAAATACCTTTGAAGTGCTGGGAGAAAGCTATGTTATTGTTTACGACAATACATTCTGGTCTCGCGAAGGCATAGATCTAAAGACCTTACCCCAGAAGAATAGTATGTTCTATTTTCTTCAGAGTGGAGATAAATACAATTTAAAAGAAAGAAAAACAATTAAATAATTTATGAATCGTTATCAACATTTTTTTAAGAACAGTATGATTTTATGTGTGTTTACACTATGCCTTTTTTCCTGTGAAAAAAAATTGAAACAACACGAGCATGAACAAATCAAAAATCTTGATGTATTGAGCTATGTCGATCCGTTTATCGGAACGGGTTTTCACGGGCACACCTTTCCGGGTCCGGTTATGCCTCATGGGATGGTACAACTAGGTCCGGACACTAAATTAAACGGATGGGATGCCTCCAGCGGGTATCATAATGATGATAATACTATATATGGTTTCTCACACACCCACTTAAGCGGAACCGGTATTGGTGATATGGGCGATGTTTTACTACTTCCCTTTACAGGTGAGCGCAACGACAAACCGGTAGCTACATTTAACAAAAACGACGAACTGGCTGAAGTAGGTTATTACAAGGTTAAATTCAACAACTATGAAGTTCAAGCTGAATTAGCCGTTACAGAGCGTGTTGGCCTGCACAAATATACTTTTGAGAAAGACACCAAAAGCCGCTTATTATTTGACCTTAGTCATACGCTTCAACGCACATGGGGGAACAGTAATGTTATTAATGAATTAGAGTTTATAAACGATCGTACGATCAGGGGTCTAAAACACACTAAGGGTTGGGCAAACGACCATAAAGTATACTTCTATGCAGAGTTCTCGACCCCCTTTCAAATCGATTATATTAACGTAGATCAAAGTGGATCTGATAGTATTAATAAGAAAACATATGAAGGTACAGATGTCTACGCCTACCTGAGCTTCAGTGAACTTGATAATAAACCCCTACTTATAAAGGTTGGTATTTCCTCAGTTGACTTAGAAGGTGCCAAAAAGAATATGCGTGCTGAATTACCCCACTGGGATTTCACCGAGGTTGTAAAAAAGACTAAAGAAGTATGGAAAAATGAGCTCAAACGTATTATCGTAAAGACTGATAATCAAGAAATTTTAACCACATTTTATACGGCACTGTATCATAGTATGATTGCGCCTATGATTCATCAAGATGTTGATGGTCGTTATAGGGGTATGGATAAAAAGATTCATCAAGCGGGAGACAATCAAATTAATTATACAGTCTATTCCTTATGGGATACTTTTAGGGCTTTACACCCCTTAATGACCATCATTGACGAACCCAAATCTGCACAATGGGTAAACAATCTTTTACTTAAATATCAGGAAGGAGGCTTACTGCCAAAATGGCCCTTAGCTTCGAACTACACAGGTACTATGGTGGGTTATCCGGCTGTAGCGAATATCGCCGACGCCTTAAGCAAAAAAATACCAGGTATAGATAAAGATCTGGCATTAAAAGCTGCCCTAACAAGTGCCTCTTACAATCCGAAGTTATTAAATACCATGAAAGAGCCAAGAAAAGAGCGTTTAATGACATTACATAATAAGTTTATTAATGAGGGGAAACACATTCCTTCAGATAAGGTAGGAGCATCGGTAACTTACGGATTAGAAAACGCTTACTACGATTGGTGTATTGCTCAAATTGCTAAACAAAATAATAACCCCAAAATCGTTGAAGAGTTTGAAAAACGTGCTCTAAACTATAAGCAATATTTCGACACAGAAACCGGATTTATGAGAGGAAAAAATGAAGACGGCAGCTGGGTTACACCTTTCAATCCTAAATATTCAGATCATGAAAACTCAGACTATGTTGAAGGCAATGCATGGCAATGGACCTGGTTTGTGCCTCATGATGTTGACGGGCTTTCTAAACTATACGGAGAAAAAGAAAGATTCATTGCAAAACTGGATACACTTTTTACAACCTCGTCTACCATCGATGGAGAAAATGCAAGTAGCGATATTACCGGTTTAATAGGTCAGTATGCACATGGCAACGAACCAAGTCATCATATTGCTTATTTATATACCCATGCCGGTCAACCTTGGAAAACACAAGCATTAATAGACCAGATACTCAAAGAATTTTATACAACAGCACCCGATGGTATTATTGGTAATGAAGATTGCGGACAAATGTCTGCATGGTATATCATGAATGCTATGGGGTTTTATCAGATTGCTCCGGGAAATCCAACTTATACTATTGGTCGACCCTTATTTGACCAGGTAAAAATACCTCTGGCTGATAATAAAATGTTCTCCATTATCACAAAAAATAACAGCAGTGAAAACAAATATGTACAGCGGGTATTCTTAAATGAGCAAGAGATTAACGACTTGTCTTTTACTCACGATGACATTAAAATCGGAAGTACATTAACTATTGAGATGGGGAACATTCCTAAAAAACAGGAATGATTTCATAACGAAAAATACGCAACACAAAAAAAGCCGGTAAAATTCAATTACCGGCTTTTTTAACCAACTAATAACTAACCAAACTAATTTACTTATTTAAAGTCTACTCAATCCTTTAAGTAGTTTCTCTTAATATGAAATTCTCTACAAAGAGACCCTTTTTAGTTCAGTTAATTATCCATATTTAGAAATATTTAACGCTTCAAATTATAGTTTTATATTTTATTTAAGAAATAAGAATTGACTTGTTAAATTTTTAAGAAACTTAAGGGCATATTTTTTTTATTTGTTCATGATATAATTCAAAATCAACTAAATTATTGTGCCCTGCTCCATCAATTTTAACAAACGATCTTAAGGTCTTTGGAGCTTCATGAAACAGTTTTTTAGCAGATTGCATAGAAATCACCTCATCTTCAGTACCATGAAACATATAAATTGGACAAGTTACCTTTTTTATAAACTGAAAACTCGGGAACTCATATCGCATTAATTTTTCAACCGGAAAGATTGGAAATCGCGATATGGCTACGTCTACGATGCTATAATAAGGTGTTTCCAGTATGAGCTGCTTAGGAGTATTATTTGAAGCCAGATAACTCGCTATTCCTGTTCCTAAAGATCTGCCATAAAGCGTTATTTCATTTTCGGCATATCTCGCTTTTAAATACGTATAGCAATATTGTGCATCATCATAAAAAGCCTGCTCACTTAAGATTCCTGTACTTTTTCCATAGGTTCTATAATCCATTATTAGAACATCATAGCTCAATGCTACGAAATACTCTGCAATATTTCCCCATCTGGATAGATCACCTGCATTACCATGAAAATATAATATGACACCTTTGGGGTTTTCTGTTTTAAAATGAATAGCATTTATAACAGCACCATCATTCATTTTAAAAAACAACTCTTCAAAAGGGTACGTAAATTCAAAGGTGAAATCCTGTTCCAAAACCGTAGGTAAGAATAGCATTTTTTCTTGCAAAAAATATAATAAAGATCCAAGCATAATATAAATACCTAATAAAACAATAAATCCTTTTTTAAACCTTTGTTTTAGTTGCTTTTGATGTGTGTTTAACATGAATACTTGTAGTTGATAAATCTATGGTTTCTTGTGTTCCGTTAAGAATGTCATGAATCATATTGTGGTAGGATTCAAAGTTATTTAGGTTTTTATGACCGCCTCCTATCACTGAATGCAACTTAGTACGCTTAGGGTTCACCCGAGATAATTTTACACTCGTTTTAAAAGGAATGAGTTTATCATTAGTTCCATGAATAATATGAATAGGACACTGCACATATTTTAGCCATTTATAAGTTGGCAAAGGATATTTTATTAAGACCGAAAGCGGCATAAAAGGCATATACCGCGCCGTAACTTTTGTTAAACTATAGTAAGGCGCATCTAAAATTAACATTTTAGGATGATTCATAGAAGCTAATTTTGCCGCAAAGCCCGATCCTAAAGAGCGACCGTAAAGTATAATCTGGTCTTCTGTGGTTTTTTCTTTTATCTTGTTATAAATGATTTGCAAATCTCTTTTAATAGCTTTTTGCGAACGTCTTCCTGTACTTTTTCCAAATCCGCGGTAATCGACCATAAGAACATTATAACCATGTCTGGTAAAATCTACCGCGAACTTTCCCCAACCTTTAATACTTTTTGAATTTCCCTTTAGATACAATACCACGCCTCTGCTCTCCCCTTTTGGAAAAAACCGCAATCCATTGATCACCGCACCATCCCTCGTTTTAAGATTGTATTCTTTGGTCTCCTGATTTTCATAATAAAATTGAAAATCATCCGATAATTTTTCAGGTTTGAATAAAAAATAATCTTGCAAATAATACAAGGCAATACTAACAACTATATAAGCGATTAATACAATTATAATAATATGTAACCAATACGGCATTCCAAAATTATTTCTATACAAGATATAAAATTTAAAACTATAGAAAATTTCATTTTTATCAATTCTGACCCCAATACGTTAAAAAAATACTAATGTTTTGTACAAAATCTTGAGAAAAGATTGTTTTATCCTATTTTCGGCAAAATTTTTAAACCTTAAAACCTTGAAATATTCTACAATCAAAATTTTACTATTAACATGTACGATAGTATTAGCTTCATGTAATACGGCAAAAAAAACTGCTGAAGCAGAAGCTGCTAAGAAAGCAGAAGCCGCGAAAAAAGCTAAAGACAAACCTAAGCCCAAAAAAGACGCTATAAAACCTTATGATAAGGTAATTACTAAAGATGCTAAAAGCGATGAAGGCCTTTTTATGGTCCATAATATTGATGACAAATATTTTTATGAAATTCCTGACACACTTTTCGACAGAGAAATGCTTATGGTCACCAGAATAGCAAAAACAGCATCTGGAATTGGCTTTGGAGGAGGAAAACAAAACACTCAGGTTTTAAGATGGCAGAAAAAGGGCAAAAAGGTTTTACTTCGTGTGGTATCGCACAACGTTGTTGCAGACAAAGACTTACCTGTTCATGAAGCGGTGGTAAACTCTAATTTTGAACCGATTCTTTTTTCCTTCCCAATAAAAGCATTTAGTAAAGACTCTCTGAATACGGTTATCGATGCAACAGATTTATTTACCAAAGACGTAAAAGCTTTAGGATTACCCGATTTTAGAAGAAAACAATATAAAGCCGGTCGTCCGGAATCGGACAAATCCTTTATTGAAAGCATTAACAGTTATCCATTGAATATTGAAGCACGTCATGTAAAAACGTACCCTGCTGGATCACCTCCTTCTAATGCGAGTACAGGAACGATTTCTATTGAAATCAATAATTCCATGGTGTTACTACCTAAAACTCCAATGAAACGCCGTTATTTTGATGAGCGTGTTGGGTGGTTTACCAGTAGCCAGATTGATTACGGGTCTGAAGCTCAAAAAAGTAAAACACTAACTTTTTTGGATCGTTGGAGACTAGAGGTAAAAGATGAAGATCTTGAGAAATTTAAACGCGGAGAGCTTGTTGAACCTAAAAAGCCGATCATATATTACATAGATAGAGCCACCCCAAAAAAATGGCGCAAATACCTTAAAGATGGTATCGAAGACTGGCAAGTTGCTTTTGAAGCTGCCGGTTTTAAAAATGCAATTATCGCAAAGGACCCGCCAACCAAAGAAGAAGACCCGGAATGGTCACCTGAAGATGTGCGGTATTCTGTGGTACGGTATTTAGCTTCTCCAATACCAAATGCTAATGGACCTCATGTAAGTGACCCGCGCTCAGGAGAAATATTGGAATCCGATATTAACTGGTATCATAATGTTATGAGTTTATTAAATGGATGGTTCTTTACACAAACAGCAGCGGTAAATCCGGATGCACGTACTATGGAGTTTAAGGACGAGGTTATGGGCGAACTTATTAAGTTTGTATCTTCTCACGAAGTTGGACATACTTTGGGCTTACCTCATAATATGGGTAGTAGTTCTGCGTACAAAGTTGAAGATCTTCGTAATGCAGAGTTCACAAAAAAATATGGCACTGCTCCTTCCATTATGGATTATGCACGTTTTAATTACATCGCACAACCGGAAGACAAAGGCGTTTCATTATTTCCTAATATTGGGGTGTATGATAAATACGCTATCAACTGGGGATACCGTCCTATTTTGGAAGCGAAAACAGCTGAAGATGAAAAGAAAACACTAGATAGCTGGATTTTAGAACATGCCGGTGATCCTTTATACAGATTTGGGCATCAACAAGCTGGTGGTGTTGTCGATCCTAGCTCACAAACCGAAGATCTAGGTGACGATGCTATCAAAGCCAGTACCTATGGTATTGCCAATTTAAAACGTGTTGTACCAAACTTAATTGAGTGGACCTCTGAGGAAGGCAAGAACTATGACGATTTAGAAACCATGTATGGTCATGTTTTTTCGCAGTTTGGAAGATATATGGGGCATGTGTCCTCTAACATTGGAGGTGTTTATGAACATTATAAAACGTCTGACCAGGAAGGTGCTGTTTATACGCATGTTGATAAAACCCACCAACGTAACTGTCTTAAGTTTATCAACGATCAATTATTTAAAACCCCAACCTGGCTCATTGACGAAAATATCATCAATAAAATTGAATATTCCGGAATTACCGAGCGTATTAGAGCCACACAAGTAAGAGCTCTGGATAACATTTTGAATTTGGGTAGAATGATGCGTATGGTTGAAAACGAAACCTTAAATGGTAATGAAGCTTATAGTTTAGTTAGTATGATGAACGATCTACGCCGCGGTATATGGTCTGAATTAAGATCCGGTAGAAGCATTAGTGTTTATCGCAGAAATCTTCAACGCGCCCATGTTGAACGCTTGATTTCCTTATTAAGCGCCTCTGATGTTAGAAAGAGAAATGGTTCCGCTTATGTTAAGAGTACTGCAGTTACCGTAAAGCAATCGGATATTATTCCTGTGGTTAGAGGTGAGTTAAACCGTATTAAGCGAGCAGCTCAAAATGCTTCCGGGGTTGCATCGAATACCATAGACCGCTATCATTTGCAAGATATTGCGAAACGTATTGAAAGCGCATTGGACCCTAAATAAGAGAAAAAGAGAATATACTTTTAAAAGAAGGCTTCAATTTAATTGGAGCCTTCTTTTTTTTCTACAAAGTCTTTTATAGAAACTTGGTTAATTATAACATCATCTAATACAGCTTCACCTTCTTTCACATATACCAAGGCATACGCAGAGTTTGGCACAGAATCGCGCTGACTGTTTCTTACGGCTAACTCGGCATCATAGGCTTTGGTTTCTTCCATATAATAACGATCAAAAGGAAGATTAAAATGAAGTTCGGCTTCATTTCTGTTATACCAATTTACTTCAGCCATTACATAATCTTTATGACCTTTCAATTCAAACTTACTAACTTGATTTACCTGAGCAAAACCCAAACTGTCCTGGTTCAAATAAACGTAGACATCTTCTCCATAATTCCACAATGAATCACTAGTTTTAAAAGTATCAACTTCATAATTTAAAACAATGTATTTTCCTCTGAATGGATCACTCGGGTCTATAGGTTGGGTCTTAAATTTATATGCCACGCCGGTGTCTATAATTTTCTCCTGGTTAAAAATCATTTGTGCTGGTACAAATATTTGTACTAGAGCAACTATTATGAATATTACTAATAGGTTAATTGTTTTCATTTTATTGTTCTTTAATCTTTATACTTATTGATAACTCCAAAATCAAAAGGTGTCCAATAACAACTTTTTAATCCGCTCTCTTTAAAGGCTGAATTTACCCAAGAATTACAAGTTTTAATGCAAGAGTAACTCCCATTAGCTTTGTAAAAATCGTCATTAAAAGCATAGCCTTTATTTTCTAAAATTACTTTATTGCCATCTTTATCAAGCTGAAAAGAATTCAAAATATACCTATTCAGTTTTAATAATTGTTGTTCATTTAAGGAAACGACATCCCATTCCGGGTGTTTTCGTGAAAGTTTTGTCAAATGAATCAGCGTGTTACTATTTAAAAACATTGCACTAATTGCATTTTTAAAAGTTAAATCATTCCAAGTTGGAGTATTCAAATAAAAATTCTCATCACCCCAACCAAACGATAAATATTCTTCATCCTTCATATTAAGACCTTCTTTAAGGCCATCTTCAATATCATTTATTGCAATAATAATATCCAAATGAACACCATTTGTGTTTAAGTATATAGTCTTGCTTCTATTTGAATTTAAATCATCTTTATTAACAGTTATTGAAGTTAACGCAAGTGCAATTAAAAGATAAACTACAGGAAACATTAAAATTCCTAGAATCAATTTCAATATGTATTTCAACAATTTCATTATTTAATTGCTTTTTTTCTTTGCTTTTTTAACATGATATAATTTGTAGAAAAGAAGCCAATACCAACCCCAACAAATAATAACCCTCTAATCACAAAACTCACATCCGTATCAAAAAAGCGACAGGTTATAAGCGCTGCTATAATCAATAGTCCATAATTCAGAATCCCAAAATGAAATTTATCCGCTCCAATTTTTATAACAGTTATACCTAGGGTTAGAATTAACACATTAATAAGTAAGATTGGCACAATACTATTCACTAACCCGATAAAGAAAAACAGGGCAAAAAGAACAAAAACATACTGAAACATATTAAATTTCTCAATCCATTTTTTTACATATGAAAATGCTATAACGCCAAGGGTTACCAAAAAGAGAACTATTACCATGTAAAACTCCTGTGAATTTAGAACCATATCGTTGGTAAACACATCCTTCCAAATCCATTCGAAACTTGTTAATAACAGCATATAAACTGTACCTAAAGAACCAAGAACCAAATAACCGTTACGTCTCAATTTTTGGCTATCAAAAAACGGAAGCTTTCCAATGTTGTAGAACAGACCGAATAAAATAACATACATCAACACACCAAATTCGACGTTGTTTTTTACAAATGCCCCAAGAACAATGATAAAACTCAAAGGTAAAAACCAATTAAAAATAGAAGTGACGTTATGCAAACTTTTATACCTTAAAAGCTGAACGTAATGCGGTATTATTAATGCAAACAATATCAAATACAACCAAGGTGATTCATTTCCGGAAAAATAGCCCACGGAACATGCATAACTTGTAGCAAATATAGTATGTAACATAGCCAAAGCTTGTGATTTTAAAAGATATATGAGTGGTGTACAAAGCAAAATCCATGTTAACGTATAAGCATCAAAATCTCCAGGAATATTGTAGATCTGACTCACCAATGCCATACTGGCACCAACCGCAAAAAACAGAAAAACGCCTGAGGCCTCCCGCCATGTTACGCTCTTTTTCTTTAAAATCGTATAGCCCACAGAGAACTGTCCAATAATGAGAGGGATAAAAGCAAAAATTGTTTTAACACTTCTTGAGAAATTATCCCAGTTATGAGCCAGTATTAGAATAATGCCTAGCCCCATTAAAGTCGACCCTAAAACGGCAAACACCGTAAATAACCTATTGGGAGAATCTTCTTTTTTTGTGAGGTAGTACACTTCAATGCTTGAAGCAATCTCTTGGGTAATCACCTTATTTTTTACTAACTCGGGTAATTCTTTTTGAATTTTTGAATTCATTTTAAACCGTATTAAAATTAATTAGTCTCTAACGATAAAGGCATAACTATGAGGTATAATACACCAAGAATAACGCCTACGTAAAAATATGATTTACAATACTCTAATCTCTTTCTTTTTTTAGCTTGCTTATAAAGCCTTCCTAAAATTGAAACCATCAATATCAAATCTATAGTATATATACTAAAAATTACTTGTTCAGAAAACATACTAGTGCTTGAAGCTGATTCCGAAAAATACAACCAACTCAGAATAAAGTTTAAAACAAATACTCCAAATGATAATCCCATCATTAAAATTAACGATATGGTAAAATGCCAAAACTTCAGTTCACTTTGCATTATCGTTTTGAATTCAGTTGATAATCTCACGTTTATAATTCTAATTTATTAAATTTAAAAACACCTCCTGAAAAGGGTCTCTATTTACAACAGTATAATAAAATATGCCTCCCAACCAGCCATGAAACAAACCCATGGCATAAATATTTTTTATTTTCAAATATACATACCCGTAAAACAGCGCCAGAAGGAATGTTCCTAGCATTAACCACAAAGATGGAAAGTGTACAATCGAAAACAAAATTGCGGTACTCAACAAAATTAAGAACGTATTTAGTCGTTTGCGCTTAAGGTCACTCAGGTTTCCGGCAATCAACCCAATCACTAAAAACTGTTGAATACATCCCCAAATGGGATAGGTAAATAATAAGGGTAAAATATGCCAGGATAGATTAAGGGTTCCTCGAAAATATCCTAAAATCACAAATCCAACTATTGCAATCACAACAAAGGGAAGCATTAATTTTATAGTCGTTTTAAAATTATCACGCCTAAAACCCCAGTACCTTAGCACATCCTTTTCTCGTTTATTTCTATAAATTATATAAATACTCCACCCCATAATCGAAAATATCACGAATTGCAGCCTATAATTTAAAGTATCCATAAAGATGAACTTTCCCAAAGCCGTTAGGACAACAGCAAAAATTTCAAGTATCCTTGTTTTATCAGAAACGGGTCTTTTCAATTTCGTTTCAGAGAATACCAAAAGGTCTTTTGTTAGTCTTGATTTCATATCTATTTGTTTTAAAACCTCGCAGTCAATGACTGCGAGGTTTTTGGTTAACAAACCAATCATCAAAACAAGAAAATCATATAGATTATGATTCCCTCTGCTATGCCTGTGATAATTGACATTCCTAAGATGTCCTTAATCTTACTTCGTAAAAAAAACACGACACTCAGAACAGCCATAATCGCCGCCAGTAGAATTTCTAAAGCATCAATTTTAGATAGTAAAAACGTAATTCCGGTAAATGCAGCCGTAATTGATGCTGCAATAACACAAAACTTAATAACCTCACGCTTAGCATAGTTACCTTCAATAAAACCATGTCTTAAATCTCTTAAGATAGAAAGCACAAAAAGCAGAGGCACGACAGATAAAAAAGGAGCAAAAACCACCTTAATACCTTTTTCAATGGCCAAATGATTATAAAAGAAAAATGCGATAGCGGTAAACGCCAATAACCCTGTAACAATAATAGATTGAAAAGTAAACAACAGCTCTCTTTTATTCACATTACTGTTCTTTTCCGGTGGTTTAATAAATACTTGTTCCATAATTTTAAATTTTTGATGATTGTAATTCGTTGATTTAATTTGATATAAAAAAGACGTGCATGGCTAAAGCCAACATCACGCCGCTTAAAATGCCATTTGCCTTTAAGTTATTATACAGTATATAGTTAAGCACATAAGAACTCACCGTGGTTGAATTTATTAAATGTGCAAAAATGAGGTGATCCTCAAGTTTCTGATGTGTTAGCGTTTCTAAAAGCCACATAAAACCAATCCCAACGAACATGGTCGCACCTAATAAAATGACGGCAGGCTTTTGGTTTTTTAACTTATAGGCATCGGTGTTTTCCGGTATAAAATGTTCAATTAAAATAAACCTGGCAAAAAACAGCATCGGAATAGGAAACAACACGGAAGACACTATTTTAATGACATCTTTAAAGGTTTTGATCTCGTCGTACCCAAGAAACACCAAATAAATGAATACGACTATAGATATACCCGTCGTAACCATAAAGGCCGTATTTAAATTTTTAAGCTTCATCCTATCGATAAACTAAAAATTAAAATAATCGACGCCCGACGTGTTATTAGCCATATAAGATATACAATGCTTATAACTTCGAATAACTTCTTTTGAAATGACTCTGGAATAAAACATTGCTGTTATTACCACAGCCATAAGCAGGACTGTTCTAAAAATACCTTTCATAATATTTTGCTTTGATGATTACAAAACAAAACTGCAAAAGCTATGCAACACAGCAAATACTTTTTTTAGCAAAAACTGACGATATAATTTTATACATTACATTATAATATGTTATATTTATTGATATATTGTATTTTTTACTGACGATTAAATGAATGATTTAAATCATATAGCCCAAACGTTTTCGAAGGAAGACTCTCAACGGTTCATATCTTTTCTGGAGAAGAAGAATAAACGAAGAGATGCTAAAAACATTCAATTATTTAAACTCTTGTTAAACAACAATCTAAACTCTGGCGACCTTTGTTTTAAACTTTATGGGCATTCTAAAAAAGAGGCCTATCATGCGTTAAGAAAACGCTTGTATCAATCTATTATAGAGTTTATAGCAAATTCAAGCTTGCAAGAAGAAAAGGCCATAGATATGCAAATCATAAAATATATTTTAGCTTCGCGTACCTGCTTGCAACAAAAGCAATATAAGATGGCTTATAAAATTTTGGATAAAGCTGAGATTTTGGCAGAGGAACACCACCTGTTTCCGCTTCTTAACGAAATTTATCACAGTCAAATACAATATGCCTATACCAACACTGAAATAGACATCAATATACTTATCTCAAAATTCGAAAGCAATAAAAACCATCATCAACTGGAGGATCGACTCAATATCGTTTATGCCAAAGTTAGACAAACTCTTAATAGCCTGACTTATAAAGGAGAGGTTACAGATTTTGAAACGATTACAAACAATGCACTTAACGAATACAATATTAGCATTAATGATTCCATGTCGTTTAAATCATTATATCAACTTATTACTATTGTAAGTCTTTCAGCCTTCGTGACTAACGATTACCTCAAAGTTGAACCCTTTTTAATACAGACCTACAAAACTATTCTTAAGCACAAAAACAGAGACAAACAATTGTATTATCATATTCAAATACTCTATACCATTGCGAATATCCTGTTTAGAAATAAAAAGTTTAATAAGTCCCTTCTGTATTTAGACCTCATGAACCAACACATGCTTGGCAAGCGAAAAAAATACTACAATACCTTTATACTCAAATACAATTTACTTTTAGCGCTTAATTTGAACTATTCAAACCAACAAGACGAAGCTATAAGGATATTAAGTCCTCTAATAAAATCTAAGCATTCCGACATAGGAACCTTATTAGATATTTACTTGAGCTTAATTACATTTCACTTTCAAAAAGATGATTTTAAAAAAGCCCATACGTTATTTTCCAAATTCTACCATACCGATAATTGGTATACCGAAAAGGCAGGAATAGAATGGGTTATTAAGAAAAATTTGATTGATATTTTACTTCAAATTGAACTTAAAAACATTGACCTGGTTGAGTCCAGAATATTAAGTTTCAAAAGAAATCATTCAAGCTATTTGAAAGGTATCAAACAAGACCGCGTACTAATTTATTTGGGATTAATAGAGCGCTATTATAAAGCATCGGAAAAAGTCACGTCGGAAGCTTTTAAAAATAAAGTAGAAAACTCATTCGAATGGATTGATAAAGAACGGGAAGATATTTTCGTGATGAGTTTTTACGCCTGGTTAAAAAGCAAAATGGAAAACAAAAATCTTTATAACACCACACTGGCTTTAATTAAAGACTCAAAAATTAATTTATAAATAAACTGTTTTATCCCTCATATAATGGCAAAAAGGATTGTACTCTTACTACTTTTTTTTAAAGGATTTTTTTTAGCGGCTCAACAAAAAGATAGCTTATCCATAAAAAACGGTGTTGACAACCCAAACCTTTTAGCAACACATCACTTCGGTATTTTTAGCTCGCGAATAAATACCAATTTTAAAATTAGAGTTCCGGAACATAAAACACTCACCATAGATCATACGAGTGGCAACAATTTTCATCCTTTTGTAGAAGCTCATTTCCCTAAGAACCCTTACATACGCGAAAGGCTAAGTCAGGTTGTTTGGCACGATCGCAGTTTCCAATTTATAGATCAGGAAACCACTCCGGCGGATTACATGAACATTGTTATCGATGCTATAATAAAAACCTTTAGAGCAACCTTAAATCTCCCGCTTTCCAAAAAGCATGAATTAGAAATCACCCTTCGCTCTTACCTTATTACAAAAGGGAAGCACCCATTTTCTTTTTTTACCGGAGATGAGACCGTTGAATGGTTTCACAGTAATATTTCCGGAGGAGAGGACCCATATGGAAGACGCTTTTATGGACTTAATCAAGTTAACTTTGAATACACCGACAGAAACGGAAATGCTTTAAAACTTAACAATAATGATTTCTTTTTAGGAGGTCTCGAGTTCAACCATTATTATTATCCGGCGCTTTCAATGAACAAAACGAAAAACATATATCTTAATTTAGGGTCTCATCTCGGCATAAACACGTCTACATTCAACCCGTCTTTAGATTTAGGCGTTTCCGGGAATGTCATTAAAAAATACAACCTCAAATCCAAATATGAAATAAACCTCGCTACGGGCATAAATTTTTTATACAAAAACCTGATCAACTTTGGTTACGTTATCGATTTAGGAAATAATCCTTTTTTGGCTACTTTTGAAGGCAATGTTGAATTTACAGCCTACACAAAAAAAAGAAACTATCATGCTCTAAGCATTAACTACCAACTTCAATCGCGATACAACAAACGAAAAGAAGCAGACTATTTCAGGCTTTTAGGGAAATGGCAAGAAATTAACGGAGGTTGGCAACATGGTGTTACAACCTTGTATAAAACATTGTCTAATTGGTCTTTTATTTATACTTATGGCAGGCCAAAGTATAAAATCGCCATGTATTTTAAGGAAGACTTCCTGGTAAACAATGCTCCGGATATACAGACTGGTATCAGCTTATCTTTCCCGATTCTTAAATAATCTTATCCCCATTCAAAGCTTATAAAATGTTAAGTAATAGTTAAAAACGATTGGTGTTTTAAACCATTTCAATCCGGCAAAGTCCTACTATCAATTAAACTTAAAATTTTATAAAAATGAAAAAACTCGTAATAATTGCAATCGCTTTTTTAGCACTACAAGTTACAGCGCAAGGACAAAAAAGAGACTATGCAAAGAAACAAGAGAGACCGTTAAAAGTAATGAACTTTTCTGCTGAAGAAATAGCCACTCTTCATACCAAAAAAATGACCTTACATTTGGATTTGAATACATCACAACAAGAAAAGATTTATGCGATAAACCTGGAAAATGCCAAAGCAAGAAAAGCGTTTATGGAAAAGCGTGAAGCCAAAAGAGAAAGCGGTGAAGCCAAAGAAAAGCCTACGAAAGAGGAGCGTCTTAAGATGATGAACAAAAAGCTCGATCACCAAATAGCTACCAAACAAAAAATGAAAAATATTTTAAATGATGAGCAATATGCCAAATGGGAAAAGTTTCAGGCTAAAAGAGCCCAAAAAGGCAAAAAAAGTAAAAAAGCATACAGTAAGAAAAGGCAATAAGAATAGTTGGTTAGTGATTTGATTATAGTTTGTTAATTAGAGCATTTCTGAATTTAGAAATGCTCTTTTTTTATAAGGTCTTAGCAACTCTATTAACGGCCTCAATCGTAACATCTAAATCATCATAAGTTAAGGCATCAGCAATAAACCAGGTTTCGAATGCGCTTGGTGCAATATAGATCCCTTCATTGAGCATCCCATGAAAGAATTTTTTAAACGTTTCATTATTTCCTTTTGCCGCCATCTCAAAATCTACAACTTCACTTTCATCAAAATGAACAGAAATCATAGATCCAACTCTATTAATCGTATGACTAACACCCTTAGCACTTAAGACCTTTTCAATCCCTACGTGTAAATAGGCTGTTTTTTCAGCTAAACGATTAAATATTTCCACATCGTTATTTAGAGCGTTCAACATCGCTAAACCCGCCGCCATTGCTAATGGGTTTCCGCTTAAAGTCCCTGCCTGATATACGGGTCCTAACGGCGCCAAATGATTCATGATTTCGTTTCTTGAAGCAAACGCTCCCACCGGTAAACCACCGCCTATAACTTTACCAAAACAAACAATATCCGCATTAATATTATAAAGCTCTTGTGCGCCACCTTTAGCTAAACGAAAACCAGTCATGACTTCATCAAAAATCAATATAATGTTATGCTTATCACATAAAGCTCTTAAGGTTTTCAAAAAGTCCTTTTTCGGTGGAATACACCCCATATTACCGGCAACCGGTTCTATTATAATACAAGCGATCTCTCCTTTATTAGCCTCTATTAAGGTATTAACGTTATCGATATCATTATACCTGGCAAGCAATGTGTCTTTAGCCGTACCCGCAGTTACTCCCGGGCTATTAGGTTCTCCCAAAGTTACAGCACCACTTCCCGCCTGAATTAAAAACGAATCGGAATGCCCATGATAACAGCCTGCAAACTTTATAATCTTGTCTTTTCCGGTGAACCCTCTGGCCAGACGAACAGCACTCATACAGGCCTCTGTTCCCGAGTTTACAAAACGAATCTTATCAATATTGGGCACCATGGAAACAGCCAACTCTGCTATTTTAGTCTCAATTTCTGTTGGCATACCAAACGAGGTTCCTTTTTTAGCTTTATCTACCACAGCATTGACTACGGGCTCAAAAGCATGTCCTAAAATCATAGGGCCCCATGAATTTATATAATCGATCAATCGATTACCGTCTTCATCATACAAATAAGCACCTTTAGCTTCTTTTACAAAAATCGGCGTGCCGCCAACACCTTTAAAAGCACGAACAGGAGAATTTACACCTCCGGGAATAACATTTTCCGCCTGTGCAAATAATGCACTACTACGTTTATAATTCATTCTTAATTATTTTTTTGACGATGGCTTAACTTGGAGTTCCTGCCCAATATACAATGCCGTATCACTCAAACTATTCATATTTTGAAGTTCTTTAACCGTAACGTTGTAACGTTTTGAAATAGAGTACAAAGTATCCCCTTTTACAACAGTATATTTAATAACTTTATGTTCTGGAACCTCATGTTTCACATAAGAATCGCCGAGGACCTCTTTATCAAATTTATATAACTTATACCGCTCTATCAGGCTGATTAGCTTTTGTGGATACTTCCTATCGGTGGCATAACCCGCAGCTTTTAAACCTTTAGCCCATCCCTTATAATTTTCTTTTTTAAGTTTGAAGAGTTTCGCATAGCGTTTCCGTTCGGATAAAAACAAGGAATGGTCTCTAAACGAATATTTAGCATCCTTATATTTTCGAAAACATTCCTGAGATTTATCATCGTCATGATAGATCTTCTTCCCGATCCAATCATGACATTTTATACCAAAATGATTGTTCGCTTTTACCGAAAGTCTGCCCTTACCTGAACCGGATTCTAAAATACCCTGAGCCAAAGTAATACTTGCAGGAATATGATATAATTGCATTTCACTCTTTGCGATATCCTTATAGGTATCAATATACTTTTCAGTCGCATTTGCATAGACTTTAGTAGTTACCTCAACAGGGCCTTTATCAGGCCTTTGCTCTTCTTTTTTCTCAAGCTGTTTCGTAGTCTCTTTAGAGTTTTTAGTAACTACGGTTTTTTTCGTGCGACAACTAAAAAGCATACACAGTAGTAATACCGCCAGACCTACTTTTTTAATTTTTTTAAACTTTTTATTCAATGATCGATAAATTTTTCTTTTTTAATACTGTATTCATTCCTGAAACGCCTTGCAAACCTCCCGTATGAATAGCTAATATTTTGGAATTTTTTTTAAAATACCCTTTTTGGATCAAATCAAAAATGCCAAACATCATTTTCCCCGTATACACAGGATCCAAAGGAATGCCTTGCATTTTCTTAAACCTATTGATAAAACTTATTAATTCCTCATTTATTTTAGCATAACCACCAAAATGGTAATTGCCAATAAGCTTCCAATTGTTTTGAATTACAAATTTACTAATATCTTGTTGTAAAAAGCCCCCCTTTAAGGCAGGAAAACCAAAAACTTGTTGACTGGGTTTTGAACAATTTACAATTCCTGAAATAGTCCCTCCCGTGCCAACAGAACAACAGATATAATCAAAATGCTTATCATTCGGGGTTAATATTTCTTCGCACCCTTTTATAGCCAGGCCATTAGTTCCCCCTTCCGGAATCAGGTAAAAATCGTTAAATTCTTGCTCTAAACTGTGTACAAATGATTCCGAAGTCTTGTCCCTATAAACGTCTCTGGAAACAAATTTAAATTGCATTCCGCAGTCTTTAGCAAAACTTAATGTTGCATTATCATAGATTTTATCCTCTACCTCTTCTCCGCGAATAATACCTACCGTTTTAAACCCCAGTGCATTCCCTGCTGAAGCAACTGCAGCAATATGATTAGAAAAAGCTCCACCAAATGTTAATAATGTTTTAAATCCAAGTTTTTCAGCTTCAATGAGGTTATATTTTAATTTTCGGTATTTGTTTCCGGAAACAAAGGGATGAATTTTATCCTCACGTTTCAAATACAACTCAACACCCATATTATCGGCTAAAAGAACCTTTTGGTTTACACTATTTTCAGGTTTAAAAATCATTAACGCAAAGATACTTTAAAATCCTTTGATCTATTCTATTCTATGAACGCCCAGAGTTATTTTCTAATTTACATTATCTTTGCCACAATGAAAAAAATCATCCCCATTGAAGAAGGCGATTACTATCTGACACCAGAAGGTTATCGCTGTTTTACAGAACAATACCATTTAAGAAGAGGCTACTGTTGTGAAAGCGGTTGCAGGCATTGCCCCTATGGCTACAACGCTACTACTTCTCGCTAAACCGGAGGAAAAACCAGTCCAAAAAACGGATAAAACAAGCATCCAGATCAAAATTTAACAGTATCCTTGGTATGATTATTGCTGTATTTACATTAACTTTATAAGGATAAAAATCTAAATTTTCCATTTAGCGTATCTTATTTAGTTTATTGTAACCATTATAAAAAAGAGCACTATGAAAAAAATTTTAAGAACATTACCCGTTTTAGCTTTACTCATTTTGGTATCGTCTTGCAGCTCGGTAAGAGTGGCAGCCGACTATGATAAAAACACAAAATTCGGTGAATACAAGACCTTTGCATTCTTTAAAACCGGTATAGACAAAGCAGAGATAAGCGACTTAGACAAAAGAAGAATTCTTCGTGCCATTGAGGCCGAGCTTTTGACCAAAGGATATACAAAATCTGAAAATCCTGATTTACTCATCAGTCTTTTCACCAAATCTCAGCAGCGTGTAAACGTGTATAACAATGCCTGGGGTAATGGTGGCTGGGGCTGGGGACCTGGTTGGGGCTGGGGACCCGGTTGGGGTTGGGGTTGGAACCAACAACCCAATGTTTCCACAAGTATTCAGGGGATGTTGTATGTAGATCTTATTGATGCTAACAAAAAAGAACTCGTATGGCAAGGCATGGGAAGTGGCTATTTAAGCCGAAATATGGAGAAAAAAGAAGAACGGATTAAAGAGTTTGTCTCTAAAATTATGGAGAAATACCCTCCTGGAGCTCTGCAATAAAAAGTGTAAAATAAAAAAGCAACTTAATTAATGGGTTGCTTTTTTATTTATGAAAACCCTGTTTCAGACGGTCATCGTAAATCGTTTAGTCATTTTACATGACAATGTGGTTTTTCCAAACATAGGGTTCCGGAATATTATCATCATCTATAAGTTGTCGTATATCGATTTCAATGCCCCTACTCATATCGGTAATAGGGACATCATTTGGTCCACCTTCAAAAGGGTTTTCAGTATTTTCTCCAATAGCTTCCATAGTATGAAATACCCATGCAATTAAAGCACTAAAGGGCACAGAAAACCAAACAAAATGCTTAGCAATAGTTTCTTGCGTTACATGAATGAAAGAGGCACGTTCTTCATGTCTACTCAATAACGTCAATATCTTTTCACCAAAACTTTCGAACTCCTCCATGATTCCATAAGGGATCAGCAAAATAAAAATCCATACAAACAAATAATTAAGTGTTGCAAATTGTCGCGGATAGGGAAAGTTTTTAATACGCTCGCTTTTTCCTTGCAAGGCATAGAACTCTACGAGCATATTGGTCATTTCCATATGTCTGAAGTCTTCAATCAAACCATTATTCATTAATTCTTTTAATCTTCTTGACTGAATTCCCAGCAATTGAGAAGCTTGGTTCCCCTTAGCAAACACCTCTTTATATTCTGCTTCAGAAATATAGGGTTTAATGTTGTCTTCAATAGGTTCAACATCTTCACAAACTCGATACGCAGCTGCTCTGAACTCTTTATTAGACCGTTTAGATTTCAGATGCATTTCCCAGGGTTTATCTTTTCGTAGCTGGTACCGCAAGGCCGTTAACCATGCGACATGACGATGTACCAACTCACGTTTAATGACTTGTAGTTCTTCTTCACTCCGCGCTTGAACTGTATGATCATTATTAATAAAATCCTTCACCATGATAGTCCATGAGCGTGAAGCATTAACAATACCTCCCCAAATTTTTCGAGCTTCCCATAATCGATCGTACGATGCATTATTTTTAAAACTAACAATAAAAGCCACGGCAGTACCTAAAACCCCAAGAGGCAGCCAAGGTACATGAAGCCATTTTAAGCCCAAAACATCAAACAGAACGACGGGAATTAATGCTAAAAAAAGAAATAATAAGATATGGCGGCGTGTCCATCTCAACACCCCGGCGATTGGAAATATGCGTCTTGTATACATAATTTTTATTAAAATCTTAAGACATAAATATATAAAACTATTTGGTTAATATTTAAAAACACAGGCTTCTAATAGGATACTATTAAATTATAATAACTAAAACCTCTATTTTTATGAATTATTCGTATTTTTACTTCAATAATGTCATCAAAAAAAGAAAATGTCTTACACTATCGAATCCAATGTCATTCTAAATCGCTTACCAAAGCATTTAAAGCAGTTTATGAAACCTCAAAACTATAAGGATTATTCTGCTATAGATCAAGCTGTTTGGCGTTATGTAATGCGTAAAAACGTAGACTTTTTAACAACCGTAGCTCACAAATCTTATTTAGAAGGGTTAAAACAAACCGGAATTTCTATTGATAGCATTCCTAATATGTATGGGATGAACAGGATCTTAAAAGATATTGGATGGGCGGCTGTAGCCGTTGATGGTTTTATACCTCCCAATGCTTTTATGGAGTTTCAAGCTTATAATGTATTGGTCATTGCGAGCGATATTAGACAATTGGAACATATTGAATATACACCGGCACCCGATATTATTCATGAAGGTGCGGGGCATGCCCCTATAATAGCTAATCCCGAATATGCCGAGTATTTAAGGCGATTTGGAGAAGTGGGTTGCAAAGCCATTTCCTCGGCCAAAGACTACGAATTGTATGAAGCAGTCAGGCATTTATCCATTATAAAAGAAGCTCCGAATTCCGGTGAAGATGATATCGCTTCCGCGGAAAAGAAAGTAGAAGAACTACAACAAAATATGGGAGAGCCCAGCGAAATGGCGCTCATTAGAAACTTACATTGGTGGACCGTTGAGTACGGGCTAATAGGCACTCTTGAAAGTCCAAAAATTTATGGTGCCGGCTTACTCTCTTCTATTGGGGAAAGTGCTTGGTGTATGACCGATAATGTTGAAAAACTACCCTACGATATTAATGCTACTTATAAAAACTTTGACATTACCAAACCTCAGCCCCAGCTTTTTGTCACACCGGATTTTGCGCATTTAAGCTTGGTGTTAGAAGAATTTGCCAATACTATGGGCCTTCGTAAAGGTGGACTTTCTGGAGTTACTAAATTGATAAATTCAAAAGCCATGGGTAGCATTGAGTTAAGCACGGGTATTCAAATTTCCGGCGTCTTTACACATGTTATTGAACACGAAAGTAAACCCATATATATTCAAACTACAGGAGAAACGGCTTTGGCCTATCGCGAAAAAGAATTGGTTGGCCACGGTGTAGAAACACACGCTAAAGGTTTTGGATCGCCCATTGGAAGGCTTAAAGGTATTAATTTAGCCATTGAAGATATGAGTCCGAGAGACCTTGCCGCCTATAATATCTATGAAGAACAAAATGTAACCCTCGAGTTCGAAGGAGGCATTACTATTTCGGGAGAGATCATTACCGGTAAACGCAATTTACAGGGAAAAATAATTCTAATTAGTTTTAAAAACTGTACCGTAGCGCATCAAGACACTGTTTTGTTTAAACCCGAATGGGGAAATTACGATATGGCTGTTGGCAAGGATATTGTTTCCGCCTTTTCCGGACCTGCCGATTTGCAAAGTTTTAATTTAATCACGCATGTACCATCCGAAAAAACGATTCAAGTAGAAAAATCTAAAGAACGCCTAGAACTGGAAGATTTCTATCAGCAAGTACGCGATTACCGCGAAGAGAAAAACAGAACTATTTCCAGGACTAAGGTATTAGAGCAGCTCATTGAAAAACATTCTAACGACTGGTTATTACCTGTTGAACTCTACGAATTAGCCTTTAAAGGCCAAGAACATACGCTATGTGAAAACATTTTAAAACACCTGGAAACCATCAAACAAAACAGACCCGAGGTTGGACGTTTAATTGATGATGGATTGGGGATTATTGAAAAGAACGGAGTCGTTAAATAATTACTTGTTTTTAAACCGCTTCAAAGTTTCTTTAGTAAACGCACCTAAAACCAATTGCCCACTAATTTCAGCACGTTCCAGAAGTAGATCATCCCAATGGTTGGTATCTTTCCAAAAAACTTGCTTCATTTGTCTTAAGGCCTCCGGGTTATAGCTCGCCAATTTTTCGGCGAGAATTTTTACGGCCTCATCCAAAGCTTCTACGGTATCAAAAACATCTGCATACAGTCCTTTGTCCTTAGCAAAATCTACAGAAAAAAAAGTTTCTGCATTGATCGTCATCTGTGACATCGCAGCCTCCCCTATTTTTCTGGAAACCGCAGGTTCTATTACGAAGGGTCCAATACCAATACTTAATTCGCTTAATTTTACAGATGCATGTTTCGTCGCTAAACAATAATCCGTTGCCGCGGCCAAGCCAACTCCGCCTCCGACGGCTTTCCCCTGTATACGACCAATAATCAGTTTTGGGCATTTTCGCATGGTATTAATAACCCGGGCAAACCCGGAAAAAAATTGCTTCCCGGTTTGCGTATCATTTATAGCTATTAACTCCTTAAAGCTGGCTCCGGCACAAAACGTTCTCTCCCCACCGCTTTTTAAGACGATTACTTTTATGCCCTCATTGTCTCTCGCTTCTATAATGGTATTCACCAATTTTTCAAGATTATCACTGGGCATGGCGTTATGCTCGGGATGAAAAAACTCGATATAACCAACTTGGTTATCAATTTCTAACGTTACGTAAGGTTCTAACATGATTACAAATTACGACAATTTATCAAAACGGAAGGTTCGAAACATCGACATTTCCACCTGAAATAATAACACCAATTTTTTTGTTCTGTAAAGTTTCTTTAGCCTTTAAAACAGCAGCAAAAGCCACAGCACTTGAAGGTTCAATGATAATCTTCATACGCTCCCAAATGAGCTTCATGGCCAGTATTATTTCTGATTCCTCCACCCTAATAATACGTTCAACACCGGTTTTTATAACGGGAAAATTGCGATCTCCTAAATGTGTTCTTAAGCCATCTGCTATCGTATTTGCCGTATCATTTTTTTCAATATTACCGGTTATTAAAGATCGGTATGCATCATCCGCCTCTAGAGGTTCTCCAGCAATAACCTTACAACTCTTGGAAAAATGTCGCGCCGCTAAAATAGATCCGGCCAATAAACCTCCCCCGCCGACAGGCGTAAAAATATAATCCAAATCGGGATAGTCTTCCAGTAATTCTTTGGCCGCTGTACCTTGCCCCAGGATAACGTCATCATCATTAGATGGATGAATGAATGTAGCCCCTTTTTCGATTTGAATACGCTTAGCATCATCTTCTCTTGCCTTTGAGTTCGATTCGCACTCTATGATAACACCATCATAATCGCGTACGGCATCTTTCTTTACCTGAGGCGCATTTTTAGGCATTACAATGTATGCCGTTACCCCTGCTTCTCTAGCTGCCAACGAAATGGCTTGTGCAAAATTACCCGAAGAATGCGTTACTACCCCCCTATGTTTTTGATCATTGGTCAAATTTAAAATAGCGTTGGTCGCCCCCCGCATTTTAAAAGCACCCATTTTCTGAAAGTTTTCACATTTAAAATAAACCTGTGTACCCGAAAGTGCATTCAACAATTGAGAGGTTAAAACCGGGGTTCTATGAATATAAGGCCTAATACGGCTATGAACTCTTTCAAAATTACTTTTATCCATATTTAATCCTTATAGTTTCAATCCTTGAAGCGCTTCCATATTGGTCATTGGTATCTCGTTATATTGTAAGGTCCAACCCAATGAGTTTGTCAATATATAGAATTTAGACAGCTCACTAATCAGCCTATTCTTAGCATTAGTTTTTAAATCTGAAGCTTCTATCTTTTTATATAGTGATTCCTTAACCGTAGTTTTAATGTCGTTATAATCTTTAGCCTCAAACGGATTAAAAAAATCGGATTGAATATCATAATATTCTAAATCCGGATTGATTTTAATCTCTTCTTCAGGGATATTTAATATGGTAAGTGTTTTGGTTTCTTCATCCATTCTAAATTCTATTTTACTCAAGTCGTAAGCTATGGAAACCTCAGCGTTAACCACAACAAGTGCTTTTTTTTCAGAAGTAAAGTATTCTCCTAAAATGTCTTTGGAATTCTTATAATTAAAAACTTCGCTGAAATGCCCTTCGGTTACAATGAGTTTTCCAACATTATTAATCTGTTCCTGAATGAGTACTGAATTTTGCTGAAGGACGATGCGATCTTCCTTCTTAGCATTACAATACTTAAAAGTGAAAAGAATAATTAAGGTAATAATGACGCCAAATAGAATTTTTCGCATGCACTAATTTAGACATATTTTTTTATAGAAATGGAAACTTTATTGAAAGAATAATGCCCTTAATCTGCGAAAATCACAATACTGAAGGCAATCTTATTTTCAAAACCATAGAAACACCCTCTTAAAACAAAAAAACATTAGTTTTCTTCGACATAAGAAGCCCAAACTAATGCATTAAGATAACGAATCAAAATTACATTGCAAACATAATTACTTTTCAATACAACGTTATTAAATCAAGGTTAAGCAAACTTTAAATTAATTTATTCTTTATGGCCTTTTGTATTCGCTCATTTTTTAATTCTTGCTATTTGATAAATAAATATCCTATCGTGATAAACTTTTGCCTTTAAAGAACCAGATAAAATAAGATGCGGTTGGTTGATTTCATTTTTGATTTTTTTGAATCAATTTGTCACTGTAGGGCTATATATTTATTTAAACTGATTTTTAAACCAATATGAGTATCTAATATACGGTCTCAACGAAAGGGTAATTGAAACTCCGATCGGCGCAAAAATAATAAGAGTAAAAATCGGGTTAGCATTCATGGTTAGTAAATCGCTAATATTTAACCACAAAATTTTGATAAAAAAAACACCAACTGTAGTTATTTTTGTTAATAATTACAAATGATGCTTTTTGATATGAACTGATTAATAGCATTTTAAATCTACAATTATTAGTATAATTTTTAGTAATTTTTCGATAAAGTGTTATAAAAAAAGATTAAGCGTAATAAAAAATTATTACACCTACGTAACAAGCCTCAAGTCAAGATTTATTTTATAAAATCATATGGGCATTTAACAATATCAACATAGAAACTGTCAAAATCAATTAGTTAAATTAGGACTCCTTTAAAAATTCATTAATCAAAATACTATTCCTTTCCAGAGGACAATTGCTAAAACGTGATATGCGGAAACTGTTTTTGAATCAACCGTTTTTTATGCTCCAATTGCCGAAGAAACTCTTGATAGTCACTAGAATTTGGGTTAAAGGGTTTATGCTGAATCCCCTTTTGAATTCCATCAACTTCATCCATGGTTTTATATACACACTTAGAAATCCAAACATCTTTAAAACGTTCCCAAATATAGTTGATTGCGGTTTGGTTAGGATGTATCATATCTTCAGTATAAAAACGATAATCCCGAAGCTCATCCATCAAGATTTCATAAGAAGGGAAATACGTTAATTGACTATTTCCTATCATCGATTGCGTATCAATAAGGTGATGAATGGCTGAAATTAAATGCGCTTTGCTTTGAGTGTTTTCAATAAAACCATCTTTTAAATGGCGTACCGGAGATACTGTTAGCACTATGGAAACATTATGGTTTACGTTTCCAATTAAGCTTAGTATATGTTTTAACGATTCTGAAATCTCTTCAACAGATAATAGCTCTTTTTTAAATTGCTTTTGCGGTACTTTATGACAATTTGCAACAATAGTATTAGATTCAATATGACGATACACCCAGGATGTACCCAAAGTAATAATGATATGTGTGGCTTTGAGAATGTTTTGCTTTACAAGACGTATTTGCTCATTTAAATTATAGAGCAAAACATCTTTAGATGATGCGCTTAACTTTGAATTTGCATCAAAACAATGCCATTGTTCATTATGAAAAAACAAATCATCAGCAGCATAGAATTCTTCATGGATTCCCTTTTCAATTAAAGCTTCAATCGCTTTTGGGTGAAACAAGATTCCAAAAGGGTTTTGAGCATTCGCAAACTTAAAATATTCAATTTTTTCACCTATATTTTCTGAAAAACAAGATCCCAATAATAGAATATTAGAGTGGTAGTCTATTAAGTTATTAGACTGTTTTTCGAGTGATATTTGGGTTTGTAATTTCATCATGCAAAGGCGCAAAGGCGCAAAGAAAAATTATAATCTGTTAACGATTCTTGTTATTCCGTTTTTGATTAACGCTTCGTTGAAATTGACTAATAATCCCAATTTCAATTCAGTAATTTTTAAATATGTAAGTAACTGTTTAGGGTGAACCCTAGCTATTTTCTCAACAGACTTTAGTTCAACAATAACTTTATCTTCCACAATTAAATCGGCACGAAAACCAATATCCATCTTCAAGTCCTTATAAAATACAGGCAAACCATATTGTCTCTTAACTTTTAAATTTTCGGAGCGGAGCTCATGGAATAAAATCTCTTCATAAACAGATTCTAATAAGCCGGGACCCAACTCAACATGAATTTGATAACATTTATGAACTATTATTGTGGCAATTTCGTTTTCAGTCATAAAACTTAGCGTCATTAAGGCTTAACGAGATGAGATCGATACATGTATTTTGACAACATCCAAACTTCATCCACCGGCTAAGTATAATAACTCTATATCATATTTCCAAAGGTCAAGTATCAGACGTTCGTATTACAATAAGGTCCACTTCATCAATTATATTCATAAAACCCTCTCCACATGCATCTTATAAAGATAACCCCATACGTCTTCGTCTTATTAAAACCTCATCGCCAAATTAACAATCGACTTCACGGTTTTCATTCGTATTGATAAAACCTTATGTCTTATCATCTTCGTGAGGCTATTCTATATAGCTCTGCGCCTTATCAAGAGCCTCTTGAATTCCTGCGGGGTTCTTACCTCCTGCCGTTGCGAAAAATGGTTGCCCGCCACCGCCACCTTGAATATATTTACCTAGTTCGCGCACCACCAATCCTGCATTTAGACCTTTACTAGCCACTAATTCTTTAGAAATATAACAAGACAGTAATGCTTTTCCTTTTTGTTCGGTGCCAAATAATAGGAAAAGATTATCAACCTGGTTTCCTAATTCGAAAGCCACATCTTTTAAACCTCCGGCATCCAAATCGAGTTTTTTAGCTAAAAACTGAACACCATTAATCTCCTGTAGTTCACTCTTAAGCTCAGATTTTATATGTTTTGCTTTGTCCTTTAATAAAACTTCGATCTGCTTTTTAAGATTAATATTCTCATCCTGCAAATTTTGAAGAGCTTTTACCGGCTCTTTAGCATTATTTAGTAAGTCTCTCATTTCGAAATAAGCGCGGTTATTTTCAAAATAAAAATCCTTAACAGCATCATTTGTAATGGCCTCAATACGACGAATTCCTGCTGCTACGGCTCCTTCAGAGACAATTTTAAAATGCCAGATATCGGCGGTATTCTTAACATGAGTCCCACCACAAAGTTCGATAGACTTCCCAAATCGAATCGCGCGAACTGTATCTCCATACTTCTCACCAAATAAACTCATGGCACCTTCAGCCATGGCCTCTTCTTTTGGAATATTTCGCTTTTCAATCAAAGGTAATTTACCTTCAATTCTACTGTTTACAAAATTTTCGACATCACGCAATTCTTCAACCGTTAATTTAGAAAAATGCGAAAAATCGAATCTTAAGTATTTCGAATGTACCGCAGATCCTTTTTGCTCAACATGTGTTCCTAAAACTTCTCTTAAGGCTTGATGCAGTAAGTGTGTTGCGGTATGATTACATTCCGTTCTATAGCGTTGTTTCTCATCGACTACAGCTTTAAACGTTTCATCTATATGCTTTGGTAAGTTTTTTGTAAAATGAATAATCACATTACTTTCCTTCTTGGTATCTAAAATATACACCACATCGCCGTGCGTATCTTCTAGATAGCCTTTATCACCAACTTGGCCACCACCTTCGGGATAAAATGGCGTTAAATTAAAAACCAACTGGTACATCTCACCATCCTTTTTGGAGGTCACTTTCCTGAACCTTGTTATTTTCACACTAGCTTCGAGGGTATCGTAACCCACGAACTCTTCTTCAGCATCGTCATTTAAAATTGTCCAGTCATCGGTAGACATTTCACTTGCAGCACGCGAACGACTCTTCTGCTTCTGGAGTTCTTCGTTAAACCCTTTTTCATCCAGACCTAATCCTTTTTCACCTAAAATAAGTGCGGTTAAATCTATAGGAAAACCATATGTGTCATATAACTCAAAAGCCTTTTCTCCCGAAACGGTATTGCCCGTTGTTTCTTCTACAATTCTATTTAATAGGATCAAACCTTGATCCAACGTTCTTAAGAATGATTGTTCTTCTTCTTTAATCACATTTTCAATCAAATGTTTCTGCGCCTTCAATTCGGGAAATGCCACGCCCATTTTTTTACTTAAAACATCAACTAACCTATAGATAAAGGGTTCTTTTTTATCTAAAAAAGTAAAACCATAGCGAACCGCACGTCGCAATATTCTTCGAATCACATACCCAGCTCCCATATTACTAGGTAATTGACCATCTGCTATTGAAAAAGCAACGGCACGAACATGATCTGAAATAACGCGAATCGCGACATCAGATTTTTCGTTCTTACCATATTTTTTACTGGTTATGGTTTCAATCTCTCTAATAATTGGTGTAAAAACATCGGTATCGTAATTAGATTGAACGCCTTGAAGTACCATACACAAACGCTCAAAACCCATACCTGTGTCTATATGCTTATCCGGAAGATTTTCTAAACTACCGTTAGCTTTTCGGTTGTATTGCATGAACACCAGATTCCAAATCTCCACAACTTGCGGATGATCCATATTTACCAAATCCTTACCAGGAACCTTAGCTTTTTCTTCTGCAGAACGAATATCCACATGAATCTCGCTACATGGACCGCAGGGCCCTTGCTCTCCCATTTCCCAAAAGTTATCCTTTTTATCGCCTTTCAAAATCCTATCTTCAGAGATATGCTCCTTCCAAAAATTATAGGCCTCCATATCCATGGGCAGTTTATCGGCATCATCACTGCCTTCAAAAACAGTAACATATAATATATCCTTACTTATACCGTAAACCTCTGTTAATAACTCCCAGGCCCAGGCAATAGCTTCCTTTTTAAAATAATCACCAAAGCTCCAATTCCCAAGCATCTCAAATAAGGTATGATGGTAAGTATCGTAACCTACTTCCTCTAAGTCGTTATGCTTTCCGGAAACGCGTAAGCACTTTTGAGAGTCTGCAATTCTATTGTTTTTTGGTTCCGCATTCCCCAAAAAATATTCTTTGAAAGGGGCCATTCCTGAATTTACAAACATTAATGTTGGATCGTCTTTAAGAACCATAGGCGCAGATGGCACAATACTATGCTTCTTCTCTTCAAAAAAACTTAAAAACTTGGATCGAATATCTTGTGACTTCATTTACTATTTTATACTCTTTTCTGTTAAATTAAATTTATTGCAAAACAATTTTTATCTTTACTTTCGTTTTTAATGTGTGGCACACTAATAACCGCAACTTTAATACTATCATATAGTACAATACTATTTTGTTGGTTTAGTCGTTTGCATATAAAAACCAGCCGAAACGGTGAATTTTATTAGTTGCAAAAATAGCATAAATTAAGTAATGAGTAAGGTAAAATATTATTACGATTCTGAATCGCTTTCTTACCGGAAAATAGAGCGCAAAAAAAGAACAACATTCAAGTATACCATGTTTTTTCTTTTGGCGTCTGCTTTGTTTGGATTTTTATTTGTTTTTTTAGCGAGTCAATATGTTGAATCTCCAAAAGAAAAGGCCTTAAAACGAGAATTACAAAATACCCAATTACAATTTGAGTTATTAAATAAAAAAATGGGTGAGGCCGAAGCCGTTTTAGCCAATGTTGCCGATCGGGATAATAATATTTACCGTGTATATTTTGAAGCAAATCCTATTCCGGAAGAACAACGTAGAGCCGGATTTGGTGGGATAAATAGATATAAAAGCCTGGAAGGCTTTGACAACTCTAAACTGATTATTGAAAGTCATAAGCGTATTGATGTCTTACAAAAGCAAATTGTTGTACAATCCAAATCGCTTGATGAGATAGCCACGCTTGCTAAGGAAAAAGAAAAGCTATTGGCGGCAATTCCGGCCATACAACCTGTTAGTAATAAGGACTTAACAAGAATGGCCTCTGGTTATGGGATGCGATCCGACCCATTTACAAAGGCAAGAAAAATGCATTGGGGTATGGATTTTACTGCACCGAGAGGCACACCGATTTATGCCAGCGGAGATGGTGTGGTTAAACGCGCAGACTCCAGAGCAACGGGTTATGGCAAACATATAAGAATAGAGCATGGCTATGGTTATACAAGTCTTTATGCGCATTTATATAAGTACAATGTTAGAAAAAATCAGAAAGTTAAGCGTGGTGATCTCATAGGTTTTGTAGGGAGCACAGGCCGATCGCAAGCACCACATTTGCACTATGAAATTTTTAAGGATGGTACCCGTATAAATCCCATAAACTTCTACTACGGAAGTTTAACAGCAGAAGAATTTAATAAACTTTTAGAACACGCTTCTTTAGAAAATCAATCTTTAGATTAAATGCATATAGATTTACCAGAAAAACGATATTATGCTATTGGAGAGGTCGCCAAAGCCTTTGGCGTAAATACATCCTTAATTCGTTTTTGGGAAAAGGAATTTGACGCTTTGAAACCTAAAAAAAATGCGAAAGGAAACCGAAAATTTACTGCTGAAGATGTCAACAACCTAAAGCTCATTTACCACCTTGTTAAGGAACGTGGGTTTACCTTGGATGGGGCAAAAATACACCTTAAAGAAGGCAAAAAAGAAACGCTGAGTAATTTTGAAATCATCAATAAGTTAGAAGATGTGAAAAATCAGCTTAAAAAAATTAAAGAACATTTGTAACATTTTAAGTTTGTCGTCAACTTATCTTTGAATTATATTAAAAATCAACTAATACTATTATTATGAAAAAATGGTTACCATTAATTCTTTCTATTGCCTTGATTTTATTACTTGTAAAATGGGGTATTGGAGTTAATAATATGCTTATCGAAAAACGAGGTGTATCAGAAGTTCAATGGGCAAATGTTGAAAGCTCATACCAAAGAAGAGCAGATTTGATACCCAACCTAGTGGCTACTGTAAAGGGGTACGCTTCTCATGAAAAAGAAACTCTTGAAGGGGTTATTAAAGCGCGGTCTGAGGCTACAAAAACCACTATTAATGCAGCAGATCTAACTCCCGAAAAAATGATTCAATTTCAGCAAGCTCAACAAGGGTTAAGTGGTGCTTTATCCAAACTACTATTAACCGTCGAACGTTATCCTGACTTAAAAGCTGATACGAGTTTTTTAGAATTGCAATCACAACTTGAAGGTACTGAGAACCGAATTAATGTTGAACGAAATAGATTTAACCAAATTGCCGGAGAATACAATATCATTATTCAAAAAATACCCACGAATTTTATTGCTAAAATAGGAGGCTTCCAAGGTATACCTTTGTTTACATCTGATGCCGACAGCAAAAATGCGCCTAAAGTAGAATTTTAATGTCCAAAATTGAAGATTTCCTTTCTCGGTCTGAAGAGCAAGAGATTATAGAGGCTATTCGATTGGCCGAGTTAAATACGTCCGGAGAAATACGGGTTCATATTGAAAAAACCTCTAACGGAGATGCTACTAATCGAGCTCTGGAGCTTTTTCACACCTTAAAAATGGACAACACTAAGCTTCAGAATGCGGTATTAATATATGTAGCTGTGGCCGATAGAAGCTTTGTCATTTACGGCGATACAGGAATAAATAATGTTGTCGCCAATGATTTTTGGGACAGTACAAAAGACCTTATGCAATCACATTTTAAACTTGGGAATTTCAAACAAGGTCTGGTTGAAGGCATTTTAAAATCCGGAGAACAGTTAAAAACTTATTTTCCCTATACCGATGACGACACCAATGAGCTTCCAAACGAAATTTCTAAAGGCTGATGATTAAGTATAAACACATTCTTCTTTATATCATTTTAATTTTCGGAATTAGTCAATCGGTTTCGGCTCAGTTTGATATTCCGGAAACACCAAAAAATCAAACGAGCGTTTATGACTATATTGGTTTACTTTCAGATTCTGAAAAAGACAACTTAGAACGAAAGCTTATTAAATATTCAGATACCACATCAACCCAAATTGTTGTGGCTATTATTAATTCTACCGAAGGTGAAAACATTAATTATCTGGGAGCACAATGGGGTCAAAAATGGGGAATAGGACAAGAGAAAGAAGATAATGGCATTTTAATTTTACTGGCTAAAAATGATCGTAGAATAGCGATAAACACCGGATATGGTATAGAACATCTCTTAACCGATGCCTTGTCTAAACGTATTATAGAACGAGATATTATTCCTTACTTCAAACAAAACGACTATCCGGGTGGATTAAATAGAGGTGTCGACGCCATATTTGAAGTTTTAAATGGTGAATACCAGGGTACCCGTAAATCCGACCAAAATGGATTCCCCATAGGGCTCATATTTATTCTCATTTTTATATTTATTATTATTCTTATTTCCATATCAAAAAACAGACGTGGTGGCGGTAATAACCGAAGAAATCGATCTGACGCTACCAGTATTTTGGAAGCTATTATTTTGAGTAATATGGGTAGAGGCAACTACAGAGGTGGTTCTTCCGGTGGATTTGGAGGTAGTTCAGGTGGCGGTAGTTTTGGAGGTGGTTTCGGAGGAGGCTTTGGCGGTGGCGGTTTCGGCGGCGGTGGTGCTTCCGGGGGCTGGTAAAATACCTGCCCATACTTAGTAAATATTACGACCTACGGTATCTACCCCTGTTATTATTAACCTTTATCCCTTTTAACGAATTAAATTTCCAGCTAAAACTCAACATCACATATTGCTGTAACACAGTACTTTGGTAATCTTCAATATAATTTGCGGTAGCAATGCGCCGTGCGTTGGTGTTTTGATTTAACAAGTCGTAAGCCTTAACACTAACAATAGCTTTCTCTTTTAAAACAGAATAGGCTAAAGAGGCGTTCCAGAACCAGGCACTTTTTTGAAACCCGTCAGCAATATTAGGATTATAACTAAAAGATATATCATTACGCCACTCAAGGCTTTCCGGTAAGAATGTTGCTGTTCTTAAATTCAGTGAATGAAAAGCAAATTCCTGATCTTGAAACGCCGGTAGATCATATGAATTATTCGTGAATGACAAACGATATTCAGGTCTTATCATCATCACATCGCGCCACTCGAACTCCATACTTAAACTTGGCGTAACGGATTTTACATTACTGGAATATTTAACCGCATTATTAAAGTTAATGTTATGATTAACACTGGACCTGATACCTCCACCAATGCTAAGCGTTTTTACGCTATCCAGTTTTACTCTTTTTCGGTAAAATGTCACGGCGCTGACATCATAGTTACCATCAACATTTTCAAAGGTGGTGGTTCTGACTAAATCTTCATCTATAGTCGATTTAGAGATGACTTGATTATTATTGAAGTTAGCACTTACCCTGCTATAAAGACCGGATCGCTTTTGGAAATCGAAACTCCGATAACGTATAGACATACTGTGTCTGTTGGAGGGTTCCAGGTTAGGATTACCCACAACCGTATTCAACGGATTCGTTATGTTTTCAAAGGCTTGTAATTGAGATAATTGCGGGGGCGTATTGCTCAATGAATATTCTGAACTTAAAGATGATCTGGCACTAAAATTATATCTGAAATAGCCATCGTACTGCAAATTCTCGAATTTACGTTTTATATTAAATTCAGGACGTAAAAGATCTTCATTCGTTAAAACTCTAAAAATATAACTCGAATTAAACCCGGCAGAAAGTTTTTCTTTTCTATAGGATAATTTCAACCTCGGGGTATTGCGTTCATCATTGTATTTAAAATTAGTACTTAAATCATTATCAAAGACCGTATAGTTATCGGCTGCATCTTTATTAAAAGAGCTTAGCGTATTTTCTCTTGCATTATTCACATAATTATAGCTGAGGTCTAAAAAGAACTCTTTGCTCTTAATAGGCAATCTATAGGTAACACCTGTCGATACATTTTTCGTTTCATTATTCCCATCTCTAAACTGGTCTCTGATGATTTCGTCCGAAACAATGGGGTTATCAGGGTCTAATGGATTTTCTTCATAAATTTGAGTCGATGATTCTAAAAAATCGTTAGACTCAGAATGGTCGATCTGGTTATTCAAATATGCCCGGATAAACCCGCCGTTTGAACCATATCGCTTTGTAATACTTAATTCGTTACTAAAATTCTTAGAGTTATTTTCAACGAAAGATGAAGAACTGGATTCGTTTGTTAAGAATCTATCGAAATTTCTTGATGCTTCACTTCGTTCTGAAGTGGTTTCAGTCTTAGCAAAGTTGAATCGTGGTTCGAAGTTAATATATAATGTTGAATCTAGTTTGATTTCAAAATCTGTATTAACCCTATGGTTATCACTCGAGCTGGATGAGGTCGCATTAGATTCCGTAAAAAATCTGGTATCTGCCAATATATTTTCCCTGCTTGTTGAAGATTCATTATTTGAATCACTACCGGAATAAAAATAATCTCCGGAGACTTCTAACTTTTCGCCATACTTATCAGCATAGTTAATCCCTGAGGTTTTTGAGGTTGTAATGCCTTCACCGCCGCCAAATGAACGTCCTCTAACTCTGTAAGACCCCGAACTTCCGCCACTAAACATTTCCCGTATTTCTCCAAAACTAAAACCGGGCGCATTGATATTATTTCCTCCTGCTAAAACACTAATGCGCTGATCGTTGTTAAAACGATTAAACATCCCTGCTAGCTCATACCGCTTATCTGAACCTGTTCCGGCAACTACTCTTGCAAAAATACCTTTGTTGTTTTCTTTTTTTATGGTAAGATTAATGGTTTTATTTTCCGAATTAACATCTTCTCCAGAAAAAGCCTGTGCTTTAGTTTTAGTATCCGTTACCTGAATTTTTTCAATGATCTCTTTACTTAAATTTCGGGTTGTAATGGTTGGATCATTTCCAAAGAAAGGTTTTCCATTAACCAGAATTCTATTCACATCTTTACCATTAACCGTGATTTTTCCTTCTTGATCAACTTCTACACCCGGTAATTGTTTCAACAGATCTTCTACATTGGCATCCTTTTTTGTTTTAAAAGATTTTACATTAAACTCTAAAGTGTCTTTTTTGATCGTTATAGGTGCCCTGGATCGAATCACAATTTCGTCCAATTGGCTCACATCACTTTCCATGTTTATAATCATTAAGTCGATCTCAGGCGTATTTAGGGATACCTTTTTCTCATAGGTTTTATAACCAATATAAGACACATACAAATTAAAATCATTACCATAAGTTTTATCTTCCAAACTAAACTTTCCATCTTTATCGGTAATAGAATAGCTAACCACAGAACTATCTTTAGCACGCTCTAAATGTACTGTAGCAGATTCTAACGGACCATTAATATCTTTCGCCATTATCGTACCTGAAATCTTAAACGATTTAGATTGACTAAAGGCACATAAGGTACATGTACACATTAAAAAGAGGAAAAGAGATCTCATGGTTTGGTTTTTAGGTTTGGTAATACGCGGGTAAGACATTTATATTTAGCAAAGGTTTAACGTTCATTTTAGCTTTGTGAAAACTTTAACACATCCTTTATTTATATGCGCAAAACTACTTTATCGAACGAACAATTTATCATAATAAAACCTTAAAGTAATGCCAATATTATGTTAGTTAACATTTTAACATTTGATGAATTATAACAGAGCGGGCACTAGAATGAATAAAACATCCTGTCCTTACGAATTTCTCCCTTTTTACCCAAACTATTAAACTTCCAACTGAATGTAAGCATGAAATATTTTTGAAGCACCGTACTCTGCGAATCTTGAATGTAGTTCTGCGTAGCGATACGTCTGGCATTGGTATTTTGATTAAGTAAATCGTAAGCTTTTAAAGTCAATGTAGCATTATCTTTCATAAATGAATAAGCCAGGGTGGAATTCCAGAACCAGGCATCTTTTTGAAACCCGTCGGCAATATTAGGATTATAACTATACCTTAAATCGTTGCGCCATTCAAAATTCTTATAGGCAAAAAGTGCCGTATTTATAGATAGACTGTGAAATGCGAAATCCTGATCTTCAAAACTATTTAAATCGTAAGTATTCTTTGTAAAGGATAATCTATATCGAGGTCTTATTTCTAGAACATCTTTCCAGATAAATTCTAAGCTAATATTTGGAGACACTGTGTTTACATGGCTCGAATATTTTATATCATTATTGAAATTGATATTTTTGTTCTTTCCTGTACTCAAACCAGCACCAAACTTTATCGATCTTATTGAATCCAGCTTCACTTTTTTGTTATAGAAAAGACTCGCATTTACATTATAATTTCCATTTACATTCTCGTAGGTTGTTGTCCTTACTAAATTGTCGTCGATGGTTGACTTAGACACCACCTGATTATCTCTAAAATTACCATAAAGGTACCCATAAAGTCCGGTTCCTTTTTGAAAATCGAAGGCATTGAAATTAAGGTCAACGTTATGATTTCTGGAAGTTCTCAGATTAGGGTTTCCAACAATGATATTTAAAGGATTAGAAACATTCTGAAATGCCTGTAATTGTGATAAGCCTGGTGCGTTATTGGTGAGCCTATAACCCGCCCGAAAAGATGCCTTTGGACTAAAACGATATCTAAAATGATATCTCAAACCTAAATCTTTAAACTTTCTTTTGATATTCAGGTCCGTCCTCAAATAATCTTTGTTTTCTAATGTTCTAAGGATATAACTCGCCGTAAACCCCGAATACACCTTCTTGCCGTTATAAGACACTCCTAATTCCGGCGTGCTCGTTTCATCGATGTACTCAAAATCTGTACTCAAATCGGTATTGAACATGTTGTATTCTTCTAAAATAGCATCAAAATCGAAGGTACTTCTAACATTTTCTCTTTTATTATTCCTATAATTATATTTTAAATCAACAAATAGTTTTTTGGGAATAATTGGCATTCGAGAAGACGCTCCTATATTAAAATTATTAGTTTCATTTTCGCTATCCGTATATTGCTTTCTAATGATATCAGATGGGTTAGTACCATAAATATTAGTTTCCGAACTTAAGAAGTCGTCAGATTCCGAAGTATTAATATCATTATTCAAATTGAATTTCAGAAAAGCACCGTTACTTCCAAAACGCTTCGTGACATCAATTCTATTGCTAAAATTCTTCCCGGTATTTTCAACTAAAGATGTTACGGTGGATTCATTTATAAGTGCATTAGGGTCGTCTCTTAATGTTCTTGACGCTTCATAGCTATCATAATTAGTTGTCGACTCAGAATAGCTAAATGTTGGCTTAATATTTATTAAAAGTGTGGAATCCACCTTAATATCGAAGCCTAAATTAGCACGGTGGCTTTCACTATCACTCTTTGAATTTGAATTGGAGTTTGAAAAATATCTCGAATCCGGTAAAATGTTTTCTCTTTCTGTAGTGGTTCGATTATCTGAACTACTTCCCGAATGAAAATAATCTGCAGAAATATCTACTTTTTCTCCATATTTATCAGCATAATTAACCCCTGCGTTTCTAGACGTTGTGATGCCCTGACCACCACCAAAACTTCTTCCACCAACAGAAAATGACATAACACCATTGTTATTATACATAGACATTCCCCCTCCGCTGCCAAACATCTTTTGAATTTCTCCAAAACTAAAACCTACAGAATTTATATTATTACCTCCTACCAAAACACTAATACGTCGGTCGTTATCAAAACTGTTAAACATCCCGGCAAATTCGTTTCTTTTATCGGTGCCTGCACCGGCAGCCAGGCGCCCAAAAACGCCTTTATTATTTTCTTTTTTAATGGTTAAATTGATGGTTTTATTAGTACCATCGGCAGTCTCTCCTGAAAACGCCTGAGCCTCAGTTTTTGTATCCGTAATTTGAACTTTCTCAATAATTTCTTTGGTTAAATTCCTGGTTGCTATGGTTGGGTCGTTGCCAAAAAATGGCTTACCATTAACCAGAATTTTGTTAACTTCCTTACCGTTTACTGTTATTTTGCCTTCCGCATCAACCTCAACCCCGGGTAGTTTTTTTAATAAGTCCTCTACATTGGCATCTTTTTTCGTTTTAAAAGATTTTACATTAAATTCCAAAGTATCCTTTTTAATCGTAATTGGAGCCCGTGATCTCACAACAACCTCATCTAATAAATTAGCGTCAGTTTCCATATATATTACATTTAGATCAATAAAAGCATTGTCCAAAGCGATGGTTTTTTTATATGTTTTATAACCTATATAAGAGATATATAAATTCAAACTTTTATCACTGGTTCTATCTTCAAGTTTAAACTTTCCGTCTTTATTGGAAATGGTATAGGTCACTAAAGTACTGTCTTTAACACGCTCTAAATGTATCGTTGCCGATTCTAAAGGTGCTTTGACATCTTTAGCCATTAAAGTTCCGGAAATTTCAAATGATTTGGTTTGAGCAAAAGATAAAAATGTGCTCGAGAACACAAAAAAGAAAAAAAAGTATTTCATTCTAATTGATTGTTAGGTTGATTGATGAATAATAGCTACAGATATTTCTCACAATATTCATACCAAAACTAATTATGACACAGTTTTTTTGCATGAAAAAACCAATATGCTATTACTTAACGAAAGTAATCTGATTTGCGTATGATTTTTCTTAAATAAAACCTAAACTTTTATAACAAAATGTTATTTTTTTCTCATATAAACACTAATAGGTACACCATTAAAATCGAAGTGTTCTCTAAGTTTGTTTTCCAGAAAACGTTTATAGGCATCCTTTACATACTGAGGAAGATTACAGAAAAAAGCAAATTGCGGCTGCGGTGTTGGCAATTGCATGATATATTTAATCTTAACAAACTTTGCCTTATATGCCGGTGGAGGATAATGTTCAATAATAGGCAAGAGCACCTCATTTAAAACGCTGGTTTTAATTTTTTTAGTACGATTCTTATATACCTCAACGGCCGTTTCAATAGCTTTAAAAATACGTTGTTTGGACAGTGCCGAAATAAATATTACCGGAACATCTGTAAAAGGTTCCATTTGCTTTTTAATAGCCTTTTCGTATTCTTTCATAGACTTATGGTCTTTTTCTACCAAATCCCACTTGTTTACCAAAACGACAATACCTTTTCTATTACGTTCGGCCAACCAAAAAATATTTTGAACCTGACCATCAAAACCACGTGTTGCATCTAAGACCAATAAACACACATCGGCATGTTCTATAGCACGCACACTTCGCATTACGGAATAAAACTCTAAATCTTCTTTAACTTTAGACTTTCTACGAATACCAGCAGTATCCACCAAATTAAACTCAAAACCAAAACGATTATATTTGGTATCGATAGCATCTCGCGTCGTACCGGCAATGTCGGTAACAATATAGCGATCTTCTCCTATTAGGGCATTAATAAACGAAGACTTACCTGCATTAGGTCGACCAACTACTGCAAATCGCGGCAATGCTTCTTCCTCAACCTCTTCCTTTTCGGGTAAAACGTCAACCAAAGCATCAAGTAACTCTCCCGTTCCACTTCCATTAATACTTGCTATGGTATAATAGTCTCCTAATCCCAATGCATAAAATTCTACAGCATCTTCGGCACGTTTACCATTATCCACTTTATTTACCACTAAAAAAACGGGTTTGTTAACCTTGCGAAGTAATTTCGCCACATCTTCATCCATCCCAGTGACACCGGTTTCAACATCAACCATAAAAATAATAGCATCGGCTTCATCAATCGCCAATTCCACTTGTTTATCGATTTCAGCTTCAAACACATCATCGCTACCCAATACATAACCACCGGTATCAATTAAAGAGAATTCTTTACCATTCCAGTCGCTCTTACCATAGTGGCGGTCTCTGGTTACACCACTTACGGCGTCAACAATGGCCTCTCTTCTTTGAATCAAACGATTAAAAAACGTTGATTTTCCAACATTCGGACGACCTACAATAGCTACTATATTACTCATAATCTTTAATTTACCATCAACAGTATACCGCTGAAATTTTATATTTCTTTATTCTGAAATATTTTGCAAAAATAGGAAATATACTCCATGCGCAACTCTTTTTTGTTAAAGATTGACCGATTTAAAAATTGAATAAAAAATAGTATTTTACCATAGCTAAAATTTAATGCATGTCTATTACCAATGATATTGTTTTACGACCTCGTTTTAAGCTTGAATTAAAACAAAATAACCAGGAGATATTGAGTGCTTTTGAAAATGTCAAAACTGAGACTTCCGAATTTGTAATCACCCGATTAGACGATCATGTTTTTATAAAATTCCCTAAGTCTAAACAGCATTTTTGGTCACCACAGTTACATTTAGAAATTAACGAAGTGGATGAAAACACCTCCTTACTTCATGGGCTGTTTGGTCCTAATCCAACAGTTTGGACCCTGTTTATGTTTTTCCATTTTATAGTCGCCGGTTTGTTTATAGCCTTTGGCATTTGGGCATATACCAATTGGTCTCTAAATATCTCATACGCCATACAGACGAGTTTAATGCTGTTAATGGTGGTTATTTGGATAGCTCTTTATTTTGCCGGTAGTATTGGCAAGACGTCCAGCAAAAACGAAATGCACGAGCTTAATAATTTTATGCATCACATTTTAAAAACGGAAAAGCCTTAGCTAAGGACACAACTAAGGCTTTTTAAATTAAACTAACTAACTCAAAACTCTATTACTGAATTTCAATACCACAAAGCTAATACGGCTATGTAAAGTTATGGTTACTTAAAAATAAAGTTATAATTAGGATATGCTAATTATTGTAACCAAAACGTTTTAACTGGTTCTGATTACTTCGCCAATTCTTGTTCACTTTCACATAGAGTTCAAGGTGAATTTGTTTACCAAAAAACGCTTCTAAATCCTTTCTTGCCTCAATACCCACACGTTTTAAAGCGGCTCCCTTATGACCAATAACAATACCCTTCTGGGTTTCCCGCTCTACCATAATAACCGAACGCACTCTTATGATCTTTTCTTCTTCGAAAAACTCTTCAGTTTCAATTTCCACAGCATAAGGTATTTCTTTTTTATAATGAAGTAGAATTTTTTCTCTAATCGTTTCATTGATAAAAAAACGTTCCGGCTTATCGGTGAGCTGGTCTTTTGGATAAAATGCCGGCGATTCCGGAAGTAATTCTATAATCCTATTAAAAACTTCCTTGACCTGAAACCCTTCTAAAGCAGAAATAGGAATAATCTCTGCATTGGGAACTTTTTGAGTCCAAAGTTGTACCTGCGTTTCCAGTTGTTCCTGATTCGATTTATCGATCTTATTCAAAAGTAATAGCACAGGTATTTTGGAGTTTTTAATTTTATTAAAAAAACCATCATCTTTTAGTTCCTGTTCACCGATCTCAACCATATAGAGCAATACGTCGGCATCTTCGAAAGCAGATTTCACAAAACCCATCATAGATTCCTGCAATTCGTACGCCGGTTTAATAATACCCGGGGTGTCACTAAATAATACCTGGAAATTGTCACCATTTACTATGCCTAAAATTCTATGGCGCGTGGTTTGTGCTTTGGATGTTATTATCGATAATTTCTCACCAACAAAGGCATTCATCAATGTGGACTTTCCCACATTCGGGTTTCCAATAATATTTACAAAACCTGCTTTATGACTCATTATTCGTTCTTTAAGACGCTGCAAAGTTACAATCTTGATCTGTTAATTGCATACTCCATACCAAATACTTCACTAAAACGTTATCAGAAAAGATTAAAGCACCTCCGAATAACCAGTTCGAAGATGCTTTAAATTATGATAAAATAATTAACACAGACTATTGACTAATCAATAGTATAAGTTGATACTTCAGCCATGGCAGCATTGTTAGTGTCATCATGAGTAGATTTCACAATAAACTTAAAGTATCTAAAGTCTTTAGATTCTGCCAGGTCAATAAACTGCTCAGAAGCCGTATTTTGTAAGGTGAAGTCGCCAGGGCTTTCCCAGGTTGAATTATCAGTGCTTATTTGCAATTCAATATCCTTGACCGCTCTGGATAAAGATTGTCTTTGTGAGAACTTAAACCCGTCAATAGATTTAGCGTCTCCCATATCTATAGTAATATGATGCGGTGCAGTAGCTGTACACCCGGACCAACATGAGTGCCAATAGGTATCCAGATCGCCATCTAAAATATCTGAAGCTCTACCCGTATCTCCTTCACCTCCTTGATCTTCTTGCGTCGAGTAATCGTCTACCGTCCATGATGTTCTATCCAAAATAGTACGTTCAATGTTTATGATTGCAGGCACTTCCAATTTCGAAAAGTCTATCACCGGAGCCACTCCGTTTGCCGTCCTGGAAAAATTAACATCAAAATTCGTTTTGTCACTAAAGAATCCACAGTTTCTTAAATAGAAACTATGACCATTGGCTCCGCCATCGTAATCCAGTCTCACACCTTCTCTGGCCGTTGCATCAGCGGTATATCTTGCTGTAGTCAACTCTACCCAGTTCCCTCCTGTATCTTGTCCCCACTGGTTACCAAAGTTCACTTCTCTTTCAATGTAACCTGTATTGGGGATAAAGTTTTCAAGAAAAGAATAAGGGCTAATCACATGCTGATCTGCTGTTTTTGGTTTTCTAAAACTCGCTATCGGCTTCCAATCTCCAACTTCAGGCGCATAGAAATACGCTGTATAGTCTATGGAATTATCTACCAAAGACTCTCCTTTCAATAAGAATTTATAGGTCGTTGCAGGTTTCCAATCAAAGATCATATAGCTTTGAGCACCCGATCCCTCATTTCCAAATTCTCCAACGGTCACCCCGGATCCATTTCCTAAGGGAATGACTTTATAGTCATCAGGAATTTGATTTGGATCTTGGGTATCGAAGGCACTCCAAACCGAAAATAAGACACGTCTTTCGGTTTGCGAATTCACCTGCATCCCAAAATAGCCATTTGAAAACCCATTGGCCATAAAATAAGAACCAATGACATCGTTACCTTCCGGAACAGTAACTTCATTATAAAACCAGGTGATGTCCTTACCTGCAGGAATCTCATAACCCAAATGTACTGATGGCCCTCTTCTGCCAAAGTAAAAATTGGCTTCATCTTCAATAAATGAGATGTTATTAGCGGCTGGCCCGCCCACCTGAACATTAGTTAAATCGCCTACATAGGTCGCCGCTTTAGAGACACCTTGCACGTCGATATAATTATAGCCCGTCTTTGTAATTTCAAACTCACCGACATATATGTCTTCATATTCTGCATTAGAAACCTCTACTTCAATACTCTTTCCACCCACCGTCACTTTAATAACTGAAGTCCCTTCCGGGGATTTAATCTTTAGACCTACACCTATTTTACCGGTATTATTAGTGTGGAAAAATGTTCTGATCACATCGGTTAAATCTACCCAATTATGAACCCCATCATTAGACACGTTATCATTTTTCCCCAAGTCGTTTACTATCCAACTATTCCCTCCGGCAGGTATTGTCGTTGTAAGCGTTACTTTAGAATCTTCCTCCTCTTCTTCGTCAGAAACAGGGCTATATGTCGTTGTATCTGATGAACAGGAAAATAATGCCTGAATACAAATGATAAAGCATAAGAAACCTCCTTTGATTTTACTTTGTTCTATTAATATTTTCATGAATTTATTTTAAACTTTTGTTTGAAGTATTTTTATTTATAACTTGATATAGCTGATGGTAATCGTCATTATTAATGACTAAAATGTGCGATCCATTTGCCGTTTTGGCACGCGTCATTTGGCGCACATCTTTATCGGCAAAAAATCCTGTTTTCGTGTTATTCACATATCTAAAATGCCCATTGTTCTGACCTTTCAAAAAGACACCAATTCCGGCATCTGCGCGTGTTGTTTCGACCTCAGATTGGTGATTATTTCCGGCCATTATGAGATCCTTTATACCGTCATTATCAAAGTCATCGTAAAGGATGCAATTTATGGGAGACCTCTGTGCTTCTATATTGAATGGCTGAAACTTGAATTTACCGCCTTCATTTAAAAAAATACCGGAGCGGAATTCCACAGCTTTATGATGCAATGAGCTTTTAATATTTTCACCAAGTATGCCTTCCAAATCCAAATTTGCAAATTCATTGTACGACTTTATTTTTTCCTTAAGGAAAGGCATTTGTTGCGATGTACAGGACTTTCCTCTTACAGGAACTTGCTTAGAATTGTAATATTTGGCCAATACTATATCTTCAGACCCATTCTGGTCAAAATCTTTGGTATAGATATGAAAAGGCTTTTCTTTAGACGCGTGAAACTTATAATTAAGCCCCAGGTTACCGGCAATAATATCTTTATCTCCATCGCCGTCAATATCTTCAACTAAAATAGTATTCCACCATCCTTTAGAGGACGATAATTCTGAATAGTCGTGAGCTTTGGAAAGTATTCCTTTATCATTAACAAAAACTTCAATACCCATCCATTCTCCGGTAACGATCAAATCCAAATCGTCATCGTTATCAATATCACACCATACCGCATCGGTTATCATACCTGCCTTTTCAATATCTAAAGCAAAACGCGTTGTTTTATTAATGAAAGATCCGTTTTTGTTAATGAGTAAATAACTGGAAGGTGCATAAGGATACTTCCCGGGAACAACACGACTTCCAATAAAAAGATCCAGATCCCCGTCTTTATCATAATCTGTAGCCCTAACCACAGAACCTGCTGTTTTAATAACCGGTAACTTTGAATGCGAACGCTCAAAGTTATTATGGCCATCATTGATATATAACCTATCCTGAAGCTGTTCTGAATTTTCTTCAAACTCGTAGCTCCCGCTAACAACATACAAATCCTGATCGCCGTCATTATCGGCATCAAAAAAGCAGGCATCGATATCTTCAAAGGAGGCATCATCTATAAAAGCTTGTACCTTTTGGGGTCTAAATTTACCGTCTTGGGTTGCCAGTAGCATTTGTGCCGGAGAGCTATGTGCTCCGCCAATATAAAGATCATCCAAGCCATCATTATTAAGATCGGTTTTTGCCATGGCCGGCCCTGTATGTGATAACTTATGAGGTAATAGTAACTGCTTGTCATAGTCATTGTAAAATACCTCTTTGTGTTTCACATTGAACGTTGACGCTTCAAATAATTTGTCTGTTTCAGAATTTAGATTCTTCGATGCTAAATGAGAGGCATCACTATAGTCTAATACTACAGTTTGATTGGCTTTTATTTCATTAAGTATTTGCCTCTTATTATCGGGCCAAATCACTTCTATACTTGAAACCATCGCTTCCTTACCTAGCCCAAAATGTAGCGTGTTTGACACGGATGACAAATAACCTCTGGCATTAATAAGTTCTCTAGTCAAAACCTCATCATTTTTATAATGCACTTTGATGATCGTTCCAACACCAAATTTATTCTTAGAAGACCCTTTAAGTCTGAACCGCAAAAAATTATTCCCGCTTAATTCACGTGCATTATTCCGCAATATCGTAGCGTTCTCATCCAGGTTATTAGTTACGATATCCAGATCACCATCATTATCTAAATCAACATAAACGGCTCCATTAGAAAAGCTTGGTGATTCGTTTGCCCAGTCTTTTGTTTTGTTTTCAAACAGAGCGTTGCCTTTATTTTTAAACAAGTAGTTTGTTAGTTTTTGCTGTGGTAGTTTTTGTGTAAACTCGTAAAAGTCCTTTTCTGTTAAGTTCGGTTTATTCGCATCAATATAAGTATTGATCTCAATATTAGTATCTCTGTCCACCACATCTCTATAAATGCCATTGGTGATATAGATATCATTTAGACCATCTAAATCAAAATCGGCTATTAATGTAGACCAACTCCAATCGGTTTTAGCCAACCCGGACATATTAGCAATCTCGCTAAACGTACCATTACCATTATTGAGTTGCATAACGTTATGCATGTATTGGTGGTGATGGTTTTTATCGATCATTTCCTGAAATCGATCAATAGACATCATAGACATGGTGGTTTTAGATCGGATATAATCATCCGGGCTCATATCCAATACCAAGAGATCGGAAAAACCGTCATTATTGATGTCGGCAATATCACTTCCCATGCTATAATAAGAAATGTGTTTGAACAGCTCATTTCTTTGTTCCGAGAAGGTACCATCACCATTATTTATATACGCGAAGTCGGGTGCTATAAAATCATTTGAAACGTATATATCCGGCCAGCCATCGTTGTTAAGATCGCCAACCTGAGCGTTTAATCCAAACCCTAAATCCGGTAAAATACCAGCCTCTATGGATACGTCTGTAAAATGCCCATGTCCATCATTATTATAGAGCTTATCACTACTTCTAAATGTATTGGTCTCTTCGCTTTGCTGAATTTTTTCCAGATCGATAATTTTTCCCGAAAGTCCAAAACCGGAGGGTGCATTCGCAATATAGACATCCAGGTCTCCGTCCTTATCGTAATCAAAGAATGTTGAAGCAATGGATCTGTTCGTATCTGCCAAACCGAAAGCCTCAGCTTGTTCAGTAAATGTTAAATCGCCATTATTAATGTATAGCATATTAGCCAATCTTTCATCACCTTTATACCATCCGGCTCTATTAATATAGATATCCAAGAATCCATCATTATTAACGTCGGCTACAGATACGCCAACATCAAAACCCGTACGTTTTTTAATACCGGCATTTAAAGTAATATCTTCAAATTTAAAATTGCCTTTATTTAAAAAGAGTTTGTTATGATAAATGTTAGATGTAAAGAAAAGATCTTCTAAACCATCATTGTTAAAATCGGCAGCTGCGACACCACCTCCAATATAAATATATAGATACTTATAATAATGTAATTTTTTAGATTCCAGAATTCTGTTTTCAAAAGTAACCCCACTCACACTGGTTGGTACAGTTGTAAACAACTTTTCGGCTTGTAGTGAGTCTATCGATTTTTGACATGAAAACACTAGAAAAAGGACGATTACTCCATATTTATATTGTAGATACCGCATAATTAAATATAACAAAAAAAGCCCCCCGAAAGGGGCTTATATTATTAATCATTTTGAATTAAACTCGGTTGCAAAATAATTTGCTGTTCGGGTATAAATTCAATTATCCTGTTGTGTGTAGACGGGATTTCAAAAAATGGATTGGTTCCATTTAAATGTGTTCCCGGATAACGACGGTCCATGGTTCTATTATTTCTATATACATCATAACGTCTATGTCCTTCGTATGCCAATTCCAGTCTACGTTCTTCTAATACGACATCCAGAATAGTTTTTCCAACGGGGATAGTTGCTAAAGTATATTCAGGAATACCAGCACGTTCTCTAAGCATATTGATTTCGTCCAAAGCGGCTTGATCCTGGCCTCGTTTTGCCAGTGACTCCGCTTTATTCAAGTGCATTTCTGCTAAACGCGATACCATTGGTGACCACATATGCACGTCATCTTCTTGCAATGATGCTTTAAGAATAAAGAACTTTGGATGCCCATTACGCTTCGCCAGATCGAAATCTTTAATCACATCTTGTCTTCCTCCAGATCCGTTAAAAAAGTACACTGTTTCCCCATCGACAACTTCAGATTCTACAGTATACGTTGTTCCCCCATCTGTAAATGTTGTGATACCTCCAGCTTCGGTAGTTTCTCTGAATTCATATTTATATTCATCATTTACCCAGTATACAACGGGAATTCTATCACCGCTATCATCGGTTAAATATTGAGGATCAATAAACGCTTTTCTTGCATCATTAGGGTTCTGATCAATTAAATCCAAGTACGATCTTGAGGCATACATTTCACCCCAACCGGAACCTTCAATACTCGCATAGAATGATCCAATAGTAAACCAATCGTCCCATTGCCCTAAAAGATCCGAATCACTGCTTAAAGTCACAGCAAAAATAGCTTCCGCATTATTGTTTGGGATGAGCTTATTCATTTCCTGAAATTGACTATTTGATAGCAAGCTATACTCTCCGGATTGAATCACTTTATTCGCATATTCTTCCGCTTTCACGTTATCTTCCATATACAAATATACTCTAGACAATAAGGCTTGCGCCGCTTCTTTTGAAGCATAAGAGGCACCTTTATTGATGGTCATTAAGGATTCTGCCTTTAATAGATCACTGATCACTTGATCGTAAACTTCTTGTACCGTATGTCTGTCCGGTCTGTCTTCAGTATCTGACGTTAATTTAAGTGGTATCGATAAGTTCGACGTTCCCTGACTATAAGGTCTTCCAAATACATTTCCCATTTGGAAAAACACCAACGCCCGCAGGTAGTAGTTTTCACCAAGTAACTGATCTTTCTCTTCAGATTCCCCTTCAGGGATCTTCTCGATCATCACATTGGTTCCAACAACCACTTTATAAGAGTTACGCCAAAACCTTGCAACTCTGGAGTTCGTTGGAATGGATTGGTAATTGTATAAGAAGAATAAATGATCGGTAGTTCCTCCACTTAGGGTAACATTATCCCCGGCGTATTCTGATATTCTATGTAAGTCGTCTACCCAACCGTCATAACCAACGTTACCTTTTAAAAGGGCATAGTTACCAATAGTTGCAGTTTCAATGGATCCCGGATCTGATAACAAATCATCTACCGCTATTTGATCGTAGGGGTTTCGTTCCAATTCGCAAGACACTAATATTAATGCGATAATGGGTAATAATATGATATATTTTTTCATTGTTTTCTTTTTTTTAAAATGATACATTAACGCCAAACACATATCGTTTTGGTACAGGATAAACTAAACTCGGGCTTCCGGAAAAAGCACCTTGAGTATCATCAGAATCCCCCGTAACCGAAGGGTCTACTCCTGTAAAATCTGTTAAGGTCAATAAGTTATCTCCCGAAACATAAATATTAAGACGACTTACACCTATTTTAGTCAATAACCTTTTAGGTAATTCATAATTAAGTGTAATGTTTCGCATTCTCAAGTAACTTCCATCTTCCAGATAACGTGATGAAGGTTTATTTGAGTTATTATTACCACCTTCAATAGCCTGAGGATGTGTTGCAATATCTCCCGGGTTTTGCCATCTTGTCCAGTCACCTTCTAATACTTGTTGATTAAAGGTCGAATAAAAACCATCAGAATCAAACAATTCTCTATCACCATTATATAACATAGCTCCCTTTGAAAAATTGAAATTAGCCGACAACGATAGGCCCTTATAACTCCAACTTGAGGTAAACCCTCCTGTATAATCCGGTGATGATTTGCTTCCCAATAGCTGGCGAGTCGCACTTGAATAGTCGCTGGTTTCAGAACGCACTCCGGTATCCGGGTCCACAACTTCCCAAAGCGGTTGGCCGTTATCCGGATCAACCCCCAACCATTTTCTCATATACCAGGAATCGGCATCCTCACCAACTTTCCAAATCTTGCTACCTTGAGGCAATTCATCGGCTTCAAATAATTCAGTAACTTCATTTTTGTTAAAACCTATATTAAAGCCTAAATTCCAGTTAAAGTCCTCATTTCTTATAATATCTGCAGAAACCATGGCTTCGAACCCGCTGTTTTTAACGCCTCCAATATTCTCCCAAAATCCACTAAAACCAGTCACATCGGGCAAACTAACGAAATACAATAAGTCTGAAGTATCTTTATTATAGTACTCAAAAGTAGCATCGACCCTGTCAAATAATCTTGTATCCACAGCGACATTAAACTCATATGACTTTTCCCAACCTAAATCCGGATTCGCAAATTGGTTTAATACAGCGCCCGGAATTCCAATATACTGCGTATTTACTCTATATGTTCCTTGGTATGGGTATAAGGATGACGGTCTATTGCCTACAGAACCATAACTAGCTCTTAGCTTAAGTTCGTCAAAGACATTGCTTTCGAAAAAGTCCTCGTTGTGAATCAACCATCCGGCACCAATAGAAAAGAAGTTACCATATTGGTTATCTAATCCGAAGTTAGAGGCACCATCACGACGTAAAGATGCTTTCGCAAAATAGCGATCTCCAAAGGCATATTCTGACGATAAAAAATAGGATTGTAAAGCGTAGTCGTTTTTAAATCCTCTTATAGACCCGGGCTCACTGGTTGCATTCAAAATTTCACCTCCCGGAATAATACCATTTCCTGTTGCACCGAAATCTTCATATACATAATCGTTATATTCATAGCCTCCCAATACTGTTACCGAATGATCCCCAAAAGTATTGCTATAGCGCAACATTTGTGTAGTAAGCCGCGTCATTCTATTGGCCGTAAAGTCGTTAACGCTACCTCCAGAAGCCAAACCACCATTAGACCTTGGATCTGTATAAGATTTTGACAATGATCTGAATAATGTAAAGTTGTTCGTTGATCTGAATGATAAATTAGGAATTATTTGATATTCAAGATCAAAGTTTGCACTCATATTAAAAACATTACTGGACGAATAATTCCATTGCTGATCATACAGGTAGTTACGTGAATCTCTACCCAGCCAATCCGGAGAAGTATCGGCATTTACCGGCACACCATTTTCATCATAAGGTAAATCCCAAGGCAAATTCAAATACAGCTCATACAAAGGTGCTTCCGCCACTCTATCTCTATCGTCAAAACTAAAGGATATTTTGGGCATTATTTTTAAACGCTCGGTAATATCATAATCCAAATTCATACGAAAGGTATAACGATCCAATTCGTCTCCTCTCAAGGTACCGGATTCGTTATAATAGCCCGTATTAATAAATAGACTAAGCTTATCGGTACCCGACGTAAAAGATACATTGACATCTCTAACAATACCGGTCTGCGTACCTAAATCCAGCCAATCAGTATTGCGATTCAAAAGATCTTGGGTAAACCATGGATTTGTATTTCCGAATTGCGTATGATAGTCATATAATTGTTGCGAGTTCATCACTTCAAATCCACCAGTATTGAATTCGTTCATAGCAATTTTTGAACTCACTGTAATTTCAGATTTACCTGTTTTCCCGCGCTTCGTATTTACAATAACAACACCATTAGCCCCTCTCGATCCATATAGTGCGGTAGCTGAGGCATCCTTAAGTACAGAGATAGAAGCCACATCATTAGGGTTCACAATAGGAGTACTATGTTGAATCACGCCATCTACTACCCATAAAGGCGCATTGTCTCCATTTAAAGTGGCTCGTCCCCTAATCAATATATTCGGAGTAGCTCCAGGGGCTCCACTCGAGGCCGATACCTGAACACCGGCAGCTTTTCCTTGCAACATTGAGGACACATCGGGTGTCGTAATATCTCTTAATTCTTCGGACTTTACACTCACTACTGAAGATGTAATGGCTTCCTTTTTTTGCGTTCCGTAAGCCACAACAACAACTTCATCTAATCCTGATGTATCAGAAACTAAAGTAACATTAATAACCGTCTGATTGTTTATAGTTATTTCCTGAGTTGAAAACCCCAAGTATGAAATAACAATCGTAGCATTAGTATCGGATACATTTAAAGAAAAATTTCCATCAAAATCGGTTTGCACTCCATTATTGGTCCCTTTTTCAATAATATTTGTACCTGGTAATGGCTGCCCCTCGGCATCAACCACGGTTCCCGTAATAGCAATTTGTGGAACCCCTGTTAACGATGTCTCCATGCGTTTTACAATTACCGTTTCGTTTTCTGTAAATTCAAAAGTGCAGCCTATAGGTTTTAACCCCTTGTCTAACAGTGTATTCGCAAGAATAATTCCCTTTTTTAATTTGACTTCAGGAGCATTGGCGATAAGCTCATCACTATAAATAAACTTATAGCCTGCCTGCTGTTGGATCATTTCAAAAATTTCTGCTACCGATATGGTTTTATTGGCATCAATATTAATTTTTGCGTTCTGTGAGAATGTACTATTAGGCGAAAAGCTAAAAGCTGTAGTAAAGCACAATAATAGAAATGTTCGCATAATGGTTAGTAATAGTTTCTTCCGTTTATGGAGAAAAACTTTGGTAAAGTTAATTTTCATAAATTTGCATTTTAGATTAGTTAAACAATATGATTAATCTTACTTAAAGGAATGAAGTCTAAACTGTAGGAGGTGCCGACTTTGTTCCTTTTTCTTGGTTATTCTATAATGACCATATTATTTCTGATATGGTATTTTATTTCATTGGTCTTTTGTATATATATTAATATTTGATCTATCGTACTTTCTCTATCGAGTACACCGGAAAAACTTTTATTTTCCAGTTCTGCTTCTCTAAAAATATACTCAACGTCATACCATCGGGATAAGGTTTTCATAATATCCTTCATGGTTTTTTGTCTAAAACTGAAGTAGCCTTCTTTCCAAGCAATCTCATCGAAGATCTTTTTCACCTTCTTAACCTTAATACCTTGACCTTTTACATTGATGATAGATTGCTCGGATGGACTAAGTAGTTTCGATTCAATGCCGTTACCCACTTTAACTTCTCCTTCCACCAGCGTTGTCACCAATTCATCCTCGTCTTTATAAGCTTTAACATTAAATTCTGTTCCCAGTACTTCAATTTCCTGTAGGCCGGTTTTCACCATAAACGAATCACCATTATGAAGCGTACTTTTTGAGACTTCAAAATAGGCTTCTCCATAAATAAGCTCTACCATTCTAGGCTGTCCTTCAATAAAAAACAGTGGATATTTTAACTTGGATTCTGAGTTTAACCATACGCGTGTATCATCAGATAGTTGCACAAAATATTGATTCCCTCTGGGTATGGTTAAATAATTATACTGAAGTTCTTGTTTCTTTTTAGGGCTCTTCGTTTTCGTGTGATACACTAACTTGTCTTCATTTAAGGTTCTCCCTTTTAGCTTTACCTTTTTCCCTTTTTCTAAAATCACTTCTGAGCCATTTTCCAAAGTTAAAATCGCTCTATCAATGCCTGGCATAATATTGGTATCCTCATTGGGCACAGCAATTTGTTCTTCTTTGTTAAAAGAAAAATCGTTTAGCACGTAGGCCACTCCCAGACCTATGGTAACGGTTAATATAGCTGCATATTTATATAAGCGTTTAAAACTTGCCGTTCTTTGATTCTTTTTATCATGTTCTATTTTTTGTAACACTTTTTTTCTTTCACCTTCTATATCAAAGTCAAGCATATTGGAGTCTATTAAATAATTGGTATTCACGAAATCTTTAAAAACCAATGCGTTGGATTCATCATTCATCCATGCTGTCAAAGTAATCAATTCATCTATAGATGCGGATCTCGAGAAGTATTTGATTATAATGGTTTCGATTTTCTGGTCTAGCATGTTGGCTATCTATTTTCGCTATGACGTATAAAAATTCAACAACACTTACGCTTTTTTTATTTTTTTTTATATTGCGTCGTAATTTTTTCAAATTAGGCCATTGCATATCGATCTCTCAAACACGAAAACAGTCATCCGGGAACTTGAAAAAGGCAACCACCAGGCGTTGGTTTTTTTAATGAACACCCATCATCATCAGCTCTGCTTATACGCCTATAGCCTTTCGAATGATCTTGATGGTGCCAAGGATATCGTGCAAAATGTTTTCATTAAAATATGGGAAGACCGATACAAACTTCAGCACATTAAATCTATAAAGAGCTTTTTGTATAAATCGGTATACAATGGTTTTGTAGACCAATGGCGAAAGGATAAACGCATGTTATCGATTGAAGAAAAGCACTTTGAAGCACTTGAGGATATTGTTAAACCCGAAAATGAAGAGGTCTTAAAAAAGCAATTGAATTTAGTTAAACTTGAAATTCAAAAGTTACCTCCAAAATGCAAAGAGACATTTTTGCTAAGCAAACAAGAAGGACTTACCAATATTGAAATTGCGAGTTTTATGAATGTTTCCATTAGAACGGTGGAATCGCAAATGAACAAGGCATTTAGAATACTTCGTAAAAAACTTAAAAAAGAAGTGACTCCCATCTTATTTCTGCTATTCGGAGTTAACGCTATTACCAAGTAGCTAACAGACATTATTTTAGGTTCTAATTAAAAATGCCCTCGAACAACGTTCAAAGGCATTTCAGACTAACTCAAAAAATAATGAAATGAATCATTGCATACAATAATACATAGAGAGATTTCTACTATTGCTGTATTTCTTTATGGATTTAAAACCCGTTTTAATCTTAATACGTGTCTTTCATCCAATTATAAGGTTTACGTTTTACCCACATACCCCTGGTAAAATCCGGGAAGTTTTGTGGTTCACCGTTATTTTCTATAGATACTTCCGATAATGGCGTTACGGCGCTCCAGGCGGCGGCATCATAAGCATCCATTGGTGGTGCGATATTTTGTTTTGCCGACTCGACAAAGGCTTGCATCACGAAGAAGTCGATACCTCCATGTCCTGCCTCAGTCGCACCGCTTCCATACTTTTTCCATAAAGGATGGTCATACTTCTCAAACCAGGCATCCATATTCTCCCAACCATGTCCCTTTGTTGTGCCTTCAACATGAATACGTTGCGTATGATAATCGAAATCGGTAAGCCCTTGCACACCTTGAACCTTAAACCCTAAAGAATAAGGGTGTGGGGTATTGACATTGTGCGTTACGATAATGGTCTCTCCATTGGAAGTTTCAATGGTCGAGGTTATAATGTCACCTTGTTTCCATTTTAATTTGGCATTGGGGTGGTCTTTACCTCCGTTATCGACAATATATTTGTTTAATCCAAGCGCTTTAGTGGCATGGGAGGTTAGCGATACAAAACGATTACCTCTGTTAACATCAGCCATGGTAGCTATTGGTCCTAAACCGTGGGTTGGATAGACATCGGCATTTCTTAAAAGTGAATGCTGTGTGCGCCATACAGATTCTGAAATCCCTTTATCACCAAATTCAACACCTTTTCCATAAGCGGTTTTACCATCATTAAGTTTTACATGTCTAAGGTCATGTTGGTAACCACAGGTAAAGTGCAGTAATTCACCAAAGACATTTTGCTTAACCATATTTAAAACGGCCAGCACATCGCGGCGATAATTTACGTTTTCCAGGATCATTAAATGCGACCCTGTTTCTTCATGCGTATTGACTAAATCCCAGCATTCTTCTAAGGTGTTTGCAGCAGAAACTTCCAGTCCTGTATACTTTCCCGCTTTCATGGAATCGACAGCCATTTTAGTATGCCATAACCATGGAGTAGCTATAATAACAGCATCGACGTCTTTAAGTTCAAGAAGATTTCTATAATCGTAATCTGAATTTCCAAATACAGCCGGCTTCTTGGCATTGGCTTTTTTTATTTTGTCCAGCGCTATAGAAATTCTTCCGGGGTCAATATCACAAATAGCCACGACCTCAATATCTTTTCTACTTAGCGCATTATTTAAATGGTTAGTTCCTCTTAAACCAACACCTATAAAACCCATTCTTAGCTTTTCTCCGGAAACACCGAGATTCCCTCCTAATGATAAATTCGGTATTATCGAAAGGCCGGCTCCGGCCAAAGCTGTTTGTTTTACAAATTTTCGTCTTGAGTTCATTATATTTTTAATATTTAAATTTTACACCTTTTTAAAATTGGTTTTACAAATATGACATTTACATTATTATTTCATGGTGACATTTCAGGCATTTAAGAGTATTATTCTATGTTTTAAATCGATCTGAATAAAAAGTCTCCCTTTTTGATGAATTATACCTCCTTATAACTCCCAGTGTTAAATTTTACTCATAGTTATAACGCATATTATCAATATCTTTACATTATTCTTTATTATTGCAAACCATAATTTAAAATTACCTTATGATGTCTTATCTAAAGGATATTTAACTTCAAGAACACCATATATGTCCAGTATAAAATATCATATCATTTTAGTCTTTTCGCTATGGTGTTATGGTTTTTCCTTTGGACAGAATTCATCCAATTTCACACACTTTTCTCCACAGCTAAACAATGAATATGTTTCAGTATCCATGACTAGTCAAGACGCCATTGGAAATATGTGGATGTTATGTAGCTATGGTGTTTTAAAGTACGATGGCTATGACTATAAGCTTCTAAAAAGCGGTGACCTTTTCGATAAATGGCAACCGACAGATAAAATAAACCATATTTTGGCCGACCACGAACATCATATTTGGCTAACCACAGAGTCGGGATTAGTGAGTCGCTATAGCAGTGTCAATGATACTTATGAGGACATTTCATCGCTTATTGATGCACCCCTTAACAAAATTCGCGCGAAAGAAGATGCCATTTGGTTATTAACAAACACTAATACCCTTTATAAATACAGCAGTTCGGGAATTCAAGAAATAGCTACTCTTTTTAATAATGACAGCCAGATCAAGAGTATCGTCGATATCGATCTTACTGATAATGGCGAGCTATTTTTTAGTACCAGTCAGGGTAAGGTGTATCAATACATTTTGGCATCTGAAGCACTCAATGAAATTGTTGGCCCGTTTACAGATTTCCCCGGAGGTCTTATCCTTGCCATAGACAAGCACAATAAATTGTGGATAGGCACCGAAACCCTAGGCCTTTTTGTTTATAACACGCATAAAAAGACTTTTATACAGGATACTTTTTTCGGTGAAGAGAAATTCAATATCAATAAAGAAATGTTCCTAACGCTGTTTATTGATAGTCATGGATATCTGTGGGGAGGAACCGATGGCGGTGGTCTTTATAAAATTGATTCTAACCATGGGAAAATTGACCTATTCTCTAAAAATGATGCTAATGAGTTTTCATTAGGAAGCAATACTATTTTGAATCTTAGTGAAGACAGTCATAACAACATCTGGATTGCAACCAACTACGGAAAACTAAATGTCCTGCCCTTTAAAAACAACAACATCAATTACCACAGTGGTTCTATAAATAAAACGCCGCAAAGAATATTAAGTATTTATAAAAGCTCTAAAGGTTTGCTATGGCTGGGAACGGATGGTGCCGGATTAACAAAAGTTATTAGGAATCATGAAAATGAGATTATAGAAGAATCTCAATTTTTTGACAGCAAAGGCCTTAGCAAAGGGTTTTATGTACAGACAATCGCTGAAGACTCGAACGCTAATATTTGGTTTGGAACTTATAAAAATGGATTGTTTTTCCATGACACAGAACGCAACACGTTTAAAAAAATAAACATCTTCAATTCAAAACAGCAGGAAGGCACCGATGTCCGAACCGTTTTTAAAGATTCTAAAGGGCGCATTTGGGTAGGTTCCAATGTGTCATTACACGTGTTTTCGGGTGATCGTAAGCTGTTGGCAAGATTCGATTATAATACACATAATTTAGAGAGCTCTATTCCTCAAAGTATTGTAGAGGATAAAAATGGTGCAATCTGGTTCGGAATGTTTCAGAACGGTCTTTTTAAATTGAATGAAGATCCGGATGACCTCAATGCATCAACTTTTATTAAGCAACCTGACATTGATCAAAATATTTCCGATACGTCTAAAGGTATAAAATGTGTGGCTCTGGGCAGTCCAAACGAATTATGGCTAGTAACAAACCCCGGAAAACTGTTAAAATATAATACATTAAGCAAAACTTATCGTACTTTGGAGAATCTAGAGTCCGCAGATCCGGGAAGTATAGCCTCTATAATTGTTGACAACAATATACTATGGTTTAGCTCAAACAATGGTATTACCAGCTTTGATACTAAAAAGGCAACAGCTAAAAAATATTATAGCACCGATGGTCTTCAGGACAACATGTTTTTATCCAGAAGTGCATTTAAAGATCGTGACGGTCTCATGTACTTTGGAGGCATAAAAGGAGTTAACTATTTTGACCCTAAAATCTTAAACAAAAAAGAATCCCTTGCTGAACTCTATATTAATGAAATAGAAATTCTTAACCAACCCATTGCATCTCTAATCCCTGAACAAGAAATAAACGGTATATATAACATCGATTCCCTAATATTGAAGAACAACCAGTCTTCTTTTTCGTTTCGCTTTTCCGCTATTGATAACATCCTCAATACAAAATATTATTATGCTTACAGGCTAAAGGGGTTTGATAAGGATTGGATAACTAACCACCCTGAACGCGTGGCCACCTACACCAATATCCCACCAGGCGATTATACCTTTGAGGTAAAAGCCGGTTCTAAAAAGAACAGCTGGAATATTCCTGCCAAACAAATTAATATCTCTATAGCACCGCCTTTATGGAACACACCTTTGGCTTATATAGCATACCTGACTCTTCTTGCATTGGTTAGCTATGGTATACAGCGTTGGTATCTATTGAGAAAAAAACTATTTCTGGAAAAAGTTAATCATAAAAAGGAAAACGAATTACACGAGCTCAAAATGAATTTCTTTGCAAAGATGTCTCATGAAATTCAAACGCCTATTACCTTAATTCTTGGCCCCATTGAAGATATGCTAGGCCGTGCCGAACAAAACGGAAACCTCTTGCTAAAACAACGCCTCGATATTATATCGAATAATGTTAAACGCCTTTCCAAAATAGCAAGAGAATTAACTTTGGTGCGAAACAAAGAGTTGAATAGACTTAAGTTGATTATAACCAAGAATAACGTATTCAATGATATTCAGGACATTTCATTATCGTTCAAAGAATTAGCAAGGAACAAGCATATTGACTTCGCGATAAATAGCCCAAAACTTTTGTTTGATACCTGGTATGATAGAGAAAAATTAGAGCATGTTGTTTACAACCTACTTTCGAACGCCTTTAAATTTACGCCAAAGGAAGGCTATGTTCAGTTAAGCGTTGTCCCGACTAATTCTAAGAAGAAGATCAAAATATCAGTTACCGATTCAGGTCCGGGAATTCCAAAAGAAGAGTTGAATACCATTTTTGAATTGTTTTATCAGTCTAAAATCGGAAAAAAAAATAAGGGTTCCGGCATAGGTTTAGCGCTAACCAAAGAACTTATCGATTTACACAAGGGCAAAATTGAGGTTATGTCTGTTCCAAGCGAGGGAACAACCTTTACAGTAACGATTCCCATAACGGAGAGCGCTTACACAGAATCTGAAAGAATTATTACCACTGATTCTGAAGTCCCCGATCACAATGCACACTTGGAAATCAATGGTTTAAATAAAGATGAGGAGCTAAACACAAATAAAAAAACGATTCTTATTGTAGAAGACAACTATGAGTTGCAGGCATTTTTAAAAGAACTCATGATTCCCTTGTATAATATTACACTAGCTGAAAACGGAGAAGAAGGTTTTCATTATGCTAAGAATAACGTTCCGGATCTAATTTTGAGCGATATCATGATGCCTAAATTAGATGGTATAGAAATGTGTAAAAATCTTCAAAAGGATAACTTGACCAAACATATCCCGATAATTTTACTAACAGCAAAGAACTCAACCAATTCCAAAATTTTGGGACTTAAATCCGGTGCTATTGAGTACATTAATAAACCTTTCAACACCAACGAACTTTTACTAAAAATAAAGAACATCATTAGTTCTAAGGAACATATAATCTCTAAATACCGAAAAGAAACCATTAGTCAGCCCGAGGTCCTTTTGGATAAATCACAAGATGAAATTTTTCTTGAAAACCTGGTCTCTAGTATTAATTCCAGAATAGATCAGGCTAATTTTAAAATAGAGGAACTTGCCGATGCTCTAAACATGAGCTATTCTAGTCTTTATAGGAAATGCCAGACTTTAACGGGGCATAGTCCTGTGGACTTTGTAAGGTTACTGCGCTTAAAAAAAGCAGCGATTTTGATTACTAAGTATGGTTATAACATTTCAGAAACATCCTTTATGACCGGGTTCAATGATCCTAAATATTTTTCAAAATGTTTTAAAAAATACTTTAAAAAAACGCCTGGTAACTTCAAAAAAGAGGCTCAAGAAATGGGAACCACCGATTATCTCAAAAAGCATAAATTAAATGAAACCCTATAACAAAGCCTCCCTAAATCTCCTCTAATTTGATTAATATTTCCCCATAATTCATTGTTCACAGGGTTAGATTTGTTCATTATAACCATAGAAACAAGCAAACCTCATGGATTTACTTAAAAAAAAGTCTTTTTTGAACAGTATTATTATTCTATTTATACTGCTTTCCGGATGCTCAAAAAGCACTGATATGGCAACGAATAATTCTGAAAATGAAGAAAATAATGAAGAGGAAACCGAAGAAACATTTAACTATACTTCTGAAGCCGCATACAATTTAAACATTGTTTATTTCATACCAAAAGGCGGTTCTAAACGCAAAGATGCCCATAGACGACTTAGTGAAATTTTAATCCAGGGCCAAGATTTTTATAAGCAACATATGATGCGTTATGGGTTTGGAGAAAAAACGTTTCATATGCTTAAAGACGCTGAAAAAAATAGGGTGAAAATTATATTCATCGACGGAAAATACAGTGCTTCAAACTATCCCTATGAAGGAGGTGGTGGTAAAATGATTGAAGAAATTGAAGCCTATTTTTCGACCCACCCAACAGAAAAAACCAGTGAACATGTTTTAGTGCTATCACCGGTAAGCGATCCTACAAATTCTGATGCGCCTTATTATGGTCTGGGGAAATGGTGTTTCGCAACAGATTATGATGATATGGACATCAAGCATTTAGGCGGTAGTTCAACCTTAAGTACAAGAGGTACAACGTATATTGGCGGACTATTACACGAACTCGGGCATGGTCTAAACCTACCTCATAATAAGGAAAAGGTTTCGGATATTTCTAATACAAATAAAGGAACGGCACTAATGGGTGCAGGAAATTATACTTATGGTAATACGCCTACATTCCTAACCGAAGCTAGCTGTGCTATACTCAATAATAACCAAATTTTTAATACAAATAATGACCATTTTTACACGGGAGCATCTGCCCGTATCGAAACCATTCAAGCGACTTATATTAACGGCAATCTAAATATCACCGGAGCCATTAATTCCGATACCCCTGTTAACTATGTTGGCTTTTATAATGATCCGGCTGATGATAATGCCGACTATGATGCCGTTACCTGGGCCACACCAACCCATGGAAATGATTTCAGCATTTCCATGCCTATAAATGAACTTCACAAAAAAGGAGATACCGAATATGTTTTAAGGTTACGTTTAAACCATACCTCAGGGGATATTACTAATGTATCTTATGCCTATAAATTTAAAAACGACATTCCAATTATTGAATTTGGAGACCAAGATTATTTGGACAGATCTAATTGGACTATTAATTCATACAGTTCGCAGGAAGATGGAGGTGGTGAAAATAACACCGGGTTCGCTACACACCTTTTAGACGATAATCCTGAAACTTATTGGCATTCTTGCTGGAGTAACTGTTCTACAAATTACCCGCATCATATTATTATAGACACCGGAGAAACCATTTCGGCTAAAGGATTTTCTTTTTTACAAAGGAGCAATTTGTCCAGGGCTATAAAGGATATTGAAATACTGGTAAGCACAGATAATCAAAATTGGAACAGCTTAGGGAGTTTTGCCTTAAAAGAAATTAATAGTATACATCACATCAACTTAGATAACACGACAAGTTTTAGATACTTTAAAATCGTTGCCAACTCGGCCTTTGACGGTCAACAATTTGCATCCCTGGCAGAGATTAAATGCTTTTAAATTCTCGTGGTTATCTCAGAAAAATTCTCTATAACAGATTTTTGAAAAGCGCTATCATTAATGGGAATGACTAAAAAGGCACCTTTACGATCACCGTATCTCCTTTACCATTTTCGTCTGTTATACTCTGAATAGTCCACAAGTCTTTTAAATTATCACCATCAATGATGCTGCCACTATAATCGCCCCAGGCAACGCCGTCTGTAAATCCTTTGCCTTCACCTAAACTAACAATATCACGTAAGGTTCCTTTTGGATCTTTTGCTTTCCTAAAAGCTAGTCTTGGACTAATATACATATCTTCATTAGTTTCTTGAAAGCCCACTAAAACATCATTTCTTTTGTTTACTGCAATCGTTGTTTGGATATAATTGGAGGTTTTACTACTTATTAAACCAGTTTGAACAATAGTACCATCAGTTTTTACCTGATGCCATTGCACTGCTGCTCTACCATTAACATTTATGGTATGCGAAAACCAGATATCGCCATTTTGCAGTACCAAATTTTTAGGGTTTCTATCTCCTGAAGATGTTAACTGTTCAGTACCTTTTTGTGGCGATTTCGGTGGCCATACGAAGTTGTTCAGCTTTTGAGCTGTCTTTGCAACGATCTCGCAAATCGGAGCGCCGTCATCTGAAGTAACAATTCTTCGAATTACAAAAGTGCCATCATTTGTGATTTCAAAAAAGTACAAATCATCTATATCGTCCTGGGTCGCAACAGGATGCCCTAAGCTTCCGGGAAAATGATAGACCGTAGCAGGTCTACCGGACTTCGCCTCCTCCATTTTTAGCACAAAGGTGCGCTCGGAGCCACCCGGAAAAGAGTATCCGATCCATTTCTTGCTATAGCTAATACCACCACCATCAACACCATTTGGAGTCGGCACAGGATACGTATTCCATGCTCCTGTTGGATTTTCAGTTTCTGAAATCGAAATATTAACTGGTTTTTTCTTTTCTTTATCCCAAGGGTTCCACAGGTCGAAACCAAAAACTTTATTATGCGGATCGAAAAACAGTTTCGGATCTATGCCTTTATTAAAACAGGATTGGGAAACACCCTGAATAAAGTTTCCGCCTTTATCATAAATTATAAGCCCGCTATTTGTTCCATGTAAAACATAGCCCCCACCAACGGCTATTTGAGGATCGACTTGTCTGTTTCCATCCATAGAACCATCAAAAGCGAAATAGCCCGAAACATATCTGGAGTTCCCTCCTTGTTTGCGTTCCTTACATTTCCCTCCATTATCATTAAACGCCGTCTTTCTTATCGGTGTTATAATTTCAGTTCGAAAAGGTTCAATATGCAAATTCTTATCCGTTGTCACATTTTCTTGTGAAAATAAAGGTGCGACACTTAGCATGACGAGTAAAACACAAAACTTATAAATCATTTTGATACTAATTTTAAATTAATATCACAAATATGGCATATTCACTCTAATATATATGGTGAGATTTTAAGCATTTAGGTGTATTATTTTGTGCTTTCTGTTAAACAATTCATAAAAAAAGCAGGAAACCATATGGGTTTCCTGCTTTTTTTACAATATATTTTTTTAACTCTAGTTCAATATCTCCAATAATTCAACCTCAAAAATCAAAGCTGCAAATGGTTTAATTTTACCTCCCGGACGCGGATTTGCTCCATAACCCAGTTCTTGAGGAATAAAAAACTTGTACTTAGCCCCAGTGGACATGAGTTGAACCCCTTCGGTCCATCCTTTTATAACCTGGTTTAATCCAAAATCTACTGGAGTTCCTTTATCCACCGAGCTATCGAAAACTTCTCCATCGATAGTTGTTCCATGATAATGTACTTTCACCTTAGTAGTAGGACCTTCTGGTTTCGCTCCGCTGCCTTCTTTTAAAACAATATACTGAAGTCCGCTAGCGGTAGTCTGCACACCTTCTTTAGTTTTATTTTCTTCTAAGAAATTTTCACCGGCTACCTTTACATCATTATAGGTTTCTTCAGCTTTTTTCAAAGCTTCGGCTTGTTGTTGTTTTTGTTCTTCTTGTTGTTTCTTGGTAAAAAACTTCTGAATGATGCCACCAGTCTTAGTTTTTTCTATTAAAATATTGGTAGAATCAACGCCGTTTTTAAGCCCTTGGATAAAAAGTTCTAAATCTGCTTCATCAAAGCTTGTTCTTATTTGCATTCCGGTAGTTAGACCTATAGCATAACTTACAGAATCTACTTCGGTTTCTAACGATCTATTCGTAACACCACCTTTATTACATGAGAATAATACTGCGGATGCAAATATTGCAACGCCTAAAAATTTGATTGTTTTCATTTTCTATGTTAATTTTTGTTTGATGCCAAAAATAACAAATTTAAATTCAGAACAAAAAGAAAGCGTAATAACTATTGTAATCCTTTCATATATCGGTTAAAACTAGAGGTTGTTTTTTGAATGCAACCTTATATATTCCGTGGGAGAATAATTCATGGTTTTTTTAAACTGCCGATTAAAATTAGAAATATTATTAAATCCCGATTCAAAACAAATCTCGGAAATGTTATTTTTATTCTCGATAAGTAGTTTACACGAATATCCTACGCGAACTTCATTTAAATACTCGCTAAATGTCTTTCTGTTTACTCGTTTAAAAAACCTACTAAATGCGGAAGGGTTCATATGGGCAACATTAGCAACGTCGGTAAGTGTTATGTTTTCTTTAAAATTCTTAATGATATATTCGTAAACATTTTCCAGGTTTTTCTTGCCTGTCATTTTAAAGGAGTTTATAAAACCGCTGCTTGATAACAATTTATAATCGTTATGTTTCGATAAAAGGTCAAGAATTTTAAAAAACCTAATGGTTTTATCAAAACCCTCCAGTTTATTGAGACTCCTTATCTTCTTTCTAATCAAAGCTAAATCTCCATGAAATTTAATACCATGTTTTGCACGTTCTATCAAATCTTTTATTAAAATCATTTCAGACATGTCGAAGAATTCCTTTCCGGCAAAATGTTCATCAAAATGAATCGATATCGCCTGTGCTCTTAGCTTTGAATCATTTTCAAAATACTCCTTGTCATTAAGCCACATATGTGGTAAGTTCTTACCAATTAAAACAATATCACCACTATTAAATTGTTCAATATTATCTCCAATAAAGCGTGTTCCCTTACTCTTTAACGTGGATACCAGTTCTAACTCAGGATGATAATGCCATACTTTTAGAAAGTGCGGATCATCGTGATTAGTCACTAAAAAAGAGCTATTATTTAAACTGCTTCGGTCTAATAAGTGTAGTTTCATACCGCTGAATATGCATTAATGCTTTGCCAATATAAGTATTAATTTGCTGATTAAAACAAAGAATGGACTAAAAAAAGCAATAAAAGTATTAATTGTAATACTTTTATTGCTTTTTTACAAACAACACTTAGGGTGCTCTATTTATTTTCTATGCTATGCTTGGCATAATTTAATTGTAATGCATCAAATCTATCTGAGAAATGCTGTAATCTCGAGTGAAAGTCTTCCCAGTTTCTTGATTGCTTTGGAGACCAAACCACTTCAGACAATGCCGTCATTCTTGGCAAAATCATATATTCTACGTAATCGGTGGTTTTCATATACTCGGTCCAAACATTGCCTTGAGCTCCCAGAATATACTTGCTTTCCGCTTCGGTTAATTCTTCCGGAGTTGGTTCGTAAGCGTACACATCTGCTACCGTTGTATTACCTCCAATGGCTAATGGTTCTTTGGCTTTTGCTTCTTTATCTTTTACCTGGTAGTGATCGAAGTAACAGGAATGTCCCGGTGTCATCATGACATTATGATGTTGCTTTGCAGCTTCAATACCTCCTTTTGTTCCTCTCCAAGACATGACAGTGGCATTTGGTGCCAAACCTCCTTCAAGTATTTCATCCCAACCAATAATACGCTTTCCTTTAGCGTTTAAATACTTTTCTATTCTCTGTATAAAATAACTTTGCAATTCATGCTCGTCATGCAAACCTTCTTTTTTAATTCTATCCTGACATTTAGGGCATCTTTTCCAATTTTCCTTTGGACATTCGTCGCCTCCAATATGGATATAATTGGCAGGGAATAACGTAATCACTTCATCCAAAACATCTTGCAAAAACGCAAAGGTTTCTTCATCTCCGGCACAATAAACATCATCAAAAACGCCCCAGGTTTCCTGTACAATTTTTGGTGTTCCTTTAGCCTGAATGTCTTTACCTTTTTTAGACCCCATATCTTTGGTTACAAAAGTTGGTTCCTCAGGAAAGCAGCTTAAGTAAGGGTATGCTGCAATAGCGGCACCACTGTGACCCGGCAATTCAATTTCGGGAATAACAGTTACATGCCTTTCGGCCGCATATTTCACAATATCTTTAACCTCTTCTTGTGTATAAAACCCGCCATACTCCGTTTCATCGTTTCCTGTCCCGGGATGATGATCTATTATTGTTCCATTCCTTTTTGACCCAATTTCTGTTAACTTCGGATACTTTTTAATCTCAATTCTCCATCCTTGATCTTCGGTTAGATGCCAGTGAAATGTATTCATTTTATGCAAGGCGATAAGATCGATATATTTCTTTATAAAACTTACCGGAAAGAAGTGACGGGCAACATCCAGATGCATCCCTCTGTAAACATATCTTGGATTATCTTTAATCGTCCCTGCAGGGATTGTTAACGCTTCTATTTGATTAGTCTTAGACTCAATAGATGCAGGCATTAACTGTCTCAATGTTTGAATACCGTAAAATACGCCCTTAGCTGTTTTGCCTGAAATTACAATGTTGTCATAAGCCACAGTCACTGAATACCCCTCATCATTCTCGATAGTATCATCCAACCTCAACTCGATATTTCCAGAAGATCCGGCCTCAAAAGTAGCATTTACATTAGCTGCATAACTTAACATTTCTGCAAGATACTCTCCTTCATTTTCTAATTCCGGCGCTCCAAATATTTTTGTGTCCGAATCTACCAGGAACCTTCCTTTTGCAGTTTCTAAGGATACTGGCTTGGGAATAATTTGATAATCTTGTTCTGAATTTGCAACATCCTTATATTTATTCGAGCATGAAAATGCTAATAAACAAATGATGGCCAATAATTTAATCTTCATTTTAATCAACTTTTATAATTAGTATTATTATTTGTTTTAATTATCCTTCCATTATTATTAATCGTATACGCCATTATAATGACTTCCCATATAAGATCCCCATCTAACTTCACCTGAAACGGGAAACAACGTATCTATTCTATTTATTTGTAATCCATCAAACGTATAGGTCTGCTTAATATTTGTGCCATGTACATAAACAATATCCAAAAACCCGTTATTATCCAAATCTCCAATCCACGGTGTAGAAGACATATTATGACCTTCATTACGAAGATCTAATTCTACGGCTACGTTCTCTGTAAATTCGATGGCCATCAAATTATTGTAAAAATATTTAAGATTGAACTTATCTTTAACCGTATAATTCATAGGTAGAAGCACTTCATCTTTATGATCACCATTTAAATCGACAACCACAGGAGAGCTCATTTGATAATACCCTAAAGAATCGGTAAACTTAATGCTGCCATTACTACCATCTACCATGATCTGTTTAGACCATTCAAGTTCAGGCCAAACTCCTTGTGCATAGGACACAAAAAAATCCGGAATAGAATCTTTTGTAAACTGACCTACGGCTACCGAACTATAGGCCTCGGTATCCGGAACATCGACTTTCCAAATGGGTTTATGCGTTTTTCCATCAAAAGCTAATAACCTTCCATCAACAGCGTTTGTTACAATGTCGTGGGCACCATCTTTGTTGATATCAACCCATGCTGCCGGTCCAACAAAACCCTTATTTGCACTACTATCCAGTTTCACAGAATTCGATAAGTCCTCAGATCGAATATCCGCAATAGAAGTTACGTAAAGACTTCCTCCAATAGTCTCTCCTCCAGTGCCATAAACTACGTTTTTATAATGCATCGAATCGTGCGGTAAAACCGAAACCGACATGTATATTTCCTTTCCATCGGGCATCAGAGCTTTGCTGATTATGTTTCCGTTTTTCGCATCAAAAATCACTAAAGATCCCGGACGCCTATTAGGGTCATAGGGCTCAACTTTAATGTCTCCTCCATTCGACACTAAGAGGTCTTCCTGACCATCATTATTTTGATCCGGAATAAACTGCGGATTATAAAAATTAAACCAGTCTTCGTTTTTAAATTTGGTTTTATCAAAACGCCAAATTATTTTACCCGTTTTGCCATCTATAGCTATCAGTTCAGCAGCTCTTCCATTAATAAAAACATCATCGATGCCATCTTCATTAATATCCTTAAATGTTGCCGATCCAAAAATTTGATCCTTCGCAGATACTTTCCATAACAAATCACCCGTCTTGCCATCAATAGCCACTACAGCAGAATCGCAAGATTGAAACTCTTTTCTACCTGCTCCTATAACAATATCCCCTACAGCATCATTATTTAAATCTGTAATTCTAGGCGAAGACAGTGTTCCTATTCCAGGTAATCTTTTTGCCCATGAACTTTTCTGAGGAAACATGTTTCCATAAAAAAAAAGTAGAGATATCAATAATAATCGCATTAAACCTATTCTATAAATACTATTTATTAAAACATTTATGCTTCATGCAAGATATCATCTGTGGCTTCATGGCGTTTAAAAACTCTTAAGCCATACCAGGCGATATAAACAAAACAGAAAAGTGGTAATATAAAGGAAAAATTAACTTCGGCTACTCCCAATATTTTGGTATCGGCAACACCGTTACCTCCTGCGTCGATGATCATTCCTTGTAGTTTTGGCATTAAAGCACCTCCTACGATAGCCATAATTAATCCGGCAGAGCCAACTTTCGATTGTTCCTCTGTTAAATCACCCAAAGCAATTCCGTAAATGGTAGGGAACATTAAAGACATACAGAATGAAACCCCTACTAAACTATATAGACCAACTATGCTTTGAATAAAAATGGTTCCCAATACAAAAACAACAGCAAGCACTGCAAAATACATTAACAACTTTCCAGAACTCATAAATCGTAGCATATAGGTGCCAATGGCTCTTCCCAATGTAAATATTACGAAGGCAGCCATTTGATAATAACCTGCCGTAACGGCATCCATGCCTATAGCTTCCGCATATTGATATATATAGGTCCAGCACATAATCTGCGCACCCACATATAATATTTGAGCAAGAACACCAAGTACATATTTTTTATTTTTCGCCAAAGTTGCAAAGGTATCTCCAATACTAGGCATTCCTCCTTCATCTTTAGACTGAGGCATTTTACTAACTACGAATAGTACAAAGACCCCAATTAAAACTAACCCTAAAATAACATACGGGTTACGGATAACTAATAAATCGGAAGTCTTAATTAAAATCTTTGAAGCTTCGTCAAGTGCACTAAAATCAGCGATATCATCCGATTGCAAATTCTTTAAAACAAATTGCTGAGCTACGAACAAACCAGCAATTAAACCCACCGGATTAAAAGCTTGCGCCAAATTTAAACGTTGTGTCGCCGTCTCTTTAGCTCCCATAGCCAGAGCGTATGGATTGGCAGCGGTTTCTAAAAAGGCTAACCCAAAAGTCAGGATATACAATCCAATACAAAAAAATGCAAAACTCTCTGACTGTGCCGCCGGATAAAATAATAATGCGCCGGTAGCATATAATGCCAATCCTATTAATATTCCAACTTTATAAGAGTACTTTCTCATAAACATCGCAGCAGGTAGTGCCATACAAAAATAGCCTCCGTAAAATGCCATTTGCACCCAAGCTGCTTGAGAATTAGATAACTCTAGTACTTTCTTAAAGGCTTGAACCATTGGATCGGTAACAGCATTTGCGAAACCCCATAAGGCAAAAAGTGAGGTTACTAAAATAAACGGTACTAAAACCTTTTTTGATACTACAGGAATTTTGGTTGGATTACTCATAATATAATTATCAATTTTCGGGTTTAAAGTACTAAACCACTGGGTTAATATTAATTTTTTTCGCTAAACAACTCATTTTGCTCTCCTTAAGCATACATAATCATCATCAACACAAATTAGCTTTTCAATGTAATACTTATTTCGTTATTATACCAATTTCGGCCATCGCCATTACCGGATTGTCGTCCGATACTTTTAGGGTTTTCATTTTAATATAGCGTCCTTTAACTTTAATAAAAGGTACAACTTGTTCTATTGGATTATTTTTAATATTTCCAAATTCTCCATTAGCAACATGCTTCCAAGTGGCATTGTTTACACTTACCAAAAACTCATAATGCGTAACTGTACCATGAGGTGAATGCCCTCGACCTGGCATTGGCATAAAAGTGAAGCCTTTTAAATCGTATTCTTTTCCAAGGTCTATAACAATCTCATCTGTCGAATTCTCGCTTTTACTAATAACCCATGCTGAATTTTTATTGCCATCAATAACTTTACCGGCGTTTTCAATTTTACCCGAACTCACCTCAACCACTTTCCATTTCTTTTTACTCACATCATAATTGACTTTTAAAGCGTTAGTTTGCTCTTTATTCTCTGGATTATGCGCTATAATATTCAAGTTGATTGGTGCATCCGCAATAAATGGCTTATCATATTTAATTGAATTTGACGTAGGTGGTGTTCCATCAACAGTGTAATAAATTTCAATATTTTTATCGGCAACCGACATGGTGACTTCACCGTCTTTTGATCGTTTAACTTTTGGCTGTGTTAATAAGTTTGGGGCGCGATAGAGTTCAATATTTGAAATTGTTATAGCCGCTTTAGCCTTAATATTAACTCTTATTTTTGAGGCTTTAACCGTATCGAATCGTAAGATTCGCTTATCCCCAATGGTGGTTTGAGAATCGATTGATAACCATGTTCCATCCACTTCTGCCTCAACGTCAAATGTTTTAACGCGCTGTCCCAGTGGGATATATTCTTCCAATACTATTCTATTGACCTCTGTAGGCTCCTTAAATTCGAGTGTAACCGAAGCTTCTTTGGTCTCATCATCTGTAGCCCAATAAGTTTCATCGTTTCCATCATTAACATTGCCGGCTCCAAAGGTTGCGCTATTACCACGGGCATTGGTTGCAGTCACGATAAGGCCGTCTGCAATATTTTCTGAAAAATCTTTTGTGATCTGCGCTTTTAAAGCCATTAACTGCTCAACGTCTTTCTCGTGTACTAAGCCTCTATAGTCTACGGGTAAGTTTAACAATAACGAGGCATTTCTGCCGACAGATTGGTAATAAATATCTACAAGATGTTCCAACGATTTTACCTGAGAATCCTCTGCCGGATGATAATACCATCCCGGCCTAATAGATACATCACATTCTGCAGGGACCCAATGTGTTCCGTCTTCATGACCTGAGCGCAGTTCTTTATATTTTTGATAACCCGGATACACTTCATTTCGCTTAAGCAAACTCCAATTGGTTTCATTAGCCCAGCCTTCTTCATTTCCTACCCAACGCACTCCGGGCCCTCCATCACCAAAAATAACGGCATTAGGTTGTAATTCTCTAACAATGCTAATAGCCTTATCCCATTGGTAATAGGTTTTATTATCAATTTTACGTGACTCATTGGCCCCTCCATAATAGCCGGATCCACCATTGGCACCATCGAACCACACCTCGAAAATATCACCATAATTGGTTAATAATTCTCGTAATTGGTTATGAAAATAAGTGACATATTCCGGTTTACCGTATTCTGCGTGATTTCTATCCCAAGGCGATAAATATACACCCATTTTTAACCCAAACTCCTTACAGGCTTCCGACAAATCTTTTACAACATCTCCCTGACCATCTTTCCATGGGGAGTTTTTAACGGAATGCTCTGTATATTTTGATGGCCATAAGCAAAAGCCATCATGATGTTTTGCTGTTAAAATTACCCCTTTCATCCCGGCTTCCTTCATGGTTTTAACCCATTGTCTCGTATCTAATTCTGATGGATTGAACTGACTTGGTTTTTCGCTTCCATCTCCCCATTCCTTATTGGTAAATGTATTCATATTAAAATGTACAAAACCATAATATTCTATATCATGCCATGCTAACTGACGTTCAGAAGGAATCGGTCCATAAGGTTCCGGAGCTGGATTTTTTTGACAGGATTGTACTAATCCGATTAGTATTACAAGAACTAATGCTTTATATTTCATTTGACTAATCTTTATATCGTTCAATTTTTATCAATTTGGAAGGTCCAGGCATCATGTGAAGGCAACTCGGAATACTTTACGGAAGACGTATTGATGATCATGGTATTGTTTTCATAGGTCCAACTCAAAGGTTTGTCCAGACCTAACATAGTAACCACAGCATTTTTCCCCGGATCAGGAATATTCAAAACTAACTGGTCTTCGGGCCATTCAAAACTAATAGCATAGAGTTTATTGTTATTTTGAGTATAACACAAATAGGTCTTTAGTGATGAATATACTCCTTTAATACCGTGTTTGGTTTTATTTTTATCTAAAAAGAACGATGTGGGCGGAATGACCTGTTTCTCAATTTTCTTGGAACTCCATGATAATGCAATTGAAGCGTTCTGCTTTTTCTCTCTATATTTTATATTTATCGGATATACCTGACCCGATTTTAACTTGATATCCCCTTTGGTTGAGGAGCTTGTATTAGCACCCATAACTTCAGACTGAGAACCGGATGCCGTATAATTCTGGTTAATAACTTGTTTTCCATCAATAAAAACAACGGCTTCGTCATCGGCTTTAATTTCAAAAGTGTAATTACCTGATTCCGGAACATCGATAAACCCATGCCATTCTATGTTAAAAGCATCCTCTTTGATTCCTTTCATTGGTGAGTTTCTCACCCAGTTAAAGTTTATATTTTTATCGATGCGTTCTTTCTGAACTTCTTTTTCCTCTTCTTTTATGGTATAAGCTTCTGCACCGTAAATAGCATCACCATTAATAGCCAACCAAGCTCCTAATTGTAATAATCGCTCTTGTTGAATTAGTGGTATTTGTCCGTCTGCTTTTGGACCAACATTCAAGATCATACCGCCTCCATTGGCTACCGTTTGGATAAAGCGTTGTATCAATTCCCGGGATGTCCCATACGCTTCCAGATCCTCATTTCTATTTAAACCAAATGATCTTCCTATACCTCTAACTTCGGTCCAGGGTCTATTAGTCACTTTAATACCTGCACTATATTCCGGAGTTAAAAAGCCAACATCCAGTCCGCTACCCCATCTGTTATTTACAATCGCATCATCGCCAACCAAATTATAATACCAATGAATTAATTCGGCGGCATGCCATTGTTTTGCGGAATTAAACCATTCACCATCGGCAAAAATAAGTTTAGGTTTATAGGTTCCTATTAGTTCTTTAAACTGGGGAATCATATAATTATCTACATAGTTTCCTATGCTATCGTGAGGATCGGTATACCATCTATGTAGTGGGTGATTCCACTCGGACAACGAATAATACAATCCCATTTTAAGATCGGCTTTTCTTATAGATTTCGTTAATTCTCCAACAATATCTCTTTTTGGCCCTACATCTACACTATTCCAGTTTCTATTGTATTTACTTGGCCAAAGTGCAAAACCATCATGGTGTTTTGAAACCAGCATAATGTATTTGGCTCCGGCTTTTTTGAATAAATCTGCCCATTCATCCGGATTGAATAATTCTGCTTTAAATAGGGGTGCAAAATCTTTATAGGTAAAATTTTGTCCGTACGTTTTTTTCATGAAATTGGTTCGCAACGTATCATTGACCTGCAATCCTCTTAAAAACCATTCGCCATAAGATTCTTTACTTCCATAAGCCGGCACAGAATATAAGCCCCAGTGGATAAAAATTCCCAACTTGGCATCTTTGAACCATTTAGGGTATGGTCTTTCCGTGATTTCTTTTTTGTAATCAACATGGCCAGTCTGTTGTGCAAAAGCCATATTTAGTACAACCAGCAGGGCACCAAAAAATATTAATTTTTTCGTCATTTCTTTTTAATTAAAACATCTCAATTCCAGCAAATGTAAGATTAAACCATACGTATCGCCACTACAAAAAAGACCAACTTTAATATTATTTTTGCCATTACATCCCATAATCTGACACTATAAAGCAAAAATATTTAGTCATTAATAACAGCTTCTATTAAAACCGGTAGGTGATCTGAAGGGTATCTACAATCTTTTGAATCACTAAGAACACCATATTTTTTCACCTTAATATGATCTTTACTTGTAAAAATATAATCAATACGTGATGTCACAGGCCTCTCGAATTTAAACCCGTTCATAGTGCCTTCCGGACCAAAGGGTTTAGATTCACTGATTGCCCGGCTATCATTCATAACTTTAGATAAATACTGAATGGGCTTACTTTCCGGTCTTAAATTCAAATCTCCTGTAACAAATACCGGGTAGTTCTTCTTGTTTAGCGAGGCTATCTTTTTAACAATCAATTTTGTGCTTTGCAGCCGCGCTTCCTTTCCTATATGATCAAAATGATTATTAAACACCCAAAAAAGCTGCTGATTATTAACATCTTTGAACAAGGCATAAGTACAAATACGCTCCATTGAGGCATCCCAACCGACAGAAATTTTATTTGGAGTTTCAGACAACCAAAACGTTACATGCTCCACAACTTTCAATGTCTTGGTATTATAAAAAATGGCGCTATACTCCCCTTTGGTTTTGCCGTCATCTCTTCCTACACCCACATATTTATAGTTAGATAAGATACTATCCAAATAGGTAACCTGATGATGCAGACCTTCCTGAATACCGAAAACATCCGGTTCATTAAATGCTATTTGATTGCTTAAAAAATCTTTTCTATTTGACCATTGATTCTCGCCATCATTAGGATTATCATATCGGATATTATACGTCATAATCCTATAGGTCTGTCCAAATAATCCTGCACAAAATAAACTTAAGCACAGCGTTAAAACGATATTTTTCATAATCTTAAACGTATTAGTTTATAATAACCTCATCTGCAAATATCCACGATGGCAACCCGGCACCATGATGCCAATACGGTGCTTTTTTCAAACTATTCGCACGGATCTTAATATATCGTGTTTGTAATGGTTTGACGTTCAAATCAAAATACTGAATGTCGTTCACCTTACTTTTCTTAACCAATGGGCTTTCGTTAGTAACCTGTCCAAGTAACTTAAAAGTTTTCCCGTCTAAAGAAGCATAATAGCTTACTTCCGTTGGAAAAAACACGATGTGGTTGGTTACCTGTAAAAATGCTGTAGACATAGAACTTATCTCTTTCTGCGCTCCCAAATCTATTATGGCCTCTAAATCGTTACCCTCAAAACCTAACCAATTAGAATAAAAATTGCTTCCTCCTAATGCGCCATCTGTTAATGCCTGTGGATCTTCGTTAGCATATTTCTTTGGTTTAGTTAATAAGGCTACCGTTTTGCCAATAGCCTTATTCGGTTTGTTGGCAACCGACAAGGCTTTTAAATACCCTTCATAATAATCATTAACCGTAAATCTCATTTCGTTCATTGCAGTAATATTAGCACTTTCGCAGGTACTCATGAAATTTTCAAGCAGTGTTCCTACACGTGCTGAATCTGCCAAACTAAAATCTTCTGAAATGTTCTTTCTGCAGGCTTCTAAAACGGCATAATCGATACCAATTCTGGCTATTTTTACGCGCTTTAAGACATCGTTTTTTTCTGCAACAGCGCTTTCCGCTTGGTCAAAAAGCGAGGTATATTTAGTTAATAAGTCCGGATTTAAATACGAATCAAACGCCTGAGAAGGGTCTCCATATAAGAACAGGAAAAAGTCTTTATCCTCTTTAATTTTTGAATGGATAATATCAACATATTGTTTAATAAACAGCCCGGCTTCTTCATAATAACCATTGGTGAATTCGGTTAGCAATTCGTCAAAATCCCGATCCGGATTCCATAACAGTTTCGCCATAATGTAAGAGCGTAATTCGAATAATTCACTAGGGTTATTACTATGCTGCTCAAAAATCCATTTGGCATTATTATTTTTAAAAAATTCAATATTGGGTTTAAGCGTATGCAGGTTTGGAAATGGTGCCAAAAAATTAGTAAACTGTGTGGTATAGTCCCAAATGCGTATATTATCAGTAAGATCGTGCCATCCTTTCAAATCGTTTGCAAAATCGACACATTTATCTTCAATGGAGGCGCTACGATCGCATTCAATAGAACACAGCGTGATAAGAACGTTGTCGAGTGGTTTTGTTTTACAAGGCTTACGTGTATATTGATAGGCTAATGTAGAGATTGTTTTATCCGGAAAAGCCGCGGCAATTTTATTAACAAAACGAATCATGGTTCCTGCATGACTGCCTTCCTCTTCATCAATTTTAGAACAGCTGTCGCAGGTACAATATTGCGTATTATCATTACTACTAACTGAAATCACAGATGATTCAGGGTACCTATTGAACATGGCCTGAACTGAATCTTTTACAATATCTACAACAATGTCATTGGTTAAACACAACTGCGTTGGTAATCGCTTGTTTCCGCGTAAAGCGAAATACTCAGGATTAGATTTATAAAATTTCTCTTCCGGAATAAACCGATGAAAGGTATGTACCCTGCCTTGCGGCACGTAATATGGAAACGCTTCGTGGGTGACTTTAAGTTTATCGGCAAAATCATGATTGTCATAAAACAATCTGGAATGCACGGTGCGTGTTTTAATCTCCGGAGTATAGGAATAATTTATAGGCAATTGAACAGAAATGGATGGTGAATTCGGAATGGTTTCAGCCCCCGGTGCGTACCATTTGCAATCTAAAAATTGTTCTAAAAACTGATAAACAGCATATCTGATAGCCTGGTCGGAACCACCACTTATGACTAGGTTTTTATCGTATTCCGTTATTGAAATTTTCTGAGGATCGGGGTTTTCTTCAGTTATATTACCGATATAAATCATATGCTTGTTCGAGCCTTCAGATTTTTCATTAGTGACTTCTAATTTTGCATTACTTATTTTCTGAATGTAATTCTGAAGAATTTCAGCAGATTTTATCTGACTATCTGAGGCTCCTTCTTGGTAAACAATGACGAAATCAGACGCTCCATTTTCCACAATTTGAACCACATTGTCTCTAGAACAAGCACTCAAAAAGCAAATTAATACAACAAAAAAAACAGACTTAATATTCATCTCAAAACAATTTAAACTATTAAAAATTAACATGTTATAATGTATGAAATATTTTTAAGCTATACCTGCCTAACAAAATAATTCACATATTGATAACAAAATCTGGCATTCTAATCTACAACTTCGGGTTTACTGATAGGTGAATCACTTTTAACCACAACAAATGTGGAAGTCGCGTAATATGCACCATTTTGCCCTGAAGACGTTCCGCCATCTGACGTCCAGTCTTCGTATTCATACTCAAAAGTAAAGGTGTTACCAGTGGTTGAGCTCAAGTTATTAATTCTTACCGGAACTGCCATTCCCGGACACCAACCTGCCCTATCCGGAATCCAATTACCGTTTTGAGGGTTCACGGGATTAGATCCACAACCAATAGGTTCCATCTTATGCGAAAATGCTGTTGTACCATTAATCTTAACATTGTGTGTTCGGAAACACCATTCAGCACATGGCCTTCCATCGCTATCTGCAGGCGTGGCATGCCCCCATCCCGATATTATGGTTCTTAAATGAGCACTTTCTGCATTATTGGGGATGGTTATTTCTTTATTTAAATCGAATGCCGAAGCATCATCCCCATAAACCACACCGGAAGTTGACCACTCGTCGTAACCCAGTACCTTAGAAACAGCATAATATTTATAATCCGGATGACCTTCTATAAAGTCGAAATCGACTGTTAGCTCCCAGCCATCAGGGCCCCAGGTTTCAATTCTGGCGAACAGTTCGGTCGCTCCTTGTAACAAAGCCTTAAAATCTGTAACATCAATCTTAAAACCTCTGGCCACTTGTGAATTATCCACCCCATAAGGTGTTATATAACGTCCGATCTCATACCATTCTCCTGAATCCGTATCTTTCACCTTGATATTTGCATACACATCCCAGGCATTACAGCCGCCACTCGGACATCTTAATTTAATATACATATTGATGGTTTCAATATTCGTATTATCATCATGCAAATTAAAGTTAGCGATCACTGTTTGGCTATGCCCACCCCCAAAAGCTATGCGTTGATTTTCAAAAGTTATAAAGTTAAACGTTTGCGGATCGCGTTCGGGTGCAGATGTTTCATTCTTACTACAGTTACTAAAAAGTAAACATATCAATATAACAACTAGACCTGTTCTTATATCACGTATTTCCATTCTAATTTTTTTTACATCATAAATTGAAGCATTAAATTATTAAAATAGAAAATATTTCGACTAATAACCACTCAAAGCAGACAGATACAGTTTGTATTTTGAAAGCTAAAAAAGAGGGCCTATTTCTTTGACATTCTATTTTAAAATAATTTTTAAGTGTCCTGAATTCACTAAGTCGTCATGAGAAACAAAATAACCTTTATGAGGTTTCCCGTTGCGCTGAATCTTGTGGATGTATTTCTTTATTTTTTTGTTATTATCTGAAGCATTAGAACTTATAACCAGTTTATCATTCTGATAATATCTCGAATCTAAATGAATCGTTATTTTATCAAAAACCGGGCTTGTAATGGTATAGCTCGGTTCTGCCGGAGAACTGGGATAAATACCCATCATACTATAAATTAACCATGCAGACATGGTGCCGGTATCATCATTCCCGGGCAAGCCATCGGGTGTGTTTTTAAAATATTCTTTGATCAATTGCGATACACGGTCCTGGGTTTTCCATTCATATCCTTTAGCATAATTATATAAAAAGGGATAGTTTATATCCGGCTCGTTAGCCATATCATATTGCCCGGTTTCAAAAACCTTATCCAATTGTTTTACGAAATGCTTTTTTCCGCCCATAAGCTTCATAAGCCTTTTTATATCATGAGAAACCATAAATGTGTATTGCCATGAATTGCCTTCAATAAACCCAAGGTTTTTCTCAAAATTGGCTCCTTTATTCGGGTTAAACGGTTCGTACCAAGAACCGTCATGATTTTTAGGCCTCAACAAATTAAATGTCGGATCGAATAAATTCCTATACGAGGTAGATCGTTTTTTAAATAGTTCAAAATCTTCCTCCTTTTTCAATGCTTTTGCCAATTGCGATATCGCAAAATCAGTGATATTGTATTCCTGAGTCGTCGATACTGACCCGCTCTTTGTTGTGGTCGTGGTTAAATAGCCTTTTTCTATATAATCTTCAATACCGGGACGCAAAGGATTATTTTCTATTTGCATCGCACTTTTTCGCATAGCTTCATAGGCTTTTTCGATATCAAAATCTTTAATACCTCTTAAATACGTATCGGTTAATATAATTCCGGCAGGATCTCCTACCATGGTTGTTGTTTCCGTGGCGTTCAACTCCCATTTGGGTAACCATCCGCTTTCATCATATATATTAAGCATACTTTTGACCATATCGGATTGCTGCTTCGGATAGACTAAGGACATTAAGGCATGTAAATTCCTATAAGTATCCCAAAAAGAGAAGACTGTAAAACGTGTGCCATCGGTCTTTTTTGTTTCACGCTCTGCCATACTTGGGTATTCCCCATTATAATCATTCAGAGTATTAGGATGAATTAAAGTATGATATAAGGCGGTATAAAAAATGGTTTTATCATCTTTTGAACCGCCTTCTACTTCAATTTTTGAAAGTAAATTATTCCAGCTATTTGCTGTTTTGCTATAAATATCATTAAATGTTTGTGAGTCGATTTCTTTTTCCAAATTTTCTCTGGCATTTTCAATACTTACATAAGAAACACCAATTTTTACTTCGACTGAAGTTGGTTCTTTAAAATGATAAGTAAAATAACTGCCTATGCTGTCTCCAATAACTTCCTTTCGATATTGTTTATACAATCTGGTTTTTCCGTTGTATCCCATCCATTGCCCTTCCACACCAGTATTTTTCAAGGGTGTTTTCCATACACCAAACTCATCAGCGGGCTTACTGAATTTTGCAACAAAATACACAGGATATGATTCTTCAGGTTTATAATAACAAAATGAACCTACGGTTCTCATGCCTTCAATTTCTGTTGGCGATACGACCTTTACCGTGGCTCCTAACTCGTTGGTTAAACCCAGACCTAAATTTATTAAAATATTAGATTGCCCTTTGGGAAAAGAATACCGGCTGACTCCCACTCTGGTTGAGGCGGTCATTTCTGCTTTAACATCGTACTTTTTAAGATTTATACTGTAATATCCTGCTTTAGAAACCTCATTGGTATATGTGGAGCCATATTTCAAATGATCCGTTTGAAGTTCTCCTGTTGTTGGCATGGTTAGAATAACACCTAGATCCGGGCAACCGACACCACTTAAATTAACGTGGCTAAAACCTGTTAAAAAGGTATTCTCATTAACATAAGGATTGGATAACCAGCGACTATCTTTTTCCAAAGGTAAATTTTGCGGTCCGGCAACATTAAAGGGAGAAACGCTAACCATGCCTCTGGGAGCGATAGCTCCGGGATTTGTAGCGCCATAATTAGAAGTACCAATAAACGGGTTTACATAATCTATTGGTTTCTCCTGAGAGAAGCTCATAGAAAATGAACCCAGAGCAATGATTAAACTATACTTTCTTAGAAACCGTAACAACATAACATCAAACATTAATTCTATTTTTTAATTAGTTTACTCCTGATATTTTAAATACCCATGCATATTTGCTGGAAGGATTATTTTGCAGACTTTCGGGAATTATAATTTTGAAGCCCTCTTCTGAAGATTTCCATTTTAAGTTTCTTTTAGATCCCAGCATCTTTATTTTTGCTCCTCTTTTAGGGGTTAACGATTTTATCGTGATTTCTGAAGGTATTTTATTTTCACCTTCTTCGGCCAGGTAAGCTAAAAACACGCTGCCTTCCTTGTTTTGAGTCATACAAATATTGTTTTCCTTATAAGGAGCAATCGGTTTTGTACCATAAATAGCGGAACTGTTAATCTTCATCCAATCGCCATATTCTTCTAATAAATCGTAGGCTCCTTGTTGCCATTCACCTTCTGGACTTGGTGCTATATTAAGGAGTAAATTTCCACCTTTTGCAACAACATCGATAAGCATATGTACCCCTTGTCTGCCACTCATATACTTAGCATTTGGTGTATAAGACCATCCCCCACCGGAAATAATACAGGATTCCCATGGGTATGGCAATGTCTTTTCCGGAACTCTGTTTTCCGGTGTTAAATAATTTTGATTTTTACCATGCACAGCTCTATCTACAACAATTAATCCCGGTTGTTTTTTTCTAGCTTTAACTACCAACTCGTCCATTTTGATATCCTGGCTAATCATCATGTTTTTAATATAACCTGTCGGGCTCTCTCTTTGCTTGTCTTTATAAAAATGGTCTAACTCTTTTTGCGAGTTTTTAGCAACCCAACCGCCATCAAGCCATAAAATGTCAACACTACCGTAATCCGTCATAAGTTCTAAAATCTGATTATGTGTAAAATCGACATACTTTTGCCACTTCTCGGGGTATACAGCAGGATCGTAATTCACATTTCGTCCTAAAGGAGGAAAGTAAGGATCCCAGTAGTTTTTATGATTCCAATCGGGTTTAGAGAAATAAGCTCCAATCCACATATCTTCATTTCTAAAAGCATTAAAAATTTCTTTGGCTATGTTTGCTCTTGGATGACTGCTGAAGGCGCATTCGGAATCGGTAACTTTATAATCGGTGTATTTCGAATCGAACATCGAAAACCCGTCATGATGCTTGGTGGTAAATACCATATATTTCATACCCGCATTTTTTGCAGCTTCCGACCATTTTTCAGGATTAAATTTCACCGGATTGAAGGTCTTTTTCAGGCCTTCATATTCTTTTTTATACTCGAAATAGTTTTGTGGGTTTTCTCCCTTTTTTCTTTCACACCAACCGTAATCTTCCGGACAAAGCGACCAGGATTCTACAATGCCCCATTGACTGTAGGTTCCCCAATGCATTAACAGGCCGAATTTTTTATCTTGCCATTCATCTAATTTTTCAAGTACTAAAGGGTCAGTTTCCGGAACATAACGTTCATCTTCATATATTGCTTGTGCTAACAAACTGTTTTGAGTTAAAACTAATACAACGATCAGTTTTAAAATTCTGGTATCAAAATACTTCATAATTTGAAATGCTTATTTAATGTGGTTTATTAATTTCTTTTTAGTTTTTCTATAATCTTTAATAGATAGATTATAATCGGTATAGCTTCTAAATTGGCGATTTATAAGCTTTTCATACTTTTTTGGTTTCTTTTGTTTTAAGATTTGTAGTAAGTCGTAGTCTTCACAACCCACGCGATGAGCTTCAAAACGAATCGATGACCAGGGTTCTTCTTTTCCCGGATAAATAATGTGAGTATCTCCGGCTGGCAAAAAATTGTTTGGCGCGGCACCCGGAGCAGGGTGATGTATCACACTTTGAGCGAAGGGATCACCATAGTATTGATTAAGTCCCCAATGCAAATAGCCTCCGGTGTTATAAAAAGCAGCACCCCAGCCAAAATAAACCTGACGCAATCGTTCCATATCCAAAGTTCTGTTTAACCATTTACCACCTGGAATAAGGCAGGTATATACCAGTACTTTTTCTCCCAATTTTTCGCGTTCCCTGAAAAAAGACTCATTATCCTGAAAATCGTTTATTAATGGACACCAAATATCGATAGCCCCGGTCAGACCATCTCTATCATTGGTTGCTTCCATAATTTTAACCTCAGGAAATATACGTTTAACTTGTTTCGAGATATCTTTATAGCAAGCCGCATTGACTGCAGTTGGTTCATCTGAAATATGTTGTAGCCAGCTGTGTTCTAAATCATTGTTCTTTACAAACTCATAGATCAGATGCATGATTGCAGCAATATCCTTTTTTCCATCCTCCTTATAATAACGTCGTTTTGTTAGAACAACTTTCAATTCCGGATCTCCCCAATCATCATTTTCACCGCGATACATGAGATGAGGCGCTTCAAAATACTTAAAACCCTGATCTCTAAAAACATTGATAAAGCGTAGCATTTTTTCACTATCTAACTGAATTTCGCCGTTTTCAAATTTGAAAAGCTCATAAGGTAAGGTAATTGAGTTCTGACGCCCATGCGCCATGACTTTGGCATATTTCTTTAACATCATAAACCAAGGCTCCGTCCAGCGCTCCAGATCATGATGTTCTTCCATTCTCTTTAAATTGAACCAATTGGTATAGAAGAATTGACTCTCTACCAGTTCAGGAAGTTTTACCGGATGAATCTTTATGGTAAAGGTAGCTTCAGCTTTAAACTGCTCTGCCACCACATTGATTTTTATCTTTTGAACGCCTTGTTCCTGAGTCATTGACGCTGGTATATCCAATCGTAATGCCGTATAGTTTGAAGTACTTTTTAACACGATGTCCTTAATCGGCTGAACGACTTCAAAGATTCTAAAAGGTGCGCGTCTGATAACGTGGGGGTTGGTCTTTCCTAAATACTGTTCCGTTCGACTATCGATTCCTGTATTCTGCTCTACCGGGACATCGATAAGTCTACTTAACACAGATTTTGGTAACTCCAAACCATCCTTCGTTACCGATACAGCGTACGTACTTGCTTCAGGCATTCTTAATAGCACATGAACACTGGCTATGGCGCCTTGCGGATAGTCAGCCTTCCAATTTTTACCATAGTTTTCAAGGTTATTGACATCAGGATAGATAGGTTCCAATGGATCCACAAGCCATATTTGCCCCGAAGTCAAACCGGATATTAACAACAAGAAAGCGGCAAATAAAGATTTTATATCCATTTAAAACTGGCTAGTTATTACTTAACGAATAGGGTACATTTTCGGGTTTTGTTCCTCGTTCTTTATTAGGAACATCACTCATTTCAAATTTCAGCTGTCCCCCTTGCTTAATATCTTCATAACGAATAAAATTATGATCCCAAGAGTTTCCATTTAGCTTTGCCGATTGAATGAAGTAGTTATCCTTAGTATTGTTTTTGGCAGAAATAACAAAAGTTTGTCCTCCATCTAAAGTCAGTGTTGCTTTCTTAAACAAAGGGCTTCCAATAACATACTCATCAATACTTGGTGTCACAGGGTAAAACCCTAGTGAACTAAACACATACCAGGCGGATGTTTGCCCATTATCCTCATCACCACAATAGCCATCAGGTGCTGATGAATATAATTTTGTTAGTACGTCCCTAACCTTTTCCTGAGCTTTATAGGGCGCATTGGCATGATTGTATAAATAAATCATATGCTGAATGGGTTGATTACCATGAGCATAGTTACCCATATTAGCGATTTGCATTTCGCGTATTTCATGAATAGTAAATCCATAGTATGAGGCATCAAAACTTGGTGGCATGGAGAAAACCTCATCCAATTTCGATGTAAATTTTTCTTTACCTCCCATTAAATCAATTAAGCCTTGTACATCGTGAAAAACAGACCAGGTATAATGCAAACTATTCCCTTCGGTAAAGGCATCTCCCCATTTTAAAGGGTTAAACGGTTCTTGAAACGTTCCGTCTTCATTTTTACCTCGCATTAAATTGTTCGTCCGGTCAAACAGTTTTTTATAATTATAAGATTGCTCATAATAGTGTTCTGCTAATTCGGACTGTTTCGTTTTTTCAATCATTTTTGCGATGGTAAAATCTGCAAAAGCGTATTCTAAAGTACGCGCTGCATTTTCATGAATCCCAACATCATAAGGCACATAACCCAGCTCATTATAATAGTCTACACCTGCTCTTCCTACAGAATTCACAGGACGTCCGTCGTTAACCGTCGCATTTTTTAAAACGGCCTCTACTAACACATCCACATCTTCGTCTCGCATATTTCCTTTTAAAAACGCATCAGCTATAATGGTTGCAGAATTAGACCCCACCATACAATCTCTATGCCCGGGGCTCGCCCATTCCGGTAACCAGCCAGACTCCTCGTAGGTATTCGCAAGGCCTTCCATAATATTGGTATTCAGTTCCGGATACATTAAATTGAAGAATGGAAATACCGCTCTAAAAGTATCCCAAAAGCCATTATCTGTGAACATATAACCCGGTAACACTTGGCCGTTATATGGGCTATAATGCATAATATTACCTTCTGAATCATATTCATAGAACTTTCTTGGGAACAGCAAAACACGATATAAACAGGAATAAAATGTTTTAATATTATCGATATTATCGTCTTCGATGGCAATGCGGCTCAATTCTTTCTCCCAGGCCTCCTTAGCCTTGGTTTTAGTTTGCATAAAGGTATCATTACCAATTTCTGTTTTTAAATTTAATGCCGCTTGCTCGGGGCTAATAAAAGAAGATGCTACTTTGACATGTACTGTTTCTCCTTTTTTCGTTTTAAAACCTATAATGGCACCAACATGCTCACCTTCATTCGTGGTAGAATTTTTGACCAAATTCCAACCATCTCCCCAGGTATGATTCATTTCAAAATCTTTATCGAATTCAGCCACAAAATAATTATGAAAATTATCAGGAACCCCACCACTATTATTTCTGCAATACCCAATAATTTTACGCTCTTCAGGAATGATTTTAACCATAGAGCCTTTATAAAATGCATCGAGCATGATGTATGATGAATCGGCTTCCGGAAAGGTAAATTTAAAATGTGCTGCCCGTTCTGTTGGAGAAACTTCAGCGGTAACATCGTAATCGGCCAAATAAACACTATAGTAATTAGGTTTTACCGTTTCCGCCTTATGAGAAAAGTGCGATACACGTTCTTCCTCTTTATACTTTAAATCACCAGTTACCGCCATTAACGAAAATGCTGCATAGTCATTAATCCATGGACTGGGTTGATGTGTCTGTTTAATACCTCTTATGGTTTTATCGTCATACTTATAAGCCCAACCATCTCCCATTTTAGCGGTTTGAGGCGTCCAGAAGTTCATCGCCCAAGGCGTGGCAATCGCGGGATATGTGTTTCCATTGGACAGACTGAAATCTGAATCGGTTCCCATCAACGGATTCACATAATCTACATACGAAACCTCCAATTGCGTAATAGCCGCCTTCTCTTCATTACACGAAAAGCAGCAAACTGCCAATATAATTATTAGACCTCTGTATAGTGTTTTTATCATGTTTTGTGTATTACTCTATTAAAATTTCTAATTAATCTCGACTAAAAACTAAAGTCTAAGTTCTATCTCACCAAAATTTCATCAACAAAAAGCCAGGAATCGTTGCCTGCTCCCTCATGCCATGACGGAAGTGTTTTGTAGTTTTGAACAACCACCTTTAAAAATTGGGTGTTTGTATCGGGAATATCAATCGTATAGGTTTTGATCTCTGATCCATCTCCATACCTTCCTTTTCTGTTAATTTTTAATTCTCCAACTTTCTTAAATCCAGAATTGTTCGTTTTTGAAGCATATACAGCCAGTTTTTTAGGATATAAAATCCACTGTGCCACATCCTCCAAACAATTTATAGAAACTTTACTGACTTGTTTTACGGACTCTAAATCTATGGTTGTTTCGATATCATCACCTAAAAATCCGACCCAGTTCCCATCTCTTAAAAACGTACTACCTTCTATTAAATCGAATAATTTATGAGCTCCGGGGTATTTTTCATCGGGCTGTTTCGTAAAATCATATTTTGAAACTTCATGCTTTATCCTAACAAAATCCTTTTCTAATACCGGGCTCGGTAACCATCCTTTTTTATAGCTCCTGACTTTTAGGGTCACTGCTTTATCTAAAAATATCTTATCGCTATATTTTAAGGACGTTGAATCGGGATCAGTCCCGTCAATCGTATAATAAATATTCGCATTTTTAATTTTAGATTTCAAGCCTACAGAAATGGTATCAACAAAAAGGTTTTTATCTGAATCAAAACTTGGCATTTCTAAATGGCTAATCTCAACAAAATCATTATCTGCTCCTTTATAAATGGTTGTTCGGTATTTACTTTCAAGCATGGCTAACGATGCATCATCAACCTTTGTTTCCCAAGCATATACTTGCTCAGGAACCACATGCTCAAAAAAGCTATTTAGTCCTTTATCTGTAATTTCGGTATTATATAAGTTAAGTACTTTTAATGACTTAGATTGTTCAAAATTCTTTAAAGCCGCATCGGTAATCTTTGTATTGCTAAGTATGAGTTTTTTTAAATTTTTAAATACTTTTAAACCAGAGATCATGTCATCTGAAAGTGCCGTTTTACTTAAATCTAACTCAACCGTTTGTGTTCTTAACTTCTCAAGTTTTTTTAAGGCTTCTTTAGTGAGTTCCCCTTTAACGAATTTAACCCTCAATTCCGGTTCACCGGGGACAAGTTTTAATACACTAAACCCAATTTCCTTGGCAGCATTAATATCTTTTAGCGATGCGTGTTTTATTTCTACTTCTTCAAAAACCAGATACTTTTTAAGTAACTTATTGAGCGTGTCATTTTTAGGAAGATTTACTGTTTTCTCTTTGAAATCAGCATTATTATTGATCCAATATTCTATGAGCCAGATATCATCCTTGGTTAACTGAGGTTTACCTTCCGGTGGCATGTGGTTTTCATCCGAGAGTGGTAATAAAAGGCTTTTAAACATGCTACTTTCCATGGCATTCCCTCTTTCAAGTACGGGTCCATTTTCCCCGCCTTTTAAAATACCATCGGGAGAATTTAAAGATAACTCGCCTTTTCTCTTTGTGGTATTATGACATTGAATACATTTGGCATCCAATATTTTAAACACCACGTCTTCATAAATTTTAAGACTATCTATGTGTTCAATGACTTTTGCTTTTTCGGGTGTTTTCGCATAATGGGTTAGAAAATCGCTTCCATGGGTCAATACACTTCCATAATGCCCTGCGACACTAATGCATACGAGCGTTAATACAAAAAATGGTAAAAATATTTTGTTTATTCTTTTATCCTCACTTCGGCTGAATAAAAAGAGGCAAGTTATTAAGATTGCGGACGCTATACCTACCCATAAATGTATGTTCAAGGTATTGTCGTCATAACCTCCTTCGAAAGACAGGAAGTACCCCAGAATACATGCTAAAACGGCAAAGAAAGCTGAAAAAGCAAGTGCGTATTGCACAACCTGTTTCGGATAGTTACGATTTAACCGTCCTACAATATCTATGAACAACGTTAAAATGAGCGCACCAATGGGCAAATGCAATATTAAAGGATGGAAACGTCCCAAAAACAAAACTCCTCGCGAAGCTTCGCTAATACTAAATATAACGATCGCCAGAATAACTAACGATACTATAACATTTTTAGCGTTTAATAATTTCATATATACGTATTTATTTCAATATCCATTCATCCATAAAAAGCCATGCTTTATTTCCTTTGCCTTCATGCCATTCCGGAATTGATTTTATATTATTCACTTCTACTTTAATAGCTTTTACGTGAGCATCAATATTTATATCTATAGTATTTAATGACGGACCAGACATGCTTTCCAAAGGATTTATCTTCTGTGTTTTACTACTGAAATCGGTACCGTTTCGAGATATAGAGACTGTGACATCTTCAGGTGGAAAAATCCATGAGCCGGGATCGCTCAAGTATCCGACACTTAATGATTGAACATAGGTTTCTTTTTTAAAACGCATAGTTGCACTGGCAATAGTATCGAAACCCAGCCATTGTGGGTCTTTAAAATCTACTATAGCTTTTCGGTTATTATTTAATGTCAAATTTCCAACACCTTTGTAAGATTGACTGGCTTGAGAATGCCATACGATCGTATCTATAACCAGTCCTTTTTTATGAAACGCCATTTGAACCACCTCACTGGCTTTCCAATCCGGATGAAAGGCTCTGAACTTATATATCCTCGGTTTTGTAACCTTTATAGGCGTCGTATACCTCGAAGATTCTGTTGAAGGAGTTTCTCCATTTGAAGTATAGTATATGATTGCCCCTTTGAGTTTCAAATCGGCTGAAAGTGTTGCTCCCGTTATTGAATCAATAAGTTGATTTGTGGCCTCCAATCGCGGTTGTACTATCTGAATCTGATCTTGTTGCAAAAACACTTTTTCAGTATCCTCCTTACAATTAAGGCATACCAGCACCAAAACAATCATCATGACATTTAGCCTCATACTCTTGTTAATTTTAAAGGATAAGTTTGGCCGGAATTCCATTGTGCCACATAGACACTTTCATCCTCGTCAATACAAACATCATGAGGGTATTGAAAAAGCCTGATGGTTTGATATAATTCATCCAAATTACTGTTGTTATACATTGGTGCCGTTGCTCCCGGGCAGGAAACCACATTATTATTTTCGTCCATAATCAATAAAAACCCGGAATCGCTATTTGGTGATTTCCTAGATTTTAATACCGCAAAATAAATGTGATTATTATGAATCACCGGTCTGCAAATTAGGGCTCCGGGGACATCAATAGAAGATAAATATTTGCCATCCAAACTAAAGCGTTTAAGCACATTCATTTCTCGCGCAGAAATTAACAGACAGGGATTGTTTTTATCTCTATTATCATAGCAAATACCATGTGCATTTAAAAACTGGTCTTCATTTGTACCTCGTCCTCCAAAAATATTGAGTAACTCCCCTTTATGATTGTAATGGGTAATATATTGATTTCCATAACCATCAGCCACGTAAAAATCACCATTTTCTAAAACGGTGGTTTCCGTTGGTTTAAAAGCGTCTTTGCTTGCATATTTACCTGTTTCGGAAGGATAATCTACTTCAAAAATTACTTTACCGTCAATAGTTGTTTTTATAATCTGATGTCTTTCGTAATCGCAAATCAATAAAAAATCTTCGCCATTTTCCTTAACTAAGGTTAAGCCATGTCCTCCGGGAAACTGTGTTCCCCAGGTTTCCAACAACTTTCCTGATTTATCATAAATAATGATATTATTCTTGGTATGATTGGTAAGCATTAAGATACGTCCTTTGGAGTCCTGAACCATTTCATGACAATCTTTTACAGGTGTTTTTAAAGGATCTAAATTTCCCCAATTCATGTCGACCTTATACTTATGGGAGTTGTGCCCAATAATGACATCCTTACTTTTATTGAAAGCAAAAGCATCGCTATACATGGGAGATAGTAAAATTCCCAATGACGCACATGACGATTGTTTTAAAAACTTCCTACGACTCATAATTACACCAATATATCGTTAACGACATGCCCTGAAACATCGGTTAGCCTAAAGCGTCTACCTTGATGCTTGTAGGTAAACTTGGTGTGGTCTATGCCCATTTGATGCATTAAAGTAGCTTGTAAATCATGTACATGCATGGGATCTTTAACAATGTTATATCCAAAATCGTCAGTCTGTCCGTAAGTGAATCCAGGCTTTACACCACCTCCGGCCATAAACATGGTAAAGCACTTTGGATGATGGTCACGCCCATAAGTCTTATCGGTCAATACCCCTTGGCTGTAATTTGTTCTTCCGAACTCTCCACCCCAGATTACCAAAGTATCATCCAACAAACCTCTTTGTTTTAAGTCTAAAATTAAGGCTGCTGTAGCCTGGTCAATGTCTTTTGCCTGTTTCTCTATTTGATTAGGTAAATCGAAATGCTGATCCCATCCCATATGATACAGTTGAATGAATCTTACGTCCTTTTCAGCCAAACGTCTTGCTAGCAAGCAATTTGCAGCATAAGTACCCGGAGTTCTGGAATTTGCGCCATACATTTTAATAATATGTTCGGGCTCTTCTTCGATATTCATTGTTGTCGGTACCGATGTTTGCATACGGTATGCCATTTCATATTGTGCAATTCTACTATTAATTTCAGGATCACCAAATTCCTGTTCTTGTTTATGATTTAACTCACTGATGTAATCCAGCATTTTTCGTCTTTCACCACGAGTCATACCTTCCGGATCTTTTAAATATAAAACCGGATCTTTACCGGATCTAAACTGAACACCTTGGTGCAAAGAGCTTAAAAATCCATTCCCCCATAAACGCGAATATAGCGGTTGAGAAAACGGTCGTCCCGTTCCTCTGGACAGTAACACGGTAAATGAAGGTAGGTTCTCATTAAGACTTCCCAAACCATAACTCATCCATGACCCAATACTTGGCCTGCCTGTTTGTTGCGATCCTGTTTGAAAAAAAGTAATTGCAGGGTCATGATTAATCGCCTCGGTGTGCATGGATTTTATAAAGCACAACTCATCAACTATTTTTGCTGTATATGGCATTAATTCACTTACCCAGGCACGCGATTCGCCATACTGTTTAAACTTAAAATTACCACCCACTAAAGGAAAACGGTCCTGACCGGATGTCATACCGGTTAAACGCTGTCCGTTTCTTACGGAATCCGGGAGATCCTGACCTCTCATTTTATTAAGCAGTGGTTTATAATCGAAAAGGTCTAATTGTGAAGGGCCTCCACTTTGAAACAGATAGATAACACGCTTCGCTTTGGGAGCGAAGTGCGGTAAATTTAACCCGATAGCATCCAGTTGTTCCTTTCCCGACATATTAGAAAAAGGGTCTAGTAAGGACGCCGCGGCGAGTCCTCCAACACCTAATCCTAATTTCTTTAAAAAATGTCTTCTATTATTATTGATAAAATGTTTGCTTAGTTCTTCCATGATCTTATCCTTTAACTATGGCTTCGTCAAGATTAAATATTAAACTCGTTAAAATGGTGAATGCATAGGTGTCCTTATCGGAAGTGACCATGATGTCATCACCCTCTTTTTCATCAGATTTTGGTATTGCTTTTGCAACTTCAAAATCTTGCTTTGAAGATTCCAAATAGTCTAACAATCTGTTAGTTTCATCTTCATTAGGGTCGCGGGAGGTTATTTTTTTAAAAATGCTTTTTACTCTGTCGGTGTCATTCATCGCTTGATCGCTCAACACATTCTCGGCTAAATACTTGGAAGCCTCTAAAAGTTGTGGATCGTTAAGCATCACCAGGGCCTGCAAAGGTGTACTTGTTTTTTGACGTTTAACGGAACAAAGATCTCTTGTTGCTGCGTCAAAAGTTATCATAGATGGCGGTGGTACGGTACGCTTCCAGAACGTATATAAACTTCGCCTGTATTTACTTTCTCCGGTATCCATGATATATTTTGTAAGACCTTGCCCTGATGTTGTTTCTGCCCATAATCCTTCCGGTTGATAGGGTTTAACACTAGGCCCACCTATTTTATCTACCAATAGCCCACTTACTGCCAACGCATTATCTCTGATCATTTCGGCAGTTAACTTATTTCTCGAGCTACGCGCCAATAATAAATTATCGGGATCCATTTCCAATAATTTTGAAGACACTTTTGCGGTTTGCTGATAGGTACTGGACATAACCATCATTTTTATCATGGCCTTTGTATCCCAGTTTTTCTCTCTAAAGGTCACAGCCAACCAATCCAACAACTCCGGATGTGAAGGTAAAGCGCCTTGATTCCCAAAGTCATCAACGGTAGACACAATACCGGTACCATATATTTGTTGCCAAATTCTGTTAATCGCCACTCTGGCCGTTAATGCGTTATTCTCATCAAATAACCAATTCACCAATCCGAGCCTGTTTTTTTCAAAGTTATCTCCGAATGCTAAAACAGCATCCGGCGTACCCAAATCAACCTCATCGGTCGGTGCATCATAAACACCTCTGTTCAAAATGAAAGTCTTCCGCTCGGGAGCATCATCTTTCATCACCATAAGGTTCACTTCTTTAATAGAATCGGGCATATTAATAAATGCCAAACTCTCTTCGATCTCTTTGGGTGTAATTTTTATATTGGGTTGTGGAATTTCATCGTATCCAATTTGTCCCTTTTCTTTTACCTTGTTGAAAAAGCTATAAAAGCTATAAAATTCATGCTGTGAAATGGGATCATATTTATGGTCATGGCATCGTGCACACTCCATAGTCAACCCCAATAATGCCGTGGCCGTAGTATTGGTACGATCCATAACATATTCCACGCGGTATTCTTCATCAATCACGCCACCTTCCTGGGTGATTTTATGGTTTCTGTTAAATCCTGTCGCCACTATTTGTTCCAAGGTTGGCTCCGGGAGAAGGTCTCCTGCCAGTTGCCATTTTATAAATTCATCATAGGGTAAATTCTTATTATATGCATTTATAACCCAATCGCGCCAAGGCCACATGACACGTTCCAAATCATCCTGGTAACCATGGGTATCGGCATAACGTGCAACATCTAGCCAATCTGAAGCCATACGTTCACCATAGGCTTTGGAGGCTAGCAGGTTGTCAACCACATTTTCAAACGCATTTTCACCGGTATCCAATAAAAACGCATCAATCTGTTCTGCAGTAGGAGGTAAACCTGTGATATCAAAAGCAACACGTCGTATTAACTTTTCCTTCGTGGCTTTTGGAGATGGTTTTAATCCTTTGTCTTCTAAACGCTTTAAAATAAAATAATCAATCCCATTCGCTGCCCAATCGGAATCTGCAACCTTAGGTATTTCAGGTTTTACCGGAGGGATAAAGGCCCAATGATCTTTCCATACGGCACCTTGTTCTATCCATTTTTCGAGTACCTTTTTCTCATAATCCGACAAGGTCAGGTTTGAAGCGATCGGAGGCATCACTTTTTCAGGGTCAGGATTATTAATTTTAGATATTAACGCACTGGATTCCACATCACCAGGAACTATAGCATAGCGATCCAAATGCTCTCCAATGGCAGCATAAGCACCTTCTTTAGTATCTAATCTTAAACCGCCTTCACGCGTTCCTTCGTCCGGACCATGACACAAATAACAACGGTCTGATAAGATCGGCTTGACATGAAAAATGTAGTCTATAGTTTCGGGAACTTTGACATCCGACTTTCCTGAACTTGAACTATGCCCAACATTAGATGACGTGTCATTTAAAGACAAATAGTCATCACTGCTTTTACTTAATTTATGCTTAATTAGTAATACTAAAACAAAAGGTACTACAAAGTATAATATTAAGGTATAAGCCTTTTTATTTCGTTTTGGTTTATTCATCCATTTTATAATTAATATTATTTTCTAAAATTAAAGATTTTTTATCACAAAATAGTTTAAATTATTTCAGTGAAAAATAACACACGAACACCTCAAGACAAGAACCTTACCACGAAAAAAAATGCATTATTTATTGCAGAATAACTTCATCAATAAATAACCATGTACCACTTCCATTTGGTGCTTTTTTAAGATTTTTAGCTATTACTTTGACATGTGTTGCACTTTGTTCATTAAAAGTAATGATAAAATCTTTAAGCTCTATGTTCGAGTTAACCTTGAAAGGTCTCTTAATATGACCAACACTGGAGAACGTTTTCCCATCATTAGATAATAGCACTTCAATTTCGATAGGAAAATATATTCCCGGACCTTGATTTTCCATCGATCCTACGTTGACCTGACTAATTTTAGTTGGTGCTTTCAAATCAATCACCAGCTCCATATCATCATCCAACCAGGCCTGCCACTGCCCATCATGGAAGTTTTTGGTTCCTCTAATGATGTTATTCATCGTATTGGTACCGGCACCTTTATAGCTATCACTATACATGGTGACATAATTCACATTTTTCCCAACACCTTTGTGGTAATTAAAGGTTTTTTCAAAGACTTTTCCCGTGGGTTTATTATCCTTGAATACTGAAGCTTTTATCGTTGATGTTTCGGTGACTTCAATAGGTTTTGTATAGGATATTGCGTTAGCATCTAAGGCATCTTCGTTCAAAGTATAACGAATATCCGACTCTGGAAATTCATTTTTAAGCGAAAGTAAAATGGTATTGGTATTATCGCTAACCTCAGCATCAGCCGTTATGGTATATGCACTTTTAGCGTAATTTATACCCTGATAATCATAACGTTCAAATAAGGCAACCATACGCGAAGAAAAACCATCCCAACCTCTATCTGATTTTGGACTCCACAGCGCTTCCGAAAGTGCTGCCAGTCGTGGAAAAATCATATATTCTGAATGTGATGTCGTAGGTACGTATTCCGACCATAGGTTCGCCTGACCGCCTAAAACATGACTGGCCTGATCTTCAGTCATAGAATCCACAACCGGGTCGAACTGATATACTTTACTTACCGGAGAATATCCACCCCAAGCCAAGGGCTCTGAATTCATTGGTCCCTGATAATGATCAAAATAGCAGTGTGTTCCGGGCGTCATGACGACGTCGTGACCTTCGGCTGAAGCTTCCAGTCCACCTTTCACACCACGCCAACTCATTACGGTTGCCCCGGGAGCTAGCCCGCCTTCCAGTATTTCATCCCAACCTATTAGAATTCTGCCTTTGGAACTTATAAAACGTTCCATACGCTTGATGAAATAACTTTGTAATTCCTCAGGAGATTTTAATTTTTCGTTTTTTATTCTGGCTTGACAATGTTTACAGGTTTTCCAGTTCGTCTTTGTAGCTTCATCACCTCCAACATGGATATACTTTGAAGGAAAGAGTTCCATAACTTCATTGAGAACATCCTCTAAAAATTCGAAAGTTGATTCTTTACCTGCACAGTAGATATCGGTGATTGGCCATAATCCTCCCGATGGCACAGCTACCGGTTTTGCCAAACATGATAATTCGGGATAGGATGCGATGGCGCTAGTGACATGGGCCGGCATTTCGATTTCCGGTACCACGGTAACACCTCTGGTTTCTGCATAAGCAACAATCTCTTTGATCTCGTCCTGCGTATAAAATCCCCCATAAGTAGCTTCCTCATCAACGGTTGGTGTATAACGACCATCCCAAGGCTTTTCTTCCTGGTCTACTCTAAATGCACCAACTTCCGTTAGCTTTGGGTATTTTTTTATTTCGATTCGCCAACCCTGGTCATCCACCAAATGCAGATGCAGGGTATTCATTTTTAAATAGGCCAAACGATCAATGGTTTTCAGAATGTATCCCTTTTCAAAAAAGTGGCGTGAAACATCCAGCATTAAACCCCGCCATTTAAACCTGGGAGCATCTTCAATGCTTACAACTGGAATTTCCCATATAACACCTTCAACCTGTTCTTTACGCTCTATGTCTGCCGGTAATAGCTGGCGAATGGTTTCAACAGCATATAAAAACCCGGAGTAGCTATTGGCTTCGATTGCAATACTATTACGGTCTGAATTTACAGTATACGCCTCATTTTTTAGATCGGTATTCGTTTTAAAGCTAATATAATTGGAAGTCGGTAGGTCCTCTACAATATCAAGATCCCAATTAGCAACGGTTTTGAACCTTTGCAACAAAATTTCAGACACTTGTAACTGACTATCATCACTAATATGAAACGCAGTGTTCTCATCAAACACAAAGCTACCTTCCCCTAAAGATAGTGCTATAGGTTTTGGAATAACCTGAATATCGGCTTCGGTAAATACCGTTGCAGTTTCCGTTTTACAACTAATGGCGGTCATTAAGATGATCACAAAAGTGCCTAGATTTTTTAGCATAATTACTTATATATTTTTGATGACTTTATTGATTTCGTATTAACACTCTTATTCGGTTCACTTCCCATTTTAAAAACGATTGAACCGCCATTCATAATGTCTTTATGAGTTATGAAATTCTCAGCAAGCTCCTTACCATTCAAAACTACAGATTGAATATACTTGTTTTCATTTGAATTGTTTATGGTTTCAATGTTAAATTGTTTTCCATTTTCCAAGTTAATCGTGGCCTTATTAAACATAGGAGATCCAAAAGTATACGCACCCTGGGCTGGATTCACCGGGTAAAAACCTAAGCTACTTAACACATACCATGATGACATTTGTCCGCAGTCTTCATTACCGCAATGCCCATCGGGTGTATTCTTATATTGTGAATTCAATATTTGCCGAATTCTATTTTGAGTTTTCCAGGGTTTACCTATAAAATTGTATAAATATCCCACATGGTGACTTGGCTCGTTTCCATGAGCATATTGGCCAATCATTCCTGTACTGAAAATGGGTAACTTATCTCCGGGAAGCGGATCGAACGTAAACATAGAATCCAGTTTTTTCTCAAACCTTTCCGTTCCTCCAACGGCTTCGATCAACCCTTCTATATTTTGCGGAACCGACCAAAAGTAGTGCCACGCATTACTTTCGCAAAAATAAGGTGAATAGGCTTTCGGAACGAAGTCCTCTATGAATGATCCATCTGCCAATTTCGGACGCATAAATGTGCTCACCGAGTCGTAAACATTTCTCCAGTTTTCAGAACGTTTAAAGAAATAATTATAATCTTCATCTTTACCCAAATCTTTAGCAAACTGCGCCACACACCAATCGTTATAGGCGTACTCTAGCACTTTTGAAACCGACCAATTCTCATGAGCTTCATCTACCGGAATGTATCCCAATTTTTTGTAAACATCAATTTGCCGGTCATCATCCATAGCACTTGCTTTACATGCTTGATAGGCTAAGTTAGCATCAAAACCTTCAATACCTTTAAAATAGGCATCAACCACCACGGGAACTGCGTGATACCCAATCATCATATTTGTTTCATTACCTTGCATCGACCATACCGGTAATAGGCCTGTTTCCTTATAATGTGCTAATAAAGAATTGATCATATCGGAAACACGATCAGGATGTACAATCGTATATAAAGGATGGGCAGCCCGATAGGTATCCCATAGTGAAAAGGTATCGTAACGATCGAAGCCTTCTGCTTTCATGATTGTATCGTTGGCCCCCTTATAGTTACCATTATGATCACTTAACAACGTAGGTGCTAGCATAGATTGATATAGCATCGTGTAGAATATGGTCTTCTTATCTATATCGCTGGTCTCAATAGCTATTTTTTGCAATTGCTTTTCCCAAATACTGTCCGCCAGATGTCTGTACGTTCCAAAATTGAAATCTGTTGTTTCTTTTTTCAATGATTTATATGCGCCTTCAATATTTGCGGTTGACACTCCGGTTTTTATGACAATCGATTCATGATCTTCGGTAGTATAATTAAGGCTTACTTTAGTGTTTTTTCCTGAAGTTGAATTAGAAACTAACGTGTCATTATTATAAAGTTGATAGGATTTGAATGGCTTAGATACTTGTATCACAAAATAGATGCGTTGATCTCTAGCCCAACCTGCTGACTTTCTATACCCTTCAATCGTGGTTTCGTTAACAACTTTAATATGTGTGTCGGTTGGACTATCCCAATTCAGAGCATAGCCTAAATCGATATGAATTTGTGATACTGAATCTTTTGGGAAGGTGTATTTATGAATTCCGGTACGTGCCGTAGCAGTAAGCTCTGCTTTAATACCATAGTCCAATAAATCAACCGAATAATACCCCGGTAAAGCAGTTTCTTGATCATGTGAAAAACTCGAAAAAGGTTTAAAATTATTGGCTTCTATTCTTTTATTAAATCTACTATTGGTAGGCATAACCAAAATATCATACAAATCTCCGGCACCTGTTCCGGTTAAATGGGTATGTGAAAACCCAGAAATAATGGAATCCTGATAATAATAACCCGCAATTCTATCCCACCCCGGAATACCAATATCCGGACTTAACTGCACCATCCCAAAAGGTATGGTTGCTCCCGGGTATGTATTACCGGGTCCATCGGTCCCCACAAAGGGATTTACAAAATGAGTTAGTTTTACAGGGTTGTCCTTATCCTGAACACAATTAAAAAAAAGTGTCGTCAATGCGATAATAAGAAGCCCTTGTTTTTTCATAATTATTTGCCTTATTTATTTTTTATGCTTCGGTATAATACATTTTTATTCGGATTCCTCATTCATATTGCTAAAAAGAGCATTTAGTAGCTTCTGGTCTTTATCCAGACTATACTCCCAGAACATAGCACCTCCCAAACCTTTTTCTTTGATAAATTCAGTTTTTAACCGGAGTTCTTTAGGTGTTTCCCATGAAATAAAAATACTGTCTGTTTTATTCCATAAATAAGAGGATTTTGCCGACTCATCATATAATTTCTCGTACTTACCCGATTTCAACTTATCTACAATATCCCAATATGGAACAATAACTCCCGTTGACATTGCCGATTGATACAACCCATCATTGCCAGGTGTTACTTTATCCCACTGTCTGCCATAAAACGGAATTCCCATAATTAGTTTATTGGCAGGGACACCGGCTTCGATATGACGTTTAATAGCCTCTTCGCCGCTGTTACCCAAAAACTTTTCTTGATCTGAAGGGTATAAATTGGCATGATGTCCTGTTTGAAAGAACCATCCGTGATAATAATCGTAACACATCACATTAATGAAATCAAGATGTTTCTGTGCTTCAGCCAAATCGGTATGATCTATATAAGCCTGATCCGCACCAGTTGCTATGGTTAATAAATAGTGCTTGTTATCTATTTTACCCTGACTATCCAATTGATTACGTATTTCAGCAAGTAATTGTGTGAAATTCTCCTTATCCGACGGTCGGAAAGCATTATCTTCCGCGCGCTGTCCGGGGTATTCCCAATCCAAATCAACACCATCAAACCCATGTTTTTTCATAAGTAGTATACAGCTGGTCGCAAACTTTTTCCTTGCAGAGTCGAAGGCCGCTATATGCGAGAACTTATCCGACCAAACCCATCCTCCTACAGAGTACAACACCTTTAAATCTGGGTTCGTTTTTTTTAGAGACATTAAGGTGGCTATTTTGGTAGAATCTATCTCAAGCTCAAACTGAACCCCTCCATCGACAATATTTGCAAAGGCATAGTTTATATGAGTCAGTTTTGTTGCATCCACCTTGGCAGGGTCGAAATCTTCGTACCCCGCAACGTAGCCAATAATATTATTCCCCGAGATTGAACTCTCTTCTTTTTCTACAGTTTTAGTACAGGCGAGAATTATTGCTACGACTACAATGCTCACCATTATTAAACTATGATTCATTTTCGGATTAATCTTCATACTTATTTATTTAAGTTATTACCCGATGTAAACTTCATTCATTTATCTTGCTGAAAATTTACCATCTTCCCTAATTATTAATTGCTTTCCCGAAAAAGGGCTTTTTACAAAAATATTGTAGCCCAGACTATGATTCTCTATAGTAGGTACAATAGATTTGCCTTCAATTTTGAATTCATCTCCTTTAACCAAATCCAGTGCTGTTGCCCACGTCTTATGCTTTGCCCGATATGCTCTTTGATTCCTATAAATTTCAAAAAGCTTCCATTTTATTTTCTCGTCATTCGGAATGACGAAATCGACATTCGCACCAACCGGTTTTGACGAAAAAAACACATAGCCCCATTTTTCAGGTTCATGCATATTAATCACTCCTTGTGGGGACCATACCCAATTATATTCAGGGAGGTACTTCCCTTTAACGTCTTTTTTCCTCGAGTATTTGCCATCCGCAATGCTGTGTTCCCAATTCACCCTTGAAAAATTAACTCTCCAAAACTTATCGGCAGGCACATTTTTTTTATGGTATTCTACCTTATAGGCCTCCCAGGGAATAGCTAGTTCCAATACCCATCCTTTATCAATATCACTGGGGTTGTTTAAAGTTCCGTTAACAGTAACTGCCGATTTTAATCCGGTAATGTCCCAACTGTTTATGACTGGTGCAGACTCCCGGTATGGTTTTGTAATGAATAGATCCCAGGCCGTATTAAGCGCATTCAATTCTAATTCATAATAGTTATGTGTATCTCCATCGGGGTCAATAAACACCTCAAAATCATTGTTATAAAAAATAATAGCATCGCGTTTTTCTATATCTGCCCAAACATGTGGTTCTTCTATATTTGCCAAAATATAAAAATAGGTATCATCCCATAACATTTTAACCTGGGTTCGAAATAAAGGCTTCTTATCCCCTTCGATATCAATGAAATCTTCACTCCAGGCTGAATGCTTCCACACTTCTTCGTCAGCTACCCCATCAATTTGGATAGGTTCTGATGCTTTATGAGCTACATAGCGCTGATACATATTATCAGATTGTGCACCACCCATACTTGTATAACATCCTATTAAAACCAGCAGGATGATAAACTTCGAATCTATGTGACACATATTACAAACTATTATCCTTAGTATATTGAACAACCTTGCTTAATTTACCAAAAGCCATGGCGACCACAGTATCTGCAGCACCATAATAAATGGCCAACTTATCTTCTTCTATATCATGTAAGGCCGCACATGGAAATACCACATTGGGCACATCACCAGCCATTTCATAGCTCTTTGCCGGACCTAACAGATACGGTTGGGTTCTGTACTTGACCTTATCGGGTTCATTTTCGTCAAGAATCGCTGCACCCATGGCATATCTGAATCCGTTACATGTATTGATTACGCCATGATATATCATTAACCAACCCTCTTCAGTCAAAATAGGTATGGGACCTGCTCCAATTTTTGTGCATTGCCAGGCACTATCTTCGAAAGCTGAAGCCTTCATAACACAGCGATGTTCCCCCCAATACTTCATATCCGGACTATAGCTGATGTAGATATCTCCAAAAGGCGTATGCCCGTTATCACTCGGACGACTTAGCATCGCATATTTCCCATTGATTTTTTGAGGAAATAAAACCCCATTTCTATTAAACGGCAAAAAGGCGTTTTCACATTGAAAAAATTCTTTAAAATCGTAAGTATATCCGATACCAATGGTGGGGCCATGGTAGCCATTACACCAAGTTATCCAATAACGGTCTTCAATAAAAACAACCCTGGGGTCGTACTTATAATCGGACTCGATCATTTGGGTGTTTCCGGCTTTCATTTCAATGGGGTCGTGATTGATGTCCCAATGGAGACCATCTTTACTAAATCCGGCGAAAATATTCATTTGTACTGCTTTATTGTCGCATCTGAAAACGCCGGCATATCCATCTTCAAAAGGGACTACCGCACTATTAAATATACTGTTGGATGATGGAATATCATATCGATTAATAATGGGATTTTCGCTATAGCGCCAAACAACGTCTTGACAACCTTCGGGCTTTTCCTGCCATGGAATTGAACTCATTTATTTTATTAATTTTTATATTTTCTTACTTTATCTAACCAGGTGAATTTTAAAACTATTGAAGTGATAGCAAAAACCAGTAGTGCCCACAAGGCTTTCGGATAATCCCGTATCATAAAATATATAGGAAGAACGATCATACTGGATTGCCATATGACTCCAATAACGCAATTAATCATGTCTTTTATAAAATCGTTGTTTTTTTCAAACGATTCATCTTCAATTTTAAGGACTTTATAAACGGGGTTCCACCAGCCCCATGGCCTTACGTTACTGTAAAAACTCTTTAAAGTTTCCATGCTTGTAGCCGGGGTCAACCAAGTTCCTAAGAATGATCCTAAAACAGATACAAAGAAAATGATTGGAAACACGTATATCGCAGGTATTTGAGCCAGATCATACAACCAGGTTCCGACCTCGAAATTTGCCTTATTCTGATCGAGTAAGAACTGAAGGGTTGCGATGATTAATCCGGACGTCATTCCCCAGAAATAACCCCATCCGTTAAAACGCCACCAAACCCATTTTAAAAAGTTCGCTGCGACATAACCACCATAAAGTGCACTGGTTATCCATAGCGTCAGTGAGTTTATAGAATCAGCGAAAAAGCCCATGATAACACCGACAATTACGATTGCAAAGGACGCTAAATGACTTGCCTTTATATAGTGCTTAGCAGGTGCCTCCGGCTTAAAATATTTTTTGTAGATATCGTTGACAATATATGCAGGTCCGGAATTCACAAATGCTGAAAATGTAGACATAAATGCTGCCAAAAGTCCTGCAAGTAAAAGTCCCTTTATGCCAACTGGCACATGATTATTAATAACTTTAGGTAGAACAACTTCTAGCTCTTCCCAACTCAGCCCGCTTGATGCTGCCATTTCCGGAGCAATAAACACCAGACCAAGAATCACAATACCTCCAATAAGCAAATAGCGTGGAATAAAAAGCACCAGATTGGTAAACCCACTCATATAAGCAGCTTCTTTCACCGATCTTGTCGATAAAATACGTTGCATATCATAACTAGGTGTAGGCCCTGCTATACTTGCAAAAAAGCCTTTAAAAAGTGACATTCCAATAAACGCACCAAACATTTTGTAACCTTGGGTATCAATCAAATCGTTAAACGCTTCATATTTTCCAGTCCAGGACCCTTCAAGTTCCCACCCAAACATAATATTACCCCATTCCGCTGAGAGCACATTATTGATCTCAATATCGGTCACGGTAACAAAGGCATAGGCTGCAATCAAAATACCGGCAATCACCATGATGCCATATTGTAATACTTCGGTGGCAACGACTGAAAACATACCGCCTTTAATGGTATAGATCGTTGTTAAAAATATGATGATCAAGGCATAACTTTGGTCTGATGTCAAAACCACACTTTGCCCCATCATTAAGGTTAAATCCCATGGAAGTATGATGGTCATGAATTTACCAACACCTTCAAAAAAATACGCTATAAATCCAATGGAAGCTACAATAGCAAAAATGGCTACAATCAAGTGAGAAGATCTTCCTGCTTTATCATCACCAAAACGTGTTAAAATCCATTCAGAACCCGTCATTATATTTGAGCGTCTTATCCAGGCCGCTAAAAAGATCATGATAAAAATCTGATTCCAAATAGGCCATATCCACATAAACATAAAACTCTTTACGCCATACAAAAAGAGTATCCCAACCATCCACGCTGTTCCGGAAATATCGAACATTCCGGATCCATTACTTAAGCCCAGATAATACCATTTAATACTTTTTCCGCCAAGGAAATAAGAATCTAACCCTTTTGAAGCTCTTTTAGAAATCCAGATCCCTACACCCAGTGTTAGAACGACATAGATAACTATTATGGAAACATCTATAATATTCATTATTCTTTTATGTTTTTGGTTACACCCCAATCCTTGTTTGGCTCAGGTCCCATAACAAAATGTAATGTTCCTCCTTGCAAAATGTCTTGATGCGATATGCTTGTTTTATTAAATACTTTATTATTAAGTATCGCCGATTGTATATATATATTTTTATCTGAAACATTCTCAGCTTCAATAATAAACGTTTTTCCTTCTGAAACGGATAGCGTTGTTTTTTCAAATATAGGGCTTCCAATTTCATAATTTCCGGATGCAGGATTCAAAGGATATAACCCTATAGAACTTAAAGCATACCACGCACTCATTTGTCCACAATCTTCATTTCCACTCAAACCGTTTGGTGTTGTATTATATTGTGTATCTAAAATATGGCGCACCCAATATTGAGTACGCCAAGGTTGGTTAGCATGATTAAAAAGGTAAGCGATATGATGACTAGGCTCGTTACCATGAGCATATTGACCAATAAGCCCGGAAATATCAGCTGAAATATTATCTCCTGTAATTTCTGAACTCTCGGTAAATAATTGTTCTAAGCGACCTGCAAATATATTGTCGCCCCCATGTAAACTAATAAAATCTTCAACATCCTGCGGTACAAACCAGCTATGTTGCCATGCGTTGCCTTCGGTATAATCTGTTTGTTCTCTATGATTAGAATGTTTAGGGTCGAAAGGTTCATTCCACAATTTGCCGTCAACAGATTTTCCACGCATAAACCCGGTTTCCTTATCAAACAAATGTCTGTAGGCTTTTGAACGGTTTAAGAAAAACTCATAATCATCCTGTTTCCCTAAAGCTTTTGCCATTTGAGCTACACACCAGTCATCATAAGCATATTCCAATGTAATCGTTACCGACTCATCCAGTAAACTATAAGGAATATAACCATATTTTTTGTAATGATTCAGTCCGCGTTCATCCTGCATCATCGTGTTTTTCATAGCTTCAAAAGCCTTTTCAGCATCAAAACCACGAATCCCTTTTATATAGGCCTCTGCAATTACGGGGATCGAATGGTATCCCGTCATCGTATTCGTTTCGTTTGCATAAAGCGTCCAAACCGGTAATATTTTCCTGGTTTCATAATAGGCCAGCATTGAGTTAACAATATCCGACACCTTATCGGGAGCAGTAAGGGTCAGCAATGGGTGTTCAGCTCTAAACGTATCCCAAAGTGACAATGTAGAATAAGCTGTATAATTTGAAGCTGTGGCAATCTCATCATTCTCTTTTCTAAACTCCCCGTTCTCATCACTATAAGTCACCGGAGCCAGTTGTGCATGGTACATCGCCGTATAAAACATAGTTTTTAATGAATCAACAGGGGTTTCAACCTCTATTTTTGTCAGGGCATTTTGCCATACGTGCTCCGCTTTTTCTTTTATATTCTTGAAATCAAAACTATCTTCCGCTAAATTATCTTTCGCGTTTTCGATACTTACAGATGACAAAGCCACTTTCACAAATAATGCTTCCGAGCTAGTATTATCAAAAAATAACTGAGTCGCCGTTTCTCCTTTAGCTTTATCTTCAACCAATTTACCATCAACAAACACCTTATGCTTTATGATTGGCTTTGAAAATTTAGCAACAAAAAACACCTTTTGGTTTTTGGCCCACCCTTTACTATAGCGGTAGCCACTTAATGTATATTCATCTTCAATATTCAGTGATGTATCGACTGCCAAATCCCAATTTATGGCAAACCCTAAATCTACAACTACTGATTGTTGGTCGCCTTCTTTAAACAGATACTTATGATATGCCGTTCGTTTTGATGTTGTTAGTTCGACATTTACATCATGATCTTCCAAATACAGCTGATAATAGCCCGGAGATGATTTCTCATTATCATGACTATACTTAGACTTGTAGGCCAGAGAATCTCTTGGCTGTGCTGTAGCAGACAAATCAACATCTTTATTAACCGGCATAAAAAGTATGTCTGCTAAATCACCGATTCCAGTTCCGCTTAGACTTAAATGACTAAAACCAACAACAATGGAGTCTGAATAATGATATCCGGAACACCAATCCCACTTACTAATACCATTAATAGGGCTCACCTGCAGCATCCCAAAAGGAACTGTTGCTCCGGGATATGTGTGCCCATGGCCTCCAGTTCCAATGAATGGATCAACATAGGAAATGTTATCAATAGTTTTAGACGTTTCTCCTTCCGGAATCTGCTTATCATTCTTGCAAGAATTAAATCCTAAAGACATAATTATTGCCAATACTAAATATCTCATCATTTTTGGCTGGTTAGAATCTATAAAAAATAGCAATAAATATCTTTTTTTTTAATAGATAAAAAAACTTATTTAGACCAATAACAATAATGAAAAGCTGAACAACAAAAACCAACACAAACACTCTGGATTATAAACCATCTTATACTTAATGTTAAAAAATAATGTTTTTTTTTTAAAATTCTCTTAATTCAGCTCCATATCATCATACACCGAGCCAATCCAAAACCCCCAAAAACCCTTTAAAATAAGAGTTTAAAAGATTTTAAATAGTGCCGATCGTAAAAAATACGACAAGAAGTTTTCTCACAAAACAGATATAAAAAATATCATGGTGCTAAATATTTCTTATGTAAAGCAAAAATAGTATCAGTCAAAGTTGGATTATATGTAGTACATGAAAAAAAATGATTCTACATTTACACCTTCATTGAAGGTTATATTTGAATTAGTCATTTTAGTAAAAAAAAAGGTTGAAATTTTATTTCAGCCTTTTTTATTTTTGTAAAGTTAAAGCCATTTAACTATCCAGATAGGTCGAAACATTTTCGGAATTAATTATATCTATTGGGAGGTGTTTCACACTAGGAATATCTCTATTAAACAAAAAATGCTCTATTAAAAAGACTAATCCCAAATAGGCTTGTCTTTTAGGATTTTGATGTATTAAAAAATTAATAGTTCCGGATTTTAAATACCGAACATTTTCAGACAACAAATCATAACCTACAATGCATCTTTCCGGATTATTCTCCCTTAATAAAGCTGCTAATAGATGAATCTTAGAGTTGGTCACAAAAGCTCCGGAAATTTCGGGATGTGTATCAATAAAATATTTTACGGTTTTTTTTAGATTATCGGAGTTCCTATGCTTTAATTTATAAGTATCAATCTGAAAATCATCACCTTCCAAATCATTAAAATAGGCTCTAAATCCTTTTTCTTTTTCCTGCATGTGTGTTGCATTCTTAAACACCTCATCGATATGAATCACCGCAATTACAGCATTCTTTTTTAACGACTTATGAATTAATTGTGCACCAACCCTACCACTCTGAAAAAGATCCTGCCCAACGAAGCCCTGAGTTTCAATCTTCTCAATATTACTATTAAACAAAAAATAAGACACCCCAAGCGCTTCACATTTTTCAATAAATACTAAAGATTCCTTTTGAAACAAGGGCACCAATAAAATACCATCCGGGCTCTCCCTTAAAACACCTGCGCTTTGCCTTTCAAAGCTTCGCTTATCAAAAGGATTAAAGAACACCTTTTCTATACTTACACCAAAATGCAAAAATTCTTGAATAGCCTCCTCTATGCCATCTATACAAGGCTCCCAATACTTATCCTTCTCAGGATCCGGAAGTAAAACATGAATGCGATAGATTTTATTGTTCTTTAAATTCCTTGCAATAGGATTTGGCTGATAATCTATCTCTTTAAGCAACTTGCTGACTCTATCGAAAGCATTCTTAGATACCTTGCCCCGATTATGAATTACCCTATCTACAGTACCTTTTGAAACTCCTGCTAATTGAGCAATATCTTTTATGGTGTACTTTTTCATCGAAAACAAATATATAAAAGTTTTAAACAACTTATAAATGTGCTCGAGCACATTTTTTATATATTTTATTTTTTTATGAACAAATAATCTGTAAATTTGTTCCTTATATTAATAACTTACATGTTTTTTATAAAAACTAATACTTAAAAAAAATAAACTGACAATATATTAGAATGGGAAAACCGACACTTGTAATTTTAGCAGCTGGCATGGGAAGTCGTTACGGAGGTCTTAAACAAATGGACACATTTACACCAGAAGGCGATACTATTATTGATTTTTCTATTTATGACGCTCTGCAAGCGGGCTTTGGAAAATTTGTATTTATTATACGAAAGAGTTTTGAAAAAGAGTTTAAACAAGCATTTAGTAAAAAACTAGAAGGCAAAGCCGATGTTGATTATGTATTTCAAGAACTAGACCAGGTTCCCGAGCAATATATCAATCCGGAAAGAACCAAACCATGGGGCACCGGGCATGCGCTTTTAATGGCCAAAAATGCTGTTTCGGAAAATTTTGCAATTATTAATGCTGACGATTTTTATGGCAAAGAAGCTTTTGAAGTTATGGCAAAATCCTTATCGGAAAAAGACAGTACTTCATATAACTTTTGTACCATGGCCTATTTATTAAAGAATACAGTTTCCGACTACGGCTTCGTTTCCAGAGGAGAGTGTCAAGTTGATGAAAAAGGCTATTTAGTGGATGTTACCGAACGTACTCATATTGAAAAGAAAGATGGTCAATTGATGCGGAAAGACGAACATGGTGATTTTATTCCAATTGACGAGAACACCATCGTATCTATGAATTTTTGGGGGTTTACACCTAAATGCTTTGAATTTGGCAGTCGTTTATTTGAAGAGTTCCTTGAAACTAACAAAGAAAATCTTAAGGCCGAGTTTTATATTCCATCTGTAGTGAATGAAATATTAAAGTCGGGAATTGCAAATGTAGAAGTGCTCAAATCTAATGCGAAGTGGTTTGGTGTGACTTACAAAGAGGATAAAGATATTGTTCAAAAAGCTATTGGAAAGCTAAAAGCAAATAACGTTTATCCCAAAAACCTCTGGTAAAATGCTCGCAGAAAAGCTAAAATATATTTTCAATAAATTTGATCATCAGAATGTGTTTGATTCCTACGAGGAACTCGCCACTGGACATATTAACGACACCTACCTCATAAAGACCAAAGAGCGTCCACATTATGTCCTGCAACGCATAAATCATGGTGTTTTTAAAGACGTTCCCGGTCTCATCAACAATAAAATTAGTGTTAGTCGTCACATCCGTAAAAAGTTAGCGCATTTATCTGAACACGAATTGAAGCGTCGTGTACTTTCTTTTGTAGATACAAAGGCAGGAAACACCTATTATAAAGGAAAGGAAGGAGACTATTGGAACATGATGTTCTTTATAGACGACAGTATAACGTTTGAAACGGTTAACAGTCAAGAGATTGCTTATGAAGGTGGAAAATTGTTTGGTGATTTTTTGAATTTAACCAGTGATTTTGATGCCTCAGAATTAGTGGATGTCATTCCTAAATTTCACGATATGTCTTTTCGCTATTCGCAATTTGAGGATGCGCTTAAGTCTGCATCCCAAGAAAAGATTGAACAGGCCAAAGACTACATCAATCTGGTGGAAGACATGAGAGTCGAAATGCATATCCTTGAAAACCTGAAAAATTCCGGCGAGTTAAAAACCCGTGTTACGCATAATGATACGAAAATATCCAATGCCCTTTTTGATTTAAACCATAAAGGACTTTGTGTGATCGATACCGATACGGTTATGCCCGGTATTATACATTTTGACTTTGGTGATGCTATTAGAACCATATGCAATACGGCAGTAGAAGATGAAACAAATTTAGATTTGGTTACCTTTAACCTTAATTATTATAAAGCTTATGTTAGAGGTTTTTTAGAAACTGCCGGAGATTCTTTATCACCTATTGAGTTAAAATATTTACCTCTGGGGGCAAAATCTACCATATTCATCATGGCACTGCGTTTTTTAACGGATTTTTTAAATGGTAATATTTATTATAAAGTAGATTATCCGGAACATAATTTTGATCGTGCCAAAAACCAATTTAAATTGATAGAAAGTTTTTCAGAGAAAATGAATGCATTAAAAGAAGCTATTTAACAGAATAAATATATAATATTAACGAAAACTAAAACCTATGGTAGATTTATCAACTTTTGATTACACACTAATAATTTTATTTTTTTCCATTACGCTATTTATAGGTATTTGGGTTTCAAAGAAATCTGGCAAAAACTCCGGAGAGTTTTTCTTATCAGGTCGCAGTATGCCTTGGTGGTTATTAGGATTATCTATGGTAGCTACCACCTTTTCAACAGATACACCCAACTTGGTTACGGATATCGTAAGAACCAGTGGTGTATCCGGAAACTGGTCATGGTGGGCCTTCTTAATAACAGGTCTGTTAACCGTATTTGTATATGCCAAACTATGGCGAAAATCTAATGTAAAAACCGATTTGGAGTTTTACGAGTTACGTTACGGAGGGAAACCTGCAAAGTTCTTAAGAAAGTTTCGAGCGATCTATTTAGGTATCATTTTTAATGTTATAACCATGTCTGCGGTAACTTTGGCTGCTATTAAGATTGGAGGTATTATGCTAGGTTTGGAGCCTTGGGAAACCGTTATAAGCGCAGGTTTAATAACTGTTGTTTTTAGTGCCTTAGGAGGCTTCAAGGGAGTTGTTTACACCGATTTTGTTTTATTCTTTGTAGCCATGGGAGGTGCCATAGGTGCCGCATACTATTTAGTAAATATCCCAGAAGTTGGTGGTATAGAAGCTTTAATGGCCAACGAAAATGTTGTAAATAAACTTTCAATATTACCAGATTTTAGCGATACTAATGCGTTGATTACTTTATTAATAATTCCATTGGCTGTACAATGGTGGAGCTCTTGGTATCCGGGTGCAGAACCTGGCGGTGGCGGTTATATTGCACAACGTATGTTGGCTGCGAAAGATGAAAACCATGCTATTGGAGCCACGCTCTTTTTCAACATTATGCATTATGCATTACGTCCATGGCCATGGATTTTAGTTGCTTTGGCTTCATTAGTGGTATTCCCGGATATTGCAAGTATACAAGAAGCATTTCCTAACATTGCTGAAGACAAATTAGGTCATGATTTGGCTTATTCAGCCATGCTTACTAAATTACCAAGTGGATTACTTGGTCTTGTATTGGCGTCTTTAATTGCTGCTTATATGTCTACCATTTCAACCCAATTGAATTGGGGTTCTTCTTATATCGTTTTCGATTTTTATAAAGAACAAATCAATCCGGAAGCTTCAGAAAAACGTCTGGTTGCCGTAGGAAGAATTTCAACCGTAGTACTTATGGTATTTAGTGCTTTATTAGCATTGCTCTTACAAAACGCATTTCAGTTGTTTAGTTTATTATTAGTATTTGGGGCAGGTACAGGTCTTATCTTTATTCTACGTTGGTTTTGGTGGCGTATTAATGCATGGAGTGAAATTACAGCCATGTTTGCTTCTGGAATTGTGTCGTTAGTATTTGCTATACCATCTGTTGACACCTTTCTGTTTGATGCCTCTACCGGGGTTTTTCCCGGATGGGCGAAATTTCTTCTAGTTGTTTTTATTACAAGTGCCGTTTGGATTATATCGACCTTTATAACCAAACCGGAGAGCAAAGAGGTATTACAAAGTTTCTATAAGAAGACACAACCAGGTGGCCCGGGTTGGACAAAAGTTATTGACGATGCAAAAGCCGATGGTGTAGAAATTGTTGACAGCAAAGAAGGCTGGAGTGTCCCATCAGGGATCATTGCAATGTTGATTGGATGTACATTAATTTATAGTGCGATGTTTGCAACGGGTTATTGGATTTATGGAGATTATAATTTGGCGTTGACGCTAACGGTAACAGCGGTCATATCAGCCTTCCTACTCATCAAAATGTGGAAAAAAATTAAAGCTATTATTTTATAAAACGTAAAACTAAATAAATAACGTCATGTTAAAAAGTAAGACAGATAAAGCAACAGGGTTTGAAAAAAGGTTCGAAAACGTAGGCACCGTAATATTCGAAGATTCTGTAGCAGCATCTAAAGCTGTAGCACAGGAAATTGCAGAACTTATAAAAACAAAGCAAGAGGATAACCAATCTTGTGTTTTAGGATTAGCTACGGGATCTACACCAAAGGGTTTATATGCCGAATTAGTGCGTTTGCATAAAGAGGAAGGATTGAGTTTTAAGAATGTGGTATCATTTAACCTAGACGAATATTACCCCATGGAACCGGATTCTATACATAGTTACGTACGGTTTATGAAAGAATTACTCTTTGATCAGGTGGACATTCTACCGGAAAACTACCATATCCCTGATGGCACCTTAACCAAGGAAGAGATTGCCGCATATTGTCGCGATTATGAGACTAAAATTAAAGCCTTAGGAGGTATTGATCTACAAATTCTTGGCATTGGTGGTAATGGTCATATTGGATTTAACGAATCTGGCTCTTTACAAAATTCAAAAACACGTCTTGTCGCTTTAGATCATATTACCAGAGTTGCTGCGAGTAAAGATTTTGGAGGTTTAGACAAAACACCAAGAACAGCCATTACTTTAGGAGTTAAAAAAATAATGGAAGCCAAAAAAGTAATTTTAATGGCTTGGGGTGAAGGAAAATCAAATATTATTGGAGCCTCTGTTGAAGGTGAAGTTACCAATCAGGTTCCGGCCTCTTTTCTACAAGAGCATAATAATGCAGTTTTTGTAATCGATAAAGCGGCATCTTCAAAATTAACCAGAATAAATACACCATGGCTCGTTGAAAAAGTAGTTTGGACAGATAAACTTGTAAGGAAAGCAGTTTTAGGTTTAGCTCTTCATTTAAAGAAGCCTATTTTAATGCTTACTGATGCCGATTATATTGAAAATGGTATGAGTGATTTGTTAACAGACTCCGGACCAGCATACGATATTAACATCAGTATCTTCAATAAAATTCAACATACCATTACAGGATGGCCGGGAGGAAAACCTAATGCCGATGACAGCAACAGACCTGAACGTGCAGAACCGATAAAAAAACGTGTGCTTATTTTTAGTCCGCATCCCGATGATGATATTATTAGTATGGGGGGTACTTTTATAAGATTGCAAGAACAGGGACACGAAGTACATGTCGCCTATCAGACTTCGGGAAATATAGCTGTAGCTGATGATGAAGCTCTGCGTTTTGCAAGCTTCGTTTGCGACTACAATGAAAAATTCGGTATTGAGAGTAAAGAAGCCGAAAATATCTATGAAAAAGCATCGGTTTTTCTTAAAAACAAGAAAGATAGTGAAGTGGATAGTCCTGAGGTAAGATATATTAAGGGACTTATAAGAAAAGGTGAAGCTCGAGCTACAAGTCACTTTGTAGGGTTACCCGATAGTCAAATTCATTTCATGGAATTACCGTTTTACGAAACCGGAACTATTGAAAAGAATCCGGTTGGAGAAGATGACATCAAAATCACCATGGATCTTATTGAAAAAATCAAACCACATCAAATCTATGCGGCCGGCGATCTGGCAGATCCACATGGTACCCATAAAGTATGTCTGGATGCGATTTTCGAATCTGTAAAACGCCTGAAACCTAAAGCATTCATGAAGGATTGCTGGGTTTGGTTATACAGAGGTGCCTGGCAAGAATGGGGCATTGATGAAATTGAAATGGCAGTACCTATGGGACCTGATCAAGTTTTACAAAAAAGAAAAGGAATCTTTAAGCATCAATCTCAAAAAGATGGTGTTGTATTTCAGGGTAGTGATAGTAGAGAGTTTTGGCAGCGTGCGGAAGACAGAAATAAAGAAACAGCAGATCTATACGATCAATTAGGAATGGCACATTATGCTGCGATGGAAGCATTTGTACGTTGGGAGTACTAATTTTTATTACCTTGCTTATCTAATTCTAATTAAACAAAATCTATTTCAAACACTAAATCATGAGTAATTATCACATAAAACACTTAGAGGAATATTATCAAGTTTATAGAAAATCGGTTAGAGAACCTGAAAATTTTTGGGAAGAAGTGGCCGAAGAACATTTTATGTGGCAAAAAAAATGGGACAATGTACTAAGTTGGGATTTCAGTAAACCGGAAATAAAATGGTTTGAAGGCGCCCAACTCAATATAACGGAAAATTGTATTGACAGGCATTTATCCACTCGTGGCGATAAAACGGCCATTCTTTTTGAACCCAATGACCCTAAAGACCCTGCAGAACATATTACATATAGTCAGTTACATGAGCGTGTGTGCAGGTTTGCAAATGTCTTAAAAGATCAAGGTATTAAAAAAGGTGACCGTGTTTGTATTTATCTTCCTATGATTCCTGAGTTGGCTATTTCGGTTTTGGCCTGTGCCAGAATTGGAGCCATTCATTCTGTGGTATTTGCGGGCTTTTCAGCCACGGCCTTATCAACAAGAATTAATGATTCCGACTGTAAAATGGTAATTACCAGTGATGGCTCTTACCGCGGTGCTAAAACCATAGATTTAAAAGGTATTGTAGATGAAGCCCTAGAAAGCTGTCCGGATGTGAACATCGTTTTAGTAGCCAAACGAATTCAATCTGATATCGCTATGAAAGACGGTCGTGATAAGTGGTTACAACCTCTTTTAGATGCGGCTTCAGTAGACTGTGAAGCGGAAGTAATGAATGCAGAAGACCCACTTTTCATTTTGTATACCTCGGGTTCTACAGGTCAACCCAAAGGCATGGTACATACCACTGCCGGTTATATGGTTTACACGGCATACACCTTTAAAAATGTATTTCAATACCGGGAAAATGATGTATACTGGTGTACAGCGGATATCGGGTGGATTACGGGACATAGCTATATCGTTTATGGCCCTTTAGCCAATGGAGCCACCTCCGTCATGTTTGAAGGCGTTCCCAGTTATCCTGATTATGGTCGTTTTTGGGAAGTTGTTGAAAAACATAAGGTGAACCAGTTTTACACGGCGCCGACAGCTATAAGAGCTTTAGCCAAACAAGGGTTAGAATTGGTTGAAAAATACGATTTGTCTTCACTTAAGGTACTAGGTTCTGTTGGAGAACCCATTAACGAAGAAGCATGGCACTGGTACAACGATAATATAGGAAAAAAGAATAGTCCTATCGTTGATACCTGGTGGCAAACCGAAACAGGAGGCATCATGATTACACCAATACCTTATGTTACACCAACCAAACCAACATATGCAAGCTTACCGTTTATTGGGATTCAGCCCGCTTTAATGGATGAAAATGGTAAAGAATTAAAAGGAAATCAGATTGATGGAAGGTTGTGTATCAAATTCCCTTGGCCTTCAATGGCCAGAACCATTTGGGGCAACCATCAACGCTACAAAGACACTTATTTCTCTGCCTACGAAAATAAATATTTCACCGGTGACGGGGCTTTAAGAGATGAAGTTGGTTATTATAGAATTACGGGTCGTGTGGACGACGTTATTATTGTTTCAGGGCATAACCTTGGAACAGCACCTATTGAAGATGCTGTTAATGAACACCCAGCAGTTGCGGAGTCGGCGATCGTAGGCTTCCCTCACGACGTAAAAGGAAATGCTTTATATGGTTATGTGATTTTAAAAGATACAGGAGAATCCAGAGATCAAAATAACGTACGCAAAGAGATCAATCAGATTATCACAGAACATATTGGACCAATCGCTAAGTTGGATAAAATTCAATTTACGAGCGGATTACCAAAAACACGTTCAGGAAAAATCATGCGTCGTATTCTACGTAAGATAGCAAGTAATGACACTTCTAATTTAGGGGATACTAGCACATTACTAAACCCCGAAGTTGTTCAGGAAATTATGGATAATGTGCTTTGATTTTCTCAAATAAAAAATTTAAGTAACATTTAAAAAAAAGGGCTGTCATAAAATTATGACAGCCCTTTTTAAGTTTTTTTTATTTACTTATACAGTTAATTTCTAAGGTGCGGTTGCTTTGTATAAAATAGCTGAAGACGATGATGAGATATTATAATGACTCCCCGATTCTAAAAAAGCACATTCTCCTTTATTAAGCGTAAGTGTTTTCCCACCTTCCTCAATGATTGCCTCACCTTCAATCACGATTAAAATTTGGGCTGTTTTTGATTTTGATTGGTAGTTATCTGATTTTGAGATATCAATTTTACTCAGTTCAAAATCCGGTGCAGGTGTAGCATAAATGCGTTCCATGCCATCTTCCTGCAATGCTCCTGACATCACATTGGGAATGGTTTCCTCAAAAGCAACATGTTTAAGGAGTTCAGGAACATCAACATGCTTTGGTGTTAGCCCGCCACGTAAAACATTATCTGAATTCGCCATTAACTCCATATTTTGCCCTTCAAGATAGGCGTGAGGAATACCCGCATCCTGGAAAACAGCTTCACCTTTATTTACCTTTACAATGTTGAAAAAGTATATCGAATAAATACCTCTATCCAACACATTCTTATCTGAAGCAGAATCCACGGCTTTTGCCGCCCAAAAATCCGGACTCGACTTTTCCAATTTCCCAGATAAATATAATGGCATAATACGATCGACTAATGGTTTCAATATTTGGTTACATTCTTCTTCCGTTTGCTCCATAACTTGTTTATACAATCCGTAGTACCCTTCATCCTTAAAAACAGAGATTAAATTCTCAAATTCGGGAGTTTCCTTTAGTCTTTCAGATAATTGTGCCTTAGGTAAAAAACCGTGCAATAACCAAAACTCACTCAAGGCTACCATAATTTCAGGTTTATGGTTATCATCTTTATAATTCCTATGTGATGCCGTTAGAGGAATGCCTTGTTCGTTTTCATATTTAAAACCTTTTTCGGCTTCAATTTTCGTGGGATGTACCTGTATGGATAGCATATCGTGCACATCCAACACCTTAAATAAGAATGGTAATCTTCCAAATTTCTTCATTATGTCTGTACCCAAACGCTCTAAAGGGTTCGCCTCTAAATAAGTATTCAATTTTAATTCTCCTTCTGCGGTCATGATTGTTGAAGGCGCATTAGCATGAGCACCTAACCAATATTCGGCACATTTACTCGTATTATTTTTTATACCCAATAGCTCAGGAATATAGTCCGTACCTCCCCAGGCATAGTTTTGAATTTTTCCCTTAAGTGCAAATAATTTTGACATCGTTTTTATTAATTATTATAATATATGGTTATGACTTGTCTAAGCGCAAAGGTAAAATAAAACGCTTTAGTTTTTATGAAGATGAAAGATCATTTGTAATCAAAGTTCTAACAATACTTCCAGCATGTTTTATAGTTAATCAAATAAGAACATGAGTTCGAAAATATAATCATTCTAAGACTAAAAACACTAAATTTAGCATTCGGAAACTTCTTTAAATCAAAAGTATTCTCTTGAATCAAATTCGCATGGTACAATCGTATAAAAAGCAAACTCAATTAAAAGAAACCTATGATGTCATACTTATTGGGTCGGGTATGGGTTGTTTAACTGCCGGGGCTTTACTTGCCAAAGAGGGCAAAGCCGTACTTATTTTAGAAAAGCATTATACAGCGGGTGGGTTTACACATGTTTTTAAAAGGAAAGGCTACGAGTGGGATGTCGGGATACATTATATTGGAGAGGTACAACGACCAAATAGTCCAATGAAAAAGTTATTTGATTATGTCTCTAATAGCCAACTAAAATGGGCCGATATGGGTGAGGTTTACGATCGCATAATCATTGGTAACAAAACATATGATTTCGTAAAGGGTGTTGAAAATTTCAAAAATCAGTTAGTAAAATATTTTCCTAAAGAAGAAGAGGCTATAGAAGCCTATATCTCTCATGTTATTGCCGCAAATAAAGCCAATGCCAAGTTCTATGCTTCGAAAGCCATTCCGGTTTTTCTCAATAAGATTATAGGCCGGAATATGCGTAAAAAATATTTAAGCTACTCAGATAAAACCACTTATGACATTATTAGCTCATTAACCAAAAATGAAGCATTAATTAAAGTATTAACCGGACAATATGGCGATTATGGACTAGCACCAAAGCAGAGTAGTTTTGTAATGCACGCTGCTGTTGTTAAGCATTATTTTCATGGAGGTAGTTTTCCTATTGGTGGGTCTTCTCAAATTGTGAATACAATAAGTCCTGTAATCTCTAAAGCTGGTGGAGTGGTCATTATTAGTGCCGAGGTTAAGGAAGTTATCATCGAAAACAATAAAGCCAAAGGTGTTTTAATGGCCGATGGTAAATCGTTTTATTCAGATATTATCATTAGCGGAACCGGTGTTATCAATACGTTCAAAAAACTACTCCCTCAATCTGTCGCTAAAAGACATGGTTTACTAGAAAAACTTCAAAAAGTTCAACCTTCGGTATCTCATGCCAGCCTCTACATTGGTTTAAAGGGCTCTCCAGAAGCACTTAAACTTCATAAAACCAACCTCTGGATTTATCCGGAAAAAGGGGATCATGACACACTGGTTTCAAATTATATAAAAGATATTAATGCGCCATTCCCGGTTGTATACATTTCATTTCCTTCTGCAAAAGATCCCGATTGGTCGAATCGCTATCCGGATAGAAGTACCATCGATATTATCACATTGCTTCCTTTCGATCTTTTTGCCAAATGGGAAGGTTCTAGATGGATGAAACGTGGAGATTCTTATGAGGATTTAAAAGAACAGATTGCACAACGTTTGTTTTCAGAATTATTCAAACAATTACCTCATTTAAAAAGTGCTGTAGACCATTACGAACTTTCTTCCCCCCTAACAACTCAACATTTCGTGAATTATGATAAGGGGGAGATTTATGGTATAGACCATACGCCCCAGAGGTTTAGGCAAAAATTTCTGCAACCCCGAACGCCTATAAAAGGGCTTTATCTTACCGGGCAGGATATTGTAACCGCGGGTATTGGAGGTGCACTGTTTTCCGGGTTGATTACGGCTTCAGCCATAACTGGTATTAATTTTATGAAGAAGATCTATAAGTAGAGTATCATAAACGATTATTATGTATAATTAAGCTTTTTGGTTTTCTTAGGACAAAACCATAAATTTGACTATTTGCAAAGTCCAAAGCACCTACGCATTTATCTTACTTCCAAATACTTAACTGGAATGATCGGTTATAATAAGCCATTTATTTTTATGCTTTTTCATTACCACGGAAAACCACGCTTTTAATGGATTCTCACGGTTTTCAAACTTAAGGTTAAACCTTCCGGTAACAAAAAAAAGATCATTTGTCAACCTTCTAAAATTAAAATCATCAAAGTTAAGTTTGCCCATTTTCCCTTTAGGAAAGTATTTTTTATAATTAGCCAGAATATTTTCATATCCAAAAGTGACCCCACCTTTTGAAACAGTTTGAATGGGGTCTGTTTTGGAATAGGCATTCATATAACATTCAATATCATTATTATTCCAACATTTTTCTTGTTCCTTAAAATTATCAAGTATTCCTTGTTGATCTAATTTATCTAAACTATTCTGAGCGCTTAGGCTTAAAGCTAACAAACTTACAAAAAGCATCAATCTATATTCTTTCATTTTTATATGGTTAAAGGTTAGACATTTATCATTTATTTTTTAAATATTCATTGTATTTATAATTATTTAATAATTCCAAAACTGTAAACCAACGAACCCGTTATGGAGCATGAATATGTTTAAATACAAAATCGCATAACAAACAAGACTGTATATTAATTTATGTTTAAGAGGCTTTCTCTTATATACCCTTTTAAAAAGGTTTATAAAAAAAAGTAAAGATATTAGGGGTAACAGTATGCTTAATAAAAAGAAACTTATGGTTTTAGAATTTATGGCGCCCAGAGCTATGAGCTCGAATGGATTGTTAGGAATAGCTACGCGAATCATGATACATAAAGCGACAGATATCGTAATTATTAGAGAATTCAATAAAGAAAATCTTACCTTTTTCTTTATAATGGCCAGAACGATACTCTTAATTAGAATTATTAATGAGCTTAAGAACAAAATGGCAATACTTCCAAAGAGAGAGGTTTTCTTAAAATAGTGTATAAATGGAGTGGTTCTTTTAAAATAAACCATTGCATTTCCAGAATCCCAAACGACCAATTGTTCATCGTTGTCATCCAACATCAATCCGGCGGATGCCATATTTCTTTGTTTCACAAATTCCTTGTCGACACGATTAAGGGCTATTCGTTTTTTGTCAGATCCTTTAAAGGCTTTATACTTCCTCTGCTTTAAGCCTCCATCAAAATAGATCGTATCATTTTCGACCTTTAGATTACCAGCATATCGCATTTTATCAAAAAATAATAGTATTTCGTTTCTAGAAGTTACGGTTTCGTAAAAACCTTCAAATGGTATCGCTATGCTTGAAGACGTATATTCTCTTATCTTATCAAACTTAAAGTCTTGTAATAAAAAAGCATTTAGTAAGCGTCTTACTTCCGGTATTGGATAACTACAGTTTGTTGCCACATAATAACCAATATTTTCATCTCTATTATACATGAAGAACGCTTGATTCCAGGCCACACCATTATGTCCAAAAAGCCTTATATCTCTCAAACCCGGTTTATTTCCCAATCCATATCGGCCATCCAATTTTAATTTGGAGTCATAGCCTGTTTCTCCATTTTCCATTCTATCAATTGCACTCGTTTTTACAATCGAAGAGTCATTTTCATTGAGCGTTAAATAAAAATTTAAGTATTTTAACATGTCTTTAGAAGATGTTATTACAAATGAAGCCGGACGTTGCATAAAATTTTTACCAACACCGCCATTATTGAAAAACGGCACACTTTCTTGTTTCACAAAATCATAGCCATAAGGCATTGCCAAACTATCAAACTTAGTTGTAAAACCTTCAAGCTTTGTTTGATTCATCTTCAAGGGGGTTAATATATTTTGCCTTATATATTCTTCAAATGGAAGCCCCGATAGCCTTTCAATGATATAACCTGCCATGGTATAATTCAAATTTGAATATGAAAACATGATTCCCGGTTTCCATCGACTGTGCAATGCGTTTGGATAGGTATTCAATAACGTTTCTAATGGTAATATCTCGTTATCTTTACCAATAAAGTTATTGTATCGTGTATCGTCAAAACCCGTAGTGTGTTCTAAAAGCATTTCCAAAGTTATTGGCTTTGAATCCTTCCAAGGATTTTGGAAATTAATTTCCGGAATAATTTCTTTAATTGGGTCTTTTAAAGAAACCTTCCTATCTTCGACCAATTTTAAAACGGCTAAAGCTATAAAGTTTTTACTAACCGATGCTGTATATAACAAGGAGTTCTCGGACATCGGAATTCCGTTTTCAATATTGGCCATACCAAATCCGCCCGACCAAAAAAGCGATTTTTTTTCGTCAATAATAGCCAATGATATTCCCGGGATATCTTCTTTAAGAATAATAGCGTTTATAGAGTCTTTAACTTTATCAAACGACAAATGTTGAGAAGAACTTTGACTTTGATAGAGCATGAAAAAAAATATAAAAACGTATTTGATCTTCATGTTTTACAGGACTTTTTGTGTTCGTATATTATTTTTTGATTGATTCTTATTAACCGGTTTTCATGGTATTGCCCTACTTCTTTGTCATATAATCTCATTAAATTTTGTTAAGAATCGCTACTTATTTTCAACTTTAAGGCATTTCATAAAGTCTTATCCACAGCAAAGTGGTCGACTATAGAATTTAATTATAGATACTCATTTTAGGTTCTACAATAAAACCTTAAAAGTATACGGTATTAGGTAGAAGGAATAGTAAAAAAGAGACAGTAAATGTTAAACTATGTTAAGACAAAAAAATATTTCTTTGTATGGCTCTGTCTATGCCAAAATAATCCTTGGGTGTCATTCCTGTAAACTGCTTAACTTCCTTAATAAAGTGCGCCTGATCGTAGAATCCATGATCTATGGCGATTGTAGATAACTTCTGAGGGTTACTGTTTTCAGGGATTTTTAAGGCATTAAACATTCTAACAATCCGACAGTACTTTTTTGGAGTTAAGCCTAATTTGGATAAAAACTTTCTTTCTACGGTTTTTTTTGAAATGCTTAAAGATTTTGATAGTTGTTCTATATTTATATCGCCCTTGTGCGTCATTATAGCGTGTACAAACAAATCAAATACTTCATCTCTTTCTTTACCTAATTGATAAAGCTTCTTTAAGAAAAAGGCTTCGATTAAATCTAACTGGTTTTTTTCATATTTGCAATTGAACAATTGGTCTTCCAAATCAAGTATTTCAGAACCAAAGATATCTTGTGGTAAGGTAGATTGATTTATGGTTTCGTTTAAATCTATTTTTGTAAATGGATATAGTCCAAAAGGTTTGAATCTTACAGACAACAATACTTCGCCATCTAGATTTATCATTTGGGGTCGCGTTTTAAGACCGCACAAATGACTTTTAACGGTGCATAAATTTTTACCGCTTTTTTTATCCTTTCTTTTAATATGATTTGCGGTAAAAACTAATTCAACCGTATTATCAGGCACAATTAGAAAAGGGCTTTTATTCTTTGATAAAATAAAACTATAGCTCTCTTTCCAAATGCAGTCTATATAATTATCTAGACCACTTTTAAGTTGAATCTCTCTGTATTGACTTCCCATGCTCTCTTAAAGTATGTCTTGGTAGGACGGCTTACCAGTTCTGTGGTTACATAAATTTTTGTTAAATATTGATTTCCGGTAAAGGCTTTTCATAAATTTTATAGCCTAAAATAAGGTATAAAAATTATCCGGAGTAAGACATGGGGAGTTATTTAAATTCTAAATTCCAAAACTACACAGGAAAATACCAGCTCTATTCGTTCAAAAGTTTCTGAAGGAGTTCACGCATTAGTCATAATATTAAACAAAAAAAGACCCAAATACAAAATGTACTTGAGTCTTGTTTAGTAGCGGGAACTGGACTCGAACCAGTGACCTTCGGGTTATGAGCCCGACGAGCTACCTACTGCTCTATCCCGCGATATATATTTTAAGTAACATTGTTACTTTCAGTTCTAAATTCCAAATCAAGTACTGCAGTGTAGGTACCCTGTCCCGCACTTGATACGGGATACTGCTCTATCCCGCGATATATTTTCCTAATAATTTACTTAGCTGTTAACTTTTGGTTCATAAAATACCAATCAAATTATTTCGGACTGCAAATATACAATCCTTTTTAACTTTAGCAAGCATAAAAATGAAAAAAATCATTGCTCAATGCTATCTGCCTGAAAATCTATTAATTCTGAATTTACAAACTTAACTTTAACCTGTATGGGGTTACAACAAACTTCACAATCTTCAATATAAGCTTGCTTCGTCATGGAATTATCAAGGAGCATAGAGATATATTTCCAACAATAAGGACATGTAAAATAGTGTTCTAACATCATCCATAAAAATAAAAAAATAAGCCGCATTAAATATAATGCAGCCTATTAAACCAATACTAACAAATTTATGTATAAACTATTCTTTTTCAATATCCAATATTGCTGTAGCGCTATCCATTTGTAATTCCATCAAACTTGGGGGATTCTTACCGGAAATACTTATATATTCTTTATTTAAATTATTATCACTAACCATAATGGTATTTAATTTTCGCAAATTGATAAGTTCCATTGGTAAATCTCCGGATAACTGATTCGTTGACAATAACAACTCTTCCAATTGTGTTAACTGCGCTATTTCCACCGGAATTTCTCCTTCAAGCTTATTATCCATTAAACTCAATTTTTTTAACTTAGATAACGCATAAATTTGATTTGGAATCTGACCTGTTAAAAAATTACTTCCTAACAATAACTCCTCTAAATTCGTAAGACTCATCAATTCCATTGGAATCTCTCCTGTGAATTTATTACTATACAAGGTTAACACCTCCAGATTTTTTAATGCGCCTAATTCTGAAGGAATGTTACCTTCAAATCGATTCATAAACAATTCCAATGATGTTAATGCTTGTAAATTTTTTATTGAATTTGGGATATTACCTGTTAATTTATTAAATCCAAAGTTGATTTTTCTCAGATTAACAAGGTTTCCGATTTCTTGCGGTAACTGGCCTTGCAAGTTGTTAAACTGTAAACTAATTTCAACAACTTTATTATCTTCTACTTTAACGCCATACCAAGTATCTATTGGAGTTTCAAGGTTCCAGGAGGAATTCCATTCACTACCATTGGTGGCTTTATAAAGTGCTACTAAAGCTTCTTTTTCGTTTGTAGAAATACTTGCAAATGAATATGCAGTAACGAAAAAGCATATAACTATAAGTTTTAAGGTCTTCATGTCGAATAAATTTGGGATTAATTCTCCTACGAAAATAGGTCAAAAGCAGATTAAAATCTATTTTATTCGACGAAATACACAAAATTTTAACATTTACGAATCGATGAACTGCTCAATTTCCAGTTGAATATCCTCCCATTTTTGCATAAAGTCTTGTAAATCCGATTTCTTTTTTTGATAATTATCAAAAAAATTCGGTTCAGAAGTCACATCTGCATAGTTAATTTCGAGCTCTAAATCAATGGCTTTAATTTCTTTTTCTAATTGATTAATTTGAGACTCCACATTACTCAGCTTATTATGCAATGATTTTATTTTTTTCTGATCCTCGTAAGATTGTTGCTTTTTTACTTTCGGAGTGCCTTTAACCACAGTTCTCTTTTCAACCTCTCTGAGGCTTTCAACCTTTCTTTGATCCAAATAATATTCGATATCGCCTATATAATGCTTTATTTTGTGATCTTTAAATTCGTATACATTGTTGGTTAGCCCTTGAAGAAAATCACGATCATGAGACACTAAAATCAAAGTGCCTTCAAATCTTTTTAATGCTTCTTTCAAAACATTTTTCGATTTGATGTCCAAATGATTCGTAGGCTCATCCATGATCAAAACGTTAAAAGGTTGCAACATGAGTTTGGCCAATGCCAAACGGTTTCGTTCTCCACCGGATAACACGCGTACATATTTATCAACCTCTTCTCCTCGAAATAAAAACGATCCCAGAATATCCCTTACTTTACTCCTATTGGTTTCATTAGCCGCGTCAATCATAGTATCTAAAACCGTTTTATTACCATCTAAGTACTCTGCTTGATTTTGAGCAAAATACCCTATTTGAACATTATGTCCCAGTTTCAAATGACCATCAAACTTAATATCACCAACAATGATCTTTGCCAAAGTCGATTTTCCTTGTCCGTTTTGCCCAACAAATGCGGTTTTACTATCTCGCTCAACAAGCAAATCAATACGCTTTAAAACCTGATTATCACCATAACTCTTAGATACTTTATCAGCTTCAACAACAACTTTACCCGGTGTCACAGATACCGGAAAATTAAGCGTCATCACACTATTATCGTCTTCGTCTACTTCAATACGATCAATTTTATCGAGTTTTTTAATCAGTGATTGCGCCATGGTGGCCTTTGAAGCTTTTGCTCTAAATTTCTCTATAAGCTTTTCGGTCTGTTCTATTTGTTTTTGCTGGTTCTTTTGGGATGCCAATTGCTGTGTTCTAAGCTCTTCCCTTAACACTAAATATTTGGTATAAGGTTTTGGGTAATCATAAATTCTGCCTAAGGAGATTTCAATGGTTCTATTCGTCACATTATCTAAGAACATTTTATCGTGAGATACAATAACCACCGCGCCTGTATACTGTTTTAAAAATCCCTCTAACCAGATAATAGATTCTATATCCAAATGGTTTGTTGGCTCATCCAACAACAGGATGTCATTGTTTTGCAGAAGCAATTTAGCCAACTCAATACGCATACGCCAACCTCCGGAAAATGTATCTGTAAGCTTATTGAAATCTGAACGTTTAAAACCTAAGCCCTGAAGTATCTTCTCGGTATCACCCTGATAATTATAGCCTCCTAAAATTTCGTATTGATGCTGAAGCTCATTAATATCAATCATCAATTGGTTGTAACTTTCACTTTCATAGTCCGTTCTTTCGGCCAATTGTGTATTAACGGTTTCCATTTGAGCTTCCAATTGCTTAATTTCAGTAAAAGCTTCGTAGGACTCTTCCAATACCGTTCTTCCAAATATAAAGTCTATATCTTGCTTTAAAAATCCAATTTTCAGCTCTTTATCTGAAGCAATCTGACCCGAATCGGGTTCCATCTCTTTTGATAAAATTTTGAGCATTGTAGATTTACCGGCTCCATTTTTCCCTATTAGGCCTACTCTATCTCCTTGACCCAATTTAAAAGTAATATCTTCAAATAGATACTCTCCCTGAAATGAAATCGATAAATTGTGAATGTTCATCATAAAAATGTAACTTATTCTACAGAGCGTTTAACATTAAAATCTTATTTTTGCTCTATAAATTGCGCATGCAAAAATACATAATTATTATGTTTAAAAAAGGGTATAAATTATATAGCATTTTAACAGGGTCTTGCCCTAAATGTCATCAAGAGTCTATGTTTAAAAACAAGAACCCTTATGTGCTCTCTGAAGCTCTAAGTATGAACGAAAATTGTTCGCACTGCGGAACAAAATACAAAATTGAGCCTTCATTTTTTTATGGATCAATGTATGTTAGCTACCCCGTTGGTATCGCATTTGCCACCGCCGCATTTGTAATTTCTTTTTTTGTTTTTAATGCGAGTATAAATGCCATATTCATCTCCATTGTTTCAACCTTGATTGTATTTATGCCCGTTATTTTGAGGCTTTCAAGAAATATTTGGATTAACTTTTTTATGCATTACGATAAAACACTCGTTAAGAATAAGTAATAGCAACCCATCGCTATTACTATTATATTTACTTATTGTAATACAATTTTTGCTTCCTTCTAATAAAACCTCTCTTTTTATATGAAATATGTATCTGTTTAATGACTGATTTCATATCTTTAAGCTCCTAATTTGCTTTCAAAACGTCATTACAATGAATCTCAAAAACGCTAGAGGGATTTTAGTCCTTTTATTTATTCTTTTCATAACAACAATTAAAGCCCAAGACCATTCTGAAATAAAGATCATTCCAAAGCCGGCACATTTAAAAGTGTATCAGGGGGAATTCGATCTAAATTCGAAAACCGTACTATATTTTGGAGGTACTACTTTTGATTCTGAAAATCTTGGTCGTCGATTTATAGATGAAATAAAAGCTGAAACAGGTATTGAAATACAAATTTCTAAGGCAAAACCGTCTTCAGGAGGTATTCACATTTCGAGATCAAAAAAACTAAAAAATGAGGCCTATGTTTTGGATGTTAGTCCGAATTCAATTCAAATAAAGGCAAGTCATTCATCGGGCGTTTATTATGCTTTACAAACGCTTAAACAATTAATTCCCATTAAAGAAAGGACTAATAATAATAGCTTTAAAATTCCTTCCGTAAACATTAGTGATAGACCTGAGTTCGGCTGGCGCGGTTATATGCTCGATGTTTCCAGACATTTTTTTGACAAGGACAAAATAAAAGAGGTTTTAGACTTTATGGCGGGGCTAAAATTAAATCGTTTTCATTGGCATTTGGCCGATGACCAAGGATGGCGTTTAGAAATTAAAAAATATCCAAGACTTACTTCTATCGGTGCATGGCGTGTCAATTATGTGAATCATGATGAAACAGTAAATAATTGGTGGGGGCAGCCCGTACAAAAGGACGGAGAAAAAGCAACCTATGGTGGTTTTTATACACAAGAAGACATCAAAGATATTATTGCTTATGCTAAAGCACGCTATATAGAGATCTTACCTGAAATTGATGTTCCTGGTCATTCTCAGGAAATTTTAGCCTCGTATCCAAAGGTATCCTGTGATGATGGTGAATATAAAGTAGCTACCGGAGGTGTCTTTAAAAATAACGCCCTCTGTGCCTCAAAGGATGAAACCTATGAGTTCTTAGAAGATGTACTGGGTGAAGTTATGGGTTTATTCCCTTTTGAATACATTCATATTGGAGGGGATGAGTGTAACAAAGAAGGTTGGAAAAACCATGATTTATGTCAGACTCTTATTAAGGATAAAGGTTTAAAAGATGAGCATGGACTTCAAAGCTACTTTATCAAAAGAATTGAAAAAATGATCAATGCTAAAGGTAAAAATCTGGTAGGATGGGATGAAATCTTAGAAGGTGGGCTGGCTCCAAATGCTACGGTGATGTCATGGCGTGGAGAAAAAGGAGGCATAAAAGCAGCCAAAGCAAGACATGATGTGATCATGACTCCGAATTTTGCTAATTATTTAGATTTGAAACAGGGGCAATCAGAATTTGAGCCTAATTTAGGATACTCTGAAGCTTTATTATCAACCTGTTACAACTATTCGGTAATTCCTGATGATCTCACAGAAGAGGAAGCACAACACGTTTTGGGAACTCAAGGGAATTTATGGACAGAATCCATCTCGGATTGGGAGAAATTAACCTATATGACCTTTCCACGTTTGTTTGCGGTTGCAGAAAACGGCTGGACTCCAGAAGAGAATCAAAATTTTGAGGACTTTATGAACAGACTAGCACCTCAATTGGAGCGCTTAAAAGTTGACCATGTGCGCTTCGCCAACAGCGTATATAATCCCTGGATATCTCAAAAAGGGAATGGTAATACGATAGAAGTTTCTTTGAGTTCTGAATTACCTAACGCCGATATCAGGTATACCTTAGATGGAACTGACCCCAAGCCGTCCGCTAAGGCCTATGCCAAGCCTTTTACGATAAATAAAACCACGACCATAAAATCGGCCATTTTTGAAAACGGAAAAAGGTTAGGCAACATCAATAGTATCACATACCCGATACATAAAGCTGCCGGGGCAAAGGTTATTTATCACACAGACCATAGTAAAAGATATGAAGCTGCCGGTGATCCTGCTTTGACCGACCTGAACTATGGCACATTAGCTGCGGCAATAACAAAATCGCACTGGCAAGGTTTTAACGATGATGTAGATATAGAATTGATTTTAGATAAACCAACCGATATAGAATCTGTTAGCATTGCATCGCTTAAAAAGAGCATAAACGGTATTTATCCACCACGACATATTGAGGTTTACGGGTCTGTAGATGGGGTTACTTACAAAAAACTAGGAGACTCAGATTTTATTAAAACGAGTCTGGTTCAAGGTAGAAATAGAATTATTACGGATATTCCATGTGAAGCAAGGCATATCAAAAAACTAAGAATAAAAGCTTATATCATTAATCCTATTCCTGAAGGACATCATAAAGCAGGAGAAAAAAGTGTGCTCTTAATGGATGAGATTATTGTATACTAGTAAAAGCTCTTGCCGTGTTCTTTAATTTTGTTTCGACAAGATCCAGTGAGTTACTTACTAAATCGAGAAATATCAATCTCTTTTTCCAGTGGTATCCCGTATTCAATAGCATCGAATAGTTTCTTGGCCACATAAGGTCCAATCATAACACCTCGGGTTCCTAAACCATTTAAAACGTGCATATGATTATATTTCGGATGATGACCAACCAAAGGGCGCCTATCTTTAACGGTAGGTCGAACTCCTGCAACTTGATGTATGACTTCAAATTGGCAACTTATAAGCTTTTTAAGTTTACCTAGTAACTCTTCCTTACCCCTATTTGTTATGGCGTTGGTAGTATCATCCCAAACATAAGTGGCTCCTACGATATACAAATCGTTTTCTAAGGGAATTAGAAATACTCCGGCTTTTAATACGAAATCTATTCTCAGATCAGGGGCATGTATGGTGAGCAATTCTCCTTTGGTTGGCACCAAAGGCAATGCATTAAAATATGGGTTTTTAATCACTCCGAAACCTTCGGCGAACACAATATGCTTTGCATGAACATTCTTATATTGAACGCTTTTAGCACCAATCTGCAGATCATTATAAGTAAAATCTTCATCAAAAAAGGACGATTTGTGTATAAGATGCTCTCGATAGTTCTTAATTAAGCATTTGACATCTATCCTTCCCGTTTGAAGCACTTCTCCATATCCGAAAGGCGCATCAACGTATTGATTTTCATTTTTAATAATACCTGTTGACAGGTAGTTCGAGAGCCCTGGTTTATCCGATGCTGCAAACCAATCATTTTGCTCTTCTAAGGAAGCAAATTTGCGGCGTACCGGAATCTTATAATCAAATTTTACATCTAATGTACCTTCAATCTGCTTATACATTGGTAATGCAACTTCCAATTGTGCCTCACTTTTCCAAACTGATGTAAACCGCTTTAAAACCACAGGGTTATAAAGCCCTCCGGCGACGGTTGAAGACTGCTGCGACTTATTATCGAAAACCACAAAGGTTTTCTTATTTGTTCTTAGTTGTTCGCAAAAACTTATTCCGGCTAAGCCAATTCCAATAATAATGTAATCTACCTGCATATTGTGGCGAAGATACTGAGAAATTAATATTAAACCCTTCTATCGATCCTTCAGAGGCCTTTTCTTTAAGGGAAGGTTTTTAATATCTTAATAAAATATAAAATGCCCACTTTTCAGTGGGCATCCTGTATATTTTAACTTAATATGTGAATTAATAGGTCCACATATCCAGTTCGAAATCTCTAATCTTATCTTTGATTCTATCAGACTCCAATAACTGCATCAATGCGTTTTCAGATACATACTCATTAATCTGTCTGTCTCCTTGTACATTTTCCTCTTTAAAAATGTAACCGTGAAAACGTCTGGAGTTTAAAATATGATCGAAAGAAAAAGGAATGGCACTGTTCTCATTATTAAATGATTTAGCCTCATGCAATACCTCTCTTGCATCCGGGAAGAATACCCAAAATAATGGTACTAAATCCGGTTCATCTGAATCTAAAGTATATACATCAGGAGCAACAGGGGCAATAGCCAATAATCGATATTTCATTTCAGCCTGACGCTTGTCAAAATACCAAAGTCCTTTAATATGATATTCCATGATATCAGCAGCGGTAATCTCCTCTTTGTTAATGTACTCCGCAGATAATTCTTCACCCGCGTTCAATTGTTCAATACCCAATTCGGTAGTATCAACTTTCACTAAGGCATCTTCAATATCTTTTAAAGTTCTTTTTGATGTAAAATAAGAATCGTCATAAATGTTTTTTATTCTACCGTTCTTGATGTTCTTCATTAGTACGTCATATAACGAGCGTCTATCCTTACCAATATTATTGGTATCAATTGGGTAATAAAGCGGAAAATTAGAACGTTCATCAAGAACAATTTTTTCCCATGTCATTTTCGAATAAAGGACATCTCTGTCGTCAACATAACCATATTCTAACGGTTTATCATTATCGACGATCTTCTGCTCATCTGTTCTCACCCCAATTTCCTCAGGGCTCTTAGCATTTAATATATTTGCTTGTGCAAACGCGGTCGATACTGCAAAAACTGTAGTAACGGTTAATAAAACACTTTTTAAATTCATTTTCATCCTATTTTTACTTTATTTTCTAAAGATCTTACTAAAATTCAAATATCTTAGTTTGAAAGCTCAATAAGTACCGGGGACACCTTTTTCAGTATTACACTTACACCACCAGCTTTTGCTTCAATTTCAAAAATTTGAACGCTAGCCCCTCTTTTTGCTTTAGCCAATGCTTTTTGTGCTCTACTATCTAACTTGTTACCCTTAACAGTCATTGTTGGCTGTCCTGGAACTTTAAATTTAAAGCCTGTAACGCGTAACGGTAATTCAAAATCAAAATCATCAAACTTCGCTCCAATCGTCGAAATTTTAAGGCTGTTACGTTGCATTTTAACATTTCCGTCTTCGCCTCTTATCGTTCCTGTTGGTTTTGGTAAATCCTTAATTCTGAATTTTGCATTATCGCTAACTTTTTGTCCATCGGGTAAGGTTCCTGTAACATTGATAGTTACTTCTCTACCTTTTATTTGAGTCGCATCCATAATATAGCTGCTCCCTTTAGTTCTCTTTAAACCTTGAGCGCTGGCAACTACTTTATTATCTGAAACTCCGGCAAAAGAAATGGTCATAGGGTTTTTAACACCTCTATATACTACATTCATTTTATCGGCCGAAATCGTTGCTGCATTTGGTTTTGGTACCGTTGCAAATGATGACTTAACCGGCACTGGAGTTTCTACACCATCCTCTAAGAAAAATAAATTTCCTTCAATTTTATGCTCTCCGGCGGCACCAGCGTTAATCTTTAACTTTACTTTACCATCTTCAATAGTATATTGATTCTCGGTAAGTTTTCTACCATCTAAAGTTAACTCTACTCTGTTTGGTTTTGTAGAAGCATCTTTACGTCCTAAAACAATCTGTCCATCAAATTGTTCACCATTAAAATAAGCGGACTTTGAGGTTTCCATTAGGGTTGTATAGTTTGTCATAGACACTTCACTTGAAAGTGTTCCTTGTAACATGTTTGATAACACTTCAGACTCTGTTGTCTTAATATCAGCTTGTAACTGTGTCATTTTAGTTAAAGACGCCACTAAAGGAAAGCCTTTATAATGATAATCCAACCAGCTTTGTTTAATATTGTCTCTATTACGAACATCCTCAGTGCTAAACTTTTTCTGAACATCTTTAACAACGTCTTCCATGCCTTTTTGACCTGCTAACAAAGAAGATACGCCATCTCTAAAGGTTGCGATTTGCTTTAAAAACTCTTCGCCTTCCGGTTTGAGCTTATCGCCCTTAAAAAAGTTTTCATCTAAATAATCACCCTTATCCATGATCTCATAATCTGTAGGATCATCAAGTTTAGCAACCATATTCTTTTTTAAGCCTTCTAAATAACTGTTGAAATTAGAAGCTAAAACATCTATTTGGTGCGCTTTTTCCTTTAAAGGTTCATACTTTTCCGGTTGGTCTGTAGCTTTTTGATCTAAGCTTGCTACAAAGGTTTGATTTCTTTGTGTAGCAGCTTCATTAGACTCGGTAAGCTTTTCGTTCATTAATCCAAATGCTGAAAGCACTTCTTTTGACATATTTAAAGCTAGCATTGCTATAAATATTAAATACATCAGATTAATCATTTTCTGTCTTGGTGATAAATTTCCTCCTGCCATGTCTAATTAGGTTTTTGGTTAATAGTTAAATTGGGTAACCCCTAATTAGTTTTTGTTCATTGCAGACAACATTCCACCATACACACCATTTAATGAAGATAAGTTTGATGCCAATGATTGCATTTGCTCTTTTAATTTAGATGCATTTTCAATAGACTCTTCATTAATCGAAGCTTGTTTGTTTACGCTTTCTAATTGTACTTTATACAAACTGTTTAGCGACTCCATTTGAGCAGCAGCTAAAGCCAATTCTTCACCATATTTTTTAGTAGCTTCCACTGAATCTACTGTAGATGACATATTTTTCGCAGCGCCTTCAAAGTTCTTAATACTATCCCCTAAACTCGCCATTAATTCGCCATCGATTTTCGCGTCTTTTAATAACTCATCTAGTTTTTTAGATAATAATCCTTGAGAGCTTTCTTTTTTATCTTCAGACTCTCCTCCTGCTAATTCCGGGTATACTAACGACCAATCTAAATCGTCGTCTACGGGTTCGAATGCAGAAATTGCAAAAATAATTGCTTCGGTTACCAGACCTAATGTTAACATCACATTACCTGTTAAAGGTCCTATTTCGAAATGAATAATCTTGAATAGAGCTCCAACTATTACGATTGACGCTCCTAATCCATAAGCCATATTCATAAATTTTTTACTTGCTTTTGACTGTGCCATAATTTTCGGTTTTAATTTTAAGTAGAAATACTTAAGTAGGTTAATTAATAGTATTTATTTTTGTTGATTTTATTATTATTGTTTCTTATTTACCGTTTTTCGTCACCTGTGTCCCCAAATAATCTTGTACGGTTCTAAATCCAATATAACTTCTTGCAGAATCTGCATATTCGTAATCTCTTGTACTTACTTGTAAATAGTATGCAACATCTTTCCAAGAACCTCCTCTAACACCTTTACGCTGGTTATTTTTATTATTTACACTTGGATTTACGGTAGACGTATAACTATACGATGCCGGGTCGTAGGAATCATTTACCCATTCTGCCACATTCCCAGCCATATTATATAGGTTATAATCATTAGGGTCGTAAGATTTTGCTTCTACGGTATACAATGCCTGGTCGGCCGCATAATCTCCTCTTACCGGTTTAAAGTTTGCCATAAAACAACCTCTATCACTTTTAGTATAAGGTCCACCCCATGGGTAAGTTGCAGCTTGCAAACCTCCTCTGGCAGCATATTCCCATTCCGGTTCAGAAGGTAATCTGAATCTATTTACAGGAGATGCTCCTTTTTTAGCTTTTTGGTAAGAGTTTTTGTTAATCGTTCTCCATTCACAAAACGCTTTGGCCTGTTTCCATGTCACTCCTACTACAGGGTAATCTCCATAAGCTTCATGCCAAAAGTAATCGTTATGCATCGGTTCGTTATAAGAATATGCGAAGTCTCTAATCCAAACGGTTGTATCCGGATAAATTTCGATTTCTTCTTTCTTTAATACGTCACTACGTTTAACACCTCTATTTTTTGCAGCTTCCTGAATGTCCATATAATTGTACTGAAACTTGAATTTTTTCACATCCCAAGTACGTTGCCCGTTATAAGATTCTTCCAAAGGCAGGTACATCGTATCCATAACTTCAGCATAATACTCATCCGGATACTCTTCGGTATCAAAAATTAAATCGATGTCCTTATTCAGTTTCCTACCTTCGTAACCCGTAGGTCCTAATCCTGTATAGTTTTCGAACATATACTTTTCATAAACAGACATGTTTGCCGTATCTGCATCCTTAAATGCAAATTCACCAATACCACCATCTTCCGGTACTTTACCAACTTCGTCTGCTAAAACAGCAAGTTTCATTCTAAGAATAGAATCTCTTACCCAATGTACAAACTGGCGATATTCACTGTTAGTAATTTCTGTGGCATCCATATAAAGTGCTCTAACAGTAACTGTTCTTGCCGGAGCATCATGAACACCTGCAAGGTCATCATCTGCTTTACCCATTATAAAAGCCCCTCCTGGAATAAGTTCCATTCCGTAAGGCTTTTCAGGGTGCCATTTTTTTCCTTTAACACCTACTAGTTCTCCTCTATCTTTAGAGCCACAACTAGCAATAAATATTAATACTGCGGTTAATAATATAAACTTCTTCATATCCATAGAAAACTCGAGGTTAATTATTTTAAGCTTCATTTTGAGAGCGTAAACATATTTATATATTTTTTAAAAAACAACTTTTTTAGTAAAAAAATGACATTTCATCGTAAAAAAATAGCATTTTACCGATGAAATTAACATTTTACATATCATAATTACGAAACAGAATTCTTCTGAAATGCTTTATACCAACGTTCCGGTATGATGTTATTACAAGCATCTAAATAATCCTGATGCATGCAAGGTAATAACGTGTGTCTCTTCAATTTATTATTGACTTCGGTCAAAAAAGGAATTTCAATCCACCATCTTCCGGTTTTATTACTCTTATAAAATACTAATTCTTGATCGTCTACTAAAGTAATGAATTTCTGGTAACTACTTTCATCTGAAAAATCATCATCCTTGACCCTAAAATTAACACCTTCAATAAAATACCAAATAACCTGAGATATTAACATGCATGTAATCTCATCGTCCTTTGATGGTTTATATTCATATATTCCAAGAGAGGTTACCTTATTACTTATACCGGCATAACGTGAGATGGCACAAATCTCTTTCCCATCTAATCCATTTGGTGAATATTTCTGATTTAAGCTAACTTCAGATCCTTTTACAGCACTTAGGTCTATACTCACAATATTGGCATCACGCAAAACAGGTTCAACAATAGTGATGTCCTTGGATACTTCCCCGAGCCTATACGATTCAAAATACAGTTGGTCCATTAAATCTATTTCCTCCTGTGCATTAAAATAGGTTTGACAACCGATCGTTGCGTAATTGAACAGGTTATAAGGTTCATCCAAAATAATTTTTCCAACAAAACTATTGTTCTTTATAGGTTTTGTAGAATCACCCAGATCAAACTTGCTATCCACATTTACAATATTTACCATAGGAATGAAATTATCGTAAGCTCTGTAATTGGCATAGGTAAGATCCTGAGTTCCTCCAAGGATAATCGGGATAATATCTTTTTTAATTAATATGCTAATCGTAGTTTTTAACGCAAAATAAGTGTCTTCAACACTTTCGCCTCTATTGATATCTCCCAGATCGGCAATGATCGTGTTCCAGCTTCCGGGAAAAAGACTGTACAACGATTTTCTAATTTCATTTAATTGAAATTCTTCACCTATGTAATTAATATCATTCCTGTTTTCTAAAACACCAATAATCGCGATGCTGACGTCGTCCAAATCGGGAGTGCCTTTTTGGCTGGAATGAATTTTAAGTTTTCGTCCTAAAGCTTGTGATGGAAGCAGCTCGTTATGCGCTAACACCAAATCTGAAACCGGAGACAAAAAATTAAAGTTCATAGATTATTATTTTTTAGCCGTTGCTTTTTTCTTTGTGGTTTTCTTTTTAGGCGTTTTCGATTCTATAAGCGCCTTGGCTTCATCTAATGTCATATCTGAAACATCTACAGTCTTAGGAAGCTCTACTTTTATTTTTCCCTTTAAAACATTATGTCTGCCCCAACGTGCCTTTTCAACTCGGATACCTTCATCTTCCCAATGATGAATAACCTTATCTATTTCCTTTTGAATTTTAGTTTCAATTAATTCTACAATATCGGTATCGGATAGGTTATCCCAATCGTATTTTTTATTCACATTAATAAACATATTGTTCCATTTTATAAATGGTCCAAAACGTCCTTTTCCTTTTTGCACCGGCAAATCCTTATACATATATATAGGTGCATCGGCTTTTTGCTTTTCTTTAATTAAAACAACGGCTTCATCGAGTTCTACACTTAAAGGGTCAACACCTTTTGGCAATGACACAAACGCTGAACCAAACTTTACATAGGGTCCAAAACGGCCATTGTTCACCAGAATCTCTTCACCTTCGTATGTTCCTAAACTTTTTGGAAGCTGAAATAAATCCATAGCTTCTTCATAAGTGATGGTATTTAATTGTTGATCCGGGCTTAAACTTGCGAATTGAGGTTTCTCTTCGTCATCAACCGTACCAATCTGCACCATCGGACCAAACTTCCCCAAACGCACACTAACTTGCTTTCCTGTTTTAGGATCTTTTCCTAAAATACGCTCGCCAGATTCTCTGTCGGCATTTTCTTTGACATCTTCCACTTGCGGATGAAAATCTTTATAAAAAGACCTCATCATTTTAGTCCAATCTTCATTCCCTTCAGCAATATTATCAAAATCGGCCTCAACCTTAGCCGTAAAATTATAATCCAGAATGGTTTCAAAATGGTTCACTAAAAAATCGGTAACAATCATTCCTATATCTGTTGGAACAAGTTTACCCTTATCTGACCCTACTTTTTCGGATAATTTCTTATCGGTAATCTGTCCGGATTGTAAGGTGATTTGAGCGTAGGCTCTTTCAGTACCCTCAACGGTTCCTTTTTCAATATAATTTCTATTTTGAATGGTTGAAATTGTCGGGGCATAGGTAGAGGGTCTACCAATACCCAGTTCTTCTAGTTTTTTAACAAGTGAAGCTTCCGTAAACCTTGATGGCGGACGTGTATAACGCTCGGTCGCCGTGATATAATTGTTTAGTAAGGACTCATTAACCTTTAACGCGGGCAACATACCTTGTTGTTCTTCATTTTCTTCATCGGTTCCTTCCAAATACACTTTAAGAAATCCGTCAAACTTAATTACCTCTCCATTGGCAGAAAAGGCACTATTATGTGTAGAGGCACTAATTTTAACATTGGTACGTTCCAACTGTGCTTCACTCATTTGAGAAGCTATGGAACGTTTCCAAATTAAATCGTACAGCCTGGCTTGATCGTAATCTACATTGACAGAACGCGTCGCAAAATTTGTTGGCCTGATAGCCTCGTGTGCCTCCTGGGCTCCTTTAGATTTTCCTTTATAATTACGAGGGCTACTATATTCTGAACCATAGGCATTCCTGATTTCGGCCTCAGCACCTTGTCTGGCTTCGTCAGACAGGTTAACACTATCTGTTCTCATATAAGTTATCAAACCCGCTTCATATAAGCGCTGCGCCATGGTCATGGTTTTACTTACCGAGAAATACAACTTACGTGCAGCTTCCTGCTGTAATGTGGATGTTGTAAACGGTGCCGCCGGTGATTTTTTCGCAGGTTTCTTTTCTAAATCTGCAACTTTAAAAGATGCGGTGGCATTGGATTCTAAAAAAGCATAAGCCTCGTCTTTTGTTGAAAAGTTTTTTGGAAGCTTCGCCTTAAAAGTTTGACCATTTTCATTCGAAAATTCAGCATCAACGCGATACGATGCAACCGGTGTAAATCCTTGAATTTCTCTTTCCTTCTCTACAATTAATCGTACAGAAACCGATTGTACACGACCTGCAGACAATCCGCCCTTTACTTTTCTCCATAGTACCGGAGATAATTCGTAACCTACAATGCGATCTAATACACGGCGTGCTTGCTGTGCATCAACCAAATCGTAATCTATACCTCTTGGGTTTTCTATGGCTTTTCGAATGGCCGTTTTAGTTATTTCGTGAAAAACAATACGCTTGGTTTTGTCCTTATCCAATTTTAAAGCTTCGGCCAAATGCCATGCTATAGCTTCTCCTTCGCGATCCTCATCACTGGCAAGCCATACCATTTCTGCTTTTTTAGCTAGATCTCTCAGTTTTTTTACAACCGCCTTTTTATCTTTTGAAACTTCATATTTTGGTTTGAAATCACCATCAACATCAACACCTAATTCTTTAGAAGGAAGATCGGAGATATGTCCAAAACTGGATTCTACTTTAAAATCTTTTCCTAAAAATTTTTCAATCGTTTTTGCCTTAGCTGGTGACTCTACAATTACTAAATTCTTCGCCATACTTCAATTTTTGAAGCTACAAATGTATATGAAAAAAAGTTTATCTGCATAATTTTAGGGATTATCTGTATATGATTTAATTAAAAAATCATGTTTTTTACATTCAAAAGCTATTTTTTATAATTAAATCTAAAATGTTGGAGAGACAAATTTTAAAAAAAGAAAAGCTCAGATATAAAAAAATCCTGCGTAAAGCAGGATTTCAATATCCATTAACATAGAACCATTAGCTAATTTAAGGTATACGTACTGATAAGTGAGATACTATCTCCAGCATAATTATACTGATACAAGACCCTATCCCCTATCATTAATAATTTGTCATCTAACGGAATGACGTCTTTCGATTGAATATTTTTAAAGCTCTTGATCAACGAAATATCAAGAGGGTTTTCTTTATTGAATAATTTTAATCCTGAAGTTCCGTCGCAAACGAAAAGTGTATTTCCTTTAATTCCTAAACCATAGGGGTTTTCTAATTCGTACCTGCCGGCCAATGTTGGTGTTGTTTTATCGCTAATATCGATAACCTCCAATACACTTTCATCCTGTCCGCATAGATTACCTCCTCTTAGCGTTAAATAAGCATAGTCTCCATCAACAACCACCGGATCGCAACCTTCCCAATGCGTGAAATCCGAAACATATTCCGGTGATGACGGATCATTTAAACTATAAATATACATCCCATTAGTGCTTCCTAAATATAAATAGCCCTCTGCCTGAAACATGGTTTCAATATTCCATCCGGCACCTTGGACTTTTTCTAATACAGGTGCAGACAAATCTTGAATATTAAAAATTGCCATTTCATAACTTCCAACCGTATATAAAAAATTATTAACGATTTGAAAACGAGCCAGTGACCCTCCGACACCAACGTTGGACTCCGCAGAGGCATTCATCAATATTCCATCATTGAAAATAACGTTAATTTGAGAATCATCAAGTTTCTCTCTGCGTTCTCGTTTTAGACTCCACCCAATAATAACGTCCGTTTCAAAATCAAACTCATTATAATCGACTGCATCTGCCTCGTTGGGTGTATGGGAATTGTAAATCGTAAACACATCTTCTAATCGTTCTACCAAACTAATGGCATTTATATTAGAAATATTAAAAACCAATAAATCGGTCGCACTATCGGCGTACAAAAAATTATCCTTTACGGAGATATCTTCATTCCCGGGTATTTTTATATAGGCTATAGCTTTAGGGGTTACAGGATTGGTATTGTCTATAATATGAACACCTTTATTAACATCATTTACAAATACATAATCCTGATAAGCATAAATCTTACCTGGAAATTGAATGGGTTGAGGTGCAACGATATCTACAGAACTTCGAAATTCCGATTTACTCATAAACTCGGCGGTGGCCACATTGACAAATTCGAAATTAGTATCGTCATTATCGCAGGAAGAACATAAAATTAGGGCAAGGAACAAAAAAAGGATATTACATTTCATAGCTAGTTGTTTTCTTACAAGATGTGTTCATTGCAAATAGGTTGCGTCAAACTAACAGACACTGTTTATTTTTTGTGTTTAATAGATATATTCTAATGATGTGTCTAAACCATCAAGATGCAAGATAATTTTATTACTGCCACTAACTCTCAAGAGTCTTAAATCAAACGAAACCGTTTTCTTAAACACTGCCAAACAATCTTCATTGTTTATAAGTTTGAATTTTAAATAGCGTTGTTCCGGTGAAGATTCGGCAACGGCACCCGAATCCACCAAATTAAATTCCCACGAATCCCCGCTACAACCTGATGCCGAAATTTCAATATTAAGACAGTCGTCTATGATTTCGGCATTCACAAAGGTAAATTGATCCGAATCCAAATCATTAAATTTCGTTTCATTAACTTCAGTTATTTGATCACAAATATCACCGGAAACATCAACATCATCAGTTTCACAAGTTGTACTCATAAAGCAAAGTATAACAGGAATCACAAAAAGAATCTTTTTAACAATCTGCATAATTAAAAGTTTAGTTTTCAATGAGATGCTTCTTATCCTTTTTGGTTGCGTATTTTATGAAATAATTCACATGACATCTTGTCATAAAATACAAATAAATCGTATCTTTGCACCTGCCTAATAGCAGGCAGGCACGAAAATTGACCGCTATCTCTTTCAGTATACTATGGAAAAAATTATAGACGAAAATAAACAGGGAGAAACCCTTGTTCTAAAGCAGAAAAAAGAAAATCCCCGCAAGCTTTTTATAGAAAGCTATGGCTGTGCTATGAATTTTAGTGATAGCGAAATCGTAGCTTCCATTTTAACAGAACAGGGTTTTAACACAACTCAAAGTTTAGAAGAGGCTGATTTGGTTTTAGTAAACACCTGCTCTATTCGAGATAAGGCCGAACAAACCGTTAGAAAGCGTCTAGAAAAATACAATGCGGTTAAACGCGACCGCAATCCTAAAATGAAAGTTGGTGTATTAGGTTGTATGGCAGAACGCTTAAAGACAAAATTTTTAGAAGAAGAAAAAATAGTCGACCTCGTTGTTGGGCCTGATGCATATAAGGATTTACCAAACCTGTTAGCCGAAGTTGACGAAGGCAGAGATGCTATCAACGTTATTCTTTCTAAAGATGAAACTTATGGGGATATTTCACCGGTGCGTTTAAACAGCAACGGTGTAACGGCTTTTGTATCAATTACAAGAGGTTGCGATAATATGTGTACCTTTTGTGTCGTTCCTTTTACGAGAGGACGAGAACGCAGCCGTGATCCGCAAAGTATCTTGGAAGAAGTTAACGATTTATGGCATAGAGGTTATAAAGAGATTACCCTTCTCGGGCAAAATGTAGATAGCTACCTCTGGTATGGTGGAGGTCTTAAAAAAGATTTTGACAAGGCAAGTGATATTCAAAAAGCAACAGCAGTAAATTTTTCAAATTTATTAGATCTGTGTGCTAGGGCTCAACCTAAAATGCGCATTCGGTTTTCAACATCAAATCCTCAGGATTTAACATTGGATGTTGTTGAAACGATGGCAAAACACGGCAATATTTGTAATCACATTCACTTACCTGTACAAAGCGGAAGTGACCGTATTCTAAAGGAAATGAATCGTTTACACACTCGCGAAGAATACATGACATTAATTGATAATATACGTCGAATTATTCCCGATTGTGCCATTAGCCAAGATATGATTGTTGGTTTTCCAACAGAAACAGAAGCCGATCATAAAGACACAGTGTCATTAATGAATCATGTGAAGTATCATTTTGGATATATGTTTACCTATTCAGAACGCCCGGGAACCATGGCAGAAAGAAAAATGGAAGACGATATTCCTGAAGCCGATAAAAAACGAAGGCTTGCTGAAATTGTTGAACTACAGCAAAAACATAGCGGTATAAGAACCAGAGAACATCTTAATACCGTGGTTGAAGTATTAGTAGAAAAAGAATCAAAAAAGTCTAACCAGCATTGGTCGGGAAGAACACCACAAAATACGGTTACGGTTTTCCCTAAAGCGCACTATAAAATTGGAGATTTTGTAAACGTAAAAACCACAGATTGCACTACAGCAACACTTATTGGTGAGGCCATTGGGTTGAGTGAGAATAATTAAAAAGCAATGTCTGTGTTCAACTTTAACAACAAAACATTTTCATTAATTGAAAATTCTGAAAATGGTAAAGTCAATTCTGAAACCATTTTTAAATACAAGCAAGAAGGCCATTTAGTAACTGCAGATTATTTTGGAGGGTCTATTAAATATGGAAAAATAATTGCCAACTTAAATAACAATACACTCGATATGTTATATCAATGTATAACAACAGAAAATGAATTAAAAGCAGGGAAGGCTATTGCAGAAATAAGTTTTACAAAAGAAAACAAGATGAAACTTAAATTAAATTGGGAATGGCTTAATAAAGAAAATGAATCTGGAATTTCTGAGTATATAGAAAATTAATAACAATAAATAATGAGATTCCTGCCTACACAGGAATGACAAGATATGGAATCAGTTCAAGTAATAAAACAACGTTTTGGTATTATTGGTAATACCCCTACGCTAAATCGTGCTCTTGAAAAAGCTATTCAAGTCGCACCAACAGACATCTCTGTGTTAGTAACCGGAGAATCCGGGGTTGGAAAAGAAAGTATTCCCAAAATTATACATCAATTATCACATAGAAAGCACAATAAATACATTGCGGTAAACTGTGGTGCTATTCCGGAAGGGACCATAGACAGTGAACTTTTCGGCCATGAAAAAGGGGCATTCACCGGAGCAACACAAACCCGAAACGGCTATTTTGAAGTTGCCAATGGCGGTACTATTTTTTTAGATGAAGTCGGAGAATTACCACTCACCACTCAAGTACGTTTGCTACGTGTTTTAGAAAACGGGGAATTTATAAAAGTGGGATCCAGTAAGGTTCAAAAAACTGATGTCCGTATCGTAGCGGCAACCAATGCAAATATGTATCAGGCTATAGAAAAGGAGAAATTTCGTGAGGATTTATATTACAGGTTAAGTACGGTCGATATTCATTTACCACCATTGCGTGACCGCCAGGAAGATATTCATTTACTATTTCGAAAATTCGCAAGTGACTTTGCTTTGAAATATAAAATGCCTACAGTAAAACTGACGGATAATGCCATACAGGTTTTATTGAAACACCGCTGGAGCGGTAATATTCGAGAATTACGAAATATCGCCGAACAGGTTTCTGTACTAGAACAAAACCGAACCATTACAGCTGATGCCTTAAGAGGATATTTACCAACATCGGGAAGTAATTTGCCCGCCGTTATTAAGACATCGAAAGCAGAAAGCGATTTTAGTACCGAGCGAGAAATCTTATACAAAGTGCTGTTTGATATGAAAAGTGATCTTAACGATTTGAAAAAGCTCACCATGGAATTGATGAAAACCGGTAATATAAAAGATGTTGAAAAAGACAATGAAGGTCTTATTCAGAAAATTTATGGCACTACCACCGAAGATGACAGCAAAACACCATATGATGATACCATAGATAATAGCGAGGTTTTATCTATTTCTGAACATACCGAAGATCTCCAAGCCGAACCTATAAACACTCAGGACAAGTATCATTTTGCTGAGGAAATTGAAGAAGAGGAAACCCTATCATTACACGATAAAGAATTAGAATTAATTAAAAAATCGCTTGAACGTCACAACGGAAAACGTAAATTAGCGGCTGCTGAACTGGGAATTAGTGAACGCACCTTATATAGAAAGATTAAACAGTTTGATCTTTAAATTCGTTGTTGGTATTCAGTTTTTGGTCGACGGTTAAAAATTGCAACAATATAAAAAAGTAACCGTTTTAAATTAAAATGTCATGCTGAGCGGAGTTGAAGCATCTCAAAATACTTGAATTTTAAATGAAATACCTAAAGCATATATATTTACTGGTGGTTTCAATCATCATTTTAAGTTGTGGTCCATATTCTCTAACTGGAATACAAACAGATGCCAAAACATTTCAAGTAAATCGTTTTGAAAATAATGCTCCTACGGTTGAACCCGGGTTGGAACGAGATTTTAAATTGGCACTGGAAGATTTAATTCAGAATCAAACCAATCTAAGTTTAGTAACTTCTGGAGGTGATGTGGTTTATGGAGGTGAAATAACAACATATCAAATATCTCCCACTACGGCAACTAAAAAAAGTACTGCAGCCCAAAACAGGTTAACCATTGCGGTAAAAGTTGATTTCCACAATACCAGAAAAGAAAGTGACCATTTGGATAATAAAAGTTTTTCATTTTACTATGATTACCCAGGGAACTTACAGCTTATTGGAAGACAAAAAACGACAGCCCATACAGAAATCCTTGAACGTTTAACCCAAGATATAATTAACGCATCCTTGTCCAATTGGCAAGATTAATAATGAAATTTAATGAACGTACTTAAATACACTTTTTTAATTGCAGTCTCGATTACCATTTTAGGCTGTGGCGCGTATTCCTTTACAGGAGCATCTGTTCCGGAAGGCACCAAAACATTTCAAGTCAATCGCTTTGAAAATAATGCGCTTTTGGTTGAGCCCGGATTAGAACGGGATTTTCAGAACGCCCTTCAGGATTTAATTCAGAATCAAACCAACTTAAGTTTAGTCACTACGGGAGGTGATCTGGTCTATGAAGGTGAAATATCAACCTATCGCATTTCCCCTACTACAGCGACCTCTCAAAGTACAGCCGCTCAAAACAGGCTAACTATTGGAGTAAAAGTTAGTTTTTACAATACTAAGAAGGAAGATGACAATATAGAAAATAAGAGTTTTTCTTTTTTCTATGATTACCCTGGAAGTTCACAACTTGTTGGCGGACAAAAAACAACCGCTCATGAAGAAATTTTTGAACGTCTTACTCAAGATATTTTTAATGCAACATTAGCCAGATGGTAATGAACGCTTAAACAGTTTGGAGTTTCAGTTTGCAGTATTAAAACCAAGATACCGTTTCAAGGACAATGAAACATGGCATCTTTAAAAAAAATGATAAATTTGGCATAACCAATGAATAATAACGATTTTACATATATACTACAAAGCCCAAAAACGATAACGCATCAGCAAACCGATGCTTTACAATCAATTATTGATGAATTTCCTTATTTTCAGTCGGCACGTGCCATATACCTTAAAGGCTTAAAAGATCAAGAGAGTTTCAAGTACAATAGCGCCCTGAAAACAACAGCGGCTTACACGACAGATCGGAGTATTCTTTTTGATTTTATTACATCGGAAACCTTTATTCAGAATGAAATTTCGCAATTTATAAAACAAAACACGGCATACTTAAAAGATATTGATGTTACCGTTGAGGACATTTCGGTAAACAAAAGTGTTACGATCGATGATGCACTTAAACAGCACATCAAAGATACAGCCGGCGTTTTAGATCCTGCACTTTTTCAACCCAAGGAAGCACGTCCTAAAAAAAAGACGCACTTCGCTTTGGATGATTCCGAATTCATAGAACAGCTCACTGAAGACACAAAAACTCAGGAAGCCTCAGCGACTGAGATTTTAAATCTGGGAAAACCTCTTCAATTCGATAAAAGAGAAACGCATTCATTTAACGAATGGTTAAAGCTAACCTGTTTCAAACCTATTAAAAGAGACAAGTCCGGTGCCAAAGAAGCATCAAAACCAACAGAATCATCTCAAATAGATAAGGTTAAAAAGTTTGATTTAATTGATAAGTTCATAGAAAAGAACCCAAAAATAAACCCTACTAAACCGAGTTCATCTAAAGGAAATTTAGCTAAAGCTCAAATGATACAGCCCGAAGCCTTAATGACCGAGACTTTAGCGCGTATATATTTAGAGCAGAAAAACTATAAAAAAGCAATTCAATCTTATAAGATTTTAAGTTTGAAATATCCGGAAAAAAGTGGTTTCTTTGCAAACCAAATTAAAGCAGTAGAACAATTACAAGAACAAAATAATAAGGAATAATGAGTACGTTTACAATATTTTTAGCATTAATTGTAGTGGTAGCATTTTTACTAATTGTAGTGATTATGGTGCAGAATCCAAAAGGTGGTGGATTATCCTCTTCTTTTGGCGGTGGTGGCACACAGCAATTAGGTGGCGTAAAAAAAACCACCGACTTTTTAGATAAAAGTACATGGACATTAGCTACGCTATTATTAGTATTAATATTATTATCTAATGTCGCTATAAACAGAGGCGCAGAGGGTGTCGATTCTAAAGCTTTAGATCCTAATGCAGAAACGACTCAACCGCTACCGGAAGTTCCGGCTCAAAACAATGAGGCTACAACAACGATAGATGATTCTTTAGAAGAATAATTTATCGTTTTATATAGTATACTAAAAATGCCGACTCAAACAGTTGGCATTTTTTATTTCAGCTTGTCTGCAAGTTTGTCAGTTCATCACTATTGGCACACTTTTAGAATAACGCATAAGCGTTAAATAATTTAATTAATAATAAAAATAATATAAACCAATGGGCTTAAACATTAAACCATTAGCAGACAGAGTTCTTATAGAACCTGCTGCCGCTGAAACTAAAACAGCATCAGGAATTATTATTCCGGATAACGCAAAAGAGAAACCACAAAAAGGAACGGTCGTTGCTGCCGGAAAAGGCACAAAAGACGATCCTATTACCGTTAAAGTTGGCGATACTGTTTTGTATGGTAAATATGCAGGAACAGAGCTTAAACTCGAAGGGAAAGATTATTTAATTATGCGCGAGAGCGACATACTGGCTATTATCTAAAATAGCAATCAGCTATTAGCCTCTGGCTTTTAGCTTCATCTAAATTAAAATTAAACAAAGCCAATAGCCAACAGCTAGAGGCAAAAAGCTAAAAACAAAAAAAATGGCAAAAGACATAAAATTTGATATTGAAGCACGCGACGGATTAAAACGTGGCGTTGATGCATTGGCCAACGCAGTAAAGGTAACTTTAGGGCCTAAAGGTAGAAATGTAATTATTAGCAAAAGTTTTGGTGCTCCTCAGGTCACAAAAGATGGTGTTACCGTTGCAAAAGAAATAGAATTAGATAATGAGCTTGAAAACATGGGAGCTCAAATGGTAAAAGAAGTAGCTTCTAAAACTAACGATTTAGCAGGAGACGGAACAACAACTGCTACCGTTTTAGCTCAAGCAATTGTAAAAGAAGGTTTAAAAAATGTAGCTGCCGGCGCAAATCCTATGGATTTAAAACGTGGTATCGACAAAGCCGTTTCAGCCATAACCGCAGATTTAGAAAAACAATCTAAACAAGTTGGTAATTCTTCTGAAAAGATTAAACAAGTAGCTGCCATTTCTGCAAATAACGATGACACTATTGGTGAGTTAATTGCTCAAGCTTTTGGTAAAGTTGGCAAAGAAGGGGTTATTACTGTTGAAGAAGCAAAAGGAATGGAAACTTACGTTGATGTTGTTGAAGGTATGCAATTCGACAGAGGATACTTATCGCCTTACTTCGTAACTGATGCTGATAAAATGATTGCCGATCTGGAAAATCCATACATTTTATTATTTGATAAAAAGATTTCAAACCTAAATGAAATCTTACCGATATTAGAGCCTGTAGCACAATCTGGTCGTCCGTTATTAATTATCGCCGAAGACGTAGATGGGCAAGCATTAGCAACTTTAGTGGTTAATAAATTACGTGGCGGACTTAAAATTGCAGCAGTTAAAGCGCCCGGTTTTGGAGACAGACGTAAAGCGATGTTAGAAGATATTGCGATTTTAACCGGAGGAACTGTGATTTCTGAAGAACGCGGTTTTACTCTTGAAAATGCTGATTTATCGATGCTTGGCACTGCCGAAACGGTGACTGTAGACAAAGACAATACCACTATTGTTAATGGTGCCGGAAATGTAAAAGATATTAAAGCCCGAGTTAACCAAATTAAATCTCAAATTGAAACAACAACATCTGACTACGATAAGGAGAAACTTCAAGAGCGTTTAGCTAAATTAGCTGGTGGTGTTGCTGTACTTTACGTTGGTGCTGCCAGTGAAGTTGAAATGAAAGAAAAGAAGGATCGTGTTGATGATGCTTTACACGCAACGCGAGCTGCTGTAGAAGAAGGTATCGTTGCCGGTGGTGGTGTGGCTTTGGTTAGAGCTATATCTGTTTTAGAAAAGATTACGACTGAAAACCTTGATGAAGTTACCGGAATTCAAATTGTTGCACGTGCTATTGAATCGCCATTACGTACTATTGTAGATAATGCTGGTGGTGAAGGTAGTGTTGTGATTTCTAAAGTTTTAGAAGGTAAAAAAGACTTTGGTTTTGATGCGAAATCTGAAACTTATGTAGACATGCTGAAAGCAGGTATTATCGATCCTAAAAAGGTAACGCGTATTGCATTAGAGAATGCGGCCTCTGTTTCCGGAATGATCCTTACCACAGAGTGTGCTTTAGTTGATATTAAAGAAGCTGAAGCTGCTGGTGGCGGACATGGACACGCTCCAATGGGCGGTGGTATGCCAGGAATGATGTAAGAGATCGAGAATCAATCTCGACATAAATTATACAAAAACGCCTTAATTGATTTTGAGGCGTTTTTTTTTGTTCTTTGCTACATATTGATATAATTCCTTAAATATTGTTTCCAATTAACATTAAATGGAATTTTTAAGTATTTATTATTAGGTGAAATCAAAATCTTGGTTGGATAACCAGTTACATTAAATGACTTATTTATTTTTTCATCTATCTCTGCAACAGGAAATGTATAATTATTTTTGCTCATGAATTCTCCAAGGTTTTGAGAATGATATGAAAACGTATAAACTTTTATATTGGAATTTACATCTTTGTTATAGGTTTCTGCCACCTTATCTAGTTCTGGAAGCTCTTTTATACATGGACTACACCAAGTTCCCCAAACATCTATATATATCCAATAATCATGTTTTTTAGTTAAATCTAAAAGTTCTGATTCAAATTGGACCTGTACATCTGGTACATCTCTCATCTGTGTATTGATATAGTTAAACCAAATTGTCCTTAACGGTTGTTTTTCTTCCAACTCTAAGTATTGCTTTTTTAACTTTTTCAAGTTATTATCTGTGGGTTTTGTGTAGGCTTCATGCAATAATACGTTAAAAGCTAATCTTTTATCTCCTTTATTATTTAAGTAATTTGCATATTTGTTTTTGTACCCTGCTCTATCTGGATTTCCAAATAACAGTCCTGCATCATAAAAATATGCGTTTTTATGTTTTGTGTCCGTTTGATCTGGACTGAATCTTGCCGCATTAACGATAAACTCCTCTCTTTCTTTTTCAATATTATCAGGGAAATTTGTATTTAAACTCCTGTCTAAAACTTGTTCCTTATTTCTCGAAACATCCAAAATTCGCTTAGAATATTTATCATATAAATCATTATAGCAATAGGAGAGTAAAAAACGACTCCAAGCTCTTTCTTCATCATCTTTTCGGTTATTAGCACTCGTGCTTAAGTAAGTATACTTCTCCAAATTATTCTTAATTTTTTTAAATATTTTCTCTTTTAGATCTATATCACCAAGTTGTTTCTTTTTTAATTCTTTAATAATGAGCAATCCATACAACTCCGTTTTTGCGCTATAATTTGTACTATCATTTAGTTTAGCATAAAAAGTTTCAAGCAAATCATTGGAGTCTGTTTTGTTAGTAACTTGAAAAGATTTACTCCATAAATATAAAGGTGAAACAATTTCGTTTATGCTATCATTATTTTTCGCATATAATCCGTTTATGTAATTAGAAAAACTGCCTTTACCCTGTTCTCTTAAGACTGTTTGAGAAACCGTATTATGCATTCTATCAATTAAAAATGGTGGGTATAACACATTAAGCTTTATAGTTGACTCAATAGCTTTATCTATAGAATCATTTCTAATTAATTTGGATAATGAGTTTGTTAAATCAAATGCCTCTTTTGGTATTTGAGAAGACATTGAGAGGCTTAAAATTAATATAATTATGGATACGATTTTTTTCATTTCTTAATTGACTTTATAATTTATTTTAGCTAAAATAGTTTTCCAAAAAGAAAAAAATAAATGTATAAAAAAACTCTAAACCTAATTCATCCAGAGCTTTAATCATCTATATCTTCATATTATTCACCATCTTAATGTTCATCATCTCCACCTCTATGGTCGTCTTTCACCTCTTCATCTCTATACTTACAACAAGGGTGCACTTTAGCATAAGCTTCATCACTGGCTTTTAATTCTTTTGTATCGTGGCCTACATTGGCGATCGTTGTTCGAATCGCTTGTAAATCCGTTTTACGCGCGTCGTAGACCAATTTTAACTCATGTGTTTTCACATTCCAAACCGCCGATTTCACACCTTTAGATGTTAAACAGGCTTTTTCAATACGCTTTTTACACATCATACACACCCCATCTACTTCCATAGAGGCTCTCTGGTTTTTGTTTTGTGCATAGGTCGTTGTGCCTATGAGTACTAAAGCAATAATTAATATTTTTTTCATGATTCGGTTTCTTTATATTTATTTTTTGTTATTCCTGTTTTTGTCATTCCTGCGAACGCAAGAATCCACTTTTTAAGTTTCAATTTGAGAGATTCCTGCTTTCGCTGGAATGACATCTTATTTTATCTTATATCGTAATCCCATATAATAGGTTCCCCCAAAAATAGGTCCGTATACAAAGGTACTATCAAAATTTGAACCAAAAGGATCATCCGCTCCTAAAATTGGATTGGGCTGTCTCACATTAGTTATATTTTCACCACCCAAGTACATTTCGAATTTAGGAGAAAACACTTTTGTAATTTGCGCATTCAACGTTGCCAAAGTTGGCGTAAACGCATCCAATTGATACTGTACCGGATTACTTGCCGTTGAGGCAAACCGCTGCTCACTTAACCAATTATACGTCGCATCAAACTTCCAATGCGCACCTGCTGCAGTAGCTGCTGTTTCATAAGAAGCATTTGCAAACACCCGATGTTTGGGCGTTAATGGTTTAGATAATTTACCGGATACATAATCCGTTTTAACATCGTAGTATTTATAAGCCATACGAAGATCTACATTTTCGAACACATTATAATTTACTTCAGCCTGAAAACTGTTAGCATAACTTTTACCATTTAAATTATAGAAACTAACCATCTTTGGGTTTTCATAATCTATGACCACCTGATTTTGAAAATCAGTTTTATAATAATCTAAAGTAATGTCTGCTTTTCTATCAAACACGTTAAACCCTTGTAAAAAGGATACCCCATAATTCCAAGCTATTTCAGGATCCAAACCATAAATATTACCTCCGGAATTTACAATATTGATACTGCGCGATGTGGCAAACATCTGTTGGTTCTCCGTAAAAATATTGGCACTGCGTTTACCGCGACCAAACGATGTTCGGAATGCCGATTTTTCCCAAGGTGTATACCGCATATGAAATCTTGGCGTTACAAATGTGCCTAACAAATTATGGTTATCGACACGTATTCCTGCCGTTAGATTAAGCTTTTCAAGATTGTCGAAGTTATACTCAAAAAAAGCACCGACCGAACGTTCATTTCGTCCATAATCTATCGCGTTTACAACTTCATCATACCCATCATAAGTAAAACTTAAACCCGTTTTTATTTTATGCCGGGAATCACTAATTATAGAGTTGTAAATGGCATTGGCATAAACACTGTTATGCGTAATATCATATTGATTCAACCCAAAATACGACGCTTGCTTATGACTACTAAAAGCGGTTTGTACACCAACACTCTGCCAAGGAATTTCGGGGTTTACATAACCTAATTTAGCAGATATCTCATAACGTCGCGTATCAATTTCGCTACCCCAGGCGTTCGTTGTCAACTTATCCACATCAGGATCAAAATCAAGTTCGCCTGTTTGTTTTTCATCATTTAAAAACTTAAGATTTATAAAGCTTACAAAGCCCTTTTCCAAATCGGTGTACTGCCAACGATTCATAATGTTAATTTGATGATACAATGGCATATCCATAAAGTTATCATCATTAACATCATGTTTTTTTTGGTGGGTATTGCCATGTAAGTACAATCCTGTATTCCATTTATCAGACACCTTTGTGTTCATATGCGTATTCAATTCCAAGCGTTCATTGGCATTGGCGTATACATTAATAAATAGTTTATCATCGGTTGTTGGTTTTACCAATTCCGCATTTATCTGACCTGCAATACTTTCATAACCATTAACCACACTACCGGCTCCCTTAGTAATTTGAATGCTTTCCACCCAAGTTCCAGGAATAAAACTCAATCCGTAAGCTTGTGATGCGCCACGAATCGATGGTATATTCTCTGTCGCTATTAAAATATAAGGACTGGTTAAGCCCAGCATTTTGATCTGGCGCGTGCCCGAAATAGCGTCGGCAAAATTAACATCAATTGAAGGGTTCGTTTCAAAACTTTCAGATAAGTTACAACAAGCCGCTTTAAGCAGTTCGTCGCTACTTACAGTAAATACATTTTGTGATTGTAAATATGATTTTGCCGTAGCTTGTTTTCTGGACGTAATTGTAATCTCATCCAAATCACTCGTAGGTCGCAACCAATGGTGCACCATTTTTGGCTCGCTTACGGTAATGGTATCTGTCTTAAATCCGACGTAGCTAATTACCAATTTCGTATTTGCTTTAGAATAGGAAAGACTAAATTTTCCATCAATATCCGTTACGGTTCCAACAGACGTGTTAAGCCAATAGACATTGGCACCTGCCAGGCCTATATGCTCGTTTTTTTCATTGGCTTCCATAATCATTCCGGTTATCCTCTCTTGAGACATAAGTAATGCCGGAAGCAGTATTAGTATATATATTATATGTTTCATTATTAATTTAATATTATGCTGTTCTTGAATTATATAAAATTCTGAAGTCTATTAGTGCTATAAGATATTGCAGCACATATAAACTGTTTTTAAACAACTATAAAATCAAATTAAAAATGTATCGTTAAGAAGTTGAATATCTAAAACTATATTCGGTGGAGCGTAATCTTTATGAGGGATGATTTGCTTTGGCAAACTCTCAAAAAGATTGAAATACGCATAAGCAAGTGATACTACGAATTGCTGCTGTTCGAAATCTAAATCTTCAAACGACGAAAAGGTTAATTCATCTTGTCCTTCAACGATCTCAACAACATCCTTACAGCAGTGCTTTTTTACAACCTTGGGTTCATTCATTTCCATACCACATTTGTGTGCTTCAGAAAATATAGCCACATCGACTAACGTATCACCGCAAAAGTGTTTCTCTACAGTGAAAGACACCGTTGAAAACAACACTAAAACAACCAATAGCATAGAAAAGCCTTTATGTAAAATTTGTTTTATCATCCCGATAGTTAACAGGACAAAAATACACAAAAATAAAGCGAACACCAGTTTTTTATAAAATGATTAACAACTACCCCTTTAGTTTATGATAGTAAAAAGCCGGCAATAATAAGATTAGAATAACAGGCTGAATTAAAAATCGACGTACATTAAAGAACATATAGTAATCTTCTTGCTTTGGATGTATAACGAAATACAGGTAGATTCCCGTTAAAATAAAAAAAGCGATCCCGTAGATCAATGCCGAGAACCTAAGCACGCCCCTATCCTTAAAAAACACAAATAAAATAGCCAGTGATATGATGCTGTTAAGCATATAACGCAACGTGGTAAACAGGCTAAGCTTTATAACTTCTCGTCTCGGATTATCAATATATAAATAGTCATTTTTAAAAAACTGCAAATAGGGGTCATAAAACAACTCATCTTCGAACCAACGGATTAAGATCAGTAGGCCAAAAAGCAAAAAAAGAACGCCGAATTTGGCTAATTTAGACATCTTTCCTTTTTAAATTAGAGAAACGATTTACCCAAAATATCCACAATAAAAACACCATCCCGTAAATAATAGCCGGAAAAACGACACCATGCAAAACATCTTGTTTCCCTGGATAATGGTATAAAGCTATTACCAAAAGTACAATACGGATTAAGTTAACAACATATATTAAAACACCACCTAAAAGCAGAAATACTACAGTGGTCTTAAGTTTACCTGAAAATGCAATAATAAAGGATACAAACAAAATGATAACACTTAAGGAGTTACAGCCTTCGATGACTCTTGCCAAATATTCACCTTCAATGATAACTTTCATCGAGGGCTCATCGGGGTGTGGTAATACCTGAGTATTATAACCCAAAGCATTTAATAAGGTTTCTGTTTGTTTTGCAACGGTATGGGTTAGGTAATCCGGATAAAACTTCGAGCCATCAGAAAGATCTAAATAAAAACTATAGAGTACAGAAAACGAAATATACACCACTAAAAATGTAAGTATAAACTTTATAACTGACTTATATTTAATTATGAGTGCCTTCAAATTATTTTGGAACCTAAAAATTATATAAACAAAATATCGAATTTACACCTTTTTGAATACTTTTACCAAAACTTTTGAAGTTATGACTTTTGAACTTTTAAAACCACTGGTAGAAACCATCATTTCGAACACCAATAAAACTATTGATGAACGTTTATTGTCAATCTGTGAATTGCTTGAAACACACATTGAATATTACAATTGGGTAGGTTTTTATTTTAGAAACGGAAATAAAGAAGAGCTTATTCTAGGACCGTATGTGGGCGAACCTACAGACCATACGGTTATCCCATTCGGCAAAGGCATTTGCGGTCAAGTTGCAGTTAGCAACGAAAATTTTGTAGTTCCCGATGTTATGGCTCAAGATAATTATATTGCCTGTAGCATCACTGTAAAAGCTGAAATTGTGGTTCCTATTTTTGTAAACGGGGAAAATATTGGACAGATAGATATCGATTCCAATACACCCGATCCATTTACTGAAAGTGATGAACGTTTTTTGGAGTTTGTATGTGACCAAGTCGCTTCGATACTTTAATAAATTCCAATGACTAAATTCCAAAACCCAAATCAGTTTATTTTGGAATTTAGCATAACTGTTAACAACTTTATCATTTCGTTAAAAAAAGAAGCTCATTTTCAACTTTTCAACGTTTATTTTTTAGTTGAAATAATTACTTTTGCGTTTTAAACACAACGCAACAAAAATGAGCAAGGACAAAACGATTAAATCTGCACTAATTTCGGTATTTAGTAAAGATGGATTAGCACCCATTGTTAAAAAACTTAATGAACAAGGTGTTACCATCTATTCCACCGGTGGCACTCAAAAATTTATTAACGATTTAGGTATAGATGTTGTACCGGTTGAAGATGTAACCTCTTACCCATCGATCCTTGGAGGGCGAGTAAAAACATTGCATCCAAAGGTGTTTGGAGGTATTTTGAACCGTCAAAACCATGATGGTGATGTTGCCGAATTAGCCGAATATGAAATCCCGCAAATCGATGTTGTTATTGTTGATCTATACCCATTTGAAAAAACAGTGGCTTCCGGAGCCAGTGAACAAGATATTATTGAAAAAATAGATATTGGCGGCATTTCTTTAATTCGTGCTGCTGCTAAGAACTTTGCCGATGTGATCTGTGTATCTTCCGTTGATGATTATACTGAATTTTTAGAACTCATTTCTAAAAACAACGGCACCATTTCTGAAGAAGACAGGAAACGCTTTGCAGGTAAAGCGTTTAATGTATCCTCACATTACGATACTGCAATTTTTAATTACTTCAACAAAAATCATGATGAAGCCGTTTTAAAGATTAGCGAAACTAAAGGTAAAGTTTTACGCTATGGTGAAAACCCACACCAAAAAGGATTTTTCTTTGGGAATTTTGACGACTTATTTACAAAGCTCCATGGAAAAGAATTGAGCTACAACAATTTATTGGACGTTGATGCCGCCGTTAATTTAATGCTTGAATTTAAGAACGATGCTCCTACATTTGCTATTTTAAAACATAACAATGCTTGTGGTTTAGCGCAGCGGGACACCTTGCATAAAGCCTATTTAGATGCCTTAGCCGGAGATCCTGTTTCTGCTTTTGGTGGCGTTTTAATTAGTAATACTGAAATCGATTTAGCAACTGCCGAAGAGATTCATAAACTTTTTTGTGAAGTTGTCATTGCACCTTCTTTTGCACCAGAAGCTTTAACCCTATTGCAAGGTAAAAAGAATCGTATTTTGCTGGTCATTCATGATATAGAATTACCAAAAACCAATGTTAGAAGCTGTTTAAATGGTGTTTTGGTTCAAGACAGAAATATGGTTACCGATACGATTGAAGGCTTAACCAATGTTACAAATACCACCCCTACCGATAGTGAATTGGAGGATTTAATATTCGCTTCAAAGATTTGTAAGCACACCAAATCTAATACTATAGTTCTTGCGAAAAACAAGCAGTTATGTGCCAGTGGTACCGGGCAAACAAGTCGCGTTGATGCCTTAAACCAAGCCATTCATAAAGCACAATCGTTTAATTTCGACCTAAACGGAGCAGCTATGGCAAGTGATGCGTTTTTTCCTTTTCCGGATTGTGTTGAAATCGCTAAGGACGCAGGAATAAGTGCTGTGATTCAACCCGGTGGCTCAATTAAAGATCAGCTAAGCATTGATTATTGTAACGACAACGATCTTGCCATGGTCATGACAGGGACGCGTCATTTCAAGCATTAGCACATTCGGAACTTGCATCCCGAAATGAAGATACCGAAATCTTGTTAATGTCCGGTACAGATCACATAAAACCATCGGCGATGTTGAACTTTGCACATAAGTGCGTTAGGGATTGTAGTGGAAATCCTTTTTTGAGGTACGAGAAAAAGATTGCAACGAAAAGCCCGACCTCCCGATAGCTATCGGGATGGTAACGCCCAAATTTAATAGTCCAAAAATCACTAAAAAACGTATAACAACTTAGCATCGTATTTTAATAAAATTTTGAATGTTATTAACCTCAATATATTTCGCAACTTTTATTACATTTACAAGATTAGTTTTCAAACATTTAAAACCACTTATAACATATGGGATTTTTTGACTTCCTAACCGAAGAGATTGCAATAGATTTAGGTACTGCCAATACACTTATTATTCATAACGACAAGGTTGTTGTTGATGCGCCTTCAATAGTAGCGCGCGATAGAATTTCGGGTAAAATCATTGCAGTCGGCCAGGAAGCCAGTTTGATGCAGGGTAAAACACATGAAAATATCAAAACCATTAGACCGCTAAAGGATGGGGTAATTGCAGATTTTGATGCTTCAGAGCAAATGATTAGCATGTTTATCAAAAACATCCCGGCTCTTAAAAAGAAATTTTTTACGCCGGCATTACGAATGGTTATTTGTATTCCTTCGGGAATCACTGAGGTTGAAATGCGGGCGGTAAAAGAAAGTGCAGAACGTGTTAACGGCAAGGAAGTCTATTTAATCCATGAACCTATGGCTGCCGCAATTGGTATTGGCGTAGATATTATGCAACCTAAAGGCAATATGGTGGTCGATATCGGTGGAGGAACCACAGAAATTGCCGTGATTGCTTTAGGAGGTATTGTTTGCGACAAATCTGTAAAAATTGCAGGTGATGTATTTACAAACGATATTGTCTATTATATGCGTACACAGCACAACTTATATGTGGGTGAACGCACTGCTGAAAAAATAAAAATCCAAATTGGAGCAGCGACTGAAGACCTTGAACTTCCTCCTGAAGATATGAGCGTTCAAGGGCGTGATCTATTGACAGGAAAACCCAAGCAGGTTTCAATTTCTTATCGTGAAATTGCAAAAGCATTAGACAAGTCTATTTTAAGAATAGAAGATGCCGTTATGGAAACCCTATCGCAAACACCACCTGAGTTAGCAGCCGATATTTATAATACAGGTATTTATTTAGCCGGTGGTGGATCCATGCTAAGAGGTTTAGATAAGCGTTTATCGCAAAAAACAGACCTTCCTGTTTATATTGCAGAAGACCCCTTAAGAGCTGTTGTTCGAGGAACAGGTATCACACTTAAAAATTTAACCAAATATAAAAGTGTACTGATTAAATAAAGGCGCAAAACAGGCTTAATCCATGCAGCAGATTATAAATTTTATACTAAGAAACAAAACATTTTTGTTATTCTTATTGCTGTTTGCTCTATCGCTTGTTTTTACTATTCAGTCACATTCTTACCATAAAAGTAAATTTATAAATTCTGCCAATTTTTTAACCGGTGGGGTTTATAATTCGATGAATAATATCTCGGTGTATTTTAGTTTAAAATCACAAAATCAGATTTTAGCTGAAGAAAATAATCACCTGAAATCACTCTTATTTAATGCTGAAAATAAGAAGGATTCTACATATATAGACAGTGTTTCTTATGGTAAGAAATACAAATTAACAACAGGCAGCATTATAAAAAACAGCTATACGGCGACCGATAATGTATTATTAGTTAATAAAGGCAGAAAGGACAGTATCAAACCAGATTTTGGGGTTATAACATCCAAGGGTATTGTTGGTATTATTGGTGAGATGAGCAACAACTATGCTACGGTAATATCTATTTTAAATACAACTAGCAGTATCAGTGCACGACTAAAAACAACAAATCACATCGGTTCTTTAGTTTGGGACGGGAAATCCCCAAATAAGATGCAACTTATAGATGTTGAAAAAGCAGCCCCCGTTACCGAAGGTGATACCATCGTGACCTCCGGGAGATCTTCGATATTCCCAAAAGGCGTCCCGATTGGTACCGTCATTCGTTTTAAGCTGGATGAAGCCGAAAATTATTACGAAATTGATCTGCTATTGTTTAATGATATGACCAATATTGAATATGTTCATATTATCGAAAACATGGATATTGAGGAAATAACCAATTTATTAAACGGAATTAATGAATAGTGTCATCTCATCAAATATAACCCGCTTTTTAAGCCTTGTTTTAATTCAAGTCTTGATTTGTAGTCATATTAACTTTTTAGGATACATTAATCCGTACATTTACATCCTGTTTATTGTTCTTTTCCCTGTTAAAAACAACCGCCTTTTATTTATTTTTTTTAGTTTTTTATTAGGTTTAACCATGGATTTGTTTTTAGACTCCGGTGGGGTTCACGCGGCATCATGTGTATTTATTGCTTATGCCAGACCCGTTGTACTAAAGTTCGCTTTTGGGATGCAATACGAACATCAGACTATGAAATTTAATGCTGTAGAATTGGGAGCTATGCTGACTTACATTACGATACTTGCCTTTATACATCATCTTATTCTTTTCTCATTAGAAATTTTTAGCATTTCAAAAGTAATTTTAATACTGCAAAAAACGTTATTCTCAGGTATATTTACTATTTTATTATGCATATTGATAACCATTATTTTTAGTAGAAAAATGAAATGAGACAGTTTTTACTTTTTGCTTCTGTAATTCTTGTTGGTCTTTTATTTATATCTAGACTATTTTATTTACAAGTATATACTTCAAACGAGCATGATCTATTTGAAGACAACGCTATCAGGAAAGTTTACGATTATCCTAAACGCGGATTTGTTTACGATAGAAACGGAGAACTTTTAGTAGCCAACCAACCCTCCTATGACGTTATGGTTATACCTCGAGAGGTTGAACCTTTAGATACGCTGGAATTTTGTTCACTCTTAAAAATAGATAAGGCACAATTTATAAAATCTTATAACAAAGCGCGTCATTATTCTCCCAGATTACCATCGGTTTTTGTGTCGCACTTATCAAAAGAAGATTATGCCGTCTTACAAGAAAAAATGCGCAAGTTTGACGGATTCTATATTCAAAAAAGATCTTTAAGAGATTATCAAACCTCTACGGCTGCTAACGTTTTGGGGTTTATTGCTGAAGTAAACCAAGGTATTATCGAAAAGAATCCTTATTATAAAATGGGGGACTTAATTGGTCGGAAAGGTATCGAAGAATCTTATGAAAAGGAATTGCGAGGAACAAAAGGCATCAAATTTATTCAGAAAGATCGGTTTAACAGAAATATTGGTCCCTACAAGAATGGTAAATTTGACACCATTCCTGTTCAAGGCAAAGATATTACCATTACCATTGATAAAAAACTACAGGAATATGGCGAATTATTAATGCAAAATAAGCGTGGTGGTATTGTAGCAATCGAACCAAAAACCGGTGAAATTTTGTCTCTGGTTTCTGCACCTACTTACAACCCTAATTTATTGGTTGGACGCCCAAGATCAAAAAATTTCTCTAAACTTCATTATGATTCTATTAGGACACCACTTATTGATCGGGGTCTATTACGAATGCATGAACCAGGCTCTCCCTTTAAAGCTTTAATCGCCTTAACGGCACTTCAGGAAAATGCTATTGATCCAAACACCTCAGTTTCATGTAGTGGGGCTTACTATTATGGTGGGCGAAAACCTATGGGCTGTCATTGTGGTTCCGGAAGACGTAATTTGAATAGCGGGATTGCCAAATCCTGTAACTCCTATTTTGCAAATGCGTTTAGAAAAACAATTGACAAGTATGATGATGCTAGTCAGGCAATGGATATTTGGAGTGATCATATTAAAAGTTTCGGATTGGGAGATTTTTTAGGCTACGATTTACCTCCGGGAAAAAAAGGAAATATTCCAAACGGCGCTTATTATGATAAGTGGTATCCTGATTTTAGGTGGGGAGCGACAACGATAATTTCAAATTCAATTGGCCAGGGTGAAGTTTTAGTAACTCCAATTCAACTTGCAAATATGACGGCGGCCATAGCCAATCGCGGATACTATTTCACACCGCACATCATTAAAACTATTGAAGGCCAAAATATTGATGAAAAATTCGCAACGCCGAAATACACCACGATTGATAAACAACACTTCGAACCCGTAATTCAGGGACTCTATGATGTGTACAATAAAGGAACTGCAAACTTTTTAAGAGTTCCCGGTATTGAAATTTGCGGAAAAACGGGTACTGCTGAAAATTTCACTAAAATTAATAACGTAAGAGCCCAGCTAACAGACCACTCTATTTTTATAGCTTTTGCACCAAAAAATAACCCTCAAATTGCTATTGCTGTTTTTGTCGAAAATGGCTATTACGGAGCGCGATGGGGAGGTAGAATTGCCAGCCTGATGATAGAAAAATATCTTAAAAAAGAGGTGACTCTAAAATATATGGAAAAACTTGTTTTAGAAAAAAGTTTAGAGGAAGAATATGACAAACCTTATTCCGGAAAACCATTTACCATAAACGATGGGCAAAAACTTCAATATTTACATTTAGAACCAAAAAATGCTGAGACAGACCGATAGAAAATTTAAATTCGACTGGATAACCATTTTACTTTTCCTGCTTTTGGTAGGCTTTGGTTATCTAAACATTCTATCGGCTTCGCATACAGGAGATGTTATTGACTACTTTAATTTTTCCGAACCTTACGGTAAGCAACTCCTCTTTATTTTCTTAACCTTTGGCCTGATAATAGTTATACTCGCCTTCGATGCTAAGTTTTATGAGCGCTTTTCAAGTATTATCTATATCGTCTCGATATTATCACTATTAGGGTTATTCATTTTTGGTAAAAACGTTAATGGCGCCACCTCATGGTACGGCATCGGGGGCATGACCCTTCAACCCAGTGAATTTGCAAAAGCGGCAACGGCGTTGGCTGTAGCTAAATATCTTAGCGATCTAAACACCAATATCAACAACCTCAAAGATCAAATAAGTATTTTTGTCATTATTACGATACCGGCTTTTTTAATCTTGCTCCAAAACGATGCCGGAAGTACCATAGTTTATGCATCTTTCTTTTTTGTTTTATACCGGGAAGGCTTACCTAAGTACTATTTAACATTAGGTGTTTCGGTGATGTTGATTGCAGTAAGCTCGCTTAAGTTTGGTGCTTTGGCCACTTCAATAATAGCGGTCGTATTAGTCTTTGGTTTTTATTTTCTAAATAAGAAAAAAGTATCTTTATTTCAGTCTATTCTTGCTTTAGTTGTTACTATTGCTATGTCTTTTGGAGTAAAAGCATTCTACGATAACGTTCTAAAGCCGCATCAAAAAAACAGAATTACTATCTGGTTAAGCCTGGAAAAAGATCCTGCTAAACTGGAAGCCATGAAAAAAACCTTCGCCTATAATTTAAACGAATCGGAAAAAGCAATACGAGAGGGACGTTTTACAGGAAAAGGGTTTATGGAAGGTACGCGCACTACAGGGAAATTTGTCCCGGAACAGCATACCGATTATATTTTTAGTACCGTTGGAGAAGAGTGGGGCTTTTTAGGAAGTGCTTTTGTTGTTATCGTTTTTGTATTACTGATTATTAGAATTCTACATTTAGCTGAAGCTCAAAAGTCGCAATTTAGTCGTGTTTACGGTTATGCTGTAGCCTCTATAATTTTTATACATTTCCTTATAAATACCGGAATGGTGATGGGCTTAATCCCTACCGTAGGTATTCCACTCCCGTTTTTTAGCTATGGCGGTTCAGGGCTTTGGGGGTTTACTATTTTGCTTTTTATTTTTGTTAAACTGGATTCCAATAAGATTAATGAATGGTAGTTAAAAATTGTTTTTTTTGAAATAAAGACCAAAAGCTAACCATCTATATTGATCCTAAAACCAGCCCAGGTATTACTTAGGTATTTTATAATCGAATTTGTTTCGATAAGTTTGCGAACCAATATAGGTGATTTCAATTAAAAATTTTACCAGAATGATTGGAAAACTTGTTAGTTTTGTGAAGTACCGAACAATAGAGCAGTTTTTGGAGTTCAATTTTTTGCAATTATAAAGATTAATATAAAAACTGCCACCTATATCGTAGTTTTCATTTCATAACATGAATCTATCGGAATAGATGAAATAATATTGAGTAGAATCTTAAAAAAGCTATGAAAGACAAGAAAGCACTCTTAGTTATCGATATGCAAAAAGGATCTTTTACCGTAAAAACTCCAAGGCATGATACCGACGGTACGGTCGACAGAATCAATGCGCTTGCTCAACAATTTAGAGAGGCTAATTTACCGGTCATATTTATTCAGCATGATGGTACACAAATGAATGAATTTATACCCAACACTAAACCTTGGGAACTCCTGGATGACTTAAAAGTTGAAAAGGCAGATATTTTTATAAACAAATATGCTAATGATGTGTTTTATAAATCGGAGCTACAAAACAAGTTAGACATATTACATGTCAAGGAGCTAATTATTACCGGTTGCGCCACCGATTTTTGCGTAGCGTCTACAATTCAATCTGCTTTAACCAAAGATTACAACATCACTGTTGTTGAAGATGGTCACACAACAGGTAACAGACCACATTTAAAAGCTAAACAGGTTATAGACCATTACAATTGGGTTTGGCAAAATATGATTCCGACCAAAGGAAATATTCAGGTTAAACCATACACTACTTTAAAAAAGACATTCGAAACATGAGAGTATTATTTATATTACTTACAACAGCTTTATTCTTTTCTTCTTGCAAAAGCAGGTATTTAACAAAAACCGAAGTAGTTACTTTAGCCGAAACGACTAAAAGTTGGAATGGTGATGATCTACCCTATTATTTGGATGGTCAGCCAAAAATCACCATTCTGAAGATTACTATTCCACCGCATTCGAAATTAAAAGTGCATAAACATTTGGTTATCAATGCCGGAGTATTACTAAAAGGCGAGCTAACCGTAGTTGATGCGCATAATAACACACTATTTTTGAAAGAAGGTGATCCCATAGTAGAACTGGTAAACACATGGCATCACGGTGAAAATAACGGCAACAAACCGGCTGAAATTATCGTGTTCTATGCTGGTAATGAGGACATCCCTATAACGGTTATAAAAGATAAGAGTTCTCATTAAAACACTCGTTCAACCGTTATTTGATAACCGCTTTCTTGCTAACAACACCCTTTTCTGTAAATAATTTAACAATATAAGCTCCAGGGTTTACCGATATTGGAATCGATAAATCTCCCGTAGAATTCAACTTTACAGATTTCACATCCTGACCTAGTATGTTGTAAAGTGTTATACCCGAAATATTGATATTATACTTGTTTATTACTTTAACCGCAGATGATTCCGTATCATAAAAAACCCGTATATCATTGATCCTTTTATCAAGCTCGCCACTATGTAATAATTTGTTACTATTGTTTTCAAATACGAGTTTAAACCTTTCGGTATAAGTACCGGACTCCAAATGTATCTGAAAAGGTTTATGATTTATGTGATGGACAATTCCTGTTTGTTCATCTTTAACGTATAAGCTTAAAGAAGTATCTACATTTTCAAGCACATCGACATTAATACTGGCAAATCCAGGTTGTTTTACGATAATACCCAGCGGAAATTCCTGAGTTTCATTAATGGCGTTAACCCCTTGAATAACGAATTTGTTATTATTAAAATCCCAAAACATGTCTTCCTCATTAACGTCTGCCATAAAGGCATCATAACCCATGTCAAAATGGTTCGAGGCATTTTTATGAGCTCCTAATACGATTTGCCTATGATATCCTTTAGGAGAATTAAACATTAACTTTATAGTAGGAATCGCGTTTTTGTTTTTATACGATTGTTGACTGGTCTTCTTATCTTTCGAAGATTTTAAAAATAGGGATGTTGCTCCGTCTTCTATATAAAAAACACGTTGGCTATTTTTAAATACAATATCACCCCCATCGACGGTTAATATCGGTGTACCATTATCGTTATCAAACCCATCCAAAGCTGTAGACACAAAGAACCCTTGATTTACCGGAATATATTCTCCGGGGGTTTTTGTTCCTGCTGCGGCACTGCCTCCATTAGAAGTGTGATTGATACGGGAATCGTTTGACACAGCAACGGCACCACCAATTAAATTACGTGTCGCATAGCCGCCAACATATCCCTTTAGAAGATGTGTATTCTCTTCACCAAAATGATCCCAAAAATACAGGGCTCCATTAAAGATCGTTCCATTTGTATTATTTCCGCCATCGGCAATACTCAAATTATCCAAAATAAATTCGGTGGCGTCCAGGGCAGAAGGATATGGATTCCCTATGAGTCGTGCTACATCTCCCGAAGTTTTATCAAGGTCTAAAGTGATATCCCCATTATTGGGCAAGCCTTTAAAGACGTAATTTTGTTCGTTTGAAATCGAAACAGCACCCGAGGTTCCTTTCATAGTAAACCCTTCACCTGCAAGCAATGACGAGGACTCATCAATCTTTGCCCAAGCACTGTAATCATTTTCCGGGCCATAAAATTTGTACAGCCAGTACGAACTAATTGTTTTTATAAAGCCGGGTGGCGGTGGCGTACCATCGCTGGCACTTGATGACGGATCAAAATTAATACCTGCGTATGATCCTGATAATGTTCCATCATTTAAGACAGCCGTTAAAGTATGATTTGTGTTGGTGGTTGATGCTCCCGTTCCCCGTGTTGCGGTATTACCAGCAATAGGACCAACTGAAGACGACCAATAATTATAATTAAAAGCATTTGCTGTACCTTGTTGATCCCTTTCGATATACCCCCCACTATCGGCATCGATAATACTGCCTTCTGTCTGAATTAACTGAGATTCCCCCACTAAATCTATAACACCATCCAGTTCTAGATAGTGAGATATGGTTAACCCTTGACCGGAATTTGTTTCATCCTGAGTTTCTCCCGGGTCTGAAATAGTAAGTGCTCCTGTTGTTTGTGTTAAACCTAAAAGCGAAATATTTCTATCACCCGACGTAATATTGTGTCCTATCTCAACGATATTCCAATCAATAACCGTAGTACCATCCAAACTTAAAGAATTTGGAATAATTTGATCCGCATTATTGCTCCATGTAGCTGCGGTATCCCATGCACCGTTGTTTGCCGAAACATAAGGCAAAGGTGTCGTTTGCGATTCGACAAGGGTTTTATCTTTATTCAGATACTTTAAGCGTAAAAAGAAGCGATCATCCGTTAAACCTTCAATGGTAGATCCATAGAATGAATTAAAATCGTAATACACACGTAAACTGCTCCATGGTATGCTCACAATTTCATTACTCGTCGTAGCATAAGGTATAATTTTACCGGAAGTGTAATCAGTCCCACTCACATCAAAACGTTCTATTTCCTGATTCATCAAATAACGCACTTGATCTTGAGAAAGTGCTAAATCCCAAACATGCACCTCATCGATATCTCCTAAAAGCGGGTTAATAACATTATCTTTATCTATATATACTGCTCCAATGGCGTAATGATTGGAATTAGGAGACGGGTGGACAATATCCTGTACGGATTTGTCTAACACGCCATCAACGTACATTAATATCGTTCCGCTATCATAGATAAAAGTTAAATGATGCCATTTCCCATCATCAACATCCATATTCGAAGTGTATTTTGGAGTAACGGCGTCATCTATATATACTTCTACATAGCCGGAAGTATTTAACCGAATTTGTAATTTTTCCCCTTTAGCCATAACGGTTCTATTACTGGCATTAGCAGCACATTTAATCCATGATGAAATAGAAAAAGAATCAACATTTAAATTCAAACTGTATTCACCAACTAAATAGTCACCGGAAGCAAAACTTATGGCATGGTTCTCTGCCAAATTTGAAACTTTTCCAAAGGTAAAAAACTTGGTGCCGTCAAAATCATACCAGGTTTGTAAGGTGACTCCGGCATCTTCTGAGCGCAGCGGAACAACATCAATAATATCTCCATTAGCAAAGTTAGCGTTATCGGCGACTATCAATGCATATTCTTCAGAAGCTAATTTTGAAAAACCACTGAATGCCGCTGAGGGAATAGTTAAATATACAGTTTCGACGTCCCCATTTACGTGATTATTAGTCTCTACTATTTTCCATATTCTGTCAATACGTGTCAAAGAGGTCGTAATACCACTTGCAATAGTTATCGTATTTGTATTTGTGCCGGAAAATGACGCATTATTATTTCCCCAAACCAAAAAATCACCATCTTTTTCAAATTCATTTGTATTTGTACTATTCGTTGTATAAACACCTCCAAGACCGATGGCAACCTCATTAACGAGGTTTAATGTTTTTGATTGTTTTTGGTTTAAATCTGAAATTGAATCCCTACCAATTCCGGCTATATGATAATTATAACCCGCATTTGCAGTAATATCCCAAACTTTATCATCAAATGAATTTATATAATCCTTTTGAGCTTCTGTAGAACTCCCTAAAGTGATACCATATTTAATCCCTAAATAAGATTCTATTTTTTGTCGATCGGCATCTGAAACACGTTCAGCAAATGTAAATACCTCAGCGACACGTCCATTTAAACTCCCCTGTACGTCAAAGTTCTTTCCGATCCAATATTCTGTCCCTAAAATAGGTGGTCCGGAACTGCCAACATTTGCAAAAGCAAGATCATTGACTGAACTCGTAGTTAAGACATTAGAGTTATATAATATATCCTGACCCGTTGGCGAAGACGCTGCATTATTTCTAATGTTAATAATACCGGCATTCGCATAGGACGAACCAATTTCTGCTTCTCCATTATAATTTCCACCACCTGGAATATCCTGATTGTAGGATAAAGTCTCATTGGTAAATTCGGATGAATAATCTCCGAAACCAACACCTGTCATATCTCCGGCACTACCAGAAGATACTCCTGCAAAAATAGTGTTTCTTGAAGACGCACTTGTCATTGTGGCATCCGGAATCATAACTATAAAAATATCCTGACTATAAAAGCCGTTTGTGCTATTATACATAAACTGCTCTATACTCGATCCGTTATTCTCAAATTTTACTACGGGGTTGAAATTGATATTATCTGTATTGGTATTTAAATACGTAGGTTGTTTAGCCGCAACCGGTTGAATTGCATCTTTACCATTAGTTCCTAAATCTTGCCATTCTGATACTTTAGAAGCAGATTCAACAATACCTCTTGTTGATTTTAGCCAAAGTCTAAAATCTGCTGTAATACCCCCTGGTCCGGGAATATTCTCATTGAACATCTCTGCCTCAACCGTAAAAGTAAACGTAGTATTATCTGTATTGTCAACGCTGATGATAGCCGATTGAACACCTGTTCCTCCCACTGGGGCGGTAAATGTAACATTAATAACAATATAAGAGTATGGGGCCAATCCAATATAAGGAATAGGATAGGGTGATGATACGGCAAAATCTGAATTTGAACTCGATAAGGACGTAAGGTCTAAATTGCAACTACCTATATTAGCCAAAGCGTAAGTACGCGTTACAGTCGCGCCTTCATCGACCACTCCAAAGTAAGTATTATTGTCATCAGAAGTTGTTGTATCTCCGTGAAAAATATCTCCATTCGGAAAACTGGCACCAAAGACATAGATCTCGGGAGCTGAATTGACTTCCAACGTGAAAGTAAAATCGGCTTGATTTTTTATTTCTATAGTAACTAAAGTACTCGTCGTTGCACAGCTTGGACTAATATTCTCAACTTCAAAATCAAGATATTTATTCTTATTACCTCCACAGGATGTCTGCTTTATATTTTTTTTAGGATTACCGGGTGATATATTAAAATCTGTTGTATTTGAAATATCAACATCTTGAACTTTTAGTTTTTTATTGTTTTTACAGTTCCCTGGGTCAATATTCGTGATTCTGAAATCCAGACTATTCCCGGCGTTAATGGTTATGGTCGAACCTTGAGTGACCACAGCCCCACCGATAATTTCAACTTGAATCACTTGTGCATTACTAGCAATACCAACTAGCACCAAAAGTGCTAGCCAACTACATTTTAATAGTTTGTGGAGAGTATTTTTTTTCACCTGACAAATTTTTAATCCCTCAATTATTTTTCAAACATAATGAATAATATTTTAAATAATCGATAAAAAGATCAAAATATACGATGAAATACATTTTTTTATGAAAATACGCTATAATTTGAAAGAAAAAGAATACATTCGGTATAGTATTATTAACCTAACTAAAATAAAAGTCTGAAAATGCGTTTAAAATATATTAGAATTATACTAACTTTAGTTTTTCTAATACAAAGGGCAAAATCACAATAAACCTCCGATCCATAGAATGAAAAAAATCTACCTTATCATATTAGCCTTATTTCCGCTGCTAACCTATGGTCAAGCGAATAAAATATTCAGAAAAGCTCTAAAAGCAACAGATCTAAACGAACGTGTAGAGCTTTTCACTCAAGTCATTAATTTAGATCCGAAAAAATTAGATGCCTATTTCTATAGAGGTATTGCAAAAAATGATTTAGGCGATTATGAGGGTGCCATTATAGATTATTCTAAAATCATTGTATTTGATCCTGATGCGGACACCTATTATAATCGCGGAAATTCTAAATACAGTTTACAAGATTTTGAAGGTGCTAAACAAGATTACGAAAGCGCGATAAAACTAGATCCAAACTTTATTGATGCTATGTACAGTCTTGGTTGCGCAAAATACGACTTAGGGGACTATAAAAATGCTATTACCGATTTCACTAAAGTATTAAGCCAAGCCCCTCAAGCCAAAATTTTTACTTTGAGAGCTTCTGCATATAGAGCGCTTAAAGATTATAAAGAAGCACTTAAAGATTATACCTATGCCATATTAATTACTGGGAATTCTGATGATTATTACAACCGTGGTGAGTTTTATCTTAGCGTTAATCTTTATAAAAAAGCAAATGCCGATTTTTCGAAATCCATTAAACTTAATACTAACAATAGTTTTGCTTATTTTTTTCGAGGCACCACATACCTTCTTTTAGGTAAATATGAGCATGCTATATCTGATTTTACCAAATCACTGGAATTTGACATTACCGACTTTGATGCCATGTTAGGCTTAGCCTTGTCCTACAATAAGCTTAACGATTTTAACCGTGCAAAAATGTATTTTCAAAAAGCCAAAACCATATTATCCTCAAATAAAAATGACGCTGAAGGCTTAACGCTTTTTAAAAATACTTATTGGTCGCAAAACCAAAACTATATATTCTCCAAAGACTATGAAGCCCTTAACGCACTATAAATTAAAGAATCAGCCTTTATATTTTAACGGCAAATGCACCACTTTTTTGGTCTCGTAAAAGTCCTCGTCATAAAAATCGCTTAAATTAAAAATAGTTACCGATTTATAATCTTTCAACTCTTCTGTTAAATCACCACCTTTTAAATACAATATGCCATTTTTTAGTTCATGGTTTTGCTGTTTTGCAATTTTGCCTTTAACCCAATGAACAAATGTAGGCATAATAGCAACGGCACGGCTTACAATAAAATCGTAAGTATCATTTATCGCTTCTACCCTGCTATGCGCTGTTTTTACATTAGTAAGCCCTAAACCTAGAACCACCTCATTAACAACCTTTATTTTTTTTGCTATACTGTCGACCAAATGGAAAGAACTTTCAGGATATAATATAGCTAAAGGAATACCCGGAAACCCTCCGCCCGTGCCGACATCAAGAATTTTACTTCCAGCTTTGAATTCAACAACCTTCGCAATTGCCATTGAATGTAGTACATGCCTTAAATAGAGTTCATCAATATCCTTGCGAGAAACTACATTAATTTTTAAATTCCAGTCGTGATAGAGTGCTTCTAACTTTTCAAACTTATCTTTTTGATCTACGGTTAAGTTTGGGAAATACTTTAAAATAAGTTCCATCTACAATGCGTTCTTTAATAAATGTGTGCTATACAATTTGGTTTAGTAAACATTTCTATTTGTAAAGATTTTTTTAACTAAACACAATTCATTGGTGTTAAATTTTCAACAAAAATATACTTTTTATATCCATTTTTTTACAAAAAAATGGTTTTACTTAAGTTGGTTTATACCTATCTTTGCGCCGATTAGGTATGACATAAATATTATAGATCATCATATTTAAAATTAATAGCATGGCAAAACAAACTCTTACTTTTTCAAGAACGGACTCTGCAAAGTTTTTTAAAACCTTAAATAAGCGCGTTAATGACTACTTTAAGGACAATAACATTAAGCGTACAGGAAACTGGAAACTCTATACTAAAGCAGTCGTTATGTTTGCTTTACTTATTGTTCCCGTTGTTTTGGTTTTTACGATTGACTTACCGGGATGGGCACAAATATTATGTATGATTACCGTTGGAATAGGTATGGCAGGTGTTGGAATGAATGTTATGCACGATGCTAACCATGGTTCTTTTTCGAGTAAAAAATGGGTTAATAAATTAATGGGAAGCAGCATTTATATTTTAGCCGGAAACGATTATAACTGGAAAGTACAGCACAATGTATTACACCATACTTATACTAATATTCAAGGGCATGATGAAGACATTGATGCCGGAAGAATTATTCGCTTTTCAAAGCATGCAAAATGGTTCAGAATTCACAAATACCAACGTTTTTATGCTTTCTTTTTATATGGCTTATTAACTGTAAACTGGGCCATCACCACCGATTTCATACAATCTTATCAATATTTAAAAAGAAAATTATCCTACGGTAAATTCCCGAACCCTGCAACGCAATGGACCAAGCTCATTATTGGGAAAATCATCTATTATGCAGTATGGATCGTATTACCGTTATCACTAGGTTTTGCTTGGTGGCAGGTTTTAATAGGCTTCTTAATTATGCATTATACGGCAGGCATTATTTTAAGTGTTATTTTTCAATTGGCACATGTTATGCCAAATACAGAAATGCCTTTGCCAGACGAAAAGGGCAACATGAAAAATACATGGGCTATTCATCAATTATTTACAACATCCAACTTTTCACCTGAAAGTTGGTTAGTCGAATTTTATACCGGGGGGTTAAACAGACAGGTTGAACATCATCTATTTGCTAATATTAGCCATGTTCATTATAGCAAAATAGCAAAAATAGTTAAAGAAACGGCCAAAGAATTTAGCTTACCGTACAATGAATACAGTACTTTTTGGCAAGCGGTTTCAGAACATTACAATCAATTAAAAGTACTAGGAAGAAAACCTAGCTTAGCCTAAACTACAAATATTTCATAAATACATAAACACATGAGCTTACTTTCCGACAGAATTTTAAACATGTCGACATCTGCAACTTTAGCCATGGCTGCTAAAGCGAGAGAATTAAGAACAGAAGGAAAAGATATTATTGGCTTAAGCCTGGGAGAACCAGATTTTAATACGCCCGATTTTATTAAAGACGAAGCCATTAAAGCGATTAACGAAGATTACAACTCCTACACACCAGTTGATGGTTATGTAGAGCTTAAAGAAGCAATTATTAACAAGTTTAAACGCGATAACAACTTAAGATATACACTACCTCAAATTGTCGTGTCTACTGGTGCTAAACAATCTTTAGCAAATATTGCCGGTGTGATGCTAAACAAGGGCGACGAGGTACTTTTACCCTGCCCTTATTGGGTAAGTTATTCAGATATCGTGAAGTTAAATGACGGTGTCCCCGTAGAAGTCAAAACTTCTATTGACACTGATTTTAAAATGACTTCGGAACAACTTGAAGCTGCCATAACACCGAAGACCAAAATGATATGGTTTAGCTCACCTTGTAACCCAAGTGGATCGGTTTATAGCGAAACTGAATTAAGAGCTCTAGCCGATGTTTTGGTAAAGTATCCTAATGTTTATGTAGTTTCTGATGAAATCTATGAGCATATCAATTATACAGGTGGTCATGCCAGTATGGCTCAGTTTGATGATATGTACGATCGTACCATTACCGTAAATGGTGTTTCTAAGGCCTTTGCTATGACTGGATGGCGTATAGGTTATATTGGTGCTCCGGAAAAAATAGCAAGGGCTTGCAATAAAATGCAAGGTCAGATTACCAGTGGAGCAAACTGTATTGCACAACGTGCTGTAATTACCGCTTTAAACGAATCGCCAACACGCGTAAAATATATGATCGATGAGTTTAAAGTACGTCGTGATTTAGTTTTAGATTTACTAAACAATATTGATGGCTTTAAATCGAATACACCCGACGGTGCTTTTTATGTATTTCCAGATATTTCTGATTTTTTCGGAAAAACATTACGAGGCAAAACGATAAATAATGCGACAGACTTTTCTTTGTATTTGTTAGAAGAAGCCCTTGTGGCAACGGTTACCGGTGATGCTTTTGGAAATCCTAATTGCATTAGAATTTCCTATGCAGCTTCGCAAGAACAAATTATTGAAGCTATAAAACGTATTAAAGAAGCTGTTAGTTAAATAATAGATTCTCTATAAACTTATATCTTAAGACCAGTGAGGCTTTAAAACCCAGCTGGTCTTTTTATTTTCAGCTGTACATATAGAGAAAAAATAATGCTATAACTATTATTAAAAAAGCAAATACCTGTTTCTTCCTAATTTGTTTTTGATTTTTTTGCATGCTTTCTCTAATTTGTTTTAGCTGTTCTGGCGTAGCTTTTGGAAAATTAAATTGCTGACTTTTCGACCAATCATAACCTCCAGTTGTCTTTCTAAATCGTCTAGACTTATCGAGTATTATAGATTTATTACTCTTAATTGTTGTTAAAAATGATTCTCCAAATGGCATGGTAATCTGCTTAATTATTAAGGTTAAAATAGGAATAACATATAATGATTGAAATCAACACAAACATCACTACCGCCAAAATAATATATTGCTTAATTCTAATTTGTTTATTTTCCTTTTGTAATTTCTCTCTAAGTCTTTTTAATTCGTGAGGCGTAGCTTTTGGAAACTCTGCCAGCTCAACATTAGAGTAGTTACCAGACAAACCACCATTCCCTATTTTTTTAGACAAAAGATTCCTGTTATTCTTCAAGGAAACATTGGCGTTCATCATTGATCCTTCCCCTCCCATAATTTCTAATTTTAAAAGTTAAATCGTTTAATTCATCATTAAAACACCAAAACAGAACGTACAAATTGCTTGCCCAATACCTATATTTTTATTGAGTTCAATTAATTAAGATATAAAAGATTATTTTGAGATTAGCTCAAAGACCATCAGTTATCCATCGTAAAAACGCTTTAGATATATGTATCATATTTATTAAAATTGTTACACACATCAAAAGTTTTAAACGACTTATTACGAAAAGATGGCAATCATAAATGTCGCGAAAGTTGATACTTTTAAAAGTACTTCAATACCAGAAGTAAATTTGTATTGAGTTCTTTTTAAGCGCTGTCTGATTCCAAAAACCGAATAGGGCACCGTAGTGCTAAAATTCTTTTTTACTATACTTTGGTAATTTGAATTTAATATACCCTCTGGTTTGCAGTGATTTTTATATCTACCCGGTTCAGGCAATGGTTCCAAATCTTCTGTTGTTAATACTAATTCCATGATTATAATTTTAATTGGTTATATTGTTTAGACGCATATCCAACAAAATTGTTACAGAAAAGTGAATACCTAACAGATTAAAAACCAATACAAAACACCGAAACCACCATGAACACAAATGTTCCACAAAGAATCACAATTTTTGACAAAAAAAGCCGTTAAAAATAAATTTAACGACTTCATGTTCATTGAATGGTAATTAATTTGAAAGCCCTTATTGCCATCAAAAAACGTTATACAAATGAATGCATTTTATTGATTCATACATTGTGGTTTTTCCACATATTTTTCTTACATCATCAGTAAACAAGAAAACAATCTATATTTTTGCACCCCCAACCGTTGAAAACTTAATGACCTAACTCTAAAAAATAAGTTATTAATGGATAAAAATGGTATTAAACTCTTGATCATTGAAGATCATAACATCATAGCACAAGCTTATAAAAGAATTTTAAGCAGTCTGCCTAATATTAATTTCAATATTGAATTCGCAAAAAACTGTGATGAAGCTGTTGTTAAAATACAGCGTAAAAAGACTCAAATAGTCATACTGGATTTACAGCTTCCGATTTCAAAAAACGAACGTTTTATTTGTGGAGAAGACATAGGTTTACTTATTAGAAAAGAATCTCCCGATGCCAAAATATTAATTTTAACATCGGTTACGGATCAGGCCAGAATTCTTAGTATTATTGACGAAATCAACCCGGAAGGTTTTATGATAAAATCGGATATTGAATCAACCGACTTAATAACTGCCGTAAAACAGGTTTTAAATGGTCAAAAATATTATAGTAAAACTATTGATAGTTACTCTAACAATGCAACAATAAATGGCATTACCATAGATGATTTTGATCGTCAAATTTTATACCACCTTTCGATGGGTGAGAAAACCAAAGATCTAACAAAACATATACCGCTATCAACACGTGCAATAGAGGTAAGAAAAACCAAACTAAAAACACTTTTAGACACCGAAAGCGATGCTAACTTCAATTTAGTAAAAGGAGCTAAAAAACTAGGGCTTATTTAACCGAAATTATTTTGCCTGTTTTTTTTTTCATCATTGTCCTGACTCCTTTTGTATTCAAAGATTGTCAAAAGTCCGGCAATAACAAAAAGAATGGCGGCTTTAAAATAATTATCAATAATAACGAGATAGTCTAGATTTAGAAGCAATATGACCATAATAATTGCAACAAGTGCTACTTTCTTTTTCATTTTCTTTTTTTTAAATGTTAAGTTTCCTAGGCAATATATTGTTAGCAATATTTATACCAATGTGCGTCTTATCCTATAAAAAAAACAAATTTTAACAGTTAAAAAAACACTTCATCGCATTTACACTTGAATTTGAGAAGGTAAATATTAATAAATAGAAAATGAATGCGAAGTACAACGCAATAATAGTGATAAGCAATAATACTATCTATTTCTCCAAAAGAAAGGTGTAAACAACACCAGTACTGTGAATAATTCCAAACGTCCAATAAGCATTAAAAAACTGCACCACCATTTACCTATATCGGGCAAACCCGCATAGTTATTCACGGGACCAAAGTCACCTAAGGCCGGTCCAACATTTCCTAGGCTGGAAGCCGCCAAACCTATAGCTGATTCAAAATCAATTTCAAGCATAGAAAACACCAAGGCACCAATAATAAAAGACAGCATGTATAAAATAAAAAAGCCCAGTACATTAAATACAATATCTCCTGAAATCCCCTTTTTATTGTAGCGTACCGGTAAAATAGCATTAGGATGAAGTGAACGTTTAAACTCCAGAAAACCATTTTTAATCAATATTAAATGACGTACAACTTTAACACCACCGGATGTACTGCCAGCCGAGCCTCCTAAAAACATCAACCCAAAAAAGAATACCGTTAAAAAGGGCGTCCACATGGTATAGTCTGCAGTGACAAAACCGGTTGTAGTAACTATGGCTAAAACCTGGAACAAAGCATGCCTTATAGCACTTTCGGCTTCGCCCCAAACCATTGGATGAAAAACTGAAGATGTCGCAATATCGGCCCTAAAATAAATGATAATTGCCGCAATAATTGTAAATATGCCAATAAACTTAAAGTATAGTTTAAACTCTTCATCTTTAATTATTTTTTGAACTTTTCCTTTAAAAGCAAAATAACTTAACACAAAGTTTGTTCCTGCCAAAAACATAAATAACATAATAATATACTGAATAACAGGTTCTCCGTTCCAATGGGCAAGACTAGCATTTTTTGTAGAAAAACCTCCTGTAGAAAGCGTACATAAGGCATGATTTATAGCATCAAAAAAAGACATTCCGGCAAGGCTTAGCAAAAGCGTTTCCGCCGCGGTATATCCGAAGTAAATGAGCCATAGACGTTTAGCCGTGTCTGTAATTCTAGGGTGCAATTTATCCGCACTTGGTCCTGGTGCTTCTGCAGCGAATAGTTGCATCCCTCCAATTCCTAATAATGGTAATATGGCTATGGCCAATACGATGATACCCATTCCCCCAATCCAGTGCGTTAAACTACGCCAAAACAACACCCCTTCAGGCACACTCTCAATATCATTTAAAATAGACGCTCCTGTAGTTGTATACCCAGACATGGTTTCGAAAAAAGCATCCGTAAATGTAGAAATACTTTCAGTAAGTATATATGGTAAAGTACCTGATAGGGCCATTATCAACCAACCAAAGGTCACCACAATATACCCCTCCCGTTTGTTCATTTCTTTTTTATGACGCCGCGTAAAAACCATAGCTAAAATACCAACTACGAGTGTAATAATACTGGCCAAAAACAATTGAAAAGTAACCCCATCTTTATAAGCAAAGCTCATCAAAGACGACAAAAGCATAAAACCTCCGTTGAATAAAATGAGTAACCCTAGAAAGTGAAAAATTATTTTGTAATTAAGCTTCATAAATAGCCATCATTATTTTTGTGATCACATATCTTGTATTATCCATATCCTTATAGCAAAAAGTATTCTTTAGAGCTTCATGAATTTAAAGAAATAATTTTTCCACCCTTTTTATTGAACGAAGTAAACAACAAACCACAACTCTATCGCCTTCCTGAATCCTAAAACTTCCAAGTGCAATTAATCCGATCCCATCTCTAATTACACCACCAATAATCGCCGATCTCGGGAAGTCGATATGTCTAATCCGTTTATTGCAAATCGCAGAAGTCGCTTTTACTTCGAACTCTAATAACTCAGCATTCATATTACTAAGCTTTGTCATGGCCACAACTTCACCCTTGCGTATATATCTAAAAATATTATTCGCTGCTAAAAGTTTCTTATTAATTAAAGTATCGATACCTATAGAATGGGATAACTCAAAATAATCCATATTTTCTACCAAGGCAATAGACTTTTTTACACCCTTAGATTTAGCAACTAAACAAGACATAATATTAGTTTCGGAATTATCCCCAACGGCAATAAAAGCGTCCATATCACTAATATTTTCTTCATCTAAAATATCAACATTTCTACCGTCGCTGTTAATAACTAAAACTTCAGGCAAATCATCGGCGATATCGAATGCACGTTCTTTGTTTTGTTCCAGAAGCTTAACATTGAATCCCTTTTCACTTAAATATCTGGCCGATTTAAAACCAATTTGACTGCCCGAAAGAATCATCACATTCTTAATTTCTCTATTTACTTTCCCGGTCAATTTACATAACTCTTCCCCGCCACCCTCTGATGTTATAAAAACAACATTATCGCCTTCATAAAAACGGGTATCACCACGAGGTATTAACGTATACTGTGTTCCAGACCGCTGAATGGCAATAGGGACAAAGTGAATTTCGGGAAATATCTCTGCAGCCTCTTTTACTGTTTTTCCAACAAATGAGGCTTCCTTAGACAAGGTTAATCCTGCCATGGTTAGTGCCCCTTCTTCAAATTCGTAATTTTCGTTAAAAGAGGATTGCTTTAAGGATAATTGAATCTCTGAAGCCGCCAAAGCCTCTGGCGAAATTAGTTCGTCTATTCCGAATTTTGTAAAACCAACTTCATCTTTATGGTTGATAAATTCGGTATTGGAAATTCGGGCAATGGTGCGTTTAGAGCCTAATTGCTTCGCCAAAACACACACGGTAATATTTGTCGTTTCAGAAGCTGTTACTCCAATTAATAAGTCACTTGTATTTACTTTGGCTTCTTTTAGAATAGCAATAGATGTTGCATCACCTTTAATAACTTTAATATCTAACTGATTGTCAGCATGGGCTAAACTTTCCTTATTAGTATCTATTAATGTAATCTCTTGAGACTCGTAAGACAACAATTTTGCTAAATGAAACCCTACTTCACCAGCTCCAGCAATAATTATTTTCATTGGTTATCTATCATAAAAAGTAGAACAAATATACTATAAAATAGATATTGCTTCATTTATTTGATGATATCTTGTCATTTTAAATTAAAAATAAATATGTAGGTTTGTCAAAAAATTACAGGTTTGTCAAAAATAAAGCCCTATAAGAACAGTGATTTAGGAAAAAAAGAACAAGTCACCAAGATGTTCGATACCATTTCCGAAGATTATGATGGTTTAAACCGTGTGATCTCTTTTGGGATTGATATTAAATGGCGGAAGAAAGTGGTCGAATTAGTTAAAGAAAAACAACCCGAAACCATCCTTGATATCGCTACCGGAACTGGTGATTTAGCTATTAATTTGGCCGAAACCAATGCCTCCAAAATAGTTGGCTTAGATATAAGCAGTGGTATGCTTGATATTGGTAAAGAAAAAATAAAAAATAAAAATTTAAATGCTAGAATCGACATGGTTTTAGGAGATTCTGAAAGTATGCCCTTTGAAGATAATAGTTTTGATGCCATTACTGTTGCTTTCGGAGTACGTAACTTTGAATCCTTAGAAAATGGTCTTAAAGAAATTCTTAGAGTATTAAGACCAAATGGCTCATTTGTAATTTTAGAAACCTCGGTACCAGGCAAAACTCCTTATAAACAGGGGTACCGTTTTTACACTAAAAACGTTTTACCGGTAATAGGCCGATTATTTTCGAAAGATAGAAGTGCTTACAAATATTTATGCGAATCGGCTTCTATTTTTCCTTATGGAGAGGCTTTAAACAATATTTTACGTAAAACAGGGTTTATTAATGTTAAAGATTTTCCGCAAACTTTTGGTGTGGCGACAATCTATACATCATCTAAACAATAATATGAAGTATTTTCTTGTTTTAATATCGTTTTTGTTTATAACACAAGCTTCTAATGCACAGCTTTTTAAAAAAGAAAAAGTGACATACGATGCTAATCAGGGAAGAGGAACCACAGATAATGATTTACTAAGATGGGGCTACTTCTTGGGCTTTAATAATTACGATTTTAATTTTGATTACAATCAAGATTTACGTGATATCTATGTAAAAAGAGCTCCGGGATTTAGCGTTGGATTAATCGGAAACTTACGTATTAATAAGTTTATAGATTTACGCTTAGAACCTGGTTTATTAATAACTACCAGAGAATTATATTATAGTAATAGTTATTTTCAGGGGGTTGCCCATACCGATTCGGACTTGGTGCGAGAAGTAAAATCAACTTACATACATATTCCGTTACTCGTTAAATTCTCTACAAAACGTATTAATAATTTTAAACCTTTTATTGTTGGAGGGTTCTCTACGGCTTTAAATCTATCCAGTAATCAGGATAATCCAAACGATAACAGCAATGGACAATTCAGAACTAAAAAGAATTCTCTCTTTTACGAACTTGGTTTTGGTATCGATTTGTATTTATACAACTTTAAATTTACACCTTCAATTCGTGGACTGTTCGGCATAAACGATGAACTTGTAAGAGACAAAGATTCGGCGAGTCCCTGGACCAGTAATATTACCAATATGAAGACCAGAGGTGTATTTATAAACTTTACGTTTCAGTAATCAGTATTCAGTATAAGGCTCATTATTATTCAGCTTAATAAAAAATGCTATGCTTTTTAATAATGTTTAAATTCATCGACTGCTAACGGTAACAATACCTCAAACCTTTAATTTCTGCGTTTAAACTCGCTCAACAAAATTGCGGTAGCAGTGGCTACATTTAAGCTTTCGGTTTCCCGTAATTTACCAAATCTTGGAATAGATACTTTCTCGTTAATCAGTACCTCAATATTTTCCGAAATACCATTAGCTTCATTACCCATTACCAAAACACCTTTTCCGGGCAATGTCCTAGTATAAATAGTCTCTCCATCCATGAAAGCTCCAAAAACAGGTAAATCTGTCTCTCTCAAAAAATCTTCCAAATTCACATAATTTATATTTACTCGCGCAATAGATCCCATAGTCGCTTGTATAACTTTGGGGTTAAAACAATCTACCGTCTCCTTACTGCATACTAAATCTGAAATTCCAAACCAGTCACAAAGTCGAATAATAGTCCCTAAATTTCCAGGATCTCTAATGGCATCAAGTGCAACAATAAGCTTATCTGTTTGTATGGATTTCGCCTCAGGGATTTTAAAAATTGCCAGTGCCGTATTTGGTGTGGTTAAAAAACTAATACGCTTCAGATCAATTTCAGAAACTAAAATTTCATCTTTGGCATCAATATTGAAAGTTTCTGTCGTATATAATGCATGAAGTGTGATATTGGATTGTAGCAGTTCTTTTATTGTTTTAATGCCTTCAACAACAAAAAAACCATACTGCAATCTATATTTTTTTTGCTTTAAACGCGTTATTAGTTTTATTTGGCTTTTAGATAGCATACAAACTCTATTAATAGGTCTTTCATTTATTTTATAAAGAAAATGAAAAAATAACAGATGTTTGATGTAACCCTTCAAAAAAAATAAAAATAAACTAATGAAATAACGTATTTTTGAGCCCATAACGGGCATTTCGTATTTCTATTAAATAAAACAGAACGGCAACTTAACAACAACTTGAATAAATTATAATTTCACTTGCAACAACAACGCTCTAAAATAATAATACTTGCCTTAATTCTAGGATGTTTCACCTCTTGTGATACGGTAAAAAGAGTTGCTGAAAACGAACATTTATTAACAGACAATACGGTGATAATAAATGGTAAAAAAGATAACACAGAAACGATTAACAATCTTTTATACCAGAAACCAAACCGAAAAATTTTAGGCATTCCTTTACGTTTACACATCTATAATACCGCGCGCAACAACATAGACTCTATTGTTGATGCGAGTATTAATAAAACGGAAAAACGACGAAGTAAATACGAAAAATTCTTGTCGGAAAAACAGCTGAGACGGTACAAGGAATCGCGTCTTGGATTTAATAAATGGTTAAAAACCACTGGCGAAGCTCCTGTAATTGTAAATGATTATAAAATTAAAAGGTCAGTAAACAATTTAGAAGATTATTATAAATATAATGGCTGGAGCAATGTTAATGTTGATTATAAAATTAATCACAAAGAAAATAAACGTGCGAGTGTAGATTATATTGTAAATCATGGCGAACCTTATATTGTTGATAGTATCTCTAAAAAAATAGAATCACCAACCGTTGAAATTTTACATAACCAAATAGAGCGAAACTCCCTAATAAAACGAAACGAACAGCATAAAATATCTAACCTTGAGTTGGAACGCGATAGAATAGCAAGCGAATTACGTAATCTGGGACTATATCATTTCAACCAAGAGTATATAACCTTTGCTGTCGATACGATAGATACCAATAAAAGGGCAAATATTGATATTATTATAAAGGATCGCACGATTGATACAGGTCATGGTTCTGAAACTAAAATCCCCTTTAAAGTTCAAAAAATCAAAAGTGTAGAAATTTATACGGATTATAAATTTGAAAACGAAGGACAAACACCCCAAGATACCGTTTACTATAATAATTACACGCTTTATAGTTATAACAAAATGCGTTACCGTCCAAAAGCGTTAACTGATGCTATTTTTATAACACCAGATTCTATATTTAAAGATAAAGACCGAACACTAACGTATAGGCATCTAAATGAATTACAAACATTTAGATACCCTGATATTGAGTATGATTCAATATCAAATTCAGACAATGAGCTTAGTGCTACAATTAAACTAACACCACTAAAAAAATTCAGTTTAGGTTTTAGTGCAGAAGCATTGCAAAGTAATATTCAAAGTGTGGGGTTTTCGTTTAACCCCAGCTTATCAATACGGAACATTTTTAAAGGTGCAGAAACCTTCGAAATATCGGCTATCGGGTCCCTCGGATCTTCAAAAGATAAAAACAATGACGATGATCCCTTTTTAGATATTAATGAAATTGGTGTTGATTTAAAATTAAACATTCCGCGTTTTTTTTCTCCTTTTAATACAGAAAGGATAGTTCCTAAATACATGTCTCCTAGCACTACTATCGGCTTATCTACCACAGGTCAAACCAATATTGGTTTAGACAAACAAACATTTACCGGAACATTTACGTATAACTGGAATCCGAATGAAAAAATAACGAACCGATTAGATTTATTTAATGTTCAGTACGTAAGAAATTTGAATATTGGAAACTATTTTGATGTGTATCAAAATTCATATAACACGCTCAACGGTATTTCAGAATCTATAAACTATAACAATGGAGCACCTTTAGAATTTCCCGAACAAACCGACGCCTTTCTTAGTGATGTTCTAAGCAACAACACGTCTTTAAACGCAGAAGACGTAGATTACCAAACGGTTTCAGCAATAAACGAACGTAAGGACAGACTAACCGAGAACAATTTAATATTTTCTTCAAATTTTAGTTTTATAAAAGACGGAAGAAACAACTTGTTCGATGAAGATTTTTCCATATTTCGTTTCAAATTGGAACTCGCCGGAAACTTACTGGCCAATACATCAAAGCTCTTAGGGCTGAGCAAAAATTCTGATAATCGTTACGAAATATTCAATGTTGCTTTTTCTCAATACATAAAAACAGAATTCGATTATATAAAACACTGGGATTTGGGAAAAAAGAATGTTCTGGCCATGAGAACCTTTTTTGGTATTGCATTGCCTTACGGAAACTCAGATAACATTCCGTTTTCGAAAAGTTTTTTTGCCGGTGGATCCAACGATAATCGAGCGTGGACAGCATATAGCTTAGGTCCGGGGAGTTCAGAATCTATCAATGAGTTTAACGAAGCTAACTTAAAACTGGCACTAAGTGTTGAGCAACGCTTTAATATCTTTGAAAATTTAAACGGTGCGGTTTTTGTTGATGCCGGTAATATTTGGAATGTATTAGACGATGTTGAAGACGATAACGCAACGTTCACAGATTTTAATTCTCTAAGAAACATCGCTGTTGGTTCAGGTTTTGGTTTTCGATACGATTTTAGCTTTTTTGTCTTTCGTTTCGATATCGGTTTTAAGACCTACGACCCCTCTTACAAAGACCAAAACAGGTGGTTTAATGATTATAATTTTAGCAATGCCGTTTACAATATTGGTATAAACTATCCCTTTTAACTTGCTCAATCTTCTTAGCGCTTATTAAAATCCTCCTTATCGTGAGGAACTATCTACTAAGAAGCAACACTTTTACAAGACCGATTATGGAAACGACTATAACGTTTTAGTGCTTTTTTAGCATTTTCGAACCACAAAATCGAAGCTATTTATTTAAAAAAACACTACTTTTGGTACCTAATAATTACAAACCAAAATTAAAACAAAAAATATGGGACACAATATAAAACCAGGTGTTGCTACAGGCAAAGAAGTACAAGCTATTTTTAACCATGCCAAAGCTAACAATTATGCACTTCCTGCCGTTAATGTTATTGGCTCAGATACGATAAACGGTGTTTTGGAAACGGCCAGAGATTTAAATGCTCCCGTAATCATACAGTTTTCAAACGGTGGTGCTCAATTTAATGCCGGAAAAGGATTAAGTAACGATGGACAAAAAGCAGCAATCGCCGGAGCAGTTGCCGGAGCAAAACATGTTCATACACTTTCTGAAGCCTATGGTGTTCCAGTAATTTTACATACAGATCATTGTGCTAAAAAACTATTGCCTTGGATTGATGGTTTATTGGATGCCAGTGAAAAACATTTTGCCGAAACAGGGAAATCCCTTTTTAGCTCTCATATGATTGACCTTTCGGAAGAACCTATCGAAGAAAATATCGAAATTTGTAAAACATACTTAGAGAGAATGTCTAAAATGGGCATGACCTTAGAAATTGAATTAGGTATTACAGGTGGTGAGGAAGATGGTGTTGATAATACTGATGTTGACGATTCGAAATTATACACACAACCAGAAGAAGTAGCTTACGCTTATGAAGAATTGAGTAAGGTAAGTGACCAGTTTACTATTGCCGCTGCTTTTGGTAATGTACATGGTGTTTACAAGCCTGGTAATGTAAAGCTTACACCAAAGATTCTTAAAAATTCTCAAGAATACATCACCGAAAAGTATGGGGTAGAGCATAACCATATTGATTTTGTGTTTCATGGTGGATCGGGTTCTACTGTTGAAGAGATTAGAGAAGGTATTAGCTACGGCGTTATAAAAATGAATATTGATACCGATTTGCAATATGCATTCATGAGTGGTATACGAGATTATATGGGAGAAAAAGCAGCGTACTTAAAAGGACAAATAGGAAACCCGGACGGTGCCGATGTACCAAACAAAAAATACTATGACCCTAGAGTTTGGTTGCGCGAAGGAGAAAAAACTTTTGTAGAGCGTTTAAAAAAGGCTTTCGAAGATTTAAACAATATTAACACTTTATAGTAAGCAAATTCACTACAAATCTATAAAAAAAGACTCTGTTTAAAACCAGAGTCTTTTTTTATATATCTTACTACAAAACAACTAGTTACAAAACCAAAACCAATAAAATCATTATGGCGCTACCCCAAAATTAAAAAAAGGTTTAATTTTGTGGTCAGGCTTTTGAAAATTGCATTTTACAATTCACATTGTGAATGCATAAACAAAGACCTCTAATGTCTTGTATTTACGATTAAATAATTATGAAAATCAAGATGTATAGCGAACGCTTAACGCAAATAGCGGTTAAGATTATAAATCTAAAAATCTAAAGTCATTATGTCTTGGTTTAAAAGAAAAGATAAAGGAATACAGACTTCAACTCAGGAAAAAAAAGACACCCCTAAGGGTCTTTGGTATAAATCTCCAACAGGAAAAATTGTTGACACTAAAGAATTAGAACAAAACTTTTATGTGAGCCCGGAAGATGGGTATCACGTTCGTATAGGTAGTAAAGAATATTTCGAAATCCTTTTTGACGATAATACATTTAAAGAGCTAGATGCTAATCTGGACTCTAAAGACCCGTTAAAATTTGTCGACACTAAAAAATACCCGGATCGCTTAAAAGCGGCTCAGGAAAAAACCAAACTAAAAGACGCCGTTAGAAGTGCAGTAGGGAAGTCCAAAGGAAAAGACTTGGTTGTTGCCTGTATGGATTTTGCTTTTATTGGTGGTTCTATGGGAAGTGTCGTTGGTGAAAAAATTGCACGGGCCGCCGATTATGCTTTAAAAAACAGAATCCCTTTCATGATCATATCGAAATCTGGAGGAGCGCGTATGATGGAAGCTGCCCTATCGTTAATGCAACTCGCTAAAACATCGGTTAAACTGGCACAACTGGCCGATGCAGGCATTCCGTATATTTCGCTCTGTACAGACCCCACAACCGGAGGAACGACTGCTTCTTTTGCAATGCTGGGAGATATCAATATTAGCGAACCCGGTGCTCTTATAGGCTTTGCCGGACCGCGTATTGTTAGAGATACTACAGGAAAAGAATTACCGGAAGGATTTCAAACCTCTGAATTTTTACTGGAACACGGGTTCTTAGATTTTATTACACATCGTAAGGAGTTGAAAAACAAAGTCAATCATTATATCGACTTAATTACCAATCAACCTTTAAGAGCTTAAACCATTACAAATAAAGTCAATTTATAAGATTGAGGGTTTTATAATTCAACATCTAGTAGTTCGCTAACCAACCAAAATGCTTCTCTATGAGTTGATCCTTATTCGCATTAATATGCGCAATTAAGCTTTTCGCTATATTAGACATATTCTTAGAGCTTAACCATATTAAATTCCAATTTGTTACAATGGGCAGTCCGTTCACAGGAATAATTTGTAATTCCTTCGAACTTATAGCATTTTTTATACCTATTAATGGCATTATGGAGTACCCCAAGCCAGATATAACGGCTTGTTTTAAGGCTTCATTAGATGTTAACTCCATTTTTTTATATGTGGATATTCTTTTGGACTCTATGAATTTTTCCATAGCTAACCGCGTTGCCGACCCCTGTTCTCGGTATATTAATGGAAGCTTTTGAAAATCGGCTTTAGATAAATATTTACCCTTATGTCTATAACCTTTTCCACCTACCATATATAATTCATTCTTCATAAGTTCGATCCTGTTAATTTTAAGTTTATTGGGTATGGTTGATACCATTGCAAAATCAACTTCATTATTTTCTAAGGCCCTCACCACGTTAGATTTGTTAGTAACATCCATAACCAAATCTACACCCCTATTTTCATTGATAAAATCCGATATAAAATAAGGCATCACATACTTCGCCGTTGAGACTATAGCTATTCTCAATTTTCCGGCAAGCTCTCCCTGATATGTTAACGCTTTATAATCTATGGCCCGCACTTCAGTCATTATCTTTTTAGCAGCCAAAGCAATCTCTTCGCCAAACTCTGTAATGTAAATTTTTCGACCCACTATCTCAAAAAGCGGAATTTTAAACTGTTCTTGAAACTTTTTCAGTTGAATTGAAACCGCAGGTTGGGTCAAGTAAAGCACTTCCGAAGCTCTTGTAACACTTTGTAATTCAGTTACTTTAATAAAAACCTCTAGCTGATGTAACGTATAATTCATAAATTATATTTATATATTTTATAATAAATATAAATAAAAATATATGAATTAAATAATTGAACTTTGTATCAAATAATAAAAACAACAACAGGTAATATTCAAAAATTTTAGTAAAAACGTAATTAACAAACATGGAAACAACGTTAAAAAGACCCATTGATTCGAAACTAGAGCAAAACATTCAACTCATCGAAGGATGCTTTTCACCATCTGAAGCATCGCGTATTATACACAGCATTTTAGATGTCAAGATTAACTTTCATAAAATACAAAGGCTATCGCGAACAGAAGGCAATATCAACGATGCCTGCGAATATGACAATAGCAGAATTGTAGAGCTCATAGATTCTAAAGCAGACGCAAAATCCTTTTTGGCAGATGTTCGATTAAATGGCAAAAAACTAAAGATTGAAAGTACCATCACCATAAAGATAGAAGATTAATAGTTAGTTTGGTTTATTTGTTTTAGTCTAAAGTCCATCAAATCTTTTTGATGGGCTTTTATCTTTTTAGGTAAAACTATACGTATTAAACCATACCATGCCCATTAAGGAAAAGCGTTTGATAGTTAACGAAAATTAATTATAAAAAAAACATAAAAACACAAAAAAACACTATATTTGCCGCTCGAAAGAAAGGCTTTCGTGTACATAACAATCATTTACAATAATATTAGCATGTATTTAGATCAAAAAGCAAAAGAGAAACTCTTTAAAAAACACGGTAAAAACGCAAAAGATACTGGTTCTGCAGAAGGACAGATTGCATTATTTACTGAAAGAATTAATCACTTAACAGAACACTTAAAAAACAATCGTAAAGATTTTAACACAGAGCGTTCATTAGTAAAACTAGTAGGAAAGCGTCGTGCTTTACTAGATTACTTAACTAAGAAAGATATCTTAAGATATCGTGCTATAGTGAAAGAATTAGGATTAAGAAAATAATTAAAAGAGGCTATATAGCCTCTTTTTTGTTTTAAATATAGCTCTCGTGCACGAGTTTAAATCGCACATTTTATGATTAAGCAGATTCTTAAATAGTTCTGATAGTTATCAGGACAGAATCAATAGTTTTTCATTGGTCACACACAACAACTACACAACAACACAACGACCATTGTTTAATTTAGAATTAAAAAATTTATGATTCCACAAGTTTTTAAAGAGGTCATAGACCTAGGTGATGGTAGAGAAATTTCTATCGAAACCGGAAAATTAGCAAAACAAGCGCATGGTAGCGTTGTTGTGCAATCTGGAAAATGTATGCTTTTGTGTACAGTCGTTTCCAATTACAAACAAGCAGATGTTGACTTTTTACCACTTACGGTAGATTACAGAGAAAAATTTGCTGCAGCAGGAAGATACCCCGGAGGGTTCTTTAAAAGAGAAGCAAGACCAAGTGATGGCGAAGTACTAACCATGCGTTTAGTAGACCGTGTATTACGTCCGCTATTCCCGAAAGATTATCATTCTGAAACTCAGGTGATGATTCAATTAATGTCTCACGATGATGATGTGATGCCGGATGCTATGGCAGGATTAGCAGCTTCTGCGGCTATTCAATTATCAGATTTTCCTTTTGAATGTCCAATTTCTGAAGCCAGAGTTGGTCGTGTTAACGGTGAATTCGTGATCAACCCAACGAGAACTCAGTTGCAAGAATCCGACATCGATATGATGATTGGTGCATCTGCAGATTCTGTAATGATGGTTGAAGGTGAAATGGATGAGATTTCTGAAGAAGAAATGACTGAAGCCATCAAATTTGCTCATGAAGCCATTAAAGTACAATGTGCGGCACAGGTAAAATTAGCAGAAGCCTTTGGCAAGAAAGAAGTCCGTGAGTATGAACCAGAGAGAGAAGATGAGGAATTAGCTCAAAAGATTCATGAGATGGCATACGATAAGGTGTATGCTGTAGCAAAAGCTGGTTCTGCTAAACATGAAAGAAGTGCTGCATTTGGTGAAATTAAAGAAGAAATAAAAGCATCATTTTCTGAAGAAGAATTAGAAGATATTGGTGGGTTAATCTCTAAGTATTACAGCAAAGCTGAAAAAGCCGCTGTTCGTGATTTAACCTTAAATGAAGGCTTACGTTTAGACGGTAGAAAAACTGATGAAATAAGACCTATCTGGTGTGAGATTGATTATTTACCTTCCACACACGGTTCTGCGATCTTTACGCGTGGGGAAACTCAAGCCTTAGCCACAGTGACTTTAGGTACATCTCGAGAAGCTAACCAAATAGATATGCCGTCCTTTGAAGGTGAAGAGCGTTTCTATTTACATTATAACTTCCCTCCTTTTTCAACAGGTGAAGCCAGACCAATTCGTGGAACATCACGTAGAGAAGTTGGGCATGGTAACTTAGCACAACGTGCTTTAAAAGGCATGGTACCAGAAGATTGTCCTTATACCGTTCGTGTCGTGTCTGAAGTATTAGAATCTAATGGTTCTTCTTCTATGGCAACCGTTTGTTCGGGTACGATGGCACTTATGGATGCCGGGGTTCAATTGAAGAAACCCGTTTCCGGTATTGCTATGGGATTAATCTCTGATGCCGATTCTGGAAAGTATGCTGTTTTATCTGATATTTTAGGTGATGAAGATCATTTAGGTGACATGGATTTTAAAGTAACGGGTACTGAAGATGGTATTACAGCTTGTCAAATGGATATTAAGGTAAAAGGCTTATCCTACGAGATTTTGGTGAATGCATTAAAACAAGCTCGTGACGGTCGTTTACACATCTTAGAAAAGCTTACCGATACTATTGCTGCACCTAATGCAGAAGTTAAGGATCACGCGCCCACTATGGTTACCAGACGTATTCCAAATGAATTTATAGGAGCACTTATTGGTCCTGGTGGAAAAGTAATTCAAGAATTGCAAAAAGAAACCGAGACTACGATTGTTATTAATGAAGATCCTGTTACCGAAGAAGGTGTTGTTGAAATTTTAGGAGTTGGTAGCAAAGGTATTGATGCTGTTTTAGCAAAAATAGATTCGCTATTGTTTAAACCTGAAGTAGGTAGTGTTTATGAAGTTAAAGTCATAAAAATGCTTGATTTTGGTGCGGTTGTAGAATATATCGACGCCCCAGGAAATGAAGTATTATTACATGTAAGTGAATTGGCCTGGGAACGTACAGAAAATGTAAGTGATGTGGTAAACATGGGCGATGTATTTGATGTGAAGTATTTTGGTATCGACCAAAGAACACGTAAAGAAAAGGTTTCTAGAAAAGCCATTTTACCAAAACCTGAAGGTTATGTAGCGAGACCACCAAGAGATAATAATCGCGGAGGACGTGATAACAGAGGTAGAGATAATCGTGGACGTGATAACCGTCGCGACGATAGAAAACCCAGAGGAGAAAGAAAAGAAGAATAATTCTTTTTACTGTATAACAAAAAAACCGTTTCAAAGTTTGAAACGGTTTTCTTTTTTTACTTCTAGGTTTTAATTCTTTTTGCAGGTAAACCTGCCTTCAGAAACATTAATTTGATTACCGTCATAGCTTTCTCCAATAAACTGAAAACTACCGGTGATTTCTAAACTGCTCAGAGCAGTAATTTCAACACGTCCACTAATGATTCCGTAATCAATAGCAGGACCATCATTATCCTGATCAAAAAAATCAAATGAATTTCCAAATGTAAATTTCCCGGATAGCGTTGCATCTCCATGAGTGTATAAACCGGTTGCATTTTCAACGGTCAGTGTAATTCCAATTTTATCATCCCGATTATACCCATGGATTGTAATTACTTTATCATTTTCCGACAATATTGTAATCACATTAAATATCTTATTAACCCCATCCACTTTGGCACTCAAACATGCGTTCCCATTGCCGTCATCATTTAGATTATCTTTACTACAAGAAATGCTTATAATCAAGCATGAGAGCAGTCCGTATTTTAAAATTATGTTCATCATTTTAATTGTTGTTGGTTCTATTTTTATCGATTCTATTTATTCTGAATAAATTTCAAGTAAAGAAGAACATTAAAGTTCCTTTTGATCCTTGGGATTCTACTCACTACCAAAACTGGTATGAATAACTGGCAGCTCCACCTCCCATTAAATAAACAAACACTAAAGGAATGTTGATGATAGTAGATAAAGCTCTATCTTTCACCTTAATTTCATCAATAATATTTTGATCTAAAGGCATCCTTGCTGTCTGCACCTTTTTTTTCTTTACACCATAATAAATACCGTTGTCATAATCAATTTTTTTAAACTTTAAGGCTTTTCCGTTTTTTAACAGGACCTTGGTTTTAATCTGTTCTTTATGCGCTTCTTCTAAAGTTAAAGGTTGCGATTTATATAAGGTTACACAACTTTGCGCCAATAGCACCACAGAAAAAGTCAGAGAAATAATTTTAGTTTTGATTTTTATAGTGATATCATTTAAAAATGCCGTAGAGCTCATTTTTTAAAATCCAAAATTTACTCCTAAGCTGATTGCAGAGGAAGCACCGTACTTCTCGTTAACCGAGGAATACGACACAATTAAAGCCAACTTTTTCTTTAAATTAAACCCAATTAAAGGTCTTAAGTATAATCCGCCATTGCCATCCTCAATAAAATCACCGTCGCTACTACCAAATGCATTTGCACTAACACCATAACCCGCATCTAAACCCATAAAAAATGAGCTCGAAAAATGGGCTTTGATGGCTATTGCCAAAGGCAAAAATACATCCGGTATAGATCCAAATATTCCACCGGAATTATCGGAATTACCATCACCTAAAAACATAATAACTCCTGTAGTGACACCCAGATCTACAGTTTGAGCTATTTGCCACATATAGTAAAAATTACCTTGTAAGACAAAGGAAAAATAGGCACTGGCATCCCCAACTGTTGGCCCTACATTTACTTCTGCTCGAAAGCCTTCTTGTTGTGCACTTACGTCTACAAAAAACAAAGCCATGAATATTATTAATACACGTTTTTTCATCATATTTCTTATTTGGTTGGTTACAAAAGAATAATCGTTTTTATGTCATGAATATTCAAAAGCACTTTTTTCATTGAGCCTTCAAGACTTTCAAAACCATAAAACCTTCCGGACTCAACACCTATTTTATTTAACTTTAAAATAAGATCCCGGGTGGTTACAATTTCAACAGGTTTCACTTCATCAATCGCTTGGTTTAGCTTTTTACATTTTTCCTTTGAAGCTTTTAGCCTGGAAATACTCGGAAAACACCAGAACAAATGGATATGAGGGCCATTACTATGCTTTAAAGTTTTCATGTTTAATAGATTAATATGGTCCAAACTTACTTTGCATTAATTGATAATCATTTGACTAAAATGCCGAATTAATAATTTAATTTTCTTATTTTTCACAAATCCTGATACTTTCCTGCTTAAAAATTTTGAAAAAATGCAAGATCATTTTATAAAGTATTTAAAGGAAAAATCGAGTAACAACACGTCTTTTGTTGATGAAATAGCGGACATTCTGGATATTGGCTATGATGCAGCGTACAGACGAATAAATTTAAAGACCAGCTTATCTTTAGAAGAGGCTGTAACACTGGCAAAACATTATAAAGTTTCCTTAAATAAGTTATATGAAGTTGGTAGCGAGAATACCATTATAACAGATTTATCTCCCCCTATTCATAATAAAGAAGATTTGGAAATCTGGTTAAAACAATCGTATGAAAGTGTTTTTCCACTAACTAAATTAAAAAGTGCTTCCATAATTTACTCGGCCAAAGACATCCCTTTGTTCCACACCCTTAAGGATTCATTTTTATCACGTTATAAAATGTATGTCTGGTTAAAAGATGTAGATCCGGAAATGACCAGAAATAAAATTGCCTTCGATGACTTTATCAATAACATGCCCGACACATTACTTGAAAAAGCTTTTAAACTAGGTGAAGTCTATAAAGACATAAACATAACAGAAATCTGGAACAACACCACAATTAATGGTACATTACAGCAGGTACTTTATTACTTTGAATCCGGAGCTTTGTCTAGAGAACTAGCCTTACTTATCTGTACCGATATAGAAGATGTCATCAGACATGTAGAAAAGCAGGCGATTCAACAATGTTTGACAGGTTCTAAAAACAAGGCCATTTATAATCTCTATATTAACAATATCCATACGATGAGCAACACCATTATGGTAAAAACACCTTATCAAAAAGTTTTTTTCACACCATTTACCGTGATTAGCTACTTCAAAATCGAACATCAACCGACCTGCGAACTTATGTATGAATTTTTCGAAAAGCAAATGAGTATTTCAAAGTTATTGGTGAATGCGGGAGAAAAAGATAGATCTTTGTTTTTTAACCGAATGCATCAAAAAATTAACCGTTTAAGAGAGCGTATTGGTATTGATAATGGACCTTTTGATTTTGAATAGGCACATGCATATCTGAATATCTAGACAAAAACCAACTGTAGACCCTATAGGAATGTGACTTTTTCAACTATCTAGGGTCTAAACTTAAAAATGGTTTAAATATTATAAAAGTTTTTGTAACATTTTCCGACTTATATACGTATAACCATTGAAGAACAAATATTCGCTTTAAATTTACAGAAGAACTTTAGATGAGACAACTTAAAATTACTAAGCAGGTTACTAATAGAGAAACTGCTTCGTTAGATAAATATTTACAGGAAATTGGTAAGGTAGATTTAATTACCGCCGATGAGGAAGTGGAATTAGCACAACGCATTAAAGCCGGTGATCAGATCGCTTTAGAAAAGTTGACAAAAGCTAATTTACGTTTCGTGGTATCGGTAGCTAAACAGTACCAAAATCAAGGACTTACTTTACCGGATTTAATTAATGAAGGTAACTTAGGGCTTATTAAAGCTGCGCAGCGTTTCGATGAAACACGTGGTTTTAAATTTATATCCTATGCTGTTTGGTGGATTCGTCAATCCATTCTTCAAGCATTAGCAGAACAATCGCGTATTGTGCGTTTACCATTAAATAAAATTGGTTCTATAAACAAGATCAATAAGACCTTTGCTTTTTTAGAGCAAAGTCATGAACGTCCGCCAAGTGCGGAAGAGATTGCCAAAGAGTTAGACATGACTATTAATGATGTTAAGGAGTCTATGAAAAACTCGGGGCGTCACGTAAGTATGGATGCTCCTTTAGTTGAAGGTGAAGATTCTAACTTATATGATGTTCTTAATAGTGGAGAATCTCCAAATCCGGACAGAGAATTATTGCACGAGTCCTTGCGCACAGAAATTGAACGTGCTTTGGAAACATTAACACCTCGCGAAGCTGATGTGATCCGTTTATATTTTGGTTTAGGAAATCAACATCCAATGACTTTAGAAGAAATTGGAGAGACATTTGATCTAACCAGAGAACGTGTAAGACAAATCAAAGAAAAGGCCATTAGAAGGCTTAAACATACATCTAGGAGTAAAATTTTAAAGACATATTTAGGTTAATAAAAAAATTACGACTAAATTACGACAACAAACAGTTCACATAACTGTTCGTTTTTTGATTGATGAAAGAACCCCCGGCTGATTACCGGGGGTTCACTTTTATATAACTTCTTTATCACTAATTTTACAACACCTTTAATCCCTAAATTTTTTCATTTTTAAATTATTAAAAATATGTATTGCTTTCTATAAAATACGTTACAAATATTTTGTAACTTGGTTACGGGGATTGCAATTTTATACTATTTTTTATGCTAAAAACAATATGTTATATTAGTGATTCTCAAAGACCAAATTCTTTAGACGACTTGAGTGCCCTATATGAAAAGGCACGTGAAAACAATTCTAAATGTAATATTACCGGAATTCTTATTTACAAAAGCGGTAATTTTCTGCAAGTTCTTGAGGGTGAACAAGAAACGGTTGATAATACATTCGAAAGGATTGCTCTAGATTCCAGACACAAAAATATTTTTAAAGTTATCAACACAACCATAGAGCAACGCATCTTTCAAGATTATAATTTCGGCTTCACTGTTATTAATAAAAAAGAAGAATTACAAAATCTTAACGAATATTTAAATTGGTTAAAAAATGCTGATAGTGTATTAGCCAATGAAGTTATCGCTATGGTTAAAAATTTTATTGACACATTAAGGCTAAACATTAAGTAAAACAATTATTTTTGTGCAAACTAAATAATTGTTTCAATGAGTTCTAAATTAATTGCGCCTTCAGTTTTAGCAGCAGACTTTGCAAATCTTCAACGTGACATAGACATGGTCAATAAAAGTGAGGCCGACTGGTTTCACATTGATATTATGGATGGTGTTTTTGTTCCCAACATTTCTTTTGGAATGCCTGTTTTACAAGCGATTGCCAAGCATGCTAAAAAGACTATCGATGTGCATTTAATGATTGTAGACCCAGATCGTTATATCAAAACATTTGCCGATTTAGGCAGTGATATCCTTACAGTGCATTATGAAGCTTGCACCCACTTGCACCGCACACTTCAAGCTATTAAAAGTGAAGGTATGAAAGCCGGTGTTGCTTTAAATCCTCACACGAGTATTAGTCTATTGGAAGACACCATCAACGATATTGATTTGGTATGCCTAATGAGTGTTAATCCTGGTTTTGGCGGACAAAGTTTTATAGAAAACACGTATAATAAAGTAAGGCAACTAAAAGCATTGATTGAGCGCAAGGGAGCTTCTACGCTGATTGAGATTGATGGCGGTGTGACTAATAAAAATGCTAAAGCCTTAGTTGAGGCGGGAGCCGATGTTTTAGTTGCCGGAAGTTATGTCTTTAAAAGCGAAAATCAACCTGAGACTATTAAGAGCCTCAAAGCTTTGGCGAATTCATAAAACTACTCCAAAACATCCTTAACAACATGTCCATGGACATCGGTTAGTCGAAAACGTCTGCCCTGATGCTTAAAAATAAATCGCTCATGATTTATACCGAAGAGATGCAACAAGGTGGCATGAAAATCATGGACATGCACCGGATCTTTAACCACATTGTAACCAAAATCATCGGTTTCTCCATAAGTGAATCCCGGTTTGACACCGGCACCACACATCCACATAGTAAACGCTTTCGGGTGATGATCTCTACCATAGTTGGTTGCCGTTAATTGTCCCTGAGAATACACGGTACGTCCAAATTCTCCACCCCATATGACTAAAGTATCATCCAGCATACCCCGTTGTTTTAGGTCTTTTATTAAGGCCGCATTGGCCTGATCTGTAAGTTTTGATTGGTTAATAACGCCACCTGGACAGCCCGCATGCTGATCCCACCCCTGGTGATATAGTTGTACAAACTTAACATCCTTTTCAAGTAGTTTTCTCGCCATCAGGCAATTGGCAGCATAGGTTCCAGGATTTCGGCTATCTGTACCATACATATCAAAAATATAATCCGGTTCATCGGATAGATCTGTAACTTCAGGCACGGACGTTTGCATCCGGAAGGCCATTTCATATTGATTCATTCTGGCATTGATTTCAGAATCGCCGTAGGCATCATATTGCAGGCTATTGAGTTTCCCAAGGTAATCTAACATTTTTCTGCGGTCATGACCATCATAATTTTCCGGATCATTAAGGTATAGCACGGGATCCTTACCGGAACGAAACTGAACCCCTTGATGCTCGGTTGGTAAAAATCCATTGCCCCACAGACGTGAGTACAAAGGCTGACCGCCCATATTTTTGGTAATAAGGGTAATAAAAGTTGGTAAGTTCTCATTATCCGATCCCAATCCGTAGCTTAACCATGCTCCGATAGAAGGTCTTCCAGGAAGTTGATTCCCGGTTTGCAAAAAAGTAATGGCCGGGTCATGATTGATCGCATCCGTTTGCATGGACTTAATAAAGCAAAGGTCATCAACCACTTCCGAAAGGTATGGCATCACGTCACTTACCCAGGCTCTAGATTCACCATATTGCTTGAAATTCATAATGGATGGTGCAATCGGAAAGGCCGTTTGCTCGGCACTCATCCCCGTTAGCCGTTGTCCTTTTCGAATCGAAGTTGGTAAATCTTTACCAAACATATCAACCAATTTGGGCTTATAATCAAACAAATCCAACTGGGAAGGCCCACCACTTTGAAACAAATACACGATACGTTTCGCTTTAGGGATATGATGTGGTAATCCCAAACCATTTTTTAACATATCAAGATTCAGACTTCCGGGACTGCTATTAACTGCTCCAAAAGCCTTTTCACCATGTAACAAAGACCCCAAAGCCAGAGCTCCTAAACCTAGTGAAGTTTTGGTTAGAAATTGCCTTCTATCCCAAAGTTTTTCTACCTGTTGGAGATCTTTGTTATTCGATTTTAAAATATCATGATTATGACACATAATTCACATTTATTTATCGTTTTGTAATCGTAGCATCCGAATTCATTATAGTACTTGCCACCACAGCATTTGCAGCCACCATGGCTTTATCGTCATTTAAGGCCACCCGAAAAGCCCCGGTATTCAACCAGCCTTTCGTTTTTGATAGGTTTTCCCCGAAATCTTTATACGTTTCATCACGAAGCCGCAACAACAGATTCAATTCATCAGAGGTAATGGTTCTTCCCGTAAGTTTACGAAACGTATCTGAAATGGCCTTTTTGTGATCTTTAAAAGATAACATGTTTTTTCCAAGCACTCTGGCGGCTTCAATATAGGTGGGGTCGTTTAAAATGACTAATGCCTGAAGTGGTGTATTGGTTTCCTGCCGTCTAATCGTACAGGCCGATCTGTCCGGCGCATCAAAAGTTGCTAATGTAGGATGCGGCACCGATCGTTTCCATATCGTGTATAAACTTCTTCGGTAAAGGTTGTCTCCCCGGTCTTCATTATAAGATATCCCGTTCACTTTCCACAGACCTTCCGGCTGATAGGGTTTTACACTTTTCCCGCCAATATTTTTATTTAACAAACCGGAAGCCAATAAAGCATTATCTCTAAGCATTTCTCCTGATAAACGCTTTGACGGCCCTCTGGCCAGAAATTTATTTTCGATATCTTGTTCCAATGTGCCGGGGCCCGTCACAGAGGATTGTTGATAGGCATTGGAAAGTACTATCTTTTTCTGCAAGGCTTTTATATCCCAGCCGGAGTTTTTAAACTCTAAAGCCAACCAATCCAATAATTTAGGGTGACTGGGCATTTCCCCCTGATTTCCAAAATCTTCAGAGGTTTTTACGAGTCCGCGTCCAAAAAACTGCTGCCATAGCCTATTCACAGCGACTCTAGCTGTTAAAGGATGGTCTTCATGAAACAACCACTTTGAAAACCCTAAACGATTAGCCTCATAATCCTTTGGCATGGGTAGCACATTTTCCGGTGTATTCGGGAATACTTTTTCACCTTTGGCATCATAAACCCCACGTTCTAAAAGGTACGCCTGTACGGGTTGTTGCGTTTCTTTCATAACCATGACCTCTTGCAAAGCTTCAACACTATCCGCATAGGCCTTCCTTAATTTAGCCAAGCGTCTTAATTCTGTATTCGCCTTTTTAGAAACGACTTGGGAATAATACTGTTTTAGTTGGTCTTTTTCGTCCGGGATAAGATCGGCTGAAGACTTTGCCAGCATGGTTTTAAAATTTTCAGATTCTGACAGCTTTAAAATTTCAATATTTGAAAGCACCCGGTTATAAACCCTAATATCATCTACAATAGCGCCTTTTATACCCTTACCACGAAGTCGGGCTCCGAATTGCAATCCGGGCTCGGAACCATTTCTAAAGAGGATATCTTTATATAAATTATCCGTTTTAACTTTGGTTTTTATTTCCTTTCCATTAATATAAAGGCTATAACCGGAAGCCTTGCTACTCCCATCATAGGTCACCGACATATGGATCCATTCGTCCCTGGGGAAGTCCGATTCCGTGATCTTTGTAATGGCATTATCGGGTGCCGTGTGCGCCATCATCAATTCCAACTTATTCTCAACTATTTTTAAATGATACCCACGCCAACCGTATAAAATCGCGCCAATGCCTTTGTGAAAAATATTTCCGTTTTTAATATCGGATGGAATATGCGCCCAAAAGCTAATGCTGAAGGCGTCACTTCTTCCAAAAACCGCCGTCTGCTTTAAATCCAACCAGGTATCACCATTAAACATGACCCCTTTTTTATATTTTCCATCTACAAGGTCAATGTTTTGACCTTCAGCACTTTCACGCTTCATGGTGCCTTTCTGAAAAGGACTTATCCGGTTTCTTAAACGCTTATCATCCAAATCGAAATGTGCCACCAAATTATTTCTTATCGGGGTTTTCAAAAGATGCTTATACTTACCTTGATCTAACCATGCCTTAAAATCGGAAGTCTCTACCTCCTCTCTAATCTTTTTAATGTTTTGCTCTGAATCTTGCATCAAGCGATTCATATAGGCTATCATTTGGTCTTCTTCTTCTGTAGTTAACAACAAGGTAGGAACCGGCATGGCATTATTAAAGGAAATTTGCCCGATTTCATTAATATTATTAAAATAACTGGTCAACTCATAGAAGTTTTTTTGCGAAATAGGGTCGAACTTGTGGTCATGACATCGTGCACAAGCTACCGTTAGCCCCATAAAAGCACTACTCACGGTACTTACTCTATCTACAGCATATTCTATAAGAAACTCTTCATTCACAATACCGCCTTCCATATTTTGTGGATGGATACGATTAAAGGCTGTTGCCAGTTTCATATCTCGAGTAGGGTTTTCCAATAGATCACCAGCCAGTTGCCAGGTTACAAATTGATCATAAGGCATATTATTATTAAACGATTCAATAACCCAATCCCGCCATGGTGACATATCTCTGTATCGATCAACACTATACCCATGGGTATCGGCAAATCGTGATAAATCCATCCAACCTAATGCCATATGCTCTCCATAATGTGGAGAGGCTAGCAGTCTGTTTACTTGCTTTTCGAAGGCCGTTGAAGTTGTATCGGCTAAAAAAGAATTCATATCTTCTAAGGTTGGAGGAAGTCCGGTAAGGTCGAAAGATACACGTCGCAGCAGGGTTTCCTTATCGGCTTTAGTGCTGGGCTCTAATTGATGCTTCTCTAATGTTGCTAAAACAAAATGATCGATGGGGTTATTTATATGTTCTGCAAATGAGGTTTCCGGAAGACTATAAGTTTCAGGCTTCACAAAAGCCCAATGATCTTTATATTCGGCACCATCTTCAATCCATTTTATTAGGACCGCCTTCTCGTAATTTGATAAAGAAAGGTGAGATTCCGGATTGGGCATGAGGTAATTTGGGTCTTCAGAAATAATCCGGTGAAACACTTCACTTTTACTCAAATTCCTTGGTTTAATGGCGTATTTTCCGGGTGTTTCCGGCAGTTCGGCAAAGGCCAGCTCCGGAAGGTGCAATTGTAATCCGGCGGCTATTTTATTCTCATCCGGCCCATGGCATAAATAGCACTTATCGGATAAGATGGGTTTTATATCCTGATTAAAATCGATGGTTTCCGAAAGGTTTACATATTCCGCTTCAACCATTTCCGGTAAACTTGTTCTTCCACAGGAACTCATCACCAATAATCCGAGAACTAAATATATATTGAGCCGCTTTAACATCACACCGTAATCCATTCATAAAAATATGAATTTTAATTGAATGTAGTGTATAAAAAACCGTTCGATATTAGCACGTTGCGTACAATACTCGCCTCTTCAGGCCTCGTAAAAAGCTCCTTTTAAAACTGTTTAAGCAAGTATTTAATCAAATCAGTAGTCGTAACAATACCGACTAAAATGGAATCGTCCACTACGGGTAATGCATGAAATTCATTTTCTGCTAAAATCTCTGCCACCTCTTTGATGGTTGTTTCACTGGAAACGCTTATTAGATTTTTTGTCATAACTTGTTCAATAGTAAACATATTATATACTACGGAGTCGACGTTTCGTTCGTCGTTGGTCGCATCAGCAAAACTAATTCTGAGTAAATCTGAATAGCTTAACATACCAATGATCGATTCACCGCTTACAACAGGGATGTGTCTTATATGGTGCCTTTTAAATAGCATTTCAGCACGATCTAAATCTTCCGATCTGCTTAAAGCAATCACTTCTTTCGACATTATTTCTGAAACTGGAGTTCTTCTTTTCATGATATTCTGTTTTAAATTCTACTTTAAAATTAAGCATGAAAAGCATGAAAAAGCATGATAAAAATCATGATTAAAGATATTTCTACAGTTAGTACCCTGGAATATTAAAATTAAGCATTTGCCGTATTTTGCTATACACTTCCGGAAATTGCGATTTGAATTCTTGTGGCGTTTCAATAAAGTTTTCGATAGCTACGGCTAAAAATTCAAACTGATTGGTATAGGCATATTTTCTAAAATACGGGGAATCCATTAAGTCTTTTCGCAGGTTTTCTTTATGCGACAATAAGGTTGAAAGCTCTTTAAAGGTATCACTAAAAATAGTAGAGCTTACATCGCGTTCTTTAATGCTGTTAATATGTATGGCATGTGTGATTTCGTGAATTCCTAAATTTAAATTATCACTACCGTTATTAAACCCTGCCTTAAAATCTTCCCAGGAAAGGACCAAAGCTTTGAGTTTAGGGTTAAACTCTCCTTTATGATAGGCCTTATTGGTATTGGAGTAAAACTGACTGGGATAGACCACGATCTTCGAAATAAACCCAATATAAAAATCCCGAAATCCGAAGGTCAGCATGACCGCCGTGGCTGAAATTAGAACCCGCATCTCTTCGGTAATCGGATTGCCACTTCGGCCAATAAAATCTTTGTCCTTTATGAAGGAAGCCACACGATGTTCAAAATGGCGTTGTTGCTTTGTTGTTAATTTATTATAAAATCCGAATTGATTTTTCAGAATGCGTTTCTGCTCATCATTAAGTTTTCTAAGAACCAGATAGACATGATTATATAAGGGTTTTCTGTGTTTTAATACATACCCCATCTCGATCATTCTAACGCTGTAATACAGAAAGATATATACCAGCACGGCAAACAAGATGCCCAAAATGAGCTTACTGCCTGGAGAATAGGGTTCAAGAATTAAAAAATAAGACATCCTTAGTACAACGTTTTGATGGATTTAATAGTACAATATAAACTGCTATTCTCCAACTTTTACATAAAAAAAGCAAGTTTTACACTAAAACTTACTTTTTAGTAACATAGAGGATTAACTTCATTTCGCTTGTTGTTCCCTCAAAGCTCCGCTTTGAAAATAAAAAAGCCAAGCTTACAAATTCAAGTGAACCTCTATTAAAATATGAATGTTATTTAGGATTAACTTTGCTGCGCTCGTTTTTCCCTCAAAGCTCCGCTTTGAAAATAAAAAAGCCAAACTTATAAATTCAAGTGAACTTGATTTAACGTTTGGCTTTTTTATTTATTCGTGACCACGGAGGGATTCAAACCCCCGACCGCTGGAGCCGAAATCCAGTGCTCTATTCAGCTGAGCTACGTGGCCATTATTTTATTATGATAATTTTGCTCTTACAATTCCGGAAATGGTCTTACCATCGGCTTGTCCTGCCAATTCTTTACTCACAACTCCCATAACTTTACCCATATCTTTCATACCTTCAGCTCCCAGTTTATCAATAGTCTCTACAACTATTTTTTCAACAGCTTCTTCACTTAAAGCTTCTGGTAAAAACTGACTAATAACTTCTGCTTCCGCTAACTCAGGAGCTGCGAGATCTTCTCTTCCCTCCCGTAAAAATATAGCTGCACTATCTTTACGTTGCTTTACTTGTTTTTGAAGTATTTTTAGCTCTTGCTCTTCTGTTAATTCGGCTTGCGCACCACTTTCTGTTTGTGCTAACAAAATAGCTGATTTCACCGCACGCAATGCCGTTAAAGCACCTTGGTCTTTGGCTTTCATTGCAGCTTTTAAAGCTGTCATAATATCCTGCTGTAAACTCATGACTTCTCAATTTGAAGTGCGAAGATATAAAAAACTAAGCAGTCTTTAGCGATTAGTTTTCCTTAAAAATACACCAAATTTAGAAATAAAAAACCCGATAAGCTGAGGGCGACTTATCGGGTTCATAACAAAGTAAGGCCAGTGTATTATATTTAATCTACGTTATCGTGTAAAAAGGAATTATTACTTCTTAATTGAATATCGTCATTATCATCCAAACCTATACTGGTTCTGGATAAATCGGTTTCAGAAGAATGTTTAGCATCTTCTAAATCTATACCTTGTCGCTTGTACGCGGGAATTTTTTCGATATCATCAATTTTCGCATTATTGAATTTATAATTGAAATCCTTCATTTTTCGTTTACGTTCCTCGGTACGTTCCTTTAGTATTTCAGAAATTGGGCTATTCATTGGATCCACCTCCTCCGCAGGTAATTCTTCAACATCATCTTGGTCTACAACTCTCTTTTCAAAAACAATATCCTGCTCAACGCCTTCCATAATCTCATTTGTTGATGAGTTTTTATTGATTGACGATTCTACCTCCAAATAATCATCTAAAACATAACGAACATCTCCTTCTTCATTGGTTTCATTTACTGTTACCAACTCAACAAAATCATTAACAGGAATTTTTTTCGCTTCCTCATTAAGGTCGTAGGATATTATTTCAGTATCTTCTTCTTTTTCGTTAATGTCCTTATTAGATGAAAGTGGCAAATCGAATGTTAAGGTTATCTGTTGCTCTTCTTCCAGATTATCTGAAATGATCTCAATATCGGTCATGTCTTCGAGATCTGATGACATTCTTGTAACAGGCTTTATAATAAAATCTTCGTCTTCTTCAAAATCTGCACTTACCTCATCATAAACAACATCTATGTTTTTGATAATCTCCGATGTGGGTATTAAATTAATATCCTCCATATCGGAAGTCATTTCCTTTTTGCTCGTCTTAATCTCCGAATGTGTATTAGTTTCTTCGGCTTCGAACTCTAAGGTATGTCTAACAATTGGTTCCTCTTCTTTCTTCTCCAATTCTATAACCGGTGCGATAATTACGGGATCTTTATCGGTAGTCCCTAGATCTTGCTCCTCTTCTAATGAATGCACCACTTTCTTAGTTTCTGTATTAGAAATTTCATCTTGTTGCTCAACGTTAAAGCCCGTGGCTATAATAGTCACAGCAATCGATTCTTCTAAAGCGTCATCTTCACCAACACCCATAATAATATTAGCACCATGACCCGCTTCTGTTTGAATATGATCATTGATCTCTCCGATTTCATCGATGGTGATTTCATGAGATCCGGAAACAATCAATAGTAATACATTTTTAGCTCCTGTAATTTTGTTATCATTCAATAACGGTGAATCCAAAGCTTTCCTAATAGCATCCTGTGCACGATTCTGCCCAGAAGCTAAAGCAGACCCCATAATAGCCGTACCACTATTACTCAATACGGTTTTGGCATCTCGTAAATCAATATTTTGCGTATAGTGATGTGTAATAACTTCGGCGATACCGCGAGCAGCAGTAGATAACACCTCATCCGCTTTTGAAAAGCCAGCTTTAAAACCTAGATTTCCATAAACTTCTCGAAGTTTATTATTATTTATTACGATTAATGAATCGACAACATCTCTCAACTTTTCAATCCCTTTTTGAGATTGTTCAATACGCATTTTACCTTCAAAGGCAAAAGGCATGGTGACAATACCTACCGTTAAAATGTCCAGGTCTTTAGCCATTTTGGCGATAATTGGTGCTGCTCCGGTTCCGGTTCCACCTCCCATTCCTGCCGTGATAAAAACCATTTTCGTATTAGAATCCAGCATCGTTGAAATATCATCAAAGCTTTCTACGGCAGATTGCTCACCTATATCGGGGTTTGCACCCGCACCCAGCCCTTCGGTCAAGTTAAGTCCTAATTGGATCTTGTTTGGCACTCCACTGTTTTGAAGCGCTTGTGCATCTGTATTGCAGATGTAAAAATCAACGCCTTTGATACCTTGCTGGAACATGTGATTAATGGCGTTACTACCTCCGCCTCCAACACCAATAACCTTAATAACATTTGATTGATTCTTGGGTAAATCAAATGCGATGCTTTCGAATTCTTTTTTGCTGCTCATAAATTCTTTTTTACTGGTTGCCCATTCCTTCTTTTTTGGAACCTCTTTTCAAATAAATAGAAATGGTCTGACTCTATATTATTACTTTTTGCTCTATTGTTATTTACGTTCTTTGTTGTTTTTTAGAAACTATCATTCTGCGTTATCTAAAAAGTCCTTAACCCGTTCTGTTAATTTATCTAAAAAAGAACGTCGTTCTTTAACTGGTTTTTCTACAACTTCTTCATTCTCGTTTTCACTTTCCAGTGTATTTTCTATTTGTTGTTCGATTTTTTTTCTTTCCTGACGCTTTAAACCATCTAAAACTAATCCCACTGCTGTTGCAAATAATGGACTTGTCACGTCTTCATCACTATCACCAGCTAAATGTTCGTTGGGATATCCAATTCTGGTGTCCATTCCTGTAATATATTCTACCAACTGCTTTAAATGTTTTAACTGACTTCCTCCACCCGTTAGAACGATACCGGCAATGAGTTTCTTTTTTTGTTCTTCGTGGCCATAATTTTTAATCTCTACATAGACCTGCTCCACAATTTCAACGACTCTGGCATGAATAATTTTAGAAAGGTTTTTTAAGGTAATTTCTTTAGGTTCTCTCCCTCTTAATCCAGGAATAGAGACAATCTCGTTGTCTTTATTTTCTCCTGGCCATGCGGATCCAAATTTTATTTTTAAAAGCTCCGCCTGTTTTTCAATAATTGAACATCCTTCTTTTATATCTTCTGTAATTACATTGCCTCCAAACGGAATAACAGCTGTATGGCGAATAATGCCGTCTCTAAAAATAGCCAAATCCGTTGTTCCTCCTCCTATATCGATAAGTGCGACACCTGCTTCTTTTTCTTCCTGGCTTAAAACAGCATTGGCCGATGCTAAGGGTTCTAAGGTAATTCCTTCTAAATTTAAGCCTGAGCTCTGTACACAACGCCCAATATTTCTTATTGAAGATACTTGACCTACAACGACATGAAAATTAGCTTCAAGTCTACCTCCATACATCCCAACCGGTTCTTTAATTTCTCCTTGACCATCAACTTTATACTCTTGAGGTAACACATGTATAATTTCTTCGCCCGGAAGCATCACCAATTTGTGTACTTGATTTATTAACCTATCAATATCATCCTCATCTATAACCGTCTCAGAATTGGGCCTAGTTATATAATCACTATGCTGCAAACTACGAATATGCTGCCCTGCAATACCAACGGTCACCTCTTCAATCTTAATTTCCGCGGCTACTTCTGCTTCTTGAACGGCTTGCTGAATGGATTGAATAGTTTGTGTAATATTATTTACCACACCACGGTGTACACCAAGGCTTTTAGATTTTCCAATACCAAGAATTTCAACTTTGCCGTACTCATTTTTACGGCCAATCATGGCCACAATCTTTGTGGTTCCTATATCTAATCCTACTGCTATATTATGATCCATTGTTTACGTTTTGGTACACACGACTTGGTTGTCAAATTGTAAATTAACTTTTTTGTAATGGTTAAGTGTTTTCTCCTTTAGGCATTTCTGATAAAACGCTTTTAGGTTATTAATTTTTTTATCTAATGATTTAACACTTCCCAATTGAATTACAAACTTGCACTGTCTTAGCCTTAAATAAATTGTATTATTAATGGTTTGATTAATTTCAATAACATTCTTTTTTAAGAATTCATCATGACTAATTTTATTCGCAACTATATAAACATTCTTCAATTTATTTTTCTCAACATAACCTGTAACCAGTGGCACTCGTGCCGAATAATTAGCAGATAAAGGCATATAAAAACCTTCATCGTCAATATAATAAGACGCATTTGTACGCACTCTTGCAATAGGTGTTTTTTGTTCAATTTCAGCATTAAGTGTACCGTTTACAGCGACATACACTTCTGCTGATTTTATCATTGGATTAGAATTTAGGGCACGCTCCAATTCTTTCAAATCTAAAGTTTCTTTAGGTACCTTTTGAGCCTCTTGATAATTTTGTATTAACAATTTACTAACAGTTTCGTTCGAAATGAAAAGGTTGTTATGGCCTATAAATTTTATTTGAGGTTGAGACACGATTCTAACCTCATTTCTCTGCAAAGCGAACGCATATAAAAAAACTACCAATAGCAGCAAAATAAACACCTTTATGTAATTCCAATTAACTCGCAATACTCAATTCTTTTTTAATATGTTTAACCTCTTCTCCAATATCACCGGCACCCATGGTAATTACCACTGTTGCTTCAGTTTTGTGTATTTCTACAAGCAATTCAGACTTGTTCACCAACTGCTTATTCTTATTGCTTATTTTATCCAACAGCCAAGCGGAAGTAACTCCCGCTATAGGCAGTTCTCTTGCCGGGTAGATATCCAATAACAAAACTTCGTCAAAATTTGACAAACTATGAGCGAAGTCGTCTATAAAATCTCGTGTTCTGCTGTATAAATGTGGTTGAAAAATAGCCAATACTTTATGATTTGGATACATTTCCCTCACCGCCTGGTGAACAGCATTAATCTCTTCAGGGTGGTGCGCATAATCATCAATAAAAACTAGGTTATCTTTTTTCAAATGATAGGTAAATCGTCGCTTAACACCTTTATAGGACGCTAAAGCTTTGGCGAGGTGCTCGTTAGGGCAACCATACTCTACAGCCATCGCCAAGGCTATTAATGCATTCGACAAATTATGTCTACCCGGTAGGTTAAACTTTAAGTTTTTAAGCACTGTTTTTGGTGTTTTCACATCGAAGATATACGTGCCATGGTTTATTTTAATATTTTGAATTGAATAATCGGAATCATCTTCAATGCCATAAGTGATTCCATTTAAAGGAAGTCCCTTTTTAACGAACAGCTTTCCATTTGGTTTGAGTCTTCTCGAAAATTCTTTAAATGAATCCTGTAATACATCTGCTTCACCATAAATATCTAAATGATCCGCATCCATGGATGTAATACACGCCATATTTGGTGACAGTGTTAAGAACGACCGATCGAATTCATCTGCTTCAACTACTGAAACGTCGTTCCCCTTCAATATTAAGTTAGAATTATAATTTTCACTTATCCCTCCTAAAAATGCGGTAAGTGGCACGTCGCATTCGTGCATTAAATGTCCAAGAATACTAGTAGTGGTCGTTTTTCCATGGGTTCCTGCTACGGCTAAACAAAACGTATTTTCGGTGATCAACCCTAAAACTTCAGAGCGCTTAAGAATAACGAAATCTTCATTTTTAAAATAATTTAGTTCCGAATGCTTGCTAGGTATTGCAGGAGTATAAACAACCACAGTCTTTTCTCTATTTAGAAAAACCGGATCTATAAGGTCTATTGAATCGTGAAAATGAATATTTATACCAAGATCAACCAAACTGTCTGTGATTTCGGTTTTGGTTTTATCATAACCGGAAACATGTTTATTATTTGCTTTAAAATAGCGTGCCAATGCACTCATACCAACACCTCCAATGCCGATAAAATAAATGTTATGTATATTATTTAGATTCATTTATTATTTAAAAGCGTTTCAACCTGATCCACAATATCATTTGTTGCATTTATCAATGCCATCTCTTTTATATGCGCTCCTAATTGCTTTTGCTTTTCAGGCGTTGCAATAAGTTGCGAGAACTTGTTTTCAAAATCGGCATCTAAATCTTCCTCTTTAATTAGCATTGCCGCATCATGATCTACTATAGCCATGGCATTCTTAGTCTGATGGTCCTCGGCAACATTAGGAGACGGAATAAAAATTACCGGTTTTCCAACAATACAAAGTTCAGACACCGAACTGGCTCCAGCCCTTGATATCACAATATCTGCAGCAGCATAGGCATAATCCATTTTGTTTAAAAATTCATAGACCTGTACATTATTGGTGTTGTTATAAATTTTATATTGCTGATAATACAATTTTCCACATTGCCATATAACTTGAACATTTTGGGTATCTAAAAAATCTAATTCTTTTTCAATGAGTTCATTTATACGTCTAGACCCCAAACTCCCTCCTAAAACCAAAAGCGTGTATTTTCCATGTTTTAAATTGAAAAAGTTTTTAGCTTCAACAGTTTTATCTTCAACATCTAATAAATCCTGACGTACTGGATTTCCAGTTTTAATGATTTTATCTTTTGGAAAAAACCGTTCCAGATCATCATAAGCTACGCATATTTTTTGCACCTTTTTAGCCAGTAATTTATTTGTAATTCCCGGGAATGAGTTTTGCTCCTGTATTAAGCACGGAATTTTAGCCGATGCCGCCATGTAAAGTAGAGGGCCACTTGCAAACCCTCCGGTGCCAATGGCTAGATTAGGTTTAAATGATCTTATCACCTTTCTTGCCTTCCATAAACTACTGATGAGCTTAAAAGGGAACATCAGATTTTTTAATGTTAATTTTCGTTGAATCCCGGAAATCCATAATCCTATAATATCATATCCGGCTTCGGGAACTTTCTCCATTTCCATCCTGTCCTTAGCACCAACAAACAAAAATTCTGCATCGGGAAAACGAGATTTAAGCTCATTAGCAATAGCTATAGCAGGGTAAATATGCCCTCCGGTTCCTCCTCCGGATAATATGATTTTATATGTTTCTTTCTTTACCACTAATTCGTGAATGTTTATATTATTAAAACAATAATGTCTTTTCTTTCCGTTCTTTGTTCTCTTTTCTTTACTCGTTCTATCTTAAATAGTTTCCGATAGAATTTCTAACGGATTCTCTTCTACACTTTCTTTCTCTTTAATCTCTTCTCGTTTTGCACTAACGCTTAGTATTATCCCTACAGCTAAGCAGGTCATCCAAATGGACGTCCCTCCACTACTGATTAATGGCAATGTTTGCCCCGTTACAGGGAATAGCTCAACCGCAACAGCCATATTTATTAAAGCCTGAAACACAATGGGCAAACCAACGGCCAATACTAAAAGTTTACCAAAAATAGTATCTGATTTCTGCGCTACGATAACAATTCTAAACAAAAACCACAGATATAAAATCATAATAAAAAAGCCGCCCAATAGTCCATATTCTTCAATAATAATCGCAAAAATAAAATCGGAAGACGATTGCGGTAAAAAATTCTTTTGTATGCTTTTCCCCGGGCCAACACCCTTTATACCTCCTGAGGCAATCGCAATTTTTGCCTTTTCAATTTGATAATCAGCCTTAGTATCTTCATTATTGGAATAGTTTTTAATTCTGTTTTCCCAAGTGGTTACTTTTACATGCAACGGCCCTGTAGTTAATTTTGCAAACATTACAAAAAAGACGAGAGCTACAATACCCGTGCCTATAATCACCCCTAAATATCGAATGGGATAACCTCCCAAAAACACTAATATTAATACCATTAAAAATATTATGGCCGCCGTCGAAAAGTTTGATGGCAACACCAAAGCCAGTATTAAAAACACAGGACCCCATAAAGGTAAAATCGATGATTTAAAAGTGATTTCTTTATCCTTTATTTTGGACATATAGCGTGCCACATAAACCATAAGCACCACAAAAGCAAAAGTTGATGTTTGGAAAGACACGCCTACAATAGGTATCTTTATCCACCTACTTGCACTTGCCCCACCCATAACGGTGCCTTGAAGCATCGTTATAACAAGTAGCACTAAAACTATAGGAATCATTACAAGCGACAGACCTTTAAAGTACCTATAAGGTATTTTATGAACCCCATACATAATAGCAAAACCTAAAAATAAATGCATAAAATGCTTAACAAAAGCAATAAAGGTATTTCCATCGTATTTATCGTACGCCAAATCACTGGCAGCACTATAAACAGGCAAAAATGACAAAATAGCCAACAACGCTACTATAGCCCAAATTAAACGATCTCCCTTTATGTTTTTAAACACGGTTTGCACTTACACGATTTTATAGATTTCTTACTGCATTTTTAAATTGACGTCCTCTGTCTTCATAATTTTCAAACAAATCAAAACTTGCGCAGGCAGGAGATAACAAAACATTATCTCCGGCGTTGGCTATTTTATAGGCGATTTTAACCGCTTCACTCATAAATTGAGTCTCAACAATAATGTCAACCGTATTACTAAAACTCCTCATAAGTTTTTCATTATCAATACCTAAACAAATGATAGCTTTCACTTTCTCATTAACGAAGGAGAATAGCTCCTCATAATTATTACCCTTATCTTCACCTCCAACAATCCAAACTGTGGGCGCATCCATGCTTTCTAGCGCATAATACGTGGCATTTACGTTTGTTGCTTTAGAGTCGTTTATATATTGAACTTTATTAATTTTAAGCACTTGTTCCAAGCGGTGCTCAACACCTTGAAAATTCTCTAAACTCTCCCTTATGGTTTGTTTCCTAATTTTAAGTAAATGCGCTACAGTCGAGGCCGCCATCGCATTTTTAATATTGTGTTTTCCCTCTAATGTTAAATTCGTTGTTGGCATAATTATTTGGTTGTTATCTATTGTTATTTTAATATTATCGTTATCTAAATACGCGCCATTTTCAATTGTTTTTTTCAAAGAAAATGGCAATAATGTGGATTGAATCGGGTTTTGCTTTAGATGGCTCGTAATAACCTCATCATCTGCATCGTAAATCAAAAAATCATCTTTGGTCTGATTCATTGCTATTCTGAATTTGGATGCGATATAATTCTCAAATTTGTAATCATATCGATCTAAATGGTCCGGTGTTATGTTGGTAATCACAGCAATGTTTGGTTTAAAATCGATGATATCATCTAGCTGAAAGCTACTTATCTCCAACACATAATTTTTATAATCTTCCTCAATGATCTGTTTTGCAAAACTGTCTCCAATATTTCCCGCAAGTCCAACATCTAATTCTTGTTTTAAAATATGATGTGTTAAAGAGGCCGTGGTGGTCTTACCGTTACTTCCTGTAATTCCAATTATGACAGCATTGGTAAACATCGATGCAAATTCAATTTCTGATACCACCTTAATCCCTTTCATATGAATTTGTTTTACCAAAGACACTTTATCTGGAATTCCGGGGCTTTTCATTACGATATCTGCACTAAGAATGTTATCTTCTGAATGCTTGCCTTCCTCCCATTCAATCTCATTATGTATAAGAACTTGTTTATATTTTTCTTTAATTTTTTGGTTATCTGAAACAAAAACGTCATACCCTTTTGCCTTTCCCAAAAGTGCTGTACCTACACCACTTTCTGCTCCTCCTAATATGACTAATCTTTGTTTTGTCATTTCTTCTTATACCTACAAGGTTATTGAAACCTTGCAGGGTCAATAATTATCTTATTTTCAAGGTTACAATCGAAATAATAGCGAGTAATATTCCAATAATCCAAAAACGAGTCACTATTTTACTTTCGTGATATCCTATTTTTTGATAATGATGATGTAATGGAGACATCTTAAATATGCGTCGTCCTTCACCAAACTTTTTCCTAGTATATTTAAACCAACTTACCTGCATAATAACAGATACATTTTCCGCTACAAATATGCCACACAGCACAGGAACCAACCATTCTTTCCTTACCGCGATAGCAATAACCGCTATAATACCGCCAATAGTCAAACTTCCTGTATCTCCCATAAACACTTGTGCCGGATAAGTATTATACCAAAGAAATCCAATTAAAGCTCCAACAAATGCCGCTATATAAATAGTGATCTCCTCAACCCCTGGGATATACATAATATTGAGATAATCTGAAAAAACAATATTACTAGACACCCAAGCAAAAATCCCTAAAGTAAGTACGATTATAGCTGAAGTACCAGCTGCCAAACCATCAATACCATCAGTTAAATTAGCACCATTTGAAACCCCTGTTATTATTATTATAATTATTAGAATAAAAACGATCCATGCATATTTTTCCAAATCAGGATTAATCCAAGTAATTAAATCGGCATAATCAAACTCACTCCCTTTCACAAAAGGAATAGTTGTTTGTGTTGATTTAATTTCGGCTTGAAATAACTTTGAAGGCGAAGTATTTGGATTTTCCGCTAAAAGAACTTGTCGCTCATTAAGAGGAAGCCTCTCTTTCATTGTAACATCCTGATGAAAAAACAAAGTTGCTCCTACTATAACGCCCAACCCTATTTGACCTAAAATTTTAAACCGTCCTTTTAAGCCTTTTTTATCATTTTTAAACTTTTTTAAATAATCATCAATAAAACCAATAGCCCCCATCCAAAGCGTAGTCACTATTAGAAGAATGATATATATATTCTCCAACCTAGTCAACAGAATCACAGGAATTAATGTTGCTAAAATGATAATTAAACCACCCATGGTAGGTGTTCCTGCTTTTTCTTTTTGCCCATCTAAACCTAAATCTCTAATGGTTTCACCCATTTGTTTTTTCTGAAGAAAACGAATAATGCGTTTACCATAAATTGTAGATATCAGCAATGACAAAATAATAGCAAAAGCAGCCCTAAAGGTTATAAAACCAAAAAGTGATGCTCCTGGAAGTTCAAATTGCTTTTCTAAATATTCAAATAAGTAGTACAACATATGTTCAATTCTTTTCTACACCCCTTCGACTGTGCGTAGGGAGATAAACTCTTTATTTTTGTAACTCCTTTAAAAATTCCTGAACTATTTGATAATCATCAAAATCTGTACGCTCACCATTTATTTCCTGATACGTTTCATGCCCTTTACCTGCAATTAAAATGATGTCATTAGGCTGAGCCAACTGACAGGCCGTTTTTATAGCTTGTTTTCTATCTAAAATGGATAGTGTTTTTTTGAAATTTTGGGGCTCTACCCCCGTTTCTATATCTTCAATTATGGATTCTGGTGCTTCAGTACGCGGATTATCACTTGTAAAAATGACTTTGGTACTTAAGGCAGATGCAATATGACCCATTTTTGGACGCTTGGTTTTATCTCTATCACCTCCACACCCAACAACGGTGATAAGCTCTTCATTTTTAGTTCGAATACTATTTATGGTTTCCAATACATTTTTAAGCGCGTCCGGAGTATGTGCATAATCCACGATGGCCGTTATTTTATCATCCGAAATTAAATACTGAAAGCGACCACTAACGCTCTCTAAATCACTTATTAACTGAAGAATTTCTACTTTTTCAAGACCCAACAATTCTGCGGTAGCATAAATAGCTAAAACATTATATGCATTAAAGCTCCCTATCAGTCGTGTCCAAACCTCGCTATCATTTACTTTTAGTAACAAGCCTCCAAATTGATTCTCTAATATTTGAGATTTGTAATCTGCATAACCTTTTAAAGCATAAGTATACTTTTTAGCTTTAGTGTTTTGAAGCATGACCAAACCATTCTTATCATCACTATTTACAAGGGCAAACGCATTTGAAGAAAGACCATCAAAAAACAGCTTCTTTACATCTCTGTATTCAGCAAAGGTGTTATGATAATCTAAATGATCGTGCGACAAATTGGTAAAAATACCTCCCTCAAAATGTAGCCCCTCTGTCCTATTTTGATGAATCCCGTGAGAACTCACTTCCATAAAGCAAAACTCTACCCCTTCAATATTCATTTCATGCAAATACTTATTAATAGTTAAGGAGTCCGGTGTCGTATGTGTTGCCGGATAGACCTTATTATCCACCATAATTTTTACCGTAGATAATAAACCAACTTTATAACCAGCCTTTTTGAATAACTGGTATAATAAACTAGCAACAGTAGTTTTTCCATTCGTTCCGGTTACACCGACCAGCTTTAAATTTTCTGATGGGACATCATAATAATTTGAAGCCATTATGGCCAATGCCTTACTGGAATTACTAACCTCTACGTAGGTAACACCATCAATCAACACCTCAGGCAGCACCTCACAAATCACGACTACAGCTCCGTTTTTAAGTGCCACATCTATATAATTATGTCCATCTACCTGAGCCCCCTTAACTGCAACAAAGACATCATCTTTACCAACATTCCGAGAATCGAAATTTATAGCATTAATTTCAACCCCGGTATGACCAACCACAGCATTAATAGTTACCTTGTACAATATGTCTTTTAATACAATCATGAAGCACTTAAAACAATAACTTGATTCTTTTTTAATTTGACATTTTTATTAACCGATTGCTTTTTCACAATACCGCTACCCTCTAGTTCTACCTTTATCCTCACCTGCATATTTTCAAGAAGCGCAACAGCATCCATTGCCGGCAAACCAATAAGGTTTGGCATAATCGTTTTATAAGTTTGCGCAGTCTCGTAGTACGCTTCATATTCCTTTTCCGTTGAAACACTTTTAACCTCAAGTAATTCGATCTCATCAACTATAGGTGTATCTGTATAAATTTTCTGAGCGATTCTCTTAAACACCGGTCCCGTAACATCGGCACCATAGTACCCTTTCTTAATGCTAGGTTTATGAATAATGACTATACACGAATATTTTGGTTTATCGGCTGGAAAATAACCGGCGAAAGAGGAAATATATCTCTTGTTTTCTTTCCAATCGTCCATCCAATATTCTGTTTGAGCCGTTCCTGTTTTCCCTGCCATTGAGAAGTTTTTAGAATACAATTTTTTTCCGGTACCTCTAACAACCACATTTTTTAGCATCTCTTTCATCTCTCCAAGTGTTTTATCTGAACATATTTTTTTAATAAGCACTTCTTTCTCAAATGTTTCAATGTTTTTATCAAACTCTTTTACCGCTTTAATAAACCTTGGTTTAATCATTTCACCATTATTTGCTATGGCATTATAAAACGCAAGTGTTTGGAGTGGTGTCAAAGTAAGTCCGTACCCATAAGCCATAGATGGCAGGGCATTTTTACTCCACTTTTTATCGCCCGGTTCCGGAATATCCGGTATGCCTTCACCCATAATGGACACTCCAAGAGGTTCATGCAGGTTCCAACTTTTTATACGTTTTAAAAATCGCTTAGGGTTCTCCGAGTAATGTTCGTCAATGATTGTCGCCAACCCAATATTAGAAGAAACTTCAAGAGCTCTTGCAGCCGATATTTTACCGTATCCGCCGTGATGTGAATCAGAAATATTCCTTCCATAAAATCTTTTAACACCTTTTTGAGTATCTACAACGGTCGACGTATCAATAACCTTATCTTCTAATGCAGCCATTAAAGCCATCACTTTAAATGTCGACCCCGGTTCATGAGATTCCCAAACCGCATAATTTCGCTTTTCATAATAATTACCACTTTTGGTTTTTGCTAAATTCGAGATGGCTTTTATTTCACCTGTTTTCACATCCATAACCACTGCACAACCATGTTCAGCTTCATAAAACTTTAACTGTCCAAGCAAGGAATGATGCGCTATATCCTGAATATTGACATCGATGGTTGTATATACATCATACCCGTCCTTTGGTTCTACCTGATTATAATCTGTTAACGGTTTCCATTTATCTTTTGCTATTTTTTGCTTTTTTCTTAACCCATTAGTACCTCTCAAATATTTAACCCCAAAGGCTCCATCAATCCCAGCTCTGGTAACATTTCCATCCTCATCAAACCTTTCATAACCGATTGAACGCTGAGCAATTCCGCCCATAGGAAATTCACGTTTTGTTTTTTGATTAACAATGAGTCCTCCCGGGATGGCACCAAGCCGTAACAATGGAAAATTTCTAAACCGTATATAATCTGAATAACTAATGTTTTTTGCCAATGCATAGAATTCATTCTTATTCGCTCTGGCTTGTCTTATCTTTTTTTGATAATATCCGGATGATTTTCCAAAATAACCTGAAAGCGAGTCACACAACGCTTTGATATGTTCCTCAAATAAATCGGCCGGAGATATTACAGCATCAATAGCAATATTATATTTAGGCACGGAGGTAGCCAATAAACTACCATCGGCTGCGTAGACGTTACCTCTGTTTGCCGGAATAGTCACGTTTTTAACCTCACGTTCTACAACCAAAGCCCTATATTTATCCCCCTGCAAGTATTGAATACTTAGCAGCTTTAAGACCACAGCAATTCCAAAGACGAACATACATCCTGCTATAAAATACAATCGGTTTAATATGCCTTTCTCGTTTACTGCCAAGGTTGCATTTAGTTTTGAGTTTTTATTTTAATCTTTTTGGGCGGTTCCTCCGAGGGTGATAGTCCTTTTTCTTTCATTTTACTAATTACAGCCGACTCCATTTTAAGCCTCATCAACTTAGAACGACCATCGGTAAAAGCGGATCTCATTTCTTTAACTTCGTTTTTCAATCGCGCGATTTCATATACTTTTTTATCTGCACTATGCGAACTAGCAATCATAACTATAGCCAACACTGAAATAAAAATGATAAACCTCCAGTTTTTAAAGGCATCATCACTAACCAAAAAAGTCCCCTTCAATATGCTATAGATTTTTCTCTTCATTCCCCTTCTGCCTATTCGAGGCATCTTCCCCAAAGGGGAAGAAATTAATTTATCATTAACTATTTATGTCTTTCATCCTTTCTGTTTTCAACAGATTTTCCTTCACATGGAGAAGGATTAAGGATGGTATTATATTTTTTCAGCAATGCGTAATTTGGCACTTCGCGCCCTATTATTTATTTGTATCTCTTCCTTTGTTGGAACAATGAGACCATTTACTTTCTTCAAAGGCACATCGAAGTTTCCAAAAACATCACGTTCCGGCTCACCTTCAAACATCCCGTTTCTTATAAAACGCTTTACTAACCGATCTTCTAAAGAGTGATACGATATAAAACTTAAACGCCCGCCAACCTTTAATATTTCTGGCGTTTGTTGCAAAAACTCTTTTAAAACTTCAATTTCCTGATTCACCTCTATCCTAATAGCTTGGTAAATTTGAGCTAATACTTTATTCTCATGCCGCGGTGGCAAAAACCTTCTTAACACCGTTTTCAGCTGTTCACTCGTTTTTATATGATCTTCTTTCCTATGTTCGACGATCAATCTCGCCATAGCGGGCGCTGCCCTCAACTCTCCGTACTGCAAAAACACTTGTCTTAAACGCTCTTCTTCATATTCGTTGACAACATGAAATGCTGATAATTCATTTTGCTGATTCATTCTCATATCTAAATCGGCTTCAAAACGTGTTGAAAAACCTCTCTCCGCCACATCGAACTGATGAGATGACACTCCAAAATCTGCCAAAACGCCATCAACCTGTTTAACACCATGAAATCTCAAAAAACGCTTTACGTATCTAAAATTCTCATGAATCAATGTAAACCTTGGGTCATCAATTGTATTTTTAAGAGCGTCTTGATCCTGATCAAAAGCATATAACTTTCCGCCTGAACCCAAGCGTTTCAAAATCTCTTTGCTATGCCCACCACCACCAAAAGTCACGTCTACATAAACACCACCTTCATTGATATTCAAACCATCTACGGTTTCTTTAAGCAATACCGGATTATGATACTCCATGGTCGTCATCATCTTGTCCCATAACTTCTTCAGCTAAATCTGCAAAGTCTAATGTTGCATCATCAATAGCTTGTTCGTATTTCTCCTTATCCCAAATTTCAATAATGTTTACCGCAGGAGAAATCACAATATTTTTTAGAATTCCCGCAAACACAATTAAATCCTTTGGAATTAATAAACGTCCGCTGGCATCAACCTCCACCATTCTTGCGCCCGCACTAAACCTGCGAATAAAATCATTGTTCTTCTTTTTAAACCGATTTAGTTTATTCACTTTTTGCATCATGGTTTCCCACTCGTCCATTGGATACAACTCTAAACACGGTTGAAATACCGAACGTCGCAACACAAACCCACTTTGCAACACAGGAGCCAATTGCTTTTTCATCCCAGAGGGCAACATTAGCCTCCCTTTGGCATCCACTTTACAATCGTATGTTCCTATTAATGAGTTCAAACCGAATAATTAAAGATGTTGTCTTTAAGTTTCAAATATATCGAAAAATATACCACATTTTACCACTTTATGACACTTTGTTGATAATTTTTCAATTATTGGTCATTTTATTTCGACTACGATTGTCGAAAAAACCTAACTACACCCTTACTATCAACGGGTTACATAAACTCAATAAAGATTCTAACATTATTAACATTTTCCCTTATCTGAATTATTTCTTGAGAATCAATTAAAATGATTGAAATATGAATGAAATAACTATATTTGTTTTTAACGAAATGACTAACCGATTGATGACGCATCGTTTAAAAAAAGAAGGTAATTATAACTATATTGAAGTTGGAGAAGGCACTCCTATTGTGGTTTTACATGGCCTCATGGGAGGCTTGAGTAACTTTGATTCTGTAACAAAATACTTCAGTTTAAAAGGCTATAAAATTTTAATTCCGGAACTACCTATTTACACCATGTCTTTACTCAAGACCAATGTGAGAAGTTTTGCGAAATATCTACATGACTTCATCGAATTTAAAGGGTTTAAAGACGTTATTTTATTAGGAAATTCGCTTGGCGGACATATTGGTTTATATCACACGAAACTATTTCCGGAAAAGGTTAAGGCTCTAGTCATTACGGGTAGCTCGGGGCTATACGAAAGTGCTATGGGTGGGGGCTACACGAAACGTAGTGATTACGAGGTCATTAAAAAGAAAGCACAGGATGTTTTTTACGATCCTGCTGTAGCGACTAAAGCAATTGTAGATGAAGTCTACCAAACCGTAAACGACCGCAATAAACTTATAAAAACACTGGCTATTGCCAAAAGTGCTATACGACATAATATGGCAAAAGACCTTCCCAAAATGCAAACACCAACCTGTATTATATGGGGAAAAAACGACAATGTAACACCTCCGGAAGTTGCTGAAGAATTCAATACACTTTTACCTGATTCTGACTTATTTTGGATTGATAAATGTGGACATGCAGCGATGATGGAGCACCCTGATGAATTTAATGAAACTCTTGATGGTTGGCTAAAAAAACGAAATTTTTAAGTTTACCAATTGCCATAAGTCTCATATTGCTAAACAAAGTTCAATTAATGAGATTTCCGCCTTCTCGGAAATGACAAATAATAGTTATGCATATTAAATCTGCTGAGTTCGTAGTAAGCAATTCGGATGTCGCAAAATGTCCAAAAAGCATGTTACCGGAATACGCTTTTATAGGAAGAAGTAACGTCGGTAAATCGTCCCTGATCAACATGCTTACGGGCAGAAAAAGTCTTGCAAAAACCTCTGGAAGACCGGGTAAAACACAACTGATAAACCATTTTCTAATTAACAAAAACTGGCATTTAGTAGATTTACCGGGTTATGGCTACGCACGCGTCTCAAAAAGTGCAAAAAAAGTATTTCAAAAATTTATAACTCAGTATTTTGCTTTACGTGAACAACTGGTTACTGCTTTTGTTTTGGTCGATATAAGACACCAACCGCAACCTATAGATTTGGAGTTTATGCAATGGCTTGGCGAACATAGTATTCCCTTTTCAATTATTTTCACCAAAGCCGATAAATTAAAACCACGAGCCATTGAAAACCACGTGGAAGCATACAAAACCGTTTTACTTGAAACCTGGGAAGATATGCCTGATTATTACATTACATCATCGACAAAAGATATTGGTAAAGATGATGTCTTGAAATATATTGATGCTTTAAACAAAAATATGGAATTAGGTTAAAATTATTCTCTTGAGTACTTTATCAAAAAAATTAATACCTTCACCTGAACTTTTTAACCAATCAATATTTTAAAACGCTTAATTTCATTTTTAAAACGAATCACATGAAAAAACTTTTGATTTTAGCAATAACTAGTTTCACAATAATAGGCAATACTTATGCTCAGGATACTTCATTATTTAATGGAAAAACCTTAGATGGTTGGAACATTTACGGCACAGAAAAATGGTATGTTGAAGATGGTCATTTAATTTGCGAAAGTGGACCAGACAAAGAATATGGTTATTTAGGTACAGAAAAATATTATAAAGATTTTATACTAACCTTAGAGTTTAAACAAGGTAGTAATGGCAATAGCGGTGTTTTTATAAGATCGACTATTGATGGTGTTAAAGTGAAAGGTTGGCAGGTTGAAGTTGCTCCACAAGGAAAACACACTGGAGGTGTTTATGAGTCTTATGGACGAGGTTGGTTGATAAAACCAGATCCTGAAAAGGAAAAGGTTTTAAAGGAAGGTGAATGGAATACAATGAAAATAAAAGTTAAAGGTTCTGCGTTGACCTCGTGGTTAAATGGGACTAAGATGGTGCATATTGACGACGAAAAAATCGGTAATGGCGAAGGTGGAATCGCTTTGCAAATTCATAGTGGCGGGGATGTTAAAGTAAGCTGGAGAAATATTAAAATCAAGGAACTTTAACGAAACCCCGTAGCACGTATTAATTTTTCACGTCTAATGCGTCACGTAAGGCGTTTCCAATAAGCATAAATGCCATGACCAAACTCATAATACAGAGTCCGGGTATTATGGCTAAGTAGGGTTTCCCCAGAATAATATAATTATAATGGTCTTTTATCATGGCACCCCAACTCGCCATTGGTGGTTGTGCTCCAATCCCTAAAAAACTCAGTCCGCTTTCGATTAAAATTGCTGCGGCAAAATTCGCCGCCGATATAACAATAACGGGGGCCATAATATTAGGAAGGATATGCCTGGTAATAATTCTATAATCGTTAAAACCCAATGCACGGGCTGCGGTTACATATTGCATTTCTTTGGCGCTAATTATCTGCCCGCGTACGACCCTAGCCACTTCTACCCACATGGTAAGTCCAACGGCAATAAACACTTGCCAAAAGCCTTTACCCAAGGCCAGCGTAATAGCAATAACGAGTAATAACGTAGGAATAGACCAGGTAATATTTATAATCCACATGATAAAAGCATCCACTTTCCCTCCAAAATATCCTGCAATGCTTCCCATAAAAACACCTATAATCAAGGAAATAAAAACCGCTACAAAGCCTATAAAGAACGATATTCGAGATCCAACCAATACGCGACTCAGCAAATCTCTCCCGTATTTATCGGTCCCAAAATAAAAGGTTTTTTCTTTGATATGATCCAAAACTGCATGATCCGGGAATAAACTGGTCTCTACAGATTTTTGTTCACCTTCAAGTCCGTCTGCAGTATATTCTGTGTACATTAAGCTGTTTCCCTCTATATGAAATTCTGAAATCGGAATTTCAGTATCCGAATTCTTTTTTCCAAAAAACAGGGCATTAAAAGTAGATTGATTTGATGCAAACTGAGACGGAAGCGTTAATAATTTCACCGTAAACCCAGGTTTTTTTGAATGAATAGACAAATGCATTTGGTTAGCATGTTGCGAATTATCGGGTGCAAAACTATAAGCAAATACAGAAACCAAACCTACAAGCACAATGAAGTAAAAACTAAAAACGCCCCAAAAGTTCTTTCTAAACTTTTGGAGCGCTAATTGTTTTAAAGCCTGTGGTTTGCTACTCATTTATAACGTATCCAATTTAATCTTTTACGTTAGCCACTTTCTTAATACCATAAGATGTTCTTAAATCTTCTAATACATTTAAAGCTTCCTCTATATATACATCTTGACTTAAGCTTTTATGCCAGCGCTCACGCTTTTCTTTCAAATCTGTGGTATCACTTTCAAAAAGTGATCTTTCATAGGCATGAGATTCAAATGTTAGGTTTGTTTTGTATTTTGAAATGGCATCAAAACGCTTAGACTCTTCTTCATTTAGGTTAATATTTTCTTTGTATTTATTATAATTTAAAGAATATACGGTTTCATCTATTTTACCCTTAACCCATTTTGCATTTTCCTCAATAAGCTTTAGTTGTTCATTCTGGCTCATGCGCTCATTACTACTACTAATAGTAGCATCGTAGTCAAAGTAATTATCCCATACAGCATAACTTGCGGCACTAATTTCATCCCATGGTAACGGGTTTTTCTTATCTTTTTCTCCAACATCAATAAAGCTGAAACGCCCGGGCACTTTAACATCACTCTTCACTCCTTCCAACTGCACCGACCCGCCATTAATTCTATAATATTTTTGAGTTGTTAAAGCTAAAGCTCCTAAATCTCCAGTCGTATTAGATCGAAGCATATTATTTAGATTAATCACATTTTGTACTGTTCCTTTTCCATAGGTTTGTTTACTTCCTATAACAATAGCACGCTTATAATCTTGCATCGCGGCTGCCATAATCTCGGAAGCAGAAGCAGAAATTTCATTCACCAAAATCACCAATGGACCATCCCAGGTAATAGATCGGTCCCGGTCTTGTAAAACCTCTTTAGCTTCTCCTGTTGACCGTACCTGCACTATAGGACCTTCTTTTATAAACAGACCTGCCATATCCACCACAGTTGGTAAAGAGCCTCCTCCATTATTTCGTAAATCAAGAACAAGTCCCTCCATACCTTCAGCTTTAAGGCGCTCAATTTCATTTTTCACATCAATCGCCGCATTTAATTTTTTATAATCTTTAAAGTCAACATAAAACGCCGGAAGATTTATAACTCCGAACGTTTTATTATCCTTTTTAACCAACGACGATTTGGCATAAGTTTCAACCAATTCAACGATATCTCTGGTTATGGTAATATCCTTTATTGTGCCATCTATCTTTTTTATCGTCAAGGTTACTTTTGTTCCTTTTGGCCCTTTAATATACTTAATAGCATCATTTATACGCATCCCAACAATATTAACCGGCAATTCCTCATCTTCTTGCTTCACTTTTAAAATAATATCTTCCACCTCCAATTCCTGGCTTCGCCATGCAGGTCCTCCTGAAATAAGTTCAACGATTTTGATATAGTCCATGTTTTTTGTTAACCTGGCACCTATACCCTCGAGTTTTCCCGACATACGTTGATCAAAATCTTCTTTGTTCCTAGGAGCCAAATAGTAGGTGTGTGGATCAAATTCTCCCACGATGGCATCCACATAGAGCGCAAACCAGTCCTGGCGTTGTAAATCATCAATATTATCATGAAAATAAACATTCATTGACTTTAAAGTAGCTTCTCTTGCTTCCTTTTCAATTTCAGGCTCTGTTTTCATAACATACGAATCATCCTTATTTTTGGCGGCCTCTTCCTGGGCATGAATATCATCATAATAAGAAATTGTTGCAAACTTAAGTAGCTTTCTCCAGCGCTCCTTCATTTGGCTTTTATTTTTCGCAAAACCAACTTTATCATAATCAGTTTCAAAAGTTTCGTCAATGGTATAATCGAAAGGTTTTGATAAAACCTCTTTATAAATTTCCTTGACCTCCTCAATACGTTTCAACATTCTTTCATTGGTTACATTAAAAAACGTAATATCTGCGGTCTTAAGCTGATCGTCTAAAGTCAATTTGAATTTTTCAAAATCCTTATAATCCGATTGGTAGAAATAACGCTTTACAGGATCGATGGCCTCCATATAATCGCTAAATAATTGTGTCGAAAAGTCATCGTCCATGTCCATAGGGTCGAAATGCCCCTGCTCCAAAACGAATGTTATGACCTGAATTAATAGCTTATCTTTATCAGGGTTACTAAATGTTTTCGTTGTAAAACTGCAAGATGCAAACGCCAGTAATAAAACCAGCATTAAAATTTTATAATTGCTCTTCATAATTTTTCTCATTGTTATTCGGTCTTTAACATTGACATCATATTCAAATATATAACTTCAATATGATATGATCCATTTCTTATATTCTTAATATTACCACTAAAATAAAGAAAAAACCATGCCAATAAAGGCTATTATTGCTATTTTTTTGTTAAAGCGAAGAAATTAAGCATTTCGCAAGTAAATTGTGTATTTTAGCGATGTTTTTTAAATATAAATGACGAAAAAACCTCTAATCTTAGTAACCAACGATGACGGTATCAATGCTCCCGGGTTAAGAGCACTGATATCTGTAATGAATAGCATTGGCAATGTCGTTGTTGTGGCGCCTGATAGTCCGCAAAGCGGAATGGGACATGCGATAACGGTAGACTCTACACTTTATGTACAAAAACTTGATTCCGAAGGCCCTCAAATAGAGTATAGTTGCTCGGGGACACCCGCAGATTGCGTAAAGCTTGCTATAAGAGAATTGTTGGATAGAAAACCTGACTTGTGTGTTTCTGGTATTAATCACGGTTCTAACGCCTCAATAAATGTCATATATTCAGGTACGATGAGTGCCGCTGTGGAAGCCGGGATAGAAGGTATTCCCGCTATTGGGTTCTCCTTACTTAATTACAAATGGTTGGCAAATTTTGACGCTTGCCGGAAATTTGTGAAGACCATTACTAAAAATGCGTTACATCAAGGTTTACCCAATGGTGTTGTTTTAAATGTAAATATCCCTGACATTTCTGAAGAGCATATAAAAGGCATTAAGATTTGCAGGCAAGCTAAAGGTAATTGGGTTGAGGCTTTTGATAAGCGCATAAACCCGTCCGGAAGAGATTATTATTGGCTTTCTGGAAAATTTGTTAATTTAGATGAAGGCGATGACACCGATGAGTGGGCTTTAGAACATGGTTATGTATCGGTCGTTCCGGTTCAATTCGATTTAACCGCCCATGATTTTATACAGAATTTAAACCGCTGGAAATTAAATGATTAAAAAAGAACTTATTATTGGAATATGCGTAGGATTAGTTGCCAACACTATGGGATTGTTATGTACAGCAACCCTACTAGGGCAGGGGGATGATTTTACAACTGTAATAAAAGCTGCGGCGGCTGAAGGCTTTTTAGGAAAACTCATAAGCTTGGGAGCCATTTTAAACCTAATCGCATTTTTCATTTTTATAAAAAAGAAACAGGATTATAGAGCGCGTGGTGTTTTATTAATTACCGTTTTTATTGCCGTTTTCACGTTTGTCTTTAAACTCTTTTAATTATATTTAAGAAAGCACTTGACCGTGCTGATTCGACCATAAAAAAATGAAATATTATATCATTGCCGGAGAAGCTTCAGGAGATTTACACGGTTCCAACTTAATAAAAGCATTACTAAAGAAAGATGTCAATGCCGATTTAAGATTTTGGGGTGGCGATTTGATGCAAGCTGAAGGAGGTACACTTGTAAAGCATTATAAAGAACGTGCTTTTATGGGGTTTGTTGAAGTTATTACCAACTTGAATAAAATATTCAAACTCATCTCTTTTTGCAAAAAGGATATTAAAATATTTAATCCGGATGTCGTTATTTTTATCGACAATTCCGGTTTTAATTTGCGCATTGCAAAATGGGCTAAACAGGAACATTTTAAGACGCACTACTATATTTCACCACAGGTTTGGGCCTCGAGAGCGCGTCGGGTAAAAGCAATTAAACGCGATATTGACGCCATGTATGTTATCCTTCCTTTTGTTGAAGATTTTTATAAAAAATATGATTATAAAGTCACTTTTGTAGGGCACCCATTAATTGATGCCATTTCTAACAGAACACAAGTTGATGAATTTGAATTTAGAGCCACTCACGAACTTAACGACAAGCCTATTATTGCACTTTTGCCTGGCAGTAGAAAACAGGAAATAAAAAAAATGCTATCGGTAATGCTCAGTTTAGTTGATGATTTTCCAAACTACCAATTTGTAATTGCCGGAGCTCCCAGTCAAGATTATGAATTTTACAAACCCTTTATAAAGACTTCTAATATTAGTTTCGTTTCTAATAAAACTTACGATTTGTTAAGCGTTTCTACCGCTGCTTTAGTGACTTCGGGCACAGCAACACTGGAAACCGCTTTATTTAAAGTCCCTCAAGTGGTTTGCTATAAAAGCAATGCGATCTCATACCATATTGCAAAACGTATTATTACTTTAAAATTTATTTCATTAGTGAATTTAATTATGAATAAAGAGGTTGTTACCGAACTTATTCAAAATGATTTTAATCCTAACAGACTTAAAAAAGAGCTTAGTAAAATCTTAGAAGGTTATGAACGTGCTAAATTATTTTTAGATTATTATGATTTGGAAAAGGCTTTAGGAGGAAAAGGTGCTAGCGAAAAAACAGCCGGATTAATTTTTAATGCTCTAAAATCTTAACCATTTATTGATGAGGTCACTTCTTCTAATACTTCTTGTAGTCATTAGTTTTATCAGCTGTAAATCTTCAAAATCTGTAAATGAAAAACAGAAGCATAAAAATCATACTTCAAAAGTTGAGGTAAAACCACACTCCAGAGCTGATAGTATTATTGATTTCGCTAAGGGTTTTGAAGGTGTTCGCTACAAATACGGAGGCACCACAAAAAAAGGCATGGACTGTTCGGGCTTAATTCATACAGCTTTTAAAAGCAAACGGGTTGAACTCCCTAGAACAACAAAGGACTTATCTGTTGCAGGAGATTGGATAGACCTAAAAGATGTAAAAAAAGGAGATCTTCTTTTTTTTGCGACTAAAAAGAACAGCCGAAAAGTAAATCATGTTGGCATCGTCATCGATGTAAGAGTTGGTTATATTGAATTTATACATGCCACGACAAGTCAAGGGGTTATTACATCATTACTTTCAGAACGTTATTGGTACTTTGCATTCGTACAAGCCAGACGGGTACTTTAACCGGATATGCATTTAAGTAATCTATTCTCACAAATTTTAGTAGTTTTCAACTCTAAAGATTCATTGCAGGTATATAATACATAAACGTGACGTGTTAAGCTACTTAACCCTTTATTTTAAAAATAGATGAAATTACTTAATTTCACTATCATAAAATTAACATGTTGTCTTATTACAGGTATTGTAATTTCATATTTACAGCCTATTCCCCTGTCCGTCAGTTTGTGCGCTATCGGAATGCTTTTGCTTTGTTTATTTCTTTGTCTTTTAATAGCAAAAAAACAATTCATTAAAACGATTTGGTTTGGACTTACCGCCTTTGTATTGGTGGTTTTCGTAGGCATTTTAACAACCACCTTTCACGATGAAAAAAACAATTCTAAACACTATACGAACTTCATAATAAACAATGATACCGTCAGCACCGTGACATTCAGAATTAGGGGCATCCTAAAACCCGGGTATTATAATGACAAATATGTTATTGATATTATAAAAATTAAAAATATAGACGTTACCGGAAAATTATTATTGAATGTTAAAAAAGACGGTACGCAAAACCGATTAAGGGTCGACGATATTCTCATCGGCGAAATTCTTTTTAAGCCATTAAGCCCTGCATTAAACCCTTACCAATTCGATTATAAATCCTATTTAGAAAAACAGTATATCTATGGTCAAATCCTTACTTCCAGAAACGCACTTTTTAAAGTAGATTCTAAAAGCAGAAGTTTATTTGGCATTGCCAGTGACATTAGGACATACATTAACGGTAAACTAAAACCATATCCGTTCAAACTTGACGAACTTGCTATAATTAATGCACTTTTGTTAGGACAACGACAAGATGTTAGTAAAGCAATATATACCAATTATACCGATGCCGGCGCCATTCATATTTTGGCCGTTTCGGGTTTGCATGTTGGTATTCTATTATTAATCTTAAGTTTTACTTTTAAACCCATTGAGCACTATAAACATGGAAAACGTATTAAGACGGTTATCATCGTAACCTTTTTATGGTGCTTTGCCCTAATAACTGGTTTATCTGCTTCGGTGATAAGAGCAGTAACCATGTTCAGTATTATAGCAATAGCTATGCACTTAAAAAGACCAACCAATATATACAATACACTGGCTATTTCTATCTTTGTCATTTTACTTTTTAAGCCTCTTTTTCTATTTGATGTTGGTTTCCAATTGAGTTATTTGGCAGTTTTTGCTATTGTTATTATCGACCCCATATTATACGCTTTATGGCATCCAAGATTATGGGTGATAGATAAATTATGGCATACGTTAACAGTAACCGTTTCCGCCCAACTCGGTATTATTCCTATTAGTTTATTTTACTTTCATCAATTTCCGGGTCTGTTCTTTATCACTAATCTGGTTATCATTCCATTTCTGGGCATCATTTTGGGTTTTGGACTCCTTATAATGCTCCTGGCTTCTATAAATTTACTTCCCACGATTTTGGCTCAAACTTACGGTCATGTTATAGGTTTAATGAATCGTTTTACAGGTTGGGTTTCTCGGCAAGACACTTTTCTATTAAAAGACCTCCCCTTTAACAGTTTATATGTAATAACTTCTTTTATGATGATTATAGCAATTGTTAAGCTATTAAAAAAGAGGAGTTATATCAATCTAAAAGCCTTATTAATCGCTATTTTATGTTTTCAATGTGCCATGCTTTATACCGCATACACCAAGCCTTCAAATCAGTTTATCATCTTTCATAAAAACAGATATACGCTACTGGGGATTATTGAAAGGGATACGATCGTTGTAGCTCATAATTTTGATAGTATAACTCGAAAAAACAATAATATCATCAAAGATTTCACTCTTGGAAGTCATATCCGTAACATTAAGGAAGATACACTTCGTCCTGTCTATATCTTACATCATAAAAAACTCTTGGTAGTAGATAGTTTGGGCGTTTATAATGTAAATTCATTTCAACCGGAGTATGTATTGCTGAGGCAATCCCCTAAAATAAATTTAAATCGGTTAATAGATTCCATAGCACCAAAATACATTATTGCAGATGGCAGTAATTACAAATCGTATATAAAACAGTGGGAAGCTATTTGCAAAAAAAAGAAGTTCCCATTTCACCAAACAGGTAAACAGGGCGCTTTCATAATCGATTATTAGTTTTCGCCTACGCTAAAAGGCCGTACGGTACTACTAATTCACCCTTTAAATTCAGGCTTAAAAGCTTTATAATATGTGTTAAATTTTTCTTGGGTATCTATATTTTTGTGATCGTCCGCTTTAAACATTTTTAAATACAGCTCCAATTGAGGTGGTGTTTGATAGCCTCTAATAGGTGCTATAACCTCTCCTTTTTCATCAAAAAATACGATGGTCGGGTACGCACTAATTTGAAGGTAGCCGGCCAATTGATGTGCAGCATTTCGTCTGTTAGCGTTCGCCGGATTATAATTAGGATTGGTAAAAGTATTTCCCTTCAGCGTGACTTCTTCATTACCTTCACCATTAAATTTAACAGCATAGTAGTTATCGTTAACATACTTTACCACATCGGTATTTTGAAAGGTGTTTTTATCTAACATTTTACAAGGCCCACACCAATTGGTATAGACGTCCATCATTATTTTTTTGGGGTCCTTTTTTTGAAGCTCCATAGCCTGATTTAAGGTCACCCAGTTAATTTTCTGTGCTGACACTTTTGTCGCTACGAAGAGTGTAATAAATAATATCGTAATTATCTTTTTCATATTTCCATTTTATTAAACCTAAACCATTTGATGGCATTTCCATAGACATCAATATCGGCATTATAGTTGTAAAACTTGCTTCGAACTTACAAAAAAAGCCCCTAATCAGGGGCTTTTTGAAAATATTTTAACAGTTTTATCGATTAACGGACACCATGCATTAGTTTTTTCATAAGAGGATTAAGAATTACCAATATGATTCCTGCACTAATCGGAACTAACGTGAAAATCAGAAAGAATGTGGACATCGAGTATTTATCGACGATAACATCAATATATCCGCCAATAAATTGCGCTAAATAATTCCCCGCAGCCATAGCCAAATACCATACGCCAAACATCATCCCAATTTTTTTGGCAGGCACTAGCTTAGACACATAAGATAATCCGACAGGTGACAAACATAATTCGCCCATAGTATGTAAAAGATATGCTAATACCAACCAAATCAAACTCACTGAGGCCGTTTTCACTCCCTGAGGTATTGTAGATGCACCATATGCTAAAGCTCCAAAACCAATACCTAAAAGAATCATTCCTAATGCAAATTTCACCGAAGCCGATGGATTATATTTGCTTTCCCACCATTTAGAAAAAAGAGGTGCTAAAGTAATTATAAATAGAGAGTTTAAAATTAAAAACCATGAAGCCTCTATCTCAGCATTATCCTTAGGAAGTATAACACTTAATTTCCATATTACTATTCCCCAAATACTTAAAAAACTAATTCCAAGAATAATATTTGAAAGCGATATCTTACTAAATGTCTGTGCAAACAACTTAATAAGCACCCAGGTAATTATGGCTAATGGGCCTACGGTAATTATGGTATCTACAACTTTGAAAATCATGGCAGAGTTCCCTATGAGATTCCGTTGGGTATAATCTCTGGCAAAAATAGTCATTGAACCACTTGCCTGTTCAAAAGCAGCCCAGAAGAAGACCACAAAAAACGCCAAAACACCGACTACAATATAACGATCTCTTTGAACGTTAGCGGGCACTTTTTCTTCAGTCATTTCAATCTTTCCATCAACGGCATCAGATAAATCCACTTTCTTTGATGGTTCTTTACCAACCTCACCAAAAATATTTCTACCAAACCAAAATTGAAGCATTCCCAACAACATAAAAATTCCGGCTAAACCAAATCCCCAAGAATAACTCAAATTATTAGCTAAAAACCCACACAAAAGAACACCCAAAAATCCGCCGGAATTCACACCCATATAAAAAATGGTAAATGCACCATCTTTACGCTCCGGGTACTTATCATATAAACCACTTACTACAGATGTAATATTCGGCTTAAATAATCCATTCCCAATAATAAGAAGTCCCACACCAAGGTAAAACATTAACTCTGTCTCAAAGGCAAGGGACGCATGGCCCAATGTCATCGCCAAAGCTCCCAAAACAACTGCTTTTTGATAACCTGTAAACCTATCAGCAATCCACCCTCCAATAATGGGTGTTAAATAAACTGAACTCGTATAAATTCCAAGAAGTCCTAAAGCTCGTTCGTTAGACCACTCCCATCCTCCCTCAATAAAAGGAGCCGTTAGGAACAATACAAATATGGCGCGCATTCCATAATAAGAAAAACGTTCCCACATTTCTGTAAAGAAGAGTACAAATAAAGCAGGTTTATGACCTAATAAACTAAACTCATTATTCGTTGCTGTTGCTGACATAGTTTTTACCTTTAATAATGAAACCCCGTTGTGATACTTTGCAAGAGGTCATTTTTTTTTAATTATCTGCTAGTTCAAATCCTTCTGCTTCTTTAGTACTAAAATCAGTTTCATTATCTTCAGCTCCATGAGTAAGAGCCTTTAATTTTTTAAAGAAGATATACACTAAAAGCGCAAATATGACACAGAAAATAGTGATTCCGGTAAAAACTTTAAACTCGCCATAAATAGAAGAAGATTCTCCAAGTAAACCAGCTGCTTTATTTCCTAAGCCTGTTGTTGCAAAATAAATTCCCATCATAATTGAGGCATATTTTGCAGGAGCCAATTTTGTAACGAACGATAGTGATACCGGAGATAAACATAATTCACCAACGGTATGAAACAAATATGCCAAAACTAACCAATACATAGCCGAAGTTCCGGTGTTATCATATTCTGAAGCCGCTGCAGACATAAATAGAAACCCAACACCAACTAAACCTAAACCAATAATCATTTTAAATAAAGATGAGGCTTCGGTACCTTTTAACTTTCGCTTTGCCCAAAACGCTGCTACCGCAACACCAAGAGTTATTATAAAAAACGAATTTAAAGATTGAAACCAGGTTGCTGGTACTTCCCATCCCATTAACATTCTATTCGTTTTCTCTTTGGCATAAATATTCATCAATCCACCAGCTTGCTCAAATGCAGCAAAAAATGCGATAATCAATAAAAACGAAATAAGTAAAACAATAACCCTATCTTTTTCAATTTTTGTTAGCGGTCTTTTATAGGCTTCCTGATCTTCTACTTTTTCCGATTTACCTAAATAGTTCCCTACATGAACGAGATATTTTTGACCAGCTAAGAACTGAATCAAACCTAAAACCATTAATATTCCTGCTAATCCAAATCCATAATGCCAACCATGAACCTCACCAACATAACCTACTACTAAACCGGAAAGGAAAGCACCTATATTAATACCAATATAAAATATGGTAAACCCTTTATCTCTGCGTACATCGCCCTTTTTATAAAGCCCACCTACCATTGTAGAAATGTTAGGCTTTAAACATCCAACACCAAGAATTATAAAAACAAGTCCCGTATAAAATGCCCACATAGCTTCAACAGCTAAAATACTATGGCCTATAACCAAAAGCACTGCACCAAGAATTACAGACTTTTTCTGTCCAAGAAATTTATCTGCCAAAATACCTCCGGGTATTGACATTATATAAACTAAGGCCGTATACCATCCATAAAGTGCTAAAGCATCACCTTGAGCCCAACCAACCCCAGGATTTATATCTGTTGTTTTAGAAGTTAAATAAAGAACTAAGAGTGCTCTCATCCCATAATAAGAGAAACGCTCCCACATTTCTGTAAAAAATAATACATACAATCCTACTGGATGTCCGAAAAGTTCTTTTTGATGAGGTTTTAATGCCGTATCTGCCATAAATCTATTTTTAGTTAGTTTATCCTTTAATTTTATATTCCTTTTGCGGCTTTACTTCTTCTTCCTTTTCAATTTTATCACCAAGCTTGGCATTGATAAAATTGGTCATTTTTTTATACAAATGAAGCCTTGTATTACCACCATAGATACCATGATTATCATCGGGATAAACGCCCCAATCAAATTGCTTATCGGCTTGTATTAAAGCTTCCACTAAGCGCATGGTATTTTGTAAATGGACATTATCATCGGCAGAACCATGAATTAACAAATAATCACCTTTGAGTTTATCGACATGATTAATTGGCGAATTATCATCATAACCACTGGCATTTTCCTGTGGTGTTGTCATATAACGTTCCGTATAAATGGTGTCGTAAAAACGCCAGCTGCTTACAGGTGCCACCGCAATGGCCATTTTAAACACATCATGACCTTTAAATAAAGCATTGCTACTCATAAATCCACCATAACTCCATCCCCAAATACCAATTCTGCTCGCATCGATATAGGGACGCTCTCCCAATTGCTTCGCCGCCTGGATCTGGTCTTCAACTTCATATTTTCCCAACTGATTTTGAGTCACTCTTTTAAACGCCGCGCCTTTAAACCCTGTTCCTCGACCATCAACACAAGCCACAATATAACCTTGTTGCGCTAAATGCTGATACCAATAATCGTTAGCACTATTCCAACGATTAGCCACTTGCTGAGAACCGGGCCCCGAATATTGATACATCAATAAAGGGTATTGCTTAGAGGGATCAAAACTGGCCGGTTTAATCATCCACATATTCAAATCATTACCATTGACCTGAATGGTACTAAACTCTTTCTTCGATGTTTTATAGTCTGAAAGGTTCTGCGATAACACATCGTTATCCTTAATACTTTTAATGAGATTCCCTGAAGCGGCGCTATTCAGTGTATATTCCGGTGGCGTTGAAGCACTTGAGAATGTGTTTATGAAAAACGAAAAATCTGCACTAAAAGCTGCATTATTTGTGCCTTCACTTTTCGTTAATCTCGTTTTATTTCTCCCGTTTAATTTTATCGAATAGACGTCTCTGTTTATAGACCCGTTTTCTACAGATTGATAAAATATTCTATTCGTATTTTCGTCGTATCCGTAGTAATTAGTCACCTCCCAATTGCCTTTGGTAATTTGATTGATCAACGCACCTTCTTTTGAATAATGGTAAATATGATTGTACCCGTCCTTTTCGCTGGTCCAGATAAAACTATTGTTCTTTAAAAAGGTTAAGTTATCGGTAATATCTATATAGGCATCATCCTTTTCTGCGAGTACGACGTGCGACGTATTCGTCTTAGCGTTTATCATCCACAAATCCAATTCGTTTTGATGCCTGTTCATATATTGTGCACTTAAAACATCTGGATTGTTGGTCCATTTAATTCTTGGTATATAAAAGTCACTATAAGCTTTGTTTACTTTAACCTCACTTAGATTTCCAGACTCCAAATTATACAGGTGCAATGAAATTTTCGAATTCGTTTCACCCGCTTTTGGATATTTAAAAACCTGTTGTGTTTGATACAATCCGGTACCGTAAACATCCATTGAAAACTCCGGAACCTCCGTTTCATCGAATCTTATAAAGGCTATTTTATTACTGGCGGCATTCCATTCAAAAGCACGAACAAAAGCGAATTCCTCTTCATAAACCCAGTCAGTAATCCCGTTGATTATCGTGTTCTTTTTACCATCAGATGTAATCTGAGTGATCACTTCAGAAGTCAAATCTTTAACATATAGATTATTGTCAAACCCGTAAGCAACTTTATTTCCATCCGGTGAAAAGGTGGGTTCTTGGATTTTAGTCTCAGAAACCAGAGTCAACGATTTATCTTTTGTATTGTAAACATAATACGTTCCTAAGGTAGAACGTCGGTAAATAGATTCCTGGTCGGTCGCTAAAATAATTTTACTTTCATCCTTGCTAAACGTATAATCTGTAAAATACTTTAGAGCATCCAAATCTCCCGAATTCACTAAAGTAGACACTTTTTTCAAGGTTTGATAATCGTAAATATCTATGGAAGTTGTGCGCTTATCTCTATCGAAATTCAGCACTGAATATTGCTGTCCATTCGCCATGGAATGTAAGGCATCCATGCCTTCTGTTCTAAACGTACCGTTCCAAATATCTTCCAGGGAAATCTCTTTGGTTTGGGCGAATATGGTAGTAGTAATAAAAAGACAAACACAAAGCGATAAATTCAAATATTTCATCTACAAATATTTATTGTTTCTTTAATGATTAGATGCAACATCCTTATAATTATTTGTTAAACAATTATATTTTTAACTCAGGATGTTTCATTAAAAATTGTTTATTTCACAAAATGATGTCAAGTTTACTAAAAATTATGCAAAAAACACTAATTATTAACACTTAAATAACGGCAATAACCAGATTATCAATATTCATAACAAGAGTAGTATCTTTGCATTGCAAAATATCATTTTATGAGCAAGTCTATTTCCGGTTTTTCCAAACTCTCTAAATCTAAAAAAATTGACTGGATTGTCAACACCTACTTCTCGAATACCAAAGATGCCAAAGGTGTTTTAGAACAATATTGGAATAATAACGAAAAGCTGCAACAACTGCATGATGAGTTTATAGAAAATACAATCACCAATTATTATTTACCTCTGGGTGTCGCTCCTAATTTTTTAATTAACGACAAATTATACACCATCCCGATGGCCATTGAAGAAAGCTCGGTCGTAGCCGCCGCCAGTAAAGCTGCAAAATTCTGGCTGGACAGAGGCGGGTTTAAAACTAAGGTCATTGCAACCAAAAAAATTGGTCAGGTACATTTTATATACTCCGGTGATTTTAAAGTACTACAACAATTTTTTAATCATGTAAAGCCTAAACTAATTGAAGACACCAAAGCGATCACCAAAAATATGGAACGGCGTGGTGGCGGTATTTTAGATATTGAATTGAAAGATAAAACCAATGATATAAAAGGATACTACCAGTTACATGCTTCGTTTGACACGCTTGATGCCATGGGTGCCAATTTTATCAATTCCTGCTTAGAGCAGTTTGCAAAAACCTTTAAAAGTGAAGCCTTGATGTTTGACGCTTTTACGGAAAGTGAAAAGCAGATCGAGGTCGTTATGAGCATTTTATCCAATTATGTGCCCGATTGTTTGGTACGTGCCGAAGTGCGTTGTGATGTGCACCTATTATCGGAAAACGATGCTATTCCGGGTGAAGATTTTGCGCATAAATTTGTTCAGGCTGTTAATATTGCGGAAGTTGAGCCTTATCGTGCTGTAACGCATAATAAGGGTATTATGAATGGTATTGATGCCGTTGTTTTGGCGACAGGCAATGATTTTAGAGCTGTTGAAGCCGGTGTACATGCCTATGCCTCGAGAAACGGACAATACAGCAGTTTATCCCACGCTAAAATTGAAAATGGCATATTCACCTTTTGGATGGAAATCCCTTTAGCCTTGGGCACCGTAGGTGGGCTTACGGGTTTGCACCCCTTAGTCAAACTCGCTTTAGAGTTGTTAGATAAACCGTCGGCGAAAGAACTTATGCAAATCGTGGCCGTTGCCGGTTTAGCACAAAACTTTGCTGCTCTTCGTTCGTTGACAACAACCGGAATCCAACAAGGTCATATGAAAATGCATTTGATGAATATCCTTAATCAGTTCAATGCTAATGATGAGGAAAAACAGACACTCACCGAATACTTTAAAACCCATACGGTTACACATAGTGCCGTTGTTGAAGCCATTCAGCAATTAAGAATGAAAAATGCATAATTACTTTAGTCACGGAAAATTATTATTGACTGGCGAATATGTCGTGCTTGACGGTGCTCTTTCGTTAGCTATTCCAACAAAATATGGACAATCTTTAGCGATTGAACCCATTAACGAACCAAAACTTATTTGGACCAGTTTAGACGAGAAAGGCGCCATTTGGTTTGAAGCCGTTTTTAACAGCAGCAATAATAAGATTGCCCTGGCGGTTTGCAATAACCATAATATCTCCGACAGGTTGATTCAAATATTAAATTGTGCCAAGCAACTTAACCCTAATTTTTTAAATACCGACAGCGGATTTAAAGTTACAACTAAACTTGACTTTCCGAAAAATTGGGGGCTAGGCAGCTCTTCAACCTTAATTAATAATATTGCACAATGGGCACGTATTGATGCTCAGTTGCTTTTAGAACAAACATTTGGTGGTAGTGGTTATGATATTGCCTGTGCGCAACATGATAAGCCAATAACCTACCAAATATTAAATGCTTCGAGCGATGTTTTTTCTCCAGATGGGCCTCAGGATCGAAATGTCAAAAAAAGGCAAGCTATTGAGATTGATTTTAACCCTTCGTTTAAGGAACATTTATATTTCATTCATTTAAACAAAAAACAGAATAGCCGAGAAGGTATTAAGCATTATAATGCTCAAAAAGGAAGTTACGGCGGAGTCATTAATAAAATTAGCGCAATTACTTCTAAAATCATGACTTGTAATACCCTACACGATTTTGAAACATTAATCACGCAACATGAACAAATCATTGCTAAGATTACAAAACAAGTACCGGTTAAAGCATTATTATTTAAAGACTTTGCAGGTCACATTAAAAGCCTTGGTGCCTGGGGTGGTGATTTTATTTTAGTTACAAGTAAGGAAGCTCCTCATTCTTATTTTCAAAGTAAGGGTTACGAAACAATAATTTCATATGCCGATATGATGCTATAGTGCATATCGAAAACTTAAGATAGTTTTAACAAGGCTTCAATAAGGGTAAACACATAAAATGCAGTCTTAGCTTATAGTAAGCAGAACAATTTAAAACTAACACTCCATGAAAATTAAAACCTTAGTATTTTTTATGACTGCCTTATTTGCAGTAAACTTCCAAATAATGGCACAAGAAAGTGCTCCTGAAAGTGCCCAGAGCTTATTGGAAAAAGCGCAAGTAAAAGCAATGCAAGATGGTAAATTTATCTTTGTAAAGTTCGAAGCTTCTTGGTGCGGATGGTGCCATAGAATGACCAAGAACATGAAAGCTGAAAGCACTAAGAGCTTCTTTGAAGATAATTTTATCACATTACCCCTGGTTGTATTTGAAACAAAGAATAACAAAAACTTAGAAAATTCCGGTGCTGAAGATTTGATAAAAAAGTTTAACAACGGTGAAAGTAAAGTGGGCTTACCTTTTTGGTTCATTCTTGACAAGGATTTGAATTTGATCACCGACTCTTATGATGCTAATAAACAAAATCTGGGTTGCCCTGCCAGTGAAGCAGAGGTCGTTGAATTTATTAAAAAGCTAAAACATATTATTGCAGATTTTAGTGAAACGGATGCCGCAATGATTACGAAACAATTTGTTTTGAAAAGGTAATCGAATTTACTACATAAAAAAAGAGACCACTAAAGTTAACTTTAGTGGTCTCTTTTTTATGACTTGGTCTATTCTTACTGAACTTGAGAGCTCACTCTATTATCTTCAATTTCTGCCGCTTCCTTCAAAGCATTATATAGTTTTGTGTTGACAACATTAGATTTTTGTTGTTCTACTCTGTTGGCAGCCGCTTGATAGTTATCAAGTGCAACAGCTGGTGTTACCTTAGTAACCTGTATCATATAAACACCTTTTTCGCCATCAATTAATTTAGAAGTTTCCCCTTCATTTAATCCAAAAGCAGCACCTACCACTAAAGGTTCTCTTCCCGCCCCTGAAATGGTTGGATTTTTCATGTTTATAGCAGAAGCCGTTCTCACCGATGTGTTTTCGGCACTGGCTAAATCTTCCAAAGTTGAAGCAGACACTTTTGCTCTAATCATTTCTGCTTTTTTCTCTTTTCTAATAATTGGCAATACTCTTAATGTTGCATCATCTACAGCCATTAATCCTTCTTCGTGTTTTGCTACTAATTGTGCAATAACATAACCATTCGGAATATTAAAACGCTTAACATCACCAACTTCAACATCATTTTCAAACGCCCAACGCACTATTGGTCTTTGATTTCCTACTCCCGGAATATTTTCGTCTAACACTTTGATTCCATTTACAGGACGAACATTAAATTTCCCTTCGGTCGCTGTTTCCTGAAAATCTTTATCTGCCACTGTAATCTCAAAACTTGAAGCATCTCTAAACACTTTGTCTATAGTTGCTTCAGAAGGCTCAATCTTTCTTGCTATGGTTCCTACCTGTACAGCTTTTCTTTTATTTTTCTGACCTTCAATCTCGATAACATGAAAACCAAAAACGGTTTTTACCACACCCACATCACCAACTTTTCCTTCAAACTCGAAATCATTAAATTCAGGAACCATCGTATTATAGGGGTGCCAATCGTAACGACCTTCTTTTTCTAAACTTCCTTGGTCTGATGAAAATTCTTTTACCAGTTCCGGGAATTTAGAACGATTAGACTTTATAACTTTCACCAAACTATCCGCCGTAGCTTTTGCCAGATCTTCCGTTTGTGTTGTTTCTGTCGTAGCACTTCGGGATCCCAAAAACGGAATTAAAATATGTCTTACTTTAGCCGAATCAGGAATTTGTTTTACCGCAATAACTTTTGACAACTTAAAGTGTCCTGCATCTTTATAAGGTCCGTAAACCCCACCTTCATTTAGATTATAGATACTATCAGCAACAGCAGCAGGCAAGTTCGATTTAAAAACGAAACGATCATCGAATTTAATATCCGATTCTGCAATAGTATTTATATAGTCTTCATCATTTTTAATTTTTGAAAAGGGCACAATGGTATCTTTTCTTCCTTTAATATTAACGATGCCTCCATTTAAATAGGTTCCCAACTCCTCTTTTATGGCATCCTCATCCTCTACGGTAGCGACTTCTTTAAACTCGACATATTTAATATCTCTTGAAGCTTCTACCTCAAATTGTTTTTTATTCTTTTTAATATAGTCAGAAATATCAGATTTAGACACTTTTACAAGACTATCTGCTATTGAAGTATAGGCAATTTGAACAAATTTAACATCTACTTTATCGCCTTCCAATTTGTGATCCAATTCACCTTCTGCAAGCGTTCCCGTTAAACCGGCTTTCACTAAATTAAAATAATTTTGTTGTAACGCATTGGCGGCAATTTGCTTTTCATAATTCACCCAAGATGCAAAGGCAGCCTGAGAAGTTTCTTTTAAGTTAGCGATGTATTCGTTTAGCTTAGCTTCGTCAAAAAGACCGGCTTCATTTTGAAATTCCGGGCTTGATGCCAGAGCCGTTTTTAACAAATCTCTCATTTGATCTTTTTCAACAGAAATCCCCAGTTCTTCAAATTGCGTTTCCATCACAGCTTGCCTAACCTCTTGCTCCCATACCCTATTCATTACTTGCGTATTGGTTGCCGAGGCTCCGGCCTGTTTTTGCGCAGTTTCCACTTTTTGTAAAAAGTCCTCTCGCGTAATATCTTTTCCATTTATAGTCGCAACTATATTTTGGGATTTTGAAGTAAGTGCATCACTATTTTTAAATAAATCTGCTAATACAAAAGAGAATAAGGCTAATGCTATTATCAATATTAAGAATAATGAACGCTGTCTGATTTTATTTAAAACTGCCATCTGTCATTTAAATTTTTACAAATCCCTTTGTTAGGATTTTAGCTTATTAATTTATTAATCAATTAAAGTATTTTGATCTTTTATTGAAAAAATATCGTGCGCGAAAATACCATTTTCTATTTAATAATAAAAGCAGAAGGACGCATTAATTGGAATAAATCTTTGGATTTTGACCGACTCATGCTTCTACCCTTCACTAAACTTAGAACACGCTATATATTAGAGCGCAACAGGATCAGAAATTACTGATTAGTCTAATTGATCATTATACTTCAGCATTTGTATAGCATTTTTTATTCCTCGTCTAATAGTTTAAGCTGCACCAAGTCTATTTTAGTATTAGACACCTCCAAAATATTAAACTGAAAATTTTCAATTCTAACCATCTCGTTTTGTTGGGGTATCTCTTCGGTACGATTCACAATTAAGCCCCCTAAGGTTTCGTAATTCTCGTTTTCAGGAAGGTTTATTTTATAAGTTTCATTCAAATAATCCACCTCCAAACGCGCTGAAAACATAAACGTTTTATCATCCACCTTTTCTTCAGTTAAAACGATATTATCATGCTCATCTTCAATCTCACCGAAAAGTTCTTCCACTATATCTTCGACGGTCATAATCCCGGAGGTCCCACCATATTCATCTAAAACTATGGCTATACTTTTTCGCTTTTTAGTCAATACATTCAACACATCTTTTACAAGTACAGTTTCCGGGACAAACTCCACCGGTAGCATTGCAGATTTAATCGTTTTTGGTTTTTTAAACAAGTCAAAGGAGTGCACGTATCCCAAAATATCATCAATATTATCTTTATAAACGAGAATTTTGGTGTATCCGGTTTCCGTAAAAAGCGTGTTAAGTTCTTTAATAGAATCATTAATTTCCACAGCAACTATTTCCGTTCGGGGTACCATAACTTCACGTGCTTTAACATCTGAAAATTCAAGGGCGTTCTGAAAGATCTGAATTTCCGCGTCTACCTCATCCGTAGATTCCACGGATTCCATTTGTTCACTAATATAATTCCCTAACTCTACTTTAGTAAATGCCAACTGTATCTGATCACCTTCGGTTTTAAATACATATTTTAATATAAAGTCGGAAATCCAAATGACAAAATCGGAAATCCATGTAAACAGCCTATAAAAGATATAGGCCGGGACTGCCAAGGCTTTAATTAAGGTATTGGCATAAATTTGAAAAAATACTTTGGGCAAAAATTCGGCAGTTATTAAAATCACAAAGGTTGAAATAAGTGTTTGCGATAACAAGCTCAAATCGTTAAGCATATAATCGACGAATACAGATGATGATGGCAACATAGACTGAAACCAATTAACCAACACATCCCCCATAAAAAAACCATAAATAACCAACGCTATATTATTACCAATAAGCATGGTTGTAATAAACTTTGAAGGCTTTGCCGTTAATCTACTTAATATTTTAGCCAGGATACCCTCTTGCTTTTTTTCAATTTCGATATGAATTTTATTGGAAGACACGTAGGCAATCTCCATACCTGAAAAAAAAGCCGAAAGCAATAGGGATACAATTATGATGACAACATAAATGCTCATTTAATTTGATTGGTTTCTGTCCTGAAACTTTTTGCTGAATTTTCTTTTAAAGAAAAACATAAAAACTGCCAAAACCCCTAATATTAATGAAGCATATGCTATTTCGCCTGTGTTAAGCCATTTCGCAACCACATCGTACAAAAATAAGGCCGCAAAAACTAAATAGGCGTATTGAAAAAACTTAGCGTATTTCATCTGTTTATAATTATTATTTTTTATTAATCACACTTCGACATCGCTTAGTGTAAATATGTTACATTCATTTAATCACTTCTCTGCGTATCGTCTAGACAGCGACAAGGATTAATTATGAATGTTTTATGTGTTATTTAATATGATTTTGTAAAGATAATTAAAAATGGAAAGCCTAAATTTTTATTCTGTATTAAATCGAAATAATAAAAAGAACAGCAAATTATTACGATTACCTCATCAGATTAGTCAGGAGGTTATTTTTATTAAGTCGAAAAAAAGGCAATTACTCTTTTAGTACCATAAAAGAATCGTGCATCTCGTATATATTCACCAGAGAAAAGTCTGAATTCGCATCAAAAACATTCCCCTTCATTAAAGAATTATCATTCCCTGAAACTTCAACAAAATGATTGGAGAATAACCATTCATCTTTTTGATCGTAGTACAATTGCTCTGTTTTTAACACATTACCGTCGTGTGTTGTAATAACTACATTACCTTGTAAATCGATAAGACCGGTATTGACATATATAATAGCGTAATCGGCAACCACAACACTTTTGTTATTTTGCTCATCAAATATATCTAATGCTATGCCTTCGGGAAATTCGTTAAAAGCGAAATCCCTATTTCGGTAATCTAACATTTTAGGACTTAGGAGAATGGCTTTAACCTTACCGGAATCTGTATACTTTAAATTAATATTTTCTGCAATACCTATAGGTTCATTTTCTGAAACTCCTACTTTTTGAACATCTTTGAAATTGTTAGTACATGAAAAAAACATAGTCACAGTAAATACTGTGACTATGTTTAATATCTTATATACAACTTGTTTTTTCATTTTAAAATCAAGGCACTTTAACAGAAAGTCCTATCCAACATTTAATTTCGATAGTCTGCCCTGAATTTGCAGCGGTAAAAATTTCGGCTTTTGTTGGAGCTTTAGCAACATAGCTCGCTACAGATTTTGCCGCATTTTTCTTTTGCGTCGGGTCTACACGACCAGCTTTTCTTGCTTCGTTAGCGGCTAACCAATATACAGCTCTTTTATTAAAATTGCTATCACCACAATTCTTAGCACTTGCTGCATACATAGCCGCTATAGACAAGTGCGGACGTCCATTTGATGGATTTAGTTTTAAAGCTTGTCTAAAATAATTTCTTGCTTTAGAATAACTTTTTCTCTTTTTTAATTTTAAGGCAATTCGGTTATAAAGTTTTGCCTTTTTAAAATCATCGGTTTCTAAACTGATTGCTTGCTCATAAAATGCAATGGCTTCGCTCGATTTGTTTTCTTTATCCTTTAAGATTCCTAAGTAGTAAGCTGAATTAGCCGAAGGGCTTAACTCATGGTACGCATTTACCAACTCAAAGAATAACGGATCGTCTGTACATTCTTTTTCAGACATTTTTCCGGCCGCTCTTTGTAACCAAAGAGCATTATTTTTATTCTCTTCAAAATCTCTTTTATAAAGCGGAATCAAGTTTTCACAATTCGCTCTATCTCCTAATTTCTGATCGACACTCCCGGAAATCTGGTCGTATGCCTTTAGGTAACTTTCATAGAATTTCTTATATGACTTCTCCTTTTTAGTTAAATCTGTACCGGCATCTTCCTTAGCGATCAGTTTATTCAACTTTTCAGAATAATTTTTAACTTCCTCCTCTTTCTTTTCAACGACATCATCGTACTTGTTAAATAAATCTTGAGCTGGTTTTTTACCGGCATCGAACAAATCAACCATCAAAGAAAAATAGGTGTATAAGCTTTTTGGGTTCGTAAACGTGGCTTTATCTAAATTATATGCAGCATCAAAACATTCGTATAGCTCTTCTTTGGTCTTACCCAATTCTTTTCTATAGTCGTACATGAGCTGACAAGCTTTTGCTGCATACTCTCCTTTTTTGGTTCTACTTGCAAAATTTACAGCACGCTGCTCCCAAAGTTTCAATAAATCGTTGATAAACCCAACTTTTTCTGTGCCTGTTGAATTATCAATTTTATGATGTAAAATTTTATCGCCATCGGCATAAATAGCAATATTGAATTTAGGGGCTTTATTTCTTACATCCATCCAAGGTTGGTATGCGGCATCATAATTTTTTGCTTTCACATATTCGTGAAAAATGGAAAGCTTAGTCATAGATTCCTCATCCTGCTGTGCAAAACTCACGTTTAGCCCAATAAATAATAATGTAAATAGTAATGTAATTTTCGTCTTCATGATTCTAATTTTATGCTGTTACCTAAATTTTTGTTTCTGAAACCATCTATCTGCCAAAGATAAGCTAATCTTGAAATTAATAAAATTCTCTTGAATTAAACTATTATTCGTCGTTCCGCGTTTACCTATTTCAAAACCTAAATTTGCGCTCGAGTATCCATTCCCCAGTGGTAAACCTACTCCAAAAGATATGCCAAACTCATTTATGGATTCATCGTTTATGTTTAACCCTGTCTTCTCATACCGCACCCCTGCTCTATAAGTGACTCTTTTAAAGAAACCTTCAAAGGCATTATATCTTGGAATAAAGAACCCTCCAACCGAAATTGTTGAACCGTCCTCATAGGTCGTGGTACCACTATCGTATAAGGGATTCGAGAAATCACTCGTCTTTTGAGCAGTATATTCTGCTCCCACGAACCATTTTCTTGGGCTTCCTATACCGGCTCCAAAGGAGTATTTAGAGGGCATAATCAACTCTGTTTCGGCCAAACCAATAGCATCAAGATCGGCTTCAACAGTTGCCACGGGAAATTCCTGACCAGATGATGCATTAATTGTTATGACTGAAAACACGCGCTCATTCCTAGAAGTTAACTCACTTTCAGGCGTATAAGTAACACCTGAAACAAACTCCAGTTTTTCGTTTAACATGGTTTTATAAGAGAGGCCAATATTAAAACTTAACCCGCTTAAATCTGATCTATTGGTTTCGCGAGACTGATAAAATAAGGGTACATCATCACTATCATAAGCAAATTCAATGGTACTGTTTTGAATATTCCCAAAATTATATTGGGCATCAACACCAATACTTAGTCCTTTCGTTATTAAATACCCAAGTCCCAAATAAGTTTTATTAACACCACCTTCACCTCTAAATCTATTTAGAATACCGCCATTTTCATTTAGTGATTCTAATTTGTACCCTACCGATGTATAAGGTAACAACCCGAATCCGAATCCAAATTTCCCCATTGGGATAGACAAGGCTAAATAATCGAACGTCGTTGATGATGCATTATCTGAGTTAGTTTCACTTTTTAAGTCTATACTGGAATAACTTCCCCCAACAGCAAATTTAATGGGTCGACTTCCTTCCCAACCCTCAAGGTTTTTGGTTGCATACGATGCCGGATTACGCAAATTAACATGGACGCTATCTGTATAAATACTTAAACCTCCCATACTTCGATTTTCAACTGTTCCTTTAAATTTAAGGCTACCTATACCGTAAAACGAATAAGGGGAAGCTGTACCCTGTTGTGCATAACATTGAATTGCAAATACTGCAATAAAAACTAATACAAGTTTTTTTATCATTAGATTAAATTAAATTGTAAAATATAGTTCAGTCCCTCTAAAAGAAAATTTGAATTGGCAAATATGCTACTTTTTAATTGTTTAGACAAGAAATTAGCATCGCCTCCTGTTAAAATAACTGTTAAATCTGAATATTTTTGTTCATAATCTTCTATTACACCGTCCATTTCCTTTAAAACCCCATTAACAACCCCTGAATGTATGGACTCCTCCGTACTCGCTCCTGTAATGGTTTCAGGGATTTCCGTTTCTAACAACGGTAAATTAGCCGTTAAAGTATGTAGCGATTCGTAACGCATACGTATTCCGGGTGAAATGGCTCCTCCTAAATATTCGTTTTCCGAAGTAACAAAGTCGTATGTAATACAAGTCCCCGCATCAATAATAAGCCTATTCTTTTTAGGGTATTGTTTTACCGAAGCACTAACCAGACCTATTCTGTCTATTCCTAAGGTATTTGGAGTTTTGTAAATATTTAAAAACGGCACCTTGGTTTTAGCACTTAATATCAATACGTTAAAATGCGCACAAATATACTCAACATCCTTAGTCTCTAACTTACCAACGGAGGATATAATAGCATTCTTTATAGGTTTATACTGCTTTTTTAATTGTACAATACGCTCCTTTAAATGGATTGTTTTGATGCGTTTAGTAAAAACAATATTGTCATCATCAAAAACCGCAAGCTTAACGAAAGAGTTCCCTACATCAATTACTAAGTTCATAAATTTTTAAAAGAAGTAAATTTACAAAACACGTGATAATATGTATTCTTATTTAACTTTATATTATGTTAACTGCATTATAAAAATAAATGCGATTAAAGTTCGCTATTTTTTGTAATTTTCTTTGCGGAATAATAAAAATGAATATATATTTGCATCCGCTTTGGCGAGGTACCTTAGCTCAGTTGGTAGAGCAAAGGACTGAAAATCCTTGTGTCCCTGGTTCGATTCCTGGAGGTACCACTTTTAAATTTTATAAACCCTTGATTATCAGTTGATTCTCAAGGGTTTTTTAGTTATTGCTCTAGAAAATGCTCTTGAATGTTATACCAAGTCAATGGTAGCAAGACTTTCCAGAGATGGGTCTTTTTTCCGTATCAATAACTTTCTGACAATCTGAATTTCTTTTTCATTAACTCATTTATATAGTAAACCCTTATATTTGCTTAGACTTAAAAGATCAAAAAACTATCGATTTTTCGAATGGGTAATAATTCTAATAATGATTTAGATAAAATTGAAGAAGAGGTTCTATTAGAACCTCATCATTTATTTTTAAACCACTGGAAATTAACAATCCCTATATTTATTTAATTGATAAAGCTCTCGAATATGGTCTATATTTATTATGCCCCTCCTATATTAAGAACCAACAAAAGTAGAGAATTTGTGATCCCTACAAGTCTATATGTACAATCAAAACTCTTAATCCAAATTTTAACTAAAAATCCCCATACTACTTTGATTATTCAATCTTTTGTATTTAATTTGTTATACTAAGGCTTTAACCATAGGAGCTTTTAGCTGAACAAATTGAAACATGTTTATAGGTTCGGTCTTTTGAAAATTAGGAAGTCATATTCAAAAGAAGCTTGCGGAGTGAGTAACCGAAATTTAAAGCTAACTTCCGTTATAGAAAACATATCTACGCAGTATAAATTGTGTTTTGTCCCCAAAATGCAATATCAAATTATGATTTGATTTTAGTTATTAATTCTTTTTTAGGAGAGCCACATGCTTTCGTATTCTAATAACTTTTATCATATTTATAATGAACACAAAATATATTGATTTAATCAATCAAACTTTTGATTTTCCTCAAGAAGAATTTCTTCTTGACAAAGACCACTTACGCTTTCATGATATAGACCTAAATAAATTGGTTGAAACATATGGAACACCTTTAAAATTCACATACTTACCTAAAATTTCCGATAATATAAATAAATCAAAGGTATGGTTTGAGAATGCCATTAAGAAGCATAGTTATAATGGGAACTATAACTATTGCTATTGTACAAAAAGCTCACATTTTAAGCATGTTTTAAATGAAGCTTTGAAGAATGATATACATATTGAAACCTCTTCGGCTTTTGATATTGACATTATTGAGACTTTAAAAGAAAAAGGAAAAATAAATGACAATACGTTTGTTATCAGTAATGGTTTCAAGCGTGCTCAATACATCACAAATATTGCGAAGCTAATTAATAATGGTCATCAAAATTGTATTCCAATTATTGACAACTATGAAGAGATTGATTTGCTTTCAAATGAAATACATGATAACTATAATATAGGCATTCGTATAGCTTCAGAAGAAGAACCAAAATTTGAATTTTATACGTCAAGATTAGGCATAGGTTATAAAAACATTGTGCCATTTTATAACAAGCAGATTAAAGACAATCAGAAAGTGCAGCTTAAAATGCTTCATTTCTTTATTAACACAGGTATTAGAGATAATGCATACTATTGGAATGAACTTTTAAAATGCCTTAAAGTTTATACAAGTTTAAAAAAGATATGTCCTACCCTTGATAGTTTAAATATTGGAGGAGGATTTCCTATTAAAAATTCATTAGCCTTTGATTTTGATTATGAATACATTATAGATGAAATCATTAATCAAATTAAATTAACCTGTGAAGAGGAAGACGTAGATGTACCAAATATTTTTACAGAGTTTGGAAGTTTTACGGTTGGCGAGAGTGGTGGAGCAATTTATGAAGTGTTGTATCAAAAACAGCAAAATGATAGGGAAAAATGGAATATGATAAACTCTTCATTTATCACAACACTTCCAGATACCTGGGCGATTAATAAACGCTTTATTATGTTGCCCATAAACCGTTGGAATGATACTTATGAGCGTGTTCTTCTTGGAGGGCTAACTTGTGATAGTGATGATTATTATAATAGCGAACAACACATGAACGCTATCTATTTACCAAAATATAATAAAGATAAACCATTATACATAGGGTTTTTTAACATTGGAGCTTATCAAGAATCTATTGGTGGCTATGGAGGATTACAACATTGTTTAATCCCTGCTCCCAAGCATATTTTAATTGATAAAGATGCTCATGGAAATATCACAACACAATTATTTAGAGAACAACAAAAAAGTGAAGAGCTACTTGAAATTTTAGGCTATGATAAAAAGCCTGAAACTAATACGATGCAAAATTTTAATACAAGTGCTGAATTACAATTAGCAGATAAATAAAAATGGAAACTAAAACTTACGCTGGAATACCAGAAAAATATGCAAAGTTAGAGCATGCAAAGATTGTACTAATTCCTGTTCCCTATGATGGAACAAGTACATGGCAAAAAGGAGCAGATAAAGGACCAAAAGCCTTTTTAGAAGCTTCTGAGAATATGGAACTTTACGACATCGAGACGGATTCTGAGGTATATCAACAAGGTGTTTACTTAACTGAAGCTATTATCGAAAATAATTCGCCGGAAAGCATGGTTGATGTCGTACATGAAGTCACAAAAAAATACATTAAGAAAAATAAGTTTGTAACCATTTTTGGAGGGGAACATTCTATATCTATCGGTACCATTAGAGCGTTTAATGAGATGTTTCCAAACTTAACAGTTTTGCATATTGATGCGCATGCCGACTTACGAAAAAGTTACGAGGGTAGCTCATGTAATCATGCTTGTGCTGTTTATGAAGCCAGTCAAAACACCAATTTAATTCAAGTGGGTATTCGTTCAATGGACATCAAAGAAAAATCTGTTATGGATTTAGATAAAACCTATTTTGCTCACGATATGGTAATAGATGATTCTTGGATGGATTCAGCCATTGATCAGATGACAGATAATGTATTTATAACTTTTGATTTAGATGCTTTCGACCCTTCAATTTTGCCGAGTACTGGTACACCAGAACCTGGAGGACTATTTTGGTACGAAACTATGGATTTTCTGAAGCAAGTCTTTGTAGAAAAAAATGTTGTTGGTTTTGATATTGTTGAATTATGCCCTAATGAAATTGATAAATCTTCAGATTTTCTTGCTGCAAAACTGTATTACAAAATGTTAAGTTATAAGTTTCAAAACGATACAATAAAAGAGGATTATGACAATGCTTATAATAATAAATCACTAACTAATAACTTATCAAAATTCAAGGAAGAAGATGACTACTAAAGGTGCAATTTCAAACTTTATAGAAACATATTATTTGCATTTCAATGCTGCTACTGTAGTTGATGCAGCAAAAGCCTATGAAGAGCAATTAAATAAAGGCTCAAAGATGTTAGTGTCTTTGGCTGGGGCAATGAGTACAGCAGAAATAGGAAAGATTTTTGCCGAAATGATACGACAAGATAAAGTGCAAATCATTTCCTGTACAGGAGCAAATTTAGAAGAGGATGTTATGAATTTGGTTGCACATTCTCACTATAAACGTATCCCCGATTATAGAGACTTAACACCAGAAGAAGAATGGGATTTATTAGAGCAAGGACTTAACCGTGTAACAGATACTTGTATTCCAGAGGAAGAAGCGTTTAGAAGATTACAAATACATATTTATGCCATCTGGAAAGAAGCTAATGATAAAGGCGAACGTTACTTGCCGCATGAATATATGTATAAGTTACTTTTATCTGGAGTATTGGAAGCTTATTATGAAATTGACCTGAAAGACTCTTGGATGTATGCAGCAGCAGAAAAGAATTTACCCATTATTTGCCCAGGTTGGGAAGATAGTACTATGGGGAATATCTTTGCAAGTTATGTCCTTAAAGGAGAGCTTAAAGCCAGTACGATGAAATCTGGAATCGAGTATATGACCTTTCTTGCAGATTGGTATACAGATAACTCTGAAAATGGTATTGGTTTCTTTCAAATTGGAGGAGGAATAGCAGGAGATTTTCCAATATGTGTTGTTCCGATGTTGTACCAAGATATGGAGCGTACAGACACACCATTTTGGAGTTATTTCTGCCAAATAAGTGATTCCACAACAAGTTATGGTTCGTATTCAGGAGCTGTTCCTAATGAAAAGATAACTTGGGGAAAATTAGATATTAGTACACCAAAATTTATAATAGAGAGTGATGCTACGATTGTTGCTCCGTTAATCTTTGCCTATTTGTTAGGCATGTAACACTAAATAAAATGATACGTAAAATTGTAGATTATCAAAAGTTGAATGAAGACATTTTAAATCTTCTGGTAGAAAAATTCCCTGATGGATATTCTGATAAGGATATAATTGCATTCAGAAATGCACAAAATGAATACATTGAAGCCGTTGAAGTAAGAACTGAAGATACAGTCTATTTAGTAAAAGTTGGAAAACGATTAGTTCAAGCTATGGAAGAACATGAAGATGATGATTCTACTAATGATAATGTAAATATTGATGCTTTAAATGAAGACGATTTAGAATGATTTATGAAAATTAAAAACCATAAATATAAGTCTAAACTATTAATAGTAGAAGACGCTTCAATTTTGGTTCTTCAAAAAAAGGAGGATAAGAAAAGGTTTGTACTTGCAGGTGGTTTTCTTAAAAAAGGGGAATCTCCAGAAGATGGACTTTTTCGAGAAGTTTATGAAGAAACAGGCGTAAATTTAACTAAGGAAAGCATTAAATATTACTCTTCAACCACTATAGTAGATAGTAATAAAAATGCCTTGACCAGACATTATTTTTTACTTGTAACTAATGGACAAAAGTTTGAAAACAAAGAACCTAATAAGTTTAAATCATTGAAATGGGTTAAATGGACAAAAGCCATAAAGTTTATAAACCCTTCTGATAAAAATACAATAGAACGTTTATTTAATAGTATTGATTAATATTATAAAATGACTTGTTATGAAGCCGAGATACGAAACAGTAGTATTTAAATCTCATAAAAATGGATTTTACATATTTACTATAGATAATGATGTAGATATGGTTTTTGAAGAAATACACCCTCAAATATTAATGAGGTTTGATTTAAAGAATGATAAAAGTTTGATAAATAAAGTATTTCATTTAGCATATTCTGAAAGTATTGTTGATGATGAAGATGACCTTATTATTTATAGGATAGAATATTTAGAACTAATTAACTCAAATTAATATGGACAATTTATTTCATCTTTCATTACCTTGTATAAACTTGGTAGAAACCAAAATGTTTTATGTAGATACAGTAGGAGCTTCTTTAGGAAGGTATTCTAATAATTGGGTAGATATTAATTTATTTGGACATCAAATAACTTTTACCCAAGCAGGTAAATTTAATTTTAATAGCCCTAATTATGTATTCGAGGGGAAAACTTTACCTTCCTTTCATTATGGAATAATATTAAATGTAGATACATGGGGTACTATGTATTCTAAACTTAATAAACTGAATTTAGAAATAGTAACAGAAGCTACTTTTTTGAAAAACAAATCAGGAGAACATTTGTCATTCTTTGTAAAAGACCCAAATGATTATATGCTGGAATTTAAAAGTTTTAAAGAATCGGAATCTGTTTTTTCAAAAAATTAAACTAGCATTGGACATTTGATTCGAAAGACAAAAAATAATTTAGTTATAGAATGATTTCGAAACTCTTCCAACTGAAACTGTTTTTAATTCAACCTAAATAGTTTTTCAATCTCAAATATGCTCTTGAATACTCACTAGTACACAAGTATACATAAGTTCATTTTAGAATTAAAGAACCACATCAATTGCATACATAGATTTGCTAGTGTTCATACAAGTGTAAAGACACAAGCTACTGGAGGTACCACGAAAAAATCCCGAAACTTCAATGTTTACGGGATTTTTTGTTTTATAGGGTGTTAATTAGGGTGCTAATAACGTTAAAAATAAATATTTTTAACCCTCTGATTTGTTTTTTCTTTTTTTGTCGACAACGCCATTAAACCTATAATAGGACCCACTGCTAAAATAATATAAATGCTATTGGAATCTGTTAATGTTCTTACTCCATTAATCAATTGGATACTTAAAATGGTAATGCTAAAACCTATACAGTTAACTATTGTAAGAGCAGTTCCTTTGATTTTAGGAGAAACATTTTGTGCAACTAATGTGGAGAATAAAGGTGAATCAGCTATTACAACCATTCCCCAAAAAAGAAGAAATGTAATGAATATAGTTTCAGATTCCAGAGAAAATATTAATGGAGAAGCAAAGCAACATGTGCATGACAAAAATAGAGCTATAAATGCCATTCGTTTGGTTCCTATTGCTTGAGATAAGTACCCACCAAACACACATCCTAATCCACCTATACCTATAATTAGAAATGATAATAACGGAATGTTAAACACTACTTCTGGGTGTTTCTTACTATACGTCATTAGCATAATGGGTACAAATGCCCAAAAAGCGTACAATTCCCACATGTGACCAAAGTAACCAAAAGCTGCTGCACGAAATTTGCGATTATGAAATACACTAAAAAAGGCTGACAGATCTAGTTGTTGACTGGATTTTCTATAAGGACCATCAGGAACTAAAATCACCATCAATAAACCACCTAGTACAGCAAGAATTGATGTTGCAACCAGCACAGATTTCCATGTAAACATACCCGTAATTTCTTTTAATAAATGAGGAAATGCAGTTCCAATCACTAACGCACCAACTAAAAAACTAAGTGATTTCCCGAGCCCTTTTTCATAATAATCTGCTGCTATTTTCATTCCCACTGGGTAAATACCTGCAAGAAAAAAACCTGTAAAAAAACGAAATAAGAGAATGCTTTTTAGGCTACTGTCTTCCCATATTATACCGGCATTAAACAAAGAACCAAATAAAGCGCAGATAAAAAAAACTTTTGAAGGAGAATAACGATCAGCAATAGTCAGTATTGCAAATGTCAATGTGCCAATAATAAAACCGAATTGTACCGAGGATGTTAAATGACCTAATGCACTAGCATCAAGTTGAAAATTAACAATCAAATCATCCATTACCCCATTACCTGCAAACCAAAGTGATGTACAACAAAACTGTGATATGATAATGATTGATAGAATTAGTTTTGACTTTATCACCTAAAGTTATGTTTCATTGTCCCTGTATTTGAGTAAATATAGGTATTTATTAAATTAAAAAAGACTGCCTTTTCAGACAGCCTCTTAAACTTATTGTATTATTTTTCAGTGCTTGTTTTAAAAAGCAGGTGGTGTTCCTCCATCATCATCACAATCTGTCAAATCAGCTTCAAAATACATTGCCCAACTATTACCTCCAAAGTCTTCTCCCTCAGCCCAAGCAGTTTCTTCAGAAGGACCATCAACTTCTGCATGTGCTGCAAAACACAATGCTCCCGTAATTTCTCCTATATCAATTGTATAAGTAACTTGGGTTGTTTCATCTTCATGTACACTTGTATAATCAAAATGTCCAATTTTAGGATTATTTGCTCCAGTAGTAGGGAAACCGTCCTCTTCACAATTGGTAATATGCAAATGTGTGGCGTCTAAAACCCAATCACCATTTGTTGTATATGTTACTATTAAATTATCTCCTTCAATATCTATGGTTACTGTTCCAATTTCATGATGTTGTCCAGCTATTAAATTAACTGTATGACAGTGTTCATCTGAAGTATCTTCTGTTGAACTATCACTTTCTACAACATCAAAACTCTTTTCTTTTTTGGATGATTTTTTCTCAGCTAAGACTTGATTGTCAGATTGTTCTATAGTTTCCAGATTACACCCAAAAAAAAACAATCCTAGACTCAAAAGAGACATTCGAGCTATACTTTTCATAACATTTTCTTAAATAGGTTAACACATCAAATATAGCCAGAGGCAAGATGAAAGCAAAATATTTTCGTTGAAACGCATGAATTATATGAAAAAGAAGGTTTAGTATTACAAGCAATAATGTTTGACACTAACCTGCCTACTTAATTTTGTTAAAAAGTTAAACCTACTAAAAGAACCCATTCTAAAAGAAAAGAATGGGTTCTTGATAGTTATTTTTATCAGAATTTCATTCCAACTCTAATACCATTGTTCCGGCCGACTCTATATTACCTACTTCAACACCAATTTCATCAGCTGAGGCATAGTCTTGATAACCTTCTCTAAAAATCTTTAAAATATAATTTCCAGCTTCTAGACCTTGTAATACAAAATCGCCATTCTCATCTGTTAATGTATCTTTAATCAATAAATCATCAGTAGTATATACTTCTACAACCTGATTTGTAATTGGTGTTTCAGCTTCTTCAATAATTTCAACTACTTTTCCACTTATAGAACCAGAACTAACTTCTGCATTAACTTTAATGACCGGTTTTAAAATATATTTCCCTGAATTACCTGCTTTAACAATAGACTTCTGAACATTCCAATCTAATATGAATGAATACACAAATCCAGCTTCTAACTCTTCATCTAAATTGAGTTTTAAACCTGATTGTTCTGCACTTGGAGTATCTAATGGGATTAACTCCTCTTCCCCTTCTATTTTAAGCGTATTATTATCGCTTAAAACCAATCTTACTTGTTTTAATATACCAACTGGCACTACTTCATCTGTTAATAACAAACTATTTCCAGCTATAAGCTCGGTAATATCAACATTTATTGGATATCCACCTTCAGGAGTAAAACTTTCCCAACTTTCTTCTTCATCAGAAGATTTGTATTGTATGTCTATAATTTCAATATTAACTTCTAAATAATCCCCAGGTTCATCAACTAATTTTAATTGAACTCTAGCCGTTTCTTTTTTACTGCTGTTATCACTATCGCAATTAACCACTAATAATAATGCTATAATAGTGAATACATTTCCTAAAACAGATTTCAAACACCTAACACTCATAACTTTCTTTTTTACAGATAATTACAAAAATAACATCTACTTCAAAACAAATTAATTCTTAGCAAGCTTTTCGATGAAATACATTCTTTTAAAAATTCAAAAAAAAAGAAAAAAGGCCATCTAAAAAGTAACTTTCAGGCGACCTTATATATTCTCTTTAAAGAATGAGTCTAACATCAATTTGTTAGGGATATAGCTATTAATCCTCTTCAAGAGAAACACCAACAAAATATTGGGCATTAACAAAGTACACAATATTTAGTACAATTTGATAAACATATGTTAACCCTCTCTTAGATTTAGATAAATAAGTTCTATCAATTAAAATAGAATTTTCTATAAACCTCTTATCTAATCGTTTAAATGAGCTTAATCTATTTAATAGTAGTAGTTTTCAACCTCTCTATTACTAAAAACATCCATTAACAATTAGATTATTAAAAACAACATATTACTTCCTTTTTACTATCTTAGTAACAAACCACACATGAAATTATTAAAAATTCTATGTCTAAGATTTTATTAATCTGTATTGTTTTTACACTTATAGGGTGTTCGCAAAACAGCTATAAAAAAATGGAGCAGAACACTATTATTAATCTCTATGACGCATTTGGAGATGATAAAAAGGGTATAATTAAGGACTTTGGGTTTTCATGCATCATTAAATATAAAGGCAAAACAATATTGTTTGATGGTGGGACAAACGCGAATATTTTTAAAGGTAATGTGGAAGCCTTAAATATAGACTTGTCGCAAGTTGATTTTGCAATAGCTTCACATTCCCATTTTGATCATATTAATGGTTTTGATTATCTTCTGAAAGTTAACCCTAATGTTAAAATCTATTTTCCGTTTGACTTGTTTTGGGGAGCCAATATCCCTTTTGATATTTCCGGTAAAGATTCCACAGTAACAGATTCTTTAGATAAAAAAATGCAATATTTTGGAGGAGATTATAAAGATTATCCATTTAATCAAACAGGACGGTTTTGGAATGCTAATATTGAATTTATTAAAGAGAATACAGAAATCGAGCCGGGAATAAAATTAATTACCACATCTTCTCCATTTATGGGATACTTTAACAAATACCCTAGCCTTGATGCCTGTGAAAATTGTGAATCTCACAACGCTAAATTCAATGGACTTAAAGAAATTTCCCTGTCACTGACATCCGATAAAGGAGAAATTCTATTTGTAGGCTGCTCTCATAGTACCGTTGAAAAAATAATTTCGGAGTCTAAGGCATTTACAAAAAATAGCATTGAAATGGTTTATGGTGGTTACCATCTTCTCCCTTATGATAAAACAGCGTTGCTAGATCTAGCCGAAAGATTAAAAATTAATTTAAAGGTTAATAAAGTTGCGCCCACACATTGTACAGGACATTTGGCATTTAAAACACTGCAAGATTATTTTGGAGAAAGTTATGTTTTTGCCGGCTTAGGAGAGCAGGTAAAATTTTAACGCATGGATTAAAAATTAGAGGAACAATTAATTGTGGATATTACTTATGAGCCAAAGGAATAACAATGTTAAAACTTTCGTATAGCCAATTTATAACTTAAAAAAGATAACAAGAGTTTATTATATATATGAGACCTAAAGAATTTAGTAGAAACAGTGTTTTAGAAAAGTGCTTAACGCTCTTTTGGGAAGAAGGGTATAATGGAACTGGTATTCAAGAAATAGTTGACCGAACCAATGTAAATAGATATTCACTTTATGAAGAATTTGGAAACAAAGAAGGCATATTAATTGCTTCTCTGGAATTATATAAAAAGAGACATGTTTCCTGGGAACTATTGGCTCAACCTTTATCAATAGAGCACGTATTATTTGAATTTTACACGAGTTTTTTTAATCCGTCCAAAGACAATAATCACCCCATAGGATGCTATATTTCCTCTATGGCCATGGAACTTAGAGAAACTAATGTAATGCAGGCCTTTTTTAATGCCTATTTAGATTTATTAAAGGATAGATTCGAGCAATTGCTCAAAGAAACATCCACTCTGAACACGAGTTGGATAAAGACAGTGTCACAGCAGCTAACCACTTTCTATTGTACAAGCATGGGTATGTATGTGATTTTTCCGCAAGAAGAGGCAGAGCGGTATATTCAGAATAATTTAAACTTAATCACCAAATGTATAAACGGGTAGACCAGAATCAATTAATTAAAAAAGCTGTTCCGATATTCTGGGAGAATGGCTATAGGGCAGTTTCATATCAAGAGCTTGCGGAAGGTATGGGAATAAGCAAATCTTTCTTATACAATCAGTGGGGAAAAGAACAACTTTTATTGGATAGCATAGATAGTTATTTATCTGAAAATATTGATCCTGTATTTCACTTTATTGAACATAGTGAGAAAGGGGTTGAAGCTATTCGAGAAGTTTATCATGAAGTGGCAAATTCAAATTTTAATGACGACCCTTGTACTTGCATGCTCATGAATATTGCATTGGAGCTAAAACAAGAGTTGAAAACCCTCAGTCCTGTGTATGATCAATTTCTTAAAAACATGAGAAACTCATATAGTGCTGCACTGCATAACACTTATAAAGCTGGAGGGATTAAAGACATCAACAAGATACCTGAGTTTGTAGAAATGTTAGTGGGATTGATGTTCGGATTAAACTTACTGCTTCATTATAAACAGAGTAGTGAACTTATTGTCTACATTGATTCCTTCTTTGATCTTATTGAATAATGAAGACAAATACGCTTTGTTAAAAACATCAAAAAAGCAGGTATTGTAGAACCCTGCTTTTCTATTGTTTTAGCACTTCAGGGTTTAGTCCATCCACCCCAATTCACGTAATGCCCATGGTGCATTCCAAATTTTGGTCATACTCGAGACTTTGCCATTGTCATTCATTTTTATGGCGTAAACATAATCGGTATTTGTTGTTTTTTGAGTTGGTGGAATAGGTCCACCCTCGCCAGTATGTGTTCCAATAAATGTTGAGAAAAAAATAGCAGTATTGGTTTCTTCGTCATAAGCAGAAGCATGAACCTCATACCTACTTCCAGGCATTGTCGTATTACTCAAGCCATATACCCAATCAACATAACTTTTAATGTCTTTAACATTAGTTAGAGCTTGAGATTGACAATCAAATTTACCATTGCCATCTACATATGCTACACAGGCTTCCCAACCTTTTGCAGATTCACAATTGTGAAAGAATTTTTGAGCATTTTCGAATAAAGTCATAATATTTTGTTTTTAATGGTTTATATATGCAATACTATGGAGTATTGCCCATCATCTAAATAATTTCGTTCAGAAACTTCTCATTGAATTTAGCTAAACTTGTATTTACTAACTCTAAAAATGCAACAACAACATGCTTTATAAAAATCACTAATGAATTTCAGATAAAAAGAAAATAATCATCTAAAAATAATGTCAGTCTTAAATATGCTCTCGAATACTCAATTGTACATCAAGCCACACAAATACATATACTAATTAAAAGAATACTAAAAAGACGCACATAGATACATACAGGTATACACGAACACATTATGGCAAGCTACTGGAGGTACCACAAAAAAATCCCGAAACAATATTGTTTACGGGATTTTTTGTTTTTACAGGGACAACATTAGGGACAGCACACACTTTTTTACTTTTTTAATTTTGGCATGATTCTCCTCCTTTATTTTAGATTCATCATCATTTCATGGTCATACTGACAACAACCTGGTAAACCATTATATGCTTCTTCACTACCAGCTACTTTTTCTGTATCATACCCAGAAGCTGCTATAGCTTTGTGAATTGTCATAGCATCAGTTTTAGAATCATCAAAAGTTATATCAATTTTCTTTTTATCTACATCCCATGTTGCTTTTGCAACACCACCAACACTATTTGCTGCTTTTTCAATAGTTTTTTTGCACATACCACAATTTCCTCTGACACCAAAAGACAAGTCTGTCATTGCCATATCATGAGAAACTTCGATAGTTGTCTCTGTATTCTGCTTTGAATCATTTTTACAGCTTGCTGAACCAATGGCTGCAATTATCGCTACACTTAAAATTACTTTTTTCATCTTTAAAAATTTAATTGTTATTATTTATAATTAATTATTCTATTACTTGTTTTACTTCTCCACAGGTAAGCATGGCTTCCCCAAAATATGGATTGATTACTTTTTCTTCTTTGCTCAACCAATATGCTCCATTATTACTGTCTGCCATCGGACAAAATTGATAATAAACCTTTTCGTTTACACCAAATAACCGAAGAGCCTTTGCTAAATGCGAAGACAGATGTTTAAAATGATTTCTCTGTTCTTTAATATTTAATGTGTTCGAAATTGAATTTGTTGAAGTTTTTAATTCTTTTTCTAAAGTCATCCAATGACTATGCGCATTATCAGCTAATAATTTCATATCAACCTTTCCTAAATTAGATTGTAATGCTTTTGCAGATTCAGTTACTTTTTTAGAATCCTCATTAACTAAGGCATCTTTCAATTTGATGTAATCATTAAAAACTATTTTTAACTGATTTTGAAAATCTTCTGACACTTCTATTCTTTCATTCATATTGGAATGACTTTCATTTGAGCTTGATGGTTTTGAATCCATACCAAGATGTCCTTCATGACCAGTCATCACCTTAGCTCCTTCTCTATTCATCATGGATTTTTTACCTTGTAATTGTGCAGTAGCATCTACAGTAAACGTGCCATTAGTTACAATTTCATCTCCATTATTAACCCCTTCTAATACTTCATAATTTTCTCCAATCCTATTACCTAATACTACTTCTCGTAATTCAAATACAGGTTCGTTAGGATTCTTCTTTAGGTACACTACGGAGCGTTTTCCTGTCCATAAAACAGCACTTGAAGGTATAACAGGTATATGTTCTTTAATTGCATTAATAGGCTTTATATTACCTTCTATAAACATACCTGGTTTGAGCAAATCCTTTCCGTTATTTAAAATAGCCCTCAGTTTCATAGTTCTTGTTTTAACATCAAGTATAGGGTCTATAAAAGAAACTTTAGCATTAAAGGTTTTATTGGGGTATGCATTGGTTTTAATAGAAACATCTTGCCCTTCCTTAAATAGGTCTATTTGATTTTCATAGACATCAAAATTTGCCCAAACTGTATTTAGGTTTGCAATTTTTAACAAAGGTTGCCCTTGCTTTATATAACTACCTTGCTCTACTAATTTTTTAGATACCGTGCCAGATACAGTAGCATAAATAGAAAAATCCTCTTTTACTTTTCCAGAAGCTTCAATCTGATTTATTTGGGTATCTGATAGCTTCCAAAGTTTTAGCTTGTTACGAACTGCCTTATATAATTCTGGTTGAGATTCTTTTAAAGAAGAAGTTGTAATAAGTTCCTGTTGTGCAGCAAATAATTCTGGAGAATAAATAGTTGCCAATAACTGTCCCTTTCTTATTTTTTCCCCTGTATAACTGACGTTTAGTTTTTCTATTCTACCTGAGAAGTAACTGACTTGAACTACGTTTGACTCTTCATTTTCAACTATTTTCCCAGAAAGCTTTACTGTATTTCCTTCAGCTATATTATGACCAACAATAGATGTTTGAACGTTAGCCAATGCCATAGCATTTTTAGTCAGTTTAAATTGGTCTGCTGTTAATCCATCAGTTCCTACCTCAGCAGGAATTAAATCCATACCACATATTGGACAATCCCCTGCTTCTGGTTGCATAATTTGCGGATGCATAGAACATGTCCACATTTGATTGCTTTCAACTGTTTCGTTATGATTATGTGCTGTTTCTTCATTGGAGGCACTACCAAAAAGTAACCATCCTAACAGAAGTCCCACAGCCAGTATTCCAATATAAATTATATATTTTTTCATTTCTATTTATTTTTTCGTTTTAATAATTTTTCTAACTGATGGCGAACTTGTAAACCATAATAAAAAGCCACTCAAAACAGTAACTAACCCTAAAAGAGAAAAAGCTCTTAAAACAATGGTGTTAAAGTTGTCTCTACCTTCATAATCCATTGTATGGGTCATCCATAAAAAATCGAACCAACGCCAACTTCGATGTCTAACAGTTTGAAATTTTCCATCTTTAATGGAGATATAAGCTTTGATGGACTCATCTGCTTTATATGATATAACATGAGCTGGCAATAATCGTTCTCTATATTCGTGATGCTTACCAACTTCATTGATTTGTTCAATAGTTTCTACTTCCAAATCGCTTTTCATGTGGTTTTTAGCTATATATAACGCTTCATCTTTTGTGATGTGATTTTTTGGGTTTCCATCAATGGCATTATATAGTTGATTGTTATTTATCCAATAAAATGGTGTATTACCAATGTCTCGTAACTCAATAGTATTTAAACCGCCTGAAACATTTAATTGTGCTGGACTAATAAGGTTATTGAATGATTTCGGTTGATAATCAGGATTTTTAAATTGGTCTCCATGAATTTCATCAATATCAGTCCAACTAAAATATAAGCCACTCGCTGTCCATAGTAAAAACTGAATACCTAAAAACAAACCTAAATAGCGATGCGTTTTTCTAATTTTTAGTGCTGTGTGTCTATTTACCATATTCGTTTATATTTTAATATTCCTTAATCTTAATGCGTTTGCAATAACCGAAACTGAACTAAAACTCATAGCCAAAGCTGCAATCATTGGAGATAGTACCAGCCCAAATACTGGATATAAAACACCTGCTGCAACTGGTACACCCAATACATTATATACAAAAGCAAAAAATAGATTCTGCTTTATATTTTTAACAACACCATGACTTAACTTTTTCGACTTTACAATGCCTTGTAAATCTCCTTTCACTAATGTTATTGCTGCACTTTCAATAGCAACATCTGTTCCTGTACCCATAGCAATACCAACATCCGATTGGGCTAAAGCTGGGGCATCGTTAATCCCATCTCCTGCCATGACTACTACTTTCCCTTGTGATTGCAGTAATTCTATTTCTTTGAGTTTATCTTCTGGAAGACATTCAGCTTTATAGTGTTTTAGATGCAACTGGTCTGCTACTGCTTTTGCGGTATTTTTGTTATCTCCAGTCAGCATTATTACGTCAACACCATTGTTTTGAAGTGCTGTAATAGCCTTTTGACTTGTTGTTTTAATTGCATCGAAAATAGTAACATAGCCTACAGCCTTATTCTCTACTGTGATGTATGAAACTGTTTTACCTTGTTCTTGTTCAGCTAAAACTTTGTTTGCCAAACTCCCAGGGATGTCAACGGTATATTGCTCTAATAACTTTGCATTACCTAAAGCAACCTTTTTATTTCCAACAGTACCAACAACCCCCTTTCCTGCTATTGCTTGAAAATCATTTACTTTAGTAATAGATACCTTTTTTGATTTACCATAGTTTACGATGGCTTCTGCTAAAGGGTGTTCGCTATATTGGTTCAATGATGTTATATATTCTACTAAAACTGTTTCCTCTACATCATCGGTTGCTATAATTTTTTCAACAGAAGGTTTTCCTTCGGTTATAGTACCTGTTTTATCTACAATTAAGGTATCAACCTTATTCATTTTTTCTAAGGCTTCTGCATTCTTAATCAAAACACCAGATTGTGCGCCTCTTCCAACACCAACCATGACCGACATTGGTGTGGCTAAACCTAATGCACAAGGACAGGCAATAATTAATACAGCAATGGCATTGACAAAAGCAAAAACATAAGCTGGTTCTGGACCAAATACAGCCCAAACAATAAATGTTATTACAGATACAACTAATACAATTGGGACAAAATATTTAGAGATTCTATCAGCTAACTTCTGAATTGGTGCTTTTGAACGACTTGCATTATTAACCATGTGAATAATTTGAGACAGTAAGGTTTCTGCACCAACCTTTTCAGCTTTCATTACAAATGATTTTGTACCATTGATTGTACCAGAACTTACTTTGTCATCTACATTTTTATCTACAGGAATAGGCTCTCCCGTAATCATAGATTCATCTATACTACTATGCCCTTCTACAATACTACCATCAACTGGAATTTTTTCTCCTGGCTTTACACGTAATAAATTGCCTTGTTCAATTTTATCAATCGCAATTAATTTATCCTCCCCATCACTTACTAAGGTCGCAGTTGATGGCACTAACTTTAATAATTCCTTTATCGCTCCACTTGTTTGACTATGCGCTTTAGCTTCTAATAATTGTCCTAATAATACTAATGTGAGAATTACAGTTGTAGCTTCAAAATATACAAATACGTTACCATCAGTAGTTTTAAAATCTTGCGGAAACACATCTGGAAACAACATAGCAAATACACTAAATATCCATGCAATTCCAGACCCAATTCCTATAAGTGTAAACATATTAAGGTTCAACGTTTTTATGGAAGTCCAAGCACGTTCAAAAAACATCCAAGTCGCATAAAACACTATTGGAATTGATAAAACAAATTGAATCCAGTTCCATTGCTTTTGTTCTAAAACAGCATATAACGGATTGTTATTTAGCATTTCTGACATGGCTATTAAAAATATGGGAACGGTAAAGGCTACAGCGACCCAAAACTTTTTTAATAGCTTCTTATAGGTCTTATCTTCTTCTGAAGTATCAGCTTCCAATGGCACTAAATCCATCCCACAAATAGGGCAAGAACCAGGTTCATCATTAATAATTTCAGAATGCATAGGACATGTAAATTGAACACTTGAAGGGACAATACTTCTTTCTTCTATCAAGTCCATTCCACACACAGGACAATTCCCTGCTTTATCATAGGTTTTATCTCCTTCACAATGCATAGGACAGTAAAAAGTACCCGTGCCTTTCCCTTTTGGAGCTTCTTCTTTCTTTAACTCCTTATGATGATGTTCTCCTATATTATGTATGCTATATCTGTCACTATCTTTCTTTAAGACTTCCTGAAAAGTTTCTAAAGAAATATGCGATTCCATTTCAATAGTCGCTTCTGATTTTTCTAAATCGACTATTGCATTTGAAACACCTTCCACTTTTGAAAGCGTTTCCTCTACATGACTTCGACAACCGTTACACGTCATTCCATGTATGTGATATGTATGTTTCATTTTTTTATAAATTTTAGAATTAACTCCCAAAACTATATTTACTTCAGAGTTGTTGCTTTTCTAATTATGATTAATTTTTATATAATTTTGTCTAATTCTTTTCTATTCCAATCTTGTAACTTTTTATATTGTGACATTGACATACCAGTTACAGATTTAAACTGCTTCGCCAAATGACTACTATTATTATAATTAAGGCTATAAGCTATTTCAGAAAAGTTTAACTGATTTATTTGAATATGTTCTTTTACTTTTTCAATTTTTAAATTGATAAGGTATTTTTCAAGTGTTATTCCTTCTGATTTACTAAAATATCTACTTAACGAAGCATAGCTCTTTCCTAATTCTTTTGGTAATTCTGAAAGTATATTCTCTACATCATTTTTCTCTATCTTTTGAATCATCGATATTTTAATTTTTTCAATTAATACTTCTGATGCTTTATTAATGAGTTCAAAACCTTCAATTTTCAACAATTCTTCAAGTTTTACAAAATCAATCTCTTTCTCTCCTTGTACAACAACTTTTCCAAGTTCAACAGACTCAACTTCTAACCCTTCACTTCTAAGTTGCTGTTCAACAATTGTTTTACAACGATTACAAACCATATTCTTTATACTCAGTGTATGCCTCATAATTATTCCGTCAAATAGTTAATAATTGTTGATTGCACATAATAGTTCTTCACAGATTCTATTTGATTAATTTGAAACTTTAATTGTAATTCTTGGATGTCTAAAACATCATTAAAATCAATCGTTCCTGTTTCATAACTTTTTATCAAAATGTCTTCTGCATCTTTTGCTTGTTTTAAGTTTTTGGCTTGCGTATCATAACTAATTCGTGAAGCTATTCTGTTATTAATTGCTTTTGATAAAGCAGTTTCTAAAACATTTTCTCTTTCTTGTTTCTGGAATGTAATTTCTTGTTGTTTTAAAGCATTCTGTTTAGTTTGAGACTTATTTTTCTTATTGAAAATCGGAATTGAAAGGGACACCATAGGCATAACAATATCTTTTCCGTTATCACTAAAATTCATGTTTGGTCGTTCTGAGACCGAGACATAATCCAACCCAAAACCAATCATTGGCTTACTATCTTTTTGATTTAATAATTCGGATTGTTCTACAGATTGAAACAACTTATCATACTTAGTCAATTCAGGATGTAGGGCTAAATTCCCAGAATCATTTAGAGTATCATTTAGCGGTATAGTCAATTCATTTATTAAATCAATTTCAACAGACTTTTCTCTATTTAAAAGCTTATTGAATGTTGTTTGTTCTGCTAAATACAACTGCGCCAATACTTGCTTAGATTGCTCTAATTCGTTCTGTCTCATCTGCAATCTTAATACATCAACTGCTGAAGCTTTACCTACTTCAAGAGACGTTAAAGCCAATGTTTCGTAGGTTTTAAGTAATGCAATATTGTCATCTAAAACCCTTTGTTTTGTTTTAAGGGCATAGAGGTTATAGTAAGACTGAGATACAGAAGCTACTAACTTACGTTTTGCAATCGTAATATCTTCATATTTAGCATCCGCCAATGAGTTAACATAATTTTCTCTGGCAGTAATAGAGCCAAACCAAGGCATCATTTGTTTTGCAGAAATTTTAAAACGTTGCGCTCCAGTTCTTGTTTCAGGTTCACTTACAAAATAGCCTACTCCAAATTCGGTGTTTGGAATGGTATTAACTTCATTTACTTTTTCTGAAACTATACTATATTGTAATTCAAATTTCTGAATCTCTGGATTATTCGCTAATGCTTCATTAATTAATATTTCCAACTGTTGCCCATTTGAAAAATTAAATGTCATTAGACCAAGAAGTATTAATACTAATCTTTTCATTTTGCTACTTTTTTAAGTTGTAATTCTGCTTTCCAACTGTATAAAACTGGAACAACAAATAGAGTGATTAAGGCAATGAGCATACCTCCAAAGCTTGGAATTGCCATAGGAATCATAATATCACTACCACGTCCCGTTGATGTTAGTACTGGCAATAGTGCTAATATGGTAGTTGCAGTTGTCATTAAACAAGGTCTAATACGCTTTTCTCCTGCCTCTATTACAGATGCTCTTACATCATTCTTGTTCGTTGGTTTATTCCTATCAAATATTTGAGTGAGATAAGTTGCCATAACAACGCCATCATCAGTAGCTATCCCAAACAAGGCTATAAAACCAACCCAAACAGCTACACTTAAATTAATAGGATGCATCTGGAACAAGTCTCTTAGGTTTTCGCCAAAGAAATTGAAGTTTAAAAACCAGTTTTGACCATATAACCAAATCATGATAAAACCTCCTGCAAAGGCAACGGCTATTCCTGTAAATACCATAAAAGAGGTTGCTACTGAACGAAACTGAAAATATAGGATTAAGAAGATAATGAACAATGCCAATGGTACTACAACCGATAAGGTTTTTTCTGCTCGTAATTGATTTTCATAAGTTCCTGTAAATTGATAGTTAATTCCTTTAGGAACTACTAATTCTCCTGAATCAATTTTTTGTTGAATTAAGGTTTGTGCATTTTCAACAACATTAACTTCTGCATACCCATCTAATTTATCGAACAACACATAACCCACTAAAAAAGTATCCTCGCTCTTAATGACTTGCGCCCCTTGTTCGTAACGAATGGTTGCTAATTCACTCAATGGAACTGGGCTTCCTTTCTCTACTGGGATATAAATGTTTTCTAAATCTGAAGGATTGCCTCGTAATTCTCTTGGATAACGCACTCTAACACCGTAACGTTCTCTCCCCTCTACAGTTTGAGTTAATACCATACCGCCTATAGCAACTTTCAGTACGTTTTGGACATCATCTATGGATATACCATAACGAGCCAATTTCTCCCTATCTATATCAATTAATAAATAAGGCTTTCCGACTATTCTGTCTGCAAATACAGCTTCAACTTTAACACCTTCTGCTTGTTTTAAAATATCTTCTAACTGAACACCAAAAGCCTCAATTTGCTTTAAATCCTGCCCTTTTACCTTAATTCCCATTGGAGCACGCATACCTGTTTGTAACATTACTAAACGTGTCTCTATGGGCTGTAACTTAGGAGCTGATGTAACTCCAGGCAACTTAGTTACACGCACAATCTCCTTCCAGATGTCATTTGGATTTTTTATTTCTGGTCTCCAGTTTCTATAGAACTCTCCACTACTATCTTCTATTAATTGTACTCTAACTATATCAGGATTTAGTGCACTGTTTTTATCAGAGTTATTAGGGTTAGCTACAAAACTTCCGTCTTTCAACTCAAACAAACCATCTTCATTAACCCTATAGCGTTGACGCTCTCCACCTGTATTCAACATATATTCAGGTTTATATTGAATCATGTTCTCATACATTGATAATGGAGCTGGGTCTAAAGCAGATTCGGTACGTCCAGCTTTCCCAACTACGGTTTTAATCTCTGGAATACTTGCCACAGCCATATCTAATTGCTGAAGCACTCGTTTGTTTTCTTCCACTCCTGAATGTGGCATGGAAGTAGGCATGAGTAAAAAAGAACCTTCGTTTAATGATGGCATAAATTCTTTGCCTGTATTTTTCATTATGAAAAATCCACCAATCACAATGAGTGTTGGAATAGATAGGAATAAGATTTTATTAGCCAATGCCCATTGTAAAATGCGAGTATAATACCTTCTAAATAATGTAAACACACCTAATAAGCCAAAACATATCAACCCAACAAAAATGAGATTCCAAAAGATGCTTTTATCAACACCTAAAGGTCTCCAGTATTCAGCAAGAAGGAAGACGATTGTTACTGCTGAAATAACAATATTTATAAGGTTCGCTCTTTTTTCTGAAAGTTGTCCATTAGATTTTAATAGGGCTGTAATGCCAAATGCAATCAATATAAGACCGATCCAATATCCAGAGATTATTGTTACAATGCCTATTATGATTAAAAGCCCATTTACTAAATAATTAAATGTCTTTTTTATATTTTTCTTTTTAAATAGAAATGCTGCAAATGGTGGTATCAGGAATAAGGCAACTATTATAGAAGCAGTTAAAGCAAAAGTTTTTGTAAATGCCAGTGGTCTAAACAATTTTCCTTCTGCACCTATCATTGTAAACACAGGAATAAAACTTATAATAGTGGTCATAACTGCCGTTACAATTGCCCCTGAAACTTCAGCGGTTGCATTATAAACCACAGTATTTATTGGTAAATTTTCTTTACTTTCATCTAAGTGCCTAATTATATTTTCTGAAAGAATAACACCAACATCTACCATCGTACCAATAGCAATAGCAATACCAGATAAGGCTACAATGTTTGCATCAACTCCAAAGAGTTTCATAGCTATAAACACCATTAAAACAGCAACAGGTAATAAGCCAGAAATAAGAACTGAAGCTCGTAAATTGAACACCATAATAATGATGACCAAAATTGTTATCAATATCTCTAAAGTTAAAGCTTCATTGAGTGTTCCTAACGTTTCTTGTATCAATTCTGTTCGGTCATAAAAAGGCACAATAGTAAGTTGAGATGTTTTTCCATCGCTCAATACTTTTGAAGGTAATCCAGAACTTAATTCACTTATTTTTTCTTTTACATTTGTGATGACTTCCATTGGATTTGCACCATAACGAGCTACAACCACTCCTCCAACAACTTCAGCACCCTCCTTATCTAAAATACCTCTTCTTGTTGCTGCACCTAAAGACACATTTCCAATATCTTTAATTCTAATTGCTGTATAATTTTCAGAAGTTATAACAGCATTTTCTATATCTGAAATGGATTTAATATAGCCTAACCCTCTAACCAAATATTCCGCTTGGTTAATCTCTAAGGTTTGTGCTCCAATATCTTTATTGCTTTCTTTTACTGCTTTTACAATATGGTGCAAACCAATATTGTATTGTCGCATTAATTCAGGATTAACATCAACTTGATATTCTTGAACATACCCACCTATCGAAGCAACTTCTGAAACACCGCTTGCTGATGACAAAGCATACTTTACATAGTAATCTTGAATACTCCGTAATTCATGTAAATCCCAACCACCAGTTACATTTCCGTTTTCATCTCTTCCTTCGAGCGTGTACCAAAATATTTGACCTAAGCCAGTAGCATCTGGGCCCAAAGCTGGATTTACACCTTCTGGAAGTAATCCACTTGGTAGTGAGTTTAATTTTTCAAGAATCCGACTTCGACTCCAATAAAATTCTACATCTTCTTCAAATATGATATAGATACTGGAAAATCCGAACATAGATGAGCTACGAATGGTTTTTACTCCTGGTATTCCCAATAATGAGGTGGTCAATGGGTAGGTAATTTGGTCTTCAATATCTTGTGGGGAGCGACCATCCCATTTTGTAAAAACGATTTGTTGATTTTCCCCAATATCAGGGATGGCATCAACGGCTACAGGGTTACTTGGTAAAAAACCAGTATCCCAATTAAAAGGAGCGTTTACAGTTCCCCATCCTATAAAAAGAACGAGCAATAAAACTGCTACAAGTTTATTTTCTATTAAAAATTTTATGCTTTTATTTAGCATTGTGTATGATTATTAAACAGTTAGACATTGATGTTAGAAAAACATCGAATACAACAAATTATCCTTATAGCATGTACTATAGGATAAACAGTCTATTGTTTAAAAATCAAATTAAATAGGTCTCGTCAAGCTTGAAGATTTGCCTTATGACGAGTGGCGGTTTGTATTCTTCGTAAGAAGATACATTTTTATTTAAACCTTCAAAAAGATTAATATAAGTAGATATAAATGAAGCTATAAATACTTGTTGGTCGAAAGTTAATTTATCAAAAGATATTTTTAACTCATCCTGACCTTTAACAGTAATTTGTTCATCTGTACAACAATTCTTTTTTGTAACAGCACAATCAGCACTTGAAGGGTTTTGCATTTCCATGCCACAACCTTTTGCTTTATGGAATACAGCAGTCTCAACCAAAGTACCTCCACAATAGTGCATATCTATTGTAAACGACATTGTAGAAAATAAGACTACAAAAGTCATTAAGAATGACATTATTTTATGGAATACTTGTTTCATATTACAGACAAAGATATAAAATCCCTCTTCATCTCAACTTGATTTAACTTATATTTAATAGCGTAAGAATAAAGACTATCCCAAACAATTAAAAAATCAACTAACTCATAAACAAAGTCATTTAGTCTTAAATATGCTCTCGAATACTCACTAGTATACAGAAACACACAACTACATTTACAAAATAAAGACACGTACAAAATGAGCATACAGATGTACACCGTTAAATAGAAATGTAAATTGATAAGCTACTGGAGGTACCACAAAAAAATCCCGAAACATTACTGTTTACGGGATTTTTTGTTCAAAAACTATCGATCATTCAAAACACCAAAAAAATCATATAATATTTATGCCGCTAACGGCTGTTTGGCGTCGCTTAGATAACTAATATTCAAGTCGTCCAAAGTAATAACTTCATTAGTTTCAACTACCATGCTAAAGGTTTGAATTATTGAATATGAAAACCATATGCTTACTAACTTGTATGGTATTTGTAAAGCATCCTTCATTCCCAACTTAGAGTCTTCAACATGCACCCATCTTTCCAAGGGTTGTTCGTAAATATGATTCATGACATCTTGAGAACCAAAGTGTTTCTTCAACCTTATAAAAATCTCTACATCAAATAACCATCGTGTTAAGAATGCCTTGTTGTAAGCCACCGGGATGATATCTCTTTTAAATACTTTAGCCCCACATTGAGTATCTTCAATAGGTAACCCAAGAATAAGGAAAACGATTGTTTTTATTATTTTGGAGAACAGGTTTCTAAAAACATTACGTTCTATCTGTCCTTCTCCTTTTCCCCTGGAACCATAAACAAATGACAGGTTATCATCTTTACGTAAAGTTTCTACCAATTTCTTAAAGTTATTAAAGTCCGTAGACAAGTCGGCATCAATAAAGCCGATATAATCGATATCTTGTCTGTTATATAAATAGCGAGCTCCGGATCTTACGGCGGCAGCTTTTCCTGCATTCTTTTTAACATCAACGATACTAACGCCTCCTGAAGCCTTTTCCTGAATGTCCTCCAAAACCTTTATAGTATTATCCTTACTACCATCATTTACAAAACATAGATGGTATTGATTATGTGATTTAATAAATTCGACAAATGCTTCTACATTTAATCTTTTTTCTTCGTTGTAACATGGTATAATGATTCCCGTTTTCATAATAGATTTGTTTTAATTTCTATTCCAAAAGTAGCCGTGATTACTGCCTTTTTCGGAGGTAAATCGATGGTAGGAAACGTTGTGTAGACGAATGAAAACTTTGTATCGATAACTTCCACTCGTCGATACAAAACTTTGTTATATCTTTAAATCGTAGAAAAGAACCTACATGAATAATGAAGAAGACCTCTAATAAATATTTAGTGACGGCCCTACTCTTAGGTATTGCATTTCATGGGACTTCTATGTTCTTTACTTTAGAATCTACCTATGATGCTCTAATTCATCTGTTTTTCGCAGACCATTACACGAATAGTTGGTTTGAACCCTGGAATTATAAATGGTATACCGGATTTACTGTAATGAGCTATCCGCCATTAGTACATCAAGCTATCGCTGCATTGTCTTTTATTGGAGGACTAAAATTTGGGTTATTCACCATGGCACTTCTAAGTGTTGTCTTATTTATAACCGGGGTCTATCGATTTGCATTGCTTATCACCTCCAATCGAACCGTAGCAGGATACGCTGCGATTTTGGCTGTGTTTTCATCGTCCTTTGTTGAAACCTTACATATTTTCGGTCAGCTTCCTAGTATTATCGGTATTTCAATACTCATGCATGCCCTACCGGAAATTTACTTATGGCTAAAAACCGGTAAATATCGTTATCTATTAACAAGTCTTTCTTTAATTGCCGTTACGGTTACCTCCCACCATGTTACTCCTATTTTTGGAATGGTCTTCTTTATTTTTCCGCTTATAGGCATGGTTATTATGGATGTATCCAGAGAACAGGTCAAAACCATAAAAGAAATAAGCCTTAAGGTATTCCTGCATAGCTTTTTAAAATGCTTTAAGCGTATTATAACCTTTGGTATAAGTTCGTTAGTCATTATTATCGGTTGTATTTTACCATATTGGATCAATTCAAAAAACAATCCCATAACTCAGGTTCCAATACCGCATGGCTCTCGCGATAATTTTTTCGAAGTCACCTCCTCTGGGCTGGTGTTCTTTTTAATTCCCTGGGGTATTTTACTTATCCTTTTACCATATATCTTTTACCGATACTATAGCAAACGTTATGTGTTTTTCGGACTCTCAATAACTATTTTATTCATTTTAGGAAGCGGAGGGACAACACCCATACCAAGGTTTGTCTTAGGGGAAACGGCGTTTAACATTCTAACTTTAGACCGCTTTACGCTTTGGGCTTCCATTATGGCATTACCACTGTTTGGAGAATTTGTATTCCGTTTTGTCCAGGGGGATCTAAAAACACTCATTCAGCAGAAATTTGGTGCCATCTATCATCGGATAATAGGTGGATTATTGGCTGCACTATTTATATTTACGACCGTTTTCACCATGAGTCTAGGTTACTTCAGACCCTCGCAGCCCCAAAAAATAGAGATGTCGCCGATTGTCAATTTTTTAAATCAAGACCAGCACGACCAATGGCGTTATCTTACCTTAGGTTTTGGCGACCAAATGGCATGGCTTTCTGCCCAAACCAACGCGATGACCGTAGATGGCAATTATCACTCTGCAAGACGCTTACCCGAGCTAACCACCAGACCCATTGAACGCCTGGAAAATTCAAAATTTAAAGGCGTGGAAGGTATTGGGTCATTGCAGCAGTTTTTAACCACGCCGGAAAAGTATCATCTTAAATATATCTTTTCTAATGATAAGTTTTACGATCCCATTCTCTATTTCTGTGGCTGGCAACGTTTAAGGCAACTTGAAAACAGCATCATGGTTTGGGAAAAGCTGAATGTTCCTCCCTTATCTTCAATATTACCAAAAGAAGATGTTGCTACCTGGCAAAAAATCGCATGGGGCGTTATCCCTTTTCTAACGGTGATTATAGCGTTTATTTTAAATATTCAAATGCTCTGGATACGCACGTTAAAAGTAAAGCATAAAAGAATACCGGTCTATCTGAACTATAAAAACAACTATGCTCAGTTTTCAAAAGGTCTATTAAAAATCACACATTTATGGTCAATCGTGTTGGCGATCATAGCATGTTCCGGAATCTATATATTTTATTTAAATAATGATTCACAGCGTACTCCCGAAAATGCAATCCTGTCCTATTACGATGCTTTAGATTATAAAGCCTTTGAAAAAGCACATCGATTGATCAACCCAAAAAGTAACTTATCTATAGACCAATACATGCTGGAAATTTCGGTAACAGATGGTTTACTAAGCTCCTATGCTAAACTTGATGCTATCCATGCGGAAATCACAAGTCAAAATGATAGTCTGGCCACTGCTAAAGTAAGCACAGACTGGATAACACCTCTGGAAAGAATTCATAAAACTTACTACAAAACACTTATTAATGACCATGGCAAATGGTATTTACAACCTGAAGACATCAATTTGGATATCCCTCCAGATCAATTATATGCTGATAATACCACAAATTATTTCAATCAGGGTCGACGACGTATCACTACGGAGCAAACCTATCATGAAGACGTGTTAAAACAACCGGTTTTAGAAGTGCTATCGGCCAAACTTGTAAAATATGAAAATCATTATGCCATTATAGGAAACATACAGAATATTGATAATGTGCCGGCCGATGTAGTCTTAAAAGGAACACTCTATAATGACCAGAATAAAACCCTCGCCTCGTACAATGCCAAATATCATATGAAGCATAAATTAATGCCTAAGGAGGTCAGTGCCTTTAAAATTAACTTTGAAGGTATTGCATGGTCAAAAACTCAGGATTCGATTCCTAAAACCTTTAATCCTGACGAATTTACACCGGTCGATTTTGAAGAGCAACCAACAACGTTCAATATACAGGCAGCAGGTAACGTTTCCGGATCGGATTTATATAAAGATGCTGCTTTAAGTGCCATAACCATAAAACCAAAAACGATTTCGGGAACCATATTTAATAGTGGAATAGCGGAAATCACTATACCTCAACTGATTATAAGTTATTATGATGACGCTAAGAATCTTCTTTGGGTGGATCATTCATTTTTAAAAGAAGGTATCAGGCAACAACGACAACTGAGTTTTGAATATCCTATTTTAAAACATGGTCACGTAAAAATTATTAGTGATGACATGAAAAACTGTTTTGTAAATGGTTTACCAAACGAAGACATTTCTAATAAAGTCGTTCCCAATAGAATTAAAAACCATACTCAGAATATGCTTCAGTCTGTAACACATCCGGAATATAGTTTTATAAAGATCGAGTTGAATACTTATATTGGAAACCCAAATTGATGATACAAAAATTTACATATCTATATGCTTTTGGATATATGCTTTTATTTCCATGGATCGTAACATCACAAAGTGAAGACAGTATCCAACTATTAACCAAAGAGCTTCAATTTGAAGCCGGTAATGCTATCGTTCTGGAGTTTTCGAATTCCAATAAAGACTTACACGGATTGTACATCTCCAATAGTTATGGTTCTATAGTGATTATTCCAATAGTGGAGGATGGTATGCTGCAATATCATATGCCTGAACTTATAAGCAATAAATCCGGACAGGTTACATGGAAATTACTAAATACAGATCAACCAATTTCAGGGGCTTTCAACATTTATCCCAAACAAGACGTTGCTACACTTGAAACTTATCTTGGTCCACCCAGCATTGAAGCCGGCGGTGCTGATTACACCATGTTGGTGGTTGTTCCCACCGATTCTTTGGATAACCCCTTAAAAGAAGGCACTTCGGTGCTGGCTAAGCATCAATTTTTAAGTTCGGAAAAAACGGATACCATTACAACTCAAAATTTAATCGCTTATAAAAATATATACTCCGGAACTGAAACGGGTAGAATACTTATAGCTTCAGAAAGTTTGGGCAGTCACTCCAAAGAATATGATGTTAATGTTATGGCAGCTATTCCTACCGACTTTAGCATTTCAGCTGACAGACATCACGCATATGCCGATGGTAATCAAATAACAACATTTTCTACTTCAATAATTAAAGATCGGTATGATAATGTGGTAAGCGATGGTACTTTTGTAGAATTCTTTATCACCAATAAGCAAGGAAATATCCTTAAAACTTCCGGAACGACCATTAAAGGTATAGCTACGGCAAAAATGATACATCCTGATCATGAAGCCCAATGGCAAATTAAAGCAATCATAGCCGGTATGGCCGAAAGCCCAATGATCTCATTGGCATACAAACAAGTAATTTCTAATATTGATGTGTCATTTTCCGAAAACAACAGGTTTATAAGTGTTGGTCCTTTACAAAGCTTTATGAAGCAAATGATACCCGACGGATTGCAGGTAAATGTATTGGTTCGTAAAAATGGAAACCATATTAAAACACTATCTAAAAGTGCGTATGAAGGTTACGCAACTTTTGAACTAAAAACAGATATCTTTCCTCAGGGCACCTACGAGATCAGTATTATTGCGGCTGGAATAAACAAAACTTTTAAAGAAAGAAAAGTATGGTAGGTCTTAACAAAAACATATTGCGAAGCTTGTTAATACTATCCTATATAATCATCATTACGCTTGTAGTTTATGGTATTAGTGCCATTTATAGTTACCTGAATACCGGAGCAGACCGCAGTAAAATGCTTCATACTGAGATTAAAAAAATCGATCAGTATTTGCCAAAGGTTCAATGGACACCTTTAAATAACGAAGGTAGGCCAATGGACATTCAAACACGCCTTGACGTTGAAAACGATTATTTAGATGCTTGGTACATCAAACATCTGGCTTATAAAACAAACTCAAAACAAGGTATTGATGATTATTATACGGAACACGCCCGCGAAAATCTATTTGATATTATCGATCTAAATGCCTCTGAAAATACTATCGTAGAAAGTACAACATTAAAACACCATCCCACTTTGGAGTTTTTTAGTGAAGATGGTCAATTAGCTGTAATCACAGACAACAATGTTGTAGAATTCAAACGGGTTTATAAAGACAATATCATCCTTTTGGAAACCACCGAAGTAGCTAGTTATAAAGTTATTTTATTATTAGAAGATGGGTTTTGGCGTATCCGTCATATGGTAAAATTTAAAGTTGAAACTTATAAAAGTCCGCCGGTCCTAACTTCAGTCAAAAACCTAAGTATTAAAGGCATTAATTATTACCCCCAAGCCACACCCTGGAATATGTTTGGTGATGATTTTGACACCGACATTATTTCCAATGATTTTAAAATAATTCGTGAAGCAGGTTTACATCATATTAGACTATTTGTGCCCTATGAAGGGTTTGGGAGCGCCAATGTCAACAAGGATAAACTTAAAAAGCTAAGACAGGTTCTGGATCTTGCAAGTATACATGATTTGAAAGTTATGGTTACGCTTTTCGATTTTTATGGCGACTATACGGTTTTGAACTGGACATTAAATCAACGTCACGCAGAAATGGTAGTGTCTGCACTAAAAGATCATGATGCTCTGTTAGCATGGGATATCAAAAATGAACCCGATTTAGATTTTAAATCCCGGGGAGCACACAATGTTATGGCTTGGTTAAAAAGTATGATAGATCTGGTGAAAACAACAGATCCGAAACACCCTGTGACTATCGGCTGGTCTAACATACAAAGTACTTCAATATTAAAAGACAAACTGGATTTGATAACATTTCATTATTATGATGATCATGAAGTTTTAGAAAAAGACTATTTACTGCTGAAAGATAAAACCCCAAACAAACCCATAGCCATAACCGAATATGGTATGTCTTCATATAGTGGTACTTGGAACTTATTTGGTAGCTCAGAAAAAAAACAAGCCGAATATCACAAAAAAATGCAGTCCATATTTTCTAAAAACGACATCCCATATATGTCATGGACGCTATACGACTTTACGGAAATACCAAAGGAAGTCGTAGGTAGACTTCCTTGGCGAAAAAACACTCAAAAACATTTCGGTTTCATAGATAAAGATGGCGTAAAAAAAGCTTCTTTCTCATATATCTCTAAAGAATAATTTCCTGGTTTTCAAATGATTTTATAGCGTTTTGTTTTAACATGATAGCTTCAAATGTATTCAAATACATCGTCGTTATTTTTGACATCGGATAGGCAGTAGCTGCTTTATAGTTCGCTTTTTCCAATGATACTCTATAAGCATTATCAGAAAGGATCTTTTGTATAGCCAAAGCCAAACTGTTCACGCTGGTTGGTTCAAAAAACTCACCACGGTATCCTTCATCCTTTACTAATAAGGCTAAATCTCCCAAGTCTGGCATCACCACAGCTTTACCATAACTACCTGCTTGATGTAGTACCCCAGAACTTCCGGTGGTCGAGGTATATGGAAACACCACAACGGCGCTATCTTTAAACAGCTTAGGAACATCCTCTTCGGCCACATAACCTGTAAATGTCAATCCGTTTACATGTCTGTATTCCTGCTTAACAGATTCTAAATATCCCGGTGTATTGGGATTATCGGTTCCGGCAATAACTACCTCTAAGTTTAGGTTCGACATTTGTTTGATCCTTTCAACAGCTTCAATAAGCATTTCTACTTTCTTGTAAGTTCCAAATTTTCCAAAGGCCATCACTTTAAAAGGTTGTAATGGGATATCGTAGGTTGGCTCTTCCAGAATTTCGAACGTTCCATGCGGTATTAGTTTTACATTCTTAGCATGATACTTGGTTTCTAAAATATCGACATATTTTTGCATGGTAAGGGCAACGACGTCTGCCTGAAGAATCAATCTTGTTAGCGTCGTACCAATAAAGCCATATATTTTCTGTAATAGTCTATTCGATGTGAATCCAGCTTTACCTAAATCTACTTCTTCCAAAATATTATGCAGTAATACAATATTAGGAATACTCTTCAACTTACAAATCAAAGGCAGCATTAAACCTAAAGCTGCGGCTATTTTTTTATCTCCGAATTTCATGAATTGTAAATTGAATAGCACAGCGTCGGGTTTAACTTTATTTATAGCTCTGGTTACAGTGAAAATATTAATATAGCTATTGAATGACCAACATTCTTTAACGGTGATTTTACAACCTGCTTCTGTGAATTGTATGTCTTTGGCTCCCTCGGTTTTATCGGTTAACAAAACCAATTCTGTAACATCTTTATGTTGTCTGAAGTGTTTTACTAAATGATACGCATATTCATTTAACGTTACTTTACTTGGCGGATAAGCGGTTATGATTGCTAATTTCATAATAAATAGGTTTTTAGTTATACTACAAATTTGGGTTTTATTTCTTCTAAAAATTGATCATAACGGGCAGAACACCGTTTACTGTAGACGAATGGTAATTTGCCTTAGATTAACTTATTTTGAGGCCTTTCTTAAGGCTATCTATTTTATAGAATATCACTTGAATCCCCAAGAGTAACGACATGGCTATAATCTGCATGTGTACAACTTGTTCAAGACTATCATGAAAGCAAATAACCAGTCCCATTTGAAGGAGTCCAAAAACGCCGGAAACGATGACAGGAACATACCTATCCAAAGACAAGTAGTAGTAGGCAAAAATATTGGATATAGCGAAAACCGAAGTTGCCAAAGCATATTTCCAAAGTAAGGAAGCCATAGCAATGTAATGTTCTCCAAACAGCAAATGAATCACCGTTTCCGGAAAAACGGCACAGGCGAACACAATTACTGAAGCAATAGCCGCAATATAACCAGTATATTTAAACAAGACCGGCGACGTATCTTTGCCTTCTTTTTTAAGTTGTACAACCGCAGGCAATAACAACATCACGAACATCCAGGCAATAAAGTATACCATTCGCCCAATTAAGGCCAAAGAGGCATATAAACCGGCTTCATAAGATTCAAAATAGTGTTTTACCAATAAAATATCACTGTTATTAATTATGATCTGGGTAAGCTCGTAAAACGCTGTTAATATAAAAAAACGTTTTATTTGTTTACTACTAATTTTATCTATAATCCCCGTAGCTTTTAAACCAATATGTTTATACTTAAACGGAATCAATCCAAACCCAAAGGATATAAGAATCCCCATAGCGATAACGACTGATGATTGAATATCCAATAAAAATATCAAACCCAGTGTAAATAATAATCGGCTTAACATTTCCGTTTGATACGTCATTGATAATGACTTAAAGGCCTTTTTACCTTGGAACACACCGCGATTTACACTCATTAAAAAATAAAGAGGTACGCCGATGCCAAATATCACGAACATAATGGATGATGATGTATTGAATACCTGTTGTAATTGTGAAGCGAATACAACAATTAAGGCGCCTAACGCAATACCCACTCCCAAGGCATTTCTATAAATTTTCGAGATAAAGGTTTTAAATAATGTCCCCTCAAAAAGTACAGAAAATTTGGCCGTTACCAATTGAAAGGTCATAGCTACAAAAGACAATACCAGCAGGAAAGTAATGAGTACCGCTGCATCTGCAAATTGTGCCGGACCGAGCAATCTTCCTAAAATAAGATTGTACAAATAGTTCCCTCCATTTACGGCCAGCACGCTTAACATAAATAATTGCTCTGGCGTAACTCGTTTTCTTATGTTATTAGTAATTGTAATCATTTCTAAATATGTTCATTAGGTTAGCAGTTTCAAATTCCTGCATAACACGTTTATTAGCTTTTCCTAAAACGAATAATTCTTTACTTCGTCTTTTTGCTTTCGCAGAAATAAATTGCATAACGTTTAATGCTTTCTTATCTATACATCTTACTCGTTTAAGGCATATGGTAATTTCATAATACTTATCTAAGAGATTATTAAAAAAGTCTGCGGCGTAATGCGCATATGCATTCGTAAAATGCCCGTGGATTTCAAAAACGCCTTTATTGTTTATTATTTCGAAGTTCATAATATTTAGATTTGGGTTAATAGTTAAGCCGCATGAGTTTGTCTAAAGTCATCATAGATCTCTTTGCAACCGTAGCCTATAATATCGAATGGTCTGCTGCGTCTTTCGGCATTTATATATAGAGCCCTTAGAGCATTCATACCATGGACATCAATTTCAGTAACGTTTTCAATGTTAATGGTTAATTCACCATAGGCATTCAAAATAGTTCTAAGGTAATTTTGAAAAACCAAAGCGGTATTTGCATTAATGGCGCCTTCGACTAAAAAGATTCCGTTTTGTTGTGTAATTGTTGGTTCCATAATGTTAAGTTTTTAATCGTTTATTGATTTGTTTCTGACTCAAATATCCTTTAAGAATCAATGGAAGTCAGGTATATTTCGTTCAGATGCCATTTGCTGTCGACGAATGATTCATCTCGATTGTTTAACTTGCATTATGATTAAAAATCAAAAAATGTCCTATAAACACCGTTTACTTTTTCTTGTATTATTAATAAGTGCTTTTTCATATTCTCAGGATATGCAAGAAGGGTTCACCTACCTGGAAACAGGGAAATACGATGATGCAGAGTCTTACTTTGAAACCATTTTAAAAGATTATCCTGAAAACCGGACGGCCAGGTTATGCTATGGTCGTGCCGTGGGGCTTAATGGCAATTCTGAAAAAGCAGCGAATATCTTTACGAATCTCTTAAAAACCTACCCTGAAGATTTTGAAATACAATTGAATTATGCCGAAGCCTTACTTTGGCATAAAGACTATAGCGCCGCTAAAACCTATTACGAAAATTTAGTCTTAAAACAACCTGAAAGTTTTCCTGCGCTCTTGGGCTATGCGAATACCTTATCTAATCTAAAGGTATTTGATAAGGCTTTAGAATATGTGAACAGAGCTCTGGAAGCATCTCCCGGAAATCAAAATGCAATCGTGTCAAAGAAATATATTCAATTAGGTTACGCTTATCAATACCAGCAAAACCAGAATTATGAAGCTTCCGAAGGCTTACTAAAGGACAACCTATCATTATTTGAAAACGATAAGGAAACGCTACTTAATTTGGCCAACTTGTATTTGATTTCCAATGATTTGGATAAGGCACAAAGAACTTATGAGACTATTGGAGAAAACCCAATTAACACTGCATTATCGCTTAATGGATTAGCCCTAGTCCATCATTTAAAAGGAAAAGAAAAGAAGGCACTAGACATAAGTAAACAAGCTTATAACGCTATTGAGCAATTGAAAGATCCGACAGTTATCAATCAAACCAAAGAGCGTTATATACAGGCTTTGATCTGGAATAAAAACTATAAGGAAGCCCAAATCTTAATCGACGATTTAATGACTAAAAACCCTAATGAGAATTGGATTCTCGCTTTACGGGCTACCCTACATATCTATAGGAGCGACTTTAAAAAGAGTCTTGCCGATTACAACCGTATTTTAGAAAACGACAGCACTTCGTTTGACGGGAATTTGGGCAAGGCGAATGCGCTTAAAGCACTTGGAGAATATGAAGATGCTTATAAGTCTGCAAGCCACACTTTAAAATTCTACACGAACCAAAAAGATGCTGTAAATTTCATAAACGAATTAAACACCAGCTTTACACCTTCCTTCGAAACCAAGACATCTTACACCTTCGATAATGGCGATAACGAAGCATTTTCAATACAAACGCGTTTGGAGTTTCCAACATCCATCAAGTTTAAATGGCTCGCGGGTTATGGCTACAGAACGACTAAAAACACGGTTAGTAACAACAAAGCAAACTCCAATGATGCATGGTTAGGTTTGAACTATCAACTATTACCCAATCTAGCTTTTAAAGGCAGTGCCGGTATATCTTTCGCAAAAACAAATACGGATGACTATACGCAAATTTTAACGGATCTTACTTTTCATATCAAACCTGCAAAACTTCAGGTGTTGGATGTGGGTTATAAAAGGGAATTGCAAAATTTTAATGCAGATCTATTGGATCGTGAGATTGTTATGAATCATTTTTATGCCAATTATAACCTAAGTACCAATTTCAATTTAGGCTGGTTTACACAATATTATTATACTTCTCAGAATGATGATAATACCAGAAATCTGTTGTTTACCTCATTGTATTATACGCTTTTAAGCAAACCATCGCTTAAAGTTGGATTTAACTATCAGTATATTACGTTCAAAAATCAGGTGCCGTCGATTTACTTTAGTCCGGAAAAATTTAATGCTACCGAAATTTTCATGAATTTGATCAAAGATGAAGTCATTACCAAATCAAATACCTGGTTTTACGAACTAACCGCTGCAACCGGATACCAGTTTATTGAAAATAATAAAAAGCAAAGCACCTATCGTTTTCAGGGTAAAGCAGGCTATAAATTCTCCGAACGCTGTTTGGCCAATATCTATGGCACTCATAGTAATATCGCTTCAGCCACTGCCGCCGGATTTCGGTTTACAGAAATTGGACTGCGCTTTAAATGGTATTTGTTTAAGAAACCCGTTTTCAGGAAGTAAATGATTGTTTTATCGATCATATAGGGTTACCCCGTACACATTTTATAAAATTCTAACTGTACGCCTGGAAAGCTTTCATGAGAGTTTTACGATTACAATAAGTGAAATTTGGACTTCGACAGACTCAGCAGAACTATGGCTTATCTCGACAAGCTTGATTTGACCGTAATTTTAGTCTTTTTAAGGAGTTCTCGATACAATTTTTCGTTCCTCAAAATTACTCGAACTGACGTAAAATATTAGTTTTGGTCAAAAATGTCAACGGGCGAAATTATAATAGAGATAAGAAAAATTATTCCTTACCCATAAAGTAACTCATCATGTATAGTTCATCTCTAAGACTAATAATAACACATAAAAAGAGGTAAAAGACTAAATGCTTTTACCTCTTGGCATTAGGAAAAATTGCTATTAATTATCCTCATAAAATAAGGATATCTGAAAACAAGTTACATCCCCATCAAAGTATCCCTTAAATACAAAACACTATCATATCTAAGGTCGTGAGAGACGCTTGTTAAAACTGACTAATCCCATTGTTCATAATATTTTAACAAGACCCTTATCCGGGCATGCAACTAAAATGACGTTTTCAGATTCCTCTTATTTCTAATTGATTTCCTTTCTTTACGGTTAAAGTTGAAGGATTTTTATTCTAGGTTTCAACTTGACATAAATTTTATTCTACCATCAACTTTGTAGTCTTATAGCCTGTATACTTACTTTTTACTTTACAGAAATATAATCCGGTGCTTAATTGTCCTCTTTCTAAACGTATTTCGTTCTTCCCTTTTACGGCTTCAAAATCCATTTGTCTAACCAAGCTTCCCATTTGATTATAAACCAATAATTCAACAGATTCTGACTCCTGACTTGTAAACTGAATGCTCGTACGGGACTTCATTGGATTGGGAGTTGCCTGAGTATTAAAGGCTCCGTCAGCTTCAAACGTATCTATTGAAAGCACTTGACTTTTCGAAAAACGTACCTGCTCCAAAGTCATGGCTTTTGTTTCAATATCTCCACCTTCAGCTAACATGGTAAACACTATGGAGGTTACATCATTCACTTCAAACATTTCACCATTATGCGATACAAACTCCGAAAATGGAATACTAAAATCTGTCAGATCATCAGTTAGTTCAATACTCGTTTTATATTGTGTCTCCCAATTTTCGATACTTGCTTTTACCAATCTTACAATTAAGGTTCCCGTACCTTTAGCTTTTAGTTGTAGACTGTTGTAATTTGACAGATCTAACGGGCTGAACTTTGGTGTTAAGGCTCTGTAGGCAGCAATATATTCACTTGTTTTAGCCACTAACTCGATGTTTCTTTCTACAGGGAATTCATCATCACCAAACACTTCTTCATTGGTTTTAACGTTAAAATTGCTAACAACGGTACTAGGCGCGGCATTATCGTAGCCCCAGGGGCCATCAGACATAAATAGGTCGTCCGGTGTTTTTATACCATCTCCTATTCTGAAACCAATATCAAAAAGGCTTCCAGCATCTACTTCTATATTTGTAATGTAGCTGGTTCCAAGATCGAGGTCTGTAGACACATATTCAACATCATTGGTTTCCGTGGCTCTTAACCCACCATCAAATTTTACGGTTTCGGTTTTATTAGTATTTACAATTTCCAAATCCAATCTCCCGTTAATGTATTTCCCTTTACGAACGAATACTGTTGGTGGCAAGGAGTTATTGTATTCCGTTACCGGTTTCTGTACGTCCAATAGTCTAACAACTTCCTCTCCGAGTTGTAACAGGTCATCCAATGAATTAGACCAAATCTGGAAATTATAGAACGCCTTATTTTTTTCATATTTATCTAGATTCCAATGACTTTCTACAGTAAAATTATTTCCATCTTTGGATGTTTTTGCAGACATACTTAGTACAAACTCCATAGAACCGTCAACATTTTTAATTAACGCTTTTATAAATTTTTCTTCCCTGATCTCTATGGTTGATACTGAAATTAATTCTGCCCCTAACAAACGATCACAGATGTATTTGGTATGTTCGTATACACCTTCTTCTGTTTTAAGGGCCAATATGGAACCAATCGTTTTTCCTTTTCTTAAATAGTCTACTGAATATACATCAGTAGCATTTGTAATACCCAACAGATCTTTAGGTGATGATTCGATCGCTTCATCTTCATTAACCACGTCCAGAGGAATTAAATCCTTCAATGTAAATCCATTTTGTTTACCCATAATCTTCTTTCCATACATCCCCGATTTCACATAACGCCTTGCTGTTTTACTATTAAATTTATAATTGCTTTTCGCGCGATTGAAATTTCGTTTATTGATTTGTTCTGATAATCTATTGTTACTTTCCAAACCACCTTCGTTGCCGCCCGATGTTGGTGCTTCAATGGTTGGACATTCTGCCACGCCAGAACATGACGGATCATCACAATCGGTTAAACCATCACCATCATCATCAACACCATTAATACAATCCTCTTGAGGTACTGGCGCCGTTGGACATCTGGCTCCATCATTCTGTGAACTCGATGGCCCAAAGGCAAACAGGTTAGAATCTATGGTATTTGTACCATCTAAATCCTGAACATTTTGGATCACATAAATGGTTCCTGTTTGATTGGCCGACACATAAAAACGTCCGGAAGCATCAAAATACACGGCGCCATAGGTATAGTTTAGCCCTGAAAGAATTGGCACTTCTCCCAAACTTTGAACGCTTCCGGTTTCAGCGTCGATACGATATAAAACATTTGTTTTCTTTTCAACCGTATACAATTTATTATCAACGGCATTGAACGCCCAATCGTGATTACCTATACTTTGTTGTAATGTTAATGTCGCTATATGTTCCCCATAATTTGTAGAATCCGGGTCTAAGTCTATAGTGTAATATGTGGTTCCTCCACCTTTTAAATAATAAATTCCAGCTTCACTGACATCACCAATGTAACGTCCACTTGTTGGTAACTCATCAACATAGAACATTAAAGTAGAAAAATCCTTTCCTATTCTAACGATTGTTTTTTGAGGGTAACTCAATGACCCCCAAATATAGCCATCGGCCGGATTATATGCTGCTGCATTAATGGTACCTTCAGTAATATCGGTGGCTACTGCGTAGGAGTTTCCAGATGCCAGGTCTATAGCATACACGTCATTATATTGAAATAAATAAGCGTTATAATCACAATTAAATGGTTCATCCTGGGCATGAACACTTAACACGGTTACACCTAATAATAATAGTAGTAATTTCTTCATGATATATAAATTTATATCACAAAGCTATTCCGGAAGAACCGTTTTAATGCTAATTTTCGATGGTTGAAGATTAAGTGTAGACGAGTGGAAAAACTAAGAAGTTAAACGATTTTTGATTACAACAAATTTAAGCGTTTCATAAGCTCCGGTCGGTTAGATCGGCTTACCGGAATCACATCCTTTTTAATCAATACACTGTTATCTTCAATATCAATTATCTTTTGAACATTGATAATATAAGATCGATGTATCTTTAAAAACAGGCTATCCGGTAGTTTTTCTTCAATCTTCTTTAAGGTGGAATGCACCGTGTAGTTTTGGGTTTCTGTTTTAACATGTATATAATCGCCTTTAGCCTCAACCAAGTAAATACTGGGTATATCTATTTTTATAAGACGTCGGTCTATATTAACATATAAATCGTTCCCCGATACTGTGCCCTCTGTCTCCGGATTGGGTGACTCTACCGTATTCGACCCCGTGTTTTCCGCTTTTTGTATCGCCTTTTTAAAACGCGGTAATTCAATAGGTTTTACCAAATAGTCCACAATACAATCGTATTCAAAAGCCTCGATGGCAAATTGAGAGTCGGATGTCGTTAATATTATTTTGGGCGGATTCTTCAGTGTTTGTATAAAATCGAAGCCCGTAAAATCAGGCATATGAATATCTAAAAAGATCAGGTCAACATCATTCTGATTCAAATACTTAATGGCCTGAATCGCATTAGGAAATTCTTCAACAACATTTAAACTGGCTACCTGGCTGCAAAGTTGCGCTATAATAGTCCTGGCCGTCGCCTCGTCATCAATAATAATACAGTTCATAAAATGAAATTATAAGGTCGCTAAATAATCCGTTATAAGCTGTAATGTACTTTTAAAATCAACTTCACCTTCCGAGAGGTTATCTTTTAAATTTTCTTCGTAATCTACGGCTTGACTATAACACTTTTCAAGTCCTAAAATACTAATTTTATGTTTAAGTTTGTGTACATTTTCTGAAGCCTCTTTTAAATTTCCGGATTCTATATTTTTAAAATATATACTTTTTTCTTCTGGAAATTCGGATTTCATAATGGTAATCAGCTTATTTTCAAAGGTTTTATCACCTCCTGATAGTTTATGAATATAAGACAGATTCGGTTTTTCCATACTATTTTTTTAATGTAAAATAAAAGGTCGTTCCTATATTAGGTTCAGATTCTATCCAGATTTCACCTTTAAATAAATCGACGATCTTTTTCACAATAGATAAACCTATACCCGTCGATTCTTTTGTTTTATTTAGGGAATGGAATATTTTAAAGATCTTGTCATGATACTTTTTATCAATACCAATACCATTGTCTTTTATTGAAAACTGATAAAATGATTTCTCCTCTTGAACATCAATTTCTATAAGTCCTTTCTCCTTATCGTTAAATTTAATAGCGTTACTAATTAAGTTCTGAAACAACTGTTGCAACTTCACCTTATCACCATAAACCACGGGAAGTTCATTCAATATTTTAATAGAGATATGCTCCGGAATGAATAGAATTTGCTTCACATCTTCCAAAAGCATATTTAGATTTGTTTTTTCCTTTTTCACAGATTCAGAACCTATACTTGAGTATAAAAGAATACCAGAGATAAGCTGCTCCATTTTTTCTAAGGTGGTTTCAATAAGTTCAAAATTTTGTAAACTTGCAGCATCTAGTTTACCACTGTTATCTTCTTTAATCCAGCTTACCAAGGCATTAATACTTCGCAATGGAGATTTTAAATCATGAGACACAATATGAGCATACTCCTGAAGTTCATCATTACTTTTCTCCAACTCTATTTTTTGTTCTTTAATCAATTCTGATGTTCGTCTTGTCTCTGTAATATCTCTTATGATACCTTGAGCCGCTATAGCCTGCTTGGATTTATCGTAAATAAGACTCGCGTTAATTTGCACCCATTTAACAGCTTTCGATTTTGTAATAATACGCGCCGTGTAATCTGTAAAAAAGCCTTTCTTTCGCAATTCTTTAAACGATTTGAACGCATAATTGGCATCAGGTTTGTAAATAAGATTGACCACATTAAATCTTTCGGTTTTTAGATCATATCCAAAAAGTTCAATTGCCGCATCATTCATTTTTAAGGCATTACCCTCCAAATCCATAATCAAATACGCATCGTTTATATTTTCAAAAACACCTTGAAGCTGTGATGTTTTCTCCTCTAGAAGCAGCTCTAATTTTTCGTTAGCTTCTTTTAACTCCTGAGTGGCATTAAAGAGCTGTAAGGATTTGTCCTCTAATATTTTTTCCGACTGCTTTCTGGCTGCCTTTTCACGATTCAGGGCACGTTGTAATATGTCAATTTGTATTTGACTCATTAATTCTTGTTAATGATAAACTTGACCTCTGTACCATCTTCCTTGATTTTTTCGATTACTATAGTGGCTGTGGCGCTAAAATGCTCAAAGGTTTTATTCATAAGTCCTAAGCCAAAATGATGCATGGCTCTGCTCGATTTATAGATCATCGTTAGTGAATTTTCGGTTTTTTCTAAAACGTTAAAGGTTGGCAATTCTGCATCCGGATAAATCTTTCTAACCTCGACATGAATATGGTTTTCTATAGATGCCAACATCTCAATGGGATCCTTATAGGTAGCTATGAGGTCCGGGTAACTTATTTTTAATACGCTAAAAAAATGTTCGGCATAAACCAATAAAAGATCATCAATAGAAATGTTCGTATTTGCGCTTAGGTTTTTAAGAAGCTGTAGCATTTCAGAAAACTCGTAAGTTCCAACTGATGTATATATGCCTTCAGATTCCAATTCTGATTGTGCAATAATCTTATCGACCATTTCTAAACCGAATTTATCTTCTACCAAGTCTAAAAATTCTGTAAAAACAATACCTTTCACGCTTTAAAATTTTAGTTTATATTAATTCATTAATGCTCCAGTAAGCTAATAATTTTTCAATTTTAGAAACATAATCCTCATATTTTAAAGGTTTTAAAATATATCCTGCAATACCGATTTTATAACACTCCAACAAATCTTTTTGATTATTCGATGTTGTTAAAATGATGGTTGGGATATACTTTAACGATGGATTCTCCTTTAAAATTGACAAAAACTCTATACCACTAATTTTTGGCATGTTTAAATCTAGTAAAATTATGTCAGGAATTTCATCTTTTTTTTCTAAAATATCCAGAGCCTCTTCACCATTCTTCGCTTCAATTATTTTATAATTTAATGGTAAGGACGAAACCACTCTATGAAGTTTCATTATTTCTATGGTATCGTCTTCTATAAGAAGTACTTTTAAATCATTTGCCATTATTGCGTGTTTTAACGAAACGAAGTTATAATATAAGATATAAATAGGAGAATACCCTTCGTTTATCTGAAATTAAGTGTCGGTGGATGACGTTTAAGTGTCGACGAATGGTTTTTTGAGCTATTTCCGTTCTGAATTGAAAAGACACTTAAATCTTCAGGAGCACTTGCGTTCAATAGCTTCAAATACCATGGAGAAATACGCATTGGAATAGGGCACGAATTCTTGTTTAAAAGCCGTATCTATGACTTTTTTTTTTAATTGATTTATGGGTATTAATCGTATCTCTGAAACTTCATCTGCCTGCAGGGTTATATCGCTGATATCTCCCTTAAATTGAGCGATATAGATATGATGAAATTCCTTATCTGTGAGGTACTTATGGTGTTTAAAATCACTTTTATAGTTTCCTATAAAGCTTAAATCTTTGTGAGGTATATGTACTCCCAGTTCCTCCTGCAATTCTCTATGAGCCGCATCTATAAGGGCTTCTCCCGCCCCAACATGTCCCGCTACAGACACATCCCATAAACCCGGAAAGGTATCTTTATGATCTATTCTCTTTTGAATTAAAAGGTCTCCTGAACGTGTATATAACCATATATCGACACATAAATGCCAATATCCGAAACGATGTGCTTTCGATTTTAGGCAAACTTCTCCGGTAAGCACTCCTGATTCATCAACAATATCAATTAATTCATCCATTGTTCAATTATAAGGGTAATCAAAACCTCAAATCAAAATCTGATATTTGAGGTGCATGAAGCCCTTCTTCATTTTTATGTGGCATTCCTAAATCATACGGTGACGGACTCATCCATTCGCTTCTAACCCCCTCAATTTCCATAGTTCCTTTCGGGTTTAATGTAGCAAATGCATATAGCGGATCTTTATAGCCGGCTATATGATGTAAGTTCCCGTATTTCTTATAAAGCTCTTTTGGGAAACGCTCTGTGCTGGTGTATTTACCCGAAACCCACTGATAAGACATGCTGTTAATACCAATATAATCGATACTATTTTTCACATAATGATAATCTGTATGATTATGTCCATTTAAAGAGCAAATGACTTTATCCTTATGGTCTTCCATAATCTTTTGCAAAATCAACCGGTTTTTAACACCATGCCATAAACTCTGATGAGAAAACACAATAGTTGGTAATTCTGTAGCTTCCAAATCTGCTTTAAACCATTCTATTTGCTCATTATTTATATAGGTTCTGATACTGCTATCGACATAAAAATTAGCATGTTTATAATCAATAAATTTGTTATCCTGATATAAAAAATTAGCATCTAAAACAACAAAGTGATATCCTCCAAAATCATACGAATAATACGTTTTTGGCATACCCCAAAAATCCAATACTTCGTCTTTGGAGTTTTTATCCATATCATGATTTCCTAAAACATGATACTTTGGGCCTTCGAATTGCTCCCAAATTTTTAAGAAGCCTTTATTTTTGTCTTCGGCAAAACAAAAATCTCCCATTTGGATAATGAAATCCACTTTTATTTCTTGAGCCCTGTCAATAAAAGTTTGCAGGCGTTCATCGGCATCGGGCATTAAATCTTTGTGAACATCTGTAACAATACCAAAACTAAGTTTTTTAGGCTTTAGCCCATCTGAAATTTTTGGTGTAAACGCCAGAAAGGTGGATGGTGTCAATACTACCGCCGTGCCAACACCCATTTGTTGGATAAATTTTCTTCGTTTCATAATAACTAATTTTACAATTTCGGTTTTACACCCAAAACTTCAACACGTATCATGCTTCATTAATTACTCCCCCGTTTCAGGGAAAACAATCGCTTTATTACCATCCACAATGATCTGATCATTTAAATGAAAATTAACCGCTCTGGCTAATACCGCTGTTTCTATTTCAGCACCTATACTTTTTAAAGAACGCACCGTACTTTCATGCGTTACCCGTTCTACACCTTGTTCAATGATTGGACCTTCATCAAGATCCTGAGTCGCGTAATGTGCCGTAGCTCCTATCAATTTCACACCACGCTCGTAAGCTCTTTTGTAAGGATTGGCTCCTTGAAACGCAGGTAAAAACGAATGGTGAATATTAATAATCTTTTCAGGATACTGATTAATAAAGTCTTCCGACAATATTTGCATATAGCGTGCCATGATAATCAAATCAATATCGTTCTCCCTAAACAAGGCGACAACATCTTTTTCCTGTTCTGTTTTCGTTTCTTTGGTTACAGGCATATAATGAAATGGAATACCGAACATATCTGCTATCGGTTTCAATTTCAAATGATTACTCACCACCATACGCACGTCACAATTAAGCTTCCCTTCTTGATGTCGGTGTAACAGATCATATAAGTTATGGCTGGTATGCGATACCATAATCGCTACGCTTTGTTTTTTACTTCCGTAATCAATTTTCCAGGTAATATCATAGAGCTCTGCCAATTTTGAAAACCGATTTTCAAACTCAGCTTTGCTTAAACCCACCGATGAATCCGAAGTCAGGCGTATACGCATAAAGAACTTTTTTTCTTCGGAGTTTGTGTATTGCTGTGAGCTAATGATATTAAACCCTTCTATATAAAAGAAACTGGTCAATTTTGCAATAATCCCCTTTTGATCCGGGCATTTAATTAGAAAGGTAACGATTTGTGGATTCATAATTCTTTAGGTCAAATTTACTACTTTTTTATATTTATTAAATTAATATTATTCTATGTATCATTTTCAATAGATTCAGTATCATCTATAGAAGTTTCCATAGCCTCAGTCAATATTTCAGAAATATCTTTAACCTCTACCTGATTCGTTTTGGCTGCAACACCATCTGTCATCATGGTGAGACAAAAGGGACAAGAAACGGCAACTGTCTTTGCTTTGGTATCTAATAGTTCATTAACACGGGTTCTGCCAATCCGTTTCTCAGGCTCGTCATCAAACCACATACGTCCACCACCAGCTCCGCAACAAGATGATTGACAACCACTACGAGCAACTTCTTTTAACGCATTCTTACCCGCAGCTGATTCAATAAGCTCTCGCGGTTCCTCACTGATACCGTTTACACGTGCTAAATAACACGGATCATGATAGGTTATGGAGCCATCTTCTTTAATCGCGGCCTTGGCATCGACTTTGAGCTTTTTATTCTTAATCAAACGGGAGAGGTATTGCGAGTGATGTATCACTTGATAATTTCCACCAAATTGGGGATAATCTTTACTTAAAGAGTTAAGGCAATGTGGACAATGTGTAATGATAGTTTTAACATTATAAGTCTTAAGGGTCTCAATGTTCTGTTCGGCAGATTCCTGAAATAAGAACTCATCTCCCATACGACGTGCAAATTCGCCTGTACATCGCTCTTCCGGTCCTAAGGTAGCATAATTGACAGCTGCAAGATCGAGAAGTTTAACCACAGCATGAGCTACTTTTTGAATGCGACGATCATAGGATGCCGAACAGCCAATCCAATACAGAATTTCAAAATCCGGATTACTTTTCACTGTTGGGACGTTTAATCCTTCTGCCCAATTAAAACGTTCGCGAGCAGGTAACCCCCATGGGTTTCCCGAGCGTTGTACTTTTTGAAGTGAAGCGGCCGGAGGTCCACTAAGTTGACCTTCACCAACAAGGAAGCGCCGCATATCGGTGATAATATTTACGGGGCTTACATCAAGCGGACAAACCTCATGACAAGCGTTACAGGTTGTACAACTCCAAAGCGTATCGGCAGAAATAACATCACCATGAAGCTTTGGTGCGGTCGCGAGTGCCTCATCCTCGAGTTCATCCCGATCGTTCTTACGAGCATCTTGAATTAATGGTGCTACTTCATTAAAATGTTCTCGAATATCCTGAATAACATCACGTGGTGACAAAGGTTTACCCGCTTCAGTTGCGGGACAGGCATCGGTACATCTGCCACAGGCAACACAAGCATCTAAAGAAAGTAATTGTCTGCGCGAAAAATCCTGGACGTTCTCCACGCCTACTTTTCCGGTTTCTTCAAGCTCTTCTAAGGTTACAGGAACCATTTCTCCCGACGGTCTTCGTACCAGCATAAGATTCCAGGATCCGGCGATAATATGAAGTAGACGGGTATAAGGTAATGATGCTATAAAAGCGAAAACCAAAATACCATGGCCCCACCAAACTGCAAAATGAACGATACCTACATTGCCTTCATTAATTCCTAAAAAACGAAATAGATAAGCATGACTATTACCAACATATGATATCCATGCATAAGGCGTATTTTCACGAATAATACGAAGTGCTTCCAACCAATACCCTGACCAGCCTATTACGAAAAGTGCAGTCACAAGGAAGTAGTCCGATTTGCGATAACGCACACTATCTTCTCGCCCTTTTTGAATCATACGAACAAGAAACCAAACTGCACCTAGAGTATAAATGATTCCAAACGTATCCAGAAAAACTTCATATACGACAAAGTAAATGCCCTTATGGAATAGGTTTTCTCCTTTTACACCAAAGAAAACATGCCCATATTCTTCTAACGCTACCAGGCAGGTTCCTATAAAAAGGACTATAAATCCATAGAACATCAATGTATGAAAACGACCTGCTTTTTTCTTTCGTTTTCCGGCCCGAACCGTTTTTTGCGATAAAACACGTCTTATAAGTGCTCTTACTGAGGCTTTCCAGTCAATCTTTTCTCCGGTATCTTTACCCAGTTGCCAGATTTTCCAACGCCTGAAAATGCCATATGCAAAAATTGCCATAGCACTAAAAGCACAGATATAGAAAAGCATTCTGGATAACGTTCCAATATTACCGTAGATTTCTCTGCTTAAATCATTCATATTAACTATTAGTAGTTGGTTGTTTTAAAAATAAAACCCAGAGTTATAATATATTCATTATACAACTCCGGGTTTAAAACGTTTAATGTTTAGAACACCTAGAGTTTTTCAATCAGCTCAGGAATGACTTCATAGGCATCTGCAATAAGGGCAAAATCCGAGTAATCAAGAAGGGGGGCTTCATCATCCGTATTAATAGCCGCTATTATTTTGGAGTTCTTCATGCCCGCAAGATGTTGAACCGCTCCAGAGATACCAACACCCAAATAAAGGTCCGGGGCTACAATTTTACCCGTTTGACCGACTTGATTTTCGTTTGGTGCAATACCAGCATCAACGGCTGCACGTGAGCTTCCTGTACCACCACCTACTTTGTCCGCCAGACCACCGATAAGACGCTCATAATCTTCTGCCGTCTTGAATGCACGACCACCGGAAATGACTATAGCAGCTTCTGTAACATCCGGGCGTTCACTTTTCTTTGTTGAAACGGATTCAAATTGTATGGCCGATGGCAATGACGCCACGTCAATATCAAGAACTGTAACACTCGTTTCACCTGTTGGCTCTGCAGGTTCGTAAGCTGATTGCAATGCGGTCACAACAACCGGAGCACCATGTGCTGCAACCCAGGCCACCACGCCTCCGGCATGCATTGTACGTTGCCACACCAATTTACCATCACGGTTTTCGCAATCTATAGCATCAGTTACCATGGTACCTCCAAGAGCTGCCGCTGCCCGCGGTATACAATCTTTGCTTTGGGATGTAGAAGCCGCTATAATAAGGTCGGCTTCACGTTGTTGTGCTATCTGAACAATGGCTGCTCCATAACGGTCTGCGGTAGCGTTTGCTAAAGCACTGTCACTGAGAATAAATGTAGGCGCATATGCCGAGGCGGCTGAAGCTGCCACACTAATATCATCTCCAATCATTGCTATTTCAATATCTCCGTTAGCAACTTTCGCTGCATTTTTGGCAAGGGTAATGGCACTACGACTGGCGTAACGAACTTCGTTTCCCTGTGCTTCTGCAATTACTAGAATTTTCATCTGTTTATATTTATTATCTTTTAATTTATGATTAAAGCGCTCCGGCTTCTTTAAGCTTAGCAATAAGTTCGTCGACACTATGTACGCGAACACAATGACGCTTAGCACTAAGTGTTTCCATTGAAATGACTTCAATATTGGGTTTCATATCAACACTAAGGTCTGCCGGGGTATACACATCCACCGGGCGCCGCTTAGCCTTCATGATGGCCGGTAGTGATGCATAGCGAGGCTCGTTAAGGCGAAGGTCGGTGGTAATCACTGCAGGGAGGTTCATAGATACATGTTCAATACCTGTATCGGTCTCACGGGCTACGTTTACGCGGTCACCGTCAAAGGAAATTTGAGATGCAAAAGTCGCTTGCGGCCAATTAAGGTGATGCGCAAGAAATTGTCCTGCCTGATTATTATCATCGTCGATGGCCTGCTTTCCCATAAGGATCATATCTGGTTGCTCTTGGTCGGCAACAGCTTTAAGAAGATTTGATGCCACCCAGGAATCAATATAATCGTCTGTAACCACATGTACAGCACGATCGGCTCCCATGGCAAGTGCAATACGGATTTCTTTTTCGCTTTCCTTAGGTCCGATACCTACGGCAACAATTTCAATGTCGCCACCCGCTGCACTACGTTCTTCTTCACGAATACGAAGTGCTTCTTCAAGAGCAATCGCATCGAAAGGGTTAATAATGCATGGAATGCCTTCCAGATTGGCAGCCGTCTTATCAGCATTAAGATGAATGGGCTGGTCGGGGTCCGGAACCCGTTTCGTTGGAACTAAGATTTTCATTTTATAAGTATAAAGTTTCAAAAAAATTGAGTCAAACCCTCAACGAATCGGTGAGGTTTTAACCTATTAGTATTTTAACAAAGGATGCGTGTACGTTCGAAGTCGTAAATACATTTATCATGTCGTTTACATTTGATACGTTTACCAAATGATTCGATTTCGTATATTTCTGCATCTAAGTTTGCTTTTGGCACATAGGCAAAAGCGATTGTTTTTCCAATGGTATGTGAGAACGCTCCGGAAGTCACAATTTCTACAACTTTACCATCACAATAAAGCGGCTCTGAACCATAGATTTCAGTCTCTTCTTCCAGTTCAAAGAAGCACATTTTGAAACGTGGTCCGTCTTCTTTAATTTTTGCTAATGCGGCCTTACCTATAAAATCAACCGACTTTTTAAGATGCACATTAAACCCAAGCCCTGCACAATAAGGATCGTAATCAGCGGTTAGATCACCACTCCAATAAAAATAGCCTTTTTCAATACGACAACATTCCAGTGCACGATATCCAACATTCGAAATACCAAATGCTTCACCGGCTTCCATCAATTTTTCATAAACATAAGCGGTATATTCTACGGGAATATGAAGCTCCCAACCCAATTCGCCATGATAACTCACACGAAGTGCCTGCACCGGAGCTGAACCGATATGAATTTGCTTACAAGTACCAAATGGAAACCCTTCATGAGATACATCGTCAAATTTAGTGATTAGTGTTTTCTCAAGAACCTTACGGGCGTTCGGTCCGCAAAGATTAAGAACACCACGTGATGATGTACAATCGAAGGCAACACAGGCTTCATCATCTTTAATATTTGTGTTTATCCAATCCAAATCGTGGGTGGTAAATGATGTTCCTGTTACCATATAAAAATGATGCTCTCCTAAACGTGCAATGGTCACATCGCATTCAATACCACCATCTTTATTACACATTTGCGTATATGAAAGCGTTCCTACAGGTTTGTTCATATTACGTGTACAAAGGCGTTGAAGCACTTGCAAGGCATCTTTACCTCTAATTTCTATTTTCCCAAATGACGATTGATCCAGGATGGCGACGTTTTCACGAATAGCTTTTACTTCGCGTCCAACATGGTCATGCCAATGTGGGCGACCCCAAGCCATCTCTTCTTTAGCTTCTATTCCTTCAGGGGCAAACCATAAAGCACGCTCCCAACCGGTCTTCTCACCAAAACAAGCGCCTTGTGCCTTAAGTTTGTCGTAAAGCGGACTGCGACGTAGATTACGCTCTTGTTTGTCCTGCTCATGAGGCCATGCCAGTGTGTAATGCTTTGGATAATGTTCGTTTGTTCGTGCTCCAACATATTTATCGGCGGTATAATGAGGGGCCCCAAAACGACGAATATCTTCTGAGTATATGTATAATTTCGGACGACCATCAATAATCCATTCGGACACAGCTTTACCAACACCACCTGCTCCGGCAATACCAAAACAATTCATTCCGGTAGCTAAAAAGAAATTCGACACTTCTGGCGTTGGTCCGAGTAAATAGTGAGAATCCGGTGTATAGCCATCCGGACCATTAATCATTTGACGCACTTCGGCATTTTCAAGAATTGGGGTACGTTCTAAACCCGGAATAAAAAGTTGCTCAAACTGATCGTAATTCGGTTCGAAAAGTTGGGATACAAAATCCCATGGCATATCTCCGTGGTTATATAAAATCGGCGAAAGTTCGAAACCTCCAAAAATAAGACCACCCACTTCAGAACGGTAGTAAACCGCTTTATCAGGATCGCGTGTTACCGGAAGATCACGAGGTACACCCTCGATTTCTTTAGTGACCATATACTGGTGTTCCATAATAGCGATTGGCACATTTACTCCGGCCATTTGACCAACGCGACGTGCCCACATTCCGGCACAATTTACGACAGTATCGCATTCCACCGTCCCTTTATTTGTTATAACAGCTGTTATTTTACCGTTCTTCTTTTCAAATCCTTCAACCATGGTATTGCGAAAGATACGTCCGCCATTAGCACGCGCGCCACGAGCCAAAGCCTGGGTAAGCATAGAGGGGTCGGCATAACCGTCCGTTGCACAATACACGCCACCTACACAACCGTCAAGTTCCATGATGGGGAATTTTTCCTGGCACTGCTTGGGTGTAAGAATCTCTACCTCAAGCCCAAACGATTTACCTTGTGTGGCGATCTTACGAAGTTCCATCATACGTTCTTCTGAAGAAGCCAGACGAAGTGATCCTACTTCGTTCCACCCCGCGGGCTGACCGGTAATTTCTTCCAAACGGCGGTAGAGTTCTGCCGAATATTGAACGAGACGTGTAACGTTACGCGACGAACGAAGTTGGCCTACAAGTCCGGCCGCATGCCATGTTGCTCCATTGGTTAAATCGTTTTTTTCTATAAGAATGGCCTTTATGCCGCGCTCTGCGAGGTGGTAAAGGACACTGGTTCCGACTACCCCGCCGCCAACGATGACTACTGAAGCCCTGGCTGGTAAGGAGACTGTGGTTGTGGTTTCTGTGCTCATTAATTAATTTTTGTATTAAAATTGTTCCTTTATTGAATATGTCAGCATATCAACTGTTTAATATAAGTACAATTTTGTTTAATATAGGTCAAATATATAAAAGTGATTTTAGATTTAAAAATATTTTTGAATAAGACTTTCAAACACATTGAATTCGCGACCTGCATTTTTCCCTGACACTTTTAAATTGTAACTTGTACGACCAAAACGATCACCTTATTATTTTAACGAAACAATGGAGGACATACTCATAAACCTTGGCAAGCAAATCAAAAATGTTAGAAAGGAGAAAAACTTAAGTTTAAGAGAGGTTGCAAAAAAATCAGGGGTAAGCATAGGTTTAATTTCCAAGATTGAAAATTATAGAACGACACCCTCTTTAACCGTGCTTTTAAAAATAATGCGTTCCCTGAATATAAACTTGCTCGAGCTAAATTTGGAAGAATCCAAATCAAAACAATACATACTTATCAGAAAAGATACCGGTACAATTGAAGAACGCGATGACTCAGAAGGTTTAGAATACAAATTATTATTTTCCAATCACATTCCCGAAAGCACCTTAAGAACCTACGTAATTAAAGTCAAAAAAGGTGTTTATAGAAAACCTGTAGCTGGAGACACTTATGAAATGGCATATGTACTGCACGGTAAATTAGACTATATACTTAATAAGGAGGTGATAACCTTAAATGAGGGAGATACCATATTTTATGATGGTTTATTACCATTAGGCTGGAACACCAAATATGATACAGGTGCCACTTTATTGAAAATGTACCTGATCAAAAGTTAATATTCTGGTTTAGCAATTTTTGACTTCTTTTATCGAACTAAAAACAAGAAAAAGTCCCTTGGTGCCGCTCAGAATTTCAAAAAAATCATTCCATTTCAAAAACGGTAATGACTCCCGCGTGGTCTGACGGAAACATGATGGGATGGTAGTCTATCACTTTCGATTCAATAGGTTTTAAACCGCCTTTATAATATATATAATCAATTCTGTCCCGTAAGCCATATTTTGTAGAAGACGTCGCTGCTCTGGGTGTCCATGTAAATCCGGGATCTAATAATGGATCAACATGGAGTTCTCTATAGCTATCAATAAACCCGGATTTTTCCATAGCTAAACTTACCGGCCATTTAACGGTATAATCGTAATGTATTTTTCTTGTTTTATCAACCCAATCTAAATGCGATCCACAGTTAAAATCCCCAAACATCACAACCGGGCTTTTATCACTGTTATTTATAATGGGTTTTATTTCTTTCAGTATTTGCTTCACTTCTGCATGTCTTGTCTTTCCTTCAGCTTTTATTAATTCATCAGCCGTCATATCCTTGTTTTCAACATTACTGCTATAGCCCGGTAAGTAGTGCAACCAGGTATCTAAGACCGTTAGTTCTTTCCCATTTCCGAGATCCAAAACGGCTCCACCGAAATTAAATGGTCGGAACGCTTTGATCGTCTTTTTTATAGGAAAGCGACTCATAATACTTAAATTCGAACTGATCAGGTAAAAGTGATACCCTAAAGAATCGGCAATGATCTCACCAGAACCATAGGTTTCAATTAAACCGACCACATCGGGCTGGGCGTCTTTGATGGTTTCTATAACCCGTTTTACGCCAACATGCTTACCATATCTCCTACCACCATGCCAAATATTCCAAACCATAACTCTTAAAGCTGACTTCGAATTTTGTTTTACAGCAGGTGCTCTAAAACTGGCATAATCTGCTTCAATACTTTTGGAATCTTTATATTCCGGAATGACATATACCTCATCTAAAAAACCATTAAAAGCAGTCCATTGTCCCATTGAGCCATATTCCCAATATTGATCCGTACCACCGATAACTGTTCTGTGCTTAGTTGTAACCCCTCCTAGTCCTGGTGTATTATAAATCGCTACATTCTTTCCGTCCAGATAGAACCAAATTTCTTCTTTTTCACGGTTTACACTAAATGCGAGTTGGTGCCAGTTTCCGTCATTAATGATCTGTCTGGGTGCTGTTGGTCGATACGAATATGAATTCTTGCCGTCTGAAACATTCACAGCCCAAGCTCCTGATGGTTGTGTGTAGATCATCCAACCCGCTGACTTCAGATCATCTTCTTCTTTATTACCAATAATGACTGTACCCTGATTTGCACCTTCAATGGTTTTAGCCCAAACTTTAACTGTAAACGACGCATTTTTATCATAATTGGGAGTAGCAAGACTATCAATGGCCAAAGGCATTCTTAACACCGCATTTTCAGATAAATCCAGCGCTTTTCCTTTTATACCTTTTATAAATTGTGGACGCTGTAACTGCGTGATATAAGAAGCTTCGCTATTGGAAGTTATCGGATAAAAGTCCTCAAGATCCGTGTCAAATCCTGTATAAAAACTGTTCTGCGAAAAAGCGATACAACTGATTAATAAAGTGACTACGATGAACGAAGATTTTAATGATTCAAAGCTGTTTTCCATCTGTTTTATTTTTATACAAATGTGCGATTTTTTTAATAAATATTAATAATTTCTTTCTTTGTTACCAGCTTTATTATTCGGGCAATCCATCCTTATGATATATTTTATCTTTTTTTCTGAACCGTGTTAACCAATGTTCCAATGGAGTCTATAGTTATTTTGATCTCATCATTTTCCTGAAGTGTAAAATCATCTGAAGGGACCAAACATGTCCCTGTCATTAAAAACACCCCTTTAGGAAAATCACATTCTCTAAAAAGAAATTCAACCAATTCAGTATGACTTCTTTTCATCATACTTATAGCAACATTATCTTTATATACCGTAGTTCCGCTTCTACTAATTTCAATTTCAATTTTTGTTTCCTGAGCCATCGGTTCTTTGGCCAGATAAATACATGGTCCTAAAGCGGCACAACGCTCAAACATTTTTGCCTGCGGTAGATATAACGGATTTTCTCCTTCGATACTTCTTGAACTCATATCGTTGCCTATCGTATACCCTTCTATATTCCCTTTTGAATTAACAAGTAGGGTCAATTCAGGTTCCGGAACATCCCAGGTAGAATCTTTTCTAATATGGACATAATCACCATGTCCCACAACGCGTTGCGAGGTCGCTTTAAAAAACAACTCCGGGCGATCGGCCTCATACACCTTATCGTAAAAAACATCCCCACCGGAGGCTTTGGCCTCATCCATTCTAGCCTCTTTACTTCTCTTGTAGGTCACTCCTGCCGCCCAAACTTCCTGACTTCCAATCGGGGCATCTACTGTCTTAAAGCGTTTTTCATCTGATACCTGTTTAGCGTTTGAAAGTTCCGCTTTAACAACGGCATATAAGTTTTCTCTATTGATAAAAGCATCCCAGTCTTCAACTTCTAACTCGTATAGCCGATTATTATCTTCAATCTGAACGTATTGATCTTTCTTATAAATCTTCATGATATTTCATTTAAAAAAGGCGTTGTTTATCTATTGAAAAGCGGTTTGAATATCTTGTAGAGAAACCTTTAAGAGTTGTTTTGAGATAATGTCTAAATGATGCTCTGTTCCGCTAAAATGATACATCCGTTGTACATGGGTTTGGGATTCATTTGGCTTCAATGCCAGAGCAGGAGATGAACTTTCCAATTCATAAAATGGTCCCATTTGTTCAGCATCTCCCAAAGGACCGTCGTTGTATGAATTGATAACATCCCCTGAAAAGGGAAACTCTTGTAATTCCCATGCAGAGTTCACGTATTTGTCTGTTTTTTTAGGCGTTTCAATTTCCAAAATAGTTAGAATCTTATTCTTAGCATCATAGCTGCCTATAAATTTTGTAGCTCGTTTTGGTGATAATCCAATCTTCCCGCGGCTTTTACCATCGGCTTTAAAGAATACGGTTTGCTCTGTAGAAGTTAATCTATTGGCTTCAACCTTTCCAAAATAATTATCGTTAACCTTAAGCCCCAATTCGTCTTCACTCCCCTGATTAATCGGGGCCACAACAGTAACTTCGGGTGATGGATTGAGCATGCATAAAACCCAAATCGATACTAATCCGGAATCTTCATTCCAAGCCTTTTCTCCAATGTTTTTAACGGTATTTTGAGACTCGTATGCAACGGCAGTATATGCTACATCAGATAGCTTTAAATTGTTGGCAATTTCCGCATCATTCAGCAACACTATTTTTCTATTGACATCAAGATTAAACTCGGTTCCGGAATGATTTATAAAGGTAATATCCTTCTTAAACAAGGCACTGTTAGCATCCTGCGCGACAACCTCAAAAGGATCTGTGTCTATAAATGAGGGCACCTGCCAATTTTCAAAATCAAATGTTGTATTGGGTTTAAAGAATATTGAAAATTGTCCACCTTCCGGTCCTAACCAAAACCGCTCCTCTCCTCCAAAAGGGTTGAACTTATTGTTAACCTCCTTCGATGTGATGAGATCATGATTTATCCAACCAAAACTCATCCCGGCATCTCCATTTAAAGAACTCGTCATAACACGCCCCTGAAGTTCCGGTGATATGACTATACTTGCCTTTTTATTATCGCTTTCAAGAACAATGGTCTCTTTGTAGTGTTGCTTTAGAAAGGATTTGTCATAACCAAAGGTTCCTTTTATAAAGGTTTTTTCTTTAACGGTCGCTTCAGTTTTCACGTCTTTTTTATCATTCTTACACGAAACGATGATTAAAACTATAACGGCACAAAAAATATTTAGCTCTCTTTTCAAAATATATGCTTTAAGTTAAACTTTTACTTATTGATCCAAATCAAGAAATCGAATTCTCCCCATAGCTCAATCTTATCAAAATTAGTTACTTAAATAGAATATATCTAATTATATCGCTACCTTATATGATATTTTTTTTGCCAAAACTAGCTTGTTTCAATAAAAAATAATCAGAACAGGGAAACTTATCTTATTATGACTTTTTCCTCATAACGAAAAAAACACCTATTCCAATGATAAGGATTAAGGCAAAAAGTGAATACCAAACAATATAATTTGACTCGCTATTTTCAAGTACCGGAGATTCTTCAGGCTGTAAATTATGTTCAATTTCGGGGATATCGTCAAACTCCTCATCTAAGTCCACCACTATAGGCTCATAAGTAATCCCGTCCGGATCTTGAGGCACTCTGTTTTCCATAGCCAAAATTCGACTCATTTCGGTTAAAACCATGGGATTATCAACATCAAATCCTAACCGATCACTTAAATCTTGTCGTGTTTGTTTTGGCCAGTTTAACGGTACCTGATATCCGAACAACCATTTTCTATCTAAACCACATTCGCAATCTGCTCCTATAATGGATAATAATTTGAACGTGTTCCCCGCAACAATATTTTCATAGTTCAATACTTCTCCCATAATACGTCCTCGTCCGTACATCACAAAAGCTATTGGTTTTTCAGGAATATCTTCAACACCCAAACTCCATAGTAAAACACGTTCTTTATTAAATTCATCTCTTGAAATCGTAATCATGTCCGGCCCAACATCAACCTGTTTGGGCATATTCGGCATGATGTTGGTAATTCGTTCACAAGCTTTTAGTATGGTTTTTCGGGCTTCTTCATTCTCTAATGGATTGCTCCCTTCTATTAATAGTACGGAAGCATAATTAACAGGTAATCTTTCAAGTAGTCGGTTTTGAACCGGGGATGATAAAATACCGGAGGTTAAATTGGTATTATAATCATCCTGAGACATGGCTAGCATACGTTGGTTTTTATCAACCAAAACATAGGCCGGAAATTTTAAATTCTTGCTTTTTGCAAATGCTACGACCGGACTATCTTCGTTACTTTTAAGACCATAGGTTTTTATATTAGAGTTTACAAAGCTTAATTCCAATGCCCTTGGAAAGGCTGTTGTGTTTTCATCTATCTGGTAAATCACATAAGTGACTTTCGAGAGGGTTGAAAACCCAATTTCACGTATGGTATAGCGGCATGCCTGTACCGTAGCCACATACATAAAAAAACATGAAGCAAGTATTAATTTTAACCCTTTCATCTTAGTATATTTTACTTTAGGTCTACTTAGATATCATACTAAGTTTTTGTTCCGGAGCAACGCGTTTAAACGTTTTCTCCCTAACGAAAGCGACCTTTTCGCCATTCTTTTCGACATAGATAACAGCCTTAAAGTCGGTATCTTTTGTAAGAACTACCGGTTCAGTATATCGCGCAGAATTTTTCGTAGGTTCACTACCATCGGTAGAATAATAGATCTCTTCGTTAGATGCATCTTTAGATTTAATTTCTATAGCTACTTGATCTTCGAAGTTTTCGTTATCATAAATAAAAGAAATAGGGGCTCTTGATTTTGGTGTGAACACCATAGATGTTTCTAACCAATTTCCGCAACTACAGCCGCCACCTGCTTCAGGCGATAATACTAATCCTTGGGCCGGAATGGTACTAATCCAGCAATCCGGCCGTAATCGATCCCACTGTGTGAACTTATCGGTATCAAAATTAAACTGTGTCACACTACCTCCTCTATAGAATGCCGATTGTTCTGTGAGCGCATACGACGCACAGCCATGACCTGCTTTAGGCAATTTTTGTTCCTGCAACTCACCTGTATCCAGTTTATAGATATTAAATTTTATCAGCAAACGATTATTCACAATGGCCGGCTTTCCTAAATGTCCGCCATGATCTCCTGAAAACCATTTTTGTTCTTTCTTCCAGATCAACGCTCCAGTGATTGCATTATATGTCTGGATGTAATACTTGCCCTTTATTGAGGACACCAAAACATTATGCGATTTTCCTCCAGCCATATAAAACACGGCAACACCCGGTTCTATATTTATAGGTTTTTCCCAGTTTACTTTCCCTGTTTCGGTATTTAGCGAAACCATATATAGGTTCTTGAAAATACTTGGATCTGCTCTAAGGTCTTTACTAAGTTTAAACCTTGGATTTCTCGACTCAACAAAACTCATGGTATTTCCGCTAATTGTAATCGTTGAATTTATGATATAACTAGACGAATTTTCGTAAACCCAAACATTATCCAATGTCTTTACATGCTTTGCAAATAATTTATAACTAACGACCTTATCTGTTAATGCTCCGCTTTGTTTATCATACCAGCCTTCACCTCCATAATAATTAAAGTAAGAACCGCCTTTAGGTATCGTGGAACCAATAATTAAATTGTTAGTTACACTAATGTATCCCCAGTCGTTTGGTTTATTATTTTCACTTTTTTCTACAGGAATTATAGCATCGATATCTCCATTTTCATTATTTATTTTAACAAGATTATCATTGATAACAGTATAAATAAAATCCTCATCGGCTACCCAGTTACTACAATCTCTTATCACATTCATCCTGTTAAACCCTGGTAATTCCTTAGACCAGAATACATGACCACTATAGGCATCAAGAGCAATAACACGTTCTCTTCCTTGTACAAACATTTTACCATCAACGGCCAAAGGTGAAGGTTTACGTCCACTTCTATCGGTCTGAAAACGAGGCCCGGGACGCCCCATCCATTGAATTTCAAAATCATTGGTTTCCATTGAACCAAATAAGCTTTCACCGCCATAGGCGCTATTATCCGGCAGTCCATATTGATGTGTCCACTTGCCCACATTCTCGTAGGGTGCTTTTTTAAGAACTTCAAAATCATCTTTTGAAGAATGATCGACCTGCCACAAGCTGGTTGCATGGTTTAAATACTCTGAATAGTCCGAGGACTCCTTTTCCAGAACAGCATAGCCCTTTGGTTTTGTTAGTCGGATCACCTCATCCGTACTACTTTCCGAATCGTTATTCACATAAACAATATTGGCTATATCATTGGTAATTGGAAGATCCGATAAATCTTTGGCATAATGCACTGAAACCTTAGCTCCGTAGATTTCTGTTTGTTGTAATTCTTCTCTTAGCGACTGAACTTTAGTTTCGGAAGTATCGAACATGAGCACCTTCATCCCGGGAACCGAAGCTAATTCTAAGGCTTGTTGCTTGTTCTTCACTCCAAAAACTATGGCTAAACCGTTTTTAGAAACTTTAGAATCTTCAACGAACGACACCAACTTACTTTCAGCTTTCTTCAGGCTTTTAGTTACCTGGTGTTCCTCATAATTGAAAAAGTTATCGAATTCGTAATATCTTGTTTTCTTATCATCAACTATAATTTGATATTCGTAGATAAAGTCTTTACGAACATTGTCAATAACGATCTTATGATTCTTAGAGGCTTTGTCTTCGTTGATAGTTACTTTTCCACTATCATCGCCCCAATTTATAACACTTTTCACAGCGTCTTCAGTAACGAATTGGATTTCTACTTTATTTTCAGCTATTGTATTTGCAAACGGACCGGCGACTAATTTTAGTTCTGCTAATTCATCCTTCTTAACGATCTTAGCTTCTTTTTCAATACTTGCGGGTTTATCTTTGTTCTCTGCGAATAATGTATTTTCACCTTTTCCACTTCTAAAGCAGTATATATAACCCTCTCCTGTTGAGGCAAACAAGGCATTATCGGCAACGGCCAGGGCATAAACCGCTCCTTTTACCGGCGTTTCCCATAATGGATATCCATTTTTTGTACTCACCGCATAAACGGCATCCGTAGCACCAACATATAAAACATCTCCTGAAATAATAATGCGATGGGCCTTATAACTACGTTTAAGCCATACTATTTTCTTGGTTTTTCTGTTATACGCAGAAATGGAATTATCTGTTAAAATATAGCTAAAGTCTCCACTCACTACCATTTCTTTACCATCTTTAAAAGACATATAATCGGCATTTTTTTTGTCCTTTTGGTCCACTTTACTTGCAAAATCACCAATCGTTTCTGAAATGCCTTTAGCTCTTGTATTGTTAGGATGGACTATGTTTTTTTCAGGGGTCACCAATACAAAACATCCACCGGTACCGGCTAACTGCCCTTTGCTTGCGCCACTTTTCTTATCGAAGAAAATAGGTGAAATTCGTCCTTGTGGCTGAATGATTTTCGATCCGGTTGAGGCCATAGCACCTTCCAATGTTAAATTTTCATGCTTTTTAATATAGGTTCCTTCACCCTGAGGTTTCCCTGTTTTTATATCAATAGCACAGAAATAAGAATCTTTCCACGGTAATAATGACGCTCCAAAATAGGCAATATGGTCTTCAATTAAAATACCGGTTCTAATGGGCCAAAATGAAATTAAAGCATTGTTGTTCATGACTTTTTTTGACTGATCTTCAGCAGGCGTATATTTCCAAACCAGCTTTCCTGAATTTGCTTTTATACAGTAAGCAAAGCCATCATCTGAACCAAAAAACAGCTTCCCATCATGAAATACCGGAGCAACACGTATGGGACCACCTGTGGTGTAAGTCCACTCTTCCTCACCTGTTTTGGTGTCTATACAATGGATGGCATGATCTGATGTCGACCCATAATACAGGTTGGTTCCTACAATGATTGGATAATACGATAAATCGTAATCTCTCATTGAAGGTAGCGGGCCACTTTTAGCATAGGTATCTTCTTTAGCAGGCCCATACCATGCAGGTGAAGGCATTTGCGGAGCCTGATATTTCCAATCTTCACCTAAGCTTGCTAATTCCAATGGTATGGCACTATTGGCACTGCGATAGTTGTCCTTTTTAAACTGCGGCCAGTCTTTAGCAATATCCAGCACTATTTTTTCCTCACAACCGAAGAAAACCATTGACAACATCCCTAATACGAATGCTTTAATTTTTAAATTCTTGAATAGACCTTCCATTTTTCTAATGATTTATATATTATTATTTTTCTATGATGTGTTATTACCAATTTTGCTAAAAAAGAATCTCAAAACAAACCATTCGCCTCGCTTTATTCTTTATTCTTTATTCTTTATTCTTTATTCTTTTATTCTTTTATTCTTTATTCAAAAATCATTATTCTGATACCAACACTCCTTTATGTAAATTAATGATTCTTGTAGCATAACTATCGGCCAAATTACCATGAGTCACCATAATTACGGTACCTCCTTTTTGCTGAAACGCCTTCAAATGTTTCATCACTTCAATGGTGTTTTTTTCGTCCAAATTACCTGTGGGTTCGTCGGCCAGGATCAAAGACGGATTTAAAACCAATGCTCTGGCCAAAGCGACACGTTGTTTTTCACCTGCACTCAACTGCGATGGCTTGTGATATAAACGGTCTTCAATACCTAATTCTCTAACGATCTTATAAACGTCTTCTTTGTCAACTTTCGAGTCTGCCAATTCATTAGGCAGCATAATGTTTTCAAACACATTTAAATAGGGTAACAAGTGGTAGGATTGAAAAACGAATCCGATTTGATTGGCTCTGTACTTCCCGCGTTCTTTCTCAGATAGGGTTATAATGTTTTCTCCTTGTACTATGACGTCACCGGAGCTTGGGTTTAACATTCCTCCCATAATGAATAGTAAGGTGGTTTTACCACTACCGCTCTCACCTTTCACTAAGACAAACTCCGATTTTTCAACGCTTAAATTGATATTATTTAAGGCCAAAACCTTACGCTTTCCTGAATTAAATTGCTTTGATATATCTTTTATTTCTAACATATCTATTCTTTTAACAATTCGGCTGAATCTCGATTAACAGCCCATAATACGGGTAACACAGAGGCTAACGCCGCAAATAAGGGCCCGATTAAAGCTGACATTATCAATAGTTCGAAATTGGGTTCTATGTATATTTTTGTGACATTAAATATATTGGGGCCCAACTGGTACGACAATAGTGTACCAACAGCAAAGCCTATAACAGCCCCGATAAACCCTATAAGTAAAACTCTTAAAAAGAATTGTTTACCAATTTTCCAACTGGTAAAGCCAATAGCTCTCATAACACCAATTTCAGGTGTACGTTCTTTAACATTGGTCATTGTTACAGAACCTAACCATAATGCACAGATAATCAGAATAATGGGAAACAAATATGAAAAATATTTATCTGTCATTTTCCGTTGCTTTTCCCGCGCATCTGCCACGCTGGATTTCATGATAACTTCGGCTTCCGGGGCTATTTTTTGCAATTCAGCTCTAAGCTCACCTAAAGGGTCTCCATTTTTAGTAGAACACATACAGTTGATCGCCATGACTTCATTAACACGACCTTCCATTTTAACCAGACTTTGCAGAGTTTCTAAATTAAAATACATACGAACATCATCTTCACTACCGGATTCTGTTAAGGTTTTGGACACTTCAAAGTTGTTTCCTAAAACATCAATAACATCGCCTTCCTTTATATTGAATTGATGGGCAATCTCATACCCCAAATACACCTTACCAGTATCTATAGCAAAAATCATTTTAGATTTTTTAGCTCCTGAAGGCTCTCGTTCTTCACTTGCAATTCCGGTTAAAACAATATGTTTTTCACGCCATTGTATCCGTTTATGAAGCGTTGCTGTTAGATGCGCATAATTAACCGATTTTTGCTTAACTAACTTATCAACGACTTCTTCAGACATACTCAAATTAGAATAGCCATCTACCCAAAACTGATTGATATCGGTCTCTCCCGGAATGATACGTACGTTAAAACCCATATCTCTGGTAAGCCGAATGGTCTCTTTTTGAGTGGCCTGAGTCATGGTATAAAAAAACACCACCAAAGCCACTATGGTCACCATACCCAATAGTCCCATTAAAAAATTGAACTTTCTATGCCGTATTTCTTTTAAAATTAACTTCATCAGTTTTCACATTGTTTATACTCCGCAAACAACACAGTTTTCTCTTTGCTTTATCTGTATGGTATGTACATCCATGGTGCGCATATCCATAGTTAGTAATCTGTTTTTTAAAGGTTCTCCAAATTCGGAAATTAATTTAATCGCCTCCATGGCACCCAAACAGGCAATCGTACCGGAAACCGCGCCAAATACAGGAAATCTGCGTTTCCATGCCACGGGATGTTCCGGATATAAGCAAGATAAACAGGCCGTTTCTCCTGGAACAATCGTTGTTATTTGGGCTTCCAACTCGTACATCGCGCAATCTACCAATGGTTTCCCTTGTTTTACAGCTTCGCGATTCATTAAAAAACGCTCTTCAAAAAGTGGTGCGGCATCTACAATAACATCGGCCATTCCTACCAGCTTTGCAGCGTTATTTTCAGTAATATTCTCCGGAATCGAAATAATATTTAATCTTGGATTCAACTCTTTTAAACGTCTTTCGGCTGATTCCACACGTGGTTTTCCTAACCAGTCATGTGTCATTAAAAGTTGCCTGTTTAAATCGCTATGCTTTACATTTCCGGCATGAGCCAAAATAAGTGTCCCTACTCCTGCCGCCGCCAATTCGTAAGCCACAACACTGCCTAAACCACCACATCGCGATACCAGAACAGTACTGTTTTTTAAGCGTTCCTGCCCTTCAACACCATGTTCAGGGACATCCAATTGCCATTCGTATGTGGCTAATTCTTCTTCTGTTAGTTTCTTCATTATCCTCCTGAAATTGGCGACATTAATGTAACTTCAACACCATCAGAAAGTGTTACATTTTCGTCGTAGTTAACTTGAGATTGATTCACAATGATGAGATTAGAATGACGATACAAACCATTGTCATCAAACAAAATAGATTCAAACACTTTTCCGTACCTCGTGACTAATTTGCTTATCAAATCTTTGAGTTTGATCCCATTTTCCACCTCAATAGTGTCACTATTTCGTCCGAGTATATCTTTTATCTGGGCTGTAAATTTTAGTTTTATATTCATGTCTTAGAGTTCTGAAATTTGCAATTCTTTTACTTGTCCGTCGTCAAACTTAAACACTTTATCCCCAAGATTAACCGCCTCTATTTTAGAGTGGGTGACATGAAGAATGGTTAGGTCTGAATTTACTTTTAAAGTTTTTAATAAGTCCATCATTTCGTCTTTAGTATGATCGTCTAAAGCACTTAACGGCTCATCGAGACAGATGACTTCCGGATAAAAACTTAAAGCTCTTGCCAAGGCCACACGTTGCTTTTCACCGCCGCTAAGATCGTGAGCTTCACGTTTAAGCAAATAGCTAATTCCCAAATCGGATGCCAATGCATTGACGCGTTTGTCAATTTTTTTCTTATCCCATTTTCTGATCTTAAGTGCGAATCCAATATTTTGAGCGATGGTCATATGCTGAAATAAAGCCCCATCCTGAGGCACATAGCCAATCTCCCTTTTAGCAGGCATAAAATTTGAAATCTCTTTGTCTCCAAGCCATATTTCTCCAGATTTAACTTTTCTTAAGCCACAAATGGATTCCATAACGGTTGTTTTACCACATCCCGTTTTACCCATTAAAATGGCATAGTCGCCCTTATTGATCTTAAAACTAAGATCTGATAAGGAAAAATCCCCCTGGTTAATATTTAGGTTTACACAATGTATCATTTACAAAACGGTATTTTTATCACCAAAGAATCTGACTATCATAAGTACGGCAAAACCAGAAAATATCATGATCAATGACACCGCAACCGCAGCTTCTATATTACCTACAGACATTTCTAAAAACACTGTTGTTGGCAGTACTTCTGTACGCATCCTGGTTGCTCCAGAAAAAATAAGTATGGGACCAAACTCACCAAGAGCCCTCGCCCAAGCTAAGGAGGCCGCTGTTAAAATCCCATTCTTAGCCTGCGGTAATAACACGTAAAAAAAGGATTGCCTTTGATTGCAACCTAAAGTTAGTGCCACTTGCTCCTGCCTGTTATTAATTTGCATGAAGGTGACATACATCGTTCGAACCGCGAATGCACAAGCTACCATAAATTGCGCAATAACGACACTATAAACCGTATAGGTAATACGCATATGACTTTCTATAAACTGTCCCGGGGCTGTTTGAAATAAAATAAGCAAACTTAAACCTATGACCAATGGAGGTAACACAATTGGAATATCTAATACGGCATCAATAAATTTTTTGAAACGAAATTCAAAACGCGCCATAAAATAGCCCAATGGTATCGCCACTATGACACTTAAAATCATAGTCACTGTACAGGTAATTAAACTTAACTTTATGGCATATTGAATCTCTCTGCTTTGTAAGGCCTTCAGTATGTGACCCGGCGTTGTATAAGACAGATCGGCTAGCATCATTGCCAAAATCAGTACAATATATGTTGATGCAATAACTCCCATCATTAAAAAAAACGGAAGATTAGATTTAACTTTTAATGCCTTTGTATGTGTATTATCTTTTTTTATAATTGAAATTATTATATCATTAATTTAAAAGGGAAAATGCACTATCTAAGATATCCAGTGCTTTTTGCAATTGTGCTCGGCTAATGGTTAACGGTGGTGATAGCTGTAGAACATGTCCTTGGGACACTTTAAAACTCATCCCCAGGGTTAAACAATTATACATGATTTTTTCAGCCTCTTCCATGGCAGGCGCCTTAGTTATTGGATCTCCCAATTCAAGCCCCCATAAAAGCCCCATCCCCCGAACATGACTAATAATGGGATATTTATGTTTCAGCGCTTCCAATTCATTTTGCATAAAAATGGCATCATCATTCACTTTTTGCAAAATATTTTCATCTTCAATAAACGATAAAACGGCCTGCGCAGCTGCAGAGCCTAAAGGACTTTTTTCATGTGTAAAATGGCCTAACGAAATATCCTGCGCAACATTATGTTCCTCTCTGCAAACCATAGCGGCAAAAGGAATAATGCCACCACCTAAGCCTTTTCCTAAGCAAAGAATGTCCGGTTCTATTTCAAAATTCTCGAAAGCAAACATTTTACCTGTTCTTCCTAGCGCGATAGGAATCTCATCTAAAATAAGCAATACATTATGTTTTGTACAGATTTCTCTAATACGTTTCCAATATGCTGTTGAAGGAATCTGAACATCGGTGTTTCTTACGGTTTCGGCAATAAAGGCGCCTATTTCGCCTTCCTTTTCAATCACATATTCCAGGTAATCTGCGGATTTCATTTCGTCTTCAAAGAACCCACCGGTATTCATTGGAGGCGGTATTCTAAGAACTCCCGGCATCATTGGTCCCATATGCTGTCTGAAGACGGCTTCTCCACCTGCGCTAATAGCGTCCAGCGAAGCACCGTGAAAGGAGTCCCAATATGAGATCACCTTATGTTTACCGGTAACCACTCGTGCTAGTTTCAGCGCCATACTGACTACTGAAGTGCCTCCAGGCGCGAATAACACTCTATCCAACCCTTTTGGTAACAATGCTGTTAGGGTATTTGCGAAATTCACCGCAGTTTTGTTGGTATAGCGTCGGGTCGAAAATGATAGTTCGTCTAATTGATTCTTAATCTTATCTATAACATGAGGGTTTGAAAACCCTATTTGATGCACATTGTTTCCATGAAAATCGAGATACGCTTTGCCTTCCAGATTTTCAATAACCGCATCGGAACAAGCATTCAAAACATCTAAACATGGTGTAGACATGGCTTGATGAAGGAACACCTTTGAATCTTCCTTTAATAACGCCTTAGTTTCTTCGTCTGTCACATTACGTTGCTGCCATAACTTTCTTTCTTTTGAAAGATTAACATCGCCTTCGGTTTTTAAGACTTCACTCATTTTTTATTAATTTACATGGTTATATTTCCATTCAAAGCCATGTTCTAAATAGCTCTTTTTGGAGTTCTCATTGGTAAGCGCTTTTAACAAGCGCTTCATGGTATTTTGGTTTTTTGAATTCGATAATATTCCGAAATTCTGAAGGGCATTGGCGTTTTCCTCACTAAGTCTAACAAGATCCAATTTATCCATAACCCGGGATACATTAGCTTCGTAAACTATGACGGCATCCAGAGACCCGGTTCTAATTTGATTTACTAACAAATCGGCTGTCGGTGTTTGCGATCTTACATTTTTATAAACGTCATCCCAAATATTTTGACTTTCTAACAAGTTTTTGGTTAATGCCCCTAAAGCACTTTGGTTGTAATTACAAACCCCAAGCTGCAATCCATCAGCGGTTAAATCTTTTAAAGATTGAATGTTTTTTGGATTTCCTTTTTCAACAGCAATAACGATGTTTGTTTTTGAAATATCCGTGATGGTATTAAACCGGTCTTCTACCTGCGTCATAAAAGACACATCGCATGATAAATAGGCATCGGGTTGTTGCCCTGCTTTTATTTGAGACACTAAAATACCGCACCCATTATACACCCTACTTACTACAACGCCTTCTCGCTCTTCGAATGCCTGAATGGTTTTATCGATAGCTAAACGATTTACGCCGCCACTATAAAAAAGGAGTTCGGGCTCTTCGCTCCAGATGTCACCATCAATAGGTTGGTAAGAAAATTCCTTAAACACATTAAGTCCTTTATCTCTTGATGCTAAATACCTTAGAAACCTTAGCGCTTCTGTTGATTGCTCTGAAAAGCCTAAAACACCCACTGTGATATTCTTGACATAATCATCAAATTGTGGTATACTAATAATTTCAAAGTCCTCATATTGATTCGCTGTAGCGTCCCAAATGATGCCAGCATCTGAAGTTTTCAATTTTATGGTATTTGCTACTTCATTAACGGTAGGCATTAAAACGGAAATATTATTTTCTAAAGCCTCCCACTGGTTGAATGCCTTAAACATTTTTTTTGTTAAACGTCCTATTGAAGCTGCATCCGGGTTTGCGATAGCCACTTTAACATCTTCAGCGAATAAATCTTCAACCGTTTTTATATTTTTCGGATTCCCTTTAGCAACAGCAATCACCGGCTTAATAAAGGCTAATGGTTGTGTTTCCTTAATTAAACCATAACGCAATGCTTCTTCTATATAACTTTTGTCTGCCGCCAAATATAGATCACCCTGTTTTGCTACCCGCAAATTAGACAGTAAGGTACCTGAACCTCCGTATTGTAAATCTACACGAACTCCATAGTCTTCGAAATACTGCTCGGCAACCTTTTCAACAACAGGCTTAACACCAGCGGCACAATAGAGAAGTAGTGATTTTTCAGTTTCATGTTGTTTACAATTAAAACTTATAATGACCAGAATAAGAGGTACAATTTTAAAAAAATTTGATCTTGTAAACATCTATTTTCCTGTTTTGAGAATCATTTAACAAATATGCAACTATTTTTACATATATTTAAATTTTTTACTGTTAAAAAAACATGAATCTTCTTAGTATCTTTCTAAACTTGTATCCACCTCCAAAGCATATCGATCAATACCGCCTTCTAAGTTAAAAAGAGAGTTGAACCCTTCTTGCTTTAAATAGTCTATCACGACTTTACTTCTGGAGCCGTGGTGACACATAACCACTATATCCTTATCTTTCGGCAAGTCCTCAAGACTATCTGCTATTTGACTCATTGGCAACAATGTAGCTTCCTTAATATGACATATTTGATGCTCATATGGTTCACGCACGTCTAACAGAAACAGGTCGTGATTTTGTTTTATAAGCCCTGAAAGTACACGTGGCGGCATGGCTTCATTTGATTCCCAATTTTCCAATAGAGCATCTTCCTCTAAAAGATTCTCCTTTGGTTTTTTTATCCCGCAAAATTCATCGTAGTCAATAAGTTCTTTTATTTCAGGTGTTTTACCACATACTTTACAATCGGGATTTTGTTTCAATTTAATTTCGGAAAATCGCATTTCTAAGGCGTCGTACAATAATAAACGACCAATTAAGGAAGACCCCTTACCTAAAATCAACTTCATGACCTCTGTACTTTGCAGCATTCCCATGACGCCAGGCAGCACCCCTAGAACCCCCGCTTCTGCACATGAAGGTACACTTCCGGCTGCCGGCGGATTAGGAAACAGGCATCTGTAGCATGGCCCTTTTTTGGCCCAAAATACACTGGCTTGTCCTTCAAATCGATAAACCGAACTATAAACGTTGGGTTTCCCTAATAATACACAGGCATCGTTAACTAAGTAGCGGGTTTGAAAATTATCGGTCCCATCGGCAACAATGTCATAGTTAGCCATTATTGCCATGGCATTTTTAGAGGTAAGTGCCTCATTATACTGTTCAATAGTAATTTCAGGATTTATTTCTTTTAACTTTTCTTTAGCTGAATCGTTTTTGAGCCTCCCAACATCAGAAGTGCCATGTATTACTTGTCTTTGCAAATTGGAAGCATCAACCACATCGTTATCTATGAGTCCCAACCTGCCAACACCTGAAGCTGCCAAATACATCGCCAATGGCGAACCTAATCCGCCAAGCCCCACAATTAAAACAGAGGCATTTTTTAATTTGAGCTGACCTTCAATCCCTACTTCAGAAAGCAATAAATGCCTTGAATATCTTTTTAATTCGCTTTTTGATAATTCCATTTTGGTATTTCAATCTATTCTTCGCTAAGTTATCTAATATTTAGACAATAAAGTTAAGCTAATTTTAAGTTTAGTTATTAAATCTTTAACGGTTCTTCCTGATTACCTCTCTAATAATTATGATATATAAAGGAAGATGAAAAGTTAGTGATAACGCTCTTAACATCATAGGTCATCACCGGATTTTAGAAGGCTTCAAAGACTGAATAGAACAAATAAACAATTACATTTTATTTCATTATTCCAACTCAGGCTTAGCATAATTTGGATTGACCTCAGCCTCTTTATAATTCATAGATTCTTGTAGTTCTTGCAGTTTTTCGACGAGTACCTTAACTTTTTCAGGATACTTAGAAGACAAATCATGCTTCTCAGATATATCTTTCGACAAATCATACAACTCTACCGAATTTGATTCATAAAACTCAATAAGTTTCCAATTCCCCTGTCTGATGGCAGCACCGGGAGTCCAACCACTTCCATGATAATGCGGGTAATACCAAAATATTTCTTTTCTACCTAATTCAGACTCATCATCGAGTAACTTAGACAAGTCGTGTCCATCAATAGTTTGATTTTCCGGTTTAGAAATATTGGCCTGAGATAGTATGGTAGGATAAAAATCATGTCCTATAACCGGTGTATTAACCATGCTTTGTTTATTGTTGTGCTGCGCAGGTTTTATAAGAAGTGGTACGCGAATACCGCCTTCATACAACCAACCTTTTCCCGCTCTTAAGGGTGTTGTTGAAGTAGGCCCCGTCCAATTAAGCCTTTTATCTAAAGTACTTAACCCGCCATTATCGGAGGTAAAAATAATCGTGGTATTCTCGTATATTCCCTGGTCTTTAAGTGATAGTATTAGTCGCCCTATATTTTCATCAAGAGCATACACCATTGAAGCGTAATCGGGGTTTCTATGGTTAACTGTTGTTTGCGCTATACCTTCATCCCTGAATTCAACTTCGGCATCCTCTAAAAGCTCTAATTTCTTATTGAATTTCTCGATGTGTTTTTTATTCGCTTGGATCGGTGTATGCACCGTATAATAGTTAAGATAAAGAAAAAACGGATTATCGCTCTTAGCCCTTTCTTTAATGAACTTTATGGATTCATTGGTTAATCGATCGGTAAGGTATTCACCTTCCGGACCGTCGTCCAACTTTGGATTTTTGTAAGGCGCGTAGTAACTATTGGGGCTTCCTCTGTGATACCCACCAATATTAGTTTGAAACCCCTGATTTTCCGGAAAATAATCATTGCTTCCCAGATGCCATTTGCCTGCAAAAAAAGTAGTATATCCATGCGCTTTCAGAACTTCGGCTAAAGTCAGTTCAGACAAGGGTAATTCATCCAAATCCTGCGGCCCCAGTAATTTTCTGTTTTTAGGGTCGTTGCCGGGAATCCAATCCGTGATATCATGTCTAATCGGATGTTTTCCCGTTAAAATCGAAGCTCGGGATGGAGAACACACCGAACCGGAAGCATAGGCATCAGTAAATAGAACACTTGTTTTCGCAAATGCGTCAATATTTGGGGTTTCATGGAAATCACTACCGCTATATCCTAAGTCTGTCCATCCCAGATCGTCCACAAGAATAAAAACAAAATTCGTTTTTTCTTGCGGCTCTTCCTTATGACATGACGCAAACAAACACATAAGCACAACCAGAGATAAACACTTAAAATCTATAGCTGATTTTATGTTGTTGCCCCTCATAATTACTTAACAGCTAAAGTATTTAAGTCCTTTTTCGCCGAAGATAATAAGGCTTCCAAATTCTCCGGCTTGCTGGTGATATTGAATTGGGCGACGATAGCGTTTAACCTATCCAATTCTGCTTGCATATTTCTCTTTGAAAAATCTTCTCTTAGAATTCTAATTTTTTCAGCATCCTGAATACCTTCTCTCAAGGTTTCAAATCGAATAGAACTGCGATTATCGGGATAAACAATATAGGTATCTCCCGCCGGCCAAGCTCTAAAACGTGAATCTTGTAGCGGATTCTCAACCCAACTGTTATAGGCCCATCTTAAAAATCCGTCAAACTCTGCCGCTATAGAATACCAGCCTATGAATACCCCTTCCGCAGGTGGTGAAAATGTAAACACATTTGGAAACCCATCTGAACAACACACATAGTGTGTACTGATGTACCCATTGGCTTTTCTATATTTCAAATCCTCTTCGTCAACCGTTGCTCCAAAAGCAACTGACAAATCTTTTAATTCATTAGGGTATAACTTATAACTTTTATGGTTGTCGGCCAAGGACACACCAAATTCCGGCGCCACGTCGTTAATCAATTTAAGCATGGCCTTCATTTCTTTTGGTCCACGCTCATCCATTGCTATTCGAGTGATGTTATTCCAGTTCTTTTCAACCAAATGTTTTTTGAAGGCGCTTAAAAACGGTACCCATAAATCTTCATAGGCTTTCGTTCCCGGTGCTGCTTTTATTTTAACCTCTTTATTTTCTTTTTCGTCAAAATAATAGAACTCATTTCCCCATGGGACCATGGAGTAGCAACTTATTTGATTCTTCACCCCTAAATCCATCATAAACTGAACCCAATCATCAAAAATCGTATAGTCGTATTCCCAGGTTCCATCAGCTTTCTTTTTCCAACCAATCATGGCTTCAAACTGATCGAAAGTTTGTCCGCCCCAAGGACGTTTATTCAGTGATACTGTAATTACTTTTTGTCCGGCATCAGCTAATCTTTTCATAAGTGGTTTAAGTAAGTTCCAATGCTCCTGAGACCATGGTTCTACTTTATGAAAACGAGCCACGGCGTAAGGATTTTGCCATAAATCTAAATGAAACTTCCAATCTGTTCCTACCGGCATGGTGCGGTCTATAACTTTAATCTTAATATTGAATTCCCGTGAATCCTGCCCTTCAATGTTTAGGGTCACTGTACTGGAATACGTCGTTGGTTGAGCATCCTGAGGCACATCAATAGTAACCCAAATCGGTCTGGTCTCCTGTGCTTCGATTTTATAAGAACGCACAGGCTCTAAGGCATCCGCCGCTAAAGATGACGCAAAGTCTTCCGGTTTTCTATAACCACAACCACCGGCAAACTCATCGGTAATGACATATTTTACAAATCGTAATTGCGCTATACTTGATGGCAATGTGCTACCATCTTCTGAAGTAAAATCCGAAATCTCTAATGCTACTTTATGTATGGAATCATTACTCCATAACACCATCTGTGTCGATACGCGTTCTCCTTTCCATGCTTCTCCCTCCCATGAGTTAGTTTGTTCTATTTTGGGAATGACACTTTTAACAAAACGAATATTTGGAGATACTACGGAAGCATTTAAACCTTCTGGTACTGCTAACCAATTTTCTTCTTTGTTCGGCGACGGGTCTTTAGGCTCTTCGAAGGTTTGTACAATTACAATGTTCTTTTGCTTTTGACAACTAACTATTAAACTCAAGACTATAAATACTCTAAAAAAAGTTTTCATGCGCTTATAAATTATTTTCAATTTTCTTTATCTTCTTTCTCTTTAGCCTCTTTCTTAGCTTTTAATTCAGCTTCAACCTTTTCATAATCTTTAAAATAGTTGATCCCTAAACTATCCCAATCCTTTTGTATTTTTTTAAGTGCTACTTTAAAACTTTCGTAATCTTTGTTTTCAAGCTGTGTCCAACCTACTTCCGCATAAGCGGCGATTCTAGGAAATGTTTGCCTTTCAACATCAGGGTTTGTTGGTGTCCATTCACTCCACATCTGACAACCGGAGCCGTAAATATTTTTATGATACTGCTTGTCTAATCCTTCCGGAATAGGATTAAAACTATAAGCCTTTTCCAAACTTATACTCTTATGACTATAATCTAAGTAGGTATTACTGTGCAAAGAATTCACGATACCATATCCTTTTTGAGCAGCATCGGTGGCCAATTTAACATCACCTTTCCAGAAATGAACGACAACATTTTTAGCCAATTCGGTCTCTGCTTCTTTATCGTGTTTCTTTTCTTCAAAACCTTTATGAATGTTAACACCCATGATTTCATTCCACCCCATCATACGGCGTCCATGCGCCTCAATAAACTTAGAAATGTCATTCGTAAAGCTTATTTGCAAATCCGCCGGTGTCTTAATCCCATGTTCTTTCATATACTTTTGAACATGCTTAGCATCTTCCCAAGATTTATAACCTACTTCATCTCCTCCAATATGGATCACTTTTGAAGGGAATAATTCGAAGGTTTCCATAAGCACATCTTTTATAAACTGAACCACCTCCGGTTTTGTAACGTCGTAATTATCATAATGACGACCAAATTTAACAGGCACATCAATATCTTTACCAGCAGTACCTAACCAGGTATATGCTGCGATCGCTGCACTTGAATGCCCCGGCATTTCAATTTCCGGAACAATGGTAATCTGACGCTCTGCGGCATAAGCCACAATGTCTTTAATTTGTTCCTGCGTGTAAAACCCACCATGAGGTTCTCCTGATGTTTTACCACTTTTCCAAGTTTCTATTTCTGAATCGGAACGAAAGGCCCCAACCTCGGTAAGCAAGGGGTATTTTTTAATTTCTAAACGCCATCCGGCGTCATCAACCAAATGCCAGTGAAATACATTCATCTTTAATAAGGCCATTTGATCCAACATTTGCTTAACGAATTCCTCTCCATGAAAGTAACGCGATTCATCCAGCATATAGGCTCTCCATTTAAAGCGGGGATTGTCTTTTATTGAGACTGAAGGTATTAGCCATGTTCCGTTATCTTGTTTTTCTAACAATTGAAATATGGATTGTACAGCATAGAAATACCCTGAAGGGTCACTAGCTTTAATCATTATTTTTTTTGGGGTTACTTCCAATTGATATCCTTCTGCTTCTATACCATCTACCTGCTCGAAAACAATGGCGGCTTTTCCATCTTCCTTTAGTTCCAAACTGGCCCCGGTCTTACCACCAATGACACGAACTAAATAATTGGCCGTAGATTTTTGATCCTCAGATTGAAAGGCCACCGAAAGGCCATCCTTAAAAGCAAAAGATGCTTCGCCTAATGTTAAACTTACGGGTTTAGGAAGTAACGACACTTCTGAAGCTAAAAATGTTTTATTTTTTTCAGCACAGCTGCTAAACAAAAGTGTTAAAAAAAGGGAATAAATAAAATAGCGCATGGTTAGGTGTGTTTAAAAATTTATAATTGTGCTCGAGCACAAACTTAAACGTATCTTAAATAAAAATCAAATAATTAACATTAAATTCATCCGTTTTATGAAAAAAGTCTAGTATTCATGTGAATTCCGTTTAATTTCAGGAATATTTTACTGAAAATTGTTAATTATCTAGATATTTTTTATTGCCAGACGGAAACCGAAACTTGAAAACCTTCTTTATACGTTCTTTGAAAATTAAGATTTTCTGTTATGATTTGTTTAAACTCGTATTACTTTAAAACCAACCTCTTCTTTTTAAATGGTATTGGATAGCTCGTAATCCAAACGTCTGCGTTCAAAGACTCATCGCACTCCTTAGATCCTAATACAACAACTTCAATATGCCTTCCTACCATATTTGGTGTTACGGGAAAATAATAAGTATAATTCTTATCAAACACACATTCATCACATACCGCAGCCTCCCACGAGTTAACCGGAAAAGAAATACTTCTATCTGACGCTCCAACAATTTCTCCATCGACGCGAAGCGCGGCATAAGCACCTTCCTTTCCATGGTATCCGTTTAGCGCCACTGCTAAATAACTATTTTTATGAGCCTCATCAAGATGTATTGAAGCAGAAAAGGCCTTATCGAATTCCATTTCTTTATAATTCCCTAAAAGATTCGAAGCTTTCCATGTTTTAGAGCTTAACTTTTCTCCTTTATAAAATCCTTGAACTTCGGACAGTCGATCGGCAAAATCAGCAATTCGAACATAGCGAATCTCTTCATCAGAAGGCAATTCTATTTCCATATCCAAATTCCCCATGAATATAACAGGTTTCCAGGTTTTAAGATCGGAAGACACTTCTGCAATAATCGCTTCTTCAGGTTTTTTAGGCATAAATGAATAGGTGTCCGGCGAGGTAATTTTTAATTGATCTATTAAAATAGGCTCACCAAAATCTAAGCGAAATGCTGCTTCTTTTATTTTGACGACTTTATCTCGATGCTTTCCTACATAAAAAGATGTATTATAATCATTATCGAATAAATTCTTATCCCAAACCCCTCGATCTACAAATGTTTGTTGATTAAAAAAAGCGTCGCGAGCTGCTTTAACCTGTGGAATTTTAGTTTCTCCGGAACGGAATAATGAACGCACTTCAAAAGCGTTATTATCGGTCGCAAAACAGGTCGCTTCATATAAGATCTCAGCATCATTGGGGAAATCAACAGGGTTTAAATCCGCCAATTTTCTATGCCATTTCCTAGTCATTACTTCACCCTCAAAGAGAACCTTAACCGATCCTCCTTTTAATAATTTAGAAACGTTTTTATTACCAATGGTCGCCGTTTTATAATCTTCAAAATGACTTAGGGAGAATGTTGATGTAGTCCCCGGGTATCCTAAAAGATCAATTTCAACAGGTTGCCCTTCAATATCTTTTACAACCTCGTAATTAATACCCTCAAGTGTCAAATCCTGTTCATGGCCATTAGACACTTTAATCAAGCAGGATCTGAATGGCATTACGGTTACACTGGTTTTTTCGTTAAAATTAAAGTTTCCTAAAACACTTTCAAACGGGTGGTACTGTTTAACTTGGATCGGGTTATTATTTGCTTCCAAACCTATGCTTTTATTTAAGTCAATTTGATAGATTACAGGTTCCCAACTTAAATTTTTAAGCACTAATAATCGGGTATTTTTATCACCTCTGGAAATGGCATGCATCCCATATTGGTTTTCCGGAAGTTTAAACCCTTCAACCAGAATATCACGATATTTTTTATGTAGATTAAAAATTCTGGCTAGTCGCGGAAACTCATCATCTCTCAACAACCAAGGACTTCCATAAATTTCAGGAGCCAAAATGAGGTTCCTATGGAAGGCCTGAAGAATCAAGTCATCTTCCCAGTAGTCCAAACACGATGATAAACAAACACCATGATCTTCCGTAAGACGTTTCATATCGGGCGTATAACCTCTCAACAGGTTTCCAACACGGTGGTGTGTAGCGGTTCTATCATTTTTAATATGGCCGTCTACATAGGTTTCTACACCTTCCCATAAAAAGGTAGTCGCATGAGGCAATCCTTTTTCGGTTAATGCCAATCGGTGATTTAACAAAATGAGATCCGGTCTATGCTTACGTGCTTCGATCATCATGTTCACGAAAGCATCTTCCTTTTCAGGACGTAATTGTCCGCACACACGATCGAATTTAAACAGGTTAAAATCGTAATCTCTTACCAGTTTAACCATCATGTCGGTTCTTGCCTTTTCTTCTTCCAGTGTATTACCAAAACCATCCGGACCTCCCCAAAGTCCTAAGGTAAAGCCAATATCTTTTGCTGCTTTATGAATGGGTTCAAAACCATTCGGGAATTGTTTTTTAAAGCGATCGGAATCCATACTTCCGTAAAAACGTTTTCCATCTATGGCTCCGGCATCAAAGGCATAAATGTCCAATTGCATACCATACTCCTCCTTAAGCCATTTGAAAAAATTGAAATTGATTAGGGTTTGTTCTTCGGTACTTCCTTCATTGGTGTTATTTATCCATGAGAAGTATTGTGATTTGGCCGGTGTTTTTTCATCTGCACCCGGAAATACTTTTGTGGTGTTCTGAGCCCTTAAAGAAAACGCTATCAATAAAATAGAAATAGTTAAGGCTTTACTTTTTTGCATTACTTTCAATTTTAATTGGAATTATATTATTAAGTCTTTGATATGATTATAATTAAAAATCATATATTTTACAAATATGCAATTTATTTTATAAATATTAAAAAAATATGTAATTAGTATTACCAGGAGGAGACCTGACCTTGTAAATTATTCAATTCATAAGCAAAAAAATCACTCTTCAAGATAAAAAGAGGCCTCGAAGTAAACTTCAAAAACCTCTTTTCGCAAACTAAAACTAAAACACTGTTTTATTCATAAACTATTATTAAAGTAGCACCTTTACCTTCAGACTTAGAGGTTTCGGCTTCTCTACCGTCACCGGTTGTATCTGAATTTGCTCCTTCTTGCGTGAAAATAAAATTCATGGCATTATTAGCGGCCCAATCGCCTCTGTTTACAATTTCTTGAACAATGTCTTTTAAATCCACAGTCTTTTGCGCATCACCTCGGTCTCCGGCCGTCACCCATTCCGGTATTGTCCAAAGCACACTTGCTGTCGTTTTTGGTCTTGAAGATGTATTAAATAAAGCATCTGTGTTTTCAGGGGAATTCCCAACATTCTCTCCATGTATACGAAGGTTTACAGGTCCTGCACCAGGTGCATCACACTCAAATTGAATAGCAGCACTAAGTATAGTTGCATTTTTAGGAACAGTTACATTTATATAACGCATCCCTATAATTTGTGCTCCAAAATCTGAATCACGCTCTCCCAATTCTAAATCACTACTATTTAAATCCATATAACCTATTGGCCAACTAACAAGATCTGCTGATGGACCAGCAGTTTCTTCTACATCATCATTTAATTCTGTTAATTGTAACTCAAAAGTGATTTCGGTGGTCACTTCAAAACTTGGTCCAGATATTACTGTACCATCTTTTACTTGAACGGACACATTACCCGTGTTGGCGCCTTGAGGCACTGTAACTGTTAAGCTCGTTGCTGTAGCCTCTGTAACCGTGGTCTCCACGCCATTAAACCAAACCTTATTTTCTTCCGGGGTAGCACTAAAATGTTCTCCTGTCAATACAACCGTTTCTCCAACACCACCTTTAACAGGGCTTAATGAAGTAATTGTTGGAAGTAAGACCGTAAAGCTTGGCCCGGCAGCAGCTTCACCGCCATTTACAGACACCGTAATAGGTCCTGTTGTAGCACCTACCGGCACAGATGTTAATATGGTTGTATTACTTACAGATCTAATCGTTGCTTCAACACCATTAATCCACACTTTGTTTTCTGAAGCAATCGAGCTAAAATTAGTACCGGAAATAATAACTCCTGCACCTTCTTTACCACTTTCGGGATTATAAACAGTTACCGATGCAGGCCCAAAGTTACTATTTGGTGCCGATTGGTCATCGTCACTTTCACATGAAAAAACCACCGTTAAAGTCAACACTAAGACACTTAATGTCAATAATTTACTGTATTTTGATATTATATGTTTCATTTTATATATTTTAAAAGTTGTATATTTTTTATTGATGAAAATCCAAAAGCTCTTCTTTAGACATAGCAACATCATGAATGTAGGCCTCTCCGCTCTCTCCTAAATAAGGAATACCATATGTTCCCGTGCCATCTTGAGCAATATTAATTGGGAATCCACTATTAATATCTCCAATGGCCGACATATCCTTACGTTCAATTTCTTCCAGGTCGTGATAAAGTATGGCATCCCCATCCCTATCAAACGTTACGGTTAGTAAGTGCCAATTGCCATCATTCATAGCAGGACCACTTATATCCACTCTATTGGATCCATCGCCGATATTCATTTTCCAATCGCTAGCCCCTCTATAGGAAAACACAAATCCAGGAAGGCTACCACTTCCCCAGTTTTTATCGGAAATTATGGAGGGGTCGCTATTCGTTGCGGTTGATTTAGCCCATATACTTACAGTAAAATCCCCGGTATATCTAAAACTCAAATCGATACCGGTTTCATCAATGGTTGCAAATTCTCCAGCACCATTGAAGGTTTGCACAAGACCTTCAAAAAATGTATATGAATTGAATTCTCTTGGATCTAACAGTCTGTTTATGATGTATGTAATATTCTCAACTATTAAACCCCTTGAGTTTTCTTGTAGATAGGTGATCTCAAAAGCAATGCCTCTGGCTTTGCCTTCTTCCACCCCCAAGTTTAATACCGTGGTATTTAGTGTTATGATGTATGCCCCGGAATCTTCAGAAATATCGGTAATCGCCGTTTTATTATCCGAAGAATCATTAATTAAAGAAACACTTTCCGGTTTTGTATTGGTTCTTACCTTTAAAACCACATTTTGATTCTTAGTATAGAAATTCTCCTTTAAAGGATCGTGATCTAATGCAATCAACTCATCTGCTGTATATGGAAGCTCTGTTTTGGGGTTATTAGGATAAAGCATTTCTGCTTCCGGTTGTACATAGTACGCATTAACAACCTCATGACTATCTACTTCACAGCCTGTAAGAAGGAATGAAAAGACACCCAATAACATAATAAATTTTATATTTTTCATAATGTAATATTTAAGTTTTAAATAACGGTTATCTAACATCCCACCAAACATTATCCAATAAACCATCTCCATAGGCACTTACCGCAGTATTATAATGCTCAGTATTCAAGTTTAGTTCATTACTTGGGTATTCGACTTTGGTAGGAAAAACACCTTCTGTTATTCCCAGACGGTAGCCCACAGTTATAGTAGCCGTATTTCCATTGGGATCTACACGATCTATCTCGGCAGTAGCCGTTCGTTGTGCAATAGCAGGGTAACCTGTTCTACGCATTTCGGCATAGGCTTCATGACCATTTGTAAACAAAGCAATCCATTTTTGAATGGCAATTTGTTCCAACTTTTCTTCATCAGAACCGGATAAGGTTGCCGTTGATGTTGTTAAAAAAGTTGCAATATCTGTTTCAGATACTCCCCATTGTTCCAAATTGGCTCGTATGCCTTTTCTAAACTCGGCATTTGCATCTCCGCCACCAATACCAGCGAGTGCAGCTTCTGCTCTTAGAAAGCATACTTCTGAGTATGTGAGAATATATGCAGGCAAATCTCTGTTTTGCCAAAATAATGTCCCTCTTACCGATTGCGCCCCATCATCAAAGTTTACATTCAATCCATTGACTTGCCCTTGATATATATCATTATTATTCCCTGCTACAGTAGCATAAATAAACTTCCTGGGATCATTAGAATCGCGCAATTCCTTTAATAATAACTCACTAACAAATCTATTCGTTGGTCTGGTGGTACCATGGAGCGGATTACTATCACTATCCTCTGAACCGGGATATTTAAATGTTGCTGACTCTGAATTTGAACCTATCAAACTCGAGCTTAAAGCATTGGTAATAACTGGTGTTGCCACCGCGGGGTCGACAAAGCGCATCCGCATTCCAATTCGTAATTTTAAAGCATTTGCAAACTTGATCCAGTTCGCTGTACTACCATCATATATGAAATCCACATTACTAAAAGCACCTCCAGAAACAGCATTTAATTGCGTAATGGCTTGATCTAATTCATTGACCAAATCTTTATATATAAACGCTTCGCTATCATAGCTTGGGTTAGGAAATTCTAATCCTTTAGCTCCTTCGGTATAGGGTATGGCTCCAAAAAGATCTACCATACGTTGATAATACAGCACTCTTAGAATTCTGGCCACAGCGTTATTCAGTGTGTTTTCCTGACGACCACCCGGAGTTGTAAGCCCTAAAACCGTATTAATATCGGTGATCCTATCATACATCCCACTCCATTTTTGTGAAGTACCATTCTCATAAGCGGCAATACCACTTGGAAAAGCAAAACCTCTTAAGTCTGAAATAATGAGTAATGTTTCATCCATGGTTTCGTTTGCGGCACTTACCAAAGCTGCTAAAAACAGATTATCTGCCTGTACGGTTTCAACGGTTGGTGCATTAGGATTTATATTAATTTCATCAAAACCTTCGTCACATCCAAAAAGAACTATAACAGAAAGTAGCATTAAAGCCTTATATATATTGTTTTTAAATATTTTCATCTTTCTATATTTTAAAATTCAATTTTCACATTAAGTCCATAACGTCTTGTACCCGGCAATGCATTTCCTTCTAAACCTTGTGCATTACCGCTACTTACGTTAGATTCCGGATCGAAATCCTTGGTGTTTCTATGAAGAATAAATAAATTTCTTCCTATTAATGAAAAAGACATATTGGTGAAGGGCAACCGATCCAAAACCTTTTTTGGTAGCTGGTATGATAAAGACACTTCTCTTAACTTCACAAAACTCGCATCTTCAATAAAGGGCTCTACAATACCACTTTTAAAAAGATCTTCATGATAAATTCTTGGACTTGCATAAAACGTATTTATCTCTCCGCCTATTTGATTTCCATTAGCATCCGTTGGTAAATTCCCATTTTGAACGACAGCGTTATTGTTGGTCCAAAAATCGATCCCACCTGTTGTGCTTCCAGGCAAAGAACTTCTTGCTGACCCATTAGTTAATGCTAGAAATTCTGGTGAATTATAAAAGGCATCTCTACCTGCTATTGAAAGTTGATGTGTTCCGGCGCGATTCATTGTTCTGGCGGTATTATTAATGATCAACCCACCTTTTCTAATATCTACTAAAAAGCTTAAATTGAAGTTTTTGTATTTAAAAGAATTTCTAACGCCCGCCAGCCATTCCGGATTTGGATCACCGATATAAACCTGATCGGTACCTACTGGGGTTCCCTTATTATCGACAACAACCAATCCGTCTGAATTTCTTTGGAATTTTCTACCATAGATCACACCATAAGGCTGACCCTTTTCTGCTCTAAAGGTGACTAAGTTTCCTCCGGAGAGATTTACTGAACCAATCTGTACAAAGTTTACATTTTCATCACTTAACACTTCTTTTACTTCAGACGTATTTTTGGTAAAGTTAATTGAAGCATCCCATGAAAAATCTTTAGTTTCAATTGGCGTAGTAGTGACCAAAACTTCAAAACCTCTGTTCTCTATATCTCCGGCGTTAACAGTTCTACTATTAAAACCTGTAGACCCCGCTACATTTACCGGGACAATTTGGTTCTTGGTATTCGATTTGTACCATGCGAAATCAATTCCAATTCTATTTTTAAAGAAACGTAAATCTGTACCAACTTCAACCGAAGACGTAATTTCTGGTTTTAAATCTGCAAGAGGAATTCTACTATCTACTCCAGAAGTTAAAAGCGTTCCAAACCTTCCTGAATTTGTTAACGCCGATAATCTATAAGGGTCAGTACCGTTACCTACTTCTGCCCATGATGCTCTAATTTTACCAAAGCTCAAAATGTCTTTATTTATCCCTAATGCTTCTGAAAACACCAAACTACCACCTACAGAAGGGTAAAAGAATGAACGATTCGTCGCCGGTAATGTAGATGACCAATCATTTCTACCTGTTACGTCCAAAAACGCAAAACCCTTATAGGCAATTTGACCAGAAAAATATAACGAGTTTGTTTGTAATTCACTTGTCTCTAAATTACCTCTTGATATATCTTCAAAATTATTTATGGCGAAGAAATCCGGTATAATAAACCGCTCTCCTCTGACACTGGTTCCTCTAAATTTTGATTTGAAATGATTTCCTCCCAAGGTCGCCGATATAGCAATATTTTCAGAAACATCTGTATTATATGACACCAAAAAATCTGCATTTAAATCAGAATAAAAGTTGGTAGACTCACTATATGAACCTAAATAGTTATCTCTTAATGCACCAGCTGATTTTTTATTGTTAGCAAAAAGCGAAGATTGATCTAAACCAACGCGTCCCAAAACACTTAGATCATCTATTATGTCATATTTTAATGAAACGAAACCTGTATAATTATTACGTTCGTCATCAGTAGTATGTTTGCGTACATACCAGTAGGGGTTACCTACCCATGGCGCTTTAGGCCCTCGCGGATCCCATACTCCCAACTCTGAGGGGTTTGCCGGATCTCGTCGTTCTCTTGAAATAAGGTAAGGTGTTATTCCTGCCGGGGGATAGGCACTTGGGTCATGTTCCGGATTTAAATAATCTCTTAAAAAATCATTCCCTATACTTCTTGGCATCATATTAATAATCCAGGGAATACTTCCTCTACCTCCAGATAGGGTTCTATTATGTACTTTTTGATTTACATAAGTTACTCTACCGTCTAAGGTTAATTTTTCTGCTATTTTCGATGTTAGTCTAAGTGTTATTGTATTTCTGTCCTGCTCACTTTCCGGAACAATCCCTTCATCTTTAATATTGGTAAAGGACGCCCTAACTTGAGTACCGCTGTTTCCTCCACTTATAGATACTGCATTAGAAATACTTGTTCCTGTTCTGTAAAAATCTTTAGCGAAATTTGGGGTTGGTGAATACTGACCGATCGTATAATAGGAATCCCATTGTCTATAAGTTTGACCATTTAAACGTGCTCCCCAGCTTTTATCGTCACCAATCCTGTTAATTTCTATACCGTTAGTATCGAAATAGGCTAATTCCGGATCCAGATCCCATCGTTTTCCTGAAATTTCGCCACCTCTACCGGCTCCAAATTCATTTTGATAACGCGGAAAAACATAAGCATCCTCAAAAGTAACACTGGTATTATACGTTATTCCTAAACCTTTATCTTGAGACCCTTTTTTGGTTGTGATCACAATCACACCATTAGCCGCTCTGGATCCATACAATGCTGCTGCTGCCGGACCTTTTAATACTGAAAGGGACTCTATATCTTCCGGGTTAATATTAGCGGCATGGTCATTACCCGCATCGCTGGTAATATCCCCACCAAATTCATCGGTATATCCAACATCAGACGAACTACTACGAATAGGAATTCCATCAATAACATAAAGGGGTTGGTTATTACCGTTAAAAGAGTTATTCCCTCTTATGACCACTCTACTTGAACTGCCTATTCCATTAGAGGTTGTATTTATTTGTACTCCTGCTACCTTACCCTGAAAACTATTTAGAACATTGGCATCTTTAACATCATTAAAGTCCTCACCTTTCAGTTCTGTTACAGCATATCCAAGTGCTTTCTTTTCTCTTTTTATACCTAAGGCCGTAACTACAATTTCATCAAGAGCTTCCTGAGATTCCAATAAAACGACGTCTATGATATTTGTATCACCGACCGTTATACTTTGGCTAACCATGCCTAAATAACTGAACTGCAAAACAGCTCCTTTATTTACAGTGATCGCATAGTTACCATCAAAATCTGTTTGTGTTCCATTGGACGTACCTACCTCAACAATATTTACACCTAAAAGTGGTACACCTGAGGGGTCTTTAACGTTACCCGAAATCTCATTTTGTTGAATTTCGATTTTCTCAACTATTGGAACTTCGGATTTTGGTTTCTCTTCTTTTTCGCCATGCTTCAAGATGATTTGCTTACCCAATACCTCGAACACAATAGATGTGTTTGAAAATATTTTCTTCAAAATCTTTGAGATTCTTTGTTTCTTAAACTTGGCATCTATACGCCTAGTATAGTCTACTTCCCTGTCATTATATAAAATCTTAAATTCCGTTTGTGACTCAATTTCTCTAAGTACTTTCTCAATACTTACATTTTCTAAATCTAAAGTAATCTTCGTGTTTTGAGAATAAGTATTTGCGTGAATCTGGAATAAAGTGATTATAAATAAATAAATGGAAAGTTTCATTTTTAAATCAAATTTCAAAGGATAAAGGGAGAGCCCCTCTAACTTCATTAGATTTTTCATACTTTTGTTTTGAATTTACGTGGTTAATTAATAAGTCTTTAGCCACCTTATCACCATCGGGAAATGTTCCAGCATTTTCCGATTTTTTTATAAAATGACCTTTAATTTGAAATGTTAAATCATGTCATAGGCATCTTGTTTTTTGGTTAATATTAGTTTAGTTTATTGTTACGTGATCATTTTCAATACTAAAATCTATCTTGAAGTTTTTACCAAAAGCGTTGAGCACATCCTCTATAGTTTCAATATCAAAAGTTGCCGTAAACGTTTCATTGTTTAATTGCTCATTATTATTTTGAATGGACACATTATAGTGCCTTTCGAGTTTTTTGATGATCTCTCTAAAAGGCATATGATTAAATATCACTTTCCCTTCAACCCATCCCGTATATATACTGGTATCTACATCCTCAACAGACATATTTTCACTTGTTTTATTCCATCCGGCTTGCTGCCCCGGCTCCAGTATTAATGACGCCTGTAAATCAAAAACCGCATCGCTTTTATAAACCCCAACAGAACCTTCAACAAGTGTGGTATTGATATCTTGATCTTCCTGATATGACGTCACATTGAATGCAGTTCCTAAAGCTCTAACATCAATATCGTTTGTGGACACTATAAACGGGTGTTTTACATCTTTAGCAACTTCAAAATAGGCTTCACCTTCTAAAAACACTTTTCTATGCTTACCATTTAAAAACTTTACGGGGTATTTAAGTGACGTTCCTGCATTTAAATGTGCAATAGTTCCATCAGACAGGACGACTTGAAATGTTTTTCCATATGGAATACTGATTTCATTATATTTTAAAACTTCAGGGTTGATATTTTCATTCAGATTGGATGCCCCGTTACTTACAACGGCATTTCCACTGTAACTCAAAACAGTACCTGACTGCTTCCCAACAATTTGCCCGTTTTCATCTAAAATGGTCTTTTCTCCTGAAGGTGAAATAATTTCAAGGTTTCCATTATCCATCTGAATTGTAATAGCGTCATCACTGACCTGCAACTCATGAGATGTAAAGAATTCTCTCTTGACTAAAATGGAAAGGCTAACAAGTGCCATAACAACAGCGGCATATTTTAATAAAGCCGTATACTTTCTCTTTCTTTTTAAAGATCGTACGGGGACTTCTTCTAATAGCACCATTAATTTATTGTGAGCATCATCCACATCATATATTTCATATTTATGATCTAAAAGCAATTGTATCTCAATATACTCCTGGAATGTTTTTTTATTGGTATCAACCGATATCCATTCTTTCAAAATCTGTAACTCTTCATTGGAAGCCGTTCCTTTTAGATACTTTTGAACAAGCTGTTCTATGTTTGAATGCATCATTTTAACAAATGTGTTTATAGTTAAGACAATCCAAAAATACAATGCCACTAATTTTTACATATTTTTTTTGTTAATTTGTTGAGATAAATTGCACCCACGGAAACTCACCGGATTTTTAATAAAAAATAGTTTAACAAAAAAATCCAAACAGGACGTATTAAACTCAAGCATCTTGTTAAAACAATGGGATGATACCGATAGCTATAGAAAGAGACTCCAAAAAAACGCTGAAGCAAGTCATTTAGTATGTTTTCAGAAAAAGACGAAACATTAGTAAAGAAGCTTAGATCCGGAAATAAACCAGCGTTTACATTTCTGTTTAAAACCTACTACAAGCCCTTGTGTATTTATTGTACTTCTTTAACGAAAAATAAAGCGTCTTCAGAAGATATTGTCCAAAACACCTTTGTAAAGATTTGGAAACAAAGAGAAAAGCTAGTTATTCGTACTTCAATAAAAAATTATCTTTATAGGTCTGTTTATAATGGGTTTATAAATGAATATAAAAAATCCAAAAAAAATAGCGATACTTTAGACTCCGTATATTTAGATGCTTTGCATAAATCCATTGAACCTGACGATTCCATTCAAAAAGAAAAACTTGCAAAAGTTGATAAAGCTATTGATACTCTTCCTAAAAAATGCAAAGCCGTTTTTATATTAAACAAAAAAGAAGGTTATAGTTATGAAGAAATTGCAAATATTCTAAACATTTCCAAGAACACAGTTGAAAATCATATAAGTAATGCCTTGTCTAAAATAAGAGAAAGTCTTTTTTCTCAAAAAAGATAGGATGGGTTCAATCTTTTTGATGATGGTGATAATGTTTGAAATTAAATCAATCAAATTGTTTTCAACCAGGAAGCTATTTCCTGAGTATGCTGCTTGTAGTTTGATATTTCGGCAGGCACCTTATTATTCTCTAATCTAACTATATCTTTCAAAAGCATGTCTTTATTCCTATAACACTTTTTTTCAATTAGATCATCTTTTAAAAATGTCATGATTCTAGCCATAACCTTTGAGGTAAATTCAGGATGATACTGTACCCCGAAAAAGGATGATTTTTTGTACTTAAAAGACATCGCCTGAACCTCCGAATGTGAATTTGTCGCAAGTACCGTAGTTTCTTTGGGCACAACACGAACTTCATCATAATGAATACACAGCGCTTCAAATGGCTCTTTTCGATCTTCAAAAAAAGCACTGTATTTCCCGGCTTCGGTTAAACGAATCGGCTTAGAAACACCTAATTCCAGCCCATTATTCCCTTTAGCTACTTCTCCTTCAGCAACGACGGTGGCAACCTGCAGTCCCCAGCAACTTCCGTAAATAGGTGTTCCGCTTTTAAAAACAGTATCTATAAAGTTAAGTTGGTTGTTAACTTCCGGAATATTGTCTAGAACAGATAAAGAACTTCCTGTGATCAAAACGCCATCATAACTTTTCAGTTGATTAATATTGGGTAATCCCTTTTCAGTTTCCGTAGGAAAGGCAACATTAACTTCGGCCTTTGGCTCTAGAAAATGTAACATTTCTATAAACATTTCATTGTAGGGTTTAATACCAAAATGTCCACGCTCTAAACGTGTTTCCTCCATATTTCCTTCTACAACCAATAATTTCATTATCCAACCAAATTAAAATCACCACGAACCGCTGCTCTGAATAATTGTTCCAAATCCATTGCTGAGACAGGTTTGGCATTGCTGGGCGTAGAGGGGTCTTTAAATGCCATGTCTCCAATTTCGGCCGCCCTATCTTCTGTAATCCCGATATCACCAAGTGTATTTGGAATATTTAACCTTTCTCTTAAATCAAGAATATATGTGATCACGGCATCAGTTCCTTGAGAAGCTAAACCTAAAACCTTACTTAAATAAGTCATACGTTCTTCAATAGCATCACTATTCTGTTTTAAAGCATAAGGTAAGATAATGGCATTAAGCAAGCCATGTTGCTTATTATATAACGCTCCTAATTGATGCGCTACGGAATGCACGGACCCAAGTCCTTTTTGAAATGCTGTAGCTCCCATAGATGCCGCCACCAACATCTGACTTCGTGCTTCAATATCACTTCCATCTTTAAAGGCTATCGGTAAATATTCTGCGATTAATCGTATGGCCTCAATAGCTATGCCTTCAGCCATGGGATGATATCCAGGTGCGCAATAGGCTTCAATGGCATGCACCATGGCATCTACACCAGTCCAGGCCGTAACGTGTGGAGGTAATCCCACAGTTAACTTTGGATCGGAGATCACCAATGCCGGTAACATTTTAGGGTGAAATATGATCTTCTTTGTATGTTCTTTTTCATCCAAAATCACGGATGCCCGCCCTACTTCTGACCCTGTGCCGGACGTTGTAGGCACTGCAATTATCGGCGCAATACCAGCCTCGTCTGCATACGACCAGTTGTCTCCAACATCTTCAAAATCCCAAACCGATTTTGTTTGCCCGGACATAAAAGCTATGGTTTTAGCGGCATCTATTGCCGAACCTCCGCCAAAAGCGATAACACCGTCATGCCCATGTTGGTTATAATGTACCACGCCATGTTCCACATTGTCTCCTGTCGGATTACCTTGTACATCACTATAAACCGTAAATTCTATTTGGTTATCTTTTAAGATCGATAACGCTGTTTCAACTATATCTAATTTCACCAAGCCTTCATCAGTTACAAAAAGCGGCTTTTTTATTCCCAAGTGTTTACATCCTTCGGCTAGATCCTCTATTCTTTCCACACCAAACCAAATCGTGGTTGGATAGTTCCAATTTGTTGTTAACATGATATAAGTTTATATTTTTTTATACTTGAATATGAATCTCTGCAACATCTACCAATAGGTTAAAACCTAAAATTGAACGACTTTACACGTGTTACGTGCTCATAACCGATTTTAGATAGTGTTACTCCTCGCCCTGAATTTTTTACACCGGTCCAGGCCAGAGCAGGATCTAAGTAATCACATCTGTTCATGAATACCGTTCCGGTTTCTATGCTATTTCCCAGAGCTACGGCCTCATCTTTATCGGTGGTCCAAATAGAAGCCGTTAAACCATATTGTGAATCGTTCATGAGTTGTAATGCTTCCGCATCATTTTTTACTTTCATAATGCCAATTACGGGTCCAAAGCTTTCTTCAGACATCACATCCATAGAGTGCTTCACATCGACCAAAACATGTGGTGACAAATATGGTGTTCCTTTCCTTGAATGAGGAAATAACGATTCTTCTACCAAAGAGTTTGCGCCTTTACTTATAGCCTGGTTTATTTGCTGTCTTACATAATCGGCAGCAGCCGTTTTAACCATGGGCCCCAAATTAATACTATCTTCGAGGGGGTTCCCTAACTTATATTGTTTAGTTATGTCTACAAACCCGTCTACAAATTTGTCGTATAAATTTTCATGTACATAAATGCGTTCAATACCACAGCAGGATTGACCACTATTAAAAAAAGCACCATCGACTAAGTTTTCTATGCTATGTGATAAGTTAGCATCAACGCGAACATAAGCGGAATCTTTTCCACCAAGTTCTAACCCGCAAGGAATGAACTTATCTTTTAAGGCTTGTTGAATAGCTTTACCTCCGGCTACGGACCCTGTAAAACAGACACCATCAACCTGAGGGCTTCCTATTAATTTAGCGGTATCCTGATGATCTAAATGCAATATTTGAAATACACCCTCCGGAAAACCTGCATCTCGTGCCGCTTGAGCATATTGCTCTGCCACTAGAGGCGTTTGAAAAGAGTGTTTTAAAATCACTGTATTCCCAGCCATTAGCGCCGGTACTATGGCATTTACCGAAGTTAAAAATGGATAATTCCAAGGGCTTAATACAGCAATAACACCCAAAGGGATACGTTCCACCCAACGTTTAGACGTCTCACTATGTCCAACATGGTGTGGCCACAATGCGTCCTCGGCAATATCGATCATGTAATTGGCACGATCTTGAAAACCATTTATCTCTCCCGGAGACTGATTTAACGGTCTTCCCATTTGCCATGTGATTTCGGTTGCGATCTGTTCCTTTTTCTCTGCTATGAAAGTTACCAATGCACTTACATATTTAGCACGATCCTTAATGGTTAATGTTTGCCATTCTTTTTGCGCTTTCTTAGCTTTATTTAGAGCGATCTCTATATCTTTTGCAGTGTGCTTTTCAGCTTTATAATATACCGAACCATCTATCGGTGAGATTGTTTCAAACATGTTTAAATAATTTCGAAATATCGTTGTAATTGCCAATCGGTAATGGCTTTTCTTTGTTCTTCGTCTTCCCAAATTCTGGTATAGGCATAGTGATCTACAAAGGCCTTTCCAAACAAATCTTTGGCTGCTTCTGATGCTCTAAACTTTTCAGCTGCTTGGGTTAAAGTTCTCGGCAGCTGGTATTCGCCATCCATTTTAACATCATAGGCATTACCCTTAATTGGTGTGGTAGGTTCAATTTTATTTTCAATTCCCCAAATACCGGAACCAATGGCTGCTGCTATGGCTAAATGAGAATTAATATCAGCAGCGGCTACTCTATATTCTACACGCTGTGATTTAGCCGAACCGGGTATCGCTCTCAAAGCACAGGTTCTGTTATCCACCCCCCATGATGCAGTTGTAGGTGCCCAGAACCCTGGAATTAAGCGCGTATAACTATTACATGTTGATGCTACCATGGCTAAAAATTCAGGCATTAGCTGTTGTTGACCACCAATAAACCATCGCATTTCATCCGACATCGTATTCGGTTTATTTTCATCATAAAAAACAGTTTCGCCATTTTTGTCTTGTAATGAAATATGAATATGTCCGGATTGCCCGGGATATTTAGGTGACCATTTTGCCATAAAACCAGCCATCAATTCGTGTTGTTGCGCCCATACTTTGGTAAAGGTTTTAAATAAAACACCGTTATCTGCAGCTCGTAGAGCATCAGAATGTTCTAAAGCCGCTTCCAGCACTCCCGGTCCCGTTTCTGTATGTAGACCTTCAATAGGCATCCCCATATCTTTTGCCAGATCCAAAATGTCATGATAATAATCGGCATGCGTTGAGTTTCGCAATACAGAATACCCGAAGTTGCCCGGGGTCATGGGTTCTAAATTGGAAAAGTTCTTTTCTCTAACTGTTTTTGGTGTTTCGTTGAATAAGAAAAATTCGAATTCTAACGCTGTTGTAGCTTTATAACCCAAACCATTCAGACGTGTTAACACCCTCTTTAGCACAGATCGAGGACATACCTTACCGGCTTCATGTTGTGAAAAATCTGCTAAAAAAAGTACAGACTTATAATCTTCCGTTGGTAATAATCGGCAACTACTGATATCTATATTAGCCCAGGCATCATCATATCCACTTTTCCATCCGGTAAAGGATTCTTCAGCATATAAATCATCATTAGAATCCCAGCCAAAAATCACATTACAAAAGCCTAGCCCTTTATCTAAAGCAGATAAGAACTTATTACTACTTACATACTTTCCTCTTAAAACACCGTCAATATCAACGACAGCTAGTTTCACATTTTCGATTTTGTTATCCAGCAAATATGCTTTTATCTCATTTACGGTTTCAAAGGTCATAACGTTTGTTTTTTGTTTAATTGGTTACGTTTTTTGCTTCGCTTTCTAAAGCAAATTCTTCTTCAGGCGACAAAATTAAATGATGCCTGCCTTTAACAGCAAAATACAATAATCCTACAACAAAATACCCTATAGCTATAAATACAGCCGTTCTATAGGATTTATCCTGAACTTGAAAGTAAATGGTTATCAAGGCAATACTTATAGTAACCCATGCTCCCCAGTTCCCCAACGGACTTTTATATGGTCTTTCCAGATTCGGCCTTTTTTTGCGTAATAACAAAAACGAACCACATTGAAGTATATACGATAACATGGCACTAAAAACTGCAATATTTAAAAGCGCCCCACCGACAAATACTTCACTTTCGCTACCAGCCAAATACTGGGTTAACAGTAACACGCTAAAACCAATTACAGAACCCGCTATTAAAGCCGTATACGGTGTTTTTCGCTTGCTATGGGTCACCGACAAAATTTCCGGAAAATACCCAGCTCTTGATAAGGAATAAATTTGTCTTCCGAAGGCAAAAATGATGGTATGAAATGATGCAATTAAACCAATCGCTGCTACTAAGGCTAATAGTTTTGCGATATTACTCCCAAATAGTACTTTATATCCATCGAGTAATGGTTCTCCGGATTGTGATAAGGCATACGACCCCAATGGAATAGAAGCATTTAACCATAAAATTAAAAATGCTGAAATAATAAGTGTTATCATCCCATAGGTTAAGCCTTTTGGCATATCCTTTTTTGGATCCACAGATTCCTCTGCTGCTAAAGGCAGTTGTTCAATAGCTAAAAATAACCATACCGCGAAGGGCATGGCTTTTAAGGCTCCTATAATTCCCATGGGCAGAAAAGCGCCTCCCCCTCCCGGTAAATGTTCTGCCTCTCCGGAGGATCCAGCTTTAATATCCAAAGCGAATGTCGTAAAATCTATATGTCCTACAGACGACACCCAAAATATAGCCAGACATAATAAAGCCAGCAAGGTTAAAGCTACTGTAAAACGAAATGATAATTCAACACCTACAATATTTAAGACCGTAAAAACCGTGTAAAATCCAAACCACCATAAAGGTAACACCGCAGGACTCGTTTCGAAAATCCCCGCCATATAGTTGCTTAAAAAGAAAACAATAACGGCTGGTGTAAGTATAAACTCCAAATTTTCCACTAAGCCGGTAAAGAACCCTCCCCAAGGTCCCATTGCAGACCTCGCAAAGGAATAAGCACCTCCGGTATGTGGTAATGCAGGTGACAGCTCCGCAACACTTTGGGTTAGCCCAATGTACATGATGGCGATAAGAATAGTAGCTATAAGCATGCCTCCCCAACCACCTGTCGCCAAACCTAAGTTCCAACCGGAAAAATGCCCGGAAATAACGGCACCCACTCCTAAAGCCCATAAAGACCAAACACCGGCATGGCGCTTAAGTTCACGAGACTCGAAATAGAGCTTGTCCTTTTTTTTATACTTTACCCCTTTGCTCATCTTTAATATTTAGATTTTAAGTCTTTTAAACTGTACTTTATTCTTCAATAAAATCAAAAGACTCTCCCGTATTGTCATTGGAAACTTTAACGTCCAATAATTTAGCTATTGACGGAGCAATTTGATTCGTATAAATTTGTTCGGAATCCTTAACCTCACCTAATGGTTTAATATTTTTCCCAAAAGCAATCAACCAAACCTGATCGGCCCCTTGAATGTCTTTACCATGACTTCTCCATGAATCCAACGGATCGGTTCCTCTCCCATGATCTGTAGTAATTAAAACGGTGGTGTTATCTTTATAAAAGGGATCATTTTGTACAAAATCCCATATTTCCTTAATAAAACTATCAGTAGTATGTGCAGATTTCAAATAAGCTTCATAATCGCCATCATGAGCAAAATCATCTGTTTCACCATAAGCTATATACACTAGCTTTGGGTGTTTTTTCTTCATATATTCCATAGCATAGTGATGTGTAAAAACATCCAAACGAACAGAACTCCATGGGCTCGGTGTCACCTTTTGAAGCTTGTTTAAATAGTTTTCGTTTTGAGTCAGGTAAAGATCTTCAGCCAAATCAAATCCCGCATTTACAGGTACGCCACTGCGCTTTTCATTTACAATAGATTGAAACACGTCCCAACTTCCAAAAGCGGCAACATGACCTTTGTAAGCCAGAGTATTATTAGCAACTTCTAAAATGGTATAATTCGGATTTGGTATTTTATCATTACTTTTTATTCTTTGGTCATCTGCTATTCCTGTTAATATTTCATTATACCCGGGATAAGAAAACCAATGCTTATTGGTTAAATTCATTTTACTACCCAAGATTCTATTTCCGTGAATCTGCCCTTGCTCCTTAATGGTTGACCATATAAAAGGCATTAAGATTTTTTTTCGTTTTTCAGCAGAATCTCTCCAGAATAACTCATTAAGCTCTTCAATATGTTTGACATATTCTTTATTTGAGATTAATTTTTCGTCGGCTCCAGTAAAAAGTTCTTGCCAGCGCAGCCCGTCTAAAGTTACTAAAATGACATTGGACTCATTCTCTGTTTTTTGTTCCTGGGCGCTTAATGATAAACAAAGGGTTAAAAGCAAACAAAATACTTGTACTCTTTTATTCATTATCTTTTATTTAAAGGTTTTGTTAAAGATAAAATTATTCGATCTTGCATTAAAAAACAGGATAAATTTACTTTTAAATCTTCTTAAATGATTTATAATAACTAATAAATTTAATTAGTTAGAAAAAAAACCATTAAAAAAACTATTTTACAGTATACACATGCTGTATATTTGTTTAATCATTATTTTTTTAGACTAAAACTACTGTTGAAATGAAACTTGATAGAAAAGATTTAAAAATATTAAGCCTTTTACAGGAGGATGCTAACATTAATAACAAAGAGATAGCAGGAGCTACAAACCTTACGCTAACACCTGTTTATGAAAGAATCAAAAAGTTAAAAGCCTTGTCTGTACTAAACAGGAAAGTATTTTTATTGAACAGAAAAAAAGTTGGGCTCAATGTTATGGTATTGGTTATGGTAAGTATCGAAAAACACTCGGGTGACGCGGCTCTTGCCTTTATGAATGAAGTTAAGAAAATTCCTGAAATCGTGGAGTGTTTACACATTACAGGAGCATTTGACTTTCAGTTAAAAGTATATGCCAAAGACATTGATCACTATCATGAATTTAACTTTAAAAAATTAGCATCGATTAAAAACATCAGACAAATGGAAAGCCATTTTGTAATGAAAGAAGTGGTTAACACCACAAGCCTGCCATTATTCATTGAAGAATAACAGACGTACTATCTTTTAAGCGTGAAATGCCCTTTAAATTCTCTACCATCTTCTAACCCTACTCTAAACCAATAATCATCTGTATTTAAAGGAGAACCGTTAAAGGTACCATCCCAACCAATTCCTAAAGGGTTAAGCTGCTTAACCAGCTTACCATAACGATCGAAAATATAAATAATGCTATTGGGCTGAAACTGGGCATTAATTCCTTTTATCTGCCAAACATCATTAAAATTATCTCCATTTGGTGTAAAGAACTTTGGATATCCAATTACCGATACTTTTAGAAATACTGTACCACAACCTTTTTTATCCCTTACATAGAGTTTATAAATACCGGCTTTTACATTTTCCAACAGTGGTTCGTCCTGATAATCAAAAAACGGTTGATCCGATAAGGTTGAATATTCATCCTCCAGCGCGTATTCGTAATCACCAAGTCCCAGATTACTCCGATCAATGGTAACACTGTTGCTATCAGAAACATCAACAATTGTTACATCATCTAAAGTTATTGTTGCGAGCTCTGATGCATTCACAAAAATGTCTCTGGTTTTAGAGCATTCTGTGCCATCAGTTTTTGTTAAAGTAATTGTGTATGTTCCGGGAGTGGACACGGTAATCTCTCGTGTATTTGATACAAATTGATTGATTATTGACTTATCTAAACTGGTAAACAGCCATTCATAGTTAAAAACTTCTGTTGGATATGTTTCAAATGGTTCTAAATCTAAGGTAAATGTAGGATCTGAAGAACAGACTATTTGAGGCGTATTCACGGTAAATTCAGGCAAAGGGTTTACAATAAGGTCAACCATTGTAGTCGCGGTACAACTCACATTATCCGGATTTTCTACCTCCACCGTGATCGTTTGCGTCCCGGAGATTAAAGCGTCTGGCAAAAACGGATCGCGGTTAATTAGGTTGCCTTGTTCATCGATATAAGTATAATACACATTCATGGACTGTCCCCGTAAAATATCACGCTCTATAGTAGACAGGTTGAACGTATATAATGCATCATCATCAATATCTCCTGCGCCTCCATCACAAGCAATTATTGGAGCTATTGAATTGGCTATAGGTAATTGGTATACAATAAGCTCTAAAGTATTACTTTCAAAACATGCCCCGTCCGGGTCGTTAGTGCTATTATTCGTGACCGTGTAAGTAATGGTTTGCGCTGTTGTTAAAAATGTATTAGGAAACGGACTTGTTATCAAATTCCCGTTATAATCCACTAAAGGATTCCCCGAAGCATCGAAATAAGATATCGACACATCCGACAAACTCTGACCATTTAAGATCTCTGCTTCAATACTTGAGGTATCAAAATTGAAAACACCATCGTTGCTTGGATCATCACAAGCCTGCATTACTGATATAACCGGATTAGCAACGGGTAAGGATTCCACAATTAACAGGTCTGGAAAACCCACTAAACCTAAACAATTATTACCTAAATCACTTTTAACACGTACCCAAATATCTTGTCTATGTATTGAATTTGTATTTTGATGGTTCGTAATATCTAAAATTTCATTAGTCTCTATTTCGGCATCTATTTGACTTTCATAAAAATGAACAGTCACATCAATTGTTGAAAAAACAACGGTTGCGATATGATCATGAATATTTGATAAATTGAAAGCTGCAATGCCATTTCTATCATTCAAACCATCATCACATTGATATATCGAATTCGGTCTATAGAGGCCTAAAGCAGCACTCGAAGGGTTTACTTCTAGCATAAGCGGGACTACTCTGAAACACCCTTCCGGAGTTGCTACCCGTATCCATACGGTTTCTATGGCAAATCCGGGGGTATCCATATAGTTTTCAGGGTTTGAAATGGGAGTCCCGTCTATTTTAGCAGCAGTTTGATCCTCAAAATATGTGAACGTAAGCCCTTCTGCAATGTAATTCGGGTTTATTTCTTCTTTAATACTCTCTAAAGTTAAATTGAAAAGTGCCTGTCCATCATTGGAATCATCATCGCATTGCGAATACCTGCTTGGAGCACTAACAGCAGGTAGTGAATTCACAACTAAATTAAATGTTGTCTTGTCATAACAAGATTTATTTAATTTGTTTTCAATACGAACAAATATGAGCTGTGGGTTTGTATTATTTTGAACCGCGACAGGCAGTTCCGTGCCATCGATTCCGGCATCCGCATCACCTTCTGTGGTATAGAATTCGACGTTGAAATCTGAGATCAATTGTGTCCCTAAAACTTCATTTATTTTAGTTGAAAGATCAAAGTTGGTTATTCCGTTAGTATCATGGCCATCTGAGTTATCATCACACAATTCAAAATCAGAAGGTTTATTTGCTACAGGAATAGGCACAATGTGAATGTCAAAACTTATGAATTCAAAACAAGTCTGAGTTTTATCTGCGATTCTAACCCATATGGTTTCAGTAATGAAGGCATTAGTATATGATACTGGAAGCACATTTTTATTGTCTTTTGCACCGTCTTCAGTGTGATGAAAAGAAACCTCTATTTCAGAAGGCGGTTGATTTCCTATAACTAAATTGGCATTAGCTGCAAAATCGAAATTTTCAATATTATCGCTTCCTACATCGCACATATAAATATCTTCCGGTGGTGTTTCTATAAGAAGTTCTCTTATCACCTCAACACAAACTTCTTCGGTATATTCACATCCAAAATCATCGACTACTCTATAGGTATAACAATGTATTCCTGAAGTAGCCGGCTGTACTTCGATATCATTACCTGACATACTAATAATGGATGGATCAGGGTCCCATGATTCAGATACGATACTGGGTGTAAACGAATGGTTTGCAGGTAAAATACTTGGATCAAAATTAATACTCCAACTGAAAATATAGCCATTATCACCACCTATGTTATCAATAATTCTAATTTTCCATTGACCATTTAATGGAGAGCCTACCAAACCAGACATTGCATTTTCGGATCTGTAATCTCCGGTTGGAACGTAATCATCAATATAGGTTCCCGGTCCATTTCCTAATGTAAAAGACCCTCCACTGACAATACCTTGTTTTAAAGTAGGTAAACTACTATCGGGAATAATACAATATTCGCTACCCACTCCGGGTGTAAGGTTTCCTGTATTATCTCCACGATGTCCGTCGGCCCAGGGGTGCCCAAAGTTTGCGGTTATTCCTCCCTGACTGGATAGTATCCTAACGGTCTGGCCACTGGGAGAAACAATATCTATATGCAAATCTCCAACAAAAGAATGCTCCATATTGAGGCAGATACTCTCTAATTGATCGATGTTCGAAAGTGTTTCTCCTTCATTAAAACAATCTACAAAAACAGAAGTTTCATAGGGTACACCAACACCATCGGGTAATGCGGTTGTCGTTCCGACGGGAGGTGTGCAATCGTCATCAAATTCAGTTCCTTTTGCATTGCCTTCAATGATTGTGGATTCTCCAAAACACAGCACAGCGTCCATAATTTCCGTTTTAGAAAAGTTTGGTTCTGTAGAGACTTGAATGACTTGATCTATATTAACAGAAGTTGTGCATCGTGCAGGTGTCGTTCCACTTACTCTTAAATTAACAATATATACACCCGGTGTTCCATACGAAAAAGAAGCTGAAGCTCCTACTAACGTACTCCCATCATCCAAATCCCACTCGTAAACAGCGCCCTTGTCATTATCTGAAAATATGGCGCTTGCTGAAAGTGTAACGGTTTCACCAACGCAAACTCTGATATAACCATCGGCATTCTTGGATGGAGAAGAACTATCTAATTGCAAATCTATAGTTTGACAAGCTTGTGAAAAGCCCTGACATGTTATTAAAAACACTATAATTCTTAAAATGTATTTCAATATCTGAGATTTTATACTTCCTTAAGGAATTGTGAACACCTTCTTTGTTCAGTTTTTATGTGATCACAGCCGGATGTTTTTGCAACATATTTATTAGTTAATCGCAATTCTTAGAAACCAAAGCATTACTATCCAGACCCCAGGAGCTTTCTATGGGAATACATAAGTGATTTAACACTGTACTTACGACATCTACACTTCTTGGAGTATTGCTGTAATCATGTGTTTCTATGATCTGATCTGCTGTTGCATCTTTCCATGTTGCACCTTCTAAGGTTCCGTGTAATGCATTAGCGCTGGAATCATGTATGGTATTTCCCGAACCTTCAGTTATTGTCCAATGCCCTTGTAAGTTTAGGTATTTTGCATGTGTATTATCTAGAGGTTTACATTTCCAATCGTCAATATCGTTGGCATCCAATAGGGCATCAAATATTCTGACTTCGGCAATATGTCCATCAAATTTATACGCGTTATTGGCATCAGCTCCAAAGGTCAGGTCCAGGGCATTATCAATATTGCCAACGGATGACATAGAAGCAGAATTAGACAATACACCATCAACATAAACGCTTAATAAACCGTCCCTGTTAAAAGTAGCACTTACAGTGTGCCATTCATTATCGGTTATTATCGTAGTCTCAATATCAACGCGGTTTGTACCGTCTCCGATATTTACTTTAAACTTTTGTGTACTCGATTTGAACGAAAAAACATATCCGGGATTGAGCCCGGTATCCCAATCTTTTTTAGATAAAATACTCACATCATCTGGAGATTCTGATCTAAAACGACATTCAATAGAAAAATCTTGAGACGTACCAAAATCATACGTCGTATTATCGGGTATTCTAATGATTCCGTCACGATTAAAGGACAATTCCTTCCCACTGTTTAAACAATTAGTAACCGGAGGAATTGTTGTTTGTGTGGTGGTTTTTGTTATCTCTTTACTGGGTACGTTATGACCATTTACAATGAAAAACACGATACGCTCTTCTTCAGAATTACCCCCATGACTTGTACCAATACCACCATGGTCGGTCGTAATCACTACAATCCATTCTTCATTAGTATAATTGTCGCGAGCTTTCATAGCCGCTATAACATTACCAATAGCTTCATCAACTTCTTCAATGGCATCAATGTAGTTTGAGTTCGATGGTGAAAATCCGGTAGAATGCCCGGCATGATCCGGAGCATCAAAATGCAAAAACAGAGAGGTTAGGCCCGCTACTCCCAGCTCTGCGACAGCTTTGCTTTCCGTATCACTCGCATGCGAAGTTTTTTTTACTGAATCTGCATATTCTTGTGCAATTTGATCATTAATAGGTGCCCATTCACTTATGGAAACATTTCTACTTTCCGGATAAGCATCTTTAATATATTTAAAAATGTGAGGATATCGGTCGTACTTAGAACCATTGAATGAATTATCGGTAACGCCATGTTTCTCTTCCCAAACACCTGTTAATATAGATGACCAGCCCGGTCCACTGGATGTTGTTCTCTCATTACGAGCATCTAGTGAAAATGTCCCGTTCGCCATTAAGGCATCTAAATGAGGCGTATTGGCAGCTATTATCCCAGTCGGCATACAGCCATCAATTCCAATAATCAATGCCTTTTTTAGTTTTGTTTGAGGCGGGTCGATTGGGTCGACATCGTCATTAGTACTTTTGCTACAATTTATCAGAACCAATGCTATAAATACTAATTTTAAACTCATTAATACTTTCATTCCAGTTTTTTTTATTTGACTGATATATTTTTCCATCGTAAAATTTTATTAGATCATCCGTTTTTTAATCCTTTACTAAAATCATTTCTTTACATCTTATCTTAGCGAATCGCTCAGTATTAGCAAACAAAGATTTTATTTTTAGTTTCTAAAAACATTTTAATTCTAGCTTAATATTATTTATGTGGTATTGAAGGGCTTATATAGTAATTTCAATAATCCAGTTACCTTCTTTATAAATATCTAACATAACCCGACTTGAAAATCCGCCGTGGGTAAACGATACTTCTATTTTTTTACATGGATATTTTACATTTTGTAAGATTCCGTTACTATAATTTGTTCCGTTTTCATCACTCACCAATAAAAAGGGCGTAACATAATGACCATTACTTCTAATTTTAATTTTGATTTGATATAGATCGCCATGAAGTTTACTTGGATCTTCCTGAATATATACATTCTTCACCTCTCTTTTGGAAGTCACAGCATATGGATATTTATACTGTCCGATATATTCATCAGCCTTAAAATACCCTTTTTTTAACGTTTCGGTACCAGCAGGGTTTTTAAGAACAAGGGTCCCTTGCCCATCCATTTTCCCTTTAACAAAGTTTCCTTGATACTTGCTTCCATTGCCCCAAATGTATTCACCAATACCATGAGGCCATCCTTTTTTAAAACCACCATTATATCGATCTTCTTTTCCTTTAGCCGCACCAATGCCGTGCGCATAACCTTTTTTACAATCGCCATTATAACTCAGGCTTAAGGCCTCTAATTTAACTTTACAGTTAGATTGCGAAAAAGCTACGAAGTTGCTTGACAAAAAACATAATATGATGAAAAAAACAGCTTTCATGCTTCTAAAATTTATACGATTTACGACTCCTAAATAATGAAAGGGATATTTAAAAAACACCCCTTTCATCTAATATAAAACTAACTCAAAACTAATTTCTAATTAATTAAGGCAGCAATCTGTTCAGGGGTAAGCACATAATCGTAAATTACAGTATCTGCAATTTTTCCTTGAAAAAACTGACCATATCCACCTGTACCATCTTGTGCCAAACGCAAAGGATTTCCACTAGTTGCGGTACCTACTGCAGACATGTCTTCGCTTGCAACAGCAGATCCGTCAGCATACAAAGTCATATTGCCATCACGATCGAAAGTCACGGTTACCAAATGCCAGTCACCATCATTAAAATTACTATCATGATTGGTATCTGCCTTAGTGGTACCATCAGAAAAGACGGTTCTCCAATTACTTCCTCTAAAGGCAATGGTCATTCCCGGGTTACCCGAACTCGACCAGTCCTGATCTCCAAGCATCACCGGGTCACTGTCACCAGATGTTGTATTTATCCAAAACGTAATAGAATGATCACCATCTTGTCTGAATCCTAAATCGGTATCATCAATTGTAGCATATTGACTGGTGCCATCAAATTCATACGTAAACCTATCATTTTCAGTAGTCATAGTAGCACCACTATTTGATACCGGGATATTCTTTACGACTCCGGCTTCAGTTTTTAATTGCACTCCTGTTAAAGGTGATGAAACTCCTGCCACTTGGTCTGCAGATAAAGCATAATCATAAATATAAACGTTACCCATTTTCCCTTGAAAATACTGACCATAATTCCCGGTACCATCTTGCCCTATAAAAATATTATTACCACTATCTGCACCACCTACGACCGACATATCTGCACTGGCTACTGAAGCACCATCCTGATACATGGTCATACTACCATCTCGATCGAAAGTGACCATTAAGAAATGCCAATCTCCATCATTGTAGGCGCCATCGTAATTTATATCTGCCTTGGTTGCGCCATCAGATCTTACAGCTCTCCAGTTATCTCCCCGATGTGCAATGGTAAGTCCTGTGTTACCTGAACTACTCCAATCTTGATCACCTATCATTACAGGGTCACTATCTGTTGATGTAGTATTCACATAAAACCCTATGGAATAATCACTATCATGTCTAAACGCAATAGCAGTATTATCGGTAACCTCAACTTTATTTGAAGCACCATCAAATTCTACAATATTTCCATATTGTGCACTTGGTGTTCTGGAGGTTACATTTTCATCAATTCTGAGTGGAATAGTTTCACCCGTACTTTTCTTCAAGTATACAAAAGTATCAACAATGGCATTAGGATCGAAAAACTTAACTCTCTTAATTTGAAAATCCACAGCTCCAATAGAACCATCGACAAATTCAATCTTGAACTGAATGGTCGTCTTATCTCCTATTTCGAGTAGCCCCAAATTCTCTAAACTAGAACTAAAAGTCTCAGATCTATACATTTCACCATCTTGTGTAAAGTTGGTATATGTTGCTATCTCTGACAAATCCTTTCCCGAAAGCACTTTTAACTCAGCAGGCATTTTTCGAGATACTAAAGTCAGCTCTACAGGCTGCCCTTCGGCGTAAGATTCTTTTTCCCTCGGATCATAAGTTAATGCTGCCAACTCTTCTTCGGTATATGCCAATCCTGTTAGAGGATTTGTATGGTCTAAATAATATTCAAAATTCGTTAAATATCTTTCGTCCGACCATCCGGTCTCATCATCACTACACCCGCTAATTACCAGCAAAAATGCACCAAACAATAAGCATGTTATATTCTTAATATGCTTCAATAAATATATATGTTTCATTATAACGTTTCTTTTTAATTAAACTATTCCTTTAGCAACCAAATTACCTGATCATTGTCATCTATTTCCGCACCAAACTGAGCTTGTAATGCCGCTCTATAGTTTGTGTTGTTATCATCTTCTTCAGAGCCAGGATACGTCCAACGCACAGGGTACTTTTCTCCTAAATTGGGGTCCAGACCATTAAAACTTGAAAAAATAAAAGTTGGCACTCCGGTTCTACGGTATGAGAAAAAGGATTCTTCTCCAGAATTTTCCGCAAATGCCAAATACTTTTGTTCCAGTAATCTGGTTAAACCAGCATCTCCAGTTATGTATGGTTGTTTATTAGTAATGTAATCTGAAATGTCTCCAGCATCCACACTATACCATTCCATGGAAGCCGCGACAGCATTATTATAATGATCTGCGGCACTGGCAGTTATCCAACCACGATGAGCCGCTTCAGCAATACAAAATTCTTGTTCCCAATAGCTAATCCATACACCTGGTTGTCCAACAAAATTCCAATACTTTTCCTCATTAGGGAATGAAAAATCACCATCTAATTTTCTTGAAGAACTCTCTCCTCCGGAAGCAGAAATATCTGCGCCTTCATAAGAATTAAAATCTGCTCTAACAGTAGCCTCATCCGTTCCGGCATCTAAAGCATCCTGGGTAGGGTCTGCAACTATCATTAAGCGAGGATCCTGCTTGTTTTTTAACAAATCTATGTACGTACTGGCATAAACCACAGCATCTTTTCGTACAGCTTGTTCGGGTTGATAGGATTGTTTGAATCCATCTTCACCGCTATACTCGATTTCGGCATTATCTGAAATACCTTCAAGCAATGGGTATTTACCAGGGTTATTTACAATAGCAGCAAAACGTCCTTTTACATTAACATCTGCGTCATTTGCTTTTTTACTCATCTCTGTCAAGATTCTAAGTGTATATGCATTAATTACTTTTTGCCATTGCCTTAGATTCCCGTTAAAATAAACATCTCCGGCTATCGTTGTCGTTGGATTAGCTGCTATAAATGCTCCCAATTCGTTATTGGCTTCATCTAACCAATTTAAGCACTGGATATATACTGATTTTTGAGAATCGTATTTTGGTTGAGGAATGACTACACCCTGCATGGATTCTGTAAGTGGAATATCTCCCATTCTTCGGGTCATTTCCAAATAAACTCTAGCTCTGAAAAATTTCCCAAGGATAATATATTCGGGAGTTCCAGCTCTTTCCGCTTCCTCATTCATTTTATCTATGTTTCTAACCGTGCCATAGTTAAAACTACCGCTACCACCAGTAAAATTGGGTACATTAGTATTATCTGTAGCAATCCAGGTATGGTATTGCACATCTTCATATGTTCCTGTAAAAGAAGCTGTGGCGCCAGGTGTTAAATCTGTAAAAATTAAACTTGGTGGTACCGAAGTTGGATCGTTAGGATTCTCTCTCAATTCATCGAAATCGTCTAAACAGCTATACACGGTTCCTAATAGAAACACAAAAATAACTGACTTTAATATTATTATTTTCTTCATAACTAATAGTTTTAAAATGTAAAGTTTAAGTTAAACCCATATGATCTTGGTGTCGGCAACGTTAAATCCGTATCTCTACCTTGTCCAAATGTTTGAGAATCCAGATCTACAAATGATCGATCTTTAGACCAATACCACACGTTTCTCGCTATAACAGAAACAGAAGCTGTCTTTAAAAATGTTTTATCCAATATGGATTTAGGAAAGCTATAACTTAAAGACACTTCTCTTAATTTGATAAAGGTTCTGTCTTTAATTAAACTTTGCCATGCTCCGGCATACCTGGAAGCCCAGGTTTGATAATCCAACTTATATGTGCTAGGCTCGAATACTCGAGTATCTTCTATAATATTCCCATCAGGATCGTATGTTACATCTCCTGATACAATCGCTACACCGGGTACTTGCATCGTTTTAGCATCTGTACCATTTATATAAGCAATATTAGACAATTCCCTTTCCGGGTGAATGGCATCAGGATGAGATCCTGTTCTCCATAAATCGTACTCATATTCGTCCTGAGTAACCCCTCCAAAACGTCCCGCTAACAATGCGTTTAATGTGAAGTTCTTATAGGTAAAAGTATTATTAATAGACGCTTCAAAATCTGGCGTAATAGCACCTGTATCTACAGAAAATGGTGTTATACGAGCTCTACCGTCTGCATTTATAATATGCTGTCCTGCATACTCTCCATCAGGAACACGTTCCCAAACAGGATACCAATAATGATCTAACTCCTGACCAATTTTCGTTCTACCTTCTTCTAATACAGGGGTTCCATCGGGTAATGGTGGTACTTTTGTTAAGTAATTTTTAAATTTCGCGAAATTAAAAATAGTTGTCCATTTAAAATCTGCGGTTTGAACAGGGGTTCCGGTAATAGAAAAGTCCATCCCTCTTCGCTGTGTTTCTCTACCATTAAATAAGATCCCTGAATAACCAGAAGCTGATGAAAAATCTTGTGTGTAAATTTGAGGTCCATCGGTATTTTCGTAATATGAGAAATCGATACCAAAACGCCCCTTAAATAGCTTTAATTCGAAACCAGCTTCAATAGAACTTGTAAACTCAGGTTTTAAATTTGGGTTTTCCAGTCTACCGGGGAAGCTAGCTGTTGGTTGATTTCTATATCTACTTGTAGAATAAGAATTTGTCGCCTCATAAATATCCAAGTCTCCTCCTACACTCGCATAAGAACTTCTAATCTTAAAAAAACTAACAAATTCCGGAAGATCTATGACTTCACTTAGCACTGCACTTCCATATATTGATGGATAAAAGAAGCTATCATTGCCTTTTACCAATGTAGACGACTTATCTACTCTACCTGTAAACCCTACATATAAAAAATTCTTTAAAGCCAAATCTACTGAAGCATAAGCACTATAAACACCTTTCTTTTCTTTCCAACTTTCTGGGGTAACTTGATCAACAGAATTATTCAAAGTAAATACTTCCGGAACTATTAACTGGGTCGTAGAGGCTCTTTCATTTTCTATTCTTAGAAAACGCTGATTAGCTCCTGCATTTGCGTTTATTTCTAATTCATCATTCAAGAATTTATCAGAATAAGAAATAAATACATCGGTATTATTTTCAAAATAACGTGTATTTCGAAACCTAAATCTACCATTTCTATCCGGAATCGAATAATCATAAATGCCTTTAGAAATTTCTTCATTATTCACCAAATTATACTGGTTTAATGTCGATCTTACAAATGCATTTACTTTATCGGAAATTTTAAAATTAACTTTGGCAAATGTCAAGATATCATTCTTAGTCCACGGACGTTTCCACGCATGGGATAGTGCATATGGGTTATTATATCTCCAACTTTCAACAAAATCTTGTTCGATCCCTTCTTTACCAGGCTTCCAAACATGTTTAAAGTCTCTTACATCAAAATGTGAACCACCCCAAAGTGATAACAAATAAATAGGTGATGATGGTCCATAACTGGCTCTTATCCTATTATCTGAATACTGATAATTGTATTGAAGTGATGCATCAACACTAACCACATCGGAAACATTCAAATTCCCAGATAATCTTAAGGTATTGATGTCCAGTCGTTGTCCGGGAGTTTGGGCTTTTGAATATTTATAAGTATTAGAAACCACAAAGCTTCCCTTTTCTCCACCTGATGTTACAGATATGTTATTGGAGGTGATAACCCCTGTTTCTATGTAGTTTTTCAAATTGTCCTGACCTCTTGAAATCCAAGGTGTTGGCACGCGATATCCGGTAACAGGATCTATTGGTGAATCGTATTGTTCGATTAACTGACCATTAAATTTAGGTCCCCAAATCGAATAATCGAAATCGTTAACCGGTCCTCCCAGAGTTAGCCCATCGCCTCCTGCAAATCCGCCACCATATCTATAACGTCCTGTATTACCAGGTCCATATTGCGTTTGCGCAGAAGGAATCATAAGGTAACCTACTTGAAAGGTTGTAGAGTTGTTATACGAAATAGTAGTTCCTATTTGACCCTTACCAGATTTCATAGTAACCTGTAATGCTCCATTCTTACCTAAAGACCCATATAACGCCGATGCTGCTGCACCTTTAAGCACATTAATGTTCTCGATATCATCTGAACTTAAATTCCAGAAATCACTATTAGGTTGTGGCACACCATCTACTACTATAAGAGGTCTTTCTCCTCTTAAATATATTTGAGGATCAGAGAAAAAATCCCCAGAATTACTAACTACTGTAATTCCAGCCACCTTACCAGATAAAGACTCTACGACATTTGCAGTTTGTACTTTTTGCAGTGCATTCCCTTTAACTTCTTGTGTAGCAAAACCAATACGTTTTTTCTCTTTTCTAATCCCTAAAGCAGTTACAACTACTTCTTCCAGTTTGGCGGCATCTTCTATAAGCTTTGTATTAATTGTAGTATCATCTCCAATAGTAATAGTTTGAGTTTTCATACCTACATAAGAAAACTCTAAAACGTCACCTTTGTTGGCTGTAATGGTATAGTTTCCATCAAAATCGGTTTGAGTCCCTTTAGATGTTCCTACGACAACTATATTCACGCCTGGTAAAGGGATATCACCTTCATCTGTAACTGTACCCTTAATTATGATGCCTTGCTCTTCAATACTCGGGAGTACTTTCTCTTTAATAATTATAGTATTACTATTAGAAAAATTAAAGTTAAATTTTTGGCTTACAAGACTTTTTTGTAAAAGTTGGTTAGCCCCTATTACACCCTTTTTAAGGTCTACTTTAGGGAAGTCCTTAAACATATTTATTTCATAAATAAAGGTGTAGCTTGTTTGATCCATAATAAGATCAAAAACCTCATCTACCGACAAAACTTTGTCTGTGTCAATTTTAATTTTTGTATTCTGTGATAAGACATTGGGTGTTGAAAACCCGAAAATTGTTGTACAGAACAAGAATATAAAAGATCTCATCATGATAATTAGTAATTTCTTTTTAAAACTAAAAAGAAGCTTGGTTGATTTAATTTCCATAAATTTGCATGTTATTAATTTAGTTAAACATTTAATTAAGTTAGTAATCGAAAAGAGGGGAGATAAAAGCTTGTTACTTTCGACGGTTAGGCTTTACTCCCTTTTCTTTTATTGTTTTGTTATTTAATTAGTACGGTTTTTTTGTTTATCTCATAGGCATTTATATAGTTTGTGTTTTTTATAATGGTTAGTATTTCATTTAGTGATTGATTTTTATTTAGATTACCCTTAAAATCTCCGCCTTCCAATTCTTTATTCAAGAAAAGGATATCGACATCATACCATCGCGATAGGACTTTCATAATATCTTTTAGAGGCTTCTTTCTAAAACTAAAAAAGCCATTCTTCCATGAGATTTCGGTATATACATCAACTTCAGTAATTATCATACTTTTATTTTCTTTGCTTAGTACAGATTGCTCACTTGGTTTTAATACTTCTTTTTGAATGGCATTATCTACGGTCACTTTACCTTCTACTAATGTGGTATATATGTATTCTTCGTCATGATAAGCCTTAACATTAAATTCTGTTCCTAAAACTTCGATTTCCTGAGCACCGGAAAGCACTTTAAAAGGTGATCCGTCATGATTACTACTAGGAGAAACATCAAAGTAAGCTTCACCATATAACAGTTCAACCTTTCTATCTTGACCTTCAACAAATGCTATGGGGTATTTTAGTTTGGATTCCGAGTTTAACCATACTTTGGTTCCATCTTCCAACTCAATAAAGTATTGCCCACCTCTAGGTATAGTTAAATAGTTATACACAATCTTAGAGTTATTTCTAACCGCATTATCGATCGGCTTATAGATAATCTCAACACCATTACTCTGTATATTATTGATGGTGTAGGTTTGACCTTTCTCTAAAACAACGGTTGAACCATCCTCTAATGTTAAAGTTGCCTTATCTAAACCAATAATAACTTCTTCTTCAACAGCATCAACTATTGCAGGAGTTTCTATTTGGGTTTCGTTCTCGGTATTTAATAAAAATGGTAAGGACACCATAAGTACGACCATCGCCGCAACTGCATATTTAAACCAATTTTGTTTTACTATCGAAACAGGCGTTTTATGTAAATTCTGATTTGTTTTTTTTAAGACAGCCTCCCAAGCTGTAACTTTATCAATCGACGAATATTCAGTGGTCTTCTCAACTAAACGTTCAAAATCAATGTTCTTTGTGAATGGATAATTTTCGTGATATTCCTTTAAACGTAATTTCTCTGAATCAGAAATACCTTTTATCCTTTTCTTTATAATTAGTTTTGATATGTGAAATATATCTTTCATTAATAATCCGGTAGATTTCTATACACTATAGAACAACTTAGTTTTAAAATGGTACTATCGAAATTTCATTTATTTTTTAAAAAAATATTGTTTTTTTTATAAATACCTGAAATAAAGATAGTTAGCTTAAGATATCAAAAAATAAATAACTGCATTTATCTCCTTGAATTCCTCTCGTAGTATCTTGTAGGATTGCGATTTTAAGGTTTTTACGGTTTGAAGTTGGATGTCCAGAATCTCTGCAATTTCTTTATTCTTCAATCCTTTAAGGCTTAGCTTAATAATTTCTTTTTTCCGTTTTGGCAGAGCATCAATTAAGTCATAAAGTTTTCGCACAATTTCCTCTTCTAAAACCTGTTTCAAAAACACTTCATCATCTTCAATTTGTCGTAAATGATTTGCACTATACAAATCTTTTACCTTATTGTGCTTAATGATATTATAACATTTATTACGTGCCGATTTATATAAATAGACTTTTAATGATATGTCATCCGGAAAGGTTAAATCCTTTTCCCAAAAATCGACAAAGATATCTTGTACCAAATCCTCACACGCGTCCCTTAACGGCAAAAAGCGATTCGCATATAGAACGAGAGATTCGTAATATGTATCGAAAACTTCTTTTAGGTTTTCCTTAGAAAGATTATTAATACTTGCTATCAATTTACTATAAGGGTTTTATCTAATTTTCAATCAAACAACACCTTAGCGAACATACATTAAGCTCCCAAAATGAGCCAAACCTAAGCAGACGCTAATTTACTACATAAAAACTCCCTAAATAAACTGATTTTATCGTTACAACCTGCATTCCGGAACACGTCATATCGAATGACAAGACATAACATGTTCAATGGTAGAGAAGTTCTTATTCCCTAGCCAAAATTTAATGTATCATACAAGCTGTCGACACTTAAAAATAATTTGAAAAAATAATAATCTTAGTATTACATCTTATAATACCTAGCCTTTAATTTTTCCATAAGTTTAATTTAGTTTTAGTTTTAGTTTTAGTTTTAGTTTTTAAAATATTACGAATATCTAAACATACCGTATCATCCTTCATAAAAGCACCTCCCATAACATTCCCGGTATTTAACCAGGGGCGCTTAACTTTAACCTCTTCGGCCGACAACCATGTTGTACTCAAATCAAAAGAATCGGCGACCTCCATTAAGTTATTAATGCTTTGCATTGAAGTCTCCGAAGCTACTACATGTACACTACCAACCTTCATGACTCTCGAGGGCTCATCGAGAAGTTCTTCCATATCTCTAACGGCAGAAATTGTTTCCCTAACTAACGGTATAATTGCTTTTTTTGATCTGGACAGAGTAATTAGTGAAGCGGCAGCAGCGGTATTACCACTACCAATATAGTCTCTATCTAATAGTGTAACCTGTGCATTACCTAATTTACTCACGTAATACGCGATGGCAGTTCCTATAGTACCTCCTCCAACTAAGACAACTCCTTTATTCATTTAGATTTCATTATTTGTCAATGCAATTATACTTATATTATAACGAACTATTTACACTAAATATAATATGATAATAAATAATTAACCTTCTCTCAAATATTACTAATATTATTTTACCAAGAATTAACACTGTTTTAATTAAAAAGCGCTCAAAAAGGTGTATTTTAGTTTTACTATTAGTAAAATATTTATAGCAAATATAAAGTTTTTATTCAAATATTATATTATTTGTCAAATTACTTTACATTTATTCTAAAAACAGTTGACATAATATAACTGCTTAAAATGAGTAAGTTAAGATATATTATTTGATAATTAAGAGGTCTATTAACGCTACTAAAACTTATAAAAATCAAACAGCAATCTCCGATTCAACGACTTTAATACTTTTTACTATAAGTAAAATATTTATAATAAATGTAAAAATAAATTATAAAAAATTATATTATATATAAAATTATTTTACATTTGTGAAAATTTAAAATATAATATCGCACTAGCATGGAAATTAATAATAGAAATTATCCAAAACAAAAAAAAACAATCATAGGCATATGTATGGACGGCACATCTTACCCCTACTATGAAGCTGCAAAAGAGGTTATGCCGAATCTACAACGTTTTATCAAAGAAGGTTCATTTGGCATGGTAAAGAGTGTTATCCCTTCTTTTACTAACCCTAACAACATGGCTATTACCACCGGAGTTCCTCCAAAGGTAAATGGTATTTGTGGAAATTTTTATTGGGATACGGACTTACAAGAAGAAGTTATGATGAGTGATCCTAAATATTTGAAAGTTCCAACCATACTATCTGAAAAAAGTAAAAGCGGAAATAAGATTGCAGTTGTTACGGCAAAAGAAAAGTTGCGACGCATGCTATCTCACAATCTAAACGGAATTTGTTTTTCCGCAGAATTCGCAAACGAGGCCACTTTAGAAAATAATGGTATTGAAAATGTAGAATCCCATTTGATGGGCAAGACCAGACCTGGCATTTACGATCCTTATATTTCGGTATATTGTATTGAAGCTGGTGCAAAATTGCTACAAAGAGAACATTTCGATATCATGTATCTAACAACTACTGACTTTGTACAGCATAAATACGCTCCCGGAGATTCTGAAGCAAACGACTTTTTATCCAAAATAGATTATTGGTTTGGTGAATTAGATAAATTAGGTGCTATTATTGGTATTACTGCCGATCATGGTATGCAAGCAAAAACTAATGCAGATGGTACTCCAAAAGTTCAGTTCATTGAAAAGTTATTAAGCGAACAAGGTATTAACACCCGTGTTATCCTTCCAATTACAGACCCTTATGTTGTACATCATGGTGCTTTGGGGGGATACGGAACCTTATACTTGGACGATAAGTCCCAACTGGAAAAAGCTAAATCTTATTTGTTAAGCCTGGACGGTATTGAAAAAGTTTTAACCAATAGTGAGGCCGTTGAAGCTTATGAATTACCACATGACAGAATCGGTGACTTAGTAATTCTGTCCGATGCCTCTACGACTATTGGTCGAACACCGGACTGGCATGATTTAGACAAAGTTAAAGAAGGCTTACGCTCTCATGGTGGTGAGCATGCGCAGGTAGTACCAATGATATTCAACAAGAAACTAAATGACGAATATGCTGAAAAATTAGCCGCAGGAGGATGTAGAAACTTCGATCTATACCACTTTCTTTCTAACGGATTTGAAAATACCACACAAGAAACAGAAAACACTCTTAAAGCTGAAATATGAGTCAATTACAACACACATTAGAAAAAGCGAGTCATAAGAACGATGATGGTATCATCGAGTTTGGGGCCATTATAAATGGAAAACAAATAAGCACCGGAGAATGGATTGAAGTTCATAATCCATACACTAAAAAATTAGTGGGTCGCGTTGCCTCTATTAATACTGATACTTTAGATCGGGTGCTAAAAGATACTTATAAGACCAAGATTACCCTAACACGTTACCAGCGTTACGAGATTTTAAACAAAATAGCCGACGAGTTGGAAAAGCGCGTGGATGAAGTGAGTCAGATGATTACCGATGAAACCGGGCTTTGTTTAAAAGACACACGCTATGAAGCAAGTCGCGTTTCAGACGTATTACGCTTTTCTGCCATGAAAGCTTTAGATGATGATTCTCAAGTCTTTCCCTGCGATGTTTCAAAAAACGGCAAACCAAGACGCATTTACACAACGCGTGTACCCCTAGGGTTAATTAGTGCGATTACACCATTTAATCATCCCATGAATCAGGTTGTGCATAAAATTGCTCCGGCTATTGCCACCAATAATACCGTGGTTTTAAAACCATCAGAAAGAACCCCCCTATCAGCATACTATTTTGCCCAATTGGCCATTGATTGTGGTTTACCCGCAAACATGCTTAATTGTATTAATGGTAAAGATATTCAGGCCACTTCGGAAATGATGACCGTTCATCCGGATATTACTATGGTCTCCTTTACGGGAGGAAGTAAAATTGGAAAAATTATCGCATCAAAAGCGGGATATAAAAAGCTAGTTTTGGAACTCGGTGGTAGCTCTGCGCTTTTGGTGTTAGATGACGCCGATATTGATGAAGCCGTTGAAGTCACCATGGCTGGAACTTTTAAAAACTCTGCACAACGTTGTACGGCGATTCGCAGAATTTTAGTACATAACAGTATTGCCGATGAATACGCTTCAAAATTAGCAGATCGCGTACAAGCCATAAAATATGGGGACCCCTATGATGCCGATAACGATATGGGAACGGTAATCACTGAAGCGGCCGCAGAAGAAATGGAAGCCAGAGTAAAAGATGCTATCGCAAATGGTGCGGTATGCTTAGCTGGTAATAAACGTGAAGGTGCATTATTTGCTCCAACAGTTTTAGACCATATTAAAAACGATCATGAAGTTGTTGCTAAAGAAACCTTTGGCCCGGTGGCTCCAATTATCAGGTTCGAAACTTTAGACGAGGCCATAGACATCGCTAACGATACGCCTTATGGATTATCCGGAGGTGTGGTTAGTAATCACTGGCCGTCTATACAACGTGTTATTACAGAATTAGATACCGGCACCGTAAATGTAAACGAAGCACCTAGCTACCGCTTAGAATGGACCCCTTTTGGAGGTGTAAAGGATTCCGGATTAGGTTATAAAGAAGGGGTTATTGAAGCCATGAAAGGTTACACCTATATTAAAACCTACTCACTTCCTTGGGATATCGCATAACCATATTTTAATACAAAACTAAAAACAGACTGCAATATTATGTATCAGTTTCTCATAATGTTGCAGCCTAGAAATGAATTCAATAAAAATGAAAGAAATAACAAGAAATGTACTTTTAAACCCGGGGCCGGCAACCACTACAGATACTGTGAAATTGGCACAAGCCGTACCAGATATTTGTCCGCGTGAGCAGGAATTCGGAGATTTAATGGAATTCTGCGCTACAGAAATCACAAAGTTCGTCGGAGACCCTAATGATTATGCCACTGTACTATTTGGCGGATCAGGAACTGCAACAGTAGAAGCGGTTTTAAACTCAGTAATTCCAAACCATGGTAAAGTGTTAATCGTCGATAATGGTGCTTATGGAAAACGCATGTGTCAAATTACAAACGTATATAAAATACCAACGGTTGTTTTTGAATCGTCATCCATAGAACCCATTGATTTAAATGCCTTAGAATCACTTATAGAAAACACTGATGGGTTAACCCATTTAGCCATGATTCATCATGAAACAACTACAGGCTTACTAAACGATATTACATCGGTTGGTACGCTTTGCAAAAAACACAATATTAGTTTTATTGTTGATTCTATGAGTGGCTTTGCTGCAATTCCTGTAGACATGAAATCCATGAATATTGATTATTTGGCAGCGAGTTCGAATAAAAACATTCAGGGTATGGCGGGTATTGGATTTGCTATCTGTAATAAAGTAGCATTAGAATCTACGGCAGACATTCCAATGCGTAGTTTATACTTAAACTTATATGCACAATATGCCTATTTTGAAAAAACACATCAAACCAGATTCACGCCACCGGTACAAACCTTTTACGCCTTAAAACAGGCCATACTAGAAACACATGAAGAAACCATAGAAGGCAGGTATGCACGATACAGTAAGTCCTGGGAAACGTTATTAGATGGTTTGGAAGCATTGAATCTAAAATACTTAATAGACAAAGAACATCATTCCAGAATTATAACATCCATCATTGAGCCCCATGTTGAGGCTTATAATTTTAATGAAATGCACGATTATTTCTTTGAAAAAGGATTTACTATTTATCCCGGGAAAGTAAATAATTACGACACATTTAGAATTTCAAACATTGGACAAATTGATTACACAGATATTGAAGCTTTCCTAAAAGTATTAAAATCGTATCTTGTAAAAATTAATTACATTCAATAATATTTAAATTTTAAAATCTTGGAAGATATTCTAGTAAACCTTGGGAAACAGCTGAAAAAAGTAAGGGTAAACAAAAACCTAAGTTTAAAACAAGTTGCCGAAATGAGCGACCTTAGTATTGGTTTAATTTCTAAAATAGAGAATTTTAGAACAACACCATCGCTTCCGGTTTTACTAAGAATTATGCAATCTTTAGAGATAAATTTATCAGAATTAAATTTAAGTTCAAACAACAAAGAACCATATGTATTAATAAAAAAAGGTGAAGGAAAACTCGAGGACAGAGAAGATTCCAGAGGGTTAGAATACAACTTTTTATTTTCAGATAGTATAGCCAACAGCAATTTAAGAGTATATATTATAAATGTTAAACAAAACGTTTACAGAGAACCAATATCAACGGATGCCACAGAACTTCTTTATGTTATAAAGGGTAAATTGACATACACCCTTAATGAAGAAGAACTTGAGTTAGAAGAAGGTGACGTCCTATTCTTTGACGGATCTGTGCCTCATGCTTTACAAAACAAAAATACTACAACCGCTACACTATTAAAAATGTATATGATTCAGAAAAACGCCTATTAAATAATGTCTTTAACATCGCAGCAAAAGTACTGGAGAAAAAGAATATTCGGACTCACCTGGCTCGCCTATGCGGGCTTTTATTTTGGAAGAAAGAATTTATCGGTTACCTGGAGTTCTATAGAAACCGATTTAGGCCTAGACAACGCCTACTATGCCTCTATCATCTTTGTTTATAGCTTAATCTATACCATAGGACAGTTTTTAAATGGGTATTTGTCGGATAAATTCGGACCGCGAAAAATCGTTAGTATTGGTCTTTTTTTAGCGGCAACGGCGAATTTCTTTTTAGGCATGTCTTTTTCTGTTGGTATTATTGTTTTCCTCATTGCTTTGAATGGATATGGGCAATCTACCGGATGGAGCGGTTTAATAAAAAACATGACGCCATGGTATAAAAGTAACGAACGAGGTATCGTGATGTCCTGGTGGTCTACCTGCTACGTGACTGGTGGGTTTTTAGCAACTATTTTTGCAACCTATGTGGCTTTTGATATGGATTTCATGTCTGAAATGGGTTGGAAAAGAGGGTTTTTCTTCCCTTCAATGGTTTTACTAGCTGTGGCTTTTACATATTTACTTTTCACAAGAAATAGCCCTAAGAGTATTAATCTGCCCATTATTATTGAGGATAAGTACCAACTTGATGACACCGGAAAACCCGACAACCTAAAACTTTTAAAAATTCTGATAAAAAATAAAGCGCTTTGGATCTATTCCAGTTGCTATATGATTCTCAAAATGACACGGTATGCATTTCTGTTTTGGCTTCCCATATATTTAGAGAAAGCATTGAAATACGATGTCAGCGAAGCCGGTTATGTATCGTCTGTTTATGAATTAATAGGATTCTTTGGTGTTATACTTGCCGGCTATGCTTCAGACAAACTGTTTAATTCAAAACGCTTTAGTACCGTATCACTTATGATGATTGGATTGGCAATTGTTTGCCTGATACATCCCTATATGGTATCACTAGGTAAGGCTGGAGTCATTATAAGTATTGCATTAATAGGGATAGCAACTTATGGACCGGATTCACTAATTTGCACAGCTGGATCCATGGATGTTGGCGGAAAGAAAGGTGCCGGTATGGCGGCCGGAATTATTAATGGTATGGGCTCTATTGGGCAAATGTTTTCCGGTTTTATAGTTGTTGCCATCAATGAAGCCTTTGGGTGGGACAACCTCTTTAATTTCTTTGTAATCATGTCCCTTCTCGGCGGTGGGCTGGCAGCACTAAAATGGAACTTCAAAAGCCCTGAAAAGCATATTGAAACGTCTAGTGATGGATAGAAGTTATCTTCTCTTCTAAAAATAATAGTTACCAATATCCTTGTGATTTTAGTGACTATCTAATTTTTAATGAATAGTTTTGCTTTGAAACTCTTAACAAACAACTATTCGAAATGCATAATAACAGATTATCCATTAGTATATCTATTTCTATTTGCTTCTTTTTCTTTTTAGCGTGTAAAAAACAATCCGATCCGGTAAAAGTAGCTATCCCAATAGCTCCTGAAGGCATGATATGGATTCCTGCCGGAACTTTTAAGCAGGGAGCTGTCGCTCAAGACAAGATCGCCATGGCTCATGAAAAACCACAACACGATGTAAGCGTCGATGGCTTTTTTATGGATATCACGGAAGTCACCAATGCTCAGTTCTCAAAATTTGTTGAAGAAACGGGGTATATTACAGTAGCTGAAAGAGATATCGATTGGGAGGAAATGAAAAAGCAGCTGCCAGAAGGCACACCAAAACCTCATGACTCTATCTTACAACCTGGCTCCCTATTATTTAAAAAAACAAAAACATCGGTTCCTAATTTATATGATTTCTCACAATGGTGGCAATGGTCTATCGGTGCAAATTGGAAACACCCCATTGGCAAAAATAGCTCAATAGAAGGCAAAGATGATCATCCGGTAGTTCATATCTCTTATGAAGATGCCATAGCCTATTGCGATTGGGCTGGAAGACGTTTGCCTACCGAAGCTGAGTGGGAACATGCCGCCAGAGCCAATAAAAAAAACACCACATATTTTTGGGGTGATGATCTGACCAAACTATCGCAAAATGCAAACAGTTGGGAAGGTGAATTCCCTGTATTTAATACACTAGAAGATGGATTTGAGCGCAGTGCTCCTGTAAAATCTTATCCCGCGAATGCTTTTGGTCTTTTTGATATGGCCGGAAATGTTTGGGAGTGGACGAGCGACTGGTATAATGTTAATTACTATTCAGAATTAGTATCATCCAATAAACCGATAATTAACCCTAAAGGAGCCTCTGAAGCCTACAACCCAACCAATCCTTACTTAGAAGAAAAGATTATAAAAGGCGGATCCTTTTTATGCAGCTATACTTACTGTGCGAGTTATAGAATCTCATCCAGAATGGGATCCAGCTTAGATTCCTCTTCAGAACACATAGGATTTAGAACCGTTGCAACACCGGACATGTTACAGAATAAATAAGACTGAATTAAACGAAACAAAAAAACCACTTCGATATTAAAGTGGTTTTTTTGTTTCTTTCAACTATCGCTTAAATAGTGAAGGTTCTTTTTTTCTTGTGATCACTGTCATCATAGCGCTTTACACATTTATGATAGATTTCTACTGCTTCTTTGGCATTACCCCAACCACCAACATCGACCTTCTTTTCTTCTAAATCTTTATACACTTGAAAAAAGTGCTCTATTTCTTTAATTCTATGGGGATTCAAATCTGATATATCATTTCTCTTTCCCCAAACCGGGTCTGAAACAGGGACACAGATTATTTTTTCATCCGGACCTTTTTCATCTGCCATATGAAAAACACCAATGGGTTTTACTTCCATGACTACCATAGGGTATGTTGGCTCTGTTCCTAAAACTAAAACATCCAATGGGTCTTGATCTAACGCTAATGTTTCAGGAATAAATCCATAATCCCCGGGATACATCATCGATGAAAACAAGGTGCGATCAAAGCGAATTTTATGTAATGTAAAATCGTATTCGTATTTATTTCTACTACCTTTTGGTATCTCAATTAACACATCAAATGTGAGCTCTTTTTTCTTCGTCATGTTTTCAATTTTATTTTGGGGTGCAAAGATACTGAACACTTCCACCTAAAACAACTAAAAAGCTTCCAATTTCAACCTTTTATAAGAACTTGATTTTTAACGAATTTCATAACGTTTTAAACCTAAAGCTTTTAATATTTTACTATCTTGTGGTCGACTAATTCTTTTAAATAATCAAATATTATGCGACACTTTCTTCTTGTGTTTCTTGGGCTTTTCTCATTCATAACAGTGAAAGCCCAAACACAGCCATGGCAAGGTAAATTTGAACCCATCGACAATTTACTGGCTCCACCAAACTCATACCGAACAGCGAGTGGAGCACCAGGGAATGCCTATTGGCAACAGCGTGCCGATTACCACATTAAAGCAACCATAGACGAAAAGAACAACATCCTTTCAGGTGAGGAAACCATCACCTATCATAATAACTCTCCGGATGACTTAAGTTATTTATGGATTCAGCTCGAACAAAATGTAAACAAAAAAGGGAATGAGGATTTTGGAAGCATTAACAATACTATAAAAGAAGGTATAAACACCCGGCAAATGCAATTTCTCACTCGAGCTATCGATTTTCCTGCAGGCTATACCATAAAACACATCAAAGACCATAATGGTAAAACTATCAAATCTTTGGTTAATAATACCATGATGAAAGTACTACTCGACCAGCCTCTTAAATCTGGTGCTTCTATGAGTTTTTCCATTGGGTGGTCCTACCATATTACCGATCGTAGTATGTATTTACTGTCTAGGGAAGGTTATGAATATTTCCCGGAAGATGACAATACCGTTTATCTCATCGCGCATTGGTTTCCCAGAATGGCAGTTTACAATGATACAGAAGGCTGGCAAAACCAGCAGTTTCAAAAACTTGGTGAGTTTGCCTTAGAATTTGGTGATTACGAGGTAGAAATTACGGTTCCCGAAGATCATATCGTTGCCTCCACAGGTGCGCTTCAAAATAGCGAATCGGTTTTAACTAAAACACAGCGCAAAAGAATGGCTCTTGCTCGTAAATCGTTTGATAAACCAGTCATGATTATTACGAAAGAAGAAGCAGAAGACAATGAAAAACAAAAATCATCAAAGCAGAAAACATGGAAGTACAGTGCTAAAAATGTACGTGATTTTGCCTTTGCCTCGTCACGTAAATTCATGTGGGATGCGCAGGCCGTAAAACTCCCAACAAATACAGTTATGGCCATGTCCTTTTACCCAAAGGAAGGTTTACCTGTTTGGCAAGAAGAATCTACCAAGGCCATCATGCATGCCTTAGAAGTCTATTCTGAAGCCACATTCGATTATCCATATCCCGTATGTATTTCTGTAAACACGTCCAATATTGGTATGGAATTTCCGATGATTAGTTTTAATGGTGGTCGTCCTAAAAACGGTAAAATCAGTGATGGTGCCAAACAAGGCATGATTGGTACGATTATTCATGAAGTTGGACATAATTGGTTTCCCATGATTGTAAGCTCAGACGAACGTAAATGGATGTGGATGGACGAAGGCTTAAACACGTTTTTACATCAGCGTACAGTAGCCGAGCGTTATCCGGGCTTTAACAGTACAACACCAAAAAGTATCGTCCCTTTTATGAGTGGTGACAAAAATATATTAAGACCTGTAATGACGGCATCAGATAATGAATTATTTAGTCAGTTTGGCGCTAATTTTTATTTGAAGCCTACAGTAGGCTTACAAATGTTGCGGCACTCTATAATTGGCAAAGATCTATTCGATCAAGCTTTTAAGGAGTATGCCAATCGTTGGAAATATAAACACCCAAATCCATCCGATTTATTTAGAACTCTGGAAGATGCCACAGCCGTAAATTTAGACTGGTTCTTCAGAGGTTGGTTTTTTACTACCGACCATGTCGATATGGAACTTACCAATGTTAAATGGTTTAAAGTTTACGAAGAAAACACAAATATTGAAGACCGAAGTAAAACCTCTAAAGCCAAAATAGTGGCTCAAGGTCAAAATGCCAATGCCGAGACAAACGATTTTTCCGGTGGCCCGGAAGTTATTAATATGGCATCGACCCCGGACGCTGCATACGGTCAGTTTTTATCGCGACTGGATGAACCGGAAATTCGCAAACAATTATCAGGTAAGAACATTTATGAAGTGAGCATTAAAAATGTGGGCGGACTAGTAATGCCGGTAACCATTTCATGGGAATATACCGATGGTACAACTGAAATTGACAGAATACCAGCCGAAGTGTGGCGCAGAAACGAATATCAAATTAAAAGAACGTTTATTAAAGATAAAGAGGTCACAAAAGTGAATCTGGACCCTTACTTTGAGTTTGCAGATACGGATACTAAAAATAATGCATTTCCCAAAGTTGACAGTTCCTCAGAATTTGATACCTTTAAGAAAAAAAAAGCTAGTAATTAATACACTCATCCTTTAAGTAAATGCATCGTGTTTCTCAAATATTACTAAGATACAGATTACTTCTGCTTTTAGTGATTGTGGGTTGCAAGTCTGACCCTAAAAAGAACACAAAGAATTACGTTAGTATTCCAAAAATGGACACCCGTGTCGGCGCATTACCCTTATCAATAAAAACGCCATCGGACAACCCGCAATCTGAAGAGAAAATAAATCTCGGCAGGCTTCTTTTTTTCGATCCAATTTTATCTGGAGATAAAGATGTAGCCTGTGCTACTTGCCATCATCCCAATAATGGATACGCAGAGTTTAGAGACCTCTCTATCGGTGTTAATGGAAAAGGTTTTGGTCTAAGTCGTGAATTTAAAAAGCCCAATAAGATTCCATTTGTAAAACGGAATGCGCATACCGTATTAAACACAGCCTATAATGGTATAAATACTTCAGGCAAGTATGACCCTGAAACATCACCCATGTTTTGGGATTCGAGGGTTAATAGTTTAGAAGCACAAGCTATAGAACCTATAAAAGCCCTTGAGGAAATGCGGGGCTTAAATTATACCGAAGAAGAGGTTTTAGAGGAAGTCGTTTCAAGACTAAAAGCCATCCCGGAGTATGAAAAACGGTTTAAAAATACGTTTGAAGATAGCGATCCTATAAAGATTGAAAATATAGGAAAGGCTATTGCAGCTTACGAGAGGACCTTAACAACTAATAATTCGCGCTTCGATAAATACATGCGTGGTGAAACTAATGCGATATCCCTTGGTGAAAAAGAGGGGTTTGAACTATTTAAAAAAGTAGGTTGTGTTAACTGCCATAACGGCCCCATGTTCTCAGATTACAAAATTCATACCCTGAGTGTTCCTGAAAATGAAAAACTCACCAAAGTCGATGATGGCTTCGAACAGCAATTTGGTTTCCGTACACCAACACTTCGTAATCTACGATTTACAGCTCCATATATGCATAACGGAACTTTACCAAACCTTAAGATGGTATTAGAATTTTACGAAGATTTGTCGTTTAACAAATCCAGAAATCCGGAAGTGGCAGTGAATAATATCGATACCCTAGCCAAAAACCTAAGCCTTAAGGTTAAAGATATGCCTGCTATAATCTCGTTTTTAAATACTTTAAATGATGAGAATTTTGACAAAACCATTCCGGAAAGTGTACCTAGCGGACTTGAGGTTGGGGGAAGTATTAAATAAAGTACACTTACCCTTGTGTAATAATTTGGTTTAAGAATTGATAAGTCTCATAGTAAGAAAACTTAATCTTTGCATTGAAAAAATCCTTAAAATAATGCTGAAGAATTCATAAGACACCTATCATCTCCGGAACTAGAAATAAAACCCAAAAGTACCGGTAATCCCAAACTTTCGGGCATCCGGATACATCGTGCGATCTTTATAATTGCCTCTAAAGTTAAAGTCCAGTCTAAATACTTTAAAAATATTACCAATACCTAAACTATATTCATAATACGGTTTATCACTTGGTGCTGCCAAAGGAATACTATTCGGATTGCTGGTGGTATTCAAATCGATATTGTCTTGAGAAATCTCACCCCAAACACCTCGAATACTAACAATTTCACGAAGGTTTAGTTTTCTTAACAAAGGTAACCTTGAAAATAAGCGTCCGTTAAAATTGTGCTCAAAATGAAACGATGTATAAGTATCAGACACGAACTCGTAAAAATCTAACTGAGAAAATGTATTATAGATTGAAAAGTACGATTGATTTCCCGGAATAACACTTAACAAACCTAAAGGCACTTCTCCTATAGTTTTTCCGGCTTCAATGGTTGTAACCAGCCTTCCGAAGCCTCCAAGTTGCCAGGGTTGAATATATGAAAATTGCAGTTTTGTATAATCAAAATCACTATCGAACATGCTTTTATCTCCACGACTCACCTGTGCAAAAATCCGCGCAAAATTATCATTAGCATTGCGACGTTCTACACCAAAACCTGTCATCTTGCGCTTTGGAAAATACGATACTGAAAAAGACGTTTCATATTGTTTTATCTCCGATTCAACACCTGTTGGTGTATTATAATCCAAACTAAAGGTGGGTGATGCCGATTCCAGAGTTCGGTAATTTCCACCCAATCTAAAAATCACATTGCGCCAGGGTTCGGCTTCAACAGCTAAACTTGTTAGATTTATAGACGTTAGCTTATCATTCGCACCCGTACCGACAACTGATGAAGATGCTAAGCTACGACCTAACACATCTGTACTCGTTGTTAAACTTGCTCCTATCTGCTCAACATCCCTTCGATTTCCTCCGGAGATAATAAGTCGGCTTTTCTTATCCAACAACCATTTACCGGAAATACCATATTTAAATTTATCATCTCTAAAACCATAAGCGATGAAACCTTCTAAACGCCAAAGGTCATTTCTACCAAAATAAGTACGTCCACCGGTTCGCAATCGCAATCCTTCTACTTCATTAAACCCAAAAGTTGAAAATATAGGACCGTAATCCAGTGGCAGTTTATTGAATTCAATATAACCCGATGACAATATACTTCCTAAATTATACAGGCGCTTGAACTTCTTAACGGTTTTCAAGGTATCCAACATTTTGTAGACGCCCTGCTCATCTTTATTTAATGCTTCTAAACGATTCTCCGTCCAAAAAGCATCATCACGATCATAAACATCCTTGTCGTAATTATAAACCTCTTTGTCATAAAATTTTTTATCCTTTTCTATATCAAACTTATAGTTGTTATACAACGTTGTTCGCTTTCCATAGATCCCCCTGGATTTTTCCTTTTTACTAAAGGCAAAATCAGACATCATATAATCGCGTTTTACCAGAAATAGAGAATCGTTCAACACTTCGAATTCTTGCTCGATATAAATATCTTTAACCCAGTTTATGTTTGCACTTTTTGAGGCTTGTAAATTAATTTCTTTAATAGCATATGTAGAATCGGCCACCCAAAAATCACCTTTGAAAGTCAATTCATTTTTACGCCTGGGGTAGTAAATAATGTTATAACACCATTTATCATCAATATAGGTACTATCAGATAACACATAATTATAGGTGTTAATGCCTGTTTTAGACAAAGGACTCACAAAGCTTTTATCAAAAAACTTTAAATAGTTATCATACACATTATAATCTGAATACAAATCATCTACAAAATCTATAATGACCTGGTTATCGCTAAAACCGGAATTTTTATTCCCTTTTAAAACCTCTTTTTCTTTATTAAGAACATTATTTCCATAAACTCTGGAAGCGGCTTCATTAATAAACATAGGCAAATAGGTCTTCCCGGTAACCCTGGAAGTATCCACCTGATTAAAAACAAATTCCATGCCTCTAAATAGTTTGCTTTTTATAAGTGCGCTGTCTATGGTATTGATATCGAATTCAACCTTTTCATACTTATCATACTCGTATTGCTTATATAGGTTTAAACCATTTCTGCGTTTATGTTCCCAAATTTTCCGAAGTAAATCGATAGCCGGATTGTTCTTTTTAGACTGTTTTCCAGACACAATTACCACTTGGTCCAACTCCGCAGTATCTTCCTTAAGTGTGAATTTTAAATTGTAATTAACCTTTTTTGTCAAGGGAATATTTAGAGTTTCATAGCCAATAAATGAAACGGTTAAGGTCTCCCAGGTATCAATAGATTCTAAATAAAATTTACCGTTCTCGTCGGTTATAGTTCCTTGAGTGGAACCTTTAAATATAACGTTCGCAAAAGACACGGGCTCGTTAAACTCGTCAAACACGTATCCGCTAACTTTGGTTTGGGCCATTCCGGAAATTACACCGAAAAAAAATAAGGTAATAAGTAGTCTTATGTTCATAATACAAAAAAACTTCATCAACAACCATGCTAATGAAGCCTATATAACGTAAAAAAATATAATTTATTTATATAAAACTTTTTTAACTGCTTTAATAACGTCATCGCTATTGGGCAACCATTCTGCCAATAATACCGGAGAATAAGGAGCAGGGGTATCTGCGGTATTAATTTTTACAATTGGCGCATCTAAATAATCGAAAGCTTCAGCCTGAATAAAATAGGTTATTTCGGTAGATACATTTCCAAAAGGCCATGCTTCTTCTAAAACAACCAACCTATTCGTTTTTTTAACCGACTTCAAAATAGCTTGTCTGTCCATAGGTTTTACAGTACGCAAATCTATAATTTCACAGGAAATACCTTCCTTATCCAATTCATCTGCGGCCTTATAAGCTTCTTTAATAATTTTTCCAAAAGAAACAATCGTAACGTCGGTTCCTTCACGTTTAATATCTGCAACGCCTAATGGTAAAACATACTCACCTTCCGGCACTTCGCCTTTATCCCCATACATTTGCTCGCTTTCCATAAAAATAACGGGATCATCATCACGAATTGCAGACTTCAATAAACCTTTAGCATCATAGGGATTAGAAGGAACAACAACTTTCAGTCCCGGGGTGTTGGCAAACCAACTTTCAAAAGCCTGAGAGTGGGTCGCTCCTAACTGACCAGCAGACGCCGTTGGTCCTCGAAATACAATCGGGCATTTAAACTGCCCACCGGACATCTGTCTTATTTTTGCAGCATTATTAATGATTTGATCAATTCCTACTAAAGAAAAATTGAAGGTCATGTACTCAACAATAGGCCTGTTACCTGTCATTGTAGACCCTATAGCGATTCCGGCAAAACCAAGTTCTGCAATAGGGGTATCGATAACACGTTTAGCCCCAAACTCATCCAGCATACCTTTTGATGCTTTGTATGCACCATTATACTCGGCTACCTCCTCACCCATTAAATAAATGCTTTCATCTTTGCGCATTTCTTCACTCATGGCTTCACAAATAGCTTCTCTAAATTGAATTGTCTTCATTAAATGTATTTTAAATCGAATTGCAAAAATAACAATAAATGAAGTAAACTCTTTAAAGAATTTTTTAAAATTTATTATGCATGCATAGCAAATATTCAGAATAAAATAATTACCTTCGTAACCTTAAAAAAATACACTTTTTTAATGCTGAAATATTATGAAATGAACCAACAGATTTCTAACCGAAAGTCTATTGATGAATGACATAAACTATAATTCAAAATAACAAAACCTATGAAAATATTAGTGTGCATAAGTCATGTTCCTGATACGACATCAAAAATTAATTTTACCGATGACGACACAAAATTTGACACCAATGGTGTACAATTTGTAATTAACCCGAATGACGAATTTGGTTTAACCCGTGCCATGTGGTTTAAAGAAAAACAAGGTGCTAGTGTGACCGTTGTTAATGTTGGTGGCGTAGAAACCGAACCAACCCTACGTAAAGCATTAGCCATTGGTGCAGATGAAGCGATTCGTGTTAATACTTCAGCTACAGACGGCTTTTCTGTGGCTAAACAATTGGCCAATGTGGTGAAAGAAGGCCAATATGATTTGGTTATTGCAGGTCGTGAATCCATAGACTACAACGGCGGGATGGTTCCCGGAATGATTGCAGGATTAACGGATTCAAATTTTGTAAATAATTGTATCCATCTCGACATCGATGGAGATCAGGTATCTGCTACAAGAGAAATTGACGGCGGTAAAGAAACGCTATCTACAGCACTTCCTTTAGTCATTGGTGGTCAAAAAGGGTTGGTCGAAGAAAGTGACCTACGTATTCCCAATATGAGAGGGATCATGATGGCTCGTAAAAAACCTTTAACTGTAGTTGAACCCATTGAATCTAAAGAAGAGACCTCATCAGTTAAATTTGAAAAGCCGGCACCAAAGGGTGCTGTAACTTTGGTTTCAGCAGATAATTTAGATGAATTAGTAAACTTACTTCATAATGAAGCTAAAGTGATTTAGTTTGCTAAATCATTCCGAACTCGCTTCGGAATCTTTGGAAGTAAACAAAAAATAATATTAAAGATTCCCGTCTTCACGGGAATTACAAAAAAGAATACGCATTATGTCAGTTTTAGTATATACAGAATCAGAAAAAGGCACTTTTAAAAAAGGCGCTTTTGAAGTAGCTTCATACGCCAAAGCAGTGGCTACTCAATTAGGAACTACAGTAACTGCTGTTGCTATAAATGCCAACGACGCTTCAGAGCTAGGAAATTATGGTGTCGATAAAGTTTTAATGGTAAGCAATTCGCAGCTGGAATCTTTCAATGCGAAAGGGTATGCCGCGGTTATTAAGCAAGCTGCTGAAAAAGAAGATGCCGGTGTTATCATAGTTAGTTCGAGTGCAAACAGCAAATATTTAGCACCGCTTGTTGCTGTGGGCTTACAGGCCGGGTATGCCACGAATGTTATTGAAGCTCCTTCAAGTACATCGCCCTTCACTGTAAAACGTACGGCCTTTACTAATAAGGCTTTTGAAATGACTCAGATTAATACAGACACAAAGATTATTGGTGTGTCTAATAATGCCTTCGGATTGGTTGAGTCTGGCAGTAGCGCTACCGCGGAAGATTTCTCACCATCAATTCCCGATTTAGGAATGCAAATCCAATCGGTAGATAAGGTGACCGATAAAGTCACTATTGCGGATGCAGATATCGTGGTTTCCGGTGGACGTGGACTAAAGGGTCCTGAAAACTGGGGTATGATTGAAGAATTAGCGGATGTTTTAGGAGCAGCCACAGCCTGTTCCAAACCGGTTTCAGACTTAGGATGGCGTCCTCATAGCGAGCATGTAGGGCAAACCGGTAAACCTGTAGCTTCAAATTTATATATTGCTATTGGTATTTCCGGAGCGATTCAACATTTAGCAGGAATCAATGCTTCAAAAGTAAAAGTGGTGATCAATACAGATGCTGAGGCGCCTTTCTTTAAAGCTGCCGACTATGGTGTTATTGGAGATGCTTTTGAAGTTGTGCCGCAACTCATAGAAAAATTAAAAGCATTTAAAGCCCAACAATAAATTAATTTTTATAAATTGTATTGTTCTATAGAACTGATTAAATTAGCATTATATCTTAAATCTGTATTAAGCAGTTGGTAAAGTCCTAATTTAAACAGTTCTTTGCGTTTTTTATAAATTATGAGTTTAGTAAGATTAAACATAAAAGGAATTTCCTACAGTCAAACGCAAAATGGTGCTTATGCCTTAATACTCAATGAAGTTGATGGCGACCGTAAGCTACCTATTGTTATTGGTGCTTTTGAAGCACAATCTATTGCTATAGCATTAGAAAAAGAAATAAGACCTCCAAGACCGTTAACCCACGATTTATTTAAAAATTTTGCCGATCGTTTTGATATTGTTGTAAAACAAGTGATCATTCATAAATTGGTTGACGGGGTATTTTTCTCCAGTTTAATTTGTGAACGTGACAAAATTGAAGAAATTATAGATGCCCGAACGAGTGACGCCATTGCTTTGGCTCTTCGTTTTCAGGCACCCATTTTCACCTATAAGAACATCTTAGATAAGGCCGGTATTTACTTAAAAGTGAACCCTGAAAAAGAAGAAGATGAAGAGCTTCAGGATAGCATTTTGGTTGATGATCTGTTAGCTGATGAGTTAGAGCCCAATGCCCCTAAAGAAAACTACAAAAGCAAAACCCTTGAAGAACTTCATAGTTTACTGGATGAAGCGGTGGCCAATGAAGACTATGAAACAGCTGCTCATATTCGTGACGAAATTTCTAAACGGTAACATTCCAACATTACTTATATGAAGCGCTTCTTCCTGACTATTACTATTATTTTCTTTGGATTAAACCTTAGTATAGCACAGGATGTCGATCAAACCCAGGAAGTAGATTCAGTACACAATACAGCTGTTCATGAATCATCTGTGATTCAGTTACGGGATTCTTTAAATACCTATAGTGCTATTAATGAAACTTCCCTGTCTACGTTAACAACAGAAACTTCAGAAAAGAGCATAATACCAAGTCAGGGCTTTTCACTAAATGGCTTATGGAGGGGTGTTTTAGGGATGGTTTCACTTATTTTTATAGCCTTTCTATTTAGCCATAATAGAAAAGCTATTGATTGGAAAATAGTTGGTATTGGCTTAGCGTTTCAACTTATTATTGCCATTGGTGTTCTTAAAGTGAGTTTTGTGAAAATAACTTTTGAATGGATAGGACAACGTTTTATTGATATTTTGGATTTCACAAGAGCTGGAAGTAAGTTCTTATTTGAAGGTTTGGTAGTAGATATGGATACTTTTGGATTTATTTTTGCCTTTCAGGTATTGCCTACTATTATTTTCTTTTCTGCTTTAACATCGGTTTTATTTTATTTGGGCATCATTCAAAAAGTTGTAAAAGCTTTTGGCTGGTTACTATCAAAATTACTTAAAATTTCAGGAGCAGAAAGTTTAAGTGTTGCGGGCAACATCTTTTTAGGGCAAACTGAAGCTCCACTTTTAATAAAGGCTTATTTAGAAAAAATGAATAAGTCTGAAATGCTCTTAGTGATGATCGGTGGTATGGCAACAGTTGCAGGAGCCGTTTTAGCTGCTTACATCGGTTTTCTTGGAGGGGACGATCCGGAATTAAGATTATTTTACGCTAAACATCTATTAGCCGCCTCTGTTATGGCCGCACCGGGAGCCATTGTCATATCTAAAATATTATATCCTCAAACTGAAAATATTAATACCGATGTAAAAGTTTCACAAGAAAAAATTGGATCGAATTTTTTAGATGCCATTGCTAATGGAACGACCGAAGGTTTGAAATTAGCAGTAAATGTTGGTGCCATGCTTTTAGTGTTTGTGGCTTTTATTGCCATGTTCAACGGAATTTTAGGATGGATTGGAGACATAACAACCTTAAATGGTTGGGTAGCAACTAATACTTCCTATGAAAGTTTATCTCTCGAACTTATTTTAGGCTATGTTTTCGCGCCCTTAATGTGGCTCATTGGTGTTGCCAAAGAGGATATGGCTTTAATGGGACAACTGCTTGGAATAAAATTAGCGGCTAGCGAATTTATTGGCTACATCCAACTTGCAGACTTAAAAAATGCTACGAACAGTGTTCACCTTAGTTACGAAAAATCCATAATCATGGCCACCTACATGCTCTGTGGGTTTGCCAATTTCGCCTCCATAGGTATTCAAATTGGTGGTATCGGTTCTCTGGCTCCGGGGCAACGTAAAACCTTATCCAAGTTTGGAATGAAAGCGCTACTTGGCGGTACGATCGCATCGTTAATATCTGCTACCATTGCCGGAATGATTATTGGGTAAGCCCTATGATTCTTCAGTATTTCTCTTAGAAAAGCATCAATAATTATGGTTAATAACTTTTTATATTATTCTGTGTATCACTAGACCCTATTTATCGCTTTTTTTTATTTTTAACTTCAGGAAAAACATACGTTTAATTTAAAAAGATCCCCACCTTCGTGGGGAATGTTATGAAGCAATATCACGACCTCGTAAAGCACGTTTTAGAACATGGTAATGAAAAAGGAGACCGTACAGGCACAGGAACAAAAAGTGTTTTTGGACACCAAATGCGTTTCGATTTAAGCGAAGGGTTTCCTATGGTCACGACCAAAAAGCTGCACTTAAAATCTATTGTTTATGAACTGCTCTGGTTTTTAAAAGGCGACACTAATATCAATTACCTCACTGAAAACGGTGTACGTATCTGGAACGAATGGGCTGACGACAATGGTGATTTGGGACCTGTTTACGGACATCAATGGCGTAACTGGAATAGTGATGAGATCGATCAGATTAAAGAGGTTGTCGACACTTTAAAAAACAATCCGAACAGTAGACGTATGCTGGTTTCGGCATGGAATCCTTCAGTGTTACCGGACACTTCAAAATCTTTTGATGAAAACGTGGCTAATGGTAAAGTAGCGCTACCTCCTTGCCATGCTTTTTTTCAGTTTTATGTGGCTAATGGCCGGTTATCTTGTCAGCTCTACCAGCGTAGTGCCGATATCTTTTTAGGCGTCCCATTTAACATCGCTTCGTACGCTTTATTTACCATGATGATGGCTCAGGTTTGCGGTTATGAAGCCGGAGAGTTTATTCATACGTTTGGTGACGCTCATATTTACAGTAATCATTACGAGCAGTTAGAATTACAATTATCAAGGACACCAAGACCACTCCCAAAGATGATCTTAAACCCGGATATTAAAGACATTTTTGATTTCGATTTTGAGGACTTCACTTTAGTAGACTATAACCCACACCCCCATATAAAAGGTACTGTTGCTGTATAAATACATTTTTGGTTTTATTAGAAAAGCACCTTGTTAATTAGGATGTGCCTTTTGCTGTTTGTACAATTATCCTTTTATAGACATCACATAAATTCATGGTTATGAAATTGGTAAATTTATTCCTATCTTTGGTTATACTCATAGTACATAGTAATCCTTATGAGTAATTGGCGTTCTGGTTGTCAAGAGACTGAGATCACGGTTAAAAATAGTTTTAAATCCCAAAGTTAAAGTATTTTTAATGTCATTTTTTGATCATTGCGCTTTAGTAAATTATAATTGACATCCATGGGCAACGGATACCGTTACCATTTAATTTTAAATACATTTTTATGAAAAAATCATTACTGTTCGCGCTCTCTGTTTTCTTAATTTTAATGGGGCTTGTACTCTTTAAAAACTACAATGCTCCTACTCAGGAAGTTGTAAAAATTGAAAGAAGAGTCATTAATCCCACTCAAAAAGGCAAGAAAAAAACCCCGGAAGAACGTGCTTTATACAATGAAGCTCGTGATTTATATGAATTCTATAGACAAGTAAATCCAAATACCGGAGTCATTTCTAAAGATGACAAAGCCCTTGAGTTTAAAAACTCTAAGAAAACCGTTTTAAGAAAAAATAATAGCTTTGCAAAAGTTCCACAGACCTCATATGCCAGCAGAGGACCAGACAATTTAGGTGGAAGAACCCGAGCGTTGGTTGTTGACAGAAGTGATAATACCGGAAATACCATTATTGCCGGTGGTGTTAGTGGCGGTGTGTATAGAACAACCAATGGCGGTACAAGCTGGACGAAAGTTTCGGCTAATGATGAAATTCATAGTGTAACGGCCATCGTACAAGATCCAAGATCCGGATTTGAAGACACTTGGTATTATGGTACGGGTGAAGCTAGAGGAAATTCGGCATCTACATCATCCAACGGTACACTTGAGGCGTTTTATTTAGGGCAAGGCATATGGCAATCTACAAATGGTGGCGTAACCTGGACTCAAATGCCCTCAACGGCGTCTACACAGGAAAGTTTTGATTCTCGATTTGATACTGTGACCAGCCTGGCCGTTCATCCTATTTCGGGCGAGCTGTATGCGGCAATTGCCGGTAGAGTTAGCAGATTTAATGGTACAAGCTGGGTATCTGAAGTCACAAACCCCGGTGGATATAGCACCAGTTTTGTAACAGATGTCGCTATCACTTCGAGTGGTAGGGTCTATGCCGCGTTTTCCGGAAACCAAGATCCTCTTACTGAAGGGGTTTGGACCTCTTCGACGGGAAATTCGACAACAGGTGCCTGGTCCAGAATTAACGCTTTAGATTTCACTCCTGAAGGAAGAGTTGTTTTGGCTCTCGCTCCCTCAGATCAAGATTTATTATATGTGCTGTTTTATAATGGCACGAATTCAGACTGTACTGGAACACCTGCTCCCGAAGCTGAACTATGGCGTTGGGACCAGGGCACAACGACCTTTACAGATTATTCCAGTAAGCTTCCTGATGAATCGGGCTGTTCTGATGGTAATGACCCTTTTGCCGTTCAAAGTGGTTATGATTTGGTAGTTAGTGTAAAACCAGATGATGAAGATTTTGTAGTGATAGGTGGTACCAACGCCTATAAAATGGAAGACATAACAGCTGCAGGCTCTTTTTCTCGTATTGGAGGTTATGCTTCAGCTTCCGGTTATGCCCAATATGCTAATCATCATCCCGACATCCATGCCTTAGTTTTTAGTCCGTTTAACAGTAGTGTGCTTTTCTCTGGTACCGATGGCGGGGTGCACCGAACATCAGATATTACGGCCGGTACGGTAGCCTGGACCTCTCTTAACAACGACTATCAGACTTTTCAATTTTACCATGTGAATATAGACCCCACTTCGGGCTCTGATTTTGTTATCGGCGGTGCTCAGGATAATGGGACAACTATTGGAGGCACTTCCGTGGGGCAACCAGATACGACGACTCATGATGATGTACTAAGTGGTGATGGTGTAGCTGTAGCCATACCGAATTACGACCCCACCATATGTGTAATCTCACTCATTGCAGGAACACAAAATGGCTCTCTGTGGCGGTATTGCACAACCTTCCCGGCAACAAATCCTTATACCCAAATAACGCCTCGTATTTCTACAGGTCCTGATGTACTATATCCGAGTCAATTTGTAACTTATTTCCATAATGACCCGGATAATACCAATGCGATTTACTATGCCTCTGAGAACAAATTATTAAGAACGGTAGATGGTGCCAATGTTACGCAGGATACCTGGACCGATGTCGGTAATATTAGTGGAAGTGAATTTATTCAAACGATGTCCACCACAAGAGGGACTTATAGTGCGGCTTCAAGTTATCTGCTTATTGGTGGTGATCGTGGTCGTATTTTACGCTTAAACGATCCACAGAATGTTACCGATCTAACGACTATGGTAGATATCACACCCAGTGGTGCGTCTACCGTATTTCCTTCAATTGTTTCTGGTTTGGCCATTCATCCCACAAATAACGACATTGTACTTGCCACCTATTCAAACTACGGTACTAGTAGTATATTTTTAAGCACCAATGCGACCTCCGGGTCTCCTACCTGGACCTTAGTAGAACGTAACTTATCGGCACACTCTATTAGATCAGCCGCTGTTACCGAGGTTGCCGGGCAAATTGTTTATTTTGTAGGGACCGCCAGAGGTTTATATAGTTCGGAAGACCCAACCACAACAGACTGGACCAGAGAAGCTCCAACAGAAATAGGATATGCCTTAGTCAGTTCATTGTCGTATAGACCGGCTGATAACCATTTATTAATAGGGACTCATGGAAACGGTATGTATGAAACCACGATTACCGATGTGCTTAGTACAGAGGATGTTAACAACATCAGTAAGGAAATAACACTTTTCCCTAATCCGGCAGAAAAGGATATCAATTTAAAACACCCTTTTGGGTCCGGAAAGACCTTACCATTTAGCATCATAAACCTTTCGGGGCAAGTCGTAATGAGTGGAACATCTTCAGATGATACTATTGATGTTTCCAATTTAAGATCCGGAATGTATTTTGTTCAAATAAATATAGACAGTAAAACAGGTACTAAAAAATTCATCAAAAGATAAAGTAAGAAGAACAATCATAAAAAAAGCGCTTTCAGATTACTGAAAGCGCTTTTTAAGTTTAATTTTGAATTTAACTAAAGATTTAATACTCCATTTTCCGCCGATGCATAATCACTCCAAGCATAAGCATCAGCTGCATCGTCGTTAATATAATTCCCATCGACAACATATCTAAACTCATAAGAGTTGTCTTTTTCTAAATCTACAGTACCTTTAAATGTACCGTTTTTCAATTTTTTAAGCGTTGTAGATTTAGTATCCCATGCATTAAAAGTGCCTACTACTGTTACTTCATTCGCATCTTTAGCTGGTACGGAAAAAGTGACTTTACATACGGGTTTTGTTTTTAAATATTGTTTTGAAATAGCCATAATTTTAATTTTAAAGTGTTGTTTTATGGGGCAAATTTATAAAACTCCATATCACATCTTACTATAAATTATCCTTAACACTAAAGAATTATCAATTTGATATCTATCGCTTTACATTTATTTAAACTACACAATATATTCACAGTAAATTTATGAGATTGGTAATTCAAAAATCTGGTTTCCACCTGATTTTCAGAGGTTTTGAAACGAAAACGTTTTCGTTTGCCTAACCCTTAATTAAGCTTAATAATTCACTAAAAAGTTTTAACTTTACCGGAATTAAATCGTGTTATGTTCGGAAAGAAAAAAGAGATTCCACAAATAGATCCAGCGCAATTGGAACTTATCCAAAATGCTCAAAACCGTATCAAACAGAAAAAGCGTTTATACATTCATTTTGTGCTTTTTTTAATTGGGGCCTTGTTTTTAATTCTCGCTAACACCGTGCTTGGTATTGGTGAACATTTTAAGCTTTTCGATATCAATTGGTTTGTATTTGCTATCCTCTTGTGGTTGTTCTTTTTTATTTATCATGCATTCAATGTATTCATAACCCATAAATTTATGGGTAAAGCCTGGGAACAGAAACAATTGAGTACATTAGTTGAACTTCAGCAGCGCCGCATAGAAAAGCTGAAAACCAATTTAAAGAAGGAAGCTTCTCATATCGCACAAAGTGACCTTTATAATGAGTCGTTAATTGAAAACGAAAATAAATCGGTAGTTACAATCATTGTTGCTGCAGCTCAGAACGATGCCATTGGTAAAGGCAATAAGTTGATCTGGCATTTAAGCGACGACTTAAAACGTTTTAAAAGTTTAACCAATGGCCACCATATTATTATGGGACGTAAAACCTTTGAAAGCTTTCCTAAACCATTACCGAACAGAACGCATATTGTGATTACACGTCAATCTGACTACCCGGTTCCTGAAGGCGTTATCGTCGTGAACACTTTAGAAGACGCACTGGATGCTGCAAAGACCGACACGCAACCCTTTATTATAGGAGGCGGTGAAATCTATAGACAATCCCTGGATATCGCCGATAAAATTGAACTAACACGTGTGCATGAAGATTTTGAAGCAGACACCTTCTTTCCTAAGATCGACCTGTCTATTTGGAAAGAAACGGCCAATACTTTTCATACTAAAGACGAAAATCATAAACATGAGTTTTCATTTTTGACCTATGAAAGGAAATGATGCTCTTGTAGCTTACTCTTTTTTTTGCTTATCAATAATTGTCATCGTTTTCTTAAGTCGATTAACAAATGCTCTGGCTTCGGTTTCATTATAACTTGAAAACCCTATTCTAATGGCATTATGCTTGATATCAGCCACATCATAACGATGCCATTCCGAAATGATCAGTTTCTGCGTTTTCGCTACTTTAGTGACCACTTCCCACGAATACGCCTTGTTAAGTGTTACCCATAATGCCATACCTCCTTTAGGCACATCAAACGTCATGTAATTTCCCAATTCCTGCTTAAGAAGCGCACAAAACAAGTCACGACGTTCTTTATATATTTTAACTACTTTTTTAATATGCCTGTCAAGGCTCCCTTCTTTAATAAACTGTGCCACCGTTAATTCCAGAATAGCATCTCCCTGCCGATCTATAAAGCGACGCAGTTTTGCACATTCTTCAACAAATTCCTTTGGAGCAATAAGGTAACCTACTCTAAAAGCAGGTGCCACAGTTTTACAAATGGAGCCAATATAAATAACATTCCCGTGATTATCGTGACTCGCCAAAGGTAAAATAGGGGCATGATTGTAGTGAAAATCATAATCGTAATCATCCTCAAGAACAGCAAAACGATAGGCTTTGGCCAAATTTAATAGGTGCATTCGGCGTTTTGCGCAAAGCGTCACCGTTGTTGGATGATGATGATGTGGTGTCGTATAAACGGCTTTAATGGTATATTTTTCACAGAGTCGTTCTATGGCTTTAACATCTAATCCGTGTTCATCTACCTTAACTCTCAAAATATTAGCTTTAGCATATTCGAATAAGGTATCAATAGCACTATAATTAGTTTCGCCTACAATCACATAATCCTGATCTTCAGTTAATAATTGAGAAGCTAAAAACATCCCCATTTGACTCCCTCTGATGATCATAATATTATCTATGGCAATGTTAAGACCTCTGGTCTCATTCAGATAACACACCAGAGTTTCCCTTAGTTCGGGGTTGCCATAAGTGGTTCCGTAATTCAAATATTTAAAGGTGTTTTTTTTATTGGCTATTTTTCGATAAATCATCGATAGTTCCTTAACTGGAGTTAATCTCTCATCTGAAATACCATCATTAAGATATATACAATCCTCGACGACATCCTGGGGAAATTCCCGCTCTAAAATGGGATCGCTCTTAAAGGTGAAATTGGCTCTGTTTTGGGCTTCTACAGAAACTGATTTTGTCCAGTCCCGTTGCTGTAATATTGGAATATTCTTATGGACGAAAGTCCCTTTTTGGGGAATACTCACAACCCACCCCTGCATGGCCAGCTCTTCATAACAGGCAATCACGGTTTTTCTATGCAATCCTATGAGGTCTGCCAACGTTCTGCTTCCCGGTAATTTCGTGTTTGGCGGAAGGGTTCGTGTCTTTATTAAACCAATAAACTGATTGGTCAATTGAATATAAACCGGCTGTTTAGAAGCTCTATCGAGTTCAATAATGGTCTTATAAGGTATCATAACTGGACTATTTAAAAAATCATTTCTGGACGAAAATGACAACCCATAAATATATTAATTTTGTTTTAAATGCAATTCATAATCAAATCGAACAGTTATGTCAACATACAGCATATCAGAACTCAACAAGGTTAAACGCGGTGCCAAGAGAGCCACTTATGACATCACTACCATAAATGGCATTTTAGATGCCGGATTTGTGGGTTATGTCAGTTATAATTACAACGGAAAAGCCATCTGTATTCCTATGGCCTATGGTAGAATAAATAACAAAATATATGTACATGGCTCTCAAAAAAATCGAATGCTCTTATCGCTTTTGGAAGCTAAAGAAGCTGGTATGACCATAATGCATTTGGACGCACTTGTATTAGCTCGTTCCGGATTTCATCACTCCGTAAATTACAGGTCAGCAACCCTATTTACAAATGTTATAAACATTGAAGATCCTAAAGAAAAAGAAGCTGCGCTAAAGTGTGTTGTAGATCATATGATCCCCGGTCGATGGGAAACATTAAGACCAATGAACACTAAAGAATTAAACAGTACTTTAGTTCTGGAAATGGAAATACGAACAGCTTCAGCCAAAATTAGAGACGAAGGTGTTATAGACGAAAAAAGCGATCTGGATTTCCCCGTATGGGCGGGAATTATACCTTTAAAACAAGAAGCAAAACCTCCCGTTAAGGATGCGCTTTTGTCAAAACACATTGAAACACCTAGACATATTATTGACTATTATGAACAAAATTAATACCTCATCTTTCACTATACTTTGTTTTTATAGTTAAAACTTGTTTGAATTAGTCACTCAACAAAAAGCAAAGATGAGCTTAAAGGGCTGTTATACAGCCCTTTTCAATTTAAAAAAATCACTTATGAAAAAATCAGATTTAAAATTCATCCCGGAGTACTTCGATAGATATATAGCTTTGGTTGATGATCATGTGAATCTCATAGATGCCTTAAAAAAAGGTGAAACCATTTTCGAGAACTGCTCTAAAGCTCTTATTGAGCACCAAGACTACAGATACGAACCTCATAAATGGACTCCTAAGGCGTTACTTCAACATATTATAGATACAGAAAGAATATTTGCATACCGAGCATTATCATTAGCTCGACTGGAGCCTAAGGCCTTGTTAGGTTTCGACGAGAATGACTATGCTAATAATTCTAATGCGAATCAAAGAAACATTGAAGATCTACTCCAAGAGTTCAGACTAGTACGACAATCAACAACCCTATTATTCGAAAGTTTCGATAAAACCATGTTATACACCACAGGCATATCTTCTGGAATCAAGATAAGTACATTAGCTATCGGATTTGTTATTATAGGACATGCAAAACATCATCTGAATGTTTTAAACGAACGTTATTTCGCATAAAAAACAGATAGCCATAAACTTTTATTTTCATTCATCTCATTCTTTTTAATATCTTCTCTTGAATTTGAGTAATTTTGCTGCATGGTAAAAGAGATTCAGCTTCGTGTTTCACTTAAAGAAGAGGCCTTTAAAGATATTCTTCTTATAAAATCGGCTCAGGCTTTAAATATAGATAAAAGTGATATTACGGGTATAAAAACACTTCGAAAATCCATTGATGCCCGAAAACCCAAAATCATATTTAACTATAAGGTTGCTGTTTATATTAAAGAAGCTTTACCACAAAAATCAGACTACCAATTTGACTATAAAGATGTTTCCAAAGCCAAACCCATTCATATTATAGGGTTCGGTCCAGCCGGTATGTATGCGGCCTTACGCTGTATCGAATTAGGTTATAAACCTATTGTTTTAGAACGCGGAAAAAATGTTCAGGACCGGCGTAGAGATCTTAAAGCCATTAATCAGGACCATTTTGTGAATGAAGATTCTAATTATTGCTTTGGTGAAGGCGGAGCAGGTACCTACAGTGATGGCAAACTCTACACCAGGAGTTTAAAACGTGGTGATGTAAGACGTATTTTCGAGAATTTGGTGTTTCATGGAGCAGCCGATCAAATTTTGGTTGACGCCCATCCCCATATTGGCACTAACAAATTACCCAAAGTCGTTCAGAATATTCGGAAAACTATTTTAAAATATGGTGGTGAAATTCATTTTGAATCTCGTGTTATAGATTTCATCATAAAGAACAATAAAATACAAGCTATTCAATTATTAAATGGTAATGAGTTAAAAACCGAAAGTGTCATATTAGCCACAGGGCATTCAGCAAGAGATATCTTTTACTTGCTTCACAAAAAGCGAATTGCTTTAGAAGCTAAATCGTTTGCCATGGGTGTTCGTGTGGAGCACCCTCAACATATTATTGATAGCATTCAGTACCATTGTTCCGGAGTGCGTGACGACTTGCTTCCTGCGGCATCTTATAGTATAGTTCAGCAAGTCAATGACCGCGGGGTTTATTCTTTTTGTATGTGTCCCGGTGGATTTATCGTACCCGCCGCAACGGCAAATGGAGAAGTTGTTGTTAATGGTATGTCCCCATCTAAACGGAATAATTTATATGCAAATTCCGGCATTGTTGTAGAAATTGATGCAGATAAAGATTTACTTAAATATGAAAAATTTGGGATTCTAAAAGGTTTAGAGTACCAGAAAAACCTGGAACGTTTAGCCTTTACCGCCGGAGGACGTAGTCAGGTAGCACCTGCACAGCGCTTAACAGATTTTGTTGAAGGCAGATTATCGACAGTTTTGAATGCTACCTCTTATCAACCAGGTTTAAAATCGGCACCATTGCATTCTTTGCTACCAAAATTAATTGGAAGCAGGTTACGTAAAGGTTTTGATGCCTTCGGAAAAAAAATGAAAGGCTATTATACCGAAGAAGCCAATATTATTGGTGTTGAATCCAGAACATCATCACCAGTTAGTATTCCTAGAAATGAACACCTAGAGCACCCGGAAATCTCAAATCTATACCCCTGTGGTGAAGGTGGTGGGTATGCAGGAGGCATAGTATCAGCTGCGATGGATGGTGAACGTTGTGCGGAAGCGGCAATAAAAAATTGATGAAAATATATGACCGAAAAGGAAAAAATGATAGCGGGTAAAATGTATGACCCTTTAGATTCTCAGTTAGTCGAGGACAGGCATCACGCAAGATCACTTTTTCAAAAAATCAATGCGCTCAATGAAGATTCTAAAACCGAACGAAACAAGTTGTTTTATAAACTCATTAAAAACGCCGGTGAAAATCTATGGGTTGAGCCGCCATTCTATTGTGAGTATGGCTATAATATTAGTATTGGAGACCAGGTGTTCTTTAATTTTAATTGCTGCATTTTGGATGTATGCCCGGTTATTATAGGAAATCATTCGATGTTTGGTCCAAATGTTCAGATATATACAGCAACGCATCCTTTAGAATATAAAGCACGAAATAGCGGAAAAGAATTTGCTAAACCCATTACTATAGGACAAAATGTATGGGTCGGCGGAAACGCTACATTATGTCCGGGGATTGTGATTGGAAATAATGTCGTTATAGGCGCAGGCTCTGTAGTGACTAAAAGTTTTCCTGATGATGTTTTTATTGCCGGAAACCCTGCCAGAGTTATTAGACCTATTAATAATATTTAATTGCTATTTTTGCAAGATTAAAAAACAACAATAAATGAACGCATATATATTTCCGGGTCAAGGTGCTCAATTCTCAGGAATGGGTTTAGACTTATATGAAAACGCTCCTCAAGCTCAAGAATTATTTGAAAAAGCCAATGATATTCTTGGTTTCAATATTACCGACATCATGTTTGAAGGTTCTGCCGAGGATCTTAAAGAAACCAAAGTAACCCAACCAGCTATATTTTTACATTCCGTTATCCTTGCTAAAACTTTAGGAAATAACTTTAAACCGGATATGGTTGCCGGGCACTCTTTAGGTGAATTTTCGGCCTTAGTGGCCAATGGTGCTTTAAACTTTGAAGACGGCTTGAAATTAGTATCACAACGGGCTTTAGCCATGCAAAAGGCCTGTGAATTACAACCAAGTACTATGGCTGCCGTATTGGGTTTAGATGATGATATAGTTGAAAAAGTATGCGGTCTAACCGAAGGTATTGTCGTTGCCGCTAATTATAACTGCCCGGGACAACTTGTAATTTCTGGCGAAGTTGAGGCCATTAACAGAGCCTGTGAATCTTTAAAAGAAGAAGGAGCGCGACGTGCTTTGGTTCTACCCGTTGGAGGCGCTTTTCACTCACCTTTAATGGAACCGGCAAGAGAGGAGTTGGCAGCAGCGATTGAAAACACGGCATTTAGTAAACCGAACTGCCCAATTTATCAGAATGTAACCGCCAATGCAGTTACGAACGAAACAGCTATTAAAGAAAATCTTATATCGCAATTAACAGCGCCCGTGCGTTGGACACAATCTGTACAGCAAATGATCACCGATGGTGCTTCTTTATTTACAGAAGTTGGTCCAGGTAAAGTATTACAGGGCTTAGTTAAAAAGATCAATAGAGATGCTCAAACGGCTTCTGCAACTTTTGAAAGCACTATATAAATGAAACTTACCCGCCGTTCTATTTCCATCTTTTTAATAATAATAATTACAATTGCTATTGATCAAATCTCTAAAGTTGTAGTAAGAAAACATGTTGACGCTTCGAGTTCTTCAAATATAATTGGAGACTATTTCACCTTACACAATGTTGAAAACACAGGTGCTTTTTTAGGGATGGGTAGCGATTTAAATCCAACACTCAAAATCATACTTTTACTTGCTTTACCTGTTATCGTTTTGGGCTTTGTTTTACGACATATTTTGAAAGACAAGAGCATTGACAAATTTTCTCTTTTTGCATTTGCAAGTATTATTGGTGGAGGCATCGCAAACGTATATGATAGATTCGTTTACGGTTCTGTAACAGATTTTTTCCATATAGATTTAGGAGGCGTATTTAGAACCGGAATTTTTAATATGGCAGACCTGTCTGTAACCACAGGTATGATCATATTAATCATCGCCAGCTTTAAGAAGAAAAAAGATTCAGAGGTTTAAAGCATACTATTCTTTATAAACAACACCCTCTTTCATAACAAAAACAACAGCTTCCATGGTTTTAATGTTTTGAGTAGGGTCGTCGTTAGTAGCGACAATATCAGCAAGAAAACCTTCTTCGAGCTGACCGAGTTTATCTTCCATTTCCAGAATTTTTGCATTCGTCAATGTCGCACTTTGAATGGCTTCCATTGGCGGCATCCCCGCTTCCACCATATACCCAAATTCTTTACCGTTATCGCCGTGTTTAAAAACACCGGCGTCCGTTCCAAATGCAATGCCTACACCTTTCTTATACGCTTTCGAAAATGTTGTCTGTATTTGTGGGCCAATAGCAAGAGCTTTTGGCACGACAATCTCCGGATAGAACCCTTTAATTTTTGCCTTAGCTTCCACTTCTTTTCCAGCGGTAATTGTAGGTACATAATAGGCGTCATGTTGCTTCATTAATTCCATGGTTTTTTCACTCATTAAGGTGCCGTGTTCTATAGTTTTAACGCCACCTATAACAGCGCGTTGCATCCCTTCATCTCCATGAGCATGCGCAGCGACATGCATGCCATAATCTTTTGCTGTTTCGCAAATTGCTCTAACCTCTTCTAAGGTGAATTGCGGATTGGTTCCACTTTTTGCCACACTAAGTACGCCTCCGGTAGCTGTTATTTTTATACAATCTGCACCATTCTTATAACGCTGTCTTACCGCTTTTTTAGCGTCTTCGACACTATTAATAACACCTTCTTTTGGTCCGGGATCTCCTTTTAAGCTGTTACGCATTCCATTCGTAGGGTCGGCATGTCCGCCAGTGGTAGCTAGCGATTTTCCAGCAGTAAAAATTCTGGGGCCTTGCACGTCTCCTCGATTTATGGCATTTCTTAAGGCTATATTTACTCCAGATCCGCCCAAATCTCTAACCGTGGTAAATCCAGCATCTAGTGTCGCCTTGGCATAACGTGTAGATTTAAAAGCCACATCGGCCTCATTCAAGGTATACTTTTCGATATAGCGCTTCGGGCTGGACTCATGTTCGATATGCACATGCATATCTATTAACCCGGGCATTACCGTTTTATTTTTTAAGTCAATGACTTTATCAATGGTATTTTCAGGTGAAATAAACCCGTTTTTAATGGATATAATTTTATTTCCGGATACCACAATGGTTTTATCGTTTTGAATCACCCCTTTTTTAGTGTCAATTAATTTACCACAATGTATATAGGTATCTTGAGAAAAGCCTTTCCAGGAAAGCAAAATCAATAAAATTAAAAGTGTACCTCTCATAACTCGTTATTTAGTTTGAACTAAATATACAATTAAATATGTTTAGCGGCATTAAAAAATGATTGTCGCAGATATAAAGCAAAAAGACTGCCTTTTACAGGCAGTCTTTTAAAAGTTAGTTAGTTATTTGGTTAATTAGTAGTTCGTTGTAACTATACTAGTTGAAGGTTGGTATAAAACTATCGTCAGTTCTTTCCAGTTCGGCCGTTAAATCATAATGAGGCACGACCCCTGTAGGGTCTGCGTTTACACCTCCTAGAGTATATAACGCCTGACTTAGTACCTCTAACTCAGATGATGGTACCGGAAAGTGTCTAAATGTTCCTACTTGCAAATCATTTGTTCTTCGTCTATCGAAGAAACCACTTCCAACCGCTGAATTAAATAATTCGATGTAGCGCTCATAAAAAATAGCATCCAGAACTTCCTGCTGAGTTGCTCCACCTCCCAAGGGAGCTAAGTTCCCTCGGGTAACACGCGAACTTAAATTCACATCTGCAATAGCTCCGGGAAGGTCATTTAATCTAGCCTTAGCCTCTGCCAATAATAATCTGTTATCTTCAAACATAAAGGTTTTTATTTGCTTTGCATCAGCACCATCCGAAAAGGTTGCATCATTTAAGAAACGTGTATGGATATAATGTGAATAGTGAAATCTTCCTCTTTCAGAACGGAATAATATATCCGGTCTAAATTCGAAATCCCTACCTGCTCCTACTCTGGCATCTAAACTTGTCATTTCCGGGTTATCTAAAGTAGATCCTGCCGATGCCGGAAAAAATATCGGCTGACTTGGATCTAATAACGCCACAAGCCTCATATCCAATCTGGCTCCAAAAGGACCAAATCCGTTTGGTGAATCCATAAGTACATTGGAGTTATTCCACCAACTAATTCCATCGTCTCCCATCGGACCAAAATCTTCGGTAATACCGTTTTCCGTTAAGGTTCTTATTTGATTCCAATCTATCGCATTAGTCTCCGTCATATTTCTTGAAGACTGCACTATAAACCTTGCTTTAAACGAATTACAAAGTTTAATCAGATTTGCATCCGATATCGCAACACCGTTGATAACGGTATTTGGAATCTCGAATGTATTTGAATTTGCAAGCGAAATAGCACTATCGAAATCTGATAACGCCTTATTAATCAATTCCTGATACCCAACAAACTCCAATTCCTGAGTTAAATCGGTATTTTCGTCTACTATAAATCCTTTTTCAAATAATAAGCCTAAATATCCGTAGGAAAGCCCTCTTAATAAATAGGTCGCTGCAGAAACCATTGGGGTATTATCTACTCCTCCCGAAATCCAGGTAATACCATTATTATTGATAGCTCCTAAAACATCATTTGCTGATGAAATGGCACCGTAATTGCCTTGCCATGGTTGTTCCAATACGCTTATATCTGCCCAAGACGAAGCATTAATGATTGGGTTTCTTGGTTCAGCCGATAATACTCTCATTCCAAAGTTACCCCAGGAACAGGTTGCAATATCTCCTGCTACCGCTAAAGGTGGATAAAGGTCTCTACCATTAGCTTGCCACCAGGTAACAAAGCCACCACTTGTAACTCCAATCAAATCTGATCCGGTTGCTAATACTTGGTTTCTATCCGGGTTATTTGAATTTACAACATTATCAATTTCACTGCTACACGAAAAAATGAGCAGTACAAAACTGGCAAACGCCAAATGTATTTTGTTAAATTTATATTTTTTCATTTTCTTTTTTTTTAAAACGTTAATTGAACAGAGAAACTGTATGTTTTTGTAGACGGATAAGGGAAATTATCGACTTTAAAAACGTTAGGGTCTCCTCCCGGTGTATTTGCATCACTACCAATACCGTCTGTATCTCTTGATGTTAGATTGGCTCTCCTAGATTCCGATTGGTTTGTTATGTCTGGATCAAACCCCGAATAGTCTGTCCATGTAATTAGGTTCCTTCCTATAAAACCAAACTTTACATTATCAATAAAGTTTCCAATATTTCCTAAAGACTTAGAATCAAGTGTATAATAAAGGGATAATTCACGTAATTTCACAAAAGAACCATCTTCAACAAAAGCAGAACTAGCTAAATTTGTATTGTACAATCCCTGAAAGAAATTATAAGGTAACCCAGAAGTAATATCCTTATGTCTTCCATCTCTGTATAACCATTGCTTCGTTTTATTATAAATATCTCCGCCTTGTTTCCAATCAAAAAGTGTATATAATGCAAAGTTTTTATATTTGAGTGTGGTATTAAATGCCATTCTAAAATCCGGAGTGATATCTCCCATAATAAAGAATTCGTTACCAGCGCTATCTACTTTTTTTACAGGGCTACTTTGAGTTGCTGCGTCAACAACATAACCAAATTCATTAACAACAAAACTACTTGCATCTGTTCCCGTTGGAAGTTCAGAAAGACTTCTCAGAAATACATTTCCGAACATAGCTCCAAAATTTTGCCCTTGTTCTATTCTAAATAGGGTTGTTTCTTGTGTTCCCGGACCTGTTAAATATGAAGGCACATCCAATCGGCTAATTTTTTGTTCAGACTTATCCCAAACAATACCTAAATTCCATGAAAAATCATCATTATCAATAATATCATAATTTAATGATGCTTCGTAAGTGGTTGCATCAATTTCTCCTGCATTTCTCCACTGGGCTCCAAATCCTGTTGAAGCTGATAAAGGGACTCTTAATATTTGATCTTCAGTTTTGGCCTTTACGTAATTAAATTCGAAAGAGAATTTGTCTAAGAAGTCAATATTTAAACCTAGCTCCAGCTCACCTGTTTTTGCAGGTTTTAATTGATTATTTCCTAAAGTCGCTTTTGTTGGTGAACCATTTTGAAGATTAAAAGTTTCAAATCGCATCTCATAAGTTGGCCTGATACCTGCAGTACCAAATGACCCTCTAAGTTTTAATTCTTGAACTCCCGGGATTTCAATATCTTCGGTAATACGATAGGCGACACTGGTTCTAAAATAGTTTGCCCATCTTGTATCGGGTCCAAATAAAGAAGAGCCTTCACGCCTTAACACACCACTAAATATGTACTTCTTTTTATAATCGAAATCGGCAACGGCAAAATAACTATCGGTAAGTATTTCTTGAGTTGCTGAAGATACCGTAGGTCCTCCTGCTATATTATCCAGTGATCTTATGCCAGTTACCGCCAGGTTATAGCCTTCAGCATTATTAAACTCATTAGCATAACGTTCATGCAAATAACTTAATCTTAAGTTTAAATTAAACTCGTCATCGCTACCAAAAGATTTCGATATCAAACTATTTAACCTAATATTTTGGGCCCTACCATTAAAATTAGAACGTTGAATGAATCCAAGATTTTGCGCTTGACCATCCGGACTTGCCGATAGGTATCCCTTTGGTATATAATCCTCAAAGGTGTTATTCTCGAAATCAACGGAATATGCCCCATTTAATTTTAACCATGGCAACACTTTAAAGTCTAAAGACACATTTCCTAAGAAACGATTTCTCTTTTCTACTTTGTCATCATTCGCTAATTGGTAAAGTGGATTATAAAGATTTGGGTCGAATGTATTGGCATCGAAATTATAAGGTGAACCATCTTCCTCATTAATAGCATGCCAGTCATAAATAGGTTCTGTAATTAAAACTTCAAATAGTGGATTCGTACCGGCAATACCACCACCTAGATTAGCATCTCTATTTGAATTACTATAAAAGAATGAAGATTTTAAAGTTATTTTATCAGAAATATTATTGTCTAAATTTAATCTGAAATTATCCCTACGGTAATCTTCAACCAATGTAATTATGCCTTCATCCTGTAGCCTTTGATAAGAAAACAAGTATCTTGCTTTTTCATCTCCACCGGTAACCGAGGCATAATGAGAGTTATACACGCCCGTATCAAATATTTCGTCCTGATAATCAAACACGATGTTTGAAGGGTATAAATTATCACTTATACCATCGGCATCTACTTCTCGAGATCCGCTGGTTAGATCGAAAGCTGTACCGTCGGCTGTCATTTTAAAGCGGTGTGTTGTGGCTAAATCATATCTGTCTGACACATCTTTCCAACCAAGTTCGCTTCTGTAGGTCACACTAATTTTATCGTTGCCTTTTCCTCTTTTAGTAAAGATCTGAATTACACCATTAGAAGCACGAGAACCATATAAAGAAGCTCCTGCCGCTCCTTTTGCAACTTCAATACGTGCAACATCTTCTGTATTAATATCTGCAAGTCCGCCTTCCAGAATAACCCCATCAACAATAATTAGTGGTTGTTGTCCTGTAGCCAGAGAGTTTGCTGTTCTTAATTGAATGGAAACATCGCTTCCCGGTTGCCCTCCAGTTGGAGATACCGAAACACCAGATATTTTTCCTTGAAGAGCTGCGGCGGCCGAACTCGCAGGAACATTTTCTAAAAGGTCATTCTTTACTTGTCCTAAGGCAAAGCTCAACTCTTTTAGTGATTTTCCCGATGCACTACCGGTAATTACAACTTCTTCCAAAGCTTGGGCATCTTCTTCCATAGAGACATTGATAGTACTACTGCCTCCAATGGTTACTTCCTGGGTTTTTAACCCCACATAGGTAAATACAAGGATGTCGCCAACACTTGCCGTGATAGCATAATTCCCATCAAAATCGGTTTGGGTACCGTTTGTTGTATTTTTTACAACAATGTTCACTCCCGGTAACGATAAACCAGAATTATCTGATACAGTACCGGAAATCGTTTTTTCTTGTGCATTTGTTAATGTTATACCAAATAGTAATAACACTAACAAAGCATAGTGATTTTTAAATTTCATAAATAAAAGGTTTTGAATTAGTCAATGCAGATTGTAAGAAAGGGGGTAGTCTCAGATATTTTTTTTAAGGACTAATTCAAAAAAAATCACTCCACGAAGCCAAAGTCTAGTGAAACGTTCGGATAACGGTAAAGCTTGATAACCACCTTACCTTTCTACAATTGCAACCGTAAAAGAAGTTGTTTAATTACCAGTTTTGCATAAGTATGATTTGAAGTGCTTATAAAATGATTTGATATTCCAATTTTAGAACACAAATGCATTAACATATCATTAACATTTTTGCATAAAAAATACACTAACTTAATCAGGTTATAAGATCGGTGAGCACTAATAAACATGGCACTTTACAACTGATGGAGTTCTGAATTCGATTTGAAGTCAAATTATTCTAAATTGATTTAAATGGTTTGTTTTTTGAATTGTAATATTTTTAATATGATCTGAAAACCCATTTTAATGCAGTAAAAGCATATGATTGGAATTTTTAAAGTCGTTTATTTATATTAGATTCGAAATCCTTTAATTAACACACACCAATGATTACCCCTATTAAAGCCATAATAATAGACGACGAATTCTTAGCCAGAAAGAGAGTTGCTAATCTATTAAGCGATATTCAAGAAATTGAAGTCATTCAGGAGTGTAGCTCTGGGAAGGATGCTATACATGCAATAATGACTAAAAAACCAGATCTTATATTCTTGGATATTCAGATCACCGATATGACTGGTTTTGACATACTAAAAGAGATAGATGAATCAAATATGCCACTCATTATATTTATCACGGCATTCGATGAGTTCGCATTAAAGGCTTTCGATTTTTTTGCTTTCGATTATTTATTAAAACCCTTTAAGGATGAGCGCTTTTTTCAATCCACCAATAAGGTTATTGAGCTATTTTCATCTAACCAGCCTAATGGACTCAATAAAAAAATAAATAATTTGCTAAAATATATCGAAAATCCTAATCAAGATTTTTCAGAAATAAAACATAGCAAATTAGCGATTAAGGCTCAAGGGAAGATTTCATTCATTGAAAAACATGATATAAAATATATTCAAGCTTCGGGTTATTATGCCGAAATTTATACGGAACAAAAAAAGTATCTTTTACGTGAATCGCTAAACTCGTTGTTAGATCAGCTAAAGTCTTTTAATTTTATCAGAATTCATCGGTCTACCATTATAAACACATCATTAATTAAAGAAGTGTTATATTCCAATTATGGAGAAATCGATGTGAAAATGCAGGACGAAAAGTTATTCAGAATTAGTAAAACGCATAAAAAAGAATTTCAGAAAAAAATGGGGATCTAATTACTTTAAGAACGTTATTTATGAATAAAAAACTAAGGCAATATTTTGACTTTAAACTTATAGGTATTTTATCCTTGGTGTATTTAATATTCGTAATAATTTATGCCTCTAAAAATGCTTATTTGAGAATGAGTTCGGATAAACATGGAGATTGGGGAGAATTTGTTTTTGCCAATACACTGGATTGGTTCCTAATAACGATATTCATGATTTTTATCGCCTTTACCACCAAGTATTTAATGCATAAAAAAACGGAACTGATTTATATTATAGTTATTCATTTATTTTTTTCATTCTTTATTGGTGCTTTCACTCTTGGTATCTCTTGGATGATAGAAAATATTATGATGCCTGAAGGTGGTAAAAATTTCACTTTTAGTGAAATTGTCAGAGCTTATATAAGACTCCTTGACTTGCATTTTTTAATCTATTTATCGCTGGTAACCATAATATATATGTATTACTATTTTCAAAAAATGCAGGAAAGTAAAGTTCAAACTATAAAATTACAAGATCAGCTTTCAAAAGCTCACCTAAAGTTTTTACAAACTCAAATGCATCCTCATTTTCTTTTCAATACCCTTAATGGTATTCATTCTTTAATGGAGATAAATATTGAAAAATCCAAGAGCATGGTTGTAGATTTAAGTGATCTATTAAGAAATGTTTTAGAAAAAAAAGATCAAAACTTAATTGAATTACAAGAGGAGTTATTTATTTTAAAAAAATACATCAATATAAAAAAATCACGTTTTTCCGATCAACTTAATATCCAGCTCAATATTGAAGAGGGCTTAGAAAATGTTTTGGTTCCCAATATGCTAATCCAACCCATTGTTGAAAATTCGATTAAACATGGTTATGACAAAGAGCATATTACATTAAATATAGCTATAGATATATACAAAAAGGGAGGGATGCTCATCGTTAAAGTTCGAAACGATGGGAAAGAATTAAAGGAAAAACTTTCTGCCTTGTTAAAAAAAGGTACTGGTCTTAATAATATAAAGGAACGACTGGATACACTTTATGATGATAACTACGGACTTCGTATTTATAATAAATCAAACAAGGTATTTACTAAAATAAGCTTTCCAATTAATTTGTCTGTATCTGAAATTGATAAAGAGTATTAAAAGCTTTTCTTTAAACTATGGTAAATAGGTTAAAAAAATACATAGATTTAAAACTCATTTTAATTATTATAATCGTTCAGTTAATATTAAACTTATATGATATATTTCAACGTTCATTTATTACTAAAAAAGGTGTTCTTAAATTAAATTACGACATACAAGGGGCAGAAATATTTGGCAAATTAGCAGAATTCACAGGTGTGATTCTTTATATGATTTTAGTTTCAATTATTGTCAATTTTTTTATAAGAAAAAAGACACCTTTATGGATCGTAACTCTATTTCATTTAACAGTCCCTATTACTTTACCACAATTTACCTGGACTATTTATCATATTCCTGAAATAATAAAAGAAAATAGTTTAAAATCTCTCGAATTTACAGATTTTTATATTTCCAGATATGTTTTGAATATTAAATATTATTATACGTTATATTTCCTTATTCTAGGTATTATATATCTATACTTTTATTTAAAGAAGCTTCAAAAAAACAAAATTCAAACGGCAGATTTGAGAGCTCAACTTTCAGATACAAAATTAAAATTTTTACAATCTCAAATTCACCCTCATTTCCTTTTCAACACTTTAAACAGTATTCACTCTTTGGTTGATATTGATGCTTCCAAATCGAAAAATATGATCGTAAACTTAAGCGAGTTATTAAGAAATGTTTTGGAAAAGAAAAACGAGAACCTTATCGAATTTCAAGATGAGTTAAGCATTCTTAACAAATACATTAGTATTAACAAAATAAGGTTTTCTGAACGCTTAAAATTCCACATTGTTATTGAAGATGGTCTTGAGAACATATTAGTTCCCAATATGCTTATCCAACCCATTATAGAAAATGCTATTAAACATGGTTACAATAAAGAACACATCATGCTAGAGGTTTCCATCCATATTCGAATAAAATTTAATATGCTCTTTATTCGAATTGAAAATAATGGTAAGAAGCTAAGCCATAAACTATCTCATTTATTAAAAAAAGGAAACGGTCTTTCAAATATAAAAGACCGTTTACACACACTTTATACGGATAATCATGAATTTAAAATGTTCAATCAAAATAACAAAGTTATTACGACGATAGCCGTTCCTATTCAATTATCTATTTCAGAAATAAAAAAAACGATTAACCCTTTCTAACTACTTGTTCCCATTTCCAGGCGGAGCGCATAGCGTCATCCAAAGTTAATTCTGTTTTCCATCCTAATTCGTCGTTTGCTTTTGTGGTATCAGCATAGGCCGAAATAATATCGCCTTCTCTTCTTCCTACTATTTTATAATTGAGTTTTTCACCGGAAACTTTTTCGAAAGCTTGAACCACTTCAAGTACGGAACTTCCTTTTCCCGTCCCCAAATTAAATGTTTCGTAATTGGCTTTATTCTTATTTTGTAAAAGCCTGTTAAGAGCCACAACATGGGCTTTAGCCAGATCCACGACATGGATGTAATCCCGAATACAGGTCCCATCGGGCGTAGGGTAATCGTCACCAAAAACTGAAAGCTCCTGACGAATACCAATTGCTGTTTGCGTAATAAAAGGCACTAAGTTCTGTGGTACTCCAATGGGAAGCTCTCCTATTTTAGCAGATTTATGCGACCCAACAGGGTTAAAGTAACGTAAGGCTATAGCTTTGATATTTGGTGTAACCTTACAGGTATCACTTATAATTTCCTCTCCAATTTGTTTGGTGTTCCCATAAGGCGATTCTGCCTGTTTTACAGGAGCATTCTCGGTAATGGGAAGCTCGTCTGCTTGTCCGTAAACCGTACAAGATGAACTAAAAATAAAGGCTGCTGAAGGTAATTTTTTAAGCTCCTTAAGAATATATACTAAAGTACTAATATTGTTTTCATAATACAATAGTGGCTCTTGTACACTTTCTCCAACTGCCTTACTCGCTGCAAAATGAATAACACCTTTTATATCATTATGCTTTTCAAAAAAAGACGCTACTCGTGCTCTATCTTTTAAATCTAACTTTTCAAATAAGGGTTGTTTACCTGTTATGGCCGTAATCCCATCCAATACATTTTCTGTGGAGTTAGACAAATCGTCAATAATAACGACTTCGTAACCTTCATTTTGTAATTCAACAACGGTATGCGATCCTATAAAACCTAATCCGCCTGTAACTAATATTTTATCCATTTATAAATTTTATAACAGTTGATGTCATGTATTCAATTTGTTCATCATCCAATTCCGTATGCATCGGTAAGGAGATCACTTCTTTTACCAATTGATTCGTTACTTTAAAATCATCTTCATTATATCGCTTATCCAAATATGCCTTTTGTTTGTGAAGTGGAATTGGGTAATATACACCGCAAGGGATATCATTTTCATTCAAATGCTTTGCAAGAGCATCTCTATCGACTCCTTTTACTTTTAAAGTATACTGGTGGAAGACATGACTATTCTCATCACCATTTCTATACGGAATTTCAACACCATCCACATCTTTAAAAGCCAGATCGTACTTATCAGCTGCTTCTCTTCTTTTTTTATTATAGGTATCCAGATGCGGTAGTTTAGCATCTAGAACAGCCGCCTGGATACTATCCAATCTGGAATTCACACCAACAACATCATGATGGTATCTCACATACATCCCGTGGTTAACAATCCCTCTAATAATATGCGCTAAATCGTCATCATTCGTAAAAATAGCGCCACCATCTCCATAACATCCTAAATTCTTGGACGGAAAAAACGATGTAGCCGATACATGCCCTATGGCTCCAGCTTTCGTTTTGGCTCCGTTTTTATGGGTATATGTCGCTCCTATAGCCTGCGCATTGTCTTCAATAACATACAAGTCATGTACTTTTGCAATTTCCATAATAGCGTCCATATTGGCACACTGACCAAATAAATGAACAGGAACAATCGCTTTCGTTTTTGGCGTAATTGCCTTTTCTAAAGCTTCAATATTGATATTGAAATCGTCCGGATTTACATCGACTAAAACCGGGGTAAGATTGAGCAATGCAATGACTTCAACGGTAGCGGCAAATGTAAAGTCTGCCGTTATAACTTCATCTCCTGGTTTCAACCCTAATCCCATCATTGCTATTTGCAAAGCATCGGTTCCATTTGCACAAGGAATCACATGCTTAACTCCAGAATACTGTTCCAAATTCTTCTGAAACTCATGAACCTTAGGTCCATTGATAAAAGCTGTATTTTCTATAACCTCCTGGATAGCCGGATTGATAACATCTTTAATTCCATTGTACTGACCCTTCAGGTCTACCATTTGAATTTTCTTCATCTGAAAAATTTAAGCTTATTTTAATGAATATTCCGTTTGGGTTTGCAGCCTACGAAATTACAAAATTCATACACGTAATCCATAAATTTCTTTTAAAGAAATGTATTTTAGCAACAAAGAAAAAAATTGAATTTTATTTACAATATTGGTATTCGCCTTGTAAGTCTTGTTTTAAAACTTCTGGCACCCTTTAATACTAAGATTAAACTTGGTGTTACAGGTCGTTATAATACATTTCGAATTCTGGAAAACCATATTAGAAAACATGACAAAACACTCTGGTTTCATTGTGCTTCATTGGGTGAATATGAACAAGGTCTACCTGTTTTTGAGCGTCTTAGGGCACATTATCCAAATCATAAAATAGTACTCTCCTTTTTTTCTCCATCGGGATACGAAATCCGTAAAGACTCTCCCATTGCTGATGTTGTTATATATTTACCTCTGGACACAAAACAAAATGCTAAACGTTTTTTTAATATTATAACTCCTGAACTCACCGTTTTTGTAAAATACGACATCTGGCCGGTATTTTTAAAAGAACTGAAACATCGCGGTCTTCGGGCTATTCTGATTTCTGCGTCTTTTCGAAAAAATCAGTCCTTTTTTAAATTTTACGGTTATAACCTAAGACAAGCTTTATTCGCCTTCGAACATATCTTTACTCAGAATGAAACTTCCAAGATCTTGCTTAGTACTATTAATTATACGCGGGTTACGGTATCGGGAGACACCAGATTTGATCGTGTTTTTAGTCAATTGGACCAAGATAACCATCTCGATTTTATTGAAACTTTCAAAGACGGCAAATTATGTATTGTTGCAGGCAGCACATGGCCGGAGGGAGAAGCTATGCTGGTCAATTATATAAATACCGAAGCACCGGAACACGTCAAGTTTATAGTTGCACCTCATAACATAAAGAGCGCTCAAATAAAAAACTTCAGAAAAAAGTTAAACGTTAAATCATTGCTATTTTCTGAAAAAAACAAGAAGGCCCTGACTTCTTCACGGGTATTTATAGTTGATACCATTGGATTACTTTCTAAAATTTATAATTATGCCGATATTACTTACGTAGGAGGAGCACTTGGTAAAACCGGTTTACATAACACCTTGGAACCTGCAGTATTTGGGATTCCGATTATTATTGGTCCCAACCATACAAAATTTCCTGAAGCTCAAGCCATGATATCTCATGGAGGCATGTTCTCTATCTCCACCCAGGAAGATTTTAATTCGACCCTGAACATTTTAATTAGAAACCAGGAAAAAAGACTTCACGCCGGACAGCAAAATTTAGAGTTTATAAATAAAAATAGAGGTGCCGTCATCCAAATACTCGATTATCTACGTATATAAGTGATAAATGTTAAAAATTTAACATAATTGACGAGAAAATAAGAGAAATCTTATTATATTCAACGTTAATTACTTGACTAATTTAATTAAACACTAAAACAAAACTCAATGAAAAAATTATTATTAAGTACCGTATTATTAGTGGTATTAAGCCTTTCTTTTACGTCTTGTAGAGATGCAAAAAAGGCCGAATCTGTAGAAGATGCTGTTGAAAATGCAGCTGACGCAACTGAAGAAGCTGCTGAGGAAGCCGCTAAAACTGTTAAAGACGTAGCTGAAGATGCTGTTGATGCTGCAGAAGAAGTGGTTGAAGACGCTGTTGATGCTGCAGGTGACGCTGTAGATAACGCTGTTGACGCTGCAGGTGATGCAGTTGATGATGCGAAAGATGCAGTAAAAGACAAAATTAAAGAAGTTAAAACAGAAAATTAATCTGTGTATTAATTCTAGAAAAAAGGCTCCCAATTGGGAGCCTTTTTTTATGCTATGACATGTCTACCCTTCCTGTTTTATAATTCGAACCAATCTTGAGTGATATTTTTTTCAATAGCTATGTTGTTATTATGGATAAACTCATTCTTTTCAATGCTATAGGTATATTCTTTTTCCCAGGCTTTAAAATTAGCCGCAACTTCCTTTATAGCTTCGCATATAAAGTCTATCTCCGTATTCGTCATTGTTGGATGTATTGACATTCTAATCCAGCCCGGACGTTCAACAAGACAACCATCTAATATTTGCTTCTCTATATATTTTGACGTTGACTCATCTACATTCAGTAAAAAATGACCATAGGTCCCGGCACAAGAACACCCACCGCGTGTTTGAACCCCGAAACGATCGTTCAACAATTTAACGATTAAATTATAATGGGCATCATCAATATAAAACGAAAAAACACCCAATCTATCCGTGTGATTTTCCGCCAATATATGGAGGTTCTTTATTTTCGAAAGCTTTTTGAATATGCGCTTGTTCAATTCATGCTCTCTATCCAATATATTCTTAACACCTATTTTTTCCTTCAATTGAATAGATAAGGCCACTTTAATGGCTTGTAAAAATCCAGGAGTCCCTCCATCTTCTCTGGTTTCTATATCATCAATATAATCATGATCTCCCCAAGGGTTTGTGTAGGATACTGTACCACCACCGGGGTTATCAGGCACCACGTTTTTGTATAGTTTTTTATTAAAAACAAGCACTCCTGAAGTGCCCGGGCCACCCAAAAACTTATGCGGCGAAAATGTAATGGCATCTAAATACTCGTCCGGATCTTCAGGATGCATATTGATGTCCACATATGGTGCAGAACAAGCAAAGTCAACAAAACATAAACCGTTATTTTGATGAACCATTTTGGCAATCTTATGATATTCAGTTCTAATCCCGGTAACATTAGAACACGCTGTAATCGCAGCAATTTTTATAGGATGATTCTTGTATTGCTGAAGTAATTTAGCAAAACTCTCCAAGCATATTAATCCTTCCTCAGTGCAAGGAATCACCTCTACCTTAGCGATAGTTTCTAACCAAGAGGTTTGATTAGAATGGTGCTCCATGTGAGATACAAACACCACAGGTCTTAATTCATCCGGAACCTGTGTATGCGGTTTTAAATTTTCTGAAACTTTAAGTCCTAAAATACGCTGAAACTTATTTATCGCGCCTGTCATTCCGGTGCCAACGGTAATTAACACATCATCTTTGGAGGCATTAACATGTTTCTTAATAATCTTTCTGGCATTATGGTAAGCCAGGGTCATTGCAGAGCCCGTAATAGAGGTTTCAGTATGTGTATTCGCTACATAAGGCCCAATAACGTTAAGCATCTTCTCTTCAATAGGTCGATACAAGCGTCCGCTTGCCGTCCAATCTGCATAAATAACCTTCTTTCTTCCATAGGGAGATTCGAAATATTGATCATTACCAACAATATGATGTCTAAACTTTGTAAAGTAATCTTCCAATGCAGTACTGTCTTTAGTTTTAGACCCAAATATATTTTTTATGCTTGTCGCTATAGTATTCATGTGCTATAAATTTAACAAAGAATTACTTTGGAAAGACGAAATCCAAAGCAATTCTTTTCACTAAAACAATCAATAATAATTAAGTTAAAACTTAATTAAATCTTTAATTCGTTAAATAATTCTTTAAGTCTATCATCCGATGGTCTTGGTGCATCAGACGACACGATCTTCCCTTGAGGGTCAATAAGAATAAACCTTGGAATTCCTTTAATTTTATAATCCGTTACAAATCTAGATTTCCAGTCACTATCGGCTAATAACTGAATCCCACCTAATTCCTTTTCTGTAATCATAGCTTTCCATTTGTCATAGTCTTTTTCCTTATCAATGGAAATACTTACAAATTCAATATTTTTATCGTGGTATGCTTTCTCTACTTCTTTCAAATGAGGAATTTCCGCCTTACAAGGCCCGCACCAAGTTGCCCAAACATCTATGTATACGTATTTCCCTTTTAAATCGTCTAACGATGTGGAACCTCCCGCATTATTTTCGTAATTCACAAACTTAGGAGACTCTTGTCCATCAAGTGCTTTTAATTCTTGTTTTTGTTCGTAGAACCCCGCCAATTGTTTTTTCATGCCTTCCATCTCATTTTTCTGAGCTGCTATAAAGGCTGAATCTAACCCTTTAGTATTATCTAATGCCGCTTGAAACTTAGAGTGCATGCTACTCAATTCTTTATCAAAATTCGTTTTATCTAAATCCATCAGTTTAGGAAAGTCTATCAATGATTTACTTAAAACTGCTTTTTCAGATAGATAGTTATTGGGGGTTGCTCCTTCTCCTTCAAACTTTAGACTTTCTCCCAACTGTTCAGTATCGGCCATAATTTGTAAATCGAAACCGTTTTTCAAATACACATCAATTCTGTTTTTACCATCATATAGAATATAGCTTCCTGTTTCTACTTTAAGTGTATCAGAAAATTTACCTTCAGCATCTACTTTAATCGTTTTTAAGATAGAACGCTGAGCTACAATTAAAGAGTCAGAATTTTGATTGGTAATGGTTCCTGATAAGGTTACGTAATCTTTTGGCGCTTCTTCTTTACATGCCAAAAGAGTTAGCGCTAAGGTTAGCACAAATATTAGTTTTTTCATTATATACAGTTCTTAGTGTTTAAATTTTGAGACTCCGGTTTTTAGCCATGTTAAATACTCGTCGACATTCGGTGTATAGGCCACCGGATCAATTAAATTCTCTTCATCATGATCCATAAGCACATAAAACGGTTGTGAATTCGCTTTGTATCGTATGGTTTGCAATTCACTCCATTTCTGACCAATATATTTTAGTTTTTTACCAGGTTTTAACTTAGAATCCACGATCTCATCGGCTTCTAATTTTCGTTTATCATCCACATATAAAGAAATTAAAACGACATCATTTTTCAATATTTTTAATACCTCAGGTTTTGGCCATACGTTTTGTTCCATCTTTCTACAATTCACACAGGCCCAACCCGTAAAATCTATCATCACCGGCTTGCCTATTTTTTTTGCATAGGCCAAACCTTTGTTGTAATCATTAAAGGCCAATATATCATGTGGTGCCAACAAATGAGCTCCATCCGGTAAGTTGTCGTGATGTGCGGACGCTGAGCCTCCTCCAACTTTTGTAAACCCAACACCATATGGAGATTCGCTATATTCTTGTGGCGGCGGGAATGCGCTAATTAGATTCAACGGTGCTCCCCAAAGTCCTGGAATCATATAAATAGTGAATGCCAATACCAGGAGACCTAAGCTTAATCGTCCTACTGAAATATGTGTTAGGGGTGAATCATGAGGTAAGCGTATTTTTCCAAAAAGGTAAAACGCCAAAGCTCCAAAAATGGCAATCCATATCGCAAGGAAAACCTCTCTTTCTAAGAGGTGTGCCTGCAACACTAAATCTGCCTGTGATAAGAATTTAAACGCCAGTGCCAATTCTAAGAACCCTAGAACCACTTTTACGGTATTTAACCATCCCCCAGATTTGGGCAATGAGTTTAACCATCCCGGGAAAGCCGCAAATAACGCAAATGGCAGTGCTATGGCAAGAGAAAATCCTAACATTCCAATTATTGGGGCTAATCCTCCCTTTGATGCTGCTTCCACAAGTAAAGTTCCTACAATAGGTCCTGTACATGAAAAAGATACAATGGCTAAAGCCAAAGCCATAAAGAAAATCCCGATAAGACCTCCTCTATCCGCCTGCGAATCTACTTTATTCGCCCAGGAATTAGGCAACATAATTTCAAAAGCACCTAAAAAGGATACAGCGAAAATAACTAATAACAAGAAGAATATAATATTAAACCAAACGTTGGTAGCCAACGCATTTAAAGCATCTGCGCCAAATATTCCTGTAACAGCTGTTCCTAATAATACATAAATGACTATGATACAAATACCATAAATAATCGCATTTTTGATCCCAGCAGCTTTATTTTTACTTTGTTTGGTAAAGAAACTCACTGTCATTGGAATCATTGGAAATACGCAAGGTGTTAATAGGGCTGCAAAACCTGAAAAGAAAGCTATAAAAAATATAGCCCATAAACCCTTTTTTGATTCTCCTTTTTCAGAAGCATCTGATGGTTCACTTCCTTGTGTTGATTCCAGAGTTTCAGTTTTACTCGTCGCCACATCTCCGTTAGCATCTTTTGAAAGCTTAAATACCAAATCAATTTCGGTCGGCGGCAAGCACTTTTCATCATTGCACACCATAAATTCCACGAAGCCTTCAACCGTTGTTTTATCTCCTAAGACTTCGATCTTTTGTTCGAAAACAGCGCTATTCTCGAAGAATTTAATTTTCATCTGAAAAACCGGATCATCTACTGTATGTCCCTCTTCTTCTGAAGTATTACCAATAATCTTAAATGCGCCATTCGCATCGTCGTAAGTAAAGCTTGTTGGAATCGGTCCGTCTTCAGGAACGCTTTGCGAGTATAAATGCCATCCCGCTTCTATACTGGCTTTTGAGATTAATTTATATTCTGTTTCTGATATTTTTTCAACAGAAGTTTCCCATTTTACGGGGTCTTCTATTTGCGAATAGCCGAATGAAGATAAGGCCAGAGCAAATAATACAATCAGTTTTTTCATGGTGGTTGGTTTAATCTTAAACACGTTTAAATTATTTTACATCGAATACCAAATCGACCTCGGTTGGGGGCAGACATCTGGAATCATCACAGACCATAAATTCTACCACAGCATTAACCTGAAAGGCTTTTTTCGTTTTTAATTTTATACGTTGTTTAAAGGATGCTTTGGTTTCAAAAAACTTTATAATCATTTCAAAAACAGGATCATTAACCGTATGTCCCTCCTCTTCTTTGGTATTTCCTTTTTTTAGGTAGTTTGCATTGCCTTCAAAAACAAAGCTTGTTGCTATAGGTCCATTTTCCGGAACATTTTGTGAGTATAAATGCCATTGGTCTTCAATGGTTGCCGTAGCAATTAATTCGTATTCAGAATCGGATATTTTATTAACACTTGTAGACCACTTTACAGGGTCAAGAATTTGCGAATAGCTCATTGCGCAAAACGTTAATGCAAATATTAAAATCAGTTTTTTCATGTGTTTGTTTATTTAAAAAGGGCTGCAATGCAGCCCTTTGGGCTCATCTTTTTTAATTGAGTGACTAATTCAAAGAGTTTTAACTATAAAACAAAGTGTAGTAAAAGATGATGATCTATTATTTTTTTGGTTTAAATACAATTTCAAAGGATTTTCCTTTATTTATTAATGCTTTGGCCAAGGCCTGGATATCTTTCTTGCCTATTTTATTTACAATATCTTCAAAATTCTTCGTTTCATTCATATTATAACCATCTCTGTAAAATGTGGTTAACAAGGACATATCATAAGCATTATTGTCTTTAGCTTGTTCTCGCTCTTTTAAGAAGTTCGTTAAGGTTTTGTCCAAATCGGTTTGATTAATATCGCCTTTGGCCACCTTTGCTAATTCCGAATGTACAATAGCAATTAGCTTTTCGGCTAAATCCGGATTACAATCAAACTTAATAGATAAATAGGATAATGTTTTTGGCTCTTTAACCAAAAATGCCTGAACGCTTGGACTATACACCCCACCTTCTTGCTCCCGTAATGTTTCTGTAAGACGCAATTGCAATATATCGCCCAATGCCTTTGTAACCAGCTTATTAGTTACCGTAAAATCTGTAGCCTTTTTAATGGATATGTTGACATTGGTTTTTGGATCCTCCATAGCGAGGTACACATCTTCATCTACCTTATTGCTCGCCCATTCTATACCTAAATCTTTAAAGGATTCCTTAGTGCTTTTTGTTGGCAAGCTTGCAATATATTTGGTCAATAACGGTTTTAATTGTTCTGAAGACACATCGCCCACGATGAAAAATTCGAAATCTGAAGCATCAGCAAAACGATCCAGATACACGGCTTTCATTTTTTCAAATGAAGCATCGTTTACATAATCCTGGTTAAATACCCGTTTCCTAGGGTGTTCGGTTCCATACAACGTTGTTGTAATCCCATCACTCATTTGTTCTTTAACGTCTTTACTTCTTCGAATTAAATAGTTATTAATTCCACCTTGCAATACTTTATAAGCTTCCTCATCGAATCTGGGTTTTACAAAACGCAAGTGTACCATTTGTAACATGGTTTCGACATCTTTTGTTGTTGACGAACCTACAACACTCTCTGTAGTTTCGCCTAATCGCGTACCCGCATTGGCCGTTTTTCCGGCTAATACTTTTGGTAAATCGGTGGCTGAATAGTCTCCAAGTCCAGACATTTGAATTAAGTTCCCCATAAGGTTTGCTGAAGGTAAATCTTGATCGTCCAACATCGAGTTTCCACCATAACTAATAGCATTTAATGATACGCTATTTTTTTGTTTGTCTACAAATTTATAGTGTACCGTAATACCATTGCTTAATGTATAGGTTATTGAGCCTAAAGCTTGATTGTCTTCTGTTTTTGCAATAGCACCTTCTTTAATCTCTAAGCCAGAAACTAACGATTTTCCTTTGAATTCTTCAGTATAAGCGGTGATTTGAGGACTATTCTCTACCCCTTGAATAATTTGAACAGCTTGTTCTTTGGTTAAATTATTTTTGCCTTCTACGCCAGTTACATTTATATATCTGTTATTTTCGGCATACAACCTTTTAATGGTATGATGTATCTCTTCAACACTAAGATTTTCAAAAATCTGTTTAGCTAGAGCATACTCCTTTTCTATATCGGTTATGGTTTTATTTTCTAAATAATTACTTTGAATCGGTCTTATAATAGCACCATGAGGTTGATCGTCTCTTTTAGAGATTCGAGTTTCGTAATAATTAGAAAATTGCGCTATGGTTCTGTCTAATTCAGACTGTGTGTATCCAAATTTAACAGCTCTTATAACTTCTGTTAAAACTGCAGCAAAGGCCTGTTGTTGTTGTCCTGGTTTTGGTGATATTCTAACGCCAAAAGCGTTACTGGTTCTCGACATCGATTGATACCCTACTCCTGCATATAAAAATGGGGCCTCAGGATTTTGAGCTTGCTCTGAAATTCTAGATGAGAGCATAGATGTAGCCATACTTTCTAAAAGACTTCGTTTCAAATCACCTACGGTTTCCGAGGCTAATGATTTTTTATGACGAATGCCAAAATCTATCCCTGCTGTAGATATCTCCGGATCCATCCCCAAGCTATACAATAACTCTTTGTTTTCCGGGATGTCTACAATAAAACGCTCTCGCGGGTTTTTAACCGCCGGGATTTTGGAAAACTTCGTTTTAATTTTTTGTTCTACCTCATCGATATCAATATCACCGATAATAGCAATAGCTTGTAAGTCGGTTCGGTACCAATCATGATAGAAATCGCGAAGCGCTTTATATTCAAACCCTTCAACAATATCCATTAAACCTATTGGTAAACGGCTGGCATATTTGGAATGATTAAATGTAATGGGTAACGAGGTTTGAAACAAACGCATTTGTCCGTTTTGACGCGCACGCCATTCTTCCTTAATTACACCGCGTTCTGCATCAATTTCTTCATCGGTAAGCAATAAATAATTTGACCAATCATGCAGTACAGTTAAACAGGTATCTACCAAACCATCTTTGGTTGGTATGTTATTTAGGTTATATACAGTTTCATCAAAGCTTGTGTAGGCATTAATATCCTTTCCAAATACAGCACCATACTTTTGAAGCGTGTTCAAAACACCTTTTCCCGGGAAGTTTTCAGATCCATTAAATGCCATGTGCTCTAAAAAATGCGCCAGTCCCTGCTGATCATCATTTTCTAAAATTGATCCTACATTCTGAATGATATAATAAGTTGCTGCATCTTTTACGACATCAGTGCTTTTTATATAATAGGTCATTCCATTTGACAGAACACCTTTTCGAATACTTTGATCTATTGGTAAGGGCTGACTTAAATCTAGAGTCTGTGCATTAGCATTCAAACAAAATACGATCGCTAATATTGGTAATAAAATACGCTTCATTAATATGTTTCTTTTTTGAGTTTAGTATTGTTTCTTATTTGTATGTCGGCATTTAAATGCTTTACCCCTATAAGGCTAATGTTAAAACTCTCTTAATTTATAAATATCTGTGTGTAAAATTATTTAATAAGCCCCAGCAAACACTAGGGAATATTCCTTATTTTAAATAAAAAAACTTACTCTGAAAAAAAACATCATAAATTCAATTAACAGCATCCACCGCCATCATAATGATAAGTGGATTCACTAAAATAAATATCATCTCTATCCAAAGCTTTTAAAGCTGCTGCTGTTTTGTCGCAAATAGCTAAAGGCTGATTCTTCAATAATACATGCCCAGCTTTATCATCAAAATAATCCTCATCCCCATAATAAATCGCTGCTTTCCCAGTAAAAACACAGGGTCCATCAGATGGCATTGGGTCCTTTATTGCTGCTACCTCTATGGATTCTATATAAATTAATTCATCGGTTGGGTAATTTTTAGTATCCAATATTCTATAGGGTTTTCTTGCCCGAATTTCAATGGTCCCAAAACCAGCATCGGTAAGTGCTTTGACATAGTCTGCAATAGGTAAGCTTCCGCTCAGACATAATGCTCTTAACCTCTCATCATTTCTTAAGGTCTCATTCATAAGCTGTTCACAAGTAGGATCGCTCATCACCAACCTTCCGTGAGGTTTTAAAACCCGATACATTTCAGCGATTGCTTTTTTCAAATCTTCCGCTTTAAAAATGTTGAACAAGCAGTTCTGAGCCGCAACATCGATACTATTATCTTCAACAGGGAGGTTCATGGCATCACCTTTTTTAAGGTCTACAAACTCACTTTTAAACCAAGGGTTTAAAGCTTCGGCCTCTTCAAAGTTCTTTCTTGAAGCTTCTAACATTTCGTCAACCGCATCGATACCTACAATCCCATCTCTTTGCCGGTTAAAATATGAGAATTGTAATAATTCCATGCCACCACCAACACCCACATATAGGGTTTTAGGATTATTCGTTAAATCGCGGGCGTGAACTGTGGAACCACAGCCATAGTTCATCTCCTGCATAATACGTGGAATTTTTAATCCGGGTAATTCCCAAATAGGGTTTGTTGTACAGCATAACCCGACATCTGGAGTCAGGGCTGCTTCTTTATAAACATCGTGAGTGGTTTCTAAATAACTCATATTATTATTTTAATATTCTACGACATTTTTGTCGGTTTAAAAGTAGACTCTTTACGAATAACCCTATGTAACAAATATTACATGAACTACAACATTTTCACCAAGTTGGTGAAAAGTGTAATCATTTGGGGTTCTGCCTTTGCGGCCATGGCTATAATCTCTGATATATTGACGGGTTTCAAGTTTTCCGGATCACATTCATCCGTCAGTACGGAAATGGCAGCAACCTTCAAATTTAAGTGATTAGCAACAATAATTTCAGGCACCGTACTCATACCTACAGCATCAGCCCCAATGATATTGAGCATTCTGTATTCTGCTTTGGTCTCTAATTGAGGCCCTACCACACTGGCATAAACGCCTTTATGAAGCGTCACATTATGTTGTTTCGCAATGTCCTGAAACATCGTGTTAATACCTGGGTCGTAAGGGGCACTCATATCTGTAAAGCGTTCACCCAAATTTTCAACACCTTTAAAGGCCAATGGAGAACTGCCCTGGAGGTTAATATGATCCTCTATAAGCATGAGCTCTCCCTTTTTAAAGTTTAAGTTTATCGCTCCTGCAGCGTTTGAAACTAATAGCGTTTTAATTCCTAATTTTTCCATAATGCGCACCGGGAAAGTTACATCCTGAAGTGTATATCCTTCATATAAATGAAAGCGTCCCTGCATAACCACGACCTTCTTTCCTTCTAAATTACCGTAAATGAGTTTTCCTTTATGAAATTCTACGGTTGCCGTTGGAAAGTTAGGGATATGATTGTAACTCACCTCCTTAATAATATCAATCTCATTAATAAGTTGCCCTAAACCGGTACCAAGAATGATTCCAACTTCGGGGTTTTCAAAACCTTTATTCTCTAAGTAACTTACGGTCTCTTCAATAAATTTTAGCATGCTTACATTTTTAAATAGAACTTATTTTAGCACTTAATTGTTGTACTCTTTGTTTCAATTTTTTGTTATCGTTATAGAAGTCTGAAGCCTCCAAATCCTCAAAAGTATCAATATCATTCAGCGGTCTTAATAATTGAAAAGTAATATTTTTTTGCTTCAACTCTTTAAGCGTTATATCGAGTAAGTTCGATTGACTCCATGGCTTATTATCAAAAACAAAGTCTTTTAATTCTGAAAGCCCAATAAGATAATATCCGCCATCAATAGCCGGTCCAAAAACCACATCGTTATATAGCAAAGCTTGTAACCCATTCTTTAAATGTTCTGAATTTATATCCGGTAAATCTGATCCAATTAAAACGATGCGTTCATATCCATCATCAAATCCTTTTTTAAAAGCGTGTTTCATACGCTCTCCTAAATTATTGCCTTTTTGAACCGCTTTATATCCGCCCTTCCACTTGTCTTCAATAACAACATCAGAAAAATAAATTCTCGTATCTGTATCCGTGCTGTTGGTAGCTTTTTCAGTAACTTCCACCAATTCCTTATAAACCTCGAAAGCCGCTTGATCGCCAATGGTTTTTGCTAATCGCGTTTTTACTTTACCTAGTTTGATGTTCTTTACAAAAACTATAATAAGTTCTTTAGTCATAAATTTTAATTCCTTTTTTTAGCCATTTACTCCATGCTTCATTAAACGTATGAACTTTTTCTGTTTCAAGATCATTGGAGTCATAAACTTTCAAGTCATTGTTTTTCCATTCAAAAATACCACCATATAAATTATAAACATCAGCGCAACCTGCTTTTTTAAGCTTTTCGGCAACATCTTCAGAACGAATACCCAAAGAGCAATATACCACGATGGTTTGTTTTTTGTCTTTTAAACGTTTTAATGTTTTCTTCAATTTAAAATGATCATACCCGACATGAATGGCATTCTTAATATGGCTGACCTCGTATTCTGAAGATTCTCTGGCATCGAGAATGGTAATGTTGTTTTGCTTTGATAAGTCTTCGACCGACATATAAGGAATGTCTTCCGCATTATATGTTTTTAGCAATGCTGAAAGCGACTCTTGAGAAAACCCAAAAGCAGAATATAAAACGACAATTATGATGGTGATCCTATTCATAATTAGGTAACAACGCCTTGACAACTACTTCCTGCTCCAGCGGTACAGCCATAACAATGCTGTGAGATCACAATGTTTCTTCCTTCAAGAAGTTCGTGATTATATTCACTAATGTGCTTTGCTTTACTATTCACAGGTAATTCCAGCATTTGGTTGAAATCGCAATCGTATAAATAGCCATCCCAACTTACAGATAGGGTATTTGTGCACATGACATTGGCAACCACCATAGGGTTATAGGCCTCAACCAGAGCATACATATAATCTTCGTAATTTTCTGAAGCAATGAGATAATCTAAAAACCGACTTATAGGTAAATTAGTAATGGCAAATAAATTATGAAACCGAATATCAAAATCTTCTTTCAAAGCCTTTTTAAAATCCTTTTCCATGGCCACTTGATCTCCGGGTAAGAATGCCCCGGAAGGATTATAAACCAGATCCAATTTAAGGTTACTGCCCGGCATCCCATAGCCTACGGCATTGAGTTCCTGAAGGGCTTTAATGGATTTATCAAAAACGCCATCACCACGTTGTTTATCCGTTTTTCCACGTGTCCAATGCGGCATTGAGCTTACGACATGCACATTATGCTTTTTAAAAAACTCCGGGAGGTCGTAATATTTTTTATTCGCTCTGATAATGGTTAAATTGGATCGCACAATAAAATCTTTAATCCCGGCTTTCGCTGCTTCTTCAACAAACCATCTAAAATCCGGGTTCATCTCCGGTGCGCCACCGGTTAGATCTAAAGTATGTGCTTCTGTATTTTTGATCACGTCGAGACATTGTCGCATCGTTTCACGTGTCATAATTTCTTTTCGATCCGGGCCGGCATCGACATGACAATGTTCGCATACCTGATTACACATATAACCAACGTTAATCTGTAGGATCTCTAACTTTTTCGCTTTAAGTGGAAACTGATTCGTTTCGGAAATCTTCGCTTTAAAAGTGGGCAATTCACCATTCTGGAAAATCCCGTTAGATAAAATCTCCAGTTGCCTATTACTATTTGCTAAATCGCTTTCACGTTTATGTAGGGACTTTGTAGTCATATTTTATTATAAAATTGTAATCTTAGTTGCTTTTACCCATCCAACTTATTCACCTTATTCATCATCTGGACACCATGTACCAATGATGCTCCACTTTTAATGGCTGCTCCAACATGAAGAGCTTCCATCATTTCTTCTTTGGTGATTCCGCGTTGCAAACCATCTTTAGTGTAGGCATCAATGCAATAAGGGCATTGCTCCGTATGTGCCACAGCCAAAGCAATAAGGGATTTTTCCCGCGCTGTGAGTGCCCCTTCTTCAAACACTTTTCCGTAATAATCGAAAAACTTATCCCCTAATTCCTGATTCCATTCGCTAATCTTTCCAAACTTCTTTAAATCTGCCGGATCGTAATATGTTTTTTGCATTTTAAATTTTTATTTACGTTTTATTGAAACACCAATTTTTAACAAAAACTCAGAGCAAAGCCCTGAGAATTTATAAGGATTAATATACGATTTATGTCGAATTAAAATCTTAAATATTACATAAAATAGCTAAAAAACAAAAAACTCAAGCGGGATGGCTTGAGTTTTAGTGAACTATTAAAATAGTCTTCATTTTGAATTAGTCACATTCATCTTAAATATTGTTATTCGTATTTCATTTCTTTTCCTTTTATAAATACTTTTTCTATTTGATTCGCTCCAAAGGCATAAGGCATAAACCCATAAGAATTAATCGGTTTTGTGAGGATTAAATTCGCATATTTCCCTTTAGTAATAGAGCCTACTTCTTTTTCTACTCCCATGGCGTAGGCGCCATTTATGGTTGCCGCATTTATGGCCTCCTCCGGAGTCATTTTCATTTTAATGCATGCTGTAGATATTACAAAGTTCATGTTTCCGGACGGTGTTGAACCCGGATTATAATCGGTAGCCAACGCTAAGGGCAATCCGGCATCAATCATTTTACGAGCCGGTGTATAAGGAATACTTAAAAAATAGGAGCAACTGGGCAAAGCCACAGGCATTGTGCCGGTATTTAGAAGCACCTTAATGTCTTCATCTCTCATTTCTTCTAAATGATCCACAGATAAGGCGTTAAATTTCACTCCGGCCTGAACGCCTCCAATCGCTGTAAACTGATTGACATGAATTTTAGGAACCAGTCCATAAGCTCTTCCGGCCTCTAAAATCAGTTCAGTATCTTCAACAGAGAAGTAGCCGGTTTCACAAAATATATCAATATAATCTGCTAAATTTTCTTGAGCTACTTTTGGTATAACCTCATCAATAAGCATGTTTAAATATCCTTTCTTATTGTTTTCATACGCTTTGGGAACGGCATGAGCACCTAAAAAAGTGGCTTTGATTTCTAACGGATAGTTTTCCTTTAATCGCTTAATAACCCGCAACATTTTTAATTCGGCATCTTTAGTTAAACCGTAGCCCGATTTTATTTCTACAGCGCCAGTACCAAGTTGCATAATTTCTTCTAATCGCATCCTACTTTGTTCATACAAAGCTTCTTCTGAAGTTTCCTGTAGTTTTTTTGCCGAATTTAAAATTCCGCCTCCTCGTTTGGCGATGTCTTCATAAGACAATCCATTAATTCTATCGACAAATTCACCCTCCCTGTTACCAGCATATACAATATGGGTATGTGAATCGCACCATGTAGGTAGCATCATTTTTCCCGTTGCATCAATGATATCTGCTTTGATTTCCGGACAATTATCCATTGATCCAAAATCAGAAATCAAGCCATTTTCTACAATTAAGTAAGCGTCTTTTATGGTAGGAAGCCTATTCATTTCTTTTCCTGAAACGAATGATATAGGTTCATTTCTAACTTGAATAAGTTCTTTGATATTCTTAAATAAAGTAGCCATTAAAATAAGTCGTTTAAAATAGTATCATCTACAAGGTTTGGCAAAGTTACTTTTAAATTAGGCGTTCTTTCCATTTCTCTTTTAATAGCAAAGATAGCTTCATTATTTCTGGCCCAACTGCGTCGTGCGATTCCGTTATTCACATCATAGAACAGCATGCTCTTTAGACGTGTTTCAGCCTCCTTAGTGCCATCCAACAACATACCGAACCCACCGTTCATAACTTCACCCCAGCCAACACCACCACCATTGTGAATAGACACCCAGGTAGCACCTCTAAAACTATCTCCTATCACATTATGAATAGCCATATCCGCTGTAAATTTACTACCGTCATAAATATTTGAAGTTTCTCTAAACGGAGAATCCGTTCCACTCACATCATGGTGATCTCTGCCTAAAACTACCGGGCCAATTTTACCTTCAGCAATAGCATGGTTAAATGCTTCGGCTATTTTGGATCGTCCTTCGGCATCGGCATATAAAATTCTTGCCTGAGACCCTACAACCATCTTATTTTTCTTAGCATCTTTAATCCATGTGATATTATCCTGCATTTGCAATTTAATTTCTTCAGGAGCATGCGCCATGATGCCTTGTAGAACATCTGCCGCGATATCGTCTGTTGCATCCAAATCATCAGGATTCCCGGAGGTACACACCCAACGGAATGGTCCGAAACCATAATCAAAACACATCGGACCCAAAATATCCTGGACGTAGGACGGATATTTAAAATCAATACCATTGTCTGCCATAACATCGGCTCCGGCTCTCGAAGCTTCTAATAAAAAGGCATTGCCGTAATCAAAGAAATACGTTCCTTTTTTAGTATGCTTGTTTATGGCCATCGCATGTCTTCTTAAGGTTTCCTGCACTTTTTCCTTGAATGTTTCAGGAGCTTCACGGATTAAGCGATTGGATTCTTCATAAGACAGGTCTATTGGATAATAACCTCCTGTCCAGGGGATATGCAAGGACGTCTGGTCTGAACCAACATGAATAAAAATATCTTCCAGATCGAAACGTTCCCATACTTCAACCACATTCCCGATGTAAGCTATTGAAATTACCTCACTATTTGCCTGAGCCTGTTTCGTTCGCTCTATTAATTCATCAATATTATCAATCAAAACATCTACCCAACCCTGTTTGTATCTTTTGGTGGCCGCTTTGGGGTTTATTTCTGCACAAATGGTAATACAACCTGCAATATTTCCTGCTTTGGGTTGTGCACCGCTCATACCGCCCAAACCTGCCGTTAAGAAGATTTTTCCATGAGGTTTTTCTCCTTTAGGTAAAATTTTGCGGAAGGCATTCATCACCGTAATTGTTGTCCCATGCACGATGCCTTGCGGACCAATATACATGAACGAACCTGCTGTCATTTGCCCGTATTGCGTCACCCCTAAAGCGTTAAACTTTTCCCAATCATCCGGTTGTGAATAATTAGGAATCATCATGCCATTGGTAACGACCACTCTCGGTGCATGTTTTGAGGATGGGAATAAACCCATGGGATGCCCCGAATACATATGAAGGGTTTGCTTCTCTGTCATGGTTGCTAAATACCTCATAACCAATAAGTATTGCGCCCAATTCTGAAATACTGCACCATTGCCGCCGTAAGTAATAAGCTCTTCCGGATGTTGCGCCACGGCTGGATCTAAGTTATTCTGTATCATTAACATGAGCGCCGCCGCTTGAGGAGATTTTGCCGGATATTCGGAAATTGGTCTGGCATAAATATCATAATTCGGTTTGAATCGATACATGTAAATCCTGCCATATGCTTTCAGTTCTTCCGCAAATTCAACTGCCAATTCTTTGTGCCAGTCTTTGGGGAAATAACGCAGCGCATTTCTAATAGCCAGCTGCTTTTCTTCTTTTGATAAAATATCTTTTCGTTTCGGTGCTTTGTTAGCATCTTTTGGATAGACTCGCTTTTTCGGCAATGCCTCTGGAATTCCTTGCAATATATGATCTTCAAATGTCATCTTTATTTTATCTTAAGTTGAATGCCTGCGTTTTAACTAATTCAATCATCATATTGATATCGTCTTTTAACAAACGATCGCTTTCTAATTTTGGAACTTTTTCCCTGATAATTCTGAAATTCTCTTCAATAATATCCGAAAACGTATTTGGCCTTCTAAATTCCAAAGCTTGAGCGGCGTACATTAACTCTATGGCTAATATCTTTTCGAGGTTTCCTAAAATCTGATTGAATTTACGCCCTGAAATACTTCCCATGGACACATGATCTTCTTGTCCCAATGAGGTTGGAATGCTGTCTGCTGAAGGCGGAAAACACAAGGATTTGTTTTCAGTAACCAATGCCGCCGTGGTGTATTGTGGAATCATAAACCCAGAATTTAATCCCCCACCGGTTGTTAATAGTCTTGGTAAACCAAACTTTCCTTCTAATAACAAATAACAACGTCTATCCGAAATATTTCCCAATTCTGAAGCAGCTATAGAATTATAGTCTAAAGCCATGGCTAATGGTTGTCCGTGAAAATTGCCTCCAGAAATCGCTTCAGTGTCGCTTAACACAATCGGGTTATCCGTAACCGAATTCATTTCTATTTCAGCCAATTCACTCAGATGATAATAGGCATTCCTGGAAGCGCCATGCACCTGTGGAATACAACGCATTGAATAGGGATCCTGAACGCGGTCACAATTTTCATGAGAATCTACGTTTTGTGATTTATAGAGTAACATGAACATTCTTTCCGCGACTTCAACCGTACCTCGAAAAGGACGGATTCTGTGGAGTTCATCCCTAAAAGGAGAAAAACTACCTTGATAACCTTCAATACTCATGGCACCACAAACATCAGCCAAATCTAAAAGATATTCCATCTTCTTCAAACCAACGATGGTGTGCGCTAAAATAAACTGGGTTCCGTTTATCAGGCCCAAACCTTCCTTAGCTTTTAACTCTATAGGTTTTAAATGGTGCTTCTCTAAAACCATTTTAGCAGGCTGAATTTCATTGTCTATCCAAAACTCACCTTCGCCCAAAAGCGGCAAAAACAAATGTGATAAGGGGGCCAAATCTCCAGAAGCTCCAACCGAACCTTGTTCAGGTACAACGGGCAATAAATCATTATCAATAAAGTATAAGATGCGTTCAATGAGCTCCAATCGAACACCGGAAAATCCCTGACATAAGGCATGTGCTTTACAAATCAACATGATTTTAGACAACTCCTTATCTATTGGATTCCCAACACCCACGGCATGCGTAATTAATAAGTTTTCTTGTAATTTGTTCGTCTCTTCCGGTGTAATCTGAACATCACATAAAGGTCCAAAACCTGTATTTATACCATATACAGCCTTGTTGCCTTCGGCCATGGTTTCAACCTTTTGTCTGCAGATATTAACCTTTTCTTTAGCTTCAGCAGTTAAAACAGCTTTCAAACTACCTTGAGCTATAGCTATTACTTTATCAACGGTTAGGTGATCTATTCCGTAATTAAATGTCATCGTTAAATCGTTTGAGTTTAACAAAGTTATTCTTATTTTTGATACCAAATAAGACTATTTTAATCACTAATTGATAACTATGAGTAATCAAATAGAAATTCGACATTTAACTTATTTCTTAGCTGTTGCTGAAGATTTGCACTTTAGGAGGGCGGCCGAACGCCTTTATATATCACAGCCCGGTTTAAGCAGGCAGATCAAAGAGATGGAAACCAATCTGGGTATTAAATTATTTGAACGCCATAACCGAAAAGTTCAATTAACAAATGTGGGTGCATATTTAAAAACTGAAATCACTGCGAATCTAAAGAACCTGGATCATATATTAAACCATGCCAAACTATTGAATGATGGCATCGAAGGTCACTTAAACCTGGGGTATGTAGGTTCTGCGATGCAACACATCATTCCGGATTTACTTCTTAAATTAAGAAAAGAAAACCCCAATATCCTGTTTAGTTTAAAAGAAATGGATAATCAAAAACAAATAAATGAGTTGCTAAATTATGATATTGATATGGGTTTTGTTCGTCTCGAACGTGTTCCAAGAGGGTTAAATATTAGACCTGTTCTAAAAGAGCCATTTTGTTTAGTCTTACCAAAGAACCACAAAATAACCAAACAGAATTTCAAGAGTTTGATACAACTAAAGGACGAGTCCTTTATTTTGTTCGACTCCAAATATAGCGCGTCGTATTATGAAAAGGTAATGCAAATCTTTGATGACAGTCAATTTTCTCCAATGGTGTCTCACAATACCATCCACGCCAGCTCAATTTATAAACTCGTTGAACACCACTTTGGTATTTCTATTGTTCCTAAATCGCTACAAATAAATCATACACAAGGCATTAAGTTTATAGAACTGGATAACATTCCACAACGCACCGTACTTTCTATGGTTTGGAATAAGGACAACCGAAATCCGACTTTAAATAAAATCATCGACTTAATTTAAAAACCATAGTAAGCATAGCCATTAATTATCGTCCAAAGGATAATAAAATTAATGGTGTATGATTTTAATTCTTCTTTTCCTTTCTGCCTGTTTTTTAGCTTATAGTAATGGTGCAAATGATAATTTTAAAGGCGTTGCCACCCTTTTTGGAAGTGGCACTACTAACTATAAAAAGGCTATTAATTGGGCAACCGTAACTACATTTACCGGCTCTGTAACCGCTATTTTTTTGGCTAGTGAGTTGGTTAAAAACTTTTCCGGAAAAGGATTAGTCCCTGATGCGCTGATTGGCGCACCCATTTTCGCCATATCTATTGCTTTTGGAGCTGCCTTAACCGTTTTTATGGCTACCAAAATCGGAATGCCTATTTCTACAACACATAGCTTAGTTGGGGCATTGTTTGGTGCCGGTGTCATGGCAGTTGGTTCTCAATTTAATTTTGAAAAACTCGGAAACACCTTTTTAATGCCGCTAATCGTTAGCCCATTAATGGCTGCTTTACTTAGCTTTATGATTTACCTTCTTTTTAGGTCTGCAAGAAAGAAACTAGGTGTCACCAAAAAAACAAGTTTGAATATTTACGAAAAACAGATTCCATCAACAGCCTCTTACCATATGGATAACATGGCCACATTAAAAACAAAGCGTACATTGGAGGCATCCATTCAAAACAAAACAGAAACTTATGAAGGTCATATTTTAGGATTGAGTTCTCAAAAAATTTTAGATAGTTTACATTATCTAAGCGCGGGTATCGTAAGCTTTGCAAGAGGATTAAACGACACCCCTAAAATCGTTGGTTTACTTTTAATCGTTAATGTTATAGACATTACCTGGAGCATGACCATCATCGCTATGATCATGGCCATTGGTGGTTTAATGAACGCCAAAAAAGTAGGTCTAACGATGAGCAAGAAAATCACCCCAATGAATTCCGGGCAAGGGTTTACGGCTAACATAATTACGGGACTGTTAGTAACTACGGCAAGTATTCATGGACTACCCGTTTCGACAACGCATGTGTCGGTGGGTTCTATTTTTGGCATCGGAACGGCTACCCGCAAAGCCGACTATAAAATGATCGGAAAAATAGTATTATCCTGGGTACTTACGCTGCCCTTAGCTGCTATTGTAAGTGCTGCACTATATAAACTGCTGGAAGTTTTAACATAATTGGTATAAAAATTGTAAACTTGAATTTCTAATGAAACACATAGCCCCCATAGTTTTAATAGCCTTTGTAATGTCTTGTGGAAGTAGAAAGCAAGCTGTTGCTAACACGCCAAAAGAAGCTTCAGAAATCAACATCACTAAAGATACGATTACTAAAGATGTTCAGACTATTAAAGAAACGGTGGTTGTTTCAGGTTCCATTAATGCTGAAAATGAAGCAATAAGCCCCCCGGAAAAACAGGAAAATCTCGAAGCTTCTTTATACATTTTTAATCATTCATCATGGAACAACTTACTGCAACAACTTGTTTCGGAAACAGGCGATGTGGATTATAACGGATTTAAACAACGACGTAGTACCCTATCGAATTATATTTCATCATTAAGCGATCATATACCTAACGGGGCTTCCTCTAGGGCATACACCTTGGCGTACTGGATAAATGCCTACAATGCTATGACCATTGACCTCATTTTAAGACACTATCCCATACAGAGTATTAAAGACATTGAAAAGCCCTGGGATCAGCGGCACTGGAAATTGGGTGAAAAATGGTATAATTTAAATGAGATCGAGCATCAAATTCTACGAAAAATGGATGAACCTCGTATTCATTTTGCCATTGTTTGTGCCTCATTTTCTTGTCCGAAATTAGTGAATAGTGCCTATACAACGGATAATCTGGAGTTAGAACTTACCAGAGCCACCGAGGATTTTTTAAGCGATACTTCAAAGAACAATATCACAGAAAACCAGCTGGAACTATCAAAAATATTTCAATGGTTTGCCAAAGATTTTAAGCAAGATGGCTCTTTAATTGATTTCTTAAATCAGTACTCTAAAATTAAGATTTCAGAAAAAGCAAAAAAACGTTTTAAACCTTATAACTGGGATTTAAATGAATAAAATTTCAATTATTATACCTATTTATAATGAGGTCGATAATATCGGTAATCTGTTAAAGTATTTATTGAAAAATTCGTCTGAAAAAAATATTGCCAATATTATTGTTGTTGATGGTGGTAGTAAAGATGGGTCACAAGATATCGTTAAGAATTTTATTTTCAACGGGATCCAACCAAACATCATCTTACAACCTTCACCCAAAGGTCGTGCAGCTCAGATGAATTTGGGAGCTCAATATGCGACTGGCGATATTCTGTATTTTTTACATGCAGATTCTTTTCCTCCAAAGAATTTCGACGCCCATATCATACGAGAAATTAATAAAGAGAATTATGCAGGTTGTTTCAGAATGAAGTTTAACAGTGATCATTTCTGGTTAAAACTTGCAGGTCAGCTTTCTCGTTTACCCTGGGAATCCTGTCGCGGTGGTGATCAAAGTCAATTTATATCCAAAGCACTCTTTAATGAAATTGGTGGGTACAACGAGCGTTTTAAAATTTATGAAGATAACGACCTCATTAGTAGACTCTATGCCATGAATGAGTTTGTCGTTATTCAAAAATGGCTTACAACGTCTGCCAGATGTTATTATTCAAATGGAATCTGGAGATTACAGTTTCACTATTGGACCATTCATTTAAAAAAATGGTTTGGTGCATCTGCCGAAAATCTAAATCAGTACTACCTAAAATATGTGCATGTTAAAAAATGATAAAACTCCCTTAAGAAAATTCTAAATGTTACATTTCGCTTAGATAATCGTCTACTTTTACAGAATAATCAACTGTTTTATGAAATCGAATATCTATACCATTTTATTTACGCTTTTTGTTTCAGCATCGTTACAAGCTCAGGAATATATTTCTGCAAAACTTATAGATTCGACAACTCAAAAACCCATTCCTTATGCTACCATTGCTTTAAATAAAGCATCCGGAGTTATAAGTAATGAAAATGGTGACTTTTTATTGTATTTGAATAAAAAACCGGCAGCAACAGATTCTTTATTTATAAGCTGTTTAGGTTATCAGACGAAACGGATTAGGCTGGATAAGTTCAACGACAGTACCATCGTTTTAAGCAATAAATCTATAGAACTTAAAGAAGTACTCTTATCTAGCGAAAACTACACTGTAGAAGAGATTTTAGAAAAAGTAAAAGAGAATTTAATAAACAATTACGATTTTGAATTCACTAAGAATAAATTGTTTTACAGAGAGTCCTATTTTACAGATATCTTAAAGAGCAACATAGATATTAAGAAGTCAACAATTCCAGAATTCAACCAAAAATTCTTTGATAGCCTAATCCATATCATCCCAAAACACTCTGATAATTATACCGAAATTTTAGGCATTTTATATCAAAGACCTAAGACCCCCGATACGCACAAACTAGACATTATCAAGGCTTCGACACTATATGACAAAAACAATGAAATAACCTTTAGTGGTCTTGAAGAAAAATTCAGCAAGATCTTTAAAAAACATGTTAAACGTAATTCTTATTTTAAAATTAAGTCGGGTATTTTCGGAACTAAGGAAGAAATAAATTCTTCATTATTCGATGATAAAAAACAAAAAGAAGAGGTAGAACAAACAAAAGCTCTTATCGAGGAACAAAAAAAGAAAGAACTTGAGCGAAAGAAAAACTTCTTAAAATATAGAAAGCGTACCATTTCTAATTTGGAAACAAGTAGTTTTATGTTTGAAGATTCCCATCTCACTTTTTTAGAAAAAGACAGACGTTACGAATTTAAACTTCTGGATTACATCTTTCTGAACGACGATTTTGTTTACAAAATATCCTTTACGCCAAAAAGAAAAGAGGACTATCAGGGAACCATTTATGTAAATACTGATGACTTTGCGATTGTTCGTGTAGATTACGACAATATAAAATCACTTAGAAAATTTCGACTCTTAGGAATTTCCCTTGATGAATATCTAAAAAAAGGAACCTTTATCTATTCTAAAAACGCAACGAATAAATACGCTCTTAAATATGCTGAAATGGAATCGGGTAGTAAATTTGGTATAAAACGTCCTTTAAAAATTATCGAAAAGAACAAACATACTAAAGGACGTAGAAAGCAAAATGAAATATCCAGCGATCTTCATTTTATAGTATCCAACAGGACTAAGAAAGAATTGGTCATCTTTGAAAATGAAAGTATCGCCGAAACAGTGTTTAACGGTTTTACCGAAAAGGCCAGCATAAATCCGACCTATTTACCTAAATACGATCCGGATTTCTGGAAAGGTTATAATGTTATTGAACCCAATCAAGCTATTAAGGATTTTAAGAGTATTGAGTAAAACTATTAAGCTCTACCGTTGAATAAAATGACAGATGCGCTTTTCGTAGATAGATTTATTGTGGTTCTAAAATAGCAACTTCCTCCGTCTTCAACATTAAAAAAATCGATAAAACCCCACCATTCACTAGATTCGTCATCACAATAGGCAAACACTTTAACTAGTTTTTCATTTGTCAAATTGACACAAGGGATTAAAAACATTCTATACGCTTTAATCTCGAGTTTTTCATTATAACGGTTTTCATTATTATATGTTGTAAAGCTTTTTTTGAGATTATATTGTACTTCATAGATTTCTTGTTCAGTTAACGAAAAAGACTTCTTAATATTCCTAAATAAAGAATTATCAATAATCCCGGATTCCTTTAATTTGACAATTGCAGAATCCAAACTTACAATTTTATGGTTTAATTTCAATTCCTCTTTACAGCTAAAAGCTAAACCTATTATGACTATTATAATAATTCTTCTCATGTCATGTTACACCCTATTATTAATTTTTATTCCTTCCCTTTTCATTAGGATATAGTGAAGGTAAGGCATCGCTTTGAAATATTTCTTTAGAGTTAATATCAATAGCCGATAATTTCCCAGTAAAGGCAGCCCCGGTATCAATATTCCAAACGTTAATGGCATTCATAGGAACTTCTGATTTAAAATGAATGGTCGGTGTATGCCCGATATAAATCTCTTTATAATGTTTCAACCTGTTAGGGTAAAATTCAGAATCTTTACGAATTCTGTTATCCATGGTCAGTGCCATTTCCCATAGGGTTCTATCAAAGTAAAAACTGGCTTTAAAGACCTCTTTGGTTACACCATGCATGGATGTAAAACCCGCATGAATAAACAGACGTTGTTCATCATCAATATAATACAGAGGCATATTTTCGAAGAAGTTAAGATGTTCGGTTTTCATCTCCTTTGAAAACCCTTCATAACTTTCCATAGTTTCCTTACCGCCGTGCATATACCAGGTTGGATTGACCTTATTTTCTCTTAACCAATCTTCACACCAAACATCATGATTCCCTTTTATAAAGACACAATTTATGTTTTGAGATAACGCGATTAAAAACTGAATAACTTGTGCTGATTCGCCCCAACCATCTACGTAATCGCCAACAAAAATGAGTGTATCTTCATCTTTTACCCCGACCTTATTCAATACCTGTATCAAAGCCTTTAATCCACCATGAATATCTCCAATTGCTATTACTCGCATATTTTTTTTTGACAAATGTAAAATAGATTCTATTTAGAAAACAAGACCAGAAGTTAACTTTTCATTAAAAATACTGCCCTATCCCAAATACAAATCCATTTGTGGCATCTTTTGTAAGTCCGTGTCCATAATCGATTCTAAAAATAGCATTGTATATTTTTTTATGAATAAAACGAAGTCCGATACCAGAATAGACTCTCACATTTTCAGATTTCGAAAAATCCCCCAAATCACCACCCGGATTACGCCATGTGCCGGAATCTACAAAAGCATTTCCCTGGAGAACAAACCAGTTCTTTTCGTATATCGTATGTCGATATTCGGTATTATAAATTATGACCCCTGTACCTCTATCAATAACATTACCTACACCCCTAATATTTATATTATTATCAACCGAAAAAGGGGCAAAAGGTGTTTTATCATTTTTAGACAAACCCATTCTAACTCTATTGGCCCAATTCCCGCGTTGGCCTATACGCTTAAAAAAGTAAAAGTCATTCCATGCAATAAAAAAATCGGGAAGTTGATCATTCGTAGATGTTACGTATTGAAAATGAAATTGACTTCTAAAACCGGAAACATATTGATAAAAATAATCCAGGTTATTATATTCATATATAACCTTGAGTAACCATTTATGCACATTAAGTTCCTGAGGAACATCAGGACTCGTGGCTCCAGATTTATAAGCATAATCTTCCATAAAATAATTAAAGCCTAACTCAAATCTATTTTTAAAATTAATTTCGTACAAGCCTAAAACCTCAAAAGATTCATTATTATATTTATAATCTGCCGTGGTATTATCAAAGAAAACAGGCTCTTGCGTTGTTAAATTCTGATAATTAACCGCCAACCCTAACTTATTAGAAAATAAATAAGGTGCTCTAAAATTTATGGCATAAGAACTATAAATATCTTTTTGATAAAAGCCACCAAATCCTATATTTCTTCCAAATACGTTGAATTCATATAAGCCCGCTCTATAGGCGAACTCATCGTCATTCGTGGTATAAATATTTAATGAGGGAATAAGTGTAAAGTTCTCGACGATATTATAGAACACATTATAAGTATCATCCTGTGCCTCAAATACCTGAAAATACGCATGTGATACCGAAGGCAAGCGTTTTAAACGAATAATGTCCTGCTCAATCACCAACGAATCTAACGCATCACCGGGTTTTATGCTAGAAACGTTTTTTATAAAAGCCGATTTTATTTTTTTATTCCCCTGAATTTTCAAATCGGCCACCCTGTTTTCTTGAGAAAACACGATAGCACTGCATAAGGTTATAAGTATATACGCCAGATACTTTCTAATCATAGTACTTCAAACGTTTTTAAAATCACCCAATTTACCCAATTATCTTCACTTACATCCATTAACGTGAAATTATATTCCTGGCCTCCAACAAGGCTTGAGGGTGCCTGCCTCGTAACATTTAAAACCACATTATCAGTATTATAGAATTGGAATGTATTATCGTAAGTATAGGTTCCCGATACTAAATCATTATTGCTATTCGACACAACCTGGAAATAGATCGCGTTATCGCCATAAGCATTATCGGTCCATGTAAATTCGGGCATTCCGGGTTGAGATTGATCTATGATTACCGCATCATTCCAAACGGTAGGTTTTGTAATTTGTTTGGATCTTATTGGATTGGATACTTTAATATCACCTTGCAATTCAAATGTAATCACAATCCATTTCCCATGAGCATCTAATTGTGTAAACCGTCCTAAATAGCCATTAAAAAAAGGTTCGCTTTCAATAAGAATCTGCTGATAGTTAGAAAAATCGTTTGGATCAACATCTGTCGTATTTGTTTCATAAAACCTAATATCGGTAGCTCCGGGTTCCGGATAGTAAAATGTTAAAATAGCATTGGTGTTTTGGTCACTAGCCGCACAAGCAATTACGCCGCCATTTTCAAAAGACATGGTATTTAAATACGACAAGAGTGTGTCCGATTGTTCATCATCAGCGTCTGAGCAAGACCACGCCCCTAAACAAACTAACGTAAAACACACTATTCTATTTATAAGCTTCATAATGCTTTTTAATCAATGCTTCAACGGGTTTGTTTTGTGGTGTAAACCGAGAGTTGTTTTCTCCACCGGACTCGCTATGATTATGGTGCCACTTCCATAAAAACCCTCCGGAAAACCAATCTTCTTTCCAAAAAGTTTCAAACAAAGCCTGGGTTGCATTGGTTTGTGCTTCAAAATTAACCTGGGACATACTTCTGTCACTTTTCCAAGGTTCCCTTCCGGAATGGTCAACACTTCTATAGCCAAATTCAGTAAATAAAATCGGCTTTTCATAGGTTTCTGAAAGTTCTTCAACTACTTTTTTATGCGGTTCCCAGCCTTTTAAACAATCCTCCACCGTTGGGGTTTTATTCACACTCACGGGAAAATAGGCATCTACACCAATAAAATCCAATTCCTTCCAAAAGGGTGTGCGCTTAAACTCATCCCAGTTCGCTGCATAGGTTAATTTTCCTTTATACACTTTCCTTATACTGATTATTAGATCTAACCAATAATCCGGCCTGTTGATTACAAACTTTTCAAGCTCCGTCCCAATACAAAAAATGTCTGCTTTTATATCCTGAGCCAATTCAGCATATTCTAAAATAAATGCCGAATACGCATCCTCTAAAGTTTTCCAATCGGTTTCATTTTTCATCTCAATATAACCTGTAAACTCACCACGCCAAACCCAAATTTGAGGTTTCAGCATAATCTTAATGCCCTTTTTCACCAATGCTTCGGCATACTGCTTTGCCCCTGCTTTAGTTTCCCCATACCATTGTCTTTCTGTATTAAACATAATCTCAGGGTGACTTAGATCTTTTATGAACCCAAATGGCATAACTGCCGCATAATTAGCATTTACATCGACAATCGGCAAAACATGCGTATCATTTATTGGAGTACGATGCGCCACAAAACTCAAGCCATTTATCTTTTTATCTTGCGAAGTACAACTTTGAATGACTATAGAAAATACAATTAGGAGTTTACAAACTTTCATCAAATTTGATTTAAACTCCTAATTTACTATTAATCATTAAAATAATGCTCGTAAACCTATATTAAATGATTGTCCCAATCCTGTATTACTTCCTCTAACGAAATTACTATATAACAGTTCCAGATTTAAAACCTTCGTCAATTGATATTTGCCGCCAAAACCTAAAGCCGTATAGTCCTGCTCAAAATCGCCAATTCTTTGTTGATGTTGTGCAAAACCCAAAATTGTAAATTCCTGATTTGGAAAATAACTTAAAAATACACCAGGCACAAAAACAAATGTATTATTTGCAAAACTTGTGTCTTCTCCAAAATTATACTCCGTATTTAATTCTGTAAACAACTGCCAATCACCACTTGGAAATGTATAATCGTAGAAAAATCTGTTTTGAAATGTAAACGCAGTTTGATCTAAAAACACGCCGTCTTCAACTTCATTGTCCACCAAAGGAATATGAAATGCCGTTTGAACCGTGAAGTTACTCACATCTTTAAACGGATTAAATTTTATTGCCGGTGCTATAGAGCTAACACCCGATCGCGCAGTTCCGGTTTCTCCATCAAATGAAAAAACATCTAATGCACTTCTATCGTTAACAACATTGGATCTAATTTCGACAAGCAAACCGACATTAAGTGTATTATTATTTGAAACTCCTGTAAACACATCGATAGTAGATGTGAAATAGGTTTCCCTGTCTTTGTCACTTTTAACACCATTAAACTTCCCTTTTGTTTCGGTATATAGATTATTAAACCATTTAATATCCCACTGCCCTTTTTTCAATAATTTAGAAGGTGTATAGGTTTGAATATTACTCTTCTCTTCCTTTTCGTCTTCCTGGGAAAATCCGGTAAATCCACCAATGAAGGTAATTACTAACAATATTATTATTTTTTTCATCTTATTTATTTTGATTTGTATATTTATATTTAGTCTACTGTTTATTTAAATTCCAATCGTAAGTAAAATAACTTAACTTAAAATTGCTGGGTATTTTTTCTGTTCTGTAGGTATTTATAAAATCTATTTCAGAACTCCCTTTAGTTTTAAAATCTCCCTTATACCACTCCATAATTTGCGAAGCATAAACGCGTTTCTTTTTAGTATTTACCTTTAAAAACGTTCCATTTAAAGCTATTTTGGTTTGCTTATCCATTTGAGCATCCAAAGTATCTGACAAATAGGCTTCACTTATTAAAGGCGGGCACCCTACAGCTCCACAAACCAATACAAAATGAAATCTTGCATCATTAAATTGAGCTCTTAAAAGTTTATGTTCAATATCATTTAAGGTAATTTTTTTACCTCCAAGACTATATTGTGTTCTATCAAAAAAGCCGGCATTATCTAAGGGTGATTTTGTCGGATAATTATCAATGATTCCTTTGATCACTGCCAAATTATAAGCGTTTATCCAAAACGCCTGATAGATTTCAGCATTATCCTTTGAAACAGAGATAGTTTCCGCCATTTTTAGAATTGCATTTAAATCGTCTTGATTGGCATGTATTATCGAGTAAGCCACTTTTCCATCGGCGACATGAGCTTTAAAAAAAACATCCGCTTTATTAAAAAAAGTACTTATATCTTGAGCATAGCTATTCAAGGTAATAAAAGCCAGTATAAATATTATGTATCTTTTCATGTGTTCATATTTTATAATTGCAAAGTAACAACACCTCTGTCGTACGAAATGTTAGCTAACTTACAAAACAAAAAAAAAGTAGCTTTTAAATTTGTATCAACGCATCGATAAATAAATTAATTTATCTTTTCAATTAAGTTATTACCTTTAGTAACGACTGACAACAGCATAATCGAACAAAAAATGGCACACATTGTTATTATAGGAAACGGGATTTCCGGAGTTACGGCGGCAAGACATATTAGAAAACTATCTGATAAAAAAATTACTATTGTCTCTGCCGAAACTGATTATTTCTTTTCTCGTACGGCACTCATGTATGTATATATGGGTCACATGAAATTTGAACATACACAACCTTACGAGAAATGGTTTTGGAAAAAGAATCGCATCGAACTTAAAAAAGGTTTTGTAAAAACTATTGAAACAAAGTCTAAAACCCTTCATTTTACAGAGGGCGATACGCTACAATATGATCAATTGATTATTGCAACCGGTAGTAAGCCTAATAAGTTTGGATGGCCGGGTCAGGATTTAGATGGCGTTATGGGTATGTATCACAAACAAGATTTGGATAATCTTGAAAAGTATGCTCCTAATAATAAAGTTTGTAAGCGTGCAGTGATCGTTGGTGGCGGATTAATTGGTATTGAATTAGCTGAAATGCTTCATTCCCGGCATATTCCTGTGACGTTTTTAGTGCGTGAAAGCAGCTTTTGGAATGGTGTTTTACCGGAGGGAGAAAGCGCTATGATCAATAGAGAAATTATTAACAACGGTATCGATTTACGATTAGGTGTAAACTTAAAAGAAATTAAAGCTGATGGCAACGGCCGGGTCAAATCAATTGTTATTGCAGAAACTGGAGAAGAGATTCCTTGTGAAGTTGTCGGTTTAACGGCAGGTGTTTCACCCAATATAGGTTTTATCAAAGACTCTGATATTGAAACCGGACGCGGCGTCAAAGTAAATCGCTTTTTAGAAACTAATGTTTCTGACGTGTATGCGATTGGTGATTGTGCAGAACAGCATGAAGGTATTGGTATGCGCAGACCCATTGAAGCGGTTTGGTATACCGGAAGAATGATGGGGGAAACCGTCGCACAAACCATTTGCGGGAACCGCATTCCCTATAAACCCGGACATTGGTTTAACTCTGCAAAATTTATAGATATAGAATACCAAACCTATGGATGGGTTTGGGCAGAACCAAAAGATAATGAAGCTCGCTTTTATTGGGAACACGATCGTGGAAAAAAGTGTATTCACTTGAATTACGATAAAACCACTCGAGAATTTATTGGAATCAATACCTTCGGAATTCGAATGCGTCATGAGTTTTTTGATCGGGTACTATCTGAAAAACGTTCGGTAGACCATGTATTGGAGCACCTAGCTGATGCTAATTTCGACCCTGAATTTTATAAACTTCATGAAAAAGAGATTGTTGCAAAATTCAACCGAGAAAATGACACCAATATTCAACTCAAAAAGAAAAACTGGAAACGTATTTTCCAAACTTCATAATTACATCAGATGAAATATATACAAAACATAGGCTTAGGTATCTTTTTAACAGGACTTGCTATATTCACATCGCTTATTTTTTTAGGGAAATACGAACTTACCCCGGAATTGTTTGATGCTACTATTAATTCTAAAGGCATTAAAAGCGAACTCTTTATAAATGAGATAAAATCTGAAGTTCTAGGAAAAACGTTTACTAACCCCTTTTCTTTCTCCGATAAAATAGTCACAGCTATAGAATCAGCAAACGAAAGTCACAAACAAAATAGTGAATGGGATAAAGTAATTTGGGATAAACCGCATAGCTTTTCTTATCAAATCGCTAAGCACGCAGGTACTGGCTTAATAAAAGAGAATAAAGGACTTTTTTGGTGGCTCACCTTCGGACTCGGTATTCTTGGTGCTTTAATGTGTATCATTCCTAATGTTATTACACTAGGTCCTGCAGGCATTAAAAATAATGGCGTTTGGTTAAATCCTGCCACCAACAGGGGTTGGATAGGTTGGTTTGCTTTCGTTTTTCTGGTAGGCTTTTATCTACTGCTATATTTCAGGCCGGATTATATCGTTAACTGGACCTATATTGTGGACCCCTTTAGTGAAAGCATCAGTGGCAATATGGCCAGCCAATGGTTTCTTTATGGCTTTTTATATTGTACCGTTATGACGGTTATGGCTGTACGTATGTACATCAAATACCGTCATAATAAATACCAGGTATTGCGAACCACTTCGGTATTATTCTTTCAAATTGTTTTTGCTTTTTTAATACCCGAAATATTGGTGCGTTTCGAAAAGCCATGGTATGATTTTAAAAATGCCTTTCCTTTAGATTATGATTTCTTTTACAGCTGGAGCCTGGATGAGCTTATTTCCAGTGGCGGACTAGGTTTATTCATTTTAGTTTGGGGGATTCTTTTAACTCTGGTTATTGTTCCGGTGATGGTGTATTTCTTTGGAAAACGCTGGTATTGTTCGTGGGTTTGCGGTTGCGGTGGATTAGCCGAAACTTTAGGAGATCCCTATAGACAGCTTTCAGACAAATCTTTAAAAGCCTGGCAACTGGAACGCTGGTTAGTACATGGGGTTTTAGTTTTCGCTCTGGTCATGACCGGCTTTACACTTTATGCCTATTTTTCAGGAGCAGAAGGCCTTCTGGGTGTTAAAACACAAACCATTCAGGATATTTATGGCTTTTTAATCGGATCTATTTTTGCCGGTGTTATTGGTACCGGATTCTATCCGATTTTCGGGAACCGGGTTTGGTGTCGATTTGGCTGTCCTTTGGCTGCTTACCTGGGTATTGTTCAACGTTTTAAATCACGATTTAGAATTACAACCAATGGCGGCCAATGTATTTCCTGTGGAAATTGTTCAACGTATTGCGAACAGGGTATTGATGTACGTGCTTATGCCCAAAAAGGTGAGAATATTATAAGAGCAAGTTGCGTGGGTTGTGGTATCTGTGCTGCGGTTTGCCCTCGAGGTGTTTTGAAACTTGAAAATGGTCCTGAAAAAGGACGTATTAACCCAACAGAGATTTTATTAGGAAACGATGTTGACTTGATGGATTTGGTTAATCAGAAATAGTGTTATTAGAGAAGTCTTCAACAAAACCTTAAATTATGAAACTGTACTATGCTCATCTTAAATAGAAGTCTTGGTCAATCTCAGACTGACAAATTGTTACTAATTTGTATTTCGGCAAAGCATCTAACATTATGCTTGACTATAGTACTATTTAGTGCTTCTCTTTCGGCCCAAACGAAAAAAATATATCAAAAAGCATATTTTAGCAACGGTACTTTAAAAGCAGAAGGCTGGCTTAAAAACAACAAAAAAACGGCCTATTGGAAATTCTATTTTCAAAACGGTGTCGTTGAAAAAGAAGGTCATTATTTAAAAAATAAACCTTCCGGGTATTGGTATTTTTATAATAAAAATGGCTCTAAAAATAGCGAAGGACATTTTAAAGACGGTGAAAAAACAAATTGGTGGTTATTCTATGATGATATGGAGAAAATAGACCACAAATGTCAACTTAAACGCAGTCAGAAAAATGGCTATTGTTTAATGTATAAAAACGAAAAATTAGTTTCTGCATCAAAATTTAAAGCCGGGAAGAAAATTAAAGAATGGACCGATTTAAAAGCATTTAAAAAAGAGAACGATCTTAGAGATCTCTTAAATTAATGAAATCTATTGATTTACAAGCTTTAACTTGTTTTGTGCTTATTAATTCTTAATTTTATATGATAGATTAAACTGCCTCGCTAAATACATCAGGTATATCATTTTTTTATTTTGACAAGGTTTCAAAAAAACAAGAATATAACGATTGCGGTATTGCCTTTTCAGGTGCATACGGATGCCGATAGAATAACAAATCTTTTTATTGGATTTACCGAAGATCTTATTACCAACTTTTCTAAATTCATTGGGCTTTCAGTTATTTCCTCTTATTCCACACATCAAATAAAAGATATTTATAGTACCGATGAAATTGATCAACTCGGTGCCGATTATTTAATCTATGGTAGCGTTAGACACCACAATGATATTTTGCGAATCTCCATTCAATTGGTAAAGGCCCAGGATAACAGTTTGGTTTTTGGAGATCGGCATGATCAAACCATAGATGCTCTTCTTGAAGCACAAGATAGTATCATACAGCAAATTGTGAGCGTCCTTCAAGAAAAAATAAATTATAACTTACTATCGCACTCTTATAAAAAAAACGCTGTAGAACTTGCTGCATACGAGAACTACTTATTGGGAATGAATACCTTAAAAAAGGGATCAGGCGATAATGATAAAAATGCCAGATATTATTTTAACGCAGCCATAGATATAGATCCCAATTACTCATTAGCCTATACGGGGTTATCACTTAGTTATTTTAATTTTTGGTCATGCCTCCTTTGGGATCGCTGGGACGAAAGTATGAAAGGTGCTCACAAATATGCTTTAAAAGCTATTGAAATAGACCCTAATGATTATACGGCCCTGGGTGTTTTAGGAAGAACCTATGTATATCGCGGTGAATTTGAACAGGCCGAGCACTACTTACGTAAATCGCTTCGAATGAACCCCAGTGATGCGTCACATTTGCTTCGCGTATCTTATTCGCTTATGCTCTTGGGGTATGCTAACGAAGCAGTGAATTTGTATTTAAGAGCTATAAAAATCAATCCTCTTCATCAGGATATGTATTTTGCGTATGGCTCTAGTTTTTATTTGCAAATGGGAGACTTCAAAAAGAGTATTTCTTTGAGTAAAAAAGTCCCGTTTAATTCCTGGACAGACTTTCCGGCATGGGTTGCCGCAGCCTATCTACAACTCGAAGATTATGATAATCTATGGAAATGCTGGACTATGTATTTGGAACAATTTCAAGTTGAGGCCTATACCGGAAAACGCGGACTTGAGGAAGAAGCTTTGGACTGGTTAATCATTCTTAATCCATTCAAAGGAGAAACTTATCTTACACCATTATGTGACTATATTAAATCACAAAGAGGTATAAAATCCGTAGAACAGAAATTAGCTAAACCTACTACCTCATCCTTCTTATTAAAAGGAAATGTATGGGAATTGCATTATAATAATATGTCAATAACGGTAAAAGACGCCAAGGGTTATCACGATATACATAAACTATTGGCTCATCCTTTAGAGGAATTCCATTGTCTGGATTTGATGGACGCTCTAGTCAATGAGAGTAATATAACCAAAGCCATAGATGATAAAGCCAAGTCGCAATATTTGAGACGTATTAAAGAATTGCAAGCAGATATTGATAATGCGGAAGACATGAACCAAGTAGAAAAAATTGGTCCGTTAAGAGAGGAATATGATACCATCCTTGACCATCTTTCACAATCACTGGGTCTTTCCGGAAAAACTAGAAAAGTAGGCTCCACAATCGAAAAAGCACGTTCTGCGGTGACCTGGCGAATTAGAAGTGCTATAAAAAAAATTGAAGTATTACACCCTGAACTCGCCAAGCACCTTTCCAACTCTATAAAAACAGGCACCTATTGTGCTTACAAGCCTGAAACAAACCCAGATTGGACACTCTAATAGTCTGAACTTACACTAAGTATTTATAGCACTTACATTGTAAGTAAAAAACTTACGCCTTTTAAAGTATAAAACAAATGCTAACTTTAAAACGCAAAATCATGCCAACACCATTAGAAATTTTATTAGACCCCATTTCTTTGATTGCTTTAGCCATGTATGCCCTACTCATTATTTGGGAAGCTTTGTTTCCCGCTAAGCCATTGCCCAAAGTAAAACACTGGAAACTAAAAGGGCTTACATCATTCACTGTGTTCTTCTTTTTATCTTCTTATTTACCCTTATGGACAGATCCTTTTTTATCAAACTACCAGTTCTTTGATCTAACCAGCTTAGGAAATATTGGAGGTGGTTTAGTCGCTATTATATTATATGAATTTGGTGTTTTTATATGGCACAGAGCCATGCATAAATCAGATTTTTTATGGCGAACGTTCCATCAAATGCATCATAGTGCAGAACGCATTGATACTTATGGTGCCTTTTATTTCAGTCTATTCGATATGGTTGGATTTACCTTCTTAGGAAGTATCTGTATGGCACTACTTATTGGAGTAACACCACAGGCCGTTACCATCATGTTGCTTGGAACTATGTTTCTAGGAATATTTCAGCACACCAATATTAAAACACCACAATGGCTAGGGTACATTATTCAGCGACCCGAAAGTCATACGGTACATCATGCCAAGGGCATCCATAAGCATAACTATTCAGATTTACCCATTTTTGATATCCTCTTTGGATCCTTTGAAAACCCAGAAAGTTACGAACATGAAACTGGGTTCTATGATGGTGCATCATCAAAAATTATCGAAATGCTAACGTTTAAAGATATTAATAAAACAGGTTAACATGGTTTCTGATAATATTATACTTACAGATGGTGGATTAGAAACCGATTTCATATTTAACCGACATATCGATTTACCTCATTTCGCTTCGTTTCCTTTATTGGAAGACCCTATACATAAGTCGACACTTAAAGCGTATTATAAAGATTATTTGAACTTAGCTATAGAGAACAAAACCGGGTTCATTCTTGAAAGCCCTACATGGAGATCAAGCCAAGATTGGGGGTATAAGTTAGGATATACCAAAGAGGATATAAAAAGAGTAAATAAAGACGCCATACATTTATTACATCAAATACGAAAGGACCATAGCGCGGTTATTGACAATATCTATGTTAGTGGATGTGTGGGTCCAAGAGGCGATGGTTATACCATTCAAAACATCATGGATGCCAATGAGGCAAAGAAATATCATAACCACCAAATTGAAGCATTTGCCAAAGCCAAAGCAGATATGGTTTGTGCCATGACTATTAGTTATATTAACGAAGCCCTAGGTATTTCGATGGTCGCCAAGGAGAAGCACATCCCCGTGGTCATTTCATTTACGGTAGAACTGGATGGTAACCTGCCTAGTGGTGAAACCCTTAAAGATGCTATTACTCACATTGATCAGGCTACAGATTCCTATCCTATGTATTACATGATCAATTGCGCCCATCCTTCGCATTTTTTCGATCACCTAAGAACTGATGATTTCTGGAAATCCAGAATAAAAGGCATCCGCGCCAATGCATCATGCAAAAGTCATGAAGAGTTGGACGCATCCGAAGAATTGGATACAGGAGATAAAGCAGCATTAGGTGAATGGTATTTAAAATTAAAAGAAGTATTACCAGACCTGAGAGTATTTGGTGGTTGCTGCGGAACGGATGTCTCTCACATCGAAACAATATGTAGTCATATAACAAAATAAAAAAATCAATCATTACTAATCGAATCTAATAAAAGGGTATTAGGAGTTGCTAATACTCTTTTGCCATTTTTATAAAGTACCACCTCACTTTAAAATATAATTTGAAAAGGTTGTTAGTTCGATACTTGACGGACGTCTAAGGTTATTGTATTTTTGTATTTGAATATCTTTATATGCCAATAATCAAAGTTATTATCCCTGCTTATAACGAAGCAGACTCTATTTCTCATGTTATTAACGATATCCCTGAAACAGTTGATGAAATTATTGTGGTAAGCAACAATTCTACAGACGCTACCGAAGTTAATGCAAAAAAATCGGGAGCAACCGTATTGAAAGAAGAACGAAAAGGTTATGGACATGCATGTTTGAAGGGTATGAATCATATTGCTATGCAAGATGTAAAACCAGATATTGTTGTATTTTTAGATGGTGATTATAGTGACTTTCCTGAAGAATTAACTAAAATTGTGTATCCTATTGTTAATCATGATATTGATTTTGTAATTGGTGCGCGGGTAAAACGACTTAGAGAACAGGGTTCCATGACATTTCCACAAATATTCGGGAATTGGTTAGCAACAACGTTAATGGCCGTATTCTTTAGAGCAAAATTTACAGATCTGGGCCCGTTTAGAGCAATTAAATACGATAAACTATTGGCTCTCAACATGGAAGACAAAACCTATGGTTGGACAGTGGAGATGCAGCTTAAAGTACTAAAACAAAATATGAGTTATACAGAAGTCCCTGTTAATTATAGAAATAGAATCGGTGTTTCAAAAGTATCCGGAACATTAAAAGGTGCTATATTTGCAGGTGTTAAAATATTAGGTTGGATTTTTAAATACAGTATAAAAAAATGATTCTTGAAATAATTATCATCGTCATTTATACCATAGCACTTTTGCTTATATTTATATATGCATTAGCACAGTTGAATTTACTATTTAACTATTTATCGTCTAAAAAAAATAACGATAAATCTCGTGCCTTCGATTTCTCAAATCCGGATGAAATCCCTTTTGTAACGATACAGCTTCCCGTCTATAACGAAATGTATGTGATGGAGCGATTACTCGATAATATTGCTTTAGTAGATTACCCAAAAGACAAATTGGAAATTCAAGTCTTAGACGACTCTACAGATGAAACCTTAAAAACAACTTATAATCACATCCAGAATCTAAGAGCTTCCGGTTTAAACATCCAACACATTACCAGAACCAACAGAAGTGGTTTTAAAGCTGGAGCTCTTAAAGAAGGTCTAAAAACGGCAAAGGGTGAATTTATTGCGATTTTCGATGCCGATTTTTTACCAAAAGAAGACTGGTTAAAACGAACCGTTCCCTTTTTTAAAGATGAAAATATTGGCGTTGTTCAAACCCGTTGGGGCCATATTAACCGTAATTATTCTGTATTAACAAAGATTCAGGCCTTTGCACTGGACGCTCATTTTACCTTAGAACAAGTTGGTAGAAACAGTAAAGGACATTTTATAAACTTTAATGGAACTGCGGGTGTATGGAGAAAAGCATGTATTATTGATGCGGGTAACTGGGAAGGTGATACACTAACAGAAGATCTTGATTTAAGTTACCGAGCGCAATTGAAAAACTGGAAATTTAAGTATTTGGAAGATGTTGAGACCCCGGCAGAGCTCCCTGTGGTAATTAGTGCGGCCCGGACTCAACAATTCAGATGGAACAAAGGGGGCGCTGAAAACTTTAGAAAAATGATGTGGAAAGTTCTAAAAAACAAAAATATTTCACCTAAAACAAAAGTTCACGGACTATTGCATTTGTTAAACAGTACGATGTTTTTAAACATCCTTATTGTCGCTGTTTTAAGTATTCCTATGCTTTATATAAAAAACGAATACCTTCATTTAAGGTCCTATTTTTATATTATGAGTTTCTTTGTTTTGAGCACCATAATATTTTTTATCTGTTATTGGGTCATGTATCGAAAAATGTACGGTGGTGGTATTAAAAATTTCATGAACTACATCGGTATGTTTTTCGTCTTTTTCTCTATTGCCATGGGCTTTTCATTGCACAATTCTATTGCGGTTTTAGAAGGTCACCTAGGTAAAAAAAGTGAATTTATACGTACTCCTAAATTCAATATAAACACGATTAAAGATAGTTGGAAAAAAAACAAATACCTTAAGAAAACGGTTTCGACACATGTGATATTTGAAGGCCTATTGATGATTTATTTTGCCTTTGGAATGTATAGCGCTTTTGTAGTGGGTGATCAAGGCGGTGATTTTGGACTATTTCCATTTCACCTGATGTTATGTATAGGTTTTGGTTATGTATTCTTCAACTCCTTAATATCTAAAGCTAAAGCATAAGTTTCTGCGTTAATTTAGTAAAGGGTAAAAAACATAAAAAGAGATAACAGTAAAACGATTAGCAATACGCAACCTTTACTTTTTACTTTATCCTTGCTTTGAAGTTTTGCTTTGTATTTATCTGAATTATCTTGTGTCAGGAAAAAGCTCTTTTTTATATTATCAAGGTTTGTAGAAAGCACAAAAACGGTACTACAAGAAGTACATCTATAATAGGTTTCTTTGGTCTTTAGCAGCGGTTCTGAGTTTTTTTCACCGGTATCCTGAATTCGTAATTTACTGCTTGATTGAAGTTTTTTTTCAAACTGAAAAAAATGATCTTCATCCCGAAAATTATACAGCTGTTCGCAATTACAGTCTTCACACATAATAATCCATAAATTCTAAATGACTGGACGGCTAATTAGTATTGTCTTTTATATTGGAGCTTCGGACCATCACAATCTGACCAGGTGTTATATATTTCGTTTTCAGAAGTAAACCGAAATACCTCGTTCGAATTACCAGAACAGTTTCCAATAATTTCGCTTTCATCATCATACTTTAAAACCATATAATTATCGTTTTGATATTCCATATAGTGATACGTTCCACTCAATTCCCAACTTAACGTTCCTACATGTCTATTTCTAAAAAACAGCGAGTCACTAACTAAAGTAAGCTCGTCTAATATTTCCAGGCCATCGCCTTGTATAACAGTAGTGCTTTCCGGAAAAGTAACGCTATATAATTCCCATTTTTGTATCTGATCATTATTGGCTGTTATATCGTCACTATAACAAGAATACAGTATTGTTCCGGCTATAAATAAATAAATCCATCTTTTCATTGTCGCCTAATTTATTGATATCAAAAAAAGCAAAAAAAACGAAAAAACGAATTAAGTAAATGTTATGCAATGTTTAAAAAAGAGGTCTTTTTTTAAGCCGGTTTGTAAGAATTTAAGATTTCTTAATATTGAAGTTTTAATATATTAACAATAACCACAAATACAACATTAAGCTATTTGCTAAAAGCCAGTAAATACAACTACTCAAAACCTTTTTCTATTTCTTTTTTTAAATATTGAACCAATTCGGGATTATTATCGGCTACGTTTTTCGTTTCATTGTCGTGCGAAGAATGATCATACAATTCCACAAAACCGTCTTTATGAAGCACTAATCGATGCGTTGCAGTTCTTATGGTCGTTGCATTCTGTTTATATGCCAGAGCAAAATGACCGATGGTATCTTTCCTTTCCAAAATATTTTTAAGTGATACACCTTCAACAAACTTTGGTTTCTTAATTCCAGTTAAATCACATAAGGTTGGAAAAATGTCAAGCGTTTCAACAATGGCATTAGTTTTAAATCCTTTTTTGTCACTTCTGGGATCGTAAATTATCATGGGCGAATGCAATGCCTCCTCAAATAAACTATGCTTTCCCCAAATAGCATGCTCGCCTAAATGCCATCCATGATCTCCCCAAAGAATAACAATTGTGTTTTCAGCTTTCTCAGAACGTTTGAGTGCGTCGAGAACCCTTCCTACCTGCGCATCAGCATAACTTACACAAGCCGCATAGCGGCGACGCAATTCGTTTGCAAAAGGCTTATCTACATTGGGATCTTTCCCCCATTTATTATATTGATTAAACTCTCCGGACTTGTGCCATGTTGTTCTTCCTATGGGCCTCTCAGGATGAGCTATCGCGGGAAAATCAATATCTTCATATTTGTCCAAATAAGATTTTGGAGCTCCAAAAGGTAAATGAGGTTTGAGAAACCCCACGGCAAGAAAAAAAGGTTTTTCATCATTCATTGAAAGCGCTTTTAATTGTTTCAACGCCTCATTGGTTATGACTCCATCTGGATAAATATCGTCATTTCCTTCTAAAGATTGATAAACATCCATGTCGCCTGAATTTACACGAATTTCTCCATGAGCTAGTCCATGCATCATGCCCCTTGGGTGCTCCCATTCTGCAACAGGCATCAGGTGTTTATCCCAGGCATCAGGAATTTCTATAATGGTACTGTCATTCCAATTTATCCCACCTCTTCCTCCGGGATGATGAGACACTTTTCCAACGGAAACGGTAGTATATCCATTCGTTTTAAACCACTCCGGCATACTTGGGTCGATATTTTCTCCATCTGATATTCGTTCGGAACGCAAAAAAAGAGCGTTGTTCCCTGCAGGGCCATACTTCCCTGTTAATAATGTATACCGGGATGGGCCGCAACTCGGTGCATTCACATAATGACTTTGAAAAGACACACCTTGTTGTGCCAGTTTATCGATGTTTGGAGAGATCATATGTTTGGCACCAAAACTATTTAATTCCGGTCTAAGGTCGTCAACGCAAATTAATAGTATGTTTGGTTTTTTTGTTGTGTCTTCCTTTTTGCAACTCATAATCAGCAGAATGCACAATACGAAATAAACTATAAATGATGCTTCTTTTTTTTTCATTAGGGAAGATTTGCTTAACATATTAAAGGAAATTAGATAAACCAGATCAAGTTAGTTTAATCTTTTAAACCGACAAACAAATAATACTATATTTACATTATGCTTTTAAACCCTACGTTTCTTAAACTCAATAAAACGCCCTTACTTATAGCATTTGTAAGTATTTTATTTTACACTTCTTTTGCATACGATTTAGTGCGTACAGATTATATTAAACTCATTACATTATATAGTGCTCTGTTTTTCCTGTTTTACAAACTCATACAGTTATTTAAAAGTAATATTAAGCTTTTAACCTATCTGGCTTTTGGTTTTAGAGCTATTTTTATTTTAGCCATGCCTAACTTATCACAGGACTTCTACCGTTTTATTTGGGATGGCAGGATGATTTTAGAAGGTTTTAACCCGTACTTATTTACGGTAGAAGCTTTTATGGATAAAGGTGAATTTCCGGTGCACCAGGCTCAAGAATTATACCAGGGAATGGGTGCTTTAAATGCAAGTCACTTTACCAATTACCCCCCTATAAATCAACTCTGCTTTATAGTTGCAGGGTTATTTACAGGTAAAAGTATTTTGGGGTCTGCCATAGTCATGCGTTTATTAATTATTGCTGCCGATTTTGGAACGCTTCACTTTGGCAAAAAGCTGCTTAAAAAACTAAAACTTCCTGTTTATCATATTTTCTGGTATCTATTAAATCCGTTTATAATTATTGAGTTGACGGGAAACCTTCATTTTGAAGGGGTCATGATCTTCTTTTTGATTTGGAGTATATATCTTTTATATATTGGGCAATGGCACTTCTCTGCTGTTGTTCTGGCCTTATCCATTTCGGTCAAATTGATTCCTTTGGTATTTCTGCCTTTGTTTTTTCAATGGTTTACAAAAAGAGGTCTTATAAAACTAGTTTTATTTTATACCATTGTCGGTATTTCAACGCTCTTGCTTTTTGCGCCATTTTATTCCTCTGAATTCTTAAATAACTACACCGAAACTGTCGCGCTTTGGTTTCAAAATTTTGAATTTAATGCCAGCTTTTATTATATAGCTCGCGAAATTGGCTATACATTTAGAGGTTACAACGAGATTGCCGTTATTGGTAAAATTATGGCGCTTTTGGTTATTTTATTTATCCTGATTATCACGTTTTTTAGAAGAAATAAAACCATGGTAGAGCTCATCACCGCCATGTTATTAGCTTTAAGTTTTTACTATTTCACAACAACAACGGTGCACCCCTGGTATATTGCAACGCTTTTAATATTATCAGTTTTCACCAAATATAAATTCCCATTAGTATGGAGTTTTGTGATTGTATTGAGTTACTTAGCATATATAAATATTGATAAAGCCGATAAATCTGAAAACCTCTGGATTATTAGCGTTGAATATTTCGTAGTTTATGGCGTGTTTTTCTGGGAAATATTTGCGAGAACTCCGGTCAAAGCCATCGAACATAAATAAGCATGATTCATTTTCATTTCAAATAGTTCGTCTTGAATGCACTTTTCTATAAATTATTGAAATTTCATTAAATATAAAGAGAGAAATTATATTTTTGAATGAACCTTTCAAACGAAAAATAGTATCTATATGTTTTCTTTTATTAATGTTGTGCATATCATTATTATTTTTCAAGGCACACTATTAACGCTTTACATTTTTTTTTCAAACCGAAAGAAAATAAAAAGTAACTTGTTGTTAAGCACAATCATTGGTGTACTAACGATTCAGGTTTTAAGTTTATTTCTGGCAAACCGAAATATTGAAGCACATTTTTTTCAGAATATTAACAGCATGTACGGTTATGCTTATGGCCCACTACTTTTTCTTTACAACCGATCTATTACCAGAGCTCAATTTAAGTTTCGTTTAAAAGACATCTTTCATTTTATACCCTCTCTCATTGTTTTTTTAAATGTCGTTTTTAACTATGGTGATTCCATACTTTTTGGTATTTATTTGGGTTACCCCATTCATATAGCGTTATACTTGTTTTTATGTTTTTTAGAGGTAAGAACTTACAAAAGGGTTATTAAGGATAACTATTCGAAATTAGAGTGGTTAAATTTGGGATGGTTGCAGTGGACTTTTACGATATTCTCATTGATTGTTGTGGTCGATATCATTCAATTCATTTTCTTTCTTTCCAATTATAACTCGGCGCAACTGGAAACCGTTGTTTTTATATTGATCCTCGCCGCCATAAACCTTTTATACTTTAAGGGTTTTATGTCTAATCGCAAACACATAGGAATTAATAATGAAGATATGACATTATCGTCTTCAATGTCTGCTCGAAAAAAAAGAACAGTATCTTCAGATAAGGTTCTAAACGATATTAAGAGGATAAATCAACACATTATTGATAATGAATCCTTCAAAAACCCTGACTTAACGATAGCGCTTCTTGCTCAAGAGTTGGATATTAATAAACGGACACTTTCCGAATTGATAAACGATCACTATAAGGTGAACTTTGCAAGTTTTATAAATAATTACAGAATAAACAATGCGAAGCAAAGATTAATGCACCAAACCGATTCAAAAGAAACCATATTGGAAATTCTGTATGATGTTGGATTTAATTCCAAATCATCTTTCAACACCAGTTTTAAGAAAAGTACAGGCTTAACACCTTCAGAGTTTAAAAATAAACACCAATAACATAAGGGGCTACCCTTCAATTTAAAAAGCTTTTGAAAAAAGGGTTCGAATTCGCGTTTCAGGTCGACCAGCACCTATTTGCCTTCTACTTTTGGCAAAAAATATAACAATGAGAACAATCAAAATTTTACTATGCTTATTTCTAAGCGCACCCATTTATTCACAGCAACCGAAAACGACATTCTTAATTCAAACTGAAGAAGTCTCTATTCATGAGGTTTCAATTTCTAAGTTTAATTATGAATTGGATAAAATGATTGAGTTAAAGCATTTAAATAATCTATCTCCAAATAAAGTATATTCATTTGAAGACTCATATCTTGAACCTACCATTTATCTTTTAAAATCAAACACAGGCCATGAGGCTAGAATCGCTATAGAGCAAAAAGGAGAAATTCATTTGAAACTTGGTAAGGATATTTCATTACATTCGGAGCATGCTTCATTATCTAATTTTAGTAAAACTATCGAGGTGCTTAATCGTCGATTCTTTGGGAAAATGATAGCTGATTATGAAAAAGCTATGAAAGAAGGCGATAAAGCAACCATTGCCAAACTTGAAAAAAAGAAAGATGATATCTTAGCAGATTTCATTAAAGCCATGGAAAATGAGGTGAGAATAATGGGAGTTTCTGCCTTGGCTTTTGACGCGTTGCAGTATCTTGATCTTCAGAAGAATCATGATTTCTTAAAAGAAACTGCTCATTTGTTTGCCACAGATCAACCTAATACTGGCATGAGTAAATCTCTTATATCAAGAATGGCTAATGCCAAAAAAACCGCTATTGGAAGCCATGCGCCTCTATTTTCATCAAAAACATTGACTGAATCAAATATTAACTTAGCCGATTTTAAAGGGTCCTATGTCCTAATTGATTTTTGGGCATCGTGGTGTCGTGCCTGTAGGGTTGAAAACCCGAAGTTAGTCCCTATTTATAACACGTTTAAAGATAAAGGTTTTGACATCGTTAGCATCAGTATTGATACTGACATCCATGCTTTAAAAAAAGCCATAAAGGACGATGAGATTCTTTGGCATAACATTCATGATCAAAGTAAATCTATTTACAGTCAATATTTACTATCTACCCTACCGTCAAACTTCTTAGTAGATAACTCTGGTGTTATCATTGCAAGAAACATTGACGCCAATACATTAAAGATTTTTTTAAATAAGCACCTTATGCAAAAATAACTTGTTTTATACATAGCATTAACTCAAAGAAAAAGACCCGGCACGTTTTGAAAACGTGCCGGGTCTTGATTGTTGTATAATTCTTATTTATTAAAGCATTTTAAGCGTATTCAACTCTTGTTCGGTGAGATGTTTCCAACTACCTCTGGGTATATCTTTTTTGGTAAGATGACCAATTGCCACACAATCCAAGCTAACGATCTCGTATTTTAAATACTCGAAAATGGTACGAATTATAGTATTTCCGGTATTCTTAATTTTTAAACCGATTTCTTTTTTCGATGCGCCGTCAATATAACTAATCTCTTCAACACTAATTAATTTCCCTTGAACTTTAAACCCTTCTTGAATCTTTTTTAAATCTTCAAGCCTCAAGTTTTTATCTAATTCTATATGAAATAAACGTGCTACACCATGCTTAGAGTTTGTAAACTTATCCACAATAGCATCGTCATTTGTAAAAAGCAATAAACCCTTAGAATTTCTTCCTAATCGCCCTATGGGTTTTATTCGGGAAGACGTGGCATTAGAAACCAAATCCATAACGGTTCTTCCTTTACCTTCACTCGTTGTTGTGGCAAAGCCTTTAGGTTTATTTAGCAAAACATACGCCTTTTTCTCTGGATTTATACGTGCGCCATCATAACGAACTTCATCGCCAATTTTAACCTTATAGCCCATTTCCGTAATGACCTTACCATTAACCGAAACCAAGCCTGTAGCGATATGAACATCGGCTTCACGGCGTGAACACATTCCTGAATTAGCAACATATTTGTTTAAGCGAATCTCGTTGGGGTTAGATGGATTCTTGGGTTTAGTCTCATTTCTACTAAAAGGGGTATTTCCTTTCACAAAACCTTTTTTATAGTTCTTTTTTGAACTTTCAACGGCAGTCTTTCCTTTTCTTTGTCCACCTTGTTGTTTACTCATTGCTTTAATTTTGCTGCAAAGATAGATTTAAAATTACGATTGTCGATTTAAGATTGGTAATTTGTTTTTAATCGTTAAAGCTAACGGTTGACTGTCGTTCTCTATTAACCGCTAATTTAGTAACATCTGGTCTTGAATAATGTCCAACAGGATCAAAATTCTGGCGTTCTTCAAAAACCCTTTTATAATTTATGGACTGCATAATTAAACCTTCTGTATTTATAATAGGCTCTACAACCCATTCTCCATCTGGTCCGGCAATACAACTGCCTCCATTTGCTAAAATCTCCGGTGCTTTTTCTAAGATACGATCTAAATGTGGTGTATCTTTTGGGAAATCTTTAAGTTTCATTAAACTTGACACAGAAATCACAAAAGATCGAGACTCTCTGGCAATAAATCTGGTAATATCCTTTGTATTATGTTCTCCTCCCGGCCAAACAGCAATATGTAAATTTTCACCTAGTCCGTACAATGCCGCTCTCGGTAATGGCATCCAGTTTTCCCAGCAATTCAAACCTCCAACGGTAAATGCTTTAAGTGAATGCACCTGTAACCCATGACCATCTCCCGGAGCCCATGTTAAGCGTTCATCGTATGTTGGCTGCAGTTTTCGATGAACAGATTGAACGATGCCTTCCTGATCAATATACACTAATGATGCATAAATGCTATGTCCACCTCGATCTAAGGGTCTTTCTATAATTCCTAAGTAGACTGCCATTTTATGTTTCTTTGCCAGATCACAAACCGTATTCAGATCACCCTTTTCTATGGTCACGGCATTTAAAACGTAATGCGCATGTAATTCTTTATTTACTTTTTTATCCCATTCTGCACCCCCGGTTAAGGCTAACCAAAATGGATACCCCGGAAGTAAGCCTTCTCCAAAAACAATTAATTCAGCCTGTTCTTTCGAAGCCTCGAATATGGTATTTTCAATTTTCTTTAAAGTATCACTTTTATTTAACCAGACCGGAGAGATCTGTGCTAGCGCAACGTTCAATAAATGATTCATAATTAAATACGGTTTAAAATAACCCCAACATCGATTAACAATATACTAAACACCCCAGTTAGAATAATAAATTTAAGAATATTGTGAAGGATCAAATAATGGGTTTTCGTTTTAGATTTCCAAAGTAAGGATAAAAACATTAGTAGTAGAAATACGCTTAAATAGAAGAAGAGATACATATAACCCACTTCAAACTTATAGAGTAATAAATATGTTGGAACTAATGTTAACACAGTCATTAGCGTTAGCATTATCTTAGATGCCTTTTCGCCATAAACAATGGGGATTGTTTTATAGTTTTGAAGTAAATCGCCTTTTATGTTCTCCAAGTCCTTGGTGAGTTCTCGCATCGAAATCATTAAAAACAGGAAAAACGCATGCACAAAAATGACCGTTTCGAAGTTCTTATAGTACAAGAAAATGGCGAAAAACGGAGTAATAGTTAAAATAGCAGATGTTAAATTCCCAATAAAGGGCAGTTTTTTCAATTTGTGAGAATAAAACCAAATGGCAAAAATATAAATTGAAAAAAATAATACGGCATTGAAGGACACGTAACTTGCCATGATCGCGGCTACAAAATTAAGCACAAAATAGAATGATAATTTTGTATTCTGGCTTACGAGCCTGTCTAACCTCGATTTAATAGGTTTATTAATAAGGTCTTTTTCCGAATCGTAAAAATTATTGATAATATAACCCGCTGCAATTGTGGCCGAGGAGGCTAGTACCAACATTAACAAATTAATATCAAACAAAACTTGTTTCAGCGGTTTGTCATGGGCTAAAATATAAACAGATGTTAAATATTGAGCAATGACAATAATTAAAATATTATACCCGCGAACCACAGAAAACATACTAAAAAACTTGAGTAGAATGTGTTTTTGTCTTCTAGAGAGCATAACATTTATTTAAGGCGCTTTGACTACGCTTAGTGCGACCGTAAAGTTACTTTTAGAAGTTGTAGACCACCTCCAACTTATAGTCGGCCAGAGATTTTTTTGCTTGATCAAAGTTTTCCGTAAACCCTAAAATATAACCACCGCCACCAGATCCACAAAGTTTCAGATAATACTCATTGGTTTCAATTCCTTTTTTCCACAGGTCATGAAATTGCTGCGGAATCATAGGTTTGAAATGATTTAACACCACTTTAGATAACTGCTTGGTGTTTTTAAATAAAGATTTTATATCGCCCTTTAAAAAATCGTCAACACAAGCATCGGTGTGTTTTATAAATTGATCTTTTATCATTTTGCGGAATCCATCGTGCTTCATATTTTCCATAAAAATCCTTACCATAGGAGCTGTTTCACCAACAATACCACTATCTAATAAAAATACAGCACCCTTTCCTTCACTTTTTTGAGACGGAATACCTGTGGCTTCAATATTATCTTTAGAGTTTATAAGAATTGGAATACTTAAGTAACTATTCAAGGGATCTAGCCCCGAGGATTTACCATGAAAAAAAGACTCCATAGCAGAAAAAATACGTTTTAGATTTAAAAGTTTTTCTCTGGTTAAATTCTCTAATACGGTAATCTTATTTTGCGCATACTTGTCATAAATTGCCGCCACTAAAGCACCACTACTCCCAACACCATAGCCTTGAGGAATTGATGAATCGAAATACATTCCGGAATTCACATCATCCAACAATCTTTCACTATCAAAACGCACTAATTCACTATCAATATTTCGAAGGTATTGTGCAAACTGTCTTAGACTTTTATTAGATTCTCGCGCTTCTTCAGTTGGATTGTCATCCTTCTTTAATGCACCATTATAAAAGTTATATGGAATAGATAATCCTTTAGAATCTTTAATGATTCCATACTCACCAAAAAGCAATATTTTCGAATAAAAAAGAGGTCCTTTCATTTTTAATAATTAACAATTGACAACTAATAATTGACAATTATTTTAGTTTTGAGGCTTTAACAATACTTGTTAAAAGTTTTAATATTTCTTTTATATCAAACTGGACGCTAAGATACTCAGAATTATTCAAATAGCCCATTTCTTTTAATAAATCTAACCAATATTCGGTTTCATTAGCTTCTTTTATCGAAATAGAAAGCTTATGAATAAAATCTGCTTTGCTTTCAGCATGTTCCGCTTCTCTTACATTTGCCCCAATAGAAGTCCCCGAACGCAGCAATTGCTTTGATATCACAAATTCTTTATGCTCTTTTATTAAAATCTAATATAGATTTACAATCCTTACAGCAAAAAGAAAACTTTTAGTTTTTATTACATTATCCTTTTTCGTTTTCAATTATCAATTTTTCATTGTTAATTGATTCGCTCCAAAACCAATTCTATCACTAATATAGTGACCTTTTTGACAAAATGCAACTAGTTCATTTTTAATAAATTCACTAACCTGATCACTTTCATATGCAGGATACAACACGTGTACATTGGCTCCTGCATCTAGAGTAAAACATATTTTAGAGTCTGTTTTTTCTCTAAATGCCCAAATTTTATTAATAATTTCTAAAGTATTCGGTTTCATCAAGATAAAGTATGGCATACTGGTCATCATCATGGCATGAAGCGTTAATGCTTCACTTTCAACGATCTTGATGAAGGCCTCTAGATCACCTTCTTTTAGTATAGGAATCAAACGCTCAAGATTGGTTTTGGCTTGATCAAATCGTTCTTTCGCAAAAGGGTGATCATGCATTAAATTATGTCCAACTGTACTGCTCACCTGCTTTTCACCCTTATCGACCAAAAGAATGGTATCCCGATAATTTTTAAAATTCTCGTGCACCTCAAAAGGGTACTTTACACCGTATAGATCTGAGCTGCCATTAATGGCATCATGCTGTCCCCAAACGACTAAATCTCCCTCCAAACTTCTACAGGCACTTCCCGAGCCTAATCGGGCTAGAAAGGAGGCTTTTTGAATAAAGAATGCGTCTGAAACATCTTCATTTAATTCCTTTTCTATACTCATAAGACATAGTGATAGCGCACTCATTCCTGAAGCTGAAGATGCTATTCCTGAACTATGAGGGAATGAATTTGAGGTTTCAATCACAAAATGATAGTCCTTTAAAAACGGTAAATAATCAGCAACACGTTTAAAAAACGTTTCAATTTTTGGTTTGAAACTTTCTTTTTTATCGCCATCTAGATAAATCTCAAAAGAGAAGTCATTTTTCTCCTGCTTCTTTGAAAAACTTAAGGTTGTTGTGGTTTTACAATGATCCAGTGTAAAACTGATCGAAGGATTTTCCGGAATTTGCGGGTCTCGCTTTCCCCAATACTTCACTAAGGCGATGTTACTTGGTGATGACCAGGTATAACTTCCTTTTTTGATTGAATTTTTATAGGCTTTTGGAATAAAATCTTGTAATGTCATTTTCAAAAAATCTTCGAACAAATATAGTGACTTTGTTAGATAAACTCTTTTTTCAGAATCTATATGATGACAAATAAATCTTTTTACGATTAATTAATAAACTAAACAATCATTATGAAAAAACTAACTTTTATTTCCGCATTACTTTTTATGTCTGTCTGTACTCTGAACATATATGCTCAAAAAGAGAAGACCAAAAACTCAAACTCGAACGAGCTCAATTTTGCCATCAAAGGAGGCCTTAATTTTTCCAAAACTTTTGGAGATGTTGAAAATAACAATTCGTTTTTAACAGATTTCAACCTTGGAGCTATTGTGAAAATTCCGACGAATTTAAATTTCGGAATTCAAGTTGAGCCTCAATTATCGAGAGTCGGGAGTACCATAAATGGTAAAACAAACAGTCGTTTTACTTTTTTCGATATTCCTGTTCTCGCTCAAATCCATTCTGATAAGAAATGGAGCTTTGAGGCCGGGCCAAAACTTGCTGTTACCCTAGATCAAAAGCAGATTCGCCAGGAACAACTAGAATCGGTAGATCGTTTAAAGAAAATAACTCTTGGCTTAGTTGGTGGAGCCACGTACAATTTTGACAACAATTGGTTTGGTCAATTTCGGATTAATCATTGGTTATCAGATATTGTTAGAAAAGATGCGGGTGATACCGAAGGCACCTCTATTTGGTTGTTTCAACTCTCTGTAGGGTATTGGTTTAATTAAGTGATATCACTGAGTTCCATAAGCTTTACCATGGTATTATAGTTTCTCGCGGTGGCGGTCGTTATCAATTTTTTTTCGAAATAATTGATATTGAATTTCGCGCGACCATACCCTGAAGCGCAATAGAAATAAATACAGTCGTTTATAATTTTATATTCTTCACCTTTATAGACTTTTTCCGAAGCAACTTTTATAAGCGCTTCATCAGGTGTATGATGTAATAGGGTAAAATAACTCTTTATTTTTTTCTCTTCAGGAAACGGGCAATTGTCAAAAATACGCTTCAAATGTGCTCTGGTTCTTACCAGTACAGACACTTCAAATCCAAAAAAAGATTGTATTGTTTTTTGAATGCTAGCTTCTATGTCATCCAAATTATTATATTCTGATTGAAATACCACATTGCCGCTCTGAATATAAGTTCTTACTTGTTTCAAGCCCGATTTAGTAAGCTGCACTCGCAAATCTGCCATGGGCACTTTTTTATACCCACCGACATTAATTCCTTTTAATAATGCTATATACGTCTTCATTTATTCAGATATTGATTTCGACGCCATATAAGCTCCGGTCCATGCATTTTGAAAATTAAAGCCTCCGGTAACAGCATCTATGTTTAAAACTTCACCGGCAAAAAACATGTTTTTATAAAGCTTACTTTCAAAGGTTTTAAAATTAATCTCCTTTAAATTTATCCCTCCTGCAGTAACAAATTCCTCTTTGAAGGTACTTTTACCATCTACCTTAAAAACCGCACGGGTTAATTGACCGGACAAACTTTCTAATTGACTTTTATTTAAGTCGGCCCAACGTGTTTCAATAGGGATACCTGAGGCGAATACTAACTTATGCCATAATCGTTTTGGTAAATTAAATGATGTGGATTTATAAACAGTCTTTTTAGCAAGTTCGTGTTTTAATGCTTTTAGTAATTCTATGCAATCATCGAACGTTTGCTTAATAAAGTTTACTTCAATTTTAAACTTATATTGTCGCTTCGCTAATTCTATGGCGCCAAAAGCTGAAAGCTTTAAAATAGAAGGTGCACTTAAACCCCAATGCGTAATAAGCAAAGGGCCTTCACTCCATAAATCGGTTCCAATAACTTTGACTTCAACATCAGGCGCTACAACTCCGGGAATATCTTGTATCCGTTCATCATTAATATTAAACGTAAATAGCGAGGGTACGGGAGAGGAAATGGTATGTCCCAAATCTTCCAGAAGCTTCCATATTTTAGGATTGCTACCGGTTGCAATCAATATCTTTTTTGAATTGAACTCCCCTTGAGAGGTTTCTATCGTATAAAATTCACCTGCTTTTTTAACAGATTTTACGGCGTGATTTATTAAAACCTCAACACCATGTGTATTAACCTCATTTAAAAAACAATCGATAATGGTTTGGGATGAATTAGAAACAGGAAACATGCGGCCATCTTCCTCAATTTTGAGGTCTACACCTCTTTTTTCAAACCATGCGATGGTATCTCCCGTCATAAATTGGTGAAACGGACCTAATAATTCTTTCTCACCTCTTGGGTAATTTAAGCTTAGTTCTTTAGGGATAAATTCGGCATGTGTTACATTACATCGACCACCTCCCGAAACTTTAACCTTCGTTAAAACGTCCTTCCCCCGTTCTAAGATCACAACCTTTAGATTCGGATTTTGTTCTGCTATATTGATCGCTGCAAAAAAACCGGCAGCCCCTCCTCCTATTATAATAACGTCGTATTGCTTCATTTTTTTAAAGATTCTTGCTTTTGCAGGAAAGGAAAATTTTGAAACCTCAATGCGTACATTGAGAATTATTTAAAATTACTGCGTAAATTTAGCATTATAAAACAGTACTACCTAAATGAATAAATTTCTTATCAGTCTTTTTTTTCTAATCACAAATTGTCATACGGGCGAGTTGCAAGTTATTGCGGATTTGCCTCAAGTTTTAAATGAGGTATCCGGAACTGAAACTACAGAACAGTCCGATTTAATCTGGACATTAAATGACGGCGGAAATAAGCCCAGGCTTTATGGATTAGACAGCCAGGGCAACATTATTAAGGAGCTGAAGATAAAAGCGAAAAATCACGATTGGGAGGATTTGGCATCAGATAAGCAAGGAAATCTTTATATTGGCGACTTCGGAAACAACACTAATAAACGTAAAAATTTAGCTATTTTAAAGGTCTCAGTTGATTCGTTGAAAAACACAAAACATACCAATATTGAGCGCATAGTATTTCAATATTCGAATCAGAACAAATTTCCACCAAAAAAGAAGAAACTACATTTCGATTGTGAAGCCTTTTTTCATTACAATGATAGTTTGTATTTATTTACTAAAAACCGTGTAAAAGGGGGTTTCGGAAAAACGTTTTTATATAAAATCCCTGCTGGAAAAGGGCATCATATAGCACAACTTGTGTCTTCTTTTACCACGTGTCCAGAATCAAATTGTTGGATTACATCGGCAGATATAAGTGATGATGGTAAAAAAGTAGCACTCCTCACGCCTAAAAGCATTTGGATATTTACAGACTTTAAGAATAACGGCTTTCTAAACGGGGTGGCCACCGAAATCCCTTTAAACTATGCGTCACAAAAAGAAGGTATTTGTTTTAAAAATGCAAACACCCTTTATGTCACCGATGAAAAAGCCCATGGGAGCGGTGGAAATTTGTATGAATATAATCTAAACTAATTATTAAGTGACTAAAAACAGTTATTTAATTCAGCTCAAAGGACGTATTAATCCTTCTTGCGCAACAGATACTATCAACGCTCCGGATCTGGAATAAATATGCCCTCTGCAAAACCCTCTGGCATTTGAAGCGCTGGGAGATTCTAAAGAAAAAAGCATCCAATCGCTAAAATCGAAATCTCTAAAAAACCACATAGAATGGTCTAAACTTGCGGTTTGCGTATTACCCCAATGCGCTTTACTGGCATGCGGGTTCATGGCCACACTTAATAAATTATAGTCTGAAATATATGTGAGCACTTGTTGCTTTGTTTGCAAATCTAGTTGTGAAGTATCCCCTTTTAAGCGAAACCAAACCTGTGAAATCGGGAGCAAGTCTTTCATTTCCAAAGGATTTAAAACCTGTGTTGGTTTGAATTCAATAGGCCTTGGTATTTCTAAGAACGCTTTAGTCTTCTTCGGAATAAAATCTCCAAATTGAAGTAGCATATCATCCCAACTCATTAAATCTTCGGGTTGCTTTGCCAATGGTTTCAAATCTATTTGATGATCATACCCTTTTTCATGTTTATGAAAAGAGGCCGCTAAAATAAAAATGATCTTATCGTTCTGCGAGGCTGTCACCCGTCTTGTTGAAAAACTACCGCCATCTCTAATAATCTCAACCTTATACGCGATTAACTCGTCTAAACGCCCGGCTTCTAAAAAATACGAGTGCAAGGAGTGTAAAACCCGTTCGTTTTTAATCGTTCGGTAAGCTGCATTTACGGCCTGCGCCAATACTTGCCCTCCAAATACAATAGGACTGCCAACGGTCTTACTTATCCCCTTAAATTCATTATCACTTACCTTATCTAAAACTAAAACATCTAATAAATCCTGAACAACCTTCATAGTCACCTTTTACATTCAAAATTAGTGATTAAATCTATGGTGATTTAAATTAACGCATCCTAATTATTGAGAGTTCATCATTATTTCTGGCCAATATAATAGCTTTAGAAGTACCTATGTTTATAAAAGCGGCATCTTTGATGTCTCCATCAGCCCATAAATTTGATTTTTCATTACTAAGAAACTGAAATCCATCCTGGTTTCCTCCAATCAACAATACACCATAACTCGCATCGTTTCTTGGTGTTTCCACTTCCGATCCGTATAAATTACCTAACAGGAGAACATCTTTGGTTGTATCTTTATTGAAGTCATCAATAAGTATTTTATTTACTGAAGACAACTGGGCTCTATTTTGAAAAGCCTCGAATTTGAATGTATTATTTTCATTCCTCAATAGTGCTGAAGCAAAGTAAGTGGCTTTATAAGTAATACCTTCATTTAGTTTTTCCCCATAGATATCTTTGATGCTTGCCGAACCAAAATCGTTATAGGACTTATATTTTTCTTTAATAAATGGCATTTGTTGCGATGAGCATTGTCTTCCTCGTACAGGGTATATTTGGCTTTCCTGACTATAACCTAAAACAATGTCATCAACATTGTTACCATCAAAATCATTGAGATACAAGTAAAAAGGATTATCAAAATCGGCTTTATACTTATAATTTAACCCAAGGTTTCCGGCGATAATATCGAGATCATTATCATTGTCAATATCATCGACTTCAATAGAACTCCACCAACCAACATGATCGGATAATCCATAGGCCTCAGATTTATTGGTAAATGTTCCCGAATCATTAATAAACACCTCTATAGGTCCCCATTCGTTAGCAATAATCAAATCATCATCTCCGTCCTGATCAATATCTGCCCACTTCGATGCCGCAATCATAGTGTGCTCGATTAATTCCGGAATTAATTTTTGAGTATTATCGATAAAAGCAATGACGCCATTATCCGATACATTTTCCAAGAGATAACTGTTAACCGGCCGACCATAAAACCCCGGTGTTATTCTTCCACCTATAAACAAATCCATATCACCGTCATTATCAAAATCAGCGGGGGAAACGCGCAACCCGCTAGAGGTTATGTTTGGGAACGCTGTGATGTTTTTAACAAATTCACCTTGGCCTTTATTTTCATATAAACGATCTAAGTAATATGTACTATTGGCCTCAGATTCTGTACCTCCACTAACAACATATAAATCCTGGTCACCATCATTGTCAGCATCAAAAAAAACAGCACCAACATCTTCATGGTTTTTATCGGCATTAAATAGATTTGTATTTTTGTTAAACGTTCCTAAAGGCGTTTGAATATATAAGGCACTTTTCTGATTTTTCGCTCCACCAATAAAGAAATCATCCAGTCCGTCATTATTAACATCTGCAACAGCCAGTGCCGGTCCGAGTTGAGACATTCTGTGAGGCAATAATACCTCTTTTTCAAAATCATTAAAACTATTTTCCCGGTGTTTGAATTGTATTTCCAATTGGTTGGTAATATCACTGAATAGGCCCTCTGAAGTTTTTTCAAGTTTTTCTTCAATAGTACCATCATCTTGATATGAAATCGCAATGGTTTGATTGGGTTTTACCTTTTTAGCAATATGACTGGTATTATCACTCCAAATTACTTTTAAGCTATCAATAATTTTATCTTGTTTTATTCCAAAATGAATAGCATCTGCCATCGCAGATTGAAATCCACGTGTAAAATGATTTTCTATGGTCTGCCTAGCTGATTTAGAGTATAATTCCACCCGAGCTCCAATGGCATTTATATTGCTTTTCGGTCCTTTTAGCTTCAGCTTGATATAATTATTTCCAGTCGTATTATTTTTATAAATATAAGAAAGCCCTGCAGAGTTATTAACGACAATATCCAAGTCGCCATCATTGTCAAAATCGGCATAAGCTGCCCCATTAGAATTTGTCGCACTTTGCTTAATATTTTGTTTTTTAAACGTAAGGTCACCATTATTCACATAGAAATAATTTTCTTTTTTTCTATCCGGCATTTTAGATAGTATATCATTAATATACACCTTTGGATCCACACTTTGCCTCTCAATAACTTCAGCTTGCTTAGTTTTTCTGTAATTCACAAAATCGTTATTTCTAAAATCACCTTTGATACCATTAGAGATAAATAAATCTTTATGGCCATCATTATTCATATCAAAAAAAAGCGGAGCCCAGCTCCAATCCGTACTGGAAACCCCGGATATTTGAGCAATATCTGAAAACATAGGTGTATTCGTATCTTTATCCACCCCGTTATTTAACTGTAAGGTGTTGTACATATACTGATGATGTAATCCCAGTCCGGTATTTCTATAAAATCTTTCCGGAGCCATGCCGCTCATACTCGTCTTTTGAGAAAAATTATCCTCAGCCATCATATCTACAGCCATGATATCTAAAAGCCCGTCATTATTAATATCGGCAATATCATTACCCATGGAAAAATTTGACATATGCTTGAAAGCATCTAAAGAAGCCTCTTTAAACGTTCCGTTTTTGTTATTGATATATAAAAAGTCTTTTTCTGAAAAATCGTTACCTATATAAATATCAGGCCAACCATCATTATTTAAATCTCCCACGGCCACACCGAGCCCGTAACCAATCATGGTATTAATTATTTGCGCTTCCGCTGTAACGTCTATGAATTTTCCTTGATTATTTTTATAAAGCCGATTCCCTCTGTGTTCAGACTTTTGAGTCATCAGGTTTTTCAAATCGTTTTCATCATAGGTATCAATGCCATGATTTAATAAAAACATATCTAAATCGCCGTCTTTATCGTAATCGAAAAAGGTAGCCTGCGTTGTAAAATTAGGAATATCTAAACCGTATTGTTGTGCCTGATCCTCAAACTTAGGCATCCCATTATGGTCTAGCCCCAAGTTGACAAGTAATTCGTTTCTTCGTTTATTGGGGTCTTTTAGTTTACCGGATTTACAATAATAGATATCCATGAAACCATCATTATTAATATCTACAAGTGTTACACCCGTACCAAACCCATAACCTCCGCTGGCATTTGCTGTAGCAGTAATATCATTAAACCTCATCCCTCCAATGTTTAAATACAGTTTATTGGAAGTTGTACTGTTAACAAAATAGATATCGGTTAGATCATCGTTATTAAAATCGGCGACGGCTACGCCTCCACCGTTATAATAGTATTCATAGTACAACCCGTTATTGTTTAAGCTCTCCTTAAGTTCATTCAGAAAGAAAATGCCTGTTTTTTCAGGAGGCATAACGGTAAAAGCATTGTTTTGAGCAACATGCATTGAATCGTCCTGATCATTTTGATCCTGCGTATCATTTTTACATGAGTACATCCATAATAAAACGAAAAAAAAGATTGCTAATTTCCTCACCATGAGTCTAATGTATTAAAAAACTAAAACCCATCTTATAAACTAAAATGGGTTTTAGTGACTATTTCACCTATAATATATTATAAGTTTTACTATTCATAACCTGAATTTTGACCTAAATTTGAATTCTTATCTATTTCGCTTTGCGGAATAGGGAATAGATAATTGGCATCATCCCAGGTTCTGTTTTCCCAAACCTCTTTACCATCATCTATAAGGTCACCATTAGCATCCATGTCTACCCTATAAATGGTTAACACTTCGGCATCGCCGGCAATACCCCAGCGCCTAATATCCCAAAAGCGATGCTCTTCGAAAGCTAGTTCAATGCGTCGTTCACGCCTTACTCTGGTTCTTAGTTCAGACTGACTTCCAACCGCTATTGCCGGCATAGTAGCTCTGTCTCTTACTGTATTTATAGCATCTACAGCTAAACCTAAATTATTCCCGGATTCTATAAGTGCTTCGGCATAATTCAAATAAACCTCAGCTAATCTTAAATGTATCCAGTGCTGCGTGCTTCCATCCCCATGATTTCGATCTTCCTGCATCATCTTTTTTAAACCATAGCCTGTTCTTGTCCAGTCTCCACTGGTTTGAATTCCGGCGTTTCCTCCCGGTCTAAATTCCCATGTTACATCTTTCCATTGTGACCCATCATATAAGATGGTAGCATCAAATCTTGGATCTCTCCCATTGTATGGATTCGCGGGATCGTACCCAGAACCAGCTTCTTCAGGTAATAGACCAGTATCTTTCATTTCATATTGATCTACGAGATTTTGAGTTGGTCCGGTGCCACCCCAACCACTCACAGAGGCCGTAGATTTCGGTGTGTTAAATAAATTCGCCCAATGGGTTTTATCGGGATCACTAAACTGGGTATCAAAAATAACTTCAGAAGCCCCGTCGGTTACAAAAACACTTTGATAGTCAGTATCCAGTGTTCTCGAAGTGTTATCTAGAACTTGCTTAGATGCTGTTGCTGATTCTGAAAATTTACCTTCATAAAGTAACACTCTTCCTTTTAAGGCCATAGCCGCATCCCATGAGCCTCTTGTAGAGGATGCACTTTCAGCATTGGCAAATAATCCAGCAGAGGTATCTAGTTCTGAAACAATAAAATTTGTCACTTCTTCTTCTGAATTTCTACCTATCAGTAAATCGTCTGTTAGCTCCTGTGGTACTGTAATAATTGGAACACCACCATAGGTTCTTAAAAGTAAGGCGTAAAAATATCCTCTTAAAAAGTGTGCTTCACCTTTTAGTCGGTTGTTCACTTCATCTGTGCCCTCGAGTTGATCGTAATTTTGAATAAAATTATTTAATCTTCTGATTTGAAAATAGGCATTCCCCCATAAGCCATTAAAAGGGGAGTTATTGGAGGTTACGTTAGCCGTATTAAGTTGTGTATTCGAGGCCGGCCAGGTATATGAATTTTCACCATCATCAGTAGCCGCATCCAGCATGTACCAACCTCTGTTAAATCCATGTGGTACACTGTTATAAACGGCATTTAAAAATGTTTCTGCAAAGGCAGGATCAGTAAATACTACTTCTGACGAAATAGCCCCCTGAGGATCAAATTCAATAGAATCACTGGTACAAGAAAATTGTAATATAACAAGCGATCCTATAAAAAATAATAACTTTATATTTTTCATAATATTTTTTTTTAGAATTGTAGATTAATACCTAAGTTATACACCTTTTGTTGCGGGTAAAACCAACCTCTTTGTTGCGGGTTTTCAGGATCTAAATGTTTAATTTTTGACCACGTTACTAAATTTCTTCCATTAACGTAAACGCGTAATCTGTTTATACCTATTTTATCTAAAACACTTTGTGGGAAGGTATATCCAATTTCAACGTTTTTAAAACGTACGTAATCTCCAGGAACGATCCAATAGGATGAAAAGCGTTCATTAACCGCGTTGTTATTTAATGTTATTCTCGGGTAACTGGCATCGGTATTGATCACATTGCCGTCGGTACCAATTTGTGCACGACCTAAATGTCTTCCAAATACTTTTCCGCCGTTAAAAAATGCCCAAGCCGCTTCTTGTTGCAAATACATATCAAAATTGGCAGCACCTTGGAAAAGCGCAGAAAAATCAAATTGTTTATAGTTAAAGCCTAAATTCAAACCAAAAGTAACTTCAGGTATGTCGTTATTTCCAATAAAGGTTCTATCGTCATTATCTACTTTACCATCACCTGAAATATCTGCATATCTAATATCTCCCGGCTGTGGGTTTTGAGTTTGGTAAACCCCATCCGGTGCGCTAGCATTTAAATCATCTATTTCCTGTTGTGTTAAAAACAAACCTTCCGCGATAAATCCGATTCGATCATTAGCATTAACTTGTCTACCCGTAAGCCTTCTTAAAGGGTCTACATCTTCGGCTTCGGCAATATCAACAATTTCATTTGCTGCATAACCAAAATTGAAGTTAGCGAAATAACTAAAATCTTGTTTTATATTTCCCCTGTAATTCAGAACCACTTCAAAACCTCTACTATCCACAATACCAATATTTTCAAAAGGTAAAGATGCTCCAAAAGTACTTGGAACCTGTAAGGCTCTTGTGGTTAGAATATCACTTGTTCTTTTGTAAAAGATATCGGTTTCAATAGATAATGCATTTTTCCACAATCCAAGATCGATACCCAAGTTATAGGTTTTTGCTTTTTCCCAGGTTGTCGCAGGATCGGGTAAACCACTACTCGCAATAGTTTGCGCCACACTGGCATTGTCTATAAAAGGTCCTCCAAAACCAAAAAACTCTAAATATCTAAACGCACCAATCCCCGAGTCGTTTCCTAATTCTCCATAAGAGGCTCTTAACTTTAAATTGCTAATAATACTGGAGTCTTTTAAGAAATTTTCCTGAGATGCTCTCCAAGCCATAGAAAATGACGGGAAAAATCCGAATCTGGATTCTTTACTAAATTTGTAGGATCCATCATACCTCCCGTTGAATTCGAACAAATACCTATCGTCATACGAATACGTAAATCGCCCTGCATAACCTAATATTCCGGTTTCTGATGTGCTGTTCGAATTACTTCGTGTTTCGGCATCACCTGCAATAAAGAAATCTACTGCGGTTCCTAAGATATTACTTATTCCTGCAGATAAGGAATTATTTTCCGTAACGGTTCTCGAGTAAATAAGTTTAGCTCCAAAATCGTGTTTATCGATCGTTTTATTATATCCTAAGATGGCTTCCGTAACCAATTTATAGCCCTGGCTCTGCGATTCTGAAAGACTTGCGGTTTCTCCACGATCGTTAGGCGTACTTAAGGCAAACGTACCATCGTTAGCATCGAATGTTGTAAATGTTCTTGGAACCGAAAATGATTTATTTCTAAAAGTCGCTCTATCGTACGCCACCTGAGTGGTTAGATTCAACCCTTCAAGAAATGGAAAATCAATTCTTAAAGCAATTTTTGATTGAAAATCGAAATTACGTGTATCGGAATACCCGACATTGATTTCGGGTTGCGGGGCAAAGATAGAATATCCACCATTGGTATATTGGTTAACTTCAGTCGGTGGCGTTCTCATAAGTCTTGAAAACAATGTTGATGAACTTATACCCGGACGTTCTCTTGTTTCAAAATTCCCACTAAAATCCGTAGTCAGGTTAATATGATCGTTTATTTTGATATCCAGATTCGATCTGAAATTAAATCGATCAAACTTGTTTCTGTCATATAAAGCATCTTGATACAAATACCCTAAAGAAGTAAAATATTTTATGCTGTTGTTCTCGCTGCTTCCGCTTGAAGAAATATCAATAGATTGCATTGGGGCACTAGAATCCAAAACCTCGTTTATCCAATCTGTATCGGGGTGTGTGTTCGGACTTGAGCCATCTCTAAACTTTTGCAAATCCTCGTCGGTATAAGCCGGAGCTACACCATCGTTGGCATTCGCTTCGTTGAGTAAAGTAGCGTAATCAAAAGAATCTAAAAAATCCGGTAGCCTGGTTGGTTCCTGTATCCCCGAGTATATATTAACATTAAAGGTATTTTTTCCTTTACCTCTTTTCGTAGTGATCAATACCACACCGTTAGCTGCTCGCATACCATAAATAGCCGCCGCTGCCGCATCTTTTAACACACTGATACTCTCGATATCGTTAGCATTAATATTGTTAAGTGCTCGAGGTATACCATCGACTAAAATTAGCGGTGGACTAGAGCCACCTAAAGAAGACTGACCTCGAATTCTAATACTTGAGGCATCACCACCAGGTTCTCCAGAACTTTGAATGGTTATTACACCTGCCAATCTTCCGGATAAGGCACTACTCACATTTGCGGTACTGTTTTTAACGATATCATCAGATTTTATGGTAGCAATAGACCCCGTTAAATTCACTTTTTTCTGGGTACCATATCCCACGACAACAACTTCATCTAGTTGAGACGCATTCTCAGATAGTGTAACGTTGATAGTAGTTTGGTTATTTACTGCAATTTCTTGTGTAGTGTATCCCACATAGGAAAACACCAGAACACTGTTTGGGTCATCTAAACTTACGCTATAGTTCCCATCAAAATCTGTTGCGGCTCCTTTATTCGTCCCTTTTACCAATACTGAAACTCCAGGTAGAGGATTTCCTTTTTCATCAACGACCTTACCCACCACTTTCGTTTGAAGTATAGAATGAATATACTCACTAACCATCTTTGACGTTAATGATGAAGTCACCGTAGTGTCTGCTTTATCAAGCAGACGTTCAATCTTTAATTTTAGTTCCGGTTTATCTTTCGGAAACAGAATGATCTGATTTCTTACGAAACTGTAATCGATATTAGTATTATTAAATAACTGACTTAAAACATCCTCGATATTGATGTCTTCAACGGTTAAAGATTTTTTTAAACCTACATTTACAATGCTACTGTTGTAAAAAAAGCTAAAATCACTTTTGTGTTCAATTTCTGTAAGAATCTTTTTGATTTTTACATTCTCTGCATTTAATGTAATATTTTGCGAAAAAGCTTCAGTCGCGAAAATTTTGGTAAACGTAATGCAAAGTAAGACTAAATAGATTTTCATAATCCTGAGAATAGGGATTTTTGAAAAAAATTGTTGTTTTTTTTTCATACTTTTGTTTGGTTTTAATTATTTATTACTACGTGTGCTAAATGATTAGCTTTAAAGGGTATGTGCTGCAACACATACCCTTTTATTTTTGGATGTTTAATCTTATAATGTTGTTGTGTATTGAATAGGTTATAGGTGACGACACTTCGAATAAATCCAGTATCTGATAGATACTTAAATTATCGAATTCTCCTTTATATTTATAATCAAGTATTTTGTTCGATGTGACATCGAACTTCATGTTGTAAGTTCTTTCAAGATCTTTAATAACGTCTCGCATGGGCGTCTCGTTATAAATCAGTTTCCCTTCTTTCCATGATGTGAAATTTTCAGTATCAACTTTTTCTACGATCATTTTATCTTCGCTCTTTACATAAGTGGCTTTTTGTGAAGGCGATAATTCCACTACAGTGTTTTTATTTTCTTCAATAACCTTTACTTTTCCTGTCACTAAAGTGGTTTCTACATTTTTGTCCTCCGGGTAGGATTTAATATTAAATGAAGTCCCTAAAACCCTAATCTTCATGCCATTATCGGTAGTGACTATGAATGGCCTTTCGGGGTTTTCAGTAACATCAAAAAAAGCTTCACCCTTTATCACAACCTCTCTAGTATTACCACTAAAATGCTTTGGATATGATAAGACACTATTAGAATTCAAAATGACTTTGGTACTATCTTCCAGAATAATTTCTTTCTTTTCAGCTTTTTGTGTGGTGACCAGTACTAAAGAGTTACTGACATCTGTGCTTACCGGAACATTCGACAACTCATTATTTATAGCATGCCATGTTAGAAGAGAAGACGTCAATACTATAGCTAAAACTGCAGCATATCTATATACGTTCTTTAAAGGACTTTTTTTGTTTGATACTAATGTGGATACGGTACTTTTGTTCTTTCTTAAACTTTCGGCCACATATTTGGCTTTAAGAATTTCATACTGTTTCCTTTTTTTGGGATTATTGAATAACCAATCAACAGCTTTTTTTTCTTCTTCTGAAGAAAGCTCGCCTTTGATTAATTTTAAAATATATTTTTTACTCATCTATAACCTGCGTATATATATACATACGTAATTATATCAAAGTATCCCCTAGTTCTATTTTAAACGAAATTATAAAAATGGTAAATAGTCTCTTAACGAAACACGTAAATGCTTGATAGCCTTTGAGATATGATTCTCAACAGTTTTTGTAGAAATATTAAGTTCTGATGAAATTTGTTTATGCTTCATCCCTTCAAATCTGCTTTTCATAAAAACAAGCCGACATTTTTCAGGAAGTAACTTTACACTTTCATTAATCAGAGTTATGAGTTCATTTTCTATGATTGTCGACGCCGTATCGTTAGCCAAAGCATGAAAGTTCAATACATTTTTTTGTTGCAGGTAATTGGTTTCTAAAGCTAAGGTATGCCTTTTACTTCTTAAATAATCAAGGCATGCATTTCGCGTGACTCTGAACAAATATCCGGTGACGTTTTTATTCATATCGATCTGGTCGATATGCTTCCAAATTTTCATAAAAACATCCTGTAGCACTTCTTCAGCGTCTTCATTTGTGGGCACATATTGGCTCACAATCTGAAACAGTAAAGCATAGTGCAGGTCGTATAACAGATCGAACAATTCTTTTTTATTCGCCTGATTTAAAGGAATGGTATGTTTTAGTTCTTCTTTGATACGGTGGTACGTTAGTTTAGTTGGCGCAATTTAACAAAGATTTAAATATTTCATAACAATTCGTTATTTTTTTTAAAATTAGCCTGAATAACTAGGATGAATTTTAGGAACCTGTAACTAAGTTCTGACGAAAGAATGCCTCATTGTCAATACCATAACACCTCAGTTGCATGGCTTTTAACTAAAATGACTTAATCTTTGGCGTTATGCTGAATGTATTTTCCAACGATAATAGCAGTAATAATAACCAAATAAAATTGTCCCATTAATCCGGTAATAATAGCGGCCTTTTGGGCTAAAGGTGTTGCCGGTACAATATCACCATAACCAATGGTCATTAAAGTAATGTACGAATAATACATAATGGAATCTAAGCCCAGATTCACATTACTTGTTTCCATCATAATGCCTTTAAAAGAATTAGGATCTAATAATTCAATGGTGGTGAAAAGAAAAAAGGCAATAAACCCTAGAGATATATACCCGCACATCAAACCAATAACTACCGTATTATTAACGCGTTTTGCTTTCCATATCTGCATTATAATTTGGTGTGTCACGACGATATAAAAGATAAAATAGACACTCAATCTGATTAAAAAATTATCTTGAGATTCTACATGCCGACTCATCATACTGCTTCCAAAAACAGTTAATGAGACCACAAAAAGAAGGATCAAAAACCACATGAGTTTTTTCTTTTTAGAAATCAATAAAATACCTGCGATCGTATTTATTAAAAACAGAATGGGTGTTAAAACGTTTTCAAAAAAGTCGCTGGGAAACAATAAAGAACCAAATAAAATAAAAAGTTGGGTGGTAAAAAACACCTCGTATCTATGTTTATATAAGTCTTTAATCATTATGCATCTAATAATGTCTCATTAAACTCATAATCTTTATAATTCACTTTAAACAGGGCACTATATAAGGACGGAATAAATAACAAGGTAATTACAGTACCAAATAATAACCCTACCATGATCCCAATGGCCATGCCTTCCCACATCTCTCCTCCGGAAATATATAGCGGTATTAACCCTAAAACGGTTGTAAATGTCGCCAGAAGTATGGGACGAAAACGCTGTAAGCAAGCTGCAATAATAGCATCTTGTACTGTTCTGCCTAGATCACGTTCTTCTATTTCCATACGATCAATAAGTACTATGGCATTATTAATCACAATTCCTGCTAAAGAAATTACACCTAAAAACGGCATAAAACCGAAAGCCTCTCCAAATACCAATAAGCCAATAACAACACCTATAACACCTAAAGGAATTGTTAGTACAACCATGGTCATTTTTCTAAAGGAATTAAACTGAATAATTAAAAGCAATACAATAATAAATCCTGAAACAGGCAAATACCCAATTACAGAGCCCATACTTTCTGCTGTTTGTTTGGCATCTCCTCCAAACTCATAACGATAGTCCTGAAGCCATTCTTTTTGTTGTTCTTCCAACCAAGGCGTAATCACTTTGGTGATTTCAGATGCATTTCCATTGGCTCTTAATTCGCTAGTCACATTTATGGTTCTACGCAAATCAAAACGTTTAATTTTAGAATATTGCCATTGTGGAACTATAGAGGCTACTTGCAATAAAGGCACACTAGCCCCGGAGTTTTGCGAGTATATATTTAAAGTTTCTAATGATGCCAGCGATTGCTGTTGATTATCGTCACTACGCATCAATATGGGAATCGATTTATCTTCTTCACGATATTCCCCGGTTTGAAAACCATCCAAAACCGTTCGTAAAGAGGTTGCAATATCCTCACTACTAATCCCGGCCGTCTGCGCTCTGTTCTGATCGATTTCAATCAAGAATTTTTTACTTTTCGGCCCCCAGTCGTCCTTAACATTTTTAGTCCCTGAAATACGCGATAATTTTAACTTTACAGCTTCAGCTATTTTAGATAACTCATCGGGACTTTGTCCTGAAATTTTAATTTCTATAGGGGTTCCTCCTCCTCCGGCACCTAAAGCTCCAACTTTAATATCGGCATTAGGGAAATTATTAAAGGTAAACTTATCCAATTTAGCAACCATCTTATTATTTTCATTAAAAGATGAGGTGTTCACCAAAATATGTGCATAATTAGAATTTGCCTCATCTGGCGAATACCCCAGATCATAAGACTCTGGACCTTCTCCTATATACGACGACCAATCTGAAATTCCGGTAGCTCTATTGTTATTCACCTGTAACGAATCTGCCATAAATTGTTCAATCCGTTTTACGACTTCGGTAGTGCGTTCTATTTTGTTTCCCTCAGGAAGGTTAATATTAATGGTAATCATATTACGATCACTATCAGGAAAGAAAATGAATGGAATTTTAGTAAACCCATATAAAGACGCAAAGAAAACCAAGAAAATACCAATAATCACTTTCCACTTGTTTGATAGCGCCATTAAAATAAGATCTTTATAATAGATCTTAAGTTTATTAATAATTCTATCAATAAAGCTTGGTTCCCTTTCTCCTTTAGGCACTACATTTAAAAACAGATAACAGAACAAGGTAATCACGGTTAAAGCGATTATCCAAGACGACAATAACGCAATGGTAATTACTACGAAAATAGGTCCCACAATATCTCCCATTGTCGTTGGCGACAAATAGAAAGCTAAAAAGGCTGCTGATGTGGTTAAGGTAGAAATAAGTAATGGCATCCATAATTCAGAAAAGGCTTCTAACGCTGCTTGTTTTCTATCTATGCCCTGCTCCATTTTTACCATAATGGTCTCTGCGACCACAATGGCGTTATCTACCAGCATTCCCAAAGCCATAATTAAAGCAGCCAATGTTACCTGATTTAACCCCATATCCATAACGCCCATAATCATTAAAGTCATGATAGTTACAATAGGAATTAAACTCGCAATAACAAAACCTGTTCTAAAACCTAGAAATATTAACATTACTAATAAAACAATGCTAATAGATTGCATGAGGTTTACAATGAAATCGCCTACTTTAACATCAATATACGTATCTAGTGAAGATACTCTGGTAAGCTCTAAGCCAATAGGTAATTTTTGCTGCCAGGCGTCCACCACCTTATTAACTTCTTCTCCTAACGAAATAACATTAGCATTTTCTTTTAAGTTAACATGTAATGAAATGGCGTCTTTTCCATTAATTCGGACTTTTTGTGTTGGTGGGTCAATGTATGCTTTTCTAATCGTTGTGATATCTCCTAATTTCACTAATTGTGAACCATTGCTATTACCAACGGATATAAGCATATTTCCAATATCCTCGACAGAATTAAAATTTCCCGTAGGCTCCAATATAATGCGCTCATCCCCCAGATTAATTTGACCTCCGGAATTTAAAATATTAGTAGAAGCAATAGATTGCTGCAATTTGGAAGCAGAAAGTCCATATTCTTTGAGCCTCGTATTATCGAACTCTACAAAAACACGTTCTTCCTGTTCTCCTCCCATTTCAACTTTTGCGGCGTCGGGAATTTTAATAAGGGCATCTTTAATATCATCGGCATACGTTTTCATTTCAGCATAAGAATAGCCGTCAGAAGTTAACCCTACTACGAGGCCATATACATCACCGACACCATCATCGTTCAAAGATGGATTCACCCCTTGGGGCAGCCCCTCTAATGCGTTTAATTTTCTACGAAGCCTATCCCACACACCCTGCATTTTTCCAGGGGCTACTTCATCTTTTAATGTTACAGTTACCACAGAAAGCCCTGTTCTGGAAGTACTGGAAACCTCTTTTAATTCAGGTAGTTCTTGGGCAATTTTTTCTATCTTATCGGTTACGAGTTGCTCAACACGCTCTGGTCCTGCTCCCGGAAATTGAGATACTACTGTAGCTACTCTTACGGTATAAGGCGGCATACTATCTCTAGACAAACCAGAATACATAGCTAAACCCATAAGTATTATGGTACCAAGTACCATAAAAGTGATTCTGTTCTTATCAATTGAAAATTGTGCTAAATTCATTGGTTGGTTGTTTAGAATTACTGAAGCTTTACCTCTTGCCCGTCTAATAATGTTTGTAAACCTGCAGTAGCTATTTTTTGTCCGATGCTTAATCCTGACTTGATCTCAAATCCTTCAGCTGTTAAATTTCCTATGGTAATTTTCTGTTTTTTTACTTTAGCAATTTCACCAACCTCATCAACAAGAAACACAAAACGTCCATTACTATCTTCACCAACGGCATTTGCAGGCACGACTAAAACGGTCTTATCATTCTTGCTATCTCCAAAATCGAAAGTAATATTGGCCGCCATACCACTCTTAATATCATCGCTGGGATCTACAATAGTAACGCGCACAGGATATGTAGATGTATTGCTATCAACCGCCGGGGATATTTCAGTGACTTTAGCTTTAAAACTCTTATCAGGTAATGATGAAAAGTCGACATCTACAATCATATTTTGCTTGACACCATTAATGACACTTTCGGGTATTCCCAGGGTAATTTCCATATCCTTTCCTGCATTAAGTGTGGCAACAGCCTGACCTATATTTACGTTTTCATCGACTTCCGAAGCCACCGCTGCAATAACGCCATCTTCAGAGGCATACAAATAACCATATCGTATTTGTTCTTGTTGAATGGCGACACCTCGTTTTGCTGATTTATGACTTTCCTCAGCTGTTTTATAAGCATTCTTTGCAGATTCGTAATCGCTTAATGAGGTACTACCCTTTTCATATAAAGAACGCACCCGGTTTAAGCTTAATTTAGCCGTATTCATTTGTGAAGCTGCACTATTTAATTGTGTCACTGCCTGCTCATAAGTCAATCGAGATTGTACATTATCTAGTTTAGCGAGCAACTGTCCCTTTTTTACCTTCTGCCCTAATTTGATATCGAACAGTGTTATAATTCCAGAATTTCTAAAACTCAAGGCTATAATCTTATCGGTTCGCGCTGTACCGCTAAACGTTCTTACTTTTCCGCCACCTAAATAATTAACTTCTTGATATTTTACAGGGCGAACAAACTTTTCTAAAGTCTTTTTCTCTTCAGCACAAGAAAATATGACCAAAAGGATTATGATACAGAGGTTGGTTACATTTTTCATAGTTATAGTCTTAATTTCTATTATTTATAAATTCCATAAATCGTTCGTTAAACTTTTGGTTCTCCGCTTCGCTTTTTAAGAGAAAATAATGTCCCAAATAGCGTTCTAACTGCAATGCGTTAATCATGTAATTATATACCGCATTTACACTGGCGATCTGTGCATTCAGATAATTGTTTTGAGCATCTATCAACTGAACAATATTGACAGCTCCATTAGAATAAGACGCTTGGGTTAACTCAAGAGCCTCGTTTGCAGTGTCTTCGGAAACCTTAGATAATTGGATATTGGATATTTGGTTTATGACCTCTAAAACAGCACTTCTAATATTTGCGGCTAGATTCAATTCCGTATTCTCCTTGTTAATGATCAACTGGTCCTTTTGAATCATTGCAGTTTGTCTATTTATATTTGTTTGATTACTATTAAGTATTGGAATGGAAATATTCAGACCAATGTTATAATTACTATCTAAAAATGAAGACCCTGCCGGCGCTGTACTACCAATACCACTTCTATCGAAAACCCGGTTATATTGACCTTGTAGTGCAATGGTAGGCAAAAATCGTCCGGAGCCATTTAATTTGATATTGCGATTTGTAACCTCCAAATTATAGCCTAATGCTTTTAATTCCGGTGCATTGTTCTTAGACTCTTGAATAAGAAATTCTATAAATGGTTCTCTTAATGTAGGATCATCCAAAATATCTATAAAACCATCGTAATTATAATGTTCTAATAGCTTATCGTTAAGGTCTACGTCTTCGACAGCAATTTCTGTATTTAAGGGATTGTTAAGTATTTGATTTAAAACTATAAGACTTTGCTCAAACTGATTAACAGCTTCGACCAAAGCTTGTGTGTTTTGAGCCATTTGACTTCGAAAACGAAGCAGATCTGATTTACCGGCTTCCCCTACTTTAAAATTTTGATCGGCAATCTGCAAATTACGTTTTGTAAGGTTTAAATTTCTACCTTGAATCTGCAAATTCGCCTTAAGTATGAGTACATTAAAATAGGCGTTAGACGCATTAAAAATAATGTCAAGTTCTTCTGCATTGAAATTTTCCTGTTGGGCTTTTTGCAAGTTTTTTTGAATGGCTATATTGGCATTGGCAGCCTCGGAAAATACAGTTTGTTGCAAGGTTATATTACCTGCCGTTTGGAACTCCGGGTTTTGGCCACTACTAATTTCTGCCAAATCCGGGTCGGTATATGTTCCATTAGCTGCAGCCGTTACACTTGGCAAATAATTACTTTTTGCCAACTTTAGGTCTTGTTCACTTAATACGACATCCTTCTGAACTGATTGTAAGGATAAATTCCGATCAAGCACGGTATTAATTACCTGAACTAAATTATATTGTTTTTCAGAAATGGCATTTTCAAAATCTCCAACAAAATCGGTATCGTTAATCAGACTGTATTTTATGGGAACACCAACCAATTCAGCCGTATTAAAATTCAAAGTTAAACGACTACTGTAATCAATAAAAACAGGCATATCGGACAACAGCTCTCCACTAACATACCCTTCCACAGTAAGCGCAACACGACGCATAAACTGATCGAAATTGCCTGCAGGTTGGTTGGTTGCCATGATACCTTTTTCCACCTGTTTAATGCTATTATTGGTAAACGAAGGCAACCGTTTATCGATAAAGGTTTGTGCCAGTACATCGACTTCGCTGTCCTTTAAGAAAAAACCGCTAGCGAGGTATACGGCATCAACATCATCCAGATTTGAAGTAATATCAGATATTGTTTCAAAAGGAATAAGTTTGTAATCGGCATCTATAGCTTCAAACTTTCTATCGAACGTTTCTTTTATAGGTAAAAGATCTATAATATGATTTTCAATGAGTATTCCCAGTTTTTTATAATTGGTGAGCTCTTTAAATTTAATAAAGTCTTCCTGATAAGATTCAGATTCTACCAAATATGTAAAATTATTTATACCCGATGTCGCTTTAGTAAAATCAATCGAGCTAAAATCGCGATTTACGGCACCAAATAAAATAGTAGGTTTTTTATAAACCGTTTGCTTACTAACAATTTCGTTGTTTATAACGCCAAATGCCAGAATGATATCTGTATCATTATTAATAAGCTTATTAAAATCTTCTTCAGCTTTTTTAAGATCATAATTGTTTACCAGAATATTACTTTCGGAAAAACGAATACTAGCATCTTCGCCAACTACTGCCTTAATTTGATTCTGCAGCCTTAATAGCAAAGGTTCTATTTCTTCTGTTCTATTATCCAGAAGGATTCCTATGTTATATATTTTTTTTTGTGCTAAAGCGCATGATACAGAAAGTATCATAAGGATGGTTAATAGCTTCTTCATTTACTACAAAGTTAGTTAGTATCAATTTACAAAAAAAGTCAATACAAATTCTTAAACAACAATATCCGTTAAATTTTGTCCTGGAGAAAAATTATTTGACACTATTTTTAAAACCCAAAACCTAATTTAAATGCCAAACGTAAACCGTCATCACTGTTAAATGCTGAAATATTGGCCGTAATCATATCTGCCGCATTGGCAAAAACACCACCGCCCACAGAGGTATTCCATGTATTGGAAGCATCGTTATCTAACCATACACGTCCATAATCTATACCTCCATAAAACCCAATATTTAAAGGCAATAATCCTGTTTTTATTTTTCGCAAATTCAGTCTTAAATCTGTACTTTGAACAAAGGCACTTTTCCCGGTAAACCGTTCATTCCTATAACCTCTTAAACCTTCATTAGCACCTAAGTTAGCTCCCTGGTAAAACTCAAAATCGTCACCTAAATTTAATTGTCCTTTAACTTTTGTGGCCAGTACTAATTGTCCGCTTGGCACTAATTTATAATCAAAACCCAGTTCCGGAATAATATAACCGTAGCCTTTAGAAGTACTCACATTATTTTTATAGCCGGTTTCTATGGCGATCATCATTCCTAAAGTTGGGAACGCACTATTATCTGAATTGGCATATTGGTATTTGGCTTCTATGCCATAAAAATCTTGTTTATCAAATAAAACATTATTTGCGGGTAAGGTCTCTATAAAGCGACCTTCAGTGCGCTCAACCTCGTTAGATTCGTAACCCACTCCAACTCTGAAACTGGCACCCAGACGCCCCCTCCAAACCAATGAGGGTGCGACTTTAAAGGTTCTGATTTTAACCCGATTATAATCTAAATCTACATCCAGTCCGTCATTCTCGTCAGCTTCCGGATTTGGTGTTTCATTTCCAAAACCAAAGAAATTAATCGCATAATTAGGGCTCGTAAATTGCCCCACAATTCTTAAATTCATTGATCCCAGAACATTCGCAAACTCTCCTTGATAGCCCAACTCAAACCCCTGTGTTGCAAAATAGTAGGCTCCAGAAAAAATATGCTGCGCTGTAAATGGGTTGCGCTCGAAGCCATAGTTGGTTATTGTATTCGTGAACCCAATTTTAAAGCCGTCATCAGGATTTGCTCCCAAAGTTGGTAAAAACTGATTGCTACTATTTTTTAGTTTCTTATAATCATACACATTGGTTTCATAATCGTCCGTCAACTTTCTATTCCCTTTGGTGGTTAGAAACTCACTTTCTTTAGATTTATAATCATAGATCTTTACGCGACTCCCATTTTGTATATCGTAAATATCTTTATTCTGTCCACCAATGAGCCGAAGCTTAATCAATTGATCTCCTGCTCCGGATACTTTAAACATATCATCATCATCTAAACCGTAAATCCAGATTTCTTTGGTATCCAAACAGGTATATGTACGCTGATGAAAGATATCCGCTTTCTTTCCTTTTTTTATACGATACGCTGTTACTTTAGTAGCACCTTCAGGCATGCGCTCGACTTCAAACCAATCATCTTTATCGGTTCCTTTTATTATCGCAAATTGATTGATATGATCATAATATTCATCAGATATTTTTTGAAGATTCCGACGTCTTCCTTGTAGCTTTCTTTTAATATTCCGAACGGTTTCCTGATTGACTTCTGAAGGAAAATGGGTAAACGCCTCATCAATAATTTCATCCGTTAAATTTTCAACGATGTGTTTTACTTGAGTATTCCAGACTGCTCTATCTGATTGATTAATCAATGCCATATCTAAGGGGTAGGGTTCCAAATTAAACCATTTCGGGCTTTTTAATTCCTCATCATAACTTTTCATCAAACGCAGTGATGGTAAAACCGTTGTCGCAAAACTAAGCAGAGCACCATCCGCCATGATCGAGAATGCCTGATCCCTGTCTCTGGGTACCGGACGATATATGGTTTTACCGTCGTCATTAAATTTTGCCCAGCGCCATTGGTCTTCATGACGGTCCCAATCTCCAATAAGCATATCAAATAAACGCGCCCTAACGTAAGCGGCTTCATCTAAAATATGATCTTCATCTTCATTTAACTCTTTCAAGAGGTCATCTGTGCTAATCAACTCATTGGAAAATCCGAAACTGGCTTTATCCCCATGTCCATCGGCTGCGCGTTCTTCAATCATATATAATTCATCTCCAAACTCGTCATTATATGCTCCCAGAGCTTTTTGTTTTGGAATATAGTACAACACAGGATTGGTATGATATACTCCAATAGCTTTGGACAAGGTCCCGATGGTAAAAGGAGCATAAGGATGAGACCCGGTAAAAACGTCCAACAACAGGCCTTCTGTATAGGTGTCGTCAAACTGTCCTTCAATATATTGATCTTTAAAAGCAACAGCTTGTAAATACTGTACAGCATTTTTACGAAGCGCACGCATGACATATTCTCTACCTTGTTTATCCTCCAACCGAACCGATTTAGATTGATGCCCGCCACCTTTTCGTGTTGGTGTTAAGCCACCAAACAGTGTATCAAGGTTTACTGTTGGCACAGTCACTTTCTTACTGAATTCTTCGCGGTAACGCTCTCCCCAAAATGTTCGATAAAGTCCTCCTTTTGTGGTCTCTTCTTCTGAATAAACCGAAGCTGTGGCTTGCTTACTCAGGTTATCGGTAGCACGAAAGTCAGAGCTTTCTTTTTCTGCTGAAAGTACTTCGGTCTGGAATACAATATTATCGTCTTCAACAGAATAAAAACGAACATGCGATGAACCGTCCTTAAATACATCCAACCTGGTATAGCCTTTTGTTCCATAAGAAAATTGACCTCCGCCGACATTTCGTGTCGTCATTTCTTTGGATCCCGAACCACTTACAATTTGTGGCAGGTTATCTTGCACTATATATTGCAAATTGTGATCATGACCTGACACAAAAACGGTCTTATCATTTTCCTGGGATAAGGTAACGATACGCTTTCTAAATTCGTTATAAAGCGTATTCTGCACATCAACAGTTGTGACACCTCCTGTTTTCCGGATTACATTTTTCAAAGTCCCTAAAACCGGAAGCGGCTTCATATGACTGCCAAATGAATATTGCCCGCCATGAGACCCATTCGTAAATAGCGGATGGTGTATCGCTACCACGGTTGTTTTACCTCGCGCTTTTTTGATCAAGCTTTCAAATTCATCGAAAAACTTAGCTCTGGTTTTTATCTCACAGTCATCATTAATGGTAGGATGTTTATCCCAATCTGTAAGATACCATTCAGAATCTACTATAATCAAAACAATCTCATCGGAGATGTTTACCTTTTCCAAAGGGCACCCATTTTCTGGCAGGAAGGTATTCTTCCCCAGTTTATCCTCAATGTATTTCTCTTGTCGTTTTAGGCCTTTTACACCATCGCTATACCAATCGTGATTTCCTGGAATAAAAATGGTCCTCCCCTTAAATTGCGCCACGGTATTGGTTTGAACATTAAGCTGATGTTCTGCAAACGCCCTATTTTCATTAGATTTACCAGGTAAACCCTTTTCATAAATATTATCACCCAAAAAAATAGCTGTACTTCGTTTAGAAGCTTTATCCAGTTCTTTTTTAAAAGCTTTTAGGGCTTCCGATTCTGAGCCCAAGGGAGAATTCCCGGCATCCCCAATTAAATAAAAAGAGTGAAGAATCTCCTTGTTTGGAAAATTACCGTTTACTTTTGAGTTCTTATATTGAGGTTGATAGGTAGCGCAAGCGTTTAAAAATAAAATTACTAAAAGCACTATGCCCGGTCTAATCTGAAATGTCATATGGGTTGGATTAATTCATTAAAGATAATAATTAGTTTAGTCTTCTAAAACAATCGTATTAAAAACAACTTCGCTTGCTATGGTTTTATGTACCGGACAACGCGATGCTATTTCTTTTAAACGCTGTTTTTGAGACGTATCCAAATTACCAACAAATTTTAGTTTTTTACTTATATGATCTAGATAACCCGGGGTTTCAATATCTAATTCTAGTTCATCACTATGCTTTTTAGAGTGTGATATATATACAAAGACCTCTTGCAAATCCCAGTTTTTACGCTGTGCATACATTTTTAAGGTCATAACGGTACAGGCAGCTAATCCTGCATTTAAGTATTCGTAAGGGGATGGTCCAAAATCATCACCTCCAATTGACACCGGTTCGTCCGCTATCATACTATGGCGTTTGGTTTGAATGGACGTTGTAAAGTTATCTTCAACTACATTTAAATGACCTACGAGTTGTTCCCCTTGAGTTTCTAACATGGTATTTTCCTGAGGCTCAAAATACCGTTGTACCCAGGCGCCAATAACATTACCGGCATAATGACTATCACTAGGATTTGTTAATAGATGGTCTGCATTATCAAGGGTTACAAAGCTTTTTGGGTGATGCGCATTGTGGTATATTTGCTCTGCGTTTTTTATTCCAACTATGGTATCTGTTGGCGCATGTAAAATCAATAAAGGTTTTCTTAATTTTTTAACTATTGAAGGTAAATCTGTTTTATCAAAATCTGCAACGAACTCCGGGTTTATTTTAAATGGGCGTCCACCAATATTTACTTCAGTGTCTTTTCCTTCTCTAATTTTATCAATGTCATGGGAAAACAAATGTTTAACATGGTTTACTGTGGCTGGAGCTCCAATAGTAGCAATGGCTTTAACGGTATCTAATTGAGACGCGGCGGATAGCACCGCAGCGCCGCCCAATGAATGCCCAATTAACAATGCTGGTGCTTTATAATTTGATTCCATAAAATGACTAACAGCAACCAAATCTGCAACATTAGCAGAAAAATGGCTTTCTGCAAATTCGCCTTCACTTTTACCTAAACCTGTAAAATCAAAACGAACCACTCCAAATCCGTAATTAGTTAAAGCCCGGCTAATATTTTTTACGGCACTTAATGAACTTGTGCACGTAAAACAATGCGCAAAAATCGCGTAATGATTAGGTTTTTGATTTGCTGGTAACTCTAAATAAGCTTGTAGTTTTTGTCCTTTATTGTTTTCTATATTTAGCTTTGTGTTCTTCATTATATGAAATGATTTAATTTTTCTGAATTGATATGTTTTGAAAATTGCTCTAACAATAACTTCAATTTAGGGTTAATAAATGTTTTACAAAATGGCCTTTCCGGGTTCTTCTGATAATAATTCTGAATGGCTTCACGAGAAGGTTTAAATGATTTAAACGGAATCACCTTAGTAATAATTTGTTCATCAAAATCTTTTTGAAGATTAACAATTACAGCCCTAGAAACCTTCGCTTGCTCTTCTGAAAATGTATAGATTGCAGAACGATACTTATCCCGCATACTATGATTACTCGTACTTTTATGCGTATATAAATGAATCTCAATCAATGTTTTTAATGCTATCTCCTTATGGTAATGGACGATTACCGCTTCAGAAAATGTTTGATTTTCACCAATCGAAGCCACATAACCTTGTTCGACCTTGTCAACACCTTTCAAGGTTTGAAAAACAGCCTCGGTACACCAATGACAGCCGCCTCCAAATGCTATTTTTGTTAGTTTTATCACGCTTCTAAAGAATCAAATTTCCGAACTCACGTTTAACATTCCTAATCCTGGAATAATTGTTATGGGTAAATACCAGTTCATATTTCTAAATTATTATGGTTCGGTTCAATTCCAAGCTAGTTGTTTTCGCTCTAGCCAATAACTGGCTGAATCTATCCCATAGTTTTTAAGTTCATTCAGGTCTTCTTCTGATAAGGTAATGGTGCCTACTTTAAGGTTAGATTCTAAATGTTCGTAATTTGAAGCTCCACTTAAAACAATACTCCTTGTTATACTTTGCTGACAAAACCTCAAAGCAATCACATCTACACCAACATTATATTTTTTTGCCAATTGTTCCAGAGCATTGTATAATTCATGATAATGTTTATATCGCCTATTTCTAAAAAGCCTTCCATTAGCCAATGCCTCTTTAATAATAATTTTTTTGCCTTGATTTAAAAGTGTATCTGATATTACCTCTAAACTTTGGTCTAACATATTATAAGTGACTTGAAATGCATCGAAAAGTTGTTTACCATCTATAGAAACGTCTAAGGCTTTTTTAATAACTTCTACCTGATTGTCGCCTGTTGTTGTAATACCAATTTCTATTTGATATTCACTTTTCAAAAACGCTAATCGGTTCAAAACAGCTTCATTTTTTAAAACACCTGTCTCGAGAGTTGCTGAATGTATTTGGTACACTTTTAAATGTGGAAAAAAGACCTTTGAAACTTCCCATTGTTCATTTAATTTTTCTAAACTATGTTCTTTAACCTCATGCACTTTTGCATCAGGATTAAAATTTGCCACATAGGTATAACCCCATTTTGTTGCTATTTGAATCTTATTATCATTTTTTGTTTGCAACCATTCTAGCAATAAGTCTTCTGCTAAACCATAACCAGGCGCTGTATCAAAATATCTAACACCAAGCGTATATGCTTTTTCTAAAACAGAAAAACTTTGTTGTCTAAAAGCTTTTAAATCTGTATTATTAAAACCCTCTTGACGTAAATTAATATATTGCGGTCTGCCTAAAGCAGCTGTTCCTAAACCTATTTGCATTTGTTATTTTAGTATAAGTATTCCCATTAAGAGCTACATGATAACATGGAACACCCTACTTTGTGCCTTGCCCAATCCGGACGTTTAGCAAACCATTTCTCATTTTCTGGTTGCTCATCATATGGTTTCCTAAGTAGCTGAAATAATTCGTCAATTAATTTATAATCGCCTTTATTAGCATCATCTATGGCTAATTGCGCCATATAATTACGCAGTACGTATTTAGGATTAACTTGGTTCATTTTCTCTTTTCGCTCTTTAGAAGATATCTCTTCTTTTCGCAAACGCCCTGCATAACGTTCAAACCATAGACTCCATTTTTGTTCTACCGGATCTGAAATTTCCTTAGGCATATAAAAAGCATCTTTAATAATACTTAATCCTTTTGAAGCGTCTTCAATTGAAAAATAACTCAAATTTCGAAAGAAAATAGTCATATCGGTTTCAGTTAACTGCAGCATTTCTTCTAAACTATATATTAATTCAGCATCGTTTTTTTCATCAGAAAACAAACCTAATTTGCTTCGCATCATTACTAAGTATTGCACTTGTGCTTCTTCATTGTAAGATTTCAAAATACGTTCTAATCCCTCAGCTTCTCCAATTATCGGATATAAAGCGTTTGCTAACTGGTACAAATTCCAAAGACCAATATCTAACTGTGCTCCATAACGATAGCGTTTAAATTGACCGTCTGTAGTATTTGGTGTCCAATTATGATCATATCCTTCTAACCAACCATAGGGACCATAATCTATAGTTTGTCCAAGAATAGACATATTATCTGTATTCATAACACCATGCACGAAACCAACGCGTTGCCAATGAATAAGCATCTCTAAAGTACTATTTAAGACCTCTTCAAAAAACTTCAAATAAGTTTCTTTGGAAGGTTTTCCCAAATGTGCAAAATGATGTTTAATTGTATAATCTACTACTATTTTTAAGGTCTCTTCATCTTGCCTTGCAGCAAAGATTTGATAATTACCAAAGCGTAAAAAACTTGGTGCTACTCTACAAACAATGGCTCCCTTTTCATAAGCTGCATTTCCATCGTATAACATATCTCTTAACACCTCATCTCCAGACAATGCTAATGATAATGCTCTTGTAGTTGGCACACCTAAATGATGCATAGCTTCACTGCACAAATACTCGCGAACGGAAGACCTTAATACTGCTAAGCCATCTGCTGTGCGCGAATATGGTGTTTCCCCTGCTCCTTTTAATTGTATGGTCCAATGCTTATTATGATGTTCAACTTCAGCTAAGTTAATAGCGCGACCATCTCCTAGCTGTCCTGCCCAATTCCCAAATTGATGTCCACCATAACACATCGCATAAGGTGTTGTGTTTGGCAATATGCTATTCCCGGTAAATACATTAATAAAATCTTTACTTTTTGCATCTTCTTCAGATAAACCTAAATTGGAAAGCATTTCAGAAGAAGTATGTAACATTACTGGTTTTCTCGTTTTTTTGGGTGTTACATACGAGAAGCAAGCCTTTTTCACCTGTCTTCTTGAATTCTCAAGAACTGGGTCTGCTGGTAGTTCTTTAGTAAATATGTCTTTTATCTTAAGTTGCATTATTTTACCTTTCTATCTAATATTGAATAATTTTCTTCCATTTTTTACTTCTAGAGGCTATGGCTTTTATATAACTACAAACTGCTACAGCCATATACCCTTCATGAGTTAGCTGTTCAAACGTTTTTTCAACCAATACTTTACCAATCCCGCGCCCTCTTAGGTTATAAGGTACTTCAGAATGCATAAGATACATTTTATTATGACGTATTTGGTAATCTACCTTAGCAATTCCGCCATTAATATCTAATGTAAAACGGTTATTTTCTTTATCGTGAACGATAGCTAATCTACTCGGTATTAGTTTATTTAACCATTTTTCCAAGTCTTCTTTATTCGGGTTTCTTAATTTCTTTTCCCCAATGGTTATCGTTGGGAAATTAAGCTTTCTATTTTCGTATAGACCACGTAGTTCTTCAGCATGATCTTTATTTTTTTCCACATCTAAAAATTGATACGGTAATTCTGTTTTGTCTAATAAAATTTTATAATAGTTTGTTTTATGACAACCCTCTGCTCCATATAATTTTATTACAACCTGTGTCATTTAAATTTAATTTAGAAAACCTACAAGGTTTTAGAAACCTTGCAGGTTATAATTTAAAGCGTTTTTAAAAATGCAATAGCCGTGTCCGGATTCAAATGAAAATCGCTAAACACCACCCGGTCATTTTTATCTATAAATAGAAACCATGGGGTCCCACCGGTTTTATAGTTAAACATGATATTAGACCCCGATCGTCCATGACTTCCGGGATCGTGTCCAAATGGTATTTTTAGATCGTACTGCTTTTGAGTTTCCTCCATTTTCTCATACGTGTTAGTATCATGGCCCTCAAATACGGTTTGTACTGCTAAAAAAACGATATCATCATGATCTTTTAAAGCCTCAACCATCTTTTTTAAATCCGGCAAGCCCTTACTATGGCAACCCGGGCACCAGCTTTGAAAACAATATACCACCTTAAACTTCCCTTTAAAATCTGAAAGTTTGAACGCTTCTGTTTTTTTTCCTTCAGCATCAATCCATTGATCTACATCAAATTCGGGAGCTATAAATGCTTGGTTTTGTTTTGTTTGATTTGACATCGTATTGTCCTTTCCTTTTTAGAATTATTTTAATTTATCCGCATGAAGTTTACGCAGTTTTGTAAGTTTTGGGGTAATCACAAAGCTGCAATACCCTTGCTCCTGATTGTTTCTGTAATAGTCCTGATGTTCTTTTTCTGCTTCATAAAACACATCTAACGGGCTAATTTCTGTCACAATAGGTTTTTTATAGTAAGGTGTTATTTCTTTTGAAACCACTTCAGCGATTTTCTTTTGTATGTCATTATGATAGTAGATTACCGAACGGTATTGCGTACCGCGATCTGCACCCTGTCTATTCAGGGTTGTCGGATCATGTGTGGTCATAAAAATGACCAAAATATCCTCATACGAAATCACATCCGCATCAAAAGTCACCTGTACCACTTCGGCATGTCCGGTTAATCCGGAACAGATTTCTCTATAGGTAGGTTTCCCTGGAGCATTTCCTCCGGAATAGCCCGACACTACTTTTTCTACACCATTAACTTCTTGAAATACGGCTTCCGTACACCAAAAACAACCACCACCAAAAGTGGCTATTTGTAAATTTTTATCGTTCATTTTTTTTACCCTTCCGTCTTTAATTCTTGTCAGAATTAAATCCACCTTCCCTAAAAAAAGAGAAGGAACTTTTAAATCAATATTTGCTATTTCGTTTCTAATTTCATGGACTCCGAATTGATGCAATAGCGCAATCCACTGGGCTCAGGGCCATCAGGGAAAACATGCCCCAAATGAGCATCACAGGTATTACACATCACCTCAACGCGTACCATACCAAAAGCAGTATCTCTTTCGTATTTAATAGCATTTTCTTTAATGGGTTGTGTAAAACTTGGCCATCCGGTACCCGAACTGAATTTAATAGTAGAATCAAACAGAGGGGTATCACAGCATACACAATTGTACTTACCATCATCGTAAATACTACACAATGCTCCGCTATGTGGTCGTTCTGTTCCTTTTTGTCTTGTTATTCTAAATTGTTCGGAAGTTAAATGAGTGTGCCATTCGACTTCTGATTTTTCTACTCGTCTATCTGGAGTAGGGTTTCCGTTTACGGAAAAGTTGATCACTTCTTTCCAAGTAAGCATACTAAATGTTCCTTTCTTTGTTAAATTAATAAATATGCTTTTCAACTTTGGTTTAGTCGAAATTAAGATTGTTTTCTTACATTATAAAAAGTAGCTCAAAAACAAAATAATATTGAAATTTACAACAAAAAAACGCATTAGTAAAAAAACCACCAATGCGCTTCATATTGTATAACACCATACTTTAATTAATTATGCGTACGGCTTAATTTTTTCCAATTGGTATTTGCTGCCAGAATAAGTTTTCCATGGTTTTTTTCTGCTAGCCATAATTGTTGGGCATCCAATTCTAAATTATATAGATATAAGAAGTATTTACCATCTTTTACTATAAATTTATTGGGGTCTGGTCTAAATTTGGCTCCTGCATAAATCCCAAAAGCACAAAATCCTCCGTATTGCGGTTTATATTTTGTCGGGTTCTTATCGAACGTCGCTTTTTGCGCTCCGGACGTAAAATAATAAGTTACTTTTTCGTACTCTGATTTAAACTGCTTTAGCCCCTTTTGAGCAATCCCTAAATCTAAATACGATACTGGGCTATAGCCTTGTAATGCAATGTTACTATTATCGATATTGTTAGCCTTATTATCCTGGGCCATTGCAGATATTCCTGTAAAAAAGAGCAAATGCAACTATTAATGATTTTATTATATTTTTCATGTTATTAATTATTGAGCGTTAAAATATTCCTCTTGTGTTACTCTACCTTCATTATTCCAGATACGACGAATAATTTCGTGCCAATAAATTTTGGTATTATCTTTCATATTAAAATCAAAGGTGAATTCTGATGCGGATACGTTTCCATCTACGATGGTATGGTGATGTGTAATCCCGTTTACAGCAGCAATAGCTCCCGCAAAGCCTTCCATCTTTTCAACCATTTGTGCTTTATTGATTGTTGCTAAACCATTGTAATCTGACGTTGTTGCATCATCTGCGAAGAATTGTTTAACAGCATCTACAATGGCTCCTTGAGCTACGACCCCATCCATTTTTGTTGCTTGTTCTTTAATGTTCATTGTTATATTTTTTTTAGTGATTAAACAAATTTTATTTTGTAATTACACTGCAAATATGCGAATGAACTTAGATTAAGAACATATATAAAATACGCTAAAAATTGTACTTTTTACTTTTTGTAAACTGAAGGTGCCACCCCAACATAATTTGTGAAGAATTTAGAAAAATGATTTGCCTCTTCAAAGCCTAAATTATATGCAACATCCTTAATATTATCATTTTCTAATAGCATTGTTTTGGCAGATTGTATAATTTGATAGCGAATTAATTGCCCTAAGGAACTATTCATTTTTTGCTTTACTTTTTTTGATAGTGTTTTTACGCTCACATTCATTTTATCTGCATAAAAACCTAATGTGTGTTCTTTTTTATGAAACATTTGAATAAGCTCAATAATATTTTGAGAAAACACATCCCTATGCTCATAATCAAATGTCCTTCTAAACTGATTAGGGGTTTGCCCTACTGCATTTTTAAACACACGATTAAAGTAGGCAGGATCTTTATAACCTTTATCGTAAGCAATTTCCTGAATACTTTTATCGGTAAAAGCAACATCTTTTTTGCTTTCCAATAACTGTTTTTTTTGAACCAGTTTATTAATGGTAATTCCTAATTTATCTTGTACCAAATGCTGGACGTTATAATCGTTATGTATTTGACTAACAAAAGATTTCAGATTGATTTTATTGGTAAATTCTTCGTCAATGACATCTTTAATATCAAAAATAACCTATACTCATCTTTATTGGCGTGAAACGGGTTTTGCCAATACCATTGTTTTGTTGAGACGTCGATTAGACTGCTCATGTCATCATTAAAAACAGTGTTGTTTAAGAAAGACTGACAATCTTCACATTCATTAAAATTGATATACCCCAAAGAAATAAGATGCTTAAAAAGAATACGAACATCTTTAGATTCAAACCATATTTTATCAGGAAATTCAATAAACCGAACCAAAAAATCATCAGACATGAATTTTATATATTGTCCTTTTTCTAAGAAAATAGCTTTGTCTTTCCAATCATGATAGCTATTGAAATCTACCTGAATATTTCCAGTGCCTTCAAGTATATGCACCAAAGTATATTTATTAATAAAATACACTTTGTTAATTTCAACACTAACTTTACTTACTACCATGCAGAATTTTGGTTATTTAGACGCATTTATATATTAAACACTACAATTTAACTCTTTTGAAAGTTGCCATATAATTTACGACAAACCCTTACGTTATACTTACTTAATTTTAATATCCCTAAAGTTTAGTATTTTTACTAAATAAACTATTGACTGTTATGAATACCCTAACGGATGCTGCCGAGAAATTTGTTACTAATTTTTTAAATGAAAATTTAGATACGTCTTTTATTTATCACAATCTGACGCATACACAGCGCGTGGTTGAGAAAGCCAATGAATTAGCCAACCTTTCTGAGTTGGATGAGAGCCAAAAACAACAACTCACTTTGGCCGCCTTGTTTCATGATACAGGGTATACAAAATCCATTAAAAATCATGAAGAAGAAAGTGTTGCCATAGCCAGTGTTTTTTTAAAAGAACAAAACTGCCCCGAAGCTGATATTAAATCTATTAATGATTTGATTCTTGCCACGAAAATGGAACATGAGCCCAAGAACCAATTGGAAAAAATAATCAGAGATGCCGATTGTGCGCATATAGGCAGTAAAACTTACTTGGAAGTTTCTGAGTTATTAAGAAAAGAATGGGAGCTTAATTGTGACAGAACTTTAACAGAAAGTGAATGGTTAACTGAAAACATCAATTTCCTATCGACTAAGCATCGTTTTCATACTAATGAAGCGGCGGCAAATTGGGATAAAAGAAAAGGTAAAAATCTATCGGAATTACTCAAAGCAAAGAAAAAACTGGATCTGGACAATTCTAAGTTGAAACAAAAAAAAGCAGAATTAAAATTTAAGAAAAACAAGGTAGAACTGCCCGAACGCGGTATTGAAACGATGTTTCGCGTGACTTTAAAAAACCATATTACCTTGAGTAATATTGCAGATACCAAGGCTAATATTCTACTCTCGGTGAATGCTATTATTGTTTCTCTGGTCTTATCCAATTTAGTTTCAAAGTTGGACAACCCATCCAACAGTTATTTAATCATTCCAACGGTAGTTTTTGTTCTGTTTACTGTAGCTTCAATCATTTTGTCTATTCTGGCTACACGACCTAATGTAACAAGCGGTAAATTCACAAAAGAAGATGTTGCGAATAAAAAAGTAAATTTATTGTTCTTTGGGAACTTTCATAAAATGAGCCTTAAAGACTTTGAATGGGCTATGGGGGAAATGATGCAGGATCGCGATTATTTATACTCTTCAATGAAAAAAGACCTATACTTTTTAGGCTTGGTTCTCGATAAAAAATACAAAATACTTAGACTCACATATTCCGTTTTTATGATAGGTATTATTGTGAGTGTTGCTGTTTTTGCTATTGCTTTTCAAACTTCCGGAGCAGCTGTTTAAGCCTTAATCTCTTTCATGAGATCATCATAGGTATAAAAATCTTTATCATTAGGATCTTTGTGATATAAAACACTTACCCTAATCGCCTTAAGACCTGTTACAGCTTGTAAGTCCTGTAATTCAACAATTTCAACATCGGTATCTAAATAATGTTTAGACTGCAAGAACTTAATGTACCTTAAGTACTCACGTTCATCCTGCTTTTGAGAATAAACAATCGTTATTTTACCCTTTTCAGTAATGCGCTTTTTAGTGCCTTTTATATAAGCCTTGTCTACGCGTTTTTTAACAATTTCATATCGGGCATTATACGTACCATCCACATCAAACTGTTTTTCATCCATCCTAAAACTGATGGATAATGGCTGATTAAAAACCAAGATCATAGAAGCCACATCTAAGGCCACCGGGAAATTCGATTGCATTTGGTAATATGCATTTTCCATCTCGCACATCACCTGCAATTGCCACAATCTTAAATTATATAAATAAATAGGGTTAAAACTATCTTCTTTAGTGATAGATTCGCCAATATACATGTTATGCTCAACACCATCCGTCTTAAAACGCTCAAAATAGTGCGGATACATCGCCTGGGCTTCTACCTGTTTTTTATCTAAAAGCGACGCCATTTCTTTATTAATCATAGCAATGCCATCGTCATAATCTTTTCTATGCTTATAGAGCACGTTTATGTTATCGTCAATGCTATTATAATAGGCGTCGATTTTTTCCTTTAGTTCATTCACATCATGCAAATGTTTTAAAGCAGGTTCTAAATCCTGCGTAAAAAACTCAGAAATTTGCTGTTCACTATCCACTTGAAAATGATTTTTCAAATTATCGAGATAATCATTTATTTGATAAACAAACTGTTCGTAGATTGGCAAAGCTTCTGTTTCAAGAGCTTTGTTGAAAATATTTTTAGCCGCCTTTAACTGTAATGTTAAATCTTGCTTTGTTGCTTTATTTCTGGCTTCAGATGATCCCTTAATATCAATTTGGCCATATAACGGATATACATTTTCGAAGGCTATTTTCTTAAAAATAGCTTGTTCTCCATTAAATTCAGATTTAATAAAATTCTTCGCTTCTATTTGAAATCGCCATTGTACACTTGGATGTATGGAGGTACATTCTTTTTGAATAATGGCCTCAATTAAATTCTCTTCCTCTGCTTTAGATCGTTCTACCGCCGAAACAATAAACGGCATAACATCAATTAGCTTATTGGCATTAATACTATTGAGTGCTTTAGGCTGATAGGATACAATTTCAAGAATCCCCATTAAACCAACATCATTGGCTATAGGCGCAAATAAAGCACTTTTAATACCTTGTTTATAGAGTACTTCAATATGTGGAGCATGAGCCTCGGGATGTGCCTTTAGCTTTTCATAGATCCTATCGACATCAGAAACCGAAAAGTATTCTTTTCTTCCCAGTAATTTATCATAAGACCATGTGCATAAAGAATCCTTACAACTGGCACTTTCAACATTATTCAATAAGTAACTATGCATTCCAACACCATATACGGGTTCGAATGTATTGTCTTCTTCATTATAAATAGAAAAGCCTACACGTATATCTTTCAGTTCAAAAAGCGATCTGAAAATCTCATGAAATCCTTCCATAAAATTTTCATCCTTACGCTTATCCTCTCCAATTAAGTTAGACTTTATATTGGATATTGATTGATCTTGGGTAACATCGAAAATATTAGAAATCACAAACCCCTTGAAAACGTAGCTGTTTGGAGGAAACTTTTCCTTCCATAAATCAATATTTTCAAAATTATCCAAAAGCTCCTCATAATCTTCTTGCGTAATTTTCTTTGCTTTTTCCGTTGGGGTAATTTCAGTAAAGTCGGCGTTGTACAAAATCTTATAAAAACGATTGATACCTTTAGCATCTGGTATTTCGTAGTAAAACGGACGTTTAAAGTTTAAATCATAACCATAACAGAAATTCAAAATGATGGTACATGCAATGATATACTTATCATCTTTAGGCATATTTTTTATTTCCAACTCGAAATCATCACCCGCCGTTTTAATAATCTTTTTAAAACGTTCTGAGGAATTGAAAATAAGATTCTGAAAGGGTACTGATGCCGTTTTAATTTCATTCTTAGTTAAAATAGGACTAAATGAGTCCTGAAGAATGATACCAATTTCCTTTTTATAAGTGTCTAATAATGAAAAATCTGAAAACCCTTCTCTTAATTCGGGGTGTGATTTTTCAATCTCTAATATGCGCTTAGCTTTAGCGGCGACAAACTCATCTTCACTATTAACAAGCGCTTCATAGTGCTGAATAAGCTTATTAAAGCTTATTTTTAAAAGCATAGGCGATTCTGACTGATCGAAGATTTTCATAGTATGAGATGTCTTATATTGCAAAGTTACAAATTCTAGAATTAGTCGTTATAAACTAGACAATCTAACACGAAAAATGTTACAAATTATAATGTTAAATTTTCTTGTTATTTGACATTTTCTCGACTTCGAAGGTTAATATTGTCAAAATCCCACAGACGTTCTTAAAAACACCAATAGACCAATAAGTCATACACCCTGTTTCCGTTTACATTTTTCATTATTTTTTAACTTAAAAAATAGAATATCGTAATTTTTTGTACATTTAAATGCATATTAACTAATAAAAACCAACACTATGTTTTCTAAAACAAATTTAATTTCGACACTTGTTGCCGCTATTTGGGGTTTTCTTGGAGGATGGATTTTATGGGGTATAATAGGTGACCCAATGTTAAAAGATCACTTTGTTACCAGTGGTTTAATGAAAGAAATGCCGGATATGGCGATACTGGCTATTGGATGCCTTATTGCAGGGTTTGCATTTTCTAACCTGTATTCCAAATGGGCACGAGGAGCACATGGCGTTTCACATGGTGCACAGTTTGGTATTTGGATCGGTGTTTTAATCGGCCTTGGAAGCGGCTTAATAGATAACGCAACAGCGAATATTTTAGATTTATCGGGCAGCATTATGAACGCCGTAATCTACACAGTTCACTTCGTGATTATGGGTATACTTGTTAGCTTAATTTACGGAAAATTTAATTCGGAAAGCTAATATTATATATTGACTAACTCAAATGAAAAAGACCACTTAAAATTTTAAGTGGTCTTTTAATATCATGTGAATAATATTCTCTATTGCATCTGAGGTTGAATTGTAAACGAATATTTATAAGATTTGCTTGCAAGAATGGTATATTCAGGGTGAACTAATCGTCCCCAGGAAGTATCACCACCAACACCCATCTGTAAGAAATCAATATTCCATTGCTTGGTATCACCCATTTTTATATCGGCACCGTGCTTCTTAGTTACTGGTACTAAGCCTGAAGCCGATTTACCGGCATCACCACTTTTGAAATCTATTTCCGGCATGGCAAATGGCCATACACTAGAGTTTAATAATGTTCTGCGACTTGAAGCTTTTAAGGATAAGTCATTCGATATAACCTCCACCCAACGCACATCCGTTTTATTTCCAGTTTCCTGGGGTCTTGAATAACGCTCAAACTGATCCTCAATGTTCCCGGAATAAAGCCCAACCTTTTGCCCTGTTTTCCTATCCCAATAACTTTCCTTTGGTCCCTTACCATACCAGGTCATTTTGGTAAAATCATTTGACAACGTCATATACATCCCTAATCGTGGAAGGTTAGGAAGATCTTTTTGGTTAGGGGCAAAACTATAATCTATTTTCAAGACTCCGTTAGTTTTAAGTGTGTACTGTACTTCTACCGTAGCTTCATTATTTGGCAGCTCATAACCTACTTTATATGTTATTCCTTCTTCTGAATTTATAGGTTGTTCTATCAATTCGGAGGTATAACCATAGGATGCGTCTTGCCATATTTTTGCCCATTTATGCATATTATTTCCTAAATCATTATCTGTTGGGGGTCTCCAGAAGTTGGGTCTGATGGGGTGTTTAGTAATCACTTTTTCGTTTTGAATCCACGAAGATATTTCACCGGATTTGGCATTGATACTTAAAGATGTATTATTATTTTGAAAGGTAATGAATCCTTCTGAAGTAATGATAGCCAAATCATTTCCTTTAGGGAGCACAGGCTTCTGCTCAGCTTTATGCAATACAAACTGATCCCAAGCAACTTCATAACCCTTTGGAATCATTGCCGTTTCTTCTTTTTGAATCAGGCTGAATTCAATGATATACTCAGAATTGGAGTCAAACGCTCTGGGTATATTTTTAACCGAATAACTGATGCTTTCTTGTGGTGGTGAATGGACGATATTGATACTATCCTTTTTAATCGTAATACCGTCTTTTAATAATTTCCATTGTATTTTTTTATCTGAAAAATCAGAAAAGAAATTCTTGTTTTCCAACATTAGGTGTCCGTAACCTACGGCAGCCGTAAAATAAAACTGTGCCGGCTCATATACCTTTTTAACCTCCGATAAATGCGGATGCGGATTTCTATAAGGATCCACCAATCCGTTATTTAAAAAGTTTCCATCAGTTGGTAAGTCCGGGTGGTAATCGTGACCATAAGCCAGATATGGCTTCCCTTCCTTGTCCTTGTACTCTAAAGCCTGATCAACCCAATCCCAAATATAGCCCCCTTGTAAGTTTGGATAGGTTTCAATAATATCCCAATAATCCTGCAAATTTCCAACGGAATTTCCCATAGCATGCGCATATTCGATCATGATTGACGGCTTGTCAGAATCAGATTTTCCATGATTGATTAAGTACTCCGGTTTTGGGTACATGGGACAGTAAATATCTGTATAATTATCCTTCCCGGCTGGTTCGTATTGTACAATACGATTATCGTCTTTGCCTTTTAGCCATTTATAAGTTGTTTTAAAAACATCACCTTCTCCTGCCTCGTTTCCTAGGGACCAGGAATAGATAGACGGATGGTTTCTATCACGATAATACATGCGCTGGGTACGCATCATATGTGCTGGTAACCAACTCATTTCATTACCAATCTGGGTACTTTCATCTATAGCCAAAGGATGACTTTCAATATTAGCTTCGTCGATAACATACAATCCATAGGTATCACATAATTCCAGCCAATAGGGGTCATTGGGATAATGTGAAGAACGTACAGCATTAATATTATGCTGTTTCATCATTTTAATATCCTTTTCCATAGAAGCCCTAGATACTACGTGCCCCGTATAGGGATCTGTTTCATGACGATCAACACCACGAATATAGATAGCCTTTCCATTAATTAAGACCTGACTGTTTTTTATTTCAACGCGTTTGAAACCAATGGAACTTTGGACATATTGGTTTTGAGTATCCTCATGTTCGTTTTTAAGCGAAATCTTCAATGTATACAGATTCGGGGCCTCTGCCGACCATGGCTTTACCTGTTCAAGTCGTGTTTCTGAAAAAAAATCAACGGTTGCATTAGCAGGAATATCTATGATATTAGAGTCGACAAACATTGATTTTTCACCATCCAGAATTTCAACATTAATATGCCTCTTTTCTGGTGCTGCATTCGTATTGGTTATAGAAATCGTGTTTTTAAAAATCCCCTGACTGTAGCTCGTATCCAAATTGGTATATGCATGGTAGTCTGAAACAAAAACTTTGGGCTGCGAATATATATATACATCACGTTCAATACCGCTCATTCTTAACATGTCCTGACTTTCCAAATAACTGGCGTCGCTCCATCTAAACATTTGCAGTGCAATGAGGTTCTCCCCTGCTTTCACGTATTTGGTAATATTAAATTCCGCCGGTGTTTTACTACCTTGTGAATATCCAATATAATTCCCATTCACATATACGTACATGGCAGATTTTGCTCCGGCAAAGTGGAGAATGAGATCATCATTCAGAAGTTCTTTGGTCAACTTAATTTTTTTACGATAAGTACCAACCGGATTATAATCGGTTGGTGCTTCCGGCCATTTTGTGGTAAACGGATAACGTTCATCCAGATAAATAGGATGTCCAAACCCTTCTACCTCCCAATTTGCAGGTACCGGAATATTTGTCCAATCCGAGTCATCAAAATTTGTATTATGAAAAGTGACAGGACGTTGTTTTGGGTCCTTTACCCAATGGAATTTCCAAGAACCATTCAGACTTATAAAGCGCTTTGAATCTTCTTTTTTAACAATATCATGTCCTTCTGAAGCAAAGAATGTGGCTCGGGGAGCCAATTTATGGTCCTCAAAGATTTTATGATTATAATGATACGTTTGTTCTGCCACCGTTTCTAAAGACTCTTGTTCACAGCTTACTATGAGCACTAAACTGATTAGGATATATCGTAATTTCATTGTTTTAATTATTTTAATTAATCGAACACATAAAGTCTTCAGCACATACTCTACGTAGATAAAAGATGAGTTCCCTGGCATTATCCATGTTAAATACTAATGGCGGTTTTATTTTCAATACATTGTGATCCGGTCCATCTGTACTCATCAATATCCCATGGTCTTTCATCCGATTGGCCAAATAATCGGTTTGTTCAGCTAAGGGGTTCATCTTTGAATCTACCAATTCCACTCCTAAAAATAACCCCTGACCACGAACGTCTCCAATAATTGAAAACTCTTGTGAAAGCGCTTTTAGTTCTGCTTTTAAAAACGTGCCTACCTCAAGTGCGTTTTCCTGTAGTTTTTCACGTTTAACCGTGTTTAAAACTTCTGCGCCTATAGCACAGGATACAGGGTTTCCTCCAAAAGTGTTAAAATATTCCATGCCATTGGCAAATTTATCGGCTACTGCCCGGGTACAAGCCACTGCCGCTAATGGGTGTCCATTCCCTAAAGGCTTACCGATGGTCACAATATCGGGAATGACATCATGCAACTGAAAGCCCCAAAACGTTTTCCCTAGGCGACCACAGCCTACTTGTACCTCATCTGAAATACAAAGCCCTCCGGCTTCTCTAACATACAAATAGGCCTTCGCCAGAAAACCTTCGGGTAATTCTATTTGTCCGCCGCAACTAATAACGGGTTCTATAATAAACGCTCCAACCCCGCGTCCCTTATTTTGAATATTTGTAATGCATTGTTTTACTTCTTTGGCATAATTATCGCCCGCATTATCGCCTTTATATTTTCCGCGAAACACATCAGGTAATGGAAATATTTGGGTGTGCTCCGGTGCTCCGGAACCACCTTTACCATCAAACTTATAAGAACTGATATCTATGCACATATTGGCATTGCCGTGATACCCAATTTCGGAAGCAATAATATCACGCTCCCCGGTATTAGCTTTTACCATTCTTATAGCCAGTTCGTTGGCTTCGCTGCCGGAATTCACAAAATGAAGCACATTCAGTTCTGGTGGAAGTGTTTCGATCAATGCCTCTGCAAGGGTATTAATATTCTCATGTAAATATCGTGAGTTTGTATTAATCAATGCCATCTGCTCTTGCCCGGCTTTAACCACATCAGGATGTTCATGCCCAACATGCGCTACATTATTAACCGTATCCAAATAGTGTTGTCCAAACTGATCGACCAAATATTGTCCGGCACCTCTAACCATTTTAATAGGCACTTTATACTGGAGGCTTAAACTTTTTCCCAGGTGTTGTTTGCGGTAACGGATCAAGACATCATTAGAAACGCTCTCTTTATTTTGAAGGCCTTCTGATTTAAATAAAGCATTAGGATCGGGGCATAAGCTTTTCCAAACATCAATTTGATTAAAATAAGCTACTCCGGGAAAATCGATACTAAAATCCAACATAGACAGCATGATTTGAAAGTGCAAATGAGGTGCCCAGTTTCCATTTTCGGGATAGTTACCTAATTCTGAGATTTTATCCCCTTTCTTGATGATATCACCGACCTTATGTTTTAAAACACTGGCTACCGTATTGTGTCCGTATAAGGTAAAAAACTCAAAACCTTCGACCTCATGTTTTAAAATTACCAATCCGCCGTATGCTTTGTTTCCTTTATCGTTCACAGCAGTCACAACCTGTCCATCAAATAAGGCGTGAACCGGTGTATTCGCCGGGAGCCAAAAATCGACACCCAAATGTATGGTCCTGTGCTCCTTACCATAATTCCCTGTTTTATGATAAGTCGATGACGTATAGATGGCACGAGGTTCCAAATATCCTCCGGCAATGATTTTATTGGGGTGAGTTGCTTGTAATTTATTGATTTTGAACTGAAATAAATCCAAATCATTAAAATCTTGTTGATGCCCTATCCAAGTACTGGAAACACTTAAATCCAGATGTTTTGTATCGTTGCGGCCTATCGTTGGAAATAACTTAGAGACCTCAAGGCTATGCGCTTTTGCCCAATTCGTGAACTTATCCTGATTAGGGTGTGGATTAAATCCGCAGGCATTTCTAAAACTATAATGTGCAAAATCTGCACTTACATGTCTCCATTTCTTAAGTACTTCCCATGCTGGTTTTTCACTAATCAGTAAATAGGTATTATTGGGTTCTTCAATTTTATTAATCGCCGATTTCGTCACCGAGATTACCAATCGCATGGCAATAGCATTATATAAGTGCACAAGCTCTTCTTCTAGCAAAGGAAATGTAGAATGGTAACCCTTAACTATAGGTAAGGCCGCATCCAACGGATCGTTATGATTCATTATGGCATACGCACAAGCAATGGCAACATCATTAATAATTTGAGTATATATGGCATCGCCATAATCAATAGCCGCTTGAACTTTTGGGTTTATTAATTCTGAAGAGACAATAACATTATTATCATTGGCATCATTATGAACTACAGCTTTCCGAAGCTTTGAATATGTACCTGTTAAGTGTTCAAATTGATTTTGATAATACGTAATGATCTCTTTTTCTTCATTTTCAAACAGATGCGTGTGCGCCGCAGTCCAGATGCCTTGTGCTATATCCCAAACAAAATCGCGATGCGCTTCAGGGTGATCGAAACCTTGTAAAGCCTTAGTAAGCAATCCACATTGTTCCCCCAAGCTATAACGTAAATCGTTTAACTGAGGGTTAACGGCACTCCAAACACGACCAGACACCCAACTTAATAATCGCACTTTACGCAAATTGCCATAATCATCAGTAACTTCAGAAATGGTAAAACCATGAATATCTTTGATCACTTTAGGAGCAATAAGATCTTGGCCATTGGTTTCAACAAACTGCAATAATTTTTGCTGAAAATCCAAATACCCTTCATCTTCATCAGGTCTGGAGATTTTTAAAATATAGCCTTCTTCATCTTCTATTTTAATTCTAAAATTAAAATCTAACTCCCCGGGAAGTCTGGACGCTTTTCCCGTGATATTAAATGCGTTGAAAAGAACAGTTTCAGCTTGCTCTTCTGTTATTTGTAATTTTGAATACTTGGTCATTGTTGTATTATATCTTACCAATATTTATCTATACCACTTCCCTTCCGGTTTTTCGGGTTCTATCTGTTCCGGCATTGGCGTTCTGTTTTCGTTGATTTTTTGAATTAACTTTTCAACAACATCCGGATGTAAATCTGATACATCATGATTTTCTTCAGGGTCATTATCTAAATCATATAATTCCCAAGGATGTTCTGTATGATGTCGTAATAGTTTCCAATTTTTAACTCGTATGGCCTGTTGAAGGTCTTCGGGATCATAAACTCTTTTGCTCCAGTTGAAAGCCGGTAGTTCCCAATATAAGTAATCATGCTGCTTCTGGATGCCTTCATTAAGCAATGTTGGTACAATGGAAATTCCGTCTAAGTGATCCTGAAGGTGTTTTTCGGCCTGAGCCAATTCAGCAAAAGTGGGCATGATATCGGCAAAATAATTCGGAAGCTCAGAAACACTGCCCGGTTGAATTTTACCATCCCAATAATATATTTGAACCGCTCTTATTCCTCCCTCATAAAACTGATGTTTAAATCCTTTGAGTTTTCCTGATACATCGAACTGCGCATCGAATTCTTTTCCTCCTCCATTATCGGATGCAAAAACAATGATGGTATTTTTTTCTATTCCTAAATCATTTACCAATTCCTTGATATCTCCCAAACTATAATCTACCAGGGTATTCATGGCAGCATATTTCTTTTCTTCTTCAGACCATGGTTTGTCTTTATACAATGTATATGCCGGGTCTGTTTCAGGTATCTTCGGTTTTCCAAGATCATCGGTGTGCGGTAAGGTCCAACTCCCAAAACAAAAGAACGATTTGTCTTTATTTTTAGTAATGAAAGTCTTCATTTCCTTCATGATCTTATAGTGAGTATATGATGCCGAATCACCAACCTTATTAAGTATTTCTATTTTTTTGCCGTTTTTAACTAAATAATCGGTGTGATAAAAATGGGCATGTATTTGGTGATAATATCCAAAAAATTCATCGAACCCTTTGTTTTCGGGCACACCTTCCGTTCCTATATCTCCCAACCCCCATTTTCCGAATCCACCGGTCGCATAGCCTTCTTTTTTTAAAATCTCGGCTAGGGTAACATCATCTTTGCGAATTGATATTCCTCCGGTATTCCCTCTCAAAGAGGTATGTCCCGTATGTAATCCTAACATTATAGATGCCCTTGAGGGCGCACAAACAGAATTCCCTGCATAGGCATTCGTAAATCGCATGCCGTTCTTAGCCAGATCGTCAATATTAGGAGTTGCTATTTTTTGTCCGCCATAACTTCCGGGAACATGATACCCCATATCGTCTGCCAAAATGAAAATTATATTTGGTCTTTCCTTCCGGTATTCTAAACCTTTATTTTTAACACCTTCTTTGTCTTCTGTTTCCTTACATCCCAAAAAACCCAGGCTTACAAAAACAATCACCATTAGTACGCGTATTAGTGCTTTCAAATTCATCGTTTTTTAATTAATAAAGGTTTTCAAATTACAAATTATGGGGTTGATCATCTACTAATAACATAATTAAATGGGCAGCACTCCAACTAAAATTCTGAGCATTTAGTCCTTCTCCGGTTAAAGGGTGATAGTTTTCACGAATCGATTTCCCTTTTCCTAAAATTCCTTCTGCACCTTCAATAATTTGTTTGGTTGCCCTATCTGCTTCATCATTAAACCCGTAATTACGCAATCCTTTTACACCAAAATAAGCCTGATCTAGCCAATTAGGGCCTCGCCAATAGCCCTGTAACGGATCAAACCTTTCATGGTCTGCACTCATGGTTTGGAATGGTACTTTGGTATAAAACTTTTTGGGGTTCATCATCTTATTCTTTACAGATTCAGCCTGCGCTTGTGTAGCAACATTGGCCCACAAAGGTGTCCAGCCTTCACTGCCTTCTCCTTTTATAAATGCTGTCCCTTCCAGATTGGTGTCATAAAACCACCCATCACGAGTATCATAAAATTGCGATTGAATCCGCAACTTTAAATCTTCCGCCTGCTGTTTGTAATATGTTACATCTTCCAAGTTATTTATAACTTCAGCCAACGACATCAAGTACACTTTCTCGGCATACAAATACGCATTCAAATCAACACTTTCCTGATCTAAAGAGTACGCCCCTTCTTCATTTTTAAGAATTTTAGAATCGTCAAAACGAATGGCATTATCCATACCGCTCTCCCATTTTGCCGCGATTAGACTGCCGTCTGTAGAACCGTATTCGCACAATCCGTCTTGATCATGATCACGTTTTTTATACCACCAGCTGTGGTACTTTTTTAATTTCGGATAGAATTCTTTTACAAATTCGATATCCTTATCTTTATCGTAAATCCTGGCAACCGCCCATGCCGATAGTGGTGGTTTGGTATCTCGGTAATTATGAGCTTCTATAGTTGTATCCCGATACACGCAATCGACAATAAACCCATCGTCTTTTTGAAAATGAAACATGGCTCTCATTTGGTTTTTAGCTAACCTCGGATTATAATAGGATAAGCCCACGGCATGTTTCCATGAATCCCAAGACCAAAACCCATTAAACCATTCGTAATGGTAACTGGGAAATAAGCCCTCATGCTTTAGTTCGCCTGCAGGAATACGCCAATTGTTTTGCAAAGTTAAATGTGATTTCGCCAGAACTTCTTGGTATTTAATATCCCTAAATTGGGGTTTAATATTTTCGATGATTGATTTAAGTTCTGAATTCTTTTGCTGTTTTCTAGTATGTAATACCGAATCGAAATCTATATCTTTAATCATTTCCTTCTCATCTTTCCATGAATATTCCGGAAAGATGAAGGTTTGTGAAACAATGATTTCTTTCGTTTCGTTCGGCTTTAATTCAAAAACCTTATCATATGAATAGAACCTATTATTATCAAGAATATCGACATGATCAAATTTTTCAGACAAGCTGATATACCCAATAGCGTTGGTATTTTTAGACACCAATTTGATATGATCGTCTTCCTTCGAAAATTCGATTCCTATATCATAAACACCTCCTTGAATACTTGTGTTCATATCAATTTGAATGTCTGAAATATTGGTAATAGTAAATCTTTGCAAGGCCGTATGACCAGAACTAAACAAAAGTTCCTGCTTTACACTAATTTTTTCGTTTTGAAACAATTGCTCCAGATGACTTATATAACTATCCTGTTCAATTAAATCATTTTCGAAACTTATTAGCCTCTCATTATGCGCACCTTCAAATATTGATAGTCGAGATAATATAACACTACTCCAAACACCGTTTTGCTGTGTCATTAAAAAAGGTCCGGAGAATCCAATTAAGTTTTTGTTCGTTTTCTGGAGACCATAGGCAAACCATGCTCCCTGATCAGAAAACATCAGCCCGGATCTGTCAATAGAATCCCTTGGAGTAACACGATAATCCAAAATGTTCTTACCTGTATCCAAGTCATTCTTTTCAACGCATATATTATCCGTTTTAGACTGCTGTGTACAATTAAACAAACACAGCAAACACAGTAAACACAGTAAAATTAAAATTGATTTTTTGTCCATTCCGGTATGAATCTATCTTGATAATTAAAAGAAAACAACATTCGAAATATTGAATTCTAAACTCTAAAACAAAAAGTAACGAAGTAGAAAAATAAATTTAAAATACTACTTTTTGTTTCTCTTGGACGCGACCAAATTATAAAAAATACTCATATAAAAAAATAATCCCTTTCAGTTTTTTGGTTTTAAAAAAAATAATTCCAATTATCGTTTAATTCTTTTTAACTAAAATTTATGCTATGATTAATTTTTATTACAAACAAAATCAAACGATCACAAATCACTGATTTTCAATATCATTAATTTAAAACTCAAACATTTCAAATCATATTAATTGCCATGTTTTTACGGCTTATAGTTTTTTAGCTGCAATATTTATCTATTTTTGTTCAAACCCTTTTTGACTAACTAATGACTCTAAGAAAGCTCAATCTGTTTTGGAAGAGAATTAAAGACAGAGATAAAAGAACATTTGGGAAGTTCTACGAACTCTACTATCCCTCATTGTTTTCGCGAGCACATAAATTTATTTCAGACTATGAAGTTTGCGAGGAGATCGTCCAAGATACCTTCATTGCTTTTTGGGATAAGGCGGATATTATTCTTCCTGAAAAAAAATTTATGGAAGCCTATTTATGGCGTATCTTAAAATTCAAAATAGCGGATTTTTATCGGGGCAAAAAAATTGACAAACATTATTTAGAGGAAAATCTTGAAGTTAGCATTGAGGAATCCAAAACTTACGACTCCTTATTCAATGAAGACTTAGAAAAAAAGATCGAAGTTGCCATTGATACCTTACCTCAAAAAACCAAAGAAGCTTTCATAATGTCCCGGATAAATGGGATGACTTATAATGAAATTTCTGAAGAACTGAATGTCTCTTCAAAAACCATAGAATATCATATTTCTAATGCCCTTAAAATTCTTAGAAAAGAATTAAAACTCTATTTGTAAAAAATAGTTGATATTTTTTTTAGGGTACGTTTAAAAACTTACGACTTTACAATTAGGGAGTAACAAGTTTTAACAAATTTATTTCCAAAACATCAAAGAAAAGGTAGAATGTCTACAAAAAAAGAAACTGAAAACAAGAAACTCGAGGCTATTTATAATTATTTAAATGAAATGCCTGAGGACGTAAATATTGATATTGAAAAGCAAAAAAGAAACTTTTTCAATACTATAAACACCAGAAAAACGAATCACTTATTCAAGTATTTAAAATATGCCGCAGCCATAGTTATTCTACTTTCTTCTGGTTATTTTTTAACTATTGCAAATAAAGACCAGCCCATTTCCTCCCCTGCCGTGGTTGATACCAGCAATGATATTCAAGTAGGAACAGACAAAGCCACGTTAACTTTGGAAGATGGTTCTAATGTCGTGTTAGAAAAAGGATCTTCTTTTAGTAGAGACCATCTTACGAGTAATGGAGAGCAAATTGTGTACAACACCGCTAAAAACAATAAAATTAAAGACATTAAAAGCAATATTTTAACGATTCCAAGAGGAGGTCAATTCTTTATTACCCTGGCGGACGGGACAAAGGTTTGGCTAAATTCTGAATCTCAATTAAAATATCCTGTGGCTTTCACCGATGATGCCCCTAGAAAGGTTGAACTTTTATATGGTGAGGCTTATTTTGAAGTATCTCCAAGTACAGCTCATAATGGTACACAATTCGTTGTAACTACCAAAGATCAGGATGTGGTGGTTTTAGGTACCGAGTTCAATATTAAGGCCTATAAAGAAGATGATGTTATTGCAACTACCTTAGTAGAAGGTAAAGTGACCATCGATCACGACACAGTAAAAAGAGCATTAACACCTAACAATCAGTTACAATTCAATACAATCACAAAAGAAATCAACGTTGTTCCGATAGACGTAAAGCACGAAATTGCATGGAGAAAAGGCTTGTTTAGTTTTAGAAACAAACCTTTTAAAGATATCATGCGGGTCATTTCAAGATGGTATGATGTCGATGTTGTTTTTGTAAACAGTGAACTTAAGGACATTACATTTAATGGTGTCTTCAATAAAAAATTAAGTATTGAAGAAATGCTCGAAGTTATAGAAAACTCGAAAGAAGCAAAATTTGAAATTAAAAATAAAACAATCTTTATGAAGTAGAAAACAAAAGGGAATGGAGCTTAGACTTGGACAATTTAAACAGCCATTCCCCTATTAACATTAATTAATTAAATATTAACTAACTAATTTGCGAATTTATGAAAACTAAATTTATTGGCATACCTATATGGTGCCGAAAAAAACTCTTAATTCTAATTATGAAGACATTTATCTTCTTGTTTAGTGTCATTTCATTTGGATTTAACCCAGTTTCGGGGTTCTCTCAAAACACTAAAATTATTATTGATAAGGATAAAGTAATTTCTGTTGAAGAAGTTTTTGAACTTATTAGTGAGCAAACCGATCACACCTTCTTTTACAGATCAAGCTTGTTTACTAATGCGCCTAAAGTCGCTTTAAAGAAAGGAATAATCAAAGCCAATGATTTATTACAAAAAGGATTATCCTCAGGGAATTATGTTTATAAATTTTCTGAAAACGGATCCATTCTTATAGAAGAAAAAACCATAGTACCTGCCACTAAAGTGCAACAAACCATTAACGGTAAAGTTGTTGACCAATCGGGAGTCCCTCTTCTTGGTGCTAATATACTTGTAAAAGGAACCAGTAATGGAACGCAATCGGATTTCGATGGTAATTTCACACTAGATTTAAGCAGTGCAGATGCCACTCTTGTTGTTTCATACATAGGGTATTTAACCAAAGAGGTGGTTGTTGGCAATCAAACGAACATTACCATAACTTTAGCCGAAGATGCGGAAGGATTAGATGAAGTTGTACTTGTGGGTTATACGACGCAAAACAGGAAGGATATTACTGGTGCTATTTCATCAGTTAACGTAGCCGATCTTCAAAAATTACCTGGAGGTAATGTTGCCAATTTACTTCAAGGTCAGGTTTCAGGGGTAATTTCAACACCGGGATCGGGAGCGCCGGGTAGCGCACCTGTTATAAGAATTAGAGGTTTAGGAACTATTGGAAATAACAATCCTCTTTTCGTGATTGATGGTATTCCTGGAGACATCTCTGGAATAAACCCTGCCGATATTGAATCTATAAACGTCCTAAAAGATGCATCTGCAGCGACTATTTATGGATCCAGAGCTTCCAATGGTGTTGTTATTGTAACCACCAAAAGAGGTAAAACAGGTGATTTACAGGTTTCCTTTAACTCCTATATAGGATTTAGTAGTATTCCTAATAAAATTGGGGTATTAAATACGGCACAGAATAATCAGGTGAGTAATGCCGCTCACGCGAATGATGGACAACCTCCATTAGCCTATACTTCATTAACGGGTGTGGCTGATACCGATTGGCAGGACGAAATGTTTCGAAATGGATTCGAACAAAAATACGATTTTGCAGTTTCCGGAGGTACAGAAAAAGCAAAATACAACATGTCTTTAGGGTATTTTGATAGTAAAGGAACCATTATTGAATCTGATTTTACCAGATATAACTTCAGAATCAACACAGACTTTAACCTTAGTGATAGAATAAGAATAGGTCAAACCATTTCTTATGCACGATCTGAACGTAGTTTATTAGGCGAAGATGAATCAGGTAATGGCGGAAATTCAGGATTTTCGCCAATTTTAGGTATATTACAATCTCTTCCTCACAATTCGGCTTATGATCCTTCTGCCCCAAATGGATTTGCATCACCAATCGTAGAATCCGGAAATATCGTTGGACAGACCAAGTTAATCACCGATATAAGTGAAAATGATAAAATTCAGGGCAACGTGTTTCTTGAAGTAGATTTAATAGAAGGCTTAAAGTTTCGTACACGTATTGGAGCAAATATTTCCAACAACTATTTTATGTTTCATGCGCCAACCTACCAATTTGGACCACAAGAAGTTAATGATCAGGCCGATTTAAGTGAAACAAGATCGCGCTTAACAGAAACGATCTGGAATAATGTATTGGAATACACAAAAACCTTTAACGAATTTCATAATTTATCTGTACTGGCCGGACTATCTTATGAAAAGAGTCAGTTTAAATCAACAGGAGGATCAAACAATAATTTCCCTTCAAATGATTTACTTGCCTTAGGCGCAGGAATTGGGGATGCCAACTCGTTTGGATCTAATGTAACCAGTACTTTAGAATCGGTGTTTGGTCAACTTAATTATGATTATAAAGGAAAGTATTTAATAAACGGAAGTGTACGTCGTGACGGTTCTTCCAGATTTGGTCCAAAAAACAGGCATGCGACTTTCGCTTCGTTTTCTTTAGGATGGCGAGTTACTGAAGAAGACTTTTTCGATGTAGATTTTATTAGCGATTTGAAACCACGTTTTAGTTTAGGCACCTTAGGAAACCAAAACATTGGAAACTTCTTGTTCTTATCGATACTATCCAGTAATAATAATGCCTTAAACTATCCTTTAGGTAGTGGAGAATCCCAATTGGTGAATGTAGGAACCATAAGTAGATCGCTTTCTGCCGAGGATATTAAATGGGAGGAATCAAGAACAACCAACGTCGGACTCGATATTGGATTATTCAGCAATAGAGTTGGGATTACATTCGATTATTTCAATACGAAGACCACAGACATGCTTGTAGGCGTACCCATTCCGGCAACAACAGGAATTACAATTCCTCCTGTAACTAATGCCGGTACTTTAGAAAATAAAGGATGGGAACTAACATTAAGCTACAAGAACTCCGATAACGATTTTAAATATAGCGTATTGGCGAACATTGGAGCGACAAAAAACAAGATTACCAAATTAGGATTCCAGGATGAAGCCTTTACCGATGGTTTTACAATCTTTGATACCCATCCAACAACAAGAACCGAAGTTGGAGGAGAAATAGGTCGTTTCTATTTGTTTAATACCGACGGTATCTTCCAAAATCAAGCAGAAATTGATGCACATGGTGTACAGCCAAATGCGTCTCCAGGAGATTTAAGATTTGTAGATACCGACAATAACGGGGAGTTGAATGATGACGACAGACAGTTTTTTGGAAGTGGTCTTCCCGATTTCGAATACGGAATGACGTTTAACGCCTCATATAAGGCTTTTGATTTTAGTCTGTTTTTACAAGGCTCTCAAGGGAACGAAATTTATAACGGAACCAATGTGCTCTTATATAGAAGAATGGGAGCTATTAAAAACTTCTCTACAGATTTCTTAAATGCTTGGACACCGTCTAACACAGGCACTAGTGTTCCAAGAGTAACAGCACAAGATCCAAATCAAAATATTAGACCTTCCAACTACTTCTTAGAAGATGGGTCTTATTTAAGAATTAAAAATATTCAATTAGGTTATACTATTGATGGTGAAAAGTTAGGAATTACTAGAGCACGAGTTTATGTAAGTGCAGAAAACTTAGCAACTTTTACAAAGTATTCCGGGTTCGATCCTGGGGTTTCTAACTACCCGACATTTGCCAGAGGTGTGGATAGAGGTTTATATCCAATCTCCAGAAATATAATCATGGGACTACAACTTAATTTTTAAAAAAAATAGCGATGAAAAAATTTATATTTTTATTTAGTTTATTTCTTGTTGCAGTATCTTGTAACAATCATTTAGACCAAAAAAACGTACAACAACTGACGGAAGAATCGTTTTGGAAAACTGAAGATGATGCTAGAAAAGGCATTGTAGCAGCATACTCTGCATTACAAGCCTACAACGGTTCTAAATGGACATTTTTCGAACAAATGTATATTGCCGTAACCTGGAAATCGGATGATATTTTAAATGCGCCTACAGACTACGGAAAATCTATTGCCGATTTCACCAACGGTACAGACGATGCCACATTTACGAGTTTCTGGAAATCAAACTACGCCGGTATTTCTTATGCGAATCAAGTGATTGAAAGAGTTCCGGAAATTGAAGCGATAAGTGATGCTAAAAAAGCTGAATTTGTTGCTGAAGCCAAGTTCTTAAGAGCATTATATTATTTTCATTTAGTCGTGGCATTTGAAAATATTCCACTTATTACGTCGACTCCAAAAACGCCGGAAGACTTTTTTGTCTCGCAAGTTAGTCCTGATGCCGTTTGGACTCAAATTGAAGAAGACTTTAAAGCTGCGAAAAACGGCTTACCAGGAAGCTGGGGAAGTAACGATTTGGGAAGAGCAACGAGTCATACAGCAACAGCATATTTAGGGAAAATGTTTTTATTTCAGGAACGATTTGCTGAAGCTATTTCTGAATTTAATTCGGTTATCAATTCGGGGCCGTACAGCCTGTTACCTAATTACGCCGATAATTTCAACGGTGTTGGAGAAAACGGCGCAGAAAGTGTATTTGAAATTCAATGGAGTGCAGATCGCTCTAATGGAAACGATGAAAGACATCCGTTCAACTTTGAGGTGACTCCGGGTGCCTTAGGGGGTTGGGAGCTATTTTATCCTTCAGATTGGTTATTCACTGAAATGCAAGCCGATCTTACCGATACTGCAGAATTTAGTGACCGGGTTTATGCAAGCATATTCTTCGATGATCCCCTTTCTGAAATGAGTGATCGCTACGAAGGCGTGAATAAGAGTTATTCTGAAGTTAAAGATGATCTTAGTCATCCTATATATTTCAAAAAATATACGGCAGATTTCGATTTGAGTTTTTACAATGGTATCAACATTCATTTGATGCGCTACGCTGATGTATTGTTAATGCAGGCTGAAGCCCTGAATGAAGACAATCAAACAGTGGCAGCACTTGCCTTGGTAAATCAGGTACGACAAAGGTCTAATGCTGCAGATCTTGTTGGATTATCCAAAGATCAGTTGCGAACTCAAATACGTCATCATGAAAGACCTGTAGAGTTAGCTATGGAATATACCATCAGATGGTTTGACCTCTATAGGTGGTCTAAAGGCAGCAATGCCGAGCCTATTAGTCAAACACTAACAGCGCATACAAAACCATTTGCAAGTAATTTTGTTGATGGAAAACATGATATATTCCCGATTCCTTTAAGTGACATAAACATTAATGAGAACCTAAACCAAAATCCAGGGTATTAAGGCTCATTTATTATTGAACTTGAATTAATATTTTTTGTGTTAATTAAAAAAGAGGTGATACTATCCAATTGCCTCTTTTTTAATTAAAACGTATATTACAGATATGGTATTTAGACGCTTATTTTTTCTTCTGATTTTAGTTTCCTTCGGATGTAAGAAGGAGCATAAAGCTCCTATTACAAAACCCTTAGAAAAGAAAAAAGTATTTACCATATTAAAGGGAGAAGACACCGGATTAAAATTCAAAAACATCATTCCTGAAAGTGCTGAAATGAATAGCATGACCTACGAGTACTATTACAATGGTGGTGGTGTTTCGGTGGGAGATGTTAATAAAGATGGCTTACCCGACTTGTTCTTTACGGGAAATGTAACCCATAACAAACTATATCTTAATCTTGGTAATTTTAAATTCAAAGATATTACCAAAGAAGCCGGAATTACCGATTCACCAAGTTGGACCACAGGAACTACCATGGTGGATATTAATAATGACGGTATTTTAGACATTTACGTATGTCGATCAGGAAAATTTAACGCTCCCCAAAGAGCTAATCTGTTTTTCGTTTCTCAAGGTCTGAAAGACAACGCGATTCCAATATATAAAGAATCTGCAACTGAACTGGGTTTAGCCGATACCGGCTATGGTACCCAAGCGCTATTTTTCGATTTCGATAAGGATAACGATCTGGATATGTTTCTACTAAACCACAATGTTAATGTTAAACCCTATTTTGATATCGAAAGCATTCGACGCAAAAGAGATCCTGACGTAGGAGATAAACTCTTCCGCAACGAACATGGCATATTTACTGATGTTTCAAAGAAAGCCGGCATCATTTCTAACGAACTGGGATATGGTTTAGGTGTTTCTGCAGGCGATTTAAATCAGGATGGCTGGATGGACCTCTATGTGGCTAACGATTATTCCGAACATGATTTTTTATATATAAATCAGCACGATGGTACCTTCAAAGAAGCATCAAAAGTAGCTTTTGGACACCAATCTAACTTTTCTATGGGTACCGATATTGCTGATATCAATAACGACGGCCTCATGGATATTGCCATATTAGACATGGTCGCTGAAGACAATTATGGCCAAAAAACCAGTATGAGTGGTATGAATGAAGAATTATTCTTTACCCATATTAAGAATGGATTTCATTATCAATACATGCACAACACACTACAGCTTAATAAAGGCAACCTTCATTTTAGTGAAACTAGTCAATACTCGGGCATATCAAATACCGATTGGAGCTGGGCTCCTCTCTTTCTGGATATCGATTTGGATGGGTTTCAGGATTTATTCATCACCAACGGGTTAAAAAGAGATTTTAGAAACAATGACTTCAGAAATTATAAAAAAGGGGTTATTGAAAAAGCTGAGAAAACCGAAGGAGTCAATAAAAAGCAACTTATTGAAAGTTTGGTGAATATGACACCCCAAAAACAACTGGTTAATTATGTTTATAAAGGACTTGAAGGTATTCAATTCGAAAATAAAGTTCAAGACTGGGGCATAGCTATTAAATCTTTTTCAAATGGGTTAGCTTATGGTGATTTTGATAATGATGGCGATTTAGATCTTGTAACCAATAACATAGATGAAACACCTTTTATCTATAAAAACAACAGTGCCAATCAGCAATTGGGAAACTTTCTAAAAATAGAATTAAAAGGACCCGATCATAACATTTTGGGTATCGGAGCTCAAGTAAAACTGTATGCAAACAACAACTCTCAAATTAGGGATCTACATACCACCCGAGGATATCAATCTTCAGTAGAACCCATAATTCATTTTGGACTAGGCCATATCACTAAAATAGATAGTTTAGAAATCATATGGCCAGACTCGAAGCAAGAAACACTTCATAACCTGGCGTCAAACAAAACGCTTGTTGTAGAATACAAAAATGCTTCCTTACATAACATGAAACCAGAAAAAAATGAGCTTCTAATCAAAAACTCGGCTTCCGAAATCGGTTTAAACTTTGCGCACAAGGAAAACAATTATAACGATTTTGATAAGGAAGTTTTACTGCCGCATCGCATGAGTAGACTGGGGCCACATATGTCTGTCGGAGACATTAACGGGGACGAGCTTGAAGATATTTTTATTGGAGGAGCCTCAGGGCAACCCGGCATTTTATACATTCAAACAACCAACAGTAAATTTGTTAAAAGCAATCAAAGAGCCTTGGTAAATGATAAAAAGCATGAAGATATTGGCTCTCTGTTTTTTGATGCCGATAATGACGGAGACCATGATCTCTATGTGGTAAGTGGTGGAAATGAGTTTGACATCGGAAATGAGCTTTACTTCGATAGGCTATACATGAACAATCAAGGCATGCTTAGCAAAGCAATTAAACTAACCGCAGCAAATCAAAGTGGTGCAAGAGTAAAAGCTAGCGATATTGATGGTGATGGCGATTTAGACCTTCTGATAACCGGAAGACAAACCCCAGGAAAATACCCGCTACCGGCATCCTCTAAAATCCTTCGCAACGAACAAGGTTCCTTTATAGATGTAACCTCAAATATTGCGCCGGAGTTATTGGAGATCGGAATGATTACCGATGCCTCATGGAGTGATTACGACGGTGATGGAGATATGGATATGATTTTAGTTGGAGAATGGACGGAACTTCTGTTTTTTGAAAATGACAACAATACATTTAAAAGAGACACTACCATAAAAGGCATATCTCCCTCCACGGGGTGGTGGCATACTATTGAAGGTGCCGATTTTGACAATGATGGAGACATAGATTATGTTATTGGCAATAACGGATTGAACTACAAATATAAAGCAAGCGCTAACGCCCCTTTTGAAATTTATGCTAACGATTTTGACAACAACGGTGCTTTAGATATTGTTTTAGGCTATTATGAAAATGGAAACTTATTTCCACTAAGAGGCAAAGAATGTTCAACCCAACAAATTCCAAGTATTAAAGACAAATTTAAATCTTACCACGAATTCGCAAACGCCAAACTTCCAGATATTTACGACTCTGAGAAGTTAGAAAATGCTTTAAACTATAAAGCGAATAATTTTACATCCATTTATTTAGAAAACAAAGGCAATAAACAATTTGAGATCACCCCATTACCTGCACAGGCACAGTTATCCGTTATTAATTCAATGGTAGTTTTTGATTTTAATAATGATGGCTATTTAGATATTCTTGCTGGCGGAAATAATTATCAATCGGAAGTAGAAACTACGCGTAATGATGCTAGTTATGGCAATATTCTTTTAGGTGATGGGAACGGCGGATTTGAAGTTTTAAATAATTATGAATCTGGCCTTTATTTTCAAGGAGATCTGAGAGATTTAAAACTACTCACATTGCATAATAAAACAAAAATAATATTAAGCACATACAACAACGAAGAAATGAATGCTCACCAATTGTTACCCCAATTAAATGAAACTCCATAAAAGGAGATTATTGAATGTGAAATATTCAAATAAAACAACGAGAAATTCAAGCAGTCAATTGCTAAATGAAAAGAACCAGATGAAAAGCGTATTATTTTATTTTTTAGTCATAGTCGTTTTAAGCTGTTCAGATAGTGAGAAAAAACAAGACGAGTTAGGTCCTCCAAACTTAGTTGTTTTTTTTCCGGACCAATTTCGAGCTCATGCACTTGGGTTAATGAATGATGACCCCGTTATAACACCCAACCTGGATCGACTCGCTCAAGATGGTGTCATTTTTACAAATGCGGTGGCCAATTATCCGCTTTGTAGCCCAACTAGGGCGATGTTTATGACAGGAAAGTATCCCTTCCAAACGGGAATCATAAATAATTGTGTGACCCGAGATAATGAAACGGACTATCAAAAAAATCTGGAATTAAAGACAAAGGAAATCTGTTGGTCGGATATACTAAAAAGCAAAGGATATCACTTAGGTTATATTGGAAAATGGCATTTAGAAAAACCTAAAAAACCTTTTATTGACTGCTTAAACAACAAGGAAAAAGAAGGAAATAAATGGAATGAATGGACACCTTTTGACCGTAGGCATGGTTTTGATTATTGGTATGCCTATAATACTTACGATTATCATATGAAACCGTTGTATTGGTCTAGCGATGCAGGAAGAAATCATTTTCATTATGCAAATCAATGGAGTCCCATTGAGGAAGCCGATAAAGCCATTCAATACATTGAAAATAGAAATGGTTCTTTGCGCGATCCATTGAGTCCTTTTGCTTTGGTGGTAGCCATGAATCCGCCTCATGATGATGGCGTGGGTGCATATAGAGAGTACCCTAAAAAATATGAAAAATTTTACGAAGGAAAAACGTATAGGGAACTCGCTAATCGACCAAATATCAGATTGGCTAATGGTGACTCTTCTGAATTTGCAAAACAGAATATCAAAGATTATTTCACCATGATTACCGGTGTAGATGAACAAATAGGAAGAGTATTAAAGACCTTAAAAAAGCAAGGTCTCGAAGAAAACACTATAGTTTTAGTACTTTCAGATCACGGAGACCTCATGGGAAGCCATGATCTGAGAGATAAAAATATGCCCTATGAAGAAGCCATGCGTATTCCGTTAATTTTGAAATGGCCAAAAAAGCTGAAGCCTGATAAATCTGATTTAATGCTATCCATTCCTGATGTTTATCCAACTCTTATGGGGCTTATGGGGTTTGAAGATGCAATTCCTAAGGACGTGAGTGGAAAAAACTACACCAACCATCTTTTTGGCAGGGAACAGAAAACACCTTCGTCTCAATTGTACCTCTCGGTTGGAACAGATCCTCAAACCGGCATGAGAGGTCTAAGAACCAAACGTTACACCATGGTTGTAAACAACGATAGTATAAACCAAAAACTAGACGATTTAGTTCTGTATGATCGTTTAAAAGATCCGTACCAGCTTGAAAACATTGCATATCAAAATCCACAACTAATGGATAGTTTAAAAACCGTTTTGTCTGGTTTATTAATAAAAACCAATGATCCCTTTAAAATTCAATAATGAATAAAATCTTTCATATTTCATATGGTCTTCGTTTACCGCTGGTATTAGTCGCGATAATTCTTTTAACAAGTTGCGATAAAGGAGTATCTGTAGAAGGTTCTCCGCAAATTCTTGCGACCAAAAATGAAACTGTAAAAAAGCTCCAATTTACGCTTAGTGATTCGGCTTCAGTAACAGTTCGACTTAAAAATTTAGTTTCAGATAAAGAACTTGTTTTTAATAACCTTCCTGAAAAATTAAGTCATGAAGTGCTTCTTGCCGGGCTAAAACCGAATCAAAATTATGCTTTAAATATCCTGAAGAAAAAAAAGGTTTTGGTTCAAATTGATTCCTTTCGTACAAATGCCATTTCAGAAAATATTGTAAACATTTTTGAAAGAACAAATACGCCAAATGCATTTACCGGTCATTTACTTACTCAAAGACGATTAATAAGAGGAAGTGTATATATGGTGGATAATGAATCGGATTTGGTATGGTATCAAATGACACCCGGGCAGCCCAAATTATCCAAATGGACAGCCCATAATGAAGTCCTTGTTTTGGTTGGAAATGCGTCGCATAATAACAGTGCCGGAGATCGAATTATGGCCTATACCGTAGATGGTAATATCTCCTATGACATCGATCTAAAACCTCTAAACCTGGTGGCACATCATGAACTCGTTGATCGCGATAACAGTGTATATGCTTTAGTCTATGACACCATTCCGAATATGGTAAACGGTAAATTGGAAAAAGCCGTTTCCAGTGCTGTTGTTAAACTTAATAAAAAAGGTGAAGTGACCTGGAAGTGGAGCACGTTCGATGTCAAAAACCCTAAAGACATTTCTATTGACGCTATGGATGGTGACTGGGGGCATGCCAATGCATTGGCTTTCGACGACGACGGTAATTTGTTAATTTCTTATAGAGATTGGAGTCAGATTTGGAAAATAAATAGAGACACCGGAAAACGTATGTGGATTCTTGGAGAGGATGGTGATTTTAAGCTAAACGACACACCATTTAATCGTCAGCATGCCATTCATAAAAACTTAAGTGGCGATTATATGCTTTTTGATAACGGCAAGGCACTGAGACAAACGAGAGTTATGTCCTATAAGTTAGTGGACAGTATTGCGACACCCGAAGTGTCGATAACATTGCCGGAAGATTTATATGCCGATAAAATGGGAAATGTTGAAGAGCTTCCCAACGGCAATTTTCTAATATGTTCTCCAAGAAGTCGTTCTATTGTGGTTATCAACCCCGATGGCGATATTTTGTATCATATAAATACAGGAATTCCGGACCCTTATCGGGCAACTTATGTTCCTTCATTTTTCACAACCCAATAATATGAGTAAAGACAGGCATAAAGAGGTTTCTCTGTTACAACTATTCTGGAGCTTTTTCCTGGTTGGAAGCTATTCCTTTGGAGGATATATGTCTTTAATATCTATTGTACGTAAAGATCTGGTGGAAAAGAAGCATGTTTTAACGGACGAACAAATTCTGGACGGCGTGTCATTAGCCTCCATTTTACCCGGACCTGTAGCCGTTAATGCCGTGGTATATTATGGTTTCGTTTTATCAGGTGTAAAAGGTGCTATCGCAAGTTTTGCGGGTATATTATTACCAACTTTTTTGCTCGTAACCGGGTTTTCGATGTATTATTTTTCTATGGGAGCCAATGCAAACATAGACATGCACATTTCTTTTGTCATACCCGCTATTGTTGCCGTGATTACCAGTGTTGGTTTTAAAATGGCAAAGAAACAAATTCGTTTTGTAAGTCAAGGTATTATTGCTTTGCTGGCGCTTGTGATCGCCATTTTAGCGAAGCATGTCTTGCTCTTAATCCTTACTATCGTTTTAGGTGGCATTATAGGCTATTTTTTATATGAAAAAGGCGAATCTCATTCTAAAAAAATATCAAAATCCGCTTCACCTTTTCTGGAAAAAGGAGCACTTAAAACTTTAGGAAGTGTTTTACTAAGTGTGGTTGTGATCGTATTGGGTTTGGCATTTATAACAGATCAGGTTAAAACCGCCATGCTTATTTCGTCTGTGTTTTCAAGTATGAGTCTTACGCTGTTTGGCGGCGGCTATGTTATTATACCCATCATGGAACAAGCTTTGGTCGGCGATTTAGGATGGGTTACCATTGAAGAATTTAATGCCGCTATCAGCATTAGTCAAATTACTCCGGGACCAATCATGACCAGCGTGACATTTATAGGCTATAAAATGGCAGGCGTTACCGGGGCTATTGTCGCTACTCTGGCTATTTTTGTACCATCGTCACTCCTGATGATAGGACTTTCCCAAGTACAACAAAAAATTAAACATTTATCTTATATAGATGCTATTATGAAGGGGATGCGATCTGTCGTCATTGGACTCATTTTTAGTGGTGCCTATGCCATTGGAGCGAATCATTTCGACACCAACCCCATCCCATGGATCATTTTTTTTATTGCTTTTGTGCTATTTATGTTTACAAAAATACATCCCGCGTTAATCATTTTATTCACCTTATTATTTAGCTTTTTATGATTACTAAGACCTACATACCGATTCAGATTATTGGTACACAACGATCGGGTTCGAATCTGCTTCGTTTGATACTTAATCAATCATCACAGATATCGGCGCATCATCCTCCGCATATCTTAAAGGTATTTTACCCCATCATACATCGCTATGGTGATCTGGAGGAGGGTTCTAATTTTAGTCAATTGGTGAACGATGTTTGCAGATTAATTGAGGTCAATCCTGTAAAATGGGAACTTGAATTACATCGCGAAGACATTATAAAGTCTTGTTCGCATCGCAGTCTTATTGAAATTTTCAAGGTCATTTACCAAATGATGGCCAAAAAGGATAAAGCCACATATTGGTGTTGTAAAAGTATGGCTAATGTAAACTTTTATAAAGATCTTGAAAGTCAAGGTGTAGCACCATACTATATCCATTTAATACGTGATGGTAGAGACGTTGCCTCATCGTTTAAAAAAACCTTAGTGGGTGAAAAACACGTATACCATCTCGCAAATCAATGGAAACAAGACTTTTTAAAGGCTAAAGAAATATCCCGTCAGGTTGGAAACGAAAGATATTTAGCGGTTCAATACGAATCTCTTATTTCTGAACCTATGATGGTTCTTAAGGAAATCAACACCTTTTTAGATTTAAAACTGGATGAATCTGCGTTGCACTATTTCGATTCTAAAGAGTCAAAAATAACTGCTGCCGCCGGATTTATGTGGAGTAACCTCACCATGCCCATCATGAAGGATAACAGCGGAAAGTTCAAAAAAAATCTAACACCTCAAGATATTGAAATATTTGAACGCGTCGCCGGGGATATTCTTCAAGAAAACAACTACGCCTTATGTACAACTTTAAATAGAACCACGTTTACTCCGGAGGACATCGAACGCTTCGACCAACTAAACTTAGATCTGAAAGCTGAAGCCCAACGATCCAAGCATTTGAAAACAGATAGAGCATACCGCGTAGAACGAAAAGCATTTATTGACGAGTTAACAACCATACCGCTTTATAAATAAATTACCATGTTAAACATTAAAGTTAAAAATCAGTCTTTCTGGGGATTGATACTATGGCTTATCATAAGCACGATCACATGGGGTCAAAATACTCCAGTCGGTTATGATGGATATGCCACAAAAGTCCGAATTAATCCATCCATAGAAGTCTCATTCTATGCTTCCACCATGTTTCGTTTTAGAGTGTCCAAAATGACACATAAAATACCCGCTAAATACAACATCCCCTTTACTATAGGACATACGGACCCCTGGGATAAAGTTTCTGTAAATGTAGTACAACAGGGGACCATTTATATCATTAATACTGCAGCATTAAAGGTTGAAATTGATGCGCAAACCATGCAGTTCACTGTTAGTGATAAGGTTACAGAAAAATTCGTTTACCCCTCTGACGGACCAATATATGGGATGTTCAAAGATGGATACAGCACGTTTGATAGTGCTAGTTTTTTCAATGAAAAAAATGATAATAGCCGCTACTCACATTGGTTTTATAACCCTGAAACACAACTTTACGACATCTACCTTGAAGAAGATCATATCATGGATCAATATTTTATTTATGGTCCGTCGTACTCAAAAATATACGAGCAATTTAATGCCCTTGTAGGGGCAGAACCCATATTACCTAAAAAAGCTTACGGCTTTTTTCAAACCCAGCATTTGGCTTGTAAAGGTGATCAAGACCAACTCATGGCCATGGCACGAGAGTTACGAAAACGAAAGATCCCTGTCGATAATCTCATTTTCGATTTTGAATGGGGTGACGGTTGTATTGGTGACCAGGAAATTACCTGGGGCAGCCGAATGGATTGGTCGGAAAACTATTCCAAGCCATTATCTCCACAGGTCATGCTAGATAGCCTTAAAGCCATGCATTTTGATGTTATGCTGATTCAGCACAATGCTCCGGATTTTAAAAACCGAAATGGCCAGGGTTGGACAGAAACGGTACAACCTGAGGCGCTGTGGTGGACTAAATGGAAAGAAAAACTAGATCAAGGTGTACGTGGCACCTGGCAGGATACCCGAAGAAATGACATTACAGATAGTCGTATCTGGATGGAAACCCAACAATATATTGGCGAAAATGAGCGGGTTCTTTTTATGGGATGCCGAAAAATGCAAGCCGTCAACCCCTGGGATTTCAGATATAGCGTAGCACCGGTAAATAATTTAATCGGATCCAGAAGATATCCTTTCGATTGGACCGGCGATTGCTCTTTTAACTGGAACGAATTAAAATGGCAAATAAAAGCAATAACCAATACCCATGGGCCTTTAAAAGGAATCTCATACATTTCTTCGGACGGTGTTGGTGAAACCTGGCAAATTCAAGCGCGATGGAATCAATTCTCTGATTTTTCCGCGATTTCCCGTTCTCATAATCCCAAACCATGGGCCGGGAATATTGACGTGGCTAATTTTCAGAATAAAATAAAAATTGAAGGCAGAGACGCTGTAGTTATTAAAGATACTCCCGATAATATCACGCATGCTGTGGGAGGTAGAAGCACCGGTCCTACCGCAGAGAACAGTATTCGCAAACATAGAAAGGAACGATACAAGTTATTGCCCTATATCTATTCAACAGCTTATGAAAACTATTTCACAGGAATCCCGATTTGCCGACCCATGCTCATTGCTTATCCTGAAGATTACTTATGTTTTTCTGATACATGGCCCTATCAATATATGTTTGGCCCCCATATCCTGGTAGCACCCGTCTATGGCGACTTTAAAACTATGGAGATTTATTTACCCCGTGACCACGATTGGATTGACTTCTGGAGCAAAGAGGTTTATAAAGGCGGTGGCATCATAAACTACAATACTGAAGATGTTGAAAAATTACCATTATTTATAAAAGCCGGCGCCATATTGCCCAAAACACCGGAAAAGCAGTGGATTGAAGAAGGACAACAAGAAAGCAATCTGATATTGGACATTTACCCATCTGATAAAGCTTCATCGTTTACATTATATGAAGACGACGGGCATAGTATAGCCTATCAAAAAGGATCCTATTCTGAAACGGTACTAAGTCAAAATCAAGGAAAACATGGTGAACTAATTTTAACGATTGGAGCAGCCAAAGGCATATTCAAAAATAAACTGACAGACAGAACGTGGCACATTAGAGTGTTGGATGTTTTAAATGAATATGATTCTGTTAGCATCAATGGGAAAAAGCAATCACTCGCCCATAACCGATCCAATAACACCTTTAAGACCATTAAACTCAAAGAATCTCTGAATAATGGCACTACTATTATTTTCCACAAAAATTAACCATAGAGATATCACACATCATAATTTCAAATAAAAAATAAGCAGAATCGCAAATGAAGAAAGTTCTAATCCTGGGAGCAGGCATGGTTGTAAAACCCATAGTACATTATTTACTGGACAATCAATTCAAAGTGACTTTAGCAAGTCGCACAAAAGAAAAAGCAGATAACATTTTAAGAGGCCGCACTAATGGTCAGGCCGTTGCATGGACCATTGAAGAGTCGGACGTATTAGACAGGCTTATTAAAACCCACGATATGGTGGTAAGTCTACTGCCCTATTCACACCATGTATTCGTTGCAAAAAAATGCATTGCACAGCGAAAAAATATGATCACGACCTCTTATGTTTCTGACGATATGAAGGCCCTAAACAGTGATGCCAAAAAAGCCGGGATTATCATTCTAAACGAATTGGGTGTAGACCCGGGATACGATCATATGACGGCCATGGACATTATTGACAGAGTCCACGAAGCAGGTGGTCAGGTTGATGGTTTCTATTCTTTATGCGGCGCGCTTTGTGCCCCGGAAGCTTCTAATAACCCGTTTAGATATAAGTTCTCATGGTCTCCAAAAGGGGTTATTATGGCCGGTAATAATGATGCGCAATTTTTAAAAGACGGGGAAGTTATCAGGTTAGAGACTTCAGACCTGTTTAAAAATCCTTTGTCCATAGATTTTCCTGAAGTTGAAGACATGCATGTATACCCTAATCGTGATTCCTTACCATACATAGACATTTACGGCATTCCCGAAGTTAAAACGATGTTTAGAGGAACTTTTCGATACAAAAACTGGTGTGAAGCTCTCGACCTATTGAAAGCGTTAAATCTGACGGGGTATGACGAACTCGATCTGGAAGGGAAAACATACGCTCAAGTGACGGCCGAAATTAACGGTTTTGAAACCAGTAATTTAAAAGAAGAGATCAAACTAAAGTTCAACATCGATGATGATCATGTCGGATTGAAAGCCATTGAATGGTTGGGCGTATTAGAAAATAAGCGTGTTCCCTTGGAAAAAGGATCTGCTTTCGACCTGATTTCGGATTTAATGATTGAAAAAATGATGATGGGTGACTCCGAACGTGATATGGTCATTATGCAGCACATTTTCAATATTACCAAAGCCACGGGAGAAAAAGAGACTATTATTTCCAGAATGCTGGATTATGGAAACGCAGATTATACGTCCATCGCCCGAACAGTAGCGCTTCCTGCAGCCATTGGTGCTAAAATGATCCTTGATGGTGAAATAACCGACACCGGTGTTCACATCCCTATAAAAAAATCTATTTATAAACCTATTCTTAACAAATTGGAAGCACTGGGAATCACGATGACGGAAACCATTGAAGCACTACAAACGTTCTAATAACACCATACTAAATTCAGAATCTAATATGACGCTACCATTTTTTACGGTTACCGCAGTATCGGAATATGCATCTTGTAGAACATCTCCGTCTTTAAAGTACTCAGACACGTCCAACACGTTTTTACCAGTATTTAAATCCAATCCAATAATGACAACATCGTTATAATCGTTATGGGCATAGCTTCTACTAAACCAATAAGGTGTCTTAGAAATCATGTGGTGAGTGCCCGCCCCAACAGCAGGGTGATTCGCTCTGAACCGTCCTAACTTTTGCCAATGTTTTAAAATAGCTTGTGTTTTCGTATCGCCTTGAATAGCACCCCAATTCATCTTTGATCGTAAGGTAGCGTCACCTTCAGTACCGTCAATAACCAATGAACGTGCAGATTCGTCACCATAATACACCTGCGAAGTTCCGGGGGCTAACAGCAATTTCGTTGCTGTTTCAAAGGGTTTTTCGCGTTTCGCGTCAAAAGGATGACCATCATCATGAGATGATAAGTAATTCAACGTCCCATAATCTTCTAATTCTGTAGTAAGGTATTTTGAATAGGAACTGAACAGTGTTTCGTAATCTTGTTCAGCAGCATTCCATTTAAACTGAAAATTGATCAGACTTTGGAAACTACGATCAAAATAATTTACTTTTTTATCTCCAAAATCAAAATACTGTCCGGTATTAATGCCATAATTATAGACTTCACCAACTAAATAAAAACCATTGTCATCCAAGACCTTTTTTGGGTTGTTTTTTTTGAATTCAGTAAATGCATAATCGCATTCTTTCTTGAATTCCTGCCAGACATATTCTTCAGTATGTTTAACCGTATCCACGCGATAGCCATCAATGCCAAATTCAGTGATGTAATCCGTTAACCATTTCATGATATAGAAACGTGGTGCCCTGGGATACCCGGTTCTTTTAAAAAAAGCATCAAGCTCTTCTACTTCTTGTTCATAACGGCCTTCTTTTTTCCATTTTTCGACCAATTGTAATGGCAATTCGACGGCATCGTTACTTTCAGTTCTAATATCCGGGAGGTTCTTCACTAAGGTACATGCGATGGTATTTTCATAATTATCATAAGCGCACTGAGGTTCAGTTCTCACCCAATCTTCGGGCCAAACCGGATCTTTTTCTGTAACCGGCCCTGTATGATTAATTACGGCATCCAGTAAAATTCTAATACCTCTTTTGTGAGCGGCATTCACCAGATTTTTTAAATCCTCTTGGGTTCCAAAATTAGGATCAATAGCTGTCCAATCGCTGGCCCAATATCCGTGAAAACCATAGGTTAGTCCGGTACCTTCATCAGTTCCTCCATGAATTTGCTCCACAATGGGTGTCATCCAGATTGCATTAATTCCCAAATCTGTAAAATATCCCGCTTCAATTTTTTGCGTAACCCCCTTTATATCACCTCCTTTAAAACCTCTAAGCTTTGCGGTCGGTAAGGTTCTATCAAAATTACTATCGTTAGCCAAATCTCCATTATTAAAACGATCTGTTAAAAGGAAATAGATATTAGCAGCTTCCCAAACAAATGGAATGTTTGGCTTCTCTTCGGCCTTTTCACTTGCTTTTTCTTTACAATTTGAAAGTAAAACAACGGCCATCATGATTAGTATAGTTTGCTTCATCTTACCCTGCTTATTTTAATATTAGAGATTCTAAAGGTTTCAGCTTGACACTGATACTTCCGGCACCTTCATTAATTATTAATTCTGATGAAAATTTATGATATAATGCATCCTTCATTCTATATTTACCATCCTTCAAATGCCATGCATCAATAATATCTTGAGGAATTTTCAAATTGAATTCACAGCTGTTTGAATCATCAAAGTTCGCTATAACAATTAACTTTTCATCACCATTCCATCGTACAAAAGATAAAACTTTATCGTTATAATTCTTCGTATGCGTTCTGTTATATAAGTGAATGTCCTGATAGCTTCCCATTAACACAGGACTTTGAATTGTAAAGTTTAGCAATCGTTTATAGAAATCGCGTAATTTTTTTTCATCATTGGTTAGTTGCCCTCCATCGAACTGCTTATTATTCATCCAGCGCTGATGTGCAGGAACGCCAACGTAATCAAAAATGGACGTTCTGGACGGGTCTCCAAAACCGGTTTCTTCAGAACCATCTTCACCGACTTCCTGTCCAAAATAGATCATCGTCGGAGAGGTGCTAATGGTTGCCGAAACCACCATGGCCGGTTGCCCTTTCAGAGCACTTCCCGCAAACTCGGGGCTTGCAATTCTTTGCTCATCATGATTTTCTAAAAAATGAAGCATCTGATGCTCGATATCCTTTAAGTCTTCCTGAATAGGTGGAATATGATCGGTTTTACCATGACCTTGCATCACATGTTTTATGGTATCGTACAACTGTACTTTATCATACAGATAATCCATTTTTCCTTTTTTAATATAAGCTCTGTACAAACTCGGGTTGTAAACTTCTGCCAATAAAAAAGCTTCGGGCTTTTTCATCTTTATGGCCGAGTTCATAAAACTCCAGAATTCTACGGGTACCATTTCTGCCATGTCATAACGAAAACCATCAACCCCCATGTCTATCCAATACGTGGTAATATCTTTGAATTTCATCCAGGAATCAGGAATCTGTTTATCTTTCCAGAATTCGAAGTGGACTTTATAACCCTCATTTTCAAATCCTTCCGGAAGTTCATCAAAATCCTTTTTTCCATCGGGACTTACACCATAATTAATCTTAACGGTTTCGTACCAGTCACCCATATTGGGTTGTGATAATCGCGATCCGTTTCCAGTCCATTTCGCAGGATTTTCGTCGAACTCCCCATCTTCCAAAGGGTGCTTTTCACTTCCTAGCGGTGAATATCCGTGCTCCCAAACCGGGACTTTAAATGATTCGTTAGGGTTATAATAAAAGTTATTATTCACATCGTAGGTAAGGGTTTTATTATCTGCTACACCAAAATCCTCGACGCCTTCCGGATTGGTCAACCCTTTATAGTTTCTGGCAATATGGTTTGGCACAATATCGATGATGACCTTTAAACCGGCATCATGAGAGCGTTTAATCAGAGCTTTAAATTCTTCTAACCGCGTTTCCGGATTTTCGGCTAAATCGGGATTCACATTATAATAATCTTTTACAGCATAAGGTGAGCCTGCTCGTCCTTTAACGACATCAGGGTCGTCATTAGAAATGCCATATTTCGTATAATCGGTAATCACATCATGATGCGGTACCCCGGTATACCAAATATGTGTTACCCCTAAGGCTTTAATCTCTTCTAATGCTTTTTTGGTAAAATCGTTGAATTTACCAACGCCATTTTCTTCAATGGTTCCCCAAGGTTTATTAGTCTTATTCACATTCCCAAATAAACGTGTAAATACCTGATAAACGACTTGTTTTTTCTCAGTTTCCGTGGTGTTCAAATCGGTACTTGGGTTTCTTTTTTCATGATTACATGCGATGCATGCGGTCAAAAAGAAAATGAATATGTATAAATATAGTGTGCGTATCATGCTATTTTTTAAAACTTAATTCGAATCTGTTTTGTTTTTAATGTATTCCAGGTTAAGGGAATACGCAATGAATTGCTTGCTGAATGCCATTGAGCATCAACATGCTTTCCGTCAATTTTAAGACGTTTTGGCTCTGACTTTATATTATGAATTATAAGCTGGATATGTTTAGAATCCGATTGAAAATGTTCACCAATTTCAGCCTCAAATTTAATACTTAAACGTTTCTTTGATGCTTTTGATTTAAATTCCAAAATTTCATATTGTTTCTTTTTATAAGCTTCAGGAGTTTTACCATCATCGTTATACAAACTTCTAACGCTTTCGGTTAAAGTCCCATCATGGTAATAATGAAGTTCAAAGTCACTTAGATTATATCTTTCAGTATTTTGCATGGCCTTAATCATCGGGATAAATGCTCCTGCTCTTAAATATGTTGGGATAGTATGTTCATTCAAAATTACCTCCTTTGTTTGCCCGCCTTCAATCCTTTCATCGGTATAAAAATCGAACCAAACATGATCTTTTGGCAAATATACCTCCTGTGTTGTTCTTCCGGCTTCAAGAACCGGAGACACTAAAAAATCAGATCCCCATAAATAGGTTTTTGAATAATTAAATAGCGCAGAATTATTTGCTTCTTCAAAAAACAGCGGTCGCATCAATGGTTTTCCAAATGCATTGTTTTCATATACTAAATGATAATTATAGGGTAATAATTTATAACGCAACACAATAGCTTTTTTTGCCAAGGATTTTGCTTTTTCACTTCTAAACACAGGTTCACTAGGGACTTCTTCCTGGGCATGCGGCCTGAAAACGGGTTGAAAAACACCGTATTGTAACCAACGTGTGTACAATTCGTCATCGAGGTTGGCGCCTGCAAATCCGCCTAAATCCGAATGCATATAGGCCAAACCCTGCATACCCATTTGGAGGGCTATTTCCGGCTGACTTTGTAAGCCTCCCCAAGTTCTGTTCACATCACCTGACCACGGAATGAGTCCGTAACGCTGAGACCCGGAATAGCCTGCCCGCATTAAAATAAAGGGACGTGTTTCTGGAAAATCACGCTGATAACCTTCATAAACCAATCGGGCCCAATCATGACCATAAATATTATGAACCTCATCGGCCGTACCTTTTTCATGGATTAAGTCTTTAGGGTGTACTTCAGGTTCACCCAAATCACCCCAAACACCTGCAACACCTTTATCGATCAGGTCTTTGTAAATGTTCCAGAACCACTGTTCTGCTTTAGGGTTGTATATATCGATGAGTCCTGTATTTCCAAAATAGAAATCATATTTATACGGGTTTCCCAATGCGTCTTTTGCCAAAATATCGGCTTCAACGGCTTCGTTCCATCGTTTTGAAGTGGATAATATAAAAGGTTCGGTAATGGTAATCGTTTTTACACCTTTGTGTTTCAACTTGGAGACCATACCTTCAAAATCGGGAAAAGAATCCTTAAACACTTCCAGGTTTCCCATGGTTCCGGTAATCTCTTTACCGAACCAATATAAGTCTAAGATAACGGCATCAACCGGAATCTCTTCCGTAATAAATTTATTAATGGTCGCTTCCACCTCTTTTTGAGAATGATACCCAAATCGACTGGAAAAATTACCCAAAGCCCAACGTGGAGGCATAGGTTGTTTACCCGTTAAGTCGGTATAGTTATTCGTAATATCGTACCAGGAATCACCAGCAATAACTTGGTAAGCTTTCCTTCCTGAAATCGTTTCGTAAGCTAATGTATTATCAGATTTGCTATCCAGATCCAAAAACCCTACGGGTGCATTATCAAAATGAATCATGTACTTTTTAGAGGACATGACTATCGGTAATGTAAAGTTCATAAGGTCACTTCTGGTTTCGTAGCCATAATGTGCCTTGTTATAAAGCTGAAGTCGGTTTCCGCGTCGGTTCATCCCCAATGCTCTGGCACCGCCACCATACTGGGTCTCATCCTTTCCTAAATTGAACTGAATAATTTCTAAACTATCATTTTTAATATAGCCTGCCTTCTCCGAAATAATCGGGTTATTTTTATAGGTATATGAAATTTGAAAGGGTTGCTTTTGAATGTTAACGGCAATACCTTCGGAGGTTATGCTAATGTAGTTCTCTCCAGGTGCAACCGCTATTTTTGTATGCTGAGGCTTCAAAACTACAGCATGAGATTTCTTTTGAAATACTTCTCCCTTTGGGATAAAAACAGTTTCTACAATTTGAGGATTATAAAATTGAATCTTATAGATACCGTCGTTCACCATCAGCTCTATTCCATTTTCTGTCTCGGCGTATTCATGAAAAACGCGATTAGAGTTTTGCCCGAAAGACAGAAAACCTAACAATAAGGTTATTAGAATAAGAATTCTGCTCACGACTATAGTTTTGTTGTTAACACATGACTTCCTTTATGGTTTAAAATCAGGGTATCCTTCCAAACAAAACTTTCATCTGAAATAACATTTTTAAGTGTTTTCCCATGTAAACCAACTTCTTCAAATCGCGCTAAATCGAGCGTAATAGATGCTTCATTCTTATTGATAATATGGACAACCGTTTCATCATCTAAAACTCTAAACAGGACATAAACCCCATTTTCCGGTGCAAAATGAATGGTTTTTCCGTCGTGTATCGCTTTACTGGTTTTACGGTGATTCAATAGTTTTTTCAAAAAAGATTGCATGTCTTTTTGATCATTGCGCAAGCCTTCACCTGTAAACGCATTTACAGTATCACCTTCCCAACCGCCGGGAAAATCGGTACGGACTAAACCATGATCTCCAGGCTTTTTAAAGTCATCCATCAAAATTTCTGTACCATAATAAATTTGTGGAATTCTGGGTAAGGTCAGTAAATAACTTATGGCCGTTTTGGTATTAGTTACATCGCCTTTTAGCTGTGTATAAATGCGACTCATATCATGATTATCGGGAAAGATCATAATATCTTTCGGACTCGCATAATGAAAATCGTTGGCTAAGCCTTCATAAATTTTCACTAGACCTTTATTCCATGACTCTTCTTCATTTAGTGCATTGACAATATGGGATTGCATCGCAAAGTCCATAGTCGACTTTAAATTAGAATCATAGCCATCCCTATTATTCGCACCATCCTGCCAATATCCAATTAATAGTGGATTGTAACTCCACTCTTCACCCACAATAGTAAAATTGGGATACTCGGTCATAATTGATCCTGCCCAAAGACTCATAAATGCCTTATCAGGGTAAGGATATGTATCTTGACGAATACCACCTAATCCAATAGTTTCAATCCACCAAATACTGTTTTGAATAATGTATTTAGCCATAAATGGATTGCGCTGATTTAAATCCGGCATCACGCTTACAAACCAACCATCGGCCATTCCTTTTTTATCTGCTTTTGAAGCATAGATATCTTGATTACTGGTACGCCTATGATTAGAATATGTTGTTTTCTTTTTATTTTCAAAGGCTTCCTGGAAGTTCACCCAATCCTTAAAGGGTAAATCCTGCATCCACCAATGTTCACTCCCGCAATGGTTGGCGACCTGATCCATGACTAGTTTAATCCCTTTTTCTTTAGCTTTATCAGCAAGTTCCCGATAGTCTTCCAAGGTTCCGAAGCGCGGATCGATTTCATAAAAATCTGTCATGGCATAACCATGGTACGACGATCTGGACATATCATTAGTTAATACGGGGCATGACCAAATGGTGGTAAACCCCATATCATGTATATAATTTAAATTATTGGTAATGCCTTTAATATCTCCTCCATGTCTCGCATAATCATCTGCCCTGTCTATGGTTCTTTCTTTTAAGGACTCTACAATATCATTTTCCGGGATAGCGTTTACAAAACGATCCGGTGTAATCAGGTAGAGCACATCAGAACTATTAAAACCAATAAAGTCTTCGGCGTCTTTTTCTCTTTGTTTTAGCTCATAAGTTTGAACCAGGTCTTTTTCATTCTCTAACTTAAACGTCATATTGAACTTTCCCGGTTTTGCGTCTTCATCGATGCTTAAATCAATGAAAAGGTAGTTGGGACTATCTGCTTTATGTACTTTTTTTATGGAAACCCCAGGGTATGAAATTACGAGTTTCCGCTCAGAAATATTTGGATGCTTTACCAGCAATTGCAATCCGTGATTTTTAAAACCAACCCACCAATTTGGTGGTTCTATACGCTCTAAATCATTTTTTTCAACTATAGAAGGTGTTGAAAGCACGGCTTCCAAATTTGATTCGCTTTGCTCCTTACATGACATATTAAAAATAAATACACAAAGAATACTTAACTTAATTAATTGTTTCATGTTATTGGTTTTTAAGTTTGTTCGTCTAAATAGTCACCAAATTATTGGGTTCAATAGTTACCAATTCATCATTCACTAAAAGCTGTAATGCCACATTGCTTTCCAACTCAAAATTAGTTTCGTTTTGACCCACATTAATCTTTAATATCTGATTTCTGAAGTTCACCTTAAATGAATATCCCTTCCATTGTTTCGGGATTTGAGGGGTAAAGGACAACATATTGTTTTTAACACGCATCCCTCCAAAACCTTCAACAATGCTCATCCAGGTCCCCGCCATGGAGGTAATATGAAGTCCTTCGTGAACTTCATGATTATAATCATCTAAATCTAACCGGGATGTGCGTAAATAAAATTCATAGGCTTGATCCATTCTACCCAATTTCGCAGCTTGAATACTATGAACACAAGGTGATAACGAGCTTTCATGGACTGTAAAGGGTTCATAAAAATCGAAATGCTTTTCTAATTCCTCGATGGTAAAATGATCTTCAAAAAAGTAAAAACCCTGTAAGGTATCGGCTTGTTTTATATAAGGTGAACGTAAAATTCTATCCCATGACCATTTTTGGTTAATTGGCCTTTCAGATGGGTCTAAATTTGAAACACTTATTAATTCTTTATCCAAAAACCCATCTTGTTGTAAATATACCTGATGTTCTTCAGAATAGGGAAAATACATGTTTTCTGAAACGTTTTTCCATAACTCTAATTCTGCTTCAGATAAATTAACTTTGGCATGTATTCTTTTAAAATCTGATGCAAATTCAGATTTCACTTTTTGAATATTTTCAATAGCGTATTTAATGCTCCATTGCGCCAAATAATTCGTATACCAATTATTGTTTACATTATTTTCGTATTCGTTTGGACCGGTTACTCCAAGGATAACATATTTATTTTCCTTCTCTGAAAATGTAGCGCGTTGCTGCCAAAATCTGGCAATTCCAATAAGAACTTCCAATCCTTTTTCCGGAATATAGCTGTAGTCTCCGGTATAGCGATGGTAGTTATAAATAGCAAAGGCAATGGCTCCGTTACGGTGAATTTCTTCAAAAGTGATCTCCCATTCGTTATGGCATTCTTCACCATTCATAGTCACCATAGGATATAAAGCTGCTCCGTTGTTAAAACCTAACTTTTCAGCATTTTCAATCGCTTTATCCAAATGATTATAACGGTATTCTAAAAGGCTTCTAGCTACCTGCTGATCTTTGGTTGCCATATAAAATGGAATGCAATAGGCTTCGGTATCCCAATAGGTACTTCCACCATATTTCTCACCGGTAAATCCTTTTGGTCCAATATTTAGTCTTGAATCCTTTCCTGAGTACGTCTGATTCAAATGAAAAATATTGAAACGAATACCTTGCTGCGCCTTTACATCACCTTGAATAGAAATATCTGCGCGTTCCCAAATATGTTGCCAAGCTTGTTTTTGATTGGCCAGTAATCCATCAAACCCTATGGTTTTGGCCTCTTCAAGAATGCCTTTAGACACCGTAACCAAGGCCTCTTTGTCATGATTTCTATCTACGGCATAGCCACCAAACTTATGAATACTATATGTATTTCCTTTTTCAACGGAAGCAGAATACCTAAAGGCTATCCGATTAGATTTTTCGGCGGTCTGAGATTCAATCAAAAGAGGTTTCCCATTCATAAAAACCTGCGATTCCATAAACGTACAGGTGTAGAAATTGGTTTTCATGGTTTTTGCTTTTATAAAAGCCTGATGGTTCTCCCGACTCACTTTAAGAATATCCCAAAACTTGTGTTCCCAATTGGTATCTTCGTTAGAAATTCCACCATCCAAATAAGGTTCGAATACGATGTCAACATCCCTGTTTATAGGTGTTACTTGATATTGAATTGCCCCTAATTCCTCCAAGTCTAAACTTAGAAAACGTTTGGTTTTAATTTCAACTTGAACATCATTTTGTAAAGTGGCTTTGAAGCTTCTGGACAACCATCCTTCCTGCATGTTGAGCTCTCTTTTAAAATGCTCAACATCTTTACAAGTAAACAGATCTAAGGGTTCACCGTCGACGGTCACGTTAATTCCTATCCAGTTCGGTGCATTAAGCACTTTGGCAAAATATTCGGGATAGCCATTTTTCCACCACCCCACTCTGGTTTTATCAGGATAATAGACTCCGGCAATATAACTGCCCTGGAACGTTGGTCCCGAGTATTGTTCTTCAAAATTAGCACGTTGCCCCATGGCACCGTTACCAATACTAAATAAACTTTCGGAAGACTTGACATGACTGGTATCGAAGCCTTCTTCTATTAATGACCAGTTATCTGGTTTTATATAATCTTGATTCATTACATTTTAATCTTTATGCTGAAATAACCTCGGTAAAAAAATTATGTGGTATTTCAGTTAAATTTTTGAAATTGAAATCGGCATCACTAAGTGTATTGTCGTCTCCTACACCCACCGATATCATATTTGCTTTATTCGCTGCTTCTATGCCCGCAATGGCATCTTCAAAAACGACACAGCATTCTGGTTTTAGGTTAAGTTTTTCTGCGCCAATTAAAAAAACTTCAGGATCTGGTTTGGCTTTCGATACGCTATTACCATCTACGATACCTCTAAACCGGTCGAATAGGCCAACCTGGTTTAATATTAAAGGCGCATTTTTACTGGCTGAACCCAGAACATATTTTATCCCCAAAGCATCCAAGGTATTTAACAAATTTTCCACTCCGGGAAGGATTTCGTTTGCCCCCATTTTATAGATGTACTTGAGATAGTCCTCGTTTTTTGCCACCAAAATGTCGCGTTTTTTATCTTCGGAAAGATCAACCTTTCCAATATCGAGTAAAATCTCTAATGACCTTACGCGACTTACTCCTTTTAGTAATTCGTTATGGGTTTCGGTAAACTCAAAGCCCAAATTGTCGGCAAGGTTTTTCCATGCCAAATAATGATATTTTGCCGTATCTACGATGACCCCATCGAGATCGAATATAACTCCTGTATTATTCATTCTTAAACTTCTGATTGGTAAGAGATGGCGTTTTTGTTTGTAATCAATAAATTACACAACCCGGCAATTATTAAACTTGCCCCAGCCACCGTCATAGCATTAATTGCTTCTTTTCCTAATAATCCCGACACATAGTTTATCCCTCCAAGTGCAGCAATAATTTGAGGTATTACAATAAACATATTAAAAATGCCCATAAACATTCCCATTTTCTTGGGGTCTACAGAACTAGATAGCATAGCATACGGCATAGAAAGAATACTTCCCCATGCTATTCCAACAAGTACAAAGCAAAATTTTAAATTTTCGGGAGAGGTGTAATACATAGAAATGAATCCAATACCTCCAAGTATTAAAGAAAACATGTGAACAAATTTTCTATTAGCTCTTCGCTTTGATGTATATAATACAAGAAGCAAGGCAAAAGCCATCGAGGACAAGCCGTAGACTCCCATTGCAGAACCTACCAAATTAGATGATTTCTGGAATGCTGTATTTGCCTCATTAAAAGCTTCTGCCTGATTAGCGATTGACATATCGAATGCGGCCTGAATTGGTGCCGGAGTATGAAATACATGTTCTGTAAGTGCTGGATTTGCCAAACTCCACATTGTAAAAAAAGCAAACCAACTGAAAAATTGTATCACACCTAACTTCTTCATGGTTAACGGCATGTTACCGATATTATTAATTATATCCGGTATGAATTGATTCTTCTTAGCTTTTTCTTTTTCAAATTCCTCCATATCCTCAGGTGGATATTCAGTAGTTTTAAAAACAGTATATAATATACTTATTAAAAATACAAAAGCTCCAATTGCAAAAGCCAGCTTAACGGAGTTTGGAATGACCCCAGATGCAGCAGAATCACTCACGCCTAATTGGGAAACCATCCAAGGGAGATTACTAGCCACCCAGGTTCCAATTCCAATTATTAAAGTTTGCACAACAAATCCGTAAGTACGTTGAGATTCAGTAAGTTTATCGGCTACCAAAGCTCTAAAAGGTTCCATGGATATATTTATAGAAGCATCTAAAATCCATAGAAATCCAGCTGCTACCCATAAGGCCGGTGAATAAGGCACAAAGAATAAAGCAATTGAACTTAAAATGGCTCCAATAAGAAAATAAGGCCGTCGCCGCCCCCACCTTGGACTCCAAGTTCTATCACTTAAATAACCAATTATAGGTTGAACAAGCAATCCAGTTAAAGGTGCTGCAATCCAAAGAATTGGAATGTCGTCAATATCCGCGCCTAATGTTTGAAATATTCGAGACATGAACCCGCCTTGCAAGGCAAATCCAAACTGTATTCCCAAAAAACCGAAACTCATGTTCCAAATTTCCCAGAAACTTAATCTACGCTTTTCCATGAAATAGTATGTTTAAATTAATACTATTTGATAAGCGATATACTTATCAAAACTTATGGTGAGAAGTGAAAATATAAGTTTTGATTTCGGGTCAAAGATATAGAAAAGATTTTTATACTTCCAAATATTTTTCCTATTTAGTTGATTCTCTTTCAATTATTTCGGTCTCAATCACCACCTTAATAAAGTCAGATCTTCGTTCGTTACTCATAGTGTATTCGGCCTCTTCCGCCTCTTCAGCACCCAACCTATCGATAAGTAAATTAGCAGCCTGCTCTCCTATTTTCTGACCATGCTGACTCACGGTGGTTAAGCTAGGTGTCGCGTGTTTTGAAAGCACACCATCGGTAAAACCGATTACTTGAACATCGTCAGGAATACTTAATCCCAACTTTCTGGCGACTTTCATTGCTGTAACGGCGTAAAGTTCATTAACCGCAAAAACACCATCAATACTAGGATTAATTTTAAAGAACTGCTCGATTTCAAGTTCTAAATCTTCTAAATGATTTTCATCTAAACCATCATTAATCTTTAAAATTAAATCAGGATCTGCATGGATGTCATTATTTTCCAAAGCGGCTATATAGCCTTGTGTTCTTAATCTTCCAACACTCACATAATCCATAGTGGTAAGCAGTGCGATGCTTTTACATTGTTTTTCAAGAAGTTTTTCCACAGCCTTAACCGAACCGTTAAAATCGTCGACAATAACCTTGTCGCAATCTACCTCGTTAACCACCCTGTCAAACATCACAATAGGTATCCCTTGATTTATGGTCGCGTTAAAATGATGGTAATCCTGCTTCAATAAGGTTTCCTTTGAAATCGACAAAATAAATCCGTCGATACTCCCGTTGGCTAGCATTTCCATATTGATAATTTCCTTGGTAAACGATTCGTTGGATAACCCAACGATAACATTATATCCACGCCTGTTAGCCACTAATTCTATACCTCGAATAACGGTTGAGAAAAAATGATGCACGATCTCCGGGATTAATATCCCAATAGTTTTGGTTTTTCTATTCTTTAAGCTCAATGCGATATTATTGGGCTTATAGTTGTACAACTTTGCAAATGCCTGAATCTTTTGCGTAGTATCCTCACTAATCTCCTTACTTCCACTTAATGCTTTCGAAACGGTTGAAATAGAAACATCTAGCTCTCTGGCAATTTGTTTTAAAGTTATCTTTCTTTTCATAGGATGAATTTAACAAAAATGATACGGAATAGTCTAAACTTTTATAAAGATATTACATTCTTAGATAACATCATTTTCATGTATTTTTCTTAATTTATTTCAATAAAACTAAGAAGTTGTCAACACGAAAACGTTTTCGCAAATAATTTCGTAATTGTAAATTATTTCTTTACCTAGAGTTTACATAGATTTAACCCGAGGAGTGAAAATATAATTACAAAAAATTAAACTGACGAATTCATTAATTTTAAAAATATTGTATGAAAACAACAATGAATAGTTTACTGTTTTTTCTGTTTTTTGCACCAATATGTTTGTTTGGGCAAAATTCACTTACAGGGACAGTAACGGAACAATCAACTTCTATTCCGCTTCCAGGGGTTAATGTTGTTATAAAAGGCACAACTACAGGAACAGCAACAGATTTTGACGGGAATTATCAAATTGACGTTAATAATGGAGATATTATAGTATTCTCTTATATTGGCTATAACCCCATAGAAATTACATATTCGGGGCAATCAACGCTAGATGTAGAACTTAAGGAAGACACTGCACAATTAGATGAAATAGTTATTATAGGTTATGGTAGTGTTAAAAAAGAAGATTTAACAGGGTCTGTTGATGTTATCTCATCTAAAGATTTTAACCAAGGTGCTGTCATGTCACCAGATCAACTACTGCAGGGTAAAGCTGCCGGTGTAAGAATTACAAGTGCTGGAGGCCAACCTGATGCCGCTCCAAATATTAGAATTCGTGGAGGATCATCTTTATCGGGAAACAACAGCCCTTTAATTGTAATTGATGGCGTTCCCTTAGATAATGGTGGTGTTGCAGGTGTTGGTAATCCATTAAGTCTTATTAACCCAAATGATATTGAAAGCTTTAGCATTTTAAAAGATGCTTCAGCCACTGCCATCTATGGATCAAGAGCTTCTAACGGTGTACTTATAATTACCACTAAAAAAGGAACTTCCGGTGAAGCCAAGTTTAATTTTTCTGCTAGGACCTCTTTAAGTAGTATTGGCTCTAATGACCAAATACCCGTAATGGATGGGAATACGTTTGTACAATTTGCTCAAATGTACTTTCCAGATAATCTGGATGCTTTAGGAGTACCCGTTGGAGCTGCAAACACAAGCGAACCCAGTAATATAATTACTGTAACGGATCGAGACGGAAACCAAGTACAACGTCAAATTTATAATACCGATTGGCAGGATGTTATTTACAGAACTGCGATAACCAAAGATTATAATTTTAGCGCAAGAGCTTATTTATTTGATAAAATTCCGTTGAGAGCTTCTGTCGGTTATAATGATACTGAAGGCGTCGTAAAAACCAATGATTATGAAAGAGTTACAGCAGCTTTAAGATTATCGCCGAAGTTTTTTGATAATCATTTAAAAGTAGATATTAATGCTAAAGGCACTTTTGTAGACAAAAATTCTATTGATGATGGCGCTGCTTTAGGCGGTGCAGTTTCAATGGATCCTACGAAACCAATATATGATAGTAATTCTATATTTGGAGGCTTTTATCAACAATTACAAGCACCAGACAACCCTAATGCACCCAATGCAAAAGCGGGATCAGGAAATCCTTTAGGCGTTTTACTTCAACGTATGAGACCTGAAAAAGTAAACCGCTTACTGGGTAATATTGAGCTGGATTATAAGTTTCATTTTATGCCGGAATTAAGAGCTGTAGTAAACTTAGGTTTAGAAGCTTCAAGAGCAGAAATCGTAGAAACTTTTTCCGATAACGCTATTAATGCCTATGCCTTAGTTCCAGATACCAATGAGCCAGCTGGTACGTACATTTTCAATCCAGGTAAAAGTTTTGGTGAAAATCAGCATATTACTAACACCACAATGGAGTCTTATTTAGCATACCGAAAAGAATTCGATAATTTCTTTATTAATAACTTTGATGTGCAAGCAGGTTATTCATATCAAAATTTTAAGAATGATGGAAATAAAGAAGAATTTGAAAACGACCCTGTATCCGGAGTAAGAGTTCCAAATATAGATCCTCTAAATATTAATAACAGGTATTTTAATGAGTTAAATCTGCAATCATTTTTCGGAAGAGCCAACCTTAACTTAGCCAACAAATATTTATTGACTGCTTCATTTAGAGCAGATGGTTCGTCTTTTTTCACAGAAGATAACCGTTGGGGGTATTTCCCTGCCGCTGCCCTAGCCTGGAAATTGAAAGAAGAAAGCTTTTTAAAAGACGTTAATTTTGTTAACGATTTTAAATTACGATTGGGTTGGGGTGAAACAGGACAACAAGACATTTCGGGACAAGTTGGTTTTTACCCCGCCATCCCTTTGTTCGAAGTTGGTTCTCCAGAAAGTCAATATATTTCAGGGGTAAACCTTTACAATGCTAAGGAATTTAATCCAGATCTAACTTGGGAAAAAACAACAACGTATAATGCTGGTGTAGATTTCGATTTTTTTGCTAAGAGTGTGTTATCCGGTTCTTTTGATATTTTTAAAAGAGAAACAAGAGATTTATTAGTATTAACAAATGTACCTCCCGGGCAAGCACTAAGCGACCAAGTCATTCAAAATGTAGGGGCCACAGAAAGTAAAGGTTTCGAATTAAACTTAAACTTAAGCCCCATACAAAATGATGCTTTTGAGTTTTCTCTTAACGGTAATTTATCATACAATATTACTGAAGTGACCGATTTAGATGGTGCAGAACAAATTACAGTTAATACCGACGGAACCAGGTTAGCCATTGGAACAGGTAATTTTTTATTAAGACATGCTGTCGGTGAGCAGGCAAACTCTGCTTGGGTACATAAGCAAGTTTATGATACGGACGGAAATCCTATTTTAGGTTCTTTTGTAGATCTAAATGATGATGGCAGAATTACAGAAGATGACAGGTATTATAGAGCCATTCAACCTAACTGGACATTTGGTTTTGGTTTCAATATGAATTATAAAAACTGGGATTTTAGTGCAAGCTTTAGAGGGCAATTTGATGGGGAAATATACAATTCTAGAAGATTAACACATGGAGCTGTGGAAAACGCTTTATCTTTAGATGGAAACTCCTTTAACAATACGCTAAACTTTTTTACTGGAGAAGCGAGTCCTGTGTTCACAGATATTTTAGACCCTGTACAATACTCAGACTACTTTATTGAAGGCGCATCATTCTTAAGATGTGAAAACATTGTGATTGGTCATACACTCAGCAATGTTATAAAAAATGCAACATTAAAAATATATGGAGCTGTTAATAATCCATTCTTAATTACAAATTATTCCGGACAAGATCCTGAGAATTTCACAGGAATAGATAATGATTTCTATCCAAGAGCAACCGTATATAACCTAGGTGTAAATATTGATTTTTAAATTAAAAAAATTATGAAAAATAACATTTTAAAATTACTATTTGGTTTAGTAATTGTTAGCACCATAACTACTGGATGCACAAGTGAATTAGATACTAAACCATTGATTGAACTCTCACTTGAGGAGCTTTTAGAGCAAGATCCAAAAGCCGTAGAAGGTATTTTATCTAGACTATATGGCTCCTTTGCCCTTTCTGGTGCTGATGGTTCTGGAAGTTCGGATATTAGTGACGATGCCGGAGAATCTCCTTTTTTAAGAGGTATTATAAATCTACAGGATTTTGCCGCTGATGCCATGAAAAACCGCTGGGGCGATAATGGTTTAGATCAATTAACAACAACTAGTGATTGGACCGCCGAAAACAAATTTTTTAGATATTTATATAACAGAATATTTTTCACCATTCCACAGTGTAACAACTTGTTATCAATATTACCAAATGTTGATGTAGAAAATAAAGATGTTATTATATCTGAAGTTCGATTTATAAGAGCTTTAGCTAACTATTATTTAATAGATGTATTTGGTAAAGGGGTATTAGCCACTGAAGAAAATTTTGGTCAAACCGAATCACTGCCTGAAGCCTCTCGTCAAGAATTATTTGACTATGTCGAGTCTGAATTATTAGCTATAGAACCTTTATTATTAGATAATAACACCTACGGAAGAGCTACTAAAGGAGCGGCTCAAATGCTTTTGGCTAAACTCTATCTTAATGCCCAGGTATATACCGGTACAGCAAGATATGATGATGCCGCTACTTATGCAAACAGAGTTATTACTGAAGGTCCATATTCTTTAGCAACAGATTTTGTGAGCTTGTTTTCTGCAGACAACGACACGTCAAGTGAAATTATCTTTCCTTTAATTGCTGATTCTCAAGTAAGTCAAAGTTTCGGAAACACGACATACATTGTTAATGGTAGTTTAAACTCTGATACAACACCATTAGCCCAATTTGGTGCTACTGAAGGCTGGGGAGGTCATAGATCTTCCAAAGCTTGGTATGGTTTATTTGGCGATTTAAATACTACGACTGATATTAGAGCAAGTTTGTTTTGGACGGAAGGACACAATTACGAAATGGAAGATTATAAAGAGTGGACCGATGGTTACCCTTCCGTAAAATTCAGAAATACAAACTTTACAGGGACCTCTTTACCTTCAAGTTTCTCAAGTACAGATTTTCCGCTTTTCAGACTTGCCGATGCCTACTTAATGTATGCAGAATGTGCGGTAAGAGGAGCATCGGGAACAGATATGGGAACAGCTGTGCAATATGTTAATGCTGTTAGAACAAGATCAAATGCAAGTATTGTAACTCAAAACGATTTAACGGAACAATTTATAATCGACGAACGCGCAAGAGAACTCAACCTTGAAGGGCACAGACGTACCGATTTAATACGATTCGGAATGTTTACCGGAAGCTCGTATTTATGGCCATGGAAAGGTGGTGTGAAAGATGGAACTTCAATTCCGGACACCTATAAATTATATCCAATCCCTTCATCTGCTATACAAGCAAACCCGAATTTAACTCAAAACCCAGGATTTTAAAACTAAATATAAACGATTATGAAAAATATAAAACTTTTATCACTCTTATTAATAGCTTTCATTGGCTTCAATGCCTGTGATCAGGACGATGATTTAGTATTCACGGCAAAAGAACCTGTAGAGGGTATACATTTTTCGAATTCCTTTTTAGACGAATACGTACTAACAGTTGCAGCATCGAATAACTTAGGTGAGCGCTTTACATGGCAAGACGCTGATTTTGGTGTGCCAACTAATACAACTTACGAATTAGAAAATTCGATTTTAGGAGACTTTACTGATGCAACTACTGTAGGATCTACTAATGGCAATGAACTTGCGGTTACTATTGGTACAATGCTTGGTTTTGCGGAAGCTGCCGGATTAGATAACGACCCTAACACAGAAGATTTACCAAATACGGGAACACTATACTTTAGAGTAAAAGCATTTATTGGAACTGAAGGGCTTCCAACATATTCCGCAATACAAGAACTTACAGTAGTTTTACCAGAAACAGTAGCTGGTGGAGGAGGTGGTTTTGAAATAGCCTCATGGGGTGTAGTAGGCTCTGGTTATAATAACTGGGGAGGATTTGCTGATGGCCAGTTTTTCACAACTGCAGTTCCCGGAGTTATTGTGTCATACGTAAATCTTGTAGATGGCGAAATTAAATTCCGTGAGAACAATGCATGGGATAGTAATTTAGGTGATGCTAATGGTGATGGTATTTTAGATAGTGATAATGACAACAATATTGCAGTCACTGCTGGCGATTATAAAATAACTATAAATACCAATGATAATTCGTATACTATCGAACCTTTTTCTTGGGGCGTTGTTGGATCCGGTTTTAATGATTGGGGAGGTGCAGGCCCAGATGCTAAATTTTATTACGATTACACGACTGATACTTTTAAAGTAGGTGTTGCGTTGCTAGACGGTGAAATAAAATTTAGAATGAATAACACCTGGGATGTTGCTTTTGGCGATGCAACCGGTGATGGTGTTTTAGACACAGATGCTGAAAATAATATCGCATCAACTGCCGGACACTATTTAATCACAATCAACCTAAACGATAATACGTATTCTATTGAGGAATCTAATGTATTTGGCGTTGTAGGATCCGGTTATAATGATTGGGGAGCCACTCCGGATGCCACATTAACTGAAATTCAACCTGGCGTATGGTTTGTAGAGAACGTTACGCTTTTAGATGGTGAAATTAAATTTCGTCAAAATGATACATGGGATGTGAGCTATGGTGATGCAACAGGTGATAATATTTTAGATACCGACGCCGATAACAATATTGCTTCTGAAGCCGGAAACTATGTTATAAGTATAGATTTTAATGATCCTGATGGACCTAAATACGCTTTAGGAAAAAGGTAAACATACTTAATATGTAAATATAATATCTAAAAGAGGTTGCATTTATTATAATAAATACAACCTCTTTTTATTTAACTGCTATTGTTATGAAAAAAATTACGCTTTTACTTTCCTTATTTTTAATTACTATATGCTGCTTTGCTCAACAGCAAACCATCACATATTCTGTAAGTCCTTCTGTTTTTGAGGAAGATGACACTATTACCATCACATTTCAAGGAAGCAGTATTGATGAAGTGGCATGGGGTGTTACTGGCAACGCACTCTATTTGTGGTCATGGTCTTATGACACTAACTTATCTAATTTACAGGATTGTCCTACTAATGGAGATTGGGCAAACTCCAACGAAACCAATAAACTTACCTATAACAGTGGAACAGATATGTATAGTATCACTTTTGTTCCCTCTTCATTTTATGCCAGAACCGGAATTGGCAGAATTGGCTTTCTAATAAAAGCAAAAGATGCCTCTGGAGATAAAAAATCTCAGGATATTTTAGTCGATGTTGGTGCATTTCAAGTGTCATTAACCGCTCCAACAGTTTCAACATCTATTTTAAGTTCAGGAAATAATTTATCCATTACAGCAACAAATACCGGTGGTAATGCAGACTATGTTTTAAAAGCAAATGATGTTACCATAGATACACAATTAAGTACTGTATCCTATTCATATACGGATATGAATATTACGAATAACAAAAGTTATGTTTTAGAAGTTACCGTTAGTGGAGATACTAAAACCAAATCTTTTTCGGCATTAGTAGATCCAGTAACGGCATTTAGTATCATGCCACAAACTTATGAAGACGGCATTACTTATGACGAAAGCGACCCCACAAAGGCCACATTGGTCCTTTACGCCACAGGAAAAGACTTTGTGTATGTTGCCGGTAGTTTCAATAATTGGCAGCCAGATAATAATTATGCCATGAAACGAGACCCTTCCAGAAACAACAAATTCTGGATTACTTTAACGGGTCTAACACCTGGACAGATTGAGACCTTTCAGTATTGGGTAGTCGATAAAACACCTATAGCCAACTCGCCGGCTTTAGTAAAAACGGCCGATCCCTATGCTACTCTGGTACTATCTCCTTTTGACGATCCATCGATACCCTCAAGTACGTATCCCAGCTTACCAGCCTATCCTTCTGGACAGGAACGTGAAGTAACGGTACTACAAACCAATCAAACAGCCTATAATTGGCAAGTCACAAACTTTAATAAACCTAAAAAAGAAGACTTAATAATCTATGAGGTCCTCATTAGAGATTTTGATGCCGACAGAAATTTTCAAGATATTATTGACAAAATTGACTATTTCAAAAATTTAAATATAAACGCCATTGAATTAATGCCTGTTATGGAGTTTGAAGGCAATGAAAGCTGGGGTTACAACACCGCTTTTCATATGGCTTTAGATAAGTTTTATGGCACCGAAGACAAGTTCAGAGAGCTCGTAGATGTATGCCATCAAAACGGTATCGCCGTTATTCTGGATATTGCTTTAAATCATGCTTTTGGAAGAAACCCCATGGTACGGATGTGGATGGATGATGCCGATGGTGATGGCTGGGGTGGACCAAGTTCAGAAAACCCCTATTTTAATCAAACTGCAAAACATTCGTATAGTGTTGGGTACGACTTTAATCACTCAAATTCATTTACTCAAGTTTTTGTAAAGCGCGTTGTAAAGCATTGGATAGAAAATTTTAAAATTGATGGGTTCCGTTGGGATTTAACTAAAGGATTTACACAAAATTGTTCTTCTGGTGATGAGAGCTGCACGAATAGCTACCAACAGGATCGCGTTGATATCTTAAAAGCATATGCCGACTATTCCTGGAGTCTTGACGAAACACATTATGTTATTTTCGAGCATTTAGGAGGTGATACCGAAGAACAGGAATGGGCAAATTACAGACTTGGAGATGCCACTCCTAAAGGTATTATGATGTGGGGGGAGATGTGGGATCCCTATAAAAATCTGGCTCAAGGACAATCCAGTGATATAAATTTTGACAGAATGGGGCATACCGCCCATGGGTTTACTGGGAAACGCTCCTTGGGATATCCCGAAAGTCACGACAAAGACCGTATCATGTATGAAATGACAGCGTTCGGTATTAATACGACCCCTTCACATAATGTACGTGATCTTAATACAGCCTTAACTAGAATGTCTGCTCTCGGCGCTGTAACAATACCTATTCCCGGGCCTAAAATGATCTGGCATTTTGCAGATTTAGGTATGGACAATTCTATCTGGACCTGCTCTAATGGTGTTGTAAATTCAGATTATGATGGTAATAATGATGGGGATTGTAAGCTAGATACCAAACCACAGCCTCAATGGGTAAATAACTGGTCTGCCGATGCTAACCGAAGCCAGATTTATAATGATTGGGCACGGCTAAATGCCTTAAAGATCAATGAAGACGTATTTGAAGGTAATTACACTATAAGTTCCGGATCTCAAACACCAAGAATAAGTATTTATACAGGCGATGAAAACACTTCGGGTTCAGGGCTTAAAAATGTTATTATTATCGCTAATTTTTCTGTAACAAGTCAAAGTATAAATCCAAATTTCCCATATACCGGAACCTGGTACGACCTTATGGATGAAACGGGTAGCACCACCATAGACGGGTCAACAAATTCCATTAATCTTGCTCCAGGAACTTTTAAACTTTATGGAAATCAAGTTTCAACACTATCGGTTCAAGACGTTAACACAAATTTAGGCCTAAAGCTATATCCAAATCCAACGACAACATCGTTTCAAATAAATAAAACCGTTGAATCTGTATCCATTTTCGATCTAACAGGCAAACAGGTTAAAGCTTACAAAGGAAACTTCAGCAAAGAACACCATTTCGATATTTCGAATTTACCTAGAAGTATGTATTTGGTAAAATCTACAAATGATTTGGGAAATACCCATACCGCAAAACTTGTTAAGCTCTAGTTTAATTGACTTATAATAATTAATTGCCATACAAAAGCTTCTCAAAATTTTGGGAAGCTTTTATATTTTTTACGGTAGTAGATACTTTCTTTGGATGTGCGATCGAGATAAACATCCCGATCAAGACTTTATCACGGCGTATTTCCCAAACTATACAACATTAATTGTTCGGTTAGAATTAATAAAACTGAATACGAGAAAATTGTTGATTTAAAATTTATTCTATCGTGTTTCATTAGTTTATAAGGTATTGTCTACAATTCCTAATTTTCTAAATCCTTCCCATTTACCTCTGGTAAAATCAGGGAATTTTACCGGGATACTTCCTAACTCTACCGATATTTTTGAAAGTGGTCCTACTACTGACCAGGCAACGCCATCATACACATCCATGTCTAGAGCCCACCCGTTATTTAAACATTGTATCAATCGGTATGCCATTACAAAATCCATACCTCCGTGTCCGCCCTTATGCTCATTTATTTTTTCTTGAAGTCGATTCCAAATAGAATGACGATGTTTGGCATGTAATTCTTTATAGTCGGTTTCGTTTAAAAAATGATGTCCTCTCCCATCTAAAGACATCTTACTAGGGTAGCCTTGATGGTAGGCTTTTGTTCCGGCCAACACATTTTTCCGATCGTAAGGTCTAGGCGTTACAACATCATGTTGTACTAAAATTGAACGTCCTTTGTTTGTTTTTATCAAGCTGTTATTCATATCACCATGAGCAAAATCTGTCTTTCCGTAAAACTCATTGTCCATGCCTATCGTTTGAGCATATTCTGACAGTGCTGCTTGCGGGCTACTCATAGACACCATGAATTCAAATTTATCACCACGTTGTATATCCATATACTGGGCTACCGGTCCTAACCCGTGTGTTGCATATAAATTCCCATCTCTTTTTATATGATGATTCATACGCCAATTATTGTATGTTGCGTTGTTAAACAATCCGCTTCTTAAATCATGTATATAGGCCGCTTCTGCATAGGTAAGTGTCCCAAAAACACCAGCTTGCGCCATATTTAGCAACCATAATTCTTCGTCTCCATAACATACATTCTCAAGCATTATGCAATTGCGTTGGGTAGCTTCAGCCGTATCTACCAATTTCCAGCAATCTTCTAGGGTGTAAGCAGCCGGAACCTCCACTCCTACGTGCTTCCCATGTTCCATAGCATATACACTCATAGGAACATGATCTTCCCAAGGTGTTGCTACAATAATTAAATCTAAATCATCTCTTTTAACCATCTCTTTCCAAGCAGTGAGACTTCCTGTATATGTTTTTGGCCTTTCATTTCCGTGCTTTTTTAAATATTCCAAGGAGCGGTCTATCATACTTTCTCGCACATCGCATAAAGCTGTGATTTCGGCCATTTCCGGGCACAAGGCATTAAATTGATACAACAATCCTAATCCTCTATCACCACAACCGATTAAACCTATTTTGACCTTTTTTATAGGGGCTACCTTTAAACCCATAACAGATTTATTTGTTGAGGGTTTTACTTTAGAAATTTGTTCTAGCAAACTTTGTGCTGATGGCTCTCTATTTAAACCATAGGCTGAAGCCCCAACAAAAGCACTTAAATAAGCACTATTTTTTAAAAAATTTCTTCTTGAATTATTCTCTTTCATAAGTTTATATTTATTTTTTTTAGTTTTAATAAATGCTATTAATTCGTTGTTTAAACATCTATAGTTGAATACCCCTAGTTTTAACGTCAATAAATTATTACTTGATTTATATCAATCATTTCGCGTCTAAATTGCTTTTCCAAAATAAGTCCAGACTCTCCGTTAAATGTTAAGATTATAATACCTGCGAGACACATTTGGTTAATGAATTTGAAAGAAGAATGCACATGAAATAGATATCTCAAATCATTTTCACAATCTTATAATATAGCTTGTAAATAAAAAATGTGATGCGACAAATAAAAAAGGCTTAAAACATAGCTTTTAAGCCTTTTCAAAAAAACTAACTCAAACTAATTAAAAGTAAGATTTTAAAATTCAACTTTAGTAAAAACTATTACATCAAAGTTAATATCCAGGATTTTGACTTAATATATCCGAACCTACCAAATCAATTTCTCGTTGAGGAATTGGCCATAAATAATGTTTAGAAGCATCAAAACTCAGATTTTTAATAAATCTATAATTTCCAGTTGCATCTTTTGCACCATTTAAATCACCATTTAATACTGTTTCTGCTATATTCCACCTACGAATGTCGTTTAGTCTATAATCTCCATGCTCCATTCCTAATTCAACACGACGTTCTCTTCTAATAATTTCGCGAAGTTCACTTTGATCGGTTGTTGTTATACTAGGATAATTAGCAACATCAGCACGTGTTGTGTTATATGCTCTAGCTCTCAAGTCATTTATAGCATCTAATACGGATTGATTTATCGAACCACTTTCAATATTCGCTTCCGCATAGATTAATAATACCTCCGCATAACGCATTAACACGATGTCTCTATCGTATCTATCCCAACCATGAAAGTCTTGATCTTGAATTAATTTACGGGCATAGTATCCAGTGTTATTTGATGCATCAACAGTACTTCCCGCCAAAGGGTTTCCTGAAAGTATATCTCCTTTTTTAAAAACAGCCATATTCAATCTAGGGTCTCTATTAGCGAATTCATCTAAAGGATCAAAGATTGATGTAGGATCATTAATGGTTTTGCCATCAGCAGTTTCAAATGCGTCTACAAATGACTGCGATATTTTCACTGCACCGTTTTCACCACCCGGATGTGTATGATTAGGAGGATACACTCTAACTAAGTACCAATGAAATGTATCAGGATTGTTATATCTCACTGCAAAAATAACTTCTTGATTATCTTCATTCGGTTTCTGGTGTAAACTCAAATACCCTTCTCCAATTCCGTCTTGAAAGAGATTATAGCCAAATGACATCACCTCTTGTGCCGCTGATGAAGCCTCCGTATAGTTTCCTGCGTACAATAGCGCACGGGCTTTTAAAGTTAATGCTGCTCCTTTTGTGGCTCTGCCTAAATCTGCTGCTCCATAAGATGCGGGTAATGCTGTTGCGGCAGCTGTTAATTCTGATGAAATGAATGCTGTTACTTCTGCAGCTGAAGACCTTGAAACGTTTAACTCAGATGGTGTTAAAGGATCTGTGATAAGTGGTACACCTCCCCAGTTATTTCTTAAAATTGAATAGTGAAACGCTCTAATGAATCTTGCTTCCGCAATAAATCTAGCACGCAAAGATTCATCCATATCCGGCCTATCTATATTGGCTAAAAAAACATTACAAATTCTAATATTAGTATATAATTCTTTGTAAAGATCTCCTACAGTACTATCTGTTGGACCTATAGATCCATCTTGAAAACTGTTATAAGTACCCTCCGCATCATCAGTCATTGTTCCTGCAGCAAAAAGGTAAGTATTCCAAGTACTCCAAACGCTTCCGCGTTCTGAGAAAGTAGCATATACTGCTGTTAATGCATCAAAAGCTTCTTTTTCTGTTTTCCAAAATGATACATCCGTTAATTTATCACCAGGGGCTACATCTAAAAAATCGTCATTGCAACCTGTAATTCCTATAGACAATATAGTATATAATATAAATATTTTTTTCATTTTTTTTGTTTTAAAAAGTTATATTAAACCCCAGTAGAAACTGTCTGTTTGTTGGATAATTATTATTATTCCAAGCAAATCCCGAACCTTGTGCAAATTCAGGATCAATGTCTTTCACTTTAGAGATATAAAGTAAATTCTCTCCGGATACATAGATTCTAAATCTGTTAATTCCTAAAGAACTTAAGGCATTTTGTGGCAGCGTATAACCTATTTGCATGTTTCTCAGTTTAGCAAAATCTCCTTTGTTTACCCAATAGGTACTATTTTGATAATTTCTTCCTTGATTTGAAAAACCTAACCTGGGAAAATCTGCATTTGTATTCGATGGCGTCCAGAAGTTGTCAACCATGTGTTGTGATGGAGGCGCGTTCCCTCCCCAAAAAGGACGTACCGTTGGGCCATCTGTCAATACCTTGTGCCCCGCAAAACCTTGCCAAGCCATAGAGAAATCAAAATTATTCCAATTAAAACCTAAATTAAGACCGAAATTGTACTTTGGAAAATACGTTCCTAATGATTTTCTATCATTGGCATCTACAACACCATCAGGTAAACCTGTTAGGTCTCCATTAGCATCACGCCCATTAATATCTTTATATCTAACATCCCCCGGTTCTGGGGTACCTGCTATGTTATGTGTTGGTGCCGCATCTATTTCAGCTTGTGAATTAAACAACCCGTCAGCCACATATCCAAATATGTTTTGAATAGGATCTCCAATATCTCTTCCAGGGCTTTCTGTTCCTTTTAAATCTGTTATTTGGTTTTTAACATAACCAGCATTTGCATTTATATAATAATTAAAGTCTTCATTTACTCTACCACTATAGTTGACACTTAATTCCCATCCTTTGTTTTCGACCGAACCTGCATTTACAGTAGGAGGTTCAGCCCCTAAAATGTATGGTTGATCTAAACCTAGCAGAATGTCATTTGTATCTTTTATAAAATACTCAGCAGTAATTGATAAAGCATTGTTAAACAATCTGGCATCAATACCTATATTTGTAGATGTAGTCGTTTCCCATAAAATGTTGGCATTTGCTAACGTTTTATTTTCGAGAACCCCACTGACCGAACCGTTTCCAAAGGAATAATTATAGTTATCTCTTGGACCAAAAGTATTTAGGAATTGATAATTTCCTATTTCTTGATTTCCTAATATACCCCATGACCCTCTTAAAAATAAATGGTTAATTGTTTCCGATTTAAAAAAATCTTCGTTAGATATTTTCCATCCTCCGGAAAACGAAGGAAAATAATCGAATCTATTTTCTTTTGTAAATCTAGAAGTTCCGTCGTATCTCAAAATGCCTTCAAAAAAGTAGGTCTCCTTAAAATTATAGTTAATTCTTCCAAAAGCAGATCTTAACTTATACTCTGAAGCACTACCTTCTGCACGATCATTGCCATCAGCAACTCCATTTAATTCAGTTAATTCATTACTCGAAGAAAGACTAAACCTTGCTGCTTGACTAAAAGACCAATTTTGATCTCGCTGTTCAAAACCCAATAATCCTTTTAAATTATGATTATTAAACGATTTGTTATAAGTTAAAAGTAAATTAGATGTATAGTCCCAAACGGTTTCATTTCTTCTAATTAAATAGCCACTTGCTATATTACTTCCATTATAAGTATCTGTTGCGGCATCATATCTATGCCATTGTACCACATCTCTTTTTCTGTTTTGAAGCCTATTGTCGTTTCTGGCAGAAAATTGCCCTCTCACTTTTAATTCTGGTGTGATTTTGAATTCTGCAAAAACAGTACTTACATAATCATTATTTCTATCCACATCAGTTCCCAATGGTAATTCTAAATATGCGAGCATATTTCTCTGTCCGACCCCAAACTCTTGCATGTTTTTCCAAAGACCGTTATCAAATTGATCTACTTCTCCAGGAAATTCTCTATATGATTCCGTAATAATTTGACCCACTGACTGAATATTTCCGAAAGTTTTGCCAAAAGATCCTGCTAACTTAATACCAACATCTAACTTGTCGTTTATTTTTTGGTCTATATTAACACGATAATTTTTTCTATTATAGCCAAATGTTTTTATTAGAGAGCCTTCATCTAGGTAACCAAAAGATAAATTATACTTTGTGTTTTCATTACCACCCGAGACCCTTATATTATGAAATTTCTTTATTGGATCTCCACTCTTTAAAAGCTTTTTAAAATGATCTATATTAGCGTGTGTTTGTGGACTTGTACCGTCTCTAAACTTAGTTAAATCATCATCTGAAAATAAAGGAGAACCGCCATCATTAACCCTAGCTTCATTATACAACCTGGCATAATCATACGAGTTGACTCTATTTGGTATTTTGAATGCCTGCTGTGTACCTACTCCTCCATGATAAGTTACTGTTGGAGCTCCTGTACGTCCTTCCTTTGTAGTAACCAAAATAACACCGTTTGCAGCTCTAACACCATATATAGCTGCTGACGCATCCTTTAACACTGAAACATTTTCAATATCGTTGACATCAATATCTTGAAGATCTCCTACTATGCCATCAACTAATATCAAAGGATCAGAATTACCTAATGTACCAATTCCGCGAATTCTAAATGTCCCCTGACTTTGTCCAGGTCTTCCAGATTGCTGAATAACCGATAAACCAGGAACTTGTCCTGCTAATAATGTAGACACATTTGGAGCAGGCCTATTTTCAATATCTTCACTACTTACCAATGATACGGCTCCCGTTAAATTAACCTTCTTTTGAGTGCCGTAACCTACAACAACTACCTCGTCCAATTTAGCAGTATCTTCTTGTAGAGTAACAGCAATGGTGGTTTGGTTGCTTATCGGAATTTCTTGTGTTAAGAACCCTAAATAAGAAACGACAAGTACAGCGCTCTTATCTTTAACATTTAAGGAAAACTTACCGTCAAAATCTGATTGAGTTCCGTTTGTGGTTCCTTTTTCAAGAATATTGGCCCCAGGCAATGGTTGACCATTAGAATCTACTACATTACCCGATATCTGAACGCCTTGCTCCTTTATAATGTCCGGTGTTTTCTCTTTTATGATAATCGTGTTGTTCACTCCTACAACAACATCATAATTACCTTTTGACAATATTCGCTTTAAAAGCTTGTTTGTCTTTATAGTTCCCTTCTTTATTTCAATACTGGGGAAGCCTTTAAACATATCTGATTGATAAACAAAAGAATAATCGGTTTGCTTATCGATCATGTCGAAGACTTCATCAATAGTTAAAGTTTTATCAGCATCAATGACTATTTTAGAATTCTGAGAGAGCAAATCTCCCGAAGAAAAACTAAAAACCGCTGTACAGAATAAGAATATAAAAGTTCTCATAATGAATTTTAAAACCTGCTTTCTTATAGAAAAACAAAGGTTCGTTGATTTAAATTCCATAAATTTGTAATGTGTTAGTTAATAAATTAATTAATACGTCTAAAGGGGAAGTGAAGGTTTGTTTGTCGTAAATCGGACCCTCTTTCCCTTTTCTTTTGTTAATGCTGAATCGCGTTCAGCTCAAGTGTTGTTTTATCCCATATTTTAGTTAATTATTTGTTAGTAAATTATTTAAATATTATTGTTTTATTATTTATTTCATAGCTGATATTATTTGAACCAGCAATGATGGATAGAACTTCTTCAATACTTAATTTTTTATCCAAACTTCCGTTAAACGTTATATCTTTAAGCGTTTCATTGGCAAAGACTACTTTAATATCATACCAACGTGATATCACCTTCATCATATCTTTAAGTGGTTTGTTTTTAAAGCTAAAAACGCCTTCTTTCCAGGAGATTACGCGATATACATCTACCGAAGAAGACAGTATACTTTTATTGGAAAGATTTAAATTTAGTTGTTCATTCGGCATTAAAATTTTAGTTTTATTTAAAGCACTAACAACAACTTTCCCTTCTACCAAAGTGGTATACACGTTCGCTTCGTCCCTATAGGCTTTGATATTAAACTCGGTACCTAAAACTTCAACCTCCTGTGCATTATTTTGTACTTTAAATTTCGCCCCTTTATGAGCCGTACTGGGAGACACATCAAAATAAGCTTCGCCATAAACGAGTTCAACCTGACGAATTTCTCCTTCTATAAATGCTACAGGATATTTTAACTGCGATTCGGAATTCAGCCAGACCTGTGTACCATCGGATAACTTTACAAAAAACTGACCTCCTCTAGGAATGGTTAAATAGTTATAAGCAACTTCTAATGTGTTTCGTTTTCCTGCTTCATAAATAATTTCCTCACCATTACTATTAGCATTTTGGGTTTGAAAAGATTCGCCTTTTTCCAAAGCAATTTGAGAACCGTCTCCTAATGTCAATATCGCTTTATCAGTACCCGGCTCAATAACAGAATTTACAATTACCGGTTCTGTGATACGCATATTGTCGTCCTTATTCAGAAATATTGTAAGGGCAGTAATTAGTAATATTGAAGCCGCGACGGCATATTTAAACATGTTAGTCCGTAATTTTATAACTTTAGAATTCGATGGAATTCTTGAATTCATACGGTTCCATCCCTCCTCGACATTAAACTCTTGTATAGATTCTAAATGTGTAGCATACCAATTATCAGCCTTAATTTTCTGATATATATTTTTATTTTCTATCGATTCATTAAGCCATTGGTCAAGATATTTTCGTTCTTCACTTGTAATAGACCTGGTCAACTCATTAGCGATAAGTCTTGATATATGTAGAAATTCCTTTTCTTTTTTCATGATGTTTAACTTGTCATTCTATATACAATACAATTCAGAAATAAAACATGGGTATTCCCGATGAAAAAAAATAATTTATCAAACATATTTATAAGGTTAAATCAGGGCGCTATTGATTTATTAAAATTTGAGTTCCGGCTAACACAACACTCCATGATGTCCGTTTTCATTATTTCAGAATTCATATATTTACCGCGCTATTATCATTCAGTAATGAATTCATCGGAAAATATTATAAAAGATATAAAACAAGGAAATAAGGAATCGTTTCGAGAGTTTTTCGATGATTTCTACCCCATTTTATGTTCGTTTGCAAAAAAGTTTTTAAAAACTTCTGATAAAAGTAAAGATGCCGCTCAAGACGCCTTATTAAAGTTTTGGGAAAAGCGACATGATTTTGACGATATTAAAGGGGTTAAGAGTTTTTTGTACGTTGTGGTAAAAAACAATTGTATAAATATATTGAAGAAATCGAAAAATAATGTGGCCCTATCTTCCTTAAATAACTTAGAATCTGAATCTTTTTACAAAAAAAATATTATTGATCAGGAAACTTTTAGAATTGTTAGAAATGCATTAAATAAACTCCCTAAACGCCAAAAAGAAATTATAGAGCTTTCCATGAAAGGTCTTAAAAACCCTGAAATCGCCTTGCAAATGGAAATCTCTCCTCATACCGTTCACACAGCTAAAAAAAATGCCTACAGTAAATTAAGGGAAACGCTGAAAGATAGATATTATTTGTTATTGTTTATCTAATACCTACTAATATCATAAGGATATCACAAACACTAATTATCCTCTTCTGACGCCATAGCATCCAAAATTTTCTGATAGGAATCCTCATCATAGCCCGTAAATTTTTCAATGATTTTTCCATCTTTTCCTATCAAAAAAGAGGTAGGAAGTGCTTGCACACCATAGGTCATTGCAATACGTCCATTATTACCTTCGAGATCTGACAGGTTGATCCATTTTATACCATCCTCTTCAGAGGCTTTGGTCCACTGCTCTTTGGTTCTGTCGGTTGAAAAACTAACCAGTTTGAGGTGTTCGGGTAAGGATTCAAAATTTTTATTGAAAAACCGATTCTCCTTACGACAAGGCCCACAATTGGTATTCCAAAAACTCAGATAAATATAATATCCTTTTAATGATGAAATCTTAAAAGGGCTACCACTTAGTGTATTTGCTTCAAAATCTACTAAGGGCTCTCCTATGACCACTTCCCCCACGGTAAGAAACCTTTCAATAGCCAAAGCATTCTCGGTATCCCTATACGTCGTTTCAAGATTTTTCACAACTTTAATGAGACGATCTTTTGCTATGTATTGTCTATTTCGATACAAAAGATCCAACGAGAAATATGAATTAGGCCGTTCTATGATAAACTCTCGCATAAGTTCTTTGGATTTTTCCGCGTTGCGTTTGTAGGTCTTTCTCAATTCATTTCTATGATTTTCGTCTTTATAGAGGTTATTTGCGAGACTGTCTCCAGCCTTAATGTATTCCATATCATATTTCCCTGTTATTTGCCACAAGTCATTTTTTTGTTTCTGCTCAGGACCTCCGGTAACCTTGTTCTGAAAATACATATCATCAAAGGTTGATTCAAGTTCTATTTCTGTGTTCTCAACAATAAGATCGGCATATTTTTGGCTATTTGGAATCATAATCACACATTGTGTCGGGATATCTATAGTTCCCTTCATGATAAAACCTTCATTTTTAGTGATGGCCGAATCTATATGTACCTGTTTCCGCATGTTGAATAAATAGAATTTAGTATTATCCGGCACTCCTGCGATATGCCCTGTGATAACGTATTCTTTTTTTTGTACAGCATCGGAACAGTTACTCAACAAAAGCGTTAACATGCATAGAACATATAATATGTTGTTTTTTTTAGTATTCATTATGGATCTCTTTTCTATTAATTAATTCTATAGGACTTGCTAATATTATGCTCTTAAAGACTTCAAAAAAATAGAAGTGTGACACCGGTTCCTTTTTTACATGAAAACCTGGTAGACCGTAAAGTGGTTTTATAAGTTCTATAAATGATGAAAACCGAAGAAATTATCCTTCAATTTTCTTAATAAACTCATCCTTATAATTCAAACCAATTGGGATCCTTTTTTCATCAATAATAATTCTATTTCGTTGCACAGAATGAATATGTTTTAGCGATACAATAAATGATTTATGAACTCTAATAAAATTGGCACGCCCCAACTTGTCTTCAATCTTTTTTAAACTGCATAGGGTTAAGATAGGTTTATCGGCATTTACATAAATTTTTATATAATCCTTTAAGCCTTCAATATACTTTATTTCCTCTAAATTGATTTTCAGATTTTCATATTCTGATTTTACGAAAATAAATTTGGATGCCGCTTCTTCATTTAAATGACCAGATAATTCTTCTTGTTTTAGGTTTAATGCATTCTGTGCTCTTGTAGCAGCTTTTAAAAAACGATGGAATGGTATGGGTTTTACAAGATAATCTATAGCATATAAATTAAACCCTTCAACTGCATAATGCGAATAAGCGGTTGTAAACACAAACATAGGTTTATGATCTAAAGATTTGATAATATCTATTCCTGAAAAATCCGGCATTTCAATATCAGTAAATATTAAGTCAATTTTATGGTCTTGTAAAACAGTTGTTGCCTCAAACCCATTTGAGCACGATGTAACTAATTCTAAAAAAGAGATTTTAGAAATAAAATCTTCTAACAGCTCTAAAGCAAGAGGCTCATCATCTATAATTATACATTTCATTCGATTTTATTTTTTAATGTTATAACTAGATTTACTTCATACGATTTCTTATCATTTGTAATATTGAGTGTATGTAAATTTGGATATAATAAGTTCAATCGATTCTTTATATTTTCTAAACCAATTCCAGAATTTTCATTCTTAGTCTTTTGAGGTGAAGACGTGTTATATACATATAGACTTAGTGCTTCGTTTTCTACAGTTATTTTAATTTGAATATTCGTTTTTCCTTTAAAATCAGTTCCATATTTAAATGCATTTTCAATAAAAGAGATTAACAATAAAGGTTCTATTTTATAATTTAAATTGCCATGGACATTTATTCTAACGCCACTGGAATCTTTTAATCGAAGTAGTTGCAGCGAAATATAATTTTTAATATGATCTATTTCTTTTTTTAAAGAAACCAGCCCCTCGTTTGCCTCATAAATCATGTAGCGCATTAATTCTGAAAGTGTTACAACAGCAATTGTTGTGTCGTCTGATTTTTTATTTGCCAATGAATAAATACTATTTAAAGTATTGAATAAAAAATGAGGGTTTAACTGAGCTTTTAAAAACAATAATTCGGAGCTTATTTTTTGAGACTCGACTTGTGTTCTTTGTTTTTCTGTTTTATACCATCCAAAAACTAATCGAATACTTGTACTTAATGCAATGAATAGTAATAGTAATGAAAATGAGCGGAAAGACCTTATAAAACCTGTGCCCATTCTATTATTTTCGAAGCCGATATCCACGGCGTTCGACATTCTTTTTAAGTTTGGTATTCTACCTGAAAAAGCATATGTTTTTGGATGTGGAATTAATGGCTCGAAAATAAAGACAAATAACACTATAATAATACTTGATATTATAATGTATAAGGCAATTCTTTTATTAAGTAATAATTTAGGCACTAAAAAGGCATAGTTTAAATAAAAGACGCCAATTAAAGCTAAAGTACTTACATAAAAATCTTTTGGAATAAATCCAAATCTAAAATAAAATTGGGTACTTGTAATTGCAAAGTAAATTATCCATAACAATATATGAATAACTATATGGTATGGTTTTTTTAAAACAGTACTCAATCCATTCATTATTTAAACCGCTAAATTACCAGGACGTGCTCTTAAAAAACTCCCAAGGAAACGTTGTTTTTTTCATAAAAAACAAGGTTGAATAATCCTTCTCATAGATAAATCATTTTCAATATTCAACCCTGTTAGTCAACAGTTCAAAAACTATTAATCAATCATCTTCATTTTCTAGTTCATCAGGCCTGAACTCCCACACATCATCAAAATAGAGATTACCACTTCTACCCATTAACACGTAGGCTTTATTGCCAAATGTAAATGCTGATGCATTTTGCCTTGCTGTTCCTTCAAATAAAGGGATATCATCCCAGGTATCTGTTTCTGGTGTATATTCCCAGCTTCCATTTGTTAATGAACCTGATATTCCTGTAGAAATATAGCCTTTTCCGTTAATTGAAAATCCAACGCCACTACTCAATAAAATTTCGAAATCATTATCATCGTCTTCATCGTTGTCTAAATCTGTTAAGCGCGTCCAGGTACCACCATCAAAAGAATAAAAGTCTTTTTCATAAGCGCCATTATGAATCCCTAAACCAATGTATGCCATATCATTAATAATGAACACCGAAGCATCTTTTCGTTTTTGGCCTCCAAACCCTACAGTTTGCTCCCAAGTATCTGCAGAAACATTATATTTCCAAAAATCCTTTTGCTCACTTCCATCATATCCTGTACCAATATATCCATCATTTCCAATTGAAAACCCAATGGCGCCGTATCTTGCTGTACCTCCAAAGTCTGTCTTCTGCACCCATGTATCGGTATCGGGATTGTATTCCCAAAAATCATTCAACTCATCTTCACCATCATATCCTGTTCCTAAATATCCTTTCCCATTTATTGAAAAACCGACAGCCCCGCTTCTGGCAACCCCTGGAAAATCCGATTTTCTTGTCCAATAATCATCTTCAGAGTTATATTCCCATGTATCAGACAAATAATCATCCCCATCATAACCTGCTATTAAATACCCTTTAGTCCCTATAGTAAAGCTCACAGAATTTGCTCGTGAATTTCCATCAAAGGCCGAGCTCTCAACCCAATTACCATACTCATCGCTATCTTCATCACCTGTGCTATCACACCCAATAGCCAAAATAAATATTGCCGATAAAAACAAAACGCTACTTTTTTTCATTAAACTCATCTTTGTCATTGATTTTTTAATTGTGTTTTTGTGTGAGCCATTTATAAATGGTTTACATAAAAACTCCTGTTATTTCTTTTTAATTTTAGACAAATCTATACCCAATTACATGGAAAATTCTATGAAATAGACCAACATGGAATTTTTATCGCCTTATTAATAAAAAACATCGACAAACTTCAATAAACCCTCATTTTCAGCTATTTAACATTTATTTAGCAAGATTATCTACAAAATAACAGTGTTTGTATATTTCATAAACAACAGTCCTTCTTATCATAATACTTTTGCTTAAAAAGTAAAATGAGGTTTATAATTATTAGTATAATTTATGTTGCTGTGTTCTCATCTTGTTCATCAGACGAGATACAAAAATACCCGGTAGGAAGCAGCTTTATAGAAAATGATATTCAAGTGAGGATTATTGACACGTTCTCCATAAAAACCGGAACTTTCAAATTAGATTCATTAATAACTTCCAATACAAATCGTATTTTATTAGGCACTGTAATTGACCATGATTTTGGGCATCTAACCGCTCAATCTTATTTTCAAGTTGAAAATTCAAATTTCTCAATTGACCATAACGCCGTTTATGATTCTATTGGATTTGTTTTGAATTATGACCGATACTATTACGGAGATACAACACAAGTTCAAACCTATAGAATACACCGGCTATTGGAAACTGTACAACCTCATGAAGGTGATGCTTTTTATAATACCTCCAGATTAGATTACGTTTCTGAATCGTTAGGAGAAATCACATTTGTGCCAAGGCCCAATAGAGATACAGACTCCTTATACATCCCTATGAGTGATGAATTAGGAAAAGAAATTTTTAATAAAATATTGGATAATGATATTAATAACTCCGATGATTTTACGCAATTTTTTAAAGGCTTAACAATTATTCCAAATACATCGTTAAATAGTCATGTATTGGGATTTAATGTTAGTACAGTTACCAATACTGAAAAAAACTCGAGTATGAGATTATTTTATACCGTTGATGATGGCGATAGCGAGGATAATAGTTATTACATAGATTTTACCATTTCTTCACCCGGGAGCCAATTTAATGCCATTAAGACAGATTTATCAAGCTCTACACTAGGTGATTTTGAAGATGTCGAAACCATTATATCAGGTAATGATACCGACAATTTAATTTTCTCCCAAGCAGGAACCGGCATTTCGTCAAGAATAGAAATTCCTTCTATTAAAAGACTAAAAGAGTTTTCTGATGTGGGTACAGCATTAAGTGCAGAGCTCACTTTTAGCCCATTAAAAGGAAGTTACAATAATAATAATAAGCCCCTAAAGGACTCATTATCAGTCTTCATAATTGATCATAAAAACAGAATCTTAAATCAACTTACAAATATAAATGGTGATGCCAGTTACGCCGTCTTAAATCAAAATGATGATGAGTTTGATTCCCAAACATATTATAGTATAGACTTGGATAGATACGTTGAAGAAATTTTAAACAGCACTTACGATTTAAACTACGCTTTAATGATTCAATTTATCGATTACGATAAAACAGTTAATAGTGTTGTTATAGACAATAATGAAATGAAATTAACAGTAAACTACTTAAACTATTAAATTACATGTTAAAACAAATTTTACCATTAGTATTTATTTCAATATCAACAGCTCTTTTTTCTCAAAACGATACGAGTACACCTTATTCTCTATTTGGCTTGGGTGTTGAAAATAAAACGGCAACCGGAGGACTAACTGGTTTAGGGAATACCGGATTTGCACAGAAAAATAAATATGAAATAAATATTTTTAACCCGGCGAATTTGGGAAATATTGATCAAAAAACATTTTTATATGAATTTGGGGTTAATGGTGTATATTCAATAATTAAAAACGACGATATTAGTGATACAACTAATGATGCCAACTTATCACACGTTGCCATTGCTTTTCCCATTAAAAAAGGCTTAGGAATGAGTTTTGGCCTTTTGCCTTACACCAAAGTTGGTTATGATATTGATATTCAAAACCCTATAGAGGGATCAGCAGATACATACATAACAAGGGTCACTGGTTTAGGAGGTTTAAACAAATTCTATTTATCTAGCGGCATAAATATTAGTAAAGGTTTAAACCTTGGTGTAGATCTATCTTTTCTTTTTGGGTCAATTGATCAAGAAACTCAGGTTTTTTCAAACGCTTCCGTGTTTATTAGTGATGTAAATCGTTATACCGGAATTAAATTGAAAACCGGTCTCCAATATACTTTACCCAAAATTAATGGCAAAGAAACCACCATAGGAGCAGTTATTGAACTCCCTACATCTCTTAGCGGAACTCAAACCAGAAACGCTTATAAAATTACACCTTCTGAAGCTCAAATAGTACTAGAGAATGATATTGAAAACGAGCTAGACAATTATGAGCTTCCTTTAGCATATGGTTTTGGGATTACTTCAATTTTAAATAAAAATATTACAACAAGTTTCGATTTTAAAAAATTACTTTGGAAAGACACAAATCAATTACAAAACAACGAACGTTATGTAGATCAGGATATTTACGCCTTTGGTCTTCAATATAAGCCTTCAAAAAAAAGTCTTGCCAGCCACTGGAATAAAATTAATTATAGATTTGGGTTTAATTATAATTCAGGGTTTTTAAAAATTTCAAATGCCCAAATAGACAGTTATTTTGTTTCATTTGGTCTAGGAATTCCAATAACAAAAGACAAAACAAATTTTAATATTTCATACTCTTATGGAAAAGAAGGAACTATTGATAATAATCTCATCCAAGAAAATTTTCATAAAATCACTTTAAACTTAAATTTTGTTGGAAACTGGTTTAAAAAACGTAAAATTCACTAATTTAGAAACACGAATAACAGCCTTAAAAGATGCAGTAAAAGGCCTCCCTAGTTTCTGCAAATAAAAAAACGCTCCTTACTTAAAAGAAACGTTTTTGCTTTACATCGTGCGGGCGGAGAGACTCGAACTCTCACACCTCGCGGCACTAGATCCTAAGTCTAGCGTGTCTACCAATTCCACCACGCCCGCTATTAGTCCCGATATTAATCGGGATGCAAATATAAACAAGATTTTTAAATTGCAAACTTATAAGCCTTAAAAACATTCTTTTTTTATACTTTTGAAACGAACCTTATAATTGTTGCATGAATAGTATTCAATCTTATATTACTGAACATAAAGATCGTTTTATTAACGAGCTTATAGTTTTGCTAAAAATACCATCAATAAGTGCGGATTCAGCCTATAAAAATGATGTTTTAAAAACCGCTGAAGCTATTAAAGTTAGCTTGGAGCACGCGGGATGCGACGCTGTTGAAATATGTAAGACAGATGGGTATCCTATTATTTATGGAGAAAAAATAATTGATCCAAGTCTGCCAACCGTTTTAGTATATGGGCATTATGACGTACAACCACCGGATCCTTTAGAATTATGGACATCCCCACCGTTCGAACCCGTTATTAAGAAGACTGAAAGACACCCTGAAGGTGCTATTTATGCCCGTGGATCTTGCGACGATAAGGGACAAATGTATATGCATGTTAAGGCGTTGGAATTTATGACATCGACCAATCAACTTCCGTGCAACGTTAAATTTATGGTTGAAGGTGAAGAAGAAGTTGGAAGTCCTAATCTTGCCATTTTTGTAAAGAACAATCAGGAAAAACTAAAAAATGACGTGATCTTGATTTCTGACACGGGTATGATCTCCAATGACATCCCTTCCATTACAACGGGACTTCGAGGTTTAAGCTATGTTGAAGTTGAAGTAACTGGCCCCAATAGAGATTTACACTCGGGTTTATACGGCGGTGCCGTTGCAAATCCTATAAACGTACTAACTAAAATGATCGCGTCCTTACATGACGAAAACAATCATATTACCATTCCCGGGTTTTATGACAAGGTTGAAGTACTTTCAAAAGAAGAGCGCGCTGAAATGGCAAAAGCTCCCTTTTCTTTAGAAGACTATAAAGATGCTTTAGACATTGATGCCGTTTATGGGGAAGCAGGTTATACCACTAACGAAAGAAATTCTATTCGTCCAACTGTAGATGTTAATGGCATTTGGGGCGGTTATATTGGAGAAGGTGCAAAAACTGTTATTGCCAGTAAGGCCTATGCTAAAATATCAATGCGCCTGGTGCCAAATCAAGATTGGGAAGAAATTACCGTATTATTCAAAACGCATTTCGAAAGTATTGCTCCTAAAGGGGTTACTATAAAAGTAACTCCTCATCATGGTGGACAAGGTTACGTAACGCCTATCGATAGCATCGGATATCAAGCAGCAAGTAAAGCCTATCAAAATACGTTTGGTAAAACACCAATTCCACAACGTAGCGGCGGAAGCATTCCTATTGTTTCATTATTCGAAAAAGAGCTTCAAAGTAAAACGATTTTAATGGGCTTTGGTTTAGATAGCGATGCGATCCACTCGCCCAATGAACATTTCGGAATTTTCAATTTCTTAAAGGGCATTGAAACCATCCCTTATTTTTATAAATATTTTACTGAGCTATCAAAATAAGACTACCTATTAAGCTAAAAATACATGGTTATAACTCAAGAGTATCAGGAAAAATGGAGTTCAACTAAAAAAGCTTTATTCAAATTCATTTTTACCTATTTTTCGTTATACATCGTGTTGCTGTTCGCCGGTAGACTATTTGAAACCCCATTTAAATGGGTCGGTGAAACGTTTTTAAATATTGATTATAGCTACGATGTCAGCGGTTTTGGTAGTGGAGATCATACCTATGCCTATGTGACACTTTTCATCAATGTTATTTTAACGGTATTCATTTCCTTAACGTGGATCGTATTGGATCGTTCAAGACCAAGTTATAATAAACTCTTGTACTGGTTTATCGTGATTCTGAGAATATTCTTAGTATTCTTTATGTTTACATATGGGTTCGTAAAACTTATTCAATTACAATTCCCTTACCCGTCGTTAACCCAAATGTTAGAACCTTTAGGCCATTTTTCTCCAATGGGTTTGGCATGGACTTACTTAGGATATTCAAAAGGGTTTAATATGTTTATGGGCCTGATGGAAGTTTCCGGGGGACTTCTTTTAATTCCTCGAAGAACATCAACCCTTGGTGCATTTGTTACCATGGGTGTTATGTTGCAGGTTGTCGTTATGAACTTTATGTTCGACATTCCGGTTAAGCTATTTTCAACGCACCTCACACTGATGGCTTTATTTCTTTTTAGTACTGATCTGAAGCGGTTTGTTAACGTTTTTATTACCAATAAACCTACCACATCCTATAGTTTTTATCACCCCATTAAAGAGGCTTCTTATCATAAAGCTATTTTTTGGATAAAATCAGCTTTACTAGTAATATTAATTGGAATCTTCCTTTCACAGGGACTGGGGAACGACAGAGGTAAACCTAGTAATACCCCTTATCTATTTGGAATTTGGGAAGTTTCAGAATTCATCAAAAATGGAGATACCATAAAACCGTTGACCACAGATAAGGAACGCTGGCGGTATCTGATTATTGATCATAATACGACAACTGTAAAAATGATGGACGATGAAAATCACCCCTACCGCTTTGAGCCAGATTCGATGGCTAAAAAAGTAAAAATTTACGGCGGAGGAATAAAATCCGAAACCTATAATTTCAACTATAAGCTATTGGACACAAATACCATGAAACTTGACGGTAAACTTTATTTTAATGATTTAAGTATAGAACTTAAGAGAAAGGACTTACTTTTATACTCCCGAGGTTTTCATTGGATTAACGAGAAACCTCTAAATCGCTAAACGTTAACGAACCATATGTCTAACCAACACAGTAACCACATTCTCCTGCTTATTTTAGCAACTCTTTTTATTAGTACTTCCGGAGCCTTAGGCAAGTTTATAGCCATGCCTCCACCTGTCATTATATGGTGGCGTTCTTTTTTAGCGGTGTTTGTTTTGTTTGGGTTTTGTCGCTACAAAAAGATAAATCTGAGCATCAAATCAAAGAAAGCGTTTATTCCATTTATAGTAAGTGCTTTATTTATGTCCGGACATTGGATTGCTTATTTTTATGCGCTGAAACTTTCTAATGTTGCCATCGGAATGCTTTCGGTATTCACCTACCCTATTATAACTGCATTGATAGAGCCTCTTTTTTTCGCAAAAGTAAAATTCGATCCTATTTATATAGTCCTAAGTGTTATGGTACTATTTGGTATGTATATTCTTGTTCCGGAGTTTAACATGGAAAACACACATGTAAAAGGGATCTTGTTTGGCTTACTTTCAGCCCTATGCTATGCCTTACGTAATATCATATCTAAAAAATTGGTAACCCATTATAATGCGACTTCCGTAATGCTATACCAGGTACTTATTGTTAGCATCGTTTTATCACCCGTTTTATTTTTTATGGAAACTGCAGGAATCCAAACACAATATCCTTATGTTATTCTTTTAGCAGTCCTTACCACAGCCATTGGGCACACGATGCTGGTTAATAGCTTAAAACACTTTACGGTAAGTACCGCCAGTATAATAAGTAGCGTACAACCTATTTTGGGAATTATTATTGCTTTTATTTTTTTAAAAGAAATCCCAACTTGGAATACGTTTTGGGGCGGACTCATCATTCTTTCTACCGTGGTTGTTGAAAGTATTCGTTCAAGGAAAGCCTAGCGCTACACTTCTGAAATATTTCACACCTCTACATTTGTAGAATTTAATTTTTTGTTCTACATTTGTAGAGAACATTCTAACTTTGTAGAGTATGCAATTATCAAAAACTGAAGAAGATCTAATGAATCATCTATGGAAGCTTGAAAAAGCATTTATGAAAGATTTACTAGATAGTTATCCCAATCCAAAACCTGCAACAACCACGGTAGCAACACTTTTAAAGCGCATGACCGATAAAGGGTTTATCGCCTATAATTTGTTCGGAAATTCCCGAGAGTATTATCCTTTAGTAAATAAAAGAGATTACTTCTCTAAGCATGTAAACGGTTTAATTAAAAACTTTTTTAATGATAGTGCTTCACAATTCGCATCATTTTTCACAAAAGAAACGAACCTTACGAAAGAAGAATTAGAGCATTTAAGAACATTAATAGATAAAGAAATTAAAAACAAGTAAACATGCTTTTACTCATTTTAAAATCCAGCGCTTGTTTAGCCTTCTTTATGCTTTTTTACAAGGTATGCCTTGAAAAACAAAGTGCCCATATTTTTAAAAGGTACTATCTTCTAGGAGCTATATTGGTATCTATAATGATTCCTTTTATAACTTTCACACAGTATATTGAGGCTACTCCTATTGCGGAACCTGTTTTTTTTCAGCCGACTGAATTCACTGAAAATATAATCTCCGAAACAACATCGTGGCAAGCGTATATTCCAATCGTTTTATGGATAGGATACGCCATAGGCCTGATTCTTTTTGGCTTAAGGTTTGTCGCGAACCTAAACACGATCCTTTTAAAAATAAAAGTGAACCCCAAATTTAAGCACCTCTCCTTCATCAATGTACTACTGGAAGATGTAATACCTCCACATACTTTTTTTAATTATATATTTTTAAACAAAAAAAGTTATGAATACAACCTAATACCCGAAGAAGTTTTAATTCACGAACAAACGCACGCTAAGCAAAAACACGCTTTAGATATTTTAATTATAGAAGTGCTACAAATTATATTCTGGTTTAACCCCCTTATTTATCTTATAAAAAAAGACATCAAACTTAATCATGAATTTCTGGCTGATCAAGCTGTTATTGATACAGGTATTGATCCCATACTGTATAAAGAAACCTTACTGGCATTCTCATCAAATGCTACAGAACACCAACTTGCTAATGCTATCAATTATTCATCCATCAAAAAACGATTTACCGTTATGAAAACACAAACATCAAAAACTGCTTTAGGACTTCGAACCCTTATTATTTTACCATTATTGGCTATTTTAATTTATAGTTTTAGTAGTAAAGAAACTGTCGAAAGAACAGAAACTTCACTTCAACCAATTACCCTTCAACAGACAAAAACAGATAAAGGTGCAACAGAAGCTATGATGAAAGAATACAGAACCTTTATCAAAGAGGTTGAAGAAACAAATATGATCCTCGCACCCAAACTGAACAGAGCGATTGCCATTTATAATATTATGACCAGTGCTCAACGCGCAACTGTTAAAAAATATCCTGAAACACCACCTATCAATCTCTCAAAAGTTAAATCAAGAACACCAACAAACGCGGAGTTCGAATCGTGGAAAAACAAGGATCAATTTGCCATTTGGATTGATGGGAAATTTGTGGACAATTCTAAGCTTGATGATTATTTAGCTACAGATTTTGAATATTACACCAACAGTTTTGTATATCATAATGCCCGAAGTAAAAAGCATCCCCAACCTTATCAAAATCATTTATACACGAAAAAAGGGTTTGAGGAATCTTATTTAAAACGCAATGTAAAAAATTATTACGCGTTAAAACACAAATACAATAATGCCTTAAAAAGCAATAATTTAGATAATTCCGAGCTCCGCATTTTAAAAGCACAACTTGATAATAGCTATAACTTGCTTTCTAAGGAGGAACTTAAAAAATATAATATAACCCCGTTAAAAAAAGATTTTGAAAATACACACAAAACTTCAAAAGCGCATATAAATAAAAAAAACATATTAATTCTTTTGAATAAAGAAGGGCAACTTTTTTTAAATAATGAATTATGTAAAATAGATGATTTAAAGACATCATTGGTTAACATAACGAAAACACTAAACTCAAGAGAAAAGGAAAATTTAATAGCTTTCTTGCAAATAGAAAATCACAATGCGCCTAAAGCTATCTCTCAAGTGGAAAACGTAGTAAGAGTGCTCGAGTCTTTAAAAATTAAAGTAAAAAACGATACGGCTGTTAACTTTGGAATTTCATACCCGCCAATTCAGCAAAAAGAAAGTCTTATCCTTATTTTAATAAATAAAAAAGGACAACTCTTAGTAAACGACCACTTTATTGAAATTAAAAAGCTTAAAACCCATTTAAAAATTTTATTAAAAGAGGAAAAGAATAAACCTGTCGCTAAGATCAGGACTGATAGCGAGACTCCAAAAGAGCGCGTAACCGAGGTTAAGCATATTCTAAGAGCATTGGGCGTTTTAAAAATAAGCATAGAAAGAAATGGACAACAAGAAGCCACTTCAACCCAAATCACTGAATATAATAAGTTAGCTAAAAGCATAAGTTCACAACCTGAAGGTCAGCAAATTATTAAGTTAAAAGACTTAAACCGTCTTAAACACTTACATAACCTGATGTCTGCAGAACAAAAAATGAACGCCGAGCCATTTCCCAAAATTGCACCAGCCCCAGTGCCTGAGCCCGCTCCGAAACCTGTTAAAATCGAAGTTAAACAAGTCGCACCTCCAGTGCCACCAAAAAAATCAAAGAAGTACCGGAATCGGTTAAACAAAATACTTTAACAGTACCTAAAGGAAAAGAGTTTCAATTAACGCTATCGGATGGCAGCAAAATTTTTCTCAAATCGGAAGCTCAACTAACATATCCTGTTATATTCACTAAAGGACAAACCAGAAAAGTCGAGCTAAAAGGAGAAGCCTATTTTGAAGTTGCTAAGAGCGATGCATATTCCAATCCTTCTTTTGTTGTAATTTCTAATGGAAAAGAAATAGAGGTACCAGAGGAAAAATCAATTAAAAACTAATTAACTAAAAAGCCAATACTAGGGCATTTGTATTGGCTTTAAACTATATAAAAATTCAAAAGAATAATTCTTCCAAATCTAATTCTCTGCACTAACCATGCTCACAATCCTATAAAGTTGAACATTTCTGGGGCCAACTTCATTATCTTCAACATCAAAGAAAAAGTCTTTTTCAATTTCCATCTCTTCACTAAAAAGTGGAGATAAGGCATCGCTTAGAGAAGCAAATATATCATGAGACTCTGTTTTATAAGGAAACTTGCTCGACGCCGGGTGTAATATCGTAGCATTTCCCCAGCCGGCCATGGTGGTCCGTCCTTTATCCATAGCTTCCTGCATCATAGGTTTCCATTTATTTCTTTCAAAATCCAATAGCTTTCCTGGGATTTTTGGATTATGGTATACAATTTTCACATATTTGAAATCTTCATAGGGGTCAGTATCTTTAGCCTGCGTATGGTTTTGCTCACTTCTTAGAAATATGGTAGCCGTTTGTGTACTTAAAGTGAATGTTTGAATATCCTCCATTTTCACCTTAGGAAAAAGTGTTTGAACACCGTTCCAATTCACATTTTTATCAATATCATTAAAAGTATTAATAATCAGGATATTGGGTGCGTTTTCCTGGTTAATACCTCCCACTCTTTCCAAAATTGCCCAAAACGTTAAATTGCCCTTTTTAACCTCCTGCTCAGCAAACTTCTTCCAATACGTTGTTTCTCTTTTTAAATATTCCTGCATATGCTCAGGTGCTACCTTTCGATATGAATGTGTTGTGATGCCTTGAGCATTAACAAAAATAACACTCATAATAAACGCCAATAAAATACTGCTTGCTTGTTTCATAATAATTAAAAGATTAAGATATTAAACACATCGACTCCGGCTATTAATCAGAGCACAACAACAAGAGGTTATCGAGACATGCAGGCCATTTGAATTCCTTATTGATCAGTAGAAAATCAAATGAAATAGTAAATATTTCATCTTAAATATAGCGAAAATTACTCTAATTAGTAAGAAATGGCATCAACTTTCTTAAAAAAAGAGTGCTTGGTGATAAGCAAAGTCATCTCGCTATTTTTGAAATTGTATACTATTTGAGCTCTATTGGAATCACAACCTTAGTCGTATCCCATTTTAAGGACAAACTTATACCTTTCTTAGTGTCTTTCAACAGTATGGTAAATTGTTCTAATTGCTTTTTCATGGTTTTAGATTCAACTTCAGAACTAACAACATCCAAATCATGATTCGGTTCATAAAAACCTTTTTTATTGAGTTCGCTGTTTAAAACTAAAGTCCACATTTTTTCTCCCGGAATGGTATAAAATCGGTATCTGCCCGCTTTCACATCTTTGCCATTAAAAACCACTGCTTTAGAGAATGAAATCTCTGTTGCTAAATTGGCTCCTGTTCGCCAATATTTACCAAAGGGTACCAGTCCTCCAAAAATGGTTCGCCCTTTTTTATATGGCCGCGAATAATCTACTGAAACCGTAACGCCTTCTTTAGTCAATTCTACATGTCCTTTAGGGCTTTTTACTTGTGCATTTATCGTGGTAAAACAAACCATGAATGCTAAAATTATTAGATGATTAGATACTGTTTTCATACTTAATTTACTTGTTATGTGCATATTATTATTACTTCTTGAGTGCAGGAATATCCCTTAGCACATTGTTATTCAATTTTTCTAAAAACAATAGCTCCGCCTTAAACTGCCAATCGAATGATAACGATTGATTCGCCAAATGTACATGATGATCTTGGTCTAAAATATAATCTGCCGGTTTGGTTAAAATTCTCGTTTTACTATAAACACTTTGAAACTCTTTTCTCAATGCCTCAAAATCTGAATTCAAATTATTTAAAACGGCAATGGCTTTCAGCTTTTCATTTTCACTTTTTGCGCTATCGTATGTCTGTAACGCCAGGAGTGCTTTTAATGGAAACCGACTGAGTTTATTTACTTGTTCGTATATTTCTAAATTATATGCATTACGCTTTGCTTTGCTTTTCATAACCGCGATTCTATTGGCTATAGTATCAGATTGCTGCAATAATTTTGCTGCTCGTTCGAGTCTTTCTTTATGTTTGGTATGCCATACACCGAGATTGTCTTTATTTGGTAGATCAATAACAGCATTATTTATAGGATACTTCATGCCCTGCAGATAATTACGATTATTCCCATTTAATAAAGCGTTTTTCCAAAAAGCAACAGGCGTTTCTAACTGATCTATAAAAGCAAAAGAACTATCGACTAGTGCATGCGCATATTCGCGTTGTCTATAATTGGACTTTAGTTTTTCAATACTTGTTTTGTTACCCGCCCAAGTATATTCAGCAAATGCTAAAATGCCTCGTGTGTAAAGTTCAAAATGCGGCGAATCGTCATCCCATAGTGTTAATAATAAACCATTAAGGTTACTTTTTATACTCCCTTCTGCAAATGATTTAATATTGCTAATATTACTTTCATTTTGAGGCATTAAACACCATCTGGTCTGTCCAGCTGTTGCGCCCATAGCCTGCAGTCCGTTATCGGTAAACCATTGCATGGCTTTAACATTCCCTAAAGCTTGTGGTGCCCAATAATTCCAACGCATATATATGCAATTTTTAGGAAATTGATCTAAAGACTTTAGCAGTTTATGTTCATTTTCATTCCAAATACTATCAACTTGTGCTTGATTAAGATCAGGATTAAACATAGCGCCATAAACACCCGCATGTCTTAATGGCATATCATCCCAAAAGATCGGAATCCTTCCGTGATCACTCGCATATTGAGAGACTTTATTTAACCAAAGTAATTGTAACTCTAATGGGGATTTATCAGTTCCTCTTCCTGTAGTTTCTACCTCATCACCTCCTATATGTAAATATTTGCCATGCGGTGTGGCTTTCATGGCTTCATCGTATAAATCGAACTGAAGTTGATATGTTCTTGGGTCTAACGGATTAAAAGCCCAATCACTTTCAGGATCATCGCGTAACTCTTTATACGCTTCATGCTTTAAAATAAAAGAAACATGACCTAAACCCTGTACTAATGGACTAATTTCTATATTTCGTTCTTTGGCATAATTAGACAGTTTTTGCCACTCTTCAATACTAAAAGCATCGGCTGAAGCTATTTTTGGATGCTTTATATATTTGATCTTATCTTCTAATTCTACTATTATTGCATTTACCTTATAGCTGGAAAGTTTATCTAATAATGTGTAGTAATAATCTAGTTTTTCAGTATGATGTTTAATATCTAAATGAACCGAACGATAGGCCAATTCAGGAAAATCTTCAATGCGACATAAAGGCAAATTCACTTCCTGCTCTTTGGCATCCTCAAGTAACTGTTCTAATGTCGCTAACCCATAAAATAAACCCGCTTGATCTTTACCGGTAATGGTTACATTTTTGTCTGAAACGACCAAGGTATACCCTTCCGGTTTTACATCTAACGATTGATCAATAGTTCCTATAACTTGCGCTTTCTTTATCTCTTCTGTTTTCTTTAAATTATTCAAGAGATTACTTTTTAATGCAAACTGAACATCTTTATCTATGTAAAAGTAGTTCACACTATGATAGCCTAAACCACTAACTCCTAAATAATTATATTCACTAGGAGTTGGTAATAGCGCAAAATCACCTAATTGACGTGGTTCTTTATGGCATGAAAAAACAAAGGTTAATGAAACTAAGACTAGTAAGTTCTTAATATTATATGTCATGATTAAAAATTAATTATTGAAAATAAAATACTCTAAATTATTGTAAAGAATCAAGCTCTAACATAAGGAATAATAAGCGTACTAAAAAGGACAAACCGTTTTTACCTTAACACATCGATTATCGTATTATGGCTTTACTGACACACGCATCCATTTTTGCTCCTGGGCCTCTTGAATGGCGTTTTCTATATCTTCTAGTCTAAAAGGTGGGCTAACCAATTTTTCAAAAGGAAAGACCGCCCGATTACGTTCTAAAAACGCAACAGCTTCATCTAAATGCCAGGGGGCATAATTATGTACACCTTTGATACGAATACATTTTCTAATAATTTGTTCGGCCGTGATTCCTAAATCCGAATCCGGATGTACTAAACCAACAAGAATATAATCACCTCCCGGCCGCAATAGTTTTAACCCTTCAGGTACCAGTTGTTTGATTCCTGCCACTTCAAAAACAGCATCGACACCTTCGTCAGTGCCATCTAAAATAGCTTGAATTGCACCATCGTTTTTTGCATCAACAGGTATAGCTCCAAAATCTTTTATAATTTGAAATCTCTGTTCATTAACTTCTAAGCAATAGATTTGAGATACCCCCAATTCTCTAAGAAGTCCACAGGCATACACCCCTAACAATCCACCGCCTTGTACTACGGCTTTTTTTGGTTTGGTTGTTGTTTGCGAAACCGCGTTAACCATGGTTGCCAATGCACAATTTGCGGGTGCAACGGCAGAATGACTCACGGTATCCGGAACCTTAACCATATGCGTTCCTTTTCTAATGAGAATGTGAGAGGCATAACATCCATTTAAACCACTCCCATTATGTACTGAAGCATGCCCATATTTAAAAAGCACCTCGCATTTCTCAGGCAGTCCGTATTCTTTGCACGCCGGACATTGTCCGCAGCTATCTGCAATGGTCCAGGTGACTCGATCTCCAATACTAAAGTCGTCTCGCGAGTGGATCGCTATAATTTCACCAACCGCTTCATGACCTAAAATACATGGGGTATCTTCTTTTCGTTTTCCTTCAATGGTATGAATATCAGATCCGCAAATGGTGGCTAGTATGATTCTAACCAAGGCTTCTCCGGGTTTCAAATCAGATTGAAACACTTTGCTTTCTATCTGAAACGGTTTTCCCGTTTCTTCAAAAACCTGATATTGGGTTTGAGCTTCTACATTTTTACACATGATTTATAATTTTCTATCGCATTGAAACATCCAATCTATCTGTTTCTTTTAAATCGATTGGATTGAATTCAATCGTTAATCCGTTTCCTTTTACTTTTGTTCTAATATGATTGCCAAAAGTAGTCCTGATCTCATTCTATTCAAACCTTTCATTGTTCTTTTCAAACACTTTAATTTTTGTTCAACGTTGTATTGGCAACTAGTACGAATGTGGATGATAAGTATTCTCCACGGTTCCGTCTTCAAATAACTTAATAATGGCATATCCCGGTGGTGTTTCTTTAACCCAATATTTCCCTTTGGATTTTTCGTTACCATCTTCCCACCAAAAACCGCTTAAAGCACCGTTGCAATAATAATTGACATTATTATAGGACACACTATCCAGTAAATGCACGTGACCGCTTACACAAGTTATTTTTTTATCCTTATGTTGATAATACAAATCGGTTAGGTAATCTCGATCGGCATGTGTACCGCCATTGATACCTATTATGGGATAATGAGATAGAATTAAAACATTGCTATTTTTATCCAGTCCTGCCAAATCAGCCTCTAACCATTGACGTTGTTCATCGTCCAATGATCCTGCATTTTTATTATTGCTATCCAAGATAATAAAGTGCCAGTCTTTTTTATTAAAACTATAGTATCTTCCTGGTGTTTCAAGTTGCTTAACAACATAGTTCTTACCGTACATGGGATCGGATTTATTCGGGGCAGCCCACCACATATCATGGTTCCCTAAACAGCTATGAACCTCGTATTCGGAAAACTCCTTTCTAAGTGTTTTCCAGATGCTCCACTGCTCGATAACACGCTCTCTTTTAATATGCCCATAATCTGCTGCATAGATGGTATCTCCGCCATTAAGAAAAAAATCGACCTTATGCATTTTTATATCATTCAGACATTTTCTAAACCGATTTGGTGCATCATGTTCCGGACGAATATGAACATTAGTTATATGAGCAATCGTAAGTACTTTTTTGCTTTTTTTAGAACTGGTATCCGATGCTGCCCTTGCCACAGGTGAAACTAATGCAGCTCCGGCGGTCAACCCTAATGTTTTTATTAAAGATCTTCTGTCTAATACATTTTTATTTTTCGGCATTCTAAATGTTTTTTTTCAGTTATATCATATATCCTTTTCTTAATATTTAAGCAAAAAAAGGCAGCAATGACAAGTATGATCATCACTACTACCTTAGAATAATCAAAACCTAACTCAAAAGTAATGATTAAAAAATTCAATTATTTTGCCACCTAGCAGGTAGAGAGGCATGTTAACTTTGTCCAGACCTTTCAGAAGTAATGACTTTCATGATTTATTTTTTTATGATCTAAAGATATTATTTATTTTCATATTAGTTAAATTATTTTATTATTTATAAAAATTTTAACGCTTTCAGACAAACATATTTTGACAGCCCACTTCTTTAACACTAAACCAAAGTCATTATGATCTTAACTCTAAAACCATAATTATCGGTAAGTGGTCTGATGCAACAGGCTCATCAAGGACTTTCGCATCAATAATTTTCCAATCTTTACGTGGTCTTACCAATACGTAATCTATTTGCCTTTTAGGGTTTAAAACTGGTATGGTGAACAACTTACTATGTGGCTTATTGGTTATCCATCCTTTCTTATTTAGTTTTTTAAGAGGTTCGCTATTGGGAATTGCATTTAAATCTCCCGTTAAAATGCTTGGCAAAACCGCTTCTTTAAAAAACCCTCTTTCAATAACATCTACGGTGGCCATTCTTGCTTCCTGCGATCCAATAGATTGGGTCCAGTCAAAATGGGTATTTAAGAATCTTACCTTGGTGTTCTTTCCATAAATTGATGATAAATCTACGTCAACACCCATGACTTGATATCGACTGGAACTGGCACTGGGAATCGAATAATTCCCCACCCAGATAAAAGGATGTTTGCTTAAAACAGCGTCCCCATATCCCTTCATACTTTTCTTTGAAGGACCAAACACATAATGCATTCCCGTAAGTTTTCCCAAAGTGGCAGCCATGATTGAATCTCCTATTTCCTGTAGTCCAACAATGTCGGGATCTTGATCGGTAATTACTTTGGCTATTCTTTCTAAATCATATACTTTATCCATCCCTATTCCATAGTGGATATTGTAACTCATAACTTTGAAAGTTTTAGGTTTTGAGGTTGAAAATCCAGATAAAAAAAATGTGAATAGCAACAATAAAACACAAGTAAAAATAAAAACTACAGATGGATTCAGGTTATATTTTTTAATGATTGCGACATGTCTGATTTTTTTCATATTGCTCAAATAATTATAGTTTTAATCAAAAATAATGATACTTTTTAAATACCGCTCTATGCCATTGTAAACTAATTGTTAAAGTTTTAATAAAGTTCAGTCTAATGTCTAAGTACACCAAAAAAGTTCTGAAAATTTTTGCATTCCTCTAATAAATCACAAAACAAAGAGAAAATTTAAGGTGATTTTTGTAACAATTCCCGTGTCTTTACGTTCTTATAGACAATCAATCAAAATCAACCACACCATGTTAAAACAATTTTTCATCATCTGTTCAGGCTCAGACACCGATATTTTAGACCAGTGTTCTAAAGGCGAACAAAACAAATATGCCGGTATTGGCGCTACAGTTTTTTTTACCGCTGTCATGGCATTTATTGCTGCTAGTTATGCCCTATATACTGTTTTCGATAATTTATATGCTGCCATTTTCTTTGGTCTTATTTGGGGATTACTTATTTTTAATTTAGATCGTTATATAGTTTCTACCATTAAAAAAAGCGATAGTTTTATTGATGAATTTATACAAGCCTCCCCTAGAATATTGCTTGCGGTAATTATTGCTGTTGTTATTGCAAAACCTCTTGAGTTAAAAATATTTGAAAAAGAAATCAATCAAGTATTATTGGAAGAAAAAAATGCATTGACCTTGGCAAACAAAAATCAAATTGCAGAACAATTTACACCCGCTATCACCGATTTAAATAATAATATAAGTGCATTACAGGAACAAATTGACACCAAGGAAGCCGAGGTAAACGCCTTATATGACACCTATATCGCCGAAGCCGAAGGAACCGCCGGTACAAAACTTTTAGGAAAAGGTCCGGTATATAAAGAAAAAAGAGAAAAGCACGATGCATTATTAGCTGAATTGCAACAACTAAAAGCTGAAAACAAAACAAAAATAGCAGATTCAGAAACTCAAATTGCTGCTCTAAAAGGAGACTATGAAACTCAAGTGGTTAACACGCAGCCCATTATTAGTAACTTTGATGGTTTAATGGCCCGTGTGAATGCGTTAGGCAAATTACCATGGTTGCCATCCTTCTTTATTTTTCTTTTATTCTTAGCTATAGAAACCTCACCAATTTTTGCAAAACTCTTGTCTCCTAAAGGGGCTTATGATGTTAAATTGCAGGATCAGGAAGCGGCTGTTAAAGCTAACATGCTTCAAAATAAAAATCAAAGAGATACACTACTAAAAACCGATTACGCCATTAACGACCGTGTATTTAACGATATCGAAAACGAAGACGAATTATACAAATACAAGAAGCGCATTACCGAAGAGCTTATGAAAAAACAGCAAGAAGCCTTTTATAATAAGCAAACCAGAATTTTATAACGCAAAGTATTAACTAAGCTGCTATTTCGGTATTAAAATGATCGTATAAGTCTTTACAACCAAAACCGATAATCGATAGTTTTTTATTTCTTAAAATAGCTTCATCATTTAGTTTTACAAAAGCTTTAACACCATATCGATCCATCCATTCAATATTTTCAATACTAATAGTTACGCTGTTTAGTGTTTCGAAAACATGACTAAATTCTTTTTGAAACAAATCTATACTCTTTTTGTTAAGAATACCTTTAATCTTAAAAAAATTATTATAACGTGTAATTTCTAATTCCATAATAAGCAATTTTAAATGGTTAAACAATAAATTTGGGCTATTAATCAATTGATTACCATATAAATATAGCACCCAAAATGCTACCTGCAAGCTTTTTTCGATGAATTGATTTTTACTTTAGTTAAAAAAATAAAATATGTCAAATTAATCGATGAGTAACCCATTTTAAATTAAGTTTTGGTTATTTTTACTTTTCTTAAAACCTAAACTTTTTTTTATGAAGAAGCTCATAATCATCTTTTGTATCGCATCTACTTTTTACTGTAGTGCTCAAACCACTGTAAAAAAAGACAAAGAAGCTATCCTCAAAGTTTTAAAAAAACAAAGATTAGCTTGGTCCGATAACAATATTGAAAAATTTATGGAAGGTTATTGGAAAAGTGATTCACTTAAATTTTACGGCAGCAATGGTATTACTTATGGCTGGGAAAACACTTTAGATCGCTATAAAAGAGCTTACCCTACAAAAGATCATACAGGAAAACTCAATTTTAAAATTAATGACATTTCCAAAATTAGTGAAGGTGCTTACTACGTCATGGGTGAATATCATTTAAAACGTGAGGTTGGAAATGCCGATGGTATTTTCATGATCATCTTCAAGAAAATTAACGGAGACTGGAAAATCATTGCCGATACCTCTAGTTAAACCATGACACCAATAGTAAGAAAAGCCACTTTAAAAGACGTATCCATTCTATTGGAATTTGAACAGGGTGTTATTGCCGCCGAACGTCCTTTTGACCCAACGATTAAATCTGGTGATATTGCATACTACGATATTCCGGATCTCATAACCAATCCCAATTCTGATGTTTTTGTGGTTGAAATAGACTCCCATATTGTAGCATCGGGATATGCAAAAATTAAACCGGACAGACATTATTTAAAGCACAGGCAACAAGGGTATTTAGGCTTTATGTTTGTGGACCACCAACATCGGGGGAAACAATTAAATAAACTTATTATTGACGCCCTAATGGAATGGTGTAAGTCTCATCACATTTTCGAAATCAGACTCGATGTTTATCAAGATAATTTACCCGCGATTAAAGCCTATGAAAAAGTAGGCTTTAAAAAACATATGATTAATATGCGATTGGATATAGAATAATATCAACGGCCTCCATTAATTTCTTAGTGCTATTTTGTTCGATCCTTTTAAAATACATCTTCTCATCGAAGAAACGCATATCGCACGATACTATATTATCCAATATCAGTAAAATATTCATTAACTATTGCATAATTAGCACGTATAATTTAAGATTTGGTTATTTTTATATCCTATGGAGCACATCATTCAAATTGACGCTGATTTTATAGAAAAAAACACTCTTTTTTCTGAGCTTATTGAAACATTAAAACATCATTTTTCTGATGATAAGGTTATCGTTCCAATGCGGCATCATCATGATTTTCCAAATCCTGAAGTTAAGGCTGACTCTACATTATTACTAATGCCTGCATGGAATCCCGGTAAAAACGCCGGTGTAAAAATAGTCACTGTCAGTCCGGAAAACGGGCAATTTAATTTACCTTCCATTCAAGGCACCTATATCTATTTTGATGCCGTGAAAGGCACAATAAGGGCCCTTTTAGAAGCGAAGAGCCTAACAGCAAAACGTACTGCTGCAGCTTCAGCTTTGGCATCATCCTTTCTATCCAGAGAAGACTCTAGCACATTGTTAATGATTGGAACCGGGGCATTGTCAGTCAATTTAATAAAAGCTCATGCTACAGTTCGTCCCATAAAAAGCGTATTTGTTTGGGGAAGGCATTTTGAAAAAGCTCAGGCCATTTGCAAACAATTAAAAGATGAGTCATTTGAGATTCAGCCGATTAGAACCATAGAAGACTACATCAATAATGTTGATATCATTTCTTGTGCAACATTGTCTAAAACCCCTTTGGTTTTTGGGAAATATTTGAAAGCAGGACAGCATATTGATTTGGTTGGGGCGTACAAAAAGGACATGCGTGAAGCCGATGACGCAACGATTTTGAAAGCCTCAGTTTTTATTGATACATTTCAAGGCGGCTTAAAGGAAAGTGGTGATATTGTAATACCGCTACAAAAAGGCCTCTTGAAAAAAGAAGATATTAAAGCCGATTTGTTTCAACTTTGTTCTAAGCGAAAACGCGGAAGATTATCCTCAGAAGACATCACCGTTTTTAAGTCTGTTGGGCATGCCCTTGAAGATCTGGCTGCAGCCACCTATTATTTTAATCAATTTAAAAATGCATAACACCTACCAAAATATACGTTTCAAAACAGAATTCGTTCCTCATAAAGATTGGCTACAAATTAAAACCATCGACATGCATACCGGTGGAGAACCACTGCGGGTTATCCTTGATGGGTTCCCGGAATTAAGGGGAAACTCGGTTTTGGAGTACAGACGGTATTGTAAGGAGAATTTCGATCAGCTCCGAACAGCCTTAATGTTCGAGCCACGGGGTCATGCCGATATGTATGGTTGTATTTTGCTTCCACCAAACGATGACGATGGCGATTTTGGCATTATTTTTTTACATAATGAAGGATATTCTACCATGTGCGGCCATGCCATTATTGCTATATCTACCTTGGCTGTTGACATGCATTGGATTGATGTAAAAGAAGGTGATAATATCATAAAAATTGATGCGCCATGCGGACGAATTACGGCTTTCGCCAACGTTGCACATGGACAGGTTACCGGTGTACGTTTTCATTGTGTGCCCAGTTTCGTTGTTGGCTTAGATAGAAAAGTAGATGTTGAAGGCTTAGGAACCGTGACCTACGATTTGGCTTACGGAGGTGCCTTTTATGCTTATGTCGATATGGAGAAAAACAATTTTAATTTTGATTTAAGCAGGTCATCGTATAGGGCATTAATCACCAACGGTATGGCGATAAAACAAGCCGTTATGAAAGCCGATAAAAACATTCTGCATCCTTTTGAAGAAGATCTCAGTTTTTTATACGGCACCATTTTTATAGACCATAAAAAGCAAGCCTCCGGTAATGACAGTAGAAATGTCTGTATTTTCGCTGAAGGTGAAGTAGACCGATGTCCAACAGGCTCCGGAGTTTCAGGTAGAATGGCGATTCATAAAGCCCGAGGCGAGATTGATTTTGGAGAAACTATGTGTATTGAAAGTATTACCGATTCTGTATTTAAAGGCTCTATAGTTTCAGAAGAAGATTATGGTCTGTTTAAAGCAGTAATTCCTCAAGTAGAAGGAACGGCACATATAACAGGCATGCAAACTTTTGTAATTGACACCGATGATCCCATGAAAAATGGATTTATTTTGAGATAACCTTATTCATATTTTTATTTTTAAAACTAAAACGCCGTCCAATGAAATTTATACGTTTTTTTTACCTTATTCTTTTTCTGGTCTTTGTTAATTGTAACAGTTCAAAAGCCGTTATTAACGCAACGACCAGTCTTTCAACGCTTCAAAAATTAGCAGCTATTAACAATGTGGTTCATGTTGAAAAAAGGGAAAACACAAGTCATTTTGATGAAAACTATGAACTCTGGTTCGAACAAGCCATAGATCACAACGATGCGTCAAAAGGAACATTTAAACAACGTGTTTATTTAGGTTTTGAAAATCCGGATAAACCAGTCATTGTAGAATTAAGAGGTTATGCCATTGGCTCGGATAAGGCCGGAGAACTGGCTGCACATTATGAGGCTAACCAACTCACTATTGAGCATCGTTATTTTAGCAAATCCAGACCCCAAAATATAGATTGGAACACCTTAACTATTGAAAATGCTGCAAAAGACCAAACGATTATTATAGATGCGATAAGAGATGCATTATATCCGAATGCTAAATTTGTAACAACAGGAATTTCCAAAGGATGCCAAACTACCATGGCACATAGACGGTTTTTTCCAAAAAATGTTGATGCAAGCGTCTGTTATGTTGGACCGCTTAACTACCAACGTGAAGACCCTCGTGTTTATTCCTTTTTAAAGTCCGTTGGAACCGAAGAGGATCGCAAAAGCATAAAAAACTTCCAGGAGTTATGTTTCAAAAACAGAGCTGCACTTTTAGAAACCATGAGAACTAAAGCTAAAAGCGAGGGTATGACCTGGGAATTTGGTATTGATAACGCTATAGATTATACCATATTGGAATATGCTTTTGCTTTTTGGCAATGGGGACATGATGTTCATAGTATCCCCGGTGCAAATAATAGTATCGATACGATATATAATCACCTCATCGATGTTGTTGGTTATGGCTTTTTCGAAGATCAGTCTGTAAAAGGATTACAACCCTATTTTTGGGCGGCTTTAACGCAGCAAGGGATTTATGGTTATGAAACAACACCTTTTAAAAAGTATTTAAACACTGATGCCGTTTATAAATTTGACTGGGCCTTTCCTGAAGGCATTTCTAAGCCGTATGATTTAAAACCCATGCAAGAGATTAAATCATATTTGGATCGTTCTGCTAAAAAGATACTTTTTATTTATGGCGCGTATGATGCCTGGAGTGCAACTGCCGTAGAATTACAAGAGAATGCCTCCAAAAGAGAACTTTACAAATTTGTAAAACCAAAAGGAGATCATAAGACCCGAATTAAAAGTTTTGATAAAGAGCAACAGGATAAGATTTATAGTATTATTGATGCGTGGTTGAAATAATGCATTTTATTGTGGGGAGATTTGATATGGTGTCCAACACTGTTGCGTGCTCACTGAGAGAATACTTCTAACTCTCATCGGCATTATATCCAATTTGTCTTCGTGGTTTTTCATTATCCTTATTTTTAATAAGTTCATCCAAGTAACTAAATACCAATTCAATATTCTTGCTATGGCGAGATAGCTTCTTTTTTATATCTTCAATCTCCAGTTTTAAATATAAATTATCGGTTAACATTTCACGCATTCTTGCAAAGACTCTAATGATTCTTATATTTACAGCTATAGCCCTTGAACTATTTAAAACACTTGATAGCATGGCGACCCCTTGTTCCGTAAAAACTATTGGAGCATATCGATTCCCGCCCCATTTTGAGGTGCCAAATTGGCTCCTCAAATTATCAAATTCTGGTTTGGTGAGCTCAAACATAAAATCTTCAGGAAAGCGTTCAAGATTTCTCCGGACTTGTCTTTTGAGCTGTTTTGTCTCTACTTCATAAAGTTCTGCTAAATCACTATCTATCATCACTTTTCGATCTCGAATTAAGTAGATTTTACTAATTACTGCTTCTTCTGTTATTGTTATTTCCTTATTCATTTTTTTCTTTTCATCAAACCTATTCATAAATCCATTTAGGTATCCAAAATCGATAAAGTCTTATAACCAACTGAGTAGATTATTACGATCTTCTATAAACCCTGAATAATTTCAACGCATAGTTAAATATATGGCTCTGACCTTGAAGATATTTTATAACGTAATAAATGATTTACTGATAAAATCAAAATGTTCATCGCAACGAGTGCGCACAAAGAAATTCAAATTTACACAACCTAAAACACAAAAGGATCTTAATCTTTCAGAACCACTTTGGGCAGTTATCTAACGCATACTCATCATCTGACACTTCGTTAGCGCTAGTTGATTGAAGAAGCAGAAACAAAACAAAGCCTAAGTTTTGAAGAAATACACTTTATATTATGGGTTTAAGTCTTCGACATTACCTGTATCGAACTTGACAAAATATCCGGGCTGACGAGCGTTTTCATAATTCTATTTCTCATATGGTCTTATTCCCAGGATTCAATAATAAAACATAATTGACAACTCAAAACTTAGATAATGAAAATTTATTCTAACGAAACACCAAAAGGATCTTCAATAGTATGCATGGGTTTTGTGAACCATTTCGGACCTTCATTGGTCATGTAAATATGATCTTCGTGGCGTACACCGAATGCATTGGGCACACAAATCATAGGCTCGTTACTAAAACACATGCCAGATTTTAAAACCGTGTGATCGCCCTTAACAATATAGGGGTACTCATGAATATCTAAACCTATCCCATGCCCCGTTCTGTGTGGTAATCCCGGAAGCTTATAATCCGGACCTAGTTGATAGGACTCCAGTACTTTTCTTGATGCTAAATCGACAGAAGCACAGGTATTCCCTAATTGCGCAGCATCAAAAGCCGCTTGTTGGGTTTCCTTTTCAATGGTCCAAATACGACGTTGCTCATCGTTGGCTTCTCCGAAAACATAAGTACGTGTAATATCAGATATATAATCATGAAGTACGCAACCTGTATCAATAAGTACCATGTCATTCATCTCTAAACGCTTTGGTGACTTGACACCATGCGGAAATGAAGAATCTTCACCAAACAGTACAATGCAAAAATAAGACCCTGAAGCTACGCCATAACGCTTATGAGCTTCATCAATAAAATCAACGACCTCCTTTACTGAAATACCTACTCTTAAAATTCTGGCGGCCGCTTTTTGAACTTCCAACGTAATATTCATAACATGTTGCATGATGGCTATTTCCGCATCAGATTTGATCATTCTGCACTCTGAAATAACCGTGTTGGCATTATGTAAAGTGAAAGCTGACGATGCTTTCGCAATCCCATCCGATATAAAAAACGGGGTGGTTTCATCAATTAAGACCTCACCACTTATAACCTTATTATCTTTAAGAATTTCAACACATAACTGATAGGGACTTTCGTGCTCTTCCCAGCAATGCACCGGCCCTTCAACAATCATAAAATCCAAAACCGTACCCTCTTCAAATTTTGGGGCTATATAATGAAGTTCACCATTAGAAAATAATAAAGCACCTACCATACGCTCACTGGAATTCCATCGTGTTCCTGTAAAGTAATACAAATTAGTTCCTGAATGGAGATATATCACCTGAACATTTTGAGCCTTCATCAATACACAGGCTTTAGCAATGCGCAATTGAAATTCTTCTTTTTGAATGGGTTCTGCTAAATGCGCCCGAGGTGAAATGGCGTTTAATTCGGCTTCAATGTTAGATCCTCCTATGCCTAATGTGTTCATAAACTTTTCTATTATCAATTATTCATCAAAGCTTCAATATCTTCAATTTCTATCGGCATGTCTTGTGTTAAGTTGATATTGCCCTCTTCCGTAATGAGATAATCATTTTCTAGCCGACAACCAATGCCCTCTTCCATAATATAAATCCCGGGTTCGCAGGTAAATATCATCCCGGGTTCGATAGTTCTGTACGGACCAACATCATGTACATCCAGTCCTATATGATGGGCTGTACCATGCATGAAGTACTTTTTATATAGTGGTTGTTTTGGATCTTGCCTAGCAACGTCCCTGGCATCAAGTAGTCCTAATTTTATGAGTTCAGCTTCAATCAAAACAGCCATATTTTTTTCATAATCGGCATGAACCATTCCCGGTTTTAAAAGTTGACTACCTTCTTTTAAACAGTGTAACACCGATGTATATACTTGTTTTTGTCTATCTGAAAACCTACCACTCACAGGAATACATCGTGTAGTATCACTATTATAATTGGCATAGCACACCCCAAAATCGAGTAATATCATGTCGCCATCCTTACACACATCATCATTAGTGTTGTAATGTAATGCACAAGCATTCGCTCCAGAGGCCACAATGGGTTTAAAGGCATGACGTGTTGCACCGGATTTCACCAAATTATAAGTCAATTCAGCTTCCAGTTCATACTCATAGATATGCGGTTTACAGGCTTCTAAAACGCGTTTGAAACCAGCAACACTTATATCTGCCGCTTTTTGTATAAGTGCGATTTCTTCTTCAGATTTTATTTGACGTAAATCCCGGGTGATTTTGGCAGCACGGTAATACTCATGTAACGGGTACTTTTGTTTGCACCAGGCTATCATACGATCTTGTCGTGTCTCCTGATCTCTGGTGACTCGCTTTATGTGCTCATTATGACCCAGATAAAACCCATCAGCTTCGAAAGCCATATATTGTAAATAGGTTTCAAAATCATTGACCCATTCTACACGTTCAATTCCAGAAACTTCAGTTGCCTGTGCTTTAGTAAGCTTTTCGCCGTCCCAAATTTTAATATGCTCATTGGTTTCTTTTACAAATAAAATGGCTCTATGTTCTTCTTTAATAGCATCAGGATACAATACCAGAATACTCTCTTCCTGATCAATCCCCGAAAGGTAAAACAAGTCATTATTTTGTGTAAAACCCATAACATCGTCGGCATTGTTATGCTTCACATCATTGGACGTCAATATAGCGATGGTGTTGTGCTTCATTTTACTAATAAAACGTTTTCTGTTTTTTATAAAAAGTGAGTTAGGTATTTGGTTATAACGCATAATTAAAATGTTCTGTCCGGGTGATAACTTGTTAAATCTAAAGATAATTTTTGCTCGGATATAATCTCCGAAACTACTTTTCCTGTGGCCGTTCCCATAGTCCATCCCATCATGGCATGACCTGCAGCAACGGTTAAGTTTTTGCATTTTCGGGACTTCCCTATATAAGGCAGCCCATCTGGCGACACAGGACGTAAACCGCACTCAGCTTGGCTTTTTTCTTGCTCCGTTAATTCAATATGCGGATAATATCTTTGAGCCGCACGGGCAATAGCTTCAACTCTTACTTTATTAATATTATGATTTATCCCGGCAATTTCCATGGTTCCGGCAAACCGAGTAAACCCATTCATAGGAGTTACCGCTACTTTCGTCTCACATAGAATAGCCGGAATTGTAATGTTCGTATCCTTTTCAGTATTAATTCGGTATCCCTTTCCTGCTTGTAGCAATAATTGTATCCCCAGTTTCTTACTAAGCATATTACTCCATGAACCCGCGGCCAGAATAAATTCGTCTGCTGCCAAAACTTGCTTATCTGTTTTAATCGAAGTTATTGTATGGTTAGAAACTTCTAAATCTGTCACCTTTTCATTAGCAAAAAACATAACACCGGCATGTTCTAAATGGGTCTTCATTTCGTTCATAAACTCATGGGGTGTGGTATGCTGGTCGCATTCAAAATAAGCAGCGCCTATAGCTTCAATATTTGCATTGGGATCTAAAGTTTTAAGTTCGCCTGCACTAACCTCTCTTGCAGACAACCCAAGCTGAGACGCCAAATGTGCCGTATGCACTTCTTCCTCCAGAAGTTTTTCGGTTTGACATATCATGAGTAAGCCTTTATTTTCATAATGGAAACTAAAGTTTTCTTCTCTTTTAATATCGGCGTAGAGCTCCTGACTTAAAATAGAGATATCTCTAATTACGGGAGCGGCCTTATCTACATGGTTCTGGTTACACGATTTGTTAAAAGCCCAGGTCCATTTTAAAAAATCCAAGTCTAATCGTGGTTTAATGTATAAGGGGCTTGATTTATCAAACATCCATTTAATCCCTTTTTTCATGACTCCGGGCGCAGACAATGGAATGATGTGACTTGGCGATAAATATCCGGCATTAACATAAGACGCACCGGCATCTAAATTCGACTGATCAATTATGGTAACCTGATGTCCTTCTTTTTGAAGATAATAGGCCGAACATAAGCCTATAATTCCACCACCAATAACTACAATATTTTTGCTCATGACATTACTCCCATTTAAAATCCCAAATAGGCTCTGTTCCTAAAAGGTGTTCTACAAAATAGTTCCAGCGTTTCTTTATAAAGTAATTGCTATGTGCTCCTGTATAACCGTGTCGCTGACTTGGTAAAATTAATAAATCAAAATCTTTATCCGCTTTAATAAGGGCTTCGGCCAATTTAAAGGTTGCTGAAGGATTGACATTTTCATCAATGCCGCCATGGGTTAACAACAACTTCCCTTTAAGGTTTCCCGCATTGGTAATATTAGACACTTTCTGATAGGTTTCATCAACGGGCCAACCTTGATACATTTCCGGCCACCAGGCCTTTTCCATTCTAAAGTCATGATCTGCAGAACTGGCCACACCTACTTTATAGAAATCCGGAAATCCTAAAAGCGCTCTTCCCGTATCATAACCTCCTGCCGAGTGCCCAAAAATCCCAACGCGATTTATATCAATCCATGCATAGGTTTTGGCCAGATATTTAATGGCCAAAACATGATCTTCTAAATTGTTTTCCATGTTTTTATAGGAATGATCTTGAAATGCTTTTGATCGACCGAAAGTTCCTAAACCATCGACCCTGACCACAATAAAGCCCAACTCCGCAAGAGACTGGTTTGCAAAACTCTGATTAAAAGTTTTCGGAAACACTTGAGTGTGTGGTCCTGTATAGGAATGATCTATGATTGGATATGACTTCGCCGGATCAAAATTCGATGGTTTCCAAAATGCACCATAAATGGTCGTTTTTCCATCTTTGGCTGTCAAAGAAAATGTTTCCGGAGCCTTCCACCCCGATGACTCGACTTGAGATACATCTGCTCTTGTCAATTCAGTTATTATTTTTCCGGTTTTTGAATCTCTTAAAACTGTTTTAGTTGGCGTTGCGACGGTTGAATAGTTGTCGGTAAAGTACTTTCCGTTTTCAGAAAAACTAACAGTATGATGCGCATTCTCGGGAGTTAAAAGTATTTGCTTACCATTAAAATTCACTTTATACAACTGTTGATGATAGGGGTTGTTATCTTTTTCATTGCCCGATCCTAAAAAGTAAATTGTTTCATGAGCTTCATCAATATGCGCGATACGATTCACATAAAAATTGCCGCTGGAAAGTTGCTTGGTTTCTTTCGTTTTTAAATCTAAAATATGGAGTTGTCTCCATCCGGTTCTTTCCGACAGAAAAATGATTTTTTGCTTATCTTCTAAAGTGCGATATTCGAAATTATCGATACCTGTATCGCTGGTTTCTTCGATAAGAATTTCTTCTTTCTGAGAGCTTAGATCAACCCATTTTACATACTGTTTTAAATATCCACGCTCGCTATAACTTGCAAATAATTTGCCTGGCATCTCCGATTTTCTAATGGATACTGAATTAATATGTGTACCTATTGGCAGCTCGGTTTTCACCTCCTTTTTAGTGTCTACATTATAAAAAACAGGAGCTATCTTAACCATGGTAGCATCTCCTGGAGAACCACGATAATAAGATAATAGTTTTGGTCTATATAAGGAATCGATACTCCAATCTAACAGGTACATTTTTTCTGCATTTCTGGTATCCACGATACTGGTTATGATCCATTTCGAATCTTCAGACCAATCGGCATAGAACTTCTTTGGTCGTTCTCCGTTTTCACCTTCCATTTTATCCGTCCAGCCATACCAGGATGCATATTCATATCCTTTTTCACCATTTGTGCTTAACTGGTGCGCTACTCCGGTATCGACAGACTTAACAAATAGATTATAATCCTTTGTATAAGCCACCCATTTACCGTCGGGTGATTTGGATTCAAAAGGGTTTTCTTTGGTTTGTTTGTTTCTCTTTTGTAATTCCAAATTATACGTTTTTAGATCTACCAAATAGGTTTCACCTTTAAAACCGAAAGACAGGCTTTTTTTTGTTCTCTGAAAATCAGACAATTCAAGTCCGCCGGATTCTAACACTTCTTTAGTGAATTCACCTAGAACTTTGGCCAATTTTTCGTGATCAAATAAATCTGCAACACGGCCCTTTTTGAAATCTACCGCTTTATAGGCTTTGCCGTTTTTAGAGTAATCAATGAACCACAAACCCGATCCATCCTTAAACCAATTTACCGCAGTATCTAAATTAAAAACCGTTTTATTATTAAGATTATCGTACCTAAAACTTACTGCTCTTTCATAATCTTGTCGAGTAATTTTTTGTGCCTGAATTAATGTTGTAAACAAACAATATATCATTACTGCGCTAAAATATTGCTTCATATTTTTTATAATTTAAATGACCTGAAATCCATGGGCATAAGGATCATCTTCCTCGTCAATAATTATAGTATTATACCCATATACTTTGGCCCACCCCTGAATACTTGGAATGATTGCCATTTTACCATCTAATTTGGTTTCTTCTTCAACACGACCTATAAACTTAGACCCTATAAAACTTTCATGGACATAGGCTTCCCCCTTTTGAAGTTTTCCTTTGGCATACAATTGGGCTAATCTGGCAGATGTCCCGGTTCCACAGGGTGAGCGGTCGATGGCTTTATCTCCATAGAACACGGCGTTTCTTCCTGATGATGCCGGATCAATAGGGTGTCCTGTCCATAACATATGGGAAACATCTCTAATCGTATCATTCTCCGGGTGAATAAACATGTTGGGGTATTTCGCATTAATGCGATCTCTAACGACCTGGGAATATTGAATAATTTTACTGGCCGTAAAATCATGCACTCCCGAAAAATTTTGTTGTGGATCTACAATAGCATAATAATTCCCTCCGTAAGACACATCAAATGTAATCTCTCCAAGCTCGGGACACTCTACACTTAAATTTTCAGCGGCTAAATAACTTTTAACGTTCGTTAGTTTTACCCAATCTACTTTAGATCCGGTTTGCTGATACGCTATTTCCACTAAGCCTGCCGGTGCCTCCATTTTAATTTTACCGGGAATTTTTGGTGTAATTAGTCCTTCTTCAATAGCTATAGTAATCGTTCCTATAGTGCCATGACCACACATGGGTAGACACCCTGAGGTTTCAATGAATAATATCGCTAAATCATTTTCGGAGTTATGAGGTGGAAATAAAATGGAACCACTCATCATATCGTGACCGCGTGGTTCAAACATTAATCCTTTTCTAATCCAATCGTATTCTTTTAAAAAGTGCTGACGTTTTTCACTCATATTAGCACCTTTAAGGTTTGGTCCTCCTCCAGCCACTACACGTACAGGATTTCCACAGGTGTGTGCATCTACACAAAAGAATGTTTTTCTATTCATGTGTTTTTATCTATAGTATTTTAATGGTTACAGTAGTTTGCCGACCAGCAGATGTAACCTCCATATCACATTTTAATTACGAATTTCATGCTTAGGGGGCGATGTTTCATATAATGTTTTATCTATATAAGCATTTATTCTATTTTCCAAAATCGATAAGGTCACCGTGCCTTGTTCCAGAATGACTTCATGAAAATCTCTAATATCGAATTTGTTACCTAATTTTTCTTTAGCGCGTTTTAGAAGTTCTCTAATTTTCAACTCTCCTATTTTATACGATAAGGCCTGTCCGGGCCATGAAATATAGCGATCGGTTTCTGTATTGATTTCGTGCATCGACAATGCGGTATTCGAAGCCATAAAGTCAACCACCTGTTCACGTGTCCAGCCTTTTGCATGAATACCCGTATCTACGACCAACCGGCATGCTCTCCACATTTCATAAGTAAACTTTCCAAAATGCTCGTATGGGGTTGTGTACATGCCCATATCTTCGGCTAAAAATTCGCAATATAAACCCCAACCTTCCCCATATGCCGACAGGTATAGATTACGCCGAAACTGAGGGATACTATCCCCTAATTCATTATTTAAACTTCCCTGTAAATGATGTCCCGGAACAGCTTCGTGAACTGTTAACGAAGGCATTGTATATAAGGTTCTGCTTGGCAAATTATACGTATTAACCCAATAATATCCGGGTTCGGTACTGTTTTTACGCGTTCCTACGTATCTTCCGGTAGTATATTTCGGAGCAATAGCATCGGGAACCGGGGCCACACCATAGGGTTTGCGTGGTAATGTTTTAAAAAAGCGCGGTAATTGCGCATCGGCTCGTTTTGCCATATCCCGCGCAATCATTAATAATTCTTTAGGCGTTTTTGCATAAAACTGCTGATCGGTTCTTAAAAAATGAAGAAAGTCCGCGAAATCACCTTTAAACTCCAGCCCATCAATAATTTTTAGCATCTCGGCCTTAATTCTCGCAACCTCTTTTAGTCCTATTTGATGAATATCTTCTGCAGTATATTGGGTACTGGTCGTATAATAGTTAATTCTGTTTTGATAATAAGCTTTGCCATTAGGCGTTTCTGAAACCCCAAGGGAGATCCTTGTTTTTGGAAGATATTCTGATTCGAAAAAATCCTTTATTCTTTTAAACTGAGGTACAACACTAAGTTCTATGGCCTTTTTTGCAGCAACCAGTACCGAATCTTTTTGAGACGCTGTTAAATTATTCGGTAAACTCTTAAAGGGTGAATAGAAGAAGTTATCCTTAAAATCATCCGTAATATGGTCATTGTAAGTAGACTCATAGCCCTTAAAAATTACCCGAGGCTGAGACATTCCTTTTTCTAAACCTGCTCTAAGGTTCACAAAATGTTGATTTACAAACTCAGGAATAGCATTTAATCTATTTAAATATTTTTTTACTTGTGAATAATTTTGAAGCGGTCTTACTTGATAATTTAGGCTACTATGAAAACCGGAGTCTGAAAGTAAAGGGTTAAGGTATCTTTGAAATTCGAAAAAATCTATTTTATCTTGTAAACTAAATTTTAAAAGAGCGAGCGAAATTTTATCTGTTTCGGACAGATCGTCCGGAATAATAGGCTTCAGCGCGTCAAGTAACGATTGGGCGAATCCGGCTTCCGCCTTATAATGCGCTTTTGTAAAAAGTCCTAAAGGATATTCTTTTTTGTCGTAACCTTTATGTTCCTGATAACGATCAATTATTTTCTCAAGCTGAAGTGACGGATTATAACCGGCATTTTGAGCAACACCGCAAAGGGGAAATAGCATACATAGAAAACATAATTTCAAATAATTCATACCTAATGCATTTTATAATAACAAGCGCTGAGAAAACCCAAAGGGTGCCTTTTTAATTGCACCCAATAAGTTCTTGAGTTAGTCACCCATATTCTTTTTTATTTTATATGCCTTGGTCGGTATGGGTTCCATCGACCAATCTTGAAATACCCAAAGGGTTTTCGTTTTTCAATTCGTCCGGTAATAATTCGTTTGGCCAGGCCTGAAAACTAAAAGGGCGAACCCATCGTTTAATCGCATCAACACCAACAGCTGTAAACCTGGAATCTGTAGATGCAGGGTATGGTCCTCCATGTTGCATTGACGGACAAACTTCAACACCAGTGGGCACACCATTAAAAATAATACGCCCTACTCTATTCTGTAATGCAGAAACTATATTGGAACTATGCGTCAATTCAGTCTCCTCTGCGATTATGGTTCCGGTCAATTGACCTTCCAATTTATGAATCACTTCTTCTAATTGTAATTCGTTTTCACATTCCACGATCAACGAAAAAGGGCCAAAGACTTCATTGTGCAATACAGGGTTTTCTAAAAAAGTCTTGCCAGACACCATTGAAACGGCCTGCTTAGCATAATTAGACCGTGCTTCTAAACCATAATCAGCAAGTACATTGAGTTCTGTTTGCTCTAAAGCTCTTGCTTTACCACTATCATAAGCTCCAATAATGGCCGGATGTAACATACACGATGGTTCGATTTTCACAATCTCTTCTGCCAGGGTACTCGCAAAATTTGCCAAGCCTTCTCCTTTAATACCTATAAGTAATCCCGGGTTTGTACAAAATTGACCGGCTCCCAAAGTAATCGAGCCTGCATAAGTTTTAGCCCAATGCACCGCTTTGGTATTTAACGCCTCCGGCAATAATACCACCGGATTTATACTTCCCATCTCTGCAAATACGGGAATCGGTTCAGGGCGTTTTGCAGCAAAATCAAATAATGCTCTACCGCCTCGTATACTCCCCGTGAATCCAACTGCTTTCACCGCCGGATGTTGCACCAAAGTTTGCCCTACTTCTATGCCACTACTATTCAAATTTGAAAACACCCCATTAGGCATTCCGGTCTTTTCAGCGGCTTTTATAATGGCAGAAGCTACCATTTCTCCTGTTCCGGCATGCATAGGATGTGATTTTACAATCACCGGACACCCGGCAGCTAATGCCGCTGCAGTATCTCCTCCTGCTGTTGAAAATGCTAAAGGGAAGTTTGATGCTCCAAAAACCACAACAGGTCCCAAAGCCACATTCATTTTTCTTAAATCTACCTTTGGAAGTGGTTGACGGTCTGGTTGTGCGGTATCGATCCGTGCTTCCACCCAGCTCCCATTTTCTATATGGCTCGCAAACGCTCCTAGCTGTCCTATGGTTCTTCCCCGTTCTCCCATGGCTCTTCCCGCCGGTAATCCCGACTCTGATGTATAGGTGGTAATCAAAGCTTCTCCCAAAGCTTCTATCTCATCGGCTATAGCCCTTAAAAATACGGCTTTGTCTTTACCGGATTTTTTTGAATAGGTCTTAAATGCACTAGCTGCCAAGCTAGCTGCAATATTTATTTCATTGGCAGTCGCTTCTGTAAAAACATGTTCGTTTTCAATATTTAATTGCGAATTGAACGTTTTATATGTTTTTGCGCCTATTGCGGACAACTGATTTCCAATATAGTTTTTCCCTGTAATCATTTTTTATTTAATCGTTTTAAATGTGACTTAATATCAACCGGTTTATAAATAATACTAGCCGATACCGGGTATTTTCCCAGTAGCGTTTTTGGGCGTAATGGGCGCTTTTCGAACCCACCTCCACAATTGGGACACATCTCCTTTAATACATTTTTCACGCAGTCTTTACAAAACGTGCATTCAAACGTACAAATCATTGCTTCATGGGTATTATAAGGCAATGATTTGTTACAATGTTCGCATGTTGGTCTTAACTCCAGCATATTTTCAACCCTTCTGCCACATCGTGACATCTTCAATTAAGGAAGGTTTGTCCTTTTTAAGTTAATACTTCCAGACCTTTATATTCCGGTAATGTTGGTCGGGTTCTTAGGCCTTCCTCTATTATCCTTATAACCCGCTCACGCTCTTCTCCGTAAAGCGGTAAACGCGGCTCTCGGACATGCTCTGTGCCAATACCTGTATGAACTTCGGCTAATTTAATATTTTGCACTAATTTAGTGTTTATATCTAATTCCAGCAACGGTAAAAACCAGCGGTATATTTCTATAGCTTCTTGTGTTCTTCCTGATTTGGCGAGATTAAAAACAGCCACTGTTTCTGCAGGAAACGCGCAGACCAATCCGGCGACCCAACCATCGGCACCCATTAGTGTACTTTCAAGTGCAAGCGTATCCACACCACTCAAAATCGCAAAGCGATTTCCAAAACGGGTTTTCATTCTTGAAATGTTTGAAATATCTCTGGTCGATTCTTTAACCGCCTGAATATTGGCACACTCCGATAATTCTTCAAACATATCTAAGGTGACTTCAATACCATAATCTACAGGGTTATTATAAATCATAATAGGTAAATCTGTACTATAGGCTACTTTTTTAAAGTAGGTTACGGTTTCCTTGTCGTCTGCCTTATAACGCATTGGAGGCAACATCATTAAGCCCGAAGCTCCATCTTCTTTTGCTTTCCTCGCTGCTTCAATGGCTCCCTTCGTGGTTTGTTCGGCAATATTCATAATTACCGGAACTTTACCATCTACGATCTCAACAGTTTTTCGTACGATAGTACTTTTTTCTTCATCTGAAAGTGTACTTGCTTCACCAAGTGTTCCTCCTAATATAATACCGCTAACTCCCGCACTTAATTGCGCGTGAATATTAACTTCAAAATTAACCAAATCCAAAGTATCTTCCTTTGTGAATTTAGTGGTTACTGCTGGCATAACGCCTTCCCATTTTACGTTCATTTTATGTGTATTTTGAATGCTGTAAAATTATACAAAACACCTCCTCTAAATTAATGCATCTTTATCCAATAATAGTACTATATTATCCTTATTATGGATTTAAATAGGCTATATGAGTATTATTTACATATATTTGACATTAAAACAGATACCATATTCATGAAGGTCCTTCCTTTTAAAATACCAAAGTTGGAACACGATGCTTTAATTTATCAAGAAGATGAAGCACGTTATTTTTATGACAAGTTACACCAACACGAGGAAATACAAGTAAGCTATGTCGTTCAGGGTTCCGGAACCCTTATTGTTGGAGATACTATTAACGATTATAAAAAAGGAGATGTTTTGGTTATTGGAGCGCATCTACCACATGTTTTTAAAAGTGAAGTTCAGGGGCACGAGATTTCTAAGATGATAACGCTTTTTTTTACTAAAAATGCCTTTGGAGAGTTGTTCTTTGATCTTGAAGAACTTAGAGATCTACAGCTTTTTTTTAAACGCAGCAATAACGGATTTAAGGTTACGAATCATGTCGATATTAAATCGCGCTTTTTAAAACTAAAACAAAGCACGAAACTTGAGCGGTTTATCATTCTATTAGAGCTTCTTAAACGACTTTCTAAAAGCAGGTATTCCAGTTTATCGTCCTTTGTTTATGACAAAAGTTACTCAGACGTTGAAGGAAAGCGCATGCGTGATGTTATGGAATACACCATAACGAATTATAGTAATCCCATGTCACTGGATGCTGTTGCCAAAGTATCGGCCATGACTAAAAATGCATTTTGTAAGTACTTTAAAAAGCGAACCAATAAGACTTATTTTAGGTTTTTAACAGAATTAAGGGTAGAAAATGCCTGTAAGTTATTAATTTCCAATGAAGGGTATTCCATTGCAGAAGTTGCGGAAAAGTCCGGATTTAATAATATCTCTAATTTTAACCGACAATTTAAAACTATTAAAGGCATCAACCCTTCACTATACAAAAGATCTCATAGCTTATAGCTTTTTCACATAGTCTGTAATGATAACGATTTGAGTAGGGCCTACTTTTCCTTCAATATATTTTTCGTTTTCATGGTCTAAACGAATATTTCGAACTGCAGTCCCTTGTTTGGCAACCATACTCGAGCCCTTCACTTTTAAATCTTTAATGAGTACTACAGCATCTCCAGCCTGTAAAACCACCCCGTTTACGTCGCGATGAATTAACTTTTCAGCATCGGATTCTCCTTCTCCTGTGGCTCCGGCAAATTCTAAAACGTCATCCTCCAAATACATCATATCCAGTAAATCTTGTGGCCATCCTTCATGTCTTAAACGTGATAACATTCTCCATGCCGCAATTTGTACCGCCTGATGTTCGCTCCACATACTCTCGTTTAGGCAACGCCAGTGATTCGCATCTGTCGTTTCGGGATCATTCATTTGATCAACGCAGGTTTTACATGCCACTAAAGATTTATCGGGATTTTGATCTTTATAAGGGGCCAGAGTATATATTTCTAAATGCTCATCATTAGCACATAATTCGCAAGTATTACCTGCTCTCTTATAGAGGGTTCTTTCTAAACTCATGGATTGTATTTGTGCTGCAATAATACGTTTTAATAAACACGCTTACAAGTTGATTTCGAATAAAAAAGCTGCTTGAACTCCAATCTCATGTTTCAAGCAGCCCTATATTCTAAGCTGTAATAGCTATAATTTTATTGCGGTGTAAAGATAGTCTCCATGCCTTTTAAAATATTTACCAAACGCTTTTCTTTCATCCTCCGTAAAGGCATCTTTCATAAGCTCCGTATTTCTATCGAACATTTTATGTAAATCCGCTAAAGACTCCATTATTACAGCCTCATTCATATCCCTTTTATCGGCTCCCCAGGCATGTATGGACGGATAATATGCTTTAATAAACTCATTTTTGTAAATAACGTTCTCGAGAAGCTTTTTACGTAGGGTTTTAAATTCTTCTAAGGTTCCGTCTTCCGGAAATGCCATTGTATTCTGTCGCAAGTATAACACCATGTCTTTTTCCGGTGCTTTTTCCATAAGTTTAGCGCCGCTCATTGTAGCATAAATCTCATCAGAATGAAATTTAGAATAGGCCGAATTCATTTTCTTTAAAAACGCTTTTCGCGTATCTTCATCTGGCCATGCTTCTTTTTCCAGTTCAGCATTTCTATCGGCAGCTTTATCAAGAGCCTCCCAATTAGGGTATGATTGCACATACATGACCTCGTTACTATTGTCTGTAAACAAATGGGTATAATAACCAGCATTAACAATATATTCATTCTTATTAGTAACCTTCTCCTTATACTCCTTTTCTATAGCTTTCCATTCGTCGGGTGAAGCTTTATAATTTTTATTCCAGAACATTTGCGTGACGGAAATATATTCTGGTCTTTTTGGGGCTTCATCTTGAGCAAAAATTGAACAAGGACTTAAAAGCAATAGCAAAACTACTAGTGCAACGAAAAATTGGTTGGAAATTTTCATAATTTGTTAAAAATTTAAATTAGTATAATAGTTAATAATCAAATACTAGTTTAAGATTACGGGGCGATAAAAAAGAATCAGGACAACCTTTTACGCACTAAAAACAAATTAAATTAGGAGAATGAGAGATTATAAAGATACAATAAAAAACTATCAGTCCAATACATATTGTTTACCTGTCGTGTATTTTGATAAAACTCACCGCGCGTTATCATTTTATATTAAAGTCGCTCTCATTTTTTTTGTCATACCCTTTACAACCATATCATAAGAATGATCTATAAGTTTAAGAACAAGCTCTTGTTTTAACTCTCCGGTATGCAATGAAACGGTATTCCAATGTTTATTACTTACGTAGGGGCCCGCATAGATACTTTGGTACGTTTCTCTAAGTTCGAGAGTATATTCGGGGTCGCATTTTAAAGTTACCACGGCTTCACCTTGCTCCCACTTATTTAATGGTGCCATCGCAAACATTTTGTTTAGCACTTTAAATACTAAGGTGTTTTCATCAAAAGGGAAGCTTTCGTTGGCTCCTTTTTTAGCCAAGCAGTAATTTCTTAATTGTTCAATATTCATAAGCTACTCAAGAGTTTTTACTCGCTCTTCTTCAATCTTTAGCGATGAATAATCTAACTTCCAGCCAATGGTTTCAACAATAGCCTCCATAAGCCCGATGGTTTCTAAAGCTTCTTTTTGAGCAACCTGTATTAAACCGCTTTCGGGTATTTTGTCTGTAATATGTTGTTTGGCTTCGGTATGTAGATCGGTAAGATCGGTGGCTTCAAATTTATTAAACAAGCCATCCGACTTATCATAATAATTCAAATTAGTTTCTATAGATAGGATTTCAGGTTGTGGAAAATGTTTTAAAATGATTTTCTTTTTTTCATTATCTGATTCCAAATTAATCTTCGATAAATCGTACCCCACATAGGCTTTAGCATTTATAACTACCAAAGCCTTCTTTTTACTTGAAATAAGTTTTAAGAACTTTTCCTTAACATCTTCATAATGATAAATTTCCGCAAAATCCCCTTCTACAGTTATAAACTTACAAACGGTTTTAATCTTATCCAAAAGCAACACCGATTGTGAGTTCACCAAGTGTTTCTTCTTCATAGATTTTAGGTAAGTCACCACACCTAAACTCGCTAAAATACCGATAATAATTCCTAGAAAAGCTTCCATATACTAGATAATTTTATACAAAATAGGTTTACTTGGAGCCGCATCATTCTCGAATGGAGCGATTTGCAAATTTAAAAAAAAGCAGCCGTCATCGACGGTATTAGGGACATAAATAAACTCGGTAATTGTGGCGTCCATTCTCATTTTTCCCTTGGTATTCCAAAAGGCGTTATGCGCTAATAACTTGCAATCATCTTTTTCTTTATCAACACTTGGTAAATCTATTAATATATGTTTTACTCCCTTTTCTCTCAGATATACAGCAGCTTCTTCCAATAAATATGGCGGATTCGTATTCGAATATTGCATGGTTATTTTCTCACTTGTATTTGGGATCGTCCTAATCACTATAGCATCTCTTTTTTTATTTCCTATAGCAAATTGCAGTTGTTTTTTAGAGATTACAAAATCGCCATTTAACTTTTCCGGTGCTACGGTGATCACCTCAGCTAAAAAGAAAAATTGTTTTAAATTCTCATTTATGGAATGTACTTTTTCAGTAATATGCCCAACACATTCTGTATGTGTTCCATGGGCATGTGGATTGAAGGAAATAGCATTAAAATTTATACAGGAGCCTTCGGCTACGCTTGCGATCCACTCACGGTCTTTTACGGGCTCTATCTTTGGCGGACCCACATACCAGGCATTGACGTTATCTTTTGAAGCTCTTAAAGGCATCGAAATATCAATGGGTTGGGACAAATCTATCTGAAGTTTTCTTGAATTATATTGAATGGTTGCTAACATTTATACTGAATTTATTTCGGGACCTTTTTAAAATCAAATCTATAGTTCCAAATATAAGTTTTTTAATATCCTGAAACTAGTTCAGCATAAATAAATCCGCCGCAATACCATCTACTAAGAACTTGCCTTTTTGCGTCGTTTTTAAAATGTTCAAATTGGGTTGAGCATCAAACTCTGAAATCATAAGCAAGTTTTTAGATATAAATTTTTCTGAGGCCTGTTTTAAATGGGTCGCATAGGCCTTCCCAAAATCTCTTTCAATTTTATATAAAGACACCCCCCAAATGGTTCTAAGACCCGTCATGATATATTCGTTAAACCGATCTTTAACTGACAATGTTTCGACAGTTTTAGGAACGATATTGTTTTGCATGGATTGGATATATTTTGAATTATTCGAAATATTCCAACTACGTTGTTTTCCGTTGAATGAATGTGCCGATGGACCAATACCCAAATACGACTTGCCTTGCCAATAGGATGTATTGTGCTTCGAAAAGAAATCAGGTTTTCCAAAATTAGAGATTTCATAATGCACAAATCCATAAGCACTCGTTTTCTCTACGAGGTGGTTAAAATGCTCTAAGGCCAATGCTTCATCAATTGGTGGGTAAGTCCCTTTTTTTATAAAGGTATCCAACGCTGTTTTTGGTTCAACCGTTAAAGCATAACTGGATATATGATGAACTCCAAAACCAAAAGCCATTTCCAAATTTTTATTCCACTTTTCCAAACTCATCTTCGGTATACCGTAGATTAAATCGACGGTTATATTTTTAAAGTGACGGGTTGCTTCTTGTAAACATTGTTTAGCTTCCGAAGCATTATGCGCCCTATTCATAGCTTGCAAATCGTCTTCAAAAAAAGATTGTACACCAATACTCAACCTGTTAATTTGGGTATTTGCGAGTTCACTTATTTGTTCGCTGGTGAGATCATCCGGATTTGCTTCTAAAGTGATTTCGGGGGTTTCAATGACCGAATAATTATTATGGATCGCATCCATGACAAACTGTAATTCGTCAATCGTCAATAACGATGGTGTCCCTCCACCGAAATAAATGGTTTCGATGGATTGGTTTTGGAGCTCATCACGTCGTAATTCTAACTCTTTTACAAGCGCCTGAATCAATGCACCTTTCTTTTTTAATGAGGTTGAAAAATGAAAGTCACAATAAAAGCAAGCTTGTTTACAAAAGGGAATATGGATGTAGATACCTGCCATTACTTACTCTTAAGCCAAACTATAATTAATAAAATCCAATTCGCCATTATCATGTAGGATATTAACATTAGGACATAGGAAAAGATGATCCTGAATACATAACCGATACTCCGTTTTTGAAACAACGGTATCAAAGCATAAATCATTTGCTACTTTTTAATTCGACCTTCATTCTGCTTTACAAAACTCGCCCAACCGGAATAACTTTTACCAACAGTCACTTTTCCCGAATTATAAAAATGACACACTGCAGCAGCCAATCCATCGGTAGCGTCTAAATTTTTAGGCAGTGTTTTTAAGTCCAATAGGCTTTGAAGCATTTTTGCCACTTGCTCTTTGCTAGCATTTCCATTCCCCGTAATGGCCATTTTAATTTTTTTCGGCAGATATTCTGTAATGGGTATTTCCCTGCTCAAACCAGCTGCCATAGCAACGCCCTGAGCGCGACCCAATTTAAGCATACTTTGAACATTCTTCCCGAAAAACGGAGCTTCAATGGCTATTTCATCAGGCTTATGGGTGTCTATAAGTTCTATGGTACGTTCAAAAATAAGTTTCAGTTTTAAATAATGATCGCTGTACTTTTTAAGATCAAGCTCATTAAGCTGTAAAAAATGCATCTTTTTCCCCTCCACTTTTATGAGTCCGAACCCCATAATGGTTGTCCCGGGATCTATCCCTAATATTATTTTTTCTTTATTCATTAATCGCAATATTGGCAGCCACTTAACGAAATAGAAGCGCCAATAGTTAGTGTTAAAATATCTCCATTAAAGGATCCAAATCCCTCAGATATCGGATTAAAATCTTTACCAAACCCTAAAATATATGAGCCGTCTAAATACACCGAAAGCTTATCTGAAATTCCATAATGAAACTCTATACCGGCCATAGCATTAAGAAACGAGTTGTTATTTTGTGTATAATTGCCCAAGGGTTTTACCGATGAAAATCCGGGACCGGCATGAACAAATGTACCTACCCGTTGAGGGAGAAAACCAAAAACACGAGTAGCATCATAAACCAATTGTGCATTAAGTCGGGTATAATTGACTTTGAATTCCGGAGTATTGCTCAAGTTTGAAAAGCGGTTATATCCAAAATCTAATTTTGCACCTAATTTTGGCTTAAACATATATTGAACACCCAGGTTAATACTGGGAAAGTTTATTGATTTGGCTTGAAAATTATTAACAAAGCCATTTTGAGAGGGACTATTAACCCCTAACGCAAATTGTGCTTTTACGGTACTGGTATCTCCCTGAGAAAACCCTAAAAGCCCACATAATATAAAAGTGATGTACAGGAATATATTTTTAAAAATTCTAAAGTTTAGAGGCATACAATAATATTGGCTTAATTTGCATGTATCAATTTGATATGACAAACAACACATTGCTATACAAAACTAAACAATTCTTTTTTGTGCTCATTAAATTAAGCATTGTAGTTGGGGCTTTTTATTTTATTTATGAAAAACTTACAAATAATGACCAGCTACAATTCTCCGTTTTTATCGATTTTTTATCTGAAAAGCACATATTTTCGTCAAAAACAATCGTTTTTTTGCTTTTTTTAAGCATTTCTAACTGGTTTTTTGAAATTTTAAAATGGAGGTCGTTGGTCTCTTTCGTAGAAAAAATCACATTTAAAAATGCACTCGAACAAAGTTTAGGAGCTTTAACAGCGTCACTGTTCACCCCAAACAGAATTGGAGAATATGGAGCCAAGGCCATTTACTATACGCGCTCTTTTAGAAAACGCATTATGCTCGTCAACTTATTAAGCAACATATTACAAATGGGGGTCACTACTATTTTGGGGATCATAGGCTTTTGTTTTTTTATAACATCTTATGCGGTTCCTATAGATTTTGATAAGATATGGAAGCTTTTCATCGTGGGTTCATTTATTTTTCTTGCCCTCGCTATTGTCATCAAAAAAAGCAAGGTCACCATTAAAGGGTTTTCTTTAAAAAAAATACAAGGTTTCATCATATCCTTTCCAAGGAAAAAATTGATTTTCGGCTTTCTTTTCTCCCTATTACGCTATGCCATTTTTTCATTTCAGTTTTACACTTTATTACAACTTTTTGATGTAAATATGAGCTATATCCACGCTATGGTGTTAATTACATCCATGTATTTAACGGCTTCAATTATGCCATCCATTTTTATTTTTGATGTGGTTATCAAAGGAAGCCTTTCTCTTTATATATTCTCATTTGCAGGTGTTAACGCGCTTACTGTTTTAAGTATTATTACTCTAATGTGGGTCTTAAATTTTGTTCTCCCCAGTATGCTTGGTAGTTTTTATGTGCTTAATTTTAACATTCCAAAAAACGAAGATTAATTATGGTTTTAATCGGTATTATAATCACATTGGCCTATTTATGTCTCATAGGAAGTTTTGTTTATGGCTTTGATAAGGTCTCCGTTTTTAAATTGAAAAACCTTAGTTCTGAGACTGGATTTTCGATCATTATTCCTTTTAGAAACGAAGCTGAAAATTTGCCCAACCTGTTACAATCTATAGCTTCTCTGGAATACCCTAAGCATTTATTCGAGGTGATTTTAATTGATGATGATTCTGATGATGATTCGGTTGAGGTCATTAAAAAAGTTCTGGATAGAATCCCGTTAAAAATCGGTGTCACTCGAACTGATATTTCAATTATTAAAAATGTAAACGTTTCAAACGCGCCAAAAAAAGATGCCATCACTACGGGTATTCAGCATTCAAAACATGAATGGATACTGACCACAGATGCCGATTGTATCTTACCAAAATATTGGCTGGACAGTTTTGACGAATATATTCAAACCAGGGTATGCCAATGTATTGTTGCTCCTGTAACCTACTCACCTAAACAGGGTTTTTTAAATCGCTTTCAATTACTGGATATATTAAGTTTGCAAGGCGTAACTATGGGTGGTTTTGGAATCAAAACGCCTTTTTTATGTAATGGTGCTAATTTCGCTTACCGAAAGAACTTCTTTAAAATGCTACAGGGATTTGATGGCAATACCAATATTGCCAGTGGTGACGACATCTTTCTTTTGGAAAAAGCTGTAAAATCGTATCCTGATAGCGTTCATTATTTAAAATGTGAACAGGCTATCATGACGACTCAATCGCAACCTTCATGGAAGACATTAAAAGAGCAGCGCATACGTTGGGCTGCGAAAACAAGTGCCTATAAAAACCTTTTTGGACAATTAACGGGATTGATTGTGCTATTAATGAATGTACTCATTATTATCTTAATATTATCGACTCTTTTTGGCAGCTTTAATATGAACATTTTAGTCTACATTCTAATGATTAAATTTGCTATAGATTTCTATTTAATCTTCAAATCGGCCTTATTCTTCGATCAGAAACATGTACTGAGGTCGTATATTTTTGGATTTATGTTATATCCGTTTTTTAGTGTTTATATTGCTTTTATTGCTATGTTTAGCAACTACAAATGGAAAGGCAGAAATTTTAAAAAATAGGACTATTTCATTTATTTTTAGTAGCTTTACATAGCTGTGCCAGATACAGTTAAAGTATAACCCCAAATCTTTTAATCTCATGAAAAAGGTCTTTTTTTTACTCCTACTTATATGTTATTCTTTGTCCGTATCCGGACAGCAACAATACACCATTAACGGAAAACCCTACGAACTTAAAACCGCAGTAGAAGGTCATTTAGATTTACTTTGGACTATTATTGACAAGCATTATCACTATTTTGTTAAAACAGATGATGGCAGTATTTCTGAACTATTAAACACTAAAGGCGAGACTAATAATTATCAGGAAGAGTATAAAGCACAACTCAAAGTACTTACTTCAAGCACTAAGCTATCAACTGAGGACCTAAAGTTTACATTACAGAGTTTAAAACAGTTTTTTAAAACTTATAATACCTCCATAGGGCATTCTGCTTACATTGAAGACCGGTCACCATTAAAACCGCGTTTAAGTCTTTACGGAGGTTTAACCAACCATCCCTTTGTCGCTAACCCAAATAATACTACAGCACCTTTTTTTGCCGCAGAACTTGAAGTTATTTCTTTAAATGATAAATCAAGACATGCAGGTTTTTTCAATATTGAACATGCTTTAGATAATGACAATTTTAAATATTCAGCGACACAACTAGGTCTGGGATATCGATATCGGTTTATTAAAAATACTGCATTTAATATGTACGGAAATCTTCTGTTTGCAAGCTATACATTTTCAAAAAATACCATAGCATTGACTAACACAACGGATGAAATCGTTAAAAACTCAGCGTTTAAAATACCCTTTATCTTTGGTTTGGGTGCCGATTTGAAAATTAGTGACCGTAGTTTTATAACTTTATCCTATAACGAATTGTTTGCCTTATTTATAGAGAACAGTAATAACTTTCCGGTAGATTTTGCTGTAGGCTACAGACTGAATTTATAGAACTAATTCATTTTAATGATAATTGGTAATTTGAATTCTGTCGTGACATACTGACGTCTTTTAATAGCAGGGAAAATCTTAGGAAGGGAGTCCAAACTCTCATTCAGCAAGGTTTTTATATTTGGTATCTCTGCTAGAGTCACAGAATCTATCTTCGCATTTAAAAGTGTTAAAACACCTTTTTCCGAAATCTGGAATTGCAAAGCGATGGTATCGTTAATATCTTGAGATACTATAATGGTTTCCTGCTGCAAGTATTTCGCTATATGTGTGCTTAAAACGTGCTCGAAACAGTTTTTCTTTTCTTGTTTAACCGCTAAGGAATCACATATTGAAAATGTAGGATATTCATCCACATCATCCCAATTAAAAGTTTGTAATTCTTCTTTTAAAATTGCTTCGGATGATGTTTTCTTCACATTAAAATACTCACAGGAGGTAAGCCCTAAAATTACGATAAAAACACAAAATTGTTTCATGAATTAAAACTGAAACCGAAAAATACAATTTTTTTGGTTTTTAAATCAACTTTCTCTTCATATTATAGAAACAAACGTTGGCTTCAGCTGAATTTATTCCTCTTTATTTTCCGTTTTAAGAAATTTTTCTTCCTTCAATTCATCCAAGCGATATTGAGCGAACTTTATAAAAGGACTCTTTGGGTATTTTTTTTTAAAATCTTCGTACAGTTTAATCTTTGAGTCCAGATCTTCATAATATTCGTCTTTGGTTCTTACCAGAAAAAACTGTGTACCCGGGTTTTTCGGATTTTCTTTTAAGGATTTTTTTAAAGCGATAATGGCTTCTTTATATTTTTTTTGCTGGTTTAGTACGGTTCCCAGCTTCATATATTCGGCATCTAACGGCTGATCTAGCAACAATAAGGCTTTGCTCATATATTCTTCAGCCTTTTTAAAGTCGCTTATTTTTTCATAATAGGTTCCTATAACATAGATCGCCGTGGCGTCTAAAGGGTTAAACTTTAAAGCTAGCTTCCTTTGGGCAATAGCCTTTTCATACTCATATAATTGGTAGTGGCACAAACTCAACTTTTCATGAATAAACTCTGAAGATTCTCCAAGTGTCACAAGCTTTTCAAACCAAATCGTAGCGTCCTTATAATGCTGTCTCACATAATGATTCTGCGCTTTTAAACTTATTAATTCTTTGTTATTCTCGTAACTCTTTAGTCCCATATCCACATAATAATCCACCTGTTTATTATGTCCCTTTTTAAGATGAAACTTAGCCATTTTATAAATGGCCTTTTGATGCGTCGTATCCAGCTGAAAGGCATTAAAGAATCTGTTTTGGGCCGTAGAATCTTTGAGTTTCTCCAGAGCCAGCCCCAACTCATAATGGAAGTTTGGATTTTTATAGTCGATATAAACGAGTTTATTGAAGACCTCGGAAGCTTTTTTATAATGTTTCGTTCGATATAAAAACTTTCCGTAATCATACTTTAACAGGGTATGGTCGGGGTTGGTTTCAACAGCTTTCTCATAGTTGGCAAGGGCTTCATCATAATGACCAATGGCGATGTACGATTTTGCTATTTTATGATACACTTCCGGTAGATTATTATAGGTTTTGTACTGCGCGATCGCTTTGCTATAATTTCCATAGACATACAAACTATCTGCAACGTTTAAAACCGAAGTTTGGGCTTCGGTTTTAAATATTGTTATTACTATTATTATTGTTGAAAGAACTGATCTAATCACTGACCTGAAATATTATTGGTAAAGAAAAAAGCACATTCACCGTTTTCCCTTTTTGCTTCCCTGGAATCATTTTTGGCAGGGTATTTATAACCCTAATGGCTTCAGCTTCTAAATCCGGATGTGGCCCTCTCGATTTGATACCTGTTATAGTACCTTCCTTATTTATTTTAAAAATGACATTGATTCGCTGCCTCCCTTTTAACCCTATTCTTCGAGCCAATTTGGTTTTGAAATTTTTGTTGACGTGCTTTTTGATCGCATCAGAGGTGCATGTCATTAATTCTTCTCGATTCAGCGAGCCTTCACAACCGGGAAAGATCGGTATTTGTTCAACTACGGAAAACGGCACATCAGTAATCGGAGGTTGATAACCTACAACGGTCACTTCGTTTAACAGCTGGGTATCATCCTCAACTTCAAAAATAATGGGTAGAGAATAAGGCACAGTAACCACTTTACCATCTTGTATCCCCGGTTTCATTTTTGGCAGCAATGAAATGACTCGAATGGCTTCTTCTTCTAAAGCCGGATGGGGGGCTCTTGATCGGATTCCTGTTATAGCCCCCTCTTTATTTATTTTAAAGATCACATTGACACGCTGTCTTCCACTTAATCCATGTTGGCTGGCAATTTTCGTGTTAAAATTTTTGATGACGAAATTGGTGATATTTTCACTCATGCAATCCTTCTTTTCGATATTACCTTGCAAATCTTCACAACCCGGGTAAATTGGAACTTCCTCAACAACCGCAAATGGAACCACAGATTCGTTAGATATCTCATCTGGATCCGCAACCTGAAATATTATTGGCAACGAATAAGGCACCGATACACTCTTTCCTCTATGCTTTCCCGGAATCATTTTAGGTAAGGTTTTAATCACGCGTATCGCCTCGGCTTCCAAAGCAGGGTGTGGCCCCCTGGATTTAACTCCCATAATATGACCTTCTTTATCTATTTTAAAAATAACGTTTATACGTTGTCTTCCTTTGAGGTCAAGTTTTTTGGCCAGTTTCGTATTAAAGTTTTTATTGACATGTTTTTTGATATGATCTGAAATACATGTTTTCTGTTCTGAGCTTGGTAGATCTTCACAACCCGGATAAATTGGGACTTGATCTATTACTGAAAACGGGACATCAATGTCATTATTGTCAAGAGCATTGTCCGTTACAAGTCGTTCTTCAATTTTATCGACAATGGTTTGATTTAATAAAGCATCGTCTTGAATTTGGAATATAATTGGCAAGGAATATGGTACTTCAACTTGTTTTCCTTTATGCTTTCCGGGTATCATCTTTGGTAATGAATTAACCACGCGAATCGCTTCAGCTTCTAAATCCGGATGAGAAGCTCTGGATCGTACACCAACAACATCTCCATTTTTATCTATTTTGAAAATGACATAAATCCGTTGTCTCCCTATAACTCCCAATTTTACACCAATCTCGGTATTAAAGCTTTTAACGATGTGTTCTGTTATTTTTTCTGTTGTACATTGTTTTTGTTTCCCCTTTGTTAAACCCTCACAGCCCGGAAAAACGGGAACTTGATCTATGACATCGTACCCCACGTCTATAACCGTTTCGTTTAGCATTAATGCTTTAGAATCATCGCGTTTATTTGCAGATGAGAACTCATTAGGTTGATAAAAAACTTTGATCCCCGATCCTTTAACATCTGTCATTTTGAGCATAACGAAAAAGACATCCTTAAACAATAAAGCTTTCTTTTTCCCTAATTCTATCTCTTCTTCTGAAGTTAAATTATTTAAATCATTAACTACAAGTTTTAAAATACCATCAAAAGTATTATTTTCCCAATTTTCCTTAGCTTCATCGGTCTTTTTCCATTCAAGGTATCCGGCATAATTCTGATCGGGATCAGTGGTTAATTTAATGCCTTTAGTCTTATATCTCTTTAAATTTTCTTTACTAAATATTAGATTCCTGTAGTAATCTTCTCTGGACAGTATATACGATGCTCCTTCATTAACAAATGCTTTGGCTATAGTTAAAAAATCCGCCCCATTTGCTTTCATTTGTTCGTATTCCTTTCTGAATTTTTCCTTTAACTCGTCATCAGACAAATCCCCCAATTCTGTTACGGACTGATTGGCTCTATTTTGTCCTACTTCCTCTTGCGCTCCGGTCGATGTATATATGAGCATCCCAAAAACCAAAGGAATTAGCAGCGCATACTTAAATAAATGAATTTGTCTTGATTTTGATCTTGATAACATAACGATTCGTTTTTTGATTAATGATTGATTAAAAAATGTATTGATGAATGATATATTTTTAGTTTCGAAAACCTGTGCCAATAAATCTTGATAATAGGTTTCTTTATCTTGATGTTTTAAAGCATTGGCATCGGCTATAAATTCGTGAAGCGTCGCCAGTCTGCGTTGGTACATATACACCAAAGGATTAAACCAAAACAACACGCGCAATACTTCGAAAAACAACAGATCTATAGTGTGTTTTTGCTCTGTGTGAATCAGTTCATGTTTTAAAATAGTGTCTTTGTCTTCAGTTTTAATATATTCTCCCAGAAAGATATAGTGGAAAAAAGAAAACGCAGCACTACTGTTTAATAGTTCAACGAGTACCACATTCCCGATAGACTGTTTTGGGTTTTTGACGATTAAGATTAGAATCTTAACCACTTTTAGAAGGAACAGGCAAAGGGCTACAAAAACACCTGAATAAAAAATAATTTCTAAAGTTGAAAGTGGGTTGTTTTCTATAATAACGGGGTCTAAAATGATGCTCTTATTAGGACTCACCCCGGTCTGTCCTAGTATGATTTCCGGCAATGAAACAATATAATCCTGAGGCACAACATCTTTAAAACGATCAACTTTTATAAATGGTAATATCAAAGATAAAACGGCCGTTGCTAAAAGGTAAATTCTATTCCAATTAAAGAAGGTTTCCTTTTTTAAAAATAAATCATAAACCAACAAGAAGAAGAGCTGAAAGGCTATCGTTTGTATTATATAATGTGCCATGACTATTCTTTTTTGTTAATCTCCTTTAAAACAGATTCTAACTCGTTTAAACTGATATCATTCTTTTTCATAAAAAAGGATACCATGCTTTTAAAGGAGCCTTGAAAATAATTATCGACTAACTTATTAATGGATTGATTACTATACTCCTGCTGTGGCACAATGGGGAAATACACATGCCCTTTACCCTGCTTTTCGTAATCTACAAACCCTTTACTCTCTAAAATCCGAACAATTGTTGATACGGTATTATAGGCCGGTTTAGGCTCCGGATATTGCTCTATTATCGCTTTAACATTGGCCTTTTTAAGTTGCCAAAGTATTTGCATGATCTCTTCTTCTGCTTTAGTAAGTTGCTTCATCTTATCACTGTTTTATCCATTCAACTAAATTATTAGTTGAACAAATATAACTAAAAAATTAGTTTAAACTAATTTTTTAGTTAACAAATGTAACAAGCCCACTGCTTTTGCGTCTTATTAAATAGAATTAACTCTACATATGGATATTATTTTAATTATTGTTGCTGCCCTATTTATGATACTGGGGATTATCGGTAGTTTTTTACCCGTGCTTCCCGGACCGTTAACCAGCTGGATAGGCTTACTTATATTACACCTTACCAATGCCGTTCCAATGGATTCGTCGTTCCTAATTATTACGGCAATTATTACGGCAATTATTGCCATATTAATATGGATTCTGGACTATATCATTCCGGCTATCGGCACGAAACGGTTTGGAGGCACTAAATATGGCATGATTGGAACCTCTTTGGGCTTGATTATTGGGCTTTTAAGCCCTATTCCCGGAGGTATTATTATTGGCCCCTTCGTTGGTGCCCTTATAGGTGAACTTATTAATAAGAGTGACTCCAAAACGGCTTTTAGAGCCGCTTTTGGTTCTTTTATTGGGTTTCTTACCTCAACTTTTATAAAGTTTATTGTTGCGGTAATTTACTTTGGACTCTTTCTTGGTATTTTATGGGATTATAAAGACACTATATTTACGTTTTAAGACGTTCACAGCCGTTGAAAAATGAAAGTTTATATAAAAGTAAAGCCCGGAGGGTCTCTCAGGTCCTCCGGGCTTGTGTAAATTGCTATTATCAACAAAAAAATTGAGGGATTAATTAATTTGAAGTGTTGATATCTCAAATATAAGAATTCATTTAGTCTTCAAACTGCGGGAAACCCGTAACACCTTTACGGGTTAAATGTAGAATTCAAGTATACCACTGGTTTTGAGGGTCTAAAAAAAACGAAAAAAGTCAAAAATTAACATTTGTTAATAGTAATGCTCGCTTTTTACTATACAAAACCCTCTTTTCGGGCATTCTTTATTAAAGTTTCGTCCTGCCCGTCTTCTACCGAAAACAGATCTCGAAGTTGTTTCTTTCGCTTTTCAACAGCACTTAAAGAAATATCCAAATGCGCAGCTAGATTTTTTGTTTTTACGCCTTGAGATAACAAATGCAATATTTTTCTATTTTTCTCATCAATTACAATGTCACTTGTTATGGTTTTTCTTATATGACTATTTACGGTACCACTGTAAAACGGCGGGTTATTAAGTACAGCTTGAAAGGCACTTGCCAACTCGCTTGATGTAAGGTCACTTTTTATAAGGAAGCCCTCCGGGTCTATAGTTTTAATAATGTTATGAATTCTAAACGATTCATTAAACATGGTTAATACAACGATTTTTGCATTGGGCAGTATCTTACGGGCATATTCGGCCAGGTCTTCCCCGGAACTCATGAGTCCATCGGAAGAAGGCGGTAAACTAATATCGACAAATAGTACATCATAGGGTAGTCCTTTTTCAACAGACTTATCCATATAAGCCAAAGCTTCATCACAATTATTAGCGATATCTATAAATAGCTCCTGCGAATCTTTTTTGGTAAAAAGCAGGGTGTTTTGGTAGCCTTCAATAATCATAGGGTGATCGTCGATCATTAATATTTTAATCGTCTCTGTCATGGTTTATTAATTGGTTGGTTCATTCATTTAAGTCGTATTAACCTTAATAACTATTGTCGTCCCCTTATTTTTTTCAGAGTTTATAGAGAGATCGCCCTTAATCTCACTAACCCTGGATTTAATATTTTTTATACCAATACCGGTCTTCGCTTTATTGACATCGAACCCGGAACCATCATCGCTAATGGTTAAACAAAATACGCTATTTTTTATATCAAAGCTAATCTTAACCAGTTTAGCCTGAGCGTGTTTATAAATATTCTGCAGTGTTTCCTGTATTATTCTATAAATATGAATCTTCGTTTTATTGGACGCTTCTTCCCAATTGATATCATCATTATGCTGTAATTCGTATTTTAACTTATAAGCTTTCGTTTGGTTCTCCACAAGAGTTTTTATAATATCCAGAAATCCGGAACCTGAAACAAAATCGGTATTCAACTCGTGAGACACCTTTCTAATATCATCTTCTATAATTTTAAGCTCTGCAATATATTGGCCTCTTGTATTTATGGCCTCCGTACTATTCGCCATATTAAGGCTATCCAAGCTTAAACGTGTCCCAAATAGGCGTCCTAAGACCCCATCGTGTAACTCTTCGGAAATTCTTTTTTTCTCTACAGTTCTGGCTTCTTCAATATTATCATTTTGGGTAAGCATAAGATTATAGATCTCTTCGTTGGTTTCCTGTTGCTGTTGAATAAATTTTAACTCTTTGTTTTTATTTCTTTGATTAATGATAACATAGATTAGAAATGAAGCTAGAATGATCACCGCTGAGATTATTAACAACCAAGTTCGCTCTCTTGACAACTGAATATTTTCTTGTTCCTTTTGATTCGTTTCAAAACGAATTCTGGCAAATTTGTTACGCTTTGATCTTTCACTTTTTTGAATACTATCGTTAAGTTTAATATAGTCTTTTAAATGTTTAACGGCCAAACTACCTTGCTCTATATTTGACAGTAATAGCAGTGATTTTAATAAATCGTCGTTATTATACTGTTCGGAAATTTTTTTCGCCCGATAAGCATAATATTTAGCAGAATCTTTGTCATTTTTATCATTATAATACTCTGCCAAATGTTGGTGAATTATTATCGAATTATAACTATCATTTATACTATCACAGATTCTTAAAGCATCTAGATAGAGCTTAGGTAGTTCTTCATGTTTTTTAGACAGAAATAAGGTATGTGCATAATTTCCAAGAGCTAGTACATGAACAACGGGGTAATTCTTAATTAGTTTTTCATTTGAAAAAATCTCTTTAAACTTTTCTATAGCCAAATCGTATTGACCGGAATTCTTATAAACATATCCCAAATTGTTTTGAGACAAACCTATGCTTTTTATAAAATCTCCATTTAAATTTTCTTTTAATTTGAGTGCCTGATTATGATACTTTACAGATTCATCAAATTGTCCAAGCTCGTTAAAAACGATTCCCAAATTATTATAAAGAATTGCCTTATATAAATTGACATTGTTATTTTCGTCTAAGCCTTCTAATATAGTTAGCGATTCAATTGATGTCACCTCACTACCAGTATAATCCTTATCATAAGTCTGGCACACGGCTATTCCATATAAGGCTATGGCTAATTCATATTTATGATTATAGTTTCGATAAACTTTTTCTGATTTTTGTAAATAAAAATAAGCACTATCACTTAATAAGGAGTTTCTATAAAGTTCACCTATTTTAAAATGCTGATTAGCAATAAAAACTGGGTCATTTAGCTTATATGCCGATAAAACGTTTTGAATGGAATCAATTTTATATAAGTTTTCATGTATTTGTGAATGTAACTCACAAAACCAAATCCCAACAATAATAAAAAGAAATCTATACTTCAATACAAAAGGTATTATCTAAACTTTATACTCAAATGTATTTATAATTTTTCAATTTTTTACTAATCCATTTAAACAAAAAAAAACCCTCTACTCATTCGTAGAGGATTCTCCATTATTAATGCTAATTAAATTAGCCTTGACCTTGACCTCCGGTATAAGGAACTGTCCTAGGTTCTGGAGCTGTTAACACATCATCCTCTCCTAAATCTTGTTTAGTACAAGAAGCTAATGTTGCTAAAAATACGGTTGCAATTAAGGTAATTTTTAGGGCTTTCATAATTTTCGATTTTAAGGTTACTATTATTTTTCTCTATTTATTTAAATACATAAACTGTAACTGGAATTTTGAAATCAAAATCTCAGTTGAGGGAAAAATGGAATAATTAACTTTAAAATCGAGCGCATAAAAAAGCACACGGATTTTCTTTTATAAAATTGAGGGATTTGACATTACTGTCAATAAATGGATTAATTTATCTTATTCGAACTAAGGGAAATGTTTGGGGCGCTCGCTAAGAGGTAGCAAAGTAGGTTAAAGTGTCGTCTATATTAAAATATAATCGACAAAGTGTACTATTTTATCGATAAAGCGTTGTTTCGTCAATGAATTTTTAACTAATTCTGGAAAAAGCACTATAATGTTGACTTGCTTTTAACAACGCTGGTTTTAACTATTTTGGTCTTAGGATCGCTATCATCAGACATATTTTTCAATCTATTAATTAGTAGTTGTGCTGCATTGGCTCCAATAACTTTAGCATGTTGCCTGATCGTGGTTAACTTCGGAATGGAATGAATGGCAACCGATTGACTGGAAAACCCTACTACCGAAATATCCTTTGGTACTTTAAGTCCAAAACTTAAGGCTGTATTAATCGCAATGACTCCTGAAGAACTATCGGCAGCGATAACACCATCGATGTTCTTATTTTTCTTAAAAAGGCCTTTTATCTTTTGTGGGGCATCTTTTAACTTACTGATGCTTAAAACCGTAGGTTTATGATCTACACTCTCCAAAATAGCCTTGTTATAACCACGCTCTCTTAATTTACCGACACTTAACCCATCGATATTAGAAATAAAGGCGATATGCTTTCTATTTTCATCAATTAGGCTTTTGGTAGCTCTGTAGGTCGCATCAAAATCGTCTACGATCACCTTATCGCACATCACATCATGAGCCACGCGATCAAACATCACTATCGGTAATCCCTGGCTCATTGTTTTCTTAAAATGCTCAATTTCGTTTTTCATTTGAGTTTCTTCAGCAACACATAAAATAAATCCATCTACACTACCGTTAGCCAGTAATTGTAAACTTTCCTTTTCCTTTTCTAAAGACTCGTTAGAGATACAGGTAATAATATTATAACCATGCAAGGTTGCCTCTCGTTCTATACCGAATAGAACTTTAGCCAAAAAATGATTGAGAATATCCGGAATAATAACACCAATGGTATTGGTTTTATTTTGCTTTAAACTCAGCGCTACCTTATTAGGCTTATAATTGTATAACTCGGCCAGTTCTTTAACGCGTTTAATGGTTTCCTGACCAATTTCTTCGCTGTTATTTAAAGCTTTAGAGACTGTAGAAATTGAGACATTGAGCTCTTTTGCAAGTTGTTTTAAGGTCACCATACGAATTAACACGTGAGTTTTAAGCAATGCAATTTACAAAATTCCATTCTTAAAATACCTGAACTAAAAATAAGTTTAAATATTAGAATGTAAATTTACAATATGTTGCATTTTGGGTTTCAAAATTTGCGCCTAAAACAGTTTGATATTATTATGATGGCATAAAAAGCTACTCAGAAAACTTTTGAACTCTCCAATTGAGAACTTCGGTAACGTAAATGGCTTGGTTTTTATCTAAAGCGATTCCATGGGCTGTTTGCATTTGTCCGACATCCTGACCGGCACCCCCACTATATGTACCCAATATGTCGCCCTTAAGATTTAATTTTAGGATCTTTTCATTGGTGCCATCTGTCATAAAAATATTTTGGTTGGCATTAATGGCCAATCCCCATGGTGTTCCCAGGTGATTCCAGACGGTAATAAAATCCCCGTTAGCATTAAAAACCTGAATGCGATTATTATGCCTGTCTGCCACATACACCAATCCTCTATTATCTACCACGACATTATGCGGATTATTAAAGTTTCCGTTATCCTCACCTTTTTCTCCCCATGCCTTAATAAAATTGCCATGTTTATCTAATTTCACCATCCTGGAGTTTCCGTATCCATCGGCGATATAAATTTCAGCATTCAAGCCAAAAGCAACATCAGCCGGCTTATTAAAAAGAATCAAATTTCTGGTTTCATCAATTAATCCGCTGGTCCCTTTTTGACCTAGAACCAATGAAATTCGTCCGTTCGGATTTATTCTAAACACCATATGGGTTTCAATATCGGTTACCCAAATATTATCATCCTTATCAACTCGCAATCCATGTGGTGCAACTAAAACATCTTCAGCTAAGGATCTTATAAAATTTCCATTGCCATCAAATTCCGCCAGCTTTACTTTACCTTTATTCGCAATAAAAACGTGCCCTTTGGAGTTTATGGCGACACCGGTTGGTAATACCATACTCGACTCTAAAGGTGTTTTAAAAACCTCCACGTTTCCTTTAAGTGGTAAATGAGTTCCTTCGCTTTGTTGCGCTGAAAGTATGCCAACAGTCAGGATCATTAGTAAAATTTGAAAATTTTTCATGCTATTTTTAGTTTATAGTGTAGACAATTCTTTTCTAAAAATACGTCACGGACTCCGTTCTTTCAAATTATTAGAGCGTTCTTTTTTTTATACAAGGAGAAAACTGATGCACGATTTAGTGATTTAGAAGCTATAATGAGTGCAAAAAATCAACTCTTAATTTTAGTAAAACCTTTGGCATAAGCATTGAATTCATCTTCTAACTGATTCATTAACTTTTGTTTTGCAGACTTTCTACCCGCTATTTTTGCAACCCATAGTATATTTGAGCCATCGTCATCTAAATCTTTCGTGAAAATCGCAATTTCAGCACTTTTAATGCCTTTTGGCAAAGATATTTTGTTTATCCTAATTACCATAAATTTATTGACATAATCTGTTTGGGCAAATGTTTCAGTTCGTGTATTTCCGTTGGTAAACACAACATCTCTGGACTCTACAAGTTCCTGGTCTATGGTTGTCACAGACTTCACATAACCATTTGAATACTGCTGAAGCTTTTCATTATCAATAAGAACCCTCCATACGTCCCCTTTAGACGCTTTTACATCGGCACTTATCTTGACATCCCAAACAATCGTTTTGGCAGCCGGCATTTGTGCTGTGCTTGTTTTTACTCCAAACATTCCAACAAGCAGGATGCACAATAGGTTTATTTTTTTCATCTCAACACGCTTTATTTAGTATTTATTTTTATTAGTTTTTCATTATTGGAGGCGTCATTTGCCTCTTATCGGCAGCCTCCTGCCTCAGCTCTTTTTCCTTTAAGGCCATTGTTTCTGCTTCAATAGTTTTGCCTTGACGGGTCAAAGTTCTTTTTCGTAATTCTGCCAACTGAATGCGGGTAAACAATTCCGCGCCATGTTTTTCAATACTACCGGCCCATTTGAAAACGTCTTTAAAATATTTGCTTTGGTTTGCAGTGACAAGATCATTCGCCGCTTCTATAATAACATAGCTCTTATCGGAAAAATAATGATCTTGACAAATTTTACCAACTTTTTTGGCATACTTGCTCCATTGGTTTGCGGCTGCAAATTCAATCAAATCCAATTTTGTTAATAACACTTTTGCATAATTGAGATCCTCTGTTAGCAACTTTCTTATGGCCTGAGTATTTTCTATAGCTTCTTCAATCCCTTTGTTCTTAGCATAGGCTTTTTTAATGCTATATACGGAAGCACCAAATACTTGCTGAAAGTAATTATTTACGGTTTTTACACTTAACTTGCCTCTAAGCTTTTCTTTGTTGGTATATAAGTATGAAAAAGCTTTTGATGACGGATTATTTAAATATTTTATAGCTAGTGTATAATGCTGTTCTTTCAACAATTCAGATTGCGGAAGAGCATCAAAATATAGTTTTGAGACGACACTCCTTTTATCGACTTCATAGGCTTTATCTAAAGCATCCAAATAAGCCATTGCACTGGCCTCAGAACGGTTAGACGCTTCAAAGTTCTTTGCCAATCCATACATCGTATTCTCGGGATTAAGAGCTTTTTTAGCTTCGATCATAAATGCATTTGTGGTCATACTACCCACAATTTTATGAACCACTTCACCTTCTCCATTAATAAATAAATATGTAGGATAGGCCGTCACATCGTATCTATCTTTTAAAGTGATGCCTTCTCCTTTTTCCATATCGTACTTCGCGTTGATAAACTCAGTATTAAACAAATCGGCCACTTCGTTTCTGGTAAAAACATTTTTAGCCATGACTTTACAAGGACCGCACCAGGATGTATAAGCATCAAAAAAAATGAGTTTATTTTCTTGTTTTGCCAATGCCAATTGTGCTTTCCAATCTCTTTGCTTAAATTCAATTTGGCGATCTTGAGCTATTGCGGATAATCCTATCAGGCAAGTGATGACGTAAAGTATACTTTTCATATGTTTCATTTTAGTGAATGTTAAACAGGTTATAACCTATAGCAACACCATGATACTGCAAAACTATGGCATAGCGTTTCTTAATACTTAGGGAAAATTCCTTATTTTAATAAAACCGATAATTCAATAAATGAGGACTGGTAGATTTAAACGGAACGTTTTTGACGCTTCTTGGAAAGTACTTTAACTAAAATAAGCAGGCCAATAATAACGGCGCCAATTAAAATGTAAGTCGAAAGCATAGAATCTTTTTCCTTTTCAATAGGTAATGCAGGTTGCAATTCCATCCAAGCCACAGCTTCTTTGGGAATAATAGCCCCGTCGACACTTTTAATTGTAGCAGGTACAATTTTAGAAGCCTTAATGATCTTGGCTGTATCTTGCTGTTTTATACTATCTTGTATGTTATTAGAGTTTCTTATCATTGCTAGCTTCTGTGGGGCAAAAATATACTTTTAATTTTATTATTTAAAATTAAAAGGCTTTCTAACGGCGTTATCCACCATTAGAAAGCCTTATGGTTTCTTTTAATTACTTTTTTTAGGTGTCGTCATTCCCGTCATTTTCATAGCGGGTATACTATGTATTTTGGTGCCTGCTTTCTCGGCTTCTTTATCTGCTTTTTTAGCTGCTAGAGCCGCAATTTCAGCTTCTGTTTTGTTTCCCAATTTAGCTAACACCTTGCTTTTAGCCGTTAAAATAGCCGGTTTATGTTCTATTCTGGTTTCTTTCGCTTCAGCTATATTTAACCACAGTAAGGCCTTTGCCCAGGCGGTTTCACTTTTATAGGTATTTATAATACTATTGGCATAATTCACAATACTGCCGGAACTCTCAGCCAAATTAAATTTTACAATATGATCGAGTATTGCCAGATATTGCTCTTTATCCTCTAATCGTTTATATTTATTAGCTAATAATTTACCCAATAACACCGGCGCTTTTTCATAACCAGATATTTGTAAAAACTTAAGTAAATTATCTTCTTTTTTTGTTTCAAAAGGCTTATCTCCATACCAATAGGACCAGGTTTGAATTTGCTTATCTATGGTATTGAATAATTTAGATTCGACGTCTTCGCTGTCAATAACCTTGGATAGTTGGTCTTTATGAGTTACCAGATATTGAAATCCTTTTAACGTCGGGTCTTTCATGAAATGTTTTATAATATTCCAGTTTTCTTCTTTTAACAGTTCTTCATTGGACAATGCACTTAAATAGTCACCGGAAACTTTGGCTTCTAAAGCTTTATGATACCCTAATCTTAAAGACACCAAGTACTCATACATAAAGGCTCCGCCTCTTTCCCCGGCATCGTATCGTTTTTGCAAATTAACCGCCATCAGGTTATCGTTGACAGCCATTTTAGAATATGATAAAAACTCCTGAGCACCATAAGCACCAACAACACGATGAATTAGTTCTCCATTAGCATTGAAGTATAAAAATGTTGGAAATGCTTTGATATTCCAATCGGTCTTCAATTGGATCCCCTCTCCTTTTTCCATATCCATTTTCACGCTAATAAAGTTGTCGTTAAAAAAGTCGGCAACTTCTTTATCAGTAAACACGTCACGATCCATAATTTTACAGGGCCCGCACCAGGTTGTATAGGCATCTACAAAAATGGGTTTGTTTTGCTTTTGCGCTACTTTTAGCACTTTTTTCCACTTGGGCTGACTCATAAAGTTAATATGATCGTCTTGTGCTTGCATTGATACGCTCAACATTAAAGCAAATGTAATGACTACTGTTCTTGATATTATTTTCATCTATCCGTATTTGTTCTTTGATTATTAATTATATCCAGGGTTTTGCACCAAAATTCCACCTGATAAATCAATTTCTCTTTGGGGAATCGGAAATGTTTTTTGATCTTCAGTAAGTGCCGAATTTCTTAAAGGTCTATTAGTTCTGATAAAATCAAAACGCGAACGGCCTTCAAAAGCAGTTTCAATATATCGTTCGTCATATAATGCTGTCAACAATGCTTCTTTCGATGCAAAATCACTTTCCAGAACGGGGGCTATACCACTGCGTTCTCTGATTTGGTTCAGCAGCGAAACACTTTCTGAGTTCACCCCATTTAACTGCGCCAGAGCTTCTGCCCTGTTCAAGATGATCTCAGCGAGGCGGAGCACAATAATATCATCTCTGGAGTCCGGGTTATTATATTTAAAAGTTGTTTTTTCGTTAACATTGGTGGTTGTATTTAGCGGGTTTCCGTCGAAAAGTAACTCTGTTCTTCTTTTATCGGCAGGGTCCATAGCTTCAATAAAATCTGAATGCGCATAAAGCCCCCGATTATAATAAAACAGACCATGAGTCCCGAATTGAAAATTTCCGCCGTTGGAACTCACCGGAAATCCGAAGATCACCTCATCGTTAAAACTCGAGGTTGCACCCTCATCATTCAAAGGAAAAAGGTCTCGTAAACTACCTAGTTCCAAGTTATAAACAGAATTTCCTAATACCGCTGTTGTGGCATCCACACAGGCCTGATAATCTCTTTTGTAAAGTTGTACTCGAGATAACAAGGCATAAGCACTGGCTTTGGTTGCACGAACGCGGGTTTTTACGTTATCACCATGAGAATCTGACAGGTCTTCAATAGCCTCTGTCAGGTCTGTAATGATTTGTGCAAATACTTCGTCATTGGTGCTTCTTGGTTTGATATCCTCAGGTCTTACTTTGGCGCCATTAAAAGGTGCTAATTGAAGTGGTACACACAGGCCTTCTGAATTGCCGGTAAGTGCCTTATCACCATAAAAGGACAATAACGCCCAGTACGAATAGGCTCTTAAGAATTTAGCCTCTCCGATGTGTTGTAATTCGGTAGTCTCATCATACTGACCCAAAAGCGGTATTTGCTGAATAAATACGTTGGCAACGTTGATCGCTTCGTAATATTCACTCCAAATATCTTCAACTTCCGAGTTGATGGCGATCAAATTCCCTCCATAAAAATCTGAATAGAATGGAATATCCGGAACACCAACATAGGGTAGTGAAAAGTCCGGTATTAGGTGTGTCATCCCTACTGAAGCTTCAAACAGTTTATAATAACCATCTGCTAATGCTTGCTCGGCATTCTGAACCGTTGCGAACACGTCACTTTCAACGGTCACATCTGTAGGTGCCAAATCTAATTGACTATCGCATGATACCAGTGCTAATATCAAGCAAAAACAAGACGTTATTTTTATATATAAATTTTTCATCTGTTATTTATTTTAAAATCCAACATTAATACCAAGACTATACGATTTTGTCTGAGGCATGGTTAATTCATCATACCCGCTTATTAGTGCAGAAGAACCGAAGGCACTCACTTCCGGATCCAGTCCGGAATAGTTTGTAAATGTTAATAGGTTACTTCCCTGTGCATATATAGAACACGATCTAAAAAAAGTCTTATCCAGTATTGATTGTGGTAAATTATAGGTTAGTTTTATGTTTTTCATCCTTAAGAACGAAGCGTCTTCCAAAAAGCGGTCTGAATCTCTACCCGAGGTATAATCGACACCTCCGAAAAAACTTCTAATGATCGACGCATTTTCAAATCGTGGGATATCCGTACGATGCCCGGCAATTAACCAATAATCTAACAAGTCCGTGCTTAAGTTATTCGCATCCGTTGTTGTATAGGTATAGAGTAAAGCCTTTGTTCCGTTATACAATTTATTCCCTCGAGAGAACGAAAAGAATGCTTCAAGATTCCAGTTCTTATAGGTAAACGAATTCGTAAAACCACCGTAAAAATCTGGTAAGGCATCTCCCATAGGTTTTCGATACTGAGATGAATTAGGCAACGAAGCTGGAGGCGTTTGGGTTTGTGTCCCATCAGGAAGGTTCCATACCGGATTTCCTGTTAAGGCATCTACCCCATCCCAATCGAATAAAAAGAATTGACCTGCAGAAAGTCCTTCTGCAAAATACTTATAACCAAATGTCGCTCCCGTTTCGTCAGTACCATCAAAGTTCAATTTTAAAATTTTATTGGTATTTCTTGAGATATTAAAATTTGTTGTCCATGTAAAATTTTCGGTTTTAATATTCTCTGTATTCAGAGTTATTTCGAATCCTTTATTTTCCATATCTCCAATATTCTGATCTTGCAAAGCATAGCCCTGATACCATGGTACAGCAGATTGGTAGAGTAAATTGGTTATTTTTTTATGATAATAATCAACAGTAAGGTCTATTCTTCCGCTGAATAAACTTAAGTCCATTCCTAAATCGAGTGTTCTCGTGCGTTCCCATTCCAGATCGGGGTTATTAGGTTGGATCACTTGTAATATATCGGAGTCGAGATATTGAGCTACAGAGTTATTTCCATATCTGAATAACTGATATTGCCCCTGGTTTCCATAATAACCACCAACACCACTATTGCCGTCTACACCGGCAAAACCAATACTTCCTCTGAATTTCAACTCATCCAACCACGATGCGTCCTTTAAAAAGTTTTCGTTTGATACTCTCCAACCTAAGGAAAATGAAGGAAAACCAATATATCTGTTATTTTTAGCAAATCGTGACGATCCGTCTAAACGATAGGTAACACCAGCCAAATATTTATGATCGTATTGGTAGTTTACCCTTCCAAACACTGAAAATAATGCCCATTCTCTTAACAAAGGATCTGAAACATTAACAACGCCACCTTGATTAATATCTAAAATATCATCGTTGGCAAAATCTCGGGCATCCGTAGCAAAAGACCATTCTTTAGAGGTTTCAAAACTTTGTCCGATAACACTATTAATGGAATGTACATTATTAAATACTTTGACGATGGTTGCCGTATTGTTTATAACAAACTTTTTGTTTTCAACGGTTCTCGATGTTGCATTTCCTCCAACGATAGATGGTCTGCTTATCAACCTGCTATAAGCTTCAGAGTTGTAGTGATCTATTCCAATTTCCGACTTTAGGGTTAACCAGCTAAATGGTTTTACTTCAGCATATATATTACCGATAATTCTATCATCTTCAACATTGTTTATATCTCTGTAAGCTTGTGCTAAAGGGTTATTCACAATCCCTGAAATATTGGGTTCTGCACCGAAAAAGTAAGCTCCCGTGTCATCAAATTGAGGAATATTTGGTGCTTTTAAAACGGCATTTCTATAAATGCTTGGTGCATTTAAAGACGCATTATCTGAAAAATTCAGCGTTGCGTTTGCTCCTATTTTTATATTATCGGTAATTTTATAATCAATATTTAATCGGGTATTATACTTTTTAAAATCCTGATTAGCAATATAAGCTTCCTGATCTAAGTAAGAGGCGCTAAAAAAATAGTTCAACTTATCGGTATTCGCAGATAAAGACACGTTAAAATTTTTGGTCACCCCGGTTCTAATTACATTGTCCAACCAGTTACTATCCTGCCCGGTAAAAGGGAACGAATTCCCGTTACTATAATTAGGATTTGATAGCCTGTAAATTTCAGAATACTGCTCTGCGTTTAAAACGTCCGGGATATCTATAGGATCACTAAAGGTTGTACTATGATTAAAGCTAACTCTTGGTTTTTTCGAGTTTCCTTTTTTTGTGGTTATAAGGATCACCCCGGTAGCACCTCTAGACCCATAGATAGCCGTTGCATAGGCATCTTTGAGAACTTCTATGGATTCAATATCATTTAGGTTCAACATGGATAATGGATTTCTCTCAAACTCCGACAAATTATTTCTTAAAGGGTTTGAAACATTAGTACCTCCAAAGCCTATTCCAGGAATAACACCTCTTTCAAAACCTGTGGTATTATTTGCTCTATTGGCGCCATAAACAGGGACACCATCTATTACGATTAGCGGGTTACTGTCTGCATTTAAAGTACTAATCCCTCTAATGGTTATTGCCGTAGCACTTCCCGGAACACCGGAACTGGATATCACCTGCACGCCTGAAATCTTTCCGGCTAAGGCGTTATCTATACTCACTATGGTTTTATCAATGTCTTTGGCCTTGATAGATCCGATAGATCCCGTCAGGTCTCTTTTTTCCTGAACACCATAACCTACTACAGTTACTAAATCCAGAGCTTCGATACTTTCTTTTAAAGCGATTGTAATGGGGTTTTCGTCGATCACTTTATGTTCGTAAGTCGCATAGCCTAAGGCAGAAACAACCAATATATCTCCCAGATTTACGTTAATGGAAAACTGACCATCAAAATCTGACGCCACACCTTTAACAGTTCCTTTAACGAGTATGGTTGCCCCTAATACGGGTTGATTATCTGCTTCTGCAAGAACAATACCTTGTACCTCAATTGCTTTTATGGATTGGGCCTTAGTAATATCTTGTCCGAAGGACACCGTAAGACAGCATAACACCATACTTACAGATAAAATTAAATTTTTAATCATGTCTTTATATTTTATTAATCGATGATTATAGCGATGTAGTAATGAAACAAAAAAACTGTTTTTAATCTGAAAATGCGACATATAGATGCTATTAAGTTGAACAAACTATTTGACATTTTCTACATTACTTGATACTATAAGTAAATTTATTAGTTTAGTTTGTTCAATTTACCTGACCATACATCAGTTAACGTTGAAAACACAGCTTTTCCATCAACAACCTCTGTTGCTTGTCCACCAATAATAAAGATATTCCCTTGAGGATCGACAAAAATATTAGAATTACATCTCGGTGTAAACGTATCTGGTAAGGCTTGGAAAGGTTCTACCGGATTCCATGTAACACCACCATCTTCAGATATTAAAACTTCAGAAGTACAGGTTCCATCGGCTAAGGCACCACCAAACATCCATAACTTATCATCATAAGATACCACGCTGGTTCTCATTCTGGCAGAGAACGCTCCATCAGACACCAAGGCCCATGTCACACCATCTGTTGAAGACCAAATATCGCTTAACGGCACACCGTCTAGATCCAATCCTCCAACAATATGCATTTTTCCGTCATGCATATATGATCCTGCATATGTTCTTTTGGTCATTTCCGCCGTGTAATCTTCAGTTAAGGCGAATGTAGCACCGTCATCTGTAGATATTAATGTTTTAGAAGCAATTCCTGCTGCAGGTGTATAGACCGCATCCGGTTTAAAACCTTCAAGGTTACTAAAAACCGCTTGATTACCTCCAATACCATAAATGATGCCATCTAAAGAAAATGAAGGGGTTCTAACCGATGCCACAGATTCCGGACCAAAAAACCCTCCGGTATCTATGGCTAATGCTCCAGCTGTTTTAGTCCATGCGATACCATCACTGGTTGTATATAAATCTGATGTTAAGCCTTTTTGAAAAAATTGAGGATCTCCAATTCCAAAAGGATCAAGCAATTCTGCAAATCCAACTACGTAAGCAACGCCATTTTGTACAACAACATTATGATCTGAACCTGTTGGAAAATCTCCTGTTGGGGTTTCTTCGGTCCAATTAGCGCCACCTGTAGAACTGTATAATTTAGACACTCCAAATTTCCCTTCTTTTCCAACAATCAGGAAATGTTTCCCGTTAAGGAAGAAATATTTCTGAGAACCTAAATCCACATCAAATGCATTTACACTGACTTGATTCCACTGTACTTCTTCAGGGTTCACCTGAGACACATTAGCTTTAACCGTATACGTTCTTTGTGACACACCATCTATGGCTGTTAACGTATAGACAACATCATTTGTGAAATCATTTTGAGTTACGCCACTTATTTGTTCAACGCCGTTTACCGTTACTGTAGAGCCTTTAATGGCCACAAATTTAGCCGTTAAATTACTCACATCAAATTGATATGGCAAAAGGTCTTCGTTTTCAATAACATAAGTACTTTGATCTACACCAAAAGGAAAATCACTAAGCGACTCTTCAACAAATCCGAACTGAATTATGCCGGTTAGGTCTGTTTGAGGGTCATCATCATCTGTGTCACAGCTTGTCGTAAACAGTAGTCCAAATAATAGTACTAGAGAGGATAGATACTTTAATTTTTGTTTTGATTTCATCATGTTTAACAAAATTTAGTTAATTAAATTGGTTCATTAGTTTAAGAATTAAAACCATGTCTTTCTTCCTTTTAGAAGTCAACACGTTCATCCGACAAAGTTATAGGCACGCCTCAATAAAAATATAGGGATAATTCCTCATTTCTTTTTTTACGATACAATATCATACTTAGTTTTTTATATTTGTTCATATTCGAATTTATGAAACCGCTAAGGCTATTACTTCTTTTTTTTATTGGTGTTTGGTTTATACCGATATCTATTTTTGGCCAAAAGCAAAAGGATTCACTGGCTATTATTAACAAAATTAATGCGCTTAATTCTAATTATTACTTAAGTGTCAACAAGAGTCCTGCCTCAAGCTTAAACTATGCGAAAGAAGCTTTTTCGTATTATGACAGCATCGCATCTCCTGAAGTAAAATTTAAGATCACCGCAAATTTTGGAACCGCACTTTTTATCAATGAACATTACAGTCAGGCCCTATCTGTTTTAAATAAAATTCAAACACTCGAGGTACAAAACAACAATAAGGCTTTATACTATACACTGCGCGGTTTGGTCGAGACCGATTTAAATTTAACCTTACAAGCAGAAGATAGTTATAAAAAAGCGCTTGAACTTTATATTGAACTCAATGACCGAGATAATGAGTTTACCGTTTTAAACAATCTGGGATTACTCTATAATAATATTGGGGATTACAAACGGTCCTTAGAGTCCTATATAAACTGCTATGCCATTATAGAAGATCTCGAAGTTCAAGTAGACCGTTATAAGTATTATATGAATGTTGGAACGGTAAGCTATAATTTAAATGATTTCACCAAAGCTCTGGATTCGTACACCTCTGCTTTGGAAGAAGCCGTTGATAAAAAGGATACGCTTAGAATATTTAAGGCTTACGAAAAAATAGCGCAGAGTCATGTTGAAGTGAATCGACCCGACGCAGCGATTAACAACTATAACAAATCGCTAGAAGGCTACACAAAACTGGGTTTGAAAAAGGAGGCCGGTAATATTCTATTAAGTCTTGGTGATATTTATTATTCAAAAAATAAAAAAGAAGCCGCACTCAAACATTATACGGAAGCTCTAGAGATTGCTCTTAAAAACAACTTCGCTCAGGAAAACTATCAATCGTCTATCCGATTGGCGGCATACTATCTTGAACTATTAAATTACGATAAAGCGGAATCCTTCTACAAGAAGGTCATTGAAAACGCAGAAACGATAAGCAATCTGGAACTCTTAAAAAAAGCCTATCATGGCTTATATGAAATAGAAAAACATCATAACAACACGTCGCGTTCTCTAACTTATCTGGAGCATTATTTAGAGTATGATGCCATGATTAGAGAAAACCAATTAATTACGCAAAATGAACAGATTGAAATTCAGTTCGACCTAAAACAAAAAGAACTGGAACTCGAAAAAAATGAGTTACAATTAGAAAATCAGAGACAACAAGTACAGGGCTTAATCATCGTTGCCGTGTTAATTGCTTTGCTACTGATTCTCATTTTGACCTCATATTTTCAAAAACGTAAAGCTGAAAAACTGCTGTCGGCACAAAACGCCAAGATCAATACTCAAAATCAGGAATTGGTGCTTACCAATAAAGAAATTAAAGCACGACGAAAGGAACTTAGTAATTTGAATAAAGTTAAAGATCAACTGTTATCGATCATTGCCCATGATGTTAAAAGCCCTATGACCGACCTTTATAATTTACTGTATATCCTGAGACATAATTTGAATGCCCTCCATAAAGATGCATTAAAGAAAAATTTAGCCATTATAGAATCAAGCACCAGTAATCTTTTAAATCTTCTTAATAATATTTTGAATTGGACCATTAGCCAATCCTCGGGAATTCAAATCAAAACGAGTTCTTTTTCATTACATGAATTAATAGATACCAATTTGAAACTGGTTGAAAGTTCGATCGTTGCCAAAGATCTTAGTGTGACCTTTACACCTAACGAAACGATCGACCATTTTACATCCGATTTAAATATTGTGGATTTTGCTTTGAGGAACATCTTGTCCAATGCTGTTAAATTCACTAACAATAAGGGCACAATCGACCTCAAAATTATGGAAGTTGACGACTCCCAAATCGAGATTCGCATTGCAGATTCCGGTATCGGGTTTAATGAAAACATTCATACCCTTCTTAAAGAAAATACGGAAAGGGTTCCAACCACCTTAGGAACAAATACTGAAAAAGGTTATGGAATTGGGTTATCTTTGTGTAAAAAGATGTTGGCCAAAATTAATTCGGAGATTGTTTATGAAGAAAATAATCCCACCGGATCTGTTTTTACCTTGCGTTTAACTTCTATGAATTAACACCGCGTTATGAGTCAGATTAAAGTACTTATTGCAGACGACCATTATATCGTTCGATTAGGATTAAAAATACTCATTGATTCTTTCGAAGACTTTGAAGTTGTTATGGACGCAGAAAACGGACAAAAGGTCTTAGACCATATCGAAACGGCCAACTATTTTATTCTCGATCTTGAAATGCCCGTTGTTGATGGTGTTGAAGCCTTAAAGATCATCCGCGAAAATCATCCTGAAAAAAAGGTCATCCTGCTCACTAATTGTATGGATATTCCAACATTGATAAAAGCCAAAAAATTAAAACCTAATGGTTTTTTGTTTAAAGATGGGATGCATGAGGAAATTAAGATCTGTTTAAATGAATTAAAAAAAGGAAATTATTATACCGGTAGAAATTGTAAAGCATTTTTCGAACGGCATAAAGAAGACATTATAGAAACCGAAAATCTGATTCGAGATTTAGACGCTCTGACCAAAACAGAAATACGGGTGCTTTATAAAATTTCGGAAAACCTCTCAACATCAGAAATCGCCGAGGTGCTCTTCAATAGCCCAAAAACCATCGATAATCATCGTACTAATATTGCTAAAAAACTAGATATTAGCGGGTATAATAATCTTCAGGCGGTAGCCATAAATCACAAATCGCTCATTGAATCTTTGTACAATGCGTTAGAGTCATAATGCATATTAAATTGACATGAATTTTGTTTAAGAGTTCATATTAAATTAGGACTGAAATAAGGAATTATCCCTATACCTGTATTCGCAAATTGATTTAGTTTTGCGAAAATAGCATCTTAAACCATTGAAACTTATTGCCAAAAATACAGGCTTCCTATGCGTTGCGTTACTATGGAATATATCCGTTTCGCAAACCTTTCAGGCACTTGATGAAACCTCGGGAATAGATCATGTATTTCAGGAATTCGGACAAATGGGTGGTGGTTGTGTTTTCTTCGATTATGACAATGATGGCTGGGAAGACCTTTATATAACCAGCGGCCTTTCCCGGGATAAATTATATCGCAACCTAGGCAATGGAACCTTTAGTGAGATGGTATCAGCAGGGTTTCAAATCACTGAAAATTTTTATACAACGGCTGCTGTAAGCGGTGATATAAATAACGACGGCTATAGGGATCTTTTAGTCACCACATGGAATGGTAAAGACAACTTGGGTGACTTTGAACGAAACCTTCTTTTTATCAATAATGGTAATGGCACATTTTCTGAAACCGGACTTACCTCCGGTTTAACTGAAACAAGTTTTACCATGGGTGCCTCAATGATAGACTATAACAAAGATGGCTTTTTAGATATCTATGCTGTTAATTATATTAAGGAACGTCGTTTTACTTATGATGCCGAAGGCGATATTACGGGTTTTGATCATGAATGCTTTGAAAACCTGTTCTACGAAAATAATAAAGACGGTACGTTTACCGAGAAATCAGCAGCACTGGGTATAGATAACTCAGGGTGTGCTTTGGCGGTTATGCCAACAAATTTCGATCAGGATGACGATCAGGACCTCTATATTGCTAACGACTTTGGTGCATTTATTCTCTCGAACGCCATGTATCAAAATAATTACCCGGATGCTTCATTCTCTGATGTTTCCAGCACCACTCAAACGGATGTTGGTATCTATGCGATGGGCATTGCCTATGGCGATATTGATAAAGATTCAGATTTTGATTATTACGTCACCAATTTAGGCAGAAACGTCCTTCTTGAAAACAATGGGAATGCTGTGTTTTTAGATATTACGGCCAATGCTACTGTTGAAAACACAAATACTTCAGAATTTGGCGGAAATGCATTAACCACAGGTTGGGGCACGGCGTTTCTGGATGTTAATAACGATTCCTGGCTGGACTTGTTTGTGGCCAACGGCAGGGTTCCTTCGTCATTTTTACCTACCGGAGAGAACGACCCGAATAAACTCTATTTGAATAATGGAGACTCTACATTTTCAGACATCTCTGCGAGTGCCAGAATTGATGATCCCAGAAGAGGACGGGGCATGGCCTATTGTGATTTTGATAAAGATGGTGATCTGGATATCATGGTTGTGGTTCAAAACATGAATGGTAATATAGAATCTAAATCCAAATTTTTCGTAAACCAACTAAACCCGAGTACGTCTACCGATAAAAATTGGGTGCAATTTGATTTAGAAGGCGTTAGCATCAATAGAGATGCCATGGGTGCGAAAATAATTCTAACCGTTAACGGCGAAACATTGGTTCAGGAAGTACATGGTCAGGGCAGTCACTGTAGCCAGCACTCCTTGGTTTTACATTTTGGCCTGGCCACTAATGCCGTTATTGATCGTGCTGAGATCATTTGGTCTTCATCCTCAAAACAAATATTTTCAGACGTAGAAGCAAACCACAGATACATTCTAAAAGAAGGGGATGCCACATTAAAAATCGATGAAAATACTTTAGTAAGCGGGTGTACGGATCCGAATTCCTGTTCCTATAACCCTTTAGCCACAGTAGACGATGGTAGTTGTGAATACCTCACTGTCAATGCTATTTCAGGAGCCGCTCAATCCGGTTTTAATAACATTGAAGTGTATCATTATACCCCTTCAAAAACAAACTCACAATTAACATGGACGGTTGAAGGTGGTGAGATTCTTAACGGACAAAACACGAATAGTATTACCGTAAAATGGGGTTTGTATGAGCAGGGAAACATTTCTGTTTTAGAAACTACCGATACTTGCAATCATCCATTTAAAAGTCTGGATGTCACTTTAAACCTTTCAAATGTTTCAGAAGATATCTCCGTCGCCAGAATTTGGAATGAAGCTCTTTTAGAAGCCATAAGACATGATTATGCACGTCCCACCGTACATGCGAGAAATCTTTTTCATACAGCGGTGGCCTTATACGATACCTGGGCGATATATAATGAACAGGCCATACCTTATTTAATAGGAAATGAGCTTCATAACTTCCAAAGTGAACTCAAAGAATTTACGCCTAATGAAAGTCGTGAGCCCTCAACTAAAAAAGCTATGAGTTATGCGGTTTATCGCCTGTTGACTCATCGTTTTAAAAATTCGCCGGGTGCAGAAGCGTCTTTAGCACGATTTGATTTCATTATGGAACAATTGGGTTACGACACCAACTATACATCAAATACCTATAGCTCTGGTTATGCGGCAGATTTAGGAAACTATATCGGTGAAACACTGATCAATTATGGGCATTCGGATAACTCCCAGGAATCAAGTGATTACGACAACAGTTTTTACGAACCTGTTAACCCGCCTATTGTCCTCAACCCCTCCGGGTTTTCTACGGGCATTTTAAATGCGAATCGTTGGCAACCCTTAACTTTTAATACATTTATAGATCAAAGTGGCAACTTAATCCCGGGGTCTACACCTGAGTTTTTAAGTCCCGAATGGGGTTCGGTGCTCCCTTTTGCCTTACCGGAAGATCAAAAAACAATTCATAAAAGAAACGGCGACGATTATGTCCTATATCACGATCCGGAAATGCCGCCTCAGCTAAGTACAGGAGCGCAAACCACCTCGAGTGAGCAGTATAAATGGAATTTTTCACTGGTCTCTTTATGGAGCTCTCATTTAGACCCCTCTGATGGCGTACAATGGGATATCTCACCAAAATCCATCGGAAATATTGATATCGAGCTATTCCCGAAAGACTTTAAAGATTATCCCGATTTTTATGACACTGTTAATGGCGGCGACATTAGTATCGGACATCAATTAAACCCTGTTACCGGTGAACCATACGAAACACAAATGGTTCCGCGAGCCGATTACGCCAGGGTGTTGGCCGAGTTTTGGGCAGATGGTCCGGATTCGGAAACACCTCCCGGACACTGGTTTACGATTCTTAATTATGTGACAAATCATGAGCTTTTTACGCGAAAATTTAACGGCACCGGAAACGAGCTACACCCATTGGAATGGGATGTCAAGGCCTATTTTATTTTAGGTGGTGCTTTGCATGATTCTGCAGTGGCTGCGTGGGGCATAAAAGGGTGGTACGATTATATCAGGCCCATATCGGCCATTCGGTATATGTGTGAATTAGGACAAAGTACAGACCCGTCTTTACCCAATTATAATCAAGCCGGTACTCCGTTAATGGACGGTTTTATTGAAATCGTAGAAGCAGGAGATGATTTAAGCGGTGCCAATAATGAGCATGTCGGAAAAATAAAAGTCTATGCCTGGCGTGGTCATGATTTTATAAGCGACGCCAATACAGATGTTGCAGGTGTTGGCTGGATTTTAGCTGAACATTGGTGGCCCTACCAAAGACCTTCTTTTGTTACACCGCCTTTTGCGGGCTATGTGTCGGGGCATTCCACATTTTCCAGAGCTGCAGCTGAAGTGATGACACTCATTACCGGAGATGAATTTTTTCCGGGAGGTATGGGCGAGTTTATTGCTAAAAAGGATGAATTTTTAGTTTTTGAAAAAGGGCCTTCTGTAGATATTAAATTGCAATGGGCGACCTATCGTGATGCCTCAGACCAAACCAGTCTTTCCAGGATTTGGGGAGGGATACATCCTCCTGCTGATGATATTCCGGGTCGATTAATTGGTGAGCAAATTGGTATTGACGCCTATCAGTTTGCACTGCCTTATTTTAATTCAGATCCTAGTGCTTCCGAAACGGAAGCCATGACCATTTACCCAAACCCTGTAGAAAATAATGAGGTTTATATTAAGAACTCATCAGCCAATGACGTGTTTAACCTCTTTGACATTCATGGCAGACTAATACCCTTAACCAACGTTCAATTTAATGACTTAAACCATACCACGGTATTAAAACTTCCGGAAACCATGGTATCCGGGTTATATATTCTTAAAACAGCGCATGCGTCTAAGATTTTAATTGTTAAAGATTGATTTTCTAAATTCAGATTATTTCGAATAATAATAGTCAAGCTGAAGACCGAAACAACGTCATGTCTGATGTTTTGTAATCGTTTTTCTTTAGAACTGAATTGGATTTTGATTAATAATAACCTCGGCCTCGAGAAACCCCAGAACAAGTTAAACTCGGCTTGATAGCGACATCGTCGTTAATACCCGGTCTTAAACTAAACGACAATTTAAAGTTACCCTGTTTTGCTGAGCTTGTCGAAGCACAATGAAACGAAAAATATTAACGCCGCTAGCGCTAAAATAGACACAAATAATACTACCTCCTTCAGTTTAACGCATAAAAAAGTGCGCCAATCAACTTAGCACACTTTTATAATATAACTAACTCAAATAAATATTCTAAACGTACGAGGGTTAATCCAATAATTCTTTCAACTTCTCAGTAAGCTTATCACCTCTCAAATTTGTCGCCACAATTTTACCTGTAGTGGTATCGATGAGAAAATTAGCAGGAACTCCGGTAACACCGTACAGTTCTTTCGGCCCTGTTTTTGTTCCCATACCACTATCTATCCATGGAAGATCTTCCTCTTTCGAAGCTCTTTCCCAAGCTGCTCTTGAATCGTCAATAGTAAATGAAAATATTTCAAAACCTTTTTTATTATACTCAGCATAGGCTTCTTTCATATGTGGAATTTCCGAACGGCAAGGTCCGCACCAAGATGCCCAAAACTCTAACAACACCAGTTTATGCTCTTTTTGTGAACAAACATCTCCAAGAGAAATGGCCTGTTTATCTAATGTTTCTGCATAAAACGAGTTCATCGGACTTCCGACACCAACTCTGCTTTTTGCAACTCTGGCTTTACCTGCATCAATGGCTCTAAAAATAACATCTTTAATTCGTGCATCTTTTACATCAATGTTTATCAATGCTCGATGAGCCTCCTCCATCCACGGACCTCCGTAAGCAGCACAGTCAAGCATCATTAACAATATTTCTTTATCGGTATTGGTTTTAGCCGTTTGAAGATAATGTGCTAATTCGAAATCAATCATTTCACCGGAAATTCGAACGGCTTCATCATTCACCTTTGCTTTTTCAGCTTCAGTTTTACTCCTGTAATCTACATACAGTTTTCCGTAGCGCTCTTGTAATTCTAAAAATTCAGGTGCCGATTTATAGGCAAAAATAACATCGTTAAAGTTTGTATCGCCACCAGTCATCGTGAAGATATTGGGTTTGTTCCCTAATTTCATGATAAAATCACCGGAAGAAAGAATAAAATTCATGCCTTTCATAACCCCCATGGTCGCACCCTGTTTATTTTTAGCACTTATATAAATGTAAACATTTTGAGGGCTATCAATTTTACCAGATATTTTGAACTTCCCTCTTTTCACTGGTCCTTGAGCATATACGACTTCATTAGAGCTTGCGCCTCCCATCATCATCATGGCTCCACCGGTTGAGGCTTTTTTAGTCTCCGTCTTTTTTGGATACCCTACAATTTTAATCGTGCCTTCAGTATAATAACTCGATAAATCTCCGGATATCGTAAACGCCTTCTCGTTGTCATCGTAATCTTTATTTGCCGCAAATGCAGTAGCTACAGAAAACAACAATGGTAATATAATCTTAAATAATTTCATCTCTTATCTGTTAATGGTAATAATTAATTAAAGATTTCCTTTAATTTTTCTTGTAACGCTTCTCCTCTTAGGTTTAAAGCCATGACTTTGCCCTCTTTATCTAACAGCACCATATAAGGAATCCCTGAGAACACGTAATCTTTCATAATTTTCTTAGAATCCTGTGCCAATAAAAGCGTGCCTTCCAACTGATCTTCCTTAACGGCCTTTCTCCAGGCATCCTCTTTTTTATCTATAGAAACGCTCACCACTTCAAACCCCTGGTCTTTATATAACTGATATTGTTTTTGCACATTAGGCGACTCTTTTCTACAAGGTCCGCACCAGGAAGCCCAAAAATCAATAAGTACATACTTTCCTTTAAAAGAACTCAGCGATACTTGGTCCCCATTGAGATCAGGAAAGGTGAAATCCGGAGCTACCTTACCAATTTTTGTTTTTTCAGCATCTGCTATTTTTTCTAACAGGTCGGCTTTCGCATTTTGTACATAAGCATCATTCGGAAATTTTTTGGCCAAAGCCTCATATTGCTCAACCATATAATCTTTATGTCTTTTCCATGACAAACGTTGTAAGGCTTTCACAACCGTAGGATAGTCACCATACATGGCAATAATATTTTTGGTATCTCTTTCACTCGTATCATGCATCACATCCCAGCCTTTAGCAGCATCCTCTTGCCATGCTTTTGAATCTGACAAAGATGCTCTATATTGTTGCTGTCCTACCGCAATCATATATTGGTAGTTTTGGTAACCAGCCCAATGAACCGCATTCAACACATTATTTTTTTCGCCACCTTTAATATGAACATGGGGTGGGTTTTTGATCTTAATCTTAGCGGTATCGACTCCTCTGAAGTTGATCTCTAAATCTTCATCATCGACATAAAATTCAACACGTTGTTGCTTATAAACATCTAAGGTGAAATATTCCGGATTTTCAGTTTCCAACTCAAACGTATAGTTGTTAAGTGAATCTAATTTTATTTCTTTTATCACTTCATATTCATTGTCCTCATTACGTTGTGTGACGTTTATTCCAAACTTATCGTTAGCGTCTGCGAATTTAATATGTCCTTTTACGGTAATTTTATGTTTTTGTGATGCTTCTTTTGATGGTGCTGTATTGCATGAATAAAAGCAACCAATTAATAATGCTATTACGAATATCTTTTTTGTCATTATGGCTATAATTTTACCTGTTAAAACTAAGTGTATTTCTTGTGGTAAAATTATGATACGAGGTCAATACGGATATAAGGAAGATTCCTCATTTTTGGAAAAGCCTTGGTATGAATTAAGGCGGCAAGAGGCCCCTTTAATTATTTTACAAATTTCAATTTACGCTGTATTCTTCTTATAAAAAAGAAAAACATATTGTCCTTTTCAAAGCCTTGACGTATTTTTTTGTAGGCAATACGCATTTGGGCTTCAACAGTTTTTTGAGAGATTTTTAACTTCGTAGCAATCTCTCTATACTTTAACCCATTTATTTTGTTAAGCTCCAGAATTTCCTTACAGCGTGGGGGCAATGTATCAACGATACTTTTAAGCTTGCTCAGACGTGTTTCCAGTAGCTCTTTATCTTCTACGATGGTATTTCTTAATGCCTCTTCCCGTAAATCATCAAAAAAAGTCTGCTGACTTTTCATTTTTCTGAAATGATCAATATAGGTATTGTAAGCTACGGAATACAAATAACTTTTAGGAGATTTCGTGATGTTAAACTTTTGACGTTTGGTCCAAATAATGATAAAGGTTTGTTGAATGATATCTTCAGATAAATCCTTATCATGAGTAAAAGTCGTCATATAGCCAACTAAGGGCTTATAATAGCGATTAAACAGAGCCTTAAAGGACGCTTTATCATTATTTTGTATGGCTGCTATTAATTGTAAATCATCCATTGAGAGTCTTCAATCCTTTAACAAATGTGTAAATATCTTGGTGAATAAAAAAATTATTATAAAAAATAAAATTCTTTTAAGGGTTTTTTAGAAGTGCTTCCGTCCCTCTTATATAACACCCAAAATAATAGACTTTGGAAGATTTAATTTATAAATTTTTATCTGATACGATTAGCAAAGCTGAATTAGAAAAGCTTCAGAAGTGGTTGCAAAATGATGATAACAAAGCGGCATTTGAAGTCCATGTTAGAGATGCCTATGCTGTTAATATGCTGTATAATGATGTTGATATTGAACACGCATTGAAGAAGGTACTGGATAACATTAAAGCCCCATCCAGAGTGGTTCCATTATACAAACGAAGCATTTTTAAATATGCGGCAGCTATTTTAATCTTTATTTCAGCGGGAATTTTCTTTTTAACTAAAAAGGACACCCAAACCGTTGAACCTATTATCGTTAACAATACGATTAAGGTGGGTACGAATAAGGCCATATTAACTCTGGAAGATGGCACCGATGTTACTCTGGAAAAAGAGCAAAACTATATCGCTGAAAACTTAGAGAGTAATGGTGAAGAGATTATATATAAAACATCAAACAATAGCAATCAGGATATCGCTTACAACTATTTAACCATTCCCAGAGGTGGTCAATACTACATAAAATTATCTGATGGTACGGAAGTATGGTTAAATTCAGAATCCAAACTAAAGTATCCGGTCGCTTTTCAGGAAGGAGGAATGAGGCAGGTAGAATTGATCTATGGGGAAGCTTACTTCGATGTATCGCCTAGCACCTTGCACAAAGGTTCTAAATTTAAGGTGTTATCCAATGCTCAGGAAGTTGAAGTTTTTGGCACCGAGTTCAATATAAAAGCCTATAAAGATGAAACCAGTACCTATACGACCTTAGTTGAAGGTAAAGTGGCTGTTAGCAATACATTAAGCTCCGAAATTCTGGTTCCCGGTCAACAATCCATAATTGAAGAAAACAGCAATCATATAGAAATTATTAGCGTTGATGTTTACGACGAAATTTCATGGAAAGACGGTGTTTTCAGCTTTAAAAACAAACCTCTTAAAGCCATTGCTAAAGTCTTGTCACGCTGGTACGATATGGACGTTATCTTTTTAGATAAGTCCTTAGAAAATGTAAAATTTAAAGGGGTTTTAGGGAAAGATCAACCTATTGAAGAAATCCTGTCGGCCATTAAGTCGGTATCTATAAACAACTATGAAATTAATAATAAAACGATCATTATAAAATAACAGAGCCTATGGTATAAAACAACATTATAAAACTAAAAGGGACAAAGTCAAAACCGTTCAAAGCATTCGACTTCACCCCTGTTTCATTATCAATTAATTACATGTATAACTAACTAATAACACGCAAATTTATGGAAATTAAATTAAAGGACGTTCTTTCCTTCCCGATAGCTATTGGGATTAGAAAAAACCTATTACTATTCATTATGAGGGCTTTTATCTTTTTATGCTGTGCAACCGTCTTTAGCTTAGCACCAAACAATTTGGTATCTCAAAATTCCAGAATTAAAATAGATACAGATAAAATATTGACGGTTGATGAAGTATTTGATCTTATCAAAGAACAAACCAATTATAAATTCATTTATGAAGTAGGCATATTTAAAGACTTTAAGTCTATAGAAGTGAAGAAAGGTGTCATTCGAACCAATAAATTATTACAAAAAAGCTTATCTCAAGGTGATTTCAACCTGATTGTAACTACCAATAACACTATTCTTATAAGAGAAAAATCAAAAAGAAGACAAAAAAAAGTCTCCGGTGAAGTTTTTAACAAAGACGGATTGCCTCTACCTGGTGTAGTTGTTTTGATAAAAGGAACAACCACTGGAACTGTGACAAATTTTGATGGTAACTACACCATTGACGTTCCCAATCCGGAGAATATACTGGTCTTTTCTTTTTTGGGGTATGAAACACAAGAGATGCTGGTAGGCAATCAAAAGATAATCAATGTCACATTAAAAGAAGACATTGCCGAATTATCAGAAGTCATCGTTACCGGATATCAAAATATTTCACCAAATAAATCCACCGGATCAACCGCAGTGGTTAGCGGTAAAACACTTGAACGAAAAGGAAACCCAAATCTCCTGCAATCCCTGGAAGGACAAATTCCCGGGTTATTATTATCAAGTGATCCTACTCAGGAAGGTGGTACAAACATTAATATTCGTGGTATTGCGAATTTAAATGGAAATGCAAGCCCTTTGATTGTTGTTGATGGGTTTCCTTTGGAGGCCGATTTATCATCCATCAACCCCTACGAAGTAGAAACCGTTACCGTTTTAAAAGATGCCGCTGCGGCTTCCATATACGGTGCTCGCTCTGCTAACGGCGTTATTGTTATTACAACTAAAAGGGGGAAATCAGGAAAAATGAAGGTGGGTTACCGCAGTTTTTTAACAATTACGGAAAGTCCGGATTTAGCATATCGCCTAAACCGAGCAGATGCCGATACGTATATAAACACACAATTACAAACTGCTAATAATTTTGTAGCAAGCGGGTCGTTTTCAGGACACACATATCAATGGTATTTAGAGAACATCCCGAACTTCGCAAACTTCTTTAGTGCCTCGAGAAACATTGTTGCCGATGCTGTTTTTGGAGCTGGCGACGGGTACATTACTGAGGCTGAAAGAGATTCGCGCATAAATGCCTTAAGAGGTTTTGATAATTTAGAGCAAATAGAAGATAATTTTTATCAGTCACAATTTCAACAACAACACAATCTTAGCCTTAATGGTGGTAATGATAAAAGTACATTTCGGGCTAGTATAAATTATACGTCCTCAGAAGGACAAAATGTAGGAAGTGAAACCGATAGGTTCTTGATTGACGTAGCCAACAATATCAAAATCAATGATAAGATCAATATAGATCTTGTAGGAAATGCTACTTTCAATAATTCCGAGAGCATTCCCATCGACGAAGGTACTTTTAGATCGGTTAGTCCCTACGAAAGACTGCAAGATGAAAATGGCAACCCCTTATCTGTTAGAACAGAGAACATAAGTTTTGGCACAAATAACCAGGGCCTCTCCGGAGGAAAAGACCCTTTAATCATTCAAAATCAAATTGATGCCGGTTTATTAGACGAAAACTATTATCCGCTCCAAGAGTTAAAGGAAAACCAAACTGAAACTAAAAATGTTTCTTTGAGATTACAAGCAAGAATTAATGCAAAGCTAACCAACGACCTCAACGGCTCTTTTTCCTTTCAATATGAGTCCGGTAATATTAAAAACGACATTCTTCAAAGGGATGAAGCATGGGCCCTTAAAAACTTAATTAACAATGCTACACCTTTATCTTTTGACGGTAACTTAACCGAATTACATATTCCCAGAGGTGCCCGACTTATTGAAACACGTAGCAATAGAAATTCCTATACATTACGTGGGCAGTTAGATTTTAACAAAACCTATGGAGATCATGAAATAAGTGCTCTGGCCGGTACTGAAATTAGACACATTTTTACTAAACAAACCACTACGGATCGTTTTGGGTTCGATGAAAACACCTTGCAATTTAGGTTCGTTAATAAAGGTTTTATACAAAATGGAAACCTGGAAGATGTTTGGCATCCAAACGGAATCATTGCCGGTGGCATTCCTTTTAATGATCGTTTTAACGAAACCACAGATCGTTTTTTCTCCTTATTCGGAAACGCCTCTTATGGTTATAAAAACAAATACATCCTTTCAGGAAGTATTCGTATCGATCAATCTAACCTGTTTGGAACAAACCCGGAATTTAGATATAAACCTTTCTGGTCTGTTGGTGCTAAATGGCGAGCCTTGGAAGAAGACTTTATCACTATTAATTGGTTAGATCAGCTGGATGTTCGCGCTTCCTATGGTATTAATGGTAATATTTCTAATCAGTTTGGTCCCTTTGATATCGCACAATTCCTTTTTACCCCATTTCTAAATGATGCACAGTCCTTACGAATCATTACCCCGGGAATCAATGACCTAAGGTGGGAAAGAACAGCGACTACCAATATTGGACTCGATCTGGCTTTTCTAAACAGTCGCATTAATCTTGGGCTTGATTATTATATTAGAAAAACCACAGACCTACTAGCCAATAGTGAGGCCGACACAACACTTGGTTTCTCATCTTTGGTTAGAAACGATGCGAATATCGATAATAACGGGATTGAAGTTTCCCTAAACACAACGAACATTCGTACCAAAAACTTTAGTTGGTCTACCAATATTACCTTTAGACATAACAACAATGAAGTTAAAGAAGTCTTTACGGAAGAGCAATCTCCGGCAAGATCGGCCGGAAGACAAAATTTAACAGGAGCTCCTGCAAACACATTTTGGGTTTGGGATTATGCAGGCTTAAATGAAGATGGTTTTCCTACAATTAAAAAAGCTAATGGGGATCTTATTACCATAGATAATGATATAAATACCGGTGAACTTTTCGATGCTTTCGATTTTGAAGACCGTGTTGACGCAGGCACTACAGACCCCATCTATACAGGAGCCATTACCAACACTTTTAACTATAAAGATTTCAGTCTTTCCTTTTTATTTGTAGGTAGCGGCGGTCATGTCTTATTAAGAGATTCCTATAATGGCACACCCTTCTTTACTGGCACAGAATTTATACACAGTGATGTTACCAAAGCATGGACACAAGTGGGAGATGAAAACACAACGGATATTCCAAGATTAGACGGAAACGTTTATGCACCTGGATTTATACGAAATAGTAATAAGAACATTATTGATGGAGATTACATTAGGCTTCGGGAAGTTATCCTTACCTACAACCTATCCGGTAACTGGATAAAAAACACATTTGATAATGTCACTTTAAATTTTAGAGCTAACAACCTCTTTGATATTACTAAAAATGATTTTGATATTGATCCGGAAGCACACGGTTTAGGGACACGGTTCTTCAAAGTTGAGCCATCCTACTCATTCGGAATAAATCTAAACTTTTAACTCATAAAGACTTTTTAAGATGAAAAAAATATTCAATATATATATATTCTCCATGTTCATAGCTTTCACCAGTTGTGATGACTATTTGGATGTTGAACCCATTGGCCTCGTTGTCCCTGAAAATGTAGAACATTTCGATTTATTATTAAACGGTGAACGAAATATCGTATTTACTTCAGATCAAGATGATTTGGTTATATCTGCCGATGATTTTGTACTAAGCTCTTTCGGGTTTGGTAATTTAGAGGATCCGAGCAATCAAAATTTACAGTTGTTTTCGTGGAACTCAGACTTATATAAAGATTCAGATCCCAAACAAGTTTGGAGTCTGCCCTATGCCAATATTTACACGTTTAATTCGGTTATCAATGGTGTGGAAGATGCATCTTTAGCACCTGCCTATGTTGAAGCAGATAAAGGTCGAATTAAGGCCGAAGCACAAACACAACGTGCTTTCGAATATTGGATATTGGTAAACACTTTTGCAAAACAATACGATGCCGGAACCGCAGCTTCAGATCCGGGTGTCCCTCTAGTGACCGTCGCCGATGTTTCGCAAACCACCCCACAACGATCAACAGTTCAAGACGTCTATGATTTTATTTTAAAAGATCTTGAAGACGCTGTGGCAAGTTTGTCTTCAGAATCCGTTAATATAGGGCGTCCTTCAAGAGGAGCGGCTTACGCCATGTTAAGTCGTGTGAAATTATATATGGGAGCATATGCCGAGGCTATCACTTATGCCGATCTCGCACTCAGTGAAAATAATTTTATAGCAGATTATACGGTTAGTATCGACGATTTAGAAGATGAAAATTATATGCGAAAAATGATGGGCGTAGGTTTGGGCTTCAGAGGTGGACCACTTACCTCTGCCCTGGTTGATTTATTTGACGCTACCGATGGGCGTTTTACGGAGCTCACCAGAGATAATTGGAACGGCGATGGCACCACCATAATCACCAGTATTTTTACTCAAAGAGTCACGATTTGGCCAACGGTTCCGGAAGTTCATTTAATCAAAGCCGAATGCCATGCCCGTTTGAACAATGCTTCTGATGCTATTGCTGAGTTAAACACCTTACGTGTTAAAAGAATTCCGGCCTATACAAACTTAACGGATGCTGATTTTACCTCTGACACTGAACTATTAACTTTTACATTGGAGGAAAAAAGAAGAGAAACCTTTAGAATGAATTTACGTTGGTTTGAGCTTAAACGCCTTAATCTGGAAACCGCCACCGCAACAACATTGATGCATACCTTACCGGATGGGGTTACCAGTTTTACCCTAACACCGGGTGCCAATAACTGGGTGTTTCCTATTCCTCAGCAAGTGCTAAATTTTGTTGACTTAGAACAAAATCCAAGAGATTGATTAACACATATAAACACCGTAATCATGATAACATATGGTTATGGTGTTTACCTTAAAAAATATAATGATGAAGTACCTACTAATATGCACCTTTGCCTTATTTACGTCGTACATTTCCATAAATAATGCTCTCCAGAACTGCAAAGTAAGACTGGAAGCCATCAATAAAAAATATGAAGGCGATTGTAAAAAAGGCTATGCTCATGGCTTCGGAAAAGCATGGGGAGCATCTGATTTTTATGAAGGTAATTTTCGTAAAGGATTACCACATGGCGAAGGTTCCTATACATGGGGAAATGGTAATATATATGTGGGCAACTTTTCGAAAGGGCTCATGGATGGACAAGGGGTATTAACACTAAAAGGCGCCTCCGGTAAAGAGGATGTTAAAAAAGGTTTCTTTAAAAAAGGGGAATACATAGGAATCTATGAAAAACCCTATAAGGTCATTTCACAAACGGGTATTAGAACCATTAAATTTAGAGAGAACAATATTCAACAAAACGAAGTAAGAATAACGGTTTATAAAGATGGACAAATAATTACACCCTCCATTTCCATAACCGACATCAATAATACGCCTGTGGAAAATCGCAATGGAACCGTTTTAACAAATGTGGTGTTCCCTTTAAAAAGGGTCGATCTCTCTTTTAGCGTAGATTCCTTTACATATAAAGTCATTTTTGAAATCTATAAGAAAAATGACTGGGAAGTCACCTTGTCTTTATAAAAAAAGACTTTAAAAAGCCTGAAGGTTTAGCGTATTGAATTGCACTATACCAGTACACAACTATTAATTCGAAATAAAAAAACATGAAACAAACACATAAAATACTTTTCTTTTCTCTTTTCACCTTATTTTTTGCCCTAAGTTGTCAGACCGAAAAAAAACATATTGAAATTACAATCGATTATTCGAAAGTACCTGATCTCAATGGTAAATACATATATCTGAGTATTAATAAAGCCTATGAATCTCAAAAAATTGATTCTATCTTAATAGAAAAAGATAAGAAACTCCTTTTTCTAATGGACAAAAAAAGTACAGAATCGATGTTTAACATAAGCTTAAAAAAGAAATACGCACCTATTACTTCTTTTTTTGCGGGTACAAACGACGTTCAAATTGTTCTAACTAAACATAGTGATGACAATGAAATCAATGCTTCGGTAAATAGTTCGGGACCTGAACAAATAGCTTATAATAACTATTTAGAAGGTCTAAGACCTTTGAAGGCGCATCAAAATAAATTATCCAGAGAATGGCGTCTTCTGGTTAAAGAAAAAAAACATCTGATCCCCGGAGTACGACGAGTTCCGGACTCTATGTCCAGACTTGTTCGAAAACAAATAAGAAATTATTATAACGATTATATAACCAACAATAATGGAACTTCTTTATATCTGTTAAATACTGCCTTAAGGTTTACTTATAATGCCAAAGACTTGGATAGTATCTTAAATGGTTATTCTAAGAAATATCACAATGATTTTTCATATACAAACTTAGTGGAAAGAGTAGGCATCATGAAAAACTTGGAAATTGGTGCTGTTGCTCCGGATTTTACCATGCCGGATGTTGATGGTAACCTTGTATCATTGTCATCTTATAGAGGGAAGTACGTATTACTGGATTTTTGGGCTTCATGGTGTGGTCCCTGTAGAGCGGAAAACCCTCATGTGGTTAAAGCCTACAACACCTATAAAGGTAAAGGGTTTGAAGTACTGGGAGTTTCTTATGATTATCCTGGAAATCGCGATAAATGGCTAAAAGCTATAAAAGATGATCAATTGCCATGGACTCAATTATCCAATCTATTAGGTTGGAAAGACCCTACCAGTAAGTTGTATAATATTAGTGGTATCCCTTCTCCTTTTCTAATTGATCCTGAAGGTCGGATAATTGCAAAAAATGATAACATACGCGGTGAAAAATTACTGGAAAAACTATCGGAGATCTATGATTGATAAGACCATTTATTCTGAGCAATAATGAACCATCCAATCTCCACTATTTTCGTTTATAAAAATAACCCCAAGGGGTTTAAAAGATAAAATACTGTCGCATTTGGATAGGCAGTATATCTCTTTAATTTTATTTAGTCTTTGCTTTTTTTGAGTTAGTCATTATTTTACGAAAATTGCAAAAAAAGGGAAGTTTAATACTTCCCTTTATGTTTTAATAAAACTCTGTTTTCAGAACACAGAAACTTTAAACACACCTACCGGTACATTTTTTCCAGGTTTTTTAAATCTAATAGTCAATGCTCCAGTCTTAACAGTTTTATCAAAGGTAATACTATTGATGGCTTGATAATTATCCTTTTTAGTATAGATTAATTGATCTCGATCGTTAAATATTTCATAATCACGCACCACAAAATGCGTCACAGATTCCGGATGCGTCATTAAAATGGATTCTAAGGCATTATCAAAATCGGCATCAAAGAATATCTTGATCTGTTTTATCGATTTGGGTTTTTCCCACGTTAAAGTCAGTTGCGGCATGGCATCATCTAAAGCAGCCACCCAGGCGTTAACCTGTCCGTTTGAAGTAGGTCGTAAGCACCCATTTTTGATCTTTTCAGGAGAAAAACAAGAAATAGAGGGAAAAACTGTCAAGGCCATATTTTTTCCATCGGGTGTTCTTTCCGGAGTCCAAAAATCGAAAGTATCAATCCCTATATGCTCAGGAGGCTCTTGCATTCCAAAATTCGATACCGCCCGATTTACTTTTTGATGAACGGTCATGATTCCTGAAAAGCGCTCATCAGATAATAACACCTCTACGGCTTCATTTTTCATAAAACATAAATAAAAGTATCCGTCTTGGTCTACTTTTTTATCACTAATAAAAGTGACTTCCTGTTTTCCGGATATTATCTCAAATGTTTTAGATGCCATCTCGACATCAGGAGTAAAATGTTTTTCACTCGAACTTCGTTTTAATTTTATCGTTAATGATGTGTTTTCCAACGCCTTCAGTTTTATCGTAAATGTATACTTGTTTCCTGAAGTCAAAGGAAGCATTTGAGCCATATTCGACGCTAGTGTTTTCCATGTTACCGATGTATTAATACTGCTAAGTTCAAGTGTTGATGACGACGATACACGTGCTGTTTGAACCAGATCTTCAGCATCCGGTGTTTCAATTCCCGGGATACTTTGCCCGTCTTTATTTAATTCCAGTTGAAGGTGTCGAATGTTGTCCTGATCTGCTAATGTTCGTGGTGACCAACTATTTTTCGAACACAAAACAGCAGCTTTGCCGACGGCTTGTGCCCCATGAGCACAAGTAAGCATAACCCTGGAAGACCCAAAAGCTACATGCGATGCACTTATAATCCGTCCGGCCAGAAACAGGTTGTCTATATCTTTACTGTAATAGCATCTATAAGGGATGGTATAAATGCCTTTTCCATGCCATTGCGTGCACGAATTGTGTTTGCTATATACACCATCTGCCGGATGCAAATCCATAGCCCAGCCTCCAAAGGCTATATCATCATAATGCGGCCGTTGCTCAACAATATCTTTTTGTGACAACATATAATCCCCTTCAAATCTTCGGCTTTCCCTTTTCCCAGGAATGGTTCCAACCCATTCTAAAGTCAAATTTTCAGCATCCGGGAATTTCCCGCTATTCTTGACATAGTCCCAAATACCATACACCACTTTCCATAGTTCAAATTTTATATCTTCAGATTGATGGATAGTATCCAACCGTCCTCCATATTCAACCCACCATAATTTGCAGCCGTGATCATTCAGTTGATAGTTTCGTATTCTGGGTAGCTCGGCAGCATTGTCTATAGCGAATGATGGTGCCTTATAATCCACCGGTTTTCCTAAATCCTTAGTATAAAAATATAGGGAGTGCCCCAGTAAATTTCCGTAGTCTTCAATATTCGGCGCAAAGCCTTCATCGAACTCTGCCGGAGATTCTGCTCCCATTCTAAATGATGCACCCGCCTGAAAGGCGACGATCCCGTCTCCAGAGGCATCGCAAAACAATGGTGCTTCTAAAATATAGGATGTCGAATTCTGACTACAGAATGCCTTAACACTGCCAATGCGTCTGTCACTTACCTTTTGTGTTTCATAAATGGCGGTGTTTAATAATAGTGTGATGTTGTCTTCATTGTATACTTTTTCTAAGAGAATGGTATCAAAAATTAAAGGATTACCTTCCTTATTTCTATATAAATTATCCAAAAGTATTTCATTGATTAAACCGCCTTCTCTCGCCCAACGATTATTATTCCCCATATGAGAGGTGGCGCCTAAAGCCCATAGTCGAACTTCACTGGAGGCATTTCCCCCCAAAACCGGTCTATCCTGAACTAAGACCACTTTAATGCCATCTCGCGCTGCTGTTATGGCGGCGCAAACGCCGGACAAACCTCCTCCAATAACAATTAAATCGGCTTTTAAGTTTATTCGTTTATTCTTTCTTTCTGTTCTAAATGCGTCTTTTATCATTCTTGATACTGTGCTTTTAACTTGAACTTCATTTCTTATTTCGACTCATACTATCTTAAGTGAAGCGAATTTTACGCCTAATCTTGGGATGGATACATGCTGATACAACTAATATTAATATGGCTACCGCGAAGACCACTTCCTGAGATTCTTTTGCTATAAACCCAAGTGCCAGGACTAGAATACCAACAACAGATAATGTAATAGTCAAGACCTTTAAACCAAAGCTATTTTGCTCTATATCGGTATCTTCTTGGACCTCAATGTTCTTCATGATTTTATATTTTAGATAATCGTTACTTTCTTTTTTAAGCGTTCTCGCATATATATCGTAAGTTACTAATAAAAGTAACGGAAGTATCGCTCCCAAAAGCATTTCATTTGCTCTCGATAAGGCTGTACCAAAAAAAGGCTCAGTAAAAAACTTAAAGCCAACGTTTACCAATAAGCTTATTGCTGTAATCCATAAAATGGATTTTCCAGTATGCCATTTAGAAAATAGTGCCCAGATTGGAGGCCCATACAAAGAACAACCCGTCACAGCACCAATACTTAATACCACATTAACAATACCCCCGGCTGCAGGAACTAAAAGCGCCACTAAAATAGTACCGACACCAAATAAAAGCGTGGAAAGTTTCGCAACCCGCATCGTTGTTTTTAATGAGGCATTGGGCTTAATGATTTTGAAAATATCGTTAGTTATCACCGAGGCGGCTAAATTTAGTGTTGTATTTACCGAACTTGCCGTAGCGAAAACCATACCACCTAACATCAACCCTAACATACCTAGTGGCAGTACTTGTTTACATATCAACAGGTAGGCGCCTTCGTTGTTCAATCCGTCTAAGGTCGGGTTCAAAACCCGGTAAATCATGGGCGGTAACATCCAGATGAATGGGCTTAACAGATATAACCATCCAAAGGTGAGTCCAACTTTTTTTGCACTTTTAGCGTTCTTCACACTGGTATACCGTTGAACATATGCCCAATTGCCGCCGATAAAGATGGTATTATAAATAGCGAACGCCACAATAAACCACCAGGTATATTCGCCACTGGTCCAATCAAAGAAATTCTCCGGTACGCGCTCTACAAATTGATTAAAACCTCCTACTTCCTGTAAAGACAGATATACTACTATAAATACAGCGGCGGTTAAAATCACAAATTGAAGTACGTCGGTGATGATCACCGCCCATAAGCCTCCTACCACTGTATAGAGCAGAATTAAAAGTCCTAAAACAATAACACAGGCATTAATCGAGAATCCTGTTGAGACATTGATGATTTTTGCCACCGGGTATAAAAAGGCTCCTGAATAAGCCAGAGATAAAACGAGTATTAAATAGGTGTAGAACTTTTGAACACGATCGCCTAATCTGTTTCTAACAAACTCGGCTGCAGTCAGGCTATTGGTTCTTCTCCATGCCGGAGCAATAAGGTAAGCCACTAAAAATCCACCTAAACACATAGCCATTTGAATTGTTATAGCCACCCATCCCAATTCATAGGCAATAGAACCCCAAACTACAAAAGTGCCCGCAGAAAAGAAACTCATAAATAAGGACAAACCACTGACCGACCACGGGACATTGCCTCCTGCCGCGAAATACGATTTCATATCGGATCCCCGTTTACGAAATGCCAAACCGGCAAGTACAATGACTAATGAAAATACGATAATAACAAGGTAATCTATCTGATGCATATGGAATCTATGGCTATTTATTTGTTTTTAAGAATGCGTCAATCAAATAACTATGAGCATAGTTTTTATCCTTACTAACTTTTCTTAAATTTCTTTTCATTGTATTGGTGATTCTAAGTGTGTTTTCTTCTAAGTATTTGAGGTAATGCTTCAATTGATTTTTGGTCATATTATCTAAGAAACCTGCTAAGATTTCAATAGCATCCGGGGCAGCAAATTCCAGTTTATTAATCAATAACGTTTTCGAATTCAGATCAACTCCGGGGAACATTGTATAAAGCTGATTTGTTATCTCCTTTTCCGAATACAAATCAGTTGGTAGCTTTTTCAAAATATAGGTTCTTGTTAGTGCATTAGTACTTTTAAATATGCTTACAATTTGCTTTGAATGTACTCTAAAATCAGCTTGACTCAATTGTTTTAATCCGTAAATTTGGTAATCCTTATACAAGGAATACAGGAAATATTCTTTGAGATCATCCGCTCCTATAGTTTCTAAGTTCTTCCTTATTTTCTTCTTAGCATCACCATGTACCAGGTGCCATATCGTATAGCATGAATATAAACCACCTTTCACAACAGATTCCTTTATTTCCTTTTTTGTTGCTCCCGAAATACCATCCAAATCCTTTGAATTAATGTTAGATAGTGACACAGGTATTTTATCTATTAAATCGGACATTTTTCGTCGTTTGAGAACCGAATTATCATCTAGCAACAGTTTATGAAGCTTCTGATAATCTGCTTTTTCAAAAGGGTCATGTTCAAATTTGGTGAGCGGGTACTTATCATAAGTGCCATAACCAACATAGTTTCCCAACAAATTCCAATACACCTTGATATTTGCCAATTTGCATTCGCCATCAGCACACACGGAAGTTTCTATTTCTGAAAAGAACAATCTGGGTTCTCCGAGGCTATTAGACAATAACCTCACCTGGTGTTCAATTTCAGTAGTTAGAGAAGTATCTGAAGATTTTACCGAAAATTCAAAAATCGACTCATCACTCTCAATATCTTTCCATTCATCGGCCATACTGAAAAACATGGGGCGATAATCAGGTTTTTTTTGCTCCTGAAACCCCATCGCCATAAAGACTACAATTATGAATGAAATCAATTTACGCATTACTTTTGCTTTTCAATCAAATCTAAATACTCCTGAAGATGTTTGGTATAAACTGCTCTTGGATTGATGTCGTATTTTTTACATATGACCGCTGCCAATCCTACTGCGGCTCCCATTTGCCCGGTAGTAAGCATCACTCTCGGCCCTCCTAAACCAATATGAGAACAACTAAAATTTCTTCCCGCCATAAATAGGTTGTTGATATTTTTCGAGTATAAACTTCTATAAGGCACATAGTATTTTTCAGTTTGATAATAGATCGCCTTAGATAGAAAATCCGGTATCGCTTCATCCTTTAAGTGTTTTTGATAGTGAACATCTACCTCCCTGATCTCTTCCACGACGGCATCTTCAAATTTGGTGTGATTTTTTACATCGTTGAAGGTATAAACATGATCCCCAATTAGTCTTCGAGATTCTCGTTTTCCAACCAAATAAGAAACCCATTGTAATTTGTAGTTTTTATTCTCTTCCAGTTTTTTTGCGTTGGCAAACGATCCAAATATGGCACGCAACATATGGTCTCTGATATCTTCGGCATCATGTATTTGATGCAAATCGTTTCTTGTAAATTCCCAGTACCATTCTCCTGCTATGGCTTTATGCTCTTTAGCTACATCAATAGCCCATGGAAGTTGGGGAAATTCATGAACATCTTCGGTCTTTTCATTTTGCCAAAGTACCGAAGACCCCATGACAAAATTATCGGCTTCTTCAGGACTCCAAAGTTCGCCCCATTCTTCCCATGCTTCCCCATAAGTATCTGCACTTTCTCTGCCATAAGAAAACTCGGCACCTGCCCAAAACCCTATCCAGCCATCGCCCGTAGAATCAACGAAACGTGGAGCCGTAAAGCGAATGCGTTCCCCTGTTGATGTATGTCTGGCATCCACGTATTGTATGGTATTATTTTCAGAAACTGCATCATAGGCTCTCCAGTTTAGAAAAAGGTCTATATTTTTAAAGCTTTTAACATTTCTATCTCGCTTTTCCTGATCGTATTTTGCTTCCGAAGAACCATTAGGGTAATGTTTGGTATCGATCATCTTTAAAATGCGTTCATATTTTCCATAGATTCCTAAGGTATGGACACGAATTTCTTCACTGGCATTTCCTCCCAACACAGGTCGGTCATGAATGAGTGCTACTTTTAACCCTTGTTCAGCAGAAGCAATAGCTGCTGCGCACCCGGCTAACCCACCTCCAGTAATTACCAAATCATATGTTTTTTGCGTTTCAGGACTTGTGGCTTCACCCAGTTTAGTTTTTCTCCAGGTAGCCAATTCAGATTTAGAATTTGTCGGTGGTGTTTTGGACTTGCTAAAATATATAGCATCACATCTACCATTGAAACCGGTTAAATCTGCTAGCTGAATATCAACATGAGAAGATTTAATTTTTACTTTTCCGGCATACTCCCAGCCCCATTCAGGTGTAAGACCAAGGTTGTGTTTTAAAGGCTTTCCATTAATAAGAATTTTAAACTGCCCCGGGGCATCCCAATTTCCGGGAACCCAGTTCTTCGTTCTGGCCCAAACATGGTAGTTCCCTTTATTATTAAATGTTATTTGCGTAGATGCATTCGAAACAGGCACACCCATACCATGCGCCATGATATACGAAGACCCCATTTGTTCTACAAATTGCTGATCTACCACCCATCCACCTTTATCGATAAAGCTTTCGGCTTCTATTAAAACATTTTGCTGACCAATGAGCTGATTAAAAATCAAGACTGTACAAATTGATGTTAACCAAGTTATTTTTTTCATAATCTTTTCACTTAAATATTTCATTTAGTTTTTAATCTCTTCTACTAACAGTGTTCCTTATTGAATTAACTTTAGCACGCTCCACATCATTCAACACTTGATTTCTAAGCTTTTCAATAGCTCCTGAATTCCTTTTAAATGTGGTCTCGCCATAATCTTCAAAAGCCCGCACTATTTCCTGTGAATCTTCCAGAAACCCTTTATCATCAATATCATGCATCCAGTGATCCAAGTTCTCACGCATTTCTTGGAGTGTTATTTCCCTTCCCGGTTTTAAAGCTAAATTATTTAATTCATAGGGATCGTTAATAACGTCATATAATTCCTCATACACCATAGGTTCAACTAATCTGGACTGATGGTCATTAAGTTCTTTCCGATCATTTAAAATATTAAGTAAATGATACATGGGGTGATTTGCTCGCCTATAGGCCGTTGTTCCTGAATTTACCGACACATTCGTATTATAATTTCTAATATATCTATACCGCTTCCCACGTACAGTACGCGATTTGAAATGTACATTCCCGATGCGGTCTACGGCTCCATAGACGAACCTTTTATGTATTTCTGAACCAGTTCCCAAAAAAGGTGTTCCCTGCACATTATAATTATCGGCTTCGGCTAAATTTAAAGTTGATGCCGTTACATCTATTAAACTCACCAATTGTGAATCGACACCACGTTCGTGTAACAATGTTTTACGGACATTATCATCAAAAGAAGAAATTATAAGTGGGATTTTAAGTCCGGATTCGTATAAAAAATTCTTAGCTCTTATCATAGGCCGTCCATGATCTGAAAAGAAAAATATTAAGGTATTATCTAATAGTTTTTTAACTTTTAAATCATTGAGAATTCCAGCAATTTGCTCGTCGAGTTTTTGAATCGATTCATAATATCCAGTCCAATCTTCTCTGGATACGGTGTGGTCTGGATAATACGGTGGTACACTTATTTTGTCTGGATTGATTGGGTTCTTATTGTCCTTTGAAAATCCTCGATGGGTAAGAGAAAGACTGATTCTGGCAAAAAAAGGTGATTCTTTATCAAGCTCATCCCAATGGTATTTATCATAAGTTTTCGGATCATAATCAAATAGCCAATCTGTTTTTCCCGTACCGGGCTTAGAGATAATATTGGCAGTTTGATATCCGCTTCTCTTTAATACAACATGCATGGGTTCAACGCCATTAGGTAGTGCGGGCTTTAAACTATCGGGGTATCTCATATGGCGGGCCCCTAAACTATTTTGATAATGTCCGGTAATTAGGGCTGTTCTGCTTGGAGAACACGCAGGGCCATTAGAAAAGGCATTTTCATACCGTATACCTCGTTTAGCTAAAGCATCCAGTGCCGGAGTTTTTATCAAACCATTTCCATAACATGCCAGATCCTGTGACATGTCCTCAGCTATGATCCAAACGATATTAGGTCTTTCAAAAATTGCTTTGGCTTTTTCTTTATGACCACAACTCATGACTGCCGTCATAGCCATATAAAAACCTACTATGAATATTCTAAACCTCATGTTTTAATTATTTATCCATGATACTTGATCATTCTTTTTCTTTGACCAAATAATTATGATTTTTTTCTATTGAAAAATTAATACTTTCACTTTTTTGATCTTTCGAAAAAGTCACCGCTTTATTTGTAGTTAAATCAATAACTTCGACATCACTTTGGTTCCTCCATTTTTGATATCGAATCTTACTTTCAGATGCTCCATCCGGGTGGGTAAATACGACATTGGTTTCCTCTTCCGAAATCGGATATACATGAGCCTGCAGCGGTTGATCATCCGACTCGCGTAAAACAATAAAGCCTTTCCCTCCAATAAAACAAGGCACCTTACTTAATGGCAACTCGTAGTTATTAAGCGTTAAAGGTCCCTGGTATTTTTTCCCGGTTTCATAATCACACCAAATACCATCAGGTAAATACACATCCATTTTGCCAGTAGTATGATTTTTTAAAAGCGGGGTGGCTAAAACAGATTCTCCAATCATCCATTGAAAGTTTTCCAAATTCGCAACCTGCTTGTCTTCAGGAAAAGCAATGGTCAACGGTGTTAAGGTTGTCGGGTATCCTGTTGTATACCCTTCCAACGCAGCACTATACATATACGGAGCGATTTGGTAATGAAAATCGATACCCTTTTTGAATATTTTTTGTTTTTCGATCGACCATTTTTCCGGGTATGCTCCAACGGCCATACCGGAGGTAAGTGACAATAACCAGGTGTGCCTGATATTCTTATCGACCTGGCTTTCATTATGCATATTATGAACACCTGCCACGTCTGAATAAACATTAGGAAAACCTGAGGCCGCATATTGAAAATAATTGATTGGCAATCTTTGCGATATATTCCCCACACCGGTATCGTTGATACGAAGTAAAGTTCCGGGAGCTGTAAACTCACCATTCCTGGCCATCACCAGACCATCTTTTTCCGCTATTTCTTTAATGGGAGCATTATAAATATTGGTTAATGAATCCAAATTCATCATGGTATCTTCTTTAATACCGTCCACACTCCAAAGCTCATACTGCTGCTGATACCATTGAGCGGCCCCGGGTGCATCACCATTTAACAGATTACTGGGAACAATGGGAAATATTCCTGAAGTTATTTCAAAAACAGATCCTTTATCGTCAAGAACCAGATATCCTTTTTCTTTGGCTTCGGAAGTCAGTTTGTTGCCATAAAACGAATCTACTTTTAAGTTTTTATCTCGTTTCTTTGTTTTTGGATAGTACGGCCCTCCTTCCGGAATAAAATTGGTTCTAAGGCCAATCATCCATTTAATATCCTGACTATGCATCCAGGATTTAAAGGCTGAAGCTTCAGAGAATTTTTCACCCCATCTTCCGAAACTCGTGGTGGTACCGCCCTGATCCCAAAACCCCGAACCTGTGACGGCCCAACGTATGGGATAATCATTTTTATGAAACTTTTCTAATATTTTTCGAACCGTATTCTGGTTGGTATTCCAACCTAAAGCATCCCAGGATTCCCAACCCAGCTCGAACAACCTGAATTTAGGTTTGACATCTTGATAGCCTTCAGAATGTCTTATTTTTTTATAACTATCGTAAATCTCATGCGGTGTTCCTAAAAAATAATAAAACGTTGCTTTTCCTTGTTTGGAAATGTTCATGCTATACTCATGATCATTAATAATTACCATTTTCTTTCCATGGTCGAAAAACACACCCGCCACTCCATTTTGTGGAAATATAGCAAAAGAACTTACCCAACGGTTGGAGCCCCCATTGTTTATGATATTATAGGTATCCTTTTTATTGGCAACCAGGTTAAAATCTTCTTCGTAGGAACCTGCATCTCCCAAGCCATGAGCTACGGGCATGCCTCCGACGCGCATGGAAATAGTCATATATTTTTCTGATTTCGGTATTACCGTGAACTTTGAAACTCCATTTCTAAAATGCACTTTCACTAGAGCCTTTTCTCCTTCTGAACTTATCACCTTGAACACCTTTTCCTCGCGAGCTTTGCTCTTTTCCTCCGATACTGAAACAATTGGAGCTCCATCCAAAAATAAACCCGAATCAGCTGCATACGGAACTAAGGTATGATTTTCAGAATTTCCGAATTTAACCTGAAAGGTCTGGGTGTTAATAGTTAATACATGTTTCCCATCTAGGATACTTATTTCATTATCCTCAGGTTTTGATTCCGTGCACGCAAAAACAAGCAAGCCAATGATGCCGGTGATTATATGTTTTAATATCATTCTACTCATGGTTTCCGGTTTTTGGAACAAGCATGGATGTTTCCTCATTATCCAGTCCATCATTCCAGAACAACGGCGCCATTCTGAAATCATGCTGATTCCCGGAAGATCGGGATAAGTACCATTTCCCATCTAAATCTCTAACAATTTCCGCGGCATGCCAGGGGTTGATACGCTTCACCAGATCACTGCTTTTCCATAAAAACGGTGTTTTGCTTCTGAAAAAATCCTGCCCGCCATGAGGCCAGGTAGGCCTAGCCGAAAGCGTCAAGTAATAATACTCCCCACGTTTTACAACAAAAGGAGATTCAACACCGGGGTTCTCCGTATGTTCATCAAAACAGATTTTTGGCCCGTCCCAATGCAGTAAATCTTTACTGGTGCTATAACCGACCACCCAGTGTTTATCGTCTTTAAGCATACTAAAATACATGATCCATTCATCGCTATGCCTAAATACCATGGGATCCTTATTTTTTTGATTGTTCGTAAATTCATTGGCATATGCGAATAACGGCGCTTTGGATGGATGTTTCCATGCGTACAAATCTTCCGAAATTGCATATCGTATTTGACGCGGTACCCCGATACTCGTATAAAACATATAATATTGTCCCTTGTCATATATGATATGAGGTGCCCATATTTCTTGTTCGTTATAGGTGAATGATTTGTGTTTTTTCCAGTTTGTCTGTGTCAATGAATCGGCTGTAAGGTGTATAAATTCTCTATTATCTTCTATAATTCCATACAAGTGCCAGTGTTTATCTTTAGCATTATATATGATGGTATGGTCATAAGCATAGGGCAATTTATAGATGGTAAAGATATCTCCAATAGCTATGGAGTCTTTGATTTCAACATGATCCCGTTGACTTTTTTTGTTCGTATTCCTGTTTACTGATTGCTTGCATCCAAAGCACATCAGAACAGTTACCAAAAAAAGAGATTTATATAGAAACGCCTTTTGCGTATTATTCATGGTTACTTTCTATTTAACGTTAGTTCGATATAATTAAACTAACTCTATGTTTTTAAAATACTTATTAACACTATAAAATCAATATCTTTTCGAGTATTTTTCGACGTTAGGAGGAAAATGTCTGCCTGCCGGTAGGCAGGTATCGAGAAATAAGTACTTAATTGGTTCTCTATACAATCCCGATAGCTATAGAGATCACTCGAACTGACTATCAGGTTCCTAAATAATTTCTTATGTCGAACTCATATTATTTATTATATGCTTAAAAGGACATATTAACCCTTTTAAATTTAAGCTATTTTGACCAAAATGAGGTGTCAGTTCCAAAATTCAATTTCGATAAAAAAAGGAAAGAGCAATGATTCGGATGCTCTTTCCTAAACTAAAACAAACTATTAACTCAAATACTAATACTCATCGTATTATTCTTAATATCCTTGATTTTGGCTCAACTGAAAGCCTTCTCCTTCATAAAGATCAATTTCAGATTGCGGAATCGGGAACAAATAATCCCTTGGCGCTGTAAAGTTTCTTTCATGTGCATTTTGCCAATTTCCAAATAATCTGGAATCGTACCCTGTTGGATCTATGACACCTCCGACCAATAAGGATCTCCAATCATCATATCCTGAACGGTCCGGATAGGTAACAACGCCGTCGTCATCAATATTCGGAATACTCCCGGCTGTTGCTGAAGGAAGGTCTAGAACTCTACCAATGAGGGGTTCTTCCCTTACTTTTTCTGCGATACGCCACCTCAACATATCAAAATACCGAAACCCTTCACTGGACAATTCTATACGCCTTTCCATTCTCAATATTTTTCTAAGCCCTGCCTGACCTGATTCAGTAACTAAAGGGTAAGATGCTCCTCCCCAGGCTCTTTCTCTTAACATATTCAACGCATCTCTGGCAGCTCCTAAATCTCCTCCAAGTTCAATCTCGGCTTCAGCTTTTATTAAATAAACTTCAGCTAAGCGCATTAGAATAAAATCAACGCGTCCTGTAGATATATTTTGTTGTAGATTTTCCACGTGCGTAAATTTTCTCCATAAATATCCAGATAAACCTGCAGGCCATTGCGCAGACCTACAATTTTCGTTGGTGACACGTGTTGGTGTGCCATCTATAAATCGTGTGGTTTGCAAACTATCGCGATGGGACTCATGGATATAACCACCCCATAAATCCTGAGGAATTACAATAGATGCTCTTAATCGCGGATCTCTATTAGACCACGGATCTTGGGGGTCGTAACTCGGATCTTGATCAATTGGTAATCCGTTTGCAGTCGGATAAGCATCTATAAAGTTTTGTGTCGGTAAGGCCTGACTAAAAATACTTCCAAATCGATAGCCATATCTTAAAGGGAAAAAATTTCCTCTGAAATCCTCTTCATAAGGTATTTTTAACAGGGTCTCGCTCGCACCTTCACCATTAACAGTGAAAAGTTCTTCATAATCAGGGTACAGTGTGGCTCCTTGTGCTGAAGCTGCAGTCAAAGCATTATCGGCGGCTTGACTGGCCATAGCATAATCTTCATTATATAGTGCGGTTCTTGCTTTCATACCGTAAACCGTAGCCAACGTAATACGTTCATTTCCAGAGGCCGTGGGATCGATTAAAGCCGCCGCCTGATCTAAATCATTATAAACATTTTGTATTACCGCCGATTTCTCCGTTCTATCCAGAAACGCATCAAGCGGGTCTGTGGGTAAAAAATCTATGTAAGGCACATCACCATAATATTCGGTGAGGTTATGATAAGCAAATGCCCTCAAGGCCAAAGCCTGCGCCTTGATATCGTTAAACACGGTTGGTTCGATCAAATCAACCGATTTTTCCATATTATTTAACAGGTTATTAGCACGCCCGATCGCCACATAATATGTATTGTATGGTCCTCTGAACCCACTATTAGCATCATGTGTACTGTTACTCATTGCTCTCAAACCGTCGTTGCCATCAGTAAGTCTGTATAGGGCATTATCGGTCATCATGTTTTCCATAAATACGGCATAAGGCAATCCTTCCATACCCGGACCGGAAAACACGCCATAAAGTCCGTTTAGGGCCAGATTAATTTGATTGGCATCCGAAAAGAAGGTCGCATCGGTTGGGTTTCCGAGCGGTTCTAGATCCAACACCTTATCGGCACATGAACCCATGACCAAAACCAGTATCAGACTAATGAAAATGTTATTTATTTTTTTCATCGTATATATATTTTTAAATTTCATAGTGTATTCTAAAAGCTTATGTTTATACCAAACGTGTATGAGATTACAATGGGGTAAATATTCCCCTGACTGCCGTTTGGTATCAATACATCGACACCATCCGGTAAGTCTCTATTTAATGTGATTAAGTTTTGTCCAGTCGCGTATACCCTAACCTTGCTTAAAAAATCAACCTTATCTATGGCTGAATCCGGGAGTGTATATCCTAACGTAATGTTTCTAATTCTTAAGTAAGAGGCATCAAAAACATAAGTTGAATTTGTACGACTATTGTTGCTACCGCCACTATAAGGTTTAAGAATGGGAAACCTTGCATTCGGGTTTTCGGGCGTCCAAGACTCGGTGAGATGATATTCAAAAACATTTCCCGCATTGAACAAGGGCTGCACTATATTTCTGGTTAAAAACACTTCTCTGTCGGTCACACCAAGAGCATTTATAGAAAAATCAACATTCTTATAATCGAACCCCAGATTGAAAGCAAAGGTTTTTGACGGAAAAGAGTTCCCAATAATTGTTCTGTCATCATTGTTAACCACACCATCCGGTTCACCCGTCAAATTTCCATCGGCATCACGTCCATTATTATCTTCAAATCGGATATCACCCGGCTCTAAAGTTCCGAATTGGGCAGGCGCTGCATCGATCTCTTCCTGTGATTGGAAAATACCTAAAGACCTAAATCCAAATATGGATCCTAATGGCTTTCCTACCTGAGTAATGCTGGAGCCGCCAATAATAAAGTCTACGCCATTTAAATCGGTTACTTCATTTTTAACGGTGGCAAAATTCCCTCCGATGAAATAATTGAAATGCTCTCCAATGGAATCCTCCCAACGGATATCCAAATCTATCCCTGAATTTTTCAAGCTGTATATATTGGCCTGCGGACTTCCCAAACCTGTTGTACTTGGTATACGCTGAGTTCCTAATAAATCGTTGGTCTCATTGCTATAATATTCGATCTGTCCACTTAAACGATTATCCAAAAGTCCGAACTCCAATCCAATATTGGTTTTTTCAGCGGTTTCCCAGGATATACTTGGATTAGACAATACACTTTGTGCAGCAGTCTGTACTATTCCGCCATCAAGAAAATGCCCGTTTCCCAATGCAATTAATGCGGTATAGGGAAATTCACTTCCTATATTCTGATTTCCTAATTGTCCCCAAGAGGCTTTTAATTTTAAATTATTGAATAGCCCCGAGGATTGCATAAACCCTTCTTCTGAAATACGCCATCCGACAGAAACACTTGGAAAATTACCACTTCTGTTTGCAGGAGCAAATCGTGACGAAGCATCCCGACGTAAAACAAATTCTAATAAATACTTATCATCATAGGCATAATTAAAACGTCCAAAAACAGACTCCAATCCATTTTGTCCGGCACTACCTGAATTGCTGTCATTTTCTGCAGAACCTGCATTAAGCACTTCCAATCCGGCAATGCTAAACCCATACCTTGTAGCATTAAATGCATTAGACTGACTCTTAATAAATTCGTATCCTCCTAAAAGACTAACCCGATGCTTATTGAAAAGTTTGGCATATTGCACCGTTGCAAAGAAGTTATCACTAAAACCCCTGGAATTACCATTGGTTAATTGTACTTCATTATTGGTTCCTGAACTTCGAATTATGGGATCTTCTCCAAAAAACTCAACCACCTCATATTGTGGGCTAAAACTCTTGGAGTAGGTTTCGGAATGTTCCGGAGAATATGTTGCACTTAAGGTTAATTCCGGAATCGGATTATAGGTTAGTTTAATTAGCCCTCTGAAATAATTATTTTCACTTTCATTTAAACCGGTAATTCTTGTTCCGGCAATAGGGTTGCCTCCTGTTGAAGGCAGCGCGAATGATCCGTCACTAAAAATGGCAGGGAATATAGCTGGTTGTCTGTAAGCCGCATTTACGCCATTACCACCACGGGGTGATGTATTGTTAATTCTTCTGAAATTGATATCCGCATTAATTTTAAACTTCTCTGAAATTTTAAAATCGGTATTAATTCGTCCTTGAAATCTTTCAGTTCCAAAGTTTGGGATATTTCCTTCCTGATTTTGATAAGACATACTGGCTCTGGCACGAACGGCCTCCGAACCTCCTGAGACACTTATGTTATGTGATTGCATAAACCCGGATTCTGAAAACAATAAGCCAATCCAATCCGTATCCGGATAATTATCCAGATCTCCTGGATTTGCTAAATACTGCTGCAATAGCGCATCATCTCCTACTGTTTCCAAATAGGTTAGAGCATCAACTGGTTTAGGTTGATTTGTTGGATCCTGAAATCCTACATAACTATCATAAGAAACCAAAGCTTTCCCTTGTTTCGCACGTTTGGTTGTAATTAAAATAACGCCGTTGGCTCCTCTATTTCCGTAAATAGCAGCTGCTCCGGCATCTTTTAACACTGAAATATTTGCTATATCGTTTGGATTCAATCCATTAAGACTCCCTTCTATTCCATCAATGATTATCGTCGGGCTTGATGAGTTGTTAATAGAATTAATACCGCGAACTGTTAAACTTGCGCCATCGGCACCTGGTTGCCCACTAGTTTGGATAGCCGTTAGTCCCGGAGATAACCCTTGTAAAGCCTGAGACGTTTGTATCACCGGTTGTCTTTCAATGTCTTTGGCATCAATGGTAGCCACAGATCCGGTTAGACTTGTTTTTTGCTGGGTACCGTATCCAACAATAACAACCTCATCCAATTGAGACGTATCTTCTTCTAAGCTAACATTAACAACATTGACTGTACCAATGGTCAAGATTTTAGTTTTATAACCTAGATAGGAAATCGCTAAATTTTGTCCTTCAGCGACATTAATTGAATAATTTCCATCAAAATCTGTTTGCACGCCATTTGTAGAACCTTGAACAATGATACTCGCCCCTATTAAAGGAATTCCTTCTGTATCAGTGACCTTTCCGCTCACCGTTTTTTCTTGCGCCCACAATAAAGAACTGCAAATCAAAAACATTAATAATAGATAATTTTTTTTCATTTAAATTGATTTAAAAAATTAGATAAAGAATCTAATTAGAGTTTAGTTATGAGGCGAAATTTAGATAGGAAATAGTTCGTCTATTGGAAAATTGAAATTTAAATTACCGGAAACGATACCGAAAACGATTTAAATTACCGGAAGCGTTTCCGAAATTCATCAAATATTGCAACTTATTGATTTACAATAATTTAATTATAACTTACATATCTAACTATAGTCAAATCAACACCTTCTGATATTTTATTTTATTATTTTTGAAAAACGTACCGGACTTTTTACACATTTCCGAAAATTTTATTTATCCCTATTTTTAACACTTCTAAAATGAAACATGTCACCATAAAAGATGTCGCCCATAAATTAAATGTTTCAGTGTCTTCGGTATCCAGAGCCTTTAATGATAAATATGACATTAAAAAGGAAACCAAGGAATTGATACTTAAAACGGCAGAAGACATGGGATACTTCCCCAATCCGATTGCCAAGAAATTGAGTCAAAACAAAACCTTTAATATCGGTGTGGTTGTTCCAGAGTTCATTAATGAGTTTTATTCTGAAGTTATTATAGCCATCCAGGAAGTTTTAATGCCTTTAGGTTATCAGGTACTTATCATGCAATCTGATGAAAACGCTGAGCAAGAACTTAAAAATGTTAAGACCTTAATTCATAATATGGTGGATGGTCTAATTATCGCACCGACCATGGAAGAGCATAATATTAATATGAAGTATTATTTGAATCAGCACAATAATGGCAACCCTATCGTGTTTATGAGTCGCGTGGATGAATCACTATCGGCGTCTAAAGTACTTTTCAACAATAAAAAATGGAGCTTTTTTGCAACAGAACACCTTATAAGGCAGGGTTACCAGAAAATATATCACCTTTCGGGCTACAAGGACCTATGCGTTTCAAATGATCGCATTGATGGTTTTAAAAGGGCTATGAACAAGCACAAAATCCCAAAGGACAATTTTAAAATTATTGAAACCGGGCTATTAGCAGAAGAAGGCATGGAGGTTATTGAAGATTTGATATATATGCATGATATTCCCAACGCTATCTTTTGCGTCAACGACCTGGTCGCTATGGGAGCCATTAAAAAATTAAAAAGTAATGGTATTCGTGTTCCGGAGGACGTTGCGGTCATTGGTTTTACAGAGACGCGTATGGCTGAACTTATTACACCACAACTAAGCAGTATAAAACAACCCACATCTGAAATGGGTAAAAAGGCCGCAGAACTTTTATTAAAACAGATCGAAAACGAGGCCTTTGAACACGAGACCGTCGTTATGAATGGGGTACTAAATATCAGGGAGTCTTCTTTAATCCCATAAAAAAAGGCTACAATTTCTTGTAGCCTCACCATGTAATCTATGAGTAATTACACGCACCTTTTATGATAAATCTTCAACAGTAGCTTTAGGAGCATTGGTTTTCACAGAGTTAATACCATTCTCCATGGCACCTGTAGATGAGTACATCTCACTGGTACCAATAACCTGACTGTTGCCGGCTTTCAAATTAAAATAAGGTTTACCATTTGAGGTTGTAAGACGATCATATCTTGCATCATCCGCTGAATTTTTTCTAACAGATTCTATACCATTATTGCAGCCAGATTTTGCAGCATATCCTTCACTGGCTAGGATTGTTTGTCCGTTACCTGCTTTTAATCTGAATCTAAATTCTCCTCTTTTGTCTTTGTAAATTTCAAATTTTGCCATTTTATAGGGTTTTGTGATTAAGTATTTACCAATGAGACACTGAGCGCTTTAAAAAGTCACATTTCGATTCTTATTCAACAAAAAAGAGAGTTACAACCCTCGTAACTCTCCTTTGTTCAAAAAAAGAATGTGTTTTACCCACAAACTCTTAATTGATTAATAGCACTTATTGGACACGGCTTTTTTATAAAAGTCACATGGACTGAAAAAAACTTAGTTTATTAACAGGTTCTCTCCCTATAGCTAACGGGATAGGGATCACTCGAACCGACACTAATAAGACAATTAGAATTCAAATTACACAACGGGCGAATTCACATTTAGGTACTTCGGTTTTTCACAAACAACCTTACCCCAATAATGATTAATATTCCTGTAAAGATCAACCACCACACAGTATTTGAAGATGAGGAAAAATCTACCGGTGCCGTATCCCCCATGATAATTAAACCCGCCCAATAATGTGGATGTATGGTTCTGCCTTTTGCCATTTTTAAATACTGTAACTTGGCTTGCTTTAAGGCCTTATCTTTTGTTAAACCATCTTCAAGATAGGAATAAAAATAGTCCAGAATCTGAGCACTTGATTGTTCATCAATTTGCCATAAACTGGTTAATATGCTTTCACTTCCTGCATAGTTAAATGCGTGGGCCAGAGATAACATCCCCTCTCCCGGTTGATAACTGGGTTTCCCCGTATCGCATGCCGTAAGTACGGCCAATTTCGAATTTAAGTTTTGGTTATATATCTCAAAAGCATATAAATAATTATTATTTATATGGGTGGAATCGGATACGTTCTTGGCAAAGACCAAGCGTGATAACTCCGGGTTTAAATTATCGGATTCCGCATGCGTTCCAATATGAATGATTTTATGTTCTTTTTTTATATTCGTAAAAAGCTGTTTTGATGCTAGCGCGTTGGTATATAACTTACCTTTAAGCTTCCGACTTATTTTCTCAACCAGAGAGACACTAAAGGGTTGTGGTAATAATTTTAAATAGGTGTTATCCAACTCCAGTGAATCTTTTACTGCAATTTTGTAGTTCGCTTTCATATTCGCGCTAAATTCAGGGGCAAACGCCAGAAAATCATTTTCAAAATCAAAGGTCTTTCTATTTTTATCCAATAAAAATAGACTGTAATTATAGGATAGACTGTGCTTATTTAAAAGACTGGCACTCGCTAATTCCTGAAACGTATTTGCTCTTTTTGGAGTCAACAACTCGAAGCTTAAATTGAATAAAGCACCATGCGGATACACAATAACATGGTCTGTATTAACTAAATGTTCTATAGGTTTCCAAAGTTGCTGGTATAGCTTATCATACGCCTCTAAAAGAACAGCTTCTTCGTTATAAAATTGTAAGGTGGTACTAATAAGGGTTTCCAGATTTTCGTGGGGTATTGGTAAAAGGGTTTTGTCCTTCCCATTTATGACTAAAACGAACAACTTATCTTCAATATTAAAATACCGCACCAGGGTTTTACTATGATCTTCTGTACTTAAAAAATCTTTTACCGATTTCTTTACCGAGGCATAGCGCATTTTATAATATCTGGAATGCTTGTTCTTTAAGTCCGATAAAAATACATCCCAATCGGCAATGGCTTGGGTAAGAGCATCCACATTTGTTTCATCAATCGTGGTATTATCCAGTAGTTGCTTTAATTCAGATTTTAACGCACTTTCCTTTTCTAAAACTGTTTTAGGGACATCGCTGACTTCAATATCTTTTAGGTTTAACCTCGACCTGATACGTTGATATATGGAAGATTCATGCAACTCAATAAGTTCATTTAAAAATCGTCCTTCGTGCGTTAATTGATAGCGTTCTAACTGTACTTGTTTGGCAAACTCAAAGAGTTCTGTATTAACACCCGAACTATTAAAACCCTCATTAACAATGCTTTTAAAAGGCTTTTTATCTTCATCTATCGCAATAATGGCATTGAGCTTTCCGGCTATTTCTTTTAAACCTTCAACATTGTCTTTTTCTATTTGAGCATATTTTGCTTTTTCCTTTAACAATAACAAATCGACATAATCGATACCGAAAAAAGCTTGATTCCTCGGAGATTCGTCAGAAATTTTTTGAATAATTTGGATGCCTTTGTCAGCGTATTCAACAGCCGATTTATAATCACCTGCATCAAAGCTGATTCTACCCAAGGTAAGTAATGCTGCTTTGGTAAGATAGGCATTATCGCCATAGTTCTCTTTCGTAAAATTATAAATCTCTAAAGCGGTTTGCTTAGCCTTTGAAAAGTATTCTATTTCAGCATACCCTTGCGCAAGGCCTAGTTTGAGATAGATTTGATTCTGACTTAAGCCTCTTGGGTTATGCTCATTATAAATATCTGTTGCTTTTTCGTAAGCTGAAACTGCTTTTTCGAACTGCCGACTTTTAAAATAGGCATCACCTAAAATCCTGTAATATTGGGCATACCAATTATAACTATCCCCTTCTATATGTTGCAAAACCTGTTCGGCTTCTTTTAAGTATTTAAAGGCTTCTTCTAAATTATTTCTAAACAAATTAGCTTCCGCCATCATAATAACCGCATTATGATTTTGCGCTGTATTTGGTAAAAAATTCTTTTTGGCGTGATCGTAACCTATTTTGGCAAACTTTAGCGCCTTTTCCTTATCACCTAAATCGTAATACAAGCTTCCTAAATTTCTAAATGATATTGAAAGATTCCCATTAACTCTGGATTTTAAGGGATGGTTATTTGTTTTAGAAAGGAATGTTTGAAACAAACGGACACCTTCCAATGACAAGGCCATGGCTTCTTCATAATTCCCTTCCGATTGTTTTACTAAAAACCAATTGCCATTGATGGTACCTGGCAAATAATAGGTGTTTTCCGGTGTGGGTTCCATATCTTTAATTCCGGAAAGGGCCTTTTTAAAATAGTAATTCGCACTATCTGACTTGCTGGTAAAATAACTGATACTCCCCTTATAATTATAAACTCGAGGTGCTAATGGAAATGTTTTGTTTGGAAATTTTTTCAAAATAGCAACAGCTTCGTCGGTATGCGTAAACAGAAGCTCATAATTTCCTTGTTTCATACCATATTCGGCTTGATAAAAACTGGATTCCAAAAGGAGTTCTGGCTGGGTTAAACGCTTTGCAATTTTAGCTGCCAATTCAGCATTCTTATAGGCTGAAGCCGCTTTACCCTGATCGTTATAAAGGGACGCCATAGCGATATGCGAATGGTAAATCACCCTTTCAGGAGCCTGAGTTATTAGGGTGTTATGAACCTCTAATACTTTCGGGAATGTGGTTACAGAATCTTTGAGCATGGAAACGGCTCCTAAGGGATACATATATTGCGGAACACCTTGATACGCTTTTATTTTAAGCAAAGAATCTATCTTTGAACGTATAAAATCATCTGCTTGCTCAATGCGATTCTCGGCAATGAGTTTCATCGCCACCTTATTATGGTCCTGAGCTTGAATAAATGAGGTTGAAAAGAACCATATCCCGACCCAAAACAACAGTATTTGAATCTTAAACCCTTTCATCTTATTCTAGGGTTTTAAGTATTTCTCTTGAAACATCAGAATCGCTATCCCTTAAAGCCTTTTTGGCCCCTTCGATATTACCAGCTTTGAATTGTATTAAGCCAAGGTAAAAATTAGCGTCTTTATAAAATGCAGATCGTTCAATATCCTTAACCTTTTCCAGATAGAATGACGCATTAGAAAGATCTTCGGTAGCCAAATGACTTACCCCTAAAAAGTAATTTAGGGTGTCATTCTCGGGTTTATCTTTAAGCAACACTTTCCATTTCGATATCGCCGTTTTATAGTTTTCCTGCTTGTAATCGACCATGGCCTCGTAAAACTCATAATCTTTGGCACTACCCATTACTGTTGGTAAACCCGGGTCCGGCGTAAAATACTTTGTATAGATTTTTTCTCCCGGTGTTTGCCTGTTGAAAAACCAGAAACTCCCAAATAAAAGGAAGATCGTTACGGAAGCTGCCACCAGATAAAACCTTGATTTCCGACTTTTAGCGCGGTCTATGTCTGACGTTGGAATGGCGTTGTGAAATTCATCCAACTTATCTCTTAACGCCGTTTCTTCTATTACAGAAAACAGGCTCTCGAAATCTTCGAATTGTGTTTTTAATTCTGCATTTGCCTCCAGTTCAATCTTAAAACGTTCTTGTTCCCGGGCATTCATGTGGCCCATAAGAAAACGTTCAAAGGTTTCCTGTTGTTCTTGAGATATGTATTTAGGTTTACTCATTATTTTTCAATTCCAGACTTAAGGCTTTTAGCTTTTCCATGCATCGGTATTTTTGATTTCTTGCAGACGCTGAGGTCATCTTCAATACCTCGGAAATAGCATTCATGGATTTCCGTTCAAAATAAAACAATTTTAAAAGTGTTTTACACTGTTCGCCCAGCTTAGCCAGGGCTTGTTTTAATATGAATTGTTTTTTGGCTTCTTCATCTTCTTCAATATCGACCTCATCTTTCACTGCCGTTAAATGGGAGGTCTCATTGGTCAGCACCGTTTTTTTATAAGTAGCGGATCTTAAATGATCTGTCCATTTATGCTTTGCGATCGTGTATAAATAGGCCTCTACACTGCTTCCTGTTTTTTTAAATTTTTCGTCTTTAATATTCTTCCAGCATGCGATAAACGCCTCTTGATAAATATCTTTAGCTATGGTATGATTTCCACTATTCTTTAAAACATAAGCATTAACCTTTGGGTACATGCTTGTATAGACAGCTTTTAGAACCTTAGAGTCGTTCTTTTTAAAACCTAAAACAAGTTGTTCTTGACTATAATGCTTTAACATTCCCCATACCTAGTTGAAAAGTATGGGAAATTTAAAGATTTTTATGGGTTTACAAAAGGAACTTTCATTTTATTGACCTAAAAATATTACTTTTCTAATCATCTTAGTGTCATTAAGGCTCTAATTCAACCCGTACTTCTGCAAAGCCCTCCAGCGTTCCCAGAGCTGCAAGTGCATCTGCTCTGGCAGAATCCGGACCGCTTCCCGTATAGGTTATATATCTGTATTTGCCATCAGTTAAATCGGAATCATTGCCAGCCGTCCAACTTTTACCGGAGTTTACAAAACTTGTAGAATTATTACCAAACTTAAGTTCCTTTACTCTTAAACTATAATTTAAAGCATCTGCCTCTGGAGAAAATTGAAAGAATACGGCATAACCATAGCCGTCTCCGTTACTATCGTCCCAGATGTCATACTCAACTTTTGGATATAAGTACTTTACGTTTTCTTCATTTTTAATATTAATGGTAGCACTTACTTCATCTAACAAGCGATAGTCTTCATTGCTATTTTTTGGCTTTGCGTATATCGCAGCGTAAATCGTTTCCACTCCTTGCTCTGTTTCACTATCGGTACATCTATAAACTACGGCATTTTCATTGTACGTCGTCCAGTTTGTTCCAAACCCCGCCAATAAACCATAACTTCCGTTTGTTGTCCAAACCACTTTATAATCAGATTCGCTATTCGGGATTATCGTTTCTCCATCGGCATTGCTTAAGTACAATGTTAAATCGGTATTACCCTGAATGGTAACGCCATTTGGTTTTATTCTGAACTTATCTTTCTTAACATTGACTTCCATAGATGCTGTTTCCAATTCTATTTTATCGGCCCCTTCCACTCTAAAAACTTTAACAGATACGGTTTCAATATTATCGCCATCGGATAATTGACTGCTAGAAGCTGTGCTAATAAATAAAACACGTTCTGAATCAGAATTGAAATTAGTACCACTATTCCCTTTCGTATCACTTAGAAACCCGCCAAATACTGAGGATGTAGTCCATTCGTACTCATAGACATCATTGGCCTGACCACCATTTACAACGGTTGCAATAATCTCTTTTCCATCAGATGTATTGCTGGTAACCATCGTTTCCGGATTCAGGCTTACCGCCCCGTCTTCCACAGTAACATCCCAACTTTCGAGACTTTTAGAAGCACCTATTTTCGAATTTACACATTGATAACTCAATAGATTTGCTATTTTATTAATAACACCGGCTATTTTTGTGACATTCTTTTTTTGATCATTGTTAAGAATATAGTTGTACGGTTGGTTTCCTCCACCGCTTAAAATATCATAAGCGTCCAACATAATATCAAAGGCATCTCCAAAAGAACCATTATTATCTTTGTAGATGTCATCAATATAATTGTGAAGTGCCGTTTCGAAATCACCTTCAAAAATAAGTGTGTTAACGGCTGAATTAGCATCTAAATATGGTTTCACCTGAACGTAGAGTTCTTCATCTTTAGAACCTTTTAACAAAAGTAAATCTGACTTCCTTCCTGAAATTTCTGTTAGTACAGGCAAAAGATAATCAACAATAAATGTTTTCTGAGATAGGCGCTCGAACATTCCCTGCTCATCCTCAGTCATTTCTCTATCCTTTCCTGAAGACCCGGGGCCAATAACAGACACCTCATAGAGAACACTAAGTTCAGATTCTTCTAAGGGTAAGGCTTGAGCATCTGTTTTCTGTACTTCATAAATGGGGTTACCACAATTTGCTAAACTCGCCATAACGGCTTTTGGTCTGTTTGTTTGCCCTTCATCTAATATTGGTGCGGTTATTGGAAAATCAAAATCAGCAAAATCAGTGCCATTTACAGCACTGTTTATAACCGTTTCTTGTCCGGATTTATTTGTAGATGTCATTTTATAAATAAATGCATGTGAACGTCTCGGATATTCATTACTAATTTCAATACTATTATTTATAATTTCTTTAATACGAATGCCACTTCTAACATCTTTTTCGTCTACCAATACTCTATTTGAAAGATCTACATCGGTTTTCTCATCTAGAATTTTATCTATAAAATTCAATAAACCTGAGCTAAATCCGCCCTTCTGAAGCATCAGTCTATCGGCTTTAAAAGTATCTGTTAAGCTTGATATAAATTCTTCAAAACTTGGCATTTGAGCAAGTTCTTCTAATATCTCTTTTTTCAAATCCTCTTTTTCGGCGTAACCAACCACCGAAAAGTAAGCCAGCACTTCAGCCGTTGTTTTCAAAGAAATTTCTGTTTTTTCCTTTGATACAAAACCTGCTAAAACGGGGTTGCTATTGGCATCAAATAAAAATGCCAATTCCAAATCATTTCCGAATACCGGAATTTCGGCATTACCCGAACCATCTACTTTAGTATCCTCCCCTAAAGTGTTTACTATATTGTCTGTCAAGGTTCCTGAATCACCATCGGGTAAAACGACTTGAATTGTTGTACTCTCGTTAAATCGATTCTCACCAGTTGCTTCACCGGAACCATCATCGTCGGAATTACAGCCTGCAACAAACAGGAATACTGATATTGTTAAAAATTTAAATACATTTTTCATGAATAACTGTTTTTTTTGATTATTGTTTTTTTAGATATCGAGATTTAAACAAAATGTCATCAAAACGCTTTTTTAACTTTTGTCCATGACCTGTTATTTAAATTGATATCCCCATTGGGGTTGTAGAAGTAATTGTCATTTTTAACGTAGTTACCATCACTATCCATCCAATATTCATTGGACCCCGCTTGTACTTGATAATTTCGTCCGGTAGAGGGGTTATAAACGGTTTCCTGTTCGTTGATCATATTAATGAATCGCTTCTGCCCCACATCACTACCTTGACCGAAAGTTCTACCCATAAAAGATGCATGATTGGCATCCTGGGCCGCCCAAATGCCTTTCATTTTTTGTTGGTGGGCGTTAAAGGCTACCTGACGGTTTTGCATGTTTCTTTGATGTTTTCTGGCTGCTTCTCTGGCACGTTGTTGACTGAGTTGTGCCATGTATTGCTTCCACTGTGGGTTGTCTTTTGTGGCTTCGGTGGCATCTAAAAGCTTGTTAATGGTTTCGTCCAGCTTATGATCATCTACAAAAACATAATCCAAACTGTAGAACCAAAACACCATGGAATCGTTAGAAAGCAATGGTTGTGTCATGGCAATTTTTATTAGAGTTACCAGTGCTTTTTGCCCCTTATTGTTAGTCCACTCTGTAACGTAATGATCTAACTGAGCCTGCTGACCACCACTTTTATTCAGCATATTTCTTAAATACCGCTTGGCTCTGGGAATATGTTTTTGGCCCACCAACTGAAACCCACTTTGGGTCATTCTGCTGTTGACTTCCTCTTCCATAATTTGCGCATTACTAATTATAGGACGTATCATAGACGCCGTGCTACTATACTGCCGCATGAGCTGTGCGGTTTGATAATTCGGGTAGTGTAAATTGAACTTTATGGGGGTATTAAAGGTTTTTAAATTATCGGGGCCTTGAATTTGCATTAAAAACAAAGGAATCTTTTGGTCTATGGTATAGGTTGGTTTTGAAATGACCTGCCAGTTGCCAGGGTATTCTGTACTGTTGACGACCAAACCGGTTCTGGCATCTCTAAATTCGTGCTTCTTTTTACCACCGTTGAAAACCTTTGAAAACAGTCCCTTCTTTTCACGCTTTAGTGCGTGGTTAACTTGTTCCGTGGTATATTGATCTGGTGATTCCGGGTCATCTTCGCCATAAGCTTCTTCTAAAGCTTCATAATATGCATCGTCGTCATACATAGCGTCATTATTACGGCTATTTTGTTTGCATCCAAAGGTTAAAAGGAGGGTAATGAGGGTGGCCTGACATACCGTTTTTGTTCTCATGATATTCTATTGCTTTATGATTTACAATAGTGTATCGGGAAAGTTTTAAAATGTCATCAGGAAGAAAAGGTTCATATCCATAATAAAAAAAGGCTAACCTTTATTAGGCTAACCTTTAACATCATCAACTTTAAGTGCTATTAATTGTCCTTAGATGATTGTTTTAGTTTCTTCGCTTTTTTGACTTTCTTTTCCAAAGAATCCACCTCTCTTTCAATGGCTTTTATTTTTTCCATTTTTTGATCATAGGCCTTCTCGGAAATTTCTCCCTGCTTCTTTTGTTTCTTAAGTTTTTCTTTAGTTTGCTTCATGCGTTCTCTGGCCGTATTTACCTTGGACTCTCCCTTTTCCACCTTGGTTTCCAACTCTTTGATCTTTTCTTCCTGCTTTAGTTTGGCTTGCCTTGCTCGCTCTTTACCAAATTCTTTTCCCCGGAGATCGCCCTTGTTCTTTCCATAGGCATTCCCTTCGTTTTCCAAAGCCTCCTTTTCGGCTTTAAGTTCCTTTTCTTTATTCTTTAACTCCTTTTCAGCCTTATCTTTCTTATTTTTTATTTGCTTTTCGGTTTTTTCCTTTTTACCGACTTTTTCGGGCTTTTGAGCAAAACTATTCGTCATAAAACCAAGTACCAGAACAAGGGTTACGATTTTAAATGTTATCTTCATAATGTCAGGTTTATAATTCGTTAAACATGTTATCCAATTTCTCGATGGATGCTTGAATCTCCGATTCTGCTGCTTTTAGTTCTTCAGTAACCGCTTCAAGAACTTTAATTTCCTGTTGCAAGTGAAGCGCTTCAAGTTTTACAGAAGTGCTTTCAGCCTCTACCTTTTCTTTTTTATCGCCACAGCTTAAGTTTACAAAGACGATACAAACCAATAAAATGCCTAAATTTCTCATAATATCATCGTTTACAGTTTTTAAGACACCAGCGAATCAATAAAGTCACATGCTATTTAATTCTATTAAAAATTCACTATATTGTAGTATCCTCTCAATCTCCTAGACTTCACTTAATTATAATACATTCTAACCAACCAATATTATTAATTATGAAGATCAGATCATTCATTATCTTACTGCTAGCCCCTATTTTGATGACTAATTGCGAGCAACCTCCTAAGGATGCCACCGACGACATTGTTGCTGCCAATGCGGTTTTTGCCGAACATTTTAACGCTCATAACGGGAAGGCTCTTGGCGAGCTTTACACTAAAGACGGCAGATTGTTTCCGGTTAACAGCCCGGTTATAGAAGGCCAGGAAGCCATCGGGAAATTTTGGTCCGCCGTATTCGGTATGGGCATTGACAACGCGACATTAAGCACGGTTCATGTTGAGACGTTTAACAATACCGCTGTTGAAGAAGGTGCTTATAAATTGTTCGATTCTGAAGGCAATCAACTGGATGAAGGTAAATATATTATTATCTGGAAAAACGTCGACGGCCAGTGGCGACTGGATCGGGATATTTTTAGCACGAATATGCCAGCTCCGGAACCTCCGAAAGTGGAAGAATCCGATGAAAGTGACTCCGACGGGGATCAGGCATAAACCTTTCATTTTAAAGGAGATTATCTAAAAAAGTATTTCTAACGATCCTTCTAATCTAAGAATCGATTATTTCAAATATTTAAATTTGATAAAAAGTGCATTTCTGTTTAGGCATTTCAGAACGTTATTTTCTATATCATCTCTTTTAGACACTTTATTTATCCCATCATACTATAATCCCACCGAATTCTAAAGTGATCATTTAAACTTAAAAACATGAAATCAGAAAACAATAATACTGCAGAGCCCACCCTTCTTTTTATACCCGACATTAGCGGGTTTACCAAGTTCGTACATGAAACTGAAGTATCACATAGCGAACATATCATCAAGGAATTATTGGAGACTCTGATCGATGCTAATGAAATGGATCTTGAAATCTCTGAAATTGAAGGCGATGCTATTCTTTTTTATCGCAAGGGCAGAAAACCCACAGCGGCTGAGACCCTGGCGCAGGTACAACGCATGTATACCAAATTTCACGCCTGCCTTAGAAAGTATGACACCCAAAGAATTTGTCAGTGCGGAGCTTGTGTCAATGCCAACAGTCTTAGTTTGAAATTTATTATTCATTATGGCAATATTTCCATCAGCCAGGTAAAAAACCGATCCAAGCTATTTGGAAAAGATTTGATCGTGGCTCACCGCCTGATGAAAAATGATGTGTCTATTGAAGAATATGCTTTAATCACCAACCAACTGATGAACGCTTGTTCGACTTGGGTTGAAGTTGACCAAATTGCCTGGGAAAAGCCAAACAAAGGTGTAGGTGAGTACGATTTTGGCAGCATTACTTACTGTTACTTGTCCCTGACTCCTCTAGAACCTCATATCCCACAGCCCGTTATTGAAGATTTTACCCCGGACCCAAAGATGCTTAGTATCCTTGAGGTAGAGGAGATTGTCAATGCTCCTATAGAACTGGTTTTCGATGTTATTTCAGATACTAACGCAAAGCATCTTTGGGTACTGCATGTTAAGGGCAGTGATAAAACTAATGGTAAGATTACCAAAAACGGGAGTACCCATCGTTGTATTATGAATGAGGATGAGACCGACCCGTTTATTACGTCTCATAGCTTTAAAATAAGCAAAGATCATATTACCTGGGTAGATACCAATCATACCGGAGGCACCAATTTGGTCATCACGCTGCGTCGTATTGGAAATCGGTTGACTCGTGTACATTTTAATGTCTTCCTAAAGCTAAACCCTATTCAAAAGATAATATTCAATTTATTTAAGAAAAAGGATCTTACCGCTTTCTTTGGCGGCTCGCTCAAAAGACTCAATGAATACTGTACAACTTTGGATAAGGAAGGTATCGGACATTCGTCGGGTATCTTACTGGAACCGGCAGAAAGTGCGATAATGGAATCGGAGGCTTAATCCCGAAAGTTTTATTCTCCGATCATTTGGAAGAATTCTGAGATTTTGATTTCTCGGGCTTCGCAAATACGTTCCAGTGTGGTTAAGGAAATACCACTGCCTTCAGGCTTTAAAATCCGTCGAACTAATTTTTCGTCTATAGCATGATCTTTGGCAAATTGACGATTGGATTTGGATTTCCTAATCCATTCCGAAGCGATGTAATTACATATCTTTTTCTTTAAGCCATCCATATTAAACAAAGAAATGGTATGTTTGAAAAAATAATGCGGAAATAATTCCGCATTATTTTAATTTTTACTATATTAGAATCATCAAACCCAATGACATGACGCCAGAAGAATTTAAATCAAAATACCTACACACCTTACATACCGATACTTCAAAGTCTGAAACCTATATCAAACTACCCATTGCTGATTTGAATGAACTTGCCTATTTTCAAACCTCGTTGCTCGAATGTATCGGGTTATTATCTCAATTGGAACAAACACAGTATAAGCATGAGCAAATGCAGGGCGCTATGTATTGGCTTAGCAGACTCTTGTTGGTTGGGTATCCTCAGACTGAAATGGATGGGTTGGAGGAATGGTTAATAAATGATGACATTCCTTAAATTCCAATTCCGAACTATATCAGAATTGGAATTATTACTCAAATTGCGCTAATTTATACAAATCGCACCCCATTAGCTTCAAATGTTCTTATAATATCATCTATAGGGTTTGCGATGGTATGATATTGTCCGCCATTAGCTTGCCCGCCGCCCATCAACATGCCTACAACTTCCCGATCTTCATTAACAATCATCGATCCGGAATCTCCAGGTTGAGAAAATGCGTTATACGGATTATTAGATTGAATTCGAAGTTGGTTATAATAGGTCATTGCTCCAAAATTCGGATAATTTATAACGCAGGTAAACGTATCACTAACCACCTTACCGGATGTAAATTGGGTTGTTCTCCCGTATTTTGCAACATCATCACCCGGAAAAGTTACATCGTGCCCTCGCGTATTTCCAATACCTTGAATCGTTTTGCTTGTAGCATTTCTAGTTGGAATTGTGGCCAGCGAAGCATCAATATTATGTGGCTGACCAATAAAACCCATATAATATGAGCCTGCCAAAGATTCCGGAAAATGACCTCCCATAGGAAGCGCAGGTTGGCTGATAGGATCCCCTGGACTTGTATGAGGCCCCGAAGCCAAAACATGTGTGCTGCTTATTAGCATTTGCATTCCAAAATTGGTATCTAGTACCATACCCAGGGTTCCATAAATATCAAGGTCAAAAGGACCAACTGAAATACCTCCAATTATGGGATTCGCTATGGGATCTACAAGAAGGTCCTTAACTGGTTGCGGACTCACTTTTTCAGCATATTCATAGGCCGAAAAATCGCCTTCCCAAACATCGGTTTTTATACCTTGTATCTTTTTTGGAATTTGAAGGTCTTCGTCAATATCAAATTTCTTTTTTACAAAAACAATAATGGCCAGCTCTTTAGTTACTATCCCTTTCTTGACCTTATAGTCAATATCTATTGCTGTAACACCCTCTCTACTTAAAAGATTGTCTTCAACGGTTTTCTTTATTTGTTGAATGTGTTTTCTATACCTTAAATCATTAGGGTCATTATTAAAACGCAACTTGTTTTTATCTACATCTTGTACCTTCTTCCAAAACTGTCGGGCAATTTCATTAAACGCCTCTTCTTTTTCTTTAAACAGGTTTTCAAACTTAATTCTTTCATCATGCATTAAATTTTCATCATCAAAACCTGTGCATTCCCCATTCACATAGAATATTTTTGCATTGCGAATTCCCGTTTTCGAAAAATTAAGTGAAATATGGAATTTTGTAAATTCTCCGGTTCCTTTATCCGTGGGGTGAACCGTAAAATGGGTATTATATTTATCTGTTTCTTTGGCCGACCTATAGTAAGAATATGAATGACTATAAATACTATTGCTTGTTTTGTAAGCCCCATTAAACTCTTTGCTATCTATAATAGATACCTGATCTTTTAAATATTTACATTTCATAATTTGTGATTTTAATTATTAATTTAATCTGTGGTCTCCCCTTTAAGCACAACAAATGTGTTTAAAAAATGAAGCTCAAAATCTAGTTTTGATTTTGAGCTTCAAGAATAATTTTATTAAGCAAAGGGATATTCAACTCCTACAGCTACAAGCTGACATAGAGATTCATTAATATCTACTGTTCCAGGGGTATATCCCGGCTCATTAGGTTTTAATGTTACTGTAATTGAAGTATTCGTTTCGTCACTATACTCATATGAATGGCTTGAACTTTCACTAGCTCCCCCCAATTTAATTCCTAAGAAACTAATACCTGCACTTGCATGTTGTTCAAAATAATTTTTAACATCTTTACTATTGCATTCTTCAAAGGTCATACTAAGCTCTAAAAATTGACTTAGAACTAAACTATTTATATACCCAAAATCACCACCTTCGGCAAAATTAAAGTTTGGTTCACTGGTAAACCTATAACCGGTAACATCCGTATTTTTACCATTTTTAATAGCTTCTTTTACCGGTGAAGTAGACATCCATCCTTTCCTGGTAGAAATATTATACAATTGAGGATTAATCGTTACAATAGGATTTACCGTTGGATTATTTACTACTACTTTTACAGAATATTTTGACCCAGCAAAGTCTTCTTGGAATATACTTCCGCTAGCTCCTCCACTAAGTCCTAAAGAGAAAAAGCTCAAAATAGGAATATTAATACCTCCTCCTACAGAAGCCTGAAAATTTAAAGTAGTTTTCTCGGATTTGGTAATATTAGCAGTATATTGAAAGGTCCCTGTCGGCGGATTTTGACCAAGGGCACCAACAACAGCTAAGGGATCATTTGGAGCAAACATTAACCCCGGAACATAGGCATTATCTCCTGTTAAGTTCATTCCTCCATTGCTTTCATCCGGGTTTTGAACATTATTAATGATACCTGCTATGGTTTGTGTAGCATTGGCGACCATTGCGGAGATTACACCACCTTTACCTTGTGCACTATAAATATCCACTATATAAGTACGCATTTGTTTAGATACCGAAGCTGGGATTTCACCAAAAATCTTATCGAAATTGTTCAAGTTCGTATAAGGGTATGAGGGGTCATCTTTTAAAACTTCAATATAATCTTCACTAACCCAAATAGTTTGCAAAGTATTTGTTATTTGTATCAAAGCAATCTTAGTATCCTTATCTAATTCCGGGATTTCTTTTTGTTTCATTGCTTGTACCCAAGCATTCCAAAGCGGTGTTAAGGCTCTTACGGCTTTAGCTGTATTTGCATCATTCTGTTGCTGAGTTGCTTGATCTTTAGTAGACAACTGAAACATTAACTTAAGATAGACACTATTATAGTCACTAATAAAACTGTTTTGAGCAAGTTCAACTTCGTCAACTCCAAATTCCGATGTTGTACCTTCAATCCGTTGGTCTAATAAGTTATTATATAGCGCAGTATTAATATCTCCAGTGGTGAGATCTTTATAATAAAAGGATGCCTGAGCATTCGAAGTACCTTTTAACAATTTTAAACTACCAGCATTGGGTATTTGCTTTATTATGTTCGCCATATACTCATCGTATACTTGTTGCGTTGGGACATCTGTAAAAGTTCTATTCAAGATTTTCTTTAAAATATCAGATTTCATGATTTTATAAATTATGGTTCCTACTCTTTTAATACTGGTTTTTCGGACGACACCATTTTTAATCAATACTATTTGCAGCTACACAATAAAAAGATTAACCAAATATGTTTTTTTAATACAGGAAAAAGAAAAGAGATGAGTGGACGATATATATTATTGAGTAGATGGCAGTTATTTGTGAGTAAACCATAATTAGATGGTATTCACAAAATCTTATATTGAAAAGTAAGATTACTCTTTATTTTTTCACTAACTTATAGTCCTAAGAAAAATAGCAACATAAAACACTCTCTAAGAACATGTACTAACAAAAACCAACCAAACATGTTCATTAAAATTAATGTAAAAACCAAAACCAAAAACTATCGGAGAAAATTTCCTGTTAATTTAAAAGATCTTGAAGAAGCGATTAAAGCTTCATATTTAGGTTTGGGAACGCCTTACCAACCTATTGCTGTCGACAATTTTATCAGCTTGGGTGATAGTCAGTTTCCGGCGATACCGGCAAAAGCAAAAATCACTGCTAAATTATGTCCGAAAAATAAAGATGACTGCCAATACAAATTAAGTGCTCCCCAATTGGTATGCTGCAAAGTTAAAAACGTTGGCAGAGTATTTAACAATACAGATCGCATAGCAAAAAACTATTGGAAGGTGATTTTCCATTGCGACTCTAAGCATATTTTTGGAGCTCCTGAAGGCACCTTATTTATTGCTCCAAATAAAAAGGGTAAATGCAGTATCTCAACAACAAAAAAATTCCCGGAAACCGTCGTAGCGTATAGCATCATGTTCTCTTTAATTATTGAGCATAAGAGTAATTATAAACGTAGGTATTATTTTATATTGGATCCGGTGGTAAAAGTTAGTTCAAAACCTCCACTTCCTCCAATATAGAATTATTATGAAAAGACTTAAGTGTTATCATTTTTTGTTTTTTTTAATGGGCGTTTCTATGTGTTTTTCTCAAAATATAAGAAAAATTGATAGCCTAATCCTGTTACTAAATAATGAAAGTTTATCTGTTGAAGAACAAACCACCAAACTTAAAACAATAGCTCATTATCATCCAAAGTTAAACGAAGCTTTGAAGTATGCTAAAAGGCTTTTAGATTTAGCTGAAGATATAAATTCTAACGCATTACGCGCTGAAGCTTATGAAGAAATTAGTCATATAGAACGTCAGCTTGGTAATAATTCAGCATCTCTAAACGCTACTCTTAAGGCGCTACAGATTTATGAGTCGGAAGGCATGGCAGATCGGCTTGCTGCCTCATACAATCAACTTGCGACTAATTATATGAGTGACGAAAATTATAATTCTGCTATCAAATATTTGAAGAAAGCTGAAAAAATTTATTCAGACTCAGATCATATTCAAAATCACATCTTAACTATTTTAAATTTAGGAGAAGCCTATCGCTTAGATAAACATTTAGATAGTGCGGCAACCACTTTTCAAAAGACTTTACTATTAAACAAAACGATAAATAACAACATCATACAAGGCTATTCTCAAGGTAATTTAGGCATGGTTTATAATGCACAAAATAAGTTAATGCTTGCCAAAGAATGTTTAAATGATGCTATTCATATTCTTGGTCCTTTAGAAGATTATTACTCCACTTCTGTATATATAGCTGAACTGGGAACCGTCTATAATAAAGAAGCCAAATACGGTGACGCCGAGAACCAATTCCTGGAGGCATTAGCAATGGCCGAGCAAGCCGGGCTTAAAGAACAAATCCGAGATTTTAGTGCTCAATTATCTTCATTTTATGAAAATCGAGCGCAATACGCTCAGGCTTTAACGTATCAAAAATCATTTCAGGTTTATCAAGACAGCTTGGTTAACAAAGAAAATGTTCAGAAAATTGAACAACTAAAGGCAGGCTATGAAATTGATAAGCGAGAGTCTGAGATTGGGTTACTCAACAGCATTAATACCAAACAGAAATATTGGGTCATTGCTTTAGGCCTAGGGATATCCTTGTTACTCCTTTTTGCTTATTTACTTTACAAAGGCAATAAAAAAGTTAAAACAACCAATAGCGCATTGTCTAAGCAAAAGGACATTATCACCAAGCGTGAACAAGAAAAAGCCATGTTGCTCAGGGAGCTTAATCATCGGATAAAAAACAACCTGCAAATGATTTCAAGCTTGTTAAACCTACAGAGTCACGAACTTACCGGGCATCCCGCCAAAGAAGCGATTATTGCCGGAAAACATCGGGTTGAAGCCCTTTCTTTGGTCCATAGAAAACTCTATCAAGAAGATTTGGATACGCGCATTATGCTAAAGGACTATATTGAAGAATTGGTTTTAGGACTCTTTCATGGTTATGATGCTTCTTTTAAACCCAACTTTGAAATTGATGATATTAGCGTGAGCCTCGATATGGCGGTACCATTGGCCTTAGTTATTAACGAAATAATAATAAATGCCTTAAAATATGCATACCAAAATATAGATAGTCCAAGGCTTAAATTAATAATGGCAGAGGATAAAAACGATTTAGATATTCAAATTATCGACAATGGTATTGGTTTTAACACCAGCAAAGCCGAAGAAAACAATGCCTTTGGTATCAAACTTATCTACGCATTAATTGAGCAGCTGGAAGGTGTTATTAAAAAATTAGACAGTAAAACAGGCACCCATTGGAAAATGAAAATAAAAATAAATTAACTCATCCTATAACATGAATAGCCAAAATACAAAAGTGAAAATTCTTATTGTTGAGGATGAAATACTCATTGCTCAGGACATTGCAAACAGGCTTAAAGCCATTAACTATGACATTGTTGGAATCGCTGCTTCTGCTAATCGGGCTTTAGATTTAATTATTGAAAGCCCTAATGTGGATATGATTTTAATTGACATCATTTTAAAAGGTGAACTTGACGGTATTGAACTGGCACGCATAATTAATGAAAACCATCAGATCCCATTTATATTTTTAACATCTCATGCAGACACGCATTTGGTAAATCGTGCAAAAAGTGTTCGCCCCTGTGCCTATATTTTGAAACCATTTAACGATCGGCAAGTGAGTATTGCTATCGAATTGGCCTTAATGAATTTTGCAAACAAAACTTATAAAAAATCATTGTTAGAAAATCGATCGTTCTCCAAAACCGATAATCAAGTATTACATATTAAAGACAGTTTATTTCTTAAAAAAGGGCATCATTTTGAACGGGTTCCGATACAGGAAATTTTGTTTTTGAAAGCAGATAACAACTATTGTACGGTAAGCACAAAATCTGAACGGTTTATATACTCCATGGTATTAAAAAGAATTGAAGCTCACCTTCCTTTAAATCAATTTTTAAGAGTACATAGAAGCTATGTTATAAATATTAATTCTGTTAATGGGTTTGAAGGAAACACGCTTTTTATTGGAGAGAAAAAAATTCCGGTAAGTAAAACTTATAAGCATGCCGTATTTAAGTTATTTCATACGATTTAATTGTTAAAAAAGCTTTCCATTTTCAACATATCGAAAAAGAAAAGCTTTTAAAAACAGAGGCGCAAGTTAGTTTATTACGCCTACTCCAATACCCGATCCATTTATACGAGTACCTCCATCTGACAAATTACCAATTCTTTTCAACAGAATTTCTGCAGTGGCTCTCGTTCCTTTTTCATTAGGATGTAGAACACCGTCCCTATCCCCTTGATTTCTACAAGATTCATTAAAAAACACATAATATGGATTCGTACTGCAATAACTATGAGACAAATATATATCCGCTATGCCTCCCTGGTAAAAAAACTTTTGACCTGTCTTACCTCTAATAATGTTAGCTCCCTCCAGCACCACTTGATTTAATTTTTGAGCACTTTCATAAATAAAACTCGATTCTCTAAAATTAATTCTTTCTCCTGTCCCCGGATATTTACGAAACTTTCCACAACCTCTTGTGACTTCGCCATTGTCGTTCCCAAACAAGAGCTCTGGGTATTCTGTTAAGAGGCCAAGCTTAAAGGTTATTTCTTTACCGCTTAGAACATCTCCCAGAATTACGTATCTCCTTCTCAATTCTTCTAAACGCTCATCCACAATTTCCTGATAATTTGTTGCATTTCTATTAAGTATACTTCTTTTTAGATTCCCAAAAGTTTCTCCTAACGTTTCGTTTGCTACTAACTCTGCAAATATCTCCGACCATTCAATATCATTCACTCCAATAGAAACTAATAAAACGTCTATGGGTCTCAACCCGATGGCTTCCTGAAGTTGATCTAACTGACCTTTACCTATTTCCTTACCCTCCTGCGGAAATAAAATTCCATCCAAAATTCCTGCTCCGCTTGAAGCAAAACTTAGAAATGTTATTGTTGAATGTTTATCTTTTTGTAATTCTTTAACCACTTTGGCATGACTGGATTTTAACGACCTATGTGCATCTTCATCAAGCCAGGAGGCATTGACATGGGTTTTTGTTAAATTTCCTTTATAATCGCATTCATAAGATCCGTTCTTATCTGGCAACCCTTCTCCTGATGCATTAGAATCGCCCAAACTTACGACTAAATGGTTTTTTGGTTTAATCATTATGCGTTTACGACATATTTGCTTACCATTTTCAGATATTGTTAATAACACTTCATACCTTGTTAAATCCGGAAATGCCGGACCAATACGCGTTTTAAACTCATTAATAGATGCTTTATTATTGGCTAAATCACCATTGGTCATAAACAAATGTGGGTGTGTTCCAATACCGGAATCGTATTTAAACCCATTTTGGATTCCGGAGATAATCCAACGATAACGATAAGAACTTTTTGTGTACCCTTGAGCTTTGAGCAAAATAGAATAATTCTTATTTGAATAATAAGAAGGGTTGTAAGAATGTGTGGATTGATCATAGTTAGTTTTTATATCTCTCTCTACCATTTCCCATACCAAATTGATTTGACATGATGAACTAAACCCACCTCCAGCCTGACCCAAAGATAGCAAACTTACTAGCATAATTACTGTTGAAATAAATTGTGTTTTCATGAGATTATAATTTATATGTTTGCTCCAAAACTATAGCAAGCTCATTAACAACTATTTACAAAAAGTAAGAAAAAAGTGAAATTATTTTTGCATTTATTACAATTCTTGTAATCGATTTATAGGTCGTTCGTATTTATTGCAAAACCAACTTGGACAACAATCGTATAACTCCAGTAAACGCTGGGTGTTATGTATTGGCTTAGCAGGCTCTTGTTAGCTGGTTATCCTCAGGCCGAAAGGGATGGATTGGAGTAATGGTTGACGGAGGATTTACGGTAAAATTCCAAAAATGGGAAGCCTCGATCTATAATGAGGCTTCCCTTAAAATCAAATTAAAACTTCACAGACACCTTTCCTCTTAAAAAGAAAGGGCTTCCAGGTGTAAAATGTATTTCTTCAACAGGGTTTGGTTCATTAAGCAATCTGCTTTCTGTAGCAAACTGAGTTTCATTCCATTCGCTGTCAAATAAATTTTCAACAACCACCCCGAACGTCCAATTTTTATGGTTGTAATTTAAGTTTAGATCTGTTATAAAATAACCTTCAGCCACAATAGAATTGTCTTCGTTTGCCGGTCTATCTTTTATATACCGGTAACTCAAACCTCCTGAGAACTTACCCAAGTCTCTAAAATTAATACCCCCGGAAGACGTTAGATCCGGTGCTAAAGGAATGTAATTCTCTCCATCCGGGTCTTCTGTACTTCTTGCATGAGCATAATTAATATCTGTATTAAAAAACACCTCATCCGTTATTTGGTACCTTAGCCCAAAATCGACCCCATAGCGTGCTGTTTTTCCACTAGGCTCAACGATTCCGGCATCACCAACATAAACAAACTCTTGTTGTAAAAACAAGGTCCAAAACGCAGCGTTTATAACTAGCCTATCCATCGGTTTTAAAATGGTCCCAATATCGGCACCAAATGCCGTTGGCAGTATTTTTTCTCCTCTATTTGCAGTAACCACCCTACTATCATTAGAGTGATAACCCAAGCCCGTTTTTAAAAACAGTTGCGTGTTGGACGAAGCCGAATAAATGATATTAAGTTTAGGGCTTAATAGGATCTTATTTTCGCTTTTACTATCGTAGGTCGTAGTTAGTAAATCTTCGTAATCGAAGGTGAAATAATCTAAACGCAGACCAGGATTGAATGTCCATTTTTTCTTTTTATAGGTAAGGTTAGCATGGGAGAATGCATTAAGCTCATCAACGTTTCCATAGGCTAATCGTTCTAATAATGTTTTTCTGTTTTGTGTTCTTGAAAGTTGCACATCGTTAACATCGTCATAGCGAAATCCAACGCCCAATTCATATTTAAGTTGTGCGTCATGATCTTCAAGATGAAATGAGTGTTCAAATGCTGTTTTTCCGCCTATAATAGTTCTATTTTCATATTGTCTGATTTGATCTGCATTTACCGGGTCTTCTAAAAAGAATGTAAAGTTTGAAAATAGTTCAAAATCATACTTAGAAACATATGCTGAAGATTTCACCTTGGAGTGTTCGTCTAATTGTTTATTATGATTGACCCAAATGTTGGTTCTACTGGTATTTCCGCCTTCGGTGTCATCGATCGCTCCAAATCGACCAATTAGTCCTTGATCTATTGCTCTTTGGGGCACTTGACCAGAAGCATCCCATTTACTTTGAAAATGAGAGATGGCCAGGTTAAACTCCTGATCTTTGTAATTATTAAAGTTATACCTGCCCATGATATTAATACGATTAAAATTTTGCGGTGAGTCAAAAACACCGTCAGATAACATCAACTCACTAGCAATATAGGCATCACTATTTTCGGCATCCAGAATTTTAAACATGTTTAAAGCTCGAATAGTATTAAACTGCCCTGCTTCCAGCAATATCATATTATCATCTATAGTTTTCTTTGTCCTTATGTCAACATACCCTGCTGTATTAAAGTTTCCTTTATTGGCATAGTAAGCCCCTTTTCCAAAATCTAAATTATCTATAGTTTCAGGAATAATAAAATGCATATCTGCATAACCTTGACCATGGGCATGAGACACCATATTTACCGGCATGCCATCAACATCTATAGCGATATCCGTTCCATGATCTATATCAAAACCTCTTAAAAATATTTGCTCTGCTTTACCGCCTCCTGCATGTTGCCCTATAATTAATCCGGGTATTTTTCTAAGGATCTCTTGAGAGGATTTAACGGGGCTTGTCTTAATATCAACATTAACAAATTGGCTTAATACATTGACTTTCGAAACAATTAAAACCTGATCTAATGATGCTGATGAAATGGTTAGTTTTACATCGACACTGCTATCTAAATGAGATTCAATAATGGTAAGCTTATAATTTTCATATCCTAATTGATAAAAATAGACGATATCTCCAACAGAAATATCATCAAGTTCAAAATATCCAGAAACATTTGTATAGGTGTATGCTCCTGTAGTTTCATTATAAACACCTACATCCTGTAGTGGTTTATCATTATCTTCAGAAATTACTATCCCGCTAAGTTCGTGAGCCTCCACACCGAAAAAAACAGCTAAAAGAAAATAAAATAATATATATTTTTTCATTTTTTTGATTTTTAAATTTATGAGCACCAATAAATAAGGCTAACAGCCAATTAAAATGCACACAATGATTTAGTAAGTAATAGAATAATCTAGGAAACGTAACATAAAAGAAGTCATAGTAATAATATAAACACCTCGAAACGTTCAAAAACATAGAGGTCATTTACAAATTCAATGGATAGAATCTTAATCTATGAGTGCTACGTTATGATAGCTTTTGGCGGGATTTTTATCTTTCTATAAAATCCTTTTTTTATATTTTTTTCACGATAACCGATAACATGCAATGATTCGGTTCGAACAAATCTTATCACTTTAAATTTTGGAGCGCGAAAATGTTTATCAATACTTATATCAACCAAACCAGGTTTATTCGAATCTGTATTCTGGGAATTATCATCTGAAAAAAAATCTAAAATATCAATTAGTACATGCTCGTGGTTAGAAATAGTCGATTTGCTATATTTATAATCTAAATTGTCATCAAGGTTATGTGATAACACAGTATTTGGCATTTGCAAGTAGTGTGACATAGTATGCAACATACTTTTAACTTCTTTATGTATTGGCATGAATATATACAAGATACTAATTACAATAGCTATAAATTTTACGATATGTATTTTAAAACTTTTCATTTTTTTTGATACAAATACACCAATAATCCTTATTCGTTTAATTGTTCGACCATTATTTTTTCTAAATAGTTTGAGTACGTTTCAATAGTAGGCATAATAAAAACTTTATTTAACGGAATTTCCATTCCCAACTCTTCATTGATTCTTGATGTAATACGTATCGCTGCTAGAGAATTCCCTCCTAATGCAATAAAATTATCATGAATTCCTATTTTGCTTAGTTTCAAAACATCCCTCCAAATGACTTCTATAAGCTCATCTATTTCGTTTCTTGACGATACATACGCAGTTTCGATGGCTATGGTTTTAATATTTAGCCCCTTCAATCTGTCTTTATCTACTTTTCCATTTTTAGTAAGTGGCAATTCATCTAAAAATTTGAAATCAGTTGGAATCATATAAACAGGCAGCTTTTTTGCTAATTGTATTTTCAGTTGGTTAGCAGGAATAGCATTTTTGCCTGAATAAAAACCAACCAATCTTTTGTCTTCATTATTAACCTCTGAGGCAGAGTTCCCTTCTATAAGAAGTACAGCGCAATTATCTATATCCTCAAAATCTAATAAGTTCGATTCAATATCGGTTAACTCTATTCTATACCCACCTATTTTTACTTGTTCATCGCTTCTTCCCAAATATTGAAATTCGCCTGAATTATTAATTCTGGCTAAATCTCCGGTGTGGTACATTTTAAACCCTTCAACAAAAGGATTATCAACAAATTTATTATGAGTTAAATCTGCCAACTCCAAATAACCATTGGCTAAACTGTGACCACTTAAATATAAGTCGCCAACCACACCATTAGGAACGATGTTTTTATTTACATCCAAAATATAAGCATGCATGTTTTTAATAGGAGTACCTATTGGAACCGAGCTTTCGTTGTGTGTTTTCTGATTAAATTCTCCCACAATACAACCTACAGTAGCTTCAGTAGGACCATACTCATTAAAAATTTTCAGATTACTTCTAAAAGAAGATTGTATGACTGTGGCAAGATTGACTTTAAAATCTTCGCCCCCTACAATCATAGTTTCAATTTTTGAATGCACTAAGTCCCTATCTTTAAAAAGCGCTATATGTGAAGGTGTTAATTTAATTGTGTTAACTAAATCATCATCAAAAACATCTAAAAAAGCAAGATCAGCACCAGATGAATCTTCTTCATAAATCACGATACTTCCCCCAGCAAGAAAAGGCAAAAATGTTGAAGTTATGGTTAAATCGAAACTAATAGAAGTACACAGTGCAAATATTGATTTATTCGAGACCTCATAATAATCTTTAGCCCAAAATAAATAATTAGATAAGGCTCTATTTGAAATTAAAACCCCTTTAGGTTTTCCTGTTGAACCCGATGTATAAAGTATATATGCCAATCCATTTTTATATTGTTTTATTGGTAAATTATCCTTGGACTGTTTATTGATAATTTCCAAAACAGAAGTAACATCTATAACAGGAACATTACTATTTACTATATTATTTGTTAATTCAGTATCGGCTAAAACTAATGAAGCATTTGAATTTGCAAGTATATAATTCACGCGCTCTGGAGGTTGGGTTGAAGCTATGGGAACAAAAACACCCCCTAACTTAATAACCGCTAAAACACCTATAATATAATCTGCATTCCTATAATTATAAAGTGCAATTTTATCGTTTGAATGAATACCCTCTTTAATTAGATAATTTGCTAACTGATTGGCCTTTATATTTAGCTCGTTATAAGTCAGAGTTATTTTTTTATGCCGAATTGCTAATGTATTGGGATTATGTTTTACTTGATTTTCAAAAGTTTCAATTACCGAAACATATGAATTTGAAGCTTTTAATTCTGGGGTTAAAAACGCATTATATTCTGAAATGGATGCAATACTTTCTTTTATAATGGATTGGTTAATATTCAATAGAAACCCATCTAAAACCTTTAAAAAATGTTCCGAAATCCTATCGCTTAAATTGGTATTAAAAATGGCTTCATTCAAATCTAAAAACACCGATAATTCTCCCGAATTATCCATATCGTAAATTGTACATCTTAAATTATGATTTGAATCAATATGGTCAGTATGAATCCATTCCGAGCATGAAGGGAATTCATCAAAAGCTGAAAAACTTGCTTTGATAAAATTTAGTGTGGTATGATAACTTTTATTTAAACTTATGTTGGACATTCCGGGTTGTGCATAGCGTAAATAATTATTAGTTTCTAACTTAACCCGCTGTAAGACTTCGAAAAAAGTATCTTCAGAATTTATGTTTGTTATTAAAGGAAAGAATTCAATAAAAATGCCTGGAGTTTCTTTAAAAGTTTTCGTTGGTCTGTTATGAGACGGAGCTCCTATTGAAAGCTCGTTTTGTCCGGTAACCCTATATATATAAACAAAAAGTATACTAGCAAACATATTAAATAAGGTTAAATCTTGAGTCCAGGAACGAATTTCGGGCTGTTGCGCCAGTAACCTTAATTTTTCAGAACGTTCTTTACCTAATGGAATAACTTTTCTTTTTGCTTTTGTTGTAACATAAGTATTTTTATGACCATATAATTCTGGCAATGTTTTTAGTGAGGCTACTTTTTCCTTCCAATAGGCACTAATGCTTTCATTTTTTTTAGAAAAAACTTGTTCTGCTTCATAATTTATATATGCCTTAAATTGCGGAATTAGTTTTATTTCATCTTCATTTTCATTTTTAATGCGTTTATATAAATCGCTCATTAAACCAAACAAGATGGTCGATGATGTAGCATCTGTAACTAAATGATGAATATTTAAAAACCAAATATAGTGCCCTTCTTTTACTTTAATAATTATTGAATCGAATAAACAAGTACTTAAATCAAATTGCCTTTGACTTCTTTGTTTCAACCAATCTTGAATTTCAGATTGCGCTAAACTTGAAAAATCCAAAAATTCCAAATCATAAATTAATTCTGAGCGTATTTGCTGAATTGGTATAGCCTTTTCTTCATAAAAAACACATCTTAACGCATCAGAATGTGTAACTAATAATGCAAATGCACCTTTAAAAACATCAATATCTACATTTCCGTACAAACTAAAAGCATGTACCATATTGTATAATGGAGACTCAGGGTTAAGCTTTTGCCCCATCCATATAGATAGCTGACTTTTAGTTAATTGTAAATTTTCGATATGTTTTTTACTATTCATGATTTGATAAGCTTAAACGCCATTATTTCCCAGACAGATAATTACAAATATGATCTATGGTCATAAAATTTTCAATAACCATATCCTCAGGCGGCACGGAAACATTAAACTCATTTTCAATAAAGAAAATCATTTTCATCATTCCCAAGGAATCTAAAATACCACTCCCAAGTAAATCTTCATCAACATCTATTTCCTGATCGGAAAAGTCATCAGAAACTTGTTCACTGATGTAATTAATTAGTATATTTTTCATTCTATAGCGCTTCTAATATTTCTTCTATTTTTTTTCTATTTACCTTGCCAGAGCTTGTTCTAGGAAATGATTCCAATATCTCAATATGGCTAGGCACGGCATAAATTGGTAAATGTTTTTGGCAATATTTTTTTATTTCTTTTGATAAAACATTCGTATTTGGTTTTATTAAAACCGTAGCCATCAATTCCTTTTCTTCGCTACCGTTATTAACTAAAACAACTGCTACCTCAATAACATTATCGAATAGCAATATTTTATTTTCAATTTCATCAATTTCAATACGATAACCTCTAAGTTTTATTTGTCTGTCTTTTCTACCCAAAAAAATTAGATCCTCGTTTTCATTTAGTTTAACCAAATCACCTGTTCTATAATAAACATGACTAAATGTTGGGGCAATTTCTTCTTCATATACTGAAGTTTTTGTTAGTTCTTCATTATTCCAGTAGCCTTTCATCATTGTACCAGATCTAATAACTAAGATTCCTTTTTCTCCTTTAACGACTTCCTTATCATTATCATCTAGGATTTTAAATTCAGTGTTATCCCATACTTTTCCTATTGGTAATTGCGCATCAGTTTCTGATAATGAATTGAAATTATAATACGTACATTGATTAACTTCGGCGGGGCCATATACATTAGAAAAAGTTACATTTGGCCACCTTTGGATGAATTCCTTTAGATATTTTAACCCAAAAACTTCGCCACCAAACAACACCCATCTTAAACTATTCAAACTAATTTTATCTAATGCACCACTCAATAAAATTTGGATTAATGCTAACGGAACGGAATACCAAATGGTTATTTTTTCTTTTTCCATTAAATTAGCAAGACTCATCGGAAATTTTGTATGAGCATCAGGAATTATTACCGTCGAAGCTCCAGCTAATGGAGCCGAAAAATAACCAAAAGTAGAAATATCAAAATTTATAGGAGCATGATTGGCTACGCGATCACTGGAATTAATTTTGTACAAATTAGCAGACAACTTCGCATAGTTAAGTCCGCTGCCATGAGTATGCATAATGCCTTTTGGATCTCCTGTTGAACCTGAAGTAAACATAACATATGCCAAATCACCTTCAGTAATTTTTGGGTGTGTAAAACTTTCAACATTGCTATTGAAAACAAAATCCCATGATATTCTATTTACAGGTAAATCCTGGTTTAGACCAATTATTCCTTTTAATGAAAAATCATCATCTGGTAACGATGCTATTCTTCTTTTTTGGGATTTAGATGTTACTAAAAATTCTATACCACAATTATCCAACAGATATTGTGTTCTAGAATGCGGTGCAGTAAAATCTAACGGAACATAAGCCGCTCCTGCCTTTAATATGCCATAAATGGCAATGGATGTTTCAATACATCTGTTTAAGTATATTCCAACTCTGTCTCCTTTTTTTACTCCTAAATCGGTTAAACATTTAGCTAACTGATTCGTTTTAATATCTAATTCTTTATATGAAACAGAAATATCATTACATTTAAAAGCTTCGTTATCTGGGTATAACGCAGTCGAATTCTTTATAATATCTGTTAATGTAAATAGTTCCATTATGAAATTATAGTCCTAAGATTTGTGAAATAATATTTCTTTGAATATCTGAAGTGCCTGCATAAATAACACCCCCAACGGCATCCCTTAGGTTACGTTCTACCTCATATTCAGTAAGGTATCCGCTACCGCCATGACATCGAATAGCATCCATACTAGAGGCAACAAAATTCTCGCTTAGATGAAGCTTTAAAAGAGCCGCTTCCATCATAGCAGATTTACCCTGGCTTTTTAACCAAGCTACCTGATATAAAAGAAGTCTAGAAGTTTCAACGCGCAATTTCATATTAGCAATCCGATTGGAAATTGATTGAAACTCGCTTATTGATTTTCCAAATTGTTTCCTATTTTTTACAAACTTAATTGTAGATTCTAATTGGTACTCCATCGCGCCCAATTGACTTGCCAAAATACTACATCTATCATATTCCAGAGACGATATAGTAATACTCCATCCTGCACCTTCTTTTCCCAGCATATTTTCTTCGGGCACAAAACAATCCTCAAAATATAAATCACCGATTGGAACCGTGCGCATACCCATTTTAGGCTTATTTTCACTAACGCTAAAGCCTTTTGTTCCTTTTTCTAAAATAAAACCACTAACACCCCATTTACCTAATTTAGGGTTTGTTTTGGCAAAAACCAATGCAATATCTGCTATTGGTCCAAAAGTTGTTAGCCTTTTGCTGCCGTTTAAAATATATCCTCCATCAACTTTTTCGGCAACGGTTTCCATATTAAAAACATCAGATCCCGCATTGGTTTCCGTTAACCCATGACATCCAATCCATTTACCTGATGACAATGGTTTTAAATATTTGTTTTTTTGAAATTCTGAACCAAATTGGACTATTGGCAACTGTACTGTCCACATCTGTGCATTTAGACTAAAAGGCAAGCCATTATCTCTACAACCATAACCAAGGCCTTCCATAGCCAATGTCGCGGTTAAAATATTTACTTCATCAGTTTGCCCTCCGTATTTAAGTGGGCTAGCAAGTCCTTGAATACCAAAATCTGCACATTTCTCCCAATCTTCTCGAGAAAAAACACAATCTCTGTCGTGCTCACTTAAAGAATTATTTAAATTCTCTATAGCAAAATCAATAACCTTTTGCTTGTAATCAAGCTGTTCTTTTGTCCATGAAAAATCCAAAGCAATTATTTTTTAAATATTATTTTATGTTATTAACATAAAACATATCGAATAGTTTTTTAATAAAAATAGCTTTTATTAGTAAGTATATCAAAACTTTACACTGTAAGTTGACTATTAATTGCTTTAGTTTAACGAAAATAATTCCTAATTTTAAAAAAATAAGGAAATTACAATTTATATGACCAACTATTTTAACTCGCTTTACGAAAAATTCCTAAATAAATTTAATAGTAATTTTCAAAATTGGATTAAAATAACAGTACCAATATCTATTGTATTAGTAGTATATTTTATATTACATAGAGGTCTATTTTGGATGACTACTTTGCCAATAGACACCTATTATAATGACTTTATCTATTTAGAGTTTTTAAAGCATATAACCAGCAAACCTTATTGGTTGGTATTAGTTTTATTGTTTTTGGGTTTTTTCAACAAAAAACTACTTATTGCATGGAGCTCCTTTGAAAACAGCAGCTTAACACGGGTTTTTCTAACTATTGTAACGCTTCTATTGACTTGGTTTTATGCAACGTACGATATTAATTTCTTTTTTAATAAAGTTCATTATGCTGATCGCATATTATTGGTTTTTTTAACCATATGCATTTACTGGAAACCTTTTTTCTTGATTCCCTATATAACAGTTTTACTAGTAATAATTGGGCAATTTGAATACCTCCCGCCATTTTCCATTGCAACACCGCCTTTTCTTTTAATTAAAACAATCATACTATTTATTGCTTTTTATATTCTAAAACTCGCTATCAAAACCTATAATCAAACAACTTTTATATTTTTACTTGGATGCCTAATTGCGACTCATTATTTTACTTCCGGATTAAACAAACTCAATATATACTGGATTTTTAAAGACCAAATAAGTTTTTTAATTCCCTCTGCTTATGCAAATGGCTGGTTGTCTTTTTTAACACCCGAATCAATAGATAAAATCACTGAATTTGCTAGTTCGTTTAACACTCCCTTACGGCTATTTACTATTTTAATAGAATGTGGAATGTTATTATTTTTTATTAATTTAAAATGGTCGCGCTTTTTAATTTTTGGGGCTGCTATTATGCACTTCGGAATTTTTGGTTATTCAGGGATTTTCTATTGGATGTGGATTGTATTATTAATTTCAGCCTCATTCATCTTTTCAAAAAAAAAATATAACCTCGACAAAATTTTTAATATAAAGTATTTTATTATTTCAATTATTATAATTGGCACAGGCCGGTTTTGGTGTCAAGCCGTAAGCCTTACATGGTGCGATAGTCCTTTGAATTATACTTACAAAATTTATGGAGAAACTTCTAATGGAGAAAGATACCGATTAAGTCCAGATTTTTTCTCTCAGTACGATTATCAGTTTACATTTGGAGCTGTTAAATTTTGGCAAAAACAACCAAGATTGGAAATTATCTGGGGTGCAACCGATGCCAATACCAGTAGTTTTTTTAATACAGAAAGAACTATAGACGAAATTTTTGAATATGAAAAGCAAAATGGTCGCTTACATAATGATGACGCTAAACAAAAATATTATGAAGATTTTTTAGTTCAATACGTAACCAACCGGAACAAAAGTTCAGCTCATTTTGATTACATAAAACCGATACAAGCCTTTCCTTTTTTTTGGACATCACCTCCTTCGATTATTAACGAAGCTAAACAAAACATAAAACAATTAATTATTGTAGAATCAACAACTTTTTATTCGAAAAAAACGGGTTTCCAAGAAATACGAAATCAAGAATTGAAGCGCATATTAATACCTAATAACCGGTCTGAACTTTAACCGAATTATATAAAAAATGATACGGATTTTTCACATCGCCATTTATGTTTTCAAGAGATACTTCTGTCCCAATTTTAAATTCCTTTGCTAAATCCAGAAATAAGTCCATAACCACTTGATCTTCTAACGCCCACCCCGTTGAATCGAAAACTGTTAACTTATCTTTTAAATGATTATAACTCTCATAATTTTGAATAACAGTAAATAAATCAGCCCCTATTTCATCATCCGATAATTGCTGACACTCTCCTTCTTTCTTAGCTTGTTGGTTAAAATCTGGACAAACGAAACTTTCTTTAAGTAAATTAATGGGCAATTCAATTTTTCCAGGGAAATCTGACCCAACGGCATTAATATGAAGATTTGACTTGGTTATATAATCTTCAAACAAAGGCCCTTCTCCAATATCTAAAGAAGTTGCTGTACAAATAATGTCACTTTCTTTTAAAATATCACCAATTTCACTTTGAATAACTTCTATTTCCAAATCTAAAAGAGAGCTTCTATCTTCAAAAGATTTTACGGCCTCCACATCTATATCATAAATAAGGATTTTCTTAATTGAAAATAATCTAGAAATAGCATGTAACTGGGTAACGGATTGCGCTCCACAACCAATAAGTCCTAAAATTGAACTTTCCGGATGAGCCAGATATTTAGTAGCTACCGCCGATGCAGCCCCTGTACGAAGCGCTGTTAAAAGCACCCCATCAACCAAACCTTTTAAATGCCCCGTTTTTGTATCATAAGATGATATGGTCGATAAAATGGTTGGTAAATTGAATTTAGCAGGGTTCTTAGGATGATACCCTACAACTTTTATAACTACCTCTTCATTTGTTTTATATACGGGCATCCATTCAATGAGCCCAACATTCTCAGCGTTGTAACTAAACCCAGACCTAACGGGAATAACAGTATCAGTGGTATTGAAATTTTCAAATTCTTTAATTAATCTAAAAATCAAATCGTCTATTAAACGATCAATTCCATATTTTCGCATAAGAGAATTTACATCTGATGCAGATAATAACAAGGTTGTATTTTTATCCATATTTAAATAGCAATTATACTATACATAAAAATAAATGTATTAGCTCTTTTCTTGTAATGTATAATATTTTAGCCAATTCCCCCCATGTATTCTCTAGGTTTCGATAAGAAGTTAATTTTATAAGACATTTAGCAATATGCTCTGTTAAAAACTGTAATTCAACGTTTATTTTTAGAAACAAAATATATTTTCCCTTTATTTATAAAAAAACGGCTCGTTTGCGCTCAAAATAAAAATTTTATGAAATATTCTTTTTTTAGAAAAAGGACTCAATTATTATTGATGCTTTTTTTTCTACCGTTGGTTGCTATTGCTCATATTCCTAATCAAAGTTATATATTCTTAAGAATTTATGAAACAGATGGTATTGAGGGCCGCTTTGAAATAAATACTCGAGAAATAAACAAAGTTTTTGGTACTAATTTTAAAAACGGGGTTACCTTGAACGAAGTTCAACCTTATATGGAAGACATAAAGGCCTATCTGCTGCAGAACACTTCTTTTTCTTCATATACGGGAAATCATAAAATTGTTATAAAAGATACGGGTATTTTTGCTTTTAGTCTTGGTGATTTTGTTCAGGTATATTTTCATTTAGAAAACACAAAAAACCTACCTAAAAACCTCACTGTTAATTATAGTGCGGTTTTTGAAAAAGATGACACCCACAGAGGATATTTGATTACAGAATATAACTGGAGGGATGGTGTTATTAATGAAGAAACCAATATTACACTAGATTTCTCGCCTAGTAAAACCCAAGACACGATGGACTTGACCAAATCGTCTGTATGGAATGGGTTCTATGCTATGATTAAGCAAGGGGTTTGGCACATATGGATAGGTATAGATCATATTTTATTTTTATTGGCACTTATACTGCCATCCGTAGTAAGGAGGAGTAAAAAAGAGCATAATAAATACAGTGTTTTTGACTGGGAACCGGTTATGACTTTTAAGTCTGCCTTTCTATATATTATTAAAGTGGTAACCTTTTTTACCATAGCACACACCATCACTCTAACTTTAGCATCTTTAGAACTAGTTGTTCTACCATCAAGACTTGTAGAATCTATTATTGCATTTTCTATTGGTTTGGCTGCATTTCATAACATAAAACCTATTTTTAAATTAAAAGATTGGATCATAGCCTTTATTTTTGGATTATTCCATGGGTTTGGATTTGCTAGCGTATTGGGCGATCTTGGATTAACGAATGAGTTTCTAACATTATCGTTATTAGGGTTTAATGTTGGTGTAGAAATAGGTCAATTGGTTATTATTGCTGCCATATTTCCAATTTTATACCTTATAAGAAAATTAAAGTTTTATCCGAAGTTCTTGGTATACCTATCTATCGTATTAATCATGATTTCCCTTTATTGGTTTATAGAACGAGCATTAGATATTGATTTAAAACTAGACTACTATATAAATTCATGGGCTTATGAAATTGCGGTATTTCTAGGATTAAAATAACCTCCCAAATAAAAATTTCATGAAAAAAAAACCTGAAAAAATATCGCTGCTAGATAGGTGGAAAAATAGAGATGAAAAACATATTTTAACTAATCCTATTGAAAAAGCGCCTACAGGCATAAAAACACCATTATCGCATGGGCAACAAAGACTTTGGTTTTTGCAACAAATGTATCCCAAAAATGCGTTTTATAACTATTCAGAAACTTACACTTTCGAGGGAAAGCTTAATAACCATATTCTTGTTGAAAGTTTAAAAAAAGTCTATGAAGACCATGATATATTAAAAACGACCTATCATATTGAAAACGGCGTAGTTTTTCAAAACGTTGATTTTAATTCAGAAATACAAATAGCTACGCATGATTTAAGCACGCTTCCGGAAGAAGAAAAAACAATGAGATGCGCAAAAATTATAGAAACCGATGCTAAACAATATTTTGACCTGACAAAAAGCCCATTAGTTCGAGCTACTTTAATCAAAACGAACTCTACAACCACAATACTGCAAATAACACTTCATCATATAGTTACCGATAAATGGTCGATGAGAGTTTTTAGAGAACATTTAGCAAATTATTATAGAGAACTAAGTTTAAATAATAACAATTTTAGTAAAAAACCAACCTTACAATACACCGATTATGCGTATTGGCAAAGTAAAAATGAAACCAATAGTAGCGGTCTTAATTATTGGAAAGATGTACTTTCAAGAGAGGTGCCTTCCTTAAATTTACCAACAGATTACATTAGGCCTTTACGTCCTACTTTTAAGGGAGCAGCTTCATTTACACAAACATACAGTAAAACTTTATCTAGTAAACTTTTATTACTTTCAAAACAACTGGAAACCACACCATATGTACTTATGCTTTCAGTGTATTATGTTTTTTTATATAGGTATAGTGGGCAGGAAGATATTTTAATAGGCTCACCCGTTACTAATAGAGACCAAAAAGTACTGGAAGAGTTTATTGGTTTTTTTAATGAAACCTTGGTTTTTAGAACAGAAGTTTTGGGGAATACAGAATTTAAAGATTTAGTAGACCAGGTTCGTAAAACCACATTAGATGCTTTTGCAAATAAAGATGTTCCTTTTGATACTTTGGTAAAAGAGTTGAAAGTAGAACGTTCATTGGCAATAAACCCGTTCTTTCAAGTCATGTTCCTTTATCATGCTGTTCCAGAAAACCCTTTTTTCGATGAGCATGTTAGTTTAACACATACTTGGTATGATTTTAAAGTTTCAAAATTTGACCTTACGCTTTACATTGCTGAAGAAAATGGTATATTATCCTCTACTTTTGAATATGCTTCAGATTTATTTCATGAAACCACAATCAGTCGTTTTCAAGCATATCTTAAAGCACTTTTAGAAGGTATTGTTTCAAATCCAAATGACACCATTTTAGAGCTTCCAATGCTTACCAATACTGAGAAACAATTCTTCTTAAATCAGGAAAAAGATACTTCTAATCATTTTTCAGAATTCAAAGGTATTCATGAAATTATTGAAAACATAAGTACTTTGCATCCCAATAAAACAGCTGTAACCTATAAAGAATCTTCAATTACTTATAAAGCATTAAATGACAAAGCAAATATATTGGCTAATCATTTGCTAAATGATAATAACCCTAAAAATAACATTATAGGGCTTTGCGTAGACAGGTCTATAGACATGATTGTTGGCATGTTTGCTATTTTAAAATCTGGTTGTGCTTATTTACCTATTGATCCAGAATATCCAGAACAGCGCATACATTTCATGCTTAATGATGCTAAGGTTAGCAAGGTTATAACTCAAAAGAGCTCCTCTCACATATTTGAAGAACATAACATTCAGCAATTTCATATAGATAAGTTGAATGGATCCGTTCAAGTCACCCAGCAAAAATTCCCGGATGTAAAAGATACAGATTTAGCCTATATAATTTATACATCAGGAAGTACCGGACAGCCTAAAGGTGTACCGATTACTCACAAAAACATTATAAACTCAACTTCCGGCAGGTTAGATTTCTATGATGAAAATCCATCTTCTTTTTTACTCATGTCCTCTATCTCTTTTGATAGTTCTAAAGCTGGAATTTTTTGGACCTTTTGTACGGGTGGAAATTTAGTAATTGCAGAAAAACGAATAGAGCAAGACATTGATAAAATTGGCACCATAATTAATGAGCAAGCTATTAGCCATACCCTCATGCTACCATCGTTATATCAATTAATACTTGAATATGTAGATAGTAAAAAATTGCAGCCCTTAAAAACTGTAATCGTTGCTGGAGAAGCCTGTTCCCCCTCTCTTTGCTCATCACATTTTAACAAACTTAATGATGATGTCAAATTATATAATGAATATGGCCCAACTGAGGCCACCGTATGGTGTATTGCTCATCAAATAAAAAAAGAAAACACAAATAACATAATCCCTATTGGAAAACCCGTTGCTGGTGCAAAAATCTATTTAATGGATAAGGATCTTAACCCTGTGCCTTTTGGAAGTGTAGGGGAAATATATATTGGTGGACACGGACTTAGCAAAGGTTATTTAAATAGGCCTGAACTTAGTAATAAAGTGTTTGTTGAAAACCCTTTGAGTCCTTCTGAAAAACTTTATAAAACAGGTGATTTAGGGAAATACAATAATGATAAAACCATTGAGTTTTTAGGAAGAATAGATCAACAAATAAAAATTAGAGGATTTAGAGTTGAACTAAGTGAAATTGAAAAAGTTATTAAAGCTTATAATAACTCTATTAATAATGCCATAGTGCTTGTTGAAAATGAAGCTAAAATTTTAGATTTTAAAAATTCAGATGAAACCATTTCTATAAACAATTTAGTCAGTGTTTTAAAAACCATAAATGATGATGATATAGATGCTATTTTTTCTTCAATACAATCATTAAATAATGATGAAAAAGAATACTTGGTAAATCAAATTGAAGCTTAAAAGCTATGAAAAAAATTAAACGTTCTAAAGAGTTTGAAGTCATTTTAACTATCCATGACGATAATTTTATCCGTCCTCCAAAAGACACTCAAAGAAATGCTGTTTTAAATAGGGCATTAAAAGAATTTGTTGGCGATTTGAAAATTCTGAATGCTCAAACCCAACATTTCGTTCCCGGTGCGATGCAAGAAGTTTTAAAAGATGATAGACAGCAAAAAATAATGGAAGCTCAGGAAATAATGGAAGACTGGCAAATTCCATTAATGCAAGAAATGGCAAGAGTTATTACCGAAGATGGTGGCGATATTTTAGAAATTGGTTTTGGCAGAGGTATTTCAGCAGAAATGATTCTTGACTTCCCAATAAGTTCATACACCGCAATAGAGTGTAATAATGATGTAATAAATACTTATTTTAAAGCATTTAAAGAAAAGCATGCTACAAAAGACATAACCCTGGTATCTGGTTTGTGGCAAGATACTATAGATACTTTGGATGTATATGATGGTATCCTATTCCATACTTATCCTCTAAATGATGATGAATATATGCAGTATGTAAATGGAAGCGTCACATTTGCTGAGCACTTTTTTTCGCACGCTGCAAAACACTTAAAACCTGGTGGTGCATTTACATATTTTTCAAATGAAATTGATTCTTTAAGTAGAGAACATCAAAAATCACTTTTAAATCACTTCTCATCGTTCACAGTTAGAATTGTTCCATTAGAAATGCCTGATAATGTACATGATACTTGGTGGGCAAATACCATAGTTGTAATTAAAGCGATAAAATGACAGAAGAAACCCTAAAATATAAAATAAAGCTACTTTCAGAAAATGAACGCAAACTCCTGGGAATAAAAATCAATGATTTTGTTCAAAAAGAAGCAAATGATAATAACTCTGAAAATAAAAAAAAGATAGTAACTTATTTGGAGGTTGATAGCACTTTTAATACAGATCAATTAATAGCATACTTAAAAAACAAGCTTCCGGATTATATGATTCCTTCTTCTTTTTTTAAAGTAGAAAAAATCCCTTTACTCCCAAATGGAAAGGTTGACAACAAAGCGTTATTAAAAATGAAGCTCAAGAATACTGATGCCGAAACAAATAACGGTAGTATCGTAAAACCAACAACCGAAACTGAAGAAAAATTAGTTAAAATATGGGAAGAAGTGTTAGATTTTTCACCTATTAGCACGCATGATAATTTTTTTGAAATTGGTGGCGATTCTATTTTAAGTATTCAAATTATATCAAAAGCACGAAAGGCCGGAATTGAACTCAAAGCAAATCAGATTTTTGAGAACCAAACCATTGCAGAGCTTTCTCTTTTTTCAAAAAACAACGATTCCAAGACTCTTGACGAATCAATTTTAGAAGGTGAAGTCTCACTCAATCCTATACAGCATTGGTTTTTCAATTCCTATAAAACGGCTCCTCATTTTTGGAATCAGGGCTTTACGATTAAAAATTTACCAGAACATATTAATAAAGATTTATTACAAAATACAACAGAACATATAATAAAAAAACATGATGCCTTAAGACTTAGCTTTAATCAAAAATCCAATATTTGGAAAGGGAATGTACGCGAACCTAATCAAATTGATGCCTTTTCTTTTATTGATTTATCCCATGAACCTGCCGATAATCACCAATCTATAATTGAAACTACCTTGATGAAAGTTAACCAATCTATGCGCTTAGAAGACGGTTCTCTTTTTAAATGTATTTATTTCGAAACAGGCCAATTCTCAAATAATCGCGTTGTACTTTTAGCTCATCATTTAGTTGTAGATTTTGTGTCCTGGCAAATTATTATCAACGATTATAATACAGTCATTTCATCCGGTAGCTTTGAAAGTACCAGAAAAACAGCCTCTATTAAGAGATGGAGTGAGTACCTATTAGAAAAAGCCGATTCTAACCTTAACGCTACTGAATTTGACTATTGGAACAAACAAATTTCAAACAAAAATGCTCTGCCTCTGGATTATGAATGTGAGCTTCCTGTTTCAGAAAAAGACACAACTCTCCTAAGCTTTTCAGTTGATAAAACTACAACCAATAATTTGCATAACACGGCTAATGAGGCTTATAGTACAAAGATAGTAGAATTACTGCTAACCGCTTTGGTCGATGTAATTACAAATTGGACAAAAACTGAATCTATATTATTAGGACTGGAAGGACATGGTCGCGATACCGAACATTCTAATATCGATTTATCAAATACGGTGGGATGGTTTACAGCATTTTACCCTAAGCTTTTTAAGCTTGAACCTCAATTAGACATGGGTTCAAAAATTGTAAAAATAAAAGAACAGTTCAGAAGCGTTCCCAATGGTGGAATAGGTTATGGCATACTGCGTTATTTGACCTCATCTATAGAAAAGAAAGAGTCTCCGGAAATTATTTTTAATTTTCTTGGTAAACAGAATTCGGATAATAATAGTGTAGAAGTTATTTCTAAAAACGTCAGACACCCATTAAGTGAAAGACACTACTTTTTGGAAATAAATGCATTAATAATAGATGATCAATTACAATTCAATTGGACTTATTCTAACATGGCATTTAAAGATGAAACTATAGAGCTATTGGTTTCAAATTTCAATAGAACACTAAAAGAATTAGTAGAGCATTGTTTAGGTCGTGACACTATTAAATATACACCATCTGATTTCGAAGATATAAACTTGGATCAAGATGATTTAGACAGTTTACTAAACGATATAGATCTTTAAAAGAAGTAGCACCCCTTAAATAGCAAAAGCATTATGAACAATAAGACCATAGAAAAACAAAAGATTGAGGCCATTTTTCCTCTCAGCTCTATACAATTAGCCTTATTGTTTCACCATATAGCTGCTAAAGAAGATCAAGGCTTCCTAAATGTACAGTGCACGATAGACGGGTTATTAAATATTCCTATGTTAAAAAAGGCCTGGAATTTAGCTATTGAAAGACATGCTGTTCTAAGAACTTCGGTGCATTGGAAGAACATTAAAAATCCAGTTCAAATTGTAAGACCAAGTGGTGTTATGCAATGGCATATATTAGACTGGAGCGGTGACAACTTAAATGAACAAAATGAAAAATTAAATCAGTTAAAGATCGACAATAAAAAAGCAGGAGTCGATTTTAATAAAAACCCTTTATCTAAAATTCACATCATTAAGGTAAACAGCAAATCCAATTATCTTGTGTGGAGTTGTCACCATTTGCTTTTAGATGGTTGGTCCGGCAGTATTATTTTAAAAGATGTCTTTTCATACTATGACGGCCTAATAAATAATAAAAAAATAGAATTAGAAACTATTCCTGCCTTTAAATCTTATCTAAATTACTTAAAACGGTCGAGCCCTTCTGAAGCTAACTTGTATTGGAATAGAATATTTAAAGGTTTAAAAAAACCTGTTTTAATCAATAAAAGTAAATCGGCCATAAGTACTCTTGATCGAACAGAACTTGAGCTTGATATCGTCAACAAAGTGAAAGATTTAACAAAATCTTTTCAAATTACGCCCAACACGCTGTTTCAAGGCATTTGGTCGCTTATCATATCGCGATATACAAACTCAAAAGATATCATTTTTGGAAATACCGTTTCTGGCAGATCCAACGATTTTCCGAATATTGAGCTCATGGCTGGTATGTTTGCCAATGTACTTCCAATTAGAAGCACCATAGACAATTCTGCTGTTAAAGATTGGATGAAAAACATGCAAAAGAATCAAATTGAATCCAGAAAGTATGAGCATTATGCTGTGGCTGAAATAGCTGAAATAATTAAAAGTTCATCCATAGCTTTATTCGATAGCCTATTTATTTTTGAAAACTATCCTTGGGAAAATATAAAGAGCGGTGATTTAAGAGTACACAGCTCTAATAGTGGCATTACAACTACATACCCGCTTACTCTTGTTGTAAAAATGCAAGATTCTATAAAAATAGATTTGCTTAGTGAAGCTTCTATTTTTAATAAGGAAATCATCACATGGATATTAAATAGATTTGAAGAAATCATTGATATTATAGCTAAAAACAGCACAATATCCATCGACGCACTCTTTGAAAAAATAACACCTATCAAGCACTACGATAATATTATTACTCCCAAAACAATTGTAGAAAAAAATGGTACTCACCCTATAAAAATGCCAAAAACCAAAACAGAATCTGAACTTTTAAAAATTTGGAAAGATTTACTTAATAAAAATAATATTGGAACGAGTGACAACTTTTTTGAAATTGGCGGCAATTCTATTTTAAGTGTTCAGATCATTTCAAAAGCCAGAAAATTAGGGTTGAACATAAGTCCAAATGATTTATTTGAAAATCAGTCTATAGTAGAACTCGCTAATTTCATTGAGCATCAAAAAGTGGCAAAAAACTTAAAAAGCTATACATTTAAACATGTTGTGGGTATTAAAAAAACAGGAAGTTTACCGCCTTTATTCTGTATCCATGGAGGTGGTAGTCATTTCTTTTTTTACAACGCGCTTGGTAAGTATGCAAATCCCGAACGCCCCGTTTATGCTGTTCAAGCTTCAGGCGTTGAAGACACCATTATATTGCACGATAGCATTGAACGCATGGCCACTGAATTTCTAAAGGAAATAAAACTTGTTACCCCTAAAGGCCCTTATCATATCATGGGCTATTGCTATAATACAGCAGTTGCTTTAGAAATATGCAGAATTCTTAAACAGGAAAACCAAACTGTTAATTTAATTATAGCCGACACCATGGCAAAAAATCAGGAACGTTTTGATCCATCAAAAACAAAAAGGAGGGTTAGCGGATTTATTAAAAGATTAATAAAAAACCCATTTAATGCCATTTATTTATTTTCAAAATCATTTATAGAAAGCTATCTTACCCCATTAATAAAAAGAATTTTTGGTAGTAAACTTGAAAAAAAGGTACAAACATTACGCGACAAACTATCCGAAAACTATTTAAACTATAGTTGGACGCCTTTTGATGACAATATTTCACTTTTAATAACCGAAAGTAATGACCCGACAGAAAATCCTGAAAAAATAGGATCATGGAACAAGATTTCAAACAAAGAGGTGAAACTAACACCAACTAAAGGACATCATTCCAAATTGTTTCAGGAGCCATTAGTGCGACATACTTCACAGCAACTTGAAACATGTATGTCAAATTTTGAAACCAATTTTGATGAAACCTCCTAAATTATCAAAACAAAATATTCATGTTTGGGTTGTTAATTTTGATATTGTGCAAGAAAAAATAACGCGCTTACATGGTTTTTTATCTGAAGAGGAAATTATTAGAGCTTCCAAATTTCGATTTAAAAAAGATAAAATCAGTTCAATCATTTCGAGAGGTACTTTACGGTTTTTATCCGGCAAGTATTTAGAAAAAGAGCCCGGAGAGATTAAGTTTAAGTATGGTGAATTTGGTAAACCAGAATATAACTTAGATACGAAACTAAAATTCAATATATCACATTCTGGGAAAGTGGTAGTTTTGGGCTTTGTTTTAAATGATGACATTGGTATTGACATAGAGGAAATCAAAACCGATTTTGATGTTCTTGATATCGCTTCAAATTATTTTTCGAACAAAGAAATTGAATTCTTAAGGAAAACACCTGTTGAAAATCATGTAAAAAATTTCTACCGATGCTGGACCAGAAAAGAAGCTTTTATAAAGGCTAAGTCCCAAGGATTATCTTTTCCTTTAGATTCCTTTTCGGTTTCTATTAATTCTGATGAAAAGGCCGAATTATTAGAAACACTTTGGGATAAAAAAGAGAAAGATCTATGGCAAATCATCCCTTTTGAAACTGAAGTAAATTATAAAGCTGCTTTAGCCGTTAAAGGACAGGTGCAATCTATAAAATATTTTAATTTCAATGCGCACTTAAGTTGTCTATCCTAGATTTGAGCAAAAAATGCTTAATTTTTCATAAAAACAATATTATCAACATCAATGAAAACCACCATGATTCCGTTAAAAGCAAAAAAGGAGATTAGTAATATCGAATTTAGAATTGTCTTTGATGATCTCTTTACTTATGCACTAGATTTAGCCTCTTAATCACCTCCCCGGTTCAGGAAATTAACATTTCATTACCTCTCTAAAACAAAAAAGCATCCCAATTCCGATACATCGGAAAAGGAAGGCCTATCATTCGTAAACCAAAGAAAATTTGACAAACTACATCCCTAATTATCTTCAGTAATAAACGAATATTAAAATCTTAAGTTTACATTATCTTGAAATTAAAATTCTCGCTTACCGAATTCACTTTCAATGAACTTTGATTTGTTCTTAGTTTTGTTAAAAGTGTATGAAAGGTTTAAAGTAATCATATCTACCTCATAAACATAATTAGTGAAGGTATAGAATTCATTAGTTCTCGCGGTAGTGATGCTTTGTTCATTACTATTTAATAAGCCCAGATCTATATTTTGCCATTGCAAAGTGGCTATTAAATGGTTATCAAATAAAGATTTTTTCAGTGTTAAATTTGGAGAATAAAACCTAGAATCTTGCCCTTGGGCTGTATTGGTTTCAGATAGATAATTAAACGTAAATTGTGCCGTTGCATTCTTCCAAAACGAATAGGTCGAGTTAACATTAAATGAATAAATGGTATTGTTACTATTTATACCATAAGTTCTGGTAACATCATCGCGGTGTCTAAAAACAAACTCACCATTAATATCATAATTATAAATATTAGCTCCAATAAAGTTGCTCCAGTTTTTAGTAGCTTTAAATTGGGCACCTAATTCCACACCAATAGCTATACTTTTTCCAACGTTAGAATATACGCGATTTAAGACACTATCAATAACGGCACCATTACTCTCATAAGCCAATGTGTTTACCCTGTTAATCGTATTATCTACATGTCTGTAGTAGGCGGTCGCATAAAGAGAATTTTTTGAATTGATTTTTTTAGTAACACCAAACTCAACCAAATCAATAAATTCTGGCAATAACCGATTATCCCCTTGCTCAAAAACCTCAGAGTGTTCACGTTCTGCAAAACTATTCATTTTAAACGTTGTTGTACGTTCAACCCTTTTGCTATAGGCGACTTTAATGTCGGTGTCATCATTTACAGCGTATTGTAAAGATGCTGAAGGAAACAATTTTACAAAATCGTATTTGTAAGTGCTAGGCTGTGATTCACTAACTAAAGACTCGGTATACGTTCTATCCATAGATTCTAAACGAACACCTGCTGCATAATCCCATTTGTTGTTTGCACCTGTTAACTGTATATAGCCCGAATTAATAATTCTCTTCAACGCTACATTACTTGAAAACTCAGGAACAACAATACCATCACGTTCATAAACGAATTCACCTTCATGATCCAAATTTCTAAATTGATACCCCATTTCGACTCTACCAAACAAAAATGGTTTTAATGTATAGTCCAAATTATAGCGTACTCCATGTAATGGATTATCGTTGGTATTAAATTCTTGTTGATAGATTGTATTGTATGCTGGCGTATCTACATTATCATTGTACGTAGGCCCTCCTAAAAAAGTATATTCATATAAAAATGAGCTAGACAACTTAGATTCATTATTAAATTTATGGGCATAGTCAAAACTACCCAAAACAAAATCACCCATGCGGGTTCTTAAATTATGATTGTAATATGAAAACGTATACAATCTGTTATTGCTACCAATAGGTGAAATGGCATGATTATCATAATAGGTAATGTCTGCTAACCTATCCTTGGTGTGCTTCCCGGCAAAAAAACCCAACGAGAATTCATCATTATTATTGGGTGTGAAATCTACTGTGAAACGCCCATTATATTTAATATCATCAAAACTACGCTCTCCATCAGAGGGCAAAAAAGTTTGTTTATCTTCAGTTTGATTTATAATAAATAACTCACCTTCTCTTCTACCTGTTTTATCATTGCGCTGGTAACTCGTTCCAAATGATAAATTCCATTTATCGGTTTTCATATTCAAGGTAGCATCTGCACCATATCGTAATGCTGCCACTTGTGTATCGTAAGGTTCTATAGATGGAAACCCACCTCGAACATTGACTTGCACAAAAGTACCGTTTGTAGCTCCCTTTTTGGTGATTATGTTTAAAATTCCTCCCTTACCTTCCGGATCATATTTAGCTGAAGGTGCCGTAATAATTTCAACTTTCTCTAAAGCATTTGCAGGTAATTGGGCCAAAATAGCACTAGCATCACCTTGAGTCGGTTTTCCATTAATTAAAACAGAAAAACCCTTACTTCCCCTAACACTTATTTCACCCAAACCATCAACGGTTACTGCGGGCAAGTTTTTAATCACATCGGTTGCATTGCCTCCCTGACTACTTTGAAAGTTTTTGGAATCGAATACCTGCCTATCAATTTTATTAATTATAGTGGAACGCTCTGCGCGTATCTCAACCTCGTCAAGTTGATTGCCCAAAACCAAACTAATTACCCCCAAATCAACACTTTTATGTGCTCCAGTAATTTTAATATTTTCAATAGTTTTGGTACTATACCCCACAAAAGAAACTTCAATATAATAATCTCCGTTTTTAACATTCTCAAATGTAAACACACCATCAACATTGGTAACAACACCTGTTACAAGTGATTTATCATTTTGTTTATAAAGGGCAGCAGTCGCATACTCGAAGGGGTAATTATCTATTGTATCCTGAATTTTACCAGTAATTTGACTTGATGCAAATTGCGTAATACATACAACAATAAATAATAGAGGGGTATTTAATTTCATGATTTCGGGCTTATTTTTTTAATAGTATTTTTGGAGTGGCAACGGTTCTAAAACCTACATGCTCTTCATTATATATCGTTTTAAGTCATTGAAAAAATTAAACTTTGTCAGAGGAAATACTTTCTTCTCATGTCGTGCCTATTAATAGAAAGAGGTTCTTGTTATTTAACACCCTCCACATATACATAAAATGCATTGGTTTGCTCTCCATCATCCATATCGAAATAAGCTGAAAGTTCTGTCTCTCCTTTTTTTACATCGACTTCTATTATAGCGGCCTGATCCCTATTATTGACTGGAACACTGTATTCCTGTTCTCCAATTTTCAAATAGGCCTTTTTAAATGCCATGGCCTTACCGTTAATACGTCCATTTTTAGTAAGCGTGGCCGGTATTTCGTCCAAAATCTCACTTCCCAAGGCAAGTCCACTTTCTACCGGCCATCTCCTTAGACTAAATTTATACTTTCCCTCTTTCACAAAATCGACGGAGAATTTCCCGAGTTTCATTGGATTGCCTTTTCGAATCTGTTGTTGGTTCCATGCAGGATAAGCCCCTGCCGTTCGGGCATCATGACAGGTAATGACATCAACAGCATCTCTTCCTAATTCAATTACTGAAAATTTGGTTTCCTTGATCACATCTTCCCACCACCTTTCATAAAAAGCATTCATTTCTTCTACTTTTTCAGGATTCTGATCTGCAATATTGGTTTTCTGGCCTGGGTCCTGGCTTATATTGTACAATTCATTCCCTTTTACCAATCGCCAATCCCCTTGCATTACACAACTATTTTTACCCTTAATAGGCCATGGCACCCTTTGTGTATCGGTAACCAAAAAACGTTCAGGAGCCCCACTCTTGCCAAGTAAATAGCTACTAATATCGGCCCCATCCATTGTTTTTGTAGCTGTGAATTCCTGACCGGTCAGTTTGGTAATCGTTGGCAGTATATCGACATGAGCGGTTAAAGCAGAAAGCTTTTTACCTCCAACAAGTCCTCCTTCGGGCCATTTGATTATAAATGGAACCCGATGACCACCATCGTATTCGCTTCCTTTTCTGCCACGCATACCTGCATTATAGCCTCCTCCTGCTGTTCCATTATCTGTTGTAAAAATGACCATGGTATTGTCTGAAATCCCTAATACATCAAGTTTTTGAATCAATTTGGAAAAGTTGTCATCAATATTAGTAATCATACCATAAAACCGCTTTTGTTTATCGTTTATCTCTTCACTTTTGTAACGATTGTAATAGTCTTCAGGAACGTTTAACGGGCCATGAGGTGCATTTAGGCTGAGATAGCATAGAAATGGATCATCTTTTTTATTTTCAATAAATTTTATGGCTTCATCAAACCAAACATCAGTGCAATAACCTGTCTTTTTTTCTGGAATACCATTCCTAAAATAAGTGTCATCAAAATAGTCGTTGTTCCAGTAATCCGGTGTTTGCCCAATTCCTCCGCCACCATGATAAAAAGCTTCATCAAAACCACGGTCATGAGGAAGAAAGGGGTGATTATCCCCCAAATGCCATTTACCGAACATTCCTGTTTCGTATCCATTTTTGTTAAAAACATCGGCTAAAGTCACCTCTTCACCATTAAGCATAGAAGCCCCCATAATGGTATGCCAAACCCCGTTGCGATTACAATTACGTCCTGTTAACAAACCAGCTCTTGTCGGTGCACAGGTTGTACCTACATGGTAGTTTGTCAGATTCACCGATTCGGTTGAAAATTTATCGATTGCTGGTGTTTGGATGATTGGATTACCAGTATGTCCGAGATCTCCATAACCCTGATCGTCAGTAATTACAATAATCACATTTGGCTTACTTTTCGATACTAATTTTTGTGATGATTTGTTTTCACACGAATATAGGGTCGCTAAGACCACCAGTGAAAACAAAAAATAAGATTTTAAACTACTCGCATTTCTATTTAACATAGGTTTTAAATTTTTAATTGAATGATCTCTATTTTTTTTCATCGCTCTTTATATTTCTATCGAATAGCACCCCATACTTTCCATATCCATTATGCTTTACGCCTTCTTCCTTCCAATGTTCTAACTGCTGATCGTATAACTTTCTCATTTTAACTAATTGAGATTGAGACCCGGATTGGTCTACCAGATTAGTCATTTCATAGGGATCCTCTACGATATTGAATAATTCTTCGCTTGCAACTATTTTTTCCTCCTTGTCTTCATAGTACCAATAGATGTATTTATAGTGTTCATCCATCACTGTGAGACTGTGTGTGGCTTCCGGTCCCCATACCTGAATGATTGGAAGGGATTCTCTAACTTGAATTTTTGAATGATTTAGTATGGGCAGAAGACTTTTACCATCATAAACAGATGGTGTCTCAACACCTGCGACATCTAATATAGTTGCTGCTATGTCTACATTACCCGACAGGGAACTTGTTTTTATCCCCTTCCTTTTCTTTTTAATACGTGGGTCAACAATAATCAACGGAACACGTGCGCCTTCTTCATAGGGTAATACCTTAGACCCTAAACCATGTGAACCGTTAAAGTATCCATTATCTGAAGAAAAAATGATCACCGTATTATCATCTATTTTTAGTTTCTTAAGTTCATCCAATACCATCCCAATAGCATAGTCCACCCCGTAAATAAGTTGATGGTATTTACGCAACGCTTTTTGGTAGGACTCCTCGTTATCATAGCCCCATTGAAAAAACCTTGGGTATTGCCTTCCCATTCTAGACTGAGGCGCGAGGTGTTCTCCTGCTTTTCTTCCGTAATTTGGAAGTTTTCTAAATGTCGTTTCTTTATAAACGTCATCAAACATGGGATCAGGTTGAACCGGACGATGCGGTGCTTTAAAAAAAACACTCATGCAAAACGGTTGATTTTGATCTACCGACTCCCTAATAAAATCGATGCTGGCTGCCCCATAAGCCCTTGAACTATGAGGGTATTCTTTTGCGTACTTAGCCAGGGTTTTATTTTGTGCGGTTTTATATGATGTTTGCCCAGGACCGCCTACCCAAAAGTCAAAATCATGTTTAGCCACTTCTCCTTCTTTATTCTGGGTTTCAGAATCACCATCTGATATAGCAAAACCAAACTTCCCTCCAAATCCAACGCGATAACCGGCTCGTTTTAACAACACCGGATATGCCGTAGACCATTGCTTGGTCCCCAAAGGGCCATGATCGAAATTACAGCCCGTTTTGTATTCATACTGGCCTGTCATTACATTGGCTCTACTCGCCATACAAATGGCTGTAGTATTGTAATGCCTTTGAAATACCATCCCCGCTTCTGCAAGTTTGTCCATATTTGGTGTTTTCACATCAGGGTTTCCATAGGCCTTTTGGGTATCGTAAGCCTGATCGTCCGTGAAGAAGAAAATAATATTGGGCTTTTGTTCTATTTCTGAGTCATCTACTGATTGTTTGCAAGATTGTATAAATATTATTAGGGCTAATAAAGAATAGTAAATCTTTAGACGGTTTTTCAAAATTGAGTTTTTCTTAAGGTTAATAGATTCCACACAACTATTTTTCATAATTACGATCTTAAATCCTCTTTAAATTGCGTTCAGTGTCCATTATAAATTGAGCTGACTCTTTCTTATGCAATGTCCTTATTTTCAATAAAAACCACCACTACACCCTCTACCATATTTGATACTATTTTTGCTATACGATGCATCTATAATGTATGTCGAACTCATTTAAGGGTAAAGGCCCCTATATTCATCTCTTATACAAAATCTATTATTTCTTAAAAGTTAATTAGAACATGCTCATTTAAAATGCTTACAGGATGTTCAGCAATACGTTTTGTACCAGGAAATATCTGATGTCTGCAACTTGTAGCTGAAATAGCTATTACTGTTGATATTTCCTCATTTCTAATTTTAGGGAATAAGGTCTGTTCACCAACTTGCATACTTACTTTGTAATGTTCCTTTTCTTCTCCAAAAGATCCTGCCATTCCACTACAACCTGAATTTACAATACATAAGGTGATGTAGACTATCCCGTTTTGTAGACTATCCCGTTTTAGGACACCTCTAAATTCGACAAAAATTTGTTATTCAGGTCAGATTTGGAGATTAAATTTATTTCATCTTCAAATCTGGGCATAAACTCTGCAGGAATACCAAATAAAACTTCTCCTGAAGTATAAAATCAAACAACTGGCCAGACCAATAGGGTTTTATAGGAGTTATTTAGGTTGGAATATCCAAATCTTCACATACTTGTCTCATGTAGCCTCTGGCAAAGCTTAATTCCACAGCCTTTTGTTTAAATGATAGACTGTAATTTCTGTTTCGTTTTTTCATAATTCAAAGTTAAATTATGTAGTAACAATTCTCGCAACCCTGTGTCCAGTCTAATATAGTAAGTCGACTATAAAATTCTTATATTTATGAAACCTTCTAAAGGTCTAAATTTTAAAACTTAACTTAACAACATCAATGAGTTTGAATACAAAAAAATCTGTGAGAGTCATGGTGGATATGTCTGCAACTCTTATACACAATGGTCATATTCGTATTTTAGAAAAAGCTAAAAACTGCATAAAGGACAAACACGTTATTTTAGTGGTTGGCTTAACCACAGATGATGAAATAAAAAAACACAAACAATACAACTCAGAGCTATCATACGAAGAAAGAAAAGAAGTCCTAGATGCTATTATTCATGTTGATGAAGTTGTGCCGACCACTTGGGAAATTACAAATGATATTCTTTCTAAATACAACATTGATTATTTAGCCCATGGAAGTGACAACTCAAATGATGTAGATAACATTATCATTTTTCCAAGAACCGAAGGCATCTCTAGTCAAGATTTAAGAGAAAGAGCGATGCACTCCATTGTACAGCAGCGTAATTCTTTAAAACCAATGTTTACGCCAGAGTCTTCAAATCTATTTGCCAGTAATTTTATTGATATTAAAAATGTTTATGGTGAAAATGATGAAGAGTATAACACTATAGAAAAAACCGTTCTAAATAATATTTTAAATCTAACTGGGCAAGATCACATTATAGCAATACAAGGTTCTACAATAACAGCAATAGATATCACTACTTCAAATTTTGTATTAGGAAACGTTTTAATTGTTGTTTCTGGATATCACAGCGAACAAATAATAGATATATACGAACGTAAATTAAATAGCTTACCACAAGAAACACGGATAACAATTATATCTTATATTGATATTGAAACCGAACTTTCCAATAATAGAACATTTGATTGGATTGCTACTACCTACGTGGATTCTGATAATGCTTTTTTAGCAGATATTCACCTACTAAATGAGTTAAAACAAGCAAAACAAGCGAAATTATTTTTGGACGCTACAGGTTCTATCAACTTAGAAAACCACCATGAGTTTGCAGATGCTTGCGTTTTTAATTCAGGCAATGCATTAGGTGGTATCCTAGGCGCTTGTTTTATTAGTTATAATGAAGGTTGCTTAAAAGATTATTCAACAAAAAATATGCCTTGGTCTTTAGATATAAACACCTATCTCAATAAAAAAGTTACAAGTCCTTACCATGCTATTTGCTCTCTATTTACTGTCTCAAAGAATTTTGAAAGCATTAAACAAAATGCGAAAGCAAGCAAACGAATTTTTATTGATAAATTTCCTGATAGGATTTTAAGAGATTCGAAACAGCAACCAATTTCATGTACCTTAATTAAAGCGAAAAAAGTATCTTTAAAAAGAGGCATAGCATACAATGCAAAATCTATTGAGAAAGGACAAGCGGTAATATCTCATCTAGGAGATATGTTTACAGTTAAAAATGAAATAGGAGATCTTTACGATAATTTAAATATCGATTAACTTCAAAGTAAAACAAAAAAGGCAGTTAAGTCCAAGGAATAAACAAATAAAATTGAGCAATTGATACAACCAGAAGAAGAATTATATAACGACCCTACCTTAGTTGAGGCAAAGAAGAGAATGTTTAAAATATTAAAAGTCCATGATGCTATTTGCAGAAAACATGGATTGAAATATTGGATTGATTGGGGTACATTATTGGGTGCCGTAAGACATAAAGGTTTTATCCCTTGGGATGATGATATTGATGTTTCAATGCCACGAGCTGATTTAAATAAATACATGAAAATAGTAGAAAATGAATTGCCGGAAGATATGGTATTCCAATCTAGAAAAACAGATCGTCTTTTGAAAAGGCATAAATACAATTTAAGGGATTTAAATTCTGAAATTGTACACAAATTTATTGACGGAGAGTTTAGAGGAGTTTTTATTGATATTTTTCCCGTAGATAGTGTAAAAAGTAGTAGATTGTTTCTTGCTCCTTTTTTTAAAACTTATTTCTCTATAGATTATTCTAAAAAAACCTACGCAAGTTTTTCACGTAGACTTATACATTACATATTAAGCCCTTTCTTATTATTCAAACCTTTGGTGAGGTTTATTAAAAACAAGTTTATCTTTGATGAAAAAAATGGGGATATGTATGTTTTAGACTGGGAGTATAATGATCCTGGACAATACAAAAAAAGCTATTGTGATGAGTTAATAGAGTTAGAATTTGAAGGGGCGTTATTTTTTGCGCCTAAGGAATATGATCTTCTTTTAACTGAATTGTATGGTGACTACATGACCCCTCCGGAAATTGGAAATAGAGCGTTTAAACATCACGATAAAATAATTTTTAAATAAAAAATTTGAATAAACGATTAAAAATATAGCTAAATTTCATGACCTGAACTATCTGGATAATTTAATTATTACCAATAATGGAAAGTATAGTTTTATGGATGAAGGTATTTAAGTAAGAAAAAACTATTCAGGATTTTTAAAATTGTTGATTAAATACTGACTAAAACAAAAAAGCATCCCAATTCCGATACATCGGAAAAGGAAAGCCTTTCATTGGAATACCAAATTAACTTTGGTATTACTACTTCCCGAATTACCTTCGGGACAACACAACTTCTTTTAGTTGCCAAAAAAAGCCCTAATCTCTTAGAGCTTTTAGCAATACTTGCGGTCATGGACGGGACTGTAACCTTGCTCTATCAGCCCAACCATAGCAGTACAACTGCCAAATATCTTCAATAATGTTGACGATTTGTGACCTATTTACAATATTCAATAGTTCATTTTGTTTTCGTCTGGTGCAAAAATAGTAATTTGAATCAATTAAATACATTTTATATCAATAATAATTAAATAATTATAATCGAATTATTCATTGGTCAGAATCAAGTTAACTTTACACATCAAGAAGCTGATGACGCTTTAGAAGAAGTGGCTAACTTTTAAGTTTAGACTAGCATTAAAAAAAGCATCTTTTAAGGTGCTTTTTAAACTTTTTTATTAGAGAATTATCTTTCTATTTCCTTTGAACTCTACAAGTTCAATTTCTAAATTTTCATTTTCTCCCAATACAAACTTTGGAAGCACATAAACAAATCGTTTAATATGCTTATTTTTAATAATACTTGGCCGCTTGTAGCAGCTAACAACTTTTTGTAGTAATCTTTGATAAGATGCTTTTCGGTTTTTGTTACCATTGCTTCGATAAACATGCAAATAATCTACTTCAAAATCGATTCCAGATTTGTTTTCAATTTGTAAAACCAAATAAACTTCAGAAGCATTATAAACCATTTCTTGCAAACGTAACTTCATTCCTTTTTTACGTTTGGTTTTAATATGGTCTGGTTTTGAATTCAAAAGATACTCACTAAATTTTTGATAATGAGTAATCCTATTTGCTCGCTCATTGATTGGCTGTATAAGGGACTTCAATTTAAGTTCTAAAGGTTTTTCATTACCAATACTTTGTGTTTGCTTGATAAAATAATTCAGCTTTGATAACGTCTCAGCATACTTTAAAATATAGGCATACACTTTACCGTCGTTTGTAATCGTTAGTAAATTACTTTCAGTACCAGGTGTCGCTTGTAGTAATCCAAAGTATTGCTCCTTTTCGCGATTATAGGTAAACACAAAATGCTCAGAGCCTGTAATACCTTGACGAATGGGACTTGGAAAAAACAGTGCCACGTTTTTATTATTATTGGCATAGATAGTATCTAATGCTTTTTGAGCTATTAAGGAATTTGTAAATGTTAGAATGATAATAATAAGATATGTTTTCATTGTTTGAGTTTTAATAAAAGTTTATAATTATTTGAGATGGTGACTTTAACATTTTTGTTTTTTTGTTGGAATATTTTCTTAATACCGCTAACCTGTGGTACACCAGCAATATTGATATCATCCACAACATCTCCAACTACTTCCTGTCGAGCTTCTGCCAGGAAACTATTTTCAACATAAATACCTTCACTCCCATCTTGCAAATCGTAAGCTTTTAATTTTACAGGACGGTGATTGATATGCTCTATGGCAATGATTGTCCGATTGGGTTTAAAACTCACAAAGCCATAAATAGGAGTGTGTTTTGGAAATCGTTTTCCTTCTATTAAGGCGTCTTTAGTAAGTCGCATTTGCAACCTGTAATCTTTCTTTACTGTTTGCGTCCCATCCACAGCAACATAAATGTTTACATCCGTATTTTGAGTATTTAATGTTGAATTTTCTAATGGATTGGAAGCAAAAAACAGTTGATGCTCCAGTCCGAGTTCTTTGATTTTAATTAAAGGTTCTTTTTCAATTTCAACGGGAATACTGTCTTTTTCAATGGGCTTTACTTCAGTTTTAACTTTTGGTGTTCGGTAACTCTTATCTGAGTAATCAATCCGTCCGTGTCGGTAGATACTATCAATAATGCGCATTTTCTTCTTTTCCAATAAATCAGGATCATAAACCCCTGTAGAATCTAATAGGCGTTCATCATAAATACTAGGCGCATTGGTTTGTCTAACTTCTTTTAAATCATCCAACGCCTCTAGTTTGGAATCATATTCTTTTTGTCCATCTTCTAATTTAGGTATGGGGATTTGATTGTTTTCAATGGTGGGAGCTTCATCATCTCCAAATACTAACAGGGTATAACCTCCTATAAACAGGATAATACAAAGCAATACAAAAGCAAATACAATTTTATTTTTTTTAATTTTCATTTTCTATGCGTTTTAATTTATTTTCAAAAAAGTTGGTAATGAGTAATCCGTGGGTATTCTTCGGAAAGTGTCTATCCACATGAATGAGGCTTCCAGAGGTTTTTAATTCATAAGTATCTATAGTTGACCCTCTGTTAATTTCAAAAATGGTTGTGGTCTCGAAGCGATAAGGTTTTGTTTGAATATCAATTTTGGATTCAGTACTTAGTACCTTTTGAACTAAAGAATATTGTAGCAATCTGTTATAAACACCATCTGCTTTTTTCTGTCTATAAAGTGCATCTACAGAACTATTACCTAGCCAAAGCGCTTTCTCTAAATTCTTTTCATAGTTACTAGCATCAATGTTATAGAAATAACTATGGAATAGTTCCAAATGAGATAAGATTTCAACACTTAAATTTTCCTGTTGTGAAACTAGTTTTAAAGGAATCACACTACCATCAGTATTTACAACAAAGGCATTATTTACAGATGATTTATGTAAATTCAATACCATAACTACAGATATTATACAGGTGATTGTAGCACCTATAACGACTACCAAAACAATAAAGCGGTTTAGCTTTAGCGTGGTATAAATGTTTTTATAAGGGGTTTTTATGTTCATGAATAAGGTTATTAATATGTTTAAGAAGCTGAAGAGAATAATCTAAACGTAAATGAGGTAGCTCTACGATAGAGTTTGAATTTTAAAAGCACAATAAAACTGATGGTTGCTAATTCAATAAAAGGCGCAAAGAATTGACTGCCCCAATCGGTGCCAAATAAGCTGGACCAGAAATTGGTAGTGACTTCGGTATAGAGGTTATTGACAAAAACATTCACCAAGAAGAAAGCCGGCACTAACATATACACTCCAGCGTAGAGCTTAAAAAAAGTATAAGCCATATTTCTGAACTTTTCAAAGACCGCCAAACTAATCACCAAAGGAAAAAAGGCTTGCATAATGCCTAAGAGAAAATAACGCTCTGCGAGAAAGAGCGGATAAATAAACAGGTCCAAGAGCCAAAGGAATAATCCAAAAATAAAAGCTAGAATCTTAAGTCCATACAGCGGTGTCACCAAAGCTTCATAAAGCAATGTCATGGCTTTTTTGGCGGCTTCCAAAGCACCCACATCCTGTTCAATATCTAAATCTTGCATTTGAAGTGGAAGAAGTGTCGGAGCCGTATCTCGATATTGACCTTCTATAGCTACCAATATCCCATCAAAGACACTCAAGACCTGTGTAGAGAAAATAACTAGAATCACCACAGCGAAATTCTTAGCCAGTTCTGAAGGTGTTAAACCCCAGGTATATCCCTCATTATTGGCAACACCTTCATTGTACTTTTTTAAGATATTGATGAGAAAGAATAAGATAGCCAAGGTTTTCATCCCCGTAATCGTGTACTGAGAAAAATCACTGTTCTTAATAGTGGTAAAAACCGCATCTACATATTCTAAACCAATATTTAAAGGGATTCTTATCATGGGTTAATATTTTGCTTCTCTATTGTTGACTTTGTCTTGCATTTTTCTAAAGGCAATGATTTCGTGATAGCGTCTGGTCTTTGCCTCAATTTCAATCACCATTTCTTTGGATTTAAGTTCCATATCCTTCAGGACTTCAGCGCGTTCAGCATCGGTCATTTTTAAATTGTCACTAGACAAGATCTGGTCGATATAATTTAAACCGTCTAAAGAGTTTTCAATAATGGCATTAAAGGATTCTGAAATACGATTAACTTCATTAGATTTGATATAAGGGGAATTCAAAATCTCCCTTAAATCCTCTTGCACAATACTAAATAACCGCTGATTGTTTTTAGAGAGTTCTTTGATAGCCTTGAGTTGCTTTATGACATTATTAACCTTATCTATATTCTCTTTTTGCTGCTTTAGAAATTCCGCTGTTTTTAATAATTGAGCCGTCTGTTTTGCTGATTCAATCAAGGATTTAGCAAAACTGATGAAGTTCGTGTTATCATACACCGGCATCCCCTGGGCCACAATGTGGCCAGATGATGAAAAGATTAAGGCAAGAGCAAGTACTAATGATTTGATGTTTTTCTTCATGATTTTTGTTTTTTAAAGATTATTAATTGTTAATACTAAATACAGGCTATGACTGTTTAATAAATATGTTGATAGCTTCTTCCATATTTTGAGTTTTTTCATAAATCTGCATTATGCGGTCACTATCGTTGCCGTCGGTGAGGTAGGCTGCATATACTTCTGGAGGCACTTCCAATCTAAAAATGTTGCTTTCTTTGCCGATTTTGATAAACAGCTCCGTATACTTTCTAGTACCAATAAGGTTGTTGCGAATGGATTTTAATTGATTCAAATCGTGGCTAGAGAGGTTAAGCCTGTTTTTTAACTGGTCATACCCTTTTTCATTACGAAGACTATAAATGACCTGTGTGTTTTCCAAAATACTGGCTGATGTAGAATTGTCGGGAAGTTGATTAATGGATTGCAAAATGATACCAATCGCTCCATTTTGTTTTCTGATGGCCTGATAGTAGAATTCGACACTCTCCAAAACATTATCGAACTTGAGCTGTTTTGCGAACTCATCAAACAGAATGATACCCTTTTCTGCTTTATTGCGCCAGATGGTACGCTGAATGGCCGATTTGATGAGTTTTAGCATCACTGACAAAATTTCTTTATTGTCCTTCACTTCATCGAGTTCAAAAACAATAAGCCGTTTATCTTCAATTTTATAAGTCTGATCTTCAGAAATATTAAATAGAAAACTATACAAGCCATCATCTACATATTCTGAAAGGATGTGCAAAAAGTTATAGATACTGAAATAATCTTCTTGAATTTTAAGTTCTTTTATAAGCGTATCTTTTTTGTCATCTACAAAGTGATAGAGTCCAGCTAGCGAATGGGTGTCATCGACACCATTTTGGTAGTAATAGCGTATCACTTTTTTTAGAGCCACTTCCTTGGCTTTGGATACTTTACCTTCCGCTAGAAGCTCTAAAAGGAATACAGAAAGATCCTCTAATCGTTCTGGGCTCAAATCTTTCATTGAAGCCATATAGAATGGGTTGATACCAAGATTCTTTCCTTGTTCATAACGCAGGATAATATGCTCATCAGGATATAGTTTAGCAAATTTGGAGTACGAGCCTCCTAAATCGATAATCACTAGTCGGACGCCGATCTCGAAGTATTGCCGAAGGATGTTGTTAGCTAAGAAAGATTTGCCTTCGCCTGTAGGGGCAAATATGGCAAAGTTTCTAGCCTTGATGCGTTTCTTACGTTCATCCCAAACATCTTTTAAAACAGGGATGTTATGCTGGCGGTCATTAAAAATGACGCCAGTGGCGTCTGACAAGTAATTGGTGTTATTGATGTATAGACACAGGGCATGTTTTAAATCAGTGACATACAAATCCTCATTGGAGAAGTTAGAAGCAAAACAACAAAAGCTATTTAAAAAGTAATGCTTCCGCTCTTCTCCTTTGGGATAGTAAGGCAGAATATCGAGCTCCTTAAACTCTGTCTTAATTTTAGAGGCGATAGTGCTTAGCTCTCGGGCTTCCCGAGTCCAGAAGATGATGTTTAGGTGTCCGCGGATGATTCTTGAACTGTCGTCTTCATTGATTTTGGCAACAATGGTTTCAATCTTTTTTAAAACGACTTTATTTTGTGTTCCGAAATTGGAACTCTTTTTAAGTTCTTCAATTTTCTTATCAAGTAGTTTGCGCCATTTATGTTTATCATCCAGATAAATAATCTGGTTGATGATATGATTTTCATTGAGATTAAGTCCCAAACCATCCATAAACCCTTGATGAAACACAAAATCATCGGAGGTGAATTTATCATTGGTTTTACTGCTTTGTACGGTGTCTCCAAAACAACCTTCACTATTAACCGCCAACACATCAAAATAGTGATCACCGATTTCAATATTTGATTTCTTTCTTTTTGATTGTTCCAATTGGATATCCGTATCAAAACCTTCATTAAATCCATTGAAGTAATTATCACAGATACTCTGTATCTCTTCAGCTTTCAATGGAGACAAACGAACTTTTTTACTGTTATTGATAAAGGACACGGTATCATTGACAGAAGCGATAAATTCCTGAACATTATAATGCAACTTTCTATAAATCCCTTTTTCTACTTTTCTAAAAGGGTTTGTGTATTTAGAAGCGTTTAATGCTTTATTAAAAGGTAGGGTAAAGTATAAATAGCACTGGTGCTGCATATATTCCCGACCCTTGAAATAATCATGGGTTGCTCTTCCTAAAAAGGTTTTGTTTTTAATACCTTTTGCGTCGAATGACGCCTTTTTATAAATATCTTGTTTATGAATAATGGTACTTACAGGTAAGGATTTAAATGCCTGAAACCATGATCCATGAATATCTTCAAAGTCCTTTTCGGATAGAGAGTAAATTTCTGATAACTCTACTTGATAGCAAAGGAGCACATTACCATTATTAGCAAATACCAAATGGTCTTGAATATCTATAATGGGATGATATGCCGATAAATTAATCTTAGTCATCATAGAGTTGGCTTATTTTTTTGTTACTAATACTTTGGGGAAACACTTTTTTAAAGTGAAGCATAGCAGGATTTTTGGTAATATGTGTAAGGGCAACGTATAGCGTTCCATTGATGACAAACACTAAAATGACGACTAAGAAACTAAAGGAAAAGATGATAAATAGTAATGATCCAATTACAGAAGTCATCATCAGCGCAAACAGTGCTATGGGCAAGCCCATAATCACTGCACGCTTTCTGATATTTTTATACACTTCAAATGTTTTCATAGTCATTATTGCCTAATGTCGCTTAGCGACTAGACTACGATGCTTATTAGGTAAGTAAAGATGCCTACTACTGCGCCTGCAATGAGTACAAAGACGAGAACACGAGTGATGCCTTTTTTTAAATCAGCATTTTCACCGAAGAAGTGCCCCGCATTAAAAAGGAAGCCTATTAAAAAGATGACACCCAAAATGATGGGAAAAATGCTTCTGATGGTATCGGAAACATCATTTACAGAATCTTCAATGCCACCAATTTGTGCAAAAATGACATTTGAAATAAGGAACAATACGGCGGTTAGATAAAATGATTTTTTCATGATAAAAAATTTAAGTTTTTGCTATCTGAAAAATACATTATATTTAAACATAAAATACTGTATATCAATATTTTATGATAATAATATTATTTAATTGGTATTGATTTCAATTGGAATTAATTGACATCAAATCTTATGAATTCTGATGCTAAAAAAGAGAAGAAACATGAATATAACCTTGAAAAAAACACTCAAAAACGTCAGTTTTGGGATTTTGCTGTTCAAAATGTGTATTATTTTTGGTCAGCAAAAAGTTATTGTAATAGATCCTGGACATGGTGGAAAAGATTCTGGTGCCGTCGGAATAAATGGCATTATGGAAAAAGATGTGGTTTTGGCAATTTCAAAAGAAATTATTAGACTCAATAAAATCGTTTTTGATAATGAATTGAATATATACTTAACGAGGTATATAGATACTTTAATTTCTTTAAGGGACAGAGGTCGATTGACCAACGTTTTGAATGCAGATGCATTTGTGTCATTACATTGTAATGCTTCAAAAAGAGCATCCAAAGGGATAGAAATTTATGTGCATCATTCTGATGGTGATTATACTGCAAAATCAATTGAACTTGGGTTGTCTGTTTTAAATGAAAGCACTCAGAAACTTGGTTTTAAAAAAAGAGGTGTGAAACTTGAAAATTTTCAAGTGCTTCGAGAGACTATTAATTTATGTCATGCTATACTTATAGAAATGGGATTTGTTACCAACATAGATGAAGCATATTATTTTTTAAAACCTCAAAATATAAGAGCGATGGCATTAGCTATTTTGATTGGAATCACTGGTCATTTAAATATAAAATCATGACAGGATTATTTGTTGAGATTATTAATAATATTAAGAACATATTACAAACCCTTTTGAAGGAGTTTGTGTATTGGCTTACTAGAAATAATCCCTAAATCATTATAAGGCATTACTTAACCGCTTTTAAATATTAAACGCCTTACCCATGAATTGTTGTTCTTTTTTTGCAATACCACATTTTGTAGCTAACGTATTCCATGTTTTAACTACTGTTATTACTTCCTCAATTATTATATCCATTTGATCATTATCTAACCTAAAATATTCACCCACACTTTTTACTAAATCATAATCTAAAGCATTGTTATCCATATCGATATTTAATGCTAAGCCATCTTTATCAATAGATGGATTTAAATCATAAGCTGGAGAAAGTATCCATCCTTTACTTGTTAATATGAATCCATGATTCCGTAGATGATCGTCGGTATTTGAAATGGCTATATTAAATACGATCCGTCTCCATAATTGCTCTAAGTTTTCATTAACCATAGCCCCATGGTTTTGAATAAACTCTGCCAATTCTAAATAACTAGCCGGATTATCTCTGATGGTTTCTTCAGTATTTCCGGTCATTGTCATGGCAGATGCAAAATGAACACGTTCACCTTCTTCCCTATCAAAACGTTTGGTAAAAAATGTATTATAAGACCCCGTAATTTTTTCAATTTTTGATACGGACATGTGAATGCCTGCTTTTAATGCCAATTGATAGGCCAGATATTCCCATGCAGCCTTGTCTATAGTATCATTTTTAGATGGAAATTTGGCTATCCAAAGGTCTTTGTTTTCATCAAGGATGTTTGCTTTCGGTCTAGCACCTCCTAAAGAAGATCCCGGAGCCATTAAAACTGTTAACCATTTTTTTACTTCATCATGTCCTTCATCATTTTCAAAATTTCTAGCAGCCTCCTGCAACTCTCGAATGGATGACCATGGTGGCGTTGGCGTTTGACTGTTATTATCTAAAAATGGGCCATCTCGATCTGTTTTAAATCGCAATGCTCCCATCCGACTTTCGTCAAACACGCCTAATAAAAAATCAATTTCATAGAGTGTTTTTGCTCTTTCATTTTTTTCCTTAGCTTCTTGAGATGCTCTGCGCCTCATTAATGTTCTACCCCATGTATCTGGCATGCTATCCAGGAATATTCCAAAGTTTTCTTTATTATTTGGGTATTGAGGCCCACTATAGAATTGTATGTCCGGGTCCAATAGCATTTGTTGCTTAGATTTTATCCAAACTTTGTCGTACTCGAAACTAAATGCTTTTTTGCCTTTAGCATATAATGCAGATAGTGTACCTATTAATTTAGGTTCTTCCATTCCTTTCCAATCTGCAAAAACAAATATGTCTAGTTTTCCTGTTGCCATTTTATAATAAATCTAAATCTTGTAGCTTTCTGCCAAATTCATCATCAGACGCCAATTTCAAAAAATCGTCTTGTAATCCTAACACACGTAATACATTAAAATAAGCACCTATTGACACTTTTGAATGGCCTTTCTCTATTTGATATAAGGTTGTTCTGTCTATATCGGCACGTTCTGAAACTTGAACTGTTGTTAATTTTCTTCGTTTACGCGCAAGCTTAATATTTTCCCCTAAACGTTCCATAACCTCCTGATGCTTCGGGAAAATCACATTCTTCTTAGATTTCATTTTGTTGAATATTTTCCACAAATATAATTATTTTGTTGATAATATTCAACATTTTTTATTTAAACATCATATATCCTCATCATTAAACTCTAGTAAAACTTATGGTTTATGTCAACGCTAAATTTGAGAATCAACTAAAAATCAAAGGTTTAGCAGTAAAATTATACGTCGCCAAATCTTTGATTATTATTTCCGTTTATCTTCACTCCCACTATCAAAAGCAATCAAATTAAATAATTCCCGCATTCTAGACCGAACTCGATTACCATAGCGCTCCTCAAGTTCCTGAGCGTTCAGATTTGTAGTAGCATGTGTTTTAACTTGATATTCCAAAAACAGGTCATATCGAGATAATACAATTTCTCCCAATACATTACAGTCCTTACCATAATGCCGTCCAATAGGCTCCACACCTAAATCATCAAAACAAAAATAATTAGTATTCCCATAATCTTGTATGGTTTTATAGCCTAAATGGTTAAATCCAAAAACAATATTTCTTGCTGGAATAATTTTATATGGTTTTTGATGCGGCACAATATACCTCAATAGTTTCATCAAACTTGTTTTTCCACAACCTACAGGACCAGACAATAGAATCCCCTTATTGACATCAATGCCAAAACGTTTACAATTCGCTTCATCTTTGATAAAATAATTACATAGCTTAAAAATAATCTCTCGATCAGCCTCTATAATTTTAAATTTTTCTCCAAACAGTAACTTACCCTTGGTATTTAGATAAGCAAGCATCATATCAAAATCATAAATGATTTCATTCACTTTCAATTCTCCTAAGCAATATTGATTCTTACCTTCGGTAATGATATGTGGGCTTATTTTTTTCATAGAGGCTCATCATAGTTTTTATCGGAACTTGTCTTTAGGTTGTCCTGATATGGAACAGTTCCGTTTTGTTTCTCATTGTTTTCTGAGTTTTTTAAATTCAAAATTTTTAACCTTTGGTGTTTGTTAAAGTTTTTATTGTTTTCTATAGTTTGTATATGTTTGTTTATAGGTACCAGTGCTTGTCCACTGCTTGTCCCGATATTGGTACGGCCTTGGTACAGAGCTTGTCCAGTACTTGTCCCAAAATCGAACATCTTAATTCGACTTCCCCGAAATGGATTATGTGATGGTGTATACAATAGATATTTCCAATGACTTAACTCTTTAATGCAACGATGGTAAGTGCTTTTTGAGCCAATTTTAGAAAACGACATCACTTCTTCTCGATTGATATAGAACTCATCTTTAAAAAAGTTAGCATTCCAAAACTGAAACAAAGCGACATACAAACTAATGTGTGTCGGGTTCAAACGACTGTCCAAAGAAAATTGCAAAAACACAGTATTTAAGTGTTTTATATAATTTATGGATTCCAAAACAGATTAAGACTTGTTGTGTATTCTGTTCTTTTCTAATACTTGCATGATTTCCTGATAATCATAATATAGCACCCCTCCTACTTTGGTATAAGGCAGTGTACCATTGATTCTTAAATTTTGAAGTGTTCCTGGAGAAATCCCTAAAAATTTCCTGACTTCTGGAGATTTTAGCCATTTCTTTTTTATTTGACCTGATTGCTTGCTGAGTAATTCTTTGATCTCATCTAAAAGTTCCAGTTTAAACTCATGTAGATCTTCGGTTGTGATAATTGTTGCTGACATGCTTTTCTTGTTTTTTTTTAAACAAAGCCGCCAAAGATTTCAATTTTTAAATGACGACTTTGCTTCGATTTGACTTTCGTTTGGCAAATTTGAGTAAGAATATTGTAGTTTAATCCATAGTCAACCCCAAGGTGGGGGATTTTTTATTTCATTATTTTTGATTGGAATTTGCTTAATTTGGTATATGGAAGTGAAAAGATGTCCATCAATTTGATGCAAAAAAAATAATTAGAACCATGTTTTGGTTTTTCCCACCTTGGGGTCAACTTGGGGTTATTGGTCTGCTTCATTGAAACGCCGCTTCAGTAGGTCAATTAGTTTGTCTAAAAATTTTGTTTTGCTACATTTTCGAGCTCTAATTTCAATAAACGTATGGTAGTAATGCCCAAGATCTATATTGAATAGTTGTTCGAATGCAGATGCCAATTTTTTAATATCCGCAGTTCCGCTGTTAATTGCTCCGCTGCTGTCCAATGCATAGATTAGCTCGATCAATTCTGTCTTGCTTCCAGTCCAGAAAAGTTTAGATGATTCCCTCATGGTATGTGTTTTTATAGTATCCTTATTCGTTTCTAATTTTTCTATTTCCTGCTTTAGGTATACAATCAGCATATCAAAAGCTATTATAGTTGCTACCGTGCTATCTTGACAAGTTGAGAATTGCTCGTCTATAAAAGCATGAAAGGATTCTGTTGAAGATCGCAAATCTGATTTCCCCCGAACAAAATATTGCTCGTCCAAGGTTGTTGCTCCTCTGCGATAATAGTGATAGAACTCTAAATTATCATTAAAATAGAGTTGAAGTTTGTTTATTTGATGGTTTAAGTATTTAACTTGAAATTTAGAACTGCTCCTGGGACGCTTGCTTTCGATATTAAATAATTTAACATAATAGATGAGCTTGCTAAAGATTTGTGGCTTGACATGCTTAAAGAAATGGATTTCTTCTTGAGTAGAAATAAATCCTTTTTGAACGACTTCATTTCGGAGCTTTTTAATACATATTTCAGTATGGGTAATACCATGCTCTGCCTTGTGCAAAATATCATCTTTGCAAGATTCCAAGGATTCTAACTTGGTTTCAAATTCTAATATATGTTTTTGATATTTCACACAGATACGAACCTTGGATGCCCTAAAAGGATATCATTCTAAAACACCCATTAGTTCCATAGTGTAATTATCAGACGTTTGTATATAGGCATACTTTTCTTCAACTGTAGCTCCTAGTTTTCTTTTTTCAAAAGAAGCAGTCATTCCCAAATCAATATGCTGGAATTTTAAATCAATGCCTCGCTTTATGGTTTGGTATATAAGCTGCCTGTAAGTATAAAATTCTGAAAGATATTCATAATCCATGCCTACAAATGAAGGCACATAGGTTTCATTTCGATTATTGTAACATAGCATCACACCAATCATCTTTTCAGCATTATCCAACGGGCTAATGATAATGAATTCCCAATTCGGGTGCTCTGACATGCTCTCAAATAGTTTTTCGGGAAAAGAAAACGTATTGAGTCCTAAATTATTTTGATGCACATGGGTATACAATTGTTGAATTTGTTTTAATTGTTCTTTATTACATTTTTTTAGAATTTCAATTTTTAACAAAGGTTCATATTCTAGAATCTCTTTTCTTAAATGCCGTCTGTTCCTTGACGATAATTTTGTTATAAATCCCTCAATGGTTTCATTGGCCTCAAAATCAATTTTACATGAATCAGGCATTTGAACTCTTACAAAACCCTGGCCTTGAAAATAAGTATGCAAACTATCTTGTTCTGAAAAATCTCTAAGCACTAGCATTTTTGCTTTAAAGCGTTGTTCCAAGGTTTCCATAGATTGCATAAGTGCATCTAATGCTTGCTGCTTTAACGGATGCTTATCATCAATGAATAAATGATTTCCTTCTGTGAAAAGCGAGCCTAAACTCAGTACTTTGGATGTTAAATAATAGGGATTTGTTTTCCGTTCTTCCTCAATAATCTTAGACGCACTTACTTTTGCAAGCATATCATCTTTCCATAAGCCTACGGTTAGAAACGTTGCTAAAACAGGATTATGATCTTGGTCATATATAATGAGATAATGAAGCTCCCAATTATGCTCTTTTAAATCATTATTACTAAATACTTCTTCCAGGAATTTAAGTCCTTCCCAATCATAAACCCCGTGTTTTCCAACACAGTCATTCCATAGGAGTTTGTCAATTTTCGAAATAGAATCTTCAATTTTAACAATGAGATCAGTTTGCACGTTATCCTCTACTTTTGCTTTGGCTTCTAACTTAAATGCTTTGCAAACCCGATGTATGTTTGTATAAGTCTCTTCTAGAGCTTTTGGGTAATGATACACCATAGCAGCAACTAGATCTTCGATTTCAGATTTCTCATTGTGTCTGGAAATTGTTATACGTACTCCCGTATTCTTTACGGGTACAGCAGGAAAAATGCCCAAGTTTACATAAAACCCTTCCTTCATGAGTCGGCTAACAAAATTATAGCCGGTCTTGGGCATCCCTGTCCCTATAAAAAATACTGGAGAATTATTTTTATCTATAAGCGGTAGATCGGTGTCCTCTAATAAGTCGTTAAAGTATTCTACACGTGCCCTCAAATCATTTTGAATCTCATAGATTTCAGGTGTTAAATGAATTTTTGCTGAAGCTGTTGCTGCGGCAACCGAAGCTGGTTCTAGCTGTGCTGAAAATGTCAAAGGGCCACCAAAGGTCTTTATTTCATAGTACATTTTCTTGTTAGAACAGACTAGTACAGCGCCACTTGCTCCAAAGGTCTTACTCAAGGTTCCAAATAATAAGATATTTTCAGAAAGTTCGTCCAGTTGACTGAGTGCATAGCCTGTCCCATTTTTGCCTATCCAGCTCATCCCATGCACGTCATCAATATAAAGATGTAATTGTGGGTATTTTAGACTCAAGGTTTTTAAATCTTTAAGTGGTGCAAAATCGCCATACATGGAGTAGATACCGTCAGCCATGTACCAGATTCTTTTCCGCTTATCAGAAAGTGACTTTATCTTATCTTCCAGCATATTTAAATCATTATGCCGAATCATGTCAATGGGAACACTTCTATTCTTTAATACCTTGGCTGCACTTTGCACACTCCAATGTACTTGATGGTCTAGTATAATGGCATCCTGATCGCTAACCGCATTTGGTATCACGCCCATGTGTCCCAAAGTGCTATTTTTAGTAATGATTATAGGATTCTGGTACATCTCTGTAAGCTTCTCTTCCAACTCCTTATATAGTGGATTGGAGATATAAGATTTGGATAGAGGAAACTGAGTACCGTATTTAGTAATAGCATCTATCGCTGCTGCTTTCAATCTGGCATCCTGTTCCAATCCTAAATATCCAGTGGTTCCAAAATGAAATAGTTTCCTATTATTGATACCAATCGTTCTTCCTGAGAAATCGTCACCTTCTGCATACAAATGCATGACACCTTCCTGTTTTGCATCTGTAAAAACCTCGTTTACTGTGTCTAAAAAATTGTTGTGCTTTATTTTCGCCATATGATTATATATTTAAATGTCATATAATTTAGCTGAATTTGTAGGAGATTGAGAAATTGCCTCATTCCATAATCCTTTAGAGTAAACTTATAATCCTTATTGGGCAAACAAAAGCAAACATTCATCGGTGATATTCGATGTATGGTTAATGATTGTGTTGATAATTTTGTAAGTTTATACTGAAAAACCAGTTTTCTATTAATCATGCGAAATTATTTTGAAAATGACTATGCATCATATAGATTCCTAGATGATGGAATCTTACAAATTGTATACCACCAAGATGTCTACATAGACTTAGATGCTGCTATTCAAGTAGTCAAGGACAGGTTGTTGTTACATGAGGGGCGGTGCTTACCTGTGCTATGTGATATCCGAGGTATTAAGGTTATTAATAAGCCGGCAAGAGCTTATGTGGCTATGGAAGGGTCAACACTTATAAAGGCTGTTGCCGTTATTGTTGAACCTCCCGTTTCCGAAATGTTATCTGAATTATATATACGCACAAGTAATCCTCCTATCCCAACACAATCATTTGAACATATTGAAAACGCTTTGGTATTTTTAAAGGAATTCAAAGAATTAGTTTAACAAGGCGTTTTACAAATAACTCTATTGCCAAAAATCCATTTATTTCTCTCACCAAATAATTATATAAACCCTAAATCCTCGAATGTGAGAACCTACAGAAAGCAAAGAATGCAACGCATTAACCAAATGCTACTGGAAATGGCCTCCGGTAACTTCTTTTATCGTTTAGAACGATCTACAAAAAATGATAACATAGAAGCGCTTGGTTTGACACTGAATATACTAGCTGAAGAAATACAGGAAGCCATGCTACATCAAGGCTATGCTAATTCAAATAACACTATCATGGAAACCATTCAGATGAGCTTTATTCTTGATGATAAAGGCCGGATTCAAATGGCAAATCAGCAAACCTGTAATATTCTATCTGTACTACATACGGATATTATTGGAACACATTTTACTAATTTTTTAACCGAAATATCTATATTAAAATGGCAAGATTTCTGGAAAACACTTATACAACAAGAGTTTAATGATACGACATTAGAACTAACTTTTAAAACTAAAGGCAGCTTAGTAATTCCTAAAACCTGCCACATCACGACATTTAAAAGTGAAAACAATGACGAAAGAAAAGTGCTTATAACCGTTATTCATCATTCCAATAGTCTGGATAAATTAGAAAATGATTTAAAAAGACGTGTCATTCAGTTCTCCAATCAGCAGAAACACGAAGCAGATGAAACACCATTGGGTTCTCAAAAACCAAAACTTCGATTAAGTTTTGAAGACATACGAAAAATACGCGAAGGCCGTGATATCATCATTAACAACCTAGAAAAAGAATTGCCTTCTTTAAAAGATTTTGCGCTTCAGTTAGGAACCAATGAATTCAAATTAAAGTATGGTTTTAAGGAACTATATGGAACTTCGGTCTACCGTTTCTTAAGGAATGAACGATTAAGAAAATCAAAAATGATGATTCAATTTACGGACCAATCGCTTAAGTCCATTGCTCATATGACAGGATTTAAAAGTATCTCACACTTTTCCAGAACCTTTAAAAACCGTTATGAATATACGCCAAGTGATCTGCGTAAAAAATCATTAAACAGGGACAAATAAACATATCCAAAGGACATTTTATTAACTAAATCCCTTACAGTCAACAAACTATCCCTTACGAATAAATTTTATTGCGGAATTTCACCATATCAAATCAAAAGATATGACACGTTCGTTCCGATTTCGACATTGGCTGCCTTTTTCCATTAGTATTCTATACATCATATTATTCCTATATACAGCCTCTAGTAAACTCCTAGATTTTGAAAACTTTCAGTTGCAACTGAGCCAATCACCAATGCTTACCAGTTTCGCAAGTATCATAGCCTATGGGATTCCTTTTCTTGAATTGTTGCTGGTAATCACACTGGCCATAAACAAACTCCGGACCATGGCCTTGTATGCCAGTATAGGACTTATGGCCGCCTTTAGCATGTATATTGCAGTCATCCTCAACTTGAGTGATTTTGTCCCTTGCTCCTGTGGAGGTATCTTGGAAGATATGGATTGGACTGAACATTTGATATTCAATCTAATCTTCATTTTACTTGGTATTATTGCCATTCTCAGTAGTCCAACGAATGAACCACCAGTTGACAACCATAGTACCTTTAACGAAATTCGATTTAACAAGATCAGTCCTAAAAAACGAACGTTCATTAAAATTATCGTCATTACTGTATTATCCTCAAGCCTAGTTCTGGGATTATTTTTCTATACAGATTATAAAAACCACCTACCAGGAAGTTTTATTCGGTTATTTCCTCCACATCCCATTTCTGAAATCAAAGCTAAGATCCCTTTAGCAAAAGATCAATATCAGTTTGCCGGCATCACTAAAAACTACATTTACCTAAATAAAAAAGAAAATCCCCTTGAGGTTTTACAACTTGACTATAACCTTTCAAAAACAGATACTATTATTTTAAAGGTACCGAAGACCTACAAACTTAACCTAAGCCGAACGCATATAACTATAAACGATCTTGGGGTTTTCATTGCTGATGGCACCACCCCCATCCTTCTGAAAGGCAATACTCAAAATTGGAAACTCAAAGCTGTGGATTTAAAGGATAATTATTTTAATTCGGCAACCATCATTGATACCAACATTCTAGCTATAACCAAGCTAATTCCTGAGAAAGGACGTCTTTTAGGGGCTATAAATACAAACACCCTCACAACGCATATAAATACATGGGCTCTTGAAAAACAAGTTGACGGCTTCTTCTGTACCGATGGCTATATGCACTATAATCATGAGCTTCAAAAGCTTATATATAGCTACTATTATCGAAATGAGTATATGATGATGGACAAAGACCTCAGAGTTACCGCAAGATATAGAACTATAGACACGACCGCTACTGCAAAAATCAACATAAGTAGCATCCAACAAAAAGACCAGCACTCACTGGCCATGCCTCCACCAATTGTAAACAGAAGGAGCCATTCACAGCATCACTGGTTCTTCAACCAATCAAAAACCAGAGCCAAAAATGAGTCTCAATTACGTTTTAAAAACCGAAGTGTTATTGATGTCTATAATCTAAAAACCGGAACCTATCTTCTAAGTTTTTACATCGCTCATATCCAAGGACAAGCTCTTAAAGATTATAGGGTCAAAAAGAATCAACTCTTCATCTTATACCCCAACCAATTAATTAGACGTGACTTAATTAATACCCATCTAACATCATCAATAAAGTGAGCATAGAGGGCAAAAAGACATTTTAAATGTAGAACCAGGAATGTGAGACCGAACACCTGTAAAAAAAAGTAGGTCGTATGTTTAATCTTAAATTTCAGAAATCATGAAAAAGATTCAAGGAATTGTAATGGTTATGGCTTTTGTATTAGCTGTAGGTGGGGCTTTTGCTTCTAATCTAGATGCGTTTACAAACGCATTCAGATCGGACGGTTGTATTCCAGCCAATAAACCAGCGCTCTGTACGAGCACAAATGTTCTTGATCCTGTTTGTACTATAGGTCACACCTATTATCAGGATTCTAGTTGTTTGAACGAATGGCGCATCCCACAGCCATAGGGTTTAAAAAGAAAGCTAGGAATGATAATCATTCCTAGCTTTTACTCCATTTAGTTTATTATGGGATCTCGTATCACGATGACTTTCATTTCTTTTTTACTTTTCACAAGCTCCAGTCCATGTTCTCCAAGTGCGTGTCTAAACGCTTCAAAATTTGAAAGCTTTCCATTCAACTTAATATCTATATTATGATTAATTCCTGTTTCATCTATAAATGGTGGTCCAATTTGATGATAACTCCACATAGTTCTTATAAGGTCTACCATAGACATGTTGATTAACTCAACTTCATGAATGAAATCTCCTCTACGGTCTGTTTCTGCTCCCTTAGTGATCAGTTTCTTTTTGGCTTCTTTATTAGCAATGACCTTCCAATATGGCATAAGACGTGTTTCTACCATAACATGATATCCAAAGTAATTATGCAAATCTTTTTGCATCATTTTCTGGCGAAATAAGGTATTTGCTTCTTTATCTTCTGGCACAATGAGTTCATAACAATATATGCCCTTACCAGAATTCCAGTCCACCTCAAAGTCACTTGAATCTGAAACCTCAAATATAATATCTCGCCACCACTTACCATAAGTATTTGGGCGTCCTCCACTATTTGGACTCGATCGAATGGTATCTCCATAGGCTAGTTTATAGAGATACTGTATGCCTGAATTAACGACACTAAATTTATGCTTGGTCTTTTTATTAAATGGGAAAAAAAAGGATGGTACTGATGCATCAAAGACATATTCATTTTTTCCAGTAAGTAAAGACCTGTACAAAAAGTTGGTTGCCTTACCGCCATTGTTGTTAATCAATAAGGGTTTTTCTCTATCATATGCAACCCTCATTTCCTGTTCTTCATTCGCATTAGGTTTATGGGAGACCTCAGGGGTCTCTCCAGATAAAAAGGCCTCCAAGTTTTCAGCGTTCAAATCAGAGCCGAGAGTTACTGCTCTTACAATCCCTTTATCGTCAATCCAAATGATATGAGGAACAGAAGTTAGTCCTGCCTTTTCATGTAAATTAGCATCATAAACCAATGGTAGATCCAAATCATGTTCAGCTTGTACTCTCTGAAATATTTTATTCGCTCCGCTATAATGTTTACCATCATTTCTACCTACCAAAACGAACTCTACTTTTCCCTTAAATTTTTTTCTTAATGTATTGACCTTCGGAAAGCTGGCAATGCAAGTCTTACAAAGTCGATTCCAATAATCCAATATCAGCCATTTTCCTCTAAAATCCTTTAATGTGGCTTTTTGTTTGTCATAATATTGAATATCATTTAACGTAAAATCGGGCATCGGTTTACCAACCTCAGGAAAAACCATTTCTTTTTCCTCCTGCAGCGTTGTATAGTCTTGCTCCTTATTTGCTTGTTTCTCTTGAGAGTTATTAGTGTTACATGCCACCAGTAACAACAAGGCATATAAAATTCTTTTCATCTGTTAATATTTATTGTTTTTTTTTAAAGTCAGATGTAATAAACCATTTATCATTTCAGTTAGTATCGACCTAATTGTTATGGTTTATTTCATTGTTTTAAATTTATTATTGTTTGTACTTTCTTTAAATGCGTCCTACTCCTATAAAGCGACTCTTAATACCCTGGGTTTTGAGTCATATTTGGATTGTTTAGTAATTCGGTTTGAGGAATGGGAAACAATACATCCGTGCTTTGCCATCCCAGTTTTAATGGCGATAAGACCTCGTCAGCTCTTCCGGTACGTTTCAGGTCAAACCAGCGGTGCCCCCATTCCGCAAGAAGTTCTTGCTTTCGTTCCTTATAGATGGCTTCTAGAATCAATTCGTTAGAGGTACTTGAAAAATTATCTAATCCTGCACGATTACGTATTGTATTTACATCTTCAAGGGCCCCATCTAAGTTATTCATATGTGTTCTAGCTTCTGCCCGAATTAAGTATTGTTCTGCCAATCTTAGTACCATATAATATTCGGTAAGTGTGCTGCTAAAAAACACCTTATACTTATTAGGATAATAAAAGGTGTCCACTCCCGAAGTCACACTACCAATCCATGAACTCAGTCTTAGATCACCAGTTTCAAAGGTGTCCACCACCTCAGGTCTTAGTGCGACGTTATAAGGGGCACTGAAAAAGAGAAAAGAAAATCCTTCTACGGTATTTAGCCCCGTAATTACAGGATACAGTTGCCAAATAGCTTCATTCGAGTCCGCTAAAAACACGGCATTCAAATCGGTTTCCAATTGGTATTCCGAGGCTCCAATTACCCTATTAGCCGAATTTTCAGCACCGCCCCAATCTCCTTTATATAAATACACTCTGGCTAATAAAGCTTCTGCCGCATAGGTATTGGGGCGTACCCGCCCATCTGACGCATAGGATTCTGTAAGACGTGAAGTCGCTTCATTTAAATCCTCTATAATACGGTTATAGACATCAGCGGCAGGCAATCTCAAAGCTTCCGAGTTTTCAATGTAATCGGTGGTGTTTATATAAGGGACATCTCCAAAAAAACCAACCAGATAAAAATGACAAAAGGCTCTAATAAAATGCGCTTCACCAATTAACTGGGACTTACTAGCCTCTGATATCCCTTCAATAGTACTCACCCCTTCTATAATTGCATTTGCCTGATAGATGTAGCTATAGGGTTCATTCCACAGGTTTAACAGATCACCATTATTCGGATTCAATGCATTTTCATAAAATTCAACCTGCGTCGTACTCGCCGTATAATCATCAAATTCATCGGCATATAAGCCTGTGAGCATTGTCGTTTTGTAATTCGCAAATCCACCAAAACCTTCGGTCATCTGACTATAGATCCCTGTTAATGCAGCCTCAGCGGTTTGTATATCGGTAAAAACCAACGCACCTATCAATTCTGTTTTAGGAGCATCAATTTCCACAAAATCTTCACAGGACATTAGAAGTAGCAATCCTAAAAGGCAGGAGAGATACAGTCTTGAATTTACCATGCTTGTATATGTTTTAATTATTGTTTTCATAATTCAATTATTTTAAAAAGTTAAACGCATTCCCATGGTTATCATTCGAAGGGGTGGTAACCGCAATGAGCGATTGGTTTCTGGATCTAGTCCATCATATCCGGTAAACGTCAATAGATTTTGTCCTTGTAAATAAATCTCAGCATCAAAACTACCTAAGGCACCTTCTGGTATCTGATAAGAGCATGACACGGTTTTAAGCCTAACAAAAGACGCATCGGAAAAACGGTTGTCCCCATTAAACAGGCTATTATTAAATGCCGTAGATGCATTGGAAGCTGTGCTTTGCGTAAATTGTTGAATGGATGTCACATCACCTGGTTGCTGCCATCGATTCAACACTTGCAATAGTTGATTGCTCAACCTTCCAGGAGCAGACCCAGATAGATAAAGTGGATTGTATCCCTGTTGTTTAACGAACTGCACAAATACATCCAACTGTAATCCTTTATAGGAAAGGGTGTTTCCTACCCCACCATAAAATTCGGGATCCAGTTCCACCAAGGATTGCAGATCATTCGGGAAATTTAGCATCCCGTCTCCATTGGTGTCTTCAAATTCATAGACCCCTGTTTGTGGGTTTACACCTGTGGCATGGTAAGCACGTATTAGACTTAAGGATTTTCCCTCCTCGTATATCTGAGCAAATGAAGAGCTTTCTAAATCTGGAAATTCCAGTAACTCATTTTTAGGAATTGATAAATTCGCTGTAGTCTTCCATCGAAAACCACCAGTATCTACATTAATCGTATGTAATTCAAACTCAAGTCCCGTATTTTTTACTTTGGCTGCTAGATTACTTTGGATAGATGAAAACCCTGTAGTGGCAGGCAATGGATATCCCACCAGCTGATTTGATGAACGGTTACTATACCATGTGGTTGACCATCGTAATCGGTCCTTAAAAAACCCAAGCTCCAAAGCAGTCTCGAATTTTTTATTGGTCTCCCAACCATATAACGGATTAAAAAGCCGCGTAGGACGTAATCCTAAAATATCTTGATACGGATAGGTTGTCGATGAATAGGAATCTAAGTAGCGGTAATCTCCTATCTGATCATTTCCTGTAGTACCATAACTCCCACGCAGTTTTCCAAAACTTAAAAACGGTACCCCTTTCAAAACAAAAGATTCCTTTGAAAAAATCCAAGCGGCACCAACCGCCCCAAAACTGGCAAACCGATTCCCTGGTCCAAAGCGGGAAGAGCCATCTCTACGGGCGGTAATATTTACAATATATTTGGAATCGTAGTTATAGTTCAGTCTTCCAAAAACCCCTTGGTATTTATAATCGGTGAATATAGACGTAGAACGCGTTGTTCCGGCCGCTCCTACATTTTCCAATAGCAGGTCACTCGAAAAGTTGGTCGCATAGGTCGACTGCCCTTCAGTGGTCTGCTGCTGGAAGGTACTCCCCAGTAATATATTAAAGGTGCTCTTACCAAGATCTCTTTTATATTCCAGTTGTGGTTCAACAATCCAAGATTCAACCGTGGTATGATTAAAATTAGACGCTGCTTTTAAAAAGGTACGTAAGCCTGGGTTAATGGCACCAGTTGGAGTGGTCTGAAATTCATCGGTTTGCGTTGTCGTGTACCCCATACCCATCTTTGCTGTAAGCCCATTAAATACCCGATAACTGATATTGGCATGACTTACTAAAGTCTTTGTTTTTACCCTATAATCCTTTTCTATCACACTAAACGGATTATTAAAACTGCCACCAGCGGGTCCCCAATTTAAACTGCCATCATCATTATAGACCTTTGGTGCTATAGGTGGTAACAGAATAAAAGATGCTAAATCCTGACTGAAGAGTTTGTTTACTTCAGAAACATAGTTCCCAGAAAAGGCCATTCGAAATCGTTGGTCTTTAGAGCCATGGTTTAGTTGTACATGTCCGGAAGCTTTTTTGTATTTAAAATCTCCGGGATATACGGTGGTCTCCTTGCGAATCCCGCCTCCCAAACGAAATGAGGTCAGTTCACTACCACCCGATACCGTTGCTTGTGCATTGGTAAGATTGGCAGTCCCTCCTATGAGCTTGTCCTGCCAGTTGGTAGCATGGCTGGTGTCCCAAAGTAATAAATCACGGGCATTAGCCGTCGTAGGTGTTACCCCGTCATTAGCAAAAGCTTCTTCACGCATCATGATGTACTGCTCGCGGTTTAGCAGATCCAAGCTATTAGCTACCTTACCTATCCCCGATTGTAACTCCACATCAAAACGGGTTTTGCCAACACCTCCATTTTTGGTTGTTATCAATACCACGCCATTAGCACCTCGTGATCCATAAATGGCCGTGGCATCGGCATCCTTCAATACGTCAATACTCTCAACATCGCTTAAATCTATGCCGCTCAGTGGGTTCCCTCCTCCCACAATCAAGTTACCTAAAGTAGAAGCATTATTGGCATTAAAGGGCACACCATTAACAATATATAAGGGATCATTCCCACTGGCTATGCTATTTCGACCTCGTATCTGTATATTAAAACTACCTCCGGGCACTCCTGTATTTTGAGTGATAAACACCCCGGACATTCGTCCTTGAATAGCTGATAATGGATTTGCCACGGGTTGTGTTTCTATTTCCTGAGCCGTTACCCTTGCAATGCTTCCCGTTTTTTCATTCGCCTTTACGGTATAATATCCTGCATTAAGTGTTACGGCATCCAATTGGGTAATATCCTCTTCTAATTGAATATTGATTTCTGTGGTATTATTTATGGAAATGGTTTGCGTTACGAAACCAAGTGCCGAAACGATCAAGGTATCTTTTGAATGCGCTTGAATGGTATAAGAGCCATCGAAATCTGAAATCACCCCTTGCTTAGTGGCTTTTACTATTATGTGTACACCTGCTAAAGGCATTCCAGAAGCATCAGTAATTATTCCACTAATTTCAGACTGTTGGACATTGAAATGTTCCGAAACATGTATATCTTTAATACACTTAGAGGTTAGAGCATCGGCAAAAAATGGGGTAAGCATTAGGCAAAAAGTAAAGAATAGTAGACACCTACCCTGACTTATATAATTATTTTTCATAATTTTGAATTAGGTTGAACATTAATTTGTTTAATCGCTGTAAGCCTCCTATGAACCGTGCAAAAGTTAATTAGGAGGCTTTTTTGTTTTTTAGTGTCTAGTCATAGGCAGTGATAGGATTTTGTTAGTTTAAATTTCAAAATAGCTTTCGTCAGCCCTTTAGTAAATCTATTATTATACGACGCGTTTATTGTATAATGACTAACTCAAATCAGATTTGAACTAAAGGACCTCTGAAAGCACAGGTACTTAGGCTATTAATACATCCTTGGTTCGGATACCGGAAAAAAATAATGAATCGTGTGGCTATGGGATAAAAATGGAAAGGCGTGATCCGAAAATGGTGTGTAGCGTCAATCCCATAACAAAGTGACCTATATAGGGTTCTTGGGCTTTTTACTAAAGAGAATGTCTAACACAGAAACTTCCAACACGTGAAAATGCTGGATAGGCTCTCTAAATTTTGTTTTACAAAAAGTGTTTTGCATTCAAATTAAAATTTAAAACCATGCTTGCCATTCTAAAAAAATAAAAAAAGTGCTAAGAAAAGCTAAGTAAATACCTAAATGTTAAAACAAAAAAAGGCGTAGAACTCAGCTTATTGGACAGTGGTACTGGTATACCAGACAACAATAAGTGAGCCCACGCCCATAGACGTGAGCATCTTACTTATCATCTCGTTGTCATAAAAATTACCAGTTTTCTGTCCGAGATTCTAAGCGAATACTTCTAATTTTATTAGAAATGCTTTCGCAAATTTATTTAAATAGTATCAAAATAATGTTAGATACTAAGTCAAATATAAAATAATTTATCGGTACGACAAAGCGTACCGATAAATTATTTACTAAATAGTTAATTGCATAAATGAAAAAGGAATTAATTCAATGTATCCGAATCAAAATTGCAATTAGCTTAAATGAGCTTTTGGTAACAAGTAAAGATTTTTCTCGAAGGAATGTTGAAGTTGATGAAATTGCCCAAAGTTATAATCAAATTGCCTTAAATGCAGATGTAAGAAAGGCAACCGTCTCTGACACCTTTAACGCAAAATCCATTCCTAATACGACAACCTTAATTTTAATTATAGAGGCCATGGGTTATTCATTAAACGACTTCGCAAAAATATATGATTTAATTTCTGACGCTGATATTAAAAAGTTTAAAACTATTAAAGCCGAACTTAAATAAAGATAGCCACCGAAAAAAATTAAGATATGCAATTGACAACGAGATTCAACCATAGATTATCGTGGTATTAATCAAATTGCAAAGGAATAAGAAGTACTTTCTTCTATACTTGAATTAGTAAAAAAACCAGAGATTTACCCTAAAGAATTATTTAATTTTAACTTAGCTAAATGAAATTCATCTGATTTAATGGACGTTTTACTCGGTAAATATACATCCTTAATTCGCGGTCTGGATGGGCGCCCTATTAAATGCCCTCTATATATTTCAGCACACTTGTATACACAAGTGAGATATGCCTCAGAACGGATGCAAATGTATAAACCTTTCTACACATCGACAAACATTGTACTGATTTTGTTACTTAATAACTTTTTAATATTTCTAGAAATTATTAAGCTTTGTATTTGAGCAATTTCTCGTTGTCAAATTGCAAAGGACTATTTAAATATAATTCTAACCTTGCCAATGAATCATGCCAAGATTTATATTCATTGGGTTTGATTATATAAAAAGTCCCATTAGCTTCTTTTCCAATTACACTCTTTTTGTAATATAAGTTTTTGGTTATTCGATCTTCTCCTAAACTACCTATTGAAGTAATAATATTATTTAAGTTGGAAATTTCATTAATCTTAACATCCAAAACATTTGATCTTAAAAATGAAACCCCTATATAATCAGCATTAAAATAAATTTTTGCTTCCAATTTAATTTCAAATTCTTTTTCATAGTATTTTTGATATACTTCTATGTATTTTTTTATATAACTTAAATCATCATTTTTACTGAAATCAAGGGTTTTAAAAACTGAATCATATCGTTTTAATAATGGAATTGACACATTTAATGTATAATCAATTAAGCTTTTCTCGCTTTCTTCTACCTGATAAGATTCCATAATCATATCTTCCAACCTTTTCTTTTCTTTATTTATCTTTCTTTCTATTTCAGATGACTTAAATAATTCTTCTTTATAATAATCATTATATAAATTTTGAATATTTAAAACAATATCAGAAATACCTTCATGATAGGAAAGTGGAAAAGATAAAAATTCACTAATTATAGCTCTTGCTCTATCCACACCTGCAGAAGAACTTGTGTGAAAAATGTAATAAGTAAAAATAGATGAGTTGAACAAACCAACAATTGACTTCAAAAGTGTTGAGACTTCTAAATTGAAATCAAGTCCTTTCTTTAACTTTAAAGAAGAAATTGACTGATTGAAAATATGACTACCGTTATCATATACACAATAGGCATTAAAATCTTTGGTCAATGCCTCTCTAATAAGAACTTTCTCTCCTTTAAAAAAATAATCATCAGTTAAGTAACCCACTTCGTGATTTTCATTGATTTTACCATCACCTGAAAGCTCTTTAGCCTTTGCCCTCCATGTTTTTTTGGAATGTAAGTAATAACTCTTTAGATTAGGAGTTTCAATAAACTTCCAGTCATTATACATAGAGGTGTCAAATTTTCTTTTCCCATCTTTATACTTGATTCCTTCTTTAGGGTTTTCTATTTCAACAAAATCTCTAAGAGTTTTATAATCAGCTTTTAATCGTTTAATAAAGTTTACATCTAAAATATTGCCATGTAAAAGAACTTTCCAAATCCAGTCAGACCCTCCTTTTTCAAGCATAAATTCTTTTTGCTTGACTTTTTTAACATCATAATCAGAAATTATAAATGATTTAAATAGTTTGTGATTTAAATAAGGTTTTATAGAAATGTGTGTTATCAAGTTATTTTCATGATTCTTTTCTTTAGGAAGTTGAAATGAGATGATAACCGTTGGCTGCCTGGCACCGTCAAATATGTGATACCCTCCCGCAATTTTATTATTTACTGGTGAAAGCTCAATTACTTTATCAATCACATATGTATTAAGAAGATAATTTCTCCACGTTTTTGCTGGATTACTAAGGTTATATAATGCTTTACTTGAAATTATAAATAAACATTTTGCATTTTTACTTGTTCGCAAAAAGTCTTCAGTTCTTATAATAAACGCTTGAGATATTTCTTTAAATCCAATATCAATAGATACGTGTTTCTTATTAAATATTTCATTTTTCCTTCTTTTTATATAATCCAAATAACAAGACTCCTTAACATAACCCCATGGAGGATTCCCTATAATAAAATTCAATTTTACCTTTTTTAATAGATTATTAAAAGGATGCTCTGTGTCAAAATAATCTGCATTAGGAAAGAAATTTATATTTTTCAGCTCTTTAAATTTAAAACTGTTTGAAATCTCCCTAGGCTCTTTATAATCAAGCACTGTAACATAAAGAGAAAAGATAGCTATATCAATGGCATTTGAATCAATGTCAATGCCAAAAATATTATCCTGAACTAATTTCCATAATTGCGCATCACTAATTTTGTTAGAATTGTTTAGCTTAAATTTCTCAATTAATTTCCTTAATGTTTCTATCAAAAAAATTCCTGAACCACAAGAAGGATCTAAGACTTTACAAGATACCTTATTATTTTGATTAATATATTTCTCGATATCTTGAGAAAGAGAAAAATCTACCAAAAAAGATGGTGTGTAAAAAGCTTTATTTTTAGTCCTTTTAACATCTCCAATAAAATTTTCATAAATATTACTTATTAATTCAATAGGAATTATTTTAAAATCATAAATATCAAATAATGAGTCCTGAACAACATATTCTCCATAATCATTCTTAATCTTACCACCTTTAAACAAATAATAAAGTAATCTAAGATGCTTTTCACTTACGATATTTATTTCTAATTCAGATACTGGAAATAAATCTCCATTAAGTTTAGTTCTTAAGAAACTAAAAAAATCATATAGCCTTTCTTTGCTTAAAATTGTATTTACAAATAACTTATTCCTGTTTTCTTTATTTATGTTACCGTCACCGAAATGATATTCTTTACCTTCTTTAAAAGTCACCCCCCTATCAATCAAATATCTTATGAAAATTAACCTCCCTATAAGACTATTTGATATTGAAGGAGTAAGATTCATTTTATCAATCAATATTTCCCTAACCTCTGATATATTTTCTAATAAATAAGAATCGACTCTTTTTATATTATTAAATTGAGAATTGTAAAATTCTTTTATGCTATGACCATGTATAAGTTTTTCAAGAGAAAAATTCTCTACTATTCTTTCATCTCCAATTATCTGGAGCCTTCTTTCATCTTTCAATAAGTTATAGCCATTAAGAATCTCTAGTGAGTTTAATTTCTCTATAAATACTATTGGAGCTAAGCCAAAACTAAATACTTGTCTATGTATTTTTATCTCATCATGAGGGTTATCAAAAAACAAAATAAACGGCTGATTGAATGGCTTAAGTTTATCAGAATCATTTGAATCATTTTTAAATAGACAATGAACTGCATAAGGTTTTATTTCTTTTAGTCCTTTAACAATTCTAAAAGGAAATTTATCCTCCCATTTTTTAACATCACTTAAATAGAAAAGTCCATTATTTTCATTCAATCCAAGTCTATCAATTAATTTTTGAACCGGACTTGCATATATATTAGGATTATTTCCTTTTTTAAAAAACCCACATAAGTTTTCAATGAGAATTAATCTTTCTTCTTTAGTTAAATCAAGAATATTATTATAATCAAGACTTCTTCCTAAATAATAACTCAAATTAGAAAAAAAGCTATCTCTTAAAATAAACGGAGTACTATTTTTCACTCCATCAACACCTCTTGACTTTAAAGGCTCTAGGGGCTCTATTTCTGAAGAATATATATTAAAATTAAAATTATACTTGTTTAAAACCTTTTTTATCTGTTCAGAAAACTCTCTATCACTTCCGTCATATAAAGTGATGTGTGGATTAAAAGAATCTGGGTAGTCCTTTTTGAAAGAGGCTCTTCTTAATTTCTCTGAACTACATTTTAAGAAAACTGTATTTTGACCATAAGAATAAAAATCGTCAATTCCATTTATTTCTATCTTGCTTCCAGAAAAATTTGAATTTATATTTTTAACATTATATTTTTTATCATAAGGACCACGTACCGTAATATGAGCAGGATGCTTGATATATGGATTAGCAATCAACCTAATTCCGTCAAGCAAAGCGCTTAAATTTTTATCTTTAATATTTAAAACATAAAAGTACTTCATAGTTTAAAGAACGATATACTTAAGTATTTCTGTGTTTTTATCTCCTATTAAATTAATTAAAATATTATATATGCAATCACCAAATTCTCTTGATTTAGTAAATGCTTCATCCCTGTTTTTCTTGTCTTCTATCCAACTATCGTCTTTTTTACTTAAATTTAAAAAATAAGTATATAATTCTAATGATTTATCAACTTCCACTTTTACCCTTTCATCATTCTTTAGTTTTAACAAAATTTCAGTGGGTTTTTGCATAACTATATCTATTATTGTTTCATGACTAACTTTTTTTTGGTCATTAACATAATCGTCAACTATTGATAGAATAAAAGAAAAACATGTAAGTTTCCTAGAGAATTGAAGTTTAAGGTTTTTTTTATGAGCTTTAACCTTTATTTGACTTTCTTCTTCTTTAGTCATTTCACCCGAAACAATTCTGTTTCTTTTATGCTCATAATTAAGACACAATGTCTTCCAATATCTTAATATATCATTAACAAGAAATATAGGTTTAAAGTTAACTTCGTGCTTATGAAAGTCTCTTAGATAAGAATCTATAACTTCTTTTATTACCTCTTCATAAATTTTATCATTAAATAGAGGTCTACTTTCAAGTAAAAGTAGCATTCTTGCAGTGAAATAATTTTTATAATCTTCTTTTTGACTTCCTATATCCATAATCTCATCAAGGTTATGAATAGTGAGGTATTCTCCATCCTTACTAAAATCCGGAAAGTTTAATTTTTTATTAAGTCTAATCAACTCTGCATCTACAAGAATTTTATCCAGTTTTGGAACTGGATCTTTGCTTTTTGTTATAAAAAATAAATCAAGGTCAGATTTTGGCGAAGCTTCTCCTCTAGCAAAAGAACCAGTTACATATATACATATATCTTTCAGTAAAGATAAATCTTCAATATTGTTTAACTCTTGTCTAACGATGTTTAACTTATCATTACTAAACTTTAATCTTTCAGAAATTTCTGTATACCCTTTTTCTTCTATAGAATTTTTCATGTATATTTAATCCTTTTTTGTATCGACCATAACATCATTCCAATATTCTATGTTTTGGTTTGTAATATTATTTAAATCATTAAATAAGTTACTTAAATCATTCTTAGAAATCCCTTCTTCTTTATAATATAAAAAAACAAAATGATCCCTTAAATTATTTAATTTTAAATGGTTAGAAACACTTCTCATCCAAAATCTTTCAATATTAAAATAACTTAATACAGCAGTAAGTAATGTTATTAACGCTCCAAACACAATTGCAAGGTTTTTTGCTAAAACTTCCATCCCTTCATTTTCAATACCCAAAACAACTGTAGTACCTCCTGCTAAAACAAAAACTAAAATCTTTAATAAATTAGAGTAAATCTTCATTCTATTATTCCTTTTCGAAACTTTATCATGATAATAGAGTATTTTCTCAAATAAAAACCTTTCTTGAGGTTTCAACCCCTCTATCAACCCTTCGTAATCGTATTTTTTTATATTCATTTTCTGTAACTTATATAATATAAAATATTAAACACAAATACAAACTTATACCTATGTTCTTTTTCATTAAGAATGACAAAAATTTAGCCCATATAGACGTATAACAAATATATTTTTTTCAAATTAAAAAAGCATATGGTTTGATTAATATTTATTAATCAAAAATCACATTGATTTATTGAATTTACCAAATCATTCTGAGATTAAGCACACCTTCCTCAGGAGATTAATTTGTCTTTTTTTAGTACAGTATATGTTTTGCCGTTTTATAGCCTAAAGTTTAATAGCCTTTAGTTAAAACCAAACCAATCTTCTTTTAGAAGACAGTAGTTTAGTAAAAATGATATTAAGTCCAATTAGGACTTCTAACCTCAAGATTTAATATTTTGTTTTTCAAACACTTAACAGAAACCGTATAATAATTAGTAACAATTAGCGTATAAAATATAAAGGTGAAAACTGTATTCTTTAAGGAAATTTGTTACGTCGGTTACCTTAATAATATTAATCGATACTGTCCTAGCTACTTACCGTATCGTATCATTTTTTTTAACTATATCTTAGCTGAGTCTAAGGGTTTTGCGCTATCACTACCCTCAATCGGATTCATATTATTAGCTATTTGCAACAATTCATTTTCATGACCGTCCACATCATTTAATAAATTAAAATGCTTTTTAAAAACCATTATCTCTATTCGCATTTTAAGTTTCTCAACATATTCCCTAACATTCGAAAATGTACCAAACGCCAAAAAGGAAAAGAAAACTACTATGATTGCTACTACCTCAATCCAATTTAATAATTCTCCCAAATTGGTAACTCCAAAACCATGGTATAACATTAGACAATAGCTAGTAAAAATCCCTAGCAATGAGAGGCGAACTCCAAAGTATATCCATTTAAATTTTTTTGTTAGCTTTTTATACAAAGTCTTTTTTGCTTCTACCAATTTTTTCAACTTCTCATATCTAACCTTGAGACTATCGTTAGACTTTTTACCATTGTCTTTTTCGATTTTTTCCCCTACATCTACCTTTCCACCAGAAAAAGTGTATACGAACACTATAAATAAAATAAGACCAATAATTAACCAGCTATTCTTTATTTTCATTCTTTAAAACCCAATTTTTTAAATCAAAAATAGCTAATAAATAAGTATTAAACATAAAAATTAAAACTGTATTCCGAGACTAAAGATATTTTATAAGCTCTCTAAATTTTATGCAAAGGTTGCGATGTAATAAATTATAAGTAGATTCATCAATGGCCACATAATCTTCCCACTCTTCTAATTCTTCCAGAACTTCATCCCATACAGAAAACTTAAAAACCATAAAATCATAACTATCAGATTTCATCAGTGTTTCTTTAGACTGCTTCATAGAGTGCCATAGCAACTTGATTAGCCACTAAAATATAAGTAAGTTCTGTATGTCTCATAAACCTTATAAATACTAAATAAATGTAATAAGAATTGACATGAGCTTCAAACAAAAGCTCTGCTTTTAGTAAGGACTAACGTGTTTAATCCGTTACAGTCAATCCCCAATCCCTTAAAGTCAATTTTCAGTAACCCTTTTTGTCTTTCAATAGAAAAATGCCATCAATCCATTGTGTTATTTCCCAAACAAGGATTGTGCTTCCCGATGAATCCGTTTAAAATTCCTTTTAAGATCTTTTTTTGAATATTTTTTTGCTTTTGGCAGCTCCTTTACGATTTTCTGTAATTTGAACTGTACCTTTTGGTCATTACCATCAGCAAAGCTTATAAATTCTCCAGGCTCTAATTTAAAGAATATATCTGCCCGTACTTTTGATACTTCCTTTTCGCCTTTAGTAACTCTGGTATCAAAATTCAAGTTATGTCCTTTATTGATACTTGTGGTTTTCATTTTAATGAGTTCAAAAAAACGCTCGTAGTATTTTGCCGTGTCCGGATCATTGACTTTTCCAAAGAACTGATAGGACAAATTACTCAAAATGGCTCTACTCACTTTATCACCATACATGATATCATTTTGGACTTTATCCTGCATCACATAAATGGTCGCAATGTTATAGCTTCTAAGCGTGGCAGGAATGCGTTGCATATTCAAAAGCCGAATGGTAGACGCTTCTTCCATTAATAAAAAAGAAGGCTTTTGCTGCCGCACGCTCATTTGTTTGATAATGGTATGCATGACGGTCGCGATCAGTGGTGCATAAGCCGTTTCCAGTTTAGGGTTATTGACCACGGAGATAACCCCAGGAAACTCCTGCCCATTAATATCCAAAGGCACTTCGTCAGCCGATAATGCCATAAAACCATGTTTTGAGCTTATTTTTTTTAAGGCATTGGCTAAGGTGCTTTTAACACCTGCCGTTTGGCGGTCGGAATCCTTACCACTGATAAAGGCATTGGCCATCCCTTTTGACGTCAAATTAGATTCCAAAAGCGCGACAAGACTATCGGTATTTAAATATTGATAAATGGCTATGACATGCGGCAGGGTACAATAAGCCGGATAGCTGGTTTTGAGTAGCCATATGAGTCCACCAATAATCCCTTCGGCAGCATCCGTAAAGAACTTACTAGAGGCATTGGTTCCGGATTCCTTATGCTCCAGTAAATTTTCCATAAGGACACGCGATACTTCATTGACACTTTCTTCATTCTCCATATACCGAGGAGCTATGGGATTGACACGATGATAAATGGTATCAAAAGAGATGATATAAAAAGGGATGTTGTGGGCTTTAAAAAGCGGGTATGCCATTTCTGTGATTTCAAAATCCTTATAGTCATGGATCACACCAGAAAAGCGTTGCTTACTAAAATGTTGCAGGAAATTATAAACGACACTTTCTGTTTTCCCGCTTCCTGCTGCTCCTATAATGGAGGCTCCACGTTTGATATTTTGGATGACTAGCTTACCCCGTTTTAATTTAAAGTGTACCCGGCACATTTTTTCGGAAGGGGTTGTGCTCCCTGATTCATGAAGAAAGACATACATAAACAGATTGATAAGCAATAAGGGACATCCAACAGCAAGGCCGGTTTTATTAAAAAATGTGGGTGCGGTTAAAAAAAGAACTCCAAAACCACCTAGAAGCAGTAATAAATTCAGGGCAAACGCATATCTAGATAGTTTATAAAGCACATAAAAAACGCCAGATGTTACGAGTAGAGTCAGTAAAATGGTTGTAAGATTAAAAGATTGCATGGTATTTGTTTTTTTAATGAATGATTAGATCCCTATGGATCCTGATTTTATAGCGATATCGATACCGCGTTTTAAGGTTCTGATGGTTTTCAAGGCGAGTTGCACGTGATTGGTTGGAATGCTGGCTATTGGCACGCCTGCCTTTCCGAGAATTTTAAAAGCCATAGCTTTTTCATGGGTAGGTAGCCCTAATAAGGTAGAAAAATAGGCATTGGGATTTTTGATAAAGTCTTTTTTGGCTTGATAGGATTCGGCGTAATTCCGTTTGTATGCAAAGGTCTTGTCAAAGGTTTGTTCTGCTTTGGAAAAAAAGGCATCTCTATCAAAGCCTCGCTTTACAAGTTTGCCATTTATCATAACATCTGAAGCTTTGTATTTGCTCCCTGGAGACAAACTAACCGAATTGGAAGCATCCTTCCGGCTAACAATAATATGGATATGGCTTTGATTACCATCTTTTCTCATGCCTTGCACGATGCGCTTGCCATTTTGCCTATGTGGTGCGCTGCGTTCTAAGGCTCTTATTTTTTGTTTATTCTTTTTGACACTGCCTTCCAACGTACCCCGTTCAATTTTTCGGATGTCTTGCTTGAGTTTTAAAATCTTAGTGGCATTAGGTTGGTTTTCTATGATTTGTTTATCTGTGCCTTTAAAATGTCGCGTATGTTCTATTTTGGCATAATATTTAATGTCATTGATGGTAATCGGCTTGCCATTGATTTCACGATTAAAAGCGGTGACATAGTCTTTCATCAAGTCACGCGTGTAGCGTTTTAAATCTTCCGTATGGTTTCGTAAATGTTTCAGTTCATAGGCACTTGGACTTACAGTAATACTATAAAACTTAGGCTCTTTCTTTTTTAGTTTTGCGGTGTTACCATCAATGTCCTTTATGACCTCTTGGGTAGAATATGCATCACCATATTGATTAAAAAAATGCTCACGTTCATCAAGCACTAGACCTTGATTTTCTTTTTCCAAATAGTCCACAAAAACTGAAACACTTTGGGAAAAGTGTCCGCCTAATGATTGCGCTGAAATACTGATATACATAGATTTGATCTTTTACTATTTTTTAAGGAGCGATGGCTTCTTTTTTTTGGCCTCTTTTACTAAAAGCAATGGCTTCTTTTTAGGCTCTGCTTCTTGAAATAAAGATTGCATCATGGCGACTGTGGGTTTAGTTTGATTCTTTTCAATGTCTTTCATTATAGCGATAACGCCATTGATTCTTTTTTTGATGAGGCTCTCCAGGGTTTGCATGTGAGGTCCCATGGCTTCATCTGGAGAGATCCCGTTATCCTCAAAAAATTCAATCATTATTCGAAGTGTCATGGATTGCGATTTGGAAAGACCACGAGAATAGCGTCTAAACTTTTTAGCCACGGAAACCTTAATTTTTAAGGTTTCAAATCCTTCTTTTTCATATCCTCTATCCATTTTTTAGTAAAAAAATCATTGATTTTAAAGGGCTGCCAGCATTTTTTAGTAAAAATTCAAGATCTCTTATTCAATTTCAACTATTACTTTAATCATAAAACACTCATTAACAATACGTTATGTATTTTTAAATTATCGTAACCTCGCGAAGCGGGTTACCCTCTTGCTTCTCCATTTCGTCACGTTTTAACGTGACAAAATTCCAAACAAGCAACTAATCCCGATAGTCATCTGGACGGTTGCTTTTTTGGTCTTAACGACCTATTTAAAGGTATTGATTTGGAAGATAAAATTGAAACGCGACATGTTCTCAAATGCTTCGATTTCGCACTAAAACATATGATTTTGATGAAAACATAAAAATGGAACGTCAGATTTTAAATGTCTAGGGTTTGTTTTTGCATCCATTAAAGCTTTACCATAAAAAAGACTCTTGAATTTTCAAAAGCCTTTTCTATGATATGATTTTTATTCATTTATCTATATATTAAATACATACTTGTAATTATATAGGTTTCGTATAGCCTCTTCTTCCAATAGGGTCTCATAATCCAAATGGTTTTCTATGGCATAGGCTTTCAAATCATTTCCAGATTGTTGCTCCACCTCATGCTTTGAGTTTTGAAGCAAACGGTTTTGGGTTTCAGCATCGAGGTTGTTATAATTCAAATAGACCATGAGTATTGATTTAAATTAGGATTATTGATCCTTAAATTATAATAAGCCATTATCCGCAAAACTGTAATAGTTGCCGTCTGGTGTGATGATTAAATGGTCTAGTACATTGACATCAAACAATATTGAAGCTTTCTGAATCTTGTCCGTTAATTGTTTATCTGCTTCACTGGGTTTTAACTTCCCACTAGGATGATTGTGTGCCAAAATAATGCCTACGGATAAGGTTTTGATTATAACGGCAAATAAAATCCGCATATCCACTAAGGTACCAGAAATACCTCCAGTCGATAATTGATATATTCCTTTAATCTTATTAGCATTATTAAGAAGTAACACTTTAAAGGACTCTTGAAAACCAATGGTATCTTGATTCCAATGCTGAAAAATAGTATGGGCTGCATCTTCCGAACTTTTAATGGATAATGCCTTAGACATGCTTATTTTTTCTCGGTAACTAATCTTTATTTCGGTAACTTTGTCATTCATTGTTATTTCCTTATTTTGAGGTTAATAATAAAAAGAGGGTGTGTCTCTCAAAAACATAAAGCACCCTCTTCATTTTTTAGCTATTCACTAGCATTGTTTTCGCTTTTAATTCCCAAAAGCAGGATTTCATTAGCTACCACTTCGGTAACATATCTTTTTTCTCCTTCTTTAGTTTCATAGTTTCTAGAAGTCAATTTACCTTCAATAGCAACTTCTTTCCCTTTGCCTACATACTTTTCTACGATTCCAGAAATCTTGCCCCAAGCCACTATATTGTGCCATTGCGTGCTCTGCTGTTTCTCACCATCAGAGTTTTTGTAAAACTCGTTAGTAGCGATTGAAAATTTAGCAATTTTCTTACCGCTATCTAGATTCATAATTTCTGGCTCGTTTCCAACGTTACCAATTAACTGTACTTTGTTTTTAAGTGTACTCATAATTAAAAAATTTAAAGATTAATATTGACCTCTCTGAACCATTCAGAAAGGCTTTGTTATTGATTTACTTATTATATCCAGAGCGTTTTCCTTTTTTAGTTTTTTTATCTTGTGCTCCGCTTCCTTTTTTATTGATTTTGTAAGATTTCATAAGATTCATTTTAGATTTACTTCCCATAGTGCCTTCACTGTTACCTTCTTTTTGTTGCTTGACGTTCATTCAATATTCAGATTTGTTAAGACATATAAAAAGTGCGACGAAGGCGCCTGGTTATGCTGTCGTACAAAACTGAATGTTGTTATTTTGCTGTCAAAAAAAGGTATAACGGTGATGGTTCGGGGTGTGATTCTAAACCAATTGTGAAGTGTAAAAGCATAGGAAGCGGAAGACAATGACAAATATAATTTCTCTATGAAGCGAACGCTATTTCAAAGTTTTATATTGGGAACGAAGTATTCCTGCTCTCGATGGCTATTGGGATCCGGTAGGAGTTATTGAAGAGGACATCTAAAACTTTGGGATTGTGTTTAAGATAATATTAGAGAAACCCTTTTTACGAGATGAAGAGCAGCGGAATGTATGAGCATGTGCTGAGTTCTGTATTTGTCTTTTTTGGAACGTACTTATCTGGACTTGCGATGAAAAGGAGATATTTAATTTTTAAAATACAACAATGTCCGCTAATCAGTTTCTACAGATGCTGAGGGCATGTTAACCTTCCAAATATAAACTGTTTAAAAAGTCGGTTCGAACCCTGCCCAATCCAAATCCTTGATATATAACATTAAATTATTACTTATTAATCATTTAATACTATTTTAATTCTTCTTTATAAATATTAAAGCTTACTTTTTTGAGAGCGAATTTCCATTGGATTGGGTTTGAAAGAAAGCAAGATTCCTGCTCCTATTGAAATCAGCGTTTTGTCTTTTCATAAAGTTGACGTCTGATGTCGAAAACTTTTCTAAGTCCAGCGCAATAGTCAAACCACATATATTTCCTTCTATTATACAGTAAATAGTATTGCTTGTTTTAAACAATAAAAATAAAGCACATCAATTATTATAATTGATGCGCTCCCAGCATTCCATGATTGAAACTTGTGGTAATGTTATGTATAAAAATTTCAAATAATAGGTTAAACTACTGTTTGTGGATTATGCATACTGACCACTGATAGCACGACAGCACCATTAATCCAATAATAAAAGGCATCAATTCCTTCAAACGAAAAAACAAAAGGAGTAATAATAAATACTATCGCAACCATAAAATCAACAATCAAGTGAATTTTATAAGAAACCACACGAAAGACTCCTAAATGGTGGTCCGTCAATAATGTTAATATAAATGCTGCGATCCCAGTTGCTATTGAAAGTTGCAATGCCAGTGGATTGGAATTTCCAAGTCCTAATAAGAAAGGAAGTACTATCAGTGCAATAGCAACAGGATAATCTAAGAATGCGTGTATTCTTTTAGTTACAAATCTCATAATATAAATGTTTAAGTTATTTAAGCCGAAATTAGTCGATTATCAAAGGGCTTATGCTACAAAAAACGCCTCTTTTATTGTATTTTTTAGACTCATTACACTTTACATTCAATCTTTGGATAAAACTTCCTTTCTTATAAAGGAAAAAGCCTTGGAAATTTGAGTCTCCACAGTTTTTACAGAAATATTCAATTCATCTCCAATTTCTTTATAAAGTAGCCCTTCTTTTTTGCTTAGCAAAAAAATCTCTTTACATCGAGGCGGTAAAGTTTCAATTAAGGATTGAACTTTGTTTAGTCTTTCTTGTTGAATTATTTTATCTTCATCCAGGGTTTCTTCCAGGGTCTCGAAAGTTAATTTCTCAATTAAGCGAAGCTCACTTTTTCGCTTTCTATAACCTTTTATAAAACTATGATAAACAGATTTGTATAAGTAATTTTTGAGAGAGGTGTGAATGTTTAAAGATGCTCTTTGTTGCCAAAGATTGACCATTGTTTCTTGAACGACGTCTTCCGCTTTTGCTTCGTCATTAGTTAAACTTATAGCATACAATAATAAGTCTGAATAGAAATTAGTAAATAGGAATTGATAGGCTGCCTCATTACCAAATTTCAGTTCGCTAATAAATGTTTTGCTATTATTAAAAGGAGATTTCATTGTCAGTTTTGAGATAATGATCTTGACAAATAAAAGAAAAATAAAAATGAAATAAATAAAAATAAAAAAAAATAAAAAAAAAGTAAGGGTTTTTGTTTTGGGAAGCTTCAATAGATAGAATTAACTAAGAGTTAAGTATTGAATAATGACAAATGAAAGATATAGATTTATTATTTGCTAAATATTTCAAAGGAAATATAAGTGACGAAGAAATGTCTTATTTACAAGATTGGGTTTCAAATAATGAAACTTCTTTCAAGGAAGTCGTCAAAATTAATTTTTCAATAAATAGTGTATTAAAAAATGGTGATAAAACTGACACTGATATCTCTTTTTCAAAATTTTTGGAGCAAACGAAAAACGTTAAAGTTATAAAATCAGAACCTAAAAAGAGATGGTCTGGATGGTTAAAGTATGCAGCTGTGTTTGTCGTTTTAATAACATCTAGTTATTATTTATTAAATAATAAAGTATTTGTTTCTAATGATAATATTGAAGAAACAAATAGCGTGACTGAAATTTCTCTTACACTTGGAGACGGTACTGTTAAAAGAATTGATACTAATATAAATCAAGATATTTATTCTGAGGAAGGAACCTACGTTTCTACTCAGAATAAAGATGAATTAATTTACGGTAAATCAAAAGGCGAAATCGAAAACAAGGATGATCAATTGTCTTATAATGTTCTTTCAATCCCTTATGGACGCATTTTTAGGGTGTCACTGGCTGATGGGACAAGAGTTGTATTAAATGCAGGATCTTCTTTAAAATACCCAGAAACTTTTAGTAAAGATGAAGTGAGAGAAGTGTTTTTAGAAGGAGAAGCTCTATTTGAGGTCACTAATGATGTTAAGCGTCCTTTTTTAGTTAATACTACCAAGCATAAAATACGGGTTTTAGGAACGCAATTTAATGTAAATTCTTATGAAGAAGATCAGATGATGCATACGGTATTGGTTGAAGGCTCAGTTGGAATTTATAAAACAAATGACGTTTTTGATATTAAGAAGTCTACGTTGTTAAGTCCTGGGGAAAAAGCTACCTGGACTAGATTAGAAAACACAATGAGTGTAGAAAAAACGAACGTAGACCAATATACAGCATGGACAAAAGGTGAATTGATTTTTGTAAATCAACCTTTCAAACAAATGATTAAAAGGCTAGAACGACATTATAATGTGAAGATTGAAAATAATTATTTGGAATTAGGAAAGAGTAAATTTTCAGCAACTTTTAAGGGGGAAACTATAGATCAAGTAATGAATACAATTCAAAAGTATAGTCACTTCTCTTATAAAATAGAAAACAATAAAATTATTATTAACCATAAAAACCAAAAATAATATGATTTGAAAACCAACTAAACCAAGGAATCTACTTTAAAAAAAATCGGAAAATGTTCGTGCATTTCCCGATTATAAGTGATTCAACAAACTAATGTTAAACCACCAAATACAGTACAAAAGTATGAAAAAAATCATAGTACATAAATTTCTATGTCTTAATACAACCAAATTAAGTTTAAAAATGCGATTGACGACAGTATTATTAGTAGTCTCCCTTTTTAAAATTCAGGCAAATACTTATTCTCAGAATACTAAAATTACGTTAAATCTTAAGAATGTAACTATTTTAGAGGTTTTTAAAACCATCGAGTCCAAAACGGAATTTAGTTTCTTCTATAATAACCCTGATATAGATATTAACAGAAAAGTATCGATAAAAGTTAGAAAAACTACAATTAGCGAAATATTAGATAAATTATTATTTGGTACTAATCTACACCATGATGTAGTAGATAGACAAATTGTTTTATATCCAAAAGAGCCGGATCCTGTACCTATTAATAAGATAGAGCTGGAAATTATTCAACAGAACGAAGTTAAAGGAGTCATAACAGACGAGAATAATGTACCATTGCCTGGAGCCAATATTTTAGAGAAGGGCACCAGCAATGGAACCCAGACCGATTTTGATGGTAATTTCACATTAAGTGTAGGCAGTGTTAATTCGGTATTAGTGGTGTCTTATGTAGGGTATGTATCCCAAGAAATTACTGTGGGCACTAAAACAAATTTTAATATTAAATTACAAGAAGATTCTGCAAAATTAGATGAAGTTATAGTGGTTGCTTTTGGTACGCAAAAAAAGGAGAGTGTTGTATCTTCGATAACATCTATTGATGTAGGCAACCTCCAAGCCATTCCAACAAGCAATATTACAACGGCATTATCTGGTCAAATGACAGGACTTGTATCATATCAAAGTACAGGAGCACCTGGTGACGATAATGCTCAATTCTTTATCCGTAATGCAGCTTCATTTGGAAATAACGTAAGATCGCCATTAATTCTGGTTGATAATGTTGAAATAGACTCACGCCAATTATCGCGTCTTAGCCCAGATGACATTCAAAGCTTCTCTATCCTTAAAGATGCTGCTGCAACAGCTTTATATGGAGCACGTGGTGGTAATGGTGTAGTGCTTATTACAACTAGACAAGGTAAGGAAGGTAAAGCTGTTATTAGCCTTAGGGCAGAATCTTCTGTATCAACACCTACAACGAAGGTTAGTCTTGCAGACCCAATTAGCTATATGAAAAATTTTAATGAGGCTATTTTAACGAGAGACCCCGTGGCCTCACCGCGTTATTCCTTAGAAAGAATTGAAAGAACACAAGATCCAAACCGTAACCAATATGTTTACCCGGCTACCAATTGGTTAGAAGAATTAACTAGAGATTATTCTATAAATAAAAGAGCAAACCTGAATGTTAGTGGTGGTGGTAAAGTTGCACAATACTATGTAGGTGGTTCTTTCTCGCAAGATAATGGTATATTAAAAGTTGATAATGTCAATAAATGGAATACTAATATCCGGTTTAGAAAATATACATTGCGCTCAAATGTCAATGTCAATATCTCGCCAAAAACAAGGATGGTTGTTCGTTTGAATGGTGCATTTGATGATTACCGTGGACCAATAGGAGAATTAGGAAATAATGGTAGAAACACTTACTTTCAAGCGTTAAATGCTGATCCTGTTTTATTCCCTGCCGTGTACGCACCCGATGAAGCGTTTTCATTCGCACCATATTTATTATTTGGTAATTCTCAAGCTAACGGAGCTACTGATGAGTCTGTTGGATTTATTAACCCATACGCAAGGTTATTACAAGGTTATGAAGATAATAGGTCTAGTACTTTGTCTGCACAGTTAGAATTATATCAGGATTTAGACTTTGTTACAGACGGGTTAGACCTGAAATTTATAGGTAACCTTTCAAGGTTTGGGAATTTTAGCCTTAGAAGATCTTACAACCCCTATTATTTCACAATCCCATCAAATGGTTATAGTCCCAGCCAAGATGCTTTAACACCTGAGGATGATGGATATACTTTATTCCCAATAAATCCAACCACGGGTAGTAGATTTATTAATTATGCCGGTGGTGATCAAAATGTATCCTCTACTATGTATGGAGAGTTGTCCTTTATTTATAGTAAAGCCTTTAATGAAAAACATGAAGTTGGCGCTTTGCTCGTAGGTACAATAAGAGAGTTTCTTGACGGAAAGAGTACTTTCCCTACTGATGACGGTGGACAACGTACTCTGTTTGAAAACACTCTACCTAACCGAAATTTAGGAGTTGCAGGACGTCTTACCTATGCTTACGATGGAAAATATTTTACAGAGTTCAATTTTGGATACAACGGTTCTGAGAGATTTGCTAAAGGTGACCGTTATGGCTTCTATCCTTCGTTTGGTATGGGATGGTACATATCTAAAGAGGATTTTTTCTCTGACTCAACTATTGGTAAGACTGTTTCTAAGCTTAAACTTAGAGGAACTTATGGAACGGCTGGTAATGATGATCTTGGTGGACCTAATAGATTCTACTATCTGTCAAGCGTAAACTTAAACTCAAATCGTGGAGGATTTTGGGGCAATAATCCAGCTCAAGAACTTTACACTAGGCCAACCATTTCTATTAACAGTCCCGGTAACCCTGATATCACTTGGGAGGTTACTCAAAAGGCAAATTTAGCCCTTGAGATAGGGCTTTTTGATAATAAACTGTCTATCATTCCAGAAGTTTACTGGGAGAGAAGAAAAAACATATTACAGAGAAGATCAGAAATTCCAGCAACATTAGGTTTGCCGTATGAATTATATAGTAATGTACAAGTTAATGTTGCAAAGGGATTCGAAGTAGCAACAGATTATAAGGGTTATGTTACTATTGGATCAGATGATATGTGGTTTTTAGTAAGAGGAAACTTTACTTATGGTACCGCTAAAGTGAAAACTTTTGATGAAATTGGGACAGATAAAGCACCCTGGATTTCAAGAGTAGGACATTCGCCTTCTCAGAATTTTGGATATGTTGCTGAGCATCTTTTTGTTGATGATCAAGAAGTAGCAAACTCTGCATCACAGGAAGCCTTAGGTGATCAAATAATGGCTGGAGATATCAAGTATGTTGATATTAACAAAGATGGTGTTATCAACCAGTTTGATGTTGTCCCTCTTGGATATCCAAGAGTTCCAGAAATTCAATATGGCTTTGGAGGAAGTGCAGGATATAAGAATTTTGATCTTAACTTTTTCTTTCAAGGTCAAGCACGTTATTCATTTTGGATTAACCCTAATGAAATAGCTCCTTTTATACCAACAGGTGGTGGAAATAGAGCCCTGTTAAGTTGGATTGCAGATAACCACTGGACAGAATCTAATAGAAATCTCCACGCTCAATGGCCAAGACTCTCAAATACTACTGGAGTTGGAAACCAGAATAACTTTCAGACCAGTACATACTTTATGAGAACTGCTTCCTATTTAAGGTTAAAGCAAGCGGAGATTGGATATACATTTCCAGATAAAAACAATATGACAATCAGGGCTTATGTAAGTGGTACAAATTTATTAACTCTATCAAAATTTGATCTTTGGGATCCTGAAATGGGAGGAAATGGTTTGGCTTACCCGCTGCAAAAGGTGTTTAACCTGGGACTTCAAATTAATTTTAAATAACAATTAAATCAAACATGAAACGCATGAAAAACATAATAAATATAAAGAAGATTGCACTGATATTTATCTTAATAGCTTTCAGTACAATTTCCTGTAGCGATTATTTAGATGTCGTTCCGGGAGACAGTCCTGTGCTTCAAGATGCCTTTCTTGATAGGAATGAATCTGAAAAATATCTGGTAACTTGTTATACCTTTATTCCAAGTTATGGAAACCCAACTAGAAGTTTACCTCTAGTGGGATGTGATGAGATTTTTTATACAACGGACGACATTCAGTTTACTGCTCGAGGTCCTTTGCCAAACCCTTATCGTTATGGATATGGAGCTACAAATACATCCAGTAATCCGATAATGAATTTCTGGGAAGGAAATAATGGAGCTGCAAACTTATGGGAAGGGATCAGACATTGTAATGTCTTCCTAGAGCACATGCCATTAGAAGCTGGAGGACCTGTGAATATGGAGGAGAGTGAACGTAAACAATGGATGGCAGAGGTAAAGGTATTAAAAGCATTTTACCATTACTACTTATTTACGTTGTATGGCCCTATACCAATTGTAGATAAAGCTGTTTCTACAAATTCTGGAGTTAATGAATTTAAGATCTATCGTGAGCCTGTTGATGTCGTTACAGATTATATTGTGAAGACTATAGATGAAGCACTTCCTGATTTAAAAAATCATACAGGTATTGCCCTTGGTAGCGAAGCCGGGAGGATAACCAAAACGGTAGCTCTTGCTATAAAAGCCAAGACATTGGTCTGGGGAGCTAGTCCTTTGTTTAACGGTAATAGTGACTTTAGTCTAGTAGACAATAGAGGTGAACAATTGTTTCCTCAGTCTTATGACCAAGGCAAATGGCAATTGGCTGCAGATGCAGTAAAGGATGTGCTGGATTCAGCAGAGGAAAATGGTTTCAGTTTACATTATTCTGATGGCAGCGAAATAAGAGGGGATGCACCAAGTCAGGCAACTATTGACCGTTTATCTGTAAGAGAAGCTGTGGTTACGCATTGGAATAACGAAGTTATTTGGGCAAACTATGAAGACAATGGTTCTAGAACCTTACAGACTTGGGCAGGAGCATATTATCCAGGAACACAACCACAAGGTAAATCAGTTGGCCAAAGGCAAGCTTCACCTCTTCATGTTGTTGAGCAATTTTATTCAGCTAATGGAGTACCTATTAGTGTAGATAATGACTGGATTAATAATGGATGGTATAATAACAGGTTTACACCTGTTGAAGTAGGGGCTTCCAATAGCACTGAGGCTGTAGAAGGTCAAACTACTGCTCAAATTAATTTAAATCGTTCCCCTCGTTTCTATGCAAGCGTTGGTTTTGATCGAGGGTATTGGGAAGGGCTTGACTACAGTGAAGCTGATTTTAGGCATTTACGTGCCCGTGCAGGTGAAGTAAGTGGAGCTATAGGCGTGCAGTCTATATCAATGACCGGCTATTATTGCAAGAAGGTTTCCGGAATTAACAACACCTTTCTTAGTCCTGTAACGGGAACAGGTTTTCAATCCACTCCTTATGCTTTTCCAATTTTCAGATTAGCTGATTTTAAACTTCTTTATGCGGAATGTTTAAATGAGTTAGGAAATGGTTATAATGAGATTTTACCCATTTTAGATGAGATAAGAGATAGGTCTGGAATTCTTCCCGTTAAAGAAGCCTGGGACAATCATACAAATCTTACTGATTATGATAATCAAGCTGGGTTAAGACAAATTATCAGAAATGAAAGATTGAATGAATTTGCATATGAAGGTGAACGCTTTTGGGATACAAGACGCTGGCAAACAGCTTTGTCTAATATGAATACTCCTATACGAACTTGGAATATTTGGGGCGAAACAATAGATGATTATTACAATGTTATCACTAGACAAAGGCCATCTTATTCATTTAAGAATTACTTAATGCCAATAAGTGAAACATCGTTAATTAATAACTCTAACCTTGTACAAAATCCGGGTTGGTAAACACTTTTAAAAATCTAAAAACGATTATTATGAGAAAAATAAATATTTATACACGCAATACATTAACCCTGATGTTGGCAGCATTACTATTTTTCGGGTGCGACACATATTTGTCTCCAGAGGTTCATGTAAAGAACAATGAAGCACCTCCAGTACTTGAGAGTGCTACTGTAACCAATATTAGTGGGGGTGCTAAGATTGCGTTTGAATTGCCAAAAGGGATAGATGATTTGTTATATGTAAAAGCTACATATCTAAGAAATGGTGAAGTTGCGGAAGCAAGAGTATCTCGATATGACAATGTGCTTTTTGTTAGAGGATTAAGGGATACCGAAAAAACAGTAGACGTAACATTAGTCGTTGGTAATTCCAGTGGTAAAGAATCGGAACCAACAATTGTTCAAGTAAAACCTTTTATTGCTCCTATTGACTATGCTTTAGAATCTATGCTGGCAGGTGAAACCTTTGGTGGGCTTGACCTTAGTTGGGAAAATCCTACTGAAGCAACTTTAATTGCTAAAGTCTTTACTGCTGCTGTGGTGACACCCGATGGAGACCCTGTTCTAACAGAGATATTCTCTGAAGACACAAAATTGGTAGCTCCTGCATATAAAGTCCGAGGGGAGGTAATTGGAGGATTAGCTGCAGTTCCAACCGACTTTCAATTCATATTTAAAGATGTTTACGGGAATGAAACTGAACCTTTAACCCTTACAAGAACACCTATTTTTGAAGAGTATTTAGAGCCTATAGCAACTGGCATTTTTCCATTCAACGGAATATCAGAACATAGTGCTACATTGGCAGCAGCAGACCCTACTTTAACATGGGATGGCCCTAACTGGGGAGACAGGTCTTCTTATAAATTGTGGGATGGCAGATGGAATAGTAACCCTGATTGTTATTGGGCAGTAGGTCATGATGTAAATAACCTGGGAGGACCTGAAGCATTTAAAGACAAAAAAAGTGCTTTTGTTACCATCGATTTACAAAATCCTTCCAAACTGAGTCGATATCATATCCATGGCATGAGGAATAAGCAATTCGTATGGAATGAATCTGCTCCTAAAAAATGGCGTATTTGGGTGACCTCAGATTTAACTGAAGAAGAAGCAAGTGTATGGGGTCCGGGTTCAAATTGGGAAATTGCTAATGATTTTACGGTTCCAGATCCTCTTGACGGCAAAATTGCTCATGACGTGACAAACTCTGATTATGATACTTGGAATGAAGGTTGGGAACAAGAGCTTACACATATAGATTATCCTGTCCGTTTTCTTAGGTTGGAAGTATATGAAGCTTGGACTACTACAGTTACCGGTGGAGCCACAGCCGAACTTCAGGTTTACGGAGCTCCCCAATAAATAATTAATAAGATTGTTTGATTTTAAACAAAATAAAATGAAAAAAATATTAATACTTATAGCAATCATTGCGGCATTTATAGGATGTGACAATGTAAATGAGATGCATGAACAGTATCTTCAGGAAGGATCTCCTGTATACTCGGGAAAGATTGATAGCTTAGATTGTTTTTCAGGTCTATACCGGCTAAAGGCATCTATCTATCCATCGCCTGATGTAAACAGAAAGGAGTTCAGGGTATATTGGAACAATTATGCAGATTCAATTGTTTTCCCTTATGACGAATCTGATATAAACGCTGAGACGGGAAGGTACGAAGTAATAATTGATGGCTTCGACCAACAGGCTATCGAAGGTTTTACAACTTTAGTCTTTAGGAATTATGATGTTCAAGGGAATAAGTCCAGGGAAGTTGAATCGAATGTACTTATTTACGGAGATGATTTTAGATCGAGGTTGTTCAACCAGAGTGTGTCCGGTTTTGATGGCCAATATTTTAATCTTTTGCCTCGTGATAATATGGTAGGCCTGTGGGTTGAATACACAAAGAATGATGATACGCAAAACATTGTTGAATTTGAAGGCGGTGTTGAGAGTTTAAAAATGTTAGGTATCGAGCCAGACTTACCAGACTACAAAAGCGGTACGAGTTTCAAGTATAGAACATTATACCATTTGAATGAAACTGACATAGATTCAATTTATGTAGGAAACCCCAGTGAAACTGCACCTGTTGTTTTCCCGGACCCATTGATTATTGAAAATAATACGATTAATAAATACGGTTTTACCGAGACATTCAATATTCCGATTGGGGTCTATGAAGGAGAGACTTTTACTTCAGAATCTGATCAGTCATGGTGTACCGTAGTAAACAATAATGATAATGGTGTTATTGAGGTTTCAGTTGCAGAAAACATCACAGGAGACCCAACCATTACCTCCAGAACAGCAACAATTACAGTAAGTGTGGTTGGTAAAACTGGAGATGAGTTCACTAAAGAAATCCAAATTATACAAAGCGATGCAATCAAACTGGACAACACCAAAGTCAACTGGTCTGTTGTTTCACTTTCGGACGAAGCCTATGGCGAAACCGCATGGGGTTGGGGTACAGCTAACCTGTGGGATGGTAGTTTAGGAGAACCAGGGTATCATACCAATCCCCCTCAAACAACACCATTCTTTTTCAGTGTTAATTTAGGACAACCACTACTTATTGATGGACTAGAAATTGTACCAAGGCAACAGCATATTAAAAATCCCGAAGTCTTTGAAGTATGGGCATCAAATACTGAAACTGAAGTAGGTGTCGATAAGGAATCTCCTGAATGGGAAGCTGCAGCTATTGCAGCCGGATGGGTAAAATTAAAACATATAGATTTTACTGGATGGACAGGGACTGATACAAGAACCGCCTATATAGGAGCATCCGAGAAATATCAGGTTATAAGAGTACGAGTTTTGAAAAATTCTCATGCAGGAGGCCATTTGAACCTCTTGGAATTATCAGTTATTGGAAAAGAATAAATAATTTTGAGTTTTGTTTTGAGCTAATTGAAAAGGCTTCAAGGAGTTTTTCTCTTTTGAAGCCTTTGATTTTGTCCGTCGAATAAAGAATAAAATAAAAATCAGTTGACGGTTTGTAAATTCTTCTTTTATTGATAATGAATAAGAATTTTCATCTCTTTTCTTGTGGAAGCTAAAAGTCATAAATACTTCGAAAACTTCAGCATAGCCATCTTTTTTGGCTGGATAAAAGGATAAAAGTTCCGTGTATTAACACGTTGGTAACAAGCTGACAAATAAATAGAAACCAAAATTTAAATATAATAGTAAAACTACATTATGAAAAAAACATTACAAAAGATAATAATTGCTCTTACAATAGTAGTAATAGTAGCAAGCTGTTCGACCTCGAGTAAAATTGCTAAAACTAATAATAATGCGCTTATAGGAACATGGCAGTATTGTAACCAAGATGGAACTCCCATTATAAATAGATTTAATCAAGAAAATATTGCAACCTATAAAATATATTCCAACACTAATTATACGGTAGCCGATGTAGGGTTAGCTAATAAAAAAATATTTAGAAATCACATTGGTTCTTATGCTATTGACAATGATCAAATAACTGAAAGTGTTGGATATGTAGACGCTGGTTGGAAAAATATTAAAGGAAAAAAATACATATATAAATTTAAAATTGACAATGATTTATTAACCATTTCCAACGAAGATGAGGGCATTAAAGAAGTCTGGAAGAAAGTTGGATTTCTTATAGAAACGCCGAATTAGAAATGAAATTCCCAGTGAAAATAAGATAAGCAAGCCAAATATATGGAAGTGTTCATCTAATGTGTGTAGGGAAGGCTACAGATTCACTGATGTAATACTTATAGGTGTCGGTGATAAACCATGCCAGTTCCCTAGAGGACAGTTCAGGATTTTCCAAAGCTACCTAACCCTTAAAAATGGAACTTATCTTATAAATAAGGCTTTGTTGCTTAAATCACTCATGATTAAAAAGTTTTATAAATTAATATTTAATTGTTACCCGATGTATTAGGCATAAAAGATCAATTTATCAAAGTTTTTATATTACAAATATTCTCTCTCATAGGCTTAAATGTTTTTGCCCAGAATTCAATGACTTTATCTTTTGAGGAAGTAGTTAACAACCTGAGTTTAAAAAGTCCCTCAGCTAAAATAGTTAGTATAGATTTAAAAAATAGTAAGCTAGAGTTTGATAATTACAAAAAGAGCTTTTTGCCATCAATATCATTATCTCTTACACCATTTAATTTTAATCGCTCAATTAATTTGTTACAGAATCCAAGTGATGGTTCATATAGGTATGTAGAAGATTATTTGGGTAATACCAATGGAGAGCTAAGTTTATCTCAAAATATTGGAGTTACAGGAGGACAGCTTACGATAAATACTAGTCAAAATTTTGTCAACGAGTTTTCAAGTTCTAGAAGAACTTTTAATAGTTTACCCTTTTCAATTTCATACAGTCAAAGTTTATTTGGCGGATATAGAACATACAGATACGAAAAAGAGCAAGCTTATAAAAAGAATACAGAGTCAGAACTTGATTATTGCATAGAAATTCTAAAAATTCAGCAACAAGCATCAAATCTTTATATCTCTGTTTATGCATCTTTACTTGAAAAAAACATCAAATTAAGTAATCTAAAACAATCAGACTCTTTGCAAAGAGTAGCTGAGGTTCGATTTGAAACAGGTAGTATTACAAAACATGATTACGATCTTATAAAAATTAAAAAAACTGAAAGAGAATACCAATTGGAGGAAGCAAAAGCGAAATATAAAAAACATATGAAGTCTTTGTTAGATTATTTGGGATTGCCAACACATAATAATCTTCAGAAATACAAGTTATTTAAGCCTGATTTTAATTTGCCCTTTGGCTTGAATAAAGAAACAGTTCTTTCTATAGTAAACCAAAATAATCCTTTTAGATTAAAGCAAGAATTAAAGAAGCTGGAGATTGAAGCAGAATTCTTTAATAAAAAGTTAAACAATTCAGTAAACCCTAATATTAGTATTAGTTATGGAAGTAACCAATTTTCTGATAATTTTTTAGATTCTTATAGGAACCCAAATTCTAGACAATCTGTTTCTCTTTCTTTATCTATACCTATTTTTAAGTGGGGAGTTGATAAGAATACTTTAAAAATTGCCGATAACAATTATAAGAAAAAATTAACTATTCTTAAGAACGAAGAAATTGAATTCTATAATGATTTAGAGGAAAAAACCTTGGTATATAATTCTACTATTAATCAATTCTTTTTATCAGAACAAAAATATAAAATTTATAAAAAGCACTATGAATTAATGCAACAAACATTTTTATTAGAAAAAGCTTCTATATATGATTTATATTCAGCAAAAAATGAAGAGCAAAATGCCATGCAAAAATATATTGATGCATTAAATAATGTATGGGATGCATATTTTACACTAAGAACCCTAACCTTATATGATTTTGTGAAGAATGAAGAGCTTATCCCTAAAATAATAGTGAAAACAAAACCTAATTTATAATAAACCTTTAAATTTTTAATACAATGAAAAAACTAAAAAAACTTAATCTAAATCAATTAGCTACAGAGATGCATGAGATTGGTGAAGTTGATCAATCTAATTATGTAGGGGGAAGTGTGTTTTTTGACCCAAGTGGAAATTATTTAGGAACAAGTGGGTTGGGAGATGACATTCAAATAATTTCTGCAGATGAGTTTATCCATAACCAAACTTATGGGTTGAGTTCTTCTGGAGTAGCCATATCAAGCTCTAGTTCGGGTACGCAATGGGCAGTAGTTAATCATTATCTTTCTGGTTCTGGGTCTTCAGGTTCAGGTTTTTTAATGAATAATGTACAGATAGCAAGCCCTACTATTGATGCTGAAGCAGGTTTTACTACGGATGGTGATTTCTATATTAAATCAGGTAGTTATGTATTGGACAATGAATCAGATTTAATTAATACTCTTGCGCATGAAGAGAACCATTATATAAATAATTTCGACGGAAGTGCTACAGGAGAGATTAACGCTATTAATGCACAAATAGCACATGCTTCTTATTCAACAACAAGTAGTTATTATAAAGGTGAAGTAGCAGACTATTTATACGACCAATGGGAAAGACAAGGTATTGCAAACGATCCTGGTTATACATTAGCTGATGCACGGACCCATTGCGGTTTGTAGGTGAATAGTTTTTAATATGAAAAAACAATAGTGTTACCCAGTTAAGTCTCATAAATTCTACTTTATAGTCTTGTAGCAAATGCCGTTATTGGGTTTGTTGGAAATTTATCTTTAAAATCACAAAAGTAATTGCTAGTGATTTTTAGCACCTTGAGAACTAAATGGGTAATCCAATTAAAAAATATAAAATTATGAGAGTTATAGTGTATATAGTGCTAATGATATGCTCTGTTCATTTATTCGGACAAGAAGCCTTTAATAATTTGGAAAAAGAGACCGAAAAATTATTTCAAAAAGAAGGATTCAATTATCAAGATGCAGACTGCGATAAATTATTGATAGATTCTAAGAGTTATTTTTTTAAAAAATCACCAATAACTTACTTTAAAGGTTACACAAGAGTTTTTGATGAGCAAGAAGTTTTAGTAGTAATGATTCCTTTTTTACCGGGAAATAAAGGCTATAATATTACTTGGGTATTAAAAAAAGAGAGATTATATATTCAAAATATAAGTTTAATTGAAAATAACGGAAAATTTGAACGAACATCAAAGGGAGAAATAATAGAAAAACCTTACAAAAAACTTAAGAAAGAAGAAATAAAAAAACGTATTGAGAAATTTACTAATTCTAAATTTAATAAAGAAGGATTACTACCTGCTAAATGGGTAAATGGAGAATTTGGACTAATTACAATAAAGCTAGATAATAGTAAAAAATATAATAATTCATATGGAGAATATTTGGAAAAGAATCAAAAGCACTATAAAATGATTTTTAAAAAAGGTAAGCTAAAACTAATGCTTTTGGCTAAAAAAGGATAAGAATTTTATGTAAACGCGTTGATTTTTCAAGTAGTGTATAGCATTAAATAGTTTTAATGACAGGATTTCAGATATGGTTATTGTAAGTCATTCTTAGTGCATTAATAATGTATAGGAGGCATATTTTACACTAAAAACCCAAACCTTAAATGATTTTGTGAATAATGAAGAGCTTATTCCTAAATTAATAGTGAAAACAAAACCTAATTTTAATAAACCTTAAATTTTTAACATAATGAAAAAACTAAAAAGATTAAACAAAGCCAAACTTGCATTTGATATGCTGGAGAAAGAGATGACAGTTATTAATGACTCTGATGAACTTAAAAGTTATACTGGGGGTGATTATTATTATGATTCTAGTGGTAATTTAATTAGTCAGACCCCCACGGGAGACCAATTGTTCGTGGTCATTAATGGTGTGACTAAAAATTTAACAGAAGCTGGCGCTCAAATTCAGCAAAATGTTGTTAATAATAATTTTCTAAGTGGCACTCCATTTTCGTCTGGTGTAACTATGAACAGTAGCTCTTCTGGGGATGTATCTGGGTTGTCTGCAAATGGAAGCTTAATAATAGGTGCTAATAGTTATATTCTTTCTAATTATTCGTCATTAGAAAGTTCTATAGCTCATGAAAAATACCATTTTGATAATAATCATTATATGATAGATAATTTTACTCAACAACAACAAAAACAAAATGAAGTGAACACATATGAACACCAAATTGGTCTACCCGGATATTTAGACACTAGTAACAGCTATAGATCAGCTGTAGCGGTGCAGCTACACTTATCTAGACAAGCAGCTGGAATTGAAAGCACTATAGAACAAGCAAAAGTAGATTGTCTTGTTCAGGGTTATTAATTTAAGATTAAAAATATGAAAAAGTTATTTATTTTATTATGCTTCATGAGTATATCTATACACAGTATAGCGCAGTACTTTCCAATAGACACTTTACATTTAAATAATTCATACAGAGAACTTCAAAAAGATTTTAATTCTTTAAAAAAACAACAGGATTTTCTAAAAGCATTTCCCTCTACATACACGGAAATGATTATGACTTATCAATATGTTCCAGACCCAAACTATGATTTAACAATGTACCATAAAACGTCTAATCATTTTTACCATGGATTGGGAAAATTACATTTAATACAAGACAGTATCTATTGCGATAAGTTAATTAACCTGAGCTTAGGAGGGAGAAAAGACTATGATGGTGGTGCAGGTTTCAAACTACAATGGATAATAGGCGAATACTTGATAGAAAACTTAGAAGTTATGTTGGATAGACTCCATAAAAAAACATATGTTGAACAATTTTCTTTTTGGTATTTCTTTTTTCTTAATACATCATCATTTATGCATGCGAAAAAATTTAATTATACCAATTTAAAAAGAATAATGCATAAATACGATAGTGATCTAAAATTAATAGAAGCTGCGTATAATGCATCTTATGATAAAGATTTAAAGCTTATTCATACATATCCATATCCTTATTTATATAGAAAAATGTTAGGAGAAGATAGTTCTTTATTTAGAGAAAACAGGGACAAAGAGGATGCGCGAAAAACGGGAATAGACTATGCAGACAATCGGTGCGATATGATAGTAATAGATAAAAAAATATTTTTTATCAAGCAAACACCTATAAGTCATTTTAAAGGGTATACAAATCTGTTTAATGATTATAATGTTATTAAGTTAGCAGGCTTTAAAGGAATTGGAGATAAAGGTTATTCTATTAAGTGGGTTGTAAAAAATAATCTGCTTTTTATTAAAGATATTGAATTAAGCCTACCAGTGTCATCTTCAAACCCACACATAAAGATTATAAGTGATGTAAGTGATGCAGAAATAAAAAAGCGCATTGAGGAATTTACAGGTGAAAAATTTAACAAAGAAGGATTATTGCCAGCAACTTGGGTTAATGAGGAATTGGGCGTTTTAAGTATACATCCTAAAGATTACAAAAAAATGTTTGAAAGAATAGGCAATACCTCACATCATAGAAATAATCAAGAGCATTATGGTATAAAATTTAAAGATGGAAAATATATAGGAATAAAACTTATAAAAGGAAAAACTATTGAATAGTAAAAGTTTTAAAAGACTTAGCTTGCTTTAAGTAACTGTTAAAATCTAAAAAATTGTATGCCGTATTTTGTAATAAAGATACCCCAAATGCAAATGATGACTTAGAATCAGGTTGTTACTATTCTATTAAATGAAATGAATTTTTAAATGATTAGAAGGTATCCTAAAAGAGAATGTGTTCTGAGCTAAAAAAAATAGAATAAGGTTGAATTGTAATTACATTTCAATTTATGGATTATAAGAACTTTAACTTTATATGTAATGCAATTTCGGATCAAAATAAATCGAACCTAAACACTTGGAACAACAATAAATATAAGTTTATCGATGTTAAAAAAATAATTGATCTAAAATTAATAATTGGTAAAAAAAGACAGTTTTTTTTCAAATAAATTATTTGTGCACTGAGGCTGCTAAAGATAGTACAGATACAGGAATTTTAAGAACGAATAGCGAATTACTTAAATTCAAGGAATAATTGATTAGTTATTACTAAAACATTTGTCTTCATATAAAATAAATAAGAATTTATGATACACCTTTATGTTATAGACTTTTTCAAATTAAAAAACACACATGGCTTAGATACTTATGTATCCCAAATGTTTGATCCCTTAGAAAAAAGAACTAAAGAAATAAAAATCAATTACATATGGATAAACAGCCCTATTTATAAAGGTTTTAAAAAAGAGTTTATACAAGGTACTTCTCATTTTTTTGTTCCTGGAAATATTGCAAGTAATAGCGGTAATCCTAAATTTGATTTTATTGTTGCTGAGTGGCTTGCTGGCCACGTAAAAGAACATAAGAATATCATATTTCATTTTAATTGGATAACCCACTGCCCTTTTGCTCACCTGTTAAAAAGGCATATACATTGTAAAACGATACTAACGAAGCATTGTATTCCTTGGAGAGATTTAATTACTGATAGCTTTCAAGTTTTTTTGAGGTTAAATAAGTTGTTTGTATCAAACGAATCAAAACTAAGTATTACACCTCAGCCTTTATTAAATGAACAATTTTCTTTTTCTAGTATAGATCATGTTATTTGTAATACTCAAATAGCTAAGCATTCATTAATTAAAATGCATGATTATTCTAAAGAAAAAGTATCTATTATTAACAACAGTATTGATTTTGATTTTCTAAATACTCAGAAATGCTCCAAATACGAACTAAGGTGTAAATATGGTTTTACTCATGATGAGCAAATAATTTTGTTTGCCGGGTCTATAAATGAAAGAAAAGGAGCTTATGATCTTTTAGAAGTTTTTGATCAAATTGTAGAAAATAATCCAAAGATAAAAATACGATTGATTTTTGCTGGATTGGGAAATCATAATGTGTTACTGGAGAAAACTGTAAACTGGTCAAAAATAACCATTACTGGAACATTGAATAAAGAACAATTGTATAATTTCTATGTCATGGCAGATATTGGGGTCGTTCCATCTTATGTAGAACAATTTAGCTATACAGCTATTGAAATGATGAGTATAGGTCTCCCTATTATAGTGGCCAATGTTGATGGACTTAAAGAAGTAGTTCCTAATGGTTGTGGTCTTAAGGTTGAATTAAAGTTGAATGGTAATCAAGCGAAAATAAATAGAGAAGACTTAAATAAAAAACTTCTCCATTTTATTGAGAATAAAACAGAATCAAAAACTTATGCCCAAAGGGCAAAATTGCATGCTATGGAGCATTTTTCTTCAAAGAAAATGATTGAACAAACTATTGATGTTTATAAAAAATTACTTGTAAGGAAATCAATGGTAGGCAGTCAACCTTATATAAAAGACAAATTTTTAGTTAGTATAATATTATTTTGTAATAATACAGAAAGATTCCTTGACGATTGTATAAAAAGTATTATTGGACAAAGTTGGAAATATTTCGAGTTAATTATAATAAACGATAATTCTTCTGATAACAGCGAATCTATTATCAAAAGTTATAATGATACTAGGGTTAAGCATATAAAAAATGAAACTCCTAAAGGTGTTGCTTATAGTTTAAACATAGGTATCTCTGAGGCTAAAGGAAAATACGTTACCATGATTGATTCTAATTTCTTAATACATCAAAGTTGTATAGAAAAGCAAGTTGAATTTCTTGAAAATCAATCTGACATAGCTCTTGTAGGTACGTGGTCTTACATTATTGATAAATTTAAAAAGGTAATAGGGTTAGAACAGTATTTTATTAAAGATGAAGAAATAAAACTAATATTACCCTTTAAAAGCCCATTTTCAGATGCTTCTGTAATGATCAGAACAAATATTTTAAAATCAATGGAGGGGTATAGCAATTCATATGCTTATTGCGAAAATTATAACCTTTGGAGAAAAATTGTACCTAATTTCAAAACAGCAAATATACCTGAATATCTTACTTACCATAGGATACATTCAACAAATAATATAAAGGAGCACATTCAAAAGCAAAACCATAATGCGCTCAAATTGCAATCAGACATAATGGACAATATGGGAGTAAATCATTCAGTTGAAGAATTACTTATGCATGCGAAAACAAACGCGCTACATGCTAAACAATTTTTCGCTTCTAAAGAAAAGATTAGTGAGTTAGAAAGATGGATTGATAAAGTGATGAAGCATTCACAGCAAAACTATAATCACCCTACATCTTTGATAAATAAAATGAAGGAATATCTTTTATATGACCATTGCCAACTCAACCCAAGTGCTCTGAAAAAAGAAGTCATTTTGCATTAATTTTTTGTTTTCTCAATCCTTGTCTATATAAGTGCGTATTTTTATGGAGTCTCTAATGTCCAACCAGCAATCCCCTCAACACTCAGAAAAAAGCGAAGAAGTTCAGGTCATTATTGATCGAATGCCTACTAGATATAGCAAGTATATTGCTTTGTTAGTAGGGACATTTATATTGATGCTACTTTTCCTCAGCTTTATCATAAAATATCCGGATACAGTAGATGGAAAAATATCCATCACCTCTTTACATGCTCCTGTTCGTATAGTGGCGAATAACTCAGGAAGAATCCATTTGTTAGAAAAAGATAAAAACAAATTGGAAAAAGGACAGATTATAGCATATATAGAAAGTGGAGTCAATTTTTCGCATATTTTAAAATTAGACTCTTTATTAAAAGCTTATGATATAAACAAAGTAGACGAAATTCTAATACCCACGAATCCAGTGTTAGGAGATATAGGCCCAAGCTTTAACTCATTTGCTCTAGCTCATACGCAATATAAACGTTTTTTAAATTCAGATTTATATACATCAATAAAAAACAGTTTAAACAAACAGGTAAAATCTGATACAGATATTATAACCAATTTAAATAAAGAGATTTTACTAAAACAACAAGTACTAATCCTAGCCCAAGAGCAATTACAAAAAGACAGTATTTTATTATCTATACAAGCTATTACCGAGCAAGAATATCAAAAATCACATAGCTCTAATTTAATGTTAAATGAAGCATTAATTAATTTTCATAGTACTAAGCTAATCAGGCTATCAGAAATAAATAAAAAAGAAGCGGAAATAGATAAACTTAATTTAGAAGAATTTGAAAATAAAGAAAAACTATATTCAGAATTAATTCTTCAAAAAAATGCTTTAGTTAATGCTCTCTCCATATGGAAAGAAAAATATGCCATATATGCCCCAATAACAGGAGAGCTGCAATATCTAGGTTTTTGGAGGGAGAACAGCTATGTGCAATCAGGAGAAGAGTTGTTTACAATTATACCAGAACAAAACAAAACTATAGGAGAAGTATTAATCCCATCATTTGGATCTGGAAAAGTAAAAATAGGACAATTGGTAAATGTAAAAATAGACAATTATCCCTATGATGAATATGGGCTTATAAAAGGTACTGTCCAGTCCATTTCCAGAATGACCAATAAAATAAATACCAAAGACGGCCCAATAGACTCTTATTTGGTCACGATATCATTTCCTGAAGGAATGAAAACAAATTTTGGAATAGAACTTCATTTAGATTTTGAGTCAAAAGGTACTGTAGAAATAATTACGGAGCCGAAACGATTATTAGAAAGATTATTTGACAATTTAAAATCTAAAACAGAAAAATAACTGACACCCAATGATCATAAAACGATTTCCTGTTGAATACCAAATGGATTCCAATGACTGTGGTCCGGCATCCTTAAAAATAATAGCAAAATATTTTGGTAAATTTTATTCATTGCAATCCCTTAGGGATAAATGTGGTATAACCAATCAAGGGGTCTCTTTGCTTGATATTAGCACAGGCGCAGAAAATATTGGATTAAGAACTTTATCTATAAAGTGTGCTATTACAGATATTGTAAACAAAGTACCTTTTCCCGCTATTATTTATTGGAAAGAGAGCCATTTTATTGTAGTATATCATGCGAATAAAAAACATGTATGGGTATCAGACCCGGCCAAAGGCCTTATAAAATATAACATTAAAGAATTCCAGAAAGGTTGGTATCAAAAGGGTGAAAACTATGGTGTATTATTAGCTATTGAGCCTACTGTTAATTTTCATGAATCGAAACAGGAAAGAGATATTAAATCCAAGACATTTTCCCATATATTAAAGTATTTCTTCCCCTATAAGAAAAACTTTTTTTTAATATTTGGAGTAATGCTTATAGTAACCCTACTTCAGGGAATTTTGCCTTTTATTTCTAAAGCTGTGATTGATGTAGGTATAAAATCCTCAGATGTTGATTTCATTAATATGGTGTTGATAGGTAATATTTGTATTTTAATAAGTATTACCATTTTTAACGTGATTCGAGATTGGGTACTCATGCATATTACGTCTCGCGTTAATATTGCGCTTATTTCAGATTACCTTATTAAGCTGATGAAGCTCCCGGTAACTTTTTTTGAAAACAAACTACTGGGAGATATTTTACAGCGTGCCCAGGATCATGAGCGTATTCGTAGTTTTATAATGAATAATTCTCTATCACTAATCTTTTCATTATTAACTTTTATAATTTTTGGCATTATCTTACTAATCTATAATGCTGTTATTTTTTACATTTTTTTAGCAGGATCTGTGTTATATATATTATGGGTATTATTATTCTTAAATATCCGAAAAAAATTAGATTGGGAATATTTTGAATTACATGCAAAAGATCAAAGTTATTGGGTAGAAACTCTAAGTGCTATTCAAGATATTAAAATATATAATTACGAAAAAGCTAGACGTTGGAAATGGGAAGAAATACAAGCAAAGCTTTATAGAGTGAATAAAAGGGTTTTAACGGTTACTAATTCACAAAATTTAGGAGCACAATTTATAGACAATATTAAGAATATGGGTATTGTGTTTTTTTGTGCAACCGCAGTAATAAGGGGTGAAATTACTTTTGGGGTAATGATTTCTGCTCAGTTCATTTTAGGTATGCTTAATGGCCCTTTAATCCAGTTTATAAATTTTGTAGTTTCTGCTCAATATGCTAAAATTAGTTTTTTAAGAATTAACGAAGTTAACCAGTTAGAAGATGAAAGTGAATTGTTGTCGTTGGGAAACTCAAATATTATTCCAAAAAAGTTAGACATTGTATTAAGAAATATCAATTACCAATATTCTATGAATTCAGAATTGGTATTGAAGAATATATTTTTAAAGATTCCCGAAAATAAAATTACTGCCATAGTTGGAGGTAGTGGCAGTGGAAAATCTACCCTCCTAAAATTATTAGTACGCCTTTATAAACCAACCTATGGTGATATAGAAATAGGAGGTATGAATATGAACTCTCTTAATTTAAGAAAATGGCGGGATATGTGTGGAGTTGTTATGCAAGATGGTAAAATATTTAGTGATACCGTATTAAATAATATTGTACTGGATGATGAACATATAGATTATGAAAAATTACATAATGTGTGTAAAATAGCACAGATAGAGGGAGAAATAAATGCTATGCGAAAAGGATATGATACACTCATTGGAGAAGAAGGGAGAGGCTTAAGTGGCGGACAAAAGCAACGAATACTTATAGCCAGGGCATTATATAGAAACCCTAAGTTTTTGTTTCTTGATGAAGCTACAAATTCATTAGATGGTATTAACGAGAAAAAAATCGTTGATGCATTAAATGCTTCATTTAAAGGTAAAACAGTAGTGGTGATAGCGCATAGGCTAAGTACCGTAAAAAACGCTGATCAAATTGTGGTAATGGATAAAGGCGCTATCGTTGAAATAGGAAACCATGAGTTTTTAATGGAGCAGAAAAAGTATTATTATTCGCTTGTTTCAACCCAAACTTAATAGAAAATATAATATAACTGTAACCACACGAGCTCTATGGATAAGCAAAGTCATTTCCAAAACAAAAAGTCTTCAATCTTTTGTTTCGCATCGTTTCCGTTTTTTGCTACGCCAATAACGTTAAAAGTTTCGTGGTGGCAGGTAGACTACCATTCCCTTTATCTTTTTAATAATCAAAAAGTTACATTTTATTAGATTCACTTGGTAACCGAATTAGTAACTTATTTGATAAGAACTTTTGTTGCTATTTGCTTTTTTAAAGCGATGTAAATATACAATATAAACTAAAAAACATAAATAAAATTCCGGTCTATTAACCTAAAAAAGAATACTTTGTAAAAACAGAGGAGAGGTTATACATTGCTTGTGCTTTTTACTATTCTTATTAATTCAGTCAATTCGTTTTTTGATAAAGATTGTTTCCATAATTCATTCACCAACCACAGCCCACTATCTTTTATTTTTTGTTTTGGTGAGGATAACCCTAACCATTTTTCACTCTGCTTACAATTCTTACAATTTGAAACAGTTGAAATAATGCGTGATTCGATTTGTAATCTTTGTTCTTTCTCCAGAACCTCAAAAACCACAAATGAAAAATTTTACCGGATGGACAGGCACTGATACAAGAACTGCCTATATAGGAGCAACTGAAAAATATCAAATTACAAGAATACGGGTATTGAAAAACTCTCATGCCGGAGGTAATTTAAACCTATTGGAATTATCGGTTATCGGAGAAGAATAGATTGCTTTTTATTTTGAGTTAATTATTAAGGCTTCAAAGAGTTTTACTCTTTTGAAGCCTTTTATTTGCACGGAGAATAAAGAATTAATATAATACTTATCCAACAACTTATTTAAATTAGCTTTATTTGACCAATTTCTTTTGGATTACACCTGATTTATTTCAATTTTTCAATCAGTAATGACTAGTTTTTAATCTAGTTACATTTTTGTAAAATCTGTATTTTTAATTCTTCAGTATAAGTCGTCACTGTTACTTTCTTTTTGTTGCTTGAGGTTCGGTTCAATATTCAGATTTGTTAAGGCATATGGCATATAAAAAGTGTGAGGCAGGAGCCTGATATGCTGTCATACAAAACTGAATGTTGCTATTTTGTTGTCAAAAAAAGTATAGCGATGATGGTTTAGGATATGAATCTAAACCAATTGTGAAGTATAAAAGCATAGGAAGCGGAACACAATGACAAATGTAATCCTTCTATGACGGGAACGCTATCTCAAAGTTTTATATTGGAAACCATGTTGTATTGCTGCTCCCTATGGCTATCGGAATCTGACAGGAGTTAATGAAAAGGAACTCCAAAATTTTGAAATTGTGTGAAAGACTTCTCTACGACCCCTCATTCCCCAAAATGTAGATCAACGGCATTTAAGAAAATATGCTGAATCGTTTGGCCATTTCAAAAGATAACATGGTATGTATAAAAACCGAAAAAGAAGTTAAAAAGAACTATTTAAAAACAAAATTTGTTTGCCTTCGTTATCACAAGTACAAATTATATCAATATTATTAATGAAAATATGAAGTATGTACAGGTTTATAGTTGAGATATACTGGATGGAAAACTTATTTTGTCATTAATAAAGGCTTTTGTTTTTAGTTTAACCGTCTTAAATTTCATTCAAAGTAAATATGGTAAAATATTACCGAGTTTTACAATTTGACATGTAATCAATATTCATATTATTATTGAAAAGCATCCATCGAATAATCATTTAATTGGCTTTTGTCAGAGATTTTATCAATGTCACTTCTTCTTCTGAAAAAGGTGTGCCATCTTTTCTTAAAATATCATGAAACCAATGCGCTTTAAATAGGCTTCAGAGTTTTGTTGCCATACTAAATTGTGAAGAAAAACTCCATGCATATTAAAATCTAAATCGGCAGACCACTTTAATTCACGATCTAAAGTTTCTAAATCGAATGTTTCTGTTTGCCACATCTCCAATTGATTTATTGCTGAACTCGAGCTAAAATTAGTTCCAACAATCCAATTATTTTGAGTATACCATTTGTTAACTTTTTCTTCTGACCATCGTTGGCTATATGCTTGTTTAAAAACCATTATCAACATCAGAAATACTAATTACTTATATTTTTCAATCATCTTATTTAATTTAAAAGTTAATAAATTTATTCAGTGTGTTAAAAACTTAGTTCAATTTTATTTCTACTAAATCATTAAGTGTCTTACTTTTAATTTTTAGCATATCATCTACCCAAATGCAAAGTGCACCTTGATTTCCTTTTTTATCAACATCCCAATCTTTCTTCCAAATAATGTCAATATCATGATCGTGATAACGAATATTTCCAAGATAGAAGTAATCCCATTTATTTTCTGGTAACAAGGGTTGTAGCGAGAAACTATTTTCATGAGACGATTTAAATCCTAATAAATCTTCAATAATAATATCCGGAAAAGTAGAATGAAAATAATCTTTTACGCCTCCAAACTGTTTTCCATTGCTAGGAATATACCATTCACCAATGTTGCGTTTCTCACCGTGCATGTTTACTAGTTTTTGGATATAATCATAAAGTAATCCTTTATCCGATATAGTAATTTCATCTTTATAATTCCTTAAATAATTTGCATAAGCTTTGTAGACTATAGAGTTTTGAAATGGCCACCCTCTACCGTTCCATGCATAAGCTTGTTCGTCGTAATAAGGACTTTGCTGTTCTGCAGTGGTCATTCCGCTATCATTATAAAAACCTTTAGTAGATGCAAACATATCCCAAGCAGCGTCATATTTCTTTGAAGTTTTAGGAATCATATTAAAATACCAAGGCGTATAACCTACCGATTCTCGTACACGTGATTCCCAATCTTTAACACCGTGATTATTATCCGCCGCTGTGTACGAATTGAAAAACTGATCTTCTTCGTTCCAAAGTGTTGATAATGTTTTCTTTTGTAATTCTTCTGCTCTTCTTTTATATTTTAGGCTTTTAACCTTATCATCGTTATTATCTGATTCCTCGAATTTCAAACTATAAAGATTACTTAGCGATTTTAAATTGCCATAATAATAGCTATTAATTGAAGGCCTCGCTAAATACATTAATGGATAAGCATTGGCAAAGGCATCTTGGTTTTTAACCAAATCTGATGATCTAAGACGGTCTATACTCTCCCAGCCTAAATAATAATCACGCCATTTTTCTTCTGTGTAGATCTTATAAGGACCATCACTAGCTATAAGTGGCATAGTGGCAGAAATTGTAAATTCCATACCATCATATAAATCTAGCACTTTGTATAAACCATCTGTTTTACTTCCTGATTTATTAACTACGAATTTATCATCCCATACTTTTTGGTGCTGCTCCATATAAGGTAATATATCGTTACGCCATTCGGTATTGGGATGAATTTTTAAAAAAGATTCTGTTGCATCCACCAACCAACTTGAAAAGTGATGACTTTCTGGTCTGCTAATATGACTATGAAAGGCTCTATTCTCTCGTTGATTATGCTTAGAAGCAAATCCTTTCATATAAAACTCTGCATAAGAACGTAAGTACTTAGGGTCTCTCAACCATCGTAAATCATAAAATTGATGTGCTGATGGACAAGGAATGGCACCACTTAAACTGCCATGAGCAGGCCAACCATAAAACTCTGTAATAACCCAATAATCTTTATTCTCTTCTGGATCTTTCCATGAGCGAAAATGTTTGGACATCATCCACCATCGGTAATTAAATACTTCTGTAAAGTCCTCGTTGGAGGATATAAAATATGGGATATTTTCTTGCAAAAACACCTCGTTATTGTCCTTATTATAAACCCCGTCAGATTCTGGACGTCCTTTATAGTCATTAAACTCTCGAACATCTTCTGAAAGTATTTTTCGAGCTTTATTTTTTAGAAGTACTAATTCTTGATTAAATTTAGCATCTTCTTTATCCCGATCCCCTTTCTTATCATACTTTTTTTGTCCACAAGATAAAACGTTCAACAAAAGACATAAACCAAATAGCCGTATAATGAAATTCATTTCGTTCATATTCTATTTAGAAATTGAAAATTTATAAATGCATATTGAATAATATTCCTCTTCTGGATTTAATTTTGTAGAAGGAAAATGCTCATTATTCGGGCTATCTGGAAAATGTTGGGTTTCTAAGCAAAAAGCCGTTCTATGTTTATAGGTTTTTCCTTCTTTTCCTATGATGCTTCCATCTAAAAAATTACCTCCATAAAACTGAAGACCAGGCTCGTTAGTATAAACTTCCATGGTACGCCCTGAGGTAGGTTCTATAACTTTAGCCGCATAGTTATATCCTTCTTGATTTTGATTAAGCACCCAATTGTGGTCATAACCCAAGCCAAATTGTAATTGTTCAAAATCCGAATTTACTCGCTTTCCTATAGCAATGAGTTTTTGAAAATCCATTGGTGTATCTTCCACTGTTGCTATTGTTCCTGTAGGAATTAAACCTGCATCGACCGGCGTATAATAAGGCGCGTTAATTTGAAGATGATGGTCATTTATTGAACCATTACCTGCTCCTTTAAAATTGAAAAATGAATGGTGAGTAAGGTTAACTACCGTAGGTTGGTCTGTGGTTGCCCAATACTCAATTTTTAACTCATTCGCATCCGTAAGTTGATACAATACTCTTATTGTAAGATTTCCTGGATAACCTTCCTCCATATGCTTTGATAGATAGGTGAGTTCTATGCTTTGATTATCAATTTGTTTGGCATCCCATACCACAGTATCATACCCTTTATTTCCTCCATGTAAATGATTTGTATCATTGTTTGTTGCCAGAGTATATTCTTCACCATTTAATGTAAACTTGCCTTTTCCTATCCTGTTACCATATCTGCCTATCAATGCTCCAAAGTATTTTTCTTTGGCTGTTAAAAATTCATCAATATTGGAATGCCCTAATACAACATCCTCATAATTCCCATCTCTATCTGCTACCCATAATGAAACGACCTTACCACCGTAATTCGTGATTTCTGAAACCATTCCAGAACTGTTCTTTAGTGTATAAAGGATCACTTGCTTACCATCTATTACTTTTTCAAAATCACTTTTATTAAGTAATTTAATGTTTGTTTTTTGTTTTTCTTGCGCCAAATTTATAGTGTTTATCAGCAAAAAACCCAGAATTAATACTCTGTTTTTCATTTATTTATTTTATTAAAAATTATATTATCAATCTATAATAGTATCATCTCAGTTATAAGAAAAGTACTTATTCTTAAGCATATTTCTCCAATTCGTATAAACTCCATGTAAACGAGAAATTATCTTTAATTCAAAGTTCTTTTTATGTAGAAGTCAAAAAATAATAACCTCTTTTGTTCTTCTTATTTTTTCAATCAAAAGCTTTGTTAATTCCAAATTCATGCTTTAGTTTATGATATGCCGTTTTTCTTCATATAAATCTTTATAAAAAGACATGAATTTTCGCATAAAGACTTTCCTTTTTATATCATTTTTCCAAACTAATAGGTCAAAACGTCGTAGATTCAGCTTAAAAACAAGTTTCTGAACCAAAATGCATACGCCTGACACAATTTGTTGAATATTAATTTTAGCTTTAATATTAACTTTCATACAGCTATTTAGGTATCATATATATTGGGGCATAGAAATTCACTTGAGGCAATAACTAGAAACAAAAAGCAAAAAAAATCGTTTGAATTTGCGTATTCTAAAGAGTAAACAACCTCGATTAAAAATGGAAGCTTTGATTTTCAGATTAGCCCTAAGGATGTTAGACTTCAACAAAAAGTGAACTTTTAAAGGGTTAAATCTAAGAGAGAGATTTAATATATTTATTAATCCTTTAAAAGCAGAAAAATGCCAAAAAAGCAGAATGCCAGTTCATTAATTAATGAACTAAAGCGAAAGACGAGAAGTAAGTTTTCCGCAGAAGAGAAAATCAGAATTATTATTGATGGGATACGTGGAGAGGCCTCCGTTGCAGAGCTGTGCCGTAAATAAGGAATAGCACAAACCTTATACTACAAATGGAGTAGAGACTTTATGGAAGCAGGAAAGAATAAGCTTTATCTCTCATAGCTCTACCTCCCCAACGGTCATGGTTTTTAGAAGCACCTGTTATATGTGCAACGTACAAATAACCGTCTTCTTTTTGGGCAGCAGCAATAATATCTATAATACCATCCATACGATTTTCGATCTTAGAGTTAGGGTTTTCCATTAAAATTAGGGCTACACCCTCCATTACTTTGAATAAGCCTGAATATTGGTATCTATGAGCCTTAGATAAATCATCTTCAATACCAGCTAAAAAATTTCCTGCCTGTTCTAAAGCTTCTTCGCGCTTTAATAGTTTTATCTAAAGCAAAGAGCACTAATGTTTCTGTTTGTGTTTTTAATCTGGGCTTCCAAAAATTATCATCTAAACTTACCTCATTAAAAGGAATTGGAATCAACCGAGATTGATTTTCATTTAAAGTATTTTCTTCTGAAGTTTTACACCCAACAAAAAATAAAATCATTAAAATCAATAATGATAAAAGGACTGTCTTTGCATGTTTATATATGTCTTATTTTTTATGTATTTATATTGTTTTAAATTTGATTATAAAGCTTTCATTCTTTAAACTTTAAGACGTTTTCTTATGAAATTTCCCATCTATAAATACAGTTAAAACAAATATTATTATAGCCACATAACCAAAGATTTTAAACCCTAATAATAAAGGAATTGAAGCTGCTAAAAGTGAGCCTACACCTGCTCCAATAGCATCAAAAGCAAAAACGCCTAATGGGTTTTTTGAAGCTTTTTCAAATAACGTCGGGAAAAACATTCCTGAAACTACTGCTGTTGGTATAATTAAGATTAATTGGAATTCTTGAGGGAGCCATTGCGAAAATGCTATAGAGATAATAAAAGTAATTATAGAAAGTACAATTAGTGGTTTTTGTGTTTTATGAGTTGAAATCATACTTCCTATTCCTGATAATATCAGGAAACTAACTGCTCCTATCATAAGGGCATCAGAATATACAAATGTAGTTTGAAATAACATGAGTACCAGATGATGTTCTACAACAAGGAAATTTGCACCCAGTAAAAATGACAATAAAGCCACTGAGCTATAGGTTTTATTAGGTATTTTAGGGTTTCCTTTTTTGCGTAAACCAAACCAAGTTAAAATACCAACAAGAAATAATATTATCGCACCAAAGCCATATAACTGAATGACTTGAGTTGTTGAAAATATGTGTCTTAAATTTCCTCCTAAAAAAGGACGGTCGTCTGTTACAGGTCTAAATAATTTATCCTCGCTAACATTATATGCCAAAGGTTTAATATTTTGCGGAATATTATTAGGCGATACCGTTGCTCTACCTTTTGAAGGTAAAAGTTGAGTTAAAAGTTCTGATACTTTTTTAACTGTTGGTAATGGAAGGCTTAAGTCTTTTCTAGCAAGAATTAGAAATTCTCCTTGATTTTTGTAAGCTCTAACATTCATCTCTAGTGAGCGCAAAGTACGCACGTATTGATCTGTTAGCAATCCTTTTTCGTCTAAACCTAAAGGATACCAAATGGCAAAATACCCGTTTTTAGAAAGTTTACTTCTAATCGTTTTATAAGCTTCAATAGTTCTTATAAGATTTCCTGGTTCTAACATCATTTGTGGATAACCACCAACACTGGGTAAAAATATTAAATCGAACTCTTTATCAACCGAATTTAAAAATTGTCTTCCTTCAGAGCGTATTAAGTGTACGCCCTCCACATCATATACATTTTGAAATTCATCTCGCAAATGTTCTTTATTGCGTACGGCATTAACCACTGCTGGTTCAATTTCCACAGCGGTTATATCTGTATGCCCAATAACGCTAGCATATCTTACTTGGCGGCCACCACCACTACCTATAATAGCAATACAGGATTCTTTTTCAACTAATTTAATAGGAATTGCTCCCATAGAAGGTCCATAAAACCCATAACGTGAATGAAATTCCCATTGAAAAAAATCATTATAAAAACCAAAATAACTTGTTCCATTTGGGGATGCCATTATTTCGGTTAAACTATAGCGACCCCATTCTTGAAATGCCATTTCAAAGCCTTTTTGTTCAAATTGCTGCGTTGAAAGTGGTGCTACGCCTTTATATAGTTTTAAAAAACTCTTCTCTAAGTTTGGAGTGAAAAAACAGGCTATAATAATAACAATCTGTAAAATGGCCATTAATCGCTTTTTTCCTTGCGTAATTAATAATCCTGAAATGCCCATTATTAGCAAAACAAAGAGTAGCGATTTGGTTATTCCTAAAAAAGGAACAGCCCAATAAGCAATAAGATAAGAAGCGGCTGCACCAAATAAATAAATAGCATATACACCACTCATTTTTGCCGAAAATCGTTGTCTTCCTATCTGATAACCTATATACTCGGAAAGCCCATACGCTATAAAAAAAGGGATGAAAAGCACCGTAAAAATTGCTATATTGATTAAAAGTTGAGATACCTCTACATCAAACAAATGAATACGTAAATAATCAAAATTATGAGTAAAAAGTGACGCTATTATAGATATTACCAATGCGCCTTGAAGTATCCAAAGTGTTTTTATAAACGATTTTATATTAATGGAGAAAAAAGTGGCTCCAAACAAAGCACCAACGGGAAAGCCAATGAATAATAGATCAAAAAATAGCGATGGCATTATAAAAAAGCTGAGCAACCTAAAAATAATCAACGTAAACAAAACGGTTGCAAAAGACAACAGAAAGAGCACAATTGCAAGATTCCTGGAACTAATTAATAATTTATCAACTAGTTGAATATCGAGTTTATTTATGTTTTTATTTTCTTGCAAAGTTTATATTTTTTAGCATTTTGTTTAAAATTTCATGTTCGCTTCCTTCAATTATCATTGGTGGACTAAGAAATGAGTCCTAATTAAAGATTTTTAGATATATATGCTTATTTTAAATTTTTTGTTATTGATTCTTTAAATTTATTTTATACAATTTTGTATTTATCTTATTCATTTTTTTAACATCCATTTTTATAACGGCTCGATCGTATGTCATCAAACCATTTACTTCAGTTTCTATATCTGTTGTTTGTGTATAAATTGCTGCAGCAAGCCCCTTTTTTATTAATTCAGACATTTTGTCCATCAATGCTTTATAGTTATCTAAAAGACTCTGTTGGTTGGCTATTTTTTTGTAGCCTCTATTTCCATCTTCCTTCCATAGATGCCCGTCAATGGATAGCCCTAGTCCTCCAAATTCACCTAAAACCATGGCTTTATTTTCAAAAACTCTGGGTGCATGATTAGCTCTTTGTGGTATACCTGGGCCAGGATAAATGTGTGTATCTATCATGTGACCGACTGGAAAAGGGTTCCCACCACTAAATCCATTTACTAATCTGGAAGGATCCTTTTTGATAGTCCAGTTGATTGTTCTCACAGTATTAAATTGTCCCCATCCTTCATTAAATGGTACCCAAACTACTATAGACGGGTTATTATGATTGGCTTCCATAATGGTTTTCCATTCTTTATAGAATTGCCTTGCAGATTGCGGATTTCGTTCACCTTCTCTTTCATCGTAACCTGATGGTTTTTTCCAGGGGCCATAGCCATTACCATTAGGCATGTCTTGCCAAACCATTATACCCAGTTTATCACAATGGTAATACCATCGTGCAGGTTCTACTTTTAAGTGTTTGCGTATGGTATTAAAGCCTAATCTTTTGGTGATTTCTATGTCGTATTTAAGTGCTTCATCAGTAGGTGCTGTATAAATACCATCGGGCCACATACCTTGATCTAATGTGCCATATTGAAAAAGCACTTTGTTGTTTAATAGAAGACGTTGATAACCATTTTGGTCTTCTTCCATAGATATTTTTCGCATCCCAAAATAACTATCTACTTTATCAATTGTTTTTCCTCCTCTAGTTAGAGAGATTTTAAGATCATATAAAAAAGGTGTATCAGGAGACCAAAGTTTTGGCTTTTTTATAGGTAGCGTTAAGGTTTCTCCGAAGCTTCCTTTTACACTGACTACTTTTTGTTTGCCATCAAATGCAGTGATGGTTAAGTAATCTTCTCCAGACAAATGTTTGTGTCCCTGTACTTCTATTGATAGTTGTTCATTGTCAATATCTGGAGTCATCCGAATGGATTCTATCCCATAATCTGATACGGGTTCTAACCAAACTGTTTGCCATATTCCTGAAGCTGGTGTATAGAAATAAAAGAGCCTATTGGGATCCAGTTTTTGTTTTCCTACGGATTGAAAACCATCGTCTGATGGGTCCCATACCGCAACAATAATTTCCTGTTTTCCAGATTCATGTAAGGCTGTAGTTATATCAAACGAAAAAGGATCATAGCCTCCTTGATGGTTTCCTACTTTTTGCCCGTTCACAAATACTTCGGTTTCCCAATCTACGGCACCAAAATTAAGCACTACTCTTTTGTTTTCCCATGTTGATGGAATTTCAAAATGTCGACGGTACCAGATACGCTGTTTTGAAGTCACTTTCTTTCCCGCTTTTGATAGTGGTGATTCAATAGGAAAAGGAACGGTTATCTTTCCTTCATAAGAAACAGGAGACTCATCGAGCCAATCTTGTATCTTATAATCCCATTGACCATTTAGATTTTGCCATTCTACCCGCTTCATCTGGGGTCTTGGATATTCAGATAATGGGTGTTCAAAATTGACCTTATCGCTCCATTTGGATTTAAGTTCTCCTCCTGTTACACTTTTTTGCGCATAAAGCGTTCCTATGATGAACAAAAAAATGATTGTAATGCTATGATTATGTTTCTGCACTGTATCTGTTTTATTCTTTAATAAAAGCATCTATCTAATGCTGGTCGAATACTGGAAATTCTGTAATTCGAAGCGTTGTAGTACCATAAGGCACTAAAATAATGTCTTCAAACTTGGCTTGCGCTTTTCTATCTCCGCTTGTACCCCACCAAGCAGGAAAGGTCGGAATGCCATTTTGTAATGTCCATTCGGGAAAATCTACTCCACGAGTTTTAATCTGAATAGGAGCGTTTTCCAAATTCCATGGATACGAGCCATCCCAATCCAACTCCTCAACGGCAAAGGCCTTTTCTGCATTATTTAAATCGTCAGCGTGCAAAGCATAGTTCCATTTATCTTTAGCAAATACTTCATAAAAGGTTTTATAACCATCCCCTCTATTTTTTGCTGTTGTTTCAGCATTTATTTTTAATGCATATACTAATGGTCCTCTTTCTACGCTCTTAGCAAAATCAAACCATTGGCTAATTTTAATTTCCATGGACATTTGAATGCTCACTTGGTCATTATTGTTCCATGTTCTATCAATAATTGCAACCTGATTAGTGATAGTTCCTTCCCATACTTTTTCGTTCACACTAATTTTTGCTCCTTTCGCCCATCCTGGGATACGCAAATGGAAAGGAAACTTACCCGTTTTATCAACACTAATAGAGAAGTTTACTGTTTCTCTAAAAGGAAACCCTGTAGTTTCTGTAATTGTAGCTGTTATATCGTCTCCGACTTTAAGGGTAACTTCACTAGGGGCATATAATAATGCTGCAACCCCTCCATCTGCTGTGGCATACCATAGGTTTTGCACATATTTAGGCCAGCTTTGGTGCATATTTGTAGTACAACACGGGTATCCCGTTAGTAACCCAAACACAAAGTCAGTCCCTCCATGTCCTGAAGTTTGATATGCCGTTTGTAATCTATCTGAGATTTCTATTTGATTGGCTGCTTGAAAGTATTGTCTGGTTGTAAAATCGTCAGATGCTTGTGTAGGTAAAGCATTATAGGTTATTTTTTCTAACAAATCTGCATATTCCATATCTCCTGTAATGGTAAGCATGGATTCTAAAGAAAACATAGACTCTGATATAGAGCAAAATTCTACTCCTTTTGTTGGGTCTTGTCCGTGCAAACCTTCATCTCCACCAAACATACCTTGTGGCTGTCCGTGAAAAAATTTAATATCTTCTAAGGCTTGTTTGGTTGCTTTTATATGCTTTTCATCCTGATTTTGCTGATAATAAATGATGGGTTCTTTAAGCCCTTGTGCAAAATTAACACAATGGAAGCTTCCTAATTTGGAAATATGTGTATCTTTTAATTCTTCAGGATTGTATGGATATTTATTTGTTCTTAAACTTTCCCATGGTGATTCTATTTTCTTTCTTGTAATATCATTTAAAAACGCTTCAGTCCAAGGAAAGGTTTGTTCTGCAATTATTTCACTTAATTCTAAAAGGAATTTATCTCCAGTTATATTATAAAGCCAATATACTACTTGTAAATTGTCTCCTCCTCTACGGTTTCCCCAAATGGTTATAAAATCAAGTGGTCTTTCTGGCAATTCTTTCAATTGAAACTTGAAATAATTAGTAAGTACAGTAATCACGCGCTCATCGCCTGTGGCATTATAATGCTGTTGTAATATTTTTAACATGACCATTTTTGGCCACCAGTCTTTGCGTTGTCCTCTTTGAACTCCATGTTCATATTTTGGCTCCACTTCAAAAGGGATAGGTCCTAAGTAGCCATCTTCTTGTTGGTTATTTAATGTCCATTCTATCCATGGTTGCACTTTGGATTTTAGAGCTTCATTATCAAGAATATAGGCAAGTGGTAATAAACCGTCTATCCAGTATGGTCCTCGTTCCCAACCATCGCCATCGCCACCAAGCCAACCGTTACGGTCGCCAACTACTTCTGGGTATAATTCATCCAAATGCCCCGTCAAACCCGTTTTCATACTTTCTAATTGCGTCAATAACCATCCTCGAGGCTTAATAGTTCCTAAAGGTAATTCCAAATAGGGTTTGGTTTTTAATGGTGAACGATTTTGGAGGTAATTGGCTTCTTTATTTGTTGAAATATCAGAAGATGATGACGTCTTTAAATCCTCATTACAGCCAATAAATACTGTTATAACTGAAATTAAAATAAGTTTTGAAACCTTTTTTTTAATGTTTAATAAATGCATTGCTTATATATTAGCTTTTTAATAACTTCTTAAATTATTTTATAAAATGTATGTCTAAATTGTTTTGACACTAATTGGTATTTATCCATACCGCCATTTCGCCTACTTTACGATGCGCCCAAGCATAATATGGGATAGCAGTAAATGTTGTGCTTTTAGAATTTTTTGTTGCCGTGCCTTTAATTTTTCCTAAGCCTCCAAAAAGATCATTATCAAACGAATAATTAAAGACATCGTTTGTATTTACTTTTAGATTAAGTATGCCATTAGGGTTATCAATTTCTTCGGCACAATACACTAAAGGGCCACGTTCAAAAGCAACTTTGTTTTTATTAGCTTCTACTTTTTCGTGCGTAATCACTTTACGAACAGCCATATCAAACTCAATTTGTATGTGGTCTCCTTTTTTCCAAGTATTTTGTTCTAATACTATATATCCATTTTTAGCAATAGCCTCTTGTTTAACTCCGTTAACAGATAAGGTATAGCCTAGTTGCTTTTTAGTAACATAACTATAAAGGTTTCCTGGCATGACTTCATCTCGTAACCAACCAGGTATACGAATGTTTAAGTGCGCTGGAACTGGTTCATTATTATTGATAGTAAGCGCTACTTTTCCATCCCACGGATAGTTGGTTTTTTGTTCAATTTCGAGCAGTTTTCCATTAACATCAAATGCCGATTCATTCCCAATAAACAGATTTACATATACATCTTCTCCTAGGGTAGCGTAAATATATCCTGGTAAAGATGGAAGTATGCGCACCACATTTACAGGACAGCAAGAACAATCAAACCATGGTGAGCGACCACAAACACCTTGATTGAATTTATAAACACCATCTGCTTCTAAAGGGTTTGGATAAAAAAAGGTATTACCTTCAAACGATACCCCTGAAAGGAATCCATTATAAAGTGTTCGTTCAAATACATCCATGTATTTTACATCGCCCTGTAGTAAAAACAGCCGATGATTCCATAACATTAATGAAATGGCCGCACAAGTTTCGGTATAGGCTGTCGCATTTGGCAATTCGTAATCGGGCCCAAAACCTTCATGTTTTGGTTCTGCGCCTATGCCACCCGTTAGGTATATTTTCCTTTCAATAATATTTTTCCAAATTTTATCCAGTGCTTTATCATATTCTTTTGTGCCGGTAATGGCTGCAATATCTGTAGCTCCAGCATAAAAATAACCTGCTCTTACTGAATGCCCAACAGCTTTTTCTTGTTCAGAAAATGGTTTATGGTCTTGTGAATATTTACCATATAGCTCATGTCCTTCAGCATTTCCTCTTTGGTCTACAAAAAATTTAGCGAGATTCAAGTATTTTTCATTTCCTGTAACTCTATACAGTTTCACCAAGCCTATTTCTATTTCTTGATGCCCTGGAACACCCATATTTTTTCCTGGACCAAAAACACTATCAATAAGATCTGCATTTTTAATAGCAACGTCTAAAAGGGTACGTTTTCCTGTTGCTTGAAAATGTGCTACGGCTGCTTCATACATGTGACCTACGTTGTATAGCTCATGGTGTATTCTTAGGCTTGTCCATCTTTTTTCTCCGCCTTTATCTGCTGCTTTATTTGGGTCGATTGTGCGGTTGGTATATAAATACCCATCTTCTTCTTGTGCAGCGACTATTTTAATAATAAGATTATCCAAGTATGCCCTAAGTTTTGGGTCTGGGTTAACTTGTAGTGAAAAACTGGCGCCTTCAATAATCTTGAATACATCAGAATCATTGAAATAGATGCCTTCAAATTCGCCTTTCTCTAAACCTCCTGCTATAGCAAAATTTCGAAGCCTTCCTGTTTCTTCACTTTTCTGGAACGTATAAGGTACCGTTACGTCTCTATTGGTTTGCATACGTGGTTGCCAAAAATTGTCCTGTATGTTTACCTGAGTAAAAGGGACAGGCGTAATGGAATAATCATTTTTTATGGATTGAGCATGTAAACTCATACTTATGAATGAAAAACTCATCAAATAAAAGAATATTCTTGCCGTTACTTGTGGCTTCAATTTCAATTTGTTTGTAGTTGTAGTTTTCATAAGTATTAATTTTTAATTAATAAAAGTTTACTATAAACAGATTTGATATACTGATTTTATTTATACGCTATGTAAGTACTCCTTAATTAGATTTTTATCTTTGGCTTTTAACTTATCATTCACTCTTTTTGAACTTTTTGCTGGCCAAATCACTATTAATGCACTTATAATGATTAAATTTTTCATAATGTATTGACCTATTAATGTAAGTGTTGCAGGGTTTTTACCAAAAACTATGTCTGAAATCAGAAACAATGGTGTAAACGTGCCTAGCATATGCAATAATGTTAACACAATAACTATTCTTAATTTAAAATTAAGTATCAATAAGAGTCCTATTACTGTTTCCCAAAAAGCTAATACGCAATATGATATTGAACTTGGTACTAAATAAAATGTCAATAAATTAATGGTGTCTTTAGCTAATTCTTCAGCCGGACTTATATGCGGAAAAAATTTGAGTGTACCAAACCATAAATAAATTAAGCCGATACTTATGCGTAATAAGCATAGTTTGTTAAAATGCTTTATAGATCTATTTTTCATTTGTTAAACTTTGTAATTTATAGACGGTAATGTGACCACGCTTAGTAAGCAAAGTTCAGTTCAGCTATGTAATTCGTCTATAATCATTATTGTTATGACCTTATTTCATAGCTATACTTTTTTACCACTACTTAATTTTCAAATAATATATTTTAATTGAACGTTAATTTTCATACGAAAAAAGCTGAAGGCCTTCATTATTTCGGCTAACTAACAGCAACTTTTTATCTCCAGTTGATTTAAGTACTTTAATATCTCTAACTTCGCCATTAATAGCAAATCCAGAAATTCTTGGTTCCATAATTTGCCAACCACCTTTATCATTCTTTTTTATAAAATGTCCAAAGGAGGCATCACATTTTCCGATATTGATTTGATTGTTATAAAAATTACCTGCTGCCAATATATCTTCTGTTCCGTCTTGATCAAAATCAGCTGTAGCAAAACCATATAAAGGTGCCATCTGTAGTTCTAAAGGCAATGTATTTTCTGCAAAGTTTCCTTGTCCTTTATTTTCAAAATATACTGATTCAAAAGTGAACGCCTGTAAGCGTCCGGCACCTTGAAGTGCTTCTTTAGGAAAAACTTCTGAAAAACTACTGACAGCATAGCTTTTATAGGTTCTATATATTTTTTTTAGAGCTACAAGTTGATTCGCCAGCTCATCAAGTCCATAATATGGATATTCTACTCCATCTTTATAATAACTTAAAATCGGGTCTAAGCTTTCATTGTTATCAAAATCCTTTAAATATAAATTTACTGGATATTTTTTTGAAGCTTTAAGATTAGTATTGATTCCTGCATTACCTAACAACAAGTCTTTGTCTCCGTCTCCATCTATATCAGAAGCATGAATGGTATTCCACCAACCCGATGTATATTCGAGCTTTTTTTCTGTTAAAGGAATATTTTTAAAGTCTAGTATAGTTACAGGCATCCACTCACCAACAACAACCAATTCTCTACTTTTCTCTAACCAAACAGCATCTGTTACCATACCTAGATTAACATTATTTCCAAATATTTTGGCTGTTAAATCATAGAGTTCCCCATTCCCTCTACCCAATAATATTTTACTTCTATGATGTTTTCCGTAAGAACCAGGTATTGAACGTGCCCCTACGAATACATCGATATTACCATCTTGATTAAAATCTGCCGATACAACACAAGATCCATTAAAGCTTAATTGTGGATGCTTATTAGATTTTGAATAATTCCCTTCTCCATCATTAATATATAATCTATCTGCTAAAGCCAAATTATCAAACGGTTCACCACCACCACTTACGACGTATAAATCTAAATCGTTATCCCGATCTATATCTAAAAAAACAGCTCCTATGTCTTCAGCTATTCTATCATTAAAAAAGACTTTAGATTCTGATTTTTCGAAAAGAGTGGTTTTATCTTTTTGTTGTAGATATAGCTCTCCCGATTGATTTTTTGCTCCTCCAACATAAAAATCATCTAGACCGTCACCATTTACATCTCCTACTGCCATTTTAGGCCCTTCACTAGATAACATTCGAGGTATTAGTTTTTCATATTCAAAATCGACAAAATTATTCTCTTCATGTACAAAGCTTATACCACTTCTTTTATCAATATTTTTAAATATTTTTTTTCTTTCTATCTCATTAGACTTTGAAACAACAGATTGTGCATTTTTATATTGCAACAACAGGGTTTGATTGTTCGATATGTTTTTTAATATCTGTTCCTTACCATCATGCCATCGTACGCTTAATTTATCTACTTTACTTATACTATCTAAACCAAATATTACTGTTGGTTCGGTAGTTGAAACCCATCCTTTAACAGGATATAATTCTTGAATTTGTATGCCCTTTGCTGTTTCAATAGTAACCCTAGCACCTATGCCATAAGTATTTTTATCAGCACCTTTAAATTTTATTTTCAAATAGCCATTACTGCCGTTTTTATCGAAAACTGTATTTTTATAAATGGAGGCAGAGGTATTTAAGTTATTTACCACTAAATCTAAGTCACCATCATTATCCAAATCGCCATAAGCAGCACCATTAGAGCTTCCATATAAATCTAATCCCCACGCTTTGGTGTAGTTCTCAAACTTAGTCCCATTGTTTCTATAAGCTATATTAGCTACTTCTCCTTCTGGTATAGAAGCTATGTGTGTTTTAAAATCGAGGGTTCCTTTTTTATCTTGCTCATCAAACTCGTAATTAATATAATCTAAATCATTGGGTCTGTGCGGAATTCCATTAGATATAAAAAGGTCTTTATTACCATCGAGATCAAAATCTGCAAAGAGTGCTCCCCAGCTCCAATCTGTAGCAGATATACCGGTATATTCACCAACTTCACTAAATTGCACCATGTTGTTGCCAAATAAATCTCCCTGATTGAGTTGTAACATATTTCTTGGATACTGAAAATGGTAGGAGTGATTTATTTTGAATTGATAAATACTATACGATTCTACACCCATTAAGGTTTTCAATACTTTTTCTTCATGTGGGCGCATATCTAGAGTAATAACATCTAACCAGCCATCATTATTTATATCTGCTATGTCATTACCCATAGAGAACGTAGAGGTATGCCCCATAGATTCAGCAATAGCTTCTTTAAAAGTCCCGTCCTTTTGGTTATAGTATAAATAGTCGTTTTCATGAAAATCGTTGGATACATAAATATCTGGATATCCATCATTATTTATATCTGCCACATTTAGAGCCAATCCATAGCCATTAGAACCACCATAAATACCAGCTTCTTCACTAACATCTACAAACTTATCGTCAATATTTTTATATAAGCGGTCTCCTGCTAAACTATCTCTTTCTTTTCTGATTTTTCCTGGCCTGTAAGAATTGGGGGTATGTACAGCTTGATTAAGTAAATACATATCTAAATCACCATCGGCATCATAATCAAAAAAAGCAGCTTGGTGTGAGTAGGTGCCAATATCTAATCCATATTTATTTGCTTGTTCTGTAAATGTTCCATCGGTATTATTTACATACAATTTATTGATGCCTTTTTGGTTTTTATATCCATGCATCATACAGACATAAATATCCAACCAGCCATCATGATTTATATCTACCATGGTTGTTCCTGTTGTCCAACTGGAAAGTCCAGTATCTCCTTTTACACCAGCGGTATCTGTAATATCTTCAAATTGTAAATTCCCTTTATTAAGATATAGTTTATTAGACTCTTGATTCGCGGTAAAATAAATATCTGATAAGCCATCATTATTTATGTCGCCAATAGCAACACCACCACCCATATACATGTTGTTATATGATAAGATGCTGAATTTTTCACTCTCCTCAATAGTATTGGCAAAGTCGATCATGGTTGTTTTAGAAGACAATAATTCAAACAATGTCTCTTTATCGGAGTTTTCATTGCAACCCCATAAAATTAGCACTATCCCAAGTACTAAAATTTTATCTATTGTCTTGTTTATTTGCATCATACCTTATCTGTATTTAAAAAATTGCGCAGGGGCATTGTTCTTAATAACTATTAGAATGTTTTGTCCATCAATTTCTGTGAGCTCAAAATCTCTAATTTCTCCTTCCAATATCAAACCGCTTTCTTGTGGTGACACGGCTTTGAACGTACCATTTATATTACCTTTTAAGTACTGCCCGTAACTTGCATCATACCGTCCTGCTTCGGGTTTTACGCTATGCAAATTACCTCCCAATAGAATATCATTGTATCCATCTTTGTCGATATCCTTGATTGAAATTGCATAAATAGGAGATAGCTGTGCTTCTTGTGGCAATGGTTTTATTTTAAAAGTACTATCTCCGTTATTTAATAGAATAACACTCTCCAACATGGTAACCTCGTGGATAACCGAACCTTGTAATTCTTCCTCCGTAAAGACCTCTTGAATAGATTGTCCTTTATATGCTTCATATTTTAAGTATTTTTTCTTTAAATGTGGTAGTTGCATCACCAAATCATGACGAAGTACTTGTGGGTATGAGATACCATCATTATATACACAGATAAGTTGTTCTACTGTTCCGTTTTGGTCAAAATCGTTAATATAACACGAAATCGGTTCTTCTTTACTGGCCTTAAATCTTGAATTTAGACCATGATTTCCAGCAACGTAATCTACATCACCATCACCATCTACATCTGCAGCTTTTAAACTATTCCACCAACCAGTAGTTTCTAATAAACCGGCAGTTTCAGTGACTTCGACCAGAGTTCCTCCTTGATTATTGAATAATTTTATCGACATCCATTCACCTAAAATCATTAAATCTTCATCACCATCGTTATCGTAATCGCTCCATACGGCATCAGTAATCATCCCTACATCTTTCAATTGCAGAGCAACAGTACTCGTTATATTTTTAAAAATACCTTTACCATCATTCTCAAGAATGTAGCCATTTTGCGGCACACCGAAAAGTCCTGGTCGCAAACGCACACCTACAAAAAGGTCTTGGTCACCATCAGCATCAAAATCACTCGCCGCGACTATAGAACTGCTTTCTGGTTTACCTACTGGTAATATTTGATTTGACCTCGAATAGTTCCCTTTACCATCATTAATATAAAGCCTATCAACCAATGCGAAAGAATTTACGGAAAATTCAGTACCTCCACTGGCTACGTATAAATCTAAATCTTTATCCCCATCTACATCTACAAAAATAGAATGAGTATCCTCACTTTCTTTATCTTTTTCAAAAACGATTACATTAGTGTTCTTATATTTTCCAGAAGGCGTCTGTATAAATAGCTTGCCTGCCGAACCTTTAGCACCACCTACATAAAAATCGTTCAAGCCATCATTGTTTATATCTGCAGTCGTTATTTTTGGACCTTCGGTGGATTTCATATGATACAATAAGCGGTCTCTATCAAAATCTACGAAGGTGTTTTCAACATGCTTAAAATCGAATCCTACTTCTCCTGTAACGTCTTTAAAAATCGTATTTACAGAATCAGAATCATCAGTTATTTTTAATCCTTGTTGACCAGTTGCATCAGCTTCCTTTAAAACCAAGGTTTGATCTACTTTTACTTGAGTCATTAAGGTTTGCTTTCCGTAATACCAATCTACAAGTAAAGTATCTATTTCTTTAATGCTTCCCAACCCGAAGTTAAGCCTATTGTCTACTGAAGATTGGAATCCGCGATTAGGAGACTGCTCTAAATAAAACGTTTTTCCGCCTACTTTTAGCGTCACTTTTGTGCCAACGGCAGATTTATTTTTATCAGCTCCTCTCAGATCTATTTTGAGATAATGATTTTTATCTACTAACTTATCACTTTGATTACGATATACAAAAGGAGGCATATTTGCATTGTTTACAATCAAATCTAAATCGCCGTCATTGTCTAAATCGCCATAAGCAGCTCCATTAGAATGACTTGGTTTAGCTAAACCCCATGCTGCTGTTTTATTGCTAAACTGCAATGCTTTGTTTCCTGCAAAGGCATAATTCGGAATACGATTAACAGGTATGATATCTATAAGTTGCTTATAATCTACACCATCGTCTTTAACCACCATACGTGTCACTTCATCGTTTGCGACATAGTTTAAATAATCTTGATTTAAAATATCTTGAGCTAGTCCATTGGCTATATATAGATCTTTATAGCCATCATTATCCAAATCTGTAATTAAAGCACTCCAACTCCAGTCTGTTGCTTCTACTCCAGCCAATCTACCTACTTCACTAAAAGCAACCCCCTTTTCAGGTAAAACACCATTATTTTTGTGTAGCATATTTCGGGTAAACTGATGGTAATATCCATTTTTTACACTGTATTGATATTTATCCCAACTTTCGAAAGTCATTGTGGTTTTAAACCGCTCGTCTCCTTCAGGAAGCATTTCTGATACAAATATTTCAGGGTAACCATCACCATTCAAATCTGCAATATCGGCCCCCATAGAAGCCACACTTATAGAACGCATTTGCTTTTCTAATTCTTCTCTAAAAGTTCCATCGCCATTATTCATATAGATATAATCGCGTTCAAAAAAATCGTTACAAACGTATAAATCCATCCAGCCGTCCTTATCTATATCGGCAACAGAAACCCCTAAACCAAAACCTATTTCACTTCCATATATTCCTGCTTGTTCACTAACATCTGTAAATTTGCCATTATCATTGCGCAACAACTTATCGCCACCAGATTCGTCCCTTATTGGACGTTGATTTTTACGAAGGTTAAAGCTTCCTATAGAACGGTAAGAGTTATTTAATAAGTATACGTCTAAATCTCCATCTTTATCATAATCAAAAAAGGTAGCATGTGTAGAAAAACCAGCATCGGCTAGTCCCATTTCTTCAGCCTTTTCGGTAAAAGTGCCATTGCCATTATTGATAAAAAATTCATTTTGTTTATTATCTCCTTCAATATCTCCAGAGTTGCATACATAAATATCTAACCAACCATCGGCATTAACATCAACCATCGAGACTCCTGTAGACCAAGCTCGTGACCCTCCTACTTTTGCAGTGTCAGTAATATCTTCAAAAGTAAAATTGCCTTTATTAATATATAATCTATTGGGTAATAAGTTTGCTGTAAAATAGATATCTAATAAACCATCATTATTTATGTCTCCTAAACCAACACCTCCTCCATTATAATAATTTCGATATTTATATATATTAAAATCGTTGGTATAGATAAGTGTATTTTCAAAATCAATATTTGTTTGCTTTGCGCTTAAAGATTCAAACAATGGTTTATCTATAGTGTCTTGCTTATTACATGATATAATAAACATAACGGTTAAAAGAAGTCCAAAAAATTGAACTTTTATCATATTATAACATTTGTGGTTCATTTTCATTTATTCCTTTGCAATACGTGTTTGCAAATTATTTACTATATGTTTTCCTACTTGCTCCCCTTGGGTTACCCCATTATCTATGGCCATCATATAGTGAATTCCGCCGTATAATCTACTAATAGCCGCTTCTTCAGAAGCTTCCAGAAAACTCTCATAATCTCTTGAAGGTAAATCGAACTCTACCTCAACCGTATCTTTATAAGCAAAGCCTTCTCCATATATATCGGTAAGCGTTATGGCTGCGGCTCGTGAGACGACACTATGCCCACTTGTGTATTCTGGAAATGGTGGCGTTTGTAATAATGGTAACCAATCTTCATCTATATGTTCATTAATCAATGTTTCTGGACGCACCATTAAACTTCTCCACTTTTCATCCCAGCAACTAATAAAAGCATCAAAAAGTGTTATAGATACTTTAGCATGTGTTTCTATGGTTTCATCAAACGAGTTATTAGCTTTTCTAGATGCTATTGCTGCAATACCCATCCAATGTCCTCCTGGTGTAATTTTTTTGGTTGCAAACATAGCATGCCCTCTATGGTGTGACACATAAGGGTTACAATCCCAAAAACTAGCTATGGCTTTTTGCTCTTCGTTTAATTCATTTCCTATATCGTATACTTCTTTTAATTGGCGGTAAAACTCACTAGATTCGTTTAAGTCAAAATCAACAGGTGGTATAGGTGGATATTGTTGGGCTGAACTTAAAACCATAGGTCTAATTTTCATCCAATGCGGTTCAATCCCTACCATATAATCGGGAGGTGTTGGTTTCCATAGTTTATCCTCATTAACAATCGTATATTTCGGATAACTTCTGGTTTGTTTGTACATATCTTTATCTGCCCAATCTAAAATATGCTGAGCAACTTGATTTCCATAAGCCATAGAGTTATTAAAAACTTGTTTAGGTAATCCGTCATTTTTTAATTTTTTATAGAGTGATTGGGAATATGCTTCCATTTTTTCTTCGGAAAAAATTAACGCTTTACCAACCACAAGATATGCTTGAATAGATGCTAAATGATAATTTATGTTTTCTTCAGAAGGTTTTGGAGTTCTTGATAGTCCATTTAATTGTCCAGAAAGCGACGCATACTTATTTGGATAGGCAGGCAACATAGCCTCGTAGGCTGCTATACTAGGGTAAGCATATACTCTACTCGCTACGGGAGGAGAAAAAATATCATAAACAATAACATCTGTTAACTGTTTAGTGGTTGTCAAATAGAGTTCAGGATTATTTAACTGTTTTTGATAGGCTGTATTTTCTTTACAGGCAGAAACTAAAAACAATAATATTACTAATCCTATAAAAGTTAAATTATATTTCATTTTTATCAATAGGTTTTAAGTCTTCAAATAGTATGTTTAATTCTTGCTCCGAATAGGTAGGTTGCAATAATATTTTTCGATTTCCATCAATTTTAATATATTTATATTTAACCCATATGTCTTCGTCATTAGGAATCGTAAAAAACTTATTTCCACCATACCCTTTTTCAAAAAAATCAATGGTTTCCATAAGTAAATTTTCCATAGACATATCTTTATTATAATGAGAATACGCTTTGTATCTAATGATAGCTTTGAACTTACTTATTGGCATTAATTTATTATTGATATCGGAAGAAGGAAAAAATTCAAATACCGTAGGGTAGCTAAACTTATTTTTAAATTCACAGGTAACTGCATTACCACTTGTATTAGGTTTGAATAAACCGTCAGCATTCCTAGCCCAACAATAATAATAAAAATCTTCATAAGTCATCCCTAAATGTATGCCATAAATTATGCTATCCTTACGTACATTCTTTTTCATCTCTTCTTTCACTACTTCATTATAGGACCTTTTGTGTCTACACGATAATACTAGAATTGATCCTAATACAACTATGAGAAGCATTCCGATTATATGTCCCTTGTTATTTTTATTCTTTTTTAATAGCATATAACTTAATTTTTTCATTATTTCTAGCAATGATTAAATGCTCTTCACCTTTTATATTAATTTTTTTTATATCGCGTATTTCCCCTTTAATATGAAAACCAGATTCTGAAAAATTTACCGTTTGCAAGTTTCTTTTCTTTAATGACTTAAAAACAGCACCATAACTTCCTGCATAGATACCTGTTTGTGGTTTGGCTTTATATTGATTCCCTCCTAATATAATATCCATTCGCTCATCATGATTAAGATCTTTCGCGTAAATTGCATAAATTGGAGCCAATTGACCTTCTAATGGCAATTCTTCAGACACGAAACGTTCTCCCTCATTCCAAAATATCATAGATTTGTTTGTATATGCTTCATGCACAATAGCATTTTCTAATTCACCGTCAGAAAAAATGTCTTGAATTGTTTGTTCTTTATAATCTGAATGTTTTAAGTACTTTTTAAGCAAATAGGGCATTTGTGATGTTATTTCTTTTTTTTGTGCAACTGGATAGGCTTTTTCACCTCTATAGGTAGTTATTACCTGCTCAACAGAACCATTTTTATCAAAATCATTCACATACATTCGCACCGGCTTTTCAGAACTTGCCCTAAATAAAGTATTTTGACCAAGATTTCCAGCTATAAGATCCTCATAACCATCTCCATCTATGTCTGCTTTTTCTAATGTATTCCAAAAACCATTTGATCCTTTTAAACCAATTTGATTTGTAATCTCTTTAAATTTACCTCTAGTATTAGAAAACACCCTTATAGGCATCCATTCCCCAGCTACAATCAAATCCATATCTCCATCAATATCAAAATCCATCCAAACGGCATCTGTTACCATACCAATATTTGATAACTCAATAGCTCTTTCTTTGGTAACATTCTTAAAATTCCCTTTGCCATCATTCTCCAATAAATAACTGGAAGTTGGAATACCGTAAGCAGAAGACACCAACCTACCTCCAAAAAATAAATCTTGATCGCCATCTAGATCAAAGTCTGCATCAATAACCACTGAAGTACTTAAAGGTTTTCCTGTAGGAAGTAATTGCTGTGATTTTTTAAAATTTCCTTCACCATCATTAATATACAAACGATCTATAAGTGCAAAAGAACTGTCCGAAAACTCAGAACCACCACTACTTACTAATAAATCTAAATCATTATCATTATCAGCATCAAAAAGTAATATTCCTAAATCTTCTGAAAGCCTGTCTTTTTCAAAAATCGTTGTCTCTTTTGGCAAAAATCCATTTTCATACTGCAAGTAGAGAACTCCTGCAATATCTTTGGCTCCACCAATAAAAAAATCGTCCTTTCCATCACCATTTACATCTCCAACAGCTACTTTAGGTCCTTCGTTTGATATCATATGATATAATAACTTTTCCCTATCAAAATCCACAAAATTACTTTCTGTATGATAATGTTCAATACCCAAACGGGCTGTAACATCTATTAAAAAAGGCGTTGCTTTGTCTATATTGATTGAATTTTCTTTTTTTAAAGTTTCATCATGTTGCTGATATAGTAAAAATTGATCAGTAGCAACATTATTACTTGTTTGTTTGGCTCCATTAGGCCAAACGATTTCCAGTGTATCTATGTTCGTTGCTTTTCCTATTCCAAAAAACAAACGATCATCCACAGCTGACATTACTCCACGCATGGGAAACAGTTCTTGATAGTACTTTTTACCTTTAATAGTAAGTGTAACTTGTGCCCCTATAGCGGTTGCTCCATTTTTATTTTTAATATTTATATTTATAAAATGGTTATCTTGATGATCAGTATCATTTTTATAGATGAATGGAGGGGCATTTATATTGTTAATTACCAGGTCTAAATCTCCATCGTTGTCAATATCTCCATAGGCGGATCCACTAGAAAAACCTGGCTGATCCAATCCCCATTCGGTGGCGACATTCTTAAATTGCAAATTTCCTTTATGAGTAAACATATGATTTGATAATGGTATGGAAGGAATGTTATCGATAAGTTCTTTAATTACCGCACCTTTTTTTCTTAGAATTCTCCTAATTTTTGCTGGGTCTTTATAAAAATCTATATGATCTTGATCTAAAAGATCTTTTGCAATACCGTTGGTCACAAATATTTCGTTGTTACCATCAAGATTAAAATCTACTAATTGTACACCCCAGCTCCAATCTGTTGCTTCTACACCTGAATATCTAGATATTTCGCTAAAAGCTATCTCTTTCTCTTTTCCAACCCTTCCAGTATTCATCTGAAACACATTTCTAGGAAATTGTCTGTGATACCCATTTCTTTCTTTAAGTACATATTTATCCCAATCATCAAATACTGTTTTGGTTTTAAGGCGTCCTTCATCAGATGGAAGCATCTCTGTTACAAAAATTTCTGGATATCCATCATGATTCATATCAGCTATATCTACCCCCATAGAACCTAAACTAAGTTCTTCAATAACGGTATCTATCGACTCTGTAAAGGTTCCGTCTTGGTTATTTAAGTATAAATAATCTTTCTCAAAAAAATCGTTAGCTACATAAATATCTGTCCAACCATCTTTATTAACATCGGCCACCGAAATCCCCAAACCAAAACCTATGGAACTACTATAAATACCCGCTTCTTGACTCACATTAATAAAAAAACCTTCATCATTTCGGTATAATTTATCACCACCTCCTATATCTTGTCTTTCACGCAAACCCTTTCTTACGTCTATAACTATTTCTGAAGGGCTAATAGAATTGTTAGAGAGGTACATATCCAAATCGCCATCATTATCGTAATCAAAAAAGAGAGCATGCACAGAAAAACCTAAATCATTGATACCATATTCTGCCGCTGATTCCTTAAAAACAGGAATCCCATCAGGATTTAACCCTGTATTGATAAATAATTCATTTCTGCGATTTTTGTCTTTAGGATTGCCGCTTTTACAAACATAAATATCTAACCAACCATCTTGATTAATATCAACAACACTTACTCCTGTACTCCATGCATTAGTACTGGCAACACCAGCACTTTTAGTGATATCTTTAAAATGAAAATTCCCGTCACCCAAGTAAAGTGCATTATTAACCTGATTGCCGCAAAAAAAAAGATCTAGCAAGCCATCATTGTTGAAATCTGCCAAGCCAGTACCTGCACCGTTATAAAAACCACGATATAGGTACGTATTGAATTCTTCGGTATATACTAATGTGTTTTCAAAATAAACACCCACATCTTTAGCATCCAAAGACTTAAAAACAACATCTGAGTTATTTGTTATTTTATCGCCACAAGAAATTAAATATGATATATAACAAATAATACCACTATAAAAAAAAATCTTTATACGTTTAAATTTAGTCATTTAATAATACCTAATTTTTAATCTACATCTAATTCTAAAGTTACAAAATTCTATAAAGATCAAAATTCCGGAAAGTAATAAGTACCACCTTCCGGAATAATAACACTAAAACTCAAAACAAACTCAAAAAATTAATATCCTGGATTTTGTTGTAAACTTGGATTAGCTTGCAAAGCACCAGTTGGTATTGGATAATATCTACGAAATTCTTCATTAAAATTAACTGATGGTTGACCTTTTTGATTTCCAATTCCTTTTAAAAACCAATCATCTTCCCAATGCCCAAATCGAATAGTAGTGGCTCGACCATGATTTTCCAAGGCTAATTCCTTTTTAATTTCCCAATATAAATCATCTTCTGTCAGAGCTCCCAAAGCATCAAGACCTGCTCTTGCTCTAGTCATATTAACTAAAGCTAATGCTTCTGTACTACCATTATCTAATCTCCATAATGCCTCAGCTCTCATTAATAAAACTCCAGCATATCGGTAAATTGGAAAATCATTACTTATATCCCCTGTTTCATTTAGAGCTAACTCAAATTTTGCATACCTCGCTCCATGCCTATAGGGATAACGATTATCAATTTCATTATAATCAGTAGTAATAAATATATTACAACCACCAACTAATTGGTCTTCAAACCCACCAGATAAATAATTATCAAAATCCTCTACACAGTCTGTTAATTCAAAAGCCGGGTCAGGGTTAGCATAACCAAATCCGTTATCATTTGTCCAATTAGGACCAGCTTCAATAGTATATTGTTGACCGGTTAAAAACATACCTTTACGCTTATCTTCATCTTCAAAAGCATTATAAAAATCCTCTTGTATAGCAAAACCTCCCCAAGGTGTATCACTCATACCAAAAGTAGCATCTGCAGATTGATGTAAGGCTGTATGTCTCACATTAAACCCATTTAAAAATCCTCTTTCGTAAGGAATTACAAAAATATTTTCGGAAGAACTTTCATTTTGTGTTCTAAAGTTAGCAAAATATCCCCCTTCTAAACTGTAAGCTCCACTATTAATGACCATATTGGCAGCATCAGCTGCTTCTTGCCATTTAGGTATTCCTGTAATACGCTCAGAATTCAAGTATAAATTTGCTAAAATGGTATAGCCAACCCATTTATTTACTTTTCCATAGGTAAAACTACTTCTTTCTTCTGATAATCCATCTATAGAAGCTAATAATTCAGCTTCAAGGATATTCCAGGCTTCCTGAGGTGATACTTGTGGCGGTGCTGGATCAGCGTCAGCAAAACGTAATTCTACTGGAATATTACCATAATAGCTAAGCGCTAAATAAATATAATGTGCTCGTAATGCTCGCAATTCTAATACTGCCGGAGAATCTGCTCCTGCTTGTTCCGTAAAGATTTCTATCAAACGATTACATACAGATGTTCCTTCAGCACTTAAACTCCATACATTATTTGAATAGAATTCACTTGGTTGAAAATCGTGGGACATTAAGCGTGGCCATAAACCTCCATCATCCCAACCATTGTTAGAACGTACAGCAACGGTTGCTATATCTGTTACAACATCTGATACAGGATGTACTCTATCCTGTGTTCTTCTTAATGGTAAATATGCTGCTGAAGCTGCTGATGCAAACTGTTCAGGGCTTTTAAAAAATTCTTCAGGAATTATTTCAGAATATATTTCTGGTTCTACATCGCATGATTGATATGCAAAAGACCCAAAAATTAAAGTCAAAATAAATAATTTGTTTTTTATTTTCATCATAACAATAGTTTTAAAATTTAACATTTACACCAAAGGTAAATGTCTTTGTTGGCAAATAATTAACCCTTCTGTCTATTCCTGGAACTAATATATCGCCTCCAAAAGATGGGTCAGCATTACCCTCTGTGCTTGGCCCTGGATCTGAATATCTAACTTCTGGATCTGATCCAGAATATCCCGTAATGGTAAATAAATTATTTGTAGAAACATATACTCTTAAATCTTGTATTGGGCTATTTTTTGGCAAATTAATATTATAACCAAGCGTTGCATTATCCAATCTTAAATAATCGGCTTTTTCAACATGCCCAGAATGGTATGCATCCAATTCTGAATCCTCTGAATTAAAATTGTCTGTAAGCACAAAATTTTGCCTACCACTTAAACTTGGATGCTCCCAATAGGCTCTAGGTATATTCACTAATGAATGACCAACAGCTCCTCGTAAGAAAACATTAAAGTCCCAATTTTTATATTTGAAGGTATTATTAAGACCAAAGGTGAAATCCGGTAAACCATTACCAACAATCACTCCATCACGATCTAAATCTCTTTCAGTTGTGGCTTCTCCTGTTTCTTGATTTATAATTAATGTTTGTCCGGCATCATTATATCCAGCAAACACACCAGCACGTATTTGACCAATTTCAGCACCTTCCTCAATTACAATTGGTAAAATACCATTAAGACCTGGTGCTCCTAAATTTCCTCTAAATTGAATAACTTGATCTTCATTATTTAATGTAATTAGAGTTGTTTCAAAAGTCGAAATATTACCACCAAAATCCCAGCTAAAGTTATCATTTTTTATAACGGTATAATTGATTTGTGCTTCAAAACCTTTAGTTTCTAACTCTCCAACATTAAGCAATGTTTCTTCAAAAATATTTGGTGGAGATGGAACATCTACAATCTGCAGTAAATCGCTTGTTGTTCGATTAAAATAATCAAAAGAACCCGAAAGTTTAGAATCAAGCAACTCAAAGTCCAATCCAATATTAAATTCAGCTTTCTCCTCCCACTTTAAATCTGGATTTGGATTAGAAGTTGGCCCTATAGCAGTTATAAACTCTGAATTAATAAATCCTGACCCTACACTATTTAAAGTTTGCAAATAGGCTAGTCTTTCAATAGGTTCGTTTCCAGTAACACCATAACCTGCTCTTAATTTTAATTGATTAAGTTCTGGAATATCAAAAATTTCATTTAAACTTAAGCCTCCACTTATGGCCCAAAATGTACCATTACGATTATTAGCACCAAATCTTGAAGACTCTTCATTACGAACACTTGCAGATAAGAAAGCTAAATTTTTATAATTTAAGTTGAATCTTCCAAAAATGGATGATAATTTTGCCTCTTGGCGAAATGATGCTATATGAGCATTGTTTAAATCTGTAATACCTAAGCCTAAACCTAAATTATTAAATGTAACTTCATCAGTAATAAAATCACTATTACTAGCTGACAATCCTTGAAAGTCAAACTTTTGAAAAGAATATCCTCCTAAAACATTATAGTTAAAATCATTAAACTTTCCATTATAAGTAGTAGTAACTTCAAAAAGATTTGACGTATTACGGTCAGATGAACGTGCTGCAAAACCACTTCTGGCTAGCCCCCTAAACTGTGCATCACTCGGAAAAAACTCTCCTTTTAAAATGTTGGTTACTTCTCTGGAATAATTTGCACTCACTATTAAATTATTTACAAGTTGCAAATCTGCTTTAAAATTGGTAAAAAGGGTTGTTCTTTCTTCTTCTCTTAGATTTTGTTTGGTAATTGCAACAGGGTTAAAAACATCTTGTGCTCCAGTTTCAAAAAAACTTCCATCAGTATCAAAAATTGGTGCTGTTGGATTAAATGTTAAGGCATAACGCTGTGCTTGTGAAAAACCTATATCACTATGACGATCGGTATTAGATATAATTCCTGTTAATTTTAATTTATCATCAAATAGCTTTTGCGTAACATTAATACGTGTATTAAGTTGATCGAATCCTGTACCATTGGTAACTGCCTCTATATCCCTATAGTTAACAGAAGCTCTATAGTTAAGTCCATTCTGAGAAGAACCAGAGTACGAAATATTATGAACATTAGACACTGCTGTTCTTGTTGTTTCATCCAACCAATCCGTATCAGATCCTAAATCCAAACCTCCATTAGCTAAAAATTGTTCTCTATTGGCAATAGATATAATATTGCCTAGATTTTCAACAGCCATATAACCTCTATATTCCAATACAGGCTTACTTTCTCCTTTACCAGATTTGGTTGTGATAATAATTACACCACTGCTACCTCTAGTTCCATAAATAGCTCCAGCAGAAGCATCTTTCAAAACATTTATAGAAGCTATATCGCTAGGATCTACAGAATCAATGGAGCCTCCAATGACACCGTCGATTATTACTAAAGGCTGTGCATTAGCTCCAAAGGTACTTAAACCACGTAGTCTAATAGCAAAAGGCTGATTTGGGTCACCTCCTACTTTAGAGATATTCAACCCAGCTACCTTTCCTTGTAACAATTGGTTTGCATCATTTACATTGCCGGCATTAAATGATTCTGCATCTATTCTAACAATTGAACTAGTAATTTCCTCTTTCTTTTGAGTACCATAACCTATTAGGACTATTTCGTCTAGTTGAGATGTATCTTCTTCTAAAATTAAATCAATGTTAGTCTGACCTTTTAGAGGCACTTCTATGTTTATATACCCTAAATAAGATACAACTAAAATTGCATTAGCATCAGAAACCGTAATAGTAAAATTACCATCAAAGTCAGATTGTATTCCATTTGATGTTCCTTTTTCAATAATATTTGCTCCTATTAATGGCTGCCCATTAATATCCTTCACAGTTCCATTTACTGTTTGTCCCTGAATTATATAATTATCAATAGATACAAATTCATTTTTATTAGACGCGTAAGTAAAAGAAACAAATAATATTAATATATATATTAGCTTCTTCTTTTTTAAAGATAAAAAGCTAATCTCTACTATTCTTTTTATTTTTCTCATAAAAGTTTGTTTAATAATTCGTGTTTGGTTCTTGATTTAATTTATTTTTTTTGTTCTCCTTGTAGTTTTTCTTCATAAAATTCAGTTTTAAAATTAGTTAGTAATCTTTACTAATTCAAAACAACATAATTATTAACATTAAAATATTTCATTTTATACCATTATTTCAAACTAATTGGTCAAAACACCGTATAATTCAACTTTAAATATAATTTTTGAACAAAAAAGTATACATCTGACACATTTTGTAGAATATTAGTTTTTACTTTTACGTTAAACTTTATATAGCTTTGAATAGGTCTTTATTTTTTATTTTTTCCTTTTTCATCATATACTCTAACTATTCTCAGGAGCTTTTCTTTGAGCATTTTGATATTACAGATGGTTTACCTCATAACACTATTCATTGTTCTACCCAAGATTATTTAGGATTCATGTGGTTTGGAACAAAAAGTGGACTTACAAGATTTGATGGTTATGATTTTAAATTATATCGAAATAATAGCTTGGAAACAAATTTATTTGGAAGTAATAACATTTGGTGTATAGAATCTTTTAAGAATGAGTTATGGCTTGGTACTTTCAGTGGATTATTTAGGTTTGATATTCAATCAGAAAAATTCAATCTTATAGAAATAACCAGAGATAAAAGCATAACTAGTGTTGTATCGGATGAACAATCTATATTTTTTGTTTCAGAGGGTGAAGTTTTTAAATATAATAACCTAACCAAAGAAACTCATCAAATATTTTCTCAAACAAATAAAACCATTGAGCACTTAACTATTACCCAAAGTAAACAAGTCTGGTTCTCATCGAATACTAATAAATTATTTAATTATACAAATGGTATAATAACCGAATATGATTTAAACCCTTTATTAATTAATTATAAATTATTCGATATTACAGATATTTACGCCTTAGATGATAATTCTTTAATAATAGGAACAACTAATAATGGTATTTATATTTATGATATAGAGAATCATTCTATAAAAAAAATCCAAATAACAGAAAACGAGTTATACGTCAGAGACATATTAGTAATAAATGATGATATATGGCTAGCTACGGAATCTGGTATTTATATATATAATTTAAAAACCAAAAAGAGTTTAAACTACAAAAAAGATCATACAAATCCATATGCTATATCAGATAATGCCATTTATAGTCTTAGTACAGATAATTTAGGAGGCATTTGGATTAGCTCATATTTTGCTGGTCTTAATTATATACCAAAAACAATAACACCATTTAATAAGTACTATTATATTAGTCATAAAAATTCCATTAGTGGTAACTCAGTTAGAGAAATAACAAGTGACGAATCTGGCCTTTTATGGATTGGAACAGAAGACTCTGGATTAAACACATTTAATACAAAGTCTAAAAAATTTAAAAAAATAGTACTAAAAAGAAATTCTAATAATTTTCAACACGATAATATTCATGGTATACTAGTTATTAAAGACAGGGTGTGGGTAGGCACTTTTGAAAATGGGCTTTATGTGGTTAACCGAAAAAGTGGGAAGGTTTTAAAACATTATGAAATAGGTAAAAAAAGTGGGCTTAAAAGCAATTTCATACATGGTGTTTATAAAATATCCAATGGTTCTTTATTTATTACCACATCAAAAGGTCTTTATCAATATAATAAGGATAAAGATAAATTTTATATTGTAAAAGCCTTTCATTCTAACATAGGTTACACTTGTTTTATGGAAGATTCCGAAGGACGCATATGGGCTGGAACATACAACGAAGGTCTTTACCGTTACGACCCAATGACTAACATTTTAACAACCTATAAACAAAATAGCTTAAATAACATAAGTTGTAATGCCATTAATAATATATTTCAAGATAGTGAAAATAATATATGGGTTACTACTGAATATGGCTTAAATCTATTAAAATCTGACAGTAATGCGTTTGAGATTTTTTCAATTAAAGATGGATATCCAAGTAACATTTTTTACTCAGTGGTAGAAGATAAAAATAATTCTCTTTGGATTAGTACTGCAAATGGTCTAGTACATTATGATACCAAAACAAAAAATATACGAACACACTTAAAAGAAAATGGTATTTTATCTAATCAATTTAACTATAAATCGGGATATCTTGATTCAAATGGCATATTATACTTTGGCAGTAATAAAGGAATGATTTCTTTTAATCCAAATAATTTTTTAAAAAAATCAAGAGCAGATGAAATAGTATTAACAGAATTATTAATAAATAATAAAAAAATCTCTATTGCTGATGAAGATTCTCCCTTGAAAAAATCAATAACATTAACTAATACTATAAATCTAAATCATAAACAATCTACTATTAAAATTAACTTTTCTTCATTAGATTTTCATAATAACGGTTTATATAAATACGCTTATAAGCTAAAAGGCATAGATGATGAATGGACTGAATTAGGTCATGATAACAGCGTGTCCTTAGCTAAAATAAACCCAGGAAATTATGAATTTTTAATAAAATCTTCTAAAGAAGATAATATTTGGAGTGAAGAAAAAGTGTTGCTTAAAATTAACATAAAGCCTATATTTTGGGCTAGTAATTTAGCGTATTTCTTATATTTTATAATACTTTGTATAATATTCTATTATATATTAAGATATCATTACTTACAGCTTAAAAGCAAAAACTCCCAAAAACTCAATGAGCTTAATAATAGAAAAGAAAAGGAGATTTATGAAGCTAAAATCGACTTCTTCACTAATATTTCTCACGAAATAAGAACTCCACTTACACTTATTAAAAGTCCCTTAGATAAATTGCTTAAAATAAATTATGATGATTCTAAATTAAAAGAGAATCTATCAATAATGAGTAAAAACACCAACCGTTTACTAGATTTAACTAAGCAATTACTGGATTTTAGAAAAACAGAAATGGAAAAAATAAGTTTAATTTTTATTGAAACGAACATTTCAGAATTAATTCGAAGTATCCATTTAAGGTTTAAACCAGCCCTTGAAGATCAAAATATAGATTTCACCCTTAACATTCCAGTCGCTGACATAATAGCTTATGTAGATGCTGAAGCTCTAAAAAAAATATTTAGTAACCTTTTTAGTAATGCATTAAAATATTCAGACAAAAAAATAGAACTCTTTTTAAAAGAAGAAGACTTGTTTTTTAAATTTCAACTAAAAAACGATGGTCCACTCATTCCATCACACCTGAGAGAAAAAATATTTGAACCTTTTTATCGTATTTCTGCAAATAGAGCTACACCCGGATCAGGAATAGGGCTTTCTTTAGCTCTGTCGCTCACAAAGCTTCATCAGGGAACTTTAAAATTAGACGCTAGCAACTCATTAATGAATTGCTTTATTTTAAAGCTCCCATTACATCAAGAAAGAGAGTTTAATAGCTTATCATCACCAAAAAAATATTTAGAAGACTATTACGTTGATACTGAAAATAGGGAAACATCTAAGCAAAATGGGCATAGATCAGCTATTTTATTAGTAGAAGACAATGAAGATTTATTAGACTTTGTTGCTAAAGATTTAACAGAAAATTATCTTGTTATTAAAGCTACTAATGCCGAAGATGCTTTGAAAATAATTCAGACGGAGACTATACAACTTATTATTAGCGATGTTATGATGCCTGGGATGAATGGTTTTGAATTATGTACTAAAGTGAAAACTGATGTAGAATCAAGTCATATACCTATAATTCTTTTAACTTCAAAAAGTGCTATTGAGGCAAAAATTGAAGGATTAGAATCTGGAGCTGATGCATATATAGAAAAACCCTTTTCTATAGATTATCTAAAACATCAAATTGAAAACCTCGTAAAAAACAGAAAACATATCATTAACCATTTCTCTACCTCTCCTTTAGCTCATATAAGAAGTATTGCCCACACTGAAATTGATGAAAAATTTATTAAAAAACTTGATGAAATTATTATCAATAATATTTCTAACGCAAATTTAAATGTTGATACTCTTGCAGAAATAATGAATATGAGTCGGTCATCTTTATATAGAAAAATAAAAGATATTTCTAATTTAAGCCCTAATGAACTTATTAATATAAGTAGATTAAAAAAAGCGGCAAATCTATTAAAAACTAATGATTATAGAATTTATGAAGTTGCAGAGATGGTTGGATTTAATTCAGCGACAAGCTTTGGAAGGAGTTTTCAAAAACAATTTAACATGACACCAACTGAGTATGTGAAATTTGAAGAGCGATAAAATAGTTGAGCAAATTTCATTTCAAGTTAAATTTGATTAATTCCTCTATTAATTTAGATATAGCTCTATTATTAAAATTGAATTATAAAACAAAATAAATTATAGCATATTGATTTAATCTCAGTCAAAAAGAGGATAGTCTACAACTATATATATTTTATATTCAATGAATATTATATTTTTGAAATATTATGAAGAAAATTATACCGTATAAATTATTTTTTTTTGGATCTTTAATTATTTTACTAACATGTGAGTCAGCAAAAAAAAAGGAAGGGAAAAAAGTTTCTGTCCAAGAAAAAAACAAAACTGAAAGCTTAAATATATTACTCATAACTGCTGATGATTTAAATAAAAATTCAGTTGGAGCTTTTGGTTCTGTAGTTCCAAATATTACACCCAATATTGATAAATTAGCTTCACAAGGAGTTCGTTTTAAAAATGGACATGTAAACGTTGCAGTATGTCAACCCTCAAGAGGAATTTTAGCTACAGGTAAATATTCTCACAATAGTGGTATAGAAGGTTTTTTTCATACCAAGAAAGAGATTCCAGATGTTGTTACAACTTTAAAAATAAATGGATATTACACGGGTATTTTAGGGAAAGTAAAACATTCATCGCCTAAAGAATTAACACCCTGGGATTTTCAGTTAGATATGAATGATTTAGGTATGGGGCGTAATAAAGAGCGTTATTATACCGAAGCAAAAAACATAATTAAAAATGCAAAACAAGCGGGAAAACCATTTTATATGATGGCAAACTCTCATGACCCTCATCGTCCATTTGCATTTACAAAACAAGAAGAAATATGGATGAGTCATGGGAATGAAATTTTAAAACCTTCTCGAGTTTACAATGAAAGTGAAGTTTCGGTCCCAGGCTTTTTACCTGAATTACCATTGGTGCGGAAAGAAATAGCCCAATATTTTAATTCGGTTAGAAGATTAGATGATACTGTCGGTAGAATTTTAGATGTTTTAGAAGAAGAAGGCGTTGCAGATAATACCATTGTTATGTTTTTGTCTGATAACGGTATGGCCTTTCCATTTTCTAAAACCAACTGTTACTTACAATCAACAAACACACCTTGGATTGTACGCTGGCCAGGAAAAGTAACACCAAATACAATCAATACAAAAGATTTTATTTCAGCTATCGATTTTTTTCCAACGGTTTTAGAAGCTGCTGGTTTGCAAACTCCTGATGGCATAGATGGAACTTCGTTTGTTTCCACTTTATTAGGAAAGAAACAAAAGGGAAGAAACAAAGTATTTACTCAATTTTTTGAAACATTTGCAAAAAGACAATTTCCAATGCGTTGTATACAAGATATTAAATATGGATATATCTTTAACGCATGGTCAGACGGTGAAACAAAGTTTAGAAACGAATCACAAAACGGATATACTTACAAGGCAATGGTAGAGGCAGGTAAAACGAATCCCAAAATTGCGGCTCGAGTAAAACTCTTTGATAATAGGGAAGTAGAGGAATTTTATGATTTTGAAAATGATCCTAATGCACTACATAATTTAATTAAAGATCCTGAATACACAGAAATCATTAATAAATATCGAATAGACATGGAACTTTGGATGGAGAAAGTAAACGACCCTGCTTTGGTGTTTTTTAAAGTTAAAAACGATAAAACAGAAATGGCTCGTTTGTTGGCTATGGAACAAGAAAAAATTGATAAGCGAAGGAAAAAGTTAGTTCAATAAAAAATAAAACCAAAAAGCCAACAAGCAAACGATAATTAGAACAAGGACTGTCAAGGATTGTATGGGTATTCTATCTGTAGAATATTCATAAAAACCTTTGCATTTATTGAACCATTTCGTCTTCTCAAGATACTAAAATAGTATTGAATAGATTTACTATTTAACGCTAAGAACTACATCCATATAACGTAGAAAAAGAAAATCATCAGTATGTTCATCTCGCACTATTCCAAGTATTTAATTTGTGCTTTCATTTTTTCACAAAGGTTGCTATAATATTATATCACATAGAATATACAGATTCGTCAATGGAGACATAATTCTCCAATGCTCCTAATTCTTCCAAACAGCATCCCAATTAGAAAAACCCAAAGACGATAAAACAACTATCTGAAACTAAAAGATTTTTAAGGATTTTGAATCAAATAATGAATATGAAAGAGAAAAAGCAAGAATAAGAAAAATAAAATTGACAAAGACCAAAAATTGATAGTGTTTATACAGTTCATGACAGTTGGTAATATTATGTATTAACCAAAATTTAGTCAATACATAATTTGTTCATTTAAAAAACATGTTGTTTATTTGCTAAATCGATTAAGCAAAATCAATAAAATATTTCAATTTTGACTTATACCTAACTAAATTTTAATAACTAAGTAAAAAATTAATGAATTTAAACTTAAAAAATAAAGTAATTATTATAACTGGTGGTACTAAAGGAATTGGCGCAGGAATATCGAAAATGATTTCTGAAGAAGGCGGAATTCCTGTGTTTATTGGTAGAGGTAAAGATGCTGGTCAGGAATTATTAAATTCACTTCAAACAAAAGGATTAAAAGGGTTCTTTATTCAAGGTGATATAAGTAAACTCGAAGACTGTAAACGTATCGTAGAAGCTTCAGTAAAAAAGTTTGGAAGTATTTATGGCCTTGTAAATAACGCTGGTAGAAATGATGGTATTGGCTTAAAAGATGGAACTCCAGAGCAATTTAAAGCATCATTAAACGATAACTTATATCATTATTATAACATGGCACACCTCTGTCTGTCTTATTTAATTAAGAGTAAAGGGTCCATTGTAAACATCAGTTCAAAAACGGCATTAACAGGACAAGGAAATACATCTGCCTATGCAGCGGCGAAAGGCGCACAATTGGCAATGACGCGAGAATGGGCTGTAGAATTATTGAAATATTCCATTAGAGTAAATGCCATAATACCAGCCGAAGTATTTACACCTATGTATAAAAACTGGATAGAAACATTTGATAATCCAGTGGAGAAAGTTAAAACGATTACAGAAAAAATTCCATTTGAAAATAGAATGACAACTGAAGAAGAAATTGCAAAAACGGCGGCTTTCTTACTTTCCGATGCATCCTCACATACCACAGGTCAGCATATTTTTGTTGATGGAGGTTATGTGCATTTAGATAGATCATTAAATACATTGAATAATTAATTAAAAACTATGAAATGTATAAAGTTTTAAGAATCCATCCAGAAGATAATGTTATTGTTGCACTTGAAGATTTAAACGAAGGCGCAGTAATTAATTATGAAGACCAACAATATACAATGGTACATTTGGTTAGTGCCAAACATAAATTCACAACTCAGGATAGAAATATAGGAGATAAAATAATTATGTACGGCGTTGTCGTTGGAGAAGTAATTCAACCTTTAAAACGAGGTCAATTAGTAACCACTGAAAATATTAAGCATAAAGCAAATGTATACTCTTTAAATGAATTTAAAGCTAAAGATAATTGGGAAGCCCCAAAGACGGATACATGGAAAAACCGAACTTTTGATGGCTATCATCGAGAAGATGGCTCGGTTGGAACACAAAATGTATGGCTGGTTATTCCATTGGTGTTTTGTGAAAACAGGAACATTCTCGCTATAAAAAAAGCTTTAGAAGAACGTTTAGGGTATAATAACTCACAAGAATATAGACTTGATGTCGACGAATTGATTAATGGCTATAAAGACGGGAAAGAGGTCTCTGAATTATTGAATTCAGATCTTGTAATTCCTACACAAAAAGAGAAAGATAAAAGGCTTTTTAAAAATGTAGACGGGCTTAAGTTTATTACGCAAAACACTGGATGTGGAGAAACAAGACAAGATTCAGAAGCGTTGTGTAATCTATTGGCCGGGTATATAACAAATCCAAATGTGGCAGGAGCAACCATATTAAGCTTGGGCTGCCAAAATGCACAAGCGAGTATCTTTTTAAAGGCGGTTAAAGATAGAATTCCAAATTTTAATAGGCCCCTATATATTTTAGAACAGCAGCAAAGTATTTCAGAAAGAGAATTTATAGCCGAAGCCGTTAAGAAAACATTTATAGGGCTCATAGAAGCGAATAAAACCAGTCGCCAACCAACACCTTTAGATAAGATTGTGTTGGGATTAGAATGTGGGGGATCTGATGGTTTTTCTGGAATTTCGGCGAACCCTGCCGTTGGTCATTGTTCAGATTTATTAGTAGGTTTAGGAGCTAAAGCTATTTTGGCCGAGTTCCCAGAATTGAATGGTGTTGAACAAGAACTTATCAACAGATGTAGAACCATAGAAATGGCACAAAAATTTTCTAAACTCATGGCAGCATATAACAAAAGAGCCGAAGAGTCAGGTTCAGGTTTTCATGCCAATCCATCTCCCGGAAATATTAAAGATGGTTTAATTACCGATGCTATTAAATCGGCTGGAGCAGCAAAAAAAGGAGGCACATCGCCTGTAAATCAAGTACTAGATTATACCGAAAGAGTTACAGAAAAAGGGTTGTCATTATTATGCACGCCCGGAAATGATGTAGAATCTACAACAGGTATAGCGGCTTCTGGAGCAAATATGATTCTGTTTACAACAGGACTAGGAACACCAACGGGTAATCCAGTTGTGCCAGTTATTAAAGTTTCTAGTAATACGACTCTTTATAATAAGATGCAAGATATTTTAGACTTTAATACAGGTGCTGTTATAGAAGGCACAGAAACTATTGAGGAATGTGGCGAGAAACTTTTAGATTTAATTATAGAAGTTGCAAGTGGAAGAAAACAAACAAGAGCAATGACTTTAGGTCAAGATGATTTTATTCCTTGGAGAAGAGGGATATCTCTTTAAGACTTCGTCTATAGACAATTAAAAATTATAAAATTAATAAACATGAAATTATATAAATTAGAAGATTCAATTTTAATTGAGTATCAAAACAGGTTATACAAAAATGATTTAGATAACTGGGATAATTTTATTAACAGAAAAAACCTGTATCAGCATTTATTAGATGAAGTGTCTCAGTTATCATCAATAGATGGAGATATAAAAGAGGTGTTGAGTCATGCTAAAATTAAAGCACCTATTGGTTCTCAAGAAGTTTGGGCGTCTGGAGTAACATATATGAGAAGTAAAGAAGCTCGTATGGAAGAATCGGAAGATGCAGGAGGAGCAGATTTTTATGATAAAGTATACGATGCTGATAGACCAGAATTATTTTTTAAGGCCTCAGCAAATAGAGTAGTTGGTACAAATGATACTGTATTTATAAGAAAGGATTCTACTTGGAATGTACCCGAACCAGAATTAACTTTATTGATAAGCTCAGAAGGAACAATTGAAGGATACACAATAGGAAACGACATGAGTTCAAGAAGTATTGAAGGTGAAAATCCTCTATACCTTCCACAAGCAAAAGTATTTGAACGATGTGCGGGATTAGGGCCATGTATATATGTACCTAAAAATCCAATAGACCCCAAGACCTCAATCTCGTTAACGATATTACGTGGAGATAAAATCATGTTTGAAGACCAAATTACCATCGATCAAATGAAAAGAAAACTAACTGATCTTGTCGCATATTTATTTAGAGAATGTGATTTTCCTTCGGGGTGTTTTTTAATGACTGGAACGGGAATGGTTCCACCAGATAGCTTTACATTGCAAGTTGGTGATGTTATAAAAATCACCATTGATTCTATTGGAACATTAATAAATACTGTATCAAAAAAAGCATAGTAAATGAATATTACAGGTAAACAATATATAGGAAGTAGTATAGAATTTGAAGTTATTGAAACATTTCAAGCAATGAATCCAGAAACTGGAGAAGCGCTCCCAATTTCTTTTTTCGAAGCAACAACCCAGGAAGTTGATAAAGCGGTAAAATTGGCAGAAAATGCTTTTGAAATTTATAAGAGAAAAACGTCTTTAGAAAAAGCATTATTTTTAGAAACAATAGCCGATGAAATTTTAAACTTAGGAGATGCACTTATTGAAAGATGTATGCAGGAAACCGCCTTACCCAGACCTCGTTTGGAAGGAGAGCGTGGTAGAACCATGGGGCAATTAAAATTGTTTGCCTCAGTGTTAAGAGAAGGATCTTGGGTAGATGCAAGAATAGATAAGGCACAAACAGATAGGTTACCATTTCCAAAACCAGATATTAGACATATGTTAACGGCTATTGGACCTGTTGGAGTATTTGGAGCAAGTAACTTCCCATTAGCATTTTCAGTCGCAGGTGGTGATACTGCCTCGGCTTTAGCAGCGGGTTGTCCAGTTATAGTTAAAGGTCATCAGGCACATCCGGGGACCTCGGAATTGGTAGCTATTGCAATCTTAAAAGCAGCAGAAAAAACAAATATGCCTAATGGAATATTCTCTTTAGTTCAAGGGGCTTCAATTAGAGTTGGAGGAGATCTTGTCAAACATCCCGGAATTAAGGCTATTGGTTTTACCGGATCATATAATGGAGGAAAAGCATTATTTGATTTGGCAAATAAAAGAAAAGAACCCATACCAGTTTTTGCAGAAATGGGTAGTACTAACCCCGTATTTATTTTACCGAACGCTTTACAAGAAAATGGAAATAATATTGCTAAAGGTTTGGTGGGTTCTATAACTTTGGGAGTAGGTCAATTTTGTACTAATCCGGGGTTAATAATCATAGAACAATCAAAAGTATCCGAACAATTTGTTTCTCAATTATCAACTGAAATTGAAGGCGTAGAAACAGGGAGTTTATTAACTGATTCAATCAAAGAAGCTTATAATATAGGTATAACAAATTTTGAAACAAATAACAACGTAGAGATAGTAGCCTCTGGGTTAAGTAACCAAACAAAAGCAAGTGTTGTTCCCAAAATATTTAGCACAACAGTTAGCAACCTATTAGAGAGACCTGAATTGTCTGAAGAAGTGTTTGGTCCTACAAGCATGCTTGTTAGTGCATCATCTAAAAAAGAACTTTTGGAAGCAGCAAAAAACTTGGAAGGTCATATTACAGCAACCGTATTTGGAACAAAGGAAGATTTGGTGAATTATGAAGAACTATTTTCTATTTTAGAAAATAAAGTAGGTAGATTAATTATTAATGGATATCCTACTGGAGTTGAGGTTTGTCATTCTATGGTACATGGAGGGCCTTTTCCTGCTACAACAGCATCACAATCAACCTCCGTAGGGACAAATGCAATCAAAAGGTTTGTAAGACCAGTTTGTTTTCAAAATTTCACACAAGAATTATTACCTGAAGCATTGAAGGATGAGAATGCATTGAGGATTTGGAGGCTGATTGATGGTAATCTTACAAAAGATAATTTGTAAAATTTAAAAATAGAATTATTTAAAAGGTAAATTAGTGTACTAAAAATGTGTAATTTCATCAATAGAAAATATTTAAATTATTATGTCGAATTAACATATGAAAAAAGTTAGTCTAGCAGATATATCAAAAGAATTGGGAGTATCTAAAACGTTAGTTTCATTTGTGATGAATGGAAAAGCGGAAGAAAAACGTATTAGTACTGAAATGACTGAAAAAGTGTTGCTTAAGGCCAAAGAAATGGGATATAAACCCAGTTATTTGGGTAAAGCATTACGAACAGGTAAGTCGAATACAATTGGGTTGATAGTAGCCGATATTTCGAATTCCTTTTTTGCAAAATTGGCTAGAAGTATTGAAGATGAAGCGATGAAGTATGGTTATAATGTGATTTTTGGAAGTTCTGATGAAGACAGCCATAAATCAACTCAACTAATAGATTTATTCATTGATAAAAATGTGGATGGATTGATTATCTGTCCATCAAAAGGAGATGCCAAGTATATTGAGAAATTACAAAACATGAAAACACCCAATGTGCTAGTAGATAGGTATTTTACTGATATTGATTGTAATGTTGTCGTGGTTGATAACCTTGAAGGATCATTTAGAATTGTGAAAGATCAAATTATTAAAGGTAATAAAAGAATTGGTTACGTTAATTTTAATGTTGGATTAACAAATATGGAAGGCAGGCTTGCTGGTTATAAAAAGGCCTTGAAAGCTTCTGGAATCGCATTTGATGAAAGTTTGGTGAAAAACGTACCTTTTAAGGGTATTGAAGAGGAAACAGCAAATGCTGTAAGAGAATTACTGAATATGGATAAACCAATTGATGCCATTTATTTTGCAAACAACCATTTGGCATTTTTGGGAGTTAAATTTATCAAAGAATATAACAGTAATAAAAAGTCACTAGTCTCGATATGTAGTTTTGATAGTTTTGAATTTATGAGTTTATTGGATACACCTTTGGTTTATGGTGTGCAGTCTATTGATAAACTTGGTGAAAATGCAGTCGATTTAATTATGAAACAAATAAATTCAGTGGCTCAAATAAATGAAATAAGAGTTTTACCAATTGATATTGTTGAAATAAAATAGGCTAAATATTTAGCGGTTTATAACGAGGATATAATAATATAGAGTTGTTTGTCTTTTTGCTAAATCGATTAAGTAACGAATAAGTAGAAAGTGAAAATATTAATTTATAAAATTGAGGTAAAACTTAAATTTTAAATAAACCGTAAAATATGGCAGAAAACAATTCAACAGAAAACGTACAGAAAATGGATAAAAAAATCCCCGTTGTTTCAAAAAATGTCTTGGTACCATTTATACTAATTACTTCTCTATTCGCATTATGGGGTTTTGCAAATGATATTACCAATCCAATGGTTTCAGCATTTAAAAAAATTATGGAGTTAGACAACTTTCAAGCATCTCTCGTACAATTGGCTTTCTATGGTGGTTATGGTACTATGGCTTTGCCAGCGGCTATATATATTAAAAAGTATACGTATAAAAAGGGGATATTATTTGGGCTTGCACTTTACGCCGTAGGAGCATTATTATTTTATCCTGCCGCAGTATTCGAAGAATATTATTTCTTTTTGGCAGCATTATATATTTTAACCTTTGGTTTAGCATTTTTAGAGACAACGGCCAACCCTTATATTTTAGCTATGGGAGATGAGCGTACTTCAACACAGCGTTTAAATTTGGCTCAAGCATTTAATCCGATTGGAGCCTTGGGAGGATTATTTGTTGCACAAACTTTTATTTTAGGAGCATTACAATCTGATAATGTTGACTTTTCTTCTTTAGGCGAAGAGGCAAAAGGAATCATAAAAACAGCAGATTTATTGGTAATTAGAGATCCATATGTTGCCTTGGGAGTTTTTGTATTAATGATGTTGGGGATTATTGCATTTGTAAAAATGCCTGAAAGCACCGAAAAAAATAATTCGAGTGTATGGAACTCTATTAAACGCTTATTTAAGAAAGAACGTTTCGTTGGTGGCGTTGTCGCTCAAACATTTTATGTTGGTGCACAAATTATGTGTTGGACTTACATTTATCAATATGCAGAAACCTTAGGAATTGACAACCAAACAACAGTTTATTATGCTATGACAGCATTAGGTGTATTCTTAGCAGGACGTTGGATTTGTACTTTTTTATTAAAATATATCAATTCTGGAAAATTGTTAATGATATTGTCTATGGGAGCTATAATCTGTACTCTTGGAGCCATATTTATTCAAGGTATGTGGGGCTTATATAGTCTAGTAGCTATTTCATTTTGTATGTCGTTGATGTTTCCAACCATTTATGGAATTGCGTTGAAAGGTTTGGGCGAAGATGCAAAATATGCTTCTGCATTTTTAGTCATGGCTATAGTTGGTGGAGCTATTATGCCTTCTTTACAAGGTCTAATTTTAGATATTGGAGGTTCAGGGTATCAAGATGTTACCATATTGGGTGTTCCAGAAGTGAATTTTTCATTTATTCTACCATTGTTGTGTTATGTAGTCGTGGCATGGTATGGATTTCGAGCAACCCAGTATAAATAATTTAGAAAAGTATTCTTTAATTTAAAAAGACTAAAAATGAAAAGTGTAATTATAAAATCAAGTATACTCCTATTAATTTTAAATGTTATGACTTTTTGTGGTTCAAAAGGTAAGAAGAAAGTAGAAGAACAAAAAAGTACAGAAAATACTATTGTTAAGGGAACTTATGGTTATGACAAATCCTTCTTGAAAAAGCATTATGAAAATACCATAGTCTTAGAAAGTGAAGATGGTAAATCCAGTATTATCCTGTCACCAGAATTACAAGGGCGAGTTATGACAAGTACTTTGGCTGGTGATGAAGGGATGAGTTTTGGATGGTTAAACTACGATTTGATCAGTTCAAAAGAAAAGAAAGAACATTTCAACCCTACAGGGGGAGAGGAACGCTTTTGGTTAGGTCCTGAAGGCGGGCAATATTCTATATATTTTGAAAATGATAAACCATTTGAATTTGAAAACTGGTATGTGCCTGCTGTTATAGATACTGAAGCATTTGAAGTTAAGAAACGAAGTTCAAACAGTGTTGTTTTCCAAAAAGAAATGAATCTTGTTAATTATTCTGGCACAAAATTCAATCTCGATGTGCAACGAAATGTTAAGCTACTATCAAATAAGCAAATAGAGGATTTATTACAAATAACTATGGATGGTTTGTCATCAGTGGCCTATGAAACTGAAAATATTGTAAAAAATGTTGGAGATCTGGCATGGGAGAAAAAATCAGGATTAGTATCAATTTGGTTATTGAGTATGATGACACCCTCGCCGGAAGTAACTGTAATAGCTCCAATAAAAGAAGGAGCTGAAAGTGATAAAGGTATTAAAGTAAACGACAATTACTTTGGAAAAGTAGATGCCAGTCGATTAAAAACCACAGAAAAAAATGTGTTTTTTAAAGCTGATGGAAAAAGCCGTGGAAAGATTGGGTTCTCACCAAAACGATCTACTGCTTTTATTGGAAGTTATGATGGGCAAAATAAAGTATTAACCATTTTGCAGATTACTGAACCAAAGGCTGAAGACAAATATGTGAACTCAGCTTGGGAGTTACAGGAAAACCCATATTCTGGAGATGTTTTGAATTCTTATAACGATGGACCACTCGAAGATGGTTCACAAATGGGACCATTTTATGAATTAGAGAGTTCTTCCCCGGCATTAGATCTAAAATCAGGGGAAAGTTATGAACATACACAACGTATTTATCATTTCAAAGGACCTAAGGATGTTTTAGATCAAATAGCAAAAAAAATATTAAAAGCTTCTATTGATGAAATTGAAGCTGTCTTTTAATTGGAATTTAGAATAATGATGGCAATGAACAAAATTTTAAATATTCTATTTTGTACGACACTGTCCTTAGCAGCTTTTGCTCAGGGTCAACGTACTATTAAAATTGAAAAAGGAGATTCGCATAACGATATTATTGAAAAAGCAGCCTTAGTAGTTCCTACAGCTAACCAATACGCTTATAAAAAGTTAGAATTCACTTGTTTCATTCATTTCGGAGTAAATACGTTTACCCGAAAAGAATGGGGAAACGGGTTTGAAGACCCTAAAATTTTCAATCTTCAAAATTTAGATACAGATCAATGGTGTAGAACGGCTAAAGAAGCTGGTATGAAGCTAGTCATGTTTACGGCCAAACATCACGATGGATTTGTGTTATGGCGGTCGCGTTATACCAAGCACGGGGTCATGTCTTCACCATTTAAAGATGGTAGTGGAGATGTATTAAAAGAACTATCAGCATCCTGTAAAAAATATGGATTGAAGTTAGGTGTATATCTTTCTCCAGCAGACTTGTACCAGATAGAAAATAAAGAAGGTCTTTATGGAAACTTAAGCGAATACACAGAACGTGTAATTCCTAGACCTGTGGCAGGAAGACCTTTTGCGAATAAAACGACCTTTAAGTTTAAGGTGGACGATTACAATGAATACGTTCTTAATCAGCTTTTTGAATTGTTAACAGAGTATGGACCTATTCATGAAGTCTGGTTTGATGGGGCGCATCCTAAACGTAAAGGAGGGCAAAAATACAATTATTTGGCATGGAAAAAGTTGATCCAAACTTTAGCCCCCAATGCGGTTATTTTTGGAAAAGAAGATGTGCGTTGGTGTGGTAACGAATCTGGAGCTACCCGTGAATCTGAATGGGATGTGGTTTCATTTGATCAGGACCCTCATCAAATGAATCTTTTTCCAGATATGCATGGAGATATAGGAAGTAGAGAAAAACTATTGAATGCAAAATATTTACATTATTTGCCAGCAGAAACAGATACTTCTATTCGAGAAGGATGGTTTTATAGAGATGAGACAGACCAAAAAGTACGTAGCACAGATGATGTGTTTGATATTTACGAACGTACAGTTGGAGGAAATGCTACATTATTATTAAATATACCACCCAATAGAGAAGGAAAATTTTCTGATGAAGATGTACGCGTACTTAAAGAAATAGGTAAAAGGATAAGAGAAACCTACGGCACTAACCTCTTAAAAGGAGCCAAAGGAGAAAATGCTATTCTGGATGCAAATGAAAACACATATGTTTTGGGAGAAAACGGTAAAGGCAATTTTATCATTGACTTACCGAATGCTATTACATTAAACCGTTTTGTATTACAAGAAGCCATTCAAACTCATGGGCAGCGTATAGAAAAACATGCATTAGATGCTTGGATAAACAATAAATGGCAGGAAATAATAGAAAGTACAGTAGTAGGTTATAAAAGAATATTAAGGTTTTCAGATGTAACGACTAATAAGCTCAGATTAAGAGTAACTGAAGCACGTTCTAAACCTTCCGTGTCTGGTGTATCAGCACATTATTATTCACCACGGCCACCACAATTATCAATTAACCGAAACCTTGACGGACAAGTAACCATTGCTCCTAAAAAAAGTGATTTCAGATGGAAATCTCATGGAATTGATTTTCAAAAGAACTTATCAAGTAGTTTGAAAATTAGATATACCACAGATGGCACTGTTCCTAATGAAAACTCTAAAATTTATGCTAACAGTTTTTTCTTAAAATCTGGTGAAGTAAAAGCAATAGCATTCGAAAAGAAACAAACAGGAAGTTTGTTGGTAAGAGAATTTGGAATGATTAAAAAGGACTGGACTGCAAATGGAAAATCCTACAGGAATAAAAACAAAGTGGAAAATGCAATAGACGCTGATGTGAATACTTATTGGAATTCTGGTGAGGGCGAAACCAAAATAATTATTGATTTAAAGGAAACTAAAACGATTCAAGGCTTTATTTATACGCCACCTTTAAATTTTAAAGAAGGACTTATTGAAAAGGGACTCATCAGAGTAAGTGAAAATGGAAAATCGTGGAAAACAGTACAGATATTTGATTTAGGAAACCTTATCAATGATCCAATAGCACGCACAATACATTTTGTTAAAAAAGTAAAAGGACAATACATTCAAATAGAAGCAATAAGAGGAGCAGGAGGAAGTACTTCTGCGACAATAGCCGAAATTGATTTTTTGGAATAAATAAATGCTGAAGATCTTTTGAATAAATTAAAATATTCTATCCATCAAAAAAAAATGAATAATAAAATAGTAATCCATTTAAATCGAAATTAATGTAAAATTATGAAACACTTGTTCTTTTATTGGATTAGTAAATATGGGCAATTGTTACGCTCCAATAAAAGAAAAGAATGGTTTTATATTCAAAAGTATTTCCAAATAGTTCCCAAAGGTGGGGAGACACTATGAGTAATGTCTGAAAACAAAAATGGATTAAAGAGTCATTTCTCAAGAAAAACTATTGTTTATTTATTTTTAAGCACTACCTCTAATACTGTAACAACATCGTTACTAGAAGGCACTGTAAAAGTTACTTCTTTTCCTTTTTTCTTAAATTTAATATGACTTTTAGAATCATATTGAATAATTTTTTTAATCTTTTTTTGGGATTGAAATGTAATTACTTTTGTAGCTTTATCTAAAATGTGAAAAAAGAGTCTATTATCTTTTTGAGTAACAACATACTCTTTTGATGGTGTTATTGGACCACCTCTGGTACCATAAATGGTTTCTCCATATTTATCCATCCATTGCCCTAATCCTCTTAATGATTCTATATGCTCGTTCTGAATCCGCCCGTTTGACATAGGTCCTACATTTAACAGAAAATTAGTATTACGTCCTGCTGAATTAACTACATACTTAATTAACTCTTCTACTGTTTTATGATTATTGTCCATTAGATTAAATCCCCAAGAACCGTTAATCGTTTCACAGGTTTCAAGAGGTAATTGGCCTATATCATCGGATGAAGTTCCAAATCCAGTAGTGTTTTCTCCCGGAAGGTCTTTTTCAAACATTTGAAAATCTTCGCCTTGAAATGGAGCTTCATGATGATTATTTCCTATCAATAAATTTGATTTTACAGAATGGATTATTCTATATGTTTCTTCTAGATTCCAATCTGCTTCATTATGATTAATTCTATAATCTTTACGCTTTTTCCATGCTGATTTATGAGATGCTTGATCCCACCATCCATCAAACCAAAATCCTGAAATATCATAATTCTCTGCTAATTCTTTAATCTGGGCATTCTGATAATTAATATATTTACCCCAATCACCAAACTCCGGACGTTCTGTATTTCTTCCCGTCCAACCTCTTGGATAATAATCCGGATGATGCCAATCTAATTGAGAGTAATAAGCAAAGAGTTTAAGACCTTGTTCTTTACATTCTCGTTCTAATTCTTTTAATATATCCCTACCATAAGGTGTGCTCTTTACTATATTATAGTCAGAAACTTTTGAATTGTACATTGCAAAACCATCATGATGTTTCGTTGTAATAGTAATATATTTCATACCAGCCTGTTTTGCAATAGCAACCCATTCTTTAGCATTAAATTGAACCGGATTAAAATTTAATGGCAATTTTTCATATGCGCTTACTGGGATTTTTTTATTTTCCATAATCCATTCACCAATTTTTGTTTCGCCTCCACCACCCATTAAACTATATACACCCCAGTGTATAAACATTCCTAATTTATCATTTTGAAACTCTTCTCTTGCTTTAATATTTTCTGCACTTGGTATGTACACATTTTGTGCATATGCAAATAATAAATTATAAAAAGTTATGATAAAAAATACATGTTTTTTTAACATAATAATCTAGATTAAATGATTAAAAATAATTTTTATCGGTTTTCCATTGCTGTTATTGAACTGCATTAATCGGAGAAAATAATGCTACAACATTATGCGCGTTACTATGATTTATCCAAACAAGCTTAATGTTATATTTTTATCGTTTATCCTATATATATTATTAAATATTAGTACAATTTCTTACTAATTAGTCTTATTTAAATTATAAAAGAAAGCTTTATTATTTATTCAAACACTGGTAACGTGCAATTTTTCATAATTAACATTTAAAACAATAGTAATAAGCTCATATCAGATACATATTAATGTAAATATATAAGGATTTTTTTAGTTATATGGAAAATCAATTTAGAAATACAATGCAAAGGTTTGCATTTAAGTTTTCCTAAATTTTCTTAAATTGATAAATCAAAAATTGTTTAATTACAATCGAATCGGTACAAAAACTTAAAAATATTATTCATGTTTATTTATCTAACCGAACTCGTCTATGTAAACTTATTGAAATTGAGCGACCATTAACACAAAAGAATCATATGAATAAACAAATTGCCATTCTAGCCAAAATAAATTATAACAATGTAATTATTTTTTAGAAGAATTTCTAATTACAAGTTCAGGTTTAAACACTTCTTTTCTAAAAGTGAATGAATCCTCATTAGTTTCAATTCTTTTTAATAATATTCGAATAGCAAGCATTCCAATACTATAGACAGGTTGCCAAATAGTTGACAATGATGGCGTAAAATATCTAGAATGGGGTTCATCATCAAAACCAACAATAGAAATGTCTTCAGGAATTCTTAACTCCATTGTTTTTGCTACAAATATAGCCGAAATTGCAATACAATCGTTAATTGCAAAAATAGCATCTGGAGGGTTTTTTAGTTTTAATAATGCCTTTGATGGTTTTATACCATCTTCATGTGTAAAACCTGAAACATGTTTAACATATCCATCTCTTACAGGAATTTGGTATTTCTTTAAAGCATCTTTATAACCTTCTAGTCTATGACTAGTTGTTGATAGGTTTATAGGCCCCGCCAAATGAGCAATTTTTTTACAACCCGCATTAATTAAATAGTCTACCGCTTGAAAAGCCCCCTCATAATCATCAACAAGAACTTTGTCAGATTCTACACCAGGGCAATCTCTATCAAAAAGAACAAAAGGAATACCATTTTTTTTTAATTTCAAAAAATGATCATTTTTTTTGGTAGAAGATGAGGGGGATATCAAAACACCATCTACTCTTATTCTTATCATATGCTCAACTATGGCAACTTCCTCTCTATAAGATTCATTAGATTGAGTTATTATAAGACTATAACCCGATCCTTTTAAAATATCTTGAATTCCTGTAATAACTGATGAAAAAAAATGACTTGTAATTTCAGGTACTATCACTACAATGGTGTTCGTCTTCTTTTGTAACAAATTTAAAGCTAATAAATTCGGATAATAGTTTAATTTTTTAGCTAAATTCTGAACCTTTTTTTTAGTTTGAATACTTATAGCAGGATGGTCATTCAAAGCTCTAGACACGGTCGAAATAGCCATATTTAACTCATTGGCAATATCTTTAATGGTAACTCGATGTTTTTTCATGAATAAATTTGGCTTAAAAATTAAATATTAAAAATAAATGACTAAAATGTTCTAATTTAAAATAATAAATAATTTTCAGAAACATGGTCTAAAATTTTTAATAACGAAGCGTCATGAATCGAATATTTGATCAAATCAACAAGAACAAAGTAACATTTATAGAATATATTAATTTCCTTCTGCTAGCAACTGTTCAATAAAAGGAAAGTTATCAGAATATTTACCAAAATTTATCCTTTAACCATGTTTTCCATTTATTGTTTTTAAAAAGATAGAAAATCACATTATATATCTATTTTAACTGAAGTGATTTAACTTTTTTTAAACTAAGCGACCTTTTATTATATACAGTTTATTAAACAAAGGTACTATGGAAATGGAGAGTATTTCAACTCTCATACTAAAATAAATTTTTACAACTAGAGTTCCATTAGCAGAGGTTATAAATGTTCTAATTTTATAGTAAACTTTAAGGTATAAAACTAGAAGCAGAAATGTATAACTAAAATGTAACAACTCATATCTTACAATTAATTGTCCTTTTTTTTATTGCAAGTCCAGTGTACATAGGGGTGGAATAACAAAAGTTAAACCGCATTCCTTCATTGGCAAGCTTAACTAAATTGAGTGTTTTATAGCTATTGCCATTATATATTATATCCCTGATGCTTCATAACCAAGATCATAAGCCTTAATTAAAATAATGTTAGATCTTTGATCTGATTTATGAATAATCATATTAGATTTACATCCATAAATAAGAGTCATTAAAAATATGATCAAGCAATTTTTTATTTTATTTATCTTTTATTGACTGAAATTCAATAAATTATAATGTTAAAAGTTTTGAACATACGGATATTTACGACATTATTTATTATGCTGTGCTTTTGCATAATCTATTTCCAAATCGTTAGTTCTTACTTCTTTTAATTTCTGCTTTAGCTTTTGTTGAAAATTATTCACTTGGTCTAAATATTTGGGAAGCAATGCCAAATTAGTGTACTGTCCTGGATCATTTTCCATATCAAACATCTCAATTCCCAAAGAAGCATCCTCACCATACTGTATATAAGCCCATTTATCTGTACGCAACAAAAAAGTTTTTCCATTTTGGGTTACAGAAAAAGCCATATTTCGAACTTTATGACTAGGGTCATCTAGTGTTTTGATCAAGCTTTTTCCTTGGATATGCTTTGAATAAGAAAGACCCGCTAATTCTGCAATTGTAGGATACAAATCCAACAATTCTACGAAGGAATTGCATATGGCTGGCTTTTTCCCTGGCATTTTTATAATCAGTGGCACCCTAGCAGATTCTTCCTTTACACTAACCTTCATCCAAAATTCATGCTCTCCGAGATGAAATCCATGATCTGAGGTAAAAATAATAATGGTATTATTTTCCAATCCCTCCTCCTTTAAGGTTTTTAATACCTTACCCACTTGTTTATCCATGTATGCTACAGTTGCATAATATGCGGCTATGGCTTTCTTTTTCTGGGAAGTATTCATTTGATCTTTTATACTGTTCACATAATTGATTCCCTTTTCAGGAATATCATCCCAGTCCTTCTCAAAATTGTAAGGCAAGCTGATTTCTTTATCTGGATAAGCATCAAAATAACGCTTTGGTGCTACAAAAGGTACATGGGGTCTCACAAAACCAACTGCCATAAAAAATGGTTCATTTTTATGTTTTTTTATCAATTCTGAAACTTTGGCTGCTGTTTTTCCGTCAGCGTGTACCATATCACCTCCTTCAGCTTTTACTATGGTCATTACATTCCCTCCTCTAATGGGTTTAGATCCGTCTGGATTTCCTTGAATTAGCTCACCAACTCCCTCGACCGTCCATTCTGGTCCTTTACTATTGTATCGTTCGGTCCACGAAGCCTCATCATCCGTTCCATTGACCCCAAGTTCTATGTCCCTGGGAACCCGCATATGATATATTTTACTAATCCTTGCTGTATAATAACCATTATCCTTAAATAATTGAGGCCAGGTTACTCTCTCTGCTCCTATATTTTCCCTTCCACTGGTATATCCAAAAGTCTGAGTGGCATTTGGATAATAACCCGATAAAAACGAGGCTCTTGAAGGACCACAAACTGGATATTGGCAATATGCTCTAGTGTATCTCGTACCTTTGGCAGCAAGATCATCGATATTTGGCGTTTGGGATACTTTATTTCCATAGGAAGAAACGGCTGTGGTAGTTAAATCATCTGCGATAATAAATAGTACGTTTAATTTTTTATATACCTTGTCATTATTCTTACATGAAAGCAATGCCAAGCATAAAATCAAATAAATAAGTTTCTTTTTTTTCATCAAACAATGATTTAGGATTTATATTGAAGTATTTTATCAAAAGAATTATGTTGCTTTTGTTTCTAAATATTTTTACATAAAACTGTTATTAAGTACATCTTTATATTTTATTCTAATGGCCTTTAAACTTCTGTGCATCTGTTTTTTTACTTCTAGATACATAGGATCATCATAAATATTATTCATTTCTGAAGGATCTTTTTCTAGATCATAGAGCTCCCATTTTAATGCACTATCATAATAGAAATAGATGAGTTTGTAACAATCAGTACGAATACCATAATGACGTTTGACTTTGTGTTCTCCAGGATATTCGTAATACCTATAATAGATGGTATCTCTCCATTTTATATTCTCTCCAACAACTAGTTTTCTAAAGGATTCACCTTGAATTTCGTTGGAAATATGGGCTCCTCCATAATTCAATAATGTGGGGGCAAAATCTAAATTCTATACCATTTCACTAACAATTGTACCCGCCTTTATTTCTTTAGGATAGTGCATTAAAATGGGGGTTCTAAAAGATTCTTCATACATAAACCGCTTATCAAACCAGCCATGTTCCCCTAAATAGAATCCTTGATCAGACGTATAGACTACAATAGTATTCTCTGATAATCCGTTTTATCTAAATACTCTAACAACTCTCCCACGCCGTCGTCAACAGATTGTATCGTACTTAAATAATCCTTCATATAACGATTATATTTCCATAAAGCCAGTTCCTTTCCTTTTAGTGTATTCTTTTTAAACTTCTCAATAATGGGGTTGTAATAAGCATCCCAGCTCTCTCGTTGCTCCTCATTCATCCTATCATACATTATATGAGCATTATTTCTATATTTAGTTTGAAACTCACCTTCTTTATCTAACGTTTTTAAATCGTAAACGATATCCATGTCTTCATAAATTCCCATTTCATGCGAAGCAGCTGCGTTTTTATTCTTATAATCATCAAATAAATTTTTAGGTAATGTAAAGGTTTTTTCATCCAATAATGACAAATATTTTTCCTCAGGCACCCATGTTATGTGTGGTGCTTTTTGATGATACAAGAGTCAAAAGGGTTTGTTTTTATCTCTTTTAGTGTCTAGCCAATCTAAAGCAATCTCCGTAGTTATTTGAGTTACATAGCCTTCAATCTGTTTCCTTTTACCATTTTCAATAAATTCAGGATTGTAATATTGCCCCTGCCTTGGTAAAACATTGGAATAATCAAATCCTTAAGGTAAGCCATCCATATGGATTTTACCCACCATTGCTGTTTGATACCCACTTTTTTGCAAAGTTTTTGCAAAACTTTCCTGATTCCAATTAAAAGCATGTACATTATCAACTTTACCATTGATATGGCTATGCTTTCCTGTCAGCATAACAGTTCTACTGGGAGCACAGATTGAATTCGTCACAAACCCTCGGGTAAAAAGACCTCCTTCCTTTGCAATTCTCTCTATGTTCGGAGTATTATTGATTTCATGTCCGTAAGCACTTATTGCTTGATAAGCATGATTGTCACTCATAATAAAAACAATATTGGGCGGAGACATTTTATTTCTTTTCATTTTCGAAGAACTACTACAGGAACAAAGCCCACCAATTATTATATAAATAAGTATCATTCTTTTTGGTGGAAATACTCTGAAATATTTATGAATAAAGTTTTTTATCATTGAAAAGTCTATTTTGAATTATGGTTTGCTTAATAGTAAAAATTAGAAGTTTTTAGAATACCTAAATAAGAATATTATTTAGTCTAGCTTAAGCATTGAATTTGAATTTTAAAGTCAAGTCTAAATCGAATATCATCGTAGATTACGACCTTAATTTCATTTTACAATTTCATCAATAAAATCTTGTTTTGTTACAATTTCCCATGTCTGTCCATTGTCATCAGACATTGCCAATACACGACGGAAATCCCAAGTCTTGTAATCTGCACCACTATTAGGTGTCCAAGAAATAAAAACCCTGTTTTTTTTATCCATATACACATGATGATAATATACTCGATATCCTACTTTTGAATTTTGATCTACAAATAACTTTCCATTATCATTTGCATAACCTTTTTTTATATCTTCAACTTGATACCAGAGTTTATAAGGACTTCCTGATCTGAAAAATGAATGCTTTTTACCAGAGCTATCAAACAGCAAAGAGCTATACGTTCGATTACTACCAATATTTTTGATTTCTTCCCAAGCAGTAATATCCAATTTCTTAGTAGATCTTGTACTGATAAATGGTCCGGTAGGGTTATTCGCATGCGCTCCACTTTGTATATACAAATAACCGTCTTTGTCAACTGCTATAACCGGCACGCTATGCCCATCTGCAAAAGAAGGAGTAGCATCAAACAAAAACTTCCTTTCGGATTCAAATTTGTTCGATTTTCTATTAAACTTTTTCACATAACCTGCATTGTTTCCGTCTGGGTCTTTATTAGGATCTGAATCATGCCTTGTATAAGTTACAAAAGCATATTTACCTATAGTCACTGCAAAATTCTCACCACCTGAATGTTTGGTAAATCCAGGAATATTGGTATCAAGTAATACCGGTTCTGCAAAAATTAAATTACCCCTATCAAAATAACCATTTAATATATATGCACGATTATAACTTTTCTGTGCCCAAATTGAAGGGGTGTTATACGGGAAATTTTGTTGTGGTCTTAAAAATGTTAATAATGGGGCATATTTTTCATTCCCGTTAAAACTATTTCTGGTCTCCATTTTTGCCATTCGTGAATCAGCAGGAATAACGTCTTTAATTATAAAATCACCTTTAAAATCATCACGTCCTATATTACTCGCATAGAGAACAATACTTCTTCTAGTTATTTTACCATCTGTCTTTTTAAACATCACATCAATCAATGCTATCAAATTATCATTATCATCAATCATTAATTGACAGGATCTGGATGCATTATGACCCTGATACGCTTCATCATCTTTATTTATATAAAGGCTATCACCAAATATTCTTATCAATTCGTCCTTATAGCTATAGTTTACCCATCGATTGTTTCGAAGGGTAGTAATTTGATATACTCCATTTTTTATATTGTGACCTACAAGCGTATTATTGATAATATAAGGCCTGTTCTTTTTATCAAAATCCAATGCTAGAGGTGCTTCATAACTTAAATCTTCTATAAATTGCTCAGAACTACCCTTTTGTTCATGATAGAATATAGGTTGTCTGTTTGGTTCTTGCGAAAAACATCTATTTCCATTTACTATTAATACTACTAATATGATAAAGTATTTTAAGCGCATTTGTTTTAATATTTAATATTCTATATCTAAAATATTTTTGGACGGCAATGAGGGAAAAGTAGTGTGTGGCTCGGTTTGATACCAAAATGCGACTGAAGAAACATCATCTTCAAGCGGTAAATAGTTACCATCATCATCCCAACCTAAACATTGAATTTGAATTTTAAAATCTGATTTGAAGCGAATAGGGTCATAAATATGCCATCTATATTGACCAAAACGACCAACAAATTCTCCGTTGTGCTCCACATGATAAAAACCGGAATAAGGAGTGTTGTAGTCATCATATTTAAAATTCTTCCATCCTTCATCGAAGAACTTTTTGTAAGCATAAGAGCCTAAAAAGTAATCTTCTTCACCTGTTCCGTTAATGGTTGGGTATTCTTTATCCCCATCAATAAACATTTGCACTTCACCTTCACCCCACCAACGATTACTGCGAGTCCCACGAGAAAGAAACGTTCCAACATAGTGTCCGCGTCCTCTAATATCATCGACTATGACATACTCTTCTTTGAAAGGAACTTTCTTCACTCTACGAAATTGCGCATGGAAATAAGCTGCATTTTCGGGAACTGGAGTTAAGTTATAATCTATTTGATAATAGAGTGTCGTTCTTGATTCAGTCAGATTTTCCATAGTTATTTTACATTTCTTTCGAAACGGCATCTGCCAAAAACTATTAAATCCATTTAAAGGATTTACACAAACTGCCAATGAATTGATACTGGTCTGATTTTTACTTCCCCAAGCATTACAGAAGAAATCACCAACAGGTGATTCTACAGATGGTTCGGTTTCATCATCCCAATAAATACGGATAATCCTAAGTCGGTCATTTTCATTACGTCCTGGGGTCATCCATATATGGTTGATAATACCTGACCCTGTAATGTTCGCCAATACTTTTTCTTCTCCTGGTTCAATAAAAACATAAGGATTGGCCTTCCAACCATATTTTTTTGCTGCTCTTACCGCATTCCCTTTTTCAGCACTAACACGACCTCCTTGACCTTTTTCTCCTGTCAGATTTTCAGGACTAATGGAACGACTTTCAGCATCGTTCATAAGAAACAAATTATTCATCCCGGGTATTAGTACAGATGATGAGTTTTCTTGTAAATTTTTCGTTTCATTTTCTTGCTTACATCCTGAAATACAGGCGAAAACCAAGCTAAATAATAGAAAACTAAAATTCTTAATCATTTTTATTTGTTTGTTCATAATCATATTTTATTCATTTTTATTAATCTAATCACTCCAAAATTAAAACACCTTAATTTAACTTGTTTGCACCTGTCATTATAATACCGCGTTATAATAAATTAATTCATCATTCCATTTGCTCCTACTACGCTTAAATATTGCTAATGTCTGAAAGAAATAAAATAAAAAATCGATTGTATTCTACATTTAGTTTTAAGAAAAAAACTGTTAAAACCAATTTTTTCTTCTGTACAATGCCTCTAAGTAATAATAATCCGCATAGTTCAATGGTACGTCCATTTCCACTTCATCAGGATGACTCCCCACGGAGTGTTTCAGTAAAAACCCATTATTTGTCCTAAGTTCAGCTCTGTAAGAATCAGATGAAAGGCTTTCAAGAATTTTATCAGCCAATTGTAAAAAATCTTTGGATTCTATTTCAGTCACCATAGTACTGAGTTCAATCAATGCTGACGCAGTAATGGCTCCTGAAGATGCATCTCTTTTGGTTTCCGGGCTGGCTATTACATCATAATCCCAAAGCGGAATTTTGTCCGCTGGAAGATTTGGGTGGCTTTTTATAAATGCTGCTATTTTTTTAGCCTGTTCCAAATATGCTTCATCGTTTGTTTCCCTATAGCAAACTGTAAAACCGTATAATCCCCATGCCTGACCCCTTGCCCATGCCGAATCATCCTTAAAACCCTGAGCAGTCTTCCTTTGAAGTATTTCTCCATTCTCCCGATTATAGTCCAAAACATGTATTGAACTATTGTCTTTTCTGAAATGATTCTTCATGGTATTGTTCGCATGCGATACGGCTATATTATAAAAAGTAGAATCTCTAGATATTTTTGTGGCATGAAACATCAGCTCCAAATTCATCATATTATCAATAATCACAGGACAATTCCATCTTTCACTAGTGCCCCAAGATTGAATGATACCAGCCTTTGGCACATAACGCGTGGCCAAAGACTTGGCCGTTCGTACAATTATCTCATTGTATGCTTCGATCTTATCATTTGAAAATCGGATTCCGTTTCCATAACTACATTCCATGATAAAACCTACATCATGGTTTCCTCCCCAATATTGAATAGTATCCAATTTCTCTGTATATCTTATGGCTCTTTCTTTCCATTTGATATTATTGTTAAGGGCGTACATATACCACAACGAACCTGCATAAAAGCCACTAGTCCAATTATAGTTATCTACAAATCTTGTAGTACCATTATCATTAATCGTTCTTGGAATATAATCTTTCTTTGAAATTTGAGGAGTTGCAGAAGTATGCAAAAATTCATATTGCTCTTCCACCTCAGACAACAATTGTTTTTCCGTAATCTTTTCTTTGTCAATCGCTGTTTTTTCATTACAACCTAAAATTAATATTGACATAAAACAAATATTGACTTTGTTCTTAAAACGTCCCATAACCAAACTATTATAATATCTTAAAAAATTTAAATAACAAAAGTAAATAAAATTCAGAACAAAATACAATCGATTGTATTTTTTTTTAATCACGTCTAACGCCCGAGGTCAAAGAAATCTTCTAGGTATAGATTAAAAAAGAAAATGAAACTAAATAAAAATAAAGGATCGAAAGAATATCTATTAACTGTTTAATTCTTTATGAAAGATTTCACTCTATATAAAGTTACTAATTAAGAATGGTTTATGGCACAAAAAGTATTTATAAAAAATAGACTTACAACAGAACACTGCTCGTAAATATATAGTCAACCAAGTAAAGACAAAGCAACATTTATGGAGTCTATTAGTTTCTTTTTGTTGGGATTGACTTTAGAAGTTACTCGAAGCCCTGCGTAGGTCATATATAATAGAGAAGCTAATGATTTTAAGTCCTGTTTAGTTTTTAATTGATTCTTCATCTTCCATTTTTCGAGATATTGATAAAAGATATTTTCAATCATTTTATTGTGGTTTTCTAACAATTTAATAATGCTATCATCATTGGGAATTAGTTCTGTTGTAGTATTAACAACAAAACAGCCTTTTTTATCATTATCCGTAATCGCTTCGTCTATAGCTATTTTAAATAGTTTTGAAAATCCTTCTTTAATATCTTGGCTATTTTGAAAAAACTGAATTAATCCTTCAATATTTGTTTTACTGTAATGTTCTAATGCCTTTTTAAAAAGTTTTTCCTTATCACCAAAAGTATCATATAAACTGGCTCTGTTTATACCTAAATGATCAACCAAATCTTGAACAGAAGTCGCTGAATATCCTTGTTTCCAAAACAAATTCATTGCTTTTTTCAATACTTCATTTTCATCAAACAGTTTAACTCTTGGCATAATAAAAAAAATGTGGAAGCGATATACACTTCCACAAATATAGGATATTGGAATTTTCATTCCAAATAAAGTCAAAAAAATTAGCCTAATAGAGGGTTTACATTAATTCCACCATCAATATTATATTCACCACCTGTTATAAAGGAAGCATCATCCGATGCTAAAAACGAAACAAGTTTAGCTATTTCATCCGGTTGTCCAAATCTCTTTAAAGGAATTCGATCTTGTATAGCTTCTGCAAATCCATTCAATTGTTCTTCTTCCATACCCGTTTTTTCAAAAATCGGAGTTGAAACGGGACCAGGATTGACAGAATTAATACGAATTTTTCTTGGCGCTAATTCAATCGCAGCGGTACGAGTATAAGAATTTAATGCCGCTTTTGATGCAGAATAAACAGCTGTATTAGGCATTCCTGTATAGGCATTTATAGAAGATAAATTTATTATAGAAGCACCCTCATTAAGAATCGGTAAAAATATCTCGGTAGTGAATACAGCTCCTTTAAAGTTAATTCCCATTTGATGGTCAAACACTTCTTCACTTATTTGTCCGACTGGTGCCGGTTTGAAAATACCTGCGTTAACAAATAATATATCTATTTTTCCAAGTTCATTTTTGATTTTCACAACCAAATTTTCTATTGCTTCTAGACTTTGTACATCTGCAACTATACCCCTTACACCAAGTTTTTTTGCTGCCGATTGAACCCTTCCCGAATCTCTTCCAGTGATTATAACATTGGCACCTTGATTTTTAAACTCTTTAGCAGATGCATAACCAATACCGCTATTACCTCCAGTAACTACGGCAACTTTACCATTTAATTTACTCATATTTCTAATTTTAATAATTAACAATAATATCGGAACGATTGTTCCGATTACAAACATACAAATATTAGAATGATTATTCCAAATAAAAATTAAATTATTCTTTAAACAATATTATTCTTTTACATTTCCACAATTTATTAGAAACATTTTTTAATTGTGATATCAAAAAAACACTATTCTTTCCTGATTATTTTGAGATGATATTGGTGGTTTTACTGTTTGATTTATATCTAATTATAAATCATAAACGTAGCTTTATGATGGGGCATTCCCATTCTATGCTCCATATTGGATAATATGTTTTTAATCCATATTTTTTTTAATAAAACAGAAGATTATGAGAACAAATGAGGATTAGCACAATATATCTTGGCTAATTTTTCTCTTTCAGTTTGTTTTATATTTTTGAATATGAATAAAACAAAAAATCATTAAAAAACTAAAAAAATATTAATAAGATAATGTACTCATTGTTGTTGTTTTAGTCATCAGTTAGATATCTTATGTTTGTAAAGACTAATCTATCTTGATTTGTGTTTATCTACGATACTTGTCCTGTAGGTTTTCCACACTCCATTAACACTATTATTGATAATAATAAGAGACAATTCAATGAAGTTCTTTAAAAAATATCTGTGTAAATAATTGGTGCAATAGAACTATTTGTTTATACCGCACAAAGAATTACGTCAACAATCTCAACAAGCAAAATCGAGGAAGGAAAACCTCGTTTTGGTAATGGTATATGCGAAATAATATTTCTATCTCATCAATGTTCAGCATAGTATATATAAAGAGTTGCTTTAAATTGTTACAGCTAGTAACGCAACTTTTACGTTCACTACAAACAGTTGAAATCACTTCATTATAACTATTTTAAATACACCATTACCATTTTTTTATGTAAGTAAGAACTATTCTTTTTTTGTTAAAGATTTAATTAATTTCACCTCGTCTTCAGAAAAGGGTGTTCCATCTTTTCTTAATATATCGTGAAACCATACTTCAGGTTCTTCTTTGAATCCCTTAGGCCATGATGACCATGGATAAATTGTATTAGTTTTTCCTGCGACAAAACCCCAATTAATAGCACCTATATTTTCCTTCTTAAAAAGAGGCATTATGTCCTTAAAGTGATTGTTATTACCTCTAGCAAGGTACTCAGTGCATATCATTGGGCGACCATATTTCTTTAACTCATTTATCTTATGCTGCACATCTTCTATATTATCATCATAGGCATGAAATGTTATAATATCTGAATTTTCTAACATCATTCTATCCAATTCAGGCAGCTTCTTTGGCGTTCCCCAATTTTCAATTTCACCAAACCATATTCCCATTGAAAGTGGTTGAGAAGGGTTTACTTCTCTAGCCCATTGAAACACTTTTTTCGCCAAACGGTATGTATACTTAACTTTTATATCAGCATCTAATTCTGTTTTGAATTCTGAATCCTTCCCATAAGAACTATCGTTTGTATTACTCGGTTCATTGTATAAGTCCCAAAATAATATCCTATTATCATATTTAAACCTTTGCAAGAGACCTTTTATAAAACCCTCAATTAATGGGTGTTTAGATTCATCTTCTAAATATTCTCTCCCAGGAGATTGTACCCAACCCGAATTGTGTTTTCCCTGAACTGGATCAATTTGCTTACCTAACTTAGGATTAGGATCCCATACATTATCTAATAGAACGATTATGGTTTTAATATCATATTTATCTGAAATACTAAGATATTGATCTATTCTATCGAGATATTCTTCCGAATTGTATTCCCATACTAGATTGTGCAAGTAAACCCTATGGGTATTGAATCCTAATTCTGCCGACCACCTTAGTTCTCTATCAATAGTTTCGGGATCAAAAGTTTCCTTCTGCCACATTTCTAATTGATTGATTGCTGTACTAGGACCAAAATTGGTTCCTGCCACCCAATCAAATTGAGAATACCATTTATCTACTTTTTTTATAGACCATTTTCCTTCGTAAATTTCTTGTCCATAAGACAAATTGCAGACCAAATAACTTAAAAGTATTAATCCTATTTTAATGTTTGCTTTTTTCATAATTGGTTTTTATTTAGTTGTTGAAAATTTATAAATGCTTATAGAATAATATTCTTCTCTTGGGTTTAATATAGCTATGGGAAAATGAGGTTCATTTGGAGTATTGGGAAAATGCTGAGTTTCCAGACAGAAAGCTGTTCTATGTTTATATTTTTTTTCTTCTTTTCCTACAATAGTTCCGTCTAAAAAATCACCTCCATAGTTTGTTATTGATATCACTGTATCTTGCTTATTTTTAAGGAACTACAATCTCAATGTAAACCTCGATAGTTCTTTCCGATTAATATATATAATAAAATGATTCTTATTATGTTAATACTCAAATACGATACCAATGTGTCCTTTCATTTCAGCGACATTTATATTAACTTTTGAACCTTCTTGATTAAACTCTAAAGTGTTATTTCCTGGAATGGTATAACATTTTTTAATTTTTTGAGGAAGGTTTACGTCTAACGCAATATTATATAAAGGGACAATATCTTCAATGACCTGCGCTATCCCTCTTTGTATGGGTACAGCATAGAGCAAATGAGCTACATAACGATTATTTTGTGGTTGGTACAATAGGTTTACTCTCCCCGCACTGGGTAAATTCACGCTAATCATTGGGTTTTTATGCACTATGTTCAACGCATTTCTAAATATATCTCTGTGTACTTTAGCACCTATCTCAAAATATTGTTCTCCTAATGGATGTGCTATATATACAATATTCTCTTTTTGTATAACACTTGGATATGCAGATTTTTCTGTCTTATAAGGAGTATTTCTATGAGAACTGTAATGCTTAAGTGTTCTGCTGAAATAAGGTTCATGTATATGCCCCAATACTTTGGTACCTGGTTTAGGTGTTACCCTGGTAGCAGCTACATAATTTAAATATGGTGATTTAGGAAGGTTTTTTCCTATTTTATCTTCTACTAAAGTATAATCATTGTCATAAACCGCCTGCCCTACGTAATCGGCTCCAATATCAATAGTAAATTTTTTAGAATCTTCACTTAGCGTACCATTACCCATTATGAGTAGTTTGCCACCTCGTGTTATAAAAGCATTTACCTTTTGTTGTTGATCTATAGATAACTTAATGCCATCATTAAGTATTAAGGTTTCTAAATTGCTCCAGTCTTTAATATGGTTTACAACAACAAAGTCTAGTTGTTCTTCTAATAGCATTCGTATAGTGCCTTCATCACTGGATTTTTTAAATGATAACAAAACTCCAAGACTAGCAATATCATTACTCTCTACACCGTAATCTTCAATTTTTTTCACATAGTCAAAGGCATAACCTATATTTCTATAAGTTTCTGGTTCCATAACCCCAGAAGGATGCAATTGGTCACCAAAATTGGCTCTGGCACCAAATGCCACCATAGATGCAGCTTCATACCATAAAGCGTCTTTGTTTTTAAAACCTCCAAATTCTCCCCAGGCTGTATGAAATTTACCGCTCATAGCAACAACTGGCTTGCCTAGTGGTTTAAAAAATTTAGCGCGCATCGGGAATACATCATAACCATCCCAAGTGGTGGGCAAATCTTCTAAATCTTGTTTAGTATTGTATTGATACAAAGTATCGTTTACAACATTGGTAAAACGGAATGAGGTGCTCCAATTATAAAAGATTGAAGCTCCGGGGTCATATTCTTCTACCAAGGCATTGGTTTTATCAAAAAATTTCTGCATCTTCTTTTTATGATAGGCCAAAGCTGCTACTTCATTATCAACATCAACACCATTTTGTTTCATGTCCGCCATACTTGCAGCACCATAATTAGGACCATCCATAGGAATAAGGTCAAACCAGTACCCATCCAAATCATAATTTTCCAACAATTCCTTAGTTTGTTTTAAAATAAGTTCCATATATTCACCTTCAGGAGAGAGTAAGGTCCAATATGTGTAAGGAAGCAATGCATTTTCATCTTCTTTATTGACTTCGGGTAGTGGTGTATCAATTTGATTATAGACTTTACCGTCTTTATTAATCACCGCCCATTCTGGATGTTCAACGTAATCATTTTGGGACCAACCAATAGCAAAATAGGCTTGAACACGTACACCTATTTCATGACAGGCTTCAATTTGCGCTTTTAACAAATCAAAAGAAAGATGCGGATGTTTGTTCCCTATCTTGGTATCATAATAGCACCATCCGTGATGCCCTTTTGCAAATACATTAATAGAGTTTACTTGGCCCAATTTCAAAGCATCTTGAAATTGTTTTTTATCAAACTGCTTTCCAATATCTGTGATATATTCACTGGTATGAAAATCCAAATGCACCTGCCTTGTGCCTTCTTTCAACTGATAATTTTCGGTTTGAGCATAAATAGTAATGATATTCCAGACAATTAAAAAGAATGATATTATATATTTCATAAGTTAAATTTATTATAAATTAGATTTTATTATGATTCTTCACCAATTATGCTCTAAAGCATTGTTTGTAATATTTTAAATTTCGTTTTCTGATCATATTCAGTTAATGAAATAATCATTATTAAATAGTATTTATCGGAGACGAAGCCATCAAATGGAATAGGCTTTATTGTTAATATCTAATAATCTTTATTTTATTTATTATTAAGAGTTCTTAAATCATGTTAAGAATTATATTTTACTTTATAGTTTTGAACACTCTACTATCCTAATTAAAAAAGAAATTATAACATCTTCAATTTCAATTAGTATTAACAATTTGATAATAAAATATTCTTTAAAAATATAATATCGAATTGAAATTCAAATTTACCTTAATTAATTGTTTATTTCATTGATGTTATGAAACAAACTTAATGCAAAGGTTTGCATAGATTTATTTAAAAAAAGGATTTTCATCTTCTTTAAATATTCTACTTTTAATAAAGTTCAGAATACATTTGTCTAAGCATGATAACTTATTTTAATATAAATTTGTAGCCTTCCCTAAAAATGTAGCCTTCCCTAAAAATTATAAAATAATTAAAACCGAATTATTGTGTTTTTAACCGAATGATCAGCCTTATATTAAATTTGTATATTCAAATCATTAAGTCATTTGAATTTAAAAAACTTATAATATAGATTAAAACAATTATAGAATGAAGATTCATAGGAGAACATTTTTAAAACAATCATCGTTATTTACCATTGCTACAACGGTATTACCATTAAATGCGTGTCAATCGTTTAAAAGCTCACTTAGATTTGGTATAACTACCGATTCACACTATGCTAATAGACCTTCTGAGGGAACCCGGTTTTATCGACAGTCTTTAGACAAGATGCAAGAGTTTATTAATATGATGAATAAAGAAAAAGTTGATTTTATAATTCATTTGGGTGATTTTAAAGATGAAGATATAAATCGAAAAGAAGCGGATACTTTATTTTATTTAAAAGAAATGGAATCCGTTTATGGTAAATTCAAAGGTCCTAGATTTCATTGTATTGGAAATCATGATGTTGACAGCATTACAAAAAAACAGTTCCTCGAAAATATAGATAATACAGGTATCTCAAAAAATGAAAGCTATTATTCTTTTGATTCAAATAACTTTCATTTTATAGTCTTAGATGCTAATTTCAATAAAGATGGTACTGATCATTTTTTTAAAGAAGGTAGTAATTGGCAGGATACCAATTTAACTCAAAAGCAAATTGATTGGTTAAAAATGGATCTTAAAAAAACCAATCGACCAATCATAGTTTTCTGTCACCATCCGCTTTTTGAATATTATCATAAGGGGAATAAATACCATATTAACGATTATGAAATAGTTCAAGATATTTTAGAAAATTCAGGTAAGGTTTTAGCTGCTTTCCAAGGACATGTGCATAATGAAACATATCAAGAGATTAATAATATTCATTATGTCACCCAATTTGGAATGATTGATTATGACGGATTAGAAAATAATAGCTTTGCAATTGTTGAACTCACAGAAACTGATATAACAATTAAAGGTTTTAAGAGAACTTCTGGAAAATCTATTAAAGTTTATCAATGAAATATTATTAAATCTATCTCTCAGATTTGCCCTTTAAAGGGTCACTCTGTACTAAACTCTAACAAGGCAGAAGGGCAAAAATTGTTTAAATTGTCCAAAATCTAAAGTAAAAATTGATAATGTATATATTTAATAGTGAAAAAATAGCGAATTATTTGCGTTATATTCAGAAAAACATTGCCACAACATATCGGTGGAATGCCAATTTGAATGGTTTGGTTCAGTTAGAAGTGATTTCTATAGAAGAATTATATAATCTAAATCAGCAAACGTTATATGAAAAAGAGGTTGCTCTAAAATTTATATTGGAAGAAAAATTACAAAAACTTTATAAAACAGATACAGATCAGTTTGAAGCACTATGTATGTGGATTATCCAAGAATGGGGAGGTATCAAAGGAGCTAAACCTCATACATCAATTCCCAGGGTATATGAGTTTATAAATGCCGACAAGCCAAAATACGAAGCGCTACCTAGTGTCTCCAAAGTTGGCATGTTCATGTATCCTCGAAAGAATATTATTTATGATACCAGAGTGATTTATGCACTCAATTGGGCAATATTATCCCAAAATGCAGGTAGCCATTTTTTTCCAATTCCTGGTGGGAGAAATTCAAAAATAAATGCTTTTAATATGGAAGTATTAATTCGACTATCAAGAGCAAAAAAATATAAACCTGAAAAGCGATCTGATTTAAATAAACGAAATTATATAGATGCAGTTGATCTATCTTTTTTCATTGAAGAAAAAGAGGCATATTATGAAGCAATTAAACTTATAGGGAACATCAATAAAATAATATGGGATGATGATAGAACAAAACATCCTTTTTATACTGAAATGCTCTTGTTTTCTTCCGCTGACACTGAAATTTTTCATGATATTACCAATACAGTATCATTGTCGATACAAAATATTTCTGACAGTTAAGAGTATCAGAATTAAGCCACCACACTTCATTTTGTCTTTTATCTGAACAAAAGCCATGTGGAGTGTATAATAAGAATTTTGACTAAAATATGACCAGCTCTGATTTCACGAACTCTTAAGAGGTAAAGATTATAACTCTAAAAATCTTTTCTGAACTTTTTCAATTATAGTATAGTATTCAACTCATTACTAAAGCCATAAAAAATATGAAAACACAAATTCATCTGCTGTTCTGCTGTAATAATTAGCTTAAAAATATGTACAAAATAGAGCATACCAGACATCGCTTTGTAAAGAGTTCCCGTTCAATATTGTGGTTACATTGATCATATACCCCACTATTCCCGAAAAACTTTCAATAAGTATAACATCTATTGAATCTAATCAATTAAGTATATTCAGACAACTTATGCTTTATTTGGACATTTTTTGAGATAGTGTCAACACCTTCCTTTAAGGTTATTAAAAATAAAGTTCTTTCTCATTCTATTGATCGATCATTGTGCAGGGCGGATCATCATCATTTGCAAGTATCCATTGTTTTTTCCTATGAGCAGCGCTTTTCCAAGTTTTGTATTTATCAGTTTAACGACTTTTGAATCGCCTTTTATGAAAAGTCCACTCTCATGGGGAGGTACAGTAATAAATTCACCATCTTCATTCCCCTTTAGAAAAAGGCCATAGCTCGCATCATTTCTGGGAGTTTCTATTTCAGATCCATATAAATTACCTACCAAGACCACATCTTGTAATCCATCCCCGTTAAAATCATGAACCACAGCATCGTTTATGGATGAAAATTGAGCCTTAACATCCAATGGGGTTATTTCAAACTTCGCACCTCCTTCGTTCTTGATTATGGAAGATGCAAAGTTTGTTGCGTTGTAATGCAAGGCATCCTTTAAGGCGTCGTGGCCATAAACATCTAATAATGTAGCCGATCCAAATCCATCATACGTTTTGAACTTATTTTTAATAAACGGCATTTGACTAGAGCTACATTCCCTGCCCCGTAAAGGAAATAACTCTCCAAAATTATAATATCCCAGTACAATATCCAGAGACCCATTGTTATCAAAATCCTTTGTATAAATTTCGAATGGTTCTTCCGAACTAGCTTTATATTTATAATTTAATCCTAGATTCCCCAGTATAAAATCCATATCGTTATCTTGATCCACATCAATCGGTGTAATGGAATTCCACCAACCAATATCTTTAGAAAGTACATCTTCTTTGACTAGGCGATTTTCTTTATTTAAAAACAGGGTTGGAGACATCCATTCACCGACAATTAACAAATCTTTTTTATTATCCTTGTCCATGTCTTCCCAAACGGCCCCAGTGACCATACCTATATTTTTTAGGTGTGCATTTAATTCATCCGTCACTTCTTCAAATGAAACCGTCACTTCATTGATATCATTTCTTAGGACATAACTTTTACCCGGATTAGGATACTTACCCGGACTTTGTCTTCCACCTACAAAGAGGTCAAGGTCCCCGTCATTATCATAATCTCCCCCCACAACACATGATGTGCTTGAAAACATATTGGGTAAAGCATTAATAGCCCTTAAAAAGCGGCCATGTCCATCGTTGAGATAGAGACGGTCCTGTAAATACTTTGAACCTTCTTCATATTCATTTCCACCACTGGAAACATATAGGTCTTTATCACCGTCACGGTCAAAATCTTCAAAAAGCGCACCAACGTCCTCATAGTTTTTATCCTTAGAAAACGGGGTTGTATTTGGCATAAAAGTTCCGTCTACTTGCTGCATAAAGAGCTTGCCAGATTTGCCAACAGCACCCCCAAAGTAAAAATCGTCCAGACCATCACCGTTGACATCGGTCACGGCTAATGCGGGACCTAATGTGGACATACGATGGGGCAAAAGTTCTTCACGTTCAAAGTCGTTAAAAGGGTTCTCCTGATGCTTGGCTTTGAGTTTTAATGTACTAGTAATATCAACAAATAGATATTCGGAATTTCTATCATTATTTATGGCTTCCGCACCAACATTCTTATAATTAACCGAAAGTAGTTGATCTGATTTTATATTTTTTAATACCTGTTTTTTGCCATCACTCCAGATCACTTCAAGTTTTTCTATTTCCTCAATATCTCCCAATCCAAAATGAAGGGTAGCCGAAACACCCGATTGAAAACCTCTGGTAACATAATTTTCCTTTACCTGTATTCGGTCCTCATGAAAAAGATTGATTCTAGCTCCAATCCCATTTCTATTCTTCTCGGATCCAATGAGCTTAATCTCTAAATATTTATTCTTGTTACTTTCCGAGGTATTGTTCTTATATATGAATGCATTATCGTCTACATTGTTTACCACAAAATCTATATCCCCATCATTATCAAAGTCAGCATAGGCGGCTCCGGTGGAACTAGTTATAGGTTGATTCACCTCTATCTTTTTAAAGGTTAAATTTTTATTATTAAGATAGAAATAATTCTTTTTCTTCCTATGAGGCATTCTGGTCAAAAGATCGGTAACAAAATTAGTTTTTATATTTTTATCCCCGGCCAAAAGGACTTCTTCACGTTTTCTTCTGTAATTAACAAAATCATTATTTCTAAAATCTCTTTTTATTCCATTTGATATAAAAAGATCGTTATATCCATCATTGTTCATATCAACAAACAAGGGAGCCCAACTCCAATCCGTACTGGCAATATTTCCCAATTGGGCAACTTCAGAAAATTTTGGCAAATTGTCCTTGGGATCCGTGCCATTGTTCAACTGCAGGGTGTTGTACATGTATTGATGGTGTAACCCCACATCTACATGGAGCTGGAATTTTTCAGGATCCATACCACTCATACTAGTCTTTATTCCAAAATTATCCTCGGCCATCATGTCTACTGTAATTATATCAAGCCATCCATCGTTATTATAGTCGGCCATATCATTCCCCATAGAAAAGTTGGAGATATGTCCCGTGCTTTTTTTTGCAATTTCCTGAAATGTGCCATTTTGTTGATTGATATACAAATGATCCTGGCCTGAGAAATCATGACTCACGTAAATATCTGGCCATTGATCATTGTTAAGGTCTCCAAAGGCAATACCCAAACCAAAACCGAGCATATTATTAATGATATTCGCTTCTTGCGTCACATCTGAAAATTTGCCATTGTCATTTCTAAATAAACGTTCACCTCTATATTGGGAAGATGTGCTTGCAAAATGTGCTATTTCTTGTACTGGATAGGTATCAATACCATGATTTATGAGAAACATATCAAGATCGCCATCGCGGTCATAATCAAAAAAACCGGCCTGAGTAGAAAAAGAAGGGTTGTCCAATCCATACTCTGAAGCCATTTCCTTGAACTTTGGAATACCGTTTATCACTCCCATATTTACCATCAAGGCATTTTTTCGCGGATCTTCGTCCCTGAACCTTCCGGTACGGCATACATATATATCCAGGAGCCCATCTTGGTTGATATCGACCACAGTCACTCCGGTATCGAATCCTTTACCGGTGTCAGCCCCCGAAGCCAATGTAACATCTGTAAAGTTCATGTTTTTTTGATTCAGATATAACTGGTTTTTTTCTAGGGTAGAGACAAAATAGATATCATCCCATCCATCATTGTTAAAATCACCTACGGCCACACCGCTTCCATTATAAAAATATTCATAAAAGATACCGTTCAAATATTCGGTCTCCCTCAAGTCATTCCTAAAAGTGATGTGTGACTCAGCAGAAGGTACGACTTCAAATAACTGTAAATCTTCATTTACCTTACTACTCTTTTTTTGTTCTTGTTCTGTTTTGCAATTGCACATTGCAAACGTTATCAAGCCTATAGCGATAGTGGTCGTTCTTTTGAACATCGGAATATATTTTGCATGATGAAAACAATTGGGTAAAATAAAAATCAATACCCAAATTATCTGTTGGCCATTATTTTACACCTTAATACAAAAAGGGCACATTCAAACTATAAAATATGCCCTTTTACTTACTAAACTAACTCAAATAAAATTTTTTAATTGCCAGAAAATTATTTAAACAAATTATTCTCAATTAATTGACTTACCAACCCATATTTTGGGTCAATTTATCATTTAAGTCCCTTTCTGCTTGGGGAATGGCCCATAAATATGATCTTTCTGGAAATTCTCTTGTCCAAAGGGGTTGACCCCTAAAGTCCAGCACGTCATGATTCAACCCAAATACCGGATCATCTGTACCTGCGGTTCTCCAACGGAGCTGGTCAAAGAAAAAGATCCCTTCGCCTGGTAACTCACGTAATCTCTCTAATCTAATGGTTTCTCTAAGCTCATCAACACTTAATCCTGCTACTTCTGGAATACCCGCTCGCGAACGAACCCTGTTCAACGCATTGAACGCTTCAGCCGTTGCTCCTTGTGATTCGTTCAACGCCTCTGCATACATCAACAATACATCGGCATATCTAATAATCGGAATATCAGTGGGAGAATTCCAGCGTTGTAAATTGTCTTCACCGGGTGTTACGAATTTACGCCATGGAAACAGGGCCACACTAGGCCAGTTTGTTCGATAAGCCGGAACAGGGTCACCCGCATGTTCATTATACGGCCAGTTGACCACAAATTCAACATTCTCGTTTCCGATAAAAGTATATCCAGGAACAATTACATTGGCATGTAATCTTTTATCTGCATTTTGGAATTTATTCTCGTACCATGGTATCAAATCAAGGCCATAATCAAATTCATTAGGATAATCATTAAATTGTGGCATATCTGACCAATCAATATCAGTACCATCAGCGTTTGAGTATGCTTGCAATGTAACCCAACTTGCAACACTATTGGTCCATCCACTAGCATTGACCGAGCGACCTCCATAGCGCATATCGTATGGAGCCCCCAACCCTGGTTCCATAATGGATTTAACTGTCAACACCACTTCAGGGTTATTTTCCGTTTTAAAACTGAACAAATCCGCGTACTCGTCAACTAAATCATATCCATATGATGCTTGTTCCAACTTTGCGAATTCTGCCGCAGCCTTATCATATTCCTTATCGTACAGATAAAGTTTACCCAACAAGGCAATAGCTGCTCCTCTAGTGAAACGCCCATTATCACTTCCTTCAAAAGAAATGGGAAGTATATTGATCGCATCATTAAGATCGCTTATGATAAGTTCCTTTACTTGAGCTGAAGAACTTCGTTCCAAAAAAGTCTCTTCAGGCAAGACCGGTTCGGTTAAAATAATCACATCGTTATACAAAGTCTTTAAGTAAAAATAAGCTAAGGCCCTAGTAAATTTAGCCTCAGCGATCCATTGTTGTCCAAGCTCCGGGGTGATGTTAGAATTATCGGTCAAATTTGCAATAGCATCATTGGCAAAATTGATCAGACGATAATAATCGGTATAGAACCTTCTAAAATTTCCATTAAAGGCATCCGTTCTATTTTGTTCATATCCTCCTCCTGAAAAATTAGCACCATCGGAACCAAAACGACTAAATATAAAAGGGTAGTCCACAAAAGTACCTCTATATGAATTGTACATGCCATTTATGGCAAGTTCAGCATTTGTATCATTCGTCCATATGGATGAACTTGATATGGAATCAAAAGGAGATCTGTCAAGAAATTCCTTTTCGCACGCAGTCGTAATAAACAAAATTGCTATCGCGTATAATATATATATTTTTTTCATCGTCTTAATTTTAAAGTTTAACATTTAATCCAACAGAAAAAGTTTTCATCAAGGGATATGCTATTACCCCATTATTTTCTGGATCTAGGCCAGGATATTTGGTGAACGTTAAATAATTTTCAAGGTTTACGTAGACCCTGAGTTGATCAAAGTTGGCTTTTTCAATTATCTGCTGTGGTATGGTATAACCAAATTGAAGGGTTTTTAACCTAAAGTAATCCGCTTTGACCAAAAAAGCATCACTAGCTATATTGTTCCTACCATCGCTCGTATAGATTTTTGGAACATCGGTATCCCTATTTTCGGGAGTCCACATGTCCAAGGCTCTTACTCCTATTAAATATCCATCGGTACGGATCTGATTACTGACAAAAAGTGTATTGAAATATTTATTCCAATTTGCAATTCCATTAAATAAAACATAAAGGTCAAAGTTCTTATAGGACATACTTATATTACCTCCATAGGTATATTTGGGAATAGGATTACCCATTAGCACACGATCTTCACTATCAAAGATTCTATCACCGTTGGAATCGTTGTATAAATAATCACCAGGACCTGGTGTAGGGCCGTTCCATGTATAACCGTCCGCAACGAGTTGATCCACCTCGGATTGTTCTTGGATTATGTGATCCACCTCACGAAGCCAGAATTTTCCAATGGGTTGTCCTTCCGTCCAAACACCAACACCACGAGGTTCCAACAAATCCCCTTTGTATTTTTCAATTTTATTTGAATTGTACGTGCCATTAATACTGGCACCAAACTGTAAATTTCCAAATTGTTTGTTGAAATCTATGGTAAGCTCAACACCGGTGTTTCTTACTTCCGCACTATTTACAAAAGGAGCACTAACACCTCCATTTACCAGTGGAATTGGAAGATCAGATAAGATACCATGGGTAAATTTATCATAATAATCCGCAGTGATATTAAAATTATTGAACAAGCCAAAGTCTACACCAATATTCAAGACATTAGTGGTCTCCCAGGTGATCTGATCATTGGCAATGGCATTCCTCCTTAAACCTTGGGTTATTTGATCCCCAAAGCCATAATTGGCCAATGTGTACACACTTTGCCAAGGATAATTGATCCTACCACCACTATCCAAATTATTATTCCCTAATTGCCCCCATGAACCTCTAAGTTTAAAATGATTAAAGGTATTTAGTAAAGGTTCAAAAAATGGCTCTTCAGAAATTCTCCACCCGGCACTAAATGACGGAAAAAAACCCCATCTTTCATCTTCTGAAAAGCGCGAACTACCATCGTATCTTGCGTTAGCCTCAAATAAGTATTTTCCTTTATAATCATAATTTATTCGACCAAAGTAAGAACGTAGACCATAATCAAAAGCATTACCACTAGCAGCTGGCACGTTGGGAGCGGCATTCAAAACAGGAGTTTGGCTGCTTAACAAGTCTTGTTTGGAAGCACTAAACCATTCGGTAATAAAATTTTCACGATTGTAGCCCACCAAAGCACTAAAATTATGATCTCCTAACGTCTTCTGATAATTGATGTTGAAATCAATCACTTCTCTTTTTCTCCTTTCATTATAGTTTGAAAGTCTAATGGGATTGGTTGAATTGTCGTGAACGATCAATTCATTCTGAAAATCCCATCGAGTAGTGGGGGCATTATAATTACTTCTGTTATTATGGTAGAAAAACCTAAAGTAACTTCCACTTATCTTAAGTCCCTCCAATGGCGTAATATTGACAAATAGTTTTCCATCATATTCTTGGGTAAGATTTTCCCCTCTAGCGGCTTCTATGTTTCCCACCAAATTGTTGGCCGCAACCTCACCGCCCTGAGTCTGTGCTGCACCAAAGCGACCATCCGGGTGTTTTGGGACCACTCCGGGAGAGCTTGCCTGAAAAGCGCCCAACAAATTTTCGATATCAAGTGGATCGGCGTCTCCGAACCGTGCGGAAAGGAGTCCTCCCATTTCTAGCCAATCATTGACCCTGTATGTTAAATTACTTTTTAGTGTATATCTCGTAAAGCTGGTATTGTCTATCAAACCTTCATTATCAAGAATACCGAAGGAATTATAAAAGTTCATTTTTTCGTTCCCTCCACGAGCACTGATGGTATGTGTTTTTATAAGGTTTGTTTTAAGCAATTCATCCCACCAATCGGTATTTGGATAACGAACAGGATCTGTCTGCGATCCTTGCCTCCACTCAGCTATCCAATCTTCCGGATAGGTCGGGGCCAATCCATTATTAATTTGAACTTGATTAATGATCGATAAATGATCCGCTGTGTTGGTAATCACATCAAAAAGTCGTGTGGGTTTTGAAAAACCAGCATTTCCAACATAGCTTAACGTTATTTTACCATCTGTATCTTTCCCCGTTTTTGTAGTAATTAAAATTACTCCGTTTGAAGCTCGTGAACCATAAATGGCGGCTGAAGATGCATCTTTAAGGACACTAACATTGGCCACGTCATTGGGATTAATTGAATTAATGTCATTGGGCACACCATCGACCAAAATCAAAGGAGCCTGGCTCGCATTTAAAGACCCCGTACCACGAATTCGTATGGTCGCCCCATTGTTAGATGGGTTTCCAGAGCCTTGGGTTATAAACATTCCGGAAGATAAACCCGAAAGAGCTGTGGATACATTTGTCAACGGTCTAGATGCTGTGGCCTCATTTTCAAAATCTACACTGGATACAGCTCCTGTTAGATTTGCTTTCTTTTGGGTACCATAACCTACTATTATAATCTCATCTAACTTTGCAGAATCCTCTTGTAATGTTATTGAGAGATTAGTTTCTCCATTAATTGAAATTTCATTTGTACTAAAGCCTAAATAAGAAATAACAAGAACAGCGTTTTGGTCAGTAACATTTAGTGAAAATTTTCCATCAAAATCTGATTGTGTCCCATTTGTTGTTCCTTTTTCTAAAATATTTGCGCCTGGTAATGGTTGACCAGATTCGTCGGTAATAGTCCCTCCAATAGCTATTTTTTGTAACTTAACAATGTCACCAATCACAACATTCTTCTTAATAAGAATATTGTTGTCTTTTGCTAATTCAAAACTAAAATTATTACCTGACAGACTCTTTCTTAACAATTCTGTTACTCCAATCTCTCCTTTAGTCAATTGTACTTTTGGCATATCTCTAAATGCTTTTCTAGGATAGACAAAATTAAAATCTGTTTGCTTTTGTATAATCTTAAATACATAATCAACCGTAACTAATTGATCCTTTTTTATTATTACCTTTTCTTGCGAAAACGAGTTTTTCGTGTTTATACAAAAAACAGTTGTACACATTAAAAAGATAAACGTTTTCATAATCACCTTTAGCATCCGTTTTCCTTTATGAGAACGGGCATTAATTAATTTAATTTCCATAAATTTGTCCTTGTGTTAGTTATACATTAGTTTAATTAATACTATAACAGGGACGAAGTTTGTGACACGACCAAATGTTTATACTTCGTTCCCTTTTTTTAATCTATTATAATTTTACCATCTTCAATTTTAAAGTTTTTTATAATTCCAAAGTTTTTAATATTATTAAGTATCCCTTCTATCTTTTGATTCTTTCTTAGTACCCCTACAAATTCCTCGCTCTCAATTGTTTTATTTTTAAATATAACGTCAACATCATACCAACGAGATAATACTCTCATCATCTCTTTAAGTGTTTTTCCCTCAAAACTAAACACGCCTTCTTTCCATGATATTTCATTATAAACATCTACACTGTTAATTATTGAAATATTAGTATTGACATCTAGATTTAATTGCTGATTTGGAATTAAGCCTTGCTTTTTATTTTCAATACGTACATCAACTTTCCCCTCAACCAAAGTTGTATAAATGTTTGCTTCATTTTTATAGGCCTTTATATTGAATTCTGTTCCTAAGACTTCTATTTCCTGAGATTGATTAAACACCATGAATTTGGTACCTTTATGTTCTGTACTTGGTGACACATCAAAATAGGCTTCTCCATACACTAATTCTACCTTTCTGGTCTCACCCTCAACAAAATTTACAGGATATTTTAACTGAGATTCTGAATTTAGCCAAACTTGCGTACCGTCTGATAACTTCACAAAATACTGTCCTCCCCTAGGGATTGTTAAATAATGATAGGCTATTTCTGTTGTGTTTTGCTTACTGGCTTTATAGATAATTTCTTCTCCATTACTGTTTGCGTTTTCTGAATGAAAAGCATCACCTTTTTTTAAGAACACAGTTGAACCATTCTCTAATCTTAAGGTTGCTTTGTCTGTACCTGGTATGATGTTGGTCTTTACTATTGTTGGAGCAGTATTTTCTAAATCGTTATTAGAAAAATTGGCTCTGAAGAAATAGCTTGTTGCCAGTATACCGACTAAGGCAGCTGCAGCGGCATATCGCCAAATACTTCTGGTTGGGGATACTTGTTTTTTACGCTTTGAGATTTTCAATATGTTGCGATAAATATCCTGTGCCCTATCCTGTTCTATATCTGGTATTTCCTCAAATTGTTCCATCACCTCCTTAAAACTGGGGAGGTCATCCGTTCCTTTAGCATGTTTCACATAGGCTATAATTGCTTTTATCTCATGCTCATTACAATCATTTTTAATAAACTTATAAAGTAGTTTTTGTATATCATGTTCTTCGCTCATCCATATTTAATTTAATGGTATCTATATAAATAACCATTTAGAGGCTCGCTAGTGTTACTCACATTTGGTTTTTTTTTATCTTAAGATGATAAATTAGTAACACGATAAAAATGAAGACCTCTGTAAAACCTATATATACTTGAATTGAAACAAATTCGGTGCCAAGAAAACGGCATAATAAAAAATATTAAAAAATTTAAGAAACTTTGAAATTAATTAAGCACAATCATGATTATCTTAACCATTCCAATGCTAATATGAATAGTGTAAAGGTGATATCACTATTTTTTAATAGAAATATACGGATTGTTTTGAGTGCTTTGCACATTTGGCTTTTTACAGTATTCTGTGAAATTCCCAATTCTTGACTAATATCCTCATAACTTTTTCCATCATTACGGGACATTTCAAAAATCAATTTTCTCCTTGGAGGTAACAAGTCTATTGCTTTTTCCTGTATATCCTTTAACTCCTTTTCTTGAATCATTTTATATATGGGATCAAAGGATTTTTGACTTTGGTAGAATATTTCTTCTCGTATTTTTTTATCATATGTTGCTTTTTTTAAAAAATTCAACGACATATTTTTGGTTGTAACAATAAGATACGGTTTTAAAGCTAGTGATTCATTAAAATCTTCTCGTTTTAGCCAGACTTTCAGGAATACTTCCTGAACAATATCCTCGGCATAAATTTTCGATTTCAGAATGCTTAAACTATACGCATAAACTTCTTTTCGATAGGTATTGAAAATGGCAAGGAACGCTTTTTCATTGCCATCGATTAGCTCTTTTAAGTGTCGTTTTTCTGTATATTCTTCTTTCTTAATCATGTGTTTTTGAGAACTTATCTTTTTAGAAACATTGGCTAAAGAGTTTTTAACACCAGCTGTTTGTTTATCCCAAATAATTGCTAGACGTCAGCATCAGAACTAGTAACAACATTATTTCAAATAGATCAAAATTCGTGTTCATATCACACAATATCTGTTTTTATTCTTTCAATCTACTTAAAGCACTAACCCAACCTCCTGAGTGAGTAATCCAACCTTCATCAGTGAATACCCATGGCCCATCTGTAGAGGCTTTAGGTTCTGCATAAAAAAATTGTTTATCAGATTCAAAACCATTACAAATAGTACCAGGAATTTTAGTCCAACTCCCAATATATTCATCACCTACTCCGTAAATCATGCTTTTTGATTTATAAGAACCTTCTTCTAAAACTCCTGTATTCAAACCAGCTATCCATTGTAAATTACCAATAGCTATTTGATCGAAATTATTATCCCCGGTAAACTTACTCATCTCTAAAGCCAAAGCTGCTGCAGAACCATAAGCTCCATTCATACCATGCCACAAACCACTGAATGTTAAAAGTCCTTCATTGGTAAAATAACCAGCTGGTAATAAATAAAACGGGTTATCGAAACAAGCAGGAAGAAAATACCCATAAGCAAAATTATTTATTGTGTTCTTCCATATATTTACATTAGCGTGCTCTGGCCATAATTTAATCATTTCAAATAATGGAATTATATAATGAGGAAAAGTAGCACCTGCATCGTAACCCATATGGTGATGTTCCCAAGCTTTTTCGGTATGGTTTGATGAAGCATAAGCCTTAAAATGCCCATAATATTCTCCTTCTGAATCATTTTTGGAAATTTGTCTTTGTGACAGCTTCATTGCATAACGTACGGCAAACTCTTTATATTCTTTCTTACCGGCTTTAGTAAGCTCCACAGCTGCCCACATCATCATAACAATATCACGGGTCTTCCATTCTTTAGGACGCTTATATCCTTTTGGAGCACCATGTGCAATTCTATCATATCCATCATCCGGTTGTATTGTCCCATTAAAATCTGTTCCACCGGGATTATGAATTGCTCCATGTTTATCAAGCCAATCAAATGATCTTATACTTCTTTTGAGATACTCATTCGCTTTATTATCATTATATCTTGATAATAAATAAGCAGCTCTGGCAAAACATAGTGCTCCCTTAGCTACATCACCTGTAATCACATTACGATGTTTAGGCCATTCATGAAGAATAGCTCCTTTTCCTTTTCCTAATTCTTTCGCCTTATCTTGACAAAAAGCTATATAATCTAATCCGATCAAAATTTGTTCAACAATTTTTTCCTGATCAGAAACTTCAATTTTGTCATGAGAGAATTCCAAAAGATCTAGAAGACCAATAATCATAGTTGCATGACTATTTACTTCACGTAGATATCCTCCACAATCTTGCCATCCACCTCCTTGAGCGTGTTCTGGCCCATGTTTTACAACATTTTTATTTCTAAATTCAATTCTAGCTTTCAATTGATCCAGAGCAACTATTTTCCAAGTATCTTCCCATAACAACTCGGAATGAATTTTAAATATTCCCGTCTGTAAATGTTGATCATCTTGATTAATTTTACACGTATATTCACCTTCCATTTTAAGGTTTGTAAAATCAACTAACCACCAAGAATTTTGCCATTTTTCTCCCCAAAACTTAACTTTACCTTGTAATACTTCTTTCCCTTCACCATTTAGAATAGTATAAGTAGTATTTTCTTTAATATAATTTTTATTTTCTCCTCTTATAATAATACGTTTGTCATGGCCTGAATCATAACCAACTCTAGAATAGAGTATACCCGTTTTTTCTTGAGAAAGTAACATTTCAGGAATAAGTAGTAAAACGCATAGAACTAATAATTTATACATAATAATTTTGTGTTTAGATTGATAAAAAAAAATAAAAATTGAATAACTTGTATACACTGTTATTTTATTTAATATTCTAGTTTTAAATTCATCAAAAATTTTAACACCATTTAGATTTTATAATTAAACGTTTAATAAAGTTTTTCAAGGTTTCCATTAAACCATATTTTTTTTCCTCCGGATAATACTACATCTAATTCTGAAGTATCATATTTTATAATAACTTTAGTATTGTTCTTAGACAAAACACCTACCCGAATTAATTTTCCATGTTCCCATTCCATATCTACTTCAATATTACCTCTGGCTTTTAGCCCCGATACTTTTCCTGTATTCCATTCCGATGGCAATGCTGGAAGTAAATGGACATTGTCGGCATGCGATTGTAAAAGCATTTCAGCGATACCAGCAGTGCCTCCCATATTACCATCTAATTGAAAGGGTGGATGGGTAGAAAAAAGGTTACTATAAATACCACCTCCGTTAGCAAAGGATCCTCCATCTCCAGAACCATAATTATTTTTTGCATCAATAAGGTGAATAGACCTTTTAAGCATTTTATGAGCATGGTCACCATCTAACAACCGAGACCAAAAATTAATTTTCCAACCAATAGACCATCCGGTCCCTCCATCTCCTCTAGCGTTCAAAGTGACTTTGGCGGCTTCTGAAAGTTTTGGGGTATTAGCAGGATCTATCTGAAATCCGGGATATAAGGCATATAAATGAGAAACATGCCTATGTCTGCTATTAGGGTCGTCAACATCTTCGTTCCATTCTTGCAACTGACCCCATTTACCGATCTTTAACGGCAATAGTTTTTCTTTCGTTCTTATTAATTTCTCTTTAAATATATCGTCATTTTTTAATATGCTAGAAGCAGCTATACAATTGGTAAAAAGATCCCAAACTATCTCAATATCCATATATGCTCCAGTAGAAATCCCACCATGTTCGGGAGAATAAGACGGTGATGAAATAATATAACCTTCTTTATTCTTTGTTAAATAATCAAGCCAAAATAGCGCAGCTTCTTTCATGATTGGATAACCTTCATTACGGAGAAAAACAATATCTTGCGTATATTGATAATGCTCCCATATATGGCGTCCATACCATGCCGCACCGCCAGGGAAAAAGCCCCAAGGGAATTCCCAACCCGGAGCGGTATATCCAAAGGGATTGTTCATGGTGTTAACTATCCACCCATCAGCATTAAAAAAATCTTTCGCAGTTTGACGCCCAGGCGCTCTTAACTTATCAATATAATCTAACAAAGGTTCGTGACATTCGGATAGATTAGTCACTTCAGCCGGCCAATAAATCATTTGTATATTAATATTAGCATGATAGTCTGCTGCCCATGCTGGACGTAACTGATAATTCCATTTCCCCTGAAGGTTTGCTGGCATCGTTCCCGGTCTTGAACTACTTATCAAAAGATATCTGCCATACTGAAAAAACAAAGCTTCTAATGCCGGATCGAGTACACCCGAAGTGTAGTCTGCTAATCGTTTATTTGTTGCTATTGAATCTTTATCAATTGTACCCAATTGTATATCAACTCTTGAATATAGTGCTGAATAATCATTAATATGCTCTTCTAATAATTCATCATATTTTTTATCAGATAGTGCTGCTATGGTTTTTTCATTTAACAATTTAAAATCCCTTCCTTTATATTCAGGATATTCATTTTTGTAATCTGTTGCTGCCGTTAAATATAGGTTTAAGATTTTTGCTCCTTTAACGTTAAGGTGCCCTTCTGAAAAAGAAATGTTAATAGCATCTGTATCGATCAGCAGTTTGCTTTCGAAAGCCATATTATTATTCTCTAAATGACCTTTTAATATTAATTGACCATCTTCAAAACTAAGAGCACTATTTTTATGCAATGTTTCCACTCTAACGGTATAATCTGTTCCATTAACATGATCATTCGTGAAACGAAATATCAAGGCACGTTTTGGATAACTGGCAAAATACTGTCTTTGATAATGAGTTTCTTCAATTTGATAACTAACCGATCCCAAAGCTTCCGAAATATCAAGTTCTCTATGATAATTTTCTAGTTTTCCCGTCCCATGGTGCGTTTTTATGTAAACATCTCCAAATGGTTGATATGCTCCGAATCCATCCCATGTATGTGCGCCTCTTCTTTCCTTTATAACACCAGTTAATTCTTTGTTCGCCAATTCATGGGCTTCTTCATACTTACCCTTATTTAACAACTTTCTTATCTGTGGTAAATATTTGTGAGCATCTTCTCTATTACCTCCATTATACGCATCCCATTCTCCTTTCCCTCCTGCCCATAGAGATTCTTCATTAAATTGAATATGTTCTTCTTCAACTCCTCCAAAAAACATAGCTCCCATATAGCCATTCCCTATTGGTAACGCTTCCTTCATCCAAGAAGAAGCCGGATATTCATACCATAATCTATCCGTTATTTTTTTTTCACTCTCAATTTTATTTTCACAAGCACAAAGCAAAGCTATGATTGCAACTAGTATGAGCAATCTATTTTTTTTCATAATAATATATTTGATTTAATAAGAAAGTGCTTTTAAATTTATCTTTATTATATCTTTTTATTTTTTGTATTGAAAGCTCAACAATTTTAAAAACAATAAGTCTTTCACATAATTCGCATTAAAATTCAAAAAATTGTTGTTTAATAAAGGTCGCTTAATCGATTTAGCTAAAGTACATTATTTTTTAATAGTTTGAAATAAAATAACTTAAAAAGAAGTAAATAACTCATAATCAATGAGTAATCAATGGAAAACATGATTTTTTTTAAGTCATACTCTTAATTTTTAATTTGATTCATAATCAAACTTACAGCAGGTCTCCTAACTCTTCATTTGGTTATACTCCATAAGAGATGGGATTTTGCACTAAAGATATAACATCATAATTATCCAACGATAATAAAGAAATTCCATCCAGAATATCTTTATAATTTTCAATAATATACTGGATTCCCAAAAAAACCAGTTGATTATTAACTAAAGCAAATAACATTAATTTCTAATTGTATAGCTAATAACTCATCAATAATCACTCGTATTTTTTTCTATATCAAGAAAAGACAAGATTTTTACTAACATTAAGCGTTTAAAACTTTTTTTTGTAATTATACCGAAAACAATATAAATATTCTGCTCGCATTTGGTCTGTAGCGATTCCAACTATTAATTTAGGCTTATCCTTCGTTTGACAATGAACTTGACTACTGAATACTAATCTTGTTAGAATTGTTTTTATAATTATTCTCTTTTAAATTTCATTTTTAAACTTCCCCTGATTTAGATAAAAAGGGCTAGCTAATAATAAAGCTAACCCTTCGCTTAAAAATAAACTAATTCAAAATTCTTGGATGTTTTAATAAATTTCTTGTTTTTTTATTTATTCTTTAGAACTATAAGGCCCAGCTTTATTTATTATTTTTAACTCAAAACCATCGTCATCTATTAAATAAACATAATATTCAGATCCCTTTGGCATAACTCTTATAACAATATGCCCATTTTTTCCTTTGACTAAACCTTTCAATTTTTCAGAAAATAAATTAAAGGTTTCATCATGAAGATTATTAACATAAAAGCCTGAATTAATATTGACAACTTGTTGTAAAGGTGTAAACTCTTCTTGTTTTTCGTTTTAGTTCGCTAATTAATGAACTAGCACTCTTCTTTTTGTCCATCTGTTTGCTTTTAAAGGTTATTAAATCTATCTCTAAGATTTAACCCTTTAAAAGTTCACTTTTTGCTGACGTCTAACACTAATACTTTCCACTATTTGAAAAACTCAACTCAGCCAAAAAACCAATTTTTAAATTCACTCCAATATCAATTTTAGTTTTTCCATGTCCTGACTCACCTTTTTTTCAACTACTCTAGCATAGATTTGGGTTGTTACCAGCTTTGTATGACCCAAAAGTTTTGAAACGGTTTCTATTGGCACACCATTACTTAAAGTTACGGTTGTGGCAAAGGTGTGACGCGCCATATGAAAAGTAAGGTTCTTCTTGATGCCACAATGGTCTGCTATTTCCTTTAGATAGCTATTCAATTTTTGATTAGACAATTTAGGTAGAAGATTATCATTATTAGAAGTTCTAAAATTATTTTTATACTTATCGACTAAGATACTAGCCTTAGGAAGTAAAGGTATTTTAAAAGGTGTTCCAGTCTTTGTCCTTTTCGCCGATATCCAAGAAAGACCATCTATTCCCTTTACTATATTCACGGCTGTCAATCGAACGATATCACTATAAGAAATACCTGTGTAACAACTAAAAACAAATAAATCTTTAACAACTACCAGACGCTCAATCTTGGAGGATAAATTCTCAATACTTTGTAATTCCTCGCCAGTAAGAAATTCTCGTTCTTTCTTTTCAATCTTTATTTTAAAATTAACAAACGGATCTCTATTAATCCATTCCATCTGATAAGCAAGAGTAACCATTCTACGTAATCGTTTAATATGTTTCATAGCCGTATTATTTCCAATTTCGGATTGTCCACTCTTTGGAATATAGGAGCGCAGAAAATCTTCAAAACCTATTACAAAACTATAATCAAGTTCACAGAGAAGAATATCAGTAACTTTATATTCCTTTAAAATATACTCTACCATATACCTTTGACTGGTTTTATATTGACCCATAGTATTTTTATGCAACTTGTGTTGCATCTTTTCATTATGATAGTCAATAAGGTTTTGAAAAGAAAAACGCCTCCTGTCATCACCTAGATATCTAGCTTTTATCATTTGGGAAGTAAATGGCTTTTCTTCCTTCTTGAAATCTTCGTAAATCCGATAAACTTTTGATTGTACCTCGTTCAAATAAAGATTTAGAATACGTGAATCCTTATCTGTTCCCCTTGCTCTCTGGGTTTTTTCATCCCAAGTAGTAATATTAATTTTCTTTTTAAGGCTAATATTAACGCGCTTACCATTTAAGGTAATACGCAAGTAGATATTTACTTGGTCTTTCATTACTCGTTTACCGTATACCCAAAACAGTACTGAAAATGTTGTTGAAGTTCTCATAGTTGTCGTCTTTTAATGGTTAAACATTATTGAGACGAAAGTCAAATCAACTATAATAATATGAGTAAGTTACGTTATTCTGTCAACATAATTAGTAATAAAAAGATATGTTGACGATTTGTGACCTTTTGGAATCAAATAGAATCGAATTCTATGATTGCTCTAAAAAGATAAAACCTTGTAAATCATATGATTTACAAGGTTTTGAGGATTTTTGATAATCCTTTTAGCGGTCTGGACGGGACTCGAACCCGCGACCTTCGCCGTGACAGGGCGACATTCTAACCAACTGAACTACCAGACCGTTGCATTATTGCGGTTGCAAATATACATGGCTTTTTTAATATCTCAAACGTTTTTTATACATTTTTTAAATAAATTTCTGCCGCTCTACCATGTAGGTTGTCAATACACTATTAAAATGATTATTAATATCGGCTTCTACATATTTAATCTTGTATTGCGCACATTTTAAACGCAGCGCTTCAAAGTAATCCTTAACCGTTGCATGGTAACTTTCCCGAATACTATCGGCATATAAATTAATGTGCTCTCCGGTTTCAACATCTATAAAACGCTTGGGGCTATTATCAAAATCGAAACTTAACTCCTTGTTCTTATCAAACACATGGAACAATATGACCTCATGTTTATTATACTTCAAATGCCTTAAAGCTTCAAATAATTTGGTATCATCCTCAGAGGTTTGAAGCATGTCTGTAAACAAAAAGATCATCGAACGTCTATGGATCTTTTCTGCGATTTGATGCAAATAGGTATAGGTTTCTGTTTTTTTATTCAAAGGTTTGGAAACAACAACATCGCTCAACATATTCAACAGCATTTGAAGATGTCTTTCACTACCCTTTTCCGGGGCATAAAAATCGTAGTTATCACTATAAATACTTAAACCTACGGCATCACGTTGTCTTTTAAGCATTTGCATTAAGGATGCCGCGGCTAAGACCGAAAATGCAATTTTATTAAGCTTATCTATCGAAAAATTATTCATTTCAGGATAGTGCATCGAACTGCTATTATCTACAATGATATGGCACCGTAAGTTCGTTTCATCATCGTAACGCTTAGTATAGAGTTTGTCGGTTTTAGCAAACAATTTCCAATCGATATGGCGGGTACTTTCTCCCTGATTGTATATTTTATGTTCGGCAAATTCGGCAGAAAACCCATGAAACGGACTCTTATGCATTCCCGCAATAAAGCCTTCCACGACTTGTTTGGCAAGTAGTTCTAAGTTCTTAAAGCCTTCAGCTTTGTTAAGTTCGTCTTGTAAGTTCATTGAAAAGAAGTTTTCTTGAATTTAAGCCATCTCAAAGTCCACGGCCTTATGCCTAATCTCTATTACCTTTTACCTTTTGCCTTTCGCCTTTTGCTTTTCCCAATCTAAACAACGGCATCGACAATACCATAAGCTACAGATTCATCAGCACTCATCCAGTGGTCGCGGTTAAAATCCTTCATCACTTTGTCAAAGGTTTGCCCACAATTATCGGCCAATATTTGTGCACTTAATTCTTTGGTTAGAATAATTTCTTTTGCAGTGATTTCTATATCACTGGCCGGTCCGCGTGCACCGCCACTAGGTTGGTGAATCATAACTCGGGCATGAGGTTGTATAAAGCGTTTTCCTTTTTCACCCGCCGATAATATAATCGATCCCATAGAAGCTGCAAATCCGGTACATATTGTTGATACCGGACTTTTAATGGATTTCATACAATCGTAAATTGCAAAACCTGAAGTCACATAGCCTCCCGGGCTGTTAACATATAAATGAATGGTTTCATTGGATAAGGCATCTAAATACAATAAACGGTCTACAACATGTTTTGCCGAATCGTCATCGACCTGTCCCCATAAAAACACTTTACGTCCTTCTATTAACTTCTGATCTATGGCATCCTGAACTTTATTTCTACTCATATCTATTTTAATTTGCATCTAAAATAAAAAAAGGTTTGCCATAATGACAAACCTTTTTATTTTTCTTTTCTATTTATTGCTTACAAAAGCGAATCGATAGCTTCTGTATATGCATTTTTAGGCGCGACACCTACTTGTCTTCCAACAACCTCACCACCTTTAAATACTAAAACCGTAGGAATATTACGCACACCATATTTCGCTGCAAACTCTTGATTCGCATCAACATCTACTTTTCCAACAACAGCTTTACCTTCATATTCTCCACTAATTTCTTCAATGATTGGTCCAACCATTCTACAAGGTCCACACCAGGCTGCCCAAAAATCAACCAAAACCGGTTTATCGCTATTTAAAACTGTTTCTTCAAACGTTGCATCTGTTATTTCTAATGCCATAATTTTATAATTTAATCTATTTTACTTTTAATTTATTTTACAAACTTAGTCAAAAAAATTTCGATAGCTTACACCCTAACAATTTGTTTTGCTTATAACCATATTGTTTCAAGTTATTTATACATTTAAACGTAACCACATTTTGTCTTTTTCAACGTTTGAATAGGTATTTATTATAAATTGCTCTGATTGAAAACGTATGTATTCTATAAATTATTTTTCTTCGGAAAAACGAAAGAAACCCCAATAAAAATAAGAACTCAAGCCAGATCAAACACACCTGCCCTTTCATCTCTAAGGTTTTCATATTCAAAATTACGCAACCAAAAAGTTGCATAATAAATTTATTTGCTTTAGTTTAGCAACCGAAAAGTTGCATAATAATCAAAAATCAAATAATTATGAACGATGTAATATCTAAAGAACACGTGTTTAGTCACACTATCGACAAAGTATGGAATGCCATTTCTAAAGCTGAAGAGATTTCAGCATGGTTTATTCAGGCAGATTTCAAAGCTGAAAAAGGTTATAAGTATACCTTCACTGCAGAGCCTAACGAAAAAGGTTGTACCATTATTAGCGGTGAAGTGAAAAATGCCAACCCCTACGAATTAGTATACACCTGGATCGTTGGCGATACGAAAACAGAAACCACGGTATCATGGAAGTTAGAATCTATTGAAGACGGTACCAAGCTCTACTTGGAACACTCCGGTATTTCTAACTATGGTGGTGAAACCGCAGTAAAAATGTTTGAAAGCTTTAATGGCGGTTGGGATAATTGTATTAGCGAGCTTTCGGGCTATTTAAAAGAAACTGTTCATGCAGGATAAAATAACCAAACTATTCAAAGCCATTGCAGATCCAACCAGGCGTGATATTTTTCACGCCTTGGTTATTGCCGGTACAGCACTGTCCATCACACAAATATCCAATCAGTTCGATATTAGTCGCCAAGGGGTGACCAAGCATATCAAGACACTGGAAAATGCTGGTTTGGTTTTTATCGATGCTCAAGGCCGGGAACGCTTTTGCAATGCCAACCCTAAAGAGCTTAAAGAAGTGAACAAATGGCTGCAATTCTACTCGCAATTCTGGGACAACTCCTTACAAAACTTAAGTCAGTATTTAGACCACAAAAAAGATGCTTAACGATACCCTAAACACGAAAGACCTTCATTATAAAACGTCTATCGAAACAACAGCAAACAAAAAGCTAATATTCTCAGCATTAAATGAAGAGTTGCACGCTTGGTGGGGAAACATCAGCAATTCAAATTTCGAAACCGGAGGTCAATTCACCATTACTTTTGAAAATGGATATTGGTGGACCTTTAAAATTTTGGAACATACACCCGACAAGGAGCTTGTTTGGAAATGTATCGATGGTGAACCGGAATTCAATAAAGAATGGATAGGCCACGTACTACATTGGCACATAGAGGAAAAAGACAAAAAAACGATTCTTAATTTTCATCAAATAGGACTGACACCAAATATAGCATGTTATGATATCTGTTCATCCACTTGGAATCGATTCCTCACTGAAAATTTAAAGAATTTTGTGGAATTAAAAATATAGTTTTACCTATTATCAAATTCAGCATATTCATAAAATAACATACCTATAATTATTCAAAAACCTTTAAGAGAATTTATGAGCTCAGTATTAAATGTGTGTTATAGGACGCTTCATCAATGAATTAAAAATAAAAACATATAAATATGGCAAATATTAGACATCATTTAACCATTAAAGCGCCAATCAAAAAAGTATATGAGGCATTGACTTTGGAACAAGGGTTAAAAGGTTGGTGGACAAACGACACCTCTGCAAAACCCGAAACAGGACATATTAACCATTTCAAATTTGGTTCTGAATATTTCAATAAAATGAAGGTTACAGAATTAACGCTTCCAACCAAAGTGACTTGGGAGTGCATAGACGGAGACAAAGAATGGATCGGTACTAAATTAACCTTTGAGCTCGAAAATAGAGAAGGCGAAGTGCTTCTGAAATTTTCTCATTTAAATTGGGCCGAAGAAAGTGATTTTTTTGGTTTTTGTAATCATCATTGGGGAAGATATTTAGATAGCCTAAAATCTTTATGTGAAACTGGCACCGGACAACCTTACAAACAACAGGAGTAGTCAAAATTACGCAAACTCTACTGAAGCATTAAACTAAAAAAATGCATCGTAAAGGCACAACGATCGAAAATATATTCAAAAATTAAATGGAAAAATTTGATTTAGTTAGGGATCCTTACTATATTTGTATCATAATAACAATTAAATAAAACGATTATGAGTAAATCCATTTTTTATCACGCAGGATGTCCGGTATGTGTAAGCGCAGAACACGACATTGTCGCATTAATAGGAGTCAATAATGTAGATATTGTACATGTTGGTGAAGACAAATCCAAAATTTCCGTAGCAGAGAATGCTGGTGTTAAATCCGTTCCGGCCTTGGTTACGCCAAACGGAAATGTACTACATATTAACTTTGGGGCTTCCATGGAAGACGTTAAAGGATAATTTTTTAACCCAAGTAGTTAGGAATCCTACTTAAATTAACGCTATTAAAATCAATTCATATGAAAGTTTCAGTTTGGGATACATACGTAAAAAGAGAAGATGGTAAAGTAATGCACTTTGATATTCTGGTATCAAACGAATTTAACGATGAACAAATCATTTTAAACTATGGCGCGATATATTTAAAAACTAAAGCTTTTAAAACAGAACACATCTCATCAAAAGCTTGTAATTTCTGCCATATTGAGCATGCCACAGATTCTATTATGGAGGACATTCAAAACAGAGGGTTTTCGATTATTGAGTTGGAAAATTGTGACTGATTTAATTAGGATTACTAACTTTGTCCCGATAACTCCTGAAAATATTCAGGAGGGGACTTTTTTATGAAGAACAATATTTTTAATCCTACACATCAAGAAAACGATCTTTCGAATAAGATTGTTGCAGGCTTAGAGCGTGTTTCTGAAGCCTTTAAGGTATTGCTATGGGAAAAAGCCAAGCTTTTAGGATTGAGTCCTATCCAAATTCAAATACTCATTTTTGTAAACTATCATAAACTCGAATTTTGCAATGTAAGCCATTTAGCCAAAGAGTTTAATGTTACAAAACCTACTATTAGTGATGCGGTTAGAGTTTTACTTCATAAAGCACTCATTGAAAAAGTTTATCCTTCGTCAGATAGCCGACGCTATGCCATACAATTATCAGACTCGGGTAAACGCATTGTATTGGAAACGGAAAATTTCGCACATCCGCTTAAAAAACAACTAAATCATATTAATAAAGACGATTTAGAATCCACTTTTATTACCCTGAGCAAACTTATCTATAAATTAAATAAAATAGGGGTTTTAACGGTTCAACGTACTTGTTATGCTTGTAAATTCTACGGTAAAACTAATGAACAGCACTATTGTAATTTATTGAAAAAAACATTACAAGATTCCGAGATACGAATTGATTGTCCCGAGTTTGAAATAAGTTAGAATGCGACATCACATTCAACCTTTAAATGCTATATTATTCAATGGAATCTTTAGAAATTTCGTTACCCCTATAATCTAATTCTTTATCTAAGTAATATAATCCGTTTAAACTTGGTAAATAATGTGTTTCCGAAACTCCCGAAGTATTGTTAGTTGGTTTGCCATACTTATTATATCTTTTTATAACGCCTATGAGACCTGAATCGCCTCTTGTATACCTATACTCTGCTACTCCATATTCATCTTCCAATAGTTTATTATTTATTCCATAATAATTGATTTTTAGAATCTCTCCTTTTTCGCTCCATTCATACTCCTTCTTATGATAACCGTAAGGTCCAATAACAGATCTTTCATTTTTATCGAAGTAACTATCTAAAATAACATATCCAAAATCATTGAATTTCTGTAAATTATAGGATATTCCATTATTCCCATTTGTTCTATTACCATTCTTATCAAAATACCCGAAACCATTATATAATTGCCTATGATCATAACTGTATTTAATTACGGAAACTCCCAAATCGTTAACTGTAAGTTCATTTTCTTTATTATAAAAAGTTTCAGAAGTATTATTATTAAATCTATTATAACCATAAACAATTTTACAAACACCATCGATCAATTTGTTATTAGTGTCGTAAGATAGCACAATGGAGTCACTACCAAAGACAGTAGGTATCATTTCACTTTTAAAATAACCATCTAATAACTGCGGTTCCATATTCCTATTGAAGTTCGTCCTTTCTACAAGTTGATTTTTATCGTCATATTTATAAACGTTATAGGTCACATTCTGGTTAGCGTTTGCCAGCTCAGATGCAGCATTATAATAGGTTGTTTTTATTTTATTATTGTTCGCATCATAATCCCATTTAACTATTGCGACGTCTGCATCAAATGCTTTCAAATTACCCAATGAATCCAAGGTCATTTCTTCTCTTTGATTTCCGCGCTCATCATATTTATAACGAAATTCAACAATATCATCCTCAGTCTTGGCATAGTTTTTATCTGAATCTAGATAAATTAATTTTTCTACTCTATCTTTATCATTGATATGCCTTTTAAGAATGGCTACACCAGTATTGTCGTTAAATACATGATTATAAGCGTTAACATTAGACACATAAACAATTGAATCATTTGGGTAGCTATATTTAGAACCTCCCCATTTTTCTTCATTAAACGCCAGAACGTACCCGGGGTAATACTTTCCATAAAATAAAGTGCGGGCTTTATTATCAAACACTTCAACTTCCATATGATAATCGTCCTTTCCAAGTATAGGCTCATTTTGTTTGTTGAACCTTCTCGTACTGGTTAAATTATCATTTTGATCGTAAGTATAAGTATAAATCGAAACCCCATCCTTGTTTGGAGCTATCTCATCATTATGATCGAGGTTAATACTTTTTTTTAAGTTTCCCCGCTCATCGTATTCGTACTTTAGATTGTATGAGAATAAATGCTTAGCAAAATCTCCATTTTGATCATACTCTTTATAGCTTGTGGTCTGATTCGACGAATCATACTCTCTAATTATTTTAGACTCTAAATCGGTATCATTAATTGGCCTGTTGTTGAGGTCAAAAAACTCAAGTACAGTCGTTCTCCCTAAAGTATCAAGTGTTCTTTTTTTATGATATACGCCATATTTATTTTTAATCTTTTTTAAACTGAAATTGTAATAGGATGTTACCATACAACCATTAGAATCAACTATAGTTTGAGTTTGATAAATCTTATCAGCGTTGACTCTTTCTTCATTAGAACTATAATAATGATCTACCCTTTTATCATTATTAATATATCTTTTGAAGATACAATAGTCTAAGTCCTCATTTAAGGTATAATCGTTATTGAAATATTTAATTTCAATGAGACCTTTCTTCTTTTCTATTGTTGTAATAGCGGTCTTAAACACGCCTCCATTCTTTAAGGTCCCATCTTTCAAAAAAGAAACAGTTGTTTTATTTCTTTTTTTTACAATTTTATAAGACTCTCCATGATTTATCTGCTCTTCATAAACAGGAAATGAACTTAGTACTTCTTTATCAAATGTGATAAAAATTTTTCTAAAATATTCTGTTTCTCCTTTATCATAATCCCAATAACCGTAGATATCCGTATTTTGATAATAATCCGTTTGTCTTAAGAGATCATCAATTTTCATTTCCCAATATCGCTGTTCCTGAGTATTTACATTATGGTTAGTGATGCTATCGTATTCAATTTGCATTAAATCTCTATCCAATTCGTATTTACGATACAAAGAATCAAGTACTTTATCAGTAAGTTTATTTTCTCCAATTTCCACAATACTCTTTCTTAAAATTCGCGCATGGTATTCAGTGATATTAAAATGATACCGTTCATGAATGAGAACCTGATCATCTAACATGGAGTCTGCTAATTTTTCAGAAAGGTCGGGATCCATATAGGCATAAACTTCAGAGTCGAACCAAGAGATTTTATCCGGACAATAAATTTCGGAATAAATTGAAGCCACATAATTTTCTTCTTTTTCTTCAACTTTTGTGAAATTTTCCCAGGAAATATGATCGTCTGACCAAATAATTTCATTATTCGATACATAATTTTCTCTTTCGACCGATCCGCTAAACAATAAGGCTAAAAACAAGATGATCGCGATCAAATAAAGTGATTTAAGTCTAGACATTCTTAGTATTGGGCTTAAAAATTAGATAAAACACCCCCACAGAAATAAAGGTTAGCCCAAAAATTAAGGCAATAATAAAAAGCTCAAAAAGAATGGTTTCAAGATCGATATCAGACAGTCTAAACACGATACCATATAACCGAATGATCAAATAGTAGATAAATGCAAAAATCAATTGTTGATTTACCAATGACTTGCTTTTTTCAGGAAATTGCGTTTTACTATAACTTAGTAATAAGAAAATAAAAAAAGCCGGAATGGGCATTAGTAGATATGATAGTGAGGTAAACGACTCATACTCTAAAAAAATTGTATTATTTACACTTAAAATTAAAGCGACAAATAGAGAGGTAACAATTAATTCTAAGACAGTTAGATGAGAGACTTTCTGAAATTTAGTCCTTCTTATTTTCGAACTCATCTTTAATTTTGGGTCAGTTCCATATTTGTTCTCTTTACCAACTCCTTCCTGAAAAAGCATAACAAAAATATAAAATGGAATCAGTTGATAAAATCCGCTATGTCCAATATCATGGCACCTTTTTGCCCCTTGTGCAAATAAAACCCAATAGGACAAAATAAGTATCAAAGCAAATATAGAATCTAGAAATTCATTATAGTCGACTAGCAAAGAACTCAATGCAAGCGTAAAAAAGCAAAGGATATAGGTTAATCCAAACTCAAGTCTTCTTATTCTTCCTGAAAAGGAAAAAAGGCTTTTAAACATAAAATGTTTATTTTAATTTAGAATACTAATATAAATTTAATTTTAGAATGTGTAATATAATTAATACGTTTTACACAATAATTTAATAGTGGAAAGCTTATTTAATTCAACTTATACCTAAAATTCTGTTCCAGTAATTCATTTAAAAGCTCCTGAGACACCTTAACCTTCTGCCTTCTACTTGGCATTTGCAGCTTTATTTGCTCTTTAGTATCATATACCAGGAAGTTAAGCATATGGTTACCTGGGTGCATTTGCAAAAGTTCTTTTAAGCTCATAATCTTGCCTTGGTCCAAATCATCTATATTAACCTGAATCGATAACTTTTTAGCATAATGTTCCAGCACATCATGTAATAATTGAAAATTATTAAACTGCAATCTTGGATCACTCTTTTTACCTGTATCTTTATTAACCCATCCATCCCGAACGTAGGTTTTTACAAAAACAAAATTATTCTGCATTAAAAAGTGCCTGAATTTTAAATACTCTTCTCCAAAAATTCTGAATTCGTAACTATCGGTATAATCTTCAATGGTAAATAGCGCCCATCCTTTCCCCTGCTTACTTACCCGGTGCTGCACATCGGTGACCACACCGCCAAACACGAGCTCTCTGTTAACGTAAGGTTCTAAATTATTAAACATGCCTACGGTGGCATTACAAAAGGTTTTCATTTCAATTTTAAAATCATCCAAGGGATGTCCCGAAATATAGATCCCAACAACCTCACGTTCCTGAGCCAACTTTTCCATAGTACCCCAGGTTTCGCATGGTGGTACTTCGGGCTCAGCAATTTGTACTTCACTGGCTTCCCCAAACAAACTTACCTGTGCTGAATTCTCATTTTCTTTATGCTTTTGTGCATACTTAATGGCTTTTTCTAAAAAGGTAAGATCGCCCTCTTTATAAAAATACTGTGCACGATGTGTCCCTCCAAAACAATCAAAACCTCCCGCTAAGGCCAAATTCTCAAAAGCCTTTTTATTAGCTGCACGTAAATCTATACGTTTTGCTAAATCGAAAATAGACTTATAAGGCCCATCTTTTTTTCGATGGTCTACGATCGTCATCACCGCACCATGACCAACACCCTTAATAGCACCCATTCCAAAACGTACGGCATTATCCTGATTCACCGAAAATTTGTAATAACTTTCGTTAACATCAGGCCCGAGTACATTTAACTTCATGCGCTTACATTCTTCCATAAAGAAGGTTACCGATTTGATATCGTTCATATTGTTAGATAACACAGCGGCCATATACTCTGCCGGATAATGGGCCTTTAAATAGGCAGTTTGGTAAGCGATCCAAGCATAGCAGGTTGAGTGCGACTTGTTAAAAGCATAACTCGCAAAAGCCTCCCAGTCTTTCCATACTTTTTCAAGAATTTTGGCATCATGCCCCTTTTCACTGGCCTGAGTGATAAACTTAGGTTTCATTTTATCCAATACCGCGATTTGCTTTTTACCCATGGCCTTACGCAATACATCAGCTTCACCTTTTGTAAAACCCGCCAGTTTTTGAGAGAGCAGCATCACCTGCTCCTGATATACGGTAATACCATAAGTTTCTTTTAGGTATTCCTCCATAGCCGGTAAATCGTACTCGATCTCCTCATCACCATGTTTTCTACGGACAAAACTAGGAATGTATTCCATTGGCCCGGGACGATACAAGGCATTCATCGCAATTAAATCCTCAAAAACTGTAGGTTTTAAATCGCGGAGATGCTTTTGCATTCCGGGAGATTCATACTGAAATACTCCAACCGTTTCTCCACGCTGGAATAAGGCATAGGTTTCTTCATCATCCAATGGAAAATTTTCCGGATCAAGTTGAATATTATGCTTTGCTTTTACAATCTTAACGGTATCCTTAATCAGAGTTAAGGTCTTTAAGCCTAAGAAGTCCATTTTTAGCAGCCCGGCAGATTCCACTACCGAGTTATCAAACTGGGTCACATACAAATCAGAATCCTTAGCCACAGAAACCGGAACAAACTTGGTAATGTCATCAGGTGTTATAATAACACCACAGGCATGTATTCCTGTATTTCGTACCGAGCCTTCTAAAGCTCTTGCTGTATTTACCGTTTTTGCCTCTAAATTATCCCCTTCAGAAATATTTAAAAGCTCATTGACCTTTTCCAGTTCTTCAGCTCGAAACTTACTGCTCAATGCCTTTTCATTCAAGCCAAAAATCTTATTTAGCTTAGACATATTCGGAATCAATTTCGCTATTCTATCGGCATCAAATAAAGGTAAATCCAATACACGTGCAGTATCTCGAATGGACGATTTGGCCGCCATGGTACCATAGGTGATAATTTGAGCAACTTGATTGGCGCCATATTTTTCAATCACATAATCCATAACACGACTCCTGCCTTCATCATCAAAATCAATATCGATATCGGGCATACTAATACGATCCGGATTTAAAAAACGCTCAAAAAGCAGATCGTACTTTAAGGGGTCTATATTCGTAATCCATAAACAATATGCAGCAACCGAACCTGCTGCTGAACCACGTCCGGGTCCAACAGACACATCCATATTTCGCGCTTCTCGGATAAAATCTTCTACAATTAAAAAGTACCCCGGGTATCCCGTATTTTCGATAACATTTAACTCAAAATCGAGACGTTCTACAACCTCATCTGAAAGGTCCTCTCCGTAACGTTTTTTAGCGCCTTCAAAGGTGATGTGCCGTAAATAGGCATTTTCTCCACGTTTACCACCATCTACTAAATCCTCTTCATGCTTAAACTCATCCGGAATATCGAAAGCGGGTAATAGTACATCACGTGCCAGTTGAAAGGCTTCAATTTTATCGACAACCTCCTGCACATTTAAAATGGCCTCGGGCAAGTCATGAAACAATTGTTTCATTTCTTCTGCCGATTTGAAATAATATTCCTGATTTGGGAGTCCATAACGATAGCCACGCCCTCTACCAATCGGTGTGGCTTGTTTTTCACCATCTTTTACACACAATAAAATATCATGTGCATTGGCATCGTCTTTATTTTGATAGTAGGTATTGTTGGTCGCTACTAATTTAATATCATGCTTTTTTGACAGATCGACCAGAGTTGGATTCACTCTATTTTCGTCTTCCTGATTATGGCGCATCAGTTCAACATATAAATCATCTCCGAACACATCTTTCCACCATAGCAAAGCCTCTTCAGCTTGTTTTTCACCTATGTTTAAGACCTTACTTGGAACTTCACCGTATAAATTTCCGGTAAGCACGATGATATCTTCTTTATAGGTTTCAATAAGTTTCTTATCAATCCGTGGCACATAATAAAACCCATCCACAAAAGCATGTGAAGACAATTTTGCTAAATTGTGATAGCCATTTTTATTCTTCGCTATTAATACGACCTGATATCCATTATCTTTTCTCGACTTGTCCTGATGATCTTCACATACAAAAAATTCGCAGCCAAGAATAGGCTTAATAAGCTGTTTTTCAGAAGACTCCCCTTTTTCTTCGGCCTCGGCAATACTGGCTTTTATACCACTATTTTGTTTGTTTACAGCATTTATGAAGTGAAAAGCCCCCATCATATTGGCATGATCGGTAAGCGCCACAGCCTGCATATTATTTTCTGCAGCCGCAGCCACAATATCACCCACACTCATCGTGGATTGTAATACCGAAAACTGAGAATGATTATGCAAGTGCACAAAATTGGCGTCTTTTAATTCCGAAACATTCTGCTCTAGAATTTCAGAAGAAATATCTACCGACTGTGCCTTTTGAAGGCGTTCATTTATTTTAGCACTCTCCGCTTTAAGATTAATATGTTTTAAACCTATAAGCTGAATTTCATTGGGATTAACCTCCTTGAAGTTCGTAAAATAATCGGGTTCAACATCAAGCTGTTCTTGTGTATATTCGCCCAATCGCACCAATTCGAAAAAGCAACGTGTGGTCGCTTCTACATCGGCTGTTGCATTATGCGCTTCCGCAAAACCTACATTAAATAAATGCTCATGTAATTCAGATAGGGTCGGTAGTTTAAATTTTCCATAACGCCCACCGGGAATCTGGCATAGATTTGCGGTATGCTCTGTACAAGTATCTAAAACAGGAAGCTCCTGAAGTGTATTTTCAACACGTTCACGCACAAACTCAGCCCCCATAATATTAAGATCGAACTTCACATTTTGCCCAACGACAAACTTTGTTTTTCCCAAAGCATCATTAAATTTCTCTAATACTTCAGTTAAAGGGATCCCTTGCTCCTTTGCTAAATCTGTAGAAATACCGTGTATTTTTTCTGCATCGTAAGGGATGTTAAAACCTTCCGGCTGCACTAAATAGTCCTGACTTTCAATACAGTTACCCATAGCATCATGCAACTGCCATGCAATTTGTATACATCGTGGCCAGTTATCGGTGTCTGTAATCGGTGCATCCCAACGTTTTGGCAAGCCCGTTGTTTCTGTATCAAAAATTAAATACATTAAATCGGTTTATGTGTTGATGAGTATATTCGTCTATAGCAAAAACGAAGTGTATAAAAATACATAGAAAAATAACGTTGGTAAAGCGAAGTTATAAACAGTTGTAAACAAAAATCCATCTTTATGTTTCGATAAAAATAACTATTTTAGAGACTTAAAACTTTCCTTATGAAATTTAAAGTATTCTTATTTTCTTTAACCGCAAGCCTATCTTTATATAACTGTGATAATCCGAATGTTCCGATGTATGTAGGAACTTACACGAATGGTGATAGCGAGGGGATTTATCAATTTCAGTTTAATACTGAAACTGGAGAACTCAGTCAGAAACAATTGGCTGCCGTTACAGGCAACCCGTCATTTATTACATTTTCACCCGATAAAAAGTATATCTATGCCGTCGGCGAAGGAAAAACGAGCGCGGTATCTGCCTTTAAGGTTGACCCGGAACAAACTTTAGAATTTATAAATACCGTACCTAGTAACGGTGGCGCGCCTTGTCATATTTCGGTTAATAAAACAGGAGATCGTGCGGTGGTTTCAAATTATAGCGGAGGCACGGTTTCTATATATTCAATTAATGATGATGGATCATTAAACGATGCGGCCCAGATATTTAATCATAATACAGATAGTATTGCGTCGCATGCGCACTCGGCTCAGTTTTTTAAAAACGATCTGTTTGTTTCAGATTTGGGCAGAAACGCTGTTTATAACTATGTGTTAGATGGTGAAAATTATAAATTGGCGGATTCATCTATAGTTAAAATGACTAAAAATGCGGGACCCAGACATTTCGCTTTGACTAAAGACGGACAATACATCTACATTATTAACGAATATGCCAATACGGTAACCTCGGGAAAAAGAACGAATGAAGGTTTTACTTTATTAGAAAATATCTCGACTTTAGATGATAATTTTAAAGAAAAAAGTTATTGTGCTGATATTCATTTATCCCAAGACGAACGTTTTTTATATGGCTCTAACCGTGGTGAAAACTCCATTGTGGTCTTTAAAAGAAATGTAAGTTCCGGTAAACTTGATAAAGTTCAAAACATCAGTGTTCAAGGGGATTGGCCTAGAAATTTCACTCTAGACCCTAGCGGTAAATTCTTATTGGTAGCCAACCAAAAAAGTCATAATATTTCCGTCTTTAAAATTAATGATGAAAGTGGTGAACTCAGTTTTTTACATGAGGTCGAGTTAGCTTCACCGGTTTGTCTTTTATTTTAAGAAGTCTTTAGTTGCAGCCCATTGATTTACAAGCACTAAATAATTTGTTTTCCAGTCAAAATAAAGTGTTGTGAATTGAAAAAATATAGTATCTTTGCGCTCTCATTAATAACAGAGGTCGAGAACCTCATTAATTAATTATTATGCCAGTAAAGATTAGATTACAAAGACACGGTAAAAAAGGGAAACCTTACTATTGGATTGTTGCAGCAGATGCCCGATCCAAAAGAGATGGTAAATACTTGGAAAAATTAGGTGCTTACAATCCAAACACAAACCCAGCAACAATTGATTTAAATGTTGATGGTGCTGTAAAATGGTTACAAAATGGTGCACAGCCAACCGATACAGCTAAAGCCTTATTATCTTATAAAGGTGCTTTACTAAAAAATCATCTTGCAGGTGGTGTTAGAAAAGGCGCTTTAACTGAAGAGCAAGCAGAGGAAAAATTCAATGCTTGGTTAGAAGAGAAAACGGCTAAGGTTCAAGCTAAAGCTGACGGATTATCGCAAGCTGAGGCTAAAGCTAAAGCGGATGAGCTAGCTGCTGAAAAAGCAGTTAACGAGGCAAGAATTGCCGCTGCAGCTCCTGTTGTTGAAGAAGAAGCTCCGGCTGAAGAAGCTGAAGCATCTAACGAAGAAGAATAAAAAACATTATTTTTTATACTTTTAAACTCCGATAGTTGCTATCGGAGTTTTTTATTTTATCAAACTAGTAAAAGTTTGCTAAAAAATTATCATGAAGAAAGAAGATTGCTTTTATTTAGGTAAAATTGTAAAAAAATATAGCTTTAAGGGTGAAGTTCTGGCTAAATTAGATACCGATCAGCCAGACATTTATGAACATCTGGATGCTGTTTTTTTAGATTTAAGAAACAACTTAGTGCCTTTTTTTGTTGAGCACTCACAACTTCATAAATCGGAATTGCTTCGCATTAAGTTTGAAGACGTAGATACAGAATCAGATGCCGATGCCATTATGAAAAGTCATTTATATCTTCCCTTGGATTTGCTGCCAAAACTTGATGGAAATAAGTTTTACTTTCACGAAGTTATTGGCTTTAATATTAAAGACGTGAATTTTGGAGACGTCGGTATTATTAAAGGTATTAACGATTCGACAGCACAAGCACTTTTTGAAATTGACAGGGACGGCACCGAGATATTAATTCCTATGAATGATGAATTTATTGAACAGGTTGATCGCGATAATAAAACGATTGTTGTTAACTCGCCTGAGGGATTGATTGACTTATATTTGTAAAAAACTCCTAAGACTATTGGATTTTGGAATTTATTTTGATTAAACCCTTCAAATTCAAACAATTCACAATAAACCAGGACCGATGCGCCATGAAAATTGGAACAGATGGTGTCTTACTGGGAGCCTGGACTTCCATTAAAACCAATCCATTTTCTGTTTTAGATATTGGTGCGGGAACCGGTATTGTTGGACTTATGCTGGCACAGCGTAGTCAAGCACAGCTCATCGATGCCATTGAAATTGATGACGAGGCTTACGAACAATGTGTTGAAAATTTTGAACAATCACCATGGGGTGACCGCCTATTCTGTTACCATGCTTCACTCGATGAATTCAATGCGGAAATCGAAGACCAATATGATCTTATCGTTTCTAATCCTCCCTTCTATTCTGAAGATTATAAAACAGAAAACAAACAGCGTGATCTGGCACGTTTTGCCGATGCCATGCCTTTTAACCATTTACTTAAAAGTGCTTCAAACTTACTTTCTGAAGATGGTGTTTTTTCAGTAATTATTCCGATTAGTGAAGAGTTAAATTTTATTGATCTGGCTTCTAAAGTAAACCTGTATCCGAATAAGATATTACGCGTTAAAGGTAATCCGACTTCAGAAGTAAAACGAAGTCTGTTAGCGTTCTCTTTTAACAAAACGGACATAGAAACATCTGAACTCATTATTGAAACCGACCGTCATCAATATACACCTGAATATATTGCGCTCACCAAAGAGTTTTATTTAAAAATGTAGCTCCGAGCACCATATTTTCCTTCAGGAATGGATAGTTATTCTCCGGAAATGATCTTTAATTCAGGTAAGGAGTCTTTGATTTTGGTCATCCCGGCTTCAGTTAGACCCGTCTTCCAAACATAAAGTTTTTTCAGACCGGATAATTTTTGAAGACTCGCAACACTTGCATCTGTAATCGGATTACCATAGATATTCAGGTGTTCTAAATGTTTTAAGTCTGTCAGGTATTTTAAGCCCTCATCCGAGATGTTAGCATTGTTTATTCGAAGTGTGGTTAGATTTTTAAACTGACCAATATTTGTCATTAAACTTGTCTCCATGGGAACATTAGCTAAGTTTAGCCAAGTTACATTTTCTTTCGCATTCAATAAGACATCAAACTTACTTTGACTTATTTGCTCTTTGCTATATGAAGAATAACTCGCCTCTAACAAGGCACTTTCATTAATAATCGATTTAACCTTAAACCCTGCTGATTGAATAGAATCAATAGTTTTTTCTTCAATTTTTGCCAGATCTAAACTTTCTAAGAATGTCTTTTTCAATCCGATACCGACCTCTTGCAAATAATTTTTTATCCTATCCGTAAGATTTAATTCCACCACTTTTTTATCGAAAGCGGCACCTTCATCGATCCACCATTGAATTAATACGGTTTCCTCATTGGTCAAAGGAGTTCTTCCTTCGGTTGGCATGAACTCTTTATGATTCGGATCTAATGTGATACGCCTGTACAATTCACTCTTTGATGATTCTCCGGCAACGATGACTTCACCATTTTCACCCCCTTTCAAAATACTTTCTTCATCAATTAACAGCAACTCCCCTTTGGCCTTATCATCATTATGGCACACATTACACTTCGATTCAAAAATAGGATGAATAACATCCTCAAAAACCAACGCAGAGTCTAAAACCGTAACACGTTCTCTAACAGGTTTCATCCCTGCCAAACTTCGGATAGAATTAGGCGCATGCTCCAGTAAATAAGTAGAACCATGTGTTAAGTTTCCGCCATTATGGCCTGCAACAAACAGTAAAACCACCACGACACTTACCAAAACCGGATAACTCTTCTTCTTCCAGAGAATATCCTTCTTTTTTCTTTTAATCAAAAAAAGCAAAAACGTTATAAGCGTCATGATAATGGCTGTCCACTTATGAAGATTTAGCGTATCGACATTATACCCACCATCAGACGCTAACATTAATCCTAATATAATAGAAACAATTCCTGATATGACACCCAATAGGAACGCATAGGTAATGGCCAGATCTAAATCGACTTTTTTCTTAAAGGAAATAAGTTCGAAGGACACTGCCAAGATGATAAACCCTATTGGTAAATGCACCAACATGGCATGGAATCTGCCAAAAAATTGAACGATATCTGTTTCTAAAAAAAATGTCATAGGTCAGTTATTATTTGGAACTCATAATTATAAATATCTTTTTTTCCATTGATGCATCATATGTACATTGATTCCCCATTGATCCGACAAAGGTTGTCTTGTATACGGCATGGTCCACATGTAGTTGGCCGGTCCAAATTCGGTAGTCATGGTAAGTACTTCACCGGCTTCTTTTTTTCGTTCAACCACCTTATCCCACCAACTAAAATGGGCATCGACAGCACGCTTCCATTCCGGAGCTCTTGGTTCCGGAACCTGAGCGCCTTCTTCATGACCAATTCTGGAATGAATATGCGACGTTCGATTTAATGCCTTTGCTACAGCCTCTTTTTGATCTGCCAATAAACTTTCAGCAACAGCACACCAATGCGAAATATCGAGTGTCAGTTTTAACTCGGGAAGGTCATCTATAAAATCTTTACAAATATGTGGTGCAAATAAGATACGTCCTCTGTGCGTCTCTTGGTAAACCGGAATACCGAACGATTTAGATTCTTCAATGGCAAACGCCATAAGTTGCTTACTTTCCTGAAATGAAAAATAATCTTTGCCGGTGTGGCAATTAATAAAATCCGGCTTTTTTGATATGACGTTTTGTAAATTCTTGACGTAGGCATTATAATGCTCTTTAAAGCTACTCCCCCAACTTCCTGTTAAGGCTCCAAATCGCAAATCATATTTATCTAGAGCTTCATAAAGCGCTTCTTCATCAGCTTTAGTATTGGGAAACCAGTCTTCTATTCCGTCGTAACCTTCCTCCTTTGCTGCTTTGCAAAAGGCATCCATAGTTCCCTTAAATCCCCACCTGGTGGCGTATATTCTAAGATCAAAGCCTGCTTTCGGAGTCATTTTAGCGGGTAATGCCATACTTGTTAAAAATAGTCCTGCACTCCCGGCCGTAGCTGTGCTTAAAAATTCCCGCCTGGTTTGTTTCATATACTATGCTCGTTATTTATACAATTAGATCTTTAATGACACGACCATGAACATCGGTAAGTCTAAAATCTCTTCCCTGAAAATTATAGGTGAATTTCTCATGATTAATGCCTAACTGATTCAATATGGTTGCTTGTAAATCGTGAATATGCACCTTATCTTTAATACCATAATAGCCTATTTCATCAGTTTCTCCATAGGAAATTCCTCCTTTAATGCCGCCTCCGGCCATCCAAATGGTATAGGCTTCGGTATGATGATCTCTTCCATAATATGGCATGACTACCCCACCTCTATTCTCACGCATTGGTGTTCGCCCAAATTCGCCTCCCCAAACAATCAAGGTGTCGTCTAAAAGTCCGCGTTGCTTTAAATCTTTGACTAAAGCCGTCATAGGTTGATCGACTTCTTCGCTTTTTGTTTTTAATCCCTGATCGAGGGAGGTTGCTTTACTATCGCCATGCATGTCCCACCCCCAGTGGTACAGTTGCACAAAACGCACGCCTTGCTCTACCAGTCTTCTAGCTAATAAACAATTGTTAGCAAATGAAGCCTCCCCGTGCTTCGCACCATACATATCTTTAATATAATCCGGTTCCTTGGAAACATCCATCACTTCCGGAACCGAAATTTGCATTTTAAAGGCCATTTCATATTGCGCAATTCGTGACAACGTTTCGTCATCATTAAACTCTTTATATTGACTTTCATTAATATCGTTAATCGCTTTTAATGATTTTCTGCGAATATCCCGACTCATACCGTTAGGGTTTGACACATATAAAATCGGATCTCCGGAATTACGACATTGCACGCCTTGATACTCTGAAGGCAAGAATCCACTCCCCCAGGCATTTTTACCCGCACTAGGGTTTTTTCCCCCGGAAACTAAAACCATATATCCAGGTAAATTTTCATTTTCTGACCCCAGCCCATAGGTCACCCATGCTCCCATACTTGGCCTTCCTGATCGTGCACTTCCTGTCTGTAATAGCAGCTGTGCCGGTGCATGATTAAACTCATCGGTATGCATAGACTTTACAATAGCGACATCATCGACGATTTGACTAAAATGAGGTAAGGCATCGGAAATATAGGTTCCTGATTGCCCGTATTGCTTAAAGTCAAACTGAGGTCCCAACATTTTAGGGGTTCCCTGAATAAATGCAAATCGCTTTCCTTCTAATAAGGACTTCGGACAATCTAAGTCATGTAATTTTTTCAACTCAGGTTTATAATCAAAGAGCTCTAACTGAGATGGTGCACCAGCCATATGTAAATAGATAACACGTTTTGCCTTTGGTAAAAAGTGTGGTACGTTTTTAGGATCAAAACTAGGATTTGTATTGGTAGCGAATAATTGTTGCGGCCCCATTAAGGATGATAACGCAATACCCCCTAAACCTGTAGTACATTGCTTTAAGAAATGTCTTCGGGTTGTAAACTCTAATTTTCTTTTCTGCGATTCGTTATACAAATCCATTTTAAATTGTTTAATTTTTTACAAGAAATTCATCCATATTCATCATGGTATTTACCATTACCGTCAGCGAGGCTAATTCCAAATCATCGGATTGTATTAATTCGAAAGCTTCATCTTTATGTTCGCTATAGTAAGCTTCAGTGTCATCAAGTAAATGCGTTAATATATCGGACTTTTCTTTACTGATTTTTTTGCCCATAACCTTTTTATAGGCGGCATTTACTTTTTCTTTTTTTCCACCTTCAATTATATCGACCTGTTGTGCTAAATTCATGGCGGCTTCAAAGTACACCGGATCGTTTAAGGTTATTAAGGCTTGAAGTGGAGTGTTCGTATTAATGCGTCTTGACAAACAAGTCTCTCTTTCGGAGGCATCAAAACTTATAAATGAAGGATAGGGGCTAGACCTTCTTAGATAGGTATATAGTCCTCTGCGATAGGCATCTTCGCCTTCGCTGGTTATCCATTGATCGTTATTATAAACCACGGTCCATACACCATCGGGTTGATGCGGCATGACACTGGGTCCATACATTTTATCACTTAACAACCCCGATACCACTAAAGCCTGATCTCTTATTTGTTCAGCCGACAGACGAACTCTTGGACTTCTCGCTAACCATTGATTATAAGGATCTTTATCTTTAGCCTCTTTAGAAATCACTGAACTTTGTTTATAGGTGTCTGATAATACGATGGTTTTTAGCAATTTTTTGACACTCCAACCCCATTCATTCGAAAAATTAAGTGCCAACCAATCCAGTAATTCGGGATGGGTTGGTTTATCTCCCAAGGTCCCAAAATCTTCCGAAGTCATCACAATCCCTTTACCAAATAGCTTGGCCCAAAACCGATTTGCAATAACTCTACCTGTTAAATAATTATTGTCGCCTACCAGCCACTCCGCCAAATCCAATCGGTTTTTAAATTGCTTATTGTTAGGGTTAAGTAATTTGGGAACTGAAGTCGTCACAGTATCTGTTGGCACTAACCAATTTCCTCTATCAAAAACTTTGGTTACACGGCTGAAGTCTTTTGATTTTTCAACCATAATCGGCGTTGTGTATTTAGCCCGTGTATTTAATAATTTATCAATCTTATTATAGATTTCTGTATGGTACTTATGGTCTTCAGCGGGCAATTTTTCACCTAATAAAAATCCGTCTATAAAACATTTATAGTCTTCATTCTGACTTTCAAACACAAAATACAGATCGGCCAATTCCGAATTTGTATTGATCTTTATCGGGACATTATTAAACCCCTGAGTTTTGTTTAATAGTAGGTTCCCGATAACTGATCCATTAATACTATCGGCCTTAATGACTAATCTGCCTTTAGGTTTTCCATGTTGATTATAGTTCAAATAGATACGATCCACATTTTTTAATGGAACATTCTTTAGTTTGATCATAGCGTTATTGGAAATGACCATATAATCCTGCCCGGCTCTGTTATAATGGACCGTGTTTGAAACCTCATCGAAATCTTCCGGTCTTATTTTTGGTTCCTGAACATGAACGAAACGTTCCCATTTATTCACTTCTTCTTTGGAAGCAACACTGGCAACCCATTTTTTCACATGTTCTAATTCCTTTTGATCAATATCATCAAACTCTCTATAGATAGGGTGTTCGGAAGGCACATCCCAGTCGGAAGTATTATTAAAGAATGCAAACGATGTATAATATTCTTCGTGCTTAATAGGATCGTAAGGATGACTATGACACTGTACGCAACTCATGGTTGTAGACTGCCATATTTCCCATGTTGTATTCACACGGTCTATCACGGCAGATATTCTATATTCTTCGTTATCCGTTCCTCCTTCACCATTATTGAGCGTATTTCTATGAAATGCCGTGGCAATGATTTGATCTTTTGTAGGATTTGGAAGGAGGTCTCCAGCGAGTTGTTCAATCGTAAACTGGTCGAATGGCATATCCTCATTCAAAGCTTTTATCACCCAATCTCTGTACTTCCAAATTTCTCGACCTCTATCTGCTTCATAACCTTTAGAATCGGCATACCTTGCTAAATCCAACCACATGCTGGCCCAATGTTCTCCATATTTTGGTGATGCTAAAAGTGAATCCACTAATTTTTCATAACCTTTTTCAGAGGTGTCTTTTAAGAATCTCTCAATTTGGGGTGTGGTTGGAGGCAACCCGATTAGATCCAGATATACACGTCTTACCAAATCATAAGAATCGGCTTCAACATTAGGTGAAAGCCCCTGCGCCTGCATCTGTTTATACACAAAAGCATCGATCTCGCCATTTCCCCATGCTGATTCTAAATCAGGGATTTCCGCTTTCTCAGGTTCCAGGTATGCCCAATGCTCTTCCCATTCGGCACCTTGCTCAATCCATTGGGTTAGTATGTTTATCTCTTCTTTACTCAGCGGGTCGCGCTCAAGCGGCATTCTCATTTCCGTATTTTTATGAGTCACCCTGGAAATCATCTCGCTCTTTTCAGGGCTACCCGGGAAAATTCCAATTTTACCATTGGCCGTTTCTCCTAACGCATTTTCTCTAAAAACTAATCCAAATCCTCCGGACTGCTTTACACCTCCATGGCAACTGATACAATTCTTGTTAAGTATAGGACGAACCTGAGCATTGAAATCAATTTTTTCTTGCTTACAAGATGTGAAAGCAAGGAGTATAAAAATGCTAAATCCCAGGTATGTAAAATTATGTGTATTTATCATATTAAAAGGATGTTAAATGCAAAACTCTAAAACGGATTTCACCAAATACTTTCAAATTTTCTTTATAAATTACAAACGGTCACTACTAATGATACGTATTTTTTTCAAACACTCCCCTAGTCTGTTGGCAATCATTTCTAAACTTAGGTTCACTAAAAAGGGCAACTTTAGCCTTATAATTCAGTGCTCTACTCTTATAAAGTACTTTTTACACCAGACCATTTTAATAGAAAATTTCTAATGGGCCTAATCAGAAGTCAATTCTCATTTATAACTCCTTGGTATAGTACCAAATATAGCGATACAAGTTAATATTGTTGTTTAATTCTTTTCAATGAAAAAAATTAAACCATTATACTAGATTTAAAGAAACATAAAATTATGACTAAAAAATATTCCGATGTAATAAATGAAATCTACATTAACGGTGTCATATCTTGAAATTTCTCAGCTGATTTATTTAAATTTGATCCATAATTACATTTTTAACAAAAAAAGCATTCATAATTTTTCAATTACGCAATTTTAAAACATTTCAATAGTATGAAACCTGATCTCTTTGAAGCTCCTGACTATTATAATTTAGATGAATTACTAACCGAAGAGCATAAACTCGTTCGCGATGCTGCCCGTGAGTGGGTAAAACGAGAAGTATCGCCTATTATCGAAGATTATGCTCAAAAGGCAGAATTCCCAACACAAATAATAGATGGTCTGGCGGAGATTGGAGCCTTCGGACCATATATCCCTATGGAATATGGAGGCGCGGGATTAGATCAAATTTCTTATGGATTGATCATGCAGGAAATTGAGCGTGGTGATTCCGGTGTTCGCAGTACTGCTTCGGTACAATCTTCTTTGGTTATGTATCCGATTTGGAAATATGGGAATGAAGACCAACGCCAAAAATATTTACCAAAATTAGCAAGCGGCGAATGGATTGGATGTTTTGGCTTAACCGAACCCGATCATGGTAGTAACCCGGGAGGCATGGTTACCAACTTTAAAGATAATGGAGATCATTATATATTAAATGGTGCTAAAATGTGGATCAGCAATGCGCCTTTTGCTCAGGTTGCGATAGTCTGGGCTAAAAATGAAGAAGGCCGTATACATGGCTTAATTGTTGAACGTGGCATGGAAGGCTTCACAACTCCGGAAACGCATAATAAATGGTCACTTCGGGCATCGGCAACGGGAGAGCTTATTTTTGACAACGTCAAAGTGCCTAAAGAAAATTTATTGCCGAATAAATCCGGACTTGGTGCACCACTTGGTTGTTTAGATTCCGCGCGTTATGGGATCGCCTGGGGCGCTATTGGAGCGGCCATGGATTGCTACGATACAGCGCTTAGATATAGTAAAGAACGTTTACAATTCGGAAAACCCATTGGACAGTTTCAACTGCAGCAAAAGAAATTGGCCGAAATGATTACAGAAATCACCAAAGCTCAACTATTAACCTGGAGACTTGGCACCTTAAGAAATGAAGATAAGGCGACCTCGGCACAAATATCTATGGCGAAGCGAAATAATGTCGATATGGCTATAAACATTGCCCGCGAGGCCAGGCAAATGCTTGGTGGTATGGGTATCACCGGTGAATATAGCATCATGCGTCATTCCATGAATCTGGAAAGTGTGATTACTTATGAAGGGACTCACGACATTCATTTACTCATTACCGGCTTAGACATTACCGGCTTGAGTGCTTTTAAATAGTCTAAAAAACGATTGTATGATTAATGCTTCTTTTTCGGAAGCATTTTTTTACCCAAACATTTAGAATCGATAATTCCGTATCTTTAGTGAAAAAGATGAAGATGAAAAGTATTTTCTACATACTGGTCGTCAATATTATAACAGTTCTTACATGTAGTACGGCTAATGAATCCGCAGATGACGCTTTTGAAAATGATCTCGGTATCAAAGACCTTAAAATAGTATCTCTAGGGGACAGCTATACCATTGGGCAAAGTGTTTGCAATACCTGTAGATTTCCGGAACAACTAAAAAAGAGCTTAATACGCAGTTTTGATTCCGGTACACATTTAGAATTGGAAGTTATTGCCAAAAGTGGTTGGACCACAGCAGATTTAATTTCTGCCATCGATAAAGAAAATTTGTCAACCACATTCGACTTAGCAACGTTACTCATTGGGGTTAACAATCAATTTCAGGGCATTCCATTCCATATTTATGAAAAAGAATTTAAGGAGCTTATTGAAAAAGCGACATTTCTGGCTAACCAGGATAAGTCGAACCTCATCGTCATATCGATTCCTGATTATGCCTATACCCCTTTTGGCTCTGGCGATAGTAAAATTAGCAAAGACATAGACAAATACAATACCTTTGCAAAGGATTATTGTAAACTAAACAACATTACGTATGTCCATATTACAGACATTACGCGAGACGGTTTGAAAAATCCCGACCTTGTTGCTTCAGATGGTTTGCACCCTTCCGAATTGGCCTATTCAAAATTTGTGAGCCGTATGCTACCCGTTGCCATTGAAAAGTTAAAATAAATTTGACACAAGTTCTAGTTCAATTTGGCATCTAATTATATATTTGTCAAAAATTAGACTTTTGCATAAATTTACCGCAACCTGCTTTGTTTTTTTATACATGGTAGCCATGTTAAGGCCCATTCAACCTTACGTTGAATACATCCTTAATCAAGATTATATTGCGGAATTTTTATGTATTAATAAGGACAAACCAAAATTACAATGCCAGGGGAAGTGTCATTTGGCTAAGCAACTGGAAAAACAAAAAGAAAACGACCCGCTTACTTCTTTGAGCATCTCATTAGAAAACTACCCTATAGGGTTCGTTAATATTTTAAAAATCTCCCCCATACCTTCATTTGCGTTTTCAACGAATGACAAGAACATATTTTATCAAAAACTATATGACTATAGCTATAATTATAGTGCATATCAACCTCCCGATTTAGTGTAATACATACCTCAATGTTTTTAATTTCTTCTGAATATCTTTTCATGAAGAGCATAACTTATTACATAAAATTTACAATTAAATAAAAATGAAACATCTTTTCATTGCGATGCTATGCATTGCGGCCACCATAACTTTTGCACAAGACAAAGAAATGACCAACTTATGGTCCTCCGGCAGACCAGATGGGCATGCGCCTATTTCTGTAATGGCAGACCATGTACACCATAAGGGTGAATTTATGTTCTCTTATCGCTATATGACCATGGATATGAGACAACTAAGACAGGGCACAGATGACGCTTCGAATACCGATGCACACGCCAGCTATATGGTAGCTCCTCAAGATATGGTCATGAACATGCATATGTTGGGTGTTATGTACGCCCCTTCAAACCAAATAACTTTAATGGTAATGGCTAACTATGTAGAAAATGATATGAATTTACAAATGCGTAATGCCAATCGGTTTTCAACAAGCAGCAATGGTTTAGGAGACATCTCCTTAAATGCTTTATACCGTCTTTTTAATAAGAACAGAAAAACCATGCATGCCCAAATTGGTATGTCCATTCCTACGGGAAGTATTGAAGAAAAAGGGATACTCCCCATGTCTATGGGAAATGCAGTTCAACTGCCCTACCCTATGCAAACCGGCACAGGCTCTTTTGGCGCTAATCTCGGATTGACCTACTTAGGACAATGTGATGCATTTTCCTGGGGACATCAAATAACTGGAAAGATCAATATTAATGATAACGACCAGGATTACAAATTTGGTAATCGCTACAAATGGAATAACTGGATTGCAGCAAAAGCCGGAGATAACCTAAGTGTTTCTGTGAGACTTGAAGGCGTAATCATTAGTAAAATTGACGGAAACAGTGCTTTATTAAATCCTATGATGGTTACGACAGCAGATACAGAAAACTCAGGAGGAACTTTTGTCAATGCTGGTTTTGGACTAAACTATATCATTAACAATGGTGGTTTAAAAGGCTTACGATTTGCCGGTGAAATAGCAACACCGCTATATCAAGATCTAAAGGGCATTCAGTTAAAACAAAATTACAACTTAACTTTTGGATTGCAGTACGCCTTTCATTAAAAGCAAAAAAAAAGCCCTTCAATTTTTGAAGGGCTTTACTAAACCAACCAACTAAAAAACTAAATTTTTCTTTTTCTTAGCTGTTATAATGGTCGAAGACATTTTTAAAATCTTACAGGAAATTATTTTTTTATAAAAACTTTAACACTTTCCAATGCGCTTCTGCTTTTTCAAGTAACTCTTTCTCGTTTTCATTTCGCCACAATTCTAAAGTATTTGTTCCCCAGGCATTATAAAACAGATACAGCTTATCATTAATAATCTCAAATGTTTTGGGGTTTATAGAAACTTTATTCGATTTTAGTGCAATAGCGTAAGCACAATACCCTCCATATTGCGGCACATATTTGTTAGGATTTTCTTCAAAATTGACGCGATTTTCCTGGGAAGAAAATTTATAGTTCACCCCATCAAACTCCGAAACAAACTTCTTCGATCCTTTAATAGCCTTACCATCAAAATAGGCTACAACATCATAACCATTTGCCATAAAACCTGTTTTAATATTATAATCTATAGTTTGAGAAAACACATGGGAAATACTAAAAACACACAAATACAGGAGTACTCTCATAACATGAAATTTAAAAAACAATAGTCGAAAAAGAGGTGAGAGCTTACAAAACAGCCTCTAAATCACCATAAGATTACAACCGCGAATATCTGAATTATCGAAACGCCCCATAACCTCAAAAGTGCCATTTTCAAAGACGCGTCCTAAGTCCTGAGTAGCGATAAACGAGCAAGAATTGATATTTGCCAGATCAATGACATTCAGTCCCCCCGTTCTTCCTTTAGGTAATATGGTTAATGGATCTCCCGTATCCCGAGCTAAAACATGCATCCAATCCGGACAATTAAAAACGCCATTACCTTTAGAATAGGCTTGACTTAGCAGTTCAGTCATACCATATTCACTATGTATGGTTTTAACACCAAAGCCTTGTTTTAATCGTTTATGGAGCTCATCCCGAATTACTTCTTTCCTACGCCCTTTCATCCCACCGGTTTCCATAATAATGGTGTTTTCTAAATCAAATTGATAAGTTTCAACGAAATCTAATAAAGCGAAAGACACACCTATGAGTAACACTTTTTTCCCTTTAGCGTTTAGGTCTATTAAGGTTTCTTTTAACTCCGATACGTTATTAAGATAAAATCCGCTTTCTACATTCCTGGATTGCGAAATCATAGCGTCTACCATATAAATTAAAGAAGATCCTTCCCGTTCTAAATACGATGGCAATAGCGCCAAAACAACATAGTCCTTAATATCCCCGTAAAATTGATTAAACCCATTTACAAAACTCTGCTTATAAATGTCTAAATCGGTCACAAAATGCTTGCTTGGCTGTTGCCCCGTGGTTCCGGAACTTGTAAAGGTAGCTTCAACAGGTTTATGAGTACTTAAAACGTGATGTGTTTTAAAAAATTGAATGGGTAGAAAAGGAATATCATTAATGTCTTTAACATCACCCGGGTGTTTATACAGTAAATCGCAAAACGATCGATACACCTTATTGTTGTTAAACTGATAATTAAAAACGGCTAGTGCCAGGTCTTTAAATTCAGCTTGACTTCTAATATTAAAAATGGCACTACTATTTATCATTTGGATTTATCAAAAAACAAAAGTAGATAAAATAAAAAAGCATTGCCCATGGCAATGCTTTTTTATAATATGTTTTTAGTGCTATTTTATAACCAATTTCCTGGTTTCGCTAATAGCTTTTTCCGTAATCTTTAAAATATAAACACCTGTACCTAATTTAGAAATATTCAATTCCTTTCCAACGAGCATGGTCGAAAAAATCTGTTTTCCTAAGACATTAAAGATTTCAACCTTTTTAGTTAAATTATGTTTTGATGTAATATTTATGTATTGTTTTCCGTTATTAACTGGATTCGGAAAAATAGAAAGACCTTCAATATTCTCTTGAACCAAAGCATTATTGACTCTAGCTTGCGAAAACCCTTGTTGAGTTACCGTAAACATTAATGCCAGAAATGTGATTAAAATGTAGTTTTTCTTCATACTCATCTTTCAGTACCATAAATGTAATAAAATATTACAAAAGTTATACCAAAAAAATGTTAAAGATTTGAACATTTTGTCGAAAGATGAATAAAACGTAATTTTAGTGTTACCATAGTGTTATTTGTTTTTGAATGTTAATCGAATTATTGTATTAGTATTATCTTTACTTTATAAATGGATGCATTCAAATCAAATGAATAAAAAAGATATAAAAATATTATTGGTTGACGACGAACCGGATATTCTGGAAATAGTAGGCTATAATTTATCAAATGAAGGTTATCAGGTAACAACTGCCCAGAATGGTGTTGAAGCTGTGAAAAAAGCTAAAAAAGAACTCCCCCATTTAATTATCCTTGATGTGATGATGCCTGAAATGGATGGTATAGAGGCCTGCGAGATTTTACGTAAAGATGCCGACCTGAAAAATACGATCATTACGTTTTTAACGGCCAGAGGAGAAGATTATTCACAAGTTGCAGGATTTGATGCGGGAGCCGATGATTATATTACCAAACCCATAAAACCTAAAGTTTTAATCAGCAAAGTAAAGGCGCTGTTAAGACGTTTTAAGGAGGAAGAGAAAAGCGATACCGTTAAAGTAGGTCATTTGGTTATTGACAGGGAAGCCTACAAAATTACTTTGAAAGGAAATGAGATTATTTTACCCCGAAAAGAATTTGAATTATTATCTTTATTAGCTTCAAAACCGGGTAAAGTTTTTAAACGAGACGAAATCCTGGATACCGTTTGGGGCAATGAGGTTGTTGTTGGAGGCAGAACCATTGATGTTCATATTCGCAAACTTCGTGAAAAAATTGGAGATGAAAGCTTTAAAACGGTTAAAGGAGTAGGCTATAAGTTTGTAGATTAATGCAACCAAAATTTAAAAGATCGTATAAGTTTGCGATAAAAACATCGTTTTATATTACGCTTTATGTTGCACTCTTAACGAGTGCATTTTTATATTATGCTTTCGAATTTAGCTGGTGGGCGGTCCTTATCTTTGCGGCAAGTATCTACTTATTTTCTTTCGTGGTCATTCAGTATAGAGTAGAACGCTTTATATATCGGCGTGTTAAAAATATATATGACGACTTAACACTTTTGGAGTCTGCCAGCTTAACCAAAGGTCCAATTACTACAGACATGCGCACCCTTACCCAGGAGATCGATAAGTTTGCCAGAGACAAAAAAATAGAAATAGAAACACTTAAAGGGCGAGAAAAATACAGAAAAGAGTTTCTGGGTAACGTTTCTCACGAGCTAAAAACACCTCTGTTCACCGTTCAAAGTTATATATTAACACTGCTCGATGGTGCCATGAACGATAAAAACATCAGAGAAAAATATTTACAAAGAGCCAGTAAAGGGGTAGAACGGCTAAGCTATATTGTTAAGGATTTGGACATGATAACGAAGCTTGAAGTGGGAGATTTAAGCCTGAACATGGAAGTATTCGATATTGTTGCGTTGGTAAAAAATGTGTTCGAAATGTTTGAAATGCGCATTGCCAAAAAAAAGCAGACCCTTACTTTCGACACGGAATATAACACGCCTATTTTGGTTAGGGCAGACAAAGAGCGTATTCAGCAAGTCTTATCAAACCTTATCGTCAATTCTCTAAAATATGGTAGCGAAAAAGGCACTACGGAAGTGAGTATTGAAAATCTCATAAAAAACAAGGTCATCGTTAGAATAACCGACAACGGTGAAGGCATTGAAAAAATTCACTTATCTCGATTGTTTGAGCGTTTTTACAGGGTTGACAAAAGCGGTTCGAGAAAGGAAGGTGGTTCCGGTTTAGGTTTATCTATAGTAAAACATATTATTGAAGCCCACGATGAAAAAATTTACGTGGAAAGTGAATTTGGTGTTGGCAGCGAATTCTCATTCACTCTCGAAAAGGCTGAATAACGCCTTAAAATCTGTATGGAAGTCAATACTTTTTAATCCTTTATAAGCACTTACCTCGTTTAGTCTATCGATCGTAAATTCATGTTGATAACAACTAGGCACTATCTTTTCCTTTCTGAGTCGCTTCGCCAAATACATCTGTTCAAACTGCCCCGGTGTTGGTATAAAAAAGGCCTCTTTATTGAGCTTAGCCAAGTCCATAATGGTCGTATATCCGGATCTGGAAATAACAACCTTGCTCGTATTAATAGTTTTTTCCAGTACCTTTGAAGTCATAAAATTATGAATAAGCATATTCGCTTCACGCTCCACCTTATGTTCCTTTTCCATAACCCCTCTAACCACGACCACTTGTCCTTTAACCTTTTTCATCTCTTTTAAAAGGGTCTCTTCTAATAGTGTTCTCTGGGGTTCCGGTCCGGATAGTAACACCAGATAATCAATGATAATGATATTAGATTTCTTTTCAAATCTGCTCAACGGACCTATGTATTTAATAGGTAACTTCAAGGTATTCACATGTCCTAGTTTACCGCTCAAATTATGTTTCATATCGGTATCGGGTATCCAGCAGACATCATACTTTCTAATAATTCTTTGATGCATTTTACTGCTGAACCAGGTGGTCATCCCACTCAAAACATTCAGTTGATGCGTTATAAAAACATTGGGAATATTTTTTTTATAAACCCCCAATCGGTTATCGGAAATGATACCGTCGATTCCATATTTATTAACAATTAACTTGGTTGCTCTTTTCTCAGATTTAATCGCTTTAATAAGCTTTGGAGAATCCTTAATCATTTTAATTTTAAAATGTTTTCCATTTTTAGAATAGGTAATATTATACGATGGAAGTTCAACACAAGTAAGTTCAGGAAACTCCTTTTGCAATAGTGTCAAAGCTGCTCCATCGCTTGCAATGATGGGCTCAAAATCACAAGCAATTAATGCATTAACTATAGGAATACATCGTGTTGCATGACCAAAACCCCAATTCAACGGTGCAACCAAAATTCTTTTTTTCATATTTACAATGATGAATTCTTTATGCAAATTTTATCTTAAATTCAAAGATAAGCATATAAACACTCTCATATATTTCCTTAATTTTACCAAAATTTTAAATTATAGTGGGAAGTAAAAATAAACTCAAACGCTTTAAGGAGAATGAAACCTTTCCTAACGTATTCCAACCAACAAGAGCGGCATTGGTAAGCTCAAATTTCGAGCTAAAAGGCCGTTGGAGAACTTCTTTTTTTAAGAACGATAACCCCTTAGTTTTAGAGCTAGGTTGCGGAAAAGGTGAATATTCCGTAGCGTTAGCACAGAAATACAAGAATAGGAACTTTATAGGTATTGATATTAAAGGCGCTCGATTTTGGAGAGGTGCGAAAACAGCGATTGAGGAAAAGATACCCAATGTTGCTTTTTTACGAACTCAAATTGAACTTATCGATTATGCCTTTTCCGAAAACGAAGTTGATGAAATCTGGATTACTTTTCCCGATCCGCAAATAAAATATAAGCGCACCAAACACCGGATGACCAACATCGAATTTTTAAAGCGCTACAAACACATATTAAAGCCCGAAGGTGTGGTTAACCTAAAAACCGACAGCGAGTTTATGCATGGCTATACCCTCGGTTTACTACATGGTGCCGGGCACGAAGTGCTTTATGCAAATCATAATGTTTATAAACAAGAAGGAAGCCCTGAAGAGGTGACCAGCATCCAAACCTTTTACGAGTCACAATATTTAGAACAAAACAAACCAATTACGTATATTAGGTTTAAAATTAAATAATAGTGGACATTACTTTTATCTTTTTTTTAGGCCTAGTTATAGCTTTAGTTGGTGTTATTCCTCCGGGGTTATTAAATATGACAGCGGCCAAAATAAGCCTAAAAGAGGGTCATAGCAGAGGTATTGTCTTTTCCATTGGGGTGAGTTGTATTGTTATTGCTCAAACCTATATTGCGGCCATTTTTGCACGCTATCTAAGTAATCATCCTGAAGTGGTTGAGATTTTGCAACGTGTTGCTTTTGTCATTTTTGTTCTCATAACGGTTTATTTTTTATTTATAGTCAAAGAAAAGCCCAAAACACCTATAGAACCTCAAATGAGGAGTAAACATAGTCGCTTTTTTCAAGGTGTTCTTTTATCTGCTATAAATGTATTTCCCATCCCTTATCAGGCCTATATGACCATTACTTTGGCCTCAGCAGACTGGCTGGATTTCGAACACATAAGTATTATGAGTTATGTTGCCGGGGCAGCCACCGGGACTTTTGTGATGTTATACATGTATATTTTCTTTTTTGATAGAATAAAAGGGAAATCCATGACGTCTCAGAAAAATATGAACTATATTATTGGTGGCATTACAGGTATTATTTCCATAGTTACCTTAATAAACATTATTAATGAATTATAATGAAACATTCATAACCCATACTTTTGTCATGAAAAAGATATAACGAATGCATGTTATATCTTGCAACTCAAAACAAATAATTACGAAGAGATGAAACCTGAAACTTTAAATTTTTTCGACAAAGTTTACGACGTAGCTCGCCAAATCCCCTATGGCAGAGTAACGAGTTATGGTGCTATCGCTACCTATTTAGGCGCAGCTAGAAGTGCGCGTATGGTTGGTTATGCTATGAATGGCTCCGGGGGTAAAGATGTCCCCGCGCACCGTGTAGTTAATCGAAAAGGATTGCTTACCGGAAAACATCATTTTGATGGCACCAACCTGATGCAACAGCTTTTGGAAAGTGAAGGTATTGAAGTTATCGATAACCAAATTCAAAATTTGGAATCTGTGTTTTGGGACCCTTCAAAAGCGTTGTAATTATTTCCTAATTTTTCAAAAATTTACAAATAATAACAAATCCTCTTTGATAAGAAAAGAGAATCTCTCCATAGATCATTTCAATGGAACCCCTTCATATTCTGAACAATTCACAGTATATTTGTACATTAGAATTTTTGACACATGAAGCTTAATAAACAAGATATATTAAAAGCCTTAGAATCCATTACAGTGCCTGGTGAAGGGCAAAACATGATAGAAAGTGGTGCTGTAAAAAATGTGATCACATTTGGAGATGAAGTCATTGTTGATATCACGATAAACAACCCCAGTTTACAGGCCAAAAAACGTACGGAAGTTGATATTCTTAAGACCATTCATGAAAACGTATATGAAAAGGCTAAAATTACGGTGAATCTTAAAGTCGATGCCCCTGCAAAACCAGCAGCTAATGTTATTAAAGGAAAAGCCATTCCCGGCATTAAAAACATCATTGCAGTGGCCTCCGGAAAAGGCGGTGTAGGCAAATCTACGGTGACATCAAACCTAGGCGTTACTTTAGCCAAAATGGGATTCAAAGTGGGTATTTTAGATGCCGATATTTACGGACCATCGGTTCCCATTATGTTCGATGTTGAAAAAGAGCGACCACTAGCGGTTAACATTGATGGTAAATCGAAGATGAAACCGGTAGAAAATTACGGTGTTAAAGTATTATCCATTGGTTTTTTTACAAAACCGGACCAAGCTGTTGTTTGGCGTGGCCCTATGGCGGCAAAAGCATTAAATCAAATGATTTTTGATGCCCATTGGGGAGAACTGGATTTCATGCTTATCGACTTACCTCCTGGAACCGGAGATATTCATTTAAGCATCATGCAATCTTTACCCATTACGGGTGCGGTAGTGGTTAGTACACCTCAAAATGTAGCTTTAGCAGACGCTAAAAAAGGCGTTGCCATGTTTCAGCAGGAAAGTATTAATGTTCCTGTTTTAGGAATTATAGAAAATATGGCTTACTTTACACCTGCCGAATTACCGGACAATAAGTATTATATTTTTGGTAAAGAAGGTGCTAAACATTTAGCGGAAGATTTAAAAGTCCCATTTTTAGGTGATTTACCATTAGTACAAAGCATTCGGGAAGCAGGAGATGTAGGCAGACCGGCAGCATTACAAACTGCCACACCTTTAGAACAGGCTTTTGAGAAATTAACCCAAAATGTGGTTGAGGAAGTGGTGAAGCGTAATACAGATTTACCGCCTACCGAAGCAATTAAAATTACAACAATGGCTGGTTGTTCAGCAGTTAAAAAATAAGGCATGACTTCAGAAGAATTAAAACTCAATATTGAAAAAGCTTTAAATGAGATTCGTCCGTTTTTACAAAGTGACGGCGGCGATATTTCATTGCTTTCTATTGAAGAAAATGATACCCTGGTAAAAGTGCAGTTAGAAGGTGCTTGCGTTGGATGTAGTGTAAATCAAATGACACTAAAATCAGGTGTAGAAATGACCATCAAAAAGTATGCGCCACAAATAGAACAAGTGATCAATATTGAAGCTTAAGAATTTCCTTTTTATCTCCTACCAAATTCATAGACAAATACATCTTTAAATTGCTAAGAATAGTTACATTTGCAGCTAAATTATAACATATTCGATAGTAAGCATAAACCATGGAACAAGATATTAATATAAAAATCACAGATAGAGATGGTGTAACTCATGAGGTGATAGCCCCAACCGATATGGCTATGAATCTTATGGAAGTTGTTCGATCGTACGAATTAGCTCCGGAAGGCACTATTGGCGTTTGTGGCGGCATGGCCATGTGTGCGTCTTGCCAATGTTATGTTTTAAGTGAAACCGAATTACCGGAGATGAGCGACGATGAAGAAGCCATGTTATCTGAAGCTTTTGACGTTAAAGACAACAGCCGCTTAGGTTGTCAGATTCCAATGACTCCGGAGATGGAAGGCCTGGAAGTAGAATTAGCTCCTGAAAGTTAATCGCTACTTTTCTTGAGAAGCCCTATAAATCGCATTCACAAGACTACTTTCATCCTTAGTATCCTGACCCAATTGCCAGAACATAATCCCGCCCAGTTTATTTTTCATGGCGTATTTTGTTTTAAGCCCTACTGAAGCCGTATCATCATAAGTTATAAAAATACTATCCTTCGCACTGTATAAATAAGGAGCCTTTGCGATAGAATCCCAATGTTTTTGATACCCTTTATTACCCTCTATTAAGGTTCTAATCTCTTTATAAGTGCTTGTACGAGATCCCCCTTTATTCGCCTGGTACAGACCATGGTTAGCCGGGTTCACGCCGTTCCAACTTCTGCCATAAAAGGCCGCCCCAATAACAAGTTGCTTTGGGTTTACTCCCTTAGATATGCAATAATCAATGATCATTTCTACCGTGCCCGGTTCGTAGGCCACACCAAAATTCGCAGCTCTTTTTTTCATCTCTTCATAAAAATCGGAAACCAAAGGATGCTGAAGATCTTTGCCCTTAATCCATCCTAAGGGTGTATGATGTGCTGTAAATGGTGATCCCCCACTAATTTGATCATAGGTCATAACATTCATATAATCGGCGTACTTCATGACTTCTTCAATTTCAATGTTCTTATAGTAAGCTTTCCATCCTGCAGAGGCAAAGGTTAATGTTTGTTCCCGTTCCAGAGTATCCAAACCTTCCCGCAGTTCTTTCAGTAAAAGTGTAAAATTCTGTTTATCTTCCGGTCGGGCTTTAGTACCTGCAGCCGGAATGCACGGATATTCCCAGTCCACGTCCAAACCATCCAGTTCGTATTCTTTTATAAACCTGACCACGCTGGTCACAAACTTTTTCCTATGCTCAGGATCATACGACATATCTGAAAACCCTTTGGAACCCCAACCACCGCAGGCAACCATAACTTTAAGGTTCGGATGGTTTTTTCTTTGAGCCACGAGTTCCTTAAGCTTCTTGGCATAGACGTCATTATTAAAATTCATTTCGTTATCAATAACTTTTGTAAATGAAAATATAATATGTGTTAACTGGTCTAACGGCAAGGCCTCCGGATTATACTCTTTTTCCGGAACATAATAGGCCATCACAGCAACAGCATCTTCGGTAACATGCTTCTTTTCTTTAATAGAGTTGCAACTATAATTAAATATATTAATTAAAATTATACTTATTAATATAAAAATGTATTTTGTCCTCATCATATCTTTATTTTTTAATGTCCTTATTCGGTTTTATAGTCTATCAATTTAACTGGTCCTTCCAAAACTGCTCGTACAATTTGAAGTGTGCCATCTTCTTTTGTTGCTATTTGCCACTTTATCAAAGCAATTGCTCCATTTTCAATTTCGATACCCGTAATACTACGGGGATGCACACAACTCCCATCATTAAAAAAAGCAATATCTCCCGGCTCCGGGAAACGCGGTCTGTGGGTATGTCCGACTATAGTTAGTAAATTTCTATTTTCTGAAATCCACTTTTTTATGCGACGTTCAACTTTTATAAGTTCCTTATAGTTTTTGGCAGGACTCGTAGGGTCTGCAATACCCATAACATTTAACGGTTTCCAAAGGACACGCACCATAAACCGGCTCCATTTCCAAAATATATAATTCCACCAATCGGCTTGATGACCATGGGTTAAAAATAACTCCTGGCTAGTCTCTTTATGTTTTAAAACGAGCCCTTCATGGTAGGTGAGGTCTTTAAAAAGTTCAACATCTTCACCGGTTTTGGGATCAAAATAGGTTGATAAATGCTTTTTTACATAATTCGGGTTGCGATACACCATATCGTGATTCCCCCAAATCATATGCAATTTGTGCTTCTTATGAAATGCTTTCATAAGCTTAAACACATTCTTATGGGCATTTAAAATAGAACCAAAGGATATATTCTCCCAAAGTTCATCTCCATCACCCAGTTCACAATACTGAAACCCTTCGGCATAATAGTGTTTTAAGGCATGGTAATAAATATTTCGATTGTTAGCAAAGTCGTCTGCAAAACTATTGTCACCCCGATGACAGTCGCTAAATAAAATGAACTTACAGTCATCATCAAAGTTTAAAACTTTGGCATTTTTATAAGCGCGATCTAATCTCTTTTTGGACGACAACATAAAATACTTTTAGGTTCCTCTTTATAAAAGGAACCTAAAAGTATTATTAATAATTCAATTAAAAAATATAGTGTTGTTAAAAAGCGTATCGTTGCGGACCGCCTCGTCTAATTTCTTCATTACAATGCATTTCAAACTTCTTAAAGTTTTCTCTAAATGCATTGGTTAATTTAAAGGCGGTTTTATAATACGCGTCATCATTATTCCACGTTGCTCTCGGACTTAATACGCTGGTAGGAACGCCCGGGCAGGTTCTTGGCTGTGCCACGCCAAATACAGAGTGAATATGGTAGTCGTCATAATTATATAATCCCAGGTCACCATTTAAAACAGCATTAATCATGGCACGGGTATATTTTAACTTCATTCGGGTGCCAACACCATAAGGGCCACCGGTCCATCCGGTATTCACCAACCAAACGTTAACACCGGCCTCGATCATTTTTTGACTTAGCATTTCGGCATATTTGCTAGGGTGTAATGGCATAAAAGGTGCTCCAAAACATGCTGAAAAAGAAGGTTGAGGCTCTACGACTCCCGCTTCAGTTCCGGCTACTTTTGCCGTATACCCGGAAATAAAATGATATGCTGCCTGGCTGGGTGTTAGCTTAGATATTGGAGGTATCACGCCAAAGGCATCTGCCGTCAAGAAGAAAATATTTTTTGGGTTTTTCCCGACAGATGGTTTTTGAATATTTTCAATATGATGAATGGGGTAACTCACTCTGGTATTCTGAGTAATCGATACATCTTCAAAATCTACATGTCCATGATCATCTAAAATAACGTTTTCAAGAATGGCTCCCTTTTTAATGGCATCATAGATTTCCGGTTCGTTGTCTCTGGAGAGGTTGATTACTTTGGCATAACATCCGCCTTCAAAATTAAACACCGTGTTTTCGTTAGTCCAACCATGTTCATCATCACCAATCAAACTTCTGTTGGGGTCGGTAGACAAGGTTGTTTTTCCGGTACCCGATAAGCCAAAGAAAATGGCGGTATCACCATCCTTACCAACATTAGCACTACAGTGCATAGGCAAAGTATTTTTGAATACAGGCAATATAAAGTTCAAGGCAGAAAAGATTCCTTTTTTAATTTCACCCGTATAACCGGTCCCACCGATTAAAGCGATTTTTTTAGAAAAATTTAAAATCGCAAAATTGTGTTGGCGTGTCCCGTCTTCTTCAGGGTTTGCCATAAAACCGGGAGCATTAACAACGGTCCATTCGGGGTCGAAGTCATTTAACTCTGCTTCCGTAGGTCTTAAAAACATATTGTATGCAAACTGGTTACTCCATGGGTATTCATTAATGACGCGAATATTCAGCCTATAATCGTCATCTGCACAGGCATAGCAATCCCTAACAAAAAGGTCTTTGTTAGACAAATAATGGGTTACCTTATCGTATAGTGCATCAAATTTTTCAGTATCAAAAGGAATATTAATATCGCCCCACCACACACGGTCTTTAGTGATATTGTCTTTAACAATAAATCGATCTTTCGGGGAACGTCCTGTAAACTCTCCTGTATTTACTGCTAAAGCGCCTGAAGAGGCTTCTTTACCCTGCCCTTTTTCTATGGCCATATTATGGAGCTCGTCCGGGGAAAGTTGATAATTTATTTTCGCATTTTTAATGCCGTAAGCCTCTAACGAAATCGTTTTCGTAAACTGAGTATGGTTTTCCATTTTTTAATGTAAAATTAATTATCCGGCAAAATTAAAACATTATTTTAAAGTATCCTCTAATTATTAGTCGTTTTTAGCCCTCATTTTTAAGAAGTTCGCAATAAGCACTCCCCAAGATAAAATAAGAAGCAAACCACCTATTGGCGTGATAAAAGCGATGCTTTTAAAATCGAATGCCGTGAGTTGATTGGTTGCCAATCCGTAAATAGATCCGGAAAAAAAGAGTAATCCAACCAGTGTGAAATAAAAAATGACCTTTTTAGGTTTAGGTTTAACTAAAGAAGTACTTCCCACAAACAGCAATAAAATCGCATGATACATCTGATAACGCACGCCGGTTTCAAAAGTTTGTTGTGCTTCAACAGAGATTAATGTTTTTAGACTATGAGCGCCAAAAGCGCCAAAAATAACGCTGGTTAAACCCAATACAGATGCCGCAATCAGAATTTTTTTGTTCATATTTATTTAAATTATTCGCAAAAAATGCTTTTTATATTTATTAAATTCGCAATGCTTAAAACAATTTTAGCACTAAAATAGTATTAAACAAAATTACTCAACAAAACCCAATATGCGAAACATTTTAATCATTGGTTCTGGAAAATCTACTTCCTATTTATTAAAATATTTGTTAGACAAGTCTCATTCTGAAGCATTACATATTATCGTCGGAGATATCAATATCGACAATGCTAAAAAAGGTATTGGTAACCACCCCAATGCAGAAGCCATTTTATTGGATGTGTTTAATGAGGCGTCTCGAACCGAGGCCATTAAAAATGCAGATATTGTAGTCTCTATGCTTCCTGCACGATTTCATATAGAAGTTGCAAAAGATTGTATCGAATACGGGAAGCATATGGTTACGGCCTCTTACGTGAGTAAAGAGATGCGGGCATTGGATGAAGCCGCCAAAGCGAAAGGGCTTATTTTGATGAATGAGATCGGTGTTGACCCCGGTATTGACCATATGAGTGCCATGCAGGTCCTGGATGGTATTATAAGTAAAGGCGGGAATGTTATTTTATTCGAATCGTTTACGGGAGGCTTGGTGGCCCCTGAAAGTGATAACAATCTATGGAATTATAAATTCACATGGAATCCACGTAATGTGGTGGTTGCCGGACAAGGTAGTGCTGCAAAATTTTTACAGGAAAACGCTTATAAATATATTCCTTACCACCGCTTATTCAGACGTACTGAATTTTTAGACATAGAAGGTTTCGGACGCTTTGAAGCTTACGCCAATAGAGATTCTTTAAAATACCAAAGTGTCTACGGCTTAGATCATGTGAGAACCCTATATCGGGGCACCATGCGGCGGGTTGGTTTTAGCCGCGCATGGAATATATTTGTGACTCTGGGAATGACTGATGATAGCTACACTATAGACGATAGTGAAAACATGAGTTATCGGGATTTTACAAATGCCTTTTTAACTTATAGTCATTCCGATTCTGTGGAATTGAAACTCAGGCATGCCTTGAAAATAGATCAGGACGATATTGTTTGGGATAAACTTATAGAGCTCGATATTTTTAACCCGGACAAAATGGTAGGTCTTAAAAAAGCGACTCCGGCTCAAATTCTACAAAAAATATTGATGGACAGCTGGACTTTGGAAGAGAATGACAAAGACATGATTGTCATGTATCATAAATTTGGGTACGAGTTGGATGGCAAAAAACATCAGATTGATGCGAATATGGTGGTGCTTGGAGAAGATCAAACCTATACGGCTATGGCTAAAACGGTGGGGCTGCCGGTGGCCATGGCAACGCTTGCCATTTTAAATAAAAAAATCACAAGTCCCGGTGTGCAAATCCCCATTACTAAAGAAGTTTACGATCCCATTTTAAAGGAGCTAAAAGATTTTGGTATCGTTTTTAACGAAAGGGAAGTGCCTTATTTAGGGTATAACCCCTTAAATAATTAGCTTCAAAAACTTTCAAATTACAATCAAATCATTAAATTTACGTTTAAAATGTAACCAAAAATAGACAACCGTAACAGGAGCATAAAACAATCATCATCAATGAAAATCAAAAACAAGAGCATTTACATAGACGGCACCGATAAAAAAATTCTTCGTATGCTTATGGAAGACGCGAGAACACCTGTTCTTGAAATTGCGCGGCATGTGGGGATTTCAGGAGCGGCTATCCATCAGCGCTTACGCAAGCTTGAAAAGGCAAAATTAATTTCCGGTTCTAAATTTGTGATCAACCCGAGGGTATTAGGGTATACCACCATGGCATTTGTGGGGATTTATTTAGATCGGGCTGTGAATAACCCTGAAGCCGTAAAACAATTAAAAAAGATTCCGGAGGTATTGGAATGTCATTATACAACCGGGAATTGGAGTGTTTTAATCAAGGTGCTTTGTAAAGATAATGAGGACCTCATGCACCTACTAAATAACGATATTCAATCCATAGCCGGAGTATCCAGAACGGAAACTTTTATTTCTTTGGATCAGCAAATTGACAGGCAGATCAAGATTTAGAACCACAGAGCTTATAATCTTAAAATAAGAGTGGTTAGTACTTCATCAAACCACAGATAGACTGAGCCCGGTCTAAGCAGTCCCATGCACGTTCATGAATGAAAAAAGTATGTTTGGGACAAGCCTTTGAATAAATAATTGAATATTTACTTATAAGTAAAATGCATTTAATTATAATTAAATTTTATAATAAAGGGGCATTATAAACACATCGATATCTTCGACCATTGTCTTATACAAACTTTGATATCATAATAATAAATTGCAGAAACCGCTTTGCTTTCTAAATATGCTTTGACAATGGCTACCGAATATAGTCAAAAAAAATAGCATTTTGCCAAGCCTTGGAAACACCAACAAAATTAAGGCCTTACAAATACCCTATAAAACAAAACATTAGTAATACTAAGCATTTTCCTTAGTCATGATAAGGTTTAAAATTTATAACAATTATCAATTTTATCATTTCATAAAATAATATAAACCACTGATTTACAGGTGTCTTTATAAGATTCATTTACAGCTTTACTTCTTAATTCAAATCGCAATTGTTTGATTTTCAATCAAATAAAAAAATATATTAATCCTTACAAAATGTAAGGTTAAATCTTACTTTTTATTTAAAAATAATTGTAGTTTTATAGACACATTACAAACTCTAAATTAATGTTCTTATGAGTACACGTTTAATACTACCTATCTTATTGATGCTAAGCCTTGCTGTTCTTGGCCAAGAATCGTTAGAGCCAAAAATTCAACAAATCTCACCATTAACTCCGAACGCCGCGGCTTTAGGGAAGTTTGGCAATACTCCTGTTTCCTTATATACCGGAATACCCAGTATTCAAATACCGATTTATGAGGTAAAAGTTAGAGACTTTTCTTTACCCATATCCTTGAACTATCATGCCGGAGGCGTTAAAGTTGATGACGTTGCGTCGTGGGTAGGTATGGGATGGTCGTTGAATGCCGGGGGCATGATTAGCAGGCAACAACGTGGCACACACGATTATAAAATGATTAATAATAAAAGTTCATTTTATAGCCATATTGAAACCATTCTTAGTCCAACTTCAACTGATGGACAAAAAGCAGACGCGGCATTTCTATTAAAATCAAACGAATACGATACAGAGTCCGATATATTTTCAATAAATGCAGGGTCTCTTTCTCAGAAATTTTTTATGGATGTCGATGCTAATATTTTTTGTATGCCTGCCAGAAAATTAGAGATCACACCGGAGAGCTCCTATTTTTCCGGTCATGGTTATGAGTTTTATGCCCGTTGGAGAGTTAAAGATGAAAAAGGCATTGAATATATTTTTGGTAAAACTTCAGATAATACAAAAGAGGAATTTGAAATTACGCAAAGCAATCAGGTTTGTGGTTCCACAACAAATAACCCGGAAAATGTGTCTTCCTGGTATTTAAATGAAATTATTTTACCAACCGGGGAATCCATCAAATTTACTTATGACTATTTTTCCTTTTGTGTTGAAAGCTCTGTTAGCGAAACGTTTACAGTGGAGTCCATAGAATGGAGTTCTTCCAATACGGCAACTAAATATTTAAAAGCACTTAGGATAAAAGAGATTACATTTCCTTCCGGAAAAGTGGAATTCGTTGCCGGAGATCTTCGAAGAGACTTTGCCGGCACCAACGTACTGGATGAGATAAAAATCTATGCTAAGGAAGCAGGAACTTATGAATTTATAAAGTCTTTTTCTCTGGACACTAATAATCCTGACGGAAACCTTACCAGTGGTGATGAGAGTTTTAGACTAGCCTTACTTTCGGTAACCGAGAAAGATAAAGATGGCAACGCACTCGAACCCTATACCTTTAATTATAAAAACCAAACATGGGATAGCTATAGTTTTAAGCTGGCGGCAAGAGGGAGTAAAGCCCAGGATATTTGGGGATATCACAATGGCCAGGTTAATAATACCAGTTTGATTCCAAACTTTTTGATCAGGAATGGATCGGGGCAAATTATAGGAGACGTTAGCGGGGCTAACAGAGCGGTTGACACAGAACATGCAAAAGCAGGAATTCTTGAAAAAATCACCTACCCCACTAAGGGAAGCACCGAACTTTTCTATGAAAGCAATGTAGCCAAAGGAGCAACAGACAGTAATGATCCTAACGCTGTAAACCCGGTAGAGCAATTATTAAATATGGATATCCGAGCCACCGAGATGAAGATGAACAACACCTGGCTTCTGAATACTACTGGTTCTGACGAAAAATACGGCCCAACCTTTGAAATTTATCATGAGGCCGGTGTCTCGGTGGATTTCGATTCCCATATCTTTTATTTTGATGATAACAACCAATGTACAACAACAACACCCGGTGGTGTTGGATCTTTTTTTGAATGTATGGATATTTCTTTAGAGAAAAAGAACAGTTCAGATGTCTTTGTGTCTATTAATAACACAGTATATTTTGACAGAAGCTATCACCTGGATCCCGGGGAGTACCGTATTAAACTTGTCTGGGATGATAATTCTCAAACAGGGTCCTATGGTTATGTTGATTTGAGTTGGACGGATCTTGCAGACCCTCCTGCACCCGTTATAAACGATAATACCGAAATGGTTGTGGGTGGCTTAAGGATCTCTAAAATTGTAGATCATGACCCGGTTTCAAATGATGATATCATCAGAAATTATAATTACACCTATGATGCTACCGATTCTCCATTAACAGGCTCATCCGGTCTTATACAGAATGCTCCGTTGCATTTATATACCAAACCATATGCTTTTAATGATCAAGGGGTTCCAACGATTTGTGCCTGTCAGTTTTTAACATCTTTTAGTAATTCACCCATTTTGCAAACTTCCGGGGGCTATGTTGGTTATGAAAAAGTCACAGTTACATACGGAGCCACCGGTGAAGGTGGAAAACAAGTGTCTACCTTTCTTTCACCCAAAGATCATATTGATGAAAACATTAGTGAATCACAGATATGGCCATTTAATCGAACGACAAGTTTAGATTGGAGAAGAGGACTGAATGAGAGCGCTACAGAATACAAATATACTTCCGGTGGGGATGTAGAAGTTAGCTCAAAAAACAGCAATTACGCTTTTAACAATAATATTATCGACCCGAATTATAAAAATCTCACGCAGGTTAAGGTCGACTTATATCCCATAATTGATCCACCACCAACTGCTGGTATCCACTATAAAGGTACTTATAACATTTATCATACCAAAACCGAGTCATTTCACCAATCTCAAACTATAGATACGCAACATCATATTTCAGGAGATATAGCCAGTACCACGAACTATTATTATGACAATGATGATCATTTACAACTCACAAGAACCGAAACTACGAATAGTGACGGAGAGTTGCTAAAAACCAAAATGTCTTATGCACATGATGTCAATGATCAAACCTTAAAAGACCAAAACAGAATCGCAGAACCCGTCAAAGTAGAAAGCTTTATAAAAAAAGGCACTAATCCTGAGGAAAAACTTGTTGAACGTAATACGATATATAGTAGCTCCGGCACTAATTACCTCCCAAGTACGATCCAAACCGCAAAAGACGGTGGCTCTTTAGAAGATCGGGTGCTCTATACCTATCACACCGCCAGTGGTAATGTTAAAGAAGTTCATAAGGCTGATGGCGCAGAGACGGTTTACCTCTGGGGCTACAATAAGCAATATCCTATTGCAAAAATTGATAATGCGACGTTCTCGGAGGTCGAATCGGCCATAGCGACTTTAAATACATCGTACAACACATTGGCTGAAATCCAGGCATTATCCAACGCGGATGACGATAGAACCGTAGACGGCATAGACCTAAGTGGTACGATAACTTATGAAGGGACTGAGGGCGCCTTACGTGCTGCCTTAGCCGCTTTAAGAAGCGCACTCCCTAATAGTATGGTTAGCACCTATACTTACGACCCGCTAATAGGCGTCACAAGTATGACAGATTCCAGTGGCTATACCTCATATTACGATTACGATGCCTTTAACCGACTGCACTATGTGAAAAATGCAAATGGTCATATTTTAAGTAAAAACGAATACCATTATAAAGGGCAACAATAGCCACTTTTTATCCAATTAAAAATCGATACAGATGAATTCTATATATAAAATATACATGCTAAGCTTGTTTTTGTTTACCATGCAGCTCTCAGCTCAAACTCAAAGTGATTTTATCTTAGACAGTGACCAGGTTACTGTATTTGAAAAAAGCAAAACCCTAACCTCTAAGCTTATCAAAACAGGAAACACATTTAACTGGGAACAGACCATTGAAGGAACACCATATACAATAAGCTATGCGATCAATCAAATTACCGGACAGTGGGACGCTAATACCTCACAAGGAAGTTTAACTTATACGCTTCACAAAGCAGGTTTTACTGCGGTAAGTTTTAATCTGACCGGGGCAGAAAACGAAGCTCTGGAAGCCACACTAAGCATACAGGAAGGCAACCAACCTCCTCTGGTATACACCTTTAACATTACTAACATCACATATCCATAATACAAGCGCTATGACAGATATCATCAAACTTCATCAAAAGCATATTATAATAGCCTTCATGGTATTATTAGGAGGCCTGCAGATCTCTTATGGACAAATAACAGGGAATACGAACGTTCAGGAAAACAGCACCCATATTTATCAGTTTTCTAATGGTGGGAGTTATACCCCGAGCTGGATCATTTCCGGAGGCACCGAATTAAGTTCCTGGAGTGCAGGAAACACCTATTTTGTAGAAGCCAAATGGGATGGCGGCATGCCCAATGGTACGGTTGTATTTACCCCAACCAATAATTATTTATATGTTTATATTGCCTCTTCAGCACCAAACACCCCTGCTGCACCTACCATACAAAGCAGTAATTGCGGGAATACGGTTTTAGTCAAAGGCACACCGTCTGATGGCTCTACCTGGTACTGGCAGAGTACCAGTGGCGGAACGAGTACCTCATCTGCAGCAGCGGCCAGTACCATTACTAAAACCAGTAGTGGTACTCAATACTTAAGAGCTCTAAAAAATGGGGTCTGGAGCACCACTTCCAGTAGTAAGACCTTTACGGTTGCCCAGGCCACGACCTGGTATCAGGATCAGGATGGTGATGGTTTGGGAGATCCCGATCCTAACAATTCCCAAAGCGCCTGTAACCAACCTTCAGGCTATGTGTCTAATAGTAACGACCAATGTCCGACACGATCCGGATTATCCGGGAACAATGGCTGCCCCAGTTATGATTTTAGTGATGAAAATTACATCCATACCACGACCTATCGTGTAAAAACCACAGATGGTATTAATAACAGCCAGTCACAAACATTGTCAGCGAGTGATAAAATTGAGACCATCACCTATTTTGATGGTTTAGGCAGAGGCATGCAAAACATTGGCATCAGGGCCGGGGGTAATGGTGAAGATATTGTAACACATATAGATTATGATGCCTTTGGCAGACAGGACAAAGAGCACCTACCCTATACCGTCTCCAATAATGAGGGGCTATATATCACTTCGGCTTTAAGCGCTACCAATACCTATTACGATGCTACTAAATATGAGGCAGACTTCCCTGGCACTATTAATGCCTATTCCCAAAAGGATATTGAAGCCTCTCCGCTCAACAGGGTTTTAGAGCAGGCAGCACCGGGAGAAACCTGGAAACTGGGAGGTGGTCATACCATACAATTTGAATACCAAACTAACACCGGCAGTGAAGTAAAAAACTATGAACTGGACGCCAACAACAACCTCGGTTCAAGTGCCATAAATAATGGGTACTACGAGGCAAATGAACTCCATAAAACAGTAACTAAAGACGAGAATCATGATGGAAGCGCAACAAAAGCCCATACTACCGAAGAATTTAAGGACAAACAAGGACGTATCATCTTAAAACGAACCTATGCCGAAGTGGGCTCACCGGGAGTTATTGAAGCCCATGACACCTATTACGTTTATGATGATTATGGCAATTTAAACTATGTCCTACCGCCTGAATCCATAGACCTGGTTAACCCAAACCATTTTCAAAGTACGATTACCTCTACCGATGTGGTAACAACAGGTAATAGTTTAGCGCTTGATGCTACGGACTCCATCACATTGTCTCCGGGGTTTAAGGCCGCATCCGGCAGCACCTTTACAGCAACCATACACAGTTATCAAACCGAGCTTGATGCCTTATGTTATCAATATAAGTATGATGAAAGAAACAGGTTGGTCGAAAAGAAAATACCCGGGAAAGGTTGGGAATACATTGTTTACAATAAATTAAATCAGCCTGTTTTAACTCAGGATGAAATACAACGCCCTAACAAAGAATGGCTCTTTACTAAATATGATGCCTTTGGCAGAGTCGCTTATACAGGGCTATACACACACTCCAGTATCATTTCCAGAGCGACTATGCAAGGCTACGCCAACGACACCAACACTTATACCCAGTTTGAAAGTAAAGAGAATACAGCGACTTCTATAGCCAGTACCAATGTTTACTATACAAACAATGCTTTTCCTACAACAGGAATCTCAGAAGTTTATACGATCAACTACTACGATAATTATACCTTCGATAAAGATGGTTTAAGTTTACCAGATATCACCCATTACAGCAAATCTATTATTAATTATAACGATACCAATCAAATAGCAACTAAGGGGCTGGCTACGGGTAGCAAAGTACGGGTATTAGGCACGACGAATTGGATCACGACCATAACGGGGTATGATGAGCACAGGCGTCCGATTTGGGTTGGTTCTCACAATAATTATTTAGGGACCACGGATTATGTGGAAAGTAAGCTGGAAGCTATAACAGGCTGGGTAGCCGAAACGAAAACCAGACATGTTAAATCCGGTATCACTTTAACAACCATAGAGAAGTTTAGCTATGACGATACAGGCAGACCCCTGACACATACCCATAAAATCAACAGTGAGGCAGAACGATCTATAGCCGTTAATGTCTATGATGACCTGGGGCAGCTTACCCAAAAGAATGTAGGCGGTTTGGCCACAGCTTCAGCATTGCAAGTGGTAGATTATAGTTATAATATCAGGGGATGGCTTAAAGGCATTAACGATGTTAATGCTTTGGGAAGCTCGGATTTGTTCGGGTTTAAAATTAATTATGATACGACCACGGAAAATTTAGGTGCCGCCAGTTTGTTTAATGGCAATATCAGTGAAACCATTTGGAAAACGGCTAATGATAATACGAAAAGGGCTTATGGTTATAAATACGATGCCCTGAATAGAATTACAGATGGTAAATATAACCTAAATGCAAACTACGATTTAAGTGATATTGACTACGATAAAAATGGGAACATTACCCATTTAAAACGATATGGGCATAGAGATACTGGTATTAGTAGTTTTGGAATCATGGATGATTTAACCTATACCTATAATGGTAACCAATTGGCCTCTGTTAACGATGATTTGTCGGGTAGTGCTGTAACGGGTTTTATTGATGGTACAGAGACATCTACAGAATACATTTATGATGTTAATGGTAATATGATCAAAGATGATAACAAAGGGATCACAACTATTAGCTACAATCATCTAAACCTACCTACATCGGTAGCAATAGATAACAGTCAGCATAACGGAACTATTTCTTATATTTACGATGCTACCGGTATAAAATTAAGTAAAACCGTTAGTGGAGTTAGTACTTATTATGCAGGTAATTATGTATATGAAGGCAGTTCTTTGAAATTCTTTAACCACCCGGAAGGGTATGTGGATGCTGAAAATGGATATGACTATGTGTATCAGTATAAAGATCATTTGGGGAATGTGAGGTTGAGTTATCAGGATAATAATGGTACGCTTGACATATTGGAGGAGAATAACTACTATCCTTTTGGACTTAAACATAAAGGGTATAATGAAATAGGAACTCCATTCTATAACCCAGCGTTGAAGAAAACTTATAATGGAAAAGAGTTCCAAGATGAGTTAGGTTTAAATTGGCATGATTATGGCGCAAGGAATTATGATGCTAGTTTGGGTAAATGGATGAATATTGACCCGTTGGCGGAGAAGTATTTTAAAACTTCACCTTTTACTTATGCAATGAACAACCCTATTTTATTTATTGACCCAGATGGAATGCAGATTGAATATGCCAATGACCCAAATAAGACAAGACGAGAAAATAGGAAACTACGTAGCAGGTTTAAAAGGCACCAGAGGTATTTAAATAGAAATTCTCAAACGGCCAAAAACCTATGGACAACGTTAAAAAAGTCTAAAAATGTTCATACGATACATTTAAATGAGAATGATGAATCAGGAAATAGAATAGCAGCAACAACAAAATATAAAGGAGTGTATAAAGAAGGAGAAGGAACAGGAACAGATATTTATATAGATTTAGATAATACAACTGTTGATGGAGTGGATGAAAAATCTCCTATTACAGGAATTGCTCACGAAGAAGCTCATGCAGTTAGAATTGACAAAGGGTTACCTGAAGATGCGCCAAAAGTGGGACTTTTCACTGATAAGGATGCTATTGATGATTACTTTAAAAAATTAGCAAATCATCTTAATGCTGATAGAGAAAGAGAAGAAAGAGCAGCTACGCAAGTCACAAATACAATTAGAAAAGAAATAGACCCAGCTGGAGAAATATTAAAACAAAGAACTGAATATAAAGGAGTTCCGATTTATTATTTTAATCCATTCACTAAAAGACTTGACATAAAAAAAGGAAAAACAAGTACAATTGTAATATATCCAAAAGCAAATGAAAATTGAAAAAATTATTAATTGTTTTTATATAGTAATGCTAATAGTTTCTTGCAAAGCAAAGGTTATTCCTCATAATGAAGCAACGTGTGAAGTTATAAAAACAAAAAATGATATCATCTATGTAAATGATTCTGAAAAAATTAAAAAAGAAATTGATAATTATGATGGATTAATTAGAATGGAATTAGAAAACTTCTACGAATCAAATTATAACTATGACTATATATCATATGAATATTTGAACGACGAAAATTCATGGGTATATGATAGGCTATATTTCGATAATAAAATGAAAAAGTGGATACACAGAAAACGAAATAAGGAAAATTTTATTAATTCTACTTCATTTACTACTGTTATGGGTGAGTTTGATAAATTAAATAAAGGAGGGTTTTTAATAAAAGATGGTTCAAATTCTGGGTTTTTTAAAACTTATTTGATAAAGAGAAAAGGTGTTTTAATAACAGAAGTTGTGAAAATTAGTCAAACATGTTCTTTATCAAACACCAAATTAAATTTACTAAGTATTATTGAAAATGAATTAAAATAAAAATGAACCTGTTAGCCCTAGTTTGCAACTAGTGCCAGACAAGACAGACCGATGCAGATGGGAACGCTTTAAATTGGGATTCCAGCACAAATAGTTTTGATGGAGAAGTTGATACATTTGTAGACTCAAATAGCATACTGTTTGCACGGAAGCGACTATAACAATTTTTGAAACCAATTTTAATGATGATACTCAAAATAAATTTGGTGTTCTTCAAAGATTTGGCATTTGAGATAGTGGTCTTACAAAATCCCAGCTACCGCACGAATCCCTTCGTGTGGTAATACAAAAACAATTACACAAAGCTACTTTATTCAAGGTAGCTTTGTTTTTTATTACTAATCCATTTATTACATCATAAAACATCATTAAGACCATACTCATATATTTAACTATGAGTCGAAATTATAAATTTGGTAACCCCGAAGGACTGTATTTTGTTAGCTTCTCGGTAGTTTATTGGTTAGACGTATTTACAAGAAATAGCTATAAAAACATTCTTTTAGAAAGTTTAACATTTTGCCAAGAGCAAAAAGGAATGGAAATAGTTGCTTGGTGTATCATGACCAGTCATGTCCATCTGGTTTTTAAGAGTGTCAAAGGACAAAAACCAGAATTACTTTTAGGAGATTTTAAGAAGTTTACAAGCAGAGCCTTGGTCAAGGCCATTAAAGAGAACACTAGAGAAAGCAGAGAAGAATTCTTATTGGAGCAGTTTAAAAAAAGCTGCAACGAATTCGTCGAACGTCCGGCATTATCAATTTTGGAAGCATGATAACAAGCCTATTGAATTATAGAGTAATCGGGTAATTGAGCAGAAAGTAAACTACATTCATCAAAATCCGGTTGAAGCCGGTATAGTATATAAACCAGAAGATTATGTATATAGTAGTGCTTTGGACTATGCAGGAGAACAAGGGTTATTAGATAATATTATTGTTTTTCGAATGTATCATTAATTTAGTTAATTTAACCACACGAAAGGATTCGTGCGGTAGCGGGGATTATTAGATAATATTATTGTTTTTCGGATGTATCATTAATTTAGTTAATTTAACCACGAAAGGATTCGTGCGGTAGCGGGGAGTTCAATATTATAAAATACCACCTGGTCAAAATTGATTTATTATGAATATATTCAAAAATATTACTAGTATAACTATTTTGTTAGCGTGTGTTAATTTCACTGGTTGTAAAACAACTTTATCAGAAAAAAGCATAATTGGAGAATTTATTTCAAAAAGTCCTTACTCTAAAATTATTATTAAAAGTAATGGAGAGTTTTATTATTCAAGTACGCAAGGGTTATTGAAACCTGTTTCGAATGGGGAATGGAAAATAATAAATGAGGATGAAATTGTTTTAAATAGTGAAGAAAAATTCAGGTCTGGTTACATAAAAGAAATAGAAAAGACAAAAACTAATTTTAATGAAACAATTATCAGTGTAGTTGATGGTAATAATAATGTTTTGGAAAATGGAATATTGTACATTAACGACAAATCAGATGAGGAATTTAAATTAGACGATAAAGGACAAGTTCAAATAAAAAGCAAAGTTATCTCAATTTCTGTCTTAACTTTAAGTGGTTTTTATACTTTGAAACTTGATTCTGAGGGGTTCTATAATATAACTCTTAAAGTAAGACACGAGGAATTAAATGATGTGTTTTTTGAAAATAAAGTATTGAGAATAAAAAGAAATTTTTTGATTACTGATGAAAGTCGTAAATATAAGAAAAATAATTAGGCACAAACTAAATTAGTGGTTAGAGTCAATCACACTTTTAAACTACTAATAATCAGTTAAAATAAAAAATGTAATTATAAAAAACCCCAGCTACCGTACGAATCCCCAGCTACCGCACGAATCCCTTCGTGTGGTAATACAAAAACAATTACACAAAGCTACTTTATTCAAGGTAGCTTTGTTTTTTATAACTAATCCATTTATTACATCGTAAAACATCATTAAGACCATACTCATATATTTAACTATGAGTCGAAATTATAAATTTGGTAACCCCGAAGGACTGTATTTTGTTAGCTTCTCGGTAGTTTATTGGTTAGACGTATTTACAAGAAATAGCTATAAAAACATTCTTTTAGAAAGTTTAACATTTTGCCAAGAGCAAAAAGGGATGGAAATAGTTGCTTGGTGTATCATGACCAGTCATGTCCATCTAGTTTTTAGAAGTGTCAAAGGACAAAAACCAGAATTACTTTTAGGGGATTTTAAAAGGTTTACAGGCAGAGCCTTGGTCAAGGCCATTAAAGAGAACACTAGAGAAAGCAGAAAAGAATTCTTATTGGAGCAGTTTAAAAAAGCTGCAACGAATTCGTCGAACGTCCGGCATTATCAATTTTGGAGGCATGATAACAAGCCTATTGAATTATGGAGTAATCGGGTCATTGAGCAGAAAGTAAACTACATTCATCAAAATCCGGTTGAAGCCGGTTTAGTATATAAACCAGAAGATTATATATATAGTAGTGCTTTGGACTATGCAGGAGAACAAGGGTTATTAGATAATATTATTGTTTTTCGAATGTATCATTAATTTAGTTAATTTAACCACACGAAAGGATTCGTGCGGTAGCGGGGCCATAATTTTAAACGCTGGACAGAATCAAATAGATCAAATCAATAAAAATGGAACTTTTTAAATTATGAATAAAGAAGACATAAAAAATTGGAAACTAGAAGAAATAATAGACGATATTGTTATTATTGATGAACTTTCCCAAGATTATGTAGGCCGTATTTTAGATGAGTTAAACGTACCAACAACCAATCATGTGACTACAAATAGAGCGTTTACAGAAATTGATTGGCAAAAAATGGATAATTATTTTAAGCTTTTTCTAGATAATGAAGGCGAAGAAGAACTTAATGAAAGAGCGTTTAGAAACTCTATTTTATCTAAAAAAGAGAAGCTTATTATTATATATGGATGGAATGAGCCACCTGTAAAAATATCTACTAAAAAATTTATTTCTGATTGGGAAGATTTTATGGCAAGTACTCAATGGGAAACAATCATCTTCAGTGAAGATTTAGAGCTAATTATGGAAGTGAGCAGAGATTATCATTTGCATAGTAATTTTAAAATAAGATAATGTTATCCCCAACTAGTCCTAGTTCATCAAAGTAACAGCTAGTGCTAGTACCCACGAGTACCGAGAATGAGTAAGAAAACAAACAAAAGCTATTCTAAAAATTAGAGTGGCTTTTGTGTTTTATATGTTTAAAGCTGAAAAATATTGTGGGCATAGTTAAATATTAAGGCTAACTTGTCCATGAAAAAAATACATTCAGCGCAACCCTTTAAATAAATAATTCAATCTTTTACATATTAGTAAATTACATTTAATTATAGTTAAATTTTTATATTATAAAAAGAAAGACACCTCATAAACACATCGATCCCTTCGACCATTGTCCTATACAAACTTTTGATATCATATCATAAATTGTAGAAATCTCTTTGCCTTCAAAATAGGCCCTGAAAACCTCAATAAAACCAAGGACTTACAAAAACATCATAAAAAAAAACATTAACATAAATAAGGATTTTCCTTAGCCCTTATAAGGCCTAAAATTTTATGATAATTATCCGTTTTATATTTCTTAAAACCATGATAACCTATGAATTACAAGCATTTTAACAAGCTTCACCTATACCTTAACTTTCTAAAAAAAAGCTCAATGGCCTGATTTTCAACTGAATAAATAAAAGTTGTTAAACCTTACAAATTGTAATGTTAAATCTTACCAAAATTCGAAAACTATTTGTAGCTTTATAAACATATTAATAAACCAAACATTATCGTTCTTATGAAAATTAGATTAACAGTCTTATCCTGTTTTCTATTGGCTTTTAGTTTATCTACTGCCCAGGAATTACCGGATATTATACCGCCTTCGCCAACGGCGGCAGAATTAATGAAATATGGTGATATCCCCGTGAGTTTATATACGGGAACACCTAGCATCAGTATTCCTATTCACGAATTAAACATTAACGGGTACACCTTGCCCATATCACTAAACTACCATGCTTCCGGAATACGGGTGGGAGATGTGGGCTCCAATGTGGGGCTGGGATGGTCTTTAAACGCCGGTGGAGTCATTGGGATAAATAAAGTAGGGGCAAATGATGAAGGCCTATCCTATAATTGGGACCCGATTGTAGAGCAAGATTTTTTGACAAAGTTAAAGGCAGGCGTTTTTGATAAAGTTGATGTAAGTGCTACAAACTTTCAGGATTATATAAGTTTTGATGCCATGATTAAAGCTATTCATAACAATACCTATAGCGTCGAACCTGATATTTATACCTTTAACTTTGGACAACAAACAGGGAAGTTTCTAAAAGCCAGTGATGGTAATTATTATTCCTATCCTCTAAGTACCATGAAAATTGTAAAAGAGCCCCAAGGTGTAGGAGAAACAGATTATAAATGGAAAATCATAACTAATGATGGCACGGAGTTTTTCTTTGGAAAAAAAGTAGCTACTGCGACAGGTCAAAATCAAGGTAATGAATTATTTTTTATAGATGGAGGAACGACACCGCAATCTGATCTTTTTGTTCCTACTTCGTGGTATTTACGAAAGATTAAAAGGCCCGGGCTAAATAATGAAATTGATTTTAACTATTTGCAAAAGTGGGAAGATTATTTAGTCCTTGCTTCTAAAACCCTTGTTTTAAGAAAGAATGTCTGCTCTTGGGTTGCTAATGAACTCAGTTGTGTTAAGACAGGCTTAGAGGTAATGAATGATCCTACTCAAGGTGATCAATTTACTAGATTCGAATACTTAGGGATGAGTAAAATTCATGATATAACGGCACCTAATACCATTGTTCGCTTTTATAATGATGTTTCAAGAAATGATATGTATGAAGGAGAGTTATTACGTAAAATTGAGATTATTAATAGCAATACATCAGCTGTAATCAAATCTTTTGATTTTACTTACGAAAACACGTCGGATAGAGTATATTTAAAAACAGTTAAAGAAAGCGGGAAACCAGCCTATCAATTTGATTACTACCAGGGTCTTCCGGGGCGTTTTTCAAAAAGCCAGGATTATTGGGGTTATTACAATTCAGAAATTAATCAGACATTATTAACCAGACCTACATCAAGAGACGTTGTTGGACTGTTTGACGACCTGCCTGAGGATATAGATAATTACTACAACTTCGATAATAGAGAGGTTAACAAAGATGTGATGCACTACGGGAGTCTGAAAGAGATTGTCTACCCGACCGGAGGAAGGACCCTATTTACTTATGAGGCTAATAAATTTAGTCAGTCTCAATATATTTTTGAAGAAGAAACAATAGATACCAATACCAATATTACAAAGACGTCTTCCGGAACGGACAACCCTGTTGTACAAACGTTTCAAACTGCAAAGGCTAAAAAGGTGACATTCCATATCGATTTTACGGGTTATCTGATACCTCCTGTAAGTAATGGTCAGCAGCAAGAAGATGTTGCGCCAAACCCAATTATCGAGTTAAAGAATCTAGATACCAACGACATCATATTATGGAAAGCTACAGATATAGATCCCGGCAGTTTTATTGAAGAGAGTCCGGGTAGCAATTTGTGGAAATTTTCGTTTTCCGAAACACATAATCTCATTGCTGGAAATTATCAAATTACCTCCAATGTTATATGTCCTTCAATCGGATGCATAGGAACAGTAGTTGCACAATCTAAAGTACAGTTTTCTTATGTATCCTCATTTACTTACCCACAAGAGCGTGGAGCCTACACGGGGGGAATACGAATCAAGAATATTAAAAATTACACCAATGGCTCAGATACCTCTTTGGTGCTAGAGAAAAATTATGACTATAAAAAGGATGATGGTTTCTCTTCAGGGCATTTGCAGTATAAAATGATGAATACTTCAAGTTATATTGGATTAGGATCGCCTAGTGAGATGGAGGAGCCTTCTTCTACGACATCAGGAAACGATTGCATGATAGTGCAAAACTTTAATCCGATTAAAACATACAATATTTCTACCTCAGATCAATCATCTCAAGGGGTTAATTCCGGTCATATTGGTTATGAACAAGTAACCGAATATCTCAGTGGCGGAGAGCAGGGAAAAACAGTGTATAATTACAAATATGTTGCTCCGGACGTATTTCCTGAAAAGTATCCTTATTTACCTCCACAAGGAAATCTTTTTGAGAATGGAAGTTTAATTAAAAAACGGATTTTTAAAAAAGAGGGTAGTAATTATACCAAGATTTCAGAACTTTCAAATTCATATAAATCAACATTTCTTAATAAAAAGACCTTTGAAGGAACTAAAATAGCACATTACATAAAATATAATACCGATAGTCCATGCTTGTCTTCTTTTTATGAGGTAACCTTATTTGATCAGCTGATTAGTAGGTCATACGAAATAGACTCTAAGTGGTATTATTTGGATGAAACAATAAGTGCTCAGTATGATGAGAATGGTTTAAACCCTGTGATATCTTCAACCAATCACTATTATGATAATCTGGAACATAATCAGGTTACCCGTACCGAGACGATTACAAGTGAAGGAAAAACAGTTCAAACAAAGATGGTGTATCCCGATGATGTGAATACAGCATCCACACTTTGGGATAATAGTACCATAATCGGAGGCGCATTAAGTAGCACAGCATTTAGTGCCGTAGAGAAAATGCAGCAGGACGATTTACATCAAATAGCCTCTCCTATACAAACAGAGATTATAGTAAAAGCAGGTCCCACCGTTTTGTCAGAATCTTTGCTGCGTACCAATTTTAAAGATTGGGATGTTGACTTAGGGTTGCCTACGGACACAGATATTATTTTACCCGAAGAAGTACAAACTTCCAAAGACAATCAAACATTAGAAGATCGTGTAGAGTATCTGGATTATTACGCAAACGGGAAGGTCAAAGAGGTCAAAAAAACCAACGGAACCACCATCATTTATCTTTGGGGGTATAAAGAGCAGTATCCCGTGGCCAAGGCTGAAAATGCTACAATAAATGCTCTTGAGGCCACCTTAAGTTCGGCAGAATTAACGGCTATTAAGGATGGAACTTATAACCAGTCCACGATGATAAGCACGTTGAATAAGATCCGGCAGGGACTACCCGATGCCATGGTAAGCACTTATACTTACGATCCGCTTATAGGTGTCACCAGTATGACCGATCCAAAGGGCTATACGGTATTTTACCAATACGATGCCTTTAACCGACTGGAATTCGTAAAAGATGCCGATGGAAATATCGTATCCCAAAATGAATACCATTATAAAGGGCAGTAACCATCTTATCACAACATTTAAAAACAATACTTATGCAAAACATATTAAAAATCATGATACTTGGTTTGTGTCTTCAAACCCTAACCTCTTTTGCACAAACTAATGCCAATTATATTTTGACCAGTAATCGCGTATCCCTATCCGGGAGTAATACCGCTATTAATTCAACATTAACAAAGACAGGAAATAGTTTAACATGGACGCAACATGTTAACGGGCAAAACAATACTACCGCATTTACCATTGACAGCACAGCGGGTTATTGGGATATTACTAATTCTCAAGGCGCGTTAACTCATATTCTGAACAAAAAAGACTATACGCTAAGTTTCAGGCTCACCGGTACAAACGCCGGATTAACAGCACTTTTGAGTATACATAAAAACGGGGAAACCGATACGCAAAATTACAGTTTTACAATAACAGGAATTACATATCAATAAGAACATGATGCTACAAACTAAAAATCTTCTTCGAAGCCATATATTGATGTTTCTTTTCTTAGGATTAGGATCTTTTCAATGTGCCTATAGTCAAATTAGTGGAGCAACAAGTGTTACTGCTAACAGTACCCATACGTACCAGATAGATAAAGGGATGTACTTTCCGTTTTCAGATTGGATCATCTCCAATGGAACAGAACAAAGTTCATGGAGCAGTGGGACCACATATTATGTTACCGTGCTCTGGGATGGAGGCCTGAGTAATGGTACTGTTGTTTTTCCCGCAACTAACGATTATCTTTATGTTACCGTGGCGTCTTCAACGCCACCCATGCCTACCATTACCAATAATTGCGGCAATACGGTTTTAACGCGTGCTAGTCCACCCGGCAACCTGACATATTACTGGCAATCCAGTGCTACCGGGACCAGTACAAGTAATTCATCGGTGTCGGTCACACGAACCACAGGTACCGTATATTATTTAAGAGCCAAAAACATTGGAGCATCGACATGGAGTTCGGCCAGAACGGTAAATTATACGATAAAGTCTGTCCCTTCAACACCAGGCACACCCTCCATTACGAATAACTGTGGGAGCACGGTACTCACCAGAAGTAACCCACCCAGTGGGGTGACCTTCTACTGGCAGAGTAGCAGTTCGGGAACCTCTACAAGTAATTCCAGCAGTACCATAACCAGAACCTCAGGAACGGTCTATTACTTAAGAGCCCGAAACAATTCCAACTTATGCTGGAGTACTGCCAGAACCATTAACTATAGTGTCAATGCGGCACCGGGGATACCATCTACCCCATCGGTAACCAATAACTGTGGCAATACCGTACTTACCAGAAGTAATCCGCCAAGTGGGGTGACCTGGTACTGGCAAAGCAGTAGCTCCGGAACATCCACCGGAAACTCAAGTAGCACGGTAACCAGAACTTCGGGAACCGTATACTACTTACGACCAAGAAACAACAGTAGTGGTTGCTGGGGATCTGCACGAAGCGTGAGTTATGCTGTAAATAGCGTTCCAAGTACACCGGCAACACCAAGTGTAACCAATAACTGCGGCAGTACGGTACTCACCAGAAGTAATCCGCCAAGTGGGGTGACCTTCTACTGGCAAAGCAGTAGCTCAGGAACATCCACCGGAAACTCAAGTAGTACCATAACCAGAACTTCGGGAACCGTATACTACTTAAGACCAAGAAATAACAGCAGTGGTTGCTGGGGATCTGCACGAAGTGTAAGCTATACGATAAACACCGTTCCGGGCACACCGTCAACACCATCGGTAACCAATAATTGTGGCAATACCGTACTTACCAGAAGCAATCCGCCAAGTGGCGTGACCTGGTACTGGCAAAGCAGTACTTCCGGAACATCCACCGGAAACTCGAGTAGTACTATAACCAGAACTTCAGGAACCGTATACTACTTAAGACCAAGAAACAACAGTAGCGGTTGCTGGGGATCTGCACGAAGTGTGAGCTATTCAGTAAATGCCATACCGGGTACTCCGGCAACACCTAGTGTTACCAATAACTGTGGCAATACGGTACTCACCAGAAGTAACCCACCAAGTGGGGTAACCTTCTACTGGCAAAGTAGCAGTTCAGGAACATCCACCGGAAACTCAAGTAGTACCATAACCAGAACTTCAGGAACCGTATATTACCTACGTCCAAGAAACAACAGCAGTGGTTGTTGGGGATCTGCACGAAGCGTGAGCTATACAATAAATACTGTACCGGGTACACCGGCAACACCAAGTGTTACCAATAATTGTGGCAATACCGTACTTACCAGGAGTACACCACCCAGTGGTATAACCTTCTACTGGCAAAGCAGCAGTTCCGGAACATCCACCGGAAACTCAAGTAGTACCATAACCAGAACTTCAGGAACCGTATATTACCTACGTCCAAGAAACAACAGCAGTGGTTGCTGGGGATCTGCACGAAGTGTGAGTTATACCGTAAATACGGTACCGGGTACTCCGGCAACACCAAGTGTCACCAATAACTGTGGGAATACGGTGCTTACCAGAAGTACACCTCCAAGCGGAGTGACCTTCTACTGGCAAAGTAGTAGTTCCGGAACCTCTACAAGTGATTCCAATAGTACCATAACCAGAACTAGCGGCACCGTATATTACCTACGACCAAGAAACAACAGCAGCGGTTGTTGGGGAAGCGCCAGAAGTGTAAGCTATACGGTAAATACCGTACCAGCTACCCCGGCATCACCAAGTGTTACCAATAATTGTGGTAATACAGTGCTTACCAGAAGTACCCCACCGAGCGGTGTCACCTTCTACTGGCAAAGTAGTAGCTCCGGAACCTCTACAAGTGATTCCAATAGTACCATAACCAGAACAACCGGAACGGTATATTACCTGCGCCCAAGAAACAACAGTAGCGGCTGTTGGGGAACTGCGCGAAGCGTAAGCTATTCCGTGAATACCGTACCAGCTACTCCCACAACACCAACGGTGACCAATAACTGTGGTAATACGGTACTTACCCGAAGTACCCCTCCAAGTGGGGTGACCTTCTACTGGCAAAGCAGCAGTTCAGGAACCAGTACCTCCAATTCAAGTACTACGATGACAAGAACAAGTGGTACTTCCTACTATTTGCGGGCCAGAAATAATACGTCAGCCTGTTGGGGAACAGCAGTTAGTGTTACCTATAGTATTAACCTCGGCCCTGTCTGGTATGCCGATACCGATGGTGATGGCTTTGGAGATCCTAATTCCAGTCAGCGTGCATGCGCACGTCCTGCAGGTTATGTAGAAAACAAAAGTGATCTGGCGATTAATACCCCGGGAACAAACTTTGGAACAACAAATAACACCTATACACCCGCGACAAAAAGCGATGAAAATTATATCTATACGCGCAGTTACCAAAACCCGATGAGTAACCCGGGTGATGTTGTGAGTAATAATGATATCATTGAACAAATCACCTATTTCGACGGACTCGGTAGGCCCATGCAAAATATTGCGATCAAAGCTTCGGGAAGAGAAGCGGCTCCTCTGAATTTACAGGCCAATATTCCCGAATGGTCTATGGATTGGACCGCCGGTAGTGGCAGTACGGCATTCTTTAATCAAAATGGAGTGACCTCAGAAAACTTAAGAATCAACGGTGCCGATCCGTATGGTAATATCTCCCTGCTTTGGGAATGTGGTAATGAGGCGGACAATAGTTCCGACGGTGGATGGAATACCGATTATTTTAACGTCGATAAAAACAGTACCTATAGGTATACCGCTTGGGTTAAGCGTAATTATTCCAATAATGGCACGACTTATCACGGCACACAGAATGTCAATAATCTTAGTGGTTCTGCTAATGGGAATCCCTATTTCTGGTATGGAGATCTACCACAACTTGATCAATGGTATCTTTTAGTAGGAATTGTGCACCCGGCCGGATATTCCGGCGGTGATACCGGAGTAAGTGGTGTTTACGACCTGCAAGGGAATAAGGTGATTGACGGTACCGAGTTTACATGGCGATCAGATACCAGTACTTCAAGATTCAGAAGTTACCTTTACTATGCTACCGATGTTAGTGTACGCCAGTACTTCTATGCCCCTGTGGTACAAAAAATAGATGGTAGCGAAAATTCAATTACCGAAATTATTAGCGGTACTGAAGGTCAGGGTGGAACACTTACCGATATCATCACTCATATCGATTATGACGACTATGGCCGGCAGGACAAAGAATGGTTACCTTACCGGGAAGCCACGGGCAGTGTAGGAAGCTACCGCGGTGATAAAGCCTTAGCCACCCAACAGTATTATCAAGCCAATTATGCCGATGATTTTACAGGTATTACCAATGCCGATGATATTGTCGCCTATGCGCAAAAAGGGTTTGAGGCCTCGCCATTAAACCGTGTGCTGGAACAGGCAGCTCCGGGAGAGGATTGGAAGCTCGGCGGCGGTCATGGGATAGGATTCAACTATCAGTCTAATGCCGGCAACGAAGTCAAGCAATATGGTGTAGACCTTAGCGGATCGGCTCCGGCCCTTACCCTAAGCGCTGTCAATAGTGGGTACTACAGTGCTGATGAACTCTATAAAAGCATCACCAAAGATGAAAATTACGATGCTACCAGTAGTACTGTAGCCCATACCACAGAAGAATTTAAAGACAAACAAGGGCGGGTGATCTTAAAACGTACTTATGGTACTTCAGTTGTAAATGGGGTTTCACAAACCAATGTAGTGCATGACACCTATTATGTGTATGATGACTATGGGAATTTAAGCTATGTCTTACCGCCTAAAATGGAGGCCGGCGACGCGGCTACCACCTTAACAGCGGTAAATAATGCACTGGACAACCTGGGTTACCAATATATCTACGACCATAGAAACCGACTGGTAGAAAAAAAGATCCCGGGGAAAGGTTGGGAATATATTATCTATGATCGTTTAGACCGACCGGTGTTAACACAAGATGCGGTACAGCGATTAACAAACACCTGGCTCTTTACCAAATACGATGTCTTTGGTCGTGTGGCCTATACCGGAACCCATACCAATGGGACCCAGACAGGCAGAGTCAACATGCAAGGTCATTTTGATACCCAAAATAATGTCCCTACCAAATTGTATGAATCTAAAGTGAGCTCCGGTACCGGGCATGATAACTCCTATTATACCAATGTGAATTATCCTAGCACGAACATCGAGATTCTAACAGTTAATTATTATGATAATTATAGCTTCGACCTGGCCACCTTAAGTTTACCGGGGAGTCACGACGGACAAACCATTATCAATAATGATAATACCAGTCCGGGGCTAACTAAAAGCCTGGCAACAGGAAGCAAAGTACGTGTTTTAGGAACGACCAGTTGGATTACAACCATTACGGGTTATGATGTTAAAGGACGTGCTATCTATATCGCCAGTAACAACAGCTACTTAAGTGCTATCGATATTGTAAAGAGCACTCTGGATTTTGCCGGTAAGGTGCTTAAAACACAAACCGAACACGATAAAGGCAGTACCAGTGTGGATACCGAAGACCTGTTTACCTATGACCATGTGGGTCGATTACTCAAACAAACCCAGGAACTGGACAATACCAATGTGCTGGAGGTAATTGCAGAGAACCATTACGATAATTTAGGACAGTTAGAGCACAAGGATGTTGGGGGCAAGACCACGCAAAACCGATTGCAGCAAATTGACTATACCTATAATGTACGGGGTTGGTTAAAACAGATCAACAACCCGACGACTTTGGGGAGCGATCTGTTTGGGTTTAAAATAAGCTATAATGAAGGCGCCAATGCTCTATATAATGGTAATATTGCTCAAACCAACTGGAATACGGCAAGTATTAACAGTAGTGGCAATCCGGTGAGCAATAGTTATACCTATACTTATGATGCGTTGAACAGAATTACCAGTGGTGTGAATACCGCCAATGATAATTACGATCTCAATAGTGTTAGTTACGATTTGAATGGAAATATTATCGCACTTTCCAGAGAAGGACATACAGACGATAACAATCCATCTACCTTTACTACCACGGATAATTTAAGTTATTATTATAACGGCAACCAACTGCATTCGGTTACCGATGCTTCGGGGTATAATACAGGATTTAAAGACGGGAATAGCTCGGATGCCACCTATAATAATGGTAATGATGATTATACCTATGATGTTAATGGCAATATGCTTAAAGATCTGAATAAAGGCATTTCATCGAATATTACCTATAATCATCTTAATTTACCGGTACTGGTCACTTTGCCAAATGGAAATATTTCTTACATTTACGATGCCACTGGTGTTAAATTGGAAAAGAAGGTGGTTGAAAGTGGAAAGTCGGATGTATATACCTATTACGCAGGTAGCTACATATACGAAGGCAGTTCTTTGAAATTCTTTAACCACGCTGAAGGGTATTTGGAGCCTAAAGATGAAAATAATTTATCGCTTGGTTATAACTATGTATATCAATATAAGGACCATTTAGGTAATGTGAGGTTGAGTTATAGGAACAATAATGGTACGCTTGACATATTGGAGGAGAATAACTACTATCCATTTGGACTTAAACATAAAGGGTATAATAATAATCCTGTTACGAATCATAAATACGAGTTGTATAATGGTGTGGAGTATGAAGAATCACTTGGATTGAATTTGTATGAGATGGAATTGCGACAATATGACCCAGCTATTGCAAGGTGGACAGGTATTGACCCAGTTACGCACTTCTCAAATTCTACATATAACGCTTTTGATAATAATCCTGTTTATTGGGCTGACCCAAGCGGTGCTGATTCAGCTAGCTCCATAATGGATGCGTTTAAAAAATCGGGAAGTGGAAAAACAACTTGGTATAGTGATGGAAATGGAGGTTACTGCGATGATTGCCCTAAAGAAGGACAAACAAGAGAACAAGAAGTACCAGATGGTTCTGGTCGCCACGGAGACGGAACAAGTGTTCAAACCCAATATTATCATTCAGGAGGGGTTAATGGTTCAAAAGCTGGTTGGTATTCAAGTTTCCAATATGCAAAAAGAATAGACCCAATAGCTAGAGATGTTGCTGGACTTTCTTCATTTGTTAATGGAGGTGGATTTAATGCAAGTATTGAATGGTTGTCTAGTATAGATATGGCAGAAGGGTATGAAAGCTTTTTATTGTCTTATAGTTCAATATTGGCAGATAGAGCCATGAAAGAACAAAGATATTCGGCTTCTGGTCATGCTATACCAATGGGAATTGATTCGCCCGTTTTCTTGGGAGCATTAAGCTTCGCTAGTAAGTTTTTAGGAGCTGCCGCAACTTCTGAATGGACAACAGTTGGAAGATGGATGTCTGAAGCTGAATTCGCAGCTATGAAAAACGGGACGACTGTTTTGGAAGGAGCTGGAGGTCAAACTTTTGTTACTCAAGGTGGACCGACTGTTTTTCGAGGGGCAGCAAGAGGGTCTATTTATGCTGAATTTCAAGTACCAGCAAATAGTCTTTTACAAGGAGGAAAATCAGGGTGGTATAAATTAATAGGTCCTAATGCAAGTAAATCCCAACAGTATTTATTACGAAAACAGGGAGGGCAGTTGCTTCCTCAATATAGGAATTTGACAAAGTTTTAAAATAATAGTCTAATTATTTATGAATCATAAAGATATAAATTGGTTTAAAAAAAATGTAGAATGTAATTCTAGCGAATTTGAATTTAAATATTCTTTTTTTGAAAACGGTGATTTTGGGAACCTTAATCGAGTAGAATTTGAAGGGAAAGGAAAAGGTGGTAATATTGATTTTTGGGATGAGGGATGGATGGAAATCCATATGTATGATTACTCAAAAGACAAAGAAATACTCCATGTTCTTTTGGAGCCTAATCAAGAATTTGAAAAAGATAGAGCAATAGAAATCATTAAAAATATATTGCAAGAATAAATAAAGGAGCATCAAATTTGATGCTCCTACTTTTTAAGCAACTTTTTATAAATATTAAAATTTTCATAATCATAGCAGACAAAAACTATTTTTTCTAATGCATCCTTTTTTAAGAGAAATTTTTTTATAGTATTTATTGCAATTTCGGCAGCTTTTTCCTTTGGAAAATTATAAATCCCTGTACTTATATTTGGAAAAGCTATTGATTTAATGTTATTCTCAATAGCTAGTTTAAGGCTGTTTTCATAAGACTTTTCAAGTAGTTCAATTTCTTTACTTTTTCCACCATTCCATTTAGGTCCTACTGTATGAATTATAAAATCACAAGATAAATTACCACTATTAGTAATAACTGCATTGCCAACTTTACAACCACCTTGTTTATTTCTAATTTTATAGCATTCTTCTAAAATTCTATTTCCACCAGCTTTATGTATTGCTCCATCCACGCCTCCACCGCCTAATAAAGATGTGTTTGCAGCATTAACGATTGCTTGAGTTTCTACTTTTGTAATATCTCCTTTTATTAAATCAATCATTCGTTCTAATTATTGAAATACAAAGATTTAATTTTTTCACGAAAAAACTTACTAAATCAATATATAAAAGCGAATTTTTGCTTTTTTAATAATTAAATCTCTAGAAAATCTTTCGTTTCAACTCCACTGCTACACCCAAAGCACTTTTAAAACAATCTGTCCCATTTAAGTGAATTGCTCTAAAAACACTTTTGGGTTACTGAATTAAACCGAAGTAGATGTGTTTTTAGTTTCAATAATCAAATTAAATATTATTACGTATCTTTTAGATAAATGTGTTCTTCACAGAGCCAACCTACCCTCCAACCCCCTCTTTTTAGCCCTATTTTGACTCAAAAAATGCCCCGCTAGCGCTCGACCAATGTCATTAAGTTAAGCAATTTTCAAATGCTATCTTTTTGATTTTTAGTTATTTTAGGTTTCGTTCTTGATCGAT
>CANLXL010000002.1 GCA_947495125.1 uncultured Flaviramulus sp.
AAATTTAAGAATCACACCAATGGCATGATTAAGGCGTTTTAGCCAATCGCAATTTGTGCTCTTGCAAACTCAAAAATAGACTGTTGCCTTTTTTAGAAACCCTTCATAGTTATTTATGAAGGTTTTTTTGTTTTATAAATATTGGATTTTTTCAATAAAAAAGTACTAACTTTAACAGTTAGTTGATGCTTCTTTAGAAATTCAGAATAGCATAACTGGCAATTTATAAAGAGAAAGATCAAATTTGATAAAACCTAATGAGAGTTTATTTACTTTTTTTATTCACTTTTCTTAGTACAAATCTATTTTGTCAAAATGAGGCAAATAATTGGTATTTTGGAGTGCGTGCTGGTTTAAATTTTGCTACACAAACCCCACAAGTTTTATCTGATGGACAGATCTTCGCTCCGGCTGGTTGTGCTTCTATTTCGGACCGAAATGGAAATCTTCAATTTTACACCAATGGAAATGTCGTTTGGAATAATAATCATGCGATCATGATTAATGGCGCTCTAATTGGCGGAGACAGAGACGCAGCACAGAATTCACTGATCGTTCCATTTTTTGACAATCCCGATAAGTATTATATATTTTCTATAGGGTCTACAGGCCTACGTTATTCTGTTATAGATATGAGCTACAATGGTGGTTTAGGTGAAGTCATTGAGAAAAACAGCGCCTTATTAGGTGGGGCTGGAGTTGGTAAGGTATCAGCTGTTCATCATGACGATGGAAAATCTATCTGGGTTATGACAACCAGAAAGAATGATAATGATGTATATACTTCTTTTTATGCTTATAAAGTAAATACCGATGGTAGCATTGATAACCCGATTATATCGTCCAACGGATTGTTTTATAGAGCGGTTGTAGCGGGAACAATGAAATTTTCTCCTAATGGAAAAAAAATTGCCTGTGCCAACTACCAACCAAAAGCGTTGGATGATCATTTATTGGTCTTCGATTTCAATAGTCAAACCGGAATTGTCAGCAATAAAATGAAGCTCTTTACATCCTTCCTCTTTTTTGAAGTTGTCTCGGCTTACGGTGTAGCGTTTTCTCAGGATTCGAAATATTTATATGCAACCTTGTTAAAGCAGGGAATTTTGGACCCCACCAATATTGAAGATTTCGAGCCAGAAGATATAAGAAGAAACCTTTTAGTGCAATATGATGTGGGAAATTCTAACCCCTGGACTAATTCAATTGCGATTCATTCGGAACTCAGTGAACTCATAGCTGGGAGCTTACAGCTTGCTAAAAATGGAAAAATATACAGGGCGTTAGCTGAAAATGGGACATCAGGAACAGAATTTTTGGGTGTAGTTAACGATCCTAATGCTACGGGAATTGAAGCAAGGTATACACATAATAAAATTAATCTAAATGGAGAAAAATCGAGACTAGGGCTTCCAAACTTTGTTCAATCCTACTTTAGAACAAGAATTTTAACTGAAGAAGGTTGTACAAATAATGCAATACCATTTGAAGTTGATACCTATTCGGAAATAACCGCTGCAGAATGGGATTTTGGTGATGGTAGTACCTCTAACCTAATAACCCCTGATCACCTATATGCTTCACCGGGAACTTATAATGTTTCAGTGGCGATAACGACTGTAAATAATAGGCAAATAGCCGTTTCTAAGGAAGTTCAGGTTCATAGTATTCCCAGTCTCATGGATAACCAGGAATTGATTCAGTGTGATACGGATACGGATGGCATTTCAAACTTCAATTTATACGCTATTAGAGAGAAAATTACCAACCCCGATTTAAATGAAAACTTGTTTTTTTATGAAAGCAACATCGATGCCCAACAGGATATAGATAGAATTTCAAACCCTGAATTTTATACTAATAATAGTCCAAATCAGGAAATTTTTGTTCGTGTTGTTAATGAAAATGACTGTTTTGAAATAACTTCCTTTTTTATAAGTGCAACTTTTGCGGAATTGGGAAATATTTCTGATATGTTCGCTTGTGATGGTTCTGATTGGATCTCAGAAGATTTAAAAGGTCTATTTAATTTAACTATTAAGGGGGAAGAGATTCGTAACACATTTAACCTTCCAAGAACCACAATTCTTAAGTTTTACCCAACCCTTATAGATGCGCAAACGGAGGAAAATGAGATATTTAAAACAATAACGGTAAACTCATCAAAAATATGGGTTAAGGCAGAAAGTGATTTGGCATGTGTTGGGATATCCCCAATTAATTTAATTGTTAATGATGAACCTATAATTGCGTTTGAAGATACGTATTCTATTTGCCATGAAATTCCGGTAACACTTCTTGGGAATAGTCTTAATGAACGATTTGAATGGTTAAACAGCAACAATGAAATTATTTCAACGGACAGGCAGTATACGTTTTATAATCCAGGTACTTTTACGTTTACAGCTTATAAAACCCAGAATGGTATAGAGTGTTCAAATTCAAAGGAAATTATTATTGAAAAACCTGAACCTCCTAGTATTACATCCATCGAAGTGGAATCAGAATCAAATACTAATGCTGTTTTGGTTAATGTTGAAGGCGATGGTATTTACGAGTTTTCTCTGGATAATGTAAACTTTTTTGGAAACTCTAATACTTATAAATTTACCAAAGTGCCTGCTGGTATTTATACTGTTTATGTAAGAAGTCAAGATGATTGCGTACCGTCAACTCAAAAGCAAGTATATGTAATGGGGTTCCCTAAATTCTTTACACCAAATAATGATGGTGTAAATGATTATTGGAAAATCAAGGGATTGGATAGAAGCCTTTATAATTCGATTACCATTAGTATTTTTGATAGATTTGGTAAGCTTATAACAACATTTACCGATAAAAATAACAATAGTTGGGATGGAACTTTTAATGGCGAGATTTTACCTCCTAATGATTATTGGTTTGACATGAAATTAATAGACACTAATAATAATATAGTCCAAAAAAAAGGGCACTTCTCATTAGTAAGATAATCATAAAAAATCTCTATAGATGCGGGGTCAATGAGGTCTTAACTCGTAAACCGTATTTATTCAGTCTCGATTTCAACAATCATTTCAATTTCAACAGCGATATTCCCCGGAAGAGATCCCATACCTACCGCAGCACGAGCATGTTTACCACGTTCACCAAAAACTTCAACCATTAAATCGGAATACCCATTTATCACTGCCGGATGATCGGTAAATTCAGGTGAGGCATTTACCATGCCTAAAACTTTGACTATGCGTTTTACCTTGTTCAAATTACCCAGTGTTGCTTTTAGTACCGACAATTGGTTTATCGCCGTTACTCTTGCTGCTTCATAACCTTGCTCAATGGTGAGATCTACACCAACTTTACCGGTAATATTTTCTCCATTACTTTGTAATGGCCCTTTTCCTGCTAAAAATAATAAGTTTCCTGTTTGAACAACATTTACATAATTAGCTACGGGACTGGATGGTGCACTCAATGTGATTTCTAATCTTTCTAAATTAGCTTCAGGATTATAATCATTGACAACTGATTCGGTTTTTTCAGCAATGTCATTTTGCTTTTTTTCTTGTGTACAACTTATTAGACACAACGTCAGAATACATGCTAAGGATAATTTAATCATTCTTATTTCAACGGTTATTTTGGTTAAACTTAATTAATTTAAAAGTTAAGAAGATAAAATTCAAAAACGAAACATCAAATTTTATCTTCTTGTCTATGGTTATGCGTTGGAAAGCACCTCTTTTAGTCGGCTTGCAACTTGTCTTTCCTGACCAGGCTCCATCATCCAGGTCGTGATACCAATTTCTTTTTCACTACCCACGGTTTCAATGGAAGGATGACCATTCTTTAATTTGTTTCTGGCTTCAGACGCGGTCATTTTAATAATATTTTGATCCCATCTAACTTTTAAAGAAGGCACGTGATTAGCGTGTGGGGGTACATGAATTTCGGTTTCTACGCCTTTTACAGACTTCGCACTGTCACTTATCAATTTGATTTGGGCTTCCCACATTTTCCATTCTTTAGCGTGATCTCTTTGTAAATACAATTCTAAAGCTACCAGCATCCCCAATACTTCTTCTTTGTTTACTTTCATACCTCTACCAATGGTAGCGCCACGAGGAGGGGTATGAAGTCTTGCTGCTTCTATATATTTTCTTTTACCTAAAAGCAAACCGGCACTTTGAGGACCTCTGATACCTTTACCTCCTGAGAAACAAACGAGATCGAAGCCCAGTTTGGTGAACTTAAACAGGTTTTCTACCGGAGGTACATCGGCGGCGCAATCTATGAAGGTTGGAATCCCATGTTTTTTACCTAAGGCAACAAACTCTTCATGTTTAATTGATCCGATTTCAGTACTTGCATTTAAAAACCAAAGCATGGCGGTTTTATTATTTATCGCCTTCTCCAGTTCTCTGGTATTTTTGACGTTTATTATTTTTGCCCCGGCATTGATTAAGGCATGGGTATAGCCAATATTATGCGATTCTTGAACAATAACTTCATGTTTTAACCCGGTGACGTCCGGAAGTTGCTCCACTTTTTTATTATCCATTCCAGCCATCACTCCGGCAACGCCAATGGTCATCGCTCCAAATGCTCCTGAGGATACTGTGGCATATTCACAACCTAATAATTCCGCGATGCGTTCTCCAACTTTATCATGTAATTCGTCTAGGTTAACATATTCGGTGGCCCCATAGCTTATTGCTGATGTCACTTCTTTATGCATTAATGATCCCGTCATGGAAGTATAAGTTCCGGCGGCATTAATAAATGTTCTAAGCCCTAGTTCTTTAAAAAAGTTACGAGCCCCCGGTTCCAATACCGTGTTGCTGATGGATTGTGATTGTCCATGCAACCATTCGGTGCCTAGTAAACTGCCTGCAAGAGGTAGCATAGAAAGCGTTTTTAATAATTTTCTTCGCGTTGTTGCCATATTTTAAATTTTAGTCATCATTAATCCACTGCGGCGATACAGTCCATTTCAACAAGAGATTTGCCCGGTACCCCGCCATACGTTGCGACAGTAGTTCTAACAGGCGGGTTTTTACCAAAACGCCCCCTGAACACTTCGTTCATTCCTTTATAATCCTCCAAATCATGAAGGTAAACATTCACTTTTAGTACTTGTTCCATTGAAGAACCGTTTTTCTCCAATCCTTTTTGAAGTTCTTTAAGAACATGGTCTGTGTGTGCCTTAATATCGCCTTCAAAATGAGCGCCTTTACCCGCTATATATAGCGTGTTTCCATGTCTTACTGCCCCTGAAAATAAAGGGATATCCTGATCGTTGTCCGGTATGTCCAGAACTTCTTTTTTAGGCTTTGCTTCTTTAGCTACGGCGTGATTGGTCATACCTAAACCAAAGGCACCAATAATAGCCATACCCATTTTTTTTAAGGAGGATCTTCTGCTGGTTTTGTTTTCCATGTTATTCATTTGTAATAGATTTATTAGTTGTTTTGTTATATAAAATATGAAAATGATTTGAGACTTACAATATCTACCACATTCTCTTTTTTAAGAGTTCGCGTATTTGCGCTTTAGGTACAGGTAATTCATCGATATGATCGTTAAGCCATTTTGAAAAATCTTTTTCGATGTCTTCAGACCATTTATTGTCTATTTGCCCGGGACTATAAACACCTTCTTTAAGTCTTGTGATTCCGAATAAATCGCGGAGTCGTACAACTTCGGATGTAATCACAATTTTTTCAGCCAAATGCGCAGGAATAAAAATAACACCTTCTTTTTTAGCTAAAACGATATCTCCGGGGAGTACAGTAACCGCACCTATCCTAATGGGGGTGTTCAAACTTAATAGCATCACTTCGGTAAGGAATGAAGGATGCCAGTCCCGAACAAAAGCATTAAAGCCTTCGATCTTTGAAAGTCCTTCCATATCACGACTGGAGGCATTAAAAACCACACCTGTTTTGGATTTGGCATAAATGGCATTGCCCAAATTGTCACCAATTAGGGTGCCGTCCACAATTTTCCCGAAGCAATCGGCGACATAGACGTCACCATTAACAAGCATATCTATAGGCCATGAATTGGTGTTTCCAACGCGCCCATCTTTTTTGCCTTTCTTTTTAATCTGATCGGCAACATCGGGACGATTAGGCATATACTGCGCTGTAAGTGCTCTACCCACAACAGCAACGTCATCATGTAATGGTTTCCAACCACCTTCAAATTGATTGTGATATCCTTCGTTTCTTAGTACGCCCCAGGCTTCTTCTATAGCGACACTTTTCATCCTTTCAAGAATATCATCAGCAACTTTAGGTCTGCCATCTTCAAACCTTTCACCCTCCCATAAGGGTGTAAGAAATATGGTTTGCTCTTTGGTGATGGTTTGCGAAACTACTGCATTGGATAGTAGTAAGCATATTCCAAGTAAAGCTGTTATTTTTATGTTTTTCATAGGTATTATATTGTTTTATTGATTTGTTTGTTTTTATTTAATTCATAGTTTTCGGTTCCTGAATATCCGCCGGAGCATCCTTATTTTCTGAATCTTTATCTCTCCACCAGGTTGCTAATGACGAACCTGAGATATTCATCCACGGACCAAAAACCGCCGGAGCTAACCCAATAGTTGCTACTTTACCCATTTCCAATGCGATTCCAGAAGCGAGTCCACCATTTTGCATTCCTACTTCCAATGCTATGGTACGACAATCCTGTTCGCTCATTTTTAGTGCCCGACTACCCCAATAGCCCAGAAAGTATCCGGCTATATTGTGAATGATAGCGGCTAATACCAATAATAGTCCAATAGTTAGTAAACTATCTCTTCCTGCTGCAGTAATGATGGTAATAATAAATGCTATGCCAGCCATAGAAATTATGGGCATAACTTTATCCAGCCATTTGGCTTTTCCATGGAAAAAATGATTGAAAATCAAGCCTATGATTATAGGTAGGATTACAATTTTTAGAATGCTGAGCATCATGGACCAAAAATCGATAGGTACAAATTGTCCTGCGAAAACCTTCATTAATAAAGGGGTCATTAAAGGGGCCAAAACTGTAGATACTGCGGTGAGTGTAACCGATAAGGCCAGATTAGCTTTTGCAAGATAGGCCATGACATTAGACGCTAAACCACTTGGGGAGGAGCCAACCAAAACCACACCCGCGGCAATCTCAGGAGCAAACCCAAAAAGAGTTGCAAGACCAAAGCCCAGTACGGGCATAATGGTAAATTGACAAGCAAGCCCAACCAAAACACCTTTAGGCATTTTTACCACGCCTGCAAAATCTTTAATACTCATGGCAGTTCCCATGCCAAACATGATGATTTGAAGTAAAGGAACGATGAGTTTTTTTAGATTAAAATCTCCAATACTTGTAAAATATGTAGGGTAGTACATAGATACGGTAACAGCAGCAAAGATTAATATGGTGAACGAAAAGCCTTTAAATTTTTTTGTGCCTCGTACTGCCAGTGCCAGGAGTAGAAAAAATAGCATAAGCGGTATGCCTGCGTTAGAACCACTTCCAGAGGCTATCATTACGATGGTAATGGATAGGCAAATGAGTGCACTAATTAATAAAAATTTAAAAATTGGTTTCATCTATATTATATTTTAAGAATTCTTTTTTTTGAATTAAGGTTGGTTCTATTCGTTCCATAGAGTGCTGGAACGGCCATTTAAATCCCAAACGACTTTACCTTCTCTTAGTGTTAATTCACAGGTTAACTTTTGTGTTCCCTTAATTTTGAATCCTTTGGTGTCTATAAACCCGAAATCACCTTTCGATAGTTTAAGCAGGGTAACATCGGCAACAGCACCTTTGGATAAATGCCCTAAATCGTTTCTTTTGATATACTGCGCCGGACTCCAGGTAACACTTTTCATAACCTCGTCCAACGGCATATCCATATTTAAAAATTTAGACATGATATTGGTAAGGTCTTTCATCCCCGCATTCATACTTCCGGTATGCAAATCGGTACTCATAGAATTTGGCCAAAAGCCTTGTTTTGTCGCTGGCACGGCCTGAGAGAACACAAAACTGCCTCCACCATGGCCAACATCGAATACAATACCTTTTTTTTGAGCTTCAAATACATAGGGTCTAACTTTTCCTTTTTCATCAACTAAAGCCGTTCTGCCTTTTACATTGGCATAGCAATGAGTGAAAATATCACCAGGTCTTAACTTTTCTAATAACAATGTTTTCATATTTAATTCGGGATCACTACCTCCAAAATCTATCATTACCGGAATGTCTCCCAGAATTCCCGCTTTAACCGTACGATCTGTTGGTTCCCAATTCGGACCGTGATAATGCGCCAGTTTAACACCGACTATGATACCCGGATATTGTTTTGCCTTTTTCGCTGTAGCTTCAGGGTCCATATCTGCCACATTTTGTTCAACAGATCCTCCTTTCATTCCAGAACCAATAATATTTAGAAAGGACAACACTCGTGTTTTAGATTGGTCGATCGTTTGCTCTTTAAAGGTTTCAAAATTTTTCCATCCCGCTCCTCCAACATCAACGATCGTGGTTACACCACTTCTAAAGGTAAAACCATCCGGTGGTAAACTACTAAAGCTATTACTCAAATATGCTTTTCTTACAGTCCCAAAAAAATTGTGACCATGAATATCCAGCAGTCCCGCTGATACGATAAGCCCCGAAGCATCTATGGTTTTCTTAGCGCGATCTTTAGCGATATTGGCACTTACCAGAGCTATTTTTCCATCGCTGATAGCAACGTCCATAACGCCGCTTATATCGTTTTTGGCATCAATAACATGCCCTCCTTTTATCAGGATGTCGTAGTCCTGACTTGAAGCCAGTGAACTTATTAAAAGCAGTACACAAGTACTCCATATAAGATGTTTATTTAATTTCATCATAGTAATATAGTAATTTGTTTATAGATGGTTTATTATTCATGGTCATGCTGATGTTCTTCTTCGATTTTTTTTCTAACCTTGCTCACTTCATCAATTGTTATGTTTGATGCGTCATTGCCAAAATTCGTTCTTATGAAGGTCAAAATTTCTGATATTTCGTCATCCTTTAAAAATGCGTGTTGCGGCATAAGGCCGCTAAAAGATTCACCGTTAACCTCGATGGCACCTTCAAGTCCTTCGAGGACGACTCTTATTAAACGTGTTTTGTCTCCTGTAACCCAGTCGGTATCTACCAACGTTGGAAACCTACCGCCCGCGCCATGACCGTCACCTTGATGGCAAGCACTACAATATTGGAGGTATAACCTGTTGCCTTTAGAAAGGTTTTCTCCTTTTATTAGGTTGTCTTTTATTTCATCGGGTGTTCTTATATGGGTGGCCTGTTTGCGTTCTTCCATAGAAGCCAGTTCCTTTTCTCCAAAATCGTTTTTATCTCCTGTATACATTACACGCCATACTTTTCCTTGATTGGAATCACTAATATATATAGAGCCATCGGGACCGGTTGCTACGCCCATAGGTCTATTAACTGAGCGATAAACACTTATTATAGGATCCATTTGAGCAAAACCATCGGCAAAAACTTCCCATGCTCCGGTGGCTTTACCATCTTTAAACGGAACAAACCCAACAAAATATCCGGATTGTGGATAAGGCGCCCTGTTAGTGGACCCATGAAACGCAATAAAAGCACCATTTTTATAGCGCTCAGGAAGCTGATCACCGGTATAAAACATCAAATCATTAGGGGCCCAGTGTCCGGGAAAGCCAATAACAGGATCGTCGCAGCTTTCACATCGCCCTACAATTTTGCCATCTCCACCATATTCCGGAGCCAATACTTTTTTATTCTGAAGTTGATCGTAGTAGCAATATGGCCATCCAAAATCGGAGCCTTCGGTAACTCTGATAAACTCTTCAGAAGGCAGTAAGGCACTTTCCCAAGGGGTATATACATCTGGAAATAAACGATACAAATCATCTCTTCCATGTACCACCGCGTATAAGGTTTCATCAACCGGGTTCCAGTCCAGACCTACAACACTTCGAATACCCGTTGCAAATTTATAACCGTCTTTTTGAGTCTGCCCGGTTTTGTTAGCGTCGAACCTCCATATCCCTCCATGGTCTTCTAATTGCGGACAGGGATCAATGCCTGGTGATCCCGGGGTTCTTCCTTCAACCTGACAGGCATTTGAAGGTCCGCCAAAAGGCACATACATATATCCTTTATTGTCAAAAGCAATGGGTTTTCCAATATGCTGGTGTTTTCCGTGTTCATGATCGTCGGTCATAATGACTTCAGGGTCACCGGGGATAATATCACCATGCTTATCCAGTTTATAGCGATAGACCACGAGTTCGGTACTAAAGTATAAGTAGCCATTATATATTTTCATCGCTGTGGAGTAACCTCCTCTCGACCGTGATTTATGATCTTCTAATTCACCATAGCGCTCAATAAGATCGGTTTTACCATCCTGGGTTGTGTCCTTCAATACGGCAACAACTTCGCCGGTTTTAGAATACCTCAAATTCACAAAAACGGTTCCGAATTCATTAACCGTAAGGTGTCTTGCTTTTCCTTGAATACTGTCTGTAACGACTATGGCTTCAAAGTTATCGGGAATAAAGAGTCCGCCGTTATCAGCATCCCCATGAGCTAAAGTTTGGGATGGATTTTCGGCACAATGAATAAAACTAAGGGCTATCGCAAAAGGCAGTAACAATAGCCTGGATTTTAATTGAAACTTCATAAATATTATTTAATAGCATGCCTTTACCAACAGGTTTAGGACAACAGTTTGCTTTAATTCAATACGTTTTGGGGCTACTAATATATATGTCGGTAAAAACCTCTAATAAAATTCAATTATTACTAATGCGATTTGTCCTGAAAATCAATACTTAGGACTCCTATAAATGTACTAAAAATTAAAAAGGTGGTTAAATTTTTTCTACGAATGCAGAGTATTAAGTCATGCTGGAGGCGTTTAAGCCTACGAACTACAATTTGCATTTATATAAACAGGGTTTTAGAATAGTTTCAATATGAAATATAATTGGTGAGTTTTGTATCATATTGTAAGATAAGCGATAACTATTCTTAATGGCGTTTGTTATTCTGAATTATTAGTAAGCACAAGCAATTGAGGAAAAGAGGTAACTCCTTTTAGTACTTGTTTATAATATTCTCCAAACGTATGAAAATAGGAACCTAAAAACAGATCTATATCGCCGTCATTATCGAAGTCGGCCGCATCCATGGTAAGCCACTTTCCGGAGGCTGCTTCAGGCGTTGAAAAAGCCTTGAAATTCAGATGGCCTTCATTAGATAAATATACAAAGGACTGTGTAGGGTTGTCTTCATAGGAATAAAATGCGGAACCGGCGATATCCAGATCACCATCCTTATCAAAATCTCTGGCGATGGCTTTACTGGCACCATATAGCGGATAGAAAAAAGCATCTTCAAAATTATTGGCACCGTCATTTAAATAAATTCTGATCCCATGATAATTCTTTCTAATGATCGAATAGTCCCAATTATCACCATTGGTTAGCAGGATATCCTGATGACCATCATTATTGAAATCGGCTAATTCCAAATAACTCATCCCATAAACCGGAGGGAATTCTAAAACCACATCTTCTTCAAATTCATTATTCCCTTGATTATAGAATATGGATACCTGCTCATAAGCCTGTGCCATGAGCACGATAATATCGGGTTTTCCATCATTATTAAAATCGGCTATTTCGGCCTTTCTGGCTCCGGGCATATCTTTAAGGATGTGCTCTTTTTCGGTTTCAAAATTATCGTACCATAATAATTTGCCCTTATTATGGCCAAAACCACAGATAACCACATCGTCCTTTTTATCCATATTCAAGTCACCGACCACAAAATCTACCGGCCTTGGTAGGTTCTGAATGCTCATTTTTTGAGTACCGCTTTTGTTGTATAGCAGGCTGCCCAAAGTTTGGTCTGAAGGACTAAATTTTCCAATAGTGAGCATGTTAGGTGTCAAGCCTTTGGTAAAGTCGATATCGACAACGGGACTTGGGAGTTTCCATGTTTTTTTTAAGGTCATGTTAGCGTCGAGTACATAGACGAGATTACTCGCATCTCCCACAAACAATTGTGACGTGGCTTCATCGAACTTTAATAATGACGTTCTTGGAAAGCCCTTGCTGTTAATATATATTTTTTTAGAATCAAATAATGGAAGAGTCTCCGCTTTTACAACTTCGACATGTTGTTCCAGAGGTTCATTTGGAGCCTCGCTTTCGTAATAACTCATGATTTTCTGCCAATCTTCTTCCGAAATAATGGGAGTGTCCGGATATATGTTTAAGGCTTTTACCAACTCAAGGTCTTCCTTTGGAGTGCCGGCAAAAGGATCTACCCCCGGAATTTTGATCCCCATGCGAAATCCCATATTAGGAAGTACATGATTAACCCAGGTCTTTTTGTCCAGAAGCTCAGGTTCCGGAAAGGAATGACAAATTTTACAATAGATATGCGCTAGTGCCTTTCCCGATGGAACGGAATCCAAAACAGGCAGATCAACTTTGTCCATATATGGATGGGTTTTAGGTATCCCTGAAAAAAACACCATCAATAACATCGAAACAATAACAAGGCATATAATAGGTGTCGTTCTGGTAGAAAGCATCAATTTAGGTCATTAAATTAGCGTAGATATCCGGTTTAAATATAACTAATAAAAATAATATGTTTTTCTGTAGTGTTCTAAGTTCATTTTTAAAATTTAAACCAGTTGAATTCAAACTCATAACAAAGCGAGAAAATTACTAAATTTACCAACTTGGAGTACCAACGCGGTTATAGAACTAACGAAGTTTTTACTAGGCCTTAGATATTTTTTAACTTGAATAAAAATTCTCTGCGATACTATGTCTTACTGTTTTTTGCATGCATTAGCCTATGCCATGCTCAAGTTGGTAATTCTGAAATTCACAGGCCATATATTGTACTGAACCCGAATGAGGTATCGATTTCAGAAATAGATGCGATATTAAAGCACAATCAAAATCTAGCCATTTTCCATTCTGAAAATACGCCGATAAGCACTGATTTTCTTAAACTATATAAATCGTATAATGATAGTTTGGTCGTTATTTCTGAAAATGACATTCCTGCAAACTTATCCAATGATCTTGTGGTGATTCATAAAAAGCCAGGTGATTTGGAAGCGATTAGCATCACTCCGACCAAACTATTGGATAGTATTCGGTTTCGATTTTATGAACGAAATAAACTCAAGGTGATACGCTTAGAAGATGATGTTATTCTGACCGACTCTCTCTTTTTTGCGATATGGAAGCAGTCCGGGACACTTCCTCATTTTTTTACACCTAACAAGACTTCCTTACAAAAAATAGATAGCCTTGTTCGTCAAATACCCCAGCTTAGAAAAGTTTACGGTGTCGTAGAAACGGAAGACGGAAAACTGATTGACGGTGTGAGGTTTAAAGATTATAACGATGCTGTTGTTAACGGCTATTTTAGTTTTCCGGTCTTACATGGAGAGGTTCTCCCGGCCTTAGTGCCTTATAAAGCAGGGTATCATTTCTCACCGGATATTATTAACACCACCCCCGAGAATTATAAAAACAGTAAAACTTTTATAGCCTTTCCTTTGGATATTACCTATGAACTATCGGATCACTTTGTATTCGATCCGAAGTTTAAAAATAAGATGAAGGAAAATGATAAGGAGCTTTTAATTAATAATGTGGAAATTACCGCAGATGACATTCATGGTAAGGTCGGTTATTTTAATGATCGAAGTTATATCGACACGGGCATAGAAAGTAAAAATACCTTTAAAGAGAATTTTACGATTGCCGCCTGGGTGAAACCAACGTCTTTAGGGCTTAATAACAGTATTTTAGGAAAGGGTGATAATTTTGTGGTCAAGCTGCGTAATGGCTTCTTAACCTTTACCATGGCAGGTATTAAGGATTATATTTCTGAAGCTTCGGTAGTGCCATTAAACCAATGGACCCATATTGCCTTAACCCATTCAAGAATTGATAACAAGCTGTTTTTCTATGTTAATGGAAAATTAACTGAAGAGGTGCCTTTGGTTTCAGAATATGAGCCTTCCGATTTTAATATCCTTATCGGAAGTAATTTATGGGAAGAATTCTTTAAAGGCTACCTTGCGGATATCAAAATCTGGGAACGCGAGTTAAACTCCAACGAAATACGTACACTTTTTGAAAACAGGGCTTTGAAAGATGAAGATGGCCCCCTATATTCTGCCATCATTATTTTTACGGTCTTACTTATTGTCGGTTTGCTTTTATTGAGACGGCGTTTGCCGAAAAAGAAAAGGGCGGTCTCTAATAATCGTCAGGAGCGGAATAAGAGACCCAAAGTGTTTACTGAAGGAATTCCGGGGAATGATGACTCCGAACGTGTTTTATGTTTTGGAAAACTCAGAATCTTTAACCGTCATAATGAAGATCTTGCTGAAAAGTTATCGCCATTACTGAAGAAAATATTTGTGATTGTCTTTTTATACAGTTACCGGGGCAGGCAAAAGGGAATTTCAACAAAACAACTGACGGAATTTTTATGGCCGGGAATGAGTGCACAAAAGGCAAAGAACACCCGGGGAACCAATATCAACAATTTAAGAACCATCCTCAATTCCTGTAAAGGCATCAATTTGGTGTTTAAAGACCGGTCCTGGTTTATCGAATTGCATGAGGATTGTTTTTGTGATTATCTCGTCATTCAGTACTATTTAAATACCTTTTCAAGTAACGATTACACCATAAAAACGTTGGAGCAGGAGTTGCCGAAATTCGTTCAGATCTTAAAAGGTGGCCGGTTATTTTCAAGCTCCAGCGAACCCTGGTTGGACCCGTTTATTGAAAAATTCAGCAATCAGATCATTGAACAATGTTTAGAATTCACCGAAGTATTAGATCTGAATAAGCATACTGAATTATTGCTTCAGTTAACTGAAGTTATCACCATTTATGATGATCTGAATGAAAAAGCACACCAAATAAAATTATTAGCCTTGATCAAGCAAGGTAAATTAAGTTTGGCATACAAGGCTCATGACAACTTCGAAAAGCTGTATTATAAAATTTATAAGGAAGCCTATCCCACCACTTTTGAAGCCATCACTTCAGAACAAAATTTAGAAAAAAACTAAAATATTTTTTTCATTACCCCATTCGTTACCCCTCATTTTACACAGCTTCCCATTTCTTTGTCTCTCAAATTACAAATAAAAAGACGTAGATATTTATGGGAAAATCAGGATCGAATCGTAGAGATTTTGTAAAAAAAACACTGGTAGCCGCTGCAGGAATTAGTATTATTCCGAGGCATGTTATGGGTGGTACAAATTTTATCGCACCTAGCGACCAACTGACTAAAGCCGTTATCGGTGTTGGAGGTATGGGACAAGGCCATTTAGGGTATGAAGGGACAAAACTATTGGCCATTTGTGATGCCGATGGCAATCATTTGGCAAACACCCTTAAGAAAGTGGGTAATGATGTTAAAGGCTATCGCGATTTCCGAGAGGTTTTACAAAGACCGGATATCGATATTGTACATATCGCCACACCACCGCATTGGCATGGAATTATGTCTGTCATGGCTGCTGAAGCCGGTAAAGATGTATGGTGTGAAAAACCAATGACACGAACGATTGGTGAAGGCAAGCGCGTTGTGGAAGCGATGAAGCAACACGGACGCATGTTCAGATTAAATACCTGGTTCCGATTTAAAGATAACTTTTACGGCATGCGAACACCGGTAAGAAAGCTTAAGAAAGTTGTGGATAGTGGTGCGCTGGGCTGGCCATTAAAGGTGACTATAAGTGGTGTTACCGGATTCAACTGGAAGTTCTATTGGGTAGGTAAGGAGAATTTAAAACCACAGACTGTCCCGGATCATTTGGACTATAACATGTGGTTAGGCCCGGCACCGGAAAAACCATATAACCGCCATAGAACACATGCCACCTTCAGAGGGTATTGGGATTATGATGGCGGCGGATTAGGCGATATGGGACAACACTATATCGATCCCGTACAATATTTCCTTGGAAAAGATAACGACAGTCCGGTAAAAGTGGAAGTGGATGCCCCACAGCAACATTATGATGCGATCGGTACCTGGAGAAAGATCACCTACACCTATGCCGATGGCTGCCAGATCATTTTAGATGGCGAGAACGCCGATAAAAATGCCGCCTATATTGAAGGGCCGGATGGAAAAATATATAACGGTTTTAAATCGACCATTCCGAATATTGAAGGAATCATCAATAGTATTCCCGATCCTGAAGAGCAAATCACCACCTTTTCAGAATCTGTAAGAACACGTCAGAAATTTGCACTTAATGAAGATAATGGTCATCGCTCTGCGACCGTTGTGAATATGGGAATCATCGCCCTGCGCTTAGGAAGAACTTTAGAGTTCGACCCTGTGAAACAGGAATTTATAAATGACGAGGAAGCCAACCGATTGATTAACCAACCCATGCGAACATCATGGGCGCACTAAAAACAAACTTTGATATTACGACAATGAAAAAAGCAATCATAACACTGGGTACAGTACTTTTTATATGCTGTATGCCTTTATATACCTATAGCCAGATGAACAGAACCTTAGAAACTAAGGTCGCTGATATTTTGGCACAATTCCCAACGAAAGATCTCAAGCATTCGGATAAATTGATGACCGAGATCATAGCATTAGACGAAGCCGGGATTCTTCAATTTACAGACATGCTGGTGCCTTTGGGAACCGGTGACGATACCAATGCGAGATACGCCATTCAAAGTTTGGCCATCTATGCCGGCGGATTAAACAAAACCGTCGGAAGCAATGTCGCCGAGCAGGCTTTGTTAAAAGCTATCGCTAAAGCAAATCATAATGAAGTAAAGACTTTTTTAATGGACAGACTGGTATTCTGCGGAAGTAATAACAGCTTGGCATTATTGAACAATGCATTGAAAGGAGCTCTATTCAAACCGGCATTATCGGCTTTAACGGCTATTGCAACGCCTGAAGCGAGTCAGGTCATTTTTGAAGCCGCGAAAGTTTCAAATGATGATCAGCAGATCGCTTTGGTGGATGCTTTGGGTGTATTGAAATATAAGCCTGCAACCGATTTCATTCAGGAATTGGCCGCTTCAAATGATAAAGATACACAGCAATATGCCTTAATGGCCTTATCTGAAATCGCTTCTGCAAATTCCAAAGAAGTACTTGTTAATGCTGCGGAACAGGCCAATTTCAAATTAGACGATTCAAAAGCGATCATTGCCTTGATTCGATATGCCACACGATTAAAAGAAAACGGAAATTCAGCCTTAAGTGCTGAGGTTGCTAAAGACATTCTTAAGAACGCTAAAGCGGAAGAGCAATTACATTTCAGATCGGCCGCCATGCACTTATTGCGTGAGATCGAAGGTTCTGCCTTCACTAAAACCTTACTGAAAGAAGCTAAAAATACGAATGAAAAGTATAGTGCTTCCGTGGTTGATGCGGCTTCAGGAAATCTGACTTCAGCAGAAGTATCCAAATGGGTAAAAGCCTATAAAAAATATCCGGCGACCACGAAGCCACTCGTAATCAGAATGCTCAGCGGAAGACCAGAAGCCATCGTATTTGATAAATGTATTCTGCTGGCTTTGGAAGATGGCGATGAATTTGTGAGGATCACGGCAATCAAAGCCCTATCCTCACAGGAAAAAAGTAAGGCGTTCCCGGTGTTACTTCAGTTATTCAATAAGGACTTATCCCCATCGGAATATCAGGCTTTGGAAGAAACACTTTTAAAGGTGGTGAGTTCGGAAGATTCGGGTATACTGGCAGGCAAATTAAGTCAGGTGAATGATGCCGGAAAACAAGTGCTGGTCAATGTGCTTTCAAAACGAAATGCCACCAATCAATTTGGAGCAATTTCAGGTTTGTTGAGTACGTCAAATGACGCATTAAGATCGACGGTATATTCAGCACTACCATTCGTGTCAGGTGCGGGAGATTTGTCAAAATTAACAAGCATCCTTGCAGCTGAAAATGATGCCGATAATATAGAGCACATTCAAAAAGCCATAGTTCATGTGCTCGATGCCAGGGACGAGGCAGCAGCAAATAGCATTTATAAAGCCTATCATTCGTTTTCAGATACTTCAAAATTAACACCTATTTTGGCGGCATTAAGTACCGATAAGGCATTGGAATTGGTTTCAAAAGAGCTAAAATCAGGTGATGCCGATAGCAAGCAAAATGCATTAAAGGCTTTAGTGAATTGGAAACAGAATAATGCCCTTCCTTTATTATTTGAAACTGCTGTTAAAGCGCAAAACAATACCTTAAAGCAACAGGCTTTTAAATACTACCTTAATAAGACGATAGCATCCGATTATCCGGATGATCAGAAGTTGTTGCTCATCAAGAAACTTTCACCTTATTATAAAGGGGCACAGGAAAAGAAGCAAATTATAAAAGCCGCTTCAAAAGTGAAAACCTTTTTGTCTCTGGTGTTCGTATCTCAGTTTTTAGATGATAATAATTTACGAGCTGCAGCATCGAACGCCGCCATAAAAATTGCCTTACCCACTCCCGGAAAGAAAGACGCTTTAAGCGGAGAGGTGGTTAGAGATATCGTGTCCAGAAGTGTGAACAACCTCACCGGACAAGACAGTCAGTATGTCAAGATCGATGTTAAAGAGTTTTTAGAAAAGATGCCTGCCGAAAAAGGTTTCGTTTCCATTTTCAACGGAAAAGATCTCAGCGGCTGGGAAGGTTTGGTTAAAAACCCGATTGCCAGAGGGAAAATGTCTAAAAGAGAACTGGCCAAAGCGCAGGCCAAAGCAAACGAGCAAATGCTACGCGATTGGTTTGTAAAAGATGGGGTGATTGGTTTTAAAGGTGAAGGTTATAATAATATTTGTACGATCAAAGACTACGGCGATTTCGAAATGCTTGTCGATTGGAAAATCACCAATGGCGGTGATAGCGGTATTTATTTGAGAGGAACACCGCAAGTACAAATTTGGGATATTGCCAGAACCAATGTAGGTGCCCAGGTGGGTAGTGGCGGCTTGTATAACAACCAGAAGAACGAACGCATTCCTTTGCAAGTGGCCGATAATCCCATTAACGACTGGAATACTTTCAGAATAAAAATGGTGGGTGAACGCGTAACGGTGTATTTAAATGGAGTACTGGTTACCGATAATGTAGCCCTTGAAAATTACTGGGATAGAAAGCTGCCAATTTTTACCAAGGAAGCGATCGAGTTACAAGCCCATGGTGAAGATTTAGGCTTTAGAAATGTGTATGTACGTGAGATTGAATCCGGTGATGTCCTTTTAAGTGAGGACGAAAGAAAAGACGGTTTTAAATCCCTTTTTAACGGTAAAGACCTGGAACATTGGATTGGTAACAAAACCGATTATATCCCTGAAAACAACGAGATTTTTGTCAACCCTAAACAAGGTGGACACGGTAACTTGTATACGGCTGAAGAGTACTCCGATTTTGTATTCAAATTCGAATTTAAGTTGACGCCGGGCGCAAATAATGGCTTAGGCATTCATGCGCCGTTACAAGGTGACGCGGCTTATATGGGGAAAGAATTGCAGATCCTGGATAACACTGCGGCGATTTATAAAAATTTAAAACCCTATCAATATCACGGTTCGGTATACGGAGTCATTCCTGCGAAACGCGGATTTTTAAAACCTGTGGGTGAATGGAATACCGAAGAAGTTATTGTTAAAGGTGATGACATCAAAATCATACTAAACGGAACCGTCATCGTAGATGGCAATATGGCGGAAGCTTCAAAAAATGGCACTGCCGATAAAGCCGATCATCCCGGACTAAAACGCAAGAAGGGCCATATTGGCTTTTTGGGTCATGGCTCGGAATTATGGTTTCGTAACATCAGAATTAAAGATTTAACTAAGTAGAATTAGTTATTTTAGTTTGTTTGAAAAGTCCAAATGTTTATCATTTGGACTTTTTTATTTTTTGATGAAGCATAACACTAATTTTACAATCCGAACTTAAAGTCTCAATCGGGCAATGTCCCCTAGAGGACCATAGGGGTGTTTTTAAAAAATAACCATAAACCACATATTACTTCAAAACCCAATAAAACCAAAAAGCCACGTACTTTTAGCACACACCCCACCTGAATTCGACTTAGAGAGAGGCGTAATATTGAAGCGGTTGTTCCCTCAACGGGACTTTAGGGGTGTTTATTGGATTTATTTATACAATCCCATGAATGCTTTTAATCAAATTTTAAACCTTCAAACAATTTAAAAGATAAAGCCGATTATTCAACCGTAATTCTTTAAGTTTATACAATCTTTTGCTGAACCCAATCCATGGATAATAAAGAACTCGATTTAGCTTGGAGCTTCGTCAATAATACCGATAGAAACATCTTTCTAACCGGAAAAGCCGGTACGGGAAAAACGACCTTTTTGCATCGGCTAAAAATGAAGTCTTTAAAACGTATGGTCGTAGTGGCACCAACCGGTGTTGCAGCGATTAATGCTAAAGGAGTGACCATTCATTCGTTTTTTCAGATGCCATTCGGACCCATTTTACCCGATACCGAATTAGGCGGTTCCTCAGGCTTCAATAGGAAATTCAATAAGACCAAGATCAATATCATCAAGTCTTTGGACCTGTTGGTGATTGACGAGATTAGTATGGTGCGCGCCGACCTCCTGGATGGGATCGATAAAACCCTGCGGCGTTTTAAAAATAAAAACAAGGTTTTTGGCGGTGTCCAGTTGTTAATGATTGGTGATCTGCAACAATTATCCCCGGTGATCAAAGAAGATGAATGGCAGGTGCTCAAAGCCTATTATAAAAACGGTTTCTTTTTTAGCAGCCGTGCCTATCAGGCCAGTAATCCGATTTCGGTTGAACTGAAACATATTTACCGACAAGACAATCCCAAGTTCATTAAGATTCTTAATGAAATTAGAAATAATGTGTTGTCTGCCGAATCGGCCGACGAGCTAAACCAATGCTACCGACCCGATTTTGTGCCCGATGAAGACGAAGGTTTTATCACCCTAACCACCCATAACCGTAAAGCCGAGCAAACCAACCATAGCGAGCTTTCCAAATTAACGAAGAAAGAACGTAGCTATACCGCGGTTATTGACGGGAAATTTCCCGATTATGCCTTTCCCAATAAAGAAGAACTGGTATTAAAAGTGGGGGCACAGGTGATGTTTATTAAAAATGACAGTTCCTCGGAGAAACGCTATTTTAATGGTAAGATCGGTAAAGTGATTCTGTTGGATGAGGATGAGGTAGTGGTAAAATGTCCTGATGACGATTTTAACATCGTAACCACCCCTGAAGTTTGGGAGAATATCAACTATACCGTCGATAAGGAAACCAAAGCCATTACCGAAAACAAGGTGGGCTCATACACTCAAATGCCGTTGCGACTGGCCTGGGCGATTACCATTCATAAAAGTCAGGGGCTGACCTTCGAAAAAGCCATTATCGATGCCCAGGGGGCTTTTGCACACGGACAAACCTATGTAGCGCTAAGCCGCTGTAAATCGTTGGAGGGTTTGGTGTTGAAAAGTAAAATTCATTCCAGCCAGATTATTAGTGATAACACCGTGCTTTCCTTTCATAAGGATGCCGAAGACAATCAGCCGGACGAACAGATATTACAGGAGTCGAAAGCTGATTTCCAACTGAATTTGATCTCAGAACTCTTCGATTTTTATAAGTTTTTATATCCCATTGGTCGTGTGTTAGACCTCTATTATAAAAACAGAACGGTTATTGAAGGGCAGATCGAAGTTCCGGTGAATACCATAAAAGAAGGTGTTACCGGACTCTTAAAAGTAGCGAATGGATTTAAAGCGGAGCTCAAAAAATTAGCAGCTTCCGAGGGTGTTCCCGAAGACAGTAAAGCCATCCGGGAGCGGTTTAAAAAGGCGATAAGCTATTTCAGTAAAGAAACCAAAACCACCATTGCCGAACCGTTTAAAACCCTCAGTTTTACTACAGACAACAAGGCCATTGAAAAAGATATAAATAAAGCGATCGATAGCATCGAAGAATTGTTAGCCGCAAAGCTCTTATACTTCCAGGGTTTAGAAAACGAATTTAAGGTTGAGACCTTTTTAGAGCTCAGGGCCAAGTCCGTGTTTCTGGCGAAAGACAAACCCAAAAAATCGCGAAAATCAGTCATCGACGGCACCACCAACGTGGAGCTTTTCGAAATGCTAAGAATACTCAGAAACGAGATCGCACAAGACAAAGATTTGGTGCACTACCAGGTGTTTACGCAAAAAGCCTTGTATGAGATGTGTGAAACCCTACCCACCAATACTCAAGAGTTGTTGCAAGTTAATGGCATGGGAAAAACCCGGGTTCAGAAGTATGGCACTGCCATTTTGGAAGTCATCCATGCCTATTGCGAAGAGCACGATATTGAAATTTCCAAACCCATAGAAATCTTTGATATCGAAGCACCCAAGAAAAAGCGTGGCGATACTAAAAAAGAATCCTTAGCCTTATTTAAAGCTGGAAAATCGATAGACGATATTGCCAACCAGAGAGCATTAAATGTGAATACCATTTTTGGGCATTTGGCGCATTTTATACCCACCGGCGACGTAAAAATAACCGACCTCATTTCCGAAGCCCATTATAAGGAATTAAAAGCCATCATTCCTAAAAAGAAGTTTGAAAACCTTTCCGACCTAAAACATCAGATGGACGACAAATACACCTACGGAGAACTCCGTCTGGTTTTAGATGATTTGAAGGGGTAAGGTCTAAGATCTTTCTCAGCTTAACGAAAAGTCTCAAACAAGGGATTGTTCCTCGAGCATCTCGTCAAGCTCGATACAGGGCGACCACAGGAGTGTTCATTAAACAAGCAATTCCACAGACCCCAAGTCTCAAATCCCAAGAGCTATAATAGCCGAATACACAATTCAATCACGCAACCCAACTAAAAAGACAATTCAAAGTCCTCCCGCCACACACTGGGCTCAGCCTGCCCCGAGTTTATCGAAGGGTCGAAGTGAGCTCAGCCTGTTCTGAGTTTATCGAAAGGTCACACTGAGCTTGTTATTCGGGAAGTAAAATCTTTAATTGAGTTTTTTGTATCTTTAACCTACACAAACTCAGCCAGGAGTTCTCCCCAAAAAAGATAATAGTAAAACTCAGTGTTCGGAAGGTTTCCGGATACCAATAAATTAACCATAAAATTAAATGACAATGACTGTAAAAAACATCAAGGCATTTGGTACGGAAGCTGCCGATGCGCTTTTAGAACCTTTAGATATTAATAGAAGAGAAGCAACACCAAAGGATGTTGAAATTGATATTCTGTATTGTGGTGTATGCCATTCCGATTTACACTTTGCACGTAACGATTGGGGCTTTAGTGTGTATCCTGTCGTTCCGGGTCATGAAATTGTTGGTAAGGTAACTCATGTAGGAGATGATGTCACCAAGTTTCAAACGGGTCAGCTTGTGGCTGTGGGCTGCCTGGTAGATTCATGCAGAACCTGTAATAATTGTAAAAATGACTTAGAGCAATATTGTCCGGAATGGGTAGGTACCTATGGGGGGCATGATAAACATTTGAATTCACCTACTTTTGGTGGTTATTCTGAAAGCATTGTGGTTGACGAAGATTTTGTGTTAAGTATTCCGGAGAATTTGGATCTGGCCGGTATAGCACCCATACTTTGTGCGGGTATTACAACCTGGTCTCCATTACGGTATTGGAATGTTGGAAAGGGAACTAAAGTGGCCGTTGTGGGTCTTGGCGGACTAGGGCATATGGCCATAAAATTAGCCCATGCTTTAGAAGCTGAGGTGACCTTATTTTCAAGATCTCCGAAGAAAACGCAGGACGCTATGGATTTAGGAGCAGACAAGGTCGTGATATCCACAGATGAAGATCAAATGAACGATGTTCAGGGGTATTATGATGTTATTATCGATACGGTACCCTATGCACACGACCTCAATCCGTATATAGGAACTCTAAACACTAGCGGGACCTTGGTTTTGGTGGGCTATTTAGGACCTATGGATGCTATGGTTAATTCCATTCCGATGATTATGGGACGTAAGGCCGTTGCCGGATCATTGATTGGTGGTATTGCCGAAACACAGGAATTATTGGACTTCTGCGGAAAACATAATATTACTTCCGAAATCGAAATTATAAACATCCAGGATGTTAATGAAGCCTATGAGCGCATGCTTAAAAGCGATGTACACTATCGTTTTGTAATCGATATGGCATCGTTAAAAAGTTGAATAAACGCATTTGATTCCGGAAACGGCCTCAATTAAGATTGTCCCCTCGAGCATCTTGTCATGCTCGATAGGGGACCAAAGGAGTGTTTACTTGGATATAATAACCATCCGAACAGGACCTCTTCTAAATAACAAATCAACAGTTCAACAAACAAACAATTCAACAACAAACAATTCAACAACCCAACAAATCAACAGTTCAACCACCCATCAAATCAACAGACAAACAATTCAACAATTCAACAACAAACAATTCAACACCCACCCCCACATCACCAAAACCTCAATTCCAAAATAATCTCAAATTTTATACCTCACAATCCTATTTTTCTACCTAATTTTGCGTCCTCAAAAAAAAAGAGTGACGATGATTTTTAAAAAAGCCCCAGTACTAATAGCATACCTATGTGCCTGTTTTATCCTATCCTGTTCATACAGTAACAATGACAATGAACTGGCAGACGATCTCCATCTTTACATCCCCGATGCCAATTTCGAAGCCAAACTCATAAGCCTGGGCATTGATTCCGATAATGAAGTCAACCGACAGCTATTAAGAACAGATGCTGCATCCGTAAAAACCCTGGATCTCGATAAAAACAATATTGCCGACCTCACCGGTATTGAAGGCTTTCTAAGTCTGACCAAATTGTCAGCAAGTCTAAACGATATCCCCAGTATCGACCTAAGCGCCAATACCCAATTAGATACCCTGTACCTGATCGGGAATCAGCTTAAAACTGTCGATCTAAGTCAGAATACAAAACTCTTGTATGTAAATGTAGATTCCAATCAATTAAAGACCCTTACCGGAATTTCAGAGGCTACAAAATTAAAATGGTTGAATGCGTCTTTTAATTATTTAAAAGCATTTAGTATTCATAGTGAAGCCATCGAAACGCTTTATATCAGTGATAACGATCTGGAATCTTTTGATGTGGATGGTGCCCTAAACCTCAAAAACATTTTCATAAAGACGAATAAACTCACCAGTATTGATCTGAGTACGAATCCGCTTTTAGAAACGTTGGTACTTTCCGATAACCAAATCCAGGAGATTAACCTCGAACATACCCCCGATTTAACCGTGGTATATATTTCCAGTAACGTATTGACCAGTCTTGATGTGAGCAATCTTGAGGCTCTTAGCTTCCTATCGGTTTATAATAACCCCGATTTGTCTTGTATTAAGATTTCGGACGGACAGGACGTGCCTAATCTCACCGCATCCGATTATCAGGTTTTGAACCCGATTTGCGATTAGTTTAAAGGTCTTTATGGGTATTCTGTCGGACTATAATATTCAGAATGACAAGCAGTTATCTCATGGTAAATTTATAATAAATTGAAAATAAGTGAATTAATAGGTTGTTTGTTGGAAAAATGGGGTCATCTTTGCAAATCAATAAATATTATAAATTTAATTACATTACAATGAGTAAAGGAACAGTAAAATTTTTCAATGAGTCTAAAGGATTTGGATTTATCACTGAAGAGGGGGTTGAAAAAGATCACTTTGTACACATTTCTGGATTAGTAGACGAGGTTCGTGAAGGCGACACCGTTGAATTTGATCTTCAAGAAGGAAACAAAGGATTAAATGCAGTGAACGTAAAAGTTATCTAATACATATACTTTCAAGTTTAACAAAAAGCTCGTCATTCGTGATGGGCTTTTTTTGTGTGTTAGGAAGTCAAAATTGCGCTATTCATTTTGATAGCTTAATCAAGCCAGAGATTTAAGAATCTTTAGTAGGAACCAACAATTCCCGAATATCCACATCTAAAATTTTAGCAATACGCTTTAAATCTTTTAAGTGAGGTTGTGATTTATTATTACACATCGAAGTAACCGTATTTGGATTTCTATCTAATTTGGCAGCCAATTCCTTTTGGCTTATACCTTTTATCACAAGGACTTCTTTTATTCTATTTATTCGTTCTGCCATGTTTCAAAATTAGCTAAAATCAATAATTGAGGCAATCAGTAATTTTGACAATGTAGTTTTGTCGTATGATTATATCGTTTAAAACGATGTTATCATAATTTTAAACAATGAAAATATTTTCAACTTTCATTGTTTAAAACTATATTTGTATAAGATGTAATAATATAATAACTGGTTTAATCAATGTTTTAATATGAAAAATGAGCGATTAATAATAAATCTTATATTGCAAGATCTTAAGCATAATCAATTATTATCGGGGTTGAAGAAGATAGGTTTAGAAGCTAGCGATAGTCACTATTTAGACATATTGGAAATTGTTGCTGAATTGATGGGAGTTCCTAAAAATCTAGCTGATGATTGGGGAACATTGTATGTAGGGTTTATGAATCAAGCTATTTATTCTGAAACTACTAAAGCTAGAAAATCAGAAGCATTGAAATCTTTCGCTAAAGTTTGCTATGGACAGCTAAAACAGTTAATTGAGAATACCTGTTAAGAGATCTTTAACAATTTTTGATAAGAACTTAGTAATATAAGAATTGTTAAAAACTCTGTAAAACCGTAATAAATTACTTGTTAACATTTCTTATATTTAACTCTACCATTTAGATAAAAAAAAATGACCGTTAGTATTAGAAAATTTATAAGTTTCCAGTCAATAATAAAATCCCAAGCTGATTACTTTGTTTTTAAAAGAATACTTTTAAAAGAAATGTACTATCTCGCTGAAGATTACCCAATCCAGTTACATAGTAAGTTTTCAAGATATTATAAGGATCAGGATAATAGGTGGATTATTGCTTACACTAATTATTTAAATGAACTGTCCGACCATTATCTAAATGAAACGAGAGATTATGAAACTGCCTCATATCTAATAGAAACTTTGATAAAACTTGCAAATTTTATATCTAATTCAGGCGTAATTATTAGCCTGAAAAACAAGGATAAAATTAATAATATATCTAATAACAGCCTTAGGAAGCATAAAAACACTCTAAAGGCTATTCAATTAATATATGATAATAAAGCAATAGATTATATAACTTCTTTTATAGAAGATATTTCAGATGAAGATATATCTTTTGATGAACTCTATTTCGTTACATTAATCATTAGGCAAATTGATTATAATGAGATTGATGAATTATTGATAGAATTAATAATCAAGATTGGTAACAATGGCCAGTTCAAGAAAAAAAGTTTTGTTACAGATTTTTTTGATAAGCTTATACATTCTAGGATCAGATATTTTGAAAGTTCACTTTTTCTAGAAGTATTTTCGAATAATGAGGTTAAATCTAAATTTTTCAAAGACAATAGTAGTTTGATTTCCTTAGGAAAAAAGTATTGTAATTGCCATTTGAACCTTTTAAAAGATGCCCAAATGGAGCATACAACCATTTTCAAATCATTCATAAAGGCTCTGAAATTTGTTCACTTTGAAAATGGAATAGAATCAATAATCAAATCAATTAAAGCATTACAGAATCTTGATATTTTTATTAATAAGATTTATAGCGATATTAATTGGGATAAAATCATTGACCAATATCTTGAAAACTATGATTTAGATTTTTCAGAATTCCCAGCTGAGAATATTGGTAAACTGTTTGATTTTAAAGTAGTAGAAACTATACATGAATATTCAACACATAAATTATCTTGTGATGAGTTCAAAGAGTTTGATTTTTATCTTCCTTTCTATTCTGCTGTTAAAAGATTAAATCCTGGGTATAAAGTTAAAGCAGAAGTCAAAGCCATTGATAACTATAGTAAATCAATTTTTTTGGATAAGCCAAAATTTGAGAACTCGAATTCGGAGCTAAAAAAACTGATAATTGGAAATATTTATGATGCAGTAATAACCAATATAAAAGAATTTGGCATCTTTATAATTGTTGAAAATCGAGAAGGTTTTATTCCTTTAAAAAATATTAGTTATGCGAGAATTGAGGTTGAAAGTTTATATGATTTATTTTCGAGATATGATGAACTTAAGGTAAAGTTAATTTCAATTAATAAGCAAAATCAGCATGTTTTTAGTATTAGGGATACGTACGAATTAAAAAGATATAAGATTAATGATGCGAGCCAGGGGAGAGTAGTTAGCTTTGGAAAAAAACATGCGAATTTGGAATTAGGTGATGGCAGTCCTGCTATTTTGCCAGCATATGAATTGAAGTTTGAGAAAGACTTTTCAATTGATTATTTCTATCATATAGGAGAAATAATCAAATGCAAAGTAAAAACAGTTGATAATAACAAAATACTTGTTAAACCTATTCGCCAAAACCTTGCAGAAGGAGAGTATACAGGTAAATTTCTATATAAAATACATGATTACTATTATTTTAAGTTAAAGAACCTGAATACAGTAATTTCATCAAAGTTAAATATCGATTTTAGGTTTAACAAATCTAAAAAAACTCAATTATCCATTTCGAAAAACGAAAACGGAAGAGGATTCTCTATTGACACTTTCACCGTATTGGGCTATATTAATAAAACTAAATTGAAGTATGACTTAAATATTGAAAAAGGGTATGCCTATGAGAACTTATCATTTAATAAAGATTCGCTTCAGGAAAAGATAAATATTTTAATAATAAGCAGGCATTTTTACAGTGTTGGACATAGTGCAAGAGCGTATTATGTGAGTATATTTTCAGACTACATAGAGTTAATATTAAAGGTGAAGTTGACTAATGGAACTGAAGAATCTATTGAGGACCTGAAAGGGTATTCGGTTAAAATACTTAAGGAAATAGATAGTGAAAGCCTATCTTTAATGAAGTTTCCAATTATAAGACAATTTGTTAACACTTTAAAAAGTATAACTCAATTGAATCAAAACTATATTGAATCGAGTATTTATTTTAGTGAAAATAATTTTTTTGATAGTCATATGAGAACGGAAAAATTATCTAAACTTATATTGGGATATAATTTACTTGAAGATAATATTAAACTCCGAAATGATTTTTGGAAAATAATAAAAGAAAATATTTCATATGCGCTCTTAAAATTGAATTTTGATGCCAATGAACTTTCGGAAAGTTATGAGTTAACTAGGATTGTTGAGAGAGCTCTTAATAGTAATGAAAATAAGAAGTTAGAGTTTAAAACTTCAATATTTGCACCTGTTTTGGGTAAAGGTCAAAAATTAGTGGTTAGTAAATTAGATTTAAACGAACCCGAGAACAAAATTAAATATGAGGCTATACATGAATCGTTAAGAAGTCCAAAATTAGTAAAAGATATACAAAATTCTTTCCTGAAAACGGTTGCTGCATTCGCAAATACCAATGGAGGCACTCTCATAGTTGGGATTGACGAAGATATAAACGGAAATCCTATTGAATTTGGAATAGAAAAGGACTTAGGGAAATTTAAAAATAGCTTAGATGAATATATGAGGGCGATTGATCAATTAATAAATAACAAAATTTCTAAAGAATTTGGTAACCATTATTGGCTTAAAAAAGCAGAATACAATGGGAGATTATATCTAATTGTTGAAGTAACAAAAAGTAATTCTGCTGTTTTTAGTAAGATTAATGGTGAATCAGACTTTTTTATTCGAGAAAATACACAAACCATAAGTTTGTCCAACGAGCAAACTGTTAAATATGTTATTGAATGGTTTGACTGATTTACCTGTTCTGAAAAGTCTGCAACTTCCCATTGACCAAATATTAAAACAAGTTTATTAAACTTTAATTAACTTTATTGTAAAGCTCTAAAAACCAGATTTATAATGTAGTTTTTGCACTCCAACCCAATTTTTTTCCATAAATTAGTAAAACTAAAATCAACCCACTATGAGAGCCATCACCCTCAGGGTTATCATTCTTTTAGTATGTTCTTTTAACGCCGGCAGCCAGGAAAAGTGGACATGCTATACCGATGATGCCGTTTTACTAATGGACGACTATACCACCTTGGGTGTGTTTGAGTATGTCGATGGGTCCCTATGGATGGTTACCGACCGGGGCATCAATATTTTTGATGGTAGCAGTTGGACCAAAATTGATAAAAAAACAGAACTTTTACGAAATAAGATTGGCTCCTATCTGGTAGACAGCCAAAATAGAATCTGGATCGGCACCGGAGCTCCCGGTATGTTTTTCGATAATATGGCTTTGGGGCAGTTGTATCATGGCGGGGTCGTTATTTATGATGGAAAAGAATGGAAACCCATGAACACCAAGGAGATGGGTATCAAAGCCCCGGTGATTACCAGGATGTTTGAGACCTCGACCGGCGATATTTGGTTGGCCGTATCTTCCGTACGACCGGGCGCCGAAAGGGGAGGCCCTTTTGCCAAAGGCGCATTGCTCCGGTTTTCTAATAATGAATGGACCGTCTATAAAGAGGGGAAGATTCCCTGTTGGGATTGTGAGTTCGTTAAAGGCTTTTATGAAGATGATCATGGCAGACTTTTTTTTACAGCAGCTCATGGTCTGTTTTATTTTGAAGATGGCGACTTTCATGAAGTCAAAAAAGACGATGGTTATAATTTTAGAACCTTTGCGCCAACAGCCATGTTTTTAGATAGCAAAAAAAATCTGTGGCTTGCTGCGCCTGCCAGAGTCGCCAAATATGATGGCCAACAATGGCGTACCTTCAACCGAAAAAATGGCTTACCCTCTGCCGATTGGTGGCCTTTAGGTTTTAGCGAAACCGCCGATAATACCATTATTTTGAGTACCGGAAACGGACTGTTCTATTATGATAATGCCGACCAGTGGGAACACGAAAAAATCAAGATGCTACATGGCAATAGCCATATCGATCCGCAAGGCCGTATTTGGGTGGCGACCAATAAAGGTTTGCTTATCAAAGATGGTGAGGGCAAAAAACTGCATAAAGACATGCCTAAAGTCTGGGCAACCATCCGGGATAAGGACGGCGGTGTCTGGGCCCTTTCAAAAAATAAGGGCGTAAAGCGCTATAAAAACGGACAATGGGAACTTTTTAATACCGATAATCAACTGCCATCCGATAAGATTCTTTCAGGTTATGTGACCAAGGACGGCACGGTTTGGATTGGGACCACCAAAGGTATTTGTAGTTGTGAATATGATTAGTTTTTTGGCTGTTAGCTTTTGGCCGTTAGCCCTTGGCTCTTAGCCCTTACAACTTACCTCATGTTTTCTCAATAAGCTTAATAATTAATAACTTATAACAACTAAAAACCTTCATCATAATCCGAAATTCCAAACTAATCCCTTATGCCTTATGCCTTATTACTTATCCCTTACTCCATTCCACCAAATAAAAAAAAGACTCCCCCATTAATTCCCCACAATAACCTAACTTTGAATAACTAAAAAAAGACAAATGAATAGCAATGCAAATATGGCTGTCCTAATTGATGGTGACAATATTCCCTCGGCGCATGTCAAAGAAATGATGGAAGAAATTGCCAAGTATGGTAATCCGGCCATAAAGCGAATTTATGGCGACTGGACACGGCCGGGTTTGGCAAAATGGAAAAACCTGCTTTTGGAAAATGCGATTACGCCGATTCAGCAATATGGCTATACACGTGGTAAAAATGCGACGGATTCGGCCATGATCATCGATGCCATGGATATCCTTTATAGCGGTAAAGTTGACGGATTTTGTTTGGTTTCCAGTGATAGCGATTTTACCCGATTGGCCACACGGCTTAGAGAAGCCGGGATGCAAGTGATAGGCATTGGAGAAAAAAAGACCCCAACCCCGTTTATTGTGGCCTGTGACAAATTTATCTATATCGAAATCTTAAAGAAACAATCTGAAGAGAAAGCTGAAAGCAAAGAATCGGATGAGCCTGCAGTTGATAAAATCACTAAAAAAGAGATCAACCTGATCTCTTCCACGATTAGAGATTTATCAGACGATGACGGTTGGGCCTTTCTTGGAGACGTTGGAAGTCTGCTACAGAAAAAGCGTCCGAATTTTGACTCGAGAAATTATGGATTCGATAAACTCACACCACTCATAAAATCTATCGACAGATTTGAAATCGAGCAACGTGAAAACCAAAAAAGCAGGCACAAATTAATCTTCGTAAGAATTAAAGAAAAGCAGCATACCCCAAAGCATAAAAAATAATAACAAAGACCTAATGTCAGTTCGAGTGATTCCGATGGAAATCGGAATCGTTCCCGATAGCTATCGGGAGAGAACCGTTTAAAAATAACTTACCACTTACCACTTACCACTTACCACTTACCACTTACCACTTGTCACTTACCCCTTACCACTAATCCCTCAAAATACTCCGCGAAATCACAATCTTCTGTATCTCTGAAGTCCCTTCATAAATCTGTGTAATCTTAGCATCACGCATCAGGCGTTCCACATGGTATTCCTTAACAAAGCCATTCCCGCCATGTATTTGTACTGCTTCCACGGTATGTTCCATAGCCACTTTAGAGGCGTATAATTTTGCAACGGCACTGGACATATCATAGTTGTCCCCGTTGTCTTTATCACAGGCCGCTTTCATCACCAAATGACGTGCTGCGGTGATATCCGTATACATGTCCGCCAACTTAAACGCAATGGCCTGGTGATTGGAAATTTCGGTTCCAAAAGCTTTACGCTCTTTAGAGTATTTTAGGGCCAACTCGTAAGCGCCCTGAGCAATGCCCAAAGCCTGAGAAGCAATCCCGATCCGTCCGCCGGATAAGGTTTTCATCGCAAATCGAAATCCGGAGCCATTGGCACCAATACGATTTGCTTTAGGGACTTTAACGTCGTTAAACTGTAAGGTGTGGGTATCACTTCCGCGAATCCCTAATTTATCCTCTTTCGGACCAATATGAAATCCGTCCATGCCTTTTTCAATAATAAAGGCGTTGATCCCGTGGGAACCTTTATCCCTATCGGTTTGCGCGATCACCAAATAGACATCGGCACGTCCGCCGTTGGTGATCCAGTTTTTTGTACCGTTTAAAAGGTAGTGATCTCCTTTATCTATGGCTGTAGTTTTTTGAGAAGTCGCATCGCTACCGGCTTCGGGTTCACTTAAACAAAAGGCGCCCAGCTGTTCACCGGTGGCCAATTTGGTCAGGTATTTTTGTTTTTGCGCTTCGCTGCCATAGGCTTCCAATCCGTAGCATACCAAAGAATTATTCACGGAAACCATCACCGAAGCCGAGGCATCAATTTTGGACAACTCTTCCATGATCAGCACATAAGAGATGGTATCCATCCCGCTGCCTCCGTATTTCGGGTCGACCATAATCCCCATAAATCCTAATTCCCCCATTTTACGGACCAGGCTATCCGGAAACTCTTGTTTGTTATCACGTTCTATAACACCGGGAAGCAATTCGGTTTGTGCAAAATCACGAGCCGCGTCTCGAATCATGATATGTTCTTCAGATAAATTAAAATCCATAATAGGCAAAATTATTGATTTGATAAAAAATATGTACAAATATATCGTTTTGATGGGATATTTTCAACAAATATTGCTATTTTTACCTTATATGATAAAGAACGAGTATAATGTAGTGGGCGTGATGTCCGGAACATCCTTAGATGGAATCGACCTGGTGTATGTCAGGTTTCAGTATGATACGGTATGGGATTTTAAGATCATCCATGCGGAAACCGTGGGCTATGATCCGAAGTGGTATAACACGCTTAAAAATCTGGTGACCTATGCCAGAGACGCTTTGCATACCATTGATATGGATTACACAAAGTATCTGGCTGCCGTGATTCGTGATTTTATAAAGAAGCATCAGATCGAAACCATTGATGCGGTGTGTTCTCACGGCCATACAGCGCTGCATCAACCTCATAACAAGCTAACCTACCAAATCGGGAATCAGCATCTGTTGGCCGAGATCTTAAATACAACCGTAGTTTGCGATTTTAGAGTTCAGGATGTGGAGCTCGGGGGGCAAGGCGCACCTTTAGTACCCGTTGGAGATCAATGGTTGTTTTCGGAATATGATTTCTGTTTGAATTTAGGCGGATTCGCCAATACGTCGACCACCATCAATAAGGGCAGAATCGCCTTTGATATTTCCCCGGTAAATATTGTACTCAATCATTATGTCAAAACCTTGGGATTGGATTATGATGACGGTGGACAAATCGCCAAATCAGGAAGTGTCAATCCCAAATTACTGGATGCCCTCAATGCTTTGGATTTTTATAAGCAGGATTACCCGAAGTCTCTGGGCCTGGAATGGGTAAACACTTATATTTTTCCACTGATCGATTCTTATGATCTTGAAACCAAAGACATCCTATGCACTTTTGTGGAGCATATTGCCATTCAGATTGCTTCGGTATTCAATCAAAAAACGAAAGCTTCCGTATTGGTGACGGGCGGCGGTGCTTATAATACCTTCCTCATCGACCGACTTAAAGCGTATACATCACACAAGATCATATTACCTTCAAAAGCCATTATAGAATTCAAAGAAGCCTTGATTTTTGGTTTTCTGGGTGTCCTTAAACTCCGGGAAGAAACCAATTGTTTAATGAGCGTTACCGGAGCATCCAAAGACCACAGTTCCGGTAGGATTTATCATACCTAAAAAAATTAAAAAAATAATCCATTCGGTTGATAGTTTTTTATATTTGTTACTTAATAATTTAAATCACTTTTCGTTATGACTCAGCTTTAGCTACACCGCAGTGCACCCCAAATTAAGAATACATACAAGCTAAAAGCGAATTAACGAAAATATAGAATGAAAGAATTATTAAAGAAATACGAAAATAAAACACCCGAAATTGTCTTTAACTGGAAAGACGCCGAAACTGAAGCTGAAGGTTGGGTAGTGATTAACTCATTGCGTGGCGGAGCAGCCGGTGGCGGTACCAGAATGCGTAAAGGATTGGATATGAACGAAGTGCTATCGTTAGCAAAAACCATGGAAATTAAATTTACCGTATCCGGTCCGGCCATTGGTGGTGCTAAATCGGGCATTAATTTCGATCCTAACGACCCGCGAAAGAAAGGCGTTTTAGAACGTTGGTATGCCGCGGTTTCTCCATTATTAAAAAGCTATTACGGTACCGGCGGGGATCTCAATGTTGATGAAATTCATGAAGTGATTCCGATTACGGAGGAAAGTGGGGTTTGGCATCCGCAGGAAGGTGTGTTTAACGGGCATTTTAAACCTACGGAAGCGGATAAAATTAATCGCATCGGACAATTACGTCAGGGTGTGATTAAAGTAATTGAAAGTCAGGGGTATTCACCCAGCGTCTCCAAAAAATATACAGTGGCGGATATGATTACCGGTTTTGGCGTTGCCGAAGCGGTAAAACAATACTATAATATCTATGGCGGAAATGTTGAAGGGAAAAGAGCCGTGGTTCAGGGCTTTGGAAATGTTGGTGCTGCTGCTGCTTTTTACTTGTCACAAATGGGCGCTAAGATTGTAGGGATTATTGATGTTGTTGGCGGACTCATTAATGAAGATGGATTTTCTTTTGAAGAAATTACGAACTTGTTCCTGGCAAAAACAGGGAATACTTTGGTGGCCGATAATCTGATTCCGTTTGAAGAAGCCAATAAAAGAATTTGGTCTATAAATACAGAGATTTTTGCACCTTGTGCGGCCTCGCGACTGATTACCATTCACCAAATAGATGAGATGATCGATAGTGGTCTGGAAGTGATTTCCTGTGGGGCAAATGTGCCTTTTGCGGATAAAGAGATTTTCTTCGGACCGATTATGGAACATACCGATTACCGTGTGAGTTTGATTCCCGATTTTATTTCAAATTGTGGCATGGCACGTGTGTTTGCCTATTTTATGGAGCGCCGTGTACAAATGACCGATGAAGCTATATTTAATGATACCTCAAATAAGATTAGAGAAGCAATAGAAAAAATTTATCATAAAAACCAATCCAAAACCGGGATGAGTGCAACCGCCTTCGAGATTGCCTTAAACCAATTAATTTAAATGTAACATATGGAAGCAGCAATTATTTTAGTATTTGTAATGGGCTATTTAGCCATTACCCTCGAACACAGTATAAAAATAGATAAATTAATTCCTGCTTTAGTAATGATGGCCATTTGTTGGGCCTTGATCGCTTTGGGTTTAGAAAGCTTTCCACAATGGTTCGACTCGGGTAAACATACCTTATTAGAAAATTTCGGACTCCTGGGGCATGAAGAAAAGATGCACCTGATGGAAGAAACCTTACTGCATCATTTAGGGAAAACGTCTGAGATTCTGGTGTTTTTATTAGGAGCGATGACCATCGTTGAGATCATCGATTATTTTGATGGCTTCTCGACGATTAAGAGCTTTATAAAAACCAAAAAGCGCTCAAAGATCCTTTGGATTTTTTCTTTTCTGGCCTTTATCCTTTCGGCGATCATTGATAACCTAACAGCAACTATTGTACTGATTTCCATACTTCAAAAAATTGTTAAAGACCGAAGTGTTCGTTTATGGTATGCCGGTTTGATTATTATTGCGGCCAATGCCGGTGGTGCCTGGTCACCAATCGGTGATGTCACGACCACCATGCTATGGATTGGTAAAAAGGTAACCACAGGACATCTGATTGGTTATCTATTGGTACCGTCTTTCTTATGTATGGCAGTTCCGGCATTTATAGCCACGTTTTTACCGGCTTTTAAAGGAGATTTGGAGCTTCAGGAAGATAACGGTAAACCGAAATCCAGATTCAGTAGTACTATGTTGTACCTGGGATTGGGAGCCATCGTATTTGTACCGATCTTTAAAATGGTAACCCATTTGCCACCTTATGTTGGGATGATGCTGTCTTTAGGCGTTGTGGCGATCTTTGCTGAAATTTATAGTAGCTCGAAGTTTAGTATGACCGAGCATGGCGCGGAAGAAAGTGATGCGCACGCCATGCATAGTCCGGTACACTACTCATTATCCAAAATAGAGTTACCAAGTATCTTATTCTTCCTGGGAATATTGATGGCGGTAGCAGCCTTAGAATCTCTGGGTATTTTATTTGGCTTTGCCACATCATTACAAGACGTGATGCCGCAATTAGGAACAGAATTGCATACCGGAGGTGTATCAGATTTAGTGGTACTGTTACTAGGTGTTGGGTCGGCCGTTATAGATAACGTACCTTTAGTAGCAGCGAGTTTAGGGATGTTCTCAGAACCTATAGATCATGAATTATGGCATTTTATAGCCTTTTCTGCAGGAACCGGAGGTAGTATGTTGGTGATTGGTTCTGCGGCAGGTGTTGTGGCTATGGGCATGGAAAAAATAGATTTTTTCTGGTATTTAAGAAAGATCTCATGGTTGGCATTGGTTGGTTTCCTTGTGGGCTCCGCAGCATTTATGGTCACAAGAACTATGTTTTGATATACTTAAGAGGAAAAAGTAACGTTATACAGTTGCAATAAATTTAATATTATATGCTAAATACATTATTACAAAACACTCAAGACGGCGCCGAGCTTGCCGACGGAGAACAAGTTGAAAAAACACTTTCAATTATTGAACTAATCAGCAGCGGTGGCACCGCAGGGCAAGTAATCATAGCCCTGTTATTTTTACTGCTTATCGTAGCATCGTATATCTATTTTGAACGCTTATTTGCCATTAAAGCAGCATCAAGAGTAGATGCTAATTTTATGAATCAGATTAAAGATCACGTCAGTCATGGTAAAATTGATTCGGCACAGATGCTTTGTGCTCAAGTTAATTCACCGGTTTCACGACTCATCAATAAAGGAATTACAAGAATAGGAAAACCTTTGGCAGATATTAATACAGCCATTGAAAACGCCGGGCGCTTGGAAATTTACGGTTTGGAAAAGAACGTGAGTATTTTGGCAACCATTTCAGGGGCCGCACCCATGATTGGATTTCTTGGTACGGTTGTTGGAATGATATTAGCCATATTCGAGCTTGCCAATGCCGGAGGGTCTATTCAAATGGATGTGCTCGCCGGAGGGCTTTATACGGCAATGACGACAACCGTAGCCGGTTTGATCGTGGGTATTGTGGCGTATATGGCCTATAACCATTTGGTGGTGAAAACGGATAAAGTGGTGTATCAAATGGAAGCGAATTCTTTAGAGTTTTTAGATCATTTAAACGAACCTACATAGTATGAACTTTAGAGGAAGAAATAAGGTAACTCCGGAATTCAGTATGTCGTCCATGACAGACATCGTATTTCTGCTGCTTATATTTTTTATGATTGCTTCTACGTTGGTTTCCGCGGAAGCGATCGATTTATTATTACCGAAATCGTCCAGTAAAACCACACAGGTTAAGAACATTTCGGTAAGTGTGAACAAGAAGCATCAGTATTTTGTGGATTTAAAGATTGTGGCTAAAAGTCAGTTGGAGTCAGCCATTTTAACAGCGATGGATGGGAGTAGTACATCATCGATAACGATAAGATCCGATCAGGATGTGCCCATGAAACATGTGGTGTATATTATGGACATTGCGAATCGGAATAAGATAAAATCTACTTTGGCGGTGAAATCGTCGAATTAGGGTAATTATAGAAGTCATTGGGATCAGAGTTATGGCACGTACCTGCCGATTGGCGGTCTGATCTTTAAAAAACAATAAACATTATCAGATGAAATATTTCGAAACAAAACACGAAAAGGATTCAGCGAAAATCACTGCGCTGATTACTTTGATTTTATTGTTGATGATATTCGTCATGGGACCGCAATACTTAGATCCCCCAACAGAATATGGGGTGGCAGTAAACTTTGGAACCTCTAATGTTGGAAAAGGAAACGTACAGCCGAAAAAACCCGTAAAGTCGGAACCTAAAAAAATAGAGCAGTCGCCGGAACCGGAAGTTTCGAAGTCGGAACCTGCAGCATCTTCAGAAGAAGTTACCGAAGATATTATTACTCAGGAGACTGAAGAAGCGATCGCCATCAGAAAGCAAAAAGAAGCTGAAGCTAAAGCCAAGGCTGTTGCCGAAGCTAAGGCCAAAGCGGAAGCAGAACGTATTGCCAAAGAAAAACGCGAACAGGAAGAGAAAAAGAAGAAACTGGATGCCTTAATTGGAGGTGTTAGTAAATCTGACGGCAGTGATACCGGTAGTGAAGGTAACGATAATCAGGCCGGCGATAAGGGCCAGTTAGACGGCGACCCCTATGCACCAAGTTATTTTGGTGACCCCGGAACGGGAAGCGGTGGTGTTGGTTACGGTTTAAATGGTCGGGGTAATGCGACTTATAAAACCTTAAAGCAGGATTGTAATGAATCCGGAATGGTGATCGTTAGAATCGTGGTTAACCGAAATGGTAATGTTATTGAAGCCACACCCGGTGTAAAAGGAACAACGAATACTGCTAAATGTTTACTCGATCCGGCCAAGAAAATTGCCCTTTCTCATAAATGGCGATCAGACTCTAAAGCACCTACGAAGCAGATAGGTTTTGTTAAGGTGAACTTTAAACTAGGAAAATAATTATATATTAATGACCTATCAGAATACCCTCAATTGGCTGTTTTCACAACTTCCAATGTATCAACGACAGGGTAGATCGGCATATAAGACCGATTTAAACAATACCGTTTTGCTTATTGAGCATTTAAAACAGCCGCAGGAGCATTTCAAATCTGTTCATGTTGCTGGAACCAATGGTAAGGGCTCTACGAGTCATATGCTAGCTTCTGTGTTACAAGAAGCCGGTTATAAAGTGGGCTTGTATACTTCACCGCATCTGAAGGATTTTAGAGAACGTATTAAAGTAAACGGGGAAGAGGTAAGCAAGCAATTTGTAATAGGTTTTGTAAAACGGAACCAAGCCTTTTTTGAAACTCATGCATTGTCTTTTTTTGAAATGACTGTGGGCATGGCCTTCGAGTATTTTAAGAGGCAGAAGGTAGATGTTGCCATTGTTGAGGTAGGTTTGGGGGGGCGATTGGATTCTACCAATATTATAACTCCTGAAGTTTCCGTAATTACAAATATTGGGATGGATCATACTCAGTTTTTAGGAGACACCCTGGAAGCCATAGCCTATGAAAAGGCGGGTATCATTAAACCGAATATCCCTGTGGTTATTGGTGAAACACAAGCAGAAACAGCACCCGTTTTTAAGGCGGTGGCAGCGGAAAATCATACGGAAATTGTATTTGCGGATAAAACAGTAAAGACCTCTTATAAAACCGATTTGTTAGGTGCTTATCAGGCTAAGAATGCCATTACGGCCATTCAAACGTTTAAAGCACTTCAAGAAAGGGGTTTTAAAATAACCTCGGAACACATTAAGAACGGGTTGATGAACGTCATAAAAAACACCAAATTATTGGGCCGCTGGCAGGTTTTGAATGATGAACCGAAAGTGGTTTGTGATACGGGACATAATCGGGAAGGACTAAGCTATGTTATGGATCAGTTGTCGAATGAAGCATTCGACGTTTTACATATTGTTTTTGGTGTAGTTAGCGATAAGGACTTAAGCACGATTACCGACCTGTTACCCAAAAAAGCTACCTATTATTTCTGCAAACCGGATATAGCACGTGGGTTGGAAGCTGACACCTTAAAATCCAAATTAGGAGCGTATGATTTAAAAGGTGAAGCCTATAACTCTGTAAAAGAAGCTTATAATATGGCACTAAAGAATTCTACAAAACAGGATCTTATTTTTATAGGAGGCAGTACCTTTGTAGTGGCAGAAATAATTTAATTTTTTATTGAAAAAGTTTTTGCAATATTAAAAACTAGGTTATATTTGCACCTCCTAATAATTAGGGCGACTAGCTCAGCTGGTTCAGAGCACTTGGTTTACACCCAAGGGGTCAGGGGTTCGAATCCCTTGTCGCCCACAGAATTAAAATCCTGATGATTTATCATCGGGATTTTTTGTTTTCACCATGAGCTATTAGTCTTTTATTCACAAACAAGTTTATCAAAGCACCGCCACCAAACCACAAATCCTGTAGTTTGGTCTTGGTACTTTTCAACAATAAAACAGCAACGATATTTTTGAGAGTGTTGATCGGTCTTGCTATTATAATTGCCGAGAGAGATCATCTTGAGATCATTATGACCTACCAGAATTCAATAGAAATGGCATTGCCTATGGTTCTAAGGGTTACACGGGACGGGACATCTTCGCATAGTTTTGCCAATTCGATAATCTGATGCCTGACCAAAGGTTCTTTTACAATGGTTACCAAGCCGTTGTACCGGAGATTCTGGTTCGCTTTTTTTGTTTCTGTTTTGAAGATGTACTTAAAACCTTCTTCAATTTTTTTACTGTGTTTTTTTTTGATTGCCATGGATACGTAGTTTTAAATTAAGGACTATAAAGCCCATTTGAGTACGAGGTAAATTGAGGGGTCTCATGGTTTTATTCTTGGTTTAAATTGTCTTTTAAACGATTCGATAGGGCTTTGTATTCATTTGCTATTTCGATAATCGCATTGAACACACGAATGTTCTTATTAATACCGCTTTTTATATTTCTAATGGTTTGAGAATCGGTGATAATATCGTCATCCGCAAGTTTAGAAATGACTTTAGCAGTGTATTCTTTAGGGAGGTGGTTAGTGAGCAGATCTTTTAGGGTTTCCTGTTCTTTGGGGGAATGTATGTCATAGAGTGTACATAATTTGTTTAAGTTTGTCATGGTTTGTAATAATTTGGGTGAAACTAAATGCTATTTATAAAACGAATAAAAATAATTTTAGTTGGATACAACCGATTATTTACAAGCACTTGTAAACAATCTATTATCTCTAACTTCACGGTTATGAAAAAAAAGGTGAAAAATGAACGTCCGGAGATCGTTTTCGCATTGGCGAAAAGAATCAAGGAAATTATTATTGAGCGTGGGGTTGTGCAAAAGGATGTAGCTCATGATGCTGGTATTGATGTTGAAAATTTAAGAAAATATTTAAAGGGTGCTCAGGAGATGAAGATTGGCATGCTTTTAAGAATTTCTCAATCACTCGGTTTGTCAATGAGTGAATTGTTGAAAGGCATAGAAAAAGAAATAAAAAGATAGCCTTTATACTTCCAATGATTTGAGAATCAGCGATAATATCGTCATCCGTAAGTTTAGAAATAACTTGAGCAGTGTATTCTTTAGGAAGGTGGTTAGTGAGCAAATCTTTTAGGGCTTCCTGTTCTTTGGGGGAATGTACGTCATAACGTGTACATAATTTGTTTAAATTTGTCATAATTTGAGTGATATTACTTATATTTGAGTGAATTTACATACGAATATATATAAATAATTAAATAAAAATACAATAAATTAATTATTTGTATAATTTATACTTATTCTAAATTATGGAATTTGAAGAGAAACTGAAGCAATTAATAAAGACAAAATACAATAGATTGGGTGATTTAGCGGAGAAGTTTGATATGAACTATTCACAACTTTCTCAGTATTTAAATGGTAAGAAAGTGTCTATTGAATTTTTGAATAAAATAATTAAGGAGTTCCCCGAAACGGACTTGAACTGGCTACTTAGAGATGAATATGATAATAGAGTAGAAGAGGGTATAGAGGTATATAAAGTCCCGTTGAACCAAGATCAAATTATCGCCAAAATGGAAACCCTGCTTGTTGATTTAAAAGAGCAATTGGCAGAGAAATGAGATCATGCAGAGTCAAAGACAAACTTTTATTTCTAGGCTAAAAAGTTGCTGAATGGGGTTGTCCCTTGAGGGGACTATAGGGGTGTGTAGAAAGTGTTTTTAAACAAGAACCCTTAAATTTCTTCTCCCTATAAAAGATCCAATACCCGTTCTAAAGCCATGCCTCTGGAACCTTTTATTAAAAGCGTTGCATTGTTTAAACCTGAAAGATCAAACTGTATTTTAAAATCTTCGAAAGATTTATACTTTGTTTGCTTTTGAGCTGTAATTTGCGTTTTATAAAAATGCTCACCAATCAGGATAACTTGATCCAAATTTAAGCTTTCGCCCAAATCAACAATACTTTGATGTTCTTCATGAGCATCATTTCCGAGTTCGAACATATCACCCAGAATAGCTACTTTAAGATCGCCGGATTGTTTGTCAAAATTTTGTAATGCCGCTGTCATACTGGTCGGATTAGCGTTATAAGCATCCAGGATGATACGGTGGTTCCCTTTTTGAATAATCTGCGAACGATTATTGGTTGGCTTGTAGTTTTCAATAGCTAACTTTATGGCATCATCTTTAACCTTAAAGTAGTTTCCAATGGTAATAGCAGCGGCAATATTGTTGAAGTTATAGTCTCCAATAAGCCGACTTTGGATGTTTAGACCGTTATAGTGCGCTTTTACAAAGGGATTGGCTTCAATAAGAGTGATGTTTACATCATTAGTTTTTGCGTCATTCCCGTATCGGAATGTTTTCGCTGTTTTCGTTTTTTCAATCTGAATAGGGTCATGGGTATTTACAAAAATTAATTTATCATGTGCTATTAAAAAATCATACATTTCGCTTTTTCCCTTAATAACACCTTCAACACTCCCAAAACCTTCCAGATGTGCTTTTCCGAAGTTCGTAATATATCCATAATCAGGCTGAGCTATCTGGCATAAAAATGCAATCTCATTTAAATGATTAGCACCCATTTCTACGATGCCTATTTTTGTATGCTTATGCATCGATAACAGCGTTAAGGGGACGCCAATATGATTATTTAAATTACCAATGGTTGCCGTGGTATTGTATCGCTGAGATAATACAGCATTGATAAGCTCTTTAGTTGTGGTTTTACCATTGCTTCCGGTAAGTGCAATTATAGGAATGTTTAAATAGATTCTGTGAAATGATGCTAATTCTTGAAGTGTTTTAAGAGCGTCTTCAACCAGAATTATGTTTTCTGAAGTGTTGTATTTTGGGGCATCAATAACGGCATATTTAGCGCCCTGTTCTAAGGCCTGTTCTGCATAGGTATTACCGTTAAAATTATCGCCTTTTAGCGCGAAAAAAAGGTCGTTTTTTTGAATCTTTCTGGTGTCCGTACAAACCGCATTGCAATCCAGGAAAAGACTATGAATTTGCTTTATGTTCAATGTTTAAGGTTTTATGTTGAGATTCCTTTTTACGTCAAGGAGAATTATTCCAATTAAATGTATTAAAAAAGTCCCAACCAGAGTCAGGACTTTTAAATATTATTTTAAGAATCGCAATTAATTAGTTCTTCTTTTTGTTTTTGCTTTTACTTTTGGAACCTACACGAGACATTGCGCATCTAAATCCAATATAATCTGTAGCCATATCTTGCGGGAAATAACGTCTTTGCGCCGGATCTAACCAGTACTCTCGGTCTTTCCATGAACCACCTTTATAAACTCTTACCTGGTCGTTAATTAAAGATGTTCTGTTATTCGCTTTGTCGTATTCTCTAATGATGTTTCCATTCTCATCTCTTGAGATGTTATGTTTAGGAGAATTATACATTTTTCGAGTGTCGGTATCTGCTTTTTCTTCATCCATTTCTTCATCATTAAAATCTTCGAAATAACGTGAAGAACGTCTGTCTCCATCTCTAAAGTTTATGGCATTACTTTTATCGAAATTTGTTCTTAAATAAGTTTCGTTTTCATCCACAGGCACTTGTAAAATTTCACCTGGTAAATTTCTTGCCACTACTTTTCCATTAGATAAGGTATCGTAAACAATATCATCTGAAGTTACCACTTTTACAGTACCATCATCGTTTATAGCATTTTTGGTATAAACATTTCCACGGTAATAGTTAAAGTCGTTGAATTCATCATCAATAATAGGTCTGTAAACATCAGCTACCCATTCGGCAACATTACCTGCCATATCGTATAAACCATAATCGTTAGGTTCGTATGATTTTACCGCATTAGTAATATCGGCACCATCATCAGACCAACCTGCAATACCACCATAATCTCCTTTGCCTTGTTTAAAGTTAGCCATTTGGTCACCGCGAATTTTACGTTTTCCAGAGCGCGTGTATTGTCCGTCCCATGGGTATTTTTTACGACCACGATATAGGTTGAAGCTTCTTAATTCACTCAATCCTAATGCAGCATATTCCCATTCAGTCTCTGTTGGGAGTCTATATTTAGGCGAAATAATTCCGGTTTCACGCGTCGCATAAATATTAGTTTCATTGCCATCTGCATCAGTTTGCACACTTCTTTTGCCTCTACCTCTGCCATCACCGTTAATAATTTCTTCATTCCCACCATAGGTTAGGGTAGGCGCATTAATATACGTATCGGTGCTAAAGGTTGCATCTGCATTAACATCTACAGTTTTGGCGTCTCTTTTAATATACCCGGCTTTCTCCAGATTATATTCGTTGACACGATCTGATCTCCAATTTGCGTATTCAACCGCTTGAATCCAACTTACACCAACTACAGGGTATTCAGCGTAACCCGGATGACGTAAATAATTCTCCGTCATAATTTCATTGAAACCTAAACGATTTCTCCATACCAGTGTATCTGGCAAAGCACCATGATAAATGGCTCTGAAATTTTCATCAGAAGGTGGATAAACGCGCTTAATCCAATCTAAGTATTCTAAATACATCACATTGGTAACCTCAGTTTCATCCATATAAAACGATTGAACGTGTTGTTGATTTGGAGTATTATTCCAATCATGCATAACATCGTCCTGTACTTTTCCTTTCGTAAAAGTACCACCTTCAACAAATACTAGACCTGGTGAAGTTTCTTGTTCCTGAAAATTTGTATTGTACTGAAAACCACCTTCTCTACTGTTAATTTGCCATCCTGTAGCTCTAGAACTATTTTTAGAGCTGGATGATTTTTTACAGCTAAATGTGGCCACAGATAGTGCTAAAACTAACAATACCTTAAATGCTACTACTTTTTTCATATCCATACGTTTAAGTAAGCTAATAATATTTTTGGTGCTGCAATATAAGAATTTAACCCAATACTGCAAACGTTTTTTGGCATTTTGACTAAAAAAAAGTGCATTTCACCCTATTTTTTTAACATTACACCGATGATTTTTGTGATTTTTGACGTTCTTTTGTGATGTATTAACGCACATTTTACGAAATTATTATTGTATTTTTGATCCGGTTTTTAAAAATATTATTTTTATTAATAATAACTGTTTATTAAAGGCGTTATTCTAGCGATGAAAGAAAAATTTTCACTTTTATTTTTGTTGATCTCGGTTGTGGTGTTTTCTCAGCAGAAAAAGTACAGTATTAGTTGGGAGGAATCACAAACTATATCGACTGGAAATTTTAGTCTTAAAGTCCCTTTCTTTAATGCTGAACATTTTAGTTATGATTTTGATAATGGCCTTCGTTTTATATCACAATGGGAAATATCCAATGCTATTGATGAATCTTCAGTTTCATTAAGTCGCATAAATTATACGACAATCTCTAAAGAAGAACTAAAGGATTTAAATCTTAATAAGATTCCTTACGATTTAAAGTTTAGTTTAAAGAATTCATATGGACCAGGAGGGCATTATGCAGTGTTTGAGTTGTCTCCAATTATAAAAGAGCAGCAGGGAACCTATAAAAAGGTTACCTCGTTTCAAATTAATTATAACGAAGGGAATCGGGCCAATAAAACAGCATTAAAAACATCGTTCAAGGGCTCTAAAGTAATTACCAATTCGGTACTAGACTCGGGGGAATGGTATCGATTTTATGTAGACACCACGGGTGTTTTTAAATTGTCTCGCGATTTTTTGCAGGAATTAGGTGTTAATGTCAACAGCGTTGATCCCAGAACCATTAAGCTTTTTGGTAACGGAGGGCGCATGATCCCGTATTCTAATGCTGTACCTTATCCTTTCGATGTTACCGAGAATGCTATTCAATGTATAGGAGAGGATGATGGTGTTTTTAATAACGAAGACTATATCTTGTTTTATGCACAGGGACCAAAAGAATACCATGTTGAAAGCAATACAAATATTAATTGCTATACCGATAAGACTTATTATTATATCAATGTTGGGTCCGGAACCGGGAAAAGAATCCAGTCTTTTAATCAGCCCGAAGGTCCTATAGATATGGATATTACCACGTTTCAAGATTATAAATTTCACGAAATTGATGAGCATAATATAGCCTTATTAGGCAGGCGTTGGTTTGGAGACCGATTTGATATCGAAAATGAAAAAGTTTTTGAATTTGATTTCCCGGATTTGGTAACATCAATACCTGTGGACTTAAGGGTCTATGTGGCTGCAACATCTTCAACCCAAAGTGCCATGCAAGTTCGTGTCAATGGAAGTGATATAGCAACCCTCGCGATTGCTTCAACTTCAGAGTCTAATTTGGCTAATGGTGCTGCCTATACGGGTAATACGAGTGTAAGTTCATCTAAAATAACAGTTAATCTTAATTTTGATAATCAAGGTAATCCCAGTGCGCTGGCGTATCTGGATTATATTTCTATTGAAGCCACGCGTGCATTAAACTTCACCAATGTCCAATTACCATTTAGAAATAATGCCGTATCACTGGCTTCAGGAATTGGTCAATATACAATCAGCAATGCCGCTCAAGTTTCCGAAGTATGGGATGTCACAGATATTTATAATGTGACCAATGCACAGCATACCGATGCAAATAGTACATTTTCTTTTACATCCGCTTTGGGTGCGCCCAGATCATATATCGCTCTGACGTCATCAGACTATTATGAGCCGCAAATGGATGCGAATAAAAGAGTGGATAATCAGAATATTAAAGGGACTATTTTCTTGAATGATCAAGGGCAATTTCAAGATATTGATTATGTTATCGTGGCTCCAAACAACATGCTCGTTGAAGCTAATCGTCTGGCGGAAATAAATAGGAAACAGTATAACTTAAATGTTAAGGTGATGGGGCTGGACGAGATTTATAATGAATTTAGTACGGGTAATCAGGATGTTGGTGCCATTAGAAATATGGTTAAGTATGTTTATGATAATGCCAGTGTACCCGAAAATAGAATTAAATACCTCTGCCTATTTGGTGATGGTTCTTTTGATTATAAAGACCGTATACAAAATAATACGAACATCGTGCCCTCATGGTATTCTTATAACAGTTTTAATCTGACCAATTCCTTTGTCTCTGATGATTTTTATGGTATGATGGATGCGAATGAAGGGACTATGGTTAACAGTGACCGATTAGATATTGCTGTTGGGCGCATTCTTGCGGATACGCCGCAGCGTGCAAAAGAAATGGTGGATAAGATTGAATCGTACTATGTGAAAGAAGCTTTAGGGAGCTGGAGAAACAATTTTATAGTAGTTTCTGATGATGTTGATGAAGACTGGGAAGGTATATTGCAGCAAACCACAGATAATGTTGGGAATATGGTAAGTCAGGAAAAACCATTTATTAATGTGGTTAAAATACATAGTGATGCTTTTAATCAGGAAACGACAGCAGGTGGAGACAGTTATCCTAAAGTGACCGAGTCTATGGTAGATGCCATTGATAATGGGGCATTAGTAGTCAATTACTTTGGTCATGGAGGTGAAAATGGTTTGGCGAGTGAACGTATTCTGTTAAAACCAAATGTTGAAGCCCTTAGAAATTTTTGTAAACTGAATTGTTTTGTAACCGTGACCTGCGAGTATACTAAGTTTGATAATCCATTTATAGAAACAGCGGGAGAATTCACGTACTGGAATAAACAAGCCGGAGCTATTGGACTAATAACGACTACAAGACAGGTGTTTGTTAATTTTGGCATTATTTTTAATAATGTATTAGAAGAGTATTTATTTTCTTTCAGCGATAATGATACCTATCAAGATCATGAGTACCCATCGATGGCCGAAGCTTTAATGTTAACAAAAAATGATGCTTCAATTTCCGGTCAAAGTCAAAAACGACTGGTCTTTTTTATTGGTGATCCGGCTATGAAATTGGCATTCCCTGAACCTAATATCCGGTTAACAACAATTAATGATGTTCCTATTGGTCAAGCCACCGATACACTCAAGGCCTTGAGTTATGTTAAACTGGCGGGTGAAGTTACCGATATTTCAGGAGCGGTTATGAGTAATTATAGCGGAACACTTTCAACAACCATTTACGATAAAAATATAGACAGACAGACCCTAGCCAATGACGGTACCAGACTAAATGGAAATTTAATAAAACTGGACTTTAATACCCTTGGAGAGATTATTTTTAGAGGACAGGCCTCTGTGACCAATGGTCAATTTGAATTTGATTTTGTAGTTCCCAAAGATATAGGGATTCCGGTAGGGTTTGGTAAAGTGAGCTTTTACTCTAAAAACGAAACTTTACTTCAGGATCAGGCTGGAGCAAGCATTAATACCGTTAGAATTGGAGGCTTAAACGAAAATGCTGCTGAAGATAATACAGGACCGGTCATTACTTTATATATGAACGATGAGAATTTTGTTTCCGGTGGTATTACCAACGAATCACCAACCTTATTAGCGAAATTGGAAGATGATAATGGCATTAATACAGCCAGCGGTATTGGGCACGATATCGTCGCCATTATAGATGGTGACGAAACAAATCCGTTTATTTTGAATGATTATTATCAAACAGAAGTAGATGATTACCAAAAAGGGGTCGTAAGTTATCCGTTTAGAGATTTAGAGCCGGGCTTGCATACCCTAACCTTAAAAGTTTGGGATGTTTATAACAACTCTTCTATTGCCGAAATTCAATTTATGGTATTCGATAAAGATCAGGAGTTAGTTATAAACAATGTGCTTAATTATCCAAATCCTTTTGTAAATTACACGGAATTTTGGTTTAATCACAATAGTTCTGCTCCTCTCGACGTTTCTATACAGATATTCACCGTGTCTGGAAAATTGGTAAGAACACTCAATGGGCAAACCAATGAAGGGCTTAAGGTAACAAGTTCCTTGTCCAGAGATATTGTCTGGGATGGCAGGGATGATTTTGGAGATAAAATAGGTAAAGGCGTGTATATTTATAAGCTTACCGTTCAATCCAGTTTATTGGATAAAAAAGTAGAAAAAATAGAGAAACTTGTAATACTATAATAAAAAATTATATTTGTTAAATAAAATTGATTCATGAAGAATAGGATATTGATACTCGTTGCGTTGACTTTTATCTTTAAAGTGAATGCTCAGGAAACCATTGTTTTTGATAACCAGGATAGAAGAGTAATTACCACCGGAGTCCCCTTTGTTTTAATAGCATCAGATGCGCGTGCAGCTGCTTTAGGAGACATGGGTGTAGCAACTTCTGTTGATGCGTTTTCTCAGCAATGGAATTCCTCAAAGTATGTGTTTTCAGAAGCTAAATCAGGAATAGCCGTAAGTTACACACCGTATTTAAGTAAATTGGTAAACGACATTTTTCTTGGAAATGTGACTTATTTTAATCGTATTGATGAACGTAGCTCGTTCGCTGCAAGTTTCAGATACTTTTCTTTAGGAGATATTGAATTTGTTCAGGATGAATTTTCCCAGGCTCTAATTCAAAGACCTAATGAACTTACCATAGATGCTTCTTATGCCCTGCGTTTAAGTGAGCAGTTTGCGATGTCTGTGGCGATGCGTTACTTACGTTCAGATTTAAGATTGGATACGGGAAATAACGATACGGCTGCAGCGAATACTTTTGGTGTTGATATTTCTGGATACTATCAAAGTGAAGAGGAAGCCTATAATGATTTTAACGGACGTTGGAGAATGGGGTTTGCCATTCAGAATATTGGGCCGAAGTTTAAATATGATGAAGGCGGACAAGAAAATTTTCAACCCACAAATTTAAGATTGGGTGCAGGATTCGATTTTATATTTGATGATTATAACAAAATAGCTGTAACAGCCGAATTAGGAAAACTATTGGTGCCTACACCACCTGTTTATGGGTTTGTAGATAATAACGGTGATGGGAATTATGATCAAAGTACGGAACCAACGGTTATTGTTGAAGGTAAAGACCCGGATGTGAGTTTTTTATCGGGAATGTTTCAATCGTTTAATGATGCTCCCGATGGATTTAGTGAAGAGCTGAAGGAGTTTACGTATTCGCTTTCTGCAGAATATTTGTATCAAGATTCATTTGCTTTAAGAATGGGGTATTTTAATGAAAGTGAAGACAAAGGCGCGCGAAAGTTTTTAGCTCTGGGCGCCGGATTTAAATACAATGTTATCAATATTGATTTGTCCTATTTATTTTCAGCATCTAAAGTGCAAAGCCCCTTAGAAAACACCTTGCGTTTTTCTTTAACATTTAATTTAGGTGCCGGAGAGTATGTGGAGTATTAAGATAAATGAAATATAATATTAAAAAAACTATTGCTAACCGCAATAGTTTTTTTGTCTAAGAAAGTATCACAATTTTTATGAAAAACATAGCATATGAAGGAAGTGAAAATTGAGTCCAAATTATATGTCTTTGAGAGTATAGAAGAACTTCCTAAAGACGTTAATATGTTAATGCAAAAAGCGGCTGAGGCCAGGGGAAAGGCCTATGCGCCTTATTCGAAATTTCACGTAGGTGCCGCCTTATTATTGGATAATGGTGAAATTATTACCGGAAATAATCAGGAAAACGCATCATACCCTTCAGGATTATGTGCTGAACGCACAGCTATTTATTATGCCGGTTCTCAATACCCTAATGCCAAAGTATTGCGAATGGCTATTACTGCAACATCTCAAAATAAGCAGACTACGAGCCCAATACCACCTTGTGGTGCCTGCCGACAGGCTATTGCCGAGTATGAGGTTAAACAAAAGGTGCCCATTGAGATTTATTTTATGGGTGAAAAAGGAAAGGTGGCTAAGTCCGATTCTTTAGCAAATCTATTACCTTTTGTGTTCGACAAATCAGTTCTATAACGTTTTCGTGCAAATTTAATCCATAAGTGTTTTTGCAATACCCAGCAATGTATTACTTTTGTATTTCGCTTAATTAAAATTCAATATTAGTAGATGCAAAAGATCACTAAAAAAACATACCTAAAATGGTATGAAGACATGCTGTTTTGGAGGAAGTTTGAAGATAAACTTGCAGCAGTTTACATTCAACAAAAAGTAAGAGGGTTTCTTCATTTATATAATGGTCAGGAAGCCGTTTTAGCAGGAGCCTTACACGCCATGGATTTGACCAAAGATAAAATGATTACAGCTTATCGAAATCATGTACAACCCATCGGTATGGGGGTGGATCCTAAACGTGTCATGGCAGAGCTTTATGGAAAGGCTACAGGGACATCTCAAGGTCTTGGTGGTTCTATGCATATATTTTCTAAAGAGTTCCGTTTTTATGGTGGGCATGGTATTGTAGGGGGACAAATCCCTTTAGGAGCAGGAATTGCTTTTGGCGATAAATACCATGGAAGTGATGGTGTAACCTTGTGCTGCTTTGGTGATGGTGCTGCGCGCCAGGGGTCATTACATGAAACTTTTAATTTAGCCATGCTGTGGAAATTACCTGTAGTGTTCGTATGTGAAAATAATGGCTATGCCATGGGAACATCGGTTGAGCGTACGGCAAATCACTCAGAAATATGGAAATTAGGAAAAGGTTACGAAATGCCTTGCGGACCCGTAGATGGGATGAATCCTATCAAAGCTGCGGAAGCATTTGATGAGGCTATTCAACGCGCACGTCGTGGTGACGGACCAACATTTTTAGAGTTGAAAACATATCGCTATAGAGGACACTCCATGAGTGATGCTCAACATTACAGAACTAAAGAAGAAGTAGAAGAATATAAGAAAATTGATCCGATAACGCAGGTGAAAGATATTATTCTTGAAAAGAAATATGCTACCGCAGATGACCTTAAAGTCATTGACAAACGCGTTAAAGATTTAGTTTCAGAATGCGAAAAGTTTGCTGAAGAATCACCGTTCCCTGATATAAATGTGATGTACGATGTGGTTTACGAACAAGAGGATTATCCATTTATACAACATAAAATATAAGCTATGGCTATAGTAGTAAATATGCCGCGTTTAAGCGATACGATGGAAGAAGGAACTGTCGCAGCTTGGCTAAAAAAGGTTGGAGATAAGATTGAAGAAGGTGATATTTTGGCCGAAATTGAAACTGATAAAGCCACTATGGAATTTGAGTCTTTTAATGAAGGCACATTACTTCACATTGGTGTTCAAGAAGGAGAAACCACTAAAGTTGATACCTTATTAGCCATTATTGGTGATGAAGGAGAAGATATTTCCGGATTATTAAATGGAAACGCTGAAGTTGTAGAGTCTGATGTGATTCCTGAAGCTGATGATGAAGCTAAAGATATTTCTGATGTTGATTTTGGTTCTTCTACTCAAGAACTGCCTGAAGGGGTTATCGTTGTTACCATGCCACGTTTAAGTGATACCATGGAAGAAGGAACCGTTGCGACATGGCTTAAAAAAGTAGGCGACCATGTTGAAGAAGGTGATATTTTAGCTGAAATAGAAACCGATAAGGCTACTATGGAGTTTGAATCTTTCCAATCCGGGACATTGTTATATATCGGGTTAAATGAGGGGGAGTCTGCTAAAGTTGATGCCTTATTGGCTATTATCGGCCCCGCAGGTACAGATGTTTCTAGTGTTGCCAGTAATTTTAAAGTGGCTTCTAGCGATTCAAATGCAGAACAAGCCCCGAAAGATGTACCGCAAAAGGTAGAAGCGCCAAAGACAGAGATAAAACAGGAAGCCCCAAAGGTGAGTCAACCGGCTACGACATCGTCCACACCAAACGGAAGATTATTTGTCTCTCCATTGGCTAAGAAAATGGCTGATGAAAAAGGAATTAACCTGTCTCAAGTTAGTGGTACAGGAGAAAACGGACGTATTGTAAAAAGAGATATAGAGAACTTTACACCTGCTGCTCAATCCGGTTCGGCTGTTGGGAAATTTGTGCCTACAGGCCAGGAAGATTTTGATGAGGTTAGTAATTCTCAAATGCGTAAGGCCATAGCTAAAGCTTTGACCAATTCCAAGTTTACAGCACCGCATTATTACTTAAATGTAGAGTTCGATATGGAGAATGCTATTGCATTCCGCCAACAATTTAACTCGATTCCGGATACTAAGATTTCCTATAACGATATTATTGTTAAAGCCTGTGCTTTAGCATTAAAACAACATCCACAAGTGAACTCTCAATGGTTCGCAGATAAAATGAGATTGAATAATCACGTGCATATTGGTGTTGCTGTTGCTGTTCCGGATGGTTTGGTTGTTCCTGTGGTGAAGTTTGCCAACGAGCAAACATTACCTCAAATTGGTGCGGAAGTTAAAGAGCTTGCAGGGAAAGCCAGAAACAAAAAATTAACACCTGCCGAAATGGAAGGCAGTACATTTACCGTTTCTAATTTAGGGATGTTTGGTATTGAAAGTTTTACTTCAATTATTAATCAACCAAATTCAGCCATACTTTCAGTAGGAAATATTATAGAGAAACCTGTGGTTAAGAATGGGCAGATTGTGGTTGGTAATACCATGAAATTATCATTGGCCTGCGACCATAGAACCGTTGACGGAGCTACGGGAGCACAATTCCTTCAAACACTAAAAGACTATATTGAAAACCCAATAACTATGTTAGTTTAAAAGGTATTTGTCATCCTGTTCCGATGGTTGTCGGAGTGCATTCGGTGGCTTATCATAACAAAAACCAAAACCTGTTTTATGTATTTAGAACGGGTTTTTTTTATGTATGTTGTTGTAAATATTTCGAAGGCAATATATTAAACCTGTCCTTAAAACATTTTGTGAAATAAGTCGGATTTCTAAACCCGATTTTAAGTGCAATTTTCGAAATTATATCAGATCGATTGTGAATAAAGCCCAGTGCTTCGTTTAATCGAAAATCTCTAATAAATGCGGTTGGTGTCTTGCCGGTTAACCTTTTTATCTTTCTATATATTTGAGATTTGCTGTAACCTAAATTTTCACTCAGATCTGTGCTTATAAAGGTCGGGTCACTCCAAACCGTCCTGATATAATCCATGAGTTTATTCAGAAATTGTTCTTCAGAAGGTTTCAATACCCGGATAGAAGTTTTGTCAATTCGTGCATGTTTGTTTTCCATATTGTATAGAGTTTCAATAGCTGAAGAAGCCACAATCTGTTCCTTTACAATGTCGCACATTCTTGTGGCAGCAGTAATGGTTTTATCATCACTAAGGTGGCTATTTGAAACCGCTATTCCAATGTTTAATTGTCGGATTGAACGATCAAACTTTGGAGTGATGTATTTGAAATTAGATCGTATTTTCAACGCACACATAATAGCATTACTTGCAGATTCAAATCTAATGAAATGGCTGTTATCGTTTTGTTTTAGTATGGATCCGTTAAATTTTCTTAAACTATTAGAAATGCCATTTCTTAGTTTTTGTGAGAATAAATTAAATTGATTGGCTTCTAACCGATATAAACAATCATGCGTTTCAATAACCATAAAGGCATGATGTTTTGAACCATCAAGATTACTTAATCGTCGATTAACAGAGGTGATATGACTTTTATGACCTGGCATTTCATTAGAATCTTCTACAAGTTAATGATTTTTAGGATATTACTAATATAATTTTTACCTAAAGTAAAGCTGAAAAAACGAATTTAATTTCTATTTACTTGATTTGGTTTTTCTATCTTTAATTTTTAAAAATCAAAAAATGAAAAAAACCTTAATCTTGGCGATAGCAGTTTTACTTTTCAACTGTGGTTCGCAAAAAAGCATGACCGAAGCCAAGGCAGATCGTCCCGAATCAAACGATGTTCATCAAGCCATTGTCCCGGAAAAAAAGAGTCGCATCGATGCCATTTTAGAAACTAGTGTTAAATCCAGTTTAGAGTATTTGGCCTCTGATGCTTTAGAAGGAAGAAACACAGGATCTGAAGGCATTGAGAAAGCTGCAGTTTATATTGAAAAGATATTCAAAAAAAATGGCATCAAGCCGTATTTTGAAACCTATAGAGATAGTTTTAACGTAAAAAAAATCATTGGTTATAATGTTATTGGGTATTTGGAAGGAAATGATGCTAAGCTAAAAAATGAGTTTGTGATCCTTGGAGCGCATTACGATCATATTGGGCATGCAGAAGAAGTTGATGGAGACGTTATTGCCAACGGAGCTAATGATGACGCTTCAGGTACTGTGGCCGTTTTAGAATGGGCTAAGTACTTTTCAAAAAATAAAAGTAACAAACGAAGCATCTTATTTACATTATATTCAGCAGAAGAAATGGGGTTAAAAGGATCATCGCATTTGGCTAAGCGGTTAAAGGAAGAGAACCTTAATCTTTATACCATGATTAATTTTGAAATGATCGGAGTTCCCAGAGATGCCTCAGAAATTATGGCTTATATTTCTGGTTACGAGAAATCTAATATGGGCCAAAAGCTAAATGAGTATGGGGGAGAAGAGCTTATTGGGTTTTTTCCTAAGGCCAAAGAGTTTCAATTGTTCATGAGATCTGATAATTATCCATTCTTTAAAGCTTTTAATAAACCGGCACATGCCATTTCTACATTCGATTTCACTAATTTTGATTATTACCATCATGTTGATGATGAAGCGGATAAAATGGATTTTGAGCACATGACCAATTTTATGAATGTTATGATTCCGGCTTTGGAAGGGATGATTAATGCACCATCGCAAGACATAAAAATGAACGATGAGTAAAAATATTATTATTACCGGAACGAGCAGAGGTATTGGGTTTGAATTGGTACAGTTGTTCTCTAGAGCGGGTCATCATGTTTTAGCGCTTTCGCGGAATGAAAAACCTGTTCAAAATTTGCATTTGGAAAATGTGACTTCCTTGTCCTTTGATTTATGCAACCCCGAAGGCTATAAATCTGTCGTAGATTTTGTTTCTACGGCATGGACACATGTTGATGTATTAATAAATAATGCAGGAACGCTACTTAACAAACCGTTTGGAGAAACAACCTTTGAAGATTTTCAAAAGGTATATCAAACCAATGTTTTTGGAGTTTCAGAACTAACAAGGTTAGTCATTCCATTTATGAAAAAGGAAAGCCATGTAGTAACCATAAGCTCTATGGGTGGTGTGCAAGGTAGTTTAAAGTTTCCCGGTTTGTCGGCATATAGTTCTAGTAAAGCAGCTATTATTACCTTAGCGGAATTATTAGCCGAAGAATATAAAGAAACGGGGCCAAGTTTTAATGTTTTGGCTTTGGGTGCCGTACAAACTGAAATGCTCGAAGAAGCCTTTCCCGGTTATCAGGCTCCCATAACAGCCATAGAAATGGCACGATATATTTATGATTTTTCTCTTAGTGGAAACAGCTTTTATAATGGAAAATTATTGCAAGTTTCTAATTCCACACCTTAGATTCTTTAAGTAAGTTTATTCTTTCTTTATTAACATTTTACTGTTCATAATTTTATTTTTTAGTTATTAAGGGGAGGCTTCGAATAATTATCTTGCTATGAATTTAAATACCCCGCATATTGAAAAACATTACAGTTACTTTTTTTGTTTTATTAGTTTTTTATTCCCTAAAAATTCAGGCCCAATGTAATCCTGTTGAGACCATTACCATTTGCGATATGACCATAATTGATGGTGATAGCAATGGAACTCCCGATGGCATTATTAACTTATATGAGGAGTTTAATGCGGTTTCAGGAGGAGCACCGATTTCTTTAGCAGATGGTATCTGGTTTGATGCCGGTTTTAATTTTGCTCTTGATGATACAACGGGTGAATTACATTTATGGGACTTAGACAATGCCTCTGAAAGTTTAACCGATTACCAGTTTCAATTGATGGATTCCGGTTCAGCCTGTCCGGGTGGTGTTGTCGCAACTGTCAATTTAATATTAGGACCTTTTTCCGGCTATGCCAGACCTGTTTTTGGCATTGATGATGTTAACCTGGAGGTTTGCGATATAGGCTCTGTACCTATGGATATTTGTATTCCGCTTCCCGATGTTGATCTTTTCGAATCCTTAGAATCCTTACCAAGTCCGCACCTTAACGGACGGTGGATTTATAATGGAAGCAGTCCTAACTTCAATAGCATAACAGGCTCTAATTTAAGCGTAACAATACCTTATACCCCGGGACCACCTTTGGTTGATCAGGAGACCTTTGAATTGACCTATAGGGTAACCGGTATTCCGCCATGTAATGCGACCGTCGAAACAACCGTTAATATTTCTATAACCAGGCAAGTGTTTTCCGGGTACGCACAAAATAAACGTATTTGCGAAGCTGATATATTAAATGGGAATTTCGATGCGGATATAGATTTAACCAACGATCAATTTTTACTTCTCGAAGATGTTGAAGGGGTGTGGTCTAATGACGGATATGGACAGATAACAGCTCCAAATGATCCTCTGGTAAATATGAATAATGTTTATCAACAAATTATAGCTAATAGAGGGTTAAGATTTGGCTGTGAGGAAGTGAATTTTACCTATTCCGTTGATCAACGTTCCGGAGTATGTAGTAATACATCATCTACGATTCGCTTTAAAATCTATGAATACTTAAGGCCTTTTAGTCAAAATAGCCCTTTAGAGTTTTGTGAGGATAGTGCATCCTTACCGGCTTCAGTGAATTTATATGATCAACTGGAATTTACAACAGAGCAAGGAGTTTTGTTTGACTATTTTGATGTAGACCATACTAATTGGGTTTTAGTTTCAGGAGCTTCAGATCTCGGTTTACTTTCCAACGGAGATACCGGTTATTCTTCGCTGGGAACTGTTGATTTAATGAATGCCTCACCGGGAACCTATGTTTTTGAGTATATAGTATCTCCGGGAATTAACTGCCCTTCAGATGTTTTTATGGCACATAATTATCGTGTCAACAGGTGTAATCCCTTTGCCGATAACACAGGTTTTTGTAGCACACAAAGAGCCCGGGTAGTTTTAACCATTCATCCCAAATTATATGCGGGTGAAGATACTTTAGGGTTAGAGTTTTGTGAAACAGATTCAACGATAGCAGCTCCATTGGATTTATTCACATTATTAACAACCAATGGCGTGGATGATCCTATTTATCAAGGCCCACTAGGAACCTGGACAGATTTGACGACTGGAAACACGTTTACAAATCCAATAACGCTCCCTGAAATTAATGATCAACAGACCTTTGATTTCGCCTATAGCGCCACCACGGCAAATGGATGTACAGATAGTGCCAATCTATCGTTTACCGTATTTGAAGCCTATCAATCTGGCTCCGGAAGCTTAATAGATGTTTGTGACGATGGTGCTGCTTTCGATTTATTTGATAGACTAACAGGGAATCCAAATACCACGGGAACATGGTCAGGACCAAATGGGTACATAACAACCGGACATAACGCCGTATTCGACCCGGCTACTTCTGAAGCCGGAGCTTATATCTATACCGTTCCGGATAATGTTAACACATCTGGTGTTTTAATGTGCTCTGGTAATTCAACAACGATTACCATAACAGGCCATCAAAGTTTAAGCGCCGGTAATAATGTTGCCGATTTGGTATGTCGGTCAGATTTGCAGGTCGATCTTAATAATTTTTTGGATGCAACAGCCGATTTAGGAGGTACGTTTATAGATTTGGATAATACCGGAGTGCTTACCGGTAGTCTGTTGGATGTCTCTCAATTAAATGCAGGCAGATATAATTTTCAGTATGAAATTCAAGGGCATAACTCTTGCGCCTTATCGGTATCGTATATGTTAATAACGGTAGCAGAGGCGGGTATGCCAACAACTGCAAACCAAACGTTCTGCGCGAGTGAAGGTGCGACCATTTCAAATCTTCAGGCAAGTGGAGGTGTTGATTATAATTGGTATGATACCGCAATGGCTACAGATGCGTTGTCTTTTGGAACCGTATTGATTGATGGCGAAGATTATTTTGTTTCCGCCTTAGATGGAAATGGTTGTGAGTCTGCAAGAACCTCAATCACCGTGACGCTACTTCCCATAGACCATGTGGATTGCGATGATTGTATTAAAGATGGTATATCCGTTAATAATGATAATCTTAATGACGAATTCGACTTGTGTAATTTACCGGTCACATTTCCAAACTTTGAAATAAATATATACAATAGATATGGAAGTGTGGTGTATAAAGGAAATAAAAACACCCCATTATTTAAAGGTGTTTCTAATGTGGCATTAGCCATGGGGAAGGATCTGCCATCAGGAGTTTATTTTTATGTTTTCGATCCTAAAGATGGTACAACAACGCCTTTGCAAGGTAATTTCTATTTAAGCAGATAATAATTTAGATATCAATGAATATTAGAGTATTTATAATATTAACAATATGTAGTTTATCTGCATTCGCACAACAAGAACCGCAGTATACCCAATATATGTATAATATGAGTATGGTTAATCCCGGTTATATGATCAATGAACCTGGCATTGTACAGGCGGGTAGTTTGTACCGTACACAATGGGTAGGCATCGATGGCGCTCCGCGAACAGCAAACGTTTTTGCGCATATACCACTAAATGAACGCATAGAGTTAAGCGTGAATTATTTAAACGATGATATCGGAGGAAATATTAATTTAAGCGAAAATGTATTCAATGTAGATGCGGCTTATAAAATAAGTCTGAATAATAATATGAACATATCTTTCGGAATAAAAATGGGTGTTGACCACTTAAATTTTAGTGCCTTAGGTAGTAATGTTATTACAGATCCTTTATTCCAAAATGAAAGTAAAACAGTGCTTAATATAGGTGCCGGCGCGTTTGTATTTAAAGAGCAATATTATTTTGGTTTGTCCTCGCCAAATTTAATCCCGAACGACCTTAATGTAAATAGTGATGCCTTCTATAGGAATAAGCCACATGTGTTTTTAATTGGCGGTTATATTTTTGATCTTAATAACCAGTTTAAACTAAAACCATCAACGGTTGTTAAATATGTAGACGGCGCTCCGTTGTCGTTTGATATATCGGCTAATGCCTTATTTCAAGAGCGATTTGAACTGGGACTTTCTTACAGATATGAAGACGCCGTATCAGGACTTGCAGGGATTTATATTACACCTAATTTAAGAATGGGATATGCCTACGATTTTAATACGAGTCAATTAAAAACTTATAATAACGGAACGCATGAATTTATACTTTTATATAAGTTCGATATTTTAGGCTTAAGTAAAAAATACTCATCCCCAAGATTCTATTAATATGACACAGAAAATAGCCTTTATTATTATCTCTTTGTTTATAATACAAGCGTCATTTGCGCAAAAAAGAACACGAGCAGATCGCTTTTTTGAAAAGGGAGATTATATAAGTGCAGCAAAGTATTATGAGGAAGAATTAGAAAAAAAACGTCATAAAAAAACTCTGGAAAACATTGCTATTTGTTACTATAACACCTTTCAATATAAAAGAGCGTCTCTTTATTTGAAGCAATTAGTAAAAGGACGGTTTGGAGAAAAAGATAAAAGCTACGATAATGCATATAACTTCAAGCTGTATCAGGTTCTATCGGCTTTAGGGGATTACGAAACGGGATTGGATTATTTTAAACTTTATAAAGAAAACTTAAAAGCGGATTTAGATAAAACAGCATCTATTGAGGTTATTGAAACCTTTAAATTGAAAAATCCGGATTACAGGGTAAAGAAGGTTCAGTTTAATTCGGATGCCTCCGATTTTGGAGCGGTTAAATATGGAGATAGCGTATATTTTACATCCGATAGAGATACCAAACAACTATTTGGAAAAACTTATAAATGGACACATCAACCGTTTTTAGATATTTATGCGACAAAAGTAGATGATAAAAATGATACCATTGGAGAAACTAGGGCCTTACCCAAAATCATAAATTCTAAACTTCATGAAGGTAACTTCTGTTTCAGTAAAGATGGTAACACCTTGTATATCTCCAGAAGTAATTATACCAATGGAAAAAAAGAGTTCAATGCGAATTCCAACAATAATATTCATTTATACAAATCATCCCGAGTTGAAGGAAAATGGACGGATTTAGAAAAACTGGCATTCAACCAAAATGGTTATTCTTATCAGCATCCGGCATTGAGTCCCGATGGAAAGAAACTCTACTTTTCGTCAGATATTGAAGGCGGTTTTGGAGGTTTCGATTTGTATTATGTAAACATTGAAGATACGATTTATGGTGATCCTGTGAATCTGGGAAGTTTGGTTAATACACCTAACAGAGAGCATTTCCCGTTTATCTCTCAAAAAGGAGATCTGTTTTTTGCATCAAATGGGCACTTAGGTTTGGGTATGTTAGATAATTTCGTGTCCGAATCGCTAGATGGAAGCTTCACGACCCCAATCAATTTAGGAGTGCCTGTAAATTCTCAATATGACGATTTTAACTTGAATTATTATAACGAAAATGAAGGCTTCTTTTCATCTAATAGAAATAAGAGAGATGATAATATTTTTCAATTTCAACAAACAGGTGAAATATTTATTAGGGAATATATTAATACATTTGAAGTTAGAGATGCAGAAACGAGAGCATACATTTCTAACATCAAAGTGGTTTTAAAAGATAAAAAAGGACGAGAATTATATGTAAATACATTAGATTCTTTAGCTGTGTTTAATATGAACTTATTAGCTGGTAATTATCGACTTGAAGGGAATAATGAAGCCTATTATCCAGGTAAGTTAGATGTGAAAGTTATCGAAGAACAAGATCAGACACACGTATTATTTTTAAATAAAATACCGCCACCACCTCCGGTAATTATTGATCCGGTTGAGGTCATCATTGCTGAAAAGAAAATTGATAAAGAATTAAAAGAAAAGGATCCACAACGTTTTGCCTTATTAACAGATGTTGAAGGACCACCAGTCATTGAAAAAGATGGGAAATTATTTTTTCAATTAGCCCCCATTTATTTCGATTTTGATATGTGGAGTATCAGGGCAGATTCTAAAGTGATATTAGATGAGTTGGCTGCAAAATTGGAGCGCTACCCGGACATTCATTTAAAAATAAGTTCGCATACAGATAGTAGAGGGACGGTACGATACAACCAAGTGTTATCTGAAAGAAGGGCAGAATCTACAAGAAATTATTTAGCTTTGGAAGGCTATATAAACGCACGCCGCATGAAGTTTGAAGGCTTTGGGGAATTACAGCCCATTGTACCTTGCCCGATGTTAGATTGTACCGATGAAGAGCACCAATTGAATAGGCGTAGTGAGTTTGAAATTGTTGAGTATTAATGATATTATGAGTAGATACAAATGTATAATTTTTGATTGCGATGGTGTATTGGTTGATAGCGAAGCTATTGGAACTTCTGTTTTTTTAGATTTGGCCAAGACCTTAGGGGTGACCATGACACTGCATGAAGGGCTTACATGTTTTAAAGGCAAGTCTTTACAAGCTTGTATTGATATCGTGGCCGAATTATCCGGAAAGCCAATTCCTGAAACATTTGAAAATGAGTATCGAAAACAAAGTTTTAAAGCTTTTGAAAAGCATATAAAACCCATAGAAGGTGTTCCGGAATTACTAAAAACGCTAACGATCCCTTTTTGTGTTGCATCAAGTGGTCCCGAAAGTAAAATTAAGCTTAACCTGAAGCATACAGGTTTATTACCCTATTTCGAGAACTGTATTTTTAGTTGTTATACCATACAAAAATGGAAACCAGATCCCGGTATTTTTTTGTGGGCGGCAAAGACTATGGGGTTCGAACCTAATGAATGTGTTGTTATTGAAGATAGCTTGTCGGGTGTAAGAGCTGCTAAAGCCGGGGGCTTTGAGGTGTTCGGGTTTACGGCTCACGATTATAATAATACGTTAGAAAATGAAGTTACTAAAACATTTGACAACATGTCTTTACTACTAAACATGATTCAATCTTAAAATATTCCATTATTTTTGCTTTGATGCAAAATGCCTTTCAAGATTATATCCCACAAAATGCCATACCTCAAGTTCTAAAACTCTTAGAACACGACAATTTGGTGGTCAAAATTAAGAAAGAGAGAAAAACGAGGCATGGTGACTATATGAGTTTGCCAAATGGAAAACATCAAATAACCATAAACTCTAACTTAAATCAATACCGGTTTTTAATTACGCTCATTCACGAAATCGCACATTTCGAAGCTTATAATGCTTATGGGAAATTTATAAAGCCACATGGTATGGAGTGGAAAAGAACATTTCAACACTTAATGTTACCGTTTATAAATCCTCAAGTGTTTCCAAATAATCTACTACCGTTAATAGCAAGACATTTTAAAAACCCAAAAGCCTCAAGTGATACAGATACTTCTCTGGCTTTAGCATTGAAGCGATATGATGAACCCAATGATCAAACCTATATTTTTGAGGTCCCTTTAGGCAGATTGTTTAAATTATACAATGGTAAGATTTTTAAAATGGGAAAAAAACGAACAAAGCGGTTTGAATGTGTTGAGATTAAAACAGGAAAGTTGTACCTTTTCAATCCCAATGCAGAAGTTGAATTATTAGAATATTTAAATGAATAAAAATTATTATGCCATATTGATGGCAGGTGGCGTAGGATCGAGATTCTGGCCGGTAAGTACTCAAGAATTTCCAAAGCAATTTCATGATATGTTGGGGACCGGAGATACATTAATTCAAAAAACGTTTAAGAGATTAGCCAACCTAATTCCGAAGGAAAATATTTTTATTTTAACGAATGAGCGCTATAACGATTTGGTTTTTGAACAGCTGCCCGAGGTTACAAAACGACAGGTTGTTTTAGAACCGGCTATGAGGAATACGGCGCCCTGTATTTTGTATGCCTCATTAAAAATTCAAAAAGAAAACCCTGATGCCGTTATGATCGTGGCTCCAAGTGATCACTGGATTGAAGATGAAATATCATTTACAAAAAATGTACAGCAGGCTTTCGATTTTTGTTCGAAAAATGATGTTTTAATGACACTCGGAATACAGCCTACATTCCCAAATACAGGATATGGGTATATTGAATATGATAAAGGGTCTTCTGAAGCCATAAAATCGGTTGCACAATTTAAAGAAAAGCCCGTTTATGAAGTTGCTAAACAATATATAGATCAGGGTAACTTTTTATGGAATGCAGGTATTTTTATGTGGAGTGTGACTTCGGTAGTAAAAGCGTTTCTAAATAATCAACCGGAGCTTTATAAGTTATTTGAGCAAGGGTTGGCAGCTTATAATACCGATTTAGAAGAAGGTTTTATCTTGGAAAATTATCCTAAGGCAGAAAATATCTCTGTAGATTATGCGATTATGGAAAAGTCAAAGAATGTAAATGTTATTGCTGCCGAATTTGATTGGAACGATTTAGGAACCTGGGGAAGTCTGTACGATAAGCTTGAAAAGGACGATGCTAAGAATGCCATAGTTCATGCCAGAACATTAACTGAAGATGCTTCCGGAAACATGATTCGCACTAAAGATGATAAAATTGTTGTGGTTGATGGCTTGAAAGACTATATCATAGTTGATAAAGATGAAGTTTTGCTTATCTTTCCTAAAGCAAAAGAACAAGATATTAAAAAAGTCCTTCAAAATGTTAAAGACACCTTTGGAGCACAATATGGTTAATTATGAGTGAAGAAAGTAAATTCAATTTCTCTGAGGAAGAAGCAGGCCAGAGTGATGCGGTTGAGCAATCTAAAGAGGCTCTAAAGCAGGACGCCCGGGGGCTGTTTCAGAGTACCAAAACCTTTTTTAGTGAGCTTTTAGATTTTAGAGAAGATACCGATAGAGACGCTACTATAGAAGCTATAAAGGGGGATATTCCGTTTAAAGGTGCCACAGCATGGATCTTAATATGTTCGATATTTGTAGCTTCCGTTGGGTTAAATGCTAATTCAACAGCGGTGGTTATCGGTGCCATGTTAATTTCTCCTCTTATGGGGCCTATTTTAGGAGTTGGGTTATCTATTGCTATTAACGATATTGATACGCTAAAACGATCTTTGATAAACTTGGCGACAATGATCGTATTGAGTTTATTAACGGCCTTTTTATTCTTTTGGCTATTTCCTTTAAGTGAAGACACTTCAGAACTTTTTGCAAGAACACAACCGGATATTCGCGATGTTTTAATTGCTTTTTTTGGTGGCTTGGCTTTAATTATAGCCCGTACTAAAAGAGGAACCATTGCTTCGGTTATTTTTGGAGTAGCTATTGCCACGGCTTTGATGCCTCCACTATGTACAGCGGGTTACGGATTGGCAAAAGGGAGATGGGACTATTTTTTGGGTGCGATGTATTTGTTTACAATTAATACCATTTTTATTGCCATGGCAACCTTTATCGTATTAAAAGTATTGCGCTTTCCTATGCTTAAATATGTGAATTCCAAAAAAAGACAATTTATTTCAAGAATGGCAACATTGTTAGCAATTGTCGTTATGGTTCCCGCGGTTTGGACATTTATTAATGTATTAAATGAAAGTAATTTTGACAGAGATGCTAAAAGTTTCGTTGATAATGAACTAAAGGCATTACCGCATTACGAGTATTTAAAAAAGAATGCAAGCTATAAATATGAAAGGAAAGGGACTTCGCTTATTGTGCTAAATACCTTTGGCCTGGATGAAATACCAGAGACCACAATTGATCTTCTAAAATCACGAATGAAAGATTACAGTTCTTTAAGTAATAGCGATTTAAGAGTTAATCAAAATAAATCAAAAAACTTAGATAACTTTAAGTATATGGAAGAGTTAAGAACCCGAGACTCTCTCGATTTATTGTCGCAAACTCAAAAAATAGCTTTTTTAGAAGACCGCGTTAGAAAACTTAATAAATTAGAACGTAATTATATTGCTTTTGAAGAGCTAGCAAAAGAAGTGAAAATCAACTATGAAACCATAGATCAATTTTCTTACTCAAATGTCATATCTTCCAATTTTACCAAACTCGATACATTATCTGTTTTTAGTGTAAAGTGGATTGATTCTTTGTCAAATGAAGCGAATAAAAAGAAAGACAAAGAAAAACTAGAGCAATGGCTAAAACTTAAGCTGAACTTGGATACTTTGGTAGTAAAACGAATTAATTAACTACTGATTCTCTTCAATATACATTTTACGTACTTTTTTAAATAAATTTGAAGAATACACAAAATCAGTTACCACTTCGTTATCGGTTTTAAAAATGGTTTTGTTAGAACCTTCCCAGGCTTTTAAACCATCTTTTAAAAACACAATTTTTTCACCAATTTCCATAACAGAATTCATGTCGTGCGAATTGATAACGGTCGTTATTTGATATTCATCTGTAATTTCCTGAATAAGATTATCGATAACAATAGCCGTTTTAGGATCTAATCCGGAGTTGGGCTCATCACAAAATAAGTACTTTGGATTGTTGACTATGGCTCTGGCAATGGCAACGCGTTTTTGCATACCACCAGAAGCTTCGCTGGGCATTTTATAATGAGCATCTTCTAAATTCACCCGCTTCAATACAAAATTCACCCGATCTTGCATTTCACTTTTACTTTGATTCGTAAACATTTGTAGCGGGAACATAACATTTTCGGCAATGGTCATAGAGTCAAATAAAGCACTACCTTGAAAAACCATGCCTATTTCGGCACGCAAGTTACGCTTTTCATCTTCAGAGAGCTGCGAAAATATTTTCCCATCATAGGCAATAGAACCTTTTTCATAATCAAATAAACCCAATAAACATTTTAAAAATACCGTTTTCCCCGAACCACTCTGTCCAATGATCAGATTTGTTTTTCCTTTGTCAAAATTGGTGCTTATGCCTTTTAAAACATGAGCTTCTCCAAACGATTTATGTAAGTCTTTAACCTCTATCATTAGCCTAGCATCATGTCTGTTAATATATAATTCAGTAAAATAATGGTAACTGCTGTCCAAACAAAAGATGTTGTACTTGCCTTACCAACTTCCAGAGCACCACCTTTCATATAATAGCCATGGAACGAGGGTATGGTAGCCAAAATAAAAGCAAAGATGAATGTTTTTATAAAGGAGTAAATAACATGAAATGTATTAAAATCGGTTTGCAGTCCCAAAATATAGTCGGCCAAAGAGGTATATCCTCCAAAAACACAGGCGGCCATACCTCCTATAATACCTAAAAACATACCAATAGCGATGGCGAAAGGGTACAGCATTAGCGCAACGGCCTTTGGAAAAACTAGATAGTTTAAAGAGTTTATGCCCATAACTTCTAAAGCATCAATTTGTTCTGTGACACGCATGGTCCCAATACTGGAAGTTATAAACGATCCTACTTTACCGGCCATAATAATGGAAGTAAAGGTAGGTGCAAACTCCAATACAATGGATTGTCTGGTAGCAAAACCTACCAAATATTTAGGGATTAAAGGATTACTAATATTTAAAGCCGTTTGAATCGTAATAACCCCACCAACAAAAAAAGAGATAAATGCAACAATACCAAGAGAACCAATAATTAAGTCGTCAATATCTTTAAATATTAATTTTTTCATCATAGACCACTTCGTTGGCTTACGAAACATTTCAGCTATCATCAAAAAATAAGCGCCAATATTTTTAAGATATGTCATATATAAAATTGATTGTGCTAAAGTAAAAAAAAGATATAGGTATTTAAGATAAATTTTAAAATTTGATCTATTAAAATATGTATTTTTGGTGTCAAAATAAAAAGTTAAAATGAAAAGCACCATTCTCTTATTTTTAGTTTTTGCCTTAAGTATATCATGCAAAGCGCAGTCGAATAGTATAATACCTGAACAAAAAGAGCCACGTTCAAATACAAGCCCTAAATTAGTTGTCGGCATTGTGGTCGACCAGATGCGATATGATTATTTGACCCGTTTTCGAAGTAAATATGGAAGCGGTGGTTTTAAGCGGATGATGAATGAAGGGTTTAATTGTAAAAACAACCACTTTAATTATGTGCCAACGTATACTGGTCCCGGGCATGCATCAGTATATACCGGAACAACTCCAAAATATCATGGGATTATTGGTAATAATTGGTACGATAAAGAATTGAAATCAATGGTTTATTGTGCTGGAGATACTAAGGTACAATCTCTTGGTACTGCTGAGAAATCTGGTCAAATGTCACCACAAAGAATGAAGACCACTACCTTTGCTGATGAAAATAGACTTTTTACACAATTACGAGGAAAAACAATTGGTATTTCCATTAAAGATAGAGGCGCCATTTTACCGGCAGGCCATTCCGCAAATGCAGCTTATTGGTTTGATTTTGAAGGTAGCGGTAATTGGATTTCTAGTTCATTTTATATGAACGATTTACCACAATGGGTAAAAGATTTCAATGCCTCAGATATAACCGAGTCTTATTTTAAAGTGTGGAATACCTTATTCGATATCAATACGTATACTGAAAGTGGTACCGATTTAAATACTTTTGAAGGTGGATTTAAAGGTAAAGAAACAGCAGCATTTCCATATGATTTAAAAGCTTTAAAAAAAGAAAACGGGAATTATAAGATAATAACCGAATCACCTTATGGCAATAGTTTAACCACAGATTTTGCTTTAAAAGCGATTGATGCTGAGTCCTTAGGAAAAGATGATATTACCGATGTCCTTGCCATAAGTTATTCCAGTACCGATAAAGTTGGGCATAATTTTGGCGTGAACTCTAAAGAGGTTGAAGATACTTATATAAGACTCGATAAAGATTTAGAACGTTTGTTTAATGCGCTGGATACCAAGGTCGGAAAAGGAGAATACACGGTGTTCTTAACTGCGGACCATGGTGCTATCGATGTGCCTTCATATTTACAAACTTTAAACATACCTGCGGGATATTTAAATAATGCACAAAGAAAGAAGAAATTCCAAAAGTTCTTGATGGAAACCTATGGTACTAATGAAATTGTAGAGAATATTAGTAACAACCAAATCTTTTTGAATAGAGGAAAAATTAAAGCCTTGGGATTAAACCTTAAAGCTGTTCAGGAAGCCATAGTTAATGAGCAAATAGGATATGCCCATATTTCGAAGGCGTATACGGCGTATACAATGCGTTCAACCAACTTTACAACGGGCATTGAAACCTTATTGCAAAAAGGATTTAATCAAAAGCGATCCGGCGATGTTATTTTGGTTAACGACCCCGCCTATATAAATTATAGTAAAACAGGTTCTACCCATGGGAGTGGATTGAACTACGACACGCACGTACCATTGCTGTTTTTTGGTAAAGGTGTAAAACAAGGGCAAACACTTGAAAAAACAGAGATTACGGATATTGCTCCAACCATGTCCGCTTTATTGGGCATTAGTTTTCCCAATGGAGCTATTGGTAGGCCATTAGATTTTGTATTGGATTAACCATTTTTTAGTGCAAAAAAAATCAATCTATACCTTAATCGCTATAGCGCTCCTTTTGGGGGTATATGGTTATGAGTATATTTTAAAAGAGGAAGGAAAAGCGAACGTTATTTCTGAAGGGAAAACGTTTAAGAAAGACACCAACGAATATTTTTTACCAACAAGCACAACAAATCAGATAGTGCATCATGAAGGGTACTCTTTATCTTATAGTGAACTTCATGAACAGGCAGAGTGGGTTGCCTATGAGTTGAAAAAATCACACTTGTCAAAAACTAATTTTAAACGTCCGTATTTCGAAATCGACGAAGCCGTAAAAACCGGAGCTGCCCATTGGAAAAACTATAAAAATTCGGGCTATGATCGTGGTCATTTGTGCCCTGCCGGAGATAGAAGATATAGCCGGGCTGCTCATGACGAGACCTTTCTAACGAGTAATATCAGTCCTCAAAAACACGATTTCAATTCAGGCATCTGGAACAAGCTGGAACAGAAAACCCGATACTGGGCCAATAAATACGATGGTGTTTTTGTTGTGACCGGAGGCATTTTGAAAAAAGGGTTAAAGACCATTGGAGAGGAACAGGTTTCAATACCGGAACAGTTTTTTAAAGTCCTTATTGATACAAATTCCGGTAAAACCAAAATGATTGCATTTTTAATGCCTCATAAGGACTCTAAGCGGCCTTTGTACGAATTTGTCGTACCGGTTGATGACATAGAAGTCTTAACGGGTATTGACTTCTTTCTAGAACTAGATGATACTATTGAGAATGAACTGGAAGCTTCAATGGACTATAAGGAGTGGGGCTTTTACTAGTCACCGATAATATGTGTATTTGGAGTGGTAGATAATCAGTGCTCTGATTTTTTTTTGTAGCTTACTTTTAAATAGTAAATTGTTAATCAGATAATTATGAAAGAAAAGTTACACAATGGCCCCCCAAATCTGATTTTAAAGACAATAAAAAAATTAATCCTCTCATTGCTAATTTCCTTTGGAGTTATAAACTCAGGAAATGCTCAAAACCCGAATGCCAATGAAAATGCTACGGTAGATGGTGGCAACATTACAACACTAGATGGTGAAACTTATATTGACGTCTGTGTTGGAGATGGTGTGGCAGATTATGTGGATGTCATACTTGAAAACGAATCAGGTAGAGTTAAGCAGTGGATTATCACGGATGATCAAAATAATATTCTGGACCTACCGGAAGGACCTCCTTTTGATTTTGACGAGGCTCCCCCGGGGAACTGTAGAATTTGGCATTTATCATATAATGGTATCAAGCCGTTGGTGACGCCCTTTTGGCATAAGCATAATAAAAATTTATCAGATTTAAAGGGAAAATTCGATTTGTCAAACTACATTGAGGTTGAGAGGTTTCAACAACCTGTGGGAGGAATGTTAGAAGGTGGTCCGTTCGAGTTTTGTGTTGGCGATGAAGAAGCAGATCATATTGCAGAAGGGGCCATCACTCTTTCAGGAAATATGGGGACTAATTCAACTTGGGTAATTACAGATTCCAATGGGAATATACTAGGTTTACCCGATAATTATACCGATGTTAACTTTGATGAAGCAGATGCCGGCACGTGTTTAGTTTGGCATTTGAGCTATGAAGATAATGTGAGTTTGGATATTACAAATGCAAATGAACTAACCGGATGTTTTGCTTTAACAAACCCGATAGCGGTGACCCGATATCAACAACCGGTAGCCGGTACTTTAGAGGGCGGGCCTTTCGAATTTTGCGTTGGAGACGGAGAGGCGGATCATATTTCGGAAGGTGCGATAACGCTTTCTGGCAATATGGGTACCAATTCTACATGGGTTGTTACGGATGCCGATGGAAACATTCTCGGTTTACCAGATAATTATATAGATGTCAATTTCGATGAAGCAGATGTCGGCACGTGTTTAGTTTGGCATTTGAGCTATGAAGATAATGTGAGTTTAAATATTACAAATGCAAATGAGCTAACCGGATGTTTTGCTCTAACAAACGCCATAACGGTGACCCGATATCAACAACCAGTAGCTGGTACTTTAGAGGGCGGGCCTTTCGAATTTTGCGTTGGAGACGGAGAGGCGGATCATATTTCGGAAGGTGCGATAACGCTTTCTGGCAATATGGGTACCAATTCTACATGGGTTGTTACGGATGCCGATGGAAACATTCTCGGTTTACCGGATAATTATGAAGACATTAATTTTGATGAAGCTGAAGCAGGCACTTGTTTTATTTGGTATTTAAGTTATGAGGATAATGTGAGTTTAGATAATGTTATTAATGCCAATGAACTTATGGGTTGCTATGCATTGACAAACGCAATCACTGTTAATCGTACCGAAATTAATGGAGGAACTATTTCCGGGGGTGACGAAGATAGTTTTAGCTTTACAGTAGGTGATGGTGAAGCAGATAAAATAGACGCGGACGCTATTACATTAGAAGGTAACGTGGGTGCTAATTCGGCCTGGGTAGTTACCAATGAAGAAGGGACTGTGATTTTAGGCTTACCGGAGGATTATTCCGATGTTGATTTTGATGAGTCCGGAGCCGGAACCTGTAAAATTTGGCATTTAAGCTATGAGGATGGTTTAGAAGGTTTAACCCCACCTGATGAAGGCGACCACCTCGTTTCAGGGTTGGGAGGTGCTTGTTTTGATTTATCCAACTCAATATCAGTAGAGAGAACAGCAGCTAGTGGTAGAGTGGCTATATTTCCTAATCCAACTAAAAATGAAGTAAATGTTAATTTTGCAGCATTTTCTGAAGATCAGGTAAATATTAGTGTGTTCAATTTAAGAAATGTTCAATTGAATAATAAGAACTATAACTCTGGTAGTAAAAGAGCTGTTTTGGATGTTAGTAGATATGAGAATGGTGTTTATTTTATACTTATCACCAATAGAAAAACGGGCGACAAACTAATAAAGAGATTGGTTGTGAACTAAGTTATAATATAGGAATACATAAACAAGGGGCTAATTACTTACTAATTAGCCCCTTGTTTTATTTGTTATTGTGAGGTTTAGAAAGAACATCCTAAACTTGGAAAATGTATTTTAGTTTGGAGTCTCGATGCTTAAAGGTCGTAATTGGTATAATACCATCAATTCAATATGGTAAAAAAGAGCTTTACGATCATTCTATTTACTCTGAATAAAATAAAATCAACACTGTACATACGGGTCTACGTATTAAATCTGAAATTATTTGTCATCGAGGTTTTTGAGCTTTTTTTTTGTTATTTATCAAAGAATAGGCGTCTCAAATAAGAATAAATCATAATTGGTGTTAATATAGTACTTGTAATTAGCAATATTGTATTATATCATATATGGGATAATTTATATTTTTGAGCAATTCCTCTTTATAATTAAATGACTAAACGTTTAAATATAGTAGCATCGGATATAAGTGATTCTGATGCATTCCGTAGAATTTATCTGAAATATTGGGATAAGTTGTATATGTACGCATACAATGTTCTAAAGGATAGAAAAGTATGCGAAGACTTAGTTCAGGATATTTTCTTTACATTATGGAAGAATAGAAATACATCTAACATTCAAAATATTTCGGGATACCTTTTTCAGTCACTAAGATTTAGGATTTATAAACATTTTAGGGATGCAAAGTTCGTTAGTATGGATATTGAGAAGTTTTGCAATATTGTGGAGGCTGGTGAATCTCCGACTGAAATAATGGACTTAAAGGATCTTGAGAGACTGGTTTCCAAACATAGCGAAAAATTGCCCAAAAGATGTCAGGAAATCTTTTACCTAAGTCGTTTCGAGTGCCTATCCCATAAAGAAATATCTGATCAATTGAATATTTCTATCAGGACAGTAAAAAACCAAATCTCAATAGCTCTTAAATACTTAAGAATCCAATTGGAAGAAAAAACGCTAAATGTTTTATTATTCTTTTTCTACTTATTTATCTTTTAACGCACGCTATATAACTTAATGTTTCTCTCTGTTTAAACGTAATTCTTACACTGGTTATCAATTGATTTTAAGGGTGATAGGGTGTTTCTTTTTATCAAAGTTTAAAAAAAATATAAAAAGTATGGTACCTCATTCCATAAAATGGTACTTCTTTTAATGTAGCGGTACTTCAATTCGGATTCAGTGCCATCATTTATATATCATGACTAAAAAAGAAATAGAAAGCCTTGTAAACAAATATCTTGAAGGTAGATGTACTCCAGCTGAAAAAAAGCTGTTAGACGATTTTTTACAAAGTTATCAAAACAGTGATAGTAAATGGATAGCGTCTGAACTTGGAAACAGGCTAATGATTGAGAGTAAATTGTATGAGAATATTCAAAAAAAAATAGAAGGATTTGATGCCCCGAATTCAGGCGGTTCAATCAAAAGAACACGCCCATATCGAAAATATGCGGCGATATTGGTTCTTGGCATATTTTGTTCTTCAGCACTTTATGTTTTTAAACAGCACTTTACTTCTAAGGAAACTTTAGATACAAACACCATAACGTTAACCTTAGACAATGGTGAAGTAAGAACTATAAGCGAAGACGGGAGTTTACAGGTTACCGATACCGAGGGAAATATTATAGGAGAACAACAGGGTAAACAATTGATTTATTCGAATGATTCAAATACAGAGAAGTTAGCCTACAATACAATCATAGTTCCTTATGGTAAACTGTTTGATATACGACTATCTGATGGTTCCCATGTTTTTTTAAATGCAGGAACAACACTTAAGTATCCTGTAAAGTTTATAAATGGATCGGAAAGACAGGTCTTTTTAAAAGGAGAGGCCTATTTTGAAGTTGCCAAAGATGAACAGGATCCTTTTGTAGTCACCGTAGAGAATCAGATGAACGTAAGAGCTCTCGGAACAGCGTTTAATATTTCCAGCTATGAAGAGGACAGGACGATTAACACTGTTTTAATAGAAGGATCGGTTGGCATATACGATAAAGAAAAGACCTTTAATCTAAACGAGGCAACACTCTTGGATCCAAATCATAAAGCTGCGTGGCATAGAGAACATCACGAAATTGGTATTGAACGCGTTGAAACAGAGGTTTACACCGCCTGGATGCAAAGAAAACTTATTTTCAAACATGCTCCTTTTAATGTACTTAAGAAAAAACTGGAAAGATTTTATAATGTTAACATACAAAATAAAAATAGGGTATTAGATGAAAGCACATTCAATGCCAGTTTTAATAATGAAACTATAGATCAAGTTTTACAAACATTAAGCAGTAGTACAAATATCATATATAAAATTAAGGGGAACGAGATTATCATCGAATGATGAATTTTGAAACGTGTAATCTCTAAGCCAAGAATTCAATTAACTAACTATTAAACTTAAAACTGTATCGCCTATGAAACACTAAGACAATATCCTCTTTATTAAAAATCACAAAAAACCGGAAAATGGTTGCAACATTTCCCGGTATAAAATAATGTGATTGCATTTAAAAACTAAAAAAACAACCAAACACAAATTTATGAAAATACTTTGTAAAGTAAAGAGTATTGGTTTTACTCTTTTTAAATTCGATTTGAAAATGAAAATAACCTCATTTTTAATATTGTTAACGCTTTTTCAAATACATGCCAATACGTATTCTCAAAACACCAAAATCACATTAGATCTCGAAAATGTAAGTATCGAAAGAGTTCTGGAAGAAATTGAATCGGTTTCCGATTTTAAATTTTTTGTCAATACCAATCAGGTAGATGTTAAAAGAATCGTTTCTGTTAAAGTACAGAAAAAGCGTATTTCAAAAATATTAAAACAATTGTTCGACGGCCATTCTGTCGATTTCAATGTTATTAACGAACAGATTGTACTCAAAGCGGGTATCAAGAAGAATAAAATCCAACCTAAAATTCAGCCTAGCAGCCCATTGGTTATTTTGCCCCAAAAGATTCAGATTAAAGGGGTAATCATGGATAGTAATAACGTACCCTTGCCTGGAGCCAGTGTTTTAGAAAAAGGGACCAGTAATGGAATGCAGACCGATTTCGATGGTAATTTTGCGCTAAGCATAGAAAATAGAAGTTCCGTTTTAGTCATCTCCTATTTAGGCTTTGTAACTCAAGAAATAGTTGTTGGATCTCAAACAAATTTCAAGGTTGTACTTGAGGAAGACTCAGCTCAGTTAGACGAAGTGGTTATTGTGGGATATGGATCCCAAAAGAAAGAATCTGTAGTTGGAGCTATTTCTACTGTTAACCCATCCGAGCTTAAAATCCCTTCAAGTAATTTAACAACAGCATTAGCTGGTAGAGTGTCCGGAGTCATTGCCTATCAAAACAGTGGAGAACCGGGACAGGATAATGCTCAGTTCTTCGTTCGAGGTGTCGCCTCATTCAATAACCAAAACGGCCCACTTATCCTTATCGATGGTGTTGAGCTAACGGCTAGTGATTTAGCACGTTTGCAACCTGATGATATTGAAACGTTTAGTGTTCTTAAAGACCCAACAACAACAGCGATTTATGGAGCACGAGGAGCGAATGGTATTATTCTCGTGACTACAAAATCTGGTGTAGAAGGTGTTACACGTATAAACCTTCGTTACGAAACCTCAATAAGTTCTCCCGTTAAGACTGTTAAGCTTGCCGATCCGGTTACGCATATGATTTTACAAAATGAAGCAGATCGTACAAGAGGTTTGTTCACCACATTTACCGAAGAAAAAATTGCCGGAACCAGTCGCGGTTTAAATCCATTTGCTTACCCGGCTATTGATTGGTTCGATGAGCTGTTTCAGGATAACGCTGTTTCAAATCGTGTGAATCTCAACGTTCGAGGTGGTGGTAAAAAAGTACGTTACTATGTGGCAGGAGCTTATACTACCGATGATGGATTGATTAAAACGAATAAAGCGAATCCATTTAATAATAACATTAAGAATAAACAATATTTACTGCGTTCGAACATTAATATTGATTTGTTTGAAAAAACGGAAATGATTGTGAGGTTGCACTCTACAATTGATGATTATACAGGACCTTTACAAGGGGGAAGTGCCGTTTATAACGCTGCGGTACGTACCAGCCCGGTTCGCTTCCCGACGTATTTTGAGCCGACCGGTGCTTTAGTCGGTGTACCTCATATTCTTTTTGGTAACGATTTTGGGCCAAGAGGTAGCCTCTCCTCGGGTGATGTGGCCGCATGGTTTAACCCATATGCAGAGTTGCAGCGCGGTTATAGAGATTATAGAAGACAGTTGTCCTTGGTCCAATTGGAGTTTAAACAGGATTTAAGTTCTATAACTCCCGGTCTTACGGCGCGTTTTTTGGGAAATGCCAACACGACTTCGTCGTTTGAAAATCGAAGAGCCTATGAACCTTATTTTTATAGATTACAAAACTTGGACAATGAAACAGGGGATTATACGCTAACCAGAGTTTCTGATGGTAATGAATCATTAGGTTTCACAGAGGGGCCAAAAACAAACAACTCGGTGTTATATATGGAAACCGCAGTAAATTATAATCGCACCTTTAATGAAAAGCATAATGTGTCAGGATTATTGGTTTTTACGGCCAGAGAATTCTTGGATGGAGGAGCAGGTAACCTGGAGTTGTCATTACCGAGTCGAAATCTTACGTTGGCTGGACGGTATAATTATGATTATGATAATCGTTATTTTGCAGAATTTAACTTTGGATATAATGGTTCTGAGCGTTTTTCTGAGAAAAACCGATGGGGTTTCTTTCCTTCTTTTGGTGTAGGTTGGCTCGTGTCCAATGAAAGTTTTTTTAACTCCAAAGTAGTTAATCGATTAAAGTTTAGAGCATCTTACGGTTGGGTAGGAAACGACAATATTGGTAATGCCCGAAATGACCGGTTCTTTTATCTTTCAAATGTTAATATTGATGACCCTTCCAGAGGGTATGTGTTTGGTACCGATCTTAATCAAGGAACCGGTGGTGTCTCTATATCCCGTTATGCTAATCCTTTGGTAACATGGGAAACGGCAGAAAAAGCTAACATTGGTATGGAGTTGAATTTGTTTAATGATGCTATTCAATTTAGAGCAGATGTTTTTAATGAAGAAAGAACAAACATTCTTCAGACGAGATCAGATATCCCTACTACCCTAGGATTACAGGCGCCATTAAAAACGAATGTCGGTGAAGTGAAAGCATGGGGTGTTGATACTTCTATAGACATAAACCACTATTTTAATGATGATTTTTGGATTACAGCCAGAGGTACATTCGTATATGCTGACAACGAGTTTACCGTTTTTGAAGAGGCCGATTTTAGTGCTCTGGGAGCCTCATGGCGTTCTAACATTGGTAACAATGTTAGTGTGGCTAGAGGTTTTATTGCAGAACGTTTATTTGTTGATGATGAAGAGGCTAAAAATTCACCTTTACAATTTGGTGTACCAGGAGACCATCAAGGTGGTGGTTACGGAGGTGGAGATATCAAGTACAAGGACCTTAATGGCGATGGGATTATAAGTGATTTAGACAGAGTACCTATTGGCAAACCAACCATTCCTAAAATAACCTATGGCTTCGGATTTTCTGTAGGGTATAAGCGTTGGGATATGAGTGCTTTTTTCCAAGGACTTGCCGAGGTGTCCTTTTTTATTGATCCTTTTAATACGGGGCCCTTTCTTAATTCATTACAAGGAAGTAACTTAAATTTTCAAGGAAATGGAATTCTATCAGAGAATGGTTTATTACAAGCCTATGCAGATAGCCATTGGTCTGAGGCCAACAAAGATATATATGCCGTATGGCCGCGTTTATCTACTAGTGTTGTTCAAAATAATGTTCAATCCAGTACCTGGTGGTTACGGGATGGTTCTTTTTTAAGATTAAAACAAATGGAAATAGGATTTGACATATTAAAAGGCCTTGAGGATAAACTTGATATTAGCAGATTAAGGCTTTATGCTTCCGGTGCCAATTTAGTGACATGGAGTAAGTTTAAATTGTGGGATCCTGAATTACGCGGGGGAGGATTAAACTATCCTTTACAACAGACCTTTAACATAGGTTTACAAGTTGGATTTTAATTAAATAAAAATACTATGAATTATAAAAGATTTTTTAAATACAAACCAAAATTTACAGTATGCGTAGTTTTTGTCGTTATCCTGCAAACTGTATCTTGTACAGATTATTTGAATGTTGTACCAGAAAATGTTGCTGTTATTGAAGATGCATTCTCAACAAGAGATAATGCTGAGCGCTTTTTAAACACACTTTATGGGTATTTACCTCCTCTAAGTTCAATAAACAACCCTGCGTTGTCTGCCGGTGATGAAATTGTGGTTAACGATAATGTGTCGAGAGATTGGCCAGGCAGAGCTATATCAAGAGGTGGTCAATCCGTGGTCTCTCCCAGATTAGGTTACTGGGGCAGTGGGAGTGTTCAAAATTTATTTGTTGCACTTCGTGACTGCAATATTTTCTTAGAAAATATTGATCTACCTTTTGATTTACAGGAGCTTGAGAAGACGCGATGGATTGCCGAAGCTAAATTTCTTAAAGCATATTACCATTTTTATTTAATGCGCATGTACGGTCCGATGCCCATTATTGATGAGAATATAGAAGTGAGTGATGGGATTGATGCCGTACGTGTTAGCCGCGCATCCGTTGATGATGTTACCGAACATATTATACAACTCTTAGATGAAGCTATTCTAGATTTACCTTTGGTTATCGAGAATGTTGGATTGGAGCTGGGACGTATAACGGCACCGGTGGCAGCTGGCTTAAAAGCTAGAGTTTTGGCAACCGTGGCTAGCCCATTGTTTAATGGGAATTCAGATTATAGCGGTTTTTTAAATGCAGAAGGAGAACAACTTATAAATTCTACTTTCGATATCAGCAAGTGGGAACGTGCTGAACAGGCTTGTAAGGAAGCCATTGAAATGGCCGAATCTGCCGGACATCAGCTGTATATGTTTGATGAATCCGGAACCTGGTCCGATATTGGTCGGGTTAAGCTAAGTATAAGGGGAAGTATGGCAGAGCGCTGGAATGATGAAATTATTTGGGGAGCTTCAGGGCGTTCCATTACCGGAGGTTTTCAATCTTGGGCCCAGGCTAAAATAAACCCTGCTTTGACGGCCGAATCAAGAGAGACCACGCAATCTTATTGGTCACCATCTCTCAATGTCGCCGAAATGTTCTATTCAGAAAATGGAGTTCCTATTGAAGAAGATGTTAACTATGATTATAGTAACCGTTATGATGTTATGGCTGCAGATGCAACACAAGAAAGTAACATTAGCTCGGGGTTTGAAACTGCTATTTTAAATATGAATAGGGAGCCCAGATTCTATGCCTCTTTAGGTTTTGACGGCGGTTTATGGCTTGGTCATGGACAAAAGAACGATGACAGCCCCTTAGTGGTTTATGGAAAAGCCGGTGAGCGCGCGGGCAGGTTAGATAATAACAGATGGTCTTTAAGTGGGTATTGGGCTAAAAAAATGGTGCATTATGAAAGTGTACAAAATGCTCCTAATGCAGGATGGAATGCCAGATCTTATCCATTCCCGGTTATAAGACTTGCCGACTTGTATTTATTATATGCTGAATGTCTTAATGAAGTAGGTAAGACCACTGAAGCTTATACATGGATAGATATCGTTAGAGCAAGAGCAGGGTTGGATGGTGTGGTAAACTCCTGGGCTAATGCTTCAAGCAATCCTTCAAAACCAACAACTCAGAATGGTTTCAGAGAAATTGTACAACAAGAACGTCTTATAGAATTAATCTTTGAGGGACAACGTTTTTGGGATTTAAGGCGTTGGAAACGCGCATCAGAATTTTTAAACCAAGACATTCTTGCATGGAACGTAGAAGGTAAAACAACTCAAGATTATTATAATGTAATCGTAGTGGGTAAGTTTAGATTTTTAAGTAGGGATTATTTATGGCCAATATCAGAGAATGATATCGTAGCCAATGATAAATTAATCCAAAATCCCGGATGGTAATCAAAAATAGTGAGTTATGAAGAAAACATTTAAAATATTCAATTATTCAATTTTATTCTTTTTTGCGTTGGTTTTATTTCCTTCCTGTGAAGAAGAAGAACGAGGACCTTTAACAACAGACAATACAATACCAAGCCCTGTGAGTAATGTATCTGTCGAGAATTCACCTGGAGGAGCATTTATCTCCTACGATGTACCGAACGATAACGATTTGCTCTATGTAGAAGTTAATTATCATAGAAATGGGGAAAATGTAACCGATAGAGCTTCGGTTTATAAGAACACTGTAAATGTTGAAGGTCTTATTGATACCGCCCCTCAGGAAGTTACCTTGGTTTCTGTCGATAAAAGCAATAATAAATCCGAGCCGGTATCGGTTACCATAACCCCGGAGACCGCGCCAATTTTCCTGTTATACGAGACTGTGGAATTAATTGAAGATTTTGGAGGTGTTCGGTTGAAGTATGACAATTATGTTAATTTAAAGGCGGAGATTTTGTTTTATCTTAAAGATGAATCTGGTAATTGGGTGTATCAGAATAAGTCGGAGTTTATCGAAAATGATAGCTCGAATTTTCGAACATTCAGAACCTATCCACCCGAAAGTAGAACCTTTGGAGTTAGTATCATCGATAGATGGAATAACACCACCGATATAAAGGAGGCTATTTTAACACCTATCGAAGAGGTCATTCTTGATAGGGAGAACTTTGAAGAAGTGACACTAAATAAGGATGCTCCTTCGGCTTTTCAATGGTTTCTTCCCTATATGTGGAATGGAACAGTTGATGGTGCAGGGTTTCATACTGCTCAGGATTTAATCCCGGAAATCGTTCCTCCTTATACGCAGCCTTACCACATGTTTACTATGGATTTGGGTGTGACACGAAAGTTAAGCCGTTTTAAATTTTGGCAGAGGCAAGGGAGTTGGATTTGGGTCCATGGAAACCCGCGTTATTTTGAGGTATGGGGGACTGATGAACTTCCGGCAGATAATGGTGATTCCTTAGATGGTTGGACCAAATTAGTCGAAAATGGTGAAACGGTTAAACCATCTGGAGGCCCTCCGAATTCGAACAGTGCAGAAGATCAGGCTGTGGCTGCCGATGGGCATGAGTTTATTTTTCCTGTCGAGGCCCCTCCCGTAAGGTATATTCGTTTTGTAAACCAAGAAAGTTGGTCTGGAGGCTTGTTTATGCACATCATGGAGTTAAGTTTCTGGGGGTCTCCAGAATAACTTAAAACGGTTTTAATAATTAATTTAATATATTAAAAATGAAAAAACATTTATCGTATCTAACATTCATTATAGTCATACTTTCTTTAAGCTTTTTAGCCTGTGAAAGTAATGTGGATACTTATAGTGAATTTATTGAAGATGGTGAAATCCTCTACATTGGTACACCGGATACTGTACTTATTGAACACGGATTTAACAAATTAAAATTTAATGTGGTAATCAATGCGGATCCAAAGATATCCAAAGGAGTATTGCAGTCTAAAGATGGTTCAATCGATCATGAATTCGATGTTATAAGAGAAAACAGCGGACAAGATATCACAAGTTTTATACTTGATATAGAGCAAGGTGAATATAATTTTGATGTCTTTTTAAAGGATAACAACGGCAATCAATCTATAAAGCGGGAAGTATTGGCAACCTCTTATGGAAGTAACTATCAGGCCAGTTTGCTCAATCGGGGTATTTCAGGTATGAATGCCTCTCAGGACAATGTCGTTATTGACTGGTCTGCACCTAACGATGGTGTGGTATCTACGGTTATAACTTATACCAACTCCGGTGGTGTTGAGCAAACCATTGATGTGCCCAACGATACCAACCAAACCATAATTGAGGATTACGTACTCAACGGTGAATTTGAAGTAGCCAGTACATACAGACCAACAACAACAAGTTTTGAATTATTTTCAGCGATTCCTTCGGGATATAATTTTCCCAGAGGTTACTTATTGGATAAGAGTGTGATTGCACCGTTAAGATTAGATTTTGATGCCTCTGACGGATGCTATGGTTCTTCATACGATAGGTTGCTTGATGGCTCTACGGGCGCATTTTGGCATAGCTGTGATACGGCGGAAGATAGCTACCCATTTGTGATGAGTTTTGATATGTCTGTTCCGGTAAACTTGACACAGTTCAAGTTGGATCAGCGATCTGGTTGCTGCGGTGACAGAAGCCCGGCTAACATGCAATTTTGGGGTACCAACGATATTACTTTGGGAGCTACGACTGTAGACATTGATGCCGGAGACTTAGCAGCTTGGGAAGCCGATGCGTCGTCTAAAGGTTGGACAAAAATTGATGCGTTTGATGGTAATAGTGATTATACGTTTACCGAAGAATTACAAGATGGCGCAGAAAAATACCAATATATACGCTTGGTATTCGTTAGTGCGATCAATGGAGGCGGCACAGCGAATTTTGATGAGCTAACGTTTTGGGGTAATTAGTAAAAACCTTAAGTAACATTTTATTGCAAAGAATCATTAATCAATATTTAAAATTAAAAACATGCAAAAATTATTTTTTATTATTTTGTTTATAGCTGGAGCCATAGGAACAACTCAGGCACAGACATTTTGTGTAGATGAGAATGATGCGCCAGGAACTACTGGAGGTACGGGATTTATATCAAGTTTTGATTTTCCGAGTGCCTATGGTACAGACACTGTGTGGCTGGGCGTTGATACAACCCCCGGTCAAACCAAAGCGGGAGTATATTTTCCGAATCAGACAGTTGACACGACTTTCACTGAGTTAGGAACAGATGCACAGGGCAATTACATATGCGAAGCTCAGGTATTATATGGTAATTGGTATTATGTGTTTACCATGGTCATACAACCAGGTACCAATCATTTACTCTCCTATGATATATGTAGAACTTTTATTTAGTTAGGTTTGGTTTTGCACTTGAAAGAAGTGCAAGGTTTGAGTTTATTAACCCAAAAAGCGATTGTGTTTTTTGGGTTTTTACTTTTAGAATAATCTAGGTTAATGAAGTGATTTAAGCTTTCGTGTTTTGCTTATTGATTGAATGGATAGTGGGTGAAATCTATAATAGTTAAAACCGGAACTATTTTCTTTGTAGCATGCCTTTCCATCTGTATCGACGTATGAATTGCCCCTGATCTTCCGATACCAAATAATTTAATTTTTCTTTTTTAGCCTTAAAATAGCCGCCTATATAATCTTGAAAAAGTTGAAAGTTCCTTTTTTTAAATGCTAGCTTTAATGCCGAAATTAAGGTAATTAAAAAACCATAGCGCATCTTATACATCGCTTCACCTTGCATATATTTAGACCCTTTATTGTAACTGGCACCCGTAGGTTTTAAATGTTTTACGTGCAGCGATTCATCTGTTAAGATCTCCCAACCGTAGTATTTGGCTAATAATTCATCTACGGTATCCCAACCCATAGACGGTTTTAATTGTCCAATGTCAAGAAAACAAGATTTTCTATAAGCTTTTAAGGCACCTCGAATATGATCTTTTCGGGTTAAGTTTTCCAGCACCCAATCACCATTTTTTTCAATATAGCAAAACCCGGAGGCCATCCCTAGTTTTTCGTTATTTCTGAAATGCTCAGAAAGTTGCTCTAAATAGGTGTTCGGAAATATTAAATCGGCATCGAACTTACAGATAATATCGTAGTCGTCATCCAGAGTATCAAACCCTTTATAAAAGGCGTTTATAATTTTTGTACCCGGTAGGTGCTCATTTGAAGATTTTGAATTCACTAAAGAGATCCATGTGTGTTTTGCCGCATATCCTTCAACAATATCTTCTGTCTTATCCGTAGAATTGTCATTCACCACGATTAATTGTTTTGGTAAAAACGTTTGGTTAACCAAAGAATCCAAAGTAAGTCCGATTGAACTTTCTTCGTTATGTGCGGGGATGATGATATAGAAATTCAAAGTTTAAAGTTTAGTATTCAAAGTTAAACTTTTTGGGTTTTGGAATTTTATGTATTGGAATTTTTTATTCTTTCAGCATAAACAATATAATACCGAGGAGTGAACCAACGAAGTATGGGACGAATCCCTATTTTTTTCGTAGGATTGGTCCATTTTTCACGAGCTATAATTTCCCAACCGGTTTTTTCAAGTAACCAATCGAATTGCCAATCTTCAAATTCGTGATAATGTCTGTCTAACATATCTGTTTTGCTTCTGTAAGCAGAAGAAAACCATAGCTTAAGAGGAACGCTGGCAACAAGTTTATTCGCTTTGATACTTTTTAAAACAGTAAAAGGAGACAATAAATGTTCAAATATTTCGAAGGCTGTTATCACTTCGGCGTTAGAGTTGGTGATCGTTGAGGTATCTATATCTAAATCTTCACCTAAAGTATTGGAAACTTTATAGCCTACTTCTTTCATGATATCTGAAAAGGGGTTTTCTACACCTAGGTCCAGAATCTCTGATTTAGAAGGAACGTGGGTTTTTAAAAATTGGATTGTATGCTTAAAACGTTTGTTCGGATAACTATTCTCGTACATTTAATAATTTTATTTTTTCATTTCCGCGAAGACGGAAATCTTCATTAATTTATTAAATAATTAAACTTGATAAACAATAGCATTAATATTCATACCGGCGCCAACACTCGCGAACATAATAATATCACCTTTATTAATACGTTGATTTTCTAATTTTCCTCTTCGTATGAGGTCGTAAAGTGTAGGGACTGTAGCAACACTGGAATTTCCAAGTTTGCCAATAGTCATTGGCATTATGCCCTCCGGCATGTCCATGTCATAGAGTTTATAAAAACGTTTTACAATGGCTTCATCCATTTTTTCATTAGCTTGATGGATGAGTATTTTTTTCAAATCTGTGATAGAAACGCCACTTTCATCTAAGCATGATTTCATGGCTTTTGGAACATTGCTAATGGCAAATTCATAGATCTTCCTGCCATACATTTTAATATACTTTCGGTGGTCATCAGTATCTTGCTTATAAGTTTGGCCAAAATAAATCAAATGTGCTTCATCCAAAGTAAATGTGGCAGTATCATGTGCTATAATGCCACCATCCTCACTTGTAGCCTCTATAATTGCAGCTCCGGCACCATCACTGTATATCATGGAATCCCGGTCGTGCTTGTCGATAACCCGCGATAAGGTTTCAGATCCTATCACTAAACATTTTTTTGCCAAGCCAGATTTTATAAAGGCATTGGCTTGAATAAGTCCTTCATTCCATCCGGGACATCCAAACAAAACATCATAACCCACACACTTAGGGTTTTCAATTTTTAAGAGGTGTTTTACTCGAGATGCAATACTTGGCACCGTATCACTTTGTTGGGTCCCTTTTTTAACATCGCCATAATTGTGAGCAACAATAATATAATCTAAGTCTTCCTTATTTATTTTGGAATCTTCAATGGCTTTTTCCGCCGCGAAAAAAGCAATATCAGAAGTATTCAAATGTTGTTTTACGTAGCGTCTTTCTGCAATGCCGGTGATGGCCTTAAACTTTTCAACAATAACTTCATTAGTGGCCTGTATTGAAGAACCATCACTGTTTAAAAATTCATGACCAAAAAAGTCTTCGTTCTTCTCTATGTTATTGGGAATGTAACTACCGGTTCCCGTAATTTTAATATTCATAAAAAGAAATTTGCCTTATAATTTTTTTGCGATGTAACTAATATACTTGCTTTTTAATCTAAGGCAAATTCTATTTGTTATAATTTACGATGTTCAGTCCCTTGTTTAGACTTCAGCATAAGCCTCTATAGGGGCACATGAACAGATTAAATTGCGATCTCCGTAAGCATCGTCAACACGTCTTACACTCGGCCAGAATTTATTGTCTTGTACAAAATCTAGCGGAAATGCAGCCTCTTGTCTTGAATATGGAAATAACCATTCGTCATTCGTAACCATGTCTAAGGTATGCGGTGCGTTTTTCAGAACATTATTGGCATCTTCTTTGGAAGCGCTGTCAATTTCATTTTTAATAGAGATCATAGCATCACAAAAACGATCGATCTCTTGCTTACTTTCACTTTCTGTAGGCTCGATCATTAATGTTCCGGCTACCGGGAAAGACACGGTAGGGGCATGAAACCCATAATCCATTAAACGTTTTGCGATATCTGTAACTTCAATCCCGTGGGCTTTAAACGGTCTGCAATCCACAATCATTTCATGAGCTGCTCTACCGCGTTCACCGGAGTATAACGTGTCAAAATGACCTTCTAAGCGTTTCTTTAAATAGTTGGCATTTAAAATAGCGAGTTCTGTCGATTTTTTAAGTCCTGACGCGCCTAACATTTTGATATAGCCATAGGAAATTAAACAAGCCAATGACGAACCAAAAGGCGCTGCGGAAATCGCCGTAATTGCATTTTCACCTCCGGTTTTCACCAAAGGATTTCCGGGTAAAAATGGTACCAGTTGTTTGGCAACACAAATTGGACCGACACCAGGACCACCACCACCATGAGGGATGGCAAAGGTTTTATGTAAATTTAAATGGCATACGTCTGCTCCAATATTCCCCGGATTGGTTAACCCCACCTGGGCATTCATATTGGCACCATCCATATAAACTTGTCCGCCGTTATCATGAATCGTTTTCGTAATTTCCTTGATAGCAGATTCGTAAACGCCATGCGTCGAAGGGTAGGTTACCATGAGTGCAGCCAAATTATCAGCGTGCAGCTCAGCTTTTTCACGTAAATCGTCAACATCGATATTACCTTCTTCAGTGGATTTTGTGACGATCACTTTCATCCCGGCCATAACCGCACTTGCGGGGTTTGTACCGTGTGCTGAAGATGGAATCAGACAGATATTTCTATGATGGTCACCACGCGATTCATGGTAAGCTTTAATCACCATAAGGCCTGCAAACTCGCCCTGCGCGCCCGAATTTGGCTGTAATGATGTTGCAGCAAAACCTGTAATTTCCGTAAGCTGATCTTCCAGTTCTTTTAAAACCTCCAGATAGCCTTTGGCTTGTTTTAAAGGCGCAAAAGGATGAATATTGCCCCATTTAAACCAGCTTAAAGGCAGCATTTCTGAGGCAGCATTTAACTTCATGGTGCAGGAGCCTAAGGAAATCATAGAATGATTTAACGATAAATCTTTACGTTCAAGTGATTTTATATAACGCATCAATTCTGTTTCCGAATGATGCCTGTTAAATACAGGTTCGGTTAAAAATTCAGAAGATCGTTGTAATGATTCAGAGACCATGTTGGCTTCGGCAATGTCTAAAACTTCAATAGTGTCCTTATTGGCAGCTTCAGCAAAAACAGCGATGATATAATTAATATCGCGAACGGAGGTCGTTTCATTTAAAGAAATCGTTACCGTTTTTTTATTCGGATAAAAGAAATTAACCTTCTTTTCTTTGGCAATAGTCTTTATTTTTTTTGAATTCGTTCGAATTTGAATCGTGTCGAAAAAGGAGGTGTTGCTTTGCGTATAACCCAATTGTTCTAAAGCATTGGCCAATGTTGAAGCAGCATTATGCACATGATTGGCTATAAATTTCAGGCCTTTTGGTCCGTGATACACAGCATACATTCCCGCCATAACGGCCAGTAAAACTTGAGCCGTACAAATATTTGACGTTGCGCGATCACGCTTGATGTGTTGCTCACGGGTTTGTAAAGCCATACGTAAAGCACGGTTACCATTGGCATCTTTGGTAACGCCGATTATACGACCAGGGATATCACGTTTGTAAGCTGTTTTGGTGGCAAAATAAGCGGCATGTGGGCCTCCATAGCCCATGGGGATTCCAAAGCGTTGTGTGGTTCCAACAACGACATCAGCACCAAATTTCCCGGGAGCCTCTAATTTTACTAAACTTAATATATCGGCAGCAACGGCCACTTTAATATTAGCCGCTTTGGCTTTTCCAATAAAGCTTTCAATATCCTGTATTTGTCCATCTTTTCCGGGGTATTGTAATATAGCACCGAAGTAATCTTCAGAAAAATTGAATGTTTCGGCATCGCCAATAACAATGTCAATCCCAATAGGATTTGCTCTGGTTTGCAAAAGGGATAGAGTTTGTGGCAAAATAGCTTCAGAAACAAAAAACTTGTTAATGTTTGCTTTTTTCTGGTTACGTTCACGAACAGCAAAAAGTAGACTCATGGCTTCCGCCGCAGCGGTACTTTCATCTAAAAGGGAAGCGTTTGCAATTTCCATACCGGTAAGGTCCATAATCATGGTTTGAAAATTTAAAAGTGCTTCTAATCTTCCTTGAGCGATTTCAGCTTGATACGGTGTATAAGCCGTATACCATCCCGGGTTTTCTAGGATATTCCTTTGAATAACTGCCGGTAAAATCGTGGGGTGGTAGCCTAAACCAATATAGGTTTTATAGACTTTGTTCTTTTTAGATAATTCATGAATATGAAGTAAATACTCATGTTCCGTCATGGCTTTGTCCAGGTTCAGCCCGTTTTTTAAACGAATGTCATCAGGAACAGTTTCGTAAATGAGTTGGTCTAAAGTGTCAACACCTATGGTTTGTAACATATGGTTTTGGTCTTCTTCTCTCGGACCAATATGACGCAGTGCAAAAGCATTTGTATTCATTAAAAAGTGATGTTTTTATATAATTCGCAAAAATACATAATATTGGGTATGAATATGTGTATAATTATGAAAGTTTTTAACCATTTTAGTACTTATTAACACTTTCTGTACTTTTGTATCATGAAGCACTTTCGGCAACTTTTAAACTTTTACATCAATAGCAGTATTCATGTGGCTTTGTCGGTGTTTTCTCTAACATGGATTACCATGCTCGAGTTTAACATTGCATATGATAAAATAGTACTGTTTTTTGTTTTTTTTGCTACCATAACGGGGTATAATTTTGTGAAGTACTTTGGGATCGCCAAATTTCATCATAGAAGACTGGCCAATTGGCTTAAACTCATTCAAATATTTTCATTTTTTTGCTTTCTGTTGCTCTGCTATTTTGCGTTGAAATTAAAGGAAACGACCTTGCTTTATATTGCCGGTTTTGGCGCTATTACCTTTTTATATGCCATTCCGTTTTTACCCAAACGTTTTTTTCTGGATAAACACCATAATTTACGCAGTATTGGCGGACTCAAAATTTATTTGATCGCTCTGGTGTGGAGTGGTGTCACCGTGTTTATTCCGGCCATCAATGATGAATTAAGTATCACTACGGATATTATACTTACCGGAATCCAGCGCTATGTGTTTATCATGGTGCTAATGCTACCGTTTGAAATTAGGGATTTGCAATACGATAGTTTAAAATTGTCCACAATTCCGCAGAAAATAGGTGTACGACAAACAAAAATTATGGGTGTTTTGCTGTTAATCCTCTTTTGGTGTTTAGAATTTTTTAAAGATGAAATCTATACTGAAGGGATGATGCCGTTGACGCTTATTAGCATCATAACACTACTGTTTTTAGTCTTTTCTAAAATTAAGCAAAGTGCTTATTACAGTGCGTTTTGGGTAGAAGGCTTGCCCGTTCTATGGTTAATAATACTCCTGCTGAACCATTAGTGAGCCTGCTCACTCAATACTTTATCGAAGTTCTCTTTTAACGTTTCTTTAGAAACGCGATCCATACATTCTACTTTAGAACCATTAATGGCTTTAGTAAGCTTTGTATTGTTTTTGGTGTATTTTCTACAGGCTCTACAGTATATTAAATGGATGTTTAGTTTTATCTTCTCCCATAAAGTCGCTTCTCTGTATTGTGTTTTATCACAAACATGGTTTGCTTCATCGCAAGGTATTATTACCTTAATCTTAGTACTCATAATTAAAACCAATTTTCTTTTAGGCAACCGGCCATAGCAGTACGTGCTCTGTGAATGATCACCCAAAGGTTAGACGCTGTAATATTTAGTTCATTACAAATAACTTCTGTTTCAAAACCTTGAATGGTCTTCATTTTAAAAACATCGGCTTGTTTTTGAGGCAATTTACCCAAGCAATTATGTATGGCATCACTAAGTTCGCTATTTTGTAAGGTGTCCTCGGCGGTCTTATCATAGGGATCTGCCACACGTTCTTCCAACCAATCGCCTTCCGTTTCAGAGTCGGTATTATAGTTTATTCTAACTTCTGCTTTTCCTTTGTTTGAATTTATTTTACGATAATAATCAATAATTTTTCGTTTTAAAATTGAAATCAGCCAAGTACGCTCGCTCGCTTCACCTTTAAAGTTCTTCATCGATTTTAAACCGGCCAAAAAAGTATCCTGCACCAAATCCTGAGCAATGTCTCTATCGCTTACTCGTGTTATGGTATAGTTAAATAAGTAATCGGAATATAGGTCGATCCACTTATTTGGGTTAATTTGATGGTTAGGCATTATCCTGCAATTGTTTTTTTTGAATTCCAAAAATAAGGTAAATTATTTAATTTTTCTCTTTTGAAATTTTTAGAGGATAAAATCAGGCTGTATCACGTGGAAAAAGAGGTTCTAATTGCTGAGGTTTTCGTTTGTGGCAAACCTTTTTCAACGGTTACATAAGAACCGTCAACAAAACAAGATGTTATAAGTTTAGCATGTTTGAATTTTGGTGGGAGTAAGTTTAAAACATTATGATGGCTGTTAATGGATGTTGTTTTATACAAATCCCAGGGCCGATGGCTTATGTTATACTGAACTGTTTTTCCGCGATAATTTTTGATATAGGCGATATAACGATCTACCACAAAATGTGCTATCGTTTTTGGTATTAATTTTTGCGTTTCCTTTTTTCCTGAAGCCTTTATTTTTAAATCCTTGAATGTGTAATTTATAGCTATCTTGTCTTCTGCAAATACCTTATGCATGCGTATATTTTTATAGAAATAAGGCTCGTTGTAACCTAAGTTCGCTACAGATGCGATAAGTGGCTTTGGTGCAAATTCTTTTATAAAAACAACCCCTTTGGTATGGTCCACTTTTGAGCGCACATAAAAACGAAAATTGATTTGCCCGAACTTTTGATGAAACGGCACTTTAACACCAAAGAATTTAACTTTAGAAAATGTAAAGGCGACCATGCTCATCAAAGCTTTGCCTTTAAATAGATCTATCTCGGTGTCTTGTGGTAAATAGGGTTCCAGAATTTTTTTGTCTACCTCAAATGTTGAAATTATGAGATCCTCCCAATGCCCGGTCATGAATACATTATTGCCGTCCATAATTATGTTGTTTTAATTGATTTAGAATGCTGAAGAAGTATATGGCGATCCCCATTGGAATTAGTATGATGGTGAGAACTAACCTTAGGGTGTTGTTTTCAAAATAATCCCAAAAAGGAATGGCGATAAGACCGTAAATACCGATAAGTACCCAGTACCCATAGAGTCTGTGTTTTTGCTTATTGGCCATTCTTTTCCAATAAAAAATAAGAATAAGAGAGCTTAAAACCTGGGTTACACCAAGCACGATCTGCGCGTATAATCCTAGAAATAGGGTTAAGTATAGGAGTAAGGTTAGTATTAGAATAACTTTGTTGATGATATAGATTAGTTTCATTCTTTTATGCTTTATGTTATGATGTTTTCGATGACTAGCAGCGTATAAATAACTGCAAACAGGACAAATAGCAGGTTCATTCCATAGCTTCCAATTTTAAAAATGAACTTTTTAGGAATAGTGTACATGGGGTAATAAGCTATTTGAGTGATCACTTTTCCTACCCAGTATGCTGCTATTAAACCTGTTATTGCCAAGGCTAAGTTTGAGTTGTTCTTTAAATCTTCAGGCATTAAAATCGCGATTAAGCCAAAGGAAAAGTTTAATCCCCGAATATAGCGTCCGTAGGTTTTTGCGATTTCCTGGTTTAGAGGTTTTAGTTGTTTGACATCATTGTACCAATCGAAAACCCGATGTCTTATATAGGGATAAATTAATGCCGTAAATATTTGACCGCAGCCTCCGAGAATGATTAACCAATTTGGAATTTGAATGTTCATTTTTAATATATTAAACTTTCAGAAAATATTGAAAGTATGATTTAAATTTTTTTATGTGTTCTATTGTGTGTTTTGAATTAGAATCTTAATGGTTTGGTTGGTTCGAGTGATTCCGATTTTTCTCGGAATCGCCTGCCTGCCGGTAGGCAGGTATCGAGAACTGTTATTTTATAAGTTTTAGCAAAGACTTCGTGAGCCAGTTTTGCTCTTGACTAACAATTTTGGTAAGCATAGCATCAGCAGTTTCAGCCAGATCATGAAGCGCTTTGGTTTGCTTAATAAGTTCTTTGGTTTTTGCTGTACCATCATCTTCTATAGAACTTACGTCTTTTAAAATTTTGATAACGGGTTTTATCTCTCTGCGGCTACGTTCTTTGGCAACATGTCGCGCTAATTCCTGTACATCTTTTTCGGTGGTAAAATATTCTTTACGTTCCCCGGGGATTAATTCTTTGGTTACAATCCCCCAGTCCATAAGCTGTCGTAAATTCATACTGGTATTACCTCGGGAAATTTTAAGATCTTCCATGATTTCTTCCATAGATAAGGGTTTTGTTGAAATAAAAAGCAGGGACTGTATTTGTGCCATGGCCTTATTAATACCCCATAGCGTCCCTAAACTTCCCCAGGTGCTAATAAATTTGTCTTTGGCTTCTTGGTATTCCATATCACAAAGATATAAATATTTTTAAACTTTCAAAAATTATTGAAAGTTTATTTTTTGCTGAATTTAAAATTATTGATTTACACTACGCTGCCGCATTCTATGTAAAAAAACAAATTATAAAGAGTAAAAATATTGTGGCACTAGTTGCAAACTAGCGCCAACCTATAATATTGGCTAGTTCGCTTCAAACAAAGAAAACAATTCAGAAAGCTGGATATTGAGATTATCGGCAATTTCTTTTATCATACAAATGGACGTGTTTACTGTACCTCTTTCAACTCTGCTTACTTGCATAACTTCAACATCAATGCGATCCGCGAGTTCTTGCTGGGTCATGCCTTTACTTTCTCGAATCTTTCTAAGATGAATACCTAGTTGCTTCAGAAACCTTTCTTCTCGTATATTTTTTCTCTTTGGTTTAACCACATTTTAAAAATCAAAATCGGCCAGGATTTTTAACTATAAATCGATTTTAATCCAAATCAAAAAGTTCTTTAAGATCTATATCTAAAGCTTTTGAAATTTTAATGGCGGTTACCAAGGTAATATTGGTTCTGCCATTTTCAATTCGAGATATAGCAGTTTTTTCAACGTTCATTCTTGAAGCTAAATCTAGTTGAGACAAACTGAGTTCTTCACGTTTATTTTTGAGGTGTAGCCCAAATTTCTTTTTATAAACGATTATTTCCTTTTTGGTAATTAACATATATGTCAATAATAGTTCTTATATTCGTTGATACAGTAAACATATATGTCAATATTGTTTGATCATATAAAAACCGATATGTCATGAACAAAATCAAACCAAAACCCAAAACGACTTTACCATCCTTACCGCCTTCGTATTCATATATAACCACTTTCTCTGTGTTTTTACAAAGCAGGGAGGCAAAGACACGGGTTTTAATCATTTTAAAAGATACGCCTTATGAATGCACAAGAATTTAGCTCAAGGCATGCCCATACGCTTCAAACAGACCCTAAGACGAAGCAACACTATATAAAACTCCCGTTAACCGATTTAAACGAACTCGCATACCTACAGGAATCGCTACTCGACTGTATCTTGTTATTAACCCTGTTAGAAAAGCAGGACTATAAACCCGAACGGCTGCAAAGTGTTATCTATTGGTTAAGCAGGCTACTTAAGGTAAGTTATCCCCATGCTGAAATTGATGGGTTGTCCGAATGGTTGACCTCCAAAGATAAACCCTCAACACCCACATAAAAAAAGATCTGCGAGGTGCGAGGGCAAGCTATTTTAAAATTTAATTATTGAGAGTATTGCCGGGCTATCGTTTATTGAAACGACACCACGGCGGCATGGTCTTCAACCAAATTGTTACTGTTAAATAAGAATAATGTGGCATCTTTTGTACCGGATAAATTACAGCTCACGGTAAAGGTAACCGGTAGGGTTACATTGGTAGAACCGTTTCCTGTTGAGCCTATTAAACTCACATATATCCCGGTGTTGTTTTTAACTTCAAACTTGTAAGTACCACTTCCGCTAATGGTTATGGATTTTGAAGCCGGTGAGAATAACTGTGTAAGCCCCGGATTGAATTGGGGGGAACTGGGCAAGGCTTCGAAAGCTTCAACCGTTGATGCCACTTCCGGTGATGCCTTGATAACATCTTCGGTCTGCGCAACGTTTTCATGGGTTGTAGTTCCTGAGTAACTTTGAAGTATTAGAGAGACCATCAAACAAAATAGCAATACTAACGGGGTTTTTAAACTGACTTTTTTCATAATGACTTAAAGTTTTAATTAATACTAGGTTAGTGTTTTTTGTGTAAGAAAAACATCTTCAATAAATGTAGGATTATTAATTTATAAAATTTTAATGAACATGTTAATTAATTGTTAATTAACAGATTGAAGTAATTTTACTTTTGAAGAAAAATATGTGATTTAGGTGTTATTTTATCTGCAAATGAATATGATCATCATGACGCACGGCTTGACAGCCATGAAAACGTATTTTAGAGGCCGTATTGAGACCCAGAGATTGTTTAAGGTGAGGTTCTATAAATATTTTTTCACAGCGATTGATTGAAAGAAGCTGTTTTATAAGAAGTGATGTGCTTTGTTGGTCTAAACTCAAATTATGGATTTTGCCGAAGCTTAAATGTTTCGTGAAATCGTATTGCCAATAGCCTTTATTTAAACAATTGGAGAGACTAAGATTGTTTTGCGAATCTACAAAAACACCATATCCGGACCGTGAAGGCTTTTTATCTGTGGGGTTTCCGGAGGCATCCAAATACATAAATGATAGATCTATTTTCTTACCATCGTTATGACTTAAATGGGGTAACAAAGGAAAGCCATCAATAAAAGGAAAATTGGCATCCAAATAGGTTATTGAAATTCCTGATTGATATAGCCTCTCAGCTGAAGCTTTCAATTCAGCTCCAAGAACGGGATTCACATAATTCCGAAATAATAATGGATATATCCAGTTTCTGGGTTTTAAAGCTTTATTAAAAACAGGTAATGGTGCTCTACCAAAAAAAATTGCTATTGGAGGCACAATTAAGAGATTGCAGGTCAAATATAAAATAGGAAACACAAAACGTTTCTTCTTTTTAAATTTATATGCAATGATCCATCCTAAAATCCAGACGAGTCCGCCAATTTGAGTTAGCATGGTTAAAAATAGAACAAAGACCAGATGCCCGAATAGTTTTAAGTATGTCATTACAAACTAAACGAACGTTTTTGTGAAAATATTTTAATGCATCAAAAATTCACCAACTCCCGGTTGTACTTATTCTTATAGGCTACCGGTGTAAGGCCGGTATAGCGCTTGAATAAGGCTCTAAAAGCTTTGACATCGGAATATCCAATAGAGAACATGACTTCGTTAATGGTTTGTTGCGAAGATTCCAGGGTGTTTTTAGCCGCTTCTATTTTTACACGTTGGATATACTCTAGGGGCGTATTGCCGGTAGCTTTTTTAAAGCGACGAATAAAATTCCGACGACTGATAGCAAGTTGTTTAGAAAGCGCATCGATCGAAATTTTTTCAGTGACATGTTGTTCAATATGCTGTTGAGCTTTTTGCACAAGGTCGTCGGCATGTTCCTTTTGATTTTTAAATATGGCAAACTGATTTTGGTTGTCTCTATCAATGTCAATTTCAAACATTTTTGATATGTAAATAGCGACTTCCGGTCCGCAGTATTTATAAACAAGATGTATGATGAGGTTTAAAAAAGAGTAAGCCCCACCACTGGAGTAAATACCATCTTCATCAGTGACTATCTTTTCAGGTTTTATATTAATATGCGGATAGCGTTGTTTGAATAAATCGATACCTGCCCAATGTGTAGCACACTGTTTATGGTCGACAAGTCCGGTTTCCGCCAGAAAAAATGCCCCCATACAAAGGCTGGCTATTTCCGCATTATGTATTAAATATTGCTGTTTAATCCAGGGCACAAAATCGGCATTAACTTCGAGTTCATTAAGTACATATTGAGGTATGACCGCAGGAATAATGACCAGATCGGTTTTATGAATGTCATTTAACGTCGCGTTACAGTGAATTGAGAAAGCGCCGTCATATAGCGTGGTCTCTTTGTCTATACCTACCAGATGGATATCAAAAAACGGCTGCTTGCTTTTGCCCGACTGTATATAATAATCATTCACACTTTTAAAAACTTTATAAGGCCCAACAATACTACTCAGGATAGCATTTGCTTTAGGCACTAGAATACTAACATGTTTCATTGCGATACGATTTGATGTGCTTAAAGCTACAATTTTAATTTGGCGTAATCAACACCCTAAAGTGTCATATTTGCCCTCTGTCTGCACATGATGGTTTTAATACATTTGGAATCATATAGGACTATTTTATGGAAGCAAAGGCGCATTTTGAACAGATTAGAGCTGAATTTTGTAAAAAGGATCATGCCATATCTGTTGGTAAAATGATGCATTCGGAAGCCATTCATTATCAGGGAAAAGTATTCGCTTTCTTTTCAACCAAAGGAAAGATGGTATTCAAATTGGGTAAAGATTTTGATGTTGCGGATTTCCATGAGTCTCTACAGGTTTTTAGTCCGTTTAAAAGTAAAAAACCGATGTCGGGATGGTATCAATCGGATGCTGCCTTTAAAGATACCTGGTACGAATTAACAGAAAAAGCATTAGAACTAATAAAGTCTTAAAATGATCACAAAAGCCTATTCAGAGTTTTTTAAAGAACTCGATCAAAACAATAATAAAGCCTGGTTTCATGCCAATAAGAAACGTTACGAACATGATGTTAAAGGACCTTTTTTAGACTTACTTTCAGATCTTATTCCGGTATTGCGTGAATGGGATTCGAGAATCTTACAGGATGAAAAGAAAGCGATGTTCAGGATAAATAGAGACGTTCGCTTTTCAAAAGATAAAACACCATATCACACCCTATTGAAAGCCGGTTTTTCTCCTAACGGAAAGAAATCTATGCTACCGGGATACTATTTAGGGATTAGTGCAGACACCATTCATGTTGGTGGTGGGCTGTTTAATGTGAAGCCACCGGAGTTGAAGATCGTAAGACAGCACATTGCTCATCATTTGGACGACTTTTTAAGTATCGTAAACGCTGAAGAATTTAAAGCAACCTTGCAGGGACTCAAAGGCGAAACCTCCAAGCGTATAGATAAGACTTTGGAGGAAGTGGCGAATAAAACGGCATTAATTTATAACAAACAGTTTTATGCTATGGCAACTATGTCACTTTCGGATTATTGTGAAACTCCGAATTTGAAAGGAGCTATTATAAAACACTTTGAGGCTATTAGGCCTTTGAATGAGTTTTTGAATGAAACTTTTTAAATTTAAACGAATCGATAATCTGTCAGTTCGATTTGATTCCGATAATCCTGATGCCTATCGGGATTATCGGGATCGTATCGAGAACCTTTTAGTGGACGGATTTAATCTAGTAAAAAACACAATGAGTGAATAAATTTCAAATACATATTAATTAAAATTCAATCAAAAATGATGACAACAAAACAAGTCGCCGAAAAATTAGTAAACTATTGCAGACAAGGACAATTCGCAGAAGCCATACAGGAGTTATACGGACAAAACATTGTAAGTATTGAACCGGACGGTGCCCCGGTAAAAGAGACAGTGGGATTGGAAGCCGTGATTGCCAAAGGGCAGCAGTTTAATGAGATGGTCGAGGAGTATCACGGCAATGAGATCTCTGATCCTATTGTGGCCGATAAATTTTTCTCATGCACTATGAAAATAGACGTCACCTTCAAAGGTGCTCCGAGAACAAGTATGGAAGAAGTATGTATTTATAAAGTTGAAGACGGTAAAATAGTAAAGGAGGAATTCTTTTTTACGCCTATGCAACATGGATAGGGGTAAATAAAAGCCCGAATGGAAGTTGTAATGTCAGACTGAGCTTGTCGAAATCATTTCTGTAAGCTCAGTCCGATTTGAGTAATAAATTAGCCAGATACCAAGGTGTTTAGTAGCGCTTTTATATCAATCCCGCACGCTTCAACAAAGCCTCGGGTTTAGGTTCTTGTCCTCTAAAACGTTTGTACAGGGTCATTGGATCTTCGGTACCACCTTGACTTAGCACGTGATCTTTAAATTTAGTCGCCGTAGTTTTATTAAAAATACCGGTCTCCTTGAAATATTCAAAGGCATCGGCATCTAACACTTCGGCCCATTTATAACTGTAATACCCCGAGCTGTATCCACCTTGAAAGATGTGCGAGAACGCGGTACTCATGCAATTCTCTTCAACATCAGGATAAAGTTTGGTGTTTTTAAAAGCTTCGAGTTCATGAGCTTTTACCGATATTATTTTTTGAGGAGACTCAATAGCGTGCCAACGCATATCCAATAAGCCAAAACTTAATTGACGAAGTGTTTGCATCCCTTCGTGAAAGGTAGCTGATGCTTTTATTTTCTCAATCAAATCCATTGGAATCACGGCTCCGGTTTCATAGTGTGTAGCAAATAGTTCCAGGGCTTCTTTTTCGTAACACCAGTTTTCTAAAACTTGGCTGGGTAATTCTACGAAATCCCAAAAGACACTCGTGCCCGATAATCCGGGGTAGGTGGTATTAGCCAGCATGCCATGTAAAGCGTGACCAAACTCGTGAAATAAAGTGGTCACCTCATTAAAAGTAAGCAGTGATGGTTTGGTTTTAGTGGGTTTGGTAAAATTACAAACAATAGAAACATGTGGTCTTTCGTTTATACCATCTTTGATCGATTGCGGTTTATAAGAGGTCATCCAGGCACCATTTCGCTTTCCGGCTCGGGGAAAGAAATCGGCGTAAAAAATAGAAATTAATGCGCCGGTATTGTCGGTGACTTTATAGGTTAGCACATCGTCATGATATTTGTCGATCGTGTGTATTTCTTCAAAATTAAGATCGAATAATTTATTGGCAACGCTAAAAACACCTTGAATGACATTTTCTAATTTGAAATATGGTTTTAATAACTCGTCATCTAAATTGAATAAGTTTTGTTTTAGCTTTTCAGAATAATAGGCAGCATCCCATTTTTCTAAGCGATCTATAGCATCTAAGTCCTTAGCAAAATTCTCAAGATTTTTAAATTCACGTTCGGCTGCCGGTTTGGCTTTTTCTAAAAGGTCGTTTAAAAAGTCCTTGACCTTTTCCGGACTTTTGGCCATACGCTCTTCAAGCACAAAATGCGCGTGGGTGTTATAACCTAAGAGATTCGCTCTTTCCTGCCTTAATTTGACGATTTGTAAAACATGCTCCTGATTGTCTAGTGCATCACCTTTAAAGGATTTTGCTCCGGCTGCTAAGGCTAGTTCTTTTCTTAAAGCTCTGCTATCAGCATAAGTCATAAACGGAATATAACTAGGGTAATCCAGAGTAAACAACCAACCTGTTTTACCTTTAGATTCAGCCAATTGTAATGCAGCTTCTTTAGCGCCACCGGGCAGACCCGATAAGTCTTCTTCATTGGTAATAAGCATTTCATACTTATTGGTTTCAGCCAGGACGTTTTCTCCGAACTTTAATTTAAGTTGGCTTAAGGTTTTATCGATATCCCGAAGTTTTTGTTTTTTGTCTTCCGGTAAATTGGCACCGTTTCTCGAAAACCCTTTATACCTTTTATCCAGTAATGTTTGCTGTTCTGTGGTTAAATCCAAGCTGTTTTTTGAATCGTATACGGCTTTAACACGTTTAAATAAATCTTCATTTAAAGTAATATCATTACTGAATTCTGATAATATCGGAGAAACTTCCTGGGCGATTTTCTGAATGTCCTCATTGGTTTCAGCAGAATTTAAATTAAAAAAGATGCTCGAAATTCTATCCAGTTGTTCCCCGGAAAAATCTAAGGCTTCAATTGTATTTTTAAATGTTGGGCTTTCAGGGTTATTAACGATGGTATGGATCTCTTCGTTTGCCTTTTTGATCGCTTCTTTAATGGCTGGAAGAAAATCTTCATTATTAATTTTTGAAAAAGGAGCCGAATTGTATTCGGTATTGAAAGGTTTTACTAAAATATTATGTGACATTGTAAGTAAATATGTTAAATTTCAGAGTTACTATGCGTGCATAGCAAATATTATGTATCTTTGCCGGGATGATTTTAGAGTGACTAGCTCAAAAGATTAATGTTAATAGCAAAAGCCTTAAACACTGTTTGAGGCTTTTTTAGTTTAAATCTTTTGCAGATTCATTGACTTTAATTTTTAATCCTTCTTTATATGCCACGATTTTATCCAGGACACAGCGGTCACTGGAACCAATAATTTGTGCAGCCAAAATACCGGCATTTTTTGCGCCGTTAAGCGCTACAGTGGCAACAGGAACACCTCCGGGCATTTGTAGAATTGATAGTACAGAGTCCCAACCGTCTATGGAATTACTGCTTTTTACGGGCACGCCAATAACAGGAAGCGGCGATAAAGAAGCGATCATTCCCGGTAAATGCGCAGCACCTCCGGCACCGGCAATAACTACAGCGAACCCTCTGGTATGTGCATGTTTTCCGTAATCAAATAATTTTTCAGGTGTTCTGTGTGCCGACACAATGTCCACTTCCACTTCAATATCGAAACCTTTTAAGATGTCTATGGCATCTTGCATAACAGGAAGGTCGCTTTTACTTCCCATAATTACTCCTACTTTATTCATAAATCTTTCATTTAAATTCCAAATTCCAAATGAATTTCGTTTGGTTTTTGGGATTTGATTATTGCGATTTACCCGCTAATTACTTTAATCGTCTTTTTAACTTCCTCGGCTATTCTTCTTGCTTCATTTAAATCTTCATTAACAATAGTTACATGACCCATTTTTCTAAACGGTCTTGTTTGTTTTTTTCCATAGATATGTGGTGTAACGCCTTCCATGGTCATAATGTTATCAATGTTTTCATAAATCACATTTCCCGTGTGTCCTTCTTCACCAACTAAATTTACCATGACACCACCAACTTTACTAGCTGTTCTGCCCAAAGGTAGATTTAAAATGGCCCTAAGGTGCTGTTCGAACTGAGATGTAAAGCTTGCTTCAATGGTTTGATGCCCCGAGTTATGAGGCCTTGGTGCCACTTCGTTGATTAAAATATTATCATCTTCAGTTTGAAACATTTCTACAGCTAAAAGACCAACGTGGTTAAAGGCTTCAGAAGTTTTTAGGGCTACGCGCTCTGCTTTTTGAGCAATATCATCTGGGATTCGGGCAGGGCAAATAACATATTCAACCTGGTTGGCTTCCGGATGAAATTCCATTTCGACTACCGGAAATGTTTTGGTTTCACCAGCTTTATTTCTGGCGACAATAACGGCTAATTCATTTTTAAAAGGAATCAACGATTCTGCAATACATTCCACATTTGGTAACTCTTCCAGGTCTGAAACTGAACGCACGATCTTAACACCGGTGCCATCATATCCAAATTGAGCGCATTTCCAAACAAAAGGGAAACTTAGCCCGCCATGATCTATGGCGTCCTGAATCTCGGAGGTATAAGCAAATCGAGAAAAAGATGCTGTCGGGATCTCATTATCTACATAAAACAATTTTTGAGTAGCTTTATTTTGAATGGTTCGTAATGTTTTCGATGAAGGATATACTTCGACACCTTCTTTTTCCAAGGCTTCCAGAGCATCTACATTGACATTTTCAATTTCTATAGTAAGCACATCCACCTGTTTTCCAAAATTATAAACGGCATCGTAATCCATTAAATTCCCGATATGAAATTCGTTACTGGCAATTTTACAAGGTGCCTCGTTACTGGCATCTAAAACACAGGTGTAAATGTCAAACTTCCTGGTATCGTTAAGGAGCATTTTTCCTAATTGCCCGCCACCCAGAATACCGAGTTTAAAATTTGAAGAGAAGTAGTTCATTATATTATGTTAACTGATAAAAAATTCTGGATATGCAAAAATACATTTAAAAATCTATTCCTTCTTAAATCGTAAATTAAAAAATTGACCCGATAGCTATTAGGACGGTAATCTATTGATTATCTTTGCAGCTTCAAAAAAGAATAACCGTGATAAAACTACACGACAAATATTTTAAACCATTTATTTCTGCGCAGGAAATTGATGAGGCTATTGGGCGCCTGGCTGATGAAATTTCTAATGACATTGGAGATGAGGTTCCGGTATTTGTTGGTATTTTAAACGGATCGTTTATGGTGGTGAGTGATTTTGTTAAAAAATATCCCAAACCCTGCGAGGTTACCTTTATCAAATTGGCCTCGTATGAAGGCGTTAAATCGACGGAAGATATACAACGTTTAATTGGCCTTACTCAGGATTTAACGGGACGAACGGTGGTAATTTTAGAGGATATTATCGATTCTGGCAATACTCTGGCAGAAGTTCACAGGATTTTCAAAAACGAAAATGTCAAAGCACTTAAGATTGCGACGTTGTTTTACAAACCTGAAGCGTATAAGAAAGATTATAAACTACATTATATTGGTATAGAAATTCCGAATAAATTCATAGTTGGTTACGGACTTGATTATGATGGATTAGGAAGAGATATACCGGAAGTATATCAAATAAAAGAAACACAACACATGACAAATTTAGTGCTATTTGGCCCTCCGGGAGCGGGGAAAGGAACACAAGCGGAGTTTTTAAAGGAAAAATATAATTTGGTACATATCTCTACGGGCGATGTTTTTAGATTTAATATTAAAAACGAAACGGCATTGGGGATGTTAGCGAAGTCTTATATGGATAAGGGCGAGTTAGTACCGGATAAAGTCACTATTGATATGCTAAATGCTGAGGTTGAAAAAAATGCCGATGCTAACGGTTTTATTTTTGATGGATTTCCGCGCACCAATGCACAAGCTGAAGCCTTAGATGTTTTAATGGAGAGTAAAGACTCTCAAATTAATGCCATGGTAGCTTTAGAGGTTGAAGATGAAGTTTTGGTAAAGCGTTTACTTGAAAGAGGAAAAACCAGCGGAAGAGCAGATGATGCTGATGAAGCCATTATTAGAAATAGAATCACCGAATATTACGATAAAACGGCGATTTTGAAAGATTACTACTCGGCTCAAAACAAATATTTTGGCGTTGATGGTGTTGGTAGTATTGAAGATATTACGGTGCGATTGAGTAGTGTAATTGATAAGCTATAAACATATCTATGGAAAATTCATTAATTAGTTTGGCCATTGGACCATGGCAACTTATATTAATATTTATAGTGTTAATATCGCTGTTCATGCCAATTGCGGCACTCATAAGTATTTTAAAAAACGATTTTAAGAATAACGACAAAATTGTTTGGGTATTGGTTGCTCTGTTTTTACCTGTTTTTGGTTCTCTTTTATATTTTATAATTGGAAGACCAAAACGATTAAAACAAGTAAGTTTAGAAGTAAAAGAGTATTAATCTTATAGCTTTTAACTCATAACTTTTAACTTCATTATGACAGAAGGAAATTTTGTTGATTACGTAAAGATGTATGTCGCTTCCGGTAACGGAGGGAAAGGTTCTGTACATTTACACCGTGAGAAATACATTACCAAAGGAGGACCCGACGGTGGTGATGGTGGCCGTGGTGGACATGTTATTCTTAGAGGAAGTTCTAACTTGTGGACACTTTTACACTTGAAGTTTAAAAAGCACATTCGCGCAGGCCATGGTGGTCATGGAAGTAAAAGCAGGAGTTCAGGAGAAGATGGAGAAGATGTTTATGTTGATGTGCCTTTAGGAACGGTGGTTAGAGATACCGAAACCAATGAAATTATTTTTGAAATAACGGATGACGGTGAGGAAAAAATTATCACCAAAGGAGGGAAAGGCGGACTAGGGAACTGGCATTTTAAATCGTCAACAAATCAAACTCCACGTTATGCGCAACCCGGGCTTCCTTTGGAGGAGCGTTACATTACCCTGGAATTGAAAGTTTTAGCAGATGTTGGTTTAGTAGGTTTTCCTAATGCCGGAAAATCAACCTTATTATCGGTGGTGACTTCTGCAAAACCAAAAATTGCCGATTATGAGTTCACGACTTTGAAACCCAATTTAGGTATTGTTGAGTATCGTGATTTTCAAACCTTTGTCATGGCCGATATCCCTGGAATTATTGAAGGAGCCGCCGAAGGAAAAGGATTGGGACATTACTTCTTACGACATATTGAACGAAATTCTATATTATTATTTTTAATTCCTGCCGATGCTGACGATATTAAAAAGCAATACGATATTCTGCTGGATGAGCTGCGGCGTTATAACCCGGAAATGCTGGATAAAGAGCGTATGATCGCCATTTCCAAATGTGATATGTTAGATGATGAATTAAAAGCAGAGCTGAAAATGGAGTTGGATAACGAGCTTCCAATTCCCTATATGTTTATTTCATCAGTAGCACAACAGGGTATTACGGAACTTAAAGATGTGTTGTGGAAAATGCTAAATGCTTAATTCTGAATAAATTTCGAATTTTTTAAATTAATTTTTTTTCGTTTTTTTACGTTCGAATAGAAATTTCAAGATGAAAAAAAAGATTAAAAGTATTGTAGAAATAAATGATAATAGATTAAGTAGATACTTCTCGATTTTTATTCAAGCGTTAATCCTACTTTCGGTAGTTACTTTTTCTATTGAAACCATTCCGGATCTAAAACCGCAAACAAGAGCTATTCTTCAATCTATTGAATGGTTTAGTGTTATTGTGTTTAGTTTAGAATACGTTTTTAGAATTTATGTTGCCGATAGTAAACCGAAGTTTATATTTAGTTTTTATGGTATTATAGATTTGCTTGCAATACTACCGTTTTACCTGTCATTTGGTATTGATTTAAGATCTTTAAGGGCGCTGAGGTTCTTGCGTTTATTCAGAATTTTAAAACTTGTGCGCTATAATAAGGCCATGAATCATTTTACCCGGGCTATTAAGTCGGCTAAAGAAGAGATTCTCCTATTTATTTTCATCACGCTAATTTTAATATATTTTTCTGCAGTCGGTATTTACTATTTCGAAAATCAGGCTCAACCTGAGCATTTTTCGTCGATCTTTGATAGTTTATGGTGGGCTATTATTACACTTACCACGGTAGGTTATGGCGATGTGTATCCCATTACGGTAGGAGGAAAGGTGTTTACTTTTTTTATTTTGATGATTGGTTTGGGCATCGTAGCCATTCCCACAGGTATCATTTCTTCGGCTTTAACGAAATCTATTGACCATAAAGATGAACCTAAAAACGAATAAATTTTATACCGCTGTAGTGTTAAACGCTCTCTATAATATCTTGTGGAACATTTTTTGATTAACTTTAATAAAAAATATGGTTATGAAACTTTTAAAAATGATATGCCTAGCTCTACTATTTGTGGGATGTGCTCCTATTCGGGTGAATTACGATTTTGATAAGACTACAGAATTTACCAAGTATAAAACCTATAATTATTATAGCGATATGAAAACGGGTTTAAGTGAGTTGGATACCAAGCGTTTTTTGGATGCCTTAGATGCACAGTTGAAAGCAAAAGGGTTTAATTTATCGAATACCCCGGATTTTTTTATCGACATTAAAAGTAGCGATGTTCAAGCGGCACAGCGTAATAACGTAGGTGTTGGTTTAGGAGGTGGTGGCCGCAATGTTGGTGGAGGTGTTTCTATAGGGATTCCAATCGGGCAAGCAGGAGTAAATCGTCAGGTTATTATTGATTTTGTAGATGAAAACGCCAAACAACTATTTTGGCAAGCGGTAGGTGAATATAGTTTTAACCCTAATGCCTCTGTTGAAAAACGTGAGACACAAATCGCTGCGGTCATAGAAAAGGTGCTAACCGCCTATCCTCCTAAAAAATAGGTTTAATTTTTCACCAGTTTTTTGCTGGCAATAAGCGTGTTATTCGCATAGAAGTTGGTAACATAAAGACCTTGACTTAGGTTACTGATATTTAATTGTTTTGTTTCGTAGTTTGAAATTGAAGCCTTTTTTACACGTTTACCATCTAAACTCACGATCTCAATTTTTAAACGCGAATCATGATGGCTCTCCAGTTTTAAGTTTACAATAGTGTTACTTGGATTCGGATACATGCTAATATTATAAATGTTTTCTTCTGCTATTATAGCATCAATGCCCAAAGTCGATTTGGTAATATCCCAGGTTACGGTATAAACATGAACGGTTTCATGGTTGTCAACTTTGACTAAATCTTCTGTGACATCGGTTACCACAACGGTTAAATTATTAGATCCTGTATTTAAATCCGTTTCTAAAATGGAGACATTATCTACATTGGTACCAAAATTAATGGTATTAAGTGTCCATGAACTTTCAAGTGTATCAGGATTGGGCTTGATTAAATTTAATTGAAAATCTACGGGATAAGTTGATGGTGTTATGGCGTTTGAAACCGGAGCATAAGAACCTATAGGTGAGATGAGATCATGTATTTTTTCGATCATACCTTCTTTGCATACCGAGCAAAAGGGAGCGCCTAGGACACGCATTTTACAATTTTGGTGAGGCCTGTACCAAGTCGCCGGAACTCCGGAAGCTCCATAAGGATAAACATGGACACCATTTTCATTTATCCAATTTTTCCACTTAACCAAGCTGGTATTACTTTCTTGTGTCATATTTATGGCTTCTCCTTCAAATCCGGAGGCATAATATTCGTCTTTGAGGTTAAATAAGGAATGTCCTAATTCGTGTATTGCTATTTCGTTGGCACTGATTCCTGTCGATGCCATAGGGAACTCACCACCACTTCCCCCATAATATGGTGAGTTTACCAGTATTAGGGCTTGATCGTAAGTAGGGAAGTTGTTGGCCAATACCGTATTAATTTTAGCGGCGGTATTATTGGCGTTATTGCCATCGATCTCATAATAAAGTAGTCGATGTGACCCATAAGAATCATAGGTGGCGTTAAAATAGGTATCAACGGTTATAGTGGGTATAGGCCAGCCGGTTTCATCGGATGTCGAACCCGTTCCGGGATGATCAGCACCACTTTCATTGGATGGTACTTTTATGGCATAGACGTTAAAATAATCGGCATATTCTAAAAATGGTGATTGGCTAAACAGACTATTTGTAAAGGAGGTGGCATCTGTAATAAACTGATCCAATTCGCTAGCCTGATAGCCTTCACTTAAAATAACGAAGTTAATACGTTCATAGCCATCATTAAAAACTTTAATGTCTTCAACCTCAAAAACTTGTGCTGCTGTGAAATGAATATTGATAACTAAAAACAGGTATAGAAAGCGCAAGGTCATGCTATTCGTAAAGTTTAGTTTTAATTAGGAGCCTTGAAGTGTTTTCGGACTCTTGAATTTCATTAATGGAAACATATCTGGCTTGAGGTTCCAACTTCAATTTTAAAGCAAAAGCGTCACTGTTTAGGTCTACATGTTTTGTTTTATAATTTAAAGAATCGTTTAAATATTCGATATGTTTTTTTAACGGATCTTTTATAATAACGGTTTGAATTGTATTAGAATTTTCATCGAGCTGATGGCATTCCAAATCACCGGGAGCCCCCTGTTCAATATATTTATGACTATGCCGTTTTAACTTGCCGTCTGTAATTATTTGGTTTATAAATTGAACAGATTTTTCACCATTTTCTAATGCTGTAATACGATAATTTAGAAATATAAGTTTAGGAGGAAAGTGCTCATCACCAGTAGCAATGACTTGTTTGGAACCGCAAGAAGCAAGAAGCATTGCAACAAGCAGTACCAAAGTAAAGGCCTTAGTTTTAATATGAAATAGCAGGTCGTTCAAATCCGGGATCATTAGGGTTTTCTTCTGTAAAGATAAGATTATTGTTCCTATTAGAATAAATAATGAGCTTTCCGGAGCCATGATATATAAATTAAAGAAACACCAAGTTAAGGTCCTGTTAATTAGTTTAGCGATTATTCTGATTGTTTTGTTTTGAGAGAATATTCCATCAATCAAAATATCATTTAATGAACAAATGCACAATCAAGATAAGGTCAAAATCAAAACCTACAAAAGCAAAATATCTCAACAAACCATGGTTTGTTGAGATATTTATTATTTTTAATCCATCTAAAACTGTAAAGGTTTTTTAGGACTAGTCAAATAATCTCTATAGCATACCTTTATAACTGTCTTTATAATTATAAAGTGCAATAATATTAAGAATTAATAAGGCTAACGCCGGTCCTAAACCTTCCGGAGCCAAAGTCGCATGAAATAAAACAGCATTAACTGAAATACTCATTAATATGACGCTCATTAGCGCACCATATTTGTTTAGTATTAAGGCTAAACCCGCAGCAATTTCTACAATAGCAACAAGTGTAATGACTTTAGCCGAAGCTAATGCGCCGAAATATGCACCTGCCTCAGCAGACATTTCTCCAAATGGGATAAAATGAAAAAACTTGTTAAGCCCAAAGGTCAGAACAAAAAGTCCAAGAAGTATTCTTAGAACCATTAAAACTTTTGAATTCATAATAAAACGATTTTAGTTAGACAGAAAGATAAGGAATTAAAAATAAGTCCTTTACATCATTCTGTCGAAACAATATTATTTAACTAACAAACGAACACCTTCACTATGGCTGCTAAATTCTGGTGCATACATGCTTTGAATGGTTGTTATACCGTTACTCATGTCACCGGCGTTGTTCACGCGTAAATCGTATTCAAATACATAAATCCCTTTTGGTAAATAGTCGAAAAAGAAATTGGTACTTGCATCTTTCGTACTTTCATAATAACCCAAACCATCTTGCCATTTGTATTGCGATAATACATTAACAGGTTCTAATCCTGAAGCTCTCATGTCTTTCATATGAATAAATTCCATGGCTCTGTCACTTCGTAACTCAATACGAACACGAACTAAATCACCAACTTTAACTTTGGTTTCATCCGTTATTTCTGTAATTTCTTCTCCGGTATCGGTATTTGCTTTAAGAAATAGCTTTTTCTTTAGTTTAAGTGGTGTTTCTGCTGAAGATATTTTATCTAAATCTTCAAAATATTGCCAGTATAAACCACCCCAGGCAATCCCATTCCCTTTTTTGATGATTTTTACCTCTGCCATTTCGGGCTTGATTTCTGAAGCACCCCATGAGGTTTTAAAGTAACCAGTTCCGGCTTCAATTTTTACATCCTCTAGTTTGGAGGGTTCAATCTTTTGTCCGCCTAAAACCACATCAATCATATCGGTAACGCTCAACCAATCACTTCCTTGTAATAACAGCGCATAAACAGCTTCGGTAGTCGCTTTAGTGGTTTTCCAACGGTTGGTTTGCTTGTTTTTAAGGAGCCAGATTTTAAGGTTGTCGATGTCTTTGAGGTTCTTCATTTCGCTCTGAATGACATGACCTACCTCGGAAAACACTTCAATCATTAAAGCTTGTGTTTCAATAGGTGCTTGATACCAGTACCATGAATTCGTGTTGGTTTTCCAATACATACCCAGTTTTTCAGAGGTAATACTGTTCTCTTTTAATGATCTTAGAATTTTCGCCGATGTCTTTTTATCTCCCATTCTATCAACAACTAAAGCCATTAATCCTTTGGCGTATAGCGATCGCTTTAACCAATATTTCTGAATTTGTGTTTGATAATATTTGCTAATGGTCTCAACATCTTTAGATTTTTTGATTTCAGGGTAAAAGCTGCGCATATATAAATAATGCAATTGTGTATAGCTTAAATGATCCCTGTTCAAATCAATTTTTGAATCGTATTTTCTAATATCATTATATTCTTTGATGAATTCAGCATCCAAATAATTGATGGCCTTTTTAATCATGAATGTTTTATCATCGCTTTTTATGACATTGAGGTGCTTTAGATGACCAAAGCCGGTAATGATATGCTGGGTGATATACCTGTTTTCATATCCGCCTTTAAACCAAGACCATGCACCGGAGGGCATTTGGTTTTGTTCCAGTTTGCGTTTTGCAGATTGTAACTCGTTATTCATTTTGTTTAAATCGAATAATAAGGCCATTCGTTTTTTCTGTTCAGTTTCACTTTGTGCATCACGTAGCCATGGGGTCTCCTGAATTAAAATGGACTTTAACTCTGCATTCTTTTCCAAATTGCTAATGAGCACATCCTGAGAGGCCCATTGGTTGAATACGGCTTGTATTCTGGGATTAGAATTGGCAATATGACTGGCTAAAGCATTGGCGTAATAACGTGAAAAGGTTTGCTCATTACACTGGTAGGGGTATTCCATTAAATAGGGTAGTGCCTGTACAGCATACCATGCCGGATTGGAGGTCATCTCTAAAGTCAGCTTATGATTTTTAAGTGTGCTTGAAGTAGTGGTTTTCAACTTATCTAAGGTGAATGTTTTTGTTTGATTACTACGCACCCACATCGGAAGTGTTTCGGTAACCAACATACGGTTTGATAAAACGGGTAAGACGTTTTGCTCACCATCACTAAAATCTTCGGATTTTGCAATGATTTTATATTGAACTGCCTGAACATCGTCTGGAATTGATAAATGCCATGATATTTGGGTGTTGCCTTTCGCATCTGTGCTAAAACTTTGAGAATGACCCAAATTAAGAATGATCTTCTGAGAGATATCTTTCCCAGAAATAGCATCTGTAAGGATTAAAACAGCTTGCCCGGATAATGGTTTATCGGTAAGGTTAGCAATTTTAGTACTTATTGTAATTTGATCCCCCTCACGTAAAAATCGAGGTGCATTTGGAATCACCATCAACTCTTTTTGGGTTACCGCTGTTAAGGTTTTAGTGGTGCTTTCCAGCGTTTTGGTATGCGCCAGTAACTGAAGCTTCCACTGGGTTAAGGCCTCAGGAGTTGTGAAACTAAAGCTTATATGGCCGTTTTCATCTGTTTTTAAATGTGGAAAGAAAAAGGCGGTTTCCTGGAGATTTTTTCTAACTTTTATTTGAGATAATTCGTTTAGACCTTTTTTTGTTGTTATGATGATAACCCCATTAGCAGCTTTATTCCCGTATATGGCAATTGCTGATTCTCCTTTTAATACCTCTAAAGATTGAATATCATCTGCAACCAAATTTGGTGTGCCATCAACTAGAACACCGTCAATAACATATAGAGGGCTTTCACCTTCATTTAAAGTGCTATTTCCCCGGATTTTTAACCCTGGCATTACTCCGGCTAATTTAAATGAAACTTCTTCTTCCGAATCATCTATGACATTTAACTGTTCTGTTCTAACTACAGAAACAGCTCCAGTTATAGATTTTCGTTTTTGAGTTCCATATCCCACGACCACAACTTCATCTAAACTAGCACTATCACTTGCTAATAATATTTTTAAACGATTATTTTTTTCTAGTTTTAATTCAAGAGTTAAATACCCTATAAAACTGACTTCAATAATATCATTTTTACCGGCTTGAATTGTAAATTTTCCGTCAAAATCCGTTACGGCACCTTTAGTAGTTCCTTTAACTAAAATGTTTGCTCCGGCTAAAGGATTTCCGTTTATATCACTTACGGTACCAGAAACAAATCCCTTTTTTATTGAACTGTCATATTTGTCTTCATGTTTGCTTATAGATTTACTTCTTAACTTGCTTATGTAATTATTATACACCCACTTATTGCTATTAAAACTGAACCCAAACCAATTAAAAGCATCATAGCTTTGTGTTGTATAATTTACCTTTAACCTGTCTTGATATACTCTAAAGCTTTGCGTACCAAAACTTTGCCTGGCGTTACTTCTGTTATACGAATAATTGGTTGAATTATGATTGGGATTAAAATTCCAAGTATGTGGCTTAAACTGGTCTAAAGAAGCGTCATACATGCTTGCCAGCAACTCAGCACTTACTTTATCTCCTTGTGGGCCTTTGATTTTAAAACTCCAGGTTTCATCGGTTCCGGGTTGTAATTTATTTCTAAAGGTTACGGTTTCAATATCAAGATCCGTTTTAGGATAGGGCACCACGATGTTTAAAGTACCCGATTGAAAACTGTTAAATGCGGCAAAACTATAATGCACTGAAAAACCACCAAAGTCCTTGTCCGTAATAGGAACGCTAATAGACTTTTTATTATTGTTTAGTTGAACAATATATGTTTTAATGATTTCGTGATCTTTTTCAACTTTAACGGTTACAGAGAGAGCTTTGGCCGCCGTTGCCAATGTGATATTAGCGTTTTCGTTTGGATAATACTCGGATTTATCGTTAATAATGCTAAACAACTGATGATCTGCCAGTGTTTCGTCATGGTTGGAATATAATGTTGTTTTTATTTCATCTTTCACCATTTGCCCAAACTTATCTTTACTTTCTAAAATGATAATATATTGCCCGGATTCCCATTTTTTCGTTTTTCCAAGTTTTAAGGATTTTGAGGTTTCAGTATCAAAAGATTTGTTTAAAACCATAGTGCCCTTTTTCCAGTGATTAGGGTTTTGCTCATTATTATAAGCCTCATTCGGAAATAGATTTTTAAAAGTTTCTTCAGAAAATTCCTGATAATCGGGAGCTCCCCAAGGACGTTGTCTTAGCACCGAATTTGGTGCTTGAAGTTTATATATTTTAATAGTGCCTTTTGCAGGAACGAATGCACCGTTTAAGTTTTTGGTGTCTATTTCAAGAGTATTGGTTTTTTTAGTTTTATCAATAAGGTTTGAGATAGACATATTAGCGATTAAGGCATGATAACCTACATTAACAATGGTTGTAGCACTTTGTGTTTCGCCGTTTAAATCAGTAACATCGGCAGTAACTTCGTAATTAAAAATGGGTAAACTACTTTTATCCACACTGGAATCCGGCAAGGCTTTAAATGTTATTTCAAATTCCCCTTTTTCATTGGTGATACTTTCACCATGGGTGATTTCTTGAGGCTCACTATTAAACCAAGGACGGTACCAAAAATACCAGCGGGGATATTCTACTTTTCGATGTACACGATAAACCACTTTGGCATCGGTGATATTACTGCCTGCATAAGCTAAAGCGTTTCCTTTTACGGTTACGGAATCGTTAATTTTAAAGGTTTCGGTTACGGGGTTGAATTTGGTTTCAAACTTGGGACGCTTATATTCTTCAACAGAGAAGTAGAATTCCTGATCGATATCGATATCCTCAGAATCAGCGTATAGTTCAATATGATAATCGCCATTTAATCCCCCATTGGGCAATATAAATTCCCCTGAAACCGATCCAAACGCATTGGTTTTTAATTCAAGATCTGCAACTTCACTATCATTGACATCATACAGTTCTGCATAGAATATTTGATTGGGAATAACTTCAGACTTCCCACCCACGGTTTTCATGGCAATGGCCTTAAAATAAACTGTTTGTCCGGGGCGGTAAATGCTTCGATCTGTAAATAAGAATGCACTATGGTTAACGTTCTCTTCTTCCTGTGCGTAATATTGATTAACATAGTAGTTTCCAAAATGCGCAGTATCGTTTCCTTGTTTTACATGAAGTTTTATATTTCGATACCAGGCTTTATTTTTTTTGATCTTAAATGCTCCGTATGCGTTGGTGGTATAAGTTTCTGTTAGCGCACTCTTTTTATTGCGTTCATTATAAATAAGTTCCACATTAGCATTTTGGATGGGTTTGCCGTTATTTCTATCAATAATTTGAAAAGATTTATGATCTCCGGTATCGCTTTCAACTAACGCTAAATTTGTGATTTGGATGGTGCTAAATGCGAACGTATCCTCGCTGTTTTCCGGTGATGCAAAAATTAAATAGGTGCCATTATCCAATGGGGGCAATAACACTTCCGTAGAATGCATTTGATAGTCGTCTTCGTTTCGTAAGGTGTTATTCCATTCCGTAGTACTGCGCTTTAACTTTTTAATAAACGCCAGTTGGTCTTCTTTTCTATAGGTCTTATTGAATTTTTCCAGTTGGTTTATTGAGATTTTAAGAACTTTAAACTGGAGCTTTTCTAAGTTTTTATAACGCACTAATAAACGCGCATTCTTCTGAATAGGTAAAAAGTTTTCCGTCGTGATTTGTAACGATTGTTGTTCGATCTGTTGTTTTAAAATGCTACACTTTTCAGCCCCTTTACTTTCAGGGAATTTCGTAATGACCTTATTGCAAATGGCTAAGGCTTCCTTTGTTTTCCAACGTAGGTCATCGTTGGTCCCGGTAGCCATCGAGGTAGAATTATATTTTTGACCTTGGCGAAAGTAAATAGAAGCGATTTCGAAATGGTATAAAGAAGACATTTCGTGTTCGTTATATCGAACACTTTCGTTTATTAATGCTTGAAGTAGTTTGAATTCTTTATTATCAAAAGTGGCATGCTGATTTACAAATTTTAAACGCTGAATATTGACATCAGCTAATGCAAAGAGCGATTTGTCTTTTAAATGAAAATGGATTAAGCGCTGGTAAATTTTTAACGCATGTAACTGCAAAGAGGTTGAATCTTTTGATTCTAATTTTAGATTAGAAAATGAAATGGCATCATCCAAAAGATCCGGATTGTCGATCTCAAATTTATAAGCCGGTTTGGTAATATGGGTTTCGTTCGTTTTATAAAACGCTAAGGCATTATGACTTAAAAAATCGAACAATGTTGGTCTGTACGTTTTAGATCCTTTTTGATGGGTAAGGATGTCATCGTAATTGCTTAGCGATTCTAATTGTAACATTAACCCGTTCTGCAGCGAATTTTGGTAATGCTTATGTATGTCGTTGAAAAGTGTTTGTAAATCCCAGGTTCTAAAATCGGTAGGGTCAACTTTTGCTGTGGTTTTTGTTCTATTATAAAATTTCCATCTATTTTGTTTGAAATATTGCCAATATAAATTAGCAAGTATGTTTTCGAGTACGTTTTTAACCGGAAACTCAGTAGACTCTATTTGTGTCGTAAAATCGCTGATGATCTTTAATTGAGCATCTTCTTCAAGCACCAAGGCAAATTTGCTTTTAAAAAGCATCGTTTTTATGAGTTGCGAGTGATTTTTATCATTAGAGGCTTTTTTACTGATATCTTCAACAACTTTTAAAGCTGATTTGGGCAAACCTTCAACTTCAAGTTTTTCAACAGTATCCCATAATTCTTTATAGGTGTTGGTTTGGGCATTAGAAAAGTTTGCGAAAAGTATAAGCATTAATATGGATAGTGTATGTTTCATTTATCCTGAATTAAGTTCAGTAAGTATTTTAATTTCTCTCTAATATACTTTCAAAAGCTATACCAAAGAATTACGATTTAGTCAAAAGTATATTTGGTTGAGTGAAGTTAACCATTTTTCAAGTAAAGTGTAATGTTTAACTTTGCGTTTTCGACTTAGATATTATGAATAAATTTTTGCTCCTACTTTTTTTTCCTATTGTTGTATTCGGGCAATCTGAATTGGATGCTGTAGATCGGCTTTTTCAACAAAAAGATTATCCAAAAGTCGAAGTACTGCTTTCCGAGTATTTGGAAGAACACCCTGATAATTTGAATGCTATAGAGCTATTGGGTGATACTTATGGGCACCAGAAAAAATGGGATGAAGCTATAACCCAGTATAAACTTCTTGTAAAAGAACATAAGAATATTGCCAATTACCATTATAAGTACGGCGGTGCATTGGGTATGAAAGCATTGTCGGTAAGTAAATTAAAGGCGGTGGGTATTATAGGTGACGTCAAATCAGCTTTTTTAAGGGCGGCAGAATTAGATAAACATCATATCGATACCCGTTGGGCGCTTGTTGAGTTGTATATGCAATTACCCGGCATTATTGGGGGTAGTAAAAGCAAATCTCTAAAGTATGCCAATGAGCTGGAAGGGCTTTCTAAAGTGGATGGTTATCTGGCGAAAGGTTATATTTATGAGTACGATAAAGAGCCCGAATTGGCCGAAAAATATTATAAAATGGCTATTGAAGAAGGAGGCTCCTTAAATTGTTTCAATAAGCTTACAGAGCTCTATGAACGTCAGGAGAAACCAGAAAAAGCCATAGAAAACATAGAGACCGCACAACAGAAACACCAGCGGAATGCTTTGCACTATCAAATTGGAAAAGTGGCTGCCGAGTATAATATTCAGTTACAAAAGGGAGAGCGGTGTTTGCATGTCTATTTGGACAATTTTTCCGCTGCTGATGGTGTGCCAAAGGCCTGGGCGCATTACCGCTTGGCGCAAATTAACAAGCATAAAAAAAATAAAAGTAAAGCCTTAAAACATATCGACCTCGCACTCGCCGAGCTTCCCAAAATCAAGACTTTTAGGGAAGAAAAAGAGAAGATTCTTAAATTATGATATTGGTGTTTTATTGTTGTTCACCTTTAATAACGCTCTTTTAAAACTTGAAAATAAAAACTTTTGACTTTAAACTTTGAACTTTAATTTTAGAAGCAGATATTTGTTTTATGAACGTACATTTTATAGCTATTGGTGGTGCAGCAATGCATAATTTAGCCTTGGCATTGCATCATAAAGGATATCATGTTACAGGAAGTGATGATACTATTTTTGAGCCTTCAAAATCAAGGTTAGAAGCTAAAGGCCTGTTACCTGAAGCATTCGGGTGGTATCCGGAAAAGATTTCTTCACATTTAGATGCCATTGTTTTAGGCATGCACGCCAAAGCGGATAATCCGGAGCTGTTAAAAGCTCAGGAGCTGGGCCTTAAAATTTATAGTTACCCGGAATTTTTGTACGAACAATCTAAGCACAAAACACGCGTTGTGATTGGCGGAAGTCATGGCAAAACTACCATTACATCGATGATACTTCATGTGATGCATTACCATGATCGGGATGTCGATTATATGGTTGGTGCCCAATTGGAAGGTTTTGATGTTATGGTAAAACTGACTGACGATAACGATTTTATTGTTTTAGAAGGGGATGAATATTTAAGTTCACCTATCGACAGACGCCCTAAATTTCATTTGTACAAACCTAATATTGCTTTATTAAGTGGTATTGCCTGGGATCATATTAATGTGTTTCCTACCTACGACAATTATGTGGAGCAGTTTCGCATTTTTGTAGATGCTATAGTACGTGGGGGAAGTATTAATTATAACGAGGAAGATGCGGATGTTAAACAGGTTGTGGAAGCCAGTGAGAATACCATTCGGAAGTTACCTTACCATACCCCCGAATATCGTATTGAAAAAGGACAAACGGTATTAGAAACCCCTGAAGGAGATTTACCCATTGAAGTGTTTGGAAAACATAATCTTAACAATTTAGCCGGCGCAAAGTGGATTTGCCAGCATATGGGTATTGACGAAGACGATTTTTATGAAGCCATAGCCACATTTAAAGGGGCGAGTAAACGCTTGGAGAAAATTGCGGAAAGTGACAATAGCGTGGCCTTTAAAGATTTTGCACACTCTCCCAGTAAGGTTGAGGCGACAACCAATGCGGTGAAAGAACAGTATAAAAATCGAACCTTATTGGCTTGTTTGGAATTACATACCTACAGTAGTTTAAATGCTGAATTTTTAAAAGAATACAAGGGGACTTTAGATGCGGCTGACATAGCCGTTGTATTCTATTCACCACATGCCGTGGAAATTAAAAAACTGGAAGAGGTTACCCACGAACAGATCGCCACTGCTTTTGAGCGCGATGATCTTATCATTTATACCAATCCGGATGATTTTAAAGATTTTCTTTTCTCTCAGGATTTTAAAGATAAAGCCTTGCTGTTTATGAGTTCAGGGAATTATGGGGGATTGGATTTTGATGAGTTAAAGGGGTTGATTGAGTAGTGTTATTGCGAGGAGTATACAACGAAGCCATCTGTTTAATATTGTTTCTTTCAAAGTGAATTTCTGCCTTTACTTCGACTGTGTTCAATATAAACTTCGGAATGACAAAATCTTGTAACGTTTTTTGTTTTGCGAATACTTATTAAGTATATGCTTCGCTATGAAATTAAACCGACGATTTAATTATTCAAGAATAAATTTGAAAGCGGTACCTAAGTTTTGGGTGGTTATATCCATTGTCATGGGTTTGCTTTCCGCTTTGACGATATACAGTTTCTTCTATGTTATTCGAGAAGCATTTAGAGTAATGACCTTTGGTTTTGAAAATTTTCCATACATTCTTTCGGAAGAAGATAGATATTTATATAATTTATTTTTTGCGGGATTATCAGTTATTTTTGGAAATTCGATGACCATTGCATTATTATTATCAAAGCCTTCCAATGCCCTGTCCAAAAGAAGTCCATTGAGAAAATTAATATTGAATGATCAAGTGTTTTTAAACTTCAATTTTTTCTATTGGTTTGCAAAGATGGGAATGTGCTTTTTTGTACTTTCCATGTGCTGTATGGATTTTGATTTTACACCATATGTTGGTTTTTTATCGACATTGTTGTTGGTTGTAATGTATTTAGATTCTTGGAAAGGATTAAGTAGAGCATTTAAAAATAATAGGTTTAAATTTCAAGCTTTACATTTATCCCTTATTATTCTGCTTACTTTTTGCTTAAGTAAGCTAGATGTTATTGATCATAAAACATTAGACGCATCCGCAATTAAATCACGGCCAATGTATGCATTGCCTCATTCAGATTTTTATGATGAGATTTATAAATTTAATTATAGGGAAACAAAGCTTAGCCTGAAGTTAAATGTTAACTCGGAATTGGAGATTTGGCATTATGGAAGAAGAGGGAATATAAATGACCTCTATGCAATTATAGCAAGTGAAAGAATTTCAATACGGGAAGAATTGATACCATATCTTTATGTAAGAATATCTGCAGACAAGAGTTTAGCATTGAAACATATTAAAAAAGTAGAAGCATTATTATATAGGATAAATCAACGAAATATTATATACGATGTTTATAACGATGATTTGCTAACTCGTAGATTCGAAAGACGAGGGATTAAATTCAAGATACCATATACGGTTATGAAGTTAGAACCTTATAAGCTTATACCACCAATGCCTTTGCGGGAAGTTGCTTATTTTGACAGATCTAGAGATTTCAATAAAATTTTAACTGTGGAGATTGGAAATATAGTTAAAATGGATGGAGTTATTGTGGGCAAAGAGACCTTAAAGGAAGATTTTAAAAAATACATTATAAGGGACGTGATGTTCGAATATTCTTATGATGACCTTTTGATATTTCAGGATTATATTAAGGTATTATCTGCACACCGCGCGGCGGTGTTTGAGCTACGAGAGCAACATCAGACTATTTTTATTGAAGATACTTATCGTGATAACAAAAATTATAGAGAGGACCAATATAAACTCAAACTCAAATTTCCGATGCTATTAATCGAGAATTTCGACTAGAGATTTAGGCATATACGAAAAATTTATAATTAAGTTTTTTTCATATCAAAATCCACCAAAAGCCCGCCATAAATCCAATTCGCCAAAGCTTCTCTATTGTTATAATTCAGAATGCGTTTTTGGTCTTTTTTATTCCTGATATTGCCCAATTCGATATAAACCATGGCCGGTAAGGTGTTTTTTATAAGATATAAGCCACGAGAGTTTACCGTACCCGAATAGGTTCTGTTGGGTTGGTGCTTGGCATATTTTTGTTTAAAGGTATTGTGGATATTTTCAGCCAGTTTTTTACCGCTTTTACTATAGTTATGATGGTAGAAGAATACATCGATATTTTTACCTTTACTTCGGCTATCCACATGGGTGACTATAAGCCTTTGATAGGCACCTTTATGTTTTAAATATAAATTGTTTACAGCTTTAGTACGTTGTCGTAATCGTAATTTTTGACTCGTAGGGATAGGGTTTTCCGGGTAACTGACTTCATCATAATCCACCTCAAGAATTTGTTTATCTCGAATACCATCATCTTTATCTTTAATGATGATATAAACTTTTGCACCATGTGCCATGAGTTTACGGGCGAGTCGCAAGGTGACATCATAGGCGTATTCATCTTCAGAAATGAGTTGACCGCGATATGTTTCAACAGCTCCGGGATCCGGGCCACCATGACCGGAAATTAAATAGTAAATGGCACCATCCAATGCGCTACTTTCGATAGGAACATTTTCATAGGCTTTACCAAAAATAGGATAGCTGTTTCTTTCAACCGATTCAATACGATCAACAGGTTTTTCAGGAGCTTTTTTTGGGATGCTATCTATAACCGTCAGGGCTTTAGTTGTAACAATACTGTCGCTTTCAACCTTTGGGAGTAAATACGTCTTTCCAATAGTTAAACTCTGGTCTGGTTTTAATTGGGCTTTATTTAATAGAATAAACTTTTGGAGATATATAGTGGGTTCCAGTCCATTATCCCGAAGTATTGAATAAATACCATCACCCTGGGCGGCTGTCACCTCTTTGTGAGAGGTTTGTGAAACACCGGTTATGCTTAACCCAATAAAAAAACAAAGCGATATTAATTTCTTAAACATTATGGTGATCTTTTTTATTTTGAAATTTAGAAATCAAAAAGCATACCAATACATTCAATCCAAATCCAATGAGACCAACATGTATTCCTGAAATGGTTTTTACTCCAAATAAAAATGTAATTACAGCAAAAAGGAATCCTATGCAAATTCCACATAGCATCGCTTTTGAAGTCACATTTTTAGCATGAATACCTAATAAAAAAAGCGGTGCTATTTGAATTAATATTTGCATCTTAAGTTCAATAAGCCCCCAAAGTGTTATTTTGGGTTGAAGTGCCACTAATACCATAATAATCATAATGATCCACGAAAAACGTTTACCGACTTTGGTCAATTGTTCGCTGGAATGATTCTTAAATATAGATTTTCCTAAAATGTCTTTTGCCACTATTGAGGATAAAGTTAGTAAAACAGAATCTGCTGTCGACATAATAGCCGCCAACAACCCAACAACGACCACGACCATTAATCCAAAGGAAAAGGCAGATTCACTCCCCCAAAGCCGAAGCATTTCCGGTAAGACCGTATCTTTGGAAACACCTGTCGAGTTTACAAAATGAGGTATACTAATAACACCTAACAGAAATAGAATAACAACAGTTATTAACGGCATAAATATCATGGCGCCCAGAGATTGCTTCAAACTTTTTACAGATTTCGCAGCATAAATGCGTTGAATAACTTGTGGGTATACAGCAGCTCCTAAACCAACCATAAGAACAATGCTTCCCCAATACATGAGATACTCATTATTTGGTATACCAATTTTATCAGGTTCGTTTTCAATCAGCCATTCACTTATTTTTGTTAATTCTACAGTATCCGGCATAACCATTATAAAAATGCCCACCAGTCCTAAAAATAACATAACGCCTTGAATAACATCAGTCCATGCAACGGCCCGCATACCGCCAAGGGATTCATAAATAAGGACGACAAAGGCAAGAAAAACAACACCTGCCCAATATGGGATTTGTCCATCAGTGATGCTCCTGGTAATATGACCCATAGCCATTAATTGCGATAGCAAAAAGTTTATGGCGACAATGACCAAAATGATATTAGCGATTAAGGTAAGTATAGGAAGCTTAAACCGGAAATCGAACCAATCTCCAGGTGTAATAAATTCAAATTTCCGCGATATTTGATATAACTGAGGCGCAAAGGTTAAGTAAAAGACTACTACCGCCGTCATGTACCCTAATACCATAATCATTCCCATACCCTGATTTACAACTTCGGCAGGAGTAACCAACATGGTGTTGGCACTGTATTGAGTTGCATAAAGTGTAAATAAAAGTACAAAAGAACCTAGTCCGCCTCCGGCTAAATAAAAATCTTTGAGTGCGTTAGATTTTCGCTGTTTATTGGCAAATAGCCCAAGGATGATGAGTATTATTAGGTAAATACAGATGCAAATAATTATAGTATATGTGGCATCCATAATTTAGTCTTTCCAAAATCTTTTAATTATCCAAACCGTAAATAGGGCTATAATCACAATAACAAAAATGCATAATACAATCCAAAAGGGAAGCCCCCATGTGAGTTGCATAGATATTGATTTTGGAATATACCAAGGGATTGAAAACGAAAACAAAATAAAGTAAACGGTCCAAACCCAATTTGGGAATACTTTTTTTAGATTCATATTTCGAATTTAGATGATTTATTTAAAATAACGCATAATATCGTGTATTATTAAAAGCCATCAATATTCTATTTGGTTTTAATGGGAATATGAATGTTAAATGGCAGGTTAATACTGTCGTTGCTATTTTTAAGTTGAGCTGCACAAAACAGCATTGCAGGTTTGCCATGTTCGTTTAGCCATACCTGTGGTCTTTCCAAGTAAGTTAATGCACTAACACTACCATCTTCCCATGCGACCTCAGGTTTCATGACATTCGGATTTTTGGCAGTTTCCCAACGCTCTCCATCTTTTGACGTGAAAAGTGCCAGCCCATGATGTCCGGTGTAAAGTCCTCTCTGGTCGTCCAGAATCGCATAATAGCTCTCATCCTGAAACCATAAAAAGGGATCTTCAGCCTCCTTATCTGTAAGAATAGGTTCCTTGGCAATCGTAAATGGTCCATCCGGATTTAACGCGGTTGCCATGCACTGTATCATTCTAGTCTTTAGTTCCGGTTTATTGGAGCGCGTCTTAAAAATCATGAGGAAGGACCCATCCGGTTTTTGACAAACGCTGGGGTTTACCATATAGCCTTCTGCGCCTTTACCGGCTTGATATGCTATTAACGGTGATTTAGAAACTTCCCATGGTCCCCCAGGGTTTTCAGCCACAGCAACCCCTATACGTTGTCCCCAACGGTGATTTTCTTTTTGGTTTTTTTGTCCAAAATCTTCATTCACATGTGAAATAAAATACAGGTAGTACTTGTTATTGAATTTTTTTATATGCGGATTATGTGCCGATTGTTCATTCCAATGTCCTTTTCCGAAGCCTTTCAATATTACCTTTTCATGGGTATAGGGACCATCAGGAGCATGGGCAGTAGCGTATGCAATTTCTGAATAATCCAACCATCCTCCAAACCCTTTAGATTTCGGCCATCTCGAATAATAAAGATGGTACCTTTTGTCTTCGCCTTGAGCCATTGATGCTCCCCAAATATAATAGTTAGGGTCTTTGAGCACCGCATGTTTCGGTACAGGTAGAATCAGTTTGCTTAAGTCCAGCGCTGTATCGCAAGGTATTGCTGCTTGTTGCGTTTCTTTTTTCTTCTGCTCTCTGCAAGTGAAGACCATTAAAGAAAAGGAGATGACTATTATTAAACTATGTTTTTTCATAGGTTTACCTTATAATTTATGATGCATAAAGTTGTAATGTTATTGTGATGTCGGTGTTACCACAAAATCATCTATAGATTAATCTAAGTTTGGAATGATCCAATCTTTGATCCCCTCTGATTCTTTTTGCGCATTATAGGCCACCCAAAACGGTTTTTCTTTTGCCAATGGTACATTTTCATTAACCATATAGGGTTTAACCTTATGCCACCAGGCATCATAAACTTTTCGCATTTCGGCAACAACCTCGGGGTGATCTGAAGCGATATCCTGTGTTTGTCCGGGATCGCTGATCACATCGTAAAGCTCTTTATTATTAATCAACCGATAACGCTCATTTCTCACTGCACAATTTTTGTAAATAGCACTATCCGGGTTTGAGCTTTCCAGTGTTCCAACCCAGCGCTTACTGCCTTCCTGATCTCCAGCGTTTCCGGGATGTAATGGCCATCTTCCGCCATGCACAAAACGATAGCGGTCGTTGGCTTTATACGTGTCATCCTGAAGATAAGGAAGGAAGCTTCGTCCATCTAAACCTGATATTTCGGAAATATCAACGCCAGCAATATCTGCAAACGTGGGTAAAATGTCATAATGATTTAACAAAGCATCAACTTTCTTTCCCGGGACAAATTTCCCGGGCCATCTTATAAAAAATGGAACGCGTGTTCCACCTTCATGAGCACTCCCCTTAAAACCTTTCATCCCAGCGTTGTAGGTTTTTCCATGAACATTATTTTGCCCACCGTAGGTTTTCCCATTATCCGACATAAATATTAAAATGGTATTATCGGCAATACCCCAGGACTCCAATTTGCTCATCAGTCTTCCGAGATTATCATCAATATTTTCAATCATACCATAAAAACCTTGAGCTTTTTCAGGGTAACCTTGCTCAACAAATTTCTTTTTATAGGATTCCGGAGCAATAAAAGGACCGTGGGGCGCATTGGTTGTGATATAGGCAAAAAACGGTTGATCTTCTTCAGATTTATCTTTGATCCATGACAAGGCTTGCGTGAAAAATATATCTGTACAGAATCCTTTGGTTTTAACAAAGGTTCCATTGTGTTTAATGGCAGGGTCAAAATATCCATTGTTAGGAGCATCGGCGCAAGAACCGGGATAGGCCTGACCAATACCACCGGCACCGTGAATAAAGACTTCATCAAATCCACGACTTTCGGGCTGATATTCCGATTCATCACCCAAATGCCATTTTCCAAAGATACCACTGGTATAGCCTCCGTTTTTCAGAACTTGTGGTAGGGTTGTTATACCTAAAGCCATACGTTCCCGCTCTAAAATAGTATGTGTGATTCCATTTTTAAAAGGGTGTCGCCCGGTCATAATGGCTGATCTTGTTGGCGCACATGTTGGGCTTACCTGAAAATCTTCTAAACTAATGCCTTGTGATTTTAAGGTGTCCATGCTGGGTGTTAAAACATCCGGACTTCCATGTGCTGAAATATCGGCGTAGCCCTGATCATCAGTCATTATTAAAATAATATTCGGTGACTTCTTCTCACTGGCACAACCCGATAGTAATATTGACATGAAAAGGACGGAAAAGCATGTTATTATAAATGAATTACGCATTACGGTTTTCAGTATTTAATTGATAAATTTTATCTGCCTCCATTCACCTTCTATAGGATCATTTTGTTGAGGTTCTCCAGGGGTACTTCGTCCTTGAGTGATATATTTCGAAAGCAATGTTCTTAATTCATTGACTTTCTCGGTATTTGAAGCGATTAAATTATTGGTCTCACCGGGATCTTCATTCATATTGTAAAGTTGATATTTCGGTAAAGTGTCCATCACCGCCTTATTGTTAGGCTTCGGGAAACTCCAACCGCCGGAACCCGCGCACATAATAAGCTTCCATTCATCTTTTCTTATAGCGAAACTGCCATTAATAGAATGATGTACCGTGGCTTCTCTAAGTGGTTTAGTCGAATTTTCTTGAGTGAGTAAAGGCATCAAACTATAGCTGTCTTCGCCTTCGTTACTTCGAAGCTTATAGTTGACGATATCTGCACAAGTAGCCATAAAATCGGTAGTGCAAATCGTTTCATTGGAAACCATTCCCTTGTTTATTTTGCTTGGCCATTTTACGATAAACGGAACGCGATGACCACCTTCAAAAATATCGGCTTTGTGTCCTCTGTAAACATAACTTGGGTCATGTCCTTGCTCTCCTAAAATATTAAAATCAGCTTGTGGAGAACAACCATTATCGCTGGTAAAAATAACGATGGTATTATCTTCAATACCCGCTTGCTTTATGGTTTGGGCTAGTTGCCCAATATAGGCATCGATCATGAGCATAAAATCAGCGTAGGGATTTAAACCGCTTTTATCCTGCCACTCTTCGGTTGGTAAAATAGGTGTATGCGGCGATGGCAACGCCAGGTACAAGAAAAATGGTCGGTCTTCTTTTGCTTTTTCTGAAATATATTTAAAGGATCGTCTGAAAAAGTTAGGTGTTACGTCATCATGAATAAAATCTTTCGATGTTGGGCCTTTTCGCCACCATGAATATTTCGCAGTGTTTTGAGTAATAGAATCCGGAACCGCCGTTGGTACGCCATTTTCAACATAAACATAAGGTGCCATATCCAACGACCCTGAATGTCCATAAGAATATGTGAAACCTAATTCTTTGGGACCGTTTGTAATCGGTTTGGAGAAATCCAGATTGCCAAAATCTTTAGCGTTCCATCCTTCACCACTCAAACTATCCTTATTTTTTAAAGCCCAATCCCAGCCTAGATGCCATTTGCCAATAAAAGCGGTATGATAACCTTGAGATTTCAACATGGATGCCACTGTACTCCGGGAATTAGGAATTAAGGCCTTTGATTTTCCGGTTAACACTCCATTTTTGAGTCGACTTCTCCAGTTATAGCGCCCGGTGATTATACCATATCGTGTTGGGGTACAAACTGCCGATGAGGTATGTGCATCGGTAAACTTAATACCATCGGCTGCTAACTGGTCTAAATTTGTGGTTTTGATTTTTCCGTTTTCGTTAAAGCTGGAGAGATCTCCGTACCCTAAATCATCGGCCAATACATAAATGATATTCGGTTTTTGCTCTATTTCTGAAGTTTCCTCAGATTGTTTACAAGAGTTTACCAATGTTATCAGGAATATGGTTAAAAAAGAAGTTTTTAAAAGGGAAGTGTATCTTTTGGAGTTGTAGACGACTTCTAAGTTTGAACTATGGATGTATTTTTTTTTCATGATTGTTTCTAGTTTGAATCACCAGCCAAAGAGGTTCTGTTAGTTTGTCACTAATGTATTCGTTTATGGAAACATGAACCACTTAATTTTGTACTAATTAAGATACTATTTTTGCTAAATCCGGTGCATAGTTACTTTCAATGGTTTATCTAAAACAATTATAAGCTAAAGATTTTATCTAAAAAGAGGTCTATAGGTTCCTGCGTTTTATTGACAAGTTGAGCTCTTGCATTTATAGTGTCTTGTGTTCTTTTATCCTGTGAAAGTTTGAATTTCCCTTCCCAGTCGGTAATGTTTATTTCAAAACCTCTAACATAGTTTATGGCAGCTTCCATTTTTGGGTTATCCATGGTGAGTTGATACTTATGCTCCGGTTGTTCTAAAAATGATGTCATTCTTACCATAGTTTCTTTAACTTCTTTGGGATCTTCAATAGCGGTTACTGTACCTTTTAAATGTACTTTAACATAATTCCAGGTTGGTAGCTGTGTTGTGGTGTATATACTTGGAGAGATATAGCATTGTGGACCCGAAAAAATGATGGTGACCTCATTGTTGTTACCCAGTAAATCGGCCTGTGGATTAAATTTATCAATATGCCCGATAAGTTTATTGCCTTCTTGATATATCAGTGGTAAGTGTGTTATGAGCGGTGTATTGTTCTTAACAGAGATGACCGAGGCTAGTGGATAGGCTCTTATCACCTCAATCATGTGGTCAATGTTATTTTCTTGATGATGCTTGGGTGGGTAGTTCAAAATATCTTGTACTTAATTTTTAACGATTGGCATTTTAGGAAATGGTCATTTTAATGACTTCTGAAATTTACAATAATTGTGTATAAATTTTCGAAGAATTATCAACTAATATCTAGAACGAATGAGATGTATTTGGGGATTATAAGTTTTTATGCGTAGGTAGAAACCTATAAAAAAATTTTTTTCTTTCAAAATTTTGTTATATTTTCGATTAAATGTAAAAAAAACCGACAAAATGCAAATTTTGTTGCCCCAAATAGTTTAAACATGAAAGTTCAACAAATATCCTTAACCGAAGATAGTTGGAGCAAAGCTTTAGCATCCATAACTATTGATGCTAATTTATTCTTACTTTTTGTGTCACCGGAGTTCCGTTTAAAACAGGATGTTCTAACCGTTTTAAATGAGCGTTTTCCCAAAACTACGATTATAGGTTGTTCTACGGCAGGTGAGATCTCGGATGTCACCGTAAAGGACAACACCATATCTTTAACAGCGATACAATTAGAAAAAACCAAATTAAAAAAGGTATCCTTTAAAATCAAGGATAAAAATTGTAGTCAGAAAGCCGGTGAAGATATCGCCAATAATCTTTATACTAAAGACTTAAGGCATGTTATTGTGCTAAGCGACGGTTTAAATGTCAATGGCGCGGAATTGGTTTCCGGACTAAAAACAGAATTACCTAACGTTAGTATTACCGGAGGTTTAGCGGCAGATGGTTCCGATTTTAATAAGACTTTTGTAATTAATAACACCGACATAGTAGATAAAACTATCATTGGTCTTGGGTTTTATGGAGCGGATTTAAACATTGGGTATAGTTCTAAAGGGGGATGGGACAGTTTTGGAATTGAGCGTTTGGTTACAAAATCGGACAAGAATGTATTATACGAGTTGGATGGTTCACCGGCTTTAGAAATTTATAAATCCTTTTTGGGAGACAAAGCCAACGACTTACCTAGTTCCGGCTTGTTATTCCCTTTAAGTATGCGAACCAATATAGATTCAACACCAGTTGTAAGAACCATTTTAGGTATAAGTGAAAAAGAACAAAGTTTAACCTTTGCCGGAAATATTCCAGAAGGTTCCTATGTGCGTTTAATGAAAGCGAATATAGATAGATTGATTAATGGTGCTGAAGATTCGGCGATAGCCGCCAATAAAAATTTAAACGAAAATTCAGAGCTAGCCCTGCTAATCAGCTGTGTTGGAAGACGCTTAGTTTTAAAGCAAATGGTAGAGGAAGAAGTTGAAGTGGTAAGAGATGTTATTGGCGATAAGGCTTGTATAACAGGGTTTTATTCTTATGGCGAAATAGCACCATTTGGTGAGTTTTCACCATGTGAATTGCATAATCAGACAATGACGATAACAACACTTTCAGAATGTTAGATCATGATTTTCATAGGTTATTAAAACGTCAGCTTAAAAAATCTAATTTGGATATTTTAGGGGACCCGAAGTATGCCAAATTTTTAAAAATGGTTAACGATGCCTATAAAAGTTTTGATAATGATGTTAAACATATTGAACATATTCTTGAAGAAAGCTCGAAGGAGTTGTTCGTAGCCAACCAGAAACTTATAAAAGAAAGAGATAAAACCAGAACAAAACTGGAAAATCTGGTGGATAATATTGGAGGCGTCATTTTTGAAACAGACCTTGATGGGAACTTTACATTCTTAAACCATGCCTGGGCAAAATACTCCGGTTTTTCATTAGAGGACTCCATAGGAAAAAGTTATAGAGATTTTCTACTCGGAGAAAATATAGAAGGTAAAAGAAAATTTAATGAGTTATTTTCGAGACAGAAGAAATATATAAAGTTCATTTTTAAGCATAAAAGAGACAATCGTCTCATGTGGTTTGAAGTGAAATCTAAACTTGTTAAAGATGCTAATGGTTTGCCTTCCGGGTTTATTGGAACCATCACAGACATTACAAATTTAAAAGAAACAGAAATAGAATTACAAAAAGCCAGTAAGTCTAAAGACGAATTTTTATCCACCATGTCTCATGAAATTAGAACTCCTCTAAATGCGGTTACCGGTTTAACCAATATTTTACTTATGGAAGAGTATTTACCCGAACAGGTTGAAAATCTGAAGGCTTTAAAATACTCCGGAGAACATCTGTTAGGATTAATAAATGATCTATTGGATTTCGATAAAATCAAATCCGGAGAAATGAAGATTAATGATAAAGATTTTAGTCTAAGCTATTTTCTGGAAAACATTAAGTCTCATTTCGCGCTTAGAGCAGAAAGAAAAGGCGTTGTTTTCAATGTTGTTAAGGTTAATGAGATCCCTAATAATGTTATTGGTGATAAATTAAAACTTACCCAAATAATAAAAAATCTGCTAAGTAACGCTTTGAAGTTTACAGAAAAAGGTAGTATAATCCTGAGTGTTGAAAATTTGGGCATCAATAAAAACAAAATTAATCTGCTATTTAAAGTTATAGATACCGGCATTGGTATATCCAAGAGTAAACAGGATTCTATTTTTGAGAGCTTTAAACAGGCTAATTTGGAAACATCAGTTAAATACGGGGGCACAGGTTTAGGCCTATCCATCAGTAAAAAACTATTAATACTTCAGGACAGTGATTTGAAAGTCGAGAGCAAATTGGGAGAAGGCGCTACGTTTTCCTTTAATATCACTTATAAGGTGAGTAACAGGCTTAACCTTTATGAGCCGGATATGATAAAGTTACAACCAGATTACCAACCCTTAAATATTAATGTATTGGTTGCTGAAGATAATAAAATGAATGTCCTTATTCTGAAACGGTTTTTCTTAAAATGGAATGTCAATTATCAAATTGCAGAGAACGGAAAGCAAGTATTAGAATTTTTGGAAAATGCAGACTTCGATCTTGTTTTAATGGATTTGCAAATGCCTGTTTTAAACGGTTATGAAACGGCTAAGGTTATTAGAAAATTACCCGAGGAATATAAATCTAAAATCCCTATCATAGCATTAACGGCCTTTGCACAAACCGATGTGAAAGAAAAAACCAGGCGTTATAAAATGGATGGTTTTATGGGCAAACCCTTTAATCCGGTAGAGCTATATTCTTTACTGAAATTGTATAGCAAGCCGTCCATTAATAAAGAAGCGATTTAATACGTTTATTTATTGCGTTGAAATAATATTGTTTGAGATTTTTAAATTAGCCACAATTAATTAGTTGTTAAATGTCTCAGAAAATATCATCATTTTCTATAAAAAATTGGTCGCTAGATGATCGGCCGCGTGAAAAACTTCAATATAAAGGTAGAGAAGCCTTAAGTGATGCAGAGCTTGTTGCTATTTTAATCGGGTCCGGAAACAGGGATGAAAGTGCCGTAGCTTTATGCCAACGTATTTTAGCTAGTGTTGATAATAATTTAAGCGCATTAGGGAAACTTTCGATAAAACAACTTACAGAATTTAAGGGTATAGGAGAAGCTAAAGCAATCACCATTACCGCCGCAATGGAGTTGGGACGGCGACGACGCGGTGAGATGGCTTTAGAGCGAAATAAAATTACTTCGAGCTTGGCGGTTTTTGAACTCATGCAACCCATTATTGGGGAATTACAGCATGAAGAATTCTGGATTATTTACTTGAATAATTCCAGTAAAGTCATTCAAAAAGAACAACAAAGTAAAGGAGGGATTACCGGAACTTTGGTTGATGTTAGATTGGTGCTTAAAAAAGCGCTAGAGGTAGGTGCTACAAGACTAATTTTGGCACATAACCACCCCTCTGGAGCCCTAAATCCCAGCGAAGCTGATAAAAAATTGACCGACAAGTTAAAAACTGCAGCAAATAGTTTGGATATAAAAGTTCTGGATCACCTAATTATAACAGAAAAAGCATATTTTAGTTTCGCAGATAAAAACCTTTTTTAGGTTAAATGACAAAAATCAAATTATAATTCCAATATTTTATAACAGGATTAAGTCGTAGTTTTGGAATTTAGAGCTTTAATCTTGAAATTTACATTTGTTGAATGTTATTAGTTTACACGCATAAAATTTCTCCGCGATTAAAATATGTGTTCAAACATATTTGTACTAGAGTATTGGGAATAGATGTTTCTTTTACAAACAAAATAGAAGCATTCATTGCTCACAACAGTTTAAAAATGTCTTATACAAAGCAACAGTTGGGAAATGAGTTTTTTGTAAAAAGTAACGATATTTTGTTTGAACAGGGACTGTCCGATATCGAGATTCATGTTCATGATTGGGGTAAAACAAAAGGCTTTTTCTTTAATGGAGACAAGAGTGCGATCCCTTTCGATATTTTTGCGGCTTCTTTTTATTTGTTATCAAGATACGAAGAGTATTTACCACATGTTAAAGATGAGTACGGGCGTTTTTTGGCTACTGAAAGCGTCGCTTATAAATATGGATTTCTACACCAACCGGTTGTGGATATTTGGGCCTATAAGTTTAAAGATGTCTTACAAGAATATTTTCCTGACTTTAGCTTTCCCGAAAGAACATATCGTATAAAACCAATTATAGATGTTCCTAGTGCCTATAATTTTAAACTGAAAGGTATTTTACGAACCTTTGGAGGAACTCTAAAAGATGTTTTTCAATTTAGATTTAAGAATTTATACAATAGACTTGCGGTTATTTCGGGCGTTAAACATGATCCGTACGACACCTTTAAATATATTATTAATAAACAAAAGCAGAGTTCACAAAAGTTTTTATTCTTCTTTTTAATAGGTGATTATTCAACTTATGATAAAGGTATTAATGCTAGTAAAAAGAAGTTTATAGCCCTTATAAAACATGTTGCAGATTATTGTAGAGTAGGTTTAAAAATGTCATTTTTTGCCATTGATGATAAAACTGTTTTAAAGAAAGAAAAATGTCTAATGGAAGATATCTTGAACACCTCCTTAAAAGCCTCTCGGCAGTCTTTCTCAAAACTTAACCTGCCGGAGTCCTATAGAAATTTGATCGAACTGGAAGTTATGGAAGATTATACCATGGGCTATGTAAATCATATAGGGTTTAGGGCAGGTTCTTGTAGCCCTTTTTTATTTTATGATTTAGATTACGAGATACAAACACCCTTAAAGGTTTATTCATATCACCTTATGGATTATGCGCTCCTAAAAAACCATTCACTATTGGATAAAAAGAAAGTTCTAAACGAAATTATAAAGACAATTAAGGAGGTCAATGGTGAATTTACTCCGGTTTTTCACAATTATACATTTAGCGATGCCCAAAGATGGAATGGGTTTAAAGAATTGTTTAATATTATTTTAGAATCAGCACATGAAGCTTAATGGTATAACCGATGTTTTTTTTGATTTGGATCATACCCTTTGGGATTTTGATAAAAACTCTGGATTAACCTTCAATAAAGTATTTAAATTGAATGGTTTAAATGTTGATTTGGAATTGTTCTTATCTCATTATGAACCCATTAATTTAAATTACTGGAAACTTTACCGAGAAGAAAAAATTCAAAAAGAAGCACTACGCTTTAATCGCTTGAATGATGCGTTTTTAGCTATTGATACGCATGTTGATGAGCATACGATTTTAAAATTATCAGAAGATTATATAACACATTTATCGACGTTTAATCATTTGCTTGATAATACTTTAGAAATTCTGAATTATCTAAGACCTAATTACAATCTTCATATTATAACCAATGGGTTTCAAGAAGTTCAACATGGAAAATTAATAAACTCAAAAATAAATGATTACTTTAAAACCGTAACTAATTCTGAAATGGCCGGTGTTAAAAAACCAAACCCAGAGATTTTTGATTTTGCCTTGAAAGTTGCGCATGCAAATGTAGACCAAAGTATTATGATTGGTGATAATTACGAAGCCGATATTTTAGGAGCCATTAACGTTGGAATGGATGCCATTTTCTTGGACATTAATAGTAGCCAATCAGACCAAAACATTAAACGTGTAGGCAACCTCTATGAGTTAAAAAAATACCTTTAAGATAATATAACCTTATGAAAAGACGTTCTGTATTGCCATGTTAAACCTAATAAAACAAACCTATACAGTATTAACAGTGTCTTTACTATTGCTTGTATCTTGCACTGAAGATGTCGATTTTGGTCAGGCCAATGACTTTAGAATAACTCCGGTAATTGAGGCAAGTCTTATTTTTTTAAATGAACCTGCAAACCAATTCATAGACAATGGTATCGAAATCGTTGCACTTCAAGATTCCGTGGATATCACTTTTTTTGACAACAAATTCATTGAAGACAATCTGGTAAAAGCAAGCTTCATATTTGAAACCAATAATTCCATACACAGAAGTTTTCAGGTTGAAGTTGATTTTTTAGATGAGTTTGATCAATTGGTTCATGGATTTTCGTTTAGAGCGTCGGCATCACCTAATAACACTGATGTTATCGAAGATCATGAAGAAACTTTTGAAGACGAGACATTAGTAGCATTAAAGGCTACCAGAAAAATGATATTTACTTTAAGTGTACTTCCAGGCATTCCGATTGACGAAAACACTTTGGGTACGGTACAACTGATCTCTAAAGGAGTTTTTTATTTAAACATTGGAGAGGATATATGAAGAAAGTTAATTTCCTGATGGTGTTGGTCACCTGCTTTTCTTTTTCGCAAAACAAGCAAATATTATATGGTTTTTCAGAAATACCGCAGTCATTATTGTTAAACCCTGGAGGTAAGGTAAAGAATGACTGGTATTTTGGGATACCCTTATTATCGCACATACATGGCAATGTTGGCATTAGTGGTAGTACTGTTTATGATATTTTTGCAGATGATAATATAGATTTTAATACCAAACTGCAAAATGCAGTTTACAACATGAAACCGACAGATTTTTTTAGGGTCAATCAGCAATTAGAGATTTTTTCCGGCGGATTTGCTTTTGGACGGACTTACGAAAAGAATGAATATTTAAGTTTTGGAATGTACCAAGAATTCGATTTTCTGGCTTATTTTCCAAGAGATTATGCCGTATTAGCCTTGGAAGGCAACCAAACTAATATTAACAGAATTTTTAATGCAAGCCATTTTAGCGCTAAAGCTGAGGTTGTTTCTGTATTTCATATTGGATATAACAAAAAAGTAAACGACAAGTTTACTTTTGGTGCTAGAGGGAAGATTTATTCCAGTATCATCAATGTAAATTCCACAAGGAACAGGGGTAACTTTATTACCATGACAGGTGATAACAATTTCTATAATCATATTTTTAATTTAGATCTGGAATTAAGAACTTCGGGGATAACCAGTTTAACAGATGATGACTCCGATTTTGAGACCAAAGATTTGGTAAAACGAATGCTTTTTGGAGGAAACCTTGGATTGGGGCTTGATGTTGGATTTACTTATAATTTCAAGGAACAATGGACTTTTGACGCCAGTTTGCTGGATATTGGTTTTATTCGTCATAGTAAAGATGTTGAGAATTTTGAAATCAAGGGAACATATACATTTGAAGGGATAAACCCGATTTTTCCGGATAGTGGATCCGGACAAACTGCAGATGAATATTGGAGTGAAATCGAGGAAGACTTTGAAGATTTGTTTACCGTAGATTCTACAACTACTAAATACACGACATGGCGACCGGTAAAGTTAAACACTTCATTAAACTATGCCTTTGGAAGAAAAATGGATGAAACTTGTGATTGTTTAAAAGAAAAAGGCGATTATCAAAACGCTATAGGCATGCAATTGTATGCCATTAGTACCCCCAAGCGGCCTCAATTGGCATTAACTGCCTATTACTACAGACGCTTGTTTAAAGGGTTACGAGCTAAAGCAACTTATACCATCGATTCTTATACGTTCAATAATTTGGGACTAGGAGTCTCTGCCCATTTTGGGAATGTCAATTTCTATGTTATGGCAGATAATTTTTTACAATATAAAAACATTTATAATGCACAAAGTGTATCTTTACAATTAGGTTTTAATTATATATTCAATAAAAATGAAGATTAAGTTATTTTCAATGCTTTTAGCATTAGTCGTTGTTTCAAGTGCATATTCACAGTCTGGTTTAAATGATTACAAATACGTGATTGTTCCTAATAAGTTTGATTTTTTAAAGGAGAAAGATGAATATCGCTTAAATTCTTTAGCGGCTTTTTTGTTTAAAAAATATGGCTTTGTAGCTTTAAAGGAAGGAGAAACATATCCCAGTGATTTAGACAGTAATAGGTGTTTAGCATTAAGGTCTGACGTTATTAAAGACTCCGGGTTGTTTAAAACAAAATTACAGGTCGAGCTTAAGGATTGTAACGATCGTATCGTTTATACCTCCCCGGTTGGTCAGAGTAGAGAGAAAGAATTCAAGAAGGCCTATGTTGAAGCCCTTAGAAATGCTTTTAAATCTTTTGAAAGTATAGGCTATACTTATACTCCAAAAGAGAGTCATACTGTTGCTGCCGTCCAAACTGAGACCAAGGATCAAAATCAGGTAGTTGAAGAAATACAAAAGTTAAAACAGGAAATTCAAACCCTTAAAAAAGAAAAAGAAACGCAGGTTGTAGCAGCGGTTCAGATAAAAGAGAAAGAACCAGAACCTATAAAAGAAACTCCAATGGTCAAGGAAATCAAGACCGTTAAGGCCGTAGTCCCGGAAAAGCCATCTTCCGGAATTTTATATGCTCAGGAAATTGAAAACGGATTTCAGTTGGTTGATAGTTCTCCAAAAGTGGTTTATAGAATTATTGCGACTGGAGCCAATAACGTGTTTCTAATTGAAAATAGAAGCGGAATCATTTACAAAAATGGAAATGATTGGGTTTTAGAATATTATTCTGATGACAGTTTGAAGCAAGAGGTATTAGAAATAAAGTTTTAATTTTCTAACGCCTAATGTCTATATTAATACCCATACTTGTTCTTCCAGCGTTGTTTTAGAAATTCGCGATGGGCATTTTCTCTGGAGTTGTTTGCGGGGTCATACAATTTTGTATTCTTAATCTCTTCCGGTAAGAACTCTTGAACTGCAAAGTTTAAATCGTAGTTATGTGCATATTTGTAATTATCGCCATAACCGAGTTCCTTCATGAGTTTAGTGGGCGCATTTCTAATCTCCAATGGCACCGATAAATCACCTGTTTCTTTAACCAACTGTTGCGCCTTACCAATGGCCATATATGCCGCATTGCTTTTCGGAGAGCATGCTAAATAAGTGGCGCACTGGCTAAGTATAATCCTAGATTCGGGGTATCCAATTGTAGAAACCGCCTGAAACGTATTATTCGCTATTACCAATGCTGTTGGATTGGCATTGCCAATATCTTCACTCGCTAAAATGAGTAAACGTCGAGCAATAAATTTTACGTCTTCACCACCTTCAACCATACGTGCTAACCAATAAACGGCTGCGTTGGGGTCGCTGCCTCGAATCGATTTTATGAATGCAGAAATGATGTCGTAATGCTGTTCACCGGTTTTGTCGTAGCGAACGGTATTATTTTGAATCTTCTGTAATACAGTTTCATCAGTAATTACAATGTCTTCTCCGTCGTGCGCATTTACAATAAGTTCAAAGATATTTAGCAGTTTTCTGGCATCACCACCAGAAAGTCTTAAAAGGGCAGAGGTCTCTTTTAGTTTAACCTTCTTTTTAGAAATGAATTCATCATTTTCAACGGCGCGCTTTAAAAGTGATTCTAAATCTTTTTTATCAAAAGAATTTAAGATGTAAACCTGACAGCGTGATAAAAGAGCTGGAATCACTTCAAAGCTTGGATTTTCAGTGGTAGCACCAATTAAAGTAATCCATCCTTTTTCAACAGCTTGCAGTAGTGAATCCTGCTGTGATTTGCTAAATCTATGTATTTCGTCAATAAATAAAATGGGGTTCTTTGTCGTGAATAAACCACCACTTTGTTTGGCCTTATTGATTACATCGCGAATATCTTTAACGCCGGAATTTATAGCACTTAAAGTATAAAAGGGCCTGTTAGACTCGGCAGCAATTATATTAGCCAGCGTCGTTTTTCCGGTTCCCGGAGGCCCCCAAAAAATCATGGATGGAATTAGTCCTTGCTTAATATGTTGTGTTAAAACACCTTCTTTCCCAACCAGGTGCGTCTGACTCACATAGTCCTGCAATTGTTTTGGTCGTAAACGTTCTGCCAAAGGTTCGTTCATAATTGTAAAATTAAAAGAATTCCTGTGAAGGCAGGAATCTTATAGAAGATATTTTTAAATAAAACGATCGATATAAAGTGTGACAATCTAGCATATATGAATCTTTTGGTCGGTTATTTGATATTACTTTTTAAATTTATAGCATGCAAGAGCATCCTCATTTTAAGTTTTCAACTGGAGTTATAGCCTACCCTGTGGTCTTTGTCTTAATACTATGGCTGGTGTTTTGGTTTGAAGTCCGTTTTGGTTATAACTTTAGTAAATATGGGGTTTATCCGCTAAATTTTAAGGGATTAAGGGGCGTGTTTTTGAGTCCTTTCATTCATGGAGATATTAAACATATTTATCATAATACTATTCCGCTTTTTGTGCTATCCATGGCTTTATTCTATTTTTATCGGCCAATCGCCTGGAAGGTTATTCTTTTTGGAATTTTGTTTTCAGGGTTTTTAACCTGGTGTATAGGGAGACCTTCATACCATATTGGTGCTAGCGGGTTAATTTATGTTTTAGTGAGTTTTACGTTTTTTAAAGGTGTTTTTGCTAAGCATTACAGGCTAATAGCATTATCTCTAATGGTTGTTTTTCTCTATGGAAGTATGATTTGGTATGCGATTCCTATGGAAGAAGGAATTTCATGGGAAGGCCATTTATCGGGATTAATTACGGGATTAATATTTGCTGTATTTTTTAGAAAAGAAATTGCAAAACCAAAAAAATATGTATGGGAACAAGATAATTATAATGAAAATGACGATCCGTTTTTAAAGCACTTCGACGATGATGGCAATTTTATAGAAGAGTTGGAAACTGATGAAGAACCGGAGCAACCAACTATAAACTATATATACAAAAAGAATAAGGATTAGGCCATTATAATTGTATCCTATTTGGAATTTATGCTTGGCGTTGTCTAACCACTTCATACAAAAAAGCACCGCAGGCCACCGATACGTTTAGAGATTCTATATCACCAAGAAGAGGTAGTTTAGCTTTAGCATCGACCACTTTTAAGGTAGAAGGGTTGATGCCTCTCCCTTCAGATCCCATAATAATAGCACAAGGTTCTTTAAAAGAAATATCGTATAAGGTATGATTTGTTTTTTCTGTGGCAGCAATGACTTTTATTCCGGAAGCCTGCAAATAAAATACAGCATCTTTAATATGATCTACTTTACAGATTGGGATCTTAAAAACCGCACCGGCACTGGTTTTGATGGTATCTCCATTTACCGGAGCTCCACCTTTTTTCTGAATGATAATGCCATCTACACCTGTACATTCGGCAGTACGTATAATGGCGCCAAAGTTTCGTACATCGCTTAACTGATCCAATAATAAAAACAATGGTATTTTTCCAGATTCAGTAATGCTCATAACAAGAGTTTCCAAATCATGAAATTCAATAGGGGAAATTTGAGCTACTGCACCCTGATGGTTTTTTTTTGTGAGCCTGTTTAGTTTTTCAATGGGCACATACGATTTATTGATCGACTTCCTGTTTAGCAGCGATTCTAGTTCTGCAAAAAGTGTTCCGCTTAACCCTTTTTGCAAAAAAACTTTATCAATGGTTTCACCGGCATTTACCGCTTCAATAATCGTCCTAATACCGAAAATTTGTGTTTGATCTTGCATGTGGCAAAAGTATTAAAAAGTTATTGGTCTATGAAGTTTAACATACAAAGAGTTTATTTCTCTTTAAGGCTTTAATTTTATAAATTTATGAGTAATTAGTTGTGAAACGCTCGGAATTTTAAAGCGCCGAATAAAGCTTTTAAAATCTTTATTATCAGTGTAATTATGGCTATATTTACTAGGACTCAATCAATACTAAATCGAATTTGAAAACTAAACTATTATTCATAATATTAGCGCTAAGTGCTGGTCTTGTTTTTGCTCAGAAGGAATCTGCCAATTGGTATTTCGGAGAGTTTGCAGGGCTTAATTTTAATACACCCAATCCGACACCACTTTTGGAAGGTCAGTTGGCTACGATTGAAGGATGTGCTACAATATCGGATCGTAACGGAACACTTTTGTTTTATACAGATGGAGTAACCATTTGGGATAGACGCCATCAAGTCATGCCTAACGGACAAAATCTTTTAGGTCATAGTTCCAGTACCGCATCAGCCTTAATCGTTCCTAAGCCAGGTAGTCTTTCTAGGTACTACGTCTTTACCATTGATAAACCCAGTTATTTTTTGACAGAAGGTGAACCGATTGATGGTGTTAATTATTCAGAAGTCGATTTATCTTTGAATGGTGGTTTTGGAGATGTGGTGGTTAATACCAGGAATAGACATTTGATTACTTATGATGCCGGAGACCCGGTTCAGAATGAATATAAAAGCTCTGAAAAAATTACTGCCGTATCTCATGGTAATGGAAGTTCAATTTGGGTTATCACGCAGTTCATGGATAAATTTTATGCTTTTTTAGTCAATGGTACAGGTGTTAACGAAACTCCTGTGGTGTCGAATGTGTCTCAAATGGTTCGTCCTGTATTTAACGATGAAAGTGTTAATATTACGGCGATCGGATACCTAAAAGTTTCACCCAACGGAAAAAAGATTGCAATAGCCCATAGCTCAACGAATTTGGGTGGAGGAGGGCCCAGGTCTCCAAGACGTCAATCAGGAAGAGTTTTGTTATACGATTTTAATAATGCTACCGGCATCGTATCTAATGATCAGGTAATTATCGATGATACTTACCCCTATGGGGTAGAGTTTTCTCCCAACTCTAAACTACTCTATATTACCAATAATGTTTTTGACGACAATAATACGTTTGACCATAGTCATATATTTCAGTACAATCTTGAAGCTGCTGATATTGCCGGTTCTGTTCAAGGCATAAGTAATTCGAATAATGTTGCCGGTGCACTGCAATTGGCCATAAATGGAAAAATTTATAGATCTGGATTTGCGGTAGGGTCTGTAGGATTAAATATTTCGGTAATAAATAGTCCTAATACTATTGGAGCGGGTTGTGACTATTCGCATAATACCGTAAGTCTTGGTGGGAAAGCTTCACAACTGGGATTACCTCCTTTTGTACAGTCCATATTCAGAGCTTCTTTTGATTATGAAAATGCTTGCTTGGGAAATCAGACACATTTTTTTATTACTTCCGAAGAGGCTTACGACAGTGTTCTCTGGGACTTTGGAAATGGCGACACTTCAACAAACAATGAACCTAATTATACTTATGATCAACCCGGGATTTATACTGTGAGCCTCACCCTAACTATTAATGGGATCGAATTGGAACCTTTTATAAAAGAGGTTATTATTACCGAGCCGATCGATGTGATGTCTACAACATACGATCTGGTACAATGTGATTCTTTTGATAACGACCCTAATGATGGCATCACAACATTTAATTTAGAGCAGGCCAATGCAGCTTTAACGTTTAATACTTCTGAAGGTGTTCAGGCCTATTATTACCATTCCATAGCAGATGCTCAGAATGATCTTGATAATAGCAATGCTCTGAACAATGTGTATGAAAATCAATATCAAAACGAAATCCTATACGCTAAAATTTATAAAATAAATACAGATTGCCATAATATCGCTTCGGTACGATTGATGACGTCGCAATCGGTAGATTTAAATACCTATCAAATAAATGCTTGTGCACCGCCGGAAGAAGTATATGGAGATTTTGATTTGCTGACTAAATCTCAAGAGATAGTGAGTGATTTAAACCTGCCAACCGACGTTGTAATTTCATTTTATGAATCTGAAAGTGACGCTGCTATTGGAGTTAATGCTTTGCCGGAAATTTATAATTCAAGTGACAAAACCATTTTTGTAAGAGCAGAAAGTAATAATGCTTGTTATGGTACGGGCACATTAAACTTAAGTGTCAAACCATTTCCCAGATTAGAAGACCAAACTATTAGTGTATGTTCTGACGATTTCCCCATTAGTATATCTTCCGGTGTGAACTCAAATGAGGTAGGGAATTATAATTATGATTGGAGTACCATGGCGACAACCGATGAAGCTTTAATTTTACAGCCTGGAGATTATTTGGTTTCTATTACTGACCCTGTTTTGAATTGTGGTAAAACAGTAACCGTTACGGTTAAGGAGAATGAAATACCGGAGATTCAGGAATTGGATATTGAAAGTCGTAAACTAACGGTATTACTTGAACCATCTCAGGGAGAGTTCGTTTTTGCTCTAGATAGTGAAAATGGAATATATCAGGAGAGCAATACTTTTTTTGATATACCTCCCGGCCAACATACTGTTTTTGCCAGTGATATAAACGGGTGTCATGTTATCTCACAGGAATTTTACATTTTTGGATTTCCAAAATATTTCACCCCCAATGGTGATGGTACAAATGATACATGGAATGCCTATGGTTTGAAACCTAGTGATTTTGAGTCGCAAATGGTTACTATTAAAATCTATGACCGTTATGGAAAGCTTCTAAAAACATTTAATCCTTTGCAAACCAATGGCTGGAACGGTAGATTTAATGGGCAACTTTTAGCTCCGGACGATTATTGGTATTATTTAAAATTTCCGGATGGAAAAGAATACCGCGGGCATTTTACTCTAAAGATCTAGGTTTATTAATTCCAGGTAGTATTTAGCCATGCTACGGCATCCTGCAAATAAGTTAAATACTCACTGCAATTGCTAAAATGAGTGAGACCATTTGCAATAACAAACTCAATGTCTGTTCCGGCTGCAATGGAAGCGTCTACATAAGCCTGGGTTGTTTCAAGTGGGAATAACTCATCTTCCGATCCATGAATGACATACAATGGCACTTCTATTCTAGGGGTGCTACCATTACTGGAGGTATTATAAGATGTTGCTATGGGAATACCTGCTGAAAATATGCTTGGAAAATATTGAGAAAAAAACCAACTCCCGTTACCGCCATCACTAAAACCTGTTATCCCTATTCTGGTAGTGTCCACGTGTAAGTATGTTGAGGCTAAATCGACCAGAGCTAAAACCTGAGCTTGATTCTCTTGTTCGAACCATAATTTCCCATCACTATTTGGACTAATCACATAGGCATTAAGGGTGTCAAAACCAGAACTCAGGATACACCCCGAAGATTTGTGCGCATCGGGAAGTATATTTCTGGCACCACCATGCAAACTTATTATTAAGGGTCTTTTATTCGTGTCGCTGGCATTATCGGGAGCTACAATTCTAAATTTCCAAAAAACATTATTCGTAATGGTTTCCAGACTAATGTCGTTGATACCTGGATTTATGTTTAAATTACTAAAATCTTGTCTTACATCGTCTGCGGTTCTCGGAGTCGTTTCTTCCACACCTGTTTCGTTAGGACCACAGCTTATAAGTAATAAAACAAAAAGGAATATGGGGTGTATTTTTTTGAAATGATTGTTATTTTTCATGATGAATGCATTGTACATAAAGATAATTTTAAAAATAGGTTTTAGCAAGATAATAACGTTAAAATGCATAAAATTCGGGAGCGGGTGAGACGCATAAAACTCGAAATACGAAGGCTTTATAAAACAGAGTTCAGATGTGAAAGTTAAGGTTACTTTAAATTAAACCTATGACTTGTTTTTAGTGAATTATGGTTTCTTCAAATATATCTTTCCAAGCCCATGGCGCAGCTACATAAGATTTTGGGTTGCTTAGTCGTTCACCCAATCTAGGGCCTTCAATGGCAACTCCAAAAGCGTTCCAAATGTTTCCTTCGTTGTCGCTTAATATGTTAGGAAATTGATCTTCATTTAAGGGTGTGAAAGACATGGTGCTGGAAATATAAAAAGCATTGAAGAAAATTTTGTTCTTACTTCCAACAACCATTGCTGTTTTTCCATTAACTATGGCGTAGTCCAAACCAATACCATTTTTAAAATTGTCATAATTAAATAAATGTGTAATATCACTAAAAACATTTCTTTCGTGAATAACACCAAATTGGTTGTTGTAATTTATGGGTGTCGGTTCCTCATCACAATTACAACCCACAAAATCGGGGTGATTAAATACTAAGGCATTGGGAAAATGATCTTTAACAATAGACCATGCTGATTCGATAATATTTACTGTACTTAACCTGATTTCTTTACTTTCTTCTCGTAAACCTTCAGAAGACATTTGCGACCAGAAATATTTTAAATCACTATCAGATGCTACCTGATTGTCCTTAAATAGGAAACCGGAAGCTATCATTTTAATAGTTTGATTATCACTGAGTTTTCTATTAAAGCATCTGGCACTTTCCGTTTGTGGGCAATATGAAAAGGCAAGATGTAAATCTCCGAAGCTATCATTGATAACTTCATATTTATTAGTGTAATCGTATGGGTAGGCATAGATTTTATCATCAATGTTTAATAATGCCATTCTTGAGTTTTCATTTAAAACATCCATGGTTTCCATTTCTGTTACAGAAACATATTGCGGATCATCCATTAACTCGTAAGTTCCACTTCCCGCAATATTGTCTTCAGAGACACACCAAATACTAGTTTCAATATCGTCAGGAATATTAACCTCGTTAGAAGTTGAACAACCGACTAAAAGCAATAGCGTGCATAAGAAGAATGATTTCATGTTTATAAGATATAACATTGCCTTCATATTGGTCTACTTTTATAGTTGAACCTTACAAAAAAAAGCCCCATACAACTCATGTTATATGGGGCTTTAAAATAATTATTATAGGAGAGACTAATTTACATCCCAGAATAATTTTGTTTGCTGTGAATCTCCACCAATAGCAGCGGAGGCAGCATCATAATTTGTTCCATTCAGATTTTGCTCATCTATAGGATATGTGTATCTGTATGGTAATGGGTTTCCAGAATCTACCGGAAGTTGGAATGTAGGGGTGTCGAATTTTCTCCAAACGGTAAACCCTTCAAAACCTCTGTTAAACATAGCTAACCATGCTTGATTGCCAATTTTTTCCTTCCAAGTACCAGGAGCAGTAGCATAAGCAACATCCGGATTAGCCATATAAGTTGCTAAATCTGTAGCTCCCCAAATTTCAAAAGAAGCAGCAATACCGTTATTATAATGCTCTTCAGCAGTACCTCCAACGCTAAAACCGCGTTCTGCACCTTCTGCTAAATAGAAAGATACTTCAGCAAAATCCATTAGGGACGCCGGAGTTGTTGGATCGTGAATTGCCGCACCAAAATGTGTGTGAATGGCATAAGCTGCCGTGGTTCCATAGTTACCACCTGTAAACACTCCAGCACCTAAGTTTTCATCAAAATAAACAGATCGTCTTGGATCATCAAGATTATTCATGAAATTAACAATGGTGTTAGATGGTATGTGGTCTTTACGTCCGGACTGTACTAATTCTAGCCATACCGGGTTGGTATTAGGCGTTGATCCTTCATAATGAATCGTAGCGTTATCTGCATTTGATGTAAACGCACCACCATTAAAACCGGCCTCTACAGTAGATTGCGCTAATGAAGGATTAACATCGGTTAAACGGATTCCTAAACGAATCATTAAGGAGTTAGCAAACTTAGCCCATGCGGCTGAATCTCCTCCATAAATAACGTCTGCCGAGGTGTATCCTGAACCACTTAAAGCAGGGATAGCCGCTGCCAAGCGTGTAATTAAATCAGAATAAATCGTGGCGGCATCATCATATTTAGGTAATGTTACATCACTTAAAGCTTCGCTGTAAGGAATATCTCCAAAAGTATCAACCAATTGTTGGAATGCATAAATCATTAAAACCTCGGCTTGTGCTTGTCTGGCAGCAATTTCACCAGCACTTAACTCTATGTCTGCTGCAGCATTTTCTTTTGACGTTTTTAAATCTAATAAAACATCTCTATAGATTTCAGAAAAGTGATAACTAGGAATTGTTCTTTCTCTAAGATCAAAGTTAGGCTCATCCGGATACGTGGTTGTTGTATTGGTTTGCGCAAAAAATCTAAATACGTTTTCGTTAACGTCAATAGAAGTCATTTGATCTATTAAACTCTTCGTTGCTCCGGTGAATAAAAAGTCGGCAGCCACTTGAGTTGGTCTGTTAGGGTCTCTGTTTAAATTTTCGTAGTCCACATCACTTTTACACGAAGTCAATACCAGTATAAAAGAGAATATGCTTGTTAATAATATATTTTTCATTTTCATCTTTTTTTAAAATTGTAATTTAATACTAGCTCCTATTTCTTTAACAGCCGGGTAAGTACCAGACATGTTACCTTGCGCATTACCAGAACTTAATCCAGCTTCCGGATCTGCGTATGGCGTGCTCTTATCTATAATCCATAAGTTTCTACCAATTAAAGAGATTGAAGCACTTGTGAATGGTAGCTTGTCTAACATGGCATCGGTTAATTTATATGATAACGTCGCTTCACGAAGTTTTACATAACCAGCATCATAAACATGGTGTGCTTGTGGTGTTCTCCAACCCCAAGTACCAGCGGTAGTAGCATCTGCTCTTACGGTATTTGGTGTTCCGTCGGCTTGAACCCCTTCGAATAAAACACCTCCACTATCAGCGCCATTGGTTACAGGGTCTCTGTATGGATTTCCTAGGTCGTTATTACCGGCAGAAAAGTCATAAATACCAGTTCCGTAACCGTAGTAAGTATCTAAACTAAATATGTCACCACCTTTTTGGATATCAATTAAGAAACTTAAGTTTATGTTTTTGTAAGTGAAACTATTATAAATACCAGCTTTCCAGTCTGGATTTATATCACCAATATTCGATGTTGGATCACCATTGTTGGCAATACGTCCGTTAGCAGAGATGATTCTTTGACCATTGGCATGGTATGAATAATCTGTACCTCTAATAGTTCCGTAAGGTTGTCCAACAACAGCATTTACGGTAAGTCCGGTTTGGAAGTTATCTAACTCTAAAGCTTCGATACCATCGAGTAGCGATAGTACTTTACTTCTATTTCTGTCCCAGTTCACATTAAGGTTCCATTGAAAATTATCCATTTTTATTGGAGTCGCATTAAATTGTAATTCAATACCTTTATTTTCAATAGTACCAGCATTTAGAAGTATTTTACCATATCCAGTTGACCTCGTAACGGGTACCTGAGTAATCTGATTTCTGTTTTCAGTATTATAATAAGTAACATCGAAACCTACTCTGTTATTCAAAAGCTTCATTTCTAAACCAACTTCCCAGTTAACTTGTTCTTCAGGAACCAAATCCGGGTTTTGCTTATCAGTAGGGTTAGAGGCATTTGCCGAACCATTAAAAGGAGCGGTAATACCAAAGGTATTAAATACTTGGTAAGGTGTTGTTCCATTACCCACTGTACCATAATTTGCTCTTAACTTACCGAATGATAACCAATCAGCTTCAATTAATCTCGAGAACAATAAACTACCTGTAATAGACCAGTAATTGTATGTATTCTTAGCAATTGGTAGACTTGAATTACGATCTCTTCTGAAAGTACCTTCTATGAATGCCGTATTGTCTAAACCAGCACTTACCCGCCCAAAAATACCATCTACCATTTGAGTAGCATCGTATTCTGTAGGAGCATTAATGGCGCTTGAACTATTACTTAAAGCATAAAGTCCGGCAATATTTAAACCACCATTGGTAAGCGCATAAATACTACTCCAGTCTTTTCGACTTAAGTTCATACCAACAGTACCTTCAAGATTAATTCTTTCCGATAAATCTCTATTGAAGTTTAAAAAGGCATCATAATTGTATTCAGCCACTCGGTTATTGAACCTAGTGTATAAAGGTACATTAGAGCTACCTACATTAGTTCTTTCTTCCTGGAATTCCGTATAAGTGTCATAGGTAAACCTTCCCATGGCAGTTATCCAGTCGTTGATTTCGTAGTTTAGAACAACGTTACCGAAAAACCTGGAACGTGTATCAGTTTCAAAATTCTCGTAGAAAGTCCAGTATGGGTTATCTGAGAAGATTGGTGTTAAATCATTATGAGCATTGATGTTCCAAGTGATATTTTCCCTTGTTGCAAAATAAGCTTCTTCTTGTTGCTTAACATCAACATTGACTTGCCACCACTGTCTGAACTGTTGCATGACATTATTAGAATCGTAACCCGTACCGTAACGTCCTTTACCGTCAGTTTTTGTGAAATTGAAAGTTGTAGATATCGTTAACTTATCCGTTAAATCCTGACTTCCATTAAAATTAATACTATTTCTTTTGATCTCACTGTTAGGTAAAATACCTTCTTGAAGCATATTGGTGTATCCTAAACGGAAAGAACCAGTTTCGCTACCACCATCAAGAGAAACAGAGTTTACTAGAGTAGTTGATGTTTTAAATACATAGTTCGGATCGTTAGCTCCTGCAACATACGGAGAAGGCTGAAGAAAACCATTACCTTCTAATTGAGGAAAAACGTCATCCCATTGGAATACCAACAGGTTTGGATCAAACTCTCCACCGTAAGATGCATCTTCATAAAAAGGAACGGTTAAATCTAATGTCCCATCCCCATCGATATCGATATCATCGAAGAAACCCGTAGACCCATAATAAGGACCATAACCAGCTCCGTACTTCTTTTGGTAAACCGGTAAGGTAGACTTATCAACAGTTCCTGCAGTAATGCTGGAGTTAACAGTAACACCTATGCCTTTATTTTTTTTACCTTTTTTTGTGGTAATCATAATGACCCCATTTGCCGCTCGAGATCCATAAAGTGCAGATGCCGCAGCACCTTTAAGTACGTTTATAGATTCAATGTCGTCAGGGTTAATATCTGAAGCCGCATTACCGTAGTCATATCCACCACGACCACCAACTTGACGTCTACTTTCGTCTGCAATGGCAGTAATGATTTCATTGTTATTACCATTGTCAACAGGAACCCCATCGATCACGAATAAGGCTTGATTGTTTCCTGATACCGAAGCATTACCTCTAATAATAACCTGAGTAGAACCACCCATTGTACCGGATGGCTTAATTTGTAAACCGGCAACTTTACCAGATAAAGAGTTTACGAAGTTTTGGCTTTTCACATCTGAAACTGCGTCACCTTTAACTTCTTGAGTAGCATATCCAAGACTTTTCTTGTCTCTTTTAATACCTAAAGCGGTAACTACTACTTCTTCCAATACAGAAGCATCCTCTTCCATCGACACATCAATGGTATTGGAAGCGCCAACTGTAATTTCTTGTGCTTTTAACCCTACATAGGAAAATACAAGAACATCTCCTGTACTAGCTTCGATAGAATATTTTCCATCAAAATCGGTTTGAGTACCGTTTGTAGTGTTTTTTACAATAATGTTAACTCCTGGTAGTGGCATACCAGAAATGTCTGATACTGTACCCGAAATTGTTTTTTCTTGTGCAAAAGTTAATTGCACGACAAACGCTAGCAATAGCGTTAGCATTCCACTAAACTTTGTTTTCATTTTATGATTTATTTGAATTAGTCAGTGCCAAAAGTCTTAATAAAAAGTTAATAAAACAATAAATAATGTTTAAAATTTAATTTTTGAGAGGAGAAATTGAAAAAATGGCAAAAAAATACACTAAAAATTTGCTGTTAAGCTGATGTGGATTTTAGAGTTTGAAAGTTCAAATTTTTGACCTTGACTTTTTCCGTTTGCATAATTGAATTTGAGTAAGCCCGATTTTGTAAGTATCCCAAAACCAAATCCATAGCCGAATAATTTTTCCTTTTGGTCTAAAGTTTTGTTTTCAAAATAAGCGCCATCAATTATAGAATGAACAAATATAGTCTTGCTGAGTTGATACCTGTATTCCGTATTAAGAACACCATAAAGCGATGCGATTAAACTGTTTTCTTCGAAGCCTCGAATGGAATTGATACCGCCAAACCTAAATAATTCATTTTCTAAATAAGTGTCTGAAATTAGCATGGCACTGTTTATTTTTAATGAGACACTATTTTTAACGTTGAAGTTGATAATTTTAAAAGCATCTAGGCTAATTTTGGATTGCTTTTCGCTATTAGAGCTTAGCTTTCTGTCTCCGAAATTCGTTTCGAGGTAGATTCTGGAGTTTACCGGGAAAAGCAAGTTGTAGGACTGTGGTTTGAGAAACTCGTATGCAAAGGAGAAATAACTGGTATTATAATCTTCTAAATTACTGGCAGAACTATTAGTTAATAAATTATTGGATTCGGTTTTGGAAATACCAGAATAAATTTTGTGTCTAGAGTTTAGCTGGTAATGTAATTTTATCAGTTGATTCGTTGTCGTGAATGAAGAATCTTTTTTGAAAATTTGTAATTGCAGGTCGACACCAATGGGAGATTTAAACAAGTAGGGTAATGTTAAATCTGTTCTAAACGTTTTTTGATCATTCTCATCGCTTTTGTATAATAATTTAAAGGACTCTCCAAAGTTTAAATTATTGGTGAGATCTAAATTTAAATATCCGTCAAATTCTAACTTACCCGTTTCTTCATTGGTACCGAATCCTAAAAAACCATCAAAGGTATTGCTCTGTGTTTTTTCTAGGTACATATATAAGGACGTAGAATCTTTCGAAAACAAAACTTCGAGTGGTTTAATTTGGTCTGTAAATTTTAGATCACTAAAGCGCTCTGTTTTTCTTTTTATTTCGTTGAGATCGAAAGTTTGTGAGGGCTTTATTTTTAAGTAATAGTTCAAATAGGATTTTGGGAATTTTTCATATCCTTTTAAAATGATTTGATTAATCGTTCTTTTCTGTTTTTTTGAAGCGGTCACTAATGTTGCCTTTAAATTATTTTCCTTGTGTACCTCAATATTAGAAAGTTTCAATTTAGAAAATGGAAATCCTTTTTCAGATATTTTTGAATTGATATAATTTAAGGCAGTTTCGATATCACCAAAGGGTAATATAAAATAGTTCTCAAAAACATGATCTGAAACAAGGTTTAAAATAGAAGCATCAACATTTAGTTTGTTATAGTATATATATATGGTGTTGAATTTGCGTTTCAAATGAATTTTGGCGGTAAACAATGAGTCATTCGTTTGGTGTATTTTTTTTAGCTGATTTTCAATATAACCTATTTTGAAAAGCGCTTTTTGAACGGAGTCAATTTCTAAGGTAATGGACTGGTAGTCTGTATTGATTTTAGAATAGGTTAAAGAATCTATAGTCTTTGTTTCTCTGTCGGTTTCACCGTGAATCTTTAAGTAGATATTTTGGCCGGAGACTTTCCCGGAAAGGAACATATATAAAATAAGAAAAAAGAAACCCGTTTTTTGCACGTTAAATGTCAACTTTATTATGGTGTAAATCTAACGGAAAAACTAGAGTTATAATATAGCTTTCGGACCTAAATTTATTTTCTAATGAAATTGCAACTATTTTTTTTAACATAATCTATCAAAATTCGCTAATAATTGAGAAATGAAAACGGCTAACTATCCCTTCAATTTCTTGATTATATAAGGCCTTTTAAAAAATATTGCCTATGTTGTGAAAATTAATGATTTAGGATTTGAATTATTCATTTTAATTTCTACCTTTGCAGCCCTCTTAAAAGAGGATTTTAAAATTTATATATAATATATATGCCAACAATTTCGCAATTAGTAAGAAAAGGAAGAGCCAAAATAACCAAGAAGAGTAAATCGGCTGCTTTAGATTCTTGTCCGCAAAGACGTGGTGTGTGTACTCGTGTTTACACAACGACTCCTAAAAAACCTAACTCAGCAATGCGTAAGGTAGCTAGGGTTCGTTTAACAAACGGTAACGAGGTTAATGCATACATCGGTGGTGAAGGACATAATCTACAAGAGCACTCGATAGTATTGGTTAGAGGTGGAAGGGTAAAAGATTTACCGGGAGTTAGATATCACATCGTTCGTGGTGCCTTAGACACAGCAGGTGTTTCGGGTAGAACCCAACGTAGATCTAAGTACGGTGCTAAACGCCCTAAAAAGTAAAAATTAAAGTTAAAAGTTAAAAGTTAAAAGTAACAAGTTGAAAAACTAAAACTAATAACCAATAACTAATAACGAACAACTTAAAAGAAGACATGAGAAAAAGAGCAGCAAAAAAGAGACCGCTTTTACCGGATCCACGTTTTAACGATCAGTTAGTAACTCGTTTTGTTAATATGATGATGTGGGATGGTAAGAAGTCTGTAGCTTTTAAAGTATTCTACGATGCCATTGATATTGTAGAAGAAAAGAAAACTGATGAAGAAAAAACAGCTTTAGAAATATGGAAGGATGCTTTATCAAACGTAATGCCTCACGTAGAAGTACGTAGTCGCCGTGTTGGTGGTGCCACATTCCAAATTCCAATGCAAATCCGTCCAGACCGTAAAGTTTCTACGGCAATGAAATGGCTAATTAGCTATTCGCGTAAAAGAAACGAAAAATCTATGGCTAACCGTTTAGCGGCAGAAGTTTTAGCTGCAGCTAAAGAAGAAGGCGCTGCTGTTAAGAAAAGAGTTGATACTCATAAAATGGCAGAAGCAAACAAAGCATTCTCTCACTTTAGATTTTAATAGGACATGGCAAGAGATTTAAAATTCACTAGAAATATAGGTATTGCTGCACATATTGATGCAGGGAAAACTACAACTACAGAACGTATTCTTTATTACACAGGTGTTTCGCACAAAATTGGAGAAGTACATGATGGTGCTGCGACAATGGACTGGATGGAGCAAGAGCAAGAAAGAGGTATTACAATTACTTCTGCGGCTACAACTTGTGAGTGGAAATTTCCAATTGAAAATGGAGAGCCTACACCGGATACTAAAGGGTATCACTTTAATATAATTGACACACCGGGTCACGTAGATTTTACTGTAGAAGTAAATCGTTCTTTACGTGTACTTGATGGATTGGTATTCTTATTTAGTGCGGTTGATGGTGTTGAACCACAATCTGAAACTAACTGGAGACTAGCAGATAACTATAAAGTGCCTAGAATTGGTTTCGTTAATAAAATGGACCGTCAAGGATCAGACTTTTTAGGTGTTTGTCAACAAGTAAAAGATATGTTGAAATCTAATGCGGTGCCAATTGTTTTAAACATTGGTGACGAAGAAGATTTTAAAGGCATTATCGATTTAGTAAAAAATCGTGCTATTGTATGGCATGATGAAACTCAAGGAGCAACTTTTGATGTGGTTGAGATTCCAGAAGAACTTAAAGAAGAAGCTCGTAAATATCGTGCGCTACTTATTGAAGAAGTTGCCGGTTATGACGAGGATCTTTTAGAAAAATTCATGGAAGATGAAGATTCTATTACAGAAGAAGAAGTGCACGCTGCACTTAGAGCTGCTGTTATGGATATGGCTATCATTCCAATGATTTGTGGTTCTGCGTTTAAAAATAAAGGTGTACAATTCTTGTTAGATGCTGTATGTCGTTATTTACCTTCTCCAACAGATAAAGAAGGTATTGTAGGTACCGATCCGAATTCTGGAGAAGAAATTTTACGTAAACCAGATGTAAAGGAGCCATTTGCTGCTTTAGCATTTAAAATTGCAACAGATCCTTTTGTAGGTCGTTTAGCATTCTTTAGAGCTTATTCTGGTCGTTTAGATGCAGGTTCTTATGTGTTAAATAATCGTTCTGGTAAAAAAGAACGTATTTCGCGTATTTACCAAATGCACGCTAACAAGCAAAACGCAATTGATTATATTGAAGCTGGAGATATTGGAGCTGCTGTTGGATTTAAATCTATCAAAACAGGAGATACACTTTCATCTGAAAAGCACCCTATAGTTTTAGAATCTATGGATTTCCCGGATCCGGTAATTGGTATTGCGGTTGAGCCAAAAACTAAAGCAGACGTTGATAAATTAGGAATGGGCTTAGCTAAATTGGCTGAAGAAGATCCTACATTTACCGTACGTTCAGACGAAGCTTCAGGACAAACAATTATTTCCGGAATGGGTGAGCTTCACTTAGATGTCATTGTTGATCGTTTAAAACGTGAGTTTAAAGTTGAAGTAAATCAAGGACAACCACAAGTTGAATATAAAGAAGCAATTACACAAGCTGCTGATCATAGAGAAGTTTATAAAAAACAATCTGGTGGTCGTGGTAAGTTTGCCGATATCGTATTTACAGTTGAGCCAGCAGATGAGGGTCAAGTAGGTCTTCAGTTTGAGTCTATAATTAAAGGTGGTAACGTTCCTAAAGAATTTATCCCTTCAATTGAAAAAGGATTCAAAATGGCTATGCAAAATGGACCATTAGCGGGTTACGAAATCGATGCTATGAAAGTAACATTGAAAGATGGATCTTATCATGATGTGGATTCTGATCAGTTATCTTTCGAATTGGCGGCGAAACTTGGATTTAAAAACTCGGCAAAAGCGGCGAAAGCGGTAATTATGGAGCCTATTATGAAACTTGAGGTAATTACTCCTGAAGAAAATATGGGTGACATTGTTGGAGATTTAAATAGAAGAAGAGGGCAGGTAAGTGATATGGGAGACAGAGCTGGTGCAAAAACAGTAAAAGCGACTGTACCACTATCAGAAATGTTTGGATATGTTACAACATTGAGAACATTATCTTCAGGTCGTGCTACCTCAACAATGGAATTTTCACATTATGCTGAAACGCCTCAGAATATTTCTGAAGAAGTGATTAAAGCAGCTAAAGGAGTTGAAGCTTAAATTTTAAGAAAATGAGTCAAAAAATCAGAATAAAATTAAAATCTTACGATCACAATTTAGTAGATAAGTCTGCTGATAAGATTGTAAAAACAGTAAAAAGTACTGGAGCTGTTGTAACTGGACCAATTCCTTTACCAACTCACAAGAAAATTTTCACTGTATTACGTTCTCCACACGTAAACAAGAAATCAAGAGAGCAATTTCAATTATCATCTTATAAGAGATTATTGGATATCTACTCTTCGTCATCAAAAACCATTGATGCGTTAATGAAACTTGAGTTACCAAGTGGTGTTGAAGTAGAGATTAAAGTTTAATTTGTCATTCCCACGCAGGTGGGAATCTCAGGAACAGAAACTTAAAGTTTCAAGACATGTCCCGAGCTGCGTGCGAAGGAAAAACGGATAAATACATTTCAGGGACGAAACGTATTTTGTCCCTGAAATTTTTTAAATAAGTAATGTTGAACTTGTTTCAACGAAATAATAATAATTAATAAATAATAAATATGTCTGGGTTAATTGGAAAAAAAATCGGTATGACCAGCATCTTTGATGACAATGGGAAGAATATTCCTTGTACAGTTATTGAAGCTGGACCATGTATCGTTACCCAAGTCAGAACCGAAGAAGTTGATGGTTATGAAGCTGTTCAACTTGGTTTCGATGACGCGACAGAAAAAAGTGCTACTAAAGCGGACTTAGGTCATGCTAAAAAAGCAGGAACTTCTGTAAAACGCAAAATCGCTGAATTTAAAGGTTTTGATGAGGAGTACAAATTAGGAGATGCGATCACAGTAGAACATTTCATTGAAGGTGAATTTGTTGATGTGGCAGGAACATCTAAAGGTAAAGGATTTCAGGGTGTTGTAAAACGTCATGGTTTTGGTGGTGTAGGTCAAGCGACTCACGGTCAACATAACCGTTTAAGAGCACCGGGATCTATTGGAGCAGCATCTTACCCTGCAAGAGTTTTCAAAGGCATGAAAATGGCCGGAAGAATGGGTGGAGAAAAAGTGAAAGTTCAAAATTTAAGAGTTTTAAAAGTAGTCCCTGAAAAGAATCTACTTGTTGTTAAAGGTTGTGTGCCTGGACATAAAAACGCTTATGTAACAATTCAGAAGTAATGAAAGTAGCAGTTTTAGATATAAACGGAAAAGACACTGGTAGAAAGGCAGACCTTTCTAAAGATGTGTTTGCTATTGAACCTAATAATCACGCTGTTTATTTGGATGTTAAACAGTATTTAGCGAACCAAAGACAGGGAACTCATAAGTCTAAAGAAAGAGGTGAGATTTCTGGAAGTACACGTAAGATTAAAAAACAAAAAGGAACAGGTACGGCTAGAGCAGGTAGTATTAAGTCTGGTATTTTTAAAGGGGGAGGACGTATGTTCGGTCCAAGACCTAGAAACTACAGTTTTAAACTTAATAAAAACCTAAAGCGTTTAGCACGTAAATCGGCCTTAAGTATCAAAGCCGGAGAGAAGTCAATTACAGTTTTAGAAGACTTTAGTTTTGACACTGTAAAAACTAAAAATTTTACGGCGGTTTTAAAGGCTTTAGATCTGGAAAACAAAAAAACGCTCTTTGTGTTGGGTGGGTCAAATAATAACGTATATTTGTCATCGCGCAATTTAAAAAGCTCTGAGGTTATAACTAACTCAGAATTAAGTACTTATAAGATTTTAAATGCAAATCAAGTAGTGCTTTTAGAGGGTGCTTTAGAAGGAATTGAAACAAATTTAAGTAAATAGAAACAATGAGTATCTTAATTAAACCTATAATCACAGAAAAAGCGACTGCAAATAGTGAGTTGAGAAACTGCTATACTTTCGCGGTGAATACCAAGGCGAACAAGGTAGAAATTAAAAAAGCAGTGGAAGCTGTTTATGGTGTTTCTGTTGAAAAAGTTCGTACTATAAATGTCCGTCCAGATAGAAGAACACGTCATACAAAGACTGGTATTCAACATGGTAAAACAAATGCTGTTAAAAAAGCAATTGTACAACTGGCGGAAGGTGAAATGATTGATTTATACAGTAACATGTAATTAAAGACTAATGTCAGTAAGAAAATTAAAACCAATCACACCAGGACAGCGTTTTAGAGTAGTAAATGGTTACGATGCCATTACTACTGATAAGCCGGAAAAGAGTTTACTCGTTCCGAACAAAAGGTCTGGTGGTAGAAACAATCGAGGAAAAATGACCATGCGCTATATCGGCGGAGGTCATAAAAAGAAGTATCGTATTATAGATTTTAAAAGAGACAAAGCTGGGATTCCTGCTGAAGTTGCTTCAATTCAATACGATCCAAACAGAACCGCTTTTATTGCATTATTGAACTATCAAGATGGAGAAAAGCGATACATTATTGCTCAAAATGGTTTACAAGTTGGTCAAAATGTAGTGTCAGGTCAAGAAGGTGTAGCTCCTGAGATTGGAAATGCAATGCCGCTTGGTGAGATTCCTTTGGGAACTATTATTTCTTGTGTAGAATTACGCCCGGGACAGGGAGCTATTATGGCTCGTAGTGCTGGTGCTTTTGCTCAGTTAATGGCAAGAGATGGTAAATTTGCCACAATAAAATTGCCTTCTGGTGAAACAAGATTAATTCTTGCTAACTGTATGGCTACTATTGGGGTAGTATCTAACTCAGACCATCAATTGTTAGTTGGAGGTAAAGCAGGTAGAACAAGATGGCTTGGAAGAAGACCACGTACTAGACCGGTAGTGATGAATCCAGTAGATCATCCAATGGGTGGTGGTGAAGGTAAATCTTCAGGTGGACATCCACGTTCTAGAAACGGTATCCCTGCCAAAGGATATAGAACCCGTTCTAAGACGAAAGCAAGTAATAAATATATTGTAGAACGTAGAAAGAAATAAGACATGGCAAGATCATTAAAAAAAGGACCTTACGTTCATTATAAACTAGAAAGAAAAGTGGCTGCAAATGTGGAGTCAAACAAAAAAACGGTAATTAAAACCTGGTCTCGTGCCAGTATGATTACTCCGGACTTTGTTGGACAAACAATTGCTGTACACAATGGCCGTCAATTTGTACCAGTATATGTTACTGAAAACATGGTAGGTCATAAATTAGGAGAATTTTCACCAACACGTTCATTCCGTGGACATGCAGGTGCTAAAAATAAAGGTAAAAAGTAGTAAGCTATGGGAAGTCGTAAAAAACAAATGGCAGACGCTATTAAGGAAGCAAAGAAAGATATTGCTTTTGCTAAACTTAATAATTGTCCTACATCACCGAGAAAAATGCGTTTAGTAGCCGATTTAGTAAGAGGCGAAAAAGTAGAACATGCGCTTAATATCTTAAAATTCAACCAAAAAGAAGCTTCAGGTCGTTTAGAGAAGTTGTTGTTGTCTGCAATTGCAAACTGGCAATCTAAAAACGAGGAAGCTAATATTGAAGAGGCTGAATTGATAGTAAAAGAGATTAAAGTTGATAGCGGATCTATGTTAAAAAGGTTACGTCCAGCACCTCAAGGTCGTGCACACAGAATAAGAAAACGTTCAAACCACGTAACAATCGTAGTTGGAGCAAACAATAACACACAAAGCTAAGATAGACAATGGGACAAAAAACAAATCCAATCGGAAATCGCTTAGGTATTATCAGAGGATGGGAATCTAACTGGTACGGAGGTAATGATTATGGAGATAAGCTTGCCGAAGACGATAAAATTAGAAAATACGTTCATGCGCGTTTATCTAAAGCTAGTGTAAGTAGAGTAATTATAGAAAGAACTCTAAAACTTGTAACCGTTACTATCACAACGGCGCGTCCTGGTATCATTATTGGTAAAGGCGGTCAAGAGGTAGACAAGTTAAAAGAAGAGCTTAAAAAGATTACTGGAAAAGAAGTTCAGATTAATATTTTTGAAATTAAAAGACCTGAACTAGACTCGTATTTAGTAGCATCAAGTATTGCACGTCAAATTGAAAACAGAATTTCATACAGACGTGCTATTAAAATGGCTATTGCTGCAACAATGCGTATGAATGCTGAAGGAATTAAGATCCAAATTAGTGGACGTTTGAATGGTGCTGAAATGGCACGTTCTGAGCACTACAAAGAAGGACGCATTCCTTTATCAACCTTTAGAGCCGATATTGATTATGCACTTGTTGAGTCGCACACTACTTATGGTAGATTGGGTGTGAAAGTGTGGATCATGAAAGGTGAAGTATATGGTAAAAGAGAACTTTCTCCGCTTGTTGGATTATCTAAGAAGCAAGGAAAAGGTGGAGCCGGAGGACGAGGTGGAAACAAAAACCCACGTCGTAGAAAGTAATTTTTTATAAAGTAAAGAAAAATGTTACAGCCTAAAAGAACAAAATTTCGTAAGCAACAAAAAGGACGCATGAAAGGTCTTTCTCAAAGAGGAAACCAACTTTCAAGCGGTACTTTTGGAATAAAAGTGTTAGATGCAACTTTTTTGACTTCACGTCAAATTGAAGCCGCTCGTATTGCCGCTACACGTTACATGAAAAGAGAAGGGCAGCTTTGGATTAAAGTATTTCCAGACAAGCCTATAACAAAGAAACCTCTTGAAGTACGTATGGGTAAAGGTAAAGGTGGAGTTGAATACTGGGTAGCAGTTTGTAAACCAGGAAGAGTAATTTTTGAAGTAGGAGGAGTGCCTCTGGATGTTGCTAAAGAAGCATTACGCTTGGCAGCACAAAAATTACCAGTTAAGACTAAGTTTTTAATCGCAAGAGATTACGAAGCATAATTTATTTGATGTTATGAAACAATCAGAAATTAAAGAATTATCTACAGCTGAGTTACAAGAGAAACTTGGTGAAACTAAAAAGAGTTATTCAGACCTAAAATTGGCTCATGCAATATCTCCTTTAGAAAATCCAATTCAGTTAAGAAGTATAAGACGTACTGTAGCTAGAATTGCGACCGAATTAACTAAAAGAGAATTACAATAATTCTGCTGAAAGATGGAAACAAGAAATTTAAGAAAAGAACGTGTAGGAGTTGTTACTAGTAACAAAATGCAAAAATCAATAGTTGTTGCAGAAGTTAAAAAAGTAAAACACCCTATGTATGGAAAGTTCGTGTTAAAGACTAAAAAATACGTTGCACACGACGAAACAAACGATTGTAATATTGGTGATACTGTAAAGATCATGGAAACACGACCTTTAAGTAAATCTAAATGTTGGAGATTGGTTGAAATAATTGAAAGAGCTAAGTAATTATGGTACAACAAGAATCAAGACTTAAAGTAGCAGATAACACTGGAGCAAAGGAAGTTTTAACTATCCGCGTTTTAGGTGGTACTAAAAGAAGATACGCTTCTGTAGGAGACAAAATAGTTGTTTCTGTTAAAGATGCAACACCTAATGGTAACATTAAAAAAGGTGCTGTTTCAACGGCAGTTGTTGTACGTACTAAGAAAGAAGTAAGAAGACCAGACGGATCTTATATAAGATTTGATGATAATGCTTGTGTTTTGTTGAACCCAACGGGTGAGATGAGAGGAACTCGTGTTTTTGGTCCTGTTGCAAGAGAACTTCGTGATAAACAATTCATGAAGATTGTATCATTAGCACCAGAGGTGCTTTAATACATTATTATTAAGATGGGAAAGCTTAAAATAAAATCAGGAGATACTGTAAAAGTAATTGCCGGTGATCATAAAGGATCTGAAGGTAAAGTACAAAAGGTATTGATAGCTAAGAATAAAGCGATTGTTGAGGGTGTAAACATGGTTAAGAAACATACCAAGCCAAGTGCACAAAACCCTCAGGGAGGAATCGTAGAGAAAGAAGCTGCTATACATATTTCAAACTTATCATTGTTAACTTCAAAAGGAGAAACGACGCGAGTGAGTTATAAAGTAGAGGGCGATAAAAAAGTAAGATTTTCAACAAAATCTAATGAAGTAATATAGTTATGGCATATTCACCTAGACTTAAAGAAGAGTATAAAAGCAGAGTAATTGCAGCTCTTACAGACGAATTTGGATATAAAAATGTGATGCAGGTTCCTAAACTAACTAAGATTGTAATATCTAAAGGTGTTGGGGCAGCAGTAGCAGACAAGAAGTTAATTGACTACGCCGTAGAAGAATTAACAACGATATCTGGACAAAAAGCGATTTCTACATTATCTAAGAAAGATGTGGCATCGTTCAAATTACGTAAAGGGATGCCAATTGGGGCTAAAGTGACTTTACGTGGCGAAAGAATGTACGAGTTTTTAGATCGTTTAGTAACATCTGCCTTACCTCGCGTAAGAGATTTTAACGGTATAAAAGCTACTGGATTTGATGGAAGAGGTAACTACAATTTAGGAGTTACTGAACAAATTATATTCCCGGAGATTAATATCGATAAGGTCAATAAAATCTCTGGTATGGATATTACATTTGTAACTACCGCAGATACAGATAAAGAAGCAAAATCATTATTAACTGAATTAGGGTTACCTTTTAAAAAGAACTAAGTTATGGCTAAAGAATCAATGAAAGCCCGTGAGGTAAAAAGAGCTAAAACAGTAGCTAAATATGCTGAAAAACGTAAAGCTTTAAAAGAAGCTGGAGATTATGAAGCCTTGCAAAAGTTACCTAAAAATGCTTCTCCTATTAGAATGCATAACAGATGTAAACTTACTGGAAGACCTAAAGGGTATATGAGAACTTTTGGAATTTCTCGTGTAACATTCAGAGAAATGGCTAATCAAGGTTTAATACCGGGTGTTAGAAAAGCAAGTTGGTAAAAAAAGAATTATAAATTGGTTTTAGGTTCATCCTGAAGAGTTTAGGATTGAAAACCATTACCGCAAATTAATAAATATGTATACAGATCCAGTATCGGATTATCTTACAAGAATTAGAAATGCAGTGCGTGCTAACCACAGAGTGGTTGAGATTCCTGCGTCTAATTTGAAAAAAGACATTACTAAAATATTATTCGAACAAGGATATATTTTAAGTTACAAGTTTGATGATTCATCGGTACAAGGGAGTATTAAAATTGCTCTTAAGTACAATCAGGACACTAAAGAACCTGTAATTAAGAAATTGCAACGTATTAGTAAACCAGGTTTACGTAAATACGCAGGCGCAAAAGAATTACCTAGAATTCTTAACGGACTTGGTATTGCTATTGTTTCTACTTCTCATGGAGTAATGACTGGTAAACAAGCCAAGAGGGATAATGTAGGTGGTGAAGTTTTATGTTACGTTTACTAATTTAAAGCCAGAAAGAAATGTCAAGAATAGGAAATAATCCAGTAGCCATTCCAGAAGGTGTAACAGTCGATGTTAAAGATAACAGGGTTACTGTAAAAGGAAAATTAGGAGAGTTAACGCAGAATTACGATTCTATAGAAATTAAAGTTGAAGATGGTAATATATTAGTTACGCGTTCTTCAGATACTAAAGATCAAAAAGCAAAACACGGTTTATACAGATCGTTAATGCATAATATGATCGAAGGGGTGTCAAAAGGATGGACTAAAGAACTGGAATTGGTAGGTGTAGGTTATAGAGCATCGAATCAAGGACAAAAATTAGATTTAGCTTTAGGCTTTTCTCATAATATCGTTATGGATATAGCTCCGGAAGTGAAAATTGAGACAATTTCTGAAAAAGGAAAGAATCCAATTGTAAAGTTAACATCATTCGACAAACAACTAGTTGGTCAAGTCGCTGCAAAAATTCGTGGTTTTAGAAAGCCAGAGCCGTACAAAGGAAAAGGAATTAAGTTTGTTGGTGAAGAAATAAGAAGAAAAGCAGGTAAATCAGCTTAATAAATTAGTTATGGCATTAACAAAGAACCAAAGAAGAACAAGAATAAAAAACAGAATTCGTAAAATAGTTTCTGGTACAGAAATTAGACCAAGATTAACTGTTTTTAGAAGTAATAAAGAAATTTATGCTCAAATAGTTGATGATGTATCTGGTAAAACTATCAGTGCTGCATCTTCCAGAGATAAAGATATTAGTTCTGCAAAAGGTAACAAAACAGAAATAGCAACTTTAGTTGGTAAGGCTATTGCTGAAAAAGCTTTAAAAGCAGGCGTTGAAGTAATTGCTTTCGATAGAGGAGGATATTTATATCACGGTAGAGTAAAATCATTAGCCGAAGGCGCTAGAGAAGCAGGACTAAAATTCTAAGAAATTATGTTTAAAAAATATAAAAGTGCAGAGTTAGTAAAACCAGGTGGATTAGATCTTAAAGATCGTTTAGTTGGTGTGCAAAGAGTTACAAAAGTAACTAAAGGTGGTAGAGCATTTGGTTTTTCAGCAATCGTAGTAGTTGGTGATGAAGCGGGTGTTGTAGGACAAGGTTTAGGAAAATCTAAAGATGTTGCTAGTGCTATTGCAAAAGCCGTTGAAGATGCTAAGAAAAACCTGGTTAGAATTCCTATTATAAAAGGAACCCTACCGCACGAACAAAAAGGAAAATACGGTGGAGCAAGAGTGAATATTATTCCTGCTGCTCCCGGTACCGGAGTTATTGCTGGTGGCGCTGTTAGAACTGTACTTGAGGCTGTTGGTGTACATGATGTATTATCAAAATCTCAAGGGTCGTCTAACCCTCATAATGTAGTTAAAGCAACATTTGATGCTTTGTTACAATTAAGAGATGCTAATGCAATTGCTAGAGATAGAGGTATTTCTCTTGAACAAGTTTTTAACGCTTAATACATACCGAGATGGCAAAAATTAAAGTAACAAAAGTTAAAAGCGCAATCAATCGCCCGCAAAGACAAAAAAGAACTTTAGAAGCTCTTGGTCTTAAAAAGATTGGTCAGGTAAAAGAGCACGAGGCTACACCTAATATTTTGGGTATGGTTGCTAAAGTTTCACATTTAGTTTCTGTAGAAGAAGCTTAAAAATACAAACTGAAAATGGATTTAAGTAATTTAAAACCTGCAGAAGGTTCAGTAAAAAACCAAGGTAAAAGAATAGGTAGAGGACAAGGTTCTGGTAAAGGTGGTACGGCAACACGTGGACACAAAGGAGCCAAATCCCGTTCTGGATATTCTAAGAAACTAGGATTTGAAGGTGGGCAAATGCCACTTCAAAGACGTGTTCCTAAATTTGGTTTTACTAACATTAACCGTGTAGAGTATCAGGGTATAAATCTGGATACATTACAACAATTGGTTGATGATAAGAAAATTAAAGGTACAGTAGATTTCGATACGTTATTATCTAACCGTTTAGCCGGAAAAAATGACCTGGTTAAAATTTTGGGTAGAGGTGAGTTAAAAGCAAAATTAAAGGTATCTGCTCATAAGTTTACTGCTTCAGCAAAAGCTGCTATAGAAGCTGCAGGAGGAGAAGCTGTAACATTATAATAGTTTATTATAAGTATGAAGTTTATAGAATCAATAAAAAATGTTTGGAAAATAGAGGAACTAAGAAACAGAATCATTGTTGCTTTGAGTATGTTGCTAGTTTATCGTTTTGGTGCACAAGTTGTTTTACCAGGTATTGATGCTGCCCAATTAGGTGGTTTAGCGGATAAAGCAGAAGGAGGTATATTAGGGTTACTTAATGCCTTTACCGGTGGAGCGTTTGCGAATGCGTCTGTATTTGCCTTGGGTATCATGCCTTACATTTCTGCTTCTATTGTGGTGCAATTAATGGGAATAGCCATTCCTTACTTGCAAAAACTACAAAAAGAAGGTGCCAGTGGACAAAAGAAAATAACGCAAATTACGCGCTGGTTGACCATTGCGATTTGTTTATTACAGGCCCCTGGTTATTTAGCAAGTTTACCTGCTTTAGGAATTCCACCAAGTGCGTTTTTATTGGGTCAAGGATGGTTGTTCTATTTCTCATCTGTAACAATCTTAGTGACAGGCTGTATTTTTGCCATGTGGTTAGGAGAAAAAATTACAGATAAAGGAATTGGTAATGGTATTTCCCTATTAATTATGGTGGGAATTATTGCAACCTTGCCACAAGCGTTTATACAAAATGCGGCAACGCGATTGGAAGGTAACAATGTGATGTTGATTCTTTTTGAATTGGTAATTTGGTTTGTTATCATTTTGGCTTCTGTTTTATTAGTAATGGCCGTTAGAAAAATTGCTGTGCAATATGCCAGAAGAACAGCTTCCGGTGGTTACGAAAAAAGTGCCGCTGCAGGTTCTAGACAATACATCCCTTTAAAGTTGAATGCCTCTGGTGTAATGCCAATTATATTTGCACAAGCTATTATGTTCGTGCCTAGTTTAATCGGAGGTTCTGCACTTATGAAGGATTCGGCTGCCGGAGCTTGGATGCAAGCCCAGTTTTCAGATATGTTTGGCTTTTGGTATAACCTTGTATTTGCTTTATTAATTATTGTATTTACATACTTTTATACAGCGATTACAGTGCCTACAAATAAAATGGCAGACGACTTAAAACGTAGTGGTGGTTTTATTCCTGGTATTCGTCCGGGTTCTGAAACCTCTGAATATTTAGATAAAATAATGTCTCAAATTACCTTACCGGGTTCTATATTTTTAGCACTTATAGCTGTGTTCCCAGCGTTTATTGTTAAACTTATGGATGTACAACAAGGTTGGGCTTTGTTTTTCGGTGGAACCTCACTATTAATTATGGTTGGAGTTGCCATTGACACTATGCAACAAATAAATTCTTATTTGTTAAATAGACATTATGATGGCTTGATGAAAACAGGTAAAAATAGAAAAGCAGTCGCTTAATATAATATACTATGGCAAAACAAGCAGCAATAGAGCAAGACGGAACGATTATAGAGGCGTTATCGAACGCTATGTTTCGTGTTGAATTAGAAAATGGTCACATCGTGACAGCACATATTTCTGGTAAAATGCGTATGCATTATATTAAATTATTACCAGGAGACAAGGTGAAATTAGAAATGAGTCCTTATGATTTAACTAAGGCTCGAATAACTTATAGATACTAATATGATAGTAAAGAGTGGTAAGTGAAAAGTTATAAGGTTTCGTAAAAACCAACTTTAAACTTTAAACTTTAAACTTTTAAACTTAATAAAGATGAAAGTAAGAGCATCAGTTAAAAAAAGAAGTGCAGATTGTAAGATTGTGCGCAGAAAAGGTAGACTTTACGTAATAAACAAAAAGAATCCTAGATTCAAACAAAGACAAGGATAAGCTATGGCAAGAATTGCAGGTGTAGACATACCAAAACAAAAAAGAGGTGTTATCTCTTTAACTTATATCTACGGAGTAGGTAGAAGTAGAGCAAAAGAAATTTTAGCTTCTGCTAAAGTTGATGAAAGTATTAAAGTTCAAGATTGGACCGACGATCAAATAGCCGGCATCCGTGAGGCTGTAGGAACATTAACAATCGAAGGTGAATTACGTTCTGAAACGCAATTGAACATTAAGAGATTAATGGACATTGGATGTTACAGAGGTATTCGTCATAGATCTGGTCTTCCATTAAGAGGGCAACGTACTAAAAACAACTCTAGAACTAGAAAAGGTAGAAGAAAAACAGTTGCTAATAAGAAGAAAGCAACTAAGTAATAATTAAAATTTAGTCTTTAGTCTTTAGACGTTGGAAAGAATCTGTTTGAAATTATAAAGGTTTAGGATTCTAGCGACTATCAACTAACAACTAAGCACTAGAAAATATGGCAAAAACAAGCACTAAAAAACGTAAAGTTATTGTAGATTCTGTTGGAGAGGCACATGTTACAGCTTCTTTCAATAATATCATTATTTCACTTACCAACAAAAAAGGAGATGTTATTTCATGGTCTTCTGCTGGTAAAATGGGATTTAGAGGTTCTAAAAAAAATACACCTTACGCTGCGCAATTGGCTGCAGAAGATGCTGCTAAAGTAGCTCAGGAAGCAGGTTTAAAGAAAGTAAAAGTTTATGTTAAAGGACCAGGAAATGGTAGAGAGTCTGCTATTCGTTCCATTCATAATTCAGGTATTGAAGTAACAGAAATCATCGATGTTACGCCACTACCACATAATGGATGTCGTCCTCCAAAACGTAGAAGAGTATAACAATAATTTGGAATTCAAAATTCAAAATTCTGAATTCGAAAATTAATACCATTAGAAACTCTAATGGTGTTAATTTTTTGCATAAATTTGCAAACTGAAAATAAAACAAGTATCAACAAAGAGATCAATGATTATCGAAGGATAAGATTAAGACCTTAATTCATAATCACTCTTAAAAACAATTAAAATGGCAAGATATACTGGTCCTAAAACTAAAATAGCTCGTAAATTTGGTGAAGCTATTTTCGGAGAAGATAAGTCTTTCGAAAAAAGAAACTACCCTCCAGGTCAACACGGAAACGCAAGACGTCGTGGAAAAAAATCTGAATATGCTATACAATTAGCAGAAAAGCAAAAAGCAAAATACACTTATGGTATTTTGGAAAAGCAATTCAGAAATATGTTTAAAAAAGCAACTGCTTCTAAAGGAATTACCGGAGAAGTTTTATTACAACTTTGTGAGTCAAGATTAGATAATGTTGTTTTTAGAATGGGAATTTCTCCTTCTAGAAGTGGTGCCAGACAATTAGTATCTCACAGACACATTACGGTAAATGGAGAGTTGGTAAATATACCGTCTTACCAATTGAAAGCCGGAGATGTTGTTGCTGTAAGAGAAAAATCTAAATCACTTGAGGCTATCGAAAGATCGCTTTCAAATTCAAGTACGGTATACGAATGGATTACTTGGAATGATGATACTAAAGAAGGAACCTATGTTGCTGTTCCTGCTAGAATTCAAATTCCGGAAAACATAAACGAACAATTCATCGTCGAATTATATTCTAAATAATAACCTGATACAAATCGCAAATATGGCAGTATTTAATTTTCAAAAGCCCGACAAAGTAATCATGATTGATTCAACAGATTTTGAAGGCAAATTCGAATTTCGCCCTTTAGAACCTGGTTACGGATTAACAGTAGGTAACGCATTAAGAAGAGTTTTACTTTCTTCTTTAGAAGGATTTGCAATTACATCGGTTAGAATTGAAGGTGTAGATCATGAGTTCTCTGCAATTGCAGGTGTTGTCGAAGATGTTACGGAAATCATTTTAAATTTAAAACAAGTACGTTTTAAAAGACAGATAGAGGATATTGATAACGAATCAATTTCAATTTCAATTTCTGGACAAGAAAGAATTACAGCTGGTGATTTTCAAAAATTCATTTCAGGATTTCAAGTGTTAAATTCAGAGTTAGTAATCTGTAACTTAGATCCTAAAGTTAATTTAAACATGGAGATTACTATTGAAAAAGGTAGAGGTTATGTACCTGCAGAAGAAAATAAGAAAGCTGCTGCTCCAATTGGTACTATATTTACAGATTCAATTTACACACCAATAAAAAATGTTAAGTATAGTATAGAGAACTATCGTGTTGAGCAAAAAACAGATTACGAAAAACTGGTTTTCGAAATCATAACGGATGGTTCAATTACACCTCAAGATGCTTTAACAGAGGCCGCTAAAACCTTGATTCACCACTTTATGTTATTCTCTGATGAGCGTATCACATTAGAAGCTGATGAAATTGCACAAACTGAAACATATGATGAAGAATCATTGCATATGAGACAGTTGCTTAAAACCAAGTTAATCGATATGGATTTATCTGTACGCGCACTTAACTGTTTGAAAGCTGCAGAAGTTGATACTCTAGGAGATTTAGTATCGTTTAACAAGAATGACTTAATGAAGTTCCGTAACTTTGGTAAGAAATCTTTAACAGAGCTTGAAGAGCTTGTAAATGTTAAAGGTTTAAACTTTGGTATGGATTTAAGCAAATATAAATTAGATAAAGATTAATTAATCATATTTTGCTCTCCCGATAGCTATCGGGATTTGGTAGCAAGATGATAAAAAAAATGTCATGAGACACGGAAAAAAGTTCAACCACTTAGGTAGAAAAACTGCTCACAGAAAATCAATGTTGGCTAATATGGCATGTTCATTAATTGAGCATAAACGTATAAATACAACGGTTGCAAAAGCAAAAGCTTTAAAACAATTTGTTGAGCCAATGATTACTAAATCTAAAATCGATACGACGCACAACAGACGTATTGTGATGGCTAACCTTAGACAGAAAGATGCAGTAACTGAATTGTTCAGAGATGTTGCTGTTAAAATTGGTGACAGACCGGGAGGTTATACCAGAATTATCAAACTAGGAAATCGTTTGGGAGATAACGCCGATATGGCAATGATAGAATTAGTGGATTACAACGAAATCTACAATGCAGATAAAGCTAAGAAGAAAACAACAAGAAGAAGTAGAAGAGGAGGTTCTAAACCAGCCGCTGCTGCTCCAGTTGAAACTCAAGCATCAAACGAAGAAGAATAAATGTTAATAAGCGTTTAATATATAAAGGATAAACTATTTTAGTTTATCCTTTTTTTTGTGCAATTTTGCGAAACTTTCATTCCTGCGCAGGCAGGGATCTTTTGAATATAAGAAAACACATGAAATATCAAAAAAGACAAAAAGCCATCATACTTCTTGCAGATGGTACTATTTTTTACGGTAAAGCGGTAGGTAAAAAACAAGGAACAGCATTTGGTGAAGTTTGTTTTAATACGGGAATGACAGGGTATCAGGAAATTTTTACCGATCCGTCCTATTATGGCCAACTAATGGTTGCTACAAATGCCCATATTGGAAATTACGGAACCAATAAAGATGAGGTAGAATCCGATTCTATTAAAATTGCTGGACTTATTGTTAAAAACTTCAGTTACGAATATTCTAGAGTTGATGCCGATAAATCCCTGGAAGAGTTTTTAGAAGATAACAACTTATTGGCAATTTCCGATGTAGATACGCGAGCATTGGTAAGTTATATTAGAGATAACGGAGCCATGAATGCTGTTATCTCAACAGATGTAGACAATATTGAAACACTTAAAAAGCAGCTAGCTGAAGTGCCACCAATGAATGGTTTAGAATTAGCATCAAAAGTGTCTACTAAAGAGCCCTATTATTTTGGTAACGAAAATGCGACTTATAAGGTGTCCGCTTTAGACATTGGAATTAAAAAGAACATTCTTAGAAATATTGCAAAGAGAGATGTTTATATAAAAGTATTTCCATACAATGCAAAGTTTGAGGATCTGGAAGCTTTTAATCCGGATGGGTATTTTTTATCAAACGGGCCCGGAGATCCAGAACCTTTAGTTGAGGCGCAAGCTGTAGCTAAGGAAATTATAAAAAGAGATCTGCCATTATTTGGAATTTGTTTAGGACATCAAGTCATAGCTCTGGCAAATGGGGTTTCTACGTATAAAATGCATAATGGACATAGAGGGATCAATCACCCGGTTAAGAATTTGAAAACGGGTAAAGGAGAAATCACTTCTCAAAATCACGGTTTTGCCGTTAATAAAGAAGAGTCTGAAGCACATCCCGAGTTGGAAATAACACATGTGCATCTAAACGATCATACGGTAGCTGGTTTAGCCATGAAAAATAAAAATTGCTTTTCGGTGCAATATCATCCGGAGGCAAGCCCTGGTCCGCACGATTCGGAATATCTTTTCGATCAATTTATTGAAAATATTAAGAGTAATTAAAATGTAAGCCTCATAAACAAAAGATTTTTGAGGCTTGAATTTTACTAAAACGTTATAGGTGTTTTTTGATGAATTTCTTCTGAAACATCTAAAATAGACAAAGATTTAACCGTAAATTTGAAGTATTAAAAGTTTAAAACAAACCAATTATGAGTGTTATAATTAATATCCACGCAAGACAGATTCTAGATTCAAGAGGGAACCCTACAGTAGAGGTTGATGTCGTAACAGAAAATAATGTTTTAGGTAGAGCTGCCGTACCTTCAGGAGCTTCAACTGGTGAGCATGAAGCCGTTGAGTTACGCGATGGAGGGGATACATATATGGGTAAAGGTGTTTTAAAAGCCGTAAATAATGTTAATGCGGTTATTGCTGAAAAACTTTTAGGTGTTTCTGTGTTTGAGCAGAACTTAATCGACCAAATCATGATCGATTTGGATGGTACACCAAACAAATCAAAATTGGGAGCTAATGCTATTTTAGGCGTTTCTCTGGCAGTAGCTAAAGCAGCAGCCGGAGAGTTAGGTTTACCATTGTACCGCTACGTAGGAGGGGTATCGGCTAATACATTACCGTTACCAATGATGAACATCATAAATGGTGGTTCTCATAGTGATGCACCCATTGCCTTTCAGGAGTTTATGGTTATGCCTGTAAAAGCTAAGAATTTTACACATGCTATGCAGATGGGAACGGAAATCTTCCATAATCTTAAAAAAGTACTTCACGATAGAGGTCTAAGCACAGCCGTTGGGGATGAAGGTGGATTTGCTCCTAACTTAGAAGGTGGAACAGAAGACGCCTTAGATTCGATTAAACTGGCTGTAACAAATGCCGGATATACTTTTGGTGATGATGTGATGATTGCTTTAGATTGTGCCTCGGCGGAATTTTATGTAGATGGTAAATATGACTATAAGAAATTTGAAGGAGATTCGGGAGTTATTAGAACCAGTGAAGAACAAGCAGATTATTTAGCGGAATTGGTTGCTAAATATCCAATAATTTCGATTGAGGATGGAATGGACGAGAACGACTGGGACGGTTGGAAATACCTCACGGAAAAGATAGGTGACAAAGTACAATTGGTTGGAGATGATTTATTTGTAACTAATGTAGAGCGCTTATCTCGAGGAATAAAGGAAAATATAGCAAATTCTATTCTAATTAAAGTAAACCAGATTGGAACGTTGACTGAAACTATTGCAGCTGTAAATATGGCGCATAATGCTGGTTATACATCGGTAATGTCACATCGTTCAGGAGAAACTGAAGATAATACTATTGCTGATTTGGCCGTGGCATTAAATACGGGGCAGATAAAAACAGGTTCTGCATCGCGTAGTGATCGTATGGCTAAATACAATCAATTACTTCGTATAGAAGAGGAGTTAGGAGATGTTGCTTATTTTCCTCAAGAAAATGCATTTAAAATTGGATAGATAAGTAATTTATTTGATATAAAAAAAGAGATATTAAAGTTCAAACTTTAATATCTCTTTTTCGTTTGTATTATAAAATACGTTCTTTAAGAGAGGAATTAGGCATTTCTAATTGCCTTGTCCACCACCGTGATCTACACATCCTTGCGGAACGATATCACTGGATGAATCGTTATTAGCGTCTTTTACCGTTAGGACGCCTCCATTACAACCAAAAGCAAGCGTTGTACTTCCATAGGTGGTTGCTAATAATGTGCTCCCTTGATACCACTTATAGGGAGCGGTTCCTCCGGTAGGATTAACATCTACTTGACCATAAGGCCCTGTTCCATACCAGGTAAAACCGAGGGAGGAACTGTTTGAAGATGTGCTGTAAGCATAGAGGTTGTCATTAACCTCTTTATTTTGCTCGATATTTTGAGAGTAAACGAGAGCCACGAGAGATAAAGCAAAAACGGGTAACACTAACTTTTTAATTAACTTCATGATATTCAATGTTTTATGATTACTAAGTTTGCAATTTAAAATATTTTCGTAAGAAAAACGCTAAATTTATGTTAAATAGGTAAGAATAATATTATTTGCTCATACGAATAACGCTAGTATTATATAGTTTTTTCTGTCTTTATATATTACATGTTATAAGCAAATCATCGGGTTGTAAAGACGTGAATAATATTCGTTAAAATAAATATTTTTATGGCCGGAACAAATTCATAAACTTATCTATTTTTCTTAAATTTACAGTTCGAATAATAATTTAGTAAAATACACCAATGTCAGATAAAGCTACGCTAGAAATTAACGGTCAAAAAAACGAATTCGCTATTATTAAAGGAACAGAAAATGAACTTGCAATAGATATTTCAAGTCTAAGAAGTGCTTCCGGAGGCGCAATAACACTAGATCCTGGTTACAAGAATACCGGATCATGTGAAAGTGGCATAACATTTTTGGATGGTGAAAAAGGAATTTTAAGATATAGAGGATATTCTATTGAAGAATTGGCGGAAAAAGCAGATTTTCTTGAGGTAGCTTATGCATTGATCTTTGGTAATTTACCAAATGCGGAACAACTTCATAAATTTCATTCAGATATTAAAACCCACTCTGTCGTTGATGACGATGTAAAGAAAATTTTAGATGCATTTCCAAAAGCGGCACACCCGATGGGGGTTTTATCTTCATTAACAAGTGCTTTAACAGCGTTTAACCCGTCTAGTGTTAATGTCGACTCTGAAGAAGATATGTATAACTCTGTGGTACGTATTCTTGGTAAATTCCCAATATTGGTAGCTTGGACCATGCGTAAAAAGAAAGGATTACCATTGTATTATGGTGATTCATCATTAGGTTATGTGGAAAATGTTTTAAAAATGATGTTTAAGCAGCCTCATGAAGAAAAGTATATTCAAAACCCGATTTTGGTCAATGCATTGGATAAGCTTCTGATTCTTCATGCAGATCATGAGCAAAACTGTTCAACATCGACAGTCCGGATTGTAGGATCATCGCATGCTGGCTTATTTGCTTCATTGTCCGCCGGTATTTCTGCGCTTTGGGGGCCGCTGCATGGTGGTGCAAATCAAGCTGTTTTAGAAATGCTGGAAGCTATTAAGGAAGATGGTGGGGATACAAAAAAATATATGGCTAAGGCTAAAGATAAAAGTGATCCATTCCGTTTAATGGGATTCGGACACCGTGTTTATAAAAACTTTGATCCCAGAGCAAAAATAATAAAAGTAGCGGCTGATGAAGTGCTAGGAGATCTGGGTATTCAGGACCCTATTTTAGACATCGCTAAAGGCCTAGAGCAGGAAGCGTTAAAGGATGATTATTTTGTAAAGCGTAAATTATATCCTAATGTCGACTTTTATTCGGGAATTATTTACAGAGCTATGGGAATACCAACAGAGATGTTCACTGTGATGTTTGCCTTGGGCAGATTACCGGGTTGGATTGCGCAATGGCGTGAAATGCGTTTACGTAAGGAGCCTATTGGAAGGCCAAGACAGTTATATATTGGTGAAACAGAACGATCTTTTATTCCTATCAAGAAAAGATAAAATATTCAATTTTTTATAGTATTGTTAAGCTTCATAATGTTTTTATGAAGCTTTTCTTTTTTAAAGCAATATTTTTCAGAATAATGCAAAAAGTCCTTAATTATTGTTAGTTTTGGCCCTTTAATAATTGCGTGTATTTTGATGTATCTATGTTAGAATTAAATATAAAAAATGAGACCTCCAGATTGCGAGCCGTTGTGCTAGGTACTGCTGAAAATAATGGGCCAACTCCAAAGATAGAAGACTGCTACGACCCTAAGAGTATAGAACATATAAAAGCAGGGACCTATCCTAAAGAAGCCGACATGATATTAGAAATGGAAGCGGTCGCTGCTGTTTTTAAAAAATATGATGTAAAGGTGTACAGGCCGAAAGTTATCAAAGATTGTAACCAGATTTTTTCCAGAGATATCGCTTTTGTTGTGGAAGACAAAATAATCAGAGCCAATATTCTTCCCAACCGAGAAGAAGAAGTTGCAGCTATTAAATATGTCTGGGATCAAGTTGCCAAAGAGAATAGAATTATACTGCCTGAAGAATGCCATGTTGAAGGGGGTGATGTAATGCCCTGGAATGACTATATTTTTATAGGAACCTATTCCGGTGAAGATTACTCGGAGTATATCACAGCCAGAACAAATATGGATGCTGTTATGGCCATTCAGGAATTGTTCCCAGATAAAATTGTTAAACCTTTCGAACTTAGAAAATCGAACACGAATCCTAAAGAAAATGCCTTACACTTAGATTGCTGTTTTCAACCTATAGGAAAGGATAAAGCGATTTTACACAAAAATGGATTCTTAATCGAGAAAGAATACGAATGGTTAGTAGATTTTTTCGGAAAGGACAATGTATTTGAAATTTCAAAAGACGAAATGTACAATATGAATAGTAACGTATTTTCTATTTCTGAAAATGTCATTATTTCTGAAAAAAACTTTACACGATTAAATACCTGGTTACGTGAACAAGGGTTTACGGTTGAAGAAGTACCCTATGCTGAAATTGCTAAGCAGGAAGGCTTGTTACGCTGTTCTACCTTGCCTTTGATTAGGGATTGATTTCTTTTAATTTCAATATCCGCGATAATACTTAAAGTAAAACCTTTTCCCTTTTTTGCAAGGGCAATAAAAAAGCTTTAATATTTGTCAATGTAGCTTTCTAAATCTATTCTTCTTTTTATTGCTCCTTACTAAAACGCTCAATCCAACCTTCTGATGTAAGAACCTCAGCTTTGAGCATTTCACTTATTTCAACTAAATTTACTCTTTGTCCGTCCATTTCGAAATAAAGTTTGAATTGATCATTTTCTTCAAATAGTTTCATAAAATCAAATAAAACGCCTTCAATTGCTTCTTTTGAAAAAGCACTTATTTTTTCTTCTAACTTGCCTTTTTGCAAATTTTTTATCAAATTTTCTTTTAAAATTTTAAAATTTAAATCATAAGTCGTCTCTATTAAAATTTGTCCAAATTCGTCTAAAATTTCTCTATTTGTTTTCATGTTTGAATAAATTATCAAACTTTTTAATATTGATATTCTCCGTATTCACTAAATTGATTAATCCATAAAAAATATTCTCCAAAGAATGTTCCTGAAAGAAACTCATTATAGATACTTCCTACTGAATTTCCTTCAAAAACTAAACAAATACTTTCTTTAAAATGATAACTTTCCTCAATCTCTCTTAAAAAATTAAATGCTGTTTCATCTAGCATTTTTAAAATCAACTTATCCAATTGCTCTTTCTGTTTATCATTTAGACCATTAATAAACTCGAATCTTTCATCGTCTATTTTCTGTAATTTGGGATCATATTCTTCATTTCTAGGTAAATCGAAATATTCTTTTAAACTTATTTTTCTAGCTAAGTCAGTCTGTTTTAAATAGCTATTATAATTTTCGTCTCTTAATTTTTTAACTAAAGTTTTTCCAAAACTTTCATATTTATTTTTCATATAAATAATTATTTAATTTAAACCATTCCAGGGAATATGAGTTATTGCTTTTACGCCTTGAGATTTTAAATTCTCTAAAGCCTTTACAACCCAACCAGTAGCCATATCTCTTGGTACACCTGCGTTTACCATAGCTTGTATTTCAATATTAGCCATTTTTTCAATAGTTAATACTTCACCAGTTTTAGCAAAAACCGAATACAAACTATTTTGTTGTCCAGTGATTTTAGCATGAATTCCAACTTTTATTTCATCTAATTTACTAATTGAAATACTAAAAGCCTTTTGTAAATCATAAAACTTATCACTTTTGAAAGCACTTTTTGCCAGAGGGTGATGTCCTTTAACAATATTATGGGCGCCCGTACCTTCCAGAACATATTTAGCCTTGTCTTTTAAATTATTAACAGCGTTATCAATTTTAACAGAAGTAACAGCAATATCTCTTATATGGTTTGATATTGAAGTAATAGAAACAGTACCGCCAATTTTAGTGAATAGAACAGGTCCGCCTCCTTTAGCGGGAGAAAGAAAAGCCAATACATCTAGAGTGTCTAACCCGACATCTAGCATGCTCTTTAAAAGCCCTGGCCTATATTCAACAATAACAATATTATCTCTTTTACGAATTCTATATAATTCAGATAAATGTTCATTTTCAATGTCTGCCGGGACATCAATGCCTATTTCAAGCATCATTTTTCTTATTCTGCTACCTACCCAGGCATCACTTCCAATAACTTCAGATGTAGCGATAATAAGATTGAATGAGCCATCAATTAATGACACAACAGGTTGAATTCCATATTCATAAACTATTCTGTCATCGCTATACAGGCTAACATCTGGACAACAATCTCCTGGACAACAAGAATCTAATTCTGAAGGAAGTTTATTAGTACTAACTATTTGATAGTCGCTATCTAAAATCATATCTAGTACAATCATGTTTATAGCGAACTCTTTAGCTTCCTCAGAATACTTATTAATAATCAAAAACCCGAGCAGTTGTTCGGCAGTTAATAGATTATTGTTTAGCCATTCAATTTGTCGAGCACTTAAATTTAACTCCCTATCCAAATTGGATACCACAACATTTATACTGGAATCATCAGGACTTACAGGTGTGGTAATGGAACCACCACCTAATTCATTTCCGTCTTCATCTTCGTTAGGGGGGAGCGAACCAACTCCACCCGTATTGGGTGAGCTCGGTCCAGTATTGGATGTATCACCAATAGAACTTAGAATACACTCATAAACTGTGGTAGTCTCCAAACTAGGCCATGTTGGGGAATTTGTTTGGCACCCTCTACAAGTACCATTTAAAAGTTGTTGCCAACTATGACCACAACCACAAGGTGTTTCAATGGCAACGTTGGTCGAGGTTACCCATCCATCACAATCCGTTGGGTATGTGGTGCTTCCACCACCGCCAGAACCTCCTCCTGAACCATTAAAATCTTCTTTATTAATTGGTTCAATCAAATCATCTATTCTCTTAGTTGAGATACTGGTATGCGAAGATGAAGTTTTACTTGCCAGGGATGTTTTCGCTGAAGCTTTTGCAGACAGGTTTTTATATTGGGTAACAAACATCCCTTTAGAATCACCTATTTCTTCCACAGTAAGATTATAATATGTGTTAGGGTCGTCATCCAACGATTCGATAAGCATTGTATATGATGTGTAATCTCCTCGGGTAATTTTTTTAACCATATCGGGATAGATTACAATGCCTGATTTATCTGTGGATGTTTTTCCTTGAGTGTTTCCAGAGGACCACAAGCCAATATAGTTATCAATACCATATTTTTCTCTTAACCCATTAAGTGCTTGATCTGCTTTTGAAAAAGAAGTTGATGTAATAGAAATATCAAGCTTTTCAGGTTCTGCAATATCTTCTTCTGGAACATTATTTTTATCGCAGTTTGTTAATAAAAAAGAAATTCCAAAGATTAGAATTCCGATTTTAAATAAGTTAATCAGTTTTTGCTTTTTCATGTGTTCTATTGTTTAATAGTTAACGATTAATTTTCAATGTGTAGGCCATACGACCTGCCACTTTTTGACTATGGAGAGATTGCTAAACAGAATAAATTTTATTTAAAAAGAAAGTTTAAAGTAATAAGTGCATAGTATTAATGAATAACCGGAAAATTAAATGCTATTCAGGCTTGTAGTTTTTATATTTTATTGCATAAAGCTGAATAGAAATTCCAAAAGGACAAATGAATACTGTCGGATAAAATAAATACGTTTTACAAGCCCATTTTTTGCCACAAATAGTCATACTTTTGTACCATCAGATTTTTAATAATATGCAACAAACCACAAATACTATTCTAATGATTCGTCCTATCAATTTTAGGATGAATGAGCAAACAGCGGTAAATAATTATTACCAAAAGGTTTTAGATAACATGTTACCGGAAACGGTTAATGCAAAAGCACAGCAGGAATTTGATGCTTATGTCGATAAGTTAAGAGGTATTGGAGTACATGTCGTGGTAGTTAATGATACTGAAGAGTTTGATACTCCGGATTCTATATTCCCGAATAATTGGGTGTCTTTTCATGCAAATGGAAATGTAGGCTTATATCCTATGTTTGCTGAAAATAGACGTTTTGAGAGACGTGAAGATGTGTTGATCCAATTGGAAGATGAAGGGTTTAGGATCAATCAAATAGTTGATTATACAAGTGCCGAAGATGAGCATGTGTTTCTGGAAGGCACAGGGAGTGTATTATTAGACCGTATTAATAGAAAAGCTTATTGCGCCTTATCGCCACGCGCCGATGAAGACCTGTTTATAGAGTTCTGTGAAGATTTTGAATTTACGCCTATAGTATTTAATGCCAATCAAACCGTGGCAGGAAAACGGAAAGCGATTTATCATACCAATGTTATGATGTGTTTAGGAGAAACCTTTGCAGTGATTTGCCTGGATAGTATCGATGATAAAAAAGAGCGTAAAAATGTGATTAAGCATTTAAAGGAAGATGGTAAAGAAATTATTGCAATTACCGAGTCTCAGGTAAATAATTTTGCCGGTAATATGTTGCAAGTAAAAGGTAAAGATGATATGTTGTATTTGGTAATGAGTCAAGCAGCTTATAATGCCTTAACCAAAGCCCAAATTGAAAAATTAGAAGCGCATACAAAGATTCTTTCCAGTTCTTTAGATACCATTGAGGCCTGCGGTGGTGGTAGTGCGCGTTGTATGATGGCTGAAGTATTTCTACCTAAAACTTAAATTAATCACCATTAGGTCTGGACTTTGGAAGTTGTACGTAAAACGTACTACCAACGTTTAATGTGCTTTCAACCCAAATCTTACCGTTATTCAATTCCACCAGTTCTTTACAAATGGATAATCCCAATCCGGTACCCTTTTCGTTATTGGTACCTGTAGTTGTAAACGTGGCGTTTTTAAATAGTTTTTCTATATTATGTTTGGAAATACCAACACCGGTATCTGCAACGCTAATAATGCAACTACCATTACTAATATGGTTTGCAACGGTAATCGTATCACCTTCACTACAGAATTTTAAAGCATTTGCCAATAAATTCTGAATAACAATTTCAACCATACTTCGGTCTGCATAAGCAAAGTCACGAAGTGAGTGATCCACTAAGGCAATACCTTTACTCTCCATACGCTGCTCCACAAGTTTTATTTTTTCTTCAAAAACTTCCTGTACATCAAACAGACTTGGTTTAGCTTCTAAAGAATGCATTTGTGATTTAGACCAATTTAATAAATTGAATAAAAGCAAAGATGCATTATTTGCATTCTCACTTAGCTCTGGAATTAAGTTGTCAAATTCTTCTCGTGATAAAGACCCGTCTTTGAGTAAATCTATAAAGCCATTAATAGAGGAAAGCGAGTCTTTTAAGTCATGCGAAACTATGGAAAAAAGTTTATCCTTAACATTAATTACATTTTCTAAATGCTTTGTTTGTTCAATATAGCCATCATTCTGCAATTCAATTTTCATGTTTTTCTCTTCAAGCTCCTGGGTATACCTTATATTACTATTTCGTTTTAAATAAATTAAAATTAAAAAGGTAGACACAATAGCCAGAGCACCTAAAAGGATATAAAATATTAATTTAAATTTGGAGTCAATATTGCTATTGTTGTTTGAAGTAGGGAGGGTATCGGTCGACACCGTGGTTTCGGTAGGTTCTTTGTCGAAATTGGGGTCTAATTCTAAAACAGCTTGAGCTTTTGCTTCATCATTTAAATTAATGTCATTTTTACTAAGACTATTTTTTAAATCATAATATTCCCGTTGCCAAACAAAAGCTCTGTCAAACTTGCGTTTTGTGGAATCTAAAGCTTTCATCAACTTATAATACCGGAGTAATTCCGATTTATTATCAATGTTTTTCGCAATAGTACCGGCTTCAAGAAGTTGTCTTTCAGCTAAAATTAAGCGATTCTGTTGTAAGTTTAAATCGCCAAGATTGTTTAATGCGATCAATAAACCGGGTTCATCTTTAGAACGTCTATTAAGATTCAAACCTTGGACTAAATATTTAGATGCATTCTGGTAGTCATTAAACTTTAAATATTCGCCTCCTAATTTCGGGAAAACTCGACCGCGAATAGAATCATTATTAACATCAATACCTTCTAAAACTTTTTCGTAATATTCAATCGCTTTTCTATGCTCTTTTTTAATGGAATAAAGTTCAGCTAACCGCCCGTTGGATTGGTTAACACCATCGTTGTCGTTTAGTTGCTCTTGAATTTGAAGCGCTTTTAAATTAAACGCAATGGCCTTATCGAATGCTTTAATATTATAATAGGCATCAGCTAAATTACTATAAGCTAAACGCAATTCGTTTTTAAGACCTTGACTTTCCAACACTTCAATCGCTGATAACAAATATTGTAAACCCTTAGCATAATTACCACGTTTAATTTCGATTAGACCTATACTGTTATTCACCTTTGCAATGCCAAGTGTATCGTTTAATTTTTGAAATAAGGTTTTGGATTTTGTGTAACCGCTAATCGCATTTATGTAATCGTCTTTCTTTGCGTAAACCAAAGCTTTGAAATACGCAACTTCGGCGATACCTCTCCTGTAGTTTAAATTCATAGAAAGCTTTTCACTTTCAATAATATACTTTAAGGCTCTATCGTAATCCTCTATCGTATATAAGGCTTTAATAAGTTTTAAAGAAGTTTCAACCTTTAAGGTATCTTGTTTTTGATAAGCCAACTGTATGAAAAGACTATCTAATTCTTTGGTTTGCGCATAACCGAAGAATGTCGATAAAAAGATAATTGTTAAGGTAATTATTTTCCTCATACAGTATAAATTAGACTACTTTGTAAAGCATATAATATAAAGATGCTTTATTTGAGGGAATAAAGATTACTCTACTGGGTTGCAATATATTTGTTAGTTTATAATTATTTCCGACGATCGGATATTAATAGCTTTACTAAACAAAAGTTGAAAAAAGACCTATTAAAAGCTAATTTCTGCGTTTTACTACCAAAAAATTAGATAAAAGACATCGAGTTTTTTTTCAAAAAATCGACGAATAGATTAACGGCAAATATCATGGAATAAGTACACTTTTATCGACGAACGGTAAATGGTTTCAGTTTTTATTCTGAAATCCTGTAACTAATTGTTTATTAGATGGTTATTTTTTTCTTGAATTACGAACTAAAAGACCTTTTTCTTCTGCTTTTTATAATTAATTTTTACAATGATGCTTTAATAAAAGTTTTATCTTTGCTCACTTAAAAAAAGTAACTATTAATGAACCTTCAACAATCCTTATCGAATCATGTAAAGCAAGCCGTTTTTGCAATCCATAATATTCAAATTAATACTGTCGAATTTCAGGCAACAAGAAAGGAATTTGAAGGAGATATTACGGTTGTCATTTTTCCTATGCTCCGTTTTATTAAAGGAAATCCGGTTCAAATTGGAACGGGTATTGGAGACTATTTGGTAGAACATGTTGAAGATGTTAAAGCATTCAATGTCGTAAAGGGATTCTTAAATATTGAAATAAGTGATAGTTATTATACCAATTTTTTTAACGATATTATTAATAATGACATCTATGGTTTTGTGTCCCCTGAGGCTAATGCTAAGGCCATAATGGTAGAATACTCGTCTCCAAATACCAATAAACCTTTGCATTTGGGCCATGTTAGAAATAATCTTTTAGGTTATAGTGTTGCTGAAATTTTAAAGGCGTCCGGAAAAAAAGTTTACAAGACCCAAATTATAAACGACAGAGGTATTCATATTTGTAAAAGTATGTTGGCCTGGAAGAAATTTGGACACGGCGAAACTCCGGAAAGCACCGGTTTGAAGGGTGATAAACTGGTTGGGAATTATTATGTAAAATTTGATCAGGAATATAAAAAGGAAATTCAAGATTTAATTTCTAGAGGAAAAACCGAGGAAGACGCGAAAAAGCAAGCACCAATTTTAATTGAAGCCCAAAACATGCTTCAGCAATGGGAAGCCGGAGATGAAGACGTTGTAACACTCTGGAAAACTATGAATGGTTGGGTATATGACGGTTTTGATGAGACTTACAAGAATTTGGGTGTCGATTTTGATACCTTGTATTATGAAAGTAATACTTATCTATTAGGGAAAGAGTTTGTTACCGAAGGTTTAAAATCCGGCGTTTTTTATAAAGAAGACGATGGTTCGGTTTGGTGTGATTTAACTGAAGACGGACTCGATAAAAAGATTGTACAACGTGCCGATGGTACGGCCGTCTATATGACTCAGGATATCGGAACCGCGATTCAACGAATCAAAGATTTTCCGGATGTTGATGGGATGGTTTACACCGTAGGTAATGAACAGGATTATCATTTTCAGGTATTGTTTTTAATCCTTAAAAAACTTGGTTTTGATTGGGCTCAGAATTTGTACCATTTAAGTTATGGTATGGTGGATTTACCCAGCGGAAAAATGAAAAGTAGAGAAGGTACTGTCGTTGATGCCGATGATTTAATTGATAATATGACCAGAACAGCCGAAGAGATCTCTGAAGAATTAGGAAAATTAGAGGGCTATTCCAATGAAGAGAAGCAAACACTATATAAAACCATTGGCTTAGGTGCTTTAAAATACTATATTTTAAAAGTAGATCCTAAAAAGCGGATTTTGTTTGACCCAAAAGAATCTATTGATTTTCAAGGTAATACCGGGCCATTTATTCAATATACTTATGCCAGAATTCAGTCTATTTTAAGAAAGGCAGATTTTGATTGGTCTGAAAGCGTTGAAGTTTCTTTACACCCAAAAGAAAAAGAACTTATAAAACAATTGCTATTATTTCCTGAAGTAATTCAAAATGCGGCATCGCAACATAGTCCTGCTTTGATTGCTAATTATACTTATGACCTGGTTAAATTATATAATTCCTTTTTTCAAAATGTATCTATTTTGGGTGCGGATAATCTTAATGAAAAAACATTTAGAGTACAGCTCTCCAATAAAGTAGCCTTAACCATTAAAAATGCATTTAGTGTTTTGGGCATACAGGTGCCGGAAAGAATGTAGTTTTAAGTTTTTCCAATGTAACTCTTAACTTATTTTTTAGATTTATAAAAATGGAATAACTGTATATTTACATAATTTTTAAAGTATACTATGCAGCAAGACTTTGTTTCGTTTCAAGATACCGGATATTTTTCGCAATTAATTTGTAATTACCTAGCTGAAAATAAAGAGGTAGAGCAATTTTATAATCGTTTTCCTAACATAGAAAATTTTAAAAAACAGATCGAAGAAAAGAGCTTGTCTGTTCAATTGCAGTCAAGAACTATTTTGGTTGAAACTTTGAAAGATCAATATCATGAGACCAAAGCTTCTGAAGCGACATTGCATAATATTGACTTACTGGGAGCACATAATACATTTACAATAACTACAGGGCATCAGTTAAATTTATTCACTGGACCACTTTATTTTTTATATAAAATAATTTCAGCAATTAACCTTTCCAAAGCTTTAAAAGAGGAATATTCAGATTATAATTTTGTACCGGTCTATTGGATGGCAACAGAGGACCATGATTTTGATGAAATTAATTATTTCAATTTTAAAGGGAAGAAAGTACAGTGGAACCGTAACTCTGGTGGTGCGGTTGGGGAATTATCGAATGACGGGCTGGAAAAAATATGTGATTTGTTTTCTGAGGAATTAGGGAGCAGCAACAATGCAAAGTACTTAAAATCACTTTTCAAGAGTGCCTATTTAGAACATGATAATTTAACCGACGCTACACGTTTTTTAGCAAACGAATTATTTGCTGCTTACGGATTGGTTATTATAGATGCCAACGATTCAGATTTGAAAAAACAATTTATACCCTTTATGAAGGAAGAATTGCTAAATCAAACCGCTTTCAAGTCGGTTTCTGAAACAAATAAAGAACTTTCAAAAGCTTATAATATCCAAGTAAACCCTCGTGAGATTAACCTGTTCTATTTAAAAAACGATTTAAGAGAGCGTATCATTTTCGATGATGATCTTTATAAAGTGAATAACACAGATATTCAATTTAGCAAGAGTGAGATACAAAAAGAACTCGCTGAGTTCCCTCAAAGATTTTCTCCAAATGTCATTATGCGTCCCTTATATCAAGAAGTTATTCTGCCTAATCTTTGTTATATTGGCGGTGGTGGCGAATTGGCTTATTGGTTTCAATTAAAAGGTTTTTTTAATACGGTTAATGTTCCGTTCCCTATACTGTTATTACGTAATTCGGTCTTAATTCAAACCGAGAGTCAGTCTAAAAAGCTTCAGAAATTAGACATTTCAAAAGAAGATATTTTTTTAAAACGGGATGCGTTTATCAATAAAAAGGTAAGAGAAGTTTCTAATATAGATATCGATTTTTCAGAACAAAAAAATCATTTAAAGAAACAGTTTGAATCATTATTTTCTTTAGCCAAACAAACCGATAAATCGTTTTTAGGAGCGGTTGAAGCGCAAGAAAAAAGGCAATTGAAAGGTCTTGATAAGTTAGAAAAACGCCTATTAAAAGCCCAAAAGAAAGTACTGTCGGACCAGGTGTCCAGAATGACAGAACTTCAAAATGAATTGTTTCCCAATAGTAGTTTACAGGAGCGCAATACTAACTTCTCTGAGTTTTATTTGGAATATGGCGATCAATTAATACCCAACCTTATTGAAAGTTTAAACCCTTTAAAAGGAGAATTTTCAATTCTAACTTTTTAAGCGTTTAGTAATTTAAAAGAATAGCGCGAAGTACTTTTAAACGTTGTGTTTATAAGAAGTCTGTCAAGCGTATAACCCTTGTTCGCATTGTCAGGTAAACTATTTAAACCTTCAATAAACCATCGACCTCTTTACTATTTAGGGTTATAGAAAAACAAGTATAAGGGGTAATAAAAAAGGCGTTTTTTCATCCTGGCTGATTGGCATCCAATAAAAATACCTGTTTCCAGATTTCAAATTTAATTAGGTCTAATAATTATGTTTTAGGATGTTTATTACATTAGTTAAGATTAAATTTGCAGTCTTCATAATTGATTAAAATCTTTTATATGCATAAAATAGATATTGATTTAGTTGAAATGACCATGGATGTCATGAAATATACTATTGACAGAGTATCGGCAACTAAACGTAAAATTGGAAAACCTAAAAAGGCAGAAGAGCTGAAGGCCTTAGTAGGAGAAACCATTACCAATGAAGGTATAGGAGGAGAATACGCGTTTAAATTATGGCGAAAATATTTATCTAAAGCCAATGTCCCTGTAGATCACCCCAGGCATTTGGCTTTTGTACCTGCATCACCGACCCGAGCGGCAATAATGTTCGATTTGATCACATCGGCGTCAAGTATTCATGGGGCTTATTGGATGGAAGGGGCCGGTGGAATTTTTTGCGAAAATGAAGCCATGAAATGGATCGTATCATTAACGGGTTTACCTGAAGGTGCGTTTGGTGTATTTACCAGTGGTGGAACCGCAGCGAACTTATCCGGCATCGTGACGGCTCGGGAACATTGGAGGGAACAGGACGAGTTTAAAGGCGAAAAAGGATTAATAATCACATCCGTTGGTGCGCATTCTTCCATAAAAGCTATGGCTAAAGTTGCGGATGTAGATATTTTATTGGTAGATACAGAAGATGTTATGTCGGGTGCGGAGCTTCAGAAAACTGTTAATGGTTTAACGCCTCATCAGCGTAAACGTCTATTTGCTGTTGTTGGCACGGGAGGAACAACCAACGCTGGTATTATAGATGACTTAGGTGGAATCGCTAATGTTTGTGAAAAAGAAAATTTATGGTTTCATGTGGATGCCGCTTATGGAGGAGGTGCTTTAGCGGCAGACTCCGTCAGGCATTTATTTAATGGTATTGAGCGTGCCGATAGTATCACAATAGATCCACATAAATGGATGTTTTCGCCTTACGATTGTGGTGCAATACTTTATAAAAAACCTGAACTGGCTAAAAAAGCCCACTCACAGCAAGGGTCTTATTTAGACATTTTCAAAGATGAAGGGGCTCATGGATTTAATCCTACCGATTACCAAATACAATTAACCCGAAGAGTACGAGGTTTGCCGTTATGGTTTTCGTTGGCAACTCATGGTATTGATAAATATAAAGAAGCCGTTGAGCGCGGATTGGAGTTAGCACAGATTGCCGGACGATTAATTGGGGAAAATCCCAACGTGGAGTTGGTTCGAGAACCAAGTTTGTCTTGCGTATTGTATAGGCGAATTGGATGGAAACCTGAAGATTATACCCATTGGACTTACGAAAATCATAAAAATGGCTTTGCCTTAGTAACACCGACCAAATGGAAAACAGGCGATGCTTTTGAAACTGTTTCTCGATTCTGTTTTATTAACCCCGATACCACGGAAGATGATATTAAAACCATTTTAGAGTCTATGGCGTAAACTCAATTTTTAATTCTTCGTCATCAGAGAGCAATAACCATTTATTGTACAGATCGTGGTAAGTGTTTCTTATAACCTTTAGAGTTTCAGCATTTAAATTCCTTGGAAAAGGAAGGTTGTTATGGGTTAAAATGTCTTTGAGTTCTTCTATAAAGTTGGAATTAAAACCACTATTCAGGAACTCTACTTCTAAAAGGTTTACAATATGTTCGGTAATAATGGCGTCTTGATGTAGGTTTTCAGGATGTACGGCAAAAGGGCGTTTGTTTTTAGGAAGTTCAAAATCACTTATCTGATAACCTTCATTAATGATACCATAAAAAGCGTTGCTGAAGTTTAAAGTAGATTCAACCGCAAAGTGGGCCAAATCATGAGTTTCTAAACCTCTATGGAGTTTTGACCATGTCACACTCCCATCATTTCTTACGATGGTTAAAATGCTGGGTTTTGCGAATTGCTTTTTTAAAGTAATAAGCATCGACAAATTGTTAAAAAGATCAATTAAATGTAATAAAAATTTACAATTTAAAAGTTGTCAAAAAATTGTAAATGATTACTTTTGCGCATGCAACACGACAAGGTATTAATTTTAGACTTCGGATCGCAATATACGCAACTCATTGCCCGTCGAGTTAGGGAACTCAACATTTACTCCGAAATACACCCATTCAACAAAATTCCAACAAACATTCAAGAATATAAAGCGGTTATCCTGTCTGGTAGTCCATATTCTGTAAGAGGAGAAGAAGCTTTACACCCGGATTTATCTCAAATCAGAGGTGTAAAACCTCTTTTAGGAGTGTGTTATGGAGCACAGTATTTGGCTCATTTTTCAGATGGAGAAGTGGCGCCATCGAATACCAGAGAGTATGGGCGTGCTAATTTATCATTTATTAAAGATGATGAGAATTTCTTTGCTCATATTAAAGAAGGAAGTCAGGTTTGGATGAGTCATAGTGATACGATTAAAAAACTGCCTTCAAATAGTGTTCTAATGGCCAGCACGCATGATGTTAAGAATGCGGCTTACAGAATTGAAGGTGAGCAGACCTATGCAATTCAATTTCATCCGGAAGTGTATCATTCTACCGACGGGAAACGTGTATTAGAGAATTTCTTAGTAGGTATAGCCGGGTTAAATCAAGACTGGACACCAGATTCTTTTGTTGAGGAAACAGTTGAAGCTATTCAAGAAAAAGTGGGTAACGATAAAGTCGTTCTTGGTCTTTCTGGTGGCGTAGATTCTACCGTGGCTGCCGTATTACTTAATAAGGCTATTGGTAAAAACCTGTATTGTATTTTTGTAAATAATGGTTTGTTGCGCAAAAATGAATTCGAGAGTGTTCTCAACCAGTATGAAGGTATGGGACTAAATGTTAAAGGTGTTGATGCCTCTCAGCGTTTTCTGGATGCTCTGGCAGGAATCGAAGATCCCGAGAAAAAACGTAAAGCTATTGGAAATGCTTTTATTGAAGTTTTCGATGATGAAGCACATAAGTTGGAAGATGTGAAATGGCTCGCACAAGGTACTATTTATCCAGATGTTATCGAAAGTGTTTCTGCCACCGGAGGGCCTTCTGCTACTATAAAAAGTCATCATAATGTTGGCGGATTACCGGATTTTATGAAACTTAAAATCGTCGAACCTCTTCGTGCTATTTTTAAAGATGAGGTAAGACGCGTAGGAGCCACATTAGGAATTGATCCCGAACTTTTAGGTCGTCATCCATTTCCAGGACCAGGATTAGGGATTCGTATTTTGGGAGATATTACCGCCGAAAAAGTACGTATTCTTCAGGACGTTGATGCCATTTTTATAAATGGGCTTAAAAAATGGGGGCTATACGATAAAGTTTGGCAAGCCGGAGCGATGTTATTACCGGTTAATAGTGTTGGTGTTATGGGCGATGAACGTACTTACGAAAAATGCGTAGCGCTAAGAGCTGTAGAAAGTACCGATGGGATGACCGCCGATTGGGTAAATTTACCCTACGAGTTTCTGCAAAAAACATCAAACGATATAATAAATAAGGTTAAAGGCGTTAATAGAGTAGTTTATGATATTAGCTCTAAACCTCCGGCAACGATTGAATGGGAATAATAGTTGGTGACCTATAATTGCCTTTAGTCTCTAAGAGACCTAGGACATCCAATATTTATAAACTATATTTATGACACTGAAGTTATCTGGTTTATACAAAATGTACGTATATACTTAATAAGTTCAATAAAATACTGTTAAGCTATTTGCGATATCTTTTTTGTTTGGCATACTATATGCATAATGAAAGACATAAATGTATATTGCAATTATCTTGAACTCAAATAAAAATCGATTACATGACAAGATTATTTTTCGTTTTATGCCTTGCACTTCTTTTTAGCCTTAATTCAGTTAATGCCCAAAATTATAGTACGCATAAAGTTAAAGAAGGAGAAACCATCGAAAGTATTGCAAAACAATATTATGTAACGCCTTTCGATATTTATTCTCTTAACCCTGATGCGAAAAAAGAACTTAAAATTAATGATGTTTTAATTATTCCTAAGTCAAAGGTTCAACAACCAAAAATTACTATTGTAAAGGAACTTCAGGGTTTTAAAAATCATAAAACAAGACGTAAAGAAACGCTTTATAGTTTATCGAAAAAATATAATGTGTCTGAAGAGGATATCAAAAAGCACAATACCTTTTTATATGCAAATGCACTGCGCAAAGGCGATAGGCTTCAAATTCCTATATTTAAAACTACAGAAGTTGAAGAAGTAGTTGAGCTTACTAAAACGTACACGGTACTTCCGAAAGAGGGAAAATGGCGCGTAGCCTATAAGTTTAACATAACAATTGCTGAATTAGAAGCACTTAATCCGGAGATGGGCGATGTCTTGCAAGAAGGCCAGGTACTCAATGTCCCGAACATTGAAGACACCGAAGAAAAAGAAGTCGATGAAACATTTAGCTATTATAAAGTAAGGCCTAAAGAAGGGTTTTACCGATTGAAATTAAATCTGGGCGTAGAACAAGAAGAGTTGGAAGCCTTAAACCCTGGTCTGAAAGAGACCGGACTAAAAAACGGTATGATTTTGAAGATTCCATTTAATAGTTCAATTGAAGGAATTCTTGAAGAAGACTCAAATAGAATTAATTTAACAGATAGCATTTCAGATTTCAGTACCAAACATATTGCTGTTATGTTGCCATTCAGGTTAAATCGTGTCAATTTTGATTCTGTTCCGGGAACCAAAAGAAGTATAAAAAGAGATCGGTATTTAAATGCATCACTCGATTTTCATTCGGGCGTTTTAATGGCTATCGATTCTTTAAAAAGACTTGGTGTATCTCTAAAGGTAGATGTGTATGATACAAGAAGTGAGGTGAGTACAGTATCACAAATCATTGAAGACAACGATTTTGAAAATGTAGACGCTGTAATTGGTCCATTAACATCAGCAACTTTTGAAAAAGCAGCGGCTAAATTAAGACGCTATGATGTTCCTGTAATATCTCCTACGGGCACTAAGCTTAAGCTTTACGATAATGTGTTTCAATCTAAACCGTCGAATGAGCTGATTAGAAATAAAGTTGTCGATTTTGTGAAAAAAGATACCTTGTCCAGTAATGTCATTATTATAGCAGATTCAAAAAATATAGCCGTAGCTAATGACCTTAAGAACGAATTTAACCATGCAAGACTCGTATATTCCAGAAAAAATAAGAATAAAAAGGATGAGAACGAAGTAGACGCATATTACGTTAAAAAAGATGACATTAAAGACGTACTAAAAGAGGGGCGAAACATTGTGTTTTTAGAAACCCAAGATGAAGGATTTGTGTCTAATGCAGTGAGTATATTGGCGGCATTAATTCAAGAAGAAAATAAGGAAGAAAAGTTGAAAGCTGTTGATGTCATTTTAACAACTACCAGGGCGAACTCAGCTTTTGAAGGTGAAGACATTAATAATTCTCATTTGTCTGATTTACAGTTTACATATGCTGCAGCTTCAAAATCTTATGAGGAAAGCAATGCTTTTGTAAAACGTTATGAGAAACTTTATAATAATACACCTAATGGTGCTGCAGTTAAAGGTTTCGACCTAACTATGGATATTGTTTTACGTTTGGTGTCTTCAGAAGATTTATACACCTCCGTAAACGATACACCGTTAACAGAATATGTTGAAAATAAGTTCGGTTATAAAAGAAAAAGTTTTGGAGGTTATTATAACGATATGGTGTATTTGGTAAGGCATCAAGATTTAACTATTGTTGAAGTAAAACAATAAGCGTAAAAGCTTGGCGTTTTTATATGAAGTGTTGAGACTTTGCAAGGAGTCGTAACCTTGCACCAGACATGATAATAATTAATTTCTGTGACCAAAATTGTCTTTATTCTATGTTGTTTTTTATGTGTTCAGGACGAACCCATTATTTCCTGGGATGAAACCTATAAACTTGGCTGGGATAATTTTAGAGCCAGCCCCAATCATCAAGAAAGTGCAGCAGCAATTACAGCGTCCGGTATTACCTTCGGGTTTTCCATAAAACGAACCAACGCTAGAGTGGTTAGCTTTACCTCCGATGTACACGCCCACTTTTATCCCGAACAATCATGGTATAAAAAGGATATAGCAGATACACATGTTTTGAGGCATGAACAGTTACATTTTGATATCACCGAATTGTACGCTAGAAAATTTCGACAAAGAATTAATCAGTTAAGTATTTCAAACAATCTACAGAGTGCATTGAAAAATATCCATAATAACATTAATGAGGAATTGGAACAGTTACAAGGTCGTTATGATGAAGAAACCGATTATTCCAGAAATTTTGAAGCACAGGCTAAATGGCAAGCATATATAACCGGGGAGCTTAAGAAGCTCTCCAAGTATAAATCAGTAAAATAGTTTAATGATTCCAGATAAAAACGTTTTAATTACTTTAGCACATACCAAAATGCCATTTGGAAAATATAAAGACAGGTACTTAATAGATTTACCAGAGTATTATGTGGTTTGGTATCATAACAAAGGTTTTCCAAAAGGTAAGCTGGGCGATATGCTTAGACAAGTATACGAGCTCAAATTAAATGGTTTGGAGGATCTTATACGGAACATTCAAAAACAATTTCCAAAATAAACTATTAAACTTCGGATTTTTTTGAACTTAATCGTCTAGTTCATCGCAATAAAACCCTAATGTTTTTATCTGATTAATCATATCTTTTTCGCTTAAGTTACTTCTCGCCTGAATCTTCAAAACATTATCGATGTCTTCAATATCGATAGACCACTTAATAATGTCCGAATGATTATTAAAATAGGGTTTTACGGATTTAACTTTTTTCTTGGTTTTAATATCTGTTCTTAATATTAAAAGTTTAGTACGTTGTCTGCGTTTGTAAAAAAGGTTAATCATTTGAATTATCAGTTTCTTTAGTGACACGTTCAATATAATCTTTGTAGGCTTTGTTTCCTTCTTCTTTCCAGAAATTATCATAATGTTTCCATTTAGAGAAATCGCTTTTAGACCCGTCTTTACATTCTTGTTTTGATTTTTTGGAGGAACTATCATTTCCAAAATTACAGCCTCCCAGGAGAATTTTGAACAATATGAAAATACCAACGGCCTGCCAGTAATTAAGTGTTGTTAATCCGAATATTTCAGGCATTAACCAATTCCAAAGCCACATGATTATAAAACCAAATAAAATGGCTAAACCTGTTACAGCAATGATTCCTAAAATTATCATTCCCGCAATTTCGCCAGGAGACTTACTTCTCATTTTATGTTTAAAAAAATTTGACATGCTTATTTGTTTTTAATTAGTAATTTCTTTTTTAGTCTTTAATTGTTTGTATAAGTTTGAAATTGCCCTGTGCCGCCTAGACATTAATGTGCCCATTGGAATGCCTGTTTCAAATGCGATCTCTTTATATGTATAATTTTCAAAATCTATAGCGATTACAATGTCACGATACTTTGGCTTAAGGTTCATAATGGCTTTCTTTAACTCATCCTTCATTTTTTCCGGATAAGCATTGTTAGATTCATCATTCAACAATGAGGCGAACTCTATTAATTTAGCCTCATTTTGATTATTATTGTCAACCAATGTTTTAGTGTTGGTTCGCATGACGTCAATGATTTTATTCTTAACAGCGAAATACACGAAACCGGCAACATTATTTATGGGAGAATATCTATCCGCGCCAGAGAACAATTTTAAGGCAACATCTTGGATAATATCCTCCGCATCACGATTGATGTTCGTCTTTATTTTTGAATTCACATAGGCTTTAAGTGAATGGTATTCCTTACCAAAAAAATCTCTAAGTTTTTTATTGTTTTCTGATTCCGGGTTCATTTAAAAGCTTTTTTGAACAGCTCTACAATTAGAAAGACGAATCTTTTTGAATCTATTGCATTTTTTTGTCAATAATTTAAAAGAAGACGAATGAGCGGGGAAAATGTATCACCGCATGCCTAAATACTATGATAGTATTCGAATCTCAGAATGTATGAATTATGAATTAGAGAATCGACTTGAGTTTTGATTAGTAAATGTATTAATTTAAACAGATAGTGTTACATTATATGATAACAAACGTAATTTGATAAACGCTTAGTATGGCGGTGTTTGATGCGAGATAAATTTTAAATAATAATGAATAAGTCCCGGCTATTTTATAGATTTAGCAGAACGGCTACCATTACGGTAATTTTCCAATAACCTATCCATTTCGGAAATTTTTTCAGGAAAACGATGATATAAGTTGTTACGCTGCTCGGAATCTTTTTCCATATCGAATAACAGGCTTTCGGTATCAAAATCTGTATATCCTGTTAGACTTTTGAACGACTCCGGTAATTCTCGATGTCCGCCGGACTTATTGTTAATATATAACCATTTTCCTTTCCTAATCCCCCAGGTATTGGCATAGGTGTTATGGACCGTAGCTTCTCTTAAAGGCGTATTATAGGGTTCACCTTTTATAACTGATGTCAAGTCATAGCTATCTGGAGCGGCATTTTCAGGGAGATCTATTCCTGTTATGTTGGCCAGAGTTGCCATAATATCAACCTGAGAAATCACTTCGTTTGAAACGGAATTAGGATCAACATGTCCAGGCCATTTAAGAATAAATGGAACATGATGGCCGCCTTCCCAAACATCGCGTTTCAACCCGCGAAAATCACCCATACTAAAATGCCCATACTTTTCGGCACGTTCCCAAGCATAAAATTCTGTACCATTATCTGCACTAAATATAACAATGGTGTTATCATCTAGATCGTTTTCTTTTAATGCTTTTAAAACCTGTCCGGCCACCCAGTCCGTCTGAACCATAAAATCGCCGTAACCTCCTGCGTTAGATTTTCCATCAAACTCATCATTAGGAATAATTGGAGCATGTGGTGAGGGTAATGCAAAATATAAGAAGAAAGGCTCTTTGTCGTTACGATTGTTTATCCAATCCACAGTTTTTCTAGTAAGAGTAGGCAGAACCTCATAAGGATTCCAGTTTTTTACTTTTGGTCCTGGCCTAAATTCCCAATGCCCTTCCTTGGTATCGAAGCCAATATTATCAATGTCCATTTGCTCAGTGGGAGTTTCTGAAATTCTACCATTTTCTACCCAGGCATAGGGTGGAAAGTTTATGGTGCCATCTCCAAAGTAATAATCAAAACCTCGATCTAGTGGTCCACCTCCAATCGGTTCGTCCCAATCGATGTCCTCGGGAAGGTATACCTTTCGCATTTTTCCCCATTGTTTCACTTCTCCAGACGGCTCGTTTTTAAACGTCCAGTTCCATCCCAAATGCCACTTACCAATACAAGCTGTTGTATAGCCATTATTTTTTAAGATCTGAGGTAAAGTGATGTCTGTATCTTTAAAAAAAGGCTTACCAAAAGCGCCTACAATACCATGTTGCCTTCGCCAATGATAGGTTCCTGTTAACAGTGCAAATCGACTGGGTGAGCATATTCCCGATGAGCTATGGGCATCAGTAAAACGCATACCTTCAGATGCAAGTTGATCCAGATAAGGTGTTGGGATTTTAGAATTTGGGTTCTGGCAGTTGAGGTCACCATATCCCATATCATCAGCATAAATAATAACAATATTTGGTTGCTTTGTCTTTTCTTCAGAACAATTTAAAAAAATCAATATCATAATTGCTGCTAAAAGTTTTGAAACTGTTTTTCCATAAATTCTGGCTCGCTTCATAATTTTAATGTTTTATTGAAGAATTAGTGATTGGTCAAAGGACTATAGATTAATTTTTATTTTGCAATATACTTATTAGTTCAATTGAAACATATTTTCATAATAGTATATTTACATTAAACAAATTTGGATGGTTGTTTTTTGTAAAGCCACCTTTTTACTAAAAAAGAGGATTAATAACGGACTTTTAAATAACTAAAAACAATTCGTTAATAACTATTTTAATTTTGTAAATTTGCCTGCGTTTATAAGCGCAACATGACAAGTACTACAAAATACATATTTGTAACCGGAGGAGTTACATCGTCTTTAGGAAAAGGAATTATAGCAGCATCTTTAGCAAAGCTATTACAAGCTCAAGGTTACCGAGTAACGATTCAAAAATTAGATCCATACATTAACGTAGACCCTGGCACACTTAATCCTTATGAGCATGGCGAATGTTATGTTACAGAAGACGGCGCAGAAACCGATTTAGATTTAGGGCATTACGAGCGCTTTTTAAATGTACCTACCAGTCAGGCAAATAATGTAACTACAGGTCGCATTTATCAAAGTGTTATTCAAAAAGAGAGGCGTGGTGAGTTCTTAGGAAAGACAGTTCAAGTCGTTCCTCATATTACCGATGAAATTAAGCATCGTGTTCAGCTTTTGGGAAAATCTGGTAATTATGATATCGTGATTACCGAAATTGGTGGAACCGTAGGAGATATTGAATCCTTACCATATATTGAGGCTGTAAGACAGTTGCGTTGGGATTTGGGAGCTAATAATGGTATTGTTATTCATCTCACTTTAGTACCATTTTTATCGGCGGCTGGCGAATTAAAAACCAAACCAACACAGCATAGTGTAAAGACGCTTATGGAAAGTGGTATACAAGCCGATGTTTTAGTTTGTAGAACCGAACACAATTTACCAAAAGAATTAAGAAGAAAATTGGCCTTATTCTGCAATGTGACGGAAGAAGCGGTAATTCAATCTATAGATGCGTCTACGATTTACGACGTTCCAAACTTAATGCTGGAACAAGGCTTAGATAAAGTTGTTCTTGAAAAGCTGGCATTAAAAAGTATCACTCCGGATATTACAGGATGGAATAAGTTTGTGGAGCGCCATAAAAATCCTAAGAGCGAAGTTACGATTGGACTCATTGGGAAATATGTAGAGTTACAGGATTCATATAAATCGATCTTAGAGGCTTTTATTCATGCAGGAGCAGAAAATGAGGTAAAAGTTAAAATTGAATCTATACATTCTGAATATATTAATAATGACAACGTGAAACTAAAATTAGAACACTTAGATGGTGTTTTAGTCGCTCCTGGATTTGGAGAACGTGGGATTGAAGGTAAAATAGATGCTGTAAAATATGTTCGTGAGCATAATATTCCGTTTTTAGGCATTTGTTTAGGAATGCAAATGGCCGTTATAGAATACTCAAGAAATGTTCTGGGTTTAAAAAATGCAAATTCTACCGAGATGGATGCTAATACCGCTAATCCGGTTATAGATTTAATGGAAGCTCAAAAATCTGTTACAGATAAGGGCGGAACTATGAGACTTGGTGCCTGGGCATGTGAATTAAAAAAGAAAAGTGCGGTGCACGACATTTATAAAACAGATACTATAAAAGAACGCCATAGACATCGTTACGAATTTAATGGGAATTATAAAGCGCAATTGGAAAATGCCGGGATGATTGCTACAGGGTTAAATCCCGATACTGGATTGGTAGAAATTATTGAAATCCCAGCACATCCTTGGTTTGTTGGCGTACAGTATCACCCGGAATATAAAAGTACAGTTGCTAATCCGCACCCCCTATTCGTAGCTTTTGTAAAAGCAGCTTTGGATCATAAAAAAAATAGCAAAGGTGTCAGTATGGCACAAAATTAAAATTGGATAGTTTTTTGATAAACTATCTGTATTCCTATGAATAATGGGATTTTAAGAATCGACTAAAAGTTTAAACAGATAAACTTGTCATATATTGAGCCCTTCGACTATCACTCAGGATAAACTAAAGTCGAAATGTCTCATTAGATGACACTAACTAAAATATGGAAGAAAAGAAATTAGACATTAATTCGATTATAGGATTTATTCTTATTTTCGGAATTTTGGCATACATGCTTTGGCAAAATCAACCAACGCCGGAAGAATTAGAAGCACAAGAAAAGGCAAAGCAAGAGCAGGTTGAGGCCGAAAGAAAAGTGAAGGATGTTGAAGAGACAAAAATCACTACTACAGAAGATTTTATTCAGGGCAGTGCAAATGATTCACTTCAGCAAATAGCATTACGAAATAAATTAGGTGCTTTTGCCTATTCGGCATCATTATCATCAGATAAAGAAACTGTTGTTGAAACAGATCTTTTAAAACTTACTTTTAGTAGTAAAGGAGGATACCTTTCTGAAGTGAAGTTGAAGAAGTTTGTGAATTTCGATTCCATTCCTATTTATATCATTAAAGATAATAACACGACTTTCAATATTAATTTTGGAACAAGCGATAGTAGAATTCTAAATACCAAAGATCTAGATTTCCATCCGTCGGTGACTAAAAATGGTGATAATACGATAGTTTCGATGAAGCTTAAGGTATCTGAAAACCAATTTTTAGAATACCGATACGCGTTGAAAAAAGACGATTATATGATTGATTTCACTATTCGTTCTCAAGGCTTAAGTAATGTAATCAATAGTTCACAAGAGGTTAATTTAGACTGGAAACTAAAAACGTATCGAAACGCCAAGAGTATTTCTTATGAAAATAGATATACCGATATTCATTACGGATATGAAGGTGATAAGGATGACTATACTGGGATGCGAGATGCCGATGAAGATATAGACGATGTTTCATGGATTGGGTATAAGCAGCACTTTTTTACATCGATATTGTTAACAGATGTACCTTTTAAAAAGGTTAATATTAAGTCAAAGAATTTAGTTGAAGATGAAGCTATTGATACCGTATTCACGAAGGACTATGCATCAAAGATTCTGTTAGAGTTACAAGGTGGAGAGTTAAACCAAACTATGGATTTGTATTACGGTCCTACAGATTATAAAATACTAAATGCTTACGATAGGAATTTAGATGAAATAGTGCCACTAGGTTGGGGTATTTTTGGATGGATAAATCGTTATTTATTTATCCCATTGTTTGGGTTCTTGAGTAGTTATATGTCCTATGGAATTGCTATTGTAGTGATGACGATTTTAATCAAATTATTAATGTCCTTTGTACAATACAAGCAATTCCTGTCTCAAGCGAAGTTGAAAATTCTAAAACCGGAATTAGATGCTATTCGCGAGAAGCATAAGAATAATAAAATGAAAGCACAGCAAGAAACATTGGCCTTGCAAAATAAAGCGGGAGCAAGTCCTATGGCTGGATGTATGCCGGCGTTAGTACAATTACCTGTGTTTTATGCACTGTTTCAATTTTTTCCATCGGCTTTCGATTTGCGTCAAAAAAGTTTCCTATGGGCTGAAGATTTATCATCTTATGATACCATAGCTAGTTTGCCTTTTAATATCCCATTTTATGGCGATCATGTGAGTTTATTTCCGCTATTGGCATCTATCGCGATTTTCTTCTATATGCGTTTAACCACCGGGCAGAATATGCAAACCCAACCGCAGCAAGAAGGGATGCCGGATATGGGTAAAATGATGAAGTATATGATGTACTTCTCACCAATAATGATGTTGTTTTTCTTTAATAACTATGCCTCCGGATTGAGTTTGTACTACTTCATATCTAATTTAATTAGTATCGGTATTATTCTGGTAATAAAGAATTATATTCTTGATGAAGATAAAATTCATGCACAGATTCAGGAGAAGAAAAAGAAACCAAAAAAACAAAGTCGTTTTCAGCAGAAAATGGCTGAAATGATGGAGCAGGCAGAAAAGCAAAAACAGGCACAGCAAAAGCGAAAAAAATAAAGCCAATATTGAATTTCTTTCCGTATTCAGGAAAGTTAGATTTCAATTTGATAAAATAAATTGAAAGGCTAAAGTATTAGAGATTAAACTGCCAATTTTAAATGATTAATGATCAATTAGAGTTGGCAGCTTTTTTGTTACAGACAATTTGGAAATATATTTGACGTTTATGATAGTGTTATTGTTCAAGCGATTACCTTGAGCATTCTTGATAGCTATTGGGGTGAAGAGGCTTAAAAGCTTGAATTTGAATATTTTAAAAATTATTAAAATGAGTTTCAAATATTTAATCATTTTCTTTTTTGCCGGTGTCGTTACATCGGCCCAAGACATCAATCAATTTGATGCCCAAGGTGAACGTCATGGTATTTGGAAAAAAACTTTTGATGGAACCAATATACTTAGGTATGAAGGGACATTTTTACATGGTAAAGAAGTGGGCCTCTTTAAATTTTATAAAAATATTAATAAAAAGGCCGTTTTAACAGCTACAAAGAAATTTAACGAACAGGATAATAAATCTAAGGTTACTTTTTTTACATCAAAGGGAAAGGTTATAAGCGAGGGGCAATTGGATGGCAAAAAGTATATTGGCGTATGGAAATACTATCAACAACGCTCCAATGAATTGCTAACTTTGGAACATTATGACGATTTAGGTAGACTTAATGGTGAACGTATCGTGTATTATGAAAACGGCCAGATTGCTGAGAAGCAAAACTATGTTGCAGGTAAACTGGATGGTGTTTCCTTTTGGTATTCGCTAAAGAATGTTGTACTCAAAGAATTTGTTTATGTTAATGGAGAGCTTCACGGACCTTCAAGGTATTATAATCCTAAAGGGGAACTAATAACAGAAGGAGCATATAAAAGAGGAAAAAAGCATGGTGTATGGAAATATTATGAAAATGGAGTGTTGGTTGATGAAAAAGATTTTACATATAAACCCAAATACAATAAAAAGAAATGATAAAAAAAACTCCTTAAATTGCTTTAAGGAGTCACTTTTTCATAGAAATTTCTCCGTATCATAAGAAAATGATCCATGAGCGACAATTAATATAGCGTAATATAATTGTCTAACAAAAATAAGTAAAAGTTAGACAAAAAACAAATTTTATTGCATTTTTTATGAAATATTAGAGGTTGGAAGCAAATCGGTGGTTCTTACGCTGTTAAATCTTGAAATCTATGTATCTTTGTGGGCTAATTTGTTGAGAATGAAACGCGTTATTATAGGACTTTCAGGAGGAGTGGATTCCAGTGTTGCGGCTTATATTTTAAAGCAGCAGGGCTACGAAGTTATTGGTCTGTTTATGAAAAACTGGCATGACGACTCTGTGACCATATCTAACGAATGCCCATGGTTGGACGATAGTAATGATGCTATGTTGGTGGCGGAAAAATTAGGGATTCCTTTTCAAACCGTAGATTTAAGTGAGCAATACAAAGAACGTATTGTCGATTATATGTTTAACGAATATGAAAAGGGAAGAACACCCAATCCCGATGTACTTTGTAATAGAGAGATAAAGTTTGACGTTTTTATGAAAATTGCTTTGGACTTGGGAGCAGACTTTGTTGCCACCGGGCATTACTGTAGAAAAGGAAATATTGAAAAGGATGGAAATAAAATATATCAGCTTTTAGCCGGTATTGATGATAATAAAGATCAATCATATTTTTTATGCCAGCTATCTCAAGAACAATTGGCAAAATCGCTATTTCCTGTTGGAGAATTAACCAAACCTCAAGTTAGAGAGATTGCCATGGAACTTGATTTGGTAACTGCTGAAAAGAAAGATTCACAAGGACTTTGTTTTATTGGTAAAGTAAAATTACCAGATTTCCTTCAACAACAGTTAAAGCCAAAAGAAGGTGTTATTGTTGAGGTTTCCAAGGATCAAGAGGTTTTTACACAAATAGAACCAAAATTTAATTCGGCAGAAGAAAAACTTAAATACTTATCGCGCAAAATTGATTATAAATTAGATTTTGGTAAGATCGTAGGGAAACATCAAGGGGCCCATTATTTCACAAAAGGGCAACGAAAAGGTCTTGCCGTCGGTGGGACTGTAGAGCCTTTGTTTGTAATTGATACCGATGTTAATGATAACATTATTTATACCGGACAAGGGAAGACACATCCGGGGTTATTTAAAAAAGCACTGTTTGTAACTAATGAAGAGCTGCACTGGATTCGTGAAGATCTAGCGCTTTCAGTAGATGAAACTATGGAAGTCAAAGCCAGAATCAGGTACAGGCAATCGCTGCAAAAAGCAAGGCTCTTTAAAGTAGATAGCGGCTTGTATGTTGAGTTTGAGGAATTTCAATCTGCCATTACCGAAGGACAATTTGTGGCATGGTATATTGAAGACGAACTGATAGGCTCAGGAGTTATTTCGTAATCATGGTTATTAAAAGTATATTTGTTTTTCTTTGAACTAACTAAGGAAGTCCGGCAAAATCAACTTTTTATGACGCATAGAATAACCGATCTTTTCAATATAAAATATCCAATAGTTCAAGCAGGGATGATATGGAATAGTGGTTGGAGGCTAGCATCAGCGGCCAGTAATTCCGGTGTTTTAGGACTTATAGGTGCCGGATCCATGTATCCCGAGGTTTTACGGGAACATATTCAGAAATGTAAAAGTGCAACACACAACCCCTTTGGAGTTAATGTTCCAATGTTGTATCCAAATATTCAGGAAATTATGGATATAATTGTTGAAGAGGGAGTGAAAATCGTATTTACTTCAGCGGGAAATCCAAAGACTTGGACATCATGGTTGCAGGAAAAAGGTATAACCGTTGTGCATGTGGTAAGCAGTGTAAAATTCGCCCTAAAAGCGCAAGAAGCCGGTGTTGATGCGGTTGTTGCCGAGGGTTTTGAAGCTGGCGGACATAATGGTCGGGATGAAACTACCACATTTACACTCATTCCAATGGTGAAAGAGAAGGTCAATATTCCATTAATAGCTGCGGGTGGTATTGCTACCGGAAGAGCGATGTTAGCCGCTATGGTTTTAGGTGCTGAGGGTGTACAGATTGGTAGTCGTTTTGTGGCTAGTGAAGAAAGTTCGGCACATCCCGATTTTAAACAAACTGTAGTCGATGCTAAAGAAGGAGATACGCAATTAACCTTAAAAGAACTAGCTCCTGTTCGATTGATTAAAAATAAGTTCTATGATGAAGTTCAGGAGCTTTATAATAAAGGAGCTTCACCTGAAGAATTGAAAGCCTTGTTAGGAAGAGCCCGGGCTAAAAGAGGTATGTTTGAAGGTGATTTGGATAACGGTGAATTAGAGATAGGTCAAATTTCGGGATTGATTCATGATATAAAACCCGTATATCAAATTGTAGAAGCTATTATTGAGGAATATGAATTGGCTAAAAAAGAAGTTTTAGATTTATAATACTTTTGCTACATTCGGGAAGAATATTTTATACAGATAATTTTCCATGAGCGATTTTTTTAAACATACCGTCTTTTTTTGGTTGAAAGAACCCAATAACCTATTACACAGACAAACCTTCGAATCTTCGTTAAAGAGGTTTATCAATAATTCAGAATACATACAAACCGAGCATATTGGTGTTCCTGCCGATACTGATAGAGCTGTTATCGATAACAGTTATACCTATTGTTTGTCCCTTGGATTTTCATCAAAAAAAAATCAGGATAAATATCAAGATGAACCTGTTCATAAAGTTTTTATTGAAGAGTCTGGAGACTTATGGGAAAAAGTATTGGTTTACGATTCCATCTCTATTTTATAACTTGAGCATTTTTGTAATACGCTTTCTTCATATTTTAGAGAAAGCCATTACCAACTTTAATCTTATTAAAAATGAAAAGACCAGCATTACGGCAATTACAAACCTTGATTTTTTTTCTATGTATACAACTTGTGAACGCTGAGGTAAAACTTCCGGCCATTGTATCTTCAAATATGGTGCTTCAGTGTAATACAACCGTTGTTTTATGGGGATGGGCTGATGCTAACGAAGAGATTTCTATTGAAGGAACCTGGTTAAAAAGCATTCAAAATATAAAGGCTGATAAAGATGGTAATTGGAGCATAGCTGTAAAAACGACCAATAGCAAAGATTCTCAAACGATTAAAATTAAAAGTAAAGCTTCCAATATTACATTAAGTAATGTCTTATTTGGCGAAGTCTGGTTATGTTCGGGACAATCGAACATGGAACAATCACTTAACGGATATAGCGGGCAACCCACTTTTGGTTCTGCTATGGCAACAGCAAACTCTAGTAACCCTAATTTAAGGTTGTTTACAGTAGATAAATTTGCTTCTAAAACACCTTTAAAAGATATTAATAAATATTCAGGATGAGAACAAGCTTCTCCAAACAATGTTTTAGGGTTTAGTGCTGTGGCTTATTTGTTTGTAAATAGGCTTTACTGCTAAATAATAGTAGCGTAAATAATAATGTGTTTTTGATAGTTATTTTTTTAGAATATTTTAATTACCTAAATTATAATTTTGTACATGAATCTAAAGCATTGAACTATTTTATGAATAGGACGCTATTTTATAATGAAAAGCACCAATAATATTAGTTTTCCTTCAAAATCTTATCAATCGAGATGCTATACAAACGACTCAAGCCATTTTCATATTTGTTGAATTCGTTCAATAATTGACCGACCGTTAGCGGCTTTTCAAAATCTGTTTTAGTATGATCTCTTTTGCTAGTAAAAAACAACGTATTTGTTTTGGTATCAACAAATGGACAATAATCCATTTTCGTACTGTTAACGGTACTTCCTAAATTTTTAGAAGGCATCCAAGTTCCATTATTATTGTGGCTAATGTAGAGGTCACCACTGCCAAAGCCACCCTTTTTGTTATAACATCCATAAATTATATAAGATTCGTCCGGTGCAATAAATGCATTGTACTCATAGCCATCAGAATTAATGGCATCAGATAATACTTTAGGGGCACTTAAACGTCCATTAACATATGCACTCACATAGATATCATCTTTGCGCTTTAGGGTTGGATTATCCCTTGTGAAATAAAAGTTCCCATTACTGGCCATAGATGGATAGAATTCACCATACTCAGTGTTTATAGGGCTACCCATGTTTTTTGGTTGTGACCATTCGCTCTGAAGGGTAGAACGCTCGACAAACCAAATATCAAAATCTTTAGGCGTTTTGCCAGAATTGTTCAAAGGCCGGGTTGAAGCAAAATAGAGTTTTAAACCGTCATGAGAAAAGAAGGGTTCCAAATCGAAGAACTGCCCTGAAAAAGACGCTACTTTAGGTTTACTCCACGCATTTCTATTTTTTCTTATAGTGATTATTGCCGATAGGTTTCCCATTGTACTTTGAGCAGAAAACATAATTTCACTACCATTGGGAGATATAGCAATGTCACGAACATTGGGAAATTGTTTTACAATATCTTCTAAAAAAGGAGTCATCTTTTGCTGTGAAAAACCTGAAAGCATATTAAAAACAAAAACGACAAAAAGCAAGCACTTCATAAGGATAATATTTAGTACAATGTACTAAATGTATTTGCACATTATTCTAAAAAGAATGTTAATATAACATGTTAAGATTAAGGATTAAACTTTAATACCACTAACATAAAAGGAAAGACAAATGCTTATCGTATACACATAAGTCAGAAACTCAAATAGCTCAATATGGTTATAATAAGCAAAAAAGGGGAAACTATTTTCCCCTCTTGATATTGAAACAATAAGCCATAATATTTGTAATCCCTAATAAAATAAAAAGCTAATATGTTTCATGTATTTTAAAATGATAGATTATGCCTAAACATGTAAATCTATAAAAAATAACAGTCTAAAAAACAAGGAGTTATCTCTATTTATTAACAAAATAGGTTTTTCGTAATGCTTTTATTTAAGAAATCTATAATTTAATATTCAAAAAGCAAAGGCTATAGTTTACTTTTGTGCCATGCAAATTGGAAATTATACTAAAGAATTTAAATACAATTGGCAATTGGCAGCGCCTGTAATGTTGGGAATGTTAGGGCACACATTTGTGAGTTTCGTTGATAATATTATGGTGGGACAATTAGGAACTGCAGAACTCGCTGCCGTGTCTCTGGGCAACAGTTTTATGTTCATTGCCATGTCTTTAGGTATTGGATTTTCTACAGCAATTACACCTTTGGTAGCAGAAGCAGATGCAGAGGGAAATTTTGCCAATGGAAAAGCATCGTTTAAACACGGCTTGTTTTTATGTGCGGTTTTAGGTGTCTTACTCTTTTTACTGGTACTTTTTGCAAAACCTCTCATGTATTTAATGAAACAGCCCGTAGAGGTTGTAGAATTGGCCATCCCGTATTTAGATTTAGTGGCATTTTCCTTAATTCCTTTAATTGTATTTCAGGCTTTTAAACAATTTAGTGACGGATTATCTATGACTAAATATCCGATGTATGCAACCGTTTTAGCTAACATTGTAAATGTTGTTTTGAATTATATTCTGATTTTTGGAAAGTTTGGTTTTCCCGAATTAGGCATTGTCGGAGCAGCATATGGGACGTTAATATCCCGTTTTATTATGGTCGGATATTTATGGTTTTTATTAAAGGGAAAGGACAAGTCTAAAGATTTTGTCACTAATATTAAATTTTTTGTGCTTAATAAATTAATGATTAAGAAGATTATTAACTTAGGAGCACCAAGTGCAATGCAAATGTTCTTTGAAGTAGCCATATTTACAGCGGCAATATGGTTGAGTGGATTGCTAGGGAAAAATCCTCAAGCAGCAAATCAAATCGCGCTTAATTTGTCATCTATGACATTTATGGTAGCTATGGGTTTAAGTGTGGCGTCTATGATTAGAGTAGGAAATCAAAAAGGACTACAAAAGTATTTTGAATTACGCCGCATTGCATTTTCTCTATTTTTAATGGGAACCATGTTTGCTTTTGGCTTTGCTATAATTTTCTTCGTACTTCATAATCAATTGCCTCTGTTATATGTGGATTTTGATGATGCTAAGAACTTAATCGATAATACCGAAGTTATTGAAATTGCCTCAAAATTATTAATTGCAGCAGCAATTTTTCAAATAAGTGATAGTATTCAAGTGGTAGTTTTAGGTGCTTTAAGGGGGCTTCAGGATGTGAAAATTCCAACTATAATTACCTTTGTTTCGTATTGGCTTATAGGTTTTCCTGTAAGCTGGTTTTTGGGAAAAGAAGAAGCTTATGGTAGTTTTGGCATATGGCTGGGCTTGTTGGCAGGATTAACAACCGCAGCTATTTTATTGTATATTCGATTTAATTATTTAACAAAAAAATTAATTTCAACTAATAACTAAAAAATGACCCTCCCAAAATTCTTACTAGGAGATAATACAGATTATCCAAATGCTGTTTTTGTAGTTCATACTGAATTCCCTCGATTTATAATTAACCTCGAGAATGATGAGGTAGAATGGTTTGAAGATTTCGATGCAGAAGATGAAAAAGAACTTAAAAGTGAAACGGAGAATGCCATAAAGTTAGCTACAGAGTTTTACGATAATGAAGTTGCTAAATATGAAGATTAACCTTTTCAAAGCCTTTGAATATGATTGAACAGCTTTTAGAATACGATACCGACCTATTTTTATTTTTAAATAATTTGGGATCTCCAACCTGGGATACTTTGTGGCTGATTATTACTAATCAATGGATATTTGGACCTGTTTTAGGGGTATTATTGCTTTTTTTGTTTTATAAAAAATTTGGTTTAAAGGCAGTACTTCTTTTAATGGTAACTGCCGCTCTAATGATTACATTTACAGATCAAATTACTAATGTCTTTAAGCGGGGATTTGCCAGACCAAGACCTTGTGGAGAAGAAGACATAGTTAACCAAATACGCTTTATTGCAGTACGCTGCGGTAAATATGGTTTCTTCTCGGGGCATTCTTCAAATACGATGGCTGTAGCTATTTTTGGAGGGTTGCTCTTAAAGGAGTATTATAAGAAACTTATTTACATCTTGATTTTAGTGAGTTTCATTGTTGCTTATAGTAGAATTTATATTGGTGTGCATTACCCGCTTGATATTTTATGTGGTCTAACTTTTGGAGCCTTATCCGGGTATATGTTTTACAGGTTGAGCCTACTTCTTTTAAAGCGATTTATAACATCTTAATTAATATTTAATTTCAGCAAATAATCAGCAGCAGCAAAAGGTGTGGTTTGATTGCTCTCAATCAATTGTAGTTGTTTGCTAAGTTCTTTTTTTATTTTCTCACGATTAAAAAAGTCAGACTTTAGTTGTTCCTCAATAGTTTGAATCAGCCAAAATTTATTTTGCTCACTTCGGTTCGTTTTAAAATATTCATTTTTAGTGGTGGTTTCAACATATTCTAAAATGATGGACCAGATATCTTCAATACCTTCGTTATGAAGTGCACTGCAAGTTGTAACTCTGGGTTGCCAATTCGAAGATTTTTTCGGATAAAGATGAAGAGCTCTATTAAACGCTACCTTGGCAAGTTTAGCCCGTTCTAAGTTATCCCCATCCGCTTTATTGATACAAATAGAATCTGCCATTTCGATAATACCGCGTTTAATACCCTGGAGTTCATCTCCGGCTCCTGCTAATTTTAATAACAAAAAGAAATCAACCATACTATGTACGGTAGTTTCACTTTGACCAACACCTACAGTTTCGATAATAATAATATCAAAACCTGCAGCTTCACATAAAATAATAGTTTCACGTGTTTTTCTGGCGACTCCGCCTAATGTATTTCCCGAAGCAGAAGGACGAATAAAGACATTTTTATCTCTTACCAAAGCTTCCATTCTGGTCTTATCACCTAAAATACTTCCTTTAGTTAGAGAACTACTTGGGTCTATGGCTAATATAGCCACACGTTTACCTTTTGCCGTTAAATACTTTCCAAAGGTTTCGATAAACGTACTTTTTCCAACCCCCGGAACCCCCGTTATGCCTATACGAATGGACTTGTTTGCATGAGGCAAACAATGTTTAATTATAGTATTGGCTTTTTCTAAATGTTTAGGGTGCTTACTTTCTATAAGCGTAATAGCTCTACTAAGAGCCGTAATATCCTGATTTAAAATCGATGATATTAAAGCATCTGTTTTCGGTTGAAATTTGCGTTTGTTCTTTAAACTAGTAATTGAAGTGCTATTGGTGATTTCAGATTGAGAAACCCCTTGTTTTTCTTTTAATGTTGTTTTCTTCTCTTTTGCCATATCTTGCCCCGATTCCGGGAAATCCAGAAATGATTGTCTAATTTACGATATTATTTTTATCGAATGTGACATTATATATAAGAGATAATATTGACAAAAGTCTAGAGATCAATTGTGGCGGCATTAAGTAGTTAATTTATTTAAGCGGCACAGAAATTTTGGTGTCGTCCCAAGCCATTGTTAAAAAAAGATTGTCGGTAGAATTGTCAAAAGCAATGGTGAATTGTTCCACTACGGTGTTGATTTTTTCAACCGGAACTTCAATATTCAGAACATCGTAATTTGGATCCCATAAGGGCTTCATTTCATTATCAACACCCCAGGGGTATTGTTTCGAATTAAATATAACACTCCAGGTACTGTCTTTGGGGACGGTCCAAAGTGTATACTTTCCGGCAGGCAAAAAATCACCTTGTATTTCAAGGTTTTTATTGGTTTCGAATGTCGTTGCCTCATTGGCTCCTGTGCGCCAAACTTCATTAAATGGTACCAAGGCACCAAAAATAACACGCTCCTTTTTTGACGGTCTATTATAAAAGACTTCAAGTTTTAAATCATTAAGTTTAAACTCCACAGTATCTTTTGGACTTAGCCGCGGTGAAAAAATACTTTCAACAAAAAAAGAATATAAAAATAACCCTAAAGCAATTAAGGATAAAAGAATTAAAACGCGTTTTAAAAAGGTGTTCATACGGTCAGGTTTTTACGCTATAAAGATACTTTAAAAAGTAACAATTAGTAAGACTGAAACGTAGAATTCTTTAGCTTTGTTATATTCAGGTAAAAAAAATATTCTTTTTTGCAACATTACACTTTTTGTATCGTCTTTTAAAAGGAACTAACTAAAACCAAAAGTAGAAGTAGCATGTTTAAGGTTGACATTATTGAACAATGTAAGCAAAACAATCGCAAGGCACAACTGCAGTTATACAACCAGTACTGCAATGGAATGTATATTGTTGCCAACCGATTTGTAAAAGATGCTCAAGATGCCGAAGATGTTGTACAAGAAGCTTTTATTAAGGCTTTCACAAGGCTTCATCAATTTAAAGCTGATGTTACTTTTGGTGCTTGGTTAAAACGTATTGTTGTTAATAAAAGTATTGACTTCTTAAAATCTAAAAAGCAAAGGCTTGTTGAGTTGGATGAGGTGCACCTGAAAGTTATTGATACTGAGAATGACGACAAATGGTTAGTAGACGATGCAATTACATTAGAGGATGTAAAAAGCGCTATTAATAAATTACCGGATAAATATCAATATGTAGTGATGTTGTATTTAATTGAAGGTTATGATCATCAGGAAATTTCTGAGATATTAGATATTTCAGAAGTAGCCTCACGAACACAATTATCTAGGGGTAAAGCTAAATTGCAAGACCTTTTAATACTTAAAAAAAATGGCACGAGATATTAGAGAGTTATTTAAGGACGATCAGGTAAATCATATAACGATGCCTGAAAACCACCAAATAAGGTTTCTTGAAAAATTAGACAAGGCATTGCCTGAAAAGAAAAAGTCTAAATTCTATTGGCTACAAATAGCAGCGAGTGCTGTTGTATTTTTAAGCTTGAGTATTGGAGGTTATAATTACTTTCAGTCGAAAGAAAAACCGGTAGAAGAAGTTGTAGCAACTAAAACGGTTGAAACAAAAACACTGGGCGATATTTCTCCAGGCCTTAAAAAAGTTGAAGATTATTATTTGGCGAGTATTAATTTGGAGTTATCCAAAGTGAAATACACCCCGGAAACCAAAGATGTTTTTGATGGGTATTTGCTACAATTGAATGAATTGGATAAGGAGTACAAGCGGTTATCGCTGGAACTTACAGAATCGGGACCAAGTGAATTAACCGTCAATGCATTAATTGATAATTTGAAACTCCGCTTGAATTTATTATATCGATTAAGAGCACAATTAAAAGAATTAAATACTTCTGAAACCACGGATGAAGAGGTATCACAATCAATCTAAAAATCAAAAAATGAACAAGATAATTATAAAAATGAAACTACTTGCCTTCAGCTTTTTTATTGTTGGGCATGTTTTTGCACAGCAGAAACTAACAAAAGTATCGCAATCTATTAGTGTTGATAAAGATGTTACTATTGATTTGAATACGAGTCATTGTAATATAATATTTGATACATGGAATAAAGGCTCCATTGAGATCGAGGCCTATATTGAAGGTGAAGATTTAAGTGAAGAAGATTTACAAGAGGCATTAAAACATTGGAATGTGGATATTGATGGTTCTCAGGATATGGTTTCTATTAGAACTAAAGGTAATACCCCGCAGGTATGGGCCTATACTCATAGCAATAATACTGATGAAGTGCATGCCGTTTTGGAAGAATTAAAGTTCGAGTTGGCCGATTTTCCGGAAATGAATTTTGATTTCCATTTTGAAATGCCGGAAATGCCGGAAATGCCAGAAATGCCGGAATTGCCAGAATTGCCGGAAGGTATAGGCAAAATAAGCTTTGATTATGAAGCCTATAAAAAAGACGGTGAAAAATATTTAGAGAAGTATTCTCAGAACATTGAATCTGAATTTGGTGAAGATTTCCAAAAAGAGATGGAAGCCTGGGGAGAAAAATTTGGTAAAGAATGGGGCGAGAAATATGGTAAAGAGATAGCTAAATGGGCTGAAAATTTTGATGAAAAGTGGGGTGAAAAATATGCCGAAAGAATAGAAGCCTGGGGTGAACGTTATAGTGAGAACATGGAACGAAAAGCAGAAAGATTATCCCAACAAAAAGAGCGCATGCAGGAGCAAAAGCAACGTATGCAGGAACAAAAAGAACGTATGCAAGAGCTAAGAGAGAGAGAGGTAGTGAAAAGAGCGCAAAGGGTTCAGGAATTGAAGGAACGTGCAAAAGAGCGAGAAAAATTAACAAAAGACAGAAAGGTTTTAATTGAAAGGTTAGTGCATAGAGAGTCTAATTCTAAAGTCAAAAAGACGATTAAAATCAAAATGCCAAAAGGTGCAAAGCTTAAAGTTAACGTAAGATACGGTGAGCTTGAATTTGCAGCGAATGTTGATAATTTAAGAGGAGATTTGACACATACTACTTTTATTGCAAATAGCGTTAATGGAAGTTCTACTTCCATTAACGCTTCTTATTCTCCTGTTCATGTGGCTCACTGGAATTCGGGAGAATTAAACCTTAACTACGTTAAAAAAGCCGAATTGGATAATGTAAAGCAAATGGTTTTAAACGCTAACTCTTCAAATGTTAACATCAAGAACTTATTAGGAAACGCTATTATAGATACGAGTATAGGGGATTTGAAAATCTTAAATATTGATGATGATTTTATGAATTTGAACCTGATTCTTCAAAATAGTGATGTCACGATTGTGCTTCCTAAGGTTGATCATAATTTACAATATAAAGGAAGTCGTTCTCGATTTAGCCATCCTGAAAAGGCTTCAAAAGGAAATGTAACGTCCTTTACTTCTAGCGCATCAACCACAGGGAAAACTATCGTGGTGAATGCTAAGTATAGCAATGTCGACATGCAGTAATTATATCTATATCTTCTGGTACAGTTGAGCTATAATATCTTCTTAATATCACTTTATAACGAAAACCCCAACTGTCACTTTTCTTTTTTTTTGCTAAAAATACTCGAATTGATATTTCAGCAAGTTCGGACTCCAGTTATATAAACCATTCTATACTAACCAACCTGAGTCATTTCATTTAAACTAAAATCTTCAATAGCACCTTCGGTCGCTTTCACATATTCCGCTAAATGTGGCATTTTCATATGGTTTTGCCATAATTCCCAGCTGGTCCAGTTTTCGTAAAACAAGAAGATGTTCTTATGATTATTATCTTGGTGTAAATCATAATTAATACAGCCTTCTTCAGATTTAGTAATTTCGATGAGCTTTAGTAATTCTTTTTTAACCAAGGCGGTATGTTCTGGTTTGGCCACGATTCTGGCTACAACGGTTAGTTTTTGATTCTTCATATTTTATTCCAGCTTAATTTTAATACTTTTTCACACCATGAATTTGATCGGTATTATGAAGTGAAAATCCCAATAGAATCTATTCAAATTTAGTAGTATGACGTCATTTGGAACAAAGCGAAGCATTTTATTTATGAAACGCTTCGCTTAGTCTAGTATAAAAATATATTAATCTTCAACCAAAACCCATTCTCCTTTAGCGATAAGAGGCTCTGCTTGCTTATATTTTAAGGTTTTGTTTTCACCATTCATGACATGTTTGATAGTAACACGATCGTTACGACCAATTTTGGGTCTGTCACGTACAATTGTTTCTACAACTTCCTGTTGACGTTGGGTATTCCCAGCGGCTCGGTTTTGTGCAGAGCGTTCATCTAAATTAGGAATTTCATCTTTCTGCGTTTTAAGATTCTCCTTTTTACGTGTTTGTCTGGCTTCTTGAATGGTGCTCTGCGTTTCTTGTGGTAGTTCTCCTTTAAATAAGAATGAAATAACATCTTTATTAACTTGATCTATGGTGCTTTTAAACAGCTCGAAAGCTTCAAACTTATAAATTAATAAAGGATCTTTTTGTTCATGTACCGCCAATTGTACCGATTGTTTCAACTCATCCATTTTTCGTAAATGCGTTTTCCATGCATCGTCAATGATGGCTAATGTGATATTTTTTTCAAAATCGGTAATTAATTGTTTACCATTGGTTTCATAAGCCTTTTCAAGATCTGTAACAACATTTAAGCTTTTTACGCCATCTGTAAAAGGGACTACAATACGCTTAAATTTATCACGCTGGGTTTCATAAACATTTTTAATAACAGGAAATGCGATGTCGGCATTTCGGGTCATTTTTTCCTTGTAATGCTCAAAAGCTGCTCTGTAGATTTTTCCGGTGATTTCCTGGGCTGATAAGTTTCCAAATTCGGCTTCAGTGATGGGTGAACTCATAGAAAAATATCGAATTAATTCAAACTCGAAATTTTTATAGTCACTCGCAGCTTTATTCGTTTCGGCAATGCCTTCAGAGGTATCAAAAATCATATTTGCTAAATCCACGCGAAGGCGTTCTCCAAATAACGCATGGTGACGACGTTTGTAAACAACCTCACGCTGGGCATTCATAACATCATCATATTCTAACAATCGTTTTCTAACACCAAAGTTATTTTCTTCAACTTTTTTCTGTGCACGTTCAATAGATTTGGAAATCATGGAATGCTGGATTACTTCTCCTTCCTTTAATCCCATACGATCCATCATTTTAGCAATACGCTCACTACCAAATAGGCGCATTAAATTATCTTCTAATGACACATAGAATTGTGAACTTCCCGGATCTCCCTGCCGACCTGCACGACCACGCAATTGTCTATCTACACGACGTGAGTCATGGCGTTCTGTACCAACAATAGCCAAACCACCTGCTGTTTTAACTTCATCACTTAGTTTAATATCGGTTCCACGACCAGCCATATTAGTAGCAATGGTTACTTGTCCGGTTTTACCTGCCTGGTCAACAATTTCAGCTTCTTTTTTATGCTGTTTCGCATTTAATACGTTATGTGGTATTTTACGAATACTTAACATTTTACCAAGTAACTCACTAATTTCTACAGAGGTTGTTCCAATTAAAACAGGGCGACCTGCTTGCGATAATTTTGTTACATCATCGATAACGGCATTGTATTTTTCACGTTTTGTTTTATAAACCAAATCCTCTTTGTCATCTCTGGCAATTGGTCTATTGGTTGGGATTTCAACAACATCCAATTTATAGATTTCCCAGAATTCACCAGCCTCGGTTACTGCCGTACCGGTCATACCAGATAGTTTACGGTACATTCTAAAGTAATTCTGAAGTGTTACGGTTGCAAATGTTTGAGTCGCATCTTCAATTTTCACATTTTCTTTGGCTTCAATGGCCTGGTGTAACCCATCACTATAACGACGACCATCCATAATACGACCTGTTTGCTCGTCAACAATCATTACTTTATTCTCCATAACCACATATTGTGTGTCTTTTTCAAATAAAGCATAGGCTTTTAATAGTTGATTTAAGGTATGAATACGTTCGGATTTTACACCAAACTCCTTAAAAAGCTCTTCTTTAAGATTAGCCTCATCTTCAGGAGAAAGGCCTTGTTTTTCAATTTTAGCAATTTCCAATCCGATTTCCGGCATTACGAAAAAATCCGGATTATCTTTTCCCGATAAATACTCAATACCTTTATCGGTTAATTCGATTTGATTATTTTTTTCCTCAATGACATAGTACAGCTCCGCATCAATTTTTGGCATTTCGCGGTTGTTGTCTTGCATATAAAAGTTTTCGGTCTTTTGAAGTAATAGCTTAACACCTTCTTCAGATAAAAACTTAATCAACGCTTTGTTTTTTGGAATACCACGATATACACGTAGTAATTGAAATCCACCTTCTTTGGTGTCACCGTCTTTTATAAGCTTCTTCGCTTCAGCTAAAACACCGGTTAAATACTTACGCTGTACGTTAACAATATCATCAACTTTTGGTTTTAACTCATTAAACTCATGACGTTCACCCTGAGGAATTGGCCCGGAAATAATTAAAGGTGTACGCGCATCATCAACTAAAACGGAATCGACTTCATCCACAATGGCGTAATGATGTGGACGCTGAACCAAATCGGTAGGCGAATGCGCCATATTATCACGCAAATAATCAAAACCAAATTCATTGTTAGTTCCATAAGTGATATCGGCATTGTATGCTTTTTTACGTGCATCAGAATTTGGCTGATGGTAATCAATACAATCGACGCTCATCCCATGAAACTCAAAAATAGGAGCCATCCACGCGCTATCACGTTTCGCTAAATAGTCGTTCACCGTAACCAAATGCACACCTTTTCCTGCTAAAGCATTTAGGTAAACTGGTAATGTGGCCACTAATGTTTTACCTTCACCTGTTTGCATTTCGGCAATTTTACCCTGGTGCATCGCGATACCACCAATAAGCTGAACATCATAATGTATCATATCCCAAACAATGGGTTTTCCTGCGGCATCCCATGAGTTAGCCCAAGTAGCATTGTCACCATCAAGACTTATGTAATCTTTGATTCCCGATAGTTCTCGGTCGAACGTTGTTGCAGCAACTGTAATAGACGCGTTATTTACAAAACGTTTAGCGGTTTCTTTTACTACAGCAAAAGCTTCTGGTAAAATATCATTCAAGACATCTTCTGTTACATGATAAGCATCATCTTTAAGTTTATCTATATCCTGATAAATGTCTTCTCTTCTATCTATGTCTTCTGTGTTTTCAGCTTCTTGAAGAAGGTTAGAGATTTGCTCGTCAATGTCTTTTGTAGCATCAGCAATTTTAGACTTGAACTCGGCGGTTTTGCTTCTTAACTCATCATGAGATAAGGCTTCAATTGCAGCTTCAAAGGTTTTTATTTTATCAACGATAGGCGTGATGACCTTTACATCTTGTTTGGATTTGTCTCCTACAAATACTTTAAGGACAGAATTTAAAAAACTCATGTGTATATTTTTATGTTTTGCCTAGGATTTCCCAGTCATTTTTGTGTTAAATTTTTATGTCTTTTGAAGGTGTCTTCAAAGATACATTTTGTTATGATGTTTTATAAAGAATGAGGCAAAAAAAAAGCCTCAATTCGAGACTTTTTAACTATTCTTTATGCTTTTTTATTAATATTCATCCTCATTCCAGAGGTAATCTTCGTCTGTTGGATAATCTGACCAAATTTCTTCAATTGAATCGTATGAATCACCTTCATCTTCAATCGACTGTAAATTTTCAACAACCTCCAATGGCGCTCCGGTTCTAATAGCGTAATCTATCAATTCGTCTTTTGTTGCTGGCCAGGGTGCATCACTTAAATACGATGCTAATTCTAAAGTCCAATACATTTTTTATGCGTTTAATTTTTTGCAAAAATAAATTTTTAGTTTAAACAGGCAAGAAAAAAATGAATTATTTAATCATTAATTTTAAGAACGTACTCATTTGTAATCTAAACAGTTGAAATTTATTTAAGCCATGTTAATATTATAAGCTCTTTTTAAGTCGGAATTCTTCAAAAAAAATAGTTGTTATTTTTTCAAGTTATTAAAACAATTTCTTCGAAAAATCACTTTTCTCGGTTATCGTAATATTCCCTTTAAAGACCTATTGTTTTTCAGGAATCCACTTAATTTCATTTGCTTGTAAGTCGTAAGTCAATTTTCGTGCCAATACAAAAAGGTAGTCAGAAAGGCGGTTTAAGTACATTAAAGTATTGCTTTCAACTGTTTCAATATCATTTAACGCCGATATTAAACGCTCGGCTCTACGGCACACACAGCGGGCTATGTGACAGAATGACACGGTTTGGTGGCCTCCGGGTAAGACGAAGTGCGTCATTGGAGGCAATATTTCATTCATTGCATCCATCTCTTGTTCTAATAGCTCTATATCTTTTAAAGAGATTTTGGGAATATTTAAGCGCTCTTTTCCATTTTTCAGGATTGCTTTTTTGGGGTCGGTAGCCAAAATTGCTCCAACGGTAAATAACCTATCCTGAATACTAACTATTAAGTCTTTGTATTCTTGCTGAATGTTTTGATCGCGAATTAGACCTAAATATGAGTTTAATTCGTCAATCGTTCCGTAACTTTCAATTCGGATATGATGTTTTGGTACACGTGTGCCTCCAAATAATGCTGTTGTACCTTTGTCACCTGTTTTGGTATAGATTTTCATAATAACGAAGTTATGTCATTTTGTAGAGTTTCACAAAGAAGGTCCTTGATGTATGTACAATTTTTATGATGCTTAATGTTTTTGTAAGTGTTTTATGCGTTATAATTCCTGAAATAAATTATTTTTGTTTAACCACACCAATGTAATTATGAAAAAAACAACGCTATTACTTCTATGTATAGTACAATTTGTTCTTGTTGAGGCGCAATCCTTTATCGGTTTTTCTTCCGATAATTATATCGGTGTTCATGCCGTAATCTTTAATCCGGCAAATATTACAGATACGCCATATAAAGCCGATATTAATGTTGCAGGATTTAGTGCATTTGGAGGTAACGATTATTATGGTGTTAATGTATTTGATGCCCTTAAAAAGGGCTATAGTTTTGATTTGGAAGCTAAAAGTTACCCTTCTGAAGATAATAGAGCACTAGGCAACCTCGATATTTTGGGACCTGCATTTATGTTTAATCTTTCTAAAAAAAGTTCGATTGCATTATTTGCTCGTGCAAGAGCTTTTATTAATGCTAACGAAATTAATGGAGCGTCCATCTCTGCTATTGATGATGACAATACCGATGATTTTAATTTAACAGAAGGAGATATAAGTGGTGTTGGGCATGCGTGGGCGGAACTAGGGGTTTCTTATGCAAGAATATTATTAAATGAGAAAGAACATTTTTTGAAAGGTGGAATTACTCTAAAATATTTACAAGGTATCGGTAGCGCTTACTTAATCGGAAACGATATTTCCGCGGTATATGATGCCGATGGAACAGATTTAGGAGGAGGAGAAACCACCGGAAGCATTGGAACTACCGGAACATTAAATTACTCGAGATTTGATGATTTTGATAATGATGATTATGACTATGATTTGCCTGATAACGCCACCGGGTTGGGAAGTGATTTTGGATTAACTTACGAGTGGAGACCAAACCGGGCAGAATATGATGAAACAACGATTCATAACGCACATCAATATAAGCTTAAATTAGGGTTGTCCATTACAGATATTGGTTTTATCAGTTATAAAAACGGTATCAAAGAAACTTATAATATCACCAATACAAACGTGTCTGAAGACGAGTTTGATAATTCTGATGATATTGGAGCATTTCTAGATTCGTTTTATACACTTACTAATTCCGGCACAGGATATAAAATTGATTTACCTTCAGCTTTACATCTAAACGCAGACTGGAATTTTAATAGAAAACTGTTTTTAAACTTAAATATCGATTTTTCTTTAATGTCGAAAGACAGAAAAACGGCAAATCGTATTTCAAATACGATATCGCTAACGCCTCGGTATGAAAGTAAGTGGTTTGGTTTTTATTTTCCTTTAAGTATTATTGAAAAAAACGGCTTTAGAATGGGAACAGGTTTAAGAGCCGGGCCGCTTTATTTGGGATCTGGATCGATAATTTCTGTTTTGACCAGTGATAATAATAGAGAAGCAGATGTGTATGCCGGTTTAAAAATACCCATATATAAAAGTGAACGTAAAGATACGGATGAAGATGGAATAAGAGATAAACACGATGATTGTCCCGATATACCCGGACCTAAAGAAAATGGAGGATGCCCATGGGAAGATGAAGATGAGGATGGTATCTTAGATAATGTGGATAAATGCCCTAAAGAGGCAGGCCCTGAGGAAAATAATGGGTGCCCGTGGACCGATACCGATGGTGATGGCGTGTTCGATAAAGATGATATCTGCATCAATGAAGTTGGTACCGCGGAAAATAATGGATGTCCTTTTAAGGATACGGATGGAGATGGGGTTTATGATAAAGACGATATCTGCATTAATGAAGTAGGTACAGTTGCCAATAATGGTTGCCCGGAGAAGGTCATAGAAAAACTTCAAAAAACATTGGATGATTATGCCAAAGTTATTTTGTTTAACTATGGAAAATCATCTCTAAAAGAGGAGTCTAGTAAAGTCTTGTTTGAGATTATTGAAGTTTTAAATCAATATCCAAATGCTAGTTTCACTATTGAAGGTCATACAGATAGTATAGGGAGTTATGAAATCAATCAAAAACTATCTGAAGCCAGGGCCAACGCCGTTAAAAGCTTTTTAGTAAAAAATGGAATAGATTCGAATAGATTGGTAGCTATTGGGTATGGCGAAAGAAAACCGATTGCAACAAATATGTATAAGGACGGTAGAGCTCAAAATAGACGTGTAGAAATTAACCTAATGAAATAAAAAACTACGCTAAGAATTAACTGGAACTCAAATTGTTGTTTAAAGCTAAGATTGGTTGTTAAGGAAACCTTATCTAAACTCTTATGGTAAAATGTTCTTTAGCCTGTTCTTTTCTAAAGAACACAAGTCCCCAGAAAAAGGTGTCGATGGTTACAGTGGTTTTTGGATGTTGTTTTATTATTTTCCAGGCTTCGGTCATTTCTTTTGACCAATAAATGTCATCGAAAATGAATACGGAATTATTTTTAGCTGTCTTTAAAAGCGTTTCAAAGTACTTTACAGTGGCCTCTTTTTGATGATTACCATCGAAGAAAATAAGGTCGTAACTGTTGATCAATAGTTGATTTATGACACCGTTGAAATCCCCGGTTTTTACCTCAACATTGTTTAAACCAAGCGTTTCGAAATTATGGTTTGAAAATTCCGAAATATTAGGACAACCTTCAATAGTTGTGATTTTGGTTTCGTGGTTTGGTATACTCATGGCATGCGTTGCAATCCCAAGAGACGTTCCTAACTCTAAAATGGTTTTTGGGTTAAAGTACGTTATCAACCTATAAATTAACTTCGCTCTTTTTATTGTTGAACCCGAGTGTTTGGCAATTGTTGAGATACGTCGCTTTTCTTGCTTCATTACTCGTGAGCCTACTCCTAAATCGGTTATTTTAATTAAAGCTTTGTTGTTTAGAAGTGCTTTTTTGTAGTTTATAATGTGCTTATAATCAATATAGTTCGATTTATCATAAAAACATTTAGTAACCAAGTTATAAACGAAGGGAGAATGCACTCCATGTTGATTTGTGGACCTTAAAAGAAATTTTATGTACTGAGTTGCTTGATAAAACATATTACCATGTCTGGTCGGACGCAGTTGAGACCTTATTTATAATTACGTTAAAACCCTCGACTGCGTTCGAGAAGCACGAATTATTCTTCAAGTTTCGACGATAATTCAAACCAACGATCCTCTTTGGCTTCAATCGTATCAATGATTTTTTGTAAATCGATAGATAGTTGGTTGATATCATCCGGTGTAAGTTCGGGATTATTGAATTTACCTTCTAGCTCTTTTTTATCATAGGCTAATGAATTTAATTTGCTTTCAATGTTTTTTAGCTCTTTTTCTTCATTATAAGATAATTTATTAGCATCGTTTTTCTTTCTGGTATTTTTGCCCTTTTTGTCTTCCCGAGCACTTGAAGTTACGGGCTGACTATCTTCGTAAACTCTATAATCGGTATAATTTCCCGGAAAATCTTCGATAACGCCTTCTCCTTTGAAGATAAAAAGATGATCAATAACCTTATCCATAAAATAACGATCGTGAGTTACCACAATGACGCATCCCGGAAAATCTAAAAGGAAATTTTCAAGCACATTAAGTGTTACAATGTCTAAATCGTTAGTGGGTTCGTCAAGAATTAAAAAGTTAGGGTTTTGAATTAAAACCGTACATAAATACAGGCGTTTGCGTTCACCACCGCTTAATTTCTCAACAAAATCATATTGTTTTTTTCTGCTAAATAGGAAGCGTTCTAGGAGTTGCTGTGCACTAATTTGACGTCCTTTTTTTAGTGGAATATAGTCTCCAAATTCCCGAATGACATCAATAACTTTTTGTTCTGGTTTTATATGAATACCACTTTGCGTGTAATAACCGAATTTAACGGTATCACCTTTAACAACTTTTCCTGAGTCGGGCTGTGCTGTTCGTGTTAAAATGTTTAAGAATGTGGTTTTTCCCGTTCCGTTTTTTCCAATAATACCAAGACGTTCACCTTTTTGAAATGTATAATCAAACTTATTGAGTATCGTTTTGTTTTTAAAGGATTTTGATGCCTTGTGGAATTCCAATATTTTACTTCCCAGACGTTTCATGTTTAACTCCAATTGAACTACGTGATCGTTTCTCCGTTGGTGGGCACGATGCTTTATGTCCTGAAAATCATCAATCCGCGATTTCGATTTTGTAGTTCTAGCCTTTGGTTGTCTTCGCATCCAAGCCAGTTCTTTATTAAATAGTTGCTTGGCTTTGCCAGTTTCAACAGACTCTCTTTCGATTCTGGCTTCGCGTTTTTCCAAATAATACGAATAATTACCTTTATAACTATATAGTTTTCCTTCGTCCAGTTCAATAATCTCATTACAAACCCGTTCTAAAAAATAACGATCATGGGTCACCATAAACAGTGTCATGTTTTCCTTAGCAAAAAAAGCTTCCAGCCACTCAATCATTTCTAAATCTAAATGATTGGTGGGCTCATCAAGAACTAATAAATCCGGTTTGTTTATTAAGGCATTGGCTAAAGACAACCGCTTTTTTTGCCCACCCGATAGTGTACTTATTTTTTGACTTAAATCATCTAATTTTAGTTTAAAGAGAATTTGTTTGTAAAGGGTTTCGAAATCCCATGCCTGATGGCGTTCCATCTGTTCAAAAGCAACTTGGTATGCCTCAGAATCTTCAGGGTTAAGAAGTGCTTTTTCGTAATTGGAAATAACCTTTAAAATAGGGTTGTTACTTGTAAATATGGTCTCTTCAATGGTTAAGCTGTTATCAAATTTTGGGTCTTGAGATAAAAATGATACAGCTATTCCTTTTCTATAGGTTACCAAACCAGAATCGGCTTCATCATCACCTGAAATAATATTCAGAATGGAAGTCTTTCCTGTTCCATTTTTTGCTACAAAAGCAATTTTTTGGTCTTTATGCACACTAAAGGAAATATCTTCAAAAAGCGTTAGCTCTCCATAAGACTTCGATATATTCTCAACGGTTAAATAATTCAATAGATATTTTTTTTGCAAATAACGGATAAAAAACCAAAAAATCCGTTATAAGTTTTATTGTTCAAGACGAAAACTTATATTTGTGATAAATCAATCTGCCCTTTATGAAGAAAAGTTTTGTTGCTGCTATAATCGTTATTAATATGGTATTGGTGTCTTGTATTCCTTATAAAGATACGATCTATTTTCAGAATAAAAGTGCCGCGATAGATTCTACTCAAGTTATAGTTGAAAAACAAAAACCATATCGCGTTCAGATTAATGATATTTTGAATATTCGAATAAAGGCAGCAAAACAGGAGACAGTGACGATCTTTAACCCAATTGGAGAGGGGGATTTAAATGCTAGTAGTCAAGAACGTGCCTATTTTGATGGGTTTACCATAGATTTACACGGTAATATTTTTATGCCTAAATTAGGTAAGATAAATGTTCTTGGTTTTACTACTGAAGAGATTGAAAAAATCATTGAAAAAAAATTATTGGAAACAGAATACAAAGCTGCCAATGATATTTTTATAACCGTGAAGCTTACAGGTTTGCAGTATACCACTACCGGCGAGATTGGGAGCACCGGAACAAAAACAGTTTTTAAACAGCGGGTAAATGTTTTTGAAGCTATTGCAAATTCCGGAGATATTCCTGATACCGGTGACAAAAAAGATGTTTTGATTATTAGACAATTTCCCGAAGGGCAAAAAATATTTCATATAGATTTAACCGATGCTAATGTTATGAATTCACCATATTATTATATTCAACCCAACGATATGATTTATGTTAAACCCTTGAAACAAAAATCTTGGGGAACAGGAACCAATGCTATTCAAAGTATAGGAGCTATTGCTACGGTTTTATCATTAATTACTACAACTATTTTGCTCATAGATAGGATATAATTATGGCATACGACGACATAGAAGATATTAATTTCGACGAGCAAAAGAATTTTAATTTTGATGTAAAAGACTTTTTGTTGAAGTTACTGAAGCATTGGGTACTCTTTTTGGTTTGCATTGCTTTTGGATTATTTGTGGCGCATTACTTTAACGTTAGAAAACAGAATATTTATAGACTAAGTTCTTTAATATCTTTAGAGAACGATCAAAACCCTTTTTTTACGGCAAATACGAGTATATCTTTTAATTGGGGGGGAGTATCCGGAAAAGTTGGGAAAACGATGATCGCTTTAAAGACAAGGAGTCATAATGAAAAAGTTATCGATTCTTTGCAATTTTATCTTCAATACTTAGAAGAAGGTAAATACAGAAAAGAAGACATATATAAAAAAGCTCCTTTTTATGTTGAAATAGATAAATCAAAAAACCAACTACTAGGAATACCACTAGGTGTAAGGTTTCTTAGTACTACCGAGTATGAACTTTTTGTAGATTTTGAGAATAATAGTGCTGTTGCACAGAAATATAGTGACAAATCCATAGAAAATATTGAGGTTCCAAAAGGAAAATTTGTTAAAACATACAATGTTGGAGAGCTCATTGATTTACCTTTTGTGAAGTTTGTTTTAAATCTAAGAAATGAAGTGACTGTAGTACCTGGTTCAGAATACTTCATCCAGTTTTTGAATTTTGATAGCGTTGTTAATGGTTATAAAAATGGTGTTTTAATTGCTCCTTATAGCAAAACCTCATCTTCAATATTAACCTTAACCCAGACTGGAAATAACAGGCAAAAAATCGCTGATTATTTAAATACAACTTCTGCTATTCTAAGTAGAACTGATCTGGAGCGAAAAAACCAATATGCAACAAATACTATTAAATTTATAGATAGTAGTTTAAGTATTGTGAACGTCCAATTAAAAGCCATTACAGATACGATGAATGCTTTTAGGAAGGAAACAAAAATGTTTAATGTTGATAAAGAACTTTTACAGGTATCAGATAAAATTGGTGATTTAGAATTAAAAGAAGAAGAGAATCAATCTAAATTACAATACTTAGATATTCTTTCAGATTATTTAAAGACAAAAACGGATTATATAAAAATTGCTGCACCCACCTCTGTTGGTATTGATGAAGAAAATATAGCCTCAAGTGTGAGTAAAATTACCGCGTTGGCAATACAGCGACAAGAGCTTGAACAATTGGTTAAAGAAGGCTCTTCTTCCTTGCAGGAATTGGATGGAAGTATTGATGCAGAAAAGAATGTGTTGATAGAAACTATTGCTTCTACAAAAAGAACAATAAATATTCAGCTTGATAGAGTTAGAAGAAGCAAAGCTAATTTAGAAAGCAGACTAAATAGTTTACCTGAGGATCAACAACACTATTTAAAAATTCAAAGAAATTTAGATATAAGTCAAGAAGCATACAATGTTTATATGGCTAAACGTAGTGAGGCTGCAATCGTTAAAGCCGCTAATATCTCAGATATATCTATTATTGAAATCGCTAGAGATGTTGATGGTGCCTTGATAGGGCCAAATAAAAATTTAAACTACATGACGGCTTTGTTGATTGGTTTTTTTGGTCCTTTTGCGTTTGTTTTGATTCTTTTCTTCTTGGATAATAGAATTCATAATGTAGATGACGTAAAGCGACTTTCAAAAATTCCAATTTTAGGTTTGATAGGGGACTATAAATATAAAAATAATCTAATAGTTCATGAAAAGCCAAAATCTGCGGTTGCCGAGTCGTTTAGAGCGATTCGTTCCAGTTTACAATTTTTCTATAAAAAAACTAACATATCCGGAGGAAAAACAATTATGATAACCTCCTCAGTTAGCGGGGAAGGTAAAACGTTCTGTTCGATCAATATTGCCAGTGCTTATGCCTTATCAGGAAAAAAGACCATACTTCTTGGTTTGGATTTACGCAAGCCTAAAATTTTTGATGATTTTAATATAGATAATAACATAGGAATTGTTAATTATTTTATTGGAGATAAGAGTTTAGACGAAGTAACGTTTAAAAGCCATATCAATAATTTGGATGTCATTACATCGGGGCCCATTCCACCTAACCCTTCTGAACTTTTGATGGGTGATGCTATGAGAGAATTGATAGAAGCGTTAAGACAACATTATGATATGATCGTACTTGATTCACCGCCATTAGGTCTAGTGACAGATGCCTTGGAATTGTCCGAATATGCCGATGCTTCATTGTTTATAATACGATTGAATTATACGAAGAAGGGGATGCTGGAGCTTGTTAATACTAAATATAAAACCGGAGAGCTAAAAAACATAAGTTATATTCTGAATTTTTATAAACATAATAAAGGGTATGGTTATGGCTACGGGTATGGATATGGTTACGGGTATGGATATGGCGCATACGGAAGCGCATACCATGAAATTGATAATAAGGAAAAGATATTGGATAAGCTTAAAAAGTTATTCAAGAAAGGATAGATCCTTTTATCCATAATATTGTTTGATAATTTAAAATATTTTAGAATTTGAGTACATCTGGTGAAGAGCAATGGTTATATGCGATTTCTTCAAAAAGGCGGATCATTGAATTTAATTTTAGAGAAATTGCAAGGTATAAGGATTTGCTGTTTTTGTTTGTTAAGCGTGACGTTGTTACGAAATATAAACAAACAATTCTAGGCCCTCTATGGTATTTTATTCAACCGCTTTTTACGACTTTAATTTTTACCTTGATTTTTAACAATATTGCAGATATTTCAACCGGGGATGGAGTTCCTCCTTTCTTATTTAACCTAGCAGGTATAACATCATGGAACTACTTTAAAGAATGTTTAACGGGTACAAGTGATACGTTTAAGCAGAATCAGAATATTTTTGGTAAAGTATATTTTCCAAGAGTTATTATGCCAATGTCTGTGGTGATTTCAAATTTGATTAAGTTTGGAATTCAATTATTGGTGTTTATAGGGTTTTACATATATTTTACAATGTTTACTGAAAAAGCCTCGAACGTATCTCCTCAAATAACATTATTGATTTTACCTGTTTTGATTATAATTATGGGAACTTTAGGTTTGGGTTTTGGGATGATTATCTCATCGATGACTACGAAATATCGAGATTTGACTTTTCTTGTTGCTTTTGGGGTTCAACTTCTTATGTATGCTTCGGCAGTTATGTATCCTCTTGAATTAGTAAAATCTAAAGTTGCTGAGGGGCGAATTCCTGAAATGACAGGCCTTCTAATTGAGTATAATCCTATGACAACGGTTGTTGAAATGTTCAGAAATGTAACACTTGGAATTGGAGGAATAAATATTCAAATGCTGATATATGTAATGATTACGAGTACAGTAATATTTTTATTAGGGTTAATAATCTTTAATAAAACAGAGAAGAGCTTTATAGATACAATATGATGGAAGAGATAAAAGCAGAGAGCATAAAGAATATTCACCATAATAAAAACTTTTATAATAAGAGATATGAGAAGGTTAATATCGACGGACTTTTAAAGACACTAAAGAACTTAGAGTTGTTTCTTGAAGATGTCACAGCTACCGATATTAGTTGGGTTGGCATGTACATTAATAATTTTAAAGAGACCGTTAAAGGTAAAAAAGTTTTAGAGTTGGGATGCGGGAATTGTGCAAATGCTGCGGTGATGGCTGCATTGGGGGCAGAGGTTATTGCAAATGATATTTCAGATTTTAGCGGTGATATTATTGGAGCATTAAATTCAAAATTCGAGTTTGAGCATAAAATTGTTTTTAAGAAAGGAGACTTTATCACACATGATATAACCAATAACTCCATAGATATTGTTGTTGGAAAGGCTTTTTTGCACCATTTAACATTAGATCATGAAAGAGCGGTTTTAAAAAAAGTAAGTGAAATTTTGAAAGAAGATGGAGAAGCTCGATTTTTTGAACCTGCTGTTAATAGTAAGTTTATAGACGAATTAAGATGGGCGGTGCCAATGAACAATCGACCTTCTAAACTATTTAAACCAAAAGCTTTTAAAGCTTGGGAAAGATCAGACCCTCATCCTCACCGCGATAATAGTTCAAAACATTTTAGAGCTCTTGGAACGCAATTTTTTAATACCATCGAAATTACTCCAATGGGTATGTTTGAGCGTTTTTATCGCATATTACCTTTTTCAACTAGAACGTTAAGAAAATATAGAAGAACGGCATTGAGACTGGAAAAATACACACCAAAATTCGTTCAGTTTTTTGGAGCGCGGAGTCAGACAGTAATTTATAAGTTACCAAAATTGAATACAGATGTCTGACGTTATTTTAAAAGTTAAAAATATCTCTAAACAATATCGTTTGGGTCTTGTTAGTTCTGGAACCGTAAGTCACGACCTAAAGCGATGGTGGTACAAACTAAGAGGAAAAGATGATCCGTTTTTAAAAATTGGCGAGATTAATAATTCCAGCACCAAAGGAAGTTCAAGTTACGTTTGGGCTTTAAGGGATATAAATTTTGAATTACATCGTGGAGAAGTTTTAGGTATTATTGGTAAAAATGGAGCAGGAAAGTCCACATTATTAAAAATACTTTCGCGGGTTACGAGCCCAACCACAGGAGAAATAAAAACTAGAGGTAAAATAGCTTCTTTGCTCGAAGTTGGTACGGGGTTTCACCCTGAAATGACGGGTCTTGAAAATATCTATCTTAATGGTGCGATTTTAGGGATGACTAAAAAAGAAATTGCTTCTAAAATAGATGAAATTATTGAGTTTTCGGGATGTCAGCGTTATATAAATACTCCGGTAAAACGATATTCTTCGGGAATGCGCGTACGATTGGCTTTTGCAGTTGCTGCTCACCTAGAACCGGATATTTTGGTTGTTGACGAGGTTTTAGCGGTCGGTGATGCCGAATTTCAAAAGAAAGCTGTTGGTAAAATGAAGGACATTAGCAAGGGAGATGGCAGAACCGTTTTGTTTGTTAGTCATAATATGGCCGCTGTAAAGAGCTTGTGCACAAGAGGACTTGTACTGGAAAATGGAGAAATTACTTATGAAGGACGTCCTTCTGATGCTGTAGCTTATTATTTGAATGGTAATTCCGAGAGTTTAAATCATTATAATTTTGGGGATTCTAAAAAGAATGAAAGGCTCAAATTACATGGAATAACAATATTTGCGAAAGGAAAAAGGAAGGAGACTAATTTGGACGAATATGATGAATTAACAATAGAAACTAAAATTACTATTTACCCAACAGAAAATAACCTTCATTTAACCTACGTGCTAAAAGACGAAACTGGTTTAAGTTTATTTACCATAACGAATGCCAACTCCGATGTGCCTCTGGAGGTTGGGGACTGTTATTTAAGATGTTATCTTCCAGAGGGTTTTTTGAATATTGGTACTTATTTTTTAGATATTTATATCATTGAAAATTCTAAAAATACAATCTTTCATCAACCGGATATTATGAGTTTCTCAATTCAAGAAGGAGAAAGACCTCTTGGAGCCTGGTTAGGAAAAGAACCTGGTTTTATTAAGCCAGATTTCAATTGGACTAAAGCACGTTTTTAAAAAATATGACAAAGTATATAAAAAAAGCATTATTAAAATTGTTTAGACCAATTGCTAAAAGGTTAGGTTTTGAAGAAAAAGTTGAACTCAAAGATGAAACCTCTAAAGATGCTTTGTTAAACAATTTGTTTTTAAATATAAAAGTAATGGGGTTTGAGCCTGAACATATTATAGATGTTGGAGCAAATCATGGAACATGGACTAGAAAGTCTCTGAAATATTTTCCCAATGCTTATTATACATTGTTAGAACCTCAAGAATGGCTGAAAAAATCTTTTCAAGATTTGTTGGAAAATAATGATAAAATAAACCTCTTACCGGTTGGAGCTGGAAAAGAATCAGGATCTTTTAAATTTACAATTGTTGATAGAGATGATAGTTGTACTTTTAGGTACACCGATGAGGAAGCGAGTTTGAAAGGTTATGAGCAATTGGAAATTCCAATTGTGACCCTTAATGAAGTTGTTAAAAAGGAAAATAGACCTTTTCCGGATTTGGTTAAAATTGACGCTGAAGGACTAGATATCGAGGTACTAAAAGGAGCTTCAAATCTGTTTGGTAAGACTGAAGTTTTTATGGTAGAAGCAGGTATAGGTAACAAGGAATTCGATAATGATTTGCTAAGTTTAGTGAGTTTTATGGATAACAAGGGGTATAGACTCTTCGAGATTACAGATTTAAATAGACCTTTTAAGCCGAATATATTATGGCTTGTTGAGCTTGTATTTATAAGAAAAAAAGGATTAATAGATTCCTATAAGATTGATTTTTTATAATGATTACAATAACTAAAACTTTTCTCCCTAAAATTGAAGAATTCCAATCTATTTTAGCCCGGGCATGGCAATCGAAATGGGTAACCAATAGAGGGGAGCTTGTTTTAGAATTAGAAAAAAGAATAAAGGATTATTTATCTGTATCTAATATTATTGCAACAACAAACGGAACAATTCCTTTGCAGATAGCTATTAAACTATTTGCTAATCAAGGCGAAGTAATAACCACACCTTTTAGTTATGTAGCATCAACATCTTCAATAGTTTGGGAAGGAGCTACACCTGTTTTTGTTGATATTGACCCAGAATATCTAACTATTGATGAGACAAAGATTGAAGCTGCAATTACAAACAAAACTACAGCTATTTTAGCGACTCATGTTTTTGGAAACCCTTGCAATGTTGAAGTTATTGAAAGTATAGCAAAAAGGCATAATTTAAAAGTTATATATGACGCTGCACATTGTTTTGGGGTGCTTTATAAAAATAAGTCAGTATTTAATTATGGGGATATAAGTACGTGTAGTTTCCATGCCACAAAATTATTTCATACGGCAGAAGGTGGTGCCATGTTCTGTAATGATAAGGACATTTATCATAAATTATTTTACAGCCATAATTTCGGGCATAATGGTGCTTTGAGTTTTCATGGCTTGGGAATTAATGGTAAAATGAGTGAACTGCAAGCAGCAATGGGTTTAGCAGTTCTACCTCATGTACCTCTAATTTTAAAAGAAAGAAAGAAGGTTGTCGATATTTATTTATCTAAATTAGATTCAGATAAACTTCAGTTTTTAAAAATAAGAGAAAACACGAATTGGAATTATGCATATTTCCCTATAATTTTTGAGAGTGAAGGTGTGTTACTTCAAGTAGAAAAGGCATTGAATAGCAATAATATTATTCCAAGAAGATATTTTTATCCGTCACTTAATAATTTAACCTATGTAGATAATGTTAGAATGTCAGTTTCGGATTCCATATCAAAAAGAATACTTTGTTTACCTCTTTATTTAGGTTTAAAGGTGAGTGAATTAAATAAATTATGTTTAATAATCAACGAGAACATTTCTCAACCATGAAAAATTTCGCAATCTTATCTGCAGGTGTCATAACCGGAGGGTATGTAGAGTTTAATGAGTATTCAGCTATTGATTTTGGAGTAACTGTTTTTGATAGAGTTTCAATTGGCTATAATAAAGTTGTTGGCTCTGGGCATTAGTAACAAAGGATTTTCCCGATAATGTATTAGCTTATGGGGCGCCTGCTAAAGTTGTTAAGGAAAGAAAGTTAGATGAAAGATTTTTAAAATAACTTATGAAGCTTAGTGTTATAATGATTACATATGGTCACGAAAAATATATTCGGGAGGCGATTAATGGTGTTTTATCTCAGAAATGTAATTTTGATTTTGAATTACTAGTAGCTAATGATTGTTCTCCGGATAATACTGATGCTGTAATTCAGGATATAGTAAATTCAGATGTAAGCGCATCTAAGATAAAATATGTTAAGCGTGAAAAAAATATTGGTATGATACCAAATTTTATTGACAGCTTATCATCAATAAAAAGTGAATATATTGCGTTGTGTGAGGGAGATGATTATTGGATTGATAATTATAAGTTACAAAAGCAGATAGATGCTTTAGAGGCCGAAAAAGATAGTGTATTATGTTTTCATAAAGTTAAAGTCCTTAATGAGAATAATGAAATAATTGAAGACAATTTAACAAATATTCCAGAAAACTATCAAAACCTAGAAACTTTAGCATTGAAAGGGAATTACATTCATACACCATCTGTGGTTTTTAAAAACGTAATAGATACTTATCCTAAAGAGTTCTATAAAACCTCGATAGGAGATTTTTTTTTATATATGATACTAGCAGAACATGGTAGTTTAATCTACTTAAAAGATACTATGGCTGTTTATAGATATGGTGTTGGTGTTTTTTCAGCGGTAAATAGTATTAAAAAGGCCAAAGCTAATATTAGGTTGTTTACCGCTTTATTATCCTATTTTTCGGATAAAAACATAAAAGAAATTTTTCTAAAGAGGCAGGAGCAAGCTATTTCAAACCTAGAACATGCTATTGCAATCAAAGAAAAGGAAGACTTTTACTCAAAACACTATTTTTTAAAATTTTTGAAAATAATTTCAGAAAACTATAAGCAACCGAAAAAGATGATTAGTAAATTATTTAGGAGTAAAGTATAATACTCACTATAATTGCTAAGATAGGAGGATTTTTCAAAGTTTATCACTTTTGTTCAAAGGAAAATATGAGAGACAATAATTTCGATTTTTTAAGATTTTTGTTTGCCATTTTTGTTATTATCTCGCATTCTTATCCTCTGTCAGTTAAAGATGGTAATGAAGAATGGTTACTTTCGGTAACTAATGGCCAAACCAGTTGGTCTTCAATCGGTTTAGCGGGTTTCTTTACAATAAGTGGCTATTTAATTTATCAAAGCCTCCAACGCAGTAAAAGTTTATGGTCTTATTTGTGGAAACGTTTGTTAAGATTGTTTCCAGCTCTAATAATTGTTTTACTTCTAACTGTTTTAATGGGACCCATTGTTTATGAAAGTGATATATCATATTTAAAAAACAGATCGGTGTATCATTATTTTTTCAGGAATATTTCGCTCTATAATTTGCAATACCATATTTCTGGTGTTTTTCAAAATAACCCCTATCCCAATGCAATTAATGGTTCTCTTTGGACGCTTTGTTATGAGTTTACCATGTACATCTTTATAGCCTTGTTTTTCTTTATAAAGTATAAAACAAAAGTCATAAAATATATCTTAGTGGTTTTAGGTCTGGCCATGATTGTTGGTTTTAGTTTTTATATGGATCACCTTAAGGAATTAAGAGTCTTAGGTATGTATGGAGAATCCTTTTTAGACTTATGCACTTTTTTCATTATAGGAAGTTTGATGGCTGTATACAAAATAGAAACGGTTAAGCATAAGAGGTCATTTCTTTTATTCACCTTATTGATTGTTATGACGGCGTTTTATTTCGACAGCTTTTCGTATATAAAACATGTGTTTTTAGCCCTGTTAGTTTTATTTATTGGATTAATACCAATCCCCTATTTTAAGGATTTCGGAAAGTATGGTGATCCATCATATGGTATTTATATTTATGCCTTTCCTGTTCAGCAAACTTTAATGTATTATTTTAAGTATGATTCATTAAATTTAATGTTGTATTCTATATTGATATCTGTACCATTGGGGTATTTGTCTTGGTACATTGTTGAGAAAAAAGCACTGATGCTTAAAAATAGATTTGTTTAATTTTTGATATGCTGGCTATCCTTATTCCATATTATAAAATAAATGCTTTTAAAGAGACATTAGTTTCATTGGTTAATCAAACTGACAAAAATTTTAAGGTTTACATTGGTGATGATGCAAGTCCTGAGAATCCGGAGCAATTGTTACAAGAATACAGGGGCAAGCTTTCAATTAAGTACGCCCGTTTTACAGAGAACCTTGGTGGAGCATCATTGGTAGAACATTGGGACAGGTGTGTGGCTATGACAGAAAATGAAGAATGGATAATGATTTTAGGTGATGACGATTTCTTAGGCGCAAATGTCGTTGAAACATTCTATAATAACCTTAATGTTTTTAGAAACAAAGCTAATGTTGTGCGATTTGCATCTCAAATGATATACGATAAGGATAATAGTGTTTCTCAAGTTTATAAACATCCGGTTTGGGAAAAAGCAAAGGACTCTTTTTACAGGAAACATAAAGGTCTTACAAGAAGTTCTTTATCTGAGCATGTATTTTTGAAAAGGCAATATATGAAGTACAAATTTTACAATTACCCGTTGGCTTGGTTTAGTGACGATCGCGCCTGGTTAGAATTTTCGGAGAAGTTGCCCGTTTATACTATGAATGACGCCAAAGTCTACATTAGAGTTTCACCTGAAAGCATTTCTGGAAAACATGACAATTTAGAATTAAAAAGAATATCTTCCTCAATGTTTTACAACTATTTGGTGCGGCAAAAATTAGACGATTTTACAAAAGTCGAAAGTATTGAAATTGCTAAAGGTTACTTGGAAAGAGCATTGGCAATTAGGAAGGTTAAGGCTAAGGAATGGTTGTTTTTATGGTGTTTTCATACTAAAAGATTTTCAAAACCATCTTTCAAAAAGTTTTCAAAAACATTTTTAAAATATATTTTTAAAAAAAATCGTTACTATCATTAAGAAAGCTGTATCTAAAATATTGTCCTTTGTTGATTTGAAATATTTGATTCTTAGGAAGAGATATAAGATTTCATATTGGTGTAATTTGATGTTTAATTCTACTATGAAAAGGCATAATGAAAATTATAAATCCATACCAATAATTATAATAAGTTTTAATCAACTATTTTATTTAAAAGAGTTAGTAGGCTTTTTAAGAAAACACGAATATAATAATATCATAGTATTAGATAACAATTCGACCTACCTCCCTTTATTAGAGTATTTTAACAGTATAGAAAACGATGTTAAAATTTATAGACTTAGTAAAAATTATGGACATCGTGTGTTTTGGAAACAAAAAGGTGTTTTCAAAGAATATGCTAAAGGTTACTATGTGGTAACAGACCCTGATGTTGTTCCTATTGATGCATGTCCACATGATTTTTTAAAACATTTTAAGAACATATTAGATGCTAATCCAGAAATAAATAAAGTAGGCTTTAGTTTAAAAATTGACGATATACCTAATACTAATATAGAAAAAGAAACTATTCTGAAATGGGAAAATCAATTTTGGAAAAATCAGACAGAAAATAAAAATTATATAGCCAAAATAGATACGACTTTTGCATTGTATAGACCTAGAGCTGTTAAACCAATCTGGTTAGATTTTTTTAAAGCTATTAGAGTTGGACATCCCTATATAGCGAAACATGGGGGTTGGTACATAGATTCTAATAACTTAACGGAAGAACAAGAATATTATGTTAAAACAGTAAATAAATCTAGTTCTTGGTTAAATACAAAAGGAGATGGCAAATTGAAAATATATAAAAAATAAGATTGTTTGATTATGGTAGACGTTAGTATAATTTTTGTAAACTATAATACGTGTAGACTAACTTGCGAGTCTATAAAATCTGTTTATAATTATACTCATAAACTAAACATTGAAATCATTGTTTCAGATAATGATTCGAAGGATGACTCTGTTTCAACAATTAGAAATAAATTTCCTGAAGTAATAATTATTGAAAATAAACAAAATTTAGGTTTCGGAAGAGGAAATAATAAGGGTTTAGAAATAGCTAAAGGGAAGTATGTTCTTTTTTTAAATACAGACACCTATTTAATAAACAATGCTGTTGAGATATTATATGATTATATGGAACATATTGAAAACATAAATGTAGCAGTATGTGGAGCAAAATTGTTTAAGGCAGATTTATCACATAATGTATCAGCTGGTAATTTCCCTAATTATAAATTATTTGTTAAAGGGTCCTTATGGAAACATTTTTATTCGAAACATTTTTATTCAGAAGTTAGTCGACGACCAATTCCTTATGAAAGTAAAATTCCCTTTGAAGTAGATTATGTGTCCGGAGCCGATTTTTTCGTAAGAAAACAAATAATAGATAAGGTAGGAGGTTTTGATAAACGTTTTTTCATGTATGCCGAAGATGCTGAGTTAGCCTATAGAATTAAACAATATTTCCCGAAAACTAAAAGTATGATTGTTCCAGAAGCTAAAATTGTGCATATTAGTCAAGGTTCACAGTTAAAAGTGAAAGAAACTTTTAGTTTTAAATACAGAAAATTAAAAGGTAATACAAAATATTTCATGATAACAATCGGTTTAAAAGAAGGTATATTGTATTATATTACAAGTGTTAAAAGAATTTTAATGAATGATTAATTATCCAATAAATGCAAATATTAATCTGCGTAGGAACTAGACCTGAAGCTATTAAAATAGCTCCCATTTGTTATGAGCTTAAAAAAAGACAAATTCCTTTTAAATTGTGTCTAACAGGTCAACATAGAGCTTTATTAGATCAAGTTATAAGTTTTTTTGAATTAAATGTTGATTATGATTTAAACTTAATGGAGAAAAATCAGAGTTTAAATCTATTAAGTGCTAAAATTTTAGAAAAAACAGATGGTATTCTTGCTACAAATGTTTTTGATATGGTTATGGTCCATGGTGATACAACAACATCTGTTATGGTTGCATTAGCTGCATTTAATAGAAATATAAAAATAATACATATAGAAGCTGGTTTACGTACCTATAATAAATTGGCACCTTTTCCAGAGGAAATGAATAGGCAATTAACAGGTCGATTGGCAGATTATCATATGGCACCTACCAAAAAAGCTGAAAAGAATTTATTGTCAGAAGGGAGAGCAAAAGAGGATGTATTGGTAACAGGAAATTCAGTTATAGACGCCTTACAATTTACGATGAACAAGCTTACCAATGGATATACCACTAAATCTATTGACAGTCTAAAAAAGGATCTAGACTTCAATAAAAAAATAATATTAGTAACGGGGCATAGAAGAGAGAATTTTGGAAAAGGTTTTGATAATATTTGCAATGCTTTGATAGAACTTTCTCAAAAAAAAATACAAATTGTATTTCCGGTACATTTTAATCCAAATGTTCGAAATGTAGTTTACGAAAGACTTAGTGGTTTATCCAATATCATTCTTATTGAACCTTTAGATTACCCATCATTTGTTTGGTTAATGCAAAAATCTAGTGTAATTATTTCGGACTCAGGAGGAGTTCAAGAAGAAGCTCCAACATTTAATATACCTGTTATTGTGACTAGAGATGTAACAGAAAGAGAGGAGGGGATTCACTCTGGGCATTCTATACTAGTGGGGACCGATAAGGATAAAATAGTTAGGAATACACTAAGAGTATTACAAGAAGACTATAATAAAAGTTTATTAGAAAACCCATACGGGAAAGGAAATTCCTCAATGCTTATTGTTGATTTCATTAAAGAGCAGACAAAAACGAGAAACTCATAATGTTAAGGTTATGGCAGTAATGAAATCGATTTTAATCGTTGTAGAATCAATTGATGTAGAAGATAGTAGTGGTGCAAAAGCCTGTGTGGCACTTATCAGGAATTTAAAACAATGCGGATACGAATTAAAAGTCTTTCACTATACACGCAGGGACATAACACTTTCGGGCATAGAATGTATTGCAATACCGGAAAAAAAATGGACTATCTGGTACTTGCTTAGTAAAGCCCAATTGATTCTTAAACGTTGGTTTAAGGTTAATTTGAATACTTTTTTCGAAAGTAAATTAGGGTTTTCTTTCGCTTTTTTTAATGACGTTAAGAGCATAAAATATGGCTTATGCAAAGAAAATAGTTTTAATCCCGATTGGGTATTAACCCTAAGTAAAGCGGCGAGTTTCAGACCGCATATGGCCGTTTTAAAACTACCCCGGCTTCATAAGAAATGGTTGGCCTATGTGCACGATCCATACCCGATGCATTGTTACCCTGAACCCTTTAATTGGTTTCAACCGGGTTATAAACAAAAAGAGGCTTTTTTTAGAGAAGTTTCGAAAAAGGCTTTATATGTTATTTTTCCGAGTCAGTTACTTAACAAATGGATGGGGCAGTACTTTCCCGAATTTTTAGATAACGGCATTGTTATACCGCATCAGGCTTCCTCTGAAATGGTTAGTGAAGAATTGCCGCACCCCAACTGGTTTCAGTATGAAAGTTTTACTATTCTGCATGCGGGTAGTTTAATGAAACAAAGAAGTCCGAAGGGACTTGTTGAAGGATATCAATTATTTTTAAATAGAAACCCTGCAGCCAAGGATAATTCACAATTACTATTGTTGGGACAGAAGAGTTATTTTAAAGACTATCTTGATAAAAAAAATAAGGAAATAAACTCCCTCTACTTGAGTAGAGGTTATGTAGATTTTAATACCGTGTTATCCTTACAAAATAGTGTTTCGGTAAATGTAATATTGGAAGCGAAGTCGGATATTAGTCCCTTTTTACCGGGAAAGTTTCCTCATTGTATTATGGCCAATAAGCCCATTATTCATTTAGGACCGGAAAAGAGCGAAACGTATCATTTATTAGGAATAGATTATGAATATCACGCAAATATTGACGAAGTAGATAAAATTGCAACCCTGATTGAATCTTTATACTTAGCATGGTTGAAAAACAATAAAACACTGCAATTAAATAGACCGGATTTGGAAAATTATGTCTCAGTTTCCAATTTAGAACGAACATTTTCTAAAATTGCTAAGAATTAATGGCACAGTTTACTATTTTAATTACAACAAGGAATCGACTAGAAGATTTAAAATATACACTTCAAATAAATGAAGCTAAACTAGGGGATTCTGATGTGGAATATATTATTTGTGACGACGGTTCCAACGATGGTACTTACGACTATGTAAGTTCTAATTATCCCAAAATCAAATTACTGAGAAATGAAACTTCGAAGGGTTTAATATATTGCCGTAATCAAATGATGAATTTAGTGAAGACGGCGTATGCGATATCCATCGATGATGATTCACACTTTGTAACGAACAACCCAATTCCAAGTATTGAGGCTTATTTTAATGCACACCCGAGATGTGCAGTAGTTGGTTTTAGAATATTTTGGGGTAAAGAAATGCCTTTTGTTAATATAAATCAAGAGAAGCCTTCTATAATGAAAAGTTACGTAGGGTGTGGACATGTGTTCAGGATTAATGCATGGAATTCAATCCCGGATTATCCCGATTGGTTTATATTTTATGGGGAAGAGGATTTTGCTTCCTACCACTTATTCAAAAAGGAATGGGAAGTACATTATCTGCCTGACGTATTGGTGCATCATCGCGTCGATTTAAAAGGCAGAAAGCATAGTAAAGATTACAGATTGAGAATACGACGGGCATTGCGGTCCGGGTGGTTTCTATATCTGTTATTTTATCCAGTGGGTCTTGTGCCTAAAAAGATTTTGTATTCTTTATGGATGCAATTTAAAACGAAGGTGTTTAAAGGGGATTTTAGAGCATTTATTGCTATATTACAAGCTTTAGGTGATCTTATTTTAAACGTACCGCGTTTAATAAAAAAGTCTGACCGTTTATCAAATGAGGAGTTTAAAAAGTATTCAAAACTTCCTGCGGCAAAATTGTATTGGAAACCAAAAGATTTGTAATTTTATTTTTACCAACTAAAAACCTTTTATAATTGAGCACAGAGCCCAAAATATATAGCAACAGAGGCGATTTTGCAAAAGAAATGCTACACAAGTACAAGCCAAGTGAATCAAAAATTGTTGTTAGCGACATTGGTGCCGGATATGGCCATATGGAAGAAACAGTACTTGAACTCGGAGGTCAATGGCAGCCTTTTGATGTTACAAAAAAAATAAGTAAATCTACTATTTGGGATTTAAATGATCGTGCTCCCGAAGGTGCCGAGAAAGCAAACCTGGTAATATTCCTTGAAGTTCTGGAGCATTTGGATAATCCACTTTTAGGGTTACAAAATATATCAGATCACATTCGAAAAGATGGAATATTGGTACTCACTACACCAAATCCACAATCGAGTAAAAATACATTGAGTTTGTTTTTACGAGGAGCCTTGTATGCCTTTCAGGAAAAACACATTGAAGAGAATCATGTTTTTACCCCTTGGAAGCATATTGTGATTGACTTTTTAAAAAGATGTGGTTTTGAAGTTTTGGAATACGCAATCGTTGATATTGAATATAAAAGGAGAAGCATTTCTTCGTTTAAGGACTGGATAAAATATAGAGCAGAGGCCTTTATTGAATCTCGAAACCCAATGGCTCAGGGAATGAGTTATGGTATTGTTGCAAAAAAAAATTAAGGAATGAGTGTTAAAATAATAGCAGAAATCGGGCAAGCACATAATGGTAGTTTAGGAATGGCTCATGCATACATTGATGCGTTGTCAACAACCGGGATCGATACCGTAAAGTTTCAAACCCATATAGCCGAAGCCGAAAGTAGTATATATGAGCCCTTTAGAGTTCAGTTTTCCAAAGAAGACGCTACTAGGTATGAGTATTGGAAACGCATGGAATTCACTAGTGAACAGTGGGAAGGATTAAAACAACATTGTGATGAAAAAGGCTTGGAGTTCATGAGTTCGCCGTTTAGTAATGCAGCTGTAGACTTATTGGAAAAGCTAGACGTAAACTGCTTTAAGGTGGGCTCAGGGGAGGTTACTAATTTCTTATTATTAGAACGTCTGGCAATGACATCTAAACCCCTCATCATATCTTCAGGGATGAGTTCCCTTGAGGAATTAGACAAAACGGTAGATTTTTTAAAGTCGAGGCATGTCGAGTTTTCTCTACTTCAGTGTACAACGTCTTACCCAACAAAACCAGAGCAATACGGTTTAAATATGATTGCCGAATTAAAAGCCAGATATAATATCCCGATTGGATTTTCCGATCATTCATCAAAGCTTGAAACAAGTATTGCGGCAGTTACCCTTGGAGCCGAAATAATTGAATTTCATGCCGTTTTTAATAAAGAGATGTTCGGCCCAGACGTAAGTTCTTCTTTAACCATTGAAGAAATAAAGGTCTTAACTAAGGCAATACGTAATATTGAAATAGCTACTGTTAACCCAATAAATAAAAGTGATAATACATCATATAAAACGCTTAAAACTATTTTTGAGAAGTCTCTGGCCATAAATAAAGATTTGAATGCCGGGCATATAATAACGTTTTCAGATTTAGAGGCAAAAAAACCAGCTAACAAGGGTGTATCAGCAACAAATTTTAAGGATGTTATAGGCAAAACTATTATCAGAGATATGAAGCAATGGGAATTCCTAACCAAACAAGATTATAAATGAGTAAAAGGAAAATATGTGTCGTTATAACTGCCAGACCATCATATAGTAGAGTTAAAACAGCATTATTGGCAATAAATAAGCATCCAAACCTTCAACTACAACTTGTAGTTGCTGGTTCTGCATTACTAAACCGTTATGGAAATGCTGTTGACTATATAGAAAATGATGGGTTCAAGATCGACGCCAAAGTTTTTATGGTATTAGAAGGTGAAAATAAGACCTCTATGGCTAAGACAACGGGGTTAGGTGTCATGGAATTGGCAAACACATTTTATAATCTAAAACCAGATGCAGTAGTAACTATAGCTGATCGTTTCGAGACTTTGGCAACATCCATAGCCGCTTCTTACCAGAATATTCCATTAATACACATACAAGGCGGTGAAGTTACCGGAAATATTGACGAAAAGGTTAGGCATGCTAATACCAAATTAGCCGATCTTCATTTAGTAGCTTCAGAGGAAGCAAGAGAAAGAGTTATAAAAATGGGGGAAGATGAGCGCTACGTTTTTAATACGGGTTGCCCTTCAATAGATATAGCCCGAAACGTTAATGAGACACCCGAATTAAATTTTGATCCCATAGAAAAATACGGAGGAGTTGGAAACAATATTGATTGGAGAAAAGGGTATTTGGTAGTTTTACAACACCCGGTAACAACAGAATATAATCAAGCTAAGGTAAATGTGTTGAGCACTCTTAAGGTCGTTCATAAGTTAGATATACCAACATTCTGGTTTTGGCCCAATGTGGACGCTGGAGCAGATGGTACTTCAAAAGGAATTCGCTCATACAGGGAGATCCATAAACCGGAAAATATTCATTTTTTTAAGAATATGGAGCCCGAAGACTTTTTGCGTTTATTGATTAATTCCAAATGCCTCGTTGGAAATTCAAGTGTAGGAATTAGAGAATGTGCATACCTAGGCGTTCCCGTAGTAAATATAGGAACCCGACAACATGGAAGAGCCAGAGGGCTTAATGTTATTGATATTTCCTATGATGAAGCTGATATTATGAATGGTATTTTAGACAGAATTCAACAAAATAGAACAGCCATAAATGATGGTATTTATGGCGCTGGTGATTCAGGTGAAAAAATAGCAAATATTATAGCCGATGTAGATTTGAGATTTCACAAAACAATTATGTATTAATGAAGATTTTAGGGATTATACCAGCTCGTGGAGGTTCTAAATCTGTTCCGAAGAAGAATATAAGGAAGCTTAATAACAAACCGTTGCTTCAATATACTTTTGATGTTGCAAATAAAGCTAATGGTCTTACTGATGTGGTGCTAAGCACAGATGACGATGCCATTATGGAAGTTGCAAAGCAAATAGGATTGAAAGTTCCTTTTAAGCGCCCTGCCGATTTGGCTTTAGATAGCTCGCCTACATTACCCGTTATTCAACATGCTCTCAAATATTTTATGGATCAGGGGATTTATTATGATGCCGTTTGCTTACTTCAAGTTACAACACCATTTAAGACATCAGAGTTTATTGATATGGCGATAAGCAAATTCGTAAATACAGGAGCCGATGCTTTGATATCGGTTCAAAAAGTGCCACATAAGTTCAACCCGCACTGGGTTTTTATAGAGAACCAGGAAGGGAATTTGGAATTGTTTACCAATGAAAAGGAGATCGTAACACGCCGACAGGATTTACCATCAGACTATTATTTCAGAGATGGATGCATTTATATTACTAAAACAGAGGTCTTGTTAGAGCAGAATTCTCTATACGGTTCCAAAATAGCTTATTTAGAGTCTCCGGAAGCAGCAGCAATTAATATAGATACACTATCTGATTGGAAAATGGCAGAAGACTATCTTAAATCCTTGAAAAACTAATTTTTAAAACAATATGTTAAAAAAGAAGGCTAAAAATTGGTTGATTTATATGATCAAGGCTGTTGTTCCCAATCATTTTATAAATAAAATAAAAAGGAAACGCCAGAGAAATAAATTCGCCCAATTCAAGGCGTCTTTAAGAAATAATATATTGACTTATCATGAAGCCAATAATGACAAAGAAATCAAAGAGGTTGTAACATATTTACAGGGTAATCCTGTATCTGTTTTTCCATATAATTTTGCTAAGAAATACAAAAAAGAAGCGATTGAGGTTTACTTTGATCAATCAAATGAGTTAAGATATGTTATGCATCAAAATAAAAGGCTCTATTTTAAAAAAAATATGACTGATAAAGCAGTAAAGAACCTATATTATGGGCTATTACTCGATCAGGATAAAAACTCTCCTCATTTATATATAACTGATAATTTTAACTTGGATGGACATGATGTTGTTGCCGATGTCGGAGCAGCTGAAGGAAATTTTTCCTTATCGGTCATAGAAAGCGTGAAAAAGATTTATTTATTTGAGCCTGATGAAGAATGGATTGAGCCATTAAGAGCAACGTTTAAACCCTGGAAAGATAAAGTGAGAATCATAAATAAGTTTGTGACCAACTATGAGAGTGAATCCACAATTTCCATGCATAATTTTTACACAACAAATCCTGATATCACCTTCTTTAAGGTAGATATTGAAGGGGAAGAACAAAATTTTCTGAATTCATGCGAAAGCATTTTGAAGCAAAATATCGATTTAAAAATAGCGATATGTACCTATCATAAACAAGATGACGAAATAGCATTTAAAGCGCAGTTAAAATCTCATGGTTTTACTGTAGAAGTTTCCAGAGGTTATATGATTTATATTTACGACAAAAATCTTGATGCACCTTATTTACGACGAGGACTTTTAAGAGCACAAAGAACAGGTTAAATATGGATATTTCTAATACAGCTATTCTGACTACGGTTGCCAATTTTGAATTGTACGGAAAGACATCAACATTATTTCCTCAAGGTATTCAAAAATATATTATAGATGGGAGGGATGGCATGCATGGAATTTACAGTATTGTTTATATGATGCAAAAACTGAAAAATAAAGGCATTCATTGGCTTATTATGGCAGACGAAGATGTCGTTTTTACAGAGAATAAACTTATTTTTTCCCTTATTGATAAAATGAGTAACGATGAGATCATAGTTTGTGGAGTGAGAGATGGCGGTGCGGTCTTACATAGAAAAGAGAACCCCTATGCGATAAACACTTTTTTTTCTATAATAAACCTGAAAGAAGTATTCACTATCTGGAATAAAAAAGAAGTGCTAAAGAATCAATACATCGAAGAGGGAGAGTTCCATGATGATCTTTCCGGATTAAAAGGAGATTTTGATCCCAAAAGCTTATACGAACCTTACTATTGTTTTTATTTTTGGTTAAGACGCCAGAGAAAAAAAGCTCTTTTTCTGGAATCTAAGATGTGTGATGATATGATTACAAATGAAGTATATTATGAGAATAAAAAATTACTTTGCCATACATGGTATGCAAGAAGTTATGGCGTAAATAAAAAGCATACAGATAGAATCAATATTATTTTAGATGCCAATGGCGTTGAAAGCAATGTTGAGGCAGATTATAAGGATATTATTATTTATAAAAACCAATGGTTTTACATACAAAAACTAATAAAGAAATATTTCAAATATTTAATAATGAAGCTGAATAAATGAAGACACTTGGGTTGGTTATAACAGATGGTGTGGGCTTTAGGAACTACGTTTTAAGTGACTTTTTAAATGAAGCACAAAACCATTTTGATAAAGTCATAATTTTTTCGGGATTACCAAAATCTAGTTTTGATGGTTTTCAAACACCAAACTGTTATATCGAAGAATTAGAGGACTTCAAGGAGAAACCTAAGGTTTGGTTTTTTAGAAAACTTAAAGAAGTTGCTCACTTACAAAACCATAAGAAAAATAATTTTGGAATCCAAAGCAACCTAAAGATACACTACCCTAGAACTTATAGTAAACGATCCATTTTCACCAGATTGATTTTTCTTTGGACTTACCTTTTTCATTCTGAAGCATGGATCTCAATATATTACAGGCTGCAGCGACACAGTTTTAAAAAGAATAAAACAACACGTTCATACATAGACTTATTAAAAACTCATAAACCGGATAAATTATTTTTTACACATCAACGCCCGCCTTATATTGCACCTTTGATATTAGCAGCAAATACTTTAAAAATAAAAACCATAACGTTTATTTTTAGTTGGGATAATCTAGCTTCCAAAGGAAGAATGAGTGGTGATTTTGACAATTACTTTGTGTGGAGCGACTTAATGAAAAAAGAACTTCTGGAGTTTTATTCAAGAGTGAAAGATTCTCAAGTACACGTAGTCGGGACACCACAGTTTGAATCTTATGTATTGGAAAAGTACGTAGTGAATGAAGACGCTTTTTACGATAAATTCAGTTTAGATAAAGACAAACGTGTTATATGTTATAGTTGTGCCGATAGTTCCATAGGAAGGAATGATGAAGTCCATATTAGAGCTGTTTTGAGTTACATAAATTCTCAAAAAGATTTGCAACTTTTGGTGAGGACGTCTCCGGCCGAAGATGGTAAGCGGTTCAAGAACTTAATGGATGAATTTCCCGAAGTTAAGTGGAATATGCCAAAATGGATACAAACCAGAAAAACACATTCCGAAATGTGGTCACAAAGATTGCCAACCGTGGAGGATGTACTAGATTTAAAATCGGTTCTGTTGTTTTCCGATGTCAATATAAATATGCTCTCTACGATGAGTTTAGATTTTATGATATTTGGAAAGCCAGTGATCAATGTGGCATTTGGTAATCTTGAAAATGGTCTGTATAACGATCAGAAGTTTTTAAAGTATACACACTATAAGTATGTTATTGACAGTGGTGCCGTAGCAATTGCCAAGAATGAATTAGAATTGCATAAACATTTAACGGAAGCTTTGGAGCATCCGGAGAAAAGAAAAGAGTATAGACAAAAAATACTTGATTTTGAGATAGGAAAGCCCATTTTAGGAACAAGTAAGCGTATAATAGAAGCTTTAAAAAAGTGACACCCAAAACAAAAAACATAGCAATAGTGTGCAATTATACATTGCATCCAACTAGAATTGGCGGTATGGATCGCTTTTTTATTGCCTTTAATGATAAAGTAAAGGAAAATGGTTATCACACGGATTGGTTTTTTTCTAAATACGAGACGTTCGAGTTTTATAAAGATTTGAATATTCATACCGATAATAAAAACCGGGTAGAGCATGTTTTTATGAAACACTGTGAACAAAATGATATAAAGTATAACATAGTTATCACTCATTTTACAGAACTTTGTTCTCCTTTTTATAAGTGGATAAAACAAAAACACAAAGGGTATTTAGTTGCCGTCGACCACAATCCAAGACCTCTAAATGGTTTCCCAATTAAAAAAAGGATAAAAAACAGGATTAAAGGTCTTTTCTATTCGAAGTATATAGATCGATTTATTGCGGTTTCAGAATATACAAAGAAGCATATTCTTAATGATTATGGGCGTTTCTTAGCTTCAAAGGTTCATGTTGTGCATAATGGTATAGCATGTCATGTGTTTAAAAAAAGGACCACAGATCACTCAAACAAGTTCATTGTGGCTTCACATTTAAGACCTTCAAAAGGGATACAGGATTTGATAAAAGCAGTATCAATACTAAGCGAGGACGTAAAAAAAGAAATATGTATTGATATCTATGGAGAAGGACCGTACGAAAATGAGTTGAAAGACTTAACCAGCTTTTTGAATTTAGACGCTTATATTCACTTTAAAGGAAGTTCCCCGCTACTTTCCGAGCTTTTTTGCAACTATAGTTTCATGCTTCAACCTACCTATATGGAGTGCTTTAGTTTATCAATTTTGGAGAGCTTATCAGCTAATGTACCCGTAGTTACCACCCAGGTAGGAGGGAACCTGGAGGTTATCACACACAACGAAAACGGGTATATATATTCAGCTGGAAATATTGAAGATCTGGCAGACATAATTAATAACATTGTAGTGAAAAATTATGCTATTAAACAAGACGTAAGTAAGTTGGTAGAAGAACAGTACTATTTGGATAAAATGGTAAGAAAGCACATAAAATTACTGCCATGCATATAGCCTTTATAAGTCCGGAATACCCGCATACCAGCTTGAATAAAGCAGCCGGCTTAGGAACTAGTATTAAGAACCTTGCATTAGAACTGATTGCGAAAAATCATAAGGTTACTATCTTCGTTTATGGACAGAAAACAGACGAAACGTTATTTAATGAAGGAATTACAATTCATGCTATTAAGCACAAAAAGTATTTAATATTTGGCTGGTATTTGTGTAGGAAACACCTGCAAAAATGTATTAATTCAATCGTAATTGAAAAACATATTGATCTGCTTGAAGCTCCCGATTGGACCGGCGTAACAGCTTTCATGAGCTTTAAATGTCCTTTGGTAATAAGGCTTCATGGTTCCGATGGGTATTTTTGTCATTTGGCTAATAGAAAGCAGAAACTAAAGAATTATTTCTTCGAAAAGAAAGCACTAAAAAAAGCAAAACACATTGTTTCTGTTAGTGCTTTTACTGCACATAAAACGAAAGAAATTTTCAATTTAAAAAGAAATATTCAAGTCGTTCATAATGGTATCAACGTTTCTACGTTTAAACCAGGAGGAAACAGCATTGTTAAAAACGAAATATTGTATTTTGGGTCGATTATTAGAAAAAAAGGGGTTTTGGAGCTAGCCATGGCTTTTAATATATTAGTCGAAGAAAAAAAGGATGCGACGTTAATACTTTTAGGGAAAGATACCATTGACGTTTTTGAAAAAAGATCAACACTTGATATGTTTTTTGACTTACTTTCTGAGAAAGCAAAAACCAAAGTCAAGTATTTAAGGGAAGTTCCTTATGCCAAAGTGGTTCGAATAATTAATAGAGCCAATCTGGTAACGCTCCCTAGTTTTGCTGAAGCCTTTCCTATGACCTGGCTGGAAGCTATGGCTATGGAAAAAGCGTTGGTCACTTCAAACATTGGTTGGTCGAACGAAATCATGACGGACGGAAAGACGGGTTATACTATAAACCCTAAAGATCATGTGCTGTATGCCAGAAGAATGAAACAGCTGTTAGAAAATAATGCATTGGGACATACTTTCGGCAAAAATGCTAGAGCATTTATTCTTGAAAAGTTTGAAGCGGGTATTATTGCACAACAAAATATTGAATTATATAAGAAATTTACCAATTTTCGCAAATGATATTAAAACCATATACAACGCCTGCTGGAATCGAGCTTCTTTATAATGGTCAACCCAATTTTGATAAATTGAACGACTTAGCGAATGGTTTAGGTGATATGTGGCATAGTTCTTTTGAGCAAGGTCTTAAAAATGTTTTTCCCGATATTCTGTATCAAACAGCGGTCTTTTTTTGGTATGGTAACGATTTTGATAATTTGGATACCTGCGTGAGTTGGAGATTAAACCCCAACAGCTTTGCGATTAGAAAATCTGTTTGGGAAGCTTTAAACGGCTTTGATGACGATTACGATAACATTTATATGGGAGCTCTCGATTTTGCGTACAACGCCTTACGAAATAACGGAGCTATAACGCTTTATGTGAATGGACTTTTCTCAAGCAATAAGAAAGAACCTCTAACAATTTCTACGGCCGATAGGTATATATTTTATAGGAAGAATTTCAGGAAAGCTCAAGCTTTGTATATGCTATGGCGTAAAGGTTTTTGGAAATACAAAGAATTAAAGGCCTATAATTTAGCTTTTAAAAATTATAGAAAAAGAGAAACGAAGTATTTAGTTTCTCCAAGGGGTTTAAATGCTATTAAAGGGAACCCCACGATTAGCTACATAATACCTACGATGTTGCGTCAGGATTACACCTTGAGATTACTTGAAGACTTAAGAAAACAATCGTACCCAGTTAGTCAGGTTATTGTAGTTGATGCAACCCCCGTTGATAAACGAGATGAATCTTTATATCGGAAAGAAAAATATCCATTTGAAGTTATTTTTAAGTGGCAAACCACAAAAGGAAGTTGCAGGGCCCGAAATGAAGCCATAGATCTATGTAAAGGGGACTATATTGTTTTTGGAGATGATGATATTAGAATTCCGTCTAACTTTATTGAAAATCATGTTAGGTTGTTACAAACATATAACGCCGGTGCCTGTAATGGGCTTGACCTTAGAGCAGATCATGAGAATCAGACGTTAGACGATTTAAATGTTAAATTGAAAGCGATTGAAGGAGTTCGCTGGAAGGTTGGTGTAACACAATCTTTCTCTAATGCTAATTCCTGTGTGAAAAGGGAGCATATTGCGGTGTTAAAAGGGAATGATGTGAACTATGATGGGGGCTATGGTGAAGATAGTGATTTTGGTATATCGCTCACAAAAATAGGAGTACCTGTATTGCATAATCCGTTTTCGGCAAATTTACATTTAAAACCACCTCAAGGGGGGTACAGGTTTTGGGGAACTCAAGCTAAAATTATTGGAAAGAAGCGAAAAACTCAACCCTGGGAGTTAGAGGTTCCTGTTAAAATAATAACACCAAAGCCCAGCCCAACCATTATGTATCAATTGTACAAGCAGTTTTCGGAAGCACAACGAAAGGAATATAAGTATAAATATTTTATTCGGTATTTGTTTAATGGACCAAAATTGTATTTCCTTTTTAGGTTGATAAAGTTACCTTACCGTATACTGCAGTATAAAAAATCAATATTTTATGCTAAAAATTTAATGAAGTTAGGTGTAAGAACTAAATAAATTATGAACTTTACCTTAATTGTATGCACTTATATGAGGCCAGGACCTCTGTTTGAATTACTTAATTCCGTAACACAGCAAATGCTTTATCCGGATGAAATATTGATTATTGATGCCTCTGATAATTCCGATACCGAAAATATGTTAAGGGAGAATGCATTCAAGAGATTAAAATATTATAAAGTTCCCGACCGGCATAAGGGACTTACAAAACAAAGAAATTATGGTATAAATTTAGTAAGTGAAACATCAGAAATAGTCTGTTTTTTAGATGACGATATTGTTTTAGAACCAGATTATTTCGAAGTACTTTTAAAAACATATAATAAGTACCCCGAAGCCTTGGCTGTAGGGGGATATATAAAGAATAACACCAAATGGAAAAAGGTAAATTCTAACTATAAAGCTTTAATAAATGAATTTGTATTCGATGGTTATAAGCGCAAAGATGGGAGTCGTTTTGTTCTTAGGAAAAAGCTTGGGTTAGACAGCGATGAACTTCCCGGGTTTTTACCGAATTTCTCTCATGGTAGAAGTGTTGGTTTTTTACCGCCATCCGGTGAAATTTATGAGGTGGAGCAAATTATGGGAGGTGCTTCTTCGTTTAAAAAGGAGGTCTTTAAGCTTATGAGATTTTCAGAATATTTCGCAGGATATGGACTATATGAAGATGTTGATTTTTCGCTTCGTTTAGCGAAAAAAGGAAAGCTATATGTTAATACCAAAGCCCAATTGTTCCATTATCATGACACTTCCGGACGTCCAAACAAATACAAATATGGAAAAATGGTGGTTAGAAACGGGTGGTATGTTTGGCGTATTAAATATCCTAAGCCCAATTTTAAAGCAAGAGCAAAATGGAATATAACCTCCTTTATCCTAACCTGTATTCGATTTACCAATGTGCTAAATACAAATAAAAGACAGGAAGCATTTACCGAAAGTATAGGCCGATGTATGGGTTGGTTTTCATTAATTTTTAACAAACCTAAAAGATAAGCATGAGGTTTTTAATCATTTCACATACCCCGCACAAAAAAGATGGTGCAGCACTTTTGGCCTATGCACCTTATATTCGTGAAATGAATTTATGGTTAAAAAATGTAGATGAAGTAGAAGTATTGGCCCCATTAATTAAAGAAGAGGTGACGAATTTGGATAAAAAATATGATAGATACGATATTGTATTTAATAGAATTCCATCAATCGCATTTACCAACTATAGAAAGAGCTTAGTATCACTAGTTAAAATACCTTATATCTTTGTTAAGATGTTCATGGCTATCATGAAAGCGGATCATATTCATTTGAGATGCCCGGGAAATATTGGTTTATTGGGAAGTGTAGCACAAATATTTTTTCCACAAAAGACGAAGACCGTCAAATACGCTGGAAATTGGGATCCTAATAGTAAACAACCTCTTAGTTATCGATTGCAGAAATCAATTTTAAGAAATCCATTCTTAAGTAGAAATATTGAGGTTTTGGTATATGGGCATTGGAAAAACCAGTCTAAGAATATTAAACCGTTTTTTACTGCTACTTTTAAGGATAAAGATAAACTCAAACCCATAGAAAGAGATTATAAAACTAGGCTTCAATTTCTTTTTATCGGAAGTTTAGTAGAAGGTAAAAACCCTTTTTTGGCAATCAAGATCATTGAAGCTATAAATAATTCAGGTGTTGAGGTGCAGCTAAAATTGTTTGGAGAAGGCACATTGATGAATAAACTAAGTGATTATGTCAATAAAAATGATTTAGAAACGATTGTTCAAATAGAAGGAAGTCAAACATTAGAAGGAATTCAAGATGCTCTTAAAACAGCTCATTTTTTAATATTACCTTCGAAATCTGAAGGCTGGCCAAAAGCTATTGCGGAAGCCATGTTTTTTGGTGCAATTCCAATTGCGACAAAAATATCATGCATTCCCTATATGTTAGATTTTGGAAGAAGAGGTTTGTTAATTGATTCTGAAGTCAAGGAAGCTTCTAAAGTTATTATAGAAAGTTTGCAGAATAAGGATGAGCTCAAAAGAATGTCGTTGGCGGCTTGCGAATGGGCTCAAAAATATACGTTGGAAACGTTTGAAGCAGAAATTATTAAATTACTCAAATAATATGCGGGTACTTCAATTAATAGATTCTTTAGAGATTGGAGGTGCAGAGCGAACAGCTCTTAACTATGCTAACTGTCTGGTTGATTACGTTGAGGCTTCGTTCATTTGTACCTCAAGAAAAGAGGGGCCTTTAAAACAAGATATAAAGCCCCAAGTGGGATATTTGTTTTTAAATAAAAAAAAGACTCTTGACTTTAAGGCTTTGAGAAAATTAAATGGCTTTATAAAAAAGAACCGAATCAATATGGTGCATGCGCATTCAACCTCTTACTTTTTTGCCTCTCTTTTAAAATTAAGAAATAGAAATCTATCCATAATCTGGCATGACCATAATGGAAATAGAGTTCTTTTTAATAAATCCAAGAATAGAATTCTAATATATTGCTCTTATTTTTTCTCAAAAATAATAACAGTTAATAATGAACTAAAGAATTGGGCTAAGACAAATACCCACTGTACAAAGGTATATTACCTGTCTAACTTTTCAGTTTTAACTAAAGATGAAAAACAAGTGACTTGTTTAAAAGGAGAGGCTGGAAAACGATTAATCTGTGTTGCTAACCTTAGAGATCCAAAAAATCATATGTTTTTATTTCGAGCGTTTAAAGAAGCAAGTAAGTCGATTGATGGGTGGAGTTTACATTTAGTAGGTAAAGATTTTGAAGATGCCTATTCTAATGAATTAAAGAGCTATATTGAAACACATGATTTAAATAATATCTTTTTTTACGGACAAATAAAGGATATTCATTATGTTTTAAGCCAAAGTGATATTGGGGTGTTGACATCATCTTCTGAAGGCTTTCCATTAACATTATTGGAGTATGGGTTGGCAAAATTACCCGTTATAGCAACAAATGTAGGTTATTGTAATCATATAATAAGAAATGAAAATGAAGGAACCTTAATTGGTATTAATATTCAGGAGTTTTCAAAAGCCTTATTAAACTATGCCAATAATTATGATTTAAGAAAAAGTCATGGAGGTATGTTGTACAAAAACGTAGTAACAAACTACAACACAGAAAAGAATATAAAGACACTGATCTCAATTTATGGCGACTAATATTTCTAATAATTATATTAATCTTGTTTTATTGCATATTGGCATAGGTTTAGGTGTTTTCATTTTTAAGCCGTTATCAAGCCTTTATTTCATTGCCATCATAGGTCTTTCATTGTTTGAAATTTTAAAAGCTTCGCATGCTAAAAGACCAATATATATATTGATTGCTTGTGCCTATGTTGCTGGTTCCGAAGTTTTTTTAAGAATGACCGGTGGTAACTTTTTTTATGAATCATCGAAATATTTGGTCATTCTATTTATATTAATAGGTCTTTTTTTAGGAGATGGCGTGTTGAAAAACTCATATAAGTACATAGTTTATTTACTAATATTGGTTCCAGGTATTATTATTGGGATCTTTACGTTGGATTTCGATACTAACGTACGAACTGCGATTACATTTAATCTAAGTGGTCCGGTATGCCTGGGAATAAGCGCGTTGTACTGCTATAATAGAAGAATTCACATAAAAAACCTTCAGAATATACTATTGGCGGCGTTACTTCCTCTTATCTCAATTACTGTATATTTATTTTTCTATAGTCCCAGTATTAAAGATATTTTATCAGGAACCCAATCTAATTTTGAAGCTTCCGGAGGTTTTGGCCCTAATCAGGTAGCAACGGTTTTAGGTCTGGGTGTTTTTCTGTTAACAGGTCGATTATTCTTTCAATCAAAATCACTGTTTTTAAAGGTTTTAAATATCTCAATTTTGACATTAATGGCGTATCGAGCTATAATAACCTTTAGCCGTGGAGGTGTATTGGTTGCTATTGTTATTATTTTAATGTTCATCATAGTTTTTTACATTAGGGCCCATAGTGCACTTAAATCAAGAGTGCTTTTTTCTCTGTTCATTTTTGGAATAGGTATATTGCTAACTTGGCTTATTAGTTCTTTAAATACTCAAGGTTTAATTGATAAACGTTATACTAATCAAGATGCCTTGGGAAGAGAGAAACAAGATATTACAACGGGGAGAACTAATCTTTTTACGAATGAGCTTAACGAGTTTTTTGAAAATCCCTTTTTGGGCGTAGGCGTTGGAAAACTCAAAGAATTAAGATTTAAGAAGGAGGGTGTGAAGGCGGCATCTCATAATGAAATGAGTCGAATTGTTGGCGAACATGGCTTGTTTGGAGTGATTGCATTTTTAATATTATTATTGAGCCCATTGTTCTTTAGAATCCAGAATAGGAATAATTTATATTTTTATTCATTTTACCTGTTTTGGTTTTTAACAATAAACCATTCGTCTATGCGAATTGCGGCGCCGGCTTTTATTTATGGATTGTGTTTATTAAATATACATTATGACAAACCTCCTTTACATAGGAAACAAATTATCAAAAAAAGGTAAGAATGTAACATCTATCGAGACCTTAGGCAATCTATTAGAAGTTGAAGGTTTTACTATTAAAACAGCTTCCAGCAAATCTAATAAATTTCTCAGACTAGCGGATATGTTATATCATGTATTAAAGTATAAAAACGAAACAGATTTTGTTCTAATAGATACCTATAGTACGTTCAATTTTTATTATGCGCTTTTTGTAAGTCAGTTATGTCGTTTCTTAAGGCTTAAATACATACCGGTGTTAAGGGGAGGTAGCTTACCGGAACGATTAAAATCTCATCCAAAATTATCAAAATTTATATTTAATTCAGCGTTTAAAAATGTAATTCCATCCCAATATATTAAATCAAGTTTTATGAATTTGGGATATTCTAACTTGATTTGTATACCCAATTCCATAGAAATAAAAAATTACACATTTAAGCACAGAAACTTTGATAAATGTAGACTGTTTTGGGTACGCTCTTTTTCAGAAATATATAACCCTCTGTTGGCCATAAAAATTCTAAAAGCTTTGCAGGATGAATTTATTGAGGCTACACTCACCATGGTTGGACCCGATGGAGACGGAATGTTGGAAAAGGCTAGGAATCTGGCGAGAGTATTGGAGGTAGAAGTAACTTTTACAGGGAAATTATCAAAGCGAGAATGGATAAAGCAATCAGAGGCATCTAATATCTTCATTAACACGACCAATTTTGATAATATGCCAGTTAGCGTAATAGAAGCTATGGCCTTAGGATTGCCTGTTATTTCAACTAATGTTGGTGGAATGCCTTTTTTAATTGAGGACAGGCAAGATGGCTTATTGGTTGAACCTGATAGCGTGAAAGCATTTACCTATGCAATTAAAGAGATTATTTATAAACCGACGTTTGCAAATACCATATCGCTCAATGCAAGACAGAAAGTTGAACATTATGATTGGCAGGATGTTAAGCACCAATGGATTGAGCTTTTGCAATAAATTCTGGCTGAATCAAATTAACTTACTATCTTTAGGTACTCTCAAACATACGCTCTTCAAATGTCAAAAAAAGGTATTCATTTTAATATTTCAGAACGCAAGGTATTATTGAGAATCTTTGATGTGCTTTCAATTCTGGCTGTATTGTACTTTGTTAGTCATACGTTTGACTTTGATTATTTTACCATTACTCAAGAGAACTGGAAATGGGTACTCGTTTTGGTTCTTTATATATCAATTTTCGGAACCATTTTAGAACTTTATGATTTGCAGGCTTCGAGTAAGATTGAGAAAGTTTCGGCGAATATTGTACTCACGGTATCAACAACTGTTTTATTTTATTTTTTAACACCATTTTTCACACCAATTTTACCGGATAACAGGCTCCAAATACTGTATTTTTACTTTGCAATATTATTTGCACTTTTTATTTGGAGATATGCCTATATTACCTTTGTTGTTTCACCTCGATTTTATAAAAAGGTTTTAATAGTAGGAGAAACTTCGAATATAAAATCCATAATTGAAATTTTTAAAGTTGCCGATCCCAACTATAAAATTGTAGGTTTTATTAATTGCGAAACTAATAGGGAAGATAAAATTAAATTTAAGGATATTGTAGAATATAGCCCAAAGCAGATTTATCAGGTTATTAAAGATGAACATATCTCTGAAATTGTTGTGGCGACCTATAATTCTGAGAATATTACCTCTGAAATATACAAAGACCTAATTACTTTATTAGAAGGTGGATTTCCGATTACAGAATATACCCAAGTCTATGAAGATATAACACAACGCATACCAGTACAGTTCGTTGGAAAGGATTTTTATAAATATTTCCCGTTTAGCAGGAGTAATCAAAATAAGATGTACTTGTTTTTTCATCGTTTTTTTGATGTCATCATTTCTATAATTGGTATTTTATCTGGTGTTGTACTCTTACCCTTAATTTTTATTGGGAATTTAATCGGTAATAAAGGCCCTCTTTTTTATTTTCAAGAGCGTATTGGTAAAAATGGAAACTTATTTAGTATCATTAAGTTTAGAACCATGATTAAGGACGCTGAAAAAGATGGCGTCGTTTGGGCAAAAAAAAATGATATTAGAATCACTTCATTTGGTAAGTTTTTACGTTATTCAAGATTGGATGAAATTCCACAATTTTACAACATTTTAATGGGAGATATGAGCTTGATAGGTCCTAGACCAGAACGCCCTTATTTTGTTAGAGAATTGTCTCAAATATTACCTTTTTATGAAACCAGACATATTGTGAAACCCGGTTTAACAGGTTGGGCACAGGTAAAAACGAGATATGGTTCGTCTGTAGATGATAGTTTACTTAAATTACAATACGACCTATATTATATTAAGCACAGAAGCTTCTTTCTGGATATCAATATTCTTGTGAAAACCTTGAGTACCATGATTTTCTTTAGAGGTCAGTAGCCTTTTTATTAAAGTAGTTTATTAAATACATATATCTTACGGATAGCGCTATTAAAAATGGAATTAGTGCAATAGCAAATGTTTGCACACCAATACTCCAATGTAGTGTTAATAAACAGAGGAGAATAACCAATAATTTTAGATATTTAATAAACCAAGGGCTTACGTTTTTCTTAAATAACTGCCCTAACACCAATATGTTAAGTGTAAAAGCCCAAAGTAAATTATAATTTTGATGCGTCCCAGTATGATCGGTTGCAAACCATAGCAACAAAATAAGAACCCCAATAATTCCTGTAATACTAAACAAAGCGACATCCAGCCATTTACTTAGCTTATTTTTCTTAAAGTCTTTGTAGGTTACCAGAGCAATTAACAATCCAATAATTCCAAAAATAAATAAAGGACTTATAAAAAAGTTATCATAGGTTCCGGTTTCTTTCTTAGAATAAATCACTTTACTTATTTTAACCAGAGGAGCTTCACTATGTTTTAAAGTCGCATTTTCAAAAAAGAAATATATGTTTTCAGGCAAAAACATATGTTCTTCAGGGGTTGCTTTTCTATCAATTACTGATCCCAATGCAATGTCAATACCCAAACTTCCCCAAGAGTTTCGTTTTACATTATTATGAATTAGTTTTCTGAAATTTTCAGCTTCAAAACCTTGCGGAGTATGAAATTCTATACCATTGTTTGTGGCAATTTTTACAACATCCTTAATTTTTGTAGCACAATTATCGAAGAAGAATTCATACAAATAATTTCTGTTTTCGGGCTTATTATTTTCTAATAAAAAGTTGTAAAGTTTTTGTTTCTCATTTTGAGATAAATTTAAAACTTGCTCTTTTACACTTCTGTTTTGTCGAATATAAAAGCTTAGAAAGTCATAATAAATACTATCTCCTATAGAATAGTTTAGTTTTCCTCTGGCGAAATTCAAGTAAAAATTTGGAGCTTCAAAATCGAAACGACCGTAATCAAATGTTTCATCAAGATTGTTATTAGGATCACTAACTCTAAAGGCACTATGTCCGAAAGTGTCATTTAGCGAGGTGCCTGGACCAATAGTTAGGACGCTAATCTCTGCGTTGGGTGATAATTGAATTTGTTGAGCATTTACAATAACAAAAAGGAACGTAAATATTATGAAAAGTTTTTTATGCATAAAATGAATATTACCTAAAGATACTAAAATCGAGTTTTAAGGAAAATACGTTAGAATATAAGGCCACACTTTGATCTCCAATATCGGTAAAGGCATAGTCAATTTGAACACCATTGTATTTAAAGCCAACTCCAAAGCTGGGTTGAAAGCTTAATTGCTCGGTATTATCTATTTGCAATTCATTTTGGAAGTTCCCCATACCTGCTCTTAAATAAACCATATCAATATATCCAAATTCAAAACCTAATGCAGGATTAATACTGGCAAAAGATGATGAAATAATGTCGTTGTTTTCTTCAAATCGAACATTGAGATTGACTGATGTTAAAAGTGTATAATCAACATTAAAATCAACTAATTTTGAAATTCCGATTTGCAGTTTAGGAATTGTTATTTCGGTGGTTTCAGGTAACTCTTGGTTTTGTCCGGCTACAGCATCTCTTATCGTAGCGAACTCATTTTCATCAATAGCCCATGCGTTAAAAGTGGTGGTAATATCACGTGCCATAATACCAAACTTCCAGTTATTGTTGGTTTCAAATTGAATGCCAACATCCAAACCAAAACCCCATGATGAGGCAAAATCACCAATAATACGTCGTATAACTTTGGCATTAACCCCATAATTAAGTCCTTGTACCGGGAGTTTACGCGCATAAGAAAAGGTTAATCCATAATCGGCAGTTGAGAACAAACTAATGCGATCGTAATTGATGTTTCCTTGGGCATCTATAAGTTGAGTTGTGTTTAGAATATCGTCAACAGCAAATCGAATGAGGGAAATACCTACCGCACTTCTATCATCTAAAGGCATAGCATATGCTACGTAATCATAATTTGCAATATTCGCAAAGTAGCTGGAATGCATTAGAGAGAGCTGATTGTCTTCTAAAGCCAATAGTCCGGCAGGGTTCCAATAACCAGAATTGACATCGGCAGTGTGAGATGTCACGGCGCTACTCATTCCCAATGCAGCAGCATCAACACCTATATTCATAAATTCATTAGAATATTTCCTAACGGTTTGACTGGATAGGGCTAAAGTTGCAACACAAAATAATGTAGTTATATAAACTTTCAATCGCAATTTTTTTACAAATATGCACATAATTTATAACCTATAAACTTGAAATAATAAGAGATATTGTTTTTATATGAAATCTGCCATGAAAATATAAACTAGGTGTAACATGTGCTCCTTCATTTTATATTCGATTAACAATTACTTGTTTTTGAAACCATTTGTTTGTTATTTTTACAAAATAGAAATCTGAAAAAAACTTGATGAGGAAGCATATACCGAATGCCTTAACACTTTTAAATTTACTTAGTGGAAGTATTGCTGTGATTTTTGCAGTTAACAATAACCTTATTGCATCTGCTCTATTTGTTTTCTTAGGCATCTTTTTCGATTTCTTTGATGGCTTTTTCGCTCGTAAGTTTAATGTTCAAGGAGCATTGGGGTTACAATTAGATTCATTGGCAGATATGGTAACCAGCGGCTTGGTGCCGGGAATTGTAATGTTCCAATTACTAAGTATGACTGATTCAAATTGGAATTATGTGGGAAACGATCCAGCAACAGAATCTATCTTTGGATTTTCAGACATGGCAGTTTTTCCATTATTAGGGCTGTTGATCACATTAGCTTCAGCTTATCGCTTAGCAAAATTCAATATAGATACCGAACAACAAACGTATTTTAAAGGACTTCCTACGCCGGCAAATACTTTATTGATAATTTCATTGCCTTTAATATTGGAATTTCAAAATAATGACTTCATAAATACCATCATTCTTAATCGTTGGTTTTTAATTGGACTTACCTTTTTTAGCTGTTATATTTTAAATGCTAAGATCAGGTTATTTGCTTTAAAATTTAAAAATTACGGTTTTAAGGATAACACTACGAGATACATTTTTATAGTGTTATGTGCAGTGCTACTCATTGTGTTGCAGTTTGCTGCTATTCCAATAGTGATTTTATTGTATATTATCATGTCGTCGTTGGACAATTTAACATCTAAATAAAAATAAATGGCATCAGGATTTTTTGCATTACTAGATGATATTGCTGTATTAATGGACGACGTCGTTGTAATGAGTAAGATTACGACTAAAAAAACTGCGGGTATTTTAGGGGATGATTTAGCCGTCAATGCCGAAAAAGCGACCGGGTTTGTGTCTTCAAGGGAGTTACCGGTATTATGGGCCATTACCAAGGGCTCTATGCTTAATAAGATAATTATTTTGCCTATTGCTTTTTTGTTAAGTGCATTTGCGTCATGGGCAGTAACATTAGCCTTAGTATTGGGAGGTGTTTATTTGGCGTATGAAGGTGCTGAGAAAATATATGAATATTTTTTTCATCGAAATCACAAAAATGCTAATGTAGCGGTAGAAGAAGTTGAAAATCCAGACATTTCCGACTTGGAAAAGAAGAAGATAAAGTCGGCGATATTTACGGATTTTATTTTGTCCGTAGAGATTATAATTATTGCTTTAGGTACCGTATTGGGCAGACCAATTTTGTTCCAGATATTGGTCGTTTCCATTGTGGCCGTTATTGCCACAGTTGGAGTTTATGGTGTCGTAGCACTTATTGTTAGAATGGATGATTTGGGGTATAAACTTGTTAAGTTTAGTAAAAAAGAGAAAAGCATATCAAAATTTATTGGAAACGTTTTAATAAATGCGCTTCCTATCGTAATAAAGAGCTTGTCAGTAATTGGAACCATTGCCTTGATTTTGGTTGCGGGAGGTATATTTGCGCATAATATTGAATTTCTGCATCATTTTTTAGAAGCATGGCCATCCTTGATTAGAGATTTTATCGTTGGTTTACTCGTTGGTTTTTTAGCTGTTATACTCGTTAATCTATTCAAAGCTATTAAGAAGAAGCTGTTAGGGCGTTGAAGTTTGGTAATAGTAAGTTTATCTTAGCTTGAATCTTTTTTAGGGTTGCGTTTGGCTTTTTTTAGACTTTCGTTAAGCATCCATTCAATTTGACCATTAGTACTACGGAATTCATCCGTAGCCCATTTTTCTATAGCCTTGAGCATATCCTCGTTTATTCGCAATGCAAAAGCCTTTTTTTTTGCCATTTCTGTTATTGATTATTCCCGCAAATTTAAGTGCAAAAGTGATAACTTATAGATTAATGATTTAAAGTACCTGTGTTTAATACTGGTGAAGCCTCTTTATCTCCACACAAAATGACCATAAGATTACTTACCATAGCAGCTTTGCGTTCTTCATCTAAATCTACAATATTTTTCTTTCCTAATTCTTCTAAAGCCATTTCTACCATACTCACTGCTCCTTGAACAATTTTATGTCTAGCGGCAACAATAGCAGTGGCCTGCTGGCGCTTTAACATAGCATTTGCTATTTCTTGAGCATAAGCTAAGTAACCTATTCTGGCTTCTAAAACTTCAATTCCGGCAATTGATAATCGCTCGTGAATTTCCTTTTCTAATGCTTCACTTACTTCATTGACGCTAGAGCGTAAGGTGATATCTTCGGTATGCCCTTCATCTGCAAAATTATCATAAGGATATATGCTTGCTAATTTTCTAACAGCGGCATCTGTTTGTACGCGTACAAAGTTTTCGTAGTTATCAACATCAAAAGCGGCTTTATAAGTATCCAGAACTCGCCAGACAAGAATGGTACTAATCATTATAGGGTTACCAAGTTTATCATTAACTTTTAAACGTTCGCTATCAAAATTACGAGCACGTAGGGAAATCTTCTTTTTAGTGTAAAACGGAATTACCCAATAAAAACCATTCTTGTTAATTGTTCCAACGTATTTTCCAAATAGGAGTAGTACTCTAGAGTTATTTGGCTGAACCATTATGAAACCTTTAAAAATGAAAATAGTAATAATAAAAGGGATTAAGAAGAAGAGGCTTCCAGATAAAACTATTATAGCAATACTTACAAAAAGTATTGGGAAGAAAATCAATAGCATTGTGTAGCCATCTATTGGTGTGATTATTTTTTCTGATTTCATAAATCTATTTTTAATTTAAAATGATATTATTTTGATATCATAAAGATATGATTAAATTTTTGATATTTCCAATTAAATTGAAAATATTTTGGAATCCGTAGGTTTTAATAAAGTGAATATGTTTTAAATGATAAGAGAAATAGGGGCGAGGGATATTCTAAATAAAATGAAAGGAAATCACTTTATTCTATAGAATAATAAATTTATAAGGTAGATTGTATTGCTACTCTACAAAGGGGTGTAAAGAAACTAGATGAAAATAATTAAACAAGATTTAGTCTCTAATCTTCTTCTTACGAAGTTCGAAATTCTGTCCTAAATATACTTTACGTACCATTTGATCACTAGCAAGATCTTCGGGGATACCATGTTTTAAAATACCACCCTCAAACATTAAATACGTTCTATCGGTAATAGCCAAGGTTTCCTGTACGTTGTGATCGGTAATTAAAATACCAATATTCTTTTTGGTAAGTTGTGCAACAATACGCTGAATATCTTCAACGGCCACGGGGTCTACTCCAGCAAACGGTTCATCTAATAAAATAAAATTAGGATCGGTTGCCAATGCACGAGCGATTTCAGTACGTCGACGTTCACCACCAGATAATAAATCGCCTCTACTTTTCCGAATATGTCCCAAACTAAACTCCTCAATAAGAGATTCCATTTTAAGGTGCTGCTCTTTCTTACTAAGCTTTGTAAGTTGCAATACACTTAAAATATTATCCTCAATACTGAGTTTTCTAAAAACAGAAGCTTCTTGTGCTAAGTAACCAATACCGTTTTGTGCACGTTTATACATTGGGTATTTAGTAATCTCAGTATTATCTAGAAAAATATGACCGCCATTTGGTTTTATTAAACCAACAATCATGTAGAAAGAGGTTGTTTTTCCGGCACCATTGGGTCCTAATAAGCCAACAATCTCACCTTGGTTTACTTCGAGAGAAACATCCTTTACCACTTTTCGTCCGCTATAGGACTTCATTAAATTTTTGGCTCTTAAAATCATATGTTAAATACTGAACGCTAAAAATAGTAAAATCATATAGACTATTCTAACGAAGATAAATTTTATAATAGTTTTAACGCTGCTGTTCTAAAGCATCCCAATACTCGTAAGCACGTCGTAAATGTGGAATGACAATAGTACCACCAATTAAATTAGCAATACTTAAAGACTCAACAACTTCTTCCTTAGAGATACCTTCGTTATAGCATGCTTCTAGATGATATTTCACACAATCATCACATCTTAAAACCATTGAAGCCACCAAACCAAGTAATTCTTTAGTTTTAACATCTAATGCTCCTGCTTGAAAAGCATTCGTGTCCAAATTAAAAATACGCTTAATGACTTTATTGTTATCTGCTAAAATTTTATCGTTCATTTTAGAACGATAATCATTAAATTCATTGACAATATCAGACATGTTTTTTCTCTTTTCTTTCTTGATTCCTAACAACAACTTTCGAAATATAAATACTTACCTGATATAATATTATAATTGGAATAGCTACAATAACTTGACTTACAACATCTGGAGGCGTAATAACCGCCGCTAAAATTAATACAATGACCAATGCATATTTTCTGTATTTTTTTAATATTTCCGGTGTAACCAAACCTATTTTTGTAAAAAAATAGATGATAATGGGTAACTCAAAAATTAATCCTGCTGCCAAAGCCGAATTTCGCACTAAAGCAATATATGAGCTTATATCGATTTGATTGTCTACAACTTTAGAAATACTATAATTTGCTAGAAAATTAAGCGACAAAGGCGTTACAATATAATAACCGAATAGTATACCAATAAAAAATAATAGTGATGAAATTATAATAAAACCACGTGAATGTTTACGCTCGTTTGAATGTAGCCCGGGACTAATAAATTTCCACAATTGGTATATTACATAAGGGAATGATATAATAAAACCTCCTAAAATAGCGGTCCAAATATCTGCTGAAAACTGACCACCCACGGTACGGTTTTGTATTTCCATTGGCATTTCTTCGGCGCAAAAAGTGGTGTCAACGCCTAGAAAATTTGCTCCATTACACAAAAAATGATATGTTGGGAAATTCATTTCTAATGGTGCGAAAATTATTTCATCAAAAACAAATCGACTAAAAATAAAAACCAAAGTAGCAACTATTACAACTGCTAAAACAATTCTAATTAAATGCCACCGTAACTCTTCAAGATGATCTAAAAAAGACATCTCATTTACTTCTTTTTTTGCCATTATATAATACCTTCTTTAATTAAATCATGTAAATGAACCACACCGGCATAATTACCATTGTCGTCTTCAACAAGTAATTGTGAAATGCCATTAGACTCCATAATTTCCAGAGCATCTACGGCCATAGCACTATCTTTTATGTGCTTTGGGTTAGCACTCATAATATCTTTTGCAGTTAACGACGCAAAATCATCCTCTTTCGTCAACATTCTACGTAAATCACCGTCTGTAATAATGCCAATAATTCTGTCGTTGTCGATAACGGCAGCAACCCCTAGCATTTTTTCTGAAATTTCAATAATAATATTTTTAATACTTGTATCAATATTTACTTTTGGTTTCTCATTCACCGAAGATATATCATGTACACGTAAGTACAATTTTTTGCCTAAAGCACCTCCCGGATGATATTTAGCAAAATCGTTACTTGAAAACCCACGTAATTCTAATAAACAAACAGCTAAGGCATCGCCAATTACTAATTGAGCCGTGGTACTTGTTGTAGGAGCAAGATTGTTCGGACAAGCTTCTTTTTCAACAAATGCATTTAAAACATAATCGGCCCGTTGCCCCAAAAAAGAGTCTTTATTACCTGTTATGGCGATAATTCTATTTTTTGCACTCTTTATTAAAGGCACCAAAACTTTGATTTCCGGTGTATTCCCACTTTTCGAAATACAAATAACGACATCATCTTTAAGTATTAAACCTAAATCACCATGTATTGCATCTGCGGCATGCATAAAAACAGAAGGTGTGCCGGTAGAATTTAAAGTGGCTACAATTTTATTCGCTATAATGGCACTCTTACCAATACCCGTAATTATAACCCGACCTTTAGAATTGTAAATAAGATTGACGGCATCTGCAAAATCATCAGTAATAAGGTTGGATAAGTTTGAAATAGCCTTACTTTCCATTTCAATAGTTTGTTTAGCTATATCGATAATAGAATTTTTACTGTTCAAAATTTATTATTTTTTTTTGTTGGTGCTTTAAAGATTTTGTTATCTTTAATGTTAGTCAAATTTCAGATAAAATTTGATTTTAATTTTCGTTACAAAACTAACGAAAAAAAGATGAGGGTTCTCTAAATACATTACTAAATTAATTTATAGTGTTTCAAAAGTTTGGTGTGTATTTAAATTAGTAAATAAATTTTTCACAATTCATGTTAATAGCAAAAGGTGACTTGCATTCTGCACTAAAAAAACATTTTGGGTTTAGTAAATTCAAAGGCTTACAAGAAGATGTCATAGATAGTATTTTATCGGGAAATCATTCATTTGTAATTATGCCAACCGGCGGCGGAAAGTCTCTTTGTTATCAGTTACCCGCATTAATGCAAGAAGGCACAGCCATAGTGGTTTCTCCGTTAATTGCGCTAATGAAGAACCAGGTCGATGCTATTAGAGGTATTTCAAATGAAAATGGCATTGCGCATGTTCTAAATTCTTCACTAAATAAAACTGAAGTCAAGCAAGTTAAAGAGGATATTGTTAGTGGTATTACAAAATTACTTTACGTAGCACCGGAATCCCTAACAAAAGAAGAAAATGTAGAGTTTTTGCGTTCTGTTAAAGTGTCTTTTATGGCCATTGATGAAGCGCATTGCATAAGCGAATGGGGTCACGATTTTCGGCCGGAGTACAGAAATTTAAGACATATAATTAAACGCGTTGGAGATAATATTCCAATTATTGGATTGACGGCAACAGCAACGCCAAAAGTTCAGGAAGATATTATTAAGAATTTAGGAATTAGCGGAGCAAAAACGTTTAAGGCGTCATTTAACAGACCTAATTTATATTATGAGGTTCGTCCAAAAACTAAAAACGTAGATGCCGATATTATTAGGTTTATAAAACAAAATGAAGGTAAGTCCGGTATTGTGTATTGTTTAAGTAGAAAGCGGGTTGAGGAACTGGCCCAGGTGCTACAGGTTAATGGTGTTAAAGCGGTACCATATCATGCCGGCTTAGATGCAAAATCCAGATCGAGCCATCAAGATAAATTTCTTATGGAAGACGTGGATGTGGTGGTGGCGACCATTGCGTTTGGAATGGGAATTGATAAGCCTGATGTGCGTTTTGTTATCCACCATGATATTCCAAAAAGTATTGAAAGCTATTATCAGGAAACCGGACGCGCAGGGCGTGATGGTGGAGAAGGGCACTGCTTAGCATTTTATGCCTATAAAGATATTGAAAAATTGGAGAAGTTTATGTCTGGAAAGCCTGTTGCAGAGCAAGAAATAGGGCAGGCTTTGCTACAGGAAGTTGTGGCATTTGCTGAAACTTCAATTTCCCGACGAAAGTTTATTTTACATTATTTCGGTGAAGAGTTTGATACTGAAACTGGTGAAGGTGGTGATATGGATGACAATGTGCGCCACCCCAAAAAACAAATTGAAGCCAAGGATGAGGTGAAACTTCTTTTAGAAACAATTAGAAATACCAATGAAAAATATAAATCTAAAGATTTAGTAAGTGTACTCATCGGAAAGGAAAATGCACTTATAAAATCTCATAAAACTAATGAACAACCTTTCTTTGGTACTGGAAAGCATCACGATAATAAGTATTGGATGGCGCTATTAAGACAGGTTTTGGTGGTTGGTTTTCTTAGAAAAGACATTGAAACTTATGGGGTTATAAAACTGGTTGATTTAGGCAAATCGTTCTTAGATAATCCCAAATCATTTATGATGACTGAGGATCATATCTTTGAGGGCGAACAGGAAGACGGTACCATCATTACAGCAGCTAAAGGAGGAGGCGCTGTTGCCGATACCGTTTTAATGGGAATGCTTAAAGATCTCCGCAAAAGTAATGCTAAGAAGTTAGGTGTGCCCCCATTTGTTATTTTTCAAGATCCTTCTCTGGAAGATATGGCACTTAAGTATCCGATAAACATTTCAGAGCTCGCCAATGTTCATGGTGTAGGGGATGGAAAGGCTAAAAAATATGGTAAAGATTTTGTAGAGTTCATCTCAAAGTATGTTGATGAGAATGACATCGTGAGACCAGATGATTTGGTTGTTAAATCTACTGGTAGTAACTCCGCTAATAAATTATACATTATTCAGAATATTGATAGAAAACTACCATTAGACGATATCGCTTCTTCTAAAGGCATGTCTATGGAAGATTTTATTAAAGAAATGGAAGTTATCGTATATTCCGGAACAAAGCTGAATATTGATTATTGGATTCATGACATTTTAGATGAAGATCAACAAGAAGAAATCCATGATTATTTTATGGAATCTGAAACGGATGATATCAATGAGGCCATTGAAGAATTCGATGGAGATTATGATGATGAAGAATTAAGACTCTATCGTATCAAATTTATAAGTGAAGTGGCGAATTAGTAATTTCAATCTACAGTCTAGAATCCACACACCATTGCAGTCTTCGTCTAAATGAATTAATAACTTCATTGTTATAACTTACTTTCCTATATTTGCACTCCTAATAATTATCGAGATTAAAAATTAGAACAATGCAAGACGGATTATACGCAAAATTTAATACAACAAAAGGAGAAATTCTTGTCGCTTTAGAATACCAAAAAACACCAGGTACAGTAGGTAACTTTGTAGCTTTAGCCGAGGGTAATTTAGAAAATTCAATTAAACCTCAAGGTACTCCCTATTATAACGGATTAAAATTCCATAGAGTTATTCCGGACTTTATGATTCAAGGAGGTTGTCCTCAAGGGTCGGGATCGGGAAACCCGGGATACAAGTTTGATGACGAATTTCATGAAGATTTAAAGCATGACGGTCCAGGTGTCTTGTCTATGGCTAATGCGGGTCCCGGTACAAATGGGAGTCAGTTTTTTATCACTCATGTGGCTACACCTTGGTTGGATAATAACCATACAGTTTTTGGGAAAGTACAAGAGGGACAAGATGTTGTCGATGCCATTGCTCAAGGCGATGCTATAGAAAGTTTAGATATTGTAAGAGTCGGATCTGATGCCGAAGCTTATAATGCTGTAGAGGCCTTTAGAACCTTTGAAGGTGCAAGAGAAAAAAGACAAGCAGAAGAAAAAGCAGTAGCAGATGCAGCATTAGATAAAATCGCTGCTGGTTTTAATAAAACCGATAGTGGTTTACGTTACCAAATCATTCAAGAGGGGCAAGGCGCGAATGCTGAAAAAGGTAAAACTGTTTCTGTGCATTACAAAGGGCAATTGGCCGATGGTACCGTTTTCGATTCTTCATACAAGCGCAATCAGCCTATTGATTTTCCATTAGGTATGGGACAAGTAATTCCAGGATGGGATGAAGGTATTCAATTGTTAAAAGTTGGTGATAAAGCCCGCTTTGTAATACCAAGTGACTTAGGATATGGAAGCCAAGGCGCAGGTGGCGTTATTCCGCCGAATGCAACATTGGTTTTTGATGTTGAATTAATGGATGTTCAATAAAACACCTGTTTTTTTACGATATTAGAAGCACTTCATTTGAAGTGCTTTTTTTATATTTATACATGACAAATTTAGAACTGCAAAACCTTAAATATCCTATTGGAGAGTTCGATTGTCCAAATAATATTTCAGACAATCATATAGAAAGCTGGATTTCAATTTTGGAACATTTTCCAAATCGCTTGGAAAACCTTGTAACAGACTTAACCAATGCGCAATTAGAGACCCCCTATAGGCCAGAAGGATGGACTATTAGACAAGTGGTTCATCACCTTTCAGATAGTCATCATCATAGCTATACCCGTTTTAAATGGGCTTTAACAGAAGATAAACCAGTTATTAAGGCCTACTATGAAGATAGATGGGCAGAATTAACAGATTCGAGGTTGGCATCCGTAGAGATGTCTTTGCTTCATTTAAGAGCTATTCATGCGAAACTGGTTTATATCCTGAAAACTTTATCTGAATCCGATTTGAACAGATGTTTTATACATCCGGAAACGAAGAATGAAGTACCGCTAAAGAAGAATATCGGAATTTATGCTTGGCATAGTAATCATCATTATGCCCATATTGAAAATCTACTGAAACGTAATAACTGGCTATAATTTTTTTGAAATGATTAGAGCTGCTAAAATTGAAGATGCACAAGAACTTCTGAATATTTACAATTATTATGTAGAAAACTCTATTGTAACTTTCGATCTTGAGCCTCTGTCTTTAAATATATTCAAAGAAAAGATGAAACGTGTTTATAAAGGTTATCCTTTCATCCTTTTTGAAGAGAATGACGAGGTTTTAGGATATGCCTATGGAAGTAGATGGCGACCAAAACCAGCTTACAACCGAACGGTAGAATCTACGGTATATGTAAAGCATGGACAACACGGCAAACAAATTGGAACGAAATTATATGCAGAATTACTGGAATTATTAAAACTGCAGAAGTTTAATTCCGTATTAGGAGCATTGACGTTACCTAATGAAGCGAGTATTAGACTTCATGAAAAGTTTGGCTTTAAATTGGTAGCACACTTTGAGGAGGTAGGGTTAAAGTTTGAGACGTGGCACGACGTAGGATTCTGGCAACTAAAACTCTAAAAAAGACTAGCTTCCTTTAGGTCAGGAATGGTTTAGGAAGAGGTCTTCCATTTAATATTGCAACCAATACTTGGTTTCTGCGGTGTTTTATTTTCAGTATGCTCAACTAAACAATTTAAAGCATGCCTTAAATCATTTCCGGTAACTGTCCGCCCGTTTCCAGGTCTTGAATCATCTAATTGCCCTCTGTAAGTCAGTTCCAAGTTAGCATTGAATACATAAAAGTCCGGTGTACAAGCAGCATCATAAGCTTTTGCGACATTTTGAGAGTCATCGTACAGGTAGGGGAACGGATACCCCTGTTCTTTGGCATGGATAGCCATTTGATCCGGACCATCTTGAGGGTAGTTAATCACATCGTTACTGGAAATTGCGATAAAACTAAAACCCTGAGTATTAAACTCATTGGCCAAAGAAACTATTGCACTATTAACGTGAATTACAAATGGACAATGGTTGCATATAAACATGATTACAGTACCGCGCTCACCTTTTAAATTTTGAAGAGAAAGTGTATGGGATGAAACCGTATCAAATAAATTGAAATCTGGAGCTTTGGTTCCTAAGGGAATCATATTAGAGGGGGTTCTGGCCATAATTATAAGTTTTAATCAAAGTTCGTGATTAATGCCAAATAAACCTTAGAATTCATTCGGTAAATTGTATTTTTAAAACATGAACAATACAATTACTTTCGAAGACTTTACTAAAGTAGATTTACGGATTGGTACTATTATAGAGGTCAACGATTTTCCCGAGGCTAGATACCCGGCGTTTCAACTCACTATAGATTTTGGTGACCTAGGTGTTAAAAAATCTTCGGCTCAAATAACCGAGCTATATGCTAAGGAAGAGTTGCTAAACAGGCAAATTGTAGCAGTTTTGAATTTTCCTAAAAAACAGATTGCGAAGTTTATGAGTGAGTGTTTGGTTTTGGGAGCTGTAAACGGGAAGGATGTCATTTTACTTAGCCCGGAAGTCAAAGTGAAAAACGGGGCTGTCGTGGCATAATTATGCTAGAACTAGATCAGGTTAAAATACACTTTGATACCAATAGCCTTTTGGTAATGAATCTGGCGTTGGCCGTCGTAATGTTTGGCGTTGCTTTAGATATTTCTATGAACGATTTTAAAAACCTCTTCAAGCAGCCCAAGCTGGTAGTTCTCGGGATTTTATCACAATTTATATTGTTACCACTCGTCACATTCTTTTTAGTGTTGTTGGTTAAACCACAACCTAGTATTGCGCTGGGGATGATGATGGTAGCTGCTTGTCCGGGCGGCAATATATCTAACTTTATGACACATTTAGCTAAGGGAAATACAGCGTTATCTGTGAGCTTGACAGCCTTTGCTACGTTTTTAGCCATTTTTTTTACACCTTTTAATTTTCAGTTATACGCAAGCTTATATGATCCAACAGCGGATTTATTAAAAACTGTTGAACTCAATCCTTTTGAGTTGCTAAAACTCGTGCTTCTTATTTTAGGAATACCCTTAATTTTAGGCATGTCTTTAAGAGCTGTTAATACTGTTTTTGCCAACAAATTATCTAGGTTGTTAAAGCCTATTTCTATACTGGTTTTTATAGTTTTTATTGTAGTCGCTTTTTATAATAATCTGGATGTGTTTTCTGGATATGTGCATTATGTTTTAGGAATAGGTGTACTTCATAATATGATGGCTATTTTGCTCGGAATTGGTGTTGCTAAGATTTTTAAAGTGTCTTTTAAGAATTTAAAAACCTTAGCGATTGAAACAGGCATACAGAACTCTGGTTTAGGATTATTACTTATTTTTACTTTTTTCGAAGGACTTGGGGGTATGGCGATTATAGCCGCGTTTTGGGGAATATGGCATATTGTTTCAGGATTATTATTGGCGACCTATTGGTCTAAGAAGCATTAATTTTAAAGATATTTTGCAAAAAATTTGGTTATACCTTGTTCGTGCTTACCTTAAAATGGGTCTCTTCTTTTATTTTAAGGAGATTCATGTTGTTAATATTGAAAGGGTGCCAAAGGATAAGCCCTTACTTATATTATGTAACCATCAAAATGCGTTATTAGATGCTTTGTTGATTGCCACTAAATGCAGACGGTTTTCTTATTTTTTAACTCGTGCGGCGGTGTTTAAAAAGCCATATGTTAGCAAGCTATTGTATAGTTTAAGAATGCTGCCGGTGTATCGCATACGAGATGGTTGGAAGACCATTGCTAATAATAATGCTATCTTTTCTGGTTGTTCAGAATTATTGAAGGGTGGGCAGGCAGTTACTATTTTTCCTGAAGGGAGTCATCATGTAAATCGCACAGTAAGACCTTTTAGTAAGGGATTTACACGAATTGTTTTCGATGCTTTGGAAAAATATCCTGATATGGATTTACAACTTATACCGGTTGGATTGAATTTTGTTAAGGCTGAAGCGTTTCCGGATAGTGTCTCTATACATTTTGGAGAACCGCTAATCGCAAAAGATTTCATATCCGATAGTAAAACTAATAATGTGAAAAATTTGAAATCAAAGTTACACTTTGAAATTTCGAAACTAACAACACATATTTCACCAGCAAACTATAGTGAAGATTTAAGAGCATTGGAGCGTTTCAATATGAATTTCCTATACCCACAAGAAGTAAATAATTGTATTGCTAATAACTTTTGCGATTATAAAGGAAAGCAAAAACCAAAAAAACAAGGCGCACGATTATTTCAAAAAGGAATATTAATTCTAAATTTTCTTTTGCCTTATTTAATTTGGAGATTTTTTGTAAAACCAAAAATTGATGAGATCGAGTTCATATCTACTTTTAGATTTGCTATGGCTATAATATTAGGACCGTTGTATGTTTTAATCTTAATCTTTGTATTAGCTACTCTTTTTAGCGTTAAAGCAGCCTTGGTTTACGCCATTTATATACTGGTAACGACATTAATTACTACTAAGCTATAATTCTTTTCTAAAAAATATAGCATTCATGAGCAGTTTGTTTGTACCGTACCAAAATGCTCTAAAATTAGTGTTGTCGGTAAACGCTACGACTTTCCCTTTACCAAGTTTTTTTATTTGAACGGGTACCGTACCAGACAGGGCTTCTAAATTCGGTTTTGAAATATAGCCGCTTAAAAGTGGGTTTTTGGTATACTGTATGGGATTATTGTAGCTTACCGAATCTGGTTTCACAAAGATAGTTGTATTTCTAAATAGTGCCAGGCGATCATTTTTAAAACCAAAATTTATGGGATGTGAACGATCTAGCTTGGCCTGAAAAATAGCACCTCCAATTTTTTGTGCTCCATGAAAATCAGCTTTCTCCTCGAAGCTTATATTTTTAGCTATATGGTCTATTTTTTTTATATCCAATGTCATAAATTCTTTTTCTTTGAACCATTTAACTGTATTTCTAAAACCAATGAGGGTACCTCCGTCTTTTGCCCACGCTTTTAATTTTTTCGCTTTTTCGTCACCTAAAGTACTCGTATTAGGAATTATAATAGTATTATATCGGCTTAAATCAGCCTTTGCTATGGTCTTAGTATCTAATTTGGTAACCTTAATATTATAGCGGGTATCAAATAAATGCCATATTTCTCCGGCATCATAGGATGTTATACTTGTTCCAACTAATAATGCAATTTCGGGCTTGACCAGAGTTTTAAAATTTCTACTTCCTAAGTCAATACCTTCAGTTAATCCCGTATTTACAGCATCAATTTGTACACAACTTTCCTTGGCTGTTTCGTTTAAAAAGGAATATAAATCAGAACTTTTTAAGTTCTGATTTTGAACAGGAATCAAAATGGTTCCATAATCGTAACTTTTGCCATTTATGCTAAAACGTTGTAAAGCTACTTTAGTACGAAGACCTTTATACAGTAATTGATTTAGAATTTTAGGTGAATAATATTCATGCCATTCCATAAGATACGCATATTCACTGCGTTTGGATACTTTTCCATCTTTGGCGCGCAGATTGTTTACTTCCTCACCCAAGTTGTTCGTAGAAATATTTTCAGCGTAATCTACATTAAATGCTAATGGGAAAGACCAAGCCGAAATATCGTAAAATAAACTATCTTGAAAACGGGTTCGCTTTTCAAACATAGCATCAATTAACCGGGTGTTCTTTTGATTTTTTGGTACGATATAACTGTATCCTCTTTTGAAACGGTTGCCATTAACTTCAAAATCTTTTTTTACCTCATGAAACTTAATGTTGTGCCTTTTTAATATTTCAGCCAAATGATAGGTCTTAGCAGCATCTTTTTCATCTCCAAAAACGATAGCTTTGGCATTTTGTCTGATACCCTCCTGTCTCGCATTTTTAAAAAAACCATGCTGATATTTTAAAAGATCTTCGCGCATATTCTTAGCTGCATCTAAGGTGGAGAGTGCGGTGGTAAATTGGTTTCTGATGGTAAACGGAAATGTTAAAATACCATTTTCGCTTTCTTGCATATGGCCTCTTGAACTTGCTTGTTCAAATAAAATACCAATACTTCCATTTATGTCCGGAAATGTAGAACCTTTACCATAATAAAAATCATCATAACTTTCTTCAGTGTAATATAAAGAGCCAATCTTATTCAAAGCTTTAGCGTGAAAATCACCAATACTTCTGGTTAGCTTTTGGTTTAATTTTGGGGTTAATGGATGTGTTCTTGTAGGGATGCCTGGTTGAAAGAAAAACGTAGCGTCTGTACCCATTTCGTGGTGATCGGTTAAAATATTTGGTAACCAATTATGAAAGGTTTTAATTCGAGCTCTGGATTCTGGTAGTTGTACGGGCAACCAATCGCGATTCATGTCAAACCAATAGTGGTTGGTTCTTCCTCCGGGCCAAACCTCGCTATATTCTCGATCGTTGGGATCGGGGTTTAAATTTATGCTTTTGTTTGTGTTAGCCCAATAGGCAAAGCGTTGTAATCCATCCGGATTAAAACATGGATCAAATAAAACGATTGTAGTATTTAATAAATCATCAATATATTCACCTTCGGCGGCAGCCAGATAATAAGCTACTAACAGTCCTGCATTAGAACCACTGGATTCATTACCATGAATGGAAAAGCCTTGGTATACAACTATAGGTCTGTTTTCCGTTGGCGTTAAGGTGTTACGATCCGTGGCATCAATATGCTGTTGACGAATGGTATCAATGTTTTTATGGTTTTTAGGAGAGGTAATGGTTAAAAGCAATAAAGGTCTGCCTTCAAATGTCTCTCCCCGGTTCTCAATAGAAATTCTATCTGAGGTATTTGCCAGTACCTGCATGTATTGTACAAGCTTGTCGTGACTAACATGCCATGCTCCAACTTGATGCCCGATAACGCTTTCGGGTGTTGGGATATTTTTATTGTAAGTTATATCTTGAGGCAGATAGTAAGACAGGTCAATATCGCTTTGCGAATTTGAAATCAACGACACTAAAAGGCAGATTAAAAATGGTCTTTTCATTATGAAGTGGTTAGAATATAAATATAAAAAAACCGCTACACAAAAGTGAAGCGGTTTAGGTTTATTTTAATAGGATATTAAATATCGTCAAAATCGACATCGGTAAAACTTTCTGGAGTTTTCAATTCATCTTCGGTTACCCGAGGAGGAGTATCATTATTATCGTATTCTCTTTTAAAGTCTTTTTGATGACGCTCGCTAATAACTTCATCTCCCTTCTCTCTAATAATATAATCGGTCATTTCAGCTAAAATAGATTTGAATTCAGAGAAGTCCTCTTTATAAATATATATTTTGTGCTTTTTGTAATGGAATGATCCATCATCATTCGTGAACTTTTTACTTTCCGTAATCGTAAGGTAATAATCTTCCGCTTTAGTGGCTCTTACATCAAAGAAATATGTTCGCCTTCCTGCTCTTAATACTTTGGAAAATATTTCTTCTTTCTCCATCATGTCATTATTGCTCATAGGTTATATAGTAATTTATTTGATTATCATTATTTGTATCAAAAATCTAAAAAAAAGAGTTACTAACCAACAAATTTTGAATTTTCTTTATTAATATGTTCATTTTTATTCCATAAAATGAAAAAATAAAACAGATAAATAGATATTAATCGGTAGAATTTGTGTCACCGGAAGATGTTTCGCTTAATTGCTTTAAATACAAATGTTTATAGTATCCATCTCTGTTTATAAGTGAATCGTGCGTACCTTCTTGAACGATTTCACCATTATCTAAAACAATAATTTTATCTGCATTTTTTGCAGAAGATACCCTATGACTCACAATAACAGAGGTCTTTCCGATGGATATTTTACTTAAGTTTTTTAATATTTTTTCTTCAGTTTCCGTGTCTACAGCAGAAAGACAATCATCAAATAAAAATATTTCAGGTAATTTTATTATCGCTCTGGCAATAGAAACACGTTGCTTTTGTCCTCCGGAAAGTGTAATCCCTCTTTCTCCTAAAACGGTATCATACCCATTAGCAAACTTAATAATGTTTTTATGCACTTGAGCATTTTTAGCAGCCTTAATAACATCATCATCGGTAGCATCTTCTTTTCCAAACTTGATGTTGCTTTTTATAGTGTCGGAAAATAAAAAAGCATCCTGTGGAACATAACCAATACTGTTTCTTAAATCTGAAAGATTATGACGCTTGATTTCTATATCATTAATAGTAATGGATCCTTTAGTAATATCGTACAACCTACCAATTAAATCTAATGCCGTAGATTTTCCTGAACCGGTTTTGCCCAGGATGGCTAAAGTTTCTCCTTGTTTAATAGTAAAGCTAATATTATTTAAGGCTTGAATATTTGTATCATCATAGGTGAAAGACACATTTTTAAACGCAATATCTCCGGTAATCCGGGTAGGTGTATTAACCGTATTTTTTATTTCGGGTTCTATTTTTAAAAACTCGTTAATACGTTTTTGAGAGGCCTCTGCCTGTTGAACGATAGAGGTCACCCAGCCCACCGTAGCTACCGGCCAGGTAAGCATGTTTACGTATATGATAAACTCTGCAATAGTGCCTAAACTTTCTACTTCACCGTTAATATATTGCATTCCTCCAATATAAATGACTAGTAAATTACTTGCTCCTATAAGTAAGATCATCATGGGAAAAAACAAAGCTTGTACCTTAACTAAATTTATTTGTTTTTGTTTGCTCGTAGCCGAAAGGGTACCAAAGTTAGAAGCCGTTTGTGGTTCAATACCGTAAGCTTTTATTACAGAAATACCACTAAAAGACTCTTGTGTGAATGTTGATAATTTAGAAAGATACTCTTGAACGATAGTACTCCGTTTATGAATTTCTCTACTTAGTTTGTATATGATAACAGACAGTATGGGTAAAGGCGCTATTGTATATAGTGTAAGTTTTGGAGAAGCATCTACCATATAAATAATAACAATAACGAAAAGCGTAATCGTATTAATACTATACATAATTGCAGGCCCGACATACATACGTACTCTACCAACATCTTCGGTAATGCGATTCATTAAATCTCCGGTTCTGTTTTTTTTATAAAAATTTAAGGACAACTTTTGGTATTGCTGGTAGACTTCATTCTTTAAATCGAATTCAATATAACGTGATACATTAATAATGGTTTGACGCATAAAAAACGTTAGAATCGCTCCAACCAATGCAGCACCAATAATAAAGAGAATCGCTTCTAGCAGTCCGGCTTTAAAAACCTCTTCACTTATAACTCCGTCCAGACGTTTTTCAACAACAACAAAAATTTCTTTTACGTACCGCGGGGTATAAAGCAAAAACATTCTGGCGGCAATAGTGATAATGATACCAATTACGAGATGTACTTTGTATTTTAAAAAATATTTGTTTAAATGCTGAAGTTCCTTCATTTATGATTTTAAAGAAAGCAAAGATACAGGATTAAAATAATAAATGAATTAAGAGCCTGTATTATAACTGTTAAATATACCCTAAAAAATGAGCTGTAATAAAAAGGTTGATTTAATGTGTTTTTTTTAAAATAGTATTATTTTTGCAGTACGAAAACAATCAAATTTTTTCGTTTATTCGAATTTAAAGTTCTTTGTAATTATGCTAAACAGAAGACATATACGTGTAAAAGTAATGCAAACTTTGTATGCTTTTAAAGGAGGGGAAAGTGATGATTTTAGTAAAGACCAGAAGTTTTTGTTGTTTAGTATAGATAACATGTACAATTTGTACCTTTTATTGATCGCGCTCCTTATTGAAGTGCAAAAAAGAGCTGAAGACGACTTACAAAAAAAGCAAAAAAAGCATCTTGCCACTAAAGATGATAAAGATCCAAACCGGAAGTTTGTTAATAATGAACTCCTTAAACTTCTTAGAGAGAACGTACAATTTCGAAATCAGTTAGAAACCCATAAAATTACCAATTGGGAATTAGATGGCGAGTATGTCGATATTATTTTTAAGGCTATTACTTCCAGTGATCTTTATAAAGATTATATGGGGAATCGGGTGTCCGATTTTAGAGAGGATAAAGATTTTATCATAGATATTTATAAAGAAGTTGTGGCACCAAATGATAAGCTTTATGAGTACCTGGAGGATAAAAACTTAACATGGTTGGATGATCTTCCTACGGTAAATACAACAATTTTAAAGTTATTAAGAAAAGTTAAACAAAATTCTGATGAAGGTCATTTTAATCCGAAATTGTATAAGGATGTCGATGATAAACAGTTTGCCTTAGATTTATTTAAAAAAACACTTTTAAATAAAACCACCATAAATAAGGACATAGAGCTTAAAACCAAGAATTGGGATTCAGATCGTATAGCCAACATCGATTATGTTCTATTACAAATGGCGATTTGCGAGTTAAAGAACTTTTCGTCGATCCCTGTTAAGGTAACAATTAACGAATATTTAGAAATAGCAAAAGAGTACTCTACACCTAAGAGTAGTATTTTTATTAACGGGATTTTAGATAAGTTGGTCAAGGAGTACGATACCGATGGTAAATTAAATAAAATAGGGAGAGGTTTATTATGATTTTTTCTTAAGAAAATTGTAAAAATTTTTAATCGGTTAAATAATTACTATTTTTACGTCCCGAACACAAAATAAAAATAGACAAATGAAAAAAATAATATTAGGATTAAGCACTTTATGTTTAGTAGCATTTACTTCATGTAAACAAGATAATGCAGCGAAGAAAATTGAAGAAAGCAATTTGGCAGCTGCAGCTGCACGAGATGCTGTGGCCTCAAAATTTCCGGTTCTCGAGTTTGAAAAGAAAGAACATGATTTTGGTGAAATAGAAAAAGGAACAAAAGTAGAAACGGTTTTTAGTTATAAAAATACAGGAGAAGCTCCTTTGGTCATTACAGATATTAAGAGTTCTTGTGGTTGCACCATACCGAAAGATTGGAGTAGAGAACCGTTAGCCGCTGGAGGTTCTGGTAAGTTTACGGTTAAATTTAACGGGAGTGGAACCAATAAAATTACCAAAACAATAACGGTTACTGCGAATACAGAAAAAGGTTCGGAAATTGTAAAGATTACGGCTTTTGTAAAGCCCGATCCGAATGCTAAACCCGCTGTAAAACCAGCACAATAAATAAAAATAATGGGAGAAGGAATAGGTAGTTTTTTACCGTTTATATTAATGTTTGTAGTTGTGTATTTCTTTATGATTGCACCACAAATGAAACGCGCTAAGAAAGAAAAGAAATTTGCAGCCGAATTAAAGCGTGGAGATAAGGTCATTACCAAAAGTGGATTACATGGTAAAATTTTAGAACTTAATGACAAAGACAATAGTTGTATTATTGAAACCATGTCTGGTAAAGTTAAGTTTGAACGTTCTGCTATTTCTATGGAAATGAGTAGTAAGCTGAATGCTCCGGTGGCAGCTAAAAAATAAGAAATCTTTGCTTTTTATAAATTAAAAGCTTCCTTTTTCGGAAGCTTTTTTTGCTTAGAGAAGGGTATTTAATATAGTACTAACAGTTCTTATATTTATCGTGTAGGCCAACCCCTTGCAGAATCATTGGAATGATTTTTTCGAGACGGGATTGCTTTGTAGTTTCATGTTTGGCAGAAGCAATGTGCGCGCAATATTCACGTTGTTTTCCAGGTGAAAGTGCCTGAAAAGCACTTTTTAATGTCGTATTTGAATCTAACACATTTTGCAGTTCAGATGAAATAATGGTTTCTTTTTTGGTACGGTCGGGTTTAATTTCTTTACCAAGCTTTTGGTTTTCTATGGCTTCTTTAATATAATCTAAAACTAGGTTCTTATTAATATCGTCTATTGATGTAAAACGCATTTGGCGTAAAGCTTTGGTTTTATTTTCCTGAGCATTGATCAATAGTTTATGTTTATCTTTTAAGAATACACCATTAAAAAACCAAATACCAAAATGGTTTTTAAAGGCTCCTAACCCAATAACGTTTTTATTATTTATAGTATAGACAGGAGCGCTCCATTTTATAGTTTCTAATAATTCTGTGGAATTAATTAATGTTCTTAATAATACTAATGCATCAGAAAAATGTGTGTTTTCTTCAATGTATTCTTCTACGCTGTTTATTTTTTTCATACTCTAAAATAAGATTTTTTATGGTGTGCTAAATGATTTTGGAGAAATACGCTTAGTACCATTTTGAGTGCGCTCGTAAAGTTCTGATAGCTCCAGAACTTTGTGAGGTAATGTGGTCGCAAGATTTATGAGTTCCGTAGGGTCGTTTTTAATATTGTACAATTCCCATTCCCCTCCATTAAGCCGAACAATTTTATAATCTCCGCTTCTAAACATCCTAAACTTTTCAAGTCCTGATATAAAATAGTCGGGCTCCGAACGTCTTTCTCCTTTAAAAACAGGCCATAGTGAGCTTCCGTGAAGTGGTAGTGTAGGGTGCCCTTTTATTGAGTCAGGGTATTTAATATTTAATATATCTAAAAATGTAGGGGCTATGTCCACGACATGCCCGGGCTGATGTGTAATGGTGTTTGGGGAAATTTTATTTGGCCAATACGCTATAAAGGGGGTATGACTTCCTCCTTCATGACCACATTGTTTGTATTGTCTATATGGTGTGTTTCCTAAGTTTGCCCATGTGCTTCTCAAACTCCAATAAGAGTTACTCGGTCCGGGCTGGACTTCAGGGATTTTGTTTGAATAAAAAGGGCACGAACCGTTGTCAACTAGAAACATAATTAACGTGTTTTCAAGTTTTCCCTGTTTCTCCAATTTTTCTAAGACACGACCAATATTTTGATCCATTCGGTCAATCATAGCAGCGTAGACCGCCATTTCCAGATCGAGTGAATCTTTTTTAGCTTTAGATAAACTATCCCAAGGGTAGTAATCAGTGTAATCAGGTTTTAAAGGCCCCCGAAATTTATTTAGGCTACCTTCCGGAGGACTTAGTTTTGCGCCATCCGGAAGCACTTTTAGTTTTTGCATACGATCAAAGCGATCCTGTCTGATTTTATCCCAACCCTCTAGGTATTTTCCTTGATATTTTTTTATGTCCTCAGGTCTGGCCTGTAGTGGGTAATGTGCAACATGATAGGGTAGATAAAGAAAAAAAGGATCTTTTTTTACAAATATCTCATCTAACCAGTTTAATGCATAATCTGTAATAAAATCAGTTTTATACATTGGAGATTTTTCAAACGCTATGTCTTGGGCATTTAATTTTTTTCCTTCAAGATAAAAGGGTCTTTCAAATTCTCCTGAAGGTGGTAAAAAGTATTCGGTAGTGGCCCAAAAGTAAAAGGAATGGTCAAACGCTTGTTCCGCTTTACAATAGTCAGGAACCCAGTTGTCAAAATGTTCCTTTCCACTCATAATATTTGTATAGCCTGCTTGTTTTGTAAGATTGGCAAGGTGCACTGCTCCGTTTCCACCAGTGTACAACCCTGTTAGCAATGAGGATCTGGTCGGGTTACACTTCGCCATGTTATAAAAGGTAGTAAACCGAAGACCTTCATTCGCCAACCGATCAATATTAGGCGTTTCAATTTCTCCTCCATAGGCTCCTATATCGGAAATCCCAATATCATCTCCCATGATAAGTATAATGTTTGGTTTGGTCTCTTTCTTTTTTGAACATGAAAGTGAGAGCAGTAACAAAACTAAACAAGAAAAAAAGGTTCTCATTAAAGACTAAATTTATAATTTAATTTTAAGTTATTTCGATTGATACTTTACCAAATATAAGCACGGCTAAACCTGATTTTTTAGAGCAGTCAATTCGGCAATCTTACAAATAACCTCGGTAGCTTTTATCATACTTTCCACCGGAACATATTCGTAACGTCCATGAAAATTATGCCCACCTGCAAAAATATTAGGACATGGTAAGCCCATATAGCTCAATTGAGATCCATCGGTACCCCCGCGAATGGCTTTAATGATGGGTTTAATTTCTATTTGTTTCATGGCCTCTTCGGCAATATCCACAATATGCATTACGGGCTCTATTTTTTCTTTCATGTTGTAGTACTGGTCTTTAATATCTACTTCAATAACCTCTCTCCCATATTGCGAATTAAGTTCGTTAGCTAATTTAACCATCACGTCTTTTCTGGCTTCAAAATGACCTCTGTCATGATCACGGATAATATATTGCAATACCGTTTCTTCAACATCGCCCTTTATATCGCATAAATGGAAAAAACCTTGATAGCCTTCAGTATGCTCGGGAGTTTCAAACTTTGGTAACGAATTAATGAACTCTGTCGCGATATACATAGAATTCACCATTTTACCTTTAGCATAGCCGGGATGTACAATTTTTCCTTTAACTTTTACAACAGCACCGGCAGCATTAAAATTTTCATATTCAAGTTCACCAATTTCACTACCATCCATGGTATACGCCCAATCTGCATTAAATTTTTCGACATCAAATTTGTGAGCGCCACGACCAATTTCTTCATCTGGTGTAAAACCTACACGAATAGTTCCGTGTTTAACCTCCGGGTGATTAATCAAGTATTCCATGGCAGAAACTATTTCACAAATCCCTGCTTTATCATCAGCTCCTAAAAGTGTTGTACCATCTGTGGTTATTAGGGTTTGTCCAATATATAAACGGAGGTCTTCAAAATAATCAGGAGACAAAACAATGTTCTCTTCTTTGTTTAATAAAAGATCACCTCCGTGATAATTTTCAACGATTTGTGGATTCACATTAGCGCCGATAAAGTCCGGAGACGTATCAAAATGCGATATAAAACCAATAACTGGAACTTCGTGATCAACATTACCGGGCAGTGTAGCCATAATATAGGCGTTGTCATCAATACTAACGTCTTGCATACCAATAGCTTTTAATTCTTGTGCAAGTTTATTTGCCAAATCCCATTGCTTTTCTGTGCTTGGTGTGGTTTGTGAGCTGGGATCGGATTCTGTATCAATGGTCACGTAACTTATAAACCGTTTTATTAGAGCTTCTTTTGAAATCATTTGAATGAAATTTTTTAAAATTCAAGGAGAAAAATTATAGTATGCCAGTGAGATTGTTAACATTTATTATGGCTCTAAAATACGATTATTAATTGAAAAAAAATTTAAGATTTAGCATCAAGAAAACCTGAAACCAAATAGAAACTATTTATATGCTTTATTTTGGAGTTTAATACGGATGCGGTATTTTTGCATAAATAATCCTTGATGTACAAATTACTACTTCGTCCTTTATTTTTTCTTTTCGACCCTGAAAAAATTCATTATTTCACGTTTTCATTAATTCATTTCAGTAGTAAAATACCTGGAATAGCGGCCCTATTTAGAAGTATATATGTTGTGAATGACAAGCGTTTGGAGCGAGAACTTTTTGGGCTGACCTTTAAGAACCCGGTAGGTTTGGCGGCGGGGTTCGATAAGAATGCAGTTTTATATAACGAACTTGCTAATTTTGGATTTGGCTTTATTGAAATTGGCACTGTAACACCCAAAGGGCAGGATGGGAATCCGAAAAAAAGATTATTTAGATTAAAGGATGATCAAGGGATTATTAATAGAATGGGGTTTAATAATGAAGGCGTTGAGGCCGTAATTTCCCAGTTAAAAAAGAATGAGGGAAAGCTTATTATTGGAGGTAATATTGGAAAGAATACAGATACAAAACCAGAGCATTATACAGAAGATTATCTAAGATGTTTTAATGCGTTGCATGCGTATGTTGACTATTTTGTACTTAACGTAAGTTGTCCTAATGTTGGAAGTCATGCTAAGTTGAATGACAAAGATTATTTGGAAGAGCTTATTGGAGTGATACAAGACGCAAATAAAACCTTTGAAAAACAAAAGCCTATTTTACTTAAAATTGCTCCGGATTTAAACGACATCCAATTAGATGAAATCGTTACGCTTGTTGAAACCACTAAGCTTGATGGCGTTATCGCTAGTAATACTTCTGTGAATAGAAGTGGATTGAAAACCTCGGAAGATAGTTTAGAGGCTATAGGAAATGGAGGTTTAAGCGGGCAGCCTATAAAAGATAGAAGCACTAAAGTGATTAAATATCTTTCTGAAAAAAGTAATAAATCGTTTCCAATAATTGGAGTAGGAGGGATTCATTCAGCTCATGACGCACTGGAAAAAATTAATGCAGGAGCAGATTTAATTCAGATATATACAGGATTTATCTATGAAGGCCCAAAACTTATTAAACGTATTAACAAGGCTTTATTAAAGACGTAATGTCTTTATTTGATTATTTTTTTCATCACTCTGGAGTGACCACTGGTTAACGTTAATAAATAAGTTCCCGAAGATAGGCTACTAACATCAATGGGTTGATTAGATACTTTACCCCATAAAAATCGCTGACCAACTAAATTAGAAATTTCGAAGTTAACATGCTCTCTGGAATTTGTTTCCAACGGATTGTTTGATTTAACAAAAAGCAGGTCTTTTTTGATAGGATTAGGATACACTTTATAGATTGTTTCATCAGAAATCGGTGTATGAATGGTTTTAATAAAAATACCATCAATAGCAATATCACCATCCCAACTCTCACCTCTTACTGCTCTAAAGCGAATATTAATAGTTTGATGTGTATACCGTGATAAGTTCACATTTTTAATTAAAAAGTCATCGTCCTGATGTTCTTGTTGATTACCATAGAGCGGAGGAATAACATCATTCACATACCCGTCTTTGGTTTTAATATCGACATGTAATTCACCGGTATGATCACCGAACATATGATATGCAAATTCTAATTCGGAGTTAGGATAATCAACATTTATACAAGGTGAAATAAATTCAGCTACATCTCCAGGTTTTGCTCCCGATGCCTCAGCATAAATATACTTACCAAGCCCCTCTCCAGATGTATAATCGTTATGAGGACCGGTTCCATCAGAAGATGTTTCTCCAGAATTCATGTACCAGTTATACCCGTTTTTAGATACATCTATAGCTGTCCAACCTTTATCTCCTGCCATTTCAAAACTTTCAAAGTCTTCATTTAGGATTTTAGGTTCCGTACCAACTTTTATAAAATTTGAATATGTTTTCCGTATGGTCTTCGATTTGTTTGAAACCGTAAGAGTCACATCGTAAATACCTGAAGTATACGAATGTGTTGGGTTTTCTGTAGTATAATCAACAACCCCATCAGAATCAACATCCCATTCCCATTTGGAAATATTAGAGCATGTACTCGTAAAATTAACGGTTAAATTGTCTTCGCAGCTTTGATAATTATCGACACTAAAATTGGCGTTAAACGACGGGCATGCCAAGTAATTTTTTGCGGCATGGTAAAACCCATACATGCGGGAAAGTTGTTGTGAAGTAAAAAAAGTTCTACATGCTTTCGAGGCGTAAGACATTATATTACCCGTGTCCGGGGTATATAAATCTCCATTAGTATCAGTTTTTGTTCCTATATAATTACAAGCATCGTCAACATTATCAGAGCTTAATTTAGGGTCTGCAGGCGTATCGCAAATGCCATCACCATCTGTGTCACAATTACTACCATCAACCAATTCAGAAGTCATAGAATTATTATCTGGCCCGTGTGTATGAATTAATGAGAAAAAATGCCCCATTTCATGCGCTAAAGAGGATATGTTTGACGCACAATAATTACTCATCATAATAAAATCATTGCGAAATGTATTATTACTGTAACCACAAATGCTTTGATTTGAAGCATTTTCAATATGGTGGCTGAAATAAATATTTATCAATCCGGGTGTGTTATGCGTTTCAGTCAAAGTTGTATCATCTCCTTTCTTTACATGTACTAGGTCATCATCTTCAATATAATTAATTCCATCGCAGAGGAAAAACTCTAAATAAGCTTCAGAAAAAATAGTATTTAGGTTGGCTATCGCATCATGAATATCCGATGTACTGATACCGCCCGAACCATCAGAATATCTTAAAACATGTGCTTTAATAGGGATAGAATTAACAACCTTAATTCCAGGTTTATTGTTTTTCGAAGATAGCGTTAAAAACTCCTGTTCGTAATTTTTTACATCATTCTGGATGCTTTTATAGAATTCTAAAGATTTTGAGTTTGTAACTGTTCCGCATGTAGATAATTGCTCATTTTGAGCAGATAAACTACATGTTAACGATAGGATCATCGAAAACAGAAGTATGTATAATTTTTTTAAAACATTCATTTGGGACAAAACATTTTTCCAAATGTAGTGTGAAATGAAAACTTGTGAGAATAAAACCGTTAAACGTTGTATTTTATCGACTATCTAGTAATTTATGTGTTTGAAACTTAAAAGATTACGAAATTTAGATTATTAAATTGATCATAAATCTATCTAATAATTAGTTTTTGAGTTCTACTCTGTCCATTAATAGAATTTAGTTTTAAAATATAGATACCATGGTTTAAACGTGTTAAATCCAGATCTAATTTAGGTTCTCTTTTAATGGTTGAAATCTGTGTTACTAAACGCCCTAACACGCTGTAAACTTCAATAGTGTTCAAATCGATTTTTTGAATATTAGAAATCGTAATGTTGCCCTTACTCGGATTAGGGAATAACTTTATATTTTCAAGAGAATCATTTTGGTTGGTGCTCAATACCGAACTATTCAATGTAAAAGTGATAGTTCCCATTCTGTTTCCATTAATAGGAGATCCGGTTATCATTGATATAGATTGTCTTGGAGTGCTTTCTGAATTTCCGGACTCGTAATCTGTACCATCATCTGTACCCGCATCATAGGCAAAAACATCAATCGTAAATGTGTTTTCCCACCCATTAGAATCAGGATTGTTACCGGACCTTAAGTTTAAATTATTTACGGCGATGAACCAATCCGGACTGGGAGCCACCATAGATACTAAAGTAATGTATGGAAACGCTTCACTAACGGTTACACCGTTAAGGGTTGCTACACTATTTTCAGCAGCTCGTGGAGAGAATCCACTTTGTAAATATTGGTCTGCATTGGAGTTGCCATTTATTTCAGATTGAAAATTTGAAGTATTTCCGGTTTCTGCAATATCTTTAATGCCATCTGTTAAGGGTGCCGTAGCTCCAAATTCTAAAATGTCATTTATGTTTTTATGAGTGCCTCCTGCCAAGGGAGACCAATGCGGATCGCTTGGAATAGAGGTATGGTCGGTAGCGTTCCATATCGTAGTTATTGATATGTCATAGTTTGCGGTACTCTGTCCAAATAAGTTAATAGATAATAATGAAGATAATAATAAAAAATATAATTTCGAGGGAATAAAAGTTTTCATCAATTCGGTTTTTGTTTGGTTAGACAGTTAAGGCTTAGTCGATAAAAAAATAAAAGCTTACAAAATTTTAATCTCGATAAAATTAAATTAAGGCTAGTTTTCTTATTAAAAATAGTAGTATTTTTAACGTCCAATTTTAGGTGCTTTAAATGTCGAATATGATTAAAATTGTTGAATGCCCACGCGATGCCATGCAGGGGATTAAGGACTTTATTCCTACGACGTCTAAAGTTCAATATATTCAATCGCTACTTCGCGTCGGTTTTGATACCATAGATTTTGGGAGTTTTGTTTCACCTAAGGCTATTCCACAAATGAGAGATACCGCAGAAGTCTTATCGCAATTAGATTTAGGTACGACTTCGAGCAAACTATTAGCTATTGTGGCTAATCTTCGTGGTGCTGAAAATGCGTGTATGCACCCTGAAATAGATTATTTAGGATATCCGTTTTCAATATCGGAGAATTTTCAAATGCGTAATACTCATAAAACCATTGCCCAATCGGTATTAATACTGCAGGATATTTTAAATTTAGCCGATAAGCATAATAAACAGGTTGTAGTCTATATTTCTATGGGATTTGGAAATCCCTATGGAGACCCATGGAATGTTGATGTCGTGAGAGCCTGGACGGAACGTCTTTTTAAAATGGGCGTTAAGATTCTATCGTTAAGTGATACCATAGGGAGCTCTACCCCTGAGAATATTGGTTATTTGTTCTCTAATTTAATACCGCTATATCCTAATATAGAATTTGGAGCGCATTTACATACAACACCCTCTAGCTGGTTTGAAAAAGTGGATGCTGCATATAAAGCCGGGTGTCATCGTTTTGATGGTGCTATCCAGGGCTTTGGTGGTTGCCCTATGGCCAAAGATGAACTTACCGGTAATATGCCTACTGAAAAATTACTTTCTTATTTTACTTCTATTAAGCATAATAGTTTGAATGCGTTGAGCTTTGAGAGCGCCTACAATGAAGCTTCGAAGATTTTTGATGTTTATCATTAATATTGCAATTCAATAAGTTGATTATTATGGTATTACAGGTTTTTGTTAAAAATTATTTAAAATAAGTCTAAATAAACTTTGCGCAAGTCATTTTCATTTCTATTTTTGCAGTCGAAATTAACAAATTATTTATATTAAGTCTAAATAAAGACAAAACAATGACATCAAAAATGAAGAAATTAACCTTACTTTTTGCAATTTTAATAGTATCTATATCTTATGCTCAAACGGCACAAGATTCTATTACATTCGATCCCCAAAAACAGTTAAATGCTGCCCAACGTTTGCTTTCAGGAAATTATGGTAAAGCTGTTACGGTTGGTGCTTATGGTGAAATTACATATAATCAACCGGAAGCACAAAACGGTGAGATGGATGTACAACGCTTAGTCTTACTTTTCGGGTATAAATTTAACGACAAAACCCAGTTTGTTACCGAGGTGGAGTTGGAGCATGTAGAAGAAGTTTTCGTGGAACAAGCTTTCGTGAATTATGCTATAGCTCCAAATGTAAGTTTACGAGGAGGACTGATGTTAGTACCCATGGGAATTGTGAATGAATTTCATGAGCCAACTACGTTTAACGGTGTTGAAAGACCAGCAGTAGATAACGTTATTATACCAACTACATGGCGAGAAATTGGTGTTGGTGTTACCGGAAGATTTAATGAGATTTCTTTGGGATACCAAGCCTATGTGTTTAATGGTTTTAAATCAACGTTTGATGATAACGGTGGAATAAGCGGGTATCTAAAAGGTTCTAATGGTTTACGAGGTGGCCGTCAAAAAGCCATTAAATCGACAGTTGATAGCCCTACACTTTCAACAAAGTTCGATTATTACGGTATTCCGGGCTTACGTTTAGGGTTAGCCGGGTATTTCGGTAAAACTCAGGCAGCTGATGAGGTTGAGGATATCGACGGCGCCAATATTGGTATTTCTATGATAGGCTTGGATGCTCGTTATGCTTACCAACGTTTTACTGCGCGTGGACAATTTATTCATGCAAGTTTGAGTGATACTGAAGCTTATAATAATTTAACAGGTGGTGATTTGGGTAGTGCACTTCAAGGATGGTATCTGGAAGGGGCGTATAATTTACTTCCGCAAGAAAAGCAACAACGATTATTTGCGTTTTTAAGGTATGAACAATATGACACACATGCCAAAACAGATGGAACCTTACCAAGAAATGATGCTTATAATCGTAAAGATATAACCACTGGTTTGAGTTATCATATTGCTCCGGGCGTTGTACTTAAAGGCGACTACCAGTTTAGAGATAATGCAGTATCTGGTGCCGATGTATCAAATAGGCTTAACTTTGGTATAGGCGTTTGGTTCTAAAAGTAATTTTGAACATTCTCCTTTACGAAAATGTATAGGAACACTTTTAGTGATGGTAATTTCGAGTAGCCTTGAAGAACCATTACCATCTTGTAAAAAGTACCAAAACTGCTCAGTGTTGTTTTGGTACTTTAGACGTATTAATAATAAAAACAATACTTTTGTAGCATGAAATTAAAATCTAAAGTTTCAGTTTTATTTCTAGCATGTTCTTTGCTATCTTTCAATGTGCCAAAAAATATTCAAAAGAAGATAAATAAGGAAATTAAGAATGTATTTAATGTTGAGAGTTTTGATCTAAATGCTTTTGTGATCCCTTCTGAAATAACAAAAGATTTGCCTTCGAAGTTCGAAGACGATAACTTATTTAAAATAGAAAGTAATAATGAACTTTTAGGTTATGCTTATTTGGCTAAAGCACCGAGTAAAACAGCATTGTTTGATTATTTGGTTTTGTTAGATTCATCATTGGTGGTCGTTAAAACAAAAGTACTAATTTACAGGGAAGAATATGGTGGTGAAATAGGTAGTAAACGCTGGTTAAAGCAATTTATTGGTAAAACTCAGCAGGACCAATTAGTCCATGGAGGCAATATCGTTGGGATTTCTGGGGCAACCATTTCGGTGCGTTCTATGACTAATGCTATGAACGATTTTTTAAAATCTATAAAAATTCTTCATTCAAAACATATATTTTAATGCAATTAAACGGATTGATATTTACCCTTCCCAAAGAGATTAAGTTATTAATTGGTGCATTTGTAATTGTATTAAGTATTGGTTTTTTTACAGGATTATTGTTCGTTGGAGATACCTCTTCGGTAAACCCTAACGGCATTGAAGAGCAATATTTGGGTAATGAAGACGATGAAAATGCTACGGTGATGCGTTTTAAAAAAAGTGATAAAGAAATGCTTACTTTGGTGCATAATCATATCTTATCGATGTCCATTATTTTCTTTTTGATGGGGCTCTTAGTTGCGATTACAAAGCTTGGTAAAAAATTCAAATTATTTTTAATCATTGAACCTTTTGTATCGGTAATCTTAACATTTGGAGGACTTTATCTACTGTGGATGGGTGTCCTTTGGATGAAATTTGTGGTTATGTTTTCCGGGATTTTAATGACCCTTACATTTGCACTTTCAGTAATTATTGTTTTAAAACAACTACTGCATAAAAAAAACATTCAAATTTAACGTTTCGTTTTGAATATTCTTCGTTAGAATAGTTCTTATAATCCGCAATAAAATTGTATATTTGCACGCAATTATAACGTAATTGCACAATGACTTCACATCAAAACAAAATAGTAGGAGAAGGTTTAACCTACGACGACGTCCTTTTAGTTCCTGCATTTTCAGAAGTACTTCCGCGCGAAGTAAACATTCAAACAAAATTCACACGTAATATTACCATTAATGTGCCTATTATTTCGGCAGCTATGGATACCGTTACAGAAAGTAAAATGGCCATTGCAATGGCTCAGGAAGGTGGGATCGGTGTTTTACATAAAAACATGACTATCGAAGCTCAGGCTTTAAAGGTGAGAAAGGTTAAGCGGGCAGAAAGCGGAATGATTATGGATCCCGTAACCTTGCCACTTACGGCTAAAGTTAGTGATGCCAAGAAATATATGGCTGAATACAGTATTGGAGGAATCCCTATTGTTGATGAAGATGGCACTCTAAAAGGGATTGTGACCAATCGAGATTTACGTTTCGAACATAAAAATACGAGGCCTATCGTTGAAGTGATGACTGGTGAAGGTTTGGTTACAGCATCTGTTGGAACCTCTTTAAAAGATGCTGAAGAAATCCTCCAGAAACATAAAATTGAAAAGTTATTGATTGTTGATGATAACTTTAAATTGTCCGGTCTAATTACGTTTAGAGATATTACAAAACTTAGCCAAAAGCCTATAGCTAATAAAGATACTTATGGACGTTTGCGTGTTGCCGCAGCGATTGGTGTTACAGGTGATGCTGTAGAACGTGCTGAAGCCCTAGTAAACGCAGGTGTTGATGCCGTTGTGATTGATACGGCTCACGGACACACAAAAGGAGTGGTAACAGTGTTAAAAGAGATTAAAGCAAAATTCTCTGAACTTGATGTTATTGTTGGAAATATTGCAACAGCTACTGCGGCTAAATATTTGGTTGAAGCAGGAGCCGATGCCGTAAAAGTCGGTATAGGTCCGGGATCTATTTGTACAACCAGAGTGGTAGCCGGAGTAGGATTTCCTCAGTTTTCTGCGGTATTGGAAGTGGCTAACGCTATAAAAGGAACTGGTGTTCCTGTAATCGCAGATGGTGGGATTCGTTATACCGGAGATATTCCAAAGGCGATCGCAGCCGGAGCAGATACTGTAATGCTGGGATCACTTTTAGCCGGAACCAAAGAATCTCCTGGTGAAACCATTATTTACGAAGGCCGAAAATTTAAATCTTATCGTGGTATGGGATCTGTTGAAGCTATGAAACAAGGCAGTAAAGATCGTTATTTCCAGGATGTTGAGGATGATATTAAAAAACTGGTGCCGGAAGGTATTGTAGGTCGTGTACCTTATAAAGGGGATTTATTTGAAAGTATTCATCAGTTTATTGGAGGCTTGAGAGCTGGTATGGGGTATTGTGGTGCTAAAGATATTGCGACCTTAAAAGAAAATGGACAGTTTGTAAAAATAACAGCTAGCGGTATCAACGAAAGCCACCCACATGATGTAACGATTACTAAGGAATCGCCTAATTATTCGCGATAAAATTTCGAAATTATTCTAATGGTTTTCAAACTATGGTTTAATCTGAACCATGGTATTTTAATAACTTCAGGCTTTATTTACTAACAAGAATAATCCGGATGTTTTTATCTATATAGTTTCACTAATAAGATTTTTTACGACCATGATTACTCCCAGAGTTTCTTTTTTTAATATATCTTTATAAAGAGTCAATACCATCATTTGTGAAATTTTGCTTGGTTTTGGTGAGATTAATACGCTGTTAATCAACATAAACTTGCCCTCGATGTGGTTTTAAAGCATCCCGAACACGTTTCATCTGGTCTTCATGCACGACCAAAAAAGCAAGAGCGTGTATATCACTTAAGTTTTCAACTCCGGTAATGTTCGTTCCAACCTTTTCCAATTGAATATAATCTTTTAAATGCTTTTCGTGATGGGCTGCTATTTTATTAGCATCCGGTCCATAAAAATCCCAAATTAGTTTTAATTTTCGCATTAATTATGAGTGTCAATTTAGTTTATAAAATCACTTATTAACCGTAAAGGTATTTAAATAAAAGTAAGTAATATTTTTACCTTTTAATCGTTTGTTAATCAACTTGGATTATAGGTATATATTAGTATTTTTGTAACCATTACGTAAAATTTAAAAATGAAATTAAAAGGTTTCTTTTCGTTCGTATTCGCACTATGTTTTTTAAGTATAAATGGACAGTCCAGTCAGGGAGATATTCTTCTTACCATAGATAACGACCCGGTTGCGGCTTCAGAGTTTATTAGAGTCTATAATAAAAATTTGGATTTGGTTCAGGATGAATCTCAAAAAGATGTTGACCAGTATCTTACTCTTTTTACAAATTACAAACTAAAACTGAGGGAAGCCAGAGCTTTAGAACTTCATAAAAAACCGACTTACATTAGGGAACTGGCAACTTATAAAAAGCAGCTCGCTAAAAACTTTGTAACCGATACAAAAGTTACTGATGCTTTGATTGAGGAAGCCTACGATAGAGTTTCTCACGACGTAAATGTAAATCATATTTTAATCCGTTTGGACCAAAATGCAAGTCCTCAGGATACTTTGAAAGCCTTTAATGAGATAGATAAATTACGTCACAGAACTATAGAAGAAGGTTTTGAAAAAGTTAGGAAAGAAGTGCATAATGGAAAAACCGTTTTAGGAGAAGAGATAGGCTTTTTTTCTGGATTTAAGATGGTTTATAAATTTGAAAATGTAGCCTTTAATACGCCGATTAATGAAGTTTCCATGCCTTTTAGAACGCGTTTTGGTTATCATATTTTAAAAGTTTTTGATAAAAGAAAGTCAAGAGGAGAAAGAACGGTTGCTCATATTATGGTAAGTCATGAGCAAAATAACACTTTAGGTAGGGATGCAGAAGTTAGAATTCGAGATATTTATAAAAAATTAAAACAAGGAGAGGATTTTGAAGCTTTAGCTAAGCAGTTTTCCGAGGATAAAAGTTCAGCCTCAAAGGGTGGTATGTTGGCACCGATCTCTAGCGGGCAATTAAGTTCGATGGCGTTTGAAAATGTTGTATTTGGCTTGGTACATGTTGGTGATATATCTGAACCGGTTAAAACAAATTATGGATGGCATATTATAAAACTTTATAATATAAAGCCAATTCCTCCATTTCGGGACATGAAGTCCGAACTAGAAGCCAAGGTTAAACGAGATGAACGGTCTAAGTTGATTGATGACGCCTTAGTACAGAAATTAAAAAATCATTATAAGGTTTTAGATAACCAAGAGACTCTGGATTATTTTATTTCGATTTTAAACAACGATTATTATAGAAGGGTATGGAAGTTACCGGCAGACTTTAAAGGAAGTGAAATACTGTTTAAAGTTGGAAAAAAGAAATTCACTTATAAGGATTTTGGAGATTTCATAATTAAAAGTCAACGCCGTATAGAACCCAAAGCTCCATTTGATAAGGTTGTTTCAAAGAAGTACAGTGCTTTTTTAAGTCAGAATTTAGTAAAATACCAAGAAGAAAATTTGGAGTTTGAAAATTTAGAATTCGCTAATATTGTTAATGAATATAGAGATGGATTGTTGCTATTTGATTTAATGGAAAAGACCATATGGAATACGGCGAAAAAAGATTCGGCGAGTATCCGGAATTTTTATGAGGAAAATAAAGATAATTATATTTTACCAGAGCGTATTGAGGCTATTGTAGCCTCTTCATCGAAACAAAAAATATTGAAAAGAGTTTCTAAGTTGTTGAATCAAGGGGTGGGTTTAAATGATATCAAGAAACTGGTAAATCGAGATGATAAAGTAGAGGTTATCTTTACTTCAGAAATAATGGACGCAACACATCAGGCACTGCCCGAACAGTTTGAGTTTAAAAAAGGAATCTCTAAAATTTATAAGCATAACGATGCCTTTGTAGTTGTTCAGGTTAAGGACGTTTTACCGGTTACTAAAAAAACTTTCGAACAGGCTAAAGGTACCGTAATTGCAGATTACCAGATACATAAGGAAAAGAGTTGGCTCAAAGCATTAAAAGCGAAATACAAGGTAGAAATTAATCAAGACGCTTTAAAAAGAGTTAAAAATCAAATAAAAAATCAATAAGTGCAATTAAAAAAAACTATAGTTAGCCTATTGGTATTTACCATGGTATTATCCTGCGATTTTTTTAAAAGGACAGATGATAGAGTTCCAATCGCGAGGGTGAATGATGCCTATCTATATTATGAAGATATTCGAGATTTAGTATCTGAAGAAATCTCTGAGGAAGATAGCACTTTACTGGTTCGAAACTATATAAATCGTTGGGCTACACAGCAGTTATTGGTCGATGGAGCGATGCTTAATTTAAGTGAATCCAAGCAGGAAGACTTTAATAAGTTAGTGAAGCAATATAAAAATGACTTATTTACCAAAGCCTATATTGAAGCCTTAGTAAGGCGAAGTATTGATACGACGATCGCTAAAGAAGAGGCCGAAACATATTATAATAAAAATAAAGAAGTATTTAAGCTAAACGAAGAACTTATTAAGTTCAGATACCTACATGTCGATGAAAATATTATCGATTTTAAAACGATTGAAAAGAAGTTTAAGCGTTTTAATTTTGAGGATAAAAAGGAGCTGGATTCTATCTCTATTCAGTTTAAATCATATTCTTTAAACGACTCTATATGGATAAAAGTAAGTCAGGTTATTGATAAAATCCCAGCTTTAAATTTAGAAAATAAAAATCAACTGTTAAAAAAATCTAATTTTGTACAGCTCAAAGATTCATTAGGAGTATATTTGATGCAAATTAATGATGTCCTTTTGCGTAACGAAATTGCACCATTGGAATATGTGAAACCAACTATAGAGCAAATCGTTATTAATAAAAGAAAGTTGGATATTATTAGAGAATTAGAAAAAGATATTACGAAAGATGCTATTAAAAATAAACAATTTGAAATTTACAATTAACTTAAGAGATATTTTGATTTTAGGCATAACCTTATTCACTTTTAACCTTATGCCAGGACAAGAAATTATTGAAGAAAAGAAAGAAGAAAAATCGGCTTCGAAAGCTGCTGATAGTGTAAATTCATTTAAGGCTAGAAAGGTTGATGGTGTTGCAGCTGTGGTTGGCGATTTTATTCTTTTAGATTCTGATATACCAAGAGAAAGAGCTCAAATTACTGCGGCCGGGGGATCTGTTGATGGTGTTACAGATTGCCAGTTGTTAGGTGTTTTGCTTGAGAAAAAATTATACGCCCACCACGCAATTCAAGACAGTATTAATGTTCCGGATGCTGAGATTCGCCAGCAGGTAGATTACCAGATTCAGCAGTTTTTACAATCAACTGGAGGGTCTATGGAGAAGCTATTAGAATTTTACAAAAAAGATGATGAGCAGAGTTTTAGAGATGAAATGTTCGAAATTAACAAAAGCAATGAGCTGGCAAGACGTATGCAAGCTAAAGTTGTTGAAGAGGTTGAAATTACCCCAGAGGAAGTTAGAACATTTTTTAATAAAATTCCTAAAGACCAAAGACCAACCTTTGGTACGGAGCTTAAAGTTGCTCAAATTGTTGCAGAGCCTAAAGTAACCGAAGAGGAGAAACAAAAGGTTATTGATAGATTGAAACAATTTAAAGTCGATGTCGTTGAGAATGGCGCAAGTTTTCGTTCCAAGGCGGTATTGTATTCAGATGATAAAAATTCCGGAAGGCTTGGAGGCAGGCTTGGAGCCTTGAATCGAAATAAACCAAGAATGGTTAAAGAGTTTAGAGAAGTGGCTTTTCAGCTTAAAGAAGGAGAAGTATCTGATCCTTTTGAGACAGAATACGGGTTTCATATTATCTATTTAGAAAAAATTAGAGGTCAGGAATACGATGTAAGTCATATTCTGTTATTTCCCAAAGTATCTACTTCAGCAATTAAAGAAGCCAAAGAAAGACTTGATAAGGTGAGACAGCGTATCGTTGATGGCGATATTAGTTTTGCAGATGCTGCCAGAGAAATTAGTGATGAGAAAGAAACAAGGGGCGATGGTGGCCAGCTAATTAACCCCCAAACCCAAGATTACAATTTTGAGTTAACCAGAATGGATACAGAACTCTATGCACAAATTCAAAATTTAAAAGAAGATGAAGTAAGTTTGGTTTTAACAGAGCAGGATAGATCTGGGAATATAAAATTTAAAATATTAAGAGTTACAGATAGAATTGAAGATCATGAAGCAGATTATGCAAAAGATTATTTAAAGATTAAAGAACTGGCACTTAACGAAAAGAAGGTGAATACCATTGAAAAGTGGCAAACCGAAAAAATATTAGATACTTATATTAAAATTAGTGAAAGTTATAAGGATTGTGAGTTTTCTAGTAATTGGTTAAAAAAATAGATATATGTCTGATGTTGCTGCGATACAACAGTTTGTAAAAAAATATGAAAGGTTAAGAACAGAAGTTGCCAAAGTTATAGTGGGACAGGATACTGTTGTTAACCAAATATTGATTTCTGTTTTTTCAGGAGGGCATTCTTTACTAATTGGTGTCCCTGGATTGGCGAAAACGTTGATGGTAAATACGATAGCTCAAGCTTTAGGATTAGACTTTAAACGTATTCAATTTACCCCGGATTTAATGCCAAGCGATATTCTTGGCAGCGAAATTTTAGATGAAGACAGGCACTTTAAATTTGTAAAAGGGCCAATTTTTGCAAACATCATTTTAGCCGATGAAATTAACAGGACACCACCAAAAACACAGGCGGCGTTACTAGAGGCCATGCAAGAGCGATCGGTAACGGTTGCAGGGCATCATTATAAGTTGAACTTGCCTTACTTTGTGTTAGCGACGCAGAACCCTATTGAACAGGAAGGAACTTATCCTTTGCCTGAAGCGCAATTAGATCGTTTCATGTTTGCCATTAACCTGGATTACCCCTCTTTCGAAGATGAGGTACAAGTTGTGAAATCTACGACTTCAGATGTGCAAGCTACGGTAAATGCTTTGTTTACAGCGCAAGAAATTATCGATATTCAACACCTTATTCGCCGTATTCCGGTGGCCGATAATGTTATTGAATACGCAGTATCCATGGTTGCGAAAACCAGACCTAATAATGAAACCGCTGGTGATTTGGTAAAGACTTATATTGATTGGGGTGCGGGACCACGAGCTTCACAAAATTTAATTTTAGCTGCAAAAACACATGCTGCCATTCATGGCAAATTTTCTCCGGATATCGAAAATGTTCAAGCTGTGGCTTATAGTATTTTAAGGCACAGAATCATTAAAAACTACAAGGCGGAAGCCGAAGGTATTACTGAAGATAAAATTATTAAAAGTTTATTTTAAATAGTTGTACATTGAAAACGTTTTCGATGTATATAGATTATAAACATAGAATATTTGGATTAGATGTTGTTAGAGCCTTAGCCATTATTTTGGTTTTAATTTCGCATTCAACATTACTGTTATTTCCTAATTCCTCGAACTTTATATTAACCATAATTCAGTTTTTTGGTGCCATTGGTGTCGATTTATTTTTCGTGTTGAGCGGCTATCTTATTGGTTGGATCATACTCAAACAGATTGCTGCTGAAAAGACGAGACCTTTAGATTTTGTATATTTTTGGATCAGACGCTGGTTTAGAACCTTACCGAATTATGTTTTAATACTTTTTTTAAATATTGGTGTTTTTTATGCCCTTTATGATGTCATTATAGATGATATAAGTCATTATTTTATTTTTGTACAAAACTTTTCAAGTGCGCATCCTGATTTTTTTACTGAAGCCTGGAGCCTTTCAATAGAAGAGTATGCCTATATAGTAGTTCCGTTATTGTTGTTGCTGCTTCTATCGGTTTTTAAAAAAACAGATCGCATAAAATTATTTTTATGGGTAACCGGAAGTCTTATCCTTTTGGTTACATGTTTTAGATTTAACAATCATTCAGGCAATTCAACTTATATTTTGTATCACGATTATGAATGGAGTAAAGAAATAAGGAAGGTGGTCATTTACAGACTCGATAGTATTTATTATGGTTTTTTTGCGGCATTTCTGGCTTTTAAGTATAATCGGATATGGCAAAGGTTTAAGATCTTAGCTCTCTGCATTGGAATTTTGCTTTTTTTCGGTATTCATGGTGTCATCTTTTCCAACCGATTAAGACCCGAAGACGGATTGCTGTTTTTCGACGTTTTTTATTTGCCTCTGGTTTCAATATGCTTATTATTACTATTTCCTGTTTTTTCTGGTTGGAAAGAGGGGGAATTCTTAAAAAGGACTATTACATCAATCAGTATTTTATCTTACGCCCTTTATTTAGTTAATTATTCGCTCATTTTATTGACCATTCAGCATTTTATAAATGTCGAAGCACAAAGTACCATAATTAAAAGTCTGATACTCTTAGCGTATTGGGTAGCATCATTCTTTTTTTCCTATCTGCTCTATAAATATTTTGAAAAACCCATGATGAACCTTAGAGATTCAAAATTCGTAAAACACTATTTTGTAAAATAATTTTACTCATTATAAAGAGTTATTATTCTCATATTATTTTTTTTGATACGCCAAAACGAAATCGTTGTGGGTGCTGATTTTGATAATTTATAAATTTGACTATTGTTATTTTGATAAATCAATATTTTTTGCTATGCAAACGAATACAAAATTATATTATAGTTAAAATATTAATAGATTTGATTACATTTTTTTAATACATGCTATTATTCGTATTTTTGCTGAACTTTCAAAATTGAAGAATTTTAAAACATATAGAATATGGCATTTGACATCGAAATGATTAAAGGTGTTTACACCAGAATGGCAGAGCGCGTTGATAAAGCTCGCGAGATTGTAGGAAGACCACTAACGCTTTCTGAAAAAATATTATATAATCACTTATGGGATGGAAATCCTACGAAGGCTTTAGCTAGAGGAAAGGATTATGTTGATTTTGCACCGGATAGAATTGCGTGTCAGGATGCTACGGCTCAAATGGCTTTATTGCAGTTTATGCAAGCCGGAAAAGATAAAGTAGCCGTGCCAACTACTGTGCATTGCGATCACTTAATACAAGCTAAAGAAGGTGCATCGGTAGATTTAAAAAGAGCTAACGATGTGAGTAGTGAGGTTTTCGATTTCTTAGCATCGGTATCTAATAAATATGGTATTGGGTTTTGGAAGCCCGGAGCTGGAATTATTCATCAGGTTGTCTTAGAAAATTATGCATTTCCCGGAGGTATGATGATTGGAACAGATTCTCATACGGTTAATGCCGGAGGATTGGGAATGGTGGCCATTGGAGTAGGAGGAGCTGATGCCGTTGATGTTATGGCCGGTATGGCTTGGGAACTTAAGTTTCCCAATTTAATTGGTGTTAGGTTAACCGGAGAATTATCAGGATGGACAGCACCTAAAGATGTGATTTTAAAAGTTGCTGAAATTCTTACCGTAAAAGGAGGAACCGGAGCCATTGTTGAATATTTTGGACCCGGAGCTACAGCCATGTCTTGCACCGGTAAAGGAACGATCTGTAATATGGGAGCCGAAATAGGCGCTACAACGTCTACCTTTGGTTATGATGAATCTATGGAACGCTATCTACGTTCAACAGATAGAAATGATGTTGCCGATGCTGCTAACCTTGTAAAAGAACACTTAACAGGTGACGCTGAAGTTTATGCAAATCCAGAACAATACTTTGATCAGGTTATAGAAATTAACTTATCTGAATTAGGACCGTTATTAAACGGACCTTTTACTCCGGATTTATCTACAACCGTTGGAAGTGAGATGACTGAAAAGGCAAAGGCAAACGATTGGCCGCTAAAAGTGGAATGGGGCTTGATTGGCTCATGTACAAATTCGTCTTACGAAGATTTATCCAGAGCTTCTTCTATTGCCCAACAGGCTATCGATAAAGGTTTAAAAATGAAAGCTGAGTTAGGGATTAATCCTGGTTCGGAGCAAGTAAGATACACGGCAGATAGAGATGGTATATTGGGTATATTCGAAAATTTAGATGCCAAAATATTTACCAATGCCTGCGGACCTTGTATTGGGCAATGGGCAAGGTATAGCGATCCAAAAAATGCACCGAAAAACAGTATTGTGCATTCTTTTAATAGAAATTTTGCGAAACGTGCCGATGGTAACCCTAATACACATGCATTCGTAGCTTCACCGGAGCTAACGGCTGCTATCGCAGTCGCCGGGCGTTTGGATTTTAACCCCTTAAAAGATACGTTGATCAACGAAAATGGAGAAGAGGTTATGTTTGATGAACCAACAGGGTGGGAATTACCTCCTAAAGGTTTTGAAGTAGAAGATGCGGGTTACGTAGAGCCCGTTGCTGATGGAAGTAAGGTTGAGGTTGTTGTTAGCCCTACATCTGAAAGATTAGAATTATTAACGCCTTTTGAACCATTAGGTAGAGACATTAAAGGTGCAAAACTACTGATTAAAGCTTTTGGTAAATGTACCACAGATCATATTTCTATGGCAGGCCCCTGGTTACGTTTTAGAGGGCATTTGGATAATATTTCTAATAACTGTTTTATAGGTGCTGTGAATGCATTCAATAAGAAGACGAACTTTGTTAAGAACCAATTATCTGGTGAGTATGGAGGCGTTCCAGATACGCAAAGACAGTATAAAGCGGAAGGGATCAAAACTATAGTGGTTGGAGATCATAATTATGGAGAAGGATCTTCTCGTGAGCATGCTGCGATGGAGCCTAGACACTTAGGTGTTGCCGCAGTTATTGTAAAATCATTTGCAAGAATCCATGAAACAAACCTTAAAAAACAAGGGATGTTGGGCTTGACATTTGCTAATGAATCGGATTATGATTTAATTCAGGAAGATGATACGTTCAACTTTACAGATTTAGATGTATTCGCTCCAGGAAAACAACTAACACTTGAAGCGATACATGCAGATGGAACCACAGATATTATTATGCTAAATCATACATACAATCAATCCCAAATAGAATGGTATAATGAAGGTTCTGCTTTAAACTTAATTAAGAAAGAGAACGCATAGTTCTATATTAAATAACTATCAAAATCCAGCTTTTTAGCTGGATTTTTTGTTTATAACTAATTTCAAACGATACGACTATAATTGTATTTTTACAAAAATCATAGACATGAATTCCAGAGCAGACCAACTAAAAGCCTTCGACAGACTATTAACCATTATGGATGAATTACGGGAGCAATGTCCATGGGATAAAAAGCAAACCATGGAGACCTTAAGGCATCTTACTATCGAAGAAACCTACGAACTTGGCGATGCTATTTTAGACCATGACTTGCAAGAGATAAAAAAGGAGTTGGGCGATGTCTTATTGCACATTGTGTTCTATTCTAAAATAGGAAGTGAAACTAACGATTTTGATATAGCCGATGTTTGTAATACAATCTGTGAAAAGTTGATAAACAGGCATCCCCATATTTATGGAGATGTTAATGTTGAAAATGAAAATGATGTGAAGCGTAATTGGGAAAATCTAAAATTAAAAGAAGGGAAGAAAAGTGTATTGGAAGGGGTTCCCAATAGTTTACCGGCTTTGGTTAAAGCCAATAGAATCCAGGAAAAAGTAGCCGGAGTAGGTTTCGATTGGGAGCAACCGAACCAGGTATGGGAAAAGGTTGAGGAAGAACTTAACGAATTTAAAACTGAAGTTGACAAAGGAAACCAGGATACCATAGAAAGTGAATTCGGAGATGTGATGTTTTCTATGGTAAATTATGCGCGTTTTTTAAATATAAACCCAGAGAATGCTTTAGAACGCACTAATAAAAAGTTCTCTAAACGCTTTCAATATCTTGAAAGCAAGGCAAAAAAACTTAATAAACCTCTAAAAGATATGACCCTTGCCGAAATGGATGTGTTTTGGGAGGAGGCCAAAGAGCTTTAAAAAAAATAAACCAATATTTTATAGCCAAAATTATTTAAGAATTTAGATTAAGAGCACCCCTTTGGTATTTTGTAATGTCTTTAATATTTTCAATACTATCGTATTTATTTATAACGGTACGATGGATTAAATTTGTATCAAATTCTATTTTTTCTCTATAGTTTTATTCCGAAAAAACTCATAACATAAAGTTTATTCTTTTTCAATGTCTTCAGAGTTATAAAACGGCAATGTTATAATATTCAAAAATGGATTACCTTTTTAAAAAGTCCCTTTGTTGTGGTATAAAAGGTTATTGAATCTTCATTTTTAATTTACTTGTTATACCCGTTGTGCATTTTGAGTTCTCATTTAAATTTAATGTCAGTTCGAGAGTGGCGTTAAAAATTCTGTGCATCGTCGAAAATGGCATGAATAATATCTCATGTTCATGTTTATCCTGCGAGGTTTTTAAAACTTTGCAGGAAAGTTACATTCAGAAAATATTAAAATATTTAAATCCGTTAATAGTAAAGGAATTCTTAAAATTATTCTGTCTTGCAGAGTACTTCTGTTTTTAGCATATTTTAAGCGTAGCCGAAAAACGTTTCACTACTACTGACTAAGCACAAGCACAATTAAATAAAAACATTAATTCACCGAAATACATATCTGTACACAAATGTATCGATGTTAGTAAAATTCAGAAAGAATTTTATATCAACATCCCCGATAATAATAGACTCACTTTACACTTATTTTCCTACATAACCAGTTAATCACATAATTCCCCTTTTATTGAATCACATCTGAGTTTTTTAAATATTGAACTAACCTTTATTAAACAAATTCATAAGTAAAAATGCACAAAATATGAAAAAATCAAATTTAACAAGGATAGTATTTCTGCTCTTACCATTTTTATCTTTAGGACAGGGAGTCGATGGAACCACATATCCGGGAAACGGTATTACCTATTACGGTTTAAACGTAGGGGTTGGAGGTAACGGTAGCACACACTTTGGAGAAAATGCTGGAAACGTTTCAACTGGACAAGAGAACACTTTTTTAGGGGGACAAGCCGGTCTTTCAAATACAGATGGATTTAGAAACCTTTTTGTTGGTTATAATTCAGGCTATAGCAATATATCCGGCTCGCAAAATGTTTTTTTGGGTAGTAAGTCCGGGTTTAATAATATTGAGGGAAAAAATAATGCTTTTGTAGGTGACCTTTCTGGTTTTAGTAATACTAGTGGCCGTCGTAACGTTTTTGTGGGGTACCAAGCTGGAAGATATAATACGGAAGGTATATATAACACTTTTGTTGGAGGCAGTTCGGGATCTAATAACACAACTGCTAAGTATAACGTCTTTGTGGGCACCTTTTCCGGTGGTAGTAACACCGAAGGCGAATGGAATGTCTTTAACGGGTATTATTCGGGGTTTAGCAACACCACAGGTCGTCAAAATGTCTTTATTGGAGCCCGATGCGGTGTTTTAAATACAACCGGAACATATAATGTTTTTCACGGTTTCCAATCCGGTTTAAACAATAGTACTGGTACTCATAATACTTTTATTGGCACAAACTCAGGAATAAGTAATATAACGGGTACTAAAAATACATTTATTGGTTCGTATGCAGGTGGTAAAGTGGTTTCCGGAGATGGCAATGTGTTTTTAGGTTATAAAGCGGGGTCTAATGAATTGGAAAGCAATAGACTTTATATAGATAATAGCGCAACAAGTACGCCTCTATTATACGGTAAGTTCGATACCGACCAAGTAGGAATAAATACCAATGACATACCTGACGGTTATGCCTTTGCAGTTAAAGGAAAAATTATTACCGAAGAGGTAAAGGTAAAGCTATACTCCAGTGGTTGGCCGGATTTTGTTTTTGATAAAGATTACAACTTACCAGCACTTAAAGACGTCGAGCGGCATATCAAAGACAACGGTCATTTAAAATATATTCCTTCTGCTAAAGAGGTGGCCGAGAACGGGATTCTTTTAGGAGATATGAATGCGAAACTCCTTCAAAAAATAGAAGAGTTGACACTTTATACGATTGAGCAAGACAAAGAATTAAAAGAACAAGCAACTACAAATCAAGAATTAAAAGACCGCCTTTTAAAATTGGAACAATTTTTATCAACCCAACAAACAACAAAAAACTAACAACCCAATATGAACAAACTAGCATTCCCACTATCATTGGTTGCCATAGCAGCAAGCATTTTTATGTTTTTCCAATTACAATCCTCATTGGAGTTGGTCTATGTCGATGTTAATAAATTATTAGATGGCTATAGCCGCACCAAAATAGTTCGTGCAGAGTTCGAAGAGAAGGCAAAAACCCTTAATGCCAACGTGGATAGTTTAATGACCGACTGGCAAAAAGAATTGAAGACTTACGAAAAAGAACGCTCCAAAATGAGCAAAAAAGAGTTGGAATTAAAACAAGAGTTGTTAAGTAATAAACAACAGCAAATTAATAACTACCAACAAGCCATACAAAAACAAATACAGGAAGAAGATAAAAAGTCAACCCAAACGGTGATTAATGATATTAACGATTATGTCAAGGAGTACGGTAAAACGAATAATCATAAAATCATTTTTGGAGCTAGTGGCTCGGGTAATATTATGTACGCCGACGAAGTTACCGATTTAACCCAAGAGATCTTAGAAGGGCTCAATACCGAATTTGGTGGTAAATAGTTTTTGAAAACAAAAACGTCATAGTCCAAATAAAAACTAAAAACCGGAATATAAAAGTTGAAAACACCAAACAAAGTACTGCAGTTATTCCTTTCCTTGTTAAGGAAAGGTGGATTCAAACGCAGTTTGAAGATGGAAAGGTCATGGACAACATGCTCCTTATTAATCATGCTAATAAGCCTCTCAAGCTGCACAAAAAAAACCTTCACTAATGAAACTGCCTTACTAGAGTTCATTGAGGAAGACAGCCACGGTTATACCCAACATAAAACCATAAACGGTGTTGATTATACCCTAATGCATCGCCCAACAGACCTGCTTGTCAAACAAGAATTGGGTGATAATACCAATAAAAAAGAGATAAAGACATTACGCGATAAGTATAGCAAGTACATGTATTTCAATTTAAGTATGAGTAAAAATAACCAGGAGCTGCTAAGTACCGCACCAAAAAGCAGAAATGAGTTTGGGGCCATGGTCAATCAACTAACATTTGGTATGAACGAGAAAGTACATGTATATACCTCAAAAAAAGACACCTTAGACATGGCAGATTTTATCTATCCACGTATGTACGGAATGAGCAGAGCAACAACCATCATGTTTGTGTATCCGCGCTATAAAAAAGCATTAAAAGAAGGGTATTTAAATTTTACAATTGAAGATTTAGGGTTGTATACGGGTGAAGTAAAATTTAAGATACCAACAGATAAATTAAATGACGAACCTAAACTAAAATTTTAACCTTTTGTCGCACTGAACTTGTCGAAGTGGATATAAGAAAAATATTATAAAGATGCATGCAAAAGCAACATACATACATACATACATACATACAAAAACGATTATTGATGCTATTCGTAGTTAGCCTTACAAGTTTATTAGTACCAACACCCATTGCAGCCCAAAAAGAAAAAACCACACTAATATTTAAAGATGGTTCTGTAAAAACAGGTTTGGGAAAACTAACAGGAAATAGAATAAAGTTTAGAACCAACAAAAAAGAAAAAGGCGTTAAATACGATTTTTCACTGTTAAAAGAAGCAAAATTAAGTGGAAAGACCTATGTGTCCTTAGGTGTGAAAGGTAAAGAAAAGCCTAAAGTATTAGAACGTCTTCTTGTTGGAAAAGTATACCTATATAGAACCGTAGATCTAGTTTACACATCTTATGTTGGAAATCTAGGAGGATTTCGAGGCAGAGCAGGTGTTGGCTTTGTCGGAGGAGGACAATATTATAACATTAAAAATTTTTATGTTAGAAAGAAAACTGAAAATGAAGTCACCCATTTAGGCTCTAACCAATTATTCACCAAAAATTTTAAGCAAGCAGCCTCAAACTATTTTAAAGATTGCCCCAAACTCGTTAAAAGAATACAAAATAGAGCACTAAAAAAAAGAGATTTAAAAGAGATCGTTCAATTCTATAATAACCAATGTCATTAACATTTAAAAGTCATTACGAATCACGCTTTTTTACGAGATGTGGGAATCCGTTATATGAAAAGATAAATATAACCTCTGTTATTATACTGGGTTTATCGAAGTGGTTATCAGGCGTCTATTGTGAAAATGAAATTAATACAAATAAAGCATGATTAAAAAAACATTTCAAAAAAAGGCAAAATACTTTGTATTAGTAATTGCAGTACTTAGTCTTTTAATACCAGTAAACAATTTACAGGCCCAAGGATCCATATCCCCAGAAGCAGCCAGTTTCGAGCCTGTTGATGCAAGCGATATGGTGAATTTATTAACAGGCGATTTATCATATGTATTACCACTATTAAATGTGCCGTCTCCAGAAGGAGGATTTCCTCTGGCCTTATCTTACCATGCAGGAATAGCTATGGAGCAGGAAGCATCATGGGTTGGCTTGGGATGGAGTCTTAACCCCGGGGCTATAAACAGGAGTGTTAACGGGTATCCGGATGATTGGAAAAACGGTATCAGAGCAGATATCATTTATGATATTGGCGGAGAATATACAGGCTATTTTTTAGGAGTTAGCGTTGGAATTGGAGGGAAAGACAGTGGTTTTAGCATTGGCTTATATGGGAGTTATTCACAAAATAAAGCATTTGGAGGTGAGACATCTCATAGTTTTGATGTTGGTGTAAGTGGTTCAGCTTTTGGTTTTCAAGGAAATTTAGGGACAGATGGTGTAGGTTTAAGTTACGGAAACGGATTGAATATAGGTATTAACCAATCTTTTAAGACAGGTCAAACCTCAGTTAACGGAAGTTTGAAAATTGCAGGTACAGGAATGAGTTTAGATTCTCAAAGTGGTTTTGGAGCTTCTGTTTTTAATACACCCATAAGTTTATCTGGTTCAAGCACACAGTCTACCCAATTAAGTTTTAATAATACTAATATTGGAGGAACTATTCCAATTTATGGCATAAACATTAGTTTTGGCTATCAGAAATCCAGATATTGGCTTTTCGATCGCACACAGCACGATAGCTACGGATCTTTATATCTAGGAGCATTAAATGAAGCGTATAACAATGCTTTATTTAAAAGTTTAATTATGGCTGACGCCTATGAATCTCTTTATAAAGCCAATCAATCTGCACAATTAGGCGAAAACAATTTTTCATTTGTTTCTTACGATAGTTACTCAGTAAGTGGACAAGGTATAGGTGGAACCCTTACACCAAACCTTTATGATATTGGCTCATTAAAACTTAAAAGCCAAAAAACAAATGTAGATGAAGGGTATTCTAATACATTCTATGATGGACAGATAAATAAACAACTCGGTGATAGTATCAACGATGTATATTTTTATTTTGATAATACTTATGCCTCTTATTTAAAAACTTCGATTAATAGCATAAACACTCCTATTTCTGGCCTTAGTGATATTATGAATATTTCTTTTAACGGTGAAACGCTAGACTCATCAATTTTAATTGATGGAGAACTTAAGGATAATTATAATACGGTGTCAAAAAGAAAAACAAATGGAGCTTATGTTGAGGTTTATACAAATGGAGAAATCTTAAACAACCCATCGCTGATTATTGAAGCAATACATTTAGATAGACAACAAAATTATGCATTTGATTCATCTGATAATTTTGTCTTTGATTTTGGTTATGAAGAAGGAATAGGTGCCTATAAAATTACTGGAATGGATGGGAAAACATACCACTATTCACTTCCTGTGTACCAAAAGGAACAATTTACTCGTAGAGCGGAACTTAATAATAATATAGATGAAAAATACTATGAGGAACAATCTATTTCTCCATATGCGACACATTGGTTATTAACAGCTATTACCGGTCCAGACTATATAGATATCAATAGTAATGGAGTCTTAGATGAAGCAGATTATGGGTATTGGGTAGAATTTGAATATGGCAAATGGTCTAACGATTATGTTTGGCGAAATCCAACCGATCCTAATAAGTACTTTACAACCAATACTTCAAAATCGTATACAGTTGGTGTAAAAGAAGTTTATTATTTAGATAAAATTAGAACACGAACTCACACTGCATTATTTATTAAGGAGGATAGAAAAGATAATATCTCTTATGATTTAAATTTTTATAGTGAAATAGATGATGTAATTGTAAAATCATTTCAATTGGGGTCAGATGATAATTTTTATTTAAAAGGATTATACAGCAATACAAATGCACTCGATTTAACTTCATTGCAAGGCTCTCCCTTAAATTATTACGCTTACTCTACTTATAGGCAAAGAATCGATGCTACACCACACCGATCATTAAGATTAGATAAGATTTTGGTCTTAGAAAACTCAAAAATTCCAAACGAATTAATTACTCAAAATAGTCAAGAACCTAATTCAATGTATAATGGTAATTTATATTTAGGAGAATATACGAGTATTTATAACACCTTAGGTCAACAAATCTATGGAAGTGTTGCTTTATTTACTTACCCAAACTCCTATTATGGTGGAGGGTGGAATTATCATGGAAGAATTTTACGAGGAGAATTTTACGAAAATGTTTTAGATGTACAAGACATTTCTATTTTAGCTCCAAATATCGAACAGGACGCTTTAAAAGTTATAGACTTTAACTATGATGAAACCTATCCACTTGCCAAAAGTTCAGCAAATTCCAATGCAGGATCGAGAGGTAAATTAACACTTGATAATATTGAAATTAAAGGTAAAGGAGGTGTGTCTTTTTTACCTTCTTTTAAATTTGACTATGCAGACAAAAATGTCGTTTATAATTATAATTTAATGGACGATTGGGGCTACCACAAAGACCAACCTCAAGTATGGAGTTTAAATCAAATTACCACCCCTACAGGATCTAAAATTAATCTGCAATACGAAGAAGATGATTACTATACCGAGGCTGCAGATGCATTTAGAATTATAGATGAAGGCTTGGAATTTTTTCTGAACTTTCCAGCAGGAGATACATCAACCGACATTATTTTAGAAGTAACAAATGATAATGATTCAGAAACCGCGGAAATTGATGATTTTAGAAAGTATTTTCAAATAGGTGCAGATACCAGATTAAGCAATTTCTTTATTTGCAGAAGAGAAAAATATGGAAATGCAGATAGAGAAACCAAACTTTTCATAAGTGAACAAAATGCCGAAATAATAGCGGTTAACCAAGCGTTTGTAGAAATTAAAATTGATGGAAATTCCGGCTATTGGTCTTTCAACGACCAAGATATGGACTGGCTTGTAAATAGAACATTTGCTCATAATGGCGTTTGGCACGCGAATGGTGCTTCCGATGGTGTTATTATGCGAAATGATGACGTTAGTGAGAATCAATGCAAATCGTGGAGAAGGAGCTACAATAATAGCGATGTTACGTTCTTTTACAGGTTATTAGGAAACACATCATTACAAGATAGCAAGGGTGGTGGTGTACGCGTAAAACAAGTTGACCTTTTTGATGGTGAACAAACGTTTACCAAACAATATACCTATAATGCCAAAAATCATTCAAGTAACCCAAATTTTAGCAATTACAAATCTTCAGGCATAACCTCATATACACCAGCTAAATACCATAAGGAAATAAAATACATGACAGAAATGCCAGCGCCTTATGTTATGTATGGAAGAGTAGGTGTTAAGAATACAAGTGCTCAGGCCACAAGCGATGAAACCACTTATTATTATTTTAATACGCTTAACCCGGATTTAAATCAAGATAATGGAACCACTACCGATATTGGTGGGGCACTTACAATGACTATAACTCAAGATGCAGAAGATCAAAATATCATTGTAAATGGAGAAAACTCAACCGTTACCAGAAAAAAATACGAACTACAAAATAATTTGGCGGCTTTAGGAAGATTAGAAAGTAAAGAAGTTATTAATGCTTATGGCCAAATACTCTCAAAAGTAACTAATAATTATAAAGATATAAATAATATAAAACAAGGTATAAGCAAAGAAACATTTAAGGTGTTTAAACACCATGATCTGGATGGATATATTGAAAACCATGTAAATGTATCATCAAAAACTATATATCCAAGTGTTTTAGAAAGTACGACATCCACACAAGGAGGTTTTGAGACAACAAAACATTACGATAAACATGATTTTAATACAGGACAACTGCTTGAAAGTAGAACAATAGATAGTAAAGGGACAATTCATAAAAGCAAAAAAGTACCCGCATACAAAGAGTATCAAGAAATGGGTTCCAAAGTAAATAACGCTAATTATAAAAATATGTTGATTCAATTAACAGGGGATTATAATTACTTAGTTGATGCCGGTCAAGATAAAGAAGTTGCTGCCCAGGTTACAACTTGGAATAAAACCTGGTCTTACAGAGGTCATGATGGTATTGAAGATTCTCCTTTGAATTCTGACCATAACATTTGGAGAAAACAAGCTACTTATGTATGGGAGAGTGATGTTGATGATGATGGCTTAATACTAAACTTTACACCATTTAACTATAGTGCGACAGCTCAAGTAAATGAATGGAAAAAAACTTCAGAAATCACAAGGTATGATCATTTTTCATCACCATTAGAAGTAAAAGGCATCAATGAGAATTATAGGTCTTCTAAATTAGTTGATGAATCTTCGAAAATAGCCGTTAATGGAAATGCCAGATATACAGAAATGTATTATTCCGGGGCTGAATATATTCATGAGAATAATACATTTCAAGGCGAAGTTTTAGGTGCAGATTTTAGAAATAATGGAGACGCGCATACCGGAAAATGGTGTGTTAAAAACGATAATACCAATGATAAGGTATTTCAGGTTAAGGCTAGCGTTAACAGTAATGTTAATAACGGGGAGGTAAGACCTGGAAAATATAAAGTGTCCTTTTGGACCAAACCTATAAATCCTTTGGATCAGGATGATGGAACCAGACTAATTTTTAATGGATTAACTATTCAACCAAGTGAAGTGATTTCTGCCGATTGTTGGAAAATGTACAATTATTATATTAATATAGACACTGGTCAAACTCAAATGGATGTCTATGTAACTAACGCTTTAGTGGCGGGAAACTCTTTTGACGATTTTAGACTACATCCAATTTCTTCTCAAATTAATAGCTATGTGTATAATGATGATACGGACGAGTTAATTGCCATATTAAATGGAAATAATCTTGCAACAAAATATTGTTACGATAACGCAGGAAGATTATGCTCTACATATGCCGAAATAGTAAGTAATGAAACCCAAGCTGGTGGATTTAAATTAATTAATCAAAATAAATATCACTATAAAGATTTTTCGTCTAATGATTTAATCTGCGATTGCGAACTAACGTTATGTAATGGAGGCGATATTGATGGTGATGGTATTGTAAATGACAATGACAATTGCCCAGAGATATATAACCCTAGACAAGAAGATGATGATAACGATGGCATTGGTAATGTATGTGATTATGATGCAGATAACGACGGGGTTAATGATGACTCGGATAATTGTGTAAATACGGCTAATCCTGATCAGGAGGATAATGATAATGATGGTATTGGAGATATTTGTGATGATGATGATGATAACGATGGTATTTTAGACGTTAATGATAACTGTGATTTTGTTGTAAATGTCGATCAGGTAGATACAGATAGTGATGGCATTGGCAATGCTTGTGATTTTGCAGAACCAGATACCGACGGTGATGGTATTGCAGACATTTATGATACCTGCCTCAACATCCCAAATGCATTTGATAATATGTCTGGAGGCACTGTGTTTCCCGATCCGGTAAATATGACTTGCGACCCTAATTCGTATCCACCAGCACCGGATTATAGTGGTTTACAAGGAAATGCTCTTGGGAGTGAAGAGAAAACTTGTGACACCGGGGTAACATTTTCGGATTATGCAACCGTATTATCTCCGCAAAATGGAACCACAGTAAATCCAACATTTACATTTAAAATAATGTTTAACAGCGAATCTGTAGACCCCTTAGATAATACCTTGGGCGGGAATTTTAACAGATTTATTAATATTATAAGAACTTCAGATAACACTATTGTAGCATCTTTTTATGTTACTGAAGGCGCTCCAATAAAGCAAGAGTATGGCAGCTCAGTTTTTGATTTTGGACTCATAACATTGGAAGAAAATGAGCAGTATTCTGTAGAAGTTAGTAAGCACTGTTTTTTTGCTTCTGGAATAGCGCCTATATGTCTGGATCAGCCTTGGCAATTTTCAACTGGAGCAGCTACGCTGGCATACACCAATACCGTTCAGTTTAGAAATACCCTAAATTCAGATTTCGATCGCGGTGCCAGTTATTCAGCAATGGGAGATTATGGCAACTTTATAGCCGATCCAAATCAAGCCTTAGAATATTATGAAGCGCATGTAATAGGCAACAATAGTGATGGTCAAGGCGCAGATCCTGGTATTCCTAACCCTTATACAAATAATGATTATTTCGGAAGAGGCTTTTTATACTTTGATACCGGACAAATTCCTGAAAATGCTACAATTACCAGTGCGAAACTTAAATTTTACATTTCAGAATCCGGAAGCTCAAATGGAACCGAATTAATAATTCAAAAAGGGTATCAAGAACCTAAAGTACCTCATAGTTTTTTAGGTGGTGGCATCCAATTCAGTTCATTTGATACTAATATTATCGGGCAGTATAACGTGGCCTCTAATATTACAAATTGGACGGAAATTGAAATTCCAATTACACTTTCTGCAGACGTTATAAATAAGACAGGCTTATCCAAATTTGTTCTTCGAGAAATTCATGATTATCTATACACACAAAACCCAATTTACCCTGTTGGAAACTATGTAAAAACCTGGATATCTAATGTGGTCGGTACAGGAAGTCCAGGATGGTTTAAAACAGATAAGTTACCGGTATTAGAAGTTAATTATACAATACAATAGTTAAAGCATTTAATTATGAAAAAAATAAACATCATTTTAATAGCATATTTTTTAACATTAAACAATGCTTTTAGTCAGGAAACACCACCTAACCCCGGCTCAGATCAAGATAAAAACTGGGTAAGCACAATTAATTATGACGTTAGCGGCAATACAAAAGCTAAAGGTATCAAGTTTTTTAATGATGGTGGAAAACTTATAGAAACACAAGCTTGGGATCCATTAACACAAAAGATTTGGACAACTAAAACCTATTATGACCAATACAATAGAGAGGCCCTAAAAACCTTGGCTGCTCCTCAAAATATCTTTGGGATAAACAGTGCCTTTATAGCTGACGAATTAGGAGGATTCTTCAATAATATAGATTATGATTTACCTTTAACAATTGAAAATCCCAGTGCCATAAATGATGCATCAATTTTAGGGGCTTATTATAGCGAAAATAATGTAACTAATATTTATCAGGATGTTACCTCATACCCATATGCAAAAAATGTTTATAGTAAGCTTAATCCAGAAAAAAGACTAAAAGTACTTGGAGGCAACAAAATTGATGGTGAATGGAAACAGAGCTATACCTTTTCCATGCCCGCCGGACAAGAATTATCTCAGTTAGGTGCCTTTGGGGAAGTTAATTATAATAACTTAAAAACGATTAAAACCATAAGCAGAGACGTACATGGCACCGAAGTAGTGGTATTTACCGATACCAATGGAAAAACCTTAGCCGCAGCCAGAACAGGAGGTAATAGTAACCCAGATAGTACTATAGAGATTGGCGCACAAGGTTTTGTAGATGTGCATGTACCCTATGGCACTACAGGTTTCACCATTAATGGCGTGTCTGGTATAACCACCGAAGTTTACGATCTTATTACAGAGCAAAACACCACACCGTTAACAAGTATCTTACCAAACGGGTTTTATCGGGTATCCATAACCAATTTAGAGAGTTATAACCCCGATACAAACCCCGTAGCAGTAACCTATCATGATAATTATTACGATTACAGCTTAAATGAGTACGATGAAGCAGGGCGGTTAAAAGCAGCCTACCAACCTTATGGAGCTACCAAAGCACAAAAACCGGTAACCACTTATTCGTATAATGCCTTAGGTCAATTATTAAGTACTACAAGCCCGGATGAAGGTACAGCCGAATTTAAATACCGAAAAGATGGTCAAATACGTTTTTCACAGAACACCAAGCAGTTGGCAGATACCGAATTCTCATATACTAATTATGATGATTTAGGGAGACCCATTGAAAGTGGTGTTGCTACAGGTAGTTTTGCTAGTTTGAATCCTGACACCTCTAGTATAACAACAAGTTTAGCCCATGAAAAACAAAAAACAACATACGATACTTTAGAAATTGCCGATGCTGTTTTTTTAGCTAATATTAATAGCGATTATGCCAACCCCACATTTTTAGCTGATAATGTCGCTAAAACAAAAAACGAAAACACAACCACCTATTATAGTTACGATATTTATGGACGTGTTAAATGGCTAGTTCAAGATATTATGGGCTTAGGCACAAAAACGATAGATTATAGCTACGATCCAATAACTGGAGCTGTAACTGAAGTTGATTTTCAAAAAGATAATAGCTTGGAAAGGTTTAAGCATAAATATACCTATGATGCAACAAATAACAGCTTAGTAAGGGTTGAAACTTCTACAGATGGCGGGAGCACTTATACGACTCATGCCAATTATAACTACTACGAAACAGGAGCCTTAAAACGTATAAACATAGCACAAGGTTTGCAAGGTGTGGATTATGTATATAACCTAAACGGGCAATTAAAAAGTATAAACCACCCAAGCAGCATAGTAGAAAATGACCCGGGGAATGATAGCCTTGGTACAAACGGTGTTATAGCCGATTTATTTGGTATGCAAATAGATTATCATAGCAACGATTTTACACGCCCGTTAAGTAATATAAGTACACCAAACTATGGCGAAGATCAATATAATGGGAATATTAAGGGTGTTCGCTGGAAAAATAAGGTGCTTGACAACACCGAGCAAACCTATAGCTACTATTACAATAAGAATAATTGGTTAACCGACGCCATTTATGGGCAGTATGCTAATACAGAAGGAGATGACACAGCTATAGATCTGTTTGAAGAAAATATATACGATGGTATAAGCAAAAGTTTTAATGCGACCAATAGTATAACCTTGTCACCTGGGTTTCATGGAAAACCGGGCTTAGGAGATGAAGTAACCGCTAAAATAGTATTGGGAACGCCAAGTGCATTTCGAGCTGGTGATTATAATGTATTTGGTATTACGTATGATGCCAATGGTAATATAGGTACTCTTAACCGTAATAAAGATACTTATAATAACCAAAATAAAATGGATCAATTAAGTTATGTATACGATCCTGAAAAACCCAATCAATTATTACGAGTAGATGATCCCACAGGAGAAGTTATAGCAGGAACAGATATAGGAGACCAAGATGGTAATAATTATGAGTATAATAGCATAGGTCAATTGGTTAAAAACAATGAAGAAGGCATGGAATATATATACAATGCCAGCGGATTAGTTACCGAAATTAAAAAAGATAATGTACCTTTGGTTAAGTTCTTTTACAACGATAGGGGGCATCGTATAAGAAAAGAATATGATACGGGAGCATATTTAATAACAACACATTATGTAAAAGATGTTTCCGGCAATGCAATAGCAATATATAATGACCCTGTAGGTAAGGGGGCAACATCAAGGCGCATTGAGTATGGGTTGTACGGTAGTAATAGACTGGGAGTAAGAAAGATTTCTATAGATGGAACAGGAAAGAGTACCACTATTATTTATGATAACTATTTGTACCAATTAACAGACCATTTGGGTAATGTACGGGCAGTAACAGGTAGAGCAAATGATGGTACAGCCATGGCTATAGTTTCTGCAACGGATTATTATCCTGGCGGGATGGCTATGCCCGGTAGAAGCCTTGTAGGCGGATATCGTTACGGATATCAAGGAGAATATTCAGAAAAAGACGAGGAAACAGGCTTAAATGTATTTGAACTTAGAATGTACGATTCCCGTATCAACCGCTGGATTAGTCCCGACCCTGCACAACAGTATCCGAGCCCTTATTTGGGCATGGGGAATAATTGGATGAACGGTACAGACCCCGACGGAGCTTTATTTGTTATCGATGACTTCTTATTTGGTTTTATTGGTGGGCTATTCCAAAATAGGGATAATTTCTCTAACCCCGATGCTTCAAGGTTTGGAAATGCAATCAGTAATGGTTCGAGAATGGCAAGTAACTCTGCCAATATATGGGCTTCTTTAGGGAGAACAGACCCTGATAAAACATTTGGAGGTAAAATACTTCAGGTTGCAAGTAAACTTACCTGGGAATTGCCACAATCTTTAGGTGGCGTTTTAAGTGGTCATCTTGTTGGTTATGCAAATGGGATAGACAAAATAACAAATTATCGTGGAGCCACTTTAATTAAAACAAATGCTTGGAAGGGTATTGGGTTTATTGATGATGATGGGGTTGATTATCAGCCTAGATGGGGATTTACAGTTGGTTCAGTTATAACCACATCTCATACAGAAAGAGAGTCTCTAATTCAACATGAATTTGGACATTATTTGACATCGAGACTCCAAGGGCCTTTATTTATACCTGCTAATATTCTTTCTCCAGTTAGTGCTTTTATCGGAGAGGATTTCCATGCTAGTATGCCGTGGGAAAGATGGGCAGATAAAAAAAGTCATAGATTTTTTAAAAATCATAATTAAAAATGAAAAGAATAATCATCATTTTAGTTTTTACTTTACCTCTTTTGTCTACTACGTGTCATAGAGCGTTTACATACAAAAACCATTATTCGGATAATTTGAAATTAATTTTATTAGGGAAAAAAAATGGATGCTATGATAGTATTGGCTATAGCGAAAACACGAAATTAAATTCAGTAAAGCATTTTTCAACAATAAACATGAAAAATAGAGATTATACCCATGTAGTAGTATTTAATATATTGGATAGTTCATATTGGAAGATAAAGCCTTTTATGCTGGATGAAAAGGGGATTATTCATTTAAAGAAAGAATATGTTGAAGGAGTTAAATCAGAATCGTTTGTATATTGTTTGGAGCATATGTAGCCTTCCCTAAAAAAAGGACAGTATAAAATTCGAATTTACTAATTTTAAAATTCAAATATGTTGATTTACTAACTGTTCAAGACTCTATATATGGAGAGTTTATTTTTTTTTAATAAAAATATTCCAAGTTATTATTACTGCTGTTTTGATGAACAAGGTGATTCAAAAAAAGAAATATCCAATATTGAAAATATTCCAACTTTTTTGATTAGAAAAATCAGAGAAAACTTTGGCCTAAAAGTAAAAGTGTTATCCTCGATTCCAATACATTTTATAAAAATTAAAGAAATTGGTATAAAAAAAATGGAACTTAATGAAATATTAGAAATTAATAAGCCAGAATAATTGTAGACTATCCCGTTTTGATAGTAAGTAATATAAAATAGATAAAACCTTTTACAGGAATGTAGATGTTTTTTATTGCGCCAATTTTTGAGTAAGGTCAGCTTTAAGCACAAAAGCACAAAAGCAGAAAGGAAATCTTTAACAGTTTCCTTTTGTTTTTTTAGAAAGGTTTTGAGCCTTGTTAAACAACGTTAATAAATCATTATCTTCAATAACATCTATTCTAAAAATAAAGTTCTTCTCCATTATAGTATTACTTTCGAAGATAAGGTCTAACATTAAGTTATGTTCTAAAGCAATATTTCGAATTTTTTTTAATTCGCAATCTTCAGAAAGAATCATAAGTATGGTTTTGTCTGAACGCACAGATAATTGCTTAAATAGTTTTTGAAAATACTCGAAATTTTCACCACAAAACCAGGCATGTTCTTTAATACTCTTTGGAGCTTTAGGATAATAGGGCGGATTGATTATGATATACTCAAAGCTTTTGTTTTGAATCGTATCAAAAAGATCTGAGCTAATGGTTTCTATGCTAAGGTTGTTTTTAATAGCAGCTTTTTCAAGTGCTTCTAATGCGGTAGAATTAATATCTGAAGCCATAACATTAGCTCGTTTCGACGCAGCAAATAGCGAAATAATACCTGAACCACAGCCCAGCTCTAAAAACGATTTGTTGGTTAAGTCTATGGGCTTTAGATAATCTAATAATAGTTTAGTACTCAAGGTATAGTGCGGCGGGAAAACATCCGGCATAACCATAACCTCAATACCTGCATAAGTATATGATCTCGGTTTCGAAAAATACTTTTGTGTGCCGTATTTTAAGAAGGGATGGGTGATTTTTTTTATCAATTTTCTGATCATTCCGAATAAAACCCTTGAATTTCAGGTTGTCTGTATTTCCAAATTTTGTGTAGCACTTTTATTTCGTATGGATACCTATAAATCTTGTTTTGATATCTGATCGCCGAAATGGTACGCATTACCTTTTTCTTAAGCCCTTTAATCCTAAAATCAGAAACTGTAGGGTAGTAGCCATTGAGTACAGTTTCAAAATTCTTAATTTTATCCACCATTTTTGGTGTTAACCAGGGGGTTAACGGGTTTTTACGTAAGTCAAAATTTTCCCATTCCGGGCTAAGCCAATCTTCCAGTTTTTTAGGAAAGTTAAACCCTGCTTTTTGAATTTGTTCATAGAGTTCAGACCCTTCAGTTGCTACAGGACTATAAAGATAAATAATGATTTCTGCATTGGGGTTTATGGATTTAATCTCTCTAATAAACGCAATATCACTATTAATTTGAGTCATGACTTTTTCAGGCGAGTCGGCTGGCATTCCTAAAACAAAAGAAAATTCGGGGATAATACCTATGGGAGCTAACCGTTTTGCAAAGTCTTTAATGGATTGACCTGTTTGAGTTCCGCCTTTATTCATTTGTTTCAGTATGTCGTCATTACCCGTTTCGGCACCCAAAAATATCATTTTACACCCGGCATCTTTCATAAATTTAAGATCAGCATCGCTATACTTATTGATCGTATCAATACGCCCTTCTCCCCACCAGGTAATCCCATCATTTTTAATGCGTTCTGAAAAGTCCATAACACGTTTTTGGGATGTAAAAAAGTTGTTATCATGAAACTCTATAGCATCAATGCCATAATGATTTTTGAAATACTTTACATCTTTATATATGGTTTCTGCAGATTTGGCTTTCCACCGCCCATCATAAATGGGAACCACAGCACAAAACGAACAGGTAAACGGACACCCCAGGCTGGAGTGATATGAAAATGTTTTTTTTCCCAGAAAGGTTTTGCTTAAATAGACATCAAGACTATAAAAGGAATTTAGGTACTTATAGGGAAGCGGTGGTAAGGTGTCCTGATCCAGTAATTTCTCTTTGGGAGTTTGGACAATATTGCCAGCTTCATCCAAATAAATAAGGTTTTTAATACTCTCTATTTTCGCATACTTATTATTTTCTAAAGCCTCTAAAAGCAAAGGAAAAGCCACATCTCCGGGACCATTTACAATATAGTCTACAAAGGGTGCTTGGATACAAACCTTGTATTGATTAGAAGGAAAATAACCGCCCCATATTGTAATGCTGTTTGGAAATAGGGCTTTTAGTTTTTTAGTAAACGGAATGGCTTGTTTAAGTTGAGGTCCGGGCATTACCGTAACGCAAAAATATTTAAATGCTCCAGAATCAAAATGGCTTTTTATTTTTTTCCAGGGATGACGTTCTAGATTACCATCTACAAAAACATAGTCATGTTTTCCATGAATGGACGCACCAACCTGTAATATCGAATTAGGAATGCGATGTTTTGCATTAGAACTACGTGGGTTGAATATGACAATTTTATTTTTCATAGTAACTAAGCAATACTACAGCATCTACTGCAAGCAGGAAATAATCCTCCTGCATTTTGTAGATCTTTTCTAAATTTACTCAAAACAGATGAATGCCATATGGCTTTTAAATCTTTTTCATAAATATTACCAATATTTAAGTTGTAGCATCTTCCGTGGGCAGGAATAACACTACCATCAGATTTTATCATAATATTGTTAAAAATATCATTGCATCTTTTTCCAACTTGCTTTTCCGGGTTTTGATAAAAGGTTAATAGTTGCTCTTTGGAATCTATATTTGGAGAAAAACTAACCGGAAAATCATATAATGTTTTATTAATGGCGTTTATCTCATCCCATAACGTATCTAAATCCATATTATCCATATTAATTTCATCTATATTAGAATCGGTTGCAGGATATAACTCATGCCATGTTGTATTATGTAAAGCTGCAATTTCCGGAGGCGTAAAATTAGTATGCATAAAGCCTAATTGCTTTAATGGATATGGTTTAAAGAAATTTGAAAATTCATGTAGATGTCCGATGTTCCACTCAGTAATAACGCAAAAAACAGAAATTGTAGGACGGTCGTTATATTTTAGTAATTCTTCAATACCTTCAATGGCTTTTTGAAATGATTTTTTATGTCCACGAATGTCATTGTGAATATCCTGCGGTCCGTCCAAAGAAATATAGACCTCATTTAAACCTGCATCTATAAGCTGTTTTGCTTTATGTTTTAGAGTTAAGGCGTTGGTTGTGACAGATGTAAATAAGTTTTTAGTGTTGGCATAAGCCAGGGACTCGACTAACAATGGATAGACCAATGGCTCAGTAAAGCCATAACCCAATTTCGTTTTTGGATAGAAACGAGCTAACTGATCTATGATTTTTGTTATTAGCTCTTTTGGCATGTTAATAGGGTGCGTACCAACTAAATTCTGTGCAAAATTGCTGTCGAGGTTTTTGGTTCCTACATCACACATTTTGCAATGTAGATTACAAACATTATTGACGCCTAAAACGATCCATTCCGGGGGAAACAGATATTTATTTGGTAGTACTCTTTTGTTTACTGTTTTTAAATGTTTGATCATGAATATGCGTTCGGTTGACTCAATATAATGAGCTTGATATGAGAAGCTTAAATTTCAAATAGAAATATATTATCTCATAGTGATGAAATTGCTACCTTCAAATCTTTCGTTTAATTTACTTAATTTTTTCATTCTACTAATAACATTATGAATAATCTGTTTCTTTTCCTTTGTTGGTATAATACCTAAAAGTCAAAATATATCTTAAAATACTCTTCAGGTGGAATTTAGTAGAGAAAGCTCGTTTAAACTGTTGTCTAGCCTCTTTGATTTTTCCATTTTTCAAAAGATATAGTCCTCCCATGTAATGATAACGCATTGTCTTATCTCTATATTGATTTTTGGTAATCATTCCATTAGCATAGAATATATCCAATGTATATATAATTTCTTCAGGTATATTCATTCCCAAGATTAAACTAAGATTTGTGCTATGTTTTCGAATTTTTACCAGACGATCAAAGAGTACCGATCCTAAATAATATTTAGTGAGTTTATATAAAAAATTTACGTCTCCAACAGGTAATGATTCATCAAAGGGTGCATATTCATAAAAGCATGACTTTTTTATCAATAATGTTGAAGGGTAAATTGGTAAATTATCATTAAAGTATTCCTTAAACAAATTATTGGCTTCGATGTTATTATTAGAGATATAACCGGTCTTTTTATCTGTGCCTAGCTCGTTGAAGTGATAAAAATTACAAATCGAGTAATCCAACTTAGGATTCCCGAGCATTAACCTAACCTGTAATTCAAGTTTTTTTTCATCCCATATGTCATCAGAATCCAGAAAGGCAATAAATTCTCCCTTCGCCATCTCAATACCGTAATTTCTAAGGTATCCTAGTTTTCCAGAATGATTCAATTTTTTATAAAGTATTTTAGAAGATTGAAACGAATGTATCATTTCTTGAGTATTATCATCAGATCCATCATCAATAATAATATATTCCCAATTATGATAGGATTGTTTGAGTACAGATTCTATTGTTTTTTTTAATAGAATGGCTCTGTTGTACGTTATAGTTATGATACTTACCATATTTATTGTTCTTTTCCGTTTAAAAAGAAAGAGACAGATTCGAAATTCATCAATCCAGTAATCGCAAGCTGTGATAAAACCGTAGCAAATAAAGCGCCTTGCAGCCCGTATAGGGGTGTAAGTAAAATACTGAATATTAAGTTAATAATAACACCAATAATAGAATAATAGGAGGTTTTATTTTGTAGGTTCCTTTTTGAATACTCATAAATTTTGACAACATTAATGTAAAAACTCCAAATGTATACCCCTCCTAGGATGTATATACTAATTGCAAAGTGAAAGCTATAAACAAAAGTTAATGTTACGTATATGAAAATTATGCATACCGCGCTTAGCGGAATCCCCAGAATCATAAATCTGCGCTGCAATTTCTGTAGTGATGATTGATTTAACCTTAAGATGTTTTTTGCAAAAGGACTTAGAATTAAACTGGCAAAAAAAAGAGAAAATGATAAAAGGCTTAGTAGCACTTGATATTTGGCCAATGCTGTTTTGTTCATAAAATATGCAACACTGTAAAGATCAATTTTCGATTGAACCATTCCAATAAATCCTATAATTAAAAAAGGAAAGGATGTTTTAAAGTACGCAACTATTTCTTTTAATTTTAAGAATTCATGAAATGATATGGATTTAAATAAATATTTTTGAAAGTAGACCATCAATAGCATGGCTTTAGAAAATAATCCCAAACAATACCATAGAAAAAATGTTTCAATTTCGAGTTCAGATTTCATAAGTATAATAGGTAAGATGGTAACCGTCATTCCAACCAATTCGACAAAAATTGAGAACCGAAAACTCCTATGATATTGTATAAGCGCATAGCAAGAATCATAGATAAACTTTAAAAGCACCCATATTATTAAATATAATACAAGATTATTAGGGTATACGAAAGCTATAATGATAATAAAGGGAAATAGGATGAACATTCGGTAAACCAACGATTTCTTCCAGATATTATCGATCAAATTCGAGTGAAGACTAAACTCCCTTATTAAATATTGAGATTGTCCCCAGGAGATGATATTGAATAAGACATTAAATACAATTAAATATTGTACAATTTCACCCCAGAAATGTGGTGCCTTAAACTGAATTACTAAATATGACAGCGCAAAATTGAGTAGTGAAGTTACGGTGCTATTTATTGCTCCAAGTATGATGAGCTTTAGTCTAAATATATATTTAAATTTGTTTTTCAAATAAAATAGGTTTGAAAAATTAATTTCCCAATAGTTTTTACCGAGTTGATATTTAAAGGGTCAACCTTTATACTTTTTAAATAAAACTTTCTTGCATTCGACCTATCGTTTAGAGCTTTGAGTAAATCAGCTTTTTTGAAAAAGGCCAAACCTATTTTGTTCTTATATAATTTCGGAGAAATGAGCCTTTTTTTGAATAAATTGTTTAAAGTATATATGTATTCATCAATATGTTCTGTTTTCTTAATACCTAATGTTAAGTTAGAATTATGACGTCTGATTTTAACCAGTTTTTCATTAACAAAAGCGCCAATACACCTTTGAGATAAACGAATGGAAAAATCGTAAATACCATATTTCAAACTTTCATCCAAAAACCCAATTTCTTCTAAACACTTTCTTCGGATAATTAAATTAGATCCAGGATGAAGTGGTCTTTGAAAAGATAAAACCTCTAGGAAAAAAGATCTGACTAAATGACTTTTCTTTGTTTTTATAAAGTAGTCTGGTCGAATTGAGATATTGTTTTTTAAAAGGAAAGTGTTGCTAAATGAGTATCCAACCTCACTTTTAGCTTCCATGACTTCAATATGCGATCTAAGTTTATCGGGTAACCATAAATCATCCGAATCTAACAAAGCAATATACTTACCTCTGGCTTCCAATATGCTATGATTCCTAAGTTCAGACATTTTTTTAGATTTCTTTCTTTTAGAATATTTAATTTTGGGGTAATTAAAACTCTTTACAACCTGTTCGGTGTTATCATTCGATCCATCATCTATAATTAGGTATTCAAAGTCTTGATAAGTTTGACTAATTACTGAATCTATGGTTTGTTTTAGTAAAACCTCACGGTTATGTGTAATTGTAATTATGGTAACCTTGGGAGTCATATTTTCCATATCTTGTTTGTGAATACCAATGATGTATCCTTTCTTAATAATTTCATTTTTTTCACGTTTGCCTTTTTAAGTAATTGTCCATTTAGGTTATAAATGTTCTCATATTCATTTAGGGCATCAAGTACTCCAGTGATAGTCCTTTCAATTTTTTTGTGAAAAAGTAAAACGATTATCGGTTTGAAATACTTAAATAACAAAATTCCGAGTATTTTAATTTTGAAAGCACGATAAATAAAATGCTGCAATAAATAGTCAAAATGGAATGAGATGTATAATGTTGGAAATTTTAGATTTCGTAATGTTTCAGAGATTGAAGGAAGTACTTTCCACTCACCGCCTTCGATATCTATTTTAATGAAATCGATTTTATTTATTCCATTGTTCTCAATAAACTTATTGAAAGTGGTCGTTGGGATTGAAACCGACAGACGATCTCTGGTCCGATTTAGTAGACTTGATGATGAATACCCAAAATTTGTCCGTGCATAAAGCGCTTCTATACCCTCATTGTCAGATATTCCAAGCTCATAAACCGAGATGTTATTTAGATGACTGTTTAAGGCTATATTTTCCTTTAAGTCCTTTATTGCAACATGATCTGGATCAATACTGTGAACACTAATGCCTTTGGAGGCGGCATACAAGGTTAATGGGCCTATCCAACACCCCATATCTATCATGATATTTTCTGGTCTTAAAAAAGTATCGATAATGACAAAAGATTCGGGTTCCCATTTACCATTAGAAATATCGTTCCAATAAAATTCTAATTTTTTCGGGTCAACATAAAAGGATGAATTATTAATGTTTATTTTCATCTGCTTGAGTCAATTAAGTTGGTACAGTTCTGCATATTCTTGGACCGTTTTGTTTATGTCAAATGGGTATATACACTTTCTGTTATTTTGTTTTAATTTCTTTTGAACCATTTCAATAAGTTCATTTTTCGATTCTCCAGTTTCCCACATATGACTTTTTACATAGCATCCAATGGGTTTTGATACGATATAGGTACCAACTGAAAGTGCTTCAAGAAATACCATACCAAAACTTTCGTAATCGGATGTGTGTAATAAAACTTTACTCCTGCTCATATAATTAAGAACTTCATTTCTCTCGAGCCCACCAATCAGTTTTAAGTTTTTCGATATGCCTAGCGCAGAAATCTTGCCTTGCAACATACTTTTTTCATCTCCGTCTCCAATGATCGCACATGTTAATTGGTCATTTTGTTTTATGAGCTTATCTATCAAATCTATAAATAATGAGAAATTTTTGACCGGAAATAATGATCCTACACCTAAAATATCGATGTCTCTTTTTTCCATATTTATATTGTTCGATAAGGAGCTTTCTAAACCCCATGGAATTATACGATCTGGAACAATCTTTAGTGAATTAACTATACTTTCGGCATGAAAATCTGATAAGCCTACTAAAATGGGTTTTTTAATAATAGCTTTTGAGTATAAACTATTTCTTTTAGCGTCTTGTCCCATCAATGTACAAATATGCGCTGCTTTATGAAAAGTTGAAATAAATGAACCTATAAAAGCACATTCTCCATACCAGAAACTATGAATATGAGTAACTTTTCGGTTTCGGTTTATTTTTAAAAAAATGGATACTACCTTCATCCATAATATAACCCTTTTTAAGCCTTTTTGGCTTTTACCATTCATAGAATAGATGGTTATATGATTCCATTGAAAACAGTCTTTTTTAAACGGATAATCCAAAGAAATGACCGTAACTTCCAGACTTTTATTTTCCTTTTTTAAAGCTTTAAGGTAGATCTGTAATGCTGGAATACACCTACTGTCCTTTTCGTTTTCGGGAAAACCCGGTGTTAAACAGACGATATGATTAGATTTATCCATTATTCGAGATTGCCTTTGTTTGTATACTTAACCCACATGAAAGGGGAATCAGTTTTTCCTAAAATTCGACTAATAGCTTTTCTTTTTGGTTTGTAGAGAATTTTAAATTCCTTAATATCTTCCTTTCTATGATGAAAATAGTGCTCTGTCATCTTTGGAAAACCAAGTTCCTCGTAATAAGCTTTAGTTCTTTCTTTAGCCTTATCTATGTCAGAAGCATCATAAAAAGGGCTATCAAATATATGGAGCTCTCCATTCATTGTTAACTTTTGCGTCAAAGTATCTACTATTTTTGATAGATCCGAGAAATATTGAATACAACTATTAACTGTAATGATATCAAAACCTTTTGAAGCTATCAAAGCTTCCGAAGAGAAGATATCGGCATAAATGAATTTTAAATTCGGTTTACTAAAAACGCGTACTGCTTGTTCTAACTCCATGTCGTTAATATCCAACCCGAAAATTTCTGAATCAGGAATTCCTGATAATTGATGGCTAAACCATCCGTTACCACATCCTATATCCAATATTTTTAAAGGAGCATTTTTTGCAGTAATATATTCTATAAGTCTTTTTGCAGATTTTTGCCGAAGTTTCCATTCTTGATAATAGCGATGTGTTTTGGGAACATATGGAAGACGTTTAACTATAGCATCACTATAAAAGCGTTCCTCCTTTTTTCTCACATCAATATAGATATTCGAAAAGCTATTCTCTCGTTGAGTAATATAATAAACACCTTTATGTGATTTGAAGCTAAGTAACATGTTTATAATATTTCATTGCAAAAAGTGCGAGCATGGACTTTAATTTTAGTTTTATCATCGTCATATTATAACCATTTTTCAATGTGCTCTTTTTATAATAGTTTACTTCGCTAACTGTACGACGTACCGCATAATCATAAAACTTCCGGGAATAGGTCCGTTTAAAATCAATATCTCTATCTGTAGAAGTACGCCAGTCCGGTTTTGTGATTATTTGATTTTCAACTTCGTTATATAGCGATGTACCTTTAATGGGGTAGGCCACGGTAATCGTAAAATGGGTCGGATTAGCCGCTTTCAAATAATGAATCGTTTTGTTAATGTCGTCTTCGTCCTCTCCGGGATAGCCTAACATAATAAAGGTGCCGGTTTCGATTCCGGCGGCATTGGTTTTTTGAATGGCCGATTTTACCACATCAACATCCACACGTCTATCCATGGCGTCAATAATCTTTTGTGAACCACTTTCTGCACCAATCCAAATTCTATAGCAACCGGCTTCTTTTAACAATTGTATAATATCATCATCTAAACGCTCGGCTCTTGTAATACACTCAAAAGGAATAATAGCATCTTGTTTAATAAGCTCTTCATGAAAGCTTCGGATCCATTTATGACTCACCGAAAAAACATCGTCAACAAACCAAATACTATCCGGGTTATAAGTGTTTTTGAGCATTTTTAATTCGGTGGCGACTAGGTCCGCAGGACGTCTTCGATAGCTTTGGCCATAAACTGCGGTACTACACCATTTACAAGTATAGGGACAACCACGCTGTGTACTTACGTTCATAGAACTTTTGCCATGATGTGTTTTCCAGGTGTCCAAATATTTATCAACCGGAATGTCTGCTCGGTTTGGTAGTGGTAGCTCAGAAAGGTCTTTTATTTTTGTCCGCGGAGGGGTTTTTATAACTTTAGTATCTTTTAAATAGGCAATGCCCGTAATTTCGCTATAATCTTCAACATTAACAATAGCATTATATAATTCAAGTGTTGTTTGTTCACCTTCTCCAATAACCAAAAAATCGACCCCGGTCTTTAAATAATTTTCGCAGTTATAAGTAATATCCGGTCCCCCTAAAATGATTTTTGGAAACCCATATTTAGCTTCATTCTTTAGAATATGAATGAGTTTAATAACATTGATTTTAGTCATTAAATTGGTGTATATAGCAACTACCCTAGGCGAGTTTTGAGAGATAAAATCTAATTGATCTTTTTTAGAGTAAAAGGTGGAGTCAAAGACTGAATTTTCGATATTATTTTGGTTCAAATAAGCAGAAACGTACAGCAACCCCAACGGCGCATAAGGCTTCATGATAGCCTGTTCTTTGGTATCTTCATAAAGGTAATATGCATGGGTTAAAACGATACTCATTTTTTTGCTAATTCAATTAAAAAGTGATCGGCATATTTTGCCCAAAAAGAACCATTAATAATACGTTCTAATCCGATAAGAAAATTTATTGTAGGTCTTTTAGCTAGAAAAGAGGTTTCAAGATATGAAGGCGGAATCGTAATTCCAATTGGTTTTATTTGAATCGGCTTGTATAAGGACTCGGTTAGAGTTAGAATAGTCTTGGGATTATAATACCATGTTTGTACAATAGAACCATGTACATCGACAAGAACACTGCCCTTTGCTTGTCGCCTCTCGGCATTTTTAAAGTCGCCTTTCAAACAAAAGTATAAACGCTCCCAGAGACATTGCTTTGACATGACAACCAAAACTAACTTGCCTTTAGGGTTTAGTAAATGGATTGCGTTGTTAAAAAATATTTCTAATTGTTTTTTAGATAAACAGTTTAAGCCTCCAAAGTTTGAGAATATCAAATCAAATTTTCTATTAAAAGTTTGAGTTGTAATAGTATTGATATCTTGAACTTTAAATTCTAAATGATGGGGGTATGTTTTCTTTTTGGCTATTTCAATCATTCTCTCAGAAATATCAGTAGCCAAAACAGTATGATTTAAATGAGCAAATTGAATCGCATCATGTCCTGTCCCGCAATTTAATTCTAAAATAGATAGTTTTTTATTTACAGAAATTATTGAGTTTATGTATTTGAAGACAAAGTAGCGTTGTGCTTTACCTATATTGGAAAAAGTGAATATCTGGTCGTACTGCTTTGCAGCTTTGTCGAAATCACCTGACATTTGTAGGTTCCATGCGTTTGAGTTGTACTTTATATAGAAAGGCAGTAAGCATATAATAGCCTAGTAGTAACATGGATTTCCATTCACGTTTAGTATGAGAAAAAGACATGTTTATCATGTGTTTAAAGGATTGTATTCCCTGACTTTTGCGATACTCTTTGTGGACGTAGCGGTGTAATTTTTTGTAAAATTTAGAGTTAAACGTGCCTTCAAAAAGCATGGCGAGGTCATCAGAATCCGTCCAATTGGCTTTTAATTTCAGATCATCCTTTACCTTGTCGTAAAACTTGGTTCCAGGCAATGGATATGACACAGAAATCCCAAGGTTATCAGGAACCAGCTCTTTTATCATTGTAATAGTTTTAGCAATGTCTTCTTTGGTTTCATCTAAATACCCAAACTGAATAAAAAATGCGACGCGAACATTTTTTTTCTTTAAGAGTTGTGTGGCTTCATATATTTGAGACACGGTCGTTCCCTTATCCATAGCATCCAGGATCGCTTGAGAACCACTTTCTGCGCCCACCCAAACTTCTTCAAGTCCACTTTCGGATAAAGCATCAATAGTGTCTTCTTTTAATAATAAATCCACTCTACTCTGAATATAATAGGAAATGAATAGTTCCTCTTTTTTGAGTTCTTTATTAAATTCCTGAACCCAGTTTGGTTTTAAACCAAAGATGTCATCACACATCCAAAAGCGATGTACATTGTAAGTTTCTGTCAAATATTTTATATGCCCGGTAATATATTCCGGAGAATGTGAATTATATCGATTCCCATAGATGGGTTTTGCACACCAATTACATTTAAACGGGCATCCCCTTGTAGTCGCAATATTTAAAGTGAATTCATTGTTACCGGAGGCCCAAACTGCTTTATAGGCATCCATATTTACTAAATCCCATGCTGGCAAAGGCAGTGTATCTAAGTTTTGTAAAACGGCTTGCTTTGGGTGTTTGACGATACCAGTCTTATTTTTGAAAATAACACCTTTGATGTTAAATGTATTTCCACCATTTTCAAATTCATCGACTAATGCTTTTAAGGTAACTTCACCTTCACCTTGTATAATAAAATCCGCGCCAATGTTTAAGTATTTTTCATAATGATCTGTAGAATCAGAACTACAAACAATCACTTTGCATTGCTCGTTTTTAGCAATTTTAATCATCGCAAATGCAGCTTCGCGCATGGACGTTAAACACATTTTGGTAAGGTAATTAAAACCATCATCATAAAGCACCAACACTTTTGGTTGATGTTGCTTTAAATAAGGTTTAATCGTTTCGGGAGAATCTAAAAGATTAGTATCAAATAATCCTACATGGTATCCGTGGTTTCTAAGATAGGATGCGGCATACAAAGTGCCCAACGGGGGATAAGGCGTTTTATTCCTCCACTGTTTTTCATCAAGTTTGTAATAATAAGAATGTGAAAATACGATGTCAAGCATGATCTTGAAGTAATTCCAAATTATATAAGGTTTTTATTTTTGAGTATTTTTCATTTAACAGGTTAATGACTTTCTTCTGAAAGTTTTGAGGATGATGTTTTGATACACCCTTAGTAGATTTCATCGCAATATTAAAATCGTCTTTTTCAAGGTGACTAAATTTTGAATACCACCTTTTTAAAGTTATTTTTCTAAAAAAGATATCTAAATAATCTCCTAGTGATGTATTGAATACCATCTGTATAGCTCTAGAAAAAAAAGGCTTACCAAAATCTTTGATGAAAGTATAATCTGTAGGTCTCTTATTCGGAAAAAACCCTGTGGTCCATTGATTTTCTTTTAATAAGACCGTAAAGCTCTCTTTACCATAAACAGGGATTAATGTTACCATTTCAGTAGCTGTAAATCGATTACGTTCAGAGATTTTTAAATGATCACTACTGATAAAATAGTTGACGCAAAAATATTTTTTTGAATTTAATAAGAAAATCTTTTTATATAATACTAAGAGCGTTCTGGCGATCCATAACCGGTTTGAATCTGTAATAATGAAAAAATCAATATCACCATCGTCGTCATAATAACCTTTTGCTAGTGCTCCCGATAAGCAAACACTTTTTACATAAGGAAATCTGGCAATTAGTTTTCCAACTTTTAATGCTTTTGGCATAATTTTTATTGCCATTTCATTACCTTTTAATCTGCGCTCTATATATGATGGGTTATTACTATCTGAAAAGAAGTTATTAATCTTAAAAATGATGCCCTTTTCCAAAAGTATATCTATTTCATAATCTACATCTGTCATGGTTTTAAGGTCTGAAAATTCGAAAATCTCCTCCCTGGTGATAGGATATTTAAAAATTGAAAAATACAGAATGGTCTTTAGGACGCTCAAAACGTAGATTTTTAGGTTTTATGTCAGTTAAAGATAAGGATTACTATTTCATTTCTTTTTAAGTTCGAATTTAAACGATACTTCGATGTCGTTAGCGATTTTATTTTTAACAATTTTTGGGATTTTAATGTCGAAATCAGACGCATTGGTCATAAAATTACCCGTCATATTTAACACTCCTTCCGCTCTGGTAATATTTAGAACAACTGAATCCAATGGTTTCGTTTTTCCATGAAATGTCAATGTTCCTTTGATTTCAAATGTAGATGTCGTTTTCAAAGTTTCCATCGAAAAGTCTTTGATAGTGCCTTTAAAGGTCGCTTTCGGGTACGTGTCAGATTCCGCATAATTTTCATTAAAATGCTCTTCCATAAGTGCATTTTTAAATCGGAAGCCTTTTACAAAAGTTAATGCCGCAAATTCGCCATTATCCGTATTTATGATGGCCGTAACTGCATTGTTGCTCGCTTTGACTTCTTCAAAAGAAGGTACAGAGGCCTCAAAATTTACGGTTCCGGATTTTGTTAGGTATTTATTTTGGGCAAACGTGTTTAAACTAATAATAACGAGTAAATAAACTAATTTTTTCATTTTTTTATGTTTTACTATGATGATAAATCAAAAACGTTACGATAACAGAATACTCTAGTTTTCTAAAAAGCCCTGATCTTTCCATTTCTGTATTATGGCTCTGTTGTTAGTACTCATACGACCGGTAGGAGGCATGGGGTCGGCAGCGCTATTAATACGAAATATGATGTTTCCTTCCACACCGGTCTTGACCTCATTATAATTGGTGTAAGAACTAGGAGCTCCATTGGTGGGAGGGTTTGCATGACAACTCCCACAGTTACCATTTATAATAGCTTTTACATGACCATTATAAGTTACGGTTTCCGGTATTGGGTCTGGTTCTGGTGTATTGTCGTCACCGCCACTTGAGCAATTGAATAATAGCACTGAGATGGCTAGTATATAGGTTAAATTTTTAAAATTCATAGCATAATTATTTTTAGGGGTTATTGATTTTCTAGTAGACCATCGTCTTCCCATTTAATGATTTGATCAATTAAATTCTGGGGAAGTCTGGGACCGCCAAAAGGCATGGCACCGGCATCTCCGGCTTGTGCCGATATTCTACCAATTAAATTATTATTTAAAACAGCATTCTTAACATTGTCAAATGTTATCAATGAGGTGTTAGCGCCATTAGCAGGTGGGGATTTATGACAGCCAATGCAGTTGTTATCAATCGTAGCCTTAATATCCTGATATGTGGTAAGTACCTGAGGTGGCTGAGAATTCACCAAATCACTTTCGCTAACATTCGTACAATTAAACAATAGAACAACGCTAAAAGTTAAGATTGATATTGAATATATTTTTTTCATAGGTAATGTTTTAAAAGACACGGCTTAAGTTAAATCCAAAATAAAAAGTTCCATCGGTCCAATCTCCTGATCCCTGACCTAAAAACCCGTTAGTATTCATAGGCTGGGCATTGGTAAAATGCATTTGAAAAACATGCCCTCCAGTTTCAAGATCTACTCCAATGGATAATGGGTTTTTAAATGGTGAATTACTGGCGCGATTTAAATGCCATCCGTAATCTGCGTTTAAAGACCATCTTTTGCCCAATTTATAACGTCCGCCAAAGCCCAGAGCGAATTGAGAATTGTCCTGTTCGTCTATCAATACATAGTTGTCATGAAAAAAAGTAGGCGCCAACTGAACGGAGAAGTTAGTATCTACTTTTCTTGAGATAAGTACCTGAGCGGTATAGCCTATTCGGTGCTTAAATTCTATAAGTGGTAAGTTGTCTTTATCTAATGCCGTGTTAATTAAAATAGCATTAAAACCTACTATGGTAAAGGGGAATCCGTTTTCTTGCTGTCTAAAGAGTCTATATTTTCCGGATACCTCATATATTTTTTGAAACGAACTTCGGGATACGCCAATATTTATGGCATCCGATATGCCATAAACAAAGTTCAAACGGGTAACTGCATCATCCAACCCGAAAAAACTATCAAAACCATTTTCAACACTGCCAAATCGGTGCGATACAATAAGGGTGAATTCTTTTTCAGCAACAAGTTTAGTGGATTCAAAATTGACAATTTTTAAACCTTTAAAGGCGGCTTCAGCAAATTGATTTTCAGGCGGATTAGTATCAATTTCATCAAGTAGATCGTCTTGTGAGTACATCAATACTGGTAAGCAGAGAAAAATAAATAGTAAATGTTTCATTCGATAATATGGTTTAGTTTATAATAGAGCACTGGTCTAATTTAATCTGCTCGAGCAAATCATCATATCCAATACAGCGGCCTTTTACAGTTATTTTAGAGTTTAATCTTATGGCGTTTTTGGCAATGGAGTCTGCAAACAGACAAAATACATGATCATCAAGAGTTAAGTCAATGGCGTTTATTTCAGTAATAGTACCTGATATTTCAATGGTTTTGTTTAAATATTTTGCTTGAGATTCCGCAGCATTTTGCAAAAATTCTTTGTTTATGACTTCAGAAGACAGTATATAAGCAGCCTGCTCTGTTTCAATATTTCTATGATCCTGGTATATATAGTTGTAGCCGAGGTAAACAATAAACACTAACGCTAGAATAATAAGGAGCTTTTTTTTCATAGTTACAACAATTACTTGATTAATGTATCGTAGGTTTTGTTTGAAACAACTCGTATCATTAAGTAGTCTTAATCAGATGTTGTTCATTACAAAAAATACAATATTATCACATTTGGTAGATCCAAAATCGAAAAGCGATGTGCCTTTCGATAATTCGAATAGTTTGTCTTTAAGCATGTGTTTGGAACGGTGAATTCTAACTTTAGTATTGCTTATTGAGATCTCTAAACAGTCACTAATGGCTTTAATTTTCATGTTTTCGACCTCGCTGAGCATATAGACAACCCTATATTTTTCCGGAAGCTGGCTAATGGCTTTTTCTAAAACCCATTTAGATTCTCTTTGAATAATAGCTTTTTCGGGGGTCATGGTTTTTGAATCTTCAATAACGATTTTACTAAAATCGGTGCCTGGGTGTTTAATAATCTTTCGACGTTTTGATTTTAATTCTGCCAAGGCTTCATTAATACCTATTCTAATAAGCCAGGTAGAAAACTCAGCTTTTTGATTAAATTGATGCAATTTTTCATAAGCTTTTATGTACGTGTTTTGCATGACATCCTTAATGAGATCTTCATCGTTAATATAGCTTCGAACCACGCGATATAGCTTTTGGTTGTTTCTTCTCATTAAAATCTCATAAAGGCCTTTTTCACCGCTCAGCACCTTTTTAATGACATCAAAATCAAGAACCCGATGGTCTTTATAATCATTAATTTTTATGACTTTCATAAGCGTATTTTTTTCCTTTAGATAAAAAGATTCGTAAAAAGTTACAAAATTTTGTAACTCTTTTTACAAAGTGGTATCTAAAACATGATTTTTAACCATAAAAAGTAAAATTATGAATGCACAAACCTTACTTAAATACACTTATGGATTAGTCCCTATTGTAGCGGGCTTAGATAAGTTTACGAATATGTTAACCGATTGGAGTCAATACTTAGGTGCCGGAACTCAAGATATCTTACCCATTGAAGTCTCTACATTTATGATGATTATTGGTGTTATAGAAATTGTTGCGGGTGTTTTAGTCCTTACAAAAACTAAAATAGGAGCGGCAATCGTTGCGAGTTGGTTGGTATTGATAGCACTAATTTTAATTTTTAGCGGGCATTACCTCGATGTCGCCGTTAGAGATTTGGTTATGGCTATTGGAGCTTATGTTTTGGTTAAGCTAACAGCTACACCCAGTAGTTAAGCTTTATAGATTGAGGCGAGCGTAACAAATAAATAGATTGTTACGTTGTGCCTCATGCTTTTTACAACGCTATTTTTATTTTGGCATTATGATTTTTAAGTAAATCTAAATAATCTTCTATTTTAAATTCTGAAGATTTAAAACGATTTGACCTGCTTTTTGCCTGTTCCTGTCTTGCTATACTTCTGGAAAACCGACGAACACTTTGTTCGGAATCTAAAATAATACCGGGAACTAAGACGTTTTTACCCTTATCATCTTTTGCTACCATAGTAAAATAAGAGGAGTTACAATGTTTTGTTTCACCGGTTTGAATATTTTCGGCTTCAACACGAACGCCAATAACCATAGATGTTCTCCCTGTATAATTGACAGAGGCTTTAAGTGTAACCATTTCTCCCACCTCAATGGGATTTAAAAAATCTACTTTATTTACAGATGCTGTAACGCAATAATGCCTGGAGTGTTTCGAGGCACAGGCAAAGGCGATTTGATCCATGAGGTTTAATATATAGCCACCATGGATTTTGCCACTAAAATTTGAGTGCGATGGTAACATAAGTTCTGTAATACTTATTTGAGAATCTTTTATGTTTTTAAACATGAATTGGTATATAAAATTAGTCTTCTTCTGCTCTTTTTATAATCGCTTCGGGAAGTGCTTTTTTTGCTTTTGCTCCCATTTTTTTTAGTTTTTCAACGCTGGTTATCAAATTACCCTTGCCTTCAACTAACTTATTCATGGCTGCAGAATAATCAGTCTTTGCAGCATCAATTTTTTTGCCAACGCCGGTTAAGTCTTTAACAAGTCCTTCAAATTTATCATATAGAGCACCAGCTTGCCTGGCAATTTCTATAGCGTTGCGCTGTTGTTTTTCATTGTTCCACATGCTATCAACTGTTCGAAGCGTAGCTAAAAGTGTCGATGGGGTTACGATCACAATATTTTTTTCGAAAGCCCTATTATAAATGGCATTATCTTCATTAACTACAACGGCAAAAGCAGGTTCAATGGGGATAAACATGAGTACAAAATCCGGAGACTCTATATCGTAGAGGTCCTGATAATTTTTTTCAGATAGTTGATCTACGTGTTTTTTAATTGAATTAACATGCGCTTTTAAGAATTGTTTTTTGTCCTCTTCCTCGGCATTCATGAGGCGCTCGTAATCTGTTAAAGAGACCTTCGAGTCAATAATCATTTTTTTAGAATCAGGAAGGTGTAACACAACATCTGGTAATACCCGAGAACCATCATCTAACGCAAAACTTTGTTGAACAAAATATTCTCTGTCTTTTTCTAAACCGGATTTTTCTAAAACCCGTTCCAGTACTAATTCGCCCCAATTCCCTTGCATTTTACTATCTCCTTTTAACGCTTTGGTTAAATTGGTGGCTTCTTTCGTCATTTGCTGATTTAAGTCTTTCAAACCTAACAACTGCTCTTTTAAGGCAGAATGCATGCTGATACTTTCTTTTTGGGTGAGATCTACTTTCTCTTCGAAGGTTTTAATTTTTTCCTGAAGCGGATTTAAAATATTCTTGATATTTTCTTTGTTCTGAAGTGTGAATTTTTCCGATTTTTCATCTAATATTTTGGTGGCTAACAACTCGAAGTCTTTCCGTAGCTGTTCCTGGCGTTCTTCTAATTCGGCATCACGCTTTATACTTTGCTTTTGAAGGTTTTCGAATTCTGTATTTTTCTGAACAAGTTCTAAATTAAGACCTTCTCTTTCATCTCTAAAGGCATCTCTTTCAACCCTCAAATTAGAAATGGTGTCTTTTAATTCTGAAATCGTTGTATGTAATTGATTCTGACGTTCTTCAAGCGTACTTTTTTCACTTTTACTTTTAAGTTTAGTGAAGATTGTACCCAAATAAGCACCGATACCAGCAGAAATAATTATGGAAAGAATGAGGATAAGACTGTCGTTCATTTAAAATAGAAGTTTATCCAAAGATAAATAAATTTTAGACTGAAGACCGCGGTATAAAGTCTGAAGTTTTAATTATTTTTTTAAGATTCGAATGCGATTTTAACAATATTTTTAACTTGTTATCTTCTGAAGCATTATTTAAAAAAAATTATAAAACAGAGCCGTCAATTTTAATATCGGCATCTTTCCAGGCCATGTCAAACTCTTTTTTAACAGATTTAGCTTCTTCAATTTTTCCTTGAGCCAGCAAGCTTTTATACAAGCCCATTAAAGACCATCCATTTTGTCTTAGTACATCCAGATCCTCTTTATAGATGTTTTCAGCAGCTTCATATTGTTTGGCTCTTAACAATACCGCTCCTAAATTCTGTCTTGTTGGGATGTGCCAGGCTGCGGGTTCGTTATAGGTTAACCCGTCTTCTAAAATTACGGCTTTCTTAAGGTGTTCTATGGCTAAATCGTAATTATGGTTAGACGCCGCAATTTCTCCGGCAACAACTTCATAGGCTAACTTGGCGATCGTGGTGCTAGGATCAAAGCCAGTGGCTATAACGGCCTCCAATTCTGAATCTTTGGACAAGACCTCAATGGCTTCCAACTCTTCTTGTGCTTCCTTTAAATTATCTTTTCCAATAAAAGCGATACCTCTGGCATAATGCCATATAAGCTTCAAGTGTTTGATGTCACCATTAGGACTTGGCATGGTTAGTATATCATTCCATTTACCAAATCGTGTGTAGGCAAGTAAGGGTGTCGCAGCAAAATTTTGAAGAAAATGAAGGTCTTTCATTTCTCCAACGGGAACTTTTTCTGCCGTCTTTTTTGCCGCATCTATAGCCATTTCACTAGCGCCTAATAGGCTCGAAGCCGACCAGAGAAAGTGTATGTTGTGTGGATAGTACCCTAGAGGATACATGCCTTGTGCGTAGCATTGAGAAATATAATCTTCGTCTGCTAAAATGGCCTTTTGATTGGCTATTACCGCATCTTTATAGCGTCCAACTCTTATATAAATATGTGATGGCATATGCACTATATGACCGGCGGAGGGCATTAAGTTCCCCAGTTTATCGGCACTTGGAACAGCCAGATCTGGCTTTGGTAATTCTACCATATGAATATAATAGTGATGAGCTCCCGGATTATTAGGATTTATTTTTATCGCTTTTTCCAATGCTTCCTTAGCTTCTTTAATGTGGGGAGAAGGGTTGCCTTCTTTGTCCCAATAATTCCAAGGCACCGTATTCATTACCGAGGCGGCGTATAAGGTTTGAATGTCTGAATCGTTTGGATAGCTGGTTACAACATTAGTCATGGCGTTCATATAATCCATGTTTAGTTTTTCTACGTCCTGATCTAAGTCGGATGAATATCGATGTGTGAGCGCATCAATTAAAGCTTGTTCCTTTGGACTTGATGTTGAGGCTAACTTTTTTGCATGAGCAACAGCTTCATTGTATTTCTTTTTGCGCTCCTCATCCGGGATGGGATCATTTATATTGGGTCCCAAGACATAGGCCTGTCCCCAAAAAGGCATGGCTGCATTAGGATCTAATCGTGAAGCTTCCATGAAGGAGCGATGGGCTTCGGCATGATTAAACCCATAGGTTAATCGTAATCCTTGATTAAAAAATTGCTGTGCTTTATCACTATGGGTTGAAATTGTAAAACTATGGTTACCCAAATTTTCAAACAGCGGAGAAATCTGTTTTGTGGTGTCTACATCTTCCAATAAAAATTTAGCAGGGGTACACTTAATAAAATTCATGGCTACTTTTGGGGTAGATATTGGGTCTTTTGTTAACCATGTGTTTACTGTAAAGCCAATTAAAATGATTAGAAGGATGCCGCTTAAAAGAATGGTTGGTTTAGATTTCATATGATAAAGTTTTCCGTTAGAATACCATTAAAACATAGTTGATAAATGAGGGGGAGACTTCTGGTTTTCAGCAATGTGAAGATAGCAAATTTTAAGATGAAAAGAAAACGGCACTATTTTCTAACTCTAAAACTACCGGTATCTTTGTCGAATGCTATTAAATCTTTTGGAAATAGAGTTTCAAATATGCCTTTTGAAATAAGGTTACAAGGCTCATCAGAAATGACATTGTCCTTAGTCATTACTACAAGCTTGTCACATAATTGTATGGCCAGATCGATTTCATGGGATGAAAACAGAATGGTTTTGTTCGTTTCTTTGGCGAGTTTTTGAAGTAACTTTAAAATATAGGCTTTATGATACATATCCAGATGGGTTGTGGGCTCATCTAAAATTATGAGGTCCGTATCTTGAGCTAATGCACGGGCAATCATGACCTTTTGTAATTGTCCGTCGCTTAGTTCAAAACATTTTTTTTCTTTTAAGCCTTCAATGTTGGTTTGGTTTAAGGCTTTTATAACGGCGGTCATATCCTGTTCAGATAGGTTTCCAACCCAATTGGTATAAGGCTGCCTGCCCAGTGCAACTAATTCTAGAACCGATAAGTTTTTGGACGAAATTTGCTCAGTTAATACCAAACTCATGGCCTTTGCTAAATCTAAAGAGGCATATTTAATAATGTCTTTATTATTAATAAATATAGTCCCGTTTAAAGCGGTTTGAACTTTGGTTAATGTTCTTAAAAGTGTGGATTTTCCAATGCCATTAGCTCCAATTAAACCAACTAATTCACCTTGATGCAATTCAATATTGATATTTGAAGCAACTTCGGTTTCCGATTTTTTCGAAGTATATCCTATGGATAGATTTTCTGTTCTTAAAACGATATGTTGGTTTTTATTTACCACGAATTCACTAATACTATTTATTTAAATTCAAATTCCAAAAAGTTGTGTTATGCGTTTCTGATTTTTCACTTTCATAATTTACCTTTTTAAAAGATCATTTTTCGTTTTCTAATTAGCAACCAGATAACTACAGGCGCTCCAACTAAGGAGGTTATAGCGTTAATGGGGAGCGTGAAATCACTATTTGGCAGCTGCGCAATGCTATCGCAAATAAGCATGACAATGGCTCCAATTATTAATACTGCAGGTAATAATATTTTATGATTTGAAGTGTTAAAAACTTGTCTGGTCATATGTGGGATCGCTAAACCTATAAAAGCTATAGGGCCTGTAAAAGCCGTAATCGTTCCAGCCAACAGGCTTGTTGCGATGATAATAGTTAAACGACTTTGTTTGATATTCAAACCTAAACTCTTAGCGTAATTTTCGCCAAGCAATAATGTATTCAAGGCCTTTATAGATACAATACTGAACATAATACCAAAGGTATATAGCGTAAATAATACAAGTAATTCATTCCAGGACAGGTTGCCTAAACTACCAAACCCCCAAAAAATGTACTGTTGCAATTCTTCAGCGGAACTAAAATATGAGAGTACATTGACTACAGCAGCCGAGATACTGGCAAACATAAGCCCTATAATGAGTATAGCCATAGTATCTCGAACTTTTGTTGAAACAATTAATACGGCTAGAAGCACTAAAAAACTGCCTAATGTTGCAGCAATTACAATGCTCCATTTCGAAATAAATACTGCTGCCATAACACCGCCAAATAGTGAGGCACCCATAGTAACTAAAGCGACGCCCAAACTCGCTCCTGATGTGATACCAAGCACGAAGGGGCCAGCAAGGGGGTTTCTAAATAAAGTTTGCATCATTAAGCCCGAGATACCTAAACCCGAACCAACTATAATTGCAGTAAATGCTTTTGGTAAGCGGTAATCGATTATAATATATCGCCAGGATACATTTTGAGTGGTTCCTAAAAGAGTTTCTAAGATGTCCGAATTGGGTATCGATACAGAACCCAGGCTAATATTTATAAAAAAACAAACAATAAGTAAAGTACTTAACGCTAAAAAAGAGAGTTTATATGTATTAGGGGTATTCAATTATTTCAGATTCTGAAAAAAGAAAGGTACATAATCTTTTAGTAATTCAGGGTGTGCAATACTAATAATATCTTTTAGTATAAGATCCGGACGTAAAGGTCCCAATTCGTAATAAAGCAAGCCTCCTTTAGGCCCAATTTGTTTGGTGTAGGTATAAATATGATCGTTTTTGAAAGCTTCGAAATAACCATATCCTTTGTGGGTATCTGTCATTTGAATTTTATTAGTAAACGACCCGGCACCAATCCATAATTCGGCATTTTGAGCTTTATCTAAAACATTTTCAAAATTTAATTGTAGACTTCCGTTATCGTTATTGTCTTTCCAGAGATAATTGGTGTTAGCGTCTTTTAGGTATTTAGCAACAAAACTTTTTCCTCCCGGAATATTCCAAACATCCTTAAATAAAGAACCCGAAAAAACCACAGGGATTTTTTCTACGTTTGATGCAATCTTTTTGGCCTCTAAGTAATTGGATTCAACGTTTTTGAAAATGGTATTTGCTTCTTCGCTTTTATTAAAAAAGACGGCTATAAATTTTATCCATTCGGCTCTTCCTAAGGGATGCTGTTCAGTCCATGCACCATCTAGAACTACCGGAATACCGAACTTTTGAATTTTGTCTAATACTTTATTAATGCCGTTTACGGAAAAACCTATGACCAATTCGGGCTGCAATTCAATTAAGAGCTCCATGTTAAGTTCTAAATCGTTATTTAAGTCTTTGATTTCACCATGGTTGATGCGATTCCTGGTTTTTTCAGAAGAAATAAAATCCGTATTAGGGAATCCTACAAGTTTGTCGTCAATCTGTAAATATTCTAAAGCAGGAATATTGGTAGTAGACATTACAACCAGTTTCTCAATAGGTGTTCTAATGATGATGTCCTTATCGGAATGTTCCGGAATGTCTTGTCCTTTTTTGACTAATAGGTAGCGAAAGGTATTTTTGCTATTCGGCCATGCCGAAGTTACCACAATTTCTTTGTGCGTTTTAAATTCTGTGATGCTAAACCCTTTGGCATATTTAATATGAACTTTAGAGGTACTCACATTATTGACTGGAGGTAGAGACCTACTAATGCCTTTATCTTCTTTACAAGAGATAAAAAAACTAAAGCAGCAAACTAAAATAATTAGACAACGCATAAGTAAAAAATTAAAATCAAAGGTCTTTATTTTTTTTGTAATACCGTATACTTAAAACTACTTTTGAGTTTTAAAATAAATAGGATGAATTTTTTATGCTCCTGGAGTGGCGGAAAAGATAGTTGTTATGCGTTTTATAAGGCGATGCAATTGGGATATAAACCAGCCGTACTGTTAAATGTTATGAATGAATATGGGGATCGATCACGATCTCATGGAATTCCAAAAGAAGTATTAGAAGCTCAGGCTGAGGCTTTAGGGCTTCCTATTCATTTTTTTAATAGCACCTGGTCCGAATACGAAGTCAGGTACATCAAAAATTTAAAACGTTTGGTGAAAAAATACCCAATTACTCATGCTGTTTTTGGCGATATTGATATTGAGTCACATCGCGCCTGGGAAGAGAAAGTTTCCAATGCTGCAAATCTGGAAGCTGTTTTACCACTTTGGCAAGGCGATAGGAAGCAGTTGGTTTTGGAGATGATCGATACCGGTATAGAAGCAATAATTGTGTCCTGTAACCAGGATCTGGGGCCTGACTTTTTAGGACGGAGGATAGATCGAACGATTATAAATGAATTTGAATCTATGGGTGTTGATGCCTGTGGAGAAAATGGAGAGTTTCATACTTTGGTTGTTAATACCCCATTTTTTAAGAACCGCATCGTGATTGAGGTTAAAGAAAAAGCAGTGTCTAGCAATTATAACTTTGCCAATTTGGTTCTTAAGTATTGACGCTTCAGATCGATTATCCGAATATATTAACCGCTCTTCACTTCAACTTTAGAAACAAGCTTTAAAGAATCCCTCATTTTTTTTAAACGAAACACTTCACCATATTTTATTTTTATACGGAACGAGTCTTTTAAAGAGATATCCAGAAGTTTTGAAAGCAGGGCTCTTATAGGACCGGCATGGGATATGATAATGATACTGTTATCTGTTTCCGACATTACTAGGTCTTCAAAAAAAGCCTGAATTCTGGAGGATAATTGTATGTATGACTCGCCGTTTGGTGTTCCAACATTTACAAAGTCATTCATCCAGGGACCTATGTCTTCTTCAGGAATATCATGCCATGCTTTTAATTCCCAATCACCAAAATTAAGTTCTTTCAGGCGGTCATCTAAAAGAATGTGATTGCTAAATTGATTGGCCAGTTTTGTGCAGCGCTTTAACGGACTTGAAATAACCCTGTAATTTTTAGTACTTGGAAGTTGGGCGATAATTTGTTTAGACTCTTTTGGGAAATCCTCCGTTAAACCCAAGTCGCTTTGCCCGTAACAAATACCTTGTGCTATATCCGGAGTGGTATGTCGTATCAGATAAATGTCCATAGCACCACAACGGTTAAATAGAAAACAACCTCACATAACTGTTGAACGGCTCCGGCACAATCACCCGTTTGACCTCCCAGCCATTTTTTAAACTTTATCCCCAAGTATACTTTAGCTAAATAGCATGGGATAATGGCCAATAGAATTAAAGGCGTTCGAAAAAAAACGAGCGGTAAAATTCCAAAAACCCCACTTAATATGACTATGCCTAACGTAATATTTTTTGCTGCGGGTTTTGCTTTACTGTCTTCTGTATCCCTGACATAAGGATGCGTGTAAATAAGGGTGGTTGCTATAAATCTACTCAGACTATGCCCGGCGATTATCGTAAGAGGAATGTAATTAGCGGGAATTTCTCGCAGAGCGGAAAACTTTATAGCCAGAATCAAAATAAGCCCGATAGTACCATAAGTTCCAAGTCGGGAGTCCTTCATAATGAGCAGAATCTTTTCTTTGGTCCATCCGCCACCAAGTCCATCACAAACATCGGCAAATCCATCTTCATGGAACGCTCCCGTAACATAAATTGTTGCAAACATGCTTAGCAAAAGACTAATTTCAGTAGAAAAGATAAATGAAAAACCATAAAAAACTACGGCTCCAATACTTCCGACAATGATACCAACCAATGAAAAATACTTAGCACTTTTGGCTAAATACTCGGGGTTATGATCCACCCATTTCGGACAAGGAATCCTTGTAAAAAACATGATGGCTGTTAAAAATATTTGAAGCTCCTTTTTCATCGCTAGTTATGTTCAGTTTCAGTGCTTACTCCGGCACTTTCAAAGCTCGCCATATCATTTAAAAAATCAACGGATGCCTTTAATAGAGGTATTGCCAGTGCGGCACCGGTGCCTTCTCCTAATCTTAATCCTAATGATAAAAGTGGATTTACCTCTAGAAATTCTAACATTTTTGTGTGCCCTTGTTCATTAGAATTATGAGCGAATACGCAATAATCTAATATATTAGGTTTTATTGCCTGAGCTACTAATAGGGCCGATGTCACAATAAAACCATCAATAATGACAATCATTTTTAATTCGGAAGCTTTTAGTATCGCCCCGCAAAGCATGGCGATTTCAAAACCCCCAAATGTTGCTAAAGCCTCTAATGGAGATTTTGGATTGTACTTATTATAAACTTCAGACAAAATTTGAGATTTTTTAGTAACCCCTTCAGCGTCTAAACCCGTTCCCGATCCCACGCATTCGGTAATCGGTATGTTTGTAAAATAGCTCATGAGCAATGCTGCCGATGAGGTATTACTAATGCCCATCTCTCCAAACCCGATAGTATTGCAACCTTCTGAGTGAATTTTAGAAACAATGTATCCGGCTTTATTCAGGGCCTCTTCACACTGTTTCGAAGTCATAGCCGGTTCTTCCTGATAGTTCTTAGTGCCGTATCCTAGTTTAGCATTAACGATGTCAAGATTTTTAGGAAAGCTATGATTTACACCCGCGTCTACCACTTTTAAGTTTGCGACGTTTGTTTTACAAAACACATTAATAGCGGCACCACCACTTACAAAATTATAGACCATTTGAGCGGTGACTTCCTGCGGAAAAGGATTAACCTCACCTTTCAAAGCAATGCCATGATCTCCGGCAAATACCACAATGGCTGGTTTTGATATTTTCGGTGTAAGCGTATTTTGAATCATTCCTATTTTAAACGCTAAATTTTCGAGTTCACCTAAAGCACCCAATGGCTTTGTCTTTGAATCAATTTTCTTTTGAAGTGCAACTTCTAAGGCTTTATTTTCCATAGACTTCATATCGGCTATTTTAATGTTAAAGGTATTCCGGACACCATTATTATAGCATTCTCGGCATGTTTAGCAATATGTTGATTTATCCAACCTTGTAGTTCGGTGAACTTTCTGCCCACTTCGGTTTGGGCATGAACACCCATACCAATTTCGTTAGAAATAATGATGATCGTGGCATCAATATCCAGGAGCTTATTAAATTCGGTTTTGGCTAATTCTAAACATGCTTCAACATTGTTTTTAGTGTCCACATAGAAATTTGTTAGCCATAAAGTCACACAATCTATAACGACAACGTCGTTAGGGTGTATTACTGAAGCCAGGTTTTTTTCTTCCTCAATAGACGTCCAGCGTTCATCTCTGTCGGCAATGTGCCGGTCTATTCGCTTTTTGTGGTCATCGCCCCAAATGCGGGAGGTTGCAATGTATTTAGGGGTATTAGACAATGATAGCGCCAAGTCTTGTGCATAACTACTTTTTCCTGAACGCTCGCCTCCTGTGATGTAATAAATCATGAATTATTGATGAGGATTAACACCGCAAAGATTATTCTTTTTTAAAGAATAACCATAAAATAGTTTCGATTCTAAAAATAGGTAGTACATTTGCAGCGAATTTTGGTTCGATTCAATTTTAATTGAATGGATTAAAAGGGAATCAGGTGAAGTGATTGATGATGTGATTAAGATTTTTTTGAATTCTAAAAATCTAAAATCTACCGTCTATAATCTCCAGTCCTGAGCTGTTCCCGCAACTGTAAGTTTACGCTGTTCCGATAGTTATTGGATGCAGTGCCTCATACGAGGATGTTATTAACTTCAAAACCACTGGCTTATGCTGGGAAGGTATAGTAACATTGAATAAGTCAGGAGACCTGCCAAATTCAAACAAATAAGTTAAACTTTCGGGATAGAAGTTTGCGTATGATAATCCATGCGATTCTCGAGTAATTATTCATTAATATGAAAAAAACTAATGTTTTTGGAGCTCTTTGTTTAGGGCTAACCATGATTGGGTTTGCACAGCAGGAAGCGGACTCAACACAAGTACAGCAACTGGAAGAGGTTGTTATTACAGATTCACGTTTTGCGCTAAAGCGTGAGAACTCAGGTAAATCTGTTATTAAAATATCGAAAACCGATATTGAAAGAAATCAGGGACGCACGGTCTCAGAACTCATTAATGCCCAAACCGGTATTGAAATTAATGGAAGTAGAAGTAACGCCGGCCAGAATTTGGGCGTGTATGTCCGCGGCGGTCGAAACCGACAAGTACTCGTCTTAGTAGATGGAATTCAAATTAGCGATCCTTCTCAAATTAGTGGCGAATATGATTTTAGATTATTGAATTTGAGTGAGATCGAATCTATTGAAATCATAAAGGGTGCTGCCAGTACATTATACGGTAGTGGAGCAGCATCCGCAGTAGTTAGTATCACCACAAAAAAAGCGGATTCTAAGAAGATTAGTGCTGTTTTTTCTTCGAGTATTGGAACCAATCAGTCGCAATCTGAACAAGATTATGATATCGCTGACTTCAGCAATAGTGTTGCCGTTAGCGGAACTTTAAATAAGTTTACCTACCGTACGGCGTTTAGTAATCAATTTTCTGATGGACTTTCAGCCGCAAATAGTATTACAAATGAGAAAGACGTTTATTCCAAATATGGCGTCGATGTTAATTTGGGCTATAATTTCAGCAATGATTTTTCTTTAAATGTTTATGGAAACTATACGGATATCAATTCAGAAATAGATGGATTTGATGCTAACTTTAATTTAGTAGATACTCCGGACGAGTTTAATAATGAACAATCCAGAGTTGGCCTCACTTCAAAATTTAAGTATGGACATGGTAGTATTAATTTAAATGCGGCATATAGTGAGTACGAGCGGGTGTTTATTTCTAACTTTCCATCAACTTTTACATCTAAAAATTATGTGCTGGATGCTTATAATAAATATGTATTTGATAAAATGTTTTACACCATCATTGGTTTAAACGTTATAGAGAACAGAGCGGTATTTTCTAACGATGTTAGATTTAATATTATTGATCCTTATGCTAATGTTGTTTATGTTTCAGATTTTGGTTTAAACGTCAACGCCGGTGCACGATTTAATAATCATAATGAATATGGTTCACACTTTACTTATAATCTAAATCCTTCATTTACAATTAAATCAAATAATGCTGGATACACGAAGTTTTTCGGATCCTATAGTACATCGTTTATAGCACCGTCGTTATCGCAGCTGTTTGGGAATTTTGGAGCCAATCCGGAATTAGAGCCTGAAGAAAACAAAACCATTGAAATTGGAGCGGAGCTTAAACGAGGTGACGATTTTAGAATTACGGGACTTTTCTTTAATAGAGAAGAGAAAAACACGGTGCTATGGCTAAATGGAGGCTATTCAAATGCCACTGAAGAATTGCATGCCAGAGGTGTAGAAGTTGAAATTAGCGCAGCTCCGGTTGAAAAACTATCTATTTCCGCGAATTATGCATTTACCGAGTATAAAGAGAGTTTAGCGCGAAGAATACCTAAACATAAAGCTAATTTGCAATTGGGGTATGATTTTTCCAAAACGGCCTTTGCATCATTGTCATACCAATACACGCATGAGAGATTTGAAAATAGCTTCGTGCCACTTTTAGATAGTTTCAGTTTGGTGAACCTATATTTTAGTCATATGGCTTTGAATAATAAGATAAAACTCTTCGGAGGCATTGATAATCTTTTAAATGAAGACTATGAAGATGTTCTAGGGTATACCACTAAAGGAAGAAATGTTAGGCTAGGGTTTCAGTTAACGCTGTAACGATAAAACTTAATATCTACTTACTTAACCTTTTCTAAACCTTCCAGGTTTCGAAAATCTGGAAGGTTTTTTATTTAGGCATAAGGTCGCAATACCATACACCATATGTATCGCTTTTACAGATCGAGTCGTCCGTATTTGGATTATCATATTCTCTATAGACCTTTTCACCTATAGTAAAAGGGATAGGATTTGTAAAAATGGGACCATCAAAACAAAAGGTGTGAAATTCTCCATTTTCCCCACATGGATCAACATCTTTTGGTAAATTTTCGATAAAATTTTTGTCGATAACCGTGCCCACAAAATCTTCTCCAAAATATTTTGAATTGGCACATACTATAATCGTTTTAAAACCGAGATCTAAAAATTCATGGATCAATGTTTTGGTATCTCGCTTCCAGATTGGAAATACTGTTTTTAAACCTTGTTTAGCCAATTGGCTTTCCCTGTAAGTTCTTAAATCTTCAAGAAAGATATCGCCAAAAGCACTATGTGTAAATCCGTTTTCTTTTAAGCTGCTAACGGTTTCAAGCATTTTCTGCTCATAGACTTCCATGCTCGGCATTTCAGGAAGTTCAATCAAACTGGCAGGAATATTTAAGGCATTGGTTTGAGCTATTAGAAGTTCTTTTCTAAGACCATGCATAGAGACCCGGTTGTAATGACTATTAACTGTGGTTATTAATTCGTCAACAGCATAACTCTCATTTTGTAATATATGGTAAAGTGCTAATGCAGAGTCTTTTCCCGAACTCCAGTTGAAATAGGTTTTATGTTTATTCAAAGAATATTTTTTTAATAAGGTGCTCCGGCAGTTCTAAATCCACATGCATGTCATTTTCGAAAGGGCGCGGTTGGTCAATACTGTTTAACCTATTTAAGTCTGAACTTAGTTTTTGGCCTGCAGGGCGTCCGGTACCTAGAATTTTCGCAATGGCTGCGGCCAATAAAGGTTCGTTTACATCACCTAATGTACCTAGATCATTGATGCTTTCATTCAAAACATTAGCGGAGTCAGGAGAGAGACCGTTAAAGAAATCGGTAACCCCATCGACATTTGAAGATTTAAAAATCAGTGGCTGCATGGCATAAGTATGATTTGGGTTAGCACCTGAGCGCCTAAAATTTGGTGAATCATATAACGTTGTAGATGCCTGATATTTTCCTGAGGTCGTGGCTCCAATTTGAACAACATCGATATAGGGATTCAGCGAATTAATAACCAACTCACTGGCAGAAGCACTCCGGCTAGTTGTTAATATATAGACCTTATTGAGGTTTAAGCTATTTAAAGCGGTACCATCATTATTATTCACAAATCGGTTTATTAAAAGTTCGGGGTCTTCATCTTCTAAAGCTTGTTGAAATTCCGCATTCCATTCCTCCCTGCTAAAAATTTCTCCTGTAAACTGACCGGTAATCATACTTGATAACAAAATGGCAGTGTTCACGGAGCCCCCAGGGTTGTATCTTAAATCAAGTACAAGTTCTGTAGCATTGGCACTTTTAAACGTTCCAAAGGTGTCGTTTAATTCGGTGTTGAACTGATCGGTTCCGGTAAAACCATTATACATTAAATAAGCGATCTTCGTACCACCAACATCCAGAACATTACTTACTAGAATCGGATTCTCTGTATATTGTACTTTCGTTAGTGACTTCGTTTCATTATTCGAAACTATAGTATCATCATTTATTTCGGGAGTACCATTGGTATCGTAATCGCCAAAGCTTAGTGCATAGTTGTCAGGTCCTAAAAGTGTTGAGAAATTACTGGTTGTAAGCTGGTTATTATCCACTGCATAAAAAATATCACCACGTTTTAGGTTTTGCGATTCTGCACTAGTGCCTGGAAGTACGTAAACCACGACACCGAACACATTATTAGAATTATCCGGATAAGAATATAAATTATACTCCATGCCATTATTGGTCGTTATTCCGGAAAAGGCTTGCTCTAAAGCAATATAATCATCGACGATCCAACTAAAACGATCTACTGTTGCTCTTTGAAAAATTAAACTTTCAAAGAGGTCTTCAGGTTTTGAAAATGTATTCAAATAGTCAGTATATTCAGCATCACCGGGAAATCTGTTGTTTGCAAGATCAGGAATGTTATCCTTATATAAATAAAAGGCATTCATGCCTTTCCAGACAAAATCATTGATTTCATTTGTAGAAATGGTATTATCATCATTATCTTCAAAACAGCCGGTCGCTATAAATGAAATAGTGATAAGCAGTATTAGGGCTTTTAAAGTTTTCATTTGGGCAATCTTTTTATAAGTAGTCTTTAAAACCCTAAATTTACTTACATTATTGTATAATAAAAAATAAAAAAAGCATTCTTAAATTTATTTAGTTTAAGTTTCTGCTGGAAATGTTATTCCCGAGACATTGGGAAACCCTTTTAAAATAAGGAAAGAGTTTGTTTTAATTTGGAATTTTATATACACTGTAACAAATTATAAAGTAGGTCGTCGTAATATCAAACAGCCTAAATAAGGCGGTTTAACTAAACCAAACCAACAATGACTCAAACAGAGTTTTTAAATATTGTAATGCCTTTTAAGGATAAAGTCTTTCGTTTAGCAAAACGACTACTGGTATCCACTGAAGAAGCTGAAGATGCGACGCAGGAAATTTTGTTGAAGTTATGGAATAATAAGAAGAAAATACAAGAGTATAAAAATGTGGAAGCTTTTTCGATGACCATGACCAAAAACTTTTGCTATGATAAGCTAAAGTCCAAGCAGGCACAAAATTTAAAGATTGTACATAGTAATTATGAAGAAAAAGGAACCCCATTACAAAAACAAGTTGAGTTAAATGATAGTGTACATTGGGTGGCCAGAATTATAGAAGAGTTACCCGAACAACAAAAGCTGATTATTCAGTTACGAGATATTGAAGAATACGATTTTGATGAGATCGCCAAAATGCTGGATATGAATAATACGGCGGTTCGTGTGAATTTATCCAGAGCAAGAAAAACAATAAGAGAAAAATTAACTAATACACATAATTATGGTATTAACTAATATAGAAGAATTACTTGAAAAATACGAGAACGGTGAAACAACGCTAAACGAAGAGCAGCAGTTAAAACACTATTTTTCTCAAGAGACTGTAGCGCCGCATTTAGAAATGTATAAGCCTATGTTTGCGTATTTTTTGGTAAGTCAACAAGAACAATTTACTAAGGACGTGCCATTACACACTAAACGTACTTTTAATTACAAATGGCTTTCTGTTGCTGCTGTAGCTGTTCTTATGCTTGGGTTTTATTTTAATGAGCCTATTGTGTCTTCGTATGAAGATTACGTTTATGGTACATATAGTGAACCTCAAGAAGCGCTGAATGAACTTTCAAATTCATTAGCAATGATTTCGAGTCATTTTAATAAGGGAGCCAATACTATGGACTATCTTGGAGAAATGAATAAAGGAAAAGCGGCGTTGGGTTATCTAAATCAAGTAAATAAAGGTACGACTACCTTAGACTACCTTAACGAAATTGAAAACACAAGAAAAATAATTTTTAAAAACTAATGACATCAAAAAATGAACACTTTTAATACAATAAAAACAAGAACAATGAAAAATAGATTAATAGTATTGGTAATGGCAATTATGCTCATGCCTCTAACAGGAATGGCTCAAAAGAATATTTTTGAGAAATACAGCGACAACCCGGATGTGACTTTTGTATCCATAAAGCCCAAAATGTTTCAAATGATAGCAAAAATGGGTATTGATGTTGAAGATGCTGAAGCTAAATCTTATATTGATATGGTAAAAAGTATTACCAGTTTTAAAACTATCGTTACAGATAATAAGAGCATTGCTGCTGATATTTCCAAGTGGGTAAAATCACGTTCAGGTTCTTTAGAGGAATTAATGGAGGTTAAAGATGATGGTACCGAAGTGAAATTTTATGTCAAAGAGGGTAAAGACTCAGACCATGTTAAAGAACTTCTAATCTTTGTGAATGGTGTGGATAAAGTTATGAAGGAGAGTATAGAGATCAATGGTGAACAAAGAAAAATTGAAACCGTTGTGGTATCGCTTACCGGTGATATTGATCTCAATGAAATTTCAAAACTTACCGGCCAGATGAATATTCCAGGCGGAGAGCACTTAAAGAAAAAGCACTAACAAACAATCATTCACTAATCAATCATGCAACGAACAATCAAATATCTCATATTCACGGTCACTGCAGCTTTTATTGTAAGCTGTGGTGACAGTGCCAGTTTACAACGTTATTATGTAGATAATCTGGAATCTAAGAACTTTATATCTCAGGACATTCCATTATCTATGGTCGAATTGGATAAAACGAATTTCACTGAAGAACAGAAAGAAGCCTATAATTCGGTAGATAAACTGAATTTTTTAGGGTACAGAGCTGATGCCTCTGAGGCTGACGTTTATAAAGCAGAACTGACAAAAGTCAAAACGATTTTAAGTGACAGCAAGTACAAGGACTTAATGGAATTTAGCGATAAGGGCAATAAAATTGTGGTAAAGTATGTTGGAGACGATGATGAAGCCGATGAGGTGGTTCTATTTGGAAGCGCCAAAGAATTAGGTTTCGCTATTGTTCGTATTTTAGGAGATGATATGAGTCCTGATAAAATTGCCGTATTAATCAATGCCATGCAGAAAGCGAATGTTGATGAAAATCAAATAGCGGATATCATGAATTTTTTTAAGTAGAATACTAGCATATTAAACTAAAAAAGGGTTTCCAGCAAGGAAACCCTTTTTTAGTTTATATCTGTTTGTTCATCTTCGTCAGACGCTCTGCGCGGTAAAAAAATATTTATAACGATCGCTAAAAAAATGATCGTGAGAATCGTTAAAACGATAAAATTGCTGAAAACATCCAGAATCCCTGCAACAAAAATACCTCCGGCCATAAGACCGCATAGTGCTAAAGATTGTTTGTCATTCAACATAAATTATATTTAAATCCCTGTGTAATTACTAGGAGTAATACGCTTAAGTTCTTCTTTTATTGTATTAGAGACCTCTAAAGTATCAATAAAATTGGAAATAGACTCCTGATTTATCTTAGCATTCGTTCTGGTTAAACCTTTTAAAGCTTCATAAGGATTAGGGTAGCCTTCACGGCGTAAAATGGTTTGTATTGCCTCGGCAGCAACAGCCCAATTGTTTTCCAGATCTTCGGCAAATTTAGATTCATTTAGAAGCAACTTGTCCAATCCTTTTAACGTTGATTTAAATCCAATCAAGGTATGCCCGAAAGGCACGCCTACATTTCTTAAAACCGTACTATCAGTTAAATCCCGTTGAAGTCTTGAAACAGGTAATTTAGCAGATAAGTGCTCAAAAACCGCATTAGCAATACCCAGATTTCCTTCGCTGTTTTCAAAATCAATAGGATTTACTTTATGTGGCATGGCCGAGCTGCCAACTTCACCGGCTTTAATTTTTTGTTTGAAGTAATCCATGGAGACATAAGTCCAGATATCCCGGTTCAAATCAATTAAAATGGTGTTGATACGTTTTAAAGCATCAAACAAGGCTGCCATGTGGTCGTAATGTTCTATTTGTGTTGTGGGGAACGAATGTTGTAGTCCTAACTTTTCCTGAACGAATGATGTTCCAAAAGCCTTCCAGTCAATATCAGGATAAGCCACATGATGGGCATTAAAATTACCGGTGGCACCGCCAAACTTAGCGGCACTTGGAATATCGTTCATGAGATTAAACTGTTCTTCCAAACGCACCACAAAGACCTGTATCTCTTTACCTAAACGTGTTGGAGATGCCGGTTGTCCATGGGTTCTCGCCAGCATGGGAATGGCTGCCCAATCATCAGAAAGTGCTTTTAATTTATTTAAAACAGTAAGGTATTCCGGAACGTACGTGTCATTAACCGCTTCCTTAATACTTAAGGGAATGGCTGTATTATTAATATCTTGAGACGTTAACCCAAAATGAATGAATTCTTTATACTTAGACAGACTTAGTTTGTCGAATTTTTCTTTTATAAAATATTCAACAGCCTTAACATCATGATTGGTGACGCTTTCAATGCTCTTAATGGCTAAGGCATCTTCAGAAGAAAAATCTTTGTAAATAGCTCTTAAGTCTTCAAAAACAGATGTATCAATGCCTTTAAGTTGAGGTAACGGAATTTCACATAATGCAATAAAGTATTCTATTTCAACAAGCACACGGTATTTAATAAGCGCCTCTTCCGAAAAATAGGGTGCTAGTTCGTTAACTTTATTTCGATACCTTCCGTCAATAGGAGAAATGGCATTTAATGATGATAATGACATGGTTTATGTTGTTTTTTTAGAAGTTGCAAAGATAGTTTTTTTAGACCGAAGACCGAAGTTAGAAGACCGAAGTTTTTTGTTAAAAGAATACAAACTATTCAAGGGAATGTTACTTTCTATCGTCTATCGTTTCATTACTCCTGCACGAATCTTTTTCTAAATTCATTTTGTCTTGATACAAAACGAATCAAAAAATCAAATCAATCTAAGGAAATTCCTGCGGATCATTCTCTTTCGGAATTACACGCTTAAAGCTGCGCTTTGCGATTTCATTCCTTCGTTCATTATTTCTTTAGATTGATGCTTCGGACTGCGTCCGAATTTGGGACTTGGCTTTTTGTTATGTTTCTTTAAATATTTTATTTTTCTACCGTCTACCGTCTACCGTCTACCGTCTACCGTCTACCGTCTTTATTAATCTTCCTCAAAATATGACGAGCCCGCGCCTTAAACCCGGAACTCTGCATCTGGAAGTCCCGTTCCAGAATAAGTGCCAGTTCCGGATGAATCCAATCAAAATCTTGTCCGAATAAAAAGAGGGTGTTCATAGAGTAGGCCTTTGGCGCAATTTTTTCATCATTAATCATATAATCAAAGCAAACTTCGATGATACGCTCTTTATGTTCTGTGGTTAATGCCTTTTTTATATTATTATCACCTTTAGAATAGTAAGCTTTCGCCAGAAATTCGCAAATTTTTGCTACCGGGCGCACCGCAGAATCTTTGTGAACTTTGTACATGTTTTGAGTAAAGCGATCTAAATAGGGTATAATGCGTTCAATATCGCTATTACACATAAACTCAAAAACCCATGCCGCACGGGGAGACACTTTATCATCTACCATAAAAAAAATGTCCAATAGTTTTGTAACAAGATCTGGGTTATTAATAAACAGATTGGCATAATACAGACGTTTTTCGCGCGAATGGTTAACGTAATTTAATTCCTTATAAAGTTCTTCTGTTGTCAAAATGAAATTTAGTATTTTTAGAATCTAAATTTAGTAAAATGCGTAAAATAAAAAAGGGGCTTTGGATTTTAATTGTGTTAGCCGGCTTAGCACAATTTTTTGGCCCCGAAAAAAATCAGGGAGATATCGCTTCCATCGAACCGTTTCTAAATGAAACCAATCCACCGGAAGACGTCAAACTCATTTTAAAAGAGTCCTGCTATGATTGTCATAGTGATGTTACCAGATACCCTTGGTATAATACAATTACCCCGGTAAATTATTGGTTGAACGGCCATATTAATCATGGCAAAGAACATTTCAACGTATCGAAATGGGAAGGTAATTCTGTAAAGCGAAAAGATCATAAATTTGAAGAGCTTATTGAAATGGTTGAAGGCGGTGAAATGCCATTAAATTCTTATACATGGACGCATAGCGAAGCCAGGCTAACAGTGGCTCAAATAGAATCCATCGTTGCATGGGCGAAACGCGTTCGGTTGAAATATAGTTTAGAACCGAAACCCGAGTAAATTTTAAACAAAAACATCCAAATTACAAGCACCAGATTCCAACACGATTAATTTGGAATTTGGAATCTAATCTTTTGGGATTTGATTTTTTTATGCATAAAAAATTATTGATTATTGGTTATGTATGGCCGGAACCTAAAAGTTCTGCCGCCGGTAGTAGAATGCTACAGCTTATTGAAACATTTCAATATCGTGATTATAAAATAACCTTTGCCAGTCCCAGTACTAAAAGTGATCGGGCTTTTAATCTTGAAAGCATTGATGTTGAGGAAAGCGCAATTGCCTTAAACGATTCCGGTTTTGACGATTTTGTTAAAACCTTTAACCCCGATATCGTATTATTCGATCGTTTTATGATGGAAGAACAATTTGGATGGCGTGTTGCGGAACAGTGTCCGGATGCTTTACGCATTTTAGATACCGAAGATTTACACAGTTTAAGAAAGGGCAGGCATCAAGCTTTTAAAGAAGGAAATCCTTTTGATACGGGTTATTTATTTAATGATATAGCAAAAAGAGAAATAGCGAGCATTTACAGAAGTGATTTGAGTTTAATTATTTCTGAAGCCGAAATGGAGATGCTTAAAACCCAATTTAAAGTTGATGAGTCGCTTTTATTGTATATCCCATTTATGCTAGATAAGTTGTTTGAAGGCGCATTCGAAAACTTTCCCGAATTTGAAAAGCGTCATCATTTTACAACTATTGGAAACTTTTTGCATGATCCAAATTATGATGCTGTTTTATATCTGAAGGAAACCATCTGGCCATTAATCAGAAAGCAATTGCCTAAGGCTGAATTACATATTTATGGGGCTTACGCTTCACAAAAAGTAAATCAACTGCATAATCCAAAAGAAGGGTTTTTAGTGAAAGGTTTTACTGAAGATGTGAATACTGTGATGCAACAAGCCAGAGTTTGTCTGGCACCCATTCGTTTCGGAGCCGGATTAAAAGGCAAGCTCGTCGATGCTATGCAAAACGGAACGCCATGTGTAATGACCTCCGTGGCGGCTGAAGGTATGTTTGGAGTTATAAATGAACATAACGCCATTGAAGATGATCCGCAGGAGTTCGCGGACACAGCAGTGAAACTATATGGAAACAAAACACTTTGGAAAGACCAACAAGAATCAGGATTCAATAATATTAACGACCGTTTTAATAAAACATACTATCAAAAAAAATTATTAGCCTGTATCGAAAAAACAAATCAACAAATCAACAAAAAACGATTAAACAACTTCACCGGCCAGATGCTACAACACCACATCATGCAAAGCACCAAGTATATGAGTCGATGGATTGAAGAGAAGAATAAGAGTAATGAGTGATAAGTGATTAGGGATAAGTGATAAGGGATAAGTGATAAGGGATGAGAGAAACAGGATAATGTATAATAAACAACAAACAGAGTATTTTAAAAATGAAAAAAGCAACTTTAGCAATAGCCATGGTACTTACCCTACTGGCTTGTAACGAACAGAAAGAATCCGTAAAGCATAATATTGAATCTACCATTAAGGAAGACGTTCCACCAAAAAAAGCGTTTACTTTTGCGGCTTGGGGTAATCCCGGTAAATGCACTAAAGATGAACAAAAAGCACATCTAAAACGATGGGCGGATGCCGGGATCACCGATTTGCTTCCCAACGCGGGCGTAGAAAGACTAAAGGAGTTAATCGCTCTAAGTAAAGATTATGGTATGAAGATTCATGCCTGGCACTGGATGATGAACGTTGGAGGCAGTAAAGAATGTCAGCAGCACCCGGAATGGTTCTCTGTGAACAGTTTAGGTCAAAACTGTAAAGACTTTCATCCCTATGTGAACTACTATAAATTTTTAAGTCCGTTTTCTGAAGGTGCCCGAGAATACATTAAACGCGGTGTTAGAGAAAAGGCTCAAATAGAAGGCATAGCATCCGTGCATTTTGATTATATCCGTTATGTCGATGTGATTCTCGGTGCAGATCTGCAAAAAAAATACAAACATAATGGTGGTAAGTTAGTGCAAGACCGCATCCTTCCGGAGTATGATTTTGGCTATCATCCGGTGGCTAGAAAACAATTTAAAGAACGGTTTGGTATCGATCCTTTAGATATGGATGATAAAGAAGAAAATCCCGCCTGGCAGCAGTTTAGAATGAATGCGATCTCCTCTTTGGTCGATGAGTGTGTAGACATTTGTCATGAAGAAGGAACTACGGCTTCAGCAGCGGTATTCCCCTTTCCACAATTGGCCAGAGAATATGTAAGACAGGATTGGGGACATTGGAATTTAGACACCTTTTTTCCTATGGCTTATAAAAAGGACCATCAGGGTAATGTCCATTGGGTAGGTTTTGCGACCAAGGAAGGCGTCAGAGATCTAAAACCACATCAGGAATTGGTTACCGGTATTCTGGTTGGTCACTATGGTAAGAATCTAGAAGATTTTGAGCAAGCCATTGTTGAGGCTCACGATAATGGTGCCAAAGGCATTGCTTTTTTTACAGCCAATGCGCTTAGTGATGCGCACTTGGCGATCATTAAGAAGTATGATGACAAATACAATAACATCGTTAATTGATGATGTAATCGGTTTTATAAATCGTTTAAAATTAATTAAATACGATAAAAGAACACTTTGGAAAACATGCAATTGTTATTTTATGTTTAAGTTTATAGGTTTAAAATTGCAATGAATTTGATGTATAGAAGGTTGAAGTTATTTTTGGCGTTCGCTTTTGTTATGAGCATAAATCTGTGTTGGCCTCAGGCGAATGTCCCTCCCGATCTTATGGCTACGGGAGATCAAGTCTATTGCCCGTTAAGTCTGATTAATGTGGCCACAAGTTTTGATATTGTCGATCCCGACGATACCGAAATTGAAGCGTTGCACATACAAATATCAACAGGATATGTGAATGGACAAGACCAGTTGATGTTAACAGGAACCCACCCTAACGTTGTAGATACCTGGAATGCGACAGCGGGTAAACTATCATTAACAGGTGTTGGCGGAATCAACGTGAGTTATAGCGATCTTATCGCTGCGGTAAACGATGTGGTTTTTCAAAGTAGTTCTCCCAATGTTTCAGGAGAGAAGTTCTTTTCTTTTACTATTGGAGATGCTAATTATTTGCCTTCAACAGATCATTATTACGAATATGTACCAAGTACCGGCATTACCTGGACCTCGGCGAGGACAGCAGCAGCAGGGAGAACCTATTTTGGATTACAGGGTTATTTGGCTACTATTACGTCGGCGGAAGAAGCACAACTTTCCGGGGAACAGGCAGCGGGAGCCGGATGGATCGGTGGTAGTGATGCCACAGCGGAGGGGACATGGAGATGGATGACCGGCCCGGAAGCCGGAACCATTTTCTGGAATGGAGGAATTAACGGAACAACACCGAACTATGCTAATTGGAATACGGCCGAGCCTAATAATATTGGAAATGAAGATTACGCCCATGTAACGCACCCCAATGTAGGCATTAGAGGATCCTGGAATGATCTGCCTAATGGGGGAGATTCGAACCCCTTAAGCGTATATCATCCTCAGGGATATATTGTGGAATATGGTGGACTACCCGGTGATCCGGATGTAAATATATCGGCAAGTACTAAAATCACAGTGCCCTCGATCGATAGTACCGTAGAAGATGAAGTTTGCCATGAAGGAAGTCTCACATTGGAAGCAACAGCATCGGCAGGTACCATCGTTTGGTTCGATGCCTCCACAGGAGGTAACCAGGTGAACACTGGCTCTACTTTTACAACGCCAGTACTCAATACTACAACCCATTATTATGTGTTGGCTTCGGTAAATGGGTGTTTAGAAGGGGCACGAACCCAGATTACAGCAACGATAAAACCCTTACCAACCATTACGGCTTCTAACGGCTCCCTGATATGCGAAGAAGGAACGGCAACGCTAACGGCAACAGCATCAGCCGGACTTATTAATTGGTATGACGTTCCGACCGGAGGAACATCTCTGGCTAGCGGAAACTCGTTTGCTACACCTTTTGTAACAAACACCACCACTTATTATGTGGATGCTACGCATAATGGTTGTACGACTGCAAACAGAACACCTGTAACATTGACAGTTCAAAAAACAGTTGCTCCTGCGGCCAATACACCTCAAACTTTTTGTGATATTGATAATGCCACAATCGCGGATTTAACGATTACAGGTGATAATATTTTATGGTATGCTTCAGATGCGGATACGGTGCCTTTAAACGCATCAGACTCATTGACAGGTACCACATATTATGCTACGCAAACGGTCAATGGGTGTGAAAGTCCGATACGGTTGGCTGTGGATGTGATTATCTATAATACAGTTATCCCACTTGCCGCTGAGGATATTCCAATTTTGGAAATTTGTGATGACGACCAGGATGGTGATGATACAAATGGTATGGCGGAATTCGATTTGACGCAGAACGAAAATCTGTTACTTAATGGCAGCCCGTCATCCGATTTCGGTTTTTTATATTTTTCAGATTCAGGATATTCAATTCCGATTGGAACCCCGGAAAATTTTGATAATCCCATCGCCAATGGGCAAACTATTTATGTTCGTATGGAAAATAATATCGGAACCGGTTGTTATACGGATGTGTCCTTCGATATCCTGGTGAATCCCTTACCCGTTACCCAGGCTTCCATAGTATTTAAGAATTGTGATGAAGATGGCACCCCGGATGGTTTTACGGATTATAATCTGGATGAAGCCAATGCTATTATTACCAATGAAGATCTGTCCACATTAAATATTACCTATCATTTTTCCTCTGCTGAAGCTAGTTTAGGGACGAATGTTATCAATCCTTCACCTTTCAATAACCAAACGGCTAATACGGTTTATGCCCGTGTTGCGTATATAGATACGGAATGTTATAGGACCGTGACGGTTAATCTGGAGGTATCCACCACATCGTTTGCTTCAGGCTATTTAGAAACCTTAGCTACTTGTGACGATGATATGACTATTGATGGAAAACATACTTTCAACCTTAGCACTGCTTCTTCAGCATTTAAAGACGAATTCCCTTCCGGGCAAAATTTAAGTGTGCATTATTATAGAAATTTAACAGATGCCCAACTGGAGAACAATGAAATTTCACAACAAACCGATTATGAGAATGAAACAGAATTTTCGCAAATCTTATACGTACGTGTAGAAAGCGATGATAATGGCGAGTGTTTCGGTATCGGTCCGCATTTACAATTAACGGTGCACCCGCGACCGGAGTTTGAAGTCGATCAATCGTCCATTTATTGTTTAGATGGTTCGCCCATAACTTTAGAAACCTTTAATCCCAAAGGGATATATACTTATGAATGGTTTGATGATAATAATAATGTGATCAGTACCTTACCAACTGCTTCGGTGGATTCAGGAGGCACCTATACGGTAATAGCCACCTCTACCTTTAATTGCCAGTCCTTTCCTGTATCCTTTAATGTTGTGGAATCGGCTATGTCGCATATTGATCTGGATAGTGTTACCATCGTAGAATTGTCTGATAATAACACGATAACCATTGATACCGGTGATATTGGTATTGGAGATTACGAATTCGCTTTAGACGAAGCGTTTGGACCCTTTCAGGACGAACCATTTTTTAGTCAGGTTTTTGCCGGTGAGCATACGCTTTACGTTAGGGACAAAAACGGTTGTGGCACGGCCCCTTTACAATTGTTTGTGATGGGCTTTCCTAAGTTTTTTACACCTAATAACGATGGTTTTAACGATACCTGGAATGTTAAAGGCCTGTCGCAGGAGTATGTCCAAAATACCCGGATCTTTGTCTATGATCGGTATGGTAAACTTATAAAACAATTGTTACCAAATGGTTCGGGGTGGAATGGTACCTTTAACGGAGAAACTTTGAGCAGTTCCGATTATTGGTTTGTGGTGAATCTGACCGATGATGCCGGGGTTACCCGGGTATATAAGGGACATTTTAGTTTGGTAAGATAATAGTTCTCCTATATCATGAACTCTAAATTATAACTTCTAAATCAATGGGATCACACAAGGGTGTTTTTATAGAAAGCCGGTATATAATTAAAATAGTCCGGTATTAAAAACAGAGGCAGCCCAAAAAATATGCGGACTGCCTTATGTTATGATCATTATTGAAGAACAATCTTCCTACTTTGAGTACCTTCCTGGCTAGAACATTTTAAAATATACACACCCGAATCCAGGCTAAGTTTGCTCCGGTCTACTTCAAATCGATTCATACCCTTTTCTACATAATTATAATGCTCCCAAACCTTTAATCCTTTGATATCATACAGGGCCATATAGAGGGGGGATAGTCCTTGGGCTTTAAGTCGTATGGTAAAGTATTCCTCCGCCGGTATGGGGTATACGCTCATTTCGGTTCCTGCTTCTTCTGTAATCTCGGGATCTTCGGCGATATCGTTATCTTTTTTCTTAACAACTTCTTTGGCTGAAGAAGAAGTCACTGTACTCTCTTCTTCACAGTCAATACACAGGTGCACTAATGTTGAATATTGAGGTAAATCGGAAGGAGGATCCATATAGATTAGACCATTAGCACTTGCGTATGCATTTGGATCGGCATACATACCGTGTTCCCGGCTAAAGTCGCTGTATATATTAAAGTCTGTATAATTGTTATATTGCGATTTAAGAACTATAACTTTTCTACCAAAGATTAAATCATAGAACCATTGCTCCAGGTTCATCCAATTGTCGCTGGGGTAGGGCTGCCTCCTTTTACTGCTACCATCGTCATATTGCACACTCGGTGTATTGCCGGAAAAGGCACCATGGTCATCGTTGAATACCCGGGTAATATCATATATATGGCTGGGGTTATATCGCATTCTATATCCGTAGGAGTCTGCCCAGGAATTAAGTGTGGCTCGATATTGCCAGTAATAATTCCAGCTACTTGTTTGGCCATGACTTGGAAAAAGAGTAAAATAATTATCAATGTGTGTGCTAAAATCATTCACATCATGACTAAGGTTGGATGTTGGCATATAGGAGGGGCCGGCCACACCTGATGGTCCTTCTGTTTTCCACAGACTACTAAAATGATTCCCCCATAAGCCCGGGAAGGAGTTAATTGGTCCGGCATAATCGCTATCTACATCAGACTGTCCGGCTATTTGGTTGGGAACGCTTAGGTTCCAGAGTGTTGTTGATGATGCTACATCAAAAAAGGCATTACCGGGAAGACCGGCCGAGTGTAAAGTGCCTTCATCCGTGTCGGTTCGCCACTCCCATATAAATCGTCCTTCAAAGTCGAGGTGGGGTCCCCAACGGTTGACCTTACTGAATTTCTCTGAGGATGTTGTAACATTGTATTCTGTTAAACCGGACAGGTTGTTTTCATAATTATTTCTTTGACCCAGATGGTACATGAATCTGCTGTATAAATCATGCACTTCCAGTACAACATAATCCTCATAGATATTTAGTTGATTATCTGTTGGAGCGATTAAATTGACCAGTGCTTTGTCATAGTCGGAAAGGTCATAACTTTTAACTCCTGCCAGTTGACCGGTTTCGGTCTCCTTTATAACGACCTTATGCCGTATGGGTTCTACACCCCTGTACAAGGCGGTAAGCTGGTATTCGCCGGGAGGATAATTTGAATAATCTAAGGCACATTCCCTGGCTGAACAGATTTGGTTTTGAAGTTCATTTTGATCCAGGTATCCATTTTGATTAGCATCATAGGTTGTTATTGGATCAAAATAATAGGTTACCAGGTTTTCCGAATCAATCTCTTCGTCGAAGACTCTATGTGCCAGCTTTTTATTGGATTGATACCAGTCCGTATCGGGCGAGGTTTGACTACCTCCGAATTTATGAGGGTCGGAATCCCATACCTTCCAATTAGAACTTTCATTTTGAAAAAAGGTATACGTTCTTACAAAGGGGGAAACATATCGGTTTCCTCTTGATACGTTGTGAGGATTGGTTGTATTATGTGCCAGTGTTTGCACCCTACGTTGTTGTTCCACAAAAAAATACCCACCTTCTCCGGTACCGTTTACCAGGTTCTGGTCTTCCATAAACGCCAGGATTACCGGGGTGACTGCCATACCGGCCAAAGCCACCTTTTCGCCATGAGCACTTGTATTTTCTACATATAAAGTGACAGAACAATAGGCACCGGGATAGGTTGTGAAAGTAAAGCTTAGATTTTCGGTATTGGTACTGGCTGTTAGGAACGGGTTGACACCCGCAGTATTTGAATCCGTATTATCTGAAGAATATACCTGGTGGGTACACAAACTACTATAATTTGAGGAGAAATCGTTTGATGTGTATTGGGCACTCCACCCGTTGGCCTCTGAACAGTTTCTTATAAGGGAACCGTCGCCGTCCTGGGTTTCGTACTCGACGGTTAACTTATAGCCCTGGCTCAAATAGGTATTATAGATTTCCTGCCCCGTCATACCGGTTAGTGTGTAAGTCGTTAATGCACCTCCACCCGGAACACTGGGGCCGTCAAAGGCATAAAAACGCCCAAAAGGTGTGGTCGCATTTATAAATAGGGTCTCACTTGTGTCATGGCCATAAAGTTTAACTAGTCCCGGTTCTGTTATCCAATTACCCGTTCCCTGGGGATTTTGTTCGTCGGTTCCTAGATCCTGAATCTCATGGCCTTCTGCGCTCTGGCCGGCATCATTATATTGGTAGTATGCAGAGACCATAGCATTGACGCAGTCATCAACCGATTCGCCTTCCATTTTTGGTACGATTTGCCATCGCATAGGCTCCTGTAATATGGCATAACTACCGTTAACCCCACCATGATTCGAGTATCCGTCATAATAAGGATCATGTATATATAAAATTTCGTCATCGTCAAAGCCCATCATGTATTTTATCCCGTCATAGGCAGTATAATCACTTTCATTACTCCAGGGGTCATTGTCATTGTTCCAATAGTGTAACAGTTGCATATTCAGGCCTTCCTTTTGGTTGGCCCGCTGTATCCAGGCATCGCCATGTAGTTTGCCGGTTTCTTTCTGTTGGGTTTTTTGTTTGCTGAATTTATCCCATTTATAAGCCTGCGGTGCAGTACTGTTACCCATGGGCACGGGTACCGTATAGTTCAAGCTATAGGTGGTGGTACCATTACCATTATCTGTTGTTGTCCAATTGGTGTAATTATTCTGCCTGCCAGGTTCCTGTACATAATTGCGAAGGTTCAGCCAGTGTACCTGGGAATCGAAGCCAATCCATGGGGTTAGGGTTCCGGGTTGATGGTTTTCATGTACGAAATACCTTAGATCCCCGGCGAAGCGGGCGATCCAGGTTTTGGGAAGCCCATGAATCTCGGGAGGGGCACTACCCGTTGGAAGCGTTATTTGCAGGGGGATAACATCACCTACGGTGACGTTGTGGGTTTGATTGATGCTGCCCGTAATTATTTCGAACGGGACGTTTTCCTTTAATCCTGAAAAATTTATTGAATACACTCTAGCGTTTTGTATTTCCAGTTCGACCACCACAGGTTGTTCGTCAACATAATATGGCCCGGTACAGGTATGGTAATATTCGGTTAATGTGCTGCTACCCCAAAAATAACCACCGAATAACCAGGGAAGCCAGGAGCGAACGTATAAATCGTGACATTGCGGAGAATTGGGATCAAGTTTCCCCGGGAGATAAGTGTTTGCAGTTCGTGCCAGGCAAGCTATATTGGTACTCAGGCAACCGTTTGCCGGGTCACCGGGATTGCTGGGCAGGTTGCCCACTTCACCCAACCTGTATTCATTTATCCCATTATTAGTTCTACCGGTAGCGGTACTTGCTTGTGCACGCCCCCTGAAAACGATACCTCCCCGAGTGTTATTAGCCGCGTCCCAGCTATATAATGTAAGCTGTACATAGCTATCACTTTCGGGCATAGTTGCCCAGATTGTATATCGTTGCTCCCTTTTTAGTTCAATGGCTTTCTTAAAATTTAGAGTAGTCATATCTTCAACGGTAAAAATTGAATTTAAACCGGGATCAAGGGAATTAATGGTTTGTGTACCACCGGTAACCTCTATAGATCCATCACTATGTGTAGTCCTGGTTTGAGCGTGGTAACCCGTCCAGCTCAGTAATATACACCAGGCTATAAAAGGTATATTTAATAGTTTCATAATATGTATGTTAAAATTATAATTGCCGTTATTTGGAATGCATAATCCTTATATGATTATACATCAATTTCGGCGAAGATTCCGGCCATCCGGGGATGATGCCGTTTTAATCTCAAAATTGCACTTAATGCTTGTGATGATGCCTCAACCGGGAGTCCGGCTATGTTTACTTTGTGTTCGGCATAAAATGTGCTGATAAGTCGTGCATTTTTTGAGAGTGCTGTAAAAGACATATCGGAATTCATTATATGGTCGTTCCCGATACCTGTCTGTTGTTACACAGGCATTCCGATTATAAAACATCGGAATGCCAAATGGATGACACTTAGGTGCTGTTTTAATTGGTGTTTTTGAACGATTTTATGATTTATTTCTTTTTGTGATCCAGTAGTCTTTCCAGCATGTTCTGTAACGTCATTATCTTTTCATCCTGTGCTTTGATTCTTTTCTCCTGGTCTATAGTATATAGTGTCAACTCTTCTACCTTCTTGAGTAAGCTCTGATCCATTTTTGGTAGAGACCAGCCTTGTTTTTCGGCCACTTCGGCTTTGGATGGAATCCCCTCCAGATGGTGATGTTCTTTAACAAAAGCCTCAACCGACTCTAATGATGGTAGTTCATAATCGCTTTCAAATACATAATCGGGTTGGGCCTCGTAGGCTGTAGGGTCGGCTATAGCAATATCTAAGGCGGCCATCTTATCTTCTACAAAGAGGGAATAATTACCATCCCCCAGGAATTGCGGGTCTATGGTGGAGACATCCACGGTTTCTCCGCGTAAAACCACCAGACCATGGATATCTGTGTCAATGGTAGTAGCATCATTATCGGCCTCGACGATAAACCCCGTGGCTTTAACATTGCCATTGACCTCTAATTTTTCACTTGGTGCATCGGTTCCCAAGCCAATACCAACATTAACATCATGGCTATTAATATCATACATCAATACCATATCCGGGTTGCGACCAGGACTTGCATTGGCATAGAATTCCAATGTGGCAGAGCTTATTCCGAATCCATAAAAATGATTACCATTTCTCTGTTGATACACGGCCAGTTTTTTCCCAAGACTATCCCCCAGGTCCAATAGGTTCATAGGTTCGACCGTGCCAATACCAACGTTACCTCCTCCTTGCAATACCATATCCGGGGCGTCACCGGCGCTCGTCGCTCCTGCATGAAACTCCAGAAGGTTTGGGTTAGCTCCTAATCCATAAAAATTATAAACCATTTCATCTTCGTCCTCAAACAAGGCCAGTTTTTTCCCGAAACTATTCCCCAGGTCCAATAGGTGTTTAGGGCTGGTCTGGTCAATACCTACCTTACCTTTCAAACTTAAATCTCCTCCATGGTCGAATTTAAGAAAGTAGTGGGTATTCAATAGGAAATGATCTCCGGGGCCTTTATAGTTATAACCCAAATAGAGGCTTTTATCATTTCTGTTATTATAAAAATTCCATATTCCGGCATAGGAATCGGGATATCCTCCTGCTGTAAGCGATAAACTCGAATCATAGCTAGAGTTATTACTGTTAAGAATAAGATGATCCAGGTCTTCACTCGAGATGCCTCCGAAAGTTGGAAAGGCTGGGATAAATTGAGCCTTTGCTCCTGTCGACATTAGCAATACGGTCATAATAGATAGGATGACCTGTTTTCCTTGTTTTTTTTTGTTTCTACGTTTCATTTTTTTGTGTTTTATTGTTTGCTTCAGTTATATTTTCCTGTTTTGTGATATTTAGCCGGGCTGTTACAACAGTGTTGATGTTAATGCTTTTCACGACATGGAAGAAGTTGCCCGATTGCTAGTTCTTGCTTTGTTTTTTCATACGCTATTTTTAATTTTGTTTAAGCCATTTTAGGAACCCCGGAATTCAAATGATACTTACTGTCACGCAGGCATTTTATTCTCTAAGAATGACACCTTGGAATGCTGAGTGCTTGCATAATTTTTTACCTTAAGATTTTGGAAAGTCCTTTCCTCTTATGTCAAGTTCGTAGATGCAGTCAAACCAGAGGCATAAGTTTTTATGATGTGATATGCGTACTGGTTATGCTGACACAATTTATTTATAACTGGTTATAGAATTAAATATCAGATATAGCATACATTAAATAAGTGCTATAAATTATAAATAAGTGTTATAAATAACTAACAATCGCTACAAAGTTGTTTGAATTTTCGTCATTATAGGGTTGTAAATTTGTAAAATAAGGGGGGTGTTTTTTTGTTTTTGTAAGATTAACAGTTTTTTGTGTATAAAAAACTACAAAAAATATTTTAATACGTGTTCTAATCACTACGCGAATTTATATATGTATATTCTGATATTGGCATCGCCCGTTGTTTGAAATACGGTGCTATTTAAATAAGCGCTTTAAAAAACACCCCCCTGATTTTCCGAATATGAAATCAGTGTAAATAAAAATTTAAACGGTTATTTGAAGGGTACTAATTAAAAATGATTATGGAGGCCTTTTTTAATACTAAAACCATGTGTTTTTTATTGATATTTATAATTTGTAGCTGTAATGAAACCAAATTAAATCATTCGGATCGCTTAAATTTCGACCTTGATGCTGTTAAAACGGTTCCTGACTGGTTAAAAATGAATGTGGATGAAGCAATTCCTTCAAATGACCTGGCGGTTTGGATTCCGACAGACCGGTTTCAAAGCTCGTCTTTAATTAGAGTGCCTCGGTTCCCCAGAAAATTTTCCGAAGAAGAAATACGTGACAACAACAGCCTGAATGGTTTTAAGATCATGCCTTTAAAGATTGGAAGGCAACTGAAACTAAAAGCTGTTAGAAATGAACAGGTATCTGCCCAAATGGTGATGGGTGCGAAGCAAACACTCAGCAATGTGCGTGTTGAATTATCGGCATTGTCAAATGCCGGTGGCGAGGTTATTCCCAGGGAAGGTATCCAAATAAGGTATGTGAAGTATGTACCCGTTCAGCGATCCAGGAGTGAATACACGTGGTCCCCGAAACTGGAAACTATCGTGGGAGAAGGTGTTTCAGGGAATTTAGATCCCAATGTTGTTGGTGATCCTCTTGTTACTGCAGATACCATCAATATTTCGGCGTATAGGGCGCAACCGGTCTGGTTTACCATCAAAGTCCCTGAAAACACAATACCGGGGTTTTACCACGGATTGGTAACCATTCGGTGTGATGAATTTGAGGAACGAACTTATAAGCTTCGATTGGAGGTTTTAGAAACAGATATTCCAAACCCAAGTGCTTATGAATTTCATCTCGATCTATGGGTTAATCCAAGTGTTATAGCCGATTACTACGGATTGGAGCATTGGTCTGAAGCTCATTGGGGCATGATTTCAAAATATTTAAGAGCGTATGCAGCCCACGGAGGTAAAAATGTAACCACAACGATTACACACCAGCCCTGGCGTAAACCCTGGATAGGTGGGTCCGTGAGGTCACAGGTAGCTTTTGGATACAAAAGTATGGTCTTATGGTCTAAAACTAAAACAGGCGATTGGGACTTTGATTTTTCAATTTTTAACAAGTATGTCAGTACGGCAAATAAAGCCGGAATTACCCGGGCCATTCATGCTTTTTCCATGACACCTTTTCATTCCGACCAGATCATTTATTATTTGGATCAGGCCGATAATGAACAAAAAAAACTAACATTAAAAGTAGGGGATAAGGCCTATCGGGAGGCATGGGGAGCTTTTTTGCACCATTTTAAACTAAACCTTATTCATCAAGGATGGCTGGAAAAAACGTTTTTAGGTTTTGATGAAAAACCTGATAGTACGATGAAGACCATTCATGCGATCATTAAAAAGGCGGCCCCGGAATTTTTGGATAAGATTGTGATTGCAGGACATCCGGAAGTGGGAGAAACTGCCAGGAATTTATCTATTTCCTATATGTTTTTCCCCGGACAATCTTTAGAGAAATATGCTAAAGTCCCAGTTTTATCAACCATAGCGGATAGAAATGAAAAAGGGGAATTAACCACTTTTTACCTCTGTGCAGAACCTGCTCATCCCAATACCTTAACCTATTCTCCTGCCGTTGAATCTCAAATGATTCCCTGGCTGGCTTTAAAGTATAATACCGATGGGTATCTGCGATGGGCCTTTAATAACTGGACAGACAACCCGATAAAAAAGCCCGTGTTTATTCATAGCCAGGGTGACGATTATTATGTGTATCCGGGTAAGGATGGCCCGATATCCAGTATTAGGTGGGAGTTGTTAAAGGAAGGTATTGAAGATTATGAGCTGTATAAAACTGTAGAAAAACAAGGCCATATATCTAGAAAAGACCTCAAAGATGCTATAGAACTTGCAACCAGAGACCAGGATGGACGGTATAAAAACACAAATGATTTGCTGGAAGCACGCGAACTTATATTGAATAAAAAACTACTTGTTAAGAGTGATTGAGTGTGCATATCATAACGGTTTGGAAGCTATGTTTTTTAAGCACAGCAATCTATAAAACTCTATGCCCTCCATATATAAATATTAAAACAAAATGATTATTACAAAATATAACTAACTAAAAAATGATATGAATTTTTATTAAAGATTAAGTAAAAAAAATCAGTGCATTTTAAACTTAAAATATGAACTATAACCATTATCAATTAAAAAATGTAACCCTAATGTCTTGCAAAAGAATAAACACCTTATGTCTCTTCATAATATTAAGTAGTCTTTTTTCGTGTAAAGATTCCGAAACTCATAAAAAGATACTTCCAAAATTTGAGCCCAATTGGGAATCACTTTCCAAACACGAGATTCCGGAATGGTTTAAGGATGCGAAGTTTGGTTTGTATGCCACCCTGGGGCCTTACTGTGTGCCGGCTTACGTTGGAGAGTGGTACCCCTATGCTATGTATGCTAATGACCAGAGGTATGATTGGACAAGAGCGATTTATAAACACCATTTAAAGACCTATGGTGAAGATTTTGGGTATAAAGATTTCATCCCCATGTTTAAGGCAGAAAAGTTCGATGCCGATGAATGGGCTGATCTATTTAAAAAGGCAGGAGCTCGTTTTGCAGGCCCGGTGATGGAACATCACGATGGTTTTTCGATGTGGGATAGCAAGGTAAATCGCTGGAATACTGTTGATATGGGGCCCAAAAGAAATATTGGAGGAGAACTGGTTACTGCCGTTCGTAATCGCGGTATGAAAGTATTGACAACATTTCATCATTCACATAACATCCAGGGGTATTTTAAAAAGGATTCTTTAAGAGATACGGGTGATCCCGAATATGGTGATTTATATGGATATTACAAGGATAGTATCAGAGCACACGAGGTATGGTTTAAAAAACTAAAGGAGGTAATCGACATGTATCGCCCGGATCAAATATGGTTTGATTTTGGATTGGCCGATATTCCCGACGATTATAAGATAAAATTTGCACAGTATTATTATAACAAGGAATCGGAATGGCATAAAGATGTTATTATCACCAGAAAAGGAAAGCATTTACCCGAAGGTGTTGGTGTCCTGGACGTTGAAAGGGGTAAAATTGACAGCTTGCATGTAGATTTATGGCAAACGGATGATTCTGTCTCACCTAAGGCTTGGTCCTGGGTAGAAGATTTACCCCTTAAAACAGACCGGGAACTTATCCATGAGCTCATAGATATTGTTAGTAAAAATGGTGTATTACTTTTAAATGTATGTCCAAAATCAGACGGGACCATTCCTGATGACCAGAAAACATTACTTTATAGTATCGGAAATTTTCTTAATAAGAATGGAGAAGCCGTTTATAATACTCGGCCCTGGTTGATACATGGTGAAGGGCCTAATTTGTTAGATAGAGGACGGGGTATGAACGATTATATTCAGGAACAGGTTCAGTTCGATTCCAAGGATATTAGATTTACAAGATCCAAAAATGGCAAGAACATTTACATTTTCTCTTTAGGGTGGCCGGAAGAAAGGATTGATATTAAAGCTATGGGAAAAGATTCAGAGTACTTAGCATCATCAATAAAATCGGTGCAGGCATTGGGATCTGCCCATCAGGTAGTGTGGCAGCAATCAGCAGATTATTTAAGTATTGTTTCAAATAAAGCCGATGAAGATAATAGCCGGGCCTATGTTTGGAAAGTCTCATTATATTAATACAGGTCTTTGTCCTAAGATCAAAATGAAGAAGAAAATACAATACAATATTTGACAATATCATGAAAATATATATATGGTTTATAGCGGCATTTATAATTGATGCAGGTGTTTGCGCCCAGACACTTAATGGATCTTTTGAAAGTAAATTCAAAAGGTACACAAGACATGAAAGTTTTAGAGGAGCGCAAACACAACATTGGGATGCCGTAGCCTGGAAAGGAGAACGTATTCATAAACAAATTGTATTGTGGAGTAGCATAAACCATGACCGTTTAGAATATAGCATCGGGGCATTCAAAAATGTGGATAATAAAGAAATAGGGATCGCCTCTGACCATATATCGCTTAGATTTCCTTCATATGTAAAAGGGGACATAGCTCCTAAAAGTTGTTCTACCGTTGTAGAAGGCCATAATTTTGATAGTATAAGACCTTATATAGATGTTGCAGATGCTTTAATTGAAACACCCGTAACCAGAATTACGGCAAAAGATCCGGTAAGATTATGGCTTACCATAAATATCCCCGGACATTTACCTGGTGGAAATTACGAAGGTACCGTGGTAGTTTCTCAAAATAAAAAAGAGTTAAAAACCTTTAGAGTGAGCATTGAAGTATTGGAATATCAGCTACCGGAACCAAAAGATTGGAAGTTCCACCTGGATATTTGGCAATGGCCGTTGAATGTCCTGAAATTTCACAATTTTTCCGAAGAGCAAAAGGTGAAAGCATGGTCTAAGGAACATTTTGAGCTATTACAACCATTTTATAAGGTTTTAGCCGATATGGGGCAAAAAGTGATTTGTACACAATTGAATGAAAAAGTATCTCCTCTTGTAAAATGGATAAAGCACTCTGATGGTACATGGACCTTTGATTTTAAGGATTTTGACAGCTACGTTTTACATATGCGGAAATGGGGCATAGGTAAACAAATCAGTTGCCATTCTATGCTTGGAAGCAAAAAAAATGATCTACCATATTATAAAGACAATACACTAAAAGAAACCCGTTTAAAGACTTGGTCTCCGGAATATAATGATCTATGGGTACAATTTTTGGAAGCATTTAAAAGGCATCTTATACAAAAAGGTTGGTTTGAAAATACCGTATTGTATTTTGACGAGTTCAGGGAGGAAAATATGAACCGGGTCCTTAATTTTATACAAGAATTAGACCCGGATTGGAAGTTGGGTATGGCCTATGGCCATGTACAAAGTAAACGTACGATGGATATTCTCGAGGATGGCTCTGGTATTTTGGGCGTTACAAATAATTCGGGGAGGAAGGACAAAATAAATACCTTTTATACCAGTTGTACCGAAGCTATACCTAACAACTATATCACGCCTAAAAATAACGTTGCAGAAATGGCCTGGATGCCTTGGCATACTGCCAGAGAGGGGCTGGATGGTTATTTGCGGTGGGCATTTGATTTATGGACCAAGGACGACCCTTTCGATACCCGGGATGGTGCATTTACTTCAGGTGATTTTTCGATGATTTACAGGTCTCAAAATGGTAAAGGTATGAGGCCTGTTATGGGCATTAGAACTGAAATGCTACGAGAAGGCATACAGGATTATGAAAAAATAAGAATCTTAAGATCGCAGTTCCTCAAGAATAAGGATCATATGAACATGGAACATTTGGAGAGGATACTCTCAAAGTTTTCAGCTTCAAGCGGTGTCTATGCCAGGATGTTAGTTGAAGAAGCGCAAGAATTATTGGTAAAACTGTCTTTAGGGGAAGCCATCGAAGGTCCGGATATGGACCCTTCGGAAATACATGTTGATTTCAATAATGACTTTAACCAGATGATGATCAATATCCCAAAAGCATTTTTTGAAGTCGAAATTTTAACCTATTCCGGTAAAAGAATTTTATTGCAGGAGCATAAGTCTCCTGTAAAAGGATGTAAAATAGACCTGTCTAACTTACAACCGGACTTTTACCTGATACGAATAACAACTCATGAAGAAACCTTTGTAAAAGTCGTTTATATCCCCTCGGATGTGAATAAGCCCCCAAAAGATTAGATATTCCGAGGGCTGATCATGTAATAATAGCAGGGTTTGGAAATTAAGGATAGTTTTTTGTGTTAAAATACGTACACTATATCAAATTTCTTACTATCTTTAATGTTGCTTAAATAGCTGATAATCAGTTTTTTTTAAAAAAATTCCGAAGTAAAAAAACTAAATGGGATTCATATCAATCATGAAATTGGTCTTATAAAATAAGCCATATCAATTCTGGATACTAACCAGGAAGATTCATAGCGAATTGCTTTTGACCGATAAAAGCTTAAACAGATGAAAATAAAGATAGCATACTTAAATTTTTGTTTTGGCCTGTTCTTTTTATGTCATACACATTTTGTTCAATGTCAGGATACTTTTAGACAAATATCCGTTGAAGATGGCCTGTCCAATAACGGAATCACGTCCGTTGTACAGGATAGTATTGGTTTTATATGGGTAGGTACTAAAAATGGACTTAATAAGTATGATGGCAGCAGTTTCAAGGTATATCATAGAAATAACAGTAACATAAGTTCCAATGATATTTCCGTATTACATCGCGATCATAAAAACAGGATATGGATAGGTACTGTAGGAGGAGGTATTAATGTTTATAATTCCCGGAAAGATTCGTTTGAGATATATAGGAATAATCCATCGGATAAAGCATCCATATCTTCAAATGTGGTTCATACAATTATGGAAGATAGATCAGGGAATGTTTGGATAGGCACTGAAAAAGGGTTGAATCTTTTCTTAGAAGATTCTAAAACGTTTAAGGTGTTTTCGAAAGAGTCCAAAACAGGTCATATTATGAAAGATATGGGTGTATGGTGCATTCATGAAGGTAACAGTGGGAACTTGTGGGTTGGTACTTACGGAAACGGGTTATTTAAGTTTAATCGTGAAACGGAAAGATTTACGCTGGTTAGTCCAAATCAAGGGCCTAAGCAGAGATTTACGTTGGAATTCATAAATACTCTGTTAGCACTGAATGATGACAAATTGCTCATTGGCACAAACGGAAATGGTTTAATGCTCCTGGATATAAAAACGAACCGTATTTCCAATTACCTTTTGAACAAATTGGAAAAAGAAATACCTATTATTAGGACGCTTCAAAAAGATCATTCCAATAATATATGGGTAGGTACCGATGGAAACGGGCTTTTAAAAATTAATAGAGATGATTCTTCGCGTGTTTCTATAAAGCAATATAAAAATGATAATCGTTTAAGAACGTCTTTAGCCAATAATACTGTAAATGTTGTCTTTGAAGACAGCCAGTCGAATTTATGGATCGGTACGGCCTGGAAAGGTATTAATATTCTTAAAAAAAAGAGGACGGGAGTTCAATTCTATTACAGTGACGGAAAAGGCTATAACGCTTCTCCGGTACTCTCCATTTTTAAAGATGGTTCTAACCTTTGGTTAGGAACGGATGGAAAAGGTTTGAGTGTATTTAATATGGAAGTAAAAGCTTCAGAGGAGCACCAGTCAACTAATCGGCCGGTCGGAGGCGATTTTATTCAGTTTATAAAGAAAAGAGAAAATGGTCAGTTTTGGATAGGCTTTTTTGCTAATGGATTATCATTATACGACCCGGAAAAGGGAGTCATAAAACAATTTAAAAGAGATAGTATATCGGATAGATCTTTGCCCTACAATGATGTTAGAGATATTATTGAACTACCGTCCGGAGACCTTTGGATTGGCTCCTGGGGAGGTGGGTTAAGCTATCTGGAAAAAGGTAAGGAAGCATTTAAGAACTATAGGAAAACCAGCGATACTCCGGAATCCATTAGTAGCGACAACGTTATTTCCATTTTGAATGATGATCATGGCGTAATTTGGATAGCGACTCATGGCGGTGGTTTGAACGCTTTTAATCCGGAAATCCAACGTTTCGAGCATTTTACCCATGCTGAAGACAACCCTGAATCCATATCCAGTAATTATATATTTAGTCTGTTAATAGACAACACAGGAAATTTATGGTTGGGAACAAAGGAAGGACTTAATAAATTTAACATAAAGACTAAAACGTTTGAAGCATTTAAAATTGGAAATACAACCAATTCCAATACGATCGTTTCTTTAATTGATGATAATGAAGGGAATATCTGGATGGGGACAAAGGAGGGTATTTTTAAATACGATGTTGTCAATCAAATCATTGAAGAACTTGGAGGTACCTTAAAAGAGTTTCATTTTAACTCTGTTTTTAAGGATGAAAATGGCTTGTTATTTTTCGGAGGTGTAGATGGTGTGACCTCTGTAAACCCCGATTTAATAATGCCCAACGAAGATATTTCCAAAGTTGTATTTACGGATTTTAAATTGTTCGGACAATCGGCACTAATTGGTGAAAATAGGGCATTGAAGGATCATGTTGTCTTTAAAAATGATATCGTTTTAAAATATGATCAGTCCGTAATGACCTTCGAGTTTTCCACACTCGAATACCCTTTCAATGAAGAACATTATTATGTAAAAATGGATGGTTTTGAAGAAAATTGGCGGGAAATTGGTATTCGGAAATCAACCACATACACCAATCTGTCGCCCGGAGATTATACATTTAATGTGAGATCGCAAGGCAAAGACAAAAGCTGGAACGAAAGGAGTATTTCAAGTATCAATATCAAAATCTTACCCCCGCCATGGAAAACATGGTGGGCATATGTCATTTATTTTGTCGCCCTTGGAAGTATTTTATGGGGTGTTAGGCATTATATGCTGATATGGATTGAAATCAAGAATAATTTAAAACTTGAAAAACTGGAAAGAGAGCAAGAAGATAAACTTCATGAGTTGAAACAACGTTTTTTTACCAACATCTCACATGAAATAAGAACACCACTAACTCTGATAATAGGTTCCATTAATAACTTAATGCAAGGAAATTTTAATGTTAAAGAACAAAAAAAATTGGCTGTTTTAAAAAGTAGCACGGGCAGGTTAATGAACTTAGTAACAGAGCTGCTAAACATTAGAAAACTGGAAACCGGCAATATAAAACTACATGTCAGTGAAAATGATATGGTAAGTTTTGTTTATGAGATCTTTTTAGCCTTTTCACAACATGCCATGGTTAATAACATAGATTATAGTTTTGTAAAACCGGAAGAAACTGTTATGGTTTGGTTTGATAAAATTCAGTTGGAAAAAACGATTTATAACCTTTTAACCAATGCTTTTAAATTCACGGTTTCGGGAGATAAAATCATGGTAAAAGTCGAACAAAGTACCGAGGTTGCCAAAATCACCGTACAAGATAATGGTCAGGGGATACCAAAAAATAAACTATCACGTATTTTTGAACGCTTTTATCAGAATGAAGATACCACGGCAGAAAATTTGGGGTTTGGTATAGGGCTATCTATTGCTAAAGATTTGGTTGAGCTTCATTCGGGAACTATTGAAGTAAAAAGTATTTTAGGTAAAGGAAGTCGTTTTACCATCATATTACCCACGGGGCATTCTCATTTTCAAAGAGAACAAATTTTGTCAGATACTAATGACGAGGACCAAATTATCAACTATAATAAAAGAATTCTTAAAGAAACCAGCTCCGATGAAACATTTGCGAATGCCAAAGTACTTATTGTTGAAGATAATATGCACTTATTGGAATATTTAAAAGAGATGTTATCGCAAGACTTTGAAGTTATTGGGGCACCTAATGGGAAAATAGGGCTAGATCTGGCAAAAGAAAAAATGCCTGATCTCATAGTCAGTGATGTTATGATGCCTGTGATGGATGGAATTAGCTTATGTTATGAGTTAAAAACGGACATTTTGACCAGTCATATTCCTATAATACTCTTAACTGCCAGAGCCATGGTAGAAAATATTATGGAAGGATTTGAAATGGGAGCAGACGACTATCTGGTAAAACCCTTTCATGAAGGTGTTCTGAAAGTTAGAATAAAAAACCTCTTGGCAAACCGAAGGCAGTTAAGAGAAAAATATACGAATGACGTACTATTAAACCCCAAAGAAATTGCCTTTACGACTCCCGATCAGGAATTTCTCTCAAAGCTTAACCATGTTATCGAAAAAAACATTGATGTTTCAGAATTTAATATCGATAAATTGTCCGGAGATATGGCAATGAGTCATTCCAATCTTTATAAAAAAGTAAAAGCTTTAACGGGAATGACCACTGTTGCATTTATTAGAGATTTTCGTTTAAAACGAGCTGCACAACTTTTAACTCAGAATAAGTTCTCGGTCATAGATACATGTTTTAAAGTAGGATATACGGACAGACGCCATTTTAGCCAGGAGTTTAAAAAGAAATTTGGGAAACCACCTTCGGTATATGCTAATGAACACATTGAAGCATAAACTTTGACCTCTTAAACTTCGAGTATCACTTACCCCGGAAAAGATACAGAACTTTCCTTTTTTGATTTTGAAAGTCATGAAAAGTCTTTGACAGAAATTTCATTTGTTTCAAATCGAAATGGATGAAAACTAGGGGTTTTACGAAAACACCAACCTCTTTTGGAGAGTTTTCAGCATGGAACGAACATAAGGTTCATCTAATTTTGAGGAAACTAAACTCAACAAATTATGAAACTAAATTTCAAAAAAATTAGATTATGAAAAAAAATCATTTAAAATTAATAATCCCATTGCTGTTTTTAAGTACGCTATTTTTCTCTTCTTATGAGGCTGATGCTATAGAAGTAATTGCTCTGACCAATATTTTTGATAGCATTAAAGATTTTAAAATAACGGTTTTGTAAACCGGTTCTTCAAAAACAATATTGCAAGTGTTTTAAGACTCTGCAATCATAGTTGTAGAAATAAAAACGAGTAATCCTTTAAAAATTAAATTAATTAAAATATTATGAAATATAGATTAAGATCATTATTACTACTTTTTTTAATATCATCCGTGTCATTGGCACAACAGATTATTAAAGGTTCGGTAATAACTGCTGAAGATAATCAACCTTTACCCGGAGTTTCCATATTGTTAAAAGGAACAACTACCGGAACCTCTACCGACTTTGATGGAAACTTTTCAATAAACGCTCCTGTCGAGGGTATATTGATTTTTAGTTTCCTGGGCTATGTGACCCAGGAGGTTCCTATTAATAGTAACCATACTATAACGGTTACACTAAAAGAAGATATTTCAGCCCTGGACGAGGTTGTTGTTGTGGGTTATGGAACACAGAAAAAGAGTGATATTACCGGAGCAGTTTCTTCAGTAAGTATGAAAGGTATAGAACGAATCCCATTGGCAAGGGCCGACGAAGTATTGCAGGGGCAGGCAGCAGGTGTTTATGTACAGAAGAATGATGCCTCACCAAATGCCGATGTGACAATTAGGATTCGTGGTGTGAGTTCTATAACCGGTGGCAATAATCCACTTGTTATTGTAGACGGTATTCAGGGAGTTAGATTGTCTGACGTGCATCCCAATGACATCAAATCTATTGAAGTACTGAAGGATGCTTCTGCGACAGCCATCTATGGTTCCCGGGGAGCAAGCGGTGTTATACTCGTAACTACGAATAAGGGAGTTAGCGGGAAACCTGTTGTTTCATACAATACATATGCTACTTTTTCTACTGTTAGAGAGAAGCTGGATTTAATGAATGCTGCTCAATACGCAGAAGTGAATAATGCACGCGCACTTGCCAATGGTTTACCGATTCCATTTACAAATGAAGAAATAGCCGAATTTACACAATCGGGCGGTACCGACTGGCAAGACGAGATTTACAGGAACGGTTATGAACAAAATCATCACCTTACAGTGAGTGGGGGTAGCGATAATATTTCGTATAATTTTACAGGAGATTATCTAAATACTGATGGTATAGTCATAGGGTCTTCGTTTACAAAATACTCCCTCCGCTCCAATATTTCGGTTGATTTGCTTAAAAATTTAGAGTTCAAATTAAATTCTTTTTATACCAATTCGACAAATCATCCAACCAAATTAAACAGCAGAGACGCACAGGGAAGCCCCATTTACGCATCTTATTTGTTTTCTCCAACAACACCTGTTTTTAACGAAGATGGAACCTACACAGGGCCATTTCATGAGGGTAGGAATGTTGGGCCTGCTACCGAGTATAACCCGGTTGCACTGGCTCTGGAACCAACCAGGGATTTTAAAAGTAATCAACTCATTCTAATTCCTACGCTATCTTATGAGATTACGGATGGTCTTAAAATAAGTACGAGTCTATCGTACCAAAATACAACAAATGAAAACAGTTTATATTTCAATGAAAAAATAATAAATGGAACTGAAAGAGACAGGCAGGCCGGAATATCTAACAGTCGGTGGACTACATTTCAAAACACCAACATTTTAGAGTATGAAAAAACGTTAAATGATAAACATGCTTTAAATGTAACAGGTGTATTTGAACAACAAACACAGGAGCTTTTTAGCAGTAGCATTCGGGCCAGTGGGTTTTTAACCAATGCCACACTTTATAATAACATTCAATCGGCGGAACAAATACAATTTACAGGTTCCGGTAAAACCGAGCAATCCCTTAATTCTTATTTGGGAAGGGTTAATTATGGCTATGATGACCGCTATTTGATAACGCTTACCGGAAGATACGATGAATCATCCGTATTTGCTGAAAACAATAAAGGCGCTTTTTTTCCATCGGTAGCGGTAGGCTGGAATATTTCCAATGAGAAGTTTTTAGAAAAATCATCTGTAATTGAGAACATGAAACTAAGAGCGAGTTATGGCGAAGTTGGAAATCAAGCAATTGCACCTTATCAGTCCTTAGCACAATTGGTAACAGGTACAGGAGCTAATTTCTCTTTTGATGGACAAACTGCTACCAATGGTGTACAATTATCCACACGCGCTCCGAATCCGGACCTTAAATGGGAAACTACCAAACAGGTAAATATAGGTTTAGACGTGGAGTTGTTTAATGGAGCGTTGGCTTTCACTGCAGATTATTACGATAAAAAGACCGAAGATTTGCTGTTAACACGTACTTTGCTCCAGTCATCAGGGTTTTTAGACCAACTTGTGAATGCCGGAGAAGTACAAAATAAGGGTGTTGAATTGTATTTGAACGTTAGACCTACCCAAGGAGATTTTTCATGGAATTCACAATTAACATTTGCCAAAAATGAAAATGAAGTATTGTCATTAAATGGAGATGAAACGCGCATCCCTATGGGGGGAGCTGGTTTACCTGGGTTCAATAATTCCGTAGTTATCGAAAAAGGAAGATCCATAGGGCTTATTGAAGGTTATGAGTTTGATGGTATATATAGTACCGATGAGGCTATACTTGCCGCGACCTATGGGGTAACCCCCGGATCTCCTAAATATGTAGATCAGAATAATGATGGATTAATTAACGGAGATGATTTAACCGTGATAGCCAACACTTTACCGGATTTTACTTTTGGATGGAATAACTTTTTTGCATTTAAAAACTGGGATTTGGCGGTCATCGTTCAAGGCGTGAGTGGCAACGACATCTATAATATTGGTAAGTCAAGATTAGAAAGTAATACGCATGGTGTAGGTATAGCGCGTTTAAGAACCTGGACAGTAGCTAATCAAAATACCGACGTACCGGCCTATGATGCTGTTGGGGTTAATAGAAATGATAGTCGCTGGGTTGAGGATGGGTCTTATATTAGAATAAAAAATATTTCTCTTGGGTATACACTTCCGAACTCTATACTGGATAAAATAAAAGTGGCTTCGGCCAGATTGTATTTAACGGGAACCAACCTATTTACATTCACAGATTATTCCGGCTATGACCCGGAAGGGAATAACGCATCCGGTATAAGTAATAATGCAGGCAGTAATTCGAAAGACGCATTTATTGGTGTTGATCATTCTTCGTATCCTTCGCAAAAGAGTTTTACTATAGGATTAGATATAAAAATTTAAACAATAATGAAAAAATATAGAAACATGAAAAAATCATTAGTATTATTTGTGATGATAAGTACATGCTTAGCAGGATGTCTGGGAGTAGAACTAGAAGAAAACCCCTCGTCCTTAGTAGCTCCTGAAACGTTTTATAAGACAGAAGCCGATTTACGGGCGGCCCTAACAGGCGTTTTTAATCCATTATTCTCCAAATGGGAAGATTTTTCATCCTATGGACCTATCGTGTTGACAGGAGGGGGCGAAGATATTAGGGCTGATGCCGGTATTTTTAATGACCCTGATAAGTTTAGAATGAGTGGTGGTGATTTTTCTGTTAATATTGTTTGGCCTTTTCTTTACCAATCTATTTCTAATGCTAATATACTTATTGATAAACTTACAGAGACACAGGGTATACCACAAAATACATTAAATGAAATTGAGGGCCAGGCAAAATTTATTCGGGCATTGTCCTATTTCTTTTTAACCCGGTTTTGGGGAGAAGTACAACTAACAACTGCAGAAAATCAAACTAATGTGGATGTATTACCCCAGGCTTCTGTTCAGGAAATATATGATGCCGTCGTAAGCGACCTGACTGATGCTGAGAATTTGTTACCACTTTCGTTTTCCGAAAGAGGAAGGCCAAATAAAGTTGCGGCGACAGCATTACTGTCAAAAGTATATTTGACTATGGCTGGTTGGCCCTTGGAAAAGATCGAATACTATGCTTTGGCAAGGGATAAAGCAAATGCGTTGATCAATGGAGAATTTGCCGGAAAATATCGCTTAGAAGATAATTTTGTTGATTTATGGGAAGGCAGTACCCGAGTGACAAATGATGAATTTATTTTTGCTTTTTATGGAACCATCGCTCCGGGAGGTACACCAAGTCGGTTGCAAAAAACGACTTCGGCTGCCGGTTTTGGAGAAAATGGTTGGGAATCTGTATACAGTGAGCACCGCTTTTTTGATGCATTTCCTGAAGGTCCAAGGAAGGATGCGTCTTTCACCATGATTATGAATGACGGAACCCCATGGGAAGAAACAGGAAGCTTCCCTTTAATTAACAAGTATAGAGACGTTGGTGAAACCATAAATGCAAATGGTGAAGGAGTGACCGTGTTATTAAGGTATGCCGATATTCTTCTTATTTATGCTGAAGCCGCAAATTTAGCAGAGGGAGGTCCCTCACAGACGGCCTATGATGCCGTCAATGCCGTTCGCCGTAGAGCTGGTTTGGACGATTTAGCATCGGGAATGTCGCAGCTCGATTTTGATAAGGCTGTATTGGATGAAAGAAACTGGGAACTGGCCTTTGAACTGAATCGTTGGTTTGATTTGGTAAGACGTAAAATGGTTGTTGACGTGAATAAGGACTTATATCCCCATGTGAATGAAAATAATAGGTTGCTACCAAAACCAACAACACAGTTGGTTCCCGGAATTTTAGATCAAAATCCAGGGTATTAAAAACGTGCAGATTAGTAGTGTGATTTTTATTAAATCAAAATGTTCAGAATAGGGCAATTTTTTAGAGATTCGCCCTATTCTTAACTCATTTTTAACTAAATAATGGCTGTTATAGTAAAGAATTGACTGTAAAATGAATCTAAGTTTAAAGTATTTTTTAGGAGCTAGTTTTCTTCTCATTATTTGTCAATCATCCTATGCTAAAATTTGGTCGCCGGCAATTCTATCAGACAATATGGTTTTGCAGCAGAATAGTACGGTAAAGATTTGGGGGTGGACTACGGTACCTAATGAAGAGATTGTATTAAAGACCACTTGGTCCAATAAAGAATATAAGACAAAGGCCTATCAGGGTAAATGGGAGTTTCGTGTTGTAACGGGTTCATCAAATACATCGCAAGAAATTACTATTGATGGACATGAAAAATTAAAAATAAAGAATATTCTTTTAGGAGAAGTGTGGTTGTGTGCCGGTCAATCCAATATGGAGATGATCACTAATTGGGGCATTTTAAATGCTAAAGAAGAAAAGAGCAAGGCCAATCATACTAATATTCGATTTTTTATGACACCTTTTTACCAATCTGATTATCCACAAGATAACTTATTGGGGCACTGGGTTGAATGCAATCCCGAGACCATGGGGGAATTTAGTGCTGTCGGTTATTTTTTTGGAAAAGAAATACATGAAAAGTTAAACACTCCGGTTGGTTTAATTGGGACATATTGGGGTGGCAGTCAAATAAAAACCTGGATGAAGCAACCGATAATTGAAACCGATAAGGACATTAAAGAAGTACAAAAAAAAATGAATAATAGTAGTTGGGTGCCTACAAAACCCGGAGTGATTTTTAATGCACTTATTCATCCTTTACTAAATTTTAAGATAAAGGGAGTGATTTGGTACCAGGGAGAATCGAATGTTCATAATCCAAAAGCTTATTATAAAAGCTTTCCATTGATGATCGAATCCTGGAGAGAATTGTGGGATCAGAATTTCCCTTTTTATTATGTACAAATAGCACCTTACCATTATACATATGCGGAAAACCTGCATGCTGAGATCATAAGAGATGCGCAGCTTAAAACCCTTTCAAAAATAGAAAAAACAGGGATGGTCGTCACAAATGATATTGGCAATGTTCAGGACCAACACCCTAAAAATAAAATGGATGTTGGTAAGCGACTCAGTTTGTGGGCTCTAAATAAGACATATGGATATGACGACATGGTCCCTTCCGGACCAATTTACAAAGCAATGAATATACAGGGAAATAAGATTTTTATCGATTTTGATTATGCAGAAAATGGATTGTTTGTAAAGGGAAAAAAGTTGAGAGAATTTAAAATTGCTGGTAAGGATCAAATATTTTATGAAGCTAAGGCAACTGTTAAGGGTAGTAAAGTGAAGGTTTGGAGCTGTCACGTCAAAAAACCCGTTGCTGTTAGGTTTGCGTATTCTAATTCAGCGTTACCCAATTTATATAATACTGAGGGTCTGCCGGCTTCAGCTTTTCGAACAGATGATTGGGATCAGGAAGAAGGGATTCCAAAAGAAAACAAAAACCATAAGTAAACAAAATGCTTTAGAAGTTTATGAAAATGACTATTATCATAAGTATAAACTTAGAAATAAATAAAAATACCGGATTCATAAAAATATAAATAGGCAAGTATTATATTTTAATAAAGACTTTAACCGAGGGATTTTCAGTGATTAATGCACTCATTTTCTAATGAAATTTATGTTTTATTTTCATTAACGTTGCTATAACTTTCATAGAGAAAACCAGTTTATAATTTTAATTGCTATTACATATATCTTCGCTCTAAATTTTACTCTTGATCACAAATATTTTAACGATTTAATATAACTCCCAAACATCAATTTTATGACCTATGATCAATAATGCTTTAATAGTGGAGGATGACACAATAAGCCTTAACATTCTGAAATCAAAATTAAGGACACACTTTATAAATATTAATATTTCTGGAGTTGCCAGAAACATAAATGACGCTATTCATTTGTATCAGCAAACGAAACCTCAAATTCTATTTTTAGATATTAATTTAGGTAATGAAAATTCATTTTCTCTGTTGGATAATATCATAGGAGATGAATTCGATTCTCAGGTAATATTTATAACATCTTCAAGAGAGCTTTCTATAAAGGCAATTAATCATTATGTCACAACAGGTTACATTTTAAAACCTGTATCGTCTAAAGATTTAATTAAAGCTGTTAATAAAGCTATTTACAATATTAAAGTTGCTTTAAAATTTGGAACCTTAGAACATGAACAGCAAACTTGCCAGAACAAAAAATGTGTGAAGTTTATAGCAATTCCATCTATGAATAAAATTGAAATCATAAAAGTAGACGAGATCTTATTTTGTGAAGCAGATGGCAGGTATACAAAATTTCATTTGGTCAATGGAGATATAAAAATAACCAGTCGTAATCTAGGAGAGTATGAAAGACTCTTAGATAAATCACAGTTTTTTAGAATTCATCATTCCTACATAGTTAATATACTTATGATTAATCATATTAATAAGTTAGAAGGGAACTACTGCCATTTGATGAATCATAAAACCTTGCCCATTGCCAAACGAAGACAGGAAAAATTACATCGGTTTTTAAATTTAAAGTAATTGGTTTGGCTCGAATATTAAAAAAAAAAGCAGTGTGTAAAAGTCTTGCGACATGCAATTTCTAGCTATTAAAAAAGAACTTGATTTATAGCGTATCAGTATCATTGAACATCTTTTATGCTCATTATTTTTGATCATTAAATACTATAACACTTTCTTCATGAGTATACAACTACAAATAACAATAAGCAATTAAAGTTGCCCTATTAATGTTGAAATGTGAAAACATATTAAATTACCATACTGGTTTTACGGATTTACAACTCTATGATAGTTAGGAATTTAATCATCTTTGTTAGAAAGAAATACTTAATCTAACCTCATTAAAGCACTGAATTATGATAGAAATTACTAAAAAGAAGATCAAAGTTTTTTTTGCCTTTATATGCGCTTTGACAATGGCATCTTTAGCTTATGGGCAAAGTTGGCATAAAGATGAAATGGTGTTTATTGAAGACGGATATATGTACTCGGGTAATGCAATGACAGACAATGGTATCGCTGAGTCGGATATGACCATTTTAAATTTTAATGAGGCCATTAGTCTTCAAACAAAGCACGAAGCCCATGGTATCATCGCCGATGTTTATACGGATGGTTATGTTGAGGTTAAAGTGTATAGTTATAATAGCAACGCTCCGGATGGCTTGGGTAACATCATCTATTGGGGAAGCATAAACGAAACCACTACAGAATATGATATTAATCCTGTGGGACTCGGAACAATATGGATAGATGATAAGGAAATAAATATTGGAGACAGGTCAGTGGATGTTGGATTTATGGCACAGGAAGCTAACGTCTATGTGTCACCATATTCTTGTCAGGTTAATGAAGATTATGGTACACATAATATTTGGAAAACCAAGAGTTTGTATGGCACAATTACCTGCCATGGAGATGCTGCTAACCAACCTGTGATCAGTAAAATATCCGGTTCTAAATCAACTGTAAAATCTATTAAGATTCCGGGCGTGTCCACCAGTAACAGCTTAAAAGATATTTTCTTTCTAGGGACCAAAGGTTTCGACCGTATGGCAATAATTGGAAATTACGGTTGTCAAAATGCTTTAGGGACTCCGGCTGTTGCCTCTAAAATCAATGATATCTGGAAACCGGATTTTATACTTTCATCAGGGAATGATAGTTACCATCGGCTATATCCTTCGCAATGCGGGGCCGATTTTCAAGCCAATGTTGGAGATTATTACGGAGACTTTATAAAAGACCCCTCAGCTTCTTCTAGTGAATTAAATCGATTTTTTTCTATTCCCGGGCCTATGGATTATGAAGATGATTCAGGGAGTCATTTGGGGCTTGCCGGAGAACAGCAATGGTTAAATTACTTTCAAAGGTCGTCTACCTACTATAGTTTTACCTGGGGGGAGGCAGAGTTTTTTATGCTCAATACTAACAACAGGCAAGGCCCCGGAACCGATCCTGTGGATAATGCAGATATGCAAGCCATGAAAACATGGTTGACAAATGCTTTGAATGCCTCGACACAAAAGTACAAGGTTGTGCTTGGTCACCACGCTCCGTATGCGTCGAAATACTCAAGTTCGGTTATGCAGACCTGGGATTTTAAAGCTATGGGAGCAGACATTTATATTTCTTCGGGAGGTGATTTTTACGAACGTCACGATATTGGAGGCATTCCATATGTGGTGAACGGCCTTGGAGGATTTCAACAGGATGGTACGGTTACGGAGGCGGATTATTTACCATCTATGGTTGAGGGAACTCATTATAACGCCAAATACGGTGCACTTTTAGTAGATTCTGGAAAGTCGTATCTGCGCTTTATGTTTATGACCGAAGATGACGAGATGATAGATGATTTTTATATTTTCGGCAATGGTGTAACTTATTATAACAAAAGAGGGGCAGAAATATCATCAGCAAATGAAGCTATGGATATTTATATATTGCTTGGACAGTCCAATGCCAGTGGTAGGGAAGCACATGGAGCAGGTTGGAGGTCTACCTTGGAAGAAGATCTGGTCGAGCTACCCAATGCCTACCTATTAAACGAATTTGGAACTTTTGAACATGCTTATCCGTGTTTTACAAGATACTCTTCAGTAGGAAAATGGCCCTGGGTGCATACTATTGGCGCTGGCTGGACCTTTGCTAAGAAAATCAGTGAAGAAGCCAATGTCAATATTGGAATGATTGTAAATCCCAGAGGTGGAACTAATATGGAGAAATGGGGTAAAAATTATGTGCCAACGGACGATGAAAAAGAGTTATGGGGAAAATATAGCTATGGTTATGGAGGAGGAAATTTGTATAACGAAACGCTCCGAAGGGTCAATGAAGCTCTAACAAATTATCCCAATGCCGTTTTAAAAGGAGTTATATGGCAGCATGGTGAGAGCGATGCCAACAACGTAAATGAAAGAGGGATGGATTATGGAGCGGCGGCCGCGGATTGGTTTACGCAATTTCGAAGTGATTTAAATGCTCCTAATCTGGTATATTTGGTCGGAGAAACCTCTGAATTGTATTATTATAACGACCCACAATATGGAGATTGGAGACATCCGATATTGAACGCACAGATCAATGATATCCCTAATCACTTGAGTGATGTTTATGTAGCTTCTTCGTCAGGATTAAAAACCTGGGATGGCTCACAAAGCGAATATGATGGTGGGCATTTTACGATGGAAGCACAAAAGGAATTTGGAGAACGGTTTGCAGATTTGGCACTCGAACATATATATAACATGGTTCCCACGTCCAGGGAAAGCCCGAAAATAAAAACTAAAGAAGATATTACTCTAAATCAAACAGATTGGCTGGTATATCCGAATCCGGCAGCAGATCAGATAAATCTAGTGGTTCCGAATCGGGAAGAAATCACCCAGGTAAATTATTTTCTATATGATATTTTGGGGCAATTAGTTCTAAAAAATACTGTAAAAGAATCGGATATAAATAGGCCAATACCTTTAATTTTAAGGGAATTAAAGAAGGACCTCTATATACTGAAGTTACAAACCAATATTGGAACGAAGAGTTTTAAAATAATAAAATCTGAGTAACCTGAAACAATTAAGAAATATTGAATTATAATGCTTTTAATAGTTCAACAACTTCGTTAACACCAACAGTCGCTGCTTTGGGGATAACCGTTAAATTCGCTTTACTTTCTATAGCAGGTTTTGGATCTATAAAATAAACGGGGATGTTTTCAGGCGTATAATGCATTAAGCTTGCTGCCGGATACACCTGCATGGAGGTACCAATGATAATTAAAATGTCCGCGGTTTCACAAACACTTATAGCTTTTTCAATCATAGGAACATCTTCTCCAAACCAAACGATATGTGGACGTAATTGATAGCCTTCTTTGCAAGTATCCCCCATAACCAGGTCTGTTTTCCAGTCTTGAATATCATAGGCATTGCCCGTACTACGTACTTTTAGTAGTTCTCCGTGTAAATGAATGACATTGGAACTTCCTGCACGTTCGTGCAAGTCGTCTACATTTTGAGTCACGATGGTTACGCGGTAATTATTCTCTAACTCGGCCAAATGATAATGAGCAGCATTGGGTTGCACTTCAAACAATTGCCGGCGGCGTTGATTATAAAAGTCTAAAACCAGTTCCGGATTTGCCGCAAAGCCTTCCGGGGTAGCAACTTCCATAACATCATGCCCTTCCCATAAGCCATCAGCATCTCTAAATGTTTTAATACCACTTTCGGCGCTCATACCTGCACCTGTTAATACGACAATGTGTTTCATTATCAGCTCTTTTTTGTCATTCCTGCCTTTCGCCTTTAGCCTGTATCGAGCCTGACGAGATACTCAAAATAAACCCCAAAAGGAATCTATTCAAATATAGCAACTTTACTTTATTGCGGGAAGACAGAAAGAGGCAAACTGTTTCAATTTAAAAAATTACTTATCCATTTGTAATTCATTTATGGCAATGCTAAAACTTTAGTAATTTTGATATATGATAGACCTAAAACTCTTAGAACATTTAGAAACCTATCTTTCTGAACGTAGAAAGCAACGTTTTGATACCGTTTTATCTCAGCGAACTATGCATTTTACTGTGGCTACAGAAGATGTTTATCAGTTGCATAATACGAGTGCTGTTATTCGCAGCTGCGATGTGTTTGGTATACAGGAAGTTAATATTGTTGAAGAACGAAATTCAAAACGTATTGACAGGGAAATAGCGATGGGTGCTCAAAAATGGGTAGATGTGAATCGGTTTCATTCTGTAAAAACATGCATAAAAGATTTGAGAGAAAGGGGATACCAAATAGTGGCGACCACCCCTCATAGAGATGATACCTTGCTCGATGCGTTTGACGTTTCAAAAAAATCGTGTTTTTTCTTTGGTAGAGAGACCGAAGGGTTATCTCAGGAGGTTATAGATGAGGCCCATTGTTTTTTAAAAATTCCTATGGTTGGTTTTACCGAAAGTTTAAATATATCGGTATCGGCAGCTATTATTTTACAGCACGTTACTTCTAAGCTTCGGGAAGCGGATATTAGTTGGCAACTAACAGGGGCAGAAAAAGTTGCAAAACGATTTGAATGGGTAAAAAAGACGATTAAAAACCACGATATGATTGTTGAACGTTTTTATAATTCGTAATAATTTGTGTAACTTTAAACGTCTTAATAAAAACAAAAATGATTATGGAACAGAACATGGTAGGCTGGTTTGAAATTCCGGTTTCCGACATGGATAGAGCAAAATTATTTTACGATACGGTTTTTGATATCGAAGTGCAAGTTCAGGATTTTGGAGGGACATTAATGGCCTGGTTTCCCTTTGCTGAAGGTAAAGAAGGCGCCTCGGGGTCTTTGATTAAAAATGAGGCCTATTCACCAAGTGAAAATAAAGGTGTTTTGGTTTATTTCGCTTCTAATGATGTAAATAACGAAATGAACAGGGTGGAAGCGGCCGGAGGGAAAATTGTTCAACAAAAAACACAAATATCTCCGGATATAGGTTATATGGCTATTTTTATAGATAGTGAAGGGAACAGGGTTGCATTACACTCCAGGGCTTAGAAATTATTCTTTAGATTCAGAAATCATAGCCAGGAATCCTTTGCTACAGGTGTTTAGTTGGTCTAAAAGTAAAAATCTGTTTTCTTTTAAAAGGAGGTTGCGATTAATGTTTTGTGCATCGCAATAATCAAAAAACAAAGGTTTATAAACTTCTGGTATTTTTAATTCATTAGTTAGTAGTTTATGTGTAAAAAATGAATCATTAGAAAACAGAGAGTCTAATTCATTATATTTTGCAGTAATAATAGGCGTACTTTTCACCTTTTTACTTTTAAAAAGTTTGCCAATAAGTCCGGCTATTTTAATAAAATCTATACCTCCGCTAGGTGCAGGTTCGTATAAATGAGGGTTTGTTTTTCTGTCATTTTGTATTTGAGTTTTGAAATTTTTGTTGTGTAACTCTGCAACAAACTCTTTTTCTTTTGGATTATTTGTTATAACGACCTCCTCGAGATCATTCACAGTTTTCTTTAGTTCAATAACGAGAACATCAGTAAAGTGAGCTTTTTTAAGTTCTAGGGTTTGTTGTTTATGAAAAAGTGAATAAAATATAATCGTGTCGTTTACCGAGGCCTCTATATTAAAATAACCATCATCATCAGTATGGGTAATAATACTTCTGCTTGTATTAAAAATAGTTGCTCCTTTTACTGTGGTTTCCTGGTCGTAAATTTTTCCTTTCAATTGTTGAGAAAGCACCGAAAGAGGGCATAAAAAAAATATAAAGATCTTAAATTTAAGCATGTTGGTTGATCTTTTGATGTCTTCCAAATTAACGTAATGCCTCAAATAAAAACACGCTATTTATGATACTTTAACAAGCATATTAATTAAAAATTAACAAACGAATAGAGCGTTTTGGGAATAAAAAAGAGAGACATGATCGGGTCTCTCTTTAAAACTTATATGATTTAAAGTATTATAAGCGTTTACTTCGACCGCGGCTTAACAACTTGTATTCCTCGTAGCATTCACTAATAGCATCCAACATTTGCAAATCGTTAGCGGTTTGGATAAACCCTTTAGAATAGTTACACTGACTTACAATTTCATCCAAGTCTACACGATCTACCTGTAACAATACAGTTAGCATTTCTCTGTCAAACCTAGAAGCCAACAAGTTTCTAATTTCATCATCTTGCTTCATTTTTCTAAGTTTACGCAGCTCATTTGGTTTTTTACCAAACATGCGATATAAGAAATCTGCAGGATTAAAAATAGAACCTAATATTTTGGTCACGGCAGTAGGTTTTCCGGCTTCGTAACCAGTGCCTGGCAACCCGGAAATACTGTAACGATAATTTTGGTTATTTAGAGGGACTTGTTTAATGTCTACTTCTAAGTACCCTGTGAGCCTTAATTGATTCACCACGACCGGCTCTAATGCCAATGCAAGTTCGGTTAGCTCTATTTTAGAGCTTCCGAATTTTAACCAGTCGTTGGTTACTCTAACTTTAATAGATTTAAAACCTAAATACGAAAAGTGAAGGGTGTCATTCGCTTTCGCGGAAATTTCAAACGCCCCTTTATTGTCTGTCGTTGTACCAACAACTTGATTAAGGTTAACGATATTAACACTTTCAAGTGTAGCATCATTAGCTCCATTAACTACAACTCCAATTACTTTATCGGCATCCTGAGCGATACAAAATGCAGACATTAGTATAAAAGTAAAAAGTAGTACGTAGTTTTTCATATAAAATCAATTATATTTTAATTGGTATAAAAGTACTAAACAAAACGGCAAAATTAGCTGTGATGTTATAATTTGACTTAAAATTAACAAAAAAGTTTAACTAAACCTATTTGTTAACGTCTGGAACGTCTTGGTCTTGAAAACCCAGAACTGTTAGATTTGGAATCAGAACGTCTAGATCTGTCTGAGCTAGATTTAAAATCACCAGAACGTCTTGGTTTAGATGATGCATCACCACTACCACGTCTGTCACTTCTATTTCCAGAATCGTTTCCACCTCTTCTTCTGTCACTTCTGTTTCCAGAGCCACCACGTCTGTCGTCACGTCTTCCGCCACCACCACGGTTTTCAGAAACTTCAACATTTACAAAACGACCTTCGTGTTTAAAGTCGGTAAAGAAAGCCAATACTTTCTCTTTGGATTCATTCTCAGTATTAAAAAAAGAGAAACTATCTTTTACTTCGACTTTAAAAACATCATCTCTTCCCAGCTCTAAAACCTCTTTTAAGAAATCTTTAAGTTTCATCCAGTCGTAACCATCTTTTCGACCAACATTTATAAAATAGCGTGTGGAGTTAGAACTTCCTTTATAGTCTCGGCCACTTTCTCTATCGCTACTACTTTCAGAAACATTAAGATTTTTTGATTTTTGGTAATAATTATAAAAGCGTGTAAACTCTACCGAGAAGAACTTTTTAATCAATTCATCTTTATCGGTATCTTCAAACAGCGTATTAATATTTGCTAAATGCTTGTCAATTTCATGATTAATTTCTGTATTATGAATTTTATTGGCAAGAGACATGAGTTGTACTTCACAAATTTCTGACCCATCAGGAATATCTTTTTTCTCAAATTGTTTTTTAATAATGCGTTCAATACTTTTTATTTTACGTACTTCACTTTTGGAAACAATAACCATAGAAACTCCTGTTTTTCCGGCACGTCCTGTTCGTCCGGAACGGTGCGTATAGGTTTCTATTTCGTCGGGCAACTGGTAATTTATAACATGTGTTATATCGTCGACATCAATACCACGAGCAGCCACATCGGTAGCAACTAATGTTTGTATTTGTTTGTTTCTAAACGATTTCATAACTAAATCTCGTTGATTCTGGCTTAAATCTCCATGCAAAGCTCCGGCGCTATAGCCGTCTTCAATAAGTTGTTCGGCCACTTTTTGAGTATCTCGTTTTGTTCTACAAAATACAACCGAAAAAATATCTGGATTAGCATCCGATAAACGTTTTAAGGCCTGATATCTATCTCTAGCATTTACTAAATAATATTCATGTGAAACGGTATTTGTGCTTTCATTTTTATTTCCAACGGTTATCTCCTGTGGGTTATACATGAATTTTTTAGCAATAGTTGCCACCTCTCTTGGCATTGTTGCAGAAAATAACCAGGTATTTTTATCATCTGGCGTGTGCGATAAAATATCAGTTATATCTTCTTTAAAACCCATGTTTAACATTTCATCGGCTTCATCTAAAACACTGTATTGTATTTTAGAAATATCAACCAAACGCCTGCTAATCATATCTTTCATTCGCCCTGGAGTCGCCACAATAATTTGGGCGCCTCGTTTTACTTCTCTAGCTTGGTCTGTAATACTTGATCCACCATAAATGGCCACGACATTAAGTCCTTTACAATACTTACCGTATTGTTTCATTTCGTTGGTGATTTGTAAGCAAAGTTCACGTGTTGGTGATAAAATTAAACCTTGTGTCGTTCTGCTGTTTACATCAATTTTTTCTAGCATCGGAAAGCCAAATGCTGCTGTTTTACCGGTTCCTGTTTGCGCTAATGCTACCAGATCGGTTTCCGATTCTAATAAAATTGGGATAGCTTTTTCTTGTACTTCACTTGGTTTTGTAAACCCTAAATCTGTAATGGCGTGTAATAGGTCGTCATTAAGACCTAATTCTTGGAATGTGCTCATTCTTGTTTAATGTATGCGATTATGTTATGCAGTGTTACATAAAGAAGCGCATCGACATACGTAACCTTAAACTTCTAGTAACACACCCTCACCCTGAGGAATTTAACTCACTTTCTGAGTATCAGTCGGCAAAGATACACTATTATTTGATTTGTCGTTCTTACAGAGGTAGGAATCTTATGAATTGAAGTTTTTAAGTTTTAGTTATTTGAATGATTTTATATGCGTTATAAAATTTCGGATGCTAACCTATTGACCATCTAAGGTTTTTCGTTAAGATTTTATAAAAAGATGTTGTTACAGGTAAAGCACTTATTGTAGCTACAAACCGTTTATTACTTCGCTCTGCTGTATAAAGCCTAAAACCTCTTGTTTTGTGTCGAATAATAATATATCTGTAATTATGAAAAAAACAATATTCTTTTTTTTATGCCTATTTTCTTTTTATGCGTTTGCTCAGGATAAACCGGATAAGGATGAATCAAATAGTAATACTCCAAAAAGGTTTTTAATTAAGTTGGGTGTAAACAGTGTTGATAGTACCGGGGAGTCAAATCCGTTTGATTTTTTAACGTCTTTTAACGAATTAGCATTTAGTTCGCCTTTAAAAATTGGTGCAGCATATAGATTTAATGAGTTATTTTCTATTGGACTGGATGGGAGTGTAAATAAATGGAAAGCGCCTAATGCTGTAATTGATTCGAAAAAATTAACAGAGGATCAAAACTATTTAGCTTTAGATGTGAAACTGAATCTTTATATCGATGAGGCTTTTAATTGGTTTGCAAAGGCAGATTGGTTAGAACTCTATTTAGATGGAGGTTTGGGGTATTTTAAAGTCAATGGAGGGAATTTAACCGGAAATTTTGGAGTAGGAACTAATATTTGGGTTTCTAAAAAAATAGGATTGAATTTTGATGCCATTGGAAAATGGGTTATGGATTCTAATGCCGCAATGTATAATACTAATCATTTTCAATTTTCAGCTGGTGTTGTTTTTAGATAGACCAATCTAGTCTGTTGAAAAACAAACAAAAATTAAATAAACTGGGGACTGCCTGATAATGGTCGTTGGCTTAAAACATGATCGTATAATAATAAATGCTTTTGCTATCAAATATGTTTAGATTAATTTGTTTCGTTTTTCCTTTTTTATTCTCAATGATTATATCGTTTTGGTTATTCCCTCCGATCATTCGTTTGTCAAGACGGTTAAGGTTATTTGACACCCCTAATAAGCGAAAATCGCATAACGACGTTGTTCCTTTTTTAGGGGGAGTGAGTATTTTTTTAACCATACTTTGTGTGGTTTTAATACTTGGAATAGTACTATATCCGATTAACAGTTCTTTTTTTGACTTTAAGCTAGCTTTTGGCTTATTTATAGCTTTGTTTACTTTAATAATATTAGGTTTAAAAGATGATTTAGCCGGCACCAAGCCTATAGAGAAGTTTATATTTCAAATATTGGCAGTCTCTTTTTTAATATTGGTAGGCGATGTTCATATTTTAAGTTTGAATGGTCTTTTTGGAATTTATTATTTAAGTCAATGGACGAGCTTCTTATTGTCTTTATTTGTGTTCGTATTATTGATTAATTCGTTTAATTTAATCGATGGCATTGATGGGCTTTCTGCATCAATTAGTATTATTGGTAATCTCTTTATGGGGGCTTTTTTTGCTAATAATGCTTCTTTTTTTAACGCAATTATTATGTTCAGTTTTGCCGGTGCTACATTATCCTTTCTGTTTTTTAATTTTAGTCGTAACCGTAAGGAAAAAGTGTTTTTGGGTGATAATGGGGCTTTGTGTTTAGGCTTAATCAGTGCTTATGGAATTATTCTTTCTATTAATCAAAGCGTTCAAATAGAGGCAGTGGATGCGGACAAACTCTATAAAAATTTTCAAATCATGATTATGGCCTTAGTGAGCTATCCTTTACTTGATACGTTAAGAGTTTTTGTGGTTAGATTACTTAAAGGTATTAGCCCTTTTGGAGCAGATAATAATCATATGCATCACCATTTACTTAAGCTGCATTTGTCACATAAGGCCAGTACCTTAATCATAGTTTTTTATACGGTTTTACTTTTTTTGGTTGCTTTCCAGTTAAGGTCCTTAAATATGAATGATCATTTTGCTATTATTTTAACAATTTCCATGTTGATATATTTTATTCCGCTTGTTTCACGATTTTATGAAAAATATAAACGTGAATAGTACTCTCAACAGAATTGCTATTATTGGTTTGGGATATGTTGGATTGCCCTTGGCACGTTTATTCGCTAGTAAATATCCAACGGTTGGGTTTGATATAAATAGAGCCAGAGTTTCCGAATTAAATAATGGTATAGATAACACACTGGAGATTTCTGAAAACCTTCTAAAATCTGTACTGGTTTCAGAAATCCCACATAGTAGAGGGTTGTTTTGCTCAGACAATATAGACGCGATAAAAGACTGCAATGTCTTTATTGTTACAGTTCCAACCCCAATTGACAAAAATAATAGACCAGATTTAACACCATTAATCGGGGCTAGCGAGACTTTAGCAAAAGTATTAAAAAAGGGAGATATAGTCATTTATGAGTCTACAGTTTACCCTGGTGCAACTGAAGACGTTTGTATTCCGGTTCTTGAAAATAAATCGGGTTTAGTATTTAATATAGATTTTTTCGTAGGCTATTCTCCAGAACGTATTAACCCCGGAGATAAAGCACATACCGTTGAGAAAATATTGAAAATCACATCAGGATCTACGTCCGAGATAGGGCTCAAAATAGATGCACTTTATAAATCTGTTATTACAGCAGGAACGCATTTGGCTCCTACAATAAAGGTTGCTGAAGCCGCTAAGGTGATTGAAAATTCGCAGCGCGATATCAATATAGCCTTTGTAAACGAGCTGGCAAAAATATTTAATTTGTTGGATATAAATACACAAGATGTTTTAGAAGCAGCAGGAACTAAATGGAATTTTTTGCCCTTTAAACCTGGTTTGGTTGGTGGGCATTGTATTGGTGTGGATCCTTATTATTTAGCCCAAAAAGCACAAGAAGTAGGATATCATCCGGAAATAATTTTAGCTGGAAGACGCATTAATGATAGTATGGGGCAATACATAGCATCGCAGGTTGTGAAACTATTAATCCAAAAGAATTTTAAAGTAAAAGGGACCAAGCTCTTACTTCTAGGCATCACATTTAAAGAAAACTGCCCCGATATTAGAAATACAAGAGTCATTGATATTGTAAGAGCTTTAGAACAATATGGTTCTCATATTACAATATATGATCCTTGGGCAAATCCTGAAGAAGTAGGGCATCAATATGGACTAATATCCAGTGGAATCCCAGAAGAAAAGTTTGACGGCGTTATTTTGGCCGTCGCTCATAAAGAATTTTTAAATCTGAACCTTAAATCTTTGCTAATAAAAGATGGAATTGTTTATGATGTTAAAGGTGTATTGAATAATGCTGTATATGGTGTATATGGGAGGTTGTGATTTTCTTTATAGAGGAGAGTGAATAATGATTTATATGAGAATAAAGAAAAAACTATTTTAGTTACAGGAACAGTTGGGTTTATTGGTTACCATTTATGTGAAAAGTTCTTGCAATTGGGGCATAGTAGATAGGGCATTAATTTAAATTATGTGCGTTTAAAAGAGTCAATTAAGTTGTTTTCAGGAAATAGAAAAGTTAAGATGAATTCAAAATTATATCATTAGTAAAGGGTGCTAAAATTAAAAACATTTATTGGCGTAGTATCAAAATATTTTAATAGTACATGAAATTAGAAAATAAATTTTGGGGCATAATTTATTATTTTTTTGCACGGTTTTTACCTAGCTCTACTATGTTTTATTCTCTGGGGTCACATAAGATACGTAATTATGTAGCCAGTAAAATGTTTAAAACTTGTGGAAAACATGTAAATATTGCGAGAATGGCATTGATAGGGTCTGGGAATACCATTGAGATAGGAGATTATTCTGGGATTGGTGAATATTGTAAGGTCAATAATGTCGTTATGGGTAAACATGTCATGATGGGGCCAGGTGTATCAATTTATGCTAGCAATCATAATTTTTCTATGATATCTATACCAATGAGGTTACAGGGTAATGCTAAAATTAGAACGCTTAAAATACATGATGATGTTTGGATAGGAGCACAAGTTTTAATATTACCATCTGTAAAGGAGATTGGCCAGGGTGTAATTATTGGTGCAGGAGCTGTTGTAACAAAAAGCATACCTCCTTTCGCCATTGTTGGAGGAAATCCCGCCAAAATTCTAAAATATAGAAATCAATAGTGTTGTTTTATGATTAATCTTAAAAAGAAAACTATTAAAGGAGGTTTGTTTTTGACTATAACAAATGTCATAACACAGATTTTTGCTATCATATTAAATGTAATTTTAGCGAGATTGCTGCTAGTTGAAGATTTTGGGATTATAGCCTTAGCTTCAACATATTTGGGGTTTATTACACTCTTTACTAGTATTGGTTTTGGTTCAGCAGTAATCCATAATAATGAAGCTACAAAGGATCAAATATCAACGTTATATTGGCTTAATTTTATTTTAAGTATTTTCTCTTTATTTGTGGTAATATTAACAGCTCCGCTAGCATCTACTTATTATTCTGAACCTCTAATAACTCCAGTAATTCTTATTTCATCTGTTAGTCTGATTTTATTTCCTTTTTTTATAATCCATCAAAAATTACTTGAACGTGATTTAAGATATGATTTGATAGGCAAAATTATAGTTTTTGCAACTTTGATAAGTTCTGTTATAGCTGTTTGTGCTGCTTATATGAATTATGGTGTTTTTGCATTAGTCGCCCAAATGATTAGTATGAGTGTTATTAAATTAGTTTTAACCCTATACTATAGTAAATGGAAACCAAAATTTGTTTTTAGATTAACGGAGGTAAAAAGTATGGTCTGGTTTGCTTTAAGATATAAAACAGCTCAAGGTACATTGTATATAGAAAGAAACATAGATTATCTCATTTTGGGTAAAATATTTTCGCCAACAATTCTAGGGTATTATTCATTTTCTTATAATATCATGTACACACCGGTAAAAAGAATATCAAATGTTTTTAATGATGTGTTATTTCCATCTCTTTCAAAACTAAAAAATAATCCAAAAAAAATAATTCAAGCTTATTTTCAATCTAAACAATTGATTGCAATGGTTGTGTTTCCAATTATGGTGATAGTTGCTTTTAATGCCGAACTAATTATTAGTTATGTTTTTGGGGATAAATGGGAAGAAGCTATACCAATATTAAGAATTTTATGTTTTGCGGGTGCTTTTCAATCTATTTCTCAATTTGGTAGTGCAATTTTTAATAGTGTTGGTAAACCTGAAAAGTCAATATCTATTGCAATAATACGCTCTATTTTAACAGTTGTTGCAATAGTTGTAGGATCTTGGTATGGTATTTTAATGGTGGCTTATCTACTTTTAGCTACGAAAATTTTAAGTTGGCTAATTGTTCTTTTGGCAATCCGATTTGAGATTCATTATGATTTTTATGATATATGGAAATGTCTTAAAGGGACTATGGTTTGTGTAATTACGCTGTGTCTTTTTGAGGTATTGTTTGAGAACGTTATTTATTTAGAAATTTCTCTTTTATTAAAATTCATATTACAAATACTCATAGCTTCAAGTCTAATTATGTGTTTTTATAAGAAGATAATTATTGATCTATTTAGAATAATAGTAAGTAATAAAATTGAAACTAATTAGGTGTTAATTTATAAATACAATTCAAATTTGGCATTACTAGGCGATTTAGTCTCAATAGTTAGAAATGGCTATGATAAGTTATTTGTTGCTGTTTTAGTTCATGGTAGTGTTGCTACGGGTGAAATTATTAATTATAGTGATTTTGATGGCTTGCTAATTGTTAAAGATGAGTATGTTAACTCATTGGCATTAAAGAAATTTAAAAGAGAAACCTTAAAAAAAATATTGGTGTTTGACCCTTTGCAGCACCATGGATGGTTTCAAATAAAAGAAAGTGATTTAAAAAATTATCCTGAAAGCTATTTACCACATGAGATATTAAAGCACTCAAGATTGATTTACCCTTTTGACGAGAAAATAAATTTAGATATACACATTAATGATCAGCCTGATTATGAAAAGAGTTTAAAAATGATGCTTCAGAGTTTTGAGTGTAAAATTAAGAATAAATGGATTCCAAAAAATTTATTCCAATTAAAATCGACATTAAGCCAAGTAATGCTCTTACCTTCTTTATACTATTCCGCTAGGTACCACAAGGGAATTTTTAAAAAATATAGCTTTGATGCTGTTAGGGGTGATTTTAGCGAAGAAGAGTGGTATGTTATAGAGCAAGCTACACAAATTAGAAATCTTTGGGAATACAAACTAAATTGGATACAACGATTAATCCTAAGAAGGCCTGAAAGGGTTTTTAGAAAAATAACAAAGAAGTATGTAGCTCCAAAAATAAAGAACGAATTTAAATGGGATAAGTCTATGAAACAAAGCCTGAAATTATTAATACTAAAAATAAAAACAATAGTAAATGAAACTTATTGATTTCCCTAAGCTCATTCCAAAATTAGATTATCAATCTTTAATTGGAGAAATTATAGGTGTATTAGATGATTCTGATGTTGCATTAAGTGTTTACCAAATGGGGTCGGTCAAAGATCCGGGTATATCAGATTTGGATTTAATTTGTGTTTTCAAAGAAGATGCTACTTTTTATAACAATTTAAGGGTTTCTTTAAACAGCCATCAAAAAACCATATTAACACATGGTATTTTTGGATGTAATAAGAACAATATTAATCAAGCAATTGATTATGGGTATTTTTCGAACTTAACTCATTTGTATGGTAAAAATCTAAATCTTGAAAAAAAAGATAGGCATGTTGATAAAGAAATAGAAACTCAGATAGCATTGGAATATTTAGTTAAAATGTTTATTACTATCGATTCTCAAATTACATTTGGTATTGTTAAATTAAGATCATTTCTGCTATTAGTAAAAGCATTAAAATTTGATTTAGATATCTTAAATATCACTCAAGGCAATTTGTTTGATAAAGTAATCCAAGTTCTTGAATGGCGAAGAAATTGGTTTACAAAGACACCTTCAAATGATGAATTAAAATTATTTATTCTTCAATTTCATAAAGACTTAAAGCAAGAATTAGATACCATATTAAAAACCGAAACCTTTTTTCTGCCAACAGAAAAAATAGAATTTTCAAGAAGTTTTAGATTTATTCGAGATAAGACATTTTTCAGAAAGCGCAAGGGGGTGTTATTGCCTGAAAACTTGTGTTTTATGAGTAAAAAATACATTAATATTCAATTAAGATTAAACAAATTTTCTTATCACATCCCGTATCTCATTCCTTTGGAAAATTCAATAATTGCCCAAAGGTTTGCTTTTTACAAAGATTACTTACTCTATAATAAACAGTATTATCCAAATTTCCAACCATTAACATCAAGTTTAATAGTAGTATAATTAATTTATTTAAATGAAGGTATTACACTGTATTAATAGCCCTCATATTGGAGGGATAGAACGATTGTTGATTGAACTTGCTATTGCTCAAAAAAAGAAAGGTCTAGAGGTTTCTATTATGTTTGACACTCGTAATGGAAGCTATTATAAATATCTTTTAAAACAAGGTATTCCTATCCTAGACTCGGGTATTAAAAGTGGTTTCGACTTTAATTTTACAACCTATAAACAACTAAAAAAACAGTTTAAAGCATTCCAAGTTATTCATTTACATAGTTTCTCACCAATACGCTCTACAGCTGCAAAATATTCTAAAGTAAAAACCATATACACTATTCATGGATTATCTAAAGGTGTGAGAAAAGAAAGTCTATTAAAATATCATATTAGAGAATCTCTAAAAAAATGGCTTCTTAATACCGTACACGTTTTAATAGCTAACTCAAACTATACATTAGATTTAGCTAGAAAGCATTATGGTTTAAAAAAAGTAAAAACAAAAGCTATTTTAAACGGAATTAAGCTTACTGATTATAGCCTCAATGAGGTTTCTCATAGTGGTAGCATATTCACCATTGGCTTAGTATCTCGTTTTACAAAAAGAAAACGAATTGATAGACTTATATATGCTTTTAAAAAATACAAAGATATGGGCGGTTCAGGTAAGTTGATTTTGGTGGGAGATGGTACAGAATTTAATGTGATTCAAAACATTGTAAAGCATTTAGGTTTAGAAGATTTAATAAAACTTGTTGGTTATAAAACTAACGTTAATGCATATTATAACTGTTTTGATGTTGTAGTGCATCCTTCAGACAACGAAGGTTTTGGGTTAATAGCTGTTGAAGCATTTTTGCATGGTAAACCAATAATTGCGTTTAACGATTCTGGAGGGTTAAAAGAAGTGATACAACCTATAGAACCTTATAACATTATCGCAAATAAAAATGAACTTGCACTGCGTTTGCTGTTTTATGATACTAATAGAGAACAGATTACCGATTTGTCGAATGAAAGAGTAAGATACGCTAAAAAACATTTTAGTATAGAACGGATGGAACGTGATTATTATAAGGAATATAAATTGATGTTATTAAGATGAAAAAAATACTCTGGTTATCACCCAATTTTAATCATTACAAAGCATGTTTCTTAAACCATTTAGCAAATGCTAAGGAAATAGAACTCACAGTGCTTTCAGGTACAGGTAGAGAAGGGATGGGTGACCAGGAAATTGATGATCCATGCGATTTTAACCACATTCGATTGGATGTAAGTAAACAAATAGCTTTTAGTAATTACACTTATAATTACCATGATAATTCTGTATTCATATTATGTGAAATCTATGAGCCAAGAGTCTCAAATAGTTTGAAATCGAAATTAGAAAACCTTACAATGAAATATATACTGCGTTAAAACACAGCTTATAGAAAGCCGATATATAAAAAAATGAATGAAAAAATTAGAATAGGAATATTGGTAAATTCACTTGATTTAGAGCTGTGGAAGCATCAAATTATAGATGAAATTAATGCCTCTCATTATGCCCAAGTCGTACTCATAATTCAAAGAAAAGAAGTTAACACTTCGAACATATATAAAAAGATATGGAGATTTCGTAACAGCATTATTTATAAAGCATTGGAGGCCATAGATGTCTTTTTATCTAAAAAAATTATAAAGAAACACCCAAACGCTTTCATTAAAAGACGTTTTAATAATTCAATTATTGATGTACTAGATACCTACCCTAAAACTTCAAAGTTTAAAGATATCATTGTCGATGACGATATAAACCGCATGAAAGCGTATAGTTTAGACCTAATAATAAGATTTGGTTTTAGAATATTAGATGGAAAAATTTTAAATGAGGCGTCAAAATATGGAGTGTGGTCTTATCACCATGGTGATAACAAGGTAAACAGGGGTGGGCCTCCTGGTTTTTGGGAAGTTATTCAAGGCTGGAAAGAAACAGGGTGCACACTGCAAAAATTATCAAATGATTTAGATGGTGGTTATGTCCTTGCAAAAACTTGGGTAGGTACTTACAAGTATAATATTCTAGAAAATAAAAACAGGTTATATTGGAGAGCTTCTAAAATAATCCCAAGAATTTTAGAAGAATTACATACTAAAGGTTATGAAGTCTTTACCACAAGTAAAAAAGACGTAAATGTTACCAATAACTTTTATACGAAAAAGCTATACAAAGCACCTAGTAATTTTGAAGCTATTATAGTTTTCTTGAAATATACTAAAATCATTATTAAACAGATTTTAAGCGTAGCCATTTTTAATGACCAATGGTTTTTGTTATACAAAAGAACTAAATCAAACCCAGAGACTTCTTTTCGAAAAATGATACCATTAATTCCTAACAAAAATCTATTTTGGGCAGATCCATTTTTGGTTTCAAAAAATAATATAGATTATATCTTCATAGAGGAATATGATTTCAAAATAAAAAAGGGTCACATCTCTGTAATTAAAATGGTTAATAATAAAATAGAGCATGTGAAAAAAGTATTGGACAATACTTACCATTTTTCATACCCTTTTGTATTTGAGTATAAAAAGGAGTATTATATGATTCCTGAGACCGCTGCTAATAATAGCGTTGAGTTATATAAATGTATAGATTTTCCTTATTCTTGGTCGTTTCAAAAAAATATTTTTGAGAATATTAAAGCTGTAGATACAACCTTATTTCAATATAACAATACATGGTGGCTTTTTACAGCAATGGATGAAACAAGAAAAGCAACTAAAAATGACGAGCTTTTTTTATATTATTCAGAGGATCCTATTTCACAAAAATGGACACCGCATCCTATGAATCCAATCATATCTGATGCGAAATTTGCAAGACCCGCAGGTAATTTATTTATTAAGGATAATGAAATATATAGACCTTCTCAAAATTGTACAGGTGTGTATGGTTCTTCAATAAATATAAATCATGTAGCCATATTAAACGAAACCAATTATAAAGAGCAATGTTTGGAAAGCTTAACACCAGATTGGGATTCTAGAATCAAAGGAATTCACACTATAAATTTTAATGAGTACGCTACTGTAATAGATTGTTTTAAAAAGAAATTAAAAATATTTTAATATGGATAGAAAAAAAATATTGTGGATTTTACCTAACTATAATTTTTATAATGCACAGCGCATAAATTTATTATGTGATTTTTTTGAGATTACCGTTATAGCTGGTAGGATAAACAAAAAACTAGGATTTAAAAATAATATCACTTCTAAAGCAAAAGTTTTTTATGCTAAAAAGGGAAAAGGTGGTTTTGGATTCTCTGTATACACTTTTAGGCTTGTTTTAAAAAACTTGTTTGATAAAGATTTTGTTTACATAGCTGTAGAAAAGAAAAATATCATCTTATTTCTGTTTCTATTGATTTACAGAATATTTGTAAATAAAAAATTCAAATGTTTTTCCTATAATCATTTTATGTTGAAATCCAAAAACTCAAAATTTAAAAAGATCAATTACTATATCACAAAATTGTTTTATTGGAAGCTTGACAAAGTGATCTTTTACACTAAAAAAACTTTTGATTTGGCGATTAAAGAAAATATGATTAATCCAAAAAAATCATTTTGGGCTAATAATACCATCGACACGATTGAGGTTAGTAAACACTATACGTTTGAGCTACCACCAATAAATGAAATAACTATTGTTTTTATAGGGAGATTAATACCTAGTAAGAGAGTTGATGTTTTAATTGATTTCTTTAATCAAATTAGTGAAAAATCATACAACAGTTATATTCTAGAAATTATTGGGAATGGTCCAGATAGTTATCTAGTTGAAAATGCTATGAAAGATAATTCTAAAATAATATGGCATGGAGCATTAGTTGATGAAATCAAAATTTCCCCTATTATGAAAAGGGCTAGTTTAGTTTTTGTTCCAGGAGCATCGGGCTTATCCATTAATCATGCCTTTGCATACGGTCGGCCATATGCAACTCTTAAACTTAATAGGCACGGTCCAGAAATTAGTTATTTGAAACATGAAGAAAATGGGTTTATCATTGATGATGATTTGAGTATCATAAAATCATTTTTAAATGACAGGAAAAAAGTTGAAGCATTCTGTTATAATGCATTAAATAGCGCTAAAAATTTAAGTGTATTAAAATGGACAAAACAAATTAAAACTGCCTTAAATGTCTAAAAAAATCAGATTATTATTTGTTGGTCCCTTTCCACCGCCATTTTCTGGACCAGAGTTAAGTACAAAACAATTATTAGAATCGGATTTGAAAAATCATTTTGATATTATTTTTTTAAATACCAATGTAAGGAAGGATAACTCAAAAAAGGGAAGAATAGATATTACAGCCTTTATTTCTGTATTTAAATTTAATATCAAATTATTTTGTAACATGGTTTTAAAAAGACCGCATGTAGCTTATCATTTAGTTACACCTACTGAAATGGGATGGCTTGGTAGAGATGTATGGTTTATACTACAATGCAAATTGTTTGGTATTAAAAATATAATCCATTTCAGAGGTAGTCACTTTGATATAAATTTCAAAAATTTTAGATTATTTACTCAACAGGTTATCAAGTATTGTTGTAAATATGTTGATTACGCTATTGTTCAATCCAAATGTTTAAAAGGACAGTTTAAAGGGATAATTCCTGATTATAAAATTAGTGTTATATCTAATACCGTTGATGATGTATTTAGCTCGTTAAATAGAAATTCATTAAATGAAAGCCCAAAGATTTTGTTTTTTGGCCATCTTACTAAAGCAAAGGGATATACGGATATTGTTAAAGCAATCCCTAAAGTAGTCTCAAAATTCCCAGATGTGAAGTTTGTTTTTTGTGGTAATATAAAAAGGGGAGAACCAGGTGTTAAATATAACCAATGCACTGGTGAGAGGATTAAGTATGAAGATCCGTTTAAAGTAGAGTCAAGCATTTTAAACTCTAAATACAAAAACAATTATTTAAATCTTGGAATTGTTACAGGAACACAAAAAATGGAATTGATACAAAAAAGTTGGATTTTTATTTTGCCATCGTATTCTGAAGGCTTTTCCAGGTCTATTTTAGAAGCTATGGCTGCAGGTTTAACAGTATTAACCACACCTGTTGGTGCCAATAAAGATTTTATTATTAATGGCTTTAATGGCATATTAGTTAGTCCAGGAGATGTTGAGGCTTTAGAGTCAAAAATTATTGAACTTTTATCCGATTCATCGTTAAGAAACTCACTTTCTGAAAATGCTAAACTTACTTTCAATAAAAATTTTAGCGAAAAAATTGTTGTAGATAAATATATTACTTTATTTAATTCTGTTTTGAATGAAAAAAATAGTTAGAAAAGGTCTTTTTTATTTAGCTCAGGTAATAAGGTTTATATATCATGCTTATTTAAGAGCTAATGGTATTAAGATTGGTAAAAACACTTTTATTAGTTTAGGAGCTAAGCTTGATACACAGTTTGGAGAGATTTATATAGGTAGTAAAGTACATATTACAAGCGGTTGTGTACTTCTTGCTCATGACGGAGCTATTAAGCAAATGAATCCAGATGCCAACCCTAGAGGGAAAATTATTATTAATGATAATGTTTTTATAGGAGTTAATACTGTAGTCTTAATGAATGTAACTATTGGAGCTAATAGTGTTATTGGAGCAGGTAGCATTGTTAATAAAGATATCCCACCAAATTCTTTAGCTGTAGGAAACCCAATAAAAATTATAAGAGATTTATAATCAATGTTTAATAGTCTGTAAGAATGTCATTAGAAGATAATTTATATCCACTTTTAAGATTGTACCTAAAAATTCCTGATTGGATGAAAAACTTTATAGGACTTATCTATAGACTAATTCCCAATTCCATTAAGTACGGCGCATTTTATAAAGAATATTATAATAGAATTAAGAGGTTTGAACAATTAAACAAATCTCAAACTTTAATCGAAACAGAAAAGCTATTAATTCTTAATGTTAATAAAGCAATTAAAAATATTGAATTTTATAAGAAATATAAGAATATTGAATCTATAAAAGAATTTAAGAACTTACCGGTTTTAACAAAAGATATTATAAATGAGAATAAAGAATTATTTGTAAATAAAAGCAAGAGGCACTATTTATTAAAAGCAAATACTGGAGGGTCATCGGGAGAACCTTTTACATTCTATATACATAAAGGAAAAACAAGATCTAAAGAAAAAGCTCATTTCGATTGGTATTGGTCTAAACATGGTTATAAACATGGAAAGCGTATTCTGATGTTAAGAGGTAAATCTTTAAGAAATAATGCTGATTTAGAATATAGTGCTATAGATAATAAACTTATAATAAACTCTAACAATATAAATAAAGACTCAATAAAAAATATTTATGAGCATATTAAAAACTTTAGGCCAGATTTTATTCATGCTTACCCTTCTGCTTTATTTATTTTCACAAAAACATGTAGAACTTATCTTAAAACACACACTTTAGGACTAGATATAAAGGCTATTTTCTTAGGTTCTGAAGGGGTATCAACATCAGATATAAACTATTTCGAAAAGTTTTATGCCTCAAAGATTATAAACTGGTATGGGCATTCGGAAAGTTTAATACATGGCGGAAGATGTAATTTAGATGGTGATTTTATTTTTTATCCTTTTTATGGTTATATAGAATTGTTAGATGAAAATAATAAAATCATTAAACAACCAAATATAATAGGGCGCATAGTAGCCACAGGTTTTGATAATGAGGTAATGCCTTTGTTAAGATATGACACAGGAGATTTAGGACAAATATCTGAAAATGAAGATCTAATAAATCATAATTTTGTTATAAAAAATATTGAAGGTAGAGATAAGAATTATATTTATTTAAAGGACGGCACTACCATTTCTTTGACATCTTTAATTTTTGGTGAACATCATAAAGCATTTGAATATATTAAAGAACTTCAAGTAATTCAATCAGATATTGGTGTTGTTTTGGTTAGGATTATCCCACTAAACATTATGACTATAAAGCAAATTAAAGGTTTTGAAGATTCATTATTAAGAAGTGTTAAGCTTGATACTTTAGAATTGAGAGTTGAGATAGTTAAGGAAACTCAAAAAACATCAAGGGGTAAACATATATTACTCATTCAAAATTATAAAAGAATTGCCAAAACCTTCTAAAACATTACCTAAAAAGTACAAACTAAGCAAATGATTATATTTCCTGTCTTAATATTGTTAATTATTATAGTCGTCCGATTTTCCAATGGAATGTTCGCTGCTTTTTTAGTTTTAGTGGCCACAAAATCAATTATGGATGCCTTTTGGGATATAAGAGTTGGACCTTTGTCTTTTAGTTCTATTGGGGGGATTTTAATACCCATATTATTTTATTCAGTAGTTTTTAAAATAAAACACCTACCCAAAGCGTGGGTTTCAAATGCTAAACTATTATTTATAGCCTATTCTTTTGGACTGTTATTTGCTTTTACAATAAAGCCCATAGCTAGTTTTGAGGTTTTTATAATGAACATTAACATTTTTATGGGGTTTTTGCTAATTCCGTTATTGGTAACAAATAAAAGTCAATTTCAAAAATTATTAATAGCCATTATAATTTCAGGTATATTTCCTATTGTTGTAAGTGTATTTCAGTATCAAGCAGGCATCATCTTTAATGAACGACAAACAGCAGGGTTAACACGCTATGTAGGCTTTTATCATGATGCATTTCCAGTTAGGTTTTATGGCTTGTTTACATTTTTTTCATGCATCCTATATCTTTCTGTTTTTAAAAGAATCAATAAGTTTTTAATGCTCGTTTTAGTAGGAATATCTATGTCTGCTTTATTTTCTGTGTATTTGGTGTTTAGCAAGGCGGCAGTTGTTATTATCTGTTTGTGGATCATGTTAATGCTCACTTTTTCGAAAGCAAAATTGAAATACCTGTTCATTATATCCATATTCACTGTTCTTGCATATGTTAATTTTGGAGATGTTATTTACAATAATATTGAACAGCTTTTTAGTAAGGAAGTTGGATATAATGACGGCACATACACAGATGTAAGATACACCCTGGCAGGTCGTGGGTATATATGGGATAATTTATGGGATTTTTGGTTAAATGAGCAGATACCCTTATTTCAATGGACAGGGGATGGTATTAGTAGACCTGCTCATAACCAATTTTTAAAGGTATTACTCTCTAGTGGAATCATTGGTGTTTTACTGTTTGTCATTTTTTTATTTAAAGTATTTAAATTAATAATGAGATCATCTAAGAAAATAAGACTGTTTTTATTGATGTTGTTTGGAATGTTTTTAATTGACTGCCTAGGATTGACTACTGGGGATTACTATTATTATAATATTTTAACATGGGGATTAATAGGGTATTTTATGTTTAACTACCAAAGCCATTTTACTGAATCATGAAACGATTAATAGATATAGATATTGCTATTGGGTTTGCTATTATGCTTGTTGTATTGGGGCATTTACTCTATGAAGATATTTATGTATTAAATACGTATGTTTCAGTTAGACATGTTATTTATAAATTTCACATGCCGCTGTTTATGTTTTTGTCTGGGTTTTTAATGGCTTACACGTATAAAGAAATTAATTCAATAGCAGCATATAAAAGATTAATTAAAAATAAAATATCGAAGTTTTTACCGCCCTATTTTCTTTTTGCTTTTCTTTTTTTAGGACTTGAATTTTTAGTTGGAAACTATCAAGGCAAAGAGCTGTATCAAAAAGTAGCATATATATTTGTAACGCCATCAAAATCTCCAGCAGGTTTTATTTGGTATGTTTTTGTACTATTCCAGTATTATTTAGTATCTCCTTTATTGATGAAAATTGTAAAAAAGAATGCTCTTATTTTATTATTTATAGCAATACCAATGCACTTCTTTTTTAAATGGGAAGTATTTAACTTTAATCTTTTCTCCTATTATTTGTTGTTTGTAAGTTTAGGTATAATTACTAATGAATATAGAGATGTATATTATATACTCATCGAAAAAGGAGGTCTATTTTGGCTAGGCCTTTTTGCCTTTATGATTATTTTAAATAATTATTATGAAGTTGATAAGTTGTATATGGGGCTTTGTGCTATTCCTGCAATTCATTACTCGGCACTTTTTACTAAAGGAAGATTCGCTAAGGTTATAAGCAAAATAGGAACCTATTCATTCTATATATACCTTATGAATTCAATTGTTACGGGAGCTTTATATTATGCTATTGTAAATATAATGAAATTTGAAGCAAATTATTTCCTGATTATGCTTCTATTTCTTTCAGGAGTTTTTATTCCAATAATCATATATAAATACATAATAGTAAGGATCCCTTTTTTAAATAAAATTATAAGATAAATGCAACAACTGACACAAAAGCTCGGTTCGGGTGATATGACCATTCAAAATATACCTTACCCACAAATAGGAAAAGGCATGGTAATCGTTAAGAATCACTACTCCATTATTAGCGCAGGAACGGAGGGTTCTACAGTTCAAGCGGCGCGGAAAAGTTTAATTGGAAAAGCTAAAGAACGTCCCCAACAAGTAAAACAGGTCTTAGATACTTTAAAAACTCAGGGGCCTGTTCAAACCTACAGAGCCGTTATGAAAAAACTAGATGCATATTCACCATTGGGCTATAGCTGTGCCGGAGAAGTTATAGAGATAGGAGAAGGAGTCACAGAATTTAAAATTGGTGATAAAGTAGCCTGTGCGGGAGCCGGATACGCTAATCATGCCGAAGTGGTTGCCATACCAATAAATCTATGTGTGAAATTAGAAGACATGGCTAACTTAAAAGACGCAGCATACAATACATTAGGTGCTATTGCCATGCAAGGTATAAGACAAGCAGATATGAGGCTGGGAGAAACCTGCGTAGTTATAGGGCTTGGTTTGTTAGGGCAACTAACGGCTCTAATATTAAAAGCTTCCGGTGTTAATGTTATAGGTATTGATATTTCGAAGCAAGCGGTAAATCAGGCTATTAATAATAAAGCTATTGATTATGGATACATAAGAAACAAACCGGGTATTGAAGAAGATATTCGGCATTTCACCAATGGGATTGGTGCCGATGCAATTATCATTACAGCAGCTTCATCGAGTTTAGACCCGATTAATTTTGCAGGTGCTGTTGCAAGGAAAAAAGGAACGGTTGTTATTTTAGGAGATGTTCCTACTGGCTTTAATAGAAATCCGTTTTGGTATCCTAAAGAATTGGACTTAAAAATGTCCTGTTCTTATGGTCCGGGGCGTTATGATTTGAATTATGAAGAAAAAGGCATAGATTATCCTGTAGCTTATGTACGTTGGACTGAAAAAAGGAACATGCAAGCCTTTCAGGAATTACTAGTTAAGAAAAGGATTGATATAGGCTATTTAACAACCCATGAATTTAATTTTGAAGATGCTGGAAATGCGTTTGATTTGGTTGTAAATAAGATAGAACCTTTTACTGGAATCGCCTTAAAATACGATGTTAAAAAAATAGTAGACAAGGACAAGATTATCACTTCTAACCTATTAAAATCAGGTCTGGTAAACATATCTTTTATAGGTGCAGGAAGCTATGCACAAGGAAATTTATTGCCTTATATAAGCCAATTAAAACGAATACAAAAGGTAGGCGTATTAACCAATACAGGTACGACCTCAAAACGAGTGGCAGAAAAATTTGGATTTCAGTTCTGCGCAACTCAAGAAGAAGATGTGTTAAATAGTAGCACGAACACATTATTTATTGCAAGTCGCCACGACTCCCATGGAAGTTATGTCCTAAAAGGCTTAAAGTCTAATAAGCATGTGTTTGTAGAAAAGCCGTTATGTTTGCTTGAAACCGAGCTTGAAGCTATAATTGATGCTCAAAGAATCCATAATAAAACGGTAATGGTTGGGTTTAATAGGCGCTTTTCGCCATTAACACAAAAGATTAAAAGCACGTTGGGCTCTGATCCAATGACTATGATTTATAGAATCAATGCAGGTTATATTCCAAAGAATACATGGATTCAAGACATAGAAATCGGTGGTGGAAGAGTGCTAGGTGAAGTCTGTCATTTTATAGATTATTTAACGTTTATTAATGGTAGTCTACCCATTAAAGTTTCTGCGAATGCATTACCGGATGTAGAAAATTTAAATGATACCGTCAATGTTTTAATTCAATTTGAAAATGGATCTACGGGCGTTATCGGGTATTATGCTAACGGTTCGAAATCATTATCGAAAGAATATGTCGAAATATATGCTTCAGGAACAACAGTTATTCTTGATGATTTTAAAGCATTAAAAATTTATGGAAAAGGAAAAGCTTTTAAACAAAAATTAATGAGCCAAAATAAAGGGCAAAAGATTATGGTTGAAACGTTTTTAAATAGCTTGCTCAAAGAAAAACAGGCACCTATTCATTTTAACGATATTATTTCGGTAACAAAAGCCTCCTTTAGAGTTTTAGATTCTATAAAGTATGGAGGGAAACAATATGAGGTGTAGGACTTCTAAGCTTAAGTATATTAATTTCATTGCTATTCGTTTATTTATTACGTTTTGATTCCCTTTATTTCTTATATGTCCCATATATTACTTTATGGCAAATAATTTAAATTGAACTCAATATTTTTACATGACATTATTAATATTTCTACTAAACACTTTAATAATGTTTAAGTATAATATTGTTTTGAATTAGTCATTTTAGCATTATTAGGCAGTGATGAATTTATTTTATCACTGTCTTTGCTATTTATGATTTGTATTTAAACCTCCAAAGTTAAAACTAAATAAGTATGTTTTTTTTGAATTTCGAGCTCACATATTACAATGAAGCGCATGGAACATGATGCGGAAATAGCTTTTAAAAAGTTAAAAAAATATTGCGAGCGTCACAATTATAAAGGTTGGGATCCTTATGATGGTCTCAATTCGAAATTTTTTCAGTCCTTACCATTAAAAAAATGGGATCTTGCCCGACTGATTTGGATTCAATTTTTTAAACGCTCCCCAATAAATTTTAGAAAACCGCTAGGAGTTCCCAAAGAATATAATGCAAAAGGGATAGCTCTATTTTTATCCGGCTATTGTAACCTTTATAAAATCTCAAAAGGTCAAAACACAACACACGGCTCTTCGGAAGAGCTAAAAAAAAACATAGTCAAACTTGCAGACCTTTTGTTAACACTTCAAAATAAAGATTATACGGGGTCCTGCTGGGGTTATAATTTTGATTGGCAAGCGAGGCGATTATTTTTATTTCCCAAAAATACCCCAACTGTTGTAGCGACTTCATTTGCTGTGGATGGATTATTAAAAGCTTATAAAGTAACAAAAAATGAGGCTTATTTAAAGGCTTGTATTTCGGCTTCAAGATTTGTGTTAAATGATTTGAATAGAACAGAGTTTAAATCTGGTTTTTTGTTTTCTTATGCTCCCTTAAGGGGTAATGATACTGTTTTTAATGCGAGTTTATTAGGCGCTAAAATTCTTAGTCAAGTATATGTACATACTAAAGAGGATACATTGAAAATAACTGCAAAAAAAACGATAAAGGCATGTTGCGAAGCTCAAAATGAAGATGGATCTTGGCGATATGGTATGCTGCCGGTACAAAGGTGGATCGATAGTTTTCATACCGGATATAATTTAGAGGCTATACAAACCTACCAAGAATGTACGGAAGATTCAGTGTTTCAGGCTCATATTAATAAGGGCTTAAATTTTTATCTGAAATTTTTTAAAACTAATGGAACTCCAAAGTACTATCATAATAAAACATATCCTATTGATATTCATTGTCCGGGACAATTTTTTGTAACATTAGCCAAGTTGAACGCCTTGAAATTATGCGATAACCTTGACGAAAGGGTGATGCAGTGGACGCTTAAAAATATGCAGCACAGAAAAAAAGGTTTTTTTTACTACCAAAAACGAAAAGGCATTAGTTCTAAAATCTCTTATATGAGGTGGAGCAATGCATTTATGTTTCATGCCATGTCTTACTACTTGTTAGCGCAAGAAACTTAAGATTTAGATTTACAGAAAGTAACTCCACTATTTTAGTCGTAACCTAGAAAGCAATGATTCAAAACACTTTTGATAAGTAAAGTAAATTTAGGCATTTATTGAATGCCTCTAGAGGCACTTTAATTCTATCATAATTGCAGTAAAACGAAATTACAACCTTTTATTCCGTATACCTCTCACATATTACTTTGTCATAAATAGTTTTAACCCTGCCCAATATTTTTACCTCATAATTGATAGTATGTTAAGCTTATGCCTGGTTTAAGTTGCACACCTTGATTTTTTTTTTTTTGTGATAGCAGACCGTTTTGTCGCCTGCTTAAAACCTAGTCTTTCAGTAATGTATCGTGAATAAAATAAAGGAGATGGATTTCGAAATGATCAATGGAATAAAGACACATGTACCTAATTCCAAGCAGGAGCTTGTTGAGTTCGTGTTTAAAAAACAAAGCATTTTGATAGCGGTTAATGCAGAGAAAATTTTACATGCCTCAAAGGAAACCCGGAGCCTTATAAATAAAAATATTGGTTATCCCGATGGTTTTGGTGCCGTTCAAATCTTAAAGAAAAAAGGTTATAAAAATGCCATCAAAATTCCAGGATGTGAGTTATGGTTAGAAATTATTGCCTCCTACTATAAAACGAAATCGTTCTATCTTATCGGGGCAAGACAGCAAGTTATGGATGCCACTGTAGAGAAACTAAAAACGAAGTTTAAAGGTATTAATATCTGTAAATATAGAAACGGATTTATAAAAACTGAACAAGAGCAACAAGATGTCATTAAAGATATAAAGGCGCATAAACCGGATATTGTTTTTGTAGCTATGGGGTCGCCCAAGCAAGAATTATTTATGGAATCCTTACAAAAGGAACATAAAGCAGTTTACCAAGGATTAGGAGGTAGCTTTGATGTATATACGGGTTATGTAAAAAGAGCACCTAAATGGTGGATTAAAAATAATTTAGAATGGGCCAATAGGTTAATAAGACAGCCATTAAGAATTAAACGTCAAATTCATTTACTCCGCTTCGCGTATAATTTTATTCTTAAATATTGAATATGGCACTTGAGGAGTAATCTTTTGTCGATTAAAAATGAACATTTTCGGATATATTCGGCTCCATGTTGAAAGACTTTTAGAGCCTTCATAAACAGCGAAAAAAAATCCTGAAATGTGATCAAAACTTCAGACTAAACCTTTCAATTATATCTTAAAGAATTAATAAAAAAACCTAACATGTCAAAAAATCTCATCGTAAGTATATTTAGCGTTGTTATAATACTACAATCATGCACCACAAAAAAAAGGATCATATACCTTCAAAATGTAAATACAGATGTTACACCGTATATCACAAATTATAGTAACGATATTCAACCTAACGATATTCTTAAAGTTACAATAGGGGCTTCGTTTTCAGAAGCGGCGATTCCTTATAACAGGCAAACAAACACTACCGGAGGGAATCTCGAAAATTTAAAACTGGAAGGTTATTTGGTTAATAAAGATTATACAATTAAACTTCCTGTGCTTGGTTCTATTTCGGTAAAAAACAAAACAACAACACAGTTAGAAGAGACTATAAAAAATAAACTCTTATTAGATAATCATTTAGAAAACCCCATGGTTAGTGTTCGAATACTCAATTCAAAAGTTACTATTTTAGGGGAAGTTAATGCTCCAGGTACCTACGACTTTAGTGAAGCGTCTATAACCTTATTTCAAGCATTAGGTTATGCGGGAGATTTAACCATTAATGGTAAGAGAGAAGATATTCTGGTTATAAGAGAAGAAAACGGGATGCGGTATACCACAAATTTAGATTTAACATCGTCGAACCTGATGGAGAATCAATATTATACCATCAAACAGAATGATGTCATTTACGTAAAACCCAATACCGCCAAAGTTAAAAGCGCCGGCTACATAGGTAATATAGGATCGGTTTTATCTGTAGCCTCAATCTTAATTTCAACCATTGTTTTATTAGCTCAATAATCCCTGAACCAGCTCACACCCCTATACAGGAAATACGACGACATTTTAATCTAACTAATAAGTAAAGCTTAATCGGATGAACAACCAAAGCCATCAATCAATAATTAACACGGAGGAAGATAAAAACAATGTTTTTGATGAAATCTATAAATATCTAAATTATTGGCCTTGGTTTATTATGACTCTGGCTATTGCGTTTGCCATCAGTTTTTTCTATTTAAAATTTAATAACAAAATTTACGCAACCACTACGAAAATTCAAATGTTAGACAAATCAAAAGGAATCGAACTAAATACTTCGGCATACCTTTTTAACAGATCGAATATAAACTTGGAAAACGAAGTTGAATTGTTAAAATCATACCCTATCATAGAAAGTGTCGTTGTTAAGAACAATTTAAACATCACTTTTTTTAATAAGGGAAATGTACAAACCTTTGAATTGCTAAAACTGCCATTTAACTTCATTCCACTTATAAAAAGTGACAGTATTTATGGTAAAAAAGTCTTTGATGTAACAATAACACCAGAAGGACTAGAGATATTAGAAGAAAGGCAAGCAAATCTAACTCAAATAAAAGGGTATAGTACTGAAAATAGTAACACTATATTCCCTTTTAAAATTATCGAGAAGGCAGAGCAAATGCATCGCTTTATAGGGCTTACATTTCAAATAAAGTTTGTGCCAAAAGAGGATGTGGTAGATCAGCTAAAATCGGCGATAAGCATAAAGGAAATTGGTGATTTTAGTAATATACTAGCATTGAGTTTGCAGGGTGAAAACAAGACGAAATCAGAGCTTATTCTGAATGCTCTCGTTGAAGAATATAAACAAGATGGAATAAAAGACAGACAGCTAGTGTCTAAAAGAACTATTGAGTTTATAAACGAAAGGCTAATTGATTTGTTTGGTGAATTAGATTCCATTGAAAACGATAAGAAGGATTTTAAACAACAAAATAAACTTATCGATATACAAGGAAATGCTTCACAAAGTATTCTTGAACTTAATACATCCGATACTTCACTATTCGACATATATAACCAATTGTATCTGGCTAAGGCGTTAAAAGATAAACTCATTGATAATTCGAAAGAACTTAATTTATGGCCAGCTAATTTTGGGTTTAACAATGCTGAATTAAACGAATTTATAGATAGTTATAATACAAAAGTGTTAGAATTGAAAAAACTTAATATGAGTGCTGGAATTAGTAATCCTTTAGTTATTAATATTAAGAAGCAGCTGGATAAAATTAAAATCAATTTAAATAATTCGTTGGATATATTTATAAAAGAGCTACAATTTAAACAAGGACAACTTAAAAACCAGAATAAAAAAATAAACACCAAAATTGCATCATTGCCCTTAAATGAAAAGTTGTTACGCGCTATTGAAAGACAACAACAAATTAAGGAAAGCCTTTATGTTTTATTACTTCAGAAAAAAGAAGAAGCGTCTATTAATTTGTCTGTAGCAGAACCTTCGGTAAAGATTGTTGAATATGCCAAATCCAAAAGAAGTGCAATTTATCCCAAACCATTTATTATCTATTCTATGGCAATTTCATTAGGGATATTATGTCCTTTTGGTGTTTTATATCTTATACTTGGATTAGACACCAAAATACGCTCAACAAAAGAAATAGAAAAGACCCTACCTCAAATTCCTGTTGTTGCAGAAATTCCATTACATGAAAGTGATCGGGCACCTAACCTTATTGACTCCAATGAGAATACAGTACAGAGTGAAGTATTTAGAATACTTAGCTCTAATATTAACCTCATCAGCTCATTTAATAAAGATTCGGGAAAAGTTATATACTGCACGTCTTCAATAAAAGGTGAAGGTAAAACATACGTAAGCATGAATTTGTCTTTAATTCTCGCATCATTTAAGAAAAAAGTGTTATTGATTGGAGCAGATTTAAGAAACCCACAAGTTCATAAGCAGATTGGTTATCATAAAAATTACAAGGGATTATCAAACTATTTATTTGATGAAGACCAAAGCGCATATTGGGAAGACCATGTGATTAATGGGTTTGAAAACTACAAGAATTTAGATATTTTAATGGGAGGAGAAATACCTCCGAATGCACCGCAATTACTCAATAATGGAAGGTTTGAAAAACTATTGATTAAAGCCAGATTAAAATACGATTATATTATAGTAGATACAGCACCAACACTTTTGGTTGCAGATACTTTTATCATTTCTAAATATGCAGATTTAGTATTGTATTTAGTTAAAGTTAACTATTCAGATAAGAGAATTTTAGAGTATCTAAAAAAACTATACGAAACAGAAAAACTATCAAATATCGCACTGGTTGTCAATGGGATAAAAAATGATAAATCAAATAATTTTAATTACGGCTATGGCTATAGTTATAACTAGCGTCGATTCGATTCTTAACCAAATTAATATAAGACGTTAAAAACTCTTATTATAAATAATACCCACTTATTACTTTATCACATATACAAGTTTAAGAAATTCAATCTTTGTGTAAAGTTTATAAAATAAAATTATGAAAAAAGTTACTTTAATTATGGTTTTCTGCTATGTAAGCCTAGCGTATTCTCAAGTTAATCTGAAAGTAGATAATTCAGGAATGCTGTATGTATCCAAATCATCTTATGTGGTTGTTAGTAATAGTGGTAATTTAAATATCGATGCTAACGGAGCATTGATTATGGATTCAGACTCCAATGAGTTTTCCAGTTTATATGTAGATGGTTCCTCTACTGGTACTGCGGAATATAGGCGCTGGGTGGCTTCCGTTGCGACACGGGATTTGGTTTCTGCTCCGGTAACAGGAGAAGCTTTTAACAGTTTTTATTTAAGAAATAGCGCTGACATTCACGTAGGTACTCAAGGTCCAGGTGGAGATTTATTATTTGGTCCTTATAACAACGATGATGCTTTTGGATTTTACTATGAATCTTTGCCCGCAGATATTTATACATTAGATCCGGGGCAGGGATACCGTGCAGCTGCTGGTACTACTTTAAGCTTTGTGGGAGACATTAATACAGGTAACGTTCCTGTTGCTATAAGTAGAGGGACAGGGAGATATCGCTATGCGAACTTAATAGGTAATCCGTATACAACGTATATTAGTGCTGCAGATTTAATTGCAGCTATGGCTGTTAGCGGAGCACTAAATAGTAGCTATGTTGCTATTTATGGTTACGATGGAGATGTAACTTCAGACGGTTCAACATGGAGAGTTATAAATAATTTAAACGCCGGTGAACATGATATCGCTCCGGGACAAGGTTTTATGCTGTATAGCGATAATGACGGAGGCACAATTACTTTTACTAAAGCCATGCAAATTACTCCATTTGAGTTGGACGATTTTATCGCAGGACGTTCAGTTGACTCTGGAAAAAAAACTGCTACTGAAGAAAGGTATAATTTTAAATTGAAGATTGAAAATGCTTCTGATAAGTCTTTTTCAACAGATTTATATTTTTTAGGGGCACATGGAACCAGAGGATTAGATGTCAGTTGGGATGCTGGTGCTTTTCAATTACCAGGTTTAAGTATAGCAACGCAACTTGCCCAAGATTCGGATGGAACAGCATTTCAAATACAATGTCTGCCTATAAAGGATTTATCAAGTAATGATTTGATGGTGCCTGTTTATGTTAAAGCCAGCGCAGGAGTTGAGTATACAATAAGTATGGATGCCTCTACTTTACCGACAGGTTCGGAAATTTATTTGCAGGATATCGAATTAAATACAGTGACTTTATTGGAAGACACATATACATTTACCACTACTGAATCATTAAACGGTGCCGGACGATTTTATTTAACGACTTCAAGTCAAGTGCTTAATACAGAACAAGCATTGATTTCCGGTGTCAATATCGTATCGGTACTTAATACGAAACAAATCATGATCAATGGTTTGATTGATCAGGCGGCTACTTTATCATTAATAGACCTTTCAGGAAGAAAAGTCATGCAGCAGAATTTGGAGACGTCGAATAATAATCAGTACATCGATGTGAAGTATATAAAAACCGGAATCTATATTGTTAAATTAAAACTAAGGGATAGCGGTTATGTTATAACAAAAAAAGTTCTAATAAAATAATAAATAATTACTGACTGAAAAACGAAGGTAACCCAAGAAAATAAAAAATTAATTTAGTAAGGAGTAATTTATGAAAGATAACATTAAGAATAAGGTAAGTAGTTCAATTATAGATAAGGCAAATGCCTTAGAAAATAACCAAATAAACCGTACAGAAGCCATAAAGAAAATGGGAAAGTATGCAGCTTTAACTGCTTTAGGAACTTTTATTATACTAAACCCAAAAAAATCACAGGCACAATCATTTCCAGCACCATGATTAGAATTGACAATCATGCTTAGAATCGAATTTATAGTTAAATTTTCTTATACCATTAATAGCAATTGTTTAAAATCGCACTTAAATTTATTTTTGCTGCGATTTTTTATTAATAATAGTCTAATTCTAAGCCCTTTCAGGGAGATAAACTTCAAACTAATGTAAACGATTGCGCTGTCTGGTATAAGCATATATAAATAATCAACATTAACATTCAAAATTGAAGTATATCTATGCCTGGAGCTATGAAAGAGAACAATGTAATATGCCTCTTGAAACCTCAAATTATGATGCCTTTTGAAGATGATAATCTTTCTTTACTGTGGTTTCAAAAATCAAATACATATACTATTATTGACAATAATCTCATGGACTATTTGCAAGCTTTTTTATATAAAACACAGGCAGATTTCTTCAGACATTTAAAAATAAATGGGGTGCCTTCCAAAGAATCATTAGCATATTATAAGGCATTAAAATACTGGCTTGAACAAGCAAATCATACTAATGAAGATACTTGCGAATATTCCAAATCAGAATACTTGGAATTTAAGCAACAAAATAAAGAAATACTTCATTCTACATATTATTCTATTTATGGGAAATGGATTCAGATAAATTTTCCTAACCATAAAATTAAAAATTTGGTGCATCCGCAATTAAGCTATTATGAGGCTAGATTTAATGACAATATAACGTATCAGGTGTTAGATATCATGTTATTTAATAGTGATCTGGTTTTATATTTAAATAAAACCTTTGTAAACACCTGCGATTTAAGTGAAACGCATGTGTTTCTTGGAAAACTGTCGTTACAAATAATTAGCCTGTTATATTCCAAACTCGAAAACGATTGGCTAGCTACTTTTCATGCATCTACCATTGTAAAACAGGATAAGGCCATCATGTGTATTGGTAAGTCCGGGAGTGGAAAAAGTACACTTTGTTCACTATTAAGTCAGTTTGGATACGATGTCCTTGCTGATGATCTTACACCTATGCTTTACGCTAATCAGGAAGTTTACAGAAATCCATCCGCAATATCAATAAAAAAAGGCGCCTTTAAATTATTAAAACCATATGTTAAAGATTTTAATGCATTAGCAACCATAAATAATTATAAAGGAGATATTAGATTTTTGCCTATTAACCGCAAGCCAAAATATAAAGACAGCTTTAGATGTAATAAAATAGTGGTTGTAAATTATAATAAAGATATAGAGCAAGCCAGCATGGAGATTATATCAAAAAGTGATGGATTAGATATTTTAATCACGGAATCCTGGGTGTCTGATCAGCCCGATTACGCACTCCAATTTTTAAATTGGATCAATACAGTTACGTTTTATAGGCTCACCTATTCCAAAACTAAAGATGCTGTAGCGTGTTTTAATATGTTATGAACTAACTAAGTTTATTTTGGATGATATGAATAAAAATGAAATGCTTCAATGTATTGCATCTATTTTAAATTATAAAATTAAAAATAAGCAAGTTGTTAAGGAGTGTAAAAACTTTAAAATGGACTGGGATTATTTTGTGAAAGTGGCTAGCCAACATTTAGTGTTACCTACTGTTTACTGTAGGCTAAAAGCTAGAAAACTATTACATGTTTTACCTCTAGAGTTAGAGGCTTACCTTAGAGAAATAACCAGAATGAACCGAAGTCGAAACAAGGCGCTCCTTCAAGAACTTCAAAGTATTCACATCCTTTTTATATCAAACGGTATTAATTATATGCTTTTAAAAGGAATGGCACTGCTAAAAGGACAGTATTATAATGATATTGGCGAACGTATGATAGGGGATATAGATCTATTGGTACATCCAGAAAACATAAAAATAGCTAATAAGTTATTAATAGAAAACGGTTACCATCCAATAAATAATGATGATTCCAAATCGTATTTTACACATCGGCATCTTCCAAGATTAATTTCAGATCGGTATATTGGAGCCGTTGAGTTACACGATAAATTATTAAATGGAAATAATACCTTAGGTTTAAATCCGCACACATTTTTAGAAACTAAAAAATTTGTAGACAACGTTCCAATACCCAGCGAACAAAGTTTGTTACAACACAATATTATGAACTTCCAAATTAATGATAACGCATTGGTATATGGTGCTTTTAGCCTGCGTAGCACGTACGACACTATGTTAATACTCGAAAAAGAAAAATCAGGTACTTATTTGAATATTAATAATTTAAAACATAAAATCACTTACAGTAGCTATTTTTATTTAATGGCAAAATATTTTAAAGGCGTAAACCTACACCACAAACAGAAGTCTTTAATTTGTTTGGTATTGAGTCATTTTTTTATGTATAAAATGAGTCTCCCTAAATTCAACAAGTTTTATATCTTTTGTGTTAATCTAATAAGATATTCATTAGTTTTTATAACTAGATTGAAATTATTTCTAGTTAATAAAGCGTACCGAAAAGATTTGTTATCGCAAGAAATAAACTTCTATACCCATTTTCATAACTTTTTTTATAAAGCATAATAACGGCTAAGTAAGAGTTCTTATAAAAGGTGTCCGCTTATTAGAAGTTTTTGAAGTGGTCAAAATACAGTAGAAGCAGTATACTTTAAACAAGTAATAAAGTATACTTATTTGAACTAACCGTAAAAAATAGTATTTTTAGATAAAACTATATTATGAAGTATTATCTGATGAGCTTACTATGTTTCTGGCTTTGTGTTTCAAGTGCCCAAAATCATAAAAATGAAATTTCATCTAAAGATAAAGCGTTAGACTTCATCGACCTGTTTTCTACAGGAATGGTTGAGGGGGTTTCATGTTATAGGATTCCGGCTATTATAACAGCTCCAAATGGTGATTTGATCGCAGCAATTGATGAACGCGTACCGTCTTGTGGCGATTTAAAATGGAGTAAAGACATCAATATTGTGATAAGAAGAAGTACCAACAATGGTAAAATATGGACACCTATTGAAACGGTTATCGATTTCCCATTGGGGGAATCCGCCTCAGATCCATCAATGATCGTAGATAAAGTTACAGGAGAGATCTTCCTATTTTATAATTATATGAATTTAGATACAGAAAAAGATATCTATTATTTGCATGTAGTTAAAAGTTCAGATAATGGTAAAACATGGAGTAAACCGAAAGATATTACTTCCCAAATAGCAAAGCCCGAATGGCATAAAGATTTTAAGTTTATTACCTCGGGGAGAGGGATTCAAACAAGTACCGGTAAATTATTGCATTGTATGGTTAATTTAGACAGCGGGATGCATCTTTTTGGTAGTGATGATCATGGAAAGACATGGCACCTTACGGATACATCAATCACTCCGGCAAACGAATCCAAAGTTGTAGAATTAGCAAACGGTAATTGGATGGTGAATGCCAGGGTTAATGACAAAAAAGGGAAGCGATATGTACATATATCAACCGATGAAGGGAGCACTTGGCAGACAAAACGGGAAACGCAATTGGAAGACCCTGGTTGCAATGCCAGTATCATTAGATATACTGCTTTAGCGGATGGGTATAAGAGGAATAGATTACTTTTTTCTAATGCGAAATCTGTTGAAGGACGTGTAAATATGACGGTTAGAATAAGTTATGATGAAGGCAAAACATGGAGCAAAGGTAAAACCATATATTCCGGAGAATCTGCATATTCTTCGCTAACCAAGTTAAAAAATGGAGATATCGGGTTGTTTTTTGAAAAAGACAACTATACTAAAAATCCTTTTGTAAGTTTTTCGCTAAATTGGTTAACCGACGGAAAGGATACTTATCAAAAACCTATCAAGAAATAATTCTAAGTATGACCGAAATTAAAGACCTGGCAGATTATCATAAATGTGTTTCCAATATGTTCACTTACCCTAAAACCCCTGAGGAATGGGAAGCATATAAACTGACTGATGAACAGGTTGAACATTTCAATGAGTACGGTTACGTATCGGGAATTAAACTGTTAGACGACCGGCAAATTGATACTTTAAATGAAGAACTTAAGGAAATAAGAAATCCGGAACATCCGGCTCATCATTTATTCTACGAATTTCATTCGAATGAATCTACAAACCCCAATGAGGTATTATTTCATTCGTTAGGGCATTGGCGTATTTCTGAAGGGTTTCATGATGCACTTTGGAATCCGGCGTTTGTGATGGCAGCAAGTCAATTATTGGGAAATAAATCTGTACGATTTTGGCACGATCAATTATTTTGTAAACCTGCATATCATGGTGGTGTTGTGGCATGGCATCAGGATTATTCTTACTGGACGAGAACCATTAAGATGCAACATTTAACGTGTTGGACAGGTTTGGATGATGCAACAACGGAAAATGGCTGTTTACATTACATTCCTAAAAGTCATAAATGGGGATTGCTAAAAGCCCCTGAAATTGCCGGTGATATGGAAGGACTCATTCAGTTCCTAACAGATGAACAAAAAGCTGAATTTATGCCCCAGCCCATTGAGCTAAAGAAAGGCTATGCGACCTTCCACCACCCGTTAATGGTTCATGGATCCTTCGAAAATAAATCAGAAATAAGTAGAAGAGCATTCGTACTAAATGTGTTTGCAGATGGAACAGTTAGTAACTCGAATGAGGAATTATTATCTGGCGTTCCAATTATAAAAAAAGGACAGAAAATGGAAGGAAAGTTTTTTCCTTTATTATACAGAGAAGAATTATAACTTTATCTGAATTCAAATTAGGCCAAAATAGAATGGATGTTTATACCTTTTCTAATTCCACAGCTCTACTAGATCTGCAATCAAGGGGAATATCTCTTAGGGGTATTTATAAAATATGTATTGTATTATGCCAAACCAAGTAAAAATCAAAACCTATGAGTAAAAAACCAAGGCCATACGTGTTAGCAGAAACCAATTGGAAATCAGTAAAAGATGAAGCGTTTAAAGTGGCGGTCTTGCCTTGGGGAGCCACCGAGGCACACAATTATCACTTACCTTACGCAACCGATAATATTATTGCGGAAGCCGTGGCTATAGAAGCAGCAAAAGAAGCTTGGCGTAGTAATGCCAAGGTCATTGTTTTGCCTACCGTTCCTTTTGGTGTAAATACCGGACAGTTGGATGTGTCCCTATGTTTGAATATGAACCCAAGCACGCAATATGCACTTTTAAAGGATCTAACTCATGTGCTACATATTCAGGGGATTAACAAATTGATCATTGTAAATGCACATGGTGGGAATAATTTCAAGCAAATGATAAGAGAGTTATATGCTGAATTTCCCGAGGTTTTTGTTTGTGCTTTGAACTGGTGGCAAGCAACAGATTCTCAACACTATTTTGATGAACCAGGAGATCATGCAGGTGAATTGGAAACCGCAACCATTATGCACTTAACCCCCGAATTGGTTTTACCTCTGGATGAAGCTGGTGACGGTCATGCTAAAACTTTTAGGATCAGGGGACTGAAAGAAGGCTGGGTGTCTGCACAAAGACAATGGACCTTGGTGACAGAAGACACTGGTGTAGGTAATCCCATAAAGGCTAATAAGGAAAAGGGGAAAAAATTCTTTGACGCCATAACTAAAAAGGTAGCTGTCTTTTTTGAAGAACTATATTACACCGACCTCGAGGATATGTATGAGTAATTAAATAATCAATGACGGGCTTTCAGAACCGCTTTCTTTTATGAAATATAGACCGACTGCGTGTTTGCTGTTGGGTTAAGCGCAGTGGAAACCTCGCTTTTTAAAACAGTTTCGAATTTTATTCTTTCTAAACAAAGATAAAACCCATAGTGATACAGTGATATCAGTCGTTCAACAACTTATTTTTTGCGAATCAAATGCTTATGAAAGTCGTCTACATCTTCACAGCAAATTTGTTCCATAACTTGTTGCAACTGTCGTTTTAAAATAGAAATCGTATGATCACCACCTTTTGTACCTAAAGCAGAAACGCCATACATAAAAGAACGGCCTAAAAACGTAAATTCGGCCCCACTGGCTAGGGTTCTTGCAATATCCGGTCCGGAACGTAAACCACTATCCATCATAACTTTGATGTCGTTACCATATTTCTCTGCAATCCGTGTTAAGGGTTTAATGGACGATTCACCGGCATCCAGTTGCCTGCCACCATGGTTAGATACGATAATCCCATCTAGTCCCAATCGGATGGCTTTTTCAGCATCGGCTTCGTTAGCCACACCTTTTAATACCAGCTTACCTTTCCACATATCGCGAATAGGCTTTATTTTTTCTTCATTCAACCGTCCTGAAAATGTCTGGTCCATGAATTTACCCAATTGTTTTAGATCTAGATTTTTGGGCATATAGGGCTTAAGGGTTTCAAAGCTGGGCTGTCCGTATTTCAAAGTGTTCAGGGCCCATTTTGGTTTACCTAAAATTTGCAATATGTTTTGTATGGACATTTTTGGAGGCATAGCCAATCCGTTTCTGATGTCCCTGGGTCTGAATCCAAAAGTAGGAACATCACAAAGAATAACTAGAACAGGGCATTCAGCGTCCTGTGCGCGATTTATAATATCGTCCCTTAATTTGTTTTCTGCCGGATGGTACAGTTGAAACCAGGCACGACCTTCCGTAATTTCAGCGATTCTTTCTATACTGCTTGTGGTAACCGTACTAAGTATAAAAGGGACGTTATGATCAAATGCCGCTTTTGCTAAGATTTCAGGGGCATTGGGCCACATAAGCCCTTGCAAACCTACCGGTGCAATACCAAAAGGCGCATCATAAGTATGCCCGAATAACTCCGTTTCCATATTGGAGCTGGTGTGCTTACTCAAATAGTAGGGGAGTAATTCTACATCTCTGATCTCTGCCGTATTTTTATGAAGATTCACATCTTCATTACAACCGCCATCAAGGTATTCAAAGGCAAATTTTGGAATTCTTTTTTTTGCCTTAGCACGCAAATCCTCAACAGAAGGGTATTTGGAATTGTATGAGATTTCTTTTTTCTTATGAGTCATCTTAGGTTTCTTTATAACTGATATATTTTTTCCATCAGCATCCATTTTTCTCCTTCTTTAGCCATAGGTAATGCTTGTTGATATTTCCACATTAGGGTTTCCCACTCCTGAACTTTTGGATTGCTAGCATCCAGTTTAGATTTTTTTTCAAAAGAAAAGGAGTCATTAACTTTTAAAACCATAGTAAGTCTATTACCAACACAATAAATTTCAGCATTTTCAATACCTGATTCAATGATGCTTTCTGTTATTTCCGGCCAAATTTGCTCATGATATTTTTTGTATTCTGCAATTAAAGCAGGATCGTCTTTTAAGTCTAAAGCTAAAAAATATGTTCTCATAGATTGATGTATTTATGATAGGGCTCTGTCCAAATGGGTATAACCACCATCAACGAATATTAATTGTCCTGTGGTATGACTAGATTTTCTTGAAAGCAGAAAGGCTACGGTATCGGCAATCTCTTCTGCTGTTGTCATTCTGTTTTCCAATGGAATATTTCTGGTTATACCTGCAAGTTTTTCCTCTTTATTTTCAAAAGTGTTGATCCATTTTTCATATAGAGGTGTGTAGCACTCGGCGACAATAACCGCATTTACGCGAATGCTGTATGGTAATAACTCTAAAGCCCATTCTCTTGTTAATGCATTTCTTCCTCCATTTGCAGCGGCATAAGCCGAAGTTCCTCCTTGACCAGTTACAGATGTTTTGGAGCCAATATTAACGATGGCCCCTTTATTTTTTTTCAATTCTGGTAAAGCATAATGAGCCATCATGTAATAATGCGTTAAATTACGGTGAATAGATCTAACGAAGTCATCGTAATTCCCATGTTCCAGACCAACGCCATCATTGACTCCTGCATTATTGACTAAACCATCAATTCTACCATAGGTTTCTATAACCGTTGCCACCGCAGCTTCACATTGTTTTGGGTCTGATAATTCAGCGACGGCATAGGTTAGTTCAGTACCTTCCCTTTTAAAATCATTAATAACCTCTAAAATGCTTTCTTTATTTCTACTTACAATTACAGGAATAGCTCCTTCTTTTACCAAGGTCTTTACGATACCTAATCCAATTCCTTTAGAACCTCCGGTAACAATGATAACTTTGTTTTTTAGTTGTAAATCCATAATCAATTATAAATTATATTCACGAATTGCGTTTTTACCAAATATTTTTGCCTGATCTTCTTCAGCGAAATCTTTAATATAATCTTCAACGATTTGAAGCTGTTGTTGATATTCTGCGGCTAGTAAACACACCGGCCAGTCCGAGCCATATAAGATTCTGTCTACGCCAAAAGCTTCAAAAACCACATCTAAATAAGGTTTGAAATCCGATGTATTCCAAAGTTTTAAATCAGCTTCTGTAACCATACCTGAAACCTTGCAAGATACATTGTGTTGTTTAGCCAGTTCAAAGATATGAGTTTTCCAGGGATCGATCTTGCCGTCTTTAATATATGGTTTTGCAATATGATCAAGGACAAATTGCTGATTGGGAAATTTATTAACCAAGGATATAGCTGCTTCTAATTGCGAAGGAAAAACTAAAATATCGTAAGTGAGATTAAACTGGGTTAATTTGCCGATACCACACTGAAAGTCCTTTCTAAGCATAAAATCATCAGCCTCAGCTTGCACAATATGACGAACCCCTTTGAGTAATTTGTTTTCTGAAAAATGGGCTAACCGATCTTCAACAGTATTCGCTCGTAAATCTACCCAACCGACGACACCTTTCACAAAATCGTTTTCTTCGGCACAATCTAACAGGAATTTAGTTTCCTCTTCAGATTGATCTGCCTGTACAGCAACACAACCATCAATCGCATTAGCATCTAAAATGGGTTTTAAGTCTTTCGGTAGAAAATCTTTACGAATAACCTCCATGGTTCCGTCGATCCAACTATCTCTAACCGGATCAAACTTCCAAAAATGCTGATGTGAATCTATCTTCATTTAAGAATATGCTTTTGCTACCTGTCGTGAAATGCCTAGACCATCAATACCGAGTTCCATAATATCACCGGGTTTTAAATAGATTGGTGGGTCAAAACCTAGACCAACACCAAATGGTGTACCGGTAGAGATAATATCACCTGGCAATAGTGTCATAAACTGAGAGATATAAGACACCACCTCTTCAACGTTAAAAATAAAATCGGAAGTAGAAGAGTTTTGCAATTCCTTACCATTAACTTTTAACCACAGGTTAAGGTTATTGGGATTTGCGATTTCGTCCTTAGTGGCGATAAAAGGTCCTATAGGAGCAAACGTATCACAACCTTTCCCTTTGCACCATTGTCCTTCTTTTTCTATTTGATATGCACGCTCCGAGATATCGTTGTGTAACACGTAACCGGCTATATGCTTATAGGCATCTTCCTTTTCAACATAAGAGGCTTTCTTACCGATAACAATGGCTAGCTCGACTTCCCAGTCCGTTTTTTTACTGCCTCTAGGAATTACAACATCATCATTGGGACCAACTAATGCCGAGGTTGCTTTAAAGAATAACACGGGTTCTTTAGGTATCGCCATACCAGCTTCTTCGGCATGTTTTGCATAATTTAGCCCCACACAAACAATTTTAGAAGGTCTCACTAAAGGAGCCGCTAATCGAATGTCTTCACTTATTTTTGGGCAGCTATCCTGATTTTCCGTTAACCAGGCGCTCAGCTTTTCAAGACCTTCATTCCCAAAAAATGCCTCATCATAATCACTTCCAAATGCAGAAACGTCCAGACGTGTTCCGTCCGTTAATTGGATTCCGGGTTTTTCATTACCAATGGCTCCAAATCGAATTAATTTCATATATAAATATTTTTTAACTGTTTAATTTTATAAAACCACCATCAATGGCATAATCTGAGCCCGTAATGAAACCAGCTTCATCAGAGCATAAAAACAAGGCCAAATCTGCAATTTCCTGAGTATTACCCATACGTCCTATAGGTTGCGTTTTTGAAAGGTTTTCAAACATCTCGGCTTCTTTTCCGGGATAGTTCTTTTTTATAAACCCATCAACAAAAGGGGTGTGCACCCTTCCTGGTGAAATACAATTACATCGAATACCATTATTAACATAATCTTTGGCTATGGAATATGTCATGGTTAACACAGCACCCTTGGTCATTGAATAGGCAAAACGATCAGTGATACCAACAGAAGAAGCTACAGATGCTAAGTTTAAAATAACACCTCCTCCATTTTGCTTTAAAGAGGGTAAACTGGCCTTAATGCAATTGTAAACACCTTTTATATTGACATTATATAGACGGTCTAAATCTGATTCTTCTACGGCTTCAATATTGCCAACATGAGCGATTCCGGCATTGTTTACTAAGATATCTATAGCTTCGACAGAAGTGATTTTTCGAACGCTATTATTAACGTTTTTCTGATTGGAAACATCGCACTGATGTGCTTCCGCTAGCTGATTTAAAGCCGATATTTCCGATACCGTTTCGTTAGCACCTTCTATATTAAAATCCAAAATATGGACTTTCGCACCTTGTTTTGCAAAGGTTAGTGAAATGGCTTTTCCAATACCACTTCCGCCACCGGTAATGATGGCTACTTTATCTTTTAAGCTAAATTTTGACATTTTTATTTTAGGGTTATTTCTATAATGGTATTTATTTCGTTTTGATCTTCTGCAGGAATACTAATATATAAATTCTGTTTTTTCAATTTATACATCAACTTCTTTTTATTTTTATATAGTGTTATTTTTTTTATCTTTTCTTTGAATTTGTCAATATGTACTTGATTCAATTCCGAATTCAATACATGCAAATAGATGGTATTGTTTTTTTGAGTAGATACATAATTATCGGTAGGTTCAATAACGCCTCCTTTCGTGTTGTATATAGTTTCCCCGTTGTCTTGTAACCAAGAGCCAATAGCTTTTAGTCGGTCAATATGTTCTTGCTGAATTTTACCGTTAGGCATGGGACCCACGTTTAATAAAAAATTACCATTTCTACCAGCGGCATTTATGACATAATGAATTAATTCTTTAGTAGATTTATGTTTCCCGTCCTGGAGGTTAAATCCCCAGGAATGATTAATGGTTTGACAAGTTTCCAGTGGTAGCTTAGAAATAGATGCACTACCAAAACCTGTCGTGCTTTTACCGGGTAGATCTTTTTCGAACATTTGGAAATCTTCTCCGTCAAATGGATCTAAATGATGATTATTCCCGATGAGTAAGTGAGGTTTAACTGCATGAATCATTCGATAGGTTTTTTCTAAATTCCAACGAATTTCTCCTGCTTTACGCGTTTCCGGGGTGCGACCTTTTTCTTTAAGAATATCCCAAAAGCCATCAAACCAAAAACCGGCAATATCATAATTTTCTGCTAATTCTTTTATTTGAGCATTCTGATACTTAATGTATTTATCCCAATCTCCCGATTCTAATCGCCCTACACCTTTACCTGTATATCCTCTGGGGTAATAATCTGGGTGATGCCAATCCAGTTGCGAATAATATGCAAATAATTTAATGCCTTGTTTTTTACATTCTTGTTCTAAAGCTCTAAAAATATCTTTACCATAAGGTGTTGCTTTTACAATATTATAGTCAGATACCTTAGAATCGTACATTGCAAAACCATCATGATGTTTGGTTGTAATGGTTATATATTTCATACCAGCATCTTTAGCTAGTTTTACCAGTTCGGCGGCGTTAAATTCAATCGGATTAAAAAAATCTGATAGCAATTCATATCGTTTTATATGAATATTTTGATTGGTCATTACCCATTCGCCATCTCCCAAAATACTATAAAGCCCCCAATGAATGAACATACCAAATTTGGCCTCTTGAAACCATTGTCTGGCTTCAAGGTTTTCTTTAGTGGGTTCGTAAGAAGCTTGAGCATTTAAGAAGTGCGATATAAGTATGAGTAAAAAAAGAATCGTAGTTTTCTTCATCGTCGTGTATTTAAGCGATTATTGTCGCTTACAAAGACATGCCTCGTTTCCAGGGAATAAAATCGTCCTGTCTAAGCGATCTTGCTTTTGCTTGTTTTCCACTGGCAACTTCAATTACGTAATCTAATAGAGCTTCTCCGGTTTCTGCAATGGTCGCTGAACCTTCAATAATAGTACCAGTGTTAAAGTCTATAATATCGTTCATTTTCTCGTAAAGACGTGTATTAGATGAGACTTTTATTACAGGGGTTATTGGATTTCCCGTTGGGGTTCCCAGACCTGTGGTAAATAAAATGATATTACTTCCAGATCCGGCTAAGCCAGTTGTAGATTCTACGTCATTACCAGGAGTACATAAGAGATTTAATCCTGGTTTTACAACTTGTTCCGTATAATCAAGGACATCTTCAACGGGTGAGTTTCCACCTTTTTTTGCTGCTCCGGCCGATTTTATAGCATCTGTAATTAATCCGTCTTTGATATTTCCCGGTGAGGGGTTCATCGAAAAAGGAGCACCTAAGGCCGTTGCTTTTGTATTGTATGTTGACATAATATTCGAAAACTTCTCCGCTTTTTCAGGATTCGTACAGCGATCAATCAGCTCTTGTTCAACCCCATTTAATTCAGGGAATTCAGCTAAAATAGTTGCTCCCCCCAATCCTACAATTAAATCGGATACATATCCCAAGGTTGGATTTGCAGAAATTCCTGAAAATCCATCCGATCCACCACATTCTAATCCAATCACTAATTTACTTAAATTAGCTGGTTTTCGTTCTATTTTGTTAGCTTCCATTAGCCCTACAAACGTTTTTTTAACAGCCTCAGCTATAAGTTCTTTTTCAGAATTACTTTGTTGTTGCTCTAAAACATATACAGGTTTTTGATGGTTCGGAGACATTTTTTCTAGTACTTGCTGTAAAATATGGGCTTGAGCATGTTGACATCCTAAACTTAAAACAGTTGCACCTGCAACATTGGGATTATTAATATATCCGGCTAATAAATTACAAAGTGTTAAAGAGTCGGAAGCCGCACCACCACAACCACCATCATGTGTCAGGAATTTTATACCATCGACGTTTGGAAACAATGGATTTTTAGTATATTCTTCCCTTTCTTTAATAATATTTCTGCTCAAAATTGTCTCAGCTGATGCCCCAGAAGTATAATCTGCTATTAAAGTATCAACATCTAAGCCCAGATGCTGTCTTTTGCCAAAACCTAATTTTTCAACCAAAGCTTGTTTCAAAACTTCAACATTTCGATTCTGGCAAAATACTAAAGGAATAATTAACCAGTTATTTTCGGTACCAACTTTGCCATCAGTTCTATGATACCCATTAAATGTTCTACCGACAAACCTGGATATATCCGGAGCTAACCAAGTATCCTGTTTTTGCCCATTTTTCACACCATAAGCTTCAGTGTCATGAGTTAAATTTGAAGTGCTAATTAAATCGCCTTTAAGAATTTCTTTTTTAGCTTTTCCAACTAAAACACCATACATATATACACTTCCATCTTTAGTAATTGTTTCTGTGACAAATTTATGTTTGGCCGCTATATTATTTTGGATATGATAGGTTTCGTTTTCAAACGAAACATGCGTTCCTTTCTTTAAATCGGTTAAAGCAACTAATACATTGTCTTTATGATGTATTCTAAGAACTTTTTGCTGACTTTTCATGAATCTTTCCTGCTAAAATAAGGTAACTACAATAGTACAACCAATCAAAAAAAAAGTCTTCCTATTTTTCTACTGATTATGATATTATTTTTGCTATTATTCATTTAGGAGGTGAGAGTTGGCAATGTATGGTCTAATATTGTTGAGATTCTTTAAAGAGGAAAGAAAATACAATTGCTGCTGCGAATAAATACTTTATATGGAATCAACATATCCTTAGAATATTTTTAAACCCAAACCAACGGTAAGTTTTAAACTTATCGCTTGGTTTTTAATCAATTCTCAAAATGAATTTATTTATAATAATCTTATTATTAATATGTTAATCGAAACGTGTGTAATTATTTTGAAATTATTCAATATAAATATTTGAAAATAGTGTTCACACACGAGTTTTTTTTAAGGATAAATAAATGGTTTTGAGTAAAATCGTCATAATTCGATTTGCGCAAATACTGGACAATGATCTGATAAATAAATATCATTTAACATTTCGGAAAAAACGGCATATTTATTTACTTTTTCAACATGTCTTAAAAAAATATAATCAATTACTTTTCGTTTCTCGAATGGCCTATTATCAAAACCACAAGTTGTCCAATTAGGGCCGTAGCTAGTAGTCGCTAGACTACTTGAATTGAATAGTGTGTTTTTTCCATTTGGTTCGATTAGTGTTTTAATACCTTCCGATTCTGGAATAAGATTAAAATCTCCTGTTAAGATTAGCGGTAAATCTCCTGCTAGTTCTATAGATTTTCGTTTTAGCAATTTAGAACTTTCAATTCGGGCTTGTTTTCCTCTGTGATCAAAATGCGTATTCATAAAGATAAACTCTGTTCCCGTAGTTTTATCTTTCAGAATGACCCAAGTCGCAATTCTTTCTAGATCAGCATCCCACCCTTTGCTTACTTTTTCCGGTGTTTCGCTTAACCAAAAAGTGCCACTTTTTAATTGCTTAAACCTATATTTGTTAAAAAGAACAGGAGCAAATTCACCTTTTTCTTTTCCATCATCTCTACCAACACCAACGATATTGTATTGGCTTAAATTCGTTTTTAGGAAGTTTAATTGATTTATCAATACCTCCTGCATTCCAATAATATCTAAATCATAAAAATTAATCATCCGTACAATATTTTCTTTACGATGATGCCAATTTTGCTTTCCGTCAGTAGGATTGTCATATCTAATATTAAAAGACATGGTATTGATAGGTTTACTTTTTTGAGCTTGAGAAAGCAATGAAAATAGCAATATTGTGACTAGTATTGTTGGAAGATTTTTTTTCATTAATGTGTTTTAATTTGAAGTACTTTTAATATTTTTCCGAATAAATCACTATTCTCATAAACGCCTTGAAATTCTTGAGAATGGGGGCCGTATGCAAAAACAGGAACCATCGTTCCAGTATGATCATGGGTTGTAAAATCTCCTTCAATCATATGGTTTTCAAGATTTCCTTGTGGAATACTAAATCCTGAAGTTTCATGGTCCGCAGTAACAATGACTAATGTATTACCAGTTTTGTCTGCAAACTTAACCGCTTCGGTTATAGCTTTATCAAAATCAATACCTTCGGATATAATACCCGCTGTGCTATTTAAGTGTCCGTAACTATCAATTTGAGCGCCTTCAATCATAAGAAAAAAGGGAGTGTTTTTATTATGCAAAAATTGCAATCCATTTTTGGCAGCTTGAGCCAGCTTGTCTCCACGTCCTTTTAACACGCTTAAAGGGTCGGTCTCGGATATAAAATGACCAACTTTGTCACTTTTATTTTGAGCTATTAAATTAATGTCATCTAAAACAACAAAGTTCTCTAAAAAATTACTGTTTTCGAAATCCTTTGATCCACCTCCAATGAAGATAGAAAGTTTACTTTTCAATATATCTGAAGCAATACCTGATATGTTTGATCGGTCTTTTTGATGGGCATAAAAAGAAGATGGTGTAGCTCCGGTTAGTCGATCTGTTGTTATACAACCAGATAGAAAACCATGCTCAAAAAGGAGCTCAGTAATATTGGTTAAAGGTTTGTCAAAAGCATCTAGACCAATTGCTCTATTGTTTGTTTTTGAACCTGTAGCGAGAGCGGTTCCTGCTGCAGCAGAATCTGTTGTGAAATCATCGGCAGATTGTGTCTTTATAAGCCCAATACTTTTTAGTTGCGTGAGTGTTAATTCTCCACCATTTGCTAAAACAGATGATGTAATTTGTGTTAGACCATTGCCATCACCAATTAATAATATGACATTTCGAATAGGTATATTTTTTTTGTCCGATTCGAAAGTGGGAGTATATACTTTTGAGGAAGTATTACTATAATAAATGCGGTCGTCTAATGTATTTAAATATGTTGAAGCTTTATGTGGCATATCCGTATTAATGAAATCAATACCTAATTCTTTAAACACTTTCCACGCGGTTTTAGAATCTGGTGCTCCCCAAAACCTAAAAGGTTTTTTGAAACTATGTGCTTGCTTAATAATTGAACTTACCTTTTTTAGATCTTTTGCCGTTAACCTACCTTTTCCGTTCCAAACGGTGAAATTCTTAAAGTTTAAACTAATCAATGCAATTTTATTTAGAATTTTAGCATCTGAAATTTCCGCTAAGCTTTGATAGTCAAAATGTATGTAATCCGGATAATTAACATAGTCATTTATTTTTGGTCTATTTCCAGAAATTACAATTGAAATATTTTTATCATTAATTATTTCAGGATATTTCTTTAGAACATAAATTAGTTTTTTTAAAGTGGAATAAGCTTCAGATTTTACGTCAATCAATAACTGTAATTTTCTAGAGTTTCCCATTTGCAGAGAAATTGTCTTTTTAAGAGGTTGCAGGTACAAATTTTCTAGAGTACGGGCTTCAATTATTTCACCTTCGCCATGAGTGGCATATATAACATCATTTTTAAAAAAAATATCTACCTCGATTGAGTGTAACCCATTGGCATAGGCAGTCCAAAACGGAACATTTTGATGATAATCATTATGTGAGTGTATTTGAAATTGAGCGGTGTTTTCTTTTTGAGCTGTTACCAACTGTGAAACAGCTATAAAAATGCAAACCAAAAAAGTTTCTAATTTCATCATAGTTTGAATAAACATAAAGCGTGTAATTAATTAAACTAAATAGAGGCTAGAACCTACGAAAAGCTACTCAAATCAACAATATTTTAGGGACACAGCAAAAAAAAAGAAATTAAATGTTATGCAAACCTTTGCATAACATTTAATTTCTAAACCTCAATAAACCATACTTTTTTATCGTTTTTTGAATGCTATTAATACCTTATTACTTTTAAGAAAAGGAATTAAGAAGATTAAATTTTTTGAAAATAGTTTCTTAAAACTTAAATTTGATAATATTTGTTATCACTTGCCTTGGGGTAGTAATATAAAGACTTTTTAAAAAATATGAAGAGAACCCGTATCACTATTAAGGATATTGCAAACGAACTCAATATATCTGCTTCTACAGTATCACGTGCCCTCCAAGATCACCCGGCTTTGAAAGAAGAAACTAAGGAAGCGGTTAAGGCATTGGCGAAAAAATGGAATTATAGACCTAATTCCATGGCATTAAATTTTTTAAGACAGACTTCTACAACAATTGCGGTTATCGTCCCTGATATTACAAGTTATTTTTTTTCTGCGGCGGTTACAGGTATTCAAGATATATTAGTTCCAACGCAATATAATATTATGATATGTGCTTCTAATGAATCTATTGAAGAGGAGGCACTTATTATTGAAAAGCTATCTAAAGTGCAAATAGCTGGTGTTTTGATTGCTCCAGCCTCTACAACCACCAATTTTGATCATATTAGAAAATTACAGAAGAATAACATTCCATTGGTTATTTTTGATAGGGATTGTAAAGGATTAGAGGCTCATAAGGTTCTTGTTGATGATTATTCAGGAGCTTTTGAAGCTGTTGATTACCTTATTAAATCGGGCTGCAAGAAAATTGCACATATTACAGGTGATTCAGATTTATCAACAAATAATTATAGACTTCAGGGATATGTTGATGCGTTAAAAAAGAACAATCTTCCGGTTTTAGAAGAATTCATTATTCATACTCAGGGATTTAAACATAAAGACGGAATAAAACCTACCGAGTTGCTTTTAGAGTCTAAGAATATTCCAGATGCCATTTTTGCGGTAAACGACCGTATTGCGGTTTCTGCCATGCGCACAGCCAAGAAACTCAATTTTCGAATCCCCGAAGATATCTCCATAATTGGTTTTGATGATGAACCGCATTCAACTTATTTCACTCCTGCACTTTCTACAGTTTGGCAACCTGTTTACAGTATGGGCATGCTCTCTGCTAGAATACTTCTACATGATATTAATTTAGAAGAAGGCGCAGACCTGAAATTACGATATGAAGTTTTTAAAACAGAGTTGGTTATTAGGGGTACATCTAAAAGGATTTAATTTAGAATTTACTTAGGATTTATTTTACTAAATCATGCAAACGTTTGCATAGAGATTTACAGAAGAACCCGTTTGTTTATGGATTTTTTAGCGTTTTTTTGTCTTGGGAGTTTATGCTTTGAATTTCCGATAATTATACTAGAATATGATAATCTCGCCTAAGGTGTTTTATAATAAATGTTATGGTAAGTATGCATTACCAGCAGTGAATGTGTTCACTATGGAACAAATTCATGGCTTGTTTAGAGCTGGCGAAAAGGCAAATGCGCCATTTATAGTACAAATGACACCTGTAGCTAGAAATTATGCTCATTCCAAGATGTTATTGGCTATGATTCAGGCGGCAGCTAAAATTTATCCAAAGACTAAATATGCAATTCATTTGGATCATGGAACCGAATCTCATGCTTTGGATGCTATAGCTTCTGGTCTGTACAATTCAGTAATGATTGATGCTTCACATGATGATTTCGATGAAAATGTGAAGAGAACCAAAACCATTGTAGATAGAGCTCATAAAATGGATGTTTTTGTTGAAGCTGAATTAGGAGTTTTAAGTGGTGTAGAAGACGATATCTCTATAGATGAAAAACATGCAAAATATACGCGACCGGAAGAAGTCGTTTCTTTTGTTAATCAAACCAAATGTGACAGTTTAGCGGTAGCGGTAGGAACTAGTCATGGAGCCTATAAGTTTTCTGGGGGACAAGGGATTCAATTTGATATTTTGGAAAAAATTCAAGAAAAACTTCCACATTATCCAATTGTTCTTCATGGCGGATCCTCAGTAAACAAAGAAGAAATTGTTAGAATCAATAAAAATGGTGGAAAGTTACTTGAAGGTGCAGCCGGTGTAAATCCAAAAGAAATAGTCAAGGCTATTACATATGGTGTTTGCAAAATCAATATAGCCACAGATTTAAGACTCATTTGGACCCGAGTTCATAGAGAGTTTTTTAATGAAACCCCCGATTTGTTTGACCCCATAATTCCTGGAAAATTTTATATGGATGCCTATGAGAAATTCATGCTAGAAAAATTTGATCTTTTAGGTGCTACAGGTAAGGCGAATCTAATAAAAATATAAATTAAAGAATAATGATGAAATCATCTCATTTATTAGTTAAACCAAATAAAAAGGCAAAAGTTTATCACAATATTACGCCCGAATCTGCGAATTGGAATCATCTTTTTTTTGAAGCAAGAGAAATGAGTTTAGGCAATGTTTGGGAGCATGATACAGAAGAAAATGAATTGGTAATTGTTCTACTAAGTGGAAACTTTAAAGTTGATAGTAGCAAGGGTAGTTGGGAAACTATAAATGGTAGAAAAGATGTGTTTAGCGGAGTCGCTCATACGCTATATTTACCAAGACATACAAAGTTCACTTTAGAAGCAACTAGCGAAACTTTGGATATAGCATACGGTTGGTGTAAATCCCCTGTCGATTTTCCAGCTAAATTTGTAACTCCCGAAGATACTCCTGTAGTGATTTTTGGTGGTGATAATGCCACCCGACAATTCAACGATCTGGTACCACCAGGATTTGGGTGCCATAGCTTGGTTTGTAGAGAAGTATATACACCTTCCGGCAATTGGAGTTCTTATCCTGCACACAAGCATGATGAGCGGATATTAGATAATGAAGGTAATGTATTAGAGCCCATTCAAGAGGAAACGTATTTCTATAAGTTCGAGAAAGAAAAACCTGGAGCTTATGCAATTCAGCAGGTTTATACCCAAGATAGATCCTTGAATGAAATGGCAAAAGCTAGACACAATGATGTCATGATGATTCCTAAAGGATTTCATCCCGTTGTGGCTGCTCATGGTTTTAATTGTTATTACCTTAATTTTTTGGCTGGGACTGATCAATGTCTGGCAAATACAACCGATCCGGATCATGAATGGATTTATGATTCATGGAAATCTCAAGATGACCGCCTACCCTTAGTAACAGCAGACATGAATAAAGCGAAATAATAAGATATATGAGAGAAAAGAAGTTTGATGTTATCACTTTTGGAAGGTCTTCAATAGATTTATATTCGCAAGATATTGGAACTACTTTTAACGATATTAGTGGTTTTGATGCGTTTGTAGGAGGCTCTCCTTTAAACATTGCCGTTGCGCTTGCCAGATTAGGATCAAATGCAAGTTTGCTTACAGCTGTAGGTAATGATAAAGTTGGAGAATTTATAGTAAATTTTTTAAACAAGGAGAACGTAAATACACACTGCATTCCTGTGAAGAATACGGCTCGTAGTAGTGCTGTTGTTCTTGGCATTGAACCTCCAAATAAGTTTCCATTGGTCTATTATAGAGATAATGCTGCCGACAGTCAGGTAACTATTGATGATGTTCAAAATTCTAACGTTGAAGACTATAAGGTTTTATTAATAAATGGAACAGCGCTAAACATTGAGCCTAGTAGAAGTAGCACATTTTATGCCACTGAAGTTGCTACGAAAAATAATGTTGATGTAGTTTTAGATTTAGATTTTAGAGCAGATCAATGGCATGATTATAGAGCTTTTGGGTTGACGGTACGGGCGATTCTTCCTAAAGTGAAAATTGCAATTGGAACCGAAGAAGAAATATTAGCGGCAACCTTATATGATTCATCTCAAGTAGTAATAAAAGATCAACAAATTTCAGCCCCAGAAATTAAAGGAGATATCGATGAGTCTATTGGTCAATTACTTTCTTCCGGTATAGAGGTTTTATTAGTAAAGAGAGGCGAAGATGGAGTAACGATATACAAAAAAGATCTTAGTAGAATAGATGTTCCTGGATTCCCCGTTAAGGTATTAAATGTTTTAGGAGCTGGTGATGCTTTTGCCGGCGGATTCTTATATGGATACCTTCAAGGCTGGGATTTGTACAAAGCTTGCAGAATGGGAAATGCCAGTGGAGCTCAGGTGGTGACCAAAAAAGGCTGTGCCAATTTCATGCCGACCTTAGAAGAATCATTAGCATTTATAGAAAAACATGGCGGGTATTAATTTGAAAAGGTGACATTAAAAACTGAAGTATTTCACTGTATAATAAGGTAAAAATAAAAAATAAGTAAATAAAAAATGGAAGTTCTAAAAAATTATATAAACGGTACTTGGGTAGATAGTAAATCTTTACACACCATAGATGTTTTAAATCCAGCAAATCAAGAGGTTTTAGCTAAAGTTCCTTATGGTATAGATACCGCAAAAGATGTTGAAACAGCAACAAATTTTGCCTTTAAGGCATATAAGGAATGGAGTCAGGTTCCCGTTATGAAACGTGTACAAGTACTTTATAAATTAAAATCTCTTTTTGAGGAGAATATTGGAGAAATTGCTGAAATAATTACTAAGGAATCGGGTAAGACAAAAGGAGAATCTTTTGGAGAAATACAAAGAGCCATTGAGAATATTGAAGTAGCCTGCGGGACACCTATACTTATGGCAGGAGATGTTATAGAAGACATAGCAACGGGCATTGACGAAATGATGATTAGACAACCAATTGGTGTGTCAGCATGTATTACGCCCTTCAACTTTCCTAGTATGATTGTTTTTTGGTTTTTGCCTTATGCGATAGCTACAGGAAACTCATTTATTGTTAAGCCTTCAGAAAAGGTGCCATTAACCATGATGAAACTTTTTGAACTAATTGATAGGTTGGATTTGCCCAAAGGGTTGATAAGTTTAGTTCATGGTGGTAAAGAGTCTGTAGACGCTATATTAGAAAACCCAACGATCAAGGCTATAAGCTTTGTTGGAAGTACACCTGTAGCAAGGTACATTTATTCAAAAGGGACGGCTAACGGAAAAAGGGTGCAGGCACAAGGTGGGGCTAAAAATCCGGTTATTGTATTACCAGATGCAGATATTGAAATGTCTTCAAAAATTATTGCTGATTCAGTTTATGGTTGCGCTGGTCAACGTTGTTTAGCAGCATCTACCATTATTACTGTTGGAGATGATAAAAGAGAAATTAAAGATTCTATATACGAAACTGTAAAGTCAAGAACAACCGGATACGGATGGGACGATGGTGTAAATATGGGACCTGTTATTACTCCTGAGAGTAAAAACAGAATTAATGGTTTAATTCAACAAGGGTTAGATGAAGGAGCTACAGCACTTCTTGATGGCAGGAAGGCTTCAGTTTCAGGATATGAAAACGGAAATTTCCTATCTCCAACTATTTTAGAAAACGTAGCTCTGGACAAGGATTTAATTAAAACTGAAATTTTTGGCCCGGTAATGAGCCTTATTTCGATGAACAATATTGAGGAAGCATTACAATTTGTAAACAGTGGAAATTATGGTAACATGGCTTGCTTATTTACAAGTAGTGGAGCTAGTGCTAGAAAATTTAGAAATGAAGCAGATGCAGGAAATATTGGAATCAATATAGGAGTTGCTGCACCCATGGCACAATTTCCATTCAGTGGTTGGAAAGATAGCTTTTTTGGAGATCTTCACGGTCAGGGAAAGCATGCTATTGAGTTTTTTACTCAAACTAAAGTAGTCATTGAAAGATGGCCAAATATTTGGTCGCGTAAATTTTAATATCATATTAATATGATCAAGATAGCCAACGCTCCTTGCTCATGGGGAGCATTAGAATTTGATTTAGAAGAAAAATCGGAAGAAATTGGTTTTGAGCGGGTTTTGGACGAAATTAATGAAACCGGATATATTGGTACAGAGCTAGGAGATTGGGGATATATGCCTACTGTTCCAAGCCAGTTGCGCGATCAGATACATAAAAGAGGATTGGATTTACTGGGAGCTTTTGTTCCTGTGGCTTTGGCAGATGTAACAAAACATGAAGATGGTGTTTCGAGAGCTTTAAAGGTTGCAGAGTTAATGTATAATGCGGGCTATGAAAATGCATTTATTGTTTTAGCTGATGATAACGGAACCGTTTCTGAGCGTACTCAGAACGCGGGAAGAATACTGCCTGAGATGAGCCTTACAGATGCACAATGGTCAGACTATGCTCAAGGTGCTGAGAAAATAGCTAGAGCAGTAAAAGATATTTTTGGGATTAGAACTGTTTTTCATCATCATTGTGCTGGTTATGTTGAGACACCAGAAGAAATTGACAAATTATTATCATTGACCGACCCAGACTTATTGGGCTTATGTTTAGATATGGGGCATTATGCTTTTGGAGGAGGTGATCCAGTTGAAGCATTAAAAACTTATTCTAATCGCATATGGCACGTGCATTTTAAAGATTTTAGCCCAGATATAGCTAAAGCTTCTAAGGATGCCAATGGAGATTATTTTGATGCAATTAAAAGAGGTGTTTTTTGCGAGCTAGGTAAAGGTGGAGTAGATTTCGAGAGTATTGTTGCTTTGTTGCATGAATTAGAATATGATGATTGGATTGTTGTTGAACAGGATATATTACCTGGTATGGGAGACCCAAAAGTTTGCGCTCAGTCCAATAGGGATTATATAAAAACATTAGGATTATAAATAACAGAATATCCATGAAGAAATTAAAATTTGCCTTAGCGGGTCTTGGAAGAATTGGAAAAATTCATTTAGATAATTTACTTCAAATGAATAACGTAAAAGTTGTTGCTGTGATGGATCCATTTGGAGAATCACAGGAATATGCCAAAGGTAAAGGCATAGTAAATGTGACGTCCACTTATGGGGAGATGCTAGCTTCTACAGAGATTGATGTAGTTGTTATTTGTTCTCCTACAGACACACATGCGGACTATGTAGAAATTGCAGCTAAAAAAGGAAAACATATTTTTTGTGAAAAACCACTAGATTTATCTTTGGAAAGAGTAGTTGAAGTTTTGGATGTTGTGGAAGACACGGGAATAAAGTTAATGATAGGTTTTAATAGACGCTTCGATAAAGAGTTTAAAAAGGTTAAAGCTTTAGTAAGTGAGGGTGCCATAGGAGAGCATCATTTGGTAAAGATTACCAGTCGAGATCCAGGTGCTCCGCCAGTAAGTTATATTGAAAAATCGGGTGGCTTATTTTTAGATATGACCATTCACGATTTTGATATAGCTCGTTTTATTGTAGGCAAGGAAATAGAGGAGGTGTATGCTAAGGGAGCCGTTCTTGTTGATTCCGTTATAGGAGACGTGGGAGATATAGATACAGCTGTTATAACCTTAACCTACACAGACGGAACTATGGCTATAATTGATAATAGTAGAGAAGCAGCTTATGGATATGATCAGAGGGTTGAAGTATTCGGCTCTAAAGGTATGGTAAGGGCAGAGAATAATTTACACGATTCACACCAATTATTCACAAGTCAAGGAAGTCAAAGGTCGCTACCTTTACATTTTTTTCTGGAACGTTATGCAGAAGCATACAAGACAGAAATGAGTGATTATATCAACAGTTTAGAAAATGAGACTCCTGTTCCGGCTAATGGAAACGATGGGCTTCAATCTTTAAAAATTGGATTGGCAGCAATAAGGTCTCTTCAAGAAAATAGACCCGTTAAACTTAAAGAAATTAATCAATTTCAGAGCATTAAAATGTTAAAATAAAAACTAGAGAGCTACAATTACAAAAGACTATCTAGTATGTATAAAATAATAAAACCAGCATAATAATGAAAACAATACGACTGACTGTTGCCCAAGCTGTGATAAAGTATTTAAACCAGCAATATGTAGAACGCGACGGTGTTGAAAACAAGTTTTTTGCCGGTTGCTTTGGTATTTTAGGACATGGTAATGTTGCTGGTATGGGGCAGGCTATTCAACAGCAGAATGATTTAAAGTACTATCAATGTCGAAACGAACAATCCATGGTGCATACTGCCGCTGCTTATGCAAAAATGAAAAATCGATTAAGCACTTTTGCATGTACCACCTCAATAGGACCTGGAGCTACCAATATGCTAACTGCAGCAGCTGGAGCTACTATTAATCGTTTACCGGTACTTTTAATTCCAGGCGACATTTTTGCTAGAAGAAATGTTGCTCCAGTTTTGCAACAATTGGAATCGCCTAATTCACAAGATTTTTCGGTTAATGATTGTTTTAAACCAATTTCAAAATACTGGGATAGAATCAATAGACCAGAACAAATACTATTTGCACTTCCAGAAGTCATGAGAGTTTTAACCTCTCCTTCAGAAACGGGAGCTGTTACCTTGGCGATACCTCAGGATGTTCAAGCGGAGGCATTTGATTGTCCAGAAGATTTTTTTAGCAAAAAGACATGGAGAATTATGAGGCAAAGACCTGATGTTTCGCAAATTAAAAGAGCGGCGGACCTCATTAAGAAAAGTAAAAAGCCTTTAATTATTGCTGGTGGAGGAGCTCATTATAGTGATGCTCTTGATGTTTTAAAAACCTTTGTTTATAAAACACATATTCCGGTTGCAGAAACTTTTGCAGGAAAAGGTGCTTTACGGTTCGATGATCCTCACCAACTAGGAGCAGTTGGAGCCACTGGAACACCTGGTGCCAACAAAATCTCGGAAGAGGCAGATTTAGTTATTGGTCTTGGAACCCGCTATAGCGATTTCACAACGGCCTCTAAAACAGCTTTTCAAAATCCAGATGTTAAATTTGTAAATATAAATGTTACCGAATTTGATGCAGCCAAGCATGGCGGACTTATGTTGCAAGGTGATGCAAAAGCAACACTAGAGGAATTATTGGGTTTACTGGATGGTTATCAAGTAGATCAGGATTATAGTAATAAAGTTTCTGAATTCAATCAATCTTGGGAAGCAAAAGTTTCCAAAATATATGATTACAGGCATGATAATCTTTTGAGTCAAGGAGAAATCATCGGTGCGGTAAATGAGTTTGCAGATGATAATGATGTAGTGCTTTGTGCGGCAGGAAGTTTACCTGGTGATTTGCATAAGTTATGGAGAACCAAGAGTAGTAAAAGCTTCCATTTGGAATATGGATATTCTTGTATGGGGTATGAAATTGCTGGAGGACTTGGAGCAAAAATGGCTGACCCAAGTCGAGAAATCTATGTCATGGTAGGAGATGGCAGTTATTTGATGCTTTCTCAAGAAATTGTCACATCCATTCAGGAAAATTATAAAATAACGATTGTTTTGATTGATAATGATGGCTATAAAAGTATCGGATCGCTTTCGCGAAGTTTAGGTAGTGAAGGTTATGGTACTAGATATTTGTATAGAAACCCAGATTCTCAAAAAATCGATGGTGACGATGTTGTTTCTGATGCTGTTTTGCCAATTAACTTGGCTGATAATGCGCGCAGTTTGGGAGCACATGTTATTGAATGTACAGATTACACAAGTTTGACGAATGCTTTAAAAACAGCCAAAGGTATTGATATAACAACTGTTATTTATACTACCTGTGATAGATATCAAGGTACCGATGGTTATGGCTGGTGGGAAGTTCCTATTGCCCAAGTATCCGATATGGAAACCGTCAAAGAAGCTTACAAGGATTCTTTAGAACATAAAAAGAAACAGAGATTCCATCACTAGTTTATAACCTAAAGAGGATGTAATTAATGTTCAACAATAACTAAACTAATCAAATATGTATACTGCATTAACTTTTATTGGATTCATCGCCTTTGTAGCCATTTATTCTTGGTACAAACTTAAAAATGAAAAACTTGATTCTCAAGACGGATATTTTTTGGGCGGACGAAGTCTTACGGGAGTTGTTATTGCAGGATCTATGTTACTAACCAATATATCTACCGAACATCTCATAGGTATGAATGGTTCTTCCTATAAAAATGGATTCATTATTATAGCTTGGGAAGTTACATCAGCGTTGGCCTTAGTAGCCGCCGCTATTTATTTTGTGCCCAAATATTTAAAAATGGGGCTGACAACCATTCCCCAATATCTTGAAAAACGTTTTGATAGTACAACTAGAACCTTAGTTGCTCTTTTTTTGATGGTTTCTTTTGTAGTTACATTATTACCTATAGTGCTTTATACAGGAGCTATTAACCTTGAAAGTATTTTTAACATCTCGGAAGTTTTAGATGTATCGCAAGATCAAGGTCTTTGGATTACAGTCATAGGTATTGGAGTGCTTGGATCAATTTACGCCATTTTTGGAGGGTTAAAAGCGGTTGCTGTTTCAGATACAATCAATGGATATGGGTTACTAGTTGGTGGATTAGCCATACCTCTAATTGCTCTTATCAGTATCGGTGATGGTAATCCATTAACAGGTTTAACTAAGGTGTATCAGCATAGTCCAGAAAAATTTAACGTTATTGGAGCAAAGGATTCCATAATGCCCTTTGGAGTCCTTTTTACTGGGTTGATTATTAATCAGCTGTATTTTTGGAGCATGAATCAAACAATAATTCAACGAGCGCTTGGAGCCAAAAATTTAGTGGAAGCTCAAAAAGGACTTTTATTTACTGGAGTTTTAAAAATATTTGTGCCTGTGATTATTATTTTACCCGGAGTGATAGGTTTCTATTATTATGGAGATTCACTTTTTGATAATCAAGATATGATATATCCCGAGCTCATTAAAAAAGTGCTCCCTGTTGGGCTTGTTGGTTTATTTGCAGCTATTGTAATGGGAGCCGTTTTAAGTACGTTTAATAGTGTACTTAACAGTGCAGCAACTATTTTTAGTATTGATGTCTATAAAGAACACTTTGGCAAAAATAGTACAGATAAAAAGTTAGTGAAAGTTGGGAAATTAACGTCAACGGTATTAGCTATTTTTGCTATTATGGTAGCTCCTATGGTGGCTAATGCTCCTGATGGTCTATACCAGCTATTACAACAATTAAATGGCATCTTCTTTATTCCTATCGCTTCCATTATGTTAGCTGGATTTTTCCTTAAGAGAATATCTGCCGCTGGCGCCAAAGCAGCATTGTTTGTTGGATTGGCTTTCTATATCACAACAACTTTCATACTGAAAACAGATATCCATTTTATTCATATTTGGGGTATTGAATTCTTATTGAATTTAGCAGTGATGTTCGGAGTATCTCATTTTTATCCAGTTGAAAAAGAATTTAAGGCTAAAGATTTGCATATTTTAGATATGAAGGAATGGAAGTATACTAAACATATGTCTATTGCTCTTTGTTTTGTTACCATATTGATTTATATCCTATTAGGGCAAAATTAATGAAACATCTAGGGTTCTAAACTTAGAAATGTGTTGAAATGATTATATCGATGTTACATGTGACAACGAAAAAAACAATAATATAAACACATGAAATATAAATGTGCCATTTTTGATTGTGATGGCGTATTGGTTGATAGTGAGCTCATCGCTTGTTAGGTTCTTGTAGAAATATCAAAAAAAACTTGGGATTAAATCTTAGTTTGAATAAAGCTATTGAAAAATTTTCTGGAAAGTCTTTAAGTCTTTCTCAAAAATATAACTAATGAATTGTCGTATTATTTATTTAGTATTAATTGTTTCACTCACTTTAACTTCGTGTAAAAAAACTGAAGTTGGAACTAAAAAAGATATGCGAATTGCCTTTATGGCCGATGTACATTTACACGATATTTATAGTACTTTTTTGGATACTGATTATAAGGGTATTAGAAACCCTTCTACGGGAAAATATAATACCATACGAACAATGGAGGCTCAATTGCATTCCACACGATTGTTCAATGAAAACTATTTTGCTTTTATAGCGGCTTTAGAGGATGCTGTAAAAAAAGGTATAAAACTTATCGCCCTACCTGGTGATTTTTCTGATGATGGGCAGCCTATGAATGTAAGAGCGTTACGAAAAATTTTGGATGAATACGCTACAAAGTACGGTGTAACTTTTTTGATTATAACAGGAAATCATGATCCGGTAAGACCATTTGACCAAGAAGCAGGAAAAAAAGATTTTTTAGGAGAAAGTGGACAGTCTCAGGCTATTATGAGTGAACAAGATCTTTTTAAGGTGAATGGATTAGATCCTATAATAACTCAAGATATTAAAACGTGGGGATACTCAGGTGTTTTGAATGAGCTTTCCGATTTTGGGTTTTTTCCACAAGAAAAATTTCTTTATTGGGAAACACCATTTTCAAATTACAACTACGATGATTATAATTTAAATAAAGCATTGTCAATTTCGAAATTAAGTCAAAGGGAGTATCCTATTTCTGAAAACTTAATGGTTCCAGATGCCAGTTATTTGGTAGAACCTCAAGAAGGTTTATGGTTACTGGCATTAGATGCAAACGTATATGTGCCGACTAAAAGTGCAAATAGTGTTTCTCAAAACCCTAAAAATTACAAAGGAGCAAGTATTGGATATAATAATGTACTCACTCATAAAAAACATATAATTCAATGGGTTGGTAAAGTTGCAAAAGAGGCGCAAAAAAGAGAGAAATTGCTTGTAGCCTTTAGTCATTATCCCATGGTGGAGTTTAATGATGGTGCTTCAGAATTAACAAAAACTGTTTTTGGAGATCATAAGATGCAATTACATAGAGTCCCAAAAGGAGATGTAGCCAGAGTCTTTGCAGATATTGGTGTGAAATTACATTTTGGAGGACACATGCATATTAACGATACAGGGATTCATAAGACTGAGAAAGGAAATGTTCTAATTAATGTGCAAACCCCTTCGTTAGCGGCTTATCCAGCGGCGTATAAAATATTAACGGTTCAATCTAATGATATTTTAGAGGTGGAAACGGTTCCTATTGTTTCCGTTCCAAATTTTAAGGAGCTATTTCCATTATATGAAATGGAACATGATTATCTGGCTAAAAGTAAAGATGTTCATATTTGGAGTCAAGAAATACTTAATTCTAGAAATTATCGGGAATACGTTACATGGCATTTAAAAGAAGTTGTTCGTTTAAGATTTCTACCTGAGGATTGGCCACAAGAATTGAAGGAACAGTTTTTAAATGTAAGTGGAAAAGAGTTATTGGTAAGTGCAGTAATGGATAGAGATACTTTGAAACTTCAAAAAAAATTAATAAAGGAGGGTATGGAAATGATTGATTTTCAGGCTTGGAACGGTAATGATTTTGTTTTTGATTTCCATCGTTTACATAATGGAGATCATCTAGCTTTAAATGATATTGGGGCTAAGAGAATCCAACAGTATAAAATTCTTTTAGATGTGCTATCTCAAGCTGAAAACTCAGCAATGAAAAACTTAGCAAGAGATTTCTCCAAAATTTTTCAAAAACATTTTGAGGGAGCTCCGTCTGACCATTTCTTGATTAATCTTAAAAATGGCGAGGTGGAAGTCATCAAAAATAACTAATTAATAGACGCTTCGTTTTATTTTAATGCATAAGTAAATCAGTAATTTATCTTAGATTTCATGTCTACAAATTGTCGGAAATCAATCAAATTATAAGAATTATTAGTAAAAATACTATTTGTGCAATCGTTTGCATGGAGTTTTTGACCTAATTTTTTTTCATTTTCAACTTTTTATTCGTGCTTTGATACTCAAGCAAAACTTTTTAACTTAAAAATTAATGAAACAAACTAAACTCAAAACTTATGATTAAAACTATTTTTTACAATTTAATCGTCGCTTTCGTGTGCGTTCACGGAGTGACGGCGCAGAATACTGTTACAGGTACTGTAACTGATGAATCTGGAGTCCCATTGCCAGGAGTCAATGTGGTCGTTCAGGGAACATCAAAAGGCGTAGTCGCTGATTTTGACGGAAATTTTTCCATTGAAGCTTCAGTGGGAGAGGTATTGAAGATTTCCTTTCTTGGAATGGAGACTAAAAATATTACTATTGAAAACTATAATCCATTGACTGTGGTTCTTCTTGCGGATGCTGAAGAATTAGAGAGCATAGTGGTCGTTGGTTACGGAACACAAAAAAGAAAGGATGTAACAGGCGCTATCAGTTCTATAAAAAGTGAAGACTTTAATAAGGGGGTTGTAGCCAATGCGGGTCAACTTTTACAAGGTAAAGTGTCTGGTGTTAATGTGACCTCCGCAAGTGGTGAGCCAGGTTCTTCACAAGATATTATTATTCGTGGTGTAGGTACTTTACGTTCTGGTTCAACACCGCTGTATGTTATTGATGGGTTTCCTATAGATAATTCTGGTAACGGAATGTCTACCAATCCATTAAACTTTATCAACCCACAAGACATTGCTAGTATAGATGTTCTTAAAGATGCCTCTGCAGCAGCCATTTATGGTGCAAGAGCGGCAAATGGGGTTATTGTAATAACCACAAAAAAGGGTAGGACTGGTAAAACGCAAATGAATCTTTCCGTATCTACGGCATTTTCAACACTGTCAAACAAGGTAGATGTTTTTTCTGCTGATGAATTTCGTCAGCAAGTTGTGGCTGCAGGAGGTATATTAACTGATGGTGGTGCTAATACAGATTGGCAAGATGAATTGACACGAACAGCCATTTCTAAGAATATAAACTTTTCAATGAGTGGAGGAACTGAAAAATCTACATATGCTGCATCTTTTGGCGTTGACGATCAGGAAGGTATTTTTAGAAACAGTCATTTAAAGCGTTATTCCGGGCGTTTAAATTTAACCCAAAGGGCTTTAGACGATAAGTTCAAAGTAGAATTTAATTTAACAGGTAGTAAAATTGATAATACCAGACCAGATGCAAACGGTATTGTAAATAGGATGTTGGGTATGAACCCTACAGACCCTGTTAGAACAAATGGAGAACTCTCAACTATTTTAAGTAACGACGTTCTTAATCCATTAGTGCAAGAAAGACTTTATGGAGACTTTTCTGATAACTACCGTATTTTAGCAAATATTTCACCCTCCTATAAAATTATTAAAGGTTTAACTTATAAGATAAATCTTGGGGTGGACTATTCTTCCACAAATAGAGATAGACAATGGATTCCTTATCCGGCAGTGGATAATTTTGAACTTGGTTCTTTAGATTCTAGTACTACGCAAAATAGTAACACCTTAGTAGAAAATACGATAACTTATAATTTTGATAAGGATTTGCATAGTTTCACATTCTTGGGCGGACATTCCTTTCAAAAAACTGAGGTAAGTGGAAAAAGTTATTATCTTGAAGGTTTTCCAGATAACGGTGTAGAGCCAAGATACCAAACTGGAGCAGCTGGAGGACCAGAGGCAAGACAGGGATCTTTTGCGGTTAAAAACGAACTACAATCGTTTTTTGGTAGAGTAAATTATTCGTATAACAGTAAATATTTGTTAACAGCCACTTTAAGAGCAGATGGATCATCTAAGTTTGGTGAAAATAACAAGTATGGATATTTCCCTTCCTTTGCATTAGGTTGGAATATTACTGAAGAAGATTTTCTGTCATCATCAGAGGTGATAAACAATCTTAAATTAAGAGCAACTTGGGGGCAAACCGGTAATCAAGAAATTCCTTCAAAAATAACAAAAGCTAGTTTTACAGAAAGTATTACAAATGATGATACCTATCCATTAACCCCGGATGCTACTGATCTGAGTTCTTACCCTTATGGTTCTATTTATACACGTTTGGCAAACCCAGACATCCAATGGGAGGTATCTACGCAACTTAATATTGGTTTAGATTTTTCATTATTTAATAGTAAGTTAACAGGTACGCTCGATTATTTTAATAAAGTTTCAGAAAATATTTTATTAGAAGTGACACCGGCAGATCCTATTAACCCAACAGATAAATATTGGACTAATATTGCGGATATGGAAATTAAAAATAGCGGAATTGAACTTGCTTTAGATTATCAAAGTGATCAAAGTGGAGATTTCTCATATAACATTGGAGGTAATATTTCAATAACCGATAATGAAGTGGTGAATTCACCATTTAAAATATTAACTACCGGTGGGGCAAGAGGATCAGGTCAAACAGGCGCTACCATAAATGGAGCGCTTAATGGCGAATCAATAGGGTCTTTTTATACGCTAGAATTCACAGGCATTGGTTCAGACGGTTTAAATGCGTTTAGAGATTTAAACGGTGACGGTGAAATTTTAGATGATGACCGTTATGTAACGGGTCATGCGCTTCCAGATTATATTTACTCGTTATACTTTAATTTTAAGTATAAGAAGTTTGATCTGGGGCTAAATTTTAATGGTGTACAGGGTAATCAAATTTATAACCATGTTGCTATGACTATTTTTAACAAAGGACAGTTGGTAAACTCTTTCAATACTACTGATAGAGCAGTAGAGTTCTTAGATGAAGCTTCTACAAACTCAAATACGGTTTCAACACGTTATATAGAAGATGGCAGTTACTTAAGATTAAACAATGCAACACTGGGCTATAGATTAGACCCTGGTTTATTGGGGATTGAAAATCTAGTGAACGACATTCGTCTGTCTATTACAGGACAAAATTTATTTACTATTACTGATTATAGCGGATATGATCCTGAAATTAACACACCAAGTGCCATTGATGGTATTCAATCTTTTGGTATCGATTACTATAGTTATCCAAAGAGTAGAACTGTGTTATTTGGCTTAAACGTAGCATTTTAATTTAAAAAATTCTAAAAAATGAAAAATAAAATAATATATACAATATTAAGCGCCTGTTTACTTATTACCTGGAGCTGTACTGATTTAGAGGAAGAAGTGCTCGATGAATCGTTAACAGGAGTTGGACTTGCAGAAGCTGTTAGTGGAGCTATAGCTCCTGCTTATGGTAAAATTTCGAGAGTATGGAGACATACGAACTATTTTGGCTTACAAGAAATTGCCAGTGATGAAGCTATTTTACCTTACCGTGGTGGAACAGATTGGTTTGATGGTGGTAAATTTTTAGCGACTCATTCGCATACTATAACCCCAACCAATGATTTAGTGAGAAGTGCATGGAATGAGCTTACCCAAAATATTTCCAGAACATTGTCTGCAATTGAAGTATTAAGGCCCTTATCAGAAGCTGGTAATGCGGAAGCACAAGGGGCACTGTATGAAATGATTGCACTTAGAGCCTATTTAAATATGTTAATGTTAGATAGTTGGGGACTTGTTTTTCAAAAAGAGTTGTCTTCGGAGTTATCAACCATACTACGTGGGCAAGAAGCTGTGGACTATATAGAAAGCGAATTACTTTCAGTTGCAGATGTAATTAATACGAATAAAGGTCCTGGTAGATTAACGCAATCTGCAGTTTGGGGCTTCTTAGCAAGACTACATTTGAATGCAGCGGTTTATCGTGACCCATATGGAACACCAAATTTTACAACGGAAGACATGAATAATGTTATTATGTATACTGGTAACATTATAAGTTCGAATAGTTTTAGCTTGTCGCCGGAATTTTTTGAGCTGTTTGAGGATGATAACAATAGTAACCCGGAATTGATTTTTGCATTAGACCAACGTGGTGTAATAAGTAGAGAGCATAGTCGATGGACCTATTGGTCTTTACCAGGTTCATTATGGGGAAGACCTGAATTTACAAGTTCAGACGGAACAGATGGTCCTGCCATGACACCAGACTTTTATCAAACTTGGGTTGATGCTTATGGAGCGGTGGACCCTGCCGATGCCGATAATAGATTCTATTGGAAAAGACAGCAAATCCCACCAGATATGGAAGACCTGACAGGTTTAACACCTTTAAATGATGAAGATCATTACTACTGTACGACGGCTGAGGAATATGAATTTGACAGAGGGATTATCCGCGGTATTCCATGGGGCCCACGAAAAGATCCAGGTGGTGCCTTTTTTACCTGTGATGATGGGTATAGAATTTATCCGGTAAAACAAATAAAGGGAAATGGACCTGATAAAAATGTGGCTTATGTAAATCTAACACCACAAGTAGATTTTACCAATGAAGGAAGAGCACACCATGCAGGGTATCGTTATTCTAAATATGCCTTCAGCCGTACATCTCCTAACGCTAATAGCTTTAGCAGTATAGATTTAGTGCTATTGCGTTATGCAGAAATTTATATGATGCGCGCTGAAGCCAAATTAAGAAGTGGTGATAGTGCTGGCGCATTAGCTGATGTTAATACAGTGAGAACGTCTAGAACAGCTCGTGCACCAATACCAGCAGCGCTTACTTCTATTGATGTAGATAGACTTTATCAGGAGTATGGTTTTGAATTCTATTGGGAAGGGCTTAGACGAACAAATCAAATTCGTTTCGGACATTATGAAGATGCCTGGACAGAAAAAACAGATTCCGATCCAAACCACAGGCTATTCCCTATCCCACAATCGGCAGTTGATGGAGCCTCAAATATTGAAGGGTACTTAGGTCAAAATCAAGGATATTAAAATATATAAGATCTTTTTTTGAGTTAGTCTTTAGTGTTAAGAATAAAAGCAGGTAAACTCATTGCCTGCTTTTACTCTTTAAAAAAGGAAATAGTTTTTAATGTTCTGTCTACGTTATTTATTGTTCGAAGGGTTTGGAAATTTATTAACAGATAACATTTGTACATAAATTATTAACTAAATAATTAATTAAAATATGAAGCTTAATCAAATTAGTTCAGGAATTATTTTTCTATTTTCCTTATTAATGACATTATCTGGTCTGGCACAAAATAAGGAAGCAGTAGATTATGTTAACCCCTTAATAGGAACTCCTGAGGCAGGATTTAAGGAAGGCCTGGATGGTGGTGGAACAATGCCTTGTGTAGGACCACCATTTGCGATGACTAATTTTGTAGTACAGACCAGCGAAAATAAGATTAGTAGAATGCCTTATGTGTATGAGGACACCTCGGTATTAGGGTTTATGGCTACGCACCAACCTACGGTTTGGATGGGTGATTATGGTTATGTTTCTGTAATGCCACAGGTTGGAGATTTGAGGCTTTTACCTAAAGAAAGAGCGTTGCCATACTCTCATGATGATGAGGTTTCAAAACCACACTATTATTCAGTGACTATGGAGACTGGTAACCAAAGTATAAAAGGTGAAATTGCTGCTGATTCAAGAACAAGCCTTTTTCGATTTACCTACCCAGAGTCTGATCAGTCACACATGATAATCCAGGGTATAAACATCACTGAGAATAAAAAACCTTTTCAAGGGTATTTACAAGTGAATGCCGATAAAAGAGAAATAACAGGGTATAATCCTCAACGTATGTCCTCCCATTTAGGGCCCGATATTCCTAATTTTAAAGGCTATTTTATTATTCAGATTGATAGAGATATAAAAGATTTTGGCACATGGAACTCCTTTCGTAATGAACCGCAGATTACGGTTTCTGGAACTGAACAAAAAGGTGCGCGTATGGGGGCTTACATCAGTTTCAAAACTAAAAAAGATGAACAGGTAAAGGTAAAGATTGCCACATCTTTTATTAGCATTGAACAAGCTCGTAAAAATTTAGAAAATGAGATTCCGCATTGGGATTTTGATAAAGTGGTTAAAAAAACAAGAAGTGTTTGGCAAGATAATTTAAGTCGCATCGAGGTGAATGAAGCTTCTGAAGAGCAAAAAAGTATTTTTTATACAGCACTATTCCATACCATGTTGTTTCCTAGAGAATTTTCAGAATACGGACGATATTATAGTCCGTTTGATGATAAAATCCATGAAGGAGTTTCATATAATGATTACTCGCTTTGGGATACCTTTAGGGCACTCCATCCTTTATTGCATTTTACACAGCCGGAACGTGTTAGCCCCATGATACAGTCATTGCTACAAATGTATCAAGAAGGTGGTTGGTTACCAAAATGGCCAAATCCCACCTATTCAAATATCATGATAAGTACACATGCAGATGCTGTAATTGCAGATGCCTATATTAAAGGGTTTAGAGATTATGATATTGATTTAGCTTATGAAGCTATTAGAAAAGATGCGATGCACCCGCCATTGCGTGATACCGAAAAGCTTTGGGGTGATAGAGATGAAGGAAAGTTATATGAAGCTCGTGGCGGTCTTACCTATTATCATTCCTTGGGATATGTGCCGTCTGATAAAACAAGAGAAGCCGTTACAAGAACTATTGAATTTGGAATAGATGATTATGCCATAGCACAAATGGCAAAAAAATTAGGAAAAACAGAAGATTATAGCCGATTAATGGATTGGAGTAAGAATTATAAAAACTTATTCAATAAGAAAATTGGGTTTATGAATGCGCGTTTATTTAATGGAGAATGGGCTAAAAACACCCAAGAAGGATTTACAGAAGGCGGACGCTGGACCTATTTGTTTGGAGCCATGCACGATATTGAGGGATCTATTGAGCTTTTTGGTGGCAAGGAGGCTTTTGTAGCTAAACTGAATGAAAACTTTGAGGATAACCATTATCGTCATGATAACGAACCAGGACACCATTATGCTTATTTGTTTAATTATGCTGAGCAACCATGGAAAACACAAGAGTTAATTCGTAAACATACATCAGTAGAGAACTATAGAAATTCACCGTTAGGAATTAATGGTAATGATGACTGTGGGCAAATGTCTGCGTGGTATGTTTTTGGTGTCATGGGATTCTATCCAGTGACTCCGGGCACTGAAGTTTTTGCCATAGGAGCTCCACAATTCCCTAAGATTACTTTGAAATTGAATCACAAAGAAAAGAAGAAAGATTTCACTATTGTGGCAAATAACCTTTCTAAAGAGAATATGTATATACAGTCTTTAAAGTTAGACGGAAAGAGAATTAATGAGCCCTTTATTACTTATACACAAATAATGAAAGGAAGCAAACTTGTATTTGAAATGGGACCGACTCCAAATTATAAAGCGTTTAAATAAATTGACTCTCTACAGAATTGATAGAGATAATGAGTTTTAATTGTTTACCCTATAGCATTAGGACAGGAAGAACTTCTGGCAAGTGAGTGTTTATTAAGAATATGGTGAAGAGTTCAATAATAGAGAATATTATCAGAAATAAATTAATCGCATGAAATGTTTAGCACGAGTTATAGTTGGTTTTTTTATCATTACCAGTTTACAAGGACAAAGTAATGATTTATGTGTGAATGAATATTGGACCGAGGACGAAGCTAATATAATCATGAAGGAAATGTTAACCCATTGGGATGACTTAGATTCATGGGAGGAAAGAAAAGAAGCCATAAAGAATCAAATAATAGCTGGGTCTCAGATAAATAAAATGCCAACAATAAATGATGAATTTGAAACCATTATAAGTTCCAGTCAAAAAATGGATGGCTACATTGTAGAGAATATCGCCATAGAAAGTTATCCAGGATATTTTATTACAGGCAATCTTTATCGCCCCGATGGGGTTCAAGGGAAATTAGCTGGAATTTTATCTCCCCATGGTCATTGGGCAGATCGTCGTTTTCATGAAGAAGTACAAAAGCGTTGTGCTGTTTTGGCTAGATCTGGTGCGGTGGTATTTGTTTATGATATGATTGGTTTTGGAGAATCCGTAGAAATTGATCATAATAACTTTCCTAAAGCATTGCTTTTACAAACCTGGAATAGTAAAAGAGTACTAGAATATTTACTTTCCAGAGAAGATATTGATTCTAATAGAATTGGAATCACTGGGGCATCAGGTGGTGGTACACAAACATTTTTATTAACCGCTATTGATGAACGTATAAAAGTTTCAGTTCCGGTTTGTATGGTCGCTGCACATATGTTTGGTGGATGCTCTTGTGAAAGTGGAATGCCTATTCATAAAAAAGGAGATTTTCAAACGAATAATGTAGAAATTGCAGCACTAGCAGCACCTAGACCATTGCTTCTTGTCTCAAATGGACATGACTGGACCAGAAACACTCCTAGTGTAGAGTTCCCATATATTAAAAAAGTTTATGCTTTGTATAATGCTGAACACAAAGTTGTAAATGTTCATTTGCCATCGGAGAAACACGATTTTGGATATAATAAAAGAACTGCAGTTTATAATTTCTTGGCAACGCATTTAAAGCTGAATATGGATAAAATTCCATATCATGAGGATAATGGTTATGATGAAAGTTTTGTTAAATTATTAAGTAAGCGAGACTTGATGGTTTTTTATGACGAAAAAAATAAACCAAATTCTATTCTTAAAACAAATAAAGAAGCGATAGCAAGATTAGATGAAGTCTTAAAGAGTAAGTCTATAGGTAACTAATGAAAAACAGAATGAATAAAAAAATTAACGAAAATTAAAACTTAGGATAATGAGAATAACAATCTATCTACTCGTTTTTTTACTGTTTGTTTCATGCGGAAATAAGTCAAAAAAAATAGTAAATAAAGAAAATGCAGTTCAAATTAAAATAGCTGCCTACAATGTGGAATATAGTAAAAATGCTTCGTCATCGAAAATTGGAGAAGCACTTAAACCCTTTAATTTTGATGTGGTATGTTTTTCAGAAGCTCCTGGTGGCGATTGGACAAAAGAAGTAGGTTCAGTATTGGGTTTAAACCATATTGTAGTGGGCAAATATTCTACTGCTGGTCATGAAGATAAATATAAAACAATTGCCAGCCGTACTCCACTAATTGATTTCGAAGAAGTTTTAATGGCTGATACTTTACATACTGCTACTCGCGTAAAAACGAAAATCGATGAAACGGAATTTGCTATATATGCTGTTCATTTTCCATTTGGCTGGAGAGATCAGGCTCATATTGATGAAACAACAAACAAAATTCAAACTTTTGTAAATTACCTAAGAGAAAGACAAAACAGTGAACTAGCCATTGTTGCTGGAGATTTTAATTTTATTCCCAGTAATGCAAACAAAGCAAACATTTACCATCAAATGTTTATGAATATTGGCTTGGATGTGAGTTGGAAAGAACTTGGAATTGACTGTACAGTTCATAACACATTTAATGCGCTTGCTACTAAAGACATGGGGAATGGCCAAGTGATTGACCACGTTATGTATAATCCTGAAAAAATGAAAGCCGTTGATGGGGGAATTATTGAATGGGAAAAACATTTGTCAGACCATAAGCCTGTTTGGACACTTCTAAAGGTTAATTAAATTGATTCATGGAGATTTTAATGATAGAACGAAAGACAATTAAAATTAAGCCTATGGACTTTAAACAAGTGGTTGGTTGCTAAATAACCAAATATATTATCTGAAATTGTCGATAGAAAAGACCCGTATTTTAGAATTAAATAAACTTAAAGGAGTGTGGAAATGAAGTTAAATAATATGTTTCATTATAGTAATTTAGGAATATCCTTTTTGTTGATTTTAATGGTGTCCTGCAAAGAAATAGCTAAAGATAAATCTTTAAAATTCAACCCGGTCGATTTGGTATATCCACAATTAGATACCGAAAATTCACGCTGGTTTTTGTTTTCATCAGCCAGTCGACCGTTTGGGATGGTTAATCTTAGCCCTGATACTCAAGTAGAGGGAGCATGGGGTAGTGGCTATAGATATAAAACCGATACTATAAAAGGTTTTAGCCATATCCATGCTTGGCAACTTTCAGGACTTTCAGTTATGCCTGTAACGGTTTCTGAAAAAAATAAGAATTCTATTTTCAACGATTATTATTCAAAATTTAGTCATAAAACAGAAAAAGTTTCCCCGGGGTACCATTATATTGAACTAGACAAATACAAAATAACCACAGAATTAACAAGTACAAAACGTGTTGGTTTTCATAAATATACTTTTCCAAAAGATCAACAGGCAGCCATCCTTTTTAATTTAAATGGAAAATTAGGTCCCTGTGAAATTATTGATGGTAAGCTGGAAAAAATAGGTGACAATAAATTATCAGGATCATTAGTGGCTTCACCAACGCACCGCCGTCCCAAACCTAGTACGATTTTTTTTGAAGTAGAACTGAATACTAAAATTATATCTATTGAAAGAGATGAGAAAACAGGGAACTATCTAATTTTTCCAAAGGTTAACAATAGCGAAGTCTCTATTAAAGTAGGAATTTCTTATACCTCGATCGAAAACGCCAAAAAAAACATGGATATAGAGTTGCCTCATTGGGATTTTGAAAAGGTAGTTGATGAATCAAAAACAGCATGGAACAGTTTATTGGGGCGTATAAAAGTTGAAGGAGGTACAAAAGTGGAGAGACGTAGGTTTTATACAGACCTTTGGCATGCGTTACAAGGTCGTAGAACCATTAGTGATGTAAATGGAGCTTATCCTGATAATACTGGAGAAAATTTTAGAGTAGGACAAATACCGTTAGATAAAGAAGGAAATCCAAAATATAACCATTATAATTCTGATTCATTTTGGGGTGCTCAATGGACTATTAACAGCCTATGGGGACTTGTTTATCCTGAAATAATGGAAGAGTTCGTGCATTCATTGATGCAATACTACAAGGATGGAGGATTAATTCCTCGTGGTCCTTCAGGAGGGAATTACACTTATGTAATGACTGGAGCTTCAAGCACACCTTTTGTGGTAAGTGCCATTCAAAAAGGGATAATTACTGAAGATTTGGAAGATATTTATACTGCTCTAAAGAAGAATCATGTTATCGGTGGAATTATGGAAAAAGCGGGTTATGAGCATTATACATTAGTTGGAGGAGGGTTTAAACATTACCTTAAAAATGGATATGTTCCTTATCCCATTCCAGAAGGTGAATATGGAGGGCATCAGGATGGTGCTAGTCTTACCATGGAATATGCATATCAAGATTGGACAATAGCACAATTGGCTAAAAAACTGGGACACGAGGAAGATTACAAATATTTCATGAAACGTTCAAAGAACTATCAAAATGTTTTTGACAAAACATTGGGGTGGATGCGACCTAAGGATATTAATGGAAAATGGTTAGAGGATTTTGATCCCTTTGTTTATGAAACGGGCTTTAATGAATCCAACGGGGCGCAATCTACTTGGTTTGTTCCTCATGACATTGTTAGTTTAGCTGAATTAATGGGTGGAAAGGAAAAAGCAGTTGAAAAATTGAATACACAATTTGAGAATGCACAGGAATTGGGTTTTACCTCAGGTACATCACATGATAAGGAAAGGCATCCTGAATATCGTCGTATTCCTATTAATTATGGCAACCAGCCATCAATGCAGACTGCTTTTATATTTGATTATCTGGGTAGACCCGATCTTACACAGTATTGGTCAAGAGAAGTTACAACAACAGTTTTTAATGGCCTGGACCCTTCAACAGGCTATAACGGAGATGAAGATCAGGGATTAATGGGAAGCTTGGCGGTTTTGATGAAAATGGGACTCTTTCAAATGAATGGGGGAGCTGAAGAAAACCCTAAATATCAAATAGGAAGTCCAATTTTTGATAAAATTACAGTGCAATTGAATAATGACTATTACGCTGGGGAAAAGTTTGTTATAAGGGCAGTGAATAATAGTTCTGAAAATTTATACGTAAGTAAAGCTCTTTTTAATGGTAAGCAAGTTAAATCTTATAAACTAACCCATAGTGCTATAACTAATGGAGGGGATTTGGAATTGAAAATGTCTGATGCAAAGCCTCATTGATCTAAGATTTGAGTTATCAACTAAATTAATATAAGTTTAAATGATGCCGCATGCGTATTACATCGCGAATAGGTTTAAAGTTTAAAAACTTGGTTCTCGATTTTACTTATGAGTTAAATCTTTTCAAGATCGTTTTGATATTAATATTTAGAAAAGGATTCCATGATAACTATTGATGAATGCGTTTTTTGCTATATATTTAGAAAATTATTTTTAAAACATAGTCGAAAATTAAACCTCTGTTCATGATTAGATCATTAAAAATTCATTTATTTACCCTAGTTGTATTAATGTTACTTTCTGGGAATGAGTTGTTTGCGCAAATATTAAAAACAAGCAAACCCAACGTCATCATTATATATACTGATGATTTAGGCTATGGTGATTTAAGCTGTTATGGTAACCCTACCATTAAAACACCTATGCTAGATAAAATGGCTTTTGAAGGTATAAAATTCACTCAATTTTATGTGGCAGCTCCGGTTTGTACTCCTTCACGCGCAGCGCTCTTAACCGGATGCTATCCGAAAAGAGTTGGATTGCATAAAGGCGTTTTGTTTCCGCAATCCACGACAGGATTGAATCCTAAAGAAGAAACCATTGCCGATTTGTTAAAAGAACAAGGTTATACTACCGCTTGCATTGGGAAATGGCATCTAGGACATCAATCTAAGTTTTCTCCGTTGAATCAAGGATTTGACACCTTTTATGGAATACCCTTTAGTAACGATATGAGTAGAAAAGAACAGGTCGCTATGCAGGGAGAAAAGACAAATTATAAGTATAAATTGCCTTTAATGAAAGGAAAGGACACGATTTCGTTTGAACCTGACCAAAGGTATATTACAAGAGATTTTACAAAAAAATCGGTTGAGTTTATTAAACGAAATAAAAAGAAACCATTTTTTCTATATTTAGCGCACCCCATGCCGCATATACCGATTTATGCTTCACCGGATTTTGAAGGGGAAAGTACCAGAGGCCCGTATGGTGATACCATTGAAGAAATAGATTGGAGTGTGGGTGAAATTATGAAAACCTTGAAAACCTTAGATTTAGATGAAAATACATTGGTTTTATTCACTTCAGATAATGGCCCATGGAAGGTCTTTAAAACCGAAGGAGGCTCATCCGGACCATTGCGTGGTGCTAAAGGCACAACATGGGAAGGCGGTATGCGAGAGCCTTTTATTGCCTGGTGGCCAGAAACTATAAAACCACAACAACTCAGTACAGCCATTATAAATAATATGGATGTTCTACCTACCATCGCAAAAATTACCGGTGCTAAATTGCCGGAAGACAAAATCGATGGAAGGGATATTTCTGCAATATTGTATGGTCATGATATGGCTTTAGAAGATCGTCCGTTTTTTTATTATTCTACAAAAGGAAAAATTGAAGGCATAAGAAAAGGGGCTTTTAAAATGATTCTTAGGGAGGGTGTTCCTCAGCTTTATAATATTGAAGAGGATATTAGTGAATCTTACGATTTGGCAGGTCAAAACCCTGAAATGGTAGAATCTTTAAAGAAGAGCATGATAGCATTCGATTTACAATTGGAAAAGGAAAACAGACCTGTAGGAACATATTAATAATTTTTTCTAAAAACCTAACACCTTTTCTTTTTTAGTAATACATTTATCAATTCATATAATTTTTTTTAAATTTTAAAGATGAAAACACCCGTTTTAAAGTTTGGTTTTGCAATATGTCTAACCCTTTTAACGTCTTGTAAGTCTGATGGTAAAAAACAAGACGTAAAAGTTGAAGTGAAACCTAATATTATCTATATTTTGGCAGATGATTTGGGTTATGGAGAGGTTGGAGCCTATGGGCAAACAAAGATTGAAACTCCTAATATTGACGCTTTAGCTACCGGTGGTATGCTATTTACCCAGCATTATTCGGGAGCTCCGGTTTGTGCGCCTTCACGTTCCGTATTACTTACAGGGCAACATTTAGGACACACTCCAATTAGAGGTAATGACGAGTGGCGAGAACGTGGAGAAGTTTGGAAGTACAGGTCGATGCTTAAAGATTCGACCTTAGAAGGACAAAGACCATTACCAAAAGAAACTGTTACGATAGCCAAATTATTAAAGAAAACAGGATATAAAACAGGTATCGTTGGAAAATGGGGTTTAGGTGCGCCGCATACACAATCGATACCAACAAAAATGGGTTTTGATTATTTCTTCGGATATAACTGCCAGAGAATTGCACATACCTATAATCCGGTGCATTTGTATGAAAATGAAAAAAGGTATCATTTAAATAATGATACGATTGCACCTAATACAGGTTTAAGCAAGGGGGAGGATCCATATGATTTAAAGTCTTACGAAAAATATAACCAACCCGTATATTCTTCAACAATTTCATTTGAAAAATTAATGGGTTTTGTTGAAAAGAATAAAGACGATCCTTTCTTTTTATATTGGGCAACCCCGATTCCACATTTGCCTCTCCAGGCACCAAAGAAATGGGTAGAGTATTATGTGAAAAAGTTTGGAGAAGAAGAGCCCTATTATAACAAGCCGGGAAAAGGAATTAGTTATTTCCCCGTGCGATATCCACGAGCGACTTATGCCGCGATGGTTTCTTATTTGGATGAAAACATAGGGAAGCTAGTGAGCTATTTAAAGGTTAATAATTTATACGATAATACATTAATTATTTTTACGTCAGACAACGGACCGAGTTATATAGGAGGTACGGATTCCGAATGGTTTAACAGTGGTGGGCCTTTCGACGAAAATTATGGTAGAGGAAAAGGATTTTTATATGAAGGTGGTATTCGGGTACCTATGATAGCTTCATGGCCAGAGAGAATTAAAGCTGGTTCTAGATCGGATCATATTTCTTCGTTTTATGATGTATTACCAACATTGAATGATGTCGCCAATGTTAAAACGGATTTTAAAGGTGACGGTGTTAGTTTTTATAATACCTTAATTAATAAAGATAAACAAAAAGAACACGAATTTCTGTATTGGGAATTCCCGGGATACAATGGACAAGTGGCCGTTAGAATTGGAAAATGGAAAATTATTTGGAAAGATATTAAAAAAGGAAACAAAGATATAGAACTCTATAATTTAGAAGAGGACGAAAGTGAACAAAATAACATTGCTGAAAACCATCCGGAAATCGTTGCCAGGCTTTTTGAAATCATAAAAAAAGAGCATACGACGCCAAAGTTTAAAAAGTTTGTTATTAACCCTTTAGAAGAAGTCTATAATACAAAATAAATCAATTTTTAATTAAAAAAAATGCTTACTAGAATTGTCGCGTGTATTGTTTTTTTAGGGTTTTACCATCTTTCAAACAGTCAGGATAAACATAAAAAAGTTTGGTGGAACCCAAGTTCAATTGAGTTTGAAGTGATCGAAGGGCGGGGCTGGAATGATAGTACAAACCTTAATTATCGTAGGTTACCGGATAGAGCCAAAGAATCTGTGCGTAATGAAGTCTGGAATCTATCAAAACAGTCTGCCGGATTATCAATAAGTTTTATAAGTAACGCTTCAAATATTTCAGTAAGATATAAAGTGAAAGGAGGATTTGCTATGCCTCATATGCCCAGTACCGGAGTTAGCGGTGTTGATTTATACGCGAAAGACAGTAACGGTGAAAGGGTGTGGAGTAGAGGAAGATATCAATTTGGTGATACCATAACCTATAATTTTGATAAACTTAATACCAAAGAACCGTATCATAATAAAGGGAAAACCTATAAACTCTATCTGCCTTTATATAATGAAGTTGAATGGTTGGAAGTTGGTGTTGATCAGGATGCCGTTTTTACTCCAATTCCTGTGAGACGGGAAAAGCCTATAGTGGTGTACGGAACGTCTATTGCTCAAGGCGCATGTGCATCCAGACCAGGTATGGCATGGACCTCAATATTGGAGAGAAAGTTAGATAGTCCCATTATTAATTTGGGTTTTTCGGGTAATGGCAGGCTCGAAGATGAGGTATTGGATTTGATTGTTGAAATTGATGCGGAGCTGTTTATTCTAGATTGTCTGCCTAATTTAACACGATATTCTAAAGATAATTCCCAATTTTTATATGATCGCATTATAGCTTCGGTCAAAAAACTAAGAGCAAAGCATCCGAAAACACCTATTTTATTGGTTGCGCATTCCGGCTATGCGGAAGGCAGTAATAGTGCTGAAAAATTTGATGAATACTCCGGAGTAAATAAGATGCTTCAGAAAGCATTCGAGCAGCTGAGAAAAGATAATTTTCAACATATTTATACACTTACAAAAGCAGAACTCGACTTAGGTATAGATAGTTATGTTGATGGCACACATCCTAATGATTTGGGGATGTTACAACAAGCCAATGCTTGTGAAAAAAGTATTCGTAAGATACTTAAGAGGCCTGTAGGTCGTGTAACAACTATGATACCTGTAACTCAAAATAGAGATGCTAATGTTTATAATTGGGATGCAAGACATCAGTATATATTGGAATCAAATCAAAGCAATCCACCAAAGATTTGCTTCATCGGAAACTCGATAGTACATCAATGGGGAGGTGTTTCCGATATGCCTATAGCAAATGGTGCAAAGTCCTGGAACGAATATTTTGAAGAGCTGGGGGTTAAGAATTTTGGATACGGGTGGGATCGCATTGAAAATGTACTTTGGCGTATTTACCATGGAGAGTTGGATGGATTTGAAGCCGAACAAATCCTTCTAAAAATAGGGACCAATAACCTACATTTAAATACAGACGATGAAATTATTGAGGGATTAAAGTTTTTAGTTCAGGCTATAAAACTAAAACAGCCTAAAGCGAAAATAACATTAATAGGGATACTTCCCAGAAGAGAACAAGAGACCAGAGTAAAAACTCTGAATGTGCTTATTGAAAAGGCTTCTGCTCGTTTAGGTGTTGATTACTTGTCGATTGGTCATGCATTGTTAACCAAAAAAGAAAAAATTGACGAATCACTTTTTAGAGATGGGTTGCATCCTAATGAAAAAGGATATCATAAGTTGGCTCCCCAAATAAAAAAGTATTTGCTCAAATAGATCATATTTTTGGAAGTTGAAATCGTAACATCTGCATATTTTGAACTGTTTTTGTCTATTAAAGCAAAAATAGTATCGCTAACAGTGTTGATATAGGTAGAAGAATTTTGAGATATAAATTAAATTTGTTTGCATCCTTTTTAACAAACTTTTTTAATAAAATCAATAGAAATGAAAAAATCGATCTTCCTATTAATTCTAACCTGTTTTATTTTTTCAAATCATAGCTATTCACAAGATAAATACGAACCTACTTGGGCATCTTTAGATTCGAGACCGATTCCGGAGTGGTTTCAAAATGCAAAATTTGGAATCTTTATTCATTGGGGACCATATTCAGTTCCTGCATGGTCACCCAAAGGAACCTATTCCGAATGGTACCAATACTGGTTACAGAGTAAAGCGCTTTTCGGAAATGGCGATTTTAAAGGTGACGAGGTTACCCGTTTTCATGAAAAGACCTACGGTAAGGACTTCCCCTATTATAATTTTGGAGACCTGTTCAAAGCCGATTTGTTCAATCCGGATGAATGGGCGCAGCTTTTTGAGAAAGCGGGCGCAAAATATATCGTACTGACCTCCAAGCATCATGATGGATTTACTTTATGGCCAAATAAAGAAGCAAACGATAGAGGCTTTGCCTGGAACAGTATGGAAGTTGGAGCCAAAAGAGATTTGGTAGGAGAGTTAAGTACTGCAGTAAAAAAGACCAATGTAAAAATGGGACTGTATTATTCACTTTACGAATGGTACCACCCGCTATGGCAAAACGATAAGCCTCGCTTTGTTGATGAACATTTTATACCTCAAATTAAAGATTTAGTAAACAAATATTCACCCGATATTTTATGGGCTGATGGCGAATGGGACATGGAAGATGAGAAATGGAAATCCAAACAGCTTTTAGCTTGGCTGTTTAACGAGTCTCCCGTAAAAGAATCCATCGTTATAAATGATAGATGGGGGAAAGGTATCAGAAAAAAACACGGTGGTTATTTCACCACCGAATATGAAGCTGAAGCTCCGGAATTCACCAAACCATGGGAAGAATGCAGAGGTATGGGCTTCTCTTTCGGGTATAACCAAAATGAAGACTCCCAGGATTATAATTCTCCTAAAACATTGGTGCTGATGCTTACTAATATTGTAAGTACGGGTGGAAATCTATTATTAGATATTGGTCCGGATGGTAGAGGAAACATTCCTCCAATCATGCAAGAACGCCTTTTACAAATAGGAAGTTGGTTGGAAACCAATGGGGAAGCCATTTATAACACAAGACCATGGAAATCATCGTTTCAATGGTCTGAAGGAGAACGCAATTTTAAGCCCAAACAGCATTATTTAGGAGGTGATTTTATTTTAAAACAAACGATCGATCCTGAGCCGGGGTACGCTGTTAAAGAATTATTTTTTACACAAACAGCCGATGCCTATTATGTGATTTCACCTAAATGGCCCGGTGGACATATGACGATTAAAGATGTAAAACTTCCAAAGGGTACTAAAATAAATCTTTTGGCCACAGGTGAAGGGTTAAAGTGGAAGACCTCAGGTAAAAACGTTGTTGTTGAAATGCCTGCCTATCAACCAAACAAAATGAAGGAATCTGATAGTTACGCCTATGTATTCAGAATTTCTAAAAAGTAAAATATGAAAGGAAATAGAAACATATTTTTTTTAGTACTGGTATGTATTTGTCTAAAGACTCAGGCTCAGGAAAAAACAGATTTCTTAAAAGAAAGCCCTTCGGAATATGAAACCCGAATGCAGTGGTTCTCTGATGCTAAATATGGGATGTTTATACATTTTGGACTCTATAGTCAGCTTGGAGGTGTATGGAAAGGAAAGTCGTATGATGGTTATGCGGAGTGGATTCAATCTAATGCCGATATTGCAGCGCAGGAATATGCAATGCTTACTACCACATTTAACCCAAAAGATTTTGATGCCGATTTTATTGCCGAAACAGCAAAAAAAGCCGGTATGAAATATATCGTTATTACAACCAAGCATCATGAAGGATTTTGTCTCTGGGATAGTAAATACACTAATTTTGATGTTGCCAGTACACCCTTTAAAAGGGATCTATTGAAAGAACTGAGTGTCGCCTGCCGTAAATATGGATTAAAATTCGGAACCTATTACAGTATTATAGATTGGCATCATCCATCTCAGGAACGCAATATTGATGGTGACAACCCATGGGGCTGGTGGGGTGAAATAAGAATGAAGTATAAAAAAAGGAATGGGTATATTGATTACATGAAAAATCAATTGAGAGAACTGATTGAAAATTATGATTCGGATATTATGTGGTTCGATGGTGATTGGGTAGAGTGGTGGAATATGGAAGTCGGTGCAGATTTGTACCAATATATTAGAGCATTAAAGCCAGATATCATTATTAATAATAGGGTTTCTAAAAGAGCGAAATTTAAAAAGGATTTTGGAACACCGGAACAGGAACACCCGGGTGAAACATTAAAATATAAATGGGAAGCCTGTTACACTATGAATCATTCCTGGGGTTTTAAAGCAAATGATACCGATTGGAAAAGCCCGGAAGTGGTTTACAAAAAATTAAAAGATATTAATGATAAGGGAGGTAATTTGCTGTTGAATGTTGGTCCGGACGGCAAGGGTAATATTCCTGATGAAAGCGTTGAAATTTTAATAAAGGTTGGTAACATGTTACAAAAGTAAAATGGATATAAATTTTATAAAACAATTGAAGTATATCAATAAAGGAGTGCACTTTGCATGTTTGGGTATTTGTATTTTAATACAATCGTCATGTGCACAAGAACACAAAACTAAAGGGTTAGAAGTAAAAAGTACTTATGAAGTCTTGGAAAGTGATTCTAAAGAAACCATAATACAAAAAGCTGCTCATGTGGTGCCAACCAAGAATCAATATGAGGCTTTAAAAAACGAATTTATTGCCTTTATTCATTTCGGACCTAATACCTTCACCAGGATGGAATGGGGTAATGGTATGGAGGATCCAAAAGTGTTTAATCTTGAAACTTTAGACACAGATCAATGGTGTAAAGCCATGAAAAGTGCCGGGATGAAAATGGTTATTATTACTGTTAAGCATCACGATGGATTTGTATTATGGCAAAGCAGATATACAAAGCATGGTATTATGTCGACACCATTTCAGGATGGCAAAGGAGATGTGTTAAAAGAGCTTTCAGTATCTTGTCAGAAATTCGGATTAAAGCTTGGCGTTTATTTGTCACCCGCAGATCTTTATCAAATCGAAAATAAAGAAGGCCTATACGGGAATTTAAGCACTTATAGTGATCGCATTATCCCAAGACCTGTTGAAGGACGTCCATTCAGTAATAAAACGAGCTTCACCTTCAACGTGGATGATTATAATGAGTATTTCTTGAATCAGCTCTTTGAATTACTAACCGAATATGGACCAATCCATGAAGTTTGGTTCGACGGTGCACACCCTAAGCGTAAAGGTGGTCAGAAGTATAATTATTTAGCATGGAAAGAATTGATTTCTACCTTAGCCCCCGAAGCTGTCGTGTTTGGTAAACAAGATATACGATGGTGTGGAAATGAATCCGGCGGGACCAGAGATACCGAATGGAATGTCATTCCATATATGGACGATCCAAAGCTAATGAATCGCTTTGGTGACCTTACGGAAAAAGATTTGGGAAGTAGAGAGAAGTTATATAATGGTAAGTTTTTACATTATCAACAGGCCGAAACGAATACCTCCATTCGGGAAGGTTGGTTTTACAGAGATGATACCTCTCAAAAAGTACGTAGTACGGATGATGTATTCGATATTTATGAACGTTCAGTTGGAGGGAATTCAACATTTTTATTAAATATTCCACCGAATAGAGAGGGCTTATTCTCTCCTGAAGATGTGAAGGTATTGGGTGAAGTCGGAGATAGAATTAGAGCAACTTATCATCAGAATTTATTTAAAAATGGTTCAGGATCCGGCAAGGCCTTGGATGAAGATACTGCAAGTTATGAGCTATTAGACCATGCAGATAAAGAAATTATAATGACCACTAAAGAACCGGTTACTATAAACAGACTGGTTATTCAAGAGGCTATTGCGACACATGGAGAGCGTGTGGAAAAACATGCGGTAGATGTATGGATTAACAAGGCATGGAAAACAATTGCCGAAGCATCCAACATAGGCTATAAACGAATTCTTCGTTTTCCTGAAGTAACATCAAATAAATTCAGAATTAGAATTCTGGAATCCCGTTTTCACCCGGCCATTTCAAACATTACCGCGCATTATTATAAAACAAGACCTCCACAACTTGCTATATCAAGACATTTTGACGGGCTGTTAAATATAGAGCCTAAGGAGCATGATTTTGGATGGAAACCTCATGGTGAAAATATCACGGATAATTTAAATGCTGATTATGAGATCAGGTACACAACAGATGGTAGTAATCCGACCAAAGATTCCGAATTGTTTAAAGAAGGCGTTAACATAGCTTCGAAAGAGGTTAAAGCCATAGCTATTGATAAGAACGAGGTAGGGAGCATGGCATCACATGTATTCGGAATACTAAAAACGGATTGGAAACTTGTGGATTCCGATAGTTCAACAGGAAACCGTACACCAAATCTTGCTTTCGATGAAAACGCAAATACGTATTGGCAATCCAAAAAGGGTAATGATAAACATTTTATAACGATCGATCTAAAAAAAGCCTATACACTAAAAGGGTTCGCCTATACGCCACAAACCAGTACTTCTGAAGGCATGATTGAAGAAGGTGTTCTTTTGGTGAGTCAGGATGGAAAAAAATGGACGAAGCATGCCGATTTCAAGTTCGGAAATTTAATTAACGATCCGGTTAGAAGAAGTTTCTATTTTAAAGTTCCGGTGACGGCGCAATTTGTGAAAATACAATCTAAGACTATCGCTGGTGGAGGAAAATCGGCGACTATAGCTGAGTTGGATTTTTTTGAATAGTTATTTTATTTATTAAATCAATTCATAAATATCAGTACTTATGAAAAAAAATATCATTCTAGGGCTGTTTGTTTTGGCTACTATGGTAAGCTGTACGGCGAACAAAGAGGAAAAATCTTTTCAAACTTCCGATATTAATACATTGTATAAAGCTGCGCCAGAAGGGGTTAAAACCAAATGGTTTAGTTCGGAGAATAAAAAAGGAGAAAAGGGAAAAGGCGGGCAAACCAATAAAGGTGCTAAAGGTGATGCTTTTACAATGATTGGGCCCGGTGATAGCACGATTCTATTAGAACACCAGGGAGCCGGAATAATAACCAAAATATGGTCGGCCAATTCAACACAATGGTCTGAAGAAGATCGGCGTAAATTAAGCATCAATATGTATTGGGATAATGAAGAAAAACCAGCAGTTTCAGTGCCATTTTCTGATTTTTTCGGAATCGGACTGGGTTTAATGACGCCTTTTGAAAATGCGTTCTTTTCTATGCCGGAAGGACGGTCTTTCAACTGTGCTATTCCAATGCCATTTCGGAAGGCGGCAAAGATTGAAGTCGTGAACGAAAGTGATAAGTTTATTATGTTTTATTATAAGATCAATATGGTTGAATTACCAAAACTTGATGACGATGCTTTATATTTTCATGCCTTTTGGAATCGGGAAATTGAAACCGAAAAGGGTAAAGATTATACAATCTTACCTAAAATAGAAGGCCAGGGAAGATACCTGGGAACCAATATTGGTGTAATAGGTAATGAAAAATACAGAGGGTCCTGGTTTGGAGAAGGTGAGGTTAAGATTTATTTGGATGGCGATCGTGAGTTCCCATCGTTGGTTGGAACCGGAACGGAAGATTATATAGGAACTGGTTGGGGGCAGGGAGAATATGCCCATACTATTCAGGGTTCAACAATTTCAAATAAGGCCTTCGATTTGTATACCTTTTACCGCTTTCATACCTATGACCCGGTTTACTTTCATAACGATTGCAGGATAACCATTCAGCAAATAGGAAATTCAACAAAACAGGGTATTATTGATATGATCGAAAAAGGAGCAGAAATTATCCCTGTTTGGTCTTATGTTGAGAAGGATGGTTACGATGCCGCCAAGCGTTATTTAGACATGGGAAATCCACCTTCAGTATATAGTGAGAACTTCCCGGATGGAGTATCCACGAATTTTTATAGAAACGATGATGTGTCGTCAACGGCCTATTTCTATTTAGATAAACCTTCATCGTCATTACCCAAATTGCCGTCTGTGGAAATGAGAACAAAACGCTTAAAGGAAAAAGTATTTGATAAGTTAAAAAAATAAAGAGCGATGAAAAAAATCAAAGTTACCATCACCCTGATTATATTCTTCATTTTTGGCGCAATCGCACAGGAAAGCACAGATGACTTAAGGATATATGATAATTTTGAACCCATTTCATCTGAGAATATTTTTAAAACAGAAGGCTATTATAATTGGGGAGCATCCATTATAAAAGATCATAAAGGCAAGTACCATTTGTTTTATTCACGTTGGAAAAGAAAGTATACCTTTTACGGTTGGTTAACACATTCTGAAGTCGCCCACGCCACTTCTAAAAGCCCAACAGGGCCTTGGAAATATCAGGAAACTGCGCTTAAAGGAGAAGGAGGCGAAAGTTGGGATGCGATTACGGCACACAACCCTAAGATCAAATACTTTAATGGTAAATATTATTTATATTATATCGCCACGAATATGGGAGATAAAACCATTTCAGAAGAAGAATTACAAGAAACTTCTAAAGTGGGTTATAGCCATCCAAATTGGAAAATCTTACGAACCAACCAACGTACTGGAGTTGCTGTTTCGAACAGTATCAATGGACCATGGGAACGCTCGAACCAGCCCTTAGTTGAACCTTCAGGACCGATTACTACCCTAACGGTAAACCCGGCTATCGATCAGGGAAAAGATGGTAAATTCTATTTGATCGTAAAAGGAGATAAACCCAACACAAAGAAATTTATTAGAAACCAGGCTATTGCGGTTTCAGATTCTCCCGCCGGACCTTTCGAAATTCAGAAAAAACCGGTGATCGATTATATGGATACTGAAGATATGTCTGTATGGTATGATGAAACCAGGCAACGTTTTTATGGCATTTTTCATGCCCACACCTTTATAGGTTTGGTAACTTCTGAAGATGGAATCCATTGGAAAAAATCCAATGAACATGTTTTAAAACTGAAAACATTAAAGATGAAAGACGGATCTGTTTTAAAACCGGATAGGATGGAACGTCCGTTTATTTACCACGAGAATGGCGTACCCAAAGTTTTGAGCGTAGCGGTTAAAAAGGGTGATGAATCTTATAGTGTTTATATTCCTATTGAAACACCGAAATACCCGAAACCTAATAAGAGACAATTAGCATGGCAAGAGGCCGAATTGGGCGTGGTATATCATTACGATTTACATGTTTTTGACGGAAAGAAATACGGACAAGGTAACAACCGAATTGACCCTGTTCCGGATTATCAAATATTCAATCCGAAACATTTGGATACCGATCAATGGGTGAAAGCGGCTAAGGACGCCGGTGCTAAGTTCGCTATTCTTACAGCAACGCACGAGACCGGTTTTGCCTTGTATCAATCTGATGTGAATCCATATAGTTTAAAAGCCGTAAAATGGAGAGATGGAAAAGGAGATATTGTTGCCGATTTTGTGGCCTCATGTAGAAAATATGGTATAAAACCGGGTATTTATTTAGGAATCCGTTGGAACTCGTTTATGGGAGTTCATGATTTTAAAGTAAACGGTGAAGGCGATTTTAGGAAAAATAGGCAAAAATGGTATAACAAGATGGTAGAAGGTATGGTAAAAGAAATCTGTACCAAATATGGAGAGCTCTTCGAAATTTGGTTTGATGGTGGTGCAGACCATCCCGATAATGGAGCGCCCGACGTACTCCCAATTGTACGTCAGTACCAACCTAATTGCTTGTTTTATCATAATGGTCAGTTAGCTGAAGCCCGATGGGGAGGATCAGAGTCAGGAACAGTGTCGTACCCAAGTTGGGCAACTTTCCCATATAGATCGACGGGAGCCGGGGAGACTGCGCAAAAAAATATCTATAAGAACAATTATAAATTGCTAAAACAAGGCGATCCAAAAGCTGAATTTTGGGTTCCGGCCATGTCTGATGCGCCCTTGCGAGGATATAATGGCAGGCATGAATGGTTTTGGGAGCCCGGAGATGAAGCCCATGTTTTTCCATTAGACAATTTGATGGATATGTATTATAAATCTATAGGGCGTAATTCTACGCTCATTATGGGACTAACGCCAGACCCACATGGATTAATGCCAGACCCGGATGTAAAGCGTCTAAAGGAGTGGGGAGACGAAATTAAAAGACGATTTCAAACGCCCTTGGCATCAACTTCCGGAAGTGGTAATAAACTCACACTTAAGCTTGAGTCTGAAAAAAAGATCAACCATATTATCATTCAGGAAGATATCCAACATGGAGAACGCATAAGAAACTATATTGTTGAAGGTCTGGTAAATGGAAAATGGCAAACCTTTGCTGAAGGTCAAAGTGTTGGTCATAAAAGGATTCAACAGTTTAAAGATGTTCGAGTTAATCGTATTAGAATTAAGGTACTAAAAGCTGATAGAGAACCTCGAATAAAGGCATTAAGTGTTTACTATGTAGATTCGTTAAAATGAAGTACCCTTTTAAAACTAAAATGATTTTAATCATACCGCTTTTAGTGGTATTGATAACCAGTGGTTTTTCAAATAAGAAGCCGCGGATTTTAATTATTGGAGATTCTATTTCCATAGGTTATACACCTGTTGTGGAACAAGACCTTAAAGAGGTAGCATTGGTGAAGCACAACCTAGGGAATGCGGAACATACGGGTACGGGGTTAGAGAAAATTGAAGAATGGATAGGGGATACAGATTGGGATATCATTCAGTTTAACTGGGGTTTATGGGATTTATGCTATAGGCACCCTGATGCTAAAGTATATGGAAATAGAGATAAGGTAAATGGAAAAATCACGCATTCACTTGATGTATATCGCTCTAATCTTGAAGATTTAGTGCTAAGAATGAAACAGTTGTCTGATGCAAAGTTGATTTTTATAACAACGAGTTATGTCCCGAATGAAGAAGCCGGGCGTTTTTCCGAAGATGCTTTGTCATATAATCGTGTTGCGAAAGAAGTGATGGACAGGCATAACATTCTTATCCATGATATTTATAAGAAATCAAGGAACATTCATAGGAATTATGGACAGGGTGAAGATGATGTTCATTACACAAAATTGGGTTACGAAAAATTAGGTAAACGCGTATCAAAATTTTTGGTAGTCCAATTGAAAGCAATAGGCAAAAACAGATGAATTTTGATTTAAGAATTAGAAAATAACGGATCACAAATACAAAAAGTATGAAGTATATTTCAAAAAGTAAACTCGGATCTATCATGCAAAAGGGCTTATGCGTTTTAACGCTTCTCCTGTGTTTTAATGCGCAAGCTGAAATATGGTTACCATCTATTTTATCTGATAATATGGTATTGCAGCAAAACTCTGAGGCTACGATTTGGGGTTGGACCACCGAGGTAAGCGAAAAAATAACCGTATCGGGTTCCTGGAATAATGAAAAAGTTACTGTTGAAGCATATCAAGGTATCTGGTCTTTAAAACTCCCAACACCAAAAGCTGGAGGACCTTATGTTTTAACCATTGAAGGCCATGAGAAAATTATATTGAACAATATTTTAATTGGAGAGGTTTGGTTGTGTTCCGGTCAGTCAAATATGGAATGGACCCCACTTCTTGGTTTGGATAATGCAGATCAGGAAATTGCAAATGCTAGCTATCCGAATATAAGGTTCTTTTCAGTGCCTAAGCATACATCCAAGTATCCGCAAGACGATTCCTTTGGTGCGTGGAAGGAAAGCACTCCTGAAACAATGAAAACATTTAGTTCCGTGGGATACTTCTTCGGAAGAAAATTACATAAAGACCTAAACGTGCCTGTTGGTCTAATAAATTCCAGCTGGGGAGGCACTAATGTAGAAGTTTGGATTCCAAAAGAAGCTATAGCACATCATACCGGTTTATTGCAGAGCATGGATAGAATCAAGGAACAGCCCTGGTGGCCACATGATGAAGCATTGGCCTACAATGCCATGATCCATCCCTTGGTGAATTTTAACATCGCCGGAACCATCTGGTATCAGGGAGAATCTAATAGGATGAATGCCGGTTTTTACCACGAGGCATTTTCGACCATGATCGCATCCTGGAGAAAGAAATGGCAAAAAGAGTTCCCTTTTTATTTTGTTGAAATAGCACCGTTCAATTACAATTCAAAAACCAATATAGAAGCAGCGTTGGTAAGAGAAGCTCAGTTAAAAACCATGCAAACCATAACCAATTCAGGGATGGTGGTTACCAACGATATAGGCAACCTCAAAAATATTCACCCCACAAACAAACAAGAAGTAGGACGACGTCTTGCATTATGGGCCTTATCAAAAACCTATGGGGTTAAAGATTTAGCATTTAGCGGACCCATTTACAAGAGTATGGAAATCAAAAAGAACAAAGTGACTGTTTCTTTTGATTTCGCTGAAAATGGTTTGCACGTTAAAGGCAAAGAACTTAAAGAATTTTTTATTGCGGGAGAGGATAAACAATTCCATCCGGCCAAAGCAAAAATTAAGGGTAATAAAATCGAACTGACCTCTAAACAAGTGAAGCATCCCGTAGCCGTGCGTTTTGCTTTTACCGAAACGGCCTTACCAAATTTATATAACAGCGATGGTTTACCCGCCGCCGCCTTTAGAACGGATCGTTGGGAAAACTAAATAGGATTGATAATTAATAAACCAAAAATAATGAGCAGTCTTAAATTTTTACTAAGCATTTTTATGCTCGTTTTAATGAGCTGTAGTAGCCAAAATTTTGAAATATACGTCAGCCCTGAAGGAGATTCCAAGAATAATGGTTCGATCGACGCGCCGCTGTCATCAATTCAGGAAGCCATTGAAAAGGCAAAAAAGTATAAAGAAGGATCTGAAGATGCTGAAATAACAATCCATGTTTTAGAAGGCGAATATCGTTTAGAGGCACCAATTAAAATAAATACAGATTTAAACCATTTGAAGATCAAGGGGGAAGGTCTGGATAAAGTTGTTGTAAAAGGATCTGAAATATTAGACTTGGAATGGCGTACATACAACGGTCAGATTTTGGTCGCTAAAATTAGCAATCAAGTTCAATTCGATCAGTTTTTCGTAAACGGAAAACAGCAAGTTTTAGCAAGGTATCCCAATTATAATGAAGAAGGCGGGCATTGGCAAGGGCATGCTGCCGATGCGATTGATCCAGAACGGGTTAAAACCTGGAAGCATCCGAAAGGCGCTATAATTCATGCCATGCATAGTGGGGAATGGGGCGGTTTTCACTATGAAGTAATTAAAGCTAATGAAGACGGAACGCTGGAGTTAAAGGGTGGGCATCAAAATAACAGGCCATCAAAAATGCATGATAAGTATCGTATGGTAGAGCATGTTTTTGAAGAATTGGATAGCCCCGGTGAATGGTATTTGGATAAGGAAAAACAACAATTATATTATTGGCCGGCTAAAGGGATGTCTTTAGATGACAGCACTTTTGAAGGGGTTACTTTAAAGCATCTGGCAGAAATTATAGGGAAAGAAGATAGTCCGGTCAAGAATATTTCTATTTCGGGAATCAAATTTGAACACGCACAGCGTACCCTCATGGAAGATTACGAACCTTTATTGCGGAGTGATTGGACCATGTATAGAGGTGGTGCCGTTTTTATCGAAAATGCCGAAAATATAGAAATCGCAGATAGCGAATTCACAAATTTAGGAGGTAATGTGATTTTTGTAAGTAAATATAATAGGAATGTAAAAATCACAAGAAATCATATTTATAACTGCGGAGCTACTGCTATTAGTTTTGTTGGAGACCCAAGCGCAGTACGTTCACCGTCTTTTCAATATGGTGAGTACGTAACACTTAAAGACATGGATACCATCAAAGGACCAGCAAATAGCAAGTATCCTAAAGATTGTGTTGTAGATGATAATTTAATATATAGAATCGGAAGGGTCGAAAAACAAGTGGCCGGTGTTCAAATTTCGATGGCTATGGATATCACCCTAAGCTCGAATAGTATCTATGATGTCCCGCGCTCTGGGATTAACGTTAGTGAAGGTACTTGGGGCGGTCATATTATTGCATATAACGACGTGTTTAATACGGTTTTAGAAACTTCAGATCACGGAGCGTTTAACTCTTGGGGCCGCGATCGCTTTTGGCACCCAGATAGGAAGACAATGAATGAATTAACAACCAATGACCCAGAAATGCCATATTGGGATGCGATCCATAAAACGGTGATCAAAAATAACCGATTTAGATGTGACCACGGCTGGGATATCGATTTGGATGATGGCTCCTCAAACTATCATATTTACAACAATGTATGTCTAAACGGAGGAATTAAATTAAGAGAGGGGTTTTACAGAACCGTTGAGAATAACATCATGGTAAATAACAGTTTTCATCCACACGTTTGGTTCGAAAACAGTGGTGATGTGTTTAAGCACAATATAGCGATGACGGCATATAAAGACATTCGTTTAAGTGGCTGGGGTAAGGAAGTAGATTATAATCTCTTCCCTAATGAAAAAGCTCTCTTAAAGGCGCAGCAAAACAAAACAGACGCTCATAGTGTCTTTGGAAATCCGGATTATAAAAACCCAAATCATGGCGATTACACTGTTTCTGATGGATCACCGGCATTCAAAATAGGATTTAAAAATATCCCTATGAATGAGTTTGGTGTAAAAAAACCATCCTTAAAGGCTATAGCAAAAACACCTGATTTTCCGGTAATCTGGTCGATTACTGATGGGGATAATAAAAATTCTGTGATTATGAGTTGGCTTGGAGCGACCATCAAGAATATAGAATCTAAAGAAGAACGTTCTGCCTATGGATTAAATAAAACCGCTGGCGTATTAATAACCGATATTAAAGAGAATAGTATTATAAAAAACTCAAAACTAGAAATTGGTGATGTCATTATCGGTGGTGAAGGTGAAGATATTAATAATATCCCGGATTTAATGCGTGTATACTCCGGACATAATTGGAAAGGAAAAGTAAATCTGAAGATTTATAGAAATCAAACCGATTTAGATGTTATCGTACAAACGAAATAGAAAATAATAAAATTATAGTATAAGTAAAAATATTTTACATTTGATAAATTTAATGATTGAACGATTTAATATGAAAAAATTATTCTCCTTACCCATATTGCGGTTAATTGTTTTTTCAATTTTTCGGAAACAAGAATATTGCTTATTAAATACGTTTAAAATGGTACATAAAATAACTTTAGCACTTATAACCATCGTAACATTTAGTTTGGAAGGTCGTGCACAGTCGTATGTGAACCTTTCAGAAATGGAAGTGTCTTTAGGGCAACAAACTTACAGTGCGCCTGTTATTAATGAGTCCATTTCCGGCGAAAAGCTATCCATTGCAGGTACCAAATTTTCAAATGGTGTAGGGGTGTATTCGAGGTCGACCATAAAAATTAAAAATCACGGTGCTCATACCTTTACAGCTAAAGTGGGTGTAAACGATTCAAAAATTGATTATTCGGCAAATAGTATTAAAACCATTCCTTTAACAGATGGTAAGCGAATCTTTTACAATGTTACCAAAACCAAGAAACAGTTTTTAGGTGTTGAAGGTGCTGATGGTAAAATCGATAAAGGCAGCGTCATTTTTAAAGTACTGCATAATGGTAAAGAAGTTTTCAATAGCGGTCTTATGCGACAGGGAGATCAAGCCAAAAACGTTCATGTTAATGCTAAGGGGGGTCTTTTAGAATTGATCGTTGAAGATGCCGGAGATGGTTCCAGTGGAGACAATGCGGCATGGTTGGATGCACAGTTTGAATATTTTGAAGTTTCACCAGCCATAGTTCCCGGTGATTTTAGAGGAGAAGTTCCGGTGCAATCAAATGAAATCAAAACCAAACTGACTAACTTAATTAGTAAACTACCCGAAATTAAATGGCCTTTGGATCAGCCTGAATATGACTGGCTCATCGATAATAAGAAAGCGAAAACTAACATCTATAGAACTAATAGTGGTAAAGATATTGTTATTAGTAATGGTTTGATCGCTAGAATATTTCGATTAACACCAAACTTAGCGACCATAGATTATGTAAATCAAATGACCGGAGAGAGTTTGCTTAGAAGTGTTTCCAATGAAGGGGTTTTAACTATTGATGGAAAAAATTATACCATTGGAGGTTTAAGTAAACAAAGGGAATATGGATATACTCTCATGAAATGGGTTGATGAGCTCACTGCTTTGGAAAACTCTTTTATGATTGAAAATTTCGAGATCAAAGAGGTCACCGAAAGACTACAATGGAAACGAGTGCGCTGGGCTTCCAATACAAAAGGACCGACGGGTAAAGAATTAATATTCACCCTTTCCCGAGAAGGTGTAAAAGTTAAAGTTCACTATATATTATATGATGGAATACCAACTTTGAGTAAATGGATAGAAATTATAAACGAATCTGATTTTATGATTCAATTAAATCGATTTAAACTGGAACAGTTAGCGATGGTTGAGGGCGAAAACCTGGTTAAAACACCGAAACACTGGACCAAGCCCAACATTCATTTTCAAAGTGATTATGCGTTTGGAGGCATGCAACAAAAACCATCCGATCAAACAACCTACTGGGAAAAAGATCCGCGGTATACATCACAAACCAATTATCCGTTAAATTTACCCTGTTTGTTGGAAATAAAACTACCCATTGGCCCGGATACGGCAATTCCGGTTGGAGAATCTTTAACAACCTTTAGAGTTTGGGAAACACCAATGGATAGTAGAGATGAAGAACGTGTCGGGCTTTTTAAAAGAAAACTATACCGAACCATTTCTCCCTGGACTACCGAAAACCCAATGTTTTTACACTTAACTTCCACGGACCCCGATGTGATTAAAAGAGCCGTTGATCAGTGTGCAGAAACAGGCTATGAAATGATCATCTTAAGTTTTGGTAGTGGCCTGAACATGGAAAAAGAAGATGAAGCCTACTACCAAAAATTCAAAGCGTATAGGGAATACGCAAACTCAAAGGGTATTGAGTTAGGCGGGTATTCATTATTATCAAGTCGGTGGATTAGTGATGAGGTCGATGTTATCAACCCAAAAACTGGAAAACGCGGTGGTATGATTTTTGGCTCGTCGCCTTGCCTTAGCAGTGAATGGGGCTATGATTATTTCAGAAAAATAAAGAAATTCTTTACCAAAACAGGGATGCAGGTTTTCGAAAATGATGGTTCATATCCCGGGAATGTTTGTGCATCAACGATGCATGCTCATCATAATGGATTAAACGATTCGCAATGGAAACAATACGCCCAAATTCAAGGCTTATATAAATGGATGCGTTCTGAAGGTATTTATATGAATGTCCCGGATTTTTATTTAAACTCCGGGACCAATAAAACAGGAATTGGGTATCGGGAAGTGAATTGGTCGCTTCCCAGAGATCGCCAATTGGTTTTAGGAAGACAAAATATTTATGACGGGCTTTGGGACAGAATTCCAAGCATGAGTTGGACGTTCGTGCCGTTAACACAATATCATGGAGGAGGAGCTGCGGCAACCATGGAACCCTTAAAGGATCATTTGGATGATTATGAAAACCAAATGATGCAGAATTATGGATCGGGAGTTCAGGCATGTTATAGAGGTCCCAGGTTATACGATACCGAAGAAACGAAACAATTAGTCATTAAAGTTGTTGATTGGTATAAAAAATATCGCGAGATATTAAATAGTGATATCATCCATTTAAGACGTCCCTCAGGTAAAGATTGGGATGGTTTTTTGCATGTTAACCCCAATTTAAAAGAAAAAGGATTCGCCATGCTTTTCAATCCTACGGATGAAGATATGATTAGAACAATTAAACTCCCTTTATATTATACGGGGCTGTCAAAAACCGCTTCAATAAGAGAAAAAGAAGGTGTAGTCAAAACCTATAACCTGTCCAGAGATTATAAAGTTAATGTTAATGTTACCATACCTGCGAACTCATATATCTGGATGGTTATTGAATAAATTAATAAATAATAAACACAAAAAAATGAAGATTATTAGAATAAGTAGTATTTTAATTTTTACGTTATGCTTGTTTTTGTCCTGTAATAAAAAGGAAGGAGCCAAACCATTAATAACAGATATTAATAACAATCCTAATTGGACACAAAAATTTCCCGGAGTGTGGGAAACATCCGTTAATACGCCCTCCGAGGTAAACTTATTGAGTGCTGTTGAAGCGAAACCGCGAGCTGAGGTTTTAAAAACCTTTTCTGAGGAAAGTTTCCCCGTTGAAAAATCTGAGATAAAAGTATATACTAAAAACGGAAAAACACATATTCGATTTCCACTGGATGATAAAGAGCAAATTTACGGTTTAGGCTTAAATTTTAAAACGGTGCACCAACGTGGCCGGATTATGAAATTGCATATGGATCATTATACAGGAAGAGATGAAGGGCGAACTCATGCTCCAACACCGTTTTTTGCATCTTCGAAAGGCTACGGGGTTTTAATAAACTCGGCAAAATATATTGATGTTTATGTAGGTACTGGTGTTACAAAAGACAGTAAAAACCCTGCTGAATCGAGGGATAGAAATACAAGTAAAAACTGGAATCCAAGACCGAAATCAGATAATTTAGAATTAATAGTTCCGGATAATGGCGTAGAAATTGTAATGTTTTCCGGGAAAGATGTACAAGAAACCGTGCAGCGTTTTAATCTGTATTGTGGTGGTGGCTTTGTCCCTCCTAAATGGGGCTTAGGGTTTTGGCAACGTACGCCAACACTTTATGATGAGCATGCCGTTCAGGAAGAAGTTGATGGATTTACAAAAAATAACTTCCCATTGGATGTTGTTGGTTTAGAGCCGGGTTGGCATAGTAAATCTTACCCTTGCACGTTTGAATGGGATAAAACCCGTTTCCCAAATCCGGATGCTTTCGTTAATAAAATGACGAATCAGGGTATTCGTTTAAACTCCTGGATAAACCCTTTTGTATCCCCTTCGGCTTCTATATTTGAAAGTATTAAACCCTATACCGGAACGCATACGGTTTGGACCGGTATTGTCCCGGATTTCACCATGCCGGAAGCCATAAAAATTATGAGCGATCATTTTCAGAAGGAAGTAATTTCAAAAGGAGTCAGTGGGCTGAAAATTGATGAAGTTGATGGTTATGATGTATGGTTATGGCCGGATTCAGCTCAATTTCCATCGGGTTTAGATGGTGAAATGATGCGTTCAATTTACGGTTCCTTAGTTCAAAAATGGAGCACGGATATGTATCGAAAAATCAACCAACGAACTTATGGTTTAGTTAGGGCTTCAAATGTAGGATCGGTGTCTTATCCGTATGTTATTTATAATGATTATTATCGACATCAAGATTTTATTACGGCTTTAATAAACAGCAGCTTTACCGGGACTTTATGGACACCGGAAGTCAGAAGCTCCGGCTCTCCGGAAGATTGGATCAGACGTATGCAATCGGTATGTTTTTCACCTATGGCGATGTTAAATGCCTGGGCGGATGGAACAAAACCCTGGTCGTATCCTGAGGTGTATAAGTATTGTCAGGATGTGGCTTTTTTACGAATGCAGTTATTACCTTATATTTATAGTACCTTTTCGGAGTATTATTTAAAAGGAATTCCACCGTTTAGAGCGATGGCTATGGAAGAAGGTTTCAGCTTTAATGAAGTTGTTGAAGATGGCGAATTAAGTTCTACGAATAACCCATATAAAGAGGCGGTTAAAAAAGAAATAAAAGACCAGTATATGATGGGTGAAAGCATTTTGGTAGCCCCTATGTTTGCAGATCAAAAAACGAGAACGGTAGTATTACCTAAAGGAAAATGGTTTGATTTTTATACAGGAGCTTATGTAGGTGATGGTGAGATTATTACAGCCAGTCACGGATTGGATAAAATTCCACTTTATGTTAAAGATGGTGCCATTATTCCAATGATGAAACAAATTAAAAACACATCTGAATGGACGCCACAAACCGATTTGGAAGTACGCGTTTATGGTAGCAAATCCCATGAGTTTGTTTTGTATGACGATGATGGAGAATCGTTTGATTATGAAAAAGGTGAATACACTCAAAAAGTGCTAAGTACGTCCATAGTATCTGGAAAATTGAATGGAACGATTAAGGATTTGAAGGATGGAAAATCGTGGTCTTATAGAAACCTAAGATGGAATTTTATGAGCAAATAAATAAAAAGGAATTGAGAATACTTAGTTAATATTACATTATGAATAATTAAAAACGAATAATTATGAAGCAATTATTTTGTATAGTATTGGTGTTCATTGGGTTTTTGTTTGGCTGCAAAGAAGCACAGCAAAAACACGAACAAAAAACCAGTAAAAAACCCAATATTATTTTCTTGTACTCAGACGACCAAAGCTATAAAGCGGTAAACGCTCTGGGAAACGATGAAATTATGACACCAACTATGGATAAATTAGTAGACGAAGGGGTAACCTTTACACATACTTATAATATGGGGGGATGGAATGGCGCCATATGCTTAGCCTCCAGAGCTATGATTATAAGCGGTCGATCTATATGGAGAGCACAACAAGTTTCAAATAATTATTCGAAAAATGAAGATTTAGATAAAACCTGGCCCAGATTAATGGAAACTGCGGGTTACGAAACCTATATGACGGGTAAATGGCATATTAGAGCTAAGGCAGACTCCATTTTTAACCATGTTGGGCATGTGTTAAGAGGAATGCCCTTTGATACTCCGGAAGGTTATAATCGTCCACTATCAGAAAATGATACTCTTTGGAAGCCTTGGAAAAAAGAGTTTGGAGGGTATTGGAAAGGCGGAAAGCACTGGAGTGAATTAGTTAAAGATGATGCGGTTTCATTTATCGAAGACGCTGCTAAAAAGGACAATCCATTCTTTATGTATGTGGCCTTTAACGCCCCGCACGATCCAAGACAATCTCCCAAAGAATATGTGGACATGTATCCTTTAGATAAGGTTTCGGTTCCAGAAAGTTTCCTCCCGGAATATCCTCACGCTGAGGCTATGGGAGCCGGAAAAAAATTAAGAGACGAGAAATTGGCGCCATTTCCCAGAACACCTTATTCGGTTAAAGTCAACCGACAAGAGTATTATGCCATCACGACCCATTTAGATGATCAGATTAAAGATATATTAGAAACTTTGGAAAAACAGGGTTTAAAGGAGAATACTTATATCTTTTTTACTTCAGACCATGGATTATCCTGTGGAGAACACGGCCTTTTGGGCAAACAAAGCATGTATGATCATAGTGTAAGAGTGCCTCTAATGATTATAGGTCCGGATATTCCGAAAGGGAAAACAATTAGCGACGATGTTTATTTACAGGATGTCATGGCTACCACCCTCGACATTGCTGGTGTATCCAAACCTGAATATGTTGAATTTAAAAGCTTTCTGGATGTAGCCAAAGAACCTCGTTCAACAAAACCGTATGATGCTATTTATGGTACTTATGAAAAAGGGTCTCAAAGAATGATTCGTAAAGATGGCCATAAGCTGATTCTTTATCCGAAGTCAAAAACCGTATTGCTTTATGATATGGAAAATGATCCCGATGAGTTGAACAATTTATCAACAGATTCTAGTCAAAAAGAAAAAGTGAAATCACTGTTTAAGGCGCTGGTAGAATTACAAAAAAATATGGGAGATCAATTAGATCTTACCGAGATATTTACAGATATAGAGCTTGAAGGTTAAGAAAATCTGGTTATTAAAAATTACTGAAATATGCATAGTTCAAATAAAAATTCGAGTCGAAGAGATTTTCTGAAGATGTCATCATTGGCAGGAACTGCCATGGTTTTACCAATTGATGTCTTTGCAAATAGTAAGCTAAGGGAAAACATAGAAATTGGTCTAATAACCGATGTCCACCAGGATGTCATGCATGATGGCGAGGAACGTTTGCAAGTGTTTATCGACGAAGCCAGTAAACGGAATCCGGATTTTATTGTTCAAATGGGGGATTTTTGTCGTCCTTATGAGTATAATAAACCGTTTTTAAATATTTGGGATAGTTTTAAAGGTGATAAGTATCACATCCTTGGAAATCATGATATGGACGGTGGTTTTAGCCGTGATCAGGTAAGAGTATTTTGGAATATGCCCGCCAACTATTATTCATTTGATAAAAAAGGTATGCATTTTATTGTTCTGGATGGTAATGACCCCAATCCTAAACCGTTTTCGGGTTACAATCGCTATATTGGCGAGCAACAAAAAGAATGGTTAACCAATGATCTTAAAAAAACAAACCTACCTACGATCATTTTTAGTCATCAAACCATCGAGTATGAAGATGGCGGCGTTGCCAATTTAAAAGAGGTTCAACGTATTCTTGAAAATGCAAATAAAGAGGCTGGTTTTCAAAAAGTTTTGTGTTGCTTGAGTGGTCATCATCACACCGATTTTATGACTCAAATTAATGATATTTATTATGTTCAAATAAATAGCGCTTCATACCAATGGGTAGGAGGTGACTATAAAAGAATAAGATACAGTAAGGAGATTGATGAAAAGTATGAGTGGATAAAATATACCATTCCATATAAAGAGTCTCTGTTTACTTTTATGACTATAAAAAACGATAAGATCATTATTGAGGCTAAAAAAACAGAATTTGTAGGTCCCGGACCAGAAGAAATGGGAATGCCTGAAGATCACCCGCATTGTCCTACAGTACCTAAAATTTCCGGATTTAAAATGAAAATTTAAACGTGTTATGAAGTTGTTCTTGAAGTTGATTGTCTGCTATACTATAGTTTTTATGGGTTGTAAATCTGAATCTCCCAAAGAAAAGGTAAAACCTATAAAAATCGCCTGTGTTGGTAATAGTATTACTTATGGTTCCGGAATAGCGCATCGAGAGAAAAACGCATATCCGGTGCAATTGCAGAATTTACTGGGAGATGACTATCAGATTGAGAATTTTGGCGTTAGTGGCAATACGCTGCTAAAGAAAGGCGATCATCCTTATTGGGAATCTGAGAAGTATAAGAAAGCCTTATCCTTTAAACCGGATATCGTTTATATCAAACTTGGAACTAACGATTCAAAACAGCAAAATAGAATTTATTTGGATTCCGATTTTGAAACGGATTATAAAGCGCTCATTCAGTCCTTTAAAGATCAAAATGAGGACGTTCGTGTGGTCTTATTGTTACCTGTTCCATCATTTTATGAAGACTCTACGGCCATTTGGAATCCAGTGATTAAAAATCAAATTATTCCCAAGACCCAAAAGGTCGCTTTTGATACGAATAGCGAGGTGATCGATTTATATCAATTGTTCATAGATCAACCTAACCTATTGCCGGATAAGATTCATCCATCGTCGCTAGGAGCTACGGTAATAGCAAAGCGGTTATACGAAAACGTGATTCAAAGAACTGATGAAAACGATTCAAGATTTGACTTTTCAAAAGTAAAAGACATAAAGCAGAGTAATTTTCATGGGTTTATTCAGACGGAATTTAATTACGATGAGGTCTCATGCAAAATAGTTGAACCAAAGCATATCGCTGAAGGAAAACCATGGGTGCTAAGAGCTCGTTTTTTTGGTCATGAGCCTCAGACTGACATCGCTTTGTTAGAGCGTGGATTTCATATTGCTTATTGCGATGTTTCAAATTTATTTGGAAATTATGAGGCTATAAACCGGTGGAATATGTTCTATCAATTAATGGTGGAGAATGGATTTTCGAAGAAAGTAGTACTTGAGGGTATGAGTCGCGGTGGATTAATTGTTTATAATTGGGCTGCGAAGAATCCTGAAAAAGTTGCGTGCGTTTATGCTGATGCTCCGGTTCTTGACGGAACAAGTTGGCCGGGCGGAAAAGGAACAGGGAAAGGGAGTTCTACAGATTGGAACAATTTTAAAAAGGTATATCATATTGCTTCGGAAGATGCTCTGACTAATTTTCAAGGAAACCCCATTCATCAAATAAGTCAAATTGCCAAAGGAGGTTTTCCCATGCTACATGTTTGCGGTGAAGCCGATAAAGTTGTACCCGTTGATGAAAATACACGAATCTTCGAGCAAAAAATAAAAGAAGCTGGCGGAGAAATTGAAGTTATCTATAAACCCGAAGTTGGACATCATCCACACAGTTTAGAGAATCCAACACCTATTGTAGATTTTATTTTAAGGGCTACGCATAGAAAACTGAATTTTGCAACGATTCAGGCACCGGGTTCTGAGTACCGTTCAGGAGCAGGTTGGAAAGAAGGAAAAGGATGGTGGTATCAGGCAAACGATATTGACTCCCTTTGCCAAGCGACAAAAGATTTAGATATTCTACTGATAGGCAATTCCATAACACAAGGCTGGGGAGGCAGTCGGACCTTAACCACGCATAAACCTGGGCAAGCCGCTGCTGATCTTCATTTTAAAGATTTGAACTGGGTAACTGCGGGTATTTCGGGGGACAGAACCGAACACATCTTATGGCGTATTGAAAATGGACAATACAACACCAATACACCTAAAATGGTCGTATTAGCTATTGGAGTAAATAACTTTCCTTTTAATACAGCAGATGAAATAATAACCGGAATAGAAAAGGTCGTTGAACGCATTGAAACAGAATTTACAACATCTAAAGTTCTTCTGTTGGGCCCCTTGCCAACTTCGTTAAAAGCTGATACTGAACGTCGAAGAAAATATGGCCGGATTCATAATGGTATAGCGCATTTAAGTCATAAACCTTCCGTATATTATGAGAACACGATTGACCATTTTTCAGATGAAAATAATAACTTAAATAATGACTATTATGGTGGTGATGGTATTCATTTAAAACCGGAAGGCTATAATATTTGGGGGCAATTCATTAGAGAAAAATATAATGAATTAATAGAAAGAAAAAACTAGTGGGAGGGAAGACTTTAGTCGTTAGATCGCAGTCGAAACTCATTTTTCCGAAGAACAAATAAGGAAAATTTAATGGGATACAAATACAAATATGAAATGATCAAGAAAACTTTTATTTTACTAACCACTATTTCTTTATTAGGTTTTAATACCAAAACGGACTCTGTTAAAGACTCGGCTACCTTAAAGGTTATTAGCTATAACATTTGGAATGGTTTTGAATGGGGAAAGGATGACATTCGAAAGGAGAATTTTATCTCCTGGGTTAATACCCAAGCACCCGATGTTCTGGCACTTCAGGAACTATGTGGATATACTCAAGAACAATTATCGAAGGATGCCAGGAAATGGGGACATAGTTATGCGAAAATTCTAAAAACTATAGGCTATCCAGTTGGAATTACCTCTACAGAGCCCATTGAGGTCAAAGAAAAAATAATGGATAATATGCATCATGGGGCATTACATTGTAAAACAGCGAGCATTGATTTTTTTGTTATTCATTTTTCACCGTTCAGTTATAAGAATAGGCACGAAGAAGCAAGTATTATTCTAAACAAATTATCTAAGGTTTCTGAGAATCAAAATAAGTATTTGGTTTTAGGAGATTTTAATGCCTTGTCTCCTTTTGATGCACATTTATATAGAGATAATGACGAACTTTTAAGCTCAAAACGAGCTTCAGAAAAAAAGCATGATCATGTTAGAAATTTAATCGATGGCGAGCTTGAATATGGTGCTATTGGATCACTTTTAGGGTTTCCATTAATTGATCTTTCTCAAAAATATATCACAGGGTGGGATGATAAAGTAAGTTGCCCTACCCAGGTTTTTGAAACCGAAAAGGGAGAAGGAAGACCGGAGACTTCAACACGTATCGATTATATTTTAGCATCACCATTCCTGGCCAAACAATGTATAAATTCGAGAGTATTAAATAAGAAGGATACCTATTACTTGTCTGATCATTATCCCGTCGTAGCGGAGTTTGAATTATAGTTAACCTAACAAATATTATGAAACATAAATTAATCGTTTTTTGTTTAATATGTGTCGTTTTTTATTCTTGTAAAGACGAAGAGAAGTCGAAAGCTGTAAAAGCTACACAACCCAATATCATTATGTTTATGGTCGATGATATGGGCTGGCAGGATACCTCGGTACCGTTCTGGAATGAAAAAACAGCTTTTAATAACATCTATGAAACACCCAATATGGAACGACTTGCCAGTGAAGGTGCTAAGTTTACACAAGCTTATGCTACACCGGTATGCACGCCGACCAGAGTGAGTTTGATTTCGGGAATGAACGCTGCAAGACATCGCGTGACTAACTGGACATTAAGGCGTAACAAATTTATGGTAAACCCTCCCAAGGGATTGGAAATGCCAAAGTGGAATCTTAATGGGGCGCAACCAACTGATAGTATTGAATTAGCGGTGCATATCACACCCTTACCTCAAATTTTAAAGGATCATGGATATTACACCATTCATGCTGGAAAAGCACATTTTGGAGCGATATCCACACCGGGTGCAGACCCAACAACTTTAGGATTTCAGGTAAACATTGGAGGTCATGCCGGAGGTGCACCGGCAAGTTATTACGGATTGAAAAACTTTGCTAAGGAAAATAAAAAAGACACTATTTGGAACGTCCCGGGATTAGAAAAATATCATGGGAAAGACATCTTTTTGACTGAAGCCCTAACCCAGGAAGCTGTTCTGTCTATAGACGATGCCATAAATGAAGAAAAGCCATTCTATTTATATATGGCACATTATGCAGTACATACACCGATTCAGGGTGACCCCAGATATGAGCAAAAGTACTTGGACAAGGGATTAGATGCTATAGAAGCGCGTTACGCGTCCATGGTAGAAGGTATGGACAAAAGTTTAGGAGACCTTATGGATCATCTTGATAAAAAAGGTATAGCCGATAATACTATTATTTTATTCATGTCTGATAATGGTGGGTTAAGTGCCTTGGCAAGAGGAGGAGAACCACATACACACAACAAACCGCTATCCAGTGGAAAAGGATCTGTTCATGAAGGAGGTATAAGAGAACCAATGCTCGTAAAATGGCCTGGTGTAGTTAAAAATAATTCAAGTGTAAATACACCGGTAATTATTGAAGATTTTTTTCCAACTATTATAGAAATGGCAGGAATTTCGAATTATCAGACGGTTCAAACGGTAGACGGACAAAGTTTTACCTCCATGTTGAAAGGCCACAAGGTGAATAACAGCAATAGGCCTCTATTTTGGCATTACCCAAATAATTGGGGCCCTTCAGGCCCGGGAATTGGTGCGACGAGTACTATAAGAAAAGGGGATTGGAAGTTGATTTATTATCATTTGGATAGCCATTTTGAGTTATTCAATCTAAATACTGATATTGGAGAAACTACAAATTTGGCTAATAAGGAAATTCCAAAAGTTAAGGAATTGGCTGTAGAACTTGGTACATATTTAAGAAGTGTCAAAGCGCAAATGCCAACAAATACCAATACGAATCAGTTGGTACTTTGGCCGGATGATGAAGATGTTATTGGTCAAATACAATTATAAAAATAAAAGGCCTTCTAAAAATAGAAGACCTTTTTTGGTTGGTTAAATGGGTTGGCTATTATTGCTTTCTTATACTACCCGAAACATTGTCGCTTTTTTCAACTTTTTCAGGATTACCGTAATATCTAATATCGCCACCGCTGGACGCTTTTGCCGTGAGTTCTTTTTGAGTGTTAACAGTTATGTCCGCACCACTTGTGGCTTTAACCTGGCTTGATTGCGCAATTAAATTTTCGGCCTTGATATCACTTCCACTAGTTGCTTCGGCAATAAGTCTATCGGTTTTCCCCGAAATTTTTAAATCACTACCGCTCGTCGATTTGCAATTTAGTATCGCTGTGTTTACATCAACTTTCATATCACTGCCACTTGTAGATTTTAATTCAAGTTGCTCAACGCTAATCGTATTCGTTGAATATACATCACTACCACTGGTCGATATAATTTTGGAAATATCACTGAAAGTTACCATCACTTTCTGAGATTTAGATCTTCCGATGTTTTCTTTACAGTGGATTTTTAACGTGTTGTCGACCACTTCTGTGACGATAATGTTTAACAGGTTTTCGTCGGCTTCAACCGTAATATCTTGACGATCGCCTTGCGTTAGATAAACATCTAAACCTTCACTGGCATGGATAGCTGTGAATGGTTCCGTGAGAGTTCTTTTTTCAATTTGAACATTACCATTGCCTTTAACCCCGGGATTAAAGTTCACATCGAAATTACATGAGAAAAGACTCAGGCTTAGTAATGTTGCTACTATAATTTTTGTTAGTGTTGTCATAATTGCTCGTTTTTTGATTGATTTTATTTAATACTTCAAATATCTGTTTAAAAATGCCCTACTCGTAACCTAAATATCTGAACTGTTGTTTTTTAATGATGAATTGTTTAATTGTTATCTGATTTCACCGATAGCCCGTCTTCATCTATTTCTACCTTTACTTTTTCAGAAGACCCTTTTATACCGCTGCCATCAATTTTTAAGGTGGAGCTATCCACTTTTACCTCGATACCTTTGTTGTTTATTTTCAAGCTTGAATCTTTGTCTTTTAAATCGACATCTACTTCATATGCATCATTTTCACAATCTAAACATTCAATGTCATCTTCTATAATTTTTAGATAGTGATTAGTGTCGTCATGGGTAATGATGGTGCCGTTATAGTTTCTGTAATAGAAAAATGTTCTGGAATTCTCATGACATTTTATTACTGTACCTTCAGGAAGGTACAAGGTTAAAATAATTTCCTGATCGCTGAATTTATTTTTGGGATTTGTAGTGAAATAAGAATCCAGAAGTAACGTACCATCTTTAAGGGCATAGTGATAGTTAATATTTTTTGCACGCTCAATGGCTTTTTCATAGTTCCTCCCATCGGCACTCTTATCCAGACTTAAAGTTGCTAAAGAATCTGTGGTTGATTTAACAATGATGATAATATCTGACGAATACATTGTTTTTTCTCCATTTTCATTATGAGCCACTTTAAAAGAGTTGCCATGCCTAAATGAGTAATCGTAAAGATCGTTTCCAACCATTTTTAAATTTATGGTATCGTTGGCTGTAATTTGTAACTCTTGTTTTTCTACGACCCGCTCATCGAAGGCATGCTCACTAGCCTGCCTTACACCCACTATAACCAAACCGATAATAGAGATTAACCAAACTCCCAGTAAAGTGAATTTAGCAATGTTACCAATCGATTTTAAATTATTGATAAGTATTTTTAAGCCTAGGTAGAACACAAAGAAAAACGGAATTCCAACCATAAAGAGGGTTAGTAAAGAGACCAGCCATAGCGGTGTATTTCCGGCGTTAACAATGTCTACAAGATCCAATCCGGGGATGTGAATAACATCGGCAACACCAACAGAGAATAAGGCTATAATTAAAGCGATGAGTGTGGTAGCTCCAATGATTACTAATAAAACACCTATAAATTTGGCAAAGATTTTGAAGAAAAACATGATGATATCTCCAATAGTATCGAAGAACGTTTTAGATGATGATTTTATCCGATTACCCTGTTTTTGAAAATCTACATTTTTGGCGACATCTGAAACCGATTCAGTGACATTTTTAGCCGCTCCAGAAACCGATTCGGTTACATTTTTAGCAACGTCTGTTACCGTATCTGTGACATTCTCAAAACCGTCTTTAATTTTTTTTTCGATGTTACTTATATTAACCGGTTCACCGGTCATCATTATTTTTTCTGCTGTCGTAGTAGCTTCAGGAACTAGAATCCATAATAAAATATATAATAGAATACCCGTTCCGGCTCCGAATATAAGTATGATCCAGGCTAAACGAATCCAAATAGCATCAATACCAAAATAGTGGGCCAAGCCCGATGAAACACCACCAATGTATGAGTTATCCGTATCCCGATACAATTTTCTGGAGGATGATGATTTTCTTTTGTAGTGCTTTTGAGGCTCATCTTCGAAAATCTCGTCATCAACCAGGTAATCTTCAGGTTGTCCCATAATGGAAATGACTTCATCGACTTCTTTAATTCGAATGACTTGCTTTTCGTTTTGTACGCGCTCGTTAAAAAGTTCAGCAATTCGGGCTTCGATATCTGAAATGATTTCAGAGCGCCCTTGAGAATCTGTAAATGAACGTTTTATAGCCTCAAGATAGCGCTGCAATTTTAAGTATGCATCCTCATCTATATGAAAAAATATACCGGCTAAATTTATGTTGACTGTTTTATTCATTTTTTTGTTGTTTTTTGGCTTGTTACTATGTTCACTGCGTTTTGTAATTCATTCCAAGTGGTGTTCAATTCTTTTAAAAATAGTTTACCGGTTTCGGTTAAACCATAATATTTTCTTGGAGGTCCGGAAGTCGATTCTTCCCATCTGTAATTTAAAAGTCCTGCATTTTTAAGCCTTGTTAGTAGCGGATAAATGGTGCCTTCTACCACAAGTAGCTTAGCGTCTTTTAGCGTGCCTAAAATTTCTGCTACATAGGCATCCTCATCTTTTAAGACGGATAGTATGCAGTATTCTAATACGCCTTTACGCATTTGTGCTTTTGTGTTTTCTATCTTCATACTCTAAAGCGTTTTAATATTATGAAACTGTTCATTTTTTGATTGATTTGATTGATGAAATGATGATTTGATTAATGATATACCGAAACAATCCTGATGACCATTCAGGCATTATATATTATTTTAAAAAATTGATTGTTAAAGGATAATGATACGTTTCTCCATCTCGGGCTTTCAAACTTGCTATAACAATAAAGACGAGTTCTAAGATGAAACCAATTATCGCAAAGGCTCCTAAAGCTCCTCCAATATATAAAAGGGGAGAAGGCTTGCCTATGTTTATATGAAAATCGTGAAACCCATTAAAATCAATAAAGTCAATACCATTAAATAATTTGAAAATAAAGAAGGGCACACTTAGGGTACCTATAACAATGGTGTAAAGCAAAATACTCATTTGAAAATTTATGGCTTGTTTACCATGGTTATCAATAAACTCTGATTTTTCTTTATTCGTTATCCATAATATTATGGGCCCTATAAAGTTTCCCAGAGGAACTATAAACCTGCTAAAGGTCGATAGGTGGATAAAAGTTGCGATGTTTTTTTGGTGTTTGTCTATCATGATTTTAAAACATATAATAGTTTCTTATACAAATATATGTCTAAAAGAAGGTATTATGTTACGCATAGTACTAAAAATTAACATAATTTTAACATATTGAAATATCATTTATTTTCGATAATTTTGATAAAAATGAATCATCAATGAAGCTAACACCAAGTAAAATAAATGCATTCAACATTTTTAAGCTGCCTTCCGTTTACTTGTTAGGTATAAGAGTGAAGTCTATCGATCGCGGTTGTTGCACGGTTTCGGTTAAACATCGATGGATTAATCAAAATCCATTCAAGTCCTTGTTTTGGGCTGTACAAGGTATGGCAGCCGAATTGACTACCGGAGCACTCGTCATGGCTAAAATTCAGGAAAGTAGAAAAAAAGTGTCTATGCTGGTGACCACTAATAATGCGACATTTACTAAAAAGGCAACGGGTAGGGTCACTTTTGTCTGCAATGATGGTGAGTTAATAGACCATGCACTTCAAAAGGCTATTGAAACCGGAGAGGGGCAAACCATTTGGATGAAGTCTGTCGGAACAAATACAGACGGTGTTGAAGTCTCTACATTTAATTTTGAGTGGAGCATCAAAGTAAAGAAGTAAGCAGTATTCAATCTGAGTATTCAGGAGTTCACGTTAAGAAAAGCTCTGCGTCTTAGTGTCTTTGCAAGAAAGAATATTATTGCAAGAAGCTTTTTGGAATTTAGAGTTTGAAAATTTATTTTTTTTTAAACCTTGTAACAAAACCACAAACCAACCAACATATAAACAAAATAAATCTTTAAACGAATAAACTTTTTTAAAAATGACATCACACGAAATTGACTATAGAATATACGGCGAAGAAATGCAGTATGTAGAAATCGAATTGGACCCTCAGGAGGGCGTTGTAGCAGAAGCCGGAAGCTTTATGATGATGGATGACGGTATACAAATGGAAACTATTTTTGGCGATGGCTCACAGAAAGACAGCGGGTTTCTAGGGAAAATTTTAGGAGCCGGGAAACGTATCCTTACTGGTGAAAGTTTATTTATGACGGCTTTTTATAATAACCTGGTTGGAAAGCGAAGTGTCTCATTTGCATCGCCTTACCCCGGAAAGATTATACCTATAGATTTATCTGAATTTGGAGGCAAATTCATTTGTCAGAAGGATGCTTTTCTTTGCGCTGCTAAGGGCGTTAGTGTAGGTATTGAGTTTTCTAAAAAGTTAGGACGCGGACTCTTCGGTGGTGAAGGTTTTATCATGCAAAAACTTGAAGGTGACGGTATGGCCTTTGTACACGCCGGAGGTACTATGGCTAAACGAGAACTACAGGCTGGAGAAACATTACGGGTAGACACGGGTTGTATTGTAGGGTTTGATCAAACCGTAGATTACGATATCGAGTTTGTAGGTGGCATTAAAAACACCATTTTTGGAGGCGAAGGATTATTCTTTGCAAAACTCCAAGGGCCAGGCACTGTATATGTGCAATCATTACCTTTTAGTAGATTAGCAGGACGTGTTTTAGCCTCGGCTCCACAGGCAGGAGGGAAACGAAAAGGCGAAGGTAGTGTTCTGGGAGGTTTAGGTGATTTATTGGATGGAGACAACAGATTTTAAGTGTTAAAGTTCCTTTAAATATAGAAAGGCAGACAATTTTTTACTAAATTTATGTGTTTAATAAAAAATATAAAGCCTATACATAGATCTACTTTTTAATTTAAACCTAAACCCTTAATAGTAATTATGGCGAGAGCAATGCTAGAGTATACTAAAACTGTACTTAAAAAAGTCAGTTTTGATGCTACGTTGTTTTGCAAAGAAGTACAGAAGGCAGTAACGAGGTTACTTCCCTATGAGATTGAAGAGCTTAAAATTTTTATTCATTCTCTAGTTCAGCAAAACCCAGAGTTAAATCAATGTTTAATTTATTTAAAACCATAAAAAAAAAGCGACCAAAAGGTCGCTTTTTTAATAGAACAACCTATCTTCAAATGTTCTTATTTTGGTAAGGGACTAATTATTTCAACATTTTGAAAGGCAATTGCACCTCGAATTATTCCGGCGATAACATCCTGTAGTGCTTCAATAATTTGCATTTTCAATTCACTTTTATGATAAATTATACTAACCTCCCTTGCTGGCGAAGGTTCATTAAAATAATGCAAATTCTCTTTTTCTTTATCATTTATATCTAATGTATGTAAATAGGGTAAAAGCGTCATACCCAAGCCCTCGTTTGAAAGTTTAATAAGTGTTTCAATACTTCCACTTTCAAGCTGAAATTTATCGTCTGTATGATCCTTAAAAACTTTGCATAGATTAATAACACCATCTCTAAAGCAATGCCCGTCCTCTAGTAGTAACATGTCGCTAATATCTAAATCTGAGACATCAATTTTTTTCGTTCCATGAAGGCGGTGGTTTTTAGGAATATAACTCACAAAGGGTTCGTAATACAATACACGCTCCTTGATCAGTTCATGTTCTAAAGGCGTCGCAGCAATAGCAGCATCCAGATGACCATCGGCAATTCTTAGCATGATTTCTTCTGTGGTTAACTCTTCAATTTTTAGCTTAACCTTCGGATGTTTTTTTATGAATGTCTTTAAAAACATAGGTAGTAGCGTTGGCATTACCGTGGGGATAATTCCTAATTTAAATTCACCACCAATAAACCCCTTTTGTTGATCTACAATATCTTGAATTCTGTAAGATTCATTAACAATATTCCGGGCTTGTGTTACAATTTTTCTTCCTACCTCGGTAAGTTCAATGGGTTTTTTGCTACGATCAAATATCTGGACATCGAGCTGATCTTCAAGCTTTTGAATTTGCATGCTTAGCGTAGGTTGTGTTACAAAACACTTCTCTGCAGCTTTCGTGAAATTCTGGTTTTCGGCAACCGCCAAAACATAATATAATTGTGTAATCGTCATAGTAATCAATTTAGGCTATAAAAATATAAAAACTATCAATAAAATTTATAGAAAGAGGTGTTAATTATAAATTAAATTTGTTGTAAATAATTATAAAACATAAAAAATGACACTTAATAGTTTAGGATTAGACAGCACAAAAGCCAAAGAAATTGCGACAGATTTAAACCATTTATTAGCTAATTTTCAAATATATTATCAAAATTTAAGAGGTATTCACTGGAATATTAAAGGGAAGCAGTTTTTCGATTTACATGTTAAATTTGAAGAACTGTATACCGATGCGAACACCAAAGTGGATGATATTGCTGAACGCGTATTAACTTTAGGAGAAACACCATTGCATACGTTTGAAGATTATATGGCATCAGCCTTGGTACCAATTGGGAAAAACATCTCTAAAGATGATAAAGCAGTGCGCTTAATTGTAAGCTCCTTAAGCGAGCTTTTAAAAATTGAAAGAACTATTTTAGATAAATCCGGTGATGCTAATGATGAAGGAACGAATTCGATGATGAGCGATTTTATCACCGAACAGGAAAAAACGGTTTGGATGATGAAGGCTTGGTTGGATGAGTAGGTAAGCAAAACTGAAAAACTCGAAGTACCCCTTCGAGTTTTTTGTTGCACTACTGTTGTTTTAATTACATATTTAAGATATATTCATGGCCTCAACGCAATCTCACTTTAAATTTGACCTAATAAATGAATAAACTTACAATTGTTTTATCCTTAGCGATACTATTATTTTCCTGTAAAAAAATGAATAATGACGATTGGGAGATCCTTTTTAATGGTAAAGATCTTAATGACTGGACCGTAAAGATTCATCATCACGATTTGGGAGATAATTATGCAAATACCTTTAGAGTTAATGAAGGTAAAATTCAGGTAAACTATGATGATTATGATGGGTTTAATGAACGTTATGGGCATTTGTTCTACAACAAACCATTTTCGTCGTATCACTTAAAATTTGAATATAAATTTACAGATCAATGGCTCGAAGATGCCCCGGGCTATACGTATAGAAATAGTGGGATCATGTTTCATTCGCAAGACCCAAGAACCATCTTAAAAGATCAGGATTGGCCTATTTCTGTTGAATATCAAATGTTAGCCGAAGAAAAAGAAGGAGCGCTTCGTCCTACCGGTAATATGTGTTCTCCTGGAACAGAGGTGATATACAACGGCGAAATGGATCCACGACATTGCATAAATTCGTCTTCGAAAACTTATAAATGGAATGTATGGGTAAAAGGGGATTTAATTGTTTATAAAGACTCGCTTGTCATTCATAAAGTCAATGGAGAAGAAGTGTTAAGGTATACTAAGCCACAAATAGGAGGTGGTGTAGCTAATAGGTTCGATCCTAGTATTAAAACAGATGGAAAGCTACTTACAGGTGGTTATATCGGGCTGCAATCTGAAGGTCAGGGGATTGAATTTAAAGAAATAAAGATAAGAGTACTTGATTGAAACATGTCGTGACTTATTCTAATTCTGAAATGATCGTTACTTGTGAATGCGTACTGGATTTATCAGTAATTGCCTTAGCGGTTATTCCCGTTCTCCAAACATATAAGGTGGTTAAAGATTCAATATTAACCAGCTGTTCTAAGCTTAAATCGGTTATTTTAGTATTATATAAGTTTAATGAGCTAAGATGCTTTAATGCTTTTAAAGATTTAATGTTTTTGTCTGAAATTGGGTTAGAATGAATATTTAATCGGGTCAAATTATTGAGACGTGAAACAGATTTTAATTGGGCATCTGTTAAGTTACAATGGCTCATTTTTAGCCATGTAATTTGACTTTTAGCGAGTTCAAGTTTTGAAATCTGATCATCGGTTATAGACTTGCCTTTAAAAGTCACCGAAATAAAATTACTGTTTTCTCCCATGAAATCAAGGGCAAAATTGTTTTGTTTTAATATAGCGATGATATCGCTGGACAATGGAGCAACTTTTACACTTTCGTAATACGCTTTAGGGGTGTAATCTAATTGGTAATCGCGAAGCAATGTATAAACCATTTTTTTATCCATTTCTTTTTCTGTTGAAAAACGAGAAATACTGTCTGCACCATGCTGCATCCACCATTCAATAATTTGTATTTCACCAAATGTTAAGGCTGTGCCTCGAGGAGGCATAAATTTCTTATGAGACTTTGGTAAGGTCACTCTATTTAAAAGTATGCTTTCTAACGGTGCTTTTAAATTGATAATTGACCCATGATCACCGCCTGACATAACTTCGTTATAGGTTGTTAAAAGCAAACCTCCTTCTTTTTTAGTGGGATTATGACAACTTATGCATTTATTATTGAAAATAGGCTGAATGATGTGCGGAAAGAAATTGATAGAATCTTTATCTAAAGCCTTTAAATCCAATTGGTTTTCTTTAGTTTCTTCACCTAACATATTTTTAACGAACTTGGGCGCGTAATGCATTAAATACGCCTCACCATGTGTGAGACTACCACCTAAGTGTCCGGAGACTGAAATTAAAATGATAATAAGAAATAGCACAATAGAAAAGGCAGGTTTTCGCAACCTGATTTTTTCTGTTTTTATAAGCCACCCAAAGAAAGATAATACGGTTACTAAAATTCCTAGCCATTTATGCCAGAATAAAATATTGGAATCATAACCGCCTTGTTGTGAAAGTAACCAGCCTATTACAACGGCAAAGATTGAGGCAATCGTTCCCCAAAATAAAGTGAAAGCAATGGCTGGATTTAAATTTAATGCCTTGGTTTTTGCCTTCTCAGCGTATAATTGCAAAAGACCGGACATTATTAAAAAGCCAATTGGTAAATGAACAATTAGAGGATGAAAACGCCCCAAAAACCTTACAATATTATCTTCCATTTTTTAGGATAAAATGTCTTTTATAACATGACCGCTAACGTCGGTAAGTCTAAATCGACGCCCTTGATGCTTATATATTAACCGCTCATGATCAACACCCATTAAATGCATTAAGGTTGCTTGAAAATCGTGTACATGTACCGGATTTTCAATGACATTATACCCAAATTCATCGGTACTTCCGTATGTTATACCTTTTTTAATACCTGCTCCGGCCATAAATAAAGTAAAGCATTTTGGATGATGATCCCTACCGTAATTTTCCCGTGTGAGCTTACCTTGCGAATAATTTGTTCTTCCAAATTCACCACCCCAAATAACCAGAGTATCCTCAAGCATGCCACGTTGTTTTAAATCCTTTATCAAAGCCGCCGTTGGTTGGTCTGTTTCTCTACATTGTTTTTTAATGTCCTTCGGTAAATTGCCATGCATATCCCAACCCTGATGGTATAATTGAATAAATTTCACATCTTTTTCTGCAAGTCGTCTTGCCAGCAAGCAATTTGCAGCGAAAGTTCCCGGAATTTTACTGTCCGGACCATACATATCATAAATATGATCAGGTTCGCCATCGGTATTCATGATTTCCGGAACAGAAGTCTGCATTCTAAATGCCATTTCGTATTGCGAAATTCGCGCTTTAATTTCGGGGTCTGTTGTCTCATTATATTGAAGACGTTGCAACTGGTTTAAATGGTCTAATTGATTTTTTCTGCTTTCGGGTGCTACACCAGGTGGGTTTTGTAAAAACAAAACCGGATCTTTGCTCGCTCTAAACTGCGTGCCCTGATGCTCTGAAGGTAAAAACCCATTCCCCCAAAGTCTGGAATATAATGGTTGTCCCAATTTATCTTTGGTAACCAAAACTACAAAGTTTGGTAAATTTTCGTTATCAGTCCCCAAACCATAACTCACCCAAGAGCCAATGGCAGGTCGCCCCGGAAATTGAGACCCAGTTTGAATGAAGGTTACTGCAGGATCATGATTAATGGCATCTGTATGCATCGATTTAATAAAACATAATTCGTCCGCTATTTTAGCAGTATGAGGCATTAAATCACTCATCCATGCGCCACTTTTACCACGTTGTTTAAAATTGAAAATGGAACCTGCCAAAGGAAAAGATGTTTGTCCGGCAGTCATACCCGTTAAACGCTGCCCTTTTCTTATACTTTCCGGTAGTTCTTGCCCATTCATTTTGGTTAATAATGGTTTGTAATCAAACAAATCTAATTGCGATGGTGCTCCACTTTGAAATAGGTAAATAACTCTTTTTACCTTTGGTGGGAAATGGGGTTTTCCAAGAATGGGATCGCCGTTTGGCCCTAGCAAAGGAGAGGCGTTAAGCGATAATGGATTTAACAAAGTGCTCAGGGTTATTGCACCTAATCCTAAAGACGTTTTGTTTAAAAAGTCACGACGCGAATAGTTTTTATTATGATTATTACACATGGTTTCTTATTTTATCTTTTGGTGTACATTTCGTCTAAATTATATATGGTATTCGCAATCATGGTCATTGCCGCCAGTTCTGATGTGTTCAAGTCTTTCGGAACATGGTAATCACCAACATTAAGATAGTCTTTGGCACCCGCTTTATTCTTCTTAAATACTTCAAGTTCTTGTGTGTACAAATCGGTTAAGATACTTAATTCGGTAGCATTTGGTTTTCGGCTTATAGCCAATTCAAATCCTGTTTCTATTTGACTTTTAATACTGTCGCCACCTTGAATCTTCATACGCACTGCTAAAGCTTTTGAGGCCTCCACAAATTGAGGATCGTTTAATAATGAAAGTGCCTGTAAAGGAGTATTTGTACGCTCTCTTGAAACGGCACAGAAATCTCTTCCTGGCATATCAAAAGTTGTCATAAATGGAGGAGGAGATGTTCTTTTATTAAAGGTATACAAACTATTTCGATATTGCTTATTATCATGATCTTGTTCATAGCGTAGCAAGTCTGCCGAAAAGTTCCCTTTTTCAATCCAAAGACCTTTGGGTTGATAGGGCTTTACACTTTCGCCTCCTAATTTTTCATAAAGCAACCCACTCGATTTCAGGGCATTATTACGAATAAATTCCGCTTGTAACCGGTAACTGGGTGCTCTGGCAAGTAGTTTATTTTCTGGGTCAATCTCTCGCAGTTCTAAACTTGCATTTGATACTTGCCTATAGGTATTGCTACTCACCATGGTTTTAAGTAATTTTCTTAAATCCCATCCGGACTCCATAAAGTCTACAGCCAACCAATCTAACAATTTTGGATGCGTGGGTAATGCGCCTTGATTCCCAAAATCGTTTGGAGTAGAAACCAATCCCGTACCATAAATCATTTGCCAATATCGATTCACGGTTACGCGCGCGGTTAATGGATTTTTTTTATCAAAGAGCCATTGTGTTAATCCCAACCTATCCTTGGGGTAGTCGGATGAAAAAGCCATAATGTTTTCTGGTGTTCCACGATTTACCTGTTCTCCATAAGCATCATACGCACCGCGTTCTAGAACAAAGGTATTTCTTTGTTCCGGCATTTCTTCCATGACCATAATCTCTTTTATCGTGTCTATGGTTTTTAATTTTTCCGTTCGTAAATTATTTAATTTTGAATTTACTGCTCTTAGGTTTTTGTTCCTGGGAACCCAAATATGTGTTGTAGTATTTGTTTTAGATTGATTATAAACATGAGAAACTTGCGATGGTAATACTTCGCTGTCAAATATTGATAATTGATCTAGCATTCCAATAAATACACCATTGTCGCCAGTTTGCCCTCGAGGCGATTTCCCTACAAGTATGCGGCCTTTTGCATGAGGAATCATACTTTTATATAGTCTGTCATATTCTATTTCTGTGGTGGCCGTTTTTCCATTAATGTATAATTTTAATCCTGATGCCTTTGCGGAGCCATCATAAGTCATCAATACATGTGTCCACACTCCAATAGGAATAGCTTCCTCAGATTTAGTATGAATATAATTACTGGGTAAACCACTTATTAAGCGCGCAGAAATTTGTCCTGAAGGTTCAATAAATAAATCCCAACCTCGATAAAACTGAGGCTTAACACTCGAACTTCCAACAATCGTCATTGTTTTCCCAACGCTTGCTTTTTGGTCTTGTAAAACCCAAACAGAAACAGAGAAAGGTGACATTATTTCAAAGGCTTCCAAACTGGTGATTTCAATCTGATCAAATTGTTCATCAAACTTAGCTCCTAACCCGAGCATAGCTTTTTCTAATGCAACACTGTTACTCGCAGTAGTTTTGTTATGACCATCTACGGTAACAATTTTTCCACGTGCTTTTAAATTTTCAAATGTGTGATGTAGAACCGGTGATTTAATTTTAAATGATTTCGATTTTCTAAAATTAGTATCGGCAATAAAAGCCTTCATTTCTTTACTTTGAATGCGTTCTAATGAGTCAATTTTAGAAATATAAAGATCAATTTTTTTATCAGTGATGCTGTCAGATAGAAGCAAGAAAGGTCCAGAATTTTTGTCATTAGCAGACATTCCTAATTCCTTAATATTGTTGAAAAAAGCAAATAATTGAAAGTAGTCTTTTTGTGAGATCGGGTCGAATTTATGATCGTGACATTTGGCACATTCCATGGTTAAGCCTAAAAATGCTGTACCAAAAGTATTTGTTCTGTTGGAAACATATTCTACACGAAATTCTTCATCAATGGCTCCGCCTTCAGCTGTTGTGGGATGATTTCTGTTAAATGCCGTTGCAAGAATTTGTTCTTTAGTTGGGTTTGGCATTAAATCGCCTGCAATTTGTTCACTCACAAATTCATTGTATGGTATATTATTTTTAAAGCTATTGAGTACCCAATCCCGCCATGGCCACATGTACCTAGAACCATCGGCATGATAGCCATGAGAATCGCTATAACGTGCCAAGTCTAACCATTCGGTAGCAAGTCGCTCGGCATGTGCATCGGTTTCCAATAGCCGATCAACCACTTTTTCGTAGGCATCCGGACTTTTATCGTTAACAAAAGCATTTAATTCCTCTATTGTGGGGACCATTCCGGTAAGATCGATAGTGACGCGTCGCAGTAATTGTGCTTTCGTTGTACGTTCAGAAGGGCTTAATTCGTTTTCTATTAATTTTGCATAAATAAATTGGTCAATTTCATTTTTCACTTCCCAATTGGTCTCGATTTTTGGTGGTATGGATTTTATTGGAGGAATAAATGCCCAGTGTTTTTTCCAAGATGCACCTTGTTCAACCCATTTTATAATTATGGCCTTTTCTTTAGGAGTCAATACAAGATGAGAGTCTGCTGGCGGCATGATATAGCTAGCATCATCACTTAAAATTCTTTGAATGGCTTCACTCTTGTCTAAATTACCTGATTTAAATGCAAAATTTCCATGGCTTGATTTTTTAAAAAGACCCCCTTCAATATCAAATCGTAAATCTGCTTTTCGCGTTCCGGCATCCGGTCCATGGCATAAAAAACACTTATCAGAAAGTATGGGCTTGACATCAATGTTAAAATCGATTTCGCCTAATATTTGATCGTATGATATTTCAATATATTCAGGAAGTTTTTTTTTGCATCCTACATTTATAAATAGAAAAACACAGAAGCCCAAAAAAAGTGTGTGGCCTATGACGCGTTTTTTATTTAAAATAATAGGCATTAGCATGGAAATTTATCAATTCCAATATATGAATTTATATGATGAAAAATGTCTGAATTTATTCAGTGAAAGAATTTATACAATTTCTATGATATGGTATTGCCTATTTTCAACCTCTAAAATTTAATGTTCATTTTTATAGATTCATTCTTAAAATTAAACTTAGCCGTGGCATATTGTGGTGGGCCAAAGCCCATGGGGTTGTTGGACATACCATAAGATTCTTTGGGCATACCGTTCGCTTCATAATCCATTTGTTGATTTTCATTTTCGTCATGTAAAGCTATGATTGCATAAGTTCCCGGCTCCATGTTTTTAAAAGTTATGGATACTTTACCATCTATAATTTTGCTTTCCATGTTTTGAATGCCAGGACCTTTCATAAAAGTGTCTTCGGTATGAAGTGACAGTAATACTTTGCCTTTGTTATTCGAAATGTTTTCTATAGTTACGGTAATGGTCTTATCTGCTTCGTTTTCTTGAGCGTTGGAGAAATTAATTGTAAGCAGAATGGTAATTAATAAGGTTAAAGTTTTCATGATACTGTATGGTTTTAATTATTTATTAAGACAAATATCTTATAGCTTTTTTAAGTTTGGTAATAGATTCTACTGAGTTGTTGATTTGGCATGACGAATTGTGTTTTGTCTAAAACATGGGGTAAATGGATTAAAAGAGTCGCGTAGATGGGGCCTTTTAAAAACGTTAATAACTCCTAATAAAACCATTTCAATAAGCAGGTCAAAATCCCTATTTTGCACTTCATATTTAAATCGTAATGCGTGAAAGTTTGTATTGCTGAAAAACCAAGTGTTGCACGAGAAATAGCGTCTGTTTTAGGGGCTACTTCCAAACGTGACGGCTATTACGAAGGTAATGGTTATGCTGTGACGTATACATTTGGACACTTGTGCACTTTAATGGAACCCAACGACTATAAGCCTTATTGGAAAAGCTGGGACCTGAATAACCTCCCCATGTTACCTGAAAAATTTCAAACAAAAGTAGTTTCAAATTCAGGGATTCAAAAACAGTTTAATATTGTAAAAGGGTTATTTGATAAAGCCGATGTTGTTATAAACTGTGGTGATGCGGGACAGGAAGGAGAGCTTATTCAGCGATGGGTGATGAATGAAGCTAATTATAAAGGGGAAGTGCAACGCTTATGGATTTCATCATTAACGACTGAAGCGATTAAGGAAGGGTTTCAGAATTTAAAGCCTTCAGAAGAATATGATAATTTATACTATGCCGGTTTTTCAAGAGCGATTGGCGATTGGTTATTGGGTATGAATGCTACACGATTATATACGGTAAAGCATGGAGGATATAAACAAGTTTTATCGGTTGGACGTGTACAAACACCAACCTTAGCCATGGTGGTTGATCGCTATAAATCGATCGAAAATTTTAAACCACAACCTTATTGGGAATTGCAAACGTTATACCGAGACGCTTTGTTTAGTTATGAAGAAGGACGTTTTTTGAAAAAAGAAGAAGGACAGTTGTTAGCTGATAAGGTTAAAGCATCTGATTTTGAAGTTGTATCCATAACCAAGAAAAAAGGGAAAGAGTATGCCCCCAAGTTATTTGATCTAACAGGATTACAAGTATATTGTAATACGAAATTTGGATTTTCGGCAGATGAGACCCTTAAGATCGTTCAGAAGTTATACGAACAAAAAGTAGTGACCTATCCAAGGGTTGATACGACATTTTTACCTAATGATGTGTATCCCAAAGTTCCCGGGATTCTTCAAAAACTGACTAATTATTCAAAACTAACACAGCCTCTTTTAGGGAAACCAAAAAAAAAATCAACTAAAGTCTTTAATGATAAAAAAGTAACGGATCACCATGCTATTATTCCAACAGGTATACAAATTAATTTACAATATAATCAGCAGCAGGTTTATGATATTATTGTAAAACGTTTTATTGCCGTTTTTTATGACGATTGTTCTGTTTCAAATACAACAGTTATAGGTAAGGCAAGCGAAGTACCCTTTAAAACAACAGGTAAGGAAATTTTAAATAAAGGGTGGCGTATGGTTTTTGAAAGCCCTAATGCAAAAGAGAAAGAATCGGGGATTCTGCCAACTTTTGAGAAAGGCGAAAAAGGACCGCATGAACCATCTTTTTTAGAAAAAGAAACGAAACCACCAAGTCAGTATACGGAGGCCTCTTTGTTGCGTGCCATGGAAACAGCGGGAAAACAAGTTGATGATGATGAACTCCGGGATTTAATGAAGGAGAATGGTATCGGGCGTCCCTCAACACGCGCTAATATTATTGAAACGCTGTTTAAACGTCAATATATCAAACGAAATAAAAAACAGGTTTTACCAACGGTTACGGGGATTCAACTTATTGATACCATTCAGAATAAATTATTAAAATCAGCGGAGCTTACAGGATCTTGGGAAAAACAGTTGAAAGATATTGAAAAGGGGGAGTTTAGTGCGAGCAAATTCATTAAAAACATGAAGCGGATGGTTGATGAGTTGGTATATGAAGTTAGAAGTGAAACCAAACGTGCAAATATTTCTCAAGCAGAAATATTAAAGCAAAGACAGGCGAAAACTCGGGAAAAGAAAACCGCAGGAATTGTTGCCGAGACATGCCCAAAGTGTAAACAAGCAAAGCTTTTAAAGGGAAAAACAGCTTATGGTTGTAGTGCTTACAAATCGGGCTGTGATTTTGTGATGCCTTTCCGTTTTAATGGTAAGAAAATTTCTGAAAAACAATTCGTCAGACTACTAAAAAAAGGGTCTACCGTTAATTTAAAAGGCTTCAAAACAGATTCCGGTACATTAGACGGTTTAATACGTTTTGATGAAAATTTTCAATTAAAATTAGAGCCTAAATATACTTCCGCGAAAGCGAAAACGAAAGAATTACCATGTCCTAAATGTAAAAAAGGAACTGTCGTAAAAGGTAAAACAGCTTATGGTTGTAGTGCCTATAAATCGGGATGTGATTTTAAAGTCACTTTCGATGAAGTGATGGCTAAAGTTAATGGACAAAAACCAACCAAAGAACTTGTTTATGGTATTTTAAATGGAAGTGTCTAAAAACGAACATCGTCATTTTGTAATCTTTAAGCCCTATGGCTATTTAAGTCAGTTTTTAAGTCGGGACTCAAAGCAACAATCGAAAAATTTCTTAGGGTCGCTTTATGAATTTCCGAAAGGTATAATGGCTATTGGTAGATTAGATGAAAAATCTGAGGGACTTTTGCTTTTAACCACAGACGGTAAAATGAGCGGTTATATAAATAGTCAAAAAGTTGAAAAGGAATATTATGCTCAAGTTGATGGCGCTATTTCAGATCGGGCCATAGAGTGCTTAAAATCGGGTATTGAAATAGGTTTTGATGGAAAAAAATATATGACTAAACCTTGTAAAGTGTTCAAATTGGGAAGCACTCCGGATTTACCACAACGCTCGAAAAAGATTAGAGATGAGAGACACGGACCCACGTCCTGGATTTCCATTACTTTAAATGAAGGTAAATTTCGCCAAGTTCGAAAAATGACTTCGGCTGCCGGTTTTCCGACCTTACGACTTGTACGTGTTAGAATAGGAGGAATCCATATTGATAACATGCAACCGGGTGAGGTTATTGAGGTTAAGAGTATTATCTAATTAAACTTCCAATTTCTTAAGCTCCTTATAATTCCTATTTAGCCGTTTTAATAATAGTCCATAAAGGAGTCTGTAAAACAACCAAATAATTAAAATAAAGACAGCTATAAAAAGCGTAATAACTATGGTTAAAATAATAATGCCTTTATTGTCCAGATGTTCAACAACTTTTACGGCGTTGGGGTCATGATTAAAAGCATAGTAAAACCCAATAAGTAAAGAGATTCCGGCCATAACCAAATTGTAAAGCACATAATACTTTATAACCTTTCGCGTACTTAAAATACTCTCCATTAATTTCTTTGCACTGTCTGTTACCGAAATGGATTTATGTGCTCTAAATAATAAATAAATAAAAAGGAGGATTATACCATAACTTAAAATGGTTAAACCTGTAAATATGTAATCGTTACTGTAAATAGTATCGAGTTTCTCTCTGTATTCGACAGAATATAAATAAGGGATAGAGTTAATTAAAATCCACAAAATAAGTTCACCAATACTGATGTAAAATAATGTTTTTACAATAGAGGATGACTTCCTCTGTAACATCGGGTAGATATCTTTAGCCGATAACTTGGCGTGTTCTGTATTTGGATTTCCCCAATCTTTTTTTAATAAATCTAATTCATCCATAGTATTACGGATTTAAAATGGTTCTAAGTTTGGTCTTAATTCTATTCATCTTCACACGTGCATTAACCTCACTAATTCCAAGGGTTTTACTAATTTCTCTATAGTCTTTGTCTTCTAAGTATAAAAAGACAAGGGCTTTTTCAATATCGTTTAACTGATGTACAGCTTTGTATAATACTTTTAATTGTTGTTCTTCTGTATCATCGTAATCTTCGGCTTTCATTTTGAACTCTACACCTTCAAAGTCCTGAGTGTTTATTGTACGTTTAGATTTTCTGTAAAGGGTTATTGCAGTATTCAACCCAACCCGATACATCCAGGTGCTAAATTTTGCATCGCCACGAAACTTCGGATAAGCCTTCCAGAGTTGTATGGTGATTTCCTGAAATAAGTCGTTATGAGCATCGTAATTATTAGTATATAAACGACAGACTTTATGAATAATATTCTGATGCTTCTCTAACTGTTCAACAAAACTATGTTCAAGTTCTTTATTCAATGTGATGGTTTAGTTACCTTGTAAGTAGTGTAAATTTTTAAAACGTTACAAGGTATTAAAATAAAAATTTGCGCGAAGATTATAAGTGCTTAATTATGATGTGTTTAAGGAGAGCTGTTTTTTATGAATTCTATTTTGTTACCAAACTAAAATGCCCTCGTTTTTCTCGAATATTGCCGTTTTTATCGGTTAACTGAACGTGAAACCAATAATCTGTTGAAGACAAAATAGTCCCATTATAAAGGCCATCCCAACCATTTCCGTTTGGATTAATTTGATGCAATAGCTTACCATACCGGTCATAAATATAAATAATGGATGAAGGATAAAAATCCGGGCTTAGCCCCTTGACCTGCCAGGTATCATTATGACCATCGTTATTTGGTGTGAAGAACTTTGGAAAGCCGATAACAGAGACATCTAGTTTGCTAATACCACATCCATTTTTATCACGAACATATATGGTGTGTAATCCTGCTTTAACATTATTGAAAAATGGCTCGTCCTGGTAACCAAGGAAATCATCATCCAAAGAAAATTCGTAATCGCCCTGACCTAAATTATTGTTTTCATTATTTATTTGTATACTGTTGTTGTTGGAATCATCAATGATGGTGATATCGTTAATATTAATGGTCGCTTTTTCAGAATAAACGACATATATTTCTCTTGTTCTTGAGCAGTTGGTACCATTTGTTTTAGTTAATGTTACGGAATAAGTGCCGGATGAAGAGACATCAATTTGTTCGTCATTAGATAACAAAGCACCGTTTTCATCGGTCCAGCTATAGTCAAATGATTCTGTTGGATTAGCCTGATCTACATGTAATGTGATGGTTGATGCCGGCCCTGATTCGCAAATAATCTGGGGAGTGTTAACGGTAAACTCCGGTAAAGGATTTACTATTAAGTCGAATGTTGTAGAAGCCATGCAGGCAGGATTATCGGGATTTTCAACGGTCGCTGTTATGGTTTGAGAACCCGAATTGAAGGGGTTGGGAAGAGGGCTTGGTAATGTATTTCCGTTTCCATCAAAATAAGAAACAACCATTCCTGATTGTGATCCCAAAAGTAAGGATTGGATGTTCGAAGTGTCGAACTCGTGCATGCCGTCAATATCACTTATTCCATCATCACAAGCCGGAGCTATTGAAACAGGATGTGCTATTGGTAAGGCGTCAACAATAAAATCTATTGAAGTTTCATCATAACATGCCATGCCATCATTTGTATTTGTAATAGCATTGGTTGCTCTAACTATTATAGTTTGCGATGCAGTTCTGAATGTATTGGGAAAAGGACTGGTAATTACCGCACCGTTCGTATCTGTTAGAGGACTTCCGTCAGATTTATGATAACTAAGGTTAACGTCATTTTGACCTTGTAAAATGGAAGTTTCTAAATTTGAGGTGTTAAATGCTGACGTTATTTCATTATCGGAAGGAACATCATCGCATTGTCGCGTATAACTTACAGGGTGGGCAGTTGGTAATCGTTCTACATATAAGGTGATGTGATGACCGAGCCCTAAACAAGCATTCACATCTTCGCTATCTATACGTACATAAATGTTTTGCACATTTGGAGATCCGTCGTTTCTATGTTTACTAATATCTGGAATGGCATTTTCTTCAGCTAAGGCATCAATTTCATTAGTATAATAGGTGATCTCAATATGAGGTATTGGGAACAAACTTTCGATGATTGGTGTAGCATCGCTAAAGTTGAACGTAGCAATACCATTGCGTTTATTGCCATCAATAAATTCATCATCACAAACAGTATATTCTAAAGTGTTGAAGGACATAGGTATTTGTGATACGCCAACAACTAAATCGATTCTTGCTGTTCTGTAGCATCCAGGTGTGTTTTCAACTCTGGCAAATACGACATCATTAATGGGGTTTTGATTTGGGTATGAAGTAATGTTACTAATTTGACCTGCCATCAACCCTGTTTGAGCTTGAGCTTCACTTAAGTAGTAGCTAAAGGTTTCGTTGAGGTGATTTGATGAGATAAGTTCATTGGCTTCCGTTAGGTTAAATAATGAAATGCCATCGGTATCATCATCGCATTGTTTTAATTCCACAATAGTATTTAACATAGGTAGTGGGTGTACTTGAATATTGAATGAGGTGTCTGTATAGCAAGAACTTCCTAAGGCATTAGTAATTCTCACATAGATGGTTTGACCATTTAGAATGGTATTTGTAAATGTTGAAGGGGTTAATATTTGATTCAGATAACCGGAATCTGTAAAATAAGTAAAATCAAAATCTGCTATGTTTTTTCCATTCAATAAAATAGATTCATTTGATGTTAAATCGAATGAAGTATATCCGTTTGTATCATTGCCATCCGAAGCGTCATCACAAAGTTCTATGTCAGTAATATTGTTAGGAATTGTTACGGTTTCATAAATAACAATGTCAACAGCCAATCGCGTAGGGCTTTCACAAGTATTTAAAGTTTGGGTTGCGTAGTAAGTTCCTGTAGTTAATACATCATCGGGGTCTAAAGGTAATCCGTTATTACTATTGGAAGTATCGGATGCATACCATCTGATATCGGTTCCGGTTATTTCAATATCCGAAAGTTTTGCCTGGGCGTAATCGCAAAAGGTTTGTATGGCGTCGGCCGTCGGTAATGGCGTGTGTTGAACTTCAATGGTTACCGGAACACGGGTTTTAGTGATACGCCAATTTTCGGTGGCATCCACATAATAGGTCGTTGTGGTCGTTACGATGGGGGTAACAAATACATCGCCGGAAGCCAAAGGTGTTCCTCCGGTTGGGGTGCTGTACCAGTTAATGGTTCCTGCTGAAGCGCTCGCAGATAAAGTTCCCGAGCCACTACCACAAATAAAAGTGTCGGTGGTAGAAAGTATCTGCGGGATGGGCAAGACCGTGACGGTTACCGTGCCAATATCACAGATAGAAGGATATGCTTTATCACATATTTTATAATTTAAAACATAAGTCCCTACCGGAGAATTTGGAGCTAAGCTTAAGTTGCCAAACATATCTGTTGGAAGATGAGCAGGAACAGGGCTTACTAAAGTGAAATTAACATCACTTAAAGTTACAGGAACACCATTTCTAGTATCGTTATCTAGAACATTCAAAACATTAACGACTCCGTTTTCTCCATCCAAATCGAGACCAAAATCGTTTGCGGCATTAAGGTTAGGAGGGATAAGACTGCAAATATTATCGTAGACATCTTTAACTTCGGAAGCTGTAGATTTGGTGTTTGTTATATGTATGTAAGCTATTTGTCCATTGGTATCTTCATTTGGAGCAGGGGATGGCGGAATATTATCTCGTGCAAATATGATATTTCCACTAGTGGGAAATTTATAAAGATCGGCCGAATCCGTATAGGTCGTTACCAGAGTATCGTTTATATACACATCAATAGTTTGCGAACTACCGTCTCGTGTTAGGGTTAAAAAGGTGAAGTTGTTGGGACTGAAGGCATTCGCACGAACATTCCCGGTAGGATAAAAATTTAAATTATTTTGAAAGTTATAAATACCGTTATCTGAATTTCCTTCTGAAAAATCGATAACCCTAAAATATCTGCTCGGGGTTGTATTAAACTTAATAATAACCGTAATGGTGTAATCGTCAAAATTACTTCCGGATCCGTTATTATATTTTAATCCGGTCTTTTGCCTAAAATTATAAACTGCTTTACGTGCTGAAGTACAAAAAGGATTCATTGAAATATTATTCGAATAAGTATTACCTAAATAACTAGGATATCCTGTATTTGGGCCTTCATTATAGTCAACACCACTTAAAAAGACTGATCCCGGTACATAGGTTACGGGGTCTGAATTTACAAGAGAATTATTTAAAAAGAAAAAATGGTCATCTACACTTTGAGCATTAAAAGGTTCACTCTTAATAATGAGGAGGGATATACTTATAAAGAGAAGATATTTTTTCATACGTGTTAAATGATTGGAATTAGATATGAATGATAGCCTCCCAGTTACCCTTTTTATAAATTTCAAAAACCGTATAACATGAGAAACCTTCATAAGTAAAAGAGACCGTGATTTTTTTCAACGGAAATGTTGCATTCATCAATTTAACACCTTCACTAGAAGGTTCTGTAAGACTGTGGTTTTCGTCTGAAATGGTTAAAAAAGGAGAAACAAATCTGCCCAAACGCTTTACTTTAATAAGCACATGGTTAGTTCCCAGATTTAGTTTATGCTCTTGAAAAGATACTTTTTGAATTTCTCTTTTAGAAAGGACTCTATATGGAGTTTTATAGATTCCTATGTATGCATTGTCTTCAAAATATCCATCCTTAATTTTGGTGCCAGCTTTAATCGATAGTTTGCCTTTACCATGCATTTTTCCTTTCGAAAAGTTACCGGTGTACACATTGCCATTTCCCCAAGTGTAAACACCTAAGCCATGCGGTAGCCCTTTTTTAAAGTTTCCGGTATAAGTATCTGCATTCCCCTTGGCTTCACCTTGTCCATGAGCGTACCCCTTTTTACATGGGCCTTTGTAGCTTTGGTTGATGGCCTCTAACTTTACTTTGCAATCCGCTTGGGCGCTTGCTATATGAACCGTAAAGACACTGATAAAGAACAAAACTAACTTTTTCATAATCTGGTTTTTTTAATTGGAACAATTGGTGTTCAATAATGACTTTCCTTCTAAATCCCAACTGGTTTGTATGGGGATGCATAAATGATTTAAGGCTGTAACAGCAACATCTACTGTTCTGGGCGTCTCATCATAGTTATTTATTGTTTCAACAGTACTTATGGTGGCATCTTTCCAGACGCCGTTGGTTAAGGTGCCATCATGCCCCTTTGCACTTGAGTCGTGTATAACACTATCTGTACCTTCAGTTATTTTCCAATGCCCAATAAGATTTGAATGTTTTGGATGTGTATTATCGACTGTCTTGCATTTCCAGTCATCAATGTCATTTTCCGTGAGTATGGTATTGAACAATCTAACTTCGGCTAAAAAGCCTTTGTATTTCCAATTTAGATTACCGTCGGCTCCCATGGTAAATGGTAAGTTGTTATTAATATCTCCAATGGAAGTGATGGATGCACTACTTTTTAGTACCCCATCGACATAAACCTTAAGTTCTCCATCTCTATCGAAGGTAGCACTTATAGTATGCCACTGGTTATCTGTTATTTCTCCTGCGTTAACATCAACTCTGTTGGTACCATCACCAATGTTAACTTTAAAATTACTGTTGCTTGGTAGAAAAGAGAAGACAAAACCTTTATTTATACCACTAGACCAATTCTTTTTGGCAATTACCCCAACATCGCCGGGAATTTTTGAGCGTATTCTGCACTCTAGGGAAAAATCATTACTTGTTCCAAAATTATAATCGTCATGATGTGGTACTTGTATAACCGTATCATTAAAAGCAAGTTCGGTCGTACTGTTTAAGCAATTTATTGCAGGGGGAACGGTGACTTCAGATGTTGTTTTTTCTATTTTTTTATTTGGAATATTATCGCCGCTGGCAATGACAAAAATGGTGCGTTCCTCGTCTGAAGGTCCTCCATGTGAGGTGCCTAAACCACCATGGTCTGTGCTTAATAAGATTAGCCAATTTTCGTCATCATAGGTTTTTCGAAGTTTTAAAGCGCTAATCATTGCGCCAACCTGTGAGTCTACAGTTTCAATGGCGTCAATATAATCTTGGTTATCCGGAGTAAAACCGGTACGATGACCTGCAAAATCAACATTAGATAGTTGTACAAATAAAGCAGTAGGGTCATTATTAGCCAATTCGTTGGCAACGGCATTTTTAACTGCTTCGTCCGTATCAGAATTTATAACTACATCGGCGTCCAATTGGGCCATATGATCATTAATAGGATTCCATTGTACAATGGATACGGTTCTATTTTCGGGGTTATGGTCCTCGATGTGTTTAAAAAAATGAGGATAGCCTGTAAAGTTCGAACCGGTATAGGCGTTATTCACTACACCATGTTTATCTTGCCAGACTCCGCTTAGCATTGAAGTCCATCCCGGGCCGCTGGAAGTGGTGAATAAACAACGTGCATCTAAGGAGTAAGTGGCGTTTGCCATTAGGCCATCTAAATTTGGTGTGTTTGAAGCCGTAATGCCATCTGGTCTGCAGCCATCGATTCCAATAATCAAGACTTTGTTTTTAATCTTTTTGGGTTCGGGGTTAGGGTCTGTAGTGTTGTTTGCTGAAGAGCTACTACAATTGAAGCATAATGTTATAAACAGTACACTCAAAACTATATTTATTATTTTCGGAAACATGTTCTTTGGAAGTTTGATTAAAAAAGAAGCGCCCATTCTTAAGTTAAAAAATGAGCGCCTCCAAACTAAACTAAATTAACTCAAGTTTTAAAGTACCGGCGTATCTACAGTTGGTAAACCTTCAATAACCGTTTTACTAAAAGCTTTATCAAATATTAAGAAATCGCTAATCGTAATCGGATTATCTTCACCGTTGCCATCATTACTACTATTTTCACCTAAAATAATAGTCTTAGCAAGATTTAAAGAGAATGTGCCATCGATACCGGCAATGGCTTCATCTTTATAGATTTCTACACCGTCTACGTAAAAGCGTAATTCCGGAGCATCTACGGCTAAAACCACGCGATGCCAGGTATCACCTTGAATCGTACCTTCGGCATGACCTCCTGGGCCTCCGTTAAACCAGAAGCCTGCATTAGGGTGTATATAAACGGCACCATCGGAATCATTGGCGATATTATTTTGAAGGAAACAGATGTACGTTCCTAAATCTGCAGTTGCGACTTTTACATCCCAGATCATAGTATAGGTATTGACGTTAGCTCCACCACTTGCAGCCATGCCATGGTTTACATCGTACCAGGTTCCTACATCTACAAGAGCAGCTCCGTCTTCTGCACTTACTCCTGAGGCAGCACTATGAGAAGCAGCTCCATTTAACGTTAGATCATTACCAATGGTTGCTTTTGTTAAATCGGTATCATCATCAAATTTCCATCTTCCTACCAAATCTTGTCCTATTGAAGGTATTGCTGGTTCCGTAACAGGCGGAAAGCTTTCTATAACGGTTTTTGGAAATGCAGTATCAAATAACATAAACTCACTAATGGTAATTGGATTGTCTTCTCCGTTACCATTATTACTACTGTTTTCTCCTAAAATAATAGTCTTGGCAAGATTTAAAGAGAATGTTCCGTCAATACCGGCAATCGCTTCATCTTTATAAATTTCTACACCGTCCACATAAAATCGCAATTCCGGAGCATCTATTGCAAGAACTACCCGATGCCATGTATCTCCTTGGATAGTGCCTTCGGCATGACCTCCGGGACCACCGTTAAACCAGAAGCCTGCATTAGGGTGTATATAAACGGCACCATCGGAATCATTGGCGATATTATTTTGAAGGAAACAGATGTATGTTCCTAAATCTGCTGTTGCGACTTTTACATCCCAAACCATGGTATAGGTATTAACATTAGCTCCACCACTTGCCGCCATGCCATGGTCTACATCGTACCAGGTACCAACATCTACAAGAGCGGCTCCGTCTTCTGCATTAACCCCGGAAACAGCACTATGAGAAGCGGCTCCGTTTAATGTTAGATCGTTACCTATAGTGGCAGCACCTAAATTATTAGGGTCGTCAAATCTCCAGTAGCCTACCAAGTTTTTCGATAGATCTGCATTAGGGTCAATCACCTCAAATTTTACAAATTGAACTTTATACAACACAGAACCAATAGATTCGTCCGCATAAACAAAATCCCATTTTAAAGCCGTCCTGTCTTTTAATTCTAAAAGACCCAAATCGGTTAGAGTGGTATTGAAATTCACTCGGAACTTATCATCATCGGCAGTGCCTTCTGTAAACGTTTGTAAAACCGTATTGGTATTTGTATTGGTAATGGTAAGCTCTTTGACTTGCTTTAATAATAATAAAGAAATATTTATAGGGTCACTTTCTTCAAACTTACCTTCTTTTCTAGGATCATAACTATGTATAGTTAATAATTCCGCTAATTCCGTCTCCGTATAAGGAAGCCCGGTTTTAGGATTTGGGTTGTCAAAATAAAAAGCTAATTCTCCCGGTAAGTAGCGTTGATCATTAAATCCAATGCCATCATCCTCTTCACAAGCCGTGCTAACGAATAATGTAACCACAAGAATTACGATTGCTGAGAGCCTATATTTTTTTAATAAATTTATTGTTTTCATTATAAATTATGTTTTAAATTCATTTAGTCTTTAAGTTCCCAAATAAGGAAATCGATATCATCAGATTCTACACCAAATTGTCTGTTTAGCGCTGCTAAATAGTTTTCTGGGTTGTCTGAATTTTCGGAACCGGGATAAGACCAACGGTTAGGATAGCCAGGATCTGTGCTGACATTAAAGTCTGAATATGGTAAATCTGGTACATTAGTTCTTCTAAAGTTAAAGAATGGTTCAGCACCGGAGTTTTCTGCAAAAGCTAAATACTTTTGCTCTAACAGCCTTGTTAATCCGGCATCACCGGGAATATAATTTGAACTAGGAGCAGATAAATAATCATCAATGGCATCGCTTTCCACACCATACCACTGCATTGATGCCCTAACGGCATTATCGTAATGATCGTTTGCATTAGCCGAAATCCATCCTCTATGTGCGGCCTCCGCTATACAGAATTCTTGCTCCCAGTAACTCATCCAAACACCCGGTTGACCAACAAAGTTCCAGTATTTTTCTTCATTTGGTAAAGAAAAACGTCCTTCCAATCTCAAGGTGACATTTTCAGCCGGGCTTACGGTAGGGTCTGCACCAGCATAAGAATTCGGGTCTGCAGCTACGGCAGCAGGGTTCCCTGGGTTAGCATCTAATGCAAATTGAGAAGGGTCCGCGACTATAAACAATCTAGGGTCTGAATACCCCTTAAGCATATCTATATATGTAGAAGCATAATTAACAGATTGTCTGTATACCGCCACGTCCGGATTGTAAGTTTGCTTAAAGCCATCCTCGTTTTTATAATCTAGTTCTGCATTATCTCCTATACTCTGGAACAACGGATATTGGTTTGGATTATTTACAATAGCAGCAAATCGCCCTTGAACGTTTAAGCCTGCATCATTCGCCTTTTTACTAAGCGAAATTAAAATACGTAGTGTATATGCATTAATTAATTTGTGCCAATTTTGTAATTGCCCATTATAATAAGCATCACCTGCTAAAGTATACCCCTGATTGTTAGCGATAAAATCTCCTAACTCCCTACTTGCCTCATCCAACATATCCAAAGCTCCAATATAGACTTTCTGTTGAGTATCGTAAGCTGGTCTTGGTACATCAACGTCCATTAATGATTGTGAAAAAGGAATATCTCCCATTCGCCTTGTCATTTCTATATAAGCTCTAGCTGCATAAAATTTACCAAGAATCCTATATATTGGGGCGCTATTGGCGTCTGCGGCTTCATTCATCTTTTCAATATTTCTTAAGTCTGAATAACCGCCAAAGCTACCACCATAACCACTACGAAAATTTATATTGTACTCGCTATCTGTGGAAACCCATATATGGTATTGCATACTTATATAGGAATCTGTAAAGGATGTGGTCACATTAGGTGTTAAATTCGCAAAGATTAACGAAGGTGGTACCGATGTTGGATCGTTTGGGTTTTCTCTCAATTCTTCATAGTCTAAGCAACTATGCAAACCACTTATAACTGTTATAAGTAGAACAAATTTTATATATTTCATGATTTTCATATCTTTTTTTTTAGAATTGTAAGTTTACATTAAACCCTACAGATCTTTGAGAAGGTTGTTGTAGGTTTGTATCTCCTGTAGCCAAAGTATAAGTATCTAAATCACCATAAGTATCATCTTTTGTCCAGTATAATAGGTTTCTACCAACTAAGGAAATTGAAGCAGATTTAATAAAAGTGTTTTCTAATATTTTTCTTGGGAACGTATACGTAATACTGGCTTCTCTTAATTTGGCAAAGGTTTTCTCAATAATATTGCTTCTCCAGTCTCCTTTATACCGTTGTGCCCACTGCTGGTAATTTATCATTGTGGTATTAGTCTCGAACGTACGAGTATCCTCAATAATCTGACCTTCAGTGTCATAAGTAACATCACCAGATACAACACGAACACCAGGAACCAACATAGTTCTAGGGTCTCCACCCGTAGCAAAAGCGATATTGGTTAAATCTCTCTCCGGGTGTATAGATTCAGGGTGAGATCCGGAACGCCATAAATCACGTTCGTAACGATCGAAAGTTACGCCTCCAAAGCGACCATCAATCAAGACATTCATAGACCAGTTTTTATAACGAAAAGTGTTATTAACACTAGCAGTGAAATCTGGTTGCGTATTTCCTAAATCTGTTGCAGGTCTACTAATAGGTAAACCGTTATCATCTACAACTAATTGTCCATCTGCGGTACGGTCCCAAGTATTCCACCAATAATGATTCAATTCCCCACCTACGAAAACTCTACCTTCCCTTTCAGGTATAGTACCATCTTCTAGAGGTGGTAACGAAATTAAAAAGCGCGTATATTTATCTACATTTAACAACATAGACCACTCAAAGTCATCAGACCTTAAAGGGACAATGGTTATAGAAGCATCAAAACCTCGTGTTTCAGTTTTTCTCCCATTTTGTAAGATTCCCGAATAACCGGATGCATCTGAGAAATCTTGTGTAAATATCTGAGGCCCAAAGGTGTTTATATAATAAGAAAAATCGACTCCGAAACGACCGCTAAATAGTTTTAATTCTGCCCCGTATTCAACCGATGAATTAAATTCAGGTTTTAAGTTCGGGTTTTCTAACCTACTTGGGTAGCTGGCTGTTGGTATATTTCTCCAACGCCCGGTATTAAACTCATTTGTTGCTTCGAAAATCCCAAAATCATCACCGACACTGGCGAAAGCTGTTCTAACTTTAAAAAAGTTTACAAACTCTGGCATGCTAATCATGTCACTAAGCACAGCACTCATGTATATTGATGGATAAAAGAAACTGTCGTTACCCTTTATAAGCGTTGAACTTTTATCTATTCTAGCCGTAGCTCCAACGAAAAGCGCATTTTTATATGATAAATCGAATGAAGCATAACCACTATAAACACCCTTGTAGTCTGTGCTGCTATTAGGTGTTACCTGATCTACAGAATTTTGTAAAGTAAAAATTTCAGGAATAATTAATTGTGTCGTACTAGCACTTTCATCTACCCGTTTCAGGTATCTTTGGTTAGCACCTAGTGTAGCATCAATTCCAAAATCATCGTTAAAGAATTTTTGATTATAGGTTAGCAAGAAATCCGTGTTGTTTTCAAAATATCTGGTATGATTATATCTAAAACGTCCACCACGATCTGGAATATCATAGTTATAAACATCTTTTGAGATCTCTTCATTATTGGTTAGATCATACGAATTTAAAGTAGATCTAACATGCATATTTAAATGATCTGAAAATTTATAGTTAAATTTTAAATAAGTAAGAATGTCATTTTTTATCCAAGGACGTTTCCAGGCGTGTGCTAAGGCATAAGGATTGTTAAAACGCCATTTTTCAACGAAGTTTTGAGAAATTCCTTCTTTCCCTTCTTGCCATACTTGCCTAAAATCTCTAATGTCGTAATGTGCTCCACCCCATATGGTTAAGTTGTATAGTGGAGAGGTTGGACCGTAGACACCTCTAATTCTATTATCAGAATTCTGGTGGTTAAACTGTAAAGATCCATCGACCGATAGTTTGTCGGATATATCCAAATGTCCGGCTAAACGAATTGTATTAATGTCCAAACGCTGACCGGGTGTAGATGCTTTCGAATATCTATAAGTATCAGAAATTGCAAAATAGCCGTTTTCAAAGTTACTTTGTACGGTAACATTATGGGTAGAAACAACTCCTACTTCCATAAAGTTTTTTAAGTTATCTTCCCCTCTGGACACCCATGGTGTTGGAATTCTGTATCCTGTTACCGGGTCGATTGGAGAATCAAATTGTTCAATTAATCTTCCATCAAATCTAGGTCCCCAGATGGAGTGGTCTACGTCGTTCTGACCACCACCTTGGGTTAGACCATCACCTCCTGCAAAACCACCACCGTAGCGATAAATTCCGTTATTACCAGGACCGTATTCGGTTTGAGCACGAGGAATTCTTAAGAACCCTGCCTGAAATGTATTTGAACTGTTATAAGTAATTACAGTACCTTGTTTGCCTTTTCCTGTTTTCATGGTAATTTGTAAAGCACCATTTTTACCTAAAGAACCGTAAAGCGCTGAAGCTGCTGCACCTTTTAATACGGTAATGTTTTCAATATCATCTGAAGCCAAATTCCAAAAATCACTATTGGGTTGTGGTACACCATCAACGACTATTAACGGGCGCTCACCTCTTAAATAGATTTGTGGGTCGGAGAAAAAATCCGAACTATTATTTGTTACGATCACTCCAGCAACCTTACCAGTTAAACCTTCAACGAAACTTGGTGGTTGCACTTTTGCTAAAGCTTCTCCCTTAACTTCCTGGGTAGCAAATCCTACCTGTCTTTTCTCTTTTCTAATACCTAATGCCGTAACTACAACTTCCTCAAGTTGTGCCGCATCTTCGATTAAATCTACATTGATAGTAGTTGAATCTGCTACTGTAACTTTTTGAGTTAACATTCCCAAATAAGAAAAGATAAGTACCTCACCAGTTGTGGCACTTATCGTATAGTTACCATCAAAATCTGTCTGAACTCCTCGTGAAGTACCTTCAACTATAACGGTTGCCCCGGCAAGTGGAAGATTAGCATTAGATACTGTACCCGTAATTTGGGTTTGCGGCGTATCCTTAAAGTTGGAGCTGCCTTTGGCATTACTACCTCTTATGGGGTTTAGTACAATCTGTTTATCAAGAATTTTAAATGTTACAGGGCTATTTGAAAACAAACGTTTCAGAATTTTAGAAACACGTTCTTTTTCTCCCCGAACCGATACAACTCTGTTTAAGTTAATTTGATTCGTATCGACAAAAAATTTAAATTCTGTGAGAGATTCAATTTCATTTAAAACGTTTTCTAAAGTAACATTATCTAAATCTAAAGTTATTTTAGTGTTTTGAGAGTATGTATTGGCTTGTATTTGTAGTAAAGTAATTAAAAATAAAAGAGTGGTAATTTTCATTTTTAAATCGAATTTTAAGGCATCAAAAAAAGAATGCCTATGCTTACATAGATTTTTCATACATTTGTAATGGATTTTTTGGTTTAAAATAATTTTTTAAATCACTAGTATAGTCGGGAAATGTTGGAGCATTTTCCGGCTTTTTTTGTTTGTGATTTTGTCTAGTTTAGTGGTGTAGTTGGTTTTACTTCATATGGTATTAGTTTTAAATTAGTTAATAAAAGTTAGTTCGGTTATACTTTGTTTGCCGTGATGTTATGTCTAATTAATAATAACCTGATTGTTTTTAATGATATAATTTATCGAGAAATTGATATTTAATGTTTCCAAAATTTGCTCTATACTTTCACCATCAAAAAAAACATTATAAGTATTTTTATCTAAGGTCTCATTATTATTTATAATGGTAACATTATAAATCCTTTCCAGAGCCTTTCTGATATTTAAGAAAGGTGTGTTTTTAAAAATGATTTTATCCTCCATCCATGCTGTATAGATAGAGGTGTCATCTACCATGTCAATCGTTATTTCGTTTGTGTTTTTATTCCAGGAGGCTTTATCGCTAGGTTCTAAAAGCGCTGCACTTTCTATATTGAAGGCCTCATCTTTTTTATAGATAGCAACAGCACCTTCTATAAGTGTTGTGGAAATCTCATTATTATCTTGATAAGATGATATATTAAATTGTGTTCCTAATACTCTAACATTTAAATTATCAACGTTCACGATGAATGGGTGTTTTGTATCTTTGGTTACTTCAAAATAAGCTTCACCATCTAAAAAAACCGTTCTATCCTTTCCTTTTATGAAGTTAACAGGGTATCTTAATGATGTGCCTGCGTTAAGATGTGCCACTGTCCCGTCGGATAGGATTAACTGGAACCTTTTTCCATGAGGGACTTGTAATTCGTTATAAACTAGCTCGGTTTGGGGAATGCTAATGCCTGTGGAATTTAAAGATCCGTCTAGGTCGTTTTTCCCATTAAAGCTTAGAATACCAGTTTCAGGGTCTATGCTATATCCTGCACGGTTAACGCTATTCATGTTTTTATTGGATAGTAATATTTCAGAATTGCCGTTGTCTAATTTTAGCAAGACCTCCTGATCAACGATTATTAATTTTTCGGAAGCATTAAATGTTCTATTTAAAACAAAGGAAACGCCAATAACCCCGACGAAAATTGCAGCATATCTTAAAACCCTTGAAAAGGGATATTTATTTTTCTTCCGATTAATGATTTTTTGAACTTTATTCCAATCATTTTTACTGCCAGTTGATGCCGTTAAGGCCCATATTTTTTTATACTCAATAAATAGAACTTTGTTCGTTTCGTTGGAATCTATCCATTGGAATAACAACGCAACCTCTTCCTCGGTAGCATTGTTGGACAGATATTTATAAATTAGTGGATGGTCCATGATAAATTTTATGTGTATTTAAAGTTAGTACACCATAAAATTCATTTACCCTACATGTGATTTTAATTTTTTTTAGAAGTTTCCTAAAAATAATTCAATCAAAACAAGCGGTAAGTAATGTGATAGTTTTGATTTAAGCTCCTTTAAAGCACGAGTCATGTTTGCTTCAACAGCTTTAACTGTAATCCCTAATTCTTCGGCTATTTCTTTATTTTTTTTGTTTTCTCTTCGTCTTTTTAGAAAAACAATTTTGCATTTTTCAGGCAATTCTGCAATGGCTTTATCTATAAGGGTTTCCAGCTCGGAAAAATTCAGTGAATCAAAATTCAACGAATTTAGTACATCTTGGTTTAATTGATTTTCTCTTTCCTGTAGTCTTGTATTGCTATATTTGGTAACCACTTTTTGGTGTCGGATAATATTTAAACAATCCGATTTTGCCGAAGTGTACAAAAAGGCTCTAATGCCATTTACTTTTTGTACTTTTTCTCTATTTTGCCATAACTTTATAAATGCTTCCTGTGCTACACTTTTGGATTTATCCTCATCGCCTAAAAACTGCATACAGAATCCAACAATAGCGTTAAAATAAGCCTTAAAAAAATATTCAAAGGCCCGTTCATTTCCTTTTTGAAAATTAGAAAAATGTGACTCCGCTATGCTTACAACTTTTTTGCTCATTAAAAAACGGTGCTCTTTATAAAACGTTTGCTGAGTTCAAAAGTAAACTATTCCGTTTAGTTTTTAATTAAAAAAACATATCTAAAATACCATATTTTTTTGCAATACTTTGATTAAAATAAAGAGGTAAGAATCGCCTTATTCCAATAACGGGATAAATTCATTGGGATTGTGACTTGCGTCTGTATGACATAAGAGCTGAAATCTTGTAATTATTTATGATATGAGTGTCGTAACTATTATTATAAGTCTTGGGTAATGCTTAATTTTGTATTCAATATTAAAGTTTATGAATATTCCCCAATCAAGTTTGCCAAGAGTTGTTATTATTGGCGGCGGTTTTGCAGGTATTAATTTGGCAAAAACATTAGCTAATAAGCAAGTTCAGGTTGTACTAATCGACAAGCGAAATTACCACACTTTTCAACCCTTATTGTATCAGGTGTCTTCTGCCGGATTAGAACCGGATTCCATCGCATATCCGCTTCGGAAAATCATCAAAAAACATAAAAACACTTTTTTTAGATTAGCAGAAGTCCATAGTATAAATGATGAAACTAATGAAATCAATACGAATATTGGAACTATTGGTTTTGATTATTTGGTTATAGCAACCGGTACTAAGACTAATTTTTTTGGTAATACTTCCATTGAAACTCATAGTATGCCAATGAAAAAAGTACCTCAGGCCTTAAATATTCGAAGTTTAATTTTACAGAATTTTGAGCAGGCTGCTATTACAGATGATAAAGAAGCGCGAAAAGCTCTGTTGAATTTTGTTATCGTTGGAGGAGGACCAACTGGAGTTGAATTGGCTGGAGCTATTGCTGAGCTTAAAAATCATATTTTGCCAAGAGACTACCGGGATTTGATTCCGGGAGATATGCAAATTTATTTGTTAGAGGGAGGGGAGCGTGTATTGCCATCAATGAGTGAACATGCTTCAAAAAAGGCTGCGCGATTCTTGAACCAGTTGGGTGTTTTAGTGCATTGTAATACGTTTGTTAAGGCCTATGATGGAAAAAAAGTAACCACCAATTTGAGTTTAGAATTACAGTCGGAAACCTTAATCTGGGCAGCAGGTGTTACAGGAGCTCCCGTTGCAGGACTTAAAGCGCAGGCTTTAATTGATCGTGCAAACCGATATCGGGTAAATGCCTTTAATCAAGTCGAGGGTTATGGCCATATTTTTGCCTTGGGAGATATTGCTCTAATGGAAACCAAAGACTATCCAAAAGGCCATCCGCAGGTTGCTCAGCCTGCCATTCAGCAAGGAGAACTTTTAGGTAAAAATCTTATGCGATTACTTAAAGGGAAGACGTTGAAAAAATTCAAATATAAAGATAAAGGATCGATGGCAACCGTGGGTAGAAATAAAGCTGTTGTCGATTTAAAGCATTATAAATTCGCGGGCTTTTTTGCCTGGTTTATTTGGATGTTTGTACACCTTATGGCATTGGTTGGATTCCGCAATAGGGTGATCGTTTTCTTTAATTGGAGCTATAATTATATTAATTTTGACAAGGCCGCCAGACTCATTATACGGCCATTTAAAAAATTAGATTAAAACTTTATATAATTGCTTTTAATATATTGATTATTAATTTTTTATATATCTACAATAGATTTTGTCTATAACTGCTTTTTAATCCCTAAAACGATTAATAATTGAGCCATGGAGTATGTAATCATAATACTCAAATTTGATAAAGGTAATGGCTTGTAAAATTTATTTAAAGCCAACAAGCTGTCCGAAATTATAAAAAATATGGCACCTAAAAAAATTAAAATAAAACTATATTTTGAAACATTTCCTCTTCTAAAATAAGCCGAGATTCCCAACGATAAAATAACAATCATATATACTATTATGGGGATTAGCAAATCACCCAATCCATCTTTAAGAAGATAAAATATTCCACCGGCATAACTCGATAAAAGAATTAAAAGTGGCCAGATGTTATTTGCGCTGTTTTTCTTTTTTAAGAATACCATAATATAGAAAACATGAGCAGATAAAAATGCAATTAAACCACCTATAAAAATGTTCTCAGAAATGTTAGAAAACATTAAAAGGACATCGCCTATTAAAGAGCATAGTAATGCCATTAATGTAAACTGTTTTGTTTTTTTATCTAAATCTTCACCGTACTTCCAAAAGAAAAATAGCAGTGCTATTAGAATTAGGGGTTTGGTTATATAATGAAACCGGTAAAGACCCTCAATATTATCAAAGATTAATTCGGCAATGACAATAGTTGAAAATATCAGAGCGAATGATTTTTCGGTTTGAGATAACATATAGGTTGTTTTATCAAATATATTCAATTCATCATTGAAAATTTACATTTCGGTCAGTTCGAATTTTATTCGGATGTGTTGTATTGCAAATTTGTCCCATCAATAAAAAACGAAAGATAATTATAACCATGAAGAATTTATTAGCTTTAATCATCTTATTAACCGGAATTCAATTTAATGCACAAACTACAATTAATGGAACCGTAACAAATACCAAAGGCGAGATCATTGTCGGAGCAAACATATATTTGGAAGGCACTTATGATGGAAGTACGACCAACGAAAAAGGGGAGTTCTCCTTTTCTACCACCGAGGCGGGCACACAAACGCTAATAGTTTCATACTTGTCTTATGAGACCTATACCATGGTTGGTGATATTTCATACATGAAGGATCTTAGTGTTAAACTACGCGAAGATGTAAGTACTTTGGATGCTGTTATTTTATCTGCCGGAACATTTTCTGCTGGCGATAATAGTAAAGTTAATGTATTAAAGCCATTGGATGTGGTAACCACTGCAAGTGCTTTGGGTGATTTTGTAGGAGCATTACAAACCCTGCCGGGAACCACTACGGTGTCTGAAGACGGGCGTTTATTTGTTCGTGGTGGAGAAGCTGAAGAAACTCAAATATTTATTGATGGTATCCGTGTATTAACACCCTATTCTCCAACGACTAATAATACACCAACCCGTGGACGATATTCTCCCTTTTTATTTGATGGCATCACTTTTTCTACCGGAGGCTATTCAGCTGAATATGGGCAAGCCTTGTCCAGTGTACTACTCTTGAATACTGTTGACGAACCTGATCAAGAAAAAACAGATATTGGTATTATGAGTGTGGGAGCGACGCTTGGTAATACGCAAAAATGGAAAAAAAGTTCGGTAAGCGTTAATGCATCGTACATCAATTTAGCACCTTATAATGCTGTGTTTTCAGATAGAAACGATTGGATAAAACCTTTTGAAACGCTGTCGGGTGAAACCGTTTTTCGAAAACGAACAAATTCCGGCTTGTTAAAGTTATATGGCGCTTTTGATACGACTAATTTTGAACTGACTCAAGAGGATATTAACTATGATGATAATATTCGTTTTAAACTGAAAAACAGCAATCTATATTTTAATAGTTCCTATCAAGGGGTTTTGAACGATAATTGGTCTGTATTTGGAGGCGCCAGTTATACACACGGAAACAATAAATTAAATATTATCGACCGTGATATTAAAGACACGGAAAATTCAATACATGCGAAGCTTAAGTTTAAAAATAGAATAAACAATCGTTTCAAACTTTATATGGGCGCTGAATACTTTTCAACTGATTTTCATGAAGATTATTTTGACGATGTGGTTAGCCCAATCAACTACGGATTTACTAACAACATAGCTGCGGCTTTTGTTGAAGCCGATATTTTCCTATCCAAAGTATTGGCTTTTAAAACCGGTTTACGTGGCGAGTATAGCAATTTGTTTAAGGATTTTTCGGTGGCACCCCGATTATCTGTGGCTTATAAAACATCTAGTAAAGGCCAGTTCTCTTTGGCTTATGGTAATTTTTATCAAAATCCTTCTAATTATATCTTAAAGTTTAGTCAGGATTTAAAACCTCAAAACACCTCGCATTATATCTTTAACTATCAGTATAATGCCGATCGTAGAATATTTAGAGCTGAAGCTTACTATAAAAAATATGATAATCTGGTGAAGTTCGATACAGAGTTCGCCGGTTTCGATAGTCAATATAATAACAATGGGTCGGGTTTTGCAAAGGGCATAGATTTCTTTTGGAGAGATAGTAAAAGTGCTAAAAATTTAGATTATTGGATAAGTTATTCTTTGCTAGATACCAAACGTGATTACAGAAATTACGAAAGCGAAGCCCAGCCGAATTTTGCAAATACACATAACCTTTCGGTGGTGGGAAAATATTTTATTACCGATTGGAGGAGCCAGGTGGGATTAAGTTATAGCTTTGCTTCCGGAAGAACTTATACAAATCCTAATAATCCGGGGTTTTTGAACAGCAAAACGAAACCCTATAATAGCCTAAGCCTAAACTGGGCCTATTTAATAAGCCCTCAAAAAATACTATATGCTTCAGTGAATAATGTATTGGGTTTTAAAAATGTTAACGGGTATCAGTATGCTAATAGCCCTGATATGAATGGGAATTTCGCCAGACGCGCATTATTACCGGCTGCAGATCAATTCTTTTTTGTGGGGTTCTTTTGGACCATTAGTGAGGATAAAAAGAGTAACCAGTTGGATAAGTTGTAAAGAAAAAGAAGATGTCATTTTAAGGTTCTGATTTTAGACCACAAGTTTTACTCAAAATCAGGATGTTTCTTCAATTCACTTTCTAAAGATTGTTTAATCAATACCTCTTTATCGCTTAAAGAATCGTTATGTAGTGGTTTTTTTTCGTCAATATCATTACTAAGGTTATAAAACTCACCATCCTGATACAATTTATAATCTGAGGTTCTAACAAATTGGTTACGGTGCTTATTCACATTTTTGCCCCATTTAGGATCATAATGTACAAAAGCCGTTTCTCTGGGATGGTGTTCTTCTCCAGCTAAAATCGGGTAGAAGCTTTTACCAACGGTGTTTACTTTTACCTCTGCAGCATCAGCAAATGTGGGTAAAAAATCACTGAACTCAATCAAATCCGTATAAACAAACCCTTCTTTTATTTTTTCCGGCCAGGAAGCCACTAAGGGCACATGGGTTCCGGCATCAATGGTATTCCCTTTGGCACCTCGAATAACTCTGGTTGATGTATTCGAATATATAGAGCGATGTGTGCCATTATCGCCCGTAAAAATAATGATGGTATTATCGGCAATGTTTAATGCTTCCAGCTTGGACTGAATGCGTCCAACAATTTTATCGGTATAGGCCACCATATCTTTAAAATAGGTGGTATCATTCTTTTTGCGAGCCTCTTTATTTTTCCAAGTTTTAGAATCTGGTGTTGGTACAAAGGGATCGTGCACCAGTACCATAGGATAATACACAAAAAAGGGCTGATCTTTTTTGCGTTCTATAAAATCTGTGATGTAATTGGCAAATATATCCGGACCGTAATCCTCAGGACTTAAATTGAGAATTTCTCCATTTTGTTCAATTAAAGGGTTTGCATATCTGCCACCCTCACGACCTGTTTTTGTTAATTGCCATAGACAATACTCTTCAAAACCTAATGTGTTGGGTTTGGAGCTATCATTCCAGTCTGATATCTCATCCTTATAGGCCAATCCGTTTAATTGCCATTTACCGGCAATACAGGTCGCATAGCCTGCGTTTTTCATAACATGACCAAAGGTGTGTTCAGAGGTTTTTAGATGCCCAAAATAGTCATAATTGCTATAGTTATACTGCCCCGTCATTATTTTAACCCTAGACGGTGTGCAAAGCGGTTGAGAAACACAGGAAGAAAACAGAATGCCATTGGAAGCCATGGCATCTAAATTTGGTGTTTTGTAGGATGTCGATCCGTAGGCACTTAAGCATTCATAACCCATATCATCGGCCATAATAAGAATAATATTGGGCCTTTTATCTTCTTCCTTACAAGATAGTAATATCAGATATAGAAGGATGTTTATAATAACAAATCGTGGTCTCATTTTTTATTTGGTTTTCAACTCATAAAGATAAGAGATTTATAATACATAGGCATCTATGCATTGGGGTTATAAAAATCATTTCGAAAATGATGAGCACATTTTATACATGATAAAAGTCATAGTTATTAATAGATAATTCTGATACTTTTATTAGTGTAAAATAAGAATCATAACACATCCTTAAGTCATGATTTTTTAGGCAAAGGCATGATCATTTAAGGTACTGTATGTGGCTGTTTAATAACTATAAAAACAAATCACATGAAACCAAAAAAGAACCCAGAATTAGAAATAGGTCGCAACAGCAGCCTTTATTTCGCAATAGGTTTAAACATTATGTTGCTAATTTCATGGCAAGCATTAGAGTATAAAACCTATGATAAAGAATTAGCATCTATTGATATTTTAGATGTAGAAGAGGAGATCGAAGAAGACATTCCGATTATCAAGCTTAATACACCACCACCGCCACCGCCACCGGTTGCCGTAACAGAATCTATCGAAATTGTTGAAGATGTGGAAGATATTGAAGAAACGGTTATTGAAAGTACTGAAACCAATCAAGACGACGCCATTAAAGATGTTATAGTACGTGTTGAGGATGTTAATGTTGAAGAGATTGAAGAAGACGTTGAGGTACCATTTGCGGCTATCGAGAATGTACCAGTTTACCCCGGTTGTGAAGGGAAGTCTAAAAAGGAAATGAAGGATTGTTTTCAGAAAAAAATACAAGAACATGTTATGAAAAACTTTCAATATCCCGATACAGCGTTAGAATTGAGAATTCAAGGAAGAGTATCTGTTATTTTTGTTATAGATTCCAAGGGGCATACCACCAATGTTAGATCCCGGGGTCCGGATAAAATTTTAGAGACAGAAGCCGAACGTATTATAAAGTTATTACCAAAAATGATACCAGGAAAGCAACGTGGCAAATCCGTAAAAGTGTCTTATGCTGTGCCTATCTTTTTTAAGCTTCAAACGAGCTAAGGTTGGTGAATGGTTTATTACTCAATGTAAAAACCGGAGTTATTTATAACTCCGGTTTTTTGTGTTATGACCTCTAAGTTTATCGGGAATAACATTTCATCCACAAAAAATTACATTTCGGTTATTCTCTTTTTAAAAAAGGGGGGTCTTATAACATCTTTGTACGAGAATTTAAAAGCAAACTTTTAATTAAATAAGAATTATGAAACATTCAATTATTATCGCAACATTACTGGTTACCGGTATTATAAATGCACAATCCAATTACGAGAAGGGTATGCAAAAAGCCTTTAGCCTTTGGGGTACAAAGGCTACAGAAGCCTCTAATTTGTTTGAACGCATTGCCAATGCCGAATCCAACAACTGGTTGCCGTTTTACTATGCCGCACAAATAAACATTATCAATAGTTTTGGCGAAAAAGATGAAAAAAAACTAAATGCTCAATTAAAAAAAGCTCAGGATTTGATTAATGAGGCTACGACAATTTCTAAGGACAATCCGGAAATATTAGTGCTACAGGCCTTATTACATACGGCTTGGGTGGCTTATGATGGTGCTACCTATGGGATGACTCTTTCAGGAAAAGTTATAGAGCTGTATACCAAAGCAGCACGAATTGACCCCGAGAATCCACGTGTTGTATATTGCAAAGCCGAATGGGACATGGGCGGTGCAAAATACTTTGGACAAGATACCACACCATTTTGCAAAGACTTAGAACGTGCCATAGAACTTTTTGCTAACTTTAAGCCAGAAACACCGTTTCATCCTAATTGGGGTAAAGAGCGTGCTGCACAGGTCTTAGCATCTTGTAAACAGTAATGTAAAGTATTAAAAATTATGACAAAATCAGTTAAAAATATCATTATCGCATTTGTTATTGGATGTATCATCTTTGTTATAGGAAATGCCCTTTCAGGTGGTTTTAATTTTGAAAACGTTAATGATTTTTTAATTGAATTTGCACTATATCAACTATACTCTTTTGTTCTGGGCTTTTCCAATATGTATTTTTTCGATTATATGGAACGTCGTCAATGGAAAAAAGGGGATACCATTAAACGCATTGTTTTAGGCATTTCAGGGGCAACAGTGATTACCTTAATAGGATTATTTGCATTGCGTTTACTCACCGCGTTGAGTTTAAAAGGAGAATCATTCCAAACCTTTATTTCGAATGAATCATTTAGTAATTATCAATTTGGGTTATGGATAACTTTAACCATCGTTATAATATTCCATGTCATTTATTTTTATAATAGATACCAACAAAATAGAATAAAGGAACAAAAGGTAATTGCCGGAACTGCAAGTGCCAAGTTTGATGCTTTAAAAAACCAATTAGACCCACATTTTTTATTTAACAGCCTAAATGTATTAACAAGTTTAATCGAGGAGAATCCCGATAATGCGCAAAAGTTCACAACCTCTTTATCTAAGGTGTACCGTTATGTTTTAGAGCAGAAGAACAAGGAGCTGGTCACCGTGGATGAGGAACTGGAATTTGCAAAAACCTACATGTCGCTTTTAAAAATGCGTTTTGAGGACAGTATCGTTTTCAGTATGCCGGAACGGGCATCGAACCCCGAAAGCAAGGTAGTACCCTTGTCCTTACAACTTCTTTTAGAAAATGCGGTAAAACACAATATGGTGACCACCAGTAAACCGTTGCAAATTAGAATTTATGAGGATAATAATAATTTAATCGTAGAGAACAATTTGCAACCCAAACAAATCGTAAAAAAGAGTAGTGGCGTAGGATTAAGTAATATTATGCAGCGCTACGACTTATTAACCAACCGAAAAATAAATATAAGCAAACAAACCCATAGGTTTAAAGTAGCCATACCAATGCTTACAAAAAGAATATCAGTTATGAGAACAGAACAAACATCAACAAGATTAGACGACAGTTATATGCGTGCACTTAATCATGTTGACGAGCTTAAAGGTTTTTATTATAGCCTGATAGCGTATTGCCTGGTCATTCCGTTTTTAATATATATCAATTACAAGACCTCCTGGGGATTCCAATGGTTTTGGTTCCCAATGCTTGGTTGGGGTATTGGTTTAACCATTCAGGCTTTCCGGGTTTTTATAAACGATGGTGCCTTTGGCAGAAATTGGGAAAGGCGTAAAATGGAAGAGTACATGAAAAATGAAGAAAATAATTGGGACTAAAAATTAAAGATTATGGAGAAATTACCCGACTTTGAGACCGAAAAAAAAGTGATAAGAGCGCGCAAGCGTATCGAAGAGATAAAAGGCTTTTATCAGCACCTTCTGGCATATTGTTTATTCACACCGTTTACCATTTTTATCAACTATAAAACCTATTGGGATTATAAGTGGTTTTGGTTTTCAATTATAGGCTGGGGGATTGGTTTAGCGATTCATGGCTTTGTTGTTTTTGTTCAGAAAGGCGTATTTGGAAGCAAATGGGAAGAACGCAAAATAAAAGAATTGATGCGTAAAGAAGAAAATAAGTGGGACTAATAACCAGGGTTATGGAAGACAATAAATTATCACATTATGAAACTAAAAACCATCGAAAAGAGCAGGCCTATGTACGCGCCAAAAAACGTGTAAAAGAACTAAAAGGTTTTTATTGGCATGCCTTCTGGTATGTCGTTGTTAATATTTTTATAATTACTATGGTGGCCATTAATTCAAATAATAATGATTTTTGGCATTTCGGAACATTTACCACGGCGTTTTTCTGGGGTATTGGTTTAGGCTTTCATGCGTTGAGTATATTTGGTAAAAACACCCTTTTTAGCAAACATTGGGAAGAACGAAAAATAAAGGAATACATGGATAAAGAAGAAAGAAACCGATGATCGAAGGATTTCAATCACTAATATGAAACAATAAGCATAGCACATGAATATCATAATTATAGAAGACGAAAAACCATCGGCACGCCGATTGCAGCGCATGTTGCAAAAGTTAAATTTGGAAACTGAAACCATGTTGCACTCTGTAGAGACCTCTATTGATTGGTTTCAAAATAATGAGCATCCCGATTTAATATTTCTGGATATCCAGTTAAGCGATGGTTTGTCCTTTGAAATATTTGAAACCATCAATATTAAATCGGCTATTATTTTTACCACTGCTTATGATGAATACGCACTACAAGCCTTTAAGCTTAACAGTATCGATTATTTATTAAAGCCAATTGACGAGGACGATTTGGCTACTGCTGTAAATAAGTATCAAGAGCGCTCACCACAGAAACAAGCGGTAACATTAGATTTTAATGATATAAAAAAGTTGCTGGTAAACCCTATCGATCGGGAGTATAAAAAGCGATTTTCAGTAAAAGTAGGTCAGCATTTAAAACTTATAAATATTGACGATATTGAGTGCTTCTACAGCGAAAATAAGGGCACATATTTGCATACCGTCGAAGGGCGAAATTATCTTTTAGATACCACTTTAGAGCACTTGGAAGATGAGTTAGAACCCAGAAATTTCTTCCGTATTAACCGTAAGTTCTTCGTCAATATTAATGCAATAAAGGATATGGTTAGTTATACCAATTCGCGTTTACAAATAAAACTGAATTCTTATAACGAACAGGATGTTATTGTTGCCCGAGAGCGGGTGAAGGATTTTAAGAATTGGTTGGAGTAAAAGTATCCCTGAAATCAGTTTTGTTTTCTTATTATAAGTTAAAATAAAATGTAATGAATGTTGATAATATATTAGGGGAGTTTTTAAGTGTTTTTGGAAAAAGGATCAAGGAATTAAGAGAAAAAAAGGGATATACTCTTGAAGAAATTGATGCGCTATGTGATATAGATCCTAGTGATTTTAGTAAGATAGAAAAAGGGAAAGCAAATATTACGTTTAGAACTTTAATTAAAATTTCATTGGCTCTTGAAGTTAACCCGAGAGAATTGTTCGATTTTAAACTAGAGAAAAACCGTTTGAACAGATAACACTATTTTAATAATTATTTTCTTCAGAGGTTAATATACCTTAAATTATTTGCCTGTATTCAATTTATAGCGTACCCGATAGGGATATGTATCAAATAATTCACCGCCACCAACTATGCGCGGATCTTTTGTCTCTTTCAATTGTTGCATAAGTTGATTATGAAGTTTTTCCTTAATTTTTGAAAATTTAGGGTTTTCATTGAGATTGTTCAACTGAAATGGATCTTCATCGATTTTATATAATTCTTCCGTCGGCCTTTTAGCGAAACTCAAATCATAGTATCTTTTATACTCCGGATGATCTTTATTTTCAATAAGAAACGATTTCGTAGGGCCATTATCGCAATCTGCGAAACTTTTGATAGGATGTGTCGCGTTGTCGGGTACACCAGCAGGCCAACGATTTGCTTCCATATTATAGATATAGAGGTAATCTTCAGTGCGGATACCACGACAGGGATAACCTTCAATGGAAGGTGAAAGCTGCGCAGGTGTATGGCGCTCTTTACCAAAAATCATATGATTACGCTTTTTATCCACGGTTTTGTCTTTTTTAGATTTTAGAATTGGAATTAACGAATTTCCGGTCATTTGGGAAGGGACCTCTATTCCTGCTGCTTCCAGAAAGGTTGGGGCTAAATCCGTAAGAGATACAAAATCGGTGATTCTTCTGTTTGATTTTATGTTTTTCCCCCATCTGATTGCCAATGGAACTCGCACACCCATATCGTATAAATTCGATTTGCAACGCGGGAATGGCATGCCATGATCACCTGTCATTACAATAATTGTATTATCGAGTTCTCCGGCTTCTTCTAAAATTTTTAACGCCTTGGCACAGTCTGAGTCGAAACGTTGTACTTCAAAATAATAATCGGCGATATCACTTCTTATGCTTTCAACATTCGGATAAAATTCCGGAACCTGAACCTTAGCTAAGTCCATACCAGAGGCAACACCACTTCCTTTTTCGTAACCCCTGTGAGGATCGGATGCTCCGAGCCAAAAGCAAAAAGGCTTTTCTTTTGGTTTGGCATCCATAAATTCTTTAAAACCATTTTTATAATTGGTTCCGGCCGGATGCTTATTAATGTATCCTCCGGCATTTATATCTCCCGGGCCAAAGCTTTTTCGCCAATATCCCACATGATAACCTGCATCTTTCATTAGCAGGGGATATACCGGGTAATCAATACTAAGTGTTGACCATAAATTGGCTCCTTCTTGCAGCCTCCAATGAAATTGGCCTGTTAAAATGGCATTTCTACTTGGTGTGCATGAAGGACTCGAAACAAAGGCGTTTTCAAATAGAATACCTTCCGAAGCCAATCTGTTAAAAGCAGGTGTTTTTACCACTGCATCGCCATAAGCGTTAGCATGAGGCCATCCCCAATCATCTGCAATGCAAAATAGAATATTAGGTCTTTTGACAATTTCCGTTTTTGCCTTCATTGGATTGTACATCCCTAATAGCAGAAATGTTGAAAAGATAATCCCAAAGGCAATGGCTAGTTTTTTTAAGGATTTCATGTTTTAGAAAACAGTTTTCCTAAAAGTACTAATTATTTCTGTTGTATAAAGTATGTTTGATATTTTAATAGGTATTCTAAATGATGATTTTTTTCGCATCTCTGAGACAAATATCTTCCAAGTGCTTCAAATCTTTTTATTAGAACTGATGACTTATTCCTAAATTATAAACACCCTTATACCCTAACCCAATTTCAAAATAACCGGCTATCTTTTTTCCAAATCTTAGTCCAATTCCGGTTAGGTGGAAATTAAGGTTACTGTTAGTTTGACCTCTTCTGGAGTCTTTTTTACCAGAATTTGACCGAGATTTACTAAAATTGACTGAATACCCCAGGCCTAATCCAGAATACATTTGAAATGATCGATTAGATATGTAACGATAGTTGCTTTCCAATCCTATGGTAAAGATGTTATTGATTTGTTCTCCAAGAGAAATTTTTGATAAAAACACATCTCTTGTGATCTTGCTGTAGGTAACAGTGCCACCTATCATGAGTTGATCCTTAATTGCATAATTATAATTGACATATAGCGGGCCTCTAAAAACCTTATTGTCATAAGTGAGGTTACCTATTGTAACGGCAAATACAGAAATATCAACAAGATTATCAAAAAACTGATCGGAACTTCCGACTCCATATCCTATGCTAATTTCATTTGTGCCTTTTTCTTGTGCTTTTGCTAATTGAATGCCCGTAAAAATTATTGACAAAATTAGTATAAACGTTCTGGTATTTTTCATCACTATTAATTTAAGTAGTTTTTAGACTTAAAGGAGGTAACTGTTGAAACACTCATCGTACGAATGTAAATAAACGCTTATGTAAAAAATATGTTTAAGTAATATGTGAATTCAAGCCGTAATAAGTGGAGAGGGTATAAGTCAATTGGGATGCCTTCTAGCTGGAATATTATTGGAGACGGTTTAAAATTAGCGGAATTGTCAAACCTTGTTTCCATTTAAAAATTTGATTTTCATGCACCTATTTGTTTCTTGCATTTTTCGAGATGGGTTGATCATCATTTTTTTATTCACCGCGTTTCAAATTGCTTCACTGAAGCCAGGTAAATTTAAGACTTACGGACTTCTTTTCTTTTCGGGATGAGATAATATGTTAGATTAAACCAACTTCTTCCTTTTTCATCTTTAACTTCAAAAAAAATCTTCGTTTACGAAAACACCCCTCTAATTTTAAGAATTTACAATCTGGAAATGGCAAGAGTTAATTTTAGTTTTAAAAAAAATATAAAAAGATTGTAACAACAATGACAATGGGTTTTAGAATGTCTAAGGGTGTTTAATCCCCTGAAGACTATTGAACAGAGCATGTTCTCTATGAGATTACGATTGGCGCCTTGCTCCTAAGTGTCAATATAACATTGGTTAAGTATAACCAAACGATTAAAAATAAAGGATAATGGAAAATTTTATTAAAGCATATTTCAGGGTATGGATAAGTATATGTTTATTTTGTATCGTCTGCAATGTGTTTGCGCAGGCTCCTTGGAACAATGACCCAGGGTATTTGTCTATGGCCTCTAATTATGGAGACAGTTGGCAATCGACCGCTCAAAGTGTTGCATTTATTGTGGGAATAGATGGTAATGGACAATTCTTGCAACAGACTGGTACAGCCGTCATGTTAAATAACACTGCAGCAGATTTAACACCCTATGTACTTACCGCTGCACATATATTATATGATGAGCATCAAAATTTGCTTCCTTCTCAACTCTTTTTGAGATTTGGATATCGAGAAGTGAAAAACGTTGGATTGGTGCTTTCTGCACCCGATCTGCGAACTGGTTTTACAGTTAGGGCAGTAGATTTTGATTCTGATCTGGTTTTGATTGAATTAGACCAGAAACCAGCAGGCAGTGTTGTTTATGCAGGTTGGAATCGACAATTTAAATGGGAATCGATGGTAACCTGCTTACACCACGGTTCGGGTGATGCCCCCTCTGAACCTTACCCAATGCAAATAGCCTCGAAATCTGATGTCGATGATGACGACTATAGTGGTATTTTATTGAAACGGACAAAAACTAGTGGCGAAACCACGTATCTCTATGAAATTGGCAGGATCGATAATAACCTATTTCACACAGCACCTTGTTACAACCAAGCACTTTCAAATCTCTATGTGTTAGAAGAATGTATGGATTATGGCAATATACAAGAAGGTTCTAGCGGAGCACCTTTATTTAATGGTCAGCATCAGATAATTGGATTAAATGTTGCTACCGTACTTAAAGGGTATTGCTCTCCAGCAGTATCTTCCAATTACCATAAGGGGCTTGTCTCCGATTTTCCCAGTTTAAAGAATATATGGGAACAAGCCCAGCCTTACCTTGACCCGTTGGGAGTAAACCCTACGGAAATGCCTCCGTTGATTGTAAACCGGCCGGACCAAATGAACCCTGGTAACCTATTAAGCGTAGATGATTATACGCTACCTGCAGGCAGTTATACCCAGCCAAACCCCAAAACATCGTCTTCCATTCAGGAAAAGGAAATGCCACTCCTGCTGTTTAATGATTATATAGAGAGGAATGCTGCTTTTAGCATGGGTTCTTCAACATCACTATATGGAATCGGTGGTCATGCAAATCATGGTAGTTCAGCGAACATACCGATTGCTCCGGAACCAACTTCAGATCCGAATAATTATCCAGTATTGAAAATTTATAAATATAAGGATAACACGACTTTCGGGTTAGGCAACCACGTATTTGGTTGCTATGCCACCAGTACGGATGAATCACAACTTTCGAATCACCCCTGGACCTACACATACTCTGTTGCTTCTGAGAGCTACTGGGATTATTGGGCGAGGTATTTTGGTCATGGGCAAAAACCAATTACCAGAGAATCCAACGATCATGAGTATTGGATGAATTCATTACTTATGAACGGATATGACGAATATAAAAAGGAAGAGCTCAGAAGACTTCAGACTATTCGAGATTTTCAGATGGCATTTGCTCTAAGTGAAACTATGACGGATAAGAAAGATTTTACACGTTATATTGCTACTATAAATGTGCCTGCTGGAGATCATGTAGTTTCAGTGGCCTTTCCGGGGGAGGAAGCGCTTGTCAATGCTCTTATACTATTTGATCCAACTATATTTAACCAACGATATTTAACACATTTCCCTGGAGGAATATATGATCCGAATACTTATGTTGCACGACCTGTTGAGAATAAGGAAAAAGTTGTACAAAGAGAAAATGATGTCAACAGGACATCGTATCCTTTGCAGGTTTACCCCAATCCTGTAAAGGAAGATAAGGTAACCATTACAATTGGAAAGATTGTTAGTACTCAGGATGCAACGATAGAAATTTTTAGTTTATCGGGAAGAATGCTCTACGCAGAAAAATACGAGCTTAATAGGGGTGACGATAAAATTTCTTTGAAGTTATCATCGGGTATTAGGGATGAATTTCTTATTATAAAACTAAGGGTTGGAGAGCTTGTGAAAAGTTTTAAACTTATTAAGGATTAATCGTTTTTGATCACTTTGTTTTCGGATAACAAACCTTATAAATATGTTGTGTCTAATAAACCATCACCACCTACATCTTCTATTTCGCCGATAAACTATGGAGCTAATGTCTGAGTAGTAAAAGTCGATAACACCTTCTCCTTGTGAATTGGTAATAATATTGGGTTTCCAAAGTAAAGTATTTTCGGAATCAGGAAAGAATCTTATAAGCTTTCAACCATAAATCCTCTTGGGTTTCATAGATGTCTTTACTCATTCGAAGATATTTAGTTTTAGAAGATTTAAAATTAGAGAGATGATGTATTTGACTGGTAAGTTTTTCTAAACCAAAATCTGTTGTTTGAGAATTGGTAGTTAAAGTAAACAGCAGCACCAAGAAAAATGCAGACTTCATATATTACAGGGTAACATCTTTAGTAAATAGTTCTTTAAGTTTTTGCTTTAAATTATCTCCTCTTAAATACCTGGCAATGATTACCCCGTTTTCATCAATTAAAAAGTTATCTGGTATGGCAGAGATTCCATAGATTATTGCAGCTTCATTATCCAAACCTTTTAGGTCACTAATATTTTGCCAAATTAAGCCATCATTTTCTATAGCTTTCAACCATCTTTCTTTATTACTATCTAATGAAATACCAACAATTTCAAAGCCTTTGGCTTTATATAATTTATATTCTTTAACCAGCTCTGGATTGAACGCTCTACAGGGACCACACCAAGAAGCCCAAAATTCTATTAACGTGTATTTACCTTTTACTTCTGAAATTTTGATAGCTTCTCCTTTATTATTTAATTGTTCAAAGTCAACAAATTTATCTCCAATTTTCGGGTTTTTGTTTAAATCTATAAAACGTGATATTGATTTCCCCTCTTTTGTTAATTGTAATGCCTTACTTAGTTTTGAAAATAATTTATGAGTCTCTTTAGCTCCTAATTTTTTCATGGTAGATTGATGTAAAACAGTAAGACTTTCATACGAGTTTGGATAATCTTTAATGAAGCTTTGATTGATTTTCACTTCTTCATCTATCATTTTTTCATAGACGACAAAGAGTGAATCTCGATTATTATCGGTTACCATTTTACCAAGTTCTTCCATTTCTTTATAAATAGAGTCCTTTCGCTGTTTAAGGATATCGGCTTCTTTTTGTGTTTGAGAGCCGGCTACATTACTATGACGCATATTACCTTTTTCCCCGCTAATGGTTATGGTATTGTTTTCCAGCCAAAATGTTTTGGTGTCTCTGGTACTTTCTATGCGTAATACCACTTTCGTTGGCCTTTCCACATGGCCTTGAAATTGAAACTCCTCATTCATAACCATAGCAGTATCTAAAATAGTTTCCGTATTCAGGTACATCACCACTTTGGTACTGTCTGGCATATTTTTGACGATACCATTAACGATAAATCCTGATACAGCTTGATTTTTTTGACACGACGCGACCAAGAGCAGCGAAGTAATTACGCATAAAAGATTTTTCATGATTGATGCTTAAAACATCTAAAGTTATGAAATAAATGATTTACTTAATGAAGAAGTATTATTTTTAAGTTAATAACACCTCAAAAGTTTGTGGCTTAAATCTATTTTTAGCAATACACTTATTGCGATCGTTTGTGTGGCGTATGTTTTATTTTTTCTCTGAAATATAGAAATAAAGGAAGACCGCCTGCAATACCAAAGGCAAAAGTGTATAGCCAAATGAGAAAAATGTTTTTTATACCATTTTTTTTTGATTCTCTATAAGACCAGATCAAGAATAATACAACGATGAATAATAAATCGGTTATGAATGCAGATGAAATATTATTGGCGAACATACCATGAAATGTATTTAAAGGTTTGGCATAAAGTAAATAATTCCCCGATTTTAGGCTTTCAAATACTACAAATATGTTTGGAAGTATGGTTCCGATTATAGTCAATAATAGATATGTCTTTTTCATAATATGATTTTGAAACAAATCTATTAAGAACTTAAAACCTGGTACATTGACAATCGTCAAGAAATTTACTTTGAGAAAATTCTTTTTCTAATTCTGCTCAATGTTTCAGGTGCGACTCCTAAAAAGCTCGCCAATTGGTGTTGTGGAATGCGCTGAATTAAGCGATGATTTGTTTCTAACAACTGTACATATCGTTTTTCTGCATTTTGAGTTACGAAGGCGGAAATAATATCTTGATAAACTATAAGTTCCTGTTCCATAATTACACGCGCCAGAAATTCAAATTTAGGAAATAACTGGAGGAGTTCATAGGCTGTTTCAAATGAAATTATCGCCATTTCGGATGCTTCAAGCGTTTCTAAATATTGTTTAGAAGCCGATTGTTTTGTAAAACTTTCGTAAGCGCTTACAAACGAATCTTCAAAATAAAAATAGGCTGTTTTTTCTTCAATGCCTACCTTGTAAAATAATCTTACCGAACCTTTAATAATAAAGTAAAAGGCTTTGGAGATTTCACCTTCAGAAAGCAATAAATGGCCTTTTTTAAATCTCTCTATTGGAACGTTGTTCTTTAAATAGGTTTTTTCTTCTTCATTTAAAGTTGTATGTACTTCAAGATGTTTTATGAGTGCGCTAATCATAATTATTGCTAATATGGAAATATGCTTTTTGGATGATATTCACGGGATAATCCAAGTGAATTTAAGCAATTTTTCAACGCCGTTACATTTAATTTTTGTATCAATACGTTGAAAGGTGCTGAAAAGCATGATTCGACATTAAAAGGAATTCAATCAAAAATAGACCTATCGCGTTTTTAAATTCCGGATAGTTTTTACAAATACCTCCTGAATATCATATTTAAGAATATGTCCGTTTCTATTGGTTGCCCATTTTCCATCTGCCATAGTACCTAAATGCATATGGGCATCTGTCCCATAAACAATGGTTGATGATAAATTTTCCGGAGATGTACAAGCCAATAGAGGCGTATCAGCATCATAGACCACCGCATCCAATGGTTCACCAATTTTAAAATAGGTTTCATTAAAATTATTCATGGCTTTTCTACCGGATTTTAAGGCCATATCAATCCCAAACAAGCCACTGTCACCTTGCCCGGGTAGATAAAAGGAGTTACGTTTATGGCTCGTTAGGCGTTGGCCATAATCCAGAATACGCAACTCTTCTAAGGGGTTTAGTCCTATATGAGAATCGGTACCAATACTCCATTGGCCACCATGGTGCTGGTACAAATCTAAATGAAAAATACCATCCCCCAAATTACCTTCAGTTGAAGGGCATAAAACGACGTTGGCCCCTGTTTTTGCTGTACCAATAGTTTCTTCATTTGTTAAATGTGTAGCATGTACCAGATGGTAACGATCACTCATATTAATGTTGTCCAGCATCCATTCAAGAGGGCGTTGATTTAAATAGGCCAGAGAATCTTCAATTTCTTTGAGTTGTTCGGCGATATGAATATGAAAGGGAACATCTTTTGGAAATTCTGAAGCCACTTTTTTAATGAGTTCCGGCTCTACACCACGCATCGAGTGAATACCAATGGCAATGTTTGCTCCGGAATAGGCTTTCGTTGCATTTTCACTACTTTTATAAAGTTTATGATAGGCATCTATATCTGAAGAAATAAACCGACGTTGTCCATCAGTTGGTGGTTTCCCAAAGCCTCCTTTTTGATAAAAAATAGGGATTAGTGTTATCTTAATGCCGGTTTTTTTTGCTGCCGAAACCAACCGACTTCCCATTTCCGCAAGGTTATTATAGAGTGCCCCATTTTTGTCATGATGGACATAATGAAATTCTGCAACATTGGTATATCCATGCCGCAACATTTCGGCATATAGCATGGTTGCAATCGCTTCGAACTGATCTGGGTTTACAGTGAGTGCCAGCTTGTACATAGCATCACGCCATGACCAAAAATCGTCAGGGATTCCGGTACCTTCATGACGTTCTGCCAACCCGGCCATGGCATATTGAAAGGCATGTGAATGCGCATTCTGAAATCCCGGGATGGCAAATCCATTGACAAATTCGGCATACTTTGATTGCGATTCGCAATCGATGGACGTGATCAAGCCTTTATTGTTGACCTGTATTTTAACATTGTTTTTCCAGCCTTCACTGGTTAAAAGTCCTTTAAATAAAAATGATTTCATTATGAATTACAGATGGTTTGAATTAATCCCTCAAAAGTAGTTTTTAAAATAGCACGCATTTTATCGGCACGATCTTTATTGAAATTTAGTTCGCGATCATCCATATATAGAATCTTATTCATTTCTAACTGTAATGCATGAATATCGTGTTCCGGTTTTCCAAAATATCGAGTAATATGCCCACCTTTAAAAGGCGAATTAATATTAACCTGGTAATCACCGGATTTTAAACCTTCGATCGCTGCATTCGTTAATTTTAAATCTGCAGTTTTCCCATCATTATTTCCTAAAATAAGATCCGGAAATTTTTCTTTTCTAATCGTTGATACATAGGCTCTAATGGAATGAGCATCCCATAAAAGTGCTTTTCCAAATTCAGCCTTTCGTTCTTTTAATAAGCTTTCAACTTTTTTGTAGTAAGGCCAATAATATGCTTTTAAACGTCTATTGATTTCTTCATTGTCGGGGATAAACTTCTTTTTTCTATATAGGGCGTTACCAAAAAAATCGGTGGTTGGAGTTAATCCTGTTATTATTCTACCGTCATTATAGAGGGGTGCGCTTTCCGGGTCTCTATTCAAGTCTATTACCCATCTGCTATATTTAGCTTTAATAATGGTAATGCCCATTTTACGAGCAAATTTGTATAGTTTGTCAATGTACCAATCGGTATCATCTATTTGTTGTTGTAATCGCTTATTATACATGTTTTTTAGCTCTTTTGGAAATGCTGTCCCTGCATGCGGAACACTTAATATAATAGGAACTAAATCACCTTCAGCATTAAAAATTTTGTATGGACTTTGCATACAACAAATTTATTATTAATAATTGATTGTAAATTAATAATCCATAGTAAATTTAAAAATTATTAATGTTAAAGGAGGCGGTGTTCTTTTGGCCGACTTAACCAGTTTAAGAGCAATTAAAATGGGGAAGAAAGTTAATAAAAGTAAGTGAAGAAGAATTTTTCAGGCATATACAAAACAATGGATGATGTCGTCATCGCTTTTTGCTAATCATTCGTTATTTTTTTATATTTATAGTTACATCCTTCCGTACAAATAACACTTGTTGGAGTTAAAAGAAAATAATCGGATTCAAATGTGACTTTATAGGTGATGTTACCTTCAGAATTTTCAATTCCTGCTGTAAATCCATTACAATCATATTTTAAAATCAACTCATTCGATTCGGTTGAAAAGTTTCCGCTTGTGCATTCCGGGTATTTATTTGACGAGAAAGTTCCGTTACTTGAAAACTTAAATTTTTCTCCATTTTCAATTGAAACCAAATATTGAGGTCCTCCAGAGCTAATATATGCTTCAATGAGTTGCCAATTTCCAATTATCGGATTGTCACTATTTAATTCGTTATTATCATTAGTATCACAACCAGAATAAAAAATTGTCAGTAAAAAAATTACACCAAATTGTAATAGACTTTTCATTTTTCACCTTTACATAATAGATGATGATTTTTCCTAAAGGTTGCGCTAAACTGTGGGTTATTTTTTACTTTTTTGCAAGTCGTCGCATCACAACCCACTGCTTTAACATGTCTCTAGCCTCTTGGGCAGGGTAACCTAAAACAGTTTGTCCAGCTTTTATATTGTTCATAACTCCGGATCCAGCCCCAACTGTAGCGCCAGATTCTATAGTTGTGTGATCTTTAATGGAGGCACTTCCTCCTATAATAACGCCATCTCCTAAAGTTACCGAGCCTGCTAATCCACTATGCCCGGCCATAATACAAAAACGGCCCATAACACTGTTATGCGCAATTTGCACCAGGTTATCTATTTTACAACCATCGCCAATAATGGTTGCACTAAATTTGGCTCGGTCTACACATGAATTCGCTCCAATTTCAACATAGTGACCAATAATAACATTACCAATTTGTGGAATTTTAACCAAACCTCTTCCGTCATCGCTAGGGCGATAGCCGAAACCATCGGCACCAATACTTACGTTAGTATGAAAAATACAATGTTTCCCAATAATACAACGCTCCCGAATTACTGTACCCGACCAAACAATGGTATGATCTCCAATAGTCGTTTCATCAAAAACACAAACGTTAGGATATAAAATAACATCATTACCTAAAATAACATCTTTACCAATATAACAGTTCGCTCCAATTTTACAACCGCTACCAATTGTTGCCGTTTCATGAATTACGGCAGTTGGGTGAATGTCGACATGAAATTCTGGAGTTGATGGGTTATACAATTCTAGTATTTTTGCCATGGCTAAATCCGCGTTTTCCACTTTAATAAACGCCTTATTCGCACCGGGTTCAACATTTAAATTGCCATTAACGACTGCAGCACAAGCTTTCGAACTGGCCCAGAATTTAATGTATTTAGAATTTCCAATAAAGGTTATTTGGTTATCATTTGCATTTTGCAGTTGCTCCGGACCTGTAATCTGTTGATTTGTGTCGCCAATGAGTTCGCCTTTTAGAATGTTGTTAATTTCACTAATCGTGTAAGATATCATCCGTTCTTTTATAATTGGGTTAGTTATTTGTAAATCTAACAGAAATAAAACGGAATCTCTCTTTTTTATGATATGATCTATTATTTATGACATATTCGGTAAATAATATGTTCTATTACTTACAAAATGTAACATCTTTATTGGAGTTAAAATAAAAGCTTAATGGTTTCTTTTTAAAACATTATCAAATTCATAGTATTTATTTTTCATTAGGCTTAACGCGAATGCAGCAGCGGACGCAATGTATACGGAATAATCTAAAGGGCCTTTTATACCGGACGAAAATGTCATTGCCAATGCGAAACTTAATAGCAGAAACCCACTAAGTTTTGCAAAGAACTCCGTTTTAAACCCGATAATGAGACAGCAGGCAAAAAGGATTTCTGCTACCGTAGCTATAATCCCTATGAAAGCTATCAGACTGTTTGGTAGCCAGGGGTTAATAAACGCTGTATATTCTAAAAAACTATCCCAGTTTCCCCAAGTAGAAGCTTCCTTTGGCCAATAACCAAGCCTATCGGCAACAGCCGAAATGAAGCCAATACTTATGGCTAATCTTAAAAAAAGTTTAATGGTGTTATGTTTCATAATTAGATCTTTACTTTATAATGGCCGGGAGCGAACTGAAAGGTTTTCATCAGTCTATTCCAAGTGTTTATTTGCGTAATAGCCAGTGTGAGGTAACAAATTTCGGCTTTGCTAAAATGTGCTAATAAGGGATCGTAATCTTCGTTAGCTATCGGAGCACTACTAATAGTTGTGAGTTTTTCGGCAAAATTTAAAGCTACAGTTTCCTTGTTTGTAAAATATGGTGTTTCTTCCCAAACGCAGAGTGATGACAAACGTAATTCCGTTTCACCCAAATGCTTTAATTCTTTGTAATGCATATCGACACAGTATGCGCAGCCATTTTTTTGAGAAATCCGAAGTTTTATAAGTTCTAAAAGTTTGGGATCTAATGGTGAATTACTAATATAACCTTCAATAGCTCGTAAGTTTTTGAACATATTTTCCGGTACTTCTGGATATGTTATGCGTTCCATAAAATTTTTGTTTTGTTTTAATTGCAAAACAAAATTAGAATACTAATAAATGCTAAAAATTAAGATATCTTAATAAATAGAAAAATTATTTCTTTTTTCGAAGCTCACTTAAATATTCAGGCGTTATATCCAGATAAGAGGCAATCATGTATTGAGGAACGCGCTGAACAAAAGAAGGGAGCTCTTTTACGAAGAACTCATAACGTTCTTTACTACTCATTTTTATATAGAACTCATTTTTGCGCTCAATCGCGATCAGCATATTTTCGGTAGTGATTCTAAACACGCGTTCCAGTTTTGGAATGTTCATGTATGCTTTTTCTAAGTTTTCTTTGCTAAGGGTTAATACGGTCGTGTCTTCAAGAGCTTGAATATATACTAAAGATGGTTTTTCAGTGATAAAACTCTCCCAATTTGTAGTCCACCAATGTTCTATGCCAAAATGAATAATGTTTTCGTGACCTTTGCTGTCAATATTGAAAAGACGTACAAGCCCATCCAGTATAAAGAATTTATGTTTACAAACATCCCCTTCGTTCAAAAGAAAATCTTTTTTTAGAAATGTTTTCGGAGATAAATAGCTGAAAAAGGCGTTTGTTTCTTCATTTGAAAACGAAGCATAACGATTTAAATAACTATGTATCTGGTTTTTCATAGGCTACAATGTGATATAAAAAAATAATCTTCTATTGAATTTCTTTGCCAATGCTCAAAACACTATATACTAGTTCATCAAAATCTGCATTTGTAACACGATGACTAGAAATAGCACATCGAATACAATACATATCATTAAGCGTGGTGTAGCCCGGTAATGCAATAGCACGTTCTTCGAGTTGCAATTTAATTTCTTTATTAAGAGCGTTTAAGTCCTCTGGTGTTAATCCACCAGGATTGTATCTAAAACAAACAATGTCCATACCAATAGGGGCTATAAGTTCGAGGAATTCATTTTTTTTAATGAGCTCACCCAGGTAGTAAGCCTGATTTACATTTTTAGTAATCATGCGTCCAAAACGTTCGCTACCGTGCTCCTTCAATGACATCCAAACTTTTAAAGCTCTAAAACGTCTCGATAATTGTAACCCGAATTCGCTAAACCAGTTTTCTCCGGAGGCTAAACCTCTTGTGTTTTTTGCTAAGTATTCAGGGATTAATGAAAAGGTGTTTTTATGCGCATTGCTGTCTTTAATGACAATACAACCCGCTTCAAAAGGCATGTGTAACCATTTATGTAAATCTAGAGCAACAGAATTAGCGCGCTCAATACCTTTTAGTTTGGGTTTAATAGTATTTGAAAGCATCGCAATGGCTCCAATGGCACCGTCTACATGAAACCATAATTGTTCTTGTTGACAAATATCTGCAATGGCCTCTAAATTATCTACGGCTCCTGTATTAACCGTTCCTGAAGTGCCGATGACGCAAATGGGTCTAAGTCCTTTAGATTTATCGATTTCTATTTGTTTTTTAAGCGCATCAATGTTGATCGTATAATCTGCATTGACTTCAATTTTCTTAAGGCTTTTCGTTCCAAGCCCTAATAACTCTACGGCCTTAGTGTTACAACTGTGTATTTCGGTTGATGCATAATAAACCAAATTATTTTCTTTTAACCCTTCGGATCTAATGTCGTAACCTGCATTTACATTCCTGGCAACGGTTAGTCCGACATAATTGGCCATGGAACCTCCACTTACCAATAGACCGCTTGCAGTTGCAGGAAATTCAATAATTTCTTTTATCCAGTTTACAACTTGTTCTTCAACTTTATGAGCTGCATGATTGCCACCGCCTAGATTAGGGTTAAGTACCGATGCCCAAAAATCACCCATAATACCGGAAATGGTACCGTTTCCCATATACCACGCCCAAAAGCGTGGATGTATATTTCCCATGGGATAGGGTAGTACCGTGTTTTGCAGTTCTTTATAAACACTTGCGGCATCACTCGGTTGTTTTGGTAAACCCGTTTTAAAAGTATTTAAAATTTCTTCCGGCATGTCTTGCCAAATTTTTCGATCTCTAACGTGTTGAACATAATCGAAAGCGTCTTCTACCATTTTGTGCATAAGGGCTTTTGATTGTTCCCAATCATGGGGGTCAAGAGTTTCGGAGGTGTCAAAATGATTATTCATAATAGTAGCATATTTAATGTGATTAAAGGTAATAGTTCGAATAATTTTTGATTTCTGAAATTACGTAAAATTAACAGCCATACAAAGCGATTCATTCGATTTACTCTTCAATTCTATTATCATCAAAAGCGGAAGGCAATAGCTTAGGGATAAACTTAATAACGATAGGTAGCAATAGCGCTCCACCCGGAAGTAAAAAAATAGCCAAACTAGGAATGGATTTAAAGATATCTAATAATTGGTCGTTAACTTTTTTATGTTCTTCTTCATTCAAATCTCTCACCGTGGATTGAGAAATTAAAACCATGAGTTCCTTGCTGTCTTTTAATTCTTTATACAGCCTTTTACTATTTCTTGAAATGAGTTTACCCACCATTTTACTGGAATTATCGTAAAAACTTTGTACAATATTCTTAGAACTTAGCAGTGCAATATTGTCCTTGTTTGCTGTGTAAAATTTGTTTACAGTTTCAATGGATTTATATATTCGCGACACTTGTAAGTCTAAATCTTTACCTAAACGCAATAGAAACTGTTCCTCAGTACTATCAATAGTTCGATCACCCCATGAGGCCATACATGCCAAATCTAACATATAATATTTTTCTTGGTACGTCCTAATACTACCCAGTGCTTTTTGGTAGTCGATACGGGTGGTATTTTGAAAACGTAACGACGATTCAAGCAGTTTTATTAGCCCGTCGTCATATTGATTTTTAGAAGCCTTTGCATTTAAAACATCTAAGATTATCGCCTCCACTGATGCTTCCAGATTTTTAATGTAATCTATAGAAACGGATTCGTTTTTCAAATATTCCTGATAAGCTAAAACATCAATAAATAGTAGCGCATTTATAATAAAATAGTTAAAGTTTTTGGTAAGGACATTATCGTCGATTTGTATCCGCTTATGAATGATTTTTTCTAACTGCTCATTCGATTTTTTACCACCTAAAAGTTCCTGAAAAAATGAAACTTTAATCTCGCTGATATTGGTATAAAAATCTATAATACTATCAATTAAAGGTGTATTTACCTTAGATTTGGTATGGGTATATAAAAAAGCAATGAACAGATTGGTTTTACTAAGCTCTTCTTCGGTGAGGTCTTTTTTATCCACAATTTGACCTACCAGATTTAAGTTGCTCCCATAAATAAAGCCAGAATCTCTTAACGCATTGTAAAAATGGTTTTCATTGTAGCTTAAAAATGAATCATTTTGCGCTACCTCCTGAAGTAATTTTTTTATCCAACCTTGGGCTGATGGGTTCATAAACTTATTTTAAGTTGTGATAAAAATAAAAAAGCTGCTTTAAAAAGCAGCTTAAATATCTATATATTTTAAAGCGATGTCGTACTAGCTTTTACGAAGAAAGGTATTTACTTCAATAGCAACATCTTCCCAGGTCTTGCTCACGCCATCGGGGCCTTTATGCAAATCAAAGCAGACTTTGTTTAAGGATTCCAGCGCACCTAGAGCATTCCAATCTTTCAGATTCATAGTACCTGTCATGCTTACCCGTCTTTCATCTGTAATTTCAACATTTAGAGGTAAATCATGAGTCACACCGTTCATAGTAACCGTAGCCACATAAGAATTATTAGTCACCTTAATAGTGCCTTTTAAAAATTCGGTATCTAACATAGCTCCAAAAAATGACCCTATTATTTTTGCGTCTCTGGTATTCGTTGCATCATTTGAGAATAAACTACTAACAGGTATCGTAAAGCTTAAATTATTCAAAGCATCCTGAGGGGTTGCTCCTTCTTTGTTGTCAAATTTTAAAATTTTGAATACGCCGCCAACAGGTTTTTTTTCTGTGGTTTTGTAGGCCGTCCATTTTACAGACGTTCCTTCGGGTTTTACAACAAATTTTACCGCTGGAACAGCCTCAGCATCCGACTCGGTTTTGGCGTCTTTCTTTTCACTTTTACATGCTGAAAAGCTTAATACTAAAGCAATTAATAAATAGCTTACTTGTTTCATTTTTATTCTTGTTTTATTTGATGTGAAAGTTAGTGCAATAATAAATTAATTGCAAATATTAAGCATGACATATATCATATTTTTTAATGGTCGAATGCGATACTTTTGACTTAATAATTGTTAGGTATGTTAAAAACGTTAGTAAATAAATATAATATAGCGGGACCTCGCTATACCAGTTATCCAACGGTACCGTATTGGGATAACGACACGTTTTCATTGAAAGCATGGGAATCGTCTTTAAAAAGATCGTTTAAGGAAAGTAACTCAAAAGAGGGTATAAGTCTTTATATTCATTTGCCGTATTGTGAAAGTTTATGTACGTTTTGTGGTTGTAATAAACGTATAACTAAGCGGCACGATGTTGAATCTCCTTATATCAATGCCGTTTTAAAAGAGTGGCGCCTGTATTTGGAATTGCTTGAAGACAAACCCATTATTAGTGAATTACATTTGGGCGGAGGGACACCAACATTTTTTAGCCCGGAAAATCTAAAACGATTAGTTGACGGCATTCTAAGATATTCAAAGTTAGCCGATAACTACGAGTTTAGTTTTGAAGGACATCCTAACAATACGACCAGAGCGCATTTACAAGCACTCTACGATGTTGGCTTTAGACGGGTGAGCTATGGGGTGCAAGATTATAATGAAACGGTACAGAAAGCGATTCATAGGATTCAGCCTTTTGAACATGTAAAACGTGCAACGGATTTGGCGAGAGAGATCGGTTATACTTCTGTAGGGCATGATATTATTTTTGGCTTGCCATTTCAAACTTTAGAGCACGTGAAGGAAACCATATTGAAAACGAAAGCCTTGCTTCCTGATCGTTTAGCCTTTTATAGCTATGCTCATGTACCATGGATAAAAGGAAATGGACAACGTGGCTTTAAAGACAGTGATTTACCTACTGCTGCGCTAAAACGACAACAGTATGAATTGGGAAAGGAACTTCTTGCTGAAGTTGGTTACAGCGAAATTGGAATGGATCATTTCGCATTAGCCACAGATAGCCTTTATCAGTCTATGGTTGGGGGAAGTTTACACCGAAATTTTATGGGATATACGGCGTCAAAAACGCAAGCGATGATTGGTTTAGGAGTGTCTTCTATTAGCGATAGTTGGTATGGTTTTTCTCAAAATGTAAAAGGAATTGAATCCTATTATGGCCTTTTAAAGGACAATATTTTACCGGTGTACAGAGGACATATTTTAAGTGAAGAAGATTTAATCATAAGACAGCACATCCTAAATTTGATGTGTCGTTTTAAGACCTCCTGGACAAAAGAGTATTTGTATTTTGAAGAGCTTCCGGAAGTCATTGCACGGTTAAAAGAAATGGAAACCGATGGATTACTCAATTTAAGTTTAAATCGCATAGAGGTGACTAAAAAAGGCCGGCCTTTTGTTAGAAATATATGTATGGCCTTCGATTTATTATTGCAACGAAAACAACCTGACATGCAGTTGTTTTCCATGACCGTTTAGTTGAAAAAGAAATCGGTTAAATGGTCAATATAACGAGTATAAAAATCTAAATATAATAACCATGGAAAGAATCATTGTACCTGTAGATTTTTCTGAATATTCAGAGTATGCTTTAAGAACGGCAGCTCAATTAGCGAAGCGTAATACCGCTGAAATTTTCGCCATTCATATGTTAGAATTGTCTGATGCTATCCTAACAAGTGTGGGAGAACCTTATGAGCCTCAGGCAGTATTCTATTTAAAATTGGCAGAAAAGAAGTTTAAAAAATTCTTAAACAAACCTTATTTAAAAGATGTAAAAGTGACACCCATTGTTAAACATTTTAAAGTGTTTAGTGAAATCAATGAAGTCGCTAAGAAACACAAAGCAGACCTTATTGTAATGGGCTCTCATGGCACTAGCGGATTTAAAGAGCTTTTTATTGGGTCGAATACAGAACGTGTAGTTCGGCATGCTGATATACCCGTCATGGTGATTAAGAATAATATACCACAATTGGACTTTAAAGATGTGCTCTTTGCTTGTGATTTTTCAGAAGAGGCCATAAAAGCATACAATGATGCTGTTAACATGTTTGACAAAATGGGATCAAAACTTTATATGGTTTATGTGAATTTACCCAATGATAGGTTTAAAAGCTCGATTGAAATTGAGAAGTGTGTGGTGAACTTTTTTACAAAAGCTGATGGGCATTTAGATAGAATGAAAGATGTACACTATGTGTCGGACTATACGGTTGAAGATGGGATATTGAATTTTTCAAATAAAATAGGCGCCGATTTGATTGTTGTTCCAACTCACGGAAAAAAAGGGTTGGCTCATTTTTTCCAGGGTAGCGTTGGTGAAGATGTTGCAAACCATTCAACATTGCCGGTAATGACCTTTAAAATATAATTCTAATATTTTAATTGATATCTGCATCGAAAACGGCGAGTACGTTATATAAACCAGCTCTGGTATTAAAGAGATTGTTTTCGGTTTCAATGGCTTTAAGTTTTGCATCAATGAGTTTAGATTCTCTGGAGTTGACCAAAAACAAGGAGCTTTCACCCAAAAAGAATTTGCGCTCTTCCGCGGTAAGCATTTTAGTATAATCGCTTATAATGGTTTGATTATAATCATACTGTAAGGTATAAGAATTCAGCTCTTGCTGTGTAGCATCAATCTTATTCTTCAAACTAACCTCGGTTTGCTGTATTTCAAATTTTGTATTCTCAAGCTTGAGTTTTGCTAATTTTAAATCGCCGCGTTCCTTTCTTAAAAACAAGGGGAACTGAATGTACAAACCACTTTTATATGCCGAAGTATTAAAAGTTGGTAACACTTCTGGAGTTTGTGATAAAAAATTGTATTGTAAATCTACCGTTGGTAGCAGATTATTCCGTTTTAATCGTTTTTCAATAGTTAAGCTTTCGAACTTATAACTTAAGGATTGCATTTTGGGGTGTTCACTTATATTGAGATTCTCAAGGTCTAATAAAGGCCTTATTAAAACAGCATCAATAGCCTCGAAGGTGTTTGTGTCAGGAATAATGCCGGTTTTGATCTCTACCGGTGTGTTGCTATTTAACCATAGATAATTTGATAGTTCTAATGAAGCCTTAATGAATTTTATTTTTGACTTTTCAAGGTTTAATCTTCGGTTATTTAAAGTGATTCTCGCTTCTAAAGTGTCAATTGCCGGTTTATCTCCAACTTCATAACTCTTTTTTATCCCGTTAAAACGAATTTCAGCATTGGTCAAAAAATCTTGATAAACTTGTCTCTCATTATAGGTTCTCAACCATTTAAAATAAGTTGTTGTGGCATTGTAAATAATATCATTAACTAACAATTGCCTGTCGGCTTGTGCCTGCTTTATAAAGAGTTTGGATTGTTTTAGCATAGCCATCCGTTTATTCGTTAGTAGTCCTTTAGCAACAGATACCGAAATACCTGCACTGTATAAGCCGTCTAATGGGGTGTTTGCTTCAGGATTTAAGAAATCTCCGTTGTTTTCTTCAAAATTGGCTTTTAATTCAACACCGTACCATGTTGGAATTTTGAATGTTGCATTTAACTTATCGTAATATGCCGTGTTTTTGAACTTTTTTCGGGCATAATCGACTTCCAGCTTTGGATCAAAGGCTCCTCTGGCTTTCATTAGTTTGGCTTCACTTTCATTTATGGTCAGATTTGCCTGCTTTACCGTAGGATGAAAGGATTTGACATAACCTAAATATTCTGTTAATGACAGTGTCGAATTCGTATTTTGAGCAAAGGCTAAGCTATGTATAAGTAATAGACATGATATTAATACCCTCATGATTTATTCTTTTTAGAAACAGGTTTGGTGGTTTCCGGTTGATAATAGTTAGGAGGGAAGCTGTTTATTTGTCTCCAAAGTTCGAACCAGATAGGAACATCTTCCAACAAGGCAATAGTTTTGGCCCCGGAACCTACTCTAATGGCTTCGGGCCAATCGTGATCCTCTTTGTCCGGAGCGAGTAACACACGATATCTACCATTTTTGCTAATGAAATTTTCTATGGCAACAACTTTTGCGCCATAGGTTCCGTAGGATACATTAGGCCACCCGCTAAAAACAATGGCCGGCCATCCATCAAACTGAACGCGTACTTTTTCCCCTATATGCAATAGAGGCAAATCTATTGGTTTTACAAATGTTTCTACCGCCAAATCGTATTGCGAAGGCATAATGCCAACTAAGGCTTCGCCTTCTTTAAAGGTAATGCCTAAACCTCCTTTTAGGGCTTTGTTGATATAGCCGCTTTGTGGTGCCGTTACATATAATAGACTATTCCTCTTTTTATAATTAGAATAAGCATTTTGTAGTTTGGAAACCTGTGCCTTTGTGTCAAATTGACCGGATTGCGCCGTAAACATATTACTTTGGGCTTTTGAAATCTTATCCGTGTACGAAGCCTGAGTGCGCGAAAATTCTAACGTGGCATTAATAACTGCATTTTTACTAGCCAAATATTTGTTTCCCTGAGAAATAAACTTAGCCTGTACCTCTTGAAGTTTGAGGCGTTTTTCCTCGACGTCTCTAATGGCTTTTAGGCCCTCTTCTTGTAGGGTTTTGGTTCTTTGATATTGACGGTCGGCAATGCTTAAGTTTGTTTTGGCTGCTTCCAGATCTATACTATCACTTTGTACTTTTAGCTTAGACTGGACAAGTTTATTTCTGGTTTGCTCTAATTTTAAACCGCGCTCTTTTTTTAGGGCATCGACCTGTCGGTTTAAAGCTTCAACTTTACCTTGATAGGCATCAACCGAAGAGGTTTTAGCGTCAATTTGATTGCCGGTTCTTTCAACCAGTCTATCATCGAAATAGTCACTTTTAGTTTCAGAGATTCTTAATATTGTATCGTTTTTTTTCACAAAATCTCCTTCATTCACATACCAGGCTTCTATACGTCCTGGTATTTGAGATTGAATGGTTTGCGGACGTTGATCGGGTTTTAAAGTTGTAACCAATCCGCTTCCTGTAATATTTTGAGTCCATGGCAAAAAGAGTACAATGATTCCAATTAGGGCTGCAGCCAGTAAAAATCTATTGAAAAACTTGTAATATGATTTATTAAAGGTTTTTTTACCGGATTTGAAACTTGAAAGGTCCACTTTTTTATTTAAGGTGTTATGAGAAATATTGAGCATAACTATGTGGTTTTAGAGGTTATTTCGCCTTTTTCTAAGGTGATAATTTCTTTGCATTTACTTGTCCATGCTCCGCTACTACTTACTACGATTAACGCCCAGGGACTATCCGGATGCGTGAGATAATCTATAATAGCGTCAGTTTCCAACGGATTAAACCTATCTAAAGCATCTTCAAGGATGATTACTTTTGGTTTTTTTAGAATGGCCCTTGCCAGTATCAATTTCTTAGATACGGTATGAGACATTTGTTTTCCGTCCGGATATAGAATGGTTTGTAAACCCTCAGGTTGTTCCTTAATAAACGGTATGAGGCCAACTTTTCTTAGCACTTGAAAAATCTCATCATCAGATATATTTTGATTCCCGAATGAGAGGTTCTCCTTAATGGTTCCTTCAAAAGGTGTTTCTTCGGTTAGAGATAGACCCAGTAATGACCTGTAGTGGTTTAAATTAACACTGCTGATTGCGAGATCATTAATATGAATACTTCCTGAGCTAGGTTCTATAACACCCGCAATAAGGCGTAATAAAGTGGATTTACCGGAACCACTTTCCCCCTTTACAAGGATTCTACTCTTAGGGTTTATATTTAAAGAAATATTATTCAAAATAGGAGACACTCTATCCAAAACGTTGTAAGAAACGTTGTTTAATTCTATGGTCATTCCATTTTTAAGCGGTGATGTTTCCCCGTTATTGTTTTCCAAGCCTTTATCAACGATCTGGCCTAATTTTTCAATGGAAGTCAACACATCGTAAAAAGATTCTAAACCAACAATAAGCTTTTCAACCGATGCAATAACCAATAGAATGATAATTTCGGCCGCGACAAACTGACCAATATTCATCTCTTGATTTAACACTAAGGCTCCACCGATTAATAATAAACTTGCTGTTACAATAACTTTAAAGCTTATCATTTGTATAAACTGAATCATTAAGACTTTAAAATGACTTTCTCGGGATTTTAGATAATCACTTACCAGTTCATCGTTTTTTGTTACAGCTAAGCTTGTATTACCTGAAAGTTTAAAACTAACAATGGTTCTGGCAATTTCCTGAATCCAATGGGCAACCTTATATTTGTTTTTAGATTCTTGCAGGCTCGTTTCCAGGCCTCTTTTGGCGGTAAATTTGAATACTATAAATATGAGTGCCAAAAGCAGAATACCAAAAATGATAAAGAAAGGATGATAGAAGGCTAGCAATAATAAAGCAAATAATACCTGAAGGATAGCCGAAGGGACATCTATCAGTATTTTTGATAGGCCTTTCTGTATGGTTAATGTGTCAAAAAAGCGATTAGCCAATTCGGGCGGATAATAATTATGCAGTTCTGCCATTTTTATTTTTGGAAACCGATAGCTTAGCTCAAATGAAGCTCTTGTGAAAATACGTTGTTGTACGGTTTCAATGATGCGTAATTGCATGAGTTGTAAAGCGCCTGAAAAAGCCACCCCTAGAGTAACCAAAATAACCAGAACGACCCATGACGTTGAGATTTGTGCTCCTTGAATGAGGTTGATTATGGCTTGTATCCCTAAAGGTAAAGATAAGGCCACAATACCTGCGAATATGGCATAATAGAATATCTGCAGGATATCTCTTTTTTCTAACAGTAATAATCCAATAAAACGCTGCCATGGAGACATGTTTGGGGTATTCATAGGCTATACTTTTATGTTGTTTAATACTAAGTTCACAAAGAAATCGTTGAGGCTTGCGTTGGAATTGCAATCGGTAATAGATGAGAAATGATCTTTTAAGAAATGTTGATGCAAACTCCCATCGATAATGGTACTCGCTAAAGATGCCGCAAACTTATAATTCGGACTGGTATCAAGAATCATATCTCTTAAGCGATGTACAACACGTTTATAAATAACAAAATATCCCTCCTTGTTTTCCTGATCGACTTCTTTGGTTAGGAATGATTTTGAATTTTCGTTAATTATAATTCTGTTTAAAACGATTTCATTGATATGTGAAATGCTAGCATCTTCTTCAATGGTTCTTGAAACAATATTAATAGCTTGTTTTAACTTTTCTGTTTTGTCCGAAATACTGTAAGTTTCAATAACCAGGCGATATTCCATCCATGCCCAATACCAGGAAGATAGATAAAGAAGTAGTTTGTGCTTACTTTCAAAATAACGGTATATAGAGCTTTCATTAGAATTAATTAAAGTTCCTAACTTCTTAAATGTAAAATTCTCAAAACCAATCTCGTCGATTAAAACAATACTGTTTTGCACAATTCTTTTACCTAAATCGGAAGACTCGGGGTCTTTGATATAAATTTTTTCAGGGACAGAAAGTTTTAAATTTGATAGTAAATTTTTCATATCTAATTTATTTAGATGCAAATATAATAGTAATACTATTAATATTAAGAATAAAGCTATCAATTTTATCGATTTGCAATCAGCAAATACTATGAGGAATTATAAGCGTTTGGTAATTAGCAGATTATCGAATTCAAATTTAATGACAATCTATGGTGTTGGAAACTAAATCATACACCGGAGCAGGCGAGAGGTAAGGAATACCTAGCCCCAACCCGCGAAGTATAAATAAAGCACCAATAAACACAATGAAAACCGGTATGGCTTTTTGTATTTTTTGTCTTACAGTACCTTTTAAAAGATGACTAAAGTATATGACGGTTGTCATTAATGGGATAGTGCCCAATCCAAAAACCACCATGTAAAGACCGCCTTCTAGAGCATTGGCGCTCGCAATAGCACCAAATAAAGCCATATAAACTAGTCCACAGGGTAAGAAGCCATTTAAGAAACCAATGGTTAAAAAGGTATCTGCTGTCTTTCGTTTTAATGCAGAACCTAATGCAGACTTTAGCTTTGATATTGAGGAGTAGATGGGTTTGGAAATCTGGTATTTGTTAAATACTTTGTCGGGTATAACGACAACCAAAATCATAAGAATCCCAATAATAATGGTTAACTGTTGTTGAAATCCAAAAATGTATAAACTTTTACCGATTAGCCCAAAAACCAATCCAATTATACTATAAGCTAAAAGTCGGCCAATATGATATATGACAATTTGTGATACTTTTTTATAGGTATTTGTTCGATCCACCGGAAGCATAAAAGCAATAGGTCCACACATGCCAATGCAGTGAAAGCTTCCTAATAATCCTAAAACAAATGCTGAAAAAAGCATATTTAATAATTTATAGATTCTTTATATAAATAAGATTTTCCGTTAAATTGCCAATCAACCTTAATGTTCCAACGACCATCTACCAAACGTTTGTCAGGTATGAGCAAATAGGGATTAGACAATGAAATAGCAGTATCAAAGTCTAAATGTTTGTTAGATGGTCTATATAGGAACACATTTCCGGTAATTTTTTTATAATCGATGTTGTCTGGAAAATTAATTATTAAACCTTCGTTGGTCTTTTTATACGTAATATTATCGCTTAAACTTTTTGCGTTATTTAGTTTATCAATATCGTTTTGGTAAGCCAGTTCTTCAGCATAGTAATTTTCGGTTACGAGTTCATGAGTGAATCGATCGTCGGTACTCATAGTTATAATGAAATACATGATAAAAGAAATGAAACCTATAAAAGCTAGTATGATTCCTGTTCCCCAATTAATTTTCATAATCTATATTTTTTTAATCCCGAACATATTTTCAGGATGTTTATTTATAACTTCTAGGCCCTAAAAAATTGGCGCTGGTTGTTTCAATGAGCTTATCAGCTTGATAAACTCCAATTTTAATTTTGTTTCTGTCTCCAGATAGGGCGGCATTATTTATTTCTATAAATAGGGTGCCTTCAGCAAGACCTTGACTTGGTACAATGAACGAATTGCTAGTAGACACCAATTTTAATATCCCTTTATGTGACATTAGTTTTAAACGTACATTTTCAATATCTTTTGTAGTCTTATTTACTAGTTTATAAGTAAATACATTACTTATGATATTACCGTCTTTATGCTCGTATAATTGACCTGGTAGTCTTAATACATTAGCCTCAAGGTCATTTCTTAAAAATAGCATACCGGTAAGTAGTCCTGTCAAAATTGAGAGTACGGCAATGTACCCTTTCATTCTTGCCGTTAGTTTAAAAGACGACTTCTTTTCAATATTGTCCTCGCTGGCATATCGTATTAATCCTTTTGGTAGATTAATACTCTCCATAATATGGTCGCATTCATCAATACAAGCGGTACAGTTTACGCATTCTAGCTGTGTTCCATTTCTAATGTCTATTCCGGTAGGACACACATTAACACACTGAAAACAATCGATACAATCACCATGACCTAATGTTTTTCGGTCTTCATTTTTTCTAAACTTTTTTCTACCCTGTGTTCCTTCACCGCGTTTATGATCATAAGCCACTACAATAGATTTTGTGTCTAGCAGCACGCCTTGCAATCTGCCATAAGGACAAGCAATGATGCATACCTGTTCTCTAAACCATGCAAAAACAAAATAGAATACTGCAGTAAAAATGAGCAAAGATACGAGTGTACTTAAATGACTTAGAGGGCCATCTGTTATATATCGAATCAGTTTATCGCTACTTATTAAATATGCCAAAAACACATTCGCTATTATAAAAGAGATAACAAGAAAAATAAATAATTTCAAGCCCCTCTTTCTTATTTTTTCAGCATTCCAGGATTGCTTGCTTAATCGTATTTGTTTTCCGCGGTCGCCTTCAATCCAATATTCAATACGCCTGAATACCATTTCCATAAAAATGGTTTGCGGACAGATCCAACCACAAAATATTCTACCAAATGCCACGGTAAACAGTGTGATAAAAACCACACCAATAATCATAGAAATGACAAACAAATGAAAATCTTGAGGCCAAAATGGAAATCCGAAAATATTAAAGCGACGCTCCAATACATTAAACATTAAAAATTGGTTACCATTAATTTTTATAAATGGAGACAACAATAAAAAGGTCAGTAGGCCATAGCTCACCCATTTTCTATACTTATAGAATTTCCCACTTGGTTTTTTGGGAAATACCCAGGCACGTTTACCTTCTTCGGTAATCGTACCAATGGTATCTCTGAAGTTTTCCTTTTGTGGGGTTTCCAAGTGTTTTTTATTTAAACCTTTCAGGTTTTTAAAACCTGAAAGGTGTTATATTTTGATTATATGCTTTGGGTTTCTGACCGTTCTAAACATAAAATTAATTATTCTTCTTCGCCATTGTCATTAACCCATAGATCGCCTTCTGCGGCTTTAGGTTTTGCAGGAGTTGTACCTTGCAATGATAAAACATAACTGGAAACCTGAGCTATTTGTATGGGTTTTAATTGTTGTTTCCAGGCGATCATCCCTTTCCCGGAACGTCCCCCTTCAGAAACGGTTTTAAAAACACTTTTAATATCGCCACCCAGAATCCAATATTGATCGACAAGGTTAGGGCCAATTCCTCCGCCACCATCTGCCATATGACATGCCACGCAATTGGTATCGAAAACGGATTTTCCGGCACTAATATCTGATGCCTCTGTAAGCAAAGTAACGGTATTGATGTCCACTAAATCTTTAGCTGTTTTTTTATAGGCTTCAATAGCAGTTCGTGCCTCTGCCAATTCAGTTTCTAATTCATCGATTTGAGAATCACCATTGAAGACATGATATCTTAATAAATAAACAGCAGCAAAAGCAATGGTAATGTAAAAGCCATAGAGCCACCATGGTGGTAAGTTGTTATCCAATTCTTTGATACCATCATAATTATGGTCTAGGATGATTTCACCTTCTTCTTCAAGAGGTCTGAATGTCCAAAGCTTTTCATTGTAAAATTTCTTCAATTTGGCAAAACTATATTTACCTTCCTTTTTGGCTAAAAAACGAGCCTTTGCTTCGTCATCCAACGTTTGAAGCATTACATTCTCCAAAGCGCTCACAATAGCTTCAATGGCAATCAAGATTAAAAGTACTAGGAACAAAAACCATAATACTATGGGATATTCTATAAATGCTGGTTTTTCTCCAGAGTCAATAAAAAACTCTACAGCTCCGAAAATGATAAAGAATATAACGGGTACTCTTACCCAGGAAGGAATTAAATGTCGCATGATGTGTTGTTGTTTTGGTTGTCTAAAGGCAAATTACTAACCGCTTTTATATAGTCTTTTTTGGCGGTAAATACCCACCAAAAAAGTAATACAAAAAAGGTGAAAAAGATCAATAATGATATAATGGGATATATTTCGATTCCGGTAATACTTTCCATGTGATTTTTAATGTATTTTAACATGATCTGCGTTTTAAAGGTTATTCAGAATCTACTTTAATATCGGTTCCCAATCGCTGTAAATAAGCAATAAGCGCAACGATTTCGCGATTTTTCATTTCTACAAAATCTTCACCATTTTCAGCGGCGTATTTTTTATCGGCTTCATAGGTACTTGCAAAATCGGGATCTGAATATAAATTTTCTTCAATTTGTGTTCCCTGAGCTAGCATATGTTCTTGGGCATTAGCAATGTCTTCTTCAGTATATGGTACGCCAAGAGTTACCATAGCTTCCATTTTTGCTTCGGTTTGCGATTTATCCAATGTACTGCTACTTCCTGTGATTAACCATGGGTAACGCGGCATGATAGAACCTGATGAGGTACTTTGTGGATCATACATATGATTAAAATGCCAGTTATCGGAATATTTACCACCGATTCTATGAACGTCGGGACCTGTACGTTTAGATCCCCAGAGGAATGGATGATCATAAACAAACTCTCCGGCTTTGGAGTAGTCTCCGTAGCGCTCAACTTCATGTCTAAAAGGACGAATCATTTGTGAATGACAACCCACACAGCCCTCTCTAATATAAATATCACGACCTTCCAATTCTAAAGGTGTATATGGTTTTACACTAGAAATCGTTGGAATATTAGATTTAACCATAATGGTTGGTACAATTTGAATAATACCACCTATTAGTATGGCTACGGTGGCTAAGATGGTCAATTGAATAGGTCTTCTTTCTAACCAGGTGTGCCAGCCTTCATTTTTAGTACGTTTTTTAGTAACGCGCTCTAAAGCTGGTGCTTCGGCTAATTCATCTGTGACTTTGCTTCCGCTTCTAACGGTGGCAATAATGTTGTAAACCAGAATTAGCATTCCAATAATATATAAGGTTCCGCCTATGGCGCGCATCCAATACATCGGGATAATTTCGGTAACGGTTTCTAAAAAATTACCATAAACCAAGGTGCCATCTGGATTAAACTGTTGCCACATCGAATATTGTGTAAATCCGGCAACATACATAGGTAGTGCATATATGATAATTCCTAATGTGCCTAACCAAAAATGTAAATTAGCCAGGGCTAAAGAATGTAATTTGGTTTTAAACAATCGCGGAATTAAATAATAAATAATACCGAAGGCCATAAAACCGTTCCAGGCTAAAGCTCCAACATGAACATGAGCAATGATCCAGTCGGTAAAATGGGCGACCGCATTGACACTTTTGAGTGATAGAGTAGGCCCTTCAAAAGTAGCCATACCATAACCGGTGATCGCGACCACCATAAACTTTAAAACCGGGTCTGTACGCACTTTATCCCAGGCACCGCGAAGTGTTAATAGCCCGTTGATCATACCGCCCCATGATGGCATTAATAACATTACGGAAAAAGCAACTCCTAAGTTTTGAGCCCAGTCCGGTAGCGCCGTATATAAAAGGTGATGCGGTCCCGCCCAAATGTATATAAAGATTAATGACCAAAAATGCACAATGGATAAACGATACGAGTATACCGGCCTGTTTGCAGCCTTAGGCACAAAATAGTACATAAGACCTAAGAATGGCGTCGTTAAAAAGAAGGCTACGGCGTTATGACCGTACCACCATTGTACTAAGGCATCTTGAACCCCGGCATATACCGAATAACTTTTCATGGCACTTACAGGGAGTTCCAAACTGTTAAAAATATGGAGTACTGCAACGGTAATAAAAGTCGCTATATAGAACCAAACTGCAACATATAAATGACGTTGTCTTCTTTTTAAAATTGTCCAGATCATATTCACACCAAAAACGACCCAAACCAGTGCGATGGCAATATCTATAGGCCATTCTAGTTCAGCATATTCTTTTGAAGTGGTATATCCTAAAGGAAGTGATATGGCCGCTGCAACAATAATAAGTTGCCAGCCCCAGAAATTTATGCTACTAAGCAAGTCACTTGCCATTCGGGTTTTTAATAAACGCTGAAGTGAATAGTAAATACCTGCGAACATAGCATTACCTACAAAGGCAAAAATAACGGCATTGGTATGTAAAGGTCTTAAACGACCAAAACTTAACCATGAAATCCCATCGGTAAGATTCGGAAATAAAAACATAAAGGCAAGTAGTAAACCTACTGCCATGCCTACAACTCCAAAAATTATCGTGGCATAGAGGAACTTGGTAACGATTTTGTTATCGTAATGAAATTGTTGCACGTCCATAATTATAAATGTTAATCTTTTTTGGTTAGTATTGATTTATTGGATTCTTCTTTAATAAGTTCGTCTTCAAATAACATGCGTACCGACGGGGTATAGCTATCGTCATACTGTCCTGATTTTACGGCTACTATAAAGGCTATGAAAAATGCAACAGCCACAATAATACTTATCGCTAATAAAATATAGATAACACTCATACCTACTTGAAGTTATGGTTCAAAATTACTTTCATCTGTTTTCTAATAATATGATTTTTGTCATATTTGATTAATTATTTTCTCATTGACCCGTTTCTGTTTTTTGAGTATTTAAAGTGTGAATTATGCTTGTGAATTCACGACGATTTTATGAGATTTAAACGGTCTCATCCTCACTCTAATTTTCTTCCTAAAAGGTTCGTTAACACCGTTGTGAATACAACAATACTTATGGAGCTTAAAGGCATTAATATAGCAGCAACGACCGGTTCCAGTTGCCCTGTTACAGCAAAATATAGCCCGATGATGTTATAAATGAATGATAGCAGAAAACTCCATTTTATGATCTTTATAGATGATTTACTAACGTTTATATAGTTAAAGAGCTGGTTAAATTTTGAAGCATCCAGAATGGCATCACATGCGGGGGAAAATACGTTGACATTCTCTGAAATAGCAATCCCAACATTACTTTGGGCCAATGCTCCGGCATCGTTTAATCCGTCTCCTATCATTAAGACATTAGCACCTTCACTTTGATGATATTTGATATATTCTAATTTGTCTTCCGGTTTTTGATTGAATAGCATTTTGGTTTTAGTGGGAAGTAACTTGGTTAGGTTGTCTTTTTCACCGGCGTTGTCTCCGGAAAGAATCACCAGGTCATATTCCTTTTTTAATAAATTAAAGAGCTTGGAAAGCCCATTTCTATAGGCATTATAAAAGGTGAATTTCCCCCTGTAATGGTTGTTGGTGCTTACATGTACCGTTGTATTTAAAGTAGCGGTTTCCGATTGATGTCCAACAAAAGATGCAGACCCAATTTTAATATGTTCGCGGTTGTATTTGGCTTCAATACCTTTTCCTAAATGTTCCTGATAGGTATCTAAGGATACAATCTCATGCTCATTTAGAAGTTCATACAACGATCTGCTTAATGGGTGGTTGGAGCCACGTAATGTGCTTTTTAACAGGGTTTCATCGCGCAATGAAAGTGATTCTCCTTCATAATCTATAGTCGTCTTTTTGTTAGCGGTTATTGTCCCTGTTTTATCAAAAATAATAGTGTTTATTTTAGATAATTGTTCAATAACACTAGCATTTTTGAGGTAGAATTTTTTCTTACCCAGGATACGCAAAATATTTCCAAAAGTAAAAGGAGCCGATAATGCTATAGCGCAGGGGCATGCAATAATGAGTACAGATGTAAACACATTTAAAGCTTTACTGGAGTCTGTTGCAAGCCAAAAAGTAGTGGAGACAAAGGCAATTAGCAAAATGGTCAGAGTAAAGCGCTTACTGATACTATTAGTAATATTTGTAAACGACAGTTCCTTATCTTTTTTAAAAACATCATTACTCCAAAGCTGGGTTAAGTAACTCTGCTCTACAGATTTTAGAACATCAATTTCTATATTACCATCCTGCTGTTTTCCTCCGGCAAATAACTTGTCGCCCGATTGTTTTGAAACTGCCTTCGATTCGCCGGTTACAAAACTATAATCTATTCGTGCATTACCCTTTATTAAAATGGAATCTACAGGTATGAGTTCTTCGTTTCGTATGAGTAACCGGTCTCCTTTTTTTATATCGTAAACCTGAATCGATTCTTCAATACCGTCTTCTGCTATTTTAGTAATTCCTATAGGAAAATAGGACTTATAATCACGTTCAAAGGATAGGAATTTATATGTTTTTTGCTGAAAAAATTTCCCAAGTAATAAAAAGAAAATTAAACCGGTTAGGCTGTCGAAGAAGCCCGAACCATTATCCATTATGATCTCCGCTGAACTTCTTATAAATAAAACCAAAGCTCCTAGAGCAATAGGGACATCAATATTCAAAATTTTTGAACGCAGTCCTTTATATGCAGATATGAAATAATCTTGTGCGGAATATAAAACTACAGGGACGGAAAAGGCAAACATAAGCCATCTAAAAACAGGTTTGTATTTTTCTAACCAAAAACCATCGACTTGAAAATATTCTGGAAACGATAAGAACATTACATTTCCGAAGGCAAAACCTGCAACGCCTAACTTATAAATAAGTGACCTGTCAATTCGCTTGCTCCCAACACTATAATCCTCTAAACTGATAAATGGTTCGTAACCAATACTACTTAAAAGGATCACTAAATCTTTTAGACTAAGAGATTTGACGTTATACGTTATTCTAACTGTTTTTTTACCAAAGTTAACCATTGAAGCATTTATCGAAGGGTTTAACTTGCTAAGGTTTTCCAGAACCCAAATGCATGAGCTACAGTGAATGTGCGGAATGTATAGAGAGATTACTTGAATGCTATCATCATTAAATTCCAATAGTTTCTCCGCTATTTTTTGATTGTCTAAGAAATTGTATTTGCCCTCAATATCTTTTGGTGTAGCGCCAGGAGCTTCCTGCATGTCATAATAACATGTAAGATCGTTTATGGAAAAAATTTCGTAAACGGTTTTACAACCATTACAACAAAATGATTTGTTATCGTAAACGATTTCAGAAGATTTAGAATCTAACCCGCAGTGGAAACAAGGAACCTTGTCCATAATATTTGCTCATTTATACCTGTGAGCAAAAGTCATAAATGATGTGCTTTTAAAATATGATATTTGTCATGTTTTATTTATTTTTACATAACTTCAATTTTTTCCTATGGGTAAGTGTGAACAATGTATTATTAAACAATTTAACTCTCTTAAATCATTGACTACAGATGAGTTAATGCGCATTTCAAAATGTAAAACGTCCAAGACCATCAAAAAAGGAGAGGTTATTTTTGAGGAAGGGGAGATGCTGAATGGCGTTTATTGTGTTAAAGATGGTATTTGTAAGCTGTCTAAATTAAGCGAAAATGGGAAAGATCAGATCGTGAAAATGGTGGTGAAAGGACAACTCTTAGGACAGCGTTCGCTTATTAGTGATGAGAGTTCTAATTTACAGGCTGTGGCACTAAATGATATGGAAGTATGTTTTATTCCTAAAAGTGAAATTATAAAAGATTTACAAAATAATTCGAAATTCTCTTTTGATGTTTTAAAAGAGATGGCGCATGATTTAAAAGAAGCTGACGATGTTATCGTTAATATGGCCCAAAAGCACGTAAGGCAACGATTGGCAGAAACTTTAATCTATATTCATGATACATTTGGCATGAATCCGGATGGTACCCTAAGTATCTTGTTATCAAGAGAGGATTATGCAAATATCGTTGGAACCGCAACAGAGTCAGCAATACGTGTGTTATCTCAGTTCAAAAAGGATGGTTTAATTTCTACCATTGGAAAGCACATAAAAATAGATGACCTGCCCGGTTTAAAGCGTATAGAATAACTATCGAAAGAAGCCTTCTAAGAAATGCTCGCAATAAGCAAAGTGAAGAACCTGGTTTTTTAAAAACCTAAACCCAAGAGGTTCTCTGTTCCATTCTGAGCGACTACCATAAATAACATTTTTAAAATGTTTTTATAGCCTTGAAAAGACTAATTTGAAGTTCTTCCATGCTGGTCTTATAAGTTTCCCATTCATTTTCGAAAAAGTTATTGGTTTTATCTATGCCTTTTTTTATAGCCTCTTCAGCGTGTTCCAGAAGCTTATGCTCCGTTGTTGTCAATCCTTGTTGTCTGGAACCGGCGTAAGACTGAGCTAAGCCTAACCTTCCCATAATGGTTACTTTTGGGTTTCTTGTAATACCCTGTCGTTCATCTTTTTTTCCAAGAAATAAATCGATTAACTCATCAATGGTCTTAGAAATATCTTTAGAATCTTTGATGGCGGTTTTATACGTTTCTTTATCTAAATCCTGAAGCGTCTTGTTATATGTGTCAGCAATATGTTTACTTTCAACCAATTGCTTTATCGCATCCGCTATAGTTTGTTGTTGCTTTTGGATGTTCTTTAAAGTCATGTAGACCTCGTTCGTGTTTTTCGTAGAAATGTTAAGCCTCGGATCGTTTTCAACCGTAATCATTTTTTCAGATTTTTGATCCCCGAAGTTGAGTTCCAGTCTATATGTACCGGGTCTTACAGTAACACCTCCGGGTTCAATTTTTGATTTTGATATGGTTCTTGACGGATAGTCTGCACCTTTTTCGCTAAGAAACCAGGTCCATTTATGTACGCCGGTTTCTTTCGGCGCTTTTTGTTTTAAAGTTCTTATGAGTCGATCACCATTATATATTTTCATGGTTAATGAATCCCACTTTATTTTAGCCTCATTTGTTTCATTATCCGCATCATCGTTGTCTTCTTTGTCTTTTTCTACATGTTCATGATTTGCATCTTCTTTTTTATCGATGGTGACGTAATAGGAGATTTGCGCACCGCGATTACGGTTTTCTCCATGGTACAGGGCGTCAGCTCCAAAACGACTTCCCGTGGGTTGTTGGTAAGCTGCGAGGTACGCAGTGGGTGGAGAGAAAAGTTCCAACTTTTTCTTTAGCGTTTCTTTATTTTTTGCGAAAGCACGTAGCGGACGAATATCATCTAACACCCATGCAGCGCGACCAAAAGTTCCGATTACCAAATCATGTTCCCGAGGATGGATAACCAAATCTTTAACAGAGACCGTTGGGAAACCTTCTGTCCATTTTGCCCATGTTTTACCAGCGTTTAGAGAAATGTATAAACCATCATCTGTACCTAAAAACATCAGGTTTGGTTCTTCAATATCTTCGACAATGGATAAGGTGTAACTTTCTACATCATTTTCATCAACGATGCGCTCCCAGGTTTTTCCATAGTTTTTGGTTCTATAGGCATAGGGCGTATAATTAAATCGTCTATAGTCATTAGCAACCAAAAGCGCTTCTCCTTTAGTTTTATTTGAAGCCTTAATTTGCGCAATCCAACTTCCGGCAGGAAGGCCTTTTATGTTTTTAGAGACGTCTATCCATGAAGAACCTCCGTCTTTTGTAATATGCACACGACCATCATCTGTACCTACCCAAAGCATATCTTTTTCAATAGGAGAGGGTTCAATGACTAAAATACTACAATGATTTTCGGCTCCGGTAGCATCAATAGTTAAGCCGCCACTTTCACTCTGTTTTAGTTTCTCAGGATCGTTGGTCGTTAAATCTTCAGAAATGATACTCCATGTTAAGCCTTTATCGATTGATTTATGTACAAACTGACTTCCAAAATAAATGGTATGGTTATCGAAAGGATCAATATTAATTGCCGAATTCCAATTAAACCGTAGTTTCACTTTTGTATCCGGATGTGTTGGTCGAACACTCATGTTATTCCCGGTTTCCGAATCGTAATAGCTTACAAACCCTTGCTGACTCATAGACCACCCAAAACGAGAGTCTTTCTTATCCGGGACCACATCAAAACCATCCCCGAAGCTTATTTCCTGCCAGTAGGAGTTTCTTATACCTTGAGCACGCCAAGTGTATGCAGGTCCTTTCCACGAGCCATTATCTTGCATGCCTCCATAAACGTTATAAGGAATATCGTTATCTACATTAATATGATAAAACTGTGCCACGGGGAGATTTCCAATAAATCGCCAGGTTTTACCTCCGTCTTTGGTTATGTTTAAGCCGCCATCGTTACCATCAATCATAAAATTACCATTTGACGGATGAATCCACCAGGCGTGATGATCGGGATGAACACCGTTGTTTACACCATAAGCAGGCATAAGCTGGCTAAAATTTTTGCCACCATCTTCGCTAACATTAACATAGGTAAAAACAGAATATACCCGATTTTCATTTTGAGGATCAACATATATTTCAGAGTAATAGAAAGGTCTGTTTCCAATATCACTTTTATCGTTTATTTTTTTCCATTTAAATCCGCCATCTTCGCTTTTGTAAAGCGCATTTTTTTTAGCCTCTATTAAGGCATAAATGATATTAGGTTTATTTGCAGCAACAGCAACGCCAATTCTCCCCAGATTCCCCTTTGGCAACCCGTCCTCCTCAGTCAGTTTTTTCCATGTTTTACCTCCATCATGAGTCATATGCAAACCGGAACCTTCACCCCCTGAATTAAAAAACCACGGATCACGTTTATGTTCCCACATCGCAGCTATTAATTTATTGGGGTTTTTGGGGTCCATGACCAAATCGGCAGCACCGGTTTTATTATTTATAAACAGAATTTTATGCCAGGTTTTACCACCATCTGTGGTCTTAAAGACGCCACGTTCGGGATGCGCTCCCCAGGGAGATCCAATTGCGCCAACATATATGACATCCGGGTTTGTTGGATCTATAATAACACGATGAATATGGCGGGTGTTTTCCAAGCCCATTAAAGTCCAGGATTTACCACCATCTAAGGAACGATAAATGCCATAACCACCATTTAAACTATTTCGTGGATTCCCTTCTCCGGTTCCTACCCAGATAACACTGGGATTGGATTGCTGAATGGCAACAGCACCAATTGAAGCTGTGGCTTCTTTTTCGAAAATGGGTGTCCAGGTAATCCCTCCGGAGTTAGATTTCCAGAGCCCTCCTGAAGCGGTACCGACGTACATAATGTCGGGGTTTTTATGAACCACATCTATGGCGGTTACACGACCAGACATCCCACCGGGACCAATGTTCCTCGGATGCATATTTTTTAGTAAGTCCATTGAAAAATCTTGAGCCGAAAGCGCTGTAACGCATAATAGCATTACCAGAGAAAAAAAGGTTTTCATTTTAAAGGTTTAGTTAGTTGAATATTTTAAGATCAAATCTCGCTTTTCAAACTTATATTGCCTTTTATAAATCGCTCAATGAGACCGTCTAAAACGGTTAAAATTAAGGAAAAGTTAATGGAGGATTCTTAAAAGATTGTTAATAAAAAGGTCTACCAGTTGCCACGATCTTTTTTATTGGCATGGCAAAACTTTATGATTTCATTAATGCGCTTTTCCTTTGTAGCTTCTCTCTTTGCCTGATTGAGCCAATATAGATATCCTTTTCTGTAAGACGGGGCAAAATTTTTATAATTATTATAGGCCTCCGGAGCATTGTTAAAAGCGAGTTGTAATGCTTTTGGGATGACTTCGTTTTCAACATCATCAAGAGCCGTCCATGACCCATTCGCTTTGGCTACTTTAATGGAGTTTAAGCCACTTTGATGCATTAAATTATCTGCTTTCAATGCTTTAATGTGCCTTTTATTTAAGGCACTCCAGACACTTTTTTGTTTCCTAGGCGTAAAGTATTGACGTCGTTTCCCATTTCCCAGACTTTTTACAGTTGAATCGATCCAACCGTAACAAAGTGCCACCTTTACGGCCTCTTCCCAACGCATTGATGCTTCTTTGCTCTCTACTTTATAAAAAATAAGATAAACTCCTGAACAGGTATTATAATTAGAATGTAACCATTCTCGCCATGCCGCATCTGTTTTGAAATAGAGTTCTGAAACTTCCATGAAAACTAAAGTTGTTTAGAATATATGTAGAAATCCGGATCAATTTCAAAAGTACTGTTTCCAGAATCTAAGGTTAAGATTTTCCATTCCGATTTTGGGAAGAGCCATTGTTCTTTATCATTAATCTTCACCTGCACTGGCATATCGAATTTCTCAACAATATTGGTCCATCGGTATTTTAATTCTTTATCCTTTATGGTGTAATCCAGAGTTGGAATCTTTGTCGTTCGTAAGTATTGGTTGAAAAATTCGGTTAAATCGTATCCGGTTTGTTCGCTTATATAATCTTCAATTTGCTTTGTGGTTACCGTTTGATGGTAGAATGTTCTATTTAGTCCGCGAAGTATTTTGCGCCACTTTTCATCATCTTCAATGAGCTGTCTTAAAGTGTGCAACATATTTGCTCCTTTATAATACATATCGCCTGAACCTTCTTTATTGACATCATAATAGCCAATAAGAGGTCGGTCGTTTTGAATGAGTTTTCGGGTACCGATAACGTATTCCGCCGATGCCTTTTTTCCGTAGTAATAATCGAGAAACAAGTTTTCCGAATACGATGTAAAACCTTCATGAATCCACATATCGGCAACATCCTTGTTGGTAATATTATTAGCAAACCATTCATGCCCGGCTTCATGAACAATGATAAAATCAAACTTTAAGCCCCAGCCTGTTCCCGATAAATCTCGCCCTAAATACCCTTTTTTATACTGATTTCCATAGGTTACGGAACTTTGATGTTCCATCCCCAAATAAGGAACTTCCACAAGTTTGAAACTGTCGCCATAAAAGGGATATTGACCAAACCAATGCTCGAAAGCCTTCATCATTTTTGGAGCATCTTTAAAATGTTCCTTGGCTTTATCTAAATTGTCCCTTAACACATAGTAGTTCAGGTCCAAATTTCCCGCCATACCATCATATACTTCAGAGAAGTTTACATAATCACCAATATTGATATTAACACCGTAATTGTTGATCGGATTTTTTACAAACCAACTATAGGTCTTGGTGTCACTGTATTGTTCTATACGTCTTAATCTCCCGTTGGAAACGTTCATCAAATCTTTAGGAACATTTACACTTATAAGCATACTGTCGACCTCATCGTACATATGGTCCTTACATGGCCACCAAACACTGGCACCTAAACCTTGACAGGAAGAGGCCACGAAGTGATTGCCATTAGGGTCTTTTTTCCAGGAAATTCCGCCATCCCAAGGTGCTCTTATAGCTTCTCGAGGGTGCCCTTCATAGTGAACAACAATGGTATTGATATCCCCTGTATTCTGTGTTTCAAGGAGTTCGACAAAGTGTGCATTACCATCATGATTTACAGCTAATGCTTTGTCATTTTGAGTGATTTTGGTAATTTTCATAGGTGATTGCAAATCGACCTGCATCACATTTTTACCATTCAATACCTTATATTGGATGGTGTTTTTTCCGGAGATGAACTTGGTATCCGGATCGACTTTAATGTCTAGATGATAATAGGTTAAATCCCACCATTCGCGCTCCGGCGTAATGCTTCCTCTTAAAGTATCTTGCCTTGTGAAATGCGATTTGTCTGAAAGCAAACCCTGAGCCTCTACGAAAACCATAGGAAATATAAAAAAGGCAATTAGGAAGCGGTAGCAATAATTCATGAATCTAAATTTTGCATAAAATTAAATAAAAAGATTCTTAACTGTTTGTTAATATTTAGAGTTAATCCCTGAATACTTGGTTGGGAAAAGTAATTACACTTTCAAAACCATTTTCTCCGACTGAAGCCATACCAAAAAAGAAATTATCAATAACAATGCCTTCTAATGTAAATTCCGAAATATCACCAACATATCGGCTATGATCCCAGGTGGGAGATGTGGTTTCTCTCCAATAGATTTTATAACCGATTGCACCATCAACCTTATCCCATTTTAGTTTTGCTGAAGGCTGTACGATGCCGCCAATGGCTACAGTTTTAGGTGCCGGAGGCGCTGAAGCCAAACTAGCCAGATTAATGGCATTTACGGCCGTTAGTTTTTTGGCATAATCAAAATTGACATGTTCAATAACATCACCGTATTGAATCCCGTTTTCCTTGCGAATGTCTTGGTGCTGCTGTGTGTAATTTTCATGGGCTTCCATGATTCTCACTCCCGGAAAGCCCAGATCATTAAAAGGCCTGTGGTGACCACCACGACCAAAGCGATCTAATCGGTATACCATCATGGGGTTCATTTCCGGCATATAGGTTTTGGTTGTTTTATGAATGTATCTGGCAAGTTGCCTCGAGATGCCATCAACCTCGCCACCATAAAACCGTCGTAATTGACGCTGGCGATCTGTTTCAGTAGGAGGGACGGGTTCTGAGAAAATTCTAAACGTTCTATTGTCAATCACCCCATCAACCCCTTTGATATTTCCAATCATATCATTATTCAAGATTCCAATAATATCCCAGCCTTTTTCCTTGGCGTATTTTGCCAGTCCCGCTCCACCAAAGAGCCCTTGCTCTTCTCCGGATAAGCCAACATAAACAATGCTGGATTCGAATTGATATTGTGATAATACACGAGCAGCTTCAATAGTTCCTGCCATCCCCGAGGCATTGTCGTTTGCACCCGGAGCGTCTGTTGTAAAATCCATGGTGTCACTTGCTCGTGAATCTATGTCTCCACTCATAATAATGTATCTGTTCGGGTATTTTGTGCCTTTTTGAATGGCAACCACATTAATCACCCAGGCATCATGAGGGACACGACTATTACCAGCTTTGGTCACAAAATCTTTTTGATAGAAAACATCCAAACAATGATGGCATGCTTCGGAAATGGTTTCAAACTCGGACTTTATCCATCGTCTTGCTGCTCCAATTCCTCGGGTATCGCTAATCGTATCACTAAAGGTGTTTCGGGTACCGAAATTAACCAGTGTTTGAATATCGTTTTCAATGCGCTCCGAAGAAATGGATTCAATGATTCGATATACCTTTTGATCGGTTTGAGCATATGTTAGCAAAGTGCTTAAGTAAAGGGAATAGGCAATAAGGTGTTTCATAAAACGTTATTTTTTATAGTTGAATTTCAGAGTTTCTATAGTGCCGTCTTTTTGTTTCATTTTAACAAAAACGTTCATTTCACTATCATTAATTTTTTCAAAGGTAATCCCTCCAAATACAATTTTATTTGAGGTGATTTCTTTTAATGGAAAATCTACGGTTTGATCTTTAGTCTCCCAGCCTTTCAGATCGTGATTAAAATGTTTTAATTGTAAGATCAACGAGTCTTCAATTTCTCTAATAATAACAAATTCATAAAAAGAGACTTTATCATTATTAATTAATTTAAAAGTGCCCATCATGGAGCCGGCTGATGGTTTACTCCAATATTCTTCAGTTTGCCCTCCAAAGGCTTCGCCTTCCCAGTTGCCACAAATCCATGTTATGTTTTCTAATTTGGGTTCGAGTTTTTGTTCCGATTGCGCTTTACAAGGGACGCTGAAAAAACAAAGCGTCATTACTAATAGGATCACCATTGGTGTTTTCATAATCTTAAGTTTTAAATGATTTATTTATTAGTAAGACGTTTATGATGATTAGTTATGAGACACATTTAAAAATTTAATGTAAAGATTCTAATATTCAAGGCATATTCATTTTCAATATATTTAGTCGAAAGTTAATGAAATAAAAAAAGAGTCCCTAAAATTAATTGGAGACTCTTTCGTTGCGTTTGAATTAGTTACTTTTAAATATTTGAGTTAGTTACCTCAAAAACAATATTTATTTTCAGCTTTCACTTTTTCTGCTATTTCATTTCTTAAGTCAACGATATCCGGATAATTGGTATATTTGGTAAATCGCTTTAAACCCATAAGGAGCATGCGTTGTTCGTCGCCCTCAGCAAAAGAGATGATACTTTCTTTTCCTTTCTCCTCAATAATATCGACGGCATGATACAGGTATAATTTTGCCATTGCAATTTGCACAGACTGTTCTTTTTCTCCAAAGCGTTTGGCATTCTTTTCGGTCCTTAAAATCGCGGATTCTGCCATATATATTTCTATGAGTATATCTGCAGCAGCGATCAACAATTGTTGGTGATCTTCCAAATTAGGACCATATTTTTGAACTGCTCCACCGGCAACCATTAAGAAGGTTTTTTTTAATTTCTTAATCATTTCTTTTTCTTCTGAAAATAATTCAGAGTAGTCGGGTGTTTCAAAAGAAGGAATGCCCATAAGTTCTTCTTGAACAGCCTGTGCAGGGCCTAACAAATCAACATGTCCTTTCATAGCTTTTTTAACAAGCATGCCAACACATAGCATCCTGTTTATTTCGTTTGTACCTTCGTAGATACGTGCAATTCTTGCATCTCTCCATGCGGACTCCATAGGGGTCTCTTCAGAGAATCCCATCCCTCCGAAAATTTGAATACCTTCATCGGCACAGTTTTGAACATCTTCAGAAACCGCCACCTTTAAAATGGAACATTCTATAGCATATTCCTCAACACCTTTTAATTCGGCTTCCTGATGTGTATTTCCTGCAGCCTGGCGCAGTGCAATACGATCTTCGATATTCTTGGCAGCTCTGTACGTCGCCGATTCACCTGCATAAGCACTTGTGGCCATTTCTGCCAACTTAACTTTTATGGCTCCAAAATCGGCAATAGGTGTTTTAAACTGTTTTCGTTCGTTAGCATATTTAACCGCATACGTTAAAATTCTTCTTTGTGAGTCTAAACAGGCCCCGGCTAATTTTATACGCCCTACATTAAGAGCGTTCATAGCAATTTTAAATCCTTCTCCGCGACCTGCCAACATATTTTCAACGGGAACAACGGTATCGTTAAAAAATACCTGACGTGTTGATGAGGCACGAATGCCCAGCTTATGCTCTTCTTCTCCTAAGGTAATGCCGTTAGGGTTTTTAGCGTCGTATTCTACTATAAAACCAGTAATGTTTTTGTCGTCTTCAATACGAGCAAAGACAATCATTAAACGACAAAAGCCTGCGTTGGAGATCCACATCTTCTGACCGTTAATTTTATATGATTTTCCGTCTTCGGATAATTCTGCGGTCGTTTTTCCCGAATTGGCGTCACTACCCGCTCCGGGTTCTGTTAAGCAATAGGCACCAAACCATTCACCGGAAGCTAATTTAGGGACGTACTTTTGTTTTTGCTCTTCGGTTCCGTATAGCGTAATAGGCATCGTTCCAATACCGGTGTGTGCGCCAAAAGCCGTGCTGAAAGAACCTGTTCCACTTGAAATATAGTCACAGGTTAGCAAGGTTGAAACAAACCCCATACCTAAACCACCATAGGCTTCAGGAACAGCTACGCTTAAAAAACCAAGCTCTCCGGCTTTACGCATAACTTCTTCGGTAAGCGCAAAATCTTTGGCCTCGAATCGCGCTTTGTGCGCAATGATTTCTCGGTCGTTGAATTCAATAACCGCTTCTTTCATCATATTTTGTTCTTCTGAAAAGTCCTCCGGGGTAAAAACGTCTTCGCATTTCGTTTCCTTTACGAGAAATTGGCCACCACGTAGAATATCTTTTTTTTCTTCACTCATTTTATTTTAGATTTAAGAAAAGAGAAAATAGAAAAGAGAATTCTGGATTTTATGAATTAAGTCCATTTTGAAAACCCATGGTCATTCTTTAAAATTCTTCTATTTTTTCTTCAAGTCTTGTTAATGTCTTGTTTTTAATATATGTCCTATGATGAGCAACCAATAATTGAGTTCCGAGTTCAAAAGAAGAACCAAGAGATATATCTAAATAGTTGCTGAATAATTTATCGCTTTTCGCAGAACCCTCTGCTATATTACTTGGCATGGAAACAGAGCGTCTACTCATTTGAGGTGACAGATTATAACGTTCATGCTTTGGAAACTCGGCAATAATATCGGATATATTGAACGATATTTCCAAACCAAGCTGCCATATTTTCAAGTTTTTATAGTTATGTCTTTTTTTATTACTCAAAAGTCTATTCTCTATGATCTATATTCTATTGTCTTTTAACTAAGAAATTCAAATATACCACAAGCACCTTGTCCGGTCCCCACACACATGGTTACTGCTCCATATTTTCCTGTCATATTGCGTTTACGCATTTCGTCAAAAAGCTGTACTGACAGTTTAGCTCCAGTACAACCTAGAGGATGCCCCAACGCAATGGCCCCTCCATTGACATTAATGATTTCCGGATTTAAATCCAACTCACGAATAACGGCTAATGATTGTGAAGCAAAGGCTTCGTTCAACTCTATGAGTTCTAAATCTGATTGCTGTAACCCAGCTTGTTTCAATGCTTTTGGAATAGCTTTCACAGGTCCAATACCCATAATGCGCGGTTCAACACCGGCCGCAGCATAATTCACCAAGCGCGCAATGGGCTCTAAGTTTAACGCTTTAACCATGTCTTCACTCATAACCATAACAAACGCTGCTCCGTCACTCATTTGCGACGAGTTTCCCGCTGTGACACTTCCGCCTTGGGCAAATACAGCACGTAGTTTTGCCAATGCTTCCAGGTTGGTGCCTTTACGAGGTCCTTCATCTTTAGTTACCGTATATGATTTTGTGGCTTTCTTTCCGTTTTCATCTATATAAATTTGTTCTACGGTAATAGGTACAATTTGATCCTGAAAACGATCTTCGGCTTGTGCTTTTAAAGCCTTCATATGCGAGTTATAAGCAAACTCATCTTGATCTGCCCGAGAGACATTAAACTGGTTGGCTACAGCTTCAGCGGTATTTCCCATGCCCCAGTAATATTCTTCATGACCGGCCTTTACCGTATCGTAATTTAATTCAGGTTTGAATCCGGTCATGGGCACCGAACTCATACTTTCCGAACCACCGGCAATGATACAATCGGCCATTCCTGCTTGAATTTTTGCGGCTGCAATTCCGATAGTTTCTAATCCAGATGAGCAAAACCTGTTCACCGTAACTCCCGGAACATCAACACTATTCAACCCTATTAAGGAAATGAACCTTGCCATGTTTAATCCCTGAGAACCTTCCGGCATGGCATTACCAACAATGACGTCATCAATCCGAGATACATCTAGGTTTGGTAACTCCTTCATCATGTGTTGAATCGTTTCAGCTCCCAATTCATCGGCTCTTTTAAAACGAAATACACCCTTTGGAGCTTTACCAACAGCTGTTCTATATGCCTTTACTATATATGCGGTTTTCATAATTCTATTCTTTATTTTGAAAAGGAGAAGAGAAAATAGAATGGAGAAAAAAGAAATTTCTATCTAAGTTCTGCATATTCCGATTATAGCTCTCTTTTCTGCACTCTATACTCTTTTTTCTAATTTCTAAGCGGTTTACCAGTTTTTAACATGTGTTGAATACGCTCTAAGGTTTTACGTTCTGTGCATAAACTTAAAAAAGCTTCACGTTCCAGATCGAGCAAATATTGCTCACTCACTAAAGTAGGTTCGGATAAATCACCTCCTGCCATGACATAAGCTAATTTATTTGCAATTTTATGATCGTGTTCACTGATGTAATTAGAGGCCTCCATGGCGTCTGTTCCAACCAGAAACATGCCTAAAGCTTGTTTTCCAAGTACTTTTACGTCTTTACGTTTTACAGGTTGTGTATAACCTGCTTCTGCCATGAGCAGGGCATGTGCTTTTGCAGTGGCAATTTGTCGGTCTTTGTTAACGACAACCTGATCCCTACCTTTTTGAAGAATCCCAAAGTCAAAGGCCTCATATGCTGAAGTGGCTACTTTTGCCATACCTATAGTCAGGAAGTATTCTTGTAAAACGTTAAGCTCAACATCTCCTTTTCTGAAGGTATCTGAAGCTCTTAGGGCCATCTCTTTAGAACCGGCACCACCAGGAATAACTCCTACACCGAATTCAACGAGCCCAATATAAGTTTCCGCTGCAGCAATCACTTTATCTGCATGCAGAGAAATTTCACATGCACCGCCTAGAGACATACCGTGAGGTGCAGCAATGGTTGGGATAGCGGAATAACGCAAGCGCATTACGGTATCTTGAAAGTACTTGACGGCCATATTTAATTCATCATACTCTTGCTCAACAGCCATCATAAAGATCATACCAATATTGGCGCCAACTGAGAAATTAGCGCCTTGGTTTCCAATAATTAATCCCTGATAATTTTGCTCTGCTAAATCTATTGACTTGTTTAATCCTGCTAAAACATCACCTCCAATGGTGTTCATTTTAGATTGGAATTCACAGTTTAAAATACCCTCGCCTAAATCTTCAACAACAACACCGGAGTTTTTAAACACTTCGTTCGATTTTCTGATATTGTCTAAAATGATAAAGGCATCCTGACCCGGCTTTTTCTCCTGGGTTTTCTTTGAAATATCGTAAGCATATGTTGCACCTTCTTTTATGGAATAGAAAGATGTACTACCCGTTGCTAACATATCGTTTACCCAAGCCGCAGGTTTTAAACCTTCGGCTTCCATAATTTTTATTCCCTTTTCAACGCCTATGGCATCCCAAATCTGGAAGGGCCCATGTTCCCACCCGAATCCTGCTTTCATGGCATCGTCGATCTTATAAAATTCATCGGTAATTTCCGGAACTCTATTCGAAACATATTGAAACATGGCTGCAAAATTCTTCCTATAGAAGTCTCCCGCTTTGTCTTTTCCGGAAACTAAAACTTCGAAGCGATCGACAACTTTATCAATTGTTTTTGTTAATTCGAGTGTTGCAAATGACGCTCTTTTTTTCGAGCGATATTCTAAAGTATTGAGGTCTAACGACAGGATTTCCTTTTTCCCATCAGTAGTAACCGTTTTTTTATAGAATCCCTGTCCGGTCTTACTTCCCAGCCATTTGTTTTCCATCATGGTATTGATGAAATCAGGTAGTTTAAATAATTCGTGAGCCTCGTCATCCGGGCAGTTCTCATATATACCATTAGCAACATGAACCAGTGTATCTAAGCCAACTACGTCAACCGTTCGAAAGGTTGCTGATTTTGGACGACCAATAACGGGTCCCGTAAGTTTGTCAACTTCTTCTATGGTCAGACCTAATTCCTTAACTTGATGAAAGAGGGATTGAATTCCAAAAATCCCAATTCTATTTCCAATAAATGCTGGAGTGTCTTTAGCGATTACTGAGGTTTTACCTAAAAACTGTTCACCATAACCATTTAAGAATTCTAAAACGGAACGATCTGTTTTAGGCCCGGGAATGATTTCGAATAATTTTAAATATCGCGCGGGATTAAAAAAGTGTGTCCCACAAAAGTGTTTTTGAAAATCTTCACTTCGACCTTCGCTCATGAACTTAATTGGAATACCCGAGGTGTTGGACGTAATCAAGGTTCCCGGAGTTCTGTGTTTTTCAAGTTTTTCGAAGACTTGTTGTTTTATGTCCAATCTTTCTACAACGACCTCCATAATCCAGTCGACGTCCTTTACTTTGGAAATATCGTCTTCCAGGTTTCCGGTAGTGATTCTATCGGCGAATTTTTTATGATAAATAGGGGAGGGTTTGGACTTTAATGAAGCCGCCAGAGCATCATTTACCAGTCTGCTTCTTACAACCTTATCCTCTAAAGTGAGCCCTTTGGCTTTTTCTTTTTCGTTTAATGCTCTGGGAACAATGTCCAATAACAGAACATCTACACCAATATTGGCAAAATGGCAAGCGATACCACTGCCCATAATACCGGAGCCAACAATGGCTACTTTTTTAATTCTACGTTTACTCATATTGCTTTAAACTACTAATCTTCGTTCTGATTATATATGCTTTTCTTAGAGATAAGGCCATTAATTAATTCGGCAACCTCATAAAAGTGATCGATTTTTTCTTCAGAAATCTGCCCTCTTATTGTTTCATTAAAGGTGAGGACTTTTTCTCTGGAGTAATCTCTTTTTTCCCTACCAAATGGCGTTAAGTGAATAAGGACACTACGACCGTCTTTGGGGTTGGGTTTACGTTCGATGAGCCCTGATTCCTCCATAGTTTTTAATATTCTTGATAGACTTGTAGCCTCCATACCCATTTTTGGACCTAAAGCCGTAGACGGTGTCCCACTTTCCGGGTCTATACTTAATAATGTAAAGCCTGTAGCCATGGTACTATCAAACTTTGATGCTTCTTCGTTGTACATTTTTTGAACAGCAAGCCATGTTGTTCTTAGCACGTAATCAATTGTTTTATCCCTCATATTAATTGGTTGGTGAGTTCAAATATATAAAATTTTATTATGCATGCATAATAAAATTGAAGAAATATGAAAGGATTTCGTATTTTGTTTACTCAATGTCATTCAAGTTAATACAAGATGTATTTTTAATCATTGAGTTTTTGTTTTTTTAGATTGATAAATTTAGCTTTTTTTATCCAAACAACAAGCATTTTATGAACTATAGAATTTTGATTTTTATATTACCAATTATGTTTTCTTTATCGTGTAGCAATGATGATGGCGTACAAGGGCCAGATAAGGAACCAGGTTTGGAAGGTACCGCAAGAGTTGTTGGTTATTTGCCCACTTACAGATTTCATTTGAGTGATAAGATAGCCTATTGTAAGCTTACGCATTTGAATCTGGCATTTGCAAATCCTGATAGTGATGGAAATATTATTATGCCTAGCGTTACTGAAATAGTTTCTCAGGCGAGAGGTGATAACCCTGATATTCTAATATGTATTTCTCTAGCTGGCGGTGGGTTGACCACCGAAGCATCGGCAAATTGGTCTAACTTAATTGATGTTGCAGCCAATAGACCAGGTTTTATAGAAAATATTGTTGATTATGTTCTTACTAATAGTTTGGACGGTGTTGATGTTGATTTGGAATGGGATCATGTTACTTCTGGCTATAGCGATTTTGTACTTGAATTGGATACGGCATTAAGTGCTCACAACAAGTTGCTCACGGTTGCTTTTCCTCAAGTGAGATACGGTAATGTTACTGATGCTGCGTTACACGCTTTTGATTTTATAAATATTATGTCCTATGATGCCACAGGTCCGTGGGCACCATCATTTCCCGGGCAACATAGTTCGTTTCAATTTTCTCAAGAGGGGATACGCTTTTGGGCCGAAGATGTGGGGATATCAGAAGAAAAGCTCACGCTCGGCGTTCCTTTTTATGGTTATGATTTTGTTAATTCAACGACCGTAAACGCCTTTACTTATAACGAAATGATTCGATCAAATATAAACCATGCTAATCTTGATCAAGTTGGAACATCTTATTATAATGGCATATCAACGATCGCTTCCAAAGTGAATTTAGCCAGCAATAATGGTATTGGGGGAATCATGATTTGGGAATTAGGCCAGGATTCTTTTGATGAATATTCTTTACTTAAAGCCATTCATGATGAATATACCCGGTTGAGAATTTTAACATCGGGTTTATGCGGTAACGAATAATTTGGCTTAAGGTCTGTATATTTTTTCGATAAGATGGCTATATATGCCTTTAATCACCTTCCGTTTCATTTTCATAGTAGGTGTCAAATGACCGGCGTCTATGGTCCAAATGTCCGGTGTAATTTCAAACTTTTTTATTTGCTCCCATTTTCCGAAATTTTCGTTGGCAGAATCGACCTCTTCCTGAATTCGGGCGTGCAATTTTTCATTTGTTATAATATCGTTCTTAGAATTAAAGGTGATTTGATGACGTCTTGCCCATTCTTCAACAAATTCAAAATTAAGTTGAATTAAAGCCGCGGGCATTTTTTCGCCTTCACCAATAACCATAATTTGTTCTATAAAACGTGATTGTTTAAACTGATTCTCCAATAATGCCGGGGCTACATATTTACCACCAGAGGTTTTAAACATTTCTTTTTTACGATCTGTGATCTTTAAAAAACCATTTTCACAAATCTCTCCAATATCACCGGTATGAAAATAATCACCAGTCATAACCTCTGCTGTTTTTTCCGGGTCCTTAAAATAGCCTTGCATAACGTTGGGGCCTTTAACAAGAATTTCGCCGTCTTCCGCTATTTTAACATGGACGTTATCAATAACTTTTCCCACTGTACCAATTCTAAAACCTCCATTTCGCATATCGTTAACCGATATTACCGGAGACGTTTCTGTTAAGCCATAACCTTCCATAATCGGTAATTCGGCGGCCGCAAAAATACGTGTTAGCCTTTGTTGCAGTGCGGCACTACCGGAAACCATTAAATCTAACTGACCTCCTAAGCCTTCCTTCCATTTACTGAAAATTAATTTCCTTGCTATCTTCAGTTGAAATTCATACCACCAGCCATTTTTTCTATAAGGTTCGAATTTCAGACCAAGGTCTACCGCCCAAAAGAAAAGCATTTTTTTAATACCTTTTAAATCGCTGCCTTTTGCAATAATCTTGTCGTAGACTTTTTCGTAAAGACGTGGAACCGCCGTCATAACATTTGGCTTTACTTCTTTAAGATTATCACTCATTTTTTCAATAGACTCGGCGAAGTAAACCTCCACACCACAGTATTGGTATAAATATAAGATCATGCGTTCAAAAACATGACAAACCGGAAGGAAGCTTAAGGCTTTCGATTGTCCATATTCAAAGGGAACTCTTTTTTTGCTGTCTAATACGTTGGATACCAAATTATGATGTGATAGCATGACACCCTTTGGTTTTCCTGTGGTTCCCGAGGTGTATATTAACGTCGCTAAATCATCAGGTTTAACCTTGCTTTTTCTTGACTCAACTTCACCTTGATTACTATCATCTTCACCCAATTCCAAAAGGGTTTTCCAGCTACTTTCATCTTTGATATCATTGAAGGTAAATACTTTTTTAAGCTTGGTATTGGCTTTTATAGCATTTAACTTCTCTAAGACTTCAATATCAGAAACAAAACAATACGTAGCCTCAGAATGGTTTAAAATGTATTGATAATCGTCTTCTGAAATCGTTGGATAAATCGGTACATTTTGAGCTCCGGTTTGAAGCACTCCGATATCTACAATATTCCATTCTGTTCTGTTTGTAGTAGAGATAACCGCGATTTTGTCATGGGGCTGCACGCCTAATCGTAATAATCCACGACTTAGGGCATTGGCCTTATCAATATAGTCTTGTGACGAAATGGAAGTCCAGACGCCATCGTATTTACTTGTAAAAGCTTTGTCTAAATTATACGTTTCTAATTGATATTGTGGAAAATCAAAAATTCGGGTAATCTCTGTCATTCAGTTTCTTTTAAAAAAGGAGACTTGCAAAGTATGAAATTAAAAATGATTTTCAAATTTTGAACAATTAGTTCCAATGTGTCTTGAAAATCTCCTGCATTTCAGGGTATTTCAAGTCGGTATCATCATAATTCTGGCGCTGCTTTTTTAATTCGATTTTCATCATTTTTATAATGTCTGTGTATGCATCGTCGTTATAGGCATTATAATTTTCGTTCGGATCTTTTTCTAAGTCATAAAACTCCCATGCCGGTTCTGAGTTTTCTTTAGACGACCCTGTCATATCCAAGGAATGCCCATAAAAGAGAGCGAGTTTATATCTTTTATTTCGTATTCCAAAATGGCCGGGTCTTTTGGCATGATTTGTCCAATATCTATAGTATGCTGTTGTGCGCCAATCCTCAGGTGTATTCCCTTTTAGATTTTCTCTGAAACTCTGTCCTTGCATGGATTCCGGTTTTTTTACACCAGCATAATCGGCAAATAGCGCAGGAAAATCTATATTTAAAATAATATCATCTATACGTTTTCCGGCGGGAACTTCTTTAGGGTATCTTACAACAAAAGGCATTCTAAGAGATTCATCATAGATTAAACGTTTATCAAAAAAGCCATGCTCTCCTAAAAAATAACCTTGATCTGCAGTATAAATAACAACCGTATTTTCAGCCAGACCCGAGTCTTCCAAATAATCTAACAGCTTTCCGATATTATCATCAATGGCGGCACCCGATCTCATAAAGTCCTTAACAAACTTTTGATAGGTTGCTTTTCGCCCTTCAATGCTATCCATATCTTTAGTGTAAAATGGTAATCCAGGGTATTTACACCACCATTTTTCAGGATCGTTGGAGGCTTGTTCGTAGCGCCATGCCAAGTTTTCTAGTTTCTGACCAGGGAAACTACGACCTGTTGTTTCCGGTGAAAAATCAAATAGCGACTCAGGTTCGGGGATGTCTATATCTTTGTATAGGTCATTAAATCGTTCCGGGAAATCAAAAGGCTCATGGGTCGCCTTAAAGTGAGTCATTAACATAAATGGTTTTTTGAGATCTCTTTGATTTAACCAATCTATGGATAGTTGTGCAATGACGTCGGTTGAAAACCCTTTATGGACATCCCATGCTTCAGCGGGTTTATGAAAGTTCTCTGAGGTTCTCAAAATAGGATCCCAGTAGCGTCCCTGATCATGCAAGATGTTATAATAGTCAAATCCGGAAGGTTCTTTCTTTAAATGCCATTTCCCTATAATAGCGGTTTGGTAGCCATTGCCGTTTAATAGTTTGGCAATGTTGTCTTTGCCGGGATCTAGAGCATCACTAAGCGTGTAAACCCCGTTTTTATTACTAAACTGTCCGGTTAAAATACTAGCTCTACTTGGAACACAAATGGAGTTCGTGCAAAATGCATTATTTAGTACAACGCCTTCATCTGCCAGTCGGCTAATGTTTAAATTTTGAACATGATCTTTTAAAACGCCTCCGTAAATCCCCCAGGCCTGTGAAGTATGATCATCAGACATGATAAAAAGAATATTTGGTTTTTCTGCATTTTGCCTTTCTTCAGATTTACAACTTGATAACATGAATAATGTTATAAATGCGAATGATAGCCTAAATAAATTTGGTCTCATTTGAATTGATTGTTTTAATTATTTTATGATTATTTCATCAATGAAAATCCATCCGGGGTTACCAACACCGGGATGTCCTTCAGGAATTTTTTCAATACCTTTTATACGCACTTTTATGTATCTGGTTTTTTGTTTCGTTTGCATGGTTAAGATATCGGTAAAATTAATTTTATCCTTAATTTCCCCTGAGATATTTGATAACACAGGTTTGTTAAAGAACACTCCGTCATCTGAAAAACTGGCCTCAAATTGTTTCGGACCAAAAACCCAATTTGATGGATTGTGCAGATACCCAAGATGAATACCGGATATAGCTTGTACGTTGTTGAGGTCTATTATGAACTCCAGATCTTTGCCTTCCTGCCCAATCCATTGTCCGGAGCTATAATCCATATAACCTCGCTTTCCATCGGTTAGCACCTTAATATTTTTATATCTATTGTTAAGTTTTTTTGTAGCTTTAATAGTTTTGTCCTTCCCTAAATGATTTATAGAAGCCAGTTTCTTTGGGATATCATCTTCATGGCTATGTTTCCATGTACGATATTCATGTTTGAGATCCTCAACGATGTCTGGATATTTTGTGGCTAAGTTTTGCATTTCAGAGACATCTTCAGCTAAATTAGATAAAAACAGCGCATCCTGTTCTAAATCTAATGCTCCTTTATGCGAAGTGTCTTTAGGGTAGCCCATAAGTTTCCAATTACCTTTTCTAACCGCCCATTGGTTACCATATTTCCAGAAAGCCCCTGTTCTTGGAGAGGTCGTTTTAGGTTTTCTAATCATTCCAGACATGTCTAACCCATCAATATGCTTTGGAAAACTTTTTATACCGCAAAGACTAGCCAAGGTTGGTAGCCAATCGATATTTACAAGAAATTTTTCATTCACCATATTTTCGGGTAAATTGTTTTTCCAGCTAATGATTGTTGGGAGCCTGATCCCACCTTCAAACAAACTGCTTTTCGCGCCGCGATAGGGTCCGGAGTCTCCGCCACCATTAAAGGCACGCATTTCCGTAGAGTATCCATTATCTGACTGATAGATAATTATGGTGTTGTCTCTTATACCCAATGCTTCCAATTTATCCATTAAAAAGCCAATACGTTCATCGATGGTTGATATAAAGGCGGCATAATCCCCTCTGGGTTTTTCAACATCTTTATAATAATCTCTCCACTTATCAGTAGGCTGGTAAGGGTAATGGGGCATGTTAATGGCGTAAAACATAAAAAACGGATCGCTTTTATGATCTTCAACATATTGCAAAGCCCTGTCTGAGGCGAGATCCGGAAAATATTGTCCGTCGTAAAACACTTCTTTTCCGTTTTCATAAAGATCATGAATATTAGGGCCCGCCCAAAAAAAGTAATGAGAATAATTATCGATACAACCACGTAAATGCCCAAAGGAATAATCGAAACCTTGAGCATTAGGCGATGTTTCTTGACTCATCCCTAAGTGCCATTTTCCTATATGTCCGGTTTTATAGCCATTATCTTTGAAGAGCTCGGCGAGGGTATACTGTGCACTTGGCATACCATGGGACCCGGGAACATGAGAGGTGTTACTCGGGACCCCTGCACTTTGCGGATATTTTCCAGTTAATAAAGCAGCTCTGGATGGCGCACACACAGGTGCTGCAACGTAGGCTTGTGTAAATCTCGTGCCTTCTCTGGCCAATTGATCTATATTGGGGGTGTAAATATCTGTAGCTCCATAACTTCCTAAATCAACAGATCCTTGATCATCGGTATAAATAACAATGACATTGGGTTTGGATGCTATTTGAGCATTGTGATGCAAACCTATCAATAAGAAGCATACAGGAACAAGTACTTTGTTTAAAAGGGAAGTGGCATTCATCGTCATGGCTTAGATATAAACTTATGAAAGTTAAAAATAATATAAATTAATGAGTTTTTTTTTAGACTAATAACGTATTCTGCCTTACGGAGAACATTTTAAATTCATCTTAGATTTAAAAGCACGATTATAAAACCGCTAAGTGAGCGGAATACTTATATAAAAAAAACGTCCAATGTAATTTTAACAATGGACGTTTTTCATATGGGATTAAAACTTTATTTCTGCCTTTTTTCGATCCACGCTTTTGCATTGACAAAGGCTTCCAGCCATGGAGATACTTCATCTTGACGTCCTTCCGGATAGTGAGCCCAGTTCCATTGGAAAGTAGAACGTTCTATATGGGGCATGGTTACTAAGTGTCTTCCGGTTTTATCGCACATCATGGCGGTGTTAAAATCTGAGCCATTTGGGTTGGAAGGATATCCCTCATAACCGTACTTAGCAACAATACGATACTTGTCTTCAGAATATGGTAAACTATATTTTCCTTCACCATGAGAAATCCAAACTCCTAAAGTACTTCCGGCTAAAGAGGATAGCATCACAGAGTTGTTATTTTGAATGTTTACAGAAGTAAACGCACTTTCATGTTTCCCGGAATCATTATACGTAAGTTTTCCATGTATGTCATGATCCGGATTCACCAAATCTAATTCCATCCATAATTGAGCCCCGTTGCAAATGCCAACAGATAGAGTGTCTTCTCTGGCAAAAAAGTCTTTAATGACTTTATTGGCCTTCTCATTATATTTTATGGCACCTGCCCAACCTTTTGCAGAGCCTAACACATCAGAGTTAGAAAAACCACCAACGGCTCCTAAAAACTGAATATCTTCGAGGGTTTCACGACCCGATATTAAGTCGGTCATATGTACATCTTTCACATCAAAACCAGCTAAATACATGGCGTTTGCCATTTCGCGTTCTGAGTTACTGCCTTTTTCTCGCAGAATAGCTGCTTTAGGTCTATTGCCTCCGGTTTCAGGTAATTTACCAGTAAAATGTTCTGGAAACTTATATTGTAAAGGTTGATTTTTATAATTGTTAAATCTGTCTTCTGCTAAATTATTCGCTGTTTGCTTTTGGTCTAATAAGAATGATGTTTTGTACCAAACATCTCTTAAGCGTGAAACGGTCATTGTGAATACTTCAGCTTGATTAATCACACTTAAGTTGTCACTTTCAGTAACTTTCCCAATATTAACGAAATCAATATTCGCATCGGATAAAGTATTTTCAATGGATGCATCTTTCGCCTGAATTACAATTCCAGCATTTTCAGCAAATAATATTTTAAGAGTATCCTTTTCGTTTAAATCCGATAGGTCTAATTCAGCGCCAACATTATTATCTGCAAAACATAATTCTAAAAGTGTAGTAATTAATCCACCAGAAGCCACATCATGACCAGCAACAATTTTTTCGTTTCTAATTAAACCTTGAATGGTATTAAATACATTCTTAACATAGCCAGCATCTTTTACATTAGGTGTATCGTTTCCAACTTTATTTAAAATCTGAGCAAAAGAACTTCCTCCTAATTTAAACTTATCTTGAGATACATTGATATAATAGATATTGCCCGCATTCTTATTAAAAACAGGTTCAACCACTCTAGATATATCATTACAATTAGCCGCTGCTGAAATGATAACAGTTCCCGGAGAAATAACATCTTCGTTAGGATATTTCTGTTTCATAGACAGCGAATCCTTCCCGGTTGGAACATTAATACCTAAATCAATTGAAAATTCTGAAATGGCTTTTACGGCTTCATATAAGCGCGCGTCTTCACCTTCATTTTTGCAAGGCCACATCCAGTTTGCGGATAATGATACGCTTTTTAAACCATCTTTTAAAGGGGCCCAAATAATATTCGTTAATGCTTCAGTGATTGAGTTTCTGCTCCCTGCAACCGGATTTATTAAACCTGAAATAGGGGAGTGCCCAATGGAGGTAGCAATACCCTCTTTGCCTTTATAATCTAAAGCCATAACCCCCACATTATTTAGTGGCAATTGTAACGGGCCTGCACATTGCTGTTTCGCTACTTTACCACCAACGCAGCGGTCAACCTTATTCGTTAACCAATCTTTACAGGCTACAGCTTCTAGCTGTAAAACGTGTTCTAAATACTCTTGAAAACTGTTTGCATCATAAGAAACTTCACTATAGTGTCGCTTCACCATATGGTCAGTCATAATGGTTTTGGGTGAACTTCCAAACATATCATTCATTCCTAAATCCATAGGTTTATCTCCTTTGGTTTTAGATTCGAATGTAAAACGATCATTACCGGTAACATCACCAACGGTATACATTGGCGAACGTTCACGATCGGCAATCCTATTTAAGGTGTCGATGTGTTCCTCTCCAATAACCAAGCCCATACGTTCCTGGGATTCGTTACCAATAATTTCTTTGGCAGAAAGGGTAGGGTCTCCAACCGGTAAAGCATCCAAATCAATTTTTCCTCCGGTATCTTCAACCAATTCAGACAGACAGTTGAGGTGTCCACCGGCTCCATGATCGTGAATAGACACGATAAAATTCTCATCGCTTTCAACCATGCCTCGAACAGCATTAGCCGCACGTTTTTGCATTTCGGGATTGGAACGTTGTACCGCATTTAATTCAATACCTGAGGCAAATTCTCCAGTATCGGCGGAAGATACGGCTGCACCTCCCATACCAATACGGTAGTTTTCGCCACCGAGTATTACAATTTTATCACCAGTTTTTGGTGTGTCCTTTAGCGCCTGATCTGCCTTGCCGTAACCAATACCTCCAGCTTGCATAATCACTTTATCGAAACCTAACTTTCGGGCTTCTTCTTCGTGCTCGAAGGTTAATACAGAACCACAAATAAGCGGTTGACCAAACTTGTTTCCAAAGTCCGAAGCCCCGTTAGATGCTTTGATCAAAATATCCATTGGAGTTTGGTATAACCATTTTCGTTCTTCCACGCCGTTTTCCCATAATCTGTTTTCTTCTAAGCGCGAATAAGACGTCATATACACCGCAGTTCCCGCAAGTGGTAATGAACCTTTTCCTCCGGCAAGTCTATCTCTAATCTCGCCTCCGGATCCTGTTGCGGCACCATTAAAAGGCTCCACTGTTGTTGGGAAGTTATGTGTTTCCGCTTTCAATGAAATGACAGATTCGAAATCTTCAGTCGTATAATAATCCGGAATGTCTGCACGTTTTGGAGCAAACTGCTCCACTTTCGGGCCTTTTATAAAGGCCACATTATCTTTATATGCCGAAACAATATCGTTAGGATGTTGTTTTGAAGTTTCTTTAATAAGTTTAAAAAGTGAGGTCGGTTTTTCTTCACCATCAATAACAAAAGTGCCGTTAAAAATCTTATGACGGCAATGTTCAGAATTCACCTGAGAAAACCCAAAAACTTCCGAATCGGTTAATGGACGACCAATCCTTTTCGAAACTCCGTCAAGGTATTCAATTTCTTCGTCACTCAATGCTAAACCTTCTTGTTGGTTGTATGCCGAAATGTCTTCAATATTTAATATAGGCTCGGGATGAATGTCTATAGTAAATATGTCTTGATTTAAGCCATTGAATTTTTCAGAAATCATAGGATCGAAATCTTTGGAGTTTTCAGTTGAAGCTCTAAATTTTTCAATTCTAATAATACCTTCAACGCCCATATTTTGAGTAATTTCTACAGCATTGGTACTCCATGGCGTAATCATGGCAGCTCGTGGACCAATAAAAAAAGCGTCTAGAGACGCCGCGTTTATTTTAGGTTGATTGCCAAAAAGCCAGTTAAGCTTAGAGATGGTTTCGGTAGATAATTCTTTTGTGGCTTGAACAGCAAACACTTTACTGTTTTGGTTTCCGAAGAAATGAATCATTATATGTTGGTTTGTATTGTGTTTAACAAAGTGCAAATTTACTTCTTTTTAGCGGAACTTCTTCTAAATAACCGGTGTAAAATCGATAGTTATTCACGAGTTTTAAACAAGCGGTTTTATGATGCGGGCGTTACCCAGAGGGTCGGGCTTTCACTACTCGCTTCCTCCTTCGTCGGCGAGCTCAAACAAGCCGTTCAATCCCTAACGCAAATGTCTGCTATGATGGTTTTTAAGTCTGATGTGGGTTTAGTAATAGCGAACGATAAGACTAAAAATATGTGTTTAGTATAGACATCACCGCACCATGATAAGAGTTTCCAAATAAATTCAAATGCACTAAAAGGTAATAGAGTTGGTAAATTTCCATGCGAGCCTGGGTATGCGCGTCGGAGCTTATATGAGCGTTATAACCTTCATAGAATGTATGGCTAAAACCACCAAATAATTTGGTCATGGCAATATCGACCTCATGATGCCCAAAATAGACCGCCGGGTCGATTAAATATGGGATATCGTCTTTGGAGATTAAATAATTCCCGCTCCAAAGGTCACCGTGTAATAATGAAGGTTTCACGTTTGCCATTAGAGGCTGCAAATTGTTTTTAATTTGTTCTACAGAAGGCATTTCATTATTCGCAAGTAAATGGTTTTTACCCGCTAGTCTTAATTGAGGCAATAAGCGTTCTTGAGTATAAAATTCTAACCAGCTTTTTTGCTGTTCGTTTTGTTGTACTAAGCTACCAATAAAACTGTCTTGGTCTAAGCCAAAATACTCCGAAGTATGGCTGTGCAATTGTGCCAATTGATGCCCCAAAGATTCAAAATTTTTTGTAGATGGAGATTTACTTTCAATATGTTCCAAAATTAAAAAAGCAAAACCTTTATAGGTATTGCAAGCTATGATTTTCGGAGTTTTTATGGTGTTGGTTTTTGCGATCAACTGCAAACCATATGCTTCGGCTTGAAACATTTTTAAAGCCTCGGGAGATGTATTTGTTTTTATGAAAAAGGAATTATTTGTTGTGTCAATCCTATAAGCCTTAGAAATATCACCACCTTGAACGGGTGAAATTAGTGTAATGGGGTGGTTTAGGATGTCTGATATATAGTTTTTAAAATCGGTTGTCATGATTTAAAAATAGGATATCATAACTTAAATTCAAATGTTAATGCTTTCTTTTATAATGACTTTGAACGATTTGATCTAAAAACACCTCCGTTTTAACATGATCGAATACTAACGATTTTGGGAGTATATCAAACAAAGGAACACCTTCTCCCAATACGATGGGAATCGTGGTTAACCTGAGTTCGTCAATTAAATCGTTTTTGAGGAAACTTTGAACTATTTTTCCGCCGTCAATATACAGGTTGTGAAATCCTTTGTTATGGATGGTTTTTAAAACCTCCTTTATGTCTCCACTAAGCAAGGTTACTTTATTTTCAAGAGTTTTCGGAATTTCTTTTAACGAATGGCTTAGAACAAAAACATGTTTTTCATATGGCCATTCTATATCAAAACCAAGAACGGTTTTAAAAGAATTTTTTCCCATGACAATAGCATCGATGTCATTCATAAGGGCATAATAACCCATATCGTGCTGATCCGGATTCGGAATCATATCCAACCAATCCAATTCGCCATGTTTTCCGGCGATGTAATTATCAATACTTTTACCTAGAAATACGATGTTTTTATGTGCCATAATTCAAAATGTGCTAATTCAAAACAAAAATGTAAAATTACGTGATTCTGGAATACCTTGAGAATGACAATGAAAAATAATAAAGATAGGGCTGAGAGATGCTCATCCGACACTTTGGAGTTCCCAGAATGGCATTACCTTTTATTTTTAGGCGTTTTTCTCTAACAAAGCCATGTAAAACCCATCATAACCCGAGGTGTGTGCCAGGACTTTTTTATCTTTAACTAGAGTGAAATCTGCTCCGGCTTCAGAATTTAAAAAGGTTTCCACTTGATTTTGATTTTCGGAAGGTAAAACAGAGCATGTCGCATATACTAATTTGCCTTCTGGTTTTACCATTTTAGAGTATTGTTGCAATACGTCTTGTTGGGTTTCTCGAATACGATCTAAAAATTCAGGTTCCAATTTCCATTTGGCATCTGGGTTTCTACGCAGTACCCCCAAACCGGAACAAGGAGCATCAATCAGCACCCGATCGGCTTTATTATGCAGCTTTTTTATGGGTTTGGTGGAGTCGATCACTTTTAACTCGACATTGTGTACGCCATTACGTCGTGCTCTGATTTTTAATTTTTTAAGTTTACTTTCATAGATGTCCATGGCAATAATTTGCCCTTTGTTTTCCATTAAAGACGCAATATGAAGAGTTTTACCTCCTGCACCGGCACAAGTGTCCACCACTTTCATACCAGGTTTTACATCCAGAAAATCTGCTACCAACTGTGATGATGCGTCCTGAACTTCAAAAAAGCCTTTTTTAAAAGCCTCAGTAACAAAAACATTAGTCCGTTCTTTCAGTTTAAGCGCAAATGGGTGGTCTTTAATGAATTCGGTATCAATATCTAAATCAAATAATTCTGCTTGAAGCTTTTCTTTTGTTGTTTTGAGGGTGTTGACTCTTAAAATAACATCGGCTTGTTCATTTTGCATCGCTATCTCTTTGGTCCATTGGCGCTCACCTAGCTCCTCCAAACCGACATTATCCATCCAATCGGGGATGGACTCTCTAAATTTTCTAATTTTAGATAGCTCATCAAAACGCCCTTTTATTTTTCGTGTTGGCGTGCTTTCAAAATATTTCCAATCTGGTAATTTTATGCCTTTTAAAGTGGCCCATACAGCAAACATACGCCACAGGTTGTCTCTGTCAAAAGGCTCTTTTACTTCAGAAATTTCAGCATATAAACGTTTCCAACGCACCATATCGTAAGTAGTTTCCGCAACAAATCCTCTGTCCCGAGATCCCCATCGTTTATCGCGTTTTAAAAGTTGTTGAATGACCTTATCGGCATATTTATCCTCGTTGAAAATTTGAGTCAATCCATCAATAACGGCAAAGCATAAGTTTCTATGTAATCGCATCTTGTATAAATAAGGCTGCAAAGTTACATTTTAAATATGTATTATTTGTTTAACCGTTGATAAGTTAATTGGTTGCAGTGTTTAATTTTATATAAATTTGAAAAACTTCAAGAACATTGCGCAAGTTTTTGTTTTTTTGAGCATCTAAACTTGTACAAGTTTAATTTATTTTTTTGACTGAAAGCGAATTTATAGAAGGATTGAAGAACCATAACGCCAATGCGTATGGGAAATTACTGGACAATTTTCAACAAAAAGTTTTCGCTACCTGTATTTCTTTTATTCCTAATCAGGAAGATGCAGAAGATGTGGCTCAGGAAGTTTTTATTGAGGTTTTTAATTCTATTAAAAAGTTTAAAGGGAATTCTAAGCTGTCTACCTGGATTTATAGAATTGCAACTAATAAATGTTTAGAATTTATTAGAAAGAAAAATACGAAAAAACGATTTGCTTTTTTACAATCTATTATGCACAGTGAAATCTCAATAGATAAAACCAGTTATTTTACCGAAATGAATCATCCGGGGATTATTCTGGAAAACAAAGAAAAAAACGAAACCTTGTTTTATGCTATTAATCAGCTGCCCGAAGCACAAAGAATAGTATTTACATTGCACAAGGTAGATGGTAAAAGTTATCAGGAGATAAGCGATATTATTGAAAAAAGCATATCCTCTGTCGAATCCTTAATGTTTCGAGCAAAAAAGAACCTACAGAAATTATTAGAAATTTTTTATAGAAATGCTAAATAACGCAAGTTTTTCAAAAATATTGCATCTAAATTAAAAGAGATGAAAACAAACAAAGACATACAGAATAAAATTGATAGTACCATGTCTGCTATTGATACTATTGAGGAAGTAAAAGTGTCGCCTTTTTTTAAAGACAAAACCATGCAACGGTTATTTGCCGAAAAAGAAGATAAACAAATAGCATGGTCATGGTTTACACCTAAAGTGCAGTTAGCGATTTTGGTTTGTGTGGTCATTTTAAATGTTATAGCATTTACGAGGTTAAAGGAAGCATCTTATAGCGATAACGTCAACCAATTTGCCGAGTCTTATGGGTTATCAACAAGTACCGAAACATCTTTACTCAATTAGCCATGAAGAAATATTTACTCTTATATATTCTACTTGTTTTTTTAATTATAGTTAATGGTTTTTTCCTATTTAACTACATGGGGAACGATAGTGCTGGTGTAAAGAACAAGCGTCAAGGACCTCGAGATTTTATTGTCAAAGAACTGGGATTTAATGAATCTCAGCTTGAACGGTTTAGAGCATTAAATCAAAGGCATCATCGGACTATGAGGCATTTGTCTGAAGATATAAAAGAATTGAAGGATGGTTTGTTCGATGAGTTATCTGTATCTCCTACAAATGACATATTAATTGATTCTATTACCTCGTTGATTGGTGAGAGACAAAAAGATAAGGAAACTGAAGTTTTTTATCACTTTAAGCGCATTCAGGAAATTTGTAATAAGAAACAGAAAGAAAAATTTAAGAACATAATTATTGATGCACTTCATAAAGGAAGGGGAAAAGATAAGCCCCCTCACAGAAGGGGTGATGAGCACAGACCACCTCCACCAAGGCATTAATTTATTTGTAAAAGCATGAAGGCTCTAATTCAATTAGAGTCTTTTTTTTGTGAATATTTTAACAAGGCAGAGCACAAGTTTAAAAAGTTAAGCTCATCTAAAAGTTTATAATCTAAAAAAATACAAAGGATGAAAAGTAACATTTTTAAAACATTAGTGCTGGCTTTTGGAGTAGCATTATTTATTTCGAACAGTTCATTTGGGCAATCAGAAAATAGAAAGGAAGGAAAAAAACCACCAACATTTAGCGAGCTACTAAAAAAAATGGACACGAATGAAGATGGAAAGCTTTCTGAAAAAGAGGTAAAAGGGCCTTTAAAAGAGCATTTTGCAAAAATTGATGCAAATGAAGATGGATTTATTACTGAAGAAGAACTAGAGAAAGCACCAAAGCCAAAGAGAAAAGAAGGAGCTTAAAGAAATAATAATGATTATTAAAAAATAAGAGATGAAAAAGTTACATACAATTAACAGAAACCTTAAAGCTTCAATCTTTTTATTCTGTGCCGTATTTGTGTTAGCCTGCAATAATGACGATTCCGGCGATATCGTGGTTGCCGACGAAGAGGATGAAGTGGAAGTGTTAGACGTTGATGATACAGATTTTGATCCAACCGATTGGACCACAGAAACTCATACCAAGGATGTCGATCCAAATTTTGATGAGGTCTTTGATGATACTGCGGTTAAAAGACTTGACATTGTTATCACTGAAGCAAGATGGCAAAGTATGCTCAATGATATGACTGAAACTTACGGAGCCTTTGGATCGGGTGGCGGTCAAGGTGGTCTAACCGAAACAGATGACAATCCCATTTTTGTGCCGGCGGAAGTGTTTTATAACGATATAGAGTGGTATAGAGTAGGGGTGCGTTTTAAAGGAAATTCTAGTTTACAATCCAGTTGGAGAAATGGTATTTTAAAATTATCATTCAAATTAGACTTTGATGAGTTTGAAGATGAATATCCGCAAATAGATAATCAACGCTTTTATGGTTTTAAAAAGTTAAGCCTTAAAAACAATTATGATGACAAGTCTATGCTAAGAGAAAAAGTGGCAGGCGATGTGTTTAGAAATGCCGGGCTGGTAGGGTCACATACGGCATTCTATACCTTATATGTAGATTATGGTGATGGTCCTGTATACTTCGGTTTGTATACATTGGTTGAAGAAGTTGACGATACGGTATTAGATACGCAATTTTCAGATGATGATGGAAATTTATATAAACCAGATGGTGATGCCGCAAGTTTTGCGGAAAACACTTATGATGAAGATGAATACGTAAAGAAAACGAACGAAGACGAAGCTGATTTTTCAGATGTAGAGAGCTTGCTGTCAATCTTGCATAGCGATACAAGAACCACAGATGCTGCAACATGGAGAACAAATTTAGAATCTGTTTTTGATACTTATACATTCTTAAAATATTTAGCAGTAAATACTGTTATTCAAAACTGGGATACTTATGGAAGAATGACTCATAATTACTTCTTATATAACAATCCGGATACTCATAAACTAACTTGGATCCCTTGGGATAATAATGAAGCTCTACAAGAAGGGAAAATGGGAGGCGCACTCCCGTTGGATTTTTCAGGTTTAAGTGCTTCTCAATGGCCGTTAATCGGTTTCTTGTATGAAGATTCTGTTTACAAAGAACACTATGATAATTATTTGCAAGAGGTTATAGATGGATCATTTAATACGAGCACAATACAATCTATTTATGCAACGTATTCCACATTAATTGAACCTTATGCAACTTCTGAAATAGATGGATATACCTTTTTAAACTCTAGCTCAGATTTTCAAATTGCGGTTAATCAACTTAATTCTCATGTGGAGGATAGAACAATAGCTGTGCATAATTATTTGGATTAGTAGAAAAGAACATATTTTTTTTGAGCTGGTTGATTAGTAGTTTGTTTAAAAAGCTTCATGATTAAATTATGGAGCTTTTTTTTTAAACTAAACGCAAGTTTTTTTTTAGAAACACATCTAAAAATATAACTCAAATAAAATATGATGAAAATTAACCGGAATGCTTTAATAATTGGTCTATCAATATTAACAATAGTACTGTTAATATTAAACATGGTTGTTATACATGGCGCATGTTTAAAGAACAATCATATAGAAACCAAAGAGATTAATACAAAAGATAGTATTAATAAGGAAGATCATGTGTTGATTTCATTAAAAAGAAAGGCATTAAAAGAAAAAAGATAAAATTATTAAACCTTGTCATAATTATTTAGTCAAATTTAAAAACCCAAAAAATATGAAGAATTTAAAACACCTATTTACACTTTTAATGGTATTCACAGCCATTTTTATAGCCTGCTCGAGTAGCGACGATTCAAATACTCCGGAAGAAACCATAAGTGAAACAGATTATGATATTACGCCAATATTAACAAAGTTTGAGGGCACTGGCTTATCATACGAGGTTGATGGTAATACAGTAACATTCACAACCCAAGATTTACCAAATCATACAAGCCCTTATTGGCCAACGAATAATCCCTTATATGAAGCTTATAATGGAACTAATGCGAATTGGAACCAAAATCCGGGTTCTATCGGAGCTCAAAATATTGTATTCACCATAACACTTAATCCCAAAGAGGCTACTAATAAGCAAGCTACAAGTTTGGGGCCCATAGGTATATCCAGAAATGGTGTTGTGTTTTTTAACCAATATGCAGCAGGAAATTCACCTTTAACAGGAGAGATTAATTCTTTTGACCAGTGGCTGGGGCATCCGGCTATGACTCAATATCATTATCACGTTGAACCCACCTATTTAACCCAGGAATTTGGTGAGGATGCTTTTTTGGGTTTACTATCTGATGGTTTCCCTGTTTACGGGCCTATGGAAGGTGGGGAATTGATTACAAATGACGATTTAGATGCTTATCATGGACATACCTCCGTAACAGCAGATTTTCCAGATGGGATCTATCATTATCATGTAACAAGTCAAGATCCTTATATTAATGGGAACGGTTATTTTGGAACTCCGGGAAACATTACCCGTTAAATGAGATTGAATAGTTTACATATAATAGTTGTATTTATCATTTTCTGTTCATGTTTTAAAGCTGAAAACCTAAAAAGCATTGATGTTTCAAATGAAGCACTGAAGTTGACTAATGGTGTACTGTATTTCAATAACAACAGTTTTACAGGGTATATTGTTTCTTATTTTAAAGACAGTAAACTCAAGTCTGAAACACAATATAAAAATGGCAGAAAACAAGGTTACGAAAGGGAGTGGCTTAATAATGGCACTTTAATACTCGATCGTTATTATAATGAGGGAAAAAAAGTAGGAATACATAAATCCTGGTGGCCGAATGAGAATCCTAAATTTGAATATCATTTTAACGACAAAGGTGTTTATCACGGTATCGTAAAAGAATGGTATGAATCCGGGCAGATTTTTAGAATCTTTAATTATCATAGTGGTAAGGAAACGGGTAGTCAGCGATTATGGAAGCCAGATGGAAGCATAAAAGCTAACTATCAGGTTGTTAATAACGAACGTTTCGGCCTTATAGGTTTAAAAAAATGCTACCAGGTTACTGTTGGAAGTGAAGATGTCATTTATGCGAATACTGAGGTTTCTAATAAGCAAAATGTTATAAAATGAAATACTACCTTTTACTATTTGTTTTAACAATTTACGCTTGTAAAGAATCCAAAAAAGAAGCAGAGGATGTTAGTAGTCTGCCGTATTTTAATTCTACAGATTTCACCCCGGAATGGGAAAAAGGAACTCATAAAATTCCGGAATTTTCATTCGTAAATCAAGATGGACATACCATAACGAACAAAACATATGAAGGCAAAATATATGTTGCAGATTTCTTTTTTACGACATGCCCAGGCATTTGTCCTAAACTCACTAAAAACATGAATGGTCTTCAGGAAACGTATGCAAATGATAATGATATTATGTTACTCTCGCATACGGTAATGCCATGGGTTGATACCATTGAAAAGCTTAAAACGTTTGAAATCGAGAATAACATAAATAACAAAAAATGGAATTTGGTAACAGGCCATAAAGATGAGCTTTATAACATTGCCAGACATGGTTATTTCGCAGACGAAGATTTTATTAAAACCAAAGATGAAAACGAATTTATACATACCGAGAATTTTATTTTAGTCGATAAGGAAGGCTATATACGTGGTGTTTATAATGGGACTTTAGAAATTGATATAGAGCGTTTAAAACGACACATAAATATATTAAGAAAAGAAGCATGATTTGATTAATAGTTTTTTTATTGAAAAGCTTCATGTTTGTTCATGAAGCTTTTCTATTTTTATACAAAATTTTTAAAATGAATCGTATTCTATTTATATTATGTGCTATAATACTCTTTTCCTGTAAAAAAGATGAGCAATTTATCCCTAGAGCTATTGCCTCTATTGAAGTTAATCATCTTTTGCAAGATTCGTTATTGAGTATTAGAGCTATTGATATATTAAATGATGGAAGCTTAGCCTTTGCAGCGAATAACGGCGTTTTCGGACTTTATGATGTTCATGGAAAAGCGTTTAAAACATCAATTCAAGAGCATGATAGTTTGAAATTACATTTTAGGTCTGTAGGGCATACTTCAAAAGACTTTTTTATGTTGAGCATTGAAGCTCCGGCTTTATTATATAAAACCGGACCGAAGGGAGAGATGCAATTGGTCTATAAGGAAGTGAATAATAATCCGTTTTACGATGCTATGAATTTTTGGAATGATCAGGAAGGTATTGCCATTGGTGATCCAACTGATGGTTGTATGAGCATAATTATTACACGCGATGGAGGCAATACCTGGACTAAAATACCTTGTGCCGATTTACCAAAAGCTGAAGAAGGGGAAGCTGCCTTTGCGGCGAGCGATACAAACATCGCTATTGTCAACAATCATACTTGGGTAGCTACAGGAGGAAAAGCAAGTAGAGTTTTATATTCGGCAGATAAAGGAAAAACCTGGGAGGTTATTAATACACCTATTATACAGGGTGTAGAGACTACCGGAATGTATTCCATAGATTTTTACGATGAACTTCACGGATTTGCCATTGGAGGAGACTATACAAAGCCAGATGATAATACGGCAAATAAAATGAGAACCAATGATGGGGGAAAAACCTGGGAGTTGGTCGCACAAAATCAAAATCCGGGATACAGAAGTTGTGTACAATATGTGCCAAATAGAGCAGGTAAGGAGTTAGTTGTTGTTGGTTTTAAGGGCATTGATTACAGTAATGATGCGGGTAGTACATGGAAACATATCAGTGATGAAAGCTATTATACCCTAAGATTTTTAAATGATAGTATCGCTTATGCAGCTGGTTCAGGAAGAATTTCAAGATTGGCATTTAGAGAATAAAAAAGAGAAGTGTTTAAAGCTTCTCTTTTTGAATTATTTTCCTTTATTACCCGTGTGACGTTTCCTTCTATACTCTTCAAATAGTTTTCTCTTAAAATCTTCTTCGGCAGACTTGAGAAGAATGATTTTTTTAGATGATAGTATTTTTTTCAGTTTAATAATTAATTGCTTGTTTTCATCGTGCAACCTTTGTTCAGCTTCCATTAGTTTATCCAATAGAACTTGAGATTCTTTTTCTGTAAGTGTCTCCGAGTTTTCTTTGATTTTTTTACCAATATTACGTAATTCGTTATGTCTCGTTTTGAAGGTGCTTTCTTGGTAGGCATTATAAATGGGCCAAAATTGTTGAGCCTCACTTTCTGTTAGATCAAGCTTTTCAGTAATGAAAGAGACTTTAAGAGCTTTAATTTTCTCTCTTCGGTCTTGTTTTTGAGCGAATGCGCTAAATGAAAGGCATAGTATAAATAATGAAAGTATAAGTGTTCGCATGGTCTTGCTTTTTATTCTAAAATTAATGTTTCAATATCTATGTTATCTAAAACATAGTTTTCAATGTTTTCCTCAGAGAAATTATGGTTTACAAAATTCTCTTCTATTAAATCTTCATCTTCCAATAGTGATGCTATTTCATAAGAACTAATGGCTTCATCAATAATATAATTCTCTACAGTTTGGTCCTCCAGATCCCAGGAGTTTTTTTCGAAAATGGATAAATTTAGTAACACTAATACCGCAGCAGCGATGCTCGAGGCATAAATAACGTTTCTTTTACTAAAAAGCGGAATGACCTTTACGGGGCTTTTTCCGGAAACCTTATTTATAACTTGATCTTCAACAGACTCTAAATAGCCATCGGGTATATTAAAACCCGTAGGGCCTACCTCGCTAAGTTTAATATGACCCATGATTTGACCCTCTAAACTTTCAAAGTAATCTTCAGGGACTTCATACCCTGTTTTTTTAATGCTATGTAATTTATTTTGTTTCACCTATATAGGTTTGTTGTTTGTTTATCTAAAAATGTTTTATCATACCTTTAAGACACATATTAATTATAAAGGTTTAATCTTTAGTTAAATAGGATTCGATTTTTTTTACCGCGATATGATAGGATGCCTTTAACGCGCCCTCACTAGTCTCTAAAATATCTGACATATCTTTATATTTTATGTCTTCAAAATACTTCATATTGAATATAAGTTGCTGCTTTGGTGGCAACGTATTAATAGCCTCCTGTAATTTTATTTGAATTTCACCACCTTCAAAATATACGTCGGAAGTTAAATTATTGATGGCCAATTGTTGTACTTCTTCGCTCGTGACTTGCAGTCGCTTTGCATTTTTATTAATGAATGTTATAGATTCGTTTGTGGCGATACGATACATCCAAGAATACAACTTACTATCTCCTTTAAAGTTATTAATATTTTTGTAAATCTTAATGAACGTGTTTTGGAGCACGTCATCAGCGTCTTCATGGGATTTCACAATATTTCGAATATGCCAATACAAACGCTCTTTATAAAGCGTTATTAGGGCTCTAAAAGCTGACTCTCTATGGGTTTCAGATTTTAGTTGTTCTAATAATTGTACTTCGTCAGTCACAAAAATACTTTGGTGTTTAGACACATAAATATACTAAAAGTTTAAATGAATATATTGAATATTTATTTGAAACCTAATAAGCTCATAAACAACACTCTAAAAACACTTAATCGATTAAGTGCGTATTAAATACGATAAAATGCATATTTTTCTTGTGAGAAAGCTTTATTTGTTTTATGTTTGTATCAGAAACCTACTTATGTTGCTGGTCGTCCCCAAGTCTAGCAATGGACAAAAAAAAAGGATAGAAGCCCAAATCTCTATCCTTTTTTAGTTTTATAGGTTTTCTTATTTATTCTAAACTTTGCATATCTACTAATTTTTTGTAGACACCATTTTTTAGAATTAATGCTTCGTGTTTACCTTGTTCAACAATTTCGCCTTTCTTTAAAACAACAATCTCATCGGCATTTTGAATGGTAGACAGTCTATGCGCAATGACTATAGAGGTTCTGTTTTTCATCATGTTTTCAAGAGCTTCCTGAACAATTCTTTCACTTTCGGTGTCTAGGGCCGAAGTGGCTTCATCTAAAATCATAATAGGCGGGCTTTTAAGAACGGCACGAGCAATACTTAAACGTTGTTTTTGCCCCCCGGAGATTTTGGTTCCAGAATCACCAATATTAAAATGAATACCTCCTTTTAGATCTTTTACAAACTCCCAGGCGTTGGCAACTTTTAAGGCTTTAATAATATCTTCATCAGTTGCATTAGAATTATCATTACCTAATTTTAAATTGTTTTGAATACTATCGTTAAACAAAATAGCATCTTGAGTAACAATGCCTAATTTATTTCGAAGGGACTCTGTGGTCAAATCACGAATATCAATACCATCTATTAATATGGCTCCATCGTTGACATCGTAAAAACGAGTGATTAGATTCGCAATAGTAGATTTTCCGCTCCCGGATTGGCCAACAAATGCTACCATTTTTCCTTTCGGAATAATTAGCGAAAAATCCTTTAGTACATAGTCTTCTTCATATTTAAATGAAACATTTTTGAATTCTATTTCAGAATCAAATCCCTCTTTAACAATAGCATTTTCTTTATCTTTTAAAGGATTTGGAGTGTCAATAATTTCCTGAATTCTTTCGGCAGCTGCTCCTCCCTTTTTGATATTGTAAAGCCCTCTGGAAATAGCTTTTGCCGGTGTTAGTATATTATACGATAATCCCATATATACAAGAAAGGTACTGCCGTCTAATAATGAGTTTGTGTCACCACTAAGTACTAAACTTCCGCCATACCACAAAATAATTGCTATCATACAAATACCTAAAAATTCACTTGTAGGAGATGCTAAATTTTGACGGTTCAATAGTTTGTTCGAAAAATGATAGAACCGAGATGTTGATTCTTGAAATTTTTCGTTGAATTTATCTTCAGCATTAAAACCTTTTATAATACGCAATCCAGTTAAGGTTTCTTCTAAAGTAGATAAAAAAGTACCTTGTTCTTTTTGTACACGATCCGATTTTCGTTTTAAGCTTTTACCAATCATAGAAATGATCCAGCCCATTATGGGAATAAAAACAAATACGAATAAGGTTAGTTGCGGACTAATTATCAGCATTGCTGTTATCGTAAAAATAATCATTAAAGGCTCCCTGACGATAAGTTCTAGAACCGATAAAAATGAATACTGTAAATCCAGTACATCACTTGTAACTCTTGCCAGAATATCACCTTTACGTTGTTCGGAAAAGTAGGAAAGCGGAAGTTCGATTGTTTTTTTATAAACCCGATTTCTAAGATCTCTAATCACGCCGTTTCTAAGAAATACCAAAAAATAATTGGCTAAATACCCGGATAGGTTTTTTAATAAAAACATGATAATAATTAAGCCGATAACAAAGGTGAGTGCTTTAGAGCTATCGCCGCCCGTGAATTGGTACATTATAAATTCTAAATACCCCTCGGCATAGTCGCCTATTTTTGTTAAATCTTCATAGATTGGTTTTACGGGAGGAGCAATATCTATTAGGTTCCCCGCGGAATCCACATTCTTCTTAAAGATAACATCTAGCATTGGCTTCAGTGCAACAAAAGACAAGGTCCCAAATAAAGCGAAAAAGATGTTTGAAATGATGTGTCCGATAGCATACCGTTTATACGGTTTCGCATACCGCAGAATATTTAAAAAATGATTCATTAAATAAGTTTCATATCCTTTAAAATAGTTTCTGCTTTGGCATCAAGTTGCTCTTCGGTTTCTTTAAAACCTTCCACCGATCGCAGTTTGGTGTTTACACTAACATAGAATTTTATTTTGGGCTCGGTACCACTTGGCCTCAAGGCAATTTGGCTACCATCTTCCGTATAATAGATAAGGACATTCGATTTAGGAATATCGATTGCAGTTTCTTCACCGGTAATCATGTTTTTTGAAATGGATAAGTCGTAATCTTCGAACTTAACAACTTTTGATCCATTTACAATCTTCAATGGGTTCTCTCTAGCATCAATCATCATTTGAGTAATTTCCTCTGCACCTTCAATACCCTTTTTTGTTAAAGAAATCAATCGTTCTTTGTAAAATCCATGTTCTAAATACAATTGAATGAGATCATTATAAAAAGAGCTGCCATTTGCTTTTGCCTGAGCCGCAATTTCACAGGCCAATAGGGTGGAGGTTACCGCATCTTTATCACGTACAAAATCACCAACCATATAACCGAAACTTTCTTCACCACCACCAATAAAATTAAGCTCCGGGAAATCGTGAATTAATTTGGCAATCCATTTAAATCCGGTAAGTACAATTTTACTTTCAACTTTATAGGCGTCTGCCAATTTGTTCAACATGGGCGTCGATACAATCGTCGATGCAATAAATTCTTTTCCTTGTATCTTATTTTGAATTTTCCATTGTTTCAGTAAGAAATCGGTCATCATCACCATCGTTTGATTTCCGTTAAGCAGTTGCATTTGGTTTTCAGCATTTCTAACGGCAATACCTAAACGGTCACTATCGGGATCGGTACCAATAACAATATCTGCCTGTACTTCTTCAGCCAGATCTAAGGCCATTTTTAAGGCTGCCGGTTCTTCCGGGTTTGGCGATGCTACCGTTGGAAAATCACCATTTGGAGCTTCTTGTTCTTTCACGATATAGACATTTTTATATCCTGCTCGTTTTAATGTTTCCGGAACCGCTGTAATTGAAGTACCATGAAGCGATGTGAAAACGATAGTTAAATTATCTTTCGCCGCCTCAGGCGTATTAAAACTTCCATTATGTACCGAGGCATCGATAAATACATCGTCGACATCCTCACCTATAGCATGAATGAGGTTTTCATTTGGTTCAAATTTAATGTCGGCATAATCTAAATCGTTAATGATTTGAATAACGGTGCTATCATGAGGAGGAACCAACTGTCCACCATCTTGCCAATACACTTTATAACCGTTGTATTCCGGCGGATTATGAGAGGCTGTTAAAACAATCCCACAATGACAGTTTAAATGTTTCAGCGCAAAAGATAATTCAGGAGTCGTACGCAAATCTTCAAACAAATAAACTTCAATATGATTTGCAGAAAATACATTAGCTACAATTTTGGCCAAAGATTTACTATTGTGTCTACAATCATAAGCAATCGCAACTTTAGGTGTTTCACCTGGAAACGATTGATGTAAATAGTCACTTAAGCCCTGTGTGTTTTTACCCAGAGTGTACTTATTTATCCTGTTGGTGCCAACGCCCATAATGCCACGCATCCCCCCGGTACCAAACTCTAAGTCTTTATAAAAACTCTCTTGGATGTCTTTCGGGTTGTTTGCAATACTATCCTTAATAATAGTTTGTGTTTCTTCATCAAAAGTAGGTGTTAACCAGGTATTGATTCTTTCTAAAATTTTAGGTTCAATGTAAATCATAAATCATTTAATATATGACAAAAATAAGCATTTCAATAAATTGTAAAGACGTTTTTTAAGCAGTAAATATGATATTTGTCGCTAAAACGTTTTAGTCACGAACAGGATTAAGTAAAATTCAATGCTTCTCTAACAGCATAACGATTTTTATCCTGTTTGCTACGCAGTACGATCTCACCTAAAAATCCGGCAATAAAAAATTGTGTACCAATAATCATGGTGGACAATGCGATGTAAAATTGAGGACGTTGTGTTATGAGTCGCCCTGTAGGGTTCAAAAATAGTTTGTCGATGCCTAAATAGAGCGCAAATCCAAATCCTAAGGCAAACATAATAACGCCCAAAGCTCCAAATAAATGCATCGGGCGCTTGCCAAAGCGAGATAAAAACCAAATGGTAATGAGATCTAAAAAACCATGTATAAAGCGATTGATACCAAATTTTGTTTCACCATATTTTCTAGCTTGATGCTGAACAACTTTTTCACCGATTTTAGTAAAACCTGCATTTTTGGATAATACCGGAATATAACGATGCATTTCGCCATTAACATCGATGTTCTTTACAACCTCGAGCTTATATGCCTTAAGACCACAGTTGAAATCGTGCAGTTTAACACCCGATGTTCTTCTGGCGGCCCAGTTAAATAGTTTTGAAGGTAGATTTTTAGACAGTATGGCATCGTAGCGCTTTTTTTTCCAACCGGAAACCAAATCCAAACCATCCTTAACGATCATGTTATAGAGCTCCGGAATTTCGTCCGGGTTATCTTGTAAGTCGGCATCCATGGTTATAATCACATCTCCAGTAGCTTTTTCAAATCCTGCATGTAACGCCTGAGACTTCCCAAAGTTTTTAAAAAAACGAATGCCTTTTACCTGATGGTTTTCTGAAGACAATCGCGAAATAACTTGCCATGAATCATCAGTGCTACCATCATCAATAAAAATAATTTCATATGAAAAATGATTGGATTGCATAACGCGTGCAATCCAATCATGTAATTCTGTTAAGGAGTCTTGTTCGTTAAGTAGTGGTATAACTACAGATATGTTCATTGGTGAATTTCAAAATTTATTATTCAAAAATAATGAAATTATTCCGTGTCTGGGTCAGTTTTTTTTACGACTAAGGCTACTATAAGACCAACGATACTAAATCCGATTAATTGAAAAGCCAAGGATTGTAATATACTTCCTATTGAAAACATGTTCTCTTGAGCTTCTAATTTATCAACTGTTTCCGCTATAGCGTCCTCCGGAGCTCCAAAGTTACGCATCATCTCAACCTGAGAATCCATAATTTTCTGTTTTAATGTAATCGCTGCATCCGGATCTACAACATTAAAAATGATGGCGCTAACGATAGTACTAATAATTAACCCAATAGCTATGGCAATAAAATAGGACGAGAATGCTTCCTTAAAACTAATAAAGCCATTTTGAATACTTTTTGATTTCATTGAGGACACAATGCCAAAAACAATGATGGCAATTAAAAGTCCGATTCCCCACCACCATTTAGTAAATAAATCGAGGCTAACAGCATAGGCTATGACTGTCGTTAGAGAAAGAAATGCACCCAAATAAAGACCATGGTTTATTGCAGATGTTTTAGTTTGATTTTCCATATTATGATATTTAATGTGTTAGTTGCTTGGTTAGTATTCAAATATAATAAAACGTTACACAAAGGTTTAAAATAAAATTTATTAAAAAGTATTGCTCATTTATAAAAAATACTTAAATTTGCAGCTCCAAAATTGTAAAGAATAAAAAGCGTTTAGCGATGAGAAAAGGTATACATCCAGAAAATTATAGATTAGTAGCATTTAAAGACATGTCTAACGATGATGTTTTTTTAACGAAATCTACTGCAGATACTAACGAAACTTTAGAAGTTGATGGTGTTGAGTATCCGCTTGTAAAAATGGAAATTTCAAGAACGTCACATCCATATTATACCGGTAAATCTAAATTGGTAGATACTGCCGGACGTATTGATAAGTTTAAAACAAAATACGCTAAGTTTAAGAAATAATTTAGCAATAATACTATATTTTAAGCCTTTCATTTTTATGAAAGGCTTTTTTTTTAGTAAATTTTTGAATGTTCTCGAACACAATTTTGAGTACCGATTTTTATGACTAATTGTTTGTATAAATCCTCAATTGAATGTCTATATTTACAGCGTTGAAACCAATATTTATATGAATTATATTCTTTTTGATGGCCCCTCTCGTAATGATTTATTACCATTTACTTATACACGACCTGTTGCAGATATTAGAATTGGAATATTGACCATTAGAGAAAAATGGGAAGCATTTTTAGGGTCTACCATAACCACAGTTACTGAAGATTATTTAGCCGATAAATACCCCATGGTTGAAATGGCTGAAAACATAATGATTAATGCCTCATATCTTCCTAATGACACCCTAGTAAGTCTTATTAAAGACCTCAAAGAGAATCAAGCCATTTTTAAAGGAGATGATCTTATTGCTTTTTATACAAAGGAAGCTCAGGATGATATAGATTTTAATACTTATGAAGCTATAGCACATAATACAGAGAGTATTAAAATTGAAAATACATGGGATATATTTTCTAAGAATGGTGCGGCTATTGACGAAGATTTTAAACTGATTACAAAGAACAGGAAGTCACAACCCATTCCGTCAAGTAATAATATCATAGCTCCAGAAAATATTTTTATAGAAGAGGGTGCGTCTCTTGAGTTTACAACGCTTAATGCCAGTAGTGGTCCAATTTACATTGGTAAGAATTCTGAAATCATGGAAGGCGCATTGATTCGCGGACCATTGGCATTGTGTAATGATGCAGGCATAAAATTAGGCACTAAAATTTATGGGCCAACGACTATTGGTCCATATAGCAAAGTAGGAGGAGAGATTAAAAATTCTGTTATTTTTGAAAACTCTAATAAAGGACATGAAGGCTATTTAGGCAATTCGGTGGTTGGAGAGTGGTGTAATATAGGGGCCGATTCTAATAATTCCAATCTTAAAAATAATTATGCCGAAGTACGTCTGTGGAACTATAATACGGAAGGGTTTGCCAGAACAGGGCTTCAATTTTGTGGATTGATGATGGGAGATCATAGTAAATGTGGTATAAACACAATGTTTAATACGGGGACGGTAGTTGGTGTAAGTGCTAATATTTTTGGTAGCGGCTTTCCCAGAAATTTTATACCAAGCTTTAGCTGGGGAGGTCACTCAGGATTTACAACCTATTTAACCAAAAAGGCTTTTGAAGTTGCTAATGTGGTGATGTCCAGACGAGGATTAGAATTAACCAAGCAAGAAGCAGACATATTGCAGCACGTATTTGATGAGACTAAAAAGTTTAGACGAGAGTAATAACTTTACCTTATTGTGTTGTTGTTAGTTGTAATTCGTTTTTAATCAAATTGTTATATTTGTTTGAATTAACATCTAAAGTATGATAAGGGCACTTTATGTTTTAATCTTTTTCATTGGACTTTCAGCATATTCTCAAGTAGAAAAATATCGCATTACAAATTTGAAAATCAACAATGAGAACCCTCATTTTGGTTTAATGCAGCTTTCAGATCATGAAATTATATTCACGTCATATCGTTTAACCCGAAGGGGCAAAGTAAAGTACTTTGCGGGAAACCCTCTTTTGACCATTTTTAAAGCCGAATTGACCAATGATGGTCAAATGTTAAATGCAAAACCTATATTAATAGACCCGGATCAAAATATTAGGCACGTTACCAGTGCAACGATGTCTTCGGATGGTAAGCGCTTATATTTAACGACTAATTATACAGAAAAGGATAGACCCGACGGTCATTTTAAAGCCACTAACTTTCATATTAAAGTAGGAGCATATAAAGAAGGCGTTGGATGGTCAAACTTTAAAGTACTACCATTTTGCCAGCCTAAATACTCGTATGCTCATCCCGCTTTAAGCAGTGACGGTAAAGTCTTGTATTTTATAGCTAATATTAGAGGTGGTAAAGAAACAACCAAAGGAGGATCCGATATTTTTAAAGTTAATATTTTGGAAAACGGCGATTTTAGCGAGCCTGAAAACCTAGGGAGTATGGTAAATTCGTATAGCAGGGAAATGTTTCCTTTTATAAGTGATGATGATACCTTGTATTTTGCTTCAAACAGACCGGGAGGTTATGGAGGGTTTGATATTTATAAAAGTATATTGAATGCAGATGGTACTTATAAAAAGGCCGTAAAAATGCCTAAACCTATCAATAGTGCTAAAGATGATTTTTCCTTAATTATAAATGCAAACACTAAAGCGGGTTATTTTTCTTCAAAAAGAGCAAAAGGGAAAGGGGACGATGATATTTATTACTTTACTGCGGAATAGTTTTTCTAACACGTCTAAGATCCAAAAAGTCAATAGGATTTATGCCCAAACCAGTCACATTTTTTCTTGTAAAACGAATGACTTCATCATAATATAAAGGCACCATGATTGCTTTTTGCATGGCCAAGGAGTCCATAGTAGTATATAAATGCTTGCGTTCCTCTATATCTGCGACTGCAAAGGCTTTGTTATATAGACTATCAAACAATGTGCTCTTATAATGAAAATAATTTGAACCGTTTGGCGCAAAATTTTTGCTATAGAATATGGATAAATAGTTCTCCGCATCCAGATAATCAGCAATCCAGGAGCTTCTAAACAGATCGACCTTACCATTAGATCTTGCCGACCTTAAAGAGGCTTCCGGCATAACATCGACATTAATGGTTAATCCTGATTTTTCAAGTTCTCGTTGTATAAATTCACAATAACTCAAGTAATTACTGGTTGTCGTTAATGTAATTTCAGGTTTTGAAATACCACTTTCCTTTTTAAACTGCTCCACAAGTTGTTTGGCTTTCTCCGGTTGGTAAGAAAACCCCAGAGACGCATTATGCCCCGGTAATCCCTTCGGAATGAATCCGCCATTCGCCGGATTACCAATACCATTACGCAAATAGATGATCATTTTTTTTCGGTCAAATCCATAGTTTATGGCTTTTCGTATCAGTTCGGATTGTATTTCCGGGGTTTTAGAGTCCAAATAAAATCCTAGATATTCAGAATTTAAATAAGGTCCCCGAATCATATTTACAGATTCAGCGTAGGTAGATCTTAACCTGCCATCAGCAGTGAGCAGTTCATCTTTATACGAAGCATCCAAACTATTTAAAAAATCGATATTACCTTGTGCGAATTGTAAAAACTCACTTTGCTTATCGGGTAAAAAAGTGATGGCAACAGATTCTAAGTAGGGCAGAGAATTACCTTCTTCATCTTTCTCAAAATAGTGATGGTTCTTTCTGAAAATAAGTTTTATGTTCTCCTCCCAACGCTTAAACTTGAATGGTCCGGTACCAATAGGATGCGATCTGAATTCTGTGCCATAATGTTCTGCAACTTCTTTAGGAACTACCGAACAATACTTCATACTTAATAGTCCAATGAATGCCGGAAAAGGCTGTTTTAATTTTATTTGAAAAAGAGTGTCGTTAAGGGCTTTAAAGTCATCAACTTTATTTAAAACCCAACCTCCCGGAGCCGCAATTTTTTCATCCCGTAAACGGTTTAAACTATATTCAAAGTCTTTGGCTACAACAGTTCTTGTTGAGTCCTTTCCAAATAAAGGATGCTTATGAAAATAAACGTCCTTACGTAAGGAAAATGTGTATTCCAGACCGTCTTCTGAAATTGTCCAGTATTTAGCAATACTGGGTAAAATGTTTAAATTATCATCGAGTTGTACCAAACCGTTAAATAATTGGTTCGCAACCCGGGTATCTTGCAATGTTCTTGAAAATGCAGGGTCCAGGGTATTTATGTTGGCGTACTCATTATACCTAAAAACAAGTTGTTCCTTATCGGTATTGGAATTACTTCTGCAGTTAAACAATAATAAAACCGCACAACCAATTGATAAATAGTTGGTTAATTGTTTTAAAACTTGTTTTATCATATAACTTATAAGTTGTAAATTTGCACGCCAATATTGTATTAAGCGCCGTAGGATAATTTCTGATAGCTTGTTCTTAGCACTTTCAGGATAACAAATGTAAAGGTAAATTTTATAAGATGCTGAAATGCTGAAATAAATTCGGTAAAAGTAGATTTTGAATTACAAAAATAAATGAAAAATAAAGTAGCATTTTATACATTGGGCTGTAAACTCAATTTTTCTGAGACTTCAACCATCGCCAGAAGCTTTGGCAATGAAGGTTTCGATCGTGTTGATTTTTCTGAAAAAGCCGAGATATATGTTGTTAATACATGTTCGGTTACAGAGAATGCCGATAAACGATTTAAAACTATTGTAAAGCAGGCTCAAAAAAACAACCCTAAAGCTTTTGTTGTGGCCATAGGGTGTTATGCACAGCTAAAACCAAATGAATTGGCCGATGTGGATGGTGTGGATTTGGTTCTTGGTGCAACCGAAAAATTCAATGTTACAGGATATATAAACGATCTGTTAAACCAGCCTGAGCGCAATCGGGGAGCAGGAGAAGTACATTCTTGTGACATTGAAGATGCCGATTTTTATGTGGGCTCTTATTCTATTGGAGACCGAACACGTGCCTTTTTAAAAGTACAGGATGGTTGCGATTATAAATGTACGTATTGTACAATTCCCTTGGCGCGAGGAATCTCCCGAAGTGATACTTTAGAAAATGTTTTAAATAATGCTAAAGAAATTTCAGCACAAAATATAAAGGAAATTGTTTTAACAGGAGTTAATATTGGGGATTATGGGAAAGGAGAGTTTGGTAATAAAAGACATGAACATACCTTTTTAGATTTGGTTACGGCATTGGATAAGGTGGATGGTATTGAACGCTTGCGAATTTCATCAATTGAGCCCAATCTTTTAAAGAATGAAACTATAGATGTGGTTTCTAAATCACGAGCTTTTGTTCCTCATTTTCATATTCCATTACAATCCGGTAGCAACGAAATTCTAAAAAAGATGAAGCGTCGCTATATGCGCGAACTGTATGTAGACCGCGTTACAAAAATAAGAGAAGTTATGCCTCATGCCTGTATCGGTGTCGATGTTATTGTAGGATTTCCGGGTGAGACAGACGAACATTTCTTAGAAACGTATAACTTTTTAAACGCATTAGATATTTCGTATTTACATGTTTTTACATATTCTGAACGAGATAATACTGAAGCTGCTCAAATGGAAAGTGTCGTTCCCGGTAATATAAGAAGTAAAAGGAGTAAAATGCTTAGAGGATTATCGGTTAAAAAACGTCGAGCATTTTATGAAAGTCAAATTGGAAGCCAACGCACCGTTTTATTTGAAAGCGAGAATAAGGAAGGTTATATACATGGTTTCACCGAAAATTACGTCAAAGTAAAATCGCCGTGGAATCCCGAACTGGTAAATACTTTGCATCAGGTAGAACTGACTCATATTGATGACGACGGTTTGGCGAGGTTAGCGTTTGTCAATCATATGATAACGAATATCGGCTAATACATTGCTTTCGTACTTATTTTCTCGTATTTAAACGTTTTTTTTTCGCATAGGACTTATGTTGTATTAGGTTTGTTTTAAAGAATACCCAAATTCTATAAAATTTAATCTGATGAAAATTAACCTACGACTATTTACCTTTTTTATTATTCTATCTCTATGCATGTCTTGTTCGAAGGACGAAGTCAGTCAGAATACGAATCTCCTTGGTGTTTGGGAGCGAATTAGTTTTGATGCAGATGCCACAAATACATATCTATTAATCTTTGGTCAGGATCAAACCGGATTGCGTATACACAGGAGTGAAGGTGCTTCTGGCGAAGTCACTTCAATGACGGATTCCTTTGATTGGAAAGCAATAGATGATATAGTAACACTTTCAGAGAACAATAACGTTAAGGAGGTTTATGTTATAAATTCTGAAGGAAATCTCGTTTTAAATACTTTAGAAGATTTGCCTTTAGACAAAATATCAGATGACTATTCCAGATATTACTAGTAAAGATAATAGTGGTGCTACATTCAACAATAAAAAAATAAGACCGAAATTTTTAATTTCAGTCTTTAATTTATGAATTGCTGTTGAGAATAATTCCTCGACGCGTTGTTATCGTGGTTTCAAATAAAATGTCATTCCGGTAGAACCGGACTGGCATTAGATTCTTACCCCAACAGGAAGCATTCGTTTGTATTTTCGATTACTCCTAACAAACTTTGCAATTTCAGGGCTTGTAGGAACAACGCTCAAGTTACGTTCTTCAATCTGCTCAAAAACAGCAATTAAAAAATCCTTACTAAAAGTTTCATCTTTAATACCTTGCGGTATGATGAGTTTTGTTAAAAAAATCTTTCTGTCTTGCAATGAATATTCAATTTTAGCTAACTTATCATCAATTTTAATTTCAAATTGACGTAAAAAATCATTGTCTATTAATTCTGCAGCCTCGATCATGTTGTATGTGTTTTATTTCAATGGAATATTAATAGTGTGAAGACTATTTTTTAGCTTTGCTGTGCAAAATTACAAAAAATATTCGTCAAATTAAAGGAAAATATAGCTTAATACCTTATAAAATAAACCGTTAGGGTCATTTTGGGTGATAACAAATTTTGCTGCATTTCAAAAAATAAGAGTTTCTATATATGGGTCTTGATGTAATTCATGTTTATTTAATGCCGGGAATGGCAGCAAATCCGATAATTTTTGAGCATATTAAACTTCCCGAAGATCAATTTAAAATACACTGGTTGGAATGGGTTATTCCTTTTGAAAATGAATCCATTATAGATTATGCATTAAGACTTTCCAAAAATATAGAACACGAAAACATTGTCCTACTAGGTGTATCCTTCGGTGGTGTTTTGGTACAGGAAATAAGTCGACATATTAAAGTGCGAAAGCTAATTATTGTTTCCAGTGTTAAATCCATGCATGAATTGCCAATGCACATGGTATTGGCTAAAAAAACTAAGGCCTATAAATTATTACCCACACATTTAGCAAGTAATATAGAGTTTTTTGCCAAGTATGCCTTTGGAAATAATGTCGCAAAACGGTTAGAATTGTATAAGAAATATTTATCGGTAAACGACAGCCGTTACTTAAGCTGGGCGATTAAACAAATGGTTTGCTGGAATCAGGAGGTGTACCACCATGACATTATTCATATTCATGGAGATAATGATACTGTTTTTCCTATTAAGAATATTAAAGCTTGTATTGTTGTAAAAAACGGGACACATATCATGATTATCAATAAATATAAGTGGTTTAACGAAAACCTGCCAACACTTATTTTAAAGGATTAAGGGCTCATTTCGAATATTTTTTATAACTTTAAGCCAAACTTATTAAACATGAAGATAGTACAAAGAGCATTGGCATTTGTGGGATTATTAAGTTTATCAGCCCTATTTATTTATGCCCTACAAGACGCTCCAACCGATGAAAATTTCGAAACAAAATTAATCAATGATTATAATGTTTATGCCTTACAGGTTCCGGACGACCTAAACTTTGCAGGAGAACCGGTACCCCTTAAAAACCCTGATATCCTAGAGCGCATGGACAGAGAGCTGTTAGTTAATACCTACTGGCAATCCAATGGTTTGTTGATGTTTAAAAGGGCAAAAAAGTATTTCCCCATTATTGAACCCATTTTAGAGGCGCATGGTATTCCTGATGATTTTAAGTATTTGGCCGTTATTGAAAGCGGTTTAACCAATGCCGTTTCTCCGGTAGGTGCCAGAGGAGTTTGGCAGATTATGAAAGGCACCGGGAGAGAAAATGGTTTAGAAATCAATACTAATGTTGATGAACGCTATAACCTCACAAAAGCAACGGAAGTAGCTTGTAAATACTTACTTAAATCGAAAGAAAAACTGGGTTCATGGACTTTGGCTGCTGCTGCTTATAATGGTGGTAACGCCGGAATGGCCAGGCGTTTAAAAGCGCAAAAGGTTAACGATTATTACGATTTATTATTAGGAGAAGAAACCGGGCGCTATTTGTTTAGAATTGTAGCCCTAAAGGAGATTTTAAACAATCCTGAGAAATACGGTTTTAATTTTAGAGAAAAAGATTTATATACCAATGTGCCAACTTATAAGGTTGAAGTGGATACCGCGGTAACTGATTTTTCAAGGTTTGCTCAAGATTTTGGAATAAACTATAAGATTTTAAAATTACATAACCCCTGGTTACGCGAACCACATCTTAATAATAAAACCAGAAAGAAATACACCATCGATATTCCTGAAGATGGATATTACGATGTTGCACCGGCACCATAACCATATATAGGTTTATATTGCTCCTCTTGGACTACCCTTACCCTTAAAAGCAATAGAAGGATGATAAATTGATTATGCCCAGGGAATGTGAAAATGTTGCTGTTGGATGTTTACCAGATCTACACTGTGAATTAACACGTTAATATTGTATGGAAATAGTGAATTTATGAACAATTTAACCCTATTGGAGAAGCTGAAATTCTGAAAAAAACACCGAGATAAAACGCAGTGACCTATTTTGTTGTAAAACTACCCGCGTCTTTTCTGAGCTCTTAAAGAACCACCGGATCCATAATGTTGATTTGGTCCTGCAGAACGCTTCATATTTTGCTTCATCATTTTGATCTGATCCGTCAACATACCTTGTTTGTCCAATTTCGTAGCCTCTGTCAATAATTTTTGAGCTTCTTGTTTTCTTCGTTTAGAAAATGCAATACCAGCTAGGTTAAGCTTCGCCATGGCTAAATCATGATCCATAGATAATCCTAATGAAATAGCCTTTTTAAAGTACTTTTCGGCCTCATTCATATTACTTTGAGATACCATGATACCGTGTAAATAATTATAATAACCTTGTTGTTTTCTGACCAATGCAGATTCTGGTTTTTTAATTTTATTCAACCATTTTTTAGCACCATCAAAATCTTGTTTACGTAGCCTTAAAAAGGCTAAAAGAATAAATTCATTTTTAAAATATAAGAATATAAAGATTAAGGACAACAGGATAAACATAATACCATTACCTATATAACCCTCTGTGAATTGATATACAGCGTAAGCAATAATGCCTGCTGCAATGATTAATTTTATAATTTTATTGTACATGTTTCGCGCTTTACTTTTTTTGAAATTGAAGACACTCGTTTTAGTAAAATGGTGTCATATCGTATTTAGAATGCAAAGAAACTAATTTTTTATTAAAATAAGGGCATCTATTTTTAACAAAAACCGTGGCTATTACGATAAACAATTGCAGGTTTTATGCGATGTTTGGGCAAAAATAAATAATTTAAAAATATTTTTAAAAATGATTTGCAAAGTAACAAAGGCTTTGTATATTTGCCCTCAGTTTTGGAGAACCTCCAAGTCGTAAAATACAATTCAGAATTAAAGATACTATATAATGAGTAAAAGAACGTTTCAACCATCGAAAAGAAAGAGAAGAAACAAGCACGGTTTTAGAGAAAGAATGGCTTCGGCTAATGGAAGAAAAGTGCTTGCTCGTAGAAGAGCAAAAGGTAGAAAGAAATTATCTGTATCTTCTGAAACAAGACATAAGAAATAATGATTAACAATTGTTGATAATAAAAAGGTGTTGCTTAACGGTAACACCTTTTTTTATATCTATGGATTACTATTTTTGTAACGAATTAAAATACAACTTATAACTGCAAGAAAATGCCGAAAAACGAAAAACTAAAATCTATTTTAATTATTGGTTCAGGACCTATTGTTATAGGACAAGCGTGTGAATTTGATTATTCAGGATCTCAGTCTTTAAGATCACTTAGTGAGGATGGAATTGAAACGGTTCTAATCAATTCGAATCCAGCAACGATTATGACAGATCCTTCAATGGCGGATCATGTATATTTATTGCCGCTCACCACAAAGTCTATTATTAAAATTTTAAAAGATCACCCCCAAATTGATGCCGTACTTCCAACTATGGGAGGGCAAACCGCGTTGAATTTATGTATTGAGGCTGATGAAAAGGGGATTTGGGAAGATTTTGGTGTTGAATTGATAGGTGTGGATATTAATGCCATAAATATTACAGAAGACAGAGAGCAGTTTAGAGAATTGATGAATAAAATTGGTGTTGCTATGGCACCGCAGGCTACGGCGACTTCTTTCTTAAAAGGAAAGGAGATTGCTCAAGAGTTTGGTTTTCCACTCTGTATTCGTGCCTCTTATACTTTAGGAGGAGCTGGTGCTGCCATTGTTCATGAAGAGGAAGATTTTGATAAGCTATTGCGCAGAGGACTAGAGATTTCTCCAATACATGAGGTCATGATTGATAAAGCAATGATGGGCTGGAAAGAGTATGAATTGGAATTACTTCGCGATAAAAATGATAATGTTGTAATTATCTGTTCCATTGAAAATATGGATCCTATGGGTATTCATACGGGAGATTCAATCACTGTGGCTCCGGCAATGACTCTAAGTGACAGAACGTATCAAAAAATGCGCGATATGGCGATAAAAATGATGCGTAGTATAGGTGATTTTGAAGGCGGTTGTAACGTGCAATTTGCTGTGAGTCCGGATGAAAAGGAAGAAATTATTGCCATCGAAATTAATCCCCGTGTTTCGCGTTCTTCGGCCTTAGCAAGTAAAGCAACAGGATATCCAATTGCTAAGATTGCAACAAAACTGGCTATTGGCTATACTTTAGACGAGTTGGATAATCAGATAACAAAATCAACCTCCGCTTTGTTTGAGCCGACTTTAGATTATGTTATTGTAAAGATTCCGCGATGGAATTTTGATAAGTTTGAAGGTTCCGACAGAACTTTAGGATTACAAATGAAAGCTGTTGGAGAGGTTATGGGCATAGGACGTTCTTTCCAGGAAGCCTTACACAAAGCCACACAATCTTTAGAGATTAAAAGAAATGGCTTAGGAGCTGATGGTAAAGGGTATAAGGATTACAATCAAATCATTGACAAATTAACGAATGCCTCTTGGGATCGCGTGTTTGTTATTTATGATGCCATTGCAATGGGAATTCCGTTAAGTCAGATCTATGATATCACAAAAATAGACATGTGGTATTTAAAGCAATATGAAGAACTATTTCAATTAGAGAAAGAAATATCTACGTATACCATCGATACACTCGATAAAGATTTGTTGTTGGAAGCGAAGCAAAAAGGCTATGGAGATCGCCAGATTGCACATATGTTAGGATGTTTGGAAAGTCAGGTGTATAATAAGAGAGATGAATTTAACATTCAGCGTGTATTTAAATTAGTAGATACTTGTGCGGCCGAATTTAAGGCCCAAACACCATATTACTATTCAACCTTCGAAAGTGATATGGAAACGGCTGATGGTAAGCGCTATGCAGATAATGAAAGTGTTGTAACCGATAAAAAGAAAATCGTTGTATTAGGTTCCGGGCCCAATAGAATAGGACAGGGAATAGAGTTCGATTACTGTTGTGTTCATGGTGTTTTGGCGGCTGCCGAGTGCGGTTACGAAACCATCATGATTAACTGCAACCCAGAAACGGTTTCAACCGATTTTGATACAGCAGATAAACTTTACTTCGAACCTGTTTTTTGGGAACATATTTACGACATTATACGTCATGAAAACCCCGAAGGTGTTATTGTTCAGCTAGGTGGACAAACGGCGTTGAAGTTGGCTGAAAAATTAACTAAATATGGTGTCAAGATTATTGGAACGAGCTTTGAGTCTTTAGATTTAGCCGAAGATAGAGGCAGCTTTTCAAGATTGCTTCAAGAACATAATATTCCATATCCGGAATTTGGAGTGGCTGAAAACGCCGATGAAGCCCTAGTATTAGCTGATGAATTGGATTTCCCCATTTTGGTAAGACCTTCTTATGTTTTGGGAGGACAAGGGATGAAAATTGTAATTAATAAAGAAGAATTGGTAGAGCATGTTGTGGACCTGTTACGTAAGATTCCAAACAATAAGCTATTATTAGACCATTACTTAGATGGCGCCATAGAGGCAGAAGCCGATGCTATTTGTGATGCAGATGGTAATGTTTATATTATTGGAATTATGGAGCATATAGAGCCCTGTGGAGTGCATTCAGGCGATTCTAATGCGACCTTACCGGCGTTTAATTTGGGTGATCTGGTGATGCAACAAATTATAGACCACACAAATACCATAGCAAAAGCTTTAAATACGGTTGGACTGATTAACATTCAGTTTGCTATTAAAGACGATATTGTGTATATCATTGAAGCCAATCCAAGAGCTTCTAGAACCGTACCTTTTATTGCGAAAGCCTACAAGGAACCTTATGTGAATTATGCTACAAAGGTAATGTTGGGCGAGAAAAAAGTAACTGACTTTAATTTCGATCCTCAACTAGAAGGGTATGCCATTAAGCAACCCGTGTTCTCTTTTAATAAGTTCCCGAATGTTGATAAACGATTAGGGCCGGAAATGAAAAGTACGGGTGAAAGCATCTTATTTATAGATAGTTTAAAAGACGATGCCTTTTACGATCTATATTCCAGACGTAAAATGTATCTAAGTAAATAGAAAATAAAAAAGCCGCTTTTAAGCGGCTTTTTTATTGAAATATTTTTTTTGGACTTACTATATTGGACTGGACATTATGTTTCGAGATTTAGAGTTACATAATATAACTTTGAATCATGAAAAAACAGTGCAGAAACTATAGTTCGTCCCCTTAAGAAAAGGTGGTAGAATTAAGTTATGCCCGAGGCAACAAAACAGGCATGTGAAGAATTAGACACTCCATATTCAGTATTACACCGTTGACGAAAAGAATCATAAGATTATGGAAAGAATAGTTTTCTAGGTCGGGGAAGTCAAAATTGACAGATGAACAAAAACAGCTCGGATTCTCTACTTTTAACTGGTTCTTAATTTGGGAGGAGGTCACACTATTTCCATTCAGCCTTCCAGAAACTGAATTCCATTTGGAAGGATCAACTTTACGCTTTATGCTAATTTCACAACGTTTACCATTAACAGTAATTCTAAGATATATGGAAGTTTTTCCGTCTTTACCACGGCTATCTCCTTTCGGAAAAAACAAAATTGAAAATCTATCGTCCATAATTGGGTATATTTATGTTATTAAGTTACAATTTTATTACTTAAGTTTAAATTATAAAACATTAAAAGTCAACATTTTAACCCCTAATCGGTGCGTGTTTTTATTTTTAAAAAACACGCACCGATTAACGCACCTATTTGATGCTAATTTTTGATATCAATTGGTATTAAGTAAAACGAAAAAGTCCATAAACATGACGTTTATGGACTTTTTGAATAGTCTTGAAGTGATTCCGGTGACCGGGCTGGGGCTCCCTTCGACTACACTCAGGATAAACTCCTCGCCCTGTTTTAGTCTATAATAAAAAAACCTTCCATTTGCATGAAAGGTTTTAATTTTAGTGACCGGGCTGGGGCTCGAACCCAGGACCCTCTCCTTAAAAGGGAGATGCTCTACCAACTGAGCTACCAGGTCATTATGTCAATAACTAACGTATTACCGTTAGCGGGTGCAAATATAAAATGTTTAATTAATAAAACAATGCTTTTTTTAAAGAATTTTTTGTTTTTTTGCTGCACTAATAGGTATGTTTTTAATAATCAATTTATAGGGATAAAATGATAATAGTTTTAATTGGATATATGGCTTCAGGAAAGTCTACTTTGGGACGGATTTTGGCTAAAAAACTGGATTACGATTTTATCGATTTGGACGATTATATAGAATACAGAGAAAAGACATCCATAAGTGCTATTTTTAAAACAAAAGGCGAAATATATTTCAGAAAGAAAGAAACACAGTATTTAAATGATCTTTTAAATACTAAAACAAAACTCATACTGTCTCTTGGTGGAGGTACACCGTGTTATAGTGGTAATATGGAAACCATTTTAAATGCAAATGATGCCGTTAGTATTTATTTAAAGGCCTCCATACCAACATTAGTGAACAGGTTAAAAAATGAAAGGCGTAAACGTCCCTTAATAGCGCATATAAAAACCGATGAGGTATTGGCTGAATTTATTGGAAAACATCTGTTTGAACGCTCGCAGTACTATAATCAGGCAGAAACAATGGTAACAACAGATCATAAAACTGAAAATGAGATCATTGAAGATTTGGTTTTGAAACTATTCTAAAACAGCTTCGAAATGCTTACCTTCTAAAACAACGTTCACGTGTTCGTGCAGAGATGTCGATAACGAAATACCTTTAAAATCTGCTTTTACAGGGTATTTTTTATGGTTTCTGTTGACTAGCACTGCGGTTTTGAATTGCTTTAACGGCACGTCTAAAAAATGCTTCACACCATAAATTAAAGTAGTACCCGAATTTAAAACGTCATCAACTAGAATTAATGATTTGTCCTGATAATCCTCTGATGAAATGGAAGTTTTAATTAGCGATGCGGGGTTCTTTTTATCAATACTCACTTTACAAAGAATCGGAGTAATCTCAGATATTTTTTGAAGCGCGATTTTAAGTTTTTTAGCTAGCACATAACCATTGCTATCTATCCCGGCCAAAATAACTTCTTTTTCATTGACATTACTCTCATAAATCTGAAAAGCAATACGTCGTATTTTATGTTGGATTTCTTGATGTGTTAGTATGACATTATTCTTAACCGTCATGATGCGCAAGGGTTTAAATTAAAATATAAAATTACTCATTTTCATCGGTAAAATCGTCAATAGCTCTTCTATCTTTTTTGGTAGGGCGTCCAACGCCCTTTTTTCTATAATAATCTTTCGAGTATTTTAAAAGTTCCTGCGCCTCAAATTGTGTTTTCGGCGTGGTGTCGGTTCGGTAAATATCAACCAATTTGGCGCCAAGCCTGCTATCTGGAATATCATTTACAGTCAATTTATAGTTAATTTGGTTCTTGCGTAGCTCAATAATATCTTGCGCATAAACTTCTCTACTGGGCTTTACCAAATCTCCATTCACACGTACCTGACCTTTTTTACACGCCGTTGTAGCCAAAGTTCTCGTTTTATAATACCTAACACACCATAAATACTTATCTACCCGCATACAATTAATCTAAAAACTACGTTAATGTTCTTGTGCAAGATTATATTAATATCGTATCTTGCGCCTCAAAAATAAGCAATATTGAAACATTCATAGCTGAAAATTTTATCATGTATTAAAATGTCGATATGAATGTTAAATCTTGCAGCTTAAGGACAACAAAATTGTAACAGATGAAAATAGAAAAAGTAGCTTTATTTATTTTATGTTTAACACTCGGATTTGTATCCTGTAATAAGGATGACGATGGTGATGATTTTACAGAAGTTGAACTTAGAGATAGAGCGGAACAACAAATCGTTGATAATGATTCTATTGTTGGTTATTTAGAAACACATTATTATAACTCAGAAGATTTTGAAGGGAATGCTAATCCCAGTATCGCCGATCTTGTGATTACAGAGCTTGCTGATGGAGAAACAGTTCCGCCAACAGGACATACCTTACTTAAAGATGCTGTTGGAGAATCTAAAAAGATAACTTTTGCGGATACCGCTTATGAATTCTATGTTCTTGATTTAAATCCGGCAGCGGCAGGAGATTCTCCAACGTTTGCCGATGAAATTAGAGTAAGATATGAGGGCTTTGAATTGGATAATGAGGTATTTGATAGTGCGGTAACTCCGGTTGATTTTGACTTAATACAATTAGTACCTGGATGGCGAAAAGTACTACCGAGTTTTAAAACAGCTATAGGTGATCCGGTTATTGAAGACGATGGTTCGGTGAGTTATACAAACCATGGGGTAGGTGTTATGTTCTTACCATCAGGATTAGGGTATTTTTCTACTGGTGCCGGAGGAATTCCTGCGTATTCACCACTTGTTTTTAAGTTTGATTTATTACAAATGAAGCAGAACGACCATGACAACGATGGGATCCCTTCTTATATGGAAGATATAAATGGCGATGGTGAATTTACTGTGGCCGACCCGGAGGATGACACGGTAACTCATGATGACACCGATGGGGACAGTATTCCTAATTACTTTGATCCCGATGATGATGGTGATGGCGTATTAACCATTAATGAAGATATTGATGGCGATGGAGATCCTACAAATGATATTGGAGCAAACGGTATCCCCAAATATTTAGACGATACCGAAACAGAGTCTAAAGCATAAACAAAAAAACCTCGCCAATGGCGAGGTTTTTTTGTTTATATGTTATTTTATAAAATAAAAGATAAACTCAAAATTAACTGATCAGGACGCGTATCTAAGCGACTCGTATCAATGTTATTATTATTTAAAAAGGAGGCTTCGTTATTACTAAAACCTCTTTCGTATCTCACATCGACCCCAATCTTATTTAAGTTAAGCCCGATCCCAAAATTGAGCCCGACAGATAAATCATTTTCGATATCATTAATAGAAATACCTTCAAATTCAGAATCTAAAATATATTGAAACGAAGGACCGGCGAAAACACTAATAGGACCTAAAACTTTGATACCTACAAGGATAGGCGCGTCGACTTTTTGCATTTTAAAACTGTTACTTGTGTAGTCGCTTTTTGTACTCGTATATACCAACTCAGGTTTTAAATAAAGCTCATTCCCGAACTTACCAAAAAAACCAAGGTGAAATCCAATATTTCTATCAGGATGCTCGGCGTTGTTGCTTACAGATTCAAAGTAATTACCATTAGCGTTATAGTTTAAACCTGCTTTAAAACCAAACCCTGTCGCTGTTTGAGCATAGGTAGCCGCAGATATTAGCACGGCCAATAGTGTTAATAAAGTACTTTTTTTGAATTTGTGAAATTTTTTCGAAATGTTCATAATTGTTCGTTTTTAAGATTTGATGTATACTAATCAAAAACGTTGCCAAAAGAAAATTATTTTCTCTGAGAAACATTTTAAAAGAAAAGCGTCCTTTTAAATAAATCAAAAGGACGCTGCATTATAAAGAGGTTATTAAGCGTTATTTTCGCTTAATAACGGCTTGAGCTTTTTCAACAATAGTAGCACTGTTAAGGCCATATTTTTCCATAAGTTGGGCCGGAGTTCCCGACTCACCAAAAGTATCATTTGTCGCTACAAATTCTTGTGGTGTTGGCTTGTGTAATGCTAATACCCTTGACACACTTTCTCCTAAACCTCCAAGGTAGTTGTGCTCTTCGGCAGTAACAATGCACCCGGTTTTAGACACAGAATCTAATATCGCTTTATCATCTAAAGGTTTAATAGTATGGATATTTATAACTTCTGCAGAAATACCTTTTTCATGTAATGCTTTTGACGCTTCTAAAGCCTCCCAAACTAAATGTCCGGTAGCAACAATAGTCACATCATTACCCTCAGTAAGTTTAATGGCTTTACCGATTTCAAATTTTTGATCTTCCGGTGTGAAAATTGGCACTGCAGGTCTTCCAAAGCGAAGATAAACAGGACCTTCATATTCTGCAATAGCGATGGTCGCTGCCTTTGTTTGATTATAATCACAGGTATTAATAACCGTCATTCCGGGAAGCATTTTCATCAACCCAATATCTTCAAGAATTTGATGCGTCGCACCATCTTCACCTAAAGTTAAACCAGCATGTGATGCACATATTTTAACATTCTTACCGGAGTAAGCTATAGATTGACGAATTTGATCGTAAACCCGACCTGTAGAGAAATTGGCAAAAGTTCCGGTAAAAGGAATCTTTCCTCCAATCGTCATCCCGGCTGCAATACCCATCATATTGGCTTCAGCAATCCCGATTTGAAAGAAACGTTCCGGGTTTTCGTCTATAAATTGATTCATTTTTAAAGACCCAATTAAATCCGCACAAAGTGCTACAACATTGGGATTGGTTCTGCCAAGTTCAGCTAAACCAGCACCAAAACCACTTCTTGTATCTTTCTTTTCTGTATATGTATATGTTTTCATCTTTCTTTTAATTGGGAATTAATAATCTCCTAAAGTTTCCGGATTCTGCGCTAAACCAATAGCTAATTGCTCATCGTTAGGAGCTTTGCCGTGCCACGCGTGGGTATGCATCATAAAATCTATACCATTACCCATCATGGTTTTTAATAAAACACAAACGGGTTTTCCTTGTCCGGTTTTAGATTTAGCTTCAGCCATTCCTGCTAAAACAGCCTCTATATTATTGCCTTCTTCAATATCTATAACAGTCCAACCAAAAGCTTCAAACTTAGCTTTAATGCTTCCCATTGGCAATACATCGTCGGTTGCACCATCAATTTGTTTTCCGTTTAAATCAACCGTGGCAATGAGATTATCTACATGCTTAGCAGAGGCATACATGATAGCTTCCCAGTTCTGACCTTCCTGTAATTCTCCATCACCATGTAAAGAATATACTAAATGATCGTCTCCATTAAGCTTTTTAGCTTGGGCAGCACCCAAAGCAACCGACATACCCTGACCCAAAGATCCCGAAGCAATTCTTACACCAGGTAATTTTTCATGAGTCGTAGGATGACCTTGAAGCCTTGAGTTAATTAATCTGAACGTATTTAATTCTTCAACAGGAAAATATCCTGTTCTTGCGAGAACACTATAGTAAACCGGCGAAATGTGACCATTCGATAAAAAGAAAAGATCTTCACCCATACCATCCATATCAAAACCTTCGTTTCTTTCCATGATCTCACTGTACATGGCTACAAAAAATTCTGCGCAGCCTAATGAACCTCCTGGGTGACCAGAATTTACCTTGTGTACCATTCGCAAAATATCTCTGCGAACCTGAGTGGTTAAATCTTCTAATTGTTGTGTGTTTGACATGTCTTATGAGTTATGTTTTTTGCGCGACAAAAATAATCTTTTAAATACCCTTTACAAAATAGAATGGAGGCATTTATTAACCAAACATGACGATTTGCTAACAATTTCATTTTTATTAATTCAACAATGCATTTCACTTGGTTATCTTTACCCAGACATTGCTAATTTTATAAATGCCAGATCACGAACCTTTATACCATTTGTAATACATTAAAATAAAAAAATTATGTAGGTTTGCCGACGACAGATTTTTGAATATGATATTTGAATTAAAAGCAAGAGATCCTCAAAGTAAGGCCAGAGCAGGAAAAATAACAACAGATCATGGGGTTATTGAAACACCTATTTTTATGCCTGTTGGCACGGTTGCAACTGTAAAAGGAGTGCATCAGCGAGAACTTAAAAATGATATAAATCCGGATATTATTTTAGGGAACACCTATCATTTATATTTAAGACCGCAAACCCCTATTTTAGAAAAGGCGGGTGGTCTTCATAAATTTATGAATTGGGATAGAAATATTTTAACCGACTCGGGAGGTTATCAAGTCTATTCGTTATCTGCAAATAGAAAGATCAAAGAAGAAGGGGTAAAGTTTAAATCGCATATCGATGGAAGTTACCACACCTTTACTCCTGAAAGCGTTATGGAGATTCAGCGCAGTATTGGTGCCGATATTATAATGGCTTTCGATGAATGCACACCTTATCCCTGCGACTATAATTATGCAAAACGCTCCATGCATATGACGCATCGTTGGCTAGACCGTTGTATCAATCATTTAAAGAAAACACCTTTAAAATACGATTACGATCAAGCGTTTTTCCCGATTGTCCAGGGAAGTACGTATAAAGACTTACGCCAACAATCTGCTGAATACATCGCCAATTCAGGCGCAGTTGGCAATGCCATTGGCGGATTATCGGTTGGAGAACCTGCAGAAGAGATGTATGCGATGACCGATGTGGTGTGCAGTATTTTACCTGAAGATAAACCTAGGTATTTAATGGGTGTTGGTACACCAATCAATATTTTGGAAAATATAGCGTTAGGTGTAGATATGTTCGATTGTGTAATGCCAACACGTAATGCCAGAAATGGAATGCTGTTTACAGCGCAGGGTTCGATAAATATTAAGAACTTAAAGTGGGCGGATGACTTTTCTCCTATTGACGAGATGGGAATTACATTTGTAGATACTGAATATAGTAAAGCCTATTTGAGGCATTTGTTTACGGTTAATGAGTTGTTAGGTAAGCAAATAGCAACCATTCATAATTTGGGTTTTTATATGTGGTTGGTTCGGGAAGCAAGAAAACATATATTAGCAGGAGATTTTAAAACATGGAAAGATAAGATGGTGAAACAAATGAATAATCGCCTTTAAAAGATTTTAGAGTAGAGGAAATAGAAAAAAGAATGGTAATAAAACATGTGGAAATTTTTGGTCTCCGTGCTTTGTTCTTACTTCGCTAATACAAACATGAAATAGAATTGAAAATACTTGATTGGTACATACTAAAGCGCTATATCTTCACATTTTTTATGATGTTGTTGCTGTTTATTCCTATAGCAATAACTGTGAATTTGGCCGAAAAAATTGGAAAAATCTTAGAAAATGAAGCACCATTTGGAGAGGTGGCCGAATACTATTTAAATTTCACAATCTACTTTGCACATTTGTTGTTTCCTCTCTTTTTGTTTTTATCAGTGATATGGTTTACATCAAAGTTGGCTAATAATACCGAGGTTATTGCCTTTTTAAGTTCAGGAGTGTCTTTTACCAGGTTTTTAAGACCTTATTTAATTGGGGCGTCCTTTGTAGCTTTTTTAGCTTTAATACTTGGGCTTTATCTTGCACCATTGGCAAGTGAAGGTTTTTATGAATTCGATTATAAATACCTTCACCCCTATAGAAAAGCAGCTGAAGACACTAATGTGTTCAGACAAATTAACGATAATGAGGTTATTTACGTTAGTAAGTTTAATTTAAAAAGTAAAAGCGGACAGGACTTTACACTCGAGCATTTTGAAGATAACAAGTTGGTCTACAAAATAAATGCTACGAGTATTAAGTACAATGAGAAAGATTCTGTATATGAATTGAGAAATTACTTCAAACGCAATGTTGGAGCGTTTGATGATCATTTTGAAGTCATCGCAAAAAAGGATACCATTTTTTCGTTTGACGTGGAAGATCTCATTCCCGTTAAATATGAAGCTGAAACAAAAATGTATGGAGAATTAAGGGATTTCATTGACAAAGAAGAAAAACGAGGGTCAGCAAACATGGGGCGTTTTAAGCTCGTGTTGTATAGAAAATGGAGTTTACCGGTTTCTGTATTTATATTAACCATAATTGCGGTTGCCGTGTCATCCATTAAAAGACGAGGCGGTATGGGAATTAATTTAGCCGTTGGTATTTGTATAGCGATGGTTTTTGTGTTCTTTGATAAAATTTTTGGTGTTATGGCAGAGCAATCCGATTTTCCTCCTATAATAGCCGTTTGGTTTCCTAATTTTATTTTCGGAATTTTAGCAGCATATCTTCTGTATAAAGCTAAACGTTAGGGATTATTTAGAAATAAAATGTACAGAATTAACGATGGTATTTTGTACAGTAACGAGGCAAAAAACGTAAGTATAGCCATAGCTAAATTGAGGCTTTTTAACAAAGTTAATGGGCTAAATAACAAGTTAAAATGGATAGATTGTTTCAAAACAAACCCAAACTTAAAAATTATTTTCACCTCCATTTTTTAGTTTTTATAGCTGGTTTTACGGCCATTTTAGGAGAATTAATTACAATAAAGGCCATTCCTTTAGTTTGGTTTAGAATGGTAATGGCTTCTTTGTTAATGCTCGTTTACATAAAGGTCGCCAAGGTTAAATTAAAAGTAGCACCTAAATCCGTGTTAAAATTATCTTTCGCAGGTATTATTATTGCACTACATTGGATAACCTTTTTTGGAGCTATAGACGAATCGAACATTTCAATTACTCTAGCCATGTTTTCCACCGGGGCTTTTTTTGCATCCTTTATAGAGCCATTAATTTACAAACGAAAAATAATTTGGTATGAGATTCTGTTTGGAGTTTTGGTTATTATTGGGGTTTTTATAATTACACAAAGTGAAATTAAATATATAAAAGGAATTGTATTAGGAATCTCTTCAGCGTTCTTTTCTTCATTATTTGCAGTATTAAACGGGCATTTTTTAAAGCGACATACAGCCACAATCATTTCCTTTTATGAGTTTTTAAGTGGCGTCTTTTTTATTTCACTTTTTATAATACTATTTGGAGAAGGGTTTTCGTTTGAATTTTTTAGTATTGCTAAATCCGATTATATATACCTTTTTATTTTAGCCTCGATTTGTACGGCTTATGCCTTTATCGCTTCAGTATATGTTATGAAACTTATCAGCCCTTATACTGTAGTGCTAACCTATAATTTAGAACCTGTTTATGGTATTGCTATGGCGCTTATTCTTTTTCCTGAAAAAGAAAAAATGAGTGCATCGTTCTATTACGGTGCGGCGGTAATTATTATAACAGTCATATTGAATGGAATATTAAAAAATATGAGAACATTAAAAAGAAAAGATTCTTAACAGTGTATCATAATTAAAGTTTTTATATTTGCAGACTAACCTAGACTAAAAGTATTAATAAAATTCTTATGGAATATTTAGAATTTGAACTCCCTATAAAAGAACTCGAGGATCAATTACAAAAATGTAGATTGATTGGAGAGGAAAGCGAAGTAGATGTTACTGAAACCTGCTCTCAGATTGAAAAAAAATTAATAGCAGCTAAAAAGGATATATATAAGAACCTAACGCCATGGCAGCGCGTACAGATGTCTCGCCACCCTAACAGACCTTATACTTTAGACTATATTAAGGCTATTTGTGGTGATACATTTTTAGAACTTCATGGAGACCGAAATTTTAAAGATGATAAAGCCATGATAGGTGGTTTAGGAAAAATCGGAGATCAAAGTTTTATGTTTATTGGTCAGCAAAAAGGCTATAATACCAAAACACGTCAGTATAGAAACTTTGGAATGGCAAATCCTGAAGGCTATAGAAAAGCATTACGATTAATGAAATCTGCCGAAAAGTTTGGCATTCCGGTGGTAACACTTTTAGACACCCCAGGCGCCTATCCCGGCTTAGAAGCTGAAGAGCGCGGGCAAGGCGAAGCTATTGCCAGAAATATTTTAGAAATGACGCGCTTAAAAGTCCCGATTATTACCGTTATAATAGGAGAGGGAGCCTCCGGAGGAGCCTTAGGAATTGGTGTGGGAGATACGGTTTTAATGTTAGAAAATACATGGTATTCTGTAATTTCTCCCGAGTCATGCTCCTCAATTCTTTGGAGAAGCTGGGAATATAAAGAACAGGCAGCGGAAGCTTTAAAACTGACTGCTACCGATATGAAAAAACTTAAATTGGTAGACGAGATTATCAAGGAACCCTTAGGTGGAGCACATAGAGATCGGGAGAAAACATTTAAAACGGTTAGCAATACCATTGTAAAAACTTTTGAGGGCCTAAAAAACTTATCACCAACAGAATTGGTATCCCAGCGTATGGAAAAATATGCACAAATGGGGGTTTATAAAGGGTAACCCATTTAAAATCATACCATAGTAGAATCTGAAGTTTGACACTTCGGATTTTTTTTATGGTTATTGACAATATTTTTAAGATATTAACAGTTAAAATGTTAACTACCAGTGAATAATCATACATTCACTTTAACGACTAAAAACGATCATTTAATTTACTTTTGTAGTTATGAAACAGCCCAACCAAATTCAAGGATATAAAGTTGATAAAAGCACTATTATTAGCCTTGAAAAAGGTAAAATACCACCTCAAGCAATTGATTTAGAGGAGGTTGTGCTTGGAGCGATGATGATTGATAAAAAAGGGGTTGATGAGGTTATCGATATTTTAAGCCCGGAAGCGTTTTATAAAGAAGCACATCAGTATATTTTTGATGCGATATTTCATTTGTTCGAAAACAGTGAACCGGTAGACTTATTAACCGTTTCCACCCAGTTAAAAAAGGAAGCAAAGCTAGAAATGGTTGGCGGCGATTTTTATTTGATTTCTTTAACTCAAAAAGTGTCGTCTTCAGCCCATATAGAGTTTCATGCACGTATTATTTTGCAAAAGTTTATTCAGCGTAGTCTGATTAAGATTTCTAACGAAATTATTGAAGAATCTTATGATGAAACTAAGGATGTTTTCGATTTATTGGATAAAGCGGAAGCTAGGCTATATGAAGTTACCCAAGGTAATATTAAAAAGTCTTCTGAAACTGCACAGGATTTAGTAATACAGGCAAAAAAGAAAATTGAAGAGATTTCCAATAAGGAGGGACTTAGTGGTATTCCAACCGGATTTACCAAATTGGATAAATTAACATCGGGTTGGCAACCATCCGATTTGATTATTGTGGCGGCCCGACCTGGTATGGGGAAAACCGCTTTAACTTTATCTATGGCAAGGAATATTGCTGTTGATCAAAATATTCCTGTTGCGTTTTTCTCTTTAGAGATGGCATCGGTACAGCTGATTACCCGTTTAATATCAAGTGAAACTGGTTTGTCTTCAGAAAAATTACGTACAGGGAAATTAGAAAAGCATGAATGGGAACAGCTTAATGTAAAAGTAAAGGGCTTGGAAAAGGCTCCATTGTTCATTGATGATACACCATCACTTTCTATTTTCGATCTTCGTGCTAAGGCCCGTCGTCTGTCATCGCAACATGGCATAAAGCTAATCATGATTGATTATTTACAATTAATGACGGGAGGAAGTAGTCATGCCGGCAATCGAGAACAAGAGATCTCAATGATTTCCCGAAACCTAAAAGCTTTAGCAAAAGAGTTAAATGTTCCGGTAATAGCTTTGTCACAGTTGTCTCGTGCTGTGGAGACCAGAGGAGGCAGTAAACGACCATTACTATCAGATTTACGGGAATCCGGGGCCATTGAGCAGGATGCCGATATTGTATCGTTTATTTACAGACCGGAATATTATAAAATTGATGAATGGGATGATGATGATAGATCTCCTACCGAAGGACAGGCGGAATTCATTATTGCAAAACATAGAAATGGTGGTTTAGAGAATATTCGCCTTAAATTTGTAGGACACCTAGGGAAGTTTGATAATTTGGACGATTTCGATTCCCCATTCGAATTCCATTCTAAAATGAATGCAGCGGCGAACGACGACACCTTTAAGACCGATAACTTTAAAGCGAGCCCCGATCAGGCATTTGGTAGTTCTTTTAATGATGATGATGAAAATGATGTACCATTCTAAAGACCAGCTTATTATTCTTATGTTGGTCGGAGAACATTTTTCAAACACTTAATACTCATGTTTTGTTTGTCTACCTATAAAAACAGGGGGATAGATAAGGAATTAAAAATTTTTGATATTAGCTTTTGTATCCCTTCTCAGAACAAAACGTTAAACTGTTTTTATAAAAACAATTTTTAAGTATCTTTCAGAAGTAAATAACAAGGTGTTTTTGTCGTTTAAAGAAGAAGCGATTGAAATACCTCATAAAGTTTGCCTCAAATTGAAAAAGCTATTTATTACATTATTATTTATTTTTTTAGGACTTAGAACCTACGCCTCTTACATCCTGATTCCAATGGATGCTGAAAGTCAAAAAAATCATCTAAAAGCTTATGGTATAACCTATTGGACTCTCAGTAAACAATTAAAAGTAAAATGGCTATTGAATTACAGAGGAGGTTCGTTTTTATTACCTGACGTTGATGATGTACAGCAGGAATGCCAGATTCGAGGTGTGTCTTTCGAAGTTATTTCTAACACTAAAGCAGAGCGTATTTTAGAAGAAATTAGTAGTCCAAGCCAGAACATGGAAGCTGTGGTTTTGGAAAAGGCACCCAAAATAGCTGTGTATACGCCATATGGAAATCAACCATGGGACGACGCCGTAACAATGGTTTTGCAGTATGCTGAAATTCCTTATGAAACCATTTATGATGAAGAAGTCTTAAACGATGGGTTATTGCTGTTCGATTGGCTACACTTACATCATGAAGATTTTACTGGTCAATACGGAAAATTTTACGGTTCATACAGAGCGTCTTCCTGGTATATTAAGGAAAAAAAAGAAGCGGAAGCCTTAGCTCAAAAGTTGGGCTATGCTAAAGTGTCTTTAGAAAAGTTAGATGTCGCTCTAAAAATTAGAGACTACGTTGTTGGTGGTGGATTTATGTTTGCCATGTGTAGTGCGACAGATAGTTTCGACATTGCCTTATCTGCAGAAGGCGTGGATATTTGTGAACCTATGTTTGATGGGGATGGAAGTGATGCCGCTTACCAGAATAAGATTGATTTTAATAAAACATTTGCTTTTACCGACTTTACTTTAGAGCGGCACCCAAAGGTTTACGAATTCTCATCCATAGATATGACGCGAAAGCGTATTGTCTCTAAAACTGCAGACTATTTTTCATTGATGGAATTTTCAGCAAAATGGGATCCCATTCCAACCATGCTGTGTCAAAATCATACAGCTTTGGTTAAAGGATTTATGGGACAAACAACAGCTTTCACGCGAAGTGAAATAAAATCAAATGTACTCATATTGGGCGAAAATAAATCTAATGGAGAGGCCAAGTATATTCATGGTATAAAAGGAAAAGGCTTTTTTACATTCTACGGAGGTCACGACCCCGAGGACTATCAGCATAGAGTAGGGGATTCTAAAACCGAATTAGATCTGCATCCAACTTCACCCGGATATAGACTTATATTAAATAATGTTTTGTTCCCGGCGGCAAGGAAAAAGAAACAAAAAACTTAAATGATATAAAGCTTTTCTATATATTATAGAACCAAAGACTCATTAATTTATGGATTCTAAAAAGAAAATACTTAAAAAAGTTCAAATAGTAATCACCAATCATTTTGAAACACCCGAACAGGCTTTTAAGTTTTTTGATAAAAGTGGTGATGAAAAACTATCGAAAAAAGAGATTCTTAAATTATTAAAGGAAGCAAAAATAAGTGGTTTTATTCGTGGTATTGTCTCTTCAAAACTTATTGAGGGCTACGATAAGGATAATGATGGTTATATCAATTGGAAAGAGTTTAAAACAGCCGTTAATGAAATAAAGAAAAATTCATAATTGACTGTTTTAAAGTCTTTGTATGATCTACTTATTAATCAGCGACAATCACTTGTAATTCGAATGAATATATAAAGCCGTCGGCTCCGGTACCTGTTGAAAGCTTGTTTCCATCGATCTGCATTCCGTTTTGGGAAAAAATAACCTCTCCAAATTCACTTGTCCCTATAGAAATATAGGATTGTCCCCCTTCGTTTAAGATAGAATAATCGTAAGTACCAGAATCAAGTCCATCTTGAATGGCGTCGTCTTGATTATTATTTACAACAGTTAATTTTGATGTTGTTTCATTAAAGGACCATGTAATGGTTTCCAATTGAAAATTTTCGTTCACTCCGGAAATACCGCCGCTAACATTAATTAAATGCCAAATCCGTTTATAGTTTTGTTGTTCGTTGGTGTCATTACCAACTGAACAATTCGTTAAAATTAAAGCACTACATAGTACTAATAATAATTTGATTTTCATTTTTAAAGGTTTCAGTTATATAATATAGATGGGTTTTTAAATAAAAGGTTGCGTAAATATTCAATAAAAAAATCCGATTCAATTAAGAACCGGATTTTTTTTATTAAGCGAATAATATGTTTTACAATAGGCAAAACGCCTTATTTTACTTTCTCTATTACAGCTTTAAAGGCCTCAGGGTTATTCATAGCTAAATCTGCTAAAACCTTACGGTTTAATTCAATATCATTAGCTTTTAATTTTCCCATAAATTGAGAATACGACAAACCATGTTCTCTGGCTCCAGCGTTAATACGCGTAATCCATAAAGCACGGAATGTTCTTTTTTTGTTTCTACGGTCTCTATACGAGTATTGCATCGCTTTGTCAACCGCATTTTTAGCTACTGTCCAAACGTTTTTACGTCTTCCAAAGTAACCTTTTGCTTGCTTAAGAACCTTTTTTCTTCGGGCTCTTTTTGCTACAGAATTTACTGATCTTGGCATAATTTTAATTGTTTTTTGTAGTAGGCGGTTTTTTTAGTTCTTAGTCTTTAGCTGCTAGTTTTTAGTCTCATCAATTTTTGACTTTAGATTTAAAACTTTTAACTTTTAACTTTTAACTTTTAACTCTTTTTTTAGCCTAACTCCAGGGTTTATAAATTGTTTTAACCGATTAAAACTAATGTTACTTTAAGCGTAACATGGTTTTAATATTATCTTCGTCTGCCTTATGTACTAATGTATCATGAGTCAGAGCAAGTTTACGCTTTTTAGACTTCTTTGTTAAGATGTGACTTTTAAAAGCGTGCTTTCTTTTAATCTTTCCGGTACCAGTTAACTTAAAACGTTTTTTGGCACTAGATTTGGTTTTCATTTTAGGCATTTCTCTCCTAGTTTTTAATTATTGCGCTTAATTACTTTAATACTGTCCGTTAGCAATGGGAATTCAGCATCTTACTTTTTATAACTATGATATTCTTGTTCTTTATTTTTTTGGAGCTATAAACATTGTCATTCGTTTACCTTCCAATCTTGGCATTTGCTCTACTTTACCAAACTCTTCAAGATCCTGTGCCAAACGCAATAACAATATTTGCCCTTGTTCCTTAAAAATAATCGACCGTCCTTTAAAAAACACAAAAGCTTTAAGCTTAGCGCCTTCTTTTAAGAACTTCTCTGCATGCTTCTTTTTAAAACTGTAATCGTGATCATCGGTATTTGGACCAAAACGAATCTCTTTTACAATAACTTTTGTAGCCTTAGACTTGAGGATTTTGTCACGTTTCTTTTGTTCATAAAGAAACTTTTTATAATCCATAACCTTACAAACGGGAGGATCTGCTTTTGGAGAAATCTCCACAAGATCTAACCCTTGCTCATCTGCTATTTTTATAGCATCTCTAGTGGAATAAACACCTATCTCAACATTGTCGCCAACAAGACGAACGTTAGGTACTATGATTTTAGAGTTTATTCTGTGTTTATCCTCCTTTGAAACTCTTCTGGGCTGTTGTCTTCTTCTAATTGCTATGGCCTTATATTTTTAAATTAAACTTATTTTTTAAAACGATTTTAGCGTTTTACTTATTTCTGTTTTTATAATTTCGGAGAATTCATCGATTGAAATCATTCCTAAATCTTCACCTCCGTGTTTTCTTACGGTTATTTTATTTTCTTTCTCTTCTTGTTCACCAATAATGATCATATAAGGGTGTTTCTGCATTTCTGCTTCCCGAATTTTCTTCCCAATAGTTTCATTTCTGTGGTCTACAAGGGCGCGAATTTCGTCATTTTCTAGCAAATTTAAAACTTTTTCAGAGTATTTTTCATATTTCTCGCTAATAGACAGTATAATAGACTGCACAGGCATTAACCAAAGCGGGAAGTTTCCTCCGGTATGCTCCAGTAATAAAGCTACAAAACGTTCCAGGCTTCCAAAAGGCGCTCTATGTATCATTATAGGCCGGTGTAACTCATTGTCACTACCTTTATAGGTTAAATCGAAACGCTCGGGTAGATTGTAATCAACTTGAATTGTGCCAAGTTGCCAACGTCTTCCTAAGGCGTCTTTAACCATAAAATCTAACTTCGGACCATAAAAGGCCGCCTCGCCGGTTTCGATAACAAAATCTAAGCCTTTATCATTGGCTGCACTAATAATGGCTTGTTCTGCTTTCTCCCAATTGTCAACATCACCAATATATTTGTCTGGATTTTCAGGATCCCTTACAGAAACTTGTGCCGTAAAATTTTCAAAGCCTAAAGCACCAAAGACGTAAAGCACCAAATCAATCACATTCTTAAACTCTGCATCGAGTTGATCTGGCATGCAAAATAAATGCGCATCATCCTGAGTGAACCCTCTAACACGTGTCAATCCGTGTAATTCTCCACTTTGCTCGTATCTATAAACGGTACCAAATTCCGCGTAGCGTATCGGTAAATCTTTATAAGACCATTGACTACTTTTGTAAATCTCGCAGTGATGAGGGCAATTCATGGGTTTTAGCAAAAACTCCTCATCCGCTTTTGGTGTGTGTATTGGTTGAAAACTGTCTTCACCATACTTGGCATAATGCCCAGAAGTGACATAGAGTTCTTTCTGCCCAATATGCGGTGATACAACCATTTCATAACCCGCTTTCTTTTGTGCTGCTTTTAAAAAGTTTTCTAAACGCTCACGCAAAGCAGCACCTTTTGGAAGCCATAAAGGTAAACCTTGCCCCACTTTTTGTGAAAAGGTAAACAACTGCAATTCTTTACCCAACTTCCTATGGTCTCTTTTTTTTGCCTCTTCTAATAAATGCAAATATTCGGTAAGTTCCTTTTGCTTAGGGAACGAAATACCATAAACACGGGTAAGCTGAGGTTTGTTTTCGTCACCACGCCAATAGGCTCCTGCTACACTTAAAACTTTAACAGCTTTTATAATCCCTGTATTTGGTATGTGTCCGCCACGGCATAAATCGGTAAAAGTAGAATGGTCACAAAATGTAATGGTTCCATCCTCCAAGTTTTCAATCAACTCCGTTTTAAATTCGTTGTCTTTGTATAAGTTTAGTGCCTCGGCTTTTGTTGCAGAGCGCATTTTAAAATCATGTTTGCCACGCGCAATCTCTATCATTTTGCTTTCAATGACTTTAAAATCTTTCTCAGAAACTGCTTCTTCACCAAAATCTACATCATAATAAAATCCGTTTTCAATAGCTGGACCAATTGTGAGTTTAGCATGGGGGTATAATTCTTCAATGGCCTGAGCTAAAATATGAGCGGACGAATGCCAAAATGCTGTTTTACCCTCATCATCTCTCCAAGTATATAAAATCAAAGCGCCATCGGTGGTTAAAGGAGTAACCGTTTCAATAGTAGTACCATTAAAATTAGCCGAAATTACATTTCGTGCGAATCCTTCACTTATGCTTTTAGCAACATCCATTGGTGTAGCGTTTTCTTCAAAAGATCTCACACTTCCGTCGGGCAATGTTATATGTATCATTAAAATATGTTAAATTCAGTCTGCAAAGATAATAGTATATACAAATCCACACAATATATACATAGTTATATTTTTTAATTGCTGGGTTTCTTTTAAACGAGTTGTGTTATTTATTTAATCATGCAGAAATAGAAGAATTTTGTATAAATGGGTTTTACGGAGTTCGTGAAATTCGTTCAATTTCTAACTCAATATAATGATCTTGAGGAAAAGTTTATCTAGGTCATCGGTAAAAGGTTTTGTGTAGCATATCAACTTCAATTTAGTTTTTAGAAGGTGTGCTTCTGTAAGTGTAAGTTAGAGTAGCCTAGCTAAATAACACTTGAAATGGACGTTGTAAATTTTAGTTGTATAAATAATAAGGACAAGGCTAAAGATTTGAGCTTTCTTAGATAATGTAGATGCATTAATTATAAGAGAAAGGTTTTTAGGATTTATTTAGAAGGCTAAACCATGAATGAGACGTTGGTATTATTGATATGGATATTACTTTTCATCCTTATAAGTAATTGATAAATAAAGAAGTAAAGTTAAGTTTAGAGAAAGGGTAAAAAAAAGGGT
>CANLXL010000003.1 GCA_947495125.1 uncultured Flaviramulus sp.
TACGATAACACTTTTTTGAGTTAGTGTCGCTGGAGAAAGGGAGTTTTAGTCATTTCGTACTCCCTTTCAGCTCCAGTATTTAAATGGAATGGCTTTCGTTTTTATTAGGCCATTTTCATAACAACTAATTTACCACTGATTTTGTAGCACGCTTCAAAATAAGAACACTAACCAAATTAATAATAATCCCAATCAGGAAAACCATTATAAACATCACAATTCCCTGAAATAACGGAGACAACATATAATCCGGCATGTCGGACACGTTGGTCTGATGCATATCGATTTGAGTGGCCCACTGCTTATGCCATGCCATAAAATCGTCGCCTTCAATCAGAAAGAACAGCATCCCGTAGAGTCCCATAATAATGGCCGCTATTAAGGTGATGCCTGCACCTATTTTAAACCCTTCGCTAAATGAAACACTACCATCATTCAGCATATCTCTAAAATACTTGATGCCCAGTGGAATGGTTAATAGCGACATGACTATCGATAAATAGCCCACAGTTTCCGAAATATTCGGGCCGTACACCGGGGCGATAAAAACCCAATTCAACAAACCAAGTACAATCGAGATACTTGCACCTAAAATACCGTAACGAATAACAAATTTTTTCATAATCTTAGTGTTTAAAGTTTAGGCTAAAATTAAAAGATACACAGAAGTCTGGTATCACCCGAAAGTATGATTTTGTTTAAAATCGAACAATTCACTCGAAAGTATGATAAAAAATTGTTCGCTGAACTTGTTGTGTTATTTTGATGAAATTCACTCGAAACTTCCCTGTTCCCCTAAATGATATTCAAATCTCTGCCAATTTTAACCGCTTCTGTCCGGCGTTTCGCATTGAGCTTAGCAAGGATTTTTGAAACATGTGTTTTCACGGTATTTTCTGAAATAAACAAACTATCCGCAATCTCGATATTGGAAAGTCCTTCAGACATCAAGCCCAAAACCTTATGCTCCTGCTTGCTAATTTTTAATTTCTTGAGGCGTTGTTCATCAATCTTATGGGCTTCATTGCTCATCTCTTTTTTATACAGTAGTCGGGTTAACAAAACACCTAAAAGAATGAACAAGATACTGGCCAATATTAAATATAGATCGCTAAAACCTTGCGTATTTGTCAGGGAGAACTTGCTCACTTGCAAAAGCAAAAATAGCGCTGCGGCAATACCTCCGAAGATTAGAATGGTTCGTTTCATTTTTTTGTGATCATCAATTAAAATGTGATACAACCATAAGAATGGCTGAATAGCCATCAATAAATATACTCAATTTTTAACACCAACACTTTTTCATTGTAGGATAAATAAGTATATTTAAAACTTCTCTCAAGTATTTAAATAATGGTTTATCATTATGACCAAAACTATTTTGTGCATTTTAACTAAAATCAATGATTAACTTATTATGAAAAGACAAGGTGTTTTTATCAGTTACAGTAAAAAAGATTCAAAATGGTTAGAGCATCTTAGACCCCATTTAAGTTATTTAGAACAGGACTATAATTTTTCAATCTGGGAAGACACAAAAATAGCCGTGGGTTCCGATTGGCGTGATGAAATTAAAACCGCAATCCGGTCGGCTAAAGTAGCCATATTGATGATCAGCGCCAACTTCTTATCCTCTAATTTTATAAAGGAAGAAGAGTTACCCGATCTGTTGGCTGCCGCAGAACATGACGGTGCTATTATATTTCCATTGATTATAAGTCCCTGTATGTTTATGGATATCAAATCCATTTCCAAATTTCAAACGATAAACTCGCCCTCCGAACCTTTAATCAATATGAAAAAAGGAGATAGAGAAGCCCTCTTTCATAAAGTAACGAAGGAAGTTAAACAGGTTTTATCTTCTGATTCTAATACAAAAACACCATTACAGGATTTAAAACTATCATTCTACAATGTGATTGTATTAAAAATCCTTTTTAATATTAAAAATGATTATGGCCTCTCGATAACGGACATCGTCAAGCTTTCGAAATCGAAAAGCCGAAAAGACGTTGTATCGACGCTCCAAAAACTGGAAACCATGCAGGCCATACAAAAAATAAAACAAGGTAAAAACGCTTATTTTAAAATAACAAATACCGGAAAAGTGTGGATAGAGTCGTATAAAGATATACTATCTTAAAGTTGTGCTTGGTTGGCTATCTTTAACTACTCAAATTTTACGTCATGAGCGAGACGGAGTTAAGGGAACCAACTCAAGGACCACTTCTCTTGGTAAACCAGTATGTAAAGAACTTTTCATTATTGAATCCGGTATGCTAGATTCAATAATCCGGTAGGTGTCTGAAATCACCTCGATCGGAGTAGAAAAAAGTTCATTAAATAGTCGATCAACCTTGAAATGGAACTGAGTGCTACTCACTCCTAAATTTAGATTTCGCTTAAACATGACTTTTAAGTTTATAATTAATAAATGATTTTCCATTTGAATTACAATGTTCGTGCCAAAATAAAATATGCATTGAAAATCAGCTAAATAATATTTAAGATTATGAAAAAAACATGCTTCGTAATAATCGGTTATGGTATAAAAACCGACTTTGAAACCGGTAGAGATATCAACTTGGATAAAACGTATACAAATATCATAAAACCTGTTTTTAAAAAACTAGGGATAAAGTGTTTTCGCTCTTCAGATTTAAAACAGTCTGGCGTTATTGATGTGAAAATGTACGAGCATATTATGAAAGCGGATTTCGTAGTTGCCGATATTTCTACACTAAATGCGAACGCCATATACGAGTTAGGCGTTAGACATGCGTTAAGACCGAATACAACTATTGTTCTATGTGAAGATGAATTGGTAAAAAATAAGCGGTTGCCCTTCGATATTAATCATGTCGCCATACATTCCTATACACATCATGGTAAGGCTTTGGACTTTGATGAGGTGAAACGCATTAAAAAACACCTGAAGGAACTTGTGAAAGCTATCCTGGAAAAAGAAAACCCTGACGTCGACAGCCCGGTGTATACTTTCTTACCAACATTAAAGCCGCCTATGTTTACCAAGGAAGAACTGGAAGAGATTATGGAAATCGATGAAAATAACGATGGTGATATTTCTAAGTTATTAGAACTTGCCAAACAAGAGCAAAACAATAATAACTACGATGTAGCTCTTCATTATTTAAATGACGCACTGGCTTTAACTGCAAATCAAAATGATAGTTATATTATTCAAAAACTAGCACTCTATACCTATAAGTCGAAAAAACCATCGGCCGTTTCTTCATTAAATAAAGCCAAGAGCATATTAGAAACACTTGACCCAAAACACACAACAAATCCTGAAACTTTGGGCTTAATGGGTGCTATTAATAAAAGGTTATTTGAGGAGCTTAATGATGAGGCTTATTTAAATGAATCGTTGCATTATTATGAAAGAGGGTATTATGTAAAACAAGATTATTATAACGGGATCAATACTGCGTTTTTATATGCCAGAAAAGCCAGTATGAGTGCGGAAAAATTTGAAACGTATTCCAATTACGGACAAGCAGTTAAAATATGGAAAGACACTCTGGAAAAATTAAACAAGATTGTAAATGAAGATAATTTTGATGAAAGAGACGACCAGGATTGGATCTATTTAACTTTTGCTGAAGCTTATTTTGGTCTGGGAAAATTGAACAGGGAGGAAGCCTATTTTTCCAAGGTTCAAGGAACCAAAGACACAAATTCTGCGATTAGAAGTTATTTGGAACAAAAAGAAAAGCTAAAAAAAATAAAGGCTAAAATTAATATTTAACATGAGAAACTGCTTTATAAGTTATCATCATAATTCTGATTATAAGCATTTAATAGCCTTAAGAAAGCTATTAAATAGCAAGAACTCCAATAGGCTTAAAGATTACGGTTTTAAAGAAGAAGATTTAAGTGAGTCCTCAAAAAGGTTCATCTCGAAAAAAATTCAATACCGTATTTGGGCCAGTTCAATTACAATGGTGTTAGTGGGAGAAGAAACAGGTAACAGTGATTGGGTGGATTGGGAAATATGGTATTCATTGAGACAGATTGAAGGCTATAAAATTTCAAAACGAAAATTTAAACCCAAGGGTTTATTGGCCGTTTTTTTGCCGGTGGAAAACCATAAAGTCCCGGATCGATTACAACAAAATTTAGATTCCGGTTATGCCAAAAAAATATATTGGCATGATATCGAAGATTCCTTTGATCAATTAATCCATGAGACCTATGAAAACAGGACGTATATTGAAAAGATCAGAGGTGATAAATCCACATTAAAAATTGATCCTCAAAAAAACAATATCGTTGCGTTCTTAAATAAACTCTTGTATGTCTTTTAGAGGGTTTATTTTATTTAATGAAACAGCTGTATCTTCAGTAATTAAAAAGAAATTAATGTGCTCCGAAATTTCGTTAGTATCAAAAATCCGTCTCAACAAGTCATGTATATTGAGGTGATTGATAGCCACATTGTTTTCAATTAAATTTATCATATCCTGATCGTCACCTGAAATAAAAGCAAAGAGCTTTTTCTTGTTTCGAACAGCGAACTCAAACTCTTTAGCCGACCAGGTAGAATTCAGCATGTTTTGAGATAGATATATTCCAAAGAAAGGCAAGTCCTTAATAGCATTTATAACCTCATTGTTGATATGCTGACCCCGGGCGATATCGGCTTCAGCCACCCAAGGATTACAGCCATACGCAACCAATGCTTCGGACAACTGAAACACCGCTTTGGTATCTTTAAAGCTATGTGATAAAAACATATTTCTTTCATCATCCACACCCTCTAAATAATCAGGTTTTGCCTCTTCATCCTCCTTAAAAATATCGAAAAGTTTCCGCTCTCCAACCTTATCTTTATGGCCCCATAACACTTTTAAGTTCCGTTTACTGGGTAAGGTTGAATACCTGATATTCGACTTCGGATTTTCCTTTACAAGTTTAATTAAAACGGCTTCAACGTGTTCGGGACTACCATGTTGATACTGGTTCAGCTTTGAACTTAAGCCCAAGGCGGTTTGCCATTTAGGCTGCGATGGGTCTTTTAATAATTTAATAATCGCTTCTTCCATGATGCTTTGCACTAATTAAAATCATGGTATAAGATAGTTATTTTTTGACCTCATAGTTATCATCCCAATTCTTTATTTTGGGCTCCCCCAACTTCCCTATGGATTTGGCAACAAGCATAGACACGGCAGCATCTCCGGTAACGTTAACAGCCGTTCTGCACATATCCAACGGGCGGTCTACAGCAAAAATGAGTGCCAACCCGGCTTCCGGAATTCCGGCGTAACCTAAAACACCTACGAGCATCACCATACCTGCACCGGGTACGGCAGCAGAACCTATAGAAGCTAAGGTCGCGGTAGCAATTATACCCAACTGGGTACTAAAATCTAAATTCATACCGAAGGCCTGTGCTATAAAGACTGCGGCAACAGCTTGATATAGGCTGGTACCATCCATATTTATAGTAGCACCAATAGGTAGCACAAAACTGGCGGCTTCTTCTTCGACACCCAAATGTTCTGTAACACGTTCCATAGTTACAGGAAGTGTTGCTGCGCTGGAGCTTGTAGAAAAGGCTAATAGCTGTGCCGGTGAAATACCGTTTATAAAAAACTTAGGTTTCTTTTTAGTAAATGCTAAAACTAACATGGTATAAATAGTGATCATTAAGAACAAACCTATAACGACAGTTAGGGCATACCAACCTAAGGCTTTAAACAAATCGATACTCGGGGATTCTACAATTAAGGCCGCTAATAATGCGAAGACTCCATATGGAGCTGCGAGCATAATTAAATCAACCATTTTTAAAATAACCTCATTAAAACCATCAAAGAAATGTTTAACTGTTTTTCCTTTTTCTTCCGGAATTAGAATCAAACCGATACCAAAAAACACGGCAAAAAAGATAACTTGCAACATGTTACGATTGCTCGTTGCCGAAGAAAAAATATTCTCTGGAACCAGATCTTCTAAAGGTTTTAAGGGTCCAGCTTCTTTTTGTGCTTTAGCCGTCTCCTTATACTTGGTGGTATTATCTGCGTAATTGCCTACCATTTCTATTCGGGTAGCCTCAGTAATGGCATTTCCAGGTTTTATAAGATTAACTAAAAGTAAACCAATAGACACAGCGATTATAGTGGTTGATATATAAATGCCGATAGTACGTCCTCCCATTTTAGAGAGTTTGGAAATATCCTTTAAATCGGAAACACCTTTTATCAACGCCGCCAGAATCAGTGGGATGGCTATCAACTTTAATGAGTTTATAAAGATCTTACCAAAAGGTTTCACCCAATCTTGAATGATTTCTTTACCGCCTTCAAAGGTGGTCATTAATAATCCTACAATAACGCCTAAGAGCATGCCTAATAATATTTTCCAATGTAATGCAAGTTTTTTCATGTGGTTATATTTTAATGGTTATGATCGGTTTTTTATTCTTTTTTAGTTAAAAACACTCTTAAGGGCATTGCTCATTTTCACCCAACCCGCAGCATTATCTCTTAATTTCGATTTTTCTTGTTCTATGTGAATGAATCTTCCGGACGTTGAAGTCGCTGAGGTACTACAGTGATCTGAAGCGTTGTTTACCAATCGCCCCTGGGTGTTCGTAAATCCAATTAAACGGGTCCAATTCGTATCAATATGAGCCAGTTTAAAGGTTAATGTGTTATCTTCTACTAAAAGCGCGTCTTTCAACAGCATGGCATAGTCTGTCGCCGGGGTTTCCCGGGTACCGTTACTCATAATGACATAAGGATCTGAAACCTGTTTACCAAAACCGTGTAGTTGAATAAACACGGAATTCGTGACTGTATTAAACACATTTTCTGTTGTTTTTTGAAACACCGATTGGGTATTATGTGCCATATCTGAAACGCGATAAGGCTCGGATCCGGCATTACAGGTAGACGTTGTTCCCGAGCAAGTCGAGTGCTCTGAATGATTACAACGATGTGTCCCGCTTATAAATACCGCTTTCGCAACATTATTTTTAAAACAGTATACCGCCTGCTTCCCGGTATTGATGTCGTTTTTGATATGTGGGGCCTGAAGTATTAACTGTTCCCTTTCGGGCGTTTTACTGAACGCGTAAATCCCCCAATGATTAGATTTATCGGCTTTTTCTTCTAAAATGTAAAAGACCTGATTGGGGGTTAATGAGGTATCTGTAAAGGCATTAATTTGATAATTAACCTCTGCAGATTTTAATACCGCTTCATCAATATCATCGGCTAGCAGGGCATCGATTATTAAATTCCAGGTCGTGAGTTCATTTGTTGAAGGGATCCGATAATGATCTCCCGAATCTCCCGGTACATTATCAATAAAGTCACCCAGATAAGTTTCAATATCGCCTGATGCTGTCACTAAAACTGGAGTATCATCATCCGTTTTAACAGTAATCGTATTGCTGAATCCGGATTCATTTCCTGCTGCATCTCTGGCTTTTACTTTAAAGACATAGCTTGTATTAGGTGTTAATCCGCTAACCATATGTGTTAGTGCTGTTGTTGTCGCTAAAGCGTCATCATCCTTATAAACACTATAGTTTTTTACACCAATGTTATCTGTTGCAGCACTCCAACTCAAATCTGTCGATGTGGCCGTGGTGCTTGTTTCTGAAAGGCCTGAAGGTGCTGTTGGTGCTGTGGTATCGCCTATAGGTTGTGGATCGACCTCATCAGCCCCGCCACCGGAACAACCGGAGATAACAGCAAAAAGTACGATGTAAAAATAGAATACACTAAATTTTACTTTCATCTTTTAAGGCTTTGGTTTTTTCATTGTTTTGATTGAAATTCTGCATCAACTGGTATACATAAGGAATTTGCTGCTGAAAACGGGTTAGAATATCATAGGAGATATTCTCACGACTAAAAGGCACGACTTTAACGTATTCCTGAATGTTGTGCGCATTTCTACCGTATTTATAGTCGTATGGGAAACGCCCCTGGTCGTCAATAACATTATTAGCATTGTCTGTATTGGCGACACTGATATAAAACTCGCTGTGTTTGATATCTCCTTTGGGATTAAATAACGCCTCGTTTTTTAAATATTCATGTAGCTCTTTAGCGGTATCTACAGCCGGATCTATAAGTTTAATATTTTCCACCATAAAATCGCGATATAAATAGCCACCTTCTTTCCCTTTATAGTGATACAATTCTTTTAAAATCGCATGAATTTCATCCGTCATATAGGGGTAATGTGTGCACCCTAAAATGATTGATTTCAATTTATTATTGGTCTTAGATTGACGAATCTGTTCCATAAGGGTTACCATATGGTAGCGCACATAATTTTTGGCATCGTTAATTTGAAGTATGGAACAATCATCAGATTTTTCAGTATCACAGAGCATTTTACTATTATCGAAATCGAAATTATAAATATCGAAAAGTGTTTTGTCTATTTTCACATCACCGTCTAAACTCGGACCTTTATAGTCATTACGTGGTTTCTTTAAGTTTTTATCGAAATAGTTTGGGTCTTCATCAACAGCTTCAGCAATGCCCACTCCACCTTGAGAAAACACTTCAATATTCCCGGTATAGCCTAATTCATCTTTAAACTTTAAAAGGGTATTGCTATAACCTTTAGATGCAACGGTTCCGGCGGTGGCCAAAACCCCAACAATGGCGTCTTCATCTTTTTCAAGACTTGCTAAGGTTCCTCTAACTCCGGCATCTATAACACCAATCACTTTTAAATTAGAATTCGCTTTTTTCAGAAACTCTTCGATATATTCTTTTCCGTAGGCTGTGGCCGTATTGCAGGCAATCACCAGAGCCTTTACCGGTTGTTTATCGGTATTTACAGCCGTATCAGAAGCATCAGCATAGTATTTATTACTCATTAAAAACTGCGCGTCTTTAATGATATGTTCATTCAGCAGATCGACCTTATGTTCTTTGGAATAATTCCCATAGGGCATATTGGCCTGATCACCCAAATAGATGAATGATTCTCTGTTAAAATCAATCTCTCCATCACTTCCGGATTCGTAATTAGCGTTATTGTTTTCATCGTAATTCACAATGGCTTTTAATACGGTCAAACCACCGGTTCCCGAATCGAAAACACCTATGGGAAGACTGGTGTCTTTCTTGGGATAGTTATTAAAGTCAATATGATAAAAACTCTCCTTATCATTAATAATGGTATTAACAATATTCTCTTTTTTAAGCTCGTTTTGGGTACTCGACTTTTGTTGACTCCCTTCTTTACAGGCAATTGTTATAAGTGAGGCCATCGCCATCATTTGTAAATTACGTTTCATCGTCAATACTTATTTTGTTAGAACTCTACCGTTTAATTTGTTTGTGAATTTTCCTTTTTCCACGGATAATTTTCCGTTTATTATGCTGTATTCCAATCCTTCGGAAAACTGAAAGGCATTGTTATAGTCTGCCTTGTCCCTGAATGTTTCCGGATTAAAAATGATAATGTCGGCGTAATAGCCTTCTTTGAGTTTTCCGCGATTCGGAATTCTAAATATCTCTGCCGTTTTCGAGGTGCTACCGTTGATAAAAGTGGCCATATCAATCACCTTATCTTGCTTCACATATTTATGATATTTTCTGGGGAAGGAGCCATATTTTCTTGGGTGCCCTGTGTTACCATCCGATCCGGTTGTGACCCAGGGCTGTTTCATAAAATTGTGAATATCAGTTGGATTCATATTAAATGAAGCGACTCTTACATAACCCGATCTTAAAGCTTTGTAAACTGCTTTTTCAGGAGAAACTTTTAATGATTTAGAAATTTCAAGTACATTTTTTCCAACTAATGATGCGTCGGTTGCTTTTACAATCAACAGTTTGTCCGGTCCTCCACGGCGCGCTATATTCTGCTTAGTCTCTTCTAAAATCTGCTGTTTTAATTCGGGATTATCAAACCGAATAAATAAAGAATCTTTACCACCACTTTCCGCCCAACGCGGCACCACAGCAGCTTTTAATCCTGTGGCCGAAGCATCGTAGGGATATTGATTTGCCGTAACGTCAATACCTTCTTCTCTGGCCTTTTCAATAAGCGCAATAATGTCCTTGCTTTGTTCCCAAACATCAACGCCTAAACATTTTATGTGCGAAATATGTATGGGTAGTTTTGCTTGTCGACCTATTTCAATCGCTTCTTCAATAGCGGGGATTAACCCAACGGTATACGAACTCTCATCACGTAAGTGCGTATCATAAAGTCCATTATTTTCTGAAACAGTTTTTGCTAAAGCAATAACTTCTTCAGTATTAGAATAACTGCCAGGTGAGTAAAACAATCCGGTTGACATACCAAAAGCTCCTGCACCCATTTCCTGTTGAACAAGGGCTTTCATTTTCAAAAGGTCCTGTTTGGATGCCTTCAGATCACTGATACCCATAACCTGTTTTCTAACCGTTCCGTGACCAACAAGCAACACCGCATTCGTTCCAATACCATGAGCTTCGTATTTTTCCTTATATTCTGATGTTGGAAAAAAGCTGTCACCATCGTTACCAACCACAACGGTTGTTATGCCTTGAAATAAAAACGGTTTGTTATGAGATTTATCCGGGTCTTTTAACTCTCTATCGGCATGCGTATGAGGGTCAATAAAACCCGGAGCTACTATTAATCCCTGAGCGTCTATCGTTCTTGAAGCTGTAATATTAACTGCACTTTCGTTGCCAATAAAAACGATTTTATCATCTTTTATGGCAACTGAAACGTTGCTTGGATCTAAACTAAGACCATTATAAACGGTTCCATTGGTTATTAGAATATCGGCGTCGACTCTTTCTTTTGAACAAGAAAAAATCAAAAGGAAAATCAAACAACTTATAATGTTGTTCCCTAAATGTATTTTATGTGTCTTATTATTATTCATACCTTACTGTTATTGTTGTACCATCACGTCTGGGATCTGCCGCCGCTTTCCATTGGCCATTCCTATATTCGATCGCATGAACCCCCCCGAAGTAGGCGTTCAGTCCGGATTTATTAGTTAGGTCATAATCCGGAAAAGTTATTTTAAACTTTTTGCTTCTAATTTCCTGAAGATATTTTGAAGTTATATTCTCGTCTTCTATATAAGCGAGGTTTCTAATCGCATGAACACGAGGCTCCTTAATAACATCTGTAATACTCATTTGGCTATCTACCCATAATTGAATTAATTGTGAAATGGTTGAAACAATACGCTTACTTCCGGGCGTACCAATTACCAATACATTTTTACCATCTTTTTTAACAAGGCTCGGGCTCATGGATGAAGGGATATTAACATTAGGCTCTAAAGACTTATTAAGACCAAAACCCATTAATGATTTTAAATAACTATTATAGAAAAAGCCTAATTTTTTAGTGGATGTTAATGAGCCAAAATAGGCACCAACACTAGAAGTTACACTTACTGCGATTCCTGCTTTATCTGTTATAGAGAAATGCGTGGTTTCTCCTTGTCCTTTCTCTTCAGCCTCTTGATTAACCTTTACCGTGTTATCGGTATTTTCAAATAAAGCCTTTGCATATTTTTTTGAGATTTTCTTATTTATTTCAGACTGAAAATTACTATAATCTTTTATCGCATTATCTAACCTATCATTATGACTTATATTAAGCACATGAAGTAATGCTAAAGTTCTTTCATTGGTATTTTCTTTTAAGTCATTTACATCATATTGTTCAAGCAAATTTAGAACTTGTAGTACTTGCCAACCACCTCCCGGAGGAACGAAAGAATAAATATCATACCCTCTGTAATTAACATGTAAAGGTTTATGTTCTTTTGGCTCTGGAAAGTGATATAAATCATCATAGGTGATCCAACCTCCATTAGTTTTAAAATCCTTGGCCATTTCCCTTGCTATGCTCCCTTTATAAAAGTCATCACCGCCATTTGCGGCTAATTGTTTTAAGGTCCTAGCTAAAGTGGGTTGCTTAATAATATCTCCAATAGCGGGAATCTCATTGTCTACCAGTAGTTCTCTATTGTGATATGGGTTATCTATAAACTTTTGCTGTACTCTTTTAAACACATGGTGTCTATGAACTCCATTTATAAAACCTTTTTCTGCATAATGAATTGCCGGTTCTAATAATTCTTCCCATTTTAATCGACCACTTCCATACTTTTTCCAGACATAGCTTAAAATTTTTACCTGCGAAGGTATAGAGACTTGCTTGTAGAATGTAAGATCTTCTTTTTCTATGTTTGAATCTAAAATCGTTGGTGTTAATGAAATACCTCCTATAGCAATGGGTTCTTGATTAGGAAGTGACAAAATCATCATTGTTCTACCTCCTATGCCCGACATAGCCGGTTCTGTGACGCCTAAAGTAAAAGCAACAGCAACAGCGGCATCCACTGCATTACCTCCTTTTTTTAAGATTTGTGCTCCAGATGCTGTTGCTTCCGGAGTTGCTGAAGATACTAATCCTAAGGGCTCATTTTGGGCTAAGGCAACATTAAAGCATAGTATACTTATTGATACTGAGGTTATCAGGTGTATTATTTTCAATGATTGCATAGGCTTAATTTTAAACTATTTATTTAGTAATACACGCATCATCTGTTCTGCCGTAACCTTACCAATAACTTGTATCCTGTCTTTGGGTGTTGCATCTCCAATTTCATAGGTTATTCCTGTGGCGTTATGCCCATATAAAAACCACCCTTTGGATACGGGTTTTGTACTATTTCCTGCAGCTTCATTAACTTTATAACCTTCTATATTCGCTTCTAAAGCTGTAAACCATGTTTCTATAAAATTGGGTAATGTGGTTCCTTCTCTAATCTTATTGGTATAAAAGACATCTTCATACGTGGAATGAAAATCCAAACCTAAAATCAATTTGGCATTATTCCTTTTCATCGTTTTCGTAATAAATTTCACGGTTTGTTTTACTTCCGGTTGGTTATAAACAGACCAGTCTCTGTTCGTATCAATACCATTAGCATTATGGCGCCAATTCCCGAGGTCTACACCATCAGGATTCAATATTGGAAAAGCCAATACGCGATATTGATTCAAAAATGTATCTGAAAGTTCCGAATCATTTAATATGGTTTTTAGGAATTCCTGAAAAGCAAAATAACCGGTAACTTCCGGAGGATGCTGACGCGTAAATAGCACAATGATATCCTTGCCTTTTTTGTCTCCTTTATAAATGTCAAGAACCGGTAAATCACGTCCTAACTTTGATTTTCCGTAATGACTAAAATGAACATAACTTTCTTTCCCTTTGATTAAGTTCGTGTACCATGTTTTAACGTCTGTTGATGCATTAATTTCTTGTGCCGCAACCATAACAGGAGATTTAGTTAAATTGAGCTTTACCGTAACAATACTATCATTTCTGAACACATTTGTGGAGTCTAAAACATGCCATGCTTTATCCCTTTTCAACTTCGGAATATAGCGATGTTTATACCCTTTTGGATATTCAAATCTAAAATAAAACGGCTTCGGTGTATTGGACCAAGCTTTAAATGCATAATACGCGCTATTATTAATCGGTTCGTTTTCCGGGTTAATTAAAAGCATAGCGGTACTATCGTTCGCCTTTTTTAATCCGTTTAATCTTGCGCCATCAAAATCATTACTCACATAAACACCTAAATCGCTTAAAGCATAGGTTTGTTTTATTTGAATTGAAATAGGCTTATCAGTTGTATCTACAGGTGTTTTAAAAGCAACGGTATCTAAACTTTTACAACCTACAATGGTTAAAAAAATGAATAAAAGGGAACTGCTGTAAAATGGTTTCATAAGTATACTTTTTAATCATTATTAATTAGTGTTGCCATAAATTCCCGGGCATAAACTTGAGCTCTTTCTTTGATGATGGCTCTATCTATTTCATCGCCTTCTTCATAAGTCACTGCCTCACAATTGAACGTTTTAAAGAAATAATTATAACAATATGGCAGATCCTGGCTTCGTCTTCTGGCTTCAACCTTAAAGGATGAATTCTTCTCAATCCGATGAATCCATTTAGGAATAAGTTTACTCGTTTTAGTTTCATTTAGAGAATCTAAAACCAACAGGTAGGGCCCTGAATACGAGGTGTGAAAATCGATGGCAAATTGAATACTTTTACCCTTATTGGTTTTATCGGTCAAATAGTTTGCGACCATTTGGGTTTCCGGCTGTGTAAAATCCGCCCAATCTCTATTGAGGTCTTTACCATTGGCGTTGTGTCTCCAATTGCCCATGTCTGCCCCATCCGGATTCAGTAATGGAAAGGTGTATATATTATACTTACTTCTAAATGTCCTTGCTACTTTAGAGTCGCTCAATAATGCTTCATAAAACGCTTTAAAACCGATAGTCCCGCCAGGAATTTCAGGAGGATGTTGCCTTGTTATTAAAACAATCGCATTTACTGCACTACTATCCTCAACTTCTAAAACATAGTTGTTTTTCTTTAATACTGTTTTTCCGGCAATCACCTTCTTAATTTTCGGATGCCGAATTTGTAGCTCGTCAATCCATAAATAGGTGTCTTCTGATGATTCTACCTCCTGTGCGGCAACATACAATCTTTCATTAGAAACGGGTAGTCGTAATTTGGCTATCCCTTTAGCTGTATCGATATGAATTCTATTTTTCTCAATGGGTTTCCATAGTTTCTTATCCGCACTTAATTTAGGAATGTACCGATGCTTATACTTACCATAGATGAGGTTTAATTCTATCTCTTTAACGACCTTAGAACTAATGCCAAAAGCGAACCACGGACTCTTATTTACAGGTTCGAATGCGGGAGCAATGTAGGCATTGTATTGGTTTTCTCCCGTTTTCTCAACTTCGGTCAATTTTGACCCTTGAAAGTCTGTATAAAAGGTGATGTCGTCAGTTACAACCTTATTGCAGCCAAATAGGCTAAATAATGCAGCGACATAAAAAACACATTGAAAATGCTTCATATCGATTCGATATTTACTTTAATAATTGGTATCGTATCTCAGGTAACGGGTGAATATGACCATTCGCCGTCATCACTTAAAATTAGAGGTTATCCTATAAAAAGAAAGACTTATAAAATAACCTCTATAAACTAACTAAATCAAAAATTTAATCTTATTGATTTACCGGGGTCTTCACAAAAATATCCGCAACACCAGGTACATTGTCACCATTTGTATTTTCCTCATCAAAAGGATACAAAAAGCGTTCGGGATGTTGAGACCCGGTATTCAATGGTACCGGAACCTGAATCGCTGCAGGGTCTTTTTTAGTTCTCCTTAAATCGTTAAAGCTTAAAATATCAGCAAAGAATGATACATGACGTTCTTCCAGAATTTCTCGTAATAGCGCATCTTCTTTAGATAATGATCCGTCTACATTTTCTATGCCGGTAGCAAGAAAGTCGGCTTCAACATAATCGTCATAAACACCAGAACTTGTAGAGAAATACACCCCATTTCTTAAATTGGCTCTATGTTCATTTAATTTAGCCAAAGCAGCATCAAAATTAGCTGAATTTGAACGCAATGAGGCCTCTGCCCAAGTCAATATATTTTCCTGATAAGAAATTTGATTCATAGGTTCATTATTTGCCGCAATACCTGATAGATTTATATCTACACCATCATAATAATAAGCGGCACGATCTGCTTCATCTGTTTTTGCGTTATTTCTGCTACCTGTCCCGCTTCCTATGAGATCAATTAAAAATGATCCGTCGGTTGTTAAATCGTCAGGGAAACTCCCTGTAAAAAATTGGTTTAATAAATTGGTATCACCTGTTAAAACAACTGCCGGCGGGTAATATTTCATAGATTCAGATTCAGATGATATCCCATTTTGTGCTGCAGTAGCTGCACTGGCATAGTCTCTAACATCTAAATACAATCTTGCTTTTAAGGTATAAGCAGCTTTAACCCACTTGTTGGCATCACCTCCAAAGTAAAGATCTTCACTTATACCACCTCCTGCTCCAGAGGATTGGAGATCCGAAATGGCCTCATCCAATAAACTCTGTAAAGCATTGTAAACATCAACCTGGTTATCATACTTTGGCGTAGGGATCTCGTCGTTGCTCGCTTCTGAATATGGCACATCGCCAAATACATTAGCTGCTGTTCCCACGGCATGAGCCTCCAACACTTTTGAAGCCCCATAGAAAAAATCTTTATTGGTAACTTCGATACCGCTTCTTATTTCTCTGGCTTGCTTAACCACACCCACATAAATATTACGCCATGGTGTATTCGAATTGGTGTTTCCGTATTCGTAATTTTGTATTGGAGCAAATCTACCAGAACCCACAAAATTGCCGGTCCAAACACCAGCAGCCCAATTTAAATAACCGGATTGTGCCGTTATATTTGCTAATTGTATCCCTGTAAATAAGGTTTGCCCATCAACAGTTCCAATTTTATTGGGGTCGATGTCATTTATATCTTCAACAACACTTTGACATGCCACAAGGCATACTAAGGCTGTAATTATTAAACTTGTTTTAAATAATCGCATAATCAATTTTTTTAGAATGTTATATTTAAATTAAACATATAAGACTTTGTGGACGGGTTTGTATAATAGTCCAGTCCTCTGGAATTTCCGACACCTGCAAAATTCTTGTCAGGATCGTTACCAATCACATCAGTCCATAAAACCAAGTTTCTCCCTGTAACACTAAAGGCCACCGCCGATAATTTTAGTTTATCCAGCACTTTTTGCCCTAAGGAATAGGTTAGTGTTAATTCTCTTAAACGTGTCCAGGTGGCATCTTGCAACCAAAGTTCACTAAAGCCTCTGTTTCCCGCGCCATTACCGCGATACCAGTTTTGTTCTAAAAGCACGTCTCCGGCACCAAAATCGTATAGATTCCCTCTAACGATATCTCCCGCGGTATATGCGTTCCCGTTAACGTCTACAACACCGCCTGTTGGAATAGTCACTTTATTACCAGATTCTGCACTAAAACCTCTTTGCGAATTAATTTGTCTGGTCATATCATAAAAATCGCCGCCTTGAGAGTGTTCGAATAACACATTCATCGACAAGTTTTTAAATCCGAGATTAAACCCTAAACCTCCGGTCCAATCCGGATTCGGATCTCCAATGATATCATAAACAGGAGTTCCTACCGGAAACCCATTAGCATCCAATTCAATACTACCATCAGCATTTCGAGGCAGTTTACCTCCGAATATAGCTCCCATTTGGTATCCTTCAGCAGCTACAGAATCTCCGGTGCCAAATCCGGTTAGCGCTTGTATATCTGCTCCTGCTAAACTTGTTACCTCGTTTTTATTCGTTGCAAAGTTACCGTATGGTGAGAAGGACCAATTATCATTATCTCTTAATAAATTAGCATTAAACTCAAACTCAAATCCACTATTTTTCATAGCTGCTCCATTGGTGTAAATACTCGTAAATCCACCACTGGGTGCTCTGTCTAAGGTTAAGAGAATATCCTCAATATCGTTGGTATAATAGGTAAAGCTTGTAGATAATACATTATTAAAAAAGCGTAATTCTAAACCACCTTCAATTTCAGTTTTTATTTCCGGTTTTAGATTTGCATTTCCTAGTTGGTTATCTAACCTGAAACCGCCTCCGTGGTTCGTTGAAGACAGGTTACCAAAAATACCATTGCTATAGGTAAAATCACCTTCGTAATTGGTTGCACTTCTGTAAATACCCGGTTGAATACCGACTTTACCCCAGCTTAATCTGGCTTTTGCAAAGCTTATAAAACTGTCTTCCGGAAAAAACCCGGCGTCAGAAAATTGCCAGGCTGCACTAGCTGCCGGATAAAAGAATGGATCTTTAATGGTTGAGGCTGCTTCAACCGTACCCGACAGATCGATAAATAACTGATTATCAATCCCGAAATTGGCTGTTAGAAATCCTCTGTTAGACCTACGATGGCTAATAAAGTTATCTGCCTGAATGATCCTCGAATTATCTAAAGTATAAATTTCGTCATTAACAATAAAGTCACTTCCCACAGTAGTTTCTCTATTGAATTTTCTGTCGTTAACGTTCCAACCCAACACAAATGAGGACGTAATTTTATCCGTTAGATCTCTGTCATATTTAGCAATGGCATCGAAATTCAATTCGGTCGCCCCGATGCTTTCAAACGTTAAGTTACCTTCTAATCGTGGTTGCGTTCCTGTTCTGGCCGATCCTCTCGGATACAAATAGGTTCTGTCGTCACTATAGGTATCAACACCACCTCTCAATTTCACGTTTAAACCTTCCACCGGAAAAACATCAAGTTCTGCAGAATAAATATGTCTATTAACAGTATTTGGTGCCTTTTGCTTATTAGTGGTCCATAAAGGATTGTTATAAAAAGGTCTTTCGCTTGCCCCGATTGGATTTCTATAGGATCTGTGACGTCCACTTGTTTCGGCTCCCGAAGCACTCACATAGGTACCAGTATAATCTTCAATATCGAAATCTGCAATATTTCTATAAAATCCAAGTAATAAACCCGCAGTGTTAGAGTTTTGCTGAATTCTATTCGCACTTACTCTGGAATATTTACCTTTAAGTTTTAAACTGATATAATCACTAAATTTTTTATTAGCACTTATATTGACCGTATGTCTTTTATAATCATTATTTCTAACCACCCCTTCATGATCTGTGTTCCCTAAACTGAAAAAGATATTACTGGTATCATCTCCACCGCTTATACTTACGGATTGCTCTAGTAAAACTCCGGTTTGGAATACTTGATCAAAATTTTTGTCAAGGAATGTCTCTTTAGAGTTTTTCCCTCCATGAAGATTTGTCGTTGTTCCATCTGGAATATCATAATATGTTCTACCGGTTTGGTCTCCTATAAAGTAAGCTCCCGAAGTATCGAATGCATCTTCACCACCGGCTCTTGTAGATATTTCATCTCCCCAACCGTGTAGGTAGCCATATCTAAATCGACCGCTTAAACCTTGTCCGTAGTTAGACTGCAGCGGTGCTGTTGCGGTTACTTCATCTAAAGCCAGTGAGGTTTTAAAAGACACTCTAAACCCTTTTTTTCCAGATTTCGTTGTAATAATCACTACCCCGTTGGAAGCACGAGACCCCCATAGTGCGGCCGCAGAAGCACCTTTTAAAACCTGAAGGGTTTCAATATCATTCGGGTTAATATCATTTAAACGCGATTGTTGTGACGTACCGTTTCCTGTGGAAGAACTTGCGCCTCCCTGTGTGTTACTATTACTAACGGGAATTCCATCTATAATAATAAGTGGCTGTGTACTACCGAAGATTGTATTGGCCCCTCTAATTCGAATATTAGAACCCGATCCCGGATCACCATTAGATCGTGTAATATTAACACCAGACATTTTTCCTTGTATCGCGTTAGCCACCGAAGTTTCACCGGATCGTACCATAGCTTCCGATTTAACGCTGGATACGGCGCTACCTAGTTTATCCGTCCTTACTGCAAAACCTAATGCATTAATAACGACTTCATCTAAACTCGCAGCATCTTCTTCCAAAGCAACCGTTATTACCGTTTGATCTCCAACAACAATTTCAACGGTTTTAAAGCCTATATAACTTATAACAAGTGTTGCGTCTTCATCCACATCCAAACTGAAATTTCCATCAAAATCGGTGGATGTTCCTGTAGATGTCCCTTTAACGATAACATTGACTCCTGGTAATGGGACACCAAAGTTATCGGTTATAGTACCTGTTATTTGTTTTTGCTGTTTTTTTTCAATAACGATATCTTGTTTCTCATTAATGGCTATTGCATTATTATCCAAAACTTCAAAGTTGTAATTGCTAACGGAGAAACATTTTTTCAATAACCTGTTAAGTTTGATGGTTCCTTTGGTAATGCGAACCTTTGGCAGGTCTTTAAACAAATCGGTCTGATAAATAAATTTATAATCGGTCTGATTACTGATTAATTTAAAAACTTCATCAATGGTCATCGTTTTATCCTGGTCTATTTTGACCTTAAAATTCTGAGATAACGCATCGTTTGGTGTCAAGCTGAAAACTACGGAACAGAAAAAGAATATTAGAGTTTTCATGATGATTGTTAACAGTTTTTTTCTATGAAAGAGCAAAACTTGAGTTAGATTAATTTTCATAAATTTGCATGTGTTAATTAGTTAGAAATAATTGATTAATTACCTAAAGGGGGAGGAAATGTTTGCGGTGAGATGTTAATACTTCCTGCCCTCTTTTTATTTTAAAATGATCGTTTTGTTATTTATTTCATAAGTATTAATGATTTTTGTTCTTTTAATTAAATTCAAAATATCTTCTATTTTTTGTGACCTTCCCAGCTCTCCGTTAAATTCAATATTTTCTAAAGACTTATCTTGAAAAATTATGGTCACGTCATACCATCTGGAAAGCACTGTCATAATTTCTTTTAAAGATTTCTTATAAAAAATAAATTCTCCATGAATCCAGCCAATTTCGTTCTCGATATTGACTTCTCTAACTGCAATGGCGTTGCTTCGTATATCAAGCACGGACTGCTCACGAGGTTTTAAAATTTCTGACTTCTCATCGTTTTTAACCGAAACGCTACCTTCAACCAAGGTGGTATAAATAATAGGTTCATCTTGATAGGCCTTTATGTTAAACTCGGTTCCTAAAACCTCAATTTCCTGAACATTGGTACGTATTTTAAACTTCGACCCTTTATGCTTTGTACTTGGTGACACCTCAAAATAGGCCTCGCCATAAATAAGTTCAACTTGTCGCAATTCACCTTCAACGAAACGCTCAGGATATTTTAATTGTGATTCAGAATTTAACCATACCTGAGTGCCATCAGCTAGCTTAATAAAAAACTGTCCGCCTCGGGGAATGGTAAGGTAGTTATATGCTATTTCCGGTTTTGTAGTCGCTTTGCTATTGTAAATTATTTCTTCACCATTACTGGAAATATGATCATCTGAAAAATCCTGGCCTTTTTCTAAAACAACATCGGTGCCATCTCCTAAAGTAAGTACAGCCTTATCGGTCCCTATTTTTATATTATTATTGACCACAACAGGGGTTACCGTCGGTGTATTCTTGGTATTAAAAACAAAGGTTAAAGAAATTAAGAGTACAACAGATGCTGCCGCGGCATATTTAAAAGGCTTTCTTTTATACCATGGTATTATTTTGACTTGAGTTTCTTTACTTTTCTCTTTTCTAATACTAGCGATAATCTCCTTTTTAGCTGCCTCGGTATTAAATGATTTATACCCTAAGTCTGAAATGTAGTTAGACTCAATGTATTCTTTTAAAATCTCATCATACTGCGGGTCATCTAAAGAAGCATTAAGCGCTTCTAACTCGCTCGCGTTGATCGAGTTATTCAGGTATTTTATAATAAGTTCAATAAAATTTTCGGTTTTCATTCTTTTATTTATCTATCTGGGTGACGAAGCCCAAATCGGTCACCCTTATAAATTCTGTTTTTTTTTATTTTATTAATTTAAATGTAACTTTAAGGCAAATACTATCGATATTAAATAATAACCGTTATAACCGTTACCTTGAAAATCAATTCAGAAGACGACACTAAGTTTCTTGATAAATTAAAACATGGCGATGAAGACTCCTACGCCTATCTCATTGAACGATACTATCAAAAATTATGTGTTTATGCCAATAGTTTAGTTAATGACTCGCTATCGGCTGAAGATATTGTTCAGAATGTTTTTATTAGATTTTGGAAACGAAGACAACGTTTAAGGGTTGAACACTCCTTGGAGAGTTTATTATATAAAGCTGTTTACAATGAATTTATCGATCAATATAGAAAATACCAGGTGCAATTAAAAGTTGAGAAACAATACTACCAACACCTTAATGCCATTGTTAACGATTATGATGATGAAAAAATAAAAAAAGCTATAAAATTAGTTTATAAAACTGTAGAAGCATTACCCCCAAAATGTAAAGAAGTTTTTCTTTTAAGTAAGAAAGAAGGACTGTCTAATGTAGAAATTGCCAACCACCTGAACATCTCCATTAAAACGGTAGAAGGACAAATATCAAAGGCGTTTAAGGTGATCAGAAAAGATTTGAAGGCTAAAGTTATGGGGCTTTTATTCTTGCTCTTTAAAACTAAAAAGGTTCCTGTTTCCAATAAATGAATGATTTATATAATAGCTTAAGAGCATAGTTATGCTCAAATTCTATGGAACCTTTAAGCTGTACAACACAAATAATACTGTTATAATTGAGGATCATGAATTTATAAGTTCAATGACCTCAATAATGGCTTTTAAAGCCCCTTAGATCTTCCTGTATTTTATATCCAAATTGCTAAAACGTTCATAAAGCATCAAGCAAATAAATCTAATAAAGGTTTGCCATGTCCATCTGGTGTGGTATAAAACGGCCTCCCTTCTATATTATAATTTGTTTCCGGATGTATACCCAAAGCATGATAAATGGACTGATGTACCTGGTCTATAACTACAGGTTTTTCGATAGAATAACATGGTCGTTCATCTGCAGTTTTCCCATAAACTAATCCTTTTTTTACGCCTCCACCCCACATCAAAATAGAACTTCCATCGGTAAAATGACGATGCATCCCATAAAATTTTTCATCGTTAATAATGGTTGGTTGTTGTACTTGATCTTTTACTTTTTCGCCCGGTCTTCCTTCTAAAATAGCATCTCTACTAAACTCACTAGCCAATACTATTAAGGTTCTTTCTAAATGCCCTGTTTCATCCAAATCTTTAATTAATTGTGCAATTGGTCCATCGATTAATGCTTTCATTTTTATTAACCTTAGGTGTCCATTTTCATGAGTATCCCATCCTAAAAAAGGTTCATATTCTGTAGAAACACTTACAAATCGTGCCCCATGCATTGCTAATCTTTTAGCCATCAAGCATCCCAACCCAAAACGCCCTGTATTATAAGTATCATACGATGATTTAGGCTCAAGGCTTAAATTGAAAACCTCCGATTCTGGTGAATTTAAAAGCGCATAAGATTGCTCCATCGACCGCATTAGAGATGCTCTTTGATAACCACTTGCCTGCTCCATAAGCGCACTCTTATTTGTTAATTCTTTGTACAATTTATTTCTAGCTTCAAATCGTTTTAATGACATGCCTTGAGGTGGCTTCACACTTTCCAATCCACTGGAAGGGTCTGGTATTAAAAAAGGGCCATACTCACTACCCAAAAATCCGGCCGAATGAAAGGCTTTTAATTCCTCGGCTTCACCTACCGTAAAACGTTGTCCAATGGATATAAATGGTGGGATTACAGGGTTTACAGGGCCTAACTCCTTAGCAATCCATGCACCAATATGTGGTGCCTGAACCGATTGTGGAGGCTCGTAACACGTATGCCAATGATATTGATGACGTGTATGTAAAATATGCCCTAAATCGGCCGATCTATAAGATCGAATAATCGCTCCTTTATCCATCACAGATCCTATAGATTCTAATCCTTTCGAGAAATAAAGATCGTCGACGGCCGTAGGTATCTTAGGAAACGTACTCAAAACACGTTTACTCTCCACGCCTTTAGAATATGGGGTATACTTTTTAGGGTCGAATGTCTCTGTGTGCGCCATACCTCCAGCCATCCAAAGCAATATTACAGTATCAGCGGTAGAGGTATCTATAGGTTCTAAATTAGAACACGAGCTTAAAAAACTCGCTGTGGGAATACTAATAGATGCCGCTGAAAGGCTTGCCGCTCCCATTTTTTTTATAAACGCTCTTCGTGAATTGATTTTCGATCTGCTCATCTTTTTTAACTAATAAATAAATTGAAACTCTGGAAGTAACAAGGTTGCCCAAAATAAATCTTGCACCGCTTCCTTTTTAGGTTGCTCCCCTAAAGTCAATAACATAATTTTCTTTTCTTTTTTCGATGGCTTTCTTCCAAGGGCTTTTAGATATAATATATCTGCAATATTTCCTGAATTTTGGCGGTGCCTTTCTAACCAATTTGAAGCTCCAGTTTCTAAAACCGAATTAAAATATGATCCGTTGGATAATTCTAAAGCTTGCAATAAAGTTGCTTGTTCATCTCTTGTTGTTGTAATGTTTTCTCGACTCGGTCTCCCCAAGGCTTTTAAAAATGGATGTTGTTTAACCATACTTGCTCTCGCAAATAAATGATTGTTATCTTCAAAAGAAAAATCAAGTAGTTCTCCCCAATGGTTTGATCCAAAATTTTTTGTTTTCTCCCACAAACCATCATCATAATTTAAAGATTTCCATTGATCGTTGGGTTCTATATTTGTACTTAACCAATCTGTATTTGATGTGATCAATATTTCAGATTTATCATGATTAATCATTTTTAAAGCAAACAAGATACCCGCTGGTTTGGGTATCAAACCAAGATTATCAGCTTCAATAGCAATAATGTTTTCACCTTTATTCAAGTGCTTAGTGACATCTATTTTATCTACGTTTTTCCAATTATTTCCACTCAAAACTTTTTGTTCGTTTATAAATAAAACATATGCGTCATCAACCGAAACTAAAACTTTAGCTGATTTTACGTCATCAACCGAAAGATTAAATTTATATCTAAAAAATCGTTTACCTGGATCTGGTAATACATCTCTATCAAATTTACGCTCGCGATGCCAAATTCTATTGGTAAATAATTTATTAGGATTGGGATTATAAGCAGTCGCATAAAAAACCGGTGCAATTATTTGACTAACAGCATCAGAAAATTGTTCGGCGCTTATACGCCTAATAGTTGGACCTTGAAATTGATATGTTTTTGACTTTATTTCAGCAATATCGCTATAATGTACAGATGACATTTGATAAGTTTTTGAGGTCATAATGGTTCGCATTAATTCCTTTAAATCGCAACCAGATTCAATAAAATTAATTGCTAACCAATCGAGTAAATCAGCATCCCAAGGCGCATTATCCATTTCATCAACAGGCTCTACGATACCTCTGCCTAAAAATCGTTTCCAAATTCTATTTGTGAGTGTTCTATATAATCTGCCATTTTCCGGCTTTACAATAATCTTAGATAATTTCTCTAGTCTTTCTGCTACTGTAGAACCATCTACCGAGCCCAGTGAAGGGTATAAAAAATTTACTTTTGCCATTTTACCAATGGGCTTATCACAACGATTTAACTCGAGTATGGAATCTGAAAAAATCGTTGCAAAACCATAAGCTTGACCTAAGGTTAAATTACTTACAAAGCTATTATGACAAGAAGCGCATTTTACGTTCATTCCCATTAATGCCTGTCCGACATTTTGAGCTGCCTGCATTTCCGTACGTTGACTTGCATTTACAACACCCCGCCATTGAATGCCTTTAATAAACCCTTCAGATGCAGCCGTAGGATTCATTAATTCTTTTACCATAACATCGTACGGTTTATTCTCCATGAGCGCGTTATACAACCAATCTGTTATTTGCTTTCTACCACCAGTTATAAATCCAGTTCCAGAATAGTCGTTTCTCAACAAATCGTTCCAAAAACTTAACCAATTTTCGGTGTAATTTTTATCATCATTTAAAAGTTGATCAATTAGTTTTTCTCTTTTATCAGGACTTGTATCTTTTAAAAATAAATCTATCTCCGCTATAGTAGGTAGTAAACCCAAAATATCTAAATAAACACGCCGTAGAAAAGTACGATCGTCTATAAGTTCTGAAGGCTTTATTTTATTTTCATCCAAATAATTAAAAACAAATCTATCGATAGGATGTTTGTGTGTAGCGTCTTCTGGTAATTCTGGTTTAGTTAAAGCCAATGTTGCTTCAGGGAAAACATTTAATGCCTGATCTGCCCAATGCGCACCACGTTTTATCCAAAGACGAATAAGTTCTATTTCTGAATCTTTAAGAACTTTTCCTTTTTTGGGCATCACATCGTCATGATTAGACGGTAGTGTAATGCGTTTATAAATTTCACTTTCTTCTGGTTGTCCAGCTACAATGATTTCTCCCGATTCTCCACCTTTAAAAACACCGCGTTTATTATCTAATACAAGCTCTCCCTTTTGCTTATTCACACTATGACATTGGTAACAATTATGAGCCAAAACGGCTCTAACTTCAAGGTTTAAAGCATCTTTTTGTTTAACCGATAAGCTATCTAGTGGCTTCAATTCATTTAATAAAGCAACGGTTTCAACATCGCTATAGACATTCTTTTTTTTTTGTAAAACACTTGAAATAAAATCTTCGCCATGCGTTAGACTTGCTCCTAAATGTCCGGTAATACTAAGTGTAATAACCGTAATTAGCAAACCACTTCTATAAAAGAATAAATTAGGCGTTTTACGATCTTGGGTTTTATACAATACATAAGCTGTAACAGACGCCAATACCGCAGTAAGAATTCCAAGATTTTTATGAAGGTCCAGTAAATCTCCAGTATAATTATCGAAAGTACTCAAGAGCCAACCCAATATTGCAGATAATATTGAAGATATAGCACCTAGATACACCATCCAATTAATGCCCTCTCTTAGTCCAGGGCGTTTACCCTTAAGGGTTAAACCCTCTAATAATAATGCGGTAACAAGCAACCCAATTGGAAAATGGACTGCTAAAGGATGAAATCGTCCAAGAAATAGAAACAACCAATTCAATACATTTTCTTCCATGTTATGAATATAAAATATTTTTTTAAGAAATTGACCTTGAATTTAATTTCTTGTATGCAGATTAAGGATTCGTTTAAAAACTTAAAACTTTGGTATTAGTTATGTTAAATAAGTTTCAAGTTTATTTGGTTTTATAACTGTTTATCGTTTTAATTAATTAAACGCTAGCAGTGCTATTTTGTGGTTCAACAAACCCTTAGTATATTTATTGGCTTAAATCATGTATTCTAAGGTTTTCATACAATTTGTGAGTTTACGTATTCTTTTTATTGTTATCATAGGTTTAGTTTCATGTTCTACACCGTCACGTCCTGATATTGTTTTAGATGATTTTGAAACCGGAGATTTCAATAAATGGAATCTACAGGGAACGGCATTTCAGTTACCCCGACAAATTGACTCTATCGAAGCACCGGTTAAAAATTATCACGGGAAATATTTTGCATTTTCAGATTTTCAAAACCCGGAGTTGGATCTGGACCAAGGATACAATCAAGGGAAACTAGTCTCTAATCCATTTATTATTGACCGCAAGTACATTAACTTTTTACTTGCCGGTGGAAAGCATGATACCCGGGAATGCGTCAGCTTGATTATTAATAATAAAGTTGTAAAATTTGCCACCGGAGAAAACGATTTTAACATGCGGCCGGTGTCCTGGAATGTGAGTGCTTTTGAAGGAGAATTGGCTGTTATAGAAATCGTCGATGCATTAGGTTCTGGCGAAGACATCGTTAGCTATATTCTTGTAGATAATATTGTATTCTCGGATAAAGTTCATCAGCGTGAATTAATTTTTGAAGATTTCGAAAGTGGTACTTATAATAACTGGAGGGTAGAAGGGAATGCTTTTGTAGTGCCACGAAACCGAACCAATGTGTATTATCCCATTTCCGCTATTGGTTTCACCGGAGACTTTTTTGCATTTTCTTTTGCTGATACTCACGACGTTAAGCAGGGCAAACTAACCTCTAAGTCATTTACCATAGCACATGATTTTATCAAATTCGTTATTGGTGGTGGAAATCATAAAGAAAAAACCTGTATCAATCTCGTGATAAACGACAGAGTTATTTTTTCTAATGAAGGGCAGAATGACGGACAAATGCGCCCTCATTTTTGGGACTTAAGAGCATATAAAGGGCAGCAAGCTCATATTGAAATCGTTGATAATTACTCCGGATCATGGGGACACATTATGGTCGATGATATTATTTTTTATGACACCCCTCCTATATATGCAAGGGTTGAGTTTTGGGGTATTTCGGTCTTAATCATTTTAGGTCTCTATATGGTTTTTAGGTTTTACAGCCGTAAAAAGTATAAACAAGCCCTAACAGGAAATATGAATACGGAAAACCTGGAAAAATTAGAAAAGCTAAAGAAAGTTATTAAAGATTCTGAAATTCACAGAAAGTATAATGCCTCCATTAATGATATTATTAGCCTTACCGAACTTGATAAAACAGAAATAGAAGCGTGCTTTGAACCTTCAGGAAGGAACTCTTTAAGTCATTATTTGAATGTTCTGCGTGTTGAAGATTTTAAACAACAACTCAAAGATACTTCAAATACCAACTATACGATGGTGTCGATTGCTGAACAATGTGGATTTAATTCTAAAACCTCATTTTATCGCGTCTTTAAATCGATCACCAATATGACGCCCTCAGAATACATTAAAAAGAACAGCTAAGCGTTTTCCTGTAATTCAATTGGTTTATAACCGCCTTTAGAACGGAAATAAAAGATCAGGATTAAAAAACAGATCAACATAATTATTGGAAAAACTATGATTGTACTCAATGCTTTTTGGGTGCCTTTATTCTTTAATTCCTCTATTAATATGTTTAAACCATCTTTATTGTCGGCGCGATCAATAGCCTGATTTAATGCATTATCATCTACCACTTCGTAATCAATAATCGAATAAATCGTTTTATCCTCTAATGGTAAGTTAATAGCTTCATTCTCAATCAAAGCCGATGGCACCGCCTGCGTCAGTTCCTGAGATGTCTGAAGTTCATGGATTTGGGAATTCGATTGAAACACCCCAATAATAGGCGCTCCCAGCATACCTACGGTCAACATGCCAATCCCGCTAATGGCATTTAGCGTTAATGCCCCTCCTTTAGGTGTTTGTTCCGCAACAACACCCAAGGTAGTTGGCCAGAAGAATGTTTTTCCTAAACCGTAAAGTGTTGCAGCGAGGAATATAAACCATCCTGTGGCTATAGACAGGGTATATAAACCTAATATCGCCAGTACCGAACTCACTGCCAACAGCATTAAAGGAGACATTTGATGCAAAACTTTACCGGCAAAAAGCCTTAGTACCAGCATTATGGCAGACGTGTAAATAAGTACCCATCCGGCATCGAAGCCTTGTTTGTCTGCAATACTATGCATGATGGATTGTATCCATGAGTCGGTCCCCAGTTCGGTAATCGCCAAAGGCATCATTATAAAACATAGGAATAGTAATAGTGGACGCCCAAGGGTTCTGACATACCATCCGAAAAGCACAACCATCAGGACACCGATACCAATAAAGCCATAACGCATAAGCAAATCATCGGGTTCCGGTTTGAAGAAATCATTCAACTGAAGCACGACCAAAAAGGAAACTAATAGCGCACCACCAATACCAAATTCCTGTAACATTTCCTTATACGTCACACCTGCAGCTACACGCTCGTTCTTCGGGAAATTTTGTTTGATCAATATGAAGAAATACAACAATGCCGGAATTACCGTGATTACTATTTTAATCCACCATTCGACATTTCCGAGGCCAATAACGATCATCCCGGCTAGTACCAGACCACCAGGCCATCCGGCATGTAAAATATTCAACCACTTGGTCTTATCTTTATTAAACATGGTCGCCACCACCGGATTAATAAATGCCTCAACAGTTCCATTACCCAGGGCAAAAATCAAACTCCCCCAGTATAAGAGGTCGTATGCCGTATCAATATGACCAAGCTGTAATTGCTGGTAGGCCATGTATCCCATAACGCCCCAGGTAGCGTGCCCAATAAAAGCAAAGATCATTGCTATTTTATAACCGATTCTATCGATAAACAAACTAAAAAATACAATCGACACAACAAAGGGCCATATACCTATTCCTGTAAGTCGTCCTGCTTGTGCGGGATTTAAATCGAAGGCCTCACTCCAGGTGTCAACTAGAAACACCCTGGTAATAAAACCAAAAGCTGTAGTTACCAGAGCTATAAAGCAGCCCCAGAATAAAATCATATTTGGTGATTTGGTAGTACTGGTATTCGTTTCCATAGTTATAGTGTTTTGGTTTATTGAATAATGCTTCGACAAGCTCAGCAAGACAAGGTAACTCTAAATTATCTTTCAGTTTGACTTACAATTAACGGATTCTGTCAATCCGAGTCTGTCGTGGATTTTTGTTTTAGCCTATTTTAATAGACTTCAAAACGTATCGCTGATAAATTATTCTATCTCTAAAGCGTTAAGGCCTTAAATTTTTGGGTCAAAGCTGTTAATGAAGCCTCTACACCCATCCGTTCCAATGAGGACGCACCAACAAATCCATGAGCATCGGTATGTTCAAGAATAACAGCAACATCTTCAGGTGTATTGATTGGTCCGCCATGTGCTAAAAAGATAATGTCTTTATTCACAGTGCGACCGGCGTCAATGATTTCCTGGGTACGCTTTATAGCAAAATCCATATCTACCGTAGCTCCAACCACTCCAATCGATCCGCCCACAGTCGTTCCTACATGTGCAATAATCGTATCGGCACCAACCTCAGCCATTTGAATAGCTTCTTCTGGAGTAGCAACATATACACAAGAATACAAATCCATGGCGGTAGCTAATCGAACCATTTCAACCTCTTTAGAAAACCCCATTCCTGTTTCTTCAAGGATATCTCTAAACGTTCCGTCGACAATAGAATGGGTTGGGAAATTATTGATTCCCGAGAATCCCATGTCCTTCACCTGCTTTAAAAAATGCCACATGCGTCTTCTGGGATCGGAGCCGTGAACACCACAAAATACGGGTATTTCCTCAACCACTGGAAGCACTTCAAACTCTCCTATTTCCATGGCTACAGCATTGGCATCGCCATAGGCCATTAATCCTGCTGTAGAACCATGACCTGACATTCTAAAGCGCCCGGAATTGTATATAATAATAAAATCAGCGCCACCTTTTTCAATGAATTTGGCACTGATCCCTGTTCCGGCTCCGGCACCAATGATGGCTTTTTTTTCAGCCAAGGTTGCTTGTAATCGTTCTCTAACTTCTTCTCGTGTATAAGGGTTTCCTTTGCCCGTCCATGGGTTTGGCATAATGTTTCTTTTTATGTGTTATTTAAATGTCTTTTATAGTATTTTAACCTGTTGTGCATTTTGGAAAAATCCTGTCAATTTAAATAAATTTCTCGATTGGAATAAGTGAAATTTATTCCTGATAACCATCGGGTGGGAGCAAGAATTTTATTCTCCAAACCAGTTCTCGATACGATTTTTCGTTCCTCAAAATCACTTGAACAGACATATCATTATTGTTCCTATTCAAACTGTGCAACAGGTAGTATTTTAATAAGGTTATCTACAAGCGCAATTGCAAAGGTTTCATCGTTGATATGCGCATCCATTTCCAACACGGAAATAGACGGTTTCGCATTTGCCCTAATGGATTCGAACAAGACCTTATCCACCTCCGGTTGATAAAAAATATCGCCCTCACTATCCACTTGAGAAATGCCTTTTTTAGGCAAAAGGATGGTTACCTTGGCCTCGGATTTATTTAATTTGGAAGCCAAACGCTCTCCTAGAATTTTGTTTTCATTTTCATTGGTTCTTAACAAAGTTACATCCGGAGCCCAGCTATACAATTGTCTGGATTTGTATACTTCGGGGACGGTGTCGAGATGTGCAAAATTCACCATATCTAAACATCCCGGAACAACCACTTGAGGTATTCCCATTTTAGAAGCCGCGGTTAAGCGATCCGGACCGGCACTACAAATACCGCCGCAAAGGTCATCGGCCAACTCTGTGGTCGTTACGTCTAATACGGCATCAAAGCATCCTTCAAGGATTAAAGATTCCATGGTCGCGCCTCCAACTCCAGTTGCATGAAACGCCAGGACTTCGTATCCTTGAGCTTTTAACAACTCGGTACATTTATCCACACATTTGGTCGTATTTCCAAACATACTAATGGCGATACTCTTCTTTTGGTTATCTGATACTTCAGCAGTTACATCTACCATACCACAAATGGCAGCAGCTGCCTGCCGGATCAACAGTTTACTAATACTATTAAGTCCGGCAACGTCTACGACGGAAGGCATTAGGGTAATATCTTTAACACCCACCTGTCTTGAAAGGTCTTTAGCGGCCAACGTCGACAAACAAAATTTAGGCATACCTAAAGGCACTACCTGCATCGCCGATAAAGCAATATAGGTACCGCCGCCGCCGCCCATACCAATAACGCCTTTTATCTTATGCTCCGCTACAAGCGTTTCTAATATTTTAGCAGCGCCTTGCCCCATTAAGTCGACCGCTTTTCCACGGTCTCCGGATTCCTTTATCCCTTGAATACTTGTTCCAGCGGCTTTAGCGACTTCTGTATTATTATAATCGATATCGAAACGCGCCGTGCTTTCCATAACCCCGGTATTTATTGAAATAACCTGTTGTCCATGGGATTGGATACACGCTAATAGAAAAGAAAAATCTTCACCTTTTGTGTCAAAGCAGCCTAACATAACGATGCTCTTATCTCCTTTACTCATAATTCTTTATAATCGTTAAACATTAAAATCGAAAACCACAACACGCTCTAGTTTTGGAATCACATAGTCCTTTACGTCTTCATGAATAGGATGCGGTAAATAGGCTTCTCTGGATTCCGGACTATCAAAAGTCATGATAAATCCATGCGTGTACCCATCGTTAAATCCTTCACTACTATCGTAAGGGCCATTTTCCATTTTTATAAGGCCAGGTATCTTCCCCACCATGGCTTGCATTCTTGAAAAACATGCATCTATCTCCTGATCTGTTATTGCTTCTTTAAATTGAAACATCCCGAAGTGTCTTGTCATAATCTATATCTTTTTTATTAATAACTCATTTTTGAATGAATGCAAAAACGCCCTTTTTATTCCCGACAACGATATCTGTTTTTCCATCAGCATTTAAATCTCCGGTACTTATTTGTCTACCGACACCGGAATTATCATCAATCAAATAAGGGATAAATTCGACGGTTCCATCTTTATGTCTTTGTGTTTTAAACCAATATAAAACGGCAGGATTTTCGGCTCCCGGATCACGTCCGTTATGCGCATAATAACATTTTCCCGTTACAATATCAAAAATCCCGTCACCATCGATATCTGAATAATCTAAGGCATGTAACTGACTAAAGGACACCCCATATGCATTATCTGCTTTTGAGTCTGTCATTATGATATGCTCTTTAAAAGTTATGCCATCATCAGTATGCATCTGTTCATGCCAGGAGAGTCCATATCCATGAGCGTTCATCGCTGTTACAACATCATTGTCGCCATCGCCATCCACATCAAAAGCAAACATTTGAGCACCACCCTGCTCCGGGGAGAAGGGATATTCATGGAATTTCCAAAACGTCTTACGGTTCCAGTTTTCGGGTTGTTCCCACCAGCCGTTTTTTTCAAGTATATCGGTATACCCATCATTGTTAATGTCAGCGGCACCTAAACCGTGTATAAACACTGGAAAACGTTTGGGGTTGTGCGGGCTAATCGCCAAAGTCTTCCATCCGGTTGCATTATTATCCCAGGAAACCCCAAGTGTGATTTGTCCGTTACTAAAGGCCAGAAGTTCTTTGTTTTCATCTCCAATAACATTGATTAAGATCGGAGACTCATTGCAAATATGATTCTGGGCATCATGATACACAGGTACTTCTTTTACCAGCTCGAAAGACTTCTCTATTTCACCGGGATTCTTAACCCATTTACTATCGGTCCCTGGAACTCCAATGCGTAATATATCGGTCCACTTATCATCATTAAAATTTCCCGGAAACGTAAAAAAGTTAGTGGCATAGCCTTCCAGTCCCGGCCCCGTAATGGGGTAATATTTTATGGGAGCATAGGCTAATTTAGTTTTAAACTTTGGTCCTTTCCACCACATGGGACCCGCAATAATATCGGGATGCCCATCGGCGTTAAGATCACCCATTGATGCCCCTTCAGTAATATATTTGTCTAACAGTTGTACTCTCTTAAAAGTGACCTTTGTTGGCGGTAACTTTTTTGCTTGCGCCTGTGCCGATATCATGGCCATCACCATTATCCAGGAAACGTAATATTTCATATGAGTTAAAACAGGCATCAACCGATCTTTATTTTAATGTTCTAATATAGGCCAATAAATCGGCAACTTGTTTATCTGAATAGCCATCAATAAGTCCTTTAACCATAAACGATCGTCCGCCAAGAAAGCCTTGGCTTTTAATTTCATTAGCCTGGATAAATACTTTAGCACCTCCCATAAACCCAATAGAAGTTCCTTTATCATCTCGTTTTATAAGATAGCCTTCAATATTACTTCCGTCGGTTTTAGTGACTCTGAAAATGGCATAACTACCTTCCAGCGCAGCATCGGGGTCAAGAATTGCAGTTAATAGAGCTTCATTCTCTCGCAATGCGGAACCATCAAGTGCCGGCGCATAATCAAATCCTTTATCACCAAGACTATGGCAGAGCAAACAGGTTTGAAATAAGCCTTCGCCTTCTTTGGCATTACCGCCTCCTTTTTCGGCAATAGCCATAACATGTTCCAACTTCGCTTCAAACGCTTTTTTATCTTCTTCCCGTTGGTTTTTAACCTGATTTAATAATGTTATTCCGATAGGGTCCTCTTTATCAGACTGAAGTACTTTTTCGGCACTGGACATATCAAATACCTTATGCGACAGTAAATCTTTTTCAAACAACTGTTTTAAAAGTAAGGCTCCTTTTTTAGATCCGGACAGTTCTTTCGTAACCTGTTTTTGTTGTGCCTCATCCAGATCCGATAACCGAGCTGTTAAAATAGCTTTGGCCAGAGATTGATCTGCTTTTGCCAATGCATGTAATGCAGAAATTCGAATCTGATCTTCTAAGTTATCATTTTCAGATAATTGTGCAAAAATGGTTTTGTTCTGTGCAGGCTGACTTTCAAGAGCGTGAAGAATCAAACTTAAGGTTTCCGAAGATGATGTTTCCTTAATTAACGGAACGATTTCGGTTTGTAAATTCTTAATACGTAATTTTCCAACAGCTTCTAAGCCTAAACGTTGGGCAGATTCATCCGTGCTTTGCAACAAAGATTTCACGGGTTTTGTCAGCAATTGCGTGAGCTCGTTTGATTGTACCTGCGCTAAATTCTTTAACATAAAGGACACATGCGTTTCTGCTTTATCCAACTTTTCCAGTGCGGGTTTCACCGCTTTAAGTATGGCCGGATTTGAAAGCATATTCGCAATGATGATAAAGGTCGATTCGTTTAAATCTATAGTTCCGCCTTGCTGTGTCCATAAATCAAGAAACACGCGCTCACGTTCTTTTTCTTTCAGGGCCTGACTCGCCCATATAAGATTCGTGGGGTTTAGTTGTTTTGCTTTTGGTGAGGCTATAAATTTTTTCAATTCATCAGGGTAGCTTTCAAGGGTTTGTCTGGCTAAAAAACGTTCGAAATTGCGTTCGTAAGGCCCGCCCATTGTATTACCTTCAAGCTCAGGCTTACAAGCCTTCACCAGTAAATTTATGGTTTCTGAATTAGCAGTTCCCACTTCGTTTAATGTTCTTAGCACCTGAGACCGTACCATCGGGTTGCTGTCTTCTGAAACGTTTTCTAAAGCATTAGCTATCGCATGGGCATCCAATGAAAAAGACGCTAGTGAACGTACAGCCTCTCGACGTAAATCGTGCTTCGGTGATGCCAATAGTTTATCTATTAATACCTTATCATAATGACGAATTCCCTCTAAAGACCATAAGGCCAGAATACGGGTCATTTCGCTTTGAGACTGATCTGAAGCAAGAGTAACCAATGCCGTTGAAAGGTCTTTAGTTTCTGCAATCGGGCGATCACTAATTTGATGCCATGCCGCACGTTTTGCCCAAAGTGAAGGCGATTTTAAATGTTGAACAAGATCTTCAGTTTTAAGCTCATAAAAGTTTGGAATCTTTCTTGGTTTTTGCGATTTATGACGAATTCTCCAGATGCGCCCATGCGACTTATCGCGATCGGGATGTGTTGTTGGCAATTCGTTATGTGATATGATTTTATTGTACCAGTCTGCAATGTATAGACATCCATCGGGGCCAAACTCCATGTTAACGGGTCTGAACCAATCATCTTTAGACGCCAATAGATCCGGTAAATGTTTTGCTGAAATCGTTCCATCAGGGTTACGCACTATCTTTACACAGTTTATGGTACTGGTAATAGGGTTTGCTAAAAAGGCAACATCTTTCCATTCTTCAGGAAAAGATCCCGATTCATCGTCTGCAAAAGCCAGCCCTGAAATGCCCGTTCCTCCGACACGAAAATCATGTAATTTCGGAAGCCAGGGTTGATAAGAACGAATGCGATCACTTCCTATACCCGGAAATCCGGTTCCGACTTCCATGGGGTTAATAGAATACCCGAGATCATTAGCTTCCGTTCCGTACCACTGTCCGTTCCCTCTAAGTTGGAATCCCCAAATATTATTTAGTCCCGAACTTACCATTTCTAATTTTTTAGCATCTAACGAAAACCTCGCGATTTTACTAAAATCGATACGCAGCTTGGCATCACTAACTAAAGACGTGACTTTCCCTTTATTCAGGGCGCCATGACTAAAATGAATCCAATCACCCGGAGCGCGCACCAATAAATGCGCCATGGTATGCGTATCTGTAATTCCAAATCCGGTTAACAGCGGTGTTCTCTTATCCGCTTTTCCGTCATTATTGGTGTCACTAAGGAAAAATAATTCTGAGCCTTGAGCAACGTAACTCCCGTTTTTATAAGGTAATATACTTTGCGGCAATGCTAAACCATCTGCCCAAACATTAGCTTTTGTATCCGATTTATTATACAGGTTTGAAAGCACAATTATTTTATCTTTTCCTTTAGTTTCTCCGCGATACAGTTTAAAAATACGTTGAAAGCTTTCGTTTTTTTCCTGCTCTTCAGGGTTATCCATTAACCTCAACAATTCTTGCCATTTGATATCCGCAACAGGATCTAAGGGATACATTTCAGCCGTTTGTGTCCATAGCCTTCCGGTGTCATCGAAGGTCATGTCAATAGGATTGACAATACCGTCTCTTTCACTGGCCACTAACTCAACAACAAATCCTTTAGGGACTTTGAAGCCTGCCAATTCTTCTTCCGGAGAAAATATTTTTGTACGCTGAGATAAGGTCTTTCTTGCGTAGGCGTCTAATTGCTCTTGAGTTAACGTCGGATCTTCATCTGTTACCGATTTATCTTCTTTTTTGCATGCAAAATTTAATAAAACTAAAACACTCAATAGAAGAGAGAATCTGTTTTTAATCATAATAATTATGTTTCAGGAGTGTTTTATAATTCTGTTATGGTAATATTTTTAAACTCTATTTTAGCATTACCTCCACTGTGCAGTTGCATCCCAAAAACACCTTTTGATGGTATATTTTTATCTGTTTCTATGTACTCAGAAGTTTTTACACCATTAATATAGAGTTCGTGTTTGTTTCCTTTGCATCTTACAATATAGCTGTTCCAACCATCCTCATTTAGGATATGTTTTAAAGTGCTTAGATCTCCACCGACTAACTTTCCGCGTCGATGTTCATCGTAAATATCGCCCCAGTATCCTTTCCCAATATCGGCCTGATAGCCAATAATTTTATGGTCTTTAATGATAGAACGATATTGAATTCCACTATTTATTAATCCGAGACTATGATCTCCCGTTAATCTGAAAAGACAGCGAAATTCAAAATTCTCATAGGCTTTAATAGTTTGTAAATAGGTATTGGTAGGGATGTTATGAACACCATCTCCTCCCGTGATAACACCATCGACAACAGACCAATATTTTTGATTTTCAGGATTTACAGCTTTCCAACCTTCTAAGGATGTCCCATTAAATAATGACGTGGTGTTTTTTTGGGCAGTACAACTTAAGCTACTTAACATTAAAATGAGTATTAATGTATTTACGACAGGCTTTGAACCATGGGTTTGAAAATATCTTTTCATAAGAATACGAGTTGATTAGAGAAACTCAAATTTATAAAAAGAACAAACCTAAGCACTTTACAAGATACTAAAAGTTGTCCCAAAGGTGCTTTGGGATATCCCAGAGCGTGTTTCGAAAAATAAAAAACAAAGTTTGTTTATGGCGTTTACCGGTATCCATAATACCAAAAAAGTAAAGGGAAGTCGTTAACGACTTCCCTTTTTTCATCTTCTAATTTTAGAGTGACTAATTCAAAAAAACAAACTATATTAAGACCATAGTTATGTTTAAAGATGATTTCTACTTACTAAGTCGTAGAATTTCCTTCATACCCTGATTAAAGAAATGTTAAAAATTTTATGAATTTGTTAAAATCCGAAAATTTCTTCGAGTTTTTTATCCAGTTCCTCTCCATGTAAATGTTTTGCAACTATTTTACCGTTCTTATCTAAAAGATATGTCGAAGGTAAATAGGGTGCCGCATAAGCTGTAATCACTTTTGCAGTAAATGGCGGCCCTTGATCTCTGGGTGGAAACACATCGGCCACCTGAATCCATTCTAATCCATCAATCTTTTATTGCCTTTTTCCATTGATCGTGATTGCTATCATTTGTTACGGCGACAACCTCAAACCCTTTGTCTTTATACTTATTATAAACTTCTTTTAAATGTGGGTAGGATTTACGACATGGCACACACCAGGACGCCCAAAAATCTACCAGCACAACTTTTTCACCTCTTAACGAGGACAATGTAAAATCTTTACCTTGATCTGTTTTAAGTGTAAAGTCCGGAGCAGTTTCACCTATGGCCGTTCTTTTTAAACCTTCCAGTTCATCTTTTAAGGGTTTATAAAAACTTGACTTCTTAACTGTATCGCTAAAACCTTCGACAATTTGCTGAAATTCTTCAAAGGTTTGATCCACCTCATTGGCCTGCATACGCATATAAAAGGCTGCAACGACTGAATTTGGGTTATTCAGCGCATAATCTTTGATGTACTTTGCTTGTACTTTGCGAAAAGCTTCACGAGCATCGGAAATAGCTTCATAGTTCTTTTTATAGGCTTCCGAGCCTTTTTCCAGGGTTTTCCCCAGTTCAAAAAGTTCCTGTAATTTCCTTGCTTCAGGTGTATTTCGAATATAACCGGATACTATATTAAACTCATCATTAATGCCCGATCCGGTAATTTCCACATCGCTAATCTGACCTCTGTCATCTGCTTTACTGATATCTACTTTCACGTTAAATATTTCATTATCAAGTAACAGACCAAAACTGTATTGATTATTAATCCGGAAATATTGCTGGGTTGCTCCATCCAATTTTCCCTTTAAAGTGAAACTTCCTTTGGTAATGTTTATCGTGTCTTTGCCACTAACTAAAATACCATTATCAACGCCTTTTATAGTTCCCGAAACTATATAACCTTCATTGGTTCTTGTTTCTTTTTTATCCGTTTTACAGCTTGACACCCATATGAGGCATAAAAAACCCATCCCATATTTTAATACCGTTCTCATCTTTTCCTTTTTATGTTTATTTATCGAACAATGCCGCCAGGTCGCGATCCATATCGTCATCATTTCCTCCACCACTTCCGTAGCGCCCAATAATGACTCCTTCAGGGTCTACCAAAATCTTGGTAGGTAGGGTGCTGATATTATACCCTTCACTAATGTCTTTATGTTTGTTAATTTGCTGACGTGTTTCAGGATTGTACTCCAATCCTCTTAATACATGATGCCAAATCCCAATTTGATCTTTTTCCACGGCTTTTCGCCATTTGTCATGAGCGCGATCATCGTCAGAAACTCCTAAAATCTCCAAGCCTTTCGGGTTATATTTTTTATATAATTGAATTAAATGTGGGTTTCCTTTTCTACAGGGCACACACCAACTGGCCCAAAAATCGATAAGTAGGTATTTCCCTTTAAAATCGGCCAACTTTAGAGGGTTACCATGAATATCTATCGTGTCAAAATTTCCAGCCATAGCACCGGGAATACCTTTTTTCATATTTTCCAATTCGGTCACCAAGCGTCGTCCCATGCCTATTTTTAAATGCTCCGGATTGAACTGATCTACGATAGATTTAGCTTCATCGTATTTTAAATCTCTCAACTGGAACATTAACGACTGCACACTGACATAGGATTTCGGGTTGTCTTTTATAAACTTTAAGGTTGCCTTACCTTGTTCATCCCACATAGGTGCTAATTTGCCTCGAGCTTCATTATCTTCATATTTTATCGCTTCTAATTCGTCTTCACCGGCTCCGGCTTCTGCGGCTTTTTTGTATTTTTCTGCAATGGCTTCAAAGTGCTTTTGTTCTTTTTTATAATTTGCAGCAATTTCTTTTCTGATAATATCTAAGCGATATTGATCATTCTGTGTTTTAGAACCTGTTAATTCAGATTTAGAAAAATTCTCGTAATTAAGGTTTAAAGTCATAATTGACGGTTCAACAAGGAGTGATAGATTGTTCTCTTCCGACATGCCTCGAATATTGGCATCTTTAACCAGAGAAATTTGCCCTATGGCACCTTCGAGTTTATTTTCGATTTGAAATTTCCCATCGACCACTTTTATAGTGTCAACCTTTGGATAATTGAACATGTAAATCTCACCATGATCCAATCCGGTTACGGTGGCATTGATACGATACTTTCCTTCTTGGAGGGGAGCTTCACCACAACTAAAGACTATTAGTGTGATTACAAGCAGTTTAAATATATTTTTAAGTTTCATATGAATTGTTTTAATGTAAATATTTCTCAAGTATTTCTTCCAGGGCTTCTCCTCTTAAAGATTCCCCCAGTATTTCTCCTTTAGAATTAACCAATATATTATATGGGATTCCTCTAATGCCATAATCTGAGGCGGCTTTAGATTTAAACGCCGTTAAGTCGGCAGCATTAATCCAGGTCGTTTTTTCTTCATCCAAAGCTTTTGTCCATTTTTCTTTGCTTTCATCTAGTGACACCGCAAAAATCTCGAAGCCTTTATCCTTATAGGCTTTATAGGCCAAACGTAAATGTGGAAATTCCGCCCGACATGGGCCACACCAAGATGCCCGGAAGTCTAACAAGACCAGTTTGTTGTTTTTAAGAATTTTAGACTATAGGCTTTCCCTTCTACATCTTGTGCAGTAACATCTGTATATTGTGTTCCTACCCGAGACTTTTTAACAATTCCGGCTGCTTCTTTAGCTTTTCTTTCCTTATAAAATTGTAATACGTAACCCATTCGTTTTGCACCAGGATGATCTGGGTAAGTTTCGGTTACTTGTAATGCCTGGGTTTCAAATTTTTCGAATTCCTTATCGTAATAGTATTGATCCGCCAAGTGTATCTGATGTTTAGGGTGCGTTTCCGGATACCAGCTATATTCCACGTTGCCAATAATAGGGAAGAGATCTTGTTGTAATTTTTGAATGGTTACTTTTTGTTCGTCCGTTGGATTTCCTGACTCCAAGGCCATTACTTTTTTACGTAACTCAAGATATTCAGGGTTCTTATGTGACGCATATACCTTATGTGCATACAGGCTTCCATTGACTTCAAATTTTGGATACTTAGAGAGCACTCCTGAATAGGTTAACTCTCTTTTTTCTACGAATAATTTTCCATATTGCGGATCTTCACCAAAGGTGGTTACTTTGGTATAATACTCATCTTCATAGGGGATATATCCGGATAGGGTAAATGTCCCATTATCGATTTTAGCACTGGAAAAAGGAATTAAATCCTTTCCTTTAATGTTACACAGATGTATAGAATCCGCCTTTTTAAGATTTGGAAAATCTCCAATTAATTTAAAGTTATTTTCCTGAGCAAAACTATGTAGTGAGACTAGGGCAATGACAAATGCAATTATTTTTTTCATTTTAAAATATTTTATAATTAGTTTAAGACTATGAACACGCATTGTGCTCTAACTACCAGGTTGCTTATAATTGCCTTACCCCCGGTTAAAGAAGTGTTAAAAATTTAAAAAATCTGAAGCGGACAGGCCATTTTATAATAATATCAAGAAGATAAAAAGTCCTGGTCTCATAAAATTGGAGACCAGGACTAAAAGGCATATTAATTTCCGTCATACCCGGGGTTCTGTTCTACAACATCACCTCCAGCCAATCTGGACTCATTTGCAATTGGTAAAATAAATTTATCGGAATCGGTTGCTGAGGCTTTGATATCAGAAACCTGAAAACCGGATCCGAATCCATCGGCATAATCATAGCGTACCAGATCAAACCATTCTTCGCCTTGTTCAGCTCCAAGTTCCATCATTTTTTCTATACGCACCACCTCGAGAAACTGGTCGAATGAGATGGTAGCCGGATACGTTTCAAATCCGTCTCCTCCCGTAGTTATGGCTCCAGCTCTAATTCTTACAGCATTTAAAGCATCGAGGGCCGTGGTAGTCACACTATTATTTGCTCTCGCATCTGCTTCTGCTAAAATTAAGTATACTTCCGCCATTCGCAAATGATATATCATTTCATAATTACCGTATTTTTCAACAGGTGCGCCTAAAGCAAAATTTGACGCTACTCGTGCACCATCATAGTTGATAACCTGACCTCCAATATTTATAGTTCCATTTGCAGCCATATCGATATAACTGAAAGTTGGTGTTGATGCAAATCCTCTCCAAAAGTTGAAAAGCCCGACTCCGGCACCAGGTTCTCCTTTGGTACCAAAAATGACTTCTGATGAATCAAAAAGTCCCGGGGAGGTATTGTCAAAAATTTCACCAAATGTCAAAGCCAAGTCAAAATTTCCCCCGGAATTATTGATAACATCCTGGGCTAAACTTGAAGCCTCAGCATAATTCCCCTGGTATAACATCACTTTAGCCTTCAACGCTTTAGCGTAGGTTTTATTGGTGAAATACTTCGTTCTTAAATCGGGCGCATTGGATATCGCTTCATCCAAATCCGCAATAATAAGTTCATAAACTGCAGCCACACCGGTTCTTGGAAACGCTTCATTTGTAAGAGAAGGCGTCGTTCTTAGATCCAAACCATAGGTCGAATTAACATCATAAAACTGTCCCCACAAACGAAGCAGGTAAAAATAAGCTGTGGCTCTAACTGCCTTGGCTTCAGCAATGATTTCGCTTTTTCTGGAAGGGTTATCAAATGTTACATCCGCAATTTCCTGAAACAACCAATTGCATCTGTTCACAATGTCGTACATCCTTGTATAGGCTCCTAAATTACTTCTTGTACGACTTGGAATGGGGTCATTATTTTTATAACCTGTATTCTCTTCATTAAACGGCGCTCTTCCGGGATCTGCCAACCCACTTAAAAACCCAGGAATAAGGTAAATATCGGGATTCCCGCTTGATGTTGATCGCTGTCTGAATCCTGAATAGATGCCAGATAAGGCTAGTTCCGCCGAAGCGTCATCTACAATCGCTTCAAAGGCATTTAAGGCAAAAAGAGGCTCATATTCATCGATATCCTGAGCGAGCTCACATGAAGTCAAACATGCAGTCGCCAAACTAACGATACTTATATATATAAATTTTATTGTTTTCATTTTTTCATTTTTTTAATTAGAAACTTAAGTCAACTCCAAATGTAAACGTTCTCACCTGTGGATACGAAAATCCTGATGTACGTGTTAAATCTATGGTGGATCCTCCTCTTTGTCTCTCAACATTTTCAGGATCTTGACCGGGATAATCAGTTATTGTAAACAAATTATTTCCACTAATAGAAATTCTAGCATTGCTTAAACCTGCTTTTTCAATTATTTTTTGTGGCAAACTATAACCTATGGATGCCGATCGCAATCTTATATAAGACCCATCAACAACAGATTTTGTATTGGTATCGAAATGTCCAAAAGTTCCAATTCTGGCATAATGTGCTCCAGTGTTTTCCGGTGACCAGGTATCAAATATGATATCTGTATAGTTATTATTCAAATCTACACGACCCATAGAACCGGGTATGGTCCACTCCCTTTCATTGCCTTGCACAAATTGAAAATTAAAGGAGAGGTCAAAATCTTTATAAGACATGGTATTATTCCAACCGCCATAATAATCAGGATTAATATCTCCAATATTTGTGCGGTCTCCTTCACGAGTAATTTCACCGTCACCGTTTAAATCTTTATAAATATAATCCCCTGGTTGTGACGTGCTATTATAATAAGTTCCGTTTGGTGCACTAGCATTGAGATCGTCAATTTCCAGCTGAGTTTGTGCAATGCGATCGACCTCATATCCTAAAATAAATCCAATGGGAGACCCTTCTTCAATCCCAGTAAGACCCCCTCCGCTAAATTGAGATCCACCATTTAAGGCATCCACATTATTATCAATGAAAGAAATGTTAAATGACGAATTCCATCTGAAGTTTTCATTTCTAACAATATCGCCTCCAAGAGCTATTTCCACTCCAGTATTCGATACATCAGCCACGTTCGAAAACCAGTCGGAAGATCCTGTTTCTGAAGGAATTGGAGATAGTAAAATAAGCCCCGAGGTGTTTTTTTCGAAATACACGATCTCACCATTCAATCGGTTATTAAACAGACTGAATTCCACACCTAAATCTAATTGATCTGTGGATTCCCATTTAATACCCTCATTTGGCACGCCATCAACGGAGAAACCATTAACCCCATCGTAAAATGAGTCACCATTCCCTAAATTCACATAATACGGCAGATAGGTAAACCCGGGTAAATTATCGGAACCTGTGCGTCCTAAACTAACTCTTAATTTTAACTGATTTAAAATCTCTGAGTTCTTTAGAAAATCTTCGTTATGTAAATTCCATGCAAAGGCTCCGGAAGGGAAGAATCCTCTTTTATTATCCGGTCCGAACTTTGTAGATGTATCCTGTCTCCCTGTGAATGTTAGTAAGTACTTATCTTTATAGTTATAATTTACTCTTGCAAACAAGGAATTTAATCCATTTTCGATACTCGCACTTGAAGGCGAATCTACGTTTAAAGCGTTTCCAACGCCAGTAAGAACTTCATCATCCGGAAAGCCTATATAATTTTGGCCAACCAAATCATTAAAAAATCGGTCCCAGGAAGCACCAACCACGGCATCAATATGATGATCTTCATTAATCGTGGCATTATAATTTAAAGTATTACTGAAAGAGGTTGTTACCGCATCGGAATTTTGGGTATCCAAAAGCGCTCCGGTAAACGAGCTGAAAAATTCATTAAACTGAGCAGCGCTTGTAAACGATGGACTAAATTCGGTGCTCTCGTCGTTTGAAACACCTATGCTTATCTGAGATCTAAACTTTAAATTTTCAATTAACTTAAGCTCTCCATAAACGGAACCTGTTAAATTTTTGGAAATGGCCTTGTTCCGAACTTTTGCTCCGTCACCTAAAGGGTTTCTCTGTATTACGGCTCCGCCAAACTGACTTCTGCTGGTATAAGTTCCATCTTCGTTGAAAACACCTTGATCCGGTCTGAAATTAGCATTTGATAAACTATTAATACCGCTTATTTTATTTACAGAATAGTTATAGTTTATTGTAGCACCAACTTTTAATCGATCGTTCAATTGTGAATCCAGATTAGTTGAAAAATTATAACGGTTGAATTTATTTCCTATCATAACACCCTCCTGATTAGAGACGGTGGCAGAAACGAAATAATTTGTTCTATCGGTACCGCCCGAGGTACTAAAACTATATTGATTCCAAAAAGCGTTGTCGTTAGTTATTAAATCCTGCCAATCTGTATCCTCTGTACCAAAAAAACTATCCGGATCATTAACAATGGTATACTCACTTGGAAAGATGAAAGGCCATAAGAATTCAGGTGCAGTGGTGGTATCTAATGTGCTTTGGGCTTGTGTAGTCGCAAAAGATTTAAACTGATCTGCATTTAAATAATTTATCTTCTGCGTTGGGTTCTGAATGGTCGTGTTATAAGAGAAATTAAATTTTGGTGCTTGATTTTTTTTACCGCGTTTGGTCGTAATCAAGATTACCCCATTAGCCGCTCTGGAACCGTAAATGGCAGCAGCCGATGCATCCTTTAAGACGTCAACACGTTCTACATCGTTCGGGTTTATAGATAACAACGGGTTTTCACGATCTCCAAATACACCGATACCTAAACCATCGGAAGAAAATTGTGGATTCATAACGATGGGAACACCATCTACAACATATAAAGGTTGATTATCTCCCCTGATTTGGCTCAATCCCCGTATGTGAACTATGGCTCCGGAGCCGGGAACTCCAGTGTTCGCAGATACGTGAACTCCGGTTACTTTCCCAACAAGCGCCTGATCAATCGTTTGGGTTTTAATTTGTTGAATCTCTTCAGAATCTACCGAACCTACCGAACCCGTAAGATCTCTCTTTCTGGTAGTTCCATATCCTACAACCAGAATCTCATCTAAAGCACTGGCTCTTTCTTTTAGGACAACATTATACACCGTTTGTGAACTCAGAACGGGCTGCGATGAAAATTCATAGCCAATCCCGGAAACTACCAAATAAAAACCTTCTTCCGCTTTTAAAGTGAATTTCCCGTCAAAATCTGTTGCAGTTCCTCTTATTATGAAGTCACTTGACATTCGCTCTCCGGTAGGTTTCCTGTTCGTTACATAGACAGTCATTCCGGGTAATGGGATTCCATTGACATCGGTTACCTGTCCTGAAATTTCAAGTTCTTGGATATCTGATGTATGTCTGATTATTATAGTATTCTTATCTGAAAAGTTGAAGTTAAAGTTCCCTTTAGAAAGGCTCTGTTTAAGTAGCCTATTTGCCTTAATAATCCCTTTTTTTACGAATACTTTAGGGAAATCTTTAAACATGTCCGATTTATAAATAAACCTGTAGTTGGTTTGCTCTTTGATAATGTCAAAGACTTCATCGACAGTAATGGTTTTATCTTCTGAAATATTGACTCTCGACGTTTGAGATAAAACATTTCCAGGTGTAAAGCCAAAAACTGCGGTACATAATAAGAATATAAAAGTCCTCATAATGATTTTGAGTAGTTTTTTTCTAATTCCGGTAACCCTCGGAGAGAAAAAAACATGGGTTAATTTAATTTCCATAAATTTGCATGTGTTAGTTAGTTAAACATTTTAATTGATTAATACGATATCAGGGAAATGATGGTTTGTGTTGTGAGAAATTCGAACCTTCGTTCCCTTTTTTTATTTAAAAATTATGGTCTTGTTATTTATTTCATAAGGTATACTATTAGTGTTATACATTGTTGATAAGATATCTTCTATAGATTGTTCTTTACCTAATACTCCGGTAAATTTGATGGCTTCCACTTCTTTATTTACAAAGACGACATTCATATCGTACCACCTGGATAGTACTTTCGTGATTTTACTGAGCGGCATATCTTTAAAACTAAAGACGCCTTTTCGCCATGAGGTTGCCGTAAAAACATCCACGGTTTTAACATTAATAGATGGAATACCTTCTACTATTATGGATTGCTGATTTGGTGCTAAAGCCGTGTTCGTCGTGCCATAATTTACCATGACCTTACCTTCAACAAGTGTAGTATAGATACTATCTTCGTCCTGATACGCTTTAATATTAAACTCGGTGCCTAAAACTTCGATGTCCTGAAGTCCCGAAGTCACCTTAAATTTAGCTCCTTGATGTGCCGTACTAGGCGACACGTCAAAATAGGCTTCTCCATATACGAGCTCTACACGACGATCTTCGCCCTCTATGAATGCTGTTGGATATTTTAATTTTGAGTCAGAGTTTAGCCATACTTCGGTACCATCAGATAATGTGACATGATATTGCCCGCCTCTTGGAACTGTTAAATAATTATATGCAATGCTTGGTTTTAATTTGGCTTGGTCTACCGAATAAACAATGGCTTCCCCTGTACTTTCTATGTGATCTGAAATGTATTGCTGTCCTTTTTCCAAGGTTACGTTTGTTCCGTCTTCTAAAGTTAAGATGGCTTTATCCGACCCCACTTTAATATTATTGTTTACTATAATTTGAGTCGGAGATTCATTGTTCAAATTATCTTTATTTAGAAAGAAATAGCCGGCAGAAAGAAAGATTACAATGGCTGCTGCATACTTAAAGAATGACCTCTTATATATGGGAATTACTTTAGGACTTTCATCCTGAAGTACTTCGAGAATGTTGATTAACATTCTATTTTTGATGGTGTCTTCAGGGCCTAGCTCTTCAACCCATTCATGATCTTGCTGAAAACTTTCGTAATAATTGACCAATAGTTTTACTTCTTCCAAAGTCGTTTTTCCGTCCAGATAGCGTTCAATTAACTCTTGAAAATCCTGTGTATTTACATCATTGGTATTCATTAACATCCTATTTTAAATGTTGGGGTGTATTTATATAGTGTGGTAAAATGTCTTTACCCCCCAAAACTTTTTAAAAAAATTTAACATGGGGTTAGCATTTTAGCTATTGGTTGTTTAAAAAGAGTGGAGAAACCATCATAATGACAAATGGAAGTGAGATCTGTAACCAGTCAATTTTCAGCTTTTAATTGCTTCTCGATACATCGCGCTTCTGCCCGATACTCGAAGTGCCCTTTCGCTTAATTAGTTAGTTGAGATTTTGACTGATATAATGAATCAGTTCGATGCTTAAAATATTTCCTAAGGATTTTCTGAGAATTCTAAGGGCGTTGGTAATGTGGTTTTCCACGGTTTTAACCGAGATGTTTAATTTACTGGCAATTTCCTTGTGGCTTAATTGTTCATCGCGACTCAATTTATAAACCCGTTTACATTTTTCCGGTAAGGTTTCAACAACAACATTAATTTGATCAACCAACTCCTTATGCATAATTTTGGTTTCCGGAGTGGCATACTGGAAGCGTTTATTTAAATTTTCGAGCAGTTCAACACGAATAATTTTGTGCTTCCTGAATTCACTAAAAACTTTGTAGCGTACGCAGGCATATAAATAGCTTTTTAAGGATATTTTAATTTGAAGGTTGTCTTTGTTTCTCCATAAATCAACAAATACATCTTGAACAATTTCTTCACAGGTTTCTTTGTTTTTCAGCAAGTTGTATGATGATATAAAAAGCGGTTTCCAATAACTATTATACAGATTAGTTAGAGCTTTTTTGTCTCCTTGTTTAAGGCGATTAATTAATTCATCATCTGTAATAATCATGAGAGATTGGATATGGAAATTGCTATTAACCTGAAACAAATGTAAACAAATTTAATAGTTAGTATTGAAAAGGATTATTTTTCAAACCGTGGGGACATCCTTAAATGCGTGCCTATAAGAAGCCTCACATCACACTAGAAACACAGATTTTAAAGCCTCTAAGACATCATGAATTATTAATAAACCAAGTCTGTTTTCTCCCATAAAAAAAGAGCCAAAATTTCTTTTAGCTCCTTTATCCAAACTACTAATGACTAACTCAAAATAATGTACTTTATGTTTTAAATATTTAAACTATCAAATAATTCGATCAATTTTTTATCTGAAGGTCTTGGTGCATTGGCTTGAACAATATTTCCATTAGGGTCTAATAAAATAAATCTCGGTATACCACTAATTTTAAAACCTGAAATGAATGAAGTATTAAAATCGTTATCAGTAATAAGCTGAATACCTCCCAATTCCTTTTCCTTAATCATATCCTTCCACTTTTGCTTGTCTTTTTGCTTATCAGTAGAAATGCTTACAAAAGTGATATTCTTATCATGATATTTTTCCTCAACTTCCTTTAAAAATGGAATCTCCGCTTTACAAGGGCCGCACCAGGTTGCCCAAACATCAATGTATACATATTTTCCTTTTAGGTCATCTAATGATGTTGTACTACCATCGTAGTTTTCATAGCTAACGAATTTAGGTGATGGTTGTCCTGGATCTAGAACTTTCAATAACTTGAACAGTTCCAACACTGCAGCTTTGTGCCCTTCATTGGTAGATGCACTCAGAAATTCGTTGACTACTTTTTCTTTGTCTTCAGACCTCTGTAAACCTCCGGAAATACTTCTATACAACTCTCCATTTCTAATCACTTCACTATTGATCTCACTTAGTACTTTTTTACGTGCTTCTCTATAAGACTGGATATCTTTTGGTTCCGACGCATTAACCTTATCCATTAAATGGAAAAACACCATGTCACGATAATCAGCTGAACTCTTATAATCCTCTTCATTATTGAAATCAAAAGCTTCAACTTCCTTTTTGAATGCATCAGACGCTTTGAAATCCTTATTGTCAGTTAATCGTGCATATATGACTTCATAAATAGACTTTAATCTTATTCTTTTGGCTTCAATGGCTCTTAGTTGTTTAGATTTATAGCCTTCCGGGATTTTCGAAACGGCATCAAGCTTGGATTCCATCCTTTTTTTGAAATCAGCTATATTGACTTCAAAATCAGCTTCCCCCATGTTATAGGTTTCTTTTTGATCAACACGAAAATTAAAATCTTCACGATCTAAGAATGCAATAAAATTATTGAACTCACTATAATTACCTTCAAAGTTTATAGTTCCTAAAAATTCCTTTACATCTTTAACTTGCATGTTAACTTGATCTCCCATACTTAGATATGGATGAACTCTACCCCTTTCATAACGGAACTCGTACTGACCATTTTCTTTGATGTAAAGCGTATCAGAAAATACGCCATTATCCATTACATTAATGGTTTTTGAAAAACCATTTAATGCATTACTAATCTTGAGTGAACCTCCTTTGGTATTCCCAATGTTTCCTGATAAAAGGACATAATTAACTGTGTCTTCTTTTTTACACGACCAAAGCGTAATTAGTGCTAGTGTAAGTACAATGTATTTTTTCATTATTATTTAGTTTTTATTTATTAGTAGTCAAGGTTTTACCTTCAAATATTACTTTAACAGTTCCTCCAATTTATTATCCAACGCTTTTTTTCTTAAATGTTTGGCAATAATTTTTCCAGTGCTTGCATCTACCAACCAATTGGCAGGTATCGCTGGTTTTGCAAACATTTCTGCAACAGGGCTATCATACCCTTTTACATCACTAATGTTAATCCATGGAAGCTCTTCTTCTTTTGATGCATTTTCCCAGGCCGATTGTTTATCATCCAGTGAAAACGAAACAATCTCAAATCCTTTGGGGTTAAATTCTTTATAGGCTCTTTTCATATGTGGAATCTCTGCACGACAAGGTCCACACCAAGACGCCCATAGCTCTACCAAAACATACTTATTCTTTTTTAATACATCAGACAATTGTATGTTTTCTCCTTCTAAATTATCTCCGGCAAACTCCTTAATTGTTTTCCCTACATCTAAAGTCGCTCTAATGGCGTATGTTTTCTTTGCAGCTTCATTTAGCAATTTTGTCAAAACAGCCTCACGGTTTTCACCCAATTGACTGGCAAGTTCTTCTTTTGTTTTCATTGCCTCTATATGATCTCCAGTATAGTATCCTGAATTGTGCAATAGTAATTTAGCTAAAGGATTATTCTGTTGTTCATATACCTGTTTCAATACTTTTCCACGGGCTCTAGACGATATGCCTGCCAATCTGTAATACTCATTTAGAACAATTGTATCTTTATACGATATACCTTGTTCGATATGCTTATATACAGCTGATTGAGCCTTTTGATAATCGGCATCATTTATAACCGGATTGATAAGCATATCACTGTATTGACCACCTTTGAATGTAAATTCATTTTTTGATGTAAAGTAAATTTCGGTTAGACCCGGTTCCAATGCCATTTGAATAATAGGTGATGCAGGCATACCTTCAGCTGTTTTAACATTAAACATCACTGCGTGAATGCTTTCAGCCTTCCCTTTGTAGCTAAGTGTTCCATTTGTAAAACCCTTTTTTACTAATGTTTCAAACTTTCGAAGAGTATCCAATCGTCTTCTTGTAATAACAACTTCTGCGTCTTCTGGGAAATGTTCTCCTCCTTTTACTACAATTTCAAAGCTGGTTGTATCTGTTGTACAGGCAAAAACCAAGGGTAGTAGTATTGCTATAAGTATTCTATTTAGTTTTTTCATTGTTTATACTTTTAATTAAATTCCTAATTCATTAAAGAAGTCAATCAAGAATCATCGTTATATTTTTGGTTTTATCTATGAAAATATCTCTTTAAAGAATCTTTATTATCCAGCAGAAATAGAAGTGAAAACCTATTAGAATTAATTCAAGGCGATTCTTTCGTAACAAAAGGAATCACCTTGAATTCTAATAAATAATTTTAAGGATTCTGAACGAGTTCAGGGTTTCCTGACAATGCGTCTATTGGTATTGGTAAAATGAATTGATTTGTAGAAGTTAAAGTAGGCTTTACTGATAGCGCATCAATATCGCCCAAAGTATGATAACGTACCAAATCAAACCAATGCTCTGCATTTTCAGCATAAAGTTCTAAAACTTTTTCTTCTCTGATGTCTTCCAACAATGTAGCCAGATCAGATAGGGTTTTGGGTGCTACGCCAGCTCTATTTCTTATGTCGTTTAACCGCTGTAGTGCATTCGCCAAAGATCCGCCCGATCGCCTGGCTTCAGCCTCGGCAAATATTAAGTATATCTCACCCATTCTTAAGTTTTGAATCGCATTATTGTTTGTCGGTGCATTTGAACCAAGAAGTCCATTAGGGTATTTTCCAATATTTTCTTCTCCAATCGTTCCGGGGCCAAAGCCCAGCGAAAACCTTGGGTCATATCCTATTGCAAAATCAGCACTTCCATCGCCTGAAACACCATCTTGGTCATCGGCCAAGTTTATAAGCGTAACTGAAGGCTGCATATCAGATTTCACAAATTGATTCCCTTGATTCCCTTCAGTACCGCCAGTATACGCTGCCAACAGAGTCTCGCTGCCATAACGTGAAGCAAATATATTACTATAGCTTGGATCCAAACTATAGCCATCTGTATTGTTGATTACGGCTAGAGCGTTAGATGCCGCGCTGGCAAAATCTCCTGCATACAACTGTACCCTTGCCAAGAAAGCCCTTGCTGCAGTAGCACTGATGTAGAAATGCTCCCGACCGTTAGTCGCATTATCTGCTGCAAACTCTAAGTCGGCTAAAATAGCGCTATAGGCATCTTGTACAGAGTTTCTGGGAAAAGTACTATTATCTCTTATCGGAGTCAAACTCACTACAATACCTAATTGGGAATTCATATCGTAAAACTGCCCAAATGCACGTAAAAGGTTAAAATGTGACAACCCTCTAAAAAAACGAGCTTCAGCCAATAATTCAACTTGTCTTTCAGGGGTTACATTGGCATCACCACGTTCTACAATCTCTATAAAAAAATTGGCTAAATTAATATTAAAGTAAAGATCTCTATACAATCCTGTTACAAAAAAACTATTAGGCAGGACCGAATTTGTGCTAAAAGGTAAATAATCAGGATTAGATTGCAAATAATCGATATATTGATCTGAAAGAGAATACAATTCCACCAAGCCTTCTCCACCCGCCCCAGCGGTACTTCCATAAGCACGATTTCTAAGTCCTGAATTATGTATACGGTTCAATACATTTAATGCAGAAGCTTCGTCTGTAATTACCGTATTTTCCAATAATTGATTGTTTGGCACAACGTCATCGATACTACAGCTTACAGAGGCCAATAAGAAGACTAGACAAACAACATTCTTAATATGGGTTATATGTTTTGTATATTCCATTTTATTTTGTTTAAAAGTTAAGATTTATTCCAAAATTCCAAGATTTGACATTAGGGTAGCTAATAGATCCAAAAGGATTATTTCCCGCCCCAGCGCTTCCAGGGTCTATCCCCGGATACTCCTTGATCCAGGTTATCAAGTTAGAACCGCCAACAAAAACACTGGCACTACTTAAGCCAAACATCTTTAAAGGTTCTATTGGTAGGTTATATGTTAACTGGATATTGGATAATCTGATAAATGACCTATCATATATTCTGCGTGAATTTATTTGACTGTTGATGTCACTAAAAAAACCACCTCTATAGACCAATCTTGAAAAACGTGCATCTGTGTTTGTAGGCGTCCACCTATCATTGGTAAATACGTCTATAATATTGGTCCTTGGATATGGGTTAATAGGGCCTTGTTCGTTATATAATAGCTCACCACCTAATACATAGTTGAAGTATGCGGCCAGTTCAAACCCTTTGTAAGACAGCTTGGTATTAAACCCGCCAAAGAGGTCCGGCTCGGCATTACCTATTACTGCAAGGCCATCCTCGTCATTAATTACACCATCATTATTAATATCTTCATATCTATAGTCACCAGGACCCAAATTACCATATTGTGGTAACACATAGCTACCTGTTGGCGATGCCGCATTTAATGCATCTATTTCCTGCTGTGTTTGAAATATTCCCTCTACGTTATATCCATAGATGACAAGAACAGGTTCACCGATCACATACGGTCGGAAACGACTATTGATGTATGTTGAAGGAAGTTTATCTACCGTATTCCTATTTTGTGAAGCATTGATACCTGCAGACCACTTGAAATTCTCATTTTTTAGAATGTCTCCACTCAACTCAATTTCAAACCCTTTATTGGTCATATCGGCAAAGTTACTTGTAAAAGTAGACAAACCTGTTTCTACAGGTATAGGAGTAGGCATTAATGCACCTGTTGTTTTTCTGTCGTATACATCAACACTTCCTCGAATACGATTGTTAAGAAAACTAAAGTCCAATCCGAAATTTACCTCATTGGTTTCTTCCCAACTTACATCAGGATTCGCCAGGGTATCACCCAGACCAACTGCAGGTTGACCATTGTAAGTTCCACCCCATCTAAAACCAGGAGCAAACCCTTGTAAAAAAGCAAAGTCTTGCACATTGGTGCTACCCGTAAGCCCTACACTGGCTCTTAATCTTAATAGGTCTACTAGTTCAGATGCTTTCAAGAAATTTTCGTTGGCTATATTCCAGCTCGCAGAAGCCGATGGGAAAAAGGCAGATTTGTTCCCTGGAGGAAATTTTGATGATTTATCCTCCCTGGCTGTCAGAGTCAAAAAATACTTGGAGTCATAATTATAGGTCAAACGTCCAAACAAGGAGTTTAAACCAGAATCAATTACGGAAGCACTAACATCTGCTGTGGTTGCGTTAGATGGATTTGTTAAAATTACATCATCTGGAAATCCTTGCAAATTAGTATTACTTCTGTCAGCACTTTCTCTTAACCAAGAATATCCTAATGAGGCCCCAACAGTATGTTTGCCAAAAGAATTGTTGTAGTTGGCCACAAGGTCTGTCGTGATATTACTATTAATAACCAACTGATCCGAACCAAATGATTGATCAGATCCTGGTAAAGGAAGGCCAACAAATACGCCACGAGTAATTGTTGCCGGTCTAAAGGTATAATTATCGGTTACGAACAATCCGCCATTTACATCGGCTTTAATATTAAAGTTATCCGTAATATTAGCCTTAAAATAAACATTCCCCAAAACATTATAAGCTTTGGTATCATTGGTATTGGCAGTGACACTGGCATAAGGCGAAGGTGCATTGTAAGGATAGAAAAATTCAAAAAAATCATCTATCTGTCTTAATATATGGTCGCCATTTTCATCAAAAACCGGCATATCCGGTCTATTGTTCAAACCTGAAAACGATGGACTAGCAAAAAACCCAGTACTACCTTGCTCTCTCTTTGTGTAGCTTAGGTTTAGGTTTGTTCCTGTTTCAAAGGTTTTGCTCAATTTACTATCTATAGACAACCTAAGGTTGTATTGCTTTAACTCATCTTCGATGACCATACCTTCTTTGTCGTTATAACCTACATTTAGGGAGTAGGCCGTAGATTCCGTACCTCCCCTTACTGATAGATTGTAGTTTTTGGTGTAAGCCGTTGGTCTGTAAATTACATCTGCCCAATTGGTACTAACCGTTCCGAAACTACTTTCATTTAAGCCAGTGTACAAAAAATTGCTATCAAGATTGATCATATCACCAAATGGAAACAATATAAAAGGATTTGATATCTGTCCATCCTCTAGGGCTTGTGATGTATTGCTAAAATAGGTATCCAAATAAGCTTTCCATTGTTCGGTATTTAAGTAATTATCCAAATCAATGGGCTCTGAAGCGGTAATTGTAGTAGAAAAAGACACTTTGGGCTTTGTTCCTCTTTTCCCTTTTTTTGTATTTACAATAATCACTCCATTGGCGCCTCTAGATCCGTAAATCGCTGTTGCCGCTGCATCTTTTAATACGTCAATACTTTCAACCTCGTTGGGATTGAGCGCCAATAAGGGGTTTAAAGGCTCTGTAAACCGAGTCTCATCATTTCTTGTTGTGTTTGGATTTACCTGAAAGGGAACCCCATCGATAACAAACAAGGGGTTGTTGTCACTACCCGAAAAAGGGGAGGTAAAACCTCGTATATTGATGTCTACATTGCCTGCAGGATCTCCTGTACTAGCCACTACATTAACCCCTTTTAATAATCCTGTTAATGATCTATCGAAGCTTACTTGGGCAACCCCCGTTTTAGCGAGATCATCACTTTTAACAGATGAAACGGCAGAAGTAACTTCTTCCCGCCTTTGTTGACCATATCCTATAACCACTACTTCGTCTAACTCGCTTGAGCGTTCTTGCAATGCTATGGTTAAAGCTAGTTCATCTCCTGTTATTACTTGATTATGTGAACCAAAACCTATGCTCGATACTACCAAATAATACCCTACTTCAGCCTTAATAGAAAAGTTTCCATCAATATCTGTTGAGGTCCCTCTAATTATATAGTCACTTGAAACTCTTTCACCAGATAGTTGTATACTAGATACATAAACTGTGGCTCCTGGTATTGGCATACCATTATTATCTAAAACACGTCCTGTAATAGTTATTTCTTGAAACGAATCGGTTTTATCAGTAATAACAATAGTATTATTGGCGCCAAAGCTAAAATTGAAGGTTTTGTTGGATAAGCTTTGTTTGAGCAACGAATTAGCTCTAATAACTCCTTTTTTAAGATTAACCTTTGGATAGTTATTGAACATTCCTGATTTATAAATAAATCGATAATCCGTTTGTTCTTTTATGATTTTAAAAACTTCATCGACGGTTACTATCTTATCAGCATCTATACTAATTTTTACATTTTGTGATAGAAGATTTTCCGGCGTAAAGCCAAATGTTGAAAAACATAATAAGAAAATAAAAGTTCTCATAATGATTCTTAAAAGTCTTTTTCTAATCCCGGTAGTTATCGGGAAGAAAATCGCTTTGGTTAAATTAATTTCCATAAATTTGTTGATGTTAATTAGTTAAACATTTAGTTAATTAATACTAGTAGGGAATTGAAGGTTTAGTTTTAGCGGACATGACCCTCGTTCCCTTTTTTTACTTCCTAAGAAATATAGTCTTGTTATTTATTTCATATTGAATATTGGTTAATTTGTTTATTAAAAAAAGAATATCTTCAATGTTCTGTTCTTTCCCAAAAGTTCCGGTAAATAACTCAGATTCAATGTCTTTATCAACTATTATGACATCCATATCATACCATCTGGACAGTACTTTAAGAATTTCTTTAAGGGATTTGTCATTAAAATCAAAAACACCACGTCTCCAAGAGGTTTCTCCTTTGGCATTCACAGCATGCACATAAATTATATTCGAAGCATCTGCAATTATAGTTTGTTGATCTGGTTCTAAAATTTTACTATCAGAACTATTACCAACCTTCACAACACCTTCAACCAATGTGGTAAACACTTCGGTTTCGTCGTTATAAGCTTTTATATTAAATTCTGTTCCTAATACTTCCACTTCTTGTTTGCGGTGAATTACTTTAAATTTAGCTCCATCATGATCGGTACTCGGTGACACATCAAAATAGGCTTCGCCATAAACGAGCTCCACTTCTCTTATCTGACCTTGAATGAAGTTTTCCGGATATTTAAGTTGTGATTCAGAATTTAACCATATTTGTGTTCCGTCAGAAAGTTTAACAAAATATTGTCCTCCTCTGGGAATGGTTAAATAATTATAGACTATATCGGATTTTGAATTGTTGGAGTTAGCGTAAATAATCTCTTCACCATTACTCTCTATATGCTCTGCTATATAGTCTTTTCCTTTTTCTAAGGTAACGTTAGTGCCATCTCCTAATGTAAGTGTTGCTTTATCTGTGCCTGTTTTAATATTGTTATTAACGATTATTGGTGCTGTGTTTTGTGTAGTTTCTTCTTTAGTTAAAAAGAAATATCCCGCAGAAACAAATATCAAAATGGCAGCTGCGTATTTGAAGATGTTTCTCTGGTATAGCGGAATTACTTTTTTGATGCTTTTGTAAGGGCCAATTTTAACAGATGATTGAATTTTATCGTAAATTTTATCTTCTATTATTTCTTTAGATTCAAAATTCTCCGGCCACTTTGTAATTTTTTGATGGCTTAAAAAAAAGTTATAAAGATTCTTAATTTCCTTTGTAGAGGCTTTCTCTTCTAGAAATTTAGAAATAAGATTTAGTAATTTGTTTTTATTTTTGGCGTCCATTTTTCTATTTCCAACAGGTTTATATCTTAAAGTCGAAAAAAAAACCTAAACTACGTGCTCAAATTGTGATTTTTTAAAAAAAAAGAAATCTCACGTAATCATATCATGAAAAATAAAAGCAATTAACTCTAAGCTAACCGTATTACCTAGAGAAGATTTTAGGAGTTTTATGGCTTTCGCAATGTGCCCCTCAACAGTTCTTACAGAAATATTTAATTTCGAAGCAATTTCTTTATAGCTTAATTGCTCTTCTCTGCTTAGTTTGAATACTATTCTGCATTTTTCAGGAAGTTCATTTATAGCCAAATTTACATGTTCAATGAGCTCGTTATGGATTAACTTCGTTTCTGGGTTTGAATATTGTAATCGTTTATCAAAGTTTTCTAACAATTCAACTTTAATAACTTTACTGTTTTTCCTAAAATAATCATATACTTTATAAATAGTACTTGTATAAAGATAGCTTTTTAAGGACACCTTGATTTCTAATTTCCCTCGTTTACTCCATATATTAATAAAGATTTCTTGAATTATATCTTCGCAAACTTCTTTCTTTTTAATGAGATTATAAGCGGCGAGATACATGGTTTCCCAATATTTTTTATAAAGGATTGCTAATGCTTCCTCATCATTTTTATTTAAACGAGTTATTAGTTCCTTATCTGAAATTTTTTGGGTAATCGTCATTGTCCAATAGAGGTATTGGAAACAAAAGTATGTAAATAATATAATTAGAAGATGAAAAGTCTAACTATTAATATTTAATAGCTGTAAAAACCAGTTGCTAAGCAACTAATACATAATGAGTTATAAATAATTAAAATTATTCTGTGAGGATGATAGAGCAAAGAGCTAGCTTAGAAATGTAAAGGTTGAAGGGAAGCCGTTTGCTTCCCTTTGTTAACTTCCTTTTAAGAATGACTAATTCGAACGCTTAAATTATATGAAATATTAAAAATGATAGTGATATTTATATCTTCATCTTATCGAACAATTCAATCAATTTTTCATCTGATGGTCTGGGTGCATTTGCCTGAACAATATTTCCATCAGGGTCTAAAAGAATAAATTGAGGGATTCCTCGAATTTTATAACCGTTTACAAATGGCGTATTAAAATCGTTATCTGTTATTAGTTGAATACCCCCTAATTCTTTTTCTTTAATCATTGCCTTCCATTTTTCCTTATCACTTTGCTTATCTGTTGAAATGCTTACAAAATGAATATTTTTATCATGATATTTTTCTTCGACTTTTTGTAAAAACGGAATTTCATATTTGCATGGCCCACACCAGGTTGCCCAAACGTCTATATACACATATTTGCCCTTTAAGTCATCTAATGAGGTCGTGCCACCCGCATAATTTTCGTAATTCACAAATTTTGGGGAGGGTTGTCCCGGGTCTAAAACCTTTAAAGATTCAAACAATTCTTTTATACTAACTATATGACCTTCATTTGTTGATGCATTTAAAAATTCTTTTAGGTCTTTGTCTTTATCTTTAGACATTGGTAATCGCATAGAAATGCTTTTATACAACTCGGCATTTTTAATGATCTCACTTTTCACTTCTGCTAAGGCTTTTGCTTGTGCTTCAGGATAAGGCAACGAATCTTTTTGATAAAAACCATAGGCTTTTTCTCTTATGTTTTGACCAACCATTTGTTGATAATCTGAGGAATACAAGTAATCCTCACCATTATCAAAAGTCATTTCAGATAATTCTTTTTTAAAAGCATCAGACGCTTTAAAGTCTCTATTCTTACTTAAATAGCCATACATACGTTCATAGTTTGCTTTTTTAGCTAATCTGCTGTAATTAATCGCTCTTAATTCTTTGACTTTAAGGTCTTCCGGAATATTCTTCACGACATCTAAATGCTGTTCTAAATCGTCTTGGAAGTCTTTTATTTTGGTTTCGAATGATGCTTCATCCATATTAAAACTGCCTTCTCTATCCATCATAAAATCGTATTCCTTTCCTGCTTTATAGGCAAAATAATTATTCAATTCTGCATAATCTCCCAGTATTTTTAAGGTATTTGAATGTTCTTTTGCATCAACATTTAAACTAATGTTTGCTCCTTTAGACAAATAAGGTGAAAACCTCATCTGCTCAAAACGCAAATTATACAACCCGTTTTCTTCAATAAAAAGCGTATCTGAAAAAATCCCTGTGTCTTTAACATTAATCGTTTTTGAAAAACCATTTAAAGCGCTGATATTTAGTTCTCCGCCTTTAGTATTACTTATGTTTCCGGATAACAAAACGTAATCAATAGGCATTTCTTTTTTACAGGACCAAAGCACAACAAATGCTAATAGGTAAGTGATGGTTTTTATTTTGTTCATATTTTTAGTATTTAAATTTTAAGCTCATTAAATAAGTCTATTAATTTTTCATCGCTGGGTAATGGCGCTCGTGCAGTAATTAAATTGCCTTGGGGGTCTACCAAAATAAATCTTGGAATGCCTTGGATATTAAAGGCACTAATGAATTCTGAATTAAAGGCATCTGGTGCTACTAATTGAATACCCTTCATTTCTTTTTCTGTAACCATTTGTTTCCATTTATTATAATCTTTTTTATAATCTACCGATATGGTTACAAATTCAATATCCTTACCATGATACTGTTCTTCAATTTTCTCTAAATATGGGATTTGTCGTTTGCATGGCCCACACCAGGTGGCCCAAATATCAATATATACATACTTCCCTTTAAAATCGTCTAAGGAAGCTGTGCCGCCTGCATGATTCTCATAATTTACGAACTTTGGAGAAGGTTGTCCCGGTTCTAGTTTTACCGCTTCCTGATATAATGCAGCTGCTCTTTTTTTGTAAGACTCATCGGTGTTTTTTGACAAATAGGTATCAAAAACCTCCTTTTTATTTTTAGTTACTGAAATTGAATTTCTAAATCTGGAAAACAAGAAATGATTTTTTATGGCTTCATTTTTAATATTGGCAACTACTTTTGTATGTGCATCCCAATACTTCAAAGAATCCTTTTTCATTAATTTGGAGGCTTCCCCAGAGACATGGCCTGAAAGTTCCAAGAAATATGCCGTTGAGTATTGAAGATCCTCAGCACGATCTAATGAAAAATCATTAGCTTCTTTTTCTAACCATTCCGGGGCTTTATAATCTTCGTTTTTTGTAAATCTGGGATGGTACGATTTAAACCAGTTTAATTTTCCTAAATAAGCGTATTGAATGTTGTTTTTCTCCAGTGTCCTTAAGCTATCTGAAATACCCGTAACCGTTTCTAAGGATTCTAAAAACGGGACTACGTAATGCTCTTGAAGCCGCTCTTTACAGGCTTCGGCATTCAACGTATAAATCGCTTCCATTTGAGGAAAAAAGGCATTATTCGAAACTGCTTTCTTTGCATAATGGTTATTTAAAGATTGATAATCTCCTTGAAAATTTAAGGTGTTTATAAAATCTTTAGCATCTGAATATAACTGAATGTTCGCGTTATTCGACATATAAATCTCCGATCTCTTTTTTTCGAAATCGATTAAATAGGCTCCGGGTTTTTCTATGTGAATGGTATCTAAAAAGGTCCCATCATCTTTTACATTGATGTACCTCTCCCAACCATCAAAGTTGAGCATCCACATGGTGCCTCCTTTTAAATTTTCTATTTTACCTGATAACACTACATAATCAACCTTAGCCTGTTCTTTTTCACAAGACCAAAGCGCTATGCATGCTAAAATTAGGGTGATGTAGCTTTTCATAATTACAGATATTTATTTATTAATTTTTCCAATTCTCCCGTTGAAGGCATAGGTGCAAAGACATCAACGATGTTAAAGTTCTTGTCGATTACAAAAAATCTGGGAATGCCTGCCACTTTATAATCTGATAACTGACTTCTGTTTATTTGCAATTGATTTCCGACGATCTCATTATCATCAAAATAGTTACGCCAAACTTTCTCCTTATCTATTGAAAGCGAAATGAGTTCCACATTATCATTTCCATGGTATGTTTTTTCTAAAGCTTCAAAAAAGGGTTTCTCTTTCATACAGGGTCCACACCAGGTTGCCCATAGATCCAGAACGATTACTTTTCCTTTGTAGTTACTCAATTTAACGGTGTTTCCTTCTAATTGTGTGAAGGTAAGATCGGAAGCCGGGTTACCTTTTAAAATGGTTTTGTATTCATCTTCCAGATTTTGTAAGATGGCTTTATAATCCGGGTTTGTAACACGTTCCACGCCTTCCTTTAATTGCTCTCCAGCCTGATTTGAATATCCATTAAATTTGAGGGTATTTACTATGTTATTCGTTATCAGGTATTCTTGTAATTGCGGATCTAACTCCGGTAATTGATGATCTTTTCTAAAGCTATCATCTTTCAATGTATACAAGAGTGATTGAAACACTTCCAGCTGCAAATAATCCGTTTGATTAAAATCATCTAAATAGGCCATTTTATGAGGTATCAAATAGGCGTTAGCTTCTTCAATTTTTGCGTTCATTTCTTCCTGAGTCATGTCTCCCTTTCGTACTTTTCCGTAATACAAATAGAACAAACTACCTAAGGAATTTACATAGTCAAACTTGGTACGCGCTACTTCCAATCGTTTAAAATCCTCTGAGACCGTTGTTAACCCTTCCAGTTTGTCCATCCTGGTTTTTACAGATAGTTTAAAGGCTTCACCGGCATCCTGATAGGTTTTTATTTTTGACGAAATATCTCTATCTCCCCAAAACGAACCACCTTTTGGATAAGGCAGATTAGTTAAATAGTTATTGGCTTCAGATCCTTTCCCGCTGAAAATCGCATAAGACCGATCCCTGGAGTCTAAATTAGCAACTAAGCTATCGCCGGGAGATAGGTATAAAAACGTTCTTCCTATTTGGAAATAAGCAGGTTCTTCTAAGTCAAATCGAAACTCAAAATTTGATTTTTCTGCTAGTGGTAATTTACGAATTTCTTCTTCGAAGCGCATAAACTTTGAAGTCACATTACTCATGTATAATGTGTCTTGATCATAGTTAGCAATGGTCCCTTTCAAGACAACGGTTTTATTTTGTTCAACTTCTGCATTTTTGCAGCTCAAGCTTAGTATCGCTATCGCTATTAAGGTGCTTATTTTTCTCATCAATCTAATATTATGGTGATTACCTATAAGACTTGGGGTTTAAAAAATACCCTTAGTTCTTTTTCTTAATTAATCGTTAAATTTCTTACTTTCGAACTCATTGTTTAAAAACGATGAATCATTCAAGAGTCATGCTTATTGTCTTAGTTTCCGGGGGGAAACATTTATGTATATCGCAGGTTTGATAATATAGTTCGCTGATAATCTTATCCCCTTTTTTAAAACTATTCACCGAACAGTATTGTACAAAAATACATTCGTCTTCATAAATATAAATACCGTCATCATAAGGTATGCTATTGGGCTCTTCCCAGTCCTTGATGGGGACAATACCATCGGGTAATTCTAATCTCGCTTCAGATTCAATATAGGGTTGCGTGTCGGGTACATAGGCATAAATATGCCATTGCTCCAATAATATCGCTTTCATCACTATAGCCAGTTGCGTTCTGTCATCGGACCATACAATTGTCGCATTTAGAGCTAAAGGATTCATAGGATTGGGATCACCAATATGAAGCTCATTAGATACGGTTTCAACTTTTTCGATTAAACCGGGTAATATCTCTATTTTTTGCGACCAACCAAATTGTACGGTTAAGAACAAAAGGATTATACATATATTGTTTTTCATAGAGCATTAATACTAACGTGTTATTTGGCATTTAATGAAATAATATCTTTTTCATTTCTCGGTCTTACTTTCGGGTTGGCATCGGCGTCATTTATCATCCATACATAGCCCCCTGCTTCAGTAAAAAACATGTTGTCCTTATATTTTTCATACCATAACCTCCATGCTCCCGGGGATGAAAAATCTTCAAGGGTGTAACGCATTAAAATGCGATGGGCTTTTTCGACATCAATCCCTTTTTCCAACAGGCTAATGGCTTTATCAAGAACTTTTATATCGGTGTTTGCAATTCCTAAACTCTTAATATCTTCATCCACTTTCAGGTCGTAAAACCCATTAGGTTCCGAATAGAAATAATCCCTGTTTTCCTTTAGGTATTTTCTAATGGCCAAAGTATCCAGACCCGTTATTTTAGACCATGAATTTCTACCTATATTTTTTTTAAGGTAATCCTCTCTTGTCCCAATAGGCTGTGGTTTGCTGGTTAGCATCATTTTTTCCATACGCGTTAATTCCTCTCCGGCTGCCTGCTTTTTCTCGGCTTCTTTTTTTGCTTTTAAAGAGCTCTCATTAAAACCTTTATAGGCTTCAACATAGGCCAGGTAAGACGGTTTTGTAGTATAGAATAACATTTCATCTATATACAATTTCGTGGCTATCCGCTCATTGTACTTTCTAACGATCATTTTATCATCGGCATGCTTATGAATATAGGCAACGACATTAGCAAATACTTTTTTGGCTTCATCGGTCATATAATCCGGAGATCCGGCAAAGCCCCATAAAAAGAAATTGCCGTGTCTTCCTAATGCCACAGCGGTTTTTTGCTTAGAGCTAACACCACCGGATATGATTTCAGAATTTGGAGAATCTTCAAAGCCCCACCCTCGGGCTACCATACCAACTCTAAAGCCTTTACCATCTTCATACCCTTCTTTATCGACTTCCCACATTGGGATTTCTTTCGGCACATTGCCTCCGTCAAAAGCTTTTAACACCCCTTTTGGAGTCGCACGATTCTTCAGGGTTATCGCCGTTTTAAAGGGCCCTTTAAAAATAGCATGCTCTGTTTTTATATGATGGGCGTGCCTGTCCAAGCATAGGCAATACCAATCAAGTTTAGACCCGAGGCTACTGCCGATAACTGATGAAGTATGACCAATAAATATGGAAGCGCTATTAAAATCATCACTTACATATTTCGCCGGTTCCATACTTACAAACTTTCCGGTTTCAGGATCGTTATGAACGACGCGTTCCTTTATGGGGTTTGGTGCCTGATCAAAGATGGTGACATCATGTGCCTTAGACATATCTTCATTATAATCTCTGGCATCAACAGTTCTAACCGTTGTAAAATGTTTATCTAAAAGCTCTTTAAATGCCGGCATCCTTTTTCCGTACTCTATCTTAAAACGTTCCGGGGTCATCCCGCCGGTAATGCGAGCAGATTCTAAGTTCTCCGGCATCGGTTTTTCAGGACTATAGCCCACATATAAAACTTTGATGTCCAGCTTTTCCTGCCCATAAGTTATGGTCGCAACTAAAAAGACCAATAGTATTGTAATCGTATTTAATATATTTTTCATCTCGTTTTGGTTTTTAATAGCCGTAAAGCTCTTTTAATTTTGCATCTAATGCTTTTCCTCTCAATTGACGCCCCAGTATGATTCCGTTTTCATCCAGTAAAAATGTTGTTTGTAAAAATGGTACCCCGTAGGCTTTAGCAACCGATCCGTATGGCGCTGATTTCCCTTTTCCCGTTTTGTTTGCATCGCCATCGAAAACATGGTTCCAGACGGTTTGATCTTCTTCAATGGCTTTTTTCCACTTTTCTCCAATATCGGCAGTGCCCACAGCGACGACTTCAAAGCCGTCTTTATGGTATTTGGCATACACTTCTTTTAAGTGTGGAAATGAAGCGCGGCAAGGTACGCACCAACTGGCCCAAAAATCCACGAAGATATATTTGCCTTTTACCTGCGATAAGGTTAGGTTTTTTCCTTCCGGTGTTTTCAATGTAAAATCCGGAGCCTTTGCACCTTCTCCTAAACTTTCAAAAATTTCGGTATAGGTTTTTTCCATGTATTGAAACATGGCCGTTTTCTTTGCATCTCCGGCAAAAACTTTATAAACCTCTTTCATTCTATCCTTGGACATGCGCCCTTCACTAAATTGAAAACTCAATACATAGGGAGATACAGGAGAGTCCGGATTGTTTTTTACATAGTTAATTTTAGACATTTGGTATTCTTCCTGTCGGGCATTACTCAAATCCCTTAAGCTTGTTGCTTTTTCCTGATATTTTTTAACAAGATCGTCGTCTTTAGCACTATAGGCTTTTGACATTTCTTCTCTAAGTGCTACTAAGGGTGCGTACTTCTCATGACTAAAAATACTTTGGTCTACTGCTTCCTGTTTTACATATTCATCGTGGGCTTTTGAACCTGAAACATCCGGCTCAAACTGATGGTACTTATCTGCTTTTGCGAGATCGATATCTAAGTTTATCGTACTATTTTCTAAAAAGAAACCTCTCATCGCTCTGTATTTTTCATCTATAGAAATCCCTACCATGTCAATATGTTCCATCTTTCCTTTCATTGTAAAAACGCCATTTTCGATTTTGGCACTATCGATGACTTTTCCCTGACTTCCTCGGTCGGCGAAATTGGATTGAATAAGTTTAACCCATCCGTTTTCCAGACCTTTAACAACACCTGAAATGCTATAACCATCATGAGGAACTTCTTTTTTACAACCGGTTATAGTAAACAGAATTATAAGGCATACGACAATAATCTGTAGGGTAACTAATTTTGATTTCATAATTCTAAGTTTCATCCTGAACCATTTTATTTATTGTTTGTTCCATATTTAAACATGTTGAAAAGGCTAGAGGCTTTTATGATAGGTTACTAGCTTTGATCTCTTTCCAGGAGAGATGCGATCATTTCTTCCAAAACATCCTGATTATGTTCGTCTGTTCTGAAATTAGAAAACATCAAATTACCATTACGATCTATGATGAAGTTCATCGGTGCGACTCTACGGTTATCCAGGTTGCCTTTGTCGCGATCGGGATAATCTTCTAATGGAATAAAGCTGTACCCGCTTGATTCCATAAACGGAATCACATAATCATTTTGCTCAGGGACAATGTTTATGCCCAAATAGACTAAATCTTTCCCTTCAAATTTATCAACGACACTTTGAAAATGTGGAAATTCGCCCCGACATGGGCCGCATCCGGGGAACCAATATGTGAGTAAAACCACCTTCCCTTTATAATCGGAAAGTGATGTTTTACCCGGTGTTAAATAATTTTTTAAGGTAAAATTTGTGGCTGGCTCAGACATGGTATCACGAACAAACCAAATATCCTTTTCTATCTCATTTGATTTTTTCCCCAATTTCGAGCCGTACTTGTCTAAGGCCTTTTTTAATTTTTTTTCAGGAGATTTGGCATAAGCTATTTTAAGTTCATCATAAGCTGATTCTGTTTTTCCGGATTCATCCATAGCTTTTGTCTTTAAAAGCAATATCAAATCTTTGGCATTTGACCATCGAAGTGGCACTGTGCTATCTAAAACGCTTAATGCTTTTTTCGGGTTGTTTTCTAAAAAATAGACATTAGCCTTGTTTACATCTTGTGCCACAGTCAGTTGTTTTTTCCAGGTTTTCAAATCTCTTTCACTGGTTGAAATATCTAGCATAGCTTGAGCAAGTATCACCGCTTTTTCTGAAGAGATTTCGAGCAGTACATCAAAATAGCTATACATTCCCGATGAAGACCATCTAAAGGTCTCCGGAGGAAACTTAGTTTTTAACAACTCATAGTATTTAATCTTATCCGCTTTATCGGAAGAACGATGTGCCAGCCAGTATAGCGACTGTGCGCCTCGTTCACTCTCCGGGAATTTCCGGGTTACTTCCAGACTCAATTCGCGATATTTATTGAAATCTGAATTTCCAAAACTTGCGGCATAATAAAACGCATAATCTGGATTGTCCGGTTCTGCTTGCTTTGCTTTTAAGAGGTATTCGGTGCTTTTATCGAAATCGCCCCAACGTTCCCCGTCAATCCACAAATAAAAATACGCCTTGGCTAACTTCGGATTTCTCTCGACAGCTTTTAATAATAAGGGCTTCGCTGCGGGAAGTTCTTTATTGCAAAAGGCTTCTCCCAGCGCAAAAGGAACGATAGCGCTTTTTGGAAACTTTTTTATCCATTTATGATACTGTTCTTCTAAGGCTTCTTCAGACAGCCCTGACTCTTTTATATATTGCTGATGTAATGATAGACTATCGGGGTATGCTTCTATGGCTTCATAAAGTTTAGTGGTTTCAGTTTGACCCAAAACACTAAAACTTATAAAAAAGATCAAAAGTGTTAGCTGCACAATACCTTGTGAACGCATTACTGATGCTCGTGTTAAATTTTTCATTTTACTTTTTGTGTTTATAATTCAAATTTTAGAATACAGCATATTATTCATATATGTCTGTAACAAAAATTGTTAACTACAATACCTTAAAAGGCAGAAGGGTCAATGGGTTGATTAATATTGATTCCAACTCAGTAAGAATTAATTGGTGCGGGAATAAATCCCAACCTCAAAATTGTATTGAGGTCAGGATGTATTTGCTACGATACTCGGTTTTACAATTTATACCCTATTCGTATTTGTTTTGCTCCAATGCACCATTTGCAATCAAAAGTTCTTCATTAGGTATTGGGTATGCGAACTTCCTTGAGTTCTTTTCTAAGGTTGTTGTAACCGGTGCTTCTGTCCCTAGAATTACTGTGGCGTTAAACGGGTAAAATGTTCTGGACATTTCCACATCATCTGAAGCGTCTCCATTATTGTTATAACGCCTCACATCATACCATCTGTGAACAAATGGCATTTCTCGTCGACGTTCTTCTATTATATGCATTAAAGCTTCTTCCTGAGAAACGGCACTTAAATCAATGGCACTGGCAGGTGCTGTGGCATCCATTCTTGCTGCCCTTAAAACATTAGCGGTTTGAAGGCCTTCTGCCCATGACCCCAGTCTTACCTGGCACTCTGCCTTAATTAACAGCATTTCCGGAACCGAAGGTCCATTAGGTATATCACTTTTAAAGAAAAAGATATAGCCCGGATAACTGTATGGTGGAGCTACGGCACCACGTGTATAGGAATAGTCTTCAACCACATGAAATTTATACCTAAGGTCGTTGGTTTGGTCGTACAGGCTTAACAAGTCCTGAGATGGCCAATATGCCCAAACGGGATTATTCAATACCTTGAAATAGTAAGACTCTCCATATTCCAATCGATCTTCCACCTCGATTTGCTGATCATGAGTATATGGATAAAAGATATCGATAACCGTTGGTCCTGGATCAAAAATAGTGGCACGTGCCGGTATGTCCGAAAAGCGCATATCCGTATTATAATTTCTTAATTGATCATACTCGTCGAGGGCTTCTTGGGCATAGTTCTGAGCTGCCGTATAATCATTCATAGCTAAATAATATCGTGCTGCAAAAGCATTAACCGCCGCCGTACTAGCACGCCATGAATTATTTAGTCCATTCACCTGATCAAAAGCACTTGTTATTTTTAACGCTTCCATTAAATCGGATTCGATAAGACTATAAGTTTCTTCGAGAGTGGCTCTTTCAATACTTTCATCAAAACTTGTGGTCTGTTTAATCGGCAATCCCAATTCAGACTTTGTAGCATCAGAATAAGGTAAGCAATAGGTGTTTGCTATGGCGAAATAGCTATAAGCTCGAATAAAATGACATTCTGCTTTCATATTTGCTTTTTCTTCTTCTGTGGCATCTACACCATCAATTTTTTCCAGAATTAAATTTGCTGTGAAGATTTTACGCCATTCATCGGGCCATCCGGAAAACCTTGAGCCTTCATTAGCTGAAAGTTCTGTGTCCCAAGTTCCATAGATGGCTGAAAATGTTTGATAGGCTCTATCAAATCCATCAAATAAATCGGTAGACAATTCGTAATCATCCGTCCCCATAATTATGGGTAAAAAGCGCTCTATATAAAAATTGCGATAATTATTTAAAATAGCTTCATAATCTTCTAGAGATTCAGGTGCAATAGCCGCTGACTTTGTAGGTTCTTCTTCTAAAAAATCCTGACAACCCATGAACGAAGTTACCAGCGTAATTACTAATAGATACTTATATACTTTTTTCATAGTTTTCATTTTAAAAATTTAAATTCATTCCAAACGTGTAGGTTGCCTGAGGCCTTAAAGTTCCTTTTGGGTATTCCGGATCTTCATCAAAATCATTCCATAAAATGACACCTACGTTGTTAGCCTGCGCAAACAGGTTTAAAGAACTTATTCCTAATTTATTGGTGATTTTCCTTGGTAACGAATATGTTAAGTTAATCTCCTGAATTCTAATATGTGAAGCATCTTCAGTCAAATAATTCATATATGGATAATATCTATCATAGAAGAAATAACGTGGCTCAACACCGGGTATAGGAATAATCTCGTTAGGGTCTGCATTGGCCACTGCGTTATATTGCTCATTGACATTAGTATTTCCTCCAATAACTGCGGGGTAATTGAATCCTTGTCTTCTAAATACGTGACCAAACTTTCCGGTAACAATAAATGAAAAGTCAAAATCATAGATCTTAAACGCGTTTCTAATACCTATACTTGTTGGCGCATTGGTTGTCCCCTGGGCTTCCATATAGTTACGTGCATCGCCCGGTACCCATGTTGTTAGTGGCGCCTGAGAATTGTTCTCTCCAACTACAGATGGAACAAGACCAGCACCGGTATCAAATAGGCCGGCATATACATAAGACCAGAGGGTGTTAGCATCAAAGCCTTCTCGATAGGAAGACGTCGGGCCGGAATACAACTCGAACTGACCATATACGCCCTTATTGAGTTCGGTAATTTCATTGTCGTTATGGGCGAACGTAAAATTACCAGACCAAATAATATCATTTCCCTTAATAGGTATATAGGTTCCAAGGTTTATTTCAATTCCTTTGTTAACCATCTTACCATTATTTAAACGTTGTTGACTGGTTCCAAACACTGACGGTAAAGCCTGATCAACAATTAAATCTTCCCCTTTTTTGTTATATACATCTACAGAGCCACTAAGTTTGCCTTCTAATACTGAAAAATCTATACCAATATTATAACTTTTGGTCTTTTCCCATCTTAGGGTAGGGTTTCCAACATCTGTAATTGTTGCTGTTAATTGCTGTGTCACATCATCAAGGGAGTTGCTTAAATTAATTAGTGGCGTAAATGAAGATCCCGGGATGATATTACCCCCTGAACCGAAGGTTCCTCTTAGGTAAAGTCGATCTAACCAGTCGGCAGAAGATGCAAAAGCTTCTTTTCCAACATGCCAACCTAAACCGGCGGACCAAAACGGATCATACCTTAAGGCCGGATCGTCGGCTATAATATTGGCAGCATCTGTCCTGTAACTACCAGAAATTACATATTTATCGTTATAGGTATACGCTAAGTTTCCATATACTGAAAAGAATCGCGTTGTATTTTCGCTAAACTGATGCTCCGGAGCCAGGCTAAAATTATAAAAGAAACTGGCAAATCGTGCGGGGAAGAAATTCCAAAGTGTCGCCGAATTTCTATCTCCTAAAAGCTCACTACTCACCAAAGTATCAGGGTTATAACCAAAAGCAGCAGGATTGGTGGTGGTTGATGCAACGCGACTTGAAACTTCCGTTCCTCCTAAGAAATCGACATTGTGTTTTTCACCAAATGAGCGATTAAAACTCAACTGATTTCTCCAGTTATACGCTCTAACTTCGCTTTTTCCCTGCTCCAAAACACCTCCTTTAGGCACCAAAGGGGTAGGAACTCCGCCAAATTGCCAATCCGGGCTTGATGTTTCGTTAATAAACTGTCGTACATCAAAGGTTTTATCACTATAATAATTTTCGGCATTCGAATTAAACATTTCGTATTGAATTCTTGACGATAATCTCAGCCCTTTAATAATATCAACGGTCAGTCCTGCATTAATACGGGCGTTTAGAAGCTTAGTGTTTATGTCTCTGTTTTGTACTTCTGTAATTGGGTTATACGACCAATCTGAATAAGAAAAACTATCGAACGGTACAAAAACATCCAGATTAGGTCTGTAATATTTTAAATATGACATATCCGACAAACTGCCGTCACTGTTAACCAACATATCCCATGGAGCCAAAGATCTTATAGTGCTTAACATATCACCTTGCCCAAATATATCAGGAGAGCCAGAGTTTCTGGTTTGATCGTTATGCTGTAACATGGCGCCGAACTCAAAAGTAAGCTTCTCGTTAAAATTTATCCTATTGTTATAGTTTATCAAATACCTCTGAGTTTTGTCCCCTTGAAAAAACGTTCTGTTATCTTCATATAATAAAGACAAGTTATTCGTCATTTTATCGTTCCCTCCTGATATACTAATATTATACTGGTTTGTTAAGGGTGATTCCAATAAATGATCTCTTATTTGTTTGCTATTGTCTAAACCCGCTAAAGTAGCCAGAGTTGCATCTCTTTCCCCTTCGGTTATTCTACCTAAACGTGCTTCGTTCATCGCTACTACGGCTTGAGAAAAAGATCCAAAATCGAATGGGCTAATTCCCGGAGGTCCTCCAAATACACTGCCGAAGAAATCAGAATCGAACGCTTGTTGTTCGTAAGCAATCATATCTGCACTGGATGCCCGAGTAAGCGCATAACCCAAATCCAACTTGCTGGATGCTCTTACAAAAGAAGAAATGGACACACTGGTTTTTCCCTTTTTTGCTTTTTTAGTAGTAATAACTATAACACCATTGGCTGCTTTTGCTCCCCAGATAGAGGCTGCTGCGGCATCTTTTAGAACCGTTACACTTTCTACATCATTGGGATTAATGGTACTGAATTCCCCTTCAATAGGAAAGCCATCCAAAACGATTAAGGGTCTTTGGTTGGCTACTAAACTAGATAGCCCCCTGATTTGAAAGTCCACTGAACCATCCGGGTTAATTGTACTTTGCACACCAGCTACCATACCAACCAATCGCTCAGATATGCTGGAAGAAGGTTTTTCAAGTTGATTTTTCTGAACCCCCTCGAAAGCACCAGTTGCCCGTTCTCTGGAAATTTCCTGATACCCGGAAGATACAACCACAACTTCATCTAAAACATCAGCTCTTTCTTTTAAAGCTAGATTATAAACGGTTTGGTTACCTGCTATTACTAAAGAGGTCATCTCATATCCAAGGCCAGAAGCCACCAAATAATAACCGACTTCCGCTTTAAGCGAAAACTTACCATCAAAATCTGTGGCGGTTCCCCGAATTATAAAATCACTGGATATCCTTCCTGAAGCAGGTTGTCTGTTAGATACATAAACCGTAATACCAGCTAAAGGAAGTCCATTAATATCTGTGATCTGTCCTATGACATCCATACTTTGCAAGTCGGAGGCTTGTCTAATAGTAATGGTATTTCTGCTTGAGATATTAAACTTAAAGTCCCCTTTAGAAAGACTTCTTTCCAGTAATCTATTAGCTTTAATAGTTCCCTTTTTGACTTCAACTTTAGGGTAAAACTTAAACATATCCGACTTATAAATAAAGTTGAAGTCTGTTTGTTGCTTTATTATGCTAAAAACTTCGTCAATGGTTATGGTTTTATCGGCGTCTATTTCAATTTTTGTGTTCTGAGAGAATACTCCGGAAGAAGACAAGCTAAAAACAGTTGAGCAAAACAAAAATATAAATGTCCTCATAATAATGTTTAGCATGTTCTTTCTTTGTAAAGAAAAAACAGTAGTTAATTTAATTTCCATAAATTTGTGGTGTTAGTTAATAAGTTATTAATTAATGCTTAAGGGGATATGGAGGTTTGCTTGGTCAGATATTCGAACCTCAATTCCCTTTCTTTATCTAAAAATGACGGTGTTGTTGTTTATTTCATAGGCGATATTGTTTGTAGTTCTAATGGATTCTAGAATTTCTTCTATGCTTTGATTTTTTCTTAGTATTCCTGTAAAGTAATCTTGTTTGATATCTGAATCAATAAAAATGACATCGATATCGTACCATCGAGCCAAGACCTTCATGATTTTCTCCAAAGGCATTCTGTCGAAACTGAAGATGCCTTTACGCCATGAGGTTATCGAATACACATCGGCATTAACAATCTCTATGCCGGCAATACCTTTTTTAATGATCGATTGTTGTTGCGGACTTAATACGGTATTCGTGCTACCTTCAGTTACAGCCACCTTTCCTTCTACCAGGGTCGTATAGATGGTTGCTTCATCTTGATAAGCACTAATATTAAATTCGGTACCTAAAACTTCAACTTCCTGATCGCCCGTTAATACTTTAAATTTTGCGCCGCTGTGTTTGGTACTGGGTGATACATCAAAATAAGCTTCCCCATAAACCAATTCAACGGCTCTGGTTTCACCCTTAATAAAATGAACCGGATATTTAAGTTGAGATTCTGAGTTTAGCCATACCTGAGTACCATCAGACAATTTAACAAGATATTGGCCGCCTCTCGGAATCGTTAAATAATTATACGCGATACTTGGCTTTAGTTTTGTTGCATTAATTTGACTCGTTTCGTAAATTAAATCTTTTCCATTACTCACGACTTTATCCGAAATATACTGTTGCCCCTCTCCAAGAACAACGCTAGAACCATCTTCCAGCGTCAAGGTAGCTTTATCAGTGCCTGTTTTAATCGTATTATTTACTATTATTGGGGTGTTATCTTCAGTAGCCTTATTTTTGGTCAGAAAAACATATCCAATCGAAATAAATATTAAAACAGCCGCAGCGTATTTATATAAGTTGGAGATCTTAAACCTGCTTTTCTCATCTAAAGATGTTTTTACACTTTCCAGAGAAGGTTTGTAATCAAATCTATGTTTGGAAACTATCAAATGATTTATTTCAATAAAGTCATTAAAATAGTCTAAATGCGTTTCGTCCTGAAGCCATGCCTTCAATACATCAGATTCTTGATCTGAAATTGTATTCTCGATCAATTTTATAATTAACCTGTCTATTTTACTTTGATTCACTTTTTTCTTTATTTAATACTAAGACGCAATCTTAACAAAAAACCCTCGTTTTCATTTTTTTTTATCACTTTTGTATTTTAGGTAACCATTATATTTTACGATTACACCTTACATGAAAGATTTAAATATTCTATTAAAGGCTTTAAAGAACGGGGATGTTTCTGCCTTTGAAAGGATATATGCCAATCATTACGAAAAGCTTTGTTATTACTTGCTTAATTACACTTCGAACAAGGCTAAAATTGAAGATGTCGTACAGGATACCTTTATGGGGTTATGGTCTAAACGAAAAGACATTACTATAACAACATCACTTAAAAGTTATTTATATAGAACCGCATATAATAAATTAATCGATACCTATAGAAAGGGTAAGAAAAAAGACGAAATGCTTTCGGCATACTATCATACCGCTGTCATGCGAGCCGTTAATTTGGATAATGATTTAAAAAATGAGCGTCTTAAAAAACTTGAAGCTTGTATTGATGACCTGCCAACAAAATGTAAAACCGTTTTTATGGCCAATAAAATTTCCGGTAAAAAATATAGCCAGGTCGCTGAAGATTTGGATATTTCCATTAAAACGGTCGAAGGTCACATCTCCAAAGCTTATAGATTAATTAAAAACTGTATGAATATTAATAAAGTTTCGGTTTAAATAAACAAAAGCAAAATTTCTTTATTCTTATTTACTTAAAGCCAGATGTTTTCTATCCTTCAGGTTTTAATTACCTTTGCGCAACTTAATATTTTTGTTTATGATATACTCAATGACAGGTTACGGTAAATCTGTATTGCAATTACCTACTAAAAAAATAACTATAGAGCTTAAATCGCTTAATAGTAAAAATTTAGATTTAAATGCAAGAATGCCCTCTATTTATAGAGAAAAAGAACTTGCAATTAGAAAATTGCTCGCCGATAAATTAGTACGTGGTAAGGTAGATTTTTCAATCTATGTTGAAGCTACCGCTGAAGACACCTCTACCCAAATAAATACCCCTGTTGTTAAGCAATATATGGATCAATTAAAGGGTGTTGCTGATGGTGACGCTATTGAACTCCTTAAAATGGCGGTTCGTTTTCCAGATGCTTTAAATACGGTACGTGAAGAAATTGATGAAGACGAATGGAAAGCCATTCAAACCGAAATTAATAGTACTGTAAAGGCATTAAGCACTTATCGGTTAGACGAGGGAAAAGTGCTTGAGGCCGATTTTAAAAAACGTATTCTGGCCATTGGAGGCATTCTTGAAAAGGTTATTCTTATGGACCCCGAACGTGTTGAAGGTGTTCGAGAACGTCTAACCAAGGGCATTACCGAACTCAAAGAAAAATATGATGAAAACCGATTCGAGCAAGAACTCGTGTATTATATTGAGAAGTTTGATATTACTGAAGAGAAAGTACGCTTAAAAAACCATTTGGATTATTTTACAGAGGCTATAAACTCTAAAGATTCTAATGGAAAAAAATTAGGGTTTATCAGTCAGGAAATAGGAAGAGAAATAAACACGATTGGCTCAAAAAGTAATTATGCGCCCATGCAGCAATTGGTGGTGCAAATGAAGGATGAACTTGAAAAAATTAAAGAGCAATTGTTAAACGTGCTATAATCTGTAAATACAAATTATAGTCTTAGTGTCTCACTGAGCTCGGCCCATCCTGAGTTTATCGAAGGATCGAAGCGTTAAAAAAATAAAAACTTGAATAAAAACAATAAACAAGGTAAACTCATCGTATTTTCCGCACCATCCGGTTCGGGAAAAACAACGATTGTAAGACATTTACTTAAATTGGAGGACTTAAATTTGGAGTTCTCGATATCGGCAACATCCCGCGAAAAACGTGGCGAAGAAGTTGAAGGCAAAGACTATTATTATTTATCTGCGAAGGCCTTTAAAACTAAAATTAAAAACGACGAATTCCTCGAATGGGAAGAAGTATATCGAGATAATTTTTACGGGACTTTAAAAACCGAAGTGGAACGCATCTGGGCAAAAGGCAAGCATGTTATTTTTGATATTGATGTTTCCGGTGGACTTCGAATAAAACGTAAATTCCCGGAGCAAACCCTGGCTGTATTTGTTAAACCACCGAGTATCGACGAATTAAAGATCAGGCTAAAAAAGCGCAAAACGGAAAGTGAAGATAAAATAAACATGCGTGTGGCTAAAGCTTCCGCGGAGTTAGCAACAGCACCCTTATTTGATGTGATTATCGAAAATGATATCTTAGAAAATGCACTTAAAAAAGCTGAAGGCTTGGTTGGTGATTTTGTAAACGCTTAAACTGTAGATTTATGAAAGTAGGATTGTTTTTTGGTTCTTTTAATCCTATACATATCGGACATCTTGTTATTGCCAACCACCTGGTGGAGTATAGTGATTTAGACCAGGTTTGGTTTGTGGTGACGCCACACAATCCATTTAAAAAGAAAAGTAGTTTGCTTGATAATTACCAACGTCTGGAAATGGTATATCGCGCCACAAAAGATTATACAAAACTTAAACCCAACGATATTGAATTTGGCTTACCACAACCCAATTATACCATCAATACGTTGGTTCATTTACAGGAAAAATACCCCGATTACGAGTTTGCTTTAATCATGGGTGAGGATAATTTGAAGAGTTTCCACAAGTGGAAAAATTATGAATTGATTCTTGACGGGCATCATATTTATGTGTATCCGAGAATTTCAAAAGGGCAAATAGAAACACGGTTTGAAGATCATAAAAAAATACATCGGGTGGAAGCTCCTGTTATGGAACTCTCTTCTACGTTTATCCGAAATTCAATAAAAGCTGGTAAAAATGTACAACCTATGCTCCCTGAACATGTATGGGAATATTTGGATGAGATGAACTTTTATAGGTGATAACGAGGTTGTAACGAATAAAAGAGAGCCTATGAGTATGTTCCAAGGCATATTAGTTTTTTATAAGAAATTAATTGCGCCTACAATAGTATTTTCGCTTTTGTCTGGTTTCGTCGGACTTATTTTGTTTGGCACTTTTTCTTTAAAACTTGTTGGGGTTTCATATATTCTAATGGGCTTATTACTTCATTATTACATCTATGACATACGGCATCCAAATGCGTATTATTTCTTTTTTAATATGGGGCTTGGTAAATCTGTACTCTGGATGGCTACATTGCTGATTGGTATACTTATTGGATCAATTTTAATGTCTATTTGAGTAAATAGTGAGCTTCTTTAAAAATCCAGAAGGTTTTTCAACTGAACTTCCAATGCATTTGAAATTTCCAATAAAGTAAAAAGTGTAGGATTGACTTTTCCATTTTCCAACTTTTCAAGTGCTTGTCTGTCTTTATCACAGGCTCGGGCCAAATCTGATTGACTCCAACCTTTTTGACTTCTTAACTCAACAATACGCTGACCGACTTTTCTTTTAAGCTGCTCTTTGTCCACAAAACAAATGTCAATTAATTATACGACAATTTTGTCATATTAAAATTTGACAACTAATTACAAATCATTATATTTGTCATATAACAATATGACGATTGAATAAACTTAGAACACTAAAAATCTATCATAAAATCAGAATCCGAACTTATGACAGTACAAAGGTTCCTAAAATTAGGCTTGAAGGAAAATTGTTAAAAGAACTCGGATTCGACATTGGAAAAGAAATTCAAATTAAACGGCAAAAAAACAAGCTGATCATTACGCTTACTGACAAAGAACAATAAATATTCAAGCCAAAATTATAAAGATTCTCCTGAATATGTTAATAATCTTAATCAATAAGGAATACATTTCGTTATATTTAGATAATTATTTCAATAGGTTTAGTTATACTAAAATTGCAAGCCGATAAACCAAAATGGAAGAAAAAGAGAAACCCAGGCTTTCGAGATTAACTGCTATTATTACACAGTTACAATCCAAAAGAATTATTACGGCGAAATACCTTGCTGAAAAGCATAATGTTAGTATTCGTACTATTTACCGTGATATTCGCACACTTGAAAAATCAGGAATTCCCGTTATAACCGAAGAGGGTAAAGGCTATTCTATTATGGAAGGTTATCACCTTCCTCCGGTTCTTTTTACAGAAGATGAAGCCAATGCCCTGGTTACCGTAGAACAATTGGTAGTCCATAATAAAGATCAATCTTTTACTGAAAACGTTTCGAGCGCTATAGAGAAAATAAAATCCATTTTAAGGTATTCTCAAAAAGGAAATGCAGATTTATTGGCAGACAGGGTCTACTTTGGTGACCAACAAAACACAGAGAAAACCAGTGATAATTTAATGCAAATCCAATCAGCTATTGTTCATTTTCGGGTTTTAAAAATCACGTATCATTCTTTAAAAAAAGAACACAGCATCAGGGACATAGAACCTTTTGCTATTTATAGTATCAATGGAAATTTTTTGCTTATCGCCTATTGCAGGTTAAGGGTAAATTTCAGGGTCTTTAGAATAGACTTCATCGAAAGACTCGTACCGCAAAATGAAACCTTTACTCCGCATAATATGACCATACAAAAGTATTTTGAAGATTATGTAAAAAATCAAAAGTACCCCTGACATATCTTTGTCACAACTCCATTTTATGTTTGCATTATAATAATCTTAAAACACATAAAAATGGAACTTATTAAAATCGTTATTCTGTCCTTATCAGGTCTTATGCTAATCCTTGTAGGTGTAATGAGGTTAACAAACCCTATAAAAGCCTATTTAAAAAATTCCGGAATTACTTTAGAAAATGATACCAACCTGATAAATGAGATGAGAGGCGTAAGTGCTCTTATGCTATTTGCCGGGTTAGTTATTGCACTGGGAATAATTATTCCGGAATTAACCATGACATCATTTACTACGGCCATTTTGATTTTTCTTGGATTCGCTATAGGAAGATTAATTAGTATCGCCTTAGATGGTAAGCCCAATAAACAAATAATTCAAGGCATCGTATTCGAACTCGTTTTCGGTTTAGCTAATATTTATGGTCTGATAAATATGCTGGGATAGAGCATGATTAGAGTCTGGAAAATCATCCTAATGTTGAAATTACATTAACTATACAAACAAAAAAAGCCAGCTCTATCAAGCTGGCTTTTGTATTTACATAATTTTCCCGTTCTAATCTAAGGCAGGAATACGTAATACTTGCCCTGGATATATTTTATCAGGGTCTGACAACATGGGCTTGTTTGCTTCAAAAATCACAGGGTATTTCATAGCATTACCATAAAATGTTCTGGCTATTTTACCCAAAGTATCACCGCTTACCACTGTATGAAACTGTGCTTCAGGCTCTACATGTTCAACAGTCATTTGGTCATCTACAGTTGCAATACCGTTGGAGTTTCCAACGACTAAAATTACTTTTTCCCTGGTAGCCTGGTCGTATGCTGCACCGCTTATAGTGGCGGCATCATCATCAATATGAATATTCAAGTCTTCAACTTGTAATTCTAAATTTTGTATTGTTTCTTCTAATTTTCTTGCAGCAAGCTCTTCTAATCGTAGTTCTTCAGCAGCAGCTTCGGCGGCTTCCTGAGCGCTTGTTTTACCGATACCAAATACTTTGGCTCCAGCATCTTTAATGAATGAAAATAATCCCATGTGTTATTGTTTTTTTTTAATGGTTATTAAATAAATCGCGTTTGTTTTAAATGTGTTGTTTAAGCGATACATTAGATTAGACACAAAAGGAATTGAATGGTCACAATTGTTGATTAATTTGCAATTGAGAAGTGGCTTTTTGGAGCATCGTATGTGGTTTAATTTATTAAGGTTTAAGATGCTCCGGACGGAGGTACCTCGATAAATTCAGCGCAACGAAACCTTACAAATAGGCTTTGTTTTTGGCTGTACTATGACTATGTTTCAATGCAAAGATCCCGATGTGATCACGATGGCTATCGGGACGGGATTAGTTCAACGAGCTGTTTTGAAGATATTGCTTCGCAATTCTTCAAAACAAAGTTTCACTAAAAAGAAACCGCCTAAAGAAGATTCTTTAAACGGTTTCTAAACTAAATAACCAACCAAAATTTTAGTGAAAACTTATTCTGACGCAAATCAGCAGTAACACTTTGTTATTTCTATCCTATCCTCTTGTGTTTTCTCTTGGGTTAGGCACTTTATCTTTTCTTGCTTTACGCTTTTCGTTTCTTTTTGGCGACGCTTTTCTCGTTAAATCGTCGGTTTTTAAATACTGTATATAACCTCTACCTTCAAATTCGTACACCGTTTCAGAAGACGGATGATATAACTCTATCTTCTCGTCATTTATAACGCTCAATTCGAAATATTCATTGTCTAAGAAATCATAATCTAATGTTAAAGTTTTTAGATACATATCATTAGTTACATCTCCTACACCATAAACACCTGTATAGTCCCAAATAAGGTTCTCCGGAGTAATACCATTTTCATCCTGGGAGCTTCTAAAAGTATCGTCGCTTCCACCAGCTAAAAACTGTAAATAGTTTTCATTATCAAACTCATTTATCGCTCCAAATTCACTAGTATAAGTCTTTTCCCAGGCTTCATACTCCTGTAAGAAATAATGAATATTATCATAGAATACAAAATCGTAATCAAAATTACTACGTTGATACCCTTCTAAAAAATACGAAGTGTCGTTGTTTGGATTGTAAAGTTCTATGGTGTTGCTGTCTATTTGAAAAACATCAAAAGTTTCAAAACCATCGAGATCATGTTCTACATCCAAGATCATGTCGTAAGCATTGTAATCGGCAATAGCGATTCCAAAACCATTCCCGTTATCGCCAAGACCTACTATATTATTATTTGCATACACAGTGCCGCTTCTAAACGATATGGTAAATGCCTTTTGTAAAAATGGCGTTTCGCCGAATCCAACCGTTTTATTAATATCGACATACCATAGCTCATGGGAGCCTAATAATTGATTTAACGATATGCCTGGTTCATCGTCAATACGAACTTCGGTATAACAGGATGTAAAAAGAGTTGTTATTATAGCAAAGCTTAAAAGTAATTTTATAGTTTTCATATGTTCAATTTATTTTATCTGCCCTCATATGTCATTCACAAAATCTTATAATATCAATCTAAATGATGTATTCTTATAAGTTTATGATCGTTTCATAATCGAACATTTTAGGGTTCATATGACTTAGATTTCAAAACACGTGCCAAAAAAGTATTTTATTGCATTTATTGATTTAACAGTTGGTAAATAATTTTATGTATTTTTGAAATTCTAAGCTAAATTATTTATGAGTAATCCCTTGAAATATGCTGTTTTTGGTGCCGGAAGTTGGGCTACTGCCATCGTAAAAATGCTTTGTGAAAATTTGGATGAAGTTGGTTGGTACATGCGAAGTGCCTATACCAAAGAGCATTTGTTAAAAGAACAGCACAATCCCAATTATTTAAGTTCGGTTGAGTTTCATTTAGAGCAACTGAAAATAAGTAACGATATTAATGAGATTGCTGATTATGCCGATGTTTTATTTTTTGTAATCCCTTCGGCCTTTATAAATGCCGAATTGGAAAAACTTAATATTGATATTACCAATAAAACTATCGTTTCTGCGGTAAAAGGGATTATTCCAGAATCGGGGTTATTAGTTGGCGAACATTTTAATGAACATTATAAGGTCCCTTTTGAAAGTATTGCTGTTATCGCCGGTCCTTGCCACGCCGAGGAGGTCGCTTTAGAGCGGTTATCCTATCTCACCATATCTTGCTGGGATTCGAAGAAAGCACAACAGATTGCAGACAGCCTATCCAGTAATTATATTAAAACAAAAATAACCGATGATGTTATTGGTGTAGAATATGGTGTCATGCTTAAGAACATTTATGCTATCGCCGCCGGTATTGCCCATGGTTTGGGTTATGGTGATAATTTCCAAAGTGTACTGATGAGTAATGCTATTCGCGAAATGAAACGCTTTATTAAAAAGATGCATAAAATGAAGCGTAATATTAATAATTCGGCGTATTTGGGTGATTTATTAGTTACGGGATATTCGGTGTTTTCCAGAAACCGGATGTTTGGAAATATGATTGGCAAAGGGTATACGGTAAAATCGGCCCAAATGGAAATGAATATGGTTGCTGAAGGCTATTACGCTACAAAGAGTGCTTATTTACTTAATGAAAAGAATGTAAAAAAAACACGCTTACCTATTATTAATGCGGTTTACGCCATCCTTTACGAAAATAAAAACCCCAAGAAAGTATTTAAAAAACTGACTGAAAAGTTGGACTAAGATTATTGCTTCTAAGTGGATTTTCTTCCCAATAGCTATCGGGATTCCTAGGAATGACAACATTATTTCACCAAAACACCTTTAACGTTCATCAAAGGAATAGGTCGAAGCGCATTTTGGTTAATGGTATTTTTTCTAAAGAGGTAGGTTTTATCGAACATGGTATTACCTTCAAAAAAAGACACTTTAAAGGTATTATTTAAAGCGAACAGATTCTCCTGCATCAACTCTATTTTTGCATAACTTTTTTTAGGAAGTCTCTCCAGTTTTTTTCTAAAGGTGGAGGTTATTTTTTCTTCAGAATAGCCCCCGGTAACGATAATGACCATATCCAGATCAACGGCCTTATCATTAATAATGTAAGCGTTCCAATCCTGGGTTTTATAAATGTCGTTATATTCATTGACCACGGCAATATAAACACCTTCTACTTTTGGTATTTGAATGTCTTTTCTCATTTTCTTTTATTACTAAAATGAACTACTATAATTTGAATAAGACCAATTACCCAATAAACCGGGAATCTAAAATAGGTGTATAATAAATTAAAAGCGTCATCTCCAGGACTAGAATTTAATCGTATTTCAACAAACATAGAAATCGTCGGTAAAATAAAGCCAAATAAGCACAAAAAAAATATAATAGAAAAACAACTATTTATTTTCGGAAGCTTTCTCCAATAATAGCCATTGATAATTATTAAGATTAACAGCAGAACATAATCAAAATATCCTAAAAGTAATTCTAAGAATTCCATTTACAACGCAGACTTAAACTGCTCTAAAAACCGCACATCATTTTCGCTTAATAATCGAATATCACCTATTTGATGTAATAGCATGGCAATACGGTCTATACCCATACCAAAAGCAAACCCTGAATATGCTTTAGAATCGATCCCACAATTCTCCAATACATTAGGATCTACCATACCGCAACCCATAATTTCTAACCATCCGGTTCCTTTGGTAATACGATAGTCAATTTCGGTTTCTAAACCCCAATACACATCGACTTCAGCGCTGGGTTCTGTAAACGGAAAATATGACGGACGCAAGCGTATTTTAGATTTTCCAAACATTTCAGTTGTAAAGTGTTGCAGAGTCTGTTTAAGGTCTGAAAAGCTCACGTCTTTATCAATATATAAGCCTTCTACCTGATGAAAAAAGCAATGCGAACGGGCAGAAATGGCTTCATTTCTATATACTCTTCCCGGTGAAATGGTACGAATGGGTGGTTTGTTATTTTCCATATAACGAACCTGCACCGAACTCGTATGCGTGCGCAATAAGATATCCGGATCGGTTTGAATGAAAAATGTATCCTGCATATCTCGAGCAGGGTGATATTCCGGTAAATTCAATGCTGTAAAATTATGCCAGTCGTCTTCAATTTCAGGACCTTCACTTACGTTAAAACCTATCCGTGAAAAAATATCTGTAATTTGATTTTTTACAATAGATATGGGGTGACGCGCTCCTATTTCAATAGGTGTTCCCGGTCTTGATAAATCGCCATAAACACCTTTTACATCTTCTTTACCATCAAGTTCTTCTCTTAATATGTTTACTTTATCTTCAGCCGTTTTCTTAAGTTTGTTTATCGTTTGACCAAATTCTTTTTTCTGATCATTGGCCACATTTTTAAACTCAGCAAAAAAGTCATTCAGCAATCCTTTCTTTCCTAAATATTTTATACGAAAAGCCTCTACTTCTTCTTTAGATTGTGCTTTAAAGGCTTCGGCTTCGGCAATGAGTTCTTTTATCTTATCTATCATGACATATTCAAAATGATGGCAAATTTAATCAATTTATCGGGATTTGTGTTAAGGATTTTATCCTTCGGTGGTGTTGCGGAGGTATTATTAGCCAATAAATTCCGTTTCCAGAAAATAGCTCACAATGGCTTCCTTCATCAATATACTTTGCTCACCGGCTTTTAAATGTGGTAAGGGTTCTAAAGTTTTGTAATGTGGCCAACCATCATCATCGACAAAGTCCAATTCGTAATAACCATAAGGCGCCAATAGCTTACAAATAGCAATATGCATGAGGTCTAGCTTTTGGTCTTTTTTAAAACGTTGGTCCAGTTGACCCAGTTCTTGCACACCGATCAAATAAATAATCGCATCGAGATCCAGAATATCGCCATCTGCAAATTGATTTGATAGCTTGTTTACTACCGTATTCCACCGTTCTTTTAGTTGTTCGTCTCTGGACATTTCAATTATAATAAGCTCTTAATTCATTCAACTTAAAATATTTACAACTTATTAGGCGTTAATAAATTATGAGTTTCGCTAATTTAAGATGACAAAGTTAATCATCCTTGTTGTCACTTCGTGATATACGCCCCAAAAAAACGAAGAAATTTATTATATATTTACAAAACATTATAAATTATGAGTGTTATAGACATTGTTTTAGGAGCCCTAATATTGTTTGGTCTTATTCGTGGTTTAATGAAAGGACTGTTTGTTGAAGTCGCTTCGTTAGTCGCTTTAATTGCCGGGGTTTATGGTGCTATACATTTCAGTAATTTTGCGAGTGACTTTTTACAGACCAAAGTCGATTGGGATGAAAAAACCATGAATATTGTAGCCTTTGCGATAACCTTTGTTATTATTGTTTTAGTCATTGCTTTTGCCGGAAAAGCACTAACCAAATTGGCTGACTTCGCTGCTCTGGGTATAATAAATAAATTGCTTGGTGCCGCTTTTGGGGCTTTAAAAATAGGGCTGATCTTAAGTGTTATTCTCATTGTTTTCGATAAAATGAATAGTACGATTCCTTTTGCGGAAGAAGAAGACCTGGAAGCATCAGTACTTTACGAGCCGGTGAAATCTCTGGCACCAACGATCTTCCCTACGATTTTAAATCCAATTGAAGCGGGGATTGCGGCTGTTTCTGATGCCGAGTTATAAAGGCCTAGGGGTTTCTAATCGTGTTATTTTTTAGCAGTTTGGTCAAATTTAATTGAAATAAGGTCCCTTTGACCAAATCATCAATATCTTTTAACTCACGATAACTCATGGCGAAACTTATTTGTGGGTTGGGAGCTTCTAAAAGTAATAGTCTACAAGTTTCATTTTTTAAACAATCCTCACATAAACAGGAACTTTCTAACGCCATTTCTATTTGATCGGAAAATTGGATAAGCTCATTTTGCGTTAAAAACAGACCGGTATTTCTAAAAACCATTTGTGTTTTCTTAAAATCTTTAACAGCACATCTTTTCCATTGAAAAGCGATACCGAAATTATTATAATAGATAAGATTAATATCTTCCATAGTGAAAAAATATGCTGTTAATTATGTATTAATAAATTAATTCAGAAACTTGTCCAAAACCACTCGTATCTCTTTGTGCCCCGCTTTATGGTCTAAGGCAAATAAGTGCTGATATAGCCTTTTGTCGTCAACTTTTTCTTTAAGTTTTATGGTTTCGTTTTCGGCAAAAACCTTCTTCCATTCCTGTCTTACTTTTTTCCAGAACTTATGGTTTTCCTGCCACCAATCTTTGGCAATTTTACATTGATCGTCTGCTACTTTTTTGTAGATATTATATCCCTTTTCCTGTACCAGGAGCTCGTCCTGATGCCCCCCTTCTCTAATTACTTTGTCATTATCTTGTTCATGTAACCAACCATATTCCGTCAGTTGCACAGAATTTCCTCTTGCCAGGATATTATAATCGTCTCTTTTAGAATATTCCCGTCTTGGAAGCGGCGCATTTGCCTTGTTTTCCCAATAATGCTTTCCATCGACGTGAACCCAGGTTGCAGAACCGGAATATCTGGGGCTATCATCAACCTGATAGACCTTTTGTGCCCATTGCCCTTTTATTTTCTCTTCTGGAAGCCTATTAATAGTCCAGGTATTCTCGGCATCATAGTTAAATGTATTCTTAGTTTGAAATTCCCAATCTTGCCTCCAATGTTTAATAACCACGGTATCGTGAACCAGCAAAATATGCTGGATTATTATTTTATCATCTTTATCTGTGACCAATTCGGCCCATTCTAGTGCGGAAGCTCTGTAATCATAAGCCTTTTCGTAAGCAATGTCAGGAGAAAAAGTTTCAGCATATTTGAACTTAACCTCATAACATCCGCACATATCCTTTATGGCTTTCTGATCTTTTTCTTTTTTGTCCTGAGTATTTCCAATTACTGAAAATGTTAAAATCAATAGTGGCAAAATTGTTAATCGTTTCATTTTTAATGGTTTGTTTTTATGTATTAAAAAAAATTGAAATTTTATCTATTCTTATTTAGACTGAATTAAAATAAGATATATATTTGCGACAAATTTAATTAAGAATGATTCTAAATAAAAAACATTTTAGCATTTATTTTTCACTTTTTTTTATGAGTTATTCATTTTCTCAGGAAACTAAAGCGGTTACAGAGTATTCTTCAAAACCTGAACATTTAGATGAAGTTATTATTACAGCGACAAGAACCATAAGGCAATTATCTTCCCTGCCTCTACCTGCTCAAATCATATCAAAAAACGACATAAAACGTTCCAATTCATTAAGGTTAAACGATATACTCAATGAGCAAACAGGGCTTGTTACCATTTCTGATTTTGGAGGAGGAGAGGGTATCCAAATGCAAGGGTTGGATGCGCAATACACCTTGATTCTAGTAGATGGGGTACCTCTTATCGGTCGTTCAGCAGGTACTTTAGACCTTAGCAGAATAACTGTTGGAAACATTAAACAAATTGAGGTGGTAAAAGGTGCTTCATCGAGTCTATATGGAAGTGAAGCTCTAGGAGGCGTTATAAATATTATTACCGAAACACCAAAATACGGCTTAAACGGCAACACAAATTATAGAGTTGGTGCATTCAATACGAACGACTTAAGCACAACGGTTAGCTATAAAAAAAAGAGCTTGGGTCTATCTGCTTTTTTTAACAGATATAGTAGCGATGGTTATGATTTAAATAAAAATGACGATCTAAAAACGGTTGACCCCTTTAGCAATTACACCCTAAATGCAAACGCTATTTATGATTTTTCTAAAAAAACAAATCTTTTTATTGCAGGGAAGTATTACACACAAAACCAAGATTATATAGCCTCTTCCAGCCTAAAAGGCGAAAGTGATATCAATGAGTGGAATACCCACTTGAAATTAAGTCATACCTATACCAAAAAATGGCAAAGTTATTTTGAATTTTATGCTACGCGCTATAAAGCGAAGGAATACTTAAATAATGAAGATGAAAGCCTATTTAGCGATAGTTATTATAACCAATTACTAATTCGCCCGGAAATTCGTGCAACTTTTAATCTTAATGACAACCATGTTTTAATAGGAGGATTGGGGTTTAATCATGAAACCTTAGACCGAACAGATTTCACCCTTCAACCTGAATTTAACTCGCCCTATCTCTATCTTCAATTTGATGGCAATCTCACAGAAAAACTTAATACAATTATTGGAGCACGTTTTGATGGTCATAATAAGTACAAATCACAGTTTAGTCCCAAAGGCGCTATTCGTTATAAAATCACTGACAAGCTTGCCCTAAAAGGCTCCGTGGGCTATGGTTTTAAATCACCGGATTTTAGACAGCTCTATTTTGACTTTACCAATACCACCATTGGGTATACGGTTTTAGGATATAATGCGGTTATAAAGGCCATTCCGGAATTAGAATCACAAGGGCAAATTATAAACACCATTGTTCCCATATCAGAATTCAACAATGCATTACGCCCTGAAAATTCCATTAGTATCAATATTGGAGCCGATTATAAATGGTCTTCCAATTTAAAATTCGGACTAAACCTCTTCAGAAATAATATTAACGATTTAATAGATACCAGAATAATCGCTAACAAGGTCAACGGTCAAAATGTATTTAGCTATTACAATGTTAACAATGTTTATACTCAAGGATTAGAATTCAATTCCACTTGGACACCAATACATCAACTTAAAATATCGGGTGGTTATCAGTTATTGTTTGCAAAAGATAAGGATGCAGAAATTGCCTTTAAAAATGGTGATGTTTTTGCACGAGAAAACCCCGGATCCCCATCATTTCAACTTGAAAACGAGGATTACTTTGGTTTGTTTAACAGATCTCGCCATATGGCAAATCTAAAACTGTTTTATTCCCTTCCAAAATGGGGTATGAATACCAATGTAAGAGCAACTTATCGCAGCAAATATGGTGTATTGGATAGCAACGGAAATAGCTATTTAGACACCTATGATGACTTTGTTGATGGCTATACCGTTATTGATTTTGCAATAAATAAAACACTCTTTAAAAACTATCAATTAGGCCTCGGTGTTGATAACCTGTTCGACTTTACCGACGGCCAGAACATAAGCAATATCGCCGGACGCATCATTTACGGAAAACTTAATATTCAATTTTAATACACTTTAATACAAACACTATGAACTTTTCAAAGAAAAACGCAGAACACAAAACAAACCTTAGATATTTTGTGAGTAAAACCATTAAATCGTTATCAATAATCGCCTTATTCATTGGATTTACATCTTGTAGCAGCGATGATTCAACACCTTTATTAGAAGTTGAATCTGTAACGATCTCGAACTTGCATGCCCCTCAAATCGGCGGACAAGGTCAAAACCCCGAATCCGGAGTATTTACAAAGTTCGATTTCACAAACGGAGAAACTACAACAAGTGAAACCGATTGGGACATTGCCTTTAGAGGCACTAAAATACTTGTGAACGGAGGTTCTGAAGTTGGTATTACCGATGAGCCCGCGCGTCATGGAAATGCAGGCGCATATATCACAAGTGGAACCATGGCCTCTGTGGACTCTGTAGATCCATCATTATTTATTCAAGATTCTTCTCAGGGATATGCCATTCCAACGGGAAGCGGAAATGGGTGGTACGCTTATGCAGGTCCTCCATCGCATTTAATTACACCAATAGCAGGGAAGATTTTAATTTTTAAAACTCGTAATGGTAACTACGCAAAGGTTGAAATTTTAAGCTATTACGAAAACGCCCCGGCAAATCCCGATATAACCGTAGATGCAACGCCATACTATACATTCAACTATGTGCATCAGCCTAATTCGGGGCTAACAACGTTCTAAAAAAATAAAATATATTCTACAAAAAAGCCTTCCGGTTTGATAAACTAAATCAAACCGGAAGGCTTTCTATTTTTTAGCGATTATATTATTGTATCAAAGTAACTCTACTTTCCCGGTGTGCAAATTATAAACACCACCTACAATAGAAATTTCTCCATTATCTTCCATCTCTTTAAGAATCTGGCTTTTCTCCCGGATACGTTCGATAGTAAGTTTTACATTATTTTCAACTGTTTTTGCAACAAAAGCCGAATTTGATGAGTTTAATTCACCATCAACCTCATCAGCACTTTGTTTAACAGCCGGTAATATGTTCGCTAACATATCCGTAATATTTCCAAGTTCTACCCCATCGCATGCCGCCTTGACCGCACCACAACTTTCATGACCTAAAACCAGGATTAACTTACTCCCGGCAACATTACAAGAATATTCCAGGCTTCCCAAAATATCGACATTTTCAAAATTTCCTGCTACACGTGCCACAAAAATATCCCCGATGGCCTGATCCAATACGGTTTCCACAGGCACTCTTGAATCTATACAAGATAATATTACAGCCTTGGGGAATTGCCCACTGGTCGTCTGGCTCACTAATGCGCCATTATCAACAGCTTGTGTCTTATTATTTACAAATCGGTTATTACCCTCTAACAAATCTTCTAATACACTTGCGGGGCTTAATGAACTTTGTACCTCTTTTGTAATTGCTATATTTTTCATTTTTAAGTTGTTTTAAATTATTAATTATGTTGCTCCACAATCCAATCTACACAAGTATTAAATCCATCAAAAATATGAGATTCGGGCACAAAATCCGGAATGATATCAATACGTTCCATCATATATCTTGGTTGTGGTAATAAATTCACAAAAAGAACTTCAACATTCTTGGTCTTTAAATCCTGTAACATATCTTCCATAGCATATAAACCGGATTGATCCATATATTGCATCCGTCCAAGTCGCATAATCACTGTTTTTGCCGTATCTGGAATTTGCTTTGCCAGTTGCTGAAAATCACTTGTTGAGCCAAAAAACAGTGGCCCTTTTATGTGCTTAATAAACACTTCGTCCTCTAAACTTTTAGGGAAATTCTTTTCATCTGCCCAGGCTTCTTCTTTTAAAGGTTTTACATCTGAACGCAAGGCTGTTAGGTCTCCAATTTTTTTCATAAACATTAATGAGGCTATTACCAAACCAATACCAACAGCATAAATTAAATCCCAAAAAGTTGAAAGTAATAATACAATAAGCATGATTAATACTTCCGAGCTTAGTTTTAAAGGTCCAAACTTTATATCTCTCGGTAAACTTGGTATGGCTTTTAAGCCTTTATAGTCCATTACTCCTATACCAACTGTAACCAAAATTCCAGCAAGTACAGCCGCAGGAATCCTCGATGCTATGGGTCCAAGGGCTAATAAAATAATTAGTAACAGAAGCCCGGCAATCATCCCAGACAACTTTGTTTTACCTCCTGATGTGATATTAACTACTGTTCTAATGGTTGCTCCAGCACCAGGTATCCCACCAAATACAGCAGCAATACTATTTCCTATACCTTGACCTACCAATTCCTTATTAGGTTTATGCTTGGTCTTTGTCATATTATCGGCAACAATACTGGTTAATAAAGAATCAATGGCACCAAGCAATGCTAAAGTAAGTGCTGTAAAAATATAGGGCGTTATATTACCTAAACTAAAACCTGTAAAGATTTCTAAATTTGGAATTGGAAGTCCGCTTGGAATTTCTTCTATAGGTCTGTACTCTAATCCAAAGCCAACAGCAATTCCACTCATCACGATTAAGGCAACCAACGTACTAGGAACTGCTTTAGTAATTCGTTTGAATCCAAAAATTATAATAATGGTTCCTAAGGCAAGAATTAACTCTAACCAATTAATGCTTTGTAATGCTCTGGGAAGCATTTTTAAAACTCCCACCGTGCTTTTACCCTCATTCTTGGCCATCGTACGTGCTTCTTTAAGAATATCTTCCTCGGTTACACCCTTTACTCTCTCAATGGTTTCATTAAAATCGTCAATTACTAAAATGCCTTCTTTGGCTTCGCTTTCAATAATGTTCTCTAGAATAACATCTTCTGCCTGAAGTTTAAAAGTATTAACAAATTCTATATCTTCTTTAGGATAATACCCCAAAGACGGTAGGATTTGTGTTAGCAATATAATGACACCAATAGCCGTCATAAAACCTGAAACCACGGGATAAGGAATATATCGTATATACTTCCCTAGTCCCAATGCCCCTAAACCGACTTGCATTAAACCTGCTAATAAAAAAACAGTAAGTATAATTGGTAATGCTTTATTAATATCACCATCGTTTGCAGCAATAATACCTGCAATTACAACCATACTCACGGCAGTCATTGGAGCGGTTGGTCCAGAAATCTGAGTGTTCGTTCCACCAAAAAGGGCCGCAAAAAAACTAATAAATATCGCACCGTATAATCCTGCCGTTGGGCCTAATCCTGATGATACCCCAAAGGCTAACGCTAATGGTAGTGCTACAATTCCGGCAGTAATTCCTCCAAAGGCATCGCCTTTAATGTTTGAAAATAAATTTTTCATTTAAAATAAATATAGATTATTAAAATTTAAACACAGTATGTGTTCTGGTAATAGTTAAAGCGTCAATCTATAAAGATTCTGGTGGTGGAGATATCAGGTTTAAATGTGGTTTTGGATATTTTTTAAAATAATACCTTGAGCTATGCTCTCCTTTTGAAGATGCAACATCCAACTCATTATTATGGGGTTCGAAAAATAAAATCTCGACGTCTTTGTCTTTTTCACACCCTTTTTCTTCTTCTTCTGAAGCGGCATAAAACATAGAAACATCAACAGAATCATCTACCATAGTAATAACCGTTGGTGCCGCTAAAAAGACCAAAAAAATTACTGATAAAAAAACAGAAATCAGGTTTCTCGACATTCTATTATAATTTTAAGTAGTTGCAAATATAATACTTACAAATTTATTGCTTTGGTCAAACATCATCAATCGCTCAGCATTTTAATGTCGCCAGAGGAAACCCAACCTGTTTTTCCATCTGATAACTTTATCTTCGACCAATTTTTTACGGTATCTAAAACCTGAACCTTCGTGCCTTCATGTAATCTAAAAGATTCTTCACTTCTAGAGTTCGGTTCGCTTTTTACTTTACACTCTTGCTCAAAAACAATAGCGGGTTTATCATTTTTAACCAAGTTATATTTATGAAAAGCAAAAGCCAGAGAGACACACAACAAGAATAAGGCTGTTAGACTCCCTATAAAGGCCAATCGTTTTTTAATCGTGGCATATGCGAAGTAGTAGATTAAAAATAAAACAACAAAACAAAATACCAAACCAACAGCAATTTTTGCCCAACTATCGAAACTCATCACATGAGCTATACTATTTAAGAGTTTTGAAAACCCTGCCTCCGGAATATTATCAATGGCATCGATAGTCATATTATTAGCAAAAGCCAAATTGTTTTTTATCTCGGCATCATTTGGAGACAACAACAATGCCTTTTCGTAAAAATAAATGCTAGGTGCTATATTATTGAGCTTATAATGCGCATTCGCCAAATTGAAATATAGTTCCGCCGAATGATTTTCGGTCTCTAAAATGGCATTGTATTTATCAATAGATTCCGCATATTTACCATCATTATACAAGGCGTTAGCCTGTTCGAAAAGCGCATTGTTTTGAGCCATAGCTCCAACACTAACTAAAACTATAAATATGTACACTATTTGTTTCATAAGAGCTTCTTATCGCCGTTCAGCATAACATTATCTGGCTTGCTTATCAATTAACGAAATTGTTTTAGCCGCTTTATCATAATCCTCTTTCATGGTTACCGTCGTGATTGGTGTATAACGCGCCAGCTCACAATTTTCAATAATACTCACAAAATTATTAACAACGGCGTCTTCAACTTGCCTTTCTTTAAGGAGTTGAATTATTCTGTCCTTACTTAAATCACTGGTTTCGATATGTAATTTGGCTTTTAAATAATTATGCAATGCTTTTTCTAAGGCAATATAGAATGCTTCCTTTTTGCCTAAAGATTTTTTCGCGCTGCCCAAATACTTTCTGGCCAGTTTGTCTGCTTTTCTAATTCTGTTTCCATAAACGTCGGCATCTCTAACCGCTTTTTTCTTTCTGATAACAATCGCCAAAGGAATCGCTAAAAACGGAAATAATAAGGCGCTCCAAAACAAATTCGTTTTAAAAAAATAGGACGGTTTTATGCTGGTGAAATTAGTTTTCATTTTTATAAATGCAAACTGATCATTGTTTAAAACCACACGTTGTTTCGCCTTATTTAACCCGCTAGTACCATCACCTGAAGCCTCAGTGCTTGAAGGTCCATTTTTAACATCTATGATAATTTCGTTTGAGGATAAGCGCTTGTAGCTTTTTGTTTTTAGATCGAAATAAGAAAACGAAATGCTTGGAATAGGATATTTGCCTTTATATTGCGGTACAACGGTATAACTATCTGAAATAGTCCCTTGCATTCCCGATAAGTTTGTTTTTACCTGTTCATTATGTTCGGGCTCATAAACTTCCAGTGAACTAGGTAAGGACACTTTAGGAAGATTAAAAAGCTTTAAGTTACCATTTCCACTAACCGCTACTTTTACCTGAAGAGACTCCGAGGCATCCAATGCTGTTTTAGAGGCAAAAACATTAAACTTAAAATCCCCAACGGCACCTGTAAAGTCAACAGGTTTTCCCGTCTCAGGCAAAGGCTTTACATTAATGGTTTTCTTCCCGGCCGATATGGTTCTGTTAACCCGAGTCATTAAACGACTACCAAATATATCTCTTCGGTTCGTGGGAACTCTAACAGAAACATCTATACTTAAAGGTTCAATATTTAATTTTCCGGTTTTTTGAGGATATAAAACCACTTTTTTATAGACTAAAAACCGATAATCTTCACCTTTATAGGTGCCATTTTGAACTTTTGAACCGTTTGTTGGTATATTCTGATTCCAGAAGTCATTGTACCTCGGACTATCGATTTCATGAAAATTATCAACCCCGGTATTTGGTGCCACATAGAGTTTATAAACGACCGTAATTGCTTCGTTTAAATAAGGGTTTGTTTTTGAAACCTCGGCAACCAAATGAATATTCTCGGTGGCAATATAGTTTGGGTCATTAGGGTCTTTAGGCTTATCGACCGCTGCTGTGACTTCAATTTTTATCGGAGATGTTTTATAAGTCTCCCCATCAATATTAATAGTAGCCTGGGCAATAGTAAAATTTCCGCGCTTCTTGGGAGCAATAAAATAGCTATATATTTTGCTGTAGGTACGAACGCCATTTACCCAGGAATTCTTAACCGATTGATTTGGCCCCCCTATAATTGTAAATCCATCGAAACTTGGCGGGTTAAAATTATCCCCGTCTTTATTCATCTCGAAATCAATTCTCAGACGTTCATTTATACCAAGCGTTTGCTTACTGACTTTGGCTTCAAATTTAATTTGTGCCGCAGCAATACTTGTTATAAGTAGCAGTATTAAAATCGATATTTTTTTTTTCAGTTTCATAGGGAATTAACCTTAAAAAAGGTCTTTATTCTTGATTCTATAATCTTAACTCGAGAATTTACCAGTCCTTTTCAGTTTTAATTTTAATACCTTTTTGTTTTTCGGCATTCATTTTTTCCTGAACTTTTTGTTCCTGATTATTCATGGCCTCTAATAAGCTCTTAATTTGCTGTGGAGACATTTGCCCGGGTTGGGGCTTAGGTTTTTGCTTTTCTTTTTCTTTCTCTTTTTCATCTCCTTTGCCTTCATCTTTATTTTCGTCTTTAGGCTTCCCGTCTTCATCTTTTTCATCCTCACCCTCCTTTTTATCTTTATCGCCTTCGTCTTTTTTATCCTCTTTATCGTCGCCTTCTTTATCCTTATTCTCTTTATTATCTTTATTTTCTTCGTCCTTATTTTGATCTTTATTATCCTTATTTTGATCGTCTTTATTATCGTCCTGCTGATCCTTTTGCTGTTCTGCACATTCCTTTGCCAATCCAAGATTATAACGTGTTTCATCATCGGACGGATCATTTCTTAATGCATTTTTAAAAGCTTCGACAGCTTCCTTACATTGTTTATTTTGCATTAAAATATTACCGATATTATGAAACGCTTTGTGCTTTTCTGCCTTTGATGATGCATTTTCTGCAGCTTGTTGATGCCGATATAGCGCTTCTTCGAAATTTCCTTTTTTGTAATACGAATTCCCTAAGTTATAAACACCTGCCGTTCCGTTTGGTTGCTTCGATATGGCTTTTCTATATTCCATTTCAGCAGAAACAAAGTCTTCTTTATTGACCAAAGCGTTCCCTTCATAGACATAATCATTAGCCTTTTTTAAGGCCAATAGTATGTCTTTTTCCTGCGTAAAAGCAAAAGTCGTAGTAAGTATTGATACTATGAAAATTAAAGTTTTCATCATTCGTTTATTCTAAATTCTAAGATATAAAACCTTGTTTTTTTCTTTGTTAAATAATTTATAAATGTTTTATGATTTCAATTCAAAAGATTTACGTTTCAGGGCAATCTAAAGATTCTCATTAAACAGGTTTAATTTTTTTAACCATGCTGTTTTTCGTTCTAACAAGAAAATATCCAATAATAAAAGGAAAATTCCAAAACCTAAAAACCATTGGAATTGATCTTTAAAATCAGCAAATTGCTTGGCTTCAAACTCGGTTTTATCCATGCCGTTTAAGATTTCTCTAATATTATCAACAACATTGGTCGTGTTTTCTCCATTTATATAGGCTCCGTCAGCTTCCTCGGCAATGCCTTTTAAAGTTTCTTCGTTTAGACGTGTAATAACAGTTTCACCTTGATTATCCTTTTTATAATTTAATACAATACCATTTCTTTTTTCAGGAATGGGACCTCCTTTTACATCACCTACTCCGATCGTAAAAATACGAATACCTTCGTCGTTAGCTTCTTCGGCAACAGCCACAGCCTCTTCACTATGGTCTTCACCGTCTGAAATAATTATTAAAACGCGATTGGTTTGTTCTTCATCATCAAAATATGTTTTAGCCAATTTAATGGCTTCATTGATTGCTGTTCCCTGTGAGGATAGCATGTCTGTATTCATATTTTGTAAAAACATTTTAGCCGCCGCATAATCTGTAGTAATTGGCAATTGCGGAAATGCTTTTCCTGCATAAGCAATAATCCCCACACGATCACTGGCTAAATTATTAATAATTTGTGTTACTAATTGCTTTGACTTTTCTAAACGGTTTGGAGCAATATCTTCTGCCAACATACTTTTGGAAACGTCGATGGCAAAAACAATATCGACACCTTCTCGTTTAACTGTTTCCAGTTTTGTTCCTACTTTTGGATTCACTAAAGCTATCGCTAAGCATGCAAATGCCAAGCTTAAAACAACAAGCTTTAAAGCCGATTTAAACACCGATCTGTTCGGGCTTAATCTTTTAAGTAATTGTTTATCGGCAAACTTACTTTGTACTTTGTATTTCCAAAGTTGGAGCACCAAAAAACACAGGACAATTACCGGTATAATGCCTAAAACCCAAAACCATATTTTCTCTTCTAATTGATACATTTACTGTTTATTCGTTTTTCGCGGATTTGCTTATTATTTCTTGTCACGAATTCACAAATATTTCTTTTTTCTATTGTCTCTTCTCTCTATTCTTTTTAAATAAAACTTCTGAAAAATGTAAATCGCAATAGTAATTCTAACAGGAGTAGTACCCCTGCCAACAACACCAGTGATCTGTATTTTTCTTCATAGTTATAAAACTTGAATTCTTCAATCTCTGTTTTTTCAAGCTTGTTTATTTCGTTATAAATTTCTTCTAACTTTTTATTATTTGTAGCTCTAAAATATTTACCCCCTGTAACATCTGCAATTTCTTTTAACAATTCTTCATCAATTTCGACCTGTGCCCGACTATATTGAAAATTACCATTTGCTAAAATCCCAACAGGTGTCAATGCCATACCATTAGTTCCTAACCCAATGGTATAGGTTTTAATATCGTATTCTACAGCCAATTCGCTGGCAATCTTAGGATCTATAAACCCGGAATTATTAACTCCGTCGGTTAATAAAATAATGACTTTACTTGTCGCTTTACTATCTTTTAAGCGGTTTACAGCCGTTGCCAATCCCATGCCAATCGCCGTTCCTCCTTCAATAATATTATTATATCGTATACTTTTCAAAGAACGTAATACAATAGCCTTATCACTGGTAATTGGTGTTTTTGTATAGCTTTCTCCGGCATATTCCACTAAGCCAATTCTATCGTTAGGTCGTCCTTTTATAAATTCTGCAGCAACCTTTTTTAAGGCTTCTAATCGGTTTGGTGATAAATCTTTAGCCAGCATACTTGCCGATACATCAATGGCCATAACAATATCAATACCTCTGGTGGTCTTTGTTTTGGTTGATACATCGACCGTCTGTGGCCTGGCTATAGCCGTTATTAAAATGGCCAAGGCCATCAATCGCAACGCAAAGAGAAAGTGTTTCACTTTTGGTAACCAGGAGTTTGTTAATTTAAACCCTTTTAAACTTGATATTTTAAGCTCTGCTGTTTGTCTTTTATGCTTAAATATATACCATAGCAAAGCCAATGGTAGTGCTAGCAACAACCAAAACCATTCTTTGTTTAAAAATTCTATGCCTTCAAACATTATTCCTCTGCTTTTTTAAGTTCTACTGAATTTAAAATGCGCTCCACGATCTCATCTGCATAAACATCGCTGGTTCTCCACGATAAAACGATTTGTTGCACCACATTTTCTGCAGTAAAGCCTAAAATGGTATAACTTCCCTTTTCGAACTTATCTGTATTTGGAATAGCAATCTCTAAAGTACCATGTACTTTAAGCCCTTCGGCACCATTAGGAGTTACAAACTTTTCATTTAACGTTATGATGTTTTGTGCTCCGGCAGCTTCAAACGTTTTTAAATTTCCATCTATAACCTGTTGCAGGTCAATTTTATTTTCTTCACCTAAATTTTTAAATTTTGAAGTGCCTACAACAACATTAAATCTATCTATTAAGCTCCCATACCCAAACATGGTAATATCTACTTGCTGCAAAAGCTCCGCCGGTAATTCGGGATTCATACGCTTTAAAACTTTTGGGGTGGAAATGGTTACGGGTGGAAATCCGTACTCGCTGGTCACCCAGTCTCCTTTTAAAAGCTCAATACTTTCATGCCCAATAAGGGTATCTTTAACATAGGTAAACCCATATTTTATGGAAAACCCTATAAAGGTTGCAAAAAGCAGAAAAACACTTATAATTATAGTTATAATAATTTTTTTGCGTTTCTTTTTGCGGGCTTGTTCCTCTCTATATTTTTCGTCTAACAGCTTTTCTTCTTCAGAGGCTTCGGGCAAGACTTCTTTTACATGATCAATTTCGGCATCAATGGTATTTCTATCCAATTCTGCTAATGCTGTATCCGGAGCAGATTTTGCAAACTTCACCAAATCGGCACGTTTTAAAATGCTTTCAATATTCTTGATAGTATCTTGACTTAGATCTATTTGATTGCCTTCTTTAAGTAATCGAAGCCTGCTTATAAGCTCGTCGGTGGTACTTTCCATGGAATGATCATATACCTTCTCATCTAAATATTTTCTGATGATTCCCGTTAATTCGGAATAATACGATTTTAATTCTGAATGTTCTAAATAATGACTTTCATCTAACTTTTTAAGCGCCAGTTTTGCTCTATCGTATGGCGGCAACAGAGCTATTTGTTCAGCTTCAGACAATGGTTTTTTTCGCCATACAAACCAATAAATGAGAAACGCAATAATAGCTAGTATTAAAAGTGTTATGAGTAAATATTTCCAGAACTTACCTGGCGATTTTTTTACTTCTATAATTGGCTTTATATCGTACAGCCCTTGTTTTGTGGTATCGACAATAACATTATTGACCTCAACTTTTAAAGAGTCGGTAAAAACCGTTTTGGTTCCTATAATTATTTTTTGCCTTGGAATAGTATAGCCCCCGGAATCAAACTGAGTTAACCCATATTTTTTAACAAGATTATACGTATCATTATTCTTTAAAGTATCTATTTTATAAGACTCAATAACTTCTAGAGGCTTAAATGTTTGTCCTTCGGGAAAAACCACTAAAGTGGTAGTATCTGTTTCAACCTGTATACGATAGGTGATCTGTTCTCCAATTTTTATGGATGTTGAATCTATGGTAGCCTTTACCTGCGAAAAAGCACTAAACGTAAGCAAAAAAAAGGCACAAGTTAAAAGGACCGAAGACCGAAGACTCATGGCCAACGCATTTCGTATAGTCAATGCTGCATTTTCAAACTTCAAACTTTTCACTTTTAACTTTTAACTTTTAACTTTTAACTTAGATTAACCTCTTCTTTTAAAATATCCCAACAGCTTCTTTACATAGCTTTCATCTACCCGGCAATTTATAGTTCCGGCTCCGGATTTCGTAAAGCTCTCTTTATAATAGCTCACTTTGTCCTGATAAAATTTTCCGTAGTTAAGTCTAACCTTTTTAGAGGATGTATTCACCAACATAAGCTCACCAGTTTCTTCATCCTGCATTTGCACCATCCCTAAATTTGGAATCTGCTCTTCCCGTTTATCATAAACACGAATACCGGTAACATCATGCTTTCCGGAAACAATTTTCATGGTTTGATGGTAATCGTCTGTAATAAAATCTGAAAGTACAAATACTATCGCCTTCTTTTTCATAACGTTCGACAAAAATTTCAAAGCTTCGGCCAAATTAGTTTGCCTGCTTTCCGGTTGAAATTCTATAAGTTCTCGAATAATACGTAGTACGTGCGAACGTCCTTTTTTAGGCGGAATAAACAATTCAACCTGATCTGAAAATAAAATCAACCCTATTTTATCGTTATTCTGTGTTGCCGAAAAGGCTAGGGTAGCCGCTATTTCAGTAACCACTTCATTTTTAAATTGCTGCTCCGTCCCGAATAATTCAGACCCGGAAACATCAACCATAAGCATCATAGTAAGTTCTCGTTCTTCTTCAAAAACTTTCACATAGGGCTCATTATAACGCGCCGTTACGTTCCAATCGATATTTCTAACATCATCTCCAAATTGATACTGACGTACCTCACTAAAAGTCATACCACGTCCTTTAAAGGTAGAATGGTATTCGCCTCCAAAAATATGATCAGACAGCCGCCGTGTCTTAATCTCTATTTTTCGTACTTTTTTTAGTAATTCTTTAGTATCCATGTTGGAATATTCAAGGTTAAATATTAAAAGTTCAAGGTTAGGCAACTTTGAACTTTGAACTTAAAACTTTGAACTTTTTTAAGGTACTTCTATTTCGTTTACAATTTTGTTAATGATGTCTTCTGAAGTCACATTTTCAGCCTCAGCTTCATAGGTGATTCCAATTCTATGCCTCAAAACATCATGAACGACAGCACGAACATCTTCGGGTATCACATAGCCGCGACGCTTGATAAATGCATAGCACTTCGCCGCTGTAGCTAAATTGATGCTACCACGTGGTGATGCTCCAAAAGAAATAAGTGGTTTTAAATCGGCTAGTTTATATTTTTCAGGGTAGCGTGTTGCAAAAATAATATCTAAAATATAGGTTTCAATTTTTTCATCCATATAAACCTCTCGAACAACCTCTTGCGCTTTTAAAATTTGAGATACTGAAACCACAGGGTTTACTTTATCCCACGCACTTTTTAAATTGGCTCTCATTATAAGTTGCTCTTCATCGAGTTTCGGGTAGTCAATAACTGTTTTTAACATAAAACGGTCTACCTGAGCCTCCGGTAATGGGTAAGTCCCTTCCTGCTCAACAGGGTTTTGAGTTGCCATTACTAAAAAAGGTTTATCCAATATAAATGTTTCGTCTCCAATAGTCACTTGTTTTTCCTGCATAGCCTCAAGCAACGCAGACTGCACTTTTGCCGGTGCTCTGTTAATCTCATCAGCCAAAACGAAATTGGCAAAAATCGGTCCTTTTTTTATTGAGAAATCATTGACCTTCATATTGTAAATCAAGGTTCCTGTAACATCGGCAGGCAATAGATCTGGTGTAAACTGAATTCTGCTAAAGCTGCCATCCACAGCCTGTGCCAAAGTATTAATGGCTAAGGTTTTCGCTAAACCGGGAACACCTTCAAGTAAAATATGTCCCTGCCCTAATAGTCCAATGAGCAAACGTTCTACCATATGCCTTTGACCTACGATGACCTTGTTCATCTCCAGTATAAGCAAATCAACAAAAGCACTCTCCTTTTCAATTTTCTCGTTAATGGTCTTAATATCAATTGTACCTGTCTCTTCCATCATGTATTAAATTTTTTTAAAGCTCGAATATACTGTCCTTATTTGAGCATTGCAAATTGTTAAAATTTTTCTTTGAACGCTGTTAAAAATAGGTTAAAATATTCTGGTAACGCCGTTAATTATAGGTTAAAAGAAAAAGAGCAGTATCGCTAGCGATACTGCTCTTTTTAAATTATAATTTATTATTAGTTAAACTGAAGGCAATGTAATCTCTCCTAAATCATTAATTTCATCTTCTTTAACCTCTTCATTATTCATTTCGACAACGGCTAACCCCGAACCTTCTGCTGGTGTTAGTGTTACTTTATAAACTCCAATTGGAATGTTTTCTAAAAGAAATACACCTTCTTCGTTTGTATCTACTTCAAACGTATTGCCATCGATCTCTATAGAAACAGTAACAACGACATTCTCATTTAATATTTTACCGGTTATAGACCCAACTTTAAAGTCTAATTCGATTGGGGGTTCAATTATAGTAACGTCCCCGTTAACAACGATTACATCAGCAAGAACTGTTTGCTTGTAAAACGAATTGGAATCTATTGGGGTAACAACAACATCGTAGGTTCCTTCGGGTACGCCCCATAAGGCAAACGCTCCATTTTCGTCAGTATTAGCAGTGATAATAAAATCATCCTCTGTGTCTTCTGTTCCCATATCATCGATCAGAACTGAAACTACAGACGGAATATCACTAGGCAAAACCATTCCTTCAATAATTCCCGAAGTCACTTCAGTACTCACATAAAGCACAGGTTTTAAAATAATATTACCCGAATTACCGGCATTAACTATAGATTTTTCAACGTCAAAATCAATGATATAATCATACGTAAAACCTTCTTCAATAACGGCATCTACCTTTAATTTTAGCCCAGATTGTTGCCCGCTGGGGGTTTTAAGACTGTGTTCTTCGTCTTCATCCGCTTCATTTTTTATCACAATGGTATTTCCATCTCCCAGTACCAAACGCATTTGTTTTAAAGTTCCTGTGGGAATTGGAAATCTGTCTACTAAAACCTCATTCACACCTCCGGTAAGTTCCAAAAGGTTTATAATTTTACTATCGACTTCAAGTGAAATCCATCCGTTATCATCATCCTCATCATCGTTCATTTTAATCATAACATCAACCACCTCAACATTAACAGCTTCAAAATCTCCAGGTTCGTCAACAAGTTTTACAGTAAGTTTAGGGGCATCTTTACTAATGGGATTAGACTCAGAATCATTACATGAGCATAAAATCATAATACATAAAAGAGAGATCAGTTTCTTAAAAGTTTTCATATGAATAGCAATTTTGAAGTTTATAAATTATATACGATGTTATTCCTAATATGGATTATTTATTAAAAATTAACAACCCTATAATGTTATACTTGTTTTAAGTATTTTTATACGTTGAATAAAAAAACTAACAACCGTAAAATACGTTATTAAAATGACAAAAACAGCCTTGATAACAGGTGCTACCAGCGGGATCGGTCATGCTACGGCCTACGAATTTGCAAAACATGGGATTAATTTGATTCTCTGCGGAAGACGATTAGAACGCCTGCACACTATTAAAAAAGCCTTAGACAGGCTTACCAATGTGCATATTTTAAATTTCGATGTCCGTAACAAAACTAGGGTCTTTGAAGCCATTGAATCCCTCCCTGATGCGTTCAAAACCATCGACATCCTTATTAATAATGCCGGAAACGCGCATGGTTTAGACCCTATACAAACCGGTAGCATCGACGATTGGGATGCTATGATGGATATTAATGTTAAAGGCCTGCTTTATGTAAGTAAGGCCGTAATTCCTCAAATGACAGCGCGTCAATCCGGGCATATTATTAATATTGGTTCCAGCGCAGGAAAAGAAGTTTATCCAAAAGGCAATGTCTATTGTGGTAGTAAACATGCCGTACTTGCGATCACCGAAGGTATGCGTATCGACCTAAATCCGTTTGGCATAAAGGTAGGTTCGATTAATCCGGGACTGGTAGAAACTGAATTTTCTCAAGTACGCTTTAAAGGAGATGACATCGCAAACTCGGTTTATAAAGGATATAAGGCATTACAAGCTGATGATATTGCAGAGATCATTTATTTTGCCATCTCCAGACCTGCTCATGTTAATATTGCAGATATGTTGGTGTTTCCCACCGCGCAAGCCAATAATACGACTTTGAAAAAGGAACTATGATAGAGGATTTAAGAAGAGAATGGTCTCAATTTGCACTAAAATTTAATTCAGATCATTCCACAATTAATTTTCTTTGGCATGAAATAGAGAGGCAGTACACACATAAAACTCGACATTATCATAATTTATCCCACATAAACAGCATGCTAACTCAGGTTGAAGACTTTAAATCATCTATTACAAATTATGATGCTTTTTTATTAGCTGTTTGGTATCATGATATAATTTACGAACCAACAAAAAAAAATAACGAAGAAAGAAGTGCTCTTCTAGCTAAGAAAAGGTTAAAAACGCTAAATATTGACGATAAAACATCAGAAACGGTTCAAGCACTGATTGTTTCAACAAAAAAACATGAAGTGCTTTTGACTGATAATATTGATAATTCTTATCTGTTGGATATTGATTTATCTATTCTTGGAGCAAATTGGGAAACCTATCAAGAATACCTTAAAAACATAAGAAAGGAGTACGCCATATTTCCTAATTTTATGTACAGAAAAGGAAGAAAGAAAGTACTAAGGCATTTCTTGGAACGCGAAACATTATATTTCACCAAGGACTACCAAACAAAGTTTGAAAAAAAAGCAAGAGAAAACCTTTCCAAAGAATTGAACCAACTATAAATTAAAAGATTCCCGCCTTCGCGGAAATGCTAAACAATAAAATATCCTAATGATTAACAAGCGCCTACTTATAAAACACCTTTTAGCTCATAATGATGAGAACAGTTTTTATGACAAAAAGCGCAAAATCTCTATTAGTCATAAGGAAGGAAAAGCTAAGTTTTTAAAACATATTTGTGCACTCTCAAACAGTAACCCTAAAAACAATTCTTATATTGTAATAGGTGTTGAAGATGAAGATAATACCATTATTGGAGTCGATTTCTTTGATGACAGCAAAATTCAAAACTTAATAAACGCTTATTTAAGTCATCCACCAATAGTGCAATACGAGAATATTCCTTTTCCTCACCTCCCTGACGATAAAGTGGTTGGGTTGGTAACCATCCGGCCTATTGATAAAATCACATCCTTACGAAAAAACATTTGGAAGTATTATGGCGGATCTGTCTTTTTTAGAGATGGTAGTATGAGTATGCCAAAAGTATTCGATATTGAAATAAAGGACATCAATTCTAAAATTGTTGAAGCCATAGAAACTCATGCTCAAAACAATATTGAGCATACGCTAAATGGTGTTTTCGATTTTATGAATAAGCGAAAAGACTACAATGCACAATACAAAGTCTTTAAGGAATACTTTGTGGTTTGTTGGGCAGGACAAAAAAAAGAGGTTAAGAACGAAGTGTTTTTTTCCAGAGTAGATATTGAACTTATTAATGAGCAGGTACGCTTATTTTTTTCGGCACTCGATGAAGTTTCAATTTCTTTTGATAATGACACCTTTAGAATTGTTGAATACGTAAACCTGGGATTACAAAACACCAATAAATACTATCCCTTAGAAGAAACTATTATTCAGTTTGAAAATAATGCAAACTATAATATAGAAACAAAACTCTTATTTGAACCGCCACAATTTGACAAAAAAGCATTGCATCATATTTATAACAACAATAATGCTATTTTGGAAAAACTAAAAAAAGGATTGTCATTTACAAAAAACGAAGAACTAGACCTATTGAACTTACCTGTTACTTACTTAATCTGCTATTTTAATTCGTTTCACGATGCGATGGACAAACTTAACCAAGCAAAGCCTTATTTAAGATCGTATAGTGAATCGCTATACAACCTATACAAAGAGTCCATACGTATTTTAAGAAAAGTAAAATACAGTTAATTACTTTGTTAATAAACTTAACTGTTACTTAATATTAGCAACATAAAAAAATAGCATTTTTGCAATGCTATTAATCTTTTTTAAGATAAACCCTGTCTCTCCCGAAAAAATCCGGCATTGAGTCAGGGTTTTTTAATTTTCTATAAATCAAATTTAATACCCTGTGCTAAAGGCAATTCGGTCGTATAATTAATAGTATTGGTTTGTCGTCTCATATAAACCTTCCAGGCATCAGACCCAGATTCACGTCCACCACCAGTTTCTTTTTCACCACCAAAAGCGCCACCGATTTCAGCGCCGGAAGTTCCAATATTCACATTGGCGATACCACAGTCAGATCCTGAAACGGATAAAAATCGTTCCGCTTCACGTAAATTATTGGTCATAATTGCAGAACTTAATCCCTGCGCAACTTCATTTTGAATGGTAATTGCATTCTCGACATCTCCTGAGTATTTCAATAAATATAAGACAGGAGCAAATGTTTCGTGCTGCACAATTTTATAATGAGGCTCCGCTTCAGCAATGGCTGGTTTTACATAACAACCGCTTTCGTAACCTTCGCCGGAAAGTACACCACCTTCAACAATAATCTTACCACCTTCTTCAACAACTTGTGTTAAAGCGCTTTGATACATTTTTACCGCATCGGTATCTATTAATGGTCCTACATGATTGTTTTCATCTAAAGGGTTTCCTATGCGAAGTTGTTTGTAAGCATCTACTACGGCACCTTTTACCTGATCGTAAATAGATTCGTGAATAATTAAACGACGTGTTGATGTGCAACGCTGGCCAGCAGTTCCCACAGCACCAAAAACTGCTCCAATAACCGTCATTTTTATATCAGCATCGGGGGTCACAATAATCGCATTATTTCCTCCTAATTCTAATAAACTTCTCCCTAAACGCCCGGCAACTTCCTGAGCTACAATTTTACCCATTCGTGTCGATCCCGTTGCAGAAATTAATGGTATTCTTGTGTCTTTGGTCATAAATTCACCAACGCGATAATCACCATTGATTAAATTACAAATACCTTCAGGCAGGTTGTTTTCAGCAAATACTTCTGCTGCTATATTTTGACATGCAACGCTACAGATCGGTGCTTTTTCACTAGGCTTCCAAACACAAACATCACCACAAATCCATGCTAATGCCGTATTCCAAGCCCAAACGGCCACAGGGAAATTAAAAGCTGAAATAATACCAACCACGCCAAGAGCATGGTATTGCTCATACATTCTATGTCCCGGGCGTTCACTATGCATGGTTAAACCGTGCAACTGTCTTGATAGGCCCACTGCAAAATCACAGATATCGATCATTTCCTGAACTTCTCCCAAGCCTTCCTGGTAAGATTTACCCATTTCGTAAGACACTAATTTTCCCAGCGCTTCTTTTTTCTCCCGCAGCTTTTCTCCAAACTGGCGTACAATTTCTCCACGTTGTGGTGCAGGCATTGTTCTCCAAGATTTAAAAGCGGCTGTAGCAGCGCTCATTACTTTTTCGTAATCTTCTTTTGTAGATGCTTTTACCTTGGCAATTAATTGTCCATCAACCGGTGAATAGCTTTCAAAAATCTCACCGTTGGCAAAATGATTTGATCCTGTAGAAGACCCTTCATTTATAGCTTTAACACCCAACTGTTTTAAAACATCTTGTATTCCGAAATCAGCAGTAACTGCTTCCATATATTTTGTATTTAATATTATTGATAAGTTTTTTTGCGAATATACTAATTTATTAAAAGTACGCATTCATAAATGACCTTTTAAAATGCTATCTTTAAAATTCTATTTTAAACACTTATTCCAATGAAAAAGGGTACTTTATTAAACGTATGTTTGGCACTACTATTTCTTTGTTGCAATCAACCTAAAACTGGTGATGAAAATTTATTAAACAGACAAAACATAAATACGTTCTCAATAATCATTCATGGCGGTGCAGGCACTATTTTAAAAAAGAATATGACCGCCGAAAAAGAAGCAGCTTATAAAGCGAAACTTGAAGAAGCGATTAGAACGGGTTTTGATATTCTAAAAAATGGAGGGTCTAGCCTTGATGCGGTTGAAAAAACTATAAATATTATGGAAGATTCGCCTCTATTTAATGCTGGAAAAGGAGCCGTTTTTACCCACGATGAAGCCAACGAGCATGATGCCTCTATTATGGATGGCAAAACGTTAAATGCCGGAGCATCAGCGGGAACCACCATGGTGAAAAACCCCATAAATTTAGCTAGAGCAGTTATGGAAAAATCGCCTCACGTTATGCTCTCCGGTACAGGGGCTGATACGTTTGCTGAAGAACATGGATTAAGCATTGTAACTCCAGATTATTTTTATAACGAAAGACGCTTTAAATCACTTCAAAGCATAAAAGACAAAGAAAAAACGGAATTAGATCACGATACTAAAGTCTCTTTTTATGATGACGATATAAAAAACTCAAAATTTGGAACCGTAGGATGCGTGGCATTAGATAAAAACGGCAATTTAGCTGCAGGGACTTCTACAGGAGGCATGACCAATAAACGTTGGGGACGTATTGGAGATTCTCCAATTATCGGCGCAGGCACATATGCCAATAATAATACCTGTGCCGTTTCAAGTACAGGCTGGGGCGAATATTTTATTCGCGCTATGGTAGCCTATGATATTTCGGCACTCATGGAATACAAAGGAATGAGTTTAAAAGCGGCGGCACACGAAGTGATTCAAAACAAACTAACCCGATTAGGTGGTGCCGGAGGTATCGTCGCTATCGATAAAGACGGAAACATGGTATCTGAATTCAACACAACAGGTATGTATCGGGCGACAATGAATGAAAAAGGAGAAATGAATGTTGAAATCTATAAAGAAGACTAGTCTGAAATCATCTCATAATATATTTCCTTTTTTAAATCATTGCTTCAAAAAAAGTTGCGTATAATAATAGTAACCATCGTTATTTTTAATAGCACTTATTCCTATATGGGTAAAGTCGCCTTCAATGTTTTCGCGGTGCCCCCTACTATTCAACCAGGCGTCCATAACATCTTTTGCGGTTCTTTGTTTTGCTGCCACATTTTCACCAACATTAGTAGCGTTTTCCTCGTTAAACAACCTATCTGCTCTGGTATCAAAATGGTCATGACTAATAGTATTCTGATGAATCATAAACAGCGTATGTTCTTCAGCTAGCTGAGTGGCTAAACTATTTATAGTCAATGCTTCCTTTCCTATATAAACTCTATGTTCATTTACCAGTTGAAATATTTCTTCGGTAATCGAAAGCGCTTCAATATCTTCAGGAGATTCATCTTTGGAACAAGATACAGTACACATAAATACTGCAAAACACACCAAAACAAGTCTGGTTTTAAAATTAAAAGGTTTCATAAATATTCGATTTAGGGTATTCGAATATACATTTATTGTTGATTCAGAGATTATAATATCATAAATTTCTAGTGTTTTCTTAAAAGAAATGGTCGTTCAACGAATTTTTTAAAAGAATAAACTATGAATTTAATGACCTTAAGATTAATTTAACGTTTTCGAAAAAGCTAAACATCAAATTTTGACCGTACATTTATTAACAAGAAACATCGTACGCTTTCTTTTAGCAGGTTCATTTTCATTTAAATCCATCAATCTATGTCATTAAAAAAGCTTTTCGCTTTCGTAATGTTTATTACGCTAGCAATTTCGTGTAAAAAGAAAGTCGTTGAAACCGATAATATTTTCAAGTTTAAAGACTATATAAGCTATACGACATCTGGTCTAACCTCGGTGGCTAAGCCTATACATATTAGCTTTGCCAATAATGTTGATGGATGGGAAACGAACCAGGAAATCGACAGTGATATCATCACCATATCTCCTTATGTTCAAGGGGAACTTACTGTTGCTAATAGCCATGCCTTAATTTTTACTCCGGATGAATCCTTAGAACCTGCTACAGAATATACCGTAACCGTTAAACTCAGTGAAATCTATAAAGATATTTCAAAAGCATATCGCCAATATACCTTCCGGTTTAAAACGATAACTCCAAACTTTAACCTGGTAACCAATAATTTACAATCGTATAACAAACAATGGCAGTATTTAGAATCTGTAATAAAATCGGCAGATATTATAACTCTGGAGGAAGCCAAACAATTGGTTAAAGTGTCTCAAGATGGTAAACACCTCCCTTTAACCTTTAATGAATCTCATGAAAAAGCCAAAGTTTTTGAATTTAAAATCGACAGTATTCAACGTGATATTAATGATAGTGAAATTTTGGTCAAATGGGACGGAAAAGCAATTAAAGCATCTCATAAAGGAGAACAAAACATTGTAATTCCGGGAACTAATAATTTTAGTATTCTTAATGTTGATGTCATTCAATCACCCGAACAGCATCTGTCGATAAATTTCTCCGACCCTTTAAAAAAGCAACAAAACTTTGATGGGCTTGTCACGCTTCAAAACCTAAAAAACCCCAAATATGTTGTTGTCGGAAACGTACTGAAAATATATCCTGACACCAAGTTAGTTGGTAATATTCAGGTTGATGTCTTCCAAGGCATAAAAAACACCGAAGGTTATAAATTAAAGAAACCCTTCTCTGAAACGGTAGCCTTTGAAGCGCTAAAACCACAAGCTCGATTAATTAAAAACGGGAGTATTTTACCGAACTCCAAAGCACTAAAATTTAATTTTGAAGCCGTTAACCTAAGCGCCGTTGATGTGAGAATCATAAAGGTTTTTGAAAACAATATTCTCCAGTTTTTACAAGAGAATAGGTTAAACAGCACGAATAGTTACGAGGTGAAGAAGGTTGGCCGACGTATTGCTAAACAAACTATTCAACTACAAACAGAAGTCGAAAACACCGGAAAATGGAAAACCTATAGCATTGACTTATCAAAAAATTTTAAAGCGGATGCCGGTGCTATTTATCGCGTAGAATTAAGCTTTGACAAAAGGCATTCCTTATATGATTGTGATGATGCTGTTAAAACCACTAACGTAGAAAATGACGATGATTATTTCGAAAATGAACATTATGACGATGAAGGTGAAACCAATATGGAAGATGATGAAAGGCGTGAAGAAGCATATTGGGACAATCTAACTTACCAATATAAAAACTATTCCTATAATTGGCGCGAACGTGAAAACCCTTGTCATAATGCCTATTATAATGAAAACAGAATTATATCACAAAATTTAATCGCTTCAAATATTGGTGTTATTGCAAAACGCAGTACAAATAACTCCTATTACTTTGCAGTTACCGATATTCTAACCACCAACCCTATAGCTAATGCCACAATTACACTTTACAATTTCCAGCAACGAGAGCTGGAAAAAACGACTACTGATGCTGAAGGTTTGTCCATTATCGATGCCGAAAAACATGCGGCTTTCGCCATAGTATCAAAAGGAAGTCATACGAGCTACGTAAAACTACATGATGGAAACTCGTTGTCTTTAAGCAAATTCGATGTATCAGGTCAGCGATTACAGCGCGGACTTAAAGGCTATATTTATGGTGAACGCGGTGTTTGGAGGCCCGGAGACTCTCTTCATTTAACATTCATGCTCAACGATAACAACAATAAGCTTCCTAAAAAGCATCCTGTAAAACTAGAAGTCACTAACCCCAATGGGAAACTGGTTTATAAAAAAGTGAGCGTCGATAATATTAATAACGTATTCAAGTTCACCGTACCAACATCAATCCAATATAAAACAGGGAATTATAGCGCCAAAGTATCTGTTGGCGGTGCCACATTTTATAAAAGTTTAAAGATCGAAACCGTAAAGCCAAATCGCTTAAAAATAAAGGTTGATTTTAAGAACGATATCCTCACAAGTAGCGCTCCTCTTAAAGGAAATCTGGATGTGAAATGGCTTCATGGAGCCCCGGGAAAAAATCTAAAAGCTGAAATTAAAGCAAAATTTAGTACATCGCATTCAGGTTTTAAGACGTTCAAAGACTATACATTTAACGATCCTACCAGAACATTTAATACCGAAGAGGTTAATGTATTCGAAGGTGTCGTCAATGCTGAAGGTCAGGCTACAGTAAATAACACATTAGAGATTGGTAAAAATGCCCCCGGCATGTTGAACGTTCAATTTTTAGTTCGAGCTTTTGAGAATGGTGGGGACTTTTCTATGGATGCATTTACAAAACGATATGCACCATATAAGACATTCGTTGGTTTACGGTCGCCTAAAGGTAATGCCTATGGTTCGTACTTTACAGATGAAAACCAAAACTTTGATTTGGTGGTGGTTGATGCCTATGGAAAACCGGTAAAACGAAACAATCTTGAAGTTAAAGTATATAAAATTGAATGGCGCTGGTGGTGGAATTCATCCTACGATAATTTATCTAGCTATGTATCCAGCAGTTACCATAGACCGTATCTTAATTTAAAAGTAAATACCGATGCTAACGGCAAAGGTCATTTCAATTTAAACATACCGGATAGTGAGCGTGGGCGTTACCTGATCCGGATTTCAGACCCCGTAAGCGGTCATGCTACCGGAAGAACAGCTTACTTTTATAAAAATTGGTGGCAAAATTCATCGTCGGGAGATAAAGATGCGGCCAAAATGCTAGTTTTTTCTGCAGATAAAGAAACCTACAATGTTGGAGATATTGCAAAAGTCACTTTCCAATCCGGATCTGATGGCCGTGCTCTTGTAAGTATTGAAAACGGCACTGAAGTTCTAGAACATAAGTGGGTAAAAACAAAACAAGGTGAAACAATCGTTGAGATTCCTATAAGCTCAGATATGGCCCCTAATGTATTTATCAATATTTCTTTATTGCAACCACATGCTTTAACAGCAAACGATTTGCCAATTCGTTTATTTGGTGTTATCCCTGTTATGGTTGAAGACCCCGATACAAAATTAGAACCTCAACTAAAAATGCCCGATGTTTTGCATCCGAAAGAGACTTTTAAAGTTACCGTTTCGGAAAAAAATAAAAAGGCCATGACTTATACTATTGCGGTGGTTGAAGAAGGTCTATTGGATCTAACTCGGTTTAAAACACCAAATGCGTGGCATTCGTTTTATGCCCGTGAAGCTCTGGGGGTAAAAACCTGGGATATTTTCGATGATGTTATTGGCGCCTATTCGGGGAGTATCGATCAGATATTTGCAATTGGTGGCGATGGCAGTGCTATAGCCGGAAAAAACAAAAAGGCCAATCGTTTTAAACCGGTGGTAAGGTATTTAGGCCCTTTCAATTTAGCAGCGGGTTCGCAACAATCCCATACCATTAAAATGCCAAATTATATTGGTGCGGTGCGTACCATGGTCGTTGCCGGAAATCATAATTCGGGAGCTTATGGAAGTACCGACAAATCGGTTCCGGTTAAAAAACCATTAATGGTATTGGCTTCACTTCCGCGGAAATTAAGCCCAGGAGAAAAAGTAACGCTTCCGGTAACGGTTTTTGCCATGGAACCTCATGTGAAAAACGTTAATATCCGTTTGAAACTTAGCCATGGTATTTCGATAGTCGGCGAAAAATCGAAGTCACTTTCATTTGCAAAACCGAATGAACAAATGGTTTATTTTGAGCTTGATGCCAGCAAGGCAAAAGGACTTAACACCGTAGAAGTTATCGCCACAGGAAATGGAGAAAAATCGACTTACAAAGTGGAATTAGATGTTATAAATCCAAACCCAATAACATCAAAAACTGCCGATAAAATCTTAGACGGGCAAGTTACAGAAACCCTTACATTTTCAACTTTCGGTATCCGCGGAAGTAATATGGCAACTATAGAATTTTCAACCCTGCCGCCTATGGATTTCTCTCGTCGCCTGCAATATCTCATTCAGTACCCTCATGGCTGTGTGGAACAAACGACATCCAGTGTATTTCCACAGTTGTTTTTAAGTGATATTTTCGATTTAACACATGCTAAAAAGCAACAGATTCAAAGCAATATTGAAAACGGTATAAAACGCCTCGCTCACTTTCAAAAACCTAATGGAGGTTTAAGTTACTGGATGGGAGAAAATGAGGTAAACGATTGGGGAACAAGTTATGCCGGACATTTTTTGTTAGAAGCCGAAAAGAAAGGCTATGCACTGCCATTAACCTTTAAGAGTAATTGGGTAGCTTATCAAAAAAATGCGGCAAGTCATTGGCGACCAAGTTACAGATCTTATAATTCGGATTTAGCACAGGCTTACCGACTATACACCTTAGCATTGGCCGGGAGTCCAGATCTGGCTGCCATGAATAGACTTAGGGAGTTTACAGAAATTTCTAATGAAGCGAAATGGCGATTAGCAGCTGCATATGCTTTAGCCGGCCAAAAGGAGGCCAGCGAGAAAATATCTCGATCGGCAAACATCGCGTTTAAGCCTGTTCGAAATAATTATTACACCTATGGGTCTGTAGATCGAAACAGAGCCATGGCTTTAGAAACCATGGTACTCACTAAAAATGCAAAAAGACGAGAGCTTTCACAATATATTGCTAAAGATTTATCAAGCAAACGTTGGATGAGTACGCAAACAGCGGCTTATAGCTTATTGGCTATGGCTAAAATGGTAGAAGCCAATGGTGGAAAAGCACTTAAAGTGGCGTATACTTTAAATAGTAAAACCGAAACTATTGATACTAAAAGTGCCGTTGCGCAACGCGATCTAAAAATAAATAATGGTAACAATACCATTTCATTTACAAATCATAAGGATAATGTCGTTTATGCCCGCGTTTTATATTCGGGGAAACTACCCCTTGGAAAAGAATTAGCCGAACAGCGCGGCTTAAGTGTTAGTTATATCTATAACGACTTGAATGGAAACAGAATCAATATTTCAGAATTAACCCAAGGGCAGGATTTTGTGGCAACCATTAAGGTGAGTAATTTAAAAAATGAAGCTGTTAACGATATCGCCTTGACTCAAATTTTCCCATCTGGTTGGGAGATCGTAAATACCCGATTTACTGATTTTGGAGATACCACAACAAGCAAAGCACGTTATACAGATATTCGAGACGATCGCGTCAATTTCTATTTCGATTTAAAAAGAAAAGGAAAACAAGACACCAAAACATTTCGAGTGATGCTCAATGCATCATACTTAGGAACCTACTATTTACCTGGAATTCAAGCAGAAGCTATGTACAACAACGAATACTTAGTTAGAACAAAAGGTAAATGGATTGAAGTAAAACAATAAACCACCTCGTCTTCATTTCGAAGTATCGGGTTGAATCCACTCCTCCTTAAAAAAGGAGGAGAGTTAAACAGAGAACGGATTTTTAAGTTTAAACAAAAATGATGTACTAAACCGATAAACAACTCCTTCGCTTTAAAGGGAGGGTGGATTTATCCCGAAGTATCGGGATAAAGACGGAAGGGTATAAAAAATTATTAAATAAAAACACAGAAAACATGAAAACATATATAAATATCATCGCATTATTGATCACTTTCAATTTTGCACAAGCACAAGAGATTCAATACGTTTCAGCTGAAAACGGATTAATAGTACGAGACAACCCCAGTAGAGGAGCAAAGCGCATTGCAAAACTCGAATACGGGACACAGTTGGAAATCATGGAATATTCACAGCTCAAATTAGATGTCGTAGATAATGGAGAAAAAATATCCGGTGAATGGGTTAAAATCATGACTACTAATGAAGCTGAAGATGTAAGTGCTGGTTATGTTTTTAATGGGTTTTTAACAAAAAAAGAGCTCAAAAAACGGCTAAAGATTGATTTTGATGAATTTATTGTAACCATCGACAATTTAAAGATTTACCCAATAGAAACAGAGCATCAAACTAAAAATGACACCATTTTCATGACCGTTGAATTAGGGGAAACTCCGGAAAACAAAATGATTCAGGTTAAGCATCTTCAAGATTTTAGCAAGATTGAAGTATTCCAAAAACATGAAAATAGCATCACGATTATGGATGAAGGTCCGCATTGTGATTTAGTAAACTGGAAACATTATACCTCAAGTTGGAAACCTTTAAGAGCAATAACTAAACACAAAAAATTTAAAACCAATGCCTATACAGAAAAAGAATGGAATACCTTTATAAATATTAATTTAGAGGACTTAAAAACAGCTGTTAAAAATGCATGTGGCGATAAATGGAGTAACCTTATAAAAAATGCTAATTCGGTAGAAACTTATCCTATTGGGATATCGATAAGCAAAATTTATTTACGGGTCGTCATGACTGACCTGGATGGTAACAAAATTGAAAAAGTCATTGCTTTTGAAATTCCAATGGGCTGTTAAATTTTAAAACTATGAAAACAAACTTTAAACCTTACTATGCTGTAATCTTTACCTCAACATTGCATGACAACCATGAAGGTTATTCTGAGATGGCCGAAAAAATGGAAAACCTGGCAAAACAACAAAAAGGATATCTGGGCATGGATAGTGCCAGAAATGACGTCGGTATCACAATTAGTTATTGGGATAGTCTCGAAGCCATCAAAACATGGAAACAACAGGGCGAACATATACAAGCTCAGTTAAAAGGGCGTCAGGAATGGTATCCCTGGTATAATGTAAGGGTTTGTAAGGTAGAGCGAGAATATGAGTTTGGCGAGAAGTAGAAACCACCTTGTCTTTACCCCGAAGTATTGGAATAAAGTCACTCCTCCTTTTCAAGTAGGAGAGTTACACGGAGAACAGATTTATAATATGTACTTAATAAAAACAGAATCGCTGAACAACATCTTCCCTTAAATAAGGAAGAAATCTATATAAAGAATACATTAAATCCTATACGATAAACAAAAAACAAAGTCGTTAAGTAATTCCTTCCCTTGTGAAGGGAAGGTGGATTCACACCGACTCCTCGGGGTGAAAACGGAAGGGTTTATAAAACACCATAAATCATGAAAAACCAAATCCACAATCATAAGTATTTAGAAGAACGAAGAAAAGAATTACATTGTCGACTTCTATTGTACTTCTGAAAAATTAATAATTGAACTTGATGGTGCATATCATTTAAATTTTGCACAACAAAATTATGATTATGAAAGAACTCAAGTTTTAGAATCTTTAGGTTTTAAAGTATTGCGGTTTGAAAATAAATTCGTTTTTGAAAATTTACCTGAAACATTGGAAGAAATAAGTAAGCATTTTAAAATATAAACTAAACCACCTCGTCTTCACTCCTCCTTAAAAAAAGGAGGAGAGTTAAATACAGAAAACATTAATAATGAGTACTAAATAATAAATTGAACCGCTAAGCCACTCCTTCCCTTAAAAAGGGAAGGTGGATTCATCCCGAGGACTGGGGTGAAGACGGAAGGGTAAAAAACATGAAGCAAATAATAAGCCATATAAAAAAGCACAAAATAAAGTTCGCACTCATTGGTGTACTCTTGATTGCCTATTATTTTTGTTTACCGAACCAACTCTTTAAAGACCCTACCGCCACAGTAATGACCGATATAAGTAATACATTATTGGGAGCACAAATTGCAAAAGATGGCCAATGGCGATTTCCGCATAATGATAGCATTCCAAAGAAGTTTAAAACCTGTATCATACAGTTCGAAGATGAATATTTTTACAAGCACCCCGGGTTTAACCCTGTCTCCATTTTTAAGGCCTTAGGCAATAATTTAAAATCTGGTAGCGTAAAACGTGGTGGAAGTACCCTAACGCAACAAGTGATCAGACTTTCCAGAAAAGGACAAAAAAGAACCTATTTTGAAAAAGTAAAAGAGATTATTCTGGCAACGCGCTTAGAGTTTAGAACAACAAAAGACAAAATCCTTTCTTATTATTCCAGCAATGCCCCTTTTGGTGGCAATGTTGTAGGACTGGATGCCGCATCTTGGCGTTACTTTAACAGAAGCTCTCAAAATCTGTCATGGGCCGAAAGTGCTACTTTAGCTGTTCTCCCTAATGCTCCGAGTTTGATATACCCTGGGAAAAACCAAAAACGACTACTAAAAAAGCGTAATCGACTCCTTAAAAAATTATTGAAAAATAACGTTATCGATTCCTTAACTTATCAATTATCCATTGCAGAAAGCTTACCACAAAAACCATATGCATTACCTCAAGCAGCTCCTCATTTATTGCAAAAAGCAGCAAAACTCCATTATGGAAAGCGCATTCAAACAACCATAGATCTCGAACTTCAGGAACGGGTAAATTTTATTGTAAAAAATCGTTACCAACAATTACGGCAAAATGAGATTTACAATGCCGCCATTTTAGTGTTAGATGTTAAAACCAGACAGGTTTTGGCCTATGTTGGTAATACACCTACAGACAAATCTCATCAAAAAGACGTTGATATTATAGATAAACCCAGAAGCACAGGAAGCATTCTAAAACCTTTTTTATATGCCGCTATGTTGGACACGGGAGATTTATTACCAAATACTTTGGTTGCTGATGTTCCTACGCAATTTAATAATTACCATCCGGAAAATTATAACAAAACCTATGATGGAGCCGTTCCTGCAAGTCGTGCGTTATCGCGTTCTCTAAATGTTCCGGCAGTTAGAATGTTGCAGGACTTTGGCCTGGATAGGTTCCATCATTATTTAAAAAGCCTTCAGTTAAAAGATCTAAAATACAGCGCCAATCATTACGGGCTATCCCTTATTCTTGGTGGTGCCGAAAGTAATCTTTGGGATTTATGTAAAAGCTATGCAGCATTATCATCGACCTTGAATCATTTTTCGGAAACCTCAAGTGAATATTTTTCAAATGAATTTTGCGAACCTACCTTTTTAGCTTCTAAAACCATCGATTTCGGAAAGAAAACAGAAGATAAAACGATTTATGATGCGGCATCCATTTATTTAACTTACGAGAGTTTAAAAAATGTTAACAGACCAGAAAGTGATGACAGTTGGGAATTTTTTGACGGCTCTAAGCAAATCGCCTGGAAAACCGGAACCAGTTTTGGTTTTCGTGATGCCTGGGCCATTGGAACTACTAAAGATTATGTCGTTGGAGTTTGGGTCGGGAATGCTGACGGCGAAGGACGACCCGGTCTGGTTGGCGTGGAAACAGCAGCTCCTATTTTATTTGATGTGTTTGATCTACTACCTAATAGCACCTGGTTTTCTAAACCTTTTGATGAAATGCAAGAAGTGGAAATTTGTAAACAAAGCGGGCATCGGGCATCACAATATTGCAATGAGGTTAAAAAAGAATTTGTTCAGGTTAGTGGCTTAAAAACCAAGCCTTGTCCTTATCATGTTTTAATTCATGTAGACCATACCGAAACTTATCAAATCAATTCATCTTGCGAAGATCTAAACAATATTAATCATAAATCGTGGTTTATACTACCTCCTCTAATGGCCCATTATTATAAAACCAAAAATCCATTTTACAAACCGCTTCCTAAATTCAGAGCAGATTGTTTAGGCGAGGAAAACATTTCCATGGCATTTATTTATCCTAAAGCGCATAATCATATTTTTTTACCCAAAGATTTCGATGGAACAACGAATGATCTCATTTTAAAAATCGCACATTCCAAACCGGAAACTACATTATTTTGGTACCTGGATGACCAATTTATAAGCAGTACCAAAGATATTCATGAACTAGCCATTATTCCCAAACAGGGCCAACATTCTGTAACCGTTGTTGATGAATTTGGGAATGAAGCTAAACAGTATTTTAAAGTTTCGGAATGAAGTCCAAATTAATAATATTTATTATATAATCATTTGTTCCTTTTATTCTTCCGAAGTAGTTATTTCGTTATAATAAATACTATTGAAAAAACTTAAATTTTTTGCCTCTGATATTTTATATGATTTAGTTATTGTTAAATCTTTATAAAATAGAAAAAGATACTCATTGGTCTTTCCAACAAAAACTATATTTTTATCTAGTGATGATATTTTTAAATCATTAAACTCAAACTCTACGGTTGATTCTGAGCCAAACTTCATATTAAAAGCAGCATTCAGATTGGACGTAAACCCAACTATATAAAAGACGGTTAACCCTAAAGAGAGCATTTTAACTTTAGAAACACTTATCTGTAATTGAGTAAAGAATCTTTTTGAATTCTCATTAATTTTCAAACTGGATAGAAAGAACATTATAAATGCAAATATCAAACTAATCCTTACAAGAAATATGAATGGGGTGTCATAAAGGTTTCGACCTTGCGGTGTCAAAATAAAAGGAAATGCGAACTTAAAAACTGTAAGGTAAAATATAAAAAAATTCATGAAATTTGGAAAAAATATATGCCAGTAGATATTAAATTTTCTCTTTATTTCTTCTTTTTTCTCTTTTTCTTTATTAAATAAATTTCTTATTTTATTTATAAAAGCGTTTATCGAAAACATTATTACAAATATTACAATAAGATATCCAAAAAAAAATATCAGACCTGGGAACAAATCAATTAAAAGCGTATATAGGTCTGATATAGAAATAAAAGATGTAATATCGATATGAAATGCCCGATAATAGGCATATTGATATAAGAGAGTCAATGAAATGAAATAAAGAACTAAAAAAGAAAATCTTAAATTTCTAATTTCATTAAATATATCTATAAAATTTTTCTTCATTTATATTTTCTACATTATAAATGTAAGAAAAATAAATCACAAAGAAAAAGTCTATTAATAAATAATGTTATTTTCAAACATATGTTTTTCACCTTAAAGGAAAGCCCTTAGCCGCCCACCAGGGATGTATCTCAATTTCTATCCGTCCAGCCTTAACAGCCGGATCTGCCTTGGCTAAACTATCGGCCATTTTTTGAGTTGGCACATTATAAATAGTAATTCCTCTGATTTCTCCATCATCACCAAAAGGTCCGGAAATATCGGCATAACCCAACTCATACATTTTACCTAAATGCTCTAAATGTGCTTTTTGTATTAAGGCCGATTCTTCTTCATTTTGGGTTCGGATTGGGCCTCGTTTTAAAAATGCGATGAAGTATTGCTGCATCAAAATCGTATCTTTCGTTTTTTCATCAACATAATCAAAAATCTTAAAACCTTTTGAGGTTAACTCTTCTTTTATCTGTACTGTGGACTTTACTATTGGTTTCTCTATGTCGACTTCTACAATAGTATCCATAACAGTTTCAACAACTGCAGTACTATCATTTTCAATCTCTGAAATCACTGGTTGTTGCTCTTGCTTACATCCATAGAGAACCACTAAACTTACCGCTACTAAAATTATGCTTTTCATCTGATTTATGTTTTAAATTATGACCATGCCTTATAGGGTACTTTACTTAACTGCGAGTTATAATATTTTATCTGACCAGTGACTTCTTCTCCCAGCCAATCTGGTTTATTAAAATCTTCCGTTTTATGGTCCAGTTCAACCTCTGCCATTATTAATCCGTCATTATCGCCATAAAACTCGTCCACTTCAAAAACATGATTCCCAACGTTTACCTCATAACGCATTTTATCGATCACGCCTTTTTCACACAAACTTAAAAGGGATTTGGCTTCAGGTCCTGAAATTTCTTTTTCCCATTCAAAACGGGATAATCCATCACTTGTAGACACTCCTTTAACCGTTATAAATCCTAAGTTTCCTTTTAAACGTACTCTTACGGTGCGCTCTTTATGCGTATTTAGGAATCCTTGTATGATTCTTGTTTTTTTAAATGCTTCGTCTTTAAAAGCATTTGAAGTTACTAAAAATTTACGTTCTATTTCAATCATACTTGTTTCCCTATCTAAACTAACGATATCATTTAAACGTTCTCGATACATTTTCTTTAAAAAAGAAAACGCGTAAACTGACATCGATTATAAATTTATAAATTTACAGTATGTCTAGCAGTCTACCAATACGAAAAATTATTCATGTCGATATGGATGCCTTCTATGCCTCTGTAGAACAAATGGATAATCCCGATTTAAAGGGAAAACCTATTGCTGTAGGCGGGGGTGGAAAACGTGGCGTAATTAGTGCCGCCAGTTACGAAGCCCGGAAATTTGGGGTTAAAAGTGCTATGGCCGGAAACCTTGCCTCTAAGCTATGCCCTGATTTGATTTTTGTAAGGCCTAATTTTGAGCGCTACTCTGAAATTTCCAAAAAAATCAGAACCATATTTTATGATTATACCGATTTGGTAGAACCGCTTTCACTTGATGAAGCTTATCTCGATGTCACAAAAAATAAAAAAGGAAACCCCAGTGCTTCCCTGCTTGCAAGGGAAATACGAGAACGTATCTTTAATGAGGTCGGACTAACAGCCTCTGCTGGGATTTCTATTAACAAATTTATCGCTAAAGTCGCAAGCGATTATAATAAACCCAACGGACAAAAAACGGTAAACCCTGAAGAGGTTATTGCCTTCTTGGAAACATTAGATATTAGAAAATTCTATGGCGTTGGTAAAGTGACTGCTGAAAAAATGTACCAAAAAGGAATTTTTACCGGACAAGATTTAAAGCTAAAATCTCTGGAATATTTAAATAAGAACTTTGGTAAATCGGGTCGCTATTATTACGACGTTGTTCGAGGTATTCATAACAGTGAAGTTAAAGCAAACAGAATTAGAAAAAGCCTGGCTGCCGAACGTACTTTTAGCGAAAACCTGTCTTCAGAAGTTTTTATGCTTGAAAAATTAGACCATATTGCCCAAGAGGTTTCTAAACGATTAAAGAAAAGTAATGTGGCCGGTAAAACCATAACACTTAAGATTAAATATAGTGATTTCACATTGCAAACAAGAAGCAAAACACTACCATATTATTTAAGCGATAAGAGCATAATACTAGAGTCTGCTAAAGCTTTGTTGTATCAAGAAAAATTAAGTAATTCGGTAAGGTTATTAGGTATTTCTTTATCCAATTTAAATACAGAAACTAAGAAAAAACCAGAACAGAAAACGGTAAGTGTGCAGCTGAAGTTTGAGTTTTAAAGTGTTTCAACTTATTGCAAACCTTTTACCCCATTCTGTTCGCACAATAAATCTTACAATACATATTTTTTGCCCAGATTTCGATGATCATTCGTATAAAATCTTTCCTGTGCTTTTAGTTTAATATAGGTAGATCTAATAAATTATAAATACTTGGTACTACCATATCGGGATGATATGCAAAGTTGTCGAGGTCGGCAATATCTGTACCACCCGTTAGAACAAGAACCGATTTATATCCCATTTCCACACCTCCAATAATATCTGTCTCCATTGTATCTCCTACCATAAAAGTGTTTTCGGTACGCACGCCTAATTCCTTTCTTGCTTCCCGAAACATAATAGGGCTTGGTTTTCCCATAGAAAATGCTTTTTTTCCAGTTGCAGTTTCCAACATGGCTACAATGGCACCACAGCCTGGTCTTATGCCATCGGGAATAGGGCAATTGGGATCCAAATTTGTTGCCATTAGTTTAGCTCCTTTCATAATCATTTTAGTTGCTGCCTCTATCATATTCATGTTGAACGAGGTTCCCTCCCCAACAATAACATAATCCGGATCAACGTCATTATTTGCAATATTATTATCGTGTAAGGCGTTCATAAGCCCGGAATCTCCTATAACATAAGCACTTGCATTTGATTTTTGTTTCGAAATAAACCGAGCCGTCGCCGTAGCGCAGGTAAACACATTGAGCTCTTCTACGGCTATTCCCATTTTATTTAATTTCAACTGAACATCACGCCTTGAGCGCTGTGAATTATTAGTAAGAAATAGAAACGGTATTTTTTTCTCTTGGAGTTTTTTTACAAAAATATCGGCTCCTTTAATTAATTCTTTTCCCTTATATATGACACCATCCATATCCAATAAAAATCCTATTTGTTCCATTTTAATTTTTTTTCAAAAATAGGGTCGGATGTCTCTTTAGAAAACAACAATATTATCATATTTCTAATTAAAATTACCAGTCAAAAAAATGAAAGAAACTATCAAACAGATCTACTATGGGTTTAGCTTTAAAATTATCAGTAGTTAGCCCCTCAGTGCTTAAATAAATTGACGTACCGGTTCCAATGATCTTGATTCTAAAGTACCCAAATAATTGGAATTCGATATTCAGAGATAAGCAAAAATGAATGCGTGTTTTTTAGGGACTCTTCATTTGGGCCAATACCCGAACCGCAATATCAAATATTACAAGATGTAATTTCGGTAACACGCAATGTATTCACCATACCCTTATCTTGAATTGACATAGTCGCTAAACTAATGAGCATATCACTTTCTTCTAAATACCCTTTTTGGCAAGCTATTTTATTAACATCTTCAATAGTTTCATCTGTACTTACAAATTTATCACAGTAAAGGGCCTAACACCCCAAAGTAAATTAAGACATGTTAAGATACGTTTGTTTTAGGTAAATACCAGAATGTGACAAGAGGGTCTCCAAGCAGAAATTTGAAAGACCGTATACCCACTATTCGTTAATGTCGAAATGGCTCTGGCATTAATTTCGTTTGCCATATTAGCCGCATGATAGCAAATAGATTTTGTGATATAACGATTGGTACGAATATGTGGAGGCAATTTAATTAACGAAAAGTCTTCTACACTTTTTAAGATATCAGACATTTGCTTGATAACTTGCAAAGGATAACTTCCTACAGAGGTTTCTCCGGAAAGCATCACAGCAATACCTCCACATTAGAATCTAATATAAACTATTTCCGTTTTTAAGGGTCTAATTAAAATAGTGTTGTTTTTTAATCCGTATTTTCTAAAAATACATTAAGCCCTTTTTTAATTAAACTTTGACAGACGAAGCTGCTTTTGTAAAAGAATTGATTAGTTACGAGGGTAAAGACAAGGCATTTTCAAAATTGCTAGATCTTTACCAAGAACGACTGTATTGGCATATCCGTAAATTAGTAATTACTCATGAAAATGCAGATGATGTACTTCAAAACACCTTTTTAAGAATTTACAAAAGCTTACCTAATTTTAAGCAACAAAGCTCCCTTCATACTTGGATGTATAGAATCGCCTATAATGAATCGATTAGATTTTTAGAGAAAAATAATAAAAGACCTACTGTTTCTATTAACGACGGTAACAACACCTATATAAATAATCTGGTAAGTGATGCCTTTTTTGACAGTAAGGAGGCTCAATTAAAATTACAACAGATTTTATCTGAACTTCCGGAAAGGGAAAAGCAAATATTTCAAATGAAATACTTTGACGATTTAACTTTTCGGGACATAGAAGACATTATAAATATAAAAGAAAGCACCATAAAGTCTTCTTATTACAATACAGTCAAGCATATTGAAAAAAATATGCTGTCTGTTCAACTTTTATCAAAAACTCAGGTCTAAGTAAACAACATGGATACAAAAAGCAATAATATAACATCCAAAAAGCAAGCAAATCACCGGAAATTGCAAGATAAAAACATGCAAAAATTGCATGTTGAGACATTAGGATTAGACATCCCGAAAAATTACTTTTCTAAATCTAGGCAAGACATATTGTCTAAAGTTTCGGGTAAAGTAGAACATAAGAAATCTGTTTTCTTTTTAAAAAAACCTCTTGCTTGGTATGCAGCAGCATCCGTTATGTTATTAATGACTCTGACATTCATTAAATCCAATAATAGTTTACAAATGGATGACATTCATACCATTGTTTCAGATACGATCAACTCGTTAGATGAAAATAAATTCGAGAATCAGATTGCTGAATTTACTGAAAATGATATCCTAATTACTTCTCTTTTTATAGAAGAAAATAAAATTGATGAGTTTATAGATAATTATGTTTTAGATGAAGCTTTAATAGATGACGCTTTATAATATTAATTTTAAACCTTTTGTTATGAAAAAGAACAAATTTATGGTAGCTATGGCTACAGCAGCACTTACTTTATTTTTTATATCCTGTAATGATAATGAACCTGTAAACGACGATTCGTTGGTGGCTAGTAGTTCATCGGAAATAGTAGCTCTAGATGCATCGGTTGAAGCGGTTGAAAGCGTAGCAGACGCTTATAGTATATATGCTATGGGCTCCTTGGAATTTGAATCAACTGATGTTTCTAGCGAATCAAGTTCAGCAAAAACTAGTCCCGGAAAACGCTGTAAAGATCGCTCTGGTTTTTTTCCTGATTGTACTGAATTTGCTGAGGAAACTGTAGATGAAACGACTACCACTACGATATCATTCCCAGAAGATTGTGTAGACAGAAATGGTGATGTTATTTCCGGTACTATTACTATAGTAAAATCTATTTCAGACACCGATAAAACACGTACAGTTACGTTTAATGATTTTACCGTAAATGGACACGTCATAAACGGCACAAAAACCCACGAGTACACCGCAACAAACGGAGATGGTTATCCACAAATGAGTGGCTCTATTGATATATCTGTAGAAACGGATGATGGTACGGTTACGAAAGTAGGGACGCGTTTAGTGGTCATTACTAGTGGAGGAGATACCGATACTCATAGCGATGACGAAAAAACCATCACAGGGTCGCATACATTTACAGATGCCGAAGGGAACACAAAAGTAGTTGAAATAACAACGCCATTAGTTAAACCAGCAGCATGTAAGTATATTGCACAAGGTATTAAAACCTACACTGAAAATGGAGAAACATCTAGTTTAGATTATGGTGATGGCACTTGCGACAATATTGCTACCTTAACGGAAGCGGATGGCACAGTTACTGAAATAGAATTGAAAAGGAAAAGAAGAAAGCACTAAGCTTTCTTTCCAACACGTTGTTAATAAGACACTCTGTTTCATTAGAAACAAAAATTTAAGACATGAAATTTGTAAAAAAAATTAAATTACTAATGCTTGGTACATTTATATGCATCACGAGTTTAGGAGCTCAAGAAAGTTTCGATAAAAATAACTTGACAAAAGAGCAACAAAAACTTATGCAGGAGCAAAGTGACTTAATTAAAGCAAATAGAGCTGCCTTTAAGGCTAGCCTTACTGTCGAACAATTAGCGATTTTAGAAAATACGGCGCTTTCAAAAGAGCAAAGGCGCGATGCATTGATATCATCATTTACTAAAGCCCAAAAAAGTCTGCTTAAAGAAAATAAGACTAAAGTAAGTAAGCTTAAAGAACGATTTAAGGCGACATTTACACTTGAGCAAAGGCAACAATTACGTACCCGGTCAAGAACTAGAAGTGGTGAAGATAGGAACGAGTTACGGGAGTCTGTTAAAGATGATAGAAAGAAAAAGAGGCATGGAAATGGTGGTTGATTAATGGCATTTACTCCAAGCTAAAAGAGAAAAGTGGTTGAGTTTTTTATTCAACCACTTTTCCGTGTTTATATTTTACTAGTATAAGATTCGTTTTTTAAGTACGCTCGCAAATTTTAACAATAAAAGACATCTAAATATAAAAGGCTTGACAAAGCGGTATGAGCCTAACTAAATTTTTGATATCTAAAAAAACATAAGTATAAACCAATGCAAAAAGTCTTTTTGACATTTTTAATGTTTTTGGGTGGCCTAATCACATACGCGCAAGAAAAATCACCTCCTGATAAGGAAAAAGAAGTTGATGAGATTATAGATAGCTTATTGGAAGAAGATATTTTGAATGAATTAGTGCAAAACACAAATAATTTTAAATTTTTATATGTCTCAGTAGATTATAACAGCGAGACCTATTTTTCTGGAAGGGATATAGGTGTCGATCAATACAACATAAGACCCCAAATTACTTTTATGCATTCCAATGGATTTATGCTTAGTTTATCTGGAATATATTACAATGAATTCGTTCCCAAATGGGATCACACCGCTGCCACTATAGGATATAATAAGAACCTAGGTGAAAAGAAATTATTTAGGCTCTACGCAACCGGGTCAAAATATTTTTATTCTGAAGGGGTAGATAACCCTTTTCACTATACTTTAACTTTTGGTGCTGGTATAAAAAACAAACACCGTACTATTGGCACACAACTTTCCGGGACATATTTATTTGGAAATGACCAATCGTTTCAAATGACATCCACAAGTTATGCGTCTTTTAAATTGCTTAAAACAAAAAAAAGCAGTCTAAAATTAAGACCCGAACTAAGCATTATTGCCGGGCAGCAAACCTTTGAGTTAGCACAAGCAACTATTGTAGACGGTTTGCTTATTACAAATTATTTGGAAAATGATGTTTTCGATTTAATTAATACGCAAATTAATTTGCCGTTAGAGTTTAGCACAGGTTTTTTTGACTTTGAACTTGGGTATACTATAAATTTACCTTCGGCTATAGGTACCGAGACAAATTTGAGAACAACAAGTTTTTTTAACTTGTCTGTTGCTTATTTAATTGATTTGTAATTTTTAAATGGTTCATGATAGTCTTCGATACTTACAAACTTACCATAGTAAAAGGCCTTAACTCCCCAAAGTAAATTAAGACGTGTTAATATGCGTTTGTTTGAGGTAGATACTAGAATGTGACGAGGGTCTCCAAGCAGAATTTGAAAGACCGTATACCCACTATTCGTTAATGTCGAAATGGCTCTGGTATTAATTTCGTTTGCCATATTAGCCGTATGATAACAAATAGATTTTGTGATATAACGATTGGTACGAATATGTGGAGGCAATTTAATTAACGAAAAGTCTTCTACACTTTTTAAGATATCAGACATTTGCTTGATAATCAAAGGATAACTTCCTACAGAGGTTTCTCCGGAAAGCATCACAGCATCGGCGCCATTCATAACCGAATTAGCAACATCATTAACTTCAGCTCTCGTTGGTGTTAAACTGGAAATCATGGTTTCCATCATTTGGGAGGCAATAATTACCGGTATTCTTGCCTTCTTTGCTCTTAAAACCAATTGTTTTTGAATAAGCGGTAAAACCATAACAATTAAGAAATATAGTGATTTCACATTGCAAACAAGAAGCAAAACACTACCGTATTATTTAAGTGATAAGAGTATAATACTAGAGTCTGCTAAAGCTTTGCTATATCAAGAAAAGTTGAGCAATTCTGTACGACTATTGAGCATTTCTTTGTCAAATCTTAATACGGAAACCAAGAAAAAATCGAAAGAAAAACAGTAAGCGTGCAACTGAAAATTTGAGTTTTAATGTGTTTTTGCTTCAGAATGAGACTCATAACAATTAGGTTAAATTTGATTATAACAAAAAAAAACCATAAGTTTAAGTGATTATTATTGTTTTGTGTATCAATCTTTACTATTGTTTTTATCTAAATGACGTTTATAAAATCAATTAGTCTTCTTTATCCTCCCTATTTGCTAGTTTTAGTCTTGTCACCTATACTTGTAGGTTTCTATATTGACTACGAATTGTCCGATAATTTTTCCTTATTAGCTAATCTCATGTGGATGTTGGGGTTTACAATTCCATTTGCTATTTTTCGAAAGAAATGGATTTATAGCCTGGCCTTATGGACCTATTTTTTAATCGGTTTAGTTGAGATTGGGCACTGGATATTAATGGAAGGTCCTATTACGATCATAAGTCTTCTTATAGTTTCAAATACGAATTATGAAGAAGCTGCTTCATTTCTAGAATTGAAATCAACTTGGGGGTTAATTATGTTGATAATATATACCGCAATATTTATTCTTGCATTAAGGGCGCCGTCACCAACGCCTAAAAAGCTTAAAAACAAATTAATTCACATTGGTATTGTCGTGCTTATTTTTGGCTTAGTTTCTTTTAGCTTAAAAGACTCAATACCCAAGTATCGATTTCTTCCTCAAGCAATCAAGATTTCTTATGCTTACATGTTCGATTTAAGCAATTATAAAAAAGCAGGTAAAGAGAATAAATTGAAAATAGTAGATGCAACATTTCCTCAAGACCAAGATCAACAACATACTTTTGTGTTAATTTTAGGAGAATCTTGTAGTAGAAATCATATGTCATTATATGAAGCAAAAGTAAATACCAACCCTAAGCTTAGCAGCAGAAACGATCTTATTAAATACTCTGATGCTATTTCGGGATACAATTACACATTCCAAAGTGTCACGGCTATGTTATCTCAATCAAACTTGGAAAATGAAATTGGCATTGCTAAAAGCGTAGATATACTGGACGTTTTTCATTCTGCGGGATTTAAAATATTTTGGATTTCAAATCAGTCTCCAATTGGAGTTGTTGATAACGTTATAAGTGGTATTGCACGAAAATCTGATTATTCAAAGTTCGTTAATACTAATGGTAATTCTACACCAGAATCATTTTTTGCCAGAGCGTATGACGAAGATTTATTCGAACCTTTTGAATCGGTTTTAAAAAGTGATGATGGAAAGAATAAGTTTATTGTATTGCATTTAATGGGTAATCATTATACTTATAATAAAAGATACCCTCCTAGTTTTGATCATTTCAAAGGTGAAAATTCTAAAAAAGAAAGGATGATTGCTGAATACCGTAATTCTATCCTTTACAATGATTATGTTGTTGAAAGAATTCTGACCATTTTAGATAAATATACCCAATCAGAAAAAGGTGATGTCTCTTCCGCAATTTATGTATCAGATCATGGAGAAAATGTATATGACGAAATGAATAGGTTAGGACATGACTTTTCGAATGAAATGCCTAAGGTTCTAGTCGAAATTCCATTTTTTGTATGGTTATCCCCTGAATACCTGAAAAACAATAAGGACAAGGTAGCTACGATATTAGCGAATAAAGATAAACCCTATGTGACTGACGATTTGTTCCATTCCATGATTGACCTTAGCAATATAAAAAGCCCCTTGCTCGAGGTATCCAGAAGTGTATTCAATAAGGATTTTAATGCTAACCGTAAACGCATATTAGTAGATGGTAAAGATTATGATAAAAAATAATTTATTCATATTAAACAATTGATATTCCGAACATTAAAATATTTATTTCAAATAATCTCAGAAGAAAACCAGGTACAAGTAGGACATCGTGAAAGCCCGACTTTAGTTTTCCCTGAAAAGGTGAATGCCTTGAAAAAGAATTAAATACTACAAGATGTGATTTCAGTAACACGCAATGTATTCACCATACCCTTATCTTGAATTGGCATAGCCGCTAAACTAATTAACATATCACCTTCTTCTAAATACCCCTTTTGACAAGCTATTTTATTAACGTCCTCAATAGTCTCATCCGTACTGACAAACTTATCATAGTAAAAGGCCTTAACACCCCAAAGTAAATTAAGACGTGTTAATATGCGTTTGTTTGAAGTAAATACCAGAATGTGACAAGAGGGTCGCCAAGCAGAAATCTGAAAGGCCGTATATCCACTATTCGTTAGTGTTGAAATGGCTCTGGCATTAATTTCGTTTGCCATATTAGCCGCGTGATAACAAATAGATTTTGTGATATAACGATTGGTACGAATATGTGGAGGCAATTGTGGCACTTTAATTAAAGAAGAGTCTTCTACACTTTTTAAGATATCAGACATTTGCCTGATAACCTGCACAGGATAACTTCCCACGGAGGTTTCTCCGGAAAGCATCACAGCATCTGCGCCATCCATAACCGAATTAGCAACATCATTAACTTCGGCTCTCGTTGGTGTTAAACTGGAAATCATGGTTTCCATCATTTGGGTCGCAATAATTACCGGTATTCTTGCCTTTTTTGCTCTTAGAACCAATTGTTTTTGAATAAGTGGCACTTTTTCTGCCGGAACCTCAACACCCAAATCTCCACGAGCCACCATCAAGCCATCACAATGTGCTACAATTTTATCTATATTTTCAACGGCTTCCGGCTTTTCAATTTTAGCGATTATTGGAATTTTATAGTCGCTGTGTTTACCAATTAAATCTCGCAATTGCATTAAATCCTCGGCATGACGAACAAATGATAATGCAATCCAATCTACGTCCTGTCCAATAGCAAAAATGGCATCATCAATATCTTTCTCGGTAAGTGCCGGTTGAGATATATTTGTGTTTGGCAGATTAACGCCTTTCTTTGATTTTAACGGTCCACCTTGAATAACACGTGCAACAACTTCTGTTTCACCATTTGTAGAAACGACTTCGAAAATAAGTTTTCCATCATCCAAAAGTATACGCTCTCCAGGCTTTGCATCTTGTGGAAACCTTTCATAAGTCATATAAACACGTTCCTTTGTGCCTTCGAAGCGTTCTCCCGTTGCAAATACAATTTCGTCGTTTTCGTGCACCACAACATCACCTTTCATAACACCGACACGAAGTTTAGGCCCTTGTAAATCTGCTAAAATAGAAGCATTATACCCGAACTCATCGTTGAGTTCACGAATCATACTAATGCGTTCCTCGACATCGCTATAATCGGCATGTGAAAAATTGATTCTAAACACATTAACGCCTTCATCAAGCATTCCTTTTAAAATGTCTTTTGTACTTGAAGCCGGACCTAAGGTGGCTACTATTTTGGTTTTCTTTCTTAATGGCATTAGCTAAAAATTAAATTGTCTTTAGATTTTAATTGACTACTATCTATACTATAAGCAGTTGCAATTTGAGGGATTTTTAAAAGACTGTTTATAATATATTTTTCTTTATTAAAATTATAGTCGTTATCTATTTTTAAAAAATAATCCACTTGCTTATACTCCGATAATAAATGGATTGTTTTTGTAATCTTTTCTTCAATATCAAATAGTGACTGGTAATTCGACTCTTGATAACTTTCTGTTTTACAAATGTTCGATACCAAACTCCAATTAGTTAGTTGCTTACTGTCTTCCCATTCAAAAATTGAATATGTTGACTTTCCACCATTATAATCCAGATCTGAGGATCTTCGAGCTAGTGTAATCCCGAGATGTTTGTTTAAAAGAAATGCTAAACGATAATCTTCAAGAGCACAATGAATTGCAACTAAAGTAAATGTTACTTCTTCAAAAACATCATCGAGAATAAGTTTGTGAACAGCCATAACTTATATTAAACGCTGTAAATATAGTATTTATAAAATTGAGAGATTACAAATTTCTCTTAATATGACTAAGAAAAACAACTAAAACGTTATAGTTGAATAACTTTCTAAACATGATTTTAAATCATTTTAGACATTCTGCTTTGAAATGCAAAAAAGGCGCGTTTTGAAGCTTTTTCTTCCGCTTTTTTCTTAGATGTTGCCCGTGCTTTAGCTACAATTTTATCATCTATGGATAATTTAACCGAAAAATGCCTGACGTTATCATTACCGGTGTCTTCGTAAACATTATAACCGAACGTTTTTTTCTCCTTTTGGCACCATTCTATAAGCAAACTTTTATAGCTTATAACTTTTCCTTCGAGTTTTTCAATATCCACATATGGAATAATAACGCGCTTAAAAATAAATCTTTCACAGTATTTATACCCTCGGTCTAAAAAAATGGCACCAACTAAAGCTTCGAATAAATTACCATGAATATTGTCTCCAAACTGACCCGCCGGAATCTTACTTTCAACCAGATCAATGAGATTCAAATCCCTTCCTAATTCATTTAAATGTTCCCTGCTTACTATTTTAGAGCGCATTTTGGTTAAATATCCTTCATCACCACTGGGAACTTCTAAATATAAATGAGATGCAATAACCGAACTAAGCATCGCATCACCTAGAAACTCTAAACGTTCATAATTAATAGCATTCCCTTTCCCATCTCTTATATTCATGGAACGGTGTGTGAAGGCCGTTTGAAAGTACTTCATACGCTTGGGCTTAAATCCAAGTATCTTGGTTAAGCGCATAAAAAAATTCCCGTTGCCTTTAAAACGGGAATTTAATATGTTACGAATGTTTTTCATCTGATATTTAATATCTTATTTCAATGTCAGATATAATAAACCATGTTTCATTTTACTGTAAAAATTAATTTATCGTTATGGTTTATTTTATTCGGGATTCAATCTATTTTTTTGAATAATACACAGGCATTATGCCCTCCAAATCCGAAGGTATTACTCATAGCTACATTAACGCTGCGCTTTTGAGCTTTATTAAGTGTTAAATTTAATTCAGGATCAATGTTTTCATCTACTGTAGTATGATTTATAGTTGGCGGAACAACACCATGCTCGATAGCTAAAATGCTTGCTATGGCTTCAATGGCTCCTGCGGCTCCTAATAAATGCCCTGTCATTGATTTTGTAGAATTAATATTGATATGCTTGGCATGATCACCAAATACTTTAGAGATGGCTTTAAGCTCGGCGACATCACCTAGAGGTGTAGATGTACCATGTGTATTTATATGGTCTACTTCTTCAGGTTTAAGCCCTGCATTTTCTAAACAGTTTTTCATGACTTCAACAACCCCAATACCTTCAGGGTGTGGTGCTGTCATGTGATGTGCATCTGAGGACAATCCTCCTCCAGCAACCTCGGCATAGATTTTTGCTCCTCTTGCCTTTGCATGTTCATACTCTTCCAGAATTAAAGCTCCCGCACCTTCACCTAAAACAAAACCATCTCTGGTTCCGTCAAACGGTCTTGACGCAGTTTCCGGGCTTTCATTTCTGGTAGATAAAGCATGCATAGCATTAAAACCTCCCATGCCCGCAATGGTAACGGCTGCTTCACTTCCTCCGGTAACGACAACATCACAATGTCCTAAACGTATCATGTTTAAGGCATCGAACATCGCATTTGCCGAAGACGCACAAGCAGAAACCGTCGTGTAATTAGGTCCCATAAAACCATGTTTTATGGAAATATTCGCAGGCGCAATGTCTGCAATCATTTTTGGAATAAAAAATGGGTTAAATCTGGGAGTTCCATCACCAGCAGCAAAGTTTAAAACTTCCTGCTGAAAGGTTTCCAATCCCCCAATTCCTGCACCCCATATAACACCTACACGCAATTTATTAACATCGTCAAGATTCAGTTTGGCATCGGCAATAGCTTCATCTGAAGCAACCATCGCATATTGCGCAAATTTATCCATCTTGCGAGCTTCTTTTCTATCTAAAAAATCAGTCGCGTTAAAGTTTTTTAATTCGCAAGCGAATTTCGTTTTAAACTTTTCGGTATCATAATATGTTATAGGCGCAGCACCACTTTTTCCACCAATTAAACCATCCCAATATTCATCTTTGGTATTGCCAATTGGTGTTAAAGCCCCTAATCCTGTGACTACAACTCGCTTTAATTCCATAAAGTTAAATGCTTATTTTGCAGCTTCTATATATGATATAGCTTGACCTACTGTTGCAATATTTTCAGCTTGATCATCCGGAATTTGGATATCGAATTCTTTTTCGAACTCCATGATTAATTCTACAGTATCTAATGAGTCTGCTCCTAAATCGTTTGTGAAGCTTGCTTCAGTTACAACTTCGTTCTCATCTACTCCCAATTTGTCTACGATAATCGCTTTTACTCTTGATGCAATGTCTGACATAATCTTTTAATTTTAAGTTTTAATTAGTTGGCAAAAATAAAAAACTTTATTTTTAAAACACACCTTTAGTATAAAAATGTGTTTGTAATTTACTAAAATTACTTTTAAGTATTTCCTTTTTACCTTCTAATTGTTAATAATTATTCTTTTTTTTGTTTGAATAATATTAACATTATTGTCTGTAAAATGAAACGTATTGTAATTTTTGCCTCCGGTAGTGGTAGTAATGCTGAAAATTTGATTAAGTTTTTTCACAACAGGGATAATGCATCTGTTATTCAGGTACTCACAAACAATCCTCGTGCCAAAGTTCTTGATCGATGTAAAAAGCTTAAAATTAGCACATTAGCTTTTAATAAAATCGCATTTACAGAAACGGAAGATGTCTTAAATATTTTAAAAGCGTCACAACCAGATTTAATCGTTTTAGCAGGCTTTTTATGGAAGTTTCCTGAACATATTTTGAACGAATTCCCTAATAAAGTTATAAATGTTCACCCCGCGCTATTACCTTCTTACGGAGGCAAAGGCATGTATGGAATGCATGTGCATCGTGCTGTTGTTGCTAATAATGAAACTAAGACTGGCATTACTATTCATTATGTGAATGAACATTATGATGAGGGGGCTGTTATTTTTCAGGCCAAGTGTGATGTAGCTGCGTCTGACTCCGCAGAAGATGTTGCCGCCAAAATTCATGAATTGGAGATGACACATTTCCCGAAGGTGGTTGAGAAACTTTTAAATGAACAATAGTTCTCGATACTTCGCTTCGAGTGAAACCGAAAAATTGAGGTTCTGTATCGAGAAGTAATTAAATTTAAAATTTGGGTAAAAAGAAAAAGAAATATTATACGGTTTGGAAAGGCCATCATACCGGAGTTTTCGAATCCTGGGATGACTGCAAGGCGCAAATAAAAGATTTTCAAGGGGCGCAATATAAATCGTTTTCTACATTCGATGCCGCTAAAAAAGCACTAAAGGGCAACTATAAAGATTATATAGGTAAAACCTCTAAGTTTAAAAGTGAGTTGTCTGAAGCTCAGCTTAAAAAAATAGGACAGCCCAATTACAATTCTATTTCTGTTGATGCGGCCTCAAGTGGGAATCCCGGAAAAATGGAATATCGCGGTGTCGATACTAAAACCAAAAAGCAATTGTTTATTCAGGGCCCTTTTGAAGAGGGAACAAACAATATAGGTGAGTTTTTAGCTCTTGTTCATGGATTAGCGTTACTTAAAAAGAACAACAGTAATCGCATTTTATATACAGACTCCAGAACTGCTATGAGTTGGGTAAAAAAGAAAAGCTGCAACACCAAGCTAAAACGCAGCGAAAAGAACAGAGCTCTTTTTGAATTGGTGGATAGAGCTATTGATTGGTTAAAAAGTAACACTTATAAAACAATCATCATAAAATGGGAAACCAAAGCCTGGGGGGAGATTCCGGCTGATTTTGGAAGAAAATAATTACTGCCGCCATTTTACCCACAAAACTATAGACACATTATTCACATTGCCATTGCCATCATTATTAATGGTGCCATTAATATAATCGCCTGCTGAAAAGTCTATATTTAAGTTTGTGCTTATATATTCTGAACTTACCGTTGAGATATTTGTCGAAGTGTTGGTCGTATTCCCATTTCTCACCAAAATTGAAAATTGCTTCGCCTGGGCGCCACTACCGTTATTAGATTTTGCCGTGGCATATACTATAGTTCCATCATACGGCATAAGATATCCCGATCTGTTATTTCCCTGATTACCTGTAGCTCTCAAATTGACATTGTCTTGATTACCACTTCTTCCTAAAGATAGTGTTGTCACTTCTGTACTAAGCCATTTTACCCTGGTAGCATCATACATATATAATTTATCCCCAATAACTGCTAGTTGTCCGGTTATGGAACCCACAGGGGCTGTTTGAGCGTTTAACTCCAGAGCAGGAATGCCATTATTCGTGGTTCCTATTTCTAATTCAGCTGTCGGGTTTGTTGTTCCAATACCAACTTGTGAGAGCGACAGACTAGTAAAAAAAAGGCTTATTAATAATATTAAAACTACATCCCTCATGATATATTTTCCATTAATAACAATTAACTATTAAGACACATTCTTTTGTTAAAGTCACATAAATTAATGAGGGAAGTGTTTATAAAAAGACTGTATTCTAATAAAGCTAATATAATCTTTGATTTTAGAATTTAGCTATAAAATATTACTGAAAACCAATATATTAGACATAAACAAGTCATATTTAGCCTTGAACACCTCTAAAGTTGACCTATGATTATCTTATTCCTTAAAAAACAGTGTACAATTTTAAATAAAAAGACGTCTAATACATTAAAGAAAATATTCTTGATAAAGTATTTAAAAGACTTATATTTGCACAAAATTATCACTCCATTTCATGGGTAAATTAGTAATAGTTGGCACCGTAGCTTTTGATGCTATCGAAACGCCATTCGGGAAAACCGATAAAATACTTGGGGGCGCAGCGACCTTTATTGGACTTGCAGCTTCCCATTTTAATATTGATGCCACAGCAGTATCCATTGTTGGCGGCGATTTTCCTCAAGATTATTTAGATCTATTATCAAAAAAAAACATTGATACCTCGGGTATAGAAATCGTTAAGGATGGCAAAACGTTCTTCTGGAGTGGTCGTTACCATAACGACATGAATTCCAGGGACACTTTAGTAACCGAACTTAATACGTTAGCGGATTTTAGCCCTGTCGTTCCTGAAAGTTATCGCAATGCGGAAGTTGTCATGCTTGGTAATTTACACCCCTTGGTACAATCTAGTGTCTTAGATCAAATGACAACAAAACCTAAACTGGTGGTTTTAGATACCATGAATTTTTGGATGGATTGTGCGTTAGACGATTTGCTCAATGTTATAAAACGTATTGATGTTATCACTATAAACGATGAGGAAGCCAGACAATTAACCGGTGAGTACTCTTTGGTCGTTGCAGCGAGAAAGATTCATGCAATGGGGCCTAAATATGTAGTTATTAAAAAAGGAGAACACGGTGCCTTATTATTTCATGATGAGCATATTTTTTACGCACCTGCTTTACCTTTAGAAGCCGTTTTTGACCCAACAGGAGCTGGCGACACTTTTGCAGGTGGCTTTGCCGGCTATTTGGCAAAAACAGGTGATCTTTCTTTTGAAAATATGAAGAATGCTATTATTTACGGTTCGACACTGGCTTCGTTTTGCGTTGAAAAATTTGGAACCGAGCGTATGCAAAATTTATCGAATGAAGAAATTCGTAAACGCCTGCTACAGTTTAAACAATTAACACAGTTTGAAATCATCTTAAATGAATAACTTATAATAATTGTACGAAATCATGATTAGACGATTATATATAACTATTGAAAAACAAATACTATTATCATATAAAATAGAATTAATATAAACAAACGCGCTCCAATTGGAGCGCGTTTTTAATTTAAAAAAATCCTCCAAAGCGCTTTTCGTTTTGGGAACAAAAAATTTATCATTTCTGCACCCGCCTATAAAACGGGTGGGAAAACGAAAACCTTTACAATATGAGTGATGCATTAAAACACGAATGTGGAATAGCAGTTATTAGACTTTTAAAACCGCTTGAATATTATAAAGAAAAATATGGCAGTGCTTTTTATGGTGTAAATAAAATGTACCTTATGATGGAGAAACAGCACAATCGGGGACAAGATGGTGCTGGTTTTGCGAGTATTAAGCTGGATACAAAACCTGGAGAGCGTTATATAAGTAGAGTTCGTTCTATTCAACAGCAACCTATTCAAGATATATTTGCTCAAATTAACGACAGAATTAATAATGAGTTTACGGAACATCCCGAATATGTTGATGACGTCGCAGCACAAAAAAGACATATTCCATATATAGGAGAAGTATTGCTGGGACATGTTCGTTATGGTACTTTTGGTAAAAATAGCGTAGAAAGTGTGCATCCCTTTTTAAGACAAAACAATTGGATGCACAGAAATTTAATAATGGCTGGAAACTTTAACATGACAAATGTTAAAGAGCTTTTTAGCAATCTTATTGAATTAGGGCAGCACCCTAAAGAATATACCGATACCATAACGATTATGGAGAAAATTGGTCATTTTTTGGATGATGCGGTAAGCAAAATTTATAAAGACCTTAAAAAAGAGGGCTATAATAAACGAGAGGCTTCTCCTCTTATTGCAGAGCGCCTTAAAGTTGGAAAAATATTAAAACGTGCTGCAAAAAACTGGGATGGTGGTTATGCCATGGCCGGACTTATTGGGCATGGAGATTCCTTTGTGTTAAGAGATCCTGCGGGTATCAGACCGGCATATTATTACAAAGATGATGAGATCGTCGTGGTTGCCTCAGAACGCCCGGTAATTCAAACCGTTTTTAATGTAGATTTTGAAAACGTTAAAGAATTAGACCCGGGTCAAGCCATCATCATTAAAAAATCCGGGGAAGTTAGTTTTAAACAAATACTCGCACCTTTAGAGCGAAAATCATGTTCGTTTGAGCGTATCTATTTTTCACGTGGTAGTGATGCTGAAATTTATCAAGAGCGTAAAATGCTTGGTAAATTATTAATGCCTAAAGTTCTTGAAGCTATTAATGAAGACACCAGAAATACTGTGTTCTCTTATATTCCAAACACTGCCGAAACATCATTCTTTGGAATGATAGAAACTGCTGAGGCTTTTATAAATAAAAAGAAAACCTCCGCTATTTTAAATGGACAACGTTCCATATCTGCTGAAAAAGTAACCGAAATTTTGTCGGAACGCGCTCGAATAGAAAAAATAGCGATAAAAGATGTTAAGCTACGAACCTTTATTACAGAAGATAGTAGTAGGGACGATCTTGTTGCTCATGTTTATGATGTTACTTATGGCGTTATTAAACCCACCGATAATTTGGTGATTATTGACGATAGTATTGTAAGAGGTACTACTTTAAAAATGAGTATTATTAAAATGCTGGATCGCCTGAATCCTAAAAAAATCGTCATTGTGTCTTCAGCACCACAAATACGCTATCCGGATTGTTACGGCATTGACATGGCCAATCTGGAAACCTTAATAGCTTTTAGAGCGGCATTAGCACTTTTAAAAGAGAGAAACAAATACCATATCGTTAAGAATGTCTACGATAAATGTTTAACACAAACAGATTTAGACGATAAACATGTAAAGAATTTTGTTAAAGAAATTTACGATCCGTTTACCGATGAAGAAATATCCGATAAAGCTGCCGAGCTTTTAAGTGATGATACGGTGAAAGCCGAAGTGAAAATTATTTTCCAACCGGTTGAAAATTTACATAAAGCTTGTCCAAACCATTTAGGAGACTGGTACTTTACAGGAGACTATCCAACGGTTGGAGGGAACCGTGTTGTAAACAGAGCATTCATTAATTTTTATGAAGGTAATAAAGAACGTGCCTATTAATTATAATATTTTCAATTTTAGACGTTTAATCTGAAAAAATTACATTTAATCTGAAAAAACGGCTGTTTGTCTAATAAATAACCTTTTTATCCTAAATACATATAAATTGGTCTCACCATAACATAAGTAGGTTAAGTTCATGGTAGATTTGGGGCAAAAAAAGGTGAACATCTGTTCGCCTTTTTTTATGCACTTTATTTTCATGTTATTTCTTTTTTTTTAAGCCGATTTGGTGTTATCCTTAAAATTACAAATCCGTTTAAGCCAATATATCTGTAGTTGAGCTAAAATATTTTATTAGCTTCATGTACTCCTTTATGTTTGGGTCACCATAACATAAGTAGGTTAAGTTTATGGTAGATTTGGGGCAAAAAAAGGTGAACATCTGTTCGCCTTTTTTTATACGTTTTATTTTATACTACGCCTTTTTATGAAACTCCTTTTTTCATCCGAAAAAAACACAGAAACCCTTTTAAGCCAATATATATGTAATTGAACTAAAATATTTTAACAATTTAAAGAGCTCCTGTATATTTGAATCACCATAACATAAGTAGGTTAAGTTTATGGTAGATTTGGGGCAAAAAGGTGAACACTCGTTCACCTTTTTCATTTTATATACTTTCATTTAAAACAAAAAAAATCGTCTAAGATTATAATCCAGACGATTTTTATATCTTAAAAGTGTTGTCTTTATTTTGCCTCGGCGTAACGTCTTTCAACCTCATTCCAATTAATAACATTAAAAAATGCATTAATATAATCCGGACGTCTGTTTTGGTAATTTAAATAATAAGCATGTTCCCAAACATCCAATCCTAAAATTGGCGTTCCACCACAACTAACTCCTGGCATTAAAGGATTATCTTGATTTGGCGTAGAACAAATTTCCACTTTACCTCCCTTATGGACACATAACCAAGCCCAACCTGAACCAAAACGCGTTGCAGCAGCCTTACTAAAAGCCGCTATAAACTCATCTTTTGAACCATAGGCAGCTTCAATAGCATCTTTTAATTCACCAGATAAATACCCGCGATCTTCAGGATTCATAACAGTCCAGAATAAAGCGTGATTAAAAAACCCGCCTCCATTATTTCGTACAGCACCATTATTCATATCTAAATTCGTAAGAATATCTTCAATTGATTTTCCGTCTAAATCTGTTCCTGAAATTGCATTATTTAAATTATTAGTATATCCCCGGTGATGCTTAGAATGGTGTATCTCCATTGTACGTGCATCTATATGAGGTTCTAAAGCGTCATAAGCATAACCTAATTCTGGTAATTCAAAAGCCATAATGTATTGTTTTAAAATATTAGTATTTAATTTCTTCCAAATTTACGCATAAAAGAGATCAATAAAAAATAATAAATTGTTATGAAACCATTGATAGTTTTTATCTTGTATCCAAAATCTAAGGCATGCAACAACCCCATTCTTTTACAATATATAATGCTTCTGCGGGTAGTGGGAAAACCTACAGTCTGGTAAAAGAATACTTGAAAATTTTAGTTCAATCTAATCATCCGGAAAAATTTAAGCACATTTTAACCATTACATTTACAAATAAAGCGGTATCAGAAATGAAGGATCGCATTATTGAAACGCTTAAACAATTTTCTGATAACACTATTTTGATCACTTCAAATAGCATGTTTAACGATATGTGTAATGAACTTCAACTAGAGCCCAAAACATTGCATGAAAAATCCAAAAACCTTCTAAATGCTATTATACATAACTATGCGGCTTTTGATATTTCGACCATTGATGGTTTTACCCATAAATTAATACGAACTTTTGCCCACGACTTAAGACTTCCTTTAAATTTTGAAGTCGAATTAGACCAAGAAGCTTTATTAAGTGAAGCCGTAGACAGTCTTATTTCTAAAGCGGGGATTGATGCTTCCCTAACAAAAATTTTGATAGATTTTGCTATTGAAAAAACTGATGAGGATAAAAGCTGGGATATCACATTCGACTTTAACAAGATTGCCAAACTTTTAGTCAATGAAAATGATATTCCTTTTATTGAAACCTTAGAAGATAAATCTTTGGAAGACTTTAAAATCCTGAAAGCCCAATTAAAAAAAGAGGTATCGGTTTTGGCATTGAGTATTTCAGAAAATGCACAAAATGCACTCGATTTAATTGAAGAGGCCGGCTTAGAATTCAACGACTTTTCAAGCGGCTATCTCCCCAAACACTTTAAAAAATTATCTGATCAGAATTTTAATGTTTCTTTCGGAAATAAATGGCAGGACGATATTGAAACTAAAACACTATTCCCCAAACGTGTTAGTGATAATGTGGCTTCGGTAATAACACAAATTCAACCACAACTAGCAACTACTTTTTACCACACCAAACAAGGGGTTTTTCATTTTAAATTCTTAAAGGCTTTTTATAAAAACATAACGCCTTTATCTGTTTTAAACGCTATTAACCGCGAATTAAATACACTTAAAATAGATCAGAATAAAATGCTAATATCAGAATTTAACACGATAATAAGTAAAGAGATTAAGGACCAACCCACACCATTTATCTACGAACGTATTGGCGAAAAATTCAATCATTATTTCATTGATGAGTTTCAAGACACCTCTAAAATGCAATGGGATAATCTCATACCACTAATAGACAATTCCCTTTCAACCGAAACGGGTAGTGCCTTACTTGTGGGTGATGCAAAACAAGCTATTTATCGCTGGCGTGGAGGAAAAGCAGAACAGTTTATCAATTTGTTTAATAAAAAAGAACATCCTTTTCAAGTTGAACAAGATGTAAAAGATTTAAAAACGAACTATCGAAGCCATAAGGAAATAATAAATTTCAACAACCGTTTTTTTAAATTTTTAGCAACCAAAGTCTTCAGTAAAAAAGACTATGAAATTCTTTACGAAAATGCTAGTCAGAACACTTTTCTTGAAGAAAATGGTTATGTCAGTTTTACATTTTTAGACCTTGAAAAAGAAAATGATAGAGATGCCTTGTTCTCAGAAAACGTTCTAAGGACCATTCAAAAATGCCTTGAAAACAATTTTCAACTCAAAGACATCTGTATTCTTGTGAGAAAGAAAAAAGAAGGTGTTGCCATTGCAAACTATTTGAGTCGCCATGATATCCCTATAATTTCTTCAGAAACCCTATTAATAAATAATGCCCCCGAAGTTGCTTTTATAAATAATGTCCTTACCCTTTTAATTAAACCCAAAAATAACGAGGTAAAAATTGCCGTCTTAAATTATTTGACCACATTATTCAATATTGAAAACAAACATGATTTTTTCTCAAACCATATAGATTTAGCGGTTTCAGCATTATTTAACCAATTTAAAACATATAATATTGATATTGATAGCTCCGATTTATTACAACTACCGCTTTACGACTTGGTCGAAACCATTGTTCGTAAATTCAATCTAGTTAAAACTTCTAACGCCTATGTACAGTTTTACTTAGATATTGTTTTAGACTTTTCACAAAAAAAGGGATCAGATATTTTTGGATTTTTACACTATTTCGAAAAGAAAAAAGACACCTTAAGTATTGTCTCTCCTGAAGGGCAAAATGCAGTACAAATAATGACCATTCATAAATCTAAAGGCTTAGAGTTTCCTGTTGTTATTTTTCCTTATGCAGATTTAGACATTTATGCCGAACGCGAACCTAAAGAATGGTTTCCCTTAAATAAAGACATTTATAACGGCTTTTCGCATACATTACTAAACTATAATAAGGATTTTGAGTTTTACGGAAATGATGGGCATCGTATTTACACCAATCATAGATCTGAGCAAGAATTAGACAACATCAATTTATTATATGTAACCTTAACGCGTGCCATTGAACAACTCCATATCATTTCAAAAAAAGATATATCCTCTAAAGGTGTGGCTAATGTTAAAACCTATTCCGGCTTCTTTATCGACTATTTAAAAGCTCTTGAGGTCTGGACTGATTCAAATTTGAATTATAGCTTTGGCAGCCCCCTAAAAAGTGTTCAAAATGAAGCCATGAAAACGGAAATGATTACTCAAGAGGAGTTTATTTCAACGGATAAGAAAACGCATAATATACGAGTTGTTACCAAATCTGGTTTGCTATGGGATACCGCTCAACAGGATGCTATTGAAAAAGGGAATCTTATTCATAATATGATGGCTTGTATAAAAACCAAGGATGATATCGATTTTGTAATCCACAATTTTATGGATGCAGCTTCTGTTAGTTTAGAACAGTCTTTAACTCTAAAACAGGTTCTTTCGGATATTGTTTATCACCCCAAACTTGAGAATTATTATACCTCAGATTTTACAATATACAATGAACGTGATATTATAGCCAGCAATGGGATGATTTTAAGACCCGATAGAGTTGTTGTGAACTCTGAAAACGACGCCGTAATTATCGATTACAAAACTGGCGTGGAAGACCTAAAACATCGTCAACAATTGCAATTATATCAAGATGTTTTAGAAGACATGGGACTAAGGGTTAAAAATAAAATACTGGTTTATATAAACCATAACATTCAGATCAAGGAAATACACTAACTACAAATTTCACCAATATTGAGCTATAATGTTGATTTAAATACTGTTATTCACAGAATTTATTAAGATATTACGTTATCTTTGTCGGTTATAATGAAAAGAAAAGCAGAATTAGCGTACAAGTAAAACTTTTTACTCTAAGTGCATTTAAACGAGGCTATTACTGCAATTACAAAAGTTAATAACCTCATAAATATTGTTTAAAATCATTCTGAACTACCTATAAACAATAAGGATTCCTCAATATTTTTATATATTTATCTTTGTTAATAAATTTTAACAACTTACTTTTGTTTCAATTAACACTTAAAAATTAAACTTTTGAATATGAAAAATCTTAGCAGATTATTGTTCGCTATGTTGCTTGTACTTGGTTATAGCAACGCTAATGCGCAAGACGAAAACAATCCATGGCAAATTACCATTGGAGTAAACGCAGTAGACTTCTTCCCTACCGGTGAAGACGCTCCGTTAGGAGGTACTTTTGAAGATTTCTTTAACGTGGGAGATCATTGGAATATTTTACCTTCACTGTCAACGATATCGGTATCTAAATATATAGGTGATGGATTTACTTTTGGAGTTGCGGGATCTTTAAATAAAATTGAACACTGGGGTGACCAAACCGTAGATGATTTATCTTATTATGGTCTTGACGGTACAATTAAGTACAACCTTTTAGATGGTAAAACTATTGACCCTTTCTTAGGTGTTGGTGGTGGATACACTTGGGTTGACGAAGTTGGTGCCGGTACGTTAAATGGTACTGTTGGTGTTAACCTTTGGTTTAGTGAAAACATTGGTTTAACGCTTCAAACGTCTTATAAACATGCTTTTGAAGATTACCTATCTACACATTTCCAACATACTGCTGGATTCTCTATTAAATTTGGAGGAACAGATACAGATGGTGATGGTATATACGACAAGGATGATGCTTGTCCTGATGTTGCTGGTTTAGAAGCTTTCAACGGATGTCCTGATACTGATGGTGATGGCATTGAAGACGGAAAAGACTCTTGTCCAAATGAAGCTGGTTTAGCTGAATTTAACGGATGTCCTGATACTGATGGTGATGGTGTTGCCGATAAAGATGATAACTGTCCTACAGTTGCCGGTTTAAAAGCCTTATCTGGTTGTCCAGATGCTGATGGTGATGGTGTAACTGATGCTGATGATAACTGTGTTAACACGGCTGGTCCTGCTGCAAACAAAGGATGTCCTTGGCCTGATACTGACGGTGATGGCGTTTTAGATAAAGACGATAACTGTCCGGACGTTAAAGGTACTGTTGCAAATAACGGTTGCCCTGAAGTAACTAAGGAAATTCAAGATACACTTAACGAGTATGCTAAAACTATCTTATTTGATACAGGAAGATCAACTATTAAAACGCAATCTGAAGCTGTATTAAAAGACATTACAGGTATATTGAAAAAGTATAGCACTGCAACATTTACTGTTGAAGGACATACGGATAGTACTGGTAGTAAAACTGGTAATCAAAGATTATCTGAAGCCAGAGCTAATGCTGTAAAAGACTTCTTAGTTGCTAACGGTATTGCTTCTTCCAGATTATCGGCTGTTGGTCATGGTCAAGCTAAACCAATCGATTCTAACAAAACTAGAAAAGGTAGAGCTAACAACAGACGTGTTGAAATCAACTTAATAAAATAAGAAACTAGTTATAGTTTTTAAAAAATAAGTTTTATAAAAACGCTTCGGAAATCCCGAAGCGTTTTTTATTTTTATATAATACCAATTAAACTTCAAAATGATACATGTAAATCGTTTCTTTTTTACTTCTTTGGCGTTTAATAATATAAGCTTAATTCATGTTATACTTATATTATCTGCCTTAAACAATCAAAAAATAATTCAATTTACTAATGCATAGTTTTAAAATTCAATTGGTATGACAACTTTTATTTTTGATGTTTTAAAAGATTTACAAAATAACGATATCAATCTTTCTGAAGTTACCTTTATTTTGCCAAGTAAAAGAGCAGGGCTTTTTTTAAAACACCAACTGCCAAAAGTTATTAAACACACCGTTTTTTCACCCAGTATTCTAAGCATTGAGGAATTTGTTGAAGAATTATCTCAGCTTAAAACAAGTTCTAATTCCGAACTTCTTTTTAAGTTTTATAATACCTATACAAAGCTGACTCCCAAAGAACAGCAAGATACCTTCGAATCCTTTTCAAAATGGGCACAAATACTACTTCAAGATTTTAATGAAATTGACCGCTATCTTATTCCACAAAAGAATATTTTCGATTATTTAAGTGCAATACAGGATATAAAGCATTGGTCTTTAGAAGAAGAAAAAACAGATTTTGTAAAAAACTATTTATCCTTTTGGAATAAACTACATCATTATTATACTGCTTTTACCAAAGAGCTTTTAAGTGAAAAAGTAGGCTACCAAGGGTTAATTTATAGAGAAGCCGTTGAGAATCTAGAACCTTATATTCAAAATAACTCTGAAAAACAACATGTCTTTTTAGGGTTTAATGCATTAAACTCTGCAGAAGAAACAATCATTCAAGAATTACTTCAAAGCGATTTAGCAAAAATTTATTGGGATATTGATGCCGTGTTTATAAATAATCCAAAACACGATGCTGCATTGTTTACCAGACACCATAAAACGCATTGGACCTATTTTAAAAAGCATCCTTTTACCTGGATAACCTCCAACTATTCGAAAGATAAGAACATTTCTGTTCTCGGTATCCCTAAGAATATTGGTCAGGCAAAATACATTGGTTCTATCTTAAACCAGTTGCAAAAAAAACATCAAACATTGCAGAATACGGCGGTGGTATTGGGCGATGAGAATTTACTAATCCCGGTATTAAATTCTATTCCTAAAAATGTAGAAGCTTTAAATATTACTATGGGGTTTCCATTAAAATCTATTCCTCTGGCGTCTCTGTTCGAAATCCTGTTCCAACTTCATAAACACGCCACGAAGTCCTTCTATTACAAAGAGGTTGTTAATATCCTTTCACATCAATTCATAAGACCTCTTCTTCATTTTGATGGCACTGATTACGCCTCCAAAATAATTGAAACTATCGATGTCAATAACCTTATTTATATATCTGCAGAACGCCTAAAAGATATAAGTGATCACGTTGTTACAAACATTATCGACATCCTATTTTCAAACTGGCAAAAATCTGTAGATGATGCCTTAGAAAATTGTGCTCAGCTCATTGTATTTATTAAAGCGTATTTAAGTAAAGATAAGGTTTCAAATTTATTACCCTTAGAATACCTCTTTCGATTTAATACCTTATTTAATGAACTCCTACGATTAAATTCTGAATATAGCCATATTAAAGATATTTCTACATTATTTGGCGTTTATAAAGAGCTCTTAAGTACAGAAACCCTAGACTTTCTGGGAGAACCTTTACAAGGGTTGCAAATTATGGGTATGCTGGAATCCCGTGTTTTAGATTTTGAGACCGTTATTATTTCATCGGTGAACGAAGGTGTACTTCCGTCGGGCAAAAGCAATAATTCGTTTATTCCCTTTGATGTTAAATTAGAAAATAAGCTCCCCACTTATAAAGAGAAAGATGCCGTTTACACCTATCATTTTTACAGGCTCTTACAACGCGCAAAGAACGTTTATATCATATACAATACCGAAGCAGACACATTAATTGGTGGAGAAAAAAGTAGATTTATTACACAACTAGAATTAGAAGGCATTCACAATATAACACATCACGTTATAACTCCAAAAGTTCCAATATTAGAACCTTCTTTGAATATTATTAAAAAGAATGACGACCTTATATTCAAACTATCTGAAATTGCGAAAAAAGGTTTTTCACCATCATCGCTTACCAATTACATTCGAAATCCTATTGACTTCTATTATCAAAAAATACTAAAAATAAAAGAGCATGATGACGTCGAGGAGACCGTCGCTTACAATACCTTAGGGACCGTTGTACACAATACACTCGAAGACTTTTATAAACCTTTAATTGGGTCCTTTTTGTCCGTGGAAGATATTAAGGAATTAAAACATAATATTACAAAAACTGTAACGCATCACTTTAAAGATGTTTACAAAGAAGGTGATATTACTAAAGGCAAAAACTTAATTGTTTTTGAAATTGCAAAACGTTATGTGTCCAATTTCTTAGACTTAGAAATTAGTGCTTTAAAGGAAGGAAATATTATAAAAATTATAGCTATTGAAGCGAATAATACCGTTTCAATCGACATTCCCGAGATAGGTTTTCCCATTAACATTACGGGAAAAGTAGATCGGGTTGATGAGTATAACGGAGTCACCAGAATCATAGATTACAAAACAGGACGTGTAGAACAAAATAGTGTTGAAATTGTAAATTGGGAAGATCTCACCACAGATTATAATAAGTACAGTAAAAGTTTTCAAGTACTTACTTATGCTTTGATGATGAACAACACTAAGAAAATAAAACTCCCTATTGAAGCAGGAATTATATCGTTTAAAAATCTGAACAAGGGGTTTTTAAAATTTTCAAAAAAAGATAAGTCGGGGAGTTATGCAAAAAAAGAGGCTTTAATTACTACTGAAACTCTTAAAAATTTCAGTAATGAACTCAAAAAACTCATTATAGAAATTTGTGACAAAAATCTACCATTTATTGAAAAAAAAATATAAGATGATTATTGAAAAAAACATAGTAATCAATGGTCAACACAAAAAACCTATTTTAATTGATTTCTTTCTTAAAGAAAATAACGCCTATAAACCGGTAATTATATTCTGCCATGGCTACAAAGGTTTTAAAGATTGGGGCGCTTGGAATTTAATGGCAAAAACGTTTGCCGATGCAGGCTTTTGTTTTGTTAAATTCAATTTTTCTCATAATGGAGGAACCATAGAACAACCTATCGATTTTCCAGACCTTGAAGCATTTGGAAACAATAACTATACTAAAGAAATAGACGATTTAGGATCGGTTATCGATTGGGTTTGTACGTACTCCGGGCTAACAAAAATGGTAAATCTAAATAACATAACTTTAATCGGGCATAGTCGTGGTGGTGGTATAGTTTCAATAAAAGCTGAAGAAGACCCGCGTATTACTAAGCTTATAAGTTTAGCCGGAGTATGTGATTTTGGAAAAAGAACCTCGACAATCGGTGATTTAGAACAATGGCGAAAAGATGGCGTTAAGTTTGTTATCAATGGTCGTACTAAACAAAAAATGCCTCATTATTATCAATTTTATCTGGATTATATACAACATAAAAACAGACTATCTATTAAAAGAGCCGTAGCCAATTTGAACATCCCGTATTTAATTATTCATGGTGATGCAGATTCCAGCATTTCCATTGATGAGGCTAAAAACCTTCATCAATGGAGTCCAAATAGTCAGTTAGAAATTATCCCCAATGCCGATCATGTTTTTGGAGCATCTCATCCTTGGGATAAGGATCCCTTACCAAAACATTTAGAAAAGGCCATTCACAAAACCATCTCCTTTTTGAGCGATGTTCAAATCAAAAAATAAGAATCACTTGTTACGCGTAATATTTCTTCAATAACCTCAAGGATATGACCAAATATTCCTCTTTTGTTAATTTCTTAATTATTCTTGATGAAAACGCCCCCCTATTTCTTATAATCTCTCCACTCATATCTTGGAACAAAATCCTTTACTTTGTACAAAGAAATACAATTGATGAATACAAATATTCGCATTCCAGAAACATATGATGCCATTGTAATCGGTACCGGAATATCAGGTGGGTGGGCAGCTAAGGAACTCTGCGAAAAAGGCTTAAAAACCTTAGTTCTGGAACGCGGCAGAATGGTTGAGCATATCAAAGATTATCCAACGGCAAACACCGATATCTGGGACTTCGAATATCGTGGAAAAATAAGTACCTCTGCCCGTAATGAGCAAGCCAAGCAAGGTAGAACAGGCTATGTAACCTCTGATGCGACGAAACACTGGTTTGTTAACGATTTAAAGCACCCTTATAATGAAGCTAAACGCTTTGATTGGATTCGGGGATATCATGTTGGTGGAAAGTCAATAACCTGGGGGAGGCAAGCCTTAAGGATGTGCGATCTGGACTTTGAAGCGAACAAAAAAGAAGGTACTGCCGTAGATTGGCCTATACGCTATAAAGATATTGCGCCATGGTATACCAAAGTTGAAAAGTTTATTGGCGTTTGTGGCGAAAATTTAGGATTATCACATTTACCGGATGGTTACTTTTCGCCACCCATGGCATTGAATTGTGTTGAAACAGAATTCAAAGATCAGATTAAAAAACACTATTCCAATAGATATTTAACCATGGGACGCTTTGCACACTTAACGGGTGATGCCATACATGAAGGCAGAGGAAATTGCATTTATAGAAATCGCTGTATGAGAGGTTGTCCGATTGGGGGGTATTTTAGCAGTAATTCATCGACATTACCCACTGCTGAAAGTACCGGAAATATGGTATTAAGACCTCATTCTATAGCCTATGAAGTTGTTTACGATGAGCAACTAAAAAAGGCCACAGGTGTAAAAATAATAGATGCAGTTACAAGAGAAAAACTCGAGTTTTCTGCTAAACTTATATTTTGCTGTGCCTCAACGATAGCTTCAACGAGTATTTTGTTACAATCCAAATCGAAACGATTTCCTAATGGGCTAGGGAATGATAGCGGTGAATTAGGTCATAATTTAATGGATCACCATTTTCGAGTAGGAGCAACGGCAACAACGAATCTGTTTAAAGATAAACATTATGTAGGAAGCCGTCCTACCAGTTTTCACATTCCCCGATTTAGAAATTTGGGAGATGGCGATTCAAAACAAAAATTTACAAGAGGCTATTCGTTTCAAGGAAGCGCCAGCCGCACCGATTGGAGAAGAGCCATCAAAGAATTAAGCTACGGTGAATCATTAAAAGAACGCCTTTTAAAACCAGGGCCATGGAAAATTGGAATTACCGGATTTGGAGAATGTTTACCTTATCACGACAATAAAATGAGTCTGGATTATAAAAACACGGACCAGTGGGGGTTGCCAACCATCACATTCGATGCAGAATTTAAAGAGAATGAAAGACTAATGCGAGAGGACATGCAGCAAGAAGCTATAAACATGTTGACCAAAGCCGGTTTTTCAAATGTAAAAGGCTATGATGAATCATTTGTTCCCGGACATGCCATTCACGAAATGGGAACAGCTCGTATGGGGCGTGATCCGAAAACATCGGTACTAAATAAATACAATCAAATACATACGGTACCAAATGTTTATGTTACCGATGGTGCCTGTATGACCTCATCCGGCAATCAAAATCCATCACTTACTTATATGGCTCTAACAGCAAGAGCAGTAGATCATGCGGTAAAACAAATTCAAAAAAATCTAATCTGATTATGAATAGAAGAGACGCCATTCGATCCATGTCCTTATCGCTAGGGATTACAGTTGCCGTACCAACCATATTGAGCGTTCTTAATTCCTGTAATGACCCCAAATCTAAATGGACATCAGTGTTTTTAAGTGATTCTCAAAAGCATATTATAAGTCATTTAATAGAAATAATGCTTCCAAACTCAAATTTTCAAGGGGAGACAGGGTTCAACAATGTTCAGTTCATAGATAAAATGGTTGGGAATACCTTGGAGGAAAAAGATCAGGATCAATTTTCCACGGGATGTTCCTCGTTTGAATATAAATTTAATAGTGTTTTTAAAAAGGATATCACAGAAGGAACTAAAGCCGAAATCAATACACTTTTGGATACCTATTTTAAGCTTTCAAAAGCCGAAGAAAAAGAAGTTTTTAATCAATTAGAATTTGGTATTCATGAACTTCCGGAGCACAAGGTTTCCCACTATCTCATTTACACTTTTCTTACCAAGGTTCGATATTACTGTTTATTAGGACACTTCACTTCTCAAGAAGTGCTAATGAATTATCAAAATTATAACCCAAATCTCGGCTATTATAAAGGCTGCATCGACTTATAATAAAATTTTGTATTTCTCTGCCAGGGCTTCTGCGTCATTGTTTTTAGCATCTCTTTTAAAGGTGGCAGGAGGCACACCAAACTCTTCTTTAAAACGTTTCGTAAAATATTTAGAATCTTTATATCCTACCATAAATGAGGCTTCAGATATGTTATATCCATGCTGAATAATAAGTAAAGCAGCCTTTTTAATGCGGCGTGATTTAACAAAATCTATAAGTGATTTCCCTGTAATATCTTGACATTTTCTGTAAACAACAGAATAACTCATGTTCAGTTTTTCAGCCAACTCTTCTAATTTAAAATCGGGGTTTTCAATCTCTGCGTCCAATGCTCTTACCAAATTTTCCATAAAAACATCATCTTTAGATGGTGCTTTTATAACTTCCGGGGAGCTAATAAGGTCTGTTTTATATTTAGAAAGTGCTTTTTCTTTTGAACTAATAATGTTATTAACCTTTAAAGTTAGCTCATAGAAATTAAATGGTTTTTTAATATACTCTATGGCACCTGTCCTTAACCCTTTTATCTTTGTTGTTGTGGTGTTCTTAGCCGTCAAAAGAATAATGGGGATATGAGATGTCGATTTCTTTTTCTGGAGCATTTTGCACATTTCAATGCCATCCAAAATGGGCATCATAATATCGCTTATGATTAAGTCCGGGATATGCTTCTCTGCCAAGGTTATTCCTTCTTTTCCATCTCCTGCAATAAGTAAATTGTAATTACCCCCTAAAACATCACGCAAAAACATTTGCATTTCAATATTATCTTCAACAATAAGTAAGGTGTACTTCTTGTCTGAAGTCGTATTAGTTTTCAGATTAAGTTCTTTTTCTAAAGCAATAAAATCATTGTCTATTGATTTCGATATGGCATTAGAGTTTTCAACATAAATCTTTTCATCCTCAGAAAAAATAGTTTCTTTTGTTGACAACTTAACCGAAAAACAAGTTCCGGTTTCCGGAGAAGAAACCACATTAATCTCGCCTTGATGCAAGGAAATTAGCTCTTTGGTTAAAGCCAAACCAATACCAATCCCTTTTGCATGTTTTCCTAAATCTGACTGATAAAAAAGTTTAAAAATGTCGTCCAACTCGTCTTTAGGAATACCCGGGCCAGAATCGGTAACCGATATTTCCACAAACTCGTCTGTTTGATTTAAACCAACTTTGAGTGTTATGACACCTTCTCGAGGTGTAAACTTAAATGCATTAGATAATAAATTGTAGATAACGTGCTCAATTTTATCTGAATCATACCAAACGTTTATATCCTTTTTAGGATACTGCTGAATAAAATCTATGTTTTTAAACCGGGCCTGCTCACTAAACGACAAGGCAATTCTCTCTAAATCTTTAATCAAATTATTTTTTGAAGCGAAAATCCTTAGTTTACCCAATTCTTTATTTCTTATGGTCATGAGTTCTGTGGCAATTCGAGACAACCTATTCGCATTGTTGCTAATCATTTGTAAGCGTTGCCTTAGCAACTCATTCTTATTAGCTCCGGCACGTTCCAGCATATCACCAATAGGACCAAGAATTAGCGTTAAGGGTGTTTGAATTTCATGAGACATTTTAGCAAAAAAGTTCATCTTAAGCGCATATAATTCTTTCTCCTGATTATTTTGCCAGGCTTCTTTCGCTAATCTATTCTTTAAACGAAGCCATAACATAATGCCATACGCTATTAGCAAACCACCAATAATATATATGGCGTAGGCCCATGAGCTAAACCACCATGGCGGTTTAATATAAATAGCTATAGAGACAGGATCAATATTCCATTCTCCTTTTTTCGAACCGGCTTTTACTTCAAACGTGTAATCACCATAGGGAATATTGGTATAGCTGACCATTCTCCTGGTATTTGATTCAACCCAATCTGAATCAAACCCGTGCAGTTTGTAGGCATAATGATAATTGGTGTTTAATAAATTTTCAACTGCAGAAAATTGAAAAGAAAACGAAGACTGATCTGAATCTAATTCTAATGTTTTCACATATTCTACACCATTTTTAACCTGATCTGCAACAATTAAACTTGCCGGCTTATTCAATATCTCAATGGTATTGATATATAATTTTGCAGGAGCTTCTTCTTTGACCAAATCTGAAGGTAAAAAGGAGTTTACACCATTCTCATTTCCAAAATAAAATGTTCCATCAGCATCTTTAAATGAGCTTCTTCTCATAAAGTTATTACTTTGAAAACCATCCATTTGATAATAGGATTTAAACTCATCGGATTCCAAACTATAATGATGAATGCCATTAATACTACTAAACCATAAATTATTGGAATCTTCAATTAAAATTGTGGAAATCCCTATGTTTTTAAAATGATCTCGGTCTGCATACGACTCATAGGTATTACTAATCAGGTCATATTTCATTAACATCCCGGAAGCGCACGAAATCCACAAATGTCCCTGATAATCCGGCACCAAATTATAAATGTTATAGTTTCTTGAATCGCCCTCCTGCTTTACATAATAGTTATGTTTTGTAAAAAAAGACGCTCTCAAATCATTCACATTTTCGTTAAATTTAAACAGGCGCCCCGGGTTAATACCTAACCAAATTGAGCCGTTTTCATCTTCGCAAATACTCATAGACATATTTCCAAAAAGCCCGTTGGCATTGTAATCATATGTTGCTAATAATTCTTGTTCATCTGAAAAAATATTAATTCCGGCTCCTGAAGTTACCCATATTCTATTTTTCGAATCCTTAAACAAGAACCTTATATCTGTTGAATAATCACCTAAGTCATTGGTGGTGTTTATGTTAGTAAAACGATTCGTTTTGGGATTAAAAACCCATAGTCCTTTTTGATAAGTCCCAATCCAAATATTTCCTCTGGAATCTTCAACCAGACTTTGAATATATCTACCCTCAAAAAAATGAGTTCCTTTTTTATTGATATCATATTGTAATTTGGTTTGGTTCGGGAAAACGCGATTTAACCCTTTGCCATCGGTGCCAATCCAAAGCGACCCGTCAGAAGATTTTAATATGGAAAGCGCAGAGGTTGGGGAATTGTTTTCCAAGCCATTGTAATAGTTTATTTTATCATTACTTTTAGGAAGCACATTGATTTTACCCTTTTTTGCTACAATCCATATATTCCCTTTAGAATCTTCATTAACATGAGTTACGGTATTATTGCTAATTGAAAATCTATTCGTTTCTTCCTGCCTAAAAATGGTGACGTCTTCATTTTGGGGGTCAATACGGTATAAGCCATCGCCATCTGTCCCTGCCCAAATAACTCCTGAACTATCACAAAAGATAGAAATAAACATGTGGTGTTTTAGATCGGTACTCGAAGCATCAAGAACATCATACTGTTTAATTTCTCCATCCTTTTTAGTATCATAACTATACAGACCTTGGAGCTCTGTTGCAATCCATAATTTACCATAGTTATCATTGGTAATTCTTATATTTTGAACTTTGCTATTTAAAGGTGTGTCTAAACTTCTTAGTGCTTTCCGGGTTAAAGAATAGTTGTAAATTTTTCCATGAAAAGTACTCATCCATATCTGACTTGAATCTATAATGGCTATGCTCTCTATTCTTTGATGCTGTCCGCTTATCTTTGGTAAGGCCGTTATACTATCTATTTTATTATTATGGTGCTTAAAGAGAACGCCATTAACCCCTCCTAACCAAACATCATTATCGGCCTTTATAGACGTGATTTGTAGAGGAACGCCATTGTGGGTTAGTTTGTCCTTATAAGAAATCTTAGTGCCATCTGCATTCAACTTCGTTAATTCACCATTAAATGTAGATATCCAAATATTATCAGAATCATCTTTAACCATTAAGTAATCTCGATCTCTTTTAAAGTTGGCGCCAAAAAGTGATCGATAAGTAGTTAAAGAAAAATCGTATCCATTGTATTTGTAAATTCCACTGCTTCCGGAGATTCTGATAAACCCCAATTTATCTTCTACAATATTTGAAGTTGCCGTAAAGTCTTGATTTAACTTTATAAAGTTCGACTTCTCCTGCCCAAAACCCAATATGCTAAAAAAGGTTATGAGCAGGTATAATATGATCGCTTTTGAATAAGGGCTTATATTCATTGCAAATGCTAATAATTAATTAAGGCTAAAACAGGGTTAATTCAAATTTACAGGTTTAAACCTTTAAAAAAAAGGTTTTGGTATCCTAAATTAGTGGTTATCGGGCAGATTGTTACTCATTTAAATTATAGACGGATCATATTCGTCAAAAACAGTAGGTTAATTCATCACATATAACGATTTGAACAAAATGTCCGCTGTGTTAGATAAAAAAACCTACTCTAATTAATCAAAAACATTAACAAATTTGTAACATAATGCTCCGGATTATACCTACTTTAATTTTCAAACCATCAAAACACAGTTCTCAATGAATACAAGAAGAAGTTTTATAAAGAAGTCAACTATTGCAGGAGCCGCTATCACGATGGTTCCCGAAATTACATTTGGAATGGCCAATAGTAATAAAAAAGATAAGCTACGAATGGGCTTTATCGGAGTAGGTTTAAGAGGGACTAATCACTTAAACAATGCACTTCGTAGAGACGATGTAGAGGTCGTAGCTATTTGCGATATAGACCCCAGAAGAATAGCCATTGCCTTAGATAAAATAGAAAAGGCTGGTGCCAAAAAACCAGCGGTATTTGGGAATTCAGATTACGATTATAGAAACCTTCTTGAACTTAAAGACCTTGACGCTGTTATTATTGCCACCCCATGGTTATGGCATACTAAAATGGCTGTCGATTCCATGAAAGCGGGAAAATATACAGGATTGGAAGTTTCTGCTGCAAACACCTTAGAAGAATGCTGGGATTTAGTAAATACCCATGAAGAAACAGGATCGCATTTAATGATTCTGGAAAATGTAAACTATCGTCGTGATGTGCTGGCGGTGTTAAATATGGTCAAGCAAAACGTCTTTGGTGAATTATTACACTTTACCTGTGGCTACCAGCACGATTTAAGAGGTGTAAAGCTTAATGATGGTAAAACCGCTTATGGAAAAGGGGTTGAATTTGGTGATAAAGGGATTTCAGAATCTGTATGGCGTACACAACATTCACTACTCAGAAATGCCGATGTCTATCCAACCCACGGTTTAGGTCCCATAGCCACTATGGCCGACATTAACAGAGGCAATCGTTTTGTATCTTTAACCTCACACGCTACTAAAGCTATAGGACTCAATAAATATATCGTTGAAAATGGTGGTAAAGATCATCCCAATGCCAAATTAAAATGGAAACAGGGTGATATTATAACCTCGACCATTGAAACCTCTAATGGAGAAACCATTATCGTAACGCACAATGTTAACAATCCACACCCTTATTCTTTAGGATTTAAAGTACAGGGCGCACAGGGGCTTACAGATTTTGATTACCATACCAAACGTATCCATATAGAAGGTATTACCAAAGGACATGGCTGGGAAACTATGGATACCTGGTTAGAAAAATACGACCACCCCTTATGGAAGAAGTATGGTGGCGGTGCTAAAAAAGCGGGACACGGCGGTATCGACTTCTTCGTGATGCAAGCCTTTGTAGAGTCGGCAAAACAAAATATAGCACCACCAATGGATGCTTATGATGCTGCCGCCTGGAGCGCCGTAACGCCATTATCAGAAGTATCTATAGAAAATAACGGTGAACCACAAAACTTCCCGGATTTCACCAGAGGTATGTGGGTAAAACGTAAACCTTATAACTGGATTAAAGACACCTATTAACTTTAATAAACTATCAATTATAACTTAATACTAAAACCCTCAATGTATGAAAAGACAATTACTCAAGACAACAAAAAACAAACTAAAACTAATTAATGAATGCTAATTTAAATTGTACTTATGAAAAAATTAATAACTAACGGACTGTTTGTACTCTTATTGCTTTTAACCTGCTCCATGCAGGCCCAACAAAAAACAGTAACAGGAACGATAACAGATGAATCTGGTATCCCGCTATCCGGTGCAACAGTTACAGTAAAAGGAACAACACGAGGAGCTTCAGCGGATTTTGATGGAAACTATGCCATTGCAGTTAATGACAATGAAGTGATCGTTATATCCTACGTAGGCTATATAACACAAGAACTTGCCGTGCAAGGCAAAAGCACTATCAATGTTACTCTGGTAGAAGACATTTCTACATTAGACGAAGTTGTAGTCGTTGGATTTGGAACGCAAAAGAAAGAAAGTGTAACAGGTGCAACGTCCTTTGTTAAAATGGATGCTATTATAGCAGACAGACCAATTACCAACCCTGCGGATGCTCTACAAGGTATTGCTGCAGGATTAGGTGTCACAGTAGGATCCGGACAACCGGGTAATTCTGCTACAGGCATAAATATTCGTGGTTTTACTTCTATTAACGGAGGAAGCCCACTCGTATTGATAAACAATGTACCGGGATCCATTGATGACATTAACCCCCAGGATATTGAATCGATTTCGGTGCTTAAAGATGCATCGGCATCATCAATTTATGGTGCTAGAGCGGCGTTTGGAGTTATTATAATCACAACAAAACAAGCCAAACGCGGTCAAAAAACCCGTTTTAGTTATTCAACAACAACAAGTGTCTCTAAACCATCTGATCTGCCCGAAAAAGCAACGACCCGAGAATTTGTTGAGGCTTTGAGTGAATGGGGAGAACAAAGCTATTTTGCTGGACAAAATGTGCAAGCCTGGTTAGGCTATTTAGATACTTACGATTCGGATCCAAGCCAATTAAATTTGGTAAGAGACCCCGTTAGCGGAGCAACTTATCCCATTCATTTTGATGGTGGGCAGTATTATCCGGTAGCAGATGCCGATCCTATTGGGGACTTTTTAGACCATTTCGGATATTCTACCATCCATAACTTTGAAATGAGTGGCGGTGCTGAAAAATTGGCGTATCGTGTAAGTACCGGATATGCTTTCGAAGATGGTATTATGGTAACCAATAAAGACAATTTTAAAAAATATAATATCAATGCCATTCTTAATGCAGATCTTACCGATAAACTAGCATCAACGACCAACATCATTTATAAGTCCAGTGTGCAATCCCGACCAAATGCGAGATATGCTAATGCGATTCAAGTACGTATGTATGATCCGGTTGGATGGTTTGAATATGAACCCGAAGGTGTAACTTTACCTTTTGATACCCCAGGAAATGTGGTACGCTATACCGAACCCGGAAAAACTTACGATGAAAACTTAAGATTGTTCCAAAAATTAGAGTGGACTCCTTTAAAAAATGTTACTTTAACTGGTGAGTATACCTACGAAAAAAACAATAGAAATATTGTTAATGTTAATAATGGTCAACGCTTTATCAGTTCCTTTAGATTTAATCCAACCACTACAGCAGAAAACGCCGCTACTAATGCAAGTTTAAACCGTACTAAAAATAACAGAGTCTATAACGGTTTAAATATTTATGGAAAATATAACGTGAGTCTAGGAGATCATAATATAAAACTGTTAGCCGGTATAAATAGAGAAGAGGAAAATTTCGAACAATTATTTGCCTCTAGAAATGGGTTAATCGATCCTACAACACCAACATTTAATTTAGCAGAAGGAGACAATTTTACTATTTCCGAACGATTTTATGATTGGGCAGTTGTTGGGTATTTTGGTAGGTTAAACTATGATTATAAAGGACGTTATTTCCTTGAAGCCAACCTTCGTTATGATGGATCTTCCAGATTTGCTTCTAACGACCGTTTTTCTGTTTTACCTTCTTTTTCTGTCGGATGGAATATTGCAAAAGAGTCGTTCATGGAAAATGCAGATTTTATAAACTTACTAAAACCCAGAGCTTCCTGGGGAGAGATAGGAAACCAGAGAACGGTAATTCCATTCACAAATATAGATGACTACTACCCTACAATTCCTGGTTACTCATCTTTTGCTGCGTCCTGGATAAATTTAGATTCAAACCAACGTTATTTAACCTTTAATCCAGCACAACTAGTAAGTGCCGGCTTAACCTGGGAAAAAGTGAGAACTTCAAACTTAGGTTTAGATTTCGGGATGCTTAAAAATCGATTGACCGGTAGTTTCGAAGTTTACAAAAGAGAGACTATCGGGATGCTGGCACCAGGGCAGCCTTTACCGACAATTTTAGGAACCACGGCACCTTTTCAAAACGTAGCCGATTTGGAAACCACAGGATGGGAAGCTCAAATAGGATGGAATGATCGCAAAGGTGATTTTAGCTATAATATCAATGTTAACATTTTTGATAATACCACTGAAATTACAAAAATTGATAATCCGGCAGGATTAATAGGTGGACAAGGGAGTTTCCGTGTTGGCCAAAAGATTGGAGAAATATGGGGTTATGTCACTGATGGATATTATACCGTAGATGACTTTGTTCCGGGAACGCTTAATGCCGATTTATCCGGAGACAATAGACAATTACAACCTGGAGTTGTACAGGTAGAAAATGCACCAACACCATACCCGGGAGATATAAAGTATGTCGATTTAAATGGAGATGGGGTTATCAATAATGGAAACAACACCGTTATTCCCGAGTTTGACGATCAAGGCAATCTAATCCCTAATACCGGTCCCGGCGATCGTAAAGTGATTGGTAATTCCGGGAAACGTTATCAGTTTGGTATTAATGGAGCCATGTCTTATAAAGGGTTCGATATGTCATTTGTATTGAGCGGAGTTGGCAAGGAAGATGGTTGGAGAAGTTCGGATTTAATTTGGCCTTGGCCAGGCACTTTCGATAATATTTATAAACATCAACTAGATTATTGGACACCCGATAATCAAGATGCCTATTATCCTAGAATAAATGGAAACGCCAGTTCCGGAAATTTAGATAGCAACTATGATAGAAGCCGTTTTGTGCAAACCAAATACCTAACGGATGAAAGTTATTTGCGAATTCAGAATATCACCTTAGGATATAGTATTGACTCTAAAATATTAGATAAATATAATATTGAAAGATTTAGATTCTTTGTCTCAGGAAGTAACCTTCATACCTTCGATAAGCTACCTAAAGGATTAGATATTGATCAAGGGTCAAACGGAGTTTATCCGATCATGAAGCAATATTCAATAGGTTTTAATCTTTCATTTTAAAAAATATGATTATGAAAAACATAAAATGCATTACAGTATTAATTATGAGTTGCTTTTTCATAGTAGCTTGTAATGATGAAGATTTTTTAGATAAATCACCAAAAGATGAGCTATCTGCAGCAACTATTTTTAGTACTTATAACAATATAAAAACCTATGCCTGGAGTTTTTATAATTTCTTCGATGATTACGGACGAAGTGGTAGTTGGGTGGCTGTTAACGACTATACATCCGATTTAATTCAAAACGGGTATAGCACAGTAAACCCAGGTTATTTAAATAACAGCTTTAACGTTCCCAGTACATCGGGAACCTGGACAGGCTCTTATTCCAATATCAGAAGAGTAAATATTATGTTAGATAATATTGAAAATTCAGAAATTTCAGATGAAGATAGAGCACACTGGCGAGGTGTAGGGTTGTTCTTTAGAGCGCATGAGTATTTCCGTCTGTTAAGAACATATGGAGGTGTTCCTTGGGTAGAACAGGAGTTAACAGATCTTGATACCGATATTTTATACGGACCAAGAGACACCCGTGATGTTGTTGCCGATAATATCCTAAGAGATTTACAAGAAGCAGTTGCAAGTATTAAGGAACAAGGTGATGGCGACAATACGGTTAATGCTGATGTGGCCAGAGCACTTTTATCCCGATTTGGCCTGTTTGAAGGGACATGGCGTAAATATCATAATCTTGGTAATCATGAGAAATTTTTAAATGCCTGTATTACCGCTTCAGCCAGTTTAATAAATACTTATCCTTCGATTCATTCGAACTATGACCAAGTTTACAATAGTGATGATCTTGCCGGTACCGCTGGGATTTTGCTGTACACACACTATGTCGTTGATGAACTAGCACATTGGGTATCGACAAATACAAGATCTACCAATAATAAAATAGATATCACTCGTAAAGGGATTGACAAGTTTTTAACCACAGATGGCATGCCAATCTACAATGCAGGAAACACGCTATATCAAGGCGATAAAGACCGTTATACAGAGTTTGATAATCGCGACAATCGCCTATTAATTGTAACGCCTCCACCTTATAAAGTAGGAGGAGATGGGAGTCAGAGTTTTACACATACAGGCGACCCATTAGATCAAAAATATTTTAGCATCTTAGAATCTATTACAACTGGATTTCCTTATAAAAACCTTCCTGATAGAAACTGGTCCGGGCGTGTTACGGGTGAAGTTCCCAATTATAATAGGTTAGTCCCTACACAAACCTCTAATGGTTACCGCTTTTGGAAGATCTGGAATGAACATAATTATAAAAGATCATCAAATGATGTTAGTGATTTTGCCATATTTAGAATGGGAGAAGTCATGTTGAATTATGCCGAAGCAACCTTTGAAATGGGGCAATTTAACCAAACCATTGCAGACGCTACAATTTCAAAGTTAAGAGCTAGAGGTAATGTCGCTGCCATGAATGTGGGGGCCATTACCGCAGATTGGGATCCTATGAGAGAACCTTCTGTTGACCCGGTTCTATGGGAAATCCGTAGAGAACGTGCCATAGAACTTTTGGGCGATGGCTATAGAACAGACGATTTAAGACGTTGGAAAAAAATGGAATACGCTACCGAGGTGAAGCTGGGACGGTGGGAAAAACAATCAGACTATCCTATAACATTGCCTATTCAAAATGGAGCCTCTGAAGGATATATTCAACTAATTCCAAATACACCTCCTGCATTTCCAGAGCATTATTATCTGTTCCCGTTACCTTCTAGTGAGTTAGCATTAAATGATCAATTGACTCAGAATCCGGGGTGGTAAAATTTTAAAGTTAAAATTAGACGGGATTTTATTCCAAATCCCGTCTTTAAAAAGATAAAACAATGAATAAACTAAAAATGTATACCAAAGCTAAGAGTATTTTAGCGCTCACAATAATAGGTGTTCTTATAGCTTGCTCACCTAACGAAAATGGCTATCGCAATGAGTCCAATGTGGATCCAAGCCTTTTACCGGATGTCGAAGTTTCAGCCTCAACAACATCTATTTTTCAATTTGAAACCATAGACTTTGCTCCGACGGCTATAAATGAAGGCGATCTGTATACCTGGAGCTTTCCCGGAGGCAGCCCGGGAAGCAGTACCAGTGCAAATGTAACTGTTAAATACACCGCAAAAGGCACATTTCCCGTTTCGTTAAAAATTAGAAATGAATTTGGTGCTAAAGAAGTCGTTAAAGAAGGCTTTATAACGGTAGAAGGAGAACCCTTGGACCCGGCATTAAGAATACGCCTAAATTTCGAGCAAAGCTTATTCGATGAATATTCCGAAAGTAATGCTTTAGGTTCTGTTTCCGGATATGAAACCGGAGTTGTTAATGACTTTGCAGCGAGCTTTAACGGCAGTGGTATTACCATCGACGGTTATAATGGTATCACCGGGAATAATCCAAGAACCGTTGCGGTATGGGTTAAAACGACCAACACCGCAAGACAAGGTCTTTCCACCTGGGGTAACGCCGGAACATTCAGTCGAAACACCTTTGTTATAAACGGCAATGGCACGGTAAGATTTGAATTCCAGGGAGGTGGATACAATACGCCTTCTACGGTCGCTAATGATGGTGAATGGCATCATATTGCATTCACCTATGATGGCCAGGTACTAAACATTTACATTGATGGTGTTGTAAATTTCACCGCAAATGAAACACGGGTAAATACCGGTGTTGCGGGAGACAGACAGATCACCATTGGTTCGGAAGGTGCTGCAGATGGAAGTTTAACGTTCAGGCCTTTTTCGGGTGCCATGGACGATTTTAAACTATATAACCGTGCTTTAACAGCCCAGGAAATCGCAGAATTAGCGACACTTTGATTTCATAAAAATTTAGATAATTATTTTGAGTTAGTTTAATTATTCTATTGAGGGTATTTATTAATTAATAAATACCCTCTTTTTTCCCTGCATTACAGCCAGGTTAACAGACTCAGCTTCTTATAATAATTTCATAATTAAAAATCCAATCCCGTTATGAGTATAAAAAACCAAATATACGTTGTCATCTGTTTGATACTTTGTTCTTGCAATTCCAAGCAAAAAGAAGTGGCACAAGAAACTTCAAAACCCAATATCATTTATATTTTGGCGGACGATTTGGGATACGCAGAACTAGGCGTTTACGGGCAAGAAAAAATAGAAACTCCGCATATCGATGCGCTGGCCAAAAATGGCATGATATTCACCCAACATTATACCGGAACTCCGGTATGCGCACCCGCTCGTTTTAATTTTCTAACAGGTAAACATTCCGGGCATTCCTATGTAAGAGGCAATGATGAGTGGGCGGATAGAGGTCAGGTTTGGAATTATAAAGCCGTGGTTCAGGATTCTACCTTAGAAGGGCAACGTCCTATTCCTTTAAAAACAATAACGGTTGCAAACAAACTTAAAGAAAGTGGGTATGCCACTGCTATGGTTGGAAAATGGGGGTTAGGTGCTCCACATACAGCATCAATTCCTACTAATTTCGGCTTCGATTATTTTTTTGGTTTTAACTGCCAGAGACAAGCACACACCTATTATCCGGTTCATTTATATGAAAACGATAAACGCTACCCATTAGCAAACGACACGATTGCTCCCGGAACTAAATTAGCCAAAGACGCGAACCCTAACGATGCTTCCAGCTATGCTAATTATAATTTAAACGAATATGCATCTGAAGTGATGTTTGATAAAATCACACAATTCGTTGATAAAAACAAAGACAAACCCTTTTTCATGTATTGGGCGGACCCAATCCCTCACGCCCCCTTGCAGGCACCAAAACGATGGGTAGATTATTACATAAAGAAATTTGGAGATGAAGCGCCCTATTTAGGAAAAAAAGGATACTTCCCGGCGAAAAACCCAAGAGCAACCTATGCCGCTATGGTCTCCTATTTAGATGAAAATGTTGGGAAACTAGTCGCTCAACTAAAAAAGGAAGGTATTTACGATAATACCATAATCATGTTTACTTCAGACAACGGACCAACCTATAATGGAGGTTCAGACTCCCCTTGGTTCGATAGTGCCAAACCATTTAACAGCCAATATGGCTATGGAAAAGGTTTTCTAAACGAAGGTGGCATCCGAGTGCCTATGATCGCCTCATGGCCAAACAAAATTAAAGCAGGGTCCAAAACCGATCTCATTTCTGCCCATTATGATGTCATGGCGACATTTTGTGATATCGTTGACCAAAAAACACCGGAAAATACAGATGGCTATAGTTTTTTACCAACACTTCTAAATAAACCGAACGAACAAAAAATTCATGACTACCTCTATTGGGAATACCCCGAATACTATGGTCAAGTGGCCATTAGAATGGGGAAATGGAAAATATTATGGAAAGAACTGAAAAAAGGTAATAAAACGATTGAATTGTACAACCTGGAAGAAGACCTCGCTGAAAAAAATAACATCGCAGACCAACATCCCGAGATCGTAGAAAAACTATTTGAGGCCATAAAGAAAGAACACAGTACTCCGGATGTTGAACAATTTAGAATCGACGCTCTGGAAGCAGTATATAACATCAAATAAAGCCATTGTTTAATGCAATAAACTACATCATGACGTTAAATAAATATGTATTAAAACTCAGTGTATTCTTGTTACTTACAAGTTCGGCTGTCGCTTCTTGCTCAAAAAAGGACGACCCGGTAACTCCTCCTGTTGAAAATGAAAATGAGGAAGAAGAACCAACAAACGAAGATTTCGAAACACTCGTTTTTACCCCTAATGAAAGCTTCTTCTCTCCAACAGGCACGCTACTCGCCAACTTAAGAGATAAAACAACCGGAAACGCGTATAATAAAAATGAATACTACGACTATATCACCGATTGGAAAGTGCTCACAGACACCATCATTTACGGTATAGATATAAAAACGGCCGGCGATCTCATTATTAAACCGGAAATGGCCATTCCAACCGGGCAAGATGGTTCTAAGTTATTGATCTATTTAGATGATACCAGCAAAGAAATTACATTAGCCACAACAGGTTCCCTAGACACTTACGCCATTCAAAATGAAGTCACTTTTGAAGATGTGCCTTTAGGCTTTCACACCATTAAATTACAATTAAAATCCTTAACAGATTCTGCTGAAGGCATTGGGAATTTAAATAACCTGCATATCACCGGACCCGCTGCGAAAGATTCAGAAAACGTCATGCGTCGTTATCGGGCTAAAGCTGTTCATTGTAAATGGCAGACAGAAAGTACAAATCCGATTGAGATTAGTGTTCATGAGCTTACCATTATGAGTAAATCACAGGATTTCTATCAACCCATAACAACACCTTTTGGTTATACCGGTTCCACCTGGGACAAAGACACCCAAACCTTTGGTGGGTATAATTTTTCACTTTGGTCTTATGGCGCCAACGACCCTGTTCCACCGTTCTATCAGGAAAGTCATCTTATTGCTGTCGGACCCGGGCTCGAATTTGGGTCTTATGGCCATGAAGGTACAGGTGTAAAACCTCGTGGAGATCACCCATATATTGGCGTGGATACCAATGTGCAAACCATTGCTGTTCGCAAAGTTCCGGGAGAAACCTATGATACTTATTGGAGTTATTATTTAGACCCGGAAGACGGGCACTGGAAACTATATGGCTGTGGCAAAAAATATAATGCTGATGGAAATATAGAATATTTAACAACCGGCGCCTTTGTTGAAGTTCCGGGAGGAGCCCATAAAGTGAGGAATGGGAACGTTATTTGTGAAACCCAATACAGAGGTTGGCAAATGGATACCGAAGGAAATTGGTATCCCATTAATACTATGGCAGGAACCACCAATCAAAACAATTTAAGCTTTAGAGATTGGAACGTCGTAGGAAATAAGTTCTCCATGCAAATGGGAGGTTGGGGTGAACCCGGAATAGAAAAGAAAACGCTTACGCTAAATAATCCTGATCCGACTCCGGATTATCTTAAAGGAGCATACATTGATGAATTATATAAAATGCCTGCAACCTTTACAGACAACGATCCTATTGAAATATTAAACAAATTGGCCACACTAAGTTTTGAAGTCATCGATTTAGGAACCGGAGCTTCTGCGGAAATATTTTGGGATACCGAAGAAGGTCTTACAAAAGAGGATAAATGGACTAATAGAACATCCATTACGGTGAATAACGGATTGAACACGTTTACACTGGATAATCTGGAACGTGATACCGAGTATTACTACCGAATTAAAATCAAAAACGATCAGGGCATTACATGGTCCTACGACACACAAACGTTTAAAACAAAGAATGTCGATGGTCCGGTTGTAGCCCCTATTGCAAGTTTTACTGCCAGTTCAACCAATACAACAGTGAATCAGGCTATCACATTTTCAGATACCTCATCTAATTATCCTGATAGTCGTTCATGGACTTTTGAAGGAGGTACACCTTCGAGTAGTACCGAGGAAAATCCTGTAATTACCTATAATACAGTAGGCACCTATAATGTTTCACTTACGGTTACAAACAGCGCCGGTTCAGACACCAAAACCGAAACCGGATATATTACAATTTCAGAAGGTGGAACAGGGACTTTACAAGTGCATTATAACTTCAGCGGTAATTTAACAGATGAGACTTCTTACCATAGAGACTTATCTGAAGCCGGAGGCTACACAGCATCTTTTACAACCGATAAAAACTCGAATGCCAATAATGCCTATCTCGCACCAGGTGAAAGCACAAAATATCTAACCCATAATAGTTATAAAGGCATTGAAGGCAACGAAGCGCGAACCGTTACCGCATGGTTCAAAACAACTACTGCCGGATCGAGAAAAACCATCATGTCCTGGGGTAAAAACTCGCAGGGGGAGATGTTTAATGTTATGATTCATGATGGTAGAATTAGAATTGAAGCCGGATCTTGTTCCTTAAGATCAACGGCTAGTGGCTTGGATGACGATGCATGGCATCACCTGGCTGTAACGTTTAACCCTTCTGATGGCGATAAACTAAAAGATGTTAAAGTGTATGTCGATGGCGTTTTAGACACCAACACCCCCGATGGTACAGGAGATTCCTATCGCTCGGAAATTGTCGTTATCAATACCGATATTTCAACAAACACCATCCGTATAGGCTCTGCCGAATATAACGATAATTATTTCTGGCTAGGTGCTCTTGACGATATTCGAATTTACTCTGAAGCACTTTCTGAAGCCCAGATTATTGAGATTAAAAATGAATAGTAACACCAGTGTATTGAACATTGGTGATACTTTTAAATATTTGCTTATGAATAGATGCTTATTAAACATATCAACACTTCTTTTAATCCTTGGACCCTTAATTCTTCAGGCTCAGGAGTACAAGAAAATGATGGACGATCCTCAGTATAATGTTTACGATGTTATTAAAAAAGGAAACGCCTATTTTGAAAACAGAGATCAAGGAAAAGGATCCGGGTACAAACAATTTCAAAGGTGGATCATCGCCAATGAAGATGTTTATTTTCCATCGGGAGACAGAACACAAGTGGACCCCGGATTGGTTTATTACTTAGGAAAATCTAAACACGATTTTGAGGCAAGCTTAAAATCATCCCAGGGAAAAATTTTAATAGACCCTATTCAAGAAAGTGAATGGCAAGAAATAGGGCCTTTTGTTGAACTCAAAGAACCCTTTAGCGAAAAACGAAATGGTAATGGTCGGGTTGATGCCATTTGGGTAGACCCAAGCAATGAAAACCGCATTTATATTGGATGTCGTGGTGGCGGTCTATGGACAACTACCGATGGCGGTCTGAATTGGTCTCCAAAAACAGACGGCTTAGGCATTACCGGCATATGGAGCATGGCGGTAGATCCTAATGACGTGAATACGATTTACATATCAACCAATGTTGGTGGGAGTGGCAATTACAGCATTGGTATTTTTAAAACTACCAATGGTGGTAATACCTGGTCTCCTACCGGTTATGCTTTAGACATCACATCCACCTATACGCGCGTACACAAATTACTTATCAACCCAAGCAATACAAACATGCTGTTTGCTGCAACATCAGTAGGGCTTTTAAAATCTACCGATGGGTTCCAAACCTATAAAACAGTCCTTGCGGGAAATATAACAGATATCGAATTCAAACCGGGAGACTCTAACCTGGTTTATGTAACAAACAAATCAAACAACACACTTTACAGATCAACAGATGTTGGAGAATCATTTTCAACAACCACAGCGATAGCACCCGATCCGCAGGTAGCCGTATCTGCTCATGCGCCTAATAACGTTTACTTTGCCGGAGATAATGTCACTTTCAAATCTACAGATAATGGAGTGTCTTTCACACAAGGTGGTATTCCGGATGAAGGAAAAGGCCAATATGGTGGGTTTGCTGTTTCAGATACCGATTCCAACTTAATTATTAACGGAAGTTTAGATACCTACAGATCGACCAATGGCGGTACAAGCTTTACCAAGGTTACCAACTGGATATACAATCAATCGACTGGTGTAGGCGGTAATTTTGTCCATGCCGATATCCGAGAAATCGAAGTCGTTAATGGTAATATCTATTTGGGTACTGATGGTTGGCTGGTAAAAAGTACCGATGGCGGACTTAATTATGACATCTTAACCTATGGCGTAGGTAATCACGAGATTTATCAACATGGTATGGGGGTTTCACAATCAGATGACAATACACTAGTTATAGGTGTTCAGGATAATGGAACCAGTATTTGGTATGACGGTACATGGAACCACTGGAAAGGTGGTGACGGGGGTACCAGTATGATCGATCATTCAGATAAAAACATCATTTACGGATCCTTATACAACGGGGATTTTAAACGTACAGATACCGGAGGCTTAACCAGCGGAAGGGTTGATTTAGGTGATACAAAACCTGGCACATTGCCTCCACTAATTCAGCACCCCACCGAAGCCGGAACTATTTTTCTGGGAGAAGGTAACGGACAAATCTGGAAATCCACGAATAAAGGTGGCACATGGGATATTATCGGAGATCTCGGCGTTTCCGATGTTATCGATGAAATGGCCATAGCACCGTCCAACCCGGATTACATTTACACCTCCGTAAAAAACAGAATCTGGAGAACAACCGACGGTGGGGTTAATTGGTCCGAAATCACCGGAACATTACCAACTTTTGTAATTAAAGGTATTGCTGTAGATTATGATGACCCCAATCATGTATCGGTCTGCTTTACAGGATATGGCACCAATACAAAAGCTTATGAAACGAGCGATGGTGGAACCACTTGGACCAACAATTCAACAGGGCTTCCTAACCTCACCACATCAGATATTGTTTACGATAATACGTCTAACAATGCGCTTTATATTGCTACAGATATCGGTGTGTATTATACCGATGATACCATGAGTGACTGGAAAGCATTCGGCTTGAGTTTACCCAACGTTGTTGTGAACGATCTTGAAATACAACATAGTACCCAACGCCTTTATGCCGCAACCTGGGGACGTGGTGTATGGAGTGCAGAGCTTGTTGGGGAAGACGAACCGCCAACCAGTAGATTCGGGGCTAATTTTCAAGAGATTTACGAAGGAGACACGGTAAATTTCGAAGATCAATCCATAGGGTTTCCGAATTCATGGAATTGGACCTTTGAAGGCGGAACGCCTAATAGTAGTACAGATCAAAATCCGAGTGTGGTATATAATTCTGCAGGAACCTATAAAGTAACCCTTACTGTGACCAACGACTTTGGTACTGACACTAAAGAAGAAGTTGGCTATATTACGGTTAATGAAAAGCTACCTCCTGTAGCTGATTTCACCTCTGATGTTCAAACCGTTTTTGCGGGAAATTTTGTAAGCTTTACCAGCACTTCACAAAATATACCTACGTCCTGGGACTGGACTTTCGAAGGCGGTACACCAGGCACCAGTACAGAAGAAAATCCAATCATTAACTATAATACCATTGGCACTTATAAAGTCACTCTAACGGTGACCAACGCATTTGGTTCAAACACCAAAGAAGTTGTTGATTATATCACAGTAACCGAAAACCAAGGCTCAGGGCCGTTACAGGCACATTTTAACTTTCAAAAGGATCTAAAAGACGATTCAACCTATAAAAGAGACTTGATTATTCAGGGTACGGGTGATATCACATATGTCGATGATCATTTTGGAAATCCCGAAAGTGCCTATCAAAAATTAAGCGGGCAATACCTTGAAAACTCATATACCGGTATTGGAAGCACGGATGCGCGAACCGTAACAGCATGGATTAAAACCACCACCGCGGGAAGCAGAAAAACTGTAGTTTCCTGGGGTGAAAATCAATCCGGACAAATGTGGAATGTTATGGTTGAAAACGGAAACATCCGGTTGGAAGGAGGAAGTTGTAATGTTCAAAATGACGATTCCACCGTAGAACGACTGGATAATAATACCTGGAGGCACATCGCCGTAACCTATGATGCCTCTGATGGCACCACAATGAACTCCATAAAACTATACATCGATGGTCAGTTTTATGCTAATCAACCGGATAGCGGAGACTCCTTTAATTCTGAAGCTACAACCATAAATACAAGTACAGTGACCAATGTTAGGGTTGGAAGCGCCGCCTATAATTCGAATTACGATTGGTTGGGTGAGATCGATGATGTTCGGATTTATGCAACAGCGCTCTCTGAAGCAGAGATCGATACGATTATGAATGAAGCTCCTAACACCCCACCTACGGCTAATTTTGTTGCCGATAACACCTCGGTTTATATTAACGACGATGTTTTGTTTAGTGACCTATCTTCAGGATCACCAACCAGTTGGTCATGGACATTTACAGGAGGAACACCCTCTTCGTCTACCGAGCAATCTCCAACAGTAAGCTACGACGCTGAAGGCTCTTACGAAGTATCCTTAACTGTAACCAACGCCTTTGGAAATGATACTAAAACGGTTACAGATTATATTACAGTCACCATACCGCCGCCGCCAACAGCCAACTTTACAGCTAATATTACAGAGGTTTGGGAAGGAAACCAGGTCAATTTTACAGATGAATCTACAGACAACCCCTCCGAATGGGATTGGACTTTCGAAGGTGGAACACCATCCATAAGTTCAGAGCAAAACCCTTCGGTAACATATCAAACTGAAGGCCTTTATAAGGTCTCGCTAACCGCTACAAACCCACAAGGTTCTAATACTAAAGAAGTTTTAGATTATATTCTGGTTAAAAAACCCATAGACGTTAATGTCACTCAAGATAATTATACAGTTACCGTGACTAGTGAAACCTGTAGAAGTAGTAACAACGGTAAAATTAATATAAGTCCCTTGGCCGACTATCCCTATACAGCCGCAATTACAGGAAACGGACTAAATAGTTCTGTAACATTCGACCTAAATACACCCTTGTCTATAGATAATCTATCTGCCGGAACATACACTATTTGTATAACGATTGAAGATGCTCCTAACTATGAACAATGTTTTACCATAAAGATCTCTGAACCGGAGAATTTAAATGTATTTTCTAAATTATCAGATACAAAAGACGCCGTGTCATTAGATCTATCCGGCGCTCAATCCTATAACATCTATTTAAATGGCAAACTAACATCCACCCATAAAAATAACATTAGTTTAGATTTAGAAGCCGGTGGATTTAACGTTTTAAAAGTCTTTACAGATAAAACATGCCAGGGCATTCATGAAGAAATATTTGACCTTAGAGGAGAAACCTTTTTTTTCCCAAACCCTGCAACAGACAAAGTTGGTGTTATTTTGAGTGAATCTTTTCAGAAAAGTAAAACTCTGGACATCTCCATTTTATCCATTACTGGTCAATTAGTTTATAGAAAAACGATTAACGCACCGTCCAAATTATTGGAGATTCCTTTAAAAAAACTATCCAAAGGTGCTTATTTTATCAATATTTCAAGCAAAACCCTATCCAAAACCCATAAAATGATGAAGTTATGAGAAAGCACTTAATATATCTATTTTTAGGGATCACCGTATTAAATTGTAGTAGTGGAGGCAATGATGAGCCGGAGCCAACACCAACGCAGCAAAATCCTGAAACAGCGACACTCGTCTACCCTGAGCAAAATTCAGAATGTACCACAGGAACTAATGCTACAGCGACAAATAGCACCATAGAATTTGAATGGAACAAAAGTGATCATACCGATGCTTATGAGTTAACCCTTAAACAATTGGTCTCCGGAAACATCACAAAACATACCTCTTCCACAAATAAAATTAGTATTGAATTGTTAAAAGCAACACCATATTCATGGTATATTGTTTCCAAATCTAATACTGTAAATAATACTGCTCAAAGCGCGACCTGGAAATTTTATAATGCCGGTGAAGGCACTGTGTCTCACGCGCCGTTCCCTGCAGATGCATTAGCACCATCTCATAATAGCACTCTGGCAACAACAGATAAAGTTACATTAGATTGGAATGGGAGCGATGTTGATAATGATATCTCGGTATACGATATATATTTTGGAACGGCAACTCCTCTTCCGGCCATTAAAACTGATCACTCGGAAAGTTCATTAGCAGATGTTGATGTAACTTCAGGAGCCACATATCATTGGTATATCATTACCAAGGATGAGCAGGGTAACAGCTCCCAATCTGAAACCTTTAAATTTTCCGTAAATTAATTTTAAAAAAAATACCGGTCTAATCTGGAAATGCATACATAAATTTTGGACATTAGTAATCTATTAAAAACAAAACATGAATAAAACCATATTCACTCTAACCATAACATGCCTATGCCTTAATTTTATGGCATGCAACTCGATTAAAAATAACGATTTTGAAGTGTCAGAAAAACCAAATATCGTTTTTATTTTGGTTGATGATCTGGGTTGGAGCGACACGAGTTTTATGGGAAATCCTGTTTACGAAACCCCAAATTTGGATATGCTCTCTAACGAGAGCGTTGTATTTACTAATGCTTATGCTCCAGCGGCGAATTGTGCTCCGAGTAGAGCCTGTATAATGTCGGGGAAAAACACCCCAAGACACGGTATTTATACCGTTGGATCTTCAGAAAGAGGGCAATCCAGAGACAGAAAGTTAATTCCAACACCAAATACAATTACTTTAAAAGACGAATTTGTAACACTGGGAGAAGCCTTAAAACAGAATGGCTACACCAATGCCTCCATAGGGAAGTGGCATTTGGGTAAAGATCCTAAAACACAAGGTTTCGATGTTAATGTTGGTGGGTCGCATGCCGGACATCCAAGATCGTATTTCAGCCCATATAAAAACAAAAATATTAAAGATGGTAAAGATGGGGAGTACTTAACCGATAGATTGACCAACGAAGCTATAGATTTTATAAATTCCAATAAGAAAAATCCGTTTTTCTTGTATCTTCCTTATTTTACGGTACATACTCCCTTGCAGGGCAAGGAACATTTAATTAAAAAATATAAGACCAAAATTAATGGGGATAAACGATTCAATCCAAAGTATGGTGCCATGGTTGAAAGCATGGATGATAATGTTGGCAGGTTGCTAAAAACATTAAAAAATCTTAATATTGAAAAAAATACGGTGATTATTTTTATGTCGGACAACGGTGGGTTAGCTTCCGTATCATCTCAATTTCCCTTACGAGCAGGAAAAGGATCATATTACGAAGGTGGTATCCGTGTTCCCTGCATTATAAGATGGCCCAACAAAATAAAAACATTTAAAAAAATAAATAGCCCTATTACCGGCCTAGATATATTTCCAACACTTATGGATATTATTAACGACACCAACGATTATAAATTAGACGGGGTATCTTTAGCGCCCTTATTAATTGACAATAAGGCTCTAAAAGAAAGAACTATGGTCTGGCATTTTCCAATCTATTTGCAAGCCGTAAGCCCCGAAAAAGAAGAAGCCCGAGATTCGTTATTCAGAACACGTCCCGGAAGTGTCATTAGAAAAGGCAAATGGAAACTTCATGAATATTTCGAAGATGGTGGATTAGAACTTTACAATTTAGAAACAGATTTAAGAGAACAGGTAGATTTATCATCACAGCATCCGGAAATAGTTAAAGACCTTTATAACGCTTTAAACACATGGCGATTAAAAACAAATGCACCCGTACCCACAACATATAATTCTGATTTTGCAGACTTGAATCCATGAATCATTTTAATTTAAAATATTTAAGTTACTTATTACGTTTAGCCATATTCCTCATGTTTTTAGGGCATGGCATGATCGCCCTCAAAGGAAACCCGGGGTGGTTGGTATACTTAGAAACTGTTGGGTTTTCTTTGGAAATGTCAAAAAAAGCCATCGTAGTCATCGGTTTTTTAGATCTTATCGTAGCACTTGTAGTCCTTCTTAAACCTCTAAAACCGGTGGTGCTATGGGCGTTTATTTGGACCTTCTCAACAGCACTCATCAGGCCCATTTCAGGTGAACCTATCTGGGCTTTCGTTGAAAGAGGGACAAACTGGATTGTTCCACTCGTATTATATCTTTTAATCGTTAATAAACAAAAGTTATGACATCGCGTTTCCAAAAAAGCATCATAAATACGTTCATTCTAATACTCCTATGTTCCTGCTTTTCTTGTGATACCTCAGAAGGGTTTAAAAGTGATTTTACCTCAAGTGAGCCGCGCATTTGGATTGGTCCGGAATATTGGTCAAACCCACTACAAGACTGGCAAATTAGTCATGGGGAACTCGTATGCCTTGTCAGTAAAAAAAACAGAAACGTGCATCATCTAACCCGAAAGATGGATAGCCTTACCGGTAGCTTAAAAATGCAGGTTAATATCAAAGTTTTTAATACCGAAGTGTCTGATAAAGGGAAAAACTGGGTCGGCTTTAGTATAGGTTCCAAAGGAGAATTCAATGATTACAGAGATAGTGCCATTTTTGGAAAAGGCTTAAATCTTGGCGTGACTACAAATGGAAATTTATTTATTGAAGATCTCCCTGAAAGTGATGCTATAAATGCACAAGTTCAACAGCTACTCCAAAAAGGTGCTAATCTAAAAGTTCTTATTGGAACTCAAAAAAATGGTTACGACATAACATTATCTATTATTAACCCCGTCACTAATAAGGTTGCGGCCCTTATCGCTAAAAGCGGTATTGCTCCTAAAAAAATGATTGGCGATTTGGTTTTAGTGAGTCATTACAATACAAATTCTTCTAAAAAAAGTGTGGCATTCAAAAACTGGGAATTTAAAGGGGCCAAGCTAAAAACTTATCCGGAATATGCCTTCGGTCCTATTTTATTTTCTCAATATACCTTGAGTAAAGGAGTACTAAAATTAACAGCGCAAATGGCTCCGGTAATTTTAGATAAAGCACCTGTTAAACTACAAATAAAACGAAAAGACACCTGGGTAACCATTAAAGAAACATCTATTGACAAAGATGCCAGAACAGCAACTTTTAAAGTTAAAAATTGGACCGAAACGCATGATATCCCTTACCGATTAAATTACAAGACAGACGATGGCGAGCATTCTTTTTGGGAAGGTACCATTAGAAAAGACCCTGTAGACAAAGCCGAAATTGTAGTGGCAGGATTTACTGGAAATAGTGATTTAGGATTTCCCAATACAGATATCGTAGATCAAATCAAATACCACAATCCGGATCTGCTTTTCTTTTCGGGCGATCAAATTTATGAAACTGTTGGAGGCTATGGCACACAGCGCTTTCCAACCGATACAGCCATGATTGATTATCTCCGCAAATGGTATGTTTACGGCTGGGCCTATAGAGACTTAATGAAAGACCGACCTACCATTAGTATTACAGACGACCACGACGTCTATCATGGTAATATTTGGGGAGAAGGTGGAAAACATTCTCCAACAAAACGACGAGGAGGATCTGTTGGTCAGGATGCCGGGGGCTATATGATGCCGGCAGAATGGGTAAATATGGTTGAACGTACCCAAACCAGTCATTTACCCGATCCTTACGACCCTTCTCCGGTTAAGCAAAGCATAGGAACCTATTATACCGATATGGTTTATGGCGGTATTAGTTTTGCCATTTTGGAAGACCGGAAATTTAAATCGGCTCCAAAAGCATTACTCCCGGAAGCCCAAATAAAAAATGGATGGGCATTGAATAAAGACTTCGATATGGCTAAGCATGGCGATGTTTCCAACGCAAAGTTATTAGGAAAAAGACAATTGTCTTTTTTAGAGGCATGGGTGTCCGACTGGTCTTATCAATCTCAAATGAAGATGCTACTATCTCAAACCATATTCGCGAATGTGGCGACACTTCCTGAAAACGAATTATCAGGTTCTGTAATCTCAAAATTAAAGATTATGGAAAAAGGCCAATACCCTCCTAACGATATGCCTGTTGCCGATTTAGACTCAAACAGCTGGCCACAATCGGGAAGAAATAAAGCCGTGGAAACCATAAGAAAAGGATTTACCTTTCATTTGGCGGGGGACCAGCATTTAGGTTCTACCGTGCAATATGGTGTGGACGCCTGGAACGACTCCGGCTTTGCATTATGCGTACCATCTATTTCCAATTATTGGCCAAGACGTTGGTATCCAAAGTTTGAAGGTAAAAACCGAACCCCTGATAAGCCTCGATATACAGGAGATTATGAAGATGGCTTTGGAAATAAGATGACCGTGCACGCTGTGTCTAACCCTACATTTACGGGTAAAACACCTTCCAGACTCTACGATCGTGCCACAGGATATGGAATTGTTAGACTGCATAAAAACGATAGAACAGTAACCTTAGAATGCTGGCCCAGATTGGCACAGCCGGAATTGGGAGATCATCAACAGTATGAAGGCTGGCCAATAACCATTTCTCAACAGGATAACTACGGACGAAAAGCAAAGGGTTATTTGCCAGAACTTAAAATAGAAGGGTTAAAAAATCCGGTTGTTCAGATTGTTAACGAAACCACAAACGCCCTGGTATACGCCATTCGTTTAAATACCAATAGTTTCAGTCCGAAGATATTCGATCCTGAAGCAACATATACCATTAAAGTGGGTGAACCAGATACGGAATCCTGGCAGATAAAAGAAGGTATCACTTCTAAGAATAACAAGGAACAGTTATTTTTATTTTAAAGAGTAGCTATAAAAGAAAAGTATTCGGGAAGGTCCACGTCTTAAAACCAATCGTTGACCGATGATAAATAATCTAGTATTTAATAACTTCAATAACAAAAAAAATTAAATATAAAACTCGGTAGTATGAAACATTTCTTTTAACACAAAGTAGCTTTCCAGTACCCCTATGTTTTCGATTTTAGACAATTTCAATCGCACAAATTCATGATAGGCATCAAGGCTATCAAGATTTATTTTTAAAAAGAAGTCTACTTTTCCGGCCATATGAAAACACTCTTGCACTTCCTTAATATCACTGATTTGTTGCTCAAATTTCTCTATAAAACCCTCATTGTGGTAACGTAAAGAAACCATACATATGGCAGTGACCGGTCTGTGAATACGTTTTTTATCCAGAAGGGCCACATACTTTTTGATATAGCCTTTTTTTTCTAAGCGCTTAATTCGCTCGTATACAGGAGATGCCGTAAGATTGAGTATTTCGGCAACTTCCTTTGTGGTTTTTTTTGAATCCTTTTGAAGGATTCTTAAAATGTTTAAATCAATGGCATCAAGAGTTTCCATAAGCAGATAAAATTACTTCTGAAAGCATATAATTTTACTTCAAAAAGATAAAAAAGTTTATATATTATAAAATTAAAGATAAAAATACTTATTTTTAAACAAAATGAAGATGTTTTATTCAATTAATTGATGTATTTAATAATTTTGTTCTTATATCATCAATTAACAAATGACACAAGAACAGATATTAATTACAGGTGCAGGCGGGCAATTGGGTCGGGTATTAACCTTAAAGCTTCAGGAAACATACGGTATTAATCATATTATTGCTTCAGATTTAAGACCTAACACCTCGTTCAACGGCATCTTTGAAGTTCTGGACGCTACCGACTTCGATGCCTTACAAACCATTGTTCAAAACTATAAGATCACTCAAATTTACCATTTGGCAGCAATTCTTTCAGCTAGTGGCGAAAAAGCACCTTTAAATACTTGGGACATCAACATGAAAACCCTATTTAATGTGTTGGAGGTATCTAGAATTCATAAGGTTAAAAAAGTATTCTTCCCGAGTTCTATTGCTGTATTTGGTGATAATGTGCAACGTACAAATACGCCACAGTCCACCAATTTAAAACCGTCTACCGTCTATGGTATGAGTAAAGCTGCAGGTGAAAACTGGGCGAATTATTATTTCGAAAAATACGGGTTAGACGTGCGTTCCATTCGATATCCCGGAGTCATTGGATACCAATCCTTGCCGGGCGGAGGCACGACAGATTACGCCGTTGATATTTATCATAAAGCGGTTAAAAATGAGCCATTCGAATGTTTTTTAAGCGCTTCAACCAAGCTACCTATGATATATATGGAGGATGCCATACGAGCTACTATTGAAGTTATGCAAGCTCCTAGTGAAAATATGACCATAAGAACCTCTTATAATATTGCCGGAACAAACTTTAATCCGGAACAAATAACGACATCCATTCGAAAAATATATCCTGAATTTCAAGTCAGTTACAATCCGGATTTCAGACAAGACATTGCTGAAACCTGGCCCATGAGTATCGATGACACTGAAGCTCAAAAGGACTGGAATTGGAAACCACAATATGCATTAGAAGATATCACTACCGATATGATCAAGCATTTGAAACGAAAATACACCATTGAAAATATAGATTTATAAATTATGTACGGAACAATTAAAAAGGATTTATTAAACGATATTGAAGCTATTAAATCCAGCGGGCTTTATAAAAACGAACGTATCATCACCTCTAAGCAGGGTGCAGAAATTAGTACAACGACCAAAAACGAGGTTTTAAACTTTTGTGCGAATAACTATTTAGGGCTTGCTGCAAACCCCGAGGTGATCAATGCCGGAATAGAAGCTATTAAAACACATGGTTTCGGACTCTCATCTGTGCGATTTATTTGTGGAACTCAGGATATTCATAAGGAACTAGAGCGAAAGACTGCTGAATTTTTGGGTATGGAGGACTGTGTTTTATATGCAGCTGCATTTGATGCTAATGGCGGCCTTTTTGAACCTCTGTTATCTGCTGAGGATGCTGTAATATCGGATGCACTTAATCACGCTTCTATCATTGACGGAATCCGCCTTTGTAAAGCAAAACGATTTCGGTTTAAGCATAATGATATGACTGATTTGGAAGAACAGCTAAAACAGGCCGGTTCTTCCAGACGCAAACTTATTGTAACTGACGGTTCTTTTTCTATGGATGGAACCATTGCCCAACTAGATAAAATATGTGATCTTGCAGATAAATACGATGCTTTGGTTATGATCGATGAATGTCACTCCACAGGTTTTATAGGCAAAACCGGACGAGGTACCCATGAACATTGTAATGTTATGGATCGCGTTGATATTATCACCGGTACCTACGGAAAGGCCCTGGGCGGTGCCTCAGGAGGTTTTACTGCAGCAAGAAAGGAAATTGTAGATATCCTGAGACAACATTCCAGGCCGTACTTATTCTCTAACACTTTAGCTCCGGCCATAGTGGGGGCCTCCATAAAAGTACTCGATATCGTGTCTCAATCGACCGCTTTAAGAGATAAATTAGAACACAATACGATCTTATTTCGAACTAAAATGACCGAGGCCGGGTTTAATATTGTCGAGGGCACACACCCTATTGTTCCGGTGATGTTAGGTGAAGCGACGCTCGCCCAAGAATTTGCGATACGTCTTTTAGAAGAAGATATTTACGTAATCGGGTTTTTCTATCCTGTAGTTCCTAAAGGAAAGGCCAGAATTAGAGTGCAGCTTTCTGCGGCTCATGACGAAGACCAAATTGAAAAGGCTATTAATGCGTTTATTAAGGTCGGGAAAGCCTTGAACGTCATTGATTAATCTCGTGATAAACTAAAAAACCTCAGCCCATTTAGGGGCTTATACAAACACAGACTTTAAGCACCCTCATAATCTTGGAGGGTGCTCATTAAATTATCCTACCACATAAATTAATGTTATAATGCCATGCGGTATTCGCCGAAGCCGAGCGAGGCCTGCCCTGAGTTTAACAAAGAAACAAAGCCGCTCAATCTATTAATTATTAGTAAATTATGTGTTTTTTATGCATTTGTTTATTACTTTTACAGTAACCAAATACACTGTAATTATAGAAATGCTATTGTACAAAACCCAAATTAACCCCTAACAAAAGCCTTTAGTTATGAAAAAAATCATCCTACTTATTACCATTTTAATAGCCTCGTTCTCCTTTTCTCAAAATAAACATCATGATGATGATGATCCCAAAAAAGAGAGATTCAGTTTCAACAATAAGGGTCTAGAACCCGGAGATCTGACCGTTTCAATCCAAGGCATGAAATATAAGGCCTTACATGATAAGGCGAAGGCATGGGTTAAAGAAAAATACGGCGAAAACCATAAGAAGATTGAAGAAATCGAAGATGATAATGCTTCCGAAGCAAAAGGTGGAAAAGTCAAAAAATTACGTTTGGATGCCTTTTCAAATAACGCCATATGCTTTGATGAAGATTCTAAATATCAATGTGTAAAAGCCGAATATATTATTGAGCTTCAATTTAGAGATGGCGAATATAAATTCAAGCCCAAGAAATTATTTTATAAGCCTCCTTCAAGCAAAAAGAGGATACGCATCCATTTTGATAAAAGTGCTTTTCATACAACCGATGGAAAAATAAACCACCGCTATAAAAAGGTACCGGCACAAATAGAAACACTGCTTAATAATTTGAATAGAAGTCTTTTAAACTATTTAACAGATGAAAAACAGGAAGACGAGTGGTAAACTCGTCTTCCTGTTTTTTTGTGGAGAAGATCGGATTCGAACCGACGACCTCTTGACTGCCAGTCAAGCGCTCTAGCCAACTGAGCTACATCCCCATCACCTTTATTTACAACACTTTACAGTGTTTACAAGCGTTTTGCAATATTAAAGTAATGTTGCATTTGGATGCAAATATATGCATTTAGGTGGAAAAACCCACCACCAAAACCCACCACGTTTTTGATTTATTCTTTGAGCATCAGGAATTTTGTTTGAAAACGAAATTTCAAAGCAAATAATTCTTTCAATTCAATATGCTCGTGGGTTAATTCTGTATATTTGGAAGCCGACTTTATAAGCGGGCTTCTTTGATAGTACTATGTAATTTCAAATAAACTTTATTCTTTTAAATATGATAAAAAAAGTATTGGGTATTTTAATAATCTTTGTTGGTATAGGGTTATTTCTATCATTGATTTCTAATATTCCAAGTATCGTAAGTTCATTTAGTAAGGCAATCAAAACAAACCTTAATTATGATTGGGGCAGTTTTACAGGCGAATTAGTTATAAATATATTATTATGGATTGTGGATTATTTTATAATAAAGGTAGGTCTAAAACTTTATAGAAATAGTTAAATATTTTGAATGTAGAAACTGCCACAGACAAAGAAACAAATTAAAAACAAAAACAACCTGTAGACATATCTCGGGACAATAAACACATATGAAAAATGCTATAATCCTACTAATCATCATTCTAACTTCTAATTTAACTGAAGCGCAATTCATAAAAGAAAAATCAATTAACGCCCAAATTGGTTATGGACTCAGCGCCCCTAATAGTAGCTCAGATGAAATTGTCGATGACGGCTTTTTTCTACAAGGAGAATTAGTCCTTAAAGTGACTTCTTGGGTTGAATTAAGACCTTACGCCGGATTAATATTAACTAACTCTAATGGCGAAGACCTTAATGGTAATCCAACAAACGAACGGGCCGAATCAAAAGCTTTTCTACTAGGTGGAAAAACCAGAATCAGAGTACCAATACCTTGGGTTGCTCCATATATCGAAATTGGGATTGGGACTTCCATTGGTAAATTTGAAACCTTTACAGCATTTGACACTATTGATAAAAGCGGAATAATTTACCATATACCGGTTTCTTTTGGGCTAGAATTGGGGCGTAATAATAACGTTGATTTAGGGTTTGTCTATTACCTTCAACCATCTGTTGAACAGTATGCAGGGGCATTCGCAGTAGGATTAACTATACCACTTAAAAGCTAATGAAAGATGGCATTATAAATTGGAATCTTGACCCCGTAATCTATTGGATAACGGACTCTTTTCCATTAAAATATTATGGCTTGTTCTTTATCACGGGACTTCTTTTGGCACATTACGTTGAGAAACGTATTTACCTTAAAGAAAACATCCCTCTTGAACATTTAGAAAAGCTGTTCGTTTATATTGTTATTGGAATCGTTTTAGGAGCAAGACTCGGGCATTGTTTGTTTTATGACCTTTCGTATTACCTTCAAAACCCCATCGAAATTTTACTGCCCATTAAAAAAATTGGAGATACTTATCAATTCATCGGATTTCAAGGATTGGCAAGTCACGGTGGAACACTTGGAGTGTTAATAGCCATTGGAATTTATTGCAAAAAGTATAAAACAAATTTTTTATGGGTTTTAGACAAAATAGCCCTTGTGGCTCCAATAGTCGCTGCCTTTATCAGATTTGGAAATTTTATGAACTCTGAAATTTATGGAAAACCGACAAATGGAAACTGGGGCGTTATCTTTCAAAGAGATGATTTAATACCAAGACATCCAACTCAACTTTATGAGGCATTTTCATATCTCTTAATATTTGGCATATTGATGCTAATCTATAAAAAGAAAAAAGAAAAATCTAACGGTTTGATTTTAGGAGTAGGACTAGTTTTAATCTTTTTAGCAAGATTTATAATCGAATTTTTCAAAGAAAACCAAGTCGGATTCGAAGACGGAATGACAATTAATATGGGACAAATTTTGAGTATTCCATTTGTAATTATCGGACTGATTTTAATGTTTTACAAAAAAAAACCTATTGATAAATAGAAAAACCAACCTTAAAACCATCTGGCAACGCGCTAAAATTAGACCGGTTTTATTACTTTTTGCATTTCAAGGAATAGCATTTTCATTGTTTCTTTTCATCCCATTAACTTTGATAATGAACTCTTTGAAAAATAGTTTTCCTTATGTTGATAACGTTGAAAAAATAGAATCCGAAGGAATAAAAGAAAGAGCAGTTCTAATCGACATTGAGGCCATTGAAAATGTAAATATAAATGGAAATAATCCTCAAGTTTTGACTTATGAATTTGATTTGAATGGACAGAAAGCACGATCAAAGTTTAGTGTTTTTGATCCAGAAAAGACTAAAGATTTAAAGAAGGGAGATATTATTCCAATCAAACATTTGAATGAAAAATCTATTGCAATGGAATACAAGCAATATTCATTTAGTATGGATTTTATTTACTACATCGCTGGTGCTTTTTTATTAATTGGTCTAATTCTTTGCTATCTATTATACGCGCGAATTAAAAGGGAAATTACACTTTACAAAACTGGAAGAATTAAAGAAGGTAAGATAATATCAATAAGCCAAAATAAGGGATTCACATTTTCAAAATTTGGAATGTCGATGGATGTACATTACGAATATGAAAACGTTGTCGCAAAATCAAGAACTAATAATTTTGCCATAACTAATAACAAATCAATTGGAGATACAATTAAAGTTTTGGTTTCACAAGACAGAAAGACATCTTGCCTGTATCCAGAATTAATTGCTAAAACTAACGGTTGGAAAGAGCATTACTTTTGAAAATGCGGTTACTGATAAAATCGAAAAGAAGAAGCCTCTTTTCCCCTATAACCTGAATTAATTAAAATGAACGATAAGGATTATTTTTTACATTTATATGAGATCGCAAGTCATCTTAACAAGGAATACGCGCTGCATGCTGCACTTCGCAAATCTTTAGAGAAGACCGTTGAGATTCTCAACATAGAAACAGGTTGGTTCTGGCTTACCGAACCCGACAACAAATCGGTTTATCTAGCGGCTTCCCATAACCTACCTCCCGCTTTAAGCAATCATCCCGAACGCTTATCCGGTTGGTGTTATTGCATCAAACAGTATTTAGACGATGATATCGATCAGGCCATGAATATCAGCGAGATTACCTGTTCAAGATTAAAGGACATTAGCACCGGAACGAAAGGATTGAAATTTCATGCGATCATCCCAATAACAATAAATGGTCAAAAGGTAGGGCTTATGAACTTACTTAGTAAAGAAACCCGACAACTGAATGAAAAGGAATTGGCCATTCTTAACACCATTAGCGAATTGGTGGGGACCGCCATTCAGCGTACAAGATTACAGCAGTCTTATCGTGGTAAAAAAAGTGAGTCGGACACCTTAATAAGTAGTGTGTTAGAGCGCGTTTTTAATCCACAAATAGAGGCCATCATTTCATGCCTGGATAACCCTAAAAGTAATAAGGTTAACATCAATGAAGCACTAAACAAAGCAAAGGAGCTTCAGCAGCAATTAGCCATGCTAAGCAAAGAGACAAAAGAACAAGCAGGCACGCAGACCAGCGCAAAAGAATTTTTATATCCCGATTTACCCCTCACAAAACGCGAATTGGAAGTCATTGGCTTAATACAGCGAGGCCTTACCAACAGTCAGATTGGGGAACAACTATTTATAACCGAGCGTACGGTTAAGTTTCACGTTACTGCAATTCTTTCTAAACTCAATGCTAACACACGTACCGAAGCTGTAGATATCTGCTTGAAACGTGGATTACTTAATGTCTGAATGACGCTCATTTTTAACCTGTACGATAGTACAGTGACTTTTCTGTACTTAAGTCCGTTTTATCAGGCCCACAATAATCTCATATTTGTCCTAAATTAAAAACAACATATTATGAGCACACAGAACATCTATTTAGAACATGCTAACATTACTGTAAACGACATGCAGGAAGCCATCAGATTTTTCCAAACCGCATTTCCTCACTTTAAAATAAGAGGTCGTGGTAACACCACGAGAGAATGGGTTCACCTTGGCGATGATCATACTTATATTGCGATCAATCAAGCTAAACTGAGTGATCTGAAAACCGACAGGAACTACGATAAAATAGGAATAAACCATTTAGGTTTTGTTGTAAAAAACGTAAAAGAAATAGCAGATAACCTTCTTAGCAATGGCTTCAAACGTGATTTTCCAAAAGAAGTAGAGCAATTCAGAATTAGAGATTATTTTGCCGATACCGATGGGAACCAGTACGAATTTGTACAATATCTTAGTGATAAGCCGGAGGAAAAAAACAGTTACAACAGCTAAACAAATTATTATGTGAAAAAGGAGAAATCCGGTTAAACGCCAAATTAAGGAATAGCACAAGATCGTAAAGATCTATTTAAAAGGTCTTCCGTTTGAAAAAAGATTAAATTGTTTTTTAGTTTTATTTCGTATTTTGCTTTCAAAAAATTGATCAACTGATTGTGCATTATAAAATGAAAAAAAGACTACTATTAATAATAATATGCATGCCTTTCTTCGTTTCAAAAACGGGAGAGGCGCAAGTAAATGAGAATAAATTAGGGGCGTGGTACATGTACTTCTTCAATACAACATTTAAGGAAAGTGCCTGGGGTATTCAAGGTGACATTCAATACCGAAACTGGGATACTGTAGGCGACCTGGAACAATTATTGTTGCGCGCAGGAATAACTTATAAGCCTGAAAATGCAAACGTTAAATTAACATTTGGATATGGCCATATAACCACAGGCGCCTACGGGTCTGATAATACAACTACCACTGAGAGTAGGGTGTATCAGGAAGCCCTATTCCCGGTTCAATTCGGCAATCGTATCTATACGAATCATCGTTTTCGATATGAGCAACGTTTTGTTGAAAATCAAGATTTTAGAACACGCTACAGATATAACTTGTTTTTAAATATTCCATTAAACAAAGCAGCAATGGATGATAAAACAATCTATCTCGCTCTTTATAATGAGCTATTTATCAATGGGCAGCGAAAGATTGGGGACGGCAATACTGTAGAAATCTTTGATCGGAATCGGTTCTACACCGCATTGGGTTATATGATTAAAAAAGGGCTTAAAATTCAGTTTGGTATTATGAGGCAAGCAACGAATACCTGGAGTAAAAGCCAGTTACAACTAAGTTTTCATCAAAAGATTTAATGGTAATTAGCAAACTTCGGCTTTATTAAAAAGCCTTATCAAACCGCTAGCTATAATACCAATTATTAAAATGAAAACGCCATATAGCTTTTTAAAAGCTCTCTTATACATAAGACAGTTATTAATAAAATGATTTACAGTAAATTAGTTAGACAACATGTTTTTTCTATATATTTGCTATGAAAATTGCAATTGTTGAGAAGTTTTTTAACAAAATATACTTTTTAGCTACTAAAACGCGTTTGTCATATAATCAATTAAAGACAGTTATATCGCATTTCGTCGGTTTTTTTTAGCGTTTCACAGATGTTTTTTACGAATAAACGTCTTTATTCTTTTGTAAACTCGCTTTTTTTTTTAAATTTGGGTCCCAAATGATGATACAAAATAAAAGAATATTTGCCTCAATCTTATTTGTATTAATAAGTTTTGTATGTGTTGCCCAAGGTGGTCCTCCACCTCCGGTTCCTGGTCCGCCACCACCGGTCGGTGCCCCTATTGATGGTGGTCTTCTTATTGGTGCATGTGTTGCACTATGCTATGGCATAAAAAAGTTAATCAAAAGCAATTGAAATTAATTTAATTGGTGGCGTTTAATTGAATTAACTTAGAAACATACTTTCCTAAAACATCAAATTCCAGATTCACTATAGTTCCTGTTTTAATCGTATTGAAGTTTGTGTGATTAAAGGTATAGGGAATAATAGCAACGCTAAACGAATCTTTTTTAGAGTTTACCACCGTTAAGCTAGTACCATTTACAGTTATGGAACCTTTTTCAATGGTGATATTATTCAACTTAGAATCATATTCAAAAGTAAACACCCAACTCCCGTTAGCCTCTTCAACATTAGTACAAACAGCGGTTTGATCAACATGTCCTTGAACAATATGCCCATCAAGCCGATCTCCAAGTTTCATAGCGCGTTCTATATTGACTTTGCTGTTAATTTCTAAAGTCCCCAAACTCGTTTTATTCAGGGTTTCTTTTATTGCCGTTACGGTATATTCGTCATCATTGAGCTCAACAACCGTTAAACAAACACCATTATGCGCCACGCTTTGATCGATCTTTAACTCTGAAGCTAAACCACTATTTATAGAAATATGAAGATTGTCTAACTCTTTTTTTAGATGTGTTACAATACCGATATCTTCAATAATTCCCGTAAACATAATATTCTCTGTTTAATTAGTGTTAAATTTGTAACATCAAAATTACGAACAAAAGTTGTCATTTTTAATGAAGAAAACAGAAAATATAATAGTTGGAATTTCAATTGGTGATTTAAATGGTATTGGTGGAGAAATTATTTTAAAAACGTTCGAGGATGCTAGAATTTTAGAATTTTGTACCCCTGTGGTCTTTGCTTCCATAAAAACCATGTCCTTTTTTAAAAAGCATTTTGATTCTAGTATTAAATTCAATAGCGTGAACAATATCAACCAAATAGCTATTGGCAAGTTTAATGTTTTTAATTGTTGGAACGAAAATGTCACCATAAACTTTGGGAGCGAGGATGTTAAGATAGGAGCTTATGCAATTAAGTCATTGCAGTCTGCAACTAAAGCTTTAAAAAACGGGCATGTCGATGTTTTGGTAACCGCTCCTATAAATAAACACAACATACAATCTGAAACCTTTAATTTTCCGGGTCACACCGATTATTTAGCTCAAGAGCTAGAGGGAGAAAGTCTTATGTTTATGATTACCGATACTTTAAGAGTTGGCTTACTAACAGACCATGTCCCCGTAAAGGAGGTCTCAGAACATATTTCAACAGACTTAATCCTAAAAAAAATAAACACCGTTTATACATCCCTTCAAAAAGATTTTAAGATCGTACGACCTAAGATTGCTGTTTTAGGCATTAATCCACACACAGGAGATAACGGTGTGATTGGAAATGAAGACGATACGGTTATGCGCCCTACCTTAAAAAAAATAAAAGAAGGCGGAAAGCTGGTTTACGGTCCTTATGCCGCAGACAGTTTTTTTGGCTCCGACAATTACAAAAACTTTGATGCTATAATAGCTTCTTATCACGATCAAGGATTAATACCATTTAAAACATTATCCTTTGGACAAGGTGTTAATTTTACGGCAGGATTAAATAGAGTTAGAACATCGCCGGATCACGGTACAGCCTATGAAATAGCAGGAAAAGGTTTGGCTGATGAGAACTCCTTTAAGGAAGCGGTATTTAAGGCTATTCAAATATTTAAAAACAGATTTGATTATGAGCAGCTTACGGCCAATCCTTTAAAAAAGGCAGCTAAAAAGATATAAACAAAAAAATGTTTATAAGTGATGTTGCATAAGATAAAAAGTTATATATTTGCAGGCTCAAAATAGATGTGATAATGAAGCCATTGAAAGAGTTTACAATTCCATTTGTAGGGTTAAAGATAGCTAAGCATCATTTTGATTATAAAGTTGAACAGGCGTTCTTTGATTATTTTGAGTATGAAGATTTTAACAATGTAAATGTTCATGTAAAAGTCGATTTAGAAAAAAAGACAACATTACTGGAATTGCATTTTAAAATTTCCGGATTTGTTAATGTGAATTGTGATTTAACAAACGAACCTTTCGATCAAACTATTGAAAATGAATTTGATTTGGTGGTTAAGTTTGGAGAAGAATATAACGACGAGAATATTGATATTCTGGTCCTTCCGCATGGCGCATACGAATTTAATATTCAGCAGTACATTTATGAGTTAATTGTACTTTCTGTACCGGTTAAAAGAATTCATCCCGGAGTTGATGATGGCTCATTAAATTCTGAAATACTCGAAAAATTAGAAGAATTAAGCCCAAAGCTTAATAAAAACGAAGAAAATATCGAAAAGGATATTGATCCTCGATGGAATACATTAAAAAAACTATTAACGGATAAATAAATAGAACATGGCACATCCTAAAAGAAAAATCTCGAAGCAAAGAAGAGATAAAAGAAGAACACATTACAAAGCAACTGCGCCACAGATTGCTACATGCCCTACAACCGGTGAACCTCACTTATATCACAGAGCGCACTGGCACGAAGGAAAATTGTATTACAGAGGACAAGTTTTAATAGACAACTCTGAAGAAGTAGAAAACGTCGCATAATTATTATACGTGCATATAATAAAACGCTCACATGTGAGCGTTTTTTTTATGAAATATGTTTTCTACAGACAAAAACACATAAGTTTGCGTATTATTACACCAAAATTTAGTAGTTTTCACCAAATTTTGAATGTTTTTGTCCAATATAAATGATTTTTTGGTCGAATTAACTATAAAGTTATGAGTAAAATCTCAGCGGCGATTACAGCTGTAGGTGCTTATGTGCCAGAATATGTATTAACCAATCAAATTCTTGAAACCATGGTTGATACTAACGACGAATGGATTACCTCCCGAACGGGAATTAAAGAACGTCGCATACTTAAAGAAGACGGAAAAGGGACCTCTTTCCTAGCTATTAATGCTGCCAATGATCTTATCAAAAAGAGAGGTATAGACCCCAAAGAGATTGAACTTGTTATCGTTGCAACAGCAACTCCAGATATGAAAGCGGCTTCTACGGCAGCCTTTACAGCTTCTGAAATAGGTGCTGTAAATGCTTTTTCCTTTGATATGGATGCCGCCTGTTCAAGCTTTTTATTCGGTATGTCTGTAGCCTCAGGCTATATTGAATCTGGTCGCTATAAAAATGTATTGCTAATTGGAGCAGACAAAATGTCTTCTATTATTAACTATAAGGACAGAGCAACATGCATCATCTTCGGTGATGGTGCCGGAGCCGTTTTGTTTGAACCTAATGACGAAAACTTAGGTCTTCAGGATGAGTATTTAAGAAGCGACGGAACTGGACGAGAATTTTTACAGGCTACTTATGGAGGATCTGCATTTGCTTTAACTCCGGAAGCCATGGAAAAAGGTGGGCATTATGCTTTTCAGGAAGGACGAACCGTCTTTAAAAATGCCGTTTTTAACATGGCCGATGCTACAGAAAAAATATTGGAACGCAATAATTTAACCAAAGATGATGTTTCTTGGTTAGTAGCACATCAAGCTAATAAACGTATTATTGATGCGACTGCAAACAGAATAGATTTAGAAGAAGAAAAAGTAATGATGAATATTCATAAATATGGGAATACAACATCTGCAACTTTACCGTTACTTTTAAATGATTACGAATCGCAGCTTAAAAAAGGAGATAATTTAATATTTGCCGCTTTTGGAGGCGGATTTAATTGGGGGTCCATTTACTTAAAATGGGCATATAATTCACAACACTAACCACTAACTAATAAGCAAAATTATGGATATTAAAGAAATTCAAAATTTAATCAAGTTTGTTGCCAAGTCTGGTGCCAGTGAGGTTAAATTGGAAATGGATGATATTAAAATCACCATAAAAACAGGCTCAGAGTCAGATACAACCATTGTACATCAAGTTCCTGCTGCTCCGATACCTCAAGTTACACAAGTTGCAGCCGCGCAACCTGCTGCAGAAACTGCTGCATCTCCTGCCAGCGAACCTGCTGCTGCAAGTGACGATTCAAAATACATTACCATAAAATCGCCAATTATAGGAACTTTTTATAGAAAACCATCACCAGATAAACCTTTATTTGTTGAAGTAGGCCAAACTATTGCAGAAGGCGATGTCCTTTGTATCATAGAAGCGATGAAACTATTCAATGAAATAGAATCTGAAGTTTCAGGAAAAATAGTTAAGATATTAGTTGACGATTCTTCTCCGGTAGAGTTCGATCAACCATTATTTTTAGTAGACCCATCTTAATTTGAAGTTTAGAAGTTTAAAGTTTAGGGTTTAGAGGCTCATGCAACTAAACTTTTCAAACTTATAAACCATAAACTTATAAGCTCAAAAATTATGTTTAAAAAAATATTAGTAGCCAATAGAGGAGAAATAGCATTACGTGTTATAAGAACCTGCAAAGAAATGGGCATTAAAACGGTTGCCGTATATTCTACAGCCGACGAAGAAAGTCTTCACGTTAAGTTTGCCGATGAAGCCGTTTGTATTGGTCCTCCACCAAGTAACGAGTCTTATCTAAAGATGTCGAATATTATCGCTGCTGCAGAAATAACCAACGCCGATGCCATCCATCCCGGATATGGTTTTCTGTCTGAAAATGCCAAGTTTTCAAAAATCTGTGAAGAACATGGTATAAAGTTTATTGGAGCTTCTGCCGAAATGATAGATCGCATGGGTGACAAGGCCAATGCTAAAGAAACTATGAAAGCAGCTGGTGTACCATGTGTTCCTGGTAGCGATGGTGTGATTCAAGACTTTGAAGAATGTAAAAAACTTGCTAAGGAAACCGGTTATCCGGTAATGCTTAAAGCCTCTGCCGGTGGCGGTGGTAAAGGTATGCGCGGTGTTTTTAAGCCCGAAGATTTAAAAGACGCCTGGGATTCGGCACGTCAAGAAAGTAAAGCGGCCTTTGGTAATGACGATATGTATATGGAAAAACTCATAGAAGAGCCACGACATATTGAGATTCAAATTGTTGGTGATTCCCGCGGAAAAGCTTGTCATTTATCGGAAAGAGATTGTTCTATTCAAAGACGTCATCAAAAATTAACGGAAGAAGTCCCTTCTCCATTTATGACCGATAAGCTCAGAGCTAAAATGGGTAAAGCAGCAGTAAAAGCTTCTGAATATATTAAATACGAAGGTGCCGGAACCATTGAGTTTTTAGTGGATAAAAATAGGAATTTCTATTTCATGGAAATGAATACACGAATTCAGGTTGAGCATCCTATTACAGAACAAGTGATAGATTTCGATTTAATTCGTGAGCAAATATTGGTTGCTGCAGGGGTTCCTATTTCCGGAAAACATTATACACCAAAATTACATTCAATAGAATGTAGAATTAACGCCGAAGATCCTTATAACGATTTTAGACCGTCACCCGGTAAAATTACAACACTACACGCTCCCGGAGGCCATGGTGTTAGATTAGACACCCATGTTTATGCCGGTTATTCTATTCCTCCTAATTACGATTCGATGATTGCAAAGTTAATTACAACAGCGCAAACCAGAGAAGAGGCCATCAACAAAATGAAACGTGCCTTAGACGAATTCGTTATTGAAGGTATAAAAACGACTATCCCTTTCCATAGACAGCTTATGGAACATCCGGATTATTTAGCTGGTAATTACACCACTAAGTTTATGGAAGATTTCGTTATGGAAAAACAAATAGAAGAATAAAATTAAGACTCCGAAAGCAATTTCGGAGTTTTTTTTGGCTATACTTCTACACCTTTAGAGCTAAAGTATACCAGTTCAAAACTTCATATTAAAATCCTAACTTAGCATGATGAATCTGTCTTATTGGGAAATAAAATCGTGGTTATCACATGTAGATTTCACTATTGTTGGTAGTGGTATTGTTGGTTTAAATTGCGCATTGCAGTTAAAATCACGCTTTCCAAAAGCCAATATCTTAATTTTAGAAAAAGGCACCTTACCACAAGGGGCAAGCACCAAAAACGCTGGATTTGCCTGTTTTGGAAGCTTGAGTGAAATACTAGATGATTTAAGCACACATTCAGAAGAAACCATTATTCAGCTTGTAAAAAAACGTGTTGAGGGCTTGCAGCTATTACGACAAACGTTAGGGGATAAAACCATAAATTATCAAGAACTTGGAGGTTCTGAATTATTTTCTAAAGATGATGATTTGTATGAGCAATGCCGGTCTCAAAAAGACACCATAAACGCTTTACTAAAACCACTATTTAAAGAACATGTTTATAGCTCAAAGGCGAACCTGTTTCATTTTAAAAACATCAAACCCAATTATATATTTAATAGGTATGAAGGTCAACTTGATACCGGGAAAATGATGGAAGCATTGCTACGTAAAGTGCAATTAAATGGCATCAAAATTTTAAATAATATTACGGTTGAAGGGTTTTCAGAAGGTAACAATTCGGTTAAAATAAACACGAATCAATTCGATTTTATCACGACTAAATTATGTATTGCAACCAATGGCTTCGCTTCGCAACTTTTAAATGAAAACGTAAAACCCGCCCGCGCACAAGTACTCATTACAAAACCCATTAAAAACCTTCATATAAAAGGTAGCTTCCATTTAGACAAAGGGTATTACTATTTTAGAAATATAGATGATAGAGTGTTATTTGGAGGTGGCCGAAACCTTGATTTTAAAGGCGAAGAAACAACCGAATTCAATCAAACTGCGTTAATTCAAAATAAGCTGGAAGAGCTTTTAAAAACTACTATCTTGCCAGAAACACCCTTTGAGATTGACCATTGTTGGAGTGGTATTATGGGTATAGGCAATCAGAAAAAAGCCATCGTAAAACAGTTAAGTAATCATGTGTATTGTGGGGTTCGCCTAGGTGGTATGGGTATTGCTATAGGAAGCTTCGTTGGGAAAGAGTTAGCAGATTTAGTATAAAGAACTAAAGAAAAAAGCATTTGTAAAAACCAAACCGATTGGTTCTATATCAATTCATTCCAAAATTTATATCGATTCACTTTGTTTTAAACGGTTTTATAAGAATCGCGTTTTATGAAGCCATTACTTTTACCGAAGTATTAATCATAAACAAAATGGATCATGAGACTTCACCACAAAATCTTTCTTATAATTGGGTTATTATACACCTATCAAGTTAACGCACAAAACTATTTTACACCTTCTGAATTAAAAAGTTTTAAGCAAGACTTTAAGGAATACGTCATAAAAAAAATGAAAAAACACAACGTTACCGGGCTAAGCGTTGCCATGGAAATAGAAGGTCGAATAGTACTTGAAGAAGGGTTTGGGTTTTCAGACAAATTAAAAAACGTTAAAGCAACCAAAGATACAGAGTACCCTATTGGTTCTGTATCAAAGATTATTACTTCAACGGCTATTTTAAAATTATGTTCCGATGGACTAATTGATTTAGATACCCCATATATTAATTATGTTCAGGATTTCTCTATGAGATCTCATTTTAAAAATGAGAACGATTTAACTATAAGACATTTACTTTCTCACTACGCAGGTCTTCCCAGACTTCTCGCAAAAGGGTTTATGAAAAAAGAGGTGGAACCGTTGGAGAATATTTTGCAACACTCTAAAAATGAGTATCTTATTTCGTCGCCAGGAAGGGTATATCAGTACTCCGACTGGGGGGTTGATTTATTATCTTTGCTCGTAGAACGTGTTTCTGGAATGCCATATGAAGACTATGTTCAAAATCATATATTTACCCCACTAAAGATGAATAATTCATATTTCGGACCTGCCAAACAGACAAAAGGATACAAAAATGGAGTCCTAACTGAAACATATAAATATAGCTATTCAGGGTCTGACGGAGTCACCTCTAGTGTTTCTGATATGCTCAAAATAGTTCAATTGTATACAGAGAAAGGCAGCAGCTCGATCAAGCCATTTTTAAGCAAGGAAATGGTAAAAGATGCTCTACAAAAACAATTCAAAGACGCTCCATTGGCTTTTGATACAGGAATTGGCCTTATGTGGGAAGTTATGCCATTAAAAAGCGGGTATACCAGAGTAAAAAAGGCTGGGGTGCATGAGCCTTTCTATTCCTACATTTTTTCTATTCCTGAGCTTGACACATCAATTATTATTTGCAGTAATTCTAATTCCAGTAGCGCCATTCATTGGGATAGTTGGGGTAAGTTGTATGCTTTCATGGGAAAGAAATATAAACCTTCTAACAATCAGAATACTATAAAGACTAAGTATAAAAAAGTGACCTTAACCGATCAACAGCTTAAAAAAATTGAAGGTTCATATAGTACATCTATTGGGCTTTTAAACCTTAAAAGAAGTGGTAAGAAATTTGAGGTAGACCTTAAGTCAGAAAATAAGAAAGGTATTGGAATTCCTTATTCTGATGGTCTTATAAAATTATACGTTAAGGTTTTAGGTGTAAAGATACATGCGATGGATATTTTTTGGAAAGAATCAAATGATGAACTTATAATTGGAGAGCAATTCGAAAATGGCTCCAGGCATATTCTTGGCTCTAAAATTAAATCCAAACACATCCCTAAATCATGGAAGAACGCTGTTGGCAGCTATAAGGTTGTAAATTATAGCGAAAATGATTATGAAACGATTGATTTTATACAACTTTTGATTAATTCAGATGATATTTTAGAAATTAGAGGAAAGACAACATTTCCAAGTGAAATGGAAATACAGTTAGGTTTATCTCCAATATCTGAAGAATTAGCAGTTATTCCGGGTTATAATTTTGAATTTTTTGGAGGAGAAACCGTAAAATTGCGCGAGGAAAAGGAAGGAGAATATGTTTTAACCTTGTCTGGGTATACGCTTAAGAAAATAGAGAAATGACACCTAAAGCTTCTAAGGATACAGTAAAAATAAGTCAGGACTTATTGTTTAAAAGACCATACATATGGATTCTTACAATATCGATTACGTCTCTTAATTTTTTAATCACCTATAGTTTTCAGAATATTAATCCTCAATATTTCTATTATTTTTTTGTAGATGTACTTACTACCTATATGATTATTGAGTTTTATGCTTTTGGAATTCGATATTTAAACCAGAAAGCTCCATTGAGCAAGGATTTCGTAAAACGAGTAACCTACCAATTAACACTGCATACTTTGGTCGTTATAATATTTACAATACTCTTGAATGAGCTTTTCGATTTTATTTTTTTCGATGGTAAACGACTTTCCTTATCCTTTGTTTTTTATACAAAGGATACTTTTGTAGCCTTGTTATTTGTGCTACTTTTCCATACCATGTATTTTGGATTGTTTTTAATGTCCAACAAACAAAATTTAGAATCCTTAAGAATCGTTCCTGAAGTAAAAATAAAAGTAAAGGACGCCTATGCATTCAAATTATTAAGCCCTAAGGACATTATTGCAGTATGTTCATCGTTTGGCATTTCTTATGTAATCGATGTAAATTATAAGAAGTTTACCTCTGAGTTAACGCTTAAGGAGTTTGAAGATAAATTAAACGATAATTTTTTTAGGGCGAATAGAAAATTTATAGTTTCGAAGTCTATAATTGAATCGTACAAGAGCGTTAATAATGGTAAAATTGATGTGATTATAAAAACAAAAGATTTACAGGAATTATCAGAAACGATAACTGTAAGTAGGGATAAAGCATCATTTTTTAGAACTTGGATCCGGGTTGATTAAATAGATCATCCTGCTCTTTGTATCAACTGGAAAACAACAATCGGAAAATTCAGAAAAGAAACTATAATCAAATGATTTAATTTAAATGAAGATAAAAGAACAATTATATAGCCTTTGCCTTGAATTTATTAAAAACCGATTTCAAACAATACAGAACACCATAAATGACATCCAATTGTCATTGACTACTGAAACCAAAAGCAGTGCCGGAGACAAACATGAAACCGGCCGCGCCATGTTACAGCTGGAACGCGAAAAAGCAGGGAATCAATTAGCAGAAATATTAAAAACAAAAACGTCGTTATCTAAAATTGACACCTCTAAGACCTCAAAAGTTATAGGATTAGGTAGCGTAGTCTATACCTCTCAGACAAATTATTTTATATCTATTAGTGCCGGAGAACTTAAGGTAAACTCAGACGGTTTTTATGCCATTTCTCCAAATACTCCCATAGGACAGTTATTAATTGGAAAAACAAACGGAGATATGGTTTCATTTAGAGACCGAAAATTCTTAATTGAAGAAGTGCTTTAAGCTTTAACTACTTCATTATAGAGAGAGAAATTTCTAAGCCCGCTTTGAGCATCTTATCATGCTCGAAAAAAACAAGTTCGCCATCCAAATTGACCTCAATTAAATAGCAATGCCCTTTAAAATAAGAATGTTTAACAAGGGCTTTTAAATTAGAATTTTCAACTCTTTTTAATTGATGGGCATAAACAAGTTCTTTTGAATCCAAGACATTAAATTCTCCAAAAAAAGCAGCAACAAGTTTGTTCTTCGGGTTGTTGTATAATTCCTGGGGGGTTCCGCTTGCTATTATTTCTGCATCATGTAAAACCATCATAGTATCGGAAAAAGATAAAACGTCATCCCTATCATGAGTAGCGACAATACAGGTAATCTTGTTTTCCTTAAGGTATCTAAACAGGCGACGCCTTAAGGATTGTTTCTTAAAATTATCGATATGGCTAAAAGGCTCATCTAATAATAGTATTTCGGGTTGCTTTGCAACAGATCTCGCCAAGGCAACGCGTTGTTTTTGCCCACCACTTAAATCCTTAACCAAAATATGCTTATAAGCTGTTAATTCTACAACTTCCAAAAGCTCATCAATACGTTCCTGCTTCTCATTAGGATAAAAGTTAGATAAAAAAGCACCGATATTTTCACCTACGGTAATAAAGGGCATTAAATCGAATTCCTGTGCTACAAATTTCATGTATTCCGGACCAATAATAAGATTGTGTTTTGGTCCAAGAATTTCTTTGTCTTTCCAAAACATATGTCCATCATTTAAATCGTAGGTGCCATAAAGTAACTTTAAAAGTGTGCTTTTACCCGAACCGCTTTCACCAATAATAGCGAAATGTTCTCCGCTACCAACTTCAAAAGAAATGTTTTTTAAAACCTCTGTTTTTTTATAGGCAAAGGTTATGTTTTTTACTTTCAGCATGGGCTAATTATTGTCATATCACTCGCAGTCGAGATGCCTTAGATCGTTCCCAACATCACTGTCATTACTCAACTTACGGAACTATTGTCTTTTTCTGGAGTCACTATTTTTATTTAATCAGGCTCAACAAGCTAGTCAAGATAAAGTAACTTTAAATGCCCTTTTGATTCTAATAACAATTTAGAATTATCCTTTTATTTTTTCTTTTGTTTTACTAGGTAATACATCGTAGCCCATATTATAAAGTGTAAAACCAAAAATATCGGCATACTGTTCTATGGTTTTACTAACCGGTGTGCCTGCGCCATGCCCTGCATCGGTTTCAATGCGTATTAAAGTGGGGTTTGAGCCTGTTTGTTTACTTTGCAATTCGGCAGCAAATTTAAAGCTATGTGCCGGAACCACCCTATCGTCGTGGTCTCCTGTAGTCACCAAAGTAGCCGGATATGCTACACCTTCTTTTACATTATGTACGGGAGAGTATGCCTTAAGGTATTCAAACATTTCTTTACTCTGTTCTGCCGTTCCATAATCGTAAGCCCAACCTGCTCCTGCAGTAAAGGTATGGTATCGTAGCATGTCTAAAACACCAACCGCCGGTAACGCTACTTTTGCCAAATCCGGACGTTGGGTCATCACTGCCCCAACCAACAAACCACCGTTAGAGCCGCCACGAATGGCCAGATAATGAGATGATGTATAATTATTTTCAATTAAAAATTCCCCGGCCGCAATAAAATCGTCGAACACATTTTGCTTTTGTAATTGTGTCCCTGCTTTATGCCATGCCTTGCCATATTCTCCGCCACCCCGTAAATTAGGAACAGCCAAAATACCACCTTGTTCCATCCAAACCGCATTGGTTATACTAAATGATGGGGTTAAACTAATATTAAAACCGCCATAACCGTATAAAATCGTTGGGTTTTTTCCATCAAGCTCTAAGCCCTTCCTATGGGTAATCATCATAGGTACTTTTGTACCATCTTTAGACCTGAAAAAAACCTGATTACTTTCATAGGAATCGCTATCGAATTCAATAGTGGGTTTCCAATACAATTCCGACTTACCCGTATCTACATTGAACTTATAAATACTTGCCGGAGTATTGTAATTTGTAAAAGAAAAGTAATCCGTTTTTTCCTCCTTTTTACTTCCAAATCCATTCGCTGTCCCTAATCCCGGAAGCTCAACCTCTCTAATTAATTCGCCTTTATAATCGTATTGTTTTACTTTAGAAATAGCATCAACCATATAGTGTGCAAAAAAAGAACCACCACCCGTAGATGGGCTTAATACGTGTTCGGTTTCAGGGATAACATCTACCCAATGTTCAGGTGTTGGGTTTGAGGCATCAACAGTTACGATTTTTTTATTTGGTGCATTTAAATTCGTTACTAAAAACAAGGTGCTTCCATCATTTTCAATAATGCTGGTGTCACTTTCAGTATGATCTAAAATCGTAATTAAGGGACTATCGGGAACGGAAAGGTCTTTGATATATAATTTATTCCCCGAGGTTGAAACACGAGGCATAATAACTAAATACCGATCATCTTCAGTAACCGTCCCATAGATATAGCGATGTTTTTCTTCCGGTGTTCCACCAAAAATCAAGGTGTCATCTTTTTGTGATGTCCCCAACTTATGGTAATACACTTTATGCTGATCGGTTTTTGCAGAAAGTTCGCTTCCTTTGGGCTTGTCATAACTGGAGTAATAGAATCCTTCATTTTTGTACCAGGAAATCGGACTAAACTTCACGTCTATAAGAGTGTCTTCAATAATTTCTTTGGTTTCAACATCCATGACTAAAACCTTTCTCCAATCGCTTCCTCCTTCAGAAATGGAATAGCCCAATTTTTTACCATTTTTTGAAAAGCTTACAGCGCCTAAAGCGATGGTTCCATCTTTAGAGAAGGTATTAGGATCTAAAAATACTTCCGCATCAGCATCACCTTTTTTCCGGTATAGTACATTTTGATTTTGTAGTCCGTCATTTTTTGAAAAATACGTGTAATCCCCTTCAATAAATGGGGCACCAACTTTTTCATAATTCCATAAATCTGATAGACGTTCTTTAAGCTCCGTTCTAAATGGAATATGATCTAAATAACCATAAGTACTTTTGTTTTGAGCTTTTACCCAAGCCTCGGTGTCTTCACTCCTATCGTCTTCTAACCAACGATAAGGATCTTTTACGTCAACATCAAAATAAGTATCTACAGTATCAACAGTTTTGGTTTCAGGATAATTCACAACAACGACATTTTTTTCTACGTGATCTTTTTTACACCCTATAATAAGCATAAGTGCTAAAAGACTGATTATTAATTTTTTCATGATTAACGACTATTTAATCCTCAAAAATAAGCAAAACGAGCGGAAGTTAACCGCGACATATTATATATTTGAACTTCTATAAAAAAAGATAATTATGAGTAGAATCCGTTCGTTTCTGATAATACAGTTTATGTGTTTAACTGTGTTTTCTCAATCGGAAGTTACAACAAGAGAATTGAAGGAGCACATATCATTTCTAACTTCAGAAAAAAATGCAGGACGATACCCCGGCGGAAAAGAAAATAAGCGGGTTGTCAAATACTTAAAAAGGGAGTTTAAGAAATTGGACGTACTCCCCTTTGGAAATGATTACAGGCAGCCTTTTGAGGCTTCTTTAAGGGTTGAAAAAGGTATTGACTACAAACCCAAAGTTACCACCTGGAATGTGGTTGGTTATATTAAAGGCAACGATCCTGTTCTTAAAAATGAATATGTCGTTTTAGGGGCGCATTACGATCATTTAGGGCTGGGCGGTCCCTCATCCAAATCTGATAAAAAAAACGCCATTCACTATGGTGCTGATGACAATGCCAGTGGGACTTCTGCTCTTTTGGAGATTGCCGAAAAAATTGCATCAAATAGAGGGCAGTTAAAACGTAGCGTGATATTTATTGCATTTGGTGCCGAGGAACAAGGATTATTAGGAAGCCGCTATTTTGTTGATCATCCGTTAGTGCCACTTTCCCAAATAAAGTTAATGATCAATATGGATATGGTGGGGAGAATGAATGCAGAAAAGCATGTGTATATGGGAGGCGCCGGAACTTTTCCTGATGGTGTAGAACTTATGAAGAATCTAGGCACCTCATTAGGAATAAACCCTATAGTACATGCCGGCTCCGTAGGCGGATCGGATCACGTGTCTTTTTACAGAAAGAACGTTTCCGTTTTAGGAATGCATACCGGTGGGCACCCTCAATATCATACCCCGGAAGACACCATCGATCTGATAAATTTTGAAGGACAAAAACTAGTTTGCGATTATATTTTCAATACGATTATGAAAATTGCAAGCTCAGATTACAAAATGACGTTTATTAAGCAAGATTAAAAGATGTCCGGTTAATTTACATCAAAATAGGCCTCTGCTCTAAACGGTGTTCCATTCGAGGTAATGCCTTCTAACAAAACTTTATAGGTAGCTGATTTATTCGCTGTGTTAAACGCTATTTTAGCATTATTAGACCCCTCTAGTTTTAAATCCGGATTCCAATAAAGTGTTGTCGGGTTATCTTTATCTTGATAAAATTTTCTAGATAGATAATACCCGGGATGATAAAAACTAAGTCCTCTTTTTCTATTATTTTGCTCATCATTTTCTTCTGAGCCATCTAGAGTATAAACTGCGATAACACCATTACCCCCTCTTGATCCGTAAATTGCTGTTCGCGGGCCTTTTATAATATCAATAAAGTCTATATCTTGAATCGACATTGAAACAACGAAATCATAATCTGAAGGAAAACCATCGACTAAAAATAATGGAGCTTCACCTTTATTTTCTCGTTTTTTCTTTTCCTCTGCAGCTGTACCAATACCGAAAGGATCCGTTGTACTGACCATATCAAAAACTTTACCCCTGATTATTATTTTTCTTCCTATAACATCGAATCCCGGAAATTTACCCTGTAAAGCCTCAAGCGGATTATGAGCTATAATGTTCGAGTTTTTAACATCTAAAGTATGTGATGGACTGATATATAAGGATAATTTTCTCTTTTTGGTATAACGATCTAAACGTTTTTTGGTAGCAGTGAGTTCTACTTTTTCTAATTTAATTTCTCCTTTTCGAGGAACAAACTCAATGTTTCTGTACTGTTTTACATTAGACTCTAAAAACGTAGTGCTCGTCTTTGTATTTTTCTCGGAAACACGTTTTGCGTTTACTATGGGTGGCAAAACTGTATCTATCTCAATAGTAAAATCTCCACCATATTTTTGTGAACTTAAGCGTTTAGCTTTTATCGAAACAAAAGTTCTTTCATCAAAATTAAGATTACTGAAATTAAAACGCCCTAAACTATCTGTTATAGCTTGATCATACCCAAGGTCTTTATTGTTTTTATATGAAATCACTACCTTAGCTTTCGCCGGTTTATTATTATGTTTTTCTTTAATTATTCCTTTTAAGTTGAAACCGGATTCAGATGAAAATTGTAAGGTATTGCTACTAGGGTTGGCTTTGAATACATTTTGATTTATATCCTGAGACCTTAATAACAGGGCCAGATCATTTTTCCTTTGAGCGTCCTTTGAATAAATGTAATAACCAGGTTGTTCAATGTCTTCTAATAATTCGGAGGTCAAAAATAAATGAGATTTTATATCTGAAGCGTAATGTCTGCGGTTTAAAGGTGATGCCTCAGTAACTGTAATGGACATGTTAGCCACTGTATTTTTCTGCATGATCTCACTTAAGCTAATGTCAACTTCAACGGCTTCGTTCTTACCATAAACACTTTTTGATATGCTTATGCTTGGTTTATTTTTAAAATTTGCTGAATCCGAAAAGGCTAATGCTTTCCCTAAAATAATGTCGTTTTCATCTAAAAGTCTAAATTCTATCAGACCAGGTTTTAAATCTGATTTTGGAACATTAATAGCCATTTCAGGTTTGTCTCCACTTAACTCGGTTTGACAAACAATATCACCCTTTTGCAATCCGATTAATTTTAATTTAGCCTTGGTATTAAGCAACGATGAATACATATTTATTCTAAAAAAATCATTGTATTCGTTGACGCGCATTAAAACACCATAATCTTTAATGGTTGGTAATTCGTAGGCGTACTGCTCCCCTTTATATAAAACCGTGGCTTTATAATGCTTTCCTTTCTCGGGAATAAATTGAAACATACCATGTCCAAATTTCGAAGCTTTAAAAGTCCGTACAGTCTGGTCTGTTTCATCTAAAATTGATCCGGAAATATTTACGCCTTTACCGTCTTTATTTATGGCTTTAAATCCGATGTTATTAACAAATCCACCTACTATTTGTCCGCCCTCCGGAAAGAAGCTTATCTTTAACATAGCCTTGCCTGGGTTACTAGTACTTTCTTCATGAGTTTCGGAATCGATGAGAATTGTTTTTCTAAAAAAAACAGTCGAATCAAAATTCCTCATAAAATTAGTATATGCCCTTACCGTGTAAGTTCCTTTTAATAACACCGCCGGTAAATTAAAATCGCCGTTCCCGGAGCCCTTATTGATCTTAATTGTTTTACTATCAATAATCGTATTATTCGGATCAATTAAATCAACATAAACGATGCTGCTAGACGTTTTAGGGTTATGATTTATCGCATCGACGAGATATATTTTATACCATATATTTTCGCCTGAATTATAAAAGGACTTATCAAAATGGATGTATATTTTTTCTTTAAAAATGATATCGTCTTTAGATGCTCTCGCTTTATCTATAGCGCCTGTATTATCAGGAAAAGAGGCTTGAGATAAGAGCATAAAGAAAAGAAGAAGTGGTGCTGAAAACAAAGAAGCAGCAGTTGGTTTCATATGAAAAGATGTTTTGACTGTAGTATTTATACCACAAAACCCATACCTTTTAAGAATTTCTTAGCAGGTTTAACATTTCAAAGCTAATTTTACCTAAATATAGCACAAATAATTTCACAAAAAAAGCTCCTGTAAAAACAGGAGCTTTCTATTATTTCAAAATCAATGGCTTCTAAACCAAATTATTAGCAACTAAATATTCACTAATTTGCACGGCATTCGTTGCAGCACCTTTACGCAAATTATCGGCAACAATCCACATATTTAACGTATTAGGTTGGGTTTCATCTCTTCTGATCCGTCCTACAAAAACCTCGTCTTTATCATGGGCATAAATTGGCATCGGATAAGTATTTGTAGCCGTATCATCCTGAACAACCACACCGGAAGTTTCATTAAGGAGCCTTCGAACATCCGTTAAATCAAAATCGTTCTCGAACTCCACATTTACAGATTCAGAATGCCCCCCGGCAGTTGGTATACGAACCGCTGTAGCAGAAACAGAAAACGTTTTATCATTGAATATTTTTTGCGGTTCTCTAGCCAACTTCATTTCCTCTTTGGTATAGCCATTTTCTAAAAACACGTCGCAATGTGGTAGGGCATTTCTACCAATAGGGTAAGGGTACGCCATCTCACCATCAATTCCGGCAATTTCGTTTTCTAACTGTTTTACAGCTTTAACACCCGTACCCGAAACCGATTGGTAGGTAGACACAACCACACGTTTCATTTTATATGCCTCATGAAGCGGTGCTAATACCATAACCATTTGTATGGTTGAACAGTTAGGGTTTGCAATGATTTTATCCTCTTTGGTAAGCTCGTTGGCGTTTATTTCGGGAACCACTAATTTTTTTGTAGGATCCATTCTCCAGGCTGAAGAATTATCAACAACCGTTGTTCCAACCTCAGCAAATTTAGGAGCCCACTCTAATGAAGTCTCCCCTCCAGCTGAAAAAATAGCAATTTGAGGCCTTGCAGCAACAGCATCGGCTAAACCTATAATGGTGTGCTCTTTATTTTTATATGTTAATTTTTTTCCAACAGAACGCTCTGAAGCTACTAATAATAATTCTGTAACCGGAAAGTTTCGTTCTTCCAATACTTTTAGCATCACTTCGCCAACCATTCCAGTGGCTCCAACAACAGCTACTTTCATTTTTTTAGATTTTAATAAAATTAGTAAGCAAAATTAAGTATTAATTCTATTTTAGAATCTAAAAAAGCCTTCAATATTATAAATTGAAGGCTTTTTAACAACAAATAACAGGTTGTTATCTATTTAACATTTCGTTATTTTTTCAATAAATCTCTTATTTCAGCAAGCAGGTCTTCTTGTGAAGGTCCTGGTGGAGGTGCCGGTGCAGCTTCTTCTTCTTTCTTTTTCATTCTACTAATGCCTTTGATAATCATAAACATAACAAAAGCAACAATAATGAAATCGATTAAATTCGTTAGGAAATTACCATAAAGTACAGCAATTTCGCCTGTCACTTTTCCTGCTTCATCAGCAACACCTTCGGTAATTACATATTTTAGATCATCGAAATTCGAATTAAAAATCAACCCAATTAGCGGTGATACTATACCCGCAGTAAATGAGGTCACAACTTTATTAAAAGCGGCACCCATAACGAAAGCAACAGCAATGTCGACCAAATTGCCTTTCATTGCAAAATCCTTGAACTCTTTTAGCATAATTATTTTAGTATTGGTTAGTAAACTACTAAAATAGCTAAAAAAATTAAATGTTAACATTTGTTAAAAGACTTCTTCTATGAAATAAAGTCTAAACAACTCAGCTAACATTTAAAGAAACAATAAATATTTAAGATACGTAAACGCGCTGAACACGCTGGGAAATGGCTGTTATAAGCTCGTAAGAAATCGTATTTCCTTTTTCCGCCAAGTGTTCTGCAGTAGTACTTTGGTCAAAAATAATGACCTCATCACCTTCTTTACATTCAATATTGGTGATATTAACCATAATCATATCCATACAAACGTTGCCTATAATTGGAGCTAAATTACCGTGTATCATTACATACCCTTTGCCATTACCATATTGTCTGCCAATACCATCAGCATGACCAATTGGTAACGTGGCGGTTTTTAGGAAGCCATCACTCTTAAATGCTCTATTATATCCTACCGTCTCATCTTTTTCTATAAGATGTATTTGTGAGATTACTGTTTTTAAAGTGGCTATGGGTTTTAAATCCCGATTTTCTTTTTCAGAGTTGCCAAAACCATACAATCCAATACCACTTCTAACCATGTCGAAATGGGCTTCCGGATAATTCAGGATTCCCGAAGTATTACACATATGAAGCATAGGGTTATAACCTAAAGCATTAATCATCCTTTTCGAAGTCGTTTTAAAACTTTCTATTTGGTTCAAGGTAAATTCGTTTTCATCTAAATCTTCACTGGCCGCCAAATGCGAAAAAACTGAAGCGACTTTAATGGTATTCGTTTGTCTTAATTTAGACATGATGTAATCCACATCATTCTCCCAAAAACCAAGTCGGTTTAAACCGGTATTAAACTTAATATGAACGGGATAATCTTTTTGATTTTCCTTTGACGCCACCTTAATAAATGCATTTAGAATCTTTGTATTATATAAACTAGGTTCCAGATTATTTGAAATTAAAGTTTCGAAATTTACAGCTTGCGGGTGTAATACCAAAATAGGTTTGGTAATGCCCGATTTTCGTAACGCAATACCCTCATTGACATAGGCTACAGCAAAATAATCCACATTGTTTTGCAAGTAATTTGCAATTGCGGGAGCATCACTACCATAAGCAAAGGCCTTTACAACGGCTAAAAATTTGGTGTCTTTTTTTAGTTTAGATTTTAAATGCTCAACATTATGCCTAAGCGCTTTTAAATCAATTTCTAAAAGGGTTTCTTGGGCTTTAGCCATCAGGATTTTTTGTTTTAGAAGTCACTTCCTCAGCGTCATTAACCTTCAAGTTTCTCACCTTATCACGCATCATGGCTTTATAATATGCGGCTCTACTTAAAGGTTCGTATTCATCTACTTCACCCAAAAGTACCAGGTTATCGCTTTTAGCCTTTCGGTAACTGAATTGTGCGAGGTTCCCTGTTCTGGTACAAACAGCGTGAACCTTAGTAACATAATCGGCAGTGGCCATTAAAAAAGGCATAGGGCCAAAAGGATTTCCTTTAAAATCCATATCCAACCCGGCTACAATAACCCGAACGCCTTTATTGGCCAAATCATTACAGATGCGTACAATCTCATCATCAAAAAATTGGGCTTCATCAATGCCAACCACATCACAGCCATCGGCTAAAATAGGGATGTTGGCAGCGGCTGGAACCGGTGTTGATCTAATTTCATTATCATCATGAGACACCACCATGTCCTCGTTATAACGCACATCGATAGCTGGTTTAAAGATCTCCACTTTTTGCCTTGCAAACTTCGCACGTTTAAGCCTACGGATAAGCTCCTCTGTTTTTCCCGAAAACATAGAGCCACAGATAACTTCTATCCATCCAAATTGTTCTTTATGATTTACTGTATTTTCAAGAAACATTTCGTAATTTTAACATTGAACTTATCTTAACTTTCAGATTGAAGCGAAAATGAGTCATTTTGTAGCGAGTTAAAGCCTTTTTTGAATTCCATAGCATGGCTACGTAATGAAAAAAAGACAAAAATTTGATGCAAAAGGGCAATTTTTAACCAATCATTAAAGTTTAAATAAGTCCATTAAACAAAGTCTTAATTCGTTTGTATAAAGGTGGCGTAAATTTATTAAAAATCAAAAGCCCGTAACGCATTAATTTGAAAATTATAATTAATAAAAATATTGATGAGTATTTCTAACAGCTAATGAGACATTACTCAAGGAAAATGACTATTTAAGAACAATAAACAGAAACCCATGAAAAAGAAGTTAGAATCTGAGTTAATTAGTATCGCACATCGCATTCTTAAATTGAAAGGAAAAGAAGATATTATTAAAATGCATGCGGAGGCATCGGCCCTTTTAGAGAAGCTGTCGGTATTAAAATTTGCTCATGAGAATTTTGAAGATGACCTTCCAACCATTGGTAACGATTCTTCTTTTTTTGGAATGCTGGATACGGCCTTTAATAATAAAGTAAGTGATAATATAGAAGTTGAAGATAAGATTTATATTAACCTTGATGACGTTGAAGACGAAGAAATCACAGAACCGTTAATGGAAACCATTAAGGATATGGTCGCTCAAATGCCACAAGAAAGCTTACAGGTCGATTCGGTTTTCGAACAAGCTATTCCTCCAAAACAAAAGCAGCATCAAGCCAATTTAGAAGACATTACCTCCGATTTTAAGGATATGCCGGTATTTGAACCCGTCTCCAGTTCTAAAAATGGAAAAGATGATGAAAAAAAATCACTTAATGACAAATTAAAAAGTGGCGGACTTAATATTGGTCTCAACGACAAGATTGCCTTTATCAAACACTTATTTGATGGGAAAAACGAAGATTACGATCGTGTGCTATCGCAATTAAATACTTCGGCTTCACTTAGTGACGCTAAACGTTTTATTACTGATATTGTAAAACCGGATTATAATAACTGGACAGACAAAGAAGAATTTGAAGAGCGCTTTATCCAAATTTTAGAAAGTAAGTTTGACTAACCGCTCCCGACCACTTTACCATGAAAATAAAAACAATTTTATACTGGATTAGTACGGCTTTATTGTGCTGTTTAATGCTTTATTCTGCACAAATGTACTTTTTTAAAACCGACATGGTTAAGAGTTTCTTTGAAGGCTTTAATTATCCAAACTATATTGTGATACCTTTGGCAATACTCAAAGTATTTGGTGTTATTATGATCCTATGGCGACAAAGTTTATGGCTAACCGAATGGGCCTATGCCGGATTTTTCTTTGATCTGGTTTTAGCAACCGCCGCCCATCATATGGCAGGTCACGGTATAATAGGGTTTTCCCTTTACGGGTTATTGTTGATTTTTCCATCCTACTTTTTAGGAAAACAAATTAGAAATTAATGGGTAAGCTTTACATTGTACCAACACCTATAGGAAATTTAAAGGACATCACTTTACGGGCTCTTGATGTTTTAAAAGACGTTGATTTGATTCTTGCGGAAGACACACGTACCTCAGGGAAACTTTTGAAGCATTTCGAAATTACAACACAAATGCAATCGCACCATATGCATAATGAACACAAAACGGTCGAGCGCATTATCCAAAAATTAAAGCATGGAACACAAATTGCCCTTATTAGTGACGCAGGAACACCTGCCATTTCAGACCCCGGATTTTTACTCACCAGAGCCTGTATCGAAAACCAAATAGAGGTCGATTGTTTACCGGGAGCGACAGCTTTTGTTCCCGCATTGGTAAACTCGGGTTTACCAAACGATAAGTTTGTTTTTGAAGGGTTTTTACCCGTTAAAAAAGGAAGGCAAACACGGTTATTACTTTTAGCTGAAGAAACACGAACTATGGTGTTTTACGAAAGCCCGCATAAATTGATTAAAACCTTAGGGCATTTTTGCGACTATTTTGGTGAAGACAGACAAGTCTCTGTATCACGTGAATTGACTAAGCTATTCGAAGAAACCATTCGTGGTACCGCCAAGTCTGTTTTAGATCATTATACCAATAAACCACCAAAAGGTGAGATTGTAATCGTTGTTGAAGGGAGAAAATAATGCGAAATCTACTTCAGGATATAAGACAATGTACCATTTGTAAAGCACACTTACCTTTGGGCCCCCGACCTGTAGTGTCGGCACATCCCGATTCTAAAATTGTGATTATTGGTCAGGCACCCGGAACCAAAGTACATGCCTCAAGTGTACCCTGGGATGATGCCAGCGGCAAACAGCTGCGTAAATGGTTAGATGTTTCAGTAGAAGATTTTTACAACGACACCAAATTCGCCATTATTCCCATGGGGTTCTGTTATCCCGGAAAAGGAAAAACCGGCGACTTACCCCCTCGACCGGAATGCGCACCACAATGGCATGAGCCTTTGTTTGATAAACTAAAAAATGTAGAATTAATCCTTTTAATTGGGATGTATGCTCAAAACTATTATTTGGGCAAAACGGCAAAGAAAACACTCACCGAAACAGTAGCTAATCACAGCGCATATTTACCTAAGTTTTTACCATTACCTCACCCATCACCACGAAATCGATTTTGGCTTACAAAGAATCCCTGGTTTGAGGTAGAGGTATTACCGGAGCTGCAGAGAAAAGTGAAAGCGTTGATATAATCCACATTAAAACGAAAAAACCTCGCCATTTGAGCAAGGTTTTTATAAAATAATCGTGTATTCGTGATGAATAAAAACAGAAATCATCGTGAGATTCCTATGTCCACAGGAATGACAATTTAAACATGCTTTCCTTTTTCCCAACCATGTTTACCAAGATACTGTTCTCCGCTTTCGATGGCTCCTTCTTCAACCGAGGTTCCCATAGAATCATTCCATCTGTTTAAATATCCAAATAAAGAGATTACACCCAGCATTTCTACAATTTCGCCTTCATTCCAGTGTTCATATAAACGTTTTTTAATAGCTTCATCCACGCCATTTGGTATTTGAGAGGCTTGCAATGAAAAATCCAAGGCGGCACGTTCGGCTTCATTAAAAGCAGGATGTGTTCTGTATTCCCAAATATTATCCAGTTGTTCTTGTTCGGCTCCATACCGCTCAGCAGCTCTTATGGCATGCGCCTGACAATATCTACAACCTGTGGCATTACTGCTTACCCAGGCAATCATACGTTTTAAAGCCGAGGTGACACGGCCTTCGTTAGCCATAACCGCTTTATTCAAATTAATAAACGCCTTACTAATGGCCGGGCGGCGTTGCATAGTGAGTACGGAATTTGGACAAAAACCAAGGGTTTCATTAAAGAACTCTGCTAGTTCTTTGGTTTCTATATCATGGTTGGCAGATAATGGTGTTACTAAAGGCATACTTTGTTTTTTTAATAGTATTTTTGAGCGCTACAAAACACATTAAAACATTGATGTTTAAATTAATGTTAAAGATGTTTTGTGTCTCAGATTATAAAATAATTTTATCACAAGAAACAAAAAATAATTCATAAAAAAATGACAAATCATATTACAACAACCTGGTTGGGTGACATGAAGTTTGAAAGTACAAATCCGTCAGGTCATAACTTATTTATTGATGCCGGTGAAGAAAGTGGTGGCAAAGGCGAAGGCTACCGTCCTAAAGCACTCATGCTGTCCGGATTAGCCGGTTGTTCTGGTTTAGATGTGGCTTCTCTGATAAAGAAAATGAAGTTGGATGTCGCCAATTTTAAAATTGAAACAGAAGCTCGATTAACCGAAGAACATCCAAAATATTATGATAAAGTAACCATGCATTTTCATTTTTACGGCGCTAATTTAAATGAAAAAAAGCTTCAAAAAGCAGTAGACCTGTCGATTGAAAAATATTGTGGTGTTATGGAAATGTTTCGCCAGTTTTCAGAAATAACCGTAGAAACGCATTTTCATAATGAATAAAATAGGCTTATTTATACTGTGCTTAATAAGTACATTAGGATATTCCCAGGAAAAAACACATGTTATTTCTCATAATGAAGAAGTTATCGTTACAGACCCTTCAAAAGGAAGTCATAGCTATAAACGCACAGCCACATTTCCCGGTAAGGAGAAAAAGATACGCAGCATTATTTTAAATTTAACTTTCGAGTGTCCTGACAAAATGCGTTGTGCCGATTGGGATTATGTAGACCATATTAAAGCCCGATCGAAAAACGATTCTACAGTTTACGAAATTGCCAGAATGCTTACACCTTATGGTGGTCGGTTTCAAAAGGATTGGCGTTTCGAGTGGCGCGTAGATGTTACCGATTTTAGCCAAATATTAAGAGACGAGGTCGAAATCGATTATATTCATACAGGATATGAGGATAATAAAACCAGAGGCTGGAAAGTTACTGTAGATTTTGAAATCACCTATGGAACGCCGGTTGCTAATCCTTTGGCTATTCACAAAATTTATGATGGCAATTTTAAATATGGTGATGCCACAGACCCCATTGAAAATCATCTGACACCAAAAACAATAAAAGCAAATTCGAAAACGGCATTTTCACTCATAAAAGTACATCAAACCGGTCATGGTATGGATGCTAATGGTTGTGGGGAATTTTGCAGCAAGTATCGCGATATTTTATTTAACGGTGTTATCGTAGATCATAAAGACCTATGGATGGCGTGTGGTGATAATCCATTATACCCCCAGGCCGGAACATGGATCTTCGATCGTGCCAATTGGTGCCCGGGGTATTTAATACAACCTGATGAGGTGTTATTAGATACAAAATCCAATGCGCCATTCACGGTAGAATTAAACATGGAACCTTATGAAACTGAAAAACCTAGCGCAAGTGAACTTTTAACAACCTACCTTATAGAATATGGAGCTCCAAATGCAGCAAACGATGTTACTTTAGTAGACATTATTCAGCCTTCTTCAAGCTTACAGCATTCCAGAAAAAACCCTTTTGGAGGATTACCCGTAATTAAAGTTAAGAACAATGGACGGAATCCTTTAAAAACGATGGTGATCAATTACTTTATCGACGGCGAAAAGCCCCAAACGTTTAAATGGAAGGGTCTTATTCCTTTTGGAGAAAAGGCCATTATTACACTCCCGACAGAAGTTTTTAGTGAAAAACCATCTGCTAAGTTTTATGTTACATTATCTAAACCAAACGGAAGAAGAGATGCATTCAAAGCCGACAATCATTTAGAGTCTGCCTATAAACGTCCTAATATTTTGCCTGAAGATATTATTGTGTATTATAAAACCAATAACAAGCCTAACGAGAATTCTTATCGCATTAAAGATAGCTTTGGAAACATCCTTTTTGAAAAAGACACCGTAGGTATAAAACCTAAAACGATATATCTGGATACCATCAAATTAAAGCGTGGTAATTATAGTTTTAAATTTGATGACACCAAAGGAAATGGTTTGGAGTTTTGGTTTAACGCTAAAGATGGTCGTGGCGATGTAAAGCTGTTGGATACTTTGGGGAATGCGATAAAACATTTTGATTCAGATTTTGGAAGCTCCCTATGGTATCATTTTTCTGTACAACCGGATATAACTTATGAGTTGGATAATACACCATCAATTACTATGTTTCCAAGTCGAACAGCAGGCCCGATAACTTTGGATTATTTTTCTAATAATTCGGCTAATGTCAAAGTTCTTATTGTAGATCAGGAAGACGAAGCTAAAGTTTATCAAGCCCATGAATATAAAGACTTTAAAAAAGGAGCCCTTAATTATAATCTCGAATATTTGCCAAAAAAACGGTATTATATTAAGGTTTTAATAGATGGTAAAGAAGCTTTTAAAAACAGAATCAGATTAAAGGAATAACCAAACTATGCGTTGGACGCTTAAGCCAAAACCGGAAACCGATAAACTAACGTTACTCAAAGAAGCGCTACAGGTTGATGATGTTGTTGCTACCTTATTATTGCAACGTGGCATTGAAACTTATAACGATGCTAAAACGTTTTTCAGACCCAGTTTAGAGGATTTGCACGACCCATTCTTGATGAAAGATATGGAGAAGGCTGTTGCGCGTATAGAAAAAGCTATTGCTTCTCAAGAAAACATTTTGGTGTATGGCGATTATGATGTCGATGGAACAACAGCAGTTGCATTAATGTCCACCTATTTAAAATCGAAGTACGAACTCGTTTTTACCTATATTCCCAATCGTTACGATGAAGGTTACGGCATATCGTATAAAGGCATAAACTTTGCTTTGGAGAATGATTTTTCATTAATTATTGCTTTAGACTGTGGGATAAAATCAATTGAAAAGGTTGAACACGCTAAACGTTTAGGCATTGATTTTATCATTTGCGATCACCACCGTCCGGGAGATAAAATCCCCGAAGCCGTAGCAGTATTAGATCCTAAAAGAGTAGATTGCAACTACCCATATAAAGAACTATGTGGTTGTGGGGTTGGTTTTAAATTGGTTCAGGCCTTAGCTTCAAAAGAGGGAAAAACAGTTCAGGATTTAATACCGTATTTAGATTTGGTTGCCACGGCGATAGGCGCAGATATTGTCCCCATTGATGGAGAGAACAGAGCCTTAGCCTATTTTGGGTTGCAAGTCATTAATGCCGCACCAAGACCCGGTATAAAAGCTATATTAGATCAGGTTAAAAAAAGTAAACTTACCATTACCGATGTGGTGTTTATTGTAGCTCCGCGAATTAATGCTGCGGGGAGAATGAAACACGGTAACTATGCGGTTTCCTTATTAACAGAAGAAGAAACCAATAAAGCACAGTTGTATGCGGCTGAAATTGATGAATATAATTTAAACAGGCGTGAAACGGATAAACGAATTACAGAAGAGGCTCTTAAGCAAATTGAAGAACAAAAAGAACAGGAACGCTTTACTACTGTTGTTTACAATGAAAATTGGCATAAAGGTGTTATTGGTATTGTGGCTTCTAGATTAACCGAAACCTATTACAGACCAACTTTGGTCTTTACAAAGAGTGGTGAAAAGTTAGCGGCCTCGGCACGTTCGGTTCGTGGGTTTGATGTTTATAATGCCCTTGAGCAGTGCAGCGAACATATTGAACAATTTGGAGGACATAAATATGCTGCAGGTTTAACCCTTGAAGCCGATAATTTCGAAGCGTTTAAACAAGCCTTCGAGAATGTTGTTTCCAAAACTATCGATGTCAACCTTTTAACTCCGGAAATTAAGATCGATGCCCAAATCGAATTAAAAGATATCACGCCGAAGTTTTATAGAATATTAAAACAGTTTGCCCCATATGGACCGGCAAATATGACTCCTGTATTTATGACTTCCGGTTTAAAGGATACGGGTTACGGAAAGTGCGTTGGAGAAGATAAAACACATTTGCGCCTCACAACGACACAGCCGGGGTCTGATAATCTGGTTTGTATTGGTTTTGGTATGGGAGACAAAATCGATATTATTTCTGGTGGGAAGCCATTTCAAGCGGTGTATTCTATTGATGAAAATGAATGGCAAGGTCGCGTATCGCTTCAATTAAAATTAAAAGATATTAAGGCTTAACGATGGCAAAACAAGATCCATACGCAGCCCTGCGCATTAAAGAGTTCAATGTTTTTTTATTGGTTCGTTTTGTACTGGTTTTTGGCTGGTCCATGCAATTTATTGTAATAGAATGGGAAGTTTATAGTTTGACTAAAGACCCCTTGTCTTTGGGTATTATAGGGCTCATGGAAATCATTCCTGCATTCACTATGGCCCTTTTTGCCGGACATATTGTGGATCAAAAAGAAAAGCGAAACCTATTCGCCTTGTGTATTGCGGCATTTTCATTAATTAGCTTCGGGCTATTTTTATTAACCTGGCCTGAAATTGTTTCAGATTGGTCGGTACAAACAATACTATATGGCATCTATGCCCTGGTGTTTTTTGGAGGGTTTTTGCGCTCCTTCTTTGGCCCCACAATCTTTTCACTGGTTGCCTTAATCGTGCCAAAAAAAATATACCCCAATGCTGCAACATGGAGTACAACTACATGGAAATTAGCCTCGGTTATGGGCGCTCTTTTTGGAGGGTTTTCGATTCATTGGATAGGCGTCGATAAAACACTTTGCATTATTTTTCTGTTAGTCATGGTGGCCTTGGTCATTACATTTAAAATTAAGAAAAAACCCATTTTAAATCCGAATATAGGAGAGTCTATGAGAAAGAGTTTAAAGGAAGGCGTTCGTTTTGTCTTTAGCAACAAGGCCATATTGGGAGCTCTTACTTTAGATATGGTTGCCGTTTTGTTTGGAGGCACTGTTGCCTTATTATCGGTTTTTGCACAGGATATCTTAAAAGTCGGATCTCAGGGGTTTGGTATTTTAAATGCGTCCATATCTTTAGGTAGCATCCTTACCATGTTTATTACCACGTATATCCCGATAAGTAAAAATGCCGGGATGAAGTTACTTGTAGCCATTTTTGGCTTTGGTGTTTGTATTATCGTGTTTGGCCTGTCTTCCATTTTTTGGGTGAGTATTCTAGCGTTGTTTTTAAGCGGTGCTACAGATGGTGTTTCTATGGTTATTCGACAAACCATTCTTCAAATTAAAACGCCGGATCATATGCGCGGACGTGTCTCTTCGGTAAATTCTATGTTTGTTGGATCATCCAATGAATTAGGTGCTTTTGAAAGTGGTCTGGCTGCCAAAATAATGGGGCCTGTGGCTGCTGTAGTCTTTGGAGGAACCATGACACTGATTACCGTAGTAACTACAGGTATAGTGTCGCCTTCATTTAGAAAATTAGATTTGACTAAAGATATTGAAGCTCATGAAAAGGAGTCGGAATAACTTGAAGCTTTTTATGGTCTGATTTCATTGATCTTATTTACCAATTCATCTTTTATTGCACTATTTTCATCACTTAAAGGTAATTGAGCGGCGTCAAGCAGATTTGGGTCTTCCAATGGATTGTCATTTAAATCATACAAGGCTTCCGTACCATCTTCAAAAGATATGTATTTGTGTGTAGCATTTCTGATGGTATAATCAGGATTACCTGAATCACGACCAAGTTCGGTATAAACATAGTCTCTTTTATCTGCATTGGCATCAGAAAACAAGGCCTTAAAACTTTTACTGTCATTAATTTCAGATGTTCCGGTACCGGCAATATCTGCAACCGTTGCAAATAAATCTGTTGTATTTATTAAGGCATTTTCGCTCTCGTTTAGGCGTGTTACATTTTTTCCTGAAACAATCATCGGCACATTAACACCACCTTGATAAATAGTCCCTTTTGCATGTGAACTACCATAGTCCTGAGCAACTCTGTTTGGGGTTCCATTATCACCTATAAAAATAATAATGGTATTTGCCCTTTCTGTGTCACTCATTGCATTTATCAAACGCCCCATTTCGGTATCCATAGCTTCGATCATGGCCAAATAGTATGGCAATGGATTCGCATTAATGCTCGCTTCATCTGAGGGCAAACTTCCTTGGTAGTGTAATTCGTTCGGGGGTAAATGAAAAGGTGTGTGTGGCGCATTATAAGCCAACCATAAAAACCAGGGCTGCGTTTGGGCATCAATCCAATCGATGGCCAAATCGGTGAATTTTGTTGTGGTATATTCGGTTGACGAGGATGTCTGTCCCCCTTCAGTTAAATTCCAATTCCAATAGGATTGTACACCACCTCCCAAACTTCCGGCGTAATAGTTAATTCCCATATCTGTTGGATGGTTTTCGCTTCTTGATAAATGCCATTTCCCAATAACAGCATGATTATATCCCGAAGCATGATTATCTAAATGCTTTTGAATTGAAACTTCTGATGTGGATAGCACATCATCAACTTTTAAAACATTGGTTCTAAAACCGTATTTTCCTGTAAGAATACTGGCGCGAGTTGGTGTACAAACGGGGTAGGACCACAGGTTATTAAATCGAATACCAGAATTCATTAAGCTTTGCAACGTTGGCATGTTGGGTTTAACACTACCCACATTGTAACCGGGAGTGGCATCTAACCCCATATCGTCTGCAATTATTAACAGAATGTTCGGATTATTGGCAGATGCAGAGTCCTCTTCATTTTCTATGCCAGCGGCTTCATTATTGCTACAAGAAAAAAAAAGAAGGGTAATAAATACTATGCTAAGTAATTGGAGCTTATTCATATGTACGATTTTAGTTTAGACTCAAACTATAAAAAAAGGTTTAAAATTCAGTATAGCGTTTGAGCACGTCATCTTTAACTTTTCTATGGTCTCCGATTAACTAAAGGATACATGGTATAAGCATTAAGTACAGAGTTTAGGTAACAAGCCCTACGTGATTATCTTTTCAAACGAGGCTAGTCGTATGTTTTTAACAGCATCTGCTCGCCATCAAAAACCCCATAGGTGTAATAAGAGATCCAATCCCCTAAATTAATGTATTTAGATTCTGCATTGAGGTCGATGTCTAAAGGTAAGTGCCTATGTCCAAACACGAAATAGTCTCGGTGTTTACCTTCTAACTTTCTTTTGCAGTATTGCACTAACCATTCGTTGTCTTCACCTAAAAACGTCACATCCTCATCACCGGAAATGAGTTTGTTCTTAACCGATAAATACTGTGCCATACGCACACCAATATCCGGGTGTAACCAGCGAAACAACCATTTGCAAAACGCATTGGTAAACACTTTTTTCATGCGTTTATAACCTTTATCGCCTGGGCCTAAGCCATCGCCATGCCCAATAAAAAAGGTGTTATTATTAAAGGTAAATTCTTTGGGTTTATGGTATACGGGAATGTTAAGTTCTTCTTCAAAATAGCCATTCATCCATAGGTCATGGTTCCCCACAAAATAATAAACGGGTATTCCGGAATCGCTAATTTCAGCAAGTTTTCCCAATGTTCTGGTAAAGCCTTTTGGAACGACCTTTTTGTATTCCATCCAGAAATCGAATAAATCGCCTAAAAGGAAAATCGCGGCAGCATCTTTTTTTATCTCGTCGAGCCAGGCTACGAATTTTTTTTCACGAGGAAGAGAGGCTTCTTGTGTTGGCGCTCCCAAGTGGTTATCTGAAGCGAAGTATATTTTTTTTCCCGGTGGAATTTGCATGTGTAAATATACTAATTCCTGTGAAGGCAGGAATCTCACTATTATTAATTTTGAGTTTTATTTGAAGTTAGCAACCTGCATTAGAGATGAAGTCCTGTTAGCTATTAGATTGGAATCTTGTTTTTATTTATCTTTTCATTTTGCCTTGATGCAAAACGAAACAAAAAATCATACCAATCGAGGGAAATTCCTGTGGAACATTCACTCTCGAAATTACACGCTTAGCGATTCCATTTCTTGGCTCATTATTTCTGCCGATTGATGATTCTGACTCAGTCGGAAAGAAGGACATTCACTTTTGCCATGTTTGGTTCTTTACTCATGTTTTGGGATAAACCAGAAACCAAACGCAATGACTAAATATTAGTTGAAAGGCTTGCGTTAGGGATTGAGCGGCATGTCTGAGCTCCTCTCCCGATAGCTATCGGGAGAGAGCGAGTAGTGAAAGCCCGACCTGAAAGGGAACGCCCTAAATATTATCCGATGCAAACCATTCGGCAAAGGAGGTCTCGGTTTCCTGAAGTTTTAAGGAATGTAATGCGATATGCTCCGGTAAACGCTTTCTTATTTTTTTAGCGAAGTCAATAACCATCATCTCACTGGTAGGCTGATAATCGACCAATAGCACATTATGCTCTCTATTCTCAAGTTCTTTGGCAAGCTCTACATGAGGGGTGTTTTTATTAAATACCGTGGCATGATCGAAAATATCGACGATTTCTTCTTGTACAATTTTTTTCAAATCTCCAAAGTCGATAACCATTCCAAACTTTACGTTTGTGTTGTCTGAAATTGGTTTCCCAAAAACGGTTACTGAAAGTTTGTAGCTGTGACCATGTACATTTTTACATTTCCCGTCGTATCCATAAAGGGCATGACCGGTTTCGAAAGAAAACTGTTTTGTGATACGAATGTTACTCATTACTTTCTTTTTCTTCTGTTTACAACGTAAACAATGATTAAAACCAGGGCTAATAATAGAAACAATCCGTTTCCGCTTAAAAATGACATGATGTCCATAATTACTCTTTATTTAGGCGTTTTTTATTGAAATAGTAAATGGTATATGCGATAAGTGCTAACACAACAAAAGGGATCAGGGAACCAATAAAAACCCCAATCTCGTAACCTTTATCGGGTGCATTTTGTATTTTTTCTTCAATATCTATCTGTTGTAAACAAGCAAAAAATGATCGCATATCTATGGTTTGTACTAAAGCTACAAAGTTAGTTGTTTTGTGAAAGCGGTATAAATATTTTTCTAAATTTTATAATTAACGGAAATCCTCTCGCCACAATCCAAAGTGTAATCCCAATAAAAATGGCATAAAGTTTATAATCGAAATGATCGAGAACAAACAAAACCGGTACAAAAACCAGGAATGTAGCTATTAATAAAAGGTTCCGCAGGTATTTCATTTTTCCTAACCCTTTAAAGATCCCATCAAAAATAAAAGCTAAAGCGCAAAGTGGTTGCATTAAAAGAACCAACCAAAACACCTCGTAGAAGGCCGCTAAAACTTCGGGGTCCTTTGTAAAAATCGTTCCTAAAGGGTAGTACAAACAGGCACCAATAATGCCCGTGACCAGCCCCATAACAAGTCCATATTTAATAAGTTTGTTACTTAAAGCTACAAGTAACCCATATTGCTTTGCACCAAAGAGTTTTCCCGATAGAATGTTTCCCGCACTGGAATAACCATCAATAATAAAGGCGCCCAGAAACCACAAATTTATGGCAATGGTATAGGCAGCAATATAGGCTGCCCTATAACTGGTTGCAAATGCGCTGGCAAAGTAAAGGGTAACATTTAGAGCCACGGTACGCACAAATAGGTTCAGTATCATAATGATAAAACGCTTGATCTCTTTATTAAAGGGGAAACTTAGTTTTAATGGAATGCTCGTTTTTTTAAGTAGAAAATACGCCGATAAAACCGCCATGATGCCTTGGGCAATAACACTGGCATAAGCCGCACCCTCAATGTGCATCGGAGCGATAACCCCGGAGATACCGTATACCAAAACAACATCTAACACTATATTTAATAAGGCCCCAATAATGGCGATAACCATAGGATAGTAGGTGTTTTGAAGCCCTCTAAACGCTCCAAAAACTGCAATGGTAAACAGTGTAAACGGGAATCCGAATACGCGTATCTTATAATAGAGGACGCTGTATTCTAAAATGAGGTCTTCGGCATTATAGAGTCTGAATATGGATTCTGAAATGGGATAAGTTCCTATGATTATTAAAATACTAAGTGAGGTAATGATAAAAATAGCTTGGGCCGGAAGGTTTTTTATTTGGTCTATCTTTCTGGCTCCAACATATTGCGATACAATAGAAGAAATGGCACTACGGGTTTGTCCCAGAACCCAGATAAGCATCGACATAAAGGTGGTAACGATACCTACAGCGGCCAAGGCTTCGGTCGCATTCATTTTAATATTGCCAACTATAGCAGCATCAGTTAAGGATAAAATAGGCTCCGATATGCCTGAAATTAATGCAGGAACAGCAAGCTTATTAATATGTTTAAAACTTATTTGACTATTCACAATTTCAGTTCATAACAGTAAAACGGATAGACGCTTTGCTTAGGGAAAAAGATATTTCCTAAACGTTTATAGCCTCGTTTTTCATAAAATGTTTGATTTCTAAGATTCTTTGAAAAGGTATCCAGTCGTATGGACGGGTGTCCGTTCTTTTTGGCAAGACCTTCGGCAAAAGCCATGAGCTGTTGCGCGCAGCCCTGACCTTGATAACGCGGGTCTATCGCCAAGCGGTGAATATAGATATTGTTATGGTTTTCGGTTAACCAGGAAACAGGCAGGTATTCATCGTCCATAAAGGTTGAAATAACGATGCAACCTATCAGCTCCTTTTGGTTTTCCAACACATATAATTCGCCTCTTAAAACATCATTTTCAAAAGCGGTACTATTAGGGTAGTGTTCATTCCACTGGTAAATACCCTGCTGCACCATAGTTTTGGCACAGGCCTTTGTGATGTCTATAATCCTTTCTATATCTTTAACCGTTCCTTTACGAATCATTTTTAATGTTTACTTTTGCATAAATATCGCTGTAAATTTAGGCTTTAAATTATTTATTATGAAGAATATTTTAGTTCCCGTTGGCTCATCGAAAAATGCGATCAGCCATTTACAATACGCTGTAGATTTTGCTGAAGCTTTTAACGCCAAACTTTTTATTGTACAGGTCTATAATGTATATACCAAAGCAGGAACTATGATTCGGGTCGATGAGATCATTGAACGTGAAAGTCGCGCTTTTTTAAACGATCTGGTTTCAAAAATTGACACCAAAGATGTTGAGGTTGTGGTTAAAACGTTAAAAGGAAAACTCGTTGACACTTTGGAGTTGGCCTGTAGAACAGCCAATATTGATTTGATCCTTGTAGAGCCTAGAACAAACTCTATTAAAGATGAAGTTTTCTTAGGGAAAACATCGGGTAAAATAATTAAGCAAACAGATATTCCGGCACTTATTGTTCCGGAAGGTTATGGTTTTAAGCCCTTGAAAAAGGGGTTATTAGCGATTAAATCGGCCAGTATTAAAAAGGAAGATGCTTTAGTTCCTCTGCTTAGTGTTAAGGATAATTTTAACGCGGTCATCGACTTACTCATGGTAAAAACACCATACTATAAAGACGGTGATTTTGAAGTTGAAAAGAATTTAACCGATTTTGTGAACGATACAACAATCACAGAAAACGCCACCACCTTCCAGGGAGTTTTACAACATTTGCAATCGTTTAACCCGGACTTTTTATGTGTGGTAAGACGCAGAAGAGGATTCTTTACTAAAAAATGGGAGAAGAATGTGATCCTGAAAAAGGATTTTTCGAGTGCGATTCCGGTTTTGGTGTTAAGGGGGTTGAAATAATTTGAGTTGGGTGCGTCTGGTGGGTTAGAAAAATCTATTTTTAACTCTTAATTGCTGCCTCTAGATCATTTGGATCTTGCTTGTTATTCCAGAACAATAGTAATTCTAACACATCATTATCTAGTATCCTATAAATTAAAGTGGTTTGTTTTGAGATTACCAAATATAAATCACCGCTTTCTGAAGGTCTGCCTAACAATGGAAATTCACTAAGTTTTTCTATGACCTCATCGACTAAGTCTATAAAACGTAAAGCCTCTTTAGTCGTCCATTTTTTTAATATAAAGTCTCTCTGCTTGAAAAGTTAATTCAGCTGTTTCTGTCCAAACTATGTTCATTAAATTCTAGGAAAGATCATATTTTGCTCTAATATCTGCCATAACTTCTTTGTGTGACCTTGATTTACCTTTAGTCGAATCTTCCTTACTTTTTGACAAAAGTCTTTTTATCGGTTCCGGGAGCTCATCATAAGGGTCTAAAGAAGTTTCTATTTCCTTCTTAAAGAACTTTTCCAGCTTATCTAACTTTTCTGCACTGGCAACCTTCATTAATTGTTCAATAAACTTATATTTTCTAGTCGTTAAATCCATGATTACCGGGTTTCTCTAACAAATATAACAATTTTTATACCCAAAATCTTATGAAACGGCCTCACTATCATAGTACGAGAACTATGGTTTTTTATATTTCTTTAAAGCGTATAAATTCTTATTGAATGATTTAAATACGAATCACAGCTATAAATACTTAAACAATGACTTTTTACATCTGTATTTTTGAATTCTTGAAAAAGACTGTAGAGGATTAACTTATTTGGTAGTTCCTTGTAACCATGCCGTCAAGCCATCCAATTCGCCATGCGGGTAACTGGCCAAAAGAATTTTACTTAACCAATAGATCGCACTTTGCATTTGCTCGCTTTTATAATGCCGTTTTTCCAATTGGGTAAGCAGGGTGATACTTTCCAATAACGATTCCTGCATATAGGCAAGTTCGTTGAGGTCACTAACGGGTAGTTTTATATAATGGTGTTTGGTCTCAGGATCTGTTTGCAAGGTTTGGTAATACTGGGACTTAAATTCTTCTGCATTCATCATAAGGCTATTCTATAGGGTTATAAAAACACCGGTCTTTGGGTTTAATAATCAAATATATAAAATTATAGCATTATATGCTATAATTTTAATTCGATTATAACCCGACCTTGCTTTGGTGAGAAAAAACACAAATACCGAGTTTGTAATACTCTTTGGAGAAAACCTTAGAAAAATTAGAAAAAGCAAAAAGATGAGTATGGAACAACTTGCTCATCAATCTAATACTGAATATTCTCAAATTAGCAGAATAGAAAAAGGACAAATAAATACTTCTATTAGTACAGCAAAAATATTGGCTGATTCGTTGGGTATTGAAGTTTATGAATTGTTTCGGTTTGAAGATTAGGTTTAAAATTCAAATCATAGACATTACGTCATTTAAATGAACCTCGCTAAGATAAAAGCCGGTTGGTCTTATTATAAATAAATTATATTTGAATTGGAAATAGACGCAATTAATGGTGTTTATTTACTAGTTGTATACAATTAAAACCATCCTTAAAAACAACATGATTTTACCAAAAAGCGACTTCCTAAAAGCAAGAGATTTTATATTGACAAATGCACGCATGATTGAAAGACGTTTATTTGATTTTCATTTTGCAAACGGAAATAGGAATGGTGTTTTTCACGCCGTTTATGCTTACCGAAATTCTGATGGCGGATTTGGACATGGCATGGAACCAGATACGGCATCACCGGAAAGTCAACCCCTCTTTAGCATTATGGCTCTTGAAACGCTTGATGAAGTTGGTTATCTGACCAAAGAAATAATTCTAAAGGATTTTATGCCCTATTTTGAAAGTATAACGACAGAAAAAGGTGGAATTCCGTGGATGTTTAGACCCAAAAGCATCTATCCCTGTGAAGCGCATTTCAAAACAGTTAAAGAATGGAGTGCTTTAAGTACCACTGCACCACTACTTGGCATTTTGGAAAAATATGAGATTGATATTCCCTGGATGAAAAAAGCAGAACAGTTTGTTTGGGGTGAATTTGAGAGAATAAAGGATAAACATGTTTTTTGCTATTTATGTGTCCCGAGATGGCTAACTTTTTTAAAGCATACTAAAAGTCGAGATAAAGCACAAAAAACAATCAATGACTTAAAAAACTGGATATCAAATAACAAAATAATTTGCGACGATAAATCTGATGAAGGTTGGGGACTTTACGGAAAACCGCACCATTTAAATTATGCAACATCTCCCGAAAGCATTCTATATTCGTTATTTACAAAAGAGACTATCGAAGCTGACATAAAAGAATTAATTAACAGGCAAAAAGAAGATGGGCGATGGGATACCTGGTATGGCATCAGTGAAGGAACAAAATTAGAGTGGGCGGGTATACAAACATTATGGGTTTTGAAGGTGCTGAAAAACTATGATAGCATTGAAGAATAAAAACCACACGCAACAATGGTAATCGTGGCACAAGGCTCTAAAAAACATAAAATATAACCCAAACGCTCCTTTTTAAGGGGCTTTTGTTTTTAGAAACATTATTTTCTGTTAAATATTCAAGACTGTTAATGGTCTTATTATAGGTGATATTAGGGCTTTTAGTTGTAAAATAAAATGACGAACTCCTTTGGCATCACTTTTCACGGTTTTTGTAATGAACTTTAAGTACTTTTTAAGATTTTAAGCCATAGCTGACAGATGCATAACCTTGTTAGCTTGCTCTATGCCAATGGTATTGATTTTTCTAAGCCCCATAAACTGGGTTAAGGTTCCAAACACGGTTCTACAGTGCTTTGCGGTTTGATTTATTTGACAACATGCAGATTTAAGGTTCCTTTCGTGTGATTTAAAAAACATCTCACCTATTTGAAACAGCTTTGATACAACTATGGTCCCACTTAGGCTCTCTTCACTACGTTCAGGACAGGCTTCTCGCCCATAATATGTAGAAAAAAACCCTTCCAAAAAGAAGGGTTTTAACTGTGGTCCCACTTGGGCTCATCTCGACTACGTTCGATACAGGCTTCTCGCCCATCAAACTTTACGGCACAAAAAAAGCCATTTCACAAATTTGAAACAGCTTTCTTTTAATCGTGGTCCCACTTGGGCTCGAACCAAGGACCACCTGATTATGAGTCAGGTGCTCTAACCAACTGAGCTATGGGACCGAAATTGGCTGCAAATCTAATATTAATTTTAAAACTCTACAAGAAATTTATAAGTGAAACTCCAGAGGCTGTATAAAAAGTGATTTCAGACACTTGTTTTACTCTTGACCAAAGTATTACGTTATTGATATTCAGAAAATTACTCAAGACATCACTTTCAATCTCCCTGCTAAACTCTCCTCAAAAGGGAATGTCTCCTTTGAGGGGGCCACAGGGGTGTATTTTAAAAATCTCATGTTACATTTAAATCGCTAACTCACAATTTCTTGACACAACTCTATCAAAACCCCATTCGTTGTCTTAGGATGTAAAAAAGCAACCAACTTATTATCGGCTCCCTTTTTGGGTTTATCATTTAGTACAATAAAACCTTCTTTTTTTAATCGTTTTATTTCAGCTTCAATATCGGTAACATCAAAAGCAATATGGTGAATACCCTCTCCCCTTTTATTTATAAACTTGGCAATCGGACTATCTTCCTTTGTGGCTTCCAATAACTCTATTTTATTCTTCCCGACCTTAAAAAATGAGGTTTTAACCCCCTCACTTTCTACGGCTTCTGTCTTATAGGCTTGTTTACCGAACAACTTAGCATAGACCTCGTTTGAAGCCTCAAGGTCTTTAACCGCAATACCAATGTGTTCAATCTTCTTCATTACGTAGTCTTTCGTTTTAAGATACAACTTTCATCAACCAAAAGTAAGATAATCTTTAAATATCTGTATTTTTGCATTATAAAATCTTTTAATAGGGTTTTAAACATATAAGGAACGCTTAGTCATAACAATTTGCAAAAGCCAATCTCCTTTAAAAAATAATAAGGTGGAAGAAAGTCAAAGACAAAAAAAAATAGCATCAGTATTGCAACGTGATTTGGTAGAGGTACTACAAAGTGCAGCCACTCAAGGCGGTATGCGCGGCATATTAATATCGGTCTCTAAAGTAAAAGTAACGGTGGATCTTTCGGTAGCGAAAGTCTACCTAAGTATTTTTCCAAACGATAAGGCCAAAGAACTTATTGAAGGTATCGTATCAAATGCGCCTTTAATCAAACACGAATTAGCACAACGTACCAAGCATCAATTAAGACGTATGCCGCAGCTGGAATTTTTTATTGACGATTCTTTAGAATATATAGATCAAATTGAAAAATCCTTAAAAGGAAAAGACAACCCTCTTAAAGATCCCGACTTGCTTGACCAAAGGAAAAAATCATAATCGTTTTAAAAAAAGTCTCATCCCTTATCCCTTATCCCTTATGCCTTATCCCTTATCCCGTAAAAACAATAAATGAACTTCCCCCTATATATAGCAAAACGTTATTTACGCTCCAAAAGCAGTAATAATGCTATAAACTTTATTACCATAATAGCAGCCATTGGAGTGGTTTTAGGTGCCGGATCTTTATTTATAGTGCTTTCGGGTTTTGCAGGATTAAAGGATTTTACACTTCAGTTCTCTACCCTCGTAGATCCCGATCTAAAGGCTGAAACCGCTGCGGGAAAATCATTTTTTTTGACCGAGGAAGACATTAAAAACCTCAATAATATCGACGAGGTTATGGTCTATTCTAAAACTATTGAAGAACGGGTTGTCGTGGCTAGTGAAGACAAAAATTACCTGGCAAGCATAAAAGGGGTAGACCAATATTATCAGGCTGTAAATGACATTGATTCCGTTTTAGTAAGTGGAAGTTGGGTAGACCAAAAAACCAACCAAGTAGCCGTTGGACGGGGTGTTTCAAAAAACTTATCCATTGGTGTTTTGGACTATGCAAAACCTGTAAATATTTATGTGCCCAAACCGGGAAAAGGACCAATCACTTCTACTAAAAATGCCTTTAGAACCGTGAATACGATTAATGTTGGGATTTTTGACATTAACGAAGACTTAAACAATACCTATGTATATACACCAATCGATTTGGCACAAAAACTATTAGACTATAAGTCCAATCAAGTATCGGCCATAGAGTTTAAAATTAAAGAGGATGCAGACCAGCATGTAGTCAAACAAAAAATACAAACGGTTTTGGGGGATAAAGTCATTATAAAAAACAGAGCTCAGTTAAATGATGCACTATATAAAATGCTAAATACAGAAAACTTAGCCGTTTATCTGATATTCACATTGGTCTTGATTATCGCATTCTTTAATGTTATCGGTTCACTAATCATGATGATGCTGGATAAAAAGAAAAGCCTGAACACCCTGTTTAATATCGGAGCTACTGTAAAAGACATTCGAAGAATTTTCTTTTATCAAGGCAGTTTAATGAGTATTATTGGCGGTTTAATAGGATTAGGGGTTAGCTTTATTATTGCTGCACTTCAAAAAATGTTCGATCTTGTAATGATCACACCTTCCATAGCCTACCCGATAACCATCAAGCTGGAAAATTTCTTTATCGTTTTTTTCACCATTTCTGTTTTGGGCATTATCGCTTCAAAGATTGCTTCAGTAAGGATTACTCAAAAACTGGTACAGACGTATTAAGTTCGTAAAGATGATTTCAAAATTTTGAAAGCTGGAATACTTATCACAAAATAAACCTCCTAGTCTTCCGATTTCATAAATCGGAATCCACTCCTCCATTAAAAGGAGCAGAGTTAAACTACTGAGAATCTATTAATAACATCTACTAAAGTATAAATTGAAACGATTAGCACAAGACCTTCCATTAACAAGGGAAGGTGGCTTTCGATTCTAAAAATCGAAAATCGGAAGGATCCCAAAAAATTACTCCGTAAACTGATATCCGGCAAACTTTTCCAAAACCTCATCAAAAGTAGCAAACACATCTTCGGAATGGTCGCTAGTTACCATTTTCATCCGGTATTCTTTGAAATGCGGAATGCCCCTAAAATAGTTGGTATAGTGGCGTCGGGTTTCAAAAACGCCTAAAGTTTCACCTTTCCAATCTATAGACATCTGTAAATGCCGGCGCGCTGCTTCCACACGCTCCTCTAAAGTTATTGGTGCTAAATGCTCTCCCGTTTTAAAGAAATGCTTGACCTGCTTAAAAAACCAGGGATTACCAATGGTAGCGCGACCGATCATCGCTCCATCCAGGCCGTAACTGTCACGCATTTCCATGGCGCGCTCGGGCGACGTAATATCGCCGTTTCCAAATACGGGGATCTGCATTCGCGGGTTGTTTTTAACAGCGGCAATAGGCTTCCAGTCGGCATCACCCTTATACATTTGTGCTCGTGTCCGACCATGTATGGCAATGGCTTTGCAACCCACATCCTGAAGCCGTTCAGCAACCTCAACAATTTTTATAGAATCATGATCCCAGCCTAAACGGGTCTTTACGGTAATAGGAATATCGGTACGCTTAACCATTTCGGCAGTCAAAGATTCCATCAAGCAGATATCTTTTAAAATACCTGCACCCGCTCCTTTACTGACCACTTTCTTAACCGGGCATCCAAAATTGATATCGATAATATCCGGTTTAGACGCCGAAACAATATCAATGGTCTGTAACATACTATCTAAATTGGCCCCGAATATCTGAATTCCAACCGGACGTTCTTTTTCGTAAATATCCAGCTTCATAACGCTTTTTGCCGCATTGCGAATTAAGCCTTCACTAGACACAAATTCGGTATATACAACGTCGGCCCCTTGTTCTTTACATAATGCACGAAACGGAGGGTCACTAACATCCTCCATAGGTGCTAAAAGCAACGGAAAATCAGGAAGTTCTATGCTGTCTATTTTAACCACATTCTTGTTTTGGACTGCAAAAGTATTGAAAATGAATTAAAGTTTAAACGGGTTCATTTAAAACACGCTTTTCAATACACTAAAAACAATAAATATTTACAGATAAAAACAGTTATCTTTGCAAAATCTTTTTAGTAAAGATTCCTTTATGAAGAATATTAGAAATTTTTGCATTATTGCACATATAGATCATGGTAAGAGTACCCTGGCAGATCGTTTATTAGATTATACAGGTTCGGTAACCGATAGAGAAAAGCAAGATCAGCTTCTCGATAATATGGATTTGGAACGCGAACGCGGTATTACCATTAAATCGCATGCCATCCAAATGGACTATGAATACAAAGGTGAAAAATTTATTCTCAATTTAATAGACACTCCCGGTCACGTAGATTTCAGCTATGAAGTCTCCCGATCTATTGCGGCTTGTGAAGGCGCTTTGCTTATTGTTGATGCCGCACAAAGCATACAAGCGCAAACCATTTCTAATTTGTATCTGGCCTTAGAAAACGATCTGGAAATTATCCCCGTACTGAATAAAGTAGACCTCCCTAGTGCCAACCCTGAAGAGGTCACTGACGATATTGTAGACCTTTTGGGTTGCGACCCGGAAGAAGTGATTCATGCCAGCGGAAAAACCGGTTTTGGAGTTGATAATATTCTCGAAGCCATTATAGAACGCATTCCAGCACCTCAGGGTGATCCGGAAGCGCCCTTACAAGCTTTGATTTTTGACTCCGTATATAACACGTTTAGAGGTATAGAAACTTACTTTAGAGTGTTTAATGGTGAAATTAAAAAAGGTCAAAAAATTAAATTTGTGGCTACCGGTAAAGAGTATTTTGCTGATGAGGTCGGCACTTTAAAACTAAGCCAGGTTGTAAAGCAAAGTGTTAAAACAGGTGATGTTGGTTACTTAATTACAGGAATAAAAACAGCTAAAGAAGTAAAAGTTGGGGATACCATCACCGATTTTACAAAACCAACAACGAACATTGTTGAGGGATTCGAAGATGTAAAACCCATGGTATTTGCCGGTATCTATCCTGTCGATACTGAAGACTATGAGGAACTTCGTGCCTCCATGGAAAAGCTGCAATTAAATGACGCCTCCCTAGTCTTTCAACCTGAAAGCTCCGCAGCATTGGGCTTTGGTTTCCGTTGTGGATTCTTAGGCATGTTACACATGGAAATCATTCAGGAACGCCTAGAACGTGAGTTCGATATGACAGTGATCACTACGGTTCCCAACGTATCCTATCATGCCTACACTAACAAAAGTCCGGATGACATTATTGTGGTAAACAACCCATCAGATTTACCCGATCCTTCAACTTTAAATCGTGTCGAAGAACCTTATATTAAAGCAACGATTATTACCAAGGCAGACTTTGTAGGCAACGTGATGTCCCTTTGTATTGAAAAACGAGGGCTTATTACCAATCAGACCTATTTAACAACAGAGCGTGTTGAATTAACGTTTGATATGCCTCTGGCCGAAATTGTTTTCGATTTTTATGATCGTTTAAAAACCGTTTCGAAAGGCTACGCCTCTTTCGATTATTCACCTATAGGGATGAAAGAATCAAAACTTGTACGTTTAGATATTTTACTAAATGCACAGCCTGTAGATGCTCTTTCAGCCTTAATTCATGCCGATAACGCGCAAACCATTGGACGCAAAATGTGCGAGAAACTAAAAGAATTAATCCCGCGTCAGCAATTCGATATTCCTATTCAAGCCGCCATTGGGGCTAAAATTGTTTCGCGTGAAACCGTAAAGGCGCTTCGTAAAGATGTCACGGCAAAATGTTATGGTGGAGATATTTCCCGTAAGCGTAAACTTCTGGAAAAACAGAAAAAAGGTAAGAAGCGTATGAGACAAGTTGGGAATGTAGAAATCCCACAACAGGCGTTCATGGCCGTTTTAAAGTTGAATGACTAAATTCATATTCAGATAATTATAATTTTATAAGCGTTTGATTATTAACATCTTATTTTTTTGAGTTTTAATAGCCAGATGCTTAAAAATATTTAATTTCCTCAAAAACATTATCACCTATAGGCTTGTATGCAATAATTTTGTATGTTTATGTAATACACAAAACATAGATGAACATTATTCATATCAGTGCGGAATGCTACCCAATTGCTAAAGTTGGAGGGCTTGCAGATGTCGTTGGTGCCTTGCCAAAATATCAAAATAATGCGGAGACCTCTTCTCAGGTTATTATGCCTTTTTATGATGTAAAATTCACTAAAGAAAATACGTTTACGCCAATATTCGAATCAGAATTAACCTTAGGAGAGCAAACCCATAAATTCAATATTTTGAAACTTGAAAAGGATATTCTGGATTTCGATGTGTTTTTTGTTGATGTTCCCGATCTGGTATTTAAAGATTATGTCTATTCGTTTGATGATACCGATCGCTTTTTGGCATTTCAAATAGCCGCATTGGACTGGATGCTAACCTGGGAAAAATATCCTGATATTATACATTGCCACGATCATCATACAGGATTGGTTCCTTTTATGTTACAGGAAAGTTTTAAATATGAACCTTTTAGAAAAATTCCAAATATTTTAACCATCCATAACGCACAATACCAAGGCTGGTTCTCACATGATAACGTAAATTTAATACCGGCGTTTAATTTTGATAACGTCGGGTTATTAGATTGGGGGGGTCAAATAAACCCATTGGCGGCAGCCATTAAATGTGCATGGAGAGTGACTACGGTATCTCCCAGTTATATGGAAGAATTAAAAACAAACGCTAATGGCCTGGAAAGTTTATTATCTGGTGAAAGCACAAAATGTATTGGTATTTTAAATGGTATTGATTGGAAGGTCTGGGATCCTGAAACTGATAATTATATTGTAAAAAATTTCAATCAAAAAACAATCGTCTCAGGTAAAAAAGCAAACAAAAAAGCGTTGTGCGACGCCTTTAATTTGGATATTAGCAAACCTCTTTTTGCATTTATAGGGCGATTAGTTGGTGAAAAAGGTTCAGATTTGTTTCCCGAAGCCTTTAGGATCGCATTACAAAACCCCAATATTTCCATATTGCTTCTGGGTTCAGGGCATACGGAGACTGAGGAGCAACTGGAACCATTAACAGAAGACTTTAAAGGACAATACAATGCCTTCATTGGTTACGACGAAAAACTATCGCACAATATCTACGCCGGAGCCGATTTTCTGTTGATGCCATCACGGGTAGAGCCTTGCGGATTAAATCAAATGTATGCGCTACGCTATGGCACCATTCCAATAGTTAGAAGCATTGGTGGTTTAAAAGATACCGTAAGAGATATTTCTGAAGATGATGGTTTTGGTATTTGTCATGAGCATGCCAATGTTAATGATATTACGAACGCCATCGCAAGAGGTGCAGAGCTATATGAAAACCAAACGAAGTTTAAAGCGATAAGGAAACAAATTATGAAGATAGATAACTCTTGGGGAGCTTCAGCAAAACAATATATCAATTTATATAAATCTATAAACTAATTCACTATGATTAACAATAAAGTTTTAGCCATAATATTAGGTGGCGGTCAAGGTTCAAGATTATATCCTTTAACAGAAACAAGATCAAAACCAGCTGTTCCAATTGCTGGAAAATATAGATTGGTAGATATCCCTATTTCAAATTGTATCAATTCCGATATAAAACGTATGTACGTTTTAACACAGTTTAATTCGGCTTCTTTAAACAGACACATAAAAAACACCTATCACTTTAGTTTTTTTAGTTCGGCATTTGTGGATGTACTGGCGGCAGAACAAACCCCGGGAAATAAAGGTTGGTTTCAAGGAACGGCCGATGCCGTTAGACAAAGCATGCACCATTTTGTAAGGCATGATTTTGATTATGTGTTGATTCTTTCGGGAGATCAATTGTATCAAATGGACTACGGCGCCATGATAGACGCCCATAAAAAGAGCAAGGCTAAAATTTCTATTGCAACCATTCCTGTTAACGCTAAAGACGCCACATCTTTTGGAATTCTAAAATCAGATGATAAAAACGTGATTACTTCTTTTATTGAAAAACCAGACTCCAGCTTGCTTCCGGATTGGACTTCCGATGTTAGCGACGACATGAAATCTCAAGGCCGTAATTACTTAGCGTCCATGGGAATTTATATCTTTAACCGAGACTTGCTAATTGATTTAATGAAAGATGAATCCACCATAGATTTTGGCAAGGAGATCATTCCACAAAATATCGATAAACACAAAACATTAAGTTATCAATACGAAGGCTATTGGACCGATATAGGAAATATAGATTCTTTCTTTGAAGCCAATATTGGTTTAACACAAAACATTCCTGATTTTGATTTATATGATAAAACGAAGCGCATTTATACCAGAGCCCGAATGCTGCCAACGACCAAAATAACAGGTACAACGCTGAATAAAACGGTGATTGCAGAAGGCTGTATTATTAGTGCTGCCAAAATAGAACAATCGGTGATTGGTATTCGATCCAGAATAGGAGACGAATCTACGGTAATAAACACCTATATGATGGGTAGTGATTATTACCAAAACTTAGACGATATCAATAATTCCAAAATTAACAACCTGGGTATAGGGTCCCGCTGTTTTATAAAAAATGCCATTTTAGATAAAAATTGCTGTATCGGTGACGATGTGAGAATTAATGGTGAAAAGCTGGACGATGCGGAAACAGACCTCTACGTTGTTAAAGATGGTATTGTCGTTATAAAAAAAGGAGCTATTATCCCTAACGGAACTGTAATTTAATATATGGCAAACGTAATCGTTCACAGTCTTTTTACCGACTTCGACATCAACCTCTTCAAAGGAGGTAAACACTATCGTTTATACGAAAAATTTGGATCACACCCTTTAACTTTAAACGGTATCGAAGGCACCTATTTTGCGGTTTGGGCTCCCAGCGCAAAAGAGGTCTCTGTAATTGGTGACTTTAACTACTGGAATGGTGACGACTATAAGCTTAACGTGCGTTGGGATTCTTCAGGTATTTGGGAGGGTTTTATCGCGCATGTAGGTAAAGGGAATCTATACAAATATAAGATTCATTCTAGCCATAACGGATACGTTTCGGAAAAAGCAGATCCTTACGCCAGACGCTGTGAACATCCTCCTAAAACGGCATCGATAATTTGGGGTGATACGTATTCTTGGAAGGACTCCAAATGGATGAAAAAGCGCAAAAAAAACAACGCATTAGATGCGCCTTATTCTGTGTATGAAGTGCATTTAGGGTCATGGAAAAAACACATTGAAGAAGACCGTTTTTTGTCTTATTTCGAACTGGCAGACGATTTGGTCAACTATGTGAAAGAGATGAATTTTACACACGTAGAACTCATGCCGATTATGGAATACCCTTACGACCCTTCCTGGGGCTATCAAATTACAGGATACTTTGCACCATCTTCACGATTTGGATACCCTGAAGAATTTAAATATTTGGTCGACAAGCTACATCAAAACGATATTGGTATCATCCTCGATTGGGTACCTTCTCATTTCCCTGAAGATGCTCATGGTCTTGGTTTCTTCGATGGCTCTAGCTTATACGAACACCCCGACAAAAGAAAAGGCTACCATCAGGATTGGAAAAGTTTGATTTTTAACTATGGCCGAAACGAAGTGAAATCCTTTTTAATCAGTAATGCTGCTTTCTGGCTGGAGCAATATCACGCCGATGGTTTACGTGTCGATGCAGTCGCTTCCATGTTATTTTTAGATTATTCCAGAGAAGACGGTGAATGGGAACCCAACGAATTTGGAGGTCGGGAAAACCTTGAAGCCATTACCTTTTTAAAAGAACTGAACGAAGAAGTCTATAAATCCTTTCCGGATGTGCAAACCATTGCTGAAGAATCCACAGCTTTTCCCGGGGTTTCGAAACCCGTGTTTTTAGGCGGTCTTGGGTTTGGTATGAAATGGATGATGGGCTGGATGCACGACACTTTAGATTATTTCTCTAAAGACCCTGTTTACAGAAAGTATCATCAAAACGATATAACCTTTAGCTTAGCTTATGCATTTACCGAGAACTTTATGCTTCCGCTATCTCATGACGAGGTCGTTTACGGCAAACATTCTATTTTAGGCAGAATGCCCGGTGATGAATGGCAGCGCTTTGCGAACCTACGCCTGTTATATGGCTACATGTTTACACACCCGGGAACTAAACTATTGTTCATGGGTGGCGAATTTGGGCAATACGACGAGTGGGACTTTCAAGGAAGCTTAAATTGGCATTTACTTGAATATGAACCCCATAAGAACTTTAAAAACTTTTACAAATCATTAAATATTCTTTACAAATCAACGCCCGCATTGTATGAAAACAGCTTTAGTCAGGAAGGTTTTGAATGGATCAGTTATGACGATCATGATAACTGTGTCATGTCCTACATTCGAAAAGGCAAAAGCTCAAAAGACAATGTCATTGTGGTGTGCAATTTAACACCAACCGTTAGAGAGCACTACAAAATTGGTATCCCGATAACTATCGGGACTGTTAAAGGAAAACTTACCGAAGTTTTTAACAGTGATGCGAAAGTGTTTGGCGGTAGCGGTGTGATAAATAAAAAAGCGATTACGATAAAAAAATCATCATGGAATGGAAAGGATTATTCAGCGGAAATAACCTTGGCTCCATTAGCTATAACCCTGTTTCAAATTAAATGATGTCATTGTATTACCTATTAGGTCAAAACAAAACCTAGCGGGTAATACAATGAACAAACCTGCAAGGTTTTCAAAACCTTGCGGGAAACACAATTAAACCTCTAATTCTTTGTGTTTTATCCAATTATTTGTCTTTTTTTTAATGAAAAAGTTCCATCAAAATTTAATTGTTTTAGTATTTTCGTCAATTAATAAATTGCTACCCAACACATGATTATAAATACAGAATTAGAATATAAAGGAGACTTGTTTCCTGCCAATATAACAGACTATAAAAAAGATGTAGATATCCTACATTTTTCAACCTCGAATAACGTTATCCTTCAACTTACGGTTTTAAGAGACAGCGTATTGCGTTTTAGATATACCACCGTAGGGAAATTTGATAATGACTTCTCTTATGCTATTGATGAAAAAGCAAGTCGTGGTTACAATCATTTAGAGATTTCTGATGATGATGAAAAATACAAAATAACCACTTCAAAATTAATCTGCTATATCTACAAATCGGATTTAAGAACATCGATTTACGATGCTAAAGACAACACCCTTATTTGCGAAGACGAATTAGGGTTCCATTGGGAAGAGAGTTATGAATTAGGTGGTGATATTGTAAAAATGAGTAAGGCCGCTCAAAATGGTGAAAGCTATTATGGTTTAGGTGATAAACCTAATCATCTTAACTTAAAAGGCAAACGTTATGAAAACTGGGCAACAGATTCTTATGCCTACGGAAAAGACACAGACCCGATTTATAAAGCCATACCATTTTACACCGCCTTACATAACAATAAGGCCTATGGTGTTTTCTTCGATAATACGTTTAGAACTTATTTTGATTTTTGCCATGAACGTCGTAACGTAACCAGCTTCTGGGCGCAAGGCGGAGAAATGAATTATTATTTTTTCTATGGGCCTAAAATGCAAGACGTGGTGACCAGCTATACCGATCTAACCGGTACACCGGAGTTACCACCATTGTGGGCACTGGGTTATCATCAATGTAAATGGAGTTATTATCCCGAATCGAATGTCAAGGCAATTACTTCAAAATTTAGAGCATTAAAAATTCCTTGTGATGCCATTTACTTGGATATCGACTACATGGAGGGCTTTCGATGCTTTACATGGAGTAAGGACCATTTCCCCGAACCAAAACGTATGGTTAGGGAATTAGCGGAAGACGGCTTTAAAACGGTGGTTATTATAGACCCGGGAATTAAGATCGACAGCGAATACAGTGTTTTTAAAGAAGCCTTAGAAAAGGATTATTTCTGTAAGCGTGCCGATGGCCCTTATATGAAAGGAAAAGTATGGCCGGGAGAGTGTTATTTCCCGGATTTCACAAGACCGGAAGTTCGTAAATGGTGGGCCGGACTGTTTAAAGAACTTGTTGAAGAAATTGGCGTCAAGGGTGTTTGGAACGATATGAATGAACCTGCCGTTATGGAGGTTCCCGGCAAAACATTCCCTATGGACGTCCGTCATGATTATGATGGTAATCCATGCAGTCACCAAAAAGCACATAATATTTACGGCATGCAAATGGCGCGCGCAACGTATCACGGTTTAAAAAAATTCAACTACCCGAAAAGACCTTTTGTCATTACGCGCTCTGCCTATTCGGGCACACAACGCTATACCTCCACATGGATGGGTGATAACGTAGCCTCATGGGAACATTTACAAATTGCTAACATTCAGGCACAGCGTTTGGCGCTTTCAGGGTTTTCTTTTGCAGGATCGGACATTGGAGGGTTTGCCGAGCAGCCCAATGGCGAACTCTATGCGCGTTGGATTCAGCTAGGTGTTTTCCACCCGTTTTGCAGAACACATTCTTCCGGTGATCATGGGGATCAGGAGCCCTGGGCTTTCGATCCTGAAATTACGGATGTGGTGCGCAGATTTATCGAAATCCGATACGAATTATTGCCCTATTTATACACATCCTTCTATCAGTATTCACAGGACAATGTACCTATGCTAAAGTCTCTGGTATTATTCGATCAGGAAGACACCCAAACACATTATAGAACCGACGAGTTCATTTGTGGTAATCAAATTTTGGTATGCCCGATCAATGAGCCTAATGCCAAAGGACGGCGCATGTATATTCCTCGTGGTGAATGGTATAATTTCTGGACTAAGGAAATAATTTCCGGAGGCAAAGAAACCTGGGTTGATGCCGATATTGATACCATGCCGATTTTTGTAAAAGCAGGAGCTGTTATTCCAAAATATCCCGTGCAGCAATACGTAGGAGAAAAAGTCATTAAACAATTGACATTAGATGTTTATTATAAGCATGGTAAAGAAGATTCTGAACTTTACGAAGATGCGGATGACGGTTACGATTACACCAAAGGACGCTATAGTTTGAAAAAATTCAATTTGGCCGGAAATGATAATAAATTGATTATCAGAATTCATAAAAGAGGTAAATATCTAACTTCCTATAATACCTTTAAAATTAATTTATTCGGTTTGCCGTTTAAAGTAAAGGCTATTAAAGTTGATAATGAATATGTCGACCTGAAAGATGTGAACTTTATGAACAATACATTGGTGGTTTCTAAAGAGTTTACTAATCTTCAGATTAAGGGGTAATTGGTTCCTTTCAAAACATTCAGATTAAAAAAAGGCTTCAAAATAGTATTTGAAGCTTTTTTGTTTTTATATTAAGACGCCAAGGGTTTTCCTAAATATACCAGTTTATAGCCTTTTTCAATGGCATCGATGGCTTTATTATTTGACGAAATGATCTCCAGAACACCTTGCTTATCTTTTACTAATAAGGGCACAATATCTTCATCGTTATTGGTGATTTCAATTAAGCTTTCATAATGCTTTCTATCCCGAAGTTCAATTTCATGAATCACCGGATGCTTACGCGCAACTTCAGTAAGTACGTTGAAATCGTCTGTTTGCGAAAACAAGCCTTCCTTTGGGGTGTTTGAAGGATCATCGATCTCCTCAACAGTAATCAATCTAAATGTTCCGTTTTCACCAAATTGTTCTCCAAACTTATCAATCGCATATTTATTGATATCTGCACTTCCCGTTAGCGCCATTAAAAACCCGATATCATTGAGTTCTATATTGTCATTTAAAGTTTCAGAATAAATATCGGTATTAATAGCTTCCAGACCATTATCTTGAGCCAGCCGAATGTTGGTTTGGTTACTATCAATGAGCACCACATGACGGTTATTTTCCACTAAATAACTTCCAATCAATCGTGATACCTGAGAGGCACCGACAATCAAAATACCTTCAGATCTAATAAGAAAAACCTTCACCAATTTCGCAAAAAGTCTTGCCGTTGTAGCGTTCAATAAAACGGTTCCCAGAACGATCATGAAGACTAAAGGAGTAATATATTCGGCACCTTCAACACCTTGTTTTAGAAGTTTGCTTCCGAAGAGAGAAGCAATTCCAGCCGCAACAATACCTCTTGGACCCACCCAGCTTATAAAGAGTTTTTCTTTAAATTTTAAGTTAGAGCCCGATGTACTTAAAAACACAGCAAGGGGCCTTACCACAAACACAACAATCGCAAAAAGAATGGCTGTTTTCCAATTGTATAACAACATTAAATCTTCAATATTAATATTGGCCGCCAAAAGAATAAATAAAATGGAAATGAGTAAAACACTTAGAGACTCTTTAAAATACAGCAGTTCTTTCAAATTTTCTAATTTACTGTTGCCCAACACCATACCCATAACTACCACCGCCAAAAGCCCTGATTCGTGCGCAAAAATTTCAGATTCTACAAAAACCAATAGCACCGTTGAAAGCGATACCACATTCAACAAATAATGAGGAATTAGCTTCTTATTAATGACAAAAGCCAGAGCGTGTGCAAAGGTAAACCCGAAGGTTGTACCAAAAAGAATAATTTTACCAAACTCCATTAATGCCGTTTTGGTAAATCCGCTATCACCACCAACACTAATAAACTCAAAGACCAATACGGCAACCAATGCGCCAATGGGATCTATTAAAATACCCTCCCATTTTAATACCGCCGACACGTCCTTTTTAAGCGGAATGTTTCTTAAAATCGGGGTAATTACCGTAGGTCCGGTAACAATAATAAGTCCAGAAAACAAAAAGGATAACTCCCAACTCAAATTAAAAATAAAGTGCGCCAAAATACCGGCACCAAAAAATGTAATAGCAGAGCCCAATGTAATCAGCTTTGTAATTACAGGTCCCACATTTTTAATTTCCGCGCGTTTCAAGGTTAAACCCCCTTCAAAAAGAATAATACTAATAGCCAGTGAAACAAAATAAAACAGACCTTCTCCGGGGAACAATCCTTTTTCACCATTCCAGATAGGTTCAATCCATTTCGTACCGTCGTCACTTAAATATTCGGCCGCAACCGGCCCTACTAAAAGACCAATTAAAATTAAAGGCAAAATGGCCGGAATTTTAAATTTCCATGCTACCCACTGTGCCAAAATCCCCAAAATTATTATACCAGCTAATTCTAACATATTCTAAGTTTTATCTAAAAAACACTAATTTAAATAAAACAGATGATTTAATGTTTTTAAAAAAATACTATCTTTCCCCTTCAAGTAAAAAACATTAAAACTATTGTCTGTAAAGCCTTTTAACAGTATAGGAATTGGCGTTGCCTTCTCACCCAACCTTAAAGCCAATCTTTTTGAGGCTGCCAGGTTATCAATTTTTTTCGACTCCAAATTATTTCTGATTCATGTTGGTGAATCTTCAGAAGATAAAAAGGAGATGTTTAAAACCATACTTAAGAGTTTTGAAAAAGACCAATTAAATTATGAAGTCGTCTTTAAAACCGGTAATCCGGTAGATGTGATCCTATCAACTTCAGAAGAAAAAAATATAGATTTATTGATTCTTGGTGCGGTTCAACGTGAACGTTTTTTAAAATATTATGTGGGATCTATTGCCAGAAAAATTACGCGTCGAGCTCAATGTTCTGTGTTGCTTTTAATAAAACCTTCGGTGGAGCGTATTCCCTGTGAGCACATTGTGGTAAACGGGCTTAAAGACCCCAAAACGGAACAAACCATAACCACTGCATTTTATGTGGCTCATCACCTTAAAGCCGATAAGATAACCATTGTAGAGGAGATTAAGAAAGATGAAATCGCCATAAGGGTTGATGATGATAAATCGTTAAGACGTGCCAACATTATAAAAGAACGGATCAGGCATAGAGAAAACTCCAGAATTAAAGAAATTATAAGCCATATTCCTTCAGCACATACAAAAAACAACACCATAAAACTACAACCTATTTTTGGAAAGCAAGGCTATTCTATAGGACACTATGCGCAAATATCCAGGGCGGATTTATTGGTAATGAACGCACCGTCTAAAATGACATTTTGGGATCGTTTATTTCCGCACGATATCGAACATATTTTAACAGAATTACCAACCGATGTGTTAATCCTGCAATGAGCCCGAAAAAGAACAACATAAAAGACTTTTTTAAGGCACTGCCCAAGAATATATTTTCAGGGTTTGTGGTTAGCCTTATTGCTTTACCACTAGGTTTAGGACTTGCGATGGCCAGTGACGCTCCACCTATATCCGGGATTATTGCGGCTGTTGTTGGAGGTATTACCGTATCTGTTCTGGGCGGAAGCCATGTCACAATAGCGGGGCCGGGAAACGGATTGGTCGGGGTACTTTTAATTGCTATTTCTACTTTAGGGATAGAGAGTGCTTATGTGGCAATAGTTTTTTCAGGGGTACTCTTGATCGCTTTAGGCTTTTTCAGAATGGGGGCATTGGCCGATTTCTTTCCGTCTTCTGCCATCCAAGGGATGCTCGCCGCCATCGGGCTTATCATTTTAGGAAAACAATTTCATATCATGCTTGCCCATAAAATAAATCGGGAAGATACGGTTGATTATCTCTTCGAAATTCCGTTTACCATTAACGATGCCATTCATTACGAAAATAAAGGTTTGATTTTCGCTGCATTGGCAGGGGTGATCAGTTTAGCCATCATGTTGTTTTATTCAAAAATCAGAAACAAGTACTTACAGCTCATTCCGGCGCCAATGTGGATCGTTATTCTATCCATCGCATTTAGTTATTATTTTGAAATGGGGTTACACGAACCAAATCCCATCTCAAAAGAGTATATGATTTCGGGTATTCCAACAATTCAAAACATCATTGCTGATATTCCAACACCCAATTTTAGCAGCATTTGGTCTTTCTCATTTTGGGGCAGTGTTTTAGCCTTAACGCTTATTGCCGGTATCGAATCGCTTTTAAGTATTAAGGCCGTTGACAAGTTGGACCCTGAAAAAAGACGTTCTAATGTGAATAAAGACCTTAAGGCCTTAGGGCTGGCCACCGTTGGTAGTGGTTTTTTAGGCGGTTTAAATGTGGTCACCGTGATTGCACGGAGCTCGGTCAATGTGAACAATGGTGCCAGTAACCGGTCGTCAAACTTTTTTCACGCGGTATTTCTAATTCTTTTCATTGTACTATTCAGTACGCAGCTTACCCGAATTCCCTTACCGGCATTAATGGCCATTTTAGTCTATACGGGATATAAGTTGGCGTCACCCAAAGTGATCACCAAAATATTCTCTATTGGAAAAGAGCAGCTTATCATCTTTTTTACCACCCTAATTATTACCTTAAAAATTGGGCTAATCACCGGTATTGTTGCCGGTGTAATCGCGACATTGATTATTCATACTATTATAAACAAAAGCATTGGTTTGTTTTTCAGGAATGTTTTAAAACCTAATGTGTTGATGTTTAAGGAGGCCGGTGATGACAATTTTTATGTCAGTGTTAAACACTTTTGCAGCTTTTTGAATTACTATAGGCTGAAAAAACAAATAGATGCCGTACCGGAAAACGAAGATGTTATTGTCGATTTTTCAATGTGTGAATTCGTAGACCACACGGTAATGGAGAACATGCACGGCTACCAAGAACTATTTAATAAACGCGGTGGTCATTTTGATGTTATCGGACTGGATATGCATGACACCGATTCCAAACACCCTTTTGCCTTAAGACGTATGCTTCCGGTGCCAAAAATTATTAAAAACAATTTAACCCGGCGTCAAACCAATATGGAGAGCTTAGCTCAAGATTATAAATACAGTTATAGCGCCCAAAAAGAAAAGGAGGTCTCTTTTTTAAACAATTTCAGGTTCTTCAATACCAAAAACATCAATCATATTTATAACAAATTGTCCGATAAGAAACAGGCTATAGGGATGTTTGATATCGAGTTTTCTGAAGGAGAGTTTATCGCCAAAGAAGTGGTGCGATCAACGATGCTTCATATTCAGCTAAGCCGTAAAATTCCACAGTTCACCTTAGACAGGGAAGGCTTTTTGGAAAAAGTTTCTGCCTTTGCCGGATTCAAAGATATTGATATTGAAAACCATGATGATTTTTCTGAACGCTTCTATTTATTAGGTGAAAACAAGGAAGCCATAAGCGCATTTTTTGATGATGACGTGACTCACTTCTTTGAAAGCAATCCCTATTATCATGTGGAGTCTAATGGCGATGCCCTGCTTATCTTTGGAAAAGAACGATTAGCCAGCCTTAAAGAGATTAAAGCCTTGTTTGATTTTGGTAAGCGATTGAAGGATGTAATTAAATCTTCGTAAAATCTCGGCATCTCAACCTCGTTTTCTTAATATCTTCTTAACAAAAGTCTGTTATTGTTACGATTTTCTTAAATTTACGCCCCTATGAATTTATATCCTATAAATGCCGGTAATTTTAAACTCGATGGTGGCGCGATGTTTGGTGTCGTACCCAGATCATTATGGCAAAGAACCAATCCTGCCGATGCCAATAATATGATCGATATTGCCGCGCGTTGTTTACTTATTGAAGCGGGTAATCGACTCACTTTAATAGACAACGGCATGGGGAACAAGCAATCCGATAAATTTTATGGGTATTATGACCTCTGGGGTGACCATAATCTTGATGATTCCTTGAAACATTATGGATTTCATCGCAATGACATTACCGATATGTTTATGACCCACTTGCATTTCGACCATTGTGGTGGCAGTATCCAATGGAATAAAGATAAAACGGGCTACGAACCCGCTTTTAAAAATGCCCGATATTGGAGTAATAAAAACCACTGGCAATGGGCCATCCAACCCAATAAAAGGGAGAAAGCCTCGTTTTTAAAAGAAAATATTTTACCCATGGAAGATTGTGGTCAGTTGAATTTCACATCCCTTCCTGATGGCGATACGCTTAAAGATTCTGAATTAGGGTTTGATATCTTTTTTGCAGATGGACACACAGAAAAACAAATGATTCCCCTGATACATTACAAGGACAAAACCATTGCGTTCATGGCCGACCTACTGCCAACCGTTGGTCATTTGCCCATCCCCTATATTACGGGTTACGATACCAGACCGCTCTTAAGTCTGGATGAAAAGGAAAAGTTTCTTAACCTTGCTGCCGATAACAATTACTATCTCTTTCTGGAACATGATGCTCATAATGAGATTATAACGGTACAGCATACAGAAAAAGGAGTACGATTAAAGAACATTTATACAACAAACGAAATATTCAATTAACATTTTATTAGATTTAGATAATGAAGACAATTAAACCATTTATACTTTCAGCTTTTACCGCATCGGTAATTTTAGGTTGTGGTGGTACAGCAAGCATTCTTTCAACTCCTGTTGAAAATATCGACAACACTCCTTTAAAGGTTTCAGAATTAACCGAAAACGAAAAACACACCTGGGGTCATTTAGACCTGGTAAAAGACACCATTCCCGGAATGAGTGTTGATAAAGCTTACAAGGAAATCATTAAAACTAAAAAAGGAAAAACAGTCATTGTTGCGGTGATCGATTCGGGCATTGATATTGATCATGAAGATTTAGACGGGGTGGTTTGGACCAATAAAAAAGAAGTTCCTAATAATGGAAAAGATGATGATAAAAATGGCTATATCGATGATGTTCATGGCTGGAATTTTTTAGGAGACGGCTATAACGAGCAACTAGAGTATGTGCGTATTCTGGCTAAAGGCGATACGAGTAACCCGGAATATGATCGGGCTAAAGCCGAGTACGATAAGGAATATGAAAAATATGTAAGTTACAAAACGAATTATGAGCAATTCTTGCAACAAATAACGGGTGCAGATAAGGCGATCAAAGCGCACTTAAAGAAAGATAGTTATACAATAGATGACGTTAATAGTATAAAAACCGAAGATAAAGATTTACAACAATCGGTGTCTATCGTAAAATACGTTTATAGCTTGGATATGGAATCTGTTGATGCCATGACCGAAGAACTCAAGAAAGGTTTAGAGCAATTTACCGATCGTTTAAACTACAACCTTAATAAAGACCTTAAAGGCCGGTTAACCGGTGATAATCCGGACGATATGTCGAATAAATATTATGGTAACGGAAACGTAAAGCCAGTAAAGAAAAGTGAAAGTCACGGCACCCATGTTGCAGGGATTATTGCTGCCGAAAGGAATAACGGTAAGGGCGTTAACGGTGTGGCCAATAATGTTAAAATAATGAGTATTAGAGCTGTACCTAATGGCGATGAATACGATAAGGACATTGCTTTAGCCATACGATATGCCGTTGATAATGGTGCTTCAATTATTAACGGAAGTTTCGGAAAATACTACTCACCACATAGTGACTGGGTTAGAGATGCTATCGCGTACGCAGGGAAAAACGACGTGCTTTTTGTGAATGCCGCCGGAAATGAGGGTCAGGATTTAGATGTTAAAGATTGTTACCCTAACGATGCTGTTGGTATTGGACCGGAAGTGTCTGATACGTTTATAACCGTCGGGGCTCTGGAACCAAAATATGGCGCCGATATGATTGCCGGTTTTTCCAACTACGGGAAAGTTAATGTAGACGTTTTTGCTCCCGGAGCTAAAGTCTATTCAACCACTCCCGAAAATGAGTACGATACTAAAGGCGGAACCTCTATGGCAGCTCCGGGTGTTGCGGGTGTTGCAGCTTTGATCCGGTCGTATTACCCTAAATTAAAAGCGTCACAGGTAAAACAAATCCTTATGGATTCCGGGCTTGCCGTAAAAACCAAAGTGATCGTTGGTGGTAATGCCGAGAACGTAAAACCTTTTGGTGATCTCATTAAATCCTCAAAAATGGTTAATGCTTATAATGCATTAATTATGGCGGATAGAATGTCTAGATAAATTATAAGTATGATTAAAGAAGAAGTCAAATTCGGTTACGATAAAGCCAATTAAACTCTAAATGTCAGGCTGAGCTTGTAGAAGCCTACTTTCTAGTTTATTGGCAAGTTAAAATCACTTCGACGAGCTCTGTGTGACATTATAAATACCATTTGGCATCTTCTTTTAAAAACAACCCACTATGAAACTATTTTTAACTTCACTCTGTTGCGCAGTTATATGCCTCTCGTGCAATAACACGAAAGATACGGTGTATGCCTCAGCACCTGCAACACCGTCCACACCAACATCAACATCGACTTCGCAGTCTGCCTATTGGCAGCAACACGCCGACTACAGTATGACTATAGACATGGATGTCAATACCTATCAATACCAGGGCACGCAAAAGTTGGTGTACACTAACAATTCCCCGGATGTGTTGAATCGTGTGTATTATCATTTATACTTTAACGCCTTTCAACCGGGAAGTGAAATGGACGTACGTTCCAGAACCATTGCTGATCCTGATGCCAGAGTTGGTGATCGCATCAGTAAATTAAAACCTAATGAGATCGGATATATCAAAGTCACGTCCTTAAAACAAAATGGTAAAGCACTAAATCACGAAACTGTCGGGACGGTATTAGAGGTTGATCTGGCAAAACCCATTCAACCGGGAGAGCAGGTCACCTTTGAGATGGTATTTAACGCTCAGGTTCCTGTGCAAATCCGACGTTCAGGTAGAAACAATAAGGAAGGGGTTGCGCTATCGATGACCCAATGGTATCCGAAATTAGCGGAATACGATTTTGAAGGCTGGCACGCCGATCCGTACATCGGTAGAGAATTTCATGGGGTTTGGGGCGATTTTGATGTCAAATTAACCATAGATAAAAACTACGTGGTTGGTGGTACCGGTTATCTTCAAAATGAAACAGCCGCTTCCGGAAACAAAAAAACGCTGCACTTTAAAGCACCCAATGTCCATGATTTTACCTGGGCTGCAGATCCAGATTATATTCACGACACCATGCAAGTCCCTAACGGACCTCTGCTGAATTTTTATTACAAAAGCACCTTAGCTCAGGACAAGCTCAATAACTGGAAAAAACTTCAGCCTAAAACCGTAGAGCTGATGCAATATTTTAGCGAACATATTGGTCAGTACCCATACAAACAATATTCGGTGATTCAAGGTGGTGACGGCGGTATGGAATATGCCATGTGTACCCTCATTACCGGAGAACGTAAATTTGGTAGCCTGGTTGGGGTAACCGCACATGAACTGGCGCATAGCTGGTTTCAATTCTTGTTAGCGACCAACGAAGCTAAACATGAGTGGATGGACGAAGGTTTCACAAGCTATATTAGCGACTATGCTATGAATCATGTAATGAAACAAGGCAGGGAAAACCCCGCTGCCGGGGCTTATAGTAATTATATCTATTTAGCAACCTCGGGTAAAGAACAACCCTTGACCACCCATGCCGATCGCTATCATTTTAACCAGGCCTATGGTATTGCTGCGTATAGCAAAGGTGAAGTGTTTTTAGCCCAGTTAGGCTATGTGATTGGTGAAGACAACTTGAAAAAGACCATTAAAAAATATTTTAAAGACTTTGCGTTTAAGCACCCGACACCTTTAGATGTGATCCGTTCTGCGGAAAAAGTAACCGGGTTAGAACTCGATTGGTACTTAATGGATTTTGCACAAACTACAAACACCATCGATTATAGTGTTAAAGCCATTGAAGACCAGAACATTACTTTAGAGCGTATTGGCCTTATGCCAATGCCTATAGATGTGAGCGTCACCTATACCGACGGCTCTACTGAAGATTTCTATATCCCATTACAAATTATGCGTGGTGAAAAACCGACCTCAGCCACCGTAAAACCGGATTGGGCCTGGGCATACCCTACTTATACCTTTGAGGCTTCGAAGGCTGTAAAAAGCGTGCAAATCGATCCTAAGAATGGGATGGCGGATGTTAATAAAGGCAATAATATGATGTAAAGATCTTTGTTCTTTCTGAAAAATATGAAAACCTCTTTCCATTTCGAAAGAGGTTTTTTCGTTTTAAGGTGAATCTTTACTTGTCCGGAAATTTGTTAAATTCGTTGATCCAGCATAAATAAATAAGGAACAAATGATGTTCGAAATTAAATTCAAAGGATATGCTCAATAATATTAAAATGAATGTCGTGAAAACAAGCGATAACGGCATCGTTGGTTTTGACACCATCTTCAAGTTCAAACAAAAAGGAGATCTTGTGTCGGCAAATTATACGGGAGGCAAGATCAAACAAGGATATTTAGTTGGTCGTCTGGAAAATAATGTGTTAAGTTTTTGCTATTGCCAATATAGGATTACCGGAGAAATGGATCATGGGAATTCTAATGGTGTCCTTTCTGTTGAAGACGGCAAAATTAAACTCGAAGAGCGCTTTAATATGAATACCACCAATAGCAAGGAAACGGGGATAAACATATTTAAAGAATTGTAATCACATATACATTAGTAAAGCGCTAAAACAGACATGAACAAAACAAGACGGGAATATCTTAAACGCATCCATGTCGTCCTGGATTATATCGAAAAGCATCTTGATACCAACTTATCGCTTGAACGCCTGTCACAAAAAGCACATTATTCGCCATACCATTTCCATCGCGTATTCTCAACAGTTATCGGTGAAAATTTAAACGCCTATATTATCAGAAAGCGGGTAGAACGCATTTCGGCAATCCTGCTTGTTGAGCAAAACGCACCTTTAAAGGATTTAGCATATACCTATGGTTTCAATAGCGATAATTCATTTTCCCGAGCCTTTAAAAAGTACTATGGCATAAGCCCTACCCAATTTAAGTTGGAAGGAAAAAAATTACTTAGCAATATTGGTATAGCCCCTTTTTCATCGGAAAAATATCTTTGTGAAATGGATAACATTAAACAATGGATTACAATGAACGCAAAGATCACTGTACAAGAACTCCCGGAGATAAAACTTGCCGGCATATCGCATATTGGAGACTTCGATAAGATCGGAGCCATGTATCAAAGGTTAACGGCATGGGGCCATAAAAAAGAAGTGCTGCCTACTTCAGGCTTTAAAGCTATTACTATTTATCATGACAACCCCAACGTCACTCAAACTTCAAAATTGAGATTTAGTACTTGTATAACCATTTCGGGGGCTATTAAACCCGAAGAAGAAATCAGACCCTTTACCATACAAAAAGGCTACTATGCTGTCGGCCAATTTGAAATTAGTGCCACAGAGATTCCTAAAGCATGGCAAAGTATGTGTATCTGGGTTATAGAAAACGGTTATGAATTTAGAGATGGTAATTATTTTGAAAGCTATTATAATGACCATAGCACACATCCCGAACAAAAATTCATCTTAGACATCTGTATTCCTCTTGAAAGACCTGATAATATTAAATCGGACGAAACGCATAAGACATCATTAGATTATCATCAATTGATAGACTATATGAAAACATTAAGGGGGTTTTTCTATAAAGCTTACGAGACTCATTTTAAACTGGGAAACCTTTATCTGGGGCATCCGGAATATTCCTATTTTTCTTTGACTACAGCATCATTGAAAAAACTAAAACTAAAATTTGTCATTATCTTAAATCATAACACCATGGGGTTTTCAATTTGCTTGTCCGGTCAAAACAAAGGTATTCGAAAAACATATTGGGAGATGTTTAAAGGTAGTGATTGGGATACCTATCGTTTGGCCGAATCCATTGATGATAGCTTATCAATTATAGACCATACCATTATAGAAAATCCGAATTTCGACAACAAAGAGGGTTTAACGGCACATATTGAAACGGAAGCGTTGAAGTTTATCAAGAACATTACGGCCATCTTCGAATGATCTAAAAAGGTTCACAACACAATATTTTGGAGTTATATATTAAGTTCAACTAATATAAAAACCGCCTTCCCTTTAGAAAGAGGTTTTTGTTCACCATAAATCCGATTTGCCAGAAAAAATTTCTAAATTCGTTGGTCTGGCATTAATACGCTAAAAACAAGTACAATAGAACAAGGATATAGTTAACCTCACTTAAATTACAAAAACATGACACTACAATTTGTCAAGCTAAAGTCCCATCTTCCGGAAGAAGAATTACTAGAAAGAGCCAAAGAAAGAGCACCGGAATTCAAGGCCATACCGGGACTTTTACAGAAGTATTATGTTAAAATGAATGAACCGGGACATTACGGTGGCGTCTATGTTTGGGATACACCCGAGTCTTTGCAAGCTTTTAGAGCATCTGACCTGGCCAAAAGTATTCCACAAGCTTATGAAGTGGCAGAGGCTCCCAGTATTGAAATAATGAATATTCTATTTCAGTTGAGAAACTAAACCAGTTACAATTTATGAAACGCAGATCATTTATAAAGGGAACGACTACTGCTATTGCAGGACTCGGACTTGCAACAAGTTCTTGTGCAAATACAGATTATAAAGACATAAAGAAACCTGTAAAGTCCTGTGTGACTATCGATCAGGAAAAAGTATTTTTTTATGCAGAGGTAATCCATGAGTCCATAAAGGTTGTTCATATAGCCGACACGCATTTGTTTAAAGATGATGATAGAGGTATTCCATATCAAATCTATAGTGATCGGATGGCCAAAGCTTATAACCAAACCACACATTTTAAAACCCGGGTAAAAACGCACCCGGAGGAAGCCTTTGAGCAAGCCCTGACATTTGCCAAAGACGTCCATGCCGATGTGATTACCCTGGTTGGCGATATTTTTAGTTTTCCGTCTGAGGCTGCCATAGCGTGGGTGCTCTCCAAATTGAAAGCTACCGGTATTCCATACATTTATACAGCAGGAAATCACGATTGGCACTATGAAGGGATGGTAGGTACCCTGGAGTCTTTGCGTGATACCTGGATTGAGAAGCGTTTACTGCCGTTATATCAAGGGAATCATCCCTTAATGGCGGCTTATGATATTAAAGGCATACGGTTTTTGGCTATTGATAATTCTACCTATCAAATTAACGAAGACCAATTGGCTTTTTTCAAAGAACAGGTTGACAGTGGGATACCCTTGGTTTTATTGGTTCATATTCCCCTTTATGCTCCCGGAAAAAATATTTCTTTTGGTTGCGGAAATCCGAATTGGAACGCCGCCACAGATCGTAATTTTAGCATTGAAAGGCGACCAAAATGGCCGGAGAACGGGCACACGCAAACCACTTTTAACTTTCACAAAGCAGTATTTAGTGCGCCTAATTTGTTAGGTATCTTTGCCGGACATATCCATAGAAACTCCTTGGAAATGATTAAGGGGAAACCTCAAATAGTCTCGGATGACAACGCGAGTGGCGCCTATTTGGATATTAGTTTCTTGCCTTTGGATGAACGGGATAAAAAGTTGGTTCTGTAAGTGATAGTGAATGACGAAATCTGGTGTTTCATTCACTTATGTCGAGGCCAAGGCAAATACTCATAAAATATGAGCTTTATGTCTTTCTTTATAAATCTTAAAACCGCTTTCTTGACTGAAAGGGGTTCTGTTTTATTTTGAATCCGTTTTGTCAGAAAAATTTTCTAAATTCGTTTGCTTAGTATAGATATATAAAAAATAAACGCAATGCTGTTGCGTTTACCTGGCTTTTGGAGGAATAAACACAATATTGTGTTTATACAATGTTACCCAACATTAAACCTTAACCGATAATTTTAATTAAATCATTATGAAATATCTATTTTCTTTTCTAACAATCAATTTATTAATACTTAATATTGGTTTTTCGCAGCATAAACATCCATTAATCAATAATGTTAAAATAGAACTATTAAAATATGGAGTTAATGAAAATATGTTTGGAGGCGCAAAACTAGAATGCTTAAAAAATAATGATGCCCAAGAAGAAGAAAGATATAAAGTGTATTTTGTTGCAAAATTTCACGATTTTTCGAGTAAAAAAACCATAGATTTTAACAACATTGTTTTAGTAGATGTTGACAATAAAATCCGATATAGACCAATTGGTGTAAGTAGCGGTGATTGGTATGCAAATAGCATAAAACTGGAAGAATACGAATACGAAGATGCTTTTGCAAAATACTCATTAGAGGGAATTGAAGACTTTGATTTTTTTGTCTTTCCTACAACTAAGGCATCTTTTAAAAATAGAAAGAAACCAAAATATAGATATAGAATGGAACCTGAACATTTTAAAGCTAAAAAAGGTTTAAGACTTTATCTGAGTTTCCCTGCTTTTAAAACCAGAAAAGATTCAGGCAATTTTAGGATTTACTGGAAAAAAGAACTAATAGGTGAATTTAAAATACAAGACGGAAAACCTTCATAGGTGAATTTATGAAACTAAAAATTACATCCATAAAAAAACGCTGGATTGTATAAAAATAATGCTTATGTTTAAGCTTAATCAAAGGCTAGTGCGTATTTGGTCACTCTGATTTTCCTACGAAAATCCTCGGACACAAAACCGCACTATTCTTATATATACACGTAAAGTATTAACTTGAAAACCGTTTTAGTTCCCCTGTTTTCTTCCATTAAATTAATAATTCGAAGTAAAGAAGAGCGTTGGCAACAATTTGTAAGTGATTCGATTTTGGTGTATATTTACATCAAAAAATTATGGCAAGACAAAGTATATCATTCACAAAGCCGAACGACGAATGGCTTAAAACCCAAGTGGACAATAAAGAATATTCCAGTAAAAGCGAATTAGTAAATGATTTGATTAGACAAGCTCGAAATCAACAGGTACAAATTAATTGGATTCGTGCTAAACTTGAAAAAGCTGAAAATAGTGGATTTACAAACGACCGTAGAGAAGACATTTTAGCCCAATCAAAGTCTTCGCTTAATGACTAAATATCGATTAAGTAATGAGGCCAAAAATGACTTAATTCGGATTCACCAGTATGGAGTTAAAAAATATGGAATGACTCAAGCAGATAGGTATTTTGACTCATTTTTTAAATATTTTGACCTTATTTCAGAGCGCCCTTTTTCATTCGAATCTGTTGATTATATAAAAAAGGATTATAGACGTTGTGTTTGCGGCGTAGATAGTATTTACTTTAAAATTCATGATAATATTGTGGAAATCATGGCCATTGTAGGGAGGCAGGACTTGAATGAAAAACTGTAACTGAATAAATAAAAACTGTTGCCAATGGCTATATGTAATGCGGACTGAAGTGCTAAAATGAAAGAAATAACTATAAATAAACTAATCGGTAAACAGAAAGTAAAATGCCTTGAAACCCCATACTAGGCATAGTCAAGACCATTATCTGCAATTTGAAAACATCCGACGATTTTTATCCAAAAATGAAAGTTACACTTGATGGAGAGTTAGGAATTGTTCTTGACAAATTCACTGATTGGGATGGTGTTTATTATGTCGAAGGAGAAAAGCAACAAGGAATTCCTACGAGAAACTATGGAGTGATAAGATGGGACACGAATAAAGAAAATGACATAGAAGATTGGCGTGGGGTTTTTGGCTCATTTATCGCTGCTGGAGGAAAAGAAATAAGTCAAGATTATGAATTTGAATTTATTAATGACGATGGTACTCTAAAAAAATAATAGAATTGAATAAACGAATTATTATATTAGATCTAGATGGAGTATTAATAACAAACCCATCTTGGAAAGCCGACAGAATTCACTCGGATGGATATTCTGAATTCAATGAATCCTGTGTTGAAAATTTAAACCAACTTCTCACCCTTGCGGAATTTGACATTTGGTTGAGTTCAACCCGACGGACTGTGAAAACCCTCACCGAATTCAATCTGATTTTTAAAAATCGTGGAGTAAAGAAAGACATTATTGGATATGTACCAAAATATGCGGATTGTCGAAACCGAAAAGAAGAAGTCCTAAAATTTATATCGGAATTTAACCTCTCTGACTTCCTGATTATCGATGATGACAAATCATTAAATGGACTGGAAAGCCGAATAAAAGAAAGTTTGATTTTAACTGAATTGACAAAAGGATTTAATTCCGAGAAGTTGAAAGAAGCGACTGAAAAAATAAAAAACTATAACTATAAAAAATAATGAATACCTACTTAATAATTGCAGTTTTAGCGTTAATTGGAACAGCTGCTTTCTTCAACAGGAGCTCCAAAAAGACTGAAACCCTTGAAAACAAAACTTTTCAACCAAATAGCGAAAACCGACAACAGAATCGTGTTTTAAAACTGGTCGTTTTATACGATTTTGCACAAACGTCAAAAATAATTTCGGAAAAAGCAACGGAAGAATTAATTGAAAAAACGATGAAATCCATCGATTGGGAACAATTTCACGCTGTTTATCTCGAAGACAAAAATGGAAATATGATGGACGTTAGCGGAAGTTTACATGAAGATGGACTCGCATCTAGTTATGTAAATGACGATATTCATTTATTAAAAGTAAATCCACCGGAAACAGTTGAGGAAATGACAGAAATATTGGTAGACTTCCTAAAAGGAGAGGGCTTCTGGCGGAATAAATACAAATATGAATAACATGTTATGAGCTACGCCGATAACGTTTTGCTTTTATCCCCCTTTTCTCAAAACATCCTGAACCCTCCTAATAGCAAAAACAACATTCTGCACATCCTTTCTATCAAAGATATCTTCCTCAATAAAAAATAACATCTCAATACCCTTGTCTAAGCAATCGGCTAACTCCTCATTAGTAAAATCCTGATTGTCCATGATGTAAAGAAACCAAGTTTATCATTTCCGTACCACTACTAATTAGTAGTTATTCAAAAAAATACTACATTTATGATGGTTTGCTGAAACAAACATAATATGAAAAAACTCTTTTTAGATGACATTAGAACCATCGATATGATTTACGATAAATCCATGGAATCTGAATTCGATATTGTTCGAACCTATGATGAATTTGTAGGTTATATTGAGAAAAATGGACTTCCAAACTATATCAGTTTCGATAATGACCTTGGTCTTGCTGAGGATGGAACCGTGGCACCTGACGGCTTAGCGGCTGCAAAGTGGTTGGTTTATGATTCGGGATTTGATTTACGGGATTTGGAATTTAACGTGCATTCGGCGAATCCGGTGGCTGCCGAGCAAATAAAGGGGCTTTTAATTAATTATATAAAGTATTTAAAACGAATCTGATTGAAAATACTCGACCAGTATAACATTAATGCGCTGAGCAAAATCCTTTACCAGATGAATATTATGCCTTCTGGAAATAGTCAGTCGTTTATCAAATTAAGTAAACTGCTTATAACCCATTTCCAAAATGGGTATGATTACGACAAAATAAAAAGAGTTATCTCAAGCGAATTAATTTCCACATATGGACTATCAGTAAATGAAAATGAGGTTGATCAAGTTGCTGAGGAAGTAAGATCATGGTATATCAAATAATTGAAAAGATGCCTAACGATTGGCTTTATTGCTAGAAATTTTATGACAAAAAAAGATTCCAAATTCGAAAATAACTGGCTCTCAAAATCATTAGAAAGTTTAGAAAAAGTTTCCTGGGGAGACATTCCTAAAGATGAAAGTTACTTAGTAACTACTTGTCATAAATTAAGAAAGAAGCAGTTAAAAGACTTCGACACAGAGGATCTAAGGATAATGATCGGGCAAAATATAGGGCTGAAGTTTTTAATCCCCTTGGCGCTTGAAACCTTAAAAGAGAATATTTTGGCCGAAGGCGATTTTTATGAAGGCGACCTGCTCAAGGTTGTACTAACCAGTGATGTTGATTATTGGAAAAACGAAAATGATAACTGGTACCAAATATGCAAGTTATTTAGAAGCAATATATCTAAAATAGAAAAAGAGGCAGAGGAATATGCTACAGGAAGAAAAATATTAAAAGCCTTTAAAGAATTTGAAATCATAAATTAACTACTTAACTATTTAAAAACCCCCAACCACCACTGACACCCTTTGTCAGTCCCTCGATTTATATTTGCCTTATCAACACGAAATCACAGACTTATTTCATACAATACCCATGGCAGAACCACTTAAAAACCTATATTCAAAAGCATTTTACACGCAATTCTGTGCTGTTGTTAGAACATTTCAAGCCGACTTTGATCCAGCACTGTTTATGGCTCAGATCTTTGATAAGCAATGGGAGGATAAAGAGCTAAAACAACGTATGCGACATACCACCAAAGTGTTAAAGGATCATCTTTCGGGGGATTACCCCCAACAAATAGCAGCCCTACTGAACATGATCCCCACACTTCGTAAAAAAGCGATTGGCCAATACGGATTTGAATTTATGTTCTTTGCCGATTTCGTGGAACTTTATGGGCTGGATGATTATCAGGTTTCCATAAATGCTATGGAAGCGATTACGCAATTTGTTAGTTGTGAATTTGCCATACGCCCTTTCATTATCAGATACCTGGAAAAACTAATTCCAAAACTAAAAACATGGTCCGTACACAAGAACGAACATGTTAGACGATTGGCTTCAGAGGGATGTCGGCCACGATTACCCTGGGCGATGGCCTTACCGGATTTCAAGAAAGATCCTACTCCTATTTTACCTATCCTTGAAAACCTTAAGAACGACCCTTCATTATACGTTAGAAGAAGTGTGGCCAACAACCTGAATGATATCGCTAAGGATAACCCCGATATCGTCATTAAAACTGTCAGGCGCTGGTATGGCAAAACCGCAGAAACGGATTGGATCGTTAAACACGCCTCCAGAACGCTCCTTAAGCAAGGGAACCAGAAACTCATGACCTTATTTGGGTTCGGTGCTGTTGATCATATAAAAATTGAGCATTTTAAAATCCATACCCCGATCGTACACATTGGAGAACGCTTAGAGTTTTCTTTCAACCTACTGAACAACAATACCTCGACATCTAAAATAAGGTTGGAATATGGTATGTATTACCTGAAGGCTAATGGATCACTTTCTAAAAAGGTCTTTAAAATCAGCGAAAAAAACTATCAAAAAGACACGACGACCACAATTCATAAATCTCAATCGTTTAAAGTTATCAGTACACGTAAATTTCATGTTGGCGGACATCAGCTTTCCATTATTGTGAATGGGCATGAATTTGAAATATTGAATTTTGAGCTTGTAGGTTAAGCTAGGTTAGGAGGAATAAAAATTGATAGAGGTTTACCTTCTGGATCCTTCTTATGAAGCGTTCAAGGCAAGGTTTTCAGCGCTTTAAATTTCGTAAGCTTGAGTCTTTGGATCAATTTAAGGAACTTCAAAACCCTATCTCATCTTTTCATACTTTAGCAGTATGAGTTTTTGGACCATACTTTTAATCATTGGGCTGGCACAGGGGTTTTATTTGATCGCCAGTTTATTAGTATTTAACAAAGCCAATTCCTTGCCCAACAAATACCTCTGTTTTTTAATATTTTCGGCTTGCGCTCATATTGCTTTTGAACTAATTAACACCTTGCAAAACGACACGTTCCGCTTAGTATTGCGCATCATTTCTATTTCATCTCCTCTATTAATCGGGCCGAGTTTATACCTGTTTTTTAAACATACCTTAAAAACGACACGAGCAGACGCTTCAAGAGCCCTGTATCATTTTGTGCCTTTTATCATCCTAACTATGTTTTTAGGCATCATCGAGTTCTTTTCAAAAGCCATTAGCAACCCTATAAATGACAGCCTACCCCTTTATGTGCCTATCATTGAATTTTTAAAAGCGGTGCATTTAGGAGTTTATCTTGTGCTCTCCTATAAGATTATTAACCAACTCCCTAGATCCACGAGCTCAATAACCTATAAGAATAACTCCAAGCAGGTCCTGTTATGGTTTCGGGTGTTGTTGTTGTTAATCATTACTGCAGTACTCTTATCGCTGGTTTACTTTATTGCCAGAAAATTTCTGGGTGTGGAAGCTCCGGTTGGCAATCCCAGGTTTATCGCCCTGATCTTAATCGTGCTTATTTACAGTATTGCCTTTATGGGCGTCCGCTTTCCCATTATGGTATTATCTGAATCCGATAAACTGGTCGTTAAAAGAACACCAAAATACAAAACCTCATCATTGCGCCCAGACGATATCGATTCGAAACGACAGGCCTTGATCCATTATATGAAGCAAGAAAAACCCTTTCTCGATAGCGACCTGAAAATTGAAGGTTTGGCCAAAGCTATGGACATTCCGACACACCATCTATCACAGATCATCAATCAGAGTTTTAAGAAATCGTTTCAGGATTTTATTAATCAGTATCGGGTAGAGGAGTTTAAAAATCAAATTCTACGCCCCAATAATTCCAACAAAACGATCCTGGCCATTGCCTTAGATTCCGGGTTTTCCAGCAAATCTTCATTTAATCGCATTTTTAAATCTCATACAGGTATGACGCCATACGAGTTTAAAACATTAAACACCACAAATGCGTCCCACATTAGAAAATAGGTCGATTTTATTAGAATAACATGCTTTGTTTGCAGGGTATTTAAAACTTATAGAATCTATGAAAATCCAAAAAAAGACCTTTCCTTTTAAAAATCAGTTGGTATGTTTACTTATTTGTATTGGCGCTTTTATGACGTCTTGTGCTCAAAAAACCAAGCGTTCAGATCAAAACCAGATTCAAACTGAAACAGATTCACTTAGAGTCGCCCATTGGCAAGAGGACCTCAACATTTTAAAAACCAAGTTTGAAACCGAGCATTACAACCTGTTCCGATTGATGACCAAAAAAGACTGGGAGACCGGTTTTGAAACCTTACTTGCAAAGATTCCGCAGCTTAAAGACCATGAAGTGATTACCGAAGCGATGAAGATCATTTCCAAGATTGGCGACGGACATACATCTATATATATTCCGTTTCAGGGGAAATACCAGTTTCACCAAATTCCCGTGGCCTTCCAGGAATTTAAAAACGGGGTGTTTATTAAAGGGGCAGATGCTCTTTATAAAAACATTATAGGCAAAGAAGTTGTGGCCATTGGCGGTGTTCCTATAGAAACTATAAAACAGCGATTAAAAGGGATCACCCCAAACGACAACGACCAATGGATCAAAGTACTGGGCATCGAAGTGTATATGACCATCTCTGAAATTCTATACGCTATTAAGGCTACCGAAGATATTTCAAGTGTGATGATAGACATGAAAGATTCAGATAACAACATCACCACAGCTCGCATTGCTTCAGAGCCATTCGATATCAGCAAAGTTCGATTTGCCGATGTCCGCCCCGATTGGGTTACCGCGCATGATGCTTCCACAAACCCACTTCCCCGCTATTTAAAACGTATCAATACCTTTCCTGATGATTTTTATTGGTTTGAGCACCTTGAAGACAAAGCCATGATATATTTTCAATTGAACGTCATTTTCGACAAGCCCGATAAAAACCTTAAGACATTTTGCGAAGCGTTATTTCAATTTATTGACGATCATCATGTCGAAAAACTGGTCATCGATATTCGATTAAATTCGGGAGGCAATAACCAATTGAATGAAGGGCTGATTAACCAAATTCTGAAATCAAAACAAATCAATAAAAAGGGAAATCTCTATGTTATTGTTGGCCGAAGAACCTTTTCTGCAGCGATGAATTTAGCAACAAACTTAGAGCAAAGAACCAACGCTATCTTTGTGGGTGAATATACCGGGTCCAGCCCCAATTTTGTGGGTGAAGACAACCAAATTATAATGCCGAACAGTAAACTTATTAGTAGCGCTTCAAACCGCTATTGGCAGGACGCTGATGCTAACGACAACAGACGATGGATTGAACCAGAGTACTTTCATGTTTTAAGTTCTTATGAGTATAAAAATAATCTGGATCCAAACATGGAGAAGGTATTTGAGCTTATTGGTCATTAAAAGGCCTCGACACATATCAGATAAACCATAATCATCGTGTTCAACCATCCTCAAATCTTAATGGAATTACAAATATATTCGTTAAACTGAAAATTAATTAACTTTAAAACCTAGTATGTAACTTCAAAAAACCTTGCTTAAATACAAAATACCATTTGACAAGAGCATTTATATTGAGCAAACAATATTAACACTTCCCTATGTTTACTTTAAAGAACAGAAAAAGATAAAAGAGTCTGCAATTCTCGCAATTTCATTTTTTCTACTAGGACTGGTTATTCTTCTTGGTGGTAGCGACTTAAGTACTCTTTTTTTCTGTATTGCAATCTTTGTGGTTTTTGATCTTTATGTTAAACATGAAAATTTTAAAACCCTAAAAGATGCACATATAAGAAATCTGAAAATTTTATTAAATGAAAACGACATTGTTTCATTTGGAATTTTCGAATTTCGAGATGACTGTTTAAGATTCTCCAACGATTTTTATTGCACATGGATTAAATGGGAAGATTTTAAAAAATACAAAGTCACAAAATCTAATTTGTTATTAATACAAAAGAAAAATCGTGAAGATGTATTGGTTATAGGAAAATCTGAAGTTAACAATACGGAGTTTCAAAAAATCTTGAGTTTTGTTGAAAAGAAAATGGATTGAACTAATTACACCATCTTATAGTTGTTGGTTGTTTATGTAAGCGGAAAAACCGTAGGGTTTTATCATGATTCGTTTTCTTTTACTAATTTGGTTCCGGCCAGTGTAACTATTATTCACCGATGCGTTGGCATTAATTAAAAAATGAATGGAAAACGAGTTTAAACAAGTCATGTCTGAACGGACGGACGAAGAATTAATAAAAATAGTAACCGTTGAAAAAGAACGCTATAATCCAACCGCAATCGAAGCAGCCGAATCGGAAATTGAAAAACGGAAACTAGACATTAGCGGTTTTGAGCAAGTTATAGAAGAGGCAACAATCGAAAAAGAACAAAAGCAGCAAGTAGACTCGAATGTTGCCGGTCCTGGAATCAGATTTTTAAATTATATCATCGACTTTATAATAGCTTATCTTCTTGTTCTTGTTGTTTTTATAATATTAGGAATCTTTATAACATCTTCAGCTAATGATACTTTAGCCGCATTTTTGACTTTAATTATAGCTTTTGGAACATTTTTAAGCTACTACGCATTTATGGAAATTAAATTTCAAAAAACCGTAGGGAAGTTTATAACAAAAACCAAAGTTGTAAAAATAAACGGAGAGAAACCAAATACTTCAGACATTATCATCAGGACGTTGTGTCGATTAATTCCAATCGATGGAATTTCTTATGTATTCGTTAAAAATGGTATTCACGATTATTTATCGAAAACTAAAGTGGTGAAAGACACTCTGAAGTAAAAAAAGTTGTATAATTCTAGCCAATACCTTCAAAACCGATTAGTTTTCACAAACACTTTTGAAAAATATTTTTAATATTCAAAAATAAATTATATATTCGCATAGGAAACTATTTCCTATACAATGAAAGACAAAAAGGATTTATATCAAAATGTTGCCGTAGAGCTGCTAACAACTCAGAGCTGGTATATGCATCAGTTAAAGGCAATTTTGAAACCTTATGACATTTCACCCGCACAATACAATATCTTAAGAATTTTAAATGGCGCAAAAAATAGGCCTGTATCCGCTTCATACCTAAAAGAACAAGTTATAGATAAGGGCAGTAATATTACGCGCTTAATTGATAAAATGGAAATTAAAAAATGGGTTACACGTTGTCTTTGCGAAACCAATAGAAGGCAGATGGATATAGATATTACTCAGGAAGGCATAAGCGTGCTACTGGAGGCAACAAAAGAAATTAACGAACTTATTAAAGTCCTCTACACTATTACAGAAGATGAAGCTAAGACGGTTTCAAAAATTTTAGTCAAAATTAGGGGTTAAAAAATTTTATTATAATATTCTCCTATACAAATATCACCTATACAATTATAAACTTAAAATTAACATTATGCGTACAAACAACCGATTTACAGAATTTTTAACGAAAGAGAATGCAGTACTAACTTTAATAGACCATCAAACGGGTTTACTAGCGAGTGTTAGAGACATCGATCCTATCCTATTGCAAAACAATTTAAAAGCCTTGGCAACAATGGCTAAAGTAGCTGGAATTCCAGTAATCATAACTACAAGTATGGCAGATGGACCAAATGGCCCTTTTTGGCAAGAGATAATTGATATCGTTCCAGACGCTACTATTATTGACAGACCAGGAGAAATAAACGCCTGGGATAATCCTGATTTTAAAGCTGCCATAGACAAAACAGGAAGAAAGAAAGTTATTATGGCTGGTATTGTAACAGACGTATGTTTATTATTTCCTGCTATTTCAGCTGTTCGCGACGGTTACGACCCTTATGCCGTTGTTGATGCTTCTGGAACCTGGAACAAAATGGTGCAAGATGCCACAATGCATCGCTTATCTCAAGCTGGTGCGAAAGTCGCAACTTGGGCATCTGTAAATGCTGAATTAATGCGTGATTGGAGAGATGAAAAATCTATAGAATTAGGTGGTGTTTTAGGGCAGTTCACGTCTTACGGATGGGTTTATGAAAGCTATTTGTCGTCTGTAAAGCAGAGAAAATAAAGCTAAATGAAACGCCGATATTTCTTAAAATTAAGTTCAACCATTGGAGTTCTATTTGGAACTTCTGGTTGGGCTTTTGCAAACATATTTAAATCAAAAAAAACTCATAAAATGAAACTGCATATAAAATCAAAACATCAGCAACAAAGCGTTTCGCTTTTTGGGGGACGTCTCCACGAAAACAAACCATTGTACGGAGAGCCTTTATACTCAAACCTTATCTATTGGGCAAACGTTGAAGCCATTGAAGAAGGCGCTTTTCCAATGCATCCACACGAAGGGATAGAAATACTAACTTTTATTTTTGAAGGGGGTCTGGAACATTACGATACGGCCACTAACAAGTGGACGCCTTTACCGGCAGATGGTGTACAACATATTCAGGCAGGATCTGGTTTACAGCATTCTGAAAAATATTGGAAAGGTTCAAGAGCTTTTCAAATTTGGTTTGACCCAGATTTCAGCAAAGCATTACATAAAGCACCTTACTACAAGGATTATCAGGCAAATGCTTTTCAATGGATATATGAAAAAGGGTATAAGGTAAAGTCTTATGCTGGAGAAGATGCGCCAATACATACAGATGCTCCTGGTGTTTCTGCAAAGCGCTATAAATTACCTAAAGGAAATCATACGATCGATTTGAATAAGAATAGCTTTCATTCCTTCTATTTAATGGAAGGAAAAATTGAAATAGAAGGAAACGACATGCTAAAAGATAGTTTTACAAAAACAAGCGACATTGAAAACATAAACTTGAATGTTACAGAGGATAGTGAGCTATTTATTTTACAATCTCCTATTAAAGTGAATTATAAAAAGATAACCAACAGATAAAAATGACTGTACCTAAAGAACCCAAAAAATGGAAGATGGCCATCATTATTTGGATTGCCATTGTTCCCTTAATCTTTACCATTATGCCATTTTTCAAGCCAAGATTACTAGCGTTAGGATTAAGTGCAATTTTGACAGATCTATTCTTAACAACAGTTTTAGTAATACTTATGGTTTATATAGCGCAGCCCTTACTCATGAAATTATTTGGGAACTGGTTAAATAAATAAAACTGATTATAACAAGCTGAATAATTAATTGCTTGGCCCTTTACAACCCATAAACCCCAAAAGGTTTCCCTCTGGTTCGTTTTCTTTTGCTAATTTAGTTGCTCATCAATGCAACTAATCATTTAAGAATTATGGAAAGAACCATTCATTTTATTGGAGCAAAATGCACAAAAGAAGACATGTTCAAGGCCATTTCAAAACCTTCTGAACTCAATAAATGGTGGGCAACAAAATCTGAAGGTATTGTTGCCTTAGGAGAAACATTATACTTGACATTTGAAAACCTAACAACCTTAAAATTTAGATATGACGAGATTATTCCCAATGAAAAATTGGTATTAACCTGTTTCGATAGTTTTAAATCTTGGGATAAAACGCAACTTATTTTTGAAATAACAGAGAAGGACGATCAAGTTTTTTTAACACAAACACATCAAAATATTGACGCTCAAGATCTTGAATCTTTAACGTACTTTTCGTCCAAATGGACCATATACCTGTTAAGTTTAAAACAATATTTAGAGGCCGGTGTTGGAACCCCATATCCGAATGAAATCAAATTATATCATGGCGATTAACACAGAACACCCGACCCACCTTATTCCAAACTCTTAGCAACAAGCAAAAAACAAAATGCAGGATTACCTCGATTTAGCAGAAAAGAATGGCGTGACACTTTTAGACCATGGAAAGTGTCAATTTTGTGGTGCTCATACGAGAAGAGGTATTCATGAATGCTTAGAGATTTTCAATCTTGAATTTTCTGGCATTGATTTTTCGAGCACTGAAAATCAGATCTATAAATTTCTAATTGTCGATGCCCACACCTTACAACACCCGGAAATTCATGGAAGATGGAATAATCATTTTCACCTTTTAAGATTGCATTTAATTTTTAAATACAAGGTTAAATGGACTTATCATTTATCTCCTAAGTTGAGTCATTATTTGAATACATACAAAGTGAATAAGCAAGATGAATATTTGATTCCCCCAAACACTCTGAAACGGGGAGACATCACAACAACTGATATTAAAAAAAGCGCAGCCAACGGGGCGGAATGCAAAAACATAATAAAAGCATGGGCCCGAGAAGTTTATCACGCATGGCGTGAGCATCATAGGGTTGTCGACAACATTGCAAAAGGGTTTTTAAATCGAAAATAATGAAAGACCCTCTGCCAATACACTATACAACACGTGGCATGTTTGACAGTTTACAACTATCATGGAAATGAACAATATATCAACTAAATATTTTATTGATAGGAAAGCATGGAGGAAATGGCTCGAAATTAATTTTGAGATCAAAGCTGATATTTGGTTAGAATATCCTCTTAAAAAGACAGGGAAGAAAAGAATTCTATACAATGATGCTGTCGAAGAAGCCCTTTGTTTTGGATGGATAGACAGTACCGTTAAATCATTGAATAACGAAACCACGATTCAAAGATTTAGTGAAAGAAGAAAAAGATCTGCCTTTTCTCAACCCAATAAAGAACGTTTGAAATGGCTTTTTGAAAACCATTTGATTCATAAATCAATTGAGCATGATGTTTTAGAAATAATCCGACAGGAATTCGTTTTTCCTGAAGATATAATGAAACAGATTCAAGCAGATAAACTGGTTTGGAATAATTATCAAAAATTTTCGGAGTCTTATAAACGCATTAGAATTGCGTACATTGACAGCTCTAGAAAAAGACCTGAAGCGTTTGAAAAGCGACTTTTGAATTTTATTAATAAAACCCGAGAAAATAAGCTAATAAAAGGGTTTGGCGGCATTGACAAATACTATTAAAATCATGAAACAAACACTTATTTTGATTACCATCATACTGTTTAATACGATGGAATCTCCACTTGTCGCTCAACAGGATAATTTTATTAAAGACTATTTAGAACGTCTGGAAAACTCTCGTAAATATTTAATTGCAGTGGCTCAAACCATGCCGGAGGACAAGTATAACTTTAAAGCAACACCGGAATCACTGTCCTTTGCCGAAAATTTAATGCATATAGGTTATGCCATGGATTGGCATAGTCAATCCTTATTGGGCGAGCGTGAATCCAGGGAATGGAAAACAGATACTGTTTTTAAGGTGAACAATAAATCTAAAGAAGAGATGATAGCTCTACTTAATAAAACATTCGATGAAACCGTAACGTTGATCAGACAATTTGATCCCGTTCATTTTAATGACCAGTTGGATTATTTCGGGTTGACCAGAACAAAACGGCAAATATTTTTATTGCTTACAGATCACATCACCCACCATAGAGGGCAAATGCTGGTTCATATGCGACTAAACGGACTTGTTCCTCCCCGATATGTTTTGTTTCAATAACTAAAACACCGTAATATTGAATATAACTTTGAAAAGAGAATTTTACCGTTATAAACTTAAGAAACACCTTATCAACAATTTAAAATGAATCATCCTCTTAGAACGCATATTGAAGAAATTATCAAACTTACAGATGAAGAATTTGATTTTATTTTGAGTCATTTTGAGCAAATCAAAAAACGCAAACATCAATATATTGTTCAGGAAGGCGACGTTGTCAATAAAGAATATTGGATTATAAAAGGCTGTTTAAAAAGTTATTTTATTGATGATAACGGCAAAGAACATATTCTTCAATTCGGTATGGAAAACTGGTGGATTACAGATTATGAGTCTTTTGTAAAACAAACAAAATCTAAAACGGCTATAGACTGTATAGAAGACAGTGAACTGTTATATATCACGTTTGAAAACCGAGAAAAGCTAACAGCCAAAATGCACAAAATGGAGCGTTTTTGGGCGAAAAAAAGTAAAATCGGTCGCATCGCACTACAAAACAGGATTTTATCGTTATTAAAAAACTCTACTAAAGAACAATATGATCTGCTCCTCCAGCAATATCCAAAGCTTTTTCAACGGGTTCCCAAAAAAATGATTGCTGCTTATTTAGGTGTTTCCAGAGAAACCCTTAGTAGATTAAACGCATAACTTTTATCTTTTATTGATCACTTCATGTGATATACATCACCTCAAAAAGGTGACATACCTCCTTTACCATCTCTTTATTCCGAAGCACCTTTGTATAACCATTAATTTAATAAAGAAATTATGCCATACATTAATATTAAAGTTACGGACGAACACGTAACAAAAGAGCAAAAACGTCAATTAATAGAAGGTGCTACACAACTCGTCGTTGACATACTTAACAAAAATCCAAAAACCACGCATGTAGTTATAGAGGAAATCCCCATCGAAAATTGGGGCGTCGACGGAACACAATATTTGGGAACTAAAAAATAAATAAAATGAAAAATAAAACAGTAATTATTACAGGAGCATCTACCGGCATTGGTAAGGAAATCGCAAAGCACTTTATAGAGCGAGAAAGTCATGTGGTGATGAACGCTTCAAACGAAGAAAACCTAAAAGCAGCCTATAAAGCATTAGGTTCACCAGTTAATGCGGTATATCTGGTTGGAGATATCAGCAAACGAGAAACAGGACAAAAACTAGTGTGCTTAGCATTAGAAAAATTCAATGCAGTGGATGTTTTAATTAATAATGCAGGGGTCTTTTCTCCAAAACCTTTTTTAGATGTTGAGGACAAAGACCTAGACCTGTATTGGAATGTCAATTTAAAAGGGACCTATTTTACATCACAAGCCGTTATGCCCACAATGATGCAACAGCAGAACGGCTCCATAATAAACATTGGAACTGTTTTGGTAGACCATGCCATTGACGGGTTTCCCGCAACAGCACCTTTAGTAAGTAAAGGGGCAATCCATGCCTTAACCAGACAACTTGCTGCCGAATTTGGTAAAAACAACATCAAAGTGAACACCATAGCTCCGGGAATAATTAGGAGTCCGTTACAAGGAAAAATAGGCATTGAAGATGCCGATAGTCTCGCCGGGCTACATCTATTAAATCGCATTGGAGAGGCTAACGAAATTGCAGAAGCAGCATATTATTTAGCCACTTCCAATTTTGTTACAGGAGAAACCATTAATGTAGCTGGCGGACATACCGTTGGACACACGGTCTAAAAAATAAACCATGTATAAAGAACATATAAAAGCCATCGAAAGGTTAATAACCAATTATTTTGATGGTATTTTTTACGGAGATACCTCAAAACTTGAAGCCTGTTTTCATGAAAACACCCATATCTATGGAGACATTAAAGGCGCTGATTATTTAAAAAGTGTAAGCGCTTATATTGAAGGCGTAAAAAATAGACAAAGTCCTAAAGCCTTAAACGAAACCCTAAAAATGAAAATTATTAGCATTGATATTATGGGCAAAATTGCCATGGCAAAACTGCACGTACCCATGCTGGGTTATAATTATTATGATTATTTATCGCTGTCTAAAATCAATGAGGAGTGGAAAATTGTAAATAAACTATTCACTCATGTGGAATAAATAAATTGTCAATAGTGCCTATAAAAGCAATAGCGATTCGAGTTTAGCTCGAATCGCTATTTTCTTTTAATTTTAGTATCTTGATAGATGGAAAATCCACACGTTTACAACAGTGTAGTTTGTCATTAAAAAGAACATCATGCAACAAATAAAATGGTTCGAACGAAAATTTGATTTTTCCTTCAAGCAAAATATTTTCCCATCAATTATAGAACGCCTTGATGGAACTTTTATAAGATTAAAATCAAAAACTGAACGAATTCCGCCTAAATTGCTAGACATCAAACCGGACGGAAAATGGTCTATAAAAGAACATATCGGGCACCTCATAGACCTCGAACCGCTATGGCAAGGTCGCCTAGACGATATTATAGAAAATAACGACTATTTAAGAGCTGCGGACTTGGAAAACAAAAAAACGGACAGCGCGCAACACAATAATACGGACATTGACGATTTGCTCTCGCAGTTTCAGAATTTAAGGAACGTAACATTAGATAAATTAGTTAAATTGACAGAACAAGAGGTATACAAAACAGCACTACACCCGAGACTAAAAAAACCGATGAGAACCATGGATTTGTTTTTGTTTGTAGCCGAACACGATGACCACCACTTAGCAAGCATAACCGAAATTGAGCGCTCATGAAAAAAACCATAAGAACGCCTGAAAATAGATTTGAAAATTTACAAGGCTATAATTTCTCAAGTAACTATCTAGATGTGGAAAAAGGGTTACGGATGCACTACCTTGACGAAGGCACAACAAACAGCCCTGTTGTTTTATTACTTCACGGAGAACCAAGCTGGTCGTATCTCTATCGAAAAATGATACCTGGGCTTTCAAAGGACTTTCGCGTCATTGCTCCTGATCTAATTGGTTTTGGTAAGTCTGATAAATTTGTAAATCGACAGGATTACACATACCAAAAACACATAGACTGGATTACAACTTTTATCAAAAAACTTGATCTTAAAAACATTATTCTTTTTTGTCAGGATTGGGGCGGGCTAACGGGCTTAAGAATTATAACAGAAATGGATGATCGCTTTTCAATGGTCATTGCATCAAATACGACATTACCAACGGGCAAAACGCCAATCCCGGAAAGTTTTTTGAATTGGAGGGCATATTCACAACATTCTGCGAGTTTTAACATCGGTAAAATTTTAGACATGGGCACCTTACAACCGTTATCCGAGGCCGTTATTACAGCTTACAATGCACCCTTTCCCTCGGAAGACTATAAAGCAGGAGCAAGAATTTTTCCAACTTTAGTGCCTATAGATCCGGATGATTCGGAATCTATTAAAAACCATCAAGCCTGGGAGAAGCTAAAACAATGGCACAAACCCTTCTTAACCATTTTTGGAGATGAAGATGATATTATGCGCGGTGCTGAAAAAGCATTTCAAAAAATGATTCCCGGAGCACATGGACAAAATCACATGATATTAAATGCGGGACATTTTATTCAGGAGGAAAAAGGTGAAGAACTTGCAGACCTAGTAATAGCATTTTACAATAATAATAGTGCCAGCACTGAATCAATGAAGTCAATCTAATTACTTTTTTCAAATCGTTACAACTAAAAATGAAAACCGATTTTTTAATACAATGTTACCCCAACCTTGAAAAGGGTTTGCTTCAGGACATAGAAAAGTATGCCATATTAAAGTCCTTCATCACTGATGAATATATCGTCAAGCAAGGACAACATATTCGGTTTCTACCCATAATCCGGAAGGGTTGTGTTAAAGTTTTTTGTAGCGAAGAATCCATAGACTTTCTGCTATATTTTATAAAATCAGGAGAATCCTGTATTTATAGTTTTGCACATACCGACCAGTCTAAGCCCGCCGAGTTCTCGGCTAAAGCCGAAACCGATTGCGAATTACTGCTACTTCCTATAGATAAAGTTAGCCTTTGGTTAAAAAAATTTCCATCCTTAACCGGAATCATTATTGGTAACTACAAGAAGCATTATAATGACTTACTCGATACCACTAAACAGATCATCTGCCATAACCTTGAGGATCGATTATTAGATTATCTTAAAACGAAATCTGAACTCAGTGCTTCGGTTTATTTAAAACTGTCCCACCAAAACATTGCAGATGATTTAGGTACATCCAGAGAAGTTATTTCCCGTTTAATGAAAAAACCAAGTGTAAAAGAAAACGTAAAACAAGAGGGGCGAAAGATAAAAATACTCTAAAGTAACATATGTCACTGTTTCCGATATCAGCAAGTCTTAGTTTTGTAATTTAACCTAAAATAAAAATCATGTCAGATCAAACACAATTAATTCCAGGGAATTCTTTAATCACGAATACACCGGAAGCAGGTCGTGCTCTAGCCGTAAAAATTGCAAGATTAACCATCAAAATAACACAACCCGATGCCGAGGTTAGGGATAAATTGCGTCCCGTGTATGCCAACGATGCAGCGATGCTAATTGCCATAGGACAAACCGTAGCCATGGAGTTTGCTACCATTGCTAAGGCAAATAATTATTGGAAATAGATTTAATCTAAGATCATCACCTATTTATTACTTCCTTCAATTAAAATCCTTAACTTTATTTCGCATAGGATATACGTTGCGCTAATATGAACAAGGAAAATATTATAGGAGCCCTTTTTGATAAATTTTCTGAAATTAGATATGCCGCCTTATATATTGAAGGTGAACTGGTGTTCAAGCAAAGGGAAAGCATGGCAGATAGCTCTTCATCAGAAACAGACAAGTTCGAAGAGCTATTGGTTAATCCAACACTACTGAAGTTGGCAAGTCAAAGAGGAAATATTGATTGTGGAGGACTCAATTATTTGATTATCGGTTACGGAAATTTTTATCAGCTGGTAAAATCAATCCCAAATGGGCATATTTCGATATGCCTTGAGCACCATTCAGACCTGAATAGGTTGCCGGATCAGATTTTTCGCTTTTTGAAGGACCATTTTAGCGGATTGCTATTTAAAGCATTAAACTAAATGAAAACCAAGAGTCTCTTTTATAGAAAGATGTTTTTAGTTTCAGTAGCACTGTTGTTACTAAATGACTTCTATCTCAAAGCGCAATTTCATAATTATTTTACCGGGAAACTTTCTGATTTTGTAGGTCTTTTTGCTTTCCCGTATTTCTTTAGTGTCTTATTTAAAAAGAAAATTAAACTCATTTATATACTTACAGGAGTTTTATTCATTTTTTGGAAAAGCAGCACTTCTCAGTTTTTTATAGATCATTTTAACGAATTGGGTATAGGGCTTTATAGGGTTGTAGACTATTCCGATGCAATGGCATTATTCATTTTACCAATTTCCTATCAGTACAGAATTAAACGACTGGTTAATATAAACACTATTAAATGGCTTCCAAAACCAATAATAATTGGAATCTCGCTTTTCGCTTTTGTCGCCACAACACTGCTCACAGAATATGGCGAACTCAACTTAAAATCGAACTATCAGGTTGAATTAGAAACCTCTAAGGACAGTGTTTTGATGAAACTGCCTAACACCTATAAGGTGAATAATGACTCGAGGTATCAAACTCTAATTCATATCCCCAAAAAACGGTCTCAGGTTATAATAACTCTCGAAATTTTAGAAATAGAACACCACAAAACCCTTATCAGATTAGACAGTATCAAAGGCTATAATACCAGAGCCTCAGGCTTGTTTTTTGGAGGCGTTAAGAAAAAACATGTCACATATGTGAAAAATTTGAAATTGGAAGATTTTGAGCAACTCTTTATCGAACAGAAAATAAATGAGTTGAAAAAAACCAGCAATTGATTGCACTATGGATACCCTATAGCATAAGTAACACTTCAAATAAAATTATTAACTTTAAATCATGCTAAGTAAAAAAAACATTTTGATGTTACCCCTTCTTTACTTCTTATTGGCATGTCTATCCAGCCCGAAACAAAATACCCAGAATACCAGTCCTTTGAGATATCATACCACTCAAGACTCATCAATGACCGATGCACTAAAAATCGCTTACACCGGCAATATGGGTGTATGTATTGAGCACGGCGATAAAACAGTCATTATAGATGGGTTACACGAGTTTTACAATAAGGCATACCTATATCCTACACCGGGGATGGTCACTGAATTAATTCAAGGAAAATTTAAGAACTTCTCATCCATAGAATGTTGTCTATTCACACACCTTCACGGAGATCATTTTAGTGGTAACTATTCGAAAAAGTTTTTGGAATACAATAAAGAAAGCATCATAGCAGGATCTTATCAAATAAGGGAAGGTATTGAGGCTCTACTTTCCAAAACTGATAGCATCCCTCGCAGGATTAATGTTGTTCCGTATGACAACAACCCGCACATTATAGAAAAATCCGGTATTAAAATAACGGCGATACAGTGTGACCATTCTAGTCCGAAACGACATGGTAAAACCCAAAATATAGCATATGTGGTTTCCATAAATGATTATAACATACTTCATGTTGGAGACACCGATTGGAATTTAACGCTAAAGCCTTTTAAAGCCCTGGATATTAAAAACAAAAAAATCGATGTTGCTGTCCTACCTTATTGGTTGCTATTGGAACCTGAAGCTGCTACTAAAGTTAATACGTTTATTAATCCTAAATATCTTATAGCATCTCATATTCCGCCGAATTTTAGTAAACAGTACCAAAAACAATTACGTGATACATTTTCTAACATTACCTTATTAACAAATTTGGGTAAGGTGCACTATTATAAAAAATAGTACAATTAATAGATCTGTTTGATGTCGAAAAAGATTTAAAAAGCGATATACTAAAGATAAGTAAGAACTGTTTTAATTGATGTTATAAGTTCTCCGTTTATTCTATCCAGGTTTTACCGTCCCATCGAATGTATACCATTTTTTCATTAAAACCCTTTTGTTTGGCCTCCCACTTATTATTCATTACAGAAATTTCCGGATTAAAATTAATTCCCGCGACTTTTAAATCTTCAGATTTTAATTGCTTGTTATTTGAGGCGTATTCGTTATACTCTTTTTGAAAAGCTCTTTGACGGTAATAAATTTGACGAAGCGCCCATTTTACATCGTCATTTTTATCATCAATAAATGAATCATCTCTTGTTTTACTATCTGAAAATTGTACAAAACCCCAAAGTTCAGGTGCATGACACCCGGAGTTTCCGGAGACTACCCAAATCCAATTAAAGTTAGGAAATGGTTTATTCGTTTCAGGATTAACTTTCCTTTTATATTCGCCATTTGAAATATCGATCTTATGGTTAACACGCATTAAATTAACACGCCATTGCTCCCCGTTTAAGGGCGCTCCTGAGTGGTTAGATAATTCTTCCATCACTTTCCAGGGAATGGCAAGTTCCAACGTCCATTTATCGTCAATATCACTAGGGTCATTTAGGGTTCCATAAATTTTCACCGCTTTTTTCAAGCCGTAGACATGCCAAGAGTCAACGACCTTTGGTTTGTCACGATAAGGTCTGGTTAGCATTAAATCCCATACCGTTGTAAGCGCATTCATTTCTATTTCACAATAATTATGAGTATCCCCATCAGGATCGATAAAAAGTTCAAAATCATTATTGTGTAAAATGATGTCATCATGGTCTTTTAAAGTAGCCCAAATATGAGGCTCTACTAATTCTGCAGCAAAATAAAAGTAGTTATCATCCCATAACATTTTTGCCTTCGTGCTATAAAGTGGCGCAGGTTTTTTATCACCTTCCAGGTCATTAAATGCCTTTGTCCATTCCACATTTCCCCATTCTCCTTCTGTTAACTCTCCATCTACAGTAACAGGGGTTTCCGTTTTATAGGCTACATACTTTTCCGGAATAAAAGTAATATCCAATTCTGGGATTTCTGTAAGCACTTTTAAGATTTTCTCTGAAGATGATTTTTGAGTGCAATTATTAAAAAATAAAACAGCTGTTAACAGTACTAAGGTTTGTTTGTTAAATTTCATAGATGACGGCTCAAGTTTTATAGATGGTTAAATTTGAAGTGAGAACTAAAAGAATCCTTCAAATTATGAAACGTTCAAAAATAAGAAAAAGGAGTCGAATGCTATGTTAATCAAAACGTTATTTAATAAAACGTGGTCAGGAAAAGCATTTTCATAAGAGAGACTATTGATTCTAAAATCGTTAAACTCCAGGGTGCCTAAACTTTTAGATCGAAGGCCGGAAAATTGAAAATGTTAATAAAGAAAATAATAATCTGTAATTCGAAATTCGTAATAAACTTAAGAGGCTCTCTAAAAAGAGTATATTCATCTCATATTAAATATGAAAAACTTTTTTAGAGAGCCTCTTTGATATTATAAAGACACATTTAAGGCATTCGTAGTCTCGTTTTAACCTAAAGAGTAGCCTTCTCTGTAATTGCGTTTAACATATTTATTTGCGGGTTCGAAGTTGGTTATTTTCATATTTTCGGCATCCCATAATAATCGTTTTCTTCCGTAGTATTTTGAACCACCCCAAAAACTATCGCTTTTAGCTGCCGGATCGACTTCAAAATACGCTTTTAACGCTAAGTTTCCTATTAAAATACTTTCGGTGAAAGGACCGGCATAATCAAAAGAAGAACTGGTTTCTGCATTTCCATATCCTGCCATACAGGCATTAACCCATTGTATATAATGGCCTTCCGGAACACGCGGTAAGGTTTCTTCAACTTTAATTTGTTCATTCAACGATAAAGGCAAAAGTCTTGGGTTTCTCCCATAACAATCGGCTAATAACGTTCCTTTATCTCCAATAAACAGAACGCCACCATCCCAATTTCCTAAAGCTTCATCATCGCCTAACTCATCTGGTCTTTCCGGCATTAAACCACCGTCCATCCACGATACTTTGATAGTGCCTTTGCCATCGGTTCTTGGATAACTTAAATGGATTTTACTTGACGTCGGGAAGCTCTTTGGATAACTCGCCGCTTGGAATTTCCCTTTAAACGCATCGGCCACACTACATTCTACTTGATTAGGATATAAAATAGGAAGAATTCTGTAAACAGGGTCCATAATATGACAAGCCATATCGCCTAGTGCTCCGGTTCCAAAATCGGACCACCCTCGCCAATCAAACGGTAAATACGCATCGTTATAATCCCGCATTTCAGCAGTACCTAACCATAAATCCCAATTCAATCCTTTAGGGATATCGTGTTTTACAGTTGGTGTTTCAAGAGCCATCGGCCAAATAGCGCGGTTAGTCCAGCATTTAACCGTATGCACTTCGCCTATTAATCCTGTATCATAAAGCTCTTTCATTTGTCTAACACCATCGCCGGAGCCACCTTGATTACCCATTTGTGTAACCACTTTATACTTTTTGGCAGCCTCGGTAAGCATACGAGCTTCCCAAATATCATGCGTTAGTGGCTTTTGAACATAGACATGTTTTCCCATTTGCATCGCAGCATAGGCCGCAACAGCATGATTATGATCTGGCGTTGACACTGAAACAGCATCAATATTGTTTCTTTCTTTATCTAGCATTTTCCTAAAGTCATTATAGTATTTAGCCTTTGGAAAAGCCTCCCGGGATTTCACAGCTTGCCTGTCGTCGACATCGCATAAACCTACAATATTGACATTCGGACTCTTAGCAAATGATGAAATATCACTTCGCCCTTTCCCACCTGCACCAATGCCTGCGATGTTAAGTTTGTCGCTTGGAGGTACAAACCCTTGTCCTCCTAATACATGTCGGGGTACTATCATAACGCCTGCGGTTACCAACCCTGTCCCTTTTATAAAATCTCTTCTTGAATGCTTACTTACCTGCGACTTCTTTCTAGACATAACATTTATCTGTTTTTTATTAATAACTTTAACGGTTGTTCAAGATAAATTATTTCTTTGAAATTAACAGAAGGTATTTTAATCTTTTTTGATGTTTCAGAATATCGCAATATCATATCAGAGCATTCAAAATGGATTTACGCCTTACTTTTTCATACTAAAAAGGTTGTCTGTACCAGGATTCATTTTTGTACATATAAGTTTTGGCGACCCGTTCCCTATTATTCAGCTCTAAATAGTTTTGGGTAATATGTTTGCTTCGGTAACCTAATAAATGGAAAAACGATCTGGCAAAAAACTTCGCAATATTTAAATTTAACTTTAACACGCCTTTTTCCTTTTCCATCCAGGAAATACCGGGAAATAATACGAGCAAGCCATCAATTTTAAAATGTCTTAAAATTGCCGATAACTTTAAAAAGAACAATTTTATAGGTTTAATAATAAAAAATCCTTCTTCACCTTTAGTTTGATATAGGGGCATAAAAATTAGGCCTTTATGATTAGAATTTATCTCTGTCCCGTTGCTTACAGCCAGAGCCATCCCTTTTTTTATGGCTTGAAAACTTTTAAACCCTTTATTCATTTTAAAGGTATCCGAAGGCGCTATTTTATGTCGGTGAATGACTTCAAATACATCACTAATATTTTCGGATTGTTGGTTGAGTCGATTATAATACATAGAAAAATCGATAGCGGCAGACTCCTTTATGACTTCGGTAAACATCAAGGTTAAATATATAAAGGCAATGCTATTTTGAATGGCACATTCTGCATCGTGTTGCCCCGATTCGAATCCTAAAGACACATAACCAAGTTGGTTAATATAACTTAATAAGGGACCGTTTAAATATTCTTCTATTCCCAAAACGATTGGGACCGGAAAAAACCGCGAAAACCTACGATTTATTAAAGCGTCATTTATGGTTATAAACGGCAATGTTTTACTCGATGTGGTGTGCAGGTCAATAAAGTAAAAAGGTCCTGTATTGGTTTTTATTAGGTCATTCAAAATCTCCAACAATTCAAGGAGCTCCGTTTCTTCGTAGTTTAAAGATTCCTTTTTTAAAATACACTCTATATGGCTTTCTGTCCAAAGCCGATTTAGATCTGTATCGATATACCTTTGATTTACACCAAGCGCATTCAAGTTTCCTACAATACCGTAAATGGTTCCTCTAACTTCTTTTGGGTCAATCGCCTCCAACACTGCTTTTAAAGCAAACACGCCCGATGTTTCATTACCATGTATTCCGCCAAAAAAAACAACGGTAGCCCCTTCTTCTAGCCCTTTAACCTTAGCAATTATACGATCTACGCGAATTACTTTATTGGTAGCCTTACTATAAATCTTCATCATGATTCAAAATCATTTAACGTAATTAAACCAACCAATTTACTTTGGTTAATTACCGGTAGACATCCAATGTTATTATCTTTCATTATTTTTTTGGCTTCAGAAACTCGGGTATATTCTGTGGTTGTTAAAATATCTGTTTTCATAATTTTACCTACAGAACATTGTTGTTGCCTGGAGTTACCTAAATAGGTTTCAACGTCGGTCCAAGTGATTAAACCTATTAATTCTCTGGAGCTATTAATAACTGGCATATGATGAATATTTTTCCACTTCATAATATGTAGTACCAAGGCCAAGCTACTTTTTTTATCAACAGAAAAAATATCAGAACTCATAATGTGCTTCACAATACCACCGTCTTTAAATGATATATTGATACGCTCTGGTAAACGCTCCCATGTTGAAACCGGAAATCCTAGTTCTTGCTTTTCGTAAATCTTTGCAGTAAGTATTTGCATGGCTTCATAACGTTTATGCTTATTGAGCAATTGTCTATACCCTCGTGCCATCCACTCCGAACCATTCTGCGCTTGAGCCCTATCTTTTATAACCTTCAAATAATACTCAGCATCTTTGGGTGTTACGCCAACGCGATATAGGCCCTTATAGGCCATGGGTATTAACTCGTTTAAAATTAAATCATGACTCGATATATATGTTCCGTTCCAATAGAACTGGCAAGACATGCCATATCGCGCCGCATTAAAAAAATTCGTCTTCACATCTTTGAAGTCCCATTTCTCATGAATATTGTTATATCGTTTGGGTTTTCCCATCATTACGCCAACCCAAAACACCATATTTGCAACCTCATCGGTGGTCGTTGGACCAGATGGAATATACCTGTTTTCAATTCTTAAATTGGGTTTTCCATTCGTCGTGCCATAGCACACTCTGTTCCACGGGTAAACAGTGCCATTATGAAGTCTTAAAGCTCGTAATTTAGGGGTGTCGTTGTTGTTCACCATATCCACACTATTCTTGCTAAAATTCGTTGTTAAAAAACTCCTAAACCTCGAAATATTATTTTTGAAAATATCGCTTATGGTTCCTGTTTGCCAACTATTACCAAAACTTACACGAGATTGTTTCTCATTGAGCATATACGAATTCACCCTGGTATCTACACTCTGTGTAAATAAGGCAATTCTCGTTTCGCTCCAAAGTTCTTTTCCAAACAATAGCGGAGAATTAGTGCATGCACTTAAAACAGGTCCGGCAATAGCTTGTGCCCAATTATAATTATCTACAAAGTTTTTGGGGTGCATTTGCAAATGCATTTGAAAACTCGTATTACAACCTTCTAACATTACAGAGTCGTGTAAAAGATTTAACTCATCCACCCCTTTTATATGAATATCAAAATTTTGATTTCTATATTTTTTTATGGCATCATTCAATACTGAATAACGTTTAACGGGTGTCATGTTTTCTTCGCTGGCATCCTTAACGGAAAGGGAGGGTAAAATACCGGTTAAAACAAACTTAACTCCCTTTTTTGACGCTACATCTTTCGCTTCTTTTAATAACATATCGAGTTGCTTGTGCAGCTTGGAAAAGCAATCGTCACGAAGCTCTAACGGATCAAGGTTTATTTCTAAATTATAATTACTTATTTCAGTTGTGAAATGATTATCGTTGATCGCCTCGAGAAGTTCTAAAGATTTGTTTACGGGTAAAAATTGATCATTTACCAGACAAAACTCTTGTTCAGCACCTATGCGTATGGGTGCTATCTCAATCTTCCCGGTATCAATCATGAGATCAAGAGCCTCAATATCATTTAATAAATGATGAATATAATTCGCATGATCGTTTTTTGTTTTCAGTTTGGTAACATCTAAATCTCCCATGGCTTAAGAATTTATAGTCTTAAAAAAGGTTAAATTACTCTTGTTCAAACTTTTAAACTATGATTTTTATCATACCAAAAACATCATAACCTAGTGTAAATTGTTATTACTATTTTTGTAGCTTACCCATATTTATGGAAGCAACCTACTCAAAAAAGGAAAAACTTAAAAGTAAGACGCTTATCGACCAATTGTTTGTTGAAGGTCGGTCGGTTTCGGCTTTTCCACTACGGTTAGTTTTTTTGCCTACCAATTTTAAAGATGATGTTATTATTAAAACCGGCGTATCTGTTAGCAAGCGAAATTTTAAACATGCTGTAGATCGAAATCGCATAAAACGGCTGCTAAGAGAAGCTTATCGACTCAACAAAGCGGCATATTTTAACAACATTACAACACAATATGCGTTTATGATTTTGTACATTGGCAAGAAAGAACCAACCTTTAATGAGATAGAACTAAAAACAAAACAGCTGTTTGAAAAATTTATAAAAACGGTTTCCAAGTCATAAAATTGCCCACAAATGAAACATATTCTTAAAAAGAAAATAATAATTCCTGTATTAGCTTTGACGATTCTTTTTACAGGTTCTGCCTTTAAAAACGATTTTTTTGAAATTGCTAAGCAAATAGAGATTTTTACAACCCTATTTAAGGAACTCAACATGAATTATGTTGATGAAACCAATCCCGGAGATTTAATGGATACGGCTATTAAAAGCATGTTGCATGACTTGGATCCGTATACCAATTTCATGAATGAGCAGGATGTTGAAGCCGCCAGAATTAATAATACCGGGGATTACACAGGCATAGGTGCAAAAGTGCGCACCCTAAAAGATAAATTGGTTATCATGGAACCTTATAAAGATTACCCTGCTGATAAAGCAGGTTTAAAGGCTGGCGATGAAATTATAAAAGTGGGAAACACGCTTGTTGAAACTTATAAAGAAGATGCAGGCGACTTGCTTAAAGGGTCTCCCGATAGCGCGGTAGAGGTCACTTTTAAGCGTCAGGGCAAAACCCAAACGACGACTATAAAAAGGGCCGAAGTTGAAATAAAAGCCGTTCCACATTTTTCTATGGTTAAGGATAAAACGGGGTATATTGTTTTGAGTAAATTCAATAGCAAAGCGGCTTACGAAACAAATTACGCGCTAAGAGATTTAAAAGCTCAAGGGGCCGAAAGGGTTATTTTAGATTTACGAGGGAACCCGGGAGGCTTACTTAATGAGGCTATTAAAATTGTAAACCTATTTATTCCTAAGGGGCAATTGGTGGTTACGACAAAGTCGAAAGTAAAAAAATATAACAGAACCTATTATACGCAAAAAGATCCTATAGATACAGAAATTCCTTTGGTTGTTTTAATTGATGGTGGTAGTGCTTCGGCCAGTGAAATTGTATCGGGTTCTTTACAAGATTTGGATCGTGCGGTTATTGTAGGCTCTAGAAGTTTTGGTAAAGGTCTGGTTCAGCGCCCAAAACAATTGACCTATGGTACTCAAATAAAGATCACCATTTCGCGATATTATACACCTTCGGGTCGTTGTATTCAGGCTTTAGACTATTGGAATCGAAACGATAAAGGCGAAGCCGTACGTGTAAAACAAGAAAACTATAATGCTTTTAAAACCAAAAACGGCCGCAATGTTTTTGATGGAGGTGGTGTTTTCCCTGATGAGGTTTTGGGTGCATCTAAAAATACTGCAATAACGAATGCTATTGCCAATAACCATCTAATTTTTAACTACGCTACTACCTATTATTATAATAACGAAATAGATAATATTAATAATTTCAATCTAGACGGATCTGATTTTTCAAACTTTAAAAACTATTTAAAAACGAATAAGTTTTCCTTTGAAACAGAAACAGAAAAAGCGCTTATAAAAGCGTTTGAAGCCGCCAAAAAAGAAGCGTTGAATGATAATATTGAAAACGATTACAGTACCTTAATTTCAAACTTAAACAAGACTAAAGTTGAAGTTATAGACGAAAACGAAGATTATTTACTACAGCAATTAACCGAAGAAATTGTAAAACGATATGTTTACAGGGAAGGTCTTTACGATTATTATAAAATTCATGACCCTGTCATTAAAAAAGCTTCAGAAATACTTGATAAACCTTCAACATATCTTAATTATCTGCGTTAAAGCTCCTTATTTCTTATAAAAATAATTAAAATAGTATATTTATAAACTCATTCTTTGCTTCCGTCATGAATAAACTATTTTCATATATAGTGTGCATAATAGGTTTTAATGTCGCTTTTTCTCAAAATGAATTAGTGCATGACGTATATTTTGATACCGATGAATATGTTGTTCCTTCAACTGAAGAAAATCGTTTATTACTTTTTATTTCCAAATTAACAGATGTGGATATCGCATCCATTTCTATTTTTGGTTTTTGTGACGATATTGGAGCCGATGATTATAACTTAAAACTATCTCAGCAAAGGGCAGATGCCATTAAATATATCTTTTCCAGTAACGAAATAAGTGAATCACTAATCACCAACGTCGATGGAAAAGGTGAGGTTTTATTGAAAATAGTTGCGGAAAAGGATCTTAATAAAATTAGAGGTTTAAACCGAAAAGTAGAAATTATTGTAAAACCAAAACCTCAAATAATAGAAGATAAACAGGCCGCAATTGAAACCAAAGTAACCGAAACCGAAAAAAAGAAAGATATCCCCGAGCGCATAAAGGGAGACCTTAAAGTGGGAGACAAAATAGTTTTCGATAATATTCTGTTTAAAACAGGGTATGCCACGGTAACACCAGGTTCTAAAAAGAAATTAGAAGCCATCGCCAAATCTTTATTGGAACGTGATGATATCTATTTTACCATTCAGGGCCATGTATGCTGTACGCAGTTCACAAGAGATGCTGTTGACAGAAGAACCAAAAAGCGCAATCTTTCTGAAGCGCGCGCTAAATATGTCTATGATTATTTCGCAAAAAAAGGCATTAGTAAAAAACGTATGCGTCATTTAGGAATGCGCCGAAAGTTTCCACTTGGAGGTGACCCTAAGTTTGACAGGCGTGTTGAGATTTTAATCACCTATGTTGGTGATTAAAACTATGATATTTAAAAATTCTCTCATTTGAAAAATAAAAACACCATATGTTTTTTTGCTTTGACATTACTAATAAACTTTATTGGTGTATCACAAGCCACTACTTTTGTACCCGACGATAATTTTGAACAAGCTTTAATTGATCTAGGATACGACACCGGTCCATTAGATAATTTTGTTCCTACCGCGAATATTAATACTATAACAGATTTAAATACAGGTCTGGCTTCTAAAAACATCTCCGATTTAACCGGTATACAAGACTTTACAGCATTATCGATTCTTAATTGCTCTGACAATAACCTTTCGAACCTGAACCTGTCTTCAAACTTAAATCTTACTGAAATATATTGTAGTAACAACTTATTAACGAGTTTAAATGTTTCGGTGCTTACAAAGTTAAAAATACTGTGGTGTGATTTTAATCAGTTAACAGCTATTGATGTTACGAATAATGCAGATTTAATCTCATTAACCTGTGGCAGTAATATGTTAACAAATATAGACGTCACGAGAAATTCCAAGCTGAACGTTTTGGTTTGTGAAAACAATCAAATACCTATTATAGATGTGAGTCAAAATTTAACATTGGATTCTCTCTTAGCGCGAAATAATTTGCTATCAACTATAGATGTAAGTCAAAACAGCGATTTAACATTCTTAGATTGTGGTATAAACCAGCTTACCAATCTGGATGTCACTCAAAACACTAACTTACGTGTTCTTCTGTGTTTTAATAACCAATTAACAAGTCTGGATGTGACCCAAAACACACTCCTTAGCGATTTGAGTTGTGAGTTTAATTCACTCATACAACTGGATATGTCTCAAAACACATCATTGGTAAACTTGGATTGCAGCGATAACAATCTATGCATCTTAAATATTAAAAACGGTACCAATGAAAATGCGACCATAATGGATTTCGAATCTAACCCCAACCTAAGCTGTGTTATTATAGACGATATCTCCATAAGTTTCCCGAACTGGAAGCCCTACCCTTTTTCGAACTTTGTTGAAGAACTATCAGATTGCAGTAATTTTGTTCCTGTCGATACCTTAGAAGATTTTATAGGATCAAGCTACGCCTTACCAACTCTTAATGATGGCAACTATTTTACGCAATCCGGCGGAAATGGTACAGCTTTACAAGCGGGCGATATGATAAACAGTTCTCAAACTATTTTTATCTACAACGAGACCATTTGCGATAGCAACGAATCAAATTTTACTGTTACAATTACAAGCGAAGACTATTTTATTCCAAAATATTTTACGCCAAACAATGATGGGAAGCACGATTATTGGAAGGTTGAAGATTTTTCCAATGCTATTAAAAATATAAGGATTTTTAACAGATACGGTAAACTTTTAAAATCATTACCACCAGGTTCGGAAGGATGGAACGGCACCTTTAACGGAGAACTATTAACTAGTGATGATTATTGGTATTTAATAGCACTTAACTCCGGAGCATCTTTAAAAGGTCATTTCACATTAAAACGATAATTATCCTTTAATCATTGCAATATGCGGAATATCATCTTCAAGATACGGCTCTCCAACACCATGAAATCCTAAGTTTTTATAAAATGTTTTTAGGTATACCTGAGCTGATATTTTAATTTTCGACGTATTAAAATGTGTTTCAATAGCATCAATAGAGGCCTTCATAATATCGTAGCCATATTTAAACTGACGTTCATTTTTTGCGACAACGACCCTACCAATACTTGATGCTTCAAAATAATCTCCCGGCTTAAAAATACGGGTATACGCCACCACCTTGTTATTTTTAAAACCTAAAACATGTAATGCCTGCTTATCTTTTCCATCTAAATCCTGGTATACACAATCTTGTTCAACAACAAAAACGGCAGTACGTAATTGTAGTAAATCATACAATTCTTCTAGCGTAAGATCTTTAAAGTATTTTATTTTGATTTGTAGCATATTTTATAAAAATATTTAAATCAATCCTGAACGATGATATCTTTAGCATCATCTTTACCAAATTCCGGTTGAATATTAACATGATTAATATCGTATTTATGAAACACTAAATCTTCTATCTCATGTAAAATAACATCAAATTCTGATAAGGTAATATTTCTACTAAAATCGATGTGGGCTTCGAGATGAATCTCGTCTTCATTAAGTTGCCACACATGCACATGATGCATTCTCTTAATACTATCTAAAGCATTTATTTCCTCAACGATCTGTTTTATCGGAATCGTATCCGGAGTAAAAAGCATCAATACTTTTGTAGAATCCTTTAATAGGTCAAAACCAACCCAAATTAAATACAAAGCAATAGCTAATGTGAGGGCACTATCGACCCAATACATCTGATAATACTTCATCAACAACCCACCTATTAACACCGCAACACTTGCCATCATATCTGTAAATAAATGGAGATAAGCACTTTTCATATTCATATTAGCCTTAGCATCATTCTTTAATAAAAGCACACTAAAACCATTTCCTAAAATAGCAACCATAGACAACCAAATAACTAAATTAGATTCAATTTCTTGAGGATTCTGAAAACGTTTAAACGCTTCAACTATTAATAATACAGCCACTATAATTAAGGTTGCTGCATTTATAAAAGCAGCCAAAATCTCAGCGCGTTTATACCCAAAAGTTTTATGTATAGACGCTTTCTTTTTAGTCAACTTATTAGCAACATAACTAACTATTAGAGATATAACATCGCTAAAATTATGTAAAGCATCACTTAATAGAGATAAACTTCCGGATAACAATCCACCCACAACCTGAGCAACTGTTATCAAAATATTTAGTAAAATAGATATAAAAAGATTCCGCCCCTTTACTTTGGAATGTGAATGTGAGTGATTATGAGAATGGCCTTTACCCATCTAACAAGACAGTGGAATTTTATCTATTCTATTTTGATGACGTCCCCCCTCAAATGCAGTATTTAAAAATGTTTCAACCATTTGTAAAGCTTGAGGAATGGCAGTATAACGGGCGGGAATACATAGAATATTGGCATTATTATGTTGTCTTATCAACTCTACAATTTCTTTGGTCCAACATAAACCGGCACGTACATGTTGATACTTATTAGCAGTCATAGCCACCCCATTAGCACTTCCACAAATTAAAATACCAAAATCTACCTTTTGGTTTTCAACATCTTGAGCAACAGGATGTACAAAATCAGGATAATCGACACTATCATTGGCATCTGTACCATAATTATTAACCGTATACCCTTTAGCTTCTAAAAGTTGTTTTATAGCAAATTTATAATCTGTACCTGCGTGATCGTTTCCTATTGAAATTGTCATTATTAAAATGGATTTAAATATATTAGGTTTACAAAGTTACTAAAACCTATGACTGTTAACTATACTTTTAATCACTTGTTAATATCTATTGATTATATTTTATAAAAATGTCTAGGATAATTGGTTACTTTTTACAACCCATAACATTTAAATAACCTGCAAATTAGTTAACGTAAATTTTTAGTTAAGTTATCAGCATTAAAGAGGATACTTATTAAACCGATGAGCTTAATTATTTATAACAAAAAACAGTTAACAGTAGTTCTTAACAGTTGTTAATAGCATTTCAAAATAACTTAGTTTTAAATGAGTTATAGATTTAAGTTTTGTTAATTACTTATCAATAATATTCAATAAGAAACATTTCAAAGAAAAACTTAAAAAAGTTATCCTAACTATTAACAGGCTATAATAACCATCATTTTATTTTTTAAATTTTAAAAGAAAATAATTATATAATATATAATGTGGATAACTGGAATTTAACGAAGCTTAACCTTATGAAAATACTATTAAATAATTAAACCGTAGCTTTGTAAAAAATAAATAGCGCATCTTCTCCTAAAACATCGCTATTTAATAACACAATTTCCTCCAGATACCCATCGGGACTAGAAATGAAAATGATTACAAAAATTACATGAGTAGAAAGAAAAAAAGGAAATCCGGAAAAGGAATTTCCAACCTTACAAATACTATTTTAAGTATTTTAAAAAAAGAAAGAAACCAAGCCTTTAATTACAAACAAATAGCTGCAAAACTTGGTGTTAATGATGCAAGCAGCAGAAATCAGATTATAAAAAAATTACATGCTTTAAGTGCTAAACAAGAGATTGAAGAAGTAGAGCGCGGTAAGTTTAAAGCGATTGTTAATACCGAATATTATACTGGTATTTTAGATCTTTCAGTAAAAGGATCCGGCTATATTATTTCAGAAGATTTTGAAGATGATGTGTTTATAGCATCAAACAATATAAACAAAGCACTAAATGGTGATGAAGTAGAATTTTATGTTTACAGACGACGTAAACGAGGAAAAGTAGAAGGCGAAATAACAAACATTATAAAACGTGAAAAAAGTGAGTATGTTGGGGTTATTCAAATTCATGACAAGTATGCTTTCGTAATTGCCGATAGCAATAAAATGTACAAAGATATCTTCATACCCATAAATAAAACGTTCAAAGCAGAAGATGGCGATAAAGTTTTAGTGAGGTTAGAAGATTGGCCGGAAAAGGCAGATTCTCCATACGGAAAAGTTATTCAAGTACTTGGAAAACCCGGAGACCATAATACCGAAATACATGCGATTTTGGCTGAGTACGGATTACCACATGAATTTCCACATGAGGTAGAAACCTTTGCGAATGCATTGAACACCTCTATTACCGAAGAAGAAATAGCCAAGCGTAGAGACATGCGTAAAGATTTAACCTTTACCATAGATCCTAAAGATGCTAAAGATTTTGATGACGCCTTATCATTTAAAGTTTTAGATAATGGGTTGTATGAAATAGGGATTCATATTGCAGATGTATCGCATTATTTACAAGAAGGAACTATTTTAGATGATGAAGCTTATGAACGTGGCACTTCTGTTTATTTAGTAGATAGAGTCGTACCAATGTTACCGGAAGTTTTATCTAATAACGCATGTTCGTTGCGACCACATGAAGAAAAATTAACTTTTTCTGCTGTGTTTCAAATGAATGATGCCTGTGAAATCAAGAATGAATGGTTCGGACGAACCGTAACTTATAGTGATACGCGTTTTGCTTATGAAGAAGCACAAGCTATTATTGAATCTAAAACAAACGAAATACCTAAAGAGGTTTCTTTAACCGGAAAAGCATATAAAACAGATCAATCTATTGCTAATGCTATTTTAAAAATGGATGAGTTAGCTAAAGCGATGCGTAGAAAACGAATGCATTCTGGTGCTATTTCATTCGATAAGGTAGAAGTAAAATTTAACTTAGACGACGCTAATAATCCGGTAGGTGTTTTCTTTAAAACCAGTAAAGATGCAAATAAACTTATTGAAGAGTTTATGTTATTAGCCAATAGAAAAGTATCAGAATTTATTGGAAAAAGAGATCCTAAAAAAACTTTTGTATATCGTGTTCATGATGAACCTGATGATAGTAAATTAGCAAACCTACAAGGTATAGTCTCAAAGTTTGGATATAAGCTAAATTTTAAAGATCGCAAAACAACTTCGGCCTCACTTAATAATTTATTAAAAGAAGTAAACGGAAAAAAAGAACAAAATTTAGTAGATACTTTAACGATAAGAAGTATGAGTAAAGCTGAATATACCACACATAATATTGGACACTATGGTTTAGCATTCGATTATTACAGTCATTTTACATCACCCATTAGAAGGTATCCTGATGTCATGGCCCATCGTTTACTACAGCATTATTTGGACGGAGGTAAATCTGCTAATGAAGAGGCTTACGAAGATAAGTGTAACCATTCCAGTGCTATGGAAAATCTGGCCACTAAAGCAGAACGGGATTCTATAAAATATATGCAAATTAAATTCATGCAAGATCATAAGGACGAAGCCTTTACAGGTGTCATTTCCGGAGTAACCGATTGGGGAATTTATGTAGAAATTATTGCTAATAAATGTGAAGGTATGGTGAGTGTTCGTGATATGAAAGACGACCATTATGCTTTCGATCAAGATCAATATGCGATGGTTGGAAGAAATACTAAAACAATGTACCAGCTAGGTGACGAAGTTATTGTTAAGGTTAAAAATACCGATCTGGTTAAAAAACATCTCGATTTTAATCTTATAGGAAAACCTTAAGATTAGCCATTTTGAAGATGCTTATTTACACTTTTAAATTTGTAACAATTCAATAATTAATTTTACCAATATTAAAAAATATAGTATGATTTTAACAACAACAAATTCAATAGAGGAACATAGTATTCAAGATTATTTAGGCATTGTAACCGGAGTATCTTCATTGATTAAAAAAGATTTTTCATTTAAAACGGAAAGAAATTTAGAAATAATTGAAAATGTCATAAATGAAGCCAAAGAAAATGCGTTTCAAAAACTAAAGACAAATGCGCATAACTTAAAAGCAAATGCTGTTATCGGAATTAGTGTAGATATTGAAACCGTAAGCGGATCTTATTTTTTTGTTTCTGCAACCGGAACCGCTGTAAAAGTAGCATAGTTCAAAAAAATAATTTTAAGTTATTAAAAAAGGGAATAATTATTGATAATTTTACGTTAGGTACTTAAATTATATAATATAAACGATGAAACAAATACTTTCAATTTTAGCAATTATTATCTCTTCGATACTATTTGCTCAAGAACCCATAGAAAAGTCTATTGGAGAATTTACAGAACTTAAGGTATATGATTTAATAGAAGTGGAATTAATTAAATCAAGAAAAGATAAAGTTGTGATTTCCGGTAGTAATGCTAAGGAAGTTCTTGTTAATAACAAAAACGGAAAGCTTAAAATAAAAATGAGCTTAGAAAGAATTTTTGATGGCAATAAAACAAAAGTTAAGTTATACTATACTTCCCTTGACCTTATCGATGTCAATGAAGGTGCAAAAGTGCATTCAAAAGATGTTATTAAACAATTTGAAATCGATTTAAAATCCCAGGAAGGTGGTAAAATAGATGTTAAATTAAACACCACTTATGCAAATATTAAGGCGGTAACCGGAGGTAGTATTAAAACTTCGGGAAAATCAAAACGACAAGAGATTTCATTACTCACCGGAGGCGTTTATAAAGGGGGAGAACTTAAAACAGAAAACACCGAAGTTGCTATTAGAGCGGCCGGAGAAGCTCATGTTAATGCCTCTGATTTGGTTGACATAAAAATTAGAGCAGGAGGTGATGTATATGTTTATGGGAATCCAAAAACTGTAAACGAAAGTAGAGTATTTGGAGGTCGCGTAAAAAGAATGGAATAGACCAAACGTATATTAGATTGAAAACCCACAGAAACCTGTGGGTTTTTCTTTGTAAAAACTTTAAAATATTTCTTTACTTTGTGTAAATCTCCACAGCTATATGTTAGATGATATATTAACAGCAATTCCGTTTGGAATTATTTTAGCCTTTACCATTGGTCCTGTGTTTTTTGTACTGTTAGAAACTGGTGCTACAAAAGGATTCAGAAGTGCTTTGATATTCGATTTAGGCGTTGTATTTGCTGATATTATTTTTATATTAATTGCCTTTTATAGTACAAATAACTTGAGAGGAAAAATAAAAGACGATCCCAGTTTTTTAATTTTAGGTGGCGCTTTATTGATTGTTTACGGTTTTATTTCATTTATAAAAACATCGAAGTCCTTTAGAGCGATTGTAAAAGAATATCATAAAGTCGAAATTCAAAAAGATTATGGAAAACTTTTTATAAAAGGATTTCTACTTAATTTTATTAATATTGGTGTGCTTTTGGGATGGTTAGCATTCATCGTATTGGGAGATTCTTTAACCACATCAGAAAATGGTGAAATTATTTTTGTTGTAACGATGTTAACCTCTTATTTTATTACAGACATATTTAAAATACTAATTGCTAAAAGGTTAAAAGACAAACTAACACCAAGACTAATATTTAAAACAAAAAAAGTAATTACACTGGTTATATTAGGTTTTGGAGTGTTGTTATTAGTGCAAGGTTTGTTCCCGGAAACCTACGAAAAGAATAAAGAAAAACTAGAAAAAATTAACCCAATAAAAGAAAAATTTTCATAATAAAACTGAAAATTTTTTAAGCTGATAGGCGTCGAGTGGATTCGAACCACCGCAGAAGGTTTTGCTTCTCTTGAATTTATTTTTATAAAATTCACAAAAAAACCTCCAAGAGAACTTGAAGGTTAAAAGAGGCGTCGAGCGGATTCGAACCGCTGTAGAAGGTTTTGCAGACCTCTGCCTAGCCACTCGGCCACGACGCCAATTTGTAAAACTCATCAAAAAATGTTTTTGATAAACCTTTGAATTTGCCTTCCCCAAGAGATCGGAAATCTGGTGCAAATGTAAAAAAAAATGTGACTTTTCCTTACTTAAAATTCGTTTTTACGCTTATCGGTCATTTTAATCGTTACTTTTTCTACATCACCACCAATTGGAGGGTTTAATTTGCTCACCCAAACGGTGGCTTTTTTAACTAATGTATCTTTTTGAAATACACGATCCAAAATACGCCGTGCTACAGTTTCTAACAGATGAGAAGAGATTTGCATTTCTTCTTTAATCACCTTATTTAAAAAAACATAGTCTACGGTGTCTTTTAGTTGATCGGTTTTAGCCGAAGTTTGCAAATTTGCTTCTACCTGTAAATCTACGCGATAATCACTACCTATTTTGGTTTCTTCTTTTAAACAACCATGATAGGCAAATACACGTATGTTTTCTACTTTAATAACCCCCATAACTTTAAAAAATCAAACAAAGATACCTAAAAAGTAGGGTAAATTAAAAGAGACCTGTTTTATAATAAAGATTAAAAAATGAACAGAAAAAAGTTTTTAAAAAAAGGCATTACCGGGATAGGTGCCATTGTCGCGATGCCCTCGATAGCCGCTTCTTGTAGCACGAATGATGATAATACCAACCCTAGTGGTTGTGCTCCTTCACCCTCAGAAACAGCAGGACCTTTTCCAATTAAGACCCCGGCAGACCTTGTGAGAGAAAACATTGTTGGTAATAAAACCGGAGTTCCCTTACTTATAAAATTCACAATTGAAAATACCAATAACAATTGTCGGGCTTTACAAGGTGTTCATGTTGATATATGGCAATGCGATACAAAAGGGAATTACTCTGAGTATTCAGGACAGCTCGATGGGAATTTTACCAGCGAACATTTTTTACGTGGCAGACAAACAACAGACAGCAACGGTAACGCATCGTTTATAAGTATATATCCTGGTTGGTATCCTGGTAGAACACCTCATCTCCATGTAGAAGTTAAAAATAGTGCAAACAAATCATTACTAATTACACAGGTTTCTTTTCCTGAAGATGTGTCTAAAGTGGTATATGCAACTATGGGTTATAAAGGAAACGCAGATACCAATAACTCTAATGATGGTATTGTAGATGCCCGAAACTTAGCAGATAAGATTACGGGAAATATTACCGATGGCTATACGCTAACAAAAACTATTAGCGTAGCGGGGTGATTCAACCTTTAAATTTAAAAAAAGAGAAGATAACTGAAAACATCATTTAACGCATTGGATCAAGGAAGAAGAAATAGCAAGGTATTTGGCTTAGATAATGATTAAATCTTAGGTTGACCTTAAGGCCTTTTGGATAGCATATTCTGAACCGTCTTTTTATGCTTAAATATCGCTTTATTTCTATAAATTTGCGTTTTATTTTATAGCATGTCTGAAGAAACCAAATCGCTCAACTTTATTGAGCATATCATAGAAGAAGATCTTAACAATGGATTATCTAAGAACGACTTACGCTTTAGATTCCCACCGGAACCCAACGGCTATTTACATATAGGGCATACCAAGGCTATTGGAATTAGTTTTGGATTGGGAGAAAAATATGCTGCTCCGGTTAACCTTCGGTTCGATGATACAAATCCTGCGAAAGAAGAACAAGAATATGTCGACGCCATTAAGGAAGATATCGCATGGTTAGGCTATCAATGGGATAAAGAATTATTTTCTTCAGATTATTTCCAACAACTTTACGATTGGGCGGTTATCTTTATAAAAGAAGGAAAAGCTTATGTAGATTCGCAATCCAGCGATGCCATGGCAGAACAAAAAGGAACACCAACACAACCCGGTGTAGATGGGCCTTATAGAAACAGGAGTGTCGCAGAAAACTTAGACTTGTTTGAAAGAATGAAACAAGGTGAGTTTGAAGAGGGTTCACATATTTTACGGGCAAAAATAGACATGCAGCACCCCAACATGCTCATGCGTGACCCAATTATGTATCGTATACTAAAAAAGCGTCATCACAGAACTGGTAACGATTGGTGTATTTACCCGATGTACGATTGGACCCATGGTGAAAGTGATTATATCGAACAGATTTCACATTCCTTATGTTCATTAGAATTTAAGCCCCACAGAGAGCTTTATGATTGGTTTTTAGATCAGGTTATTGATGAAAAGAAGTTAAGGCCTAAGCAGCGAGAATTTGCACGTTTAAATCTGAGCTACACCATCATGAGCAAGCGAAAGCTACTGCAGCTCGTCGAAGACGGTATTGTAAAAGGCTGGGACGACCCCAGAATGCCAACTATTTCAGGTTTAAGGCGTCGAGGGTACACACCAAATGCCATTAGAAAATTTGTCGAAACCGTTGGTGTTGCCAAACGTGATAATGTCATCGATGTCTCGCTTTTAGAGTTTTGTATTCGAGAAGATTTAAATAAAACAGCACCTCGTGTCATGGCCGTTTTAAACCCTGTAAAAGTGGTCATTACCAATTACCCTCAGGATAAAGTAGAGTGGTTTGATGCCGAGAATAACCCGGAAGACCCGAGCGCCGGATTCAGGCAAGTTCCATTTTCAAAAACCTTGTATATTGAAAAAGAAGACTTTAAAGAGGAAGCCGGAAACAAGTTTTTCAGATTAAAGCTAGGCGGTGAAGTTCGACTTAAAAATGCTTATATTATTAAAGCCGAACATGTTATTAAAGATGATCATGGTAATATTAATGAAATTCATTGCACCTACTCTGAAGATACAGCGCGGCGCGTAAAAGGAACATTGCATTGGGTATCCGTTAGGCATGCTATCAAAGCAGAGGTTAGAGAATATGATCGCTTATTTATTGATGAAGAACCGGATAGCCACCAAGGCAAAGATTTTATAGATTTTATCAATCCGAATTCGTTAAAAACGATTGAAGCTTATATTGAACCTAGCTTAAAAGATGTTAAAATTGGCGAACGTTTTCAATTTCAGCGATTGGGATATTTTAATGTTGATCATGACTCAACATCAGAACATTTAGTCTTTAATAAAACGGTTGGATTAAGGGATACCTGGGCTAAGCAGAAACCGAAGCAACAACCAACAAAGCCTGGTAATAACAATCAATATCAAAGAAAGCCTATAGATGTTATTAAACAACTGGGGAAGAAGTATACCAACTTACCGGAGGCCAAACAACAAAAGGTAAAAGCCGAAATTTTAGAATTGGCCGAGAAGGTGACTTATGAAGATTTGGAACCCTTGTTTAATACTGCGGTTAAGAAAACAGGTACTCGTATAGCGGTAATGTTGGCTCTAAGTGTTTTGCTTAAAAATGGTTTCGAGCAAAATGATGCCATTAAAGATTTTGTTGCTAAAGCTTTGGATGATAAGAATGAATTATTGGTCACAGAAGCCAGAAGTATTGGGTAAACCTTAAAAGTGTTAAAAAAAAGAACCACATTGTATTTTTAATTATATTTAACTACTAACTAAACATTTTTAAAAATATGGATTTTAACTATTTAGCGATTTTGGTAGCCTCACTTGTGCCTATGGTACTTGGTTTTATTTGGTATGGACCTATGTTATTTCAAAAAGCTTGGATGCGTGAATCTGGAATGACTGAAGAAAAAATGAAGGGCGGCAATATGGCGGTAATCTTTGGATTGTCATTTGTATTAGCGATTTTACTTGCCTTTTTTGTTCAATTTCTTGCGATTCACCAAACTGGTGTTGTGAGTTTGGTTGGAGGTGATCCGACGGCTGAGGGTTTTTTACCGTCATTTCAAGCCTTTATGGATGACTACGGAAGTAATTTTAGAACATTTAAGCACGGTGTTCTTCATGGTGCTGTTGCCGGTATTTTTTTCGTGTTTCCTATAATGGCAACGAATGGTATGTTTGAAAGAAAGAGTTGGAAACTTACCTTCATAAACGTTGGCTATTGGACACTTGCCCTGATGCTCATGGGAGGAATTGTTTGTGCTTGGGTGTAAATTTTGTAATTTTATAACATATTTAAAGACTGAGGTATTTAATTATCCTCGGTCTTTTTTCTTTTTGTATTGATACACTATAAAATATACCGTAATGTTAGCGAAATCCCGAAAGCTTGGGACGTATTGCCAACGAAAGACATTTTTTTGAAGACCCCTTTTTTAAATGGGCTTCAGGCGTCATGTCCTAAGAATATATCCTCATATTATTTGGGTGTTTTCAAAGACGAAAAATTGGTGGGTGTTGCCATTATACAACGTGTGGAAATGTACCTTGATGACGTATTTAGGAGAACCTCCAGTAAACGGCTTAAGCAAATTTCTAAAGACCTGATTTCTAAAATTGTTAGAGGCAATGCATTGGTTGTTGGTAATTTAATGCATACCGGTCAACACGGACTGTTTAATTTGGAAGACATGTCGCAAAGGGATTTTTTGGATACGGTCTATAAAGCTATAGAAGAATTAAAAACAGAAATTAAAGACCGTTTTGGTAAAAAGATTCGCATTGTTGCATTTAAAGATTATTTTGAAGATGATGCTATTCACAATAATGTAGAATATTTTAGAGTGCATAATTTGTACAAAGTACAGGTACAGCCTAATATGATATTTTCTATTCCAAATGAATGGAAGCTTCAAGAGGATTACATTACAGCATTCAACAAGAAATATAAAAGACGTTATAAAACGGCCAGAAAGAAAAGCGCAGATCTTGAACTTAAGGAATTAGATGAAAACTTTATCAGAAGTCATTCAAAGCATATTTATCAACTTTATGAAAATGTCTCAGACAATGCCAGGGTGAACTCTTTTAAGTTGCCTCAAGATCATTTTTTAAGTTTAAAAGAAAATTTAAAGGAGAATTTTAGGGTTTTTGGATATTTTCTGGATCAGGAATTAATCGGTGTTTATTCCCTGATTTTAAATAATGACTATTTGGAAACTTATTTCCTAGGCTATAATAAGCGCCTGCAGCATAAGTACCAACTGTATTTAAACATGCTGTTTAATATGGTCTTTTTTGGTATTGAAAATAACTTTAAAATGGTGGTTTTTGCCAGAACAGCTATGGAAATTAAAAGCTCTATTGGTGCCAAAGCCTATACGATGCACGTGTATTTAAAGCACACGAATAACGTCGTGGCTAATACGGTTTTAAAATGTATTGTAAAATATATGAACCCGATTCGAACCTGGGAAGAACGCCATCCATTCAGGAATTAAGGCGTCTTAGTAGTACAAACCATTTTTTAAAATGGACCGTATGGCTTTTTGTTCATGGTCTATTAAAACAGCATAGTCTTGTTTATCTAAATTTGAAGGCACACCAACAAATTTAGGACGATACGTTTTTAATATTTCATTGAAAATCAGGGTTACCCTTTCTAAATGATAATCTGAGGTTATTATGGTTAAATCAATGAGTTGCAAGGGCGTTAGTATAGGTTGCATTTTCACTGCATCATCAACCGTATTCGAAGACAAGGCCATGTCTAAAAAATCATCTTCTAAAACTCCTTTTTTCAGCAAGTAGTCTTTCGCATAAGCTGCATGTGCTTTTTCTGCGGTATTAAAATGTGCTCCCCAACCACCCGTACAAAGGACTAATGTTCCTCTAGCATATATCTTGCTGCAATAATTTAAACGACTTTTAGAAATAGCACTTAATACGCCTGTTGGAGAATTAGGAGATCCCAATATGGCTAAAACCTCTGTTTTCATGTGTTGATTTATGCAGGTGTAAAAATGTGATAAGCCCCTAAAAAACGAGACCGTATAGAAAGTAGATATACAGCCTCATTTAAATGATATAAGCAATTATTCTTCGGTCTTCTTTTTGGATTTTTTCATAGCCTCACCAATTTGATTACTTGCGGTAAAACTTGCCACCATGTCATTTAGCATGGTGCTTCCGGCCTGGGGTGAGTTAGGAAGCAATATTAAATTACTATTGGTTTCTCCTCCAATCGCCTGTAGTGTATCATAGTGTTGTGTTACTACAATTAATGCAGAAGCTTCCTGGGAATTGATCCCAACCTTGTTTAAAACCTCTACGGACTCCTCTAAACCTCTGGCAATCTCTCGTCGTTGATCAGCGATACCTTGTCCTTGTAAACGTTTACTTTCAGCTTCAGCCTTTGCCTTTTCAACAATTAAAATACGGGCTGCATCACCTTCAAATTGCGCTGCTATTTTTTCTCGCTCAGACGCATTAATTCTGTTCATAGCTTCTTTTACCTGAGCGTCTGGATCTATATCTGTTACTAGCGTTTTAATAATGTCATAACCATATTCTATCATTGCTTCATTAAGCTCACGCTTAACCGCGATTGCGATATCATCTTTTTTAACAAAAACGTCATCCAATTTCATTTTTGGTACTTCGGCACGAACAACATCAAACACATATGAGGTGATTTGATCATGTGGATAATCAAGCTTATAAAACGCATCATACACCTTATCACGAATAACTTTATATTGTACTGAAACTTTAAGTTTCACAAAAACATCATCTAATGTTTTGGTCTCTATAATGACATCTAGCTGCTGAATTTTCAGGCTTAATCGACCAGCAATTCTGTCTACTAATGGAATTTTAAATCGTAAACCGGATTGTCGAATGGCGTTAAATCTACCAAAGCGCTCAATGATAGCAGCCGTTTGTTGTTTAACAGTAAAGATGGCGGATATTAATATTAACAATCCGAAGATAATAATAGGAATATAATACAAGTTCATAATAATTTTTATTAAAAATGGTTAAAAATTTAAGATACGAAATTTATGCTATATTTGATTGCAAAGAGCCCAAGCTATGAAAAATAACACGTCTTTCCTATTAGTAGTTATCTTACTGTGTTTTGTTACAAAAAGTTTTTCGCAACGTGGAAAATATGACATTGTAAACGGTATTGGTATTTTTGGCGGGATTACCCAAGTAGATTTAATGACGGATAATTTTATTACCTCCGGTGGAGAAGGTTTTATTGGCGGATTGAGTGCCACCGTTGAAATTCCACACCGATGGTATAATATGAGTTATGGAATGCAACTCTCTGAAAGTAGCATTCAAATTTCAGCCAGACCTTCTATGCTAAGCGCAAGCAACCCCGATGCTTTTATTGAATACAAGCTCTTTGCTGCACAATTAGCATTCATGGGACACATTAAACTGGCTGGCAGTTATGTGACTTTGGATGTGGGCCCCATGCTTCAGTATAATAGTCGTCTGGAGTTGAAAGATAGTAGCCAAGAGGGCTATTTTATAAATAATTATAGCAATTTAAGAGCCACGGATATTAGTGACATTTCTCAATTTAATTTGAATGGTGCTGCCGGTATTACGGCGGGATTTAAGTTTTTAAAATTAAGAGCCCACTATATTTATGGATTTACCAATATGTTAAAAAAACTTGAAAACGAGAATCTTGACACATCGGGTGGAGATGCACGCTTTAAAGGAAATATGTCTATGCTTGTTTTTGGCGCGATGATTTCGTTTTAAAACGCTAATTAATGAAGAGAAGAACATTTATTGGAACTTCACTAAAAGGAACAACCCTATTAGCATCTAGTGGTTTATGGAACTGCGTAACACATAATGCACCCAAACCGATAGCTTTTATGGATCGTATTTTACCGGCACCAAAAGATGGAGGTTTTCGGGATGATAATTACTGGATTTGGGGCTCGTCCGTAATTAAAGGCGAAGACGGGAAATATCACATGTTCGCCTCAAGATGGTCTAAGGATGTTGGCTTTGGTAATTGGGTAACGAATTCTGAGGTGGTTAGAGCGGTTGCCGACACACCGGTTGGGCCGTATATCTTTCAGGAGGTTGTACTTCCGGTTCGCGGAAAGGAATTTTTTGACGGCATGTGTACCCATAACCCGCGCATTGTTCAGTATAAAGACAAGTATTTATTGTATCATTTCGGAACGACCTACGATTTTCCGATGCCCACCAAAGAGAACCCGACAGTTACCGAAGATAATTGGAGAAAAGCCTGGATGAACAAACGTGTGGGGTTGGCTATAAGTAACTCGGTCTTTGGACCTTGGGAACGTGTCGATAAGCCTGTTATTGAACCCCGGGAAGGGTACTGGGATGCTTCTATTACATCGAATCCGGCACCGGCGGTTGACCCAAAAACGGGAAATATATTATTGATGTATAAATCTTCGACTGATGGATTGGTGCCACCGTTATTGTTAGGTGTATCCATGGCGTCGAGCCCAAGAGGTGAATATAAACGATTGAGTGCAAACCCTATATTTCGTTTTGAAACAGAGCAAAATAATTTAATAGATGTTGAAGACCCTTATATTTGGTGGGCAAACGACAGGTATGAAGCGATATTAAAAGACCGGTCCGGTGAGATCTGCGGGGAAGAAGGAGGAGGTATTCATGTATGGTCCGAAGATGGAATACATTGGAATTTGTTCGACAAGGTAAAGGCGTACAGTCGTAATATCGAGTGGGAAGATGGCACGCGTTCTCACCATAATCATTTCGAACGGGCTTTCGTTCTGGTCGAAGATGCTAAACCAACGCATTTATTCGCCGCGGTTGGTGAAGGAAAGAAGGCCTGGCAATTTGAAAACACCTGGAATATGGTCATTCCTTTAAAACACTAAAACAACTACCCGACAAGGCCTTGTGTCTTTTAGCCTAATACTTTTAAAATATTATCAATACGCCTGATCGTTTCATTTTTACCAATCATAAACATGATATCAAACACATCGGGTCCTTGTAAAGCACCAACCAGTGCTAAGCGTAGTGGCATCATCACCTTACCAAAACCAATATTATTGTCTGTGATCCAGCCTTTAATTTCGGTTTGAAGGGTTTCAGTCGTAAAATGTGTATTGGCATTGATCATAACGATGAGTTCTTGCATTAAACTAGCAGTCCCTTCCTTGAAAGCCTTTTTTGAGGCTTTTTCATCGTATGCTGTCGGTGCAACAAAAAAGAAGTGGCTTAAATCCCAAAAATCTGAAATAAACGTTGCGCGTTCTTTTACCAAGGCAATAACCATAGAAATATAGTTAACATCTAGATCTCTGTCATTTAGTTTTTCATCCACAATCACCTTAAAAGAGGCTGCAAGGACGTTATTATCTTGTTCCTGCATATAATGGTGGTTAAACCATTTTATTTTGTCCGGATCGAATCTGGCTCCTGCCTTATTAACACGTTCGAGTTCAAATGTATCGATTAATTCCTTCAGGCTAAAAATTTCCTGCTCGGTGCCGGGGTTCCAACCCAGAAATGCCAAAAAATTAACCATAGCTCCGGGAAAATAACCATCTTCTTTATAGCCTCTAGAGACATCATTAGTTTTAGGGTCTGTCCATTGCAGCGGAAATACCGGGAAGCCGAGCTTATCGCCATCTCGTTTGCTCAGTTTTCCTTTTCCTGTTGGTTTTAATATTAAGGGTAAATGTGCAAATTCAGGAGTTTGCCAGTCAAAAGCCTTGTACAATAGCACATGTAATGCTAATGATGGTAACCACTCTTCACCACGTATCACGTGAGAAATGTTCATTAAATGATCATCTACAATATTTGCCAAATGGTAGGTTGGCATACCATCACTTTTAAATAATACCTTATCATCTAAAACATTGGTGTCGATAACAATATTCCCTCGAATAATATCTTTAAGGTGAAGTGTTTCATCCTGAGGAGATTTAAATCGGATAACATAAGCATGACCGGCGTCCAATTTGGCTTGTGTTTCTTCAGTAGAAAGCGCTAAAGAATTGTTTAATTTTAAGCGGTTATGCCAGTTGTAAATAAAGGTTTTGCCGCGTTGTTCATGATCTTTTCTATGAAAATCAAGACTTTCAGAAGTATCAAAAGCATAGTAAGCGTTTCCCGATGCCACCAGATCATCTGCATATTGTTTATATAAATGTTTGCGTTCACTTTGGCGATAGGGACCAAATTTTTCGTTCTTATTAATACCTTCGTCATAAGGCATATTACACCAATTCAAGGCGTCGATAATATATTGCTCTGCACCTTCAACATAGCGACTTTGGTCGGTATCTTCAATTCTAAGGATAAAGGTTCCGTTATGTTTTTTAGCAAATAAATAGTTAAATAAAGCCGTACGAACTCCTCCTATATGCAATGGCCCTGTTGGGCTTGGTGCAAAACGCACACGAACGTTTTTAGTCATGTTTAATGATTTTCGGGCAAAGATACTGTGATAAGGGATAAAACAAAAGCTCAAAGCATAAAGATTTAAAGACAATCAAGGGCGTCTAATTCTTCAAAATGTGATGTTCAAAATGTTATTTTTAATTTAATGATTATGCCTTTGTGCCTAAAGATTTCAGGGTTTTGTGTATGAATAATCATGACCTCAAAACGGTTTTATAGCCTTTTAGAAGCTTTTTATGTCTTCTTGCGTTAAAACGAATAGCGTTAGAGCTAAAACATATTAGTTTTACCATGAAATTAATTCATTTTAGAAAAGGTTAGGTTGGAAATAGATTAAGATATTAAATTTCCTTTTCTAAAAATTTAAACTCCCTCTTTATAGTCTGCTAAGAGGGAGTTTTTTGTTTTGAAAACTTCCAAAAGCTACAAACTAAACAAGAATGATAAAGTGTTAAAACTAAGAATATGAAGCATTTGATTTTTAGTGCGCTTATATTAATGTCTTTTTTTGAGTTTTGGGCAATGGACACAACATGGTAGAGATTTATCCGGGTTTTCAGTAAGCTTAAGTGCCAATGGAAGTATTAAAGTGTTTCGTTAACTAAAAATACATTAACATTGGGTGTTTTCGTTCTTTAATAATTAACAGATAATTATAAACCTTGTAAAAAATAAAATTGTAGTTTAGTAGTTTAACTATACTCATGTTTTTGCGTGAGTAAACCCCGAACTGTCATTCCTGCTGCAATAGGAATCTACATTTTATGTATGAGTAATTTTGAAAACATACAAAACAAGTTAGAACAATTCATTCGCAGATATTATACTAATGAATTGCTTAAAGGTGCTATTTTGTTTTTTGCCATTGGGCTGTTATATTTAATTTTCACACTCTTTGTTGAGTATTTTTTATGGTTAAGTTCTACAGCAAGAACCATATTATTTTGGCTCTTTGTTTTGGTAGAGGCTGCCTTATTTTTTAAGTTCATTGCTTTACCCTTGGCTAAACTATTTAAGTTAAAAAAAGGCATAAACTATGAAGATGCTTCTAAAATTATCGGAAGACATTTTCCAGAAGTTGATGATAAGCTTTTAAACGTACTTCAACTACATCAGGAGGCATCACAATCTGAGTTGCTCTTAGCTAGTATCGAGCAAAAGTCCATAGCACTAAGCCCCATACCGTTTAAATTGGCCGTAAATTTTAGGAAAAACCTGCCTTATTTAAAATATGCGGCGATTCCAATTGTGATTATTTTGATGGTATTTGTTTCCGGTAATTCCAATTTGTTTAGCGATAGTTATAAACGTATTGTACATTATAAAACGGCATACGAACCGCCGGCTCCTTTTCAATTTTTTGTGGTAAATGATAGTTTGAGTGCCATTGAAAACAAGGATTTTAAGCTAATCATAAAGACGGCCGGAGCGGTAATCCCGGAAAGTGTTTCGATAACTTATAATAGCGAAACCTATTTTTTGCAACAAAATGGAACGGAAACTTTTGAGTATGTGTTTACGCAACCTAAAGCAGATATAGAATTTCGACTCTCGGCCAACAAGGTCGTATCTAAACCGTACACATTGCAAGTTGTTGAGGTTCCGACATTGCTGAATTTTGAAATGATTTTGGATTACCCGAATCATACTAAGAAGAAAGCGGTTGTTTTAAAAAGTACCGGAAATGCTACGGTTCCGGAAGGTACTCATGTATTGTGGCAGCTTAAAACAAAATCCACAGAACGTGTTCATTTATACACGAAGGATACCTTGTCCTTTTCAGCTGAAGAAGCAGGTGTTTTTAAAGCATCCAAAAAGGTTTATAGGAACTTAGATTATGGTATTGGTACCAGTAACAAAAAGCTCCTGAATTACGAAAATTTGAGTTTTAAAATTGATGTGATTAAGGATGAATACCCGGCCATTGATATACAAAAGCAAACCGATAGCTTGAATTTACAGACACTATATTTTTATGGTCAGGTTACCGATGATTATGGCTTTAGTAAGTTGCAGTTGGTCTATTATAAGACTGGTGAAGAGGACGATAAACAGTATCAGGATATACCCCTAAGCAAATCCAATATTTCAGAATTTATTAGTGCCTTTCCTAACGATTTGGAGATTGAAGCCGGTACCGCTTACGAGTTATACTTTCAAATATTTGATAATGATGGTGTTAACGCCTATAAAAGTACAAAAAGTGCTGTGTTTGGTTATAAAAAGCGTACACAAGATGAAGAAGAACAGAGAAAGTTGGACGAGCAAAATGAAACCATTCAAGACTTAAATAAATCTTTGGAAAGGTTTAATGATCAAGAGAAACGATTGGAAGAACTTTCTAGGACACAGAAGGAAAAATCTACCTTAAATTTTAACGATAAGAAGAAGTTAGAGGCGTTTTTGGAACGTCAGAGACAGCAAGATCAGATGATGAAGAACTTCAATAAAAAATTAAAGGATAACTTGGAAGATTTTCAAGAAGCAAATCCTGAAGAAGATGTTTATAAGGAAGATTTAAAAAAGCGCTTGAATGAAAATGAAGAACAATTGGAGAAGGACGAAAAACTGCTTGAAGCGTTAAAAAAACTTCAGGAACAAATCAATAAAGAAGAGCTGACGCAAAAGCTTGATGAACTTGCGAAACAGAACAAGAATAAAAAAAGAAGTTTAAAGCAATTATTAGAATTGACAAAACGATTTTATGTTGAAAAGAAACTTGAAAAACTAAAGGAAGATTTATCTAAACTGGCTATTGAACAGGAAAAACTTTCAAATGAATCGGAGGATAAAAACACCTTAGAAAAACAAGAAGAGTTAAATAAGGCGTTTAAAGAATTTAAAAAGGATTTGGACGAATTGAAAGAGGAAGGTAAAGCTTTGAAGAAGCCTATAGAAATTCCGCAAGATAAACTGGAGGAGAATGAGATAGAAAAATCTCAGGAAAAGGCTGCCGAGGAGTTACAAAAAAAAGAAAATGAAGAAGGTTTAAATGAGAAGAAAGAAATGCCTGAGGAAAAGAAACAGGAGAATAAGGATCATCAAAAAGAGCACCTAAAGGACGCAAAGAAGAATCAAAAAAAGGCTGCTAAGAAAATGAAGCAGATGAGTCAAAGTATGGCGCAGGCCATGCAAGGCGGTAGTGGAGATCAAATGCAGGAGGATGTAGATATGCTAAGACAAATTTTAGATAATTTGGTGCTGTTTTCTTTTGACCAGGAGGCTTTAATGGAGCGATTTAAAAGTGTCGAAGTAGATAATAATAAATATGCTTCATATTTGCGAAAGCAAAACGATTTGAAGGCGCATTTTGAACATGTAGATGATAGTTTATTTGCCTTATCACTTCGAAACCCTAAGATCTCTGAAAGTATTAATAAGGAAATCACCGAAGTGTTTTATAATATGGAGAAGGCGTTAAGTCAGTTTGCCGAAAACCAAATCTATCAGGGTGTGGCTAATCAGCAGTTCTCAATTACAGCGGCCAATAATTTGGCAAATATGCTAAGTGATGTTTTGGATAATATGCAGGAAAACATGAGCATGTCACCAGGTAAAGGTGGAGAGGGAGACATGCAGCTTCCGGATATTATTATGAGTCAGGAACAGCTAAATAAAATGATGGAGGAGGGTATGAAGAAAGGTGAAAATGGGAAGCCTGAAGAAGGTGAAGGAAACAAAGAAGGAGAAGGAGATAAGAAAGGAGAACAAGGAAAGGATAAAAACGGAGAAGGTGAAGGCGAACAGGATGGTAAAGGAAGGCAACAAGGCGGTAATGGTTTAAGTGAAGATTTAAATGGAGAATTATTTAAAATTTACCAACAACAACAGGAACTCCGCAGAGCCTTAGAAGAACAGCTTTTGAAGGATAAGAAAGGCATTGGAAGTGCGGGGGGGAGATTATTAAAGCAAATGGAAGATGTAGAATTGGATTTACTAAATAAAGGGTTTACAAATCAAACACTTCAAAAGATGATGGCGCTACAGCATCAATTATTGAAATTAGAGAATGCAACGTTTGAACAAGGGCAGGACAATAAAAGAGAATCTGAATCCAATAAAAAAGATTTTGATAACACTACGAATAACCAAATCCCAAAGGCTAAACAATATTTTAAAACTACGGAGATATTGAATAGGCAAACATTACCTTTGCAGCATATTTATAAGAAGAAAGTGCAGGAATATTTTAAAAGGCGTAATGATTAATTTTAATTATGAAACGGAATTTTCTTTGGAATCTGAAGAGCGAGTTTCTAAATGGATTCTAGATGTTATTCACTTGGAAAACTATAAGCTCGAAGAAATAAATTATGTGTTTTGCGATGATGCATATTTGCACAAGTTGAATCTCGAGTTTTTGAAACACGATACCCTTACTGATATTATTAGCTTCGATTATTCGGTCGGAAAAATAATACAAGGAGATATTTTTATTTCGATCGAAAGAGTCGCGGATAATGCAAGGGATTTTAAGGTCACTTTTTTTGAAGAGCTATATCGTGTCCTTGTGCATGGTGTTTTGCATTACTGTGGTTATAAGGACAAAACCAAGGAAGAGGCAAAGCTGATGCGCGACAAGGAAAACCATTACTTAGGGCTTTTAACATAGTATTCGAGAATTCAGCGTATATTTGCAAACTTAAATTATGAATGTGTTCCACGTGGAACAAATGATTGCTGTTAGTTATGTTTAACGAGACTTATGATGTTATAGTTGTTGGAGCTGGTCATGCAGGAAGCGAGGCTGCTGCTGCTGCTGCGAACATGGGAAGTAAGACCTTGCTCATCACCATGAATTTACAGAACATTGCTCAGATGTCATGTAATCCGGCAATGGGTGGTATTGCAAAAGGCCAAATTGTTAGGGAGATCGATGCGCTTGGTGGTTATAGTGGTATTGTATCAGATACCTCGGCCATTCAATTTAAAATGCTTAATAAATCTAAGGGACCCGCAATGTGGAGCCCGAGGGTTCAAAGTGATAGAATGCGTTTTGCAGAAGATTGGAGAATGCTATTGGAAGGCACTCCTAATCTCGATTTTTATCAGGAAATGGTTTCTGGTCTATTAATAAAAAATCATAAAGTTGTCGGCGTAAAAACGTCACTTGGTATTGAGGTGAAGGCTAAAACGGTGGTGTTAACCAATGGGACATTTCTAAATGGATTGATTCATATAGGTGATAAAAATTTTGGTGGAGGAAGAGCAGGTGAAAGAGCGGCAACCGGAATAACAGAAGAGCTTGTTGATTTGGGTTTTGATTCGGGTAGGATGAAAACAGGAACCCCGCCTAGAGTCGACGGAAGATCACTGGACTATACGAAGATGATCGAACAACCCGGAGATGATATTCCGGAGAAGTTTTCATATTTGGATATTACCAAACCATTGAAGCATCAAAGATCTTGTCATATGACCTATACTAGCAGAGAAGTACATGATTTGCTTCGTGAAGGTTTTGACAGATCACCTATGTTTAATGGAAGAATTAAAAGTTTAGGACCGCGTTATTGTCCGTCTATTGAAGATAAGATAAATCGATTTGCAGATAAAGACAGGCATCAGTTATTTATTGAACCAGAAGGGTGGAATACCTGCGAGGTTTATGTTAATGGCTTTTCCACATCATTACCTGAAGATGTTCAATTTAAAGCATTGCGCTCGGTGGTGGGATTTGAGAACGTGAAGTTTTTTAGACCCGGTTATGCTATTGAATATGATTATTTTCCTCCTACACAATTGAGGCATACTTTAGAAACCAAACTTGTAGAGGGCTTGTACTTTGCAGGTCAAATTAATGGAACTACCGGTTATGAAGAGGCGGCATCCCAGGGTCTAATGGCGGGAATAAATGCGAGTTTAAAAGTTCAGGAAAAGGAAGTCTTTATATTGAAAAGGAGTGAAGCCTATATCGGTGTTCTTATTGATGACTTAATCACTAAAGGCACTGAAGAGCCGTATAGAATGTTTACATCCAGAGCCGAATATAGAACCTTGTTGCGCCAGGATAATGCAGATCTAAGACTGACACCGAAAGGTTTCGATTTGGGATTAGCGAGTGAAAAACGGCTTAAAAGAATGGAGGATAAGCATAATGCGGCAGAAAAGTTTGTAAACTTTTTTGCTAAAACAAGTGTGAAACCGGAAGAAGCAAATCCGGTTTTAGAATCCAAGGGCTCATCATTGGTTAAACAATCTGATAAGATGTTTAAGATATTTTCAAGACCAAATATTACCATTGACGATGTTAGAAAGTTTGAGGCTGTCGAACAGTACATTATTGACAATAATTTAGATAATGAGGTTATTGAGCAGGCTGAAATACAGGTGAAATATTCCGGGTATATTGCCAAAGAAAAAAATAATGCGGATAAACTTAGTAGATTGGAGTACGTTAAAATTCCGGAGGATTTCGATTATTCTCAAATTAAATCTATGAGTTTTGAGGCGCGTGAAAAATTGAAAAACATTCAACCAACTACAGTATCTCAGGCATCTAGGATCAGTGGAGTGTCGCCTAATGACATCTCTGTTTTATTGGTTTATATGGGACGATAAATCGCGTTTTGTTTTAAACGTTCCACGTGGAACATGTTTCACGTTGAGCCTGATTAATCAAATAAATAAGGACAAAATGAAACCTAATATGTTAGAAGGCGTTTTGTAATAAAGCCAAACATCAAAAAATTCATGTAAAAACCATTCGTGTATTCGTGACAAACAAAAACTCAAATCAGATTTATTTAGCGGTTAAAGATCATTCAGTTTCGGGTGAAACGTTTCAATTGGTTTATAATTTGGAATACGACCTTTTAGAAACAAAACCACAACCTTCCTCAGAAAAACTTCCGGGCTATTATAAAAGTGAGGACTATATTTCTCATACAGATTCTAAACGAAACCTGTTCGAAAAGGTGTATCATGTCGTTAAAAAGAGATCCTTAAAACAAAAACTAAACCTGATCAACGCCTTTGCAATACCTCACAATAACAATACTGTATCCAATGAAAAAAAGTTGTTGGATGTTGGCTGCGGTACCGGTGATTTTTTGGCGATAGCCAAAAGGAACCATTGGAATGTTTTTGGAATTGAACCAAATAAAGAAGCAAGACATATTGCCAATACTAAGACTAATAATGCGGTATATGACATCAATGAACTTTTAAGATTTGAATCCCATACTTTCGATGTGATTACACTTTGGCACGTTTTGGAACACCTTCCAAATTTAGAGCAACACATGGCTGTTTTCAAGAATATATTAAAACCTGATGGGACCTTAATCATCGCAGTTCCTAATTATAAAAGTTACGATGCCAAATATTATAAACAGTATTGGGCAGCTTTCGATGTGCCCAGACATCTTTGGCACTTTTCGAAAACCGCAATATCGAAACTGGTTTCGAAAAGATCTATGGCTGTTGTAAAAGTGAAGCCGATGCTTTTTGATGCGTTTTATGTAAGCCTACTTTCCGAAAAATATAAGTGCGGAAAAATGAATCCTATTAGGGGATTCTGGATTGGTTTTGTTTCAAACCTAAAAGCTTTATGGTCGAAGGAAGCTTCTTCATTAATTTATATTATCAAAAACGACTAAATCGCATTTTGAAAAATGCTGCTTGCTGTTTTATGGCATAGATGTCCAAATACCAGCGATGTTTTTTTTAAGGCCTTAAATAGCTTTATATGGATTTGTTTAGAATAGATAAAAGTTATGAATGTTTAAAGTCTTTATAAGAATCGATTATATGTTAAATTCGAAATAATTCCGCTTCATATTTTGCTTTACTTTATTACATTTGTGCAGACTCAAAAATATTTACAGATGAAAAATTTATTTTATATAGGATTAGCTGCTTTAGTGTTTTCTTCATGTCAGCAACAAAAAATTGGTTTTGTTGACAATGGAACAGTTATTAACGATTTTCAAGAAAAGATAGATTTAGAAGAACGATTTAAGGAAAGTGAAGAAGCTTTTAGAAAAAGAGCTGACAGTATAGGTAAAGCTTTTCAAGCAGAAGCGATGAGCGCTCAAGCTATAGCGCAAAAATCATCTCAGAAAAAAGCTCAAGAATTAATGAGTGGTTTACAACAAAAACAGCAACAGTTACAACAGCAAATGCAATATGAAGACCAGCAAATAAAACAGTCTTTTCAAGCAGAATTAGATTCAATAATAGTAAAAGTAAAAGATTTTGTTAAAGATTATGGGAAAACAAATGGCTATACTTATGTTTTGGGAACAACTGACGTAACTTCAACTGTTATGTACGGTACCGATGAGAACGATTTGACTCAAACCATTGTAGATGCATTAAATGCGAGCTACGAGAAGAAAGAGTAATTAAAGTGTTGATAATCAAAACGCTAAACCCTTTTAAATCAATTAAAAGGGTTTTTTTAGTACAAAAATTTTCTTGCGACAAGCACAACGAAGATTAAGGTTTTTAATAACCGGTAGATGTACCGTTTAAGGCAAGCCCAAGATTGGGCTTCCTACTCGTTATTAATCTCTATTTGAATTTTATTAAGTAAATTACTAATAAACAACAAGTTACCCTTTGATTTCGACGATTGATAGACAATTCTTTTGTCGTTAAAACGCAGTATAGTCAATGGCTTATCCCGACTGATAATTTCCCCTAAATTGGTAGTCTTAATAGTAGGGATAAGCCTTTCCAGGGTATCAATTTTTGCCGGTGAAATCATGGTTTCCTGAATGCCCTTTTTCGCCACATAGTCAATACCGTTATATATAACCCTTCCATCTTTAAAAACCCATAAGTCGTAAACGGGACACCTCCCCATACATCTGCCTTTAGAAAGACTAATGAAGGCATTTTCAGTATCTATAAATTTAGGACTTTTTTGGGTTTTACAGGATGCAACGAGGATCATAGTGATTAAGATTAAATGCGACGGAACGTTTTTCATTGTGAGTGCGTTGTGGGTTTTCGTTGAAGGATATTTGTAACAAAGACTTACAGCATCATGAAACATGCTTTGTTACAAATTATCAATCAAACTAACCAGCTAAATATTAATGAGAACAATGTAATTTATTGGCTTTTCCATAGGAACTCGCTTGCTTCCAGCTAGCAGGTTCGGGTAAAAAATTCCTTGAGCTTTTAGATTGGCTTTGCTTAGCATTAGAACTTAAATGGCCTCTTATGTAATCTCTCAGACTTACCAGGTCGGAATATGTATACATCAGGTTTATTTTTTGATCAGCAATAGCGTTCCCTGTCGGTTTATTTTTGCTAGTCACAAAAACTGCAAATACTTCGGCACTGTCCTCTCCGGGGTTTGTACTTGCATAGTTGGTTACGAAGCGCGAACTATATTTTGTATAAAATGCCTCTTGTTTGGTTTGATCTTCTCCGGCGGTTGCGAACTCATCCCATATATCTTTCCAAAATTTCTGATAAGATTGGTTGATAAACGAAGCTTCTTTAGAACAGCCTTCACCGGTGAAAAAGGTACCACAATCATTTTCTGTTATGCTGGAATCTACCTGGGTTTTATCTAAGGTTAACACATGACCAAATTCATGAATTATAGTATAAGCCAATTCACCATTGGCATTAAATCCACCTTCGTAGGCATAATCGATAGCAATACCCATTTTCCAGGTTGATAAATCTTCTGAAGACTGAACTACAAAACCTGCAGATTCTCCTTTTTCGCCATTGTATAATACAAATTCATTAATTCTATTTCTATGACTTAAGGGAATGATTTTTTTAACCAGTGCCCAAATTTCCTGATGTTTTTTAGTGTCTTTTTGTAGCTTCAAATCATTTCCTGAAACGTTGTAATCTTTAATTTTTTCAAGATGGTCTCCATTTATGCGATACAAGGTTATTTCTCCTTCATCGCTACTTTCATTATTGTTTCCCTCGTCCACATTGCCCTCGTCCACAGTATTCGTATCCGTATTGTCAATGGCATCGGGTTCGAAAATACTATCATCTTGATTACACGATGTATAAGTGATGAATAAAAGAACCAGAAGGGTAATTAATCTTTTGCGTGTCGTTTTCATAGTTTGTCTATTTTCATTATTTGCTTGTTAAGAGTTAAACAGGTAAAAAATGAAACACCCTACTTTTTATTAAATTTTCTTTAGATTTGAACGTCATATACAGTACATATTTTATAAATGAGTGTGAAAACCCCCTCTGTTTGCGAGCAAAAGACCTATGAATTGATTTTTAATAGTCATTCCGAATCTTTAAGGAACTTTATCTACTATAAATGTGGGGATTTGCAACAGGCAGAAGACATTGTACAAGATGCATTTATAAAGCTTTGGCATAATTGTGCTAAAGTGCTTTTTAAAAAAGCTAAATCGTATTTATACACGGTTGCTAAAAACGCCTTTTTAAATGAAGTCGCTCATAAAAAGGTAGTATTACAACACCGGGTTCACCTGGTGAAAGACAGTACAAACGAAACGCCGGAATTCATTCTTGAAGAACAAGAGTTCATGCTAAAACTAAAACGTGCTATAGCAGATTTACCGGAAAAACAACGCGAAGTCTTTTTATTGAGTAGAATCGATAAGAAAACCTATTCCGAAATATCAGAACTCATAGGTATTTCTGTAAAAGGGGTAGAAAAACGTATGAGTCAGGCTCTAATTCAAATTAGAGAAAAAATCGGTGATATTTAAAAGTAGGGTAAATATGTGTAAAGATGTTTTAACAATAAGGCAGTAAATAACAAGGATGGAGAAACATTATTCAGATGAGACTTTTTTGGCACGCTGGATTTCCGGAGACCTTTCAAAAGAAGAACTGGAAGCCTTTAAGAAATCTAAAGACTATGAAGCGTTTAAAAACATAAATAAGGGATCTCAAAAACTCATGGTTCCCGAGTTCAATAAGGATACTGCATTACGCAAAATTAAGAATGAACTACATATAGATAAGGAAGATAAAAAGGTTGTAAAATTTGTTCCCAATTGGGTTTATGTGGTTGCAGCTATTTTAGTGATAGCCATTGGAATATTTAATTTTGTACAATCTGAATCACATTATAATACAGGTTTTGGTGAACAGTTAACAGTAACTTTACCTGATAACACCAAAGTGCAGTTGAATGCGCGATCTCATTTGGATTTTAATCCTAAAACATGGGAAGATCAAAGAGAAGTAAGACTAAACGGAGAAGCTTTTTTTGATGTAGTAAAAGGGACTACTTTTAAAGTCCTTACACATGTTGGGGTCGTTGAAGTACTGGGTACAGAGTTTAATGTCATAGCAGCTCAAAATTACTTTGAAGTTCAATGTCATGAGGGCCGTGTTAAAGTTAAAAGTAAAACCACTAAAGCAGTCACTTTAACTCCGGGGAAGGCGCTTAGAGTCGTAAATTCTGAAAAGCAAGAATGGACATTTACTGAATTAAAACCATCATGGCTGCAGGGAGAAACCACTTTTAGAGAAGCGCCTTTGGTCCGAGTGATTAAAGCATTAGAGGATCAATTTAAAATAACTTTTGATGCCTCGAAGGTCGATACTACCCAAAAATTTACCGGAGGGTTTCCACATAAAAACTTAAAGACAGCGCTCAAACTAGTCTTTACACCCTTAAACATTTCATATATAATTAAAGACGAAAACAAGATAATTCTCGTTAGTAAAGACAATAAATAAGATTGAAGCAGTAATAATTTACTATTATTGCGACAATATTAAAGTGTATTGTTTCTAGTATATGAGATTTAAACTAGCCTGTATATTTTTTTCACTCTCTTTATCTGTGATATCTCAATCAAAAGCGTCGTTGCCTTTTAACAACACACCGCTTAGTGAAGCTATCGTAGCACTTGAAGAAGCGTTTAATATTAAGATGTCGTTCGGTTCTGGGCTATTGGCAGATCAGTCCATAACATTTACAGAAAGAGAGGTCACTTTAGAGTACGCTTTAAGCATCATAGAAAGGCAAACACATATTGAGTTTGAAAAAGTTACGGATCGCTACTACATCATAAAACGTCAAATCAAATTAGATCTGTCCCAAGTGCAAAATCTTGATGAAGTCCTTATAAGCGAATACCTGACTTCAGGGATCTCTAAAAAAGGAGATGGTTCTATAACATTACTACCGGGCACCTTAGGCATTCTTCCCGGGTTAACCGAGCCCGACGTATTACAAAGTTTGCAATTATTGCCAGGCATACAAAGCCCTAACGAAACAGCTTCCGGCTTGTATGTAAGAGGAGGAACCCCGGATCAGAATCTAATATTGTGGGATGGGATTAAAATGTACCATTCCGGACATTTTTTTGGGATGATCTCTTCGTTTAACCCTTATATTATTAATGATGTAAAGCTTTATACAAATGGTACGCGTGCAAAGTATGGTAGTAGAATTGCCAGTGTTATAGATATAACCTCATCTAACGAAATCCCTCAAAACATTAAAGGTGGGTTCGGATTTAACATGACTCATGGCGATATTTATGTTAAAGCACCAATAGGAAAGAAGGTCGCTTTTATGGTTTCAGCAAGGCGTTCATTTAATGATGTTTTGGAGTCTTTTACATTTAAGAACCTTTCCGAACGTGTTTTTCAGAACACGAAAATCTCCAACGGAGGAAATGTCTTAGGGGACAACTTTTCAAGTACCATTGATAATTTATTTTATTTTTCTGATGTGACTCTAAAAGCCATTGCCAAGCCAAGCCCCAAGGATGAGATTATTTTTAGTAACCTGATCACCAAGAATAAATTGGACTATGGTTTTGAATTTCAGGAGATAAATGACTCAACAAGAGATCAATTAAATATAGAAAATAAAGGATCCAGTATCCTATGGAATCATGATTCCGGGAACGCGTTTTCATATAGTGTTCAGGCTTACCTTTCTAATTTCGATTTGGATTATTCGGGGAACGATACATATAGCGATTCCTATGTAAGTGATGTAACCCGTCAAAATGGTGTTGATGACGTCGGTTTTCTCTTTAACACCAATTGGAACTTAAGCAAAACGCATAGCCTGGGATTTGGATATCAGTTATCCTCACAGGAGATACAATATAAGTTAGGGTTTGTTGATCAATTTGGAGAAGAGAATCCTCAGACTTTCGTTTTTGAAGATCGTTCCGGTAGCAATACACATGCGTTATATGCAGATTATCAATATAAAAAAGTAAAGAAACTGATTTTTAATGCGGGTTTAAGAGCAAATTATATTTCGGCCTTTGACAAAGTCTTTATGGAGCCCAGATTAAGTTTACAAGTATGGCTGTCTCGAAAGTTAAAAGGTAAATTCTCAGTAGAACAATTACACCAGTCGGTAAGTCAGATTGTAGAATTTGTAGATGATGATTTTGGTCTGGAAAATCAAACCTGGGTGTTAGCAGATGGGGAAGCTGTGCCGGTTCTAGAAAGCTTTCAAACCACTACAGGTTTCAACTTTAATGCCAGCGGCTGGACCTTAGATATCGATATGTATTTAAAAAACATCGTTGGGTTGTCTTCTTTAACCAGAGGATTTGATAACCCAAACAACTTCTCTTTTTTTGCCGGGAAAAGTAAGGTTTTTGGTTTGGACGTTTTAATTAAGAAGAAAATGAATAACTATAGAACATGGCTAAGTTATTCTTATCTTAAAAACCAATTTACCTTTTCAGAAGTTAACGATGGAAGACCATTTCCCGGGAACTTCGATATTACAAACCATTTAACCTGGTCTCATTCCTACTTATGGAAAAACTTTAATTTTTCTTTAGGCTGGAACATAAGAACGGGAACACCGTATACCGAAGCAACGGGCGTTGTTATTGACAATGATGGCTTTCTAACCATAAATTATTCTAAAACAAATGGGGAACGATTACCTGATTACCATCGTTTGGATTTTTCATCAACCTACACATTCAATCTTTCCAAAGACCAAAAGAGGAAAGCGAAATTAGGGCTTTCCCTACTAAATATTTACAATAATAAAAGTGTCTTAAACAGAACCTATAGAGCCGTACCTGTTTTTAGTAATGATGAGGTGACCTATGAGTTGCGAACTATAGATAAAGTGTCTTTAGGCATGACTCCAAATGTTGTTTTTAGGGTGGAGTTTTAACCGGTGTAAAATGAAAACGCTTGGGGTATTAAGGACACGCGAATATCTCCGGTTCCAATCTGTTCTCCATCCGCTTGAATAAACGGAAGATCCTGTTGTTTTATTTCGATTTCCACACGGTCAGATTTAAATGATTGTACTTTTTTAAAGTTGGTGATTTTACCATTAAAGAGGTTCCCCACATTTTTTATAATATCCAGTTTGCTAAAGTTTTTAGCAACACTAACATCGAAGAGGCCATCAAAGGGGTTTGGTGTTCTGGTGAGTTGCATACCTCCTCCTGAGTATTGACATAAACCCACTAAAATCATTAAGGTTTTACCGGAAACTTCTTCGGAACCACTTAAAGTTTTAGCATGGAAATTCTTAAATGAAAAAAGGCTTACAAGGGTACCGTAAAGATATGCTAATGCCCCAAAATGTTTATACTTCCCCACTTTATTCACCACATGACCATCAAAACCTAATCCTGCCAAATTGTTGAAAAAAACAGCAGGTCCGCGCTTGTTCATAAATTCTATTTTTCCTAAGTCCTGCTGCGCTATATTTCCGTTTTTGATAATCTGTATAGCAGCTTCATAATCTTTGGGAATGTGATGTGTTTTAACCCAGTCATTTCCTGTTCCAATAGGAATAACGCCCACATTAATTTGAGATGAAGGCCTATAATCCTGTGTCATAATACCATTCACAATATTGTGTAAAGTACCATCACCACCAACACATATAATATTGGTAATGTTATCTTTTATGGCTTGCTGAACGAGTTGTACACTATGCTTGGAAAATGCTGTAAATGTAAATTGAAAATCGAATTGATAGTGAATAAGTAAACGCTTAATTTGCGGCCATCTTTTTTTACTCGTTCCATTTCCCGAAGTGGGGTTAACAATAATAAACCAGGTCTTAGAAGAGATGCTCATTATTCGGTTTTCTTATGGAGCAGACGGGTCAATTTTATAGAAAGATCGGTTAGAATTATTTTAGAGTTCCCGTTGCGTTCAATATGATAGATAGCATCCTGTAACTCATTACTAATATCCATAATGTTGTTTCCATGAATAAACGGTGCAAATTTTTCCAGTTTAAATTTTTCTGTCTTTGGTTCTAAGTAAACCAGGTCTGTGGCATTATAATTTAGAAGTAATGCCTGGCGAAAGAAATCCAGGCAAAAATGTAAAAACTGTTTTTGTGTTTCGCGTCCGGTCTTTGCAATATCTTCACTCCAGGAAATAAGATCGTGAATTGCTGCTTTATTACCTTTAGCTTTAAAGGCACTTCGAATCCAAAAAACAAACCAGGTTTCAAATTGTAAATCTTCCGAATCCTGATATACCAAATCGCAGGCCTTATTATAATTTCCGTTGGCCTGATGGGCTATTTTTGTCGCTACACCAAGCTCCAAACTGTAATTTTTAACTAAAGCGTCTTTAATAACATTCTCTGCCAATGGCGGGAAATGTAAAACCTGGCATCGGGATCTAATGGTACTTATTATTTGTTCTTCATCTTCTGCAATAAGTATAAAGATAGTTTTGTTTGGAGGCTCTTCAATAAGCTTTAAGAGTTTGTTGGAACAAGCGACATTCATTTTTTCGGCCATCCAGATCAGCATGATTTTATAACCACCTTCATAAGATTTCAAGGCTAAAGATTTTACAATGTCCTGAGCTTCGTCAACACCAATTTGCCCTTGTTTATTATCGACGCCAAGTAGCTTATACCAATCGAATAAATTACCATAAGGTTGCTCATGTAGCAGTTTTCTCCACTCTTCCATGTAATGACTGGAAACCGGGTGACTTTTAGCTTTATCTGTTGTGGTTACCGGAAACGCAAAATGTAAATCGGGATGAGAGGTGTTTTTAAATTTTAGGTTACAAGCTTCATTACCGGATACATTTTCACCATTCGTATTATTGCAAAGAATGTACTGAGCGTAAGCAATAGCTAAAGGAAGTGTGCCAGAACCTTCGGGGCCAACAAACAATTGTGCATGTGGAATTCTACCATTATCTACACTGGTTGTTAGATGTTTTTTAATATGTTCTTGCCCTAATATGTCTTCAAAAAGCATAAAACAAACCTACACATTTTTTTTATTCTTTATGAGATTATTAGGCATGAAAAATGCTAAGCTGAGTTACGTTTTCCAGAGATTTTCAAGACAAACTATATTAAAGGACCCGTATCTTTTGTTTTTAACATTATCTTGTAATAGTTTAAAGATTTATCGGCTTATTTTTATAGAACAGAATAAGACTTATATCAACTAAAAATGACTCAAAACGCTATTCTTTTTATACCGGATATTTCAGGTTTTACAGAATTTGTTCACCATACCGATATTAGCCATAGTCGCCATATAATTTCCGAATTATTGGAATTGCTTATTGATAGTAATATTATGGCGTTGGAATTGGCCGAAATTGAAGGCGATGCCTTGTTTTTATATAAGTTAACAGATAATCTGGATATCCATGCTATTAACAAGCAGATAGAAAACATGTATTTAGCTTTTCATACTCATATAAAACGATACGAATACCAACGTATTTGTCATTGTGGAGCCTGTTCGTCCGCTTATAATTTGAACTTAAAATTTGTTGTTCATTATGGAGGTATTGAGTTTATAGAAGTCAAGAATTCTAAAAAACCCTATGGTCGTCATGTGATTCAGGTACATCGGTTGCTGAAGAATGAAGTTCCAATAAAAGAGTATGCCATTTTAACCGAAAACGTTCAATCTATAACAAAAGAAGATCATAAAAACATGATGGTTGCCGAGTATGATTTTGGCAGTATTACTTTTAGTTATAATGCACTTGATCATTTAAAGGAAAAATTACCGGAAATAAATCCGATTCCTGAAGACGTCCCTAAGCATAAACTATATGGTAAAACAAAAATTGTAAAAACCGAACTTTTAGATCTCTATGAAATCATTAGCAATTTTGATTATAGATTACTCTGGGTAAAAGGGATTGATAAGCTCGAATATGAGAAAAATAAAGTTAACAGACTTGGGCAGAAGCACAAATGTTTGGTTAATAATAACCAGGAGGTAGAACAGGTAACGGTTACTAAAAAAGCAAAAAGCAATCAATTGGTTTATGGAGAGTCTACTATCAACATCCCGTTTACAAAGCGCATGAATAATTATTTTGTTCTTGAAGAAACAGAAGAAGGCCATACCAAATTAAAGATTGAAGTATATGCCGATTTTAAGCCTTTTGGTATTTTCATGAAACCCTTGTTAAAAAAGAATTTTAATAAAATCATATCCGAAAATTTCGAGGTACTAATAGCTCTAATAGATTCTGGTTTTACAACAAAAGAGACTTCTCTTAAATAGTTTTATAAAAAATCTTCATCACCTATATCGTTTTCGTTAAAAAACACATTTTTTTGCAGTATTTAATTAGCTACATTTGTGTTTTAAATCGCTAAAACAATAAGATTACAAAGCGATGGAAACCTAGCGGGTTTCGAATCGAATACCATTTACAGACCATAAAAATAAACAGATGAAAACGCTCAACGATTTTAATTTCGAAAACAAGAAAGCCTTAATACGCGTAGATTTTAACGTGCCCTTAAACGAGAACTTTGAGGTTACCGATGCCACACGAATTATCTCGGCAAAACCCAGCATCATTAAGATTTTAGAAGATGGGGGCAGTTGTATTTTAATGTCACATCTGGGCAGGCCAAAAGGGGTGCAAGATGAGTTTTCATTAAGGCATATTGTTAATAAAGTCGCCGATGTTTTAGGTGTTGAAGTTAAGTTTGTGGATCAGTGTGTTGGTGAAAAAGCAGAAGCAGCTGCAGCGTGTTTAGAACCGGGACAAGTATTGATGTTAGAAAATTTACGCTTTCATAAAGAAGAAACAGCAGGCGATACCACTTTTGCAGAGCAACTTTCTAAATTAGGCGATATTTATGTCAACGATGCCTTTGGTACAGCGCATAGAGCACACGCTTCCACAACTATTGTAGCACAGTTTTTTGAAAATAAAAAATGCTTCGGAAACTTATTAGCTCAGGAAATTGAAAGTATAGGTAAGGTCATGGAGACAGGAGAAAAGCCAGTTTTGGCAGTTCTTGGTGGCGCAAAAGTATCTTCCAAAATCACGATTATAGAGAACATACTGGACAAGATAGATCATTTAATCATTGGAGGAGGTATGGCTTTTACGTTTGTAAAAGCGCAAGGCGGAAATATCGGGAACTCCATTTGTGAAGATGATAAAATGGCATTGGCTTTAGATATTCTAAAACAGGCTAAGGATAAAGGTGTTCAAATACATATCCCCGTTGATGTTATAGCGGCCGATGACTTTAGCAATGACGCGAATACCCAGATACTGGACATCAATGAGATTCCTGACGGCTGGGAAGGTGTTGATGCCGGGCCAAGATCGAGACAGCAATTTCATGATGTGGTTATGGACTCTAAAACTATTCTTTGGAATGGACCACTTGGTGTTTTCGAAATGGAAAGCTTTGCAGGAGGGACTATCGAATTAGGAAATTCTATAGCTGAAGCTACTAAGAATGGCGCCTTTTCATTAGTTGGTGGTGGCGATTCCGTAGCTGCTGTAAAACAGTTCGGTTTCGAAAATAAAGTTAGTTACGTAAGTACCGGTGGAGGCGCCATGTTAGAGAGCTTAGAGGGCAAAACCTTACCGGGCATTGCAGCGATCTTAGACTAGTAGAAGCTCTTTTTGCTTAAGAGAATATTATATAAAATCCTTCCCTTAAAAAAGGGAAGATGGATTCATCCCGAAGTATCGGGATGAAGACTTAAGGGTTAAAAATATCATCTTTTCAAAATTATTTCAAAGGATAATCTCTCCCAAATTTTCAAAATCCCATAAAAAACACGATTTTAGCCATACCATCGTTTAATATCCAAATGGCATAGATGTTATGGCTTTACGCGTTTTTATAGTGCTACTTGTTTTTACTTCTGAAGTATGTTTTGCTCAAAACCAGGACACAGTTTCAGTAAAGAAAGAACATATAAAAGATTCCTTAGTTGATGGGAAACAACACTTCACAAAAGCTATTGAAGCTGAAGTAGATACTACAGCAACAAAGGCCTTAGAAGACCATGCACTTGCAGCAGAGTTTGATCAAAAATGGCGAGAAGATTTATACAACAATACCCTATTTGATACTATTTATAAATCGGTTACCGAATTAACTTTTGAAGATATTGATTTCCCGGAATTACCCACCGATACACTCAAAAAAAGGTTAAAAGAACTTGATGCAAGAACACCCTTTAATGTAGCCTACAACCCTGCTCTTGAAAGTGTTATAAAATCCTATTTGAAAAGACGACGTAAACATTTGCAAAAACTTATGATGTTAAGTTCTTTTTATTTCCCCATGTTTGAAGGAGAACTGGATAATAATAATATTCCTTTAGAAATAAAATACCTGGCGATTGTTGAATCTGCTTTAAAACCACGTGCAAAATCCAGAGTTGGCGCTACAGGCTTATGGCAGTTTATGTTTGGTACCGGTAAAGAATATGGTTTGGATGTGAGCAGTTATGTAGACGAACGAAGCGACCCCATAAAATCTACCGAAGCGGCCTCAAAATATCTTGCCAAACTCTATAAGATTTTTGGGGATTGGGATTTAGCACTAGCCGCGTATAATTCCGGACCAGGCAATGTCACAAAAGCCATTCGCAGATCCGGAGGGTATCAAAACTATTGGAATATTAGACATAATTTACCACGCGAAACAGCAGGCTATTTACCTGCGTTTTTAGCAACCATGTATATTTTCGAATATGCCGAAGCCCATGGTTTTAAAAAGATAAAACCGCAATTCGCCTATTTTGAAACCGATACCGTTAGAGTAAAGCAAATGATAACTTTAGATCAGGTATCAGAGGTTACGGGAACACCCATTGAAGAACTTCAGTTTTTAAACCCATCATATAAGTTGGATATTATTCCTTTTATAAAAGACGAGAATTACACATTACGATTACCTAACAGTGTTATAGGCACTTTCGTAAATAACGAAGAAAAAATTTATGCTTTTGCCAAAGAAGAATTTGATAAAAGAGAAAAACCACTACCGCAATTCTTTAATGCCGATAGTAGAATTCGATACAAAGTAAGATCGGGTGATTATTTAGGAAAAATATCGAGACGCTATGGGGTTAGAGTCAGTCAAATAAAACAGTGGAACGGATTGCGAAGTAATAATTTAAGAATAGGGCAACGATTAACCATTTATCCTAGAAAGCCTTATGTGGCACCGCCAAAATCAGCCAAAAAAGCCAATCCTTCAAAACCGCTTTCAGGGAATTATACAACCTATACTGTTCAGGGAGGAGACTCTCTTTGGAGCATATCTCAAAAATTTCCAGGTGTTTCTGTTCAAAATATTAAAGATTGGAACGATATTAGCGGTACAAACTTAAAACCGGGAATGACCCTTAAAATTTCAAAAGGGTAAATTCCGTAAAAAACATAACTTATTATGCGTCATATTTTCTTAGCTATTGCATCCATAATACTTCTGGTCTCTTGTGGAGATAAGGCTTCAAACGAAAAAATACTTTTAGATTCTGCAGGAACAATGAACACCATATCGGTTGTTTTAACAAACGCCATGTGGGACGGCAGTGTTGGAGAAGCGATTAGAAATGTATTGGCCACTCCTATTTATGGGTTACCTCAGGATGAGCCTACTTTTATTATTAATCAGATTCCACCACATGTTTTTACAGATTTTATTACCAGAAACCGAACCATTTTAAAAATAGAAATGGGAAAGGAAGTGGGGACAACATTTGTAAATAATGTATATGCAAAACCTCAAAAAGTTGTTGTCGTTTCAGGAAAAACAAAGCAAGATATTATAGATCAATTAACCGAAAATGCATCAAAAATAATAGAAACCTTTAAGAGCATCGAGATCCTTGAGAAACAGCGATTAACGAGAAAATCTTTGTATAATGATAAGGTCATTCAAGATAAATTAGGGTTAAGCATTCAATTCCCTACGGCTTATAGAATTGCTAAAGATAATAATAGTTTTTTTTGGATACGAAGAGACATTAATACTGGAACTTTAAACTTAATGGTTTATGAATTACCTCATAATGCTATTCAACGCAATGATAGTGTAGTAAACCAAATCATTAAAATTAGAGACTCTATTGGTAAAGCTCATATTGAAGGGCCGACAGAAGGCTCGTATATGGCCACAGAAAACGCATATACCCCGTTTCATTCGGAAATAATAATAGATAATAAACCGACACTGGAAACCAAAGGTATATGGGACGTTAAAAATGCCTTTATGTCTGGCCCCTTTATTAACTATGCTATTGAAGATAAAATAAATAAACGTTGGATTGTTGTTGAAGGATTTGCTTTTGCGCCTTCTGTGGAAAAGAGAAATTATATATTTGAACTTGAAGCGATCATAAAATCTATTACGATTAATTAGAACAAAAGCTCAGTATCAAACACAAAAAAACCAATACATCATCATGTATTGGTTTTTTTGTGTTTGATATAAGCGTAGGTCGTTATTCTTCTACCTTATCTTTTTTAGCGTCTTCTTCTTTGCTAGCATCTTTAAATTCTTTAATTCCGCTACCTAATCCACGCATTAATTCCGGAATCTTTTTTCCTCCAAATAACAACAAAACCACAACGACAATAAGAATAATTTGTGGAGCTCCAATGACTAATGGTAACATGTATAAACTCATAATGAATATATTTAAAAAGCAAAGTTAATAATTAAAGTTTAATAATGGCGTTTAAAGTAAAACTTTAGCATAAAGTAAAATCGATATTGATATAATAGGAAAAACAAGATTAATACCTCCATCAAGGAGAGCGTGTTTCATAAATTCTATTTATTTTTGTTTTTAGTATGAGTGAGGAGAAAAGAAAGCCAAAAAAAATAAGAAAAAAATTACTCGATAAGTATCGGTTGGTCATACTTAATGAAGATACTTTTGAAGAGCGATTATCATTTAAACTAACACGATTAAATGTATTTGTATTAACCTCATTATCGGTTACTTTTTTAATCGCTGCTACATATATGCTTATTGCTTTTACATCACTTAGAGAATACATTCCCGGATATTCGTCGACGGCGTTAAAAAAGAAGGCTACGGAATTAAGCTTTAAAACAGATTCTTTGCAACAGGTTATTATAATGAATGACCGGTATTATAATTCCATTAAAAAAGTTTTAAAGGGAGATCTAAGCGCCGGCGATTTTAATAAAGACTCGATTATCGAAGCTGTTAAACTTGAAGTTAGTGAAGTCGATTTGACCCCAACTGCTGAAGATTCGTTATTACGCGAAAAAGTTGATAAAGAGGATAAGTACAATTTATTTGAATCGGCGACATCGGCTACGAATTTTGTGTTATTTCCACCGGTTAATGGTACGATTAGCGAAGCCTACAATCTAAAGGAAAAGCACTATGCTGTGGATATTGTGGTGGCCAAAGACACACCTATAAAATCTGCTGCCGATGGCACAGTGATTTTTGCAGAATGGACAGCCGAAACAGGTTATGTTATGATCATAGAACACAGTCATGGCTTAATTTCTGTTTATAAGCATAACGCGGCACTAACAAAAGCACAAGGCGATTTAGTGAAAGCAGGAGAGGTTATTGCCACTGCAGGAAATACGGGAGAATTATCGACCGGACCTCACTTGCATTTTGAACTTTGGAATGATGGCTACCCCATTAATCCAACAAACTTTATAGATTTTGAATGACAACAGCCTAGAGTTTGTCACACTAAGCTTCGCCTGCCCTGAGTTTATCGAAGGGTCAAGCGGTACCAAGAATTACAACAATAAAATTATTAAAACGAAATGCACTCGCTTTAAGTTACATTAAGAACCTATAGGAGTTCAATATAAATTTAAAGAAAAGGCTGGAGCCAATATTTGAATATAAAAAATGCTATCCATAAAATCTACTTTAGCAAAACCATTTGCAAAACGCATTTACAAGAAAACCCAAAAATGGGCGAATAAACCTGTTGAAACCCAACAAAAAGTGTTTCAAGATTTAATAGCTAAAGCAACATCAACAGCGTTTGGCAAAGACCATGATTTTATAAGTATACATAATCATGATGATTTTGTTAAGCGCGTTCCCGTTAGAGATTATGAGGCACTTAAGCCTTATGTTGAAAGAGTTGTGTCTGGAGAAGAGCATATCCTTTGGAAAGGAAAACCGCTATATTTTGCTAAAACTTCCGGGACGACATCCGGAGCAAAATACATCCCTATTACCAAAGAGAGTATGCCGAGTCATATTGAAGCTGCCAGAAATGCTATTTTACTATATATTCATGAAACGGGGAACAGTAAATTTGTGGATGGAAAAATGATCTTTTTACAGGGTAGCCCAATTCTTAACGAGCAAAATGGGATTCAGTTAGGAAGGCTTTCGGGCATTGTAGCTCACTATGTGCCTAAATACCTTCAGAAAAACAGATTGCCTTCATGGGAAACGAATTGTATCGAAGATTGGGAGACCAAAGTAGAAGCCATCGTAGAGGAAACATTACCGGAAAATATGACCATCATTTCCGGAATACCTTCGTGGGTACAAATGTATTTTGAAAAACTTCAACAAAAAACAGGCAAAAAAGTAGGCGATGTTTTTAAAAACTTCAACCTATTTATTTTTGGAGGAGTCAATTATGAGCCTTATAGAGCAAAGTTTGAAAACTTAATAGGCAGAAAAGTGGATAGTATTGAATTGTATCCTGCCAGCGAAGGTTTTTTTGCATTTCAAGATAAGCAAAGCGAAAAAGGGATGCTGCTGCAATTGAATTCAGGGATTTTTTATGAGTTCATCAAGGCTGATGAGTTTTTTGATGAAAATCCGAAGCGTATCACTATCGCCGATGTTGAGGTAGGCGTAAATTATGTGATAATCATTTCGACGAATGCCGGACTTTGGGCATATAATATTGGAGATACGGTCGAGTTCACATCCATCAAACCTTATCGCGTTATCGTTTCAGGACGGATTAAACATTTTATTTCTGCTTTTGGGGAACATGTTATTGGTAAAGAAGTAGAACAGGCTATGCAGGAAGCTACGAGGGATACCAATGTGAGGGTTTCAGAGTTTACAGTGGCACCTCAGATAAACCCTAAAGAAGGCTTACCATACCATGAATGGTTTATAGAGTTTGAAAATGAACCTGAAAATCTTTCAGAATTAGCAAAAAGCATAGATGAATCACTTCAAAAGCAGAACAGTTATTACTTTGATCTGATAGAAGGTAAGGTTCTACAGCCTCTTAAAATTACAAAAGTTAAAAAAAATGGGTTTCAGAATTATATGAAATCGGTTGGTAAATTAGGTGGTCAAAATAAGATGCCACGATTGGCGAATGATAGAAAGATTGTTGATGTTTTTTCTCTCCTGAATTAAGGTAAATAGTATTATCTTTGCATGAATTAAAAAGGGATGAATAATAAAAAACATCACGAAAGAACGAGAGCTCAGGAAAGCTCGAATGCGATTGAGCGGATGTATATTACTATGCGCCATTTGTTTAATAGAGGGTTTTATAAACCTATGGGCGTGTCTGGTGAAACATTACGACAATCTTTGTTGTTATTACGCCCCGAAATTTATGGCTCAATTGGCGATGAGAAGGCAGAACTGGAAGGCCTGCTTTATGTGACAGATCGATTGCCTGTTGGCATTGAAGAGTGCACTTTTATTAACTTAACAAGTGACGAAGGGTATTCTAATTCACATTTTAAACCCATTATCCCGGAAAAAAGGCGTCGGAACTGCTATAGAATTGATGCTGAACAAATGAATATTGAGATTACCAGAGGACGATCTGAAATCTATGATATTTTAACGCATCTTACCTTTCTTTTTGTAGAGTCTCATAAAATTAGCAAGCGTGTATTGATTGATGAAAACGGTGCAACCACTAGGGATTGGGTAAAGCTTGAAAAGGCCGTTCTATCCACCAAGAAGCTAACACAACCGGAACGTGAAATTGCAATAACGCATACCGCAAATATTTTGGGACGTACGTTTAATGAGTTAAGGGATGTGTATTCTGAATTTGCAACGTCGAAACAACCCGAACGGCTGTTACATATTGTATACTGGTTGGGGAAATTGGCTATTGAAGAACAAATACATAATAGTAAACGCACAGTAACCTTTAGTCCTGTGCTTCGAGAGCGCTTAGGGCATCATATTCATGGTGAAATTTGGGCGAATACGATAAAGGAAACTCTGTCTGAACACGGTTTATTGGAGCGTCCCATTCATATTATAAGTGCAAATATGCACAGTGTTATGAATACACTGTTTGCACCCAACGCTTTAAAAGCCATGGCCTCCAAAAAAGATATTTTTGAGGTGTATGAGTCTCTAAGCCAAAGTGAAAGTGAAACACTGCGAAATAAAGTGACCAAGGAAGCATTAGGTTGTGGAATGGTTTATATCAAAGACACTTCTGGAACTAATATAGATGTTCAGATTTTTGATACGAGTAAAATTGACGTTTCTAAATTAGATATTGAAACCAATGCTACTTTATTAAAATCGGAAAAACCGGTGGTCTTTGTTATGGATTATGCTTTTGGAGAACAGGCTTATGAAACGATCGACGAACTGCTAAAACCATATGAGATAAACGGACAAAAAGTTCACCTGAATGTAGCATCCGTATCCATAATGGGTAAAGCCGGAATTTTGGAAGGCGGGAAAGGTGATATTATGATTCCTTCGGCACATATTTTTGAAGGTACAGCCGATAATTATCCGTTTAAAAATGAACTTTCAAAGGAAGATCTGGAATGTCAGGGTGTTAATATCTATGAAGGGTCTATGATTACAGTTTTAGGCACCTCACTGCAAAACAAAGACATTTTAAAATTCTTTTACAACTCAACATGGAGTGTTATCGGTTTGGAAATGGAAGGAGCGCATTATCAAAAGGCCATCCAGGCCGCGTCCAGAGTGCGAGGTAATATAAAGGCCAACGTAAAGGTGAGATATGCCTATTACGCCAGTGATAACCCGCTGGAAACGGGAAGCACTTTAGCATCTGGCGGACTTGGAACCTCAGGAGTTAGACCCACCTATGTCATCACAAGAAAAATTTTAGAACAAATATTTAACACAAAATAATTATGAGTAAAGATTTGCCGCAACCTCAACAATCCGAAGAAGTGGATTTAGGACAGTTATTTAAGCTTATCGGAAATATGTTTGATCGCTTTTTTAAGTTTATTGGAGGGATCTTTTATAAGCTGTTTTTAGCTTTTGTATGGTGTGTATTTTTTATAAAGAAACATTTTATTAAGTTGGTGATTGCGGGCGTGATTGGAATCGCTTTGGGGATGTTGTTGGAAAAAACATCGGAGCCTGTTTATAAATCTTATATTACGGTAAAGCAGAATTATAGCACGGGTGAGAATTTGTATAATGCTATAAGTTATTATAATGATTTAGTAAAGCAAGGAGATATTCTCACATTGGAAAACGTTTTGGATGTTGAGGACAATGAAGCAGCATCCATTCTAGATTTTGAAATTGAATCAGTGATTAGTGAGAATGATAAACTCAAAGAGTTCGATGCCTATCTCAAAGAGTTGGATACTACATTAGCGAAAACAGTTGAATATAAAGCATATTTAAAAAACGCAAAAGACTATAACCACAAATACCAACAAATAACAATAAAAGCTAAAGAACGAAATAACTTTAAAGCAGTTTTTGATAAAATTGTTGAGAACATTAATTCAAATGATTATTTCAAATCAGAGCAAACTAAGGATATAGTAGAGCTGAAAGGTGAAAAATTAACACTGCAAGACGCCTTGAAGCGTTCAGATTCGCTGCAGAACACTTACAAACGTGTTTTAGAAAAAGAATTGGATAATAAGAAAGGTTCCGAAATCGGAATCACATTTGAAGGAACCAATGATGAGAGTAAAACCAAAGAATTTGAGCTATATAAAAGTGATTTAGAGTTAAGACAACGTATTGTAGAGATTGATAGAGAAATTGCCGATAAAGAAGATATTATAGAAGTTATATCGAGTAAACAAGATAGTGGGTCAATTGATAACCGCAAAGAGCTTTTCGCGCTGTCGGTCAGTCCTGAAATATTTTATGGCTTAGTTATAGCAGCACTTACGTTTTTAGTCTTAATAGGGTTAAGCTTTATTAAGTTTTTAGAAAAGTATAAAAACGAAATATAAAGATGACTATTTTAATAACTGGAGGTGCCGGGTTTATTGGGTCAAATTTTATACCTTATTATTTAGAGAGCCATCAGAAGGTTGAAATAGTGAATATAGATAAATTAACTTATGCAGCGAATCCTTCGAATTTGAAGGGTGCAGAGAATAATAAGCGATATGCATTCATTAAAGGTGATATTTGTGATAGAAATTTAGTTGAAAGCTTATTTGCCAAATATGACTTTAACGGGGTAATTCATTTTGCTGCAGAATCACATGTGGATAACTCTATTGAGGCACCGATGGAGTTTATAAATACCAACATTTTAGGCACGTTTAATTTAATAGACGTGGCTAAAAACTATTGGATGGAAACTTCTGGTGGACCTAAGGAAAATTATAAAAACTCAAGATTCCATCATATTTCAACAGATGAGGTTTATGGTACTTTAGGCGATGAAGGGCTTTTTACAGAACAAACGCCCTATGCTCCTAATAGCCCGTATAGTGCATCTAAGGCTTCGTCAGATTTTATCGTGCGGAGTTATTTTCACACGTATGGTGTTAATGTAGTCACCACAAATTGTTCTAATAATTATGGACCAAATCAACATGATGAAAAATTAATTCCAACAATCATTAGGAAAGCATTGTTACAAGAGGATATCCCAATTTATGGAAACGGAATGAACATTAGAGATTGGTTATATGTTAAAGATCATTGTTTAGGTATTGATTTGGCCTTTAACCGGGGCGTTGCCGGAGAAAACTATAACATAGGTGGAGAAAACGAGCGCAGTAATTTACATGTTGCAAATATGATTTGTGAGATATTGGATGAATTAAGACCTAAGAGTATAAGTTATAAAAATCAAATCTCCTTCGTCAAAGATAGGCCTGGTCATGATTACCGTTATGCCATTAATGCTGCAAAAATAGAAAGTGAATTAGGGTGGAAAGCTCAGGAGAATTTTGAATCGGGGATCAGAAAAACGGTTGAATGGTATTTGAATAAATATTCGATTTAATTATGAAAGGCATTATATTAGCAGGAGGTTCGGGAACTCGTTTACATCCGCTTACCAAAGTGGTTAGTAAACAGTTAATGCCTGTTTATGACAAACCTATGATTTATTACCCATTAACCACGTTAATGTCGGCTGGAATAAAAGAAATTTTAATAATTTCAACCTTAAAAGACACACCGCGATTTAGGGAGCTGCTTGGTGATGGTAAGGATTATGGTTGTGCATTCCAATATGCGATGCAGGATGAACCAAATGGATTAGCAGAAGCCTTTCTTATTGGAGAGGATTTTATAGGAAATGATAATGTTGCTCTTATTTTAGGCGATAATATATTTTATGGTTCCGGATTAAAAGAGACTTTGCAAAAAAGTGTTAACCCTAAAGGGGGGATTATTTTTGCATACCACGTACAGGACCCTAAGCGTTATGGAGTCGTGGAGTTCAATAAACGAAATAGAGTGATTTCAATTGAGGAAAAACCCAAAAACCCTAAATCTAATTTTGCGGTTCCCGGGATATATTTTTATGACAATGCTGTTGTAGATATAGCAAAAAAAATAAAGCCAAGTGATAGAGGAGAATTGGAGATAACAGATGTTAATAAGGCTTATTTAAGTAAAGGAAAGCTTAATGTTCAAATTTTGGATAAAGGGACGGCTTGGTTAGATACAGGAACCTTTACGTCACTTATGCAAGCCTCACAATTCGTACAAGTAATTGAGGAGCGTCAAGGTCAAAAAATAGGTTGTATTGAAGAGATGGCCTATAAAATGGGATTTATCGATAGTGCTCAATTACATAATTTAGCAAAACCATTACTTAAAAGTGGGTATGGTACATATCTTCAACAATTAATAGATTAGATTAAGGATGACCGTTGAGGAAATATATTTGAAAGGGTGCTTTATAATTACTCCAAACATTTTTGAAGATGACCGAGGTTGTTTTTTTGAAAACTTTAATCAGCGTTTGTTTGAAGCTAAAATAGGTTTGAAGGTTGATTTTGTTCAAGATAATCAATCACAATCTTCAAAAGGTGTTTTAAGAGGACTACATTATCAGGAAGGTGAATTATTTGCTCAAGCAAAATTAGTAAGTGTGGTTAGAGGGTCTGTGCTTGATGTTTGCGTTGATTTAAGAAAGGACTCCCTAACTTTTGGTAAGCACTTTTCAATAATTTTGAATGCTATTGAAAAAAAACAATTGTTTGTACCTCGCGGATTTGCGCATGGTTTTTTAGTTTTGGAAGATCACACAATTTTTTCCTATAAATGCGATAATTATTATAATAAAACCTTCGAACGAGGTATTATATATAATGATACAACTTTAAATATTGATTGGAAATTTCCAGAGGAAAAGTTTATTCTATCGGAAAAGGACAAGACATTACCACCATTTGAAACCTTATTTAAATGAGCAAAAGAGTTTTAGTCACCGGAGCTAACGGTCAACTAGGAAAAACGATTAAAGAATTATATCAAGTTAATAATGATAATATTGAATTCGTTTTTGTTACAAAAACCGAATTGGATATAACAAATAAAAAAGACCTTAAACAGTATTTTAAGACCAATTTCTTTGATTATTGTATTAATTGTGCTGCTTATACGAATGTTGATCAAGCCGAAAAAACCCCGGAAATTGCTTTTAAAGTTAATGCGGAAGGGGGTAAATATTTGGCTGAAGCTTGTAAAGGTAAAAATGTTATTTTAATTCATATTTCAACAGATTATGTGTTTGATGGTGAAAAAAATGGATCTTATACAATATATGATACGCCTAACCCTATAAATGAATATGGCAAATCTAAGTTGCTAGGAGAAGAGTATATTCAAAAAAAATTGGAAAAATACTTTATTATTAGAACATCGTGGTTGTACAGTAAAAAATATGGGAATAATTTTTATCGCACAATTTTGGAAAAGGCAAAATCAGAAAAAGAGATTTTTGTTACAGATGAACAATTAGGCTCCCCAACGAAGACTGAAAGTTTAGCCGATTACATAGAAGGATTAATAAAGAACGGGTCAAAAAGTTATGGGGTGAAGCATTTTAGCGATGGAACTTCTATGACTTGGTATAGTTTTGCAGAGCAAATTTTGAGAGAAAATTATTTATATGAGAAAGTAAAACTTGTTCGAGCAAGGAATTATTGTACTTTTGCACGAAGACCTAAGAACTCGGTTATAAAAGACTTAGATACTAATTAAAAATACTATTGAAAATGCAGAAAAAAGTAGCATTAATTACTGGGGTTACTGGTCAAGACGGTGCTTATTTGAGTGAATTTCTTCTTAAAAAAGGTTATGAGGTCCATGGTGTAAAAAGACGGTCATCATTGTTTAATACAGATAGAATAGATCATTTATATCAAGACCCCCATGTCGACAACCAACACTTCTTTCTGCATTATGGAGATTTAACTGACAGTACAAATCTTACAAGAATTATTCAAGAAGTGCAGCCGGATGAAATCTACAATTTAGCTGCTATGAGTCATGTTCATGTGTCTTTTGAAATGCCGGAGTACACCGCTAATGCAGATGGAATTGGAACACTAAGATTATTAGAAGCCATTAGGTTTTTAGGTCTTGAAAAAAAGACAAGAATATATCAGGCATCAACTTCAGAACTCTATGGCAAAGTTCAGGAAGTACCTCAAACTGAAAAAACACCTTTCTATCCAAGAAGCCCGTATGCTGTGGCTAAAATGTATGCTTACTGGATTACTGTAAATTATAGAGAAGCCTACGGCATTTATGCGTGTAATGGGGTGTTGTTTAATCATGAATCACCAATTAGAGGAGAAACATTTGTAACACGAAAAATTACCAGAGCCACATCTCGAATAGCTTTAGGTTTACAGGATAAATTTTATTTAGGAAACTTAGACGCGAAAAGAGATTGGGGACATGCTAAAGATTATGTGCGAATGATGTGGATGATTTTACAAGCAGAAGAACCAGAAGACTGGGTTATAGCTACTGGAAAAACATCAACCGTACGCGATTTTGTTAAAATGTGTTTTTCTTATGTTGGAATAGATTTAGAATTTAGAGGAAGAGAAATAGAAGAAAAAGCCTTTGTAAAGGCATGCGATAATCCTAAGTATCAATTGCCTATCGGGAAAGAAGTTTTGAGTATAGACCCCAAATACTTTAGACCAACGGAAGTAGATTTACTTGTTGGTGATGCGACCAAAGCTAAGAAAAAACTAGGTTGGACACCAGAATATGATTTACAAGCTTTAGTAGAAGATATGATGAGGAGCGATGTTAAGCTTATGGAAAAAGAACAATTCCTAAAAGACGGGGGCTATAAAATTATGAATTATTTTGAGTAGTTTAGATGAACAAAGATTCTAAAGTATATGTTGCAGGCCATAGGGGATTAGTTGGGAGCGCAATACTGAACAGCCTAAAACAAAATGGTTTTGACAACATTGTTACTAGAACGCATAAAGAGCTGGATTTAACTAATCAATCTGATGTTGAAGCTTTTTTTAAACAGGAAAAACCGGAATATGTTTTTTTGGCAGCGGCCAAAGTGGGAGGTATAGTTGCTAATAACACCTATAGAGCTGATTTTATTTATGAGAACATGATGATTCAAAATAATGTGATTCATCTAGGTTATATACATAATGTAAAAAAACTATTGTTTTTAGGAAGTACATGTATTTACCCCAAGAATTGCCCTCAGCCCATGAAGGAGGAATACTTGCTAACAGACACTTTGGAATATACGAATGAGCCTTATGCCATTGCCAAAATTGCAGGAATCAAAATGTGTGAAAGCTATAACCTGCAATATGGAACTAATTTTATATCTGTAATGCCGACTAATTTATATGGGCCTAATGATAATTTCGATTTAGAAAAATCACATGTTTTACCGGCATTAATAAGAAAAATTCACTTGGCAAAACTTTTGTCTGAATCTAAATATGAAAGAGTCATAAATGATTTAGGAGTTAGAAATATTAATGAAGCGAAGAAATATTTAGAATCTTTTGGTGTTTCGGAGAATGAAGTTGAAATTTGGGGGTCAGGAAAACCAAAACGGGAGTTTTTATGGAGTAAAGATATGGCCGATGCGTGTGTTTTTATAATGGAAAACAGTGATTTTAAAGACACTTATAATAAAGGGCAGAAAGAAGTTCGGAATACACACATTAACATTGGCACAGGAGAAGATATCTCTATTAAGGAGTTAGCCAAAATCATTAAGGAGATTATCGGGTTTAAAGGTAATTTTGCTTTTAACACAAATAAACCGGATGGAACCATGAAAAAGCTAACAGATGTGTCCAAATTAAATGATTTAGGATGGAAACACAAAGTTGGACTTCGGGATGGTATTAAAGAAATATATGATTGGTATCTAAAAATAAGTCTCACTAAATAAATGATTTAATGTAAATTAAAAACATGAAAAACATTGTTGCTTTATTACCGATGAAAGGTATTTCTGAAAGAGTCCCCAATAAAAATCTAAAAATTTTTAATGAAAGACCATTGTATCAGTATGTAATGGAAACGCTTTTAAAATCTAAGTATATTGATGAAGTTGTTGTAAATACCGATTGCAAGTTTTTAAAATCAGATATTCTTTCAAATTATAAAGAACGTGTAATTGTAATTGATAGGAATGAAGAAGTTTGCGGTAATTACGTTTCTATGAACAAAGTCCTTGAGCAAGATATAAATACGATTAACTCAAGAATTTATATTCAAACACATAGCACAAACCCTTTATTAAAAGTAGAAACTATTGATAGTGCTTTGGAAAAAATGATTTCAATTTTAGAAAGCGATAGTGAAAATGATTCTGTTTTTTCTGTATCCAAAGTTCAAAAGAGATTCTATAATGAGAATGCAACCCCTATGAATCACGACCCTAAAATGCTTGTTACCCAACATTTGGCACCTATTTATGAAGAAAATTCATGTTTTTATGTGTTTACAAAAAAGAGTTATTTTAATAATGAAAGTCGAATTGGGACTAATCCCTTTATGTATGAAATAGATAAAATTGAATCTACCGATATTGACGAACCTGAAGATTTTATTATAGCAGAAGCACTTTATAAATTATTAAGATGATTTTTGACGAAAAATCAAAACAGGAAGACTTATTTTAATCAAGAAATTTATAACCCTTAATTTACTGGATATAACAAAATAGAAGTAACAAAAAAAGAGTAATTAAAGTAAATGAAAAATTTTTCACACAATAAAAGTGTTCTTAGACAGAAATTACAAAACCAAGAACTTTCAATTGGTTCATGGTTAACAATTCCTCATCAAGCCGTTGTAGAGGTATTAAGTACTGCAGGGTTTGAATGGCTAGCAATTGACATGGAGCACTCACCAATAAATGCTGAAACCATTATGAATTTGATTGGTCATATTCAGGGTAATGACATGCAAGCTTTAGTTCGTGTTTCAAAAAATGAAGAAGTGCCAATTAAAAGCGTTCTAGATGCCGGGGCCGATGGTGTTATTGTTCCAATGATAAAAAACAAAAAAGAGGCCATTGAGGCAGTTAACTATGTAAAATACCCTCCTATAGGAAAACGTGGAGTAGGTTTAAATAGAGCACAAAAATACGGAACAGCTTTTGATACGTATCAAAAGTGGGTTAAAAATCATGCGGTAGTAATCGCTCAAATAGAGCACATAGAAGCGGTTAACAACCTTGAAGAGATATTCTCTGTACCCGGTATTGATGGAATTATTGTCGGTCCATATGACTTATCAGCCTCGATGGGCTACCCGGGAGAATATGACAGACAAGATGTTAAAGAAGCTTTGGAGAGAATAGATATAATTGCTAAAAAGTTAAATAAACCGTTAGGGTTTCATGTTATAGATTCTGACCATTCTAAAACTTTGGAGAAAATTAATAAAGGGTATTCATTTTTAGCCTTTAGTATTGATTTCTTTTTTCTAGGAGATAAAGCAAGACAAGAAATGAATTTATTAAAGAAAAAATTATAGTTTATAATATGAGGAACGTTTTAGTTTTTGGAGGTTTTGGTTTTTTAGGTTATTATCTTTTGAAAGAACTTTTAGCTCGAAATTATAATGTAATAGTAGCCGATATTAAGAGTAATGATGAATTTAAAAATGTTACCACTTATATCAACTGCGATATTTCTAAAAAAGACGAAGTTGAAGCTGTTTTTAACGACCAGAGCTATGACATTGTATATAATTTTGCTGGTTTTGCAAACTTAGATTTCGCAATTAAAGAACCTCTAAAAACTATGCAACTTAACATAATAGGGAACATGCATATTTTAGAAGCATGTATTAAGACAAATGTTAAAAAATTTGTATACGCTAGCAGTGCTTACGCCATGAGTAACAAAGGGTCTTTTTATGGAATAAGCAAATTAGCATCTGAAAAAATTATTGAAGAGTATCATGAAAAATACGGTTTAGACTTCACAATTCTCAGATATGGTTCGGTATATTCAGAAAGAGATTATGACAATAATTACATATATAGTGTTGTAAAAAAGGCAGTGTTAAATAATAAGATTAACCATAATGGTGATGGGAATGAAATAAGAGAATATATTCATGCAGGTGATGCAGCTAAATTATCCGTAGATGTCATTGAATCTGAGTTGTTTAATAATATTCATGTAATATTAACCGGTACGGAACGAATGAAGCGTTCGGAATTATTTGATATGATAAATGAAATTTTAAATAATAAAATAGAAATAGAATATAGTTATTCTAAGCCTCAAAACCACTATAAATTCACACCGTATTCTTTCGAACCATCATTAAGCAGAAAACTAGTGGCAAACCCGCATATAGATATGGGGCAGGGACTTTTAGAATGTATTAGATCTGTACATAACAATGAATAAATTATTCAACATTAAAACTTTTAGCTCAAACCAGTTTATAAACAGCTCTGCGGAAGTATTAAAAACTATTATTGAGGAGCAACTAAAAGAATCGGAGTTTATAACTATCGCTCTTTCTGGTGGAAACTCCCCCTTACCTGTTTATGAAACACTAAGCACTTTTGAATTAGAATGGCGTAGAATTATTTTTTTTTTAGTTGATGAAAGGTGTGTTCCTAATACAAGTTCTGAAAGTAATTATGGAAATATAAAGAAAAGGTTTTTTAAAAATATACAATCTCCTAATTTCCCAATCATAGAAGAAGAGCAGTCATTTAAAAAATGTGTTGACAATTATGAAAAACATATATTAGATAATGTAAAGAAATTCAATAATATACCACGTTTTGATTTAATAATACTTGGAATGGGTTTAGACGGACATATAGCATCTTTATTCCCTAAGACTAAAGCTCTAAATGAAAAAAGACATCTTGTAGTATTAAACGATATTCCTCAATTGAATACTCAACGAATTACAATGACTTATCCTCTAATAATGAATTCCAAAAAGTTGGTATTATTAATAAATGGAGAAGAAAAAAAGAAAGTTTTTATAGATTCACTGACCCAGGAGCTTCCGGTATCAGTCATAACTCCAAAAATTGACCTAATTTTAAATTAAATGAAAGAGATGAATAGATATATTAAAAAAGCAAAACATTATTTGAATAAATACTTATTGTCTAAGGTTAAACCAAATTTTAAACTAAATCATAAGGGAAAGGGTGTTATTAATTTTATTGATGTTGGATCTATTGGTGACCTTCCTGAGCCGTGGTATTGTAACGCTAATAAAGTAAAGTTCCTTGTTAATTTTGAACCTAACGATAGTATAAAGGAAGGGCCTAACTATATAACTTTTAATACAGCGGTTTGGGAACGAGAAGAAAAAAAGCTGTTTTATATTTGTAAAGGATTTAAAGGAACAGGGTCGTCTTTATTTAAACAAAATTACGATTATGTTAGAAATAATTTTGAAGAATTAAAAAAAAGAGGATCACCTAGATTAGCTAACACATGGTTTGAAAGATCAAAGGTTTTGAGAACCCTCGAATTGGACTGTAAAACCATTGACTCTGTTGTTACAAGAAAATACCCAAATACTAAGTTTGATTTTATAAAAATAGATGCCCAAGGAGCTGAGTTGAATATTTTAAAAGGATCTGAAAAACTATTGAAACAATGTACTGGACTTCACTTAGAACTTTTTACAATTCCACTTTATGAAGAAATAGCCCTTATGGATGAGGTTACGAACTATCTTTCAAATTTTGGTTTTAAATTAGTTAAAAAATTTCCTGCGCACGGCACATTTAATTCTCAGCATGATTGCTTATTTATGAAGACTACTGATGATAAAATAATATCTCCAATAATCAGAGAAGTTTATGGGATTTAATAATACAGATTAGTTCTCTATATAAAATAAGGTAAAACCATATAAATGTATACAATTAAATTTACAGCATAAGAAAAATCGAAATGAAAAAAATATTAAAAAACAAATTACCACCTAGGTTTTATTATTACTTAAAAAGAAAATTATCGAATCAATTCGATGAACGTTATATTATATATGACTTTTTGGATTATAAAGGCGGGACCATGATCGATGTCGGATCTATGGATGGTTCTTCATTCATGCCTTTTCTATTAAATAACTGGACTGTTTTTGCTTTTGAACCAGATAAAAAAAACTATAGTTTAATTGATTCATATTTAAGCAAATGGAATTTGAATGCAAGGCTACATGAAAAAGCAGTCTCAGATATTGTTGAAACGAAAACGTTTTATAAAAGTATGGCGTCTACCGGTATACCGAGTTTGTTAAAATTTAATAAGAATCAAGTGCCATCACATGAAGTTAGTACTATTATTCTTAAGGATTTTATACATGAAAATAATATAACTGAAATTGATTTTTTAAAAATTGATGTTGAAGGATATGATTTTAATGTTATTAAGGGGAATGATTTTAATGTAGTAAAACCTAGGGTGATTTTGTGCGAGTTTGAAGATAAGAAAACAAAATTACTGGGGTACTCAGTAAAAGACATGGCAAAATATTTGTTAGACAGGGGCTATTTTATAATATATTCTATTTGGCACCCAATTGAAGAATACGGAGTTGAGCATAAATGGAGAAAAATGTCATTAAGTATTAATGAAATTCGAGAGCTTGATTGGGGTAATATTATTGCATTTAAAAATGAAATAGATTTTAATGAATTTACACAAAAGCACAAGGTTTAAAAACATTTTTTTTGATTTTGATGGTGTTATTGCAGAATCAGTAAGTGCCAAAACAGATGCGTTTAAAGAGATGTATTTACCATATGGAAAAGAAATAGTAGGTCAAGTTGTTGATTATCATGTAAATAACGGGGGTGTTTCAAGATATGAAAAGTTCAAGTACTGGGAAAAAACTTTTTTCCGGAAAGATATTTCAGAGGTGAGAGTTCAGGAAATGGCGCAAGAATTTTCGAATTTAGTATTGAAAAAGGTTATTAACTCTAAAGAAGTTTCAGGAGCTGAATATTTTATAAAAAAGTACTCCGAAACAATGAACTTTTGGATTATAACGGGAACTCCTACTAAAGAAATTGAAGTTATAACCAAAGAGCGAAATATTAAAGACTACTTTTTAGGTGTTCATGGGTCTCCTGAAAGTAAACAATATTGGACAGAGTTTTTAATAGAAACACATAATTTAAAGCGGGAAGAGACGCTATTTCTGGGAGATGCGACTACTGATCAAGACGCTGCTGAATTCTCAAAACTACATTTTATCCTTAGAGACAATGACGAGAACCATAATCTTTTTAATGATTATAAGGGAAATAGATTTAAAGATTTTTTTGAATTAGAAGAGAAAATTAAAAGACATTTATTATTTACTCAACCATGAAAGTATTACTAACAACAACATCTTTTCAAGACACACCTGGGGTACATCAAGATCTGCTATATAACCAAGGCTTTGAAATAGACACCTTAAGAGGTCCTATTCTTGAAATGGAATTATTTTCGATTATTCAAAATTATGATGCCGTAATATGTGGTGATGATGAGTATACGGAAAAAGTGATTAAAAAAGGAGCTGAAGGGAACCTTAAATATATATGTAAATATGGGGTAGGATTAGATAGAATTGATTTGGATGCCGCTAAAAAATACAATGTTCCAGTTACTAATTGCCCCGCAGTAAATCAAGTATCGGTTTCAGAACACGTACTAGCTCTATTACTTGCTTTTGAAAGAAATATTCACCTACAATATAATTCAGTACAACAAGGAAGTTGGAAACGCTGGGTGGGTAATGAAATTGAAGGTAAAACAATTGGTATTGTTGGTCTGGGAGCTGTTGGAAAAGAGCTCGCAAAAAAATCTAGTGCGCTCGGTATGAAAGTTCTTGGTTTTGATTTAAATAGAGATGAAGCTTTTTTAGATAAGCACAAGGAGGTTGTTTTTGTAAATTCCATTGAAACTATATATTCACAGGCGGACGTAATTAGTTTGCATTTACCACATACGCCAAAAACAGAGCGTTTGATTAATAGAGAAGTCATTTTTAAAAAGCTGAAGCAACAACCAATATTAATTAATACAGCACGGGGAAAGTTAGTAGATTCCAAAGCTTTGATTGAAGGGCTTAAAGAGCAAAAACTAAGAGCATATCTAACCGACGTATTGGAGCATGAACCTATGCTAAGCGATGAGGTTTTAAGAGGGGTAGATAATATTATAATTACACCACATGTAGGTTCAAGAACATTCCAAAGTGTTCAAAGGCAAGGATTAATGGCAGTAAACAACCTAATAAAATTGATTAATGACTAGTTTCTTAACGAAGAAAGTAAAGTTATTGGATGTTTTTTTTTACGCATTAGCTTTTTATCCATTACTAAAATTCAACCTCTCATCGATAGCTTTATTTGCACTATGCTTTTTTATAGTTTACCACTCGTATAAGTCCAAGACTTTCTCTTTGACAAATAAAAGTGTTAAAACTTTTTTTTTCTTATCATTTTATTTAATCGTAGTAACAATTTCTATTGCTTATTCAGAAAATAAAGAAGATGCCGTTAAAAGAGTTACAAGACTAATTCCATTACTAATAGTTCCGGCCATTTTAATCTTTTGTAAACCAATAATAAAGTTAGAAAAAAGAAACCGTATTCTAAACGTGTTTTTATTTACAAATCTAATTTATATAATTATTCTATTTGGTGCTTATCTTTTGCATATAAAAACGACAGGAATCACTGATATTTCGTTTGAAGAATTGGTATCTAGGAGAAACGAGTTTCAATTTATATTAAACCAGTATTTTGGCGAAGACCTACTAAATCCGCATAAAGCTTATTTCTCAATGGGATTTGTTGTTCTGGCGATATTTTCGCTTCACGAATCTGTCAAAAACTTTAGCAGGAGTAAGATTAGATGTCTAATTTACTTTTCTCTTTTTTTCTTTTTTTCTTTTTTGATTTTACTCACGTTTTCGTTTCCAAATGTAATAGCTCTAATATTATCAATAACCGTATTTATTATATACAACATTAAGAACCGTAAGCTAGAAAGGTTGTCTGTCTTTGTGATTTCCTTGACAGTTGTTTGTGGAATAAGTTTAGGTATATATCATAAGTCTGATGATATTGATGTTAAAAGAGGGTTAAACTTTATTGAATCTATTTTTAAAAGGGAGCGCATAGAATTAAACGATCCAAGAATTGAAATTTATAAAAGTATAAACTCACTTTATCAAAAAGTGGGTATAAGAGAGGCTTTGTTTGGCTTTGGAATTGGTGATGTACAAGATAAACTTAATAATGAATATACAGCGAGAATAGTTAATACTAACAAAAAAAACAAATTGCTGTTTAGTGAAGAATTTAATAATGATTATTGGTTTAAGAATAATATTTATACAATACCAAATACGCTAAAGTCACCTGTTGGGTCAAAAAAGGCAGATGTTTTGAAAGAAAAGCAATCCACAATAGAATCATCATATAATATTTCGAATAAAATCTTCTCAGAAAAAAAAAGGGAGTATACTTTTTCGGTATATGCGAAAAAAGGAACAGCAAAACATCTGACACTAAGGTTGGGAGATATTGGGCAGAGAGCAACTTTTAATTTAGAAGAAGGGAAATATGAGGTGTTTAATAACTTAGTAAGTCCAAGAATATATGCAGAAGGAGATTGGTATAGATGTTCTATAACTACACAAATAAAAGGAGAGGCTTTGATTATTATTGGAATTTCCAATAAGGAAAACAAGTACAAATATTTTGGTAATAAGAGAGAATTGTATATATGGGGAGCGCAGTTAGAACAGGGAAAGGATTTGACACCATATGTAAATAATAATAGCGAGTTATTAAAATACATATCAGAAAGAGAATTAAATACACATAACAACTATCTTTATTTTTTATTAGCTGGAGGTGTTTTTTGCTTAGTCGGCTTTTTATTAGTTATAGGCTTTTTATTTTTCATCTCTCTCAGAAACAAAGATGTTTTTCAATTAACATTTTGTATTATTATTGCGGTTAATTTTTTAACTGAAAACATTCTATCTAGACATTTGGGGTTAATTTTTATCTCTTTTATGTTACTTATTTTTTTCACAAACAATCAAAAAAATATTGAAACAGAAACTTAAATTATTATTCAACAAGTATATTTCAGAAAACCTAGGCTTGGTAAATATTTTTGGTAAGTCGTTTGGGCGCATTCTTTATTTGCTTTTACTCGCTTATTTTTCTTATAAATTAAGCATAAAGCACTTTGCAGAGTTTGCTATTTTTTGGTCTAGTTTAAGAATGTTCTCTTTTTACGGAAATAATAATTTACAAATAATATACTTTAATAAAGCTCGAAGACATTTAATAGAAAAAAAAGAATGGCCAATTGTAGTGTCTAGCAATATTGTATTGACTTCAACTTTCTTTTGTATAATAATTACCATTATCTCTTTCTTTTTGTTTGATGGATTAAGTGTAGCTTTGATATTACTTGCTTGTTTAATATGCTATATAATAATTAGAAATATTTCAGAGTTTGCCAAAGTAGATAATAATTTATTTTTATCAATATTTATTGATGATGTACTTTTTTATATACTGTTTTTTATATTAAGTATCGTTGGCTTAAATTATTTTAACCATATAAATATGGTTATTTATGCACTTTTAGTCGCATCTCTTTTAACCGCAACAATAGGGTTGCTTTTATTTATAAAAAAGTTTAAAATAAAAATCAAAACATATAAAATTAGTACTAAACATTTTTCATCGAATGATTTCAAGCTTGGGCTGAATTATACTTTTTTAAGAGGAAATGAAGTTTTATCGAATTTTGCAGTTAGATATTTAGGGCAAATATATTTTGGGGATTTATTTGTTGCATACGCACATATTATGTATCAATTCTATAATATTTTTAGTTTGCTAACTATGTCTACCGTCTCAGGACTTCAATCTAAAATTACGGTTAAAGCTATGAATGAATTTACAAAAGAATTCTTTAATTCTAGTTATAAAAAAATTCAAAAAACATTACTGCCATTTGTAGTTGCAATGTTCATAGCATTAGTTTTAATTAGTAATCAGGTTTTATCTTGGTTCTTCCCTAAGTTTGTTTCTTACAGTGGTTTGTTGTTAAAGGTTGGGTTTGTAGGTTTAATATTTGCCTTTATTCAACCCCTTGTTTTCATCTTAGTATATAATAATCAATTTACAAATATTAAAAAGTTGAATATTACTCAGTATATTGTAATGGTTATACTGTTCTCATTACCATTAGTGTTTTCAAACGTTAACGAGGAATATTGGTTTTTGTTAGTTATGATTTCACTATTGTTAGTTCAAGGGCTATTCGCCTGGTTAAATTATATAAGAATTAAATGATTTATCTTTTTATACTTTTATTAAGATTAGTTGCTTATTTAGAAGGACAGTCTAAAATAATTTCTTTTATTGGAGTGTTTATTATTATGGTTTATTCAATAATAAAAAGAACACCTATAGTAGGGTTAAACAAGATTTCTAAAATTCATTTTTATGCGTTATTATCTTTAATTGTGCTAATAATACATAGTTCGGTATTTGGGAACTTTGAGATTAGAGATTTAGCCGTATTATTAACGTATTGGATTTGGTTTATCTTTACATTTGTTTATTTTAGAAACAAAACCCTTATACAAGCATTAAAATACGTTTTAATAACTTTTTCTGTTTTTAACATAGCCAATTATTTATTTTTTTATTTTTATTTTTATGATCAGCAATCTGGTGTGAATACGCTGATGGAAATTTTTGGTTTTAAAGGTTGGCGAATTTATTTCCCTTTATCTTCAGGGGCTAATTTTTTTACATTTCAATTAGGCGCAAATACGTTACTGACATTGCACTTTATAAAAATTCAGAAAAGAAAAATATTGTACATTTTTCTTTATGTATTTTATATGTACATGTTAATTTTGGCAGACTCTAGACTCGTCTTATTATTAACGATGTTTTTTTCTTTTATTTATTTGATTTCCGCTCGAACTTTAATATTCGTTTTAAGAAAACATTGGTGGGTTATTGTATTAATTATAATAATTTCGATTTATATATTTTATACAACTTCAATATTTGATGGGGTTAAAAGACCTGGAGAGAGGGCAGTAGGCCATGTAGCCTCAAGGTTGGATATATGGGGAGCAGCATACGACTTAATTGTTAATGACGTTAGGATGTTTTTTGGTCATGGACTTAGAAGTTTTGAAACTCATATTTTGAATAGTAAGGACGCATCTATTAATAACCTTAGAGTTCAGACTTCGCATAATTTTTTTTTACAATGTATTTTGGATTTTGGGATATTAGGAGTAATGGTAATAATCGGGGCTTTGCTTGAATTAGTAAAAAGGGTAAAAGTAATTAAGTCTCAAATTGTAACAATTTTATTTGTTATGTTTTTGTTAATAGGTTCAACAGAGGCTATTCCAACATTTTATTCTTTTGATTCCACATTTTTTTATATTGCCCTTTTATCTATTATTATTATTTTCAGTGAAAAAAAAAGTACTGAAAGTGTATAAAGAAGACTCTTTTTATAGCAAAGGCAATAAGAACTCTATAATTTTTAAAAATAAACAAGAAATCGATTATGCTTTTTAATTCATTGGATTTTGCAATTTTTATTCCCATAGTTTTTGCTTTATACTGGCTGGTTCCGAACAAAAACTTCCGAGCACAAAATCTTTTAATTGTATTTGCGAGCTATGTTTTTTATGGTTGGTGGGACTGGAGGTTTTTATCACTTATCCTTTTTAGTACTTTAGTTGATTACTTAGTAGGAGTACAATTGATTAATCAAGAAAAACCAATAAAGCGAAAATTATTATTATGGGTTAGTATTCTTGTGAATCTTGGTTTTCTAGGGTTTTTTAAATATTATGATTTTTTCCTTGATAATTTTATATGTGCATTTTCATTTTTTGGAATGGAAATCGAGACGAGCTCACTAAATATTATATTACCGGTTGGAATTAGTTTTTACACCTTTCAAACATTGAGTTATACAATCGATGTTTATAATAGAAAACTTAATGCAACGAAAGATTTTATATCTTTTGCTGCATTTGTAGGGTTTTTTCCTCAGCTCGTGGCTGGTCCAATAGAAAGAGCAAGCAATTTACTTCCTCAATTTTATAAAAAAAGAGTTTTTGGATACCATAAAGCCGTGGACGGGTTAAGGCAAATTCTTTGGGGGCTTTTCAAGAAAGTTGTCATTGCGGATAATTGTGCAGAATTTGCAAATTTAATTTTTAATGATTCGTCTAACTATTCTGGTAGTACTTTACTTTTAGGTGCAATTTTTTTTACTTTCCAAATTTATGGCGATTTTTCTGGTTATTCAGATATTGCTATTGGAACAGCAAGATTATTCGGGTTCAATTTGAAGCAAAACTTTGCTTTCCCTTATTTTTCTAGAGATGTAGCCGAATTTTGGAGGCGCTGGCACATTTCACTCTCTACATGGTTTAGGGATTATTTATATATTCCTCTTGGGGGTAGTAGAGGCAGTACTTGGATGAAAGTGAGAAATACTTTCATAATATTTATTGTTAGTGGTTTTTGGCATGGTGCCAATTGGACTTTTATAGTTTGGGGAGCGCTCAACGCTATTTACTTTTTACCATTGCTTCTTAAAAACAAGAACAGGAGTAACCTAAATAGTGTAGCACAAGGCAAGCTCTTACCGTCTTTTTCTGAATTATTTAAAATCGTAATTACCTTTGGACTTACAGTATTCGCTTGGGTGTTTTTTAGGGCGGATAATCTTAGTCACGCAATTAGCTATTTGTCCGAAATTTTTTCTAGCTCACTTTTTTTGATACCGTACTTGTTATGGAAAAAAGAGGTATTTATTACTTTGGGCCTTATAATATTTTTTATAACTATAGAATGGTTAGGGAGAGAAGAACAATATGCAATTGCTAAAATAGGTTGGAGAAGAAGAAGGGCAATCAGACATCTTTTTTACTACATTCTAGCAATAATGATTTTCTGGTTTGGCGGTCAAGAACAAGAATTTATCTATTTTCAATTTTAATAAAGAGCGTATGAAAAAGTTTGTTTTTAAAGTCTTGTCATTTTTATCTTTTCTTTTAATTTTGCCATTATGTATATTGGTTTTGGACCCTTTTGATTATTATACACACTCCTATAGGTTGCGGTATGATCGAATTCATATAGTAAGACAAAGAAATGTAGCAGATTGGGCATTAAGTGAAGTTGAAAAAATATCAAAAGATTTAAAAAGTAAGTCTACCACTATAGCTATCGGTGACTCAAGAGGAAGAGTTTTAATAAGCAATGGTTTTGAAAACGGTTGGAAAGGAAGAATATTGGAAAGGGGATCCGATATTCTTTATGATCTTAATTTTGGAGGAGCCCATTTAGAGGAGTCTTTTTCTTTATTTGACAGAGAAATTGTTAATTGCCCAAATGTAAAATCTATAATCATTACATTACCTATTGATAGGTTAATAAATATGCCATATAACAGAAACAGAATACAAAGCTCTATGTTTAATTCTAATACTCCAAATCTTAGTTATCTAACGAATTGGAGTCAATTAGGTTATTTCTTAACAAAAAATAAAGCAGGGCCTAGTTTCAAACCGAAAGACCCAAAGGTGTGGGAAAAAATCGAAAAACAATTTTTTACAATATTTGAGAAAAGTAGAAGGAGTGTTTTTAATGCTAATTTGGCAGATTTTAATTCTGAAATTTTAGAATTAAATCGAAATGACAAATACAAAATCATAATTTTCATACCACCTTATGAACCTATTTTTTTTGAAAGAATAACAGCGAATTTTGGCGATGATTATGAGTATTTTCTTGGCGAAATTATGAACTTACCATATACTGTTTACAATCTTCAAAAAGAAATTGATAAGTTTGATTTTGTTGATCCCGTTCATGGAAAACTAAAAAAAGGCCCTTTAACGGATTTACTCAATTAATTTGAAAAAAGATGATGGGATATGATCATATCAACCTTTACTCATTTTTGAACCATCACCATTTTTATTGCTTTATTATTAATTATATTATCACAAAATGAAAGAAAAAACATTAGATTTTCTTAGAACAGTAACTTATTACCCTAGAAAGCTTATTGATAAATCCATTTATGGGCTTTACCTAAGAAGAAAAAATGATTGGCATATATTGAAAAAATTTACGAATAAGCCTGTTTTAATTGTTGGAAATGGCCCAAGCTTAAATAAAACGCCTTTAGATGAGATAAAAGACTCTTTTGTATCTATTGGGATGAATAAGATAAATTTAATTTATGAAAAAAGTTCTTGGAGGCCAGATATTATTGCTTGTGTTAATGGATTAGTTATTAATCAAAATAAAGAATATTTTAATAAAACAGACATTATTTTAATATTACCAATTAAAGCATTTTACTTAGGAGTAAGGGCAAGAAAAAATGTTTTGTTTGTCAATTTAAAAGACCAAAAAGGGGTTGAGACTAATATAGAAAAAGGTCTGTCTACGGGTTGCACTGTTACTTTTACAGCATTGCAAGTTGCAGCTTATTTAAACCCAACCTCAGTAAGCATCGTTGGAGTTGATCATAGTTTTGTGGTTGAAAAAGGGATAGGCCATGATATAAAAAAGTTTAAAGGAGATGATGTTAATCATTTTAGTAAAAACTATTTTAAAAATCAATATTGGGGCGTACCAAATTTAAAGGGAAGTGAATTACTATATCAAATCTCAAAAGATTATTTTGATATAAAACATATTCCAATAAAAGATTATACGGTTAATGGGAAACTAAATATTTTTAAAAAAGGAGATATTAAAGATTTAATCAATTAAGGCTGCCAAAATGAAATATATTACTTGGTTTTTTATGCGAACTTTATATTTAAGAAGTTGAATAAAATAACATTAATAAGTGGATATTATTATCCGGAAGACACTGCGGTGGGGTTGTATAATGCTCAGATGATTGAATACCTTGAACAAAAAGGATATGAAGTATGTGTAATAACTGGTTTTCCAAATTACCCCCAATGGAAAATCAGAGATGATTATAAGAGGAAAAGAACATTTTTTTTTGAAAAAATTAATAACACTAAAGTATATAGGTACAAGCAATATGTACCTGCCAAACCAATTTTTTTAAAACGAATTTTATTAATCGCCGATTTTACAATTGGTTCGTTTTTTAACATATTTAAAATTAAAGAATGTGATTTAGTTATAAGTGTAGTTCCTTATACTAGCACAATTCTTCTGGGGTGGATTTTAAAAATTAGAAAAAAGTCAAAATTATGGGTGCATATTCAGGATTTCGAGTTTGATGCTGCTCAAGAAACAGGAATTTCTTCTGGCGAAAACAAGACAAAAAATATAATTTTCAAACTGCTTTTCAAAATAGAACGAATATTTTTAAATTTAGCAGATATTAATAGTTCCATTAGTTATAAGATGATTGAAAAGTTGGAGCATAAGTCCTATAAAGAATCTTTTTATTTTCCAAATTGGATTGATGCCAATAAAATAGATTCTACTAGATTTATTCAGCATAAATATATGAAATCATCTAAATTTAAGATTTTATATTCTGGGAATATTGGAGAAAAACAAAATTGGGACTTCTTCCTTTTTTTTGCAAAAAAAATAGAAAAGTATGATGCTGAGGTTATTTTGGTTGGTGATGGGGCAAAAAGACAATGGTTGTGTGATAAAATAAGAGATTTAAAAAATGTTAAATACCATGAACCAATAGAATATAAAGATTTGTCTAGTTTGTTGTGTAGTGCTGATTTACATATTTTGTTTCAAAAAAACAATGTTATTGACTCAGTGATGCCGTCTAAATTGCTGGGAATGATGGCTAGTGCTAAACCTTCATTAATTACTGGAAATATTAATTCTGAAGTAAAAACAGTAATTGATGAATCGCAAGGGGGGTATTATATTGTTGATAATGATATTGAAAAATGTATAGCAATTGTTGAGAGATTAATTAATGATAAAAACGTGTCGCTAGAAATGGGTTTAAAAGCTAGAAAGTTTATAATAGATAAGTTTTCATCAGAAAAAGTGCTTTCAAGTTTTGAAAATAAATTATCCCAATTAATTTAGAATTAAGTTGTCTTATAAATATTGGTTTCAACTAATAAAATGATTAAGAAGCTTAGCTCAGTAGATAATTTCATAGCTTCAAAGTTAATAAAACACCTTAAAAAGGTGACTGTTTTTAAGATACAAAACCTTCTAGGGTTTGCTAAATGGTTCAAAACGGATTTCAGAAAATATCAGTAACTTCAGGGTAGATTACCATTAAAAGGTTTTTAGACTAAGAAATGGAAATTCAGCACTTTAATTCACTGAATATTCTGCCTTTTTTCATACTTTTATATCGTATTTCTTACGTCGAACTAAGGTTAACCTAATATTTTCCAATTTGATTTAATATATTTTTTAAAATTCTCTGCTTGTCTAAATGAAGATTAATAATTGCTGCAGTTTTTAAATATTAAAAGTATCTTTGCCAAAAAAATAAATTACTATAAAAAAGAATATATGATAAAAGGACGTTATTCTGGATGGATAAGACCAATATTGTATATAATAGATTTATTAATTATATCTTTTTTGTCCTACTTTTGTTTGACAAAAAGTGTTATAGACATGTCTTTTTTTGTTGCTTTTTGGATAATTCTTTCTATTTCATTTTCATTTTATAAAGTTTATAGGTTTACAAAAATTATTAAAGTTGTTTCTCTTTTATTTAAGTTAATATTAGTTCTTGGGTTAGCAGTAACTTCTTATTTTTATATTGTAAAAGCTACAACCGCTCCCAAGGATATTTCAAACTTTTTATTGTTGCTGTTTTTAACTTTTGGGTCTTGGAGAGTTGTTTTACATGTTTTTTTAAGAAAATATAGGTTGATAACAGGAAGTAATTATAAGCAAGTTGTTATAATTGGATCTAACGAATCGACTAGACGATTGGAACAATTTTTTAAGAATCAGAGATCCTATGGATATCGATTTTTAGGCTATTTTACTGATAAAAATGAAAAGGAAAAAAAAGGAGATGTTAAAGACAGTTTTAGTTTCATAGTTGAAAACGGAATAGATGAGGTTTATTGCTCTGTAAAAGAACTGAATAATGACCAAATAAAAGAGTTTATAAGCTTTTCTGATATAAATATAAAAACCTTAAAGTTTATTCCTGATAATAAAGAATTATATACGAAAGCTCTACATTTGAATTATTATGATTTAACACCAATTCTATCTTTACGTAAGATCCCTTTGGATGATTCTGTACAAGGTTTGATAAAAAGAAGCTTTGATGTAGTGTTTTCGTTAATAATAATAGTTTTTGTTCTTTCATGGTTAATACCGGTTTTGGGTCTAATTATAATGCTTGAAAGCAGAGGTCCTATATTTTTTCAACAAAATAGACCGGGTATAAAAGAACAAGGGTTTGGTTGTTATAAGTTTAGATCGATGACTTTAAACTCCAGATCAGAAGATTCTGCCACTAGAAATGACGCACGTATAACCAGGGTAGGGAAATTTATCAGAAGGACAAGTATTGATGAATTACCTCAGTTTTTCAATGTTTTGTTTGGATCAATGTCCGTCGTTGGACCTCGGCCTCATTTATGGAGACAAAATGAAATATACGGTCCTAAAATCCCAAAATATATGGTAAGACATTTCGTTAAGCCTGGAGTTACCGGTTTAGCCCAAGTTAGAGGTTATCGAGGAGAAATTGAAACTAGAGAAGATATAATGAATAGAACGAAATATGATATATTCTATATTGAAAATTGGTCTTTATTATTAGATTTTAATATTATAATTCAAACGGTTTTAAATGTGCTTAAAGGAGAGGAAAAAGCATATTGATAAATTATGGCGTTATGTTGGAAACAGTATGTTGTGTAGTGCTTGTAATAGGAATCTGATTAGCGGAATAGTAAATAAGATGATTTATATAAACATGGATGATACGAAGGGTAAAGTTTTCGTTAAAGCCCCGAGAAGAAGGAGAAATATTGAAGTTAATAATTAAAATTAGATAAGATTGAAAAAGATATTAATTACAGGCGCTGCTGGATTTTTAGGCTCTCATTTGTGCGACCGGTTTATTCTGGAAGGATTTCATGTTATAGGTATGGATAATTTCATTACCGGGGATAAGGGTAATATAAATCACCTATTAAATCATTCGAGTTTTGAGTTTATTGAACATGACGTAACGAAATTTATTAAGATTGAAGACGACCTAGATTATATTCTTCATTTTGCGTCACCTGCAAGCCCCATAGACTATTTAAAGATTCCAATACAAACGTTAAAAGTAGGAGCCTTAGGAACTCACAATTTACTGGGACTGGCAAAGGCAAAAGGAGCAAGATTACTTATTGCCTCGACTTCTGAGGTTTATGGAGACCCTTTAGTGCATCCGCAAACAGAAGATTATTATGGTAATGTAAATACCATTGGACCACGAGGGGTATATGATGAAGCCAAACGTTTCCAGGAATCTATAACGATGGCCTACCATAGGTTTCATGGTTTAGAAACGCGCATTGTCCGTATATTTAATACCTATGGTCCAAGAATGCGACTTAACGATGGTCGTGTTATCCCTGCTTTTATGGGACAGGCTTTACGTGGAGAAGATTTAACAATTTTTGGAGACGGCTCACAAACTAGGTCATTCTGTTATGTTGATGACCAGATCGAAGGCATTTACAGACTATTATTGAGTGATTATACCCTCCCAGTTAATATTGGGAATCCACATGAAATAACAATTAAAGATTTTGCTGAAGAGATTATTAAATTGACGGGAACGCAACAAAAAGTAATCTATAAAGATTTACCAATAAATGACCCCATGCAAAGACAACCGGATATAACATTAGCAAAAAAAATATTGGATTGGGAGCCAAAGGTTGGTAGAGCTGAAGGCATGAAAATTACGTTTGATTATTTTAAGAGCTTATCTCATGAACAGCTCTATAAAAGTGCACATAAAGATTTTTCGGGCTATATAAGCAAATAGTTAATGGGTTACAAGCGCGGAAGATATTCATGGCTTTTAAGACCCACCTTGATGATGTATGATCTTCTTGTCATTATTATCCTTGCGTTATGTTTATTAAATTCTAATAATGAAAATTTAATTTTTCCCCCGTTACCTTTTTTTAATAACAGAAACATTCTGTTTTTATCCTATTCTATAACTTCGTGGCTATTTTCGACCCAACTATTGAAATTTTATAACGTATATCGATACACTTCGGTATTGAATATATCGTCTCTTTTAGTTAAGCAATTTGTAATCTATGGAATACTTGTTTTTGCCTTTGAAGGTGTCTTTAGAAGTATCAATATATCCACAGAGCGTACTTTAAGATGTTTGCTATATGCATTAGGTGCAATAAGCTTTATTAAACTATTAAGCTTTTATGTGCTAAGAGCATTTCGAGTATATCTAAAGGGAAACGTAAGAAATGTTGTTGTAATAGGAGGAGGAAATGCTGTTTGTGAACTTAAAAGAATATTAAAAGAAGAAAAAGAACTTGGGTATAATTTGTTGGCTGTTTTTAATAATTCTGAAGGAAAATATCGAACCGGAAATACAGAGGATAGTTTTAATTTTATTAGAGATAATCAAAGCATTGATGAGATTTATTGCGCCATTGATGAATTGTCAGAAAAAGAAATCAACCACTATGTTAAGCTTGCCAATATAAATCATTGTAATATCAAGTTTATTCCCAGCACAGAACGAGTTTTTGCTAAACGATTTCAAACAGATTATTATAGTTACCTCCCCGTATTATCTATTCAGGAAGTTGGATTAAACAGTGGATTAAATAAGGTTATGAAACGCGGTTTTGACATTGGTTTTTCATTATTTGTTATGGTCTTTATTCTTTCATGGCTTTCTATAGTCTTATTCGTTTTAATTAAGATAGAGTCAAGGGGCCCGTTATTTTATCGACATAAGAGAACCGGTATTAATTATAAAGAATTTAATTGTTATAAGTTTAGGTCTTTAACAACAACAAAAGAAGTTAAAGGAACCTATGTAAAACCAGATGATCTAAGACTTACTAAAATTGGAAAGTTCCTAAGGAAAACTAACATTGATGAACTCCCTCAATTTATTAATGTTTTAAAAGGAGATATGAGCGTTGTTGGTCCGCGTCCCCATATGTTATCATATACAGAAGACTATTCAAAAAAAATAGACAAATACAATTTTATTTTCAGACACCATGTAAAACCAGGGGTAACCGGTCTGGCTCAGGTCAAAGGCTATAGAGGAGAAATAGAAGAAGATAATGACATCATTAATCGTGTGAAATACGATATCTTTTATATTGAAAATTGGTCGGTGTTATTAGACTTAAAAATTATGCTCCAAACGTTTCTTAATGCATTAAAAGGAGAAGAAAAAGCATATTAAAAAGCTCTATTTAGGGTGTCTAACTGAATGTTAAGGTCAAAATGCTTAAAAGCAACTTCTTTAATGTTTTCTTTCAGGTCAATATTGATGTCTGATAGGTCAATTTTAGCAATTACACGATTCAATTCATCATAATCCCCGGCCTTAGCGACCCAACCTAAATGATGATTTTCAATAATAGTTTCACCTTCACCTCCTCCAAAGTAAAGGATCGGTAATCCTAATTTGGCATATTCAAATATCTTAGAAGGTACAGAACCATAAATTCTATTTAGCAACGGTATAATTGCAATATCATATCCAGAGATTTCTTTATGCAACGCCTCTCTTGATAGTTCTCCATGATAGGAAATAGGGAGATGGGCGTTTTCTAAAATAAAAGATTCAATGCTTTTTCGCTCAGCACCATCTCCATAAACGTGCAACGCTATAGCTGAATAATCCAAATGCTGAATGAGTTTATGAACACCTTGCGCAATACCTAGTAAACCGGCATATACGATTTTGATCTTATCTTCTTTTGAACGATTTTCGAGCTGAATTTCAGGAACCTTAAAGTTTGGATAATTTCGATATAAAAAGGTGTCCTTCTTGGGAAACAAAGATTTTACATGAGACAGTATTTCTTTGCTTTGACCTAGAACTAAATTTGCGTTTCTATAATTAAAGTGTTCGATGCGCTCCAGGAGTTTATAGCTAAAATTCTTTTTTAAGGCCCCCAATTCTAATCCGGCAATAGGCCATAAGTCACTCACATTTAAAACAAGTTTTCGCTGTTTCGATCTTAAGAAAAGGATACTAATAAATGCAACCAATAATGGAGGGGATTGCACAATAACGGTTTTAGGGATTTTATGCCATAAGAAGAACGACATCAAGCTTAAACTATAAGATAACATAGCGCATAAGCGCAGTAATTTGTTTTTGGAATTACTCGCATAAATCCATAATCTATATATTAAAATATCGTTTTCGAACGATCTGTGATTAAATTTACCCTTATAATCTTTAAATATCTTACCCGTTGGGTAATTGGGTAATGGTGTAACAACCGATACTTTAAAATGCCTCTTTTTAAGCCCTTCAGCAAGATGAAATATTCTGTTCGAAGCCGCTCCGGTCTCAGGAGGAAAATAACTGGTGATGATGAGGACCTCTTTCATTATTATAGTTTGTAAATGTCAATCAAATGATTTACAATACGTTCAGCGGCATTCCCATCCCAAAGTTCAGGAGTATTGCTTTGTTTCCAGTCTTTAGTTAATAATGTTTTAAAAGCTGCGTTAATTTTTTCAACATCATTACCAACCAAAACATTGGTACCTATGTCACAAGTTTCAGGACGTTCAGTAGAATCTCGAAGCGTGATACAAGGCACATTCATAATTGTGGTTTCTTCGGTTATGCCGCCCGAATCCGTTAAAACAGCAAAAGCATTTTTTACCAAATAATTAAACTCTAAATACCCTAAAGGATCCACATAATTCAGGTTTTTAAAATTGAGATTAAGCCCTTGTAATAATTTTTTGGTTCTGGGATGCACCGGGAAAATAATGGGATAATCTCGTCCGAGTGTCGTAATTTGAGAAATAAGTGTTTTAAGTGTGTTTTCTTCATCAACATTACTCGGTCGATGAAGCGTCATGACCAAATATTGCTTTTCTTTTAATTTTAGATCTTTCCATACCTGAGGTTGCTTAAAACGATTTATATTTTTAAGCAAGGTATCAATCATAACATTTCCAACAAAAAAGATGCGCTCTTTTGGGACGCCTAAGTTTTCTAAATTGCGATTCGCATAAGTTGATGTTGTAAAAAAATAATCCGTTAAACTATCGGTTACTATTCTGTTAATCTCCTCTGGCATATTCATATCCCCGGATCGTATCCCGGCTTCCACATGGGCAACTTTAATACCTGCTTTTTTGGCTACGATGGTACACGCCATGGTTGAAGTGACGTCCCCTACAACTATAACTAGATCACAAGGGGTGTTCCGTAACTCTTTTTCAAAGCCTATCATAATGGCGGCTGTTTGTTCAGCCTGTGTACCACTTTTTACTTCCAGGTTGGTATCAGGAAAAGGAATGTTTAGTTCTTCAAAAAAGGTATCACTTAAATTTTTATCATAGTGCTGGCCCGTATGAACAAGTCTATAATTAATATTAAAACCATGTTCTTTTTTTACTTTGATAGCATCAATTATAGGGGCTATCTTCATGAAGTTAGGTCGTGCTCCGGCAACAATAGTAATTTGCATTAGATTTGAGGTATTAATGAGGTGAATTGTTTTAATTTTCCACTTTTAGATCGCTTTAATTGATCCTGTTTTTCAAAATAAATATGTAACCCTTTTTCAAGATAACTTTCCATCTCCGTTTTTATTATAGCCTCTTTGTTCGTGGAAAGTGTTTTATCACTCACATAAATAATTTTAAAAGTATCTTTTTTGTGCTGTTCAATAACAAATTCTTTTACAGAACCGTCATTTTCAATAATGCTTTTAGTGATATAATAAAAGGTTAATCCTGCCGCACTTTTACCACTAGGCAAAACAGCAATATCGTTTGTCCGCCCAACAAGCTTTTCTAAAATGGGTTTCTGCGGTGTACTTTGTTTTGAAAGCACACCAATATCTCCAATATCGTATCGAATAAAGGCCTGTGCTTTGTTGTATAAGGATGTAATGACCAAACGCCCTTCTTGGCCATAAGAAACCGGGATATCATGCTTATCCAAGACTTCGACGAAAAGAGTTTCACTATTAACAACCCATTCTTTGTTGGGATTTTGAAAAGCAATTAAATCTAATTCTGAAGCACCATATTCATTGATTATGGGCACCCCAAATTGTGTTTCCATAAGTAATCTATCTGCATCAAAAAGCATTTCAGACGTTACCATACAGACATTTAAGGTCGGGCATATTGTTTTAAGAACAAGTTGCTTGCGTTTCAAAAATTTAGCAAACTGAACCATCGGACTCGTATACCCGTTCATATATTCGAGTCGTTTTCTCTGAAAAACACTTAACCAAGTCTCGAAAGCTTCATCACTTAAATCAAACACATTAAACCGGGTTCTTCTACTGACAAGATCTTTTAACTTCTCCTTGTAATAACCCTTTTTGTCTTTAGGGATTCCATAGAACCGAGCTTGTTTTGAGGTATTGAAGTTAATATTAAACCAGGAAAACCGATCCATAATAATACTCCAGGTTAAGGCATGGCAAAACTTGTCTTTTGCAAAAATAAAGGGCTGTCCTGAGGCCCCGGAAGTTTTATCTATATAGACATTGGATTTTGTAAATCCTTTTGATAAAAACGTTTCAAGAGGTTGCTGTAGATCCCGTTTTGACATTACAGGGATACTATTCCAGTTTTTGGGGTCGGCATTTTCAGCAAAGGATTTATAAAAAGGGTTGTGTTTTAAGTGGTAAGAAACAATCTCTTGTTTTCTTTGTGTAATATACGCTTCATAGTCATCCGTATTTTTCTTTTGAACCGACTTTAAAAAAAGACGGGCCTTATTTATGGGAAATCCACTAAGTTGCAAAGAAAGGTCGAATAACTTCAATCGAAATCGGTTAAAATGTTAATGCGGCAAAGTAAGGAAATATTTTATAATGGCGATCTTCAATGTAATACTTGAGTTCTTAAATAAAACTTTTGAATAATTCTTTTTTAAAGGTAAAAGCAATTATTTTTGCACACGATAAAACATTTTTAATGCAAGTCATTAAGAATGCAATAATTGTAATTCCCGACTATAAGGGAAACTAAAAAGTTACCATAATGAATATTTTAGTACTTGGTTCTGGTGGAAGAGAACATACCTTTGTATGGAAAATTGCTCAAAGTCCTTTATGTGATACATTATTTGTTGCACCTGGGAATTCTGGAACTGCAGAAATTGCCACAAATGTAAATATTGGCGTAACAGATTTTGAAGCCATTAAAGCACTCGTTTTAACTGAGGATATTCAAATGGTGGTTGTTGGCCCTGAAGACCCTCTTGTAAAAGGGATTCATGATTTCTTTTTAAATGATGAAGAATTAAAACATATATCGGTTATTGGTCCGCAAAAAAGAGCGGCCGAGTTGGAAGGGAGTAAGGAATTTGCTAAAGAGTTTTTATACCGGCATAATATTCCAACGGCGGCTTACGAAAGTTTTACAAAAGAAACCGTAGAAAAGGGCTATGCCTTTTTAGAAACACTAACCCCGCCCTATGTGCTAAAGGCCGATGGATTGGCAGCAGGGAAAGGTGTTGTTATTCTGGATGATTTGAATGCCGCAAAAGCCGAGTTAAAAAGTATGCTTGTTGATGCTAAATTTGGAGAAGCAAGTACGAAAGTCGTTATAGAGGAATTTTTGGACGGTATTGAATTAAGTTGTTTTGTACTTACCGATGGGGAGCATTATAAAATTCTACCAACAGCCAAAGATTATAAACGTATTGGTGAGGGTGATACGGGCTTAAATACAGGTGGTATGGGGGCTGTTTCTCCGGTACCTTTTGCAACAGATGAATTTCTTAATAAAATAGAAGAACGTATTGTAAAGCCTACGATTGACGGGTTTAAAAAAGACAACTTACCCTATATTGGATTTGTCTTTATAGGCCTTATTAAAGTTGGCGACGACCCCAAGGTTATAGAGTATAATGTCCGTATGGGAGACCCTGAAACAGAGGTTGTTTTACCAAGATTAAAAAATGATTTTGTTGAAATATTACAAGCCATGTCCAATGGAACTCTAGACAACATTGATATTAATATTGATGAACGTGCAGCAACGACAATTATGTTAGTCTCAGGGGGCTACCCTGAAGCTTATGAAAAGGGTAAAGAGATTACTGGCGTAAGTAACATAAAGGATTCTATACCTTTTCATGCCGGAGCCATTTTAAAAGACGGGAAGATTGTAACTTCCGGAGGGCGTGTCATGGCGATTACATCTTATGGTGAAACCTACCAGGAAGCCATAAAAAAATCTTATCAAAATATAGAAAAGCTACATTTTGATAAGATGAATTATCGTAAAGATATTGGTTTCGATTTATAAATAAGAGTGCGAAGAGATGCTTTTATCTTCTTCGTTGTTATCGTTAAACATTTTAAGCTGCTTCATCCAATAAAGCATAGCCACAAAACCAACGATCAAAAAAATCCAGGATACCACGTTAGCTGCGAACCAGTTGTCCAGTTCTAAGGTTCTTAAAGCATCGTAAGGTGCAAAAAGCACATTAACAAACAAATCAGCAATGGCTTCCCAAAAATCTTTCCAAAAATATGTCATTGTAATAAATATTATATTTACAAAGCAAAAATACAAAAAGAGTTAATGATTACAAGCATTTTTAATAAATCTAAGCCATTAAATTTTACGATTGTTTTCTTTATAACACTTTTAGCCTTCGTGGTGGCTAATTTGGAATCGAAGGAAGAATCAATTTCAGTATACTACATACTTGGCCAGGCGACCATATTTTTATTTTGCTATCTGTCTATTTTAGTTTTAAATTTTGTAGTTAGTAAAAACAGTTTAACATTAAATAATAATTACGAAGTTTTACTGTTTAGTCTTTTTTTATTGGCTATTAAACAAACAACTTTAGATGTAAACATTCTTTTTTCCAATTTATTTGTACTGCTCGCTTTAAGAAGACTACTAAGTTTACGTTCTCAAATTAGTATTAATAAAAAGTTATTTGATGCCGCTTTTTGGATTGCTATTGCAGCCTTATTTTACTTTTGGGCAATCTTGTTTTTTATTCTAATTCTCGTATCGCTTATTTTATATACCGATAATAAGTTGAACTATTGGATTATCCCCTTTGTGGGTTTGATTACTGTTTTTTTACTGGGGGTGAGCTTATCAGTTTTGATGCATAACAATTATTTTGAAATTTTTAAAAGCTTACCGGAAGTAAGCTACGATTTTAGCAACTATAATTCACCAAAATACTTAATAGCCATTACCATGTTGTTTTCTTTTGGTTTGTGGTCCTCTATATTTTATGTAAAAAGTATAAAGCAAAAAAAGAAGGCATTAAGACCATCATTTAATATAGTTTTAGTTATGGTTATACTGGCGTTTTCAATAGTTATATTAGCTCCAAAAAAGGGTGGAAGCGAATTTTTATTTTTGTTTGCACCACTGGCAATTATTATTACAAATTATTTGGAAAATATTCCTGATAAATGGTTTAAAGAAGTGTTTCTATCGGTATTAATAATAGTTCCCTTTGTTCTGTTAGTGTTGTAGTTTTTCTCCAAAAGCCAAATCGCCGGCATCACCTAACCCCGGGATAATATAACCCTTGTCATTAAGTTTATTGTCTATAGCGGCAATCCATAAATGTGTGTTGTGATCAAACGTGTGCTGCACAAAATCCACACCTTTTTGAGCTCCGATAACGCTTATTAAATGCACTTTTTTTGGCGTTCCAAAAGGTTTTAAAGCTTCAAAAGTAGCAACCATAGATTGTCCTGTTGCTAGCATAGGATCTGCCAAAATCAACGTTTTGTTTTCTAAACTCGGGCATGCTAAATATTCAACAATGATTTCGAAACTTTCCGGATTATGTTTGTGATGTCTATAGGCTGAAATAAATGCATTTTCTGCAGTATCAAAATAATTTAGTAACCCGTTATGCAGCGGAACCCCGGCTCTTAAAATGGAGCAAAGAACAATATCATTATTCAATAAGTTTATCGCACAATCTCCCAGAGGTGTTTTAATAGTGTTTGGAGTATAATTTAAAAACTTGCTCATTTCATACCCTAAAACTTCCCCAATACGTTCTATGTTACGACGAAAACGCATGCTATCTTTTTGGATGTTGAGGTCCCTTATTTCGGAAATAAAAGTATTTAAAATTGAGTTTTCCAGGGATAAATTATGAATATGCATTATCGTTTTCTATTTTGTTTGAGTAGTAAAGTTAAGTAAATAGGAGTATATTTGTGCTCTAAAATTTTCATAATATGTTTACAAGTAAGGCTAATGAAATATTTCAAGAAGTTATTGAGAAATATCACATTATCAACACGGTTGACCAACCATTTGAAAACGCTTACCCTAAAAGTGAGTTGTTAGAACATTTATTGTATAGAAAGTGTTGGATTGATACGGTGCAATGGCATTATGAAGATATTATTCGCGACCCGCAAATCGATCCTGTAGCAGCTTTAAGGCTTAAGCGTCAAATAGATGCTTCTAACCAGGACAGAACAGACATGGTGGAATATATTGACAGCTACTTTCTGGAACAATATAAAGATATAACAGTAAAAAATAACGCTACAATTAACACTGAAAGTCCGGCATGGGGTGTGGATAGACTTTCTATTCTGGCTTTAAAAGTATATCATATGAATGAAGAGGCGACACGTACAGATGCATCCGCTGAACACAAAACTGCCTGCCAAAAGAAACTGGATATTTTGTTGGAACAGCGTGTGGATTTATCTACGGCCATCGATACGCTTTTAGGTGATATTGAAAGAGGAGATAAGTACATGAAAGTATATAAGCAAATGAAAATGTATAATGACGATGAGCTAAACCCGGTATTGCGCTCACAAAAGTAAGTCACAAAACCCCTTTACTTTTGGAAGGAAGGATTTCAATTTCTTAAAATTGAAAGACGGAAAGGTAATGTCTAAACAACCTAAACATATTCTCGTGATTCGTCTCTCTGCTATGGGAGATGTGGCCATGGTGGCACCCGTTTTGCACGCCTTAATTACACAATATCCTGATACTAAAATAACGATTCTTACCAAGGCGTTTTTTAAGCCCTTTTTTAGAGATTTGGCGAATGTTACTGTTTTTCCGGCGGAGGTAAAAGGGAAGCACAAAGGTGTTTTGGGACTCTATAACCTATCTAGAGAATTAAAAAAACTAAGAATTGATGTTGTTGCCGATCTGCATAATGTATTGCGCAGTAATATTTTAAAACTCTTTTTTTTAGGAAGTCGATGCGTTCAAATTGATAAAGGTAGAACGGAAAAAAAGGCATTGATTTCCGGACATCAATTCCAACCATTAAAAACAACACATCAAAGGTATGCTGATGTATTTGAAAAATTAGGATTTAAGTTAGATTTATCCCATCCTATCTTTCCAAAACCTGTTAATTTAAACAGGAATACATCCTCAATATTTGGATCAAACTCAAAAACACACATCGGAATAGCTCCCTTTGCAGCTCATGAGAGTAAAATGTATCCGTTGGAGCTAATGAAAGTGGTTATCGCATCGCTTTCTAAGGTATATAACATTGTATTGTTTGGTGGCGGAGAAAAAGAAATAAAGATTCTAGACAAATTTGAAAAGCGCTTCGAAAATGTAGTCAACAGTGCTGGTAAATTGTCTCTTGATGAAGAAATGGATGTGATTTCAAATTTAGATGTCATGCTCTCTATGGATTCTGGTAATGCACATATTGCTGCCATGCTAGGTGTAAAAGTTGTGACTATTTGGGGGGTTACACATCCATTCGCAGGTTTTTCACCGTTTAATCAACCTGAAGATTATGCATTACTTTCTGATAGAAAACAATTTCCAAAAATTCCAACATCGGTTTACGGAAATAAATACCCCGAAGATTATAAAGAAGTTTCACGAAGTGTTTCGCCAAACACAATTATTGAAAAGATTGTCTCCATCCTCTAACAGCGGAGCGGTCTAAATTCTATTTATGGAGCTAATTATATCGATTATACGTTAATCTAGCTTCTCACCCTTTTTTTGGAGGGGAGATGTCCGAAGGACAGAGGGGTCTTTAAACATCATCAAAATCAATAACAATCGTTGGCGTTGTTGGATGCGCCTGACAGGTTAAAATCAAGCCTTCGGCCACTTCGCTATCGGTTAAAATATTGTTTTGCCTCATCGTGGCCTCGCCCTCTTTAATTCTTGCCAAGCAACTACTACAAATACCACCCTGACAAGAATATGGCGCGTCTAAATCTTCATCCAAAGCCGCTTCGAGTATGGTTCGTTTTTGAGACATTTCGAAAGTACTTGTTTCATCATCAACAACTACAGTTATTTTGGTGTTTTCGTTGGTCTTAACGTCATCTTGAACTTCAATTTCAGCAGGTTTGGCCGCTTTAAAAAGTTCAAAATGAATTTTATCCTCATCCATACCATGGTCTGTTAAAACATCTTTTACAGTATGAATCATCGCTTCAGGGCCGCAAAGGTAAAAGGCGTCAACATCGATATGTTTGTGCTTGTTTTTCATGACGTAATTAACCGTACTTTTCTCAATACGTCCAAAGATGGAGTCTTCCTCATCGGACTGACTAAAAACGAACTGAATTGAAAAACGCTCCTTATATTGATGCTGAAGTTCCAGCAATTCATTTAGAAACATGGTGTCGTCTGTTGTTTTATTTCCAAATACAAGAATTACTTTACTGTAAACCTCTTCTTCCAAAGCACATTTTATAATACTTAAAACGGGTGTAATGCCACTACCCGCAGCAAAGGCCGCAATATTTTTTGTTTTAGAATCATTAGGTTCAAAAACAAATCGCCCTCGGGGAGGAGCTACTTCTAAAGTATCACCGGCTTGTAATTTGTTGTTTGCATAAGCAGAGAATGTACCATCTTTAACTTCTTTTACAGCAACTTTTAATTCACCGCTATTTGGAGAGGAGCATAAAGAGTAATCACGTCTTATGTCGTGTCCGTCGATTATCGTTTTCAACGTAATGTACTGCCCTGCTTTAAAAGCAAAAGTGGCTTTTAAGTGTTCAGGAAGGTTAAAACTAATACTTATGGCCTTTCGCGTTTCACGTTTTATCGTTTTGATCGAAAGTTTATGGAATGTCGACATATGTGAATTTTTGACAAAAATAGTAAAGTAGATTTTTAAATTTTAGCTTTATTTGTAACAATTGATATAAAAGCTTTACTAACAGAGTGAATTTAATTCTACAACATTAACCATTAAATAAATAAAACCATGAAAAAGTACTTATTTGTAGCAATGTTTGTAACGGCATTTGCAACGCAAGCTCAAGACAATGCAGAATTTCAAAATGAAACCATTGAATTTATAAAACTCACCGGGGCTGGTGCTGCTTTTGAAAACGCTATTGCGCAAATAGGAACTATGGTCTCTGCCGAAAATAAGGAAGCCTATACCAAAGAAGCTAGTGGTACTTTAGAGGGGCTTTATACTAAAATGGCCGAACTCTATATGGCTGAGTTTACACGAGATGAAGTTAAAAAATTAATTGCGTTTTATAACACCGATTTAGGCAAGAAGCTGGCCGAAAAGCAATTAGGCCTTACACAAAAAGCTATGGCTTATGGGCAAACCTGGGGTATGGAAGTACAGGGTATTGCTCAGAAATATAACTAATCAGAATCATGATTAAACACTTTTTAAGTTTAGAATGGAAGTCCTTTTTTAGATCTGCCAGTTTTGGAAAAAGCTTAGGGATTAAAATATTTATGGGCTTTTTGTCCTTGTATTTTATGGGGATGTTTCTTTTCATAGGGTTTTTTATGGATAAAATATTAAAAGAGGTCTATCCGGCAATGGATCCCCTGATTGCATTTAACGGACTTATTTTCTTTTGGATTTTAGGCGATCTGCTTATGCGGTTTTTCTTTCAGAAACTGCCAACAATGAGTGTTAAACCTATGCTTACGCTTCCTATAAAACGTAAAACCATAGTTCATTTTGTGCTAGGAAAATCGGTAACATCTTTTATTAACTTTTTACCATTATTTGCCATCATTCCATTCGGGATAAAACTTATAAGCAATGATTACAATGTATCAATCATTTTAATTTGGATATTAACGATGGTTATTTTAACCCTAATTAATAACTTTCTGAATTTTATTATTGAAAGTTTATCTGCCGAAACAGAATTATCTTTTTTACCAATAATTCTCTTTGCCGGAGCTATTTTTGCTTTAGATCACTTTAATATTGTTAATATTTCTGAAGCCCTTTCCAATGGTATTTTGGCAATTTCGGAGCACCCGGTTTTCATTACAATCCCTATAGTGATACTTATTGTTCTTTATGTTTATAATTTTAAGATTTTACGGCAAAAATTATTTTTAGATAGCTCTCTTAAAACAAAAACACAGGAGGTGAATACGGCTAACCTGGAGTGGACCAAAAGTTTTGGAGATATTGCACCGTTTATGCAACTGGATTTAAAACTATTATGGCGTAATAAACGTTCTAAATCATCAATTTGGATGCTGGCTTTGGGTCTGTTATATGGATTGTTCTTTTATCCGCAACCCATGTATCAAGACATGCCATGGTTTTTTGCCTTTATTGGCATTTTTGTAACCGGAATATTTTTGATCAATTTCGGCCAATTTATTCCGGCCTGGGACAGTGGCTATTATAAACTTCTTATGAGCCAAAATATTAAATACGAACAGTATTTAAAGTCCAAATTTACATTAATGGCCTTAAGCGTTGCTATACTTTTTGTGCTTAGTATTCCATACGTATATTTTGGATGGAAAATTTTATTGGCACATTTTGCTGCGGCAATTTATAATGTCGGTGTTAATACCCATGTGATTCTATATGGTGGCTCATTCAATCGCAAAAAGATAGACCTTGATAAAAAGGCAGCGTTTAATTATCAGGGTACCGGTGCTGTACAATGGTTAATAGGCATTCCTTTAATGTTACTGCCACTAGGCATTTTTGGGGTTGCTTATTTTTTAGTAGGTTTCGAAATGGGTTGCTTAATACTTGCAGTTCTCGGAATTGTTGGGGTTGTTTTTCATCAAAAATTAATGAAAGCCATAACCGGGAAATATCTAGAGTCAAAATACAAAATGATTGATGCTTTCGATCAAAATAATTAAAACAAACCATCATGATAACAACATCAAACTTATCAAAAACATATAGTGGAAATACGGTGCTTAATATAGAATCGTTGGATATTCCTAAAGGCCAAAGTTTTGGTCTGGTTGGAAATAACGGTGCCGGAAAAACGACCTATTTTAGTTTGCTTTTAGATTTAATTCAGCCAACATCCGGACATATTAAAAGTAACGAGATTCAGGTAAATAAAAGTGAAGATTGGAAACCCTTTACGGCGGCATTTATAGACGAAAGCTTTTTAATAGGGTATTTAACAGCAGAGGAGTATTTCTATTTTATCGGAGAATTGCGAGGTCAAAATAAAGCCGACGTCGATAAATTAGTCGGGCAATTTAAAGACTTTTTTCACGGAGAAATACTAGGTCAAAAGAAATTTTTACGTGATTTAAGCAAGGGAAACCAAAAAAAGGTCGGCATTGTTGCCGCACTTATTGGTAATCCGGAAGTTATTGTTTTAGACGAACCTTTTGCCAACTTAGATCCCACAACTCAGATTAGACTTAAAGAAATCATTAAGGATTTAGCAGAAAAACAAGGGGTTACGGTATTAATTTCCAGTCACGATTTGATGCATGTTACCGATGTTTGCGAGCGGATCGTAGTATTAGAGAAAGGCGAAGTCGTAAAAGACTTGAAAACTAGTGAAGCCACTTTAAAAGAACTGGAAATGCATTTTGCCGGATAATAGCGAAACAGTTAAAGGCGTCATGCTTGAACAGAGTAAACAAGGTCTTTTACAAGATTTCCAAGCCTTTTCCCTGTGTTACTTAGTTAGATTTAAAATAGTTCTTTTTAGATTAATCAAAAAAGATGTTTATTTTTACGGTTCTATATAATAATAACAGGAGTTTATAGTTATTTATTATACTAAAAAACCAGTGTTGAAATTATCTTTTAAAGTTTTTTTGTCTATTGCATCTATTGCAATTCTAATATCAAGTTGTTCCAGAAAAAAGGACACTTTTCTTAGCAGGAATTACCATGCCATAACTGCCGAATATAATATACTTTTCAATGGTTATAATGCTCTCGAACAAGGGAGAACATCTTTAAACGATAGTTATAATGATAATTATTGGGATATACTTCCCATTGAACGCATGGAAATCCATGACGAGATCATTCTTCCAGGGCAATCCAAAAATGAAAACTTTTCTTCAGCTGAAGAAAAAGCAGTAAAAGCCATTCAGAAACATGGTATGAATTTCGAAGGCAAAGAGAAAAATCCTCAAATAGATGAAGCCTACTTACTATTGGGAAAGGCACGTTATTTTGATCAGCGTTTTGTGCCGGCTTTAGAGGCTTTCAATTACATTCTTTATAAATACCCGGCAAGCGATAAGATCAATCAAGCTAAGATTTGGCGCGAAAAAACAAATATCAGGCTCGAAAATGAAGAACTTGCTATTAAAAACTTAAAGCGCCTATTAAGACAAGAAGCGTTAGAAAGACAAGATTTGGCCGATGCCACCTCAATACTCGCTCAGGCGTATTTAAATATTAAAGTTGTCGACACGGCAATAACCCAATTGGAAATCGCAGCAAATGCCACCAAAAGTCATGATGAACGTGGTCGTTATCGTTTTATTCAAGGGCAACTTTATAATATGTTGGGGCATAAAGACAGTGCGAATATCGTTTTCGAGAAGGTTATAGAGCTAAATAGAAAAATACCGCGAATTTATTTGATTAGTGCCCATATTGAGAAAATAAAGAACTTCGATTATGCCTCTGGCGACAAATACGAACTTCTTGAACTGTTGACCGATCTCGAAGAAAACAGAGAAAACAGGCCTTATTTGGATAAGATTTATCACCAAATAGCGCAATATCACTTAACAAATGAGTCAGATTCCTTGGCTGTAGCCTACTATAATAAATCGTTAAGAGCCAAATCTCAAGATAAGCAGTTAAAAGCCAGAAACTATCAAATACTAGGCGATATGAATTTCGATAAGTCATTGTATCGGGAAGCCGGTGCTTATTATGATAGTACGATGAGTAGTCTGGTACTTAATTCGAAACCTTATAGAATTATAAAGCGTAAAAGAGATAATTTAGAAGATGTTATTTTTTATGAAGATGTGGCTAAAGTAAATGATAGTGTTTTAAGGCTTGTAAATTTATCCGAGGCAGAAAGAATAGCCTATTTTGAAACCTATGTTGAGGCTTTAAAAATAAAGGCTGAAGAAGCCAAAGAAAAAGAAGAAGCTGCTAAGTTGAATACAGGGCTAGCTACGGTAAATAATAATTTATCGGGCATATCTTCACAAGTGGGAGGTTTGCCAAATCAAGCCGCCGTGTTTTATTTTTACAATCCCACAACAGTGGCATACGGGAAAAATGAATTCGTTAAGATCTGGGGAGATAGAACCTTAAAAGATAACTGGAGATGGTCTAATAATAGTAGTTCATCTAATAGCGACAACACTTCGGCTGTTGATGCTTTAGTTACAGCAACGGATGACGAGTTGTTTGATCCTCAATTTTACATTTCGAAAATCCCTACAGAAGAGAAAGCTATCGATAGTATTTCTAAAGAGCGCAATTATGCATACTATCAATTGGGGTTGATTTACAAAGAAAAATTTAAAGAATATCAATTGGCAAAAAGCAAGTTTCAGGATTTACTTATTAGCAACCCTGAAGAACGTTTAATATTACCCTCCAAATATAATTTATATAAGATTTACGAGTTATTGGGCGAAAGCGACGAGGCTTCAATTGCTAAAAACGAAATCATAAATGACTATCCGGAATCGCGGTACGCTACGATTTTAAGTAATCCGGAGTTAGCCAAATTAAAAGATGAAAACAGCCCGGAGAGTTTATACGAAAGTGTATATGAACAGCATGAAAATCAAGAATATGCTGCCGTTATCTCAAAATGTGAAACATATATTAATGCTTTCGATGGTGAACCTATTGTTCCAAAATTTGAATTGCTTAAGGCTACAGCTACAGGACGCTTGTATGGTTATGAAGCCTATAGTAAAGCCATAAATTACATTGCAGTAACTTATGCAAATACCGAGGAAGGTAAACAGGCCCAAAACATAGAGTCTAAAATTTTAAGTAAATTAGCTGATAAGGAATTTGTAGCCGGTGACGCCTCAAAAAACTATAAGGTTGTTTTTCAATTCGATTCGCCCGAAGCTAACGATATTTCGGAATATAAAAAAGAATTAGATAGTGTTTTAAAGAACATTCAATATTATAAGCTAAAAACATCGGTGGATGTTTATAGCCCGAAAACGATGTTTGTTATAGTTCATGGTTTAACCAATGGCGAAGTAGCCAAAACATTCGATCAATTAGTCCTTGAAGAGGATAAGAAAAAAATAACAAAACCTTATTTCGTAGTGTCATCTGAAAACTATCAAATCATTCAAATTCATAAAAATTTAGACACATATTTAAACATTGGTAACAACTAAATTAATAGCATTATGTTCTCTGATAACAAAAAAGATAAACACATGGTAGAAACTAAATCAAGTCAAAATATCATTGCTCAAGGGACTAAAATTGTTGGCGACTTTAATAGCGAAGGCGATTTTAGGATAGATGGAGCTGTAGAAGGTAATATAAAAACTACCGGAAAAGTAGTTGTTGGTAAAGCAGGGTTTATAAAAGGAACGCTACAGGGGACCGAGGCTAATTTTGAAGGAAAATTTTCTGGTAAACTGGCCCTGTCGGGGACTTTAACTTTAAAGCCTTCTGCCCATATTGAAGGTGAAGTTGTTGTAGGGAAACTTGCTGTAGAACCAGGAGCAACATTTAACGTGACGTGCATCATGAAAGGCACTGTTAAAGCAATGAATAATGGAGGACAGCAACAACAAAAACAATCAGAAACCGAAAAAACAGCTTAAAAATGCAGCTATTCTTATGGGAATAGGCCTGCAAATGGGTGTAACCATCTATGTGTTTGTGCTTTTAGGAAAATGGTTAGACGCGACATATAATGAGGGAGGAAAGCTGTTTCTCATTATTATGACACTTCTCGGTGTAGCCATTTCTTTATATGCTGTACTAAAACAGATTAACCGAATTAACTACTAAATGAACAACCCTTTTTTAAGTTTTACGATTAAGGTCATTGCGCTGTTAACCCTTGCTTTTTGTATTCACATTGGGATTTTAAAAATTCTCGAACTCCCTTTATTTAATGATAAAATCATACTGTCCTATACTGTTAATCTCATTTTGGTAATTGTTATTTTCGGGATTCTTTATCTCTTAAAGGAAAAGTATAAAAGTCAGTTAGGATTTTTGTTTTTGGCCGGTAGTTTTTTGAAATTCGTAGTATTCTTTATTGTGTTTTATCCGATTTATGATGCTGATGATAATATATCAAAATTAGAGTTTGCTGCTTTTTTCGTGCCTTATGTTTTGGGTTTAATTTTCGAAACATATAGCCTTAGTAAATGGTTAAGTAAACTGGATTAAAACCATCTTAAATTCACTCATCTAACGCGATAAAAATTAAAGTGTAAAATAGTTTTTGTTTTTGAGATAAAAACATACCTTTGCAGCGATTTTTAAGCCACTATTATTTAAAGTGATATGCGTAGAAAAATATCTTTAAAACCAATTACATTATTATTGCTTTTGGTAACCTTTGCTTCTTTTGGTAAAGAACAAGACGGTCACGGTGAACCAAAAACCGATCAAGCCACAGAAATAAAAGAATATATTCAACACCATTTAAAAGATTCTTACGATTTTAGTTTGTTTTCTTATACAGCTGAAAACGGTGAGCATAAGTACTTCGGGTTTCCATTACCTGTAATACTTTGGGATAATGGCTTAAAAGTGTTTTCATCATCAAAATTCCATCATGGAGAAACAGTAGCTGAGGTGGACGGAAACTATTATAGAGTGCATCATTCAAAAATTTACAAGGTAGATGGCCCTAATGGGCAGATTATCGAAGACGATCATCATCACGCTACCAACGAAAAACCTTTAGATTTTTCAATTACCAAAAACGTAACTATGATTATGATGGTATTCTTAATCATGTTCTTTATGTTTAAAAGGATGGCTACTGCCTATAAAAAGAACGGCGGAATGCCAAAAGGTATGGGGCGCTTATTAGAGCCTATTGTATTGTATGTGCGTGATGAAATTGCGATTCCAAATATTGGGGAGAAGCATTACAAAAGATATATGAGTTATTTGTTAACCGTATTCTTTTTTATATGGATCGTTAACCTTTTTGGTTTAACACCAATTGGGATGAATGTCACTAATAATATAGCAGTTACATTTTGTTTAGCTATTATTACGTATTTAATCACCACATTTTCAGGAAACAAAAATTATTGGAAACACATCTTCTGGATGCCTGGAGTACCGGTTCCAATGAAAATTATATTAGCACCAATAGAATTATTGGGAACCTTTATCAAGCCATTTGCATTGATGATTCGTTTATATGCAAACATCACTGCGGGACACATTGTAATGATGAGTATTATTGGGATGATGTTTATTTTCAATAACTGGATAGGGAGTTCCTTGTCATTATTTCTAGCCTTTGTTTTAGGAATATTAGAGTTATTGGTTGCAGCGTTACAGGCCTATATTTTTACCGTATTATCGGCCTTATATTTTGGTATGGCGGTTGAAGAACATGAGCATCATTAAGAAGTGTATTAATAAATTGAATGTTTAATTTTTAATTATATATATTATGGAAATTCCAGAAATCGTAGGAGCAGGTTTAATTGTTATTGGAGCAGGAATCGGAATCGGTAAGATTGGTGGTTCGGCTATGGAAGCAATTGCACGTCAGCCTGAAGCTACAGGAAAAATTCAAACGGCTATGCTTATTGCAGCGGCCCTAATTGAAGGTATTGGTTTCGCGGCGTTATTTGCCAAGTAATCAAACACACAAGAAACAGCTATAACGGTTGGTTATAGCTGTTCTTTTAAATTAAACAAAAACGTGCCCTGAGCTTGTCGAAGGGTAGAAATATAAATTATTATGGAAGAATTATTAGGCGGGTTTTCTTTAGGACTGTTTTTTTGGCAAGCTGTTCTTTTCATTGCATTGATACTTTTATTGAAGAAGTTTGCTTGGAAACCTATTTTAGATTCAGTAAATGACAGAGAAGAAGGTATTAAAAACGCATTGGATGCTGCTGAAAAAGCGAAGTTAGAAATGCAAAACCTTCAGGCCGATAACCAAAAGCTTTTAAAAGAGGCAAGAGCCGAGCGTGAAACAATGTTAAAAGAAGCACGTGATATGAAGAATAAAATGATAGAGGATGCTAAAGATGAAGCCAAAGAGGCCGCTGGAAAACTAATTACACAAGCACAAGCCAGTATTGAAACAGAAAAGAAAGCTGCCATAGCAGATTTAAAATCGCAAGTGGCTAATTTATCTATAGAAATTGCTGAAAAAGTAGTTCGTGAAGAATTATCTAATAAAGACAAACAAGTTAAATTGGTTGAGTCTATGTTAGGTGAAGCAACTTTAAACTAAAGTTATAATGGCAGGAACAAGAGCAGCAATACGTTATGCAAAAGCAGTTTTAAGTTTAGCTAATGAACAAAAAAAGGCTGATGTTGTAAATAGCGATATGAAATTGATAGCTGAAACTATTGCAGAAAATGTAGAGTTAGGTAGTGTGCTTAATAATTCTGTTATAAAAGCAGAAGTAAAAAAAACAGCACTTTTAGCTATTTTTCCTAACCTAAGTGAAATTACTACCGGATTATTCGATTTGTTGATCTCAAATAAAAGAATCAATATTCTAAATGATGTTGCGTTAAAATACAGCGTATTGTTTGATGCGTATAATGGTAAAGAAATTGCTCAAGTTACTACAGCTTTTCCTATGAACAATGATTTAGAAATCAAAGTCCTGGCTAAAGTTAAGGAGCTTACAAGTAAAGCCGTAGAGCTAGAAAATATAGTAGATGAAAACATTTTAGGCGGTTTCATCTTAAGAATTGGAGACATGCAATATGATGCCAGCGTTTCTAATAAGCTTAATAAATTAAAAAGAGAATTTACATTAAATTAAAAATAAGATGGCAGAAGTAAAACCAGCTGAAGTATCAGCGATCTTAAAACAACAACTTGCAGGATTTGAAGCATCTGCTTCATTAGACGAAGTAGGAACTGTGTTAACTGTAGGTGATGGTATTGTACGTGCTTATGGATTGTCTAATGCGCAATATGGCGAGTTAGTAGAGTTCGATGGCGGTCTTGAAGGTATTGTACTTAACCTTGAAGAAGATAACGTAGGTATTGTATTATTAGGAGATTCTAAAGGTGTAAAAGAGGGATCTACTGTAAAAAGAACCGATCGTATCGCTTCTATTAATGTTGGAGAAGGTATTGTTGGTCGTGTGGTCGACACTTTAGGGAATCCAATTGATGGTAAGGGACCAATTTCTGGAGACACATACGAAATGCCGCTAGAACGTAAGGCCCCTGGTGTTATTTTTCGTGAGCCGGTAACTGAACCATTGCAAACAGGTATTAAATCTATCGACGCCATGATTCCTGTTGGTCGCGGTCAACGTGAGTTGGTTATTGGTGATCGTCAAACTGGTAAGACAACGGTTTGTATTGATACCATCTTAAATCAAAAAGAATTTTATGATGCAGGAGAACCTGTATATTGTATATATGTTGCAGTTGGTCAAAAGGCATCAACAGTAGCAAACATTGCTAAAGTATTAGAAGAAAAAGGAGCACTTGCTTATACAACGATTGTGGCGGCAAATGCATCAGATCCTGCGCCAATGCAAGTATACGCACCTATGGCGGGAGCAGCAATTGGAGAGTATTTTAGAGATACAGGACGTCCGGCGTTAATCATCTATGATGATTTATCTAAACAAGCCGTGGCTTACCGTGAGGTGTCATTATTATTACGTCGTCCACCGGGACGTGAAGCGTATCCGGGTGATGTTTTCTATTTACACTCGAGATTATTAGAGCGCTCTGCAAAGGTGATTAATGATGATAGTATTGCTAAGGACATGAATGACCTTCCCGAATCATTGAAACCAATGGTAAAAGGAGGTGGTTCTTTAACAGCTTTACCTATTATTGAAACGCAAGCGGGTGACGTTTCTGCATATATTCCAACAAACGTAATTTCGATTACCGATGGACAAATCTTCCTGGATGGGGATTTATTTAACTCTGGTGTTCGTCCGGCAATTAACGTAGGGATCTCGGTATCTCGTGTTGGGGGTAATGCACAGATTAAATCCATGAAAAAAGTATCTGGAACATTAAAATTAGATCAAGCGCAATTCCGTGAATTGGAAGCGTTTGCTAAGTTTGGATCGGACTTGGATGCCGTGACTTTAAATGTTATTGAAAAAGGGAAGCGTAATGTTGAGATCTTAAAGCAAGCTCAAAACGATCCGTTTACTGTTGAAGATCAAGTCGCCATTATTTATGCAGGTTCTAAAAACTTATTAAAAGATGTTCCTGTAGAAAAAGTAAAAGAATTTGAAAGAGATTTTATCGAATTCTTAAATGCAAAACACAGAGGTGTTTTAGATACTTTAAAAGCAGGAAAATTAACTGATGAGGTTACAGATACATTAACAGCTGTAGCTAAAGATTTATCAGGTAAATATTAATTTAGACCTTAGACGTTAGACTCTAGACAATAGTCTACAGACTACAGACTAATTACTAAAGACTAAATATGGCAAACTTAAAAGAAATACGTAACAGAATATCATCAATATCTTCTACGATGCAGATTACCAGTGCCATGAAAATGGTATCGGCTGCAAAGTTAAAGAAGGCACAAGATGCTATTACAGCAATGCGTCCCTATGCAGATAAGTTAACAGAGCTTTTACAAAGCTTAAGTGCTACCTTAGATGCAGATTCTGGAAGTAAATTTTCTACACAACGTGAGGTAAACAATGTTTTAATTGTTCCTATTACGTCTAACAGAGGTTTGTGTGGTGCGTTTAATTCAAACATTATAAAGCAAACGCAAGACTTAATTAGTAATGTGTATGACGGAAAAAAGGTTTCTGTTCTTGCAATAGGAAAAAAATCGAATGATGCTTTTGCGAAGCAGAATATTGTAATCGCTAATAAAAGTGAAGTTTTCGATGATTTAACCTTTGAAAATGTGGCGGAGATTGCAGAGATGTTAATGGATAAATTTGTTACCGGCGAGTTCGATAAAATTGAAATCGTTTATAACAAGTTTAAAAATGCAGCTACTCAAATCGTCATGACAGAGCAGTTCTTGCCAATTGTTCCTGTTGAAGGTGAAGCCAATAACAATGCAGATTATATTTTTGAACCTTCAAAAGTGGAGATTGTAGAGCAATTAATCCCAAAGTCGTTAAAGACACAACTATATAAAGGTATCAGAGATTCTTTTGCTAGCGAACATGGCGCTCGTATGACCGCGATGCACAAAGCAACAGATAATGCAACCGAGCTTAGAGACCAACTCAAATTAGAGTATAATAAAGCACGTCAAGCTGCCATTACCAATGAGATCCTTGAGATCGTTGGTGGCGCAGAAGCTTTAAACAATTAACTGTTATTCAGTCCCGATAGTTATCGGGAGAAACGAAGAATCTAATTATAAATATTAAGCCTCACTTTTAGTGAGGCTTTTTTTATGGCATTAATTTTGAATTGTTATCTTTATAATATTCAGTTTTATGGAAATGAAATTATCAAAAAAAATACTATGCTTGTTATTACTTTGTCTGGTCATGCTTAGTTTTTCACAATGCACAAGTGCTCAAAAATTATCTAAAAAAGCTCCTATGAGTTTTGGACAAGCCTATTATAAAAGTTGGGTGGCCGGAACTAGAGAAGGAGGCGCTGGAATTAATTTGATTATTCCATATACAAACTCAAACAATATACTACTGGACTCCGTGTATTTTAGAGGTAAGAGCGTTAAATTAGTAATGGCTTCAAATGGATCAGCTTATGTCGGGCGATTTAAAAAAAGAGATAAGTCCACTTACGATGTTATTATGAGTAATGAGCCAGGTGCAGAGTATGGTAATGAGGTTCCGGATTTACCAAAGCCATTTCCTTTTAAATTAGAAAACGATGAATGCATAGTAAGCTATAAAATGAAAGGCAAAACGAAATACTTTAGAATTTCTAACATTATTAATAAAAAGGAGGTAAACAACACGGGGTATCCGTTACCAATACGACAATAACTTATCTTTGGTTTACGTTAGCTAAAAACGTATTTTTAGCCATACTAAAAACTAATCCTTGAGCGTACTTCAGAAGTTTTTTAAAGACACGGTTATTTATGGTTTGGCAATTGTATTGCCTAGACTTATAAACTTTTTTTTAGTGAGGTTACACACCGATGTCTTGCCCAATGAAGGGTATTCTGAAAATACTGAGTTTTATGTTATCGCAGCGTTTTTTAATGTGATTTTAACTTATGGAATGGAAACGGCTTTCTTTCGGTTTTTTAGTAAAAATAAAGAAAAGAGCAAAGTATTATCTACGGCGATCGTTTCAATAGTTTTTAGTACGATTATATTTGGAGCTTGCTTATTCTTATTTAGAGAACCTATTACGCGAACACTTAATATAAACTCCGGCTTTTATAGTTTATTAGTAAGTATCACGTTAATAGATACCCTTATTGTAATCCCATTTGCCTATTTAAGAGTAACCGGAAGACCTATGCGATTTGCTGCAATAAAGATCATTAATGTGTTTGTTATTGTCCTGTTTAACTTCTTGTTTCTTTCTGCATCACTGGGCTCCGAGAGTTTGCGGAATATGTTTAGCGTTGATCATACTGTCGAGTATATATTTATAGCCAATCTTATTGCGAGTGTTATGGTTTTAGGATTAGTTTCTCCATACTTCTTTAAAAGCAAAATACAGTTTGACTTAAAAATATTAAAGCAGTTACTCCATTATGGTTGGCCAATTATGGTAGCCGGATTAGCGTTTGTAATTAACGAAAATTTAGATAAATGGTTACTTCCCGAAATGCTTGGAAAAAACATAAATGGAGCTTATAGTGCATGCTATAAACTGGCGGTATTTATGACACTTTTTATTCAGGCCTTTAGAATGGGAGCCGAACCATTTTTTTTTAATCATGCAAAAGAAGAAAATGCTAAGGAAACCTATGCTGTTATCCTCAAATATTTTACTATAGTGGGAGGTTTGGGATTGCTATTCGTTACGGTTTATATCGATTGGTTACGTCCCATATTTATAAAAAAAGAAAGTTATTTAATAGCATTAGATATCGTTCCAATCGTATTATTGGCCAATCTGTGTTTAGGAATTTATCATAATCTTTCCGTTTGGTATAAACTCACCGATAAAACGAGGTACGGGATGTATATATCGATTGTTGGCGCTATCATAACAATAGGCTTCAATATTGCTTATATTCCTGTTTTAGGTTTTATGGCCTGCGCTTACGCAACATTATTGGCTTATGCGACGATGATGCTTCTTTCATATGTTATTGGAAGGAGGCATTATAAAGTTCCGTATGCTGTTGGTAGCATAGTATTTTACCTTTTACTGAGTTCATTTTTATCCTTTATAAGTTATTATTATTTTGAACGGGATATTATTATAGGAACCGTATTTTTGCTTTTGTTTTTAGTAACCATAACAACTCTGGAAAAAAATCAAATAAAACAAATATTGAAACGATAAGAATTTTATCCTCCTGAGTATTATCGAAAACGAAAATATATTTTGTTTGAAGATAAAAACGCAGCATGCGAGAGGCTTAAAAAGACAATTAAAATAAGATGGAAATTAAAATAATTAATAAATCCGGTCACGCATTACCGCACTATGAGACTATAGCATCTGCAGGTATGGATTTACGCGCAAATATTAATGAACCAATAACGTTAAAACCCTTAGAAAGGATGGTGGTTAAAACTGGATTATTTATAGAACTCCCCATAGGTGTTGAAGCACAGGTACGTCCGAGAAGCGGTTTGGCGGCAAAAAAAGGAATTACGGTTTTAAATGCGCCGGGAACCGTTGATGCAGATTATAGAGGTGAAATAGGGGTGATTTTGATCAACCTTTCAAACGATAATTTTACTATTGAAAATGGTGAGCGTATTGCACAATTAGTGATTGCAAAACATGAACGTGCCGAATGGGTCGAAGTAAAAGAACTATCTGAAACCTCTAGAGGTGAAGGCGGTTTTGGTAGTACTGGAACAAAGTAACCAAGGATTTCCAAACGAATAAACGATTCAACAAAAAGCAAATCAACAAAAAAAAATGAAAATAATAGTACCAATGGCAGGTCGTGGATCTCGCCTTCGACCACATAGTCTAACCGTCCCAAAACCACTAATTCCAGTGGCGGGGCAGCCTATAGTTCATCGTTTAGTAAAAGATATTGCTAAGGTTTTAAAACAGCCAATTGAAGAAATTGCTTTTGTTCTAGGTGATCCCGCTTATTTTGGAGATGATGTTGTTAAAAGCTTAGAAAGATTAGCGGAAGGTTTAGGAGCCAAAGCCTCAATTTATCGCCAGGATTTACCTTTAGGAACCGGCCATGCCATTATGTGTGCAAAACCATCACTTTCAGGACCGGCAGTTATCGCCTACGCCGACACACTGATTAGAGCCGAATTTGATTTGGACCCAAATGCTGATAGCGTTATTTGGACCAAGCGTGTCGATAACCCGGAAGCTTACGGTGTAGTAAAACTTAATGATAATGGCGATATTGTAGAGCTAGTTGAAAAACCGGAATCTTTTGTAAGTGATCAGGCTGTTATAGGTATTTACTACTTTAGAGAGGTGGCTGTATTAAAGGAGAAATTACAGGAAATATTGGATGACAATATTACCAATGGCGGAGAATATCAAATCAACGATGGAATTAAGCGTATGATGGCCGATGGTAAGACTTTTAAAACCGGAACGGTTGATGAGTGGATGGACTGTGGAAACAAAGCGATAACCGTAGAAACAAACACGAAAATGTTAGGCTTTTTACAGGCCGATGGTATTGAACAATTAGTAGATCCAACAGTACAACTTATCAACTCCAAAATTATTGAACCATGTTGTGTTGGGGAGAACGTGGTATTAAATAATGCAACAGTAGGTCCAAATGTGTCCATAGGAAATAACTGTACTGTTCAAAATGCAACCGTTAAAAATAGCTTAATACAAACCCATACAATGATTAAAAATGCTAATTTAGATAATGCAATGATTGGGAATAATGTGAAATATGATGGAAATTATACCAGTATAAGTATTGGAGATTATTCAGTCCTGGAATAATTTGGTCATTTCTTCGAATGAGGAAATCTCATGAGATCAAGTTTGGTTTATAATGTTAAGTCCTTGTGTTAGGATGACATGGTAATAATGATGAATTGAATGAAATATAAAATCTACATACTTTTTTTAGTCTTCGGGATATTAATTTTTCCGAAGCAAAGTTTTGCGCAAGTGGATTTTAATAAAAAACCCGATGATGATTTAGGCCAAGTCGAAGACAAACTTCAGGAACATTTTTTTGAGGCCTTAAAGCAAAAAGGCATTGAAAATTTTGACCGATCGGTGGAATCTCTTCTAAAATGTATTGCAATAGATAATTCTATTCCAGTTTTGTATTTTGAATTAGGAAAGAACTATAATAAACTTAAAAACTTTGGTGCTGCCGAAACGGCACTAAAAAAAGCGGTGGCCAAGGCACCCGATAATGAATGGTTTTTAGATGAATTATATGGTTTTTATGTTGAACAAAACAACATTGATAAAGCAATTAAAACCGTAAAACAACTTGTTGAGTATCATCCCGACTACAGGGAAGATTTGGCATCGCTGTATGTTAAAACAAAAAAGTTTAATGAGGCACTTGCGATTTTAGACACTTTGGATTTAGAGTTTGGAACGTCTTTCAGTAGAGATGTTATGCGCAATAAAATTTACGACCTTACAGGGCGTAAAAAAGATCAGATTGAGAATTTAGAAAAGCGTGTCGATAGTAACCCTGAAAAAGAATCTAATTATTTAGCGCTTATTTTTAGATATAGCGAGAATAATGAAAAGGAAAAGGCTTTTGAAACAGCAAAGGCTTTATTAAAAATCAGTCCCAATTCTCAGCTAGTGCATTTAGCTTTATATAAGTTTTATTTAGACGATAATAATGCTGAAAAGGCCATAGAATCCATGAAGATTGTGGTTAAAAGTGATCAAATTAAACCAGAGGCGAAACTCAAAGTACTTTCAGATTTTGTAGCTTTTGTTGGAAAAAACCCTCAATATGAACCCGACTTAATTGAAGCTACCACGCTAGTTGGAGATAAAAATGATAAAAAAACACTTGCAGAGATTGGTCAATATTATTTAGCAAAAGGAGATAAACCCAAAGCTTTAGAATATTTCGAAGAAGCTTTAAAACTTGAAGGCGATAACTTCAAGCTGCTTAAAAACACCTTGTTACTGTATCTGGATTTGCAAAAGTATGATAGCGCGATACAAAAAAGTAATGAAGCACTTCAAAGATTTCCTTCACAGCCACTATTTTACTTGGTAAATGGCGTGGCGTTAAATCAATTAGATAAAGCAACAAAAGCGATAGAAACCCTAGAATTAGGGCTTGATTATATTATTGATGACACTAAAATGGAGATTGATTTTTACAAACAGTTAAGCAAAGCCTATGCCTTGTTGAACAATACGGATAAAGCAAAAACGTTTAGTGATAAGGCGAAACAATTAGAAACCTCAAATTAATGAAACGATATACACCCTTTTTTGTGATCTTGTTTACCTTAGTAATGTTCCATTGTAGGTCCGCTAAGACCATTAGTGGTGGCCAGGCAAATTTTAAGCTTTCGACAAAGCAATTAATTAAAGCTAATGCCAAAAGCACAGCGAATTTTAAGACGCTTCAATCTAAGCTTAAAATAACCTTAGATCAAGATGGGAAAAAGCAATCGCATGTCCTTAATTTTAGAATCAAAAAAGACGAAATATTATGGATAAGTGCTGCTTTTTCGGTTATTAGAGCTAAGGTTACGCCTCAAAAAGTTAGTTTTTATAATAAGCTGGATAACACCTATTTTGAAGGGGATTACAAATATTTAAGTGACTTGCTGGGAACTGAATTAGATTTTCAAAAAGTTCAAAACTTGTTAATTGGCGACCCTCTTTTCGGTTTAAAAAATGAAACTTATAAATCATCGATCGATAATGGAACTTATGTTGTTCGACCCAAAAAGCAACGTGAATTGTTTAATATTTTGTTTTTGTTGGATCCTGTACATTTTAAGGTGAAATCGCAACGGATCTCGCAACCGAATTCACTAAGACGTTTAGAGATCGGCTATGAAGCTTATCAGGAAGTTGATGCACAATTATTGCCGGAACGTATTAGAGTGAACGCTGTTGAAGCTAACGAAGAGTTAGTTTTAAATCTCGAATTTAAGGCGGTGGCATTAAATGAAGAACTAAGATTTCCTTTTAGAATACCTTCAGGTTTTGATGAAATAAAACTTTAATGAGAAAAAAAGCAAAGCTAAATATTGTCTTTACCATACTTGTTCTTTTAGTATGTTCTTCGGTCATTTTCTCTCAAAATAATAAACAAAAAGAGTTAGAAACTCGTCGACAAGAGTTACGTCGTGAAATTCAAAAAATTACCCAATTACGATCTGAGAATAAATCAAAGGAAAAATCGGAACTGTCCTTAATAGAAGATTTTAATTATAAAATAAGCGTGTTGAATAATCTTATTAAAGTGACCAACCAGCAAGCTAATTTTTTAACGCGGGAAATCAACTCGAACCAAAAGCAAATTACACGATTACGTGATGAATTAAAACAACTTAAGGAAGATTATGCGGCGATGATTGTGAAGTCTTATAAAAGCAAAAATGAGCAGAGCAGAATCATGTTTTTACTCTCTTCCGAGGACTTTAAACAAGCGTATAAGCGTTTGCAATACATTAAGCAATATAGTAACCATCAAAGGGAGCAAGGAGAGGCCATAAAGGCTAAAACTATTGAATTGCAGGATATTAATATAAAATTGTCCAAGCAAAAAGAAGATAAAAACAAATTGATTGCAGATAATAGAGTAGTTCAAAAGACATTGGAAGCAGAGCGAAAGCAGCATGAAATACTCATGAAGTCTATTAAAAAGAATTTAAGCTTTTATACAACCCAAATTAGGACCAAACAACGAGAAGCCAATAAAATTGATAGAGAACTAGAGCGTATTATTAAGGCGGCCATCGTAAAATCTAATCAAAAAGCGGGAAAGGCCACAACGTCTAAGAGCTTCGCTTTAACTCCGGAAGGAAGAGCTTTAGCTAGAAATTTTGAATTGAATAAAGGAAAACTTGATTGGCCGGTTGAAAAAGGAATTGTAAAAACACGATATGGGAGGCAACGCTCACCCATAGATAAGAGTATTTATATTACTAGTAACGGCGTACGTATAGCAACAGAAAGAGGAGCTAAAGTTCGTGCCGTTTTCAATGGAGAAGTTATTGAAATACTAAGAATGAAAAATATTAGACCGATAGTTATGATAAAGCATGGGAATTATATTACCATTTATACCAATTTAGGGAAAGTTTATGTGAAAAAAGGAGACAAGGTTACAACAAAACAAACCATTGGAGAAGTTTATACCAATGCATCCAATGGCGAAACCATATTGAAGTTTATTGTAAATAAAGGAGGTAAAACAGAAAATCCGGCTTTATGGTGTTATAGAATGTAATATGCACCCTGAGCTTGTTCTCCCCTTTTGTTTATAAATATCTAAACTCTTACAATCACATAACCCTTTCGAGTTTTTCTATAGTGATTCCCATTCCAATAATAATAGCGCTTCCCCTTGATTTTAACAATTTTATAATGTTTGGGGGCTTTTTTTACCACGGTAACGGTCGCTGGTCTGGTTACAACCCGAGTTGCACAAGATGACATCAAGAACACGCTAAAAACGAAAAATAAAATAATAGGTCTCATAGTATTTAGATTTTGGATTCTACTATAAGACTTGCAAAAAAATAAAAAGTTTAATTATTCAAACAAAGCTCTTAATTCTGTGGCTTCATTAGGCTTGATTTTTCCTGCTAACAGAAGGCTTAATTGCTTTCTGCGCAAAGCAGCATCAAAACGTTCTTTTTCTAGATCGGTTTCAGGGATAACTTCGGGAACTGCAATTGGTCGCCCCGTTTCATCAACAGCTACAAAGGTATAAATAGCTTCATTAGCTTTTGTTTTATCACCGGACTCTCTATCCTCTATCCATACATCAATAAATACTTCCATAGATGTTTTAAAAGCCCGAGATACTTTAGCCTCAACAGTCACAACACTTCCAAGGGGGACAGCTCTGTTAAATGCCACGTGATTTACTGATGCCGTTACAACAATACGTCGGCTATGACGCCTGGCTGCAATACTTGCAGCTCTGTCCATACGAGCCAATAACTCGCCACCAAATAAATTATTTAAAGGATTGGTTTCACCCGGTAAAACCATATCGGTAAGAATCGTTTTAGATTGTATAGGTGTTTTTGCCTGCATGCGCTCTTTTTTTAAGATTGCCGCAAAGGTACTATGCTTTTAAATATTAAAGAAGTAAAAACGAGGGAATTCAGGAAGAATCTAATCCAGTTTTTTAATCGATATCCATGCATCTTTATTGTGCATTTTTCTAACGTCACGAACAGCTTTTAGTGCTTCCTTGCCCGTTTCATAACTGCCATAAACAACCTCATGTAATCCATATTTATTAACCCCTATGGCTCTCGCGTTGTAACCCAGAGCTCTTAGCTGCTTAACTTTTTTAGCAGAATTATCTTCTACCCTAAAAGCACCGGCAATAATATGGTAATTACCCGTTTGTTTGGTAACATTTAGTGTTATTGCAGGAAAAGGATTTAAATTAAAAGTCGCTTCTTGAATTTTGGTTTCAAGTTGTTGTGTTGCTTCCTCCTGTGCTATTTGGTTATGCGTCTCAATTTGATTAACATAAAAATTAGAAGCTGCAAAACCGCCAAGTGTTAAAGCTATCAAAGCAATAGCTGCATATTTTAAATAAGGTCTTGCTCGACGTTTTTCAGGTGTTATTGTAATCGGAACTACTTTTTCAATGGTTTCAACAGTATCTTTATAAACTTCACGAGTTACCGTTGGTGACACAAATTGAGATAAGCCGAAAGCGTCTGTTAAATAGTTAAGATGATAAGAGGGTTCGAATAAAATTTTACCATCACTGTTAAATACAATCTCTCCGATATTTTTGAACGTTAGAGTCTCACCTTGAGTTAAGTATGATTTTAGTGTTTTAACGCGTTTTGCGATTTTTTTTGTGGCAACTTCAAAAGGAATTTTTTCTACATCGGCAATATAATGAGCTAGTAAACCATCATTTTGTTGAATTTGCTCATTAAAAGACACCGTTTTTTTAGGAGGATAAAAAGCATTATTAGCGTCATTAATTGTAGCAGAGGTGCGTTGCGCTAAAAAAGCTCCAAACTCAGGAATAGTGACACATTCGTATCGATACAGTAAATCGCTTATATAGGTTTCTAGTTGCATAAAAACAAAGTTATAAAATTATGCTTTCCGATAAAATTTCGTCATTAGTAGTTATTAACAAATTCAAATCTTGGTGGAATGGCCTTAAAATTATTGGAAGGTCTTTAATACTGCTTTAAAATCCAATTAGAACTTTGCACGGTAATTATTAGGTGAAAACTATTTTATTGTGCTTTCAAAATCAAATACATAACATGACAGAAAATGATTTGCTTTATACTTTAGCACTACAACACGTTCCCAATATTGGGGATATTACGGCAAAAAAACTCATTTCTCATTGTGGCTCTGCCGAAGCCGTTTTAAAAGAGAAAAAGCAAAATTTGCTTAAAATTGATGGCATAGGAAGTGTTATTTTAAGTGCTTTGTTCGAAGCACATCATTTAGAAGCTGCCGAAAGGGAAATTGGATTTATTAAAGAAAATAAGTTTAAGGTTTTGTATTTCAAAGATGAAGACTATCCGGATAAATTGAAACACTGTATTGATGGTCCCATCTTATTATTTCAATCCGGAAATATACGTTTAAAGCAGCAACATATCATTAGTGTTGTGGGTACGAGAAGGATTACTACGCATGGTATTGCATTTTGTAAAACGTTAGTTGAAACACTTATTCCCTATAACCCTATTATTGTTTCCGGTTTTGCTTATGGAACCGATATTACTGCCCATAAAGCCGCATTAAGCCATAATTTACAAACCATTGGGTGTTTGGCTCACGGGTTAAACCAGATTTATCCTAAGGTACATAAGCGCTATGTGGCCGATATTGAAAGACATGGTGGGTTTTTTACCGATTTTTGGAGTAGTGATTGCTTTAAAAGAAATAATTTTTTAAAACGTAACAGAGTTATCGCAGGTTTAAGTGAAGCAACCATTGTTATAGAATCTGCCGAAAAGGGAGGTAGTTTAGTCACTGCAGATATTGCTAACTCTTATAACAGAGATGTTTTCGCTGTTCCCGGACGTGTCACAGACTCACAAAGTATAGGGTGTAATAATTTGATAAAACATCAAAAAGCACACATGCTTTCCAACCCCCTGGATGTACCTTACATTTTGAATTGGCAGTTAGATAAAGTGGACAAGTCAAGTATTCAAAAGCAGCTATTTGTCGAGCTTGATACCGACGAAAAAAGAATCTATACGTATCTGAAGGAAAATGATAAACAACTATTAGATGTTATTGCCTTAAATTGCGAAATGCCTATTTTTAAAGTAGCCAGTGTCTTATTAAATATGGAACTTAAGGGAGTTGTTAGGCCTTTGCCCGGAAAATTATTCGAGGTGGTTTAATGTGTTTCTCCCGGGTTCACAGGAATTTATTAATAGCCAACCTTAGCTCTAACTCTATTTAAAACCTCGTCTGCAACACGTTTTGCTTTAGAAGCGCCTAAAGCCAGGGCATGATCCACTTCGTTAAGGTTATTCATGTAATGATTATAGCGCTCGCGTTGTGTCGCAAATTTTTCAACAATCAATTCGAACAACGCCTGTTTTGCATGTCCGTAACCATAATTACCATGTTCATAATTTGCTTTCATAGTTTCAATTTGAGAATCATCAGCCAACAAGTTGTAAATAGCAAAACAATTGCAAGTACTCCAATCTTTAGGCTCTTCTAGTGGCGTACTATCGGTTTGAATACTCATAATTTGCTTCCGTAGCTTTTTATCATCTAAAAAGATGTTGATGATATTATTTCTACTTTTACTCATTTTTTCACCATCCGTGCCAGGAATAAGCATGGTGTTTTCTTGTATTTTACCTTCCGGAAGCACAAAGGTCTCACCTACTTTTGCATGAAAGCGTGAAGCCACATCCCGAGTCATTTCTATATGTTGTAATTGGTCTTTTCCAACGGGAATAATATTCGCATCATACAACAATATATCTGCGGCCATAAGCATTGGGTATGTAAACAAGCCTGAGTTTACATCTTCTAATCTATCGGCTTTATCTTTAAAACTATGGGCTAATGTTAAGCGTTGGTATGGAAAGAAACAACTTAAATACCAGGACAACTCGGTAACTTGCGGGACATCACTTTGTCTGTAAAACACGGTTTTTTCAATATCTAATCCAAATGCCAGCCATGTCGCAGCGGTGGAGTAGGTATTATAGCGAAGCATTTCAGCATCCTTAATTTGTGTTAATGTATGTAGGTTTGCAATAAACAAAAATGAATCATTCTTAGGGTTGTTTGCCATATTGATTGCGGGCATAATGGCTCCTAAAATGTTTCCCAAATGTGGTGTTCCTGTACTCTGTATGCCCGTAAGTATTCTTGCCATAGTGTTTCCTGCCTTTCGTTCCGATAGCTATCAATCGGGACTATTCAAGTTAAGTTTCAGCAGAGACCTGCTTTCAATTAAACAACGCTGCGAAAATACGTATTTGTTAATCAATAAAAAAAGCGGCATAAGCCACTTTTTAATAATATGTCCCTTATAGGGTCATTTTTTAAATAAACCGGCAACGAAGAGTATCACGGAAGCACCTATAGCCCCCGTTATTATATCACCAATCATACCATCCATAATGGAGATATTAAGTGTTTCGAATAGCCAATTACCAACAATACCACCAATAATACCAATAACAATGTTTAAAAGAACTCCGAAACCACCACCTTTCATTAGTTTTCCAGCTAACCAGCCAGCTATTCCACCAATTAATAATGAATAAAGTAAACCCATAATGCTACAATTTTAAAAGTTAGTATGTTTTAAAGATAATCAATTTATAATAGTATTTTTGATGTATATGAAACGAGTATTAACAAATTTTGAAAGTATATTCACCAAAGTGGATCTTTAAATTTTTTAATACGAGAACGTAGTGGTTGCACACGTTCTTAATTTTATAATTATTATAAGATCTATTAATTATTAAAATTTAAACGTGTGAAAATAGTAAAGTGCTTTTTTTGGGTTATTTATCGCATTTGGTTTTACATCTTGGTTGCTTTACCTATTCTCATATTGTTTCCTATTCTTTTCATTTCTATTTTAAAAGAGTCCTGGTATCCTTTCTTTTTTAAAATTGCGCGTTTTTGGGCGAAGATCATTTTGGTAGGCATGGGATTTGTTTATCATATTGAACGTGATCAAACCCCTGAAAAGCATAAAAGCTATATGTTTATTGCGAACCATACCTCTATGACGGATATCATGCTTATGCTGGTATCGGTTAAAAACCCTTTTGTTTTTGTTGGAAAAAAAGAATTGACAAAAATTCCGCTTTTCGGGTTTTTTTATAAACGTACCGTGATAATGGTAGATCGGAGTTCTGCAAAGAGCAGACAAGCGGTTTTTTTAAGAGCACAAAGGCGTCTAAAATCCGGATTGAGTATTTGTATATTTCCGGAAGGTGGTGTTCCTGAAGAACATATTGATTTAGACGCGTTTAAAGATGGTGCATTTAGATTAGCGATTAACCATAAAATTCCAATAGTACCTATTACTTTTGCCGATAATAAAAAACGGTTCTCATATACATTCTTTAGTGGTGGTCCGGGCAAAATGCGTGTTAAAATTCATGAATTTTTACCAACCGAAAACTTAACAATCGAGGACACAAGGTCTTTAAACGAAAAGGCAAGAGCAATAATTTTAAATCAATTGAAGGTGTTTAATGGATAGTTTGTCTGTCGAACTTTTGATAAAAATAAAAAACTGCCCAGGGGAGGGCAGTTTTTTTTTGATATTAATTTCCGAGCTTAAAGAAAATTAATACCTAGATCTAACCAAAAACCTAAAACTTTATAGCGAATCCGGTATAAACACCTATAAAATAGGGTTTAAAATCACCAGACGTATTATTAAATGTGTTGAATTGATATTTAAAAATAGGTTCTAAATTCAAATCTATTCGTTTAGAAAATTTATAGTTCAACCCCAATCCAAAGTTAGCACTATAACTCACTCTGTTAATGTTATTAGCTTCTCCTATAAATGTTCTCGTACCTTCGGCCTCAGAAAATATTTCGTTGTTGTTCAGAAAGAATGAGCTAAACCCACCAATCACATTGACCCCTAATTTATTATTAGAGATGGCATACTGAACTTCCAAAGGAACTTCTATATATCCCAGTGATTGATTAAGTGATGCATTGGATACTGTACTAAATACCTCAGGAGCTCTACCTGAAACAATGTTGTCTGCACTAATTAATGAGACACTTTCTACAGGACTATCAATACTATTAACATTAACGTTAGGACTTACATTTTGAAGCGAAAGTGTATTTGACCCTAGGCTTACCGATTGAAACATCACCACATTATTGGTGTTATAACCCAAATTCACTCTGTTAACACCAGAGCGTATACTTAACCTGTCGTTAATAGCATAACTTGCTTTTATGCCATAACTCATATTAAGTTCGCTACTCTTAGAATTATTGTTAAACTGCGGATCGATTGAAGAGCCCTCACCTAAACTACTAAAATAAACAGGCGCAGCATTTGGGGCAATACTCCACCTGTTCGATTTCTCTTTTTCTTCTTCAATAATCGTTTTGTCTTCATTTATGGCGTCTTCAATAGAGCGTAAATTGTTTTCTGTTTTAGAATTATTATCGGCTTCATCATTCGTTTGAGCAATACCTGTATTGCTTTTTGTGGTCTCATTTATAATTTGTTTAACCTGATCCTTCTCAATTAATGCCGCTTCATTTTCAAGTGTCTCTTTCTTTTTATCAATATCGGAATTCGCGATAGCCTTATGCTTTATTTGTTTTAAAAGGGGGTTGTTTTCTGGTGTTTCTTTAGAGTTTGAAGCAACGGTATTTTTGTTTTTTGTTGTTATTAATTGATTTGAAATAGTCGATTTTTTATTCAAACCCGGATTGGTGGCTTTTTCCCCTTGATTTTCGTTTTCTGAAGAGGGACTCTCTGCAATGGAGGTTTCTTTTGATGGGATCAGCTTATCTGATGCATGATCACTGGGAGATTGTTGTTTTGGGTCTTCTGTTGTGTTATTGTTGGTAATCACACTTTCTATTTCGTTAATATCCTTAAGCGTCTTGTTTTCCTCAACTTCTTCGGGGGTTAGGGGTCGATCCGATTCCACAACATTATCTACAGGTTCTACGTCTGCAGAGCCATTAAAATAAATACCGCCAACGGTTAATAAAAGTAACAATAGCGCAGCCACACCAGCATAGCGCCACCAAATAGGGATGATGCGGTGCTTTTTCTTCTTTTTATTGAGTTGCGCTTCAATATTTTCCCAAACAGCATCGCCAGGTGTCGCTTCAAAATCCTTAAAACGTTCCTGGAATAACCTGTCTATATGTTTTTTATCATTCATTATAATGATTGTAAACTTTGCGTTGTTTTATAATTTTCAATAGTCTGCTTCAAAATTTGTCTAGCTCGTGCTAAATTGGATTTTGAAGTTCCTATATTAATCTCGAGCATATCAGCAATAGCTTTATGCGAATACCCATCGAGCACATACAGATTAAAAACCAGACGGTAACGATCTGGCAGTTCCTGAATGATTTGTAAAAGATAATCGATCGAAAGATCATCTTCATCAACCTCTAATTCTTCATCTTCAACACTGTTTTCATTGACAATATCAAAAACTTTTTGCGACCTGTATTTCTGTAATACTGTGTTAACCGTTATTCGTTTTAACCATCCTTCAAAAGAGCCTTTACCCTTATATTGCTCAATTTTGTTGAAAATTGTTAAAAATGCATCCTGTAAATTATCTTCAGCTTCAGCATAGTTTTTTGAATACTTTAGGCAAACGGAAAAAAGCTTACTCGAAAAGAGCTTATACAATTCCCCCTGGGCCTTAGTATCATTGTTTTTACAATTTTCTATGAGTTGGTTTAAACTCAAATTAACACGTATTAATTACTACTTTTATTTAATCGACTACAGGGACTTCTATCGTTAAATATTGATCTTCCCCAGTCGCGTCTTCTCCTTGCCAAAACTTAAAGATATAAGAACCATTACTTGTCACAATAAAGTTAAATGTTTCTTCTACCAGTACATCTGTAAGGTCAATGCAGTCATTCCTTTCAAAAACATAATCAATAGGAGCTACTGTACGTTCATTATTTTCTTTTAAATAATAAAACTCTCTAAAAACATGACAATTTGAAGGTTTAATGTAAGAAACAGTAATGGGGTATACTTGTCCTAAGGTAAACTCATCAGGGATATCAACACTTTCCACCGGCAAAACCTCAAAGCTAAAATTTGTACTATCATCATCAACACTACATGAGGCAAATAAAATAAGCGTGACGCAAAGTACAAGTAATTTTTTCATAATAATTTATGTTTAAAATACATGTTAGTACCTTGTAGATGCTATAGTAATCAAAAGGTTGCGTAGGGGCATAAAAAAATCCCGAAGCTTCGGGATTTTCATTTTTATCTTGCTAAGTACTTTTTAAAGCTGTTTTAATTTTTTCTTCAAGTTCTTCAAGGAGTTCGGGGTTGTCTTTTATAATGGCTTTAACAGCATCTCGCCCCTGGCCTAATTTTGTGTCGGCATAACTAAACCAAGATCCACTCTTTTTAATAACTTCATGCTCAACGGCAACATCTAAAACCTCACCAACTTTTGATACACCTTCACCATACATAATATCAAACTCTGCCATTCTAAATGGTGGAGCGACTTTGTTTTTAACAACTTTAACTCTGGTTTTATTACCTAATACATTGCCGTTACTATCTTTAATTTGAGTCGATCTGCGAATATCTAATCTTACCGAGGCATAAAATTTTAAAGCATTACCACCGGTAGTTGTTTCCGGGTTGCCAAACATCACTCCAATTTTTTCACGCAATTGATTAATAAATATAACCGTACAGTTCGTTTTACTAATGGAAGCGGTAAGCTTTCTTAATGCCTGAGACATTAAACGTGCATGTAAACCCATTTTAGAATCTCCCATTTCACCTTCAATTTCACTTTTTGGCGTTAATGCCGCTACAGAATCGATAACTACAATATCGATAGCACCAGAACGTATTAAGTTATCGGCAATTTCTAAAGCCTGTTCCCCATTATCAGGTTGCGAAATAATTAAATTGTCTATATCTACACCAAGATTTTCTGCATAAAATCTGTCAAAAGCATGTTCTGCATCTATAAAAGCTGCAATCCCTCCTGCTTTTTGAGCCTCTGCTATAGCATGCAAAGTGAGTGTTGTTTTTCCCGAAGATTCCGGGCCATATATTTCGATAACACGTCCGCGTGGATAACCGCCAACGCCTAAAGCAATATCCAAACCAAGCGAACCCGACGAAATAGCATCGACATCGACGACCGCCTGATCACTCATTTTCATTACCGTGCCTTTTCCATAGGCTTTATCTAATTTATCTAAGGTTAGTTTTAGTGCTTTTAATTTTGCTTCTTTTTCACTGCTCATTGATCTGTTTTTTCTCGAGTTATTCTGGCTAAAATAATACAACTTTTGTCACAATACAATTTTATCACGCAACCTTTTTCAACATTCTGCATCTAGTTAATAAAGTTGGGAAATTTTTGCTGTGAAATGGACCTTGATTATGATTAGTAGTAAACTAAATTAAACTAACTTAAGCATCTAAAATTATTATTTTGGGTGCTTTTTTATTACCATAAATTGTGGTGTTATATTAAAACTGTACCTTTGCATTTTAAATTATTTTTTTAACCTTAAAATATAGGTATAGCATGCAACTGTACAATAAATTAAGCGCTAAAGAAAGAGCCGAATTAATCGATAAAACAGGAAAAAATCGATTAACGCTTTCTTTTTATAAATATGCCAAAATTGGCAATCCACAAGTTTTTAGAGACCATTTATTTATTACCTGGGACGCCCTAGATGTTCTAGGTAGAATTTATGTTGCCCAGGAAGGAATCAATGGTCAATTATCACTTCCGGCAGACCGTTTTAATGCATTTAAAACTCATCTGGACAGCAATTCTTTTTTGAAAGGTATTCGATTGAATATTGCTGTCGAACAGGACAACAAATCGTTTTTAAAGTTGAAAGTGAAAGTGAGAAGCAAAATTGTTGCCGATGGTCTGAACGATGATACGTTCGATGTGACCAATAAAGGCATTCATGTTGGAGCGAAACAGTTTAATAACTTAATTGAAGATGAAAAAACGGTTTTGGTTGATATGCGCAATCATTACGAAAGCGAAATAGGGCATTTTAAAAATGCTGTGACTCCGAATGTTGATACCTTTAGAGAATCTTTGGATATTATTGAAGATGATTTAAAAACGCATAAGGAGGATAAAAACTTAGTCATGTATTGTACGGGAGGCATTCGTTGTGAAAAAGCCAGTGCTTATTTTAAGCATAAGGGATTCAAAAATGTATATCAGCTGGAAGGCGGTATTATTGAGTATACCCGGCAAGTAAAAGAAGAGCAGCTGGAAAATAAATTTTTAGGACAGAATTTCGTGTTTGATGATCGCAGAGCAGAACGCATAAGTGACGATGTCATAGCGAATTGCCATCAATGTGGGAAGCCCTTCGATATACATACCAATTGTGCTAATGAAGCGTGTCATTTGTTATTCATTCAATGTGATGATTGTAAGCACGAGATGAACAATTGCTGTTCTACAAATTGTAAAGACATACACGCACTTCCTTATGAAGAGCAAAAGGCTTTACGCAAGGGACAAGGGAATAGCAATGATATCTTTAAAAAAGGAAGAGCAGATCACTTACCCTATAAAAAGGATCTGAGAAATATTTTCGACACCCTCAAAACTGATAAAAGTAAGACATAAGCATGCAGAAGATAGAATTAATGGCTCCTGCAGGAAATTTTGAATCCCTACAGGCAGCCTTAGATAATGGAGCAGATTCGATCTATTTTGGCGTTGAGCAGCTTAACATGAGAGCTAGGGCATCTATAAACTTTACTCTAGATGACCTTCATGAAACCTCCAGGCGATGCAAAGAAAAAAATGTCCGCACATATCTAACCTTAAATACCATTATCTACGATCATGATTTATCTATCGTGAAAACCTTATTGAATAAAGCCAAAGAAGCAGATATTACGGCAGTAATTGCCATGGACCAAGCCGTAATTGCGTCGGCCAGAGCAATAGATATGGAAGTTCATATTTCTACTCAAATTAATATTACGAATATTGAAACGGTTAAGTTTTATGCCATGTTCGCCGATACTATGGTCTTGAGTAGAGAATTAAGTTTGAGGCAAGTAAAAAAGATTACAGAGCAGATTGAAAAAGAACTGATAAAAGGCCCTTCAGGAAGATTGGTTGAGATTGAGATTTTTGGACACGGAGCACTTTGTATGGCGGTTTCCGGTAAATGTTACATGAGTTTACATTCGCAAAATTCCTCAGCGAACAGAGGAGCGTGTAAGCAAAATTGTAGAAAGAAGTATACCGTAATCGACCAGGAAACCGGGTTTGAAATGGAACTGGATAATGAATATATTATGTCTCCTAAAGATCTATGTACCATAGATTTTCTTGATCAGGTGGTAGATTCGGGAATTAAAGTTTTAAAGATTGAAGGACGGGGAAGAGCACCTGAGTATGTGGCAAAAGTTATAAAGTGTTATAGAGAGGCCATCGATAGTATTGCCCTTGGGGAATACGATAAAGACGAAGTAATCTCTTGGATGAAAACCTTAGAAACTGTTTATAACAGAGGGTTTTGGAACGGCTATTATTTAGGGCAAAAACTGGGAGAATGGAGTAAAGGCTCAGGATCTCATGCCACACAAAAGAAGGTATATTTAGGCAAAGGGGTACATTTTTTTCCAAAGGCAAAAGTGGGCGAGTTTAAAATCGAAGCTTACGATATTACTATTGGAGATACTATTTTAATAACAGGAGCAACGACGGGAGCACAAGAAATGGAAGTTACTGAGATGTTGGTCAATGATGAAAAATTACCCAAAGGCACCAAGGGTGATTCTATTACCATCCCGTTACCGTTCAGGATTCGTCAATCGGATAAACTATACAAGCTCGTTGAAAACAAAGTTGAAGCCTAATGGTTGTAGTTACTTTACAGCGCCATAAGTGTATTGGCTGCAACTATTGTGTTGAACTCGCTTCAGGCCAGTTTCAAATGTCTAAAAAGGACGGGAAATCCGTTTTACTTCATGCCCAAGAAAAGAAAGGTTTTTTTACCGTGAAGTCTAACAATGAGTTAATTTTTGACGATTGTGAAAATGCGGCAAAAGCATGTCCGGTAAACATTATTAGTGTTAAGCGCGTTTAAATTCTTGCCAATGTCATAACTTGAATTTACAATTGCGGCCTTACTTTTTAAAAGTCACTATAATAATCTTATATTTACATCGAGAAGATTTATTCTGAAACTATGTTTCAAAAAATAAACTCAAAAATAGTCGTTCGTGCTTACACGAAACACAAAAATATTTATGAACCTTCATTCGCAATAATCTAGTTATTAGCGAATTCAATATATAAAAACATATGGCTTGTAACAGTTGTTCAACTGGGAAAGACGGTCAACCCAAAGGATGTAAAAATAATGGCACTTGTGGTACAGATAGCTGTAATAAGCTGACTGTTTTCGACTGGCTTTCAAATATGTCGCTTCCCAGTGGTGAAAAACCATACAATTGGGTAGAAGTACGTTTTAAAAACGGAAGAAAACATTACTACCATAACACCGAAAACTTAACTTTAAGTATTGGGGATGTCGTTGCAACACAAGCGCAATCGGGACATGATATCGGGATGGTTACCTTAACCGGAGAATTGGTGCGTGTACAAATGAAACGTAAAAATATTTCCGATGAAGGCGATGATATTTTAAAAATCTACCGGAAAGCGAGTCAAAAAGATATCGATATTTGGTCTAAAGCCCGAGATAGAGAGGAACCTATGAAGGTTAAGGCACGTCAATTTGCTATCGATCTGAGATTACAAATGAAAATTTCCGATATCGAATTTCAAGGCGATTCCAGTAAAGCTACATTTTATTATACTGCGGAAGAGCGCGTAGACTTTCGAGAGCTTATCAAAGTTTTTGCACGCGAGTTCAGAACGCGCATCGAAATGAAGCAAGTAGGCTTTCGTCAGGAAGCAGCAAGGCTTGGAGGGATTGGATCCTGTGGTAGAGAATTATGTTGCTCAACATGGTTAACCGATTTTCGTTCCGTGAGTACATCGGCAGCTCGATATCAGCAACTATCCTTAAACCCCCAAAAGCTGGCAGGACAATGTGGAAAACTAAAATGCTGTTTAAACTACGAACTGGACACCTATTTAGATGCTTTAAAGGATTTTCCTAAAACAGACATAAAACTTAAAACGGCTAAGGGGATTGCCGTTTGCCAAAAAACCGATATTTTTAAAGGACACCTCTGGTATGCTTATGAAGGAGAGTGGGCCAATTGGCATAAAATAACAACAACACAGGCGAATGAAATTATTGAGGCCAATAAAAATAATGATAAGATAGAAAGCCTTGAAGAATATGCATCTAATGTCATAGAAGATACTAAAGCGGAGTTTGAGAACGTTGTAGGTCAAGATAGTTTAACACGTTTCGATAGTCCAAAGCGCAATAATAAACGTAAAAATAATAAGCGTCGCAATAATAATAGAAACAAAAACAATAGAAGAAAACCTCAAAACAGTAAAAATGCCACGAAATAATGTATTCTTATTTTTTTTAGTTTTTTCATTTTTTCTGACTTCTTGCGATTCAAATCGGGTTTTCGATGTGTATGAATCTGTGCCCAACAAATGGCATAAAGATTCTGTAATAAGCTTTAAAATAACCCCTCCGGATTCTATCCATCCATATAACTTATTTGTTAATTTAAGAAATACAAATGCTTATAAGTATAACAATTTGTTTTTAATTGTTGAAATGGGTTTTCCACACGGAAGAACGGTAAAGGATACGCTGGAATATAGAATGGCAGCACCAAGCGGAGAACTTTTAGGTACCGGATTTAGCGATGTTAAGGAAAACAAACTGTGGTATAAGGAGCAGGTTGTATTTGAAGAGGTTGGCGAATATACTGTCAATATTCGGCACGCCATGCGGGAACATGGAAAGGTCAACGGTGTTGAAGAGCTCGAAGGCGTTACCGATATAGGCTTTAGAATAGAAAAACCTATTAATAACTAAAATCAATGGTCACACATAACATTTTGACTGCGCTCATTACAGATTCCGTCGAAGTGTTTTTAATACCTGGAAATTAAATGACAACACAAAAAACAAAAGGAAAAGCAGTTCAGGATTTTTCAAAATATATACGTTGGTTTTGGATCCTTTTTTCGGTAGGAGTGCTTTCTGCAATCTTAGTTTTTTTACTAGCTTCTTGGGGAGCTTTGGGAGATATGCCGGATCATACCCAACTGGAAAACCCTAAAACGAACCTGGCTACAGAAATTATTTCCTCTGACGGAAAAACATTAGGCAAATTTTATTTTAATGATAATAGAACTCCAGTTGGTTATGGTGAATTATCTCCGCATTTAATAGATGCCTTAATTGCTACCGAGGATGCTCGTTTTCATGATCATGCTGGTATTGATGCTAGAGGGACTGTAAGAGCCTTTGTTTTTTTAGGAAGTAAAGGTGGAGCAAGTACAATATCCCAACAATTGGCCAGACAATTGTTTATTGGAGAAGGTTCAAAGAATACTATTGAACGTCTCTTTCAAAAAATTAAAGAATGGGTTATCGCAACACGTTTAGAACGACAGTATACCAAGGAAGAAATTATTGCTCAATATTTCAATAAATATGATTTTTTAAATAATGCAGACGGCATTAGAAGTGCAGCGCGTATATATTTTGGAAAAGAACCAAATACACTGGAGCTAAAGGAATCCGCGATGTTGGTCGGAATGTTTAAGAATGCGGCGCTTTATGACCCAAGAAGAAATCCTGTTGGTGTAAAGAATAGAAGAAATGTGGTATTGGCCCAAATGCAGAAATATGGCTATATCAATGAACACGTTAAGGATTCTTTACAAGAGACTGAGCTTGATTTAAATTATACCCCGGAATCACATCGAGAAGGTATTGCTACCTATTTCCGTGAGTACCTCAGAGATTTTATGAAAAAGTGGACCAGAGATGAAGCTAACAGAAAACCTGATGGGACAAAATATAATATTAATAGTGATGGATTAAAAGTTTATACAACCATAGATTCTAGAATGCAGCAATATGCAGAAAATGCTGTTCAACAACATATGCCGAGATTACAAGCGGAATTCTTTCACCAAAATACCCCAAAAAGAAATCCAACAGCTCCTTTTTTAGAATTAAGACAAGGAGAGATCGATACGTTGATGCGGGGAAGTATAAAAAAATCAGAACGTTGGAGGCATATGAAGTATGATTTGAAAATAGATGATGAAAAAATAAAAGCATCGTTTTATAAACCAGTAAAAATGTCTGTTTTTACTTGGAAAGATGGTAAGCCTTCAGAAATTGATACCATCATGAAACCTATAGATTCTATGCGTTATTATAAATCATTTTTACGTACCGGAATGATGTCTATGGACCCATTAACGGGACACGTTAAAGCTTGGGTTGGTGGTATGAACTACAGACATTTTCAATATGATATGGTAAAACAAGGCAGGCGTCAAATTGGGTCAACATTTAAACCATTTGTATATGCGACGGCTATTGATCAGTTGCATTTATCGCCCTGTGATGAATTCTCGGATACACCGTATTGCATTGAAAAGTATAAGCATGGAAACCCGGAAGAATGGTGTCCTAAAAATGCTACTGAAGAGTATGGTGGCAAGCGAACACTCAAAAATGCTTTAGCGAATTCGGTGAATACCGTTACAGCAAGATTAATAGATAAAGTAGGACCGCAAACCGTGGTTGATTTAGCAAAGAAACTGGGGATAGAATCCAATATACTACCTGTACCGGCCATTGCATTAGGTGCAGCCGATTTAAGCGTTTACGAAATGGTAGGGGCGTATGCAACATTTGCGAATAAGGGCGTTTATACAAAACCGGTAATGGTGACAAGCATAGAAGATAAAAATGGTACCATATTGTATCAATTTAAACCTGAAACAAGAGATGTTTTAAGTGAAGAAACGGCCTATGTTACGGTTAAACTTATGGAAGGGGTTACACAATCTGGCTCTGGCGCACGATTAAGAACAAAGGGCGCCGATGCGTATCGTAAAGATTATAAAGAAATAGTTACAGGATACCCTTATGAATTTACAAATCCTATAGCCGGAAAAACAGGAACCACACAAAACCAAAGTGATGGTTGGTTTATGGGCATGGTACCAAATTTGGTAACTGGTGTTTGGGTAGGTGGTGAAGAAAGATCCATCCATTTTAAAAGCATAACTTATGGACAAGGTGCGGCCATGGCATTACCCATTTGGGGACTTTATATGAAGAGTTGCTATGCCGACGAAACCTTAGATATTTCAAAGGAAGAATTTGAAGAACCACTTAATCTTTCTATTAATGTGGATTGCTCTAAAGTTAAAGATAAAAGCATATTCGATGATGATGATTCCGGAGGCGATGGAATTTCCGATGATTTAGATTTTAATTAAAAAAAGAAGCCATTTTATATAAATAGCTTTTTATTTCATAATATTTACCCCTTTTTATTCAATTATTCGTAATTTTATGTCGTATAAAAACGAGTTTAATGATTAATAAAAAAGTAGCTAATGTTCAAGTCGCTATTGAGGGGGTTAGGGATCATATGACCTTTATGTTTGGCGGTTTTGGTTTAAGCGGTATTCCCGAAAATGCCATTGCGGAATTAGTAAAACGTAATGTAAAAGGGCTAACATGCATATCTAATAATGCCGGAGTCGATGATTTTGGTTTAGGCTTATTACTTCAACAGCATCAGATAAAAAAAATGGTGTCTTCCTATGTTGGAGAGAATGACGAGTTTGAACGCCAAATGCTAAGTGGAGAGTTGGATGTTGAATTAATTCCTCAAGGGACTTTGGCTGAGCGCTGTAGAGCGGCCCAAGCAGGGTTTCCCGCTATTTATACACCTGCCGGATACGGAACGGAAGTTGCGGAAGGTAAGGAAACCAGAGAGTTTGATGGTAAGATGTATGTTTTGGAACATGCTTTTAAAGCCGATTTTGCTTTCGTAAAAGCCTGGAAAGGCGACGAAGCCGGGAATTTATTGTTCAAAGGTACTGCAAGAAATTTTAATCCTAATATGTGTGGTGCCGCAAAAATAACCGTTGCTGAGGTGGAAGAATTAGTGCCCCTGGGAACCTTGGACCCAAATCAAATTCATATTCCGGGCATTTTCGTGCAACGTATTTTTCAGGGAGCTCACTATGAAAAGCGTATTGAACAACGTACGGTGAGACAAAGGGGGTTAGTTGATTAAGTAAGTGTTGTCATTCCTGCCTTTCGGATATCGCTCAAGATAAACTTAGACGGGAATCCATTTTAGAAGTGTTAAGGTTCAATTAAAAGATTCCTGTCCCGATAGCTATCGGGATCACGGGAATGACGAAACAAAGATTTATGTTAGATAAAGCAGGAATTGCAAAACGTATTGCTAAAGAAGTACAAGATGGTTATTATGTCAATCTGGGAATTGGAATACCCACCTTGGTTGCAAACTATGTTAGAAATGATATAGAAGTCGAGTTTCAGAGCGAAAATGGGGTGCTTGGAATGGGGCCTTTTCCGTTTGAAGGCGAAGAAGATCCAGATGTTATTAATGCCGGCAAACAAACCATAACCACATTACCCGGAGCCAGTTTTTTTGATTCGGCCATGAGTTTTTCCATGATTCGTGGTAAACATGTGGATCTAACGATTTTAGGTGCTATGGAAGTTGCTGAAAATGGCGATATTGCCAATTGGAAAATACCGGGTCGTATGGTAAAAGGTATGGGAGGTGCCATGGATTTGGTGGCCAGTGCAGAGAATATTATAGTAGCCATGATGCATACCAATAAAAGAGGGGAGTCTAAATTATTAAAGACTTGCTCCTTACCATTAACCGGTGTGAACTGTGTTAAGAAGATAGTGACCAACCTGGCGGTCATGGAAATTACTGAAGAGGGTTTTAAACTTTTGGAAAGAGCACCAGGAGTTTCCGTTGAAGACATCAAAAATGCTACAGATGGCACATTGATTGTTGAGGGCGATGTTCCTGAAATGCAATTATAAAATTTTATACCTATATCCTTATATTAGATCATTGCACATGCTAGTTTAGTTTGTGGCACATATTTTTTCTGAGTCCAAATCACGAGATGATCCTAGGGAAATCGATGAAAACCATTCTAAATGTTAAAATTTTTTGCACTTTGTCGATTTTATGTGTTTTTTATCCGATAAATAGAAAAATAGTTTCATATTTACAGTCCCCAAATTAACCAAACCAAAATAATAGATTTCCCCAAATCTACCATAAACTTAAACCTACAGAGTATGGAACCAAATCTACCTGAACTTCCTGTATTGGAAGCAAATTTACCAGAACCACCTACGCTTAATGAAAGCAAATTGAAAGAGACACTTCAAGAAAATTTGCGCTTTATAAAAAGTTTACTGTATTTAACTAAAAAAGTGTTTATGCTATAAGCCTTTTGGAATAGCATCAATGAGTTTTTTTGTATACGCTTTTTTCGGAGCATTGTAAATGATATCGGCATCATCCAGTTCTTCAATTTTGCCTTTATTCATAACTAAAAGTTGATCAGACATATATTTTACGACTGCCAGGTCGTGAGAAATAAAGATATAGGTAAACCCAAAAGTATCCTTGAGTTCGTTTAATAAATTAAGCACCTGAGCTTGAACCGAGATATCTAAAGCGGATACAGATTCATCACAGACTATGAGTTTTGGCTTTAATGCAATCGTTCTGGCGATGCCAATACGTTGCCTTTGTCCTCCTGAAAACTCATGCGGATACCGGTTGAAATGATCTTCAGACAGTCCTACCCGATGTAATATATCTAACACGTTTTCTTTTCGTTCTTTATCTGAATTGTAAAGTTTATGAACTTTCATAGGTTCCATTATAGCTTCTCCAATGGGAATTCTTGGATTTAAAGAAGAATAGGGATCCTGAAAAATAATTTGAATGTCTTTCCGAAGTTTCTTAATCTCAGCAGAGGGTAGTTTCGTAATATCTACACCCTTATATAAAATTTCCCCGGCAGTCGCCTTGTCTAGCTGAAGAATAGCATTTCCAAGTGTGGATTTTCCACAACCCGATTCGCCTACCAAGCCCAAGGTTTCTCCTTCATATAATTTGAAGCTAACGTCATTTACGGCTTTAAAAGATTCTGGTTTATTAAACCAGCCGGATTTTGTAATATATTCTTTTTCTACGTTAATGATTTCCAATAATGGCCTTTTGTTGTAAAGCTGTTCATGGCGATTTTTGCGTTGCTCCTGTGTTACAATTTCCGTCCTGATGGTATCGTTCAAATAATCTTGAATGGTCGGCAAAACTTTTAACCTGGTTTTTAATGAGGGACGCGAGTTTATAAGTGCTTTTGTGTAGTTGTGATTTGGGTTTTTAAAAATGGAAACCACATCGCCTTGTTCTACAATTTCACCTTTATACATGACTATGACGCTATCGGCAATTTCAGAAATTAAAGCCAGGTCATGAGTGATAAAAATAATACTCATTTTGGTTTCAACCTGCAAGGTTTTAAGCAAATGAATAATATCTTTTTGAACGGTAACATCCAGTGCTGTTGTGGGTTCATCGGCAATTAAAATGTCTGGTTTGCAAGCGATAGCCATGGCAATCATAACCCGCTGTTTTTGTCCGCCGGAAATCTCATGGGGATAACTGTTATAAACTCTCTGTGAATCCGGGAGTTTGACCTGATCAAACAGTGAAATGGTTTCTTCTACTGCGTCTTGTTTTGACCGTTGGGTGTGCTGTAACAAAATTTCCAGTACTTGCTTCCCACAAGTCATTGAAGGATTTAAAGAACTCATAGGTTCTTGAAAAATCATCGCGATCTTATTACCCCGAATATTCAGCAGTTCTTTTGATGATAAGCCTATCAAATCTTTATCGCGAAATATGATGCGACCCGAATTTATTTTCGAAATATTTTTAGGAAGTAAGCCCAAAATAGCTAAAGACGACACAGACTTCCCGGAACCGGATTCCCCGACAATACCTAAAATTTTGTTGGCACTCAGGCTATACGATAAATCATGTATAACTCGATTCTCTCCAAACGAGATTGATAGATTACTAATATTTAAAATGGGTTCTTGTTGCATTTATATGTAAATAATGTCGTCATCAGTTAAAAGCTTATCCCCTCGCAGGCGCAGAAATACCTGAGCTACGGCTATCGTATCTTTTTCGCAGTAGGTAATAATACGATCAATATCATTATCCTTATAGTATACGCCGTACACTTCGCTACCGTCAATATCATCTTTGGGTGAAGGGACTCCTAAAACATTAGTCAATAATTTTAAGGAAGTATAGTTCTTATAATCACCAAATTTCCATAGTTCTAAGGTATCAATATGAGGCACTTCCCAAGGTTTTTTCCCAAACAAATTGAGTTTGTATGGTAATTCCATATTATTAATGATCATTCGACGTGCAATATAGGGAAAGTCAAATTCCTTTCCGTTATGCGCGCAAAGCAAATGCTTCGCCTGGCTAAAATGTGAGATCAATAGCTTTTTAAAGTCTTTTAAAATTTTAATTTCATCACCGTAAAAAGAGGTCACCCTAAACTTTCTGGAGTCGCCTTGAAATGTAAAATAACCAACGGATATACAAACTATTTTACCGAATTCTGCCCATATTCCTGCACGTTCATAAAAGGCTTCAGCTGTAAAATCATCTTTTCTTTGATATTGCGTTTTGCTTTCCCAAAGGGCTTGTTTTGTTTCATCTAAATCTGAAAAATACGGTACTTCCGGAACCGTTTCTATATCCAGAAATAAGATGTTTTCCAAATGGAGCCTCGAGATCATGATATTATAATTTTTTTAATAAAAGGGAACATTGTTTGCCTGAAATAGCTGAAATACCCGCTGCAATGCCACCTAAGAAGCCAGAAACTAATATTAACAAATAGGGATTGCCTTTTAGTGGCAACAGTATCGCAATCTTCTTAGCTAAAATAAAGTCATTAGTATGCCCCAACCAAAATGCGTGTAGCGCCCATAGAAAAGCGATAGCTATGAACGGGATAAGAAATATCAACCCTCTTTTCAACGGGACGAATAGGGCCGATAAAAAACTGGCGAGCATTACCGACCACCAGGGTAAAAACTGAGATAGAATCAGAGCGATACTAATTGTTAGAATAAAATTGATACTATTTCTTTTCATTATTTAGCAGTTAAGGTTTGAGTAGCAATAATGCCCTCAAGATCGTTTGTGTTTTGAATAAATAGCGCATTAAAATAATTTCCGGCCGCCCAGTCGTCAATAAAATTGTCGTAATATTTACTGCCAGGGTTTCCTGATTGACCACCGGGATAAATACCAAGTGCTTTTGGTGGTGAACTCATTTCAACAATCATTCGCCAGGAAGGACCATGGTTGACATCAGAGGCGTTTACGGTATTTCTAGCACCACCAATGGGGATATCAAATTTTGAAAAGGCTGGTAAGGCTTGGAGTAAATGACCAACGTATGCTCCTTTATAATGGCCCCAGTTATAGTTTCCGTTTTTCAAGCTAAAATCATGAATCTTTTTTACAGCCATTTTAAAGCTTATTAAGAAAAGATCATGTGAGGTTTCTTTTTCCGGTGTTTCGACAATGTCCATCAAGACATCATTGGGATGATGTTTAAGAAGATTAATGGTCCGATACGTAAAGGTTCTTATGATATCTCCATCTTCAGTTTTAGATTCATCCCAAATTAATCGAAATAAGGTTTTCCACCAGACGTCCCAAATACTGGGAGCCATTTTGTCTATGTCATTATTGAAGTCCCAACCTTTAACAATATTAAAAAGTTCTTTTTCACGATCCGAAAGAGAGGAGGTATTCATATTATGAATCATATATGGTAATAATTCTGCTGCTTTTAAATTAAAGTTATTATTCTGAAGATCTTTAAAATCTTGAATAGTTAATTTATTTTTAGATCTAAAAAAATCATTAATTACCCTGTTTCTGTATGTTTCATAACCATCATTGAATACGTAAAAAGGGTAAGACTCATCAACAGGATGTTGGTTTGCAGAACTAACAAAACCGCGTTCCGGATTTTTGGTATGTGCATTGAATTCTTGAGGTATAAAACTTTGCCAATCATTATTGGGGTTGCTACCATCCATTAAAAATTTCCCTTGCTCTTTCCATTTGTTAGGGAATAATCCCTGCACCCAAAGAGCGATGTCACCATCGGTAGAAGCGAATACAAAGTTTTGGGCAGGAGCCACGTGGTTCGAAATGGCTTTTAGGTAATCGTTATAATTTTTTCCGGCATTCAAATCTATAAAAAGACGGGTAAAATCGTGTCCAATATGTCCGGCCCACTTCATGGCGTATCCTATTTTCTTTTTGCCGCTACTTTTAAAATTATGATCATAACTTACGGGCCCATGGTGTGTATAAATTACAGAATCCAGATAGGTTTCCTTGCCTTTTATTTTAATCTCCTCAACTTTAACAGTTGTTTTTTTCCATGTGTCGTTATATTTGTATTCGGCTCTGGTACGGTCTTTAAATTCAATTTTATACCAATCTTTTACATCTCTTGTGGCATTCGTTTCGCCCCATGCGATATGATTATTAAATCCCGAGATTACACCAAGAGCTCCCGGGAGTGTTGCTCCGAATGAGTTGTGGTTTGGGGTTGCCAATTGCATTACAAACCAAATAGAAGGGAGGTTTAGGCCTAAATGAGGGTCATTGGCCAATATCGCATTCCCTGAATATGACTTTTTCGGACCAACAGCCCAGTTATTACTACCATTGTTAGGGTGAGGTTTGTCCATGGTGTCCGAAATTGTGTCCAGAGGTAATTCACTCTGTGCCATTTCGGTCATTTGAACATCAATAAAACTCCAGTCTTTTTCTTTAGGTATCACAGGATCATTAATATCAAAGAAATCCGGAAACAAAAAATCAAATCGCTCTTTTCCAAGCTTTCGCAAGGCATTGGTATATTCTAAATCCGTATCACGGCCGCATAACATGTCGGTCATATACATAAGTAGATACATTGTTTTATCAATTGACCATGGCTCTGGTTTATAATTCAGAAGTTTATATTCAACGGGATAATATTTTGGATCAAGTTGATTTATGTACTCGTTTACACCTTCGCTATAGGCTTTTAGATTTGCCAAAGATTCCGGATCTTCTTTTATTTTCGTAAGGCTATTTTCAGCACCAAATAGCATCCCTTTTCTTCGTTGTTCTCTATCGTAATTTAAAGCCTTTTCACCAATAATTTCGGATAGCCTTCCGGCTGCAGCATGCGTTTGAAACTCCATTTGCCATAGTCGATGTTTCGCTGTTATATATCCTTGTGCTTTATATAAATCGACATTGTTTTCAGCAAATATATGTGGGATTAAATGCTTGTCGTAATGAACCGTAACATTGTCATTGAGACCACTAATTTTAATATTCCCTGAGATAGATTCTGTATTCTCATTTTGCCAAATACCCTCTGAAGGACTTAGAAATTTTCCGATTGGAGGAATTGAACCTATTTTTGTGTTAAAAGAATAGAAAATGAAAACTGATAATAATAGGGAGGCAATAAATTTCAATAATTTCATCAAGATGAATTTGAGTTTAATGTAAAAACTAAAGGTAAAAAAATCTCATTGATTAGAAACATATAAAGTAGTATTCGTCTTTTAACGTGGAGTGTCCATATTTAGTATCCTAAATACTATGGATTCAATTGTTGAAGAAATTGATGATACTGTGCATTATTAGGGGATTGTTCTACCAATTTCGACATTATATTTTTCGCTTTTTCGATTTCAGAATGTTTTGAGTAATGAAAAGCAAGTAAGTAAAGTAATTGTTCGTTGTTGGGCTCCTGCTTTAGACCTTTTACTATAGTATTTTCAGCAAGCTTCGGGTTCTTGGTTTTGTCATATAACAAACTTAAATTATAATAGGCCCGAATGTTCTGAGGCATATGTTTTATGGCCAATTCCATTTGTGCAATGGCCTCATTGTATTCTTCTAATTCGGCCAGTAATAGACCATAAGAATAATATGTTGGGCCATAAGTTGGTTCCTGGTCAATAATTGTTTGAAAGGCGTCTTCAGCTTTATCAAAATCTTTGTTTTGATAATACAAATTGGAAAGGTTTGTACGTACTATATTATTGGTAGGGTCAATGCCTAAAGCGCTTTCATAACCCTCGATGGCTTTTTGAACACGTCCTTTTTTTAATAAATAATTAGCTCTGTTTATACGACCACCAACAAAATCGGCATTTACTTTTAGATACGTGGCGTATTCTTTCTTTACTTTTGTGTAGTTCGCACGATAATTTTCGGGAATGTTTCCTTCCGGTATCGGGGCTAATGCATTAAAGGCTTTTATACGAACAGCTCTTTTAGCATCTTCAAGTAACGGATAAACGGCACTTAAATAATCCGGATTCGACATGTCGTTTAGCGCATCGATCGTGCTCGCTCTAACCAGTGGTGACATATCATCCAGAAAAGCTGTTAAACTATTGATGTCGATAGTATTTGGGGTATTTCCTAATTTATTAATTGCAGAAGCCCGGGCTATTGCCGGATAACTGGTGTCTTTGGCTAATCTTTGAAGGGCTTCTGTGCCATGGGCAGCATTAGCTAACCCCGGAGTTAATAAATCGGAAAAGTGATTATAATCCGGTTGGCCATATTGCTTTATAAATTCGTTTTCTGCCCAGGCATCATCTTTGTCCTTATGGCAGCCTGTACAGGCATTAGGTGTTCCATACTTAACACTTAAGTCTGGTCTGGGAATTCTAAAACTATGGTCACGTCTAAAATCATTTCCCATATAATATTTTCCAGTCATATGACAATTAATACATTGTGCGCCTTCAGTTCCTTGTTTATGGAAATGATGTTTTTCGGTATCGTAAGTTTCCGGTAAATGACATTGAGCACAAAGCATATTGCCTTCAAATTTTCTTTCCAGACTATGTGCATCATGGCAATCGGTACAGGTGACGTTATTATGGTACATTTTGCTCTGTATAAACGAACCATAAACATAGTCTTCATCTAATATTTGTCCGTCCTCATGATAGACCGGCGTTTCTAATAAAAAGGGAAAATAGTGGTCCAATAAGGAGCCTTCAAAGTTAAAGTATTCTGTAACCTGCTCTCTTCTTACATGACAACGGGCACATTGATCTACCAGTGTTTTGGGAGGAGTGTCGGAAGTCATTTGCATGGTTCCCGTATTCTTGTACTTTTTACCAAGGGTTGCAACATCCAATACATGTTGTTTTCCCGGGCCATGACAAGCTTCACAGCTTACATTTATTAAGGCGTACTTTGTGTCGTAACTATGAGTTTTCTGTGTGTAATTTTTTCTAACATTGGTGGAATGGCAGTCGGCACACATGTTATTCCAATTTAATCCACCTCTCGACCAATGTAACCATTCCGAATGGACCACTTTAAAATCGGGGTACAAATCAAACCATTTCTTTTTTTCAGGATCCCAGGCTGTTCTTAAACATTGATAATGCCCATTTGGGAATTTTACAATGTACTGTTGAAGTGGGGTTATCCCGAATACATACTCAATTTTATAATCGTGATTTTTCCCATCGGGGCCTTCGGTATTGACATAAAAGGCATTATTTTTTTGAAAGAAATGAGACTGTACACCTTGACTACGAAATTTTTCTCCATTAAAATCAGCCAAAATAGTTTCTCGTGATGCTATTTGCATGGATTTATCATGATGAGAACCTTGCCACTTATCAAAGTGTTCTTTATGACATGATTTGCAATTTTGATCACCCAAAAACAGGGAATCCGGAATTCTTTTAGTGGTGTTGAATATGGTTTCTACAACAGGTTGATAATCGCTTTTTTTGTCATTGCAGGACACACAGAACATTAAAAGAGTCGCAATTAATGGGGTGCATGCTATTGTCGTTTTAGAAGTAAACGTTTTGCGTATCATTTAAAAAAGAGACTGCTGTTTATAAGGGCTTTCGTGTTCCAGTAACCATTGTTTTCTATGTAAGCCTCCGGCATAGCCTGTTAAACTGCCATCGCTACCAATGACGCGGTGACAAGGAATAATGATCCAAAGCGGATTTTTACCATTGGCATTAGCTACTGCCCTAATGGCTTTTACATCTCCAAGTTGCTTTGATAGCTCCAGGTAAGAGGTGGTTTTACCATATGGAATGTCCTCCAATTGGTTCCATACTTTTTTCTGAAAATCGGTACCTTGCGGGTTTAGTTTAAGGTTGAACTGCTTTCGAGACCCTTCAAAATATTCATTAAGTTGAATAACGCAATCTTCAAGTTCTATAGGAATGATATCTGTAATTTTTTCTTCCGAATTAAGTACGGTTACCGAAGCAATGCCATCGGCATTACCAATAATTTTAGTGAAGCCTAGAGGAGAGTTAATAATACAAGTTTCCATTAGTCTGTAGGTTTAGTATCATCAAATAAAAGGCCTAATCTTTTGGCTCGAGATTCCCAGTTTTTTCGGGCTTGCATTTGAAGGTCGGAAACGTTATCGCTTTCATCCATAATTTCCAAGCCCAAAAGGGTTTCAATAACATCTTCCATTGTAACCAAACCACTTACGGTGCCATATTCATCAACCACTAAAGCCATATGGTTTCTGGTTTCAACAAGTTGTTCAAATAACTTAGGAATAGCCATGTTTCGATCTATTATAATAATGTCTCGTTTAAGTTCCGATAGTTTTTTTGAACCATTGCTAAGGGCCATTTCTTTATAAACATCGTCCTTTAAGACCAGCCCTTTTATGTTGTCTTCGTTATCGGTATATATTGGTATTCTGGAGAATCGTAAATTGAGGTTCTTATTGAAAAAATCTTCAACGGTGATCGATTCACTTTCTGTTTTCATGACCGTTCTGGGCGTCATAATATCTTTCGCTCTAACGTCTTTAAACGTAAGCAGATTTTTAATGACTTTACTTTCACTTTCTAAAAACACCCCTTCCTCATGAGCCATATCTGTCATGACATGAAAATCTTCCCGGCTCAAAACACTACCGTGATGTCCCTTACCTCCAATTAATTTTGTAGTGAGTTGAAGCAACCATAAAATCCCAGTATATTTTAGTGGTGCGATGAGTATATTTAAAGCTCTTGTAGTAAAATTAGCCAATTGTTTCCAGTAGGTAGCACCAATGGTTTTAGGAATTATTTCTGAAGCTACTAAAATTAGAATAGTCATAATTGAAGAGACCACACCTACCATTAATTCTTCGGTAAATTGTATGCCGAAAATTTCGCTGGTTTGAGAACCATATAATTCCACATAAGCTACTTTGGCCTGTACCCCGACTAAAATAGCACCAACCGTATGTGCTATGGTATTTAAGGTGAGTATGGCAATTAAGGGTCTGTCAACATCTTTTTTAAGATTTTCTAAAGCCGATGCAAACGCTTTGCCTTCTTTCTTTTTAACGTTTATAAATGTTGGCGTGACACTTAATAAAACAGCTTCCAGAATGGAACATAAAAACGAAAAAAATATAGAGATTATTCCGTAGAATATAAGTAAACTCATGTTGCTTGTTTAGAGCTCTAAAGTACTAATTATTTGGCAATTCTGAAGGTGTATTTGGATGTGTATAAAAAGTTTGTTGCAAGGCTGGGCGAATGTTTAAATTATAGATATTTCTATGTGTTCTACTGGGATAAACCCGATTCGATAGAAATATGAAAACCAATTCTTCGTCGGGATCTGCCCAAACAAAAGTCCCTGTAAATCCGGAGTGCCCGAAACTGTTGGGACTTACTTGTGGTGCCGGGTAAGCTTTTTTAATGCTTAAGGTATCATTGCCAATTAAAGGTTTGTCAAAGCCTAAACCTCTTCTGTTATCATTATTAGGGTATTGAATTTTGGTGAAAAGCTCGACGGTAGAAGGTTTTAAATATTGTTTCCCGTTGTACGTCCCATTTTGAATAAGCATCTGCATGTATTTTGCCAAATCTTTGGCGGAGCTAAAAATTCCTGCATTACCTGAAATACCTCCAAAAAGTGCCGCATTTTCATCGTGTACCCAATTTTTGGTGAGGTCCTTTCTAACAATGGTATCTATTTCCGTTGGAACAATGGCGTTTTCCAAATTTTTATGCATGGGGAGATAGTCAAGAGTTTCACAGCCTAAAGGGATATAAAAGTTATCTTGAATATATTTTTGGTAAGGCACTCCTGTAATATTCTCTATAATCTGTGGGTAAATTAGCGATGCGATACCGGAGTATAGGTACTCTTTTTTTCCGTCGGCCTTCACACGTTTAATCTGACGATAAATTTTATTCTTAAATCTGTTTTTTATATAAAGATTCTTGTAAAACTGGTTTGAATAGCGTTTGCTTTTTTGTGTACGCATAAACCTCTTTTTGATGGTTCCTTTCTTGAGGACTTCATTCAAGAAAATGATATATGGTTTTATACCGGATTGGTGGGCTAAAAGCTCTCTGAGTGTTATATTTTTTTTGTCTTTTTGGTGTTTCCAATCTGGCCAATACCTACTAAAAGGCACATCTAAATTAATTTTCCCTTCTTCGTAAAGTTTCATTAAAGCAGGAAGTGGCCCTGTTATTTTGGTAACTGAGGCTAAATCGTAAACATCATCCAAGTTTACTTTTTGAATACTATCGTAGGTATGGTAGCCATAAGCCTGATGGAAGATAATTTTACCTTGTTTTGCGACTAACAATTGCGAACCCGGAAAGGCTTTCTGTGTGATTCCCAAAGCCATTATGGAGTCTACTTGATTCTGGATATATTTTGAATCTAAACCAACAGATTCTGGAGTGTCTTGAGTTAATTGAGCATTTGTATTTTGAACACTTAATACAAAGCAACACAGGCAAAAAATAGTAATACGAAACATATTTTCAAGAATAATAAAGGACTTGAAAGTTACGAAATCCATTTAACAATGCTTCGTCATCACTCCAGAGAGCCAATAAAAACTAAAAATACTTCTAACTATGAATAAGTTTAACGATGTCTTTAGCAAAATAGCTTGCAATAATATCGGCTCCGGCACGCTTAAATGCTGTTGTAGTTTCCATCATAATGTGATCGTGATTTAACCAACCCTTTTCGGCAGCAGCTTTGATCATGGCATATTCTCCGGAAACCTGATAAACAGCCACAGGGATATCGACTTCGTTCTTAATCTCTCTTAAAATATCCAGATAAGAGATTCCGGGTTTAACCATAACAATATCAGCACCTTCATCGATATCCATTTCTGTTTCACGAATAGCTTCAAAGCGATTCGCATAATCCATTTGGTAGGTTTTTTTATCCTTTGGAATATCGACCAAATCTACGGGTGCGGAATCCAGAGCGTCACGAAACGGACCATAAAATCCGGAAGCGTATTTCGCGGAATAACTCATAATGCCCGTGTCTATAAAACCTTCATCTTCTAAAGCCTCACGAATGGCTAAAATACGCCCATCCATCATATCGCTGGGAGCAACAAAATTGGCTCCTGCATTGACATGAGAAACACTCATTTCAGCTAAGATATCAACGGTTTCATCATTTAGAATCGCACCATTACCCACAATACCGTCGTGTCCGTACGAAGAATAAGGGTCCAGAGCAACATCGGTCATAACCAACATATCCGGGCAAGCATCCTTAACCGTTTTAATCGCACGCTGCATCAATCCGTTTGGGTTAAGTGCTTCAGTGCCTTTATTGTCTTTGAGGTTATCGGGAACTTTTACGAATAACAAAACCGATTTTAATCCTAATTGCCACAGCTCTTTGACTTCATTTTTCAATAAATCCAAACTGTATCTAAAATAATTTGGCATAGAGGCGATCTCTTCTTTAATCCCTTTACCCTCTACGATAAAGAGTGGTACTAGAAAATCGTTGGGTGTTATGATGGTTTCACGAACCAAGGAGCGGATGGCTTCGTTGGTTCTTAATCTTCTGTTTCTTCTTAGTGGATACATACTTTTATTCTAAAGTTTCTTAATAATTGGTTACATTTATCCAATACAAAGTTAATCATTAAAAGCCATTTTATATTGATTGAATCACTGAGTCTTTTAGAATTTAAATTTCCCTGGAGAAGTTATCAATCCCATCTCTTAAAGAACTTTGAAAATCATATCTCAGACAATCATTTTCATGTTATTGCGCCTCCCGGTTCGGGTAAAACGATTTTGGGAATAGAAATCATTAGAAGGTTGGAAAAGAAGGCGCTCGTGCTTGCTCCCACGATTACCATCAGAAATCAATGGGCAGAGAGGATGCAATCGTTTTTCACAAAGAACAATGATTATAAATTACATTCATTCGACTTAAAATCGCCGGGTGATATTACCTTCATTACCTATCAATCATTGTACGCTTTTTATAAAAATTTTGAAAAGAAGGATGCTTATTTTTCCTTTTTTAAAGAACATGGAATAGAAATTTTAGTGTTAGATGAGGCGCATCATTTAAAAAATGCATGGTGGAATTCCTTGATCACATTGAAGAACAATGTTCCGTTTTACATCGTGGCTTTGACAGCAACTCCTCCTTACGACAGTGCTAGAAGTGAAGTCGCTAAATACTTTATGCTTTGTGGAGAGATAGATGATGAAATTCCGGTTCCGGATTTAGTTAGAGAAAAGGATCTTTGTCCACACCATGACTTTGTTTATTTTTCTAAACCCGAGGATTTGGAGATTAACTTCATCGTGGAATATAGACGTAAAATCGCTGATCTAAAAGATCGTTTATTGAAGGACGAAACCTTTGTGCCTTTAATTAAATCTCATAGGTTTTTTAGGTCTCCAAATTTTCACCTAGAAACACTATATGCCAATACTGAATTTTTCTCTGCAATATTAATTTTCTTGAATGCTTGCGGTATTGAAATTGAGCGTTCAAAATTAGAGGTACTCGGCTTCCATAGTAAAGAGACGATTCGTTTTCCGAAGCTCACATTGAACTGGTTGGAAATATTGCTTCAAAACTTACTGGTTACCGATAGAAACAATCTTAACGATAGTGAGCCTTTTTTAGTAACTCTGGAAAAAGAATTAAGACGTCTCAACGTATATGAAAAACGGAAAGTTGATCTTATCGGAGATGATTTGTTATATAAATCCCTGGCGAATAGCTCAAGTAAATTAAAGAGCATTCCCATGATCGTTTCTACGGAGCGCAAAAGTTTGGGAAAAGATATGAGGTGTGTTGTTCTGACGGACTATATAAGGAAGGAGTTTTTAAGTGTAAATGAGGATGAAATCAATACGATTAATAAGGCAGGTGTCGTTCCAATTTTTCAATATCTCAAATATTTCAGTTCAGGTAGAGATGAAATTGCTGTTCTTACCGGAAGTTTGGTCATTATTCATAATGCTATTTTAGAAGCCTTCAAGTCTCTTGGAGGAAGTAATTCCTTTTTGTTTAAACCTTTGTCCAACGATCGTGAGTTTTTACTAGTGTTACCAAAAAAGAAAACGAAGACAGGAATAGTTAATATAATGACCACCCTATTCGAAAATGGGGACATTAAGATTTTGATTGGGACAAAATCGCTATTAGGCGAAGGGTGGGATGCACCGTCTATAAATAGCTTGATTTTAGCTTCGTTTGTAGGATCGTTCGTGTCATCTAATCAGATGCGAGGGCGAGCGATACGAAAAGACCCGTTAAAGCCCAAGAAAACGGGAAATATATGGCATCTGGCCTGTCTAGACCCCACAGCACCTGATGGCGGTAGGGAGGTCGAGATATTGAAAAGGCGCTTTGAAGCCTTTGTTGGCGTTACTAATACTAGCATTCCTTTCGTTTCTAACGGTTTTGACCGTATGGGTTTTGATGACCACATTTTAGTTGAAAATGTTGAGGAGATCAATGCCAATACACTGGATCGTGCTACGAAAAGAAGCCATATTATTGACAAATGGCGCCGTGCGATTGCTCAGGGAACAAAAATGAGTAAAGAGGTTAAAATACCCAATTTAGGTGATCTGCCCTACCGAAAGCAGATTAGAATTTATTACTTCGATGTTATTCGTTTTTTTGTAGCGGAGTTGTTTTTTACTATGATGTTATTCAATTTTGAATTTATTTTAACCGGATTTAATCTGGTCTTACAACAGGGAGTGGTTTATTTTGTTTATGCTTTTTTAGCGGCATTTAGTGCGACGTTCGGGTATAAGTTGTTTAAAGCGATTAAGCTCTATGTTAAGTACGGGTATCTACACAAAAAGATAAAAAAACTCGGACAGGTTGTATTGCAGACATTATATGAGTTGGATTATATGACCAGCCCTAAGAATTCCGTTTGGGTGGCATCTGAATTGGTAAGTAAAGGGGATGTTGTCTGTAGTTTGGAAGGAGGAAGTTTGTATGAGAATACTTTGTTTTCTAATTCTCTAAGTGAACTCCTGGATCCCATAAAATCCCCTCGATATTTAATTGTGAAGACCAGCTTCCTAAGAATAAAACTAAATGTTGAGAATTTTTATCCGGTTCCTGAAATTTTCGGTGATAAAAAAGAAAACGCTTTGGTCTTTCAAAAGCATTGGCGTGCTGTTTTGGGAGCAAGCAAGTTGTTTTATACCAGGCATCTTGATGGTAGAAAGCTCTTACTGAAAGCCAGATTATTTCACATGTATAACGCGTTTACGAAAACATCGAAAGAAGTGACCATTTGGAAATAGTTACTCCAAATTTCTAATGAATTTATCTGAATTAATATACACATCATCTTCCCCTTGTTGATCAAAAGGGTTTTCCAGATGTGATTGGATATTATCCAATGCTACTAAAATAACACTAAATAATATGGGAACAGCAAATTGTAATCCATAGCTGTAACTGGTTACGCTTTCTGCAAAATGAGGACCATAAACAATGGGTAAAATTACGATGAAGATATCACTGTATGTTCTTAATGTTCTTGGCGTTCTATATTGATAAATATGTTTGATACGTTCAAAAGATATCATCATTTTGCTTAAAAACTGGTTAGAGCGCGACGCTTCTCCGGAAGGTAACCCATGAGCTCTCAGACTTTTAATAAACACAGATAGGTTATGAAAATTTTGATACACACCTTTTTCTGTTTCTTCAAGTTTACTAACCGGATTCGTAAATACTTCGGTGCACGCACAGAGTAAATTACCCAGATGTTCTTTAATTTCGGTTTTAAGTTCTTGTGGCGGGTTTTCCAACCAGTGAGATACTGCAAAGTATAAGGCGCGTCCGTGGGCTTTTATCGAGCCATATTCATCTAAAGCGACTTCGCGACGTTTATAAGCCCCTCCAATGGAAAAGACTATAGGAAATACGATGGCCGTTCCAATTAGTGTTAGTGGGAAGTCTGCTTTAATTTCATAGTACAAACAAAAAGAGGTTGACGCAATGGATAAAAACGTAATGACGATTGTTTTCCAATTGATAATTAAAAAAGTGCGTTTAAAAATTTTCCACATAGATTATATTATTTGTTTTTTATAGCCTTTTCAGGGTTACCAATATCTGAAAGGTCTCATTTAGATATCAAACCCAATCCATAGGTTTTTTTAAAACATTAATTAATTTTTCTTCTTCGCTTCCTGCTTTAGGATGATGATCATAAACCCATTGCACATGAGGAGGTAAACTCATTAAAATACTTTCAATACGACCATTAGTCTTTAAACCGAAAAGAGTCCCTTTGTCGTGTACCAGATTAAATTCAACATAGCGTCCGCGTCTGATTTCCTGCCAATCGCGCTGTTCCTGGGTATAGGTTAAATCTTTTCTTTTTTCAACAATAGGCATATAAGCGTCCAAAAAGCTGTCTCCTACTTGGGTAACAAAGTTGTACCAATTTTGCATGGTCATGGTTTCTGAAGCTTTACAATAATCAAAAAACAACCCGCCAATACCTCTGGCCTCGTTTCTGTGCGTATTGTAGAAGTATTCATCGCAGCGTTTTTTATAGGCGGGATAAAATTCGGGGTTATGGGCATCGCAAGCTGTTTTGCAGGTCTGATGGAAGTGAACAGCATCCTCTTCAAATAAATAATAGGGTGTTAAATCCTGTCCGCCACCAAACCACTGATCCACGATTTGGCCCTCTTCATCATACATTTCAAAATAACGCCAATTGGCATGTACTGTTGGCACCATGGGGTTTTTAGGATGTAAAACCAGGCTTAATCCACAGGCAAAAAAATCAACATCGCCTACCTTAAAATAGGCTTGCATAGACTTGGGCAGTTTCCCGTGAACCCCAGAAATATTAACACCTCCTTTTTCAAAAACGTTCCCGTTTTCAATAACACGAGTACGACCACCGCCACCTTCCGGGCGTTTCCAAATATCTTCTTGAAATGTGGCTTTGCCATCGATGGTTTCCAACTCTGTTGTGATCGCGTCTTGTAAGCTTTGTATGTATTGGTAGAATTTGTTCTTCATGGTTTGGTTGCATTGAAACCTACAAGGTCTTTGAGACCTTGTAGGTTAAGATCTAGATTTTGATTATTGTCGGGACCTGCTAGGTTTTCAAAACCTTGTAGGTCTATATTATGAGCGTATTCAAAATTACTTAAATCATTAAAAAGATTTAAAACATAAGGTTTGTTTATAGAGATAAGACTTTTTTCATTATTAAAATAATTTTTAAAGGAAGTGAATTTGTAGTCTAAAAAACTTTTAACCATATTATGATTTTCAGGATTTTTATGAACATAAAGGATGAGATTTTTTAGATAAGATTCATCAATAATTTTTTTTCTTTTGAAATGCTTTTCAAATAAGCTTCCTGTTCTATTTTGTTGTTTATTATATGCTTTTGCATAGGCATTGAAAAGATTTGAAAACGCTTGAGTGGCTGATTTTTCCTCTGAAACAATTTTCACAACCAAATGAAAATGATTGCTCATTAAACAATATGCAAGAACTTCAACTTTTCCTTTTAAATGTTTTTCAATGAGTTTTAAAAAATACCACATATTATTTTCATCTTGAAAAATAGCCGCGCTGTTTATGCCACGATTAAAGATGTGGTAATAATGTTCTTTTTCTATTTTTTCAAGCTTCATTTAGGATTGTTGTTTCTATTAGACTTTTTTAAATCTACAAGATTTCACAGCTATTGATATTTGTTGAATACACTTTTACGTAATGTCTAAACCATTGATGTATTACAATAAGTTGCTTTTTCAAAATCTCTGATATTTATGGCAATAAACGGAATGTCCGGAAACATTTCTTTAAGCCCTGATACAATGTGCTTTGAAAGTTTTGCTTTTTGATCTGTGGTTCTACCTTCCATAATATTAGCAAATACATGAATGAATGCGGTCTCTTTTCCACCAACGATGTAATGGTCTGTAAATGGATTTAAACGCACTTTAATATCGTCTTCATCAAACAGATCGGAGTCCTTTGCATCATTATGAACCTGAAGCAAAACAGCGTTAGGCTCTTGGATTTCTAAAATATCTTTGGAGCAATCAATGACAAAATGTGGCATATTAGGTTTCTATTTCGTTATATAATTCATACAGTTCCATGTCTATGGCACTTTCACCGGTTGGTGTGAATTCATTTTTTAATGTTTTTTTCCAAGTAAAATTACAGTTCTCGGCAACTCTGATACTCGCTTTATTATCTTTATGTACAATGATTTTAAGCGTATTTAAATCCAGGCTATTAAAAGCATAGTCTGACAAAGCGTTTACGGAACGTGTTGTTACGCCCTGTCCTTCAAAAGGATATCCAATGCAATATGCAAACTCACCTTGTTTTTTATGATTATCGAGATCCTTTATATAAATAAGTCCTGCTATAGCTTTTGACGCCTTTTCTTTAATAACGAATAAGAACTCTTCCTTTAAACTAAACTGTTTCGCTTTTTTGTTAGCGAAAATCTTCGATAAATCCGGAGTCAGGTTCTCTCTTAAAGTTTTTGGAAAATAGCGCTTTAAGCGATCTTCATTCGCGATAACGAAGTTGCATATGCCCCAGGCATCTATGGTTTGAATAGGTTCGATATAAAAAGAATCAATATCAAGCAACATGTGGCATTTTGTTTTTTGTTTGTAAAGCTTCAACTGTCTTTAATGATGCGGCGGTTACCGAAAGTGGTAAAACTAAGACAACACCAATAACAGGAATTAATAAAAATAAAATGAATACGATACCGTTGCCTATGGCTAAACCACGATGGTTCCTAACAAAATTAATACTTTCTCTATATTTAAAATGGCGCTCTAAGATGTAATCCATATTTCCAAATCCGGCATAGTATGCCTGAACCATAAAAAGTAATATGGTAGAAAATATGTTAACTACAGGAATGAATTTTAAGAATAGAATGGGGATAGTTAGAAGCAACTCCATGAATAAATTTCTCCCGTTAATTCGAATACCACGCCAAAGTTGCTGGGAAAAGCTTGTGTTTCTATGGTTGTGTGCGGTATTACCCGTTAAATGGATTTCAATTTTTTCAGAAACCGGACTCATAAATGGCGCCGATAAGGCCATAATGATATGCTTAAAAAGGATAAGCCCAATAATAATAATGATAAGCCCTCCAATAAATGCGCTAATCGCGGTAAAGGTTTCTTTACCCCAATCCCAAACCCAAATCCTTGCTATAAAATCACCAATATTATCAGACAACCCATAGGCAAATCCAAAAATAGTAATGGCCGTAAGAACACTAATCAGCATAGGAATGGCAAAATATTTCCAAAGTTTTAGCTTGGAAATAAGGCTAAAAGCACCAAAATATGCTCTGATTCCTAATGATATGTTTTTAAACATTTCTGTGTTTTAAATAATCCGTTTTCAATAAACCAAAATACATTACATCTTCATATTTATCCTGAAAACCTTTGTATTCCTGGCGTAAAACACCTTCTTTTTGAAATCCGTTTTTGGTTGCTACTTTCTGACTCCCTATATTTTCCGGTGCAATACGCAGAAACACTTTATTCATATGTAACGTTTCAAAACAATATGTTACAACGTCTGAGGTGAATTTAGAAACAATACCGTTTCCGGCCATTTGCTCTGAAATAAAATACCCGACCTCACACTTTTTTACGGATGGATCAATGTTTTTAATATTAACCAAGCCAACCAAGGTATTTGTTTCTAAGCTTTCAATAAAGAAAGAAAAAATTTTGCCTTCGCTTTCTTCTGAAACCCATTCGTCAAATAATAGTTTCGCCTCTTCTTTGGTTTGACATCGTTTTACCGTTCCGGCGAATCCTTTTTCAATATATGATTTGTTGCTATAAATGACATCGAAAAATGCTTCAAACGAAACAGCATGAATGCGTTGTAATTTATAATTTAAATGGTTCACAAACTAGCTATTATATTCTTTAACAGCATCAATAAAGGCTTTCGCATGATCTAACGGAATATTGGGTAAAATACCATGACCAAGGTTTACAATGTACTTATCCTTTCCAAATTCGTTGATCATTTGATGGACCATAGTCTTTATTTGAGCAGGTGGAGACAGCAATCGTGAAGGGTCAAAATTCCCTTGTAACGTGATATTTCCACCGGTTAAATAACGGGCATTACGTGCAGAGCATGTCCAGTCAATCCCTAAAGCAGAAGCATTAGATTTTGCCATGTCGCCAAGTGCGAACCAGCACCCTTTACCAAAAGCGATAACAGGCGCATCATCTTTTAGTGCTTCGATGATTTGATTGATATATTGCCATGAAAACTCCTGATAATCCACAGGTGAAAGCATGCCTCCCCAGGAATCGAATATCTGAACCGCATTAACACCGGCTTTTACTTTTTCTTTTAAATAGGCGATGGTTGTATCGGTTATTTTCTGAAGCAATGTATGTGCTGCAATCGGGTTTGTGAAGCAGAATTCTTTTGCCTTATCGAAGGTCTTACTGCCCTGTCCCTGTACACAATAGCATAGAATGGTCCATGGCGAACCGGCGAAGCCAATTAAAGGCACCTCATCATTTAAAAGTGCTTTAGTGGCTTTAATCGCTTGATAAACGTAGTCAAGTTCGACGGTAACGTCGGGAACGATAACATTATCAACATCTTTTTGAGTGCGCACAGGATTTGGCAAATATGGACCGAAATTCGGTTTCATTTGCACCTCGATATTCATGGCTTGAGGAATCACCAAAATATCACTGAATAAAATAGCAGCATCCATGCCGTATCTTCGAATAGGTTGCACTGTAATTTCACTGGCAAGTTCCGGTGTTCTGCAACGCGTAAAGAAATCATACTTTTCACGAATGGCTATAAACTCAGGTAAATAACGTCCCGCCTGACGCATCATCCAAACTGGTGGACGATTTACGGTTTCTCCTTTTAATGCTTTTAGAAATAAATCGTTTTTCATAGATAGTTTTCGGCTATTAGCTGTTGGTTATTGGCCTTTAGCTATTAGCTCCTTTAAGTTTATTGATTAAACTGCTCATCATTTTTGCTTCTTTTTGTATGAGATTAAAAATGATTTCAAGTTCATTTGTTTTTAAATATTTTAATTCTTGCGATATGATCAATTGCGTTTCGACTTCAAAAAGAGAACCCATAGCTATTTCTAAAAACCGCTTAAATTCAATTTCGCTATTGCGGCTACAGCCTTCAGCAATATTTGAGGGTATGGAAACCGCAGCTCTGGTAATCTGACTTTTTAAACTAAACTTTTCCTCAGAAGGAAATTTTTCAGATAATTGATAAACTTCCTTTACCAACGCAATACCATTTTTCCATATATCAAGATTTCTAAAGTTCCTCATAATTAATTTTCACGAAAACCAAAGGCTAACAGCTAATAGCTAACATAATGTTCATTCACCAACTCAATAACACTCTCTACCGCTGGTACTTTAGCAACCCTAACATCTTTAAAATATTTCCTCGCTTCAGTTGCCGTGGTTTCTCCAATGCAAAAAGCGATGACTTTCTTGGTATTGTTTTTTTTCAAATAGCTCTGCACCGTTGAAGGACTGTAAAACATAACTCCTTCAATAGTATCCCCAACTTCAACCCCATCCAATTTGGTTCGATAGGCTTCAATCTCGTTGACCTTAATATGATTTTCTTTTAAAATATTTGGTAGATCATCTAGCCTCAAATCACTACAAAAATACGTTACTTCGGTGCCTTCAAGATATTCCACCAAATAGTTCGCCAGTGTTTTTGCGTTTTTTTCTGTGTGCGTAACTTTTCCGATCTTTTGTTCCACCAAGCGCTTGGTACGTCTGCCAACACAGTAAATATTTTTGAATTGTAATTCGACAGCTGAATAGTTAGTGACTAAAGATTCAACAGCATTTTTACTGGTGATCACCACGTTCTTAATCTCGTCCTTTAAGAAACGAGGGTGAATTCTATTCAAACTGATTTTAACAAAATCACTACTATCGGCAATGACCTTTTCTTGAAACAGAAGCCGCTGACTTTCAGTAAACGACTTTGTAGAATACACATTGATTTTTCTCTGGGAATGCTTGATGTTATCCATTAAGCGCTTCCCACCGCGTTCAATAACAAAGTCCGCACAAAATGCAGCTATATCATCATGTTCACCTAGTTTTTTAACCCGTGTAACGTCTATTCTCTTAGAACCATCGGTACTTAACAGGACACCCTTAAAGTTTATTTCTTCATTTTTTATATAAGCCAAAGCCCCAATAGGCGCGGTACAACCACCCTCTAATTTGTTTAAAAATTCACGCTCAATGGTCGTGCAAATTTCGGTTTCTTCATGATTTAGTTCTTTACATATGGCCCGGGTCTCTTCATCGTCTTCCAAAGCAGTTATCATAATAGCGCCTTGTGCCGGAGCAGGAATCATCCAATCTAGATTAACAGCTTCTTCGGGCCTAATACCAATACGTCCGATACCGGCAGCGGCAAAAATAGCACCGTTCCAATGCTCATTATCTTGCAGTTTTTGTAAACGTGAGTTGATATTGCCCCTCAAATCGGTGATGGTATGCGTTGGAAATCGATTTAACCACTGTGCTTTTCGACGTAAACTACCTGTGGCAATAACCGCCTCTTTAGCACTTAGAAATTCTTCATTATGTTTAAATACCAGGGTGTCGTTTACATTGCCACGTTTTATAACGGCCGCTTGCACGATCCCTTTTGGTAAAACCGTTGGAACATCTTTTAAGGAATGCACGGCGATATCTATGTCGTTATTCAGCATGGCAATATCCAGCGTACGTGTGAAGATTCCGGTGATCCCGAGTTCGTACAAAGGTTTATCTAAAACAATGTCGCCGGTAGCTTTAACAGGAACGAGTTCTGTTTTATGGCCTAAGTGCTCGAGTTGACTTTGTACTATTTTGGCCTGCCATAGTGCTAATTCACTATCGCGTGTTCCAATTCTTATAATTTTAGACATTTTTTGCTGAAGGTTCTAACTGAAACACTTTTTTGATAAGTTCGAGACTATCGTCTGTAGAAATATTGTCATCTTTTAGGTGATGTGCAAAGTGATTCGTTATTTTTTGGATGATATTATTACTGATTAGCGCGGCCTGTGCTTCATTGAAATCCGAATTTTTTTTGCGCTGTGTCTCTAATTCAGCGGTAGCGAAATCAGCAAGTTTATGCTTTAAGGCTTTGATCGTAGGTGCAAATTTCCGGGTTTCCAGCCAGTCGTTAAACTCAGACTTTACCTCTTCAATGATGGCTTCAGCTAATGGAATATGTTTTTTTCTGGCTTCTAAAGTCTGATCTGTAATTTGCGATAAATGATCTAGATGCACCAAAGACACATGGTCGAGAGCTTGAACATCAGCATTAACATTTTTAGGAATAGATAAATCCAGAATTAAAAGCGGCTTGCTATTTTGAATAAGATGCTTGTCTATAGTTGGACGTTGGGCGCCTGTAGCCACAATTAAAATATCCGATTTAGAAATTTCTTCCTGCAGATTGGCATAGTCTTTAACTACTAAATTGAATTTTCCAGCAATTTTTTCAGCCTTGTCCTTCGTTCTGTTGATTAAAGTAATATGCTCATTTTTGGTATGCTTTACAAGATTTTCGCAAGTGTTTCTACCTATTTTTCCTGTTCCGAAAAGCAAAATGTTTTTATTGGATACGTCTTCAATAGTATTAAAAATATACTGAACTGAAGCAAAGGATACTGAAGTTGCTCCCGATGAAATTTCCGTTTCCGTTTTAATACGTTTACTCGCTTGTATTACGGCATTTACAAGACGTTCCATGAAATGGTTGAGTAGGCCGTGTGTTTTTGAAATTCTGGCACTGGCTTTTAACTGACTTATAATTTCGAAATCACCAAGAATCTGACTGTCTAAGCCGGAGCCAACGCGAAACATGTGTGCAATGGCATCTTTGTTTTTGTAGATATAAGCCACATCCTGAAATTCTTCAACTGTACCCCGCGTGTTATCACATAGCAATTGGATAAGTTGAAAAGGGTGCTGAGCAAATCCATAAATTTCTGTACGGTTACATGTAGAGGTTACTACCAGACTTTCAATATCGTTTTCCTTAGCTTGATCAATAAGAGCACGCTTGGCATCTTCATCTAAACTAAAGCGTCCTCTAATATCAGCATCAGCTTTTTTATAACTTAAACCAATAGCATAAAAGTAATTGCTCCTGGATATATTGTATTTCTGCATTAGTGTTTTGTAATTTCAATAACAAATGTATACGGATGATTCGAAAAAAAACAACGCTCAAAGAACTTTTAATATCGTTTGTGGTTTTTTAAGCGTTTTTTTTAATATTATATGATATTTGTCATACTTTTGCAGTGAAATCAAGGCTTTTTGCTTGCTTTGTTTAGAACGAATCTAAATAATATAGATATGAATGCTGATGAAAACACCGTAAAAAATGTCGCTGTAGGGACTTTTGAGGAGACTTATGTGGACGATGGTTTTTTTGTTTTAACGTTTAAGAATGATTCCAGCGTAATTCAAAGTGTTGAAAAAGAAATAGATAGTGATTACATTCAATTTCACTTTTGCATCAAAGGTGCGACCAGATTTATATTTAACCAGGGAAGGTATATCTTAAATATTAATGAAGAAAATTCGTTGCTGTTATACAATCCGCAACGGGATCTCCCCATCAATCTTAATGTTGATCCGAATTCCTGGATCGTTTCTGTATTGATATCCATTAAAAAGTTTCATGGTCTTTTTTCACAGGAAGCGGATTATATCTCTTTTTTAAATAGTGAAAATAAAGACAAGAAATACTATAAAGACGGTACGATAACGCCTTCTATGGCTATAGTGCTGAATCAGTTGATTAATTACAACCTGAATTCATCCATAAAAAACCTTTATTTTAAAGGCAAGGCTTACGAGCTTTTAAGTTTGTACTTTAATAGAAGTGAAGATGCCGATATTGAACAATGCCCCTTTTTGGTAGATGAAACGAACGTAATAAAAATCAGAAAAGCAAAAGATATTGTTATCGCTCGAATGGCTGAACCACCAAGCTTACAGGAATTGGCTGATGAGATTGGGCTAAATCTTAAAAAACTTAAAGAAGGCTTTAAACAAATTTATGGCGATTCTGTGTTTAGTTTTTTATTCGATTATAAAATGGAAGTGGCACGCAAACTACTTGAAGCCGGTGATGATAATGTTAATGAAGTAGGGCATAAAGTAGGCTATAGTACGTCCAGTCATTTTATCGCAGCTTTTAAAAAGAAATATGGGACAACACCCAAAAAATATATTATGTCGTTGACTTAGGAGTAAGTCGCAAGTGCTAAGGGATAAGAAGTAAGTTTGAAGTAATAAGCGTATGAGTGTAAGGAATTTTGAAGATTTGATTTGTTGGAAGAAAGCGCAGGATTTGTCGGTTGATATTTATACTATATTTCGTTCTTTAAAGGATTATTCTTTTAAAGATCAAATTCAACGTACATCAGTTTCAATTTCTAATAATATAGCCGAAGGCAGCGAGAGGACCACCAAGGAATTTTCGAGACTTTTGTCCATCGCTAAGAGTTCTTGTAACGAAGTAAAATCATTACTCTTTTTGGCTTTCAGATTAAACTATATAAATGAAGAACAGAAAGCGACTTTATTACTTAAAACTGTGGAGGTTTCGAAAATTGTTCAGGGACTCAAAACTTCAATTGAAAAAAATATTTAGAACTACATGGCACTTAACACTAACCACTTAGCACATTCAAAGAAAGGAATTTTACTAGTCAACCTTGGGTCACCAGATAGCCCGGAACCAAAAGATGTTAAAAAGTATTTGGGCGAATTTTTAATGGACGAGCGGGTGATTGATATTCCGCTGGTAGCCAGAGCCGCTTTGGTAAAAGGCATCATTTTAAAAACCCGCCCCAAAGCCTCGGCGGCAGCCTATAAAAAAATATGGTGGGAGGAAGGTTCTCCGCTTATTGTATTGTCTGAAAGGCTTCAGAATAAAATTCAAAACCAGGTGGATGTTCCGGTAGGTTTAGCTATGCGTTATGGTAGTATGACCATTAAAAAAGGACTTCAGGAACTGGTGGATCAAGGTGTTGATGAGGTCTTGCTATTTCCACTATACCCACAGTTTGCCATGGCCACAACCGAAACGATCTTAGTATTGGCAGAAGAGCTCCGGAAAGAACATTTCCCAAATTTAAAGATTGCATCGGTTCCGGCGTTTTACAACAAACCGGATTATATCGAGGTGCTTTCAGATTCCATAAAAAAGCATTTAAAAGATAGGTCTTATGAACATTTGTTATTCTCTTACCACGGTGTTCCGGAACGTCATATTCGAAAAAGTGATGTCACCAAATCCCATTGTAAAATTGATGGAAGCTGTTGTGTGACACCTAGTAAGGCGCATGAGTTTTGCTACCGGCATCAATGTTTGGAAGTGACGCGTTTGGTGGCTGAAAAGCTTCAGCTTGAAGCAGGAACCTATTCAACTTCCTTTCAATCGCGTTTAGGGTTCGATCCATGGTTACTACCATACACAGACAGAACCATAGAACGCCTTGGCAAACAAGGTGTTAAAAGCATGGCTATTGTGACACCTGCTTTTGTGAGCGATTGCCTGGAGACTTTAGAGGAGATTGTTATGGAAGGCCAGGAAATTTTCCATGAAATGGGAGGCAAAGACTTTACAACGATTCCTTGTTTAAATGATGATCAACCCTTTGTGGATCTCTTGTCGAATTGGATCAATACCTGGACGAATGCTGAAGTGAAAACCGTTTAACCATGGAAGACTATTATTTCTATATCAAAGCCTTTCACCTCATTTTTGTGATCACCTGGTTTGCAGGGTTATTTTATATTCCGCGCTTGTTTGTCTACCAGATAGAAGCCTTTCATAAACCATCCCCTGAAAAAGAAATTTTAGGAAAGCAGCTCAAGCTTATGGCAAAACGCCTATGGTTTATCATCACCTGGCCATCGGCTATTTTAGCCACATTTTTTGCGGTGTTGTTGCTCATTATTAGTCCGTCATTGCTCTATTTAAGTTGGATGCAGGTTAAGTTAGGATTTATTGTGCTGCTTATCATCTATCACCTTAAAACACATCAATACTACAAACAACTACAGCGTGACGATGTTAGGAAATCTTCAAGCTTTATGCGTATTTGGAACGAAGGGGCCACCTTTATTCTTTTCGCAGTCATCTTTCTGGTGATCTTAAAAAGTGCCATCAATTGGATCTGGGGCGTTATAGGGATTTTTATTTTGGCCGTACTTTTAATGCTTGGGTTTAAACTGTATAAACGTATTCGGGATAAAAACCCGGAGGCTTAATTTAAATTCCAAAACTCAAGCACCAAATTTTAATAGGGCTCGTTTGGAATTTGGTGCTTGTGATTTAAGATTTAACCGTTGGTTATTTTGGTGCGATTATTGCTATATTTATGCATTGCAAATCTGTTAGATGAAAAAAAGATCTCCCTCTTTACGTACCCGAATTTTTTTAGCAACCATTCTTTTGGTGTTTTTGGCATCGGTGCTTATTGCGGCGGTAACGATTTATCAGTATAACGAACAAAGTACAGATTATCACGAGGGAAGATTACGACGTAAAGAGCAGAACATTAAAACCCATTTAAAACGTGTTTTAAACGGGAAGCAAAATACCTGGGAGGTTAAAACCGAAAATGTCCCTTATATCTTCAAAGAAGAGATCTATAATATTGCTGATATTCATAAACTTCAGATTAATCTTTATGATTTGGATGGAACCTTATTAATTTCTTCCAGAGCAGGCTTGCAAAAGGAATTGGCCGAAAAATGTCTTAATGCTGAAATTTTAAACGGAATTAACAATACGGCAGATCACAGGTATGTAGATCGACATCAGGAAAATGGAGAATCGTTCCAATCATCATATACCTATCTTACCGATCAAAAGTCAAAAACCATCGCCATTTTAAATTTGCCCTATTTAGAAAAGGGCGATTTTCTCGACAATGAATTGCAGGAATTCTTAGAACGTATCAGTGTGGCCTTTCTATTCATATTATTAACAGCATTCGCCATTGCCTTTTTACTGTCCAAATATATTACCAAATCGCTTAAAACCATTAGTGATAAGATGAACGAAACCAGGCTGGAAAAGCGTAATCAAAAGATCGATGTCGATGATACCAGTGAGGAAATTTCAGCCTTGGTAAATTCTTATAATAGTATGATCGATGAGCTCGAGGAAAGTGCCGTAAAGTTGGCCACCAGCGAACGCGAACAAGCCTGGCGGGAAATGGCGAAACAAGTGGCTCATGAAATAAAAAACCCGTTGACGCCCATGCGTCTAACGGTTCAAAATTTTCAACGTAAGTTTGATCCTGAAGACAAAAAAATTCATCAGAAAGTAGATGAATATAGCAAAACCCTCATTCAGCAAATCGATACCATGAGTTCCATTGCCTCGGCGTTTTCAAACTTTGCAAAAATGCCGGCACAGAAAAATGAAACCCTGAATGTGGTTGAAATTGTAAAACTCGCCCTCGATATTTTTAATGAAAACTATATTGTGTTTAGCTCAGAAGCTGAAGAGATCATCGCTAAGTTTGATAGAACCCAGCTGATTCGTGTGGTTACCAATTTGGTGAAAAATGGCATTCAGGCCATTCCGGAAGATAAAACCCCAAGGGTGACGGTCAATGTAGGCACCGAAGATAATCATGTGGTCATTATGGTGGCCGATAATGGAGCCGGGGTGTCTGAAGAAAACCTCGATAAGGTCTTCGAACCCAAATTCACCACCAAAACCAGTGGCATGGGCTTAGGACTGGCCATGGTTAAGAATATTGTTGAAACCCACCAGGGAACCATCACTTTTGTTTCCGAAAAAGATATGGGAACAACCTTTAAGGTAAGCTTTCCTAAAGATTAACACCATCATAGTCCCGTTTTTTTCCTAATTTTAAAGGATTAGCGAATGCATACTTTAAACACTTCGGACTATGACTATGAATAGAAGAACCTTCAACCGCAAATTAGCTCAAGGGGTGGTAGCAACAACCCTAATTGGGAATATGTCCCTGGCGTACGGCTTATCCGATCAGAAAAACAAAAAATTGGGGATTGCCCTGGTAGGATTAGGCGGCTATAGTCGTGGGCAACTGGCTCCCGGACTCGAACATGCCGAACATTGTTACCTGGCGGGCATTGTTACGGGAACCCCGTCCAAAGAAAAGGTTTGGATGGACAGATACGGGATTCCGAAAGCCAACGTTTATAATTATGAGAATTTTGATGACATCGCCAATAACGATAGCATCGATATCGTTTATGTGGTGTTACCCAACAGCATGCATGCCGAGTTTTGTATTCGGGCAGCCAAAGCCGGGAAACATGTGATTTGTGAAAAACCGATGGCCATCAGTGTTGCCGAATGCGATGCGATCATTAATGCCTGTGAGAAGGCGGGTGTCAAACTAAGTGTCGGGTATCGCATGCAGTCCGATCCTTATACCAATGAAATAAAACGCTATGTTAAAGAAAAGACCTTTGGGGATGTGAAATACGTGTCCTCGGATGCCGCTTATAATTCGCGAGGCTATCCGGGGCAGTGGCGCTTAAACAAAAAGCTTGCCGGTGGTGGTGCCTTACTCAATATGGGGGTCTATGCCATTCAAAGTAATATTTATGGGGCGGGACAAAACCCCATTTCGGTGGCCGCCCAGGAGTTTAGTACCCGACCGGAATACTTTAAAGATACCGATGAAACGATTACGGCTCAGATGAAGTTTCCTAATGGCGCTATTGGCAATATGATGACCTCGCATAATGTGAATGCAAACCGTTTGTTTGTGAGTTTTACACGAGGTTGGGCAGAGCTGAACCCTTGTCATAGTTACGGGCCTTTGGCGGGTAGGAACTCACGAGGGGAGGCGATCAAATTTCCACATCGCAGTCAGCAAATGATCCAAATGGACGATTTTGCCAAGCATATTTTAACCGGAAGCACCAATTTTGCTCCGGGGGAGATGGGCAAACGCGATATGATCATTGCTGAGGCCATTTACCGATCCATCAAAGAAGGCGGAAAAACCATACCGCTAAATTTAGGCGAAATGGGGATAGTTAGGGTTTAGTTTATTAAATTACGGCATTAATTAAAAACAACATGAATTACGAAAATATACTAACGTCTTTCCAAAACGGAATCACCACCATCACTATTAATCGTCCGAATAAATTAAATGCGTTAAATAAAGCGACCATCAATGAATTACACGATGCTTTTAAAAGTGCAGATGCCGATAAAAATACCAAAGTGATCATCGTGACCGGAAGTGGCGAAAAGGCCTTTGTAGCGGGTGCCGATATTTCGGAGTTTGCGGATTTTAATGAGGCTGAAGGTGAAGAACTGGCCAGAAAAGGACAGGCACTATTATTCGATTTTGTGGAGAATTTGTCAACTCCGGTGATTGCCGCTGTGAATGGTTTTGCGCTTGGTGGCGGACTCGAACTCGCCATGGCCTGCCATTTTAGAGTGGCCAGCGATAATGCTAAAATGGGATTGCCGGAAACCTCTTTAGGATTGATTCCCGGGTATGGCGGCACCCAACGTCTACCACAATTGGTTGGTAAAGGGCGTGCTATGGAAATTATTATGACGGCCGGGATGATCGATGCGAATAAAGCACTAAGCTTCGGACTCGTAAATCATGTGACCACGCGGGAAGACTTATTAACGCTTTGTGAATCCATAGCAGGTAAAATTACCCGGAATTCTTCGGTGGCTATTGGTACGGCCATTAAAGCAATTAATGCGCATTATAAGGCTGGTGTTAATGGGTTTGAGGTTGAAATTGAAGCTTTTGGGGATAGTTTTGGAACTGAAGATTTTGTGGAAGGGACTAGTGCTTTTTTGGAGAAGCGACGGGCTGAGTTTCCGGGGGAGTGAGTTTTCAAATCATTTTTGTTAGAAAATAATCGGCTTAAGAAATCTGAATATATAGTTTTTAGTATTACTTAAATCGTATTTGTAAGTTAATTTTGTAGTTCAATTCATTTCCTTTTTCGTATAACCAGCCATAGTAAAATTTTTTGCCTTTGGAACGAGGGTTTCCTGGATTTAATTTGTCTTCTCCGGTTGAAGGTTGTTCAAACTTGGTGTTATCGAGAAGATAATTTCTAAATAAATTAAAGTCATAGATATGAAAACAAACAATATCACCATCATTTTTAGCTATAATAACCCCGCCAAAGGAATCGTATTCTCCCAACCAAGGTTTTTCAGAAGTCATCCCCATGGCTGCTTCTGTTAAAAAACGCTTTAATTTGTATTCGTATAGTTTTTGTTCGCTTGCCTGATTATTATAAAAATTTAAAGGGTCTTTTTTCTCTAAAATTTCGGAAACCTCTTTTAAATAAGGCACTCTATATTTCCATCTATAGTATAAAGAATAAGCTAAAATTTCGGGCAAATCGCCATCAATCATTTTAAGGTTTTTCCATAATTGATGCGACTGGATATCCTTAAACTTAAGGTCAGCTTTAACTTTGTACAGTTCTTGAAGCCGGTAAGTTATTTTAGAAATTCTGTTAGGCGCATTATATGTCCGTACGTTAAAATTTGCTACTGATTCTTTTAATGTTTTATCAATTGAGTAAATAAAATTATTTCCAGGACCAGTATTGAATAATGTAGAGTTCCCACCAAGAAGTGATTTAATGCTAAACCCTAAATCGGTTTCTTTTGCCAATCGATGGTCATATATTTTTAATTTTATATCCGCTTTTACACTCGAATCAGCTTTTAATTTTTGTATGGAGGAATTCATAAGAAACCTATCTATTTCCATAATGGCAAAAGAGTTTCCTTTGCCATTTTTAATTCCTTGATATATTTTTTTTGAAATAGTTTCGAGCTCTTCAGGAGTGAATGTTAAAATTACTTCTCTATTACCATCCTGAATCTTGTAAATTGTTATATTCTTATTTCTATCAAATTCTAGATTGTAGTCAGTTTCGGTTTTGTATGCTTTAATTATGTTGTAAACATTATTAAAGTTCTTTTTTAGATTATAATCAGACTGATATAATTTTCCATCTGCGAGGAGTGAAATTAAAACATATAGTTCGCTCCATTCTCCTTTATTGCCTTTAATCATTAGCAGTTAAGTTTCTCTAATATTTTTTCCGCTGTTGCTTGAATGGCAGGGACAGCCACAGAATTACCAAATTGTTTATAAGCTTGAACGTCCGAAACCACAATTTTGAAACTATCAGGAAAACCTTGAAGTCTTGCCCATTCCCTTGGGGTCATTTTTCTAATTCCTTCTCTGTTGACTTCCCCTGAAATTTTCGTTACCGGCTTGAAATTTGTTAAATTATCGTCAAAAACAAGGTTTCTTTCTCGGCCCATACCACCACAAACCACTGCGTTTGCCGTGCTATCATACGGAATTATTTCGTAACCAAATCCATTACCTTTACTTGCATGTCTCGCCTTGTGCTTACGGAGAGTTTCCAAATATGTTGTAGATAAGTAATATTTAACTGAGACTTCCTCTTGTTCAAGAATATCTTCGAGCACAGCATTTTCATTTGTTGGTTCTGGATATTCAAATTCTGATATATCTAGGTCTTTTCGAAAACCTACTATAAAGATTCTCTCTCTGTTTTGTGGAACACCGAACTTTTTAGCATTTATAATTTGAGGTTCGGGAACGTAGTAATTTAAATCTTCCCTTAGCGTGTTTAAAATGGTAGCAAGGGTTTTGCCTCTATCATGATTTCTTAGCCCTTTTACATTTTCCAGAAAAAATGCTTTAGGTTGTTTATTTTTTATAATTTCTGCAACGTCAAAAAATAAGGTACCCCTTGTGTCTTCAAAACCACCTCTTTTTCCTGCGATCGAAAATGCTTGACAAGGAAATCCAGCACAAAGAACATCGAAACTATTAGGGATATAGTTTTTTGTTTCCGATTTAGTTATATCACCAAACGGTACCTCTCCGAAATTGGCTTCATATGTTTTTTTTGAATACTTATCCCATTCACTGGTGAAAACACATTTTCCTCCCAAATTTTGAAACGCTAACCTGAAACCTCCAATTCCGGCAAATAAGTCAATGAATTTGAATTTTTGCTTTTTTGGAGAAGGAAACGGAACGGCATTATTGAAATCAAATAGTAAATATTGTAGAGCTTCTTCTGCCGCTTTATTTGTTATAGTTTCTTCGGGGTACTTATAAGTTAAAACATCTTTAACATATTTTACAGCGTCATTTTTATAGAATTGCGAAACACCGTTCTTGTGGTTGTGGAGATAGTGCGTAAAAGCGGCTTCATTTTGATTTTCAGGTTCTACAACGCGAATTTTGAAAGGCTGTCCGCTAAAATCTTTAATAGTTATTTTTTCTTTTAGCTTCATTTATTGTGATTTCAATTTTATTTATGCAAGATAGCAAGTCTTGTTTAATTTCTTGTCCCCAGAACCTGATAACTTTCCAACCATTTCTTAACAATTCTTTATTAACTTCCTCGTCTCGTTTTATATTTCTTTCAATTTTGTTATGCCAAAATTTTATGTTGGTTTTATGATCGTGCTTCCTATCATCCCAATTTTTTCCATGCCAAAATTCGGAATCAACAAAGACAGCAATTTTTAGTTTTTTAAAAGTAAAATCCGGTTTTCCAAAAACAGATTTATCATTCTTTCTATATCTATGTCCTTTCGCCCATAATTCTTTACCCAATGTTCTTTCAATTACAGAGCCAGAGCTTTTTACGGCTTTCATGTTCTTTGATCGCTGTTCTTTGATTCTATTATCCATTAGGAGTTTGTTGGGTGGAGACCAGAAGCTCGCGAGCATCTATCTCAAGGGCTTTCGCAATCTGAAACAAAGTTTCAATTCTGGGCTGCATCTCATTTCTACACCATTTTGAAACCGTTGTACGGTTCATTTCTAATTGATCAGCCAACCAATTATTAGTCTTTCCTTTTTCTGCTAATACGGCTTTTATGCGGTTGTAAACTTCTTTGTCCATTAAGAGTCATTTTCATCAATATTCAAATGTAGCGACTTCTTTTTAATTGTTTTTGGCATTATTTTATGTCTTTAAGTATTCAAATGAATATATTTAATATCTTTGTTGTGCTTAAAAAGCATTAAATAAACCCATTAAAGTTTTTTTTGAATATTTTAAATTACAATCATGAGTCGCAGATACACCAAAGCAGACCTACAAGAAATCGTTTCCCTCCAACTAGAAAATTTAAACGCCATGCATGATTTGATCAGTATCATGAAACACCAAAACGAGTTGTTGCACAATGCCAACAAAAAACTAAAAGACGAGATCAGCGATTTTAAAAAGAAGTTATACCCGGTTGGGAAAAGGCGTTCTTAAAGAAACAGGATTTCCGTTCAAAAGATTGTCAAAGCATACAAAAAACTGTGATTCGCAATGAGATACATTTTGTTAATAACCTGTTTCATCTTTACACAATTCCCAGCCCAAATAATCCCTAATTTTAAAGAGTTACTTTTTAAGCATTCAATCTTTTAGTCTTACTACTATGAACCCAAAATCTGCCATAAAAGGACGTGGCGCACAGGGCAATGTCCCTAATCGTTTCTTCGAATTAAGTCATGAGATGCGCGACGACTTTTTAGAATTTTGCCATAAAGAAGGTGAGCAAAGCGATAATAATAAAACCCTGTATTTAGAGGTCTTTCCAAAAACCATCGTCAATAAAGTAGACAGCCCGGATGTGGGCATGATGTATTCGATGAATGCCTACCAGGGCTGTGAACATGGCTGTATTTATTGTTATGCCCGTAATACCCATGAATATTGGGGCTATAGCCCGGGACTGGACTTTGAACGCCGCATTATGGTAAAAAAAGACGCGCCTAGATTATTAGAGGCCTTTTTAAAAAAGAAGACCTGGAAAGCACACCCTATTGTGATGTCCGGAAACACCGATTGCTACCAACCGGCAGAAAAGCAATTTGAGATCACCCGACAATGTTTAGAGGTCTTTTTAAAATACAGGCACCCGGTGGGCATTATCACAAAAAATGCCTTGATCCTTAGGGATTTGGGCCTTTTAAAAGCATTGGCTAAAGATCATTTAGTGGTTGTTAATATATCGATCACCTCCCTATCGGAAGATACAAGGCGTATTTTGGAACCCCGAACAGCAACTATCAAAAGGCGACTCGATACGGTAAAAACCTTAAGTGACCATGGGATTCCAGTGAATGTGATGCTGGCACCTATGATTCCGTCGATAAACAGCCATGAAATATTGGCTTTGGCTAAGGCGGCTTCAGAGCATGGTGCTTTATCCATCGGACATACTATTGTAAGATTGAATGGGGCTATCGGTCAGATCTTTTCGGATTGGATTCGGAAAACCATGCCGGATCGGGCAGATAAGGTATTGCATCAAATTGCGAGTTGTCACGGCGGACAATTAAACGATTCGCGTTACGGTTCCAGAATGCGCGGAGAAGGTAAGATCGCCGAACAAATTAATAACATGATGCAGTTGGCGAAGCGCAAATATTTTAAGGACAGCACTACTCCCCACCTGAACACAGACTTACATGCTCAGTTTAAGGATGGGCAGTTAAAATTGTTTTAGGCTAAGTGCTTTGATAAATCCCTGATATTGAAATGAAAATGGACTGAAAAGCCAATTTGAAGTTATCTGTCAGACGAAGCTGCGCCTGTCCTGAGTTTATCGAAGGGTCGAAGTCCAACTAACCATTTTTAACCTCTGGCCCAATAAGAGCATCTAGCAACATACTGGTTAAGATCCAGAAACTGGTGGTATATAAAATAACGCCGGTAAGCCATACCAATTCCCAACCCGTACCAAGTACTTTTATTGTTAGTGAGGATAAGATGATGATGTTAAATAGGGTCCAAACAAGGCTTAATAAGATTCTTTTTTGACGGTAATTTAAATTCATAGCAGTAATTTTAAAAGGTCTAAGGTTTTAAAAAAATGAGCTGTTCGCGAATTGAACAGCCCACTTTCATCACAATTAAACTGATAGCAAACTAATTATTAAAATATTCTGTAAACATGCGATCTTCGGAATAGAACACAATTTTGTAAGCTCCTTTTTTTGATAACCTGTAAGTGCGCTCGACGATTTTGGTGTTTTCAATGTTCTCCGAGTGAATTAATTCATAAGTATGATCGCCGTCATAGTAGATTTTAATATCCAAAGGCGCCTTGTTTAGGGACAGCCTGGAGATTAAAACAAGATGGTCTTTAACCCTGGTGTGGGGTTTAAAAATGACTTTTTCTTTGACTTTGTTAAAAACAACATTGTTAAGGGTTACTGTAAACGGGATGGTTCTTATTTCCAGATCTTTGTCGAGCTCAAAAATATAATGTCCATTGGGTAATGCTGTTAAATCGAACCCTTTGGAATATACACCCGCTTTTTCGATGAGTTCCTTATACAATGTCATGCCGTTTGAATCTTTAATAGAGAGTAGGTTGCCCTGTTTTACATTTTTAAAGAAAACGGCAGTTCGTTTGGCGCCTTTACCGGCGTTGAAAAAAGACGTGTGATTGGCGTAACCCATAACCGTGGCCATCATGGCTACCATTAAGATTACTTTTTTGGAGTTTTTAAATACGTTTTTCATGATTTGGTTTATAACGTTTTACAGGACAAAGGTAGGTGAGAAGCACAGCCTAGAAAACGACCATTTTGATCAATTTGTGTGCTATATTATCTGTTAAATGAATGTTAAGTGTATGTTAAGTTAAAATAGCATATATTTTTGTTAAATTAACATACAATTCACGCATAATAAATTGTAACTTTGGTATAAACGAATGCATTGACTATGATCAACAAGAAACCGACCTTAGAAAAACTAAGCCCAAGTTTTGGAAGCTCGATACTAGTTAAGCAACATGTGGTTAAAGCCGATAAGTACCATGCCTTTTGGCACTTTCATCCGGAGTTGGAATTGGTCTACGTCAACAAAGGACAGGGAAAAACCCATATCGGGAATCATTTATCTTATTTCAATAATAGCCAATTGATATTAATCGGGTCCAATTTGCCACATAATGGTTTTACAGACCGACTCACGACCAATGGTACGGAAACCACCGTTCATTTTAAATCGAATTTTTTAGGAAACGATTTTATCAATATTCCAGAAATGGCAACGATTGCTTCTTTATTTGACCGGGCACGGAAAGGGATCCGGTTTAAAGTGGATACCAAACAACATATAGGTCCCGAAATAAACAGGCTTCTAGAATATGAAGGTTTTGAACGTGTTTTAAAGTTTTTAGAGATCCTCAATTATTTATCCACCACCGATGACTATACACTTTTAAATGCCGATGGTTTTGCTTTTGAAACGGAACCGCAAGACAGTGCTAAGATCGATATCATTTTTAAGCATGTGAACCGAAACTTTAAACAGCATATCAGTTTGGATGAGATTGCCGATAAGGTGAGTATGACGGTTCCGGCGTTTTGCAGGTACTTTAAAAAATCGACAGGAAAAACCTTTACGCAGCTGGTCAACGAATATCGTGTGGTACATGCAACGAAACTGCTTACTGAAAGTCAGATGAGCATCACCAGTATTTGCTTTGAATGCGGATTTAATAACTTTTCACACTTTAATAAGCAGTTTAACGAGATCACCGGGAAAAGTGCTTCAAATTACCGGAAAGAAATCAAGTTGATGATTCAATAACTTAAGCCTTTCCTTCCCACTCCTTATAAAACTGATCCAAAAACCCAAGCATATATTGATGTCTATCCGCGGCGATACGCTTTCCGGTTTTGGTATTCATACGATCTTTTAATAACAGTAATTTTTCGTAAAAATGATTGATCGTTGGCGATGAAGAAGCTTTATAGACTTCCTTAGTCATATTCAGATTTGGCTTAATATCCGGGTTATGGAGCTGCCTGTTTTTAAACCCGCCATAATTAAAACAACGTGCAATACCGATAGCTCCAATAGCATCCAATCGGTCGGCATCTTGTATCACATCCAATTCGGGGGATTTAAATTTTTGAACTTGGTTACCATCCTCGTCTTTCGCCAGACTGGACTTAAAAGAAATGTTTTCAATAATTTGAACCACATGTTCGATAACCGTGGAGTCCACATTTAAGTTGAATAGAAACTCTCGTGCGATTTTAGGCCCAATGGTTTCATCACCATCATGAAATTTACTGTCCGCGATATCATGAAGCAGCGCACCAAGTGAAACTATAAAGAGGTCAACAGATTCCGTTTTAGCAATCAATAAAGCGTTTTTATAAACCCGTTCGATATGAAACCAATCGTGTCCGCCTTCAGCATCTACTAATTGGTCTTTTACAAAGGCCATGGTCTTATGTATTTGCTCCTGAGGATTCATTTTTATTTCAAAGCTTTATACATGATGTGGGTATCTACCAAACCTAGTGTTTTATGCTGAAACCCTTTGGGTGTGGTTCCAATGATTTTAAAACCGTATTTCCTCCAAAGTTCAACGGCCTGAGTATTGGTACTTACCACAATATTGAATTGAATGGCTTCAAAGTTCATGGCAATTGCCGTTTGTATGGAGTGTTCACATAATCTTTTACCAACCCCTTTACCTCTGGCGTTTGGGCTCACCATATACCCGCAGTTTGCAATGTGACTTCCTAAACCGATCTGATTTGGTTTAATCATATAAGAACCCAAAATGATACCGTTGTCTTCAATCACAAAAGTACTCATGTTCTCATTAAACCAGTACTTTTTCAAATCAGATTTCGGCGTATCCGGATCGAATACGAAGGTATCTCCGCCTTTAATGACTTCAGCGAAAATAGTCCAAACACCTTCTAAATCTGTTATGGTTGCTTTTCGAATATTCAATTCTGTAATCTAGATTGAGGAACTATTTTATAATTGCGGGCTCCACCCATTTAAATTGAAAGGAGTTTTCCGGAATTTTAATTCTATCCGCCAGGCGTAACATGCGATCCGGAAGCTTCATTAAATAATCCCTGGCTTTTTCAGCTTCATCGCTAAGATTCGTGATTTTATCAATTTCCCAACGTACTATTAATTTTTGTAAAATATCAATATAATCTCTACTGGTATAAACACCAATACGCTGAGCAGTATTTGAAAACTCTTCGAAAGCGGTTCCAACCTTATCACCGGATTCTCTTAAAAAACCAGCAGGCATGGTGATCTTCTGTTTCATCATATAATGAAAAGCCATCATCATCTGGCTGGGGTCTACCTTAAAAATACGCTCAACAAATTCAGAATATGCATGGTGATGCCTCATTTCGTCCCCAGAAATAATTTTACACATTTTTGCCAACTGTTTGTTGCCTTTTTTCTTAGCTATTTTAGCAACTCGATTGTGAGAAACGTAAGTCGCTAATTCCTGGAAACTAGTATATACAAAGTTCTTATAAGGGTCTCTATCGGTGCCGATATCGAAACCATCCGCAATAAGATATTGTGTGGTTTTTTCAATTTCACGCATATTTACACGCCCTGAAAGATACAAGTATTTATTAAGCACGTCGCCATGACGGTTTTCCTCGCCAGTCCAGTGCCTTACCCATTTTGCCCAAGGGTTCTCTCTATCCTGTTGTTTAACACCTTCAACATCCATAAGCCAGGATTCGTAGGTAGGTAGCGCTTCTTCGGTAATCATATCCCCCACTAAAACGACCCAAAAATCGTATGGTAATTCTTTAGAGAGCTCACGTATTTCAGTGATTTCATCAAAAAAACAGGCACTTTCAGAGTTTGGTAAAAAATCTGTAGGTTGCCAAATATCTTCAATAGGAATTAAGTATTTCTTTATCAGGGAATCAACGTCTTTTTCCAAAAACTGCATCACTTCTAATCTCACATTCTTTAACGACATCTGTAGGGTTTAAGGGTGTATATGTTCTTTTATAGTGGTTTCAATACTATGAATTAAATCTTCTTTATTGGCAAAGGTAGACAATTTTAAAGGCTTGTGTACCGTAAATGTTATGTGTGTCCCTAATCCCATAGGAAATTTACCATAACGGAGCATTTTCCAGGAGTTATTTATAGAAACAGGTACAATGAAAGCCGATGGAATCTTTTTAAACAAGATTTGTAAGCCTTTGGTCTGAAAAGGTTTAGGAGTGCCGTTTTTACTTCGGGTACCTTCCGGGAAAATGACCGCAGCCCGTTTATGGGTTTCTATATATTCTCCAAATTTCATGAGAGCCGGTAAGGACTGTCTCGGGTTTTTTCTGTCGATCAAAGCAGCACCGCCATGACGCAAATTATACGACACGCTGGGAATGCCTTTCCCCAATTCTATTTTACTGATAAATTTAGGATGGTATTTTCGCATATACCAGGTAAGCGGGTAGATATCGTGTAAACTTTGATGGTTGACCACAATAATTAATGGCTGACCCGTGTCGATCTGATGTGGGTTATCGAATGAAAATCGGGTGCCTAAAACATTGGCACAACGCATCAACCAAAATTGCAGGGCATCCACACTTTTTTTATGTGCCTGATATCCAAAAACGTTAAAGCAAAACCATTGAATAGGATGGAAGATAAGCAGTGTTATAAAGAAACACAGATAGTAAATTACCGATATGGGATAAGACAATAATTTTAGCATGCCCAAAAATAAAGTAATGGATATAAACGGCATAAAAAAACCGTGATAATGTTCACGGTTTTTCATTTTTTTCAGTCATTCTGAGTCTAGTATGAGAATCTGTTGCATAAAAGTTTCAAATTCAAAAGACCACCTTACTTTGTTGACGCTCCTAACAATGCTCGTTATAAGCATCCACAAGGTTTTCAGCAATCAATTCTGCCGGACGTCCTTCAATATGATGACGCTCTAACATGTGCACCAATTCACCATCCTTAAACAAAGCTACACAAGGTGAGCTTGGAGGAAAAGGAATCATGTGCTGTCTGGCTTGTTCAACGGCTTCTTTATCAACCCCTGCAAAAACAGTGGTGATATGGTCCGGACGTTTCACGTTTTGTAAACTCATTCTAGCTCCCGGACGAGCATTTGCCGCGGCACAACCACAAACCGAATTCACAACCACCAGGGTGGTGCCTTCTTTGGCTAAAGCAGCATCAACAGCTTCAGCTGTTTGTAATTCTTCAAAACCAACATTGGTTAAATCTTCGCGCATCGGTTTTACTAATTCTGCTGGATACATATGTCTAATATTTTTTAATTAACAATTTTAGATTGCAAAGATACCAATTGTGTAACAATATGATATAATTATCAACTAACTAATATTATATTTACCGATAAATAAAATTTATACTTACATGAGTTTTTCAAAATGGATAGGAGCCTCTTTGGGCTGGTCGTTTGGAGGCCCGATTGGAGCCATCATTGGTTTGGCATTGGGGAGTTTTATAGACACGTTATCTAACGGCGATAAAAGTCCGTTTTTAGGTGAAGGACAACAAAGGGGGAGTGGCAGACGAACAACCCATACCCAAACCAGACAACGTCCGCAAACACAGTCCGGCGATTTTGAAGTTAGCTTACTTATACTGGCCTCTATAGTAATTAAAGCCGATGGCAAGCAAGATCAGCGGGAGCTGGATTTTGTGCGTCAGCAGTTTGTCGGCATGTACGGTAAAGAACGTGCAAATCATGCGTTTAAGTTGTTTAAAGGCATCAACAAGCAAAACAATATTTCCACCCGACAAGTGTGTTTGCAAATTAAGCAGATGATGGATCATGCGTCGCGTTTACAACTCATGCATTTTTTATTTGGGATCGCTAAAGCCGATGGACATGTGACTAACGATGAGGTAAAACAGATTTATACCATAGCCGGATATTTAGGGATCAATCATAACGATTATGAGAGTATTAAAGCCATGTTTTATAATAGCGAAGACAATGCTTATAAAATTTTGGAAATTGATAAGACCGCGACCAACGATGACATTAAAAAGGCTTATCGGAAAATGGCGAAAAAGTACCATCCCGATAAAGTGATTCACTTAGGAAAAGAACACCAGAACGGTGCTGAAGAAAAGTTCAGACAAGTACAAGCAGCCTATGAGCAGTTGCAGAAGGAACGTCGATTTTAATGATTTTCAATGGATCAGGAGGACATTAAAATAAAGCTATTAGAAGAGATTTCGAAAACCGAAAAGGCTATTTCGGACTATAAAGAATTAACCAAACCGATTGCCCCTGATGTCTCCATCGGACGTGTAAGCCGGATGGATGCCATTAACAATAAAAGTGTCAATGAAGCTTCTTTACGCCAGGCGGAAGCAAAGCTGGGAAACCTGAAACGGGTGCTCGATAAATTCGGCACTGAAGATTTTGGAATCTGCCTGAAATGTAAACAACCCATCCCTGTAGGACGCATTTTGATACGGCCTCAAAGCTTACTATGTGTTCATTGTGCGTGTTAAAAACAAAAAATATTACTTTTATAGGGAGACCTTTTTGCAAAATGACCATTAAGTAATAAACGAGTTTTATGAACGATCAAAACATCTTAAAGCTTTTTAAAGATGGTCAGCGAGACAAGGCTTTTAAAAAATTATACCAATTATACCCCAAAGTTGAACGCCTTATTCTGTCCAAAGGCGGAACCAAACAAGATGCATCCGATGTGTTTCAGGAAGCCTTAATCATACTAAATCGAAATCTGGAGAAATCCGATTTTAAGCTTACCTCATCCTTTTACACCTATTTGTATGCGGTGTCCCGTTTCATTTGGAAGGATACGCAAAAGAAATTTTCCAAAGAAGAACTTCATAACTTAAATGACACGGAAGTTGAATACTTTCACAGTGTTTTAGAAGAAAAAAAATACCAATGTGCAGAACGCGCATTCCTTGAATTAGGAGCCCGATGCCGGCAATTATTACAACTGTTTTATCACAAAGCCATGTCTTTTAAGGAGATTGCCAAGGTGATGCAATTTAAATCTGAAAAGATTGCGAAAAATCAGAAATATAAATGCTTAACAAAGGCTAAAGACATCTATCGAACGCGTCAATCAATTCAATCTTAATTCAGGAAATCATGGACAATCAGATACAACATATTGAGTTAATAAATAACTATTTAAATAAGACCCTTTCTGAAGGAGAGGTTCGGGATTTTGAAAGCCGGTTAAAATCGGATGCTGATTTTAATACTTTATTTGAAGAGCATACAACCATATTGGAAGGGTTGAAGCGTCAGCAATTACGGAGTACGATTCTAAATGCAAAGAAAGCTTATATTAAGGGGAAATGGTTTAAGTTTTTAGGGATTACCTTGAGTCTAGCCACCGTATTATTTGCAGTGCTGTATTTCAATGAAAGCGATTCTGAGAAAGATTATCTTAAAAACATGATGAACTTTGAATCGGAATATATTCAAAATTTTCAGGTCGATATTGATTCTATCATTGAAATTGTTGGAGAAAAAGGGACTATCATTCGATTCAGTCCAGATGATCTAGAAACAAAATCAAAAAGACCATTTACCGGGGACTATTTGAATATAGAATTGCTTGAACTGGTAAACAAACAAGATTTGCTTTTTGCGAACACCCAAACAAGATCTGATGGAAAATGGTTAATCTCTGGAGGTGCCTTTAAAATTCATATTAAAGCAAATGATGAGGCTTTAACTTTAAAAGAAGATAAGACAATCAATGTGATACTCCCCAAAAGCACCGATGAGAACAATATGGGATTGTTTTATGGGGAAAGAGCTTTAACTGGTAATATGAACTGGAAAGCGGAAGACGTCAAATTTGAAAGTGACGAGCGGTTCGTTATTTTTTATGAGGACACCCTTATTATTGATGCAGAGTTAACTAGGTCTTATGGTTTGGAAGCTACACAAAGTGTACTATTGGTAGATACTATAGGATATAAGAATTTTGGCGTGTTTAAAGAACAATTTCCAAGAGTTAATAATTTGGATGTTAACTCTGATACACTTAGAATTTTTAATCAGAGAATTCAATTGGTACAAAAAGAAAAAGATCAGGATTATCCACTTTATGATTTTGAAGCGGTTTATGTGGATTCTTTGAGGCAGATTGTAGACAATCGAGAAATACTTATCGATTCGAAGCAATACCTTCTGGACAACGTTTTACCAGGGGAAGGTAATACTGCATTCGCAACAATATACTGGCATTTCACTCCAGGTGAATTAGGCGGTTACAGAAGTATAGTTTCATCTGATAGTTTACAGAAATTTAAAAAAGAGCGTCAAAAATATTTTGAAGTCAGGACAAAGTTTAATCAGGCTTCAACTCAATTTTATAAAGAGGTACAACTCTCCAACCTAGGCTGGATAAACATCGATAAATTCGCTCCCACCGAGGAAAAGGTCAATATCAAATTCAAATTCAATATTGATGCTAATCACAATGAAATTCGGGTTATAGATCAAAGAAACAACACAGTTTTAAATGTTTATGATGATGAGATAGACCTGCCTGTTAATAGAGGCTTTTACATCATTGCTTTGGGTATTAAAGGAAAAGACATTTACGGGTTTAAAAGGTCGGTAAGAGTTAATAAAAGTGGGAATTTAAAAGTAGATTATAAAAAGATAAATGAATCTCAAATAAGATCGATGCTCACCTTAGAGTCGGTCGAAAAAAGCCCCGTTGTAGATTCCGTTAAACAAGAAAAGCCTCGAATAAAAGAGGCCTCTGTTGAAACGAAACCATCTGAAATAAAAAAAGAAATAACAGAAGTTAAAATTCCCAAAAAAACATCTCAAACTTTTAAGTTTAATTCTAAAAAAGACACAACGATAACTTGTAAAGAAGACACTCAATTAAGGATTAAAGCAAACGCATTCGTAGATCAAAATAACAAAGAGGTTACTGGAAAAGTAGACTTAAGGGTTGTGGAGTATTATGAGCTTTCAGACATCCTATTAGCCAATCTATCTACCCAATCCGATGGTAATCTGTTGGAAACGGGAGGCATGCTGAACCTTCAGGCATTTCATGGCGATAAGCCTTTGAGCTTAAAACCGAATGCGCCTATCGAAATTTTGTTTCCGGGACAGAAGAAAGATATGAAACTCTTTTCCGGGGAATGGAATGATGGTATGGTGAATTGGAAACTCTGCAATGTTGAGCAAGAAATTGAACCGGTTATTGAAGAAATAGAAGTTATTGAAGAAGATATTGATGTTCCTTTTTCTGTGGTTGAAGAGGTGCCTGTATATCCGGGTTGCGAGCAGGGGGATAGAACCCAAAGACGGAATTGTACAAGTAAGGCGATCAAAGAATTTGTTCAAAGAAAGTTTAATACGGAATTGGCAGATAAGATTGGGCTAAATGGAAGACAAAGGATCAACGTTATTTTTAAAATCAACAAAAACGGTGATATTGTTGATATTCGATCCAGAGCCCCTGAACCTGAACTGGAACTAGAGGCTGAAAGAGTCATCGCATCACTCCCAAAAATGTTGCCCGGGAAACAACGTGGGAAAGCCGTTTCTGTTCCTTATTCTTTACCGATTGTTTTTGATGCGAAGGGCATTCCTAGTGTTGGGCGCGGTCGTTCGGCAATAAGAAGCAGATTGCGAGATTCTTTAGAGGCTATAAGAAATGCGAGGTTTGAGGCTAGACTAACAGGTACAGACAGCAATCTGGGGGTATCTGAGGTTAATAGCTACATTTTAAGAACGTCGAAATTAGGCTGGATCAACTGCGACCGGTTTGTTAGAACCGGTAATCGCATTAAATACAAACTTAAAATAAACGAAGCCAAAGGCGTGACGCGTGTAAGTATGGTATTTAAATCCATGAACTCGGTATTGTCGGGCAGGCGATCGGGCAAAACCTTCGATTTTAATTTGGTTCCTAAAAATGAAGACGTGGTACTTATTGCTATTAAAAAAGATGAAGGCAAGCTGTACTTTGATATGGTAGATGCAAAAACTGTTGAAAACCCGAGTCTTGAATTTAATTTTAAAGAGGTCGACTTAGAAACCCTGAAAAGAGCATTGGAAGAATTGAATGAAGACTTTTAATTTTTATAATACTGGTCAATATAATCAATCGCTTCCTGCTGCGTCAATACCGCAAACTTTTTATAGCGATCGTGAACATCGACAATTTCGTCCAACGCCTTTTCAACGAGCGATTTGTTTCCCCAGGTATTTAGATGTTCAACAACGGTTTTTAAACAGCCTCTTTTGTAAGCGATTTGCCCGATGACATGAATGAGCGTATCCGTAACACGTTTGGTGTCGTCGAATTCAAGTGTTTTTAAAAGCGGAAGAATATCTTGGGGATGTGTGCGTCCTCGTAATTCGATACCATGACAAATTTCGCGACGAACCTCCTTATCGGGATGTTTTAAATAGGTTTTTGCCCAGGCCAAAACCGGAATAGGATTGCGCTCTCCCATTTTTTTAACCGAGCCAATTACTGCGTTTCTTACAGAATGGTGCTTATCAAATAGTCCGATGTCAAAAAAGTGCTGCACCTTGTCAAAATGAAACTTTCCAATTTCTCCGGCGGCATTTATAACGGTTTGGCGCACTTTGTCGGTTGGAGATTCTAATAACCCTTTTAAAGTTGAAAGGATATGTTCTTGTAATTCAGGTTGGGCATAAAAGATTTTGCCAATAGCCAAATACCCTGTTTTTCGAATATAGGTGTCTTCATCTGAAAAATATTGAATGATGTTTTCAGTATAACCAAATGATAAATCAGAAGCAATGTCTTGATTGATTTTTTCAACCAAAAGCATTCGAGCAGCTTTATTTAGGTCGTAAAACCCCATATTTATGGTTTCAGGATAAAAATAAAATAAATAAATTGCGAGATAGTATTTTAATGAACAAATATTAAATACATGAATAATATTTTTGATATAAAAGAGACCAATACTTTAGTTGATAGAATCCATAAGCTTAACCCTTCATCACAGGCATTATGGGGTAAAATGAGTGTAGATCAAATGTTGGCGCATTGCAATGTGACCTACGAACTGATTTATGAAGACAAACATCCTAAACCCAATAATTTTAAAAAAATGCTTTTAAAACTGTTTGTGAAATCGGTGGTTGTTAATGAAAAACCATATAAAAAAAATGGCAGAACAGCTCCTGAGTTTTTAATTACCGACACGAAAATTTTTGATGAAGAAAAACAACGCCTTATAGATTATCTCAATAAAACTCAGGAATTGGGTGCAGACCATTTCGATGGGAAAGAATCACATTCTTTCGGAAGATTAACAACGCAGGAATGGAATAATATGTTTTATAAGCATCTAAATCATCATTTAAGTCAGTTCGGTGTTTAAACCCTTAAACAACCTCTAATTTATAACCCACCCCATGGATGTTAATAATATTTATGGAAGGGTCGTCCTTAAACTTTTTTCTAAGTTTAGAGATAAAAGTATCCAGACTTCTATCGACATAAACACCGTTATCTTCCCAAATCTCTTTGACTAGAACTTCACGCTTTACGACCTGATTTTGGTTGGCACTAAGCATGGCCATAAGTTCACATTCTTTGACCGATAATTTTATTTCAGTACGTTCTTTAATGAGTTTATTTTGGTCCTTATAAAACTTGTAGGGTCCAATTTCAGTGTAGGACAAGTGCTTATCAACCTCAATCACTTTACCTGATGATCGTTTAACATAGATCAGCCAAAAAAAGATAAGAATAGAAAAGGTTAAACTCAATAAAAAATAAGGGCTGTTATAAAGAAAGGACAACCTTTTTTCAAGAAAAACAATGTGAATGGTATAACAATCAGCCGGTAGCGATCGGCCTAAACAAGGAATAATATTGTTTTCAGCGAATGCCGTAATCTCAAAACTATAGGAGACTTCTTCATTCAGGCAATTGATGACTTCAACAATATAAGGTTTGGGTAATTTTGCTGTTTTTAAGCTCTGTTTTACAAACACCACCAAACTATCAGGAGAAATGGCAAGTGCTTTTTGAAAGGCCATCTCATAACGGTTCTCACTTATTTTTTTGACAGGTAGTACCAGAGATGTCGAATCCTTATTAGCTAATAATAATTTATTGCCTGTATCTCTTAACGCGACCTTTACAACTTCAGAGAAATTATCGGGTGATTTAGCATCACGAGATCCAAGCCATACAAAAGCGGCAATCGCAAGTATAGGAATAATAATGGAAATAAGCTTTAGTTTCATAGGTTTATGATGAGTCCTTTTTAGAATCTATTAAAAGTAGTCAAATAACTGAAAATTCTCAACGTTTTGCATCCCTTTTACACTTCTTTTACATTTTTTTCACATGATTTGCATGGTGTCTTTCTAGTTTTATCTAAAAATAATTCAGATGAAAAGAATCCTTGTTTTAGCAATGATTTTATATAATGTTTCGTGCGATAATAATAAAAGAAACTCATCCAGTTCTACTTTTCAAGAACAAAGTATCGATGAGTTTAAAAAAAGAAAATCGGGATTTGATATGATATTCGTGGAAGGAGGCGAATTCATTATGGGCGGTAATGATGATGTTGATGACGGCGGAGCACTAGAATTAAGATTAGCCGATGAATGTCCGCACTCTGTCACTTTGAAAAGCTATCAAATAGGGAAATATGAAGTGACTCAAACGGATTGGGTTGAAATCATGGGAATTCCTCCGGATGTATTAGAACCCTGTGAAGATTGTCCTGTAAGTCAAGTGTCTTGGAATGACATTCAAGTATTCATAAAAAAATTAAACTCAAAATATAACGAGGAATATCGTTTACCCACAGAGGAAGAATGGGAATTTGCTTCAAGAGGAGGCCTGCGAAGCAAAGGGTTTATGTACAGTGGAAGCAATCAAGTGAATGAAGTGGCTTGGTATTCAGGTAATTCTGAAAATAGATCACATCCAGTTGGCTTGCTAAAACCAAACGAACTGGGAATTTATGATATGAGCGGTAATATTTGGGAGTGGTGTAGTAATTATAAATGGCCATATCCCTGTGATACTCTTGGAAAGAAATTTGATTCCAGAGTATTAAGAGGAGGAACGTTTGGAAGCAGAAGTAGTAGTGTAAGGATTATAGACCGAAACGGAAGAGCTTCGTCAACTAAGCTCCCAACCCTTGGATTTAGACTCGCAAAATAAAGAATATGAAAAAAATAATTTTACTCGCAGCACTTGTTTGTTTAGGATTAACAACAAACGCTCAAAAAACCATTAAAATTGATACCTCAAAAAGCATCGTAAAATGGACAGGTTCTAAACTATTTAGTTTCGGAAAGCACTACGGCACCGTAAAATTTAATAGTGGCAACATTATAAAATCGAAAGATGTTATTCAGGGCGGAAGCTTTGTAGTGGATATGAATTCCATTATCAATACCGATGGTGAATACAGTGAGATGCTGGTCGGGCATTTAAAGAATGAAGATTTTTTTGATGTCACAAAATACCCAACCGCTAATTTAGAGATGATTTCGGTTAAGGATAAACGCGTGAATGTGGTTGAAGTCAAAGCGAATTTAACGATTAAGGGGATTACTCATGAAGTGAATTTTGAAGCCACCGTAAAAGATGCTGATTGGACAGTAACGCTGACTTCAAAGTTTATCATAGACAGAACGCGCTGGGGTATTGAATATGAATCCAAAGGGTTGATAGGAAGTGCGAAAAACAGTGTGATCTCTGATGCTATTGAGTTTGAAGTGATCGTAGTTACAGAGGTAAACAAATGTTAGTCTATATTTTAAGAATATGTATTAGCATTGGGATAGCCCAGGTTTATGCGCAGGACCTTTCAGGGATTCTTCCTGAGATAGCTATTGATGAGAATGATTCGCCTTATCAAATCGAAACCGTATTACCTAGAGGCGGAAATATTTGGTCTTTAAATTGGAGTCCCGATGATCGATTTATAGCACTTGGAAACAAAACCGGATTAAGAATTTATGAGGCCGAAACCTTAGCATTGCATCGCATTTTATATGGTATTAAGGGTACAATAAATAGTATTGATTGGAGCCCGGATAATAACAAAATTGCAGCTTCTGGCCCGGAAGGTGAAGTTATGGTTTGGGATGTAAATACTTCAAAATCTACCAATCTGATAGGGCACACACGCCAGGTAAGAAATGTGCGATGGAGTCCGACAGGGAATTTTTTAGCGACCACCAGTCATGATGGTTATATAAAAATATGGAATCGGGATTACGATTTGGTTAAGGATATTCATGTTCCAAGAGGTGGATGTGTGAGTATCGATTGGTTAAATGATAACGAAATAGGGGCGTCTTGTTGGGATAATACGGTTAGGGTTTTCGATCTAAAAAAAGATGAAGGATTGATCTTCGCCAATGGTTTGCAAAGCACCAAGGCGGTTCTATCTTTAGATTGGCATTCATCGGGTGATTTTTTGGTTACCGGTGATTATGGAAATCGCAACGACCCCATTCATAATGTTAGATTTTGGTCACCGGATGGTGCTTTACTAAAGGAAATGACGTCTCATACCAAAGAGATTAGAGCCTTGTCCTGGAACCCTCAGGGGACTATTTTAGCAACAGGAGGAGAAACGGTTCGTCTTTGGGACAAAGCAGGTAAGTTATTATATGTTTTTAAGGCAAATACCAGTCCTGTTTGGTCTTTGGATTGGAATTCAGAAGGCGATAAAATTGTTTCCGGACATAACGATGGTAAAGTTCGCTTTTGGGATACCAGTGGTAAGTTGCTTTCTAAAATTGATGGGCATTCAACACGCATCACGGCCAGAAGTTTTTCAAAAGACAGTACTCTACTGGTTTTAGGCTTTTCTGATGGCCATATTCGCTTGTATCATAGCGCTTCAATGACTTCACGAACCTATAAAAAACATTCCAGATCTATAACAGATATTGCCTGGAGTCATTCCGGGAAGTATATTGCTTTTAGCAGCAACGATGGTAACGGTTCTATATGGCAACTAAAAAAGAATCAAATCACAAATCCAATATTATTAGAAGGACATGAACATAACTTAAATACCGTTGTTTGGAGCCCAAAAGACAAAAAAGTGGCTGTGGCCGGTTACGAAAAAGATGTTCATATCTGGCATAGGAAAGGAAAAAAATTGCAAAAAATCGAAACAAACTTTCAAAGCATTCAAAAACTAAAATGGACTGGTAAAAAACCCATGGCCGTTGAGAAGAGCAATGCAATTTCGGAAGATGAGCCTGTTTACATTCGCGTTAATGGAGACTATGGCATATTCATCCCTTTAAACAATAACCGGTTTGCTTTGTTTGACAAAAAAGGAAATTTAATAAAAGGAAACGCTAAAGATTTCGTAAAACTTTATAATACTGATAATAATGGCGTTATTTCCAATACTTTAGAGTTTAAGTCATTGTAATTTCAGGAAAATCAAAATACTGAGTATGATACGTTATTTTATTTTAATATTACTTTTATCATCTAATCTCTATGGACAACGAAAAGAGTATAAGAAAACTTTATGGACTGTAGCCTGGAGTCCCGATGGTAAATATATAGCAACCGGTGGAAATCAAGATGCGTTAAAGCTATTTGATGGAAACACTTTTGAATTGATTAGAACTTACCCTGTTCAAGGTGTGCAACTAAGCAGACTTAAGTGGCATCCTTTTCAAAATAAGTTAGCCGTTATAACCCAGAGCAGCACATTTAAGGCTAAGATTCTTAATCTCGATGACGATACATGGATAGATCTAAAAGGGCTCAAAAGTAGCATGAGGGCTTTAGATTGGAACTATAATGGAGCGCTTTTAGCAGTTTCAGAACTTGAGGATTTTGTTTCGATATTCAATATTGAAGGACATCGCATTAGCAGATTTAGGGGTGACGAAAAAGGGGTTACCGGATTAGATTGGCACCCTAAAAAAAACATAGTGGTCACAGTGGGAACAGAAGTGGGTGTTTTTAACCATATGGGAGATACATTAAAGCGATTTAGGACACGTGTTAAAGAACCATTTTTACTTTGTATCGAATGGCATAAATCGGGCAAGTTTTTTGCTGTTGGAGATTATGGAGACCTGGAAAAGGCCGAAAATAAATTAGTTGAGTTTTGGACTATTAAAGGTGAAAAGTTGATGCAAATTAAAGGAAGTATCGCTGAATACAGAAACCTGAGATGGAATGCTAAAGGAACAAAATTAGCCACAGCAAGTGATGCGCTAAGAATTTGGTCAAAAAAAGGGAAGCTATTAGCAGAAACTGAATCTACCGACGATTATTTATGGGGTGTAGATTGGAGCCCTGATGGGAAATATATAGTAACCTCAAGTAGAAACGGAACTATTGTTATTTGGAATAAAAAGGCGATTAAAATTAAAGAATTGAAATACGAGTCTGAAATCGTTGAAAATACAAGATGATAAAAAACCAGTCAAACAATAAAGTCTGGCCGGTTTTTTAATACGTTAATCGATGTAATAATCAGCAGTAATTATTTCTTGCTGATATACATTCTTTTGTTTCCGTCTTTTCCAAAGATCATAATTAAATTATCTTTCGAATCAGAATAAACAGATTCTAAGTCCCAACCTTCAATAGACGAAGCATCTAATAAACACTTTCGTACATCAGGATTCATTAAGTTTAATTCTGAATTTTTGATTACGTCTGCATGAGCACCAACAGAAAGTAAAAGCATCATAGCAGCAACTAATAATTGTAATTTTTTCATCATAGAAATCGTTTTAAAATTCCCGACAAGTCTATGATATATTTTAAAAAGACTTAAAAATAATAGTTGATTGTTCATTATTTACGGTCAAATCGACCGTTCTGCCCAGTATTAAGGCTCGATTATCCTTTTCATGACCGGCCGGCATATTAAAAGCAATGGGGAAATTATAGTCAGATAAGGCGTCCAAAATAAGTTGTTCCACAGAGCTTCCCCAAAGGGTTGTGTTCTTTCGCATTTTACTCATATCCCCCACAATAACACCTTTGCATTGTTCAAAATATCCGGCGCGTTTTAGACTTTGCAGCATCCGATCGATATGATATTTATATTCCCCGATCTCCTCAATAAAAAGAATTTTTCCTGAAATATCTATGCTGGTTTCAGATCCTAACATGGTATGCAGCATGGTTAAATTACCACCAACGAGTTGCCCCGAAGCAGAGCCCTGTTTATTGTATTCAGAGCCCTTTAAAGTGTAACTCACGGGGTTGCCGAAAATAGCATCTTTAAAGCTGGAAACCGTTGCTTTAATGCTGCTTAAATCATCTTGTAAACTGGTACACATTAAAGCATGAATACTCTCAAAACCTTCATTATGAAATTGATTATGCAGTGCTGTGATGTCGGAATACCCGATAAGCCATTTAGGCTTGTTTTTAAATTTGGTATAATCAAGTAGATCTAAAATCCTCACAGTACCATAGCCACCACGAGCACACCAGATGGCACTGATTTTAGGGTCGTCTAGTGCTTTTTGAAAATCTTCGCAGCGTTCATCATCCGTTCCGGCAAAATGATTTGCATGGTTGAATACATGCTTGCCTACAACAATATGCAATCCCCAGCTTTCTAGCAATGCTTTGGCTTGATCTATTTCTTTAGTACGGTTTTTCAAAACACCGGAAGGTGCAACAATGGCTACCGTATCTCCTGATTTTAAATATGGTGGTTGCTTCAATGTAGTTGTTTTATGCAATGTCGCCTCCTGAGCGGAAATGGTTTTATTTCCTAAACAGAAAATCGTGCAACACAAGATAATAATTAACCTGAATTTAGACATGATGTAAATGTACATTTTTTTTCTAAATCGCAGTCAAAATGCGTACTTTTACCGCTTCAAAAACAAAGCGTCACTCAACAGTTTATAAAAAATGAGCAAACCCAAAAGATATACGATTACCACGGCATTGCCTTATACGAACGGGCCCATTCATATCGGACATTTAGCAGGTGTATATGTGCCCGCCGATATTTATGCGCGTTACTTACGTCTTACAGGAAACGATGTTGCGCTTATTGGAGGCAGTGATGAGCATGGTGTTCCCATTACAATCAAAGCAAAAAATGAAGGGGTCTCACCACAGGATATCGTTGATAAGTACCATGCCATCATTAAACAATCGTTTGAAGATTTTGGGATTACTTATGATAACTATTCAAGGACGTCGGCACCCATTCATCATAAAACGGCATCGGAGTTTTTCAAAACGTTGAATGAGAAAGGAGCGTTTGTTGAAGAAACCACTGAGCAACTCTATGATGAAGAGGCTAACCAGTTTTTAGCAGATCGTTTTGTTACAGGAACTTGCCCAAAATGTGGACATGAAGAAGCCTATGGTGATCAATGTGAAAACTGCGGAAGTAGTTTAAATGCAACGGACTTAATAAATCCGAAATCAGCCTTAACGGGAAACGTGCCCACGCTTAAGCAAACAAAACACTGGTTTTTACCTTTAGATAAGCACGAAGATTTTTTAAAAGAATGGATTTTAAAGGGGCATAAAAAGGACTGGAAACCTAATGTTTACGGGCAGGTAAAATCTTGGATTGATGATGGTTTACGTCCGCGTGCCGTAACCAGAGATTTAGACTGGGGCATCCCGGTTCCCGCTGAAGGTGGTGAAGGCAAAGTGTTATACGTCTGGTTTGATGCACCTATCGGTTATATTTCTTCAACCATAGAATGGGCAGAACAAAAAGGCATTGATTGGGAACCCTATTGGAAAGACAAGGACACAAAACTGGTGCATTTTATAGGGAAAGATAATATCGTATTTCACTGTATCATTTTCCCATCCATGTTAAAAGCTGAAGGCAGTTACATTTTACCGGAAAATGTTCCGGCGAATGAGTTTTTAAATTTAGAAGGCAATAAATTATCTACCTCTAAAAATTGGGCGGTATGGTTACCGGAGTATTTAAAAGACTTTCCCGGACAGCAAGATGTATTGCGCTACGCCTTAAATGCCAGTGCTCCGGAAACTAAGGATAACGATTTTACATGGAAAGAATTTCAAGCCAGAAATAACAATGAATTAGTCGCCATATTTGGGAATTTTATTAATCGTGTGGTGGTTTTAACTAATAAATATTACGATGGTGTGGTTCCTGTAGCTGGAGCGTTTTCACAAGTAGACAATGATACCTTAGCGGCAGTTAGAGCATACCCGGACGTGATTGCGAGTTCTATTGAACGCTACCGTTTTAGAGAAGCAGGACAGGAATTGATGAATTTAGCACGTTTGGGGAATAAATATTTGGCCGACGAAGAACCCTGGAAAAAAATCAAAACAGATGAAGCCCGTACCCAAACCATCATGTATGTGGCCCTTCAAATAGCCGCTGCCTTAGCAACATTATCAGAACCGTTTTTACCGTTCACTTCTGAAAAGCTAAAAAAGATGCTCAATGTCAGTTCGAGCGATGCGACAAAGGAGCATCGTATCGAGAACTCATGGAATGGCATCAAAACTGAGGAAGTACTGCTCCCGTCGAGCCACCAAATAGGCAAAGCCGAATTATTATTTTCAAAAATTGAAGATGCTACGATTCAGGCACAATTGGATAAATTGGAAGCTAGCAAAAAAGCCAATGACATAGCCAATGCCGTGGTAGAGCCTCAAAAGGATCCCATTACATTCGAGGATTTTACGAAGTTGGACATCCGTGTAGGGACTATTTTAGAAGCTGAAAAAATGCCAAAAACGAAAAAACTCTTAGTGTTAAAAGTGGATACGGGTATTGATGTAAGAACCATAGTCTCCGGAATTGCTGAAAGTTTCACTGCTGAAGAGGTTGTTGGTAAGAAAGTAACGGTATTGGTAAATTTAGCACCCAGAAAGTTAAGAGGTGTCGAGAGTGAAGGCATGATCTTAATGACTGAAACTCCGGATGGAAAATTGGTTTTTGTAAATCCGGATGATCAGAAATCGGTATCCAATGGCTTGCAAATAAGTTAATACGATAAAAATAGTATTAGACAAATTAGAGAATTCCGTAACTTTACAAAAAAGAACATTATGTTATCAAAAAATATAGAAGAAGCCCTTAATAATCAAATAAGAATAGAAGCCGAATCTTCTCAAATTTATTTGGCTATGGCCTGTTGGGCTGAGGTGAAAGGGCTGGAAGGTGTATCCAATTTTATGTATGCGCAATCTGATGAGGAACGTGAGCATATGCTAAAACTAGTCAGGTTTGTAAACGAGCGTGGAGGTCATGCAAAAATTTCTCAATTGGCGGCACCGAATGTAACTTTTAAATCGTTTAAAGAAATGTTCGAAAAGTTATTTGAACATGAAGTTTATGTGTCTCAAAGTATTAACGAATTGGTACATATTAGTCTTCAGGAAAAAGATTATGCAACGCATAACTTTTTGCAATGGTATGTTGCCGAACAAATAGAAGAAGAAGCTGTGGCACGTACCATTCTAGATAAAATAAATATGATTGGAGACGATAAAGGAGGCTTGTATTTATTTGACAGAGATATTGAAAATTTAACCGTGACGACAGCGGCGACCAATACACCCGAATAATTTTAACATTTAAGTTTATTTAGATTTAATAAAAATAACTATTTTTGCGCAGTTATCTAAACTGTTAGATTCTGTTTTGAGCAAAAAGAAGAAAAAGAAAGCCATAAAAAAGTTACGGGAATTGGGGGTAGAACTTCCTCAAAAGGTAAAAACCAGTTGCTGTAAAAAATTTAAAAAAGGTGAGAATAAACGCTGTGGAAAATGCCCTTGTTTTGATTTACTAAAAAAGGTGGCCTAAACTTTCGATGATGCTTCACGCAATTTCTCGATACTAATTTCCTATTTGACCATTAATTTCTTGATGTCTTGTCGGTTATTTTTATCTATAACTCGCATGAGATAAATACCGCTTTTTAGTTGAGACACATCTATTCTTATAATACTCTTATTAAAATAATAAATAGCAACTTGTTTCCCTAAAACGTCAATAAATTCAATGCTTTTAATTTTATGAGTCCCTAAAACAAATAATTCGTCTTCTACTGGATTTGGGTAAAACTTAAACACTTTTTCTGCTATAGAATCTTTTCGGATATTCGTTTTTCCCTGAGCATAAAACATATTACAATACAGAGAAATAAAAAAAGCAACTATCAAATTTTTCATAGGACTGTATTAGAATTTTGTATAAGGGGCTTATTATTAACGTAATAAGAGGAAGTTAATTATCTCGATGAAAAAAAGTGTTGCCATTCTATGAAAAGTTTTTGAAGTTAATTGGATTTGTTTATCCAAAGAATAAGTGCTGTGAATCGGGGTACAGAGACAAAAATTCCGGAGTATTTAACACGTTCAATCATTAAAAGAAACTCTTACAATTCCTTTTATTTCTTCCCATGCAAAGGAACTGATGGAAAATTTTGAAGAGCTTCAAACTGGAGCACTGTAATTCTAGAAATGATACCCTAATATGAAATAAACCCGCTTTGTGGGGGAGCTTAAAGTTACTATTTCAGACATGCCATTACCCCTCTCATATCGAACTTCTAGAGAAAATTTGTTAAATTTTAAACCGGTTCCTAGGACATAAGCTTGCTCGTAATTGCGGCTTTCTTCAAGTGCTTTTCCTTCAACCACTCTTTCATTACCAAAAAAGTTTATGTCCTGTCTTTTATAATTTTTTTCATTAACCCCAAATCCATTCGATATTCCTAAATTTATAAAGGCACGTAATGACGTTTGATTCAATAGAAAGTGATACCGTAATAAATTATTCAGTTTTATATATGAATATTCAAATTGCACAAACGTGTTAACATCGCCGGTTTCATTTCTAAAAGAATGATGACGGCCTTCAAATTTTGATTGATTATATATAAGTTCATTCTGTATAGACCATTTTTTTAGGTTTCTGGAAAAATAGACTTCAAAAAATATTCCGGATGTAAAGTCGGTTGATTGATTGAAATCAGTGTCAACAAGATAAGGCAAATTGGCTTCTCCATTAAACTCTAATTTACTTAAAGATATGCCTGCCAATACCCCAAAATCGGCAGACGTTTTTTCTTTCTTTTTTTGAAAAACAATGCCCTCTTGAGAACAGTTATAGTAATGCTGGAATAGCTTTTCTAAGCTTCTTTGTGTGTATTCTATATAGGGTAGCTTTGAACGGATTGATGGACAATCATCACTAAGGTACAAATCTAATTGCCCTTGATACTTCTTATTTTCCCTTATAATTCTTTTATAGCTTGCCGACTTATTAAATGATGACAAATATTTTTTATAAGCGAGTAGCACAAAATCATCCCCGCGTCTGATATAAAAATTATCTCTATTTCTATTGCTTATGAAGTAATATAAACTTTTAGAACCTTTGAATAAGGTTTGTAAAAATACCGTATCTGTTTGAATATTTAATTCCGGGTCGTCTTTAAGCAAATTGGTTTGCACCGGGCTGATTTCAATATTAACTTTGGCACTCACATAAATTTCATCTTTAACACCAAATTCGATAATATCGTTTGGATTGTAAGTTCTTGGAGTATCGTCTTTTTCTAATATAAAGTTTATGTCGTTTGGGTTGGTATTCCAATTTTTGTAATCTACAAACCCATGTATGGTGTCCTTGTTAAGTTTAATAATGTAACCCGGTAAATAGTTTTTCTGGGAGTACGAGATTTGAAAAATAAAAGCAGCAATTGTGGTAAACAGTATTTTTGGCGTGATTTTATTTAGGTGCATTAGGAAAGGTTTTGTGAGTAAATATATATAATTATATGCTTGCTTAGAAGCCATTTAAATCTTTTCCTGTCTAATTCAATAGAAATTAGCGGGATATAATTGCTTATACCGATTTTAAACCAATCTTTTTTAAAGTTTATTGGGTATAATTTGTAAAAAGTTTATTTAGTTATTTACATTCGTTTTTTTAAAAATACCATTTATAATGTCACAACTTTCAAAATATATAATCACTAAGACACAGCTTCCCGAATCTTCCGTGAATAATACCATTCAGTTACTAAACGAAGACTGTACAATTCCCTTTATTTCGCGTTACCGAAAGGAGCGTACGGGAAATTTGGATGAGGTTCAAGTGGGCGATATTGTAAAATATAAAGAACAGTTTGAAGCTTTAGAAAAAAGAAAGCAAGCGATTTTAAAGGCGCTTACCGAACAAGATGTTTTAACCCTAGAGCTACAACAAAAAATAGAAGGTATTCAAGATATAACCACACTTGAAGATGTGTATTTACCGTTTAAAAAAAGTCGAAAAACCAAGGCTGAAACTGCACGAAAACATGGTCTCGAACCTTTGGCAAAGATTATGATGAGTCAGAACGCTAATGATATTGAGTCTATCGCCTTCAGATATGTAAAAGGAGCCGTTTTATCTGTTGAAGAGGCTTTAGAAGGTGCACGACATATCATCGCAGAATGGGTAAACGAGCGCAGCGATATTAGAAACCAAATGCGTTATCAATTGGAGCGTTTTGCAACCATTTCTACGAAGGCCGTAAAAGCGAAAGCAACCGAGGATGACGCACAGAAATTCAGAGATTATTTTGATTGGGAAGAATCGCTAAGTCGTATTCCGTCCCATCGCTTGCTGGCGATTTTAAGAGCAGAAAAAGAAGGCTTTATTCGTGTTAAAATAAATATTGACGATGATCGGGCTTTGAATAAGATCGAAAATAAGATCATTCGGTCTAACAATGCTTGTATGGTGCATATTGAATTGGCTATAAAAGATGCCTATAAACGCTTATTGTTACCTTCATTAAGCAACGAAGCTTTGCAAATTGCTAAGGAGAAAGCCGATGAATCTGCGATCACAGTATTTGCAAAAAATTTAAAACAATTATTGTTAGGTTCTCCATTAGGTGAAAAGCGAGTTTTAGCCATTGACCCCGGATTCCGAACAGGGTGTAAAGTGGTATGCCTTGATGCACAAGGGCAATTAAAGTATAATGAAACGATTTATCCACACCCGCCAAAAAGTGATAGTTCTGGTGCTATCAAGAAACTAAGTTCGTTAGCCGATGCTTATAAAATAGACGCTATCGCGATTGGAAACGGCACCGCATCACGTGAGACGGAAGCTTTAATCAGACGAATTCGATTTAAAAATGACATACAGGTTTTTGTAGTTAGCGAAGCCGGTGCATCGATTTATTCGGCATCAAAAATTGCACGAGAGGAGTTTCCAAATTATGATGTCACCGTAAGAGGTTCGGTGTCTATTGGTCGTCGTTTACAAGACCCTTTGGCCGAACTGGTAAAAATTGATGCCAAGTCCATTGGTGTGGGTCAGTATCAGCATGATGTCGATCAAACCAAACTTCAAAAATCCTTAGATACGGTCGTTGAAAATTGCGTAAATGCTGTAGGCGTTAATATGAATACAGCAAGTAAACCTTTGTTAAGTTATGTGTCGGGTATTGGTCCGAAATTGGCTGAGAACATCTTTAATTATCGCAATGAGCATGGTGCGTTTACCTCTAGAAAAGCCATTAAAAAAGTACCACGATTGGGTGAAAAAGCCTTTGAACAAGGTGCCGCATTCTTAAGGATTAAAGGAGCTGAAAACCCCTTGGACGATTCTGCCGTTCATCCTGAAAGTTATGCCATAGTTACAAAAATGGCGAAAGATATGGGAACTTCAGTTGAAGATTTAATAGGAGATAACGCATTACTTAAACAAATAGATTTAAAGCGCTATTGTACAGATTTAGTTGGTTTGCCAACCTTGGAGGATATCATCAAAGAATTGGAAAAACCCGGATTAGATATTCGTGAGCAGGCAAAAGTATTCACATTTAATCAGAATATCAAAACCATTGCGGATTTAAGAGAGGGGCAATTATTACCAGGAATTGTCAACAACATTACAAATTTTGGATGTTTTGTGGACGTGGGGATTAAAGAAAGCGGATTGATCCACGTGTCGAATTTGGCTGATGCCTTCGTTAAAGATGTCAACGAACATGTTCATTTGCATCAGCAAATTATTGTTAAGGTTCTGGAGGTTGATATTCCGCGAAAGCGTATTCAGTTGAAATTGCATAAATAAATCTATTCTGTCATTCCTGCCTGCTCCAAGAGATTTTCGTTTAATCTTATAACATTAAGTTGGTGTAATAGACGCCTTGATGATTCATAAAAGTGTCATCCTTTTTATTTAAGTCTAATATATCACCTTTAAAGTTTGTTGCTAGTAAACCTAGTTCGTGGTAAATACAAGCTGTTGCAGCAAAGTCCCAAATGCTGCCTCCCCCAACGTCTTTTTTTGGGAGTTTTAAAAAACATGCAGGCCCGTTTTCTAAAACTAAAATAGCATTCATTACCGCACCTGATCCTGAAATTTCTTTAATTGTTTTTAATCTTAAGTTTGCTTTATGCTTGTTAAGGATTTCTTGTATTTCGTTAGACTTTGGGGTGTCTCTTAATTTTTTATCGGTTACGTAAGTTAAATAGTTATTAGTGTTTTTGATGTTCCAGAGACTACTATTTTTATAAGCGCCGTTTCCTTTTATAGCATGATATAGTATTTTGGTACTTGGATCAAATACAACGCCAATTACAGGCGTTCCGTCTTTAGCAACTAAAGCAATAGACACAGAAAATCCAGGTTGTTTATTAATGAATGCTAGTGTGCCGTCCAAAGGGTCTATACACCAAAAGGCATCTTTTTCAAATCGGCTGCCATCATCTTCTGTTTCTTCCGACAATAAGCCTATATCAAACGCTTTACAAGTGGGCATTAAATGTGATAAAACAATACGTTCGCATTCTCGATCTACTTTAGTAACGACCTGAGAAGCATAGTTAGAGCCACCTTCTTTTTTCTCTATGGTAATGGTATCATTTAGGTGCTTCTGAATGATTTTTCCAGCAGAAATTGCAGCTTCAATGGCAATATTTGTTAAATGTAGTAAGTCCATACTATAGATTTTTGATGACCTCAGCAGTTATACGTTCACTATAAGTATTAATTTTCCAATGACCAGGGCTCCAACCTTTTAAGAACCGATGAAAATCTGCCCAAGCCACACGGTATAAAGACCGCCATTCTTTTTCAAGTGCTTCATTTTTTTTACCAAGCGCTTTGTGTAAATAGGTAAAGTAAGTGTCTAATAGTTTAGATTCTAGACGTTCACAATCACTTTCATTAAGGCAACTCCCGGTAAAATAGGCGACATCTTTCATACCACATCCACCACCAACATATTGAAAATCTACGCCAGCCACTTGTCCGTTTTCAGAAAAACAAAAGTTCGCCAATTTCGCATCGCCATGAACAAATGTTTTAAAATTACAGTGATTTAGTTTGTTGTTAATAGCAGCAGCAGCGTTTTTTAATGTTTTATCTTGTAAAACTTCCAGTTCTTGAGGTCTAGTTTCTAAATGCCAATAGGTGCCAACTTCCCAAAGTCCGCTGGGAATTTTGCCTAAATAACTCGCATGGAATTTTGCCAACCATTCTAAACAAATTTCTATATCGGTCCATACTACGTCTTGTTTTCGTAGTGGGAAACCTGCCTTATCTAAATCTTCAAGTACTATAAGTGTTTCATCATTCTGATTTTCAATAGCAAAACACTTTGGTAAACGTGCCAAACTATGTTTACTATAAGTGTTATACCAAGTGGTTTCTACTTTATAAGATTTTAATTTTCTTTGATGACCAACATCGGTATTCCAGCCTCTGGGATGGTTATTACTATTAGGCAATTGTACATGTTTAACAACAACACTTTCTATAGGAGCGTTTTCTAATACAACGCGTATAATTTTACCATACCCACTCCACAACTCTTGAATGATTTCTTTTTCTTTTAAAGAAGACGCGCCGGTGCTCTGAAGAATGACGGATTTAAAATACTTGTTCATACGGTTTCAAAGGTAGGAAATTGAGGTTTCAAATACTTTTATAATTCTCTTAAGGTTTTAATTCTTCAATCATAAAATGGCCCCCTCTACAGGAAAGGTTGTAAAAATTCATCAAATCTTTGTCTCCCAATGGCTTACTCTTCAATGGTCAATATTTTAGTTATTAAATTTTATATTCAATATTCTTTATTTTTTTTCATAAAAAAAGCGTCCAATTTCTTGGACGCCCTTAATATTATAGATTTTTTAATGTTTTATCTATTCATATTCTTTATTTCGTCCATAAAAGTATCCAAATCAACACCATTATTCACTAAGGTTAATGCTTTGTCTATGATATATTTTACGTTTACCGCATGGAACCCAAGTCCAACAGCAATTTTTCTTAATAACGCTTCCTGATCTTCACCTTTAATATGATCGGCATATACCATACGAGCTAAGTCGAACAGACGCTCCAAACGACGGTCATAAGATAACGGTGGATTAATAGGATGGGACTGATAATTTTTTAAAATGGCTTTATAATCTTCAGCACTAATACCTAAATTTTGAGCCAACCTATCTAAAAACGCTTTTTCCTCATCGGTAATAACATCATCACTCATAGCCACACGAACAATGGAAGCAAAATGACTTTCATTACGCTTTTTAAATCCACTGTCAAATAAATCTGAAATCGACATATATTCTTGTTTTTTTTAAGTGGCACAAATATAGTTTTATTAATACATTTTATCAATATCAATTGAACAAAAATTTTATATTTGCCTAAATCAAATTTTCGTGAGTAAATCTACCCTCTCGCAAACTTATGTACAGCTTTTGCAAATGCGAAAACTGCAAAATGCTATTGCCCATTCTCAACCTTTAGGTACTGCCGAAAACAAACCCAGAATACATTTAAAAGGGTTGGTGGGGTCTGCATTTTCTTTTGTGATCTCAAGCGTATTTAAGCAAGCTGAAAAGCCATTTTTAATCGTATTTAACGATAAAGAAGAAGCGGCATTTTATTTAAATGACCTGGAACAGCTTTGTAATGAAAAAGATGTCTTGTTCTATCCCGGAAGTTATCGAAGACCCTATCAAATTGAGGAAACGGATAATGCCAATGTCCTATTGCGTGCGGAAGTTCTCAATCGGATAAATTCCCAAAAGAAACCAGCCATTATCATAACCTATCCCGATGCCCTTTTCGAAAAGGTAGTAACACGAAAGGAACTGGAACGAAATACCTTAAAAGTTTCGGTTGGAGATAATCTGTCTATAGATTTTGTTAACGAAGTCCTATTCGATTACCAGTTTAAACGTGTCGATTTTGTCACAGAACCGGGAGAGTTTTCAGTTCGTGGAGGTATTGTCGATGTCTTTTCATTTTCACACGACGAGCCCTATCGTATAGAATTTTTTGGTGATGAGGTGGACAGCATTAGAACCTTCGATGTGGAAACACAGCTGTCTGTCGATCAGGTTAAAAAGATCAATATTATTCCAAACGTAGCTAACAAGTTTTTGGATGAACGACGCCAAAGCTTTTTAAAATATATAGCACAAAAAACAGTGGTATGTTTTAAAAATGCCGATTTGTGCTTTTCCAGGATAGACGATTTTTACGCTAAAGCGGAAGACACCTTCAAAACACTTTCAGAAGACATTAAGCACGATGAACCCGGGGAACTATTTTCTGATTCAGGATTACTTAAGAAACAGTTATTAGATTTTACCATTCTGGAATTTGGAAGTACCGCGATGCTGTCTGGTCATGGAGATATTCAGGAAACCATAGCTTTTAATACCACACCGCAACCGGCATTTAACAAACAATTCAATCTTCTTATTGAAGATTTAAATTCTAATCATAACAAAGGGTACACCAATTATATTGCCTGTGTTAGTGAACAGCAGGCGAAACGTTTTCGTGATATTTTTGAGGACGTGGAAAGTGAAGTTTATTATAAAACTATGGTACTTTCTTTACATCAGGGTTTTATAGATCACGATTCCAAAATAACATGTTATACCGATCATCAGATTTTTGAACGGTATCACAAATTTCATCTGAAAAACGGCTATGCTAAAAAGCAAGCCATCACTTTAAAAGAGCTTACCAGTTTAGATATTGGTGATTATGTTACCCATATCGATCATGGTATCGGACGCTTTGGAGGCTTGCAAAAAATCGATGTTGAAGGTAAAAAGCAGGAAGCTATTAAGCTGGTTTATGGTGAACGTGATGTGTTGTATTTGAGTATTCATTCACTTCATAAGATCACTAAGTTTAACGGAAAAGACGGGAAGCCACCTAAAATATACAAGCTGGGAAGTAAGGCATGGAAAACCCTGAAGCAAAAAACCAAGGCTCGTGTAAAGCACATAGCGTTCAACCTGATCAAGTTATACGCTAAACGGAAAACTAAAAAGGGCTATCAGTACAACCCGGACAGTTATATGCAGCATGAGCTGGAGGCCTCCTTCATTTATGAAGACACCCCGGATCAAAGTACGGCAACCGCCGATATTAAGGCCGATATGGAAAGCGAACGCCCTATGGACCGTCTGGTTTGTGGTGATGTAGGTTTCGGAAAAACCGAGGTGGCTATTCGTGCCGCTTTTAAGGCTGTGGATAATGGGAAGCAGGTGGCTATTTTAGTACCAACAACGATTTTGGCCTACCAGCATTCCAGAACATTTAAACAACGACTAAAAGATTTTCCGGTGACAGTGGACTATTTAAACCGCTTTAGAACCGCGAAAGAAAAACGTCTGACTTTAGAAGGATTAGAACAGGGAAGTGTGGATATCATTATAGGCACGCATCAACTGGTGAATAAAAATGTGAAATTCAAGGATCTCGGATTATTAATTGTTGACGAAGAACAAAAGTTTGGAGTTGCTGTCAAAGAAAAACTAAAAACCTTAAAAGAGAATGTCGATGTGTTAACACTCACGGCGACGCCAATTCCGAGAACGCTTCAGTTCAGCCTGATGGCTGCCCGTGATCTTTCCGTGATAACAACACCACCACCAAACAGGTATCCCATTGAAAGCCATGTGATCCGTTTTAACGAGGAAACCATCCGTGATGCTGTGAGTTATGAGATTCAAAGGGGCGGACAAATATTCTTCATACATAACCGTATAGAAAATATTAAAGAAGTGGCCGGAATGATTCAGCGCCTCGTGCCCGATGCTAAAATTGGAATCGGTCATGGCCAAATGGAGGGTAAAAAGTTAGAACAATTAATGCTTTCATTTATGAACGGCGCCTTCGATGTTTTGGTGAGTACAACCATCGTTGAAAGTGGACTGGATGTTCCTAATGCGAATACCATTTTTATAAATAATGCTAATAATTTCGGACTGAGTGATTTGCACCAAATGCGTGGTCGGGTAGGAAGAAGTAATAAAAAAGCATTTTGTTATTTTATTACCCCGGAATATTCTGCGATGACCGATGATGCCAGAAAACGTATCACTGCTTTAGAACAATTTACTGAGCTGGGAAGCGGATTTAATATTGCCATGAAAGATTTGGAAATTCGAGGCGCCGGTGACCTATTGGGAGGTGAACAAAGTGGGTTTATCAATGAAATAGGTTTTGATACCTATCAGAAAATACTAAATGAAGCGATCGATGAACTTAAAGAAAATGAGTTTAAGGATTTATACAATGAAAATGAAGCCGATAAGGTTTATGTGAAAGACGTGACTATCGATTCCGATTTCGAATTGCTTTTTCCGGATAGTTATGTGAATAATATAACTGAACGATTAAATCTCTACACTCAGCTTAATAATTTAAAAACAGAGGAGGAATTGCATACCTTTGAGACTGAATTGGTTGACCGCTTCGGAGAATTGCCGGAACAAGTGACCGATTTATTAAATAGTGTCCAAATAAAGTGGTTGGCCACTAAAATAGGTTTTGAAAAGATCATTATGAAGCACGGGAAGCTGGTTGGCTATTTTATTAATGATCAACAAAGCCGTTTTTATCAAAGTCCGAGTTTTACTAAAGTCCTTCAGTTTGTACAATCCAATGCAGGAATTTGCAAAATGAAAGAAAAACAAACCAGGAATGGGTTACGGTTAATGCTAACCTTCGAAAATATAACATCTGTGAAACAAGCTTTAACAGTATTAAAACCTATTGTGGCTTAATTATTGACATCAATTAAATAAATAAAAATATAATGAACCGAATCGTTGTTTTAGCGGTTTTATTACCAAGTTTTCTTTTTGCCCAACATACTATTAAAGGCACATTCTCTCCTGCCAAAGATTACAATGTTGCTTTATTATATAAGGTCACACCAACCATTTCTGACTATGTTGCTAATACCGAGATCAACACGGATGGTACTTTTGAAATTCAATTGGATTCGACGGTCACCAAAGGAATGTATCGATTGGTTTATGCCATCCCTCAAGAAGATTACAATTTTGATATCATTTATAACGGTAAGGAAGATATTGAGCTCACCTTTAATGCTGAAACCGGAGTTAAGTTTGTGTCTTCTATAGAAAACAATTTAATAGCCTCCTATACCAATAGTATGTCGGCCGTAACACATAGTATTGGTAAGTTTTTTAGAGAACAGAGTATCGACACGTTGGCCCTAGAGAAGATTTTTGAGATACAGAGGCAGACGCAAACTAGCTTTGAAGAAGCTGCAAAGGAAACGATCGCCTACCATTTTATTAAAGCGAATACCCCTTATATTCCAGAAGGTTTTGAAGATGTAGAAACGTATGTAAATAATCTGAAAATTCATTATTTTGATCATGTCGATTACCAGAATGAAACACTCCAAAGTTCAGGGTTCCTGGAAGAGCGTATGCTTAATTATGTGTTTGGAATGTCGTTAAATGACGGTGATGAGATTGCTAATTACAAGACTAACATCGATGTGTTCTGTGGAATTATAAAAGAGGTGCCGGCAGAAGTTAAAAGGATTTTACTTATTGGTTTATGGGAGCAAATGCGAGATCTCGGTTTTGAAAATGTAGCCAATTATATTTCTGAAAACTATCTCATGGATGTTGCCGTTTCATTAAATGATCAGGAACTTTTGAATGCCTTGATCGTATTCAAAAATATATCGGTTGGGAATAAAGCTCCTGATTTTTCTTATGAAGTCGAAAATGAGAAAGGCAAGATCCTTAAAAAGTTAAGTGATTTGAATGTTGCTGAAAAATACATTTTGGTGTTTTGGAGTAGTACTTGCTCACATTGTTTAGATGAAGTTCCGCAATTGCAAAGCTTTGTGCAATCATATGAAAACGAAACACTGACGGTAATCGCCATCGCTCTGGAAGACGAGCCCACACAGTGGCTGGAATTAAAACAAAAATATCCCGAATTTATTCATGTTTATGGTGATGGCAAATGGGATAACCCCATAGGAAATGATTACGGTGTCACGGCAACGCCGAGCTATTTTGTACTGGACAAGAATAAAATGATCGAAGCAAAACCTGAAGATATTGAAGCTTTAAAGACCTTGTTTGAGAGCAAGTAATTTTATGCATTAAAAATGATAAAAAGCGTCTTCTAAATGCTCGATCTTAAATGTATTTCCTGTTTTTACGATCGCAATAATATCAAAGCGCACTTCAACAATTAATTCTTTTGAATTCACATATTCATCCACAGCCTTAACCAAACGCTGAATTTGTTTTGGTTTTACAAATTCCTGTGGGTTTCCAAAATCTATGGTTGATCTTGTTTTTACTTCAACAGCAACAAGGATATTATGCTTTCTGGCGATAATGTCAACCTCTGCCTTATCGAATCGGTAGTTACGTGCAAGCACGTCGTAACCCTTTTCTAAAAGAAAATCGACGGCGAGTTGTTCTCCTTTTTTTCCTAGTTTGTGGTGTTTGGCCATCTTGCTAAAGTATGTGAAGTTTAAGATTCTAGAGAAGAGGAATGAACAACCGGGAGATTAATTTGTTACGTGGCTATGGTATTGATTGAATATGGGTCATAATATTTAATAATAATTAAACACTAATTTACTTATAGGTAAATTTTGACAAAAACTGATTGGATGAACCAATTCATGAACACAAATAAAAGCTGGAATGTCACACTGAGCTCCGCCTGCTCTGAGTTTATCGAAGGGTCGAAGTGGGTCTTCGACAAAGCCTGTATCGAGCTTGACGAGATGCTCAGACGGACAAATGGTTTCATTTTTGGCTTGAGTGAAAATAGGAGATACGATGTACCCTTATTAATACTATTGTGAAGCTGTTTTTTTAGTCATTATACGGATCCATTAGTCCTTTTGATTGGGATCCCTCTTTTTTTGATAATTGAGTTTTATTAATAGAGCCTTCGATTTCGTTGGAATAGACTTCCTTATTTCCTTGCTTTAAGCAATACCTTATCTTGGTTTTAATACTTCCGTGGAACTTTGGTATCTCAAACTCCCAATATTCATAAGGTTTAAGATAAAGACTATGGTAACTATTCCCACAGAAGCTACTCGGTAAGTACTCAATCGGTTGCCATTTGTTATCAATATAGGCTTCAGCTACGATATCCAACCTACTGTCGGAAGCCATGAACTTGTGAGTTTTGGTAGATCTATTTACTATATAAAATTTGTATCCATAATATGATTTAGCAACGACGATCTCCTTTGAATTATCAATCTTTAAAAACAGATCGCTTTTTCTTAAATTATTTTCTTTTTTTAGCTTCTTTGGTGTATTACTTGAAGTTCCAAAGCCTCCTAAAGCCAAAGAGTCTGCTATTGATGATTTGGCATAAAAACTTCCACGAAGCATAAATTCAGTATTGAAGTCTTTAATATTTTGAGTGAAGGAAATATTATAAAACAGAAGGAATATTAAAATGGGAATGATACTTTTCATAAGGAAGATATTGATATTCAATAATTAATTATTGCAATAAATATACAGCTACCTTACCCCCGAAACAAAAAGAAATCATCCTTCATATGTTCAATTTGCGCATCCTCATTCGTAATGATATAATCGATGGCTTGGGTGGTGAAGTCTTTGCCTTTATCAGTCAGTGAAACGATGTTTTCATTAATAAGAATCATATTATTTTTAAGAGCCAATTCCAGAACGGTTTTAGAACGTACTTTTTGCCAGTTAATATGTTCGTTTAGGTGATTTACATGGCGCTCCTCTTCCTCGTTATGATTTCTTAAATGCAGTAAAAAAGTGAGTAAGGATACTTCAATACGCTGTTGTTTTTCCCGGTATAACACAGCAATAACCCCTTTGTTTGGAGCGAATAAATAAACGGCTAAAAACAGCAACCCTAGCATGGTTGTTATGGAGCCTGCAATAGAGGCATCCAGCCAATGGGCTAACCAATACCCTGAAATAGCACTAAACACACCAAAAGCAATGGCATAAGCAAGCATCCGTTTTAAATTGGTGGTTAACAAATACGCCGTAGCCGCCGGAGCAATCATTAAGGCGACTACCAGTATGGCGCCAACAGCATCAAAAGCACCAACGGTGGTCACTGACGATACGGTCATTAATCCATAATGAATAACAGCCGGAGAGAACCCTAGAGACGCTGCCAGTCCGGCATCAAAAGTGCTGACTTTAAGTTCTTTAAAAAATGAGAAGAGTAGTATGATGGATATAATTAAAATACAGCCAATAACCCATAAGGATTTGGGGCCAATGTCTGTCCCGGCTATAAGTAAGCGATCAAAAGGGGCAAAGGCCAGTTCACCGAGTAAGACAGCATCAACATCCAGATGAATATCATTGGCGTTTTTAGCAATTAGAATAACCCCAATACTAAAGAGAATGGGGAATACCAAGCCAATAGCCGTATCTTCTTTTACCAAACCTGTTTTCTGAATATACTCTACCAAAACCACAGTTATGATTCCGGTGATGGCCGCCAATAAGATCAACAATGGCGAGTTGAGGTCCTGCGTTATAAAAAAACCGATGACAATCCCCGGTAGAATAGAATGACTAATGGCATCACTGATCATAGCCATTTTACGAAGTACCAAAAAGGTCCCCGGAATAGCACAGGCGATAGCAACCAGGCTGGCGATAAGCTGTATTTCTATTTGCGCACTACTCATTGTTATCCGTTTGTTGGTTATATAAATTGGAAGCGGTTTTAAAGCCTTCTTCGGTTAGACTCCAATTACTACCTTCTAAAGTGACATAACGTTTGTCCACTAATTTCTGAAGTGTTCCTTTAGTAAAACCCTGGAAATTATTCAGGATTTTTATGGTATGCGGATGCGAAATATTCTCATGGGTCTCTGCAATCCGATACATAAAGGCTAAGGTCTTATGTAGTTTTAGGTCACGACGATTTTTAAGAAATCTAATCTGTTTGAATAATAAGCCTCTACTTGGAGAAAATATAAACGAAAGGAATACAAATACGCCGGCAATAATAACGATAACCGGACCTGTTGAAAGGTTGTTTTGACTGGCACTGATGGCCGTTCCGAAAACGCCTGAAAATGCACCAAAAAGGGCAGCTAAAGTAACCATGATCCCGAGACTGTTGGTCCATTGTCTGGCAGCAGCAGCAGGTGCTAATAACATGGCACTCATAAGTACGACACCAACGGTTTGTAGTCCTAAAACGATAGCAAGTACAATAAAGGAGGTGATTAAAATATCTATAAGTTTCGTGTTAAAACCAAGTGTTTTGGTGTAATCGGCATCAAAAAGAAGGATCTTGAATTCCTTCCAGAATAATAATAGAACGAACAGGCAAATACCGGTAACGATGGTCATGAGCCAAACATCACTTTCAACCAAGGTCGCGGCCTGACCAAATAAATATTTGTCTAATCCCGCCTGATTGGCGTTGGGTTGTTTCTGAATAAAGGTTAAAAGTAACATTCCGAAACCAAAAAACAGAGACAGAATAAGCCCTAGAGCGGTATCTGATTTTAAGTGGGTTTTACTGATAATACCACGAATCCAAAAGGTCCCAATGAGACCACTTATTAAAGCACCTAACAGCAACACATTACTGTCTTTTGCTCCTGTAAGTAAGAAGGCAATAGCAATACCTGGCAATGCCGCGTGAGAAATGGCATCGCCTAAAAGGCTTTGTTTTCGCAGTACGGCAAAACTTCCCAGCATACCGCATACTGCGCCTAAAACAGCCGTTCCCAGTGTGATCGTTCTTAGGGTGTAGTCTGTAAAAACAAGTTTTATGTATTCTAAAAAGTCTATAGTGGTTAGTTTTTAGTGATTAGTTTTTGATTTTAGATATTTTTGAAGACTAGTAATCATTTTTGACAACTCCGCTAGTTTTTCTCTAATTTGATTATCTATTTCTTTTGAAATATAATTTTGTCGTTTTGATATTGTTGAACAAACGACACATTCATTTACTGAATCTAGAGCTATTTGCAAATATCTATTAAATTGCTTGTCTGAATCTGATGAGCCTTCAGCAATGTTTAACGAAATTGATACTGCAGCTCTAGTAAACTGTGAAGATAAAGCATAGCGTTCAGTTTTGGGAAAGGCATCGCAAACCTTATAAACGAAGTCAACAAAATCTATTGATTTGGTATAAACTTTTAAATCTTCAAATTTGAATTTTATTTCTGACATAAATTTTATTTCCATTTTCTAACCACTACTAACCACTACTAACCACTACTCCTGCACACTAACCTTATAATTAATGCCATAGGTTTTGGTTAAATTATCATCGTTAAAAATATCTTTAACCGGTCCGGTGGCTATCTTTTTGACGTTTAAAAAGGTGACCCAATCGAAATATTCGGGAACTGTTTGTAAATCATGGTGCACAACAATAACGGTTTTACCTGCTTTTCGGAGTTCTTTTAAGATATTGATAATGGCAATTTCGGTAGTCGCATCAACACCTTGAAAGGGCTCGTCCATAAAGTAAATGGAAGCGTTTTGAACCAGTGCCCTTGCTAAAAAGATCCGTTGTTGTTGCCCCCCTGAAAGTTGACTGATCTGTCTGTTTTTAAAAGGTAACATCCCCACTTTTTCTAAGGCTTCCAAAGCCGCTTTTTTTTCTTTTTGCCCGGGACGTTTTATCCAACCTAAACTACCGTATGTTCCCATCATTACCACGTCCAGTGCGGTGGTTGGAAAATCCCAGTCCACACTGCCTTTTTGTGGGACGTAGGCAACCAAAGAACGTTGCTTGTCGTAAGACTTACCATAAATACTTACGCTTCCTGCAATGGGTTTTAGGATGCCCAGAATGGCTTTTATAAGCGTGGATTTCCCGGCGCCATTCGGACCAACAATAGCCATAAGTACACCTTCAGGAATTTCTAAATCGATATCCCAGAGTACGGGTTTGTAGTTGTATGCGACGGTTAGATCGTCTACTTGTACCGCGATGTTTCTCGCGGTACCATGATTCACTTTTTCTTTGTTTTGTTCTTCCATAATTTTAGTTCTGTTCATTTTGTCTTGATACAAAACCCTTCGACGTGTTGATGGTTGACACTTTATTTATCCTTATATTAGATACCCTTCCGACTTTCAATTTCTTAGGAAATTGAAACCCACCTTCCCTAAATAAGGGAAAGACTTACTCATTCGTGTTCCTTGTTTATGCATCGTAAACACTGCAAACTGCCACTGCTTACTTATCTAAGCGCATTCACAATCGTGTTTACGTTATACTCAAACATACCAATATACGTCCCTTCAACGGTTCCGGCATCCCCCAGAGCATCAGAATATAAAGTACCTCCAATGGTAACTTCATGATCTTTCGATTTTACTGCAGCCTGAAGGGCTTCGATGGTACGTTTTGGAACCGAACTTTCAACAAAAATAGCTTTAACTTTTTTATCTATAATGAAAGCGGCCAATTTTTGAACGTCCTGAACACCTGCTTCAGTGGCGGTAGATAACCCTTGCAATCCAACAACTTCAAAATCAAAAGCTTTACCGAAATAATTAAACGCATCATGAGCCGTTACTAATATTCGGGATGCCTTTGGAAGTGTCGCAATGGTTGTCTCGAGTTTACTGTTAAGTGCGTTTAATTGTGTTATATAATTGGTGCCATTGGTTTCGAAAACAGCTTTTTGATCAGGAATAGCTTCAGAAAGTTTGTTTACAACGAATTGTGCGGCTTGCTTCCAATATGCAATATCGAACCAAATATGAGGATCATAATTACTTTGAAAATATTCAGATCCTATCAGTGTGCTTTTATCAATAGCATCCGAAAGGGCAATGGTCTTGGTCTCCTGACTATGCATTTTTTCAAATACTTCAACCAATTTACCTTCTAAATGTAAACCGTTGTAAAAGATCAGGTCGGCGTTGGCAAGTTTGGTGACATCTCCTTCACTGGCTTTGTATAAATGGGGGTCCACGCCGCTACCCATGAGACCTTGTAAATTAATTTGGTCTCCTGCTATGTTTTTTACCAGATCGGTGATCATGGTTGTGGTGGTCACAACATTTAATTTGTTATTCGCTTTTTTTTCAGTTTTACAACTTATTAATGCTAATGTTGTGAATACTATTAAAGTTATTTTTTTCATGGTTTAAAAATGCATTTGATATGGATTCCGGTGAAAGCCGGAATCACAAATAATTTATTATTTATGAGATGCTGTTGGTATTCTAAAACTAACTCCTCCGCTTAACAAAATATCTTGCCCATCGGTGATGCTTGTTCCCACGGTGGCATCCAATTGTACGCTATCGGAAATTAAATAGGTCAATCCCGCATCCCAAAAGTGATTTGCGCTTTGATTTTCGGGCAGGTCTCCATAAAGTTCGGCATAAGCACCAAGTTTTTCAGTGATGCCTAAGCCATAAGCTATCGTGTAAACATAAGCGGCTTCGGGCGAATCGTCACCCCATTGGGCACCAAGGTTGTATGATAAACTTGCGTTTTCACTTAGGGTATGTGCAAAGGAAAAACGAAAATCAACACCTGTGGTTTCCGGTTTATAATCCCGACCTGCGGTAAAGGGTAAATATAAGTGCCCTAAAAGTCCAATTTCAGGAAAGCATCCATGTTCTGAGGCAATGTTAACTTTAGCTCCAAAAAGTAAGGGATTAAACCCACTGGTCACATCATTTAATTTATTTCCATTGATATGGGTTGCGCCTTCAACGAAATCCCAGCCCAATCGGAATTCCAGATTGTCTAATAACCCAAAACGCACCAGGGTGGTGTTATAGGTAAAGCTCTCCGTTTTAGTAAAACCTTCTTCAAAGCTTTCAAAAAAGGCACCGGTTTCAACTTGAATATAGCCTGCCGGAACTGTGTTTGGAGATTCGGTGGCATCCGGTCTATCGGTTATAAGTGTGCCTAAAGTGTTTTCTTTTTCTTGTGAAAATCCTGAAAAGGACATTGTCATTAATCCTAAAATAAGTGTAAATCTGATTGTTTTCATTTGGTTGTTTTCATTTTAATGGGGTTGTGCTTCTGCTATGCTCGGCACAGCAATTTAATTTTTGATTCATGGTTTGTTGTAAATAATTATTGATCTTTATCATTCATTTCATTAACATAAATAATGGAAGTAAAATCTTCATTTAGTAGAATGGTGTTATTGTTTATTAATAGTTGAGTCATTTTGTTTTTACTAAATTGTTTTGATACGACGAGGGTATTGCCATATTTCAAACCATGCTGTGCACAGAAATCGAAAAACTCTTTATCATCACTCATTAATCGAGAGATGATATAGGTTTTGCCTTCTTCCGTTTTTGATAATGCCGTCGATGTGTCCGTTGTTGTAATTTCTCCATTGGCGTTTGGGATGGGATCTCCGTGAGGATCGAATTTCGGGTTACCTAAATAGGCACTGATTTTATCGGCTAAAAAATCTGAGGTCTGATGTTCCAATAATTCAGATTCTCTATGGATTTCATGCAAGGACATATCAAACATTTTAAACAATAGTGACTCCCATAAACGGTGTTTCCTAACAACATTGAGTGCCATTTTAGTTCCTTTTTCGGTAAGTCTTAACTCTTGATATTTCTCGTAATGCAATAACTCTTTTTGAGCTAGTTTTTTAGCCATATCGGTTGCAGCAGCGTTAGAAATACCTAGCTTTTTCGCAATATTTCCCGGTTTAGTATCATTACTGTTGTTTTTATCGTTTTTGTAAATGGCTTTTACAAAATTTTCTATTGCTATTGACATTTATTGCTTGTTTAATTAAAAATTTAAGTAAGCTTAAATATTTTTCAAAAGTAACTAAAAAATTTATAAATGACAGGCAGTTGAAAAAAAAATTCAGTTTTGGGTATAATAATTGATGCGTTGTTTAAAACTAAAGTATGAAACAGCTTTTACTATTTCTAAGTGTTTTAATATGTTTTTCATGCATTCCCCTGCGTATCGCGCCAAAAATTAAAAGTAATAAGGTAATGATTGCAAAAAAATTCAAAAGGAAACTTCCTAAACGCTATGCCTTTATTTTTGAAGACCCTAAAAACGCTAACGAGTTCTATAATTACATCAATACGAAATACGAATTAAACTATCAGGACGTGGAATATAATGTACCTTTCATTATTAATAATAGGGAATATTTCTTTTCATTCCATGAAACTGAAATTCCCAATAAGACATTGAATTTGGTTCCTATCGCTGTGGATCTCACTTTAAAAGCTAAAGATTGGGATCCTTTATTTGATGGGATGTATGAAACCAGAAAAGGAAACTGGTATTTGGTATTGACCGTATCGGATGATGACTTTAATGACTGTTTAAAGCCTGGTCATGCTTCTAGAGATAACATTATTCAATACCTCAGGGACATGCAAACGGAATATTTAACGACGAGCAATTATTTAGAAGCTCTATTGAGAAAAGAATTTTTGGATTAAGGATCTTGTTAATGACATCCACAACCATCGTCACCACCACACGACTTTTTAGGAGCTGATTTTTTCCAAAAGAATTTTTTAACCAAAAAAGCCAGAGCTAAACCTAATGTGATTAAAACCAGTATGTTTTGAATTGTGGTGTTCATGTTTAATTTGTCGTTTAAAATGACATAACCCTTCTGTTTTTGAAAACCTTTTTGTTGCTTATTTCAAAAACTGGAAAGCAATTAAGGCAACGATATATGCAAATGCCGTCATGATAATCAGTTGTAAAACAGGCCATTTCCAGGTGTTCGTTTCTTTTTTAACAATGGCCAAGGTACTCATGCATTGCATGGCAAACGCATAAAACAAAAGTAGTGAAATTCCCGATGCCAGTGTGAATAGTTTACCTCCGGTAATTCTATTAGTGTCTTTAGCCATTCTATTTGTTATAGTATCTACGTCGTCATCTTCAACGCTATATATTGTTGCCAATGTTCCAACAAACACTTCTCTAGCTGCAAATGAACTTATCAGGGCAATACCAATTTTCCAGTCGTAACCCAATGGCCGGATAGCAGGTTCTATAGCTCTGCCGGTAATCCCAATAAACGAATGTTCTAATTTATGTGATGCTATTTTTTGTTGTAATTCACCCTGTGATAAATTCTGCGAAGCAAATTCTGTTTTAACAATGTTTTCAGCATTATTAAAGTTCTCTCCGGGACCATATGATGCTAAGAACCATAGTACAATGGAGATTGCTAAAATAATCTTACCGGCCCCAAAAACAAATGATTTCGTTTTTTCTAAAACAGTCAGCCCTACATTTTTAAATAATGGAAGTTTATAATTGGGCATTTCGACAACAAAAAAGGTTTTACTTCTAATCTTTAAAACTTTGTTTAAGATCCATGCTGAAAAAACGGATGTACCAAACCCAATTAAATAGAGCAACATGAGCGTTAGAGGTTGATAGCCTAATCCTAAAAAACGCCCTTCGGGGATAACGAGTTCTATGATAATTAAATAGACGGGTAAACGTGCAGAACACGTTGTAAAAGGTGTAACCAGAATGGTTATTAAGCGCTCTTTCCAACTTTCAATGTTTCGTGTAGCCATAATAGCGGGAATGGCGCATGCTGTTCCCGAAATTAGCGGTACAACACTTTTTCCACTTAACCCAAAACGGCGCATAACACGATCCATTAAAAAGACCACGCGGCTCATATAGCCGCTTTCTTCCAGAACAGCAATAAATAAAAATAAAAAGGCAATTTGTGGAATAAATATTACGATGCCTCCTAATCCCGGAATAATACCTTCGGCAATTAAATTGGTAAAAGCGCCTTCGGGCAATGTATTTTTGGTGAGCTCACCTAATGATGCAAATGCACCGTCGATAAACTCCATTGGTATTTGTGCCCAGTCATAAATCGCCTGAAAAATAGTGAGTAATATGATAAAGAAAATAAGATAGCCAAAAATCTTATGTGTTAAAACCCGATCCAGTTTACTACGAAGGTCTTTGGCTTGAGACCTGTCTATAGTTTGCCCTTTTTTAAGGACATTATTTATAAATTGATAGCGTTTTATGGTTTCCTTTTGTTGCAAACGCTTTAAATCGGCTTTACTTTTGGTCTTAAAGCTAGCGATGGCTTGAACTTCGTTTCGGTCTGTTTTTCCAAAATTAACATCCTGGGTAATCACTAGCCAAAGCTTGTAAAGTGATTGGTTGGGAAATGCCTTTTCTAAGCTTTCGAAATATGTCTTATCGATATTCGACGGGTTTAAGCAAGGGGTGACAGAAACCACTTTGTAGTTTGAAATGAGTTGTTTTAGCTCATCAATACCTTCATTTTTACGTGTGCTAATTAAAGCGATTTTGGTTTGCAGATGTTCTTCCAAATATTCGATATCTAATGAAATCCCTTTATAACGCATCCTATCGGCCATATTAATGACAAGAATGGTAGGGATTTCAAGATCTTTGATCTGCGTAAATAAAAGCAGGTTTCGTTTTAAATTTTCAACGTCACTGACCACAACAGCAATATCCGGGAAATCTTTGTCATTTTTATTTAGGAGTAATTCTATAACAACATTTTCATCAAGAGAGGATGCATTTAAACTGTAGGTTCCCGGCAGGTCAATAATATGAGCTTTAACACCTCGTGGCAATTTGCAAACCCCTTGCTTTTTTTCTACGGTAATCCCCGGGTAGTTACCTACTTTTTGATTTAAACCGGTTAGCGCATTAAAAACGGAGGTTTTTCCGGTGTTAGGGTTTCCTATTAAGGCAACATTTATTTGCTTACTCATGCGATACTTTTTCAATTTGTATATGCATAGCAGTCTCTTTTCTTATTGCCAAATGTGTGCCATTGATATTTAAATACATAGGGTCTTTAAAAGGAGCCACTTGTAAAAGCTCTACAGAATTACCGGGCAGGCAACCCATTTCCAGAAGTTTTAATGGGATATGATTTGATGAAACATCAGTAATGATACCTTTTTCCCCGCGTTTAAGATGTGCTAAAGTGTCTTGCAAGCTTATTTAGATTGATTTTAAAGAAGCAAAAGTAAGCTAAAAGTTTAAAAGTATAAAAGTTTAGGGTTTAAAGTTTTTTGTCTGAAGCTAAATTAACCTAATCGATTAATCCTGATACTCTTCTTTGAGAATTTTTATGTCGTTTAACAGGCGGTCTATATCATCAGAATTGGTGCCGTCATAGAAACCACGGATTTGTTTTTTCTTGTCGATAAGCATAAAATTTTCCGTATGAATCATATCAAAAGCATCACCATTCCCTTCATCTTTTACGGCCAAATACGATTTTCTCGCAAGTTGATAAATCTGTTTTTTATCGCCCGTTACTAAATTCCATTTAGAGTCGTTCACCCCTTTTCTATCGGCGTAACGTTTCAATTGAGCTACCGTATCGATTTTGGGAGTCACGGTATGCGATAGTAACATCACCTCATCATCATTCATAATTTCTTTTTGTATTTCCGCCATATGATTGGTCATAATCGGACAAATGGTTTGGCAGGTCGTAAAAAAGAAATCGGCAACATAGATTTTGTCTTTATAATCGGCCTGAGTAACTGTTTTTCCATTTTGATTAAGGAGTTTGAAGTCAGCAATTTTATGGTATTTCTTTTGATGATGAATGGTACTGTCTACTAACTCCGGATTAACCATGGTCGGTTGATAAATAGGAAGTGGTTGGTAAACATTTAATGTGTTATATATAATAGCTATAATCACGATAGAAATAATCCCAAAAACAACGGCAAATCCCTTATATTCTTTGAAAAATGAAAGCATTGATATAAAATGAAAATTTAATGAGTGCAAATTTACGATGATTTTTAAACCCAAAGTATTTTAAAGCAACTTAAATTAATGTTAAATCAAATCTCATTTTTTAATTGGTTTCATAAAGTTGGTTTAAAAGCTTACTTTTGTGCGATTATAAAAATCTGATAGACGATATATGGAGTTTGTTATAAAAATATCTCAATTTTTATTGAGCCTTTCCTTACTAATAGTATTGCACGAATTAGGGCACTTTATTCCTGCAAAAGCATTTAAGACCCGTGTAGAGAAATTTTATTTATTTTTTGATGTTAAATTTTCACTATTCAAGAAGAAGATAGGTGATACCGTTTATGGTATTGGTTGGTTGCCACTTGGAGGTTATGTAAAGATTTCCGGGATGATTGATGAAAGCATGGACACCGAGCAAATGGCACAAGAACCACAACCTTGGGAGTTTCGCTCAAAACCGGCATGGCAACGTTTAATTATTATGTTAGGTGGGGTTACCGTAAATTTTATTTTAGCGATTCTTATTTATATAGGCATGAGTTATTATTACGGGGACGTTTTTTTACCTGTAGAAAACATTAAAGACGGACTTTCTATTGAAAGTACCGTTGCTAATAAAGCGGGGTTATTAACTGGTGATAAGATCATCGCTGTTGATGGTTATAAAATTGAAACCTATTCCGAAATTTCAGAGAAAGTTCTTTTTGGTAAAGAGATTACGATCGAGCGTGAAGGACAACAGTCTGTAGTTACATTCCCGGAAGACTTTTTAGCGCAGCTCATAGACTCCAAAGAAAAAGGCTTTATTACTTTAAGAGAGCCTTTCATTATTATGAAAGTCCCTGATACATCGTTTAATAAAGGTAGTGGCATTAAAAAAGGAGACATCATAGTCGGATTGAATAATCTTAAAACCAAATATGCAGATCAAGTCAAGGCTGGATTGAAAATATTTAAAGGGCAAGAGGTCACGGCTAAGGTTTTAAGAGATGAACAAGAAACTAGTATTCCATTAACTATAAATGATAAGGGACAGCTTGGTTTGGTATATGCTGCCAGATCAACGGCAAAAACATTAGAAGCACTAGGGTACTACCAATATGACACTAAAAAGTATGGATTTCTTGAATCGTTTCCGGTAGGGTTAAATAAAGCAAAGAATAAAATGGTATCCTATTGGGATCAGTTAGGTGCTATTTTCACTCCAAGCACCGGCGCTTATAAGGGTGTAGGCGGATTTTATGCAATTTTCAATATATTCCCGGCCTCCTGGAGTTGGCAGGTATTTTGGAACATCACGGCCTTTTTATCAATCATGTTAGGCGTATTAAACTTATTGCCAATCCCTGCATTAGATGGCGGGCATGTTATGTTTTTACTTTATGAAATGGTATCCGGAAGAAAGCCGGGAGACAAATTTATGGAGTATGCACAAATGGTCGGATTCTTTATTTTAATCGCCTTAGTTTTATTCGCTAATGGGAACGATATTTATAAGGCTATTTTTGGATAATTTTTTCAAAAATTTATTGTAGTAAATAAAAATATACATATATTTGCGCTCGCAAAAGCGAAAATAACCTTCCTCTTTAGCTCATCCCGATAGCTATCGGGAGGTTAGAGCAGAAGCGAAGAAGTTCTTTAAATAATGACAACGAATTATGTTTACATCTTGTATTCTAAATCAATAGACAAATATTATATTGGTGAAGATAAAGATATACAGGAAAGAATTGAACAGCATAATTTAGGTTTCTATAACAAGGCATTTACAAAGCAAGTGTCGGATTGGACGCTATATTTACTCAATAACATGTGAATCTAGGATACAGGCAAGAAAAATAGAAACCCATATAAAAAAAATGAAAAGCACAGTATATATTCAGAACTTAATGAAGTATCCTGAAATTACTGAAAAGCTTAAAAATAAATATAAATAACCTTCCTCTTTAGCTCAGTTGGTTAGAGCATCTGACTGTTAATCAGAGGGTCCTTGGTTCGAGCCCAAGAAGAGGAGCAAAAATAACCCGATACGAAAGTATCGGGTTTTTTTGTGGAGCGAATTTGGGTGAGAAGTTTATACTGAGCGCAGTCGAAGTGAGCCCAAGAAGAGGAGCAAACAAAACCCGACACGAAAGTGCCGAGTTTTTTTGTTGAATGTATTGGAGCAAGTTCATCAGCAATATTATGGAGGTGGATTGAATACTGTCATTTCACATTATCATAATCAAAGAACCCAACAGCCTCCAAATCCCGCTTTAAATTCATGCGTTCCTGATTGCTCATGGTCTTTATTGGAGCTCTGCACGGACCGCAATTAATTCCCGCAAGATTCATGATGGCTTTACCGGCTCTAACGCCACCCCCATATTTTATCAATATTTCAACAATTTTAACAGCATGTAATTGGTATTTTCGGGCTGCTTCGATGCTGCCATTCCTAAAATATTTTATGATATCGTGGTAACACAAGGCCATATAATTATAAGTACTTCCAACTGCGCCTTTTGCTCCCAGAGCTAGACCACCAAGTAAGACTTCATCATAACCATGTAATACTTCAAATTCTTGATTGTTTATAGCAAGACACTGTTGCATTTCCATTAAATCGTTATGCGTGAATTTGATACCCACTAAATTCGGAATTTTAGTTTTAGCTTTTTCTAAAAATGGTTTCATGGGTACCGACGTTCCGGAAATAGAAGGGACGTGATAATAGTAGAAAGGTAGGTTCATCGCTGCGTTGGCAATGGGCTGACAGTAATCGATTAAGGAATTTACATCATTTGGCGGTAAAAAATTTGGCCCCATAGTACCGATGGCGTCCACTTTTATGTCTTGTGCGTGTTTTGCCAGAATCATCGATGTTTTATAAGACGGGCTTCCCACATGAACCATGATCTTAAAATTTGGCGATTTATGTTTTACCCATGCAACCGCCAGAGCTTTTCTTTCTTCATCGCTCAGTAAAAGACCTTCCCCGGTCGTACCGCAAATAAAAACACCAACTACCCCATCCTGCTTTAGTTGGTTTGCATAGTTCTCTATGATGGAAAGATTAAGATCACCGTTTTCATGCATGGGTGTAAATGGTGCCGATATAAGTCCGTTTATGTTTAATTTAGTCATTGAGTTTGTTTGGTTTTTCTTGGTTATTAGTTGGAATTAAAATGCTTGCTGTAATTCCGAAAGTTAAACATGAAATCACACCCGTAGCGGTATAAAGCAATAAATGAATATCTGTTTGCTGAGCCACATATATTTGAACGATTAAGCTCGCTACAAATCCAATTAGAGCCCCATTTGAGTGTGCTTTTTTAAAAAGGATTCCAAGGAGGAAAAGACCGCTCATGCTTCCTAAGATTAGTCCGAGAACTTTATTAAAAACATCCCACAAGGATTTAATTTCGAAACCAGCCATAAAAAGCGCGACCAGAGTTCCTAAGGCACCAACGATAAAGGTAGCTGTCTTTGCTGTTTTTAAATTATTATTCACCTTGTAAAACCTAAAGTGTATATCCATAGAATATGAAGCGGCCGCCGAATTGATACTGCTACTCACACTAGACATCGCTGCGGCCAGAATGCCACTAATTAGAATTCCTACTATCCCATCCGGCAGCTGTTTTACGATGTACCAGGGAAAAATAGAATCCCCGTTCTTAAACGAAAAATTCATATCCCCCGGATGCTGTTTAAAATAAGCAAATAGTGCTGTTCCAATAAAAAAGAATAATAGGGTTGCTGGGATGGTCAACCAAACATTTGTTAAGAGACTTTTGATGGCTCCTTTTTCATCAGAGCTAGTAAGGTATCTTTGTACCATGGTTTGGTCACTTCCGTAGGTTGCCAAACTGGTAAAGAATCCACCAAAAAGAACAACCCACAATGTCGGGCTATACCAGTTTAATGATAGATCAAATACGTTAAATTTATGGTTTTCAACAGCAGTATCAATAATTTGGGAAAAGCCACCTTCAATATGTATGGTCATAAGTACCAAACAAAGTATGGCGCCACCCATTAATACGACGACCTGCATCGCATCCGTCCAGATCACGGCTTCTATTCCCCCTACAAGGGTATACATCAGGCTAAGAATCCCCATAGATAGGATACAAACGTAAATATCGATACCTGTTACAACATTTATGGCTATGGCCGGTAAAAACAATACGACCGCTATTCGGCCGATTTGAAAAAGAATAAAGGAGATACTGCCTATACATCGGAGTGTTAGATTAAAACGCTTTTCCAAATAATCGTAGGCTGTAGCAATATTTAATCTCTTGAAGGCAGGAATAAAACGATATATGATTATGGGCGCAATTAAGATAATGCCTGCATTTAGCCAAATATATGCCCAATCTGTTGCATAAGCTTTGGCGGGGATGGCCATAAAAGTGATAGCGCTTAAGCCGGTTCCGAAAATACTCAATCCCGCTGCCCACCATGGTACGCGGCCACCGCCTTTAAAATAATCGTCAGTGTTCTTTTGTCTTTTTGAGAAGTAAAACCCAATCCAAAGTAAGAGAAAAAAATAAACCAGTAAAACAGCAATGTTCAGTATTCCGAACGCATTTGAAGGGGTGTTTATATGTCCTTTTAATATCGCTGGGGTGCGTATTCCCGGGCTTATTTCTCCACTAATAATGTAAACATCGTCACCCCATTTTACCAATGGAGCTGTTACAACGCCATATGGGAGTTCCGAAATTTTGACGATGCTTTTTGTTATGGTATTAAAGGCCAACACATCTTTTGAGAATCCTTCGTGATTTTCCAATCTTAAAACAAGTTCTTGTTTTAGCTGTTTTGCCTGTAAGGTATCGTTGGTACTTTCAAGGTCTTTTATCTTATGATTTAAGGCATTTAATGTTAAGAACTCATTGCCGTTCGTTCCGGAAGGAAAGATTATAAACTCGAGTCCGGAAGCATAAGCATTGCCTGCCATTACGGGAAACTCCGCCTCTATTGGGCTCCATTTTTTATCCGTAATACTATAAAAATGACCATCATTTAAAACTTCAGCATGTCCTTTTTTATCGTATGAACGTCCTGAAAATAAATAGATGCCATGAGCTTGACCGTTGGATTGAGTGGTTAACGATGCGAATGCTCGGGATCCTTTTGGCAATGGAGGTTCAGGTTGCCAATGCCAATGATTAGAATCTTTTAAAGAGAGGTCAAGACTTAGAAAAATAGCCACAGATTCGTGATCCGACTGACCTCCGGCAACATAAACTTTATTATTTAGAATAGTCGCTGAATGATGGGCTAGAGGAACAGGTAAAGCCGGATAGTTTTCTATAATAATGTCTTCTGAAACAACATCCCATTTCAATAAAAACACTTCTGAATATTCTTGTTTAGCATCACGACCACCAATACATAAAACACCTTCAGGTAGACTAATGCTAGTGCCATAAGCCAAGTTATGGGGTAATCGAAAGGTTTCAGCATGCCATTGAACACTATCTCCCTTTTTTTCTAAAATTGTAATGTCGGCACTCCAATACTTTTTCCCACCCTCCCAGGGTTTTCCATTGGGAAAATTGGCTCCTCCGGCAATAATCATAACATCATTATGCACTCCTGCAAAACATCCGGCATATCCGTATTTAGAGATGTCTTCCGTTTTTGAAAATTCCGCAGCAACATTCCAGGTCATATGGTCCTTGACCTCTTTTTGCGAAATACTTAAAATAGGATATAATAGTAATGCGAGGCTGATGCTAAGTTTATTTCGGAAAAGCTCAGAGAATGCTACGTTCATAATGATATTCTGTTTATCTAAATCATTAAGCGGCGATTCTGAATCTGCATAAGACCACGTTAAAATAGTTCAAAAGATTTTCTACAAAGAAATCTATCAAATTATATTTTCGAGATTTATGTTTTGAATTAGATATTCATACAATTTGTCACATAAATATAGAAATTATACGAGAATGATTAGTACGTAACAAATTATTATTTGTAAAAACAGGCTATAGGATACCTGTAGTGTTTACCTATAAAAGTTAAGGAAGCCTCGATAATATGCTTCGGAATTCGTTGAGTAATTTCAAAAAACGAGATAGGTGATTATCACAGGTTTTCTTTTTTTCGTTTTAATTTATAGTTGAATTTAATATTTTTGCACCTATAAAACTCTTAGGAATGAATAAATTTTTGACCATAGTGTTTGTCCTGTTATTAATGGCCTCTTGCGGTACAGTTAAGCCAGCAAAGGAGGGTGCAGAAAACAGTGAAAACAAACATGTTTTAGGACCTAATACCCCGTCGAATAAATATTCTAAAATGAGACAAAGGAATTAATAAGGATTAAATTAATTCGATAACCTTATTTATAGCTCTTCGCGATTTTGGATTTTTACTGGGCTGATTAAAATCATCTTTATCTCTATACCCAATGGCTACAGCGGCTAAGGTTGTATAATTCTTTTGATTAAGTATCAGATCATAGTTATCCGGTTCAATGCCTTCCATAGGGGTAGAGTCTATTCCCATTTCCGTACAGGCACTTAAAAACACGCCTAAGGCCAGATAGACCTGTCGGCTAAACCAGGACTTTATGTGTTCATCGGTATTTGGTTTTATAAATTCTTTATAATAATCAACAGCACCTTTGGGTAATTCTTCTTCTATTTGGGCTTCGAATAAATCCGTGCTATTTATTCTACTGAACACCACAACGGTGTCGCAGTTAAGAATCTTATCGGTATTTAACCAAGATACTTTAGATAGCTTTTCTTTGATTTTTTCATCAGATATAAATGTGAATTTCCAAGGCTGACTGTTTATGGATGACGGGCTTAAATGTAAAATTTGCTTTAATTCTTCAATCTTTTGATCGTCGATTTTCTTATTGGGGTTATACTTTTTCGTCGTATAACGCTGTTGCATGGATTCGATAAAACTCATATTTAAATTTTTTAACTATAATTAATATAGTTGCAAAACTAAGTATAGTATAATATATTTGCAATAACGGTCAAAAAGGATAGTTTAACTTTTTATTCAGTAAAAGCATTTATGTATCAGGTTAAAGGAAAGCAATACCCGTGCTGTACAAGTGTTACCATGGGAATTATAGGGGGTAAATGGAAAACAGTTATTTTGTATTATTTAATAGAAGGCCCGTTGAGGTATAATGAACTTCGAAGAAAAATGGTAAGTGTTACAGAACGTACATTAAGCCTTCAGCTGCAGCAACTTCAGGAAGACGGTATCGTAAATAGAAAAGTCTATACCTCAAAGCCTCCTTTAAAAGTAGAATATGCATTAACCGATTTCGGAAAGACCCTAGTTCCTTTATTACAATCGATAGCAGATTGGGGTGATTATGTTGTTGAGAATCATTCAGAATAGTGATTTGATACAATTATATTTTTGACATACCATTCTGCGAAATTTCCTTTTTTCTTTTTTGTTTAGTTTTGTTAACGAATAAACCATGGCATTGATTATATATGAATCTTATTTTAGAAGAAATAAGTAAACGAAACCGAAAAGTTTTTAAAACGTTTTTTAATAAGCATTATAAAGACCTTGTTATTTATGCCAATGGTTACCTTTTTGATAAACAGGGAAGTGAAGACATTGTTCAGGAAGTTTACATTTATATTTGGGAAAACGCGAAAGATTTAAATATTAAATCATCCCTTAAAAATTATTTATACGCCATGGTGCGTAATAAGTGTTTAAACTATTTGAAATCCATTAAGATTACCGATAGTTATGATTATTTAGAATTAAATGTCAGTTTAATAACAGAGCAGGTTTTCGATTCTACTTCCGATGAAGACAAACAAATCGTATATCATCAAATATTAAAAATTGTCGATGCCCTCCCCAATAAGATGCAGCAAATCGTTAAGCTTAAATTCTTACATCACTATAAATATGCCGAGATTGCAGAGGAACTGGGGATTTCAGTCAATACCGTAAAGACGCAATTAAAGCGGGCAAGGGTTAAAATCACCGAAGCGGTAACCGCGATAATCGTTTTGTTGCAAATACATCAATCATAATTATTTTCATCTTTTTTTATCAGATTCTAAAAATAAATCTTAAAAAAATAAATTTTTTGTCACCCATTTTGATTTTTTTGTTGTCTTAACAAACAAAGCGACCAACTAAATCGTTCTATATGGAGTTTAAATTGATAATTAAAAAGCTTAATAATACCCTTTCTCAAAGCGAGAAGGCTATTTTTGAAGCCTGGTATAATGAAAGACTCGAGCACCAAAATTACTTTAATAATGTCAAAGAAAACTATGCCAATAATATTGATCATATAGATGTTGAAAAGGGTTGGCAACGAATTTCATCCAAAATAGTGACTCCTAAAAAGCAAAAGGGATACTGGAAATATGCTGCAGCAATCTTGATCTTTGTTTCAACAGGATATTTCTTTCTTAGTAAAGACACTAACATGGTAACCGAACCTCCCGTTCCTGCGATCGTTAACGAGACCATTGAAGTCGGTACAGATAAGGCAACATTAACCCTGGAAGATGGCACGACCATCACTTTGGAAGAAGGACAGACCTATCAAGCTGCTCATATTAATAGCAACGGAAAAGATTTGGTCTACAAAGCAAAGGAGAATAATGATAAAGAGGTTCAATATAACTACTTGACCATTCCAAGAGGGGGTCAGTTTTTTGTAAAATTGGCTGATGGGACGCAGGTATGGTTAAATTCGGAATCGCAATTAAAGTATCCGGTTAATTTTATTTCAGGACAAACGCGAGAAGTCGAACTCGTTTATGGCGAGGCCTATTTTGATGTGTCTCATAGTACACATCATAACGGCGATAAATTTAAGGTGATAAATCAAAATCAAAACGTTGAAGTTTTAGGTACCGAGTTCAACATTAAAGCCTATAAAGATGAAAGCCATATATATACCACATTGGTTCACGGGAAAGTGGTTGTAAGTAATGCTTATAATAAACAGGGTCTGACTCCCAATCAACAATCAAAAATCAACTTGAAAAATAACAAGATGACGGTTAACACGGTGGACGTTTATGGAGAAATATCATGGAAGAAAGGATTATTTAGTTTCAAGAGCAAACCTCTAAAAGAGATCATGGTTGTTTTATCGCGATGGTATGATGTTGATGTGACATTTCAAAACAAAGATCTTGAGAGCGTTAAATTTAATGGGGTCATCAGTAAGAACGAAAAAATTGAAGATTTACTGGATATAATTAAGAACACTAACTTTATAAATGCCTATGAGATAACAGCTAAGAAGATCACGATCAAATAAATAAGAAAGGGAACAAAGTTCATACCTGGACAGTAGCGCGCTTTATCCCCCTTAGAGTATTAATTAACTAAAATGTTTAATCAATTAACACACAAATTTATGGAAATTAAATTTACTAACCATTTTTTCTTGTCTAAGAAAAAAATTCTAAAACTTATTATGAGGACCTTTATACTCTTGTTTTGTACAACAGTTTTTAGTTTTTCTTCGAGCGATATTTTTTCGCAGAATACTAAAATTGTAATTGACCAGGATAAGACTGTAACTATTGATGAGATCTTTGATATATTAAGAGAACAGACAGAATACACATTTATCTATCAGGAAGATCTTTTTAAAAATACGCCTAAAGTGCGTCTTAAGAAAGGGACCATTAGAGCTAACAAATTACTAAAGGAGAGTCTTTCTAGTGGTAATTTTAACATAGACTTCACCAAAAAGAACAAGATTATTGTCATTGAACACCCTAAAGATGCTATTAAAAAACCACAGGTTCAGGTGACAGGTACAATAGTTGACGCTAGCGGGCAGCCTTTGCCCGGAGCCAATATCCTTGAAAAGGGAACTACAAACGGAACACAATCGGATTTTGACGGTAAGTTTGCTCTAGATGTTGCGGGTGAAAATGCCATTTTGGTAGTTTCTTATATCGGTTTTGCTACAAAAGAAGTCACCGTTGGAAGTCAAACGAATTTTTCAATAACCTTAGATGAAGATGCTGCAAGTTTAGATGAAATTGTCGTGGTTGGATATGGTACACAACGGAAAAAAGACCTCACGGGAGCTGTGGCTTCCATCGGAGGGGATGATGTGCAAAACAGCACACAAACTTCTGTAGATCAAATGATGCAGGGGAAGGTTGCCGGTGTACGTATTTCTCAAACCAGTGGTCAGCCTGGTGGAGGTGTTTCCATTAGAATCAGAGGAAATTCCTCATTGAATTTAGGAAACGATCCCTTATATGTGATCGACGGTATGCCAATAGATAATAGTGCGCCCATTGTGGGAGACGGGGTTAATATTCCCGGAAATACAACCCCTCCTAACCCATTAAATTCTATCAACCCACAAGACATAGAATCCATACAGGTGCTAAAAGATGCATCGGCAACCGCCATATATGGTTCTCGTGGTGCGAATGGCGTCATTCTGATTACAACAAAATCCGGAAAAGAAGGCGTTATAAAGATCGATTATAATACCAGCATCGGTTTTCAAAAAGTAGCCAATCGTTTGAATGTGCTGGATTCAGAGGGCTATGTTCAACATGTTGGAGCTATTTTACAAGCGCAAGGAGGTTCGTTATTATCGGAATTCTCTAACCCCTCTGTGAATACCGATTGGCAGGATGAGATATTTGAATCGGCCATCATGCAACAACATAATATTTCTTTTTCAGGTGGTTCTCCCGAAACAAAATATTTTGCCTCTTTCAATTATACGAATCAGGATGGAATCCTCAAAGGATCCGGTTTTGAAAGATATGGCGGTCGCTTAAACTGGGGGTATAAAAAGAATAAATTTACTGCTGATGTAAATATTAATACGTCCTTTACCGCTGATGATATCACCGCGCATGGTGATAGTGGAGGAAACTTTGATGGGGGTGTGATAAGTACAGCTGTATTTTTACCAAATACAGTACCGGTATTTAATTCAGACGGTTCTTACTTTCAACCGGACGCACTCGATTTAGATAACCCGTATAATTTAATCCAGGGGATAGATATTCAAGGCAGAACGCACAGAACATTAGTGAATTTAAAGACATCGTACGAAGTGGTAGAGAATTTAAAGGCATCAGTTTCAATAAATACGGATGTCGTATCTTCCAAAAAAGATTCATACCGTTCCAGACAAACGGTGGTTGGGTCTCAAGCCGGAGGCATAGCGAATATTATAACCTCTAAGAATACGAACTATGTAGTTGATGCGCTTTTAAATTATAACAATACCTTCGGAGACCATACGCTTTCTGCATTAGCGGGATACACGTATCAAAAATTCAATTTCGAATGGTTTAGAGGGGATGCGAGAGGTTTTATTGGCGATGAAGTAGCAACCGATGATTTGGGTGCAGGAAACCAGGAATTTAACGGATTAGGAAGTTTTAGAAGTAAAAGCGCCTTGCTATCGTACTTATCCAGAGTTAATTATTCTTTTAAAGACAAATTTTTAGTAACGGCATCCGTTAGAATTGATGGATCTTCAAGGTTTACCGAAGGGAATAAATACGGAACCTTCCCGTCATTTTCTTTAGGGTATCGTATTTCCGAAGAAGATTTTATGGCTTCTCAGGATTTTGTGAGCAATCTAAAGATGCGTTTAGGTTGGGGGCAAATTGGGAATTCAAATGTATCGTCTTCAGCAAGTTTGGCAACATTTGTAACTGGAGATCCTGCCGTATTCAACAACCAGCTTGTAGCCGGGTTAACGCCTGCACGTATTCCAAATTCAGATTTAACATGGGAAACGACAGAACAGCTTAATTTTGGTTTGGATTTTGGATTATTCAATAATAGGATAAGTGGTTCTATCGATATCTATAACAAAAAAACCAAAGACTTACTTTTCTTTGAGCCAGTACCATTACAAACTGGGTTTAGCGGTAGATGGGTGAACTTAGCAAATAGTGAAATTACCAATAGTGGTCTTGAAATTTCATTGAATTCAAGGAATATAACCAGCGGCGATTTTAGCTGGGAAACGGATTTGAATATGACCACCAATAAAAATGAGATTACCGATTTAGGCGGAAGAGAAATCATTAACAATTCAGATACCGCAGCTTCAGTTATTAATCGCGAAGGAGAGGCGGCATTTTCGTATTTCGGTTTAGCACATTCCGGAATTTGGCAAACCGGCGAAGACCCTTCAGGTTCAGCGCAACCGGATGCCGTTCCGGGGCAACCAAAATGGATAGATCAGGATAATGATGGTGATATTGATGGTGATGATCGCGTTATTTTAGGTAACCCGTACCCCGATTTTACATGGGGCTTCAATAATGTGTTCAAGTATAAAGGATTCGAATTATCAGTATTCGTTGAAGGTGTTCATGGTGTAGAATTATTTAACAATCAATTAGCCAGCACATATTTCCCATTCAACAATTCCAGGAATAGATTTTCAGAACCTATTTTAAACAGATGGACAACCAGCAATCCAACGAATGATTGGCCTTCCTTTGTAAACCCATCAAGTTATGGCGGCGATCTAACCAATAGATTTGTCATCCAGGATGCTTCTTTCGTTAGACTAAAGAATATCACCTTTAAATACAATTTTGATTTAAAAGATAATAAGTTCATTAGAAGCCTGAACGCTTACGTTTCAGGTCAGAATTTAGCGATCTCTACAGATTATTTAGGATTTGATCCGGACCTATCCGGTTCAGGAAATTCAAGATCTGATTTTAACAGTTACCCGACGTCCAGAACATTTTTGTTTGGTGTTAATATCGGATTTTAATAGAAGCTTTTTAATCTAAAAAATTTAAAAAAAATGAAACGATTTTATAATATATTGAAAGTAAGTTTAATGGTGCTTCTTGGATTGACCCTAACCCATTGTGAAGACCCATTAAAAACAGAAATTTTTGGAGAATTTGCTCCAACCAACGGACCGGCTTCTGAAGGTTTTATGGAAGGTCTTTTAAATGGTGTTTATGCCGAGTTTCAGCTTAATGGTGCGACAGGAAGAGACTTTATTTACTTCTCAGATTTTAGCGGTGACCATCTTTGGAACGAACGTGGTGGTTTAAGTCGTGTAACGGCCTTTGTTCTGAATTGGAACTGGGATGCTCAAAACCCTTCCTGGTTTAGAAACGGTTTTTGGAGTCAGCCTTATCAGGCCATTCGAAATGCCAACGCTTTTTTAGAAGTGGTTGACGATTCGGAGTTAACCGATGCTCAAAAAAAGCAGTGGACGGCAGAAGTACGATTTATGAGAGCCACCATGTACTCGTTCATGTATAATTTGTTTGGTCCGGTGCCCTTAAGAACATCTAGTAGCGACGAGCCCAACCTGGCCAGAGCTACAAACGACGAGATGCTCAATTTTATTGAAAGCGAATTGATCGCAGCTGCACCCGATTTACCATTACAAGGCGAGCAATTTGGTAGAGCCACCAGAGGTGCTGCATATGGTGTTTTGGCGAAGCACTATTTGAACACTAAAAAATGGTCTAAAGTGGTTGAATATGCAGACTTAATCGATGGACTGGGGCAATACAGTCTTTATATGGCTGGAGATAACCCACATCGTGACCTGTTCAAACCGGCGTTTGAAACTATCGAAACTGAAACGATCTTTTCATATACGGTAACACCATTAATTAGTAGTACTGCAAACGCTATTATGTCGCATTCTTATCCTGAAAGTACCTATAAGTCTTTTGTAAATGGTGATGATGTGAAACTACCGAATCAGTCCATTTCAGGAACTAAGAATAGAGTGTACGATCATTTCTTTAACTCCTTTCATCCGGATGACGATAGAAAAAAACAGATTATAAATCAGTACATCAATACCAACGATGAGACTATAACTCAGGAGCCAAATAAGAATAGTGCATTCAAGTATTGGCCGGATCCTGAGATGGATGCCTGGAGAAGTGGGCACGATTTCAGAGTGGTAAGATATGCCGATATATTATTGTCTAAAGCAGAGGCTTTAAATGAATTGAATGGACCTAATCAGGTTACCATCGATCTTATAAATCAGGTAAGAACCAGAGCCAAAGCTCCGGCCGTTGATCTAGGAGACTTCGGAGACAAGGAAGCTCTAAGAGATGCTATTCTTGATGAAAGAGGGTGGGAATTCTATTTTGAAGGTAAGAGAAGAGAGGATTTAATTAGACATGGCAAATTTGTTAGTGCTAAGAAAAATCACCCGGTGCACCCGGTACCTTCTGCTGAAGATTTCAGAGTGTTAATTCCAATACCTCAGGCAGAAATTGATGCGAACCCGAACATGGTTCAGAATCCGGGGTATTAATACATTATAAATTTGAGTTAGTTTAGTTTTGAGTATGATGACTCTCCCGGCCATTGGCGGGTCGGGGGAGTATATCTGATGCTTCGAAAATGGACTGGATACACTTCAATTTTCTTTAATAAAATTCTGCAGGCTATATTATGAAGTTTAAGATAGTATTAATGATCCTTTTAGTGGTCAATATATTAGGTAAAAAAGGGTTTTCGCAATCTGAAACCAGTGGTTATATGCTTAATGGTTTTAATATAGAAATTGTCGGAGATTTAAACGGGTTTTCTCTCGATTGGCAAACACAACAAATAGAGCCCAATTTAGAAATTGCAACGATCACCTTAAAAAATTCTCAAGGAGCTATTCCTCCACAACTCTCATTAAAATGGGTAGTACAATCCAATAATATTGCCGGTTACTGGAGCAGCCAGGCTCATTTGGATAAAACCATTACCCCGGATTGGGGGCCGGCACAAGTAAAATCGATGTTATCGAGACATGCCCCGGTAATTTGTCTTTTCGGACATGACGATTCAAACCGACAAACCTTCGCCGTTTCAGAAGCATTAAGCACGGTCATCACAAGTACTTCTGTAAAAGAGGAAAACGGGATGATGTATAATGAAATTCAACTGTTTACAGAAAAGCATAAAACATTAAAAACCTACGAAATACAGCTTCGGCTGGATACGCGACCCATACCATATTCAGAATCCATAGCCGACGTGGCTTCATGGTGGACTACGTTTGAGTTGTATAAACCGTCTGTAGTTCCGGAAGCAGCAAAGTTACCCGTGTATTCAAGCTGGTATAGCTACCATCAAAATGTAACAAAAGAAGCCTTGGTTGAAGAATGTAAACTTGCCAAATCCATGGGATTTGAGTCCATTATTGTGGACGATGGTTGGCAGACCTTAGATAGTAACCGAGGGTATGCTTATACCGGAGACTGGAAGCCGGAACGCATTCCTGAAATGAAGGCCTTTGTAGAGGCTGTTCATGATCTGGACATGAAGTTTATTCTATGGTACGCGGTTCCTTTTGTAGGTGAAAAATCGGAAGCTTATCAGCAAATGAAAGGTAAGTTTTTAAGTTATTGGGAGAGTCAGGGGACCTATGTGGTTGATCCCAGATTTCCGGAAGTACGGGATTTTATAATCAACACCTATATAGAAGCTGTAAAAGCATGGGATTTAGATGGTTTTAAATTGGATTTTTTAGGACGATTCAGAGCCGGAAAAGACACCAGGTTGGTGGCTGATGAAGGCCGTGATTATGCCTCCGTTAATGATGCTACAGATCGGCTTATGACCGATTTAATGACGTCGTTAAGAGCCATTAAACCTGATATTATGATTGAATTCCGGCAACCCTATACGGGGCCGGCCATGCGGAAGTATGGCAATATGCTCCGTGCATCAGACTGCCCGAATGTAGCCCTGATAAATCGTATAGGAACAACCGATCTCAGGCTGTTAAGCGGGAATACCGCCGTACATGCCGATATGTTGATGTGGCACTACAGTGAATCGGTTGAGGTGGCGGCTCTTCAACTCCTAAACGTAATGTTTTCTGTGCCTCAAATTTCCGTACGATTGGCAGATATTCCCCAAGAACAATTCAATATGATTCGCTTTTATACAGACTATTGGTTAAAAAACAGGAATACTCTTTTGGACGGTGAGTTCCTGCCGATAAGACCTCAGTCCAATTATCCTCTTATTTCCGCAAAGCATCACAACAAAGAAATTATTGCATTATATGGGACATCATCTTTTTTCATTGATGACAAAACTCCCGAAAAGATAGACGTTATTAACGCAAAAATGTCTAAAGAAGTGATCTTGATTTCGAAAGAATCGGATGCTAATTTCACCTATGAAATTAAAGACTGCCAAGGGCATTTGCTGCATCATGGTGATATTGAAATTAAACAAGGAGCCAATTTATTCGAAGTGCCTGTATCCGGATTATTGTCTTTAAAAAAATAAAAATCGATTAATCAAAAGCTTATGAAAGCAAAACACATTCAAATTCAAAACTTAGTATACATCATTGGTGTTATTCTTTTTATTTTGCCTAAGTCGGTATTAGCTCAAGAATATATAACGACGTCGCCGGATAGCAGTATTAAAGTCATCGTGAAGTTCGATGAGGCTATAAAATATACGGTGTTTGTAGATGGCAAGCCGGTTATGAAGGAATCGAGTTTATCTCTAACTGTTGAAGGTCATGGTGTTTTAGGAAAAAACCCTAAGATAATCAAATCAAAAAAACGGTCTGTAGATCAGGTATTGAAACCGGAACTCAAAGTTAAATCTGAATTTATAAAGGATAATTTCAATGAACTTGAGCTCACTTTTAAAGGAAAGTATGCTGTGATTTTTAGAGTTTATGATAATGGTGTGGCCTATCGATACAAAACAAAGTTTAAAAATGAGATTACAGTATTAAACGAGTCCGCAACATTCAATTTTGTTGGGCAAAATGATATTTATTTTCCTAGAGAAAAAGAGTTTCAGTCGCATAACGAACGATTGTATGAGTTTGGTAAGTTGGACACCTTAGCAGTGGATGATTTGGCCAGTTTACCCACATTAATCCGGGCAGGAAAAACGAATGTACTTATTACGGAGACTGCGCTTTTAGATTATCCCGGAATGTGGTTAACCGGAAGCGTTGGGAGTGCCTTAATAGCCAAGTTTCCACCTTATGCTCTGGAGCAAAAAGTAGACCACAGGCGCTGGACTGACGATCGGGATATTCGAGTGTCAAAACCCGCAGATTTTATTGCTAAAACGGCTGGTAAAAGGTCGTTTCCATGGCGCGTGATTTGTTTGGCTAAGGATGACGCCGATCTCATAACAAATCAACTGACCTATCAATTAGCGGAGCCATGTAAAATAGAGGACACCTCATGGATTAAACCAGGGAAAGTAGCCTGGGATTGGTGGAATTATAATAATGTCTATGGTGTGGATTTTAGGGCAGGTGTCAATACCGATACCTATAAATATTATATCGATTTTGCATCAGAATATGGGATTGAATACATTATTTTAGATGAAGGATGGTATGTTTTGGGCGATGTCCTGGATATTGTACCGAACGTTGATGTGCAAGAGCTAATAAACTATGGGAAATCTAAAGATGTCGGGGTTATTCTATGGGTAACCTGGAGTTCTTTAGATCAGAAGCTTGTTGAAGCTTTGGATGTGTTTAAGGCCTGGGGAGCCAAAGGGTTAAAAGTTGATTTTATGCAACGTGATGATCAATGGATGGTGAATTATTATGAACGGGTTGCGCATGAATGTGCCAAACGGGAATTGCTCGTAGATTTTCATGGATCCTATAAACCAGCCGGCTTAAGACGAACCTACCCTAACGTGTTAACCAGGGAAGGTGTAAAAGGTGCTGAGAATAATAAATGGGCAGATTATATAACCCCGAAACATAATCTTACCTTACCTTTTATAAGGATGGTTGCAGGACCTATGGATTATACACCGGGAGCTATGATCAATGCGCAAAAAGAGAATTTTGCCATTACCTGGAATAGACCTATGAGTATGGGAACCAGAGCACATCAGGTAGCAATGTATACCATTTATGAGAGTCCGTTGCAAATGCTTTGTGATAATCCGAGCAACTATATGCGAGAAGATGAAACGACCAGATTTATAGCACAGATACCGGCAGTTTGGGATGAGACTAAAGTGTTGCACGCCAAAATAGGGACCTATATAGGATTAGCCAGAAGACGTGGTGATACCTGGTATATAGGTGTGATGAACAATGAAGTGAAAAGAGTATTAGATATAGATTTTTCCTTTTTGGAAAAAGGAAATTATGAGATAGATATATACAAGGATGGTATTAATACCGATAGGTATGCCAGCGATTATAAATTAGAAACAAGGCAAATAACAAATAGAAATATCATAGAAGCTCAGCTCGCGCCAGGAGGTGGCTGGTCTGCGATTATTTCCAAAACAAACAAATAAATCATGTTGAGATCAAAAGCACATAAGGTTTTAGTACATTGGGGTTTCATAGTGGTATTCCTAAGTATATTTTCCTGTAATGAAGTAAAGGAAAACACCAAAACTGTAAAGGAAAAGCCCAATATTTTATGGATCTATTTGGAAGATACAGCGCCACTTTTAGGCTGTTACGGCACCACGGAAATTGAAACACCTCATATTGATAGCTTGGCACAGCAAGGTGTTTTGTATAAGCATGTTTTTATGCCTGCACCGGTATGTTCTGCAGCGCGATCGAGTATCATAACCGGGATGATGTCCACTACCATAGGGGCACATAATCATCATAGTTCCAGAACTAAAGAATCGGCGATTCACTTACCGGAAGGATTAAAAACCATTCCGGAGATATTTAAAGAACATGGGTATTTCACTTTTAACAATGGTAAAGATGATTATAATTTTGCTTACAATAGAAGAGATCTCTATTCGCAAGATTTTAGATTACATCCATTATATGGCAAAAGTGGTGTAAGAATAAATCTCACAACCTTAAAAGATAAACAGCCTTTCTTTGGGCAAATACAAATGTATGGTGGGAAAGAGATCTTTTCCAATGCTTTTAAAGATCGGGTGAAGAGACCTGTAGATCGGTCAAAAATAATATTGCCGCCATACCTGCCAGATCACCCTGCCATTGTTGAAGAATATGCAAATCACTTGGACGCCATACAAATTACAGATGAGAAAGTAGGTGAAATTATTAAGAAGCTTAGGGAAAGTAAAGTCCTGGAAAATACGATTGTTTTCTTTTTCTCGGATCATGGTATGCGAATCACCCGAAACAAACAATTCCTATATGATGGCGGATTACATGTGCCATTAATTATTGCTGATTTTACTAAGAGTAACGAAAAGCTCTCGTCCGGATCGACTAATAGCGATCTCATTGCCGGACTGGATCTCGGAACAAGTACTTTGGCATTGGCAGACATCGAAATTCCCGAATATATGGAAGGCGAAAATATATTTAGTAACACATACAACCGTAACTATGTGATATCGACCAGAGATCGGTGCGACTTTACTATAGATAGAATTCGATCTGTGCGATCAAAAGACTATAAATACATCCGCAATTTTAAGACCGACAGACCGTATACACAACCCACATACATGGATTTCGATGAGGTTGAGTTTGTTAAGGTAATGCGTCAGCTTCACGCCGACAAACAATTAAATGCCGTTCAGGATAGATTCATGTCTGAAGAAAGGCCAACTGAAGAATTGTACAACCTTAAAGATGATCCTTATGAATTGCACAATCTCGCCACCAAACCTGAATACAAGGAGGTTTTGAATACGTATGCAGAAGTTCTAAATGATTGGATCGCCAAAACAGGTGATAAAGGGCGATATCCGGAAGATGAAAACAATCTAAAATTAATGTTGGGGATTTGGGGAAAGCACGCTGTAAACCCCGAGTATGATGCTTTAAGAAAGAAATATCCCGATCTGGAAGGAGCTTTGGTTTTTCTGAAAAGGGCATCTTCCAAATTAATAGACACGACATATGCAGAAGCCCCTTTACTCGATATCAATAGGGTGTTGGAAAAAGAAAGAACTACGAAATAGTTTAAAAAATATTTCGTGTTCCTGTAAAGTTCTGCCTGAATTCTGAAGGCGTACAGTGCTGCTTTTTCTTAAACACACGATTAAAATGTGAGATATTATTGAATCCGCATTTAAAACAAATTTCGGAGACGCTATCATTGGTTTCGATAAGCTTTCTGGTAGCAAAACCTAATCGAAGATCATTAACAAATTCAATAAATGTTTTTCCGGTGCGCTGCTTGATTAATCTGCTAAAAGAGATCACGGTCATATTGATTATGGATGCCGCGTCTTCAACTTTAATTTTTTGAGCGTAGTTCTCTTTAACAAAATTGTAGACCTTTTCAATACGTTTACTGTTGTGGAAATCATTTTGACCCTCGAAAGAAATATTGGTTAAGATCTTTTTATTTCTGGAAATTGCCAGATCATATAACAGGGATTGGAAATCTAAAAAGTTATCAAACCCACTTTTTTTACTAATTAAGAACAGCTTTTCTTCAACACTTTTGGCTGTTTCCGCGGAAAACAAAATACCATGATTGCTGCCTTTAAATAGTTCTTTTATCGGTTTGAAAATATTTTTGTTCAATATATGTTCGTCGAATAAGTACCTGGGAAACTGAATGGTTATTTCATGCAATAACTGCGAGGTGTCATTATTGTGGTTTTCCCATCCGTGATAAACGTTGGGTCCAATCATTACCAGCTCGTATTCATCAATCTCTCCTATATGATCCCCAACAACACGCTTAGCGCCTTTAGCATTACGAATAAAGTTGATCTCATACTCCGGATGAAAGTGAATAGGGAAATCGAAATCATGACGTTCCCTATCAAAAACCAGGAAGCAATCATTCTCTTTTAACGGGGTAATTTCTCTGTGAATATCCATCATTTGTGTTTTAGTTGATGTAAAAATATAATATTATTTGATAATATAGTACATGTTCATTGTGTTTTTTTTAAATTAATATGTTTTTAAAATTAATAAGTAAATAATTGTTTTATAGAGTATTACATATGTTGTGTCGAATAAAATTATTGTAAGATTAATATTATGTTAATATATTATTAATAAAATTGATGTAAAAGTATCATGTATTGATGTAAAAATACTTGTTGACGGATAGCTATTCATCTAGTTTTGGAGGATATTTATTTGTGACGTTTTTGTGAATAAATAGTAAACTAAATAATTACTTAAATCAAGGTGAAAAAATAACAGTTCAAAACGAATCTTGATGAATCTAAAGCATGTATTAATTATGAAAAAAAATCTTCGATCTATTTTAATGATTTTATTTCTTGTGGCCTTTTGGAATACTTATGGGCAGGACAAGACAATTAACGGTAAGGTGACCGATAAAGCGAATCAACCCTTACCGGGTGCCAGCGTTCTTGTTAAAGGAACTTCTAATGGGGCTCAAACAGATTTTGATGGTAACTTTACATTAACTGCAAGTACAAACGGAACCTTAGTTATTTCTTATTTGGGTTTTATTACTAAAGAGGTTGCTATAAATAATCAGGAACAATTTGCTATCATATTGGAGGAAGATGTTTCTCGTCTGGATGAGGTCGTTGTTGTAGGTTATGGTGCTGTAAAGAAAAGTGACCTCACCGGATCGGTATCATCTGTTAAAGCAGAAGACATTAATGCCATTCCTGTAAGTTCACTCGATCAGGCGCTTCAAGGGAGAGCCAGTGGTGTGAGCGTTGTTCAAAATAGTGGAATACCGGGCGCACCAACCACCATTCGTATTAGAGGAACAAACTCTATACAAGGAGGAAATTCCCCTTTGGTTATCGTCGATGGGTTTCCCGTTGTTGGCGGTTTGGAAGGTATAAATCCTGCCGATGTGGAAAATATTGAAATATTAAAGGACGCATCTTCAACCGCTATTTATGGGGCAAGAGGAACTAACGGTGTGGTTATTGTAACCACCAAAAAAGGAAAAGCAGGACGCTTTTCTATTGATTTAGATTCCTACTATGGTGTGCAAGAACAATCTGAAAAAATTGATTTATTAAATGCGCAGGAATTTATCCAGATTGCAAATACAAGAGCCGTAAATGATGGAGAAGCAGAATTGTTTTTCCCGAACCCCTCAGCTATCACCGCCGATACCGATTGGATCGATGAGTTATTTGATGCCTCGCCTATTCAGAGTCATACCATAACATTTACGGCCGGAAATGAGCGTGTTAAAACATCCCAATCCTTTAACTACTTCGATCAGGACGGGATTCTTAAAAATTCTGGTTTTACAAGAGCGACCTTACGCAACAATACCGAAGCGAAATTGAGCGATTGGCTAACCATATCTAACAGTTTGATTTTGTCACGTTCAGATAGACAATTTAGTGGTGATGGAGGAAATCGCGCGGTCATTGAAGCGCATCTGGCACCACCAACGGTACCGGTTTATGATGAAGACGGAAATTATAGTGTGGTTAACGGATATCCTTTTTCACCGGGTGCTTTAGATAACCCTATGAAATGGATCAACGAATACGATGATGAGATTTTAAGAACAAGAATCTTCGATAACTTTTATGGCTTATTTACCATAACACCAAACTTGACATTTAAATCTTCGATTGGTGTCGATTATACTACGGAACAGAGAAGTAGATACATTGGCAGATTATTATTGGATGGTGCGCCCGGCGGAAAAGCATTCAGAGGATCTACAGAGAGTTATTCTATTTTGAATGAGAACATTTTAAATTATAATAAGGAATTTGGGGATCACAGAATAGATGCTATTCTTGGTTACAACTGGCAAAAATTCACAAGAACGTTTGTAAACGCATCATCTTTCGATTTTGTAACAGACTTATTAGGAGCTAATGTACTAGATGATGGTTCTAGTCCACAACCACCAAGTTCTGGTGGAACCGAATGGGGTATTGCTTCAGTTTTAGGAAGAATAAACTATGCCTACAAAGATAAGTACCTGTTAACCGTAACGGCACGTTCAGATTGGTCTTCTCGTTTTGCTAAAGGTAACCAAAGAGCCACCTTCCCATCTGCCGCAGCGGCATGGAAAGTGTCTAAAGAAGACTTTATGGAAAATATAGACTGGTTGTCGGATTTAAAACTTAGAGCGAGTTGGGGTAAGACAGGTAATCAAGCTATAACGCCTTTCGATACTTGGTCTAAAGTGTCGTCAACATTAGTCGTTTTAGGAAGTGAATTGGGCGTTGGGTTTGTACCGGGAGCACCGGCAAACGCAGATCTTAAATGGGAAACCACAGAACAGCTTGACTTCGGAGTAGATTTCGGAATCTTAAAAAACCGCCTTCGATTTACGTTTGATTATTACCATAAGAAAACCTCAGATTTGTTAGCTCTAGTAGATTTACCTCCAACAGTTGGTGCAACTTCAATTACACAGAATATTGGGGAAATGGAAAATAAAGGTTTAGAGTTTAGTGTTGATGCCAATATTATAAACAATGATAAATTAAGCTGGGATGCAACTTTTCAGTATTCAAGAAACAGAAATAAAATATTGAAATTAGCCAGAGGAGCCGATGTATTCCCTCCAAGAGTAAATAACCTGATATCATCATTTCATATCTTAAGAGAAGGATTACCCATTTCTATGTTCTACGGTTTTGTTAATGATGGCTACGATGCTAACGGTCAAAATCAATATTTGGATTTTGCCGGTACCGATGCCGAAGGAAATACCGTTATGCTACCGGATGGTCAAATTACAGATGCAGACCAACGTGTTATTGGTAACCCACATCCGGATTTTACCTTTGGTTTTGGAAACACTTTTAAGTATAAGAACTTTACATTAAACGTATTTATGGAAGGTGCGCAAGGTTTTGATATTGTTTGGGGAACAAAATTCCAACTAAGAAATTCATTCTTTAGAGGAGGGAATCAGTTAGCCGAAGTTTTAAATCATTGGACACCTAACAACCCTAATCCGTCAAGTCCGGTTGTGTCATCTAACAATCTGTTTAGAGGATCAACAGAATTTGTTGAAGATGGTTCATACATTAAAATTAGAACCATTAACCTGGCCTATGATATTCCAACGGATAAAATATCATGGTTAAATAATGCACAGATATATATCAATGCCCAAAATATGTTTACGTTCACAAACTATTCAGGTTATGATCCAGAGGTTAAGGCTTATGGTGAAGGGGATCTGCGTTTAGGTGTTGACAATAATGTTTATCCAAGTACCAGGGTTGTTTCCATGGGACTAAGAGTTGGACTATAATCAAAAAAAACAGAAAAATGAAAACAACATATCTATTATTATTACTTGGGGTATTTATAGTATTTTCATCTTGCGAGGATGTATATACAGAAGAACCCGATACTTTTTTATCTCCCGATAATTTGAACTCTGAAGGCGGAGCATTGGCCTTACTTAAAGGGGCATATGCCGGTTTGCAATTGCGAAGCTATTACCAACAGGATTTTGTGATGCAGGCAGAAATGCGAAGCGAATACATGAATGGTAGAGGAAGTTATTTACCGGTAGGACGTTACGACTTGGATTCGAGAAACATTGGTAGAATTAATGATGCCTGGAATCACATGTTTAATGCGGTGAACAGAGCAAATACAGTGATAACATCGGTACCAAATCTGGATATTGATGAATCTGTTAAAGCACAATTCTTAGCTGAAGCAAAAGTATTAAGAGGCTTACATTATTTTAATATTGTGCGTTCCTGGGGCGCTGTTCCTATGCGCTTAGAACCTATTTCCGGTTTGGATGGCATCGGGAAAGCGAAATCCAGTGAAGCTGAAATTTATAGTCAGATAGAGCAAGACTTAACAGATGCTATAAACTCGAATGCATTGCCTGATAGTTATGCAAGTTCAGATAAAGGAAGAATAACCATTCATGCAGCGAGAACAATTTTAGCACACGCGTATTTGACCCAAGGGAAATATGCTGAAAGTGCTGCAATTACGAAATCTATTATCGATTCAGGAAAGTTCACTTTAGAGCCAAGTCTGGAGCAGGTCTTTTCTCCAGAACCAGGAGCAACACATTCCGGAGAGATCCTGTCTATTACCTGGATCAGAAATGGTGCCGAGGGGATGCGATTATTAAGCTTTATGCATAACATAGCATTAGGGTATTCATCTGCGGGATGGAGAGTTTGTTTAAGAAATATAGACGCTCCTATCATTAACGAAGACTGGGATGAAGCCGATACCAGAAAGAACTTTAACTTATACAACACGCCCGAAGAAGTTGCTGTATTGTCTGCTGCGGTTCCGGGGTTATTTAAAAAATATATAGATAGAAACGGAGCCGGGCAGAATGCTCATGGTAACGATCAACCTATTTATCGCTATGCCGATGTACTTACCATGTATGCCTGGGCTGATGCCATGTCCGGAGCACCATCTGCGGATGCGTATGAAGCGCTTAATCAAGTGAGACGCAGAGGTTATGGTGTGGCAATTACGACACCTGATGCAGGAGTAGATTATGCCGGATTAAGTCAGGATGAATTTATGGACGCTGTTTGGAACGAAAGGGCTTGGGAATTTGTTATGGAAGGCAAGCGCTGGTACGATTTAAAATTGATGCCTAAAGCAAAGGCCGTAGGTATTATTACCGCTGCGGGAGAGGATGAATTCTTTAACGATACCGATTGGTTATACCCCATCCCAAGACAAGAAATTGATAATAATGATGAGTTAACCAACGCCGATCAGAATCCCGGCTATTAAATAAAAACTAAGATTATTTTTTTGAGTTAGTTTGGTTTTTAATTAAACAACCCGGAATAAAATCTGGGTTGTTTTTCCTTGTATTCTGAAATTGGATTTTTCCTATGTGTTTCATATTCAAAAAAGTATATTAGTATGCGTTAATATTTAAGCATGATTAAAATGAGAAAAAAAGACAGGTTGTTATTTGGGTTTTTGTTAGCTATGGCATGTAATTCGTTTTATGGTCAGCAGCGTTCAGAAAAGCCCAATATTATTTTCATTATGTCTGATGATCATGCGGCTCATGCCATAAGTGCTTATAATGGAATTTATAAAGATGTAGCCCCAACACCAAATATCGACCGGCTAGCCAATGAAGGAATGCTTATGACCAATACGTTTTGTACAAATAGTATTTGTGGACCTAGCCGAGCGTCTATTCTAACAGGCAAGTACAGTCATAAAAACGGTTTCTATAAAAATGTTGGCGGCGATCCGTTTGATGGAGGCCAGCAAACTTTTCCTAAAGTACTGCAGCAAAATGGATATACCACTGCAGTGGTTGGAAAGTGGCATTTATGGAGTGAACCTACGGGGCTTGATTATTATAAATACCACGTCCTTAACGAAGAACAAGGCAGCTATTGGGACCCCGTTTATAATGAAAACGGAAAAGAGGTTCAGGAAAAAGGTTATGCGACAAACCTTACCGGGAAGTTTGCTCTTGAATGGTTAGATACGAAAAGAGATCCATCGAAACCTTTTATGTTGATGTTTCAGTTTAAGGCACCACACCGACCATGGTATCCCGATGAAAAATATAAAAACGTATTTGATGGTATAGACATGCCTTATCCGGAAACGTTCAATGATGATTATAAAACCAGGGAACGCACTGCCGGAAAATCTATGATGAGCATTGAAAATCACCTGACCAACAAAGATTTGAAAATAACTCCTCCGGAAGGATTGTCTTCCGAAGCCTATAAAAAATGGTTGAGGTTGGGAGATAAGGGAGAATATGTATCCCCTTCTGATACGCTCACCGGAATGGCTTTAAAGCAGTGGAAATATCAAACATATATAAAAGATTATTTAGCCTGTATCCGTTCCGTTGATGATAATGTTGGGAAGCTATTGAAATATTTAGATGACAACGATTTAACAAAAAACACGATCGTAATTTATACCGCAGATCAAGGATTTTATTTAGGTGATCACGGGTGGTATGATAAGCGATTTATGTATGAAGAATCATTAAGAATGCCATTCGTCATTAGGTATCCTGAAAAAATTAAAGCGGGTTCACAAAACGATGATATCAATTTAAACATTGATTTCGCACCGACCATTTTGGATTTGGCATCTGCAAAAACACCTAAGGACATGCAAGGAAAGAGTTTTGCAAAAAGTTTAACCAAGCAGAACGACAATTGTGCCCGAGAAGCCATGTACTATCATTATTACGAGTACCCAAAGTGGCACAACGTGCAGCCTCATTATGGCATTAGAACAGAGCGTTATAAGTTGATTCATTTTTATTATGACATTGATGTTTGGGAGCTTTACGATCTGGAAAACGACCCCAATGAACTCTCGAATTTATACGGAAAAGAAGATAAAAAAGAACTGGTAAAAAAGCTTAAAAAGAAGTTGTACAAACTTCAAAAGGAATCTGGCGACGATGTTTCCCTGGAAACGATGAGATCGGAAACCAGAAAAGGAATGGTGCATTATTAATGATACAATAACGGATATAAATTAAATTTTCAAATATGAAACAACTCGTTCTAATAGGTGTTTTAGCAACCTTGGTTGCTTGTGGTAAGTCAACCAAAAAAAATAACGACGACCCCAATAAAGAAGCCAATACCTCGTCTGTGACTATTGCAGATGAAGCTTCCGGAAGTGTACCCGATGTTTCCGGTATGAATGGTATTGTGTCGTTCTGGGACTTTGCTAAAGAGGAACCGTTTGTAAGCGAAGGTTCTAAAAATTACATCTTGAAAAAAGCCAATGATTCTGTTAGAATTTCTGAAATGAAGGGAATTAAATGTTTGCGTTTGGAAGAAGGCGGTTATCTGTATATTCCTAGAGCCGAATGTCCGGCCTTAGATTTTCACGGTGAGCATTCGTCCTTCACGATCATTGCTAAAGTGAATCGCTTAAAAAAGTCTTATGAGCAATGTGAAGCCATTGCAGGGATGTGGAACGAAACCCAAAAGAAACGTCAGTATTATTTATTTCTAAACTTATTGCAGAAAGAAAGTGGCGATCAGGTTTGTGGTCATGTGTCTTATGTTGGTGGCCCAACACCGGGACATCGATGGGCTATGGATGCGTCAATTGGAAAAACACCAATTGCCTATGGGGATTGGGTCACAGTGGCATTCACTTTTGATGGTACTTTTGCTAAGTCCTATTTAAACGGAAAACTGGATGCCCGGGAAGGCCTAAATCCTTACGAATTCAAACACCAGCTTTTCGATGGCGGTCTTGAAGGTTCAGACTTTACAGTGGGAGCGGTAGATCGACTTGGAGAAATGGGTAATTATTTTGTTGGAGGAATGGCGTACCTGGCCGTCTTCAACCGGGCATTATCTGAATCTGAAATAAAAGATTTTAAATAAAATCTAGAACCAACCGATGATGAGTTTTCCAGAATGTTTAAGGTTAAAATGGTGTTACACAGCACTTGGCTTATGTGTTTTGATGCTCTTTTCGTCTTGCGAAGAAAAAAGCAAAACCGGCAGTCAGGAAAAAAGCGTAAAAGAAAAATATAATGTGCTTTTTGTATCCATAGATGACCTTCGTCCGCAGTTAGGTTGTTACGGAGATTCCACTGTGGTATCTCCAAATTTGGATCAATTTGCTAAGGAAGCAACGGTATTTAAAAGAGCGTATTGCCAGCAGGCCTTATGTTCCGCTTCAAGAGCCTCAATCCTCACAGGATTAAGACCGGAAACCACAGGAATAACAGGAATGTATCAAAAAGGGATGCCTGTAAACGAACAATTTCCGGATGCCTATACGCTTCCGGAAAATTTTAAGGATAATGGCTATTTTAGTTATAGTATCGGGAAAGTGTTTCATCAAATGGGAGGTACCGATGTCGGATCTGATAATGTTGCCAAAGCCTGGAGCGAACCCGCATGGAACCCCAATGGTGTAGGTCCCTACGGTCCAAAAGGGATGAAACGTTATTGGCAAAAGTATGATTCTTTAGCTAGTACAGGAGCAGATATGAAACGCTTAAAGTCTATTCCTAAAGTGTTTTATGCGGAAAATCCGGATATTCCAGATAATGAACTCCCGGATGGTGCTATGGCAGATAAGGCTATAGCAATGATCAGAAAATTTAAAAAGGAAGATACCAATTTCTTTTTGGCACTTGGCTTTGTTAAACCACACTTACCTTTTGTAGCTCCAAAAAAATATTGGGACTTATATAAACGCGATCAAATCAGTTTGGCCCCAAATGATTTTCATCCTATAGGAGCCCCGGAATATTCCATGCTTCAGAATATAGGGATTTATAAATACGAAGATGCTCCTCCTAAAGATCAAAACCCAACAAAAGAACAAGCCTTAGATGCTGTGCATGGTTATCTGGCATGTATTAGTTATGTAGATGCGCAATTTCAGAAAGTGATTGACGCGCTTAAAGTCCAAAACCTTTATGATAATACTATCATCGTAGTTTATGGAGACCATGGCTATCAGGTAGGGGAGCATAACAGTTGGGGGACGAAACATTCAAATTACGAATCGTCCACGCATGCACCACTACTCATACGTATTCCAAATAGTAAAACTTTAGGAAAACCCGTTGATAATTTGGTAGAATTTACAGATATCTACCCAACACTTAAAGACTATTGTAACTTATCTAAACCGGAGAAGTACACACTGGAAGGTATGAGTTTACGCCCTTTGTTTGAGCAAACCGGTATAGCATGGAAAGATGCAGCTTTCAGCACCTATCCAAGGCAGATTCCTAGTGTTGGCAGGGCTTTAGGGGCAGGTATGGTGACAGACAGATACCGTTTGGTAAAATGGGAAGTGCCCGAAAATACATATTTAGAGTATGAACTTTACGATCATGACATTGATCCACAAGAGAATTTTAATTTAATAAACCACCCTCATTATCGAGATATTAGTGAAGTGCTAAAACTAAAAATGAATACGCATACCAAATAAATATTTTATTAGAAGTATTCATTCATATGAAATAATTGAAAGTATAAGATGAAGGAAGACATTGCCAAACATAGAATAAAAGCATTAAGTACGGCTTTTAAAGACTTAAGCGAGACCATAAATGAAAAGGAAGAACTATCGAATGGTGTTTTTGAACGTTATAAAAATCCGATTCTCACGAGGGATCATGTTCCGTTGGCATGGCGCTACGATCTGGATTTGGTGTCGAATCCATTTATGATGGAACGGATAGGTGTTAATGCGGTATTCAATTCGGGGGCTATAAAATGGCGTGATAAATACGTTGTAGTGGCTCGGGTTGAAGGGGTTGACAGAAAATCATATTTCGCTATAGCCGAGAGCCCAAATGGCATTGATAATTTTAAATTTTGGGAGTGCCCGATCACATTACCCCAAACCGAAAATCCGGATATTAATGTATACGATATGCGCTTAACACATCACGAAGATGGATGGGTTTACGGCATTTTTTGTACAGAAAGAAAAGACCCTAATGCACTGGCTGGAGATACCAGTTCTGCCATTGCCGGAGCAGGCATTGTTAGAACAAAAGACCTGAGAACCTGGGAGAGATTACCCGATTTGGTTTCAAACGCCGGTCAGCAACGCAATGTGGTTTTACATCCCGAATTTATAAATGGCAAGTATGCCTTGTATACCAGACCTCAGGATGGCTTTATTAATGTCGGACATGGGGGTGGTATCGGACTTGGATACGTCACCGCTATGGAGAATCCTGTTATTGAGAACGAAAAAATTATCAGTAACAAACAATACCACACGGTTTATGAATTGAAAAATGGTCTGGGGCCTGCACCTATTAAAACCACAGCGGGCTGGTTGCATTTGGCACATGGTGTAAGAAATACAGCTGCGGGACTACGCTATATCCTCTATATGTTTATGACAAGCTTAGACGATATTTCTAAAGTCATCCATTTACCCGGAGGCCATTTTATGGCACCACTAAAAAGTGAACGTATCGGCGATGTTTCAAACGTATTGTTTTCAAACGGATGGATCTGTGATGATGACGGTACGGTTTACATTTATTACGCGGCATCAGATACGCGGATGCATGTCGCCACGTCGAGTATAGAACGCTTGGTGGATTATGTAAAACATACACCTTCAGATGGGTTGAGATCTGAAAAATCTGTAGAAAAGATAAATAGTCTAATAGAAAAAAATTCCAAAATATATAGTGATAGATAATTTTCAGTCTTTAAAAGAAGAGTTAGATAATACGGTCAAACAAAACATATTGAGTTATTGGGTTAATAATGCACCCGATAGTGATAATGGTGGATTTATTGGACATGTAGATTTTGATAATATTAAGGATAATGAAGCCAATAAGGGTATCGTGTTAAATGCGCGAATATTATGGACATTTTCCTTAGCCTATCGAAAACTTGAGGATGATGTGTTTCGATCTTTAGCAGATAGAGCTTATACGTATATCAAAAACTGTTTTTTAGATCAGACTTATGGTGGTGTTTATTGGGAACTGGATGCCCAGGGAAATCCGGTGAATAAGAAAAAGCAGGTTTATGCCCAGGCGTTCACCATATACGCGTTAACAGAATACTATAAAATATCCAAGAACCAAGAGGTATTAGATTGGGCTATTGAGCTTTTTGACTTCATTGAAAAATATAGTTTCGACGAAAAAAATCAAGGTTATATTGAAGCTTTTTCCGAAGATTGGTCAACACTTGAGGATATGCGGTTAAGCGATAAAGATGCCAATCTGGAAAAAACCATGAACACGCACCTTCATATTTTGGAAGCTTATACCAACCTTTATAGTGTTTGGACTAATGCACATTTAAAGACACAGCAAGAACGATTAATTACTTTGTTTTTAGAGAAGTTTATAAATGAAGATGACCATCTGAATCTTTTCTTTTCCAATACTTGGGAAAAAAGGGGAAGTATCATTTCCTTTGGGCATGATATTGAGTGTGCCTGGTTATTGACTGAAGCGGCTGAGATTATTGACAACCAACAACTCATAAAGGAAACAAAAGAGGCCTCTCTTAGAATCGCTACTAAGTTTATTAAGGAGGCTATAGATACTGATGGCGGTATTATAAATGAAAGGGATACCGAAAACGGGTATATTGATTATGAAAAACACTGGTGGCAACATGCCGAGGCCTTGGTTGGATTAATGAATTCTTACACCATCTCCAAAGATGACCGGTTTGTTGAACCCATATTTACCATATGGAGTTTTATAAAAAAACACTTGATCGATTATCAAAATGGCGAATGGTTTTGGAAAGTGAATAAGGAAGGCACCCCAGACGAAAAACAAGAAAAAATAGGCTTTTGGAAATGCCCGTATCATAACTCAAGAGCGTGTTTTGAAATGATAGATAGAATAAGCGCGTTAACAAGTTCAAATGAAAAAATAAACATACATTAAAACATGAAAAAAATAGCATACCTGTTGCTTAGTACTTTTTTAGTTTTTCAATCCATGCATTCTCAGGATGGATTTAAGAATTTCATAACCATAAGTGGACATAAACTCATGGATGGAAATAAAGAATTCCGTTTTGTATCATTTAATGTACCCACACTAAACTATAATGAAGATGTCTTCGATTTTAACCGAAAACACCCCTATTCCTTACCTACGGAATACGAAATACGAGATGTTTTTGAAACGATAAAACAACTTGGAGGTAAAGTCATTAGAATGTATACCATACCGGTTAGATTAGAGAATGAATCACCCGAAGCTCCTACATATGTCGAGGCGCCCGGAGTATTTGCCGAAGCGTCTTTTAAAACCATGGATCGGGTTTTAGCCTTAGCCAACGAATATAAAATTCGCATTGTGTTTTCTACCCTTAATAATTTTAGATGGATGGGTGGAAGGCCGCAATATGCTGGTTTTAGAGGGAAACAACCGGAGGAATTTTATACTGACCCGCAACTCATCGATGACTATAAAAAAACATTGGGTCATGTAATCAATCGCGTAAATTCTATAACCGGCATTTCATACAAAAATGATAAATCGATTCTTTGCTGGGAAACCGGTAACGAACTTGAAAGTACTCCGGAATGGACGGCATTGATTAGCAAGTATATCAAATCCATGGACCCTAACCATTTGATCATGGATGGTTATTTTGCGTTTGATGATGACCCCGTAAGACAGTCTTCTATCGACGATCCTAACATAGATATTATAAGCTCTCATCATTATGAGTTGAACGCCAAAGATTTTCATAATAATGTTATGCAAAACATTAAAATTGTTAATAAGCAAAAGCCTTATGTTATTGGAGAATATGGTTTTGTAAGTACTACAGCTATGGCAAAGTGTATTGACGATGTTATCGATTCCAGCATTTGTGGTATTTTAATTTGGGGATTGCGCGGGCATCGCAAAAATGGTGGCTTCTATTGGCATTCGGAACCCTTGGGTTATGGCCGTTACAAGGCCTACCACTGGCCGGGATTTGAAAGTGGCTCGGAATATGATGAAACCAATTTCTTTAAGCTGATGCGTCAAAAAAGCGCCAAAATTTCCAAAACAAAACCACCGAAACTTACAAAGCCAGCTGCACCTGTATTATTCCCAATTGCTCATGCTTCAACCATAAACTGGAGAGGGTCAACCGGAGCTTCGGGTTACAACATATACCGTTCCGAAAAGAAAAGTGGGAGGTTTCAGCTTATCGCTCATAATGTTTCTGATGCAAACACACAGTATACACCTTTATACGACGATAACAGTGTACAGTTGGGGAAAAGCTATTATTATAAAATTAAAGCGCTAAACCAATATGGACCTTCACGCTACTCCAATACCGTTGGTCCGGTGCAGGTTAAATCTTTGGCGCTGATAGATAACACGAATAACTTTGGTAAAGTGTTTTATTCTACGGAAGGGGTGACTTTAGAAACCAAAGACGATCGTATTTTTAAGGAGGATATGTTTCGATTCAAAGGGGATAAGAATGAAGAAATTATTTATTACGTTCCCGGAAATTTGAAAAGCATCAAAATTTATTCGTTCTGCAAAGCAGATATTAAAAACTTAAAACTGTCTCTTTCAAAAGACAATACGAACTATACAGAACAGCATAACAAACCTGAAAGTTTCAATACTGGCAAAGGGGATTATGGGTATTGGATTCCTATACTATATGATTTTAAAGTTAATGACGAAGCGCGTTATTTAAAAATTAATTTTAATGATGAATCCCAAATAAGCAGAGTCGAACTTTATTACGAATAATCCCGAACACAAATAAATACAGGAGGTATGGCAATTACACTAAAAGAGAAAATAGGTTATGGTTTTGGGGATTTTGCGTCTTCGATGTTTTGGAAGTTGTTCTCCATGTTCCTGATGATTTATTATACCGATGTATTCGGATTAACACCGGCATCTGTCGGTCTTATGTTTTTGCTAACCCGTATTTGGGATAGTATTAACGACCCTATTATGGGGATCATTTGTGACCGTACAACAACTAAATATGGTAAATTCAGACCCTATCTTTTATGGATGGCGGTGCCCTTTGCACTCATTGGGATACTTACTTTTGTTGGGCCGGACCTTGGCGATACGGGCAAATTAGTCTATGCTTATCTTACCTATACGTTAATGATGATGGCATATACAGCGGTTAACGTACCCTATTCATCTTTATTGGGTGTCATGTCATCCAAGGCCGAGGATCGCAATACCTTGGCAACCTTTAGGTTTATTGGAGCATTTGCAGGAGGCATCTTTGTAACATCTACAGCATCCTACTTTATAAATACCTTTAAAGATTCAGGGGCCAACGACGCCCGGGGCTATTTATATACCGTATCCATTTATGCTATCCTGGCTGCTATATTGTTTGTGGTAACCTTTAAATGGACTAAGGAGCGGGTGGAGCCGCAAAAGAAAGAACCATCCTCACTCAAAGAAGATCTAAAAGACCTCAGTAAAAATGTATCATGGTTTATTATGATTGGTGCCGGTGTGGCGACTCTCATATTTAATTCCTTACGAGACGGCTCTATGATGTACTATTTTAAATATTATATCAAAGATCAGGATGTACCTTGGTTTGGAGAAACCGGTTGGGAAAGCCTGGCTGCGACCTATATGACCATGTGGTTAATAGCAAATATTATTGGTGTGGTATTGGCAACCCCTGCCGCGAAAGTCATTGGGAAGAAAAGTACCTTTATACTGGCTATGCTAATTGCTGCTGTAACGAGTATTATCCTCTATTGGATAGATCCTTCTCAAATCATTCTAATTTATGTGCTCAATGTCATTATTGGTATTGCCGCCGGAATTGTACTTCCATTAATATGGTCTATGTATGCGGATATTTCAGATTTTTCGGAATGGAAAAATGGAAGACGTGCCACCGGATTGATTTTTTCATCATCGTCCATGTCTCAAAAAATGGGATGGACACTTGGGGGTGCCATTGCAGGAGGCATTTTAGCCACTTACGGATTTGAAGCCAATGTGGAACAATCTGCTGAGTCTATTAAAGGGATTCGTTTAATGCTTAGTGTATATCCCGGGCTGGGAGCCCTTTTATCCGTATGCTTTATGTATTTTTATAAGCTTGACGATACCTTTATGAAAAAAATAGCGGAAGAGCTACGGGCTATTAGACATAAAGATTAATCTCATTTTTAAACCATATGATATCATTTATCTTATCCATAGTTGTCTTAATATTAGGATACTTGGTTTACGGAAAGTTTGTAGAACGCGTATTTGGCGTTGATAAGGAGCGTGAAACCCCGGCCGTTAGATTGCGAGATGATGTAGATTTTGTCCCACTACCAACTTGGCGTATTTTTTTAATTCAATTCTTAAACATAGCTGGGTTAGGACCAATTTTTGGAGCCATTGCCGGGGCGATGTTTGGTCCTTCAGCATTTTTATGGATTGTTTTGGGAAGTATTTTCGCCGGAGCGACCCACGATTATTTTTCAGGGATGCTCTCCGTGAGATACGACGGATTGAGTATTAGCGAAATTGTTGGTATCTATCTGGGTTCCGGATTTAAACGGTTTATGAGGTTCTTTACGGTAGTTTTATTGATTTTTGTGGGCACCGTCTTTTTGGTTGGTCCGGCCAAAATTATTGATGGCATGACCGGAAATATATGGAACGTTTGGGGCTGGGTTTTAGTGATTTTAGTGTATTATATTTTATCAACACTGCTTCCTATAGATAAACTAATTAGTAAGCTGTATCCCATTTTTGGTTTAGCCATGCTTATTATGGCGATTGGTTTAGGTTTTGCTCTGTTTACAGGAACATATACCATTCCTGAAATAGTTCCCGAGAATCTGGTTAATATGAAAAGCAACCCGGAAGAAAACCCCTTATTTCCGATACTGTTTATCACCATAGCTTGTGGAGCAATATCAGGATTTCATGCCACACAGTCTCCTTTAATGGCGCGTTGTATTAAAAATGAATCTTTAGGACGAAATGTGTTTTATGGTGCCATGATCACTGAAGGTATTGTCGCTTTAATTTGGGCTGCTGCTGCCATGGTGGTTTTTGATAATGTTCAGGGGCTAAATAATGTTATGGCCGGCCATGGAAATAACGCGGCCTGGGCAGCCAACGAAATTTCTATCAGGATGCTTGGAGAAATTGGCAGCGTGCTAGCCATATTGGGTATTGTAGCAGCACCCATAACTTCAGGAGACACGGCTTTTCGTTCAGCCAGAATTATCCTTTCAGATAGCTTTAAGTTCGATCAAAAGAAGTTGATAAACCGATTGTACTTGAGCGTCCCACTTTTTATTGTTGCTTTTGTTCTAACCCAAATAGATTTTGCCATTATATGGCGGTATTTCGCATGGAGTAATCAGACCTTGGCAACCGTTGTTTTATGGACGATTACGGTATATTTGATTAAAGAAAGTAAAAACCATTGGATTACGTTGGTACCCGCTTTATTTATGACTATGGTTTGCAGTACCTATATTTTAATTGCTGATGAAGGCTTTCAGCTGGATCATAATCTGGCCTATATACTAGGCGCATTAATTACGGTAAGCTGCTATATTTTATTTCGAGTATACCTTTCTAAGTTATCACGTGGTATGGAGTTACATCAGGAAGTTAAGAAGTTATAACGCTATCTTAATGTGAGTTTGAGGTAAATATCATTACTTAAGAATATGGCTATATGATTGACAGTTCGAGTGAATTTGAGAGGTACGAACAAATTTATTCCCGATAGCTATCGGGAGAGAACTATTTATGAATAACTTCTCGATACCTGCCTTCCGACAGGTAGGCATTTTTCTCAAAATTTCGAAAAACACTCGAAGTGACATTTAAATAGAACTTACATCGAACTCACGTCATCCTAAGATTTACTTACCATAGCGTTGAATTAAAAAGCTTCCTTGTTTCTTAAGATAATCGCGTTCTTCGCGGTTTTCAATGATTTTTTCGATAATAGGGATGACATTTTTAGCGAGTTCTCCACCGATAGAGGTAATACTATTCATGGCATGCAAACGCACCCGTTCATTTTTATAATCCCTGAGTTCTTCAATTAGAACTGGCCCAGCCAAAGATGTTTCTCCTAATTTGTACAATGCTTCTGCCGAAGCAATGCGTACATCGGCACTATCGTCCTTTAGTAATTTGATGAGATGGTCTTTAGCATCTTTAGCTTCATGGCCTAAAATTAAGCATCCTATCACACCCCAATAACGTATTATAGCATTTTCATCACCCAGAAACACTATGAGGTCTTCTAACTTGCTTTTATCTCTTGCTGTGGCTATATCTGCCGCATGTTTTATACCTCCATAATCATAGGCCTCAGATCGGACATAATCATAAATCAATTGCTTATCATTAAGCGCCATAAGTTCGCCTTCCGGAATTAATCCTGAATCCCGGGTGGATGCCATCCAATTATTGGTTTCATGTCTCAATCTGTTTAAGGTTTCCGCATATTCGGGATTAGCAGCTAAATTATTAACCTCCCAGGGGTCGGCCATAACGTCGTAAAGTTCCTCAGCGGGTTTTTCATTCCAAAATATGCTTTGAACCTCGTTGCAATGTCCTTGCTCGTAAGCTTGTTCCCAAGATCTGCATGATGGCGCTCTCCAGAGATAAACCAAATGTTCTCCATAAATGCGATGCGGCATATAATTTTTAATATATCGAAATTGCTTATCTCTTACGGCTCGCACTTTGTCGATACGTTCGTCCATACGATCACTAAAGAGATGAACATATTGGCGCGCTTCCTTTTGTTGTTTGCCTAAGAATGCTTCACCTTGCATATAATCGGGAACATGAATATCAAGAATACTGAGCATGGTAGGAGCCAGATCTACAAAGCTTACCAAACGATCCAATTGGGTATTGGGTTGGGCCGGAGCCAGATGTTTATAGTTTTCAGGAAATCTCCAGATCATGGGCACCCGGGTGCCTGTATCATATACAAAACGTTTGCTCCTGGTCACAATACCACCATGATCACTGTAATAGGCTACGATGGTATTTTTCGCTTGCCCGGACGCTTCAAGTTCATTAAGAATTCGGGCCACCTGGGTATCCATATCTTCAATTTTATCATAGAATTGTGCCCAATCATGTCTTATTTCGGGCGTGTCCGGATGGTAAGGGGGTAAATTCATTTCCGCCGGATTATGTCTTAATTCAATTGCAGGTTTGGTTTTATGCAAGCCGCTTTCATGGCTTACACCAATATTGAATATCGCGAAAAAGGGTTGTCCTTCTTTTCTGTTTTTATAATGCGCTTTTCGGGATGATTCATCCCATACCCCAGCCGGGATATTCATATTATAATCGGTTTTACTATTGTTGGTAGTGTAGTAACCGACTTCTTTTAGATATTGGGGGAAGAATTTGATTAAATCCGGTGTATTGTATTTGCTACGCATATTTTGGGTACCCATGGTGGTAGGGTATACCCCGGAAATAATTGTTGACCTGGCCGCAGCACATACCGGGGCATTGGCAAAGGCATTTTTGTATAAAATCCCTTCAGAAGCTAACTTGTCTAAAGTTGGTGTAGTGGCCAATGAATCGCCATAGCAACCAAAATAAGGACTGTTATCTTCACTTACGATCCATAGAATGTTTGGTGGTTGCGTTTGATTTTTAGATGTTTTCCCCTGATCGCATGAAAAACTTGTAAATAGGACTAATAACGAAATAGAAAATGCAGCTGAAAAATCAAAATATACACTTTTCATAAAAATATGATTTATAATACCAGAATTTAAAAACATAAAAAGTACGTTATTTTCATCTGATATCAACAAAAATAAATGTTTTAAATAAACTCTGGTAATACTATCTCATCATTATATGAAACAAATGCAGGTTGTATTCCGTTGAAACGAATCGATTATGATGCTCTATGGGATTTATTTGGACTTCGTGCGCCGGGCCACATCTTCATAAAAAAAAGTGTTGCCAAAAACCAGAAATAATAAAGGTTTGACCTTTTCACTCAAGTTAGCTCTCAGAATTTTAAAGGCTTTGGTAATCTGCCCTTCAACAGTTTTAATAGAAAGCCCAAGGTATTCCGAAATCTCATTATTTGAAAGGCCTTCTTTCTTACTAAGAATAAATATTTCTTTACACTTTGGAGGCAATTTACTGGTCTCTTTTGAAACTAAAGCAATAACGTTTTCTATGTTGGTGTCTTCTATATTTTCTACAACACGGTTTAAAGATTCTGTGTATTTCTTTTCTAACACGCTTAAATTTTGCTTTGCTCTATATTGATTCACAAATTCATAATAAACAGATTTGTAGAGGTAACTATGAAGGGACGAGTGAATATTCAACTTTTTTCTGTTCTGCCAAATTTTTAAAAACACATTTTGAAGAATATCTTGCGCAATGGCATGGTCATCAATTAACGATAAGGCATAGGCATAAAGTTTTCTATCGTAATGATTCAATAAAAAAAGGTAGGCATCTTCACGACCTTCTTTCAGGCTTTTTACTAAAAAGGCATCATTTTTAAAGTCCATGGAAATGCTAATATCAGCTAATAAGGTTGAGAGATGATTTGACAAATGTAAAAAAAAATCGCAATAAAGTAAGGGTTGTTAAAATGAGCCTTGTCTTAAAGAATAGTAATATAAGCGTAGCCATGGAAAATAAGGATATTGAAAACATCATCATAAAGTATTTTAATAAGTCGATTGATCAAAAAGAGCGGGAGATCTTAAGTAAATGGATTGCAGACCCCAAAAACTATGCGGTTTTTGAAAGTTATGTTAAAACACATTATGAAATTACACTCGGCATTAATAGTCCGAATACCACAGCTATTAAAGAGCGACTCTTAAGAGAAATGAGACCCGAGAAAGAACAAAGAACTCGCGTATTGAGGCCTATCTTTAAATATGCTGTTGCGGCCACTGTAGCACTCTTGGTCTCTATCGCTTTCCTAATGAATAAAGACCGTACCGATACCCAAGAAGTTATCGTAGTTAATAGTATTAAAGCCGGGACAGATAAGGCCACACTGACACTTGAAGACGGCACTGATATCGCTTTAGAAAAAGGAAAAAAGTATGTGGCAAATAACCTGTCCAGTAATGGTGAAGAAATTGTTTATAATGCCTTGCCAAATTCAAAACAAGATGCGGTGTATAACTACTTAACGATTCCCAGAGGCGGACAATATTTTGTTAAACTATCTGATGGGACACAAGTATGGTTAAATTCTGAATCTAAACTGAAATATCCGGTTCAATTTGTAGAAGGTAAGACCAGACAGGTAGAGTTGATCTATGGTGAAGCTTTTTTTGACGTTTCACCGAGTACAAATCATAAAGGCGCTAAGTTTAAAGTGCGCACAAGAGAAAATCAGAACATTGAAGTTTTAGGTACGGCGTTTAATGTCAAGGCTTATAAGGATGAAACGAAAATTTACACCACGTTGGTAGAAGGTAAGGTTTTGGTGGATAATAACGTTTCAAAAGAAACATTAAAACCGGGAGAGCAAACCATTTTCAATACGCTTAACAATGATTTAGATGTCAATGAAGCTGATGTTTACAGCGAAACAAGCTGGATAAAAGGAGATTTTGTATTTAATAAAAAGCCACTGAAGGATATTATGAAAGTATTGTCCAGATGGTATGATGTCGATGTGGTATTTGAAAACAAAACTTTAGAAACATCAAGATTCAACGGAGAATTAAGCAAATATCAAAACCTGGAAGAAATACTTATACTTATTAAAACCACAGATATCATAACCGCCTATGAAGTAAAAGAAAAACGCATCATTTTAAAATAAAAAAAAGAGGAATAGAAGTATTAACGTCTCACTGGAAACACTTCTTCCCCTTTATCCGATTAATCAATTATATGTATAACCAATTAACACGTACAAATTTATGGAAATTAAATTAACTAATGCCTTCTACTGCTATAAAAGGACATTACTAAAAATTATTATGAAGGTTTTTATATTCTTATTTTGTGCCACCGTGTTTAGCTTAACGCCAAGCAACGTGCTGTCTCAAAACACTAAGATTATTATAGACAGCGATAAAACGGTAACCGTAGATGAAGTCTTTAAACTTATAAGCACTCAAACCGATTACAAGTTTATTTATCACGAAGATTTGTTTAAGAATCTACCCAGAGTTTTTCTTAAAAAAGGAGTGATCAGGGCCAATAAATTATTGGAAAAAAGCCTTTCTAATGGAGATTATATTTATGATCTCTCAAAAAACAAGACCATTGTTGTTAAGAAAAAACCTGGTTTGATAAAACCGATAGAGGCCCTTCAACAACTAAAAATTTCGGGGATAGTTACCGATGAAAAAGGCGTACCGCTTCCCGGAGCAAGTATTCTTTTAAAAGGAACCAGAAATGGCGTTGTATCCGATTTTGACGGAAACTATGTGATTGCTATACCAAGCCAAATTAAAGATGTTATTCTTGTGGTTAGTTATATTGGTTACGAGAAGCAAGAGGTTAATGTGGGCAACCAAACCACAATGAACATCCAAATGAAACCCGACGTTTCCGGTTTGGACGAAGTCGTGGTTGTAGGATACGGAACCTCAAAAAAGAAAAACGTCACCGGAGCCATATCATCACTCGATCCGGATGTTTTAGAAACCAATACGTTTCCAACGATCGGTAGCATGATCCAAGGGCAGTTACCAGGAGTTTACGTGGTTACCGGTAGTGGTGCGCCGGGAGGATCCGTACGTATTCGTATACGAGGTGATGCCACTCTGAATAGCGGTGCTGATCCATTAATAGTGATTAATGGTGTACCCATGCCTGATGAGTTTGATATTAATGATATCAGTCCAAATGATATTAGTGCTTTGGATGTACTAAAAGGAGCTTCTGCCTCTGCTATTTATGGATCCCGAGCTTTAGCCGGGGTGATTCAAATAACAACCAAACGCGGAACAAAATATACAAAACCACAAATAAGCTACTCGGTTACTACGTCAACTAAGGGACTTGAGACTAATATCAGAGCGCTTGGAGCCGACGATTATCGAGCATTATACGATGAAGGCTTAATAAATTACTTGAGAATCAGACGCGGTTTAAGAGGAACAGATGATGAAGTTAGAGCCTGGGATGGGTCAGCTTTTAACTATGATCTTTATCGTGAAAGAGCCAATATTCAAGATGGTCATACCGATTGGCTAGGCTTACTTTTAGGAAATGGTAATACGGCAACACACAACTTATCTATGCGTGGTGGAAATGAAAATATGCAATATTCGTTCTCTTACAATAACCATTCAGAGGACGGTATCGTTGTTGGAACCAAGTTTAAAAGAAATACGCTTTCCTTAAATTTTGACAATAGATTTAGTGAGAAGGTTAAAATGGGGTTCAGTATTCTTGGAGGCGCTAATACCCGGGAAGGTGGTGATGCTACTATCAGAACCGCTACCAATATGCGTCCGGATATTCCGGCTTTTAATGAGGACGGGAGCTATTATATAGATTTTTATGAACGAAGTTTTGGACCTTTTGGGAATATTTTGAGGGCCAGAGATAATCCCCTCGTATTGGCCAAAGAAGTGCGTAATGATGCTCTGGGAAGAAACATTAATATCACACCATATATTGAAATCCAACCCTTAAAGGATTTCACATTCAGGTCCAGTTATAGCTATTACCTGGCACTTTCTGAAGGCGATAATTATTATCCAAGTTTTACTGATAGATCCTTACAAAACAGAAGATCGCTAGAGTTCGAAGGAGGTGGTTTGCTTTTTACAAGAGAATCTGAAGTTTCAAGTAAAATTTTCACGAACTACTTATCATACCTTAAAGAAATTAATGACCATGATATTTCCGGAACTCTGGGTATGGAATATAATAAAAGGGTCAGCACCAGTGAAAATAGCCAGTATGAAGAATTTCCAGACGACTATATTTTAAATACGCCCGGTGATGCCGGAGAGTATGTGGGGTCATCGTACAGCGAAGAACGTACATCGTCCATAGGTTATTTTGCACGTGCCAATTATAGATACAAAAATCGGTACCTATTTACAGCTTCTGCCAGAATAGATGGATCATCGCGATTTGGTGCTAATAATCAATATGCATTCTTTCCGGCGATATCTGCGGGATATATTATTTCCGATGAACCCTATTTTGAAGGCATTAAGAACACTTTAAATCTGTTAAAACTTCGAGTGAGTTATGGGAAGTCGGGTAATGACCGTATTGGACCTTATGAGCATATCGCGCGCGTTGGTTCGGCGAGTCAATATTTTGAATCTCCGACCTCGAGAATAACCAGTATTGCCAATCCAGATCTTAAATGGGAAACCAGCACCGAATATAATTTTGGATTAGATTTTGGCTTCTTTAAAGGCAATCGTATCAGGGGTTCTATAGATGTCTATACCAAAGACGTTAACGATATGCTTCTAACACGAGCATTACCACCAAGTACGAGTTCCGATGTGATTAGGGAAAACCTGGGAGCCATAAATAATAAAGGGATTGAAATAGCATTAAGCGCCGTGATTTTACAAAAGGAAAAACTTACCTGGGATTTAGGGTTTAATATTTCAAAAAACGAAAATACCCTTGAAAATTTCGGAGGATTAGAGCGGTCATCAAGTTTAACCAATCCATCCAGTTTAGTATTGAATGACCTTCTGTATGAAGTTGGACAGCCTTTAGGACAAATATTTGGATTCCAAACGGATGGTCTTTTCCAGAGTTACGATGAAATCGACGAATATGAGGCATTAAATCCCGATTTCAGGTATCAGGAATCTTTTTATAATACCATTCCGGGTCAAATAAAATTTGTTGATAATACCGGAGATGGTCGGGTTACACAAAAAAGAAGTTGGAATGATGATCCTGAAGACCGGGTTGTTATTGGAAATACACAGCCCGATTTCACAGGAGGGTTCTATATGAATTTTGAATATGAAGGCTTTAGATTGAATGTCAGATCGACATTCCAAATAGGAGGAGATAAGTATTGGGCCTATGGCGAAGATCAATTCGGAATACCAAGTAATTCCAATCCTACTAATGTTGACGCCATTGCGCTTCAACGATGGACTCCGGAGAGTCCCAATGCTAAATATCCGGTTTTCACCAATCAATACTTTACCAATAAACTTAATGATTTCTGGTTGTACGATGCATCACATTTTAGAATTCAGGAAATTGTCCTGTCTTACGACTTGCCGAAAGCTATGCTAGAAAGAACCAAATTATTTAGTAGGGTCACGTTGTTTGGTTCGGTAAATAATGTCGCAACATTTACAAAATATCCGGGCTATGGCCTTGGGGAATTTGGCTTTTTTCCTAATGGTTCTGGTGCTAGTGCAAGCTCCACGATAGGAACGATTTACGATAATTCCAGTTACCCACAAGAACGTACGTTTAGATTCGGTGTTCGAATGGATTTCTAAAACATCTCGAAGCCATAGTTTAATAATAAAAAATAATACAATGAATTATAACATAAAAAATATAGTTGGCACGTTGTTTTTCATCTGCATGATGTCCTGCGACATAGATGAAATCCCGCCGCATAGTTTAGTTAAAGAAAATGCCATTACAACCGCTGCACAGGCCGAGCAGGCCCTAAATGGAGCATTTGTGCCTTTGGAAAGTTTAAATAACTCTACGTTCGCCGCAGATTACGCCACCAGTGGGAGTCAAATGATTGGTTTAAGCACAGGAGGCTTTGATTCGTTTGATGAACAACTTTTGGAAAATGAATTTACATCGTCTAATGGTTGGAACCAATGTGCGGACATGGTCAATTCTGCGAATTTTGCTATTGAAGGCACTTCCGCACTACCAGACGCTACGTTTTCTAATCCGGATAGAAAAAATGAAATCCTGGCCCAAGCCACCTTCATGCGCTTTTTTGCGCAATATTATATATTCCGCTATTACGGACAGCATTGGGACCTGAGTTCCTCTTTGGGCGGTTTGATGCGTAGAGCTACAGCAGATTTATCGAATGCCAATCACGCCAGAGAAACAGTGGCCGATACCTATACCATGCTACTGGAAGATTTAGATTTTGTGATTGCCAACGGGCCTGAGTTTTCCACACCATACAGGCCTTCTAAGCTTTTGGCTAAAGCCTTTAAAGCGGAGGTATTGCTGATGCGTGGTAATGATGCGGATTTGGAACAAGCTATTATGATTGCTCAAGAGGTATTAAATGATCCTGGTAGAAGTATGGCAGGAACCTACAGAGCCGTTTTCGATAATGGTTTTGAGTCTTCGGAATTGCTATTTACCAGATATGTTGATGATCAATTGGCCAGATTGGCAGGCTTTAACCTTGACAGTATGCTCAATATTTTTGGCGGATTAATATTTATCTCTGAAGCCTTTGAAGACTTGCTGGGATCAGATTTAAGAGCTCCTTTTTATAAGGAAGAGGTTGATGATAAAATCACCACGCCTAAAATGTTTATTGGCCAGGATCGTGGGGTGGTGTTTTATATGCGAACCAGTCAGATGTATTTAGTACAAGCTGAAGCCCATGCACGTTTAAACAGAAAAGATGCGGCCATTGCAGCTATAAATGTATTAAGAACAAGAGCTGGCGAAACACCGTTGGTAGCATCCTCAATTTCTGATAACGATTTAAGTATAACGGTATATAATGAAATTGCGAAAGAAATTGGCATTGAAAAAGGGGAAGAATGGTTTGCAGCGATTAGACTTAAAAACGCCAGTGGTGACCCTCTGGTTTTTGACTTAAAATCTGAAGTAACCTCTATAAATCAACTGGTTTGGCCAATACCAGGTTCCGAAGTTGAATTTAATCAATTAATACAACAAAATCCAGGTTACGAGGATCTTTAGAATTTATAAAAACATCTCGTTATAAATCTTTAGGAGTAATCTTTTGAGCTTAAACATCGGTTTAAAAGATTACTCTCATTTTAATCAAAATATTTATGAAAAAATCAATCGCAGGCTTAATGCTGTTCGCGCTCTTTTTATCCTGTAAAGAGGAAGCACCGCACTATGCCATAAAGGGAAAAGTGAGTAGTAACGTTACAGGAAAGGTCTATTTGAACAAACAAGAAGGATACAAATTTAAAAAGGTAGATAGTACAACCATAAAAGATAATATATTTGAATTTGAAGGCGTCGTTAATCTTCCGGATATCTATGGGCTATCTTTTGAAGAAAAAAACGGACTTAAACGATTTTGTCTTGAAAACACCAATTATCAGATTTTGGTATCAGACACCATTTCAAAGTTAAAAATTGAAGGCGGAACGTTTCAGCCAATCATGGAGTCCTTTACTAAAAAAATGAGAGCCATTGAAGTTGAAGAACGGGACATGGTAAAAAGAATCAGAGCAGTATGGGGTGATGATGATGCTTCCGAAGAGGATAAAAAGAACGCCAGTAATGAGTTGGATAACTTTCGGAATAATGTGAAAGTAGCCTATGCCAAAACGTTTATAACAGAAAATAAAAGCTCTCCTTTTACACCTAGCGTTCTAAATACTTATGTTCGTAATTATCTTGATCTAGATCAATTGGACTCCATTTATAAAACCTTTACCGATGCTGTAAAACAAAGTAATATGGGGAGTAAACTAGGAACATCAATTACCAATACGCGATTATCCGCGGAGGGGAATCCTTTTCTTGATTTTTCTGTGACGGACCCAGACGGAAATACGATAAAACTTTCAGATGTTGTTAAAGACAATAAATTAGTATTTGTCGACTTCTGGGCTTCATGGTGTGGGCCGTGCCGTATGATTATTCCGAGTTTAAAAGAAACCTACACTGAGTATCATCCGCTGGGCCTTGAAATGTTTGCAGTATCCTATGATGATAGTGACGCCAAGTGGAGAAAAGCTATGGAAGAAGAAAATTTTAGCTGGATAAACGGATCGAACTTAAAAGGATGGAATTGCCCTTCAGCCACTTTATATGCCGTTAGAGGAATTCCTGCTAATGTTCTTATTACGAACAATGGTATTATTGTTGGAAAAAACCTGTTTGGAGAAAAATTAAAACAGAAGATTGAGGAATATTTAAAAAACGAAGACTAGATATCGTAGAATAACCTGAGTCCGAGATCTAATTTGTTGAACGCCAAAATAGCAATAATGTCTCTTCGAGTATTTTTCGGCCTAAGAAGAAAAATGCCTGTCTGCCGGAAGACAGGTATCGAGAAGTTATTGACATATCGTTCTCGATACATCACGCTCAGGCGTGACACTCCTGAACTGAGATAAGAATATAAAACATCTTTAAGTTTATTATTTATTTGAATTAGTCACTCTATAAACCATATTCCAGATGTTAATAAGGGCAGTCTATAAATAGCGCTGCCCTTATGTTTTATAAACTAATTGAATGGGTTCTATTTGTCGTCATCCTTTTTAGGATAGGTTGGTGTAATCATGATATGTGCTCTATGCGTTCCCGGGTTCATAATCCAAGCATGTCCGCCGGCTCTTGGTTTGGTAGGTAGACCGGTACTCTCGGTTGTGGCAAAAGGGGTGTAAACAACATATCTTACCTTTTCGTTTTCAATGGCTTTAGTCGTTTCATTTACGGTACCGCGAAGTACAATTAAAGTTGAGCCATAAGGCATTTTAAGACTCCCGTTTTTAACTTCCTCTTCTCGAATGTCAAAGATTTCTTTAAAATTCTTTCCTTGTTTTTTTAATTCGCGCCCGCGAGCCATAAACTCATCCAGGTCTTTATGGTATGCGGCAACCTGAAATCCATCTTGATTCGGGTTGTCTGCCAGACAGATGTACTGGTTCGTGCCTTCCCTTAAAACCGCAAAGTTACCATCGGCATCATAACCATAAACTTTGGCTTCATCCCGAAATGCTTCTTCTAAGCCTAAAACAGCTGTGTTAATTTGCCAGGTCGCTGGAGGAATACTGTTCTCTTGCGCGATGAGGTAATAAGGAATAAGTAATAAACATGTTATGAATAGTTTAGTTTTCATAGGATTTCGTTTTAAATTAGTCTTCAGGTAAAATGTATAAGGCCTCAAAAAAGGCTTTATAAAGATATCATATTTTTAGAGGTACTTTTGTTAAAATATCAGGCTAATAACCGTACCCTTATTTTCTATACTTTGTATTTGAATTTTCCCTTTATGAAGCAACATGATTTGCTTACACAAACTCAAGCCAATCCCGCTGCCAGATTTTTTAGTGCTAAAAAAAGGAATAAAGACGTCGTCAATGATTTCGCTTGGAATGCCTTTTCCGTTATCCTTTACGCGTATAATAGGATGTCCGTCAATATTTTTTTGAGCGTATAAAGTAATTTTGGCTTGCGCAACACCTTTACAGGCTTCAACAGCATTCAACATCAAATTAATTAACACCTGCTCAATTAAATAGGTATCCATTTCTATTTGAAGATTCAGGTTTTCAATTTCAAAATGTAACTCAATATTTTTATTGTTAAGTGAAGGAAGCATTAAGGTTTTTATGTTTTCGAATAATTCGATGACCAGTATTTTACTTACATTGAGTTTGGTGATTTTGTTTAAACTTCTATAGGTTTTAGCAAACTTTAATAAGCCTTCACTTCGTTTTTTAATGCTTTCTATACCGGCATCTAAATCACTCATATCTATTTGCTGATTAACCGGGTCATCTATGGATTGTTGAACTTTAGTTTGTAATGTTTCTGCCAATGACGATATTGGTGCAATAGAGTTCATGATTTCATGAGTCATAACACTCAGAAGCTTTTTCCAGGCTTCTGTTTCATTCTGTGTTAACGTACTTTCAATATTTTGTAATACGATAAGTTTATATGAAAATTCATTGATTTCAAATAAAGAACTGGCGATTAGCAGTTTTGTCTTTTCGTTTTCAATGGTTATGGTAATACTGTCTTCAATAGCATGCTTTTTTGTGAAAACGGTATCAAAAAGGTTTGGATTTCTTTTTTTTATAAACTGGATGTTTTTAAGCGAAGGAATCCCTAAGGTTTTTTTAAACGCATCATTGATCCATAAAACAGCACCAGATTCTATATTATATGCTATAATCCCGGTATTAACCAATTCCAGTATTTTTTTAAGGTATAGATGCTGCGCTTCTTTTTCTTTATTTATTTCGTGTATGGTTTTGTTAACTTCGTTAAAGCCTTTATGCAATTCTCTAATATCTTCTGTTCCGGATTTTTCGTTAAACCAACGCGAAAAATCCCTGTACTTTACAGATTCAAAAAAATCATCCATTTCGTAGAACCGTCTAAATATAAACTTGTAGAGACCTCTAAAGGAATAATATAGCGTAATTAAAATGGGAGCCAGAATAGCAACACTAACTTGAGAATTATCTTTAAAATCAAGCATGCTTATTGCAAACGCTAAAGCCGATAGCGCAAAAAACAGAACGATAACTCTAATTATCAGCGTTAATTTGTATTTTCTATAGGCCATATTTGTTTAATCTTCTATAAAGGGCGGTACGTGTAATCCCTAATTCTTTTGCAGATTTAGAAATGTTACCATTATTTTTTTCAATAACTTTTAAAATGGCATTTTTCTCTATAGTTTCAAGTTTTAAATCGGAAGTACTGGTATTAGTTCCTTTTTGTTCTATAGGAGAAAATACCAGGTCTTCTTTGTATAAATAGTCATTATCGGCCATGATCACAGCTCTCTCCAAGGCATATTGAAGCTCGCGTACATTGCCGGGGAAATGATAACTTTTTAATTTTTCAATAAAACCATCATCCAGTTTAAAACCGGATTTTAAATACTTTTCGGCGTATAACTTAATAAAATGTTTTGCCAGTAAAACAACATCTTTATCGCGATCTCTTAATGGTGGAATAATAATCTCTACGGTATTGATTCTATAGATAAGATCTTTTCTAAACTTAGCTTCATCGGCAAGAAATTCTATGTTTAAATTTGTTGCACAGATTAATCTTATATTAATATCGATAGGACTATTCGACCCTAAAGGGGTTACTTTTCGATTTTGTAAAACCGTTAAAAGTTTAGCCTGTTGTTGTAAACTAATATTCCCTATTTCATCTAAAAAAAGGGTGCCGCCATCGGCTGCTTCAAACCGTCCAATTCTATCATGCTTTGCATCCGTAAAAGCACCTTTTGTGTACCCGAATAATTCACTTTCGAATAACGTAGCTGTTAAGGAACCTACATCAACCTTAACAAAAGGTTTGTGTTTCCGCAATGAATTATCATGAATGGCTTTGGCAATTAAATCTTTACCCGTACCATTCTCTCCTAGAATTAGAATATTGGCGTCGGTTGGAGCAATTTTTTTAATTTTCAAAAAAACATCATTCATAACGCGGCTTTCACCCAATATCTCTGTTCGGGTAATAGCTGAAGTATTCGTTTTTTTTGAAGTGCTTGATTTTTTCTTCTGAAGAATATCTGTAATCGATTCTATAAGTTTGGTGTTTTCCCAAGGCTTCACTAAAAAATCTGAAGCCCCTTCTTTTAAGGATCGTATGGCCAAATCCAAATCGCCATAGGCCGTTATCAAAATGATGGCGACCTCTTTATCAATCTCTTTAATTTTATTAAGCCAATAAATACCTTCGTTACCCGTATTTATAAGACCGTTAAAATTCATATCAAGAATAATAATGTCGAACTTATTACTTTTTACTAATGATATAATGTTGCCCGGGTTTTTCTCTACAATAACATTTTTAACCTTAGACTTTAATAATAACCTCATGGCGGTTAGCACATCGGCGTCATCATCTACAACTAATATGTTTGCGTTTTTTAACAACATGATTACAATAATACAATAATAATGAGCCCATTAAAAATTATTAAAGTATAAATATTGTCTAAGTTAAAAGTGTTTTGTTATCGAACATGACTGTATCATTTCCGAACACTTTTATAAACCTTGTGGTTTTTAACTTATTGATTTAAAGTCATTTACAAAACGGCATGATAATGACTATATAATGAGCATAAATAGTGTAATGTATGGACATCCCTTTAGAAAAGAAACGATTTAGTAAGAAAAATATCAGCATCGCTGTTGGCGTCATTCTTTTAATCTCCTTAATCACTTTTGTAGCTATTTCTACAGGAGGCAGTTCAAAATTAAACGTCGATAGTGAGCGCATCTCTGTTAGTGAAATTAAAGAAGGCGTTTTTCAGGAAAACATTCCGGTTACCGGAAATGTTATGCCCATCACCACGATATATTTAGATGCTATTGAAGGCGGCCGTGTCGATGAAATCTTTGTTGAAGATGGTGCTGTTATGAAACAGGGAGAGCCTATTCTCAGGTTATCCAATACCGACTTGGAATTGAGTCTGGTAAACCAGGAAACCGCGGTATATAACTTATTAACACAAATGCAGATCTCTCAAAATGCTGCGCGGCAAAATACCATTAACAAGTTAACCCGAATGACCGATGTTGAGAATTCGCTGATAGAAGCCAATAGAATCTATCAGCTTAATAAAAGGCTCTTTGAGCAAAAAGCTATTGGACGTCAGGAATTCCAAGAATCAGAAAATAATTATAACTACCAGAAACAACAAATGGAACTTGCCCAACAAATTTTAAAGCAAGATACTATTTCTACAAGACAAGAAGCGAGTCAGGCTCAAAGTTCATTTGCCAGAACCCAAAGTGCCTTAAAATTAATGCGAAAAAAAGTTGGTGATTTGGTTGTGAAAGCACCGGTTGATGGCCAATTAACATCTTTGGATGCTGAAATCGGACAATCAAAAAATAAAGGAGAACGCTTAGGACAACTGGATGTTTTAAGCGGATTTAAAGTACGCGCAGATATTGATGAACACTATATTTCAAGGATCTACACGGGGCAACGCGGACGATTTACCTTTAGTGGCAAAGAATACAGTTTAGTGATTAAAAAAGTGTTTACTCAGGTTGCAGCCGGTAGGTTTCAGGTCGATATGCTTTTTGAAGAAAAAGTAGAGGGTATACGTCGCGGACAATCACTACAAATACGTTTGGCTCTAAGTGAAGAAAAGCAAGCGCTTCTCGTTCCGAAAGGCGGATTTTTTCAACAAACAGGCGGGAATTGGATTTTTAAATTGAGTGAAGATGGTACTACAGCATATAAAGTGGACATTAGATTAGGAACAAAAAACACAGAATATTATGAGGTATTAGAAGGACTGGAACCCGGAGATAAAGTGATTACATCGAGCTATGATAATTACGGTGATAAACAAGAATTGGTATTAAAGTGATTTAAACTTATGCATAAAATGAAAAATGAAATTTTATTTTTATTTCTTTTGAGCTTATTAAATCTCAACGCCCAAACAGAAAAGAAAAAACTAAATAGTTCCGGGATCAATTCTATAGAGATTTCTCATTTTTCTGAAGTGTTCTATAGACAATCTGACAAAGCTGAAATCCTTATTGAATATGATACTGAAGTAAGTAATTTTATTAAGATAAAACAAAATAGCGACAAAATTTCCATCGATTTGGTTTTGCCCAATAATTTAAATTTAAAATATCATAAAAAGATTCTACAGGCAAAGCACAAAGTGTTTGTAAATGGAAATTTTGATGTTATTAATGATGTTAAAACATTCTATGCTGGTAGGGTTAACATGAATATTGAAAGTCAAAGCAAGCTCTCTCTCTTTTTTAATGCTTGTGGAATTATAAAAGGAAAATTATCCTCGGAAATTTCAAAAATTAACGCCCAAGTCTCTAATTTAAAAATTTCGGGAAACACAAAATCACTTCACCTAGTCAGTTATGGCTCTAATTTTAATGCTTTTAACCTGGCTTGTGAAAAAATTTTAGTAGATAGTGAAGGTTCAGTTTTAAATGTTTTCTCTACTAATAAAGTTGAAGTTCAAAACCTTAAAAGATCTGTGTTAAACTATAAAGGAAAAGGAGATTTAAAAATGAATCCGAATATAATAATTAAGCAATCTACAATTAATAAAAGTTGATTAACACTTTGTGAGTAGTTTATCTTTTCAATAGTATCAGAAAAGAATTTGAGATTGTTAATACCAGCGACTGGTTAATATAAAATAAGCTTATTAAAATAAAAACATGCAACCATGATTAAAATTAAAGATTTAGAAAAGTATTACAAAACAGAAGAGCTACAAACCATAGCTTTAAATAAATTGTCTTTTGAAGTAAAACAAGGGGAATTCATCGCGGTTATGGGACCATCAGGATGTGGTAAATCTACATTGCTTAACATTTTGGGCATGTTAGACGACTCAGATGGCGGGAGCTTTATATTTAATGATGAAGAGGTTATTAACTACAATGAACGTAAAAGAGCGAACATCCGTAAGCATAATATAGGGTTTGTATTTCAAAGCTTTAATTTGATAGATCAACTTACGGTTTTTGAAAATGTTGAACTTCCTTTAATATACACAGGTGTAAAAAAAGCCGAACGTAAAAAGAGAGTAGAAGCCGTACTTGAAAAAATGCAGATCATGCACCGACGCAAGCACTTTCCACAACAGCTTTCCGGAGGACAGCAACAGCGTGTTGCCGTGGCCAGAGCTGTTGTAAACGACCCTAAACTAATTCTTGCCGATGAGCCAACAGGAAATCTGGACAGCAGTAATGGTAATGAGGTTATGGAATTATTAACCGACCTGAACAATCAAGGTGCTACCATTATCATGGTGACGCACAGTGAACACGATGCTAAATATAGCCACCGTATTATTCGCATGTTGGATGGACAGAAAGTAACAGAGAACAGTTTGATTTAAATTGTAACACATAGCCATGCTATTAAATTATTTTAAAATAACATTAAGAGTTTTTCTGAAAAACAAACTATTTACCACAATTAATGTACTTGGTTTGGCTATTGGTATAGCTGTTTATATTCTAATTACTCAATATGTTAGTTTTGAATTAAAGTATGATCAACACTTATCTCACATTGATGATTTATATCGGGTAACGCTAACTTCTAACCTTGGAGGGAAAGGGTATAAAACCATGGCAACAAATCACCCCGCAGTTGCTTATGCGATGAAAGAAGATTTTCCGGAAGTGGAAAGCTATGCCCGCCTTGTAGATCGAAATATTATGTGGGGTACTTTTGTGCTTTCTTATGAAGACCAACAGGGAAATCTTGTAAAAACCAATATAAATGAAGAGCAGTTGTTTATTGCTGATAGTACAGTGATCGATCTGTTCGATATTAAATTGATAAAAGGACACTCCGAAACAGCGTTAACCGAAGGAGGTTCCATTATTTTATCTGAAGAAGTCGCCCAACGTTTTTTTGGAACCGAAGACCCCATAGGTAAGATGCTTAGATTTAACAACCGATCGCCGTTTACGGTAACAGGTGTTTTCGAAAACCTTCCTGAGAATACCCATTTTAGGTTTAACATGCTGGTTTCTTTTTCATCACTGGGACCATGGACTGAACAAACCTGGATATGGCCGGATTTTTACAATTATATAAAATTAAAACCAGGTACAGATCCTGCATTAGTGGAAGCCAAATTTCCTGACTTTGCGAAAAAATATTTGAGTGAAATTATGCAAGAACACGGATTTGAAGCTCGATTTGGTCTACAACCCGTAAAAGACATTCACCTGAAGTCTCATCATATTAATGAGGTTTCCGCCAATACCAGTGAAAACACCTTATACTTTTTACAGATTATAGCATTTTTTGTGATATTAATTGCCCTTATGAATTTTATTAACCTCTCCACCGCTAAATCTACCGAACGGGCTATGGAAGTTGGCTTGAAAAAAGTTGTGGGGATTAGGAAAAGTGCATTGATTATTCAGTTCCTTTTGGAATCACTTGCCATAAACTTAATAAGTATTATTCTCGCTATTGGGTTGGTAAGCATTTTTATTCGACCTTTTAATGAACTGGTTGGATTGGAGATTTTATCATTAGGTATGTGGACAGACCCCATGGTATGGATGCATCTATTGGCCGTTTTGTTTGTTGGAGGTATTTTGGCAGGCGCTTATCCGGCTTTTGTGCTTTCAGGGTTTAAACCTATAGCGGTGCTTAAAGGAAGATTTCATCAATCTAATAAAGGCGTTTCTACGCGCAGAACCCTGGTAATAACTCAATTTGCCATATCCATTGCTTTAATTACCGGGACCTTCATCATTCATAATCAATTTTCTTATATGCAGGATCAGGAATTGGGTTACGATGTGGAGCACAATCTTGTAATAAATGCTCCAACAGTTATAGATTCTACAATTGGCCGGAAAATGGAAACCTTTAAAGGTGAACTTTTAAGGGACCCAAAAATAAATGCGATTACGGTTACCAAGGATATTCCGGGAAAAAAAATAGCACTTGATAATATAGCCCGGCAAGCGCATGAAAGAAAAGAAGAAGGGGTTAATTGTGATTTTTTGAATATTGATCATGATTTTTTGAAAACATACCAGATAAAACTACTGGCAGGGCGAAATTTTAGATTGGGAGATGCCACGTCATACGACAGAATCAAAGAGATGGATAATGGGAAGACGCATAGAGTAATGATTAATAAAGTAGCGGCACAAACCCTGGGCTTTCAAACTTTAAAAGATGCGATAAATAAGAAAATAATCTTTCCCATGTTAAGTGATGGAACAGAAGGAATAGCAGAGATTATCGGAGTCGTAGATAATTATCATCAGGAATCGCTTCAAACCGACTATTATCCCATTATTTATCAGAATTATTCCTTTTACGACGCTGCTTATATAACTGTAAATATGAATACGTCCAATGCCCAGCAAACCATTGCTAATATAGGCGAGAAGTTTGGTGAGTTTTTCCCTTTGGACCCTTATAATTATTTTTTTCTGGAGGATCATTTTAATCGGCAATATGAATCTGATGTGAAATTTGGATACATCTGCTTATTATTTTCAATACTTGCGATTTTTATTGCAGCATTAGGACTTTTCGGATTAGGTTCATATATGGCTGTTAAGAAAACCAAGGAACTATGTATCCGTAAAGTTTTAGGAGCAAACCTAACACAGGTTATAATACTAATACCTAAAAGCTTATTGACTTTAGTGTTGTTATCAGGTCTTATTGCCACACCAATTTCATATTTTTTTGCTAATGAATGGCTTTCAGATTATGCTTTCAGAACAGCTTTAAGCCCCTGGATGTTTATAATACCTATCTCATTAGTATTAGGTATCGCAGCATTATCGGTTTTACCGGAATGTATAAAAGCAGCGGTAGTGAATCCGGCTAAATATTTAAAAGATGAATGATTAATATCTGTGAAGAGGTATTAAAGAATAAAAGTGAAAATACATGAAAAAAGCACAAAAAGTTTAGGCATTAAATAAAGATCATCATCAATCAAAACATAAACAAATCATTATGATTAGGAATTATTTTAAAATAACCCTCAGAGTTTTTCTTAAGAATAAACTCTTTACAACAATCAATGTGCTTGGTCTTGCTATCGGGGTTACCGCGTATTTATTAATTACCCAGTATGTACATTTTGAATCGACTTACGATCAGCACCATCCTCGGGTCGAAGATTTGTATCGCGTTACGTTATCTTCAAATTTAGGCTCAAAAGGGTTTAACACTTCGGCGGCAAATCACCCGGGTTTAGGTCCGGCTATGAAACAGGATTTTCCGGAGGTTGAGGAATTTGCAAGAATTGTAGATAGAAGCATTATGACCGGGAACTTCGTGCTTTCGTTTACCAATGAAAGTGGGAATAAGATAAAATCTAATGTTAATAACGATAAGGTGTATGCGGCCGATAGTACGTTTTTAGATTTATTTAGGATCAATCTTATTAAGGGGGATAAAAAAACGGCGTTAAGAGAACCATTGTCAGTGGTGTTGTCGGCTGAAATTGCCAAACGTTTTTTTGGAAACGAAGATCCTATTAATAAAAATTTAATCGCAAATAACCAAGATCCTATAAAGGTTACCGGAGTATTCGAAGAGCTCCCTGAGAATACACACCTGAAGTTTGATATGCTCGTGTCCTTTTCAACCTTAGGGTCCTTAACTAATGAGGCCTGGATATGGCCCGAATTCTATAATTATGTACGATTAAAACCAAATACAGACCCTGCCGTCGTTGAGGCCAAGTTCGAACCCTTTATAAAGAAATACTTGGGAGATATTATGCAGGAACATGGTTTTGAGGCGAGATTTGGATTGCAACCCGTGAGAGATATTCATTTAAAATCACACCTCACTAATGAAATTGAACCCAATGCCAGTGAAAGCACTTTAAATTTTCTGAGAATAATAGCACTATTCGTCATACTTATTGCATTAATGAACTTTATTAACCTCTCTACGGCTAAGTCTATCGAGCGGGCCATGGAGGTCGGTTTAAAGAAAGTTGTAGGTATCAATAAAAGTGCTTTGATAGGGCAATTTCTTTTTGAATCGGTTGCTATAAATTTTTTGAGTACTGTTATCGCAGTAGTTTTAGTAAGCTTGCTTATGAGTCCGTTTAATCAATTGGTTGGGTTGCAAATATTGTCTTTGGATATGTGGTTAAACCCACAAATTTGGATGCACTTATTTGGTTTGATATTATTAGGCGGACTCCTGGCAGGTGCATACCCTGCCTTTGTGCTATCGAGTTTTAAACCCATTCAGGTTTTAAAAGGAAAATTCCATCAATCTGGCCAGGGTGCCTTAATTCGTAAAATATTAGTGGTTGCTCAATTTTCCATATCAATAGCTCTCATTGTAGGAACCTTTATTGTAAACAGCCAGTTTTCATATATGCAAAATCAAGAACTGGGTTACGATTCGGAACATAACCTGGTGATCAATGCACCAACAGTTATCGATTCAACCATTAATACTAAAATGGATGCCTTTAAGACTGAGCTTTTGCGTAATCCTAAAGTCAATGCGGTTACAAGAAGTAATGAAGTTCCGGGTAAAAAAATCATCTGGTATAATTTAACCAGACAAGTTCATGAACGGAAAGAGCAAGGAGTTAGTTGTAACCAGTTAAGTATAGACCATAATTTTATGGACACCTATAAAATTAAGTTGCTTGCAGGGAGAAATTTTAGACAGGAAGATAAATCTTTTTACAATTTTGGAGACCCCGACAGGCCTAAAAATCAAGGGCGGGTCATGCTTAATAAAGCGGCCTCCGAAATATTAGGCTTTGCAACTCCGGAAGAAGCGCTACAAAAGAAAATTGTTTTTAAACTCGGGCCCATAGATCATATCACAGAAATTGTTGGTGTTATGGACAATTATCATCAACAATCGTTGCGAAATGACTTCGAGCCAATCGTATTTCTCTATCCGGAATATTACAATACGGCTTATATGACCATCAATTTAAATACATCCGAAGCTCAAAAAACCATTGCGGATATTGAAAGTAAATTTGAAACTTTTTTTCCTTTAGATCCGTTCAATTACTTTTTCCTTGACGAGCATTTTAACAATCAATATAAAGCCGATCTTAAGTTTGGAACCATATGCCTGTTGTTTGCAGGTCTGGCCATTTTTATTGCGGTGCTGGGATTGTTTGGTTTGGGATCGTACATGGCATTGAAAAAAACCAAAGAATTATGCATTCGTAAGGTTCTGGGGGCAAACCTTATGCAAGTTTTAATATTAATCCCTAAAAGTCTGTTGGCGCTGGTATTAGTTTCGGGAGTCATAGCCATCCCGATTACTTACTTTTTTGCTGATGAATGGCTTACCGGTTATGCCTTTAGAACGGCATTAAATCCATGGATGTTTATCATACCATTGTCTTTGGTTGTTATTGTTGCAGCTTTATCCGTGCTACCGGAATCTATAAAGGTGGCTTTCGTAAATCCGGCGAAGTATTTAAAAGATGAATAGTTGAATGCCCCTGATAAGATCATATGGAAGATAAAATTTTAAAATATATAAAAGGAGAGCTTGATGGTATTGAAACTAGAAAACTGGTGATTTGGATAAATTCAGATCCCGATAACCAAAAGAAATTTAATGTTTTGAAGGCTCAATATGTAGCTTCAAAATTAAAAGATCTTCCCGATGATATTGAGGAAGATACAACACCTTTAATAAAACGAATTTGATGTAAAAGAAAAAAATCATGATACGAAACTATTTCAAAATTGCTTGGCGAAACCTTATCAAAAACAAGGGGTTTACGATTATAAATATTGTTGGACTAAGTATTGGAGTAGCGGCCTGTATTTTGATTTCACTTTACATTGTTCACGAAAGCAGTTACGATAAATACGTTCCAAATTCTGACAATGTATATCGTATGACGGGTGAGTTTATAGAAGACGGTCGTGTAGATGGCGGGATTCACTTTTCAGCAAACACAGCACGTACATTGCTGGCAGATTTTGATGAGGTTGAAAATGCCGGCAGACTTATGGATAACCAGCTTTTTTATGGTGCCGGGAGCAATGATATTCGTTTTGATGGCGAAGCGATGCAGCATCACGAAAAGGGATTTGCTTATGCCGACGAGTCCATGATCGACATTATGGGCATTCAAATGCTTTACGGAAATGCTAAGTCGGCACTTTCAAAGCCCAAAACTGTGGTGATTTCAGAAACCATGGCGAACAAATATTTTAACGGAGAAAATCCTATAGGTAGAATCATGTATTTAAACGGGAATACCGAAGACCCTTTTAAAATCGATGGTGTTATGAAGGATTTTGCCAGTAACTCGCATTTAAGCTATGATTTTTTAATCACTTTAACTGATGTTGAATTTGGTGATGGGGAGCAAACAAGATGGTTTCAAAATAATTATTATACCTATTTAGTGCTTCGCCCGGATACCGATATAGCTGTGTTTGAAGATAAAATGTCTAACACATTAATACATAAATATTTAAAACCTGCGTTCATAAATTCCGGGTTTGTTATGGGTGAAACCTTAGAAGATAAACTCAGCTTTTATTTACAACGTTTAACAGATATTAATTTACATTCTACAAATATCGATTTTGAATCGAGCTTTCGAAATGATATTAAGATCATTTGGATTTTTGGAATCGTGGCCTTGTTTATTTTGGTAATAGCCAGCATTAATTTTGTGAATTTATCAACTGCAAAATCAGCTAACAGAGCCAAAGAGGTTGGGTTGAGAAAAGTTGTAGGATCCACACGGGCACAACTTGTTGGTCAGTTTTTAGCCGAAGCAGTTTTAATAGCGCTTATCGCATTTATAATAGGTGTCTTTTTATCGTCTTTATTAATGCCGCTTTTTAGAGATATGTCTGGAATAGACTTGATTATGCCATGGTCGAGCTTAGGGTTTTTGCCCGTTATTCTGCTTGCCGCTATTTTGGTTGGTATTCTGGCGGGATTATATCCTTCTTTTTACCTCTCAAAATTTAACCCGGTTAATGTTTTAAAAGGAACACTTAGTACGGGCAGCAAGTCTGGTGGATTACGAAGCACCTTAGTGGTTTTTCAATTTACCATTTCCATAATCTTAATCGTTGGAACGTTAATCGTAAGCCAACAAATGAATTTTATTTTAAATTCTAAAGTAGGTTTTGAAAAAGATCAGGTGGTTCAAATCTATAGTACTAATATTTTGAATGACAAGGTTGAAACGTTCAAAGAAGAACTTAAAAAACTACCGGGAATAAGCAATGTAACGATTAGTGACTATTTACCTATTGAAGGTACCAAAAGAAACGGAAATAGCTTTGTAAAAGAAGGGCGGGATAATATAGATGAAACTGTTGGAGGTCAAGCCTGGGTTATCGATGAAGATTATTTGGAAACCATAGGGATAACACTTTCAGAAGGTAGAAATTTTATAGCAGATCGAGCTTCCGATGAACAAGCCGTTATACTGAACCAAAAGATGGTTCAAAAACTGAATTTAGAAGACCCCATTGGAAAACGAATTTCCAGATACGGACAACTATGGGAAGTTATTGGTGTGGTTGAAGATTTTAACTTTAATTCCATGAAAGAAACGGTACAGCCACTCTGTTTTTTTAAAGGGATCAGTCCAACCATTACGTCGGTTAAAATGAGTACGGAAGACGTTTCTGAAGTATTAGCTTCCATGGAAGCAAAATGGGGTGAGTTTGTTCCAGATATGGCGTTTCGCTATGAGTTCATGGATGCTTCTTTTGCCAAAATGTATCGCAATGTAAGTCAGATTAAAGCCATCTTCACCACCTTTTCGGTGTTGGCCATATTTGTTGCTTGTCTTGGGCTATTAGCGCTTTCAGCATATATGGTTGAACAACGGCGTAAAGAAATGAGTATTAGAAAAGTGTTGGGGGCTTCGGTTCAAATAATCTTTAGGTTGCTCACAAAAAACTTTTTAATATTAGTTATCATCGCCTTATTCGTGGCGGTTCCCATAGCGTATTATTTAATGAAGACTTGGTTACAGGATTACGAATATCGCATCGATATGTCCTGGTCTGTATTTGCTGTGGCCGGAATTATAGCCATAGCTATTGCTTTGGTAACAGTAAGTTATCATGCCATGAAATCGGCAGTAGTTAACCCTGCAGAGCATTTAAGAGGAGAATAAACATCATCAATCAAAAAACGAATAAGTTATGATTTGGAATTATTTTAAAATAGCTTGGCGAAATCTTATCAAAAATAGAGGATTCACTTTTATTAATATTATAGGTTTAAGTATTGGTGTCGCTGCTTGCATTTTAATTTCACTTTATATTATTCACGAAAGCAGTTATGATAAGGAAGTCCCTAACTCAGAAAACACGTATCGTATGGTTGGTGATTTCATTATCGAAGGAAGTGCCGTACCAGGGATAAGTTTTCCAGCCAAAACAGCGTCAACAGTTATTACAGATTTTGAAGAAGTAGCGAATTCGGGGAGGTTAGCTGATCATTTTTACGGTGGAGGAAGTAATGAAATACGCTTTGATGGCGAAGCCATGCAACATCATGAGAAAGGTTTTACTTATGTTGATCCTTCAATGATCAATATTATGGGAATTCAGATGATTTATGGCAACCCAACAAGAGCGTTAGCAGAGCCAAAAACCGTGGTTATTTCGGAAGACATTTCAAAAAAATATTTTAAGAATGAAAATCCTGTTGGGCGGGTCATGTATTTAAATGGGAATAATGAAGATGCTTTTAGAATTAATGGAGTGATGAAAAATTTTGCCAGTAACTCCCATTTAAACTACGATTTTCTAATCACTTTAACAGATGTCGAGTTTTGGAAAGGAGAACAAACGAGTTGGACTTCTAATAATTATGATACTTATGTAGTTCTAAGGCCCGATACAGACGTGTCTGAATTTGAAAAAAAAATGTCCAATACCCTGATTAATAAATATCTAAAACCTGCTTTTATTGCTAACGGGGAGGTTATTGGAGAAACATTGGAAGACAGATATAGAATCTATTTGCAAAAATTGACGGACATAAATTTATATTCGGCACATATGGATTTTGAATCTGGCATTCGAAATGATATCAAGATCATTTGGATTTTTGGAATCGTGGCCTTATTTATTTTGGTGATAGCCAGCATTAATTTTGTGAATTTATCAACCGCAAAATCTGCCAACAGAGCCAAAGAAGTAGGACTGAGAAAAGTTGTAGGGTCCACACGAGCACAGCTTGTTAATCAGTTTTTAGCCGAAGCGATTTTAATAACGTTCGTTGCTTTTATAATAGGTGTCTTTTTAGCGTCTTTACTAATGCCGCTTTTTAGAGACATGTCTGGGATGGACTTGATCATACCATGGTCTAGCTTAGGCTTTTTACCCGTTATTTTACTTGCAGCAATTTTAGTCGGTATTCTGGCGGGATTATATCCTTCATTTTATTTGTCAAATTTCAACCCTATTAATGTTTTAAAAGGGAGGCTTAGTACTGGAAGTAAGTCTGGCGGATTGCGAAGTACCTTGGTCGTTTTTCAATTTACGATTTCCATAATATTGATCGTTGGGACTTTAATAGTAAGCCAACAAATGAATTTTATTTTAAATTCAAAAGTAGGGTTCGACAAGGATCAGGTGGTTCAGATTTATAGTACCAATATTCTAAATGATAGGGTAGAAACGTTTAAAGAAGAACTTAAAAAATTACCGAGAATTAGTGACGTAACCATTAGTGATTACTTACCCCTTGAAGGCACCAAAAGGAATGAAGCTAGCTTTGTAAAAGAAGGTCGAGATGGTATCGATGAAACTGTTGGAGGTCAGGCCTGGGTAGTAGATGAAGATTACATCGAAACTCTGGGTATAAGTCTCACTGAAGGTCGAAATTTTATAGCAGAACGAATCTTTGACGAACAAGCGGTTATACTAAATCAAACCATGGTTGAAAAACTAAACCTAGAGGATCCGATTGGGAAACGAATTTCGAGGTATGGTAAACTATACGAGGTTATAGGTGTAGTCGAAGATTTTAATTTCAATACCATGAAGGAATCGGTACGACCACTAGGCTTTTTTAGAGGGATAAGTCCAACCATTACTTCGGTTAAAATGAGTACGGGAGACGTTTCTGAAGTATTAGCTTCCATGGAAGCAAAATGGGATGAGTTTGTTCCGGATATGGCGTTTCGCTATGAGTTTATGGATGCTTCTTTTGCCAAAATGTATCGTAATGTAAGTCAGATCAAAGCCATCTTCACCACCTTTTCGGTGTTGGCCATATTTGTTGCTTGTCTTGGGCTATTAGCGCTTTCAGCATATATGGTTGAACAGCGGCGTAAAGAAATGAGTATTAGAAAAGTGTTGGGGGCTTCGGTTCAAATAATCTTTAGGTTGCTCACAAAAAACTTTTTAATATTAGTTATCATCGCCTTATTCGTGGCGGTTCCCATAGCGTATTATTTAATGAAGACTTGGTTACAGGATTACGAATATCGCATCGATATGTCCTGGTCTGTATTTGCTGTGGCCGGAATTATAGCCATAGCTATTGCTTTGGTAACAGTAAGTTATCATGCCATGAAATCGGCAGTAGTTAACCCTGCAGAGCATTTAAGAGGAGAATAAACATCATCAATCAAAAAACGAATAAGTTATGATTTGGAATTATTTTAAAATAGCATGGCGGAATCTTATTCAAAATAAGGGCTATTCGGCTATAAACATTGGCGGATTGGCCATTGGAATGGCAAGTAGTCTTTTTATTCTTTTATGGGTGAATAATGAAACGAGCTATGATAAGTTTCATACGCATGCAGATGACATTTTCAGATTAACAGCCGATGCCGGGAATGGGTTTAAAGCGGCAGTAAGTCCGGCAGGCATGGTAGAGCAATTACCAGATGATTTACCGGAAATAGAATCATACGTGCGCCTAAGTCAAAGTTTTGAACCTTTATTTGAAGCCAACGATAAAAGTCTTAAAATTGAATCTGTCTTTTTTGCCGACGCTAATTTTTTAGACGTATTCACTTTTCAATTGATTGCCGGAGACGCTAAAACAGCTCTTATAAATCCAGATGGGATGTTAATTACGGAAGCTACAGCCAAAAAACTTTTCGGCAATGAAAATGCTTTAGGAAAGGTGGTAAAAGTAGACAAGACTGAAAGTTTTACGGTAACGGGCATATTGGCAAATGTACCATCCAATTCTCATCTTCAATTCAATGTTATTTTGCCTATGGCATTTAATGCAAAAACACATAGGGATCTTATAAATAAGACCTGGGAGAATTTTAATTTTTACGGCTATTTTCAATTTAAAAAAGGGGCTGTTTCGTCGCCCGAAACACGTTCCCAAACTGTTGAAAAAATTAACCAAATATATAGTAACAGAATAAAAGAATTTGAAGTTAAGTTCAATTTACAGCCATTAACAGATATTCATTTACACTCCGATTTACAAATAGATCTTCCGGGGCGTGGCAATATTCAGTATGTAAATATTTTTCTAATCGTAGCCTTCATTATTTTAATCGTAGCATGCATTAATTATATGAATCTGGCCACGGCCCGTTCGTCTAAGCGCGCTAAAGAAGTTGGTCTTCGTAAAGTTATCGGTGCCAGGAGAAAACAGCTTATATTTCAGTTTTTAAGCGAATCATTTATATTATCTTTTTTATCACTTTTAGTGGCCATTGGTATTGTGTATTTGTTTTTACCCGCATTTAACACCCTTACACAAAAACAGTTACTCTTTAGTATAGGGGATCGCCAGATTTGGATGAGCTTAGGCGCTATATTTTTGGTAGCAAGTTTTTTATCAGGAAGCTATCCGGCGTTGTTTTTATCTAATTTCAAGCCTATATCGGTGTTAAAAGGACGCGTAAGGATTGCAAGTTATAATCTGGTTTTTAGAAATGGATTAATCATTACGCAATTTGTAGCTTCGGTTTTATTGCTTATTGGTACCGCGGTTGTTTATAATCAATTGAATTTTATAAAAAACAAAAATTTAGGATTCGATAAAGAAAATCTGCTCTACATGCCTTTGGAAGGCGATATCCAAGATAAGCAAGAAGCTTTAAAAATTGCATTGCAAAACAACCCTTTGACCGACCATTTTTCTTTCGTTTCAGATTTACCAACAAGTCTGGAAACAGGTACGTTTACCGTCGATTGGGATGGAAAAGACCCCAATGAGCAAATACTCTTTCCAAATATGCGCATAGATGAAAATTTTATCGATGTGTTTAAAGTTGAAATTATCAATGGCAGAGGATTTTCAGAAGAATTTTCAGCGGATAGAACAAATTATATCGTTAATGAAAAAGCGGTAAGTAGCATGAACATGACTGTCGAAAATGCCATTGGCAAACGTTTGAATTTTCAGGGTAGAGAAGGTATTATCATAGGCGTCGTTAAAGATTTTAACTATAAACACCTTCAACATGCTATAGAACCTTTGATATTAGAATCTAATTCAGGAAGAGGTAATGTGGTCATACGAATTGCAGCGAATAATGTTGAGAAAACGATTAGTGCCTTAGAAGGTATCTATAATGCATTAGATCTTGCATACCCTTTTGAATACAATTTTGTTGATGCCGATTTAGATGCACAATATAAAGGTGAACAGCAGATGGAAGTTGTCTTTAATCTCTTTGCCATTTTAGCCATTTTTATTTCTTGCTTAGGGCTCTATGGCTTATCTGCGTTTATGGCAGAGCAGCGTTTTAAAGAAATAGGTGTTAGAAAAGTTTTAGGTGCCAGTGTATTGAAGTTGGTTAATATGCTTTCCTGGGATTTATTAAAACTGGTTTTTATTGCCTTTTTAATTGCCTTACCATTGGCTTGGTATATTATGAATTTATGGCTTCAAGGCTTTGCATTTCATATAAATATATCCTGGGGCATCTTTGTTTTGGCAGGAATTGCGGTGTCATTTGTTGCGTTGTCAACCGTAAGCTATCAAAGTTTTAGAGCTGCTAATGCGAATCCGATTAAAAGTTTAAGAACGGAATAACTATGATCTGGAATTATTTTAAAATAGCGTTTAGAATTTTTCAAAAAGAGAAGTCTGCCACACTGACTAATATCTTAGGAATGTCTCTTGGTATAACCTGTAGTATTCTTATCTATTTATGGTTACAAGATGAGCTTCGCTACAATGATTTAGCTGAAGACGAAAACCGTATATGCTATGTAATGACAAATCACCCAATGACTGGCGGAGACATAAAAACATGGGCAACAACACCACAACCTCTTAAAGCCGTGTTGGAAGAAAAATATCCCAGTATTGAAAAAGTAGCCTTGTTAACCTGGGAACCTCCAACAAATTTTAAAAAATCTAATGGTTTTCTACAAGAAAATGGCAGCTATGCCTCTCCTGAAGTTTTTGAGATCTTTAAAATACCTTTTGTCGATGGGAATTACACGCCGCTTTTCGAAAAAACCAAAGCCATAGTAATTTCAGAAAATTTCGCTAAACGTTATTTTGGCAACGCTTGGAAAACATCTCATGTTATTGGACAATTTATAACCAATGATAATGAAGATGTATACGAATTGGTAGGCGTTTTTGAAAGCCTGCCCAAACAGTCTACACTTCAATTCGATTTTGTTATTCCGTACGCCGAGAAGCTTAATAAAAATCCGTGGTTAAAACACTGGGGAAACTTTCAAAATCAAATGTATGTTAAGCTAGCACATGGGGTATCGAAAGAAGAAGCCAATATGCGTATTAAAAATGCCATCATAGATAATCGTCCGGATGAGGCAACTACGGAAGAGCTCTTACTTCAACCCTTTACCGATCAGTACCTCTATAATAATTTTGAAGGAGGAAAAGTATCGGGCGGGCGTATTGAATATGTACACTTGTTATCTATTGCAGCGATTTTGATCTTGCTTTTGGCAAGTATAAATTTCATGAATTTATCTACGGCTCGTGCTGCAAAGCGGTCGAAAGAAACAGGTGTTAGAAAAGTACTCGGAGCACTTAAATGGAATCTCAAAATTCAGTTTATTATCGAGTCGATATTAATAACTCTATTCGGATTTGGTATTTCGATAGTCATTGTTTTAGGATTATTGCCAAAGTTTAATGAGCTAACCGACAAGCAGATAGATGTTAACTTTTTTACACTCGAGTTTATGGTCTATGCAGCGTCGTTTGCTCTATTAGTGGGATTATGTTCTGGAATTTATCCGGCGTTTTATTTATCGGCATTAAGCCCGGTTCGATCATTAAAAGGCGTTTTTACCCATAATCGAAAAGAAGCCTTTTTTAGAAAGTCCCTCATTGTATTTCAGTTTATGATTACTATCGTTATGATAATCGGAGCTATTTCTGTCTATAAGCAAGTAGGCTACATCCAGAATAAAAATATTGGTTTCGATAAAGAGAATCTGGTCGAAGTTTATATGGGAGATATAGATCCTACACGTAATTACGAAGTTTATAAACGAGAGCTCCTGGAGAAACCCGGAATATTGGAAGTCGCTCCAATAAATCAAAACATTCTAAATATAAGTAATTCAACTTCTGATCCTGAATGGGATGGCAAAATGGCGGACGAAATTACATCTTTTACCATCATGTGCAGCGACCCCGATTTTTTAAAAACTACAGGCATAAAATTGAAGGCAGGCAGAAATTTTAGCTGGCAGAAAGCCACCGATACCGCTAATTTTATTATAAATGGAGCTGCTCAAAAAGCAATGAGAATGAAAGACCCTATTGGTGAGAATTTAGGATTTTGGGGCAGAACCGGTAAAATAATAGGTGTTATAGACGATGTCCATATTCATTCGTTACATGCTGCAATAGAGCCATTCATTATTAGATACGATCCTCCCATGACATACAAAATGCTGGTGCGTATAGAAGCAAACAAAACATCACAAGCTATAGCCTCTCTGGAAGAACTTCACCATAAATTTAATCCCGGTAAGATATTCAACTATGATTTTATTTCAGATATGTATCGGGGGCAATATAAGAGTGAGTATCTTATAAAAGATCTGGTTTTATATTTTACCATTATAGCCATATTTATTTCCTGTTTGGGGCTTTTAAGTCTTATTGCATATACAGCCAATCAAAGATCTAAAGAGATTAGTATACGTAAAGTGTTAGGTGCTTCTATCATGAATATTCTGCGCTTACTTTCAAAAGATTTTTTACGCCTTATTATTATTGCGATAATCATATCTATTCCAATTGCTTATTACATCATAACAGGATGGCTTGAAAATTTTGCATATCGAATATCACTAGACTGGATGTTGTTTTTTATATCTGGACTTGCCGCTATCGTGATTACCATTTTTATTATAGGTGCACAGGTATTAAAAGCGGCAACTGCCAGCCCTATAAAAAGTTTAAAAACAGAATAAAATTGAGACCTGAGAGGCCTTATAAAAAGAGAAATCATGATAAGAAACTATTTCAAAATCGCATTTCGAAATTTTAAAAAAGACAAAAGCTTTACGTTTATAAACCTGTTAGGTTTAGCCACGGGCTTTGCCATTACCTTACTTATTATTCAATACGTGAGATTTGAGTTTAGCTATGAAAACGCACATGTAAACACTGATAGACTTGTACGCTTAACTATGGATTATATGGATGGCGAAACCGTAACCGCTCAAGATTGTGAAACAAATCCGCCAACGGGAGCACTGGTATTGGCAGAAATACCGGAAGTAGAAAACTTTACCAGAGCTTACCCCATAGGTGAACCCAATGTTAATATTGCCATAGGAAACGAACATTTTATATTAGAAAAACTGTACGCCGTTGATCATTCTTTTTTTGATATGTTCTCTTACCCATTAATATATGGTTCAAAGAAGGATATTTTTAAACAACCCAATCAAGCGGTTTTAACAGAAACAACAGCACTTAAATACTTTAACAAAAAAGATGTTGTTGGAGAAACATTGGAAATTCCTTTTGCAAAAGGACCAGTACTATTAGATATTGTTGGGGTTGTGGCCGATAGCCCCCCAAATACGCATTTAAAGTTTAATATGCTTTTGTCTTATCCAACCATGTTATCCGATAAAGCGATGTTAGAAGAATATGGTGAAACTGAAGACAATTGGGGTGGTAACAATACATTAACTTATTTGCTATTAGCACCAAATACAAGTTATGAAGGTTTTACATCATCACTTTTAGCTTTGAATAAACGCATGGAAGTTGAAATGAATTTTAAAAATCAACGCATCATTGGACAGAAGATTGGGGATATCCATTTATATTCACACAAAACCTTCGAAACCGAACCTAACGGCAAAGCTTCTTCGGTGTTTTTTCTATTAGGGGTGGCTTTTTTAGTCATTATCAGTGCTTTTGTAAATTACATCAATTTAGCGACGTCTAAAGCGTTAGATAGAGCGAAAGAAGTTGGTATTCGCAAAGTGGTGGGGTCAACCAAAAGTCAATTAAGAGTTCAGTTTTTAATAGAATCACTGCTCATTAATTTTTGTGCAGGAATCTTTGCCGTACTATTAATTTTAGTTGCCAAATCTAAGTTTATTCAGGTGTCTGGGTTACCTGTAGACTTTAGTATTTTTGGTGATACCTTCTTTTGGATGATACTTGGTGTTTTTATCCTATTAGGAGTTTTGTTTTCAGGGATATACCCCGCGTTGGTTTTATCGTCGTTTAAACCATCATCTGTACTAAAAGGAGCCTTTACGCATTCAACACAAGGTGCATTTCTTCGTAAATCTTTAGTGGTTTTTCAATTTGCAATTACCATTATTTTACTCATTCAAATTTTCACGATTAATCAGCAATTAGAATTTCTGCGAAATATAGATCTGGGCGTAAATACCGATAAAACTATAGTTGTAGGCGCCCCTACACAGAATACCGACCGTGAAAATTATAGTGTTTTCAAACAAGAATTATTGGCAAATGCTTCCATACATTCAGTCGCGCTTTCTGGTGCTGTGCCCGGACAAATGGCAAGTCAAATGGGTACAACTACGGGGATTAACTTATCTGAAATCATTGAAGACCATAACTACAATTTTTATATGACTCAGATTGATGCCAATTTTATTCCAGTGATGGGGATGACATTAATAGGTGGTAACAATTTTGATGAGACCAGCCATCCCGATAAGAAAGAAGTTATCGTTAATGAAGAAGCCATTCGTCTCTGGGGAATTCCTGAAACCAAGGATGCCATAGGTAGAAAATTAAAGTTTTGGGGAAGTGAATGGACGATAAAAGGGGTTGTTAAAAACTATCATCAGGAATCGGCAAAATCGGCTCATATACCTATTATACACAGATACTCGAATTACTTTGGAGGTTTTGCAAGTATAAGATTTACGGGTAATAATATTAAAGCACAAATTGCGCAGATAGAAGACACTTATAAATCGATTTTTCCAACGGCACCATTCTCATATTTTTTTATGGACAACGAATATGATAAACAGTTTAAAGCCGATATGCAATTTCAGGATGTATTTAGTGTACTTACAGGCTTTGCCATTTTAATTGCTTGCTTAGGGCTGTTTGGTCTGGCATCATTTACCGTTTTGAAGAGAAAAAAAGAAATCGGAATTAGAAAGGTCATAGGGGCAAGCGTCATGAACATTTTGGTATTACTATCTAAAAACTTTATTCAAACCGTTCTTATTGCCATGCTTTTTGGTGTTCCCATTACCTATTGGTTAGCGAAAAGATGGTTGGAAAATTTCGCGTTTCGAATCGAATTGGATATATGGTTATTTATAGCTCCTATTATGTTGGTATTGATATTAGTGATTTTTTCGATTAGTATTAAAACGATCAATGCGGCTATTGTAAACCCGGTGGAATCTTTAAAGGATGAATAAAATAAATAATCATGTTTAGAAATTATTTTAAAATCGCGTGGCGGAATTTAAGTAAGAACAAGGCCATATCCTTCATTAATATTTTTGGCTTAGCCATTGGGATAGCTTCCTGTTTGCTCATTATGTTATTTGTGACCGACGAGCTAAGCTATGATCGTTTTAATGAGAAAGCGAACGACATTGTTAGAGTCGTTCTTAAGGCGAACCTCAATGGTAATGATGTCAAAGAGGTTACAGTCATGGCTCCTATGGGGCAGACCTTAGTCAATGAATTTTCGGAAGTTGAGCAAGCGACCAGAATAAGAACCATGCCGTTTCCAAGAGTAAGTTATAATAACAAAACCTATAGAAATGGAAATTCGGTTTATGTAGATCCGAATTTCTTTGACGTTTTTTCCTTAACCATTCGTAAAGGTGATGCAGTGTCGCCTTTGAAGCATCCTTATTCTGTGGTTATTCCTAAAAGTGAGGCTGAAAAATATTTTGGTAGTGAAGATATCGCTATAGGAAAGGTATTGTATTTAGAAGGGCATGAACAGCCTTATAAGGTTACAGCGGTTATTGATGACATCCCAAAAAACTCACATTTTAATTTTGATATGTTTGTTTCTATGGAAGGTTATAACGATGCTAAGTCAACAACATGGACCAGCTCTAATTACTTCACATACCTCGTGCTAAAAAAAGACTATGACTACACCAAATTAGAATCGAAACTACCGGAGATCATAAAAAAATACATGGGACCTCAAATACAAAAAATGATGGGGGTTACGTATGAAGAGTTTACAAAAAAAAATAAGATAGGCTTTTTTCTACAACCATTAACATCGATTCATTTTGATACCGATTTTCCCGTTGCTCCACAATTCGAAAAAGGAGGAAATATTAAATACGTTTATATTTTTAGTGCTGTCGCCCTTTTTATGCTGCTCATTGCTTGTATTAACTTTATGAACCTATCAACCGCTGCGGCGGCAAAAAGAGCCAAAGAAGTTGGAGTTAAAAAAGTACTGGGGTCAAAAAAGAGTCAATTGATCGGGCAATTTTTATCAGAATCTTTTATTATAGCTGCGATATCCATGTGCATTGCCGGCGTTCTGTTAGTTATGTTTCTGCCATTGTTCAATACCTTATCAGGTAAGCAATTGGAACTCTCGAACTTACTCACACCCAACACTTTTTTCACACTTTTACTATTAGTGCTAGCTGTTGGGCTATTTTCAGGAAGTTATCCTGCATTCTACCTTTCGTCGTTTAAACCTATAACTGCCTTAAAGAACAAGTTTTACGGTACAGGAAAAACCAAAAGTGTTAGAAGGGCACTGGTAGTTTTTCAATTTGTGATATCTGCAGGTTTAATATTTGCAACGTTGACTGTAAGCGAACAAATGTCTTTTATTCAAAATAAACAATTAGGATATGAAAAAGATGGCTTGTTGGTATTACGAGAAGCTTCAAGGTTAGGTGTTAACACCAACGCTTTTAAAAATGACATTCAAAACGATTCAAGGGTTATCAGTGTAACACGTTCATCTTTTGTTCCGGCCGGGTTTTCTGACACCAGTTCCGGAGGCATATATAAGGATGGTGAGCTCAAAAGATTAACATCCATCTATCATATTGATGAGACCTATATCTCCACAATGGGAATGGAATTGATAGCCGGTAGAAATTTTTCTAAAGATTTCGGTTCTGATTCCTTAACAGCGATCATCAATGAAAGTGCAGTTAAAGCACTTGGACTTGGAAAAGATCCTTTAGGGAAATCTTTTGTGATCAGTGCGAACAATAAACAACCTCTAACCGTAGTAGGCATTGTTAAAGATTTTCATTTTCGTTCCTTATATCAACCCATTGAACCTCTTGTTATGTTAAATCAAGTATATGGTGGACTTATAGTAAAGACAAAAACTTCGAAAATGGCTGAACTGATACCAAGTCTGGAAGAGAAATGGGAGGCCTATGGAACGGGCGAGCCACTCCACTATACCTTATTAGATGAGTCTTACAATCAAACATACCTTACAGAAGGAAAAATGGGAACCTTGTTGAATGTTTTCGCCTTACTCACCATTTTCGTAGCCTGTTTAGGTTTGTTTGGTTTGGTGACATTTATTGCAGAACAACGATTCAAGGAAATTGGCATCCGAAAAGTACTGGGTTCTTCTGTAACGCAAATTGTAGGGTTATTAACCAAAGGCTTTTTAAGCTTGGTATTGATCTCAATGCTGATTGTTTTTCCCTTAGCTTATTACTTTATGGAGAAATGGCTTCAAGGGTTTGCATATCATGTAGAAATTAAATGGTGGGTGTTTGCTTTAACAGGTATAATAACCATGCTAATCGCATTCATAACCATCAGTTTTAAGAGCTTTAAAGCAGCAACGGTTAATCCGATAAATAGTTTAAAAACAGAATAATTATGCTTAGAAATTATTTTAAAATCGCTTGGCGGAACATCCTTATTAATAAGGGTTCGTCTGCTATTAATATTGGTGGTCTTGCCGTTGGAATGACCGTGGTTATGCTCATTGGGTTATGGATTTATAACGAATTGTCATTCAATAAATACCATGACAATTATGACAAGATCGTTCAGGTGATGCAGCATCAAACCTATAATGATGTTATAGGAACTCAAGTTGCCAACCCTGCAAGGATGGGGGAAGCCATTCGAAATGAATATGGAAGTGATTTCAAATATGTATTACAAGCCTCTTGGAATTACGACCACGCTTTAAGCTATAAGGATAAAGTCTTCTTTAAACCTGGAAGTTACTTCGAACCGGAGGTCACCGAAATGCTAACCCTTAAAATGATTCATGGTCATAGAGACGGGTTAAATGAAATGCGCTCTATCATGCTATCACAATCGGTTGCTGAATTGTTTTTTGGAACCGATGATCCCGTCGGAGAAATTATGAAACTTGATGTCAATATCGACGTAAAAGTAACCGGTGTTTATGAAGATCTACCGGATGCTACCACACTTCAATCTCTTAAATTTATTGTGCCATGGGATTTGTATTTAAATTACAATGCATGGATCAAAGATATGGATGATCCCTGGGGCAGTAATTTTACGCAGACCTATGCGCAGCTTGCTGAAAATTCTAATCTCGAAACCGTATCTCACAAAATAAAAGATGTAAAATTAACCAAAGTTAGCGAAGAAGGAAAGCGCTATAATCCTCAGGTCTTCTTACACCCCATGTCTAAGTGGCATTTGCATTCAAATTTTGAAAATGGTGTCAATACAGGAGGAAGAATAGATAACGTCTGGTTATTTGGTATTATTGGTGTTTTTGTGTTGCTCCTTGCCTGTATCAATTTTATGAATTTAAGTACTGCCAGATCTGAAAAAAGAGCCAAAGAAGTTGGAATACGAAAAGTGGTTGGTTCGAGACGTATTCAGCTTATTATACAGTTTTTTAGTGAATCTGTATTGATTGCATTAATTGCCTTTGTTTTTTCTGTTGTACTGGCGGTACTTATTTTACCTTTCTTTAATCAGATTGCAGATTCGAAAATTACCATACTTTGGGCAAACCCATTGTTTTGGGCTCTGGGGATTGGTTTGAGTATATTAACAGGGTTCTTTGCCGGCGTATATCCCGCTTTATATTTATCGTCATTCAGGCCTATAAAAGTATTAAAGGGAAGCATTCGAATAGGGCGTTATGCTGCGACTCCCAGAAAAATATTGGTAACGTCTCAATTTGCGATTTCCATTACCTTAATCATTGGAACTATAGTGGTATACCAACAAATCCAGCATGCTCAAAACAGGCCTTTGGGTTATGAGAAAAATGGATTAATAAGTATTAATACATCTGAAGAAACCCACAAACATATCGAGGTGATCAGATCAACCTTAAAAGGGAATGGAGCCATTATTGAAATGACGGAAACCACAAGTCCCATGACCGCCGTTTACAACACTAACGGAGGCTTTGATTGGGAAGGGAAAGATCCCAATCTTCCGGTTGACTTCCCCAATAATGCCGTTACCGAAGAATATGGAAAAACCATTGGCTGGAAGATTAAAGAAGGGAGAGATTTTTCACGAGACTTTGGAACAGACTCTTTGGCTTACATTTTAAATGAATCTGCAGCTAAATTTATGAACTTAAAGGATCCTGTTGGAAAAACCTTGCGCTGGGGCAAGAGATCGTTTACCATCATTGGGGTTGTTGAAGATATGCTGATACAATCACCTTATAAACCGGTAAGACCATCATTATTTCATCTTTTAAGACGACAAGAGAACTCTTTTATTTTAAAATTGAACCCGGAAATGCCGGTTAATGAGTCTATGGCTAAAGTAGAAGCCGTGTTTAAAAATTACAATACTTCAATTCCTTTTGTGGCCACCTTTGTCGATGAAGAGTTTGATAAAAAATTTGGTAATGAAAGACGCATCGGACAACTGGCCGCCTTTTTTACGTTTTTAGCCATTTTTATTTCCTGTTTAGGGTTATTTGGCCTGGCATCTTATGTGGCTGAACAACGCACCAAGGAAATTGGGATTCGAAAAGTTCTGGGTGCAACCGTTGTGAAGCTATGGAATATGTTATCGAGGGACTTTCTTATCCTGGTCATGATTGCCTGTGCTATTGCGGTTCCTGTAGCTTATTATATTATGGATGGCTGGCTTGAAAAGTTTGATTATCGTACTTCGATCTCCTGGTGGATCTCAATATTTGCTTCTGTAGGAGCGGTGGTCATCACCATCGTTACAGTAAGCTATCAGGCCTTAAAAGCAGCTAAAGCCAATCCTATTAAAAGTTTAAAAACAGAATAGTCATGCTTAGAAATTATTTTAAAATCGCTTGGCGGAATTTTATTAAAAATGGAGCCTATTCCTTTATAAACCTTAGCGGTCTTACAATCGGGTTGACCTGCTTTATTTTGATTGCCTTATATATACAATATGAACTAAGCTACGATCTACAGCATAAAAATGTAGATAACATTTACCGCATTGTACAACAACAAAAAGGTAACGAATATCAAGGTAGTGATATGATGGTGCCAACGCCGTTACCATTAGGAAAATCATTGAAGGAAGATTTCCCTGAAGTATTGGCGATAACCAATTTAAATGTTTGGGGCGCATTACTTATTAAGGATAAAGAGTCATTTCCTCAAAGAGGCCTGCTTAGCGATAAGCATATATTTGATGTTTTTACCATTCCGGTTATAGAAGGAGAAGGAAAAGAAGCATTAGATGACCCAAATTCTATTTTGTTGACTGCTTCTTTGGCAAAAAAGATTTTTGGTGATATATCCCCGATTGGCCAAACATTGGTGTACAATAGTACGGAAACTGTAGAGGTAAAAGGATTGATCGCAGATCCCCCAAAAAACCAACATTTTTCTTATGACTATATCGTTTCAGCGAAAATTTGGCCTCAATATGAACATGATGTGGGTAGATGGAATAGTAATAATTATCGCACGTATATGGTTTTGGCTGAAGGTACAGATATAAATGCTTTCGAAGAAAAAATGAAAGTTTATGAAAACATTACGAAGCCTATATATCAACAATCGAACTTTGAATTTTTCCCGGAATATAAACTTCAGCCCCTAAAAAGCATTCATCTATATTCAAATATAAATCATGAAATAGAAGCAAACGGAGATATTAAATATGTTTACCTCTTTGCGTTCATCGGTTTTATTATTTTAATTCTGGCGTCTATTAATTATACAAACCTTACAACTGCCCGATCATTGCAGAGAGTCAAGGAGATTGGTGTTTCTAAGGTAATGGGTGCAAGCAAACTACAGTTGATAGGTCAGTTTTTGGGAGAAGCCATAATGTTTACCGTAATTAGTTTTATTATTGCTTTAGTTCTCGTGTTATTAGTATTGCCAACTTATAATGAATTAATAGGCAAAAATATTTCCTTTTCAATTTTTAATAATAGTGAACTGATTCTTGCCATGTTTAGCATCGCTATTGTTGTTGGCGTTTTGTCAGGGTTGTATCCAGCCCTGTTTCTTTCTAAGTTGAATCCGGGTAACGCACTGAAAAATAATATATTAAAAGGGCCTCAGAGAGTGACAGGTGTTAGAAATGTATTGGTGACAGGCCAGTTTGTTGTGGCCATTACCTTGGCCATTGGAAGCATTATTATCTATCAGCAACTGCATTTTATCCAACATAAACATTTAGGGTTTAATAAGGATCGGGTGGTTCATGTAGGTTATGGGTCTAAGGAAATTTATGAAAATGAATCTGTAATTCGTTCAGAATTATTGAGTCACCCAAAAATTCAGAAAGTAGCTTTTAGCAACAGACTTCCTTTTGGAATCAATAGCTATGGAAATATTGACAGATGGGAAGGGAACCCCGGGAATAAACAGTTGAATTTATATAGAAGTTATGTCGACTATGATTTTATCGATCTTTTTGAAATGGAACTCCTTGAAGGACGAAATTTTTCTCCAAAATTCCCCACAGATACTTTAGAAGCTTATATACTAAACGAGTCCGCCGTTAAGGCTTTAGGTTGGGAAACCGCAGTGGGAAAAAGTTTTGATGAGGGGCGTGTCATTGGAGTAATAAAAGATTTTCATTCGCAGACCTTTGACCAAAAAATAGAACCTCTTTTTATGGCCATGCGCAGACCATATAACAGGCATTATGGTCAGGCTATTGTGAAAATTAATGGTGATGATTTTTTAGAGACTAAAGCCTTTATTGAGAAAACCATGAAAAGCGTTGTTCCTTTAGCACCCTATGAGGCCAAATTTGTTAACGAATCTTACAATGTACAATACAAAACAGAACAAAAGCTTGGTCAGGCGTTTAATTTATTTACGCTCTTAGCCTTGTTTATTGCAAGTATGGGGTTATTTGGACTTGTGTCCTTTACAGTGATTCAACGCACCAAGGAAATAGGAATCAGAAAAGTTTTAGGAGCATCCATTACGCGAATTGTTGGTTTATTGTCTGTCGATTTTATTAAGTTGGTTTTACTGGCACTTATAATTTCGATTCCAATAGCTTACTATGTTATGAATAAATGGCTCATGAATTTTGCCTATAAAATTGATGTCAATTGGTGGGTATTTATAATTGTTGGAATTATCGTAATTGTAATAGCCTTTGTAACTATTAGTTTTCAAAGTATCAAGGCTGCGATTGTAAACCCTATAAAAAGCTTAAAAACAGAATAGTCATGCTTAGAAATTATTTTAAAATCGCTTGGCGGAATTTATTTAAGCAAAAACTATATGCTTTTATTAATATAGGCGGATTGGCTATTGGACTCACTTGTTTTATGCTCATTTCTTTATATGCAATCCATGAATTTTCTTATGATAAGCATTTCGAAAATCATGAAAATGTCCATAGAGTTATTCAACAGCAGAAAGGAAATGAATTTTTGAACAGCGATTTTTTCGCTTCTATGCCAGCACCACTTGCCAAAACAATGAAAGCAGAGTTTCCCGAAGTGATTGAAGCGACGACGTTTAATATAAGAACTGCATTGATAAAAACAAATGGTCAGGATCATATTGAAGAATCCGGTCTTATGGCAGAACCTAGTTTTTTTAACGTATTTACGCCAGAATTTATAAGTGGAAACCCAACAACAGCATTGCAAAAACCAAATGGAATTGTATTAACACAGTCACTTTCAGAAAAAATATTTGGTGTTACTGAAGCACTTGGGCAACTCGTAAAGCTTGATAACCAGAACTATGAAGTTACAGGAGTCATGGCAGATTTACCCGATAATGTTACGTTTCGTTATGATTTTGTTCGTAGCATAGAAAAGGATCAAGAATATTTAAGACAAAAATGGACTAATAATTCTCTAAATGTTTTTATGGTTTTAGCAGATGGTGTTAACCCCAAAGTTTTAGAAAGTAAATTTCCTGCTTTATTAGAAAAGTATCAGTACGATCCTTCATACCCGTTTAAAAACAAATACTTCGTAGAGCCTTTAACAGATGTTCACTTTAGCGCAAATATCAATTTTGATCTGCCTAAAAAAGGAAATAAAACGTTTTTATATTTACTTGTTTTTATTGCCTGTGTCACTTTATTATTAGCTTCTATAAATTATATGAACTTATCGGTAGCACGTTCAGTAAAGCGATCTGTTGAAGTAGGGCTTCGAAAAGTTGTAGGTGCTAGAAAAGAGCAAATTCTACAACAGTTTTTAGGAGAATCTATTTTATTTACTTTCTTATCGCTCATCCTAGCTCTGGCTCTATGCTCCATGCTTTTACCGATTTTTAATGAGTTGGTAGAGCGGGATTTAAAGTTTGACTTATTCACTGATGTGATCTACTTATTTGGTCTTATAGCATTAGTATTCTTGGTGGGTGTTGTTTCAGGTAGCTATCCTGCATTATTTATTGCTTCATTAAAACCCAGTCAAATTTTAAAAGGAAAAAGACCCATTGGAACATCACGTTTTCACTTGCAAAAAATTCTTATCACAGGGCAATATATGGCTTCTTTTATTTTGGTTATAGGTGGCATTATTGTTTTTCAACAAATGCAATTTATTCAAAATAAAAAACTTGGATATACTAAAGATCATATTGTTATCATACCAATGAAAGATTGGAAATTAAGACAAGAGATAAATACTTTAAAAAATATCTGGGAAAGTCATACAAATATTATAAAGGTATCTAGCATGAGTAATTTACCAACAAGCATTCAATCTAGTACTATAATAAATGATAATGATGACAATTCTGAGAATGATTTGGCCATTTACCATACCCGAGTTGATTATAATTATTTAAATGTTTTTGATATTGAATTACTCGCAGGAAGGAATTTTTCTGAAGATTTTGGTACGGATAAAGAAGAAGGATATATCATAAATGAAACAGCAGCTAAAGCTTTAGGGTGGACGCCAGAAGAAGCCATCGGAAAACAGTTTACTCACAGTGGTACCGAAACGGTAATTGGTGTTGTAAAAGACTTTCACATGCATTCCATGCATATGAATATCGAACCATTAATGATTAGTATGGCAAAGTGGACCAATAAGATAGCAGTTAAAGTTTCACCGGAAGACCTATCTGAAACTTTGACTTTTTTAGGTGACTCATATAGTGATTTTACACCATACCCTTTCGAGTATCAGTTTTTAGATGACCAATTCGATGCCATGTATAAATCTGATTTCAGATTAGGGAAAATAATTAGTTATTTTTCGCTTATTGCTTTATTTCTGGCATCTTTTGGACTTTTCGGTTTAGCTGCTGTGATAACTGAACAGAAAACAAAAGAAATAGGTGTTAGAAAAGTTTTGGGAGCTTCTGAGTTAAGAATCATGGTGTTGTTAACAGGCAATTTCTTAAAAACGGTATTCATTGCCTTTTTATTAGCAATCCCGGTTTCATGGATTTTCATACAACAATGGTTAGGTGATTTTGTGTATAGAATCAGTATAGGTTGGGAAGTTTATTTAGCAACAGGAATAGGTGCTGTAATGATCACTTTCTTTACTGTTGGGTATCAGGCAATAAAGGGGGCAATTACTAACCCTATAAAAAGTTTAAAAACTGAATAATGGAAGTCATCAATTCATTAATAAAAAATAAAGATTATGCTTAAACACAATATTTTACTTTTCTTAAGAAGTATTCAAAAGAATAAAAAAACGTTTTTTATAAACTTAGTCGGACTATCAACAGGGTTGGCATGTACGTTTTTAATTGCGCTTTGGGTTTATGATGAACTTCATGTCGATATGTTTTATAATGATCATGATCGTATTTATCAAGTTATAGAGCATCTACAATTTACAGATGGAGTTACTACTATTACCGAAACTTCCGGACCAATGGCCAATCTATTGGTTCAGGATATGCCTGAAGTGGAATTTGCCACCGCAACGATTCCGCCGTCCTGGTTTGGTAGTCATGTGCTAACGGTTGGAGAGAAAAATTTAAAGGCCGTTGGTCAACTTGTAGGAAAGGATTATTTCAATATTTTTTCCCACGAATTGATTCAGGGAAATAAAAATCAGGTCCTTACAGATCCAAATTCGATAGTATTATCTAAAAGTTTGGCTGGAAATTTATTTGGCACTGCTGAAAATGTTGTTGGTAAAATTATTGAGTTTGAACAAAAACGACAATTTCAGGTTTCGGGAGTATTCGAAGACCCTCCTTCCAATAGTACCGCACAGTTTGATTTTGTATTGTCCGGTGAAGCTTCAAAAGAAGAGTCTCCATGGAATTCCTTGCATACATGGAATAGCAGTGGGCCAAGAGTATATGTTTTACTGAAAGAAGGAACCGATATTGAACAGTTAAATGCTAAAGTCGAAACGATTAGAAAAAAGAGAAATGAAAACACTATTCGTACGGCGACGCTCGTGCCTTTTTCTAAGCTCTATCTTTATGGAACCTTCGAAAATGGTAAACAAGTAGGAGGACGCATCGCGTATGTTAAATTGTTTTCCATCATTGCGATTCTGATATTGATTATCGCCTGTATCAATTTTATGAACCTGTCTACCGCAAGAGCTTCAATACGATTAAAAGAGATAGGCGTTAAGAAAACCATAGGCGCAAAGCGTAGCACTTTGATAATTCAATTTCTTGGTGAATCTGTTTTGATGGCACTAATGGCGCTAATCATTGCTGTGGTTTTAGTGGCACTGTTTCTTCCGCAATTCAATACCATTATTGGAAAACAATTAGCATTGCCTTATAATTTGAACCTTGTTACTATGGTTTTTGGTGTTGCTTTATTTACGGGGATTGTTGCCGGGAGTTACCCGGCATTATACCTGTCCGGATTTAAGGCGATTTCCATACTAAAAGGGAAACTAAATGGTTCTTTTGGGGAGTTGTGGACGCGTAAAGGGTTGGTCATTGTTCAATTTGCCCTTTCTATAGTTTTGATTGTTTCGGTTTTAGTAGTCTATTCTCAAATTGAGTTTGTTCAAAACCAGAATTTAGGATATAACAAAGACAATATTGTACATTTTAAAATAGAAGGTAAAATAAAAGAGCAGCATAGAACTTTTATTTCCGAGGTAAAAAAAATACCGGGAGTAAAAAATGCTTCCAGTACAACTCATAGTATGATTGGTCATAATTGGAGTACGAGCCTGGATTGGGAAGGTATGGAGCCGAACAACAACATCAACTTTCAGATTGTAGGCGTTGATTATGATTTTATTGAAACCATGGGCATGCAAATGGCAAATGGACGCGGTTTTAGTAAAGACTTTGGAGCGGATCAAGAGGGTATTATTTTCAATGAAACAGCTATCAAAACTATGGGATTAAAAGATCCAATTGGGAAGAAAGTTCGTTTTTATGGCGAGAAAGTAATCATTGGAACCATAAAAGATTTTCATTTTAAATCGTTGCACAGTAAAGTAGAGCCTTTGTTTTTGGCAATGATGCCGGAAGGTGTAAACAAGATTATGGTAAGTATCGAAAAAGGAAGGGAAAAGGAGACCATTGAAGAACTTCAAAGGCTTTATCAGGCTTTCAATCCCGGATTTCCTTTCGAATATAAATTTTTAGATGAAAAATATCAGGCCCTTTATGAGGCTGAGCAACGCGTATCCACTTTATCTAAGTATTTTGCAGGGTTAGCCATTCTTATTTCGTGTTTAGGGTTATTAGGGCTCGCCATTTTTACTGCAGAACGACGACGTAAGGAAATCAGCATTCGAAAAGTGCTTGGGCAAAGTGCTGCCCAGGTTACCGTGATGTTATCCAGCGAATTTGCCATACTGGTCCTGGTATCGATACTTATCGCTTTACCTATAGCATACCTATTGATAAATAATTGGCTGGCCAATTTCGCATATAGAATCCCTTTACATATTTGGTACTTTATTGGGGCGGGGCTGATAGCGTTGTTGATCGCCGTAATGACGGTAAGCAGTCAAGCCATTAGGGCAGCGAATAGGAACCCTGTGGATGGACTGAGATTAGAATAATTAATCTTGTAAAAAATTAAAAAAACAGAATAGTCATGATTAAGAATTATTTTAAAATCGCAATTAGAAACTTATGGAAACACAAGGCTTTTTCATTTATTAATATTTTTGGTTTAAGTGTTGGGATGACTGCCTGTTTTCTGATTTTTTTATATGTAAACTTTGAAATAAGCTATGATGATTTTCATTCAAAGGAAGATCGCATTTATAGGGTTGTTGCCGATATTAAAACCCCAACAGAAACAATTAATGGAAATGGTCCGTCTTGGGCTGTTCCTCCTCATATAAGTGAATTTCCTGAAGTGTCAGCTGCGGTTCGTGTTCTTAGTGATGTTATACTTTTTAAAAAAGATAATTTAACGTTTAACGAAACCGAATCGTTGTGGGCAGATGCAGATTTTTTCACTGTTTTTGATTATAAATTACTAAAAGGGAATCCTCTTACGGTATTAAAAGACCCTTTTAGCATTGTGTTATCCGAATCTTCTGCAAAAAAATATTTTGGTGATACTGATCCTATTGGACAAGTAATTCAAATCGCTGATGATGCTTTTCCTTCAACGGTTACTGGTATTATGGAAGATATACCAGTAAACTCTCAAATACAGGGAGAGGTAGTAATATCTATGACAACTATTACAAAAAAGTTTGCTGAAGGTGTAGATAATCAATGGGGCAATTATGGACCTTTTGCCTACCTCTTACTTAAACCAGGTACAAACGCAGAGGGTCTTGAAAGTAAATTTCCTGCATTTCTTGAAAAATGGAGTGGTAAAGAAATGAGTAAATCACAAATGTTTCCAACACTTTTATTAGAACCGTTAAAAGATGTTTACCTCAAATCAGATCGAGGAGGGTTTGTTACCGGCAATATTAAAAATGTGTATGTTTTCTCAATAGTTGCTATACTAATATTGCTGATTGCATGTATAAATTTTGTAAACCTTACAACAGCTAGATCTTCTGAACGCGCAAAAGAAGTAGGAATTCGAAAAGTAGTAGGGGCTGCAAAATTTCAATTGGCCCGACAATTTATTGGAGAATCTGTTTTAATTAGTCTTATTGCTTTTTTATTGACATTAGTTGTTTCATCATTATTATTATCATCATTTAATCAGTTAGCGGGTAAAACAATTAGTCAGGGAATTTTTGAGACTCCTCAATACACATTATTACTTTTTTTAACAGCTATTGGGATAGGGCTACTAGCAGGAATTTATCCAGCGTTAATACTTTCTTCCTTTAAATCAACAACAGTTTTAAAAGGGCGGTTTTCTACTGGAACAAAGGGTGTCTTTTTACGTAAGAGTCTGGTAATATCACAGTTTACTATTTCAATTGCATTAATTATAGGAACCATTGTAGTTTATTCGCAAATGAGTTATATGGGTAATCGTGATTTAGGGTTTAAAAAAGACCAGATTCTTGTTCTTGATACCAATAGCGATAAAAACAGGGATGTACTTAAACAGACTATATCTGGTTTGTCAAATATTAAAAACGTCTCTTTATCATCAAGTGTTCCAGGGACTGGGAATCCAGCTGCATATTCAGAAATAGAAAATATAAAGGGTGATTTACAAGTAGCAAACCTCGATCTATATTTCGTAGATTTCGATTATATTTCTTTATTTGATATTCAATTAGTTGCCGGAAGACCTTTTTCCCGCGAATTTAAAACAGACAATACGCAGGCAATGGTGCTTAATGAAGCTGCTGTAAAAATGTTTGGCTATAGTTCTCCTGAACAAGCTATAGGAAAACGATTTAAACAATGGGGGCGAGAAGGAAAAATTATAGGTATTATTAAAGACTTTCATTTCCAGTCATTAAAAAACCCAATAAAACCATTGAGTATGCGTATTGAGCCAGATCGAAACGATTATTTGTCAATAAATGTTCCGTCCTCAAATCTCGCTTCAACTCTAGCTGCCGTTGAAGAAGAATGGAAAAAAATCATTCCAAACAAACCGTTTAGTTATTATTTTCTTGATGAGTTTTTTAGTCGCCAATACAAAAGCGAAGAACAATTTGGTAAGTTGTTTTTAAATTTTGCTTTACTAGCAATTTTTCTATCTTGCCTGGGATTGCTTGGTTTGGCTTCATATACTACAATGCAGCGAACTAAAGAAATTGGAATTCGGAAAGTAATGGGCGCATCTGTATCCAGCATTTTAAATTTATTATCTCGAGATTTTTTAAAATTAGTGGCCATTTCCTTTTTCGTAGCTGCACCTATTTCTTGGTATTTTATGCAAGAATGGTTAATGGATTTTGCTTATCGAACTACTATCGGTTGGTGGGTATTTATTGTTGCTGGAGTTATTGCTATGCTTATTGCATTAATAACAGTAAGTTTTCAAGCCCTTAAAGCTGCCATAGCAAACCCCATTAAAAGTTTAAAAACAGAATAATCATGATTAGAAACCATTTCAAAATCGCGTGGCGGAACCTCATTAAAAACAAAGGGCTTTCAGTTATCAATATAACAGGCCTTGCTTTGGGTATGGCTGTAGTTATCCTTATAGGATTATGGATATATGACGAAGTCACCTTTAATCAAAATCATGAGAATTATGATCGTATAGCTCATGTCCTGATGCATAAAACGTCTAACGGAGACAAGAGAACAAGAACCACCATGCCTTTTCCAATCGGGAATGAATTGAGAGCTAAATATGGCGATAACTTTGACTATGTGGTGATGAGTTCTTATCATGGCGATAATATTCTTTCTATAGATAACAAAAGCCTGACGAAGTCCGGAGGTTTTATGGAACCCGATGCTCTTAGAATGTTATCATTAGAAATGCTATATGGTGATTGGGACGGACTTAAAAACCCAAACTCCGTTGTTATTTCAGAAACTACGGCGAAAGCATTTTTTGGAGATGTTAATCCTGTTGGAAAGCCTATAAAAATTAGTAACCTCTTAGAGGTATATGTAACAGGCGTATACCAGGACATACCATTTAATGCCACATTTAATAACATTGAATTTATTGCGCCTTGGGAACTATATGTTAGCTCCTATAGTTGGGTGCGAAATGCCAGAGATAATAATTTATGGGACAATAATTCGTATCAACTGTATGTGCAAATTGCAGATGGCACAACGATGACATCAGTAAACGCAAAAATTAAAGATGCCGTTTACAATAATTTGCCTGATGGAAGTAAAAGGAGTCATCCCGAACTTGTATTGCATCCTATGAAGGATTGGCACCTGCGATCTGACTGGAAAAATGGTGTTAATGTTGGTGGATTTATACAATACGTGTGGTTATTTGGCATTGTAGGCCTTTTTGTACTGCTTTTGGCTTGTATTAATTTTATGAACTTAAGTACGGCACAATCAGAGAAACGTGCTAAGGAAGTTGGGGTTTTAAAATCTATTGGATCTTCAAAGCGTCAGTTGATAAATCAGTTTTTAAGTGAATCCTTCTTAGTGGTTACACTAGCATTTGTACTTGCGATTTGTATCGTTTTTTTAGCCATGCCTTCATTTAATCAATTGGCAGACAAGCACATTATATTTCCTTATAAAAACACCTTATTTTGGTTAATAAATATAGGAGTGATTTTAGTGACCAGCTTGGTAGCCGGTAGTTACCCGGCATTCTATTTGTCTTCTTTTCGTCCTGTTAAAGTCCTAAAAGGAGCCTTTAAGGCAGGGAAGTCGGCCACAACCTTTCGCGAAACACTCGTGGTGGTCCAATTTACGGTGTCTGTGATACTTGTTATAGGAACTGTTGTAGTGAAAAAGCAAATAGACCATTCTAAAGATCGATCTATAGGTTATGATCAGTCAGGCTTAATAATGATTGGGAAAGTTACAGAAGATTATGAAGGGAAGTATAATACCATGCGCCATGATTTATTGAATAGTGGAGCCATTGTAGAGATGTCTGAATCCTCAAGTCCATTAACCGAGGTTTGGTCCGGTGGTAGTGGATTTGAATGGCAAGGAAAAGATCCTGATTTTCTGACCAACATAGTGACCGTTTGCGTCTCTCACGATTATGGAAATACAGTCGGGTGGAACCTTGCTGAAGGACGCGATTTTTCCAGAGCGTTTTCAACAGACTCCACGGCATTTATTCTTAATGAAGCTGCGGTTAAATATATGGGTATAAAAGACCCTATAGGGAAAACCATACGATGGAATAATCAGGATCATCAAGTTATTGGGGTGGTTAAAGATATATTGGTAGAATCTCCCTTCGAACCGGTAAAGCAGACCGTTTATATGATCAAGTATGACAATACCAATTGGATAGAATTAAAACTCAACCCTGGAAAAAGCGTAAGCGCATCCTTAGCAGCGATTAAAACGGTTTTTAATAAACATGCCCCCAATGTTCCGTTTGAATATCAATTTGTAGATGAGACCTTCGCCAAGAAGTTTATTGCCGAAGAGCGTATTAGGAAACTTTCAACCATATTTACCTTCTTTGCTATTTTTATTAGTTGCCTGGGACTTTTTGGGCTGGCATCCTTTATTGTCGAGCGACGTACTAAAGAGATAGGCATCCGTAAAGTTATTGGTGCTTCGGTGTTTAACCTATGGCAATTATTATCTAAAGATTTTATAAAGCTTGTGATACTGGCTATCATTATTGCTATTCCTTTAGCTTATTACGGTGTAACCAATTGGCTAAGTAATTACGAATATCAAACCGAAGTGTCTTGGTGGGTTTTTGTTATGGCCGGTATTGGAGCTCTAATGATTACGTTATTAACTGTAAGCTTTCAAGCTATAAAAGCAGCGCATACAAACCCGATTAAAAGTTTAAAAACAGAATAAATTAAATAAAAACAAACATATGCTACTAGAAATTAAAGACCTGTTTAAATGGGTGAATTCAGGAGGAAATAGAATATTCCTATTAAACGACATCGAGTTAACCGTTAATGAAGGCGATTTTATCTCCATTATGGGGCCATCCGGATCGGGGAAAACAACCTTACTCAATGTGATAGGTATGTTGGATGATTTTAATGAAGGGGAATACAATTTCCTTCACGAACCTGTTCACACTTTAAAAGAAAAATACCGCGCCAATTTGTATAAAGAATATATTGGATTTGTATTTCAATCCTATCATTTAATTGACGAATTAACAGTTTATGAAAATATTGAAACCCCATTATTGTATAAAAAATGTTCATCGGCAGAACGAAAAGCGATGGTGGCCGATATGTTGGACCGATTTAATATTGTTGGGAAAAAAGATCTCTTTCCGGCACAATTAAGTGGCGGACAACAACAGTTAGTAGGTATTGCCAGAGCCTTAATAACAAACCCCAAACTCATCCTTGCCGATGAACCCACCGGAAACCTAAATTCCAAGCAAGGCGAAGAGATCATGAATCTGTTTAAGCAGCTAAATGATGAAGGTGTGACGATCATTCAGGTAACACATTCTGAAAAAAATGCAACCTATGGTTCACGAATAATCAATCTGTTAGATGGAAGGATAGTATAAAAAGATCCATCATTAATCAAAAAACGATAACCAATTATGATAAGGAATTATTTCAAAATAGCCTGGAGGAGCCTTAAAAAGCAACCCTTCTTCACCTTCTTAAATATATTTGGACTTGCCATAGGTATGGCGGGAAGTTTACTTATAGGTCTATATATTTATAATGAGTTGAATTACGATACGATGTTTCCTGATGCAGACAGGATATATCGAATAAATGCCGATATAAAATTTGGAGGTGAAATTGCGGAACATTCTGAGGGACCAGCCCCTTTAGCAAAAACACTTGTAAAAGATATCCCTCAAATAGAAATGGCGATGCGGTTTAGAAATAATTATAGCTTACTTATTAGAAAAGATGATGCCGCTGCTAATATAAAAGAAGAAGAAACCACTTTTGTGGACGATTCTTTTTTCGACATGTTTGGTCTCGATTTAATCGTTGGAGATACTAAAACAGCTTTAGAGAAGCCTAATACTTTAGTTTTAACAAGAACAGCTGCTGAAAAGCATTTTAGTGTTAACAATGCTTTAGGGCAAACGCTCTTATTAGATAATGATATTACCTATGTTGTAACTGGTGTTATTGAGGATTTACCAAAAAATTCACTATTACGAAACCACAGTGTATTTATGTCGATGGCAAGTTATGCAGATTCATTTGTAAACAATTGGGGCAATCATAATTATTACACGTTTATCAAGCTATTACCAACAGCCAAAATTGATGATGTTGAGGAGCCATTACAGAATATTTTTAGTAATTATGTTATTCCCTTCGTCCAAACTAAAATGCCGGGAATTACAGAAGAGAGTTTTTTAGCTTCTGGTAATTATTACAATTTTGGTACTATTAATATAAAAGATATTCATTTACACTCTCATAGATTTCCGGAGCTTAGCCCTAATGGTCATATTCAAGATGTTTATATCCTATCGTTTATAGCCTTGTTTCTTATTGTTTTAGCCGGTGTTAATTTTATGAATCTATCAACTGCACAGTCATTGAAACGTGCCAAAGAAGTAGGAATTCGTAAAACATTGGGTTCAAGCAAAATAGAGTTAATAAGTCAGTTTTTAGCAGAATCAGGTTTAATAACATTTGTTTCTCTGGCAATAGCCGTAATTGTTGCAGCCATTATGATGCCATTTTTTAACGAGCTTTCAGGAAAAGCTGTTTCAATACCTTATATGAGTCTGTCATTCTGGTTAATACTATTGGCAAGTACCATTGTATTAGGACTTTTCTCAGGCATGTATCCGGCCTTTTTTATGTCCAGATTTATTCCGGTTAATGTGCTTAAAGGCGGCGGAGAAACAGGCACTGGAGGCAGAGGTATTAGAGGTTTATTAGTTGTTTTTCAATTTGCAATCTCTGTGTTTTTAATTGTGGGTACTCTAGTTGTTTTTCAGCAATTAGACTTTATACAGAGCAAAGATCTGGGATATTCAAAAGATAGGGTTTTAGTTGTTAATGATCTTGGTGCATTAGAAAATCAGAGTCAAAGAGAATCTTTCAAAACGGAAGTGCAACAATTGGCATCAGTAAAAAGTACAACCCTAAGTAGTTTTTTCCCAACACCTTCTAATAGAAATGATAGCTCCTTTTTCGAGGAAGGTGTCATGGATCTGGATAGCGCAATACAAATGCAAAATTGGCGTATAGATTTTGATTATATATCGACTTTAGATCTAGAAATTATGGTTGGACGCGATTTTAATAGACAATTTAAAACGGATTCTTTAAGTGTCGTTATAAACGAATCCGCAGTTAATATTTTAGGAGTTACACCAGAAGAAGCTCTTGGGAAGCGAATAACAGATGATATTGGCGACGAAAACCCTAAATTTTATACGGTTATAGGTGTGGTTAAGAATTTTCATTATGAATCGTTACGAGAAAATATTGGGGCTTTAGGCATGATGATAGGGGACTACTCCAATGCGTTAGCAGTAAAAGTTACTGCAGGCGATTATGCCAGTACTATTTCAAGTATTGAAAGTCTCTGGAAAAAGATGGCACCGGGACAACTTTTCGATTACTATTTTATTGAAGAGTCTTTTAATGCAACCTATGACGCCGAACAGCGTTTGGGTAAGATTTTTATAACATTTACCATATTGTCCATTTTAATTGCCTGTTTAGGCTTATTCGGGTTGGCCGCTTTTAATGCCGAAAGACGCTCTAAAGAAGTAGGTATCCGAAAGGTTTTAGGAGCTACTATTAGCCAAATAACCTATAAGCTTTCCATCGATTTTTTAAAGCTGGTAGCTATTGCCATTTTGGTGTCTTTACCTTTAGCCTGGTATGCGATGAGTAAGTGGTTAGAAGATTTTGAATACCGTATAGAAATAGGGTGGGGCGTTTTTGTGTTAGCAACAGTTCTGGCGGTTATAATTTCCATTTTAACCGTGAGTTTTCAAGGAATTAAAGCTGCTATTGTAAACCCTATTAAAAGTTTAAGAACCGAATAATTATAGAATTAATAAAGATTTTAAAACATAAATGATGAAGATAAGAACAATTGGAATATGGGTTTTTGTATGGAATTTATTCCTTGGTGTTGGATTTGCTCAGAGCAGCCAGCAATCGCAGTTTACATTAGAGGATTGTATTGCTTTGGCATTAGAGAATAATAACGATCTAAAGCGTTCAGACCTTCAAACAAAATCATCAATTATAAATTTCAAACAATCGAAAAATGAGTTACTCCCTACCCTTAATGCGAATTATAACATTGGCGTAAACGACGGGAGGAGTATAGACCCGTTTACCAATAGTTATAGCAATCAGGAACTCACATTTTCAACCTTAGGAGTGAACTTGAATACCACGGTTTTTAATGGGTTTAGGGTGTTGAACAGTATTAAACAAAGTAAGTTTAATATGAAGGCTTCTGAAATGGAATTGGAAGAAATCAGACAAAATTTAATTCTTCAGGTTACCGTTGGCTACATTCGAATACTCAATAGCAGGGATCTTTTAGATCTCTCGAAGGCGCGATTAATAACGACTGAAGCACAATTAAAACGATTACAAACCCAATATGAAGAAGGTGTTGGAAACCCTGTTGATTACACCGATATGCAAGGACAATTTGCCATCGATAAAGTGAATATTATTGAAGCTGAGAACAGCCTTAACTCCGCAATTTTAGATTTTATGGTCTTGTTAAATTTAGACTCGGATTCTGAAAAGGACTTTGAAAACGTTTCAGGTTTGATAGCATCGGAAACATACGCACACACCGCTAGCGACGTGTATAATGATGCTTTGCAAAATTTGGCCACATTTAAATCGAAACAATTTCGCATTGATGCTGCTAATAGTGGTATTAAGGTAGCGCGGTCGGGGTATTACCCGGAAATCTCTGTTTTCGGACAATTAAACACTAATTATTCAAGCGCTGCTGAGGTGTTCACTGAAACGGGGACTAGCATTACTGAGACAGGAGATTTTGTTACTATAGCCAATCAGGATTATCCGGTGCTTCAAAATCAAAAAGAATTTTCAGCAAGTAAAATTAGTTATGAAGACCAATTTGATAACAATCTTAATACTGTGGTGGGTATCTCGGTAAGGGTGCCGTTGTTCAACGGGTTTAGAGCGAAAAATGCGGTGCAATTAGAAAAGATAGCATTGGAAGAATCCAAGCTGGAGTTAGAGAGCACAAAACTTCTTTTTAAGCAATCGATCGAGCAGGCTTATAATGATATGGAATCGGCATTTAACAGGTATCATATTTTACGAGATCAGGTAACAGCCTTCGAAGAATCGTATCGTATAAATGAAGTACGATTTAATAACGGTGTGTCCAATATTATAGAATACATTAGCAGTAAAAATAATATGGACGCCGCTCAACTTAATTTGAATAAGGCTAAGTATGAGTATTTGTTGCGTGTTAAAATCTTAGATTATTATCGGGGGATTTAATATCTAAATCAAATTTTGTATTAAGTAGGTTTCGACAAGCTCAACCGGACAACTTAGGTTATAGGGGCTTTTAAGACACCTTCCTTAGCTATATCAGATTAGATTCCGAATCATTTTGGCTGCGATTTCGGCTGTAATATCCCGCTGCGGTGAACCAAACATTTCGTAGCCTACCATAAACTTTTTTACGGTTGCGCTGCGTAATAAGGGGGGATAAAAACTCATGTGCCAATGCCAATGGCTATGATCATTATCGTTAGTAGGCGATTGATGAATACCGCTAGAATAAGGGAATGAGCAATTAAATAATTTGTCGTAGGCTTTGGTTAAAACCGATATAGCTTCTGCGAATTGTAATGCTTCATTCTCATCCAGGTCTAATATATTTGGTTGATGCTTCTTAGGAGCAATCATGGCCTCAAAAGGCCACACAGCCCAAAAGGGAATAAGCACAACAAAAGCATCATTTTCATAAATAACACGTTCTTTTTTCGTTAGTTCCTGCTCTAAATAATCACCTAAAAGACTGTGATTATTTTTCATATAGTATGTTCTTTGTTGTTTGTTTTTTTTATCCACTTCATTAGGAAGTGTTGACTGACTCCAAATTTGCCCATGAGGATGCGGATTACTACATCCCATAACAGCTCCTTTATTTTCAAAAATCTGGACATAGTTTATGCTTGGATTTTTAGAAAGTTCTTGATATTCATTTTGCCAGGCAAAAACAACCTTTTGAATTGCAGTAGCATTCATATCTGCCAAACTTTTCGAGTGGTCGGGACTAAAACAAATTACTTTACAGATACCTTGTTCACTCTGCGCCACTAATAATCCATCTTCCACCGAAAAGGTTTTAGAGTCTTTTTGCAGTGCCGAAAAGTCGTTGGTAAATACAAACACATCTTTATAATCTGGGTTGACCTCACCATTAATTCTGGTATTCCCGGCACATAGATAGCAATGTTTGTCATGAGCAGGCCTTACTTCATTTGAGATCGCTTCGTTTTGGCCTTGCCACGGTCTCTTTGCACGATGCGGGGATACTAAAACCCATTCACCGGTTAGGATATTTAAGCGTTTATGTGAAAAATCTTGTAAATCTGTATTCATTTTGAATGCGTTGATCATTATGGTATTATTCCTGTGCCGTTAGAAAGTTCAATAGCGTAAATGGAACAGGCTTTATTAAATCTGTTTTTATAAGCTTTAGAAACTGTTTCCTGAAAACTTTTGGAAGCTTTTTTTGCAACCAAATTTATCGTGCAGCCTCCAAAACCACCACCCATCATTCTGGCGCCGGCAACGTGCCCGTTTAATTTGGCTTGATCCACTAGAAAATCCAGCTCATCACAACTGACTTTATATTGTGTTTTTAGACCATGATGCGAGTCATAAATTAAGTTCCCCAATGCGGTTATGTTGTTATTTTGAATTGCTTTTGAGGCTTCTACAACACGCTCATTTTCTTGAATTACATATAAGGCTTTTTGGTAATTCTCTTCAGAGACTTCATCTTTTATTGATAATAGATCGACTTCTGTAGCATCTCTTAATGCCATAATATTTAACATGCTTGCAACACTTTCACAAACAGAGCGTCTGTCGTTATACGCGCTATCAGACAGACTATGTTTAACATTGGTGTTAATTAAGATGAGTTCATGATCTTTAAAATCTATTTCAAAAGGATCAGATTCAACCGTTCTGCAATCTAAAAGCAATGCGTTGTTTTTTATCCCGAACATACTCGCATATTGGTCCATAATTCCACACTTTACGCCAACATAATTATGCTCTGCTCGCTGGGATATAAAGATCATCTCTTGTCTGGTAAAACCTAAATTAAAAAGGGTGTTTAATCCAAAAACGATACTATTTTCTAAAGCTGCAGAAGACGACATACCTGCACCACCGGGAATATCACCTCCAAAAACGATGTTAAAACCTGCTTCAATTTTTTTGCCTTTCTTTTGAATTTCTGCAATAACACCCAATACATAATTCCCCCAGTGTTCTTTATCAAGCAATTGAATATTATCTAGGGAAAACGCAATGGTTTCATGTTTATTGATGGCATAAACCTGACATGAGTTTGAATCATTTTTTTGAAAGGCCGCGACAATACCTTTATTTACGGCAGCCGGAAATACGAAACCATCATTATAATCGGTGTGTTCGCCAATAATATTAATTCTTCCGGGTGAAAATATGAGTAAAGGCTCGGTTTTAAATCTATCAATAAAACCGGACTTTACCTGTGCTACTAATGATGCGTTCATTTATGCGAAGTATATATAGATACCTATAACGATAACACAAATTCCGATACCTACAGTTTTTAAATGCTTCCATGGTGTTATATCGACCTGGTTAGTATATTCTAGTTTAAAAGCTTCTTTGCGAGGATAATATTTACCAATAAGAAGCATAATAAGAACATTTAATACGAATAAAATGGCCATAACATGTAAAAAGTGAGGATAATCGTCGGTACCAACCACATATGGTTTTAAGATAAACTGGCTTAGGCTATATAATACAACCCCGGAAATAATCGCGATTTTCGCAGCAATTGCAGGGACATATTTGGTTAGGTAACCTACAACGATAATAGTTAAAATTGGAATACTGTAACAACCATTCACTTCTTGTAAATAACCAAATAAGCCATCGGGAGCATTAGCAATAAGAGGTGCTATGCACATGGATAGAACGGCTAGAATAACGCCAAAAGATTTTCCGGCAAATACGGTTTCTTTTTCCGTAGCATCCGTTTTTATATGAGATTTGTAAATATCAACTCCAAATAAGGTGACTGAACTGTTTAATGCCGAGTTGAACGAACTTAAGATGGCGCCAAACAATACGGCTGCGAAGAACCCTACAAGAGTGGCGGGTAGGACTTTCGTCACTAACATTGGATAGGCTTGGTCCGGATTATCTAAAGTTCCTCCGAACATATGAAAGGCTATGATTCCTGGAAGTACAACAATTAATGGTCCCAGAATTTTAATGAACGACGCTAATAAGAGTCCTTTTTGACCTTCTTTTAAATCTTTGGCTCCCAAAGCACGTTGAATAATCGCCTGATTTGTCCCCCAATAAAACAATTGTACCAACATCATCCCTGTAAAAATGGTTCCAAATGGAACAGAAGCATTTGGCCCTCCCATCGATTTAAACTTATCGGGATTGGACTCCATTAACACCGAAATTCCCTTCAATATGCTGTCGTCACCTATGGCAAGGAGTCCGAATATTGGAATCAATAAACCGCCAACTAATAAACCAATAGCATTAATTAAATCGGAGACCGCTACCGCCTTCAGTCCTCCAAAAATGGCATAGATTGAACCTATGATTCCTATACCCCAAACGGTGATCCATAGTGCTTCGGTTTCACTAACATTGAGCATATTAGGAACATCAAACATGGTATTTATAGCTAAAGCTCCGGAATAAAGAACAATAGGGAGCAATACCACAACATAACCGCTTAAAAACAAACCAGAGGTTATGGTTTTAGTGACTTTATCATACCGCTTTTCAAGAAACTGAGGAACGGTTGTAATGCCTCCTCTTAAGTATCTCGGCAATAAAAAAACAGCGGTCACAACCATGGCTATAGCTGCCAAAGTTTCCCAAGCCATGACTAAAATACCTTCCTTAAAGGCACTACCATTTAGACCAACAATCTGTTCGGTCGATAGATTGGTTAATAATAGTGAACCGGCGATTACAACGCCTGTTAAACTTCGTCCTCCTAAAAAATAACCATCGGAAGAGCTCTCATCCGTTTTTCTGGTTTTTAGGTAGGCAATAACTGCCACTAAAAGTGTAAATCCTAAAAATGATAAAATCTGCATAATCTGATTGTATTAGTTAATATGTATTGTTCTATACGAAAATCACAATGACTTCCTTAAAATTAAATCCGATGGATTTTCAATTTGTATCTCTTCTTTATTTATAATGAGTTGCGCCAGTCGTTCTCCCATACTATTAAAATCTGTTGATATTGTGGTGATCCCCTCTTCAACAATTTCCTTTAAGAGAGTGTCGTTATACGAAATAATTCCAATATCCTTTCCAAGGAGTAACTGTTCTTTTTTTATTTTTTTAATAATACGCAATAATGTTTTATCATCAGGAACAATATAAATCTCGCCATTTGCAAGTAGTCTATTCTGTAAAGAATGAATGACCTCTCCCGAAATCCCATAATTATCAATAAACATGTTAAAGCCATCCAGCATACCTTGAGGTTGTTTATCATTAAAAACTAAAACGAGTTTGTCGTATTTTTTTATGAGTAAAAGCCCTTTTGCCAAATTATTATAAATATCTTTTTCGAAGTTTTGATATAGCGCGGTATACTGAGATAATTGAGGATTGGTTTGGTCTAAAATGCATACCTTATCTTCAGGAAGGGTGCCAATTGCTAAAGAAGCGTTTTTTAAATTGGAAGGCATGATCACGTAATAATTGTAATTTCCATGATTGTCATGTATCAATTTGCGAAAGACGTCATAATTAAAATGATGAAAAAAAATATCAACCTGAATCTTAGCACCAAGATTGTTTAAGAATGCATTATATAAATCTTCTTTAAATGAATTCAGTTCATCAAATAACAAGAAGATTTTCTGGATGGTGTCTGCTGAAGATGTCGATACATAATATCCTTTTCCAACTATAGAATGAACAATACCTCGCATTTTAAGCTCGTTAAATGCGGCTAAAACAGTATCTCTTGAAAGTACATGCTTGTCTCTTAGGTAATTAATGGAAGGCAGTTGATCCCCTTTTCTTAAATCACCATTATTAATGGCATCTTCAATAGAGGTTACAATCTGTTTATATTTTGGAATACCAATGTTTTCTTTTACTGAAACGATGCTCATGGTGCAAATCTATTAATAAAAACAATAAAAACCAAACTAGTAGCTACTAGTTTGGTTTTTAAAAAAATAATGATATCTTTGTTAATGTAAATAATAGAACTATTTTGATAGACTGAATTTGGGATGAAGCTGATTAATAAAGAGCATTTTGACAGGCAAATTAAAGGAAAACAGGTTGGTTTGTTCACATTACAAAATAGCCATGGTATGACCTGTCAAATAACGAATTATGGTAGCAGAATAGTTAGTTTATGGGTGCCTGATAAAAATGGAGATTTTGATGATATTGTATTTGGATACCATTGTATTGATGAATACTTATCGTCCAACGGACAATACTATGGTGCGATTATTGGCAGATATGCCAATAGAATTGCCGATGGCAGATTTACATTAGAATCGAATACTTATACTTTATTCAGGAATGATGGATCAAATCACATACATGGAGGTGCAGAAGGGTTCAATAACAAAATTTGGGAGGCCTACCAGCCGTCAAAAAATCAACTGGAATTAACATATCTATCCGAAGATAGAGAAGAGGGTTATCCTGGTAATTTGGGCGTAAAAGTCGTCTATGAACTTGATGAAGATAACGGTTTGCAAATATCATATTCAGCGACAACAGATAAACTGACACATGTCAATCTTACAAATCATTCCTTTTTCAATCTTAGAGGTATTTGTGAAGATTCTATTATCCATCATCTTATTCAAATACATGCTAGGACATATACGGCATTAGGAGAAGATGGTATTCCAACAGGAGAAATTTATTCCGTAGAAAACTCGCCATTGGATTTTACGCAATTGGAACCCATAGGAAAATATATTGATGATCATCACGAACAAATAGAAAGAGGTCATGGATATGACCATAATTATATTATTGAAGGAACCGGATTAAGGCTTGCGGCCAGAGTTGAAGAACCTATTTCAGGAAGAGTTATGGAAGTGATAACTACAGAACCGGGAATGCAGTTTTATACCAGTAACTTTTTAGATGGATCTGATATTGGTAAAAATGGTGTCCCCTTTGGCTACAGAGGATCTTTTTGTCTTGAAACACAACATTTCCCGAACACTCCTAACGAATCCCATTTTCCGTCAACGGTATTACATCCAAATGACACCTATACGTCAACGTGTATCTATAAATTTAGTGTAAATGAATAGCCTTAAGAGCTAAAGAATGACTTGTTTTACAAGTTCAATATTCTTTTTAGAATTTCCAATAAAAATAGCGTCGTCTATGATAAAAACAGGGCGGCTTAAAAACGTATAATGCTCTAAAATATAATGTTTATAATCACGCTCTTCTAGCGTTTGATTTTTCAAATCCATTTCTTTATAGAGTTTAGAACGTTTGCTGAAAAGCGCTTCATAACTGCCCGAAAGAGTTTTCATCTCTTCAAGTTGTTTGACGGTTATGGGTTCCGTTTTTATGTCTTGTAAAACATAATCTGAAGACAGATTAAGGTCTTTCAAAATCCGAATACAAGTACTACATGTTTTTAAGTAATAAACTTTTTTCATAGTTTGAATTATTTAGAACAAAATAAAGATAATTATATCATTTAAAACTATATTTATCGAAAAATGAACAGCATGAATTTTGCATTTGAAGTACTCCCAAAAACACGTCATTTTTTCAATCATTTAATTGAAAAAACCAAGATTGAGGATTTAAATAAAATACCAAAGGGCTTTAATAATAATATAATTTGGAATATAGGCCATATTGTAGTTACAGAACAACTGTTAGTTTATAGATTATCTGGCCTTCCCATGATGGTAAATGACACTTTAGTTGAAAAGTATAAAAAAGGAACCAAACCTGAGGGACCAATATCTCAGAATGAAGTTGATGACATAAAATCTCTATTATTTTCAACCATTGAAAGAACGAAGGAAGATTATATAAATGCGGCGTTTGATAGCTATCAGCAATATACCGTTTCTACCACAGGAAATACCTTATCAAATGTTGATGATGCGTTGGATTTTGTGCACTTTCATGAAGGGATACATTTCGGTTATGTTCTGGCCCAGCTAAAAGCCCTTAACAACTAAAAAGGGGTTGGTTTCGCTGTAGGGAATGGTAAATTCAATGATTCCGGTAGAATGAGGTGCAATGTCATAGCTGTTGTATAACAAAATAATACCTTCATCGTTGTAGGCAATATTTCCGGGTAATTCAAAATCTTTAGATTCAAGAAAGACATCTTTTTCTTTGATACTTTTTTCAAAGTAAGGTTGCGCCATTTTTTTAAATTCATCAACGCTTTCAAATAGATCAGTATTTGAAATTAGTCGCCCTGTAGACGCTTCAAAATTCTTAAAAGAGATGTTTAAATTACCGTGAGCCCCACCGGTATTAATATAAGAGGTTATGGCCATACTTATAATACTTGGTGATTTATACATGACTTCACCATCAATTTGAGCTTCCCATGGCTGAGTAGTATCGGGAAAATCAGCAATAAAGTGTTCATATTCGTTGTTAAAAATGTTAATGCTTTCTTCTATAGATTTAGGAGTCTCTTTTTCAGTATCACCAATGGATAGCGAAACCATCACGATGTCTCTAATCTCATTATTGATGGAGGAAGTAATTTGACTCACTCCATGGGCTATTGGGATATTGATTTCAACCAGTCTGTTGTTTTTGGTGGTAATTGTCGCCTCCTGAAAGCTAATGGTGGTATCATTTTCACAGGAAAACAAGAGGGCCAGTGAACAAAAAATTATTAGAAATCTTTTAAGGTACATAACATTGTCGGTTTGATAACCTAAAGGTAAATATTGCGTTTGAATACAACGAATTAAAACCTACATTTGTATAGAAATAGTTTAATAAGTACTTGGCTTGAATTAAAATAAGACATTATCAGATGAAATTTAATACTAAAGTAATACATGGTGGGCAGGAACATGATCCAGCCTATGGAGCCGTAATGCCTCCCATATATCAAACATCAACTTATGCTCAAACAACTCCCGGAGGACATAAAGGGTATGAGTATTCCAGAACGCATAACCCTACCAGAAATGCTTTAGAAAATGCTTTGGCGAGTATCGAGAATGGTAACTATGGCTTGGCATTTGGTTCGGGTCTTGCCGCGATAGATGCTATTATGAAACTTTTAAAGCCCGGAGATGAGGTTATTTCAACCAATGATTTATATGGAGGTTCTTTTAGGCTATTCACTAAAATATATGAAGGTTTTGGCATAAAATTCCATTTTATTGGGATGGATCAAGCTTCAAATATTGAAGCTTATGTGACAAACAAAACAAAGCTGATTTGGGTTGAAACACCTACCAATCCAATGATGAACATTATTGATATTAAAGCGGTTTCGGAGATATCGAAGAAGCATAATGTACTACTTGCGGTTGATAACACTTTTGCGACACCGTATTTACAAAAGCCGCTAGATTTAGGAGCAGATATTGTGATGCACTCAGCTACAAAGTACCTGGGCGGTCATAGCGATGTGGTTATGGGAGCCTTAATTGTTGAAGACAAGAATTTAGCAGATAGGCTATATTTTATTCAAAATGCCAGTGGTGCAATTTGCGGGCCACAGGACAGCTTTTTAGTTTTAAGAGGGATCAAGACCTTACATATAAGAATGCAACGTCATTGTGAAAATGGGAAAGCTATAGCAGAATTTTTAGTAAATCACCCGAAAATTGAAAATGTATATTGGCCTGGATTTGAAAATCACCCGAATCATAGCATCGCTAAATCTCAAATGAAAGATTTTGGAGGCATGATATCATTTACAACCAAGGATAACAATTATGACGCAGCCATTAAAATCGTAGAGCGCTTAAAAGTGTTTACTTTGGCCGAATCATTAGGAGGCATAGAGTCTCTTTCAGGACATCCGGCAAGCATGACGCATGCGAGTATTCCAAAAGAAGAAAGAGAGAAAGTAGGCGTTGTTGATTCCTTAATCAGGTTAAGTGTGGGTATTGAAGATGTTGAGGATTTAATTGCTGATTTAAATCAGGCAATAGGTTAGAGATAGAATTAATTAATCTAAATAGTAAATATAACCTACATTAACCCATAAAAGCCAATCGTTAAATTTATTATAGCTTAACTGGTGGTTGAGACCATCAACCCAATCACTAAAGTAGTATTGCCAACGCACGTCTAGCATCAAATCGGCAAGCTTGTTTAATTTATATCTTACACCAACACTGGATACGATAGACCAGGTGTCCCCCGGTGAGGCATCCACAGATCCTGGATCCCAGTACTCATAAAAGTTTGTCGGATCCAGCACGTTTCCAACAGCATCTGGATTTGGATTAGCGTATGTGGTACTTACTTCCGGAGTAAAAGAAGTATAATGAATCCCTAAACTAACAAAAGGAGCAAATCGATAACTAAATGCCTGAAAATCTCTTATACTTAATGGGAAAAACTCTAGCTGAGTACCTATATCTAAGTTTTTAGCAACACCGCTATGTCCTCTAAGTTTGTCCGCATTTGGAGTTGTCCTGTTGGGATTAACCCATTCACCATGATGTTCCAATTGGGTTCTATTCCAGGAAATTTCATTTCTTAATTTAAAATGATCATTAAAATAGGTGTCGGTGGTGTAACAATTACAATCTGCGCGGTAAGAGAAATTTAAATAGTGAACAATGCCAAAACCGAAACCAGAATTACCAAAGTTAGTTTCTTCACTATTTCTGCTTCCATAATCTGAACGAAACTCAGTAGGACCAAAAATAGCTCCAATTTCATGAGAAAACCCTAGCTGAGAGTAGGCGATTTGGGTAATAACAAACAAACAAAAAGTAGAAGCTAAATGTTTTAAGCTAGGCATAATAAAGTTTTGTTTTTTAGGGCATTATTAATAACAAATATATAAAAACTCGACTAACAAACAAATATTTCTAGAATTCACGGTATAACTTGAAATTATTTATTGCGAATATCAAAAAAAAAGAACATAATTTTTACAGATAACGTATATTTGCGCTGTTAAATTATAAATAACTCAATTTTTATTAAATGAAAAGCATAGTTGATTCATTTTTAGACCTTGTAAAAGAACGTAATGGCAACGAACCAGAGTTCATACAAGCGGTAGAGGAAGTAGCAGAAACTGTTATCCCTTACATTGTTAAAAACGATATTTATCATGGTAAAAACATCTTGTTGAGAATGGTTGAACCGGAGCGCGTTGTAAGCTTTAGAGTCTGTTGGGTAGACGATACCGGTGAAATTCAAGTGAACAGAGGCTATAGAGTACAAATGAACTCTGCTATTGGCCCTTACAAAGGCGGGTTAAGATTCCATCCAACGGTTAACATGAGTATTTTAAAGTTTTTAGCCTTTGAGCAGGTATTTAAAAACAGCTTAACCACATTACCGATGGGTGGTGGAAAAGGTGGGAGTGATTTCGATCCAAAGGGGAAGAGCGATAACGAAATTATGCGTTTTTGCCATTCGTTTATGACTGAACTTTGCAGGCATATTGGTCCGAATACAGATGTTCCAGCTGGAGATATAGGTGTTGGAGGTAGAGAAATCGGTTTCCTGTTTGGCATGTATAAAAAACTAAGAAACGAATTTACAGGTGTTTTAACTGGAAAAGGAATGTCTTGGGGCGGATCTCTTATCAGGCCGGAAGCAACAGGTTATGGCACGGTATATTTTGCTCAAAGTATGCTGCAAACCAGAGAAGATAGTTTTGAAGGAAAGAACGTTGTTATTTCAGGTTCGGGGAATGTGGCACAGTATGCTGCGGAAAAAGTTATCCAATTAGGCGGCAAGGTGCTAACCCTTTCTGATTCTTCAGGATATATTTATGATGCCGATGGGATTAATGCTGAAAAATTAGCGTTTGTTATGGAGCTTAAAAATGTTAAACGAGGACGAATAAGTGAATATTTAGAAACTTATCCAAATGCCGAGTTTGTTCAAGGAAAAACACCTTGGGGGATCGCATGTGATATTGCTTTACCATGTGCAACCCAAAATGAATTAAATGAAGACGATGCCAATACACTTATAAATAACGGTTGTATGTGTGTTAGTGAAGGTGCCAATATGCCTTCTACTAAAGAAGCTATAACTATTTTTCATAAAGCCAAGATATTATTCGCTCCTGGAAAGGCATCTAATGCCGGGGGTGTTGCAACATCTGGTTTAGAAATGACTCAGAACTCTTTGAGATACAAATGGACCAGAGAAGAAGTGGATGAAAAATTGAAAGACATTATGACCAATATTCATGATTCCTGTATCGAATACGGAAAAGAGGACGATGGTTACATCGATTATGTTAAAGGCGCAAATATCGCAGGATTTGTTAAAGTAGCAGACGCGATGTTGGCACAGGGCGTTGTATAATAAAAATACTTTTGTCTAGTCCTAAATAACCGATACATATTATTAAAGGATTAAATTTATTAATTAAAGCTGAACAATCATATGATTGT
>CANLXL010000004.1 GCA_947495125.1 uncultured Flaviramulus sp.
GTTAAAGTAGTTCCTGTTAAAGAAAAGGTCTCCACTGTTTGATCATCGGTATCGGTATCTATAGAACTTAAATCAACCGTACTATTGGCTACACCGTCATCTACCAAACCTAAAGATAAAGTAGTTCCTGATAAAGAAAAGGTCTCAACCGTCTGATCATCGGTATCTATGGAACTTAAATCCACGGTACTATCGGCTACACCATCATCTACCAGACCCAAGGATAAAGTGGTTCCTGATAAAGAAAAGGTCTCAACCGTCTGATCATCGGTATCAACGCCAAGCGAACTTAAATCAACAGTACTATCGGCTACGCCGTCATCTACAAGACCCAAGGTTAAAGTAGTTCCTGTTAAAGAAAAGGTCTCCACTGTTTGATCATCGGTATCGGTATCTATAGAACTTAAATCAACCGTACTATCGGCAACACCGTCGTCTACAAGGCCTAAAGATAAGGTGGTTCCTGTTAAACTGAAAGTCTCTACAGTCTGGTCATCGGTATCTATGGAGCTTAAATCCACGGTACTGTTGGCTACACCATCATCTACCAAACCTAAAGATAAAGTAGTTCCTGATAAAGAAAAGGTCTCAACCGTCTGATCATCGGTATCTATTGAGCTTAAATCCGCGGTACTGTTGGCTACACCATCGTCTTCCAAGCCTAGGGATAAAGTAGTTCCTGTTAAAGCGAAGGTCTCTATAGTCTGGTCATCTGTACCCAAAGATGATAAATTAACCTGTAAAGTTCCTCCCCCATCTGTAAGCTCTAAATTAGCACCGTTTACCGCAAAAGTCTGGTTTAATTCATTTGTAGAATCTTTATCTAAATCAGCGGCATCACTGGCAGCTAAATCGGCATCTGTTGCAAACACAGGATCTAAATCTATAGTAGTGCTGCCTCCATTTTCATCTGTATAGGTAAAACTTCCATTGTTATTATTAACGATAGTTGTTAAGGTTTCCAGGTTGGCTACCAAATTGGTAAGGTCTAACTGGGTGGTAACACCATCTTCATCGGTATAGTCGATATTGACGTTATCCGGGTTAAGCGCTATACTGGTAAGTGTCTCTAAATTGCTTACACTTATATCGGTAGGCACGCCATCTTCATCTATATATGTAAATGTTCCGTCATTATTATCAATAAGAGCAGTTAAGGATTGTAAATTAGCCACTATGGCACTCATATCCAGCTGCGTGGTCACCCCATCTTCATCGGTATAATCAATATTGGTGTCATCTATATTCAGCGCAATCGTAGTCACCGTCTCTAAATTTTTGACATCTATCACGGTGGCCCCACCGTCCTCATCGGTATAGGTAAAGGTTCCGTCATTATTATCAACTATGGTGGTTAGTGCCTCTAAATTGGCTACCAGATTGGTCATGTCTAACTGTGTAACCACACCATCTTCATCGGTATAATCAATATTGACATTATCCGGATTAAGTGCTATACTGGTAAGGGTTTCCAAATTACTGACATCAATAACACTGGTTCCGCCGTCTTCATCAGTATAGGTGAAAGTTCCGTTATTATTATCAACTAGTGTTGTTAAGGCTTCCAGGTTGGCTACAATGGCTGTCATGTCCAACTGTGTAGTCACACCGTCTTCATCGGTATAATCAATATTGGTGTCATCTATATTCAGCGCAATCGTAGTCAACGTCTCTAAATTCTTGACATCTATAACGGTGGCCCCACCGTCCTCATCGGTATAGGTAAAGGTTCCGTCATTATTATCAACTATGGTGGTTAGTGCCTCTAAATTGGCTACCAGATTGGTTAGGTCTAACTGTGTGACCACACCATCTTCATCGGTATAATCAATATTTACATTATCCGGATTAAGTGCTATGCTGGTAAGGGTTTCTAAATTGCTTACGTCTATAACGCTGGTTCCGCCGTCTTCATCAGTATAGGTGAAAGTTCCGTTATTATTATCAACCAGTGTTGTTAAGGCTTCCAGGTTGGCTACAATGGCTGTCATGTCCAACTGCGTGGTCACACCGTCTTCATCGGTATAATCAATATTGGTGTCATCTATATTCAGCGCAATCGTAGTCAACGTCTCTAAATTTTTGACATCTATCACGGTGGCCCCACCGTCCTCATCGGTATAGGTAAAGGTTCCGTTGTTGTTGTCTACAATGGTGGTTAGTGCCTCTAAATTGGCTACCAGATTGGTCATGTCTAACTGTGTGACCACACCATCTTCATCGATATAATCAATATTGACATTATCCGCATTAAGTGCTATGCTGGTAAGGGTTTCCAAATTACTGACATCAATAACACTGGTTCCGCCGTCTTCATCAGTATAGGTGAAAGTTCCGTTATTATTATCAACCAGTGTTGTTAAGGCTTCCAGGTTGGCTACAATGGCTGTCATGTCCAACTGTGTAGTCACACCGTCTTCATCGGTATAATCAATATTGGTGTCATCTATATTCAGCGCAATCGTAGTCAACGTCTCTAAATTCTTGACATCTATAACGGTGGCCCCACCGTCCTCATCGGTATAAGTAAAGGTTCCGTTGTTGTTGTCTACAATGGTGGTTAATGCCTCTAAATTGGCTACCAGATTGGTCATGTCTAACTGTGTGACCACACCGTTCTCGGCGGTATAGTCTAAATTGACGTTATCTGCATTGAGTGCCAAACGTGTTAAAGTCTCATTAGCCTTGATCATAGCGGCCATATTAAGTATGCTCGCATTTCCATTTTCATCAATATAGGTAACGGTTCCATTCGCTATATTTTGACTGATGGACGTTAAGGATTGCAAACTGTTAACATCATCAATATTGGCTAAGCGTTGCCATTTATTACCATCCCAATAATGGTAACCCGGTATTAAACCACCATTACTGGCGGTATTAAACACTAAAAGACTGGTAACATTACCATTGGTTATGGTGGCTACATCTGTAGATCCGGTTAATGCAAGCCTGGGAATTAAGACCCCTTTATCGCTTGCAACCACATCTAATTGAGCAGATTTATCAGGAAGTGGAGTTCCAACCCCAACCTGAGCATAAGTTGTTCCTAAAGTCAGGAACGCTGAAATAACAAGTAGTTTTTTCACATTGATCGATTTAAATTAATATTCATTTTTGTTTAATTGGTTTAATTTACACGCCATAAATAATCATGGACGTGTTAAAATTTTTCAATAACATGCTAGTCATACATGTTTAACTGATTTATAATATCTATTTGTTGTTCTAATTAAAACCTGGGTTATGTTTATCTTAATGTTTTATTATCTAAACTAAATTTTAGAATATCATGGGTATGAGAGAAAATTCTAATAGATAAATATGTTTTTTAAATCATTTACTTTTGGTTTCATTTTTTTACGGTTATGTTATATTTTTTTATGGCTATGTTATTATTGCTGATTTTTCCGTCAGAAAAAGCGCATTGATACCAGAACAATAGTAACCACCTTGATGGTAATTCCAGTGCCGGTCAAAATAAGACTGTGCGTCCTTAATGTCTGCCTTAAAGGCTATCTTAAAATTATCTGCGCATGTACCAATCTTATAAACATCATTGAGACCCGAATACCAGGTTTTCCAGTAATAACCCATCTTTAACTTTCTAGCGTTTACAGATTTGTTTACCCACACCATAAATGCGGGATGATGGTCAGTTCTACCAGTTTTAACTGGAATAAGTGTGTTATAATAGCTTATTGTCTCGGTATAGATACAGCGAACCTCTGGTTCCGGTTTGAAGGAATTGAAGCCAGTAGAAAGCGCCCTTAAGTTAGGGTCTACTCTTAAAGTCTTATCGTAAATTAATTCTAAACCTTGCCCATATCGTTGGGCTGTTATATGGTTTGGTATTACGCCCAAACTAATTTGACCGAATGCGACACTAATAGAATGAAGACTGTCCGCGAGATTTCCATCAACAGTAAAATTCGTTCGTTGCGTCCTCAATTGAATAATTGAAAACAAAAGAGAACTACACAGCAATAATCTATATAATAAACAGGTATTTCTTTTTATCATGATTTAAGGCACATAAAAGAGTGTTTATGTATTTCGTTGGCAAAATGCAATAGTTTATCTGTATCTTAAAAAGATTGCGGTGTACAAAAAAGTGTACAAAATTATAGAAGTGCTTAAAATCAATGAGTAACGATAGAAGTATAACCTATTTTGTTATCGTTAGTTTTTTGCGTGATTGAGAAAAAGTAAATTTAATGCTCCGGAAAGGGATTTTTCTTCAGGAACATCAGAACCGGAATACACAACACCATTCTGATTTATGATTCTTGTTCCATTTAATCTTTTTTTGGTTTTTTTATAAAGAGATCATGTCTTATTCTTAAGGTTTGGTTTGAAAGCATATGGTCATAAAAATCTCAACGAATGAGGATGCTTTAGCTTCGCTGAATTTTGAAGATTATCTATTCCTCATCTTATGGCCTTTGCAACGAGCTTACTAAGGTCTAAACACTAATGACTTGCGACTAAATTTCAGTTTACTAATTCGTGCCCAGGGCGCAGTCGAAGTGTTATTGATAATTCACAGGAGTCTAGATATTGTGAATTGCTTTCTTTTTTATTTGGGATAAAACTAAAACCAATCTACGAAAAACATGAATAAGATTCTATATCTTAAAGATACTATTAAATGACACTAATATGAATGAAGCCACCACATTAGATTACAAAAAAATGCTAAATTTTGTGCATCTATTTCTCATTAATTCATCGATACCAAATTATTTCCGAGTTACGAATTAATTTTATGAAATGTATAGTCTTTTACCTAATGCTCATGGTCAAAGAATATTTATGAATAATGTACAAAAACAATGGGTAGCACTAATAATTTTATACGAAGCACTGGCTAATCTTGAAAATGATGCCAATATTCCGGTTGGATTAGAAACTGCAAATATTCAAATTGCATGCTAGGCAGGTATCGGTCTTTTAAAAAACCTAGATTGGAGATACCAGAATCACATGACAAATAAGGATACCGATAATATTACTTTGATTCTTCAAAACTATTTTGTAAATCTATAGATATGGACCATTTGAGTAATATGATACAGCTTATCCAGACGATCATACCACCTTTAAGGGAGGTGTAGCCACAATGAATTAAGGCTATTGTTGGCTATAGTGTTAGACTTCAGCAAAAAGTGAACTTTTAAAGGGTTAAATCAGTTGTTAAATCAGTTTTATGAATAAGGGAGCTGATTTAATGATGCTAAAAACTGATGGTATTCTATTTTTTATTCATAAAAGCATTGATAAAAAGCTTTAAAGGATAATTATAATTTATTGATTTGAAATAGATTGCATGACACTAATCTAAAATATAGATGTATTATGCTTAATTTATTGCAAAAAAGTATTACAAAAGTTACTCTTGTAGTTTTTGTGTTTTTAGTATTATTTTCTCAAGGAGCAAAAGGGCAATCAGGTATTCCTAATAACTTAAATGTAACCAATGAAACATCTAACGGGTTTACATTGAACTGGACTGCACCAACAGGCTATACTATTCAAGGATATAATTTATATAAGAATGGTAGTTATGTAGCGTGGGTAAATGGAGCTTCATTATCGTATAACTTTTCAGGAATTATTCAAGACGTGAGTTATGCTTATGTGGTAAAAGCTATCGATGAATCATTTGTTGAGCATTCCAGTGCTACTTTTAATTTTACACTTGGAGGCGGTGGAGGCGTAGATACTCAAGTACCAACTGCTCCAACATTATCCTCATCAAATATTACGTCAAATTCTATAGATTTATCTTGGAATGGTGCAACAGACAATGTTGGTGTTACGGGTTATAAATTGTATCAGGATGGTAGTTTAATTGCATCACCATCAGTAACATCATATTCTGTTACCGGTTTATCGGCATCAACATCTTATGTGTATACGGTAAAAGCTTTAGATGCAGCTGGTAATGAATCCGTTTTAAGTAATGCAGCCAATATAACAACAAATTCAGCTTCAGATAATCAGCCGCCTTCAGTTCCTGAAGGTTTATCCAGCTCAAATATAACTTCAAATTCATTCAATTTAAGTTGGAATGCTTCTTCAGATAACGTTGGTGTCACAAGTTATAGGGTTTATATAAATGGAGTCTTAAACAAGTCTTTGGCAGGAACTACTACAACTATAACCGGGCTTAGTGCAGCAATCACCTATAATGTGTCAGTGTCAGCTTTAGATGCCGCAGCCAATGAATCTGCACAAAGTAGTTCACATCCTGTGACAACAAGTGCTTCATCGTCAAGTGATGTCCCAACAAATTTAAATGCTAGCAATGCTACGGCTACAGGTTTTATACTCAACTGGACCGCGCCAACAAATTACACGGTTGCCGGGTATAATATTTATTTAAATACAGATCAAACATGGTTGGCCTGGGTCAATGCAGGAACAACGTCTTATGTTGTTGATGCAAATGCTCATGCCAGCATAACACCCGGAGTAGGTTATAATTATATTGTAACGGCTTATAACCCATCATGGCAACCTTTTTCTAACACATTGGCTTATACTATTGGCGGCGGCGGAGCAGATACGCAAGCACCTACGGCTCCAACATTGACGTCATCAAATATTACTGCAAACGCCGTAGATTTATCATGGCATGGTGCATCAGACAACGTTGGTGTTACGGGTTATAAGGTATATCAGGATGGTACTTTGATTGCATCTCCGGTAGGAACCTCGCATTCAGCTACCGGTTTATCGGCATTAACCGCTTATGCGTTTACCGTAAAGGCTATAGATGCAGCCGGTAATGCATCTGTTTCCAGTAATGTTGAAAATATCACAACCAGTAGCGGCGGGGCATCAGTAGTAGTGCACAATAACACGTTATTGGCTTATATTGGAAGAATAGATCAGAGAAATTTTCAATTTACTAAAGTAGAATGGCCCGGAGCAGGTGTGAGAATGAAATTTCAGGGAAGTACCCTCAAGGCCAAAATTAATTGCATAGCAAATAACGGTCATAATTACGCTATGGTTATCATTGATGGTATACCACAGCCTAAACTTGTGCTTACGGCGGGAACATCGGTTTATACTTTGGCATCGGGTTTGGACAGCAATCAATCGCATACGGCAGAAGTGTATAAAATAACCGATGGTTATGATGGCTATATCGCTTTCGAAGCGTTTGAATTACAAGCTGGAAAAACCTTAGAACCCTATACCAAACCTCAATATAAAATAGAATATTATGGTGATTCGCAAACAGTTGGCTATGCTATTGATGATTTTGTAAGAGCAAATGGTGGTGATGATGGCGGACCGGCCTATAAAAATAACTACTATTCTTATTCAGGTTTGGCGTCCAGAGCATTAAATGCAGAATACCATACGGTTGCAAGGTCCGGAATAGCTTTAAAATCTGATCTATGGAATGGTGTGCCAATGACAACAACCTATACACGGGTTTTAGATTCTGATGCTAATTACGCCTGGGATTTTTCAAAATGGAAACCAGATCTGATAGTGATTAATTTAGGGCAAAATGATCACTGGAATGCGGCAAACAATGGCGATATTACATCGAACTATGAAGCGTTTGTAAATGCGGTAAGAAGCAAATATGTTGGGGGAGATCAAATTCCCGTGGTTTTATCGCTGGGCGACATGGATGCGGCTAACAATCCGAATTATCAAAACTATGTTACTAATGCAGCGGCTAATCTGGGTTCAAATACATATGCACTTATCTTTCCTTATACAGCCGGTAATGTTAACACCCCGGGTTCTATGGGGCATCCAAGCAGGGCAAGAGCACAAACAATGTCTAATTTATTGGTGAATTTGGTTCAATCAAATAACTTGTTAGGCAACACGACACCTCCAACAAATCAAGTATTGCACGAGGTTATCAGTAATTGGGATGATACTACTCCGGGATGGGTATCTAGTGATTGTCATTATACTACGGTGTCTAATCCATTATCAAACAATGATAATAATACAGGAAGTTGTGGAAAAATGGTTACTAATGGCGGGGCTTATCCATTATTAAAACTTGAACCCGGAGGAACCTATGATTTTAATACCAAACCGTATTTTAGAATGAAAATTAATGGTGCTAGCGATAGAGGGCTGGTGATGTTGAAATTTGAAAATCCGGATAATTCTCAATCCTACTACAAAACGGCATTTGTACATGGCAAAGGTGAGACGGGTTGGGAGGATCTGACTTTTGATATGCGTGGAGCTCCATCAGGGTTATTTACCAGGCTGGTGGTTCTGGTAGATTTAGGAGATTATAATGGCACAAATGGAGATATCTGGTACATTGATGAAATTGAAAGGTTTACCAAGACAGGAGATACTCAGGCGCCATCAGTCCCTATGGGGATAGCAGCAGGTGACCAAGGGCAAAACCTTATGACGGTGTCATGGGACAAGTCTACCGATAATTCTCAGGTTGAGAGCTACGAGGTCTTTGTGAATGGTAGCCTGTTTACAACCTCAAAATCTAATACGGTTTTAATATATAATCTTCAGCCGGGGACGTCTTATAATATACAGGTAAAGGCTGTAGATATGGCAGGAAATAAATCTGCACTCAGTACTGTATTAGCAGCATCAACTATTACAGATCCGGGTTCTGTAGTTCCTGATGATTTTAACTACATTTTGGGAACACAAACATTTAAACCCAATTATCAGTTCACAGATGCCAATGGGCTTATTGAAACGGCTAATGGTATGATAGCCATGGGATCTAATATTTTAAAAATGACCCTGCAACCAGGTAATTATATAGAACCCGATCCGGGTTATGTGGCGCCTATGGATGCTATTAATAACTATCCTTTTTTAAAAGAGGCTATGGATATGCCGCAGAATAAGTACATTTTTTTATGGGTATATTCTCCAAATGTTTGGATTCGGGATGATGGTATGCGATCTGATGAGTTAGCAAGTGAAGACACCACCATTTATAATCTGACCAAATATTTATTGCAACAGTATAGTGGTACAGATAAAACATTCTTTATTGGTCAGTGGGAGGCAGATTGGGAATTGGTTAATGATGTATCGGGTATTGAAGATTGGAATCAAAATAAACCAACAGTAGATCAACATAGAATAGATGGCATGATTGCCCAGATTAATACAAGACAGGCGGCTATGGACAGAGCAAAATCAGAAGGCGGGTTTAGTGGCGTACAGGTATATAATTATACTGAAGTAAATTTACCAAAGGCAAGGACTTTGGATCAAGGTTTAAAGAGCATGCTATCAGATGTGTTACCGCATGTTAATGTAGACTTTGTATCATACTCCTGTTACGACGCAATTAGAAATTATAGTGATGAAGCTACAATAAAATCAAACCTGAATACGGTTATGGATGCTCTTCAAAATGCACTTCCTGCAAAAGCCGGCCTTCCTTTTGAAAAACGTGTTTTTATTGGAGAGTTTGGATTTCCAAACGGGCGGGAGGATAAATATAACAACTACGCAGAGCCACAAAATCAGGAAGATCAGGACCTGTGGTCCAGATATGCTATGAAGGCAGCCATTGAATGGGGAACACCATTTGCATTATATTGGACCTTCTATGGTAATGAACATAAGACTGTAGACGGTATTGATTGGAATACACAAAATGGCTATTGGATGATAGATAACATTAACCGCAAGCAAAAAATATATTATACATATAAGCATTATTATGCCGCAGCAAAACAGGGTGTTATTGATTTTGCAAATGCCAATGGAGGAAGCTTACCAACAGAAGCTCAGTTTAAAACCATAGCTTTGAACGCTTTAGATGGGGTTTCCAATTCGCCCTCTAAGCGTGCAAAGGAAAAACTGGTACTTGATGAAAATAAATCATTGGACCATATTGTGGTGTACCCCAATCCGGTAACAGACAGGTTGTATATTACTAATAATAATTTAGAGATAAAACATTTAAGATTATATAGCCTGGCCGGACGTGAAATATTATCGGCTACATGCAGGAGTAAAGGGGTGATCAATCTGGATCTTTCAGGTATTGCTAAAGGACTATATTTTATTAATATTTCTACAATAAAAGAAGAATCGCACATATTTAAGTTTGTCAAAAAATAATTAAGATTGGTAGCAGCATGATGAAAAAGATTGTCAATACAATTGGCAGTCTTTTTTTTTGCCCTGGTACCAGCTAAAATTTAGCAGGTTATTAAACAAAATTCACTAAAGCTATAAAGTAAGATTAACGTTCTGGTATTTAAATTCTCATATTATTCAGTTTGACCTTTTTTACGAAATGATTTCATTTGTGCTGTTCATCTAAGCGGCGTTTTGTACGCTGTTGTTAAGCTCGAAAAGAACAAGGTTTTTGAAGGAGGTATGTCCTTTATTGAAGATAATATAAGTTTAGAATGGTAGTCTAAAAAAACAATTATTATACTTTATATTTTGAAATTAATTCTTGATTATTTTTAAACTCCCTGGGAGTGCATCCTTTTTTCTTTCTAAAAATGCGGTTAAAGTTTGACAAATTGTTAAAGCCGGAGTCATAGCTAATTTCTGCAATAGAATCTTCAGATTCAATAAGCAGACGAGTGGCATTTCCAACTCTAATGTCCTGAATGTATTCGGTGAAGGATCTATGTGTGTGTCTTTTAAAGTAATGGCTAAATGCGGTTTCAGACATGTTAACCAAATCGGCAGCTTCTTTTAATTTAATGTTTCGTTTAAAGTTTTCTTGTATATAATCAGAAACCACTTTAATGCGCTTGCTTTTGCTACTTTCAAATTTGTTAACAAATGAAGCGCTACTTAGAAGTGTTTGATTTCTTGCTGTAGACAGGTCGTATAAAATAGATAAAAACTCAATAAAAGAATCAAAGCCAGATTTATCACAGAGTTGAAGAATGCGACTGGAAATTGCTTCTTGTGTTTCGCGTGAAAATAAGATACCTCTATACGATTTGTTAATCATTTCTTTTATTGGTAACATCAGTTTTCTGTTTAAGGTTTCTTCAGAAAACAAACTTTGCTGAAACTGAATGGTAATGACTCTAACATTGTTGTGATTATCGTTTCCCATCCATGCATGCGGGGTGTTGGGACCAACTAATACGAGGTCAGAATTCGAGTATTCTAAAATAGAATCACCTACGATTCTTTTTCCATTGGAATTAAATACAAAGTTTAATTCAAATTCAGGATGGTAGTGAACCGGAAAATCGAATTTTGCATTATAATTATTTAAGACAATAAAAAAATCTTCATTTTTAATTGGGGTGATTTCTCTTTCTATAATGCTCATGATATTTGCTGTTAAATTAATGATTTGTGTAAAGATTGAACAGAATATATACAAATATATGATTTATTTATTCATAATTGTATTATTATGAGTAAAAAACATAATTATCTAATATTCAAATGTTTGTATTTTTATTAGTTGTTTTTATAGAGTTGTTATTCATTAATGTATTGATTTTAAGCTTTAAAATATTAGTATTAAAGCATAATCATTGTATAACTTTGTCAACAGTTCAAAAACAATTAAAACTAAACTATTTAAAACTTAAGTTTTGACTTATGAAGGAAATGAAATTATTATTTAAATTAACTCTGATTCTTGTGCTTTTTACAGGATTTAGTAGTGTGATGGCTCAAAGCTATGAAATTACTGGACTAGTTAAAGGAGCTGACGGGGAGGTTTTGCCAGGTGTAAATGTTATTTTAAAAGGGACAACAACCGGTGTCGCAACAGATTTTGATGGAAATTACTCAATAAATGTTGATGATTTGCAAGGAACCTTAGTGTTTTCATATTTAGGATATGTAACTCAAGAAATTGAGATTAACGGAAATACTGCCATTAATGTAGTTATGGATGAAGATCAGCAAACACTGAGTGAGATTGTAGTTATTGGGTATGGGGCTGTTAAGAAGAGTGACCTTACAGGATCTGTTTCATCATTGAAAGCGGATAGGTTGGAGGAAACACCTTCTTCCTCAGTGGACGCCTTGTTGCAAGGTAAAGTTGCCGGAGTGCAGGTTACGCAAACCTCAGGTGAACCAGGGGCTGGAGTAACAGTTAGAATTAGAGGGTTAAGTTCGAGAGAAGGAAGTAATAGTCCATTATATGTAATCGATGGCTTCCCTTATGGAGATGCCGGTAATTTGAAACAATTAAATCCTAATGATATTGTTTCAATGGAAGTGTTAAAAGATGCTTCAGCTGCAGCTATTTATGGTTCCAGAGGAGCAAATGGTGTTATCATTATAACAACTAAAAGTGGTAAAAATAATCAAAGAGCAAAATTTGAGATTAAAACACAAACGGGGGTTCAAATAGTAGACCATGGTAGATTAAACCTTATTTCAGATCCGTTAACGTTTGCAACACTTAGTAATGAGGTTCGTGAAAATGATACAAGAAATGTAGATCCTTTATATGTTGGAGCTGTAGATCAGTCCACCGGTGTGTACTATCCTTCTTTAACTGAAATAGCAAGCGGATCTTGGGGTATTAATACTTACTGGCCAGATGTCGTTCTAAATGAGGCTATTACACAGAATGTAAATATAGGTATAACTGGAGGTGATGAGAATACCGCATATGCTGTATCGGGAAACATTTTTGATCAAACAGGAGTACTGATAGGGAATGATTATCAGAATTTTACATTTAGAGGAAGATTAGATCAGAAAACAAGAGGAAGTTTTAAGTATGGAACTAATTTGGCTTTAAGTTATGTAAAAAGAAATAAAACACAATCAGGATTTGGTATTGGGCGTTCTCCACTTACACCTGTGTTTAATCCGGATGGAACTTATTATGTTAATGGTGCAGGAGATTTTTTTAATCCGGTAATGTTGGCGAATGAGGTTACCGATATAAGTAATGAATATGATGTAAATGCCGTGACTTATATTGAATGGGAAATCATAAAAAATTTAAATTTAAGAGCGCAGTCCGGAATTAATTTAGGGCATGCTATAGGAGATTATTACGAGCCAAGAACAACATCATCAGGAAACATTTTTAATGGTTTAGGTATCATAAATAATTATACCGGCTATACCTTTTTAAATGAAGGCTATTTTACTTATAAAAACACGTTTAAAGAGAAGCACGATTTCAGTGCAATGGTTGGTTATTCTAGTGAGCAAAGACAAGTTAGGACATCACAATTACGTGGAGAAGGTTTTGTTAATGATGTTTTGAAAAACGAAGCCTTAAATTCTGCTACAACAAGAAAGCTGGATAATAATCTTCAAAAACAGGTTTTACAGTCTTTTATATCAAGAATCACTTATAGTTATGATGATAGATACCTGTTAACATTGTCTGGTAGATATGATGGGTCTTCTAAATTTGGAAAACTTAATAAATATGGATTCTTTCCCTCGGGGGCTATTGCGTGGAAGCTTCATAATGAAAAATTCATGGAGAGCTTCAATGTGTTATCTCAATTAAAATTAAGGACAAGTTTTGGCTATTCCGGTAATCAGGCTATCCCTCCTTATGGAACATTGAATCAATTTGGAGCACGACAATATTTTGTGGGACAAGTTCTTATTAGTGGATATGGACCGTACCAAAACGGAAACCCGGCATTACAATGGGAAACAACATCTCAGCTGGATTTTGGAATAGATTTAGGTTTCTTAAATAATAGAATAGAGTTAAGTGCAGATTATTACAAAAAAGAGTCTACGGATCTTTTAAGAAAAAAGCGATTGCCTTTTTCATCAGGATTTGATGACGTTTGGATTAATGGAGGAGAGATTTTAAATACAGGATATGAGGTTGCATTAAGCGGAACTGTTATTAATGGAAAGGATTTCGGATGGGATATTTCAGGAACACTTTCGCATAACGAAAATGAAGTAGTAAATATAGGAGAAGAAGGTGTAGGTGAAGGCTTAAGAACCGGAGGATACATAGAATCTTTCAGAGATTATCCAACAAGATGGCGTAACGGGCAACCAATGAATATTATAGTTGGTTATAAGGTTGATGGTATTGTTCAGAGTTTAGCCGAAGGGCAGGAAGCTGGTTTAGTAGGTGATGAAGCCATAGCAGGAGAATTTAAGTATGTAGATATTAGTGGACCAGATGGTACGCCTGATGGTATAATTAATGATCTTGATAGAACGGTTATTGGTAATACGCAACCAGACTTTTTAATTGGATTTGATACACAATTTAGATACAAAAATTTCGATTTTAGTGCCCAGTTTTACGGTTCTATAGGTAACGATATTGTGGCTATAAAAAAGTTTGAAGGGCAACGTTCTTTAAACAGGTGGACTGTCGATAACCCTACAAATGAATGGCCTAGTTTAAGAGGTGGACGTTTAAATAAAATATCGGATTGGTGGATTGAAGACGGATCTTTTTTAAGGGTATCTAATGTGACTTTGGGGTATAACCTGCCTTCAGAAACTATTTCCGGAATACAAAGTCTAAGACTTTATGTAACAGGAACTAATCTATACACGTTCACAAAATTTTCCGGAGCCGATCCTGAAATTGAAGGCGGTGTAGATTATGGAACGTATCCTAAATATAGAACATTCACCTTAGGTTTAAATCTTACATTATAAAAAAACAAAAATCATCATATGAAAACATTTAAATATTTAATTCTAATTATTGCAAGTGTGATAACAACGGCTTGTTCCCTTGAGGAAACACCTAATGGTTTTTTAAATGAGGAAAATTTTTATCAAACAGCAAGCGATGCAGAATCAGCTATATTGTACACTTATGCAGTATTGCCCGAACAAGGCTATTTTTCTAGATATTACTATTATGTAGCACATTGTCCTACAGAGGAATTTACTCAAAAATCAGATGCTGAAGCAGGTCAGCACGAATTAGATGGTTATATAACCACTAATACTACAGCAGATTTAGCGATAGTCTTTCGTCATTTCTATTTGTCGATAAACAGAACGTTCCCAATTATTGAAAAAGTGCCTTCAATAGCCATGGATGAAAATTACAAAAACCATATTTTGGGAGAAGCACATTTTTTAAGAGCCTTTAACTATTATAACTTAGTACGTTTGTTTGGAGAGGTGCCTCTTAGAAAGGAAGTTATGACAGACTTTAATAGCGCCGGTTTAGATTTGGCTTCAATACAAGATATATATGCTTATATACTTGAAGATCTTCAGACAGCAATAACATTAATGGATTCTCAATATCGATACGGAAGAGCAAACAAAACAGCAGCTCAAGGACTGTTGGCTAATGTTCACTTATTTTTAGCATCAGCTTCAGAATCCGGGCTTGCAGGTTATAGTTTTACTGATGCGGCCGGTAACTATAATTTGGCTAAACAATATGCTGGAGAGGTAGTTAATGGACAATCACAATTTAGATTAGATACAGATATTCAAAATATTTTTGATCCTGTACAAAATTTGAACCCGGCTTTTAGTCCAGAGCACATTTTTAGTATAGTTGCCTCGAGAGGTGTACTTGGTCCTACAGAACTTATGAGTTTGCTTTCTACGCCGTTTGTTCAAACCGGGTTTACATTAACGCCCGATCAAGGAGGCCATACTATTGATTTTGGATGGGATCATGTTATTGTGGAGACTCCTTTCTATGAGTCTTTTGATGCAAGTGACCGCCGAAAGGAATTGTTATTTATGACTGAGTATTTGGATGCTGATGGGAATTTAGTTAATACAAATAATAATAGACCTTATACTTTAAAATACTTAGATGCTAATCGTTCTGGAGGTGAAGAGTCTGGTAACAAAATTCCTATTGTAAGATATTCAGAGGTCTTGCTTACTTATGCAGAGGCCTGTGGAAATACTACGGAAGGAATTAATGCTTTAAACCAGATTCGATCTAGAGCTAATTTGGGTACTTATAGTACAAGCGATTTTGCAAGTGATGCAGCCTTTAGAGATGCGGTTATTCAAGAAAGAGCTTGGGAGTTGGCTTATGAGTTTAATAGATTATATGATCTTAGAAGATCCGGTAAAATGGAACAGATATTGGCTTCTGCCCCCTATAATAAGACTTTAACTAACGCTATTTATTTCTTTGATATTCCATTTGAAGAAATTGACAGAAATCCTAACCTAAATTAAAAATTATATCTATGAAAAATATTTATAACATATTATCAGTATGCGTACTGTTTGCAACTATTTTTAGTTGTACTCCAGTCGATGACATAACAAATAATAACCAAAGACATCTTTTGGCTGTGGCTATTGATGGTCAGATAGGTAGACCTGAACTTCCCAGTAAACTGGAATCAACCAATACAACATCTATTACAACATACAAGTCATTAGATTTTTCAAATTTGGCCTTAGATATTGTAGTGTCTCCAGGCGCAACAGTATCGCCTGCTTCTGGTCAGGCAGTAGATTTTGCCTCTAATGGTAACAAATATACGTATACCATTACATCTGAATCAGGCATATCTAAAGATTGGGTTATCTCAGTAGAAAAATTTATAAACCCCGTCGAAGGAACTTGGGCTGTTGATAAGCTTGAATTTTATTATGACGATTGGTTTGGTTGGGGAAATAGTGGTGTTGTACCGTTAGTTAACAGACTTCCGTTAAGCGCTCCGGGATTGGATGATATTATTACATTTTCATCAGTTCAATCAGTTAGTCCAACAGGGGTTGTATTTGGAAGCTATACACGAACTGCCGGAGCTGATGGTGCTTTTGCCAGTTACGTAAACGAGCTTACAGGTAGCGATTATGGTTACAAGTTTGAACGTATTACCGGACCATCAGGAAAATGGCAAATTAATTCAGATGCGTCTTTAACTTTTACAGATAGTAATGGAGTAGAAACAAGTGCTAAGACTGTAGAGGTAATAGATGCAAATACCATTCTTGTTAAGTTAGATCCAGGGCCACAAACATGGGTAATTGATTGGGGAGACTATTTTGGTAATGTTGAAAACAGTTTGAATTTTGCCTGGGATGTTTTGTTAACCTTAAAAAGGGTATAAATATATAATTAGTGAGTTTTTTTTTCAGATTGTGTGCAATTAATTACACACAATCTGAATTTTCATCAAAAAGCGTGGATATTATGTTAAAAATTGGAAGAGTTTTATTATTAATTATACCTCTATTCTGTTATTGTTGTTCAAGTGATTCTGAACCGCCAACTTCTGATCCAAACCCACCAGGGACCCAAAACGATGTGTTAACTATACAGACCTCACAAATAATAAATGATAGTTACATTGGTAATGGGGCACAATGGGACGCATATCCAAATGCTTATTTAAATTGGAATTCGCCATTATCTGAACAAGATTGGCAAAAGTTAGAATTGCGCCTCGATTATATGAAGCCTAAATTAATGCGGGTTATTATAGATGCGAATCATAATTATGCGGGTAATGGTGGTTACGAACCAGAGCTTAATTTAGAGCCCTTAGCACGAATACTTCAATACTGTACTAGTAATAATATAACGGTTATGTTTGGCGATTGGGGAGGCAATATGGTAAACCCAGACACAAATGCTATTAATGAAACTAATTTAACAAATGCAGCAAAATTTGTTGACTACCTTGTTAATACTAAAGGTTTTAATTGTATAAAATATTATAATATGATCAATGAACCTAATGGTGATTGGTCTTCTAATAAAGGTAACTACGACTTGTGGGTTAATGCGGTAAATTATTTTTATCAGCAAATGGAATCTATAGGCGTTTCCACCAAGGTTAAACTTATAGCTCCGGATATTGCCGTATGGACTACTAATGAAGTGCCTTGGATTCAGAATACAGCAAGAGATATTGGAGATGACAAAATAGGTGTTTATGATATTCATACCTACCCGGGCCAGATTCATGTTGTTAGCAAAGACTATTCTAACCTGTTGAAATCTTATATAGATAAAGTTCCTGCCGGCAAAAAAATGGTTATGGGAGAATTAGGGTTTAAGTATGATTCTAATTTAGACGCGTCGCTTCATAGAGGAAATATTGAACGTGCAGAAGCAGATCCCTTTGCTTCTAACACAGATAGTAACATGTACGTAAAAGACTTTTTCTATGGTGTAGATATGGCAGATGCTTCCATGCAAATTGTAAATGCAGGGTATTCGGGTATTATAACATGGATGCTAGATGATGCTATGCACAATACTGATGGCGGTAATGGAAAAGATCTTAAAACATGGGGATTTTGGAATATTCTTGGAGAAGAACTTTTTGGAGGCGCTGCAGAAGAAGAAATACGCCCATGGTTTTATACCTATGCATTGTTAAGCAGGTATATGCAAACAGGTGTAAAGGTTCTTAAAGTAGATATTCCCAATAAGCGCGGCCTAAATGCTATAGCCATAACTAACGGAAGTGAATATACTATTGCTGTGGTTAATAGTGGTTTTTCAACCCATACCGTTGATCTTAAATTTGATGCCGGAGCTACGCTGAGTAATGTAAAACAGTTTATTTATGAAGATGCTAACCGACCTGTTGATAGTAACGGTTTTCCGGTTCCTACAAGCACAGATCTTTCATTAAACTTAACTGCGGGTCATACCTTAGATATAAAAGGTCAATCTTTTACATTATTCACAAACTTTAATTACTAACCAAAATAGTGCGACATTTTATATGATCCATCTTCAAGTTAAAATATTAACTGCTTTAAAAACCTTATCACTAATATTCTTAGCATTCTGCTTTTTACAGTCATGCAAGCAAGAAAGTAAATCTGAGGATTATTTAAAAATAGCTCTGAATACAGATTGGGAGTTTAAAAAAACAAATAGTGAAGAAAAATGGTTTCCCGCTAAAGTACCGGGAACGGTTCATACAGATTTAGAATCTAATGATATTATTGGTAGCCCCTATTATAGGTTTACAGAAGATAGTATCCAATGGGTAGAAAGGGAAAGTTGGGAATACCGAAAAACATTTAGGTGTACAAAAGAGTATTTAGAAAATCAGAATATAGAATTGATTTTTGAAGGTTTAGATACTTATTCCAGGATTTTTATTAACGGTGTCCAAGTAGAGCAGACCAATAATATGCACCGTTTGTACCGAATAAATGCTAAACCCTATTTTAAAGCAGGTAATAATGAATTACGCGTTGTTTTTAAGTCGCCGTCAATTGTAGGTGAGGAAAAATTGGCAAAATCTCCGTACTTATTGCCTACCATTGCAGAACAAGCAGAAATTGGGAAGCAAACAGCCCCTTTTACTCGAAAAGCAAGCTATCATTATGGCTGGGATTGGGCACCAAGATTAGCCACTATGGGTATTTGGAGGCCCGTTTATATTGAAGCTTGGAACACGCATAAACTAAGAGATCTTTCATATTCATTAGTAAATCTGGAAGAAAATAGAGCAGTATTGACCGCTAAATTTGAAATTGAAGCTAAAATAGATACAGAATCATCGATTTCTATTTTAAATAACAATAATGCCACTGTGCTAGCGGTTAAAGATATTTCACTGAGAAAAGGAACGCATAGTTATATCGTAAATTTTACTATATATAACCCCAAACTATGGTGGTCAAACGGACTGGGAGATCCGCATTTATATACCTTAACAGGACGTGTAAATTCTAACAAAAAAATTGAAGAACGAACCATTGATTATGGAATAAGAACTGTAGAATTGATTAGAGAAGACGACAAATACGGCAAGTCTTTTAAATTTCGATTAAATGGTAAAGATGTGTTTATTAAAGGCGCAAACTGGGTTCCCGGAGACATGTTTGTTCCAAATGTTTCAAAGGATCAATATAAGTGGCTTGTTGAATCTGCAAAAGATGCTAACATGAATTTGTTGCGTGTATGGGGAGGTGCCATTTATGAAAATGATGAGTTTTATAAACTGTGTGATAAGAATGGCATTATGATATGGCAGGATTTTATGTTTGCATGCATGCATTACCCCGGCACAAAAGAGTTCTTAAATAATATTGAAGAAGAAGCTATTTACAATGTAAAACGCCTTAGAAACCACCCAAGCATTGCATTATGGTGCGGAAATAATGAAATTGAAGAAGGTTGGGAGCCGTGGAAATGGTCTGAAAAATATAAATACTCCAAAGAAGATTCTTTAGCAATTTATAAGGATTATGAAAAGATTTTCTATGATATATTACCTAATGTCGTTGAAAAGTATGATGCTTCAAGATCGTTTTGGGCTTCTTCACCTAGCGCAAAACCGGGAATACCAGGAGTAAGATACATTCAAAATAACACTTCAGGCGATAGACATTATTGGGGCGTTTGGTTTGGCAATATTCCTTTCGAAACCTTTTATGAAAATACGGGAAGGTTTATGAGTGAATATGGTTTTCAATCTTTTCCTGAAGTTAAGACATTGAAAAAAGTAGCAAATGAGAAAGATATGGCATTCAATTCTCCATTGATGAACCATAGACAAAGATCATTTCCCGGTAATCAACGCATGCAAGAAGTTATGGACTATTATTACAAGCGTCCAAAAGATTTCGAAAGCTTTGTGTATTTAAGCCAATTAAATCAGGCAGAGGGTATCAAAAAAGCGATCAATTTTCATCGTAAATCTAAGCCTTTAAATATGGGGACTATTTATTGGCAATTGAATGACGTATGGCCAACTATGTCGTGGTCATCTATTGATTATTTTGGAAACTGGAAAGCACTACAATATTTTGTTAAAAAGGCCAATGCAGATGTGATTGCTGTTCCTCTTCAACAAAAAGGAAATTTTAGTTTGCACATCGTTTCAGATAGACCCGCAGAAGTAAAGTTAGAAACCACAATACGCATTAAAAATTTAAAAGGAGACATACTTTCAGAATTTAAGGTTGATGCAATTATTCAGCCTAATAGCTCTAAATGTATAGTAGAACCTCAGTTAGTTAACGGCTTCCTGTCTTCTTATAAGGTAAATGAGGAATTAAATAATCTCATTGTTGAGGTAGAACTAAAAGAAGCTGGTAATACCATTTTCAAAGACACGCATTCTTTTATTCCAATTAAAGATATAATCTTGGAAAATCCAGAATTAAAAGTGTCCTGGGAAAAAGAGGGTAATCACTATTTTATAACTATAAGTTCAGAACATTTTGCGAAAAATGTTGGTGTTTTATCCGAAAATGCAAACGGACGATTTAGCGACAACTTTTTTGATATGATGTCTGGCGAAACTAAAAAGATACAATTCATTCCTTACAAAAAAGAAGAAGATATAAAAGAAGAGAACTTCACTGTAATGAGCGTTTGGAACACATATAACAATAAATAAATTTAATAATATAACAACATATGAAATTAATTAAGCATATAAATAACCCTGTTTTAAAACCGAATCCTGAAAATGATTGGGAAAGTATTGTGGTGTGTAACCCGGGAGTGTGGCACGAAAACGGAAAATTTTATATGGTATATCGAGCTGCAGGTGATGATAAAGAGCATTATATTCGTTTTGGTTTAGCTACAAGTACTGATGGTATTAATTTTAAGAGAGAATTAAATGAGCCTGTTTTTGGACCAAGTACTAATGGCCCGGATATGGGAGGCGTTGAAGATCCAAGAATTGTGAAGTTTGGTGATGAGTTTTTTGTAACTTACGCTTATAGACCAAGTCCTCCGGGGCAATATTGGAAATTTGGACATGATGAAATTGTTTTACCGGAAACAGGAGAAGATTCCCCGGCAGTGTTTAGAAATAATATAGCAAACTCAGGATTAGCTGTAACAAAGGATTTTAGAACATGGAGGAGACTCGGACGAATAACACAGAGTAATTTAGATGATAGAGATGTGATTCTTTTCCCGGAAAAAATAAATGGAAAATTTGTAATGTTGCATCGACCTAAAGAATGGATTGGCGACAAATATGGCTGTAAGCATCCATCAATTTGGATTAATTTCTCAGATGATATGATGGTTTGGAACGGAAGAAGTAAACTCTTGCTCACGGGAAGAGAAAACAGTTGGGAGGAAAAAATAGGGGGGAGTACACCACCATTAAAAACAAAGGATGGTTGGCTAATTATATATCATGGTGTTGAAAAAGGCGGATTAGGATATTATCGTGTTGGAGTTGCTTTACTTGATTTAGAAGACCCTACAAAAATCATTGCCCGTGCACAAGATTGGATTATGGAACCCGAGCATGATTATGAAATTGAAGGTTATTATAAAGGCTGTGTATTTCCAACAGGAAATGTAATTGTAGATGATACCTTGTATGTATATTATGGAGGTGCCGATAAATATGTTGGTTTAGCTACTTGTTCTGTTTCTGAATTACTCGAATTTTTAAAGAAATAAACATAAAATGAAAAAAATAATACCCTTAGTATTTGTTTTTAGTCTGATATTTTCAGCCTGTACTTCAGAAAAGTATATCCATATAAAGAGTTATGCCAATGACGTTGTTTCAGAAAGCATTATTGGTGCAGGAGTACAATGGTCTGCATACCCTCATGCCGATTCTGATGATGCCGAATGGGGGCATTTAATGACTCAAGAGAAATGGAATGAAGTTTACAAAAGGCTGGATTATATGCGGCCCAATATTATTCGCGTGATGGATCAGGCTAGTTGGAGATACTTTGTAGGCGTTAAAGAAAATGACGAGTTGATTACAGATTTCGAAACACAAGAAGTAAAATCGTTGTATAAAGTATTAGATTATTGCGAGCTCCATAACATTACAGTTGTTTTTGGAGAATGGGGAGCTCCCGGTTTATGGGGAGTAGAAGGCAATATTCATAGGGCAGATGACCCGCGCTGGATCAAAATGATTACAGAATATCTGAAACACCTTATAATCGACAAAAAATATACCTGTCTTAAATATTATAATCTTGTAAATGAGCCTGATGGTTATTGGGCATCAACAGATGGTGATTGGGATCAATGGAAAAGAGGTGTAGAAATGCTTACAGAGTCTTTAAAAGAAAATGGGCTTTGGGATCATATTCAGGTTGCAGGACCAGATACAGTTCAAGGTTATGAAAACCCTAAGTCAAAGTATTTAAATGGAGAAGCATGGCTTTATGAATCTATTGAACAGCTTAAAGATGTTATTACCTGTTATGATGTTCATTCTTATCCCTCCGGAGAGATTGTGAGATCCGGAGAATTTTCTAATCTATACAGACCAATGGTCGAAGCCACTGATCCTTATGGTTTTCCTTTTATTTTAGGGGAACTTGGGTTAAAGTATAAAGGCGAGCTTGGGAGCAAGAATAAAGCATTAGGAAAAGCTGATCCTTATGCGGGAGAAGATGACTCAAACATGTTTGTATATGATTTCTTTTATGGTATTGATGTCACTGATGCCTTAATTCAAAGTTTTAATGTAGGGATAGACGGTGTTATTGTTTGGGATTTAGATGATGCTATGCATACTGTAGGTGATAGAGGAGAAAAATCAAAACTCAAGCGTTGGGGGATGTGGAATATTTTAGGAACAGAGATTTGTAACAACCCTGATGACGAAAACATTCGTCCTTGGTTTTACCCATGGTCTCTCATGACCAGATACTTTCCTGAAGGCACCAGTATTATAAAAACAGATGAGACCCATGCTGAAGGCTTACGCATTGTAACCGGTTTAAAGGACAATAATGTTTCAATAGCCATTGTTAATAATTCGGCATCCGATCAAAAAATTGAATACGCCATAGAAGGCCCCGAAAGGCGCATGACATTTAAAAAATATATTTACACTGATACTTTGAGACCGGTTGATTCAAATAATTTTCCTGTACCCGTAGAAGAAGCTATTAGTTTTTTTGTTACGATACCTAAAAAAATTGATGTGCCAGCTAATAGTTTTATTTTGCTCACCTCTTTCAACTATTAAGAAAATGCTAAACAATTAAGATAATGGGTTCTATTAATTTGAGTATCGTTGATATTATTATTTTACTAGGCTACTTTGTCCTTATAATCTGGTGGGCGCTGAGGAATGGTAAAAGTAAAGATTCAGATTCTTACTTTTTAGCAGGACGTAATATGAAGTGGCCTATAGTTGGTTTGTCTTTATTTGCGGCTAGTGTTTCCAGTTCTACATTAATGGGGCATTCTGGAGAAGGGTTTATTAGCGGCATAGCTGTTTTTAACTATAATATCGTGTCTATTTTAGTGATGGTATTCTTCGGGATGTTTTTTCTTCCGTTTTATATTAAATCGAAGATATTTACGATTCCTGAGTTTTTAGAACGCCGATTTGATAGAAAATCAAGAACCTATTTCTCTTTTATAACCATTATTGGAAATGTTTTTTTAGATGCTTCTGCTACATTATATACAGGAGCTTTAATTGTAAAATTAATTTTCCCGGAAGTCGACTTATTTACAATCATTGTTATTATGGCATTGGTCGCTGGGAGTTATACTATTATAGGTGGACTTTCCTCCGCCATCAACGCCGATATGATTCAAGCCATCATATTAATCATTGGTTCATGTATTCTATCTGTATATGCTTTTAATGAAATAGGGGGATGGGATGAATTTCATAACCGATTTAATGACGGTGTTTGGTTAAAACTTACCAGGCCTTTAGATGACCCCACAGTACCCTGGTTAGGAATGATCATAGGTATTCCTATTTTAGGATTCTATTTTTGGGGTAATAACCAAGTAATGGTGCAGCGTGTTTTATCAGCAAAATCAATAGACCACGGTCGAAAAGGAGTGCTTTTAGTTGGGTTTCTATACCTTCTAACACTATTCATTTTTATTATACCCGGATTAATAGGTAGAGGAATAAACCTGTTTGGCGTAGAAAATCTTCCATCAGAGATGATATCAGGTTTAGATTTAAAAGACAATTTCGGGATAAATACCGATGAGGTATATCCGCGCTTAATTACAAGGCTTTTACCCGTAGGTTTAATAGGAATTATACTTGCGGCTATGGTTTCTGCGCTTACATCGACACTAAGTGCTACCTTAAGTTCAGTTTCAACCTTATTTACTATGGATTTTTATTCAAAAATAAATACTGAGGCCGACAGTAAAAAATTAGTTTGGGTAGGGCGTGTAACAGCAATTATTATGTTGATCATTGCTATCGTTTGGGCGCCATTTATAGCCAAGTTCGATTCCTTAGTTTCTTACTATCAAGAAATAGTTTCTTATTTAGCACCACCCATCGTTGGAACTTTCTTTTTGGGGTTATTCTGGAAGCGATGTAACTCGCAGGGGGCTTTTATGGGGCTTATGTCCGGATTGGTCATGGCAGCCGGAATGATGATAACCAAGTATGGATTCGGGATTAACCCGGGAATACATTTTCTAATCATGGCACCAATTATCATGGTTTTAAGTATTGCTATCAATATTGTTACAAGTTATTTATCTGCCCCTCCAAGCTTAGAAAAAGTTAAAGAAAATTCATGGACTATGGCTATATGGAAGGAAGAAACAGAGGCTTTAAAAGATGTAGTATGGTATAAAAATTTCAGAGTGCTTTCTCTGCTTTTGGTCGTTAGTTGTATCGTTATGTATGCATTGTATTATTAATAAAATAGTTGAGTTGATTTAGTAGCCTTCATTCATTTTATTATGAATGTTTGATCAAGTCTTTTTAGAAGAACCGGATTCATTCTAGTTCTTCTTTTTTTAAAACCGTGTTATGGAAAAGGTTAAAAAAAACGCTGCTTGTATCAAAAAAGATTTTAATCCCTTTTATTTTGGTAATTTGGTAACATGATTATTTGTTTTATGGGTTTTCGCTAATGCGGTAACAGATCTCATAGTACAAGCTTTGATTTATGTTATTCTGCTTGTATAATAATTGCCCCGTTTTAAGCTTTCTTCATTTAAATACTTATAGAATAGTGACTTCGTGAATAGAATAGGGAAGTAACTAACACAAACTGCATCAAACTATGGCATTATAATTAACTGAAAATCAAATATGTATAAAATGTATTTGGAAATGCACCTTTTACTTGCTGCTAAGATTTCGTTCAGTGCTCTGAGTATTAAAACGCGATTCCCTCCTGTTAATTGAATATTTGATTTAGAATATGCATAGATAAGGAACTGATATATATCATAGTAAACCAACATTCGATTTGATATTTTGATAACATAAAAAGGCGGTAAAATGAAAGTACTTGTATATAGCTCAAAAACATTTGAAGTTCCATATCTGGAAAGCGCAAACCGTAGAAAACATAAGCTGACTTTTATAGACGAGGCTTTATCATCTGAAACAGCCATGAAAGCAATTGGTTATGATGCCATATCCATATTTTCTGCAGATGATGCCAGTCTTATGGTCATAGAAAAACTTAAAGATTTTGGAGTGAAATATATAGCCTTACGTTCAGTGGGTTACGATAATGTAAATTTGAAAGTCGCTTCAAGATTAGGAATAAGAGTCGCTCATGTACCGGCATATTCTCCTTATGCTATTGCAGAACATGCGGTGAGTTTGCTAATGGCATTAAATAGAAAGCTCATTGAATCTAACCAACGGGTTAGGCGGTTTAATTTCAACTTAGACCATCTTACCGGTTTCGATTTAAATAATAAAGTTGTGGGTATTGTTGGAACTGGTCGAATAGGGTCTGTTATGGCCAAGATAATGCATGGTTTTGGTTGTAAATTACTAGGCCAGGATATTGAAGAAAATAAAGAATTGATTGAGGCATATAACTTAAGTTATGTTTCTTTGGAAGGTTTATGCAAACAAGCCGATATTATTTCATTGCACGTTCCTTTAAATAGAGAAACACACCATCTCATTGATGAAAATTTAATTGAAAAAATGAAAACAGGGGTCATCATCATCAATACAGCGCGAGGCGGGGTATTAAATACATCTCATGTTATTGGTGGGTTAATGAATAGAACGATTGGAGCCTTGGGAATGGATGTTTATGAAAATGAAAAGGGAACCTTCTTTAAAGACCACTCTCATGATATTCCAAAAGATGATGTATTGATAAAATTAAATGCTATGCCCAATGTTCTAATTACAGGTCACCATGCTTTTTTAACTCATGAAGCACTTACGAATATAGCAGAAACAACAATTCGTAATTTGGATGGCTGGGTACACGGTAAAGTGTTAGAAAATGAATTGACAGAAATGAAAGATGTTGTTTGATGATATTATTTGTTGTAATTATAAACATCTTTCAACCCTATTTTCTTTCCATCACCATTAATAATATTTAAATCGTATCTGATCTTAACTTTAGTATGAATAGGAGCAAAATAATAAATAACCCAAGCATCGGCTTCTTTGGTTCCAATACAGCCATTGGAATAGGCTTTGCCCAAAGTCATTGGATTTGTGGTTGGATGAATTAATTGCCCATAACGTAAACCATGGAGTTCGGTTTCTATGAATGGAATTTGAGGTAGCTTGGTAATCTTACCATCATCTCTTTTGGTTACAAGGTATTCATAATTGTTTACCGGATTTACATATCGTGGGTTTCGAACATGATTTATAATATAACCTTCACCTGTTTTGGTTCTTAAGTCCTGAATTCTTCCGGACATTTCAAGATATTTCTTTTCATGCCGCCCAACTCTTATGGGAAACTCATAACGTTTAATAGAATTCTCATAAATACGAAGTTTAAACTCAGGAATATTGATGTCTATGGTTGTTTTTTTAAATGTGCTTAGAATTTTTGAAGCAACAATAGAATCAGGAATAACTATGGAACTCCCTTTATGGATAATGATCAATTTTTTCTGATCATATACAAAGGAGTCTCGTGCTTTCATTCTATAATAATCGGTGTTTTCAAGGGTATCAATAAGCCAGGAGTTATGCCTTACTAAAAGATGTTCTGTTAAATTATAAGGTGTAAATGGATCATATTTTTTAACCATAGCATCTAAGTAATCAAAATAGTTTTCGACCGTAATATTATTATTTACTTTAATCTTAATTGGCAAAGAATCTTTGATCAAATCTTTGCTGTTAGGACGATTAGAAGACCCGACGAAATAAGCTTCCTTTGAACAACAAAACTTTAGTACGGTTAAGAACACAATGACCACAAAAACTTTAAATAAAAGTTTGGTATACATATAATCTTAGTTTTAGACTTATATAAAAGTATACATCAAAAAAGAAGGCAGAAATGATATATATCATTGAAAACGATAATATTAGAGAGTAGATTTACCGGAAATCAATATCAACTCAATGTATTATGGTAACCATAGAAAAACATGACATTCTTTTAGGCCCTACAGAAAGAGTGTTCGAGAATAATGGCGTATTTAATCCAGGAATCTATCAAGAAAACAATACAGTGCATATTTTATATAGGGCTGTTCAAGATGGAAATTTTTCAACTATTGGATACGCAAAGACAGAGGGGCCTCTTGAACTTATAGAACGACATGAAAAGCCATTAATCACTCGAGATTTTGAATACGAAAAGCACGGTGTGGAAGACGCCAGAATTATGAAGATTGAAGACACCTTTTATGTTATTTATACGGCTTATGACGGGATAAATACTTTAGGAGCCATGGCCACATCTAAAGACCTGGTTCATTTTGAAAAACATGGTATTATAACACCTCAGGTAAACTATCAAGAGTATGAAGAATATGTAAGCTTTTGTGACACTTGTGGATTAAATCCCAAGTATCATCATTATTACAGGCTCTTTGCAGAAATAGGATTGGTAGACGATGAGTTGCGATTACTCAGAGATAAAGATGTTGTACTGTTTCCCAGAAAAATAAATGGGAAATTTGCAATGCTCCATCGTATTTGGCCCGGGATTCAGATTGTTTATTTTGACGAATGGAAGGATTTAACCAAATCCTTTTGGGAAGATTACCTTAAAAACCTAACGGATTATATTGTACTTGATCCAAAAGGTATTTTTGAGGTAAATTATATTGGAGCCGGAGGGCCTCCAATAGAGACAGACGATGGCTGGTTGTTAATTTATCATGGAGTTCAGGAAACCACCAAAGGAAGAACGTATCATGCCAAGGCTGCACTGCTGCATAGAGATAAACCCGAAATAGAATTATCGCGATTATCTTATCCTTTGTTTTCACCTACTAAAAAATGGGAGAAGCATGGGATCGTTGATAATGTGGTATTTCCTACTGGTCATGCACTTTACGGTGATGATTTATACGTTTATTATGGCGCGGCAGATAAATATATTGGCGTAGCAAAAATGAGTTTATCCGGGCTACTCTATGAATTAAAAAAACAACTTTAATAGCGATATAAAATGAGATTTTTAGAGAGAGGGATGAAAATGTTGATCGTTAGTTCTTATCCACCGCGAGAATGTGGATTAGCGACGTTTTCTAATGATATTGCGAATTCAGTTTCCCGAATATTTGGTAATACCTTACCTGTGGAAATATGTGCTTTACAAAATGATGAGACGTCTTATGAATATGGTAAGGAAGTGACATTTACCTTATCTACGACGCTTTTACAAAACTATCGTATCGTTGCGGAAAAAATAAATGAGCGCGATGATATTGGATTAGTATGTATTCAACATGAATTTGGTCTTTATGGAGGCGTCTATGGAGAATATTTGCTAGCATTCTTATTAGCGCTAAACAAACCTGTTGTAACTGTTTTTCATACCGTTTTACCCAATCCGGATGCGAAAAGAAAAAAAATTGTCAGGGCCATAGCAAATCTTTCAGATAGAATTATAATACTTACAAAATATGCCCAGGAGCTTTTAATAAGTCATTATGGATATCGAAAATCGAAAACCATGATCATTCCCCATGGTACTCATATTGTACTTTGGAAACAAAAGGAATTATTAAAGAATAAATATCATTATTCGGGCAAAACAGTGTTGTCGACATTTGGCTTAATAAGTGAAAACAAAAGTATTGAAACCGTTCTATATGCGCTTCCTGAAATTGTAAAGGAGCATCCTGAAATTATTTATTTGGTTATAGGTAAAACACATCCGGAGGTTATAAAAAGGGAAGGCGAAATTTATAGAACCAGACTACTGCAAATAGTAAAGGATTCCGGATTGGAGAACAATGTTGTTTTCATAAATGAATACCTCGATTTAAATCAATTACTTGACTATCTAACCCTCTCAGATATCTACTTATTCACCTCCAAAGATCCAAATCAAGCCGTAAGTGGAACACTAGTCTATGCCATGGCTTGTGGTTGCCCTGTTATTGCAAACCCTATTCCTCATGCTAAAGAAATTATTGATGACAGTAACGGTATACTTCTCGATGTTTTCGGTAAAACAGAGGCTTTTAAAGAGGCTATAGAAAGATTAACCGAGAATAAAGAAGTACGTATAGCCATGGCAAAGACGGCATTTGCTAATACCAGGGCTACTGCCTGGGAGAATGTGGCTATTAAATACGGATTGTTATTTGGTGAATTAGCCAATAGGACAGAGGATTTGAGGTTTAATTTACCTCCCGTCAAATTTGATCATATTGAAGAACTTACCACGGACTATGGGATGCTTCAATTCTCAAAATTTGGTCAGCCGGATTTAAAGTCAGGTTATACCCTGGATGATAATGCCAGAGCATTAATCAATATGATCATGTTTTACAAGTGTTTTGAGGCACCTAAGGCATTGAAATTCGCAAATATTTATTTAAGTTTTATGGAAGGGATGCAACGTGATGATGGATGGTTTGATAACTATAAAAATTATGAACAACAGATTACAGGGCAAAATGTAGAAGTGAATCTTGACGATGCGAACGGAAGAGCATTATGGAGTTTGGGATATCTTATTTCAAATGAGGAATTAATGCCGCCCTCACTGGTGTTTCGGGCGCAAAAATGTTGGAATAAAGCACTTAAAAGAATTGATAATATAAAATCACCAAGAGCTCTGGCCTATGCTATAAAAGGACTTTATCACTATCATTTGGTTCATAAAGAAGAAAAGATTAAAAAACGGATTAGGCATTTTGCTGAAACCTTAATACATCATTATCACATAAATTCTGAAGATAATTGGTCCTGGTATGAAGACTATATGACTTATGCCAATAATGTCCTTCCCGAAGCCATGATGTATAGCTATTTAGTTACAAAAGAAAAGCAGTTTAAGAGCATTGCCGAAGTTTCTTTTGATTTTCTTTTATCACAGTATTTTATGAAAGGACAAATTAAAGTAATTTCAAATAGGGGGTGGTTTAAAAAGAAAAACGAAAGAACCTTTTATGGAGAACAACCAATGGAAGTAGCTACAACCATTATTGCTTTAGATTTATTTTATGAAGTTACCGGGAAAATCAAATATAAAGATCAGCTGGAACTTGCGTTTAGCTGGTTTTTAGGGAATAATCACCTTAAACAGATTATGTATAACCCGGTGAATGGAGCGTCTTACGACGGACTGGAGGATACCAATATTAATATTAATCAGGGAGCAGAATCTACGTTATGCTTTTTCAAGGCGCAAATGATTATGGAAAAGTATTTAAAAAAAGATACAACCAATAAAACAGTGAAACTATCTCAAAAAGTGAATTGAACTATATAGAGAACAATCTCTTTGTAAATCGGAAGATTGTAATGCCTCTGAAATTAAACCTATTTGTTGTAAGTTTTGGATGTTGGTTATTCAAAATAAGCGTTGAATGTATTCAGTTTTTTCTTTAATTCATAAAACTGATTTCTCGCTTCATCTATAGATTGTAGTGACATTAAAAGATGCATATGGTCTTCAATTCCGTAGAAGAAAAGATGTATTTGATTGAATTTTTCTCCTGTATAAGCGTCATCTAACATTATTTTTTTCACTTCATTAAATACATCTTTGCTTAATTGATTATAATCAGCAATATTATCTGAACTGAAATGGTTCACTTTCTTTGTAATGGCTTCCATGAGTTGAACAGATTCTGGTTTTAATTTCCATTTTTCACCATGATTTAGTTGAACTCCGTTACGACTCATCATTTGCATTCTCATTTTTGGTGCAGAACCAAAATCGTAATCATACATGGTTTCTGCTATTAAAAGCAACTCTTTATCATCATAGAATAACTTAGGCATCAATTTAAACTTCTTCACAGCACCCGGCATTAATGTCTTTTCTTTCGAAGGATTATTGGTGAAGCTTATAACAGCATTGATAAACTCTTCTTTATTGGTAAAGGTTGATTTATAATGTTCTTGAACACGTAACATTGGAGGTGCTATCATTTCGTTTCTTTTTGTAGGGGTTGGCTTTTCAAAATGACAGATATAACACTTCTGTACCATAAGCTTATAACCCATGGAATCAACAATGCTATTTACTTTTATGCTATTATCGTTAGGATCCACTTTAGACGTACGCACTAATCCTGAGTTTTCTTTTTCTTTTTTCCGACTTGTATTGCAGCTTATTAACATGATAAGTAGCGCAAAAATTATTAGATTTAGTTTCATTTTGTAATCTTTTAAAGGATAGTAATTTGGGTTTTTAGTCGGCTTTAGAAATTTTTCCAATAGCACAACTCATATAAGATTTACTCTTTTTAATCAGGTTGTTTTTTTCTCCAAAAGGAGGATAACCCAATGTTGAAAGTGCTTCTTTTACTGTTTTTATTTCTTCGGGAGTTTTATATTCAAAAGTTACTGTTGCGTAAGTCTTATTTACGGATACCTCGTCAATATTCCTTAAATGAGAAAGTTTATTAATGATGGTTTTTTCACAACCACCGCATTTAAAATTTTGTATGTACAATGTGGTTTTCATCGACGCTCATGCTTTAATAAATAAAGATATGCACAGCAATAAAGATGTGAAATGATAAGCATCAGCTTTAAGAAATCTTTTATGGAATTTTGGTTATGACCAAATGATGATTCGTTAAAGCTTCTTTTGTGGCATTATAGCCTATCTTAAATATATCATCGATGTGTTTTTTATCAAAAGTTGCATATTTGCTTAATGCTTTGGGTGAAATAACAAGATCACAATCTCTGAACTTGATATAATCTTCTTTAACAGACTTTAGTCTAAAAGCACGTTCTATAACATTATGAGAATGCTTTAAATCTTCAATAGTTATATCCTCTATGCCATTAACGTAACTACCAATTAGGATGTCACATTTAGACCTTAAGGACTCTACAGGAAAGTTGTTAAGCACGCCGCCATCCACATAATACGAATCTTTAATTTTTACAGGAGCAAAAACACCGGGAATTGCAGCAGAAGCGAGTATTGGTTTTATAAGTTCACCATCCGTAAATACTTCGAGTTTGGCGCTTAATATATTTGTTGCGGTAATCGCTAATGGTTTTTTTAGAGCACTAAAATGGTCTTCTTTTAAATACCTATTGAATTCCGGATAAAACTTTTCAGCATCAATAAAACCGGGCTTACCAATCGCATATTTTTTTATGTTTAATATCTGAATACTTCTAAAAAACTCTAAAATATGTTCCCAATGATATCCATAGGTATACAATGCACCTACTATAGCTCCTGCGCTAGATCCTGAAACATGGGTCGGATAAATACCGTGTTCTTCTAAAGCCTTTATGGCTCCAATATGAGCAACACCTCGGCTACCTCCTCCGGATAAAACTAAACCAATATTCATGAAAAATTGTCTTTGTAAAACATCTGAAATTAACGTAATAACCTCATTTTTAAAATGATATCCCTCAGTATTAAGATATGATGATTATCATTTCAGGCATTCTCGTATTGGTATATATTTGAGCTAAGATGACGCATTTTATGTTCGGTATAAACAAAATAAAACCACGTATCGACGATTTCTTGGTAGAAATTGGAGCGTTATCCTATTTTTCGGGACGCTTTTTTAGAGAGGTATTTAAGCGTCCATTCGAATTTAAAGAGCTATTACGCCAATGTTTTAATATGGGAAATCGTTCTTTATTATTAGTTGGCATTACCGGATTTATTATTGGTTTGGTATTAACACTGCAAACCAGGCCAACTTTACAAGAGTTTGGAGCCGTGTCGTGGATGCCCTCTATGGTTGGTATTTCTATAGTTAGAGAAATCGGACCCATGATTACCGCACTGGTTTGTGCCGGTAGGATAGGCTCCGGGATAGGTGCAGAACTAGGCTCTATGCGTGTTACCGAGCAAATTGACGCTATGGAGGTCTCAGGAACTAATCCGTTTAAATATTTGGTAGTCACTCGGGTTTTAGCAATAACTTTAATGCTTCCATTATTGGTTGTTGTTGGTGATGCTGTTGCGCTTTATGGTTCTTATTTGGTGGAGCATTTAAAAGGTGATGTATCTTTCAACTTATATTTTAATCAGGTGTTCGACTCTCTGGAATTTGGTGATATCATTCCTGCAACGGTTAAATCGTTTTTCTTCGGATTTGCAATCGGAATTGTTGGGTGTTTTAAGGGCTATTATTGTAACAAAGGAACTGAAGGCGTTGGTAAAGCTGCGAATTCTGCTGTTGTTTTTACATCGCTCTTACTTTTTGTTATCGACTTTATCGCCGTTTTTGTAGCCGATATTTTTTACGAATTATGATGGTACAACATAACATATCTGCAAAGAAAGAAGGTATAGAAACACAAACCATAGTGCTTGAAATAAAGGATTTGTACAAAAGCTTTGGTGATAATCATGTACTTAACGGTTTTAATATGAAACTTCATCAAGGTGAAAACCTGGTAATCATGGGAAAATCAGGTTCAGGAAAATCGGTGATGATTAAATGCCTCGTTGGATTGATGGAAGCCGATCGTGGATCAATTTCTGTTATGCAGAACGACATCACAACTTTAAACCAAGAAGCCTTAGATATATTACGCGCCGATATTGGTTTTTTGTTTCAAGGCAGTGCGTTGTACGATTCTATGACTGTTCGTGAAAATTTGGAATTCCCTTTACGACGTCATACAAAAAAGTTTGATGGTGCCATCGATACCGAAACACTAATTGTTGAAGCTCTGGAGAATGTTGGTTTAGTGGATGCAATAGATTTAATGCCTTCAGAATTATCTGGTGGTATGAAACGACGCATTGCATTAGCACGAACGCTGATATTACGTCCAAAAATTATTTTGTATGATGAGCCTACAAGTGGCTTAGACCCCATTACGGCTAAAGAAATCATTATCTTAATGCAGGACATTCAGAAGAAATACAACACGTCATCGCTCATTATCACACATGATGTGGATTGTGCACGTGTCATTTCAGATCGCATGATTTTGCTTATAGACGGCGTAGATTATGCCGTTGGTACTTTTAAGGAGTTATCCGCTTTAAAGGACCCAAAAGTAAGGGCGTTTTTTAAACAGTAAAATAATAAGATTTCCTTTCGATAACCATCTGAGTTCGAGGAAATGGACTAAATAATAATTAAATGAAAAACACAAAGTCACAAAAAATAAGGTTAGGGTTGTTTGTTATTGTTGGAACCATGCTATTTGTAACGGGTGTTTACTTTATAGGACAACGGCAAAATATGTTTAAAAAAACCTTTAAAATCAATGCGTATTTTCAGAATGTCAATGGTTTACAAAAAGGAAACAATGTCCGTTATTCGGGAATTAACATTGGTACTGTTAGCGGTATTGAAATGATAAATGATTCAACCATAAAAGTAAGTATGAATATTGAAGAAAAGATTATTACGCATATCAAAAAAGATGCTATTGCAACTATTGGTTCTGATGGTTTGGTTGGTAACATGATCCTTAGTATAGTTCCGGGAAAGGGTAGTGCTCCTGTAATTAGCAATGGAGATACTATTGAATCTTATAGTAAAATAGGGGCAGACGATATTTTAAGCACCTTAAGTGTAAGCTCTGAAAATGCCGCTATTCTAATGTCTGATCTTTTGAAGATAACCACATCAATGATTGAAGGTAAAGGGACCTTGGGTTTGCTGCTTAATGATACCTTAATGGCCAAAGATATGAGACAATCGGTTGTAAATCTTAAGAAGATAAGTCGGGGTGTTATAACAACCATAGACGAATTAAATGAAATGATTACATCATTAAAAAAGAATCAAGAAACTGTTTTAGGGGTGTTGTTAAACGATTCTATTTCCGGTAAAAAAATGAAAACTATTATTGGAAACCTTGAAACATCAAGCGAGGAAATTGAAACTATCATGGCAAACATTGATGCCGTGATCGATGATATTAATTCAAGCAATGGTACTTTCAATTATATTGTAAAGGACACGGCATTGGTCAATAGCTTAAAATCAACACTGCACAATATTAATGAAGGCACAGATAAATTCAACCAGAATATGGAAGCTTTGAAACACAATTTTCTAACACGCAGATATTTTAGGAAACTAGAGCGAAAGGAAAGAAAAGAAGCAAAGAAATAAAGTAGTTAAATCAGTTAATGACGTCTCATTCTTCCGGTAATTTCTTCAACACTGATGGTAAAGACTATAGGAACTTCAGCTTTGGATATTTTGCTCGAAAACTCACTAATAAAATTTAGGTGTCGCTTTTCCTTTCTGGTTATAAGATGTTTAATCCCTAATGAAAACTCATGAAGGGACGCTTTTGCTTCGCTACCAAATAATTGTTTAAAAACACCATGAGCCTGGGCAGATTCCCAATTGTCGATAGATTCTATTTCGGCCACTTCTAAGCATACCTTATTATGTTTGCGCATGGCATTTATTTTATGACCTTGATCGGAATATCCTATGATGATGTTTTTCTCCGGATTATAGAAGTAGGTAATAGGAGCTATAAATGGTTCGTTTTTAAAAATGTAACCTAAATACCCAATGTAATTGTTAGCAATAACTTGTTTGCTCTCTTTTTCCTTTAAAGTCCTAATCATAATCACGATTCTTAATGTCTACAACGACCAAAATATTCAAATTCATTTAAAAGAACTATGATTTTAATCAGTTGTCCATTGTACGTGGTTATAAGTGCGTTAAATAGTTTATACGATAGTCTTCTCTTGTAGATGGTAAATGTCCAAAATGAATACCTAAAATGAAATCTCAAAATGTCTCCGAAAGGATCAATAATTAGCACAAAACCGGCAGGAATAGTACTAATAGCTTGAAAAGCGACCACTGTTATTATGATAGAACTGTTAATGGCCTTTTCATAAATAATGCTTATAAATAGGACAGAGCAAGATGTTTTTAACTCGCTCTGTCTTTAATAACGTTTACCTAAACCTTTTAAGGTGTCACTTCTGCCGCTTCTCTTTTGTTCTTGGCAATAGTTTCAATAAGACTCGGTACTTTTTCAAATACCGCGGCTAATCCTTTAGTTTTTCCGGCAGAAAGGAATGATATTTCATCTTCTCTACTCACTAAAAACCCAATAGGTTCAATGCCAACACCGGCTCCAGCACCCATACCTTCGCCTCGTTTTCCTTTAGCTTCTGTGCCTTCTCCTCCTCCTGAACCGAAGCCCATACCTACTTTAATAACTGGTACACACTTAAATTCTCCGAGTTCAAACTGATTGCCAACAACGGTTTCAGTTTTGGCTTCAGATTTTATAAAGTCCGTTATTCGTCCTAATAATTCTTCAAAATGTAATTCCATAATATGATGTTTTAAAAGTTAATAAATGATTTAATTATTCGAATTGGTTTACTCTCCAGGTGCAATACCAATTGATTTCTGTCTTCAAAATTGATGTGAAAGCCACCGAATTTGTAGTTTAGAAATGCGAATATGGGATATAACTTTGCATTTGCTAAACAATCACCGGTATCTATATCCACCACCAACTTTTTTATTTTTAATGTTTTTAGTAACCGCAAGCCTACTTCAAATGAAAACGATGTGTTTCCTTTTTTTTTCTTTTTTATTGTTTTAGGTTTCGATGGTTTTTTTTTACTTCGAAATGGATAGACGTAAAAATTCAGGAAAAATACAGTCAACTTTATCCGAAGTACTTCTTTTTTGTCTCCCAAAACAGCTGCCTTTATAATACCTTGTTGCCGAACGAAATACGTGTCATTTCTGGTGTCTACATACAACATAATTGGTGTTAATAATAAATATGCAAGTGCAGCAAACAGTATTGTTAAAACGGCTAATGTAACCATCGCTAAATTTTTGTCTAAAGGAACTTTAATACTTATAGATAGGCAATGATATTGATCAGTTATGCTCTTTTATAGTTTGAGTTATACCTTTTTCGATAGGGCGAACGTTCTTTTATCTCTGCGAATCACAAATTTTGTTCAGCCTTTAAAATATTTCTAAAGCGTGTAGCACTTAAATAATGATCGTCTAACAATTTGCCATTGTGTAGTAAGCCGAAAACGCCAAAACCAGAGGGCCCGTTTTTAGCTTCCTGTGCGGATTCTATTTTTGATACTTTTAAGTCAACATCAAAATCCATAGCTACGTTTAGCATGGCTTCAACAGATTTTTCATGCCAGGGGCACTGATCGGCGTAGAGCAGGTGCCAGCCTTCATATTTCTGTTGCTGCCTTGTCCAGTCGAAGAGTTTAGGGTCCGGAGTTTTGGTGCGCCATTTTTTTGACATTAATTCAAATCGCCCTCTCTGATCCACCTGAGTGAAGCCGTTCTTTTCAAAAAGGCTTTTATTGGTAATCCATGAGCCCTTGCTAGTCATAACACATAAACCATTCATTTTCCTTGTTTTGGCATCCTTTTCTGCTTCGTTTATAAGCATAGTGCCCAGGCCCTTATTTCTGTCTTTCTTTGAATAAATGTACATGCAATGAATAAACATAAAATTATGGGCATCTACCGGTCTCCATGCATCTATGGCCGGAATATATTCTATAAAACCAAGCATTTTATCGGCTTCATTTTTTAGAATTTTTAACCGTAATCCTTCTTTGTATCGTTTTTCAAACCATAATTGCTTGCTTTTAAACGCTGGCTTTTTAATGTCCTTGATGCAGAAAAATGTTTCTTTTTCAGCATTATTCGGTGTAACGTCTATTATTTTCATGAGTTCTGTTTTATCGTTTTGAAAAAGTGACAGTAGGTATCACGGGGATGTCCCAAGCTTCTTTAATTTTACTATCAATAATACACCATACAACGATCGCGTCAATTTCCATTTGTTTGCCGTCCAGCAACATCGTGTCTTTCACATGTGTGATGATGATTTCATCTCCCATAGGTGTTATGGATATGGGATTTACCTTAAAGGAACCACTGGTATGACCACCGATTTTTTTGAAGAAGTCTTTCAAACCGGATAGGCCGAAGTAATCTCCATGCATCTCGGGCAACTTAGGATTAATATAATGCCAAACGAAATCTTTGGCCAATACTTTAGCCACAGTGTTGGGGTTAGCTGGATTAAACCTCTTTAAAATACTAATATTTGGATGTTCTTCATTCATGATCTTAATTTTTATCCAATTGCTTCTTAGGATGAAGGACCTTTAAAGTCAGAGCGCCATAGGTAATTGATAGGATAATAACAGAAATCATTATACCCATAAAAGGAATAGTCGTGAGTAAGCGCAATACAATAGCACATAATAATGCTAGAAATGTCATACTCCAAAACCCCCAATTCTTTTCATTTCTATTTCTCAAATAATAAACAACTAATAAGGCTGCCACCAAATGACCAAACAAGAGACTAAATACAAAAATTGCAGTTGCAAAAAGGCCTAGAGGGATGCCTATTATCATAAGAAAAGCAAGGAGGATCAGCAATGGAATTCCAATCAGATAAATCAACCCGAAGCCAAAGCTTTTTAATAAGTTATTTTCTAAACCTTCAGTTGCGCTTGAAAATGCATTTCTAAAAAGTGCATGTAAAACGAAGATAACTAATAATGAAGATAAGATATAGGATACCCATAATTTAATTGAAGTTGTCCCAAAAGTGGTTAAGGCCAATTGCGATTTTTCCTCTTTGAAATCTTCATTGAACTGAGCTTCAGTATGCACTAGTGAGCTTTTAAAATCTATGTCTCCATCGCTATTCCAATATTCCACATCATTATAGAATTGAGCATTTGCCCCGATGGTGATATCTTCTCCTATTATTTTTGAAGTTTCTTTTATGGTTCCATCAATTAGAACGTCAGCTCCTTTTATGTCAAGCTTTCCAATGACATCACCATGTATTTCAATATTTCCGGCAAAACATTTCAGGTTACCGCGTATTAGAGCATTTTCAGTAAGGACGACTTCTCCGCCAAAAACAATTAAATCATCACCGATTTCTGAGTCAATGGTAGCTCTTCCAACGGCTATACGCACGTCATCTGCTACATAGTTGCTGAGAAATAATTCTCCTACGGCTGCCGTCAAGTCGCCATTAATACTATCATTAACCATAAGATTTCCTCCGGCAATGACCAAATCTCCTTGTATTGGGGCATTTACCTTAATGGTTTCTCCTGCATGATATGTATCATCTTCCCGGGGTTTATCAATTAAGATATCACCATCATTCTCTGTTTGGCCAAAAGCAGCCATTGACCAGAGTCCAATAAGCAAAATAGTTATAGTTTTCATTTTATGAATTTTTCAATTAATCATTAAATCTACTAGCTTTCAATGGTTTAAAAAATGATATAAATCAACTAAGGCTTTGTGCTTTTAAACCCTTTTCGATTTATAATACGCTGATTTTAAATTATAGTAATGAGGTTTTGGGTATGATGCATATCATTTGGCATTAAAATGGAATTGAATACCTTAATAATATTAACTGTATAGGCGTTTTAAGCTAAAAAAACTTAATTATCGATACTATGAACACTTCTATAAAACAAAAGAACGATGCTAAAGAGATTTTTAAACACTGCGGTACCTGCTCCAGAACCTTTGCCCACATAATGAATCGAGAATTTGGTCATCCGAAAGCTCTGGAAGAATACGCTTTGAATCCTCTTGCAGGAGGTATAATGAACCAAGGACATCAATGCGGTATGCTTTGGGGGACTGCACTGGCAGTAGGAGCGGAGTCCTATCGAAAACATGATGACATGGATAGTGCCATTGCCGTAGCTCTAAGTGCTACCCAAAAAATTATAGATTCTTTTGTGGAACATACTGGTGTGACAGATTGCAAAGATATTATTGGTTACGACCTGACCAATATTATTGGTATGACGGCATTTATGTTGAAGGTTACCCTTCAGGGCGCAGAAAACAGTTATTGTTTCAACTTGGCTGAAGAATGGGCCCCGAAGGCAGTTGATGTGGCCAATAGAAGTTTGTCTAAAAGTATCAACGTTAAAATACAAACGTTGAGTTGTGCATCGGAAGTTGTAAAAAAACTGGGCGGCAGTAACGAAGAAATGGTAATGGTGGCAGGATATGCAGGAGGACTAGGTTTAAGTGGAGGTGCCTGTGGTGCTTTGAGTGCTGCTATTTGGAAGAAGATGTTGGATTGGTGTAGAGAAAACCCTGGTAAAAAGCCTCCATATTTCAATAATAAAATCGCTAAAAAGATGCTCAAGGCGTTTAACAAGGTGACAAATAATACCATGTGGTGTAGTACTATTTGTGGACAATATTTTAGAACTTTAGAAGATCATACAGCATACATATCGAAAGGAGGTTGTAAAACCCTTATAGAGGCATTAGCTAATGTCTAATCACTTTGGCTTTGAATGAAAATCAGTGAAAGGCACTAAGCATATAATGTTACGCAGCATCAAAAACCGGATTGGAGTTCTAAAAAAGTAATCTCCGGTCTCACACCAATTCTTGCTGGAAAGCCCAGCCATCCTAACCCTCTATTAACGTATAGAAATTGATTTTTATATTGATATAAACCCGCCCAATGCTTGTATTTATATTTTATCGGACTCCATTGTAAATTTTTATACCGAAAAGCGGCTTGCATACCATGGGTATGACCAGAGAGGGTTAACGCAATATTTGTTTTATCAATCACTTCTTCAACCCAATGTGTAGGATCATGAGACAATAAAATTTTAAAGGGAATCTCTTCGATATTTTCTGAAGCTTTCTTGAGATTACCATACTGCTTCGACGGTGGCTTTCCCCAATTCTCGACCCCAATAATGGCTATGTGTTGATTGTTCTTTGAAATAACTTCTGATGCATTGAGTAAAAGTTTAAAACCGATATTTTTGTAAAACTGTTTTATGGCTTCAAAATTTTTTTTCTTTTCCGCCCTGGTATCCCATGTACTATAATCACCATAATCATGATTGCCCAGTACGGCATATTTCCGTTTTTTAGCTTCAAATTTGTTAAACACATGTTCCCAACCCTTCAATTCCCAGGCATAATTATTTACCAAATCCCCAGTAATAAAAATATAATCCGGATGTAAATGGTTTACTTTCTTAGCGACGCGTTCTATGATATCGTATCTATAATTAAAGCTCCCCAAATGAATATCTGATAGCTGGACAATACGTAATCCTTCAAAGGACCATGGTAAGTTATCGAATGTCATAGTATGATGGTGAACTTTAAACCTGTAAACAGCCTTGAATATGCCATAGAGTATCATAGAAAAGGGAAGCAATCCCGATAATAATCCTATTAGGGGAACCACGATTAACGATTCATTTTGAGAAAACATATAATTCGTAAAATAGAGTATCGATATAATGATTACGAAGATCAGCTTGGGTACGAATGAGGAAACGGTAAGTCCATAAAATGAAGAGATTAGTAGTTGTTTTCTAACCGGATTTATATGATCTAGAGTCGTTTTTAAAACAATTATTGAAGTGATCAAACCAACGGTAAATATCCAAAACAGAACATGAATACTTTTTTGTAAAAATGAAGAGTCTAATAGCTTTGTTATAGATTTTAACCAATAAAAGGCTAAGATATCTATACATAGAATGGCCATACATAACAAAATAATTGTAAAAAGAGAAAATGATCTCATGGCTTCTTTTTTAGGCGTCTTTTGTCCTTATATGCCCAATAAATTCCTTTTACATCCGAAGCCCAGTTATCGTACATGAATATAAGTGTGATTTCTTCAAAGGTTTCTAAAAGCCCGATGGCTATCATAACATAAAATATACTGTATTCCGGTGAAAAGAATAATGACCATAAAATGAAAACACTTTGTACAACCGCAGATAGTTTCGCTAAATAGGTATGAAAGGCAGTTGCTTTACCATATTTTAAGTAAGCGATAATCATTTGGATAATATAGGGCGTAAGTGCTAAAATTATCCAGAGAAGATTCGTCTTAATGAATTCAGTTTCGAAATAAAATAAACCAAGAAGTCCTATTATTAATGTTACTTGATCCCCAAAGGAATCTAGTTGCGATCCTCTGGGGCTTGTAATTTTAAATTTTCTGGCCAAATAGCCGTCAATAGCATCTGTGGCGTAACTTATAAGAAGTAACCATGTGAAAATTAGTCGTAGGTCAAACCAAATCAGCATCAATAAAACAGGAGCAGCCAAAATGCGATAGAAGGAAAACCAATCGGCTATATTGAAGTTTTTAAATGTTAGCATGGTTAAATATCTTTAAAACGGTTTAGTTTATTGTTCAGCAAAACAATCTCCTCTTGTAAGGACTTTACTTGTTTTAATAAATTATATATGGCATCAACGCCTTCTAAATTAATATCAAGATCGTAGTGTAATCTTATCATTTTTTCAATCTCTATAATTTGTGTTTTATGGATATAGTAAATGCCTTTAATACGTGTAATTTCAATGAGTTCAAATTCATGTAAAGCGCTTACAAAAGAAGTTGGTACATCATAATGTGAACAGAATAGTTGTATCGATATATACTCATGTGTTTCCATAATTACCGCAATTGTTGTAACTCCTTAATTAATTCTTTTTCTTTAGTGGTAAGATTTTTTGGTATTTTTAAGTTATAGGTTATATACAAATCACCAAATTGACCTTCCTTTTTATATTTTGGAAACCCTTTTCCTTTTAGTTTTATTTTGCTTCCGTTTTGAGTTTCCGGTTTTACCGTTAATTTTGCTTTCCCGTCAAACGTATCTATTGTGATATCTCCTCCCAATAACGCCGTATACAGATCTAAATCGATGGATGCATGGAGATCACTTCCGTTTCTTTTAAATTTTGAATGGTTTATAATTGAGAATTGGATATATAAATCACCATCAGGGCCTCCGTTTATACCTTTCCCACCATGCCCCTTTATTTTAATGACCTGACTATTTTCAACACCGGCCGGAATAGTAATGCGGATGTTTTTATGGTTTATAGTTAGTGTGCGTTTGTGCGTATGGTATGCGTCTTTTAGATCGAGCTGCAGTTCAGCATTAAAATCCTGGCCTCTAAATTTAACTTGCTGCCCTCGAGCTTTTGATGGCCTGCCGCCGAACATAGATTCGAAAAAATCTGAAAAACCCTCACCGGCAAAACCTCCTGAATAGCTTTGACCGCTTCTTTGATAATTCTGCTGTTGTCGTTGGGCTTTTTCATAATCTTCAGCGTGTTGCCAATGTTCACCATAAGCATCATATTTCTTACGATTTTCAGGATTACTTAATACCTCATTCGCCTCGTTAACTTCTTTGAACTTTTTTTCGGCAGATTTATCATTTGGATTTAAATCGGGATGGTATTTACGTGCCAATTTCCGATAGGCCTTTTTTATATCCTTTTCCGAGGCATTTTTTGATAATCCTAATATTTTATAATAATCTATAAACGCCATTTACCTGTTTTAAAATTTTCTTTGGAATCATTAATTACAGATTAAAAATAATTGTAAAAAGTTGAGTTTCAAATGACCAATATCATTTACCATTCCAGCCAATGGGTGTATCATTAAGTGATGATTTTTCCATCGCCCATTTGAATGATCCGATCCGTTTTATGGGCAAAATCCTGGTCATGGGTAACTACAAGTAAAGACAAACCCTGTTCATCGCTTAATTGCTTAAAAATATTAAAAACGTTTTCTGAATTGTAGCTGTCTAAGTTTCCCGTGGGTTCATCACCCATTATAATAGAAGGATTATTTATAAGAGCTCTAGCGATGGCGACACGTTGTTTTTCTCCTCCGGAAATCCGGGAAGCGCGTTTTTTTGCTAAATGATCTATATTGAGCATTTCTAGTTTTTGCATGGCATCATGTTCAATGTCCAACAATGATTTTTCCGCCAGCTTTTTTGCGGGTAGCATCACGTTTTCCAATACTGAAAATTCTGAAAGTAAGTAGTGAAATTGAAATACAAAACCTATGTGTTTGTTTCTAATATAAGAAAGATGCCACCTACTTTGATTAGTAATAAGCTGATTATTTAAGTATAATTCACCTTCATAGTCAGTATCCATCGTTGAGAGAATATAAAGAAGCGTTGATTTCCCACAGCCCGATTTCCCCATGATAGATACAAACTCACCTTTTTCAACTTGAAAATTTATATCCTTCAAAACATGAAACAGGATAGGCTTTTTAAAGTATTTATTAATATGTTTTGCTTCCAATACCATGTTCTTGTCATTGCCCTCTTATAATTCGTACGGGATCTATTTTCTTCGCTCTCTTTGATGGTAAATACCCTGCTAAAAATGTGGAAAGCATGGCGAACGAAAATCCAATAATAAAAAACCAAGGATTCATATTTATGGGATAGGTTTCTACAGTTGGAAGCGCCTCGGTTTGAAACGGAATGGTACCAATTAAATTGGCCAATCCAAATCCAATGAGTAGGCCTAAAACACCGCCTACCAAACCAATGATCATCGCTTGAGCCATAAAAATAAGTTGGACATCTTTACCGGAAAAACCGGTAGCCTTCAATATGGCGATATCATTCATTTTTTCATAGATAAGCATGTTCAAGATGTTGTAGATACCAAACCCGGCCACAATTAAGAGCGTTATGGAGACCGAATAGGTAATCAGGTTTCTTATTGTAGTTCCGGTTTCAAATTGTGCGTTGGCCGTTTTTATATCTATGGCTTTTACATGAAACTGCTTTTCGATTTTTTTTGATAACGGAACAGCCTGCTCAATATCATATAATTTGATATTGATATCGGTAATATAGTTTTGAGCCTGACCCAAAATACGTTGCACCGTTTTAATATTTGTAAAGCTTTGAATAGCATCTAAATCTGCAATGCCACTTTGGTAGAAACCTACAATTTTTAATGGAAAGACACCACCATTGGTAGGGCTTACTTGTACGCGATCGCCAACGTTTAACGACATTTTTTTTGCAATACCGATGCCAAGTAAAATACCGTTGTTTGTATTATGCAACGCGGTTGCCGAACCGGCGACGATATAATCTTGTATGTTGAATAATTTTGCTTCGTCAATAGGGTTAATACCAATAAGATTACCGCCTAATTCTATGGAACCTGCCATATAGAAAATCTGAGTTTTTACTTGCGGAAGCGCACCGCGAACCAATTGATTTTCTTCCAGGTACTTAATGATGGGTAAAGCATTATGGATTTTTTTCTGACTTAATTTAGGCTTGATAGAATGTACAATATTAAAGCTGTTTTCGAATTCATCGTATAATGCCACAGGTTGTTTTTTTGAAGGTTCAATTTCATTATATACATGAATATGTGGTGTTTGGTTGAGAATGAGATCATCTAACATACCGTTTAATCCGGTCATAAAACATACTAAGGTAATATAGGCACCAATCCCAAAAGTAACACCCAATGCCGCCGTTGATGTTTGCTTTATTTTAGTTAGCAAATGCGTTTTGGCAATGCTCAATATAACATTCCAATTGATCATTTATTCAGGTTTATAGATGTAAGTGTCCTTGCTGATTCCAGAGAGTACTTCAATATATTCCATATTTTGTAATCCTGTTGTGATCGTTACCAGTCCATTATCGGTTTTTACTTTATCTTCATCAATGATATAGCCTTTAGGAACAGTTAAAACGGTATCCTTTTTTGCAATAATAATATTGGCTTCCCCGGAAAGACCGGGATACAATACCTTTGGCGGCTCTATAAATAGAGCTTCTACTGAGAACGTTTGATTGCGTTCATCTTTTTTTGGGTAAATTTTAGAAATTTCACCTGTAAAGATTTCACCTTTATAGGCATCCAAATGGATGAGAACTTTTTGGTTTTCAGAAATTCTTACAATATCCAATTCATCCACCAGTATATCGATAACGAAATTTGTTGCACTACCAATTGATGCTATGGGGTCCATGGTGTTTACAATTTCACCGGGTTCTTTATATAAGGCATATACCTTGCCATGAATTTTGCTCTTAATCGTAAAATCCTTGGTGTTTATAAGCGATTTTTGATAATTATTCTGAGCCTGTTTTATGGCCGTTTGCAGTTCATTTTTTGTGCGGTAGTATTTATTTTTTAATAGTTTTAGATGGTTGGAAGCCAATTCATAATTGAGTTTTTTTTTGTCATATTCAGTTTTGGATCCGATGCGTTGTTCCCAAAGATTCTTTTGTCTGAAATAGTTCATAGAATCATTTTGCAACTGAAGCGTTGCTGCAGCAATTTCGTCGGTAATACTACTTAAAATAGCCGCGCTGCCACTATAATTTTCCTTGGCAAGACCTAATGCCAGTTTTGTGTTTTCTGTGTTAAGTTTAGGCGCGTTATTAATAATCTGTATGATGGCTTCATGTTTAGAAACGACATGACCTTCTTCAACAAGATTTTGATCCAAGATCCCGGAAACGATAGCATGAGCTTGATATAGACTATCCGGTTGAATGGTAACAGAAGCATATACCGACTCGGTTAGATCTTGTTTTATTGGAAGTATTTTGTCCTGCTTTCCTGAGCAAGATAGTAGAATAAATAGAATGAGAATACAGCTAATTAATTTCATGTTTAATAGGCTAATTTAGATTGCAGTAATATGTATTCGTTTAAGTTGGTGGCATCTATAGCTCCTAATAATTTGCCGTTTTCAACAACAGGAAAAAAAGATTTTTTATCGCCATAAATTAAACGATATACCTTTTTAAGGTCATCCGTAGATTTTACCGTTTTAAAATTAACCGTCATAATATCCTTAACCAAAACGTTTTTATTAGAATGATCTATAATGTTTTGGTGGTATAAGACCCCTACAACAGCATGGTTTTCTATTACGACGAAGTTGTTTTCCGTACTCGAAATGATTTTATTAACAACGATATCAATAGAGTCTTTGGGGTCAAAGACGGTTATGTTAATCATCATAGCTTCATCAACTGTATGCCCTTTTAGTAAAGCCAGATGTTGCACCATTTTATTTTCACCGTAAGCACCTAAAAAAACGAAAAGTGCAATGAATATGAGAAATGGATTGTATAATAATCCGATTAACAGGAAAAGCGCAGCAATAAATTGCCCTATGCTCGACGCTATTTGAGTGGCTTTTACACGACTCATTCTCATCGCTAATAAAGCCCTTAGTATTCTTCCTCCGTCCATAGGGAATGCAGGAATTATATTGAATACTACTAAGCCTATATTAACAATAAACAAATAGAAAAGAAAATTTTGTAGTGTAAAGCTCATTAAAGCTTCAAAGGATTCTGTAAAGTTGAGGTGCATATAGTCTTGAACCGGAACAATAATATAAAGAAGAAGTGCGATAGCAAGATTTACCAAAGGCCCGGCAATAACGACCAGAAGCTCCTGTTTAGGAGATTCAGGGAGGCTATCTAAACTCGCCATACCACCAATAGGGAGGAGTGTTATTTTTTTCGTGACGATTCCAAAGGACTTCGCGGTTAGGGCGTGGCCCAATTCGTGTAACACGACACAAAAAAAAACAGCTAGAACAAAGGTGATATTAAACAAAATGCTTTCGGTAGTTCCACCGCGTTTAAGTTCAACAAAAATGATCCAAACGATTAAAAATAGAAACGTCCAATGTACTTTAATTTTTATCCCCGATATACTTCCCAAATTTAGATTAGATCTCATTTCTAAAGCTTAAAAGATGTTATTCATTAATTCTTTTTACAGTCCATTTTTTGTTGGAGCTGAGGGTCGCTATTAAGTTCTCTGAAATGATTTTGGACTTAATCTGTGGAGGCTTTTTTAGGAATTTTTTATCTAAAACGACGTTAACACCTTTGGGGTCTAAATAGTTCTCTATGTTACCATTTTTATTGATAGTAACTTCATGCGATCTATAATAGACTACATTCTTACCTAAAATCTCATTCCTGCCAATATCCTTTTTAACCAGTTTTAATGCAATGGCTACATTATTGTGAAAATTAGTGGCATTCAAAAATTGAGGATCAATCACTCGTTTTCCCAATTTATCGATATAACCAAAGTAGGTGATTCCCTCTTTTTTTATGACGATCAGGCATCTGTCATTATTAAAAACAGGATAATTACCATCATCCATTTTCGTAAGGAATAAATCGTTTCTAAAGGGCACCGTAATGCCCCCTTTCTTATTTATAAAGGCCCATTGCCCATCTTTTTTTATGGCAGATACACCATCGTGAAAAGGGGAGACGTATTCGAGGTTTTCAATAGATTGAGAATATCCGAAAAGGGCGATGAATAAAACCGTTATAACTAGAATACATGTACGTTTCATAAGGCAATTATTTTTGAAGTTAACCCTATAAATGTATCATAGTTTCAGTTGCTATAAAATGATATTCATCATGATGGATGGTTTTAAATATACCGGTTTATGATGGCCGAAATGTCATCCCTTTGTAGTACCCCCGATTGACGCCATAATGGTTTTCCATTTTTAAACAATATCATTGTAGGGACACCTCGTACTTGGTATTTGGTGGTCAGTAATTGGTTTTTATCAACATCAATCTTTATTATTTTTATGGCATCACCAAATGTATCTTTTACTTGTTTTAGAATTGGAGCCAACATTTTGCATGGGCCGCACCAATCTGCAAAAAAGTCAACTAAAACTGGTGTGTCTGAACTTATAATGGTATCAAAATTATTTTTCATCTCTTATATTTAATGTCTTTTATTGGTCATACCTGTCTGCCGGTAGTCAGTTCCTTTAATCATTACAATGTGTGTCGCACTGATAGTTATCAGCATTAGTTATGCATGCTTTATAACCACTTTATTTTTTAAGCTCAATACTCAGTTTAGCCAGCATGATCAATTCAGATTTATTCTGACTGGAAAATGCAGCAGTGATAGCTCCCGTGGTTTTCAAGATCAGGCTATTTAATTCGGGTGTAAAAAAGTCATTGTGTGCTTTTTTATAAGCTATGAAATCATTGAAACAGGAGTTAGCATCCTGTTTTTCTAAAACCAATCTTTTAAACGTGTGTTCTATGTGATGAGCAATATCGATTTTATGGCCATGCTCTGTATCGAATACGAAGAGCCATTTATGTTTTATAAGATCTTTTAGAGCATTAAACTCTTCATCCCTAACCACCTTATCCGATGCAGCGATGGCATAACATAACTTTCCTAGATTTTGGTAAAAAGAAATAAGTGTTTTTTCAGGGTAGCTCATAACAGTTTGGTTTTAGTAAAGTTAGGCCTTAATTAGGAATTAAAACATGATATAAGTCAGAAGAAAAACACGACTTTGGGTCGTATCTTTAAGTTACAAAATAAAAGACTTAGCCATGTTTCAGCAAGATATTTTCAACGTGTTATTTGAAGCCATCATTGAAGGCGTTATCATCGTCGACAATAATCATAAAATCGTTGAAGTAAATACCATGGCAGCTACAATGTTTGGCTATACCAAAGATGAACTTATTAATAAGCCAATAAACATATTAGTACCTGAAGAAAGTCGCCCCATTCACGATAAAGAATCCAAGAAATTTATCGAAAATAAGGAAAGCCGGCAAATGGGGAAAGGCAAAGACCTTTTTGGAGTACGGAAGGATGGTACAATTTTCCCGGTAGAAATTGGTTTAAACTTTTTTAAAATTTATGATAGAAACTATGTCATGTCTATGATTATTGACATCACCGAACGCAAGGCTAAAGAACAAAAAATTCGGGAGTTAAATGAATCCTTAGAAAGAAAGGTTAGAGCGCGCACAAAAGCCCTGAGATTGACTACCGATGATTTAAAGCATACAAACTTCGAGCTTGCCAAAGAAATTGAAAAAAGAACTCAGGTAGAAAAAGAACTTAAAATAGCCCTGGTAAATGAACGAGAGCACAACACCTTAAAAACAAGATTCTTATCACTAGTGTCGCACGAGTTTAAAACGCCCCTAAGCGGTATTTTAACGTCGACCATGTTGTTAGGTAAATATAAGCTTTCCGAGGAGCAAGAAAAACGTGAAAAACATATAAAAACCATTTCAGACAAGGTACGTTACCTGACCAATATTTTAAACGATTTTTTGTCTTTGGAAAAATTGGAAACAGGTAAAATTAGATACAAGCCAAGTACTTTTAAGCTGAGTAAAGTGGTTAATGAGGTCGTTTATAACGCCAACATGCTGTTAAAAGAAGGACAACAAATTAATTATCCTGAAGATATAGATGCCTATTCCTTATATCAGGATGAAAAAATTGTAGAGTTGATCTTATCAAACTTAATACACAATGCCATAAAGTATTCTCCTAAAAACACGGCTATCGATATCAATATTACGCAAAACAAGGGTATGACAACTTTTGTTGTTAAAGATCATGGTATAGGGATTCCCAAGGGAGAACAGAAAAATATTTTCAACCGATACTTTAGAGCAGAAAACGTATTATCAACGCAAGGTACCGGGATCGGATTAAACATTGCGAAGCACCATATAGAGAATTTAGGAGGACGCATTTCATTTAAAAGTAAAGAACATATTGGAACGACATTTACCTTTAGTATACCCAGCGAAGCGTCAAAATAAAGTATTTATAATGTAATAATATAAAAGCCTATTAAATGAATGCTAAATCAAATCAATATTAACTGCTAATTATAAACAAATGAAACATGTATTGCTCATAGAAGATGATTTGGTTCTAAGAGAAAACACTGCGGAACTTTTAGAACTTTCAGGTTACAAAGTAACCGTGGCTTCTGATGGTTTAGAAGCCGTTGAGATTGCTTTAAAGAAATTACCGGATATTATAGTCTGTGATATTATGATGCCGGAGTTAGACGGTTATGGGGTTTTAAACACCTTATCTAAAAACAGTGATACCAAATACATTCCGTTTATTTTTTTATCGGCGAAAACGGAGCATCAGGATGTCAGAAAAGGAATGAACATGGGAGCCGATGATTACATTACAAAGCCTTTTGATGAAGAGGAACTTATAAGTGCCATAGAAAGTCGTTTAGCGAAAAGGGCCATTTTAAAAGACTTAAGAGGTGAAAAAAACAGTTCTAATGATGATTTAAATGAAAGTGAAGTAAATCCAATTCAGGATTTAAAAACCCTCTTTAATAATAATGGGGAAGTTTTTAATTACGTTACGAACGACATCATTTTTAAGGAAGGAAATAATTCTAACTACATTTATTTAATAAATAAGGGCGTTGTAAAGTGTTATAAATTAGATGAACAAGGTAAAGAACTCACTACAGCTTTGTATAGAGAAGGTGACTTATTTGGTTATACATCTTTTACGCAAAACGGTCCCTATCAAGAAACTGCGGCAGTTATTAAGGATGTTGAAATCGTTGGAATTACAAAGAATGCACTTAAAAGCATCCTGGATAAAAACCATAAAGTAGCCTTAGAGCTCATACAATGTTTAACAGACGATCTTTCGGGGATAAAAGAGCAATTGCTGCAAATGGCCTACAGTACGGTAAATAAAAAAACCGCCGCAACCATTATTAGGTTTGCGGAAAAGATGAATAGAAAACCAGAAGACCCCCTTAAGATATCTCGTAGCGATCTCGCGAGTGTTGCCGGAATTGCTACGGAAACTTTAATTAGAACCATGTCAGATTTTAAAAGACAGGGTATCATTAAAATGGAAGGTAGAAATATTAAAATCGTGGACATTCAAAAATTGAAACACATGTATTGATGTTATGGATGTTTACTCAAATCTGACAAATATCATTCTATTTATAACATTTTTCATTTAGATTTACTTTCAAACAAAAAGAGGGATTTCCATGAAAAATATTTTATTACCGACAGATTTTTCAGAGAACTCATGGAATGCTATTGTATATGCACTGCATTTTTTTGAAGGATCCGCATGCAACTTTTATTTGCTGCATGTCAATATATTTGACAATTTCATGGATGGCGATGCATCATATATGCTCACTCACGAACTTTTAGAGCAGAACTATACCAAGCCTGCGAAAGTTAAGCTAAGGCAAGTTTTAAAGCGCATTTTAGTACAGTTTCCAAGTAACAAAAATCATAAGTTTTACGCGCTAACGGATTATAATTTTTTTATTGATTCTATTCGAAAGCATGTAAGAGACCGGAATATCGATATGATCGTTATGGGAACAAAAGGGGCTTCGGGTTTACAAAAAATGATCATTGGCAGTAATACCGGTAATGTTATAACAAAAGTACGATGCACAATCCTGGCGGTGCCTGAGAATGCAAAGTTTTCCAAACTGAAAGAAATTAGCTTTCCAACAGATTTTGCTCTAAACTATAATATAAAAACATTATTGCCTATTTCTGAGATTTTAGAACGTTATAACTCAGCTTTACGCGTATTACACGTGTGTAAAAAGGGCGTCAGTTTAAATGAGGATCAACGAAAAAACAAAGAACTGATCGCCGATTATTTTAGTGATTATAAACAAAGTTTTCACTTTTTAACAAATAAAAAAATAGAACAAGCAATTCAATGTTTTGTAGAAAGCAGGGACATCGATATGATAACTATGGTGGCAAAAAACCTAAACTATTTTCAAAGTGTTTTATTTTCACCAACAGTAGAGCATATAAGTTATCATACAGACGTACCTCTTTTGGTATTACATGAATAAAATAATACGATTATGGATGTATCCTTTTTTTTAGCTAAGTTTTGGGGTTGGTACCTTATTGTTTTCTTTTTGATATTAAGTTTAAATCCAAAACGGATCAAACAAATATTTGATGATCTTAAGGACGAAAAGTTTTTAATTTTATTCGCTTTTTTAGCGATTATTGTTGGGCTAATTAATATTCTTTTTCACAATATCTGGGAGCTAAGTTATAAATTCATCATTACCATGATAGGGTGGTTAGCCCTAATAGAAGGTTGTTGTTGTTTATATTTCCAAAGCAAACAGTTTCCGCTTTAGAACTGGTTAACATAAAGTTGGTACAGGTATTATATATGTTGTTGTTTTTTGTGGGGGTATATCTACTGAATATTGTTTATATGGTTCTTTAAACATATTTTTTTCTAAACTGACCAATATCATTTTACATTAAAAACATGTAGATTATTTTAGCAGCATAATTAGAACGCGTGTTTTGAATCAAAAAATATAAGCCTACAAATTGCTAGACTTTGTAGGATATAGATAGAGTTTAAAACCATTATTTAATATATTGATAGTTTAGTGCGACTTTAGAAATGATGTTGTTTTGAATCTGATTTATGAGATGATGATATTAAACTCTTAACAGGAAACAGGAAGTTTCGGCTTCCTGTTTCTCGTAAAATAAGCAGATTTTAATATTGCATAATGTTTAATCTGTTACGAAGCATTTAAAGTTATTAAGTAGCTGAAAAGTTAATGAGGTTTTAGTGATAAAATAATTTGACGCTTAGAAAAGGTAACTTCATAAAATTAAATGCTTTAGACGAAACGGGAAGTGGAAACTTCCCGTTTCTGTTTTTATACCGGGACAAAGAATGGTTGTATTTATGAGCAAATTCAGAGGCATATAATTCAGTATCAACCAATTTCAATCTGATATATATCATTGTTTGCATCTTTAATGTACTGTACTTTTAAAAACATCTTAAGCGATGTAATCATGAGAAAAATATTAGTTCCTACTGATTTTTCAGAAAATGCAGTAAATGCACTGCAATACGCCTGTGAGCTCTTTAAGTACGATAAATGCCAGTTTTTTATCATGCATGCGTATCAAGACGATATTTATGTCGATGAATCTTTGATAAAAAAAGAGACATTGGATGAGGTTACTAAAATGGTAAAAAATAAATCTGAAAAACAGTTAGAAGAAACTCTGGAACATCTTAAAAAAATATCACCAAACCCAAGGCATACTTATAATGTAATAGCGTCCAATAATATATTATTGGATGAAGCTGATAACATCGTAGATGAAGAAAATATAGATATCATTGTTATGGGAACCCGTGGTAAGACCAACGACCAGAAACTAACCTTTGGAAGCCATACACTGCAAGTTTTAAAATATGTGCAATGTCCGGTACTGGCAATTCCGGAAAATTACAGATACAGACAGCCAAAAAACATACTGTTTCCTACAAATTATATGATTCCTTATAAGAGGCGAGAGTTGAAGCTATTATGCGAAATGGTATCGCCTTATAGAGCGCAGATAGATATGTTATACATTTCTAAAAGAAAAACACTCTCCATGCGGCAGCAGGACAACCTGAATTTTATTAAAAGTGAATTATCAAAAAATAACCTCAATTTTAAAACAGTAAATAATACACACATCATAAATGCGATCTACAGGTACATTAAAGAAAATAGCACGGATATGTTGGTCATGGTAAATTCCAGGCACTCTTTTTTAGAAAATATTTTGTTCCAATCAACTATAGATAAGTTGAGCCTGTATATAGATATTCCCTTTCTGGCATTGCAGAACATGAGACGTTGTTAAATCATTTAAATTAAAATTTAAGACCATGAAAAAAATACTTTTACCCACAGATTTTTCCAAGAATTCATGGAATACTATAAAATATGCGCTTGAGCTATTTAAACACCAAGAATGCAACTTTACATTGTTAAATACATATACTCCAATTATTTATCAAGTAGAACATATGCAATTGGGGTCTGCCCAACTGGGGCTTCTCGAGACTTTACAAAGCGTATCTGAGAATGGATTGGACGAGATGGAGCAAAAGATGCTAACCCATTTTAAAAATCCGAAACATACCTATTCTAAAATTTCTTCATTTAATACGCTCACTACAGAGATCAAAGAACTTTTTAATGGCAATACCATGGATCTAATTGTTATGGGTACCAAAGGAGCCACAGGAGCAAAAGAAGTGTTGTTTGGTACCAATACCGTTCATATTATAAAAAACGCGCAATGTCCGGTACTGGCTGTTCCTGATGATTTTTCATTTGAAGCCCCTCACGAAGTCCTGTTTCCATCAGATTATGAGGTCGATTTTCAGGAAAAACATGTACAGCCAATTCTGGATATAGTAACACCTTATAAGGCAAGAATAAATTTTTTAAACGCATCCTATGGATACGATCTATCTGATTTGCAAGAGAAAAACAGACGTAAGTTAGATGATTACTTTAAGGATATGGCGCATATATTTCACAGTGTGAGCAACCAAAATGTACAAGAAGCTATTAATAAGTTTCAATTAAAAAACCGAATTAATTTACTGGTTATGATCAATAATAAACATTCGTTTTTCGAAAATCTGTTTTTTAAATCGACAATAAAACAAATAGGTTTCCATTTGAATATCCCATTTTTAGTCATCCCATCAAAAACTTAATAACATGCAAACTACGAGAACACATATTTTACTCCCCACAGATTTTTCAGACAATGCCTGGAGCGCTGCAGTATATGCTTTAAAGCTTTATGCTGAACAAGAATGCACCTTTTATTTCTTACACTCAACGAAAATGAAGGTATCGACCATGTCTAATTTTTCGAATAAGCTTTTAAAAGTCATGAACGATGAAGCCAGGAAGGCCTTGTTAGAATTAAAGCAAACCGCGGAAGCATCAAATGCAAATCCCAATCATGATTTTGAGATTATCTTAAGTTCGGACGATTTGATAGATACCATCGAACATATTGTGAAGATGTATCAAATAAACCTTGTTATTATGGGAACAAAGGGAGCAACCGGAGCTAAGGAATTTTTCTTTGGAAGTAATACGGTAAAGATCGCAAAGAAGATGAGGCTTTGCCCAATTTTGATTGTTCCCGAAGAATTTGATTTCGAAACTCCAAAACAAATTGCTTTTTCAACAGATTTTAATCGCTTTTATGGCGATAAAGAATTAAAACCACTGAAACAACTGGCGAGCTTGTATGATTCGAAAATCAGGATTGTTCATATTAATGAGAAAGAACATTTAGATGGGATACAAGACTATAATCTAAACGTCCTTAAGGAGAATTTTAAAGATTATGAACATAGTTTTCATTGGATGCCGGATTATTCTAAAAAAGTAACAGAAATTAATGATTTTATTGAAGAGTTAAAAATAGATATACTGGCCATGGTTAGTTATAAGCGCAGTTTTATCGAGAGCATTGTTAATGAACCTGTTATAAAAAAGATTGGGTTTCGCCCTATAGTTCCATTCCTGGTAATCCCGGATTAAGCTGATGAATATCATTGCCATACGTTGATATCCAGACTATATTGACAGTAAGTTATTCAAACAATAATGATGATGAAACATATATTATTACCCACAGATTTTTCTAAAAATGCATGGCTCGCCATACGTTATGCATTGAAATTATATAAGAATGAACGCTGTGTTTTTTACATTCTAAACGTTTTTTCTGCCACTTCGAATATTGTAGACAGTCTTCTAAATATGGAACCCGGCAGTGAGCTCTATGAAAATGCCAGGATAGATTCAGAAGACGGGTTGGTAAAAATCTTAAACACGATTACATTAATGGAGAATAAAAGTGCCGAACATTCTTTTGTTCCCATTTCGGTATTCAATAACCCATTAGAGGCCATTAAAAATGTCGTTGAAGAAAAGGATATAGAAATGATTGTTATGGGAACCAGGGGAGAAACTAATTCAAGAAAGCTTGTCTATGGGCGCACAGCCTTAAACGTTATGGAAAAGGTAAGGAACTGTCCGGTGATCGTAGTTCCTGAACAGGCAAAACAGAAATTACCTCAAGAAATTGTATTTCCAACCAGTTACAAAACACATTTTAAAAGAAGAGAATTGAAACATATGGTTGATGTTGCTAAAACCTGTAAGGCGTCCATTAGAATATTACATATTGTTAAACAAAGTAAGTTAAATAAGAAACAGCTCGACAATAAAAAATTATTAGAGCGCGCTTTTGAGGAGATTGATTATTCATTTCACGCTTTGAGCCATATGGAAATACCAACAGCAATAAATTGTTTTGTTGAAAGTAGAAATAGTGATATGATAGCCTTTATTAATAAGAAGCATGCCTTTTTCGGAAGTATTTTAGCGCAACCCTTGGTAAAAGATTTAGCCTACCATTCTAAAGTTCCGATACTGGTAATGCACGACTTGAGAAATTAAAAAAAAAGAGCATGAAAAATTCAGGAGTTTGGCTGGACAAAGAAAAAGCCCATATTATTACCATTGAAAAGGAAAACGAAATGTTTGAAACAATCTATTCCGAGATTGAGAATTACAATGTCTCCGGGGGTTCCGGTACACGATTTAAAGGAGGTCCGCAGGATGTTGTTCAGGACAGTAAATATTTAAACCGTGAAAAGCAACAGCTAAAATTATATTTTAAAAACATTATACCTCATATAAAACAATCCCATAAAATTGCCATTTTCGGACCAGCAGAAACATTTCAAAAGTTTAAAAAGGAGCTGGAAGAAAATTATACCGAGATAAATGCTAAAGTGATCAATATAGCAAGAGCGGACAGCATGACTAACAATCAAATAAAGGCATTGATTAGAGATTATTTCAAAAAGCATTAACAACACGCTCACAATTTTTCGTTGCTAAATGAAGCAGGACAATATTCATATCATTAAATCTTCAGGGGAAAAAGTAAAGTTTTCTTTAGGAAAACTCCGTAATTCTCTTAAGCGTACAGGAGCCGATAATGCCATCGTTGAATCCATAATAGAAAAGGTAATGGCGGAGTTGTATCAAGGCATTTCAACAAAAGAAATCTATAATCGCGCATTTGCTTTATTGAGAAACAAAAAAAGCTATCTGGCATCAAAATACAAGCTCAAAAAGGCGATCTACGAATTAGGCCCTACAGGCTTTCCCTTTGAGCGTTTTGTTAGCGCCATTTTAAAATATTCAGGCTATAAAACAGAGGTTGGTAAAATATTGCAAGGCCGGTGCGTCACTCATGAAATAGATGTGATCGCCCATAAAAATAATAAAACGACCATAGTAGAATGCAAATTTCATAGTGAGCAAGGTCTTAATTGCAATGTAAAAATCCCATTGTATATAAACTCGCGCTATCAGGATGTAAGCAGCTTTTGGAATACCAATGTAAAAAACGAAACCACCTTGTCTAAGGGGTGGGTGGTAACCAATACAAGATTTACCAAAGATGCCCTCCAATACGGAAATTGCTGTGGTTTGTATTTATTGAGCTGGGACTATCCGAAAAATGATGGGTTAAAAGATAGAATTGATAGATTGGGATTATATCCAATAACGGTATCTACATTGCTCACCAATAGAGAGAAGCAGTTTTTGTTAAGCAGAGATATGGTATTATGCAGAGCATTGATCGGAGATGTATTTTATTTAGACCATTTGGGAATTTCAGACCTAAGGAAGAAGAAAATATTGAATGAAATAAACCAGTTATGTGCCACCCAAAGTCGTTGATATGGAAAGCTTGGCCAGAATCAGTTTTTTAGGTGCTTCCGGAGTCGTTACCGGCTCCAAATTTCTAATTGAAACTTCAGAGCAAAATATACTAATCGATTGTGGGATGTTTCAGGGGTTAAAAGAACTTAGGAAACTAAATTGGAATGCCTTTCCGGTAAACGCAGAAACTATAGATGTGGTTTTGATTACACACGGTCATTTAGACCATGTAGGCTATTTGCCACGACTAATAAAACAAGGGTATACCGGAAGAATTATAGGAACGGCTCCTACATTGGCCATCGCAGAAACCATACTTATGGATAGTGCAAAGATCCATGAAGAAGAAGCCGAAAAGGCTAATAAAGAAAAGTATACGAAACATCACCCTGCTTTACCATTTTACACCAAGACAGATGTCGAAAATACCATCCGATTATTTCAAACTGAGGTACTGGACAAGTGGGTATCGCTGTCGGATCATATAGCGTATCGTTTTCAATATAACGGACATATTATCGGAGCGACATTTATTGAATTAGATATTCATGGAAAACGCTTTGTATTTTCCGGAGATATTGGAAGAAGAAATGATTATTTATTGGCCGATCCCAAACACCCTGAATGGGCAGATTTTTTATTTATTGAAAGCACCTATGGTGATAAACAACATCCGGAAGAAGATATAGAACTGTTACTTTCTGAAATAATAATGGAAACAATCCATAAGCAGGGAAACCTGATTATTCCAAGTTTTGCCGTTGAGCGCCTGCAGGTTTTGATGTATCTCATTTGGAGCTTGTACCGAAAACACAGGATTCCTAATATTCCCATTTTTATCGATAGCCCTATGGGAAATAACGTTTTAGATGTTTTTAAGCGCTTTCCGAAGTGGCATAAATTATCGGTTACCGATTATAATGTCATGTGTAATCATATCAATATCATTCGATCCTATAGGGAAACCTGGGAAACTATCGACGATCAACGCTCCAAGATCATAATAGCAGGAAGTGGCATGGTAACCGGAGGTAGAGTATTAACCTATTTACAGCAACTTATAGACGTGCCTTCAACGACGGTTTTATTGGTAGGTTATCAGGCCGCAGGTACCCGGGGTCGGCAGCTATTGGACGGAGCGAAAACCATTAAGTTTTTCGGAAAGCATTATCCCGTGAAAGCCTCTATAAAAAGCATTGAAAGTCTTTCGGCGCATGCCGATCAACAAGATCTGTTAAACTGGATGAAAAGAATTAAAAACATCCCGGAAAAAGTGTTTCTCGTTCATGGTGAATCCATGGCATTGGACACCTTCAAAGCCAAGATAAAAGATACTTTTAATTGGAATGTATCTATCCCTGAACTTAATGAGGTCGTAAAATTAATGATCTGAAAACAACAAACTTATCAAAAATGAGAACGTATAAAAGCTTTAATAAAGATAAAACCATTGAAGCGTTGGAATATGATATGTTACAGTATTCTGAAAGGCTGCTGCATATAAAAGCAGAGCAGGACTTCTATAGCACTTTGGTTAATGCGCCTATTTTTAAGCCCCGTACAGCCAATTTGTTTGAAAAACTTGAGCAGTTTAAAAGGCAAATACAGCAAACGAAAACGCTTAGCTCCGGTTTGTTAAATGAAATAAGCACTCATATAAATAAAATTAATAATAAAACGGAATGGAAAGATCTAGGATACCGTAATTCCTTGGTAACCGGGCATGACGTACTGGAACATAAGATTCATGACTTTTTTGTAAAAACGGCAGATTCTAAGTCACAATTACTTCAATACATTCAAAGCGTTCTTTTAGATTAAATGATGGTTATAGCACCATTCTGTTTTTTTTGTAAACTGATATATATCATTGCGTTAGCCTTGGTTAATAATTAAATTCATGCTTAAAATAAAGTATTAATATCTTAAATTATTAAAAAATGACACTTATCAAATTTAAAAACAGAAACAGATTGTTCCCTTGGAATAATGGCGGCTTAAAAAGCTTTTTAAGCTCCGATGAATTCTTTAATGATGATTTTTTTGATGAAGATAGCTTAATGCCGGCTATGAACGTCAAAGAGCACGATGACGATTTTGAAATAGAATTCGCTGCTCCGGGTTTTTCAAAAAAAGATTTTGAAGTAACCATCGATGAAGATATACTCAATGTATGTGGTGAAAAAAGTAAAGAATCTGAAGAAGAGGAGGAAGGCTATACCCGCAAGGAATTTAGCTATAATTCTTTTAAACGATCATTAAAATTGCCTAATACCGTTAATCTGGATCAGGATGTAAAGGCCACTTACAAAAATGGTATTTTAAAATTAAATCTTCAAAAGCATGATGAGGCTAAGGTTGCTCCTAAAAAGGTAATTGAAATTGTTTAGTCTTAGATAAAGCAGAAAGTGGCTGAACCTTTACTTTCTGCTTTTCATTTTTAAAAATAATCGCTATGAGAACCGCAGATAAAAGACCTAAATATGTAGAATGGCTTAATGCCGATGTGATACACGAGGCATCCAGAAATTGGTTGTCGGAATTACGCTTTATTAAAGACGAACAACGCTTTTTTGAAAACCTTATAAAATCGTATACCCTTCAGTTAATAGATTCGGAACGTTTTTCAAACAGCAAAAAACTCGTAGCCAGACTGGATGCTTTACAAAAGAAAAACAAAGCCTTCATTGAAACGGTGAAATCTCACGAAAATGAACTTTTAATCATGGTAGATGGTTTGGACCAATTGAAAAAAGAGGACGCTTATAAGACCAAACACAGGGCGCTTATAGTTGATATCAATAAATATTTTAAGACGTATAGGAGTCTTAAAAAGCGTTTGTTTGACACGATTGACGATATCATGAAGCATGAAAAACAAAAGCGCTTACTTCAATAGCTCATAATCTTAAAAATCATCAAAATGAAATACCTGACCGGGATACTCTTAATTTTTTTACTATGTTCCTGTTCTTCTGTTGAGTTGGTAGAACATTGGAAGAATCCGGATATCGATTTCTATGAACCTAATAAGGTTTTAGTGGTTGGTATGACCTCTCATGTTGAAGCCAGACAAAAGTTTGAGCAGCAGCTAAAAGACGAATATGAAGCAAGAGGTATTGAAACGGTAAGGAGCTTGGATCTTTTTGGCCCGGCTTTTAGTACCGAAAAAATGACTAAAGCTGATTTGAAAGCCATGGAAAATGATCTTATCAATGATGGCTTCGACACCGTTTTGTTTACCAAAGTTATGGGTGTCGAGGATATCATTGAATACAAGAGTAATTATGACGGGTATGACGAAACCTATAGAAGGTTTAATGAAGAGTATTTAAAATATCAGGATATTTATTACAATCCGGATTATTATGAAGCCTATACGGTGTATCATGTGGAGACATCCATGTATTGTCTTTGTCCGACTAAAGACCGAGCCTTAATCTGGAAAGGTTATATTGATATTACAGACCCCCAATCTATTGACGATACTGTAAACGACTATGTCAGGTTGGTTATAATCGTTTTGGAAGAACAGCAACTGATCACTCCAAAAATCTTCAAAGAGGAAGACATTGCTGAAGAAACCATTTAATAATTTTATAGTACAAATGCGATGCATAGGCTTGGAATAATATTGATAACCTTAATAATGACAAGCTGTTCATCTGTAAGACTAACGGAGAGCTGGAGAAATCCTGAATATCAAGAATTTAAGCCTAAAAATATGTTGATTGTTGGCGTAACATCAGACCTGGAAGCTCGTGCGGCTTTCGAGTTTGAACTTATGAATGCATTAAATGCCCGAAAAATTAATGCCTTACAAAGTACGGTTGTTTTTGAAACATCATTTCAAGATTCAAAACAAACGGAAGCGGACATAAAAAAACAAGTTGAGCTGCTACTTTCAAAGGGATACGATACTATTTTGGTTTCTTTAGTTAAAGGTATGGACGGTAATCAATCGTTTAGCAGCGAGTCCCCAAAAATCGATTATCACCTGCGACGTTTTATTCCATACTATTTGCTCTATCAGGAGGCTTATTTTAAACAAGAATATTACAACGATTATAAAGTACTTAATATAGAGGCCTCAATGTATAATTTAAAAAAAGACAAGGAAAAAACATTAGTATGGTTTGGGACTTACGACCTTGTAAATCCAAACGATATTACAAAAACCATTAACACCTATGTTAAGGGGGTTATCAGATCCTTAGAAAAAGAAAGACTGATTTCTAAGGTTAAATAGAAAAGACTTTAACCTGCAATTATTTCTACGACAGAATGAGCAATATCATTGACTATATATCAGATGGTATTTTTTCTACCGCCAATTGTAAATCCGACGGATAATCCGAAATAACTGTTATCTACGGTTCCTATAGTTTGTCCATCAGGTATTTCAATATCGGCTTTTGGCATAAAATTATACTCGAGTCCAAATCTAGTATGACCTATTTCAAGCCCTCCTCTTAAAAGCATCCCTAATTGATTGTTCACGCGTCCTTCCAATATGTTTACAGAGGTGTTTCGGGTGGAAACATCGATATTGTTGAATAGATAATATCCAAGGCCTAATCCGATATATGGGCGATAATGATGTGCGTTCAGGTAATAATCAAAAGTAGGGACAAAGGACATGATCGCGTTATCATCTAAATCATCAATAAAAAATGAAGTGCTATTGTTAATTTTAAATTTTTGAGGATTTACTGCAATTCCGAATCGCAATCCAAACTTGGTATTTTCTGAAATTTTAACTTTGGGCTCCACATTCAGCAATACGCCTAAGTTTTCGGAATCTGTCTCTAAAAGAATGCCGGGCTCTATTCTCAATGTTACCTGAGCATTTACATGGAGTAAACAAAACAGTGCTACTATTGGGAGTAACTTTTTCTTTAGGGTCGTATTTTTATTATAAAAATATTCAAGTGGAATAACTTTCATTGACGTCTGTGGTTCGATGGTTGAAGTTTAGAACGTCGGTTTTTCTGTATAATTGTAGAATAGGTATGGTTACTTGCGTTAACAAGCTTCTTTGTAGGCAGCAGTTCCTTTCCGTTACGAATCGGCAGCCAAATTGTTAAATGCTTTTATTTTGCTCTCGTGAAATGCTTTCATAGCGTCTGGAGATTTCATTAATTCCTGCATTTTATGCATGGCTTCTAAATGGGCTTTGTCATTTTTCTGAAACATTTCCATACCGTGCTTTTTACTCATTTCTGCGATTTCTTCAAAAGTATTCGCGGTAAACTTTTTTTCACAGGCTCCTCCCAATTGTTTACAAGTCATTGTTTTCATAATTATATGATTTATTTGTTAGTATCTATGAATTCTTCTAATCTGCTCAGTACAGAGCCCCAACCATTATAGAATCCCATTTCCTCTTGTTGCTTGCAGTACTCCGGTGTCTCGTGAATTACGCTAAACGTGAATTTCGTTTTTTCGCCATCGGCTTCAAAATATACCTGTATTATTACATTTTCGGTCATTGGTTTGAAATCTGCAGTAGTGACGATTTTCTTTAGTTCAACAATTTCGGTATAGGTTCCGGCTGTTATAAATTCGTTTCCATCAGACATCAGGGCAGAATATTTCCATTTTCCACCAACTTTAAATTGGTGTTCGATAATTTTAATGTCGATTCCTTTTGGTGCCCACCATTTCAGAATGTGTTCAGACTGTGTCCAGGCATCCCAAACCAGCTGTAAAGGTGCATTAAAGTTTTTTTCAATCGTTAATGTTCTGTTTTTTAAATCATTCATTTTTTAGTTTTGTTTTGAATCTCATTAATATAATTTTCGAAAGCATCTATGTTATCCTCCCAAAGTTTATTGTATTGTTTTATCCAAAGAAAGGCAGGAATCAGTTTTTGTGGTTGAATTAAACATAGGCGTTCTCTTCCTATTTGATTATAATCGATGATGCCACATTCATTTAATATTTTTAAATGTTTTGAGATGGCAGGTCGGCTGATATCAAATTTTTCAGCTATCGCATTTACGCTAAGTGTTTCTTCGGCCAATAGGGCGATAATATCTCTTCTTACGGGGTCGGCAATGGCCTGAAAAACATCTCTTCGCATAATTAAGTAACTAATTGGTTACGAATATAAGTGTAATCATTCGGTTACGCAATTATTTTTTAAAAAAAAATGCTGCTTCCACTAAATTTTATGGCCTTTGGGGTGTTGTTATCGAATGATGACCGTTTGGGTATGGTAAGTCGTTAATTATTCCATTTTTTTAGCAATGAGATATACATTGTCAGATGTTGCATGGAAAAACAAGGTATCATTTTTAAGAGATAGCGTCCATTCGCTTTTCGCGTTTTCGCCTTCGCCGTCAATAAATAACCTTTTTTCTTCAGTTTGATATCGCCATTGACCGCTTTCGTTCTTTTTTAAATTGCCATCATAACTTTCAAAAGTGCCATTGCTTTTTAAATGCATCCAATTATCATTGAGATTAATAGACTCGTTATTCTCAACAACATTTAATATTTGCCATTTTCCAATAAAATATTCGGGAGATTTATCACAAGCACAGAGTCCAATAAGAATCAGTAATATGATTTTGCTAATCTTTAGTTTCATATAGGTTATAATGCGTTCGTATATGGTTTCATCGCGTTGAGACTAAGATAGCAAAAGTGTGAGGATTTTTCGATAGGAAACTTAGAAGCAATGAATTATACATTTTCTTGAGCGTAGCTAGTTTTTGCTCTTTTTCTCAGTCAGCGTAATGGTGAGTTTATTCTTTTGTTGCTTCACGTCAATGTCTTTTCCAATTTCAAATCCCAGTTCTTTTAACCATCTTCCGGTAAGTCGAATTTCGGGAACAGGAATATATTTCCATTCTCGGGGTTGGTGTTTTTGATATATTTTTAACTTTCTAGATCGGCTCATTAAAATGATGTTCGTTATTCCGAACACAAGATATAAATAATTTATCGAAATTCGGTATAGTGAACACGAAAGAAAAGAAATATTTCCAAAAACTGGGTGCGAAAATCAAGCAATTAAGAGAAGAAAAAGAGATTGACCAAAAATCCTTTGCTTTTGATTGTGAAATTGGAAGAACGCAATTGTATATGATTGAGAATGGTAAAACAAACCCTCGTTTGCTTACATTAATTAAGATAGCAGTGGGATTAGAAATTTCAATTGATGAACTTCTAAAGTTTTAATTAATTCAGTTTATTTTAAATATAATCCGGCTCCGGGTCAGGAAACCAACTGCAATTTCTAAACTCTCAAATAAACCGTCTGCCCTTGCATTCAAGGAATAAACTTAACATTATTTTTGTACATTGTTAGCTTTGGTTATTCTTATTTTCTCAAGTTATCACTAATTTTTTTTAAAGCAAAAACAACATTCTGAATATCTTTTCTATCAAAAGTATTCTCTTCTATATAAAACAGCATCTCAACTCCTTTATCCAAACATTTTGCGAATTCCTCAGGAGTTAAAAAACAATCATCAACTAATTTTGAAAAATCTATATCTTGTTTTTTCATAAAACTTGTCATATATGGCATTAATATATGCAAATATAAATCTTTTCTTGACTTGTCAAATATGGCAAGTATGAAAAAGTCAGAAGTTTTAAAAATTGTAGGTCAGAACATAAAAAGAATTAGACTTGAAAAAGGGTTTACACAGGTGGATTTGGTCGGTAAAATAGAAGCGAGAATTGATACAACGAATATTTCAAGAATTGAGCAGGGAAGGACTAATGCTACTATTCATACTTTATTCAAAATAAGTCAAGCTTTAGAGGTTCCTTTACCGGAAATTTGCAGCGTACATTTTTCTAAAAAAGTATAATTTATAGTCTTTTTATTTTGGGAATTTGATGTTTTTAATTTCATGAAATTCCAGTTCACGTTTTACTTTTAAGTCATAAGCCGCAATTATAGAATTAAAAAACGTCAAATAAACTAAACTATCTTAAATTTCGCCGTTAAATTCGGTCAAACCAAAATCCTCATATCCAGTTGCTAGACACCAAATTTTTCCAATTAGTACGCTGTCTTTATTTGTTTTAAGTTCGTAATAATAATAGGTCTCCGTTTCTTCAAAATTATCATAATTAGTACTTACAACAAATTTCAGTCCATCAACATTATTAACTAGAACTTCTTTTTCTCGATCACATGAAAAAAATGCCAAGATAAATGAGAAGAAATAGGTTTTTATTAATTGGCTCATAATTAAAGCTAACGTGTTCGTGCATGGTTAGTTGCGTCGGCTGGAACTAAGTTAGCAAAAGAAAACGAACCTGAGGGAAATCCGAAGGATTTTCCGAGTACACACAGACCAAGCAATTAAATATATACGTTAACTACCGTTTTTCTTTATAACCCTAACTTTCTTTAATTTATCCTTCGGAATAATAGTCGGTTCATTTGTGGAAATATTATAAAGGAATATATAGTTTTCTGTTATTCCGACTTTATGCATATAATCGTTTGTGATTATTGGTTCTTCATTTTCAAAAGAAAATTCAAAGTTCAATTCATCTTTATTTTCGAGAACCCTATATGCATCAATGCGCCCATCCAATGTGATAGGAATACAAAAGAAGATGGCAAAGAAAATATAAAGGTTTTGAATTAATTTATCACTATTAAGGATTGAAATAAGAAACAATACCAAAATTGAATTTAATTGAAGTTTCAGGGATCTTAGTAATTCAAAAGGTGTTTTTACTTCACAATAGTAGAATATTGCACTCGATATAATTGTAGTAAAAAGTAAACCTATCATAATAATTCGTACAATTTTTATGACTCTTTTTGAAATGGCTTCTTTTTTGTCTTTTTTTCTTTTATTCATTGACATACTAAGTAGATAACCGAAAACCATAAATATAAAAGGGTAAATTAATATTAAAATATCGTCAATAAATAGAGCTGCGTATTCCTGAAGAGATAGGTATTCAGTGATATTTATATTGAAATAATCATAAAAGGTTGTCAACTTTATTGAACTTGCCAAGATTAGTAGAAGACTTCCAATAGGAATTATTTTAGCTGCAATTTCAATTTTTTCTTTCATTTCTTTTTGTAAATGGTTGCGAACGGTCTTCTTTATGGTTTGTTGCGTGTTTTAAGTACTTAATTTAGCAAATACAAACTGAATAGAAAATCCGAGAGGAATTTTGTAAGTAAACCAGTACTAGCAATTGATTTTATACAGTGTAGGCAGTAATTATTCATTTATAAATTCAATTTCTTCATCAGGCTTAAGACCATATCTACTCATAAAATAAGTTGTTCTTCTTTGATTTGGGTCTGGTAAGTTTTGACTGTAATTCATCTCTAAGTCATTTAGGAAAGCTTGTCCGTCTTGATTTGGCAAAACGGCTACAAGATTGGATACTTCTTGTTTAATTTGCCCTAATTCAGTTTGAATTTGGTTATTAGACATATTATTTAAGTTTTTTTCAAGTCGGTCTATCTTGTTATATACTTCTTGAATTCTTCCTGTTAAACCTGTTCTTCTTTCAGTCCTAATAATGTCATTTGGATTGATATTTGGTCCATCATCAATATGTTCTATTACATTGTTTGAAAACCAGTTAACATCATTAATAATTTCTCTTACTCCAGCTCTAAATGAGCCATAATTTGCAACACCTAAGTACAAAGCTGTTCCCCATATTATAATTCTAGTTTTAAGTGAACCTTGGTCGTATTCAATAGAAATTTTAAATAATTCTCTTTTCTTTAGAATTTCATTACTTAATTGGTCGATTTGTGTTGAATATGCTTCTTTAACTCTATTTTGATTAAACTGGTTAAATTCAAAATCAAATTTCAAATAAGTCTCACCTATTTTTATTAGTTCAAGTTTCTGTTCTATCATAGAGTTTTTTTAAATTATTGCCAGCGGTCTTGTGTATGAAACGTAGCGTGTAAAAAGACGCTAGATTTTTGGATTAATACAGAGCCGAATTTTTATACTTTGTTTTTAATTTTTCTATTCTAAAAGCCAAATTATAAAAATTTGGCGGTCTTTGTAAATAGGCACGAACCTTTCGGTTAAACACTTAATAGCTATGTTTTATACGCCTTTGTTAGCTACTGTATGTTTTCGATTATAGCATTTACAATTAAATCAAAATTATCATTATGCCAGCCACTTCTATTTCCAAAGATTCCCAATTCTTCTCTGTTCAGCAATGTTAATGAAGCTATTAGTGTTAAAAACGTTGTTCCTGCTCCCCAATCATTATGCTTTTTCACAGCTGCCATGAATACTTTTTCAATTAATTGAAAATTCTTCTCCAATCCAGATTCCAATTCACTAATGGATTGATAACCTAAAATTTTGGTAAGCAAAATAATTTCAGAATAATAATAATGTTTTTCGCCATATTCTGGTTCATCAGATTCATCATATTTAACAAACCCAATTTCATAAGCTTTAGTTATGATTTTTTGAAAAATACTTCCAGTTTTTTCTAGCGCATGTTTTAAGGTCAGAGTGTTTATATCCAGTTCTTTGGCCTTATCTGTTTTGTTGAGTTTTTTAATTGCAGAATCCAAATTATCATGTTTGTTTCTAATATCTAAAAACTGTTCATCAGCCAATTCAAATAGACCAGCGAGTCTATATAATCTTCTTTCTAATTGTTGTGGAATTTCGTAGTCTTTCTTGTATGAAAGCTCGTGTGAAATAGAAGCCCAAGAATGTTGAAGAACGGTTCTGATTTGTATTTCAGCTTTTAAACTTGCAAAAATTTTCCATTCAGGTAAGTTTTTGCGATTATTGTTAAGCTGTACTATATGATGAATAGATAGATAGCCAAATTGATTACTGTCATATAATTCAGCTTTATTGATTGAGTTTCGTTTGTCAATTAGAAAATTATCATTAATTAATTTACTTACTTTATCAACGTCATCTTGATAATATAGGATAATTCTAATGCCTGATATATCAGTAACTTCCTTGGTTACTGACTTAATGTTTTTTCTACTAATTTTTTCGATTAAACTTTCAGCTGTTTTTGTTCTACATTCAACAATATGATATTTAATCTGAAATGATTTTAATAAAGATTTTATTAATTCACATAGCATCGTCGTATATGATGAGTGTTGGTTAACAAGTCTTTGCATTTCTATTTTTTCCATATTGTAGTTAACAATTATATAGACAATTGTCTATATACACATTATAGCTCTAAGATAGCAAATCTTTTATTTCTACGAATGATCTCATAGTTACATTAGTGCAAATTATAGCAGTTACTACTACAATGCTTGTGGATAAGTATGCAACTCTTAAAAGTCAAAGAATACTTAAAAAAAACCGCTCAACCTATAAGAAACTGAGCGGTTTCAAACTAACTAACTAACTAACCATATGAAAAACTTACTATATTCTTTTTAAGCTTAAATTTTTAATATTTTTTTGGTGTTTGTCAAGGACTTCAAATCACAGGAACTTCAATCGTTAAGAATTTAGCTTCCCCATCATCATCTTTACCCTGATAAAATTTAAAAATATAAGGTTCATCCTGTAAGACCTTTACCGGTATTGAAAATGTAGTTTCCGTAATGATTTGAGTACAGGAATTACCATGGTCTACATGTCCTATAGGGTAAATAAGCCTTGTCGTGCCTTCATGGAAATAATCATATTGATCATAATAAAAATAGCAACTGTTAGGTAATTCTATGATCACCTTAATTTGATAGGTGCTTCCATGATTAAATTCATCCGGAAGCTCTGCGCTTATAACGTTTACATACTCCAGGTGATAGTCGTGGTCGTCGTCGTCCGAACTACATGATGATACAGGTATGGCAAGGGCAACGATCATAATGAGTAAATACTTAAAATTTTTCATCTTATTTTGTTTTTAATTTCTATTCAAAGATACCCGCACTTTAAGTTTTAAAAGGGGTCATTTTAGGTGAAGCGTCCAAATTGTAACTTGAAACAACCCGGAATAGATTTGAAGTATTTAATGGATATTCTGTGTTGATAAAAATTGAGAATAAAAGGAAATTGTATTATCTTTAAATTTTGAAAATGGCTTCAATCAAGAGGTAAATCCGGAATAGGTTTTACCGATTATCATTACCAGTTTATAAAATAGAGCCATTGATCCCACATCTGTAAAACAAGTATTGCAAAACAATTTAAACACTAAGTTATGGTCTTAATTAAAACAATCTTAACCTTTAGCCTTATCCTGCTAACGACTGTTGGGTTTTCACAGCAAGCGTCTCAGAACCGGAAGGAAAAGGAACAAAAGAAAGTTAAAATTTTTACTTCGGAAGAGAATGATAACCTCCAGCGTTTTTATTATGAGGAAGTGGATAAAATGAAGTTATCGAAAGCGGAAAGAGAAAAATATTATAATATATTATTATATCATACTTATGATATGTCCAGGCTTGATGATAAGGATAAAGATTATACCGAAACTGAGATTACGGAGAAGTTCAATACAATTGTTGATAAAATGAATGCTAAAATGAAAGCATGGCTTACAGCGGACCAATATGTGATGCATCTTGAAATATTTGGGAAGATCGTATATAGTGTCAATAGAAAGCGTGATTTGAATAAAAATAAAGAATAGATTTTACTATGGAAGCGTCTAGAAGTGCATATTTTAAGGCATATGCAGCCATTATGAAGATTACTTTGCGAGATGGCGATGCCTCTGAAGGGGAAAAGGATTTTCTTCAGAGTTTTGGAAGAAAATTGGAGATTTCAAGCTCTGAATATTTCGAATTGGTTGAGACCTATATGGATTACGAAATAACGGCACCCTATACCTATAATCAACGTTTAGAAAGCTTATATAAGTTAGCAAAGATCGTTTATAACGATGGTGATCTAAGTAAAGAACTTAAAGAAAAATGGTTAAAAAGAATCGCCATTGCCATTGGTTTTGACCCGAGTAATATTAAATATGTTGTGGCCAAATCTTTTGATTTACTTCGGAATGCCAAAAATTTAGATATGGAAACGTACAAGGAGGGCATTAAGAGTATCATGCACTAAACGAATACCAAATAAAAGCCACGATATCATTTACTATCGAGCCTTTATTAGAGCTCACAAACACGCGATTTGCCTTATTTGCCATCACCTTTTTCGAAAGCAGTTTATACCGGGTTGCCACTTAAAAACAGTTTGGATAATATTTTTTTGGCTCAACAATGGAGTTATTTAGATTGCAATCTAATAATTTTTCCTTCCCGTAAAACCGTCATTTCAAATTTTGGTTGTTTCTCTAAGCTATTTGCAAAATCAGCGATTTTCAATAGGGTATAGTCGGTAACATCATAGGTGATATCGTTAAAAGCTAATATAATATCACCGCCCATAATTAATTTTCTAAGGCCAATGGTGACTTCCGTATCGCCTTCCTTAATACCCATTTTATCAAACAAAGAATTAGCGGCAATACGCTGCACTAACAGGCCGCTGTTTTGCGGTAGATTAAATAATTTGGCTTCCTTGCCGGACAGGGAATACAATTCTGCTCCAAACCAAGGCATTTTATTGTTTAATAGTAATTTGGCGGCTAGGTTTGAAGTGGACGCATAGCCAATACCATCCGATCCTCCGGACTTGGATGTTATATGACTTACAATGCCTATAACGTCACCATCTAAATTAAACATGGGACCTCCGGAGTTACCCTGATTAATGGCTGCATCGGTTTGAATATATTCGGTATTCGTAAATGGGTTTCTTCCAAGAAACTGTTTTTTAAATGCACTGATATAACCGGAAGACAGTGAAAAACCTAAGCCCAATGGTACACCAATAACAAATACCCGCTGTCCAATTTTCATTCGGTCTGAGTCTCCAAACCTTACAACGGTAGCATTCATCTTTTGCCTTGATAATTCTAACAATGCAATGTCTGCACCTTCATAGGCCGTGATGACTTTGGCCGGGATCGTTTCTCCGTCTGCAAAGCGTACAACTAAAGTGTCCGGTACCCTTACCACATGTGCTGCGGTAACCACCAATTGGTTGGAGATCATAAAACCGGAACCTAACCCCGTATTGGTAACCGTTTGCGAAACATTATTTGGTGCTGTGACTATATTATTTTCTTTGGTATAGATAGCAACCACTGCAGGACTTACGCGGTCATAGATGGCAGATAGGTCTTGAGCGTTTAATTCCTCAGTAATATATAGGCATATTAGACATAATATAATGATCTTTTTCATAAGCTGATTAAATAAGAAACGAATTGATTTTATATAGCATTAAACATTTATGACAAATATAGCTACTTTAACTTTTTCCCAGAGAATGGTAGGACAAATTGTTGGAGATGGTAGCATGGGTAGGAAGTAAGTATTTTATTTAAAAAGAATAGCCAAATTTGATGCCATATCGCCATGCCGGAAGGGTGATTTTTGTTTTTTGATTTCCATTGACCTCAAAATCCGGATCAATAAAATCGATGATACCAATATCGCGTAATGCTTCTGATAGATCATCATAAAAGGCTTCCGGTACAGGCTCTATTTCGGTTAATTCAATTTGATTACAACTAAACCCCGGTCCCGCAAAAATTAAGTCTATAAAAAAGCCGTTTTTCAATGGCCATTTATAACCTAGCTGTACTCCAAAAACAGAAGATTTTAGGTTAGCATCAATTAAAATGTCACTGTCATCTCCTTCTATTGATGTGTATAAACCTCCTAAATCTGCACTGGCGTCCTGATATTTATAATAGGCTCCAAAATATAAACCATTGAGGCCAGATTTACTTTTTTGAAAATACCATCGAAATTCCGGAATGACTTTAAACCCGGAGAAATTCAAATCGTTAGAATCAAATCGATTAAAATCTATTTTAGTAACTTCAAATAACCCTGACGAACCTTTATAACCAAAGGATAGCCCAAAGGATAAATCCTTAGTTAAGGCTCTTTCATAATTTAATTGAAATGTCCCGAAAATAGGAAGTATGGGATCAATACTGATATGATTTTTTGAAATATCTAAATCTTTATCTTGAGTAAAACCACTATAAGATACCAAGATTAAAGCCGCAGTAAGGAAATAAATATATGTATTATGTTTCATTTTTTTGTCAGGTTTTGGTTAGAGTATTACACATATTAGTTTTTCAGAGCAAGCATTGAGAGAGATAGTTAAAAACTACACAAGTTAGGCTTTTTCCATCTTGGGAAGCATGATTTCATTTTTTTCATGATAATGTTCCATGCTTGATAGAATTTTGGTTAATAATTGGAGAACATCACCCATGTAAGATCCTTTATTTAACATAATGCATTCAGCTTGAAGCGAATACACTGCATCTGTAATTTCTGATCTTGAGGGTAACCCTTTTTTTGCGAAGTTTTCTAATACTTGTGTCGCCCAAACTACAGGTATATGAGCTGCGCTGCACAACGCTAATATTTCCTCTTGAATTCTACCGATATTTTCCCAGCCAGTTTCAACAGCCAAATCTCCTCTTGCAATCATAACGCCAATATGTTTCACTTTCATGGCAGATAATAATATTTCTACAAGATTGTCAAAGGCAAAGCGCGTTTCAATTTTTAAGATAATGCTTAGAGGATTAGTAACGGTCCATTTTTCTAATTCCACAAGTAATTCTTCAACATCTTCTTTAGAATTGACAAAAGAAAAATTAACAACATCGGCATGTTTAGCGACAAATTCTAAATCAATCTTATCTTTTTCTGTTAAACCACTAATGCCAAGATTTGTTGTTGGAAAGTTCATACCTTTTTCGGCTTTTAACTTAGAGCCTACATCTTTTGCTCTTGTAATTCTTACTTCCATACGGTCTTTAAGGATCGTTTCTATAAGACCTTCAATTTTGCCATCATCAAATAGAATAATCTCACCTTCTTTGATGCGATTAAATATTTCCGGAGTTTGACAAGATATGTGTGCATTCTCTATTAATGCTCCTTTATCATCATATACTGCAGGATTACCAAGAACGTCATCTTTTGTAATGATAAGAACATCATTTGTCTTTAATAATATAGGTTGCTCGATTGAAGGTAATTCTCCAATATTAGCATCCAACATGTTTGATCTATTACAACAAATTAATGCTCCTGTTTCTATGTATGATGTTTCGTAACAATGAACGGTTATCTTATTTTTTGATACTTCAATGACTTTGAATTCTCTATGCTTGTCTCTCGAATCTTTTAAAAATAAAGTATCACCTTTCTCTAACTTATTTAGCCATTCTGCAGAAACAGGTAATGAATTATATTCTGAATCTTCAGTTATGACCGGAACGAGCTCAATTATTGCAGGGTTAGTTATTTTGCCAGAATCATCTCTTTCAGGTGAGATTTTTTTGATCTTGGGGCCGGGTGTAATATGACCGGTTCTAATTTTTGGTCCAGCTAAATCCATTGTTATCTTTATGGTTTTACCATAAGCTTTAGATGCCTTTTTTATATTATTGATAATTTTTTGCCAGACTTCTGGTCCATCATGTGCACAATTAATTCTTGCACAGTTCATGCCACGTCCTATCATTTCATAGACCATATCATAATCATGGGCGGCCTGTGTTGGTTGGGTAACCATTATTCTGACGCGCCTCCCTTTTGAACGATATCCTAAAAGCTCTTTTGAATGCTTATTTAATAAACGTTTTCCATTTTTAATTGATAATCCGGATTTAATTGTATTAGGTGGCTGTTCATCCAATAGTTTATAGAGAATAAATCTTGTTTTTACCAAACTAGACATGAGGTGGCCTTCTGCTTTTGCTAACCGTGAAAGCCCTAAATTTTGCAATTTTTTTTGTAGATATCTTAAATCTATTTTCCTAATGCTGTTATAATGAATTAAATTTCGTGCACTTTTTTGGTAGACCGGATGTACATTTGCTAATGAACTCTCAAAAGGCACTAGGTCTTTTTGTAATATATCAATTATTGTTTCTATACGAGATATGAGTTCATGTATCTTATTAGCATTTATATTCATTTGATTCTTTAAGGGTTGGTTGCTAAAGTAAATCCAAATAGAGAATTTAAATTTACTTTAATATTTGAAATTATCCTATAACTTTAAAAAACCAATGCATATTCTATTTAACCTGGTTAGTGATTTCATTATAGTTAACCTAATTAATAATGGTATACTAATATGTGACTTTTATTTTTTTGACAATTTTTTAAAACGCATCATAGGGACCTCATCAATCATTAAATTTAATTTTCCGTCCTCATCTATGGTGTATCTATTTACTTTTTTAATGGTATTTAAAAAGAATGTTTCTCCCTGTCCACAAAACATCATTGTTGTTGGTCCCGGTTCGCCAAAAGAAACAGCGTTGCCATTCAAAGTATAGTCCGCCGAATAACCATTACAGCTGTTGGTGCCTTCCGCTTTACTGGTTGTTTTGTTGAAGGTGATCTGTGGTTTTTTGTCAGGATATAAACCTTTAAAAGCAATTCTTGGTCCGGAAAGAAACTCAAGTTCCCAAGTGGTATTAAAAAGAGCGTCGTTTGCCTTATTCTTTGATGATGAGCAAGCACTCATCGTTAGTATTAAAACAAATAGCGACATGATGGTGGTCGTTTTAAAAGTGTCAAATTTCATAATGTTTTATTTTTTATTGGCGCTATATTCAAATGTTTGCCAATATATTTATAGTTATTTAGACGGGTTGTTTTTAAATCTTGCTTTGGCCAAATAAAATCCGGCGAGAAATGGAATACCAAAAAGTAAAAGTATAAGAATAATAGAGGAGAGGACGATAATCCAACTGACATCCTTAATAAGGTCTGCCAAACTTGAAGCACTTTCTTCGATCATTTGCTTACCGGTGGCGTTCACATCTTCAATCAACAACTTCCTTTGCTCATCAAAATAGATTTGCATCCGTATGCGTTCTTCCCCTAATTGACCAACGGAAGCATCTAAACCACTATTTAGAGCATAAATCAAAGGCATCAGTTCGTTTCGCAGATTAGCACTTATTTCGCCTATAAGTTCCGGGGATTCCTCGGCTACGATCGCCAGTCTATCCAGCATTAATCCTAAAGAATCTGCTCGTGCTAAAAATGCTTCTGAAGGATTCGCTTCATCCCATTGCAATGATAGACGTTGCTTTTCCCACTCCAGTTGCTGACCAATCTGTTCCTTGGCAATACCAATTCGGTCTCCAATATCGCTTAAAGCTTCGGCACCGGAACCTAAAGTTTTTACGTAGGAGGTGTCCGCAACACCAAGGTGTCTTGAAAGCGGGGATAAAATGTTGGTTCTGGGGAAATCAAAGGACGTTACCGGATTATCAGCCACATAACCGGATACAAACGATTCCAGTTGCTTATAGCGTTCTTGACTGAGTAATGATCTGGCAATGCCCGTGATCTGCCTTTCTAAATCTAAAGCCTCAACGGCAACCAAATGATTATTTGGCCCCAGAAATGCTTTTCCATAATCGGTATCGATAACATCCACCAACTGTTTACATAAAATCCAGGTGTCTACTAAAGATAATTCCGGTACAGATTGAAAGGCGGTTTTTCCGGAGGCTGCTACCAGGCCCATTTTAAAATCGATGATATTTAATTTGGTCTGTACATCTTCTGAAGTGGCCATAATACTATCAGAAGCTTTGATGATTTTAGTGGCAAATTCATTTTGAAAAGCTCTAACCGCAATTCGTGTATTAAGCTCGTTCTTGGGTAAGGGGATATCATCCGACTCCAATGAGAATTTCATCAAAGAACAGCTCGATAATACAATGAAGAAAGCAAAACAAATGCTTTTAAATATATTCTTTTTCTCGATTAACATAAACGCTTTCATTGTTAAAGTTACCTATTTGTAAATAAAACGATATACGTTGGGTAACAGAACCCATTTATTAAAATAGCTTTAGGACGTTTTAAAAAGCAAAACGAATGCCCATACCATAAATACTTTGGCTCCTGCTATTTCCTAAAGTATTTTTACTCTGATCCTGTTTGGTACTTACAAAAATATGGCTTGATTTTTTAAAGTTATAGGCTAATTCTAAGGTGCCATATTTGGTATCGAAATCGCCTAAATTCTGATTGGAATCTGGTTTTAACGAACTGAATCCGGCAGCGACATGCCATCTTTTATTCGTAGAAAACTTATAGCGTGAATAAAGCTCTACGCCTTTACTATCGTAGAACACATCACCCGTTCTATGATGATTCTTAAAGATACCATAAGACAACCCAATTTTAAAACGGTTTTCCTCAAAAGATGCCGCTGTAATAAAAGCTTCATCACCGGATTTAGCTTGGTTTGGTAATGGGTCGTCGACACCATCATTTACTTTATTGTAGGCTAGGCCTATAGTAAATCCATTTGTTTTATAATTAGCACCAAATCCGTAAGTATCAGCACTTTTACTGTTTTCAGAAATGTTTCGAGCCTGAACCTGAGCTCCTAGGCTCAATCCTTTTTTCTTGTAATTTAATTGGATGACCTGGTTTGCTCTACCAGTTCCGGAAATACCGCCATCTGAGATGTTCCATACACCAAGACCGGTACCGCCAAATGCTAAGAAGTCATCTAATTCACTTGCTGCAAGATTATAATATATAGAATTGTTCTTACCAAAAATGAGTGAGAATTCTTTATAAGAAACACCGGCATACCCAATTCTTGTAAAAACGGCATCTCCTACTTGAGCAATACCCTCTCCGGCATCAATGGCAAACTCAACGGTATCATCTCTCGACGTTAAATTTAAACCAAACTCTACACGTCCGATAATATTAAAATTATCCGTTTCATTTTTTGAGAGCCTATGACTAAATTTTAGTCCGACACGTGGCGAATTATTGGAAATACCAATTTCACCTTTTTCAGCGAAACCCGCACCAAGTCGTATACTGCCATAGGGCGTAACCCTAGAGGTTATTTCTTCGATCCAATTTGTTTGAGTTTGAGTTTTCTTTTCATCCGTTGATTGCGCATTAATATTGTATGAAAAACAAAATAGCGTGAGCATTAAAAATGCATTTATGAAACTGTTGAATGACCTTTTCATTAGTAATAAATATTAATAGTTATAAAAAACATCTTGAATTTCAGATAAACTCTCTTCTTTTAATAGTGAGAGCATGAGTAAAATTCTCGACTTAGCAGGATTTAAATCGTTAGACGCAATGGTATGATAATCATCATCCTTAAATTCGTTATCACGAAGCACCCAGCCTGTGGCTACCCGTGTACTTCTTACAACGATAACCCCATGATCTTCATAGGCTTTTTTAGCTGCATTCAGGATAGCATCCGTCATGTTTCCATTTCCAACACCGGCAATCACAATGCCTTTAGCGCCCGCTTTGACATGCATATCGATTAAATCCGGAGACATATCGGCATAGCCATAAATAATATCCACCCGAGGTAATGCTTTGACACCTGTTATCGAAAACTCACTGGTGTTTCCAAATTTTGTATTGGGTTCACGGAAAAAACCTAATCTACCATAAAAAACACCACCTAACATCCCTTTAATTGGAGATTGAAAACTGTTGACATTGGTTGTGTTCATTTTGCTCACATCACGAGCCGTATGTATTTGATCATTGAGTGATACCATGACACCTTTTCCTCTGGCTTCCGGATTTGATGCGATGGCAACGGCATTGTATAAATTCAATGGTCCTTCAGCGCTAATAGAAGTTGATGAGCGCATAGACCCGGTAGTCACCACCGGTTTATCGCTTTTAACCACCAAACTTAGGAAATAAGCAGTCTCCTCTTGCGTATCGGTACCATGCGTGACCACAATACCATCTACATCATCAGAAGCTAACAATTCATTAATCCGATTTGCCAATTTCAACCAAATTTCTACGGTCATATCTTGCGAACCCACATTGGAAATCTGTTCACCGGAAACATCGGCCAGTTTTTCTATACCCGGTACGGCATTGATCATGGTTTGAATACCAACCTGACCTGCTGAATAACTTCCTGAAGTTGCAGATGAAGCCGATCCGGCAATGGTGCCTCCGGTGGCTAGAATTTTAACATTTGGGAGGTCTGTGTCCTGAGCAGACCCAATAGCGGTGAAAGTAACCGCTATTAGGAAAGCCATCATTTTTATATTTAGAGATTTCATAATAAAAGCGTTTGTATTTCTCTATTGTTTTTTGAATAATCAATTCTATTTATGCAAAGCAGCTGTGTATTTAGGATGCATTAAATTATCTACACTAAGAATTTTATCTAATTCTTCTTCAGAGAGTAACTCTTTTTCTAAAACCAACTCTCTAATATTTTTACCTGTAGCGACAGCTTCTTTTCCAATGAGATCTCCCATATGATGCCCTATATAAGGATTCAAAAAGGTGATGATTCCAACAGAATTAAATACCATTTGTTTCGTGTGTTCAGCATTTGCTGTAATGCCGGCAACACATTTTTCAGCTAGGGTAACACAAGCATTAGATAATAATTCTACCGACTCAAAAAGGCATTGCGCTAAAACAGGTTCCATCACATTTAATTGTAATTGCCCGGCTTCCGCAGCAAAAGAAATGGTAACATCATTGCCGATAATTTTAAAGCAAACCTGATTCACAACTTCCGGAATTACTGGATTAACTTTTGCAGGCATAATCGATGAACCTGCTTGCATTTCAGGTAAATTGATTTCATTTAATCCACATCGAGGACCAGAGGATAATAATCTTAGATCATTACATATTTTAGAAAGCTTAACACCTGTACGTTTTAAAGCTCCGGAGATCATAACATATGCTCCGGTATCTGATGTTGCCTCAATTAAATTTTCTGCTTTTACGAAACTTGCTCTGGTATATTGTTGTAAGTAACCAATAGATAATTCCGTAAACCCTTTTGGTGCGTTTACACCAGTGCCAATAGCGGTCGCACCTAAATTAACTTCAAGAATTAAATCTCTTGAACGCTTTAAATTTTTGATTTCTTCTTTTAAGTTTGTTGACCACGCTGAAAACTCATCGCCCAAAGACATGGGAACGGCATCTTGTAATTGGGTTCTCCCCATTTTAATGACCTTTTCAAATTCGGCTGCTTTTTTATCTAAATGGGTGGTAAGAATATTGATTTTTTCCAGTAAATGATTAATATAATAATACACGGCAACTCTAAACCCTGTAGGATAGGCATCATTGGTTGACTGCGATTTATTGACATGGTCATTAGGATGCAAAACATCATAACTTCCTTTTTCATGACCGTTAAGTTCAAGTCCGACATTGGCAATAACCTCATTGGCATTCATATTTACAGAGGTTCCTGCACCGCCTTGAAATACATCTGAAGGAAAGTATTTGGTATACTTTTCCAAATTATCAAGTATTTCATCGCATGCTTGAATAATCATATCGGCTTTTTCTGAAGGAATGCTGCCGATTTCTTTATTTGCTGCAGCACATGCTTTTTTAGTAATGACCAAACCTTTTACAAAAATGGGGAAGTCACCAATTTTTGAATTTGATATTTGAAAATTATTCATGGCTCTTTGCGTGTGAATACCATAATAAAAATCGTTTCCTATTTCTAACTCACCTAGTAAGTCAATTTCTTTTCTTGTCTTCATGACATTATATTTTATAGTGATTTAATAAATTTTATAATATTAAGCCTCCAAATAGAAATCCGAAGATGACACTTGCAGCTATGGTTACTGTTCCCGGTATAATGAACGAGTGATTAAATACATATTTACCAATCTTTGTAGTTCCTGTATCGTCCATTTCTACTGCGGCTAACAGCGTAGGGTAGGTTGGTAGTACAAATAATGCACTAACGGCTGCAAAAGACGCTATAGCTGCTATTGGGCTTACACCTAAAGCTAAAGCAGCAGGCATTAAAGCCATCGTGGTCGCAGCTTGCGAGTACAATAACATACTTGCGAAGAACAATACAACAGCCAGCATCCAGGAGTATTCATTTAAAACACCTCCTGCAGCTTCCTTAATTTCTACAATATGATTGCTTACAAAAGTATCTCCTAACCAGGCGACACCTAATACACAAATAGCGGCACTCATACCGGATTTAAAAGTGGACATACTCGTAACTTCGCTTAGTTTTATTTTGCAAAGCAAAGCTATGACCGTAGCTGCTAATAACATGACTGCCATAATAGCTTCGTTTCTACCAATGGTAGGGTTTTCAATAAGGCCTACTTTTTTGGAAATTAAACTGGCATAGGTTACAATTAATATGATGGCTACAAGAAAAATTCCAACGGACCATTTGGCCTCTTTTGAGTCTTTGTGTTCTTCATTACCTTTAAGTTTTATTAGACCTGCTGATAAACGACGTTGGTATTCCGGATCATCTGCCAGTGGTTTACCAAGTCTATTAGCCACAATAGCACCAACCAAACAAGCCAAAATAGTAGATGGGATTGCTATGGCTAATAATTGTAAATACGACACTCCTAGAGGTTCTAAAAAGCTTGCAAAAATGACCACTGCAGCCGATATTGGAGATGCTGTGATCGCTATTTGAGAAGCTACAACAGAAATACTTAAGGGCTTGGAAGGTCTAACACCACCTTCTTTAGCAACTTCGGTAATAACAGGAAGGGCTGCATAAGCTGTGTGACCTGTCCCTGCTAAAAGCGTCATCCAATAGGTTACTGTAGGCGCTATGAACGTGACACGTTTTGGGTTTTTCCGAAGAATCTTTTCAGATAAGTGTACCAAATAATCTAAACCTCCGGCTTTTTGCATGGCTGCTATAGCAGAAATAACGGCCATAATAATTAGAATAACATCCACAGGGACATTACCTGCTTCTAACCCAAAAATTAAGGTAAGTACAACCACACCGGCACCACCGGCATATCCAATCCCAATACCGCCCATTTTAGAGCCTAGGAAAATAAAAAAGAGAACAACAAGTAATTCGATCCAGATCATTTTATAAAGTTTTTAATTAATTAAATTATAATTTTAAAAGTGAAGATTTATTTTAAGTAAATTATTTACTTACCATTCTTTTTAAGATATACGGCTTTTAATATAACCTCCCATGTACGCAAATGAGTATCATACTGCGTATCGTTTAGAATGGGTTTTACATCTTTGTGCATAAGATCTACTTGCTGTTGAAGTCGTTGATGTATTTCCTTTTCATTCAAATTACTATCCTTATCATCTAAACGTTCCATTTTATAGGCATGGTACACAACAATCTTCTGGTAGTCTTCTCTAAGCTCACCTTTTAACTTCATAAGGTCCATTTGATCTTCATACCAGAGTTTTTGAATCTCCTTTTCTTCGGATGAGAAAATGGCAATCTTATAATCAAGTTGTTCTTTCTCTTTTTTAGTCAATTCCTGACCATTAATTTTAAGCATGCTAAGGCAGGCTAAAAGTAATAAGGTAAAATACTTGGAATACATGTGATTTTTTTTTGATTAGTTATTTATAAATGTACTGAAAATATTGCATCATAGATATCCATGATTTGGTGGTCAAATTAATTCTCCGGTAGGTTTTATGATGTTACCATTATAGCTAATACTATTTCTATCCCTGCCGGTAATCGTTAGTGTAGAACTTCCACTTCTAAAAATGCTTATCCTAATATCAAAATATTCTGAATCATTTTTAGTAGACAGGGTTATTATGGATTTTCTTTTCTTGTCATTATGACTTACTTCGTAATCTTTGATTAGACCTTTTATTTCGATGCCACCACCTGTGCCAAAATTTACAGATGAATAAACACGCCCGAAGTAGGGGAGATCAACATCAATAGAATCATTATAGATTTTTAAATAATAACCATCACCATTTATATTAATATTGCTGCCACCCATCGGATTGACCCAATTTGGTTCAAAAACAAAGGTTTTGGAATTGATTACCGTTTTAGTCTTTGAATATGATTCTGTATATTTTATTTCCTTTTCTATTTTTTTTTGAGATTTTGTTTGCCCTGTTATGCCTAAGGTGAACAGAAATAACCCAATTATTAAAATTATGTTTCTCATGATTTCTGATTTTTAAATGGTTAAATTTTAGTTTCTCATGGCTGCACCTGCCGCAGCACCATATTGTTCTAATTTTTTGTAGAATCTTTTGAATATTGTTTTAATTTTTTCAACGAATTCTTCTTCTTTTAGATCGCTACACCAATTTCTAATGGCATAGATCTTTTCTATTGTTGGGATTTGAGTTTTCATACCTGATTCATATTTATAGTATAAATTTAGGTCGAAGCCCTGATAAAAATCGAAACGAACTAAGTGAAGTGGAGAAATAAGCTAGTGAAGTATTTGTATTTGAAAGTGAACTTAATATAGAGGTCTATGTCATCTTTTCCCCTTAAAGTAACCATAAAGGCCAATACCAACCAATGGCGAAATTAAAAGTACTAATTTTAATATGATCATTAAAGGTTCCATAAATAGTACTGCTGTTTTAAATGAATTTGCATTTAATTATTTATCCACGTTTTTATTTCTGATGATTTCGCTTTACTTATAGTAATGCGCTCCTTAGATGGCGGATTAACATTGATTATCAACTTTCCGTTAAAGTAGAATTTAATGTTCTTTATAGCATTTCTATTGATTATAAATTGCCTATTTGCTCTATGAAAGTTATAAGGGTCTAACTCTTTTTCTAAATCTTCCAGTTTTTTATCAATAACAAAGGCTTGATTTTTAAAGGTTGTCGCTTTTACAATACTATGTTCTATGTGGAAATAAGCAATATCTTCTGCTTTGACTGGAATCAATTCATCCCTTTGATGTACTAAAAATGTTGATTTGAAAGTGGGACTTTGTGATTGCATGAATTGAACCAATTGTTGAATGTTATCATAAGATACTGTCGGCGTTTGGGATCTCGAGCTAAACTTCTTGATGGCAATACTTAATTCCTCTTCATTGATTGGTTTTAACAGATAATCTAAACTGTTAACTTTAAATGCTTTAAGAGCATACTGATCATAAGCTGTTGTGAAAATTATCGGGATCGTAATGTTAGCTTTTTCAAAAATCTCAAATGAGAGACCATCAGCCAAATGTATATCCATAAACACAAGTACAGCTTCATTTGGTTTATTAAAATAGGCTACTGCAGATTTTACAGAATCTAGTACAGCCAGTATTTCAATACTTGAATCGATTTTGTGAATGAGGTAAGTGAGCTGTTCACTTGCAGCTAATTCATCTTCTATAATAACGACTTTCATGTGTTTATATTTATTGCTTTTTATCCCGAAAGCTATCGGGAGTCATATGTAGCATCCATTTGACCATTCCCTTAGATGTCAGGATGTTGTCATGGATGTTTCATAATATCTAATTTACTGATAATTTTACCTTAAAAATATTGTTGGTATTGCTTATAGAAATATGTTTCTTTTTGAGCGCATAGTAACGTTTATTTAAATTTGCTAATCCATTGCCTGTACCGGATGATAACGTTTTTCTCGGTCTAATTTCATTTTCTATGACAATAAAGCCGTCCTCAGAATATACATTTACTTTAAGAGGGTGCGCTTCAGATATTTCGTTATGCTTAACCGCGTTTTCAACCAGTAGCTGTAAAGCTAAAATGGGAACTTTCTTTTTTAATAAGGGTTTATCTATGTTGTAGTTTATGCTGAATTTACTGCGGTATCTTACCTTTATTAAATATATGTAGCTCTTTAAAAACTCAAGTTCTTCTTCAAGGGTCACCAGGTCTCGTTCACTGCTTTGTAGTATATAGCGGTACAAATAAGACAACTTATTAATAAAGCTGGTAGCGTCTTTGTTTTCTTTTACCAGTGCACTCAATGAATTTAGAGAATTGAATAAAAAATGAGGGTTTACTTGATTTTTTAGAGCCATTAATTCATTTTGCAAACTTTGCTGTTTTAAAGCTTCTTGCTCAATTAATTTTTCTTTAAGACTTAATTGATATCTTAAAATTCTAGCAATAAATATGGCTATTATAGCAATCACAAAATACACGAAGTAGGTCAACCCTTGTTCTTGAGATACCATTGATTCTCCTACTAACCTCGGGTACAAAAAGAGGAATAAATGCAATAATGCGATGTATAAAGCAATGTTTATGATGATGGTTGTTAATCCCCTTAGAACGCTTTGAAATTTTGAATAGAAATATTTAGTATTCGCATTGAACTCTAACAACAACCAGGAAAAAAGGGTAAACCATAAGAATCGAAATAGTATATCTTTTATAGAAGCTGGAGTAAAAGCAGTCGATAAGTCATCTACGATACCAAACATATTTAAGATTCTGGGTAAGGTTAAGAGCGTTGATATGATTAACGCAATACACAGTAAAACCTTTTGCTTAATAAATGTGGTTGTCAAAATTGTTATCGTTTTATTGATGAAGATCATAACTAATATAGTTAAAATTAATATAAGTTATTCGTATAGTTTAAGTCGGTTGAGTATGAGGTTAAAAACAACTGCCAGAGAAGTATGAAATGTTTTTAATGATCTCTGGCAGTTCAACTAACCAAACTAACTATATATGAAAACTATTTTAACAATTCGTTTACTATTCGTTTTGAAAAATCTTTGGAAATTGTTCCTAAAGATTTTGGGTTGTCAATCTCTGTAGTGATTACTGAAATTAATTGTTCGTTATCGTCTTTTGTCAAATCGTAAATTACGGTTTCCAGGATGTATTTTTTTCCAGAATAAGTGATGGTGCTTTCAGGTTCAGATTGAACATAAATGCTACTATAGTAACGGTAAAATGTACCATTTGAACCTCTAAAGTAGCTAGGGTACCATAGGGTAGAATAGCCTCCACCAGTCGTTTCTGTCCTAGAATATTCTTGAGTATCTTTTAGACTATTAAGAATAATGATATCTACACCTTTAGTTTTCAAATCTTCAACGATTTCCTGAACTTCATTTTCGCTAAGTTTGTCCTCAGTATCAATTCTTGGAAAAACGGTTAGGCTTTCCATAGAATTGAGACCATGTTCCCTTAAATTGTTTACAAGGTCACTTTCAAACTGACTTCTAACAACATGGTCGTCCGTTTTACTGATTACCATGATGCGTTTATCATTTAAATTGAGTTCTTTTGAATTGTTCCATGAACCAACAACGCGTACTGTCGAACAACTTGTAACCATTACAATTAGTGTTAATATCCCTAATATTTTGCTTATAGTTTTCATGATTTCTAGTGTTTTTATATAAACATATGGATGTCATTCGTATCTCTGTTGATTAAATTTAACCTTACTAAAGTGTAATCTTCAAAGCTTTTTAGATGTAAAAACCGTTTTACAAAGCTCCATTTTTCCAGAATTGATTTTAAATTTTTCATGACGTTAATGTTTTAATTCTTGTACAAATGTATGTATGGATAGGTGCTGGATATTTAGCGTTTTAGGTGAAACGACTAAAATCGAAAGTGAAGTGTCTGAAGTTGAAAGTGAATTAAATGGATTCATCTCATATCAGTTTATGGTTAATTCCATTGCATTTTAAGCTTTCCAGCAAAATGAAACCCAAATAAATCAAGCTTACTAGTTTTTTTATCAAAAATCTGTCAATATCCTTGTAAAGCTCACGTGAGCTTTTTATCTTTGTAAAACATAAAAATGAAATGAAAAGCACCATTACGATTAAGGATGTAGCGAGTGAACTTGGTATTCATCATGTAACGGTTTCCAGAGCTTTAAGAAACACCGGGTCGGTGAAGCAAGAAACAAGGGATTTGATAAAAAAGAAAGCTAATGAATTAGGTTATAAACCAAACCGTTTGGCTCAAAATTTTCGAAATAAACGAAGTCATACATTAGCCGTTGTGGTTCCGAACTTGAGATCTAATTTTTTCTCAAAATTTGTTTCAGATTTTATGGAAATTGCACAAGAAGCGGGTTATTCGGTGATGATTTTTCAATCTGGTGAGGAACTCAACCTGGAAAAAGAAATCATTGACTCGTTGATAGGGTATCGCGTAGCAGGTGTTGTTGCTTCGGTGACAAAGGACACGATCTATGAAAATCCTTTTGATATTTTGAAAGATGAAAATATTCCATATGTGTTTTTTGACCGAGCCCCGAAACAAGCCAAGGCTGCACAAGTCTTAGTCAATAATTTCCAAGGTGCTTATGATGCGGTGACAGCAATGGTCAAATCAGGAAAAAAGCGAATTGCTTATATTTCTGCTCATTACCAGCATAAAATATTTCTTGACCGTTTGGCTGGTTATAAACAGGCACTTAAAGATAATGGATTACCTTATCGGGAGGACATGATTGTAAAAGCAGGTTTTTTTATGAAAGATGGATTTGGTCAAGCCAAGATTTTAATGGAGAAGAAAGATAAACCAGATGGGATCTTAGCCTTTAGAGATGAAATTGGGATAGGAGTTATTAAGTATTTGAAAAAAATAGGAGCTCGTATACCGGAGGATATTGCTGTTGTTGGATTTGATAATGATCCGATGGGTCTGGCATGTGAACCTGAGTTAACCACAGTGCAACAGTCTATTCCTGCAATGGTAGCGAGTTCATTTGACCTGTTATTGGGACAGATAAAAAGCGATAAGCTAAGTTTTGAAAAGATGATAATTGAGCCTAAAATTATTTATAGGGGATCGGTCTAGTTTTTTTAAATAAAAAAGCACACGTGAGCATTTGTATTTTTTTAAAACGTTATGAAATTCGGAAGGGTGACAGCGCGTTTAGAATTAATACAGAAATTTCTTAATCAAAAGTATTTTATAACTTAACTGTTATGTTTAGATTTATGACTGTTATAAAAAAAATAAAAAAGCTGTGGATGTTGTATATAATGTCTGCTATCCTGCTATCATGTGGTCATTCAGATGCATCATTTGAACCTCTACCAAAAAATGTTGATTTTAATTTCCATATTCGGCCTATTCTTGTTCAAAATTGTTATTTATGTCATGGACCCGACCCCAGTAGTCGCAAAGCCAACCTTAGATTAGATACTTATGAAGGTGCAACGGCGGCTTTGAAAGAAGGCGGGTTTGCTGTAGTTCCTGGAAAACCAGATAAAAGTCAGTTAATTGAAAGAATCAACCATCAGCACGAGGATAAAATTATGCCTCCTGTTGAAACCAATAGTAAGTTAACTGAAAGAGAAAAAGCGCTTTTAGAAAAATGGATAAAACAAGGTGCCGAATGGAAACCACATTGGTCATTTATCAAACCTAGTCTTGAGGAACATAAGGATGAGATGGCTACGATCGATTTATTTATTAATAAGCGTTTAGAGGAAAAAAAATTAAATAAGGTATCCACGGCGAACAAGAACACGCTTATTCGCAGAGTATCATATCTATTGACGGGCCTTCCACCATTACCAAAAGATGTAAAAAACTATATTTCTGATACGTCGGAACATGCTTATGAAAATATGGTAGATCATTATTTGAATTCATCGGCTTATGGAGAACGGTGGGCAAGACATTGGATGGACTTGGTCAGATATGCAGAAACTAAAGGGCATGAATTTGATTATAGTATTACCGGAGCCTGGAAATATCGCGATTATCTAATAAGAGCATTTAATGATGATATTCCTTATAATCAATTATTAAAAGAGCATTTAGCGGGAGATCTATTAGAAGAAAAAAGATACAATCCGGAAAGTGGTGTTTTAGAATCACATTTAGCTACTGCCTTTTATGCCTTAGGTGAGGGGACGCACAGTCCGGTTGATGTTAGACAAGATGAATCCAATCGTATTGACAATATGATTGATGTTACTACCAAAACATTTCAGGGCCTTACGGTATCTTGTGCAAAATGCCATGACCATAAATTTGATCCTATTACGGCTGCAGACTATTATGCTTTATATGGTGTTATGGAAAGTACACGTTTCACTCCTTTAGATTCAGATCGATCCATTTCAAAAGAAATCACTGCTAAAGAAATACTGGAAATTCAGGACTATGTAAAAACTATGGTTTCTGAAAAGGTCCAACCAAAAACCTTAAGTCAGGAATCCGAAATAAATTCAGCCAATGCATACAAAATGTTAGGTGATTTTAGAAATTCTGATTTTGATGGTTGGGTAAGCGAAGGTTTTGCATTTGGGAATAAAACGACTTTGGGAAACCCAATAATTAATGAATCTTCTGGAAAATTAATTGCTTTTAATGACGGGAAAGCATCCAGCAGGATTTTTGATACGGGTGTTTTTGGAACTTTAAGATCTTCCAATTTCATCTTGGATTCCGATTTTATCGGGGTTCGGGCACGTGGTCATAAAAGCACAATTCGAATAATTATTGACAATTTTCAACTGATTAAAAATCCTATTTATGGCGATCTCACTAAAGGAATAAATAACTCAGACTGGAAAAATTACACCTTTAACGTTGGTCCCTGGAAAGGTCATAAAGCCTATATAGAAATCCTTCCGGGTCAATACCCCGGTCAAAGTTTTAACTTGTCTGATAATGCCTTTATTGAAGCGAAATATGCTATTTCTTATAACACGCAATGGCCTTCAGAAATAAAAGCACCTGATAAAACATTAGCAAGCACATATTCTCCGTCTCAAATCAATGAACTCAATTCTAGATTAAAAAGTGGTCAGACAAAAGCCTATTTCCCTGAGTTGGTAACTATCATTGACAGTATTAAAGAACGATCTAAAGATTTAAAAAGCAGTTCATTTGTTTATGGTGTTACTGATGGTTTTGCCATTAACAGTCCTGTCTTTAATAGAGGGCGCTATCAAGAGCTTTCCGAAGACAGTATCCCCAGAAGATTTTTATCGGCATTACCATTAGGAGATGTTGCTTTTAAATCTAAGGGCAGTGGAAGATTGGAATTGGCCAATGCCATGCTTAATAAGGAGAATCCTTTAACTGCCAGAGTAATGGTGAACCGCATATGGCACCACCTTTTTGGAAGAGGTATTGTTGAAACTGTTGATAATTTTGGGCTTCAGGGAAAATTACCTTCACACCCGGAATTATTAGACCATCTTGCTATTACATTTCAAAATAATGGATGGTCTGTAAAAAAAATGATAAAATATATAGTGACTTCTGAAGCTTTTAAACGAAGTACAATTACCAATAAAGAATTACTGGCAAAAGACCCTAGCAATATCTACTTAGCTTCCTTTCCGGTAAGGCGCTTAGAATCTGAAGCGATCAGGGACGGTATTCTTGTAGCTTCTGAAAGTTTGGATTCAACATTATATGGGCCTCCGGTACCCATATATCTTACCGAGTTTATGCAGGGAAGAGGAAGACCGAAAAAACCTGGTCCTTTAGACGGGAATGGCAGACGAAGTATTTACCAGGAAGTGCGACGGAATTTTTTAGAGCCCATGATGACAACTTTTGATCGCCCCATACCATTTACTACTTTTGGGAAGCGTGATGTCACCAATGTCCCTTCTCAATCTTTAATTTTGATGAATGATCCTTTTGTAATCGCTCAAGCTGAAATTATGGCTGAGAAGTTATTAGCTCAAAACGATTTATCAATCCATCAAAAAATTGAATGGGTTTACATGAATGCGTTTTCCAGAAAACCATCAATAGAAGAAATAACCAATGCCTCAAAGTTTATTTCACTTCTTGAAGAGATGAAAAAAACTGAAGTTTCTGATGTTGATATAGACTTAGAAGTTTGGAAAGAGTATTGTCACAGTATATTTAACTTAAAAGAATTCTTATACCTAATATAATGAGCAAGTATCATAATTTCATGCAAAAACCACTCTCGCGACGTGAGATGTTGGATATCTGTAAAGGAGGCTTTGGCTCACTCGCTTTTATGAGTTTGTTTGGAGTACTTCCCACGGCTTGTGGTCGATCAGGAAAATCAATTTTAGACGCGAGTTCAAATCTTAACTTGGGACCGCACTATTTACCAAAGGCAAAAAATATTATTTTTCTTTATATGGACGGCGGGGTTTCACAAGTAGATTCTTTTGATCCGAAGCCAAGACTTACGAAAGAAAACGGGCAAGATCCCAGAAAAAAGTTTAAGGTTGATGCGACACAATTTGATAATGTAGGTAAGATATTAAAAAGTCCGTGGGCGTTTAAACAATACGGAGACTGTGGCATGCCTGTTAGTGAGCTCTTTCCGCATATTGCTACATGTGTTGATGATATTGCTCTAATAAGATCCATGACATCACAATTTCCGGAGCATACCAATGCGAACTATTTTTTGCATACCGGTAGCGGACTTCAAGGCAGACCAAGTATGGGATCCTGGATGACTTATGGTTTAGGGAGCGAAAACAAAAACATACCGGGATATGTTGTTCTGGATGGTGGTTTAATACCCCCGGGAGGTTTAGATAATTTTAAAAACGGGTTTTTACCTGCTTCCTATCAGGCATCTATTTTAAGAGCAGGAGACCACCCGATTGCCAATATTAAACCTAAAGAGAAAATTCAGAATTTACAAGAGCAAAAACTTGGTTTTATTAATCAACTGGATAAACAACAATTAGCAGAAATAGGAAAAGTCGATGCCGTGGAATCAGCCATTTCCAATTACGAATTGGCTTATAAAATGCAATCTTCCATTCCGGAATTAACCGAATTTAAAGCAGAAACAAAAGCGACAAAAAAGTTATACGGTTTTGAATCTGATGATCCTCATACGCGCGGTTATGCGGCACAATGTTTATTGGCACGTAGGTTGGTAGAAAGAGGGGTTCGGTTTATAGAATTAACATGTCCTAAAGTAAGTGCTGACCGCTGGGATCAACATGGGAATTTAAAAGATGGACATGAAAGGAATGCACATGCCGTTGACCAACCAATAGCTGGCCTTTTAAAAGATTTAAAATCAAGAGGATTACTCGAAGAAACTTTGGTGGTTTGGACAGGAGAGTTTGGACGAACACCCTTTGCGCAAGGGACAAACGGACGTGATCATAACCCATCAGCAGGCAGCATGTGGATGGCGGGAGCAGGCATAAAAGGAGGTACCATATTTGGACGAACAGATGATTATGGATATAGAGTTATCGAAAATGAAGTTACGGTTCATGATATTCACGCCACCATGATGCATTTAATGGGAATTAATCACGAACATTTAACCTTTCGTTTTGGAGGTCGTGATATGAGATTGACAGATGTACATGGACATATAATTAAAGATATATTAGCTTAAAACAATAAAAACCAACAAAATGAAAACAAATCCAATATTAAGACTAAGTCTTTTCCTTTTTCTAATCGCACCCTTATTTGTAATAGCTCAAAAGTCAGCATCGGGAATTAGTCATTCCTTTTTTATTGCCGGCCCACAATTTACCGGTATTATTGGTGAGTCCGGAGAAATTGTTTGGGATTCTAAAAAAAGAGGAGCAAGAGATGGGTATGTGCTTAAAAATGGAAATATTTTAATTTGTTGGGGAAATGAAGTTAGAGAATACAACAAGAAAAAAGAAATTGTTCTTAGCTATAAAAAATCTGAGAAGTCCATGGAATTGGGTACCGCGGTACGACTTTCCAACGGCCGCACTATGATTACCGAATCTGGCACAAAACCCAGGATTGTTGAAATTAATAAAAAAGGGAAAGTCGTTAAAAGTACGCCGCTTCAACCAGAAACTGAGCGAACTCATATGCAAACTCGAATGGCAAGAAAATTAAAAAATGGAAATTACCTTGTTCCTCATCTATTGGCTTTTGCTGTTAAAGAATATGAACCAGATGGTACCGTAGTAAATACTTTTAGTACAGATTATAAAGAATTTGGAGGACGTGATGCAAAAACTTGGCCTTTTACTGCAATTCGAACAAAAAACGGAAATACCTTAGTTACCTTAACCCAGGGAAATCGAGTAGTTGAATTGGATGCCGATGGAAAAATAATTTGGGAAATTGATAATTCTTTATTTGAGGAAAAGCCCTTGGTAGATCCTTGTGGAGCGCAAAGGTTACCCAATGGTAATACCGTAATTACAAGTTATGGTGCCAAGAAAGGAATTAAGATATTTGAAGTGAACCCGGATAAAAAAATTGTTTGGACTTATAATAATTATAAAGCACACCATTTTCAAATATTAACAACGAATGGTAAACCCATTAAAGGAAAGCCACTTAAATAAAAGTAAATGGGTCTAAGTGTTTTACTTAATATTGATTCTGACGCTCCTTCTGATATCATTATGTTTTTTGGAAGAATTCATCCTTTGGTTGTTCATCTTCCCATTGGTTTTTTGTTATTGGCAGGACTTGCTGAAATTTCTACGAAATGGACAAAATTTCAGCCTGTAAAAGCGTTTACTCAATATTTATGGGGACTAGGCGTTATTAGCGCATTTTTCGCGGTATTATTCGGTTATTTTCTTTCGCTATCCGGTGATTATAATGAAGACACCTTATTCTGGCATAAATGGAGCGGAGTTGCCGTGCTTTTATTTTCTTTAGGCTGCTATTATATCTCTAAAAAACAAATCAGAATCCCGTTTTATGGAAAATCAATACTTGTAACTATAGTCGTCTTTACAATTTTTTATACAGGCCATTTAGGAGGTAGTTTAACACACGGATCGACTTATTTATTGGAATATGCCCCTAATCCAATTCGTCAATTGGCAGGTTTGCCAAAAAAGACCATGCCTCGTAAAAAGGTGACCGTTCTGGATTCTGCAGATGTTTATCTGGACTTGATTTCTCCTATAATGAATAATCGCTGTGCGAGTTGCCATAATTCAGATAAAAAGAAAGGCGATCTGGATTTAACGAATTTCTCGAATTTAATGAAAGGCGGGGAAAACGGAGATGTCATAATCCCCGGAGATATAAATTCAAGTGACCTTTTTAGACGCATTACACTGCCCGCTAATCATGATGATTTTATGCCAACAGAAGGGAAGCGTCCATTAACTGATGATGAAGTCGCTCTTATTGGTTGGTGGATAAAAATGAACGCGCCTTCAAGTGGTTATTTTACTGCATTAAACCCTGACAAGGAAATGGCAGATAATGTTAACAGACAATTGGGACTAGATAAAAATAATTTCTTAAGGGAAACGGTTCAACCTCCAAAAAAAGAAATTATCGATTCATTAAGCAACCAAGGTTTTATTTTTAACTTACTTATGAAGGATAATTATTTTTTGGAAGCCAATTTTAGCTTGAGTGAAAAAGATCTTGCAATGGATAGTTTTGAATCACTTCTACAAATAAAAGATCAATTGATTTGGTTGAACATGAGTAATTCGAATGTCACCGATGAGAATCTTGAAAAAATAGGACAATTAGAAAATCTAATTAAACTTAATCTTAGTGGAAATAAAATTTCAGACAAGGGTTTAATACATCTGGAAAAACTACAAAGCTTAGAATCCCTAAACCTTTTTAGCACAGAGGTTTCCCATGGGCTTTTAGAAATAATCCCAAAACTTACTCATTTAAAAAGACTATATCTTTCAAACTCAAATGCAACTAATGAAATTGTTTCACAGCTACAAAGCGAGCACAAAAATTTAAAAATTATTTTTGATTAGTAATAGGTGACAGTAATAAAAAAAAGATGATTAAAATCGGAATTATTGGAATGGGAAGAATGGGAAAGATTCATCTTGAGAATCTTTCCAGAAAAATTGAAGGTGCTGAAGTGCTTGCCGTAGTCAATCCTGGAGATGAAGGACTGAAATACGCCTTAAAAGAAGGCGTTGAAAATGTTTCGGATAACGTAAATACTATTCTTGAGAATCCGGAAATAGATGCCGTAATAATAAGCTCACCTAGTAGTACACATTCCGAATACGCCATACAATCCGCTAAAGCGGGAAAAGCAATATTTTGTGAGAAACCCATTGATATGTCTCTAGAAAAAGCAAATGAGACTATATCAATAATTTCGAGATTAAACGTTCCAATAATGATTGGATTTAATCAAAGATTTGATAAAAATTTTTCGAAGGTAAAAGATGAAATTTTTAACGATAAAATTGGACGTTTACGCAATCTCCACATAATTAGTAGAGACCCTCATCCGCCTCCTGTTTCTTATATTAAAAAATCAGGTGGCCTGTTTAAAGACATGACCATTCATGATTTTGATATGGCAAGATTTATTATGGGGTGTGAAGTCATTGAAGTTTTTGCTTATGGAAATTGTTTGATTGATTCTGCAATTGGCGATGCCGGGGATATTGATAGTGCCACAGTTCTATTAAAGTTCGAAAATGGGGCTAGGGCGACTATAGAAAATAGTCGTGAAGCCAAATATGGCTATGATCAACGTCTGGAAGTATTTGGTTCCAAAGGTGTCATAAAGGTTGAAAATCCTTTAAAAAGTGATTTAAGTATATTAACAGAAGCCGGAACAAGATCAGATCGTCATTTGAATTTTTTCATGGATAGGTATGAATCCTCATACTTGGAAGAATTAAAGTGTTTTATGGATGCTCTTAATAACGGCAAACCAATGCCTGTTTCGGGAGAAGACGGGCTCAAAGCCATGATAATCGCCGAAGCCGCAAACAAATCTCTATTAGAAAATCGACCAGTAAAAATAAATAGTATCAAAATTAATTAGTAATGTATAGATCAAGTAAAGTTTTAATAATAGTTCTAGCCGTAATAGTTTTAATGTCATGCGGTAAGCAAAAAAGAGAAACACCAAGAACGTTTCAATCGGTTGGTAAGATTGAGAGACTTGACAAACAGCTAGATGACATTATTTCACCCAATGCCGTTATCGAAGTCCTTTCAACCGGTCATAAATGGTCAGAAGGGCCAATATGGGTCAAAGAAGAACAAAAATTGGTGTATACTGATGTGAGAAATCAAAAAATATTTCAATGGACTGAAAAAGATAGTGTTACACTATATTTAGATATGAAGGATCAAGGTGCAAATAAACCGGGACCAAGTGCGCTTCTGGTTGATAGAAATAAAAATTTATTCCTCTTGCAATATGGCCATGGACAAGTTATAAAAATGAATAGCCCATTAGATAGGCCTACGAATGATTTTAGTGTTTTTGTCGATAATTATAAGGGAATTCGATTTAATAATACCAACGATGCGGCCTTTCATTCGAATGGAAATATGATCATGTCTGATCCACCACCGGTTGAGGAGGGTGGCCTAAAAGCTGCCGTTTATAGTATTACCCCCGAAGGGGAAGTAAGGATTGTAACCGATACACTTTCCAGTCCCAATGGAATCGCTTTTTCACCTGATGAGAAAACAGTTTATATAGCAAACGCAGATTGGAAACATGCGATTTGGATAGCTGCTGATGTCGATAAAAAAGGTCATATCTCGAACGGAAGACTTTTTTTCGATGCAACCGGAAATGCCCCAAAGGAAAAGGGGCACCCGGACGGATTAAAGGTTAATAAGAATGGCATTATATTCGCTACCGGCCCAGGGGGCGTTTATATATTAAACCCTGAAGGAAAGCATTTGGGAACCATTTTAAATAATGAGTTTAATACCAATTGTGTTTTAGATGATAAGGAGGAAACCTTATATATTACTTCCGGGCCAAAACTAATGCGGGTAAAGTTGAAACCATCATTATTATGAATGAATTACCTCGGTATTGGGAAATAATCATCTCAACTACGCCCTATTTATGAATACGACATAAAATCAGGAGTGTAAACCCTATAGATAACAAAACTATAATTGGTATCGCAATTTTATAAAATTTGGATTGTTTTTCGTAGGAAAGCTTCATCATTAAAAATGTTAGGTGTTTTGGGGTTATGTCTGTAATTTGGCAAAATTAGTCTAATACGAACTTAAATCCGGTGGATATAATTCCGGCTTTTAATCCATCGCTCCTGTCGTAGCGGCTGTACTTTAAATCAAATGACTTAAGACCAAGGTTAAAGATTTTAAACTTTGTGAATATGTCTGTATACCTGAATCCTAAGCCATATTGATTGCTATTAAACTTAGATAAATCGTAATCGGATGTATAATATTGCTCCGTTGAAATATGCATTTCGTAAGGTGCAAAATAATCGGCGGCTGTTTGATTGTAAAAGCGGTAGGTTGGATATAACGTAAATTTACCCTGGGAAAATTTCACAGGTAATTCAAGGCTCACCGTATGTGAATTAACGCCCCAATCGTCAAAATAGTAGCGATAATAAGTTCTTAATGATAATGTTTCATTTATATAATAGTTGAATCGGGCACCAATGGGGATTTTAAAACGCGAATCCGGTAATCTTTCAATATCATCTGCCAATTGAAACACATCGGTATTACGTGTTGAAGTATAATTAGGAATACTATTGGCATTACCAATATAATAGTTGGCACGATCGGCGAAATATACACGCTGCATGGGGTTTGCTAACCATCCTTTTTGTTGCACCAAATCGAAAAACAGAGAAAACTGTGCGCGCTTACTCAGTATTTGAGAAAAACTAAGCGATATGGAATATGAGTTTCGTGATTTATCCTGAATTAAAGTGGTGTTTAAGGGAGACCAAACCAAGCCTCCGCTTTTATTTATGATATCACCGTTACTGTCCAATATATCAATACCATTAAAAAAGCCCTGGTTTAAGTTTTGTCCTGCTTCAAGGTACGAATCCAGTTCTGTGGGGTACTTGGGACTCCAGGAATCTAAATACACCTGTGCTTTTAAGCCAAACTCGGTATTCTTTTCGTTAAATAGTCTTGTTAAACCGCCTCCAAAGCCAATGGATGTATAATCGTATTCGGTGGCAAAACCGGCATTGGCGTTCCAAATGGTATTTCTATCCTTCGAATTATGACTATAACTCACATTGATACTTCCCCAGGTATCCTGACTGGACGCTCCTGAAGAAGCAACCCAGGGACTTCCCATCGGTTTTGTATTTGAATAATTTCCATCGTCGTCGTCGTCATCATCATCGCCTCCTCCTGAAGCACCACTGGAATCAAAGGGGTCCAAATTACTGGAAGAAGCAGACGTGTAGGTTGAAATCCCGGCATCTACGGTTAAAACATCATCGGCATTCAAAGGAATGGCCACTACAAAAGTTGGTGTGATATCGGTTAATTTTTCATTACCTATACCACCGGTTACCGAAGCATGATTGCCTTCTTGAGTGTAATAACTCATTAAAAAATCAACCTCTGTAGTTTCCAAAACACGTTTCTTGTAGGTTTTTGGTGAGCCTGTTGCTTTGGTTTGAGAATAACCGGAAAGGCAATAAAACAAGGACAATGTTACAATTATATATTTCATTTATTTCTTTTAGTTTTTAAACATTCACAACCGCCTCGGCTTCACTGAGGGGAAGTTCAGTCATCACTTTTTGTTCAATTTCACTTGTAAAAATTGAGTTTCCCTTTGGTTGATAAGATCTCGCTCTGTAGCGCGATAAGTTCAACCGGACATTTTGAATTAGCTGGAAAGCTTTTTAAAATGACGCGTCATTTAATTACAACCGCAGCCTCCACCTGTTTTCCCGCCGTTAGCACCAGATGCCGCTTCCCGATACACTTGAAAATTAGTTTCAAACCGCTCAATGGACATGGACGATAATTTCATGTCGGGGTCATTAATATTTACTTTTTCGTATTCTTTTATTGCGACACACGAGCATATGTTCACGAGTATGATGATACCTAATACAATCTTTTTCATTTGTTATTTTTTATGTTGATGTTTTCCGAATAGAAGACTTCTCCTTGATCATCCACGATGATGCAGTCAACCATTTTTAACTGATTTATAAAATCTAAACCCACTTCTTTTCCCATTACAAAAACAGAAGTAGCCAGGGCATCCGCCAATTCGGCACTTGCTGCAAATACACTAACACTAATTAAACCGTTGCTTGGGTATCCTGTTCTGGGATCTATAATGTGAGCATAGGTTTTTCCATTTAAGGTCACCCGCTTTTCATAGTTTCCGGAAGTGACTACCGCTTTATCATAAATCGGCAGAAGGGCAAAGACTTTATTTTTATTTAAGGGGTTTTTAATAGCAACATTCCAATTTTCACCATGGGTTTGTCTTCCCCAGGAATTCAAATCGCCGGAGGCATTTATAATCCCGGATTCAACACCATTACGTTTTAGAAGTTCCTTGGCTTTATCCGCCGCATAGCCTTTACCGATAGCACCAAACCCAATTTTCATACCTCTTAGTTTTAAAAAAACGCTGCTGTCCTTTTCGTTTAGAATAATATTCTTATATCCAACTTTAGATACAGCGTTTTTAATAGCCTCTTGCGAAGGTATTTGGTTCATACTGCCATCAAACCTCCAGATGTTATCCATAGAGGCATAACTGATATCAAAGGCACCGTCGGTAAGCTTCGAAATGTGTTTGGCGCGTTGAATAAGTTGAAAAAGTTCGCCCTTAACTTTCACGGGTCGTATACCTGCATTGCTATTGATTAATGAGGTTTGCGAATTTTTATCCCATGAAGAGATTAAAGCTTCAATTCTTGAAATTTCAGCAACGGCCATATCGATATACGAATTGGCCTCAGTTTTGTTTTTCGAAACCACGGTAATGTCAAATCGACTCCCCATCAACTTCAGCGTTCGCTTGTTGGTTTCTTGTGAGTTAATCCCTAAAAAACTTAAAAAAACACCATAAACCATGAAACGCCTTAGCATATTAAAAAGAATTTAATAAATTAATAAAGTCTTGAGGAGTCGTTTTTCTATATCCCGTTTCACCTAAAACGTTTCCGTCCTTATCAAGTACAACAACCAATGGGAAATATCCATTTTGGTTGTACTTTTCGGCTAAGCGATTGTTCTGTTCTTGTTGTTCTTTGGATAAAGCATTCTTTTTCCTTCTGGGAAAATCGGCTTTCAATAACACATAATGAGCATTAGAATAGTCTTGAAACTCCTTGGTGTTAAAAACGTCGTGCTCTAGTTTTATACAAGGGGCACACCAATCTGAACCTGAAAAAACTAAAATTATGTTTTGATGTACCTCTTTGGCTTTTAATTTGGCCTCTTCCAAACTGAAGTGCCACTGTTGTGAATAACTCAAGGAGCTCATTAACAACAGAATAAATACAGTGTTTTTCATGAGTATTGGGGGTTTAATGCAATCATTCAATTCTAAGACAACTAAAAAACAATACACCCTATTTTTTTTAGATATATTTTAAGACTTTAATTACTTTTGACGTCTTACTTGGTTTTAAAATGAATGAAAAAGAGCCTTCCATTTGCGAAGAACATAATTATAATCAGCTGTTTAGAGAATTCTATGAGCCTGCTACCAAATACGTTTATTATAAGTGCGGAAGTTTGCAGCAAGCTGAAGATATTGTTCAAAATGTATTTATTAAACTATGGAAGCTTTGTGCTACGGTTAGCTTTTCTAAAGCCAAATCTTATATTTATACGGCGTGCAATAATTTATTTTTAAATGAAGTGAAGCATCAGAAAGTCGTGCTAAAACATCTTGAAACCATTTCTGAGAAAATCGATTATGAAAGCCCTGATTTTTTAGTTGAAGTGAGCGAATTTAGAGAAAAACTGAAAGTAGCCATAAACAATTTATCGGATAAAGAGCGGGATGTCTTTTTATTAAGCAGAGTTGAAAAAAAGACGTATAGCGATATTGCAGAAATTACAGGTTTAACTGTAAAAGCTATTGAACGTAGAATGAGTAAAGCACTGCGTGAACTGCGTGATGCTTTGGGTAAAGATATTAAAATATAAATAGGGTGGTTTGCTTTTTAAATGTCTAAATTATAGAAGGATATGCCAATGGAAGAACATTACAATAACGATGATACTTTTTTAGGACGATGGATTGCAGGGACGCTTTCGGAAGAAGAGCGCATTGCTTTTGAAAAAACTACAGCGTTTAAGCAATTTCGAATAATCAATGCCGAGGCCCAAAATATTAAAGGCCCGGTTATTAATACCGAAGCAGCTCTAAAAAAAGTACATCAAGAAACAATACGTAGGAGAAAACCAAAGCGTACTAGGTTATGGTATGCTTCGGCTGCCATAATTTTAATTATAATAGGTTTAACGGTTGTATTAAATGCGAGGCAAACATATACGACAGGAATCGGAGAAAAACAAACCATTACTCTAGCCGATGGGTCTATAATAAACTTAAATGCCAGTTCAAGGATATCCCACAAACGTTTTTTTTGGGAAGCTAACAAGCAAATCGTCATATGGGGTGAGGCGTATTTTAAGGTTGTTAAAGGGGAGGGGTTTACCGTAAAAACTTCGAAAGGAGACGTGAGCGTTTTGGGTACCGAGTTTAACATTAAAGATCGGGAAAATTTGGAAGTTAAATGTTATGAAGGCCGTATAAAGTTTATGAGTTTTGACGAACAGCGTAAAACATATACCTTAACAAAGGGAATGCAAATTGGTTTCATTGATCATCTTGCCGACGTACAGGGTTTTGAAGAAAACGAACCAAGCTGGAAGCGCAATATTTCTAAATTTATCAATCAACCCTTGTCACAAGTTTTAAAAGAACTAACTTATTATTACCCCATTACCATTAATGATGAAGCTATAGATACAACACGTATGTTTACCGGCAGTTTTATTCATGATAATTTGCAAAATGCTTTACAAACCACCTTAGTGCCTATGGGTGTTAAATATCGAAAAGCAAAAGATAGTAATACCATTATTTTATCTAATTAGGAAATGAAGAACCTTTTTTTATGTATTGCTTTTTTGGTGATGTTTACAGCGCGTTCGCAGGAAAGGCAGGCATATAATTATATTAACAAGCCTCTGTTATCGGTACTAAAGGATATTCAAAATAAGCATCAGCTTATTTTTTCTTTTGCCAATGATTTGATAAATGAAAGGGAAATAACATTGGTGACCAATGAGAGCATAACACTTGATGAACTATTATTACGACTGGAAGATCAAACCAATCTCACGTTTGATAAAGTATCGGATTCGCAAATAGTTATTTCTGAAAAAGAATCATATTTTAATAATCAGATTTTAGATAAGGTCATTGTTTCGGGTTATGTTACCACAGGAATCGACAGAAATAAAGATGGATCCATTGATGTTACCGGTAGCTCCTTAGGCATTCTTCCCGGTTTAGTTGCTCCCGATATTCTTCAGAGTATACAGTTGGTCCCCGGGATACGTACTTTAGACGAATCGGCAAGTGGAATACAAATACGGGGTGGTTCACCAGACCAAAATTTGATATTATTTGACGATATTAAAATGTTTAATTCGGGATATTTGTACGGTATGATCTCCGCTTTCAACCCCTATGCAACAAAAAAGGCGAAACTTTTTAAATCCGGTGCCAGTGCAGCTTATGGAGATCGAATTTCCGGAATTATAGATATTAGCACCGGTGATAGTATTCCTGTAAGAACAGCAGGAGGTTTTGGTATGGATGGATTGAGTATCGATGCTTTTGTAAAAACACCACTTTCGAAGAGATTGGCAGTATATATTTTTACCCGCCGTTCGTACACCGATATTTTAAAAAGCCCCACTTATGATGGCTATGCCGAAAAGATATTTAGAAATGGAGGTGTAGTCAGAGATATTAATGGAGCGGATATTACTGTAGAAAACGATGATGAATATGACGTCGATAGCAGTACAAATACCTTTTCATTTTATGATGTTAATGCGAAAGTTATTTTTTCGCCTAATGAAAAGGACAAAATCATTTTGAGTAGTCTATTTACCCGAAATAACTTAGATTTCTCTTTTACTGGTGACGGAGAAACGAAAAATGATTCTCTGGTTACTAAAAATAATGGAATTAGCTTAAAATGGATACACAAAAGTGCCGAGCGACAAAGAGAAGAAATAAGCACCTATTTTTCTAAATACAATTCGTTTTATCTGAATGATGAAATTGAAAACAATACCTTAGAAGAGACCAGTATTAGAACGAACCTCATTAGAGACTTTGGATTAAATATTAAATCCAGTAGAACTTTTAACAATAACCATGCATTGAATTTTGGTTATCAGCTTTCCAGTACAAAAGTTTCAGTTGATATTATTAAAACGAAACCTTTAGAACCCGAAGACAACGAAAGCATTATTGAAAGTGATGTGAATTTAAAGAATGCCTTGTTTGGCGAATATACTTATAGATTAGGTAATTCCGGAATCCTTAGTTCTGGTTTACGCGTTGTGCACTACGGTAGTGTTGGAAAGTTGTATTTAGAGCCCAGATTTAATTTTGAATATCCGTTAACGGAAAAACTACGTATTAAAAGCAGTATAGAAAGACGTAACCAACCCATTTCTCAGTTGGTAGAATTTAATCAGACCGAATTGCGATTAGAAAATAATTTATGGCGATTATCAGATGATAAAACGTATCCATTATTGCAAAGTAATCAGATTTCCGGCGGTTTACTTTTTTATTCAAAGGGCTGGACTATAGATCTCGATGGTTATTATAAGCGTATAAAAGGGCTCACAACGTTTACCAGTGGCTTTAGTACACCACAGCTAACCCTTTCTAACGGGAAAAGTGACATTGCAGGATTGGATTTTCTAGTAAAAAAACGTATTCAAAATTACCGTATTTGGGTTGGGTATACTTATAATACTATCAATTTTAGTTTTCCGAGTATTCAATCAAAAAGCTTTTCGGGAAATAATGATATCACACATAGTTTTAGAATTTCAAACACCGTAGAACTTAAAAACTTTCAGCTATCCGCAGGCTGGCAATATAGAACTGGCGAGCCCTATACGCCAATTCTTAGTTTTAATTCAACGAACTCGGTTGTTGAGTTTGGTAGTATAAACAGTAGGCGCCTAGATGATTATCATCGCTTGGATATTTCGGCGATTTATAATTTTAAACTAGGGAATAGAAACAAAAGCACAGGACAATTGGGACTTTCTTTTTTAAATATTTATAATAGAAGAAAGCCCCTTTCTATACTTTACAGAACGGAAGAAGAATCGGTAGGTTTAGAGTTAAAACAAGTGATACAACGTCACTCGTTAGGGTTTACGCCAAATCTGTCTTTTCGAGTGTTCTTATAGCAGTATTTTGGAAGCCACCAGATCAAATTATAATCGTCTAATATAGGGGATTCATTGTACTTATTTATGAAAAAAGCCTCTGTTGCTTTTTGAACGACATGGTAAATAACAATATCATAATGACATTACACTTATTACTTGGTGCTCCTGTTTTTTTATAAATGTGCTTACTTTTATTAATAATCTGAGCCGTTGTAATATAAATATTACTTTTTGAAAAAATTAGTTAAAAAATACAAAATAATCGACAAAACGCTTGTTTTTTACGATAAATTACATAGATTTGCGTTATTAATCCCTTAAATCTTAGTAATGAAATTAAAGATTATAGTATTCAGTGTTAGCTTTTTAATGGCAATGGGTGCTGGTTTTGCACAAAAAAAGAAAGAACCAAAAAGCATCATTAGCGAGAAAGTAGCTATAAAAAAATATCATAGCAAAGGAGATTTGGAACGCATGCAAAAGGGGCAATTATTAACCTTATATATTGAACGCATAGAAAGTCTGGTTAAAACCTTACCTTATATTGCATTTGCCACAAAGCCAGGGGTTACAATGTCAACCTTAGGTATTCCTAATAATAACGACAATAGAAAAATACTGGATAGCCAGTTTGAAGCTACCGACGATTATCTTGAAACCACTGTCGAATTTCAAAAAACGATTTTACCGTATTCCGATACCAGTAACTTGATCTCTGCCATTTTATTCTATGAGGAAATCATGAAGTCCTTACATGAATATAGTGAATTTCATTAATTAAATAAACAGTTGATATATTGTGAAGTGTATCTCCGTGATGATAGTAACCATAAATTAGAGGGGTATTTAGTTATTAACCATCTTCCCATTCCCATTTTATTCCTTTAGAGTTACAATTATGAATTTGAGTTTATGATTGTCATTAAAATGTATCATATTTCATACCAAATTCTTAAATATCGTATTTTTTTGACCCAATTTATGTGTATTTCATCGACCTAAAAGCATGCAAAATTTGAATATTTTGTGTATTTCATCGAAATTTTTGGTATTTCATGGATTTTTTTGTTAGTTTTGACCATTAATCCGTGAAAAGCGTATTTAGTTTTAAAGAATAAATATTGAACTATGAAAACCTTAGCTAAAATAATTTTGATATTTCTTATCGCGATGGGGAATGTATTTGCTCAACAAGAAAAAGGCATTATAGGAGCCAACAATTGGCTATATAATTGGACAGAGTTTAAACCTGGTCAGGAAGATTATGGTGAGCCTACCCAAATACTCGCGGGTAATATTACAAAAGATACCAGACTGACTAAGCGTGATACTTACTTGCTTTTAGGAAGTGTTTTTGTAACCAATAATGCAACGCTTACTATAGAGCCCGGAACGGTAATATTGGGAGATTACGATTCCAAAGCATCTCTTACTGTTTCTAAAGGGTCAAAAATTATAGCTGATGGCCTGGAAACAGACCCCATTGTTTTTACGTCGAACAGAAGTGTTAAAAGAGCAGGGGACTGGGGAGGACTAATTATACTCGGCGATGCACCTTCAAATAAATTTGGTAATGGTTCGGTGGCCTCGTTCTATTCCCAATTGGATCCATCCGCTTACGGAAGTACAAATTATGGCGGGGAAAACCTCAGTAGTAACTCAGGCATATTGCGCTATGTAAGAGTCGAATATGCAGGCAAGAGAATCAAACGTGTTGGTTATTTTAACGGATTGCTATTAGCGAGCGTTGGTAATGAAACCGTATTAGAAAATATTATGGTGAGCTTTTCTGCCGGTAACTCTTTTGAAATATGGGGAGGAGAAGTTAATATGAATAAAGCCGTATCCTATAGATCAAGTAGTAACGACTTTAAATTTAATTATGGAACACAATGCCAGCTAACAAATTCATTAGCCGTTCGTTCCCCATATGTGTCCAGCAGTAATGGAGCGAGATGCTTGCAAATTGTGTCTTATGATAATAGAGAAGAAGTAGACTTTACTAAAAGGGGAACATCCGTGGTGACTAAAAATTTAACCATGGTCAATGATAGTGAGGATTTAAAATCAGATATAGAAAAGGGCTTAGTGAAAGAAGCGGTTTACGTGGGACAAAATGCATCGCTGGATATGAACAAAAGTGTGATCTCCGGTTTTAACCCTGCGGTTTTACTAGAAGATAAGATCACCATTAATCAGGAAAACTTAGAAAAAATAAAGTTTACAGATATGTATTTCAATAACTGTAATGGCAATATTTTTACGGAATATAATTCTAACAACGAAGATCTGGAAAACTGGTACGGTAATCGGGCATTTTTTAATGTGTATTCTAAAAGCTCCAATGCGGAAACCTTTATTGACCTAAAAAATGAAAAGAGACCGGATTATAGATTGAGAATTAATAAAATTATCGCATCTAATGAAGTTGACCCCGATTTACGCTTAGATTGAAAACGGTTTCAACTTAAACACACCCTCATGAATCCTACAAAATCTTTTGATTAAAAGCTAAATGAAGATTTATACAGTTTAAATCGGTAATTGTCCTAATAGGCTTATAAAAAGAAAATAATATCCAATGAGGAATTTTACTATTATTTATATTGTAGTTTTTATTGCATTTTTATCCACAGGAAGGACTAGTGCTCAAATTGTTATTAGTACTCCCAGTTTAGGTTTTACTCAAGCTTGTGCCAGCCCTGTTTTTAATACCTATAATGTGACTTTCACATTTTCTCCGGAGTCCGGAGTAAACGCATCCAATCAATTTAGTATAGAGTTGTCCGATGAGAATGGTGATTTTTCCAGCCCAACGGTAGTTTATACCTCAGCCGCAGGATCAGTAACCACATCCCCGGCAACCTTAAGTTTTGCCATGCCAACTACGGTAGCAGGAGAAGCCTATAAACTTAGAATAAAAAGTACGGCACCAGTAGCAACAAGTACAAATTCGATAGCTTTCCCAGCCTATTATAAAGCTCAGGATACACCGTTTTCAATTAATAATTTAATTCCAACGGCCGTGTATTGCTCCGGCGGAAGTTATTTGTTAACCATAGATAATCCCGGATCCGGATTAAATGACTCTCCGTTAAATTATCCATCGCTTACCTTTAATTGGTATAAGGAAACTAGTCCAACGACCTCGGTATTCGTGGCTTCAGGGAATAGTTTATCTGTAACTGAACCAGGAACTTATTTTGTTGAAACCAATTATGGAACATGTACGTCTGATTCATTTTCAAATCGTGTTACCGTGGATGAAAATGGCTCGGGAACAACGAGTTCCATTAATTCGAGTAGAGGAAACCCCTTTTGTGCCAGTCAGGGCGCCACAACATTAAGTGCGATTGGAGGAGTAAGTTATCAGTGGTTTAAGGATGGAGAAGAAATTTCCGGAGCTACCAATCAAATGTATGCGACCGATGAATCCGGTGAATTCTCTGTACGCATTGATTTAGGAGATTGTAGCACAAACGCTTCTATAGATCTTGAAAACACGGGCTTTTCAAGTAGTATTGATGTTTCCGATATTAATATGATCGAAGAGGAAGAGACTTTAATGGTCACTGTGACTACCGATGCGGTTGACCCGGAATACAAGTGGTATCTCAATGAAGTACTCATTTCCGGTGCAACCGGTAATAGCTATGAAGCGACCCAAACAGGAAATTATAAAGTGGTGATTACACAAACTGCGGGCTGCGAAGCCTCAAGTGAATTCCTTTTTATCGTGAATACAGCCTTTCCGGACGTTTCAAATATTCCTAATTTAATTAGCCCTAATGGAGACGGAATTAACGATACATGGATTATTCCTCAGGCTTATGTTAGTGGCACAAATACAGAGGTTACGCTCATAAGCGCACAAGGGAAAATAGTACTTCAAACCAGCGATTACCAAAATAACTGGCCGGAAACCCAATTGGATTTTAAAGGTGTAAACCCCGTTTATTATTATATTATTACACCCCCGGATAAAAAAGAGAGAAAAGGATCGATAACCGTGGTTAAATAGCAATGCATAAATCCCTATTACATATCGTATTGTTCTTTTGTTTATCACAGCAATTCTATTCTCAAGAGAATGGAATTGTTGCTTTAGATATTCCTGTTAGAAATTCGCTGAAATTTAATCGATATATCATTAACCCTACCTTCAGCTTTGTGCGTGAACAAAATAAGTATCTCAGTATAACCAATAAACGACAATGGGTACAGTTTGATGACGCCCCACAAACTTATTTGTTTAGTTACTCTGGTAGGTTTAGAGAAAACATTGGTGTTGGTATCGGCGCGTTTCAGCAAAATTATGGTGTGCTTACAACCTTTGGAGGTGTGTTGAATTTTGCCTATAATGCCGTTATTAACAGAGAAAGCAATTTAACTTTTGGAATGAACCTGGGGTTTTATCAAAGTGGCTTGGATACAGGTCGTGTGATTACAAATTTCCCTGATCCTTCATTGGATAACATTCCTAATAACTCTATACTCACCATCAACCCTGGCATCAATTATGGTACCGAGTTTTTTGACTTCGGACTAGCTGTAAACAATGCTGTTTCTTATAATTTCAATACTTCTAATATCATCGAAGATAATCCTCAACAAGCGGTTCAAGCTCACATCATGTATACCGGTTATATGAATAGCCGCGGTTTTTTTGATGAAAGTAAGTTTTCAACATTGTTACGGTCTGAGTTTAAAAAAGATGAAACCGTAATTTCCGGAATTGTGATGCTTATGGTGCCAAAAGGAATTTGGGCACAGGCAGGGTACAATAGCTTATATGGAATGTCGGCAGGGATAGGAATTAATATAAGTAAGCAAATCTCCATAGAATATAATTATGAAAAAGCGATTGGAGATTTATCAACATTTGGTAACTCTCATGATATGACATTGGCCTATAAATTCAAAAATAGAAATAGGTATAGCTATAGTGGGGATGATGAAGAAGAGGCTTTACTTTCCGGAAAGAAGAGCAAACGTGTTATAGCAAAACCTAAAGGACCTAAGGTAACTGAAGTAGATAGAGCGGCTATTGCTCAGGCCAAAGAAGAGGCCAGAACTCAAGCCTTGGAAAAAGCAAAAGCAAAAGCAGAGGCCAGAGCCAAACTCGTAGAAGCAGCCAGGGCCGAACGAGAGGCTAAAATTAAGGCTGCTACCGATAAAAAAGAAGAAGCTCTGAAAGCTGCAAACACCAAATTAGAGCAGAACACGGTGGTCAAAGAAGAAAAAGAGAAGCAAAAAGCCGAAGAGGCACTTAGAATCAAGCAAGAGCAAGAAGCAAATGTAGAAGAGGCGAGTAGAGCCAGATTGGCTGAAGAAGAAAAAGCAAAGAAAGAAGAGGAAAACAGATTAAAATTAGAAGAAGAAGAAGCCAAAGCTAAAGCGGATGAAGCAGCTAGGGTTAAACTAGAGGAAGCCGCTAAGGCGAAAGCAGAAGAGGCCGCCAGAATAAAGTTAGAGCAGGAATTTAAGGCTAAAGCCACCGAACAGGCGAGAGTTAAGGAACAAGAAGAAGCCAAGGCAAAAGCTGAAGAAGCTGAAAGGTTAAAATTAGCCGAGGAAGAAAGAATTAAAGCAGCAGAAGCCGCTAGAATTCAACAGGAAGAGGAGGAGAAGGCTAAAGCTAAGGCTGAAGAGGAGTCCAGAATTAAATTAGAAGAAGAAAACGATGCTAAAGCAGAAGTTGAAAAGGCCGAAGAAGACCCCAATATTCAAGTCATAGAAGAGGATGCCATAATATTCCCTTATGAAAAGGATGAGGACATAAGAAAGATGAACGATTTGACGAAGCTTACGGTAGATGCTAAGATTGAACAGGAAAACTTACTGCTTAGATTGCGAGAAAAAGTAGCTAGCAAGCAACAAGACCTTGACGACTTAAAAGAAGAGAATGATCTAAGTGAGCAAGGTATTTATAAAGCGCCAAAAGCGTTTAAAAGTGTTTCTGCTGAGAATGCAGCTTTAGAAGCTCTAAAGTTGGAAATAGATGGTGCTATCGAATTACAAAATGAAAAAATAACAGAATTAGAAAATCTATACAAAGACAGACTTAAGAAGATTACTGATAAAAATGATGAGACTAACGCATTCTATTTAAAAACTATAAATGAATTAAAAGCAGGGCAATTACAAATAATGCAATCAAAAGCACAATTGAATGACACCTTGGAGGAGATCAAAGTAGCCACAGAGTTTGAAAGAAAACGAAGAATAAAACGTGCGGCTTACGACAACGAAGAAGATAGATATGCGAAAGATAGAGCAGCTTTAAAACAGATTACACAGTTTACACCTCAAAATGGTGCAGTATTAAATGAAGAAGACTTCGATTTTGGTGAAACCTTAAGTAGTAATATACAGATCGTGAAGGACGTTAAGCATGTTGAGAGTGGTTATTACCTGGTTATTGCCGTACATAGTGATGTTGATAAAAGAGATGACTTTTTAACGAAGGTTGTTTCTCTGGGGCAAGGTGATATTGACTTCTTTTATGATGTAAATACCAGTAAATATTATATCTATCAACAGAAATTTAACGGTGTTGAACAGGCTAGAAAAGCCATAGAATCCAAAGGGAATGAGCCTTATAATAGTAAAATGTCTTTGGTGAAAATAGAAAACTAGATGGTATGTTACATGGGACCATTTAGTTTTGGTATCATCTAATTCGATCTCTAAATTACAAGTAGGATAATCCTATATGTATGAGTTTTTAAAGACTTCCAGCCTTCTTCATTTCGTTTGAAATCCCATCTTTTGCAATGCCATTATTCAGTTTTTTTGACATGATATATGAGGTTTAGCAATGTTTGAATGTTTAAAGATTGCACCATAGTTCTTAGAGTTGAAGGCATATCTGTCAAATTTAAAAAGGCTCAATAGTCTACGGTTTTGATTAAAATTATATTAAAAATACTACATAAATTATTTTCAAACTCTTCAAAAGTAGTATTTCATCGATAAACAGCATAAAATTTAGCAATTGTTCTTCATTGTTCGAAAAAAATTCACGACATTTATACCGTTTAAAAACACGAAATATCGATAATAAGTAATACACGTAGTATTATTTATATGACTATTGAATTTTAATGTGATGAATAACGAGTTTATTTCTTTTTGAAAATGCCCTAACTCAAGAGAAGTAATAAATATAGCCAACATGAAGAAATCTACTTTATTAAAAAATGGACTTGTTGTATTCCTATTCCTTTTAAGTTTACCCCTGTTCGCACAAAACTATGTGCCCTTTACCCCTAGATTTAATCAAGATCTAAAAGGAGATATCCAACTTATTGGTAATAATATTTTAGGACCGGATAATAATGCGTTTAATGATAATAGCGTATATAACCATAATGTGAATATGCAATATATTGACATCGATGGTGACCCAACGACATTTAGTTCATCCAGTGCAGATTTAGGAATTCCAAATCCCGGTTGTTATAGAATTGTTCACGCCGGACTATATTGGGGAGCTGTAACCAATGGCCCTGAATCTATTACGGACGTAAAATTTAGAGGACCTACAGGCGGATACCATGATGTGGTAGGAACTGTTATTTTTGAAGCGAATGGAACATCTGTAGACGGTGGTGATAGTTTTTCATATGCCTGTTATGCAGATGTCACACCTATTGTTACTGGTTTAACGAATGATTTAGGGACTTACACTGTTGCCAATGTATCTTCTTTAGAAGGTGAAACGGGACTTTTTACACCTAGAAATGGAACAGGGAACTCAGCGGGTTGGTCTTTATTCATCGTTTATGAAGATCCTACGGTACCGGGTAAATCAATTACCAGTTTTGACGGGTTTAGTGCCATTAGTGTTCCTGGAAGTAACCCTACTTTAGATGTTCCGATTTCAGGATTTAGAACGATTCCCGCACCGGCGCCGGTTAGAGCAAATTTTGCATTTGCTACCTTAGAAGGGGATAGCCCCATTTTAGGGGATCGCTTATTGCTTAATGGTGTTAGTTTATCTACTGCAGATCGCCCTGTAGGTAACTTTTTTAATAGTTCAGTAACCCAATTAAGTGCGTTACCCGTTAATAACAGAAACCCAAATAGTACGAATACTTTAGGATTCGACACCGGAGTTATGGTTGTACCAAACCCGGGAAATACGGTTATTGCGAACGATGCGACCTCAGCGACAGTGCGTTTAGAAACCAGTGGAGATACTTACTTTCCTTATTTTTTCGCCTTAGCCGTCGATATTATTGAACCCAACATCGTACTTACAAAAATTGTTGAAGATGCTTTAGGAAATGATATTGGTGGGCAGTTAGTAAACCTTGGTGATGAATTAAATTATGTTATTGGCTTTCAAAATACCGGTAATGACGATGCTACAAACCTTACCATTAGGGATATTCTTCCTGAAAATATTGTTTTTAATTATCCGGCAGACCTCGGCATATTGCCTCCGGGAGTTACCGTACAGAGCTATGATCCTACAACAAAAGAGATTATTTTTAGCATAGATAATTCCGTGGTTGAAGAGAACGATCCGGTACAGGAAATTCGTTTTAAAGTTACGGTTGTTCAAACCTGTAGTTTACTTAATGATGCCTGTGATAATATTATTAACAATCAAGCTTACGCCACTTATAACGGAACCTTAAATCCAACATTTACGATTTCAGATGATCCTAGTTTTAATAGTAATACAGGCTGTCTGTTAACGCCCGGAGCAACCAATTTTTTAGCGGATATAGATTGTACGTTTCGCGAAGATGTTATACTCTGTGGTGCGAGTACAGTATTGACATCTGGAGACGGTTACGACTCCTACTCCTGGTCAACAAGTCCGACAGGAACCCCTGTTATAGGAACCTCACAAACTTTAACGGTGACCACTACGGGAACCTATTATGTGCAAAATACAGCCACGGCACCTTGTCAATCGACAGATCAGGAATTTAATGTTATTACTTTTGGTGCAGGTGTTACAAACCCTTTAATTCCCTTTGCAGATCAAGTGGTTACTTGTCCGAATGACGGAAAGCAGTTACCGAATTTCTTTTTATGCGGTGCCACTGATTCCAGATTTATTCAAACAGGTATTTCAGATACTTCTTCTATGATATGGGAGATATTGGATGAAACAAGTTGTGCTGCAGTTCCGGATTCTGATTGTGCCAACGAGGATCCCGGATGTACTTGGAATCAAGTGGCTACCGGTCCGGATTTTTTAATCGATACTGCCGGTCAGTACCGATTAACATTAAATTATACAGGTGGATGTTTTAATCAGTTTTATTTCAATGTATATACCAATTTATTAATACCTACGGTGACCTCAAGAGATATTATTTGTACCACACCCGGAGAGATTGTTGTTGGCGGTGTACCAAGTGGCTATGAGTATAGTATTGACGGCGTAAATTATCAAGCAAGTAATACGTTCTCCATTAATACGCCCAATATTTATTCTGTCTATGTAAGACAGATTGGGGTGACTCCTAATCCCTGTATTTTTACGGTACCGGATGTTCAAATAAGACAACGGGATTTTACCGTGTCAACCATAATTACGCAGCCCTATTGTAACGGCGGGCAAGGCAGTGTGGTATTGGCGGCGAATGATGTACGTCCGCAGTATTTCTTCTCCATTTACGATGGTGCCACACTCATAAATAGTGTAGGACCAATAGCTGCAGATAATTATACATTTGCGAACTTAAATCCGGGAACCTATACGGTCAATATATCTACAGAAGATGGGTGTTTATATACAGGAAATATTGATATTATTGATCCTCCATTATTAACGGCCACTTCTGCGCTTACACAACCCTTAACTTGTACAGATGGGGAGATTACGGTTTATCCGGTTGGAGGAACACCACCTTATTTCTATTTTGTTAATAGTACAACCGTTTTTCAAACGACACCTACTATTAATGTACCTACAGCGGGAACTTATAATATTACCGTGGTAGATTCGAACAATTGTTCAGCAGATACTTCCATAGTGGTAAATGCGACGCCAGCCCCGTACTTTAATGTTACCAAAACAGATATTTTGTGTGCGGATGCCGTAAACAGCGGCGTCATTACGGTTAATGTCACCAATCCGAATGGAAACAGTTTGTTATACAGTATTGATAATGGAGTAACATTTTTTAGTTCTCCGGTCTTCACAGGATTGATTGCCGCAGACTATGAGGTTGTTGTTCAATATACAACCGGAACAGATGTATGTACTTCTGCACCACAAACCATTACCATAAATACAGAACCTGCAATAAATGGCACGGCAACCTTAACAACACCGTATACCTGTACAACAACCGGAGTAATTACGGTTTCAGGAGTTACGGGAGGAACAGCTCCTTATAGCTATAGTCTTGATGGTATCACATTTCAACCGGGAGTAACATTTACCGGTTTAGTGAATGGAACATATACTGTAACTATTAGAGATGCCAGCGCCTGTACATTTATAACCGCACCAGCTATTATTGCTCCTTTAAATCCACCAACAGATTTAACATTTTCGAATACACCTTTAAGTTGTCCAACACTGACATCAGATGTTACCATTACCGGAACATCAGGAGGGATATTACCTTTGGAATATCAAATCATAGCACCTGCCGGAGCGACAACACCTTACCAGTCTTCGAATATTTTCAGCGGATTAGCTCCGGATACATATACGTTTCAGGTAAGAGATGCTAATAACTGTCTTTATAGTGAATCTTATACTATAGCGCCGTTACCACCTTTAGCAATAAGTACCGTATTAACTAAGGATTTAGATTGTACAGCTTCACCGAATGGTACTATTACAGGAACTATTTCGGGAGGAACAGCACCATTTACTTATGAAGTGTCCTTTAATGGCGGAGGGTATACATCCTTAGGAGCCACCGGATCACCATTTACGCATTCAGCCGCTACAGATGGGACATACCAATTCCGAGTTACGGATGCTAATGGTTGTACTTCAGATTCGAATGTACAAACCGTTAATCCTATTTCATTACCAGAGATAACGTCTGTGGTTCAAACACAACCTATTTTGTGTAATGGCGACTCTAATGCGGCCATTCAAATAACCATAAATACTACCGTAGGCACACCACCTTTTGTGATTAATGTGAACAATGATACTACAGGAACAAACTATGGAACACAAACCAGTGGTTTACCCGCAGGAGATTATACGATTACACTAACCGATGCCAAATCTTGTACAGATACTGAAACAATTACCATTTCGGAACCAACGCCGATTATAGTAACACATCACGCGGTTGATATCACTTGTGGCGCTCTTGGAGTTTCAAAAGGTTCTGTGATTGTTGATGGTGTCACCGGTGGAACAGCACCATATAACTATTTTGTTACAGGTACAAATGGATATTCGGCTTCAGAGCTTAATGCTTCAGGTACGGTGTCAACAACCTTTGATGTTGTTGATTTTGGTTTGTATCAAATTAATGTTGTGGATTCTAATGGATGTTCGGTATTGGTTCAGGATGTATTAGTGGCATCACCGCCGGATGATTTGGATATCTCTGTAAATGCTACAGTGAATTGTGTTACCGGAGGTGAAGTGGTCGTAAATATTGGAACAACTCTTGTAAGTGCCGGACCGTTCTATTTTGATATTTACCGAGGCGTAATTCCACCGGCCCCACCAGGAGGTACTTGGGTTGCTGAAGATAGCCCAGGTAGTCAGTCGGCGACTTTTACAGGTTTAATTCCCGGTGTTACCTATACCTTTATAGTTTATGATGTTTCAACCGGATGCAGCTATTTTGAAACTGCTACAGCACCGGTTCCAACCAATTCCACATTAACGGCGTCTGCCTTAACGTCTAATAATATTACCTGTGTTGGTAGTGCTGACGGCAATGTGTCGTTCACCGTAAATAGCGTTTATCTCGTGTCAACCGATGTCAATTATGAAATATTTGATGCCTTGTCGATAACAACAACCGGGGTTACCGGAACAGGAACTGTACCGGCTGGAGGATCACTGCCGATATCCAATTTAGGACCATTACCTTTTGGAACCTACTTTGTTTTGGTTACAGAAACTACGGGACCAAATACTGGGTGTGGCGCGGTTACTATTCCTTTTAATATCACCGAATCTGCTATAGATTTAACCATAAACGCTACCGTTGATAATAATGCCAATTGTAATCCGAATTCGGGGCTCATTAGTGCTATTGCCGCAAACGGTACGGCACCATATGTATATCAACTTACAACTTCAGCAGTACCGCCATTAGCAACAGATCCGTCATGGGCGTCAGCAAATACGTTTAATGTTAATGCTAATAGTTACTATGTTCATGTTATGGATGCTTATGGTTGTATTAAATCCACTCCTGTGTTGGTAGTACCGACAGACCCGGAACCGGTAATAGCAGCAGCAGTAAATAATCAATGTACGGATACCGAAGGAAACTTCGCAATCGATGTCACCTTAACAACCGCTGGAATGCCACCATATAGTTATAGTATTGATGGTGGCGCATTTCAAACAAGAACGGCACCATTTACGATTTCGAATTTAACCTCAGGAAGTCATACCATAGAAATTCAGGATATTAACGGTTGTGGTAATCTGGTTACTGTAGATATTGCCCCACCATTAGATTTAATACCTTCAATTTCGGCCTTACCGAGTTGTAACAATGACGATGGTGAAATTACCATAACAGGATCAGGGGGAACCGGGACGTATTCTTATGCCATCAGCCCGAGTCCGGCTTCAATTGGTTTAGTTGGAAATGTATTTTCAGGTGTTCCGTCAGGAACTTATACTGTAACCATTACGGATACCAATACATCATGTACTGAAGATGTGAGTATTGTGGTTCCTGCAGCAACGCCACCAACAATTACAACAACACCAACCGCAGTCACTTGTTTTGGAGATAGCAGTGCGTTCGAAATACTGGTAAGTGGATATACGGGACCTTATAGTTATGAAGTATTCGATAGTTCAAGCACTTCCATTTTGGGTGTTGTTAATGCCAATACATCGACCAACCCTGAAATTGTATCCGGAGTTTTAGCCGGGCAATATACAGTGGTTATTACGGAAACCGCAAGTCCGTTTTGTTCTGCAACGTCCAATGTGATTATTGCGTCTCCTTTAGATGCGTTATCGGTGGTCGCTACGGAAACGTCTAATGTAACCTGTGACAATAATAGTGGAACCATTACGGCAGTAGCTTCCGGTGGGTGGGGGACTTACGAATATGAATTAACAGGCGCGGCAACGGTTGCTTATTCCTCAAACGGAACATTTGCAAACTTATCTGCCGGCGTGTATACAGTTAATGTTAGAGATGCTGGTGGGTGTATTGCTTCAGATGGTGCGACATTAGTTATTCCACCACCAATTAATGCCACGGTTACCGCAAACACACCATTGTTATCCTGTTTTGGTGATAACAATGCGACAATAACGGCAAGTCTTGTAACCGGTGGAGAAGGAAGTAATTATACCTATACCTTGAATATGACAACACCAACGGTTAGTACTTCCGGACCTCAGGTATCTCCCGTATTTGATAATTTAGGAGCCGGAACTTACCATGTGGTGGTTAACGATGGTTTGAACTGTGTATTCACCTCCACAGATATTGTTATAGCCGAACCTACGCCGATACAAGCCTTATTGGTAAAAGAAACATCACAAACTTGTTTCACGGGGACTACACTAACCTTAAGTGCTACCGGCGGAACAGGAACTTACGAATACAGTGATTCAATAACATTTGCAACGGTTTTAGGAACCTTCGGAGCATCAGTAACCTTTCCGGTTTCTGATGGTACTTATGCTTATTATGTTAGAGATGCTAATGGATGTATTGCGAATGTGTCGAATGAAATAACTATTGATCCGTTACCCGCATTATTAGTTAATTTGGATGTTACCAATGCGACCATTAATTGCGCAGGTGATAGTACGGGGGTAATTGTTGCGACCGCAGAAGGTGGTTTAGGGAGTTACGTGTATACATTACAAGATACTGCCGGAAACGATATCGCGCCTGCACCAACGCAGAATAGTCCGGGTGTTTTTACCGATCTTCCTATTGGGAACTACCAGGTACAAGTTGATAGTGGTGATTGTTTAACCACGAGTGCCCAGATTTCAATAACAGAACCTGCAGCACCATTAACCGCTAATTTTATCACGACAAATGTAACCTGCCCGGGGACTAACAATGGCAGACTAGAAATTAATGCAAGCGGAGGAACAGGGGTTATAAAATATGCAATTTCACCACAGTTAAATCAGTTTTTTGATTCTCCAATATTTGATAACCTTTCGCCGGGAACTTATCAGGCGATAGCACAAGATGAACTTGGATGTTTTGTGATCTTTAGTTTCGATATTATTGATCCTATTCCGGTGATGTTAACCATTGTTCCCAATTCCATACTACCGGAGGTTTGTGATGGAGACCTGGATGGAGAATTCAGCATAGATATTTCCGGAGGGAATATGCCATATAGCGTAAGTTTAGATGATGTGAATGGCCCATATACCACAGGAGCCTTGACCCAAACTCAATTCGATTTTATAGGATTGGCAGGTGGCGATCATATCGTTTATGTGCGTGATGCCCTGGGTTGTGAAACGGAATGGAACATTACATTTCCTGAATCGGTTTTAATCGACCCTCAAGTTGTGGTCGATTATGGATGTACTAATAACATTTCAACGAATACGGTTACGGTAACAGTAGATAGCAGTATAACAGATCTTTCGGATTTAGATTACGCGCTAAATGGTGGTCCGTATCAAGCCAGCAATGTATTTATTGATGTGCCTGCGGGAACAGGACATTTTATTGACGTTAGACACACTAACGGCTGTATTCAAAGAACGGATACATTCGATATCACACAATTTGATCCGTTACAACTTATTATTGATGATGGGAACTTAAATGAGATCGTAGCAACGGCTACCGGAGGTAGTGGTGATTATGAATTTGAAGTCACCTTTGTACAAACCGGCTATACCGAACCTTATGGTGATACGAATACCTTTATCATTTATGAATCCGGAGAATATACCGTAACAGTGACCGATAGCAACGGATGTGTTGCTTCTGCGACAAGATTCTTTGAGTATATCGATGTTTGTGTCACTAACTATTTCACACCGAATGGCGATGGTAATTTAGACGAATGGGGGCCAGGTTGTACAGACCAGTACAAAGACTTAAAGTTTAATATTTTTGATCGTTACGGACGAAAAGTAGCAACACTAGGTGTTGGAGAAAAATGGGACGGTAAATATCACGGTAAAGAGCTTCCAACAGGGGACTATTGGTATGTTGTAAAGCTTAATGACGTCAAAGACAATCGTGAGTTTGTCGGTCACTTTACCCTTTATAGATAAAAAAATAGCAGAGCCAATCTAAAAATGAGTCAATGAAAAAGTTAACACTATATATATGTCTTCTAGTTATAACATGCAGTTATAGCCAGGAGTTTAACTTGCCTGTTTTTACGCAATATCTGGCGGATAACGATTTTGTAATATCCCCAACCTATGCCGGTATTGGAGATAATTTAAAGCTAAGAGCTAATGGCTTAACCCAATGGGTTGGCATCAAAGGAGCTCCGGATAACCAATCGCTTTATGCAGATTTCAGAATTGCAGACCGCTCGGGAATTGGAATCTCTTTATATAATGATAGAAATGGTAATACCATTCAGACCGGGGCGAAATTTTCTTTTGCGCATCATCTTGTATTAGATTATTACTCTAAACAATATTTATCATTTGGTATTTCATATAACTTAAATAATTTCAGAATTGATATTGATAATTTTAATACGACATACGAAAACCCGACCATAGATCCTTTTGTTACGGATGATAGAAAAACTTCAAACCATAACTTCGATGCCGGGTTTTTATATCGATTAAAAGGCTTCTTTTTAAGCTTCAACGTTAATAACATGCTGGATAAGGACTTCGATAGCGCCATAAGAACATTAGAGCCCAATTTACTTTTAAACTATCAAATATATGCCGGATATACATTTAGAGGGCCTAAAAAGAGTGGGTTGGAATTTGAACCTTCGCTATTTTATCAAATGTTTACCAGTGATAAACGATCTGCCACGGATTTAAATTTTAAATTCAGAAAATATAATAGAAACGACGATTATTATTGGGCGGGAATCTCCTATCGTTATCTTAATGATCAGTTCTTTAAACCTTTAAATATAGGCCCGATGGCAGGATTTAAGAAGTCTGATTTTTACTTCGGATATGCCTATCAGGTCACAATGAATGAATTGTCCGGTTTTAATTCAGGGACGCATGTGGTAACCATAGGAATTGATTTTCTACAGGGTATTAGTAATTGCCCTTGTACTCAGAGTGCTGTTCGTAAATAATCTATAATGTTGCTTAATATTAAAGCCTAAAGTTTTCAATTTTTAATGATGAAATTTCCAAGGCGGCTCCCGCACAAGGATGGTAATTAACAAAATTGAGCTTGCATAAATTATTGATATCTAATAATTTCCCATCAGGTTTTCCATCTAATTTAAAATCTGACCACTGGATCTGTATAGTCCTAAATGCTTCAGGAGAGGGTTGCAAATCAACTCTTGGATGAGATCCACCATGTACACAGCCGGTGCCGGCAATATTACCTTCTCTTGCCTGAATTTTTATAAGATGAGAGGATTTATAAGTGAGTTGTAAAAAATCGGAATCCTTCAAAGCCGTTGGCGGACCATCATTTGATACCGATGGTGTTACCATAACATTCAACTCTATTTCCCCAGTTGGTGTGTTGTTTGAAGTTACTTTTATAAGCTGTTCTTTTTTTCTCAGTTTATTGATGTCATCTTCCGATTCTAAAGTAGGCCCTGAAATGAACCATTTATTCGATAAAACCAAATTCGTAGCATTAATTGTTGTTTTTTTAGAGCTAGAATGACATCCAAAAAGAGAACCACAACAAAGACTTAGGATAATTAAAGGTTTGATCAAGAAGAGGTCACTTTTATCCATCATTACTATTTTATTGAATTCCATTACTTTTTAAGGATTCATATTGGGTTCTTGATATTAAAATTTTAGTTTACTAATATAATAATTTATGTATTTATGGATTAATTCGTTATATTATATTAGATGTTATATAATAGTTAAAAGATTAATATCTGGTCAAAAGTGATAATTAGGGCAAAAATAATATAACCTACTGTGTTATTTGTATTTGTAAAAGATATGATACGGAACTAAATTTGTAACATCCAATGTTATGGATTATCGAAAAAAAAGTATAGATCATTGAAAAAGACATTATTATTCGCCACTATTTTTACCTTAATCTTATTAGGGCTAATTCTGGCACCCATAAGTACAGAAGAAAGTAACGAAGTTTTACTCTTTTTTGGAAACTTTCATCCTTTAATTCTCCATCTTCCAATTGGTGCGCTTGTTGGTGTTTTGTTTTTGGAAATTGTAAACCTTATTAATCCTAAGTTAAACCTAGGTGGAGCCAACAAAGTGTTACTTTGGTTTAGTACCATTAGCTTGATTCCAGCAGTTGTTTTCGGTTTTTTTCTGGCGTCTAGCGGTGGGTATAATGAAGAGGTATTATCCTTTCATAAATGGTTAGGATGGATAACCGCTTTATTATGTGTTTGGCTATTAGTTTATCGTTTGTGGGCTTATACCCAATCAAAACAACATGTTCGAATTTATCAAGGAATATTATTTATAAATGTGGTTTTACTGTCTTTTACAGGACATTATGGCGGATCATTAACACATGGAGCCAATTATTTGACCAAGGACATGCCGGATGGACTAAAAGATTTCCTCGGGATAGAAAAAACAGAAGCAGAATCTATTTTGTCTTCCATTGAGGATTTAAAGGAGTCTTCTGATACCAATGAAATAAATGAAGCTTTTGTATTTGCAGACACCATTCATCCTATTATGGATAAAAACTGTTTCGAATGCCACAATTCAAATAAGCAAAAAGGGGATTTACGCTTGGATAATGTAAGCTGGGAAATGGTAAGCGCGCAAAATGTTAAGACCTGGAAAAATGTTTACACGGAAATAAGTGAAGGCAATATGCCTCCTGAGGAAGAGGAACCGTTAACAGATCATGAACGCCAAAGCATTTTAAACTGGATCACACGTTCGTTAGACAGTGTTAAACCTGAATTAAAACAACAGGTAGCAGTATTAGAACAAAAAGAAGCTGAAGCTGAAGAAAAGAAGGAACAATTGGCCTTGGCTATGAAAGAACAGATACTGACGGCCGAACCTACTGAAGCTTCGTTAAAGTATGCCAATGAAATTCAACCCATATTGAATAAGTATTGCTATCAATGTCATGGTCCTTCCAAGCAAAAAGGAGAGATGCGTCTAGATATCTTAAATTGGGACATGGTGAATGGAGGCGATGCCGAGAAATGGCATTCTGCACTCGATGAGATCAATGCAGGCAATATGCCCCCAAAAAAGAAGAAACAATTAACTGCTGAAGAACGACGCATGGTTGTCGATTGGATAACAAATTCATTAGACCATGCGGCTGATGCTAAAAGTGCTACCAATAAAACTGTGACCAGACGTTTAACCAAGTCGCAGTACACCAATACCTTAAATCAATTATTAGGGCTACCCATAAACTTTGGTAATGTATTACCCGATGATGGCAAATCTAAAATGGGCTTTTCTAATAACGGGGATATCCTTCAAATCTCATCATTGCATATAGACTATTATCAAAAAATAGCGCGAGAAGCGTTAGATAAGGCCATCGTTACAGGACCGAAACCAAAATCTATGACCTATAAAATCACTTTCGGAAAAGGTATGGGAGAAGGAAAGGTGGCTGCCGAATTTGGAGGTTTTCAATCTGCCGCCATTAAACATGAAGATTTTGTTGTAGATCTTTATGATAATGAAGGCGTAAATTTTGATATTACAGATACCATTAAAAAGAGAATTGGAGTGGATATGAGAGGCTCTGCAAGCGACAGATATGCTGTAGAAAACGACGGCATGATTCTATACTCAGCATTGCCACACAAAGATGTTCCACCACGCTCCTGGCAGGGGCCGTCTCCAAATGTTAAAATGCTTATCAAGGACAACTATCCAAAAACAGGAGGTAACTTTGTTTTTAGAGTTAATGCTTCCAAAGGTTATGGGATAGCCATGCGCGAAGGCTTAATAGAACTCAGAGAACATAAACCGGCTGAAGTCACTGCCAAAACCATCAACCTTTTAGCCATCGAAGGAGAGGAAAATAGCAACCTGATCCTTAAAGATAGCTTGTTGGTACCTGTTCGAATAGACTCTGTTTCTTATTCTAATTTAGAAATCAAGATCCCGAAAGATAGTTTTTACCAGATCGATTTGGTACATCCTTATGTATCGCAGGATAATATGCCTTCCTTCATGCTGAAAATTGGAAGATTCAATAAAATTGAAGAACGTTTGCAGCTACCGGAAACATTAAAGGATAAAGGCGATATTGTGACGCCCGTTACTTTGGCATATTTAAGGAAGGGTAAGTATAAAATTAGAGTAGGAGGAAGCTTCTTTGTGGGGTATAAAAATATAAGATTTACGCCATTAGCTGAAGATAGTGAGATTCCTAAGGCACTTAAGGCTGAAGTGGAAAAGAATCAAAGTCAGTACAAAGATTTAGTACCTTCAATAAAAGCATTTGTAGCCACAAGAACAGATGATGGCATGGATTACCAAACCTTTGATGTTAGTAAGGAAGTTACATCTGAAGCCGGAGATTATCAGACTTTTGAGTTTACCGGGCAATTAGAAAATTTACCGGTTCCTGTTTACGACCCTATTGAAACAGAACCATTTTCAAATACCATGATCGTTGGGCTTTGGAATAACCATCTCGTTAAAAACAAGAAAGACAACGGACCGGCTTTACTGGTGAAGTCTATGGAACTAGAAACACCCTATCACCCGGTTTGGCCACCAGAGAGTCATTCCACTATATTCTTCGATTCACCAAATAAAAGCAACTACCAAATCTATACCGCCGAGGTGCTTAAAAGATTTATGGAGAGAGCGTTTAGACGTCCATTGGTTGGTGGAGAATTGGAACGTTACTTTAATTTTTGGAATGATATCAAGGACGATTTTGAGGTTTATGAAGATAGCGTTAAAGAAGTTCTGGTTGCTATTTTATGCTCCCCTAACTTTTTATACTTGCTGGAATCTGAAAAATCAGGACCTAAGATGTTTAATGAAGATTATTTCTTAGCGTCTAAAATGGCTTATTTTTTATGGAATTCACCACCCGATAAGAAATTAACCGAATTGGCATCTTTGGGAATGTTGAAAAATCAATTGCCGGATCAAATTGATAGAATGATTGAAAGTCCGAAAACCTTAAAAATGATTGAGGCCTTTGCCTACGAATGGTTGCGTGTTGATCGATTAAAGAGTATCAATATTGACGTTAACTTATATCCCGACTTTAACAGGTTTGTTAAAGAGGATATGGCGAAAGAAACCTATAATTTTATCCATTATATACTAAAGGAGGATAAAAGTGTTTTAGATTTTATCGATTCCGATTTTGCGATGCTAAATCAAAATTTAGCAGAGTTCTATGGCGTTGACGGCGTGATTGGAAACCATTTCAGACCCGTAGCCATTCCGAGAGAGGAACACAGAGGCGGTTTATTGTCTCAAGGAGCCTTTTTAACCGGCCATTCCGACGGTGTGCATGCCCACCCTATAAAAAGAGCAGTATGGTTGAAAGAAAAAATTCTTGGAGATGCACCGCCACCACCACCACCAAATGTTCCGGAAATTGACCCCGAAACGCCTGGTTTTGAGAATTTAACATTAAAAGAACAGTTGGAATTACACAGAAATAAAGTATCTTGTATCGATTGTCATTTGAAAATTGACCCTTATGGAGTAGCTTTTGAAAATTATGATGCTGTTGGAAGGTTTAGAAATGCGTATAAAGGTAATCCAATTGATTCGAAATCGAAATTACCGGATGGCGTTGAAGTGGAAGGTATTAAAGGGATCAAGGAGTATTTACTGACGAAAAAGAAAGATGAGGTAACCAAGTCGGTAGTTGAGCACTTATTTGCTTATGCATTAGGTCGGGACGTCAGTTTCTCTGATGAAAAAGAATTAGACGATATTGTCGAGAAAGTAAAAGCAGACAATTATAAATTTAAAACAGTTTTAGAAGAAATTATAAAAAGTAATTCATTCTTAAAAAAGTTAGATAACGATAGAAATACAATAGCTAAAAACGAGTAGATATGAGTAAGAAATCATGGCACTTAGATCGAAGAACATTTATAAAAGGAGTGGGAGCCGCTTGTATGCTTCCCTATTTAGAATGTATGGGTATGGGGACACTTACAAGTTTTGCCGCACCCAAAGCCCCTAAAAGACTTTGTTTTTTATATTTCCCTAATGGTGTTAGTATGTCGCCGGGAGCAGATTCCAAGCATCAGCAATGGCATTGGTTTCCTCATACTACCGGTACTGATTATAAGTTTACCAACTCATTATCGCCACTGGAGCCATATCGTAAGAAGTTATCTGTTCTTGGGGGATTAAGTCACCCCAACAGTAGAAACGTTTTAGGGCATATGGCCGGAGATACCTTTCTTACTGGTGGAGACTTACGAGGCGATAAGTATTTAAATACGGTTTCCGTCGATCAGGTCGCTGCTAAAAGCTTGTCGAAATATACGCGAATACCATCGTTGTCACTCTCAACTGATGGCGGCGTTGGTTATAAATCAAGGGCATCCACCTTATCATTTGATGCTACCGGAAAGGCGATTCCTTCAGAACATCGGCAAAGAGAAATTTTTGAACGTTATTTTTCACCAAATGGAGGTGCTACCTCTACCGAAAGGCGTAAAAGTTTACAGCAAGATAAAAAGATTGTCGATTTGGTTTTAGAAGACAGTAAACGTCTTAAAAGGCAGTTAGGCTACAGTGATAATATTAAATTGGACGAATATATGTCCTCTTTAAATTCTATAGAAGAACAGGTAAAACGGAATGAAAAGTGGTTAGACATCCCGATGAAAGAATTTGATGCTTCTTATCTTAATTTAAATGTAGATGCCACGGTAAACCCTGAAGCGTATTTACGTTCTACGATGGATTTGATGATACTTGGATTCCAAACGGATATTACACGTGTCATGACTTATATGATGGGACGTGAAGATGGAATGGGACTTTTCGATGCCTTTCCAAAATTAACGCTTAATATGACAGGGCATCATGGGATGACTCATGATAGAGCCACCGGCTACCAAGAGCGATTAGGTAAGTACGACCAATGGTTAACCAAGCAATTTGCCTATTTCTTAGACCGCATGGAAAATACGCATGACGAGCATGGTTCTTTACTCGAAAACACTTTAGTATTGTACGGAAGTGCTTGCTGTTCCACACACAATGCGAACAACTATCCATTAGTACTCGCAGGAGGATCAAAACTTGGTGTTAAGCATGGTTCTTATGAAGTTTTTGACCCTAAAAAAGTACACATGGCTAACCTTTTTGTTAGTATGCTTAATAAAATAGGCGTTGAAACAGAAAGTTTTGCAGACAGTACCGGAGAGTTACCTTCAATTTTATCTTAATCTTTAAAGTTTTACCCTTTTAATTTTTTATGAACAACCGAAATAGTGCGCCAATAGTAAGTAAGAAACTGTTATTTCCATTTATTATTATAACCTCCTTATTTGCTTTATGGGGTATTGCTAACGACCTAACCAATCCTATGGTTTCGGCGTTTAAAAAAGTAATGCCCGAACTTTCCAACTTGCAAGCATCATTAGTGCAGTCCGCGTTTTATTTTGGCTATTTTTTTATGGCGCTACCCGCGGCCTTGTTTATTCGAAAATTTAGTTATAAATCGGGTATTCTTCTGGGCTTAACACTTTATGCAATTGGTGCCTTTATGTTTTATCCGGCGGCAGCTTTCGAAAATTTCAACTTTTTCTTAATCTCATTGTGGGTAATCACATGCGGATTGTCATTTTTAGAAACTACGGCGAACCCATTAATACTAGCTTTAGGGGATAAAAGAACGGCAACTCAGCGGCTAAATTTAGCACAGGCCTTTAATCCTGTGGGATCTTTAACAGGAATGGTTATTGCCCAGGTTTTTGTTATAGGCGCTATTCGTTCAGATGATTATACAGCTGAGGCCTATAGTGCGCTATCATCTAACGAATTGGCAGCAATAAGAGAAAACGATTTGGGGATTATTAGTGTTCCATATATCAGTTTGGGCGTTTTGGTTTTAATCATTATGGCCATAATCATTTTTACTAAAATACCGAAGACCAAGCAAGAAGATAAAATGGGTCTAAAAGCCTCCTTTTCTAAATTGTTTTCAAATAGGAACTATTTAGGTGGTGTTGTGGCCCAGGCAGCCTGCGTGGGATCTCAAATTATGTGCTGGACCTTTATATTTCAATATGTAGATAATTTAAATGAAACCTACGGGCTAAACATTACCGCCACTAATTATAACATCGCCGCTATGGTTTTATTCTTATCAGGCCGATGGATTGGAACCGGGTTAATGCGTAAAATAAATCCTTCCAAAGTATTGGCTATTTTTGGGTTTTCCGGTGCCGTATGCGCAATTGGAGCGGTCGTATTACCAGGAATTGCAGGTTTAATTTCGTTGGTGGCCATCTCAATTTTTATGTCTATTATGTTTCCAACTATTTATGGTATAGCGCTTAAAGATATGGGTGACGAGGCAAAAATTGGCTCGGCAGGATTGGTCATGGCAATCGTGGGAGGGGCTTTTATGCCTCCGATACAGGCAGCTATTTTAGACATGGGAGGTGATGGTTTTAATGATGTGACCTTTTTAGGGTACATTCCCGAGGTTAACTTTTCCTTTATTTTACCCATGATTTGTTTAGCCGTTGTTGGATTTTACGGTTATAGGACGATTAAAAAATTAAAAGTGGCATAATAATTTTAAATGTGTTTTTCTAAACCTTTTGTGCTCCTGATTTTTACAAGCGTTTTGTCTTTTCATATGTTTGGACAATCTGATTCTAATAAAGAAGCACAACGTTTAAGAGAAATACTGATGCCGTATTTTATTCCGGTTGAACATGATACGGCCTTTTTAAAGAATAATGAAAAGAAAATCAACTTAGGTAGGCATTTATTCTACGACCAAAGACTTTCTTCATCCGGAACAATATCGTGTAACAGTTGCCATGATTTACAAAATTATGGAACCAATGGAACCTTCTATTTAGAGTCGAAAGATAAAGAAACCGTGTTTCGGGATATTCCAACGTTATACAATGTTTCCACCTTATCAATGCTGAATACCGATGGAAGATACGATGTTATTTATGATAAAATAAGTAGTTCATTTTCAAGTATTTACGAAATGAATGTTAAAGATAAAAATGAAGTCGTTGAGAGGCTTAAAAGTATGGATGGCTATAAGAGCCTGTTTCAATCTGCCTTTCCCAATGATAATGAAGTAATTTCATTTGATAATATTGTAAATGCCTTGCAAACCTTTATTGAAGGATTAAGAACACCGGCTCCAATTGATAAATTTCTTAATGGAAAGGATAAGGCATTAACAAAGGCACAAATAGAAGGTGGGCATGTTTTTAACTCTAAAAGCTGCTATTCTTGTCATACAGGGTCAAACTTTGGAGGGCAAATGATTCAGAAATTAGGCATAGCCGAAGACTGGCCAAATCAAAAAGATTTGGGCTATTATCGTGTAAAAAAGCTATCGGCTTATAAAATGTTTTTTAGAGTTGCTCCGCTACGGAATGTGGATCGCACTTCTCCTTATTTTCACGATGGTTCCTCAAGTATATTGTGGATGGCCGTACAGCTTATGGGCAGGCATGAAAGAGGTTTAAGGATTAGTAAAGAAGACGCTATAAAGATCGAAGAATTTTTAAAATCTCTTACCGGAGAAATTCCTTTAGACTATATTAAAAAACCAAAAGAACTATTAAATTAAAAAGCATAAAATGAAGCTATTTTTTAAATTATTGTGTTGTCTGTTGTTATTCGTTTTGGTATCCTGTAGTGGTACTAAAGAAAATAGTGTTACCATAGCCGGCAGTGAGAATCAATGGCCAATGTCAGGTGGCCCTGATGGTAGTTGGAAAGTTGAAACGGCATTAAAAGTACCTACTAAATGGTCTGTAAGAACCGGAGAGAACATCAAATGGAAAAAGACGCTCCCTGAAGGCGGTCAGAGTGGTATTGCTGTTTGGGGAGACAAGATATTCTTTACGATTAATCCACCAAATGATGATCCTAAACATGCTATAGTTTTAGAAGATCATAAACACTCTAAACATGTATATGACTCCATATTTAATTTTGAAGTGAAGAACCTTTCAAATAAAAGAGATTTAAAGTTTCTTAAACTAAAAAGAGTTTTGAAGCGCTCTAAGAAAAAATGGCAATCCTTTTTAGAAAGCGATGAGTCGTATAAAGCCGCTTCAGATTCACAAAAAGAAAATATTTCCAGACGTTTAATGCGGAGGAGCGATATAGGAAAAACACATGCATCGAATCTAAAAGAATTTGACAATTATGTCCGGTCACAATCTAAATCATTGATGGCATCATTTCAAGCCTATATGAAGTTAACTCGAGATATTAAAGGCGGGGAGACTAGTAAGGATATTATTTTATATTGCTTAAACGCAAACAGCGGCGAGACTTTATGGCGTAAAACCGTTAAAGGTACTTTCGAGAGTCAGTACAATTATGGTTTTAGCGATGCTACGACGCCGTGTCCCATGACCGACGGAAATCATGTCTGGGCAATTAATGCCAGTGGAGGCATGGCTTGCTTTACTATGGCCGGCGATTTAGTTTGGGAACGCACCTGGAACCCTTCCGATGGAGGTAAACCCTTTAATAAACAGTTCGATTCTGTTCTTTTTGAAGACTTAATCTTAAATGTAGAACCACCAGAAGATACCGATACAACTAGAATTAAAGATTGGAATTATTTACATGCCTTTGATAAAAATACGGGAGAAAGGCTTTGGGTTACTAAGGAAGCTTTAACCCATTATAACACACCAATTTTAGGAGAAACAAGCGATGGCAAACCGGCAATACTAATGGGACGCGGTGGCCCTCATGAAGTACCGGAAAGACCGGTTGGTTTGAGTTTGATAAGTTTAGATAATGAAAATCAAGGAAGTGCCTTATGGAATTGGGAGCCCAAAGAGGAAAACAACGTTTCCGGTTGGGGCGCATTAAGTACCCAACACTGGGATAGTAATAAGGCCTTATGGTTTTACAATAAAAATGAACACGGTACGATAAATTCTAAAACAGGAGCATTTATTTCAAAAAAGAAATTGAATGTGGTTAGCAAGCGTCGGTTTGATACTGAAAAAGAGGAATATGTGCTAGAAGAGAATGTGACATTAGAACATCACGAAAATCAGCGTCATTGTAATATCTCCGTTGGTGATAATATATTTTATTTAGTGAGATACAGTCCTTTTATTGCACGACACAATGTTATTACAGGAAAGAATGATCATATTGAACTGCCACATGAAATTGATGAAAATGGTGATTATATTTGGGGGGCACCACAAAAGAATGACGGTCTGAACTCTAAAGGACAGCTACATGCATTTGATTCGAGAACCTGGGGAGATGGCTTTCAAAAATGTTTTTTAGGATCTCCAACCATGATTAATAACTACATCTATTTTACAAACGCAATAGGTATGGTTTATGTTCTTGATGCAACAGCGGAAAGGTTTGACGAATCGGCCATTGTTGCTATAAATGATTTGGGAGAAAAGGGGAAAACATGGACCGTGAATTCATTAAGTTTTGCAAACGGTAATCTTTATCATCGAACAATGAAAGAGATCATTTGTATTGGAGAATAGTAAGTGTCTATTCTTCAATAATCTCGACCTCAAAAAGTTTATCCCAGCGTTTACCAGTAACAAAAATCGTTTTGGTCGCTGGGTTGTACGCAATACCATTTAAAACATCTAGTTTTTCGTGTTGGGTTACTTTTTCTTTTAAAGAAGAAAAATCAATAACGGCGATTACCGCCCCGTTTTCAGGATTAATAATAGCAACACCATCTTTTTGGTAAATGTTCGCGTAAATCTGGCCTTTTACCCATTCTAATTCATTGATACGACCTATTTTGCCTTTATTGGTAAATACTTGTATAAAACCTTGTTCCACTAATGTTTCCGGGTTTAAAGACCATATTTTTTCAGTACCATCACTTTTGTAAATGGTAGTAATGTTGTTGCACAAACCCCAGCCTTCCTTACTGTTTCCATATTTAAAACTGCTCAATTTATCAAAAGTATTGACATCATAAACAAAACCCGTTCCTTCTTGCCAGGTAAGTTGATAAATTTTATCATTTAAAATAGTGAGTCCTTCACCAAAGTACTCATCCGCCAAATCTATATTTTTTATAATCTTACCGGTTTTATAATCTATATGTCTAAGTTTAGACTCTTTGTATTGTCCTGTACTTTCATAAAGGTTGTCGTTAAAAAATTCAATCCCTTGGGTATAAGATTTAATATCATGCGGGTATTCATTAATAATTTCGAAGCTGTAAATTTTTGGGGCCTCGCTATTTAAAATGGTAACATTCGAACCTACCGTTTGTTTTTCATTATTAAAATAAACAGTGGCTTCCAATGATTGCTTGCCAAGTTTATTGTTTTGCAAAGAGATACTTTCTTCTACTCTTTTACCATCAAGGAAATAATGAATAGAGTCTATAGGATGCTTTTCCCTATTCTGAATGGATAATTTAAGCGTTTTATCGATAGAAATATTGCCTTTTTCAGCATTAGTTTGTATTAAGAAATCACTTTTTTTCTGTTTGGAATTAGTACCACAAGAGAATAAGGCAATGCCTAAAAATATGATTGTGAGAGATTTGAATATATTCATGTTTTGTTAAAACTTTCGACCAAGATATTTATTTAAAATCAGTTTAAAAAATCATTGTGAAAATTTTAAAAGGTTGTATCTTTGCACTCGGCAAGTCCTACACAACCAGCTCCTGTTGAATCCTCCAGGGCGGGAACGCAGCAAAGGTAAACGGTTGTAGCGGTGTGATGTAGGTAGCTTGCCTTTTTTTATGCACTAAATTTAAATTTTCTTATCGTTTTACGATGTTGTATTTTGGTGCTTTATTATTTGAGTTTCGTATGTCTAAAGTTGTCTTAATTACAGGAGGTTCATCAGGAATAGGAAAATCTATTGGTGAATATTTGACCGAAAGAGGTTTTATAGTTTATGGAACAAGCAGAAATCCGGAAAAACATACAGACAGTAAATTTAAGTTACTGCGCTTAGATGTTAAGGATGTTAATGTTATAAAAGATGCAGTAGAGGCCATTATAAACTTAGAAGCTAAACTCGATATTCTTATTAATAATGCAGGAGCTGGTATTACGGGCCCTATTGAAGAGATTCCTTCAGAAGAAATAAGAGCAAACTTCGATACGAATTTCTTTGGTCCTATAAATGTTATAAAAGCCGTTTTACCTCAAATGCGGGCACAACATTCCGGACTTATCATTAATGTAACTTCAATTGCGGGGTACATGGGATTGCCATATCGTGGCGTTTATAGTGCAAGTAAAGGCGCATTAGAGTTATTGACTGAGGCTTTTAGAATGGAGTTAAAGGATTTTAATATAAAGATGACCAATGTGGCTCCCGGGGATTTTGCGACCAACATTGCAGCAGGCCGCTATCATGCACCGCTTATGGGGCATTCACCATATAAAGAGCCTTACGGAAATACACTAAAATTGATGGACGAGCATGTTGATAGTGGAAGTGACCCAAATATGATGGCCAAGGCAATTTTTAAGATTATAAACAGTCAAAACCCTAAAGTACATTATAAAGTAGGGGAGTTTATGCAAAAGTTTTCTATAGTTCTTAAGCGCATACTTCCAGATAAGATTTATGAAAAGCTACTTATGAATCATTATAAACTCTAACATTTTTTTGGTATGCTGTTTGATATATGATTGCTTTAAAAGTCATATTTTATGAAACAACCCTTACCCATATTTATTTTTATTTCCTTTTTTTTAATTACGAGCTGTGAAGACACCTTAGATTGTATTATTAATGTACGGCCCGTATTGGCTCATAAATCTTTAGAAACAGGATTAGTAGGAAGATATTATTCAGATGTTATTACCGCTGAAATTAAAAACGAACCTAGAGATAACGATTACGATTATTTTTTTGATATAAGGGGAAATATTCCCGAAGGTGTGGAAGTTATATTCGATTATAGAGAAGTGATTATTGAAGGTACTCCAACCCGGTCTGGAAAATATACGTTTACTATCTTTCTAGATGTAGATCCACATTATAGTTATTATTACGATGATTTTGGTAATGAGAGATATGACGATGCGTTATGTACAGATAATACATCGAAAACCTATACCATTCTTGTTCGATAAATTTGTTAATAGATTTTAATTAAAAGCTGTTTTCGAAGCACTTTAAAGTTGTAAATTCGCCAAGAAATTTATACACAACGAAACATATAATTACCATGAAATTTTTTATTGACACCGCCAACCTTGATCAAATTAAAGAAGCCCAAGACCTTGGTGTACTTGATGGGGTAACAACAAACCCTTCTTTAATGGCTAAAGAGGGTATTACAGGGCATGATAATATTTTAAAACACTATGTAGATATTTGTAATATTGTCGATGGCGATGTGAGTGCAGAAGTTATTTCCACGGATTTTGAAGGCATGGTTAAGGAAGGTGAAGCATTGGCAGAATTACATGATCAAATTGTAGTTAAATTGCCAATGATAAAAGATGGTGTTAAGGCCTGTAAGTATTTCTCTGAAAAAGGCATACGTACCAATGTGACATTGGTATTCTCTGTAGGACAAGCACTATTGGCCGCTAAAGCCGGTGCTACTTATGTATCTCCGTTTATTGGTCGCCTGGATGATATCTCTACTGATGGATTAAATTTAATCGCAGAAATTAGGCATATATACGATAACTACAGTTTTGATACTGAAATCTTAGCCGCTTCCGTACGTCATACTATGCACGTTATTGATTGTGCTAAACTAGGCGCTGATGTCATGACCGGGCCTTTAAGCTCTATAGAAGGATTATTAAAACATCCTTTAACAGACATTGGGTTAGCGAAGTTTTTAGAAGATTATAAAAAGGGAAATTAAGCTATTATTAGTTTATAAGGATGGATAATAAAAAAGCCTTAGGTTATTAAACCTAAGGCTTTTTTATCTGAGGTATTAGTTTTATTAATTATCTATTAATCAAACCTAATAGTTGATCCTCAAAATTATGTGAGAATAAATTTGTATTACTCGTTACAATTTTACTGTGCTTATCAATGATGATAGTTTTAGTCAGAGGTTGAATAGCAAGTGCTTTAATAGCGTATTTAGGGTCTTTAAACTGGTATTCATTTTGAATGCTAAAATGATTTTTTATTAGCACTTTTTTTGAGGCTGCCAATCCACAATCATTTATATTTATGGAAATAAATTTCACCTCCGGATATTTAATTTTCAACTCCTTAATTTTATAGCGACTCTCTTTAAAATGGGTGTAATACTTATGAGACCAAAAGCTAATAACCGTTGGTGAACCCACTAAAGCATTAATATTTGATATGCCGTTATTATGATCTAAAATTTTAATACTAGGGAGTTTATCACCCGCTTTTAAATTATTGATAGACATGGCATAACTGTTAATCATGGCATTATTTTCCTCATTGGTGCTTTTGCTCAAGTAAAAATTTAAAATGGCTTGATTGTTTTCAATATTTTTACTTTTAGTAACATAATTAATAGTACTTAAATATAGCAGGTGGTTCTTTATTTCTGCATTGGATACTACACTATCAATTAGCGTCATTTTATCAATATTATAGCATGTATTCCATCGGTTAATATGATGCTGCTTTGAATGTTCAAAATGGGTGTTAAGGGCCAGGTTATTAAAGCTGTTTCTTAAAAACTTCAAATAATTATAATCCTTTTGTAGAAACACATCGTTGTAGTTAATATTTTTTCTGTAACTATAAAAATCATCAGGAATAGATTTAAAAACGTCATTTTTATGGCTTCTATAGTGAATAATTGGGTAAATTTCTTTACTATTATAATAGCTGTAATCTATGTTCGATTTAGCCACTTTATTAAATAAATCCGAGGTTTTATACTTCGCTTTAAATGCATTTAGCTTTTTATACTTAAGCACCATCAAAGAGTCAATTTTATCTTCAAAATCTTCAGGGTCTAGAAGGCAGTATTTATAAACCTTTTTTTCATCAATTTCATTTTGCAAGAACTCATTAATCAAATAGTTGTTTTTCTTTGCTCCAACGCCGGTATAAACCAAAGATTCGTCAAAATCTAAGGTGTTTAACCGAAGCATAATACTATCCTGAGGTTCGAGCAGCACCATTTGAAATTCCAAACCATCAGCGGCTTGTAAACTAAAACTATACATGCCAGGCTCAAAGTCATCCAATTTATATAAAAACCTATTTTTTGAATTGAGTTTTAAGGTATCTATAATCTTATCTGAATAAGATAGAATAACCTCATTATTTATCGGACTGATAATTTCACCTCCTAAATAAGTAAAATGACCTTCTGTTTTCTTAGCGTCGTCATTGCAACCAAGAATTGTAAGTGTTATTAGTCCTATTAAAAAATAAAGTTTCATAGATCCCTCCCGAAAACGATTCATTTGTATTTATATATACAAAAATATAAGTTGTATTTATAAAGTGCTGTTAATGGGCTGTTAAATGTTAGAATTACTGGGTGTATCGCAAAAAACGAGGTTGAATGAAAGATATATTTAATCTGGATTAAATTTAGAAACTATGTTTTGTTTACGGATGGAATTCTCTACTTTTGCACAAACTTACAAAAAAGGTCTATGTCAAGGAGTATGCCTTATTAATTTGTAAGTTCATGAAGACCTATTTAATAAAATAAAAGATTTCTGAGTAAAAATTAAAGTAAGCATTATGTTATCAGTTTCTAATCTATCGGTTCAATTTGGAAAGCGCGTTCTTTTTGATGAAGTTAATACGACCTTCAACAATGGTAATTGCTATGGTATTATAGGTGCAAACGGTTCAGGAAAGTCTACGTTTTTAAAGATCATTTCAGGGAAACAAGAGGCAACCTCGGGACACGTGTCTTTAGAGTCCGGTAAACGTATGTCGGTATTAGAACAGAATCACAATGTATATGATGAACATAGCGTTCTGGAAACCGTTTTAATGGGAAATAAGCCTCTTTTTAAAATTAAGACTGAAATTGATAGGCTTTATGCTGATTATTCTGATGAAAATGCCGATAAAATTGGAGAGCTTCAAGTACAATTTGAAGAAATGGATGGATGGAATGCTGATAGTAATGCAGCTTCAATGTTATCTAATTTGGGTATAAAAGAGGAATTTCATTATACCTTAATGGCAGACTTAGATGGAAAACAAAAAGTACGCGTGTTATTAGCGCAGGCTTTATTTGGAAATCCAGATGTGTTAATCATGGATGAGCCTACCAACGATTTGGATTACGAAACGATTTCGTGGTTAGAAAATTTTCTGGCTAATTATGAAAACTGTGTAATAGTCGTGTCTCACGACCGTCATTTTTTAGATGCGGTTTGTACGCATATTTCCGATATCGATTTTGGGAAAATAAACCATTACTCAGGAAATTATACATTTTGGTATGAGTCTTCACAATTGGCTGCAAGACAACATGCCCAACAAAATAAGAAAGCAGAAGAAAAGAAAAAGGAATTGGAAGAGTTTATTCGTCGCTTTTCGGCTAATGTGGCAAAGAGTAAACAGGCTACCAGTAGAAAGAAGATGATTGAAAAGTTGAATATTGCTGATATTAGAAGAACTAGTCGTCGCTATCCTGCTATCATTTTTGAACGCGATAGAGAAGCTGGAGATCAAATTTTAAATGTAGAAGGATTAGCAGCGTCAATTGATGGAGAAATTTTGTTTAGAAATATTGATTTAAACCTGGCGAAAGGAGACAAGGTGGTTGTATTTTCAAGAGATTCAAGAGCAACTACCGCGTTTTATCAAATTATAAATAATAAGGAAAAGGCCGAAGCCGGTAAGTTTGCATGGGGCGTAACCACAACACAATCCTATTTACCACTGGATAATAGTGAATTTTTTAATAACAATTTAACCCTTGTAGATTGGTTACGCCAGTGGGCAACCACGGAAGAAGAACGTGAAGAAGTTCATATTCGGGGGTTTTTAGGAAAAATGATTTTTAGTGGTGAAGAAGCGCTTAAAAAATCTAACGTGCTTTCCGGGGGCGAAAAAGTACGTTGTATGCTTAGTAGAATGATGATGACCAGAGCAAACGTTTTACAACTGGATGAACCAACGAACCATTTGGATTTAGAAAGTATTACGGCCTTCAATAATTCGCTTAAAAATTTTAAAGGCACCATTTTGTTTACCACACATGATCACGAATTTGCTCAAACGGTTGCTAATAGAGTTGTAGAGCTAACACCTAACGGCATTATAGATAGATACACAACGTTTGATGAGTATATGCAAGATTCTAAAATAAAAGAATTGCGTAATAAAATGTACGCGGTTACCGTTTAGAACGGAACAAAAAGTATTAAAAAAAGGTTACTTGGAACGAACAGCTCTAAGCAACCATTTTTTTATGGAAAAGTTTAGGCTTTCAAATCCACATTGATACGTTCAATAATTTCTACGGCTTCATCGAGTTCATCATTATTGACAAAAATCTCCTGAAACCCCGGAATAATACCACCGCCAAAACCGGCTAATCTGGCAGATTCTGTTTGATCCTTTACAATGGCATTAATGTTTATTTTTTTTAACTCGTTTATAATACGTTGGACAATAATAAAGTTACCCGTATATATTTTTATAAAATTTGAATTTGTCATAGCATTAGGTTTTATACGTTCTTTCTTAAAGATACGAAATATTTTATAAAGTAATATTAAAGAAAACTTAATATTTTGAGTAAAAACTAAAGGATAAATTCACTAAATTGATAGCTGAAAATTCGATATTTTTAATAGAAATTAAACTAATTATAATGAAGGCGATTAAATTTTTTTTAGTGATAACTATGTTCGTTTTGATTGGATGTAATACCAATCAAAAGCCATTGGAAGCGCATGAAAACTCTAATATGAATACCTTTCAATTCAGTGAAATAGTCGATTTAACACACGATTTTTCTAAAGAAACCATTTATTGGGTTACGGCAAAAGAATTTGAATTAGATGTTGTTGCTCACGGTGAAACGGAACACGGGTTCTTCTATGCCGCGAATAACTTTACCACAGCCGAACATGGAGGGACTCATATAGACGCTCCAATTCACTTTGCTGAAGACGGCCAAACCGTAGATGAAATACCGGTTGAAAACCTTGTTGGGCATGCGATTAAGATTGATGTATCTAAAAAAGCCCTTAAAGATCGGGACTACCTTATAAGTATTGATGATTTCCTGAATTGGGAGAAAAGAGAAAACATGCAGATTCCGGATGGGTGCATTGTACTGTTAGAAACTGGTTTTTCAAGGTTCTATCCGAATAAATTAAAGTATTTAGGAACAGAAATGCGAGGACCTGAAGCGGTAAAGGATTTGCATTTTCCGGGCCTTTCACCGGAGGCAGCAGAATGGTTGGTGAAGAACAGAAATATTCATTCTATAGGAATAGATACACCAAGTATAGATTATGGACAATCAGAAAAATTTAAAACCCACGTTATTCTTCTGGGTGAGAATATTCCAGCTTTCGAAAACTTGACCAATGTGGATCAGTTACCTTCAAAAGGCTTTACTATTATTGCGTTACCTATGAAAATTAAAGGCGGTAGCGGCGGACCATTACGTATAATTGCGCTGGTTAAATAAACACTGAAATTTTAAAATAAAAAATATGTTATGAAAGTGAATTTCAGGTTTTCACTTCCTGAATTTATGTTTTAATGTGATTAAAACGACCCAACAATTCCAATTTTACTTCCTGAAAAACGAAAGTTCCAGGATACAAGTTTCTTCTCTTTGGTTTTGTAGGTATAAGCATTTGTGTTAAATAGAAATTTATCTATGGCATCAACAACCGCAATACTTAAAACGGAACTAACAGCAATGTCCGTTAGCCAGTGTGCACCCTTAAAAAGCCTTGAAATTGGTACTACGGCACCTAAGGAATAAATCCCCACTTTTGTCCAGATATTATCAAACTGTTTTGCGATGGCGTGAGAGATTGTCATAGATAACACGGCGTGTCCGGATGGAAATGAATGGAATTGAGGTTCATTTGACCAAAATCTAAATGCTGTACTTTTAAATTCATTTCCCGGGCGAGCTCTGCCAAAGGCGGTTTTGCTGATACTTTGAAGTAGACCGGTAGTAAACGAGGAAGAAATAATGAGGACACTTGTTTTTCTAATCTTTTCATTTTTAGTAAATAACCCATAACCATATAAACCGGCATTGGCTATAAAATAAACCTGTGGGCTTCCAAATCTTGTACCAAATTCCTGAAAGGCATTTGGTACACTTGATTCCTGACGGGCGAAAAACACATTAGCTTCATCATCAATTGTAGAAAGGGCAAAAGCTCCTAAAGCAATGGTACCTAACGTTGTAAAATCCTTTTTTTTCCAATGAAATGGCTGGCTAAAGGAATGTCTAATACTCAAAAGTGTTTGCTTTGCATCATAAAGAGCCAATTGACCAATAGTAGCCGTATCTTTTTTCTTTTCTCGGTCTACTTGTTGTGCGCTTAATCTAAAAGTGATTAGCAATATAGAAATTAGATATAAACCTTTTCTTAATGTCATGTTATCTTAACTCAGCACCTAATTGTTTTTCAAAACTGGTTTGTAATTTGCGCATGATTTTATCTATTTGCTTATCTGTGAGTGTTTTGTTTTCGTCTTGCAAAGTGAAACTAACGGCGTAACTTTTCTTCCCTTTAGGTAGGTTTTTACCTTGATAGACATCAAATAAGTTTACGCGCTTAAGCAGTTGTTTTTCACTTTGTTTGGCCATCTTATAAATCGCTTCAAAAGTAACGGTTTCATCCAGTAACAATGCGAAATCTCGACGTACCTCAGGATATTTCGGAATATCTTTAAATGTGATTTTGTTCCGCTTTACGAGGTCTAAAATATTATCCCAGTTGAAATCAGCGCACAGAACATCTTGAGAAATATCAAAGTGTTTTAGAACAGTTTTCTTTACAAGACCAAAATCTACTAATTTAAATTTACCTAAACTTAAGGAAAGGCCTTCGCTGAATAAATCATTCTTTATAGGTGATTCCTGGAATCCCGAAATACCCAAACGTTCTAATAAAGAGAGCACAGACCCCTTCATGAAAAAGAAATCACTTTTTGTACTGGAAGAATGCCAATTCTCTTGAGTTTTATTCCCAGTAGCAAATAAGGTTAGATGCTTAAGTTCTTTCCTGGAATCGCTATAATTATGGTATGTTTTTCCAAATTCGAAAAACTTTAAATGGCCTCGTTTTCTATTAATATTATATTTTAATGCTTCTAACCCCGAAAATAATAAAGATTGCCTTAAAACAGATAAGTCACTACTTAAAGGATTAAGCATAGAAATATTATGCTCTTCTTTTAATTGCTCACTTAAAGCAATGTAATTGGGCGTAGTAAGTGAATTAGATAAAATTTCATAATATCCCTGAGAAGCTAACTGGTTACCAATAATATTTTGAACTTTATGATCTTCAAAACGTGATGTTTTAGAAATTGAAGCATTTAATTTTTCGGTTATTTTAATATTGTTATAACCGTATACTCTTAAGATTTCTTCAATAATATCGGCTTCACGTTGTACATCATTTCTATAGGCGGGTACGGTTAAACCTAAACCCGCTTCAGTAACATTATTAACTTTGATATCTAAAGAGGTTAAGATACCTTTTATAGTTTCTCTAGGGATTTCTTCTCCAATCAATTTTTTTGCATTATCGAAACTCAAACGCACTTGAAAATCTTCAATTTTGTTTGGATAGACATCAATTAAATCACTGGTAATTTCTCCACCGGCAAGTTCCTGAATTAATAAGGCCGCACGCTTTAAAGCATATTCGGTAATATTAGGGTCAATACCGCGTTCAAATCTAAACGATGCATCTGTATTCAATGCATGTCGTTTAGCCGTTTTACGAATACTTACAGGGTTGAAATACGCGCTTTCTAAAAATATACTTGTTGTACTTTCGGTTACACCCGAATCAATACCACCGAAAACTCCCGCAATACACATAGGTTTTTCACCATCACAAATCATTAAATCGTCCTCATGCAATTCACGTTCAATACCATCTAAGGTTGTAAATTTTGTGCCTGCCTTAACCGTTTTAACTTTAATTTTATGACCGCTTATTTTTACGGCATCGAAGGCGTGAAGCGGTTGTCCCAAATCGTGAAGTACGTAATTTGTGGCATCGACAATATTGTTAATAGGACTTAACCCAATAGCCTTTAAACGATGTTGGAGCCAATCCGGAGATGCTTTAACTTTTAACCCGGAAATAGTAACGCCACAGTAACGCGGTGCCAGGTCTTTATTTACAACATCAATATCCACTTTTAGAGTGCGATTTTCCGTATGAAAAGCACTCACCGATGGTGTAATGAGTTCTAAGTTTATGTCCTTTTGAACCAATCCTGCTTTTAAATCTCTGGCTGTTCCCAAATGACTCATAGCATCAGCTCTATTAGGTGTTAAACCAATTTCAAAAATGTGATCGTTTTCTATATCAAAAACATCAGAGGCAAGAGTTCCTACTTTAATGGTTTTATCTAAAACCATGATACCATCATGTGAATGACCTAATCCCAATTCATCTTCAGCACAAATCATTCCATGGCTCACCTCACCACGAATCTTCCCTTTTTTAATTGTCCAGAGTTCGCCTTCTTCAGTATAAAGTGTTGTTCCAATAGTGGCTACCGCTACTTTTTGTCCCGCTGCAACATTGGGAGCACCACAAACAATTTGCAACGGCGTATCCTCTCCAATGTTTACCGTAGTTAACTTTAACTTATCGGCATTGGGATGTTTAACACAGGTTAAAACTTCTCCAACAACCACACCTTCCAGCCCTCCTTTTACAGATTGGTAGGTATCAATGCCCTCAACTTCCAGACCCAGATCGGTAAGTAACTCGCTAGTTTGTTCGGGTGTCCAATCTATCTTTATAAATTGTTTTAACCAATTGTATGAAATCTTCATAAGCGATATGCTGTTTTAAAGTGGACAAAGATAAATTATTGAAATGAGCATTCAAACATTGCGAGATGATTTATGAAAGTAAAAAGTACAATTAATAACTTTTATATATTAGTATATTATCGTTATTTCGAAGAACCAATTCAACAGCTGTATTTATGAAACATATCATAATGGTTATCTCAATTTTTATACTAATCTCTTGTCAAAGAGAAAAGGAAATTGATAAGCTGGAATTAGGCACATATCGGGCTATTTTGAAAGTGAACGATTCTACTGAACTCCCTTTTAGTTTTGAACTTTTAGGAGAAAAGAAACTGCATATTTTTAATGCTGCAGAGGTTATTGAAGTCGATGACATTACCTATAAAAATGACTCTGTTTATATAAAAATGCCTGTGTTTGAAGGTTATATTGTCGCCAAAGTTAATGGGGATGGGATGCGTGGTAATTTTGTTAAAGAAAGTTTGAATCGCATCGTTCCTTTTTCGGCCATAGCCAATAATAATAAACGTTTTTATATACAACATGGGAGCGCTTTAACAGATGTATCTGGCAACTGGGAAACGATTTTTAGCCCGGATTCTGTGGAGGACAAGTATATCGCGAAAGGAATGTTTAAGCAAAAAGGACATATAGTTACAGGAACCTTTAGAACGACAACTGGTGACTATCGTTATTTAGAAGGGGTATTGGATGGTGAAGAACTAAAACTTTCAACTTTTGATGGCGCTCATGCGTTTTTATTTACCGCTAAAGTAACCGATAGCACCATGAACGGGATGTTCTATTCAGGAAATCATTGGAAAGAACCTTTTAGAGCGGTAAGGAACGAAACTTACGAACTACCCGATGCTCATACCTTAACGTTCTTGAAATCGGGTTATGATAAGTTTGAGTTTTCATTTCCCGATATATATGGAAATACGGTGTCTTTGAAGGATGATCGTTTTAAAAATAAAGTTGTTTTAGTTCAAATCATGGGAACCTGGTGCCCGAATTGTTTAGATGAAACTAAATTTTACAGTTCGTTTTATAAGCATTTAAACAGAGAAGATTTTGAAATCGTGGCTTTGGCTTTTGAGTATGCGAAGACCAAAGAAAAGGCTTTCGGGAGCATCAAAAGGCTTCAAGAAAGGATAGGCGTGACATACCCTATACTTTTAGCACAATTTGGTTCTTCAAGTAAGAAAGCAGCTCGGGAAAAACTGCCCATGTTAAATCATGTATTGTCCTATCCCACCTCCATTTTTATTGATAAAAAAGGAGTGGTAAGAAAGATTCATACGGGGTTTGACGGACCGGCAACAGGGGAAGCACACGCAGTTTTTAAGAACGAATTCAATACGTTTGTTAATACATTACTAAGCGAATAAACTTAGCTTACCATTCTCGTTTTTTGTTTAATTCTTCAAGAGCTTCAAGTTCCTTTTGCGGAATAACTTTTAAAAAGGACGGATGTTGTTCAATGGCATATTCTATACGCTTTACAATCTCTTCGGTGGTCTCGTTATCGTAGTCAATATCTAAAGGCTCTTTAATTTCAAAGGATTGCAGAATGTTTTTCTTTTTTATTCTCAAGCCCTTTTTATCAAAAGATCGTCTAAATCCATCAATAACAATAGGGACAACAATAGGTTTGTATCGCTTAATAATATGTGCCGTTCCTTTTCTGATGGGCTTAAATGGTGTCGTTGTACCTTGTGGGAATGTAATCACCCAACCATCATCAAGAGCCTTGCCTATATTGGAAATATCACTCATTTTCACCTGTCTGTTTACTTCCTTACCTTCCGATCTCCAGGTACGCTCAATACTCACAGAGCCCACATAAGCCAAAACTTTTGGTAATAATCCGGCTTTCATGGTTTCCTTTGCAGCGACATAATAGATGTTAAGTTTGGGGTTCCATAAGTATCCTACATTTTTTATGGAATCCACACGACCGCTTAAACTGGCATTGAAAACATGAAACATAGAAACAACGTCGGCAAAATAGGTTTGATGATTAGAGATGAAAAGAACATTGGTATCCGGTAGCGCTTTAATGATTTCGGAACCCTCGATTTGGAGTTCATTAAATCCTCTAAAGCGTCTGTGAGTAATAGCTCCAAGCACTCGGATAAGCCACTTTTTTACGATAAGAATATGTCCGAATGGATTTCTCTTAAATAATCCCATAAATCACACGTCAAAATATTAGTTAGTTATCGCAAATGTAATAAATCTATTAAACTACAGGAGTTGTTTTAACAAGTCTTTGATTTCACTGAGCATCATGGCCGTTGCTCCCCAAACAATATGACCGTTTAATTTAAAAGCAGGAACCTCGACGTCAACACTATAGGATGTTGATACCGTTTTTGTTATTAGCGCACTGTCATCAAAAAAATGCTGTAGAGGAATTTCTATGATATCCTCAACTTCATCCTCCTGTTTTATAAAACCTGGAATTTGTTTTGTGATGCCAATAAAGGGCTGAACGTTAAAATTACTTGGCGGGATATATACGTCTGTTAGAGACTGTAAAACCTCAACTTGATCGCTGGGTACACCAATTTCTTCAAAAGTTTCTCTTAAAGCTGTTTCTTTTAAAGAATTATCCTGTTCTTCGAGTTTACCCCCAGGGAAGGCAATTTGTGCCGAATGTACACCTTTATAGGTTTTACGAAGTATTAAAACAAAATGAGTTTCATGGTTTGTATTGGGGTAGAATAATGCCAAAACCCCTGCTTTTTTTGCATTCTTTTTCGCTTTGCTTTGTTGTCGCATCAGTTGCCGGCGAAACGGCGGAACCATTTTGATTTGAGCAGTTTCCGCAGGAAGAGGAATACTTTCTATATTTGAAATGGCTGTTAAAAATTTGTCAAAATTCATTTAAGAAAGTCTGTTTATTCTGTATTTATTAGCGTGAACTTAAACAACTAGAATTATTTAATAATATTTTTTAACCATGTTTCTGCTAGGATTGGCCATGTTTCTGCAGCGATATTTCCCTTTCTCAGACCATAGCCATGACCCCCATTTGGTAGAACATGTACTTCAACCGGTATTTTTGATTGAATTAATGCATTGGAGAATACAAGGGAGCCTTCACCGGAATATGCATCATCCGCAGTGGCAAAAATAAACGTTGAAGGGGTTTGATCTGTTATGGTTAATTCCGGAGTGACGGAATTATTTTCTCCCTTATTTAAATAAGCTGGATAAATGAGAACAGCAAAATTTGGTTTACTGGAAATGTCATCTAAAGAATCCATTTTGGTGTAAGTCTCGTTATTAAAATTGGTACTTGCACGAGCAGCCAAACTTCCGCCTGCAGAAAAACCCAGGACTCCAATATTATTAGGATCTAAATTATAATCTAAAGCTTTGCTTCTTACAATTTTAATGGCTCGTTGTAAATCATTTAAAGCACCAATACGGTTATTAGGGACTCTATATTGTAACACAAAAGCTGTGAATCCCAGTTCATTCAACCATTTTGCAATTTCATAGCCTTCCAGATCAATGGCTAAAATTTGATAACCACCACCCGGACAAATAATAACGCCTGCACCACTATCAATACCTGCATCTGGTTTAAAGGTTTCTAAAATAGGATCGGTAACATCGGTTAATCGTTTAACATTATTGCTGGTGTCCGGAGTTTGAACCGCCCTATGTTTAGTATTTGTTTCATTAGGCACTTGATTTGGCCATAGGTGAATGGTATCCATACTATTCTTAATTGAAGTTTGAGAGCTTCCGGGAATTGATATCACCGAAAAGACAAATATAATCCAACAATGTTTCATGCTATATTAATTTAATTTTACATCTAATGATGCTTTGCCTTTCTCCTTTAAAGGAACTAGCCCCTTAAAAGTCTGTTTTAGGTTTAAATCGGGTTCACTAACCACAATCGAATACCGTCCTTCTGCAAATACTTTTGGATGATATTGACGACCTTTAATTCTAAGAGTGTATATGATTTCGTTTGTACTTTCATTAATAACTTGGACTACGGGATTATTCACATTAGAAATATTAATTGTAGGGAGCCATTTATAGGCTTTTCTCGCATAATTATCTTCCATATTGATCGTTTTTGGCCATCCAGGATATTGGGTTCCTGTTGAAAAATCGTTTGGATCTGCATACCTCGGCCAACATTCCATGGTAATCTCTCGAGAACTTTTGGTGAGTTTGACAATACCATAACCTGGCATGCGGTCATGTAGCGTTTCCGGGCTTACTCCCGATTTTGGTCCAGGATTGGTATGGGCATATACGTTAACTTTGTTACCCAAACCATCCAAATATTCGCCGGTATATTCCTGCAAGCCTTCAATGTGATTACCACCTGTTTTTTTAAACGGTTGCCACGCTCTGGGGTAAAAATTAGCAATGGATGGCACGCAGAAAGACCATCCAGCATCATTTTGTTCATCGATGCCATGATTTACAATCGTTGCTAAATGTTGATCTCCAGCGAGCATAAAACCGAACCCCTTTCTTATAGATCTTAGGGCATTATTTCTACCGGTTTGAGGCCATCCGTTAGAATCGAAATCCATGTATAAATGTTTTAAGTCGGGACCATGATGTGTGGCCATATTGCCAAAAATGGTTTGGGACAATACCACTTTCATATCACTCTCTTTCCAATCTGCCGCCCAATGATCAAGATATTTTAGTTGGCGATCACCTAAAAGTTTAGCTCCCGGAACATCGGCCATTGCATAGGTGTAGTTTGGGTCAATAACATGATCTGGTCTTCCCGATTTCGTAGGAGTAACTAAACCATTTGGTCCTGATTTAAATTTTCTATCTTCAATAATAGCAAAGCTTATACGTCCTAAGTTCAATGTTGTATAATAAACACCGATCCCACCTTTTATTGGGGTTGAGTCGAATGGATCTGGTAAATGACTGACTTGCGTTCTTTCGACCATTTTAACAAATTCGGAACCATGCACATAGCCGCCCTTTGTATCAACATCGACGGTTCCACCACCATTCCCCCAAATATTTCCTTGAAAAACATCGTGATCATCTGGAATTGTTATGGTTGGTAAATCTTTGGTTATAGTGCTATAAGCCCAACACCATAAATACCATTTATACATGTAGTCTTCAAACTTGTTCTCTCTATCCATTCCACTTGGACTTGCGCCTTCATATATTTGATCACCACTAAAAAACAGTAAATCAGGGTTTTGCTTTTTAACGTTATTAACCAATTCATTGTGAGGATACCATATTTGTTCTTGCCAATTAAAAGGAGCGCTTTCCACACCTTTGGCTAAATTATGATTTCCTGTAAAGCCAGCTACCACAATAGTATCTTTATCAATAGGGTTTGATTTAAATACGCCTTCATAATAATGGGTCTTATCATTATCTTTTAACTTATAAGAAAGACGATAGGGCACATCCTTATTATAGTCAAAATTTTCGACTCGAAACAGGGCATTAAAGGATGAGCTTTGAATTTTTGAACGCCCTATTTCTTCCCAAGCTTCACTCGGTTTAATTTCTAATGTCACGGTGCGATTGTCTGCTTTTCCAATAGGCATTAATTGCGCATTTATTTTTAAAATACTATTAGAGATTGTGTGCTGTGCTGTAAGAATAGGGCCGCTATTGTGAGTGGGATCATAGTTGAATTTTTCTCCTGAAAGGGTCCAGTTGTTGAACCAAAAGGCTCCGGTATTTTCGCCATTGCCAGGATGAGAAACTAACGCCACATTGCCATTTATCTTATCTTCATCAATGGTGTAAGAAAGTTGACCAATTTCTTTATTTGAGTCATCATCAACACCAACAATAAGTTGATACCGTGATCCATTTGCATTACCGGAAATTTTTAATTGAAAACTCTTGGGTAAATTTTCAATGACTTTACTAGTCAGTATTTCTTTATTTAGGGTATTAAAATCCTGAATAAAGAGCATACCATTTGCACTTATACCAATGAAGTAGCCTCCCTCTTTTCCGGGACTGTGATGAATTAGTGCAGCAGCCCGATAATCAATAGAACCTCCGGCGCCGATTAAAAACCCGGTTGCTGCTGCTTCATTGAGGTTTTTGTTTGGTGTTGTACTTCCCGTTTGGACACTCATGGAAAAGTTTCCTTTATTTTTTAACCTTGATGTTACCAGGTGAACGGTTCTCATCGGTTTCTTTTGAGAGGATTCCGTGCAGACGAGCTTTCCATCTTTTACTTCCCAATCTTGTAAGCGATTCGCCCAAAAATTTTCTCCTGCCCAGGTTCTGTCTACTATTTTACCCCATTTGTATACAGTGGTATCAGAATTATTGGTGCAACTCGAAACAATAAATAAAAGAATACATAATTTTAAAAGTGTGTTTGGTTTCATCATTGGTTACTTTTTTTGTTGAAGGTTCTATATGCTCTAATAAGCTTACTAAACCCGGATTCAATACCTTATTTCATTCGTTCTATAACCTCATGTTTTTTGCTATTTAATAACTTGAGGAGCATTTGGTGACGCATTTTTACAATCTATGGGGCTGAAGCTTTTGGAATTCTAATCTTGATAATGTGCTCTCATGTTATTAGCAAACTGCTGGAATTCCTGCTTATCATTTATTTCTTATAGCCTCTATTTCTTCTAACATTTCTCTTACCATTTCAGGGTGTTCGGCCGCTATATTGTTTTGTTGACCTCTATCTTCTTTCAAATTATATAATTGCATATTTAAGTCTCTTCCGGTTTCATTCTTGACCCATTTATTTATAATTTTATTGCCTTTATGAGGAGGTATTAAAACGTAATCTCCCTTACGATAAGAAGTTATGTTGCCTTGTCCTAAGAGAAGATTTTTTCTTCCTTGGGAGGATACGCCGGTTAAGGCATCTAGAATATTTTCACTATCTACGGTTTTGTTTTCTTGCCCTGTTAGTGCCGCGAATGATGCCGTAAGATCGATTTGACACACTAAAGCATTGGATACAGCAGGTTTTATTTTTGCAGGCCAACGCACCATAAAGGGGACATGTGTGCCAGCATCAAACAGGCTGTATTTACCACCTCTTAGTCCTCCTTTAGGGGTATGATCTCCAATTTTCGTTTCTGCTTCATCGTGATATCCGTCATCTAGAACAGGTCCATTATCACTTGAAAATACAATGATGGTGTTTTCCGCCAATCCTAGTTTATCCAATTCGTCCAGAAATTCACCCACCGCCCAATCGGCTTCCAAAATCACATCACCTCGTGGCCCTAATCCAGATTTACCCGCAAATCGAGGATGTGGAATTCTAGGCACATGTGGCTGATGTAAACTATAGAATAAAAAGAAGGGTTCATCTTTATGATCATTGATAAACTGTTTTGACTCTTTTAAAAAATCATCACTCATATCTTCATCAATAAATAATGCCGATTTTCCACCCCGCATATATCCAATTCTAGAAATTCCGTTATGAATACTTTGGTTATGACCATGACTTGGGTGCAGTTTTAATAGTTCCGGGTTTTCTTTTCCTGTTGGTTCACCTTCGAAATTTTTTTGATAGCTCACTTCGATGGGATCATTTGGATCTAAACCATCAATGCGATGATTTTTAACATAAACTGAGGGTACCCGATCATTCGTAGAAGCCATGATATAGGAATAGTCAAAACCAATTTCTCTAGGCCCTGGTTTTATGTCATCATTCCAGTTCATATTTTCATCTCCAAGCCCTAAATGCCATTTACCAATAACCCCTGTGAAATATCCTGCATCATGTAACATTGAAGGGAGTGTTTGTTTTCCAGCTTCAAATAGGAGTGGGGCGTTACCCGGCAATATTTTAGCTCTTCGACTTCTAAAGGGGTAAATCCCGGAGAGCATAGAAAAACGACTAGGTGTGCATGTTGGTGAGGTAGCATAGCCATTAATGAATTTTATACCTTCATTCGCAATTCGATCAAAATTTGGAGTTATGAGTTCTGTTGAACCGTAGCTGCTAACATCGCCATAGCCTAAGTCGTCTGCATATATGACGACGATATTTGGTTTTAAATTGCTGTTTGTTTCACTCGATTTATTTTCAGTTTTTGAACCACAATTTACTAAGATAAAAAAGAGACAAAGGTTTGCTAAGTGTTTAATGGATTGCATGTTTTGAGTTGGTATTACAATAAGTATTACTATAATGTTATTTTTTTAGTTGCTTTATAAAACCTTTCAAATATAATTGTTTTTATATTTTTGAAGATCATTATAAAAATTTATCTATGAAATATATCTGGCTATTGGGTGTCTCTTTTTTATTTCTGAATTGTGAAGATAAAAAATCTAGTAAGAAAAGTAATGTTGAAACCATTGATACTATTTCTAATAAAAAAAGTGTCGTAAATCAAGTTGTAGAAAAAACCCGGGAATTCCCAAAGCTGAATAAAAAAAATGCTATGGAATTCTTTTTAGAATATGAAAAGCATAATAAAGAAAATAAAGTAAGAATTACTACTGATTTTGGGACTATTGATATCTTATTGTTTGAAAAGACAAAATTCCATCGTGCGAATTTTATTTTTTTAACAAAGCAGAAATATTTTAATAATACACAGTTTTATCGTGTGGTTGATAATTTTATAGTACAAGCTGGAAATAGTGATGATAAGGAGACAGTAAGAAAGCGGACTAACATTGGTAGATACTTACTTCCTACAGATACTAAACGTGGTTATAAACATGATAGAGGTGTTATATCAATGCCAAGCGGTGAAATTGATAATCCACATAAATTAGCATCGCCTTTTGAATTTTTTATTGTCTGTCAAAAGGGTGGTGCACATTTTCTGGATGGCGATTATACTGTTTTTGGAAGAGTCACTAAAGGCATGGACGTGGTTGATAAAATGTCTGTTGTAGAAACAGATGATGGAGATTGGCCCGACAAAAATATATTTATTAGAAATGTAGAAATTATTGATTAGCCTTTGTAAATGTTTGGTAGTGCTATTTTAAATTTAACGGCTAACAACCTAATAATGATAACTACGAGTCCGGAAATTATAAAAACCCAATTATTTTCTATAGGTAGTTCTATAAGTAAAAAATAAGTTATTCCACCAAAGATGCATGCTGTAGCATAAATTTCTTTTCTAAAAATAACGGGGATTTCGTTACATAAAATATCGCGTATTACACCACCAAAACTAGCCGTCATAGTTCCTAAGGCTATACAAATAATTGGATGTAAATCTGCACTAATACCTTTATCTATACCAACAACAGTATATAAACCAATACCTATAGTATCAAACAAAAACAGAGAGGTTCTTAAATAATTAATTTTTTTTCTGACGATTATGGCAAAAACTGCCGAAGCTATAATGACATAGGTGAAGGTCATATCTTTCATCCAGGCCACTGGAGTTTCTCCTATAAGTATGTCCCGTAATGAACCACCTCCAACCGCGGTAACAAATGCAATGATTAGGATTCCGAATAAATCCATTTTTTTATTAATGGCCACAAGGACACCTGAAATGGCAAAAGCAATGGTTCCTAAAATATCAATGGTATAGAACATATCGTTGTTGTTGGTTTGAAGTTTCTCTTCTATCTTAGGGTATTAGATTTGCGTAATATGATGTCTTAAATCCATACTTTTTAATATTTTGAACTAAGGAAAAACAAATCCTTCGTCGAAGTTTGTCTCGAGCTCAGTCGAAAGGTTTGGTATAAGTAATTCAAACAATTATATTTCATAAAATTGGTTCTCTACTTACATATTTTGAGTATAGTAGTTATAATCTTTGATAACGGTGTTAACAAAATCAATAGGTTTTTCTTTGGTTTCAATATTCATGACTTCTAAAATTCTTTCATATAAGGAGACAATAACATTATGCTGTCCCTTTAATTTAGCTGTGTCGTATAAGTTCTTAATGGTCTGCATTTCAGCATCTTTAAATAAAGTTACCTGGCTGTAGGTAGGTACATAATCGGCAGGTATATCCTTTAGAAGTGTATCCTTAATGCCTATTTTTTTCTTTTCACTTATAACCGTAGTTCCGGCGGCAATGTCGCCAACCCGTTGTCCGTTCCCTCTTATGAGTATCGTAAGCACGGCAACGCCACCACTGGTTAAAGCGACATCCACAATACGTAATATCCACCTTATAAAATAGCTCGCAAACGTTGGTTTAGTCCCATCCAGTTTAACCACCCTTATTTTTAACACATTTTTTCCAATGGTTAATCCATCCCAAAAGGTTTCTAACAATACATAGTATAAAAATGCGGGTAATGATATAAGTAAATAAATAGCCCAGGAATCTCCGATGTCTAAATCTAGTAGCACCAAAAGCATGATGGATGCAAATAAATATAGAAATATTACCAAAGAGTCTAAAAGGTAAGCCAGCATTCTATCACCAAGATTGGCAGCGTTTTGCTGAATACTTACATTTTGAGCAGTTTCTATTTGAAATTCTTTCATATTTTCTTTTCTTTGATAGCAAATTCTATTACTAAATGCGTGAAGCTGCTTTCGTGAAGCAAAATAAGGATAAATGGTTAATATTTGAAAATGTTCTTTCAAATAAAACAAGTATCAGTCCAGATAAATTATCAAGTCTTTATATTGAAATAACCGATCACTTAAGTTATGCGAAAACATTTTACCCCAATAGTAATACAGAAACCTATTTAAATGGTATAGCTTCGCAGGCGCACCAAAGAATTTATAAAACAAAGAAGGAATCTAAGAATCGTATTATTTCTTTTTTTAAAACAGAATTCCCAGAAATGTTTTACCAGCACCAACGTGAACTTCTCATTGCGTTTTTAGTCTTTGCATTATTTGTCGTTGTAGGGGCTTTCTCGACTGCAAATGAAGGTGATTTTGTGCGATCTTTTGGACTAAATGATGCTTATGTAAATATGACATTAGAAAATATTGAAAAAGGAGACCCTATGGCCGTTTATAAGCAACAAGGAGAGTTTAATATGTTTTTGGGAATAACGCTCAATAATATTAAGGTAGCATTAATGGCGTTTGGATATGGCATCATGTTGGGGATTGGCTCTCTATTTATTATGTTACAAAACGGCATTATGCTAGGGAGTTTTCAATATTTTTTTTATGAACACGGGCTCCTTTGGGAGTCGGCAAGAACGATATGGATTCATGGAACCATTGAGATTTCTGTGATCGTTGTTGCGGGTTGTGCCGGTTTAGTTTTGGGGAATGGGATATTATTCCCGGGAACGTATTCCAGGTTAGAATCGTTTAAGCGCGGTGTAAAAAACGGGTTGAAAATTTTAATGAGTACCATTCCATTTTTTATTATAGCGGGATTTTTAGAAGGGTTTGTTACCCGTCATACAGAAATGCCCGATTGGTTGGCTATTTTTGTGATATCGAGTTCATTGGCTCTAATTGTATTTTATTATGTCGTTTATCCCAGACAATTACATAAAAAGAACATTTTAAAAACATAGTGATGAAAAAATATATAGAATTTAAAAAACAACGAGAATTAGGAGATGTTTTAACAGATGCCTTTGGTTTTGTAAAAATAGAGTTTAAGCCTTTTTTGAAAACTATTTTCCAGATATCCGGGCCTTATTTAGTACTCTTTTTGTTGTCCATGGCATTTTATATGTATAGTGTTGGGGATATATTTAGTTTTACCGCTGCCGGTAATTTCGATGGAGGTAATACGACTAGCCTTTTCGTCATGTTTTTTGCCATAATGTGTTTTGCTGTTTTTGGCGTTTTGGCTTACACCTTTGCAACATCGGCCGCCTTGCATTATATAGAATCGTATTCCAATAATAATGGAGAAGTTGACTTTAGTGCTGTAAAACAAAATACGCATAAAACATTTTGGAGCTTTTTGGGCTTGAACCTTTTAAAATGGATCGTCCTGTTTTTTTCAATTTTACTCTGCGTGCTCCCTGTTTTTTATTTTATGGTGCCCATGGCGGTTGTATTAAGTATTCTGGTATTCGAAAAGAAAGATATTGGAGACTCTTTTAGTACGAGTTTTAAACTTATAAAGGAAGAGTTCTGGATAACTTTGGCGACTATTATTATTGTAGGCTTAATCGTTATGGTTGCCAGTTATGCATTTAGTCTGCCTGCGGCCATGTATAGTATGGTTAAAATGGGTATATTTTCGGGAGAAATCGATCCCACAAATATGCAATCATTTATCGATCCAATTTATATATTACTGAATATCCTTAACTATTTGGTTCAATTTTTATTAAACCTTATCTCTATTGTAGCCGCGGCATTGATCTATTTCAATTTAAACGAAAGGAAAAACTTTACAGGAACTTTTGAACGCATTCAATCTATTGGAAAAAGAGACGATTAATGCAACTATTTAAACTCGCCCTTATATTCACACTTTTTAGCAGCCTGTCTATTGCACAACAGGACTCGCTTAATATAAAGTATGATCAGGTCAAACAGGATGCTAAAGAGATAAATGAAGACCATCTAACCGAGTATAAAGAAGACAAAGCTTTTAATTATGTTGAAACTGCTGAAGAAGATTCGGTCTTAGCAAAAATACAACGATGGTTTGTTCATATGGTCACCAAAATATTTGAGTTCATATTTGGCGCCGGAAAGGCTACAGGAATTATATATTTCGTTCTTCGTGTTCTGCCATATATATTGTTAGGGGTTTTATTTTTTCTCCTTGTAAAATTCTTTTTAAAAGTAAATTCCAGGGGTATACTTATGGGAAAACAAGGTCAGGCAACTGTAGTTTTTACTGATGAAGAAAATATCATCAAGAATGAAGATATTCAAGATCTGATTAACAAAGCTATACAGCAAAAAAATTATCGCTTAGCCATACGATACTCATATTTATTGGTTTTGAAACAATTGAGTGAAAGTGAATTAATTCGTTGGGAACAACAAAAAACAAATGAAGATTATATTAAGGAAATCGAAAAAGAGAGCATCAAAGGGCATTTTGAAACGATTACCAGAATTTACGATTATGTGTGGTATGGGGAATTTAACGTCGATGCTCTTAAATATGAGCGCTTAAAGCCTTCCTTTGAAACGATTTCAAAATCAATTCATATTAATTGAATAAAAAAGGAAAAATATATGTCATAATTACGGTAATAGCCATACTCGCTATTGTGTTTTTCGAATATACAAAACCGCAAAAGTTGAATTGGTTTCAGTCCTATGCGAAACAACATAAAATACCCTTTGGAACCTATGTGTTTCACGATCAGCTAAAACGTATCTTTTCCGAAGAGCATATCATCGATGTTAACCGACCGCCTTATGAGTATCTTACAACTAAAGATAGTATTTCAGGGACTTATATATTTGTAAATAATAGTATTGAATTTGATGATGTAGAGTTAGACGAACTATTGGATTGGACTTCCAAAGGCAATACACTTTTCATTGCTTCTGAAAGTTTTAATGAAAAGTTAATGGACACTATAAATGCTAATTATATAAATGTGTTCAATTATGGTTCAAATTTTTATGTAGAACTTAAAAATAAACATTTAATAAAGGACAGTATATATGTTTTTGACAAGGATAACGCTATTCGCTATTTCAACGCCATAGATACCTTACAAACTAGCGTCTTGGGGACGGTGAGTTATTCTAATAAAGTCGATAGTCTAAAAGCTCAAATCTCACATTTAAAGACTGTAACAGACAGTACACACCTGTACAGAGATAATATAAATGTTATCAGGCAGCCTTTCGGTAAGGGAACGATTATTTTAAGTATGTTTCCTCAGGCATTTACGAACTATTTTGTTCTAAAGACCCCAAACCACAACTATACGGCTGGATTGCTGTCTTATATAGATGATACGAAACCAGTATATTTAGACGCATATTATAAGTCAGGAAAAATAATGTATACCTCACCGTTGTATGTTCTTTTAAATACAAAACAATTAAAATGGGCTTATTATATGATGCTTATAGGTGTTTTCGTTTACGTGATTTTTGAAGGAAAACGCAAACAACGAGCGATACCTATAGTAGAGCCATTGAAGAATCAATCCTTAGATTTCACCAGAACGATTGCTAATATGTACTACGAAAAGGGAAATCACCTGGAGATAGCCCGGCATAAAATCCAGCATTTTTTAGACTATGTAAGATCGCATCTACATCTAAGTACTGATACCGTTGATGATGATTTTTTAGAACATCTGGCGGCACGAAGTAACAATACCATTCAAGATACAGAATTACTGTTTAAAGCGATTGATCGCATAAACAAAGCAACCCATATAACCCAAAAAGAATTAGAAGCTATGAATAGCTTAGTTGAAACATTTAAATCCAATAATACATGGAAGAACCTATAGATTTTAATAATAGAGTGCCTTTAGAGGACTTGAAAGATACCGTAAATGCTATAAAGCAAGAATTAGGGAAAGTGATTGTGGGGCAGGAAAACTTTATAGAATTACTCATCGTTTCCTTATTAGCAGATGGACATGTTCTTATTGAAGGCGTTCCGGGAATAGCAAAGACGATAACAGCAAAATTATTTGCTAAGGTTTTAAAAACAGATTTTAGTCGGATACAATTTACCCCGGATTTAATGCCGAGTGATGTTTTAGGAACTTCCGTTTTAAATATGAAAACCTCTGAGTTTGAATTTAAAAAGGGTCCTATTTTTTCTAACATCGTTCTTATAGATGAAATTAACAGAGCCCCGGCAAAAACACAAGCGGCGTTGTTTGAAACTATGGAGGAGCGCCAGGCAACCATTGATGGAACAACCTATAATTTAGATGCTCCCTTTATGGTATTGGCAACACAAAACCCCATAGAGCAAGAAGGAACTTACGCTTTACCTGAAGCACAATTAGATCGTTTTATCTTTAAAATAAAAGTGGATTATCCCAGTTTGGAGGATGAAGTCAAAATTATAGAAACGCATCATATGCGTAAGGGTGAAAAACCACAAGAGCAAATCCATGCTATTTTAACGGCAAAGGATTTAGCAGATTATAAAGCGAAAACGCAAAACATTACCGTTGAGGAAAAAATTATAAAATACATTGCAGAAATTGTCTCTAAAACCCGAAATCACCCGCATTTATATTTAGGAGCATCACCAAGGGCATCTATAGCAATTTTGAATACATCCAAGGCTTTTGCAGCCGTAAGAGGGCGTGACTTTGTAATTCCTGAAGATGTTAAAAATGTATTGAATCCTGTGTTAAATCATCGCATTATTTTAACTCCCGAACGTGAAATGGAAGGTATGACCACCGAGAATGTCATTGAAATGATTGTACAGTCTGTAGAAGTTCCTAGATGAATTATTGAAAATGTTAGTCTCAACGATAAACACAATGAAATCAAAAACAAAATAACTATTAACTTTTAGTTTTTTATGTTAACTATGCCATGAAGTTTCTTAAATCGTTATATATACACAAAGGGTTTTACATTTACATGGCGATGGCTTCGACATGCTTCTTACTGTCCTATTGGCTGCCCATACTATACGGTATAGCCTGGATTTTCGTTCTTGGTATTGGTGTGCTGTTTATAACGGATTTGGTTTTATTATTTCGCTTCAAAGAGGGTATAAATGCAAGACGCTTATTACCCGATAAGTTTTCAAATAGTGATGAAAATCCGGTGCCACTAACAATATCGAATGCATACCCTTTTCTGGTCAATATAGATGTTATCGATGAATTACCCGTTCAATTTCAAAAGCGTGATTTCTCGTATAAAGTAGCTTTGGACGCCAATCAAACTCATGATTTTAATTATAGTGTGCGTCCGGTTGAAAGAGGAGCGTATGTTTTTGGTCATTTAAATATTTATGCCTCAACGCGGCTTAAAATCGTTAAACGCAAATATCAGTTTCTAAATCAGCAAATGGTTGCTGTATACCCGTCGTTTATCCAAATGCAGAAATACGACTTTCTGGCTGTTGGAAACCATCTCACCGAAGTTGGGTTGAAAAAGATTCGACGTATAGGTCATACCTCTGAATTTGAACAAATAAAAGACTATGTACAAGGTGACGATTTCAGGACGGTTAATTGGAAAGCAACGGCAAAGCGTGGGCAGTTAATGGTCAATCAGTATCAAGATGAAAAATCTCAGCCTATATATTCTATTATAGATACGGGCCGCGTTATGAAAATGCCATTCAATGGTTTAAAGCTATTAGATTATGCCATTAATTCGGCTTTAGCGTTTAGCAATGTAGCACTTAAAAAACATGATAAAGTAGGATTGGTTACATTTTCAAAAACTATAGAGAGTGTATTGCCCGCTGTACAAAAACTCACTTATTTAAATACTATTTTAGAGTACTTGTATAATATTAATACGCAGTTCTATGATAGTGATTTCGGATTGTTATATGGGCAATTGAAGCGTAAGGTAACCCATAGAAGTTTACTACTGCTATACACCAATTTTGAGCACATTAGTGCTTTAAAGCGTCAGTTACCCTATTTACAAGCCATTTCTAAAAAACATATGTTGGTCGTTGTATTTTTTGAAAATACGGAATTGGATGCATTAATTTCAAGCGATGCGGAAAATGTGCAAGCCATCTACCATAAGACTATTGCCGAAAAATTCTCTTTTGAAAAACGCCTCATGGTTAAGGAGCTTCATAAACATGGTATTCAAAGTATACTTACCGCTCCTGAAAAGCTAACTATCAATACGATTAATAAGTATCTGGAAATTAAAGCCAGGGGCTTGTTATGATGAATGTGTCACTAGGATTTCTTTTTTCTTGATTTACTCGCTTTCGCTAATGGATTAAATGCTATACATAAATCTAAAAAATACGACAGATCAATTTCAGAATCAAAACCATCAGGCGTTATAAAAATGTAGCCTCGCATCGGTCTTCCCGTAAAATCCATGGGCAAGCAGTAATCTTTTAGTATTTCTTTTTCGTAAGCTTGTTCTCCTATACGTGCCATAAGCAGGCTGTCTCCGTATTTTTTATCTATATGAATGCCACAAAGCATTTTGTTATCTACTTTGAAACATAAACCACCCATCATTTTCATTTCTGTAAATGGGGTTCGTTTTTCGTTTAAGGACTGTCGGATTCTATCCGCTAAATAATCGTCATAAGCCATAATTCATACCTCCTTTTAATATTAATAATTTTCAGGCTTAAGTGCTTCCGGCCCCCAGTGTTTGAAAAAGTCCAATACTTTTTTTTCACTGTGACCCTTGCCTTCTTCGAGATAAGCACTATTTTGAGTATGAAGTCTGTTCCCATCGCCATCTAAAATAACAAAAACCGGAAACCCGAAGCGCTGTGGGTACCCCAATGATTTAAAGACGGCTTCGTTTTTGTTTTCCTGACTATAGTTCACATGACAAACCACATAGTTTTTTTCCATAGTTGCCTTTAAAACTGAGCTTTCTTTTACTTTTTTATCAAATAAAAGGCACCATCCACACCAATTTCCGCCTAATTGCAATAATACATGCTTACCTTCTGTTTTTGCCTTTTGTACTGCCTTAGCAATATCCAGTTGTGCGTTGGCTGAAGGGTTGTATAGTTTAGAATCACTGGTCTTAGAATCGTTTTGAGCCATTGAGTTATAACTAAATACGAGTAAAGAGAGCGTAAGCACTATTATTTTTTTCATAAGAATACGATAAATGATGACCATAAATTTACAATAAAGCCTAACCTTCCAAATGTATTTAACATAAATTTAGAAACCTGATATGCTTTTAAAATGTTATTTGCGCTCATGTCAATAATTTATTATAGTTTAATGGTCTTAAATATTAAACTCGAATGGGTCAATTGGATCAACTAATAAAGGCATTTTCAGATTATGCCTGGGGATTACCACTTTTAATACTCTTAATCGGTGGAGGACTTTATCTTCTGATTTTGTCTCGATTTTTACCTTTTCGTTTTATTGGACATGCTGTTCAGGTTTTACGGGGTAAATATGATGATCCTAATGATCCCGGTCAAATTAGTCATTTTAAGGCCTTAACAACGGCCTTATCATCAACCATTGGTATGGGAAATATTGCCGGCGTTGCGGTGGCTATTTCAATAGGAGGCCCGGGGGCTATGTTCTGGATGTGGGTCAGTGCCATTGTAGGCATGTCTACAAAGTTTTTTACCTCGACTTTAGCGATTATGTACCGTGGGAAGGACAGTGCGGGAGAACTTCAGGGAGGCCCGATGTATTTTATAATGGAGGGGCTGGGGAAATCTTGGAAACCCCTTGCTATAATGTTTAGCTTTTTTGGAATGATTGGCGCATTGCCCGTGGTTAATGTTAATCAATTAACTCAGGCTATAAACGACATACTGCTAATTCCAGGTGGTGTGGAAGTCGGTGTGAAAACCAATGCGCTAATTGCCCTTATGCTGGTTAGCCTAACCGCTGTAATTATTTTTGGAGGATTAAAACGTATTAGTAACGCCGCTTCTAAGTTGGTGCCGTCTATGGTATTGCTTTATTTTGTGTTAGTACTTGTCATTTTAGTTATTAATTATGAAACCGTACCTAAGTATTTCTTCATGATTTTTACCGATGCCTTCGCTGCAAATAACTTTAAAGGAGACCCTTTTTTAGGAGGTGTTTTGGGTGCATTGATACTTCATGGGATTAAACGCGGTGCTTTTTCTAACGAGGCCGGAATAGGAACTGCTCCTATGGCTCATGGTGCAGCCAAAACAGACGAACCCGTTCGGGAGGGTTTGGTCGCCATGTTAGGACCTGCTATAGATACGCTTGTTGTATGCACACTAACGGCTTTAACCATTTTGGTTACCGGCGTTTGGGAAACCACATCAAATAATGGAGTGAGTTTAACCGCTTCAGCGTTTAATAATGCACTACCAGGAATCGGTCAATATTTACTTATGATTTGTGTATTTATATTTAGTATATCTTCTTTGTTCTCATATTCTTATTATGGGACAAAATGTATGTCATTTATAATTGGTGCTGATAAAAAACACTATTATAATTACATTTATATCCTGAGTATTATATTGGCTGTAATGACACCTTTTAGCATGATGTTGAATTTAATTGACGGTGCTTTTGCTTTAATGGCGATTCCTACGATGACAGCAACGATCATTTTGGCACCGCGTGTTACTAAAGAAATTAAAAACTATATAAACCGATTATTTAATGATTCTTAAGACATACAAGTTTAATTATTATATTGTAGAGCTTTTAATATTAACCAACATCATAATTTATGTCAAGTAAAAGTAATGCCAAGGCTTATTGGAAAGAAAATATAAGATACGTGCTCATACTCATGGCGATATGGTTCGCTGTATCCTATGGTGCCGGAATTTTGTTTAAAGACGCTCTTAATGAAATACGAATGGGTGGGTTTAAATTAGGGTTTTGGTTTGCACAACAAGGATCTATGTATGTGTTTGTCATCTTAATATTTGTGTACGTAAGACTAATGAATAAACTTGATAAAAAATATGGTTATGACGAATAGTATACTATTGGTAGAGTCTATAGATGTGCAAACGTGGACTTATATTTTAGTTGGAATTACATTTACTTTATATATTGGTATTGCTATTTGGTCCAGAGCCGGATCAACCAAGGAATTTTATGTTGCCGGTGGAGGTGTTTCTCCTTTGGCTAATGGTATGGCAACTGCTGCCGACTGGATGAGTGCAGCATCTTTTATTTCTATGGCCGGAATCATATCTTTTGCAGGATATGACGGTGCTGTATATTTAATGGGTTGGACCGGGGGATATGTGTTGTTAGCACTACTTTTAGCACCTTATTTAAGGAAGTTTGGGAAGTTTACAGTACCGGATTTTATTGGAGATAGGTACTATTCAAATACAGCCCGTTTTGTAGGTGTTATTTGCGCGCTTTTAGTGTCTTTTACTTATGTTGCCGGGCAAATGCGAGGTGTTGGACTAGTATTCTCACGTTTTTTAGAAGTTGATATTAATACTGGGGTTATTATAGGGATGCTCATCGTATTGTTCTATGCTGTTTTAGGAGGTATGAAAGGCATAACATATACACAAGTAGCACAATATTGTGTTCTAATCTTCGCCTTTATGGTACCTGCCATTTTTATTTCTATTCAAATGACCGGAAACCCGATTCCACAGCTAGGATTTGGGAGCGAGTTAGCCGATGGGTCAGGAACTTATTTATTAGATAAATTAGACGGACTAAGTACAGATTTGGGGTTTGCTGAATATACCGAAGGTTCAAAATCGTTAATCGATGTTTTTGCTATTACATTAGCACTAATGGTGGGTACTGCTGGATTACCGCATGTCATTGTTCGTTTCTTCACGGTTAAGCGTGTTAAAGATGCGCGTAAATCGGCAGGTATTGCTTTGCTTCTCATAGTCATTCTGTATACAACAGCTCCGGCAGTTTCTGTTTTTGCAAGAACAAATATGATTGAAACAGTGTCTAATCAACCTTATGCCAATGTTCCGGAATGGTTTAAAAAATGGGAAACCACAAAGTTAATCACGTTTACAGATAAAAATAATGACGGACTAATTCAGTACGTAGCGGATAAATCTAAAAATGAATTGGTAGTCGATAATGACATTATGGTATTAGCGAATCCGGAAATTGCCAAATTACCTAATTGGGTTATCGCTTTGGTTGCAGCAGGAGCATTAGCCGCGGCTTTGTCTACTGCAGCGGGCTTGCTATTAGTGATATCGGCTTCCGTGTCTCATGATTTGATTAAAAAAATGATAAACCCTAAAATTTCTGAAAAGGGAGAACTAATCGCCGCACGTTTATCAGCAGTAATCGCAGTTTGTGTGGCCGGGTATTTTGGGATTAACCCTCCTGGTTTTGTGGCTGCCACGGTGGCTTTGGCATTTGGTTTAGCCGCAGCATCATTTTTCCCGGCGATTATTTTAGGAATTTTTTATAAGAAAATGAATAAGGAAGGTGCTATAGCGGGCATGGTGGTTGGAATTGTGGCGATGCTGCTCTATATGATAAAATATAAACTGGGCTGGTTTGATGACGTTGTTCCGGACAAAAGCGAATGGTGGTTCGGTATTTCACCGGAAGGTTTTGGTACTGTGGCTATGGTTTTAAATTTTATTGTATCGATTACGATTATGAAATTTACTCCCGATCCTCCTCAAGATGTTCAGGAAATCGTAGAAAATATTAGAATTCCTAGTGGAGCAGGAGAGGCTACGCATTAATTTGATATTACCTTAGTATAAATAAAGAGTAATACTCATATTTTAGAGTATTGCTCTTTATTTATATCTTCTTTTAAATGATCTTCTTAATCACCCGAAGTTTATGAGTATGTGTCTTCTTATCGACATTATAGATTCCCGAATGATCTAATCGGTCTATTCTCACCTTACCATGGGCATGAATGATATAGTTATCTTTCATAATAAGTCCGACATGGGTAATAAGCCCCTCACTGTTATCAAAAAATGCTAAATCTCCGGGTTCACTTTCTTCAATAAAACTCAAAGCTTCACCTTGTGTAGCCTGCAGCGATGCATCACGTAAAAGTTTGTGCCCATTTAATTTGTACACCATTTGCGTAAAACCGGAGCAGTCTATACCAAAAGGTGTTTTGCCTCCCCATAAATAAGGCGTGTTCAAATATAAAAATGCAGTTTCGATGATGTTTTCTTTAGGATTTTTACAGGCCACAGTATTTCCATCATGCGAATGTTTTAAAAGGGATAATCCATTTAGGGTAGAACCTAATAATATTGGGTGTAGCTGGTTGTGTTCATCCTGTATAAATTCGACCAGATCGGTTGATAATATGGACTGGGCTTTATGAAGTGATTTATAGTTTTCTTCAGAAATTTCGAGATATTGCTTGTTATCAACCCAACCTTCATAAGTATCGAAGGCCAGTCGGATTTTGCTCCACGACTTACGTTGTTCCAAAACTTTAAAAACCTCACCATATAACACTTGAGAAATGAGCTCACTAGCGTTTGCTGGTTCATCTCTAAGAGGAACAATACTTAGATTACAAATTCCGTACTGCATTAATTAAAACTTAATTACGTTCTATAATCATAGCTGATGCTCCGCCACCACCATTGCAAATTGCCGCAGCACCAATTTTAGCATCATTTTGCTCTAAAACACTCAATAGGGTTATTAGGATTCTAACCCCTGAACAGCCTAAAGGATGTCCTAAAGAAACAGCGCCGCCGTTAACATTAACATGACTATCATTTAAACCGAGAATTTTCATATTGGCTAATCCAACAACGGAAAAGGCTTCATTGAATTCGAAATAATCAACATCGTCTATGGTAATTCCGGCTTTACTTAATGCCTTAGGTAAGGCTTTGGCAGGTGCTGTAGTAAACCATTCCGGTTCGTGAGCAGCATCGGCATAACTTTTTATGGAGGCTAAAACTTTTAATCCCATCGCATCCGCTTTTTCTCTACTCATTAATACCACGGCACCCGCACCATCATTTATGGTTGATGCGTTAGCGGCAGTTACGGTACCGTCTTTTGAAAAAGCAGGGCGTAAATGAGGTATTTTTTCAACCTTGACATTGGTGTACTCTTCATCTTTACTAACCATAATAGGTTCACCGCGACGTTGAGGCACTTCAACAGGCACAACTTCATCGTCAAATTTTCCGGCGTCCCAGGCACCCGCAGAGCGCGTATAAGATTGTATGGCAAAGGCGTCCTGATCCTCGCGAGAAAAATGATATTCGGCAGCACAGGCATCCGCACAAACCCCCATGGCATTCTGGTCGTAAACATCAACCAAACCATCTTTTTGCATCCCATCAATCAGTGTTGTAGGTCCAAATTTAGTACCATTTCTGGTATATAAATAATGCGGAATCAAACTCATATTTTCCATCCCTCCGGCAACAATAATATCGGCATCGCCCAAAGCAATGGATTGTGTGGCCTGCATGACCGTTTTCATTCCGGAAGCACAGACTTTATTAATCGTAGTACAGGGCACTGTATTGGGAATCCCCGCATATATAGCAGCTTGTCTAGCCGGAGCTTGACCTGTACCTGCCTGAACAACATTACCCATTAAAACTTCTTCTACAAGCTCGGGTTTTAAATTAATTTTATCCAACGCACCTTTAATGGCAATAGCCCCTAGTTTTGGAGCTGGAATAGTTGATAAGGCACCAAGAAAACTGCCTATTGGCGTTCTAGCTACGGAGACAATAACTACTTCTCTGTTCATATTTTAAGTCTTAAATTTACTTGGCACGAAAATAATCATTTTTTAATAGAAATTGGAATCATTAGAGCATTATAAAAAATTGAAAAAGCTAAGAATTTACTACATTTGAAAACCTATACCAGACTTAAAGGCGTATAGAAATAATTAAAATATACTCGCGTGAAAGACTTTATAAATAAACTGTATAAAAATCATGCTTTAATTTATAAAGTGTTATTGTTTATATCCACTGTTTTTTTGATTGTGTATTTATTTCCGAAAAGCGGAAAGTTTAAATATAATTTTGAAAAGGGAAAACCCTGGCAATCAGAAAATTTACAGGCACCGTTTAATTTTGCCATAAAAAAAACAGATGAGGAAATAGCCAAAGAAACTAAAGCAATTATCAATAGTAGTGTTTTGTATTTCAACTTAGATAACACGGTTGAAAACAAAATAAACACCGCTTATGAAGATGTTTTTAAGACGGTATTTTCAGATTCACTTCCTAGTGTACAATTGGTATCCTTATTTAGTGTCGGTCAGGAAATAATTACCGAATTATATGCATTTGGTGTTTTAAATGAAAATTATAATTTTTCTGATGAACGTTCTGTAGTTGTTCTGGATGGTAGGGTGGAGAAGCATAAAACGACGTTTTCAAACTTAATTAAACAGGATGGTGTCGTATCTGTTATTGATCGTGTTTTAGGAAAATACAATTATTCGAACTTTAAGACAGACTTTGTATCCTTATTTTTTGATCTTATTGAATCGAACTTAGTTTTCGATAAGTCTTTTACAGATAAGGTTTTACAGGACGAATTAGACAAGATAGCCTATACCCGGGGTAGTATTGAAAAGGAAACCTTAATTATTTCCAAAGGAGAGGTTATTGAAGGCGATAAGTTCCAAATTTTAAAATCCTTACAATCTGAATACGAGTCACAGGTTTGGAATGAATCTAATTATATTTGGATTTTAGTAGCATATACACTATTGGTGGCCTTAGCCTTATTAATGTTGCTCCTATTTCTTAGAAAATACAGGAAAGAAGTCTTTGAAAATAATACAAAAGTCACATTTATATTTTTCAATATATTTTTAATGATCTTATTGACAACCATGGTTGTTAACTATAATTCAAAATACATTTATGTGGTTCCAATTTGTATTTTACCGTTGGTACTTAAAGCCTTTTTTGATGCCCGATTAGGGCTGTTTGCTCATGTTATTACGGTGTTGTTATTGGGCTTTGTTGTGCCTAATAGTAATGAATATATGTTTCTACAAATTATAGCAGGAATCGTTACGATACTTACCATTTCAGAATTATATAAGCGTGCCAATTTGTTTATTTCAGTGGGACAGATCACCTTAATATATATTGTTGCTTATTTTGCTTTTTTTGTTATTCATGAAGGTACTGTGGAAACTATAAAATGGGAAACGTTTATATGGTTTATTTTATGTGGTTTGGCAACCTTGTTTGTACAACCATTAATTTATATTTATGAAAAACTCTTTGGATTGGTGTCCGATGTATCGCTTTTAGAATTATCAGATACCAACTCAAAACTCCTTAAAGAATTATCCGATAAAGCCCCGGGAACCTTTCACCATTCGTTAAATGTAGCAAACCTTGCTGAAGCTTCGGCAAACGAAATTGGTGCCAATGCCATGTTAGTTAGAGTAGGTGCTTTGTACCACGATATTGGTAAGATGAAAAATCCAACCTATTTTACTGAAAATCAATCTACAGGGATTAACCCCCATGACGAATTATCCTCTAAGGAAAGCGCCAGAATTATTACCGATCATGTTATTAATGGCATAGAAATAGCGCGTAAAAATAACTTACCCGATCGTGTTATAGATTTTATTAGAACACATCACGGAACAAGTGTGGTTTATTACTTTTATATGAAGCAGAAACAAGACTTTGAAGACACTAATAAATCCGATTTTAGTTATCCGGGACCAAAACCATTTAGTAAGGAAACGGCAATTTTAATGATGTGTGATAGCGTTGAGGCGGCATCTAAAAGTTTAAAAGAACCAACGTCTACAAAGATTGATGCTTTTGTTGAAAGTATTATAAACAAACAAATTGAAGAGGCACAATTTTTAAATGCCAATATTACGTTTAAAGAAATTCAGGCAATTAAAAAAGTACTAAAGCACAAGCTTGCAAATATTTACCACTTACGAATTGAGTACCCCGAATAATTTTGCAAAAAATTAAATAAAATAGTTGCGTTCTTGTTAAGTATGAATTACATTTGCAACCGCAATTTTATTGCATAAGTTCTTAAAAGAATTAGGAGAGGTGCCAGAGTGGTAATGGAGCAGATTGCTAATCTGTCAACGCGTAAGTGTTGCCCGGGTTCGAATCCCGGTCTCTCCGCAATAATGATAACCAATTCGAGATGTAGTACCGCATCAAGTGCGGTATAAACTATGCCTCGTAAAATAAGAAAATTAATCATTTTTTTAATGATTAGTTATACACTTCGGGGTGTAGCGTAGCCCGGTTATCGCGCCGCGTTTGGGACGCGGAGGTCGCAGGTTCGAATCCTGCCACCCCGACAATAAGAGGTCGTCACGCCAGAAGCGTGACCACTCCACTACTGTTTCGTAGAAACATAAAAACTACGGGCTCGTAGCTCAGCTGGATAGAGCACCTCCCTTCTAAGGAGGCGGTCATAGGTTCGAATCCTATCGGGCTCACAAAAAGGCTTCTCAAAAACGAGAAGCCTTTTTTGTTCTATTATGATGTCACTTAATTATTTAGAGTTTCCAAAAAATGTATTGAATAAAGGGATGGATAAATAGAACTCGAGTCCGGTTGCGATTTAGTCTTTCAAAAGTTTATTTTTAGTTGAAAACGAAAACTTTGTATCTTAAATGTAAATTGTTATAAGTATATCGGTTAGCCATGTCTCCATACTTTTCGAATAAAAATGAACAAATGATTACCATCTTTAAAACCTTTTCTTATTTTTTTAAGAGCAATTCTTATCTGTTCTTCTACAGTTCTGGGCGAAATTTTAAGCATTTCGGCGATTTCATTATAATCTAAACCTTAAATGCAAAATTTCCTTACAACGTGGTGGTAACGTATCTATAAGCTTTCTTAACTTAGCAATGCGCTGCTCTAACAACGCTTCATCTTTTTCAATACGATTACAGAGATTTTCTACACGAAGTTCTTCGATTAAATGATGTGTTCGTTTTTTTTTTTTTTACGATATAGATCAATATAGTGATGGTGCCTATACCTTAAATGCCAGGGTGTTTAACGGCGACTGGCATGAAAATTCTCAAGAAGGGTTTACCGAAGGTGGGTGATGGACCTATTTGTTTGGTGAGCTTCATGACATTGAAGGAATGATTGACCTATATGGTGGTAAGGAAGCATTTTCTGAAAAATTAACGAGAATTTTGAAGACCATCATTATCGTCACGATAATGAACCCGGACATCATTATGTATATTTGTTTAATTATAGTGGAAAACCATGGAGAACTCAAGAATTAATTCGTAAGCATACCCTAAGTGAGAACTATAAAAATCAGCCATTGGGTATTAACGGAAATGATGATTGTGGACAAATGTCTGCCTGGTGCGTTTTTAGCGTTATGGGGTTTTATCGGGTAACACCGGGCGATCAAAAGTTTGCGATTGGAGCACTTCAGTTTCCGGAATTTAATTTAAAATTGAACAATAATGGACATCCAGACAATTTAAGATTATAACCGAAAATTTATCAAAAAAAATAAATATATTAAATCCGTGGTTCTCGATGGGGAGAAGCTAAGAACTCCGTTTATAACTTACTCTCAAATTATGAATGGTGAAAAATTGGTTTTTGAAATGAGTGATCGCCCAGTAATGGAAGCATTTGAAGATAATTAATAGTATAAAATAATTGAAATATAGTTTTTAGTAATTTAAATGGAATAATATTATGAAGGCCGATAGAGCTCAAAACCAAAGATTAATGTCCATAGATGTCCTTAGAGGGTTTGATATGTTGATGATTATTGTCGCGGATCAGTTTTTTATTAAGCTGCATCAAGGAGCCCAAACACCGGTGACGGGTTTTCTTGCAGAACAGTTTGAGCACCCCGATTGGTATGGGTTTCATTTTTACGATATCATTATGCCTTTGTTTCTATTTGTAGTTGGAGCCGTAATCCCTTTTTCTTTAGGGAAACGACAACGTGATAATAACAAGGCATCACTTTATAAACATTTGATACGCCGATTTGTTATTTTATTTATTTTGGGATGGATCGTTCAGGGAAATTTCTTGGATTTCGACCCGAATACGTTTAAGTTTTTTAGTAACACCTTACAGGCCATTGCGGTTGGCTATCTCTTTTCAGTTCTGGCTTATTTACACTTGAGTAAAAGGCACAGATATCTCCTATTTGTAATATGTCTTGTAGTTTATGCGATGCTATTGTCTTTAACAAATATTCCCGGGATTGGAAACAGTGAGTTGCTTCCGGATAAGAACTTTGCCATTTATTTAGATCGTTTGGTGTTTGGAAAGTTTGATGATGGTACGCAATATACCTGGCTGCTTTCGGGATTAGGATTTATAGCAACAACCTTATCCGGACTTTTTGCCGGTGAATTGTTAAGAAGTGATCTTCCAAGAAAAACGGTGCTGCGTTATCTGATCTTGGTTGGCATTGGGTTTATTGTGGTTGGACAGATATGGGGTATTTGGCATCCGATTATTAAAAAACTATGGACCAGTTCTTTTGTATTATTTCTTTCCGGAATTTGTTTCCTATTACTGGCCCTGTTTTACTGGATCGTTGATATTAGAGGCTACAAAAAATGGGCTTTTTCTCTTAATGTTATTGGCGTAAATGCCATAACGGCCTATGTTTTATCCCATGTTATTGGCTTCCCGGCTATTGCTAAGGACATGCTCTTTGGCTTGGAAAAGTATGTTGGTGATTACTATAATGTGCTAACCTCTTTAGGGGGCTTCGGAATCTTATATCTGTTACTTTGGTATATGTATAAGAACAAAACTTTTGTAAAAATATAATTTCAAACCATAGAAATTTTAAAAAAGTAAGGACAGTTCTAGTTCTAGGAGACAAAATATGTATAAGATGCTAAGATTTACCGGTATAGTTTTATTTGTAATTGTTCTATCCTGTAAGATGGAACATAGGAAAACTAATTATGATTATGTGAATGTATTTATTGGCACAGCTGATTCAAACCGGCCTTCTTTGTGGGAGTCTAATGGAGGTACTTATCCGGGAGCAGCGGTTCCCTTTGGCATGGTCCATGCCACACCGGATGGATACAAATATGATGTTTTAAAAATACATGCGTTTAGTGTACTCGGACAAATAAGTGGATACCCTAAAGGGTCTTCAGGACGTTTTAGGATCATGCCTTTTGTCGGGGATTTTAAGAATGAAGCAAGCATTTCATCCCATTATAAACATTCCAATGAAAAGGCGTCTCCCGGATATTATTCGGTGTTTCTGGATAGTCATAATGTTCAAGCGGAAATGACCGTTACCCGAAGAAATTCATTTTTTAAGTTTGGATTCCCTCAAAATGAAAAGAAAAGTATCTTGATTTCAGATATTGATGCTGTTAAGGTTTTGGATAACCAAACGATCACGGGCAAAAGTTCCGGCCATTATTTTGTATTGAGAATTAATGAAAAAGAAAATGACATTGAGGTTTTTGATAATCGTATAGTAATTCATAACTCAAATATTGAAAATAAAGATATTATGATTAAGGTTGGTTTTTCATCCACTAGTCTTCAGAATGCAATAAGAAATCAGGAAAAAGAATTGAATGGGTGGAATTTTAATCAAACCAAAGAAGATGCTAAGGATTTATGGAACTCCTATTTAAACCTTATAGAAGTGGAAGATGAATCTGAGAATAACAAGGCGATTTTTTACTCTGCGCTATACCATAGTTTTTTGGATCCATGCCTAATAAGTGATTTTGGAGAAGAAGATCGATACGCCAATTTATCCCCCTGGGATACTTATCATACAAAACTGCCACTCATAACTTTTTTGAGACCGGATGTTCAAAGGAACATGATCAAGTCTGTTCTTGATGTGTTTGATGAAAAAGGAAGAATGGAACCAGGGCCTATGACTGGAGATCATAACGTTCCTGCTATTCTGGATGCTTATAGAAAAGGCATTGAAATAGATAAAGAAAAAGCATATAAAGCCATGCGAGCGAGTCTGATGGAACCGCCTTACGCCCGACAGGATATGGCATATTTTATAGAAAACGAATTTGTCTCTTCAAAACACAGTTATTCCGTAACCAAAACCCTTGAATATGCTTATGATTATTGGGCTATGGGAGAAATGGCTAAAGACCTTGGTGCCACCGAAGATTATAGTGTTTTGAGAAAAAAGAGTTACGCTTATAACTCTATTTATAACCCGGACACAAAATTTATGACTGCAAAAAAAGACGATGGTAGCTGGGATCGTGGTGGATATAGAGAGGGAGATAAATGGGCCTATAATTGGTCTGCAACTCATGATGTCCAGGGATTAATTAACCTAAATGGAGGAAAGGAATCCTTTGTTAAACTCTTAGAAAAGAGTTTCGAAAATGAACATTATTATCATGATAATGAGCCACCAATGCATAACGCTTATCTTTTTTCCTATGCCGGAAAGCCATGGAAAACTCAAAAGTGGGTTAGTGCAGTGAGGCAACTTAACTATTCTATTTTACCCGGAGGGCTGCCCGGTAATGATGACCTTGGAGCCTTGTCTTCATGGTATGTATTTAGTGCTATGGGGTTTTATCCCGTATCTCCCGGCAGACCCGAATATGTCATAGGGACGCCTCAATTTGATAAATTAAAAATAGATCTGTCTAATAACAAAAAATTGATCATTGAAACTAAAGGAAAATCTGATGAGAATGTCTACATCCAATCGATTTTGTATAATAACGAACCATACTCAAAGCTATACTTTGATCATTCAAAATTAGCAAATGGAGGCCATATTGTATTTAATATGGGACCAAAGCCTATTAAAACAAAAGTTCTGGATAGTAAGCTATTGCCTAAATCTATGACGGTTTCAGTACCACAAGTTCTTATAACTTCATGGGGTGTTAAACAAAAAAAGGTGGTTGCCGATGAACCAATTCATATTGATGTAAGACTATTTAATGATTCCAAGGCAAGTGGCACTAAAGACATTAAAATCTTTGTTGATGACAAGCTATATATGACAAAAGGAGTCTTTTTGTCTCCCGGTCAAACGGTGGTTAAAAAATTGCAAATTAGACTGTACGAACCTGGTATTCATAAACTATCATTAAATGGTTTTGATGCGTTAGAAATTAATGTAGAGTCGGGAGCCCCTGCCACATTTAAGTACTCTGAATTTGAATTGCCGGTGCCATCTATTGCGTCGACAGATAGTATTTTTACAGCTTCGGCCAGAATAAAAAACATTGGTAACTATTCAGGGGTTGAGAAAGTGAGTTTAATGGTTAATGGGCAAAAGGTTGAAACAAAAGAGGTTTTGATAGACCCGGGGCAGTCAATAAAAGTATCGTTTAAGCACCGAATTAAAAATCCGGCCTTATACAAAGTAAATATTGGACCTTTTATAGAGAAACCTTTACTTATATATAATGAAAACCTAAAACGTCAACCTAATAGATCATTTGTATTTGCTCCAATCGTAGATTTAAACTTCAATGAAGAAGAGGCAAATATGGAGTCCAAATCAGGCTTTCGCATACATGGAAATGTAAAATTTGTAAAAGGCATATTTGGCAATGCCATACAAACCAATGCATTGGAAAATAATTACATTGAAATATTGAACCAGAATGATCATAAAGCCATTAATGAAGGAAAAGAGAGCACGATCATGCTTTGGGTACATCCGATAGATGAAACTAATTTTTCCGATATCATCAGTTATGGAGATGTTAATGTCATTCAGGTTCGAGCCAGTAATACCGAGGTCAATTACTACGCCGGAGGGTGGCAAAGAGGAGAAGCATATTCAAAATTACCTTCAGAATGGAATAAGAGATGGCACCATATTGCCGGGGTAAGTACAAATACTAGCCTTAAACTTTATATTGATGGAAAATTGTTAACCGAAAAACCCATTGATGACGTTAGAGGAGCCTTAGCTAAAACTATTAATTCTGTATGGAATATTGGAAGAAATGTTGAAAACACCGAACGTCATTTTAACGGGTACATCGACGAGGTAAAAATATTTGATAAACCCTTGAGTCACAAAGAAATTTTATATCACATGTTTGATGTTAAAATGTAATGAGTAAGGTAATTCATAATTAAAAACATGAACTTATGTAGATGAGTCCTTTTTCACATATAGACTGCGAAAGTTTTTTGCTTTTTGTAATTAAATTATATTAGCACCATAGAAATCCTAAATAATTTTCTACTAACTAATTTATGAAATCAAAAGATTTGCAGATTCTTGAAAAACTTAAGCAAGGTGATTCCAAGGCTTATAAAGAACTGTTTGATTTATATTATATGCCACTTTGTGTCTATGCTTTAAAATATTGCGATTCCTTTCAATTAGCCGAAGATATCGTACAAGACCTGTTTGTACAACTATGGGATAAAAAGTTGTTTATGAAATTTGAGGGCGCCATCAGTCCATACCTTTTCAAGTCTGTAAAAAATAATACCTTTCAAGCGATAAAGAAAAAATCCAGATATCATTTTGAAGCTATTGAAAATCAAATTAATAAGTTGATGGCCGATGAAAAGGTTGACTTAGCAAGCATAGAGAAAGAAAAAATAAAATTATATGCAGAAGTTGAGGCATTACCAGAAAAAAGCAAAGAGATATTCAAGGCTATTGTTCTAGATAGTATGAAATATAAAGAGGTTGCGGCGAGCTTAGGTATTTCTGTAAATACTGTCAAAACTCAATATTCAAGGGCATTAAAACAACTTAGAAACTCGTTGGATGCCATTATAATGATTCTTTTGGTTTAAAAAAAGTAATTTCTTGTCACCCGTTTTTGATCTTTTGTAATATATATAATATAAGAGATCAATAATGAGTAAAATTAACGCGCATATATTAGGCCTTATTTCCTCGTATACTACAGGCGAAATAACTAAAGAACAGTTTACCGAATTACAAGAATGGTTAAACGAAAACTCTGAGCATAAACAAACATTTTCAAATTATCTGCTTCTATATAAAAAGACAAGAAGGATACATTTTGTTGAAAAATCGGATAAGGATAAGGCCTGGAATGAAATAATTCAGAAACTTGAAAAACCCTTCAGGTATGAAGACGAAGCGGTAATTTCAAAAGTAAAGCGTTTAAAACCACTTTCCGGAATTCTCAAATATGCAGCCGTAATTATTCTTTTTATAGCAATGGGATATGTCTTTCAGCAAGGTTTTTTTACTGATAATACGGAAGTTATTTCACCAACTGAAAATATTACCCTTCAGTTGGACAATGGGAATATAGAGATCATAAATGAAGACGGGGCTAGCCAGATAATTGACGCTCAAGGTAATGTGGTAGGGATTCGAAATGGCGCTCAACTGGTTTATAATAGCGACATTAGTCTGGAAACTTTAGTTTATAATACCTTAACAGTACCTTATGGAAAACGTTCCAAAGTCCAATTATCAGACGGAACTGTAGTAAATCTTAATGCAGGAACCTCTCTAAGATTTCCTGTTAAATTCATTGAAGGTAAAGACCGTGAAGTATTTATTGAAGGCGGTGAAGCTTATTTTGATGTGACTAAAGACCTAAAACACCCTTTCATAGTTAATACAGAAGACATTGGAATAAGAGTATTGGGTACGCAATTTAATGTTTCATCATACCCGGAAGATCAAGATATTAGCACGGTATTAATCGAAGGCTCTGTAGGTATTTATGATAAAAATGAATCTTATAGTCTGGATAATGCGACTTTATTAGAACCTGGTTTTAAGGCAGATTGGAGTAAAAGTAATTCCAATATTGACATTAAAAAAGCTGATATAGAAATGCACACCGCCTGGATTAATGGCAAAATCATACTCAAGCATATGCCATTCGACAATATCGTTAAAAAACTGGAACGTCACTATAATGTTGAAATTATTAATCACGATAAAGCTTTAGGTAAAGACCTGATAACAGCTAGCTTCGACATAGAAACCATAGAGCAGGTGTTCGAGGTTATTAATGAAATTCACCCTATAGATTACACCGTCGATGACCGTAAAATAATTATTAATTAATTTAAAACAACAAATGCCTATGATTTAGACTAAAACTTTAAAACTAGAAACCAAATGGTCACTATATTTTTAAAAGGAACCCCTTTTAAAGATAAAACCGGAAGGCGCTTGGAACACCTCCCGGTTATAAAGTAGTGATTAAATTAATTAACCACTTTAATACATCACAAAAATATGAAAAAAGTATTTAGGGAAAAGAACTATGCTTCTTTTTCGATAAAATTTGACTTAAAAGTGAAACTTACTACCCTCTTTTTAATAGTTTCTTTATTCCAGCTTCAGGCTAATGAGTCTTATGCCCAAAAAACGAAGGTTACGCTAACACTGGAAAATGTTAGTATAGAAAGGGTGCTAGACAAAATAGAATCGCTTACAGAATTTAAATTTATATATAAAGATAACGAAGTAGACTATAGAAAAATCGTTTCTGTAGAAGCTAAGAAGGAAAGAATCGAGTCTATTCTGCAAAAGTTGTTCGCAGGTTCTAACATCATTTATAAGGTTGTAGACAAACAAATTATCCTTAAACCTGGCGAAACTATACTTCAGGAAAATAGTAAAAAGGAACCTGTTGATGAAAATAAACCTCAGGGGGTTGTTATCGCTGGAACTGTTAGTGATTCTAACGGGCAACCGCTTCCCGGTGCCAATATTATTGAAAAAGGAACAACAAATGGTGTTCAAACCGATTTTGATGGTAAATTTTCTTTGGAAGTTGCCCATGGAAATACAACACTGGTGGTATCCTATTTAGGTTTTGAAACACAAGAAGTCTTGGTTAACAACCAAACTACATTAACCATTATGCTAAAAGAGGATACCGCCGGATTGGATGAAGTTGTTGTTGTGGGATATGGAACGCTTAACAAAAGAAATGTTACAGGAGCTATTTCTTCGGTAAAAACCGAAGCGTTTAAAGATATCCCGATAACTAGTGTAGAGCAGGGTATAGCCGGACAACTAGCCGGTGTTGAAATTACGCAAAATTCCGGTCAACCTGGTCAAGGGAATAGCATTAATGTAAGAGGAATCGGCACCATTACAGCTGGGTCTCAACCTCTCATTGTTGTAGATGGATTGCCGCTATCCGAATCGACGTCACTAAATACTATTAACCCTAATGATATTGCTTCAATAGAAGTACTAAAAGATGCAGCTTCTGCAGCTATTTATGGTTCTCGTGGTGCTAATGGTGTCGTTATTATTACAACGAAGAAAGGTATATCTGGTGAACCTCAATTTAGTTTTAATTCTTATGCGGGTTTTCAACAAGTAGCTAATAAATTAGACTTGATGAATGCTTCAGAACATGCCATTTGGGATAGAGATGCCAGAAATAATTACTACCTTCAGTTTGATAATGGTTCATTTTCTGCAAATGATAGTAATACGCTAAGAGAGGCTAATGCAGCGTCCTTAGGTTTTAACCCCAGAAAGGCTATTATTCCCAGCTATGTACAGGCGCATTTAAATGGAGATTCGGGGTTGACGGATACCGATTGGCAGGATGAACTTTTTAGAAATGCTCTGATCCAAAATCATCAACTATCCGTAAAAGGAGGGAATGAAAATATTTCTTATTTCGTTTCAGGAAACTATTTTAATCAGGAAGGGATTGTATTGGGGTCAGATTTTGAAAGATTTAGTTTCAGAACAAATTTGGATGTTAAACTCTCAAAGAAATTAAACTTTGGAATAAACCTGGCACCCTCGTTACTTCAATCAAATGAAGTAGCTTCTGGTTTTAGTACATCACCTATTAATGGGTTAGTTATAGCATTACCTTATTTTCCGGCGTATAATGCGGATGGATCCTTGGCCATCAGTCAACAGGTCGTTGGAGCAACTGAAGGTGACCAATCTCGGGCCGAAAACCCGGTAGCCATGGCTCTTTTGAATAAAAACAAAAGCAGGGGCGTGGTATTTCAAGGTGGTACGTTTCTAGAATTAGAGCTGATAGAAGGCCTAAAAGCAAAAACCTATTGGGGTGTAGATTTCTTCAATTCAAGGAGAGAAATTTTTAGCCCTTCTTCTGTAGGTACACGAAATGTACCTGCTCCCAAAAAAGCAACAGGATCTAATGAGTCTTTGGAGCGAATGAATTGGATTATTGAAAATACACTTTCCTATAACAAAACGATTAATGAAAAGCATAATATCAATGGATTGATAGGTTATTCTTATCAGGAAGAAACATCCGATTTTAATCAAGTGACCGCTACAGATTTTCCTAACGATTTTGTTACGACGTTAAATGCAGGAATTGTTAATGGCGGAACATCAACGAGTACAAAATCAACATTAGTTTCTTATTTAGCGCGTTTGCGCTACGATTTTGATGGGAAATATTTAGTAACCGCAGCTGTGCGTAGAGATGGCTCTTCAAGGTTTGGTGCTAATAATAAATTTGGAGTTTTTCCTTCTGTTTCAGTAGGATATCGCATAAGTGACGAATCTTTTTTCCCTGAATCGGGGTTTATAAATGATCTTAAATTACGAGCAAGCTGGGGGTTAACCGGAAACAACCAAATAGGTGATTTTGGTTCTCAGGCTGTGCTTGGTGGTTCAAATGCTATTTTAGGAAGTAGTATACAGAGTGGACTTTCTTCGATTACATCACCAAATCCAAACTTAGGCTGGGAAGAAACAAGTACTGTTGATGTTGGCTTAGATTTTGGATTTTTAAATAATAGCATAACAGCATCATTAGATTATTATATAGCCACTACAAATGATCTATTGTTGGATGTACCGGTTCCTGCACATTCAGGATTTACCGAATCATTGCAAAATATTGGTAAAGTAGAAAACAAAGGTATTGAGTTTGCAATTAGAGCCAATTATAATTTGGGTGCGGTAAAAGCTGTGACATCATTCAATATTGCTTCAAATAAAAATAAAGTGCTTGAACTTGGTCCGGGACAAGATGAGATTATTACCGGGCGTAATATTACAAGAATAGGTGGAGAGCTTGGTGCTTCCTATGGCTATCGTACCAATGGTATTTTTACCTCCCAGGATGAAATAAATAGTACACCCAGTTTATCAAGTGCTCAAGTGGGGGAGTATATTTATGTAGACGCTAATGGAGATGGTCAAATTAATTCTTCTGATCGTGTTATTCTTGGATCCATTCATCCAGATTATACATTTGGTATGAATACGAGATTTACGTTTAAGAATTTCGACTTGGGTGCAGTTATCCAAGGCGTACAGGGTGTTCATATTCATGATAGAACTGTCAGTGTTTTGCTTTATAATCCGGAAGGATGGAATAATGGAGCAAGAGACTATTTTAATAATTACTACACACCCGAGAGAGGAGCGAATTCAATCTACGCTCGGCCAAACACTTTGCCTCGTGATAATGGTTTTTATAGAGAGACTGATATTCTTCAAGAAGACGCATCCTTTGTTAGAATACGAAATATTACTTTAGGTTATACTTTACCGGAAACGTTTTTAAAAACTCTAAACTTGTCGAGTTTAAGACTTTATGTTAGTTCAAAAAACCCGTTCACATTTACAGATTATCGAGGTTATAATCCAGAACAAAGAACGGGAGATGCGTTAAGTCCAACGACAGGATTTGATAACTATCCGGTAGAGAAGTCATTCGTTTTTGGGGTTAATTTAAATTTTTAAAAAATACATTAAAATGAAAGCAAACAATAAAATAATAATAGTAGCACTTTTAATAGGAGTCATCTTATTTGGCTGTGAAGGGAAGTTAGATATTTCTCCTATTTCAAATGTCGGTGCAGATGGGTTTTTTAAAACAGAATCGGATATAGAGCAGGCCGTAGTGGCATGTTATGATAACTTACAAGAAGAAGGACAATATGGATTCGATTATATGTTCCTCATGGAAATCAGATCAGATAATGCTTTTGTAGAAAGCCCAACAAACTCGGGTGGGGATCAAGGAAATATTGATCTGTTTCAGGTGTCATCAGGAAATTTCAGGATCAATGATGCATGGAACAGTTGCTATAGAGGCGTACAGCGTTTTAATACTGTTTTGAATAGAATCGGTGATATCGAGATGGACGCAGCTTTAAAAAATACACGTATTGGGGAAGTAAAGTTTTTAAGAGCGTTAACTTATTTTAATTTGGTGAGACTATGGGGCGATGTGCCTCTCGTGATTGAAGAAACGACAGATCCTTTTGAGGCTTTTAGTATAGGAAGATCTCCGGCCAATGAGGTTTACACCCAGATTGTTAATGATCTTTCCGAGGCTATTAGTGTATTGCCAAATACTAGCGAATCAGGAAGAGCAACAAAGGGAGCAGCACAGACGTTACTAGGGAAAGTTCATTTAACATTAGAAAATTGGTCGGATGCGGTTACAGTATTGGGTAACGTTTCGGGATATAGCTTACAGCCTAATTTTGCAGATAATTTTGGGATTGCCAATGAAAATGGTATGGAATCCATTTTTGAAGTTCAATTTCAGGGCGGGTCGGGTTCTATATTGGATAATTCATTAACAAATAATACCGGAGAAGGCAGCCCGTACCCGAATCAGGTGGCACCGGTGGGTTCTGCTGATGAATTATTAAATGGAATAGGATCACAACGTGGGGAGAACATACCGGATAATGCCTTATTTAATTCTTTTGAATTGGCAGATTTGCGCAGAGATGCATCTATAGGAGTACTTTCTAATGGTACGACAAAATATGCCAAGAAATTGATTGATATTCCGGTAGATGATTATGATTCTGATTTAAATGTGATTGTGCTAAGATATGCCGATGTTTTATTAATGAAGGCGGAAGCTCTTAATGAAGTTGGATATGTGGCAGATGGAGAAGCTTTCGATCTGTTAAATCAAATTAGGAATAGAGCAGGTCTTACGGATTTAACATCTACAGATCTACCCACACAATCAAGTTTTAGAGATGCTGTGGCTACGGAACGAAAACATGAATTTGTTTCAGAAAACCATAGGTGGTTTGACTTATTAAGAACGGGAAAAGCCTTAGAAGTTATGAATGCGAGTACGTCTGCATTTACGGTTAGCGATTTTCAGTTAGTTTACCCTATCCCTTTATCGGCTATAGATGCCATTAACGACCCTTCTATTTTTCCACAAAACCCGGGATATTAAATTGTAATATATTTTGAGTTAATTTGATTTGTTTAAAAATGGTTGGTTATTAAAACAACCAACCATTTTTTTAGGATTAAGAGCATATCATTGAAAATTGATAAAAACTAAAACAATTAATACATACTATAAATGAAAATCAGAGTTATTGAAATAGCTGTAATATCGCTTTTTATGGGAATGATTGGATGCACTTCCAATAAGCAAAACACAGTTAAAAAAGAAGAAATTAAAACGACTCAACCGAAAACTACAGCGGATATTTTACAGAGACTAAAAAATCCATCAAAAGACCATGTGTTAGTGGTTTCACATCGCGGTGATTGGAGGTATGCTCCTGAAAACTCACTGGAATCCCTTAAACGCTGTATTGATCTAGGTGTGGATATTATGGAATTGGATGTGAGGCTTACTAAAGATGGCCACCTTGTAGCTATACACGATTTCACTGTAGACAGAACAACAAATGGATCGGGTAAAGTAAGTGATTTTACCCTTGCAGATATTAAGAAGCTTCATTTAAAAAGTGCTTGCGGCGTTCCAGGGTCATTGCAACAGATTCCGACTTTGGAAGAAATAATGGTGCTTGCAAAGGATAAAATCATGATTAACCTGGATAAGACGGAAGGAAAAACGGTAAGAGAAGCATACGAAGTGTTAAAGAAGACAGGGACCGTGGATCAAGCAATCTTTAAAGGGAATGATGCATTCAAGGTGATGTATGATAAATACGGAAGTCTAATGGATTCTATAATTTATATGCCGAAGCTATGGTATAAAGACAAAAACATTGCTACCTATGTTCAAGAATTTGAGGACGCGATAAATCCTTTTGCCTACGAAATTCTATTTAACAATGAAGAAGCAGAAAGTTTTAAAATAATACCAAAGATTAAAAAGCAGAAAGATACTTTTTTGGCTATTGCTTTATGGGATGAATTAGTTGCTGGTCATACTGATGAGAAAGCTTTAATAGAAAGCCCGGATTCAGCATGGGGGTGGTTGATTGAAAAAGGAGCCAATGCCATTATGACGGATCGCCCGGAAATGCTTATCCATTATTTAAGAGATAAAGGGCTTCACGATTAAGAAAAGTTCAAATATGAAAAACATATTCGAAAGGCTTCACTGGATATGGTGGAGCTTTTTGTTTTTAAATTACCTTCTCCTGTTAGCTAATAATGGCGGTGGTTCTCCGGTAAACGGATTCCATCTGCTAATGCTTTTAGCTTCCATACCGGCAGCACTAATAACGGCGCGGTCACCGTAACGCTCTCGCATACTATCAATAGCCTGACTCAAATGGATCTGCTTGATATCATCATGAAACAAATCAATTTGATGTCCGCCTTCTACCAAATGACTAAATTTTACGCCAACCAGGCGAACTAGTAACCTTCTGTTATACAGGGTTTTAAATAAGTCCATGACCACAGGGACAATACTACTGTCTAGAGCGCTGTATGGAATTCGTTTTTGCTGGGTATAGGTCTGAAAATCTGAATACCGTATCTTAAAAGTCACACAAGCCGTAAGTTTGTTTCCACGACGTAATTGATAAGCTAAATTTTCAGCCATAGCAATAATAATGCTTTTAAGTTTTTCAACATTGGTAGTATCCTTATCAAAAGTGCGCTCTGTTGAAATCGATTTTCGTTCGTGATATTGGATAACCGGACTATGATCAATACCATTAGCTTTTTTCCAAATACTCAATCCATTTTTCCCAAGTACTTTATGCATCAAATGCATTGGCATATCTTGTACAGTTTTAATGCGTTTAATCCCTAAATCACATAAGGATTTATAAGTCACTTCGCCCACCATTGGTATTTTTCGAACAGATAATGGCGCTAAAAAAGGTTTTTCCTCACCCTTTAAAATACGTATCTCATTATTAGGTTTAGCTTCTCCGGTAGCTACTTTAGAAACCGTTTTATTAACAGACAATCCGAAGGAAATGGGTAATCCTGTTTCTTTTATGATTCTATGACGTAACTCGATAGCCAATTGATGGCACCCAAAAAACCTGTCCATTCCGGTGAGGTCAATATAAAACTCATCAATAGAGGTTTTTTCATATAGGGGCACACTGTCTTTAATGACCTCTGTCACATTATTAGAGAACTTGGTATAGATGCCGGAGTTTCCTCTTAAAATAATAGCTTCCGGACACAACTGTTTGGCCATGCGCATAGGCATTGCCGAATGAACCCCAAACCGCCTGGCTTCATAACTGCAGGAGGCCACCACACCACGATCAGAGGTGCCGCCTATCAAAATGGGTTTTCCGATAAGTTTACTGTCAAGCAAACGCTCACAGGACACAAAGAAAGTGTCCAGATCCATATGTACTATAGCACGTTGTTCTGGCATCAGGCAGGTATTGTTTTAGGATGAGGATCAGCATAACGAGGATCTTCAATAATAGCAAGTTTGTACATCGATATCACTTCGATATTGATACAATCAAATTCTTCCAAAACTTTTCCGATAATACGGTAAACACCTTTGCCTCTAAAAGGGAATTTTGCTGCTATAGGAGGGAAGTGTACCGTGTCTATAAAATCACCATCCTGATCTAAAAACGTTCCGAAATGCATGGTTTTCCCATTGGAGGTAGACGTGTTCTTCGTGGTGATTAAATAGCCTTGTATATTAACAATCGTATTTTTACGAGTTATCAAATCTCTAGCTCTCAATGCATTTTTTTTTGGTTTAGAAAGAAACTCAAAAGGGTTGCATAGAGGAAATCCCAACAGTTCAAATTCATCAAAAGCATTTTCTAGATCTGTACTTTTTAGTTCGGGTGTTTCATAGTTGATCCGTTCTGTTTTAAATAAAGTAACAACATGTTCCTGTATGGAGATTTTACTAATTTTTAAATGGGCCTCCCAAAGCAATTTACGCTTGTTAATACCTGTAAATCTAAACGCATTGATCTTTATTAGAATTGAGATCTGTTCTACGCTTATAAGTACGCGATCAATGAAATCTTCAAGACTCCTAAAATGACCGTGTCGTGAGCGTTCTAAGAGCATACGCTTAATAGTATTCGATTCCAAAGCACGTAAAAAATCAAGGCCCAAATAAATGGTGGTTTGGTCAATTATAGTAAGATGACTACTTCGGTTAATGCACGGTGCCTCAATAGTTGCTCCGTGCATTCGTGCTTCGTGCACATAAAGTTCAGGTCTGTAAAACCCGCCACCATTGTTTAGTGTGGCCACCATATATTCTAAAGGAAAGTACGCTTTTAAAAACAAGCTTTGATAGCTTTCTACAGCATAAGATGCCGAATGCCCTTTGGCAAAAGCATAACCGGCAAAGCTCTCTATTTGCCTCCAGATATCTTTGACCAGATCATCAGCTTTTCCGTCAGCTTTACAATTATCAAAAAACTGCTGTTTGACTTTTAAAAACTCTTCACGCGATCTAAATTTACCCGACATACCACGCCTTAGCATATCTGCCTCTCCAAGAGTTAACCCACCGAAATAATGAGCTACCTTGATGACATCTTCCTGATATACCATAACACCATAGGTGTCGGGCATAATATCTTGCAGTATGGGATGCGCATCATTTCTACGTTCCGGATTTCGGTAGCGCAATATGTATTCGCGCATCATACCGGATTTTGCAACGCCCGGGCGTATTACAGAGCTAGCTGCTACTAAGCCTAGGTAATTATCTACTTGTAATTTTTTTAGTAACATTCGCATGGCGGGAGATTCTACATAAAAGCATCCAATGGCTTTAGCATGTCTTAAAAGGTCTTTGATAAGTGGATCTTCTTTAAAGCGTTTAATGTCGTGTATATCTATTGGCGGGATATTGGGGTGATTGTATTTAACGATCTCTACAGTGTCTTTAATTTTTCCTAAGCCACGCTGACTCAAAATATCAAATTTATAGAGCCCAATATCTTCGGCAACGACCATATCTATTTGAGTCGTCGCAAAGCCTTTGGGAGGCATAAACGTAGCACAGTAGTAATGTATTGGCTTTTCTGAAATCAATATCCCGCTTGCATGTATCCCCAAATAATTAGGAAAACCATGTATATATTGGCTATATCTAATAACAAGCTGTGAGAGTTTGTCCAATTTATGAATTTGGTATTTGCCTCTTGTTAATACATCCATTTCAGATTTTGGTAAACCGAATACTTTTCCCAATTCGCGAATAGAAGCCTTGAATTTAAAGGTGTTATAAACCGTAATTAGTGCCGTATGTTTAAAGCGTTTAAAAATAAATTCAGTAATATCATCCCGATCATTCCATGAAAAATCAATATCAAAATCAGGCGGATTTTTGCGATATAGGTTTATAAAGCGTTCAAAATATAGATCCAATTCCACAGGGTCAACATCAGTTATTCTTAACAAGTAAGCAATGATACTATTGGCTCCACTACCACGCCCTACGTAAAAATATCCCTTGCTACGCGCATATTTTAAAATCTTCCAGTTAATTAAAAAATACGATACAAACCCTTTTTCCTTTATAATGTGTAACTCCTTTTTAATACGACTGTATATGACTTTGTCAGGGCTTTTATAGCGATAATCTAATCCTTGATACGCCAGTTTTTCCAGCAGGCGATAATCTAGTGCTTCATTAGCCGTATAGGCGTTTTGATTATTTGGTATGTCCTGTGAAAAGTCAAAATCGATATCACAGACATTCAGGATGTATTCAGTATTATTTATCAATTCCGGATAGTCAGCATACAATGACCTTAAAATGCCTGGAGGAATCATAAGATCTGTTTCTAAGCCCTCTTCAGCTTTAGACAGTTTGCTCAACAGTGTATTATTAGCTATGGCTCGTAACAAACGATGGGTATTAAACCCTTTTTTATCTTTAAAAGAAACAGCTTGTAAAATCACCAAACGATCACGCCTGGTATTCCATTTTGTGAATTTGATTTTGTTTAAATCTTGTGGCCTAATCCCAATATAACTATGAGCACTTAGCGTATAGTTATTTCCATGTTTATAGGGATAAATAACAAAAGTATCTTCTAATTCAGGAGCTACATCGGGTATAATAATAGTGCTATCATGTAAAAAAGTAGAGAGGTAACCATTAATATTTTGAAACCCGTTGTTGTTCTTTGCAATTAAAATAAACTGTTGTTTAGCTCCAATTCTAAAATCGACACCAAGTATAGGTTTGATGTCATATTTTTTAGATAAGCGCACCATATCTAAACAGGCAGACGTATTGTTAATATCTGTTAGTGTTAGTGTTTTAATATCGTTTTCAGCAGCTATAGTCAGCAATTCTTCCGGTTTCATGGTGCCATAGCGCAAACTATAATATGTATGACAGTTTAAGTACAAAATGTTCCCTCGTAAATTTTTACAAATTTAGTTTCATTTTGAAACAATTATTGTGTAAATTTGAAACATTATGAATTATTTTGCATCAAACATCAGATATATAAGAGAGCAAAGAGCATTTTCACAAGAGTACTTTGCTGAAGAATTAAAGTGGACCAGAGCTATAGTTGCTTCTCTTGAATCGGGAAGAAACGAGCCATCAATAAGTAAGCTTTTAGAACTATCAGAATACACAAAAATACCGATTGATACATTGATAAAAGTAGATTTAAGAAAAACAAAAGATTTATCTTTTATAGATATTGGTAATAAGCGTGTGCTATTCCCAATTTCGGTGAATGAAGATAATGAAGACCTTATCGAGATCATTCCTACGCAAGCTTCAGCAGGCTATTTACAAGGCTATGCAGATCCGGAGTACATTGAACAACTACAAAAAATAAAACTACCGTTTTTGCCCACAGGAACACATCGAGCTTTCCCCATAAAAGGGGATTCCATGTTGCCGGTAAAAGACGGATCTTTTGTAGTTGCTAAATACGTCGAAGACATCCGGGATATCAAAGATGGCAGAACCTATATTGTGCTTACTAAGGACGACGGACTAGTATACAAACGTGTGTATAATAGAATTAAAGAGCATCATAGTTTACTGTTGTATTCTGATAATAAAGCCTACCAACCTTACGATGTAAACATTGAAAATATCTTAGAGCTTTGGGAGTTTACCTGCTGTATTAATACCCAAGAATATGATAAAGAAGAGTTGAAATTAAGTAGCATAGTCAATATGTTTCAAGAATTAAAAGTAGAGTTGAAAGCCATTGATAAATCAAGCATTATATAGTGTACGCTATTGTTGACATAGAAACCACAGGTCTTGGTGCTAAAGGCAATAAAATTACCGAAATCTCTATTTTTGTCCATGATGGTACTAAAGTCATTAAAGAGTTCACCACATTGGTAAATCCCGAAGTACCTATCAGCTATAGTATAACACGGCTTACCGGCATTACAGACGATATGGTACGTAATGCACCTAAGTTTTATGAGATTGCCAAAGACGTGATTAAATATACCCAGGATTGTATTTTTGTGGCTCATAGTGTCAACTTCGATTTTAATGTTATCAAACATGAACTACAGGAATTAGGGTCAGATTATAAGCGCAAAAAACTGTGTACAGTGCGTTTATCACGAAAATTAATGCCCGGGCAAAGATCTTATAGTTTGGGAAGTTTATGCACCACATTAGGCATCAAGATCAATGGAAGACACAGGGCTAGAGGGGATGCTGAGGCCACGGTTATTCTTTTTGAAAAACTATTAAAACTAGACACTACAGGGGTTTTTAATGTTTTTTTGAATCCGCGTTCGCGCCAAGCCACGTTGCCCCCGTTATTACCAAAGAAAGTTGTAGACGAACTTCCTAACGAAACAGGTGTTTATTATTTTAAAGATGCCAATGGTAACGTTATTTATGTAGGGAAGGCATTAGATATTAAGCAACGTGTGCTAAGTCACTTATACAGTAAAGCTAATAAGGAGTTAAAACTCTGTAACGATACTGCCAATATTACCTATCAACTTACCGGCAACGAATTTGTGGCCTTATTACAAGAGTCGGACGACATCAAGCGCTTATATCCAAAATACAATCATGCCCAAAAGCGTAACAGTTTTAGTTATGGTATAGGTGTATATCAAGATAGGCAAGGTGTCATGCACGTGATTTACAATAGTCTTAAAGTGCTTAAAAACCCTATCGCCAGGTTTTATAGTAAACGCAATTGTATTGCATTTTTAGAAGCACTTTGTGAGAAGTACGAATTGTGCCCAAGGTATTGTAACTTACAAAATATTACGGGAGGCTGTTTTCATTACCAAATAAAAAAATGCCGGGGAGTTTGTAGAAATACTGAAGATGTTCATGCCTATAATGAAAGAGTACAAGAAGCTCTAAAACTATTATTGAATAATGATTCTTATATTATCAAAGAAGCTGGGAGAAAAGACAATGAAGAGGCTATTGTTTTGATAAAAAATGGAGTATACCAAGGCTTCGGTTATGTTTCAAAAACCACAAAAAGGGAATCGCTTTCGGATGTTGAAAATACGATTGATCTTAAACAGGATAATGCTGATATACAACGCATTATAACTACTTATCTAAACAGAAATATGAATACTGTGAGCTACATTAGTTAAAAAGCTTTACAAGACATGCTGTGGTTTTTTCATTTTTAGATGTTTTGTATTATTGCATTAATTATGAATGATAATTTTAAGAACGAGTTTTTCGGGATAGGGATTCAAAATGGTAAAACACCGGAAAATTTAGGAGTGCTTTGGAGGTCGGCACAAAACCTGGGTGCCAGCTTTATTTTTACGATAGGAAACAGATATGCAAAGCAAGCATGCGATACACATAATGCAGTAAAAGCCATGCCATATTTTCATTATGAAACTTTTGATGATTTTTTTAAAAATATGCCTAAGGGAGCGCGTGTAGTTGGAGTAGAATTGACTGATAAGGCTGAGTCTTTAGAAAATTTCCATCATCCCAGACGCTGTGTGTATTTATTAGGAGCCGAAGATCACGGATTATCTAAACAGGCTATTGAAAAATCTCATTTTCTTGTAAAATTCAAATCCCAATTAAGCTTAAATGTTTCAGTGGCAGGAAGTATCGTAATGTACGATCGAGGGTTAGATAAACCGCGGGTTTAGATTTTAATATTTCCTTCATTATAGCGATACCATTTTTCAGTTTAATTATTCTTTGTATTTTAATCATTTTAAACCCAAGCGGGCAGTTGTTTTTAAGATATGATTTGACTTCAGTCCGATAAGCAACTGAAAACGTAACTTATATGACACTTTCTTTTTGGGATATTGCAATCGTTGTTGCATATATAATTGGAGTTTTGGCGCTTGGATTCTATCTATCTAAAAAATCTTCAAAAAATTTAGAGTCCTATTTTTTGGGAGGAAACCAATTGCCCTGGTATTATTTAGGGTTGAGTAATGCTTCCGGAATGTTTGATATTTCGGGAACTATGTGGACTGTAGGCATTCTTTTTGTTTATGGGCTGAAAAGCGCTTGGTTGCCTTGGCTTTGGCCCGTATGGAATCAGGTTTTTATCTTCGTGTATCTAGCTATTTGGATGCGTAGATCGAATGTAATGACAGGAGCCGAATGGATTACTTTTCGTTTTGGCGATGGTAAGGGTGCTAAGCTTTCACATATCATTATTGTTATTTTTGCAGTAATCAGTGTCCTTGGATTTATAGCTTATTTTTTTGAAGGTATTGGTAAATATTGTACATCAATTTTACCATGGGATTTGGCTTTTGATATTTTCGGCTACCATGTTTCTTCAGCACGAAGTTATGCGTTATTAGTTTGCGGACTCACTTCCCTTTATACCGTTAAAGGAGGGATGCACAGTGTAGTAGCGACCGAGGTCATGCAATTTATCATTATGACGATTGCATGCATTGGGGTTGGAATTATTGCCTATACCACGGTTGATATTGGCCAAATAGAAGACGTAGTTCCTGGGGGGTGGAAAGACCTTATGTTTGGCTGGGATTTAAATCTTGATTGGAGCAATGCAGCATTTCCACAAGTAAACTCCAAAATAGAAAAGGATGGTTTTGATCTTTTCGGATTGTTATTTATACTCATGGTGCTTAAGGGGATTTTTGCTTCAATAGCCGGTCCGGTTCCTTCCTATGATATGCAACGTATTTTAGCTACACGAAATGTTCCGGAAGCAGCAAAAATGAGCTTTTTAACGATTTGTGTGCTCTATATACCACGCTATTTTATGATTGTTGGGTTTACCGTGCTTTCTCTGGTGTATTTGGGGCCTGAGCTCTTAGAAATGGGAGAGCATATCGATTTTGAACAGGTGCTCCCTCTAGCTATTAATAAGTTTCTCCCCACGGGTCTAAAAGGGTTGATGTTAGCTGGATTTCTGGCTGCCTTTATGGGGACTTTTGCAGCCTTTGTAAATGCGGCCCCGGCGTATATTGTAAACGATATCTATAAAAAATATATCAATCCGGGAGCCTCGGATAAACGCCTAGTGAAACTAAGCATTCTTTCGTCATTAGCCATGGTTTTGGCAGGCATCATTTTTGGACTGAATGCAGGCTCACTCAATACGTTGATTTTATGGCTTAGCTCCGCACTATATGGTGGATATGTGGCGGCCAATGTGTTAAAATGGGTTTGGTGGCGCTTTAGTGGAAATGGCTATTTTTGGGGAATGTTGTTTGGTTTGATCGCTTCAACTGTTAAATTATTCTTTTTTCCGGAATACGTCGACATCTTTGTATTTCCCGTAATTTTCTTGTTTTCGTTTTTAGGATGTATTGTGGGTACTTATGTAGAGCCACTTCCTAATAGAAACAATATCAAACAATTTTATAAACAGACCAAGCCCTGGGGTTTTTGGGGACCTATAAAAAGAGAAGTTATGGAGGAAGATCCATCATTTATACCCAATATGGATTTTAAACGAGATACGTTCAATGTGGTGGTGGGTATTATCTGGCAAATGGCCCAGGTAGTGCTTCCTATTTATTTTATGCTTCGGGAAAATACTGAAATGGTCATATGGTCAGCGATTTTAATTTTAACCAGTTACTTGCTAAAACGATTCTGGTGGGACAATCTGAAAAATATGGAATAGCATGAAAAATAATTTAGTGATAAGTGCCACCTTTTTGGATGAAATAAGCCATGATATTCCCCATCAAAACTGGGGGAAAGAGGAATGGGATAGAGATTTTAAACATATGAAAAAAATAGGAATCAATACCGTGGTTCTTATTCGTTGTGGATATCAAAAGTTTATCACGTATCCTTCAGAATACCTTATCAAAACAAAAGATTGTTTTTCTCCTCCTGTTGATTTAGTTCAACAGTTTTTAGAATTGTCGGATAAATATGATATGGATTTCTATTTCGGAACCTATGACAGTGGGATATATTGGGAAACCGGAGATATGATGCAGGAAATAGACCTTAATTTTAAGATCATAGAAGAGGTTTTCGAAATATATGGGGACCATAATAGTTTTAAAGGATGGTACCTGAGTTTGGAATTGAGTAGAAAAACCAAGGGAGCGATTACAGCTATTGCTGAACTGGGTAAACATTGTAAATCCGTTAGTCATGGGCTTCCGGTTTTGATTTCGCCATGGATAGATGGTAAAAAGGCAGTAATGGCTTCTGAAGCTTCTATCTCAAAGACAAATTCTATTTCTTTAGACGAGCATTTTAATGAATGGAATGATATCTTTAAAGGCATTCAAGGGGCGGTAGATATTGTGGCATTTCAGGATGGGCATGTAGAGTATGACGAACTTGAAGACTACCTGGTCATTAACAAAAAACTGGCAGATGCCTATGGGATGCAATCGTGGACTAATATTGAATCTTTCGATCGGGATATGCCTATTAAATTCTTGCCTATTAAATTTGAAAAATTGTTATTAAAACTTGAGGCTGCCAAAAGGGCGGGGTGTGAAAAGGCTATTACTTTTGAATTTTCACATTTTATGAGCCCCCAGTCTTCTTACCTGCAAGCACGACATTTGTATAATCGCTATGTTGAGCATTTCAAAGAGGACCTGTCAAATCTTAAACTATAATTTATTTTGAAAAATTATCACCAATTATATCGATCAGAGCTTTTAGATGAGGTTATTCCTTTTTGGGAGAAGTTTTCAAGAGATGCCGTTCATGGAGGGTACTTTACATGCCTCACCAGGGAAGGGAAAGTATATGATACTGACAAATTTATCTGGTTGCAAGCGCGGCAAGTATGGACATTTTCCAAGTTATTCAATGCTCTCGAGCAACGATCGCATTGGAAAGAAATGGCAAAGCATGGTATAGATTTTCTTGAAAAACATGGAAGAGATAGTCAGGGGAATTGGTATTTCTCTTTAGATCAAAAAGGGAATCCATTGGTGCAACCTTACAATATTTTTTCAGACTGCTTTGCGGCTATGGCATTTGGTGAATATTTTAAAGTCGAGGCGAACGAACGTTACGCCAGAGTAGCAAGGGATACGTTTCAAAATATTTTGTTAAGACAACAAAACCCTAAAGGGAAATATAATAAAAAATATCCGGGAACCAGGAGTTTGCAGGATTTTGCTCTGCCTATGATATTGTGTAATCTCGCCTTGGAGTTGGAACATATCATTGGACGAAGTGAGGTAGAGCAATTAACAGATGCTATTGTCCAATTGATTTTGAATAAGTTTTATGATGCTAAAACCGGACTGGTCTACGAGAATATTTCTGCTGAAGGCAAATTTGTAGATAGTTTTGAAGGACGACTTTTAAATCCAGGACATGCCATTGAAGCCATGTGGTTTGTAATGAATATCGGTTTACGAAAACAAGATTATGATTTGGTAAACAGCGCCGAAGCTATAATGTATCAGCAGTTAGAAAAAGGATGGGATGAGACATATGGAGGTATTTTTTATTTTATGGATGCTAAAGGGTATCCTCCTGAGAAATTGGAATGGGACCAAAAATTGTGGTGGGTACATTTAGAAACTTTGGTAGCATTGGCCAAAACCTATGCCTATAACCAAAGCCCAAAAGCCCTGGCCTGGTTTCAAAAAGTTCATGATTATACTTGGAATCATTTTAGAGACCCCATCCACAAAGGTGAGTGGTATGGTTATCTAAACCGTAAAGGCGAACTTTTACTAAATTTAAAAGGCGGTAAATGGAAAGGATGTTTTCATGTACCCAGGGCATTGTTTGAGGTTTCGGAAGCCTTGAATATTTCGTTTGATACAAGAAATCTATAGGATTGATATAGTCTAATTTTTTTAGGAAAAAATTAATGAAACCTGTGAGTTATTTTAAAGAGGTATATCCAAAAACATAAACAGTATGAAAGTATTTATTAAAATTTTGATCTTTAGTATAACGATGGTGTCGGTCTATGGTCAAAAAGAAGTCGATGTTCTTATTGTTGGAGGAGGGGCGGGAGGAACTTCTGCTGGTCTTCAGGCGTCGCGAATGGGGGCGAGTGTTCAAATTATTGAAAAAACATCATGGCTGGGAGGCATGCTTACTTCTGCGGGAGTATCGGCTATTGATGGAAATCATAAAATGCCTTCTGGTATTTGGGGAGAGTTTCGTCAAAAATTATATAACCATTACGGCGGGCCGAAGGCCGTGGCAACCGGATGGGTGAGTCATACACTCTTTGAGCCTTCGGTAGGGGATATTATTTTAAAAGAAATGATAGATGCAACACGTTTGGATGTCGCTTTTGAAGCGGTATTTGAAAAAGTGATAAGAACCGATGGAAAATGGGTGATTCATTATAAAAAGGAAGGCAGGCCATATAGAACCATAGCATCCATACTGATTGATGCTACAGAAACCGGAGAGCTATTACCTCTCGTTGGAGCCAACTATCGCCTGGGGATGGATTCAAAACAGGATACCGGAGAAAAAGAGGCACCCGAAAAAGCAAATACTATAGTTCAGGATTTGACTTATGTTGCAATTCTTGAAGATGTTGGACAGGCGACTCACCGAAAAGGTTTGGTTAAAAAACCGGAGGATTACGATGCCGAGGCTTATGCCTGTGCCTGCCAACGAAAAGGTGGTGCAATGTTTGGTTCGGTTGCAGATTGTGATCAAATGCTTAGCTATGGAAAATTACCCAATAAAAAATATATGATAAACTGGCCTAATTGCGGTAATGATTTCTTTGCGAATTGGCCTGAACTTTCGAAATCCGAGCAAGAGAAAGTCTTGAAAAAAGCAAAGTCTTTTACAAAGGGCTTTGTGTATTACATTCAAAATGAACTCGGGTATAAAAACTTAAGACTGGCTAATGAATTTCCAACCAAAGATAACTTTCCTATGATGCCTTATCATCGGGAAGGAAGGCGGGTAGTAGGAAAAACATTTTTGACCGTTGATCATCTGGAACGACCTTACGATTTTAAATTTTATAGAACGGGAGTCGCGGTTGGGGATTACCCCATTGATCACCACCACGATAAAAATCTGAAGGCTCCAAAAATTGATTTTATAAACATTAAAGTACCTAGCTATTCTATTCCCATTGGAAGTCTTATTCCGAAAAATGTGGATAACTTTTTGGTGGCTGACAAAAATATTAGTGTATCGAATATTGTTAACGGAACAACACGGCTACAACCCGTAGTACTGGGTATAGGACAGGCGGCCGGAACGATAGCCGGGCTTTCTGTTAAGCATGGTATTAATACAGCTCAAGTGTCTGTTAGAAAAGTACAGGATGCACTATTGAAAAGTAAGGCCTATTTACTGCCTTTTGTCGATGTGACACCTAATGACAAAGCTTTTGCAGCGATGCAGCGTATCGGTGTTTCCGGAGTGCTTAAAGGGTATGGTGTGCCCTATAAATGGGCTAACGAAACCTGGTTTTATCCTAAAAGAATTGTGTCTGAGTACGAATTAAAAAATGGATTGTTACCCTTTTTCCCTGAGCTAGAACTTGTACACGCTTCAGGTCAGAGCGTGACCCCTGCGTTTATCGTTGAGATGATGAATAAGATTAAAAAGAAAATCACTTTAGAAGCTGTTGAGGACTTATGGCATGCTGAGGGGATTGAAACGCCTTTTTCTTCGTCCGCTCAGCTTGACCGTCGTACTACCTGTATTTTGATTGATAAACTTCTGAATCCTTTTGGTTTTGACATTGATTTTAACGGAAATCTGAAATAGCTTCTCGTTTTAAAGCATGTTAAGTTTTATGCCTTTTTTGTAATTATAACTACTTTTTCTTCATCGCGGTTTGTGGTAAAAAATAAATATAAATCACCACCATCACCAATTTTAAACTTTTTACGAATCTGTTGTACGGTTAACGGGAAGTTTCGGGTTGTCACATTCGCTTTGTTGATGGCTAATTGTTTTATGGTTTTTTTATTGAAAGGCATTACGTTTTCGATGATAAAAGGTCTGCCGGGAAAACTTAAAAGATCCGTGCTGGTATATAAATGTGAATGTTTATGAAGCTTATAAACATGAAATGCTTTAGAAAGTGATTGAAATCCACCCGCTTTTAAAATAGCACTATTGGGCTCATATAAATAGCGGAGGGGAAGCTCATAATTGGATTCAGATTTTTTTTCTTCATCTAATAAAAATGTAAAAACATCTTGAGATTCTTTCCTAATGTCTATAGTCTCTACGTTAACCGAACCTTCATAGTGTTTCTCCAATATCCAAAGTAACTCTTTTACCTCATTGTTAACGGCGACCACATGAATGGTTTTTACATAGTTTAATTCATTAATACCAACAGAAAAATCAAGTAAGGGCGATGTTTTAATCATCACATTATTTGAATGCTCAAAAAGCGCAGCTAAATGCTCAGGGATATTGGGAAGACAATCCTTTAAAAAGAAGACTTTTCCTTTGCTTTCGTGTCGTCGAGAAGGATCGATATAGATCCAATCGAAATCCTGACCAGATGTCTTTAAATGGGCTATACCATCAGTATTTAGGGTTTCAACGTGTTCAATACCGAATTGTGTAAAATTATGTTTAACAATTTCTGAAAGGGATGGATTAATTTCGCAATGCGTAACTGTTTTAAAGTGTTTGGAAAAATATAGGCAATCTACTCCAAACCCGCCGGTTAAATCTATGATGCGCTTTCCTCTAATCAATGAGGCCTTGTATTGTGCTGTGGTTTCAGAAGAGGTCTGCTCAATATTTAGCTTGTTGGGGTAGTATATATTTTTAGTATTGAACCATGTTGGAAGTTTCTTTTCACAACGTTTTTTAGCTTCAATCTGAGCTATAAGTTCTTTCGTTTCTATAACTTCAAAAGATGTCCCTTTTAATAAAAGTTGTGGCAAGTTCGAGTTTAAATTATTATTTATAAACTCTTGTGAATCATTATTTAATATATGCTTATTCAAATGATTACTATAAGCCTTTAGTTAGCTTTTTAACAATCTTATTTTCAGATAAAAATGCTTTTAAAATAACCTTAATAGCCGTATAAGCCGGTACTGCGATTATTAGACCGATAACCCCAAATAAAATTCCTGTGGTAAGAATCACTAAGAATATTTCCAGCGGATGCGATTTTACACTTTTAGAAAATATAATGGGTTGACTGCCAAAATTATCAATGAGCTGCCCGATCATAAAAACAATAAAAACCCAAAACGTTTTTGGTAATATAACCTCACTAAAGCTTTCACCAAGGTTACTCGTCATGGTAAGCGTGAGCATTAAAAAAGCACCAACCAAAGGTCCTACATAAGGGATTAGGTTAAGCAAAGCACACAAAAAGGCAATAACTACAGCATTTTCTACATCGATAATTAATAAGCCAATAGTATAAATAATAAACAAAATCAAAATTTGAAAGATAAGACCAACAAAATACCTGGAAAGCAAATCCTTTATTTTTGTCGTGGATGTTTTCCACCGTGACTCTTTGTTGTCCGGTATAAACGTTAGAATGCCATTCTCAAATAACCTGCTGTCCTTCAAAAAGAAAAATGAAATAAATAATACTGAAAACAAACCAATACTGAAACTACCCAAACCACTAACCACCGAGTTTAGAAAGTTTGGTATAACGGAATAATCAATTTTAGACAAGAGGTGAGATTCTTTAAAGGATTGTTCTATTTCATATTGACTCAGACTGAAATAGTCAATAATTTCTTTGTATAAGACCTCGATGTTGCTTTGTAATTCATCAATATTTAAAAGAGATAAATTCTGACCTTGTTTAATGATTAAAGGAATGAATAATCCAACTAGCCCAATAAAAAGCCCTAAAAGAAGGATTATAGTAACAATAACGGCAATTGTATTTTTAAATTTTAATCGGTTTTCTAAAAATAAAACTATGGGACGTCCAATTAGAGAAATAACTGCGGCGATAGCAACGTAGCCAATAACAGACTGGATTTTATACAGAAAAAATAATAATAAACCAATACCACAGATGATGGCGATTGCTTTTAATATACCGTTTGATATGGTGTTCGAGTTCATGTAGTAAATATAATATTATTTGTTGTGATTCTAAATATACTGAAGGCATCTCATACCTGTCAACTAAAGATTTTTTAAAAGTTGTTTGGTTATTTCATATAACGCGATATTGGTAGCTTGTACTACATTCATACTACTGTTGTGCCCGAACATATCGATGTGTATCGTAGCATCTGAGAGTTTTAGAATATGATCTGAAACCCCGAAATTCTCATCACCAATAACAAGCACTACAGGTTTTTCGGCTGAAAATTTGAAGGTATGAATGGAGGTACTTGAATCGGTTATTTCAAGCGTAATAATTTGGAATCCCTTTTCTTTTAAACTTTTAACTACAACTGAAGCTGAATCTGAAACTTCATATAGCACTGTTTTTTCGGTTGCTCGCGATGTTTTGGTCATTTTTCGTCCCAGCGGAATATGTTGACCGCAAAGTATGAGTTTTTCAATACCAAAAGCATCTGCTATTCTAAATAAACTACCAATATTTGGAGCATTAGTCACATTATCACAGACCAGTGTGACGGGAAACGTCCGTTTTGTGAAGGTGGTATTGTAGTGGGTGAGTTGCAAGAAAGGTTATTTGTTTATAGGTTTAACTGTTTATTTGTTTTGCTTCGAATGCAATGCTTCTCTCAATTATTAATTGTGGAAGGGTAAGCCGCATTTGTAACTAATATGAACTGATGTTCCAAAGCAGCAAATTATTCCTTTGGGACATTTGTCAAAATGAAAATTGGAAAAACCAATAGTATAGGTATGACTATTAATCTCTGGCATTGATTGAAAAGCAAAGAACAAAACGATTGCTATGGCTATAACCTTATGATATAAATTAAGTTTTTTCATTTATCGAATGTAATATCCATATAAAAACCGTGTAAAAATCCGTAAATCAATCTCTTATCAATATTTTGTTGAATGCACTAGCTTTTTTGTTTTCATTTACCCAAATCGCAATAGGTATAGTACTAGTTAATGTAGAAATAAAACCAAAATCCCAAAGAAATAATGTTAGTATTCCTGCCAAAATTACCCCACCAATAATTATCGTGTAATTGGGTTCAGCCCTCAGTCTATTTATATGTTTTTTTGTGTGATTCCCACAATGCTTACATCTCTGATTTATTTCTTTTCCAATCTCCATTTTTAAATCAAACCGATTATTTGATTTTACTTTCATTGAATTTAACTTTCCACATGATTTAGAGCTACAGTAATAATGTAATTTCATATAATTTTAATTTTCAAAGGCATATTTAATAATATTAGCACCCATCTTCAGAGCTTTTTCTCTTACATCAGGAGGGTCATTATGTATTGTGGGATCTTCCCAACCATCACCTAAATCACTTTCATAAGTAAATAATAATACTAGTCGATCTTCATAAAAAATGCCAAAAGCCTGCGGTCGTTTACCATCATGTTCATGAATTTTTGGTAGTCCTTTTGGAAAGGAATAGGCACTGTTAAATATGTCATGACTTACCGGAAGCTCTACCAGATCGCTATTAGGAAAAACCTTTTTTAATTCCTTTGTAATATAGGGTTGCATACCGTAATTATCATCAATATGCAAAAATCCCCCCGAGGCTAAATAGTTATTAAGATTTTCTGCATCAGCATCACTAAAAAAGACATTACCGTGGCCTGTCATGTGTAGCAAAGGAAATTGAAAAATATCAGTACTGCCCACTTCAACGGTTTGTGGTTTTGGGTTTATTTTGGTGTTTAAATTTGCATTACAAAACGTGATTAAGTTCGGTAATGCTGTTGGATTTCCGTACCAATCTCCACCGCCTTTGTATTTTAAAATGGCCAGATCCTGAGAAAAGGAGATAAAAGATAAAAGACAAAAGAATAAAGAGGAGGCTAACTTCATTTTATATTATTCGTTTATAAATGCTACAGAGTGACAGGCTACAATGGCTGCCGTTTCGGTTCGTAATCTGGTTTCACCCAAAGTTACAGGTTTAAATCCATTTTTAAGGGCTTGTGCGATTTCTTTAACAGAAAAATCACCTTCCGGTCCAATTAAAATCGTGACATCTTTTTGAGGCTGTAGCTCTTGCTTTAAGGATTGCTTATCGGTTTCTTCGCAATGGGCAATATATAAGGTGCCGTTAAAATCTTGTTTCATAAAACTTTTAAAAGACATGGCTTCATTGAGCTCTGGTAAGTAGCAGTTTAAAGACTGTTTCATGGCCGACTGCAGGACCCTTTCGAAACGTTCTGCCTTAACAATCTTTCGTTCGCTATGCTCACATATAATGGGTGTAATGCTATCAATACCAATCTCTGTTGCTTTTTCTAAAAACCATTCATAACGATCGTTCATTTTTGTTGGGGCCACCGCCAAGTGCAGACTATACTTCCGTTTTGGTTGCAGTACCTTAGACATTATTTGTGCTGAACATTTTTTAATATCCGGCACAGAGATTTCGGCAGTAAACAGCCAACCTTTTCCATTGGTAATATGTAAAGTGTCTCCAATGGATTTCCTTAAAACTTTTACAATATGTTTGCTTTCTTCCTTACTGAAAGAGAATTCCGTGGTGTTTTCTGAGATATCTGGATTGTAAAAGAGTTGCATTAAACGAAGATATAAAGATTTACGAGTTTTGATTAATGAATAACGATTTTTGAACTGGTTAAAAAAAATGAATACTATCTGTTATATCTTCAACCGAGCCGAAGCCATAACATCCTGTTTGGCAAAATCCCCTTCTAAAAATTTCAAATAGCCTACAATGGCAATCATTGCGGCATTATCGGTAGTAAATTCAAATTTGGGCACATAAGTGGTCCATCCAAATTTTTGTTCACCATCTTTTAGCGACTTTCTTATTCCGGAATTAGCGGAAACACCACCGCCAATGGCAATATGTTTAATGCCGGTTTGTTGAGATGCCTTTTTTATTTTGTCGATCAAAATACTTACAATAGTATATTGAATAGAGGCACAGATATCGTTTAGGTTTTCCTTAATAAAATTAGGATTTGCTTTCACCTCCCGTTGCACAAAATATAGAATCCCGGTTTTTAATCCTGAAAAACTAAAATTCAAACCATCCACTTTTGGTTTGGTAAATTGAAATGCCTTGGGGTTTCCTAACTGGGCGCGCTTATCGATTTCAGGGCCGGCCGGGTACCCTAAACCGAGAATTTTTCCGCTTTTATCGTAAGCTTCACCCACGGCATCATCAATCGTTTCACCAATCACCTCCATGTCAAAATGATGCTTGACGTTTACAATTTGGGTATGTCCACCGGAAATAGTCATCGCCAAAAAAGGAAACGGAGGTTTGTTAAAACCTTCTTCATCAATAAAATGCGCTAAGATGTGTGCTTGCATGTGGTTAACATCAATTAGAGGAATGCCCAACCCGTAAGCCAATGATTTTGCAAAAGAAGTCCCTACCAAAAGTGACCCCATGAGACCGGGCCCCCGGGTAAAGGCTATGGCATTAAGCTGATCTTTAGTGATATTAGCCTGTACAAGAGCTTGGTGGACTACAGGAACTATATTTTGCTGGTGGGCTCTTGACGCTAATTCCGGAACCACCCCGCCATAAGCTTCGTGTATTTTTTGATTGGCAACAACATTGCTTAAAATTTTACCGTTGTGTATTACAGAAGCCGCCGTATCGTCGCATGAAGACTCAATTCCGAGAATGAAAATATTTTGTGAGGACATTAATAAAAATTAGGCACAATAATTGTTAATTTTGAAAACGCATAAAACATCTGTAGCCATATGTTTTTTCGTATTTACAAAACTACTCATTTATTTTTGTTAGCAAATATAAAAATAGTTCAGGTAGTTTGCCTTAGGTAATATTTTATAACAAACAATAGCTAAGGATATGTAGTTTATTCTTAATAAAATTATAACTTTAACACGTATCAAAAAAGTTTTAAAAATAGCATCAAAAATAGTGGCCATTTTGCTACTTCTTTTCATCATTTTGGTGTTGGTACTTTCTATCCCCGCTGTTCAAACTAATATTGGTAACTATGTTACCAATTGGCTTAACGAAGACTTTGATACCAATATAAATATTGATAAAGTTGGTTTACAGTTTAATGGGGATGTGGAATTGAAAAACATCTATGTTGAAGATTATAAAAAAGATACGCTTATAAGTATTGCCGAATTGAACACCTCTGTTTTAGGGTTTAGAAATTTATATAAAGGCAAGTTGGTTTTTGGAGACATCGATATCATTGATCTGGTTTTTAATATTAAAACCTATAAAGATACTACCGATACGAACTTAGATATTTTTGTAGCGAAGTTTGACGATAATAAACCAAGATCTGAAAAAAGCAACTTTCTATTATCCTCCAGCGACGTATCTATTTATAATGGCGTTTTTAAGCTTATCGACGAAAATAAAGAAAATCCTAAAAAACTTCATTTTAATGATTTAAATATTAATGCCACGAATTTCTTAATCAATGGGAGTGATGTAAGTGCAAGAATTAATACCCTGTCATTAATCGATGATAAGGGATTGGTTTTAAAAAATATGATGACCAATTTTGAGTATTCACCATCACAAATGAATTTTGCAAAACTTCAAATAAAGACATTGGAATCCGAAGTAAATGGTGATTTGAAGTTTACCTACGACCGTAAAGATTTGCAGTATTTTGAAGATAAAGTTCTACTGTCTGCCAGATTCGAAGATTCAGATATTTTATTGAGCGAACTAAACTCCTTTTACGATGAATTTGGTAATAACCAACGTGCTGAATTTGATGTGGATCTCTCCGGAACCCTTAACGACTTAAAAGCGACTAATTTAAAATTAAACTCGGGAAGAAGTACGAGAATTTATGGTGATATAGATTTTAAAAATGTATTTAATAGAGAACCTAATACATTTTATATGAATGGGAGGTTTAGTAATTTATCGTCTACTTACAATGACTTAAAAAAATTACTGCCAAATGTTTTGGGAACAACAATACCAAGTTCTTTTGACAGATTAGGAAGGTTTACCATTTTGGGACAGTCTCAGATTACAGCATCAACCGTTATTGCTGATGTTGAAGTTGATACCGAATTAGGCTTTGTGGATTCCACATTGCATATTACTAAGACCGACGATATAGATAATGCGACCTACAAAGGGAATATTATTTTTGAAAAATTCGATTTCGGAACCTTCCTCAATGATCCTAAAGTAGGGTTTGCATCTTTGAATTTTGATGTAAACGGTAACGGGTTTATCCTAGATAATATCGATACCCAGGTAAAAGGAGATGTATTTGAAATTGAATACAACGATTATAATTACAATCGAATTAAAGTCGCAGGTAATGTTAGAAACAAAATCTTTGATGGAAACCTTATTGCAAACGATAGAAATTTAAAACTTAATTTTAACGGACTGGTAGATTTTTCAGAAGATATCAATAAGTACGATTTCGAGGCCAAAGTAAACTACGCTAATTTAAATGCTTTAAATTTTATTAAAAGAGACAGCATTTCCGTTTTTGAGAGTACTGTAAAAATGAATATGAACAGTAGCAGTTACGATGATGCTTATGGAAAAATATCGTTCAACAATACCTCTTATAAAAATGAGAATGACGCCTATTATTTTAAGAAATTTGATATCTCATCACGGTTCGATAAGGATTTACGCTATATTGAAGTTAATTCGCCCGATATCATTGAGGGCAGTATTATTGGTAAATTTGTTTTCCAGGATTTAAAAAAGCTTTTAGAGAACTCCCTCGGACATATCTACACCAATTATATACCTCATGAGGTTGATGCCAATCAGAAAGTAGATTTTAATTTTAAAGTGTATAATAAAATTCTGGATGTGTTTTATCCGAATATTGAGTTGGGAACCAACACATTTGTTAGAGGCACTGTAGAAAGCGATGAGAAGCAATTTAAGCTTACCTTTAAATCGGAAAAAATTAAGCTTCTTGAAAATTTTGTAGAAGACATGGTTTTGCAGGTGGATAATAATAACCCGCTTTTTAACACTTATGTTGAAGCCAAAAAGATAAACACTAAATACTATAACGTATCTAATTTCAACTTAATTAATGTCACTGTAAACGATACGTTGTTTATGCGTTCGGAGTTTGATGGTGGTAAACAGAATAATGACAAGTACAACTTAAGTTTTTATCATACAATAAATGAAAATAGCGAATCTGTTATCGGATTTAAAAAATCGGATGTCACCATTAAAAATAACAAATGGTATATAAACGAAGATAAAGATCGATTCAATAAAATTTCTTTTGATAAAAAGTTGACCAGTTTCACTATAGATAAACTAAATATAAATCATAATAACGAGGAAATTAAGCTATCCGGTTTTATAAAAGACTCCACTCAAAAAGATCTAAAGCTCAACTTCAGGAATGTCGATCTGGCTAAAGTAACTCCAGATATTGATAGTTTGTCCTTAGCCGGAAATATAAATGGGAAACTTGATATTTTACAACAAAATGGAAGCTATTTGCCAAATTCTTCCATCATTATTGATAATTTTAAGGTTAATAATTTTCCCTTAGGTGATTTTGATGCCACAATTACGGGTAATGAAGATCTTACCAATTATAATGTGGATGCCACAATAAAGAATGATGTCTCTAAATCCTTTAGTGCGAAAGGCGATATCAGTGTTGTCGGTAAAAAATCAAATATCGATGTAGATTTAGATTTCAACAAATTTAGTTTAAGCCCGTTAAACCCACTATTAGATGGCGTTTTGAGTGATATAAGAGGTTTTATAACCGGTGATGCTAAAATTATAGGAAACTTAAAACTACCTGATATTAACGGGGAATTAACTTTAGAAAATTCTGGTTTTGGTATTCCGTATCTCAATGTCGATTATGCTTTTAATAATAAGGCTTCAGTATCCCTAAAAGATCAAAGTTTTATTTTTAATAACATTGAATTGACAGATACCAAGTTTAATTCTGAAGGACGACTAAGAGGAGCTTTAAGTCATGTTAATTTGTCCGATTGGCGTTTAGACTTAGACCTACAAACATCATCGGATGGCAAGCTATTGGTTTTAGATACCAAAGAAGCTGAAGAGGTTTTATATTATGGTACTGGTTTCATAGGGGGTAAGGCAAGTATAATTGGCCCAACAGAGGAGTTGGTGATTAAAGTTGAAGGTGAAACGAAACGAGGAACCGTATTTAAGATTCCGCTTAGTGATACGGAATCTTTTGGAGATAATTCTTTTATCCATACCATTACCAGGGAAGAAAAATTGGCACGGATTGATGGTGTAGAAATAGAGTATGAAGAAATTAAGGGTATTGAACTTGATTTTGATTTAGACGTTACCGAGGAAGCCGAAATAGAAATTATTTTCGATAAGAGTACCGGTCATTCTTTAAAAGGACGTGGTGCCGGGAATTTACTTGTAGAAATCAATACCAACGGCAAGTTTAAGATGTGGGGTGATTTTTCTGTGTTTGAAGGCGTTTATAATTTTGCCTACGGCGGTATTGTTGGGAAACAATTTATCGTACAACCGGGAGGGACTCTAGCCTGGGAAGGAGAACCATTAAATGCAAGAATTAATATGGAGGCCATATATAAAACCCAGGCGAACCCTTCACCACTTTTAGACAACCCTATAAATAGAAGAATCCCGGTCGAATTAAAAATAAGACTTACAGAAAACCTGGAGAAACCCATACCCGAGTTTAGCTTTGAATTTCCTAACGTAAATTCTACCATAAAATCAGAGCTACAGTATCGCTTACAAAACAAAGATTATAGAGATAATCAAGCGCTATATTTTTTAACTACGGGAGGTTCTTTCAGAAACAGAGGTTCGGGTGAGCTCAATTTTTCCGGAACCATCGCTGAGCGTCTAAATGGCATTGTCAATGGTATTTTTACCAATGAAGATGGAAAGTTTAACCTAGGCTTAAACTATGAAGCAGGAGAGAACCGACCCGATTATAGAACCGATGGAAGGTTTGGTGTAACCTTACAAACTCAAATTAGCGATAAAGTACTTATCAATGGTAAAGTTGGTGTACCCGTAGGTGGCGCAGGAGCTAATGAAACTGTAATTGCCGGTGATGTTGAAATAGATTTTCTGTTGAACGAAGAGGGGACGTTAACGGCAAAAGTATTTAATCGGGAAAATAGCATCAGAAATTTTGGTGAAGCCATTGGGTATACTCAGGGCGTAGGTTTATCTTATAATGTGGACTTCGACACTTTTAAGGAGCTAATTCAAAGTTTATTCAAAAAGAATAAAAATGAGGATACTGGCATTAAAGAAGAGAGCGATGAAGAAAGCCCTAATAAAGTGCCCGATTTTGTAAGCTATAAATCGTCTTCTAAGAAAGAAAATAAGCAATAGTAGTCCCGTTTTTCTGCAATTCTCATAATAGAAAAGTTTTTTTTATTAACTAAAACGTTATAGTTTAACAACTCTAGTTAAAATAACGTAAATGCTGCCTTTATTAGGTTTTTCTTTAGTAATTTTACTGTATAATTATAGAATTAATGCCAAAATCAATTAAAAAAATAGGTGTTTTAACATCAGGTGGAGATTCTCCGGGAATGAACGCAGCGATCCGTTCTGTGGTTCGAGCATGTGCATATCATAATATTGAATGTGTTGGCATCTACCGTGGGTACGAAGGCTTAATGGAAGGTGATTTTAAATCTATGAATGCCCGTAGCGTAAGGGGAATTATTAATAAAGGTGGTACAATTTTAAAATCGGCGCGCTCCAAGGAGTTTAGAACTAAAGAAGGGAGACAAAAAGCATTTGATAAACTAAATGAATCCGGCGTTGAGGGGCTTGTTGTTGTAGGCGGTGATGGTACTTTTACCGGAGCTATGATCTTCAATCAGGAGTTCGATTTCCCGGTAATGGGTATCCCGGGAACTATCGATAACGATATTTTTGGTACATCGCACACGCTTGGTTTTGATACGGCTTTGAATACCGTAGTAGAAGCTATTGATAAAATTAGAGATACGGCGAGTTCACATAATAGATTATTTTTTGTCGAGGTTATGGGTCGCGATGTTGGTCATATTGCTTTAAATGTAGGTATTGCCGGTGGTGCAGAAGAGATTTTGATCCCTGAAGAAGATTTAGGACTGGATCGATTGGTTGAATCTCTTAACAGAAGTAGACAGTCTGGAAAATCTTCGAGCATCGTTATTGTTGCTGAAGGCGACAAAATTGGTAAGAATATCTTCGAACTTAAGGACTACGTTGACGAAAACATGGAAGGCTATGATGTGCGTGTATCCGTATTAGGGCATATGCAGCGTGGTGGTGCACCGTCCTGCTTTGATCGTGTATTAGCGAGTAGAATGGGGGTGAAAGCGGTAGAATCACTTCTAGAAGGTCAAACAAACTATATGGTAGGTTTATTGAATAATAAAATGGAATTAACACCTTTAGATAATGCTATTAAAGGAAAGTCTAAAATAAATTTAGAATTATTGCGTGTGTCAGATATCATGAGCACTTAACATTTATAAACAAGAATATGTCAAAATTAAAATTAGGAATTAACGGATTTGGAAGAATAGGAAGAATCGCTTTTAGAGTAGCGGCTTCCAGACCAAATATTGAAGTTGTAGGTATTAATGATTTGTTGGATGTAGACCATTTAGCATATTTATTAAAGTATGATTCTGTTCACGGACAGTTTGATGGAACTATTGAAACAAGAGACGGTAACTTAATCGTTAACGGAAATGAAATAAGAGTTACTGCCGAGCGTAACCCTGAAGACCTAAAATGGGACACCGTAGGTGCAGAGGTTGTTTTAGACTGTACTGGTATCTTTACAACTTTAGATAAAGCACAAGCACATATTGAAGCTGGTGCCAAAAAAGTTGTGATTTCAGCGCCATCCGCTGATGCCCCAATGTTTGTAATGGGTGTAAACCATGATAAAGTGACTGCTGCCGATACCATTGTTTCCAATGCGTCATGTACGACTAACTGTTTAGCACCATTAGCTAAAGTTATTAATGATAAATTTGGAATAGCTGAAGGCCTAATGACTACTGTTCATGCCGCTACGGCAACACAGTCTACCGTAGACGGGGTATCCAGAAAAGATTATAGATTAGGTCGTGCTTCATTAAATAACATTGTACCGGCTTCGACAGGTGCGGCGAAAGCTGTTGGTAAAGTTATTCCGGAATTAAACGGAAAGTTAACTGGTATGGCATTTAGAATTCCTACTGTAGATGTTTCTGTGGTGGATTTAACATGTCGTTTAGAAAAAAGCGCAACTTTCGAAGAGGTTAAAGCTGCTTTGAAGGAAGCTTCAGAAAATGAATTGGACGGTGTATTAGGATATACAGAAGAAGGTGTTGTTTCTCAGGATTTTGTTTCTGAACCAAAAACTTCAACGTTCGATGCTAATGCAAGTATGGCATTAAATGATAATTTTGTTAAATTAGTATCTTGGTACGATAACGAATTTGGTTACTCAACGAAGTTAGTTGATTTAGCACAACATATTAGTTCAATATAATGATTATTAATAACGCCACAGTGTTACACGACTTGTGGTAATGCTGTGGCGTTTTTTATTTAAAAGCTTATGATTTTAATTGTTGATAGTGGCTCTACAAAATGCGATTGGATCGCAGTAGATAAAGAAGGGAATCAGTTGTTGGAAAAAATGCGAACGAAAGGTTTAAATCCAGCCATACTTCCGGAAAAGAAACTTAGAAAAATAATTAAAAAGAATAAGGTATTAAAAGCCAATAGTGAAAATGTTACTAACGTATTTTTTTATGGAGCCGGATGTGGTACAGAGCGTCCCAACGCGCTGTTAAAAGGTGTTTTAGAGGATATTTTTGTTAATGCTGCGGTAGACGTTAAGGAAGATACCATGGCCGCGGTTTATGCAACTATTAGTCATAAAGAAGAAGCTGCCGTCGTATGCATTATGGGAACAGGATCTAATTGTAGCTATTATGATGGTAAGAAAATGCACCAAAAGGTAAAGTCTTTAGGATATTCAATTATGGATGACGCTGCCGGAAATTATTACGGGCGTCAGCTCATTAGAGATTACTATTTTAATCACATGCCCGAGGATATTAAAATTGCATTCGAGACCAAGTATAACGTAGAAGACGATTATATTAAATATAACCTTTATAAACAACCCAACCCCAATGCCTATTTAGCAAATTTTGCTGAGTTTATGTTTCTACATAAAGACTCAGAATATACCATTAATCTTATAAAAAAGGGAATTCGATTGTTTGCTAAAAATATGATCATGCAATACAAGGAAGAACTAAAAACAGTTCCGGTTCATTTTGCGGGTTCTATTGCTTTTTTCTCTCAAGATGAAATTAAAGAGATAGCAGATGAAATGGGCTTTACAGTTGGTAATTTTGAGCGAAGACCTATTGAAGGTTTAGTGTCTTTCCATACCAATAACCTGTAATTTTCAAAAGATCCAAAATCATAGTTTTTGCATAAACATGTAGCGCTTTATATTTCCAATAAAAATAATAAGTACCAGCTTATTGAGCGTATTGTGTCCGGGCAGTTTATTGTCGACTTATCGCATTTAAAATGTGCCGAGTTCTCTGAAAGGGCATTGAATAAGTTTATTGATGAAGAAGTTCGTCATGGTGATTTTAATGTCATTACAAGCACAAAAAACAGCTTATTACATTCCTCTGAAGGTGAACGTAAAAAGGCATTGCTAAAGCATCTTCTTTTACAAAAACCGGAATATCTTATTGCGGATAATGTTTACGGAAACCTGGATATTACAGCTCAAAAAGACGTTGAAAAGGAGTTGACAAACTTAGGTTTAAGCATCCCAATTATTCAAATAACAAAACGAAGAAGGGAAGTTTTATCTTTTATAGAAGACGTCTATGTCTTTGAAAGTGACGACTTTGTTTTATACAATGATGAAGAAGGCTTTAATGAGAAAGAAGCTAAAGGTTTTACAAAGGCTTTACCTCAACCATATCATCAAATTAACGACCAATATAATCCGTTAATAAAGTTTAATAATGTTACCGTTGCCTATGGAGACAGAACGATTGTAAATGGAATAACCTGGGAAATTAAATCAGGTGAATTTTGGCAATTGGTGGGGCCTAATGGCTCTGGAAAAAGTACCTTGCTAAGCCTTATATCGGGTGATAACCCAAAAGCTTATAATCAAGATATTACCTTGTTCGGGATTAAAAAGGGTAGTGGTGAAAGTGTTTGGGACCTTAAAAAGAAAATAGGTTATTTTTCATCAGAATTTTTAAGAGGTTTTGCACGTTTGCATGCTATTGAAAATATGATAATTTCTGGTTTTTTTGATTCTATAGGTCTTTATAAAATTCCAACAGATAGACAAATGATGATTGCCCAAGAGTGGTTACACGTACTAGGAATGTATAGCATTAAAAATAAACCTTTTTTATCCTTGTCACGAGGGCATCAACGTTTGGTGTTAATCGCCAGAGCCATGGTAAAACATCCCCCATTGCTTATTTTAGATGAACCCACAAACGGGCTTGATGATGGCGATGCCGCATTATTTTCAAAATTGGTAAACAAAATTGCCATAGAAACGAATACGGCAATACTCTATGTGTCTCACAGAAAAGAAGAAAACCTTTTGAATCCTGATTTTATTTATGAATTGCAACCTCAGGAAACAGGTTCTATTGGTAAATTGCTTTAGTAGCTAACGCTGTTGTAATCACTCCTTATAAACTTGATTTTCCTGTTCAGCAACCCTTATAAACGTGGTACGTTTCGTAAGTTCTTTTAAGCGTTGAGCTCCTACATAGGTACAAGTACTTCGCAATCCGCCTAAAATGTCCTGTAATGTTGTTTCGACATTGCCACGGTAAGGAACATTAACCGTTTTTCCTTCACTTGCTCTATATTCAGCAACGCTCCCAACATGTTTTTCCATAGCTGTAGACGAGCTCATACCGTAGAACCTTCTAAAGGCTTTACCATTATGTTCAACAATATCACCACCACTTTCATCATGTCCGGAGAGCATGCCTCCAAGCATGACAAAATCTGCTCCGGCACCAAAGGCTTTAGCGATATCTCCAGGACTCGAGCAACCGCCGTCACTAATAATTTGGCCTCCCAAACCATGTGCTGCATCGGCACATTCTATAATGGCAGAAAGCTGTGGATAGCCAACACCCGTTTTAACCCTTGTTGTACATACAGAACCCGGTCCAATACCCACCTTCACAATATCGGCACCGGACAATAAAAGCTCCTCGACCATTTCACCAGTAACGACATTTCCAGCTATAATTACCTTGTCAGGGTATTGTGACCTCGTATGTTTCACAAAACCGGCAAAATGTTCAGAATACCCATTGGCAACATCAATGCAAATAAATTTTAAACGCGGGTTAGCTTTAAAAAGTGCTGATAATTTTTCAGAATCCGGACCTCCAATCCCGGTACTTACAGCAATATAATCTTCTATATTTTTTGGCGCATTAGATAAAAAATTACTCCAATCGTCCAAAGTGTAATGTTTGTGAACAGCTGTAAAAAGCTTTTTCTTGGATAGCGCTATCGCCATTTCAAAAGTGCCTACCGTATCCATATTAGCCGCCATGATTGGTACTCCTGACCACACTAACGGACTATGTAAAAACTTAAAATCACGTTCTAAATTTACCTGAGACCTGCTTTTTAGGGTAGAACGCTTCGGGCGAATCATGACATCTTTAAATCCTAACTTTATATCGTATTCAATGCGCATACTTTAATTATTTTTAATGACTTTCTAAAAATACGATTTTTCGACCTTATATTTTTAGAGCATACTATAAATTATAACAATTAAATAGGTGCTTTCTTTTACTATTTAATATCTTTATGGAGAAGTTTATAAAATCCTTTTAATGTCCGTCTTTCAAAGAATAATTACATCTTCTAAAATAAATTATCTGTTGGCATTTTTTATTTTAATAGTGACCATTGTGGTGTTCTTAATTGGCCTTAACACTATTGAAGCAGGTGATACTTTGAAAAACACGGCATTATTGCTATCCGTTTTTCTTATTATAACACTCGTTGCTATATTTTATGTTTTGAATAAAAAAAAGGAAAGTGATGTAGAATTATCAAATCTATTGAATGTTATAAAGGATTTGGAGTTGAAACTGGAAGAAGCCAACGATTTTTCCGATCATCAAGCCGTTTATTTGGCGAATATGAGTCATGAGATTCGTACCCCTTTAAATACGATCGTTGGTATGTTAAATATGCTTAATCACACCGATTTAGATGAAGATCAACAGATACAGGTTGAAATAGCAGAATATTCGTCACAACACTTGTTGCAATTAGTGAATATGATTTTAGATAATGCCGAAGTAAGTTCTGAAGCTATTAAACTGAATTTTGTGGCCATTAATTTAGTACCGGATCTTACCAAACTTTTTAAAGTTTTTGAATATCAGGCCTGGGATAAAGGTTTGGAATTTGAGTTTAAATTTCTTTCTGAGGAGCGAAAGAAAATCTTATTACTTGCAGACTCAACGCGTATTCAGCAAGTATTAATTAATTTGATAAATAATGCCATTAAATTCACCAATACTGGAAAAATATCGATTATTGTGGATCAAACTGTAGGTATTGACGAAGATCAAATCATTTCATTTTACGTTAAAGATACGGGGATTGGGATGCGCCCTTATGAAGTGAGAAATATTTTTGAAAACTCTAAAAAATTAGAATCTCCGGCAAGTAAAGACTATAGAGGGCGTGGGATAGGGCTTTCTATTTCGCACCAACTCGTAAAATTAATGGGAGGAGAACTCAAAATTGAAAGTAAGGAAAATGAAGGCACAACATTCTATTTTAGCCTTCAACTTAAAAAGACCTTAAATGTACAGGAAGAAATTGAAGAATTAAAACCTATAACCTTAAATAAACTTAATGTGCTTGTTGCCGAAGACAACAGGATGAATCAAAAAGTGATTAAATTCTTACTGGAAAAGCAAGGTGCCGATTGTACGTTTGCAAAAAATGGATTAGAAGCCGTTGAGTTATATAAAATCCTTGATTTTGATATGATCTTTATGGATATTTATATGCCGGACTTAGATGGTTATCAAGCGACTAAAAAAATTAAGCGAAGTCGAAAATATGCGAAACACAATATCCCAATAATTGCAGTGTCCGCTAGTGCATTTAAAGAAGATATTACCAGTGCTAAACAAGCGGGAATCGATGACTTTTTGGCTAAACCAATTGAGGCTTTAAAGTTAGAAGCCTTATTAAATAAATATACACTAAAAGATAAGGTTTAATAGCTATTTTACGGCAATCATACTTATTTCAACATTTACGTTTTTTGGAAGTTTGGCAACTTGCACCGTTTCACGCGCCGGAGCATTAGCTTCATCAAAATAGCTTCCGTAAACGTCATTTATTACTGAAAAATCATTCATATCACTAATAAAAATGGACGATTTAATAACATGCTCAAAAGTCATATCAGCCGCTTCTAAAACGGCTTTCATGTTGGTCATCACCTGGTTTGTTTCAGCTTTAATATCGTCTAAAACAAGTTCTCCTGTTTCCGGATGTAGTGCAATTTGACCTGAGGTGTATAGGGTGTTTCCACTTAAAATGGCCTGGTTGTACGGGCCAATAGGAGCGGGGGCATTTGGAGTTGTGATAATTTTTTTCATCAAATTAATGGTTTTAACATTCCCTATGAACCCGTAGTTTTCGGAAGAGAATCCTTAATTATTTATTACAATTGTTGATCTGGTTGTCGGCGTTTTTCATATTTAAGATCCTTTAGGATACTCGATTTTATACCAATAAAGAAATTCCAATTACTTCTGGGGCCAAAAGGCGTCCAGCTAAAATCCATTTTCCAACTTAACAGATCACGACTAAATCGCAATTGTGTATATGTAAAGCCTTTGTCTTTTAAATCGTACCCGGAAGAGCCGCCAACAGACCATTTTGGTGATAACTTTATATCGCCCGAAAACATCAGTGAATGTGATGATATTTCATTTTGGCGCCTGGAATTTGCATAATTCACGACATAGGCAATTCTTAAATCCCAGGGTATTTTATAATTATATAGTTCCCCGGGTTTTTCTTCTTCCTCATTTTCATCATTGTTTTGCTGGTTGCTAAAGTCTTGCCCTATACCAAACAAATCGTCATCACGACCTCCACTGTTCAGATTTTCCTGGATACCACGTTGCTTATCGCTGTCATCACCTTTATTATCACCATCTTTACTGGACAAAGACCAGGACAGGTTCAGATTTGCGCTGGTTAGTCTAAATAAGCTCCCACCATTATCAATATTAAATTTATCGATGCGATTGTTGTTGCTATCCAGAGCATAAGGGTCTAGAACAGCCCCAAAGTTTACACTAAGTTTATTATCTAATAACTGGGTGCCACCGGTCATTCTAACGGGACTCCATTGTAATGAATCACCGGCAAAATTATACGAGGTAGAAAAATTTAAGTTATTAAGCAGTATTATTTTTTTAGGTTCTGTGGCTGTACTGTCTTTATCTCTTACTTTGGCTTCAAAGTTATTCGACACAGCAATTCCCATCGAGCTGGAGAAATTCTTATTCGGAACACCAAAAACCCCTTGTTCAAATCTTGTAAAATCTACATCTTCTGTCGTGAGTCCATCGGCACTAACCACTTCGTATGTGTCGTAATATTTATCAAAGGAAGGATTGATATTGTAACTTATAGAGGGGCGAATAACATGTCTTATTTTCTGTATTTTTTTATCATCTCCAAAATCGAACATCCCATAAATGGTGGTTCCTATACTTGTGCTAAAATTATACGTTCTAAAAGAATCAAAACCGTTAACATCTTCAATTACAGTTTCTCTGTTTATAGCATCAAAGGATTTATTTATCGTTTTAAAAGTCCAAACTTCATTAAAACTACTTGAAGCACTCAGACTAAAATATTTAAACAATTTAAAATTTGTACTCAAAGGGATAGAATGTTGAAACCCTGCTTTGGCATCATCGAACATTTCCTTTTTAAAGAAAAGAGAATCCGTGGTTTGTATTCTGTTTTCTCCTCTAACACTGTATTGAAGATTAATATTTTGAATAATACCCTTCTTGGTACCGTTTTTTGGAGCTAAGGGATATATTCTACTAACATTTCCTTGAAATGTTGGAAGGGTCATATTAATCTGTTCGGTATTCGTGTTTTGAGAGTGTGTTGCTGTTACACTAAAATTAACAGATGGTTCGCCATCAAACGTTTTAGAGTAAGACACCGATGATGATAAGGTGTTGTTTAAAAAAGCGCCAGAATTGATCTGATTTAAGGATGTACGATAATAGGTGCTGCTACCAAGGTTAACCGAGGCAGAAAAACGTGAATTCGGATTGGCTTTAGAGTCCTGACTATGCGACCAGCGTAGATTGTAAACCGTAGATCTTCCATAATCGGGAAAACCGCGCTCACTGGTTATTAAATTCTCGTATCTAAAGCCAAAATTTCCGCTAAACTTATAGCGTTTTCTATACGCGCTTTCTAGTCGCATCCCGTAACTTCCATTAGTGTAATAGTCTCCTAGTACTGTCAAGTCAAAATAATCGCTAATGGCGAAATAATACCCGCCATTTTGCAAAAAGTACCCGCGATCGTTTTGTTCTCCAAAACTTGGAATAACAACACCAGAGGTTTGCTTTTCAGATTGTGGAAAAAAACCAAAAGGCAATCCAATGGGAGTAGGAACATCATAGATGAAAAGATTTGCCAATCCAGTTACAATTTTTTTACCCGGCACAATTTTGGCCTTTCGCAATTTTATATAATACTCTGGATCCTCCAAATCTTCTGCTGTAGTATACTTTGCATTTTTAATGAAATACACCGAATCATTTTCTTTTTTTGTAATATTAGCAATGACAGTACCTCCAGATTGCTCTGTTTTAGAGTTATAAATCAGTGCTTTTTTGGTTTTTACATTAAACACGATGGAATCAGGTTCAACAACTTGTGCACCCTGTGTAAAGACCGGAGCTTGAGAGTAATTTCCAATGGAGTCTGTAATTCCTTTGGCGTAAACAACATTTTTGTTGTTGTCTACAATAATACTACCCGCCTTAATATTCATATCGACCTGTGTGATTTCTGCATTGTTATATAAATACAGCTTTCCTTCCTTATTTTTAAACGACGTGTAATCGGTAGCAGAATAAGTTACAATATCTGTTAAAAGGCCTTTTTTAGGCTTTATAGAATCTATGGTAACGGTATCTTGATTTTTTTCAGTGGTTTCAAGAGCAACTCCCGTAGTGTCTATCTTTTTGGTGTTAACCGGCTTCTCTTTTGTAATTGGAGGAATACTATCCGACTTTTTACGAATGTCCTGTGCAAAGCTAAACGTGTTAATAAACACTGTAAAACTTAATGCAAAAAGTATTTTAAAGTTGTTTGTGTGCAACGCTTTTAAATGTATTTTTGTAAAAGTATGGCTCGGTTTTTGAAAAGCCAAAATTACATATATTTTTCTGTGTACAATTTATTATTCATCGAAAAATTTAAAATTAAACTTATACGCTTTTTAATTGAGTAATAAACAGGGTTTTTTAGTCGTTAAAGCATTGAATTTAGGTTTTCCAAACAAAACAAAATGATTTAATCATATTCATACACCACATGAAAACGTACAAAGCACTACTTTTCGTATTATTTATAATAGCATTAACATTTGGTTCGGCTGTGCCTGGCTATTCTCAATCTAAGGCAGAACCTTATGTTGTTATGATTGATCCCGGACACGGAGGTAGAGATACGGGTACCCCTGGAACGGGTCGCTATAAGACTACAGAAAAAGATATTGCTTTAGATGTTTCGGTGGCCTTAGGAAAGATGTTAGAATCTAAATTAGAAAACGTTAAGGTAGTATATACACGTAAAACAGATATTTTTCCGAGTTTAAATGGTAGAGCTCAAGTTGCGAATAAAAAGGATGTTGATTTATTTATTTCCATACACTGTAATGCCCAACCCGGAAAAAAAGGTACGGCCTATGGATCTGAAACCTATGTATTGGGAACCACTAAGAATAAACAGAATCTGGAAGTTGCTAAAAGAGAAAATTCGGTGATTATGATGGAAGATAATCATACAGAAGTCTATAAAGATTTCGATCCAAACTCTCCGGAGTCCCTCATGGGATTAGTTTTAGCCCAGGAAGATTATTTGGACCATAGTATTAAATTGGCGAGATATATTGAAGACGAGTTTCAAATTACGGCAAAAAGAAAGAGCCGGGGCGTAAAACAAAATGTATTTTATGTTTTAGCATATACTTATATGCCCAGTGTACTGGTGGAATTGGGGTTTCTGACACATAAAAAAGAGGAGGACTTTTTAAATTCCAGAAAGGGTAAAGCTGTAATGACAAAATCATTATTTATAGCTATAAAAAAATATCTGGACTATCTAGATATTTCTTCAAATAAGTCCATTGAGGCGATGATTGCCGATGAGGATAGCGCTGTTAGTGACGATTTTAAAAACCACATTCAATACAAAGTCCAGATAGCAACAGGATCCAGTGCCCTGGAAACTAAGCCGTATAACTTTAAAGGCTTAAAGGATGTTACAAGAATTAAAGATGGGAATCTTTATAAATATTTTTACGGGGCAACTTCGGATTATAATGAAATTAGCGAGTTCGAGAAAACTGCAAAGCAGAAAGGGTATAAATCAAGTTATATTGTAGCCTTTAAGGATGGAAAAAAAATACCATTATCTGAAGCCTTAAAATCAATGGCGAATTAAAGGTGTTCTTTTTAAATTTATTTTAAATTTGTACATCTAAAGACATTTATTTTGCAAATATCAAAAGAAGTAAAAACAGGCATACTCGTTTTATTAGGAATCATTCTCTTTATTTTTGGGTTTAATTATTTAAAAGGTCAAAACTTACTTGGCAATTCACGTACATTTTATGCGGTCTATGATAATGTGGAAGGGGTAACGGCATCAACGCCCATTACTATTAATGGGAATATTGTTGGGAAAGTTGCAGAAATTGGTTTTAAAGGAGACGGTTCTGGCAAGTTACTAATAAAGTTGATTGTGGATACGGAGTTTCAATTTTCAAAGAATAGTTCTGCAGAAATATATGAAACCGGGCTCATAGGTGGAAAAGCGATCGCTATTGTTCCTGCTTTTGATAAAGCAGAAATTGCTAAAAACGAAACCTATCTTAAAGGTACTGTTAAAGCTGGTTTAAGTGAATTGGTAAATCAAAAATTAACACCACTTCAAGAGAAATTAGTAAAGATGCTCGACAGTGCCGATAAGTTACTGGTTAATATGAATGAGGTTTTCGATGATAATACGAAAGCAAATTTAAGAGAGAGTGTCGCGGGTTTAAATGACGTAATTAACAACTTTAAAAAGACTTCAAAATCTATAGATGCTATAGTTGCGGGTAATCAGGAAAAACTTAATAATACATTGACCAACGTTGATAAAATAGCGAATAACCTCTCACGTGTGACAGATTCTATTGCTGATGCAAATTTCAGTAAGACTCTTAAAAGCTTAGAATCGACCCTTCAGAATTTTGATAGTATTATTGCCGGCCTGGAAAAGGGGGAAGGTACTATGGGAAAACTGCTTAAAGACGACGCTTTGTATAATAACCTTAGGGGAACAACCAAGGAAATGGAAGAGCTTCTAAGAGATATCAAGTTGCATCCTAAACGATACTTTCGCATTTTATCCAGAAAAGAAATTCCTTATACTGAAGAAAAAACCAACGAATAGTTTATGGAATATTTGCCAAATGTGCTCTTCGCAATCGCCTTAATTGTAGGTATCGGTTATTTTACAAAAAATGTAAAAAAACTGATACGCAATATTAAATTGGGTCAAGATGTTGATGTTGGTGGTCATAAATCACAACGATGGAAAAACATGGCGATGATTGCACTTGGGCAAAGTAAAATGGTGAATAGGCCTATTGCCGGCATCTTACATATCATTGTTTACGTCGGCTTTATAATCATTAATATTGAAGTTTTAGAAATTATTATTGATGGTTTAATGGGGAGTCATCGTATTTTTTCAGGAATCGGAGCTCTTTACGGGGTGCTAATAGGGTCTTTTGAAGTTTTGGCAGTACTTGTTTTTATTGCAGTTGTGCTATTTTGGGTACGTAGAAATATTATAAGGCTTAAGCGTTTTTGGAACAGTGAAATGACCAGCTGGCCAAAGAATGATGGAAACTATATCCTGTATTTCGAAATGGTTTTGATGACTTTGTTTTTAATAATGAATGCAACAGATGTTCATTTTCAAGCCATGAATTCAGGAAATGTTGTAAGTCAGTTTATAGCAGCTTGGTTCGATGGTGTATCTGAATCAGGACTCCATCTTATTGAAAGAAGCGCATGGTGGCTGCACATTTTAGGGATATTGGTGTTTTTAAACTATTTATATTTTTCTAAGCATTTACATATTTTATTGGCTTTTCCAAATACTTACTACGGAAAGTTAGTACCTAAAGGGCAACTCAATAACTTAGATTCCGTTACTAGTGAAGTGAAAATGATGATGGATCCTAATGCCGATCCGTTTGCCACACCGGCGGAAGGAGCAGACACCGAAGAACCTGCAAAATTCGGCGCCAGTGATGTTCAGGATTTAAACTGGGTACAACTGTTAAATGCTTATACATGTACTGAGTGCGGTAGGTGTACATCCGCTTGCCCTGCAAATTTAACCGGTAAAAAGTTATCGCCCCGAAAAATTATGATGGATACCAGAGATCGTTTAGAGGAGGTAGGTAAAAATATAGATGCGAATCATGGGGAGTTCAAAGATGATGGCAAGCAACTATTAGGTGATTATGTTACCCATGAAGAACTCTGGGCATGCACCACTTGCAATGCTTGTGTAGAAGAATGCCCCGTAAGTATAGACCCGTTATCAATTATTTTAGAAATGCGTCGTTACTTGGTTATGGAGCAATCGGCAGCTCCTGTAGAATTAAATAATATGATGACAAATATTGAGAATAATGGCGCACCCTGGCCGTATAATCAAATGGATAGGTTAAATTGGAAAAACGAATAAATTGAGATAATGAAGATAAGACGAATGATTAAAGCAAATAGCTTCAAGAATATTGTATTTGACTTATTGTTTTTGTTAATGGCTTTTGGTGGGTTCTCACAAAATAGTCAGACGAGCTCAATAGATTTGGATGGTATAGCCAAACAAATATTTGTTGACATGAACAATAGGGATTTTGATGCTATTTTAGACATGACTCACCCCAAGGTATTCGATATTGTTCCAAAAGAACAAATGAAAACTGTTTTAAAGACTATGTTTGAAGGAACAGAGCAATTTTCTATTGAAATCCCTAAGATCATTCCGAAATATAAAGTATCTGAAATTTATAGTGGTGAAAAGGATAATTTAAAATACGCTTTTGTTTCTTATAATATGAAAATGAAAATGACTTTTCATGATCAGGAGTTTGATGATGAAGCAAAAAAAATGATGGCATCTGTTATGAAAGCTAAGGAGATGGATGTAGAATTCATCTCTAATAATAGTATGGATGTTTTAATGAATGATCGATTAACAATCATTTTAAAAGATGATTCTACAGCTAATAAGTGGGTGATGATAAACTATGATCCGGATTCCCCTTTATTTTATCAGGTTTTATCGTCGGAGTTGTTAGAAGAAGCAAAAGAATATAAGCAAAATTTGATGCTAGAAAGTAAAAAGAACAGTGAAAACTAATACCTTTATTGAATGAGCGAATTACTAAAAGTACCGACCATGGCGGAATTTATGGCTCAAGGCAAACAGCCTGAAGTGCTGTTTTGGGTTGGGTCTGCCGGTAGTTTTGATGATCGAGCAAAAAAAATCACGAAGGCATTTGTTAAAATATTGAATAGCGCTAATGTGGAATTTGCTGTGTTGGGAACAGAGGAAAGCTGCACCGGTGATATCGCTAAACGTGCTGGTAATGAATTTTTGTTTCAAATGCAGGCGGTAACTAATATAGAAGTTTTAAATGCATACGAAGTAAAAAAAATTGTGACCTGCGACCCCCATTCGTTCAATTGCTTAAAAAACGAATATCCTGGATTGGGGGGAAATTATGAAGTATTGCATCATACACAATTTATAAAAGAGCTTATTAACTCGAGGCGTTTAGCAGTGCAACAAGACGTCTACAAAGATAAGCGTATTACATTTCATGATCCCTGCTATCTGGGACGCGCTAATAACGAGTACGATGCGCCTAGAGATCTCTTAAAGCTTATAAATGCACGTATTTTTGAGATGAGAAGGCATAAACAAACAGCACTGTGCTGTGGAGCGGGAGGAGCGCAAATGTTTAAAGAACCTGAAAAAGGTGATATGGATATCAATGTACTTAGAACCGAAGATGCTTTAGAAACCAGACCAAATATTATTGCCACAGGATGCCCCTATTGTAATACGATGATGACAGATGGTATTAAGGCCAAAGAAAAGGAAAATGACGTTGTGGTCATGGACGTAGCCGAACTTATCGCTAACGCTCAAAATTTATAGTTGAATTATGGAGCATAAAATTTGCCCTGCGTGCAAGAATGAAAACAATAGTTCGAATACGTTGTGCGACAAATGTGAATTTCCATTTGAAGGGACCGAAAAAGAAAAATCAATTCACATTGGACGATTTATAGGGGATAAAGGAATTATTTTTGATGCTGAAGACGCCTTGAAGAAAAGTCAGTACTTGCTTTTTTTAGCAGCAGGACTTTATACCTTACCCGTAATAATCAATTTTTCATTCTTATTAAATGATCCATTTGCTTTGGCTTTTAATGGTCTTATAATAATAACTTTTATCGTTTGTAGCTTGTTCATTAAGAAGTCGCCTTTAACTTTTTTAATTCTTCCATTGGTTTTACTCTTAGCTGTTTATACTATTAATTTTATAGTAGATCCGAATACTTTGGTTCAAGGCATTCTTTTTAAAGTTTTAATAATAAGTAGCCTTATTTATAGTATTTATAACTTTGTAGTTTCAGAGAAATTTAAAAGAAAATTCAACCTCAAATAATCATAATCTTTAAATCAAAAAATGCTAGTCGATTTTAATACTTTACCTAAAGAATCTCGAGTTTGGATTTACCAAGCCAATCGTTCATTTACCGAAGAAGAACTTGAAGAAATTCAATTGAAATTAAATCGTTTTATAGAAAACTGGACAGCTCACGGAAGTGATTTGCAGTCAGGTTACCTTATTAAATATAAGCGATTTATAGTTATTGGATTAAATCAAAACTTAAATTCAGCTACCGGTTGCTCTATTGATGCTTCCGTACATTTTATCCAGCAATTGGAGAAGGATTATAATGTTGACTTGATGGATAAAATGAATGTATCCTATAAACAAGGAGAGTATATTGCTTACAAGTCCCTTTCGGACTTCAGAAAAATGGCAAAAGATAAAGCAGTTTCAAAAAAAACCATAGTGTTTAATAATTTGGTGGCCAGCATAGCGGAATTCAATGAAAACTGGGAAGTCCCGGCTAGTGAAAGTTGGCATGGCCGATTTATTAAATAATTGTATTAAGGGTTACTACATTTCAACTAATGCTTTTTTATTAATATTCTACCATTATTATTATGAGATTCTTAATTTTTTTAAATGGAAATGGAATTAGCCTGTAAAAACTTTTATATATCAAGTAGAATATTGATTTTTATAGCGAACAAAGCGTAAATGTATACACTATGGCTAATGAGATTATCTTACTAAATATTTCAGGGCAAGACAAACCGGGATTAACATCTAACCTAACTTCTGTTTTAGCAGAATATGGTGCTAAGGTATTGGATATAGGTCAGGCAAATATTCATGATACACTGTCCTTGGGTATATTATTTGAGATTCAATCAGGAAAAAAATCCGCAGCGGTATTAAAAGACTTGCTTTTTAAAGCTTACGAATTGGGTATAACGGCTAAGTTTACGCCAATTACCCTGAAAAATTATGAAAAGTGGGTAACCCTTCAAGGTAAAGATAGATACATTGTTACCATTTTAGGCGAAAAGTTAGCAGCCAAGCAAATATCGGAAGTGACCAAAGTGATTTCGGAAAAAAATCTGAATATTGATGCCATAAAGCGGCTTACAGGACGATTGTCTTTGGTTAAGAAAGAAGAATATCCCAGGGCTTCAATCCAATTATCCATTCGAGGAGAAATCAAAGATAAAGTAGAGGTTACTGCAAAATTTATGGAGATTTCACATGAATTAGACGTAGATATCGCATTTCAAGAGGATAATATATTCAGAAGAAACAGACGTTTGGTTTGTTTCGATATGGATTCTACATTAATTCAAACCGAAGTTATCGATGAGTTGGCAGAATTGGCAGGAGTGGGAGACGAGGTTAAGGCCATCACCGAATCGGCCATGCAGGGGGAAATTGATTTTAAAGAAAGCTTTGTAAGACGAATGAAGCTTTTAAAGGGATTGAGCGAAGAAGTGCTTCATGATGTTGCTGTTAATTTACCTATAACTAAAGGAGCAAAAAGACTCATTGATACCTTAAACAGTTACGGTTTTAAAACCGCTATTTTGTCTGGTGGGTTTTCGTATTTTGGAAACTACTTGAAAAAAGAACTCGGTATGGATTATGTTTATGCCAATCAATTGGAAATTAAAGATGGCGTTTTAACTGGTGGCTATCTTGGAGATATTGTCGATGGCAATAAAAAGGCAGAGTTCTTAAAAGAAATAGCTCAAAAAGAAGGCATAGATATTAGTCAGACGATCGCCGTTGGAGATGGCGCAAATGATTTGCAAATGCTTAACCTTGCTGGATTAGGTATCGCTTTCCATGCCAAACCAACAGTTAAGGACAATGCACAAAACTCAATTTCCAGTATTGGGTTGGATGGGGTGTTATACTTGTTAGGGTATCATGACAGGCATATAGATTTAATGGACTAGAATAGGTTATTATTTCTAAACGCTTAAATGTATTACAACACCATAAATCTAATTAGGTTTTATTGTTAAAGGTTTCTTTATAAATCTATCTTAAAGTCTTTTTATCTTCTTTTCAAAAGTAGTATTTTGGCATAGTTTTTAGTATTAAAGTATTTTAATATATTAAACTGTAAATTCATTCTTTTTATGTGTCACTTCATTTTAAAATGCGCTCTCGTTTTTGTAACTACATTATCCATTGCTCAAACTAATTCAAATCCGTTAATTACGGAGGATAAAGAAATGCAACAAAAATGGGTAGATAGTGTATATACATCAATGTCACTAGAAGAGAAGGTAGGGCAGTTGTATATGATCATGATTTTCACCAATCAGGATGAAAAAGTTATTAGCGAAAAGGTTAAACTTATTCAGGATCATAAATTAGGAGGTGTTATATATTCACTGGGAGGTCCAGTTCGACAGGCAAAGTTGAATAATGAATTACAAGCAACCGCCAAAGTCCCGCTTTTAGTAGGTATGGATGCCGAATGGGGTTTAGGGATGCGTCTAGATTCAACCTATGCTTTTCCATGGAATATGACCCTTGGAGCTATAAAGGAAGACAAACTTATTGAGCAAACCGGCAGACAAATAGGGGAACATTGTAAACGCCTGGGGGTTCATTTTAACTTTGCACCGGTGGTCGATATTAATACAAACCCCAAAAACCCTATTATTGGAAACAGGTCTTTTGGTGAAGATCGCGATAATGTTACAAGCAAGGCTTCGGCTTTTATGAAGGGTATGCAAAGTGCTGGTGTTCTGGCAACAGCAAAGCACTTCCCTGGACATGGTGATACCGATCAAGACTCACACAAAACATTACCAAGTATAAGTTTTAGTGAAAAACGGATTGATTCTATCGAATTGTACCCCTATAAAAAATTAATTACAGAAGGACTTTCCAGTGTTATGGTAGCGCATTTAAATGTGCCAAGTTTAGAGCCCCGCGAAGGACACCCTTCATCATTATCAGAGCACATCGTTACTGATATTTTAAAAGATTCTTTGGCCTTTGAAGGTCTCATTTTTACCGATGCCTTAAATATGAAAGGGGTTGCAGATTATGTTGAACCTACAATAGATGGAAGCAAATCCAGAGAATTCATAACCGGCGGAAACATAGATCTGGCGGCATTTAAAGCGGGTAATGACGTTTTGTTGATTTCGGAGGACGTCCCTATGGGGATTTCTAAAATAGTGGAAGCCTGCAATAATGGTGATATCACTGAAGAACGTCTGGCACATTCAGTTAAAAAGGTACTTCAAGCAAAATATAAAGTTGGGTTAAACAATTATAAGCCCATTGGTTTGTATAATTTATATCAGGACCTTAATCGAATTAAAGACGATGTTTTATATGAAGATCTTATTGAAAATGCCATAACGGTTACAAAAAACAAAGGCGATTTATTGCCATTGCAACAGTTAGAAACGAAGAGCATCGCCTATGTGGAATTAGGAGATGATAGCGGAATGCCTTTTTTTAGAGAATTAAAAAAGTATGCTAAAGTCCATAAAATTGAATCTGATAATTTAGATGATCTATTAAAAAAATTGCAACCTTATAACACCGTGATTATTGGATTTCATCGTTCCAATGAAAACCCTTGGAAAAGCTATAAATTAAGTAATTTGGAGCTGGTGTGGTTGTACGAAATCGCAAGAACCCATACTGTAATTCTAGATGTATTTGTGAAACCCTATGCGCTTTTGGATATAAAATCCTTCGAAAACATTGAAAGCGTAGTGGTGAGTTATCAAAATAGCGTTATTGCTCAACAAAAATCGGCACAACTTATTTTTGGAGCAATCCCCTCAAAAGGAACATTACCCGTTTCTATTGCGCCTTTTTTTAAGGCTGGAGACGGTATAAAAAATAATGCGATTAAAAGATTAAGTTATACGATTCCGGAGCGTGCAGGGATGAGTTCGGAAAAGTTAAAAAAGGTGGATTCTGTGGCGCGGGCAGCTGTAAAGTTGAAAATGACCCCGGGAATTCAGTTGTTGATAGCCAGAGCGGGAAAAGTAATTTATAACAAGAATTTCGGTAAGCATACATACGACGGAAAGGAGAAAGTCGGGTTTGATGATATTTATGATGTAGCTTCACTGACTAAAATATTGGCAACCTTACCACTACTCATGGAATTGGAAGAACAGGGTATAGTCTCCTTAGATTCTAAGCTTTCAGATATTTTGCCGGAGTATAAAGGATCCAATAAAGAAACAATTACGATTAAGAGTATGCTGTCGCATTATGCAAAATTAAGACCGTGGGAGCCCTTTTATTATCATACCCTAGATTCGGTTACAAAAAAGCCTCATCCCAAATATTATAGAAAAACTTTAAGTGAGAAATTCAATATTAAAGTCGCAAATAATTTGTACTTAAGGAGTGATTATCAGGACTCTATACAAGCTACTATTAAAGATTCAGAATTGTTGGAGCGCCTACGTTATAGATACAGTGATTTTCCATATTATATATTGAAGAAATTTATAGAAAATCATTACGACAAACCATTGAATGAGGTTGTTCAAGATCATTTTTTTCAGTCATTAGGAGCTAATTATACCTTGTATAATCCATATGAAAGAATAAGTAATAAAAAGATCGTTCCAACTGAAATTGACGATTATTTTCGCTATCAAAAAATACATGGTTATGTTCATGATATGGGTGCTGCAATGCAAAATGGTGTAGGAGGTCATGCGGGGGTATTTAGTAATGCTAACGACGTTGCTAAAATTATGCAGATGTATTTACAGAAAGGGTTTTATGGTGGCAAACGTTATCTGAAACGTAAAACAATAAATACCTTTAATACCTGTTATTATTGTGAAAAAAACAACAGACGTGGTGTGGGTTTTGATAAGCCTCAATTAGGTGATGAAGGACCTACATGCGGATGTGTAGCTATGACCAGTTTTGGACATTCCGGATTTACCGGAACCTATGCTTGGGCCGACCCGGACGAAGATATTGTTTACGTGTTTTTAGCAAATCGAACATACCCTAAAGCAAGAAAAAATGTATTATTAAAAGAGAATATTAGAACCAATATACAACGCTTTATATACGAAGCTATCGTTGAATAAGGTCTAGATATTTATAAATTAAAAAGAATCCATCCGTTAACTATCAGGATTCAAGGAAATGACAAAGAAAAAATATATGAAAATAGGTATTGTTTGCTATCCTACATTTGGAGGCAGTGGTGTAGTGGCTACAGAGCTTGGGTTAGAGCTTTCCAAACGCGGACATGAAATACATTTTATCACTTATAATCAGCCGGTAAGGTTGGAATTGCTCAGTAATCATGTGCATTATCATGAGGTTAATGTGCCAGAATATCCTTTATTTCATTATCAACCCTATGAGTTGGCTTTATCAAGTAAGCTCGTAGATATGGTTAAATTGCACGGTATAGAAATATTGCATGTACATTATGCTATACCTCATGCATACGCAGCGTATATGGCAAAAAAAATATTGCAAGAAGATGGGATATATGTGCCTATAGTGACAACTTTGCATGGCACCGATATAACCTTGGTTGGAAGTCATCCATTTTATAAACCTGCAGTTACATTCAGTATTAATAAGTCTGATGCAGTCACTGCGGTATCTAAAAGTTTAAAGGAAGACACTTTGAGACTGTTTGATATCAAGAATGATATACATGTCGTGCCTAATTTTATTGATTTAGATAAGTATAATCATGGATTTACGGATTGTCAGCGCGCCATGATGGCAAATGATGATGAAAAAATAATAACCCACATTAGTAATTTTCGCGAAGTCAAGCGTGTGCAAGATGTGGTGTCTGTGTTTTATAATATTCAAAGCGCAATGCCTGCGAAATTGATGCTAGTGGGGGAAGGCCCGGAACGGGAAAGGATAGAATGTCAGTGTAAAGAATTAGGAATTTTAGACAAAGTTGTTTTCTTCGGAAAGAGTAACGAAATTGATAAAATACTATGTTTTAGTGATTTGTTCCTATTACCTTCTGAAACGGAAAGTTTTGGTTTAGCAGCTTTAGAAGCAATGGCTTCAGGGGTGCCTGTTATTTCAAGTAATACCGGAGGGATTCCAGAAGTTAATATACAGGGTGTTTCCGGATTTTTAAGTGCTGTTGGGGATATCGACGATATGACTAAAAACGCCCTTCATATTTTAAGTAATCAATCTGTTTTGGAAACATTTAAACAGAATGCAAAGCAGGCGTCTTTAAAATTTGATTTGCATAGTATTGTGCCTCAATATGAAACCATTTATGCGGATACTTTAACAAAATGCTTAGTGTTGTAGCTTCATGTGACTTGTCAGTCACAGATTTTAGTCCATCAGCATTTATGGGAAGAGATTTCACCTTATTTTGTGAATATTCGTTTCATGACTTCGGTTTTTTTGTCATCATTAGCTATGGCTGAAGCCGTAAACATCATCACACCACTAGACTTTCCGGCCAATCCACCTTCAAGAACAGTTTCGAGTTCTTCATGTGAGGTGTCAGATGCCTGAACGATGGGCCACACTTTTGGATACGTGTCTTCTTTGATGTCTAGCCGATCACTAAACCAGAGTATATTCTCTTTTACCCAATCGGGGGATCTTTCCATTCTTTCATGATATACCATAGGAGAAAATACATCAATGGTTTTCTTTAGCATGTCGTAGTCGAGACCCAATATGCGACGTCTCGCACCGTTAAATTCCTGATCATTCCACGGACAATGATAAAGCCCCAGCAGTGCCTCGGGCTTAATGCTCTTAATAATATTTTTCATACTATAGCTCCAATCATAAATAACTTTACATCTCCAATCTCGCCATGATTTATCTTGATTACTTAATATCCATTGCGCTTTTCCGGAGGTCGTTCCGTCAGGTATTGTAATTCCGGAATCTTTAGAGAATTGATCGAGACAATGATCGCAAAAACAGGTTTCAGGTAATATGGGTTCCGGGTCTTCGAACTGAGCATGCCAGTGGACATAATCCATCCAAACCCCATCTAAATCATATTTTAGGAGCAAATCTCGTAATTGGTTAAAGCGATACTGACGAAAACCGGGCTCGGTTGGACAAACACCCATAAACCATGTGGCGGCTTCTACTTTTTCACCGTTTTCATTTATCGCCCAGGCTTCGGGATGCTTTTGAACGTAATTCTTACCATTCAAGGTGGCAAATTCAGCAAAGACCTTTAATCCTTCAGATTTGGCTCTATCAATCATATCATGATTTATGGAATGGCTTCGGACAAAAATAGCATTAACACCAAGGTTATTGAGGTTTAAGCCTTTATCCCATAAAGGCTTAGGGCTTCCGTAAACCCCTTGAATCTTAGATGTTTTAGATGAATCCTGCTGGCATGAGATGAATAATAGCAGCGGTAAAACCATATAAAGCAAAATGTGCCGTGGGTAACGTTTTTCGTTTAAATGCATGGTGATCCTTGTTTTAAAACATTTTCTGTAGGTGCAATTTGACTATGAAATTGATTTTATTAAAGATACATAAAAACAAAAAACCAGAGAAGCAAACGTCTCTGGTTCATTAAAACTTATTAAATCTATAGTTTTTATAGGCTAAATGCGGTGTTAAAATTGATAACGAATACCTAAAGCAATATCAAAATCTAAATCGTTATTATCGTAGGTGTCATCACCAAAGCCAATTTCCGGTCTAAAATCTAAAGATAAAAGTAACGGAATATCAAAACTATATTCTATACCAATATCACCTGCGGCAAAAACAAAGGTATCTGTTATATCTCCTCCTCCGGGAACGTCGAAATTAAAAGAGCCAATACCTCCACCGGCACCAACATACCAATTAAAATCGCCATCAAGAGGCATTACCCATTGGTATAAACCTGCAAGCTTAAAACCACTGTAATTGTTGCCGTCTCTCCATCCCAAATCTAATTCCAAACGGTTGTCTAGGCCTAAAGCCTTTTGGTACGATACTTCTGCACCTAAACCGTCGCTGTCACCCAAACGTAAACCAATGGCGTTGTCTGCAATGTTTTGAGAACTGGCACTAAAAGTAAATCCAATTAATGCTAAGGATAATAAAAATAATTTTTTCATAAAGTTAAATTTTGTTATTTGTTTTGGACACTATTATATAAATACGTCACATTTCGTAATTCAGATTACCATTACAAAAATAACGCCAAAACTCAATATTTATTTATTTTATGAAATAAAAAATAACTTAATTCAAAACCATATCGGTACTTTCAAAAATCTTATCAGCAGAATCGGCAATAAAACCTTTAAAAAGTTTTCCGCCGATTTTATAGCGATATGCAAATTCGTAGTAGCATGATGTGATGTTGTAAATACCTTCTTGAAATTCAATACTTATTTTATCTGCCAAAATGCTGGATTGTTCTAAAAACTGATTTGGTGTTCCCTTGATCTCTCCACCCGACGTATTCATTTTAAAGCCATTGGTCTTTAAAAAAGAGTTAACATCTTGCAAATTGTTAAATGTGCTTAGTTTGTTGACATTTACAGTAAAATGGTTGGGGCAAAATCCGTTGACATAGAGCCATGCGGCATATTCTGATTCTGCCAGTAATTTCAAGTAAAGCGCATAGCTGGGCTTATCCCAAAGACGCCCGGAATAAATAAGTGATTCGGGAGTTACAGTACTAAAGTCGGCCGTGTTTAAAATGCTTTTAATAGCGTTTTGTAATTCACTGGAAAGCGCTCTGGTAATAAGTTGACTAATAAATATTAAAGGTGCGTTTTTGTCGGTTTTATGCTCAAAATGTTTTGCATATAGTTTCTTTTTTTTAAAATGATAATCTGCTTTGAATACATATCCGTTTTTAGTGAAAGCCGTTGCTAAAACATCAATATTAATTTTATCGTCATCGAAAGTTCTGAATGCAATATGGTCGTTTGCAACATGGTTTCCTTCAGATTCAAATAAGTCTTTTACTTTTTGAGCAGATGGTGTTCGTTGGGAGTAATCGTTCCATAGTTTTTTCAATAATTGTATGTTATCCATGATTGTAGAGTTTTATGATGCAAAAATAATTCATATTAATTTTTATAATGATATAAAACAGTTAATTTCGTTCTTTAATACATTGTATTTTTTATAATATATTATTATTTAATATTTTTATAATCAAATTAACTATATTGATTTAAAATTTTAGAAATTATGAGTCAACTTGATTTTATAAATCAGCAAATTATTTTGGCCTTAAAAGCTGATGCGAGAACATCGTATTCGAAAATTGCCGAAGATTTAAAGATTTCAAACTCTTTGGTGCATCAACGCATAAAAAAAATGAAGGAGGAAGGCATTGTAAAAAAAGCCGATTTAATCGTAGATGAAAAGAAAATAGGTTATCATACCAAAGCTTATGTTGGTATCAGACTCAAAGAAGCGCGTTTTGCCGGCAAAGTTGTAGACGCTCTGCATAAGGTTTCGGAAATAACAGAATGCAATTACGTATCCGGAAAATATGCTATTTTTATATTAATATATGCCAAAAACAACGATCATTTAAGATCAATTTTATATAATGAGGTTCATCAGATAGATGGTGTTGCAGGAACAGATTCTTTTATTTGTTTTTCAACTAACTTTGACAGATCTGTACCAATAATTCTAGAAGCCTAATATGAGTGATAATTTAGAAGTGTTAAATCAACAATTATCTGGTGAATTAAAGTTCGATAATCTTTATAAATCCGTTTATGCTACAGATGCTTCGGTATATAGAATGTTACCCCTCGCTGTGGCTTACCCAAAGCACAGTGATGACATTAAAAAACTCATTCGATTTGCGAAAGCACATAATACGTCGCTAATTCCCAGGACGGCAGGGACATCTCTCGCCGGACAATGTGTTGGTAATGGGATTGTTGTTGATGTTTCCAAATATTTTACCAAGATTATAGAAGTTGATGAAAAGAACAAAACGGTAACGGTGCAACCCGGAGTTGTACGCGATCAATTGAATAATTATTTAAAACCTTTTGGGTTGTTTTTCGGGCCAAATACATCCACATCAAATCGCTGTATGATTGGTGGCATGGTGGGTAATAACTCTTCAGGGACAACATCCATTCAATATGGAGTGACCCGAGATAAAGTTTTAGAGTTACAAACCATTTTAAGTGATGGGAGTGAGGCTGTTTTTGGTCATATATCTTCAGAAGAGTTTTCAAAGAAAATGGAAGAAGATTCATTAGAAGGACATATATACAAAACAGTTCATGCTGAATTACTTCCAGAGACTGTTCAAAAAAACATCATTGATAATTTTCCAAAACCGGAAATCCATCGAAGAAATACGGGGTATGCTATTGACGAATTAATAAACTCTGAGGTGTTTTCTGAATCTACCGAAAGCTTTAATATGTGTAAACTACTTTCCGGTAGTGAAGGAACCTTGGCATTTACAACCCAGATTACTTTAAAATTGGATAAGTTGCCACCTTCAGAAAGCATCATGGTTGCGGCGCATTTTGATAGTATTGAAAATTGTTTAAGTGCTGTTATCCCTGTAATGAAGCATAATTTATTCACTTGTGAAATGATGGATAAAACCATCCTGGATTGTACCAGGCAGAATAAAACGCAACAAGCGAATAGAACCTTTTTACAGGGTGATCCTGTGGCTATTTTAATGTGTGAAATAAAGTCTGAAACCAAAGCTGATGCGAATGAAAAGGCAAAAGCTCTAGTTGAAAATTTAGAGCGTTCAGGGTTGAGTTATGCCTTTCCATTATTGGTTGGAAAGGACATAGATAAAGCCTTAGAGCTACGTAAAGCCGGGCTGGGGTTGCTGGGAAACATCATTGGCGATAAAAAAGCAGTGGCCTGTATTGAAGATACAGCAGTTACGCTACCGGATCTGGCAAATTTTATTGCAGAGTTCACAGCTTTAATGAAAGCATATAATCAGGATGCGGTGTATTATGCCCATGCCGGGGCCGGAGAATTGCATTTACGACCAATTCTCGATTTGAAAAAGCGGGAAGATGTTGAATTGTTTAGAAAGATAACTACCGATGTAGCACTCTTGGTAAAGAAGTATAAAGGGTCTTTTAGTGGTGAGCATGGTGATGGAATTGTTCGTGCGGAGTTTATTCCTCTAATGATAGGCGACGATAACTATGCTATTTTGAAACGCATAAAAGCAGCATTTGATCCGGATAATATATTTAACCCGGGAAAAATAGTGGATGCGTTTCCTATGGACCAATCATTGCGCTATATACCGAATAGAGAAGAACCAAATATTAAAACGGTATTGGATTTTTCTAAATCTGGAGGGATTCTCCGTGAAGCTGAAAAATGCAATGGTTCCGGTGATTGTAGAAAATTACCCGAGTTTGGAGGTGTTATGTGTCCAAGTTATAGAGCAACACGTAACGAAAAAGATACGACTCGTGCCCGAGCCAATGCATTACGTGAATTTTTAACCATCCCGATGGCTATCGGGACGGATAAGACGAACAAATTTGACCATAAAGAACTCAAAGATGTTTTTGATTTGTGTTTAAGTTGTAAAGCTTGTGCAAGTGAATGTCCTAGTAGTGTCGATGTGGCAAGTTTAAAAGCAGAGTTTCAATACCAATATCAAATGGCTAATGGTGTGTCTTTGCGTACTAAACTATTCGCATATAACAACCTACTAAATAAATTGGGAAGGCTATCAACGGGCTTAACGAATTTTGTGTTTTCTAATGCCATTTCTGCATCTATTTTAAAGAAATCTCTGCATATTGCAAAAGAAAGAAGCTTACCTTTATTGTCAAGTAAAAGTTTAAATAAAGAGTATCAATTATTTAAAAATAAAATAGTTACAAATAACTCAATAAAAACCGTTTACCTTTTTAATGATGAGTTTACCAATCATTTGGATACGGCCATTGGTGTTGATGCCTTGGCGTTATTACATGCCTTAAATTATGAAGTAAGACTTATAGAACATTCAGAATCCGGACGTGCATTTTTATCTAAAGGTTTATTAGAACAGGCTAAAGATTTTGCCAATAAAAATGTTTCGGTTTTTAAAGATAAAGTTTCAAAAGAAACACCTCTTATCGGAATTGAGCCATCGGCGATCTTAACTTTCAAAGATGAATATTTGAAATTGGCTGATGATAGAGCGTCTGCGGAAGCGATAGCCGAGAATACCTTCTTAATTGAAGAGTTTATTCAAAATGAAATAGCATTGGGAAATGTAAGATCTGAACAATTTACCTCAGATGAAAAAACCATCAAATTTCATGGACATTGCCATCAGAAGGCGCTTTCAAATCAACTCTCAAGTTTTAAGGTTCTGAATCTCCCTAAAAATTATAAGATCACCATTATTCCAAGTGGATGCTGTGGCATGGCGGGAAGTTTTGGATATGAAAAGGAGCATTATAAAGTTAGTATGCAGGTTGGTGAACAAACACTATTCCCCGCTGTAAGAAGAGCACCGGAAGATAGTATTATCTCAGCAAATGGAACCAGTTGCAGACATCAGATCAAAGACGGTACGCAACGGGAAGCTAAACATCCTATTACGATTTTAAAAGAAGCACTACTTTAGTTTTTTAATATTTTGCTCTACAATCGTAATAGCCGCGATAAGATCTTGTATTTCGGTATTTTCGAACACTTCTTCCTCAGTTTCCGTATAAAAAGGTAGAAGTTTGTCTTTGTTGTATTGATATATTTTCCAACGTTTAAATTGATATTCTAAAGCTGTGAAATTTTCTACCCAATCACCCGAATTCAGATATATGGTGTTGCCGTGTTTGTTTTCTTTGTGTTCTTTTTTAGGTTGATGTATATGTCCGCAAACCACATAATCATAACCATTTTCGATGGCTAGATCCGAGATTACAGTTTCGTAATCGTTGATATACTTTATAGCACCTTTCACGCTGTTTTTTACTTTTTTTGATAATGAATAACGTTCTTTACCACGCTTTTCGAGATACCAATTGACCATCCTGTTGATTAGTGTTAAAAAATCGTATCCATAGCCTCCAAGTCTTGCCAGCCATTTAGCATTTTGAATAGAAACATCGAAAACATCACCATGAAAAAACCAGGCTTTTTTCCCATTTAAGTCCAGTACAGCCTTATCTACAATAGAAATATTACCGATGGTCGTACCACTGAATTTCCTTAGCATTTCGTCATGATTCCCCGTAATGTATATAATTTCAACACCATGGGACGCCATATCCATGATTTTTTTGATAACTTTTAAATGGGATTTTGGAAAATACCGTTTGTTAAATTGCCAAATATCAATAATATCTCCGTTCAGAATAAGCTTTTTAGGTGCAATACTATTCAAATAGGTTAGTAGATGTTTCGCATGACAACCGTAAGTCCCTAAATGCACATCGGAAATTACGGCAATTTCAATTTTACGTTTAATTTTCAAAGGTGTGTATTTAAGCAACATAAATTAATAACATTCATATTATTTAATCATTAAGCCATTATTATTTAAGTATGAGTATAACGTTAAATGGATGTTATGCGTTTTGATGGTGGCTTTCTATAATTTCATTTTCGTATGTCTTAGAATAGATTTACTTTAGCATAAAATTTTTTTATGGCGGGAAATTCTTTCGGAAAACTATTTAATTTGACCACATATGGCGAATCTCATGGCCCTGCATTAGGCGGTGTTATTGATGGGTGCCCTCCTGGAATTGAACTTGATTTAGAGGCTATACAACATGAGCTGAATAGAAGAAAGCCAGGGCAGTCTGCCATTGTTACACAGCGTAAGGAACCGGATACGGTAAAGTTCTACTCTGGAATTTTTGAAGGCAAAACAACAGGAACCTCCATAGGTTTTGTGATTGAAAATACCAATCAAAAATCTCACGATTACTCACATATCAAAGACAGTTACAGGCCAAGTCATGCCGATTACACTTACGATCAAAAATATGGTATTCGCGACTATCGAGGCGGAGGGCGTAGCTCTGCTCGCGAAACGGCATGTCGTGTTGTAGCTGGCGCTATTGCTAAACAAATGCTAAAAGATATTGAGATTACGGCTTATGTTTCCGGTGTCGGTACTTTAAAACTTGAGAAACCTTATTCTGAATTGGATTTAACAAAAACAGAATCTAATATCGTGCGATGTCCTGACGAGGCTATGGCAATAACCATGGAAAAATATATTAAAGAAGTTCGTAGCAAAGGGGATACCGTTGGTGGTATTGTAAGTTGCGTAGTAAAAAATGTACCTGTTGGTTTAGGTGAGCCTGTCTTCGACAAGTTGCATGCAGAATTGGGTAAGGCCATGTTATCTATAAATGCGGTAAAAGGATTTGAATACGGTAGTGGATTCCATGGAAGTACCATGTACGGTAGTGATCATAATGATGCTTTTAATACAGATGGAACGACAAAAACGAATCATTCGGGAGGCATTCAAGGAGGTATAAGCAACGGTATGGATATTTATTTTAATGTAGCTTTTAAACCTGTAGCCACGCTTATTCAAAAATATGAGACCATCGATAAGGAAGGAAATACAGTTGAAATGCAAGGAAAAGGACGTCATGATCCTTGTGTTGTGCCTAGAGCGGTACCTATAGTAGAAGCGATGGCTGCATTGGTTTTGGCTGATTTTTATGTGCTTAACAAAATTTATAAGTAATCCCCATTTTAGGTTTCATTACTTTCTTTAGTATCCCGCATTAAAAAAATGGATATCACATTAATCGGTGCTAAAAAATAATTATATTGTGCTTGTTTGTTCGAATAATTATCGATTTTAAAAAAATAACCTTTATTAACCATATTTTATAGATGAAAAAATTAGCACTGCATTGGAAGATTATTATAGGAATGATTCTCGGAATCATTTTTGGTTTTATTATGAATGGTGTTGATGGCGGAAAAGGATTTGTAACCGATTGGGTTTCGCCTTTTGGAACGATCTTCATTAACCTTTTAAAGCTTATCGCGGTCCCGCTAATTTTGGCATCTCTAATTAAAGGTATTTCAGATCTCAAAGATATTTCTAAAATAAAATCGATGGGCTTACGTACTATTGGTATTTATATTGGAACGACATTAGTGGCCATAGTGATTGGTTTGAGCATTGTTAATACGCTCAAACCCGGAAATGGGATGCCACAGGAAACCATTGAAAAAATCAAACTTAAATATGAGAATGACGCCGGTGTAGTAGATAAACTAACCAAAGCCAGTGCACAGCAAGATGCAGGGCCATTACAAGCTTTGGTGGATATTTTTCCAAGTAATATTTTTAGATCTTTTGCAGAAGCTTCTATGCTACAGGTGATCTTTTTCGCTTTATTTGTTGGTATATGTTTGTTACTGATCGGAGAGAAGAAGGCTAAACCTCTGGTAAACTTTTTTGATTCCCTTAATGAGGTGGTTATGAAGATGGTAGATTTGATCATGCTTTTTGCACCTTATGCTGTTTTCGCTTTATTAGCCAATGTGATTATTGCTTTCGATGATACTGAGATTTTGGTAAAACTATTGTATTATGCTTTATGTGTGGTTGGCGGATTAATTTTAATGATCGGCTTTTATCTTCTTTTGATTAGCATTTATGTGAAAAAGTCGCCCCTATGGTTTTTAAAAGAAATAAGTCCGGCACAACTGCTGGCCTTTTCAACGAGCAGTAGTGCCGCCACTTTACCGGTTACCATGGAACGTGTTGAAGAGCATTTGGGTGTAGACAAAGAAGTGACTGGTTTCGTTTTACCAGTTGGAGCCACGGTCAATATGGATGGAACAAGTTTATATCAAGGCATTGCAGCGGTATTCATTATGCAGGTTATTTGGCCTGAAGGTCTAACCTTTACAAATCAATTGGTTATTGTGGCAACGGCGCTATTAGCTTCTATAGGAAGTGCAGCGGTACCGAGTGCAGGAATGGTTATGCTCGTTATTGTGTTGGAATCTATTGGTTTTCCGGCGGAATTATTACCCATAGGCCTGGCGCTTATTTTTGCTGTAGATAGACCATTAGACATGTGTAGAACGGTTGTAAATGTTACCGGAGATGCTACAGTTTCAATGATGGTTGCGAAGTCTTTGGACAAACTTCATGATCCAAAACCCAAAGAATGGGACGATCACTACGATGAAGTAAAATAAATTTTTTAAATTTAAACCGTAAGAGTTTTAGAACCCCATGTTAAAGGTTCACTTTAGATTTTCGTTTAATTAAAAATAAGGCTCTGCAACTAAAACTCTTGAATTAATTATCCAATATATTAAAATATGAACATTTGTTTTTTAATGTATCCTTGGGAAGACATCGATCCGGACAACGATACAAGTTTAGCATTAATTAAAGAATGTGTTAAACGAGGGCATGGGGTAGCTATGTGTACACCTGCAAATTTAACTATTAGAAATAGTGTGACTAATGCGACCTGTATGGTTATTAAGCGCATGGAGAAAACTCCAAGCTCTTTAAAGTCCTTTTATAAAAAAGCAGAATTGCGTGAAGAGATGTTGCCTCTCGCCGGGTTCGATGTTATCTTTTTTAGAGCAAACCCGCCATTAGATCCAATTATGCTTAATTTCTTAGATTCTGTTAAAGATGATGTGTTTATAATGAATTCGCTAGAAGGTATGCGAGAGGCTAATAATAAGCTCTATACGGCTGCTTTTGGAGATGCTCACAGCAATATTATTCCGGCAACTCATGTCTCTAAAAGTAAAAGATATTTAATCAAACAAATTAAAGAATCTACGGCCGATAGAATGATTTTAAAACCTCTTAACGGCTTTGGTGGTTCTGGTGTTATTTTAATAGAAAAATCGGCGATGAGTAATATCAACTCACTTCTCGATTTTTATATTAATAGCAGTGGTGACGGGACGTCTAACTATGTCATTTTACAGGATTATATTGAAGGTGCAGATCAAGGTGATGTTCGTATTTTAATTTTAAATGGTGAACCGGTTGGGGCGATGAAACGCGTGCCGGGATCTGATGACCATCGTTCTAATGTTTCTGCCGGCGGTAGTGTGCAAAAACATACTTTAACTAAAGCGGAAAAGGCTTTATGCAAACAGATCGGACCGAAATTAGTTAACGACGGATTGTTCTTTGTGGGCATTGATGTTATCGGAGGGAAACTGGTTGAAGTGAATGTGATGTCGCCGGGAGGTATAACCTATATCAATAAAGTGTATAAACTAAAAACCAAGATAGAAGAAAAGGTCATAGACTTCTTGGAAATGAAAGTTTTAGATAAACTTCAGGCTTTCGACAGAAGAACTAGGCTTAGAAAAACGGTTCAGGATGCCTAGGGCATTGACGGGCGTATTTGACTTCCATAAACACCTATTTAATGAATTCTAAAATAGATTTAACATCCCCGATCGTTTCAGTAGACTGGTTGCACGATCATTTGGATGCTGGGGATATCGTTGTGTTAGATGGTACTATTAATAAGGTATTCGATGACTCTCAAAGTCAAATTCCCAATGCACGATTTTTTGATATAAAAAAGGTGTTTAGCGATACCACAAATCCGTTCCCAAGTGCCTTTCCTTCTACGGAGCAGTTTCAAAGAGAAGCCAGAAAATTAGGAATTAATACAGACAGTGCTATTATTGTGTATGACGATAAAGGGATCTATTCCAGTGCACGGGTATGGTGGCTCTTTAAAGCTTTCGGGTATAACAATGTTTCAGTTCTAAATGGTGGTTTTCCGGCCTGGCTAAAAGCCGGATATCCGGTAGAACCTATGAGAGTATACCATGACGCAAGTGGTAATTTTACGGCGAATCTTCGACCGGGCTACATGAGGTTTTTTAAAGACATGGAACAGGCTTCAAAGCACAAAACACATACTATTATAGACGCGCGTTCAGATGATAGATTTAATGCTATCACGCCCGAGCCCAGAGAAGGCTTGCGTATGGGGACCATCCCAAACTCGGTTAATCTGCCCTATACGACTTTATTAGAAGATGGTATTTTGAAACCTAAGGCTGTATTAGAAACTTTATTTGGAAAGTTAGCACAAGTCGAAGATGAAATCATTTTTTCTTGTGGATCTGGCATAACGGCTTGTGTTTTGGCATTGGGCGCGGAATTGTCGGGTTACCAGAACATATCTATATATGATGGTTCATGGACAGAATGGGGTAGTTTGGTTAAGGAATAAATAATCTATGTTAAAGTTATCAGTTGAAGGTATTATAAACAAAATTAAAGCTGAAGATGTTTTTGAAGCCATATCTTCAGATTATTCATTCACTATAAAAATTGAGGAGTTCGTTCCATATGTTTGTGGTGCAATACATGACGGGCATCAATTTAGAAAAGAACTATGGTCTAATTGTATTCATACGGAGTACGATCGATGGTACGAAGAAGACCCCGAGACTAAAAATATGGTAAGATCGCATCCCATTGTCATCGCCGGGTGCGATTCACGTTTCGAGTATGACCTGAACAGAGCCCCTGAAGACGCTGTTTTTGAAACGGCCTGGGGTAAACAATTATGGCATAAACCACTATCGCAAGAGATGAAAGCAAAAAGCCTTCAAAAACATACCAACTTTTATGATGTTGTGCATGCGCTTATTTCAACAATAGAATCAAAATTTGGTTTTTGCACGGTTTACGATATGCACAGCTATAACTGGAAGCGCTGGGATAGACCTGTTCCAACCTGGAATTTAGGAACAATGAATGTTGATAGTTCGCGATTTGGAAGGGTTATTGAAAATTGGAGGCAAAGTCTTTCAGAAATTGATTTCCCAAATGCCATAAAATCTACTTCGAAAATTAATGATACCTTCCAGGGCAATGGTTATTTTTTGAAATTTATAACGAAAAATTTCAATAATACCTTAGTTTTGGCAACAGAAATAGCCAAAGTGTATTGTGATGAGTACGAACATATTATTTTTCCGGAAGTTGTTAGTACGGTAGAACGGGCGTTGAAGGTAAGAATTCCCGAGCACGCCTTAAACGTGTACAATACCTTTAAAACATAGGTTTTTATGAAAATTGATAATAATGTTGCGGTTAAAACCCTTTTGCAAATCGATAAAAATATTGATGCGTTGGTTAAGCAAATAGAATTGCTTAGTTATGTAAATCCTACGAATATTGAAGAAGAGAAAGAACGGTTTTTTTCTTCCAAGTATCTTACAGATCCTGTTTTTAAATATCCAAATATTAATTTTGACCGTTTTAAACTGCACAGAAAATTATTCGAAAATAACTTAGAGATCATTGAAAACGAAAAGATCAGGAAGTTATATGAAGATATTATTTATACGTATTCGGGCTTAATACAATGTATAGAAACCATTGGTAGTGGAAAAAAATTCTACTACAACTGCTTGCATTGTTTCGGTACACCAACGGAAAATGATGTTGAAAATGCGAAGTTCATCCTTCATTTTGAGGATGAAGCTAAAGACACTTCGCCTTTGCAGCCTAAATATAGTGCTAAAGAAGCTGAATCTTTCTTTAGATCATTTTCCAAGCAATACGATTTTAGTTATGACATCGCGTATTCCGATAAGATTTCGGCAATAGCCATGGTATTAAATAATATTAAAACCCTGGTTTTAAATACCAATCATAGGTATTCGGATAATGAAATAGCTGTATTGACCAATCATGAAATTGGTGTTCATATGGTAACGACGATGAATGGTTTATTACATCCTTTAAAAATATTTTCTCATGGCTTTCCAAATAATGAAGAAACACAAGAGGGTCTTGCTGTTTTTTCAGAATATATGAGTAATAATTTAACCGTTACGCGTTTAAAAGAGTTGGCATACCGAGTGATTGCAGTAGATAGCCTGGCAAAGGGCTATTCATTTTCCAAAACCTTTAGATTGCTTCATAATCAATACGATCTGGATAGAGAAAACGCATATTATATAACGCTTAGGGCACACCGTGGGGGTGGTTTTACAAAGGACTATTTGTATTTAACAGGACTTAAAAAAGTTTACGATTACTACCATGAAGGGAAAGACCTGAGTTTATTACTAACCGGAAAAGTGACTTTGGAATATGCATATGAGGTCAAAGTACTAATCGCTAAAGGACTGGCTGTTCCTGCAAAGCATATCACAGATGCTTATGCCGTAAATAGTAATACAAATAAAACCGTAGATTTTATATTGCGGAATCTAAAATAGCCTATGACTAAAACGATTCAGTATTTCGTATGTTTTTTAATCTCATTTTCTTTTTTCGGACAGGAAAACATAAGGGTAGATCAGAAAAACAGTCATGAATTATTTGTTGAAATACTTACAAAGTCAAAAGACTTAAAATACCAGGAAATATTAGATTTTTATGACCATTACGTTGCTATACATCCGGAAGATATAGCGGTGAAAATTTATAAATGTAAATTTATAGGAAGTGCCTATTACGACGCGTACGAGGACTATAATTTAAAGTATGATGAAACTCAGGACTGTATTGAACATTTGTATGAAACATATCCAAACCATCCGGAAGTTCTACTTTACAAATTAGAGAATACCTATGGCGAGGAAGGGCTAGCACTTATTGATCAAACCATAGAGGCTTATGATTTTGAAAGCACTGAGGAACCGGGATGGAATACAGAACAGATAAGTCGGTTTTACGAAGTTTGCTCGAATCGTTTTTATGATGATGACTATAAGTCCATTATGTATGCAAAAAAGGCTGAATCTTTTAATGACACGCTAGACCTTTCCGTTTCAATTTCGAAGTCCTATATAAACCTTAATAATATAAAAAAGGCCAAAGAGCGATTACTGTCTTCTCTTGACGTTGAACATGAGGCATGGGTTTTAAATGAAAAAGGAAAGCTTTTGGTTGAATTGGATGAGCATGAAAAGGCGCTAACCATGTTTGACCGTGTTTCTGAAAAGGATTCCACCTTTGCTAATAGTGAAAGTCTATACAAGATTTTTTTAGAACAAGAAAACTACGAACAGGCGAGAACTTATTTGTTGAAGGATACATTGCAAACATGGAATAAAGTCATGAATATTCAAAAATTGGCTAACCATGATCTCTTGTATTCAAGTCCGGAATTGGCTCTTGAAAGTTACAGGAGAATGCAGCAGGAAAGCTATTACGATGATTTTTTCGGAATTAAGAGGTTGAAAATATGCTTAAGAACGCCTTTTGAACCCTGGACATTTTCTGAAGCGTCTCATGTTCTGATTTTGATGGCGCTCGTAGTCATCTTGTTTTTAATACCCTACCTATGGATTTTACCCATCTATGGTGTGAGTAATTTTTTTAAGTTGAAAAAAGTGAAATTGGAAGAGCAATTACCGGTCAATTGGTCTCTTAAACACTTTTGGATGATTAGCTTCATCTATTTGATGTGTCAGGTTGTTTTAGTACTCTTTTTATATTACCAAGACTATATTAACTACCTTTTTGATATCGGCTATTCTTATGTCGATGAAAGCGTTGCAGAAAGTCAATTGGATTCGGCAAACTCGATCATCATTTATGCAGCAATCATGTTTATTACGGTATTATTCTTTTTGAATAAAGCACGGCTAAAATTTACCTTCAGCTCAATATTCCGCTACAGGCAGATTATTGGATTCAGTATACTTTTTGTGATATTCAATGGCATCATATTACGAATTTTAGGAAATTTTGTTGACCTCACTGATGCCGCAAACATTATAAGGTCCTTGAGCGCCAGAGAGGAGATCGTGGCCGTTTTTAATGAATATGGATTTACCATTACCGTACTTGTAGTCGCCTTGATTGTACCCTTTTATGAAGAGATTATATTTAGAGGAATTATTTTGTCTTCCACCGAGAAATATTTAGGGTTTAAAGGAGCTAACGTTATACAGGCATTCTTGTTCGCAACGGTTCATTTTAGTTTGTCGCTATTTGTGTTTTACTTTATTTTTGGCTTGATAACAGGGTATGCGGCAAAACGCACTAATGGTTTATTTATGGGGATTGCTTGTCATGCCGTTAATAATTTTGCAGCGGTACTAGCTATATATGCAGCAAGTCGGCTTTTAATAGGACTCTGATCGGTACTTAATAATTGATAAGCCTTAATAAAACACTCAGTGTATTAGAAAGACAGCCCGACATAAAAATGTTAGTAGCTGATAGATTACTGGTATACTTTGACATAATCTATAATCATCTGAACCGGTAAATCCTCTGGGTTTACCTTTCCAACCCATGAGCCTCCAAGTTGTTGATCAATAAGAATATAAAAAGGTTGATCGTAGGGCCACTGCGATGGATCAACACCAGTCAATCTGGGATACCTAAAGGTTTCCCTTCCGTTTAAGGTAAATACTAATTTGTCAGTATACCACTCAAGTCCGTAGGTATTAAATTCGGAAACATTGAGCTTTGTAGTTCCGTGATGCGGCGGGTTACTCTTTTCCTTCAACTCCAGGGTATAATACGAATGCGTTGTTTGATAAATAACGTCATCAAAATTAAGATGTTCCATAATATCAATTTCGCCATTCCTTGGGTATTTACCATATTTTTTTTGTTCTGCAAGCATCCACATGGCAGGCCAGGACCCTTGGGCACTTTCTAGTTTAGCATGTATTTCAATTTTGCCGTATTGAAACGCGAATTTCCCTTTACTGTAAATCCCTCCTGTTAAGAATGGTCTTGGATCATTTAGTGTATCCTTATTTACGATCCCTTTTAAGAAGAGTTTTCCATCCAAAATATCGTAGCACCTATCATCAGTGGTCATATGTCTGCCCCAGTCGGCTTTGTTAGGTGTTATTCTGGTCCATTTGGTGGTATCTAGTTCTGGAGTTTCAAAATGATCTTGCCATATAATTTGCCAATCCTTTTTTTCGCGATCGGCCTTTTGAATATATAGATAAGAGTCAATAATTTCGGACGGCGCTTTTCTACATCCTATGGATAAGATAAAGGCCATTGATGTTATCCAAAGGTATTTTTGCATAGTAATTTTATTAAATGTCATGTTTTATAGACTAATAAAAATTGATGAGTTACTCTAGAAATTTACTTTTTAATTCAGGTGTGGGAATCATACAAGCCTCTCTTTTCCCATACCATTTATACCGGTTTTTAGCAATATAATCATAAACCCAGTTTCGAATAAAGGGTGGGATGATAAAGAATATACTCATTAAATTCCTTGGAAATCCAAGTTTTGAAGCAATTTTTAATGCAGCAGTGGATTTATAGGAAATGCCCTTTTCAGGATGGTATAGCAGTATGGAGTCTATTTTTGTGGTATCGATATCGAAAGTTTTAATAATATCTTTTCCTGTGTCACTTTGTAATGCCGTAAACATAAAGATGTCTTTTTTATCATGCCTAATAACGTACTGAACGCTAGAGTTGCAAAGATTACAAACACCATCAAATAAGAGGAGCCTTTTATGTTTTGGTAACTCGAAATTCATATTATAAAGATACCACTTTAAAATGTTTAGGCGTAACGAATAAAACTTTAACGAAGGTGAATTAAGAACTGCTTGACAGATTCCGTAATATTCATAATAATTTGAGGCGTTAACCAGCTACTATTTTTTAGTTTCAACAAGTTCCAATTGTTCTAAACTGACATTCGTCGTAAAGATACCATAATTAACAACCGCTTTGTTTTTTTCAATCTTATCAATACTTCCTATAGCGCGCCCCTCTTCCATACGTACACGATCTCCAACTTTTAAAAGAGGTTTTGGTTTTGGAGCTTCAATGGCTTTTTGTTTGGCTACTTTTTTCTTTTTCCTAATAACTTCAACCTTTTTCTCAGCCTCTTTTTTTACTTGCTGGGCTTTAGCCTTTATAACCCTCTTCTGTTTTGCCGAAACCTTTTTACGTTTAGAGTTTTCTATTTGAACAAGCTTGAATAGTTCATCCATTAAAGGACGTTTCTTCTTATTTTCAAAATACTTTTCTGCAATGTCATTTACTTTTTGACCCAAATATATAAGACGTTGATTACTGTCATAAAGTTCTTGGTAGCTTTCTAATTTCTTCTGAATCTTATTATTTATTTCTTCTAGCTTATCTGCTTCTTCAATTTTTTTCTTTTCATTGAGCTTAAGTGATTGCCCGGTTTTTTCAAGCCGGGACCGTTCCTTTTGAAGTTTGGCAATGGTCGCATCGAAACGTACTTTACTGCGTTCAATCTTCTTTTTAGCGCGATTGATAAGGCTGTAGGGAATACCATTCTTTTGAGCAACTTCAAAGGTAAATGAACTTCCTGCCTGACCAATAACTAATTTAAAAAGAGGCTCTAAAGAACGTTCATCAAATAGCATATTGGCGTTGAGCATATATGGAAGCTCGTTGGCCAATATCTTTAAGTTTGAATAGTGGGTGGTTATGATACCAAAAGCTTCTCGATGGTAAAACTCTTCCAAAAATGTTTCAGCTAAAGCACCGCCAAGTTCGGGGTCACTACCCGTACCGAATTCATCAATTAAAAACAAGGTGTTTTTATTGCATTTTTTTAAGAAATAGTTCATTTGTTTTAAACGATAACTATAAGTGCTCAGGTGATTTTCAATGGATTGATTATCCCCAATATCGCTTAGAATTCTATCAAACAAACAAACATGACTGCGCTCGTGTACAGGGATTAGCATACCGCTTTGCAACATAACCTGCAATAAGCCAACCGTTTTTAGGGTAATACTTTTTCCACCGGCGTTAGGACCGGAGATGACTATAATTCTACTATTTTGTTTAAGCGTTATGGTTTGGGGAAATGTTTTTTCTTTCTTTTCTAAATTATTCAAATAGAGTAGTGGATGGAAAGCATCCCGTAAAAACAGGGTTTTCTCTTCCGAAATTTGAGGAAGAATCCCATTCATAGATTTGGCGTATTTTGCTTTCGCGGAAATTACATCAATGTCTATTAAAAAGGATTGATACTTTTCTAACAAAGGTAAAAACGGGCGAATAAAATTAGTAACATCTTTTAAAATACGAATAACTTCTTCTTGTTCTTCATATTCTAAATTATTGAGTTCTCGCGAATATTGAAGTGTTGTTTCAGGCTCGACATATACTATACTGCCCGTTTTACTGCCTCCCATTATGGCGCCTTTAACTTTGCGACGATACATCGCTTTTACGGCTAAAACACGTTTGTTATCAACTACAGATTCTCTAATATCATCTAAATATTCAAGATGATGATAGGTATTTAAAGCAGTAGAAAAACTAGCGTTAATTTTCCCTTTTATTTTATTGATCGATTGTCTTAGTTCATAAAGTAACGCAGACGCATTGTCTTTTATATCACCAAAGCGGTCTACAATAGCATCCACCTTTTCAATAATAACCTTGGTGACTTCAATGTGTGATGCGAAATCATTTAAGCCTGGATAATATTCCTCGAATTTTTTAAGATAATTTACAATCTCATTGGTCGTTAACGAAATTGAAACGAGCTTTTTTAAACTATGCACTTCGAGATAGGTGTTTTCTATGTGCAATAATTTAAGCTCCTTGGTAATCGTGTCGAACCCATGATTTGGAATACGATTATCGTTGTGAAAAGACGATAGATATTCATAGGTTAACTGCAAGGCAACAAGTAATTCTTCCTTAGATTTGAAAGGTAAAAGCTTAAGTGCTTTATCATTACCCAAAGGTGTTACACAATGTTCGGAGACCTGTTGTAAAACCGTGGAGAATTCTAAATCCTGTAATGTCTTTTCGTGAATGTGTATCATTCTTAGCTTAAACTATTAATAAAGAGGGCAAAGTTAAAAATTCTTTGCTGATAATAACTTGATTGTATATTTATTATGGGTGTATAATGCGATTAACTCATTGAAAGAGGGAGTTTACTCATTGGTAGTTTTTTGTTATTCATTTAGAGAATAGTTTTATGCTAAACTTTAAAATCGACTATTATGAAAGCATTAATGAAATTTATAATTGCCTTATTAGTATCAATGCAATTCCAGGCTCAAGAAAGACTAATCTCTGGTCAGGTAACTTCAGTCAGCGATAAATACCCATTGCCAGGAGTGACCGTTTTGATTAAAGGATCGACAACAGGTACTCAAACTGATTTTGATGGCATGTATCAAATAAAAGCGAAGGATACTGATGTATTGGTTTTTAGTTACATTGGATTCATGGCTGTAGAAAAGGCCGTAGGTAAATTGAATACAATTTCGGTTTCGCTAAAGGAGGACATAACAAGGTTGGAAGAAGTTGTAGTAATGGCATATGGAACCACAATGAAAAGGGAGCATACGGCATCGGTTTCTCAAATAAAGCGACAAAAGCGAAAAGCTTATCATAATAAGTTGGCTAAGCAGATTCAACCTAACTCAGTTTCAAGAGCACTACAGGGTAAAGTTTCCGGAATTCACATAACTAATTCGTCGGGCAATCTAGGATACAATTCTCGTATCGTTATCAGAGGTGCATCACCTATTAATAATAAATCCGAACCAATGGTTATTGTTGATGGTAAGGTGTCCTCATATCATAATTTAGGAAAGATCAATCCAAGTCATATTAGTAATATTAATATTTTAAAGGATGCTAGTGCGACATCAATATATGGAAGTCGAGCAGGAAATGGTGTCATTGTTATCTCAACAAAGGGTAATAACACAAAAACAAGTAAACAGCCCTTGTATATTGTAGATGGCTTACCCATTGCCAGGGAAAATAATCATATTATTAAGAGTCTTCCGGAATCGGATATTGATCATAAAAAAATATATAATAAAGGAGAAGCAAAAAACAAGTTTGGAAAAATAGCAAAACATGGCTGTGTAGTTATTACAACGCACCAGGGAAATTTCAGGTTAAATAATCAGGAAAGTTATGCGGTTATCGAGGAAAATAGTTTTGAGAGAACATCACTTTCTCCATTATCAACCTTTTCCATCGATGTAGATAAGGCATCTTATAGTAATGTAAGACGTATGATAAACAATGGAATGTCTATTGAACCAAATGCAGTTAAAATTGAAGAAATGATTAATTATTTTGACTATAATTACCCGCAGCCAACTGGTAATCATCCATTCTCGATTCATACGGAAGCTTCAAACACACCTTGGAACGCGAATACAAAAATTGCAAAAATTGGCCTTCAGGGGAAAACGTATTTAAGCGATGAGTTACCTGATTCTAATCTAACGTTTTTAATTGATGTTTCTGGTTCTATGGGGTCTCAAAATAAGTTGCCATTGCTAAAATCTGCGTTTAAACTATTGGTCAATCAATTACGGGAAAAAGATAAAGTATCTATTGTGGTTTACGCGGGTGCTGCGGGAGTGGTTTTAGAACCGACATCAGGAAACAAGAAAGAGAAAATACTAGCAGCTTTGGAACATCTGAACTCTGGCGGTTCAACGGCCGGAGGTGCCGGAATAAAATTAGCTTATAAATTAGCCGAAAAGCATTTTAAAAAGCATGGAAATAATCGTGTAATTTTGGCAACGGATGGCGATTTTAATGTTGGGGCTTCAAGCGATAATGCCATGGAAAAACTAATCGAAGATAAACGTAAATCTGGGGTCTTCTTGTCCGTTTTAGGGTTTGGCTACGGAAATTATAAAGATTCAAAGTTAGAAACTTTAGCGGATAAAGGTAATGGCAATCATGCTTATATTGATAATATACAGGAGGCTCGGAAAGTATTTGGAAAAGAATTCGGAGGAACACTTTATACTATTGCTAAAGATGTAAAAATTCAAGTAGAGTTCAATCCAAATAAGGTTCAGGCATATAGGTTAATTGGTTATGAAAACAGAATGCTCGAAGATGAAGATTTTATTGATGACACCAAAGATGCCGGAGAATTAGGTAGCGGACATACGGTTACCGCACTCTATGAAATAATCCCGGTAGGTGTAAACAGTAGATATCTAAAGGATGTTGCAGATTTAAAGTATACTAAAACTACAAACGGAGCTGAGCACTCAGATGAATTATTCACGGTGAAATTCAGATATAAGAAACCAGCAGGAAAAGAAAGTATTGAAATGGTACATGTCCAGAAAGAACTATATTCCAAAGCTTCTGAAGATTTGAAATTTGCATCAGCAGTGGCCTTATTTGGTATGCAATTACGCCAATCTAAATATCTTAATAATTCAAAGATCAATGATATTATAACACTAGCCAAAGAAGGTAGGGGGCAGGACTCAGAAGGTTATAAAGCTGAGTTTATTAGATTGGTGTCTTCCTATAAAAACATATAAGGCTCAAAATGTCAGAAAGAGCAACTATGAAATCGCTCTTTCTGACATTACTGCTGCATCTTAAAATAATAATCTGCCGATCGTTTACCGGAGCCATAAAGCATAAAAAAAATACAAATAAGGAAGACGATTATAGCTTGGAGGAGGTTGGATGAATTCATCTCCCCGGCAAAATTAATCATTATAGCTCCAATCAATATCGGTAATTGCGCGATAATAGCCCACCTGGTTAATAGTCCAAAAGCGATTAAAATACCACCTATAAAGTGCGCCGGAGCTACATAATGTACTACAATCATGCCTCCGGCCAAATTTTGGATAGGTTTGAAAAGCGTCATTAGCATTTCGCTGTCAGACATAAAACTTATGCCTTTAACAAATAAGAAAACGCCAAGCGCAATTCTTAACAAATCAAGAGGCAAATAGGTGTGACGGTTGGCCCATTTGTTGAGCGATTTTATTGTTCCCATGATTAAAAGTTGTTGATTTTCAATCTAAAAGGTACAAAATAATCATGAGAAAACCGATTTGAACATGCAAACCTAGTTGGGTGAAATTTATAATATTTCCTTTTTCTTGGAATACTTAAAAAACAAAATTGAAGCCATTAACCCAATAACGCTAAACAAGCCCAGTGCCCAAAAAGCATTTTGGAGTCCTGCAACTTTATCTGGGTTATCAACGAGTATTCCGAATAAAGGCCCGGAAAAGATATCGGGAGTATAACCAACAATGGAAACAAGCCCCACAGCGGTTCCAGTTAAAACTATAGGGATTTTAGCTTCTTCAAGCGTGGCAAAATACAGAACACGACATGAATATATGCCTATGGCAATAAGTAAGATGTTTATAACGAATAAAGCAATTGTGCTATCATTAATAATTCCAAGAGCAAAAACCAGGCTAGATATTGTAGTTAATGTAAAACCTATTATTAGCCATAAGGAGGCACGGGTTTTATCAGCGAGAAACCCGATAACCACTCCAATAACCGGTCTGATGTATAGGAGAGATGTGCCAACTCCGGCAGATCTTATTGCATCATATTTCATAACATCCGTAGCATATAATGTGAACAAATCGGTGCCTTTATAACCCGTGTACGCACATAAAATAATAAGCATTAACAGGCGTATAGAAGGAACCTTTAGCAATAACTTAAAGGCTGATAGGTCAAAAAAATGTTGATTCGTATCTGAGTTGTCTTCAATTTTTAATGCTTTCAAAAATATAAAAACCAAAACCCCAATAATCCCCACAATAACAGAAGATGTTAATATGACTTGCTTAAATGCATTTTGACGCTCGGGCAATGTGCTTTCTGAAATGTCGACATCTATAAACAAAGCAAATACAAAAACGCCAAGTGAGCCGAAAGCCGCAGCAACTAATCCACGCCCTCCATCCAAAAACCCAAATGCAATGCCCTGTTTCTTTTTTCCTCCCCAGAGACGCGTTGCTTTAATCATGGCGGCCCAAAATAAGAAGATGGTTGTAAAGCCCCAGTAACCATAGAGAACCTTTAATTCGGTATATGCCGGAAAAGTAGCCAGATAGAAGCCTCCTAACGCTGTTAGTATTAAGGCTATTGACATCAAGTTCTTGGGATGGAATCTATCTGCCAATGGTCCTCCAAACACATACGAAAACAGGGCGATAATGCCATAAAAAGAGAAACAATAGCCAAGGTTCTCGTTGTTTATTGCAAAACTTTCTAAAAAAGTTGGTCTAAAAATACGCTGTAAAACAAATGGTAAAATAAAGACCGATTCTCCCGCCAGAATAAGAAGTATAATGATGTAAAGAGGTTGTTTGGTTTCAGTATTATTCATACCTAAACCTGTAAAACTCCCATGTTAAAAGGTTTTTCAATAGGCGCATGGTTTGCTGCTTCAATACCCATAGAAACCCATTTCCGCGTCTCTAATGGATCAATAATGGCGTCTGTCCAAATACGAGCGGCAGCGTAATAGGGCGATACTTGATTGTCATATCTATCTTTTATCTTATTAAAGAGTTCAGCCTCTTTTTCAGGAGTTATCTTTTCTCCTTTCTTCTTTAATGAAGCTTTTTCAATTTGCATAAGCACTTTAGCTGCTGAATTTCCACTCATTACGGCAAGTTCTGCACTAGGCCATGCTACAATCAACCTGGGATCGTAAGCTTTGCCACACATCGCATAATTACCGGCACCATAACTATTTCCAATGATGATCGTAAACTTTGGAACTACAGAATTACTAACGGCATTAACCATTTTCGCGCCATCCTTTATAATACCACCATGTTCAGATTTACTACCAACCATAAAACCTGTAACATCCTGTAAAAACACTAAAGGGATTTTCTTCTGATTACAATTTGCAATAAAACGTGTGGCTTTATCTGCACTGTCATTATAAATAACTCCTCCAAACTGCATTTCCCCTTTCTTGGTTTTCACCAGTGATCTTTGATTGGCAACAATGCCAACAGCCCAACCGTCAATTCTCGCATAACAGGTGATAATCGTTTGTCCGTAGCCAGCTTTATATTCATCGAATTCAGACTGATCTACGAGACGTTTAATGATGTCATACATATCGTACTGGTCAGCTCTTGATTTAGGAAGAATACCATAAATATCCTCTGGGTTTTCCATTGGTTTTTTAGAATCAGTTCTATTAAATCCCGCTTTATCAAAATCACCAATTTTTTCTATAAGATTTTTTATAGTGTCTAATGCGTCTTTATCATCCTTAGACTTGTAATCCGTAACACCGGAAATTTCACAATGTGTTGTTGCACCACCTAAGGTTTCATTATCTATACTTTCTCCAATAGCGGCTTTTACCAAATAACTGCCTGCTAAGAAAATACTGCCTGTTTTATCGACAATTAGAGCTTCATCACTCATAATGGGTAAGTAGGCCCCACCGGCAACACAGCTCCCCATAACCGCTGAGATTTGGGTGATACCCATACTGCTCATTATAGCATTATTTCTGAATATGCGCCCAAAGTGTTCCTTATCCGGGAAGATTTCATCCTGCATAGGTAAATACACTCCGGCAGAATCTACCAGGTATATAATTGGAAGCTTATTTTCAATAGCGATTTCCTGAGCTCTTAGATTCTTTTTTCCCGTAATAGGAAACCATGCACCGGCCTTCACCGTAGCGTCATTAGCAACCACAATACACTGCTTTCCCTTTATATACCCAATCTTAACCACAACACCTCCGGAAGGACAGCCACCATGTTCGGTATACATGCCTTCACCGGCAAAGGCTGCGATTTCAATAGCTTCAGATTTAGAATCTAAGAGGTAATCTATGCGCTCTCTGGCCGTCATTTTACCTTTAGCATGATGTTTTTCAATACGGGATTTCCCACCGCCAAGACTAACTTTGGCTATGCGATTGTTGAGTTCAGAGAGTAAAAGTTTATTATGATCTTCGTTCTTATTGAAGTTTATATCCATGGAATATGAGTTTGACGCTAATGTACAAAAGAAGTTTTTCCCTCGAAAGAGGGAATCTTTTAAATTTAATCTCAAATTTGTTAATAAATTCATAAAATATATTACACGGAAATATATTCCTAGGAATATAAAATATATTTATCTATATTTGCATCATAATAACAAAGAACAAATATTAAAAAGATGAAAAAAGACAAGATCATTTTCTACTTAGCCACGGGGCTACTTACCCTATTAATGCTGTTTTCGGTAAGTATGTATTTTTTTAAGCATGACGATGTTGTTGGTGCGTTTACAAGTTTTGGATACCCAAGTTATATAATTTACCCTTATGCAGTAGCAAAATTGCTGGGTCTGTTTGCTATTTGGAACCCAAACTTTAAAGTTTTGAAAGAATGGGCTTATGCCGGCTTCTTTTTTGCATTCATTCTAGCATTTTTTGCACATGTTATGGTCGGAGATGGAGAACAAGGAGGAGCGTTAATGGCTTTCGTATTATTAATAATATCTTACATATTTAATAAAAGAATAAATCAATGAAAAAAATTATAGCTTTCGCAGGGAGTAATAGTAGAAATTCCATCAACAAACAATTGGTCGAATATGCCGCAACCCTGGTAGATGATGTAGAAGTAACGGTTTTGGATCTTAATGATTTTGAGTTGCCATTATATGGTATTGACTACGAATTGGAACATGGTATTCCGGATAATGCTCAAAAGTTTTTAGACACTATTAAATCGTCTGACGGTATCCTATTATCGCTGGCCGAACACAATGGTGCCTATGCAACCGTTTTCAAAAACATTTTTGACTGGATGTCCAGAATCGATGGAAAACTTTGGAGTGATAAGCCTATGCTATTAATGGCGACCTCACCGGGAGGTAGAGGAGGAGCAACCGTTCTAGATATCGCTAAAGGACGCTTTCCCTATATGGGCGGAAATATAGTATCTGAGTTTTCCTTGCCATCATTTCATGATAATTTTTCAAACGGAAAATTGGTAAGTGAAGCATTAAGCTTAGAGCTAAATATGCGTGTAGATATCTTTAACAAAGCACTATAAAATAAAAGCTTAAAACCATGGGAGATCTTTCAAAAGACATAAATACGACGTTCGCTAATCATAAAGTTAAAGCCTTATTGAATATTATTTATACCGCAAATTGGATAAATAGCAAGCAGAACGCCTTTTTTAAACCTTTTGGAATTTCTCCCCAACAGTACAATATTTTGAGAATCTTGCGTGGTGCCGGAAAAGCTATAAAGGTGCAAACCATAAAGGAACGTATGTTGGAAAGAGCTCCCAATGCAACACGTTTAATGGATAAACTTTATGATAAACAATTGATTAATCGATTATCGTGTCCTGATGATAGACGTGCCGTACATATAGAAATAACAGATAATGGATTAAAACTTCTAAGCGCCATCGATAAAAGCTTTAAAGATGATTTGTTAGAAAAACTGACAGAAGCCGAAGCAGAACAGTTGAGTAATTTTCTTGATAGAATTAGAGCATAGACATCCGGAATATTGTGTTTACTCGTTTATCACGCTTATAAAGTGTTTCAGCGATACCGGGTTTCCGTTATGTGTAAAACCTTCAACGCATATTTCATAATCCCCTGAATTATCCGAAGTATAAAAGGAAATCTGTTGTTCGTCTGTATCCATTGAAAAATCCGGATGCCATAATAACTGACTTCTAAAATCCGGGATACGGCTTAAATTTAATTTGTTTTTATATTCCTGTTTGAAGTATCTTTTTGGAACCTGTGGATTATCCAACTTAACTTGTTTTATATAACTTTCATTAGACGCATGATTGTAATTGCCGGTAAGGGTTTCAATTGAAATAATACCCATAAACAATTGCCCTCCGTAAACATATTTACTCCTAACGACACCAATTGATTTAACGTTTTTCGCATTATAGGAGATAATGTCATTATGATTTTGAATTAAAACACCATCAATTAAAACTAAGGGTAATAGATTCGTATTTATTATACCATTATAAAACTTTACATGAAATGTATATGCTCCCTTTTTTTGCAACATATAAACAGCATCTACCACTTCGGTAATGGTTTCTCTTAGTGTTTTAAATCTGGTATAGTCTTCTAAAAAGTATTTTTTCTCTTTTGATTTGTATAAAGGACTCGCTAACTCTAATGCTTCAAGGCTATCACTTTTTATCGTATAGTATGCATTTTCTATTTGGTTTGAAATACTCTTTTTTAATATGAGGTCTTTTAAACTTGAGGTCAGTCTAAAATCATTAAAGGTTAAATCACGATAATCCGGTGATTTATGATTATTAAGCTCAATTTTATAGGCGTCTCTCTCAGAATGGACAACTTGAACAATGGCATCTAAGCTTTCATAAGCTTTATCCACATTAAAATAAAACGTGCCGGATTCATTCGTAGTTGCAATCTTAAACGTAAAATTTTTACCGGGTATTGAGAGGCCCACTTTGATATTTGAAATAGGCATATTGTTTTTTTTAAGAAGAACTTTACCGGATATTAGTGCTCCTCTTAATTCAGGCAAAAAAGATATGGAATCTTTGCTTATGGTGTTTAAATGATTTTGGCTGATAAATGTATTTGAATTCCATCTTTCAGGGATATCAATAGTGTCCATGTGTCTAACCGAAATAGAATAATCGCCATAAGACATCTTACCTTTTAGGCTTTGTAAATTTAAAATTGCTTTTTCTCGTTTGTGAAAAGATTGTTTGTTCAGTGCTAATTCTAAAAACTCACTTTTATTAGGGGTGTTTTGGCTTTTTTCATGTTTGTTTTCTTTGGTCACCTGAGAAGAGTTTTCTAAAGAATCACTTGAATTAGATGGTTTCGCGTTAATCGTTTTATTGGCCCGGTATGGATTTATAACGGTAATGTCGTTCTTAAAAAAAGTGCTTATGCCTTCATTTCTCATCCATTGTGTATAGGCTATGAGCTTATAATTTCCGGAAGGAATAGAGGCATTAATAAAAAAATCTCCTTTTCCCTGTCCCAATTTCAAACTTATTTTATGCTTAAAAACAGTTTGCTTATTGGCATTAATTAATTCTACATAGGCAATTTTACTATGATTACTTAAACTATTCGTTTTAGCATTAAGACAGTAAATTTTATAATATAAATTCTCGCCGGAAACCAAAAAACTACTATTAAAATGGACGAACACACGTTCTTTGAGGAAGTCTTTAGGGCTTAAGTCATCTCCTTCTTTTATAATAGATTGACTAAATATTGACAAAATATTTAAGCAAATAAAAACGATGCTAAGCGTGATACTTTTTTTCATTTTATAACTTTTAACTTAATCTATCCAAAAATCAGGTTTAGTACTTGATCCTAATACTCTGCAATCCACACAGCCTGTGTTGATCACAGCTTGTGGTTCATTGGGAAGTGGGTCGCCAAACGGAGAGACCTCCCCCGATTCAATTCTTTCATTAAACACATTAATATCATCAATTATAAAAGAACTACATTCCACAAAATATGGAGGTAATTCCTCGTTTGGAAAAAAATCAGAAAAATTAAAAAAGATTCTTTTTGACGAAACCGATGAAATATCAAAATAACCAATTACCTTTTCACTTGAATTATTTACGGCAAATACATTACCACTAAAAAAGCCGGGTTGATTTTGAGAAAATAAATTCTCTGAACTTGAAAATTTATTTAAAACGTTATAAAATGTATGGGCTCCAATAGATTGCACATACTGTTTTACTAAAATGCTATACCTTGTTCTTATTATGGCATTATCTCTAGAGATCGTTATTACCCTAAATGGCGACGTCGAGCCCTGAGATAATGTACCACTATTTACTTGTATAATACTATCGGAGGCTATTGTATTATAACACACTTCCATTTCTAAAGCTTCAGCACAAACTTCGGGCGGTGGCGGTGGTTTGTCTCCTATTGGAGGGCATGGATTTGACCAAGAAGGAGCAATAATTTTATAAGTTTCTTCATATTCATAACGATAATGCTTCGAATTTCCCGAGGGGTCAAAGCCATCTACATAAATAGTCATACCCAAATTACCGGTATCGGGATTAACCTCTTTAGATGCATATAAATCATTTATAGGAACAATGCCGGGTAATTGCGTTGGTTGAGATTGATATACTTTACCATCCTTGGTTGTTATAGATAATATATAATCGGTATTTGGAGCAATTCCGAATGCTGTAGTAGCAATATATTTACCATCGTCTGTTTCTTCAAATTCGTAGGTGTTTTGAGAATTATCGGTAATAACAACTTTGGCATTTGATTCTGGTGATGGGGTAAACTCTTCCAAGGAAAATGTTCTGGAGAGGTTGATTTCATGCTGTTTTACTTCATCGGTAATTATAGCCTCAATGACTAATAGATTCTCAAAAGCTATGGAATTAAGATTCAGTGGTTCTGTACAATTCAGCACAAAAAAAGATATCAGCATCCATGTGATATAATATGATGTTGTATGTTTCATTTGTCTTTAATGACCATTAAAATAATATTTTATTTTCTCAATCTACCCAAAAATCAGGTTTTAAGGTTGTCCCTATTTCTCTACAATCCCAACACTGTATTTCAATATAAAGAACCGGAACACCAGGGGCGTGGCTAAATTCAACTACCTCTCCAGCTTCTAATCTAGCCACAGCTATATCAAAATCAGGGATTTCAAAAGGCGTACAATCTCCAAAAAATGGCGGTAATGTTTCGGCTGGGAAAAAATCCGAAAAATTAAAAAAGATTCTTTTAGATGAAATTGATGAAACATCAAAAAAACCGATTACTTTTTCATTCTTGTTGTCTTCAGAATATATATTACCACTAAAAAACCCAGGTTGATTTTGAGAAAGTAAACTTTCTGAACTTGAAAATTTACCTAAAATTTCATAAAACGTAAAAGCTTCTAAAGATTGTGTGTATTGCTTTACTAAAATGCTATATCGTGTTCTTATTATTGGATTATCTCTAGATATAACACGTACAGGAAAGGCAGATGATGATCTGCCTTGCTTTAAATTATCAGTTCTTAATTGTATAATACTATCTGATGCCACAGTATTATAGCAGAGTCTCCTTGATAGTGCTTCAGCACATGCTTCAGGATCAACTGGACCATATATAGCAAGGCATTCAGGGTTTCTCCAAGCTGGGGCAATAATTTCATAAGTTTCTTCGTACTCATAACGAAAGTATTTTGAATCTGCTAAGGAATCAAAATCATCTACAAAAATGGTCATATTTTCATTACCAGTATCTTGGCTAACCTCTCTAGAGGCGTACAAATTATTTATTGGAACTACACAAGGTAATTGCGTTGGTTGAGATTTATATAATTTACCATTTTTAGTGGTTACAGATAATGTGTAATCTTTATTTGGTTGAACTCCAAATGGGATTATAGAGAGATACTTACCATTACTTTTTTCTTCAAACTTATAAATATTTTGAGCATTATCAGTAATTGCTACTTCAGCATTACTTTCTTCCGATGGTGTAAATTCTTCTAATGAAAAGGTTCTGGAGAGTTTGATCTCCTGATACTTTACTTCATTTGTTATAACCGCTTCTACAACTAATACATCTTGAAATTCAATAGATTTAAGATTAAACGGTTCTGTACAACTAAGCGCAAAAAATGGTATTAGCATCCATACTCTATAATATGTTTTGGTATGTTTCATTTGTATTTTATACGCTATTAAAATTTTATATTATACGTTATTGTCGGTACAGGTATTGAGAAAATTGAACTTTGATAAGCTTTTAGTTGTCCGTTTTCAGTAACAAAAAATACCGAATAAGGATTGTTTCTGCCAAGCACATTATATACGGAGATATTCCAAAAACTATGTGCCAGTTTTTTTATTCTATGATTCCCTTCTATATTTAAGCCAAGATCTAGACGGTAATAATCAGGGATTCTAAATTCGTTACGATTGCTATATAAGGCATATTCCTTGCCTAAATAGGTATAGGTGCCTACCGGATAAGTTACCGGTCTGCCCGTTTGGTATACAAAATTAAATGAAAAACTAAAACGTTTCGTCATTTTATAATTTCCTACCAAACTAATGTCGTGGGGCTTGTCGTAGTTAGAGGGGAAATACGCGCCATTATTTACGCGTTCTTCGCTAAATTCACTATCCAGTTTTACGAAAGAACGGGAGTAGCTATAACCCAGCCAGCCATTAAGATTTCCTTTGTTTTTCTTTGCGAGAAACTCGATACCATAGGACTTTCCGGTGCCTTGAAAAACTTCCGTTTCAATTAACTCATTAAGCAGTAAATCTGCTCCAACCTTATAATCTAAAATATTCTTGGATCTTTTATAGTATGATTCTATACTTAGTTCGTAATCATCGAAATTCTTATAAATACCAAAGTTGAATTGATTTGCTTGCTGCGGTTTTATATTTATATCTGAAAGCTTCCAAGTGTCTAGAGGAGATTGTGTGGTATTATTTGATAAGGTGTGAATAAATTGATACGTACTGCTATAACCAGCCTTTAATGAAAGATCTGGTCTTAAAAAATAACGCGCAGAGGTTCGAATCTCGGGACCTCCATAGGTCTTTATGACCTCATTTTTTGAATAATCTTTTGTCTCTATTAAGGTCCCTTCATTTCTGGGTTGCCCTTCGGCGTATACGCGTTGAGAGGCCTCACCCAGCGAAGCATAAAAAGAATAACGTATTCCCATATTTAACGAGAGTTTTTTGTTGATCTCGTAATCATCTGAAATAAAAATGGCGGACTCTAATGCTTGTTCTTTAGGAATTATCACCGGGTTAATAGTTGATTGATTATTCAAAGGCTCTTTACTGCCGGGGTTTAAGCTATATAATTTGTTTGATAGACCATAATTAAGTTTATGCTTATCGTTTACAATGACATCCATTTTAAGTTTTAGCAGTGTTTCATTTATTTTATAATTAAGATCGAAATCCTTATCGGAATTAGCTTCAAACCCAATATTAAATTCATACTGACTGTTATTAAGTATTAAACTCCCCTTACTTTTTTCACTAAAATGATGATTCCACTTTAGAGAGGCTAATTGATTGCTATAACTAAATAAAGAGTCTGAAGTGATGCTAAATTTATCTTTGCTATAATAACCTGTGGCTTCTAAGGTATTATTCTTATTTATGTTATGGTTGTATTTAATAATAACATCGTAAAATGAAGCCTGACTATTTTTTAAGGATTCATTATCTAAAGATTTAAGCACCCAATCTGAATACGTACCCCGAGCTCCAACCATTAGGGATGACTTTTCCTTAATTATTGGGATTTCTAACATCAAATTGCTGGTCACAGGACCAATGGCTGCTTCACCTGAAAATTTCTGGGTATTACCTTTCTTTGTCTTAATATCAAAAACCGATGATAGCCTACCACCATATTCTACCGGAATGTTTCCTTTATATATTTCAAGGCTACCAACCGTATATGGATTTAAGGCTGAAAATATACCAAAGAAATGTGTAGGACTATAAACGACACCTTCATCTATCAGGATAAGGTTCTGGTCTGCTTTTCCTCCTCTTACATTATATCCACTGGCACCTTCACCCGCTGTTGAAATGCCCGGTAAGGCTGTAGCTACTTTTAATAAATCACGCTCGCCCAATACCAAAGGGATCGTTTTTATTTCTTCAATTTCTATTTTTGTAATTCCTGCTATGACTTCAGCAACGTTTCTATCCTTTTGAGATGTTATAACGATCTCATCTAATAATACTTCAGCATTTATATCCAAATCAAAATTCACCTTGCCATTATTATAAATAACAATGTTTTTAACGACATCATTTACAACCAAAGATTTAAATTCAATGAGATGGGACCCTGCTGGCAATTTTAAAGTATAATATCCATCCTGATTCGTAACCGTATTAATGTCTTCATCCTTAACAATTAAAGCCAGGTCTGCTAAAGGTTCCTTTGTTTTTTTATCTCTAACATAACCCGAAAGTGTAAAATCAACATTAGGAGAAGTACTATTTTCTTTCCCTATTTTTATTATTTCGAGATTTACATTGTTATTATCCTCCTTAAATAGCACCGGATCTATCTTAGTATCGTCAATTTCTTTATTTTCATTATTAAAATAAAACAGAGGAAGTGCATCGCGTATTAGGCTGTTTTTTGTTAGAATAATTTTTTTATCACCCGTAATATAATAGTTGATTACCGAGTTTTTAAATAGGTCGTTGAGTATTGTCGTTAGAGGGGTATTCGTATATTCTGAAGAGATCAAAGCGCTGTCGTCCAACCAGGATTCCATAAAATAGAAACGATAATCAGTCATATCCTCAATTTGCTTTATAGCATCAGCTTTACTTGAGTTTTCAAAACGTAGGGTAAGTTTCTCGTTGTTTTTTTGAGCAAGCAGGGTCGTCGCAATATTGAAAAATAAACATAGAAGGAGTAATTTTTTCATCATTTACGATTGTTTTTTATACATAATTTGATGTAACTCTTTTATTAACTTTTGAACAAATAGGTCGTAATTTATATTTAATATTTTGCGTTGAGATTTATAAAACAAGTTAATATCCTGCTTGTACTTTGGAAATAAATTGATCAGACTTTTTTTTGATTTCGTGATTTTATGATACTCACCTTCAACATAGAGCAAATATTGATCCTTGTTTTTAAAACCATAAAATATTAATTTATCTGAAAAATACTTATTAGCGGTTTTAATATGTTTCTTGTAAAGGGCTAAGTCTGAAGACTCGAAAATAACTTCATAAAAGCCATTGTCATACTTGACTTGATCTTTTAATGGAATAAATCTGGAATCACCAATAGTGAAACCATCAACGCCCTCTTTAATTAATTGAATAACATAAGAGCTCGATGACGTTGGAATTCTAACAATCACATCATCGCCATGTATATCATATTTCATTTCAATATCGAAATAATGTTGCCCATTATATATAATATCTCCGGTTTGATAAGATGAAGATGCATAAAACTTATGATTACCATTTCTGGTTTTAAACATTTCATGATATTCTATTCCATTTAAAAGCCCTGTGTTTTCTTGCCCCACAGCCGCGTCAAACCAATTATAAAGTGCCTTGCTATCCATTGTTGTTTGAGCATACAGAAAATTAGAAGCAGATAGCGCCCAAAATAATAATAATACATTCTTTAGCATCACCAGTAATTACGCGTTAAAATAAAGAAACATTGTACATAAATATCGCTAAAAGAAATGTTAAAAATTAAATTTTTCGACAGAAAACACCTAAACGCACATTAATGGACATGGATAGAACCATTGTTGTATAAATAAATTATCTTTAGACTAATAAAATTCTTTTAAAAGATGAAGCTTAATACAATAAAATCTGTTGGTAGAAGTGATTTCGTAAACATGGGGCCTGTAAAACTAAGACAGCCCTTACCAACGCAGGATATAGAAATGATAGATCCGTTTATATTATTGCACCATTACGGACCGTATCAAATAAGTGAAACTAATAATCCTTTCGATTTAGGACCACATCCACATCGGGGATTTGAACCCATTACCTTTTTAATTCAAGGCGAACAATTGCATAGAGATTCTCTAGGTCATGAAAGTGTTGTAAGGGCCGGAGATGTGCAATGGACAACCGCCGGAAGAGGCATAATTCATGCTGAAGGCCCTACTAAGGACTTTGTAAAAAAGGGAGGCACATTAGAAGGTATTCAGTTATGGTTAAATTTACCTGCTGAAAAGAAAATGATTTCACCAAATTATCAACATGAAAAAAGTGAAGCATTTAAAGTTGTTTCTTCGGAAGATGGAAAAGTTAAGGTTCAAATTATTGCCGGAAGCTTACAAGGAAAAAACGGAAGAATTGCAACACAAACGCATGTCAACGCTTTTATGATAGATGTGGAAAAAGAAGGCCATTTTAATATGGCCATTGATAAAAATCAACAATCGATGCTGTATTTATTAAATGGAAATGTTACTATAAACAATACTGAAAAGTTAGAATTAAATGAAAACCAGTTGATTCAATTTAATCAAGACGGAGAAGGAATTTCTATTCAAGGTGTTCAAGCGAGTAAACTATTATTTCTATCAGGAAAGCCTTTTAATGAAGAGGTTACAAGTTATGGGCCGTATGTGATGAATACACAAACCGAAATTTTGGAAGCCATGCGCGATTATCAAATGGGAAAAATGGGATTTCTCCCGGCGAGTTAATAAAAAAGCATCCTATTTAGGATGTTTTTTTTAAGTAAAAAAACGATATTTGCGTTTCGACTAACCACCAAAAATTTAAGAATTAAGATTATGGCAATGAATAAAAATACAGTTTTAGCTTGGGCTACATTTATCATGATATTTGTAGGACTGGCGTTAATAGCCTTAGGAGCATTTCGATACGATGATGTAGCAGGATGGGGATTTGCAGCAGTAGGTATAGGTTTTTTCGCCATTGCATGGGTGTTTAATGCTTTAAAAGGACGCGTATAATGAGTGATGATAAGAAAGTAATCTTCTCAATGTCTGGTTTAACCAAGACATTTCAAGGGGCGAATACCCCGGTATTGAAGAGCATACATTTAAGTTTTTTCTATGGTGCCAAGATTGGAATTTTAGGACTCAATGGCTCCGGAAAATCAACGCTATTGAAAATTATTGCTGGTGTGGATAAGAATTTTCAGGGCGATGTTACCTTTTTACAGGATTATTCCGTAGGCTTTTTGGAGCAAGAACCTATCCTTGATGATTCTAAAACGGTGATGGAAGTAGTCCGGGAGGGTGCAGCTGAAACCGTTGCTATTCTTGACGAATACAATAAAGTAAATGATATGTTTGGTTTGGAAGAAGTGTATTCCGATCCGGACAAAATGGAAAAGCTTATGAATCGTCAGGCAGAGCTTCAAGATCAAATAGATGCTGCCAATGCCTGGGAGTTGGATACGAAGCTGGAGATTGCCATGGATGCTTTGCGTACTCCGGATGGTGATAAAAAGATAGGCGTACTTTCAGGTGGAGAACGTCGTCGCGTAGCCTTATGTCGCTTGTTACTTCAAGAACCTGATGTCCTGTTGTTGGATGAGCCAACCAACCACTTAGATGCCGAATCTGTACACTGGCTAGAGCATCATTTAGCACAATATAAAGGGACTGTGATTGCGGTAACGCACGATAGATACTTTTTAGATAATGTAGCAGGTTGGATTTTAGAATTAGACAGAGGTGAAGGTATTCCTTGGAAAGGAAACTATTCCTCTTGGTTAGATCAAAAATCTAAACGTATGGCTCAAGAAGGAAAAGCAGCTTCTAAACGTCAAAAAACCTTAGAGCGTGAGTTAGAATGGGTAAGACAAGGTGCAAAAGGACGTCAAACCAAACAAAAAGCCCGTCTAAAAAATTACGATAAGTTAATGAGTCAAGATCAAAAGCAGCTTGATGAAAAACTTGAAATCTACATTCCCAATGGTCCGCGCTTAGGGACTAATGTTATTGAAGCCAGTGGAGTGAGTAAGGGCTATGATGATAAATTATTGTATGATGATTTGAACTTTAATTTACCTCAAGCTGGGATTGTTGGTGTTATTGGACCCAATGGTGCTGGTAAAACAACCATTTTTAGAATGATCATGGGTGAAGAGCAACCTGATAAAGGTGAATTTAAGGTAGGTGAAACAGCGAAAATTGCTTATGTAGACCAGAGTCATTCAAATATAGATCCTGAGAAATCCATTTGGCAAAATTTTAGTGATGAACAGGAATTGGTGATGATGGGAGGAAAGCAAGTCAATTCCAGAGCCTATTTGAGCCGTTTTAACTTTAGCGGAAGTGAGCAAAATAAAAAGGTAAAACTGCTTTCGGGCGGTGAACGTAACCGCTTGCATTTGGCGATGACGCTTAAGGAAGAGGGTAATGTATTACTTTTAGATGAGCCCACTAATGATCTTGATGTCAATACGTTAAGAGCATTAGAGGAAGGACTTGAAAACTTTGCCGGCTGTGCCGTGGTTATCAGTCACGATCGATGGTTTTTAGATAGAATATGCACGCACATTTTGGCATTTGAAGGGGATAGTCAAGTCTATTTTTTTGAAGGGAGCTTTTCCGATTATGAAGAAAATAAAAAGAAACGACTTGGTGGAGACCTTATGCCCAAGCGAATAAAATATAAGAAACTCGTTAGATAATAAATAAAAAAGCCTGCTTTCGCAGGCTTTTTTATTTATCTTAAATTTATAATTTCTTTGATTATTTATTACTATACATATGCCCATCGGTAAAATCTTTATAAGGCTTTTCATTTTCATCTTCAATACTAGTATTCATACTATTTAAGCGCTCATTTTCTTTTTTAAGTTTATAGGATTTTCTAACACCAAGAATTAATAAAACTAAGAAAATAACAACAACAATAGACAATACGGTAACGATATCAGCTTGTTCAATTAAGGGAATATTTAAAATTATGGGAATCTTTAGGTTAAAGAGCATGGGTAATACTTGATTTGAGTTAATAGCACCTCAAATATACTATTTTTAATTAACTAACCAACTATAAATGAAAATATTATAAGCTGTATTGTAGGGGGTGTAATACAAATAGCATCAACTTACAAAGCTTGTTTTCAGGTGTTTAAAGTTAAGATAAGTCTTTTAGGGTTTGCATATACAATGAAGAAGCATTTACCAGTTCTTTTATTCTTTTAAGTCTTAGCTCTCTCGAAAAACTATATTTATAGCGTTGTAACAATTTATTAACTTTTAATACCAATAATTTAAGCAGTATAAATTTTGAAATTGATATTTTTTAACGAAATTGCTTAACTATAAAAATATTTGTTCAATTAAAAAAACACATTGATAATATGTCTGACGATTTTGATTTACTAGAAACCAGTTCAAATGAAAAAACAGAGAAAGTAGATGTTAACTGGGGTAAAGCCATAGACACTATGAAATCTAAACTTTCTCAAGAAGACGATCCGGAAGTTAGGCAGAAAATATTGAACGCCACTTTAGATGATGTGGTACATATGGCAGAGAAAGATAGGACGACCCTTTTAGATGCTATAAAAGATCTAACCGATTATCAAGATGAAGTTGGTATTATTTTTGAAAAATTCTCCTCGCTTAATGCTACAGAGCAAAAAGTAATAGATGATGCGCAGAAAGCACTAGAACGTGCCAGGATAGAACTAGAAGATGCCGAAAGCAAACCAGATACCTGGTGGAATAACCTTTGGGGAAGAAAAAGTAAAATTAAAAAAGAAAGAGAAGAACTTCAAGCCGCTGAAAAACTTCGAGCCGGAGCAGATAATAAGGCAAAAGCTATGTTTCAGGAGCGTATTGAAAGTGCCGATGTACAAACCTTACTTAGTGAGCTTTCTTTTAAGAGTCAGGCCGCTGTAAGCCGATTGAAGAATAGGGAGGTCGAAATAAAAGAAGTCGAAGAAAAATTAAAAGATGCTATTGTTGAAGCATCTAAAAACCATACTAAGGCTCTTGAAAAAAAGAAAGAGGTTGAAGCGAAATTGGAAGAGCAGTACGCCCTATTAAAACAGGCGCGTCAAGAGTTGGAAGATATTGCCGACAAACAATCTGCCCAGTATGCCGAAGCCATAGGAAAGGTTACGACATTAGAGCAAAAAGTTGAAGAGCTTGAGGGTCTTAAAAATGCATACACTACGCTGGCTGCGAGTAAAGATAGTTTTGTCCATAAGCACAATCTAACGATTAAAGTATTAACATCCTTGCGTAGCAATTTACAAACGCATCGTGCAAAATTAAAGTCAGATACCGAAGAGCGTCTTAAGTATTATGATGGCTATGTGGTGGCATTAAAAGCACGAACAGACCAAGAGTTTGCAGCCATTTTAGAACATTTGGGTGTAAAAACAGATGAGCATATTGGGGAAACTCTGGCATCAATGCATACGGCGAGTGCTAAAGCACGCCAGGATATGATGGATAACATTCCGGTTCACGAAAAAGTAATGCAGGGTGTTTACAGCAGTTATGCAGAGGCTTTACAGGAAATTCGGGCTAAGGACAGTGATATTCAAAAGAATTTTGCCGAGCGCTATGGTATCGATATGAAAGAGATTTTTGAGGATTATTATAATGTAGATCCTAATAAACCGTCTGAAGGCGAAGGAGGAGAGCCTGAAGGAAAACCAAAACCGGAGGCTGGCGAGGACGACTTGTTAAGTTAATTGTCATTCCTGCTAATCCCATCCTGATAATTATCTGAGGCTTTGGGGAAGGAATCTCATCAAGCGGAATTGTAATTTCTGTGATATACTCACAATGCGTTAAGGATTGAGGCATTTGTTGGAGCTCCTCTCCCGATAGTTATCGGGAGAGAGCGACTGCCGAAAGCCTGACCTTTAGGTAACGCCCGAATTATTAAAAGATTTCTGTATTCGTAGCAAAAAAGCTTACTGAATACTGCTAACTGAAGACTAAAAACATGTCCATAAACCATATAGTTACACCATTAGATTCCGCAGTTCTGGATTCTAAAGAGCATTATGTGTTTTACCATAAAATGGTTGATTTTGCTTTTAAAGAACTTATTGTTGCTGTGCAGCGACAGGGTATTTGTAACGATCAAGAAGTTCAGTTATTTAAGCAGTATTCCGATTTGTTATTGTATTCCATTGAAGCCATGCGTATTAAGTATATGTATGACGATGAGGATCATATGAAAATAGATTTGACCTATTCCGGTTTTCCAAATTATTTGGAATTTCGATACTTGTTTAACGATTTGGAATTACGCGATGAGTATTTAGGTCGGCTTACACCAATACCCCAATTAAAGGACGAATTTTTGGATACGCTAATGCGTAAAAAGGTACCTGTAAAGAAGAGCAAACTTTTTCAGGCGGCTTCTATAGTATACTATTCCTCGGTAAAAAAGGAATATATCTTTAATCGGTTTGTACAAGGTAAAATTTTATCTGCGCCTAAGGAATCAAAGGCTGATTTACTCATAAGCTGGAGTTTTTTTGATGTTACACATAACAGACCGTTTATATGTTTTATGTATTTTGATTATGATGGCACCCGTGTTAACGATTATAAAGATGAGATCTACGAGGTTTTGAAAATAACGGCCGACAGGGATATGGCATTAGATACGATGGCTTATATCATTGACAGAAAATTGGCGAAAGTGTCTCCAAAACTTATCAAGCGAATCGATTTGGGACCGATCCACAATGTCTTTGCAAAAGATGAAAATAGTATTACACATGCGATATTAGATGGTATTAGTAAGAAAGAAATACCATTGGAATCATATGCAATTTCTTTGAAGCTGGATGAAGTCAGTTCGGGAGGCGAATTTAAAGAAGGTGGTTTTTTTAGTAAGCAAATCTTGCAAAAATGGGACGATGTTTTTAAAAAAAAGTATGTGTTTGCTCCACATCGCATCATTCAATTATTGCATAGCAAGACCCCGGAGATTATGAATAAACTGGCTAAACCACCTGTACAATTGGCAAATTTAAAGATAGATATAAAAAAAGGGAAGTAGTAAGCAGTATGCAGTATTCAGTGCATCCTCAAAACAGCGTTAAATGAGTTTTAAAACATTATTGGCATATCAAAAAGGGTTTGGACTAGCAATGGAAATATTTCATTTGACTAAAGGTTTTCCTAAGTCTGAAGTATTTGGATTGAGTTCTCAAATGATAAGGTCCAGTCGTGCTGTCTGCTCAGCTATTGCAAAGAGTTATAGAAAAGGGCAATATGACAAACATTTCAAAAGTGAGCTTTCGGATGCTGACAGCGAAAACTCAGAAACGCAATTATGGTTAGATTTTGCATTAGCATGTGAATATATAACAACCAACAAAAAAATGGAGTTACAAAGTAAAAGCGAAGAGGTTGGAAATTAATCAATTATATGATTAATAATCCGAGTAAATTTAATTAAAAGAATTATGAATCTAGTCAAAGTTATATAGAGCAAAAGCAAGCACTGAAAACTGAGGACTGCATACTGAAGACTAAAAAACCATGGAACACAATTCAACATTCCCCATAAAACAATCTGAACTTGATATGCTTCGTGATGAGGCTTCATCTTATTTAAAAAGTGTACAATGGGAACAAGGTATACGTGCCAAAAACAAAGATAAAGAGACCAAAGATGAATCTATTTTATTATATCTATCCAGAGCTAATAATGGGAGTAATACCACTGAAATCACTTCAGTCTCTAAAACCATATTGGCTTTAAAAAAGCGTTTACTACCGGATTCTGTGGCAATTCCTATGTATTTAAACCAAACTTTATATGCCGTACAAGAAGGTATTACATTGGGGATTTGGATTAAGGATAGTTATTATGATGCTTCAGGTTTATCGAGTTTAACTGAAAATAAATCGGCACTTGATACCAGCGGAAAACGTGAGTTTGAAAGTAAAATGCACACGGCAACGGCATTTATGCTTTTTTCGATGGCTTATAAAATATTGCACGATTTGAAACCTCATGCTTCTGATGATTTAAGTGTCATGAAGCAGAAATTTGCAGGCATTCCGGAAGTATCGTTATTGTCTCCAATGAAAAGCATTTCATGTAGCTTATTTTATTTTGATAAATATTTGGGGCATCCGGAAATTATAAAGTCGGACAAGGACGTCATTAATTTTACGGTTGTTTATTTTGAAGCTTTAATTGATGAAATCCAATTGCGCAAAAGCGCTTTAGAGTATACCGAAACTATAGAGGATAGAACCTATAAGCTAGAACATTCTGAGTTTGCGGTGTCGGGCTGGAGCAATGTGTTTTCCGGTACAGCTAAGAGTGTTGAATTCAATAAAATTAAGTTTGAACAGATTGTTGGAAATCGTGATGCCAAACATTTTGCCCGCCGTTTAACCGAACGTCTATTAAGCTACGATTTTATTGCAAAGAAGAATCCTTTTCAGGAGTTGGGAGGTTTTATGCCGGTATTTATGGGTTATGGTATTCCGGGAACCGGAAAAAGTATGCTCATCGCTGCCATAGCAACACGTCTTAAAGAGCATTGCGATAATATGGATATCCCGTTTTTGTTTCACCCCATGCCAGACACCTTGATTAGTACTTTTCAAGGGGGATCAGCTGAAAAAATGGTGGAATGGATGAAGCCTTTACAAGACCCATCGAAGTTAATCTTTGCACCTATTGATGATGCCGAAAACAACTTACAGGAACGTACCGCTCAAGGCGTTTCTGCCGGTGTTAAAGAAGTAATCGGTGTATTTTTAAGATATACTGAAGGTGCTTATGCGGTGAACTATGGGAATAGTTCCATTGGGTTGTTTACGAATCTTCCGGAAATGCTGGATAAGGCTGTGATATCCCGTGTACAAGGCCGTTTTAAAATTGATGGTGCCCGAACAGAACATGACTTTTTAGACCAGGATCACTTATGGTGGCGAAAGCTACAGGAGACGATGCCGGATTTTGTGAATATGCAAGATCCCTTAGCTTATAAATATTTAGAAGATCAAGGTCTTGCCAAAAATATGGGTGATATTTTAGAGGCTGTTGAAAAACCGTCAGAAGAACGTATTTTAGAAACTTTTGAAAAAGTGAATAAAATGCATGATGCTAGTGAGCATATGTTCTATGCCAGCTTATATACTGAAGTACAAAAGGTATTTCCATTCTTTTCGTCACGTGATGTACGTAATATTCAGTCGGCCATATCATTGCGATTGACCGATTTTGATTTGGAAGATGATTGGTTTGAAAATCCGGAAACGTATTTCAAAAAAGATTATGATACGAAATTTGAGATGCTTAAAGAATTGATGAAATCGAATATGAAAGGCCTGGATTTTTCTGAAATAAGGAGACAGGAAGTGATAAGATATTTGGATAACGTCGCTACTATTGCGGATACTGATTTCAAACGAAAGGTAGATGCACGAATAAATCAATTGAATATTGAAACCGAGGCCAGAGTGCAGTTCGATAATGAAAAATAAAAGAATTAAGAACATAACATCGACAGTATTGTCTCAGTTTTGGGGCAAGTTAGAGCGTGTAGATTTTGATTTTAAATTTAGAACAGGAGCATGGAAACATCTGTCTCACGAAGCCTATGGGAAAAGTGATGGTGTGGCGATATTGTTGTATAATAAAACCTCAAAAAAGGTTGTATTATCAAAACAATTTAGAATTCCTGTTTATATAGCTGGTGTTTCCGAAGGTTTTTCCATTGAAGTTTGTGGAGGGGCTTTAGATGCAGGTGAATCTCCGGAAACTTGTGTCATACGAGAAGCAAGAGAGGAATTAGGATACGATGTTTCAAATTTAAAAGCACTCGGTACCGTCTTTTTATCACCGGGCATCGTAAGAGAGCGCGTGCATCTTTTTATTGGAACATATACCGATTCAGATAGAACAGGTCGCGGTGGCGGTTTGGATATTGAAAATGAAGAAATCGAAGTTTTAGAAATGTCATTTGAGGACGCCTTGAAAATGGTAGAAAAAGGAGATATTATTGATGCGAGAACGATTATGCTATTGCAATATGTTCAAATAAATGGATTGTTGAATGGTTGAATTTAACAATGTTGTCGGGTTGAACGCTCCCGATAATTATCGGGACGAAACCTATTTTAATAAATAATTATTGGTGAATTCGCGGCAAATAAAAATAACAGATTAAATTAAAATAAGATTCCGACTTTCGTGGGAATGAATAAAATGGATAAACTAATACAAGCCAATTTATATAGAAGCGAACTAATCCCCGTAAGTGGGAAATTGGTAGAGCGTTATAATGCCTGTTTGGTAAAACTTGGGTTTACCAAAACGAAACTTAAAACATTTTCTATAGACGGGATAGGATGGAGCCCGGAAATAGCCGATGAAAAAGGTGAGCTTCATTATTTGAATAATGGTGACGCCAACCCGCATGGGATCATTATTTCTCCCCTCCAAAAAGGAAAGCCGGTTTATGTACCGTTTCACACGTTCGATAGAGACATGATGAAATTTGTTTTCAAAATTCATGGAAATAAAATAAACGATATCACCCGAGATTGTGCTATTTGCCTGGATTTCGACCAGAATATTGATGCCTTTTATGAGCCTTTAGATGTTTTAAAATACAATACCATTACGATAAGTTTTCACTTAATCAATGATTTAGATAAAATTAAAGAACAGCAGTTAGAACTCATAGAAACCTTTAATAGAGGGCATAACTTCATAGATGAGTCCATTCATAAACAATTGCTGGAATCGGCTAAAACTCATGGCGATTTACGTCATCGTGATTTAGATTTGCATGAGTTACAGTTTACTACAGATTCTTTCTATACCAGGGCTTTTGGTGGTGTTTATGTGTTGCGCGATTTTATCACACCCATCATTGTTTTTGAAGACAATAAATGGCATAAAGAAGCCATTAGAGATGTGAGCTATCAGGTACTGATATATCATATACATCAGCCCGAACTCATGGATAAACTCCGGGATCATGTGATTATTGAATATGATTTGGAAGCGGTTGTAAATACAAAGCGATATCATCGGATTAGGAAATTTGAGATGTCTCAATATTTAGAAAAACCACAGCACCCTATAAAGAATATTTTGAACGATCCTTTATTATACAAGAGTTATCTTAATAAATTGGATATTGAAGCTCGCAAAAAAATAATGAGTGTAGAGCGTTATTTGGAAAAACTTGAAAAAAGCAACCAATATAAAATTGCAGATATTGTGGATCTAAAACTATTTGAAGCTTTGCATCAACCACATTCATCATTAGAAGCCAAACATCAGGATCTCATTTGGATGTTATTAGTAAATATCGCTCCAAAAGATGTACTGTTCTTGTATTGGTACGATAAAGAGGCGTTTTATAAGAGTTTTAAGCAGTGGGACGATTCGCTAAAAGAATGGGCTATTGAAACTATTAGTAACAATATTTAAAAAAATTAGACTAATTTGATACCGTATTATAAAACATAAAATCATGACCTTAGAGCTTATTATATTTATTGCTTCCATTTTTTTTGGTGCTTTAATTTACTGGAGAGAATCCCATGGCAATCGATTATATCGTTTTTTCAATAAAATAATGTATGCCAAAGCATTACAAATGAAACCGGAAGATAAAACAGGTTTTGTGTATCGGCAAAAATTTATTATTCGCCTGGTGTTTATTGGCTTTTTATTTTTAATAGGTATCGTTATTACCAGATTTCTAATACCCATCGATATTACCACGATTTCTATGTTTGCCTCAATGATTGTAGGTACTTTGGCAGGAACTTATCTGGCCAATTTTATATTCAAGTCGAGTGAAGTTATCGATGAAAAAGCGGATTCTTTTGAAGATATTGTCCATGATACTATTGAAAAAGGAAAAGACCTCATTGAAGATATAAAAACCAAGCAAGCCGATGAAATAGAAACTTCGGAAATGCCCAAAACATCACCCAAAACTGAAGAAAAAAGTGCCCGTGAACGTTTAAAAGACAAGGGGTTGTTGTAAGATGAATAAAAATAGATTTAAATATATAATCATGACACTCTTTGCTATTTTATTAATCGTTGAATTGTTTATTTATGATTATGATAGTGGTTTTGAATGGAAAAACAGTTTGAGATTGTTAACACCGGTGCTCATGATTATTGCGATGGTACTATCTATCAGACATGTTAAAAAACATGGTGAAAATTGATTCAAATTGAACAAGAAAGTATACTAAGTTTAGAGCACTATATTCAAGTGTTTTTTGCTCAGAATAAAAATTAAAAAATAATAACATGCTTAAGAACTATTGGAATAAGGGAAGAAAGCAAAAAACAATCATCATCGTAATAGGCTTAGTTTTGCTTTTGGCGTTGTTTGTTTTGCGAGATGATTATCAACCCGCATTACTTTTTGTAAGAAAGTTTATTTTTATAATTCTTCTAAGTATTTTAGTTTTAGTTTTTGGATTGCGAAAGTTTCGAAGCTCTGTAAGCACGGGAAGACGTATGGGGGTTTTGGGCTTGTTAATAGTATTCTTTGGTGTTTTGTATGCCGTTGGCTGGCATTTTAAAATGTACGATTATATGAAAACCTATAACGTGTTTAACCATTTGAATAAAATAGAAATAAATGCATTGCCTTTAACACAAAACGAGCGCATACAACCATTGCAGAATATTTCATCTATGGCTAACGAAAGTGTAGGAGAGACCAAGGATGTTTCGCTACCACATCTGGTTCGCGTCGATGGTGAAAATAAATGGACCATGGCGATTCAACCTACCGAAAAATATGTGTGGCAAGGTATTACAGATAATACGGAAGAAGTGTTTTCCGTATCAAGTACCACGCCGTTTCCCAGATTCTCTAATGAAAATAGAATTCCAGTGACATTCTCGATCGGGGAATCTTTAAAGTTTAGCAGAAACACTTATAATGCTGTGGTACAACGATTTAATTTCTTTCAGTTGTTTACTATGGAGCCCAGCGATACATTCTATATGAAAAATGATACGGGACAATGGGTACAGGTGGTAAGTTTAGTAAAGTGGAAGGGTTTTCTATTCCCTTATCCGACATTTGGAGGCGTCATGGTAATTCAAAATGGCGAACACGATTTTGGCGATTATATAGAGCGAATTTTAATAGGGAAAGGGACGTATATAAGTCCTAAAGAAATGTCCAAGCATTCGTTTTTAATCGGACAGAACACCTTATCAGAGAAGGTATCACAAATACAAGCCGAGTCCCTAAAATTTTTAGGTGGTTTTACAGATCCATTACCATGGAAAATGAAAACTGCCGTTAAGATTCCGGAATTACCAAAGGATCAGAATCAGCAACCTTTTGTGACGGATTTTGATTTTTCCGATACAGATTCTAATGCTTATAGTGGATTATACCATTGGTTTGGGTTGGAACCTGTTGGCGATGAGCGTACCAGTTTGACGTTTAGCGTGTTTATTCCGGCAGATGGCTCTGATGCATTTTATTATTATGATCATGCTTCGAAAAAACAAGGGTATGCAGGAGTTTCGGCCATGCCTTTAAAAGTAAAGGAATCGAGAAAAGAGTACGATTGGACCGCTAATACTCCTGTTGAATTCAGACCTTATATCAAAGATATCGCCGGTAGAAAACGGATGTTTTTTTTAGGAACCGTGTCGGCCATTAGTGAAAAAGATGCCGGACAGTTTGATGGTTCGGCAACACCGGATTTGGTGCTTATTGATAGCGAATACAGAGATGTTATTTGGATCGATGTAAAACACCCGAGTCAATGGGATAAAACCGTTTACAACCAATTAAATGAAGCTTGGAGGTCTAGTGAAGGTATTGGATATTATTTTGCCGAGGAGATTAGACCTATAGATGTTTCCGGGAAAACTCCGGATTCCATTCCAGCCGTTTCGAGTAAAGATACAAAGGCTTTGGAAATTGAAAGATTACAGAAACGGATTGATTCTTTGAAATCTTTAAATAATTAGTATACTTTATCGTAACGTTTAGTGTATTATGCCTACCTATATATAAAGGTTTATTATGGCTGGTTATATGGGTTTCGGTATGCAGACTTGGGTTTTTAAAAGAAGGCCTAGGAAGCCTTTTACCAAAGGGGGACGTATTTCTTCTTTCTACCCTTTGCACCAAAATTTAAGAACTTTTAAGCCTAAACCAAAGGTCAAAGAAAATTCTAAAGGCATTGAATTAATTTTGGCTCTTGCCGTAATAATATTGTCGCTTTCAATATTCATGTGGATAAATGATTTTGTGGAGTATTCAGAGCAACATAGGATCTCAGTTGAGAAGTCTATGCTTAGAATGGAAGACAAAGCATTTACTTTTCTGATGGCTTCAGGAAAACAAGAGTTAATGTCTAACGATATTGCAGCTGCCTACTCTGAATTCATTTTGGCGTATAAAATTAGGCCTGAAGATGAAGAGGTGAATCAACTATTAATTGAAACACTCAGTATGCTTTGTGCTGAGAATATAAAACACTGTATTGAACTTGAGGAATTCTTGAATAGATCCATATAATATCAAGGAGAACCTTTTGAACTTTAACATAATCTTAAGAATTAAATTTCGTTCCTTTAAGTTCTATAAAACTAATCACAATGAAAATCAGTTTACTTACATTTTTAACACTTGCCCTTATGTTGTCATGCGAATCCAATGAAAAAGAAAGACCTTATAGAGCATTCGAAGCTCCAATAGCAAAAAAGATAGCTAAAGAACTTACTATTCATGATGATACACGCATCGACAATTATTTTTGGATGCGTTTAAGCGATGTGCAAAAAAACGCTAAAACACCAGATGCTCAAACTCAGGATGTGTTGGATTATTTGAACGCAGAAAACGCCTATTTAAATAAAGCCATGGCGCACACGACGAATCTTCGGGAGAAGTTGTATAATGAAATTGTTGGTCGTATAAAAAAGGACGATCAATCCGTCCCGGTTAAGGATAACGGATATTCTTATTATACCAGGTTTGAAGAGGGTGGAGATTATGCATTGTATTGTAGAAAAAAGTTAGAAGACGGTGCTAAGGAGGAAATCATGCTCAACGGTCCGGAAATGGCTAAAGGTTATGCATATTATGGTTTTGGAGGACAATCTGTAAGCCCTGATAATAATCTTATAGCCTTTGGAATTGATACCATTTCCAGACGTCAATACACGATTTATTTTAAGAATCTGGATACCGGAGCATTATTAAAGGATAAGTTAAGTAATACAGGTGGTAGTGCAACCTGGGCTAATGATGGGAAAACTATTTTTTACACTACCAAAGACCCGCAAACCTTAAGGCAGAATAAAATTGTAAAGCATGTTATTGGTACAAGTCAATCTGATGACGTTGTTGTTTACGAAGAGAAGGATGATACGTTTAGATGTGGTGTGGGTAAAACAAAATCTGATGCTTATTTGATCATTGGAAGTTTTCAAACCCTATCCACAGAATTTAGATACCTTGATGCTAATACGCCTAATGGGGAATGGCAAATCATTCAACCGAGAGAAAAGGGATTAGAATATAGCATTGATCATTTTGAGGATCATTTTTACATTCGTACCAATAAAGATGCTAAGAACTTTAAATTAGTAAAAACCCCAGTAAGTAAAACAGCTAAAGAACATTGGGTTGATGTGATACCGCATAGAGAAGATGTTTATTTTCAAGGGATGGACATTTTTAAAAACTACTTAGTTGCAGAAGAACGAAAAGAAGGTTTAAGAACCATTAGAGTCATGAACTGGAATGGCGAAGATCATTATATCGAATTCAACGATCCTGCCTATTTCGCTTCAACCACTTCTAATCTTGATTTTGACACCGATATGTTGCGTTACAACTATAGTTCCCTGACAACACCCAATGGAACTTATGAGTACAATATGAAAACAAAAAAACAGGTCTTATTAAAACAAACTGAAGTGTTGGACCCTGCATTTTCTGTTGATAATTACATGTCTGAACGCTTATTTGCCACGGCTCCTGATGGTACTAAAATTCCTATTTCGTTAGTCTATAGAAAGGGGATTGAAAAGAATGGGAAAAACCCGCTATTATTATATTCTTATGGGTCTTATGGGAGCAGTACCGAGCCTACATTTAACTCAACGCGTTTAAGTTTACTCGATAGGGGTTTTATTTATGCTATTGCACATATTCGTGGCGGACAAGAAATGGGAAGAGATTGGTATGAAGATGGGAAATTGTTAAAAAAGAAAAATACGTTTACCGATTTTATTGCGGTCGGACATTTTTTAATTGACGAAAAATTCACGAATAGCAACCATTTATATGCTTACGGTGGTTCTGCCGGAGGATTATTAATGGGAGCCGTTTTAAATATGGATCCCGATATGTGGAATGGCGTGATTGCCGCTGTACCTTTCGTTGATGTTGTATCGACAATGCTTGATGAAACCATACCGCTAACCACATTCGAATTTGACGAATGGGGAAATCCCAAGAACAAAGCATATTATGATTATATGAAATCTTATTCTCCCTATGATAATGTTGAAGCTAAAGCATATCCTAACATTTTAATAACCACAGGCTATTGGGACAGCCAGGTGCAATATTGGGAACCGGCAAAATGGATCGCCAAGTTACGGGAATTAAAAACGGACGATAACTTATTGATCATGGACTGTAATATGGAAACAGGTCATGGTGGTGCATCCGGACGTTTTGAACGTTATAAACGACTGGCTTTGACCTATGCTTTTATGTTTGATTTGGAAGGCATTGAAGACTAGTCGTTAGAAAAAAGCATAAAGATGCCTTGTATAGCTCAAGGCATCTTTCATGATAAATGCTTTAGAAAACAAGTTCCATTTTAATGTCGCTGCGTTTATATGGTGTATTCGCTTCCAAGGGTTTTTCGATAAACCCATACTTTCTGTAAATATAAATAGCGTTTTCCAATGTAGTATTCGAGTAGAGTATAAGTTTTGGAAGCCCCATGTTTTTGGCGAAATCGATACAATATTGCATAAGTTGCTGACCAACTTTAAATCCCCGATGCTTGGGCGATACGGCCATTTTTGTTAACTCAAAAAGACCTTCTTCTCCAATGGGCATTAGAGCAACTGTGCCAACAATTTCATCCTTAAGTTTAGCAAAGAATATATGTCCTCCTTTGCCTATTATATGCTTATAAGGATTACCCAACACCTCTTCATCATAGGGTTCTACATAAAAAAATGTTTGCAACCACTCGATATTTAAATTATAGAAATCTTTAGCATATTTATTTTCAAAAGAAATGATGTCTATATTTTGAGGTGCCTTTGCCGCTATACTGTTTATTATGGTACGACTAAAGCTTTTCATATTTAGCTTGTTTTCAAGAATATTTAAATGTTCGATTAAGGAGGTAGAGCTTTCTAAAGTATATTCTTTTATAACTTTATCGATACTCTTCCATACAGGTTTTAATTTTTTTAAGGTCGTGTTACCCTTATCAGAAAGTGTAATTATTTTTTTGCGTTTATCGAGTTCATCAGGACTAAATATAATTAGTCCCTTAGCACTCAATTTATTCAGAGATTGTGTAATTGCCGGTTGCGTATACTGCAGTGAATTTCTTATTTCGGAATTAGTAATCCCATTTTTATGGGCTATTATTTTAAAAATAGGAAAGAGGTAGGGATCGAAATCAATGCCAAAGTGATCATATACCAATTGTGTTTCCCTCATCATATATTCGCTCACCCTTTTTAATCTGGAGCCTAAACCTAATTCTCCATAACCGCGTAATGCGTCCATAATTATAGTATTTATATAAGTGCTTATGCAAATATAAAAACTACTGATAAATTACACAAGGGTAACATCACCAAAAAAGTTCTAGTCTAACGATTAAAGTGGGGTAGAACAAATTACAAAATGCCTACATTTGTGCCACGACCTATGTATTTAAGTATTGCAAATTAACATTTTGGGGCATCTAAAGTCCAAATTTTTAAGTTGCTCGTATATATTGAAAATGCAGATTATAATTTTGAATAACATTAGATTTTTTAAAACATTAAAAATAAGTAATTATGGAAAACAGCAAAAGTAGTATGGGGTTAAAGGTGGCTTTAGGCATCGCGTTGGTTTTATTTTTAGGAACGGGTTTTTATACGATGAACCTATATAAAGAAAGCAATGAAACCAAAAAAGAACTAACAGCAGAGAAGCAGTTGGTAATGAATGATTTAAATGCAATGGCAAAACAATATGATGTTGCAATTGGTGAGAACAAAGTTGCAAATTCTAATTTGGTAGAAGCAAGAGAACGTATTCAAGGCTTAATTGATTCATTAAAAATATCTGAAACGAATGTTAGAAGTCTATGGAGATACAAAAAGAAATATCAGTCATTACAAAAAGAGATGGATGTTTTATTGGCACAGAATGACTCTTTAAGAGTGGAGAATTCTTATTTAGCAACATCTTTAGACAGTACAAGAGTTCGTTTAGAAGAACGTACGATGTTTACAGACTCTTTGTTGGTACAAAATACTGCCTTGGCTGAAGTTGTTGAAAATGCAGCAGTGTTATCTACTGTGGGCTTAAAAGGGTTTGGAGTTATAGAAAGAACTTCAGGAAAATTGATTCCAACAGAAAGAGCCAGTCGTACTGACAAAATTAGAGTTTGTTTTACTGTAGCTAAAAACGCCTTGGTTCAAGGTGGCGATCAAGAATTATATGTTCAAGTTATAGACCCAAAGAATAATACCCTTGGATTAAACGAACAAGTACAGTTTGAAGAGAAAACACTTAACTATAGTATTATTAGTAAGTTTAACTATGAAAATAGTAATCTTAATATTTGCGAGTTTGTAGCTTCAAAAGGAGAAAACAAATTTGAAAAAGGACGTTACGTGGTGAATGTTTTTAATGAAAAAGATTTAGTGTCAACATCTGAGTTTACTTTAAAGTAATTTTTTTATAACACTTACTTAAAAGCAAAGTCTCAAGTTTAATCGCTTGGGACTTTTTTTATGCAGTTCGTTATTCTTATTCCAGACTTCATTATCTCAAAGTTTATTGAATGGTGCATCTAAACAAGTTTATTTGCCAATTGTAGAAAAATTAATTGGTGATGGCACTTAAGGTATTATTTTAGAACGCACCGAAATACCGCTATTTAAATAGAAAATTGTTTTCTTATCATTGTTGTCAATAAACAAGGCCGTTATTAAGTATTTCAAAATATAGTTAAATGAATAGAAACTTTACTTTTTTAAATTCTATTACCAGTGTTTCTGAAGAAACATTTGAAGAGATCATTAAAATATCTGAGTTTAAAAGAATAGAAGCTGGCACTCAAATCGTTAAGCTAAATGAAGTCCCTTCAAAAGTGTACATGTTGGTCTCGGGAATGATTCGTTGTTATTTGAATACTGAGTCGGGCAAAGAATTTAATAAGACTTTTTATTTGCCTACAAACTTTGTAGCATCATTAACTGCTTTAATTAAAGGAAAACCTTCCAAGTTTGTTTTTGAAGCCCTTACAGACTGTAAGATGTATGAAATTGATTATCACAAACTTCTCAAGTTAAGCAAAGAGAATGTCGTAATTAACAATCTGTATTCAAGCGTTTTAGAATTGGTTTACATAAAGTATGAAAAGCGATTAGTTGAGTTAATTTCGTTAGATGCCAGAGAACGTTATATTGAATTGCGGAAGCAAATTCCAAATGTGGACACACTAATTTCTCAATATCATATCGCGTCTTATTTAGGTATTACCCCGGTGCAATTGAGTAGAATCAGAAAAAAAATGGGATAAATTAACAAATGTTAATTATTAATATTATGTTAAATTATATCTTTGAAACGATTTCCTTTTTAAGTGTAAAATATTAAAGGATTGATAGCTAACCAACCAAAAAAAACAGGTAAATTTAATTCACCTGTTTTTTTATACATTTTTTTTAAGCCATTATTTTAGACTTCCAACCATATTTTCAGGTTTTACCCAGGCATCATAATCTTCTTCGGTGACATACCCTAATCGGATGGCTTCCTCTTTTAACGTGGTTCCGTTTTTATGAGCCGTATTAGCTATTTCTGCAGCTTTATAATACCCTATCTTGGTGTTTAAAGCAGTGACCAGCATTAGGGAGTTATTTAAGAGTGTTTTAATAACTGCGTTGTTGGGCTCAATACCGGTAGCACAGTTTTCGTCAAAACTCACGCAGGCATCACCAATTAGTTGTGCAGATTGCAGAACATTGGCAGCCATTACCGGTTTAAATACGTTTAATTCATAATGACCTTGCATGCCTCCAACACTTACGGCAACATCGTTGCCCATAACTTGTGCACAAACCATGGTTAAAGCTTCACACTGGGTAGGGTTTACTTTTCCAGGCATTATGGAGCTTCCTGGTTCATTAGCCGGAATAATAATTTCACCAATACCACTTCTAGGGCCTGAAGCCATCATCCTTATATCATTTGCAATTTTGTTCAGAGATACCGCTATTTGCTTTAGAGCCCCATGGGTTTCAACAAGTGCATCATGGGCAGCAAGGGCTTCAAACTTATTTGGTGCTGTAACGAAGGGGAGACCAGTGAAATCTGCAATATATTCTGCCACAAGTTCACTATATCCTTTAGGTGTGTTTAGCCCGGTTCCTACTGCCGTTCCACCCAGAGCCAATTCACTTAAATGCGCTAATGTATTTTCCAAAGCTTTTATACCATGATCTAACTGTGCCACATACCCTGAAAGTTCTTGTCCCAGTGTTAATGGTGTGGCATCCATTAAATGCGTGCGACCAATTTTGACTACCGCTCCAAAAGCTTCAGATTTTTTATGTAATGTGTTTCTTAATTGCTTAACCCCGGGGATGGTAGTTTCAACAATTTTTTTATAAGCCGCGATATGCATTCCGGTAGGGAAGGTGTCATTAGAAGATTGGGATTTATTGACATCATCATTGGGCTGAATTGTTTTTTCGCCTTCACCGATTATCTTTCCGGCTAATTGGTGTGCTCTATTGGCAATGACTTCATTAACATTCATATTACTTTGAGTCCCTGAACCGGTTTGCCAGATCACCAATGGAAACTGGCTATCATGCTTAGCGTCCAAAATTTCGTCACATACTTGAGAGATCAAGTCTCGCTTTTCATGCGACAAAACTCCTAACTTGCAATTGGTATGTGCAGCGGCCTTTTTAAGGTATGCAAATCCGTAAACTATTTCTAAAGGCATTGAGGCAGGAGCTCCAATTTTAAAGTTGTTTCTCGAGCGCTCTGTTTGGGCTCCCCAAAGTTTATCGGAAGGTACTTTGACCTCACCCATAGTGTCCTTTTCTATTCTAAAATCCATGGTAGTCATAATTTATTTTGTGATGCAAAGTTAATTGTTTTCATCTGTTTTATATTATGATATATGTTAGTTTTTATCCAAAGTTTAAACCATTTAGGAATCTAAAATATTGTCAGTATATATTTCGAGAAGGATTATTCGGATTAAAAATGAATAAAGGTTTTAAATGAACAATAACTGGAACAGTTTTTGATTGTAAGAAAAAGATTTAACTTTTAAAAATAACCATATCAACCTTATGCGATTTAGAACTTTACTATTCACATGCCTAACCTATATTTTTACCAGTTTTTTACAAGCACAACAGGTGACCCAATTAGAAAGGGCCTCTAATTCTACAGATCTACCTTATACCTTAGAGAAAGTATACCTTCATCTAGATAGGTCCTATTATAAAATAGGCGATAAAGTATGGTATAAAATCTATCTTCTTAATGCACATACTCACAAAAAAACAGCCTTAAGTGCTGTTGTATATGTTGATCTTATTAATTCAGAAAGTCAAATTATAGAAACACAAACTATAAAAATTGAAGAAAGCGGAGGTCACGGCAGTTTTGAACTCCCCACTTATTTAGTAAAGGGAGAGTATACCATAAGAGCCTACACAAATTATATGCGGAATTTTGATAGGTCTCTTTTTTTTAGGAAAAAGATTTATATCAATTCCCATAATACGATGACTTTGAACAAAGGGAAAACTCCAAATAATAAGAAAAAAATTATAAGAGATAGTCTGAAAGAAGTTATGGCAAATAAACCGGATTTACAATTTTTTCCGGAAGGGGGTCATATGATGGCAGGGTTTATAAATACGGTAGGTTTCAAGGCGCTTAATTATAGAGGTAAAGGTATTGATGTTTCAGGTGTTATTTTGGACAGCTTAGGGAAAGAGGTTGTAAGTTTTAAAACCTCTAAGTTTGGAATGGGTAAGTTCAAATTTATTCCACAAAAAGGTGAAAATTATAAAGCCATTATTAAGGATAACAACAGAGATTATAGTTATAAATTACCTATACATTTAAATCAAGGGGTTGCTATGAATGTTGTGGAGTATAACGATTTTTATAAAGTGCTTATTCAATCTTCATCATCACATGCTCTTGATAATTTTAAATGTATTGGATTGCAGAGAAAGGGCGTTGTTTTTAGTTCGGAGTTGATAGGTAATAAAACTCAAGCACTAATAAGTGTTCCAAAAAATATTCTGGAAGAAGGTATCGTTCAGTTTACGCTTTTAGACCATAAGAGCTTACCGGTATGTGAACGACTCGTGTTTTTTGAAACGATCGAACCAAAAAATAAGGCGATCATTTCTTCTTCGAACCATGTTTATGGAAAACGAGAATTGGTGAAACTGAATATTACCTTAGATGAATCCATTTCTCAAAATTCAAAAACCAATGTCTCCCTATCTGTAGCTAATAGTGCTGTTCTGCCACCAGAAGACTCTGCAATGAACATTAAAAACTATCTCTTGTTACAATCTGAACTTAAAGGACATATAGAGCATCCCGGATATTATTTTAATTCTAATGATACTTTGAGAAAACAAAACCTGGATTTACTAATGATGACTCAAGGATGGCGACAATACATACTTAATGATGCTACCGAGAATAAAGAATCGGATCGAGAGTTCCTGCCAGAGCAAGGAATAACCTTATCTGGTAATGTTAAAAAGGCTTATAACCATAAAAAGCCTGCAAAGGCAGAAGTTTCATTGGCCTATAACAATGATAAAACTTTTGGTTATGGTGCGGTTAAAACTGATGCAGAAGGGCGTTTTGTGTTTAAAGATTTAAATTTTACAGATACTACCACCATTGTTTTGCAGTCCAGTAGTTTAGGTGTTCGAGGGAAAAAGAATAAGTCAACAGCATCTTCAAGCTTCTATATGAAACTAGACACACTGATACCTCCTAAGACATCTATCAAGCAGGGTTTTAAGTATATATCCAAAGAAAAAGATCTCGTTGCGAACTATATAAATTCGAAAGAAAATAGGGCTTTTGACCCAGCATTTATTATAGATAGTGAGACTATTATTTTAGACGCAGCACTTGTAAAGGCTAAAAAACCAAAAGAGATAAGTAGATATGACAAAAAGCGTATGTTATACAAGAATACTTCTCATACCTTAGATTTTAAAGATTTATCGGGGTTTCCAACAGATCCCTTGGATGCTTTAAGAATATTTGGGGTTTATATGAAAAATGAAAAAGTTCTCTATCAAGGAGATTCTATTAGGCCTAAATTTTTGCTAAATGGTTTTCCATCTGACTATGAAGCCATTAGTTTTCTTCCGGTCTCCAGTATAGACTTTATAGATGTTTTAAAGCGTAATAGAGCCGCAATTTATGGCGTAAAATATGTTATTGCGGTGTATACACTAGACGGTAGTGAGCCAACAGAAGAAGTTAATAACACAGGGATAGTTAAATTTAATCATCCGGGATATAGTGTTTCAAAGGTATTCTATCAACCCAAATATGCAAAAGAAGAACCGGAGCATAGTTCCCCGGATATGAGAACAGCCCTTTCCTGGAGTCCAACAATTAAAATTGATAAAAAAGGGCAGGCTCAGGTTTCTTTTTATACGGCAGATATGTCGACAACCTATAAGGTCTCATTAGAAGGAATTACTGCTGATGGAGAACCTTTAGTGTCTGAAATGACTTTTGATGTTGAGTAGTTTATTTGAATAAAAACTTTTGCAACGGTGATTTATCTATGTAGGGAATAATTGTTTTAAGAAATTTGTAAATTATATCGAACAGGTTAGTTTTTACAAGATTTTTAACACGAATCCTATATGGAATTTAAAATAATCCACTAAATTTATAAGCTACCAAAATAATTATCGACTTAAGTGGCATGAATTATAAATTAACTTATAAAATCAAATTAAAATGGCAACAATTAGATTAGGAGACGAAGCCCCAAACTTTACAGCAGAATCTACAGAAGGAACTATAAATTTTCATGAATGGCTAGGGGATAGCTGGGGCATCTTATTCTCTCATCCCGCAGATTATACACCGGTTTGTACTACCGAATTAGGTACTGTTGCAAAGTACAAAGCTGAGTTTGATAAACGCAATACCAAAGTTGTTGCGCTAAGTGTAGATGGTTTAGATTCTCATAATGGATGGGTAAGGGATATTAACGAAACACAGAATACCACGGTAAATTTCCCTATTATTGCTGATGAAGACCGACATGTTTCCGAGTTATATGATATGATTCATCCCAATGCAGATAGCAAACTAACGGTACGATCTGTTTTTGTTATAGGGGCTGATAAAAAAGTAAAGCTAACCATTACATATCCGGCATCTACGGGACGAAACTTTGATGAATTGTTGCGCGTTATTGATTCGTTGCAATTAACAGCGTACCATAAAGTGGCGACGCCAGCAAACTGGAACAATGGTGATGAATGTGTGGTTGTGCCATCAGTTGCTACCGAAGATATACCTGGCATATTCCCTAAAGGTTATAAGGAGGTAAAGCCTTACTTGAGGATGACACCTCAGCCTAATTTAAATTAGTGAAAAACTCTGTTAATAAATTTTAATTTAGTATTGTTTAACAAGCTATGTTGCATTATCTTTGCATAAGATTTTTAAAAGAGACTTAACAATTATGTTTGATTTTGACCAATATTTAGGATTTTTAGCTTTCTTAACCATTCTGACCATAGGGTTTTGGTTAATGATTTTTTTATTAACCTTCGTAATCCCTTACTGGATTGGAGGTTCTTTAATAGAAAGACTTAAAGAAATTAAAGAAGAAAAAAGGGCAAAGAGGCAAGCACAGTCTTAAGGCATAATTAAAATATTATATCATAAAAAAGGAAGCTAATTTAGCTTCCTTTTTTTGTATTTGGTAAGTGTTTTTTATTAATCTTATGATCGATCTTATCTATCCTTCGAAATCGAAACCTCCTCCGCGTTGGTCTCTTTGCTCTTTCTTTTTCTGATTGAATCTATAAGTAAAAGAGAGGTTATAACTACGAACACCTCTAAATCTGATTTCCCTTTGACTAAAGAAGGTTTCAGAATCTACATCACCTATAAACTTGCTGCTGTTTAATACATCATCTATGTTAAAAGCGATTGAAGCCTTCTCTTTAAATAAATCTTTACTAAAAGCCACGGTGCTCGAAAAATTGCCTTTTCTTTTATTCTGCGCATCTTCTCTAGGACCTCTGTATCTCATACTCGTTTGCCAGTCAATAGCACCGGGCAGGGTATATTTATTATTTAAACGAAACGACCAGGTTACATTATTGGCATCTAGATTTATACCATTGAACTCGCCTTCTGTTATGGACTTAAAGAAATTAAAATCACTATTAATTCGCCATTTTTTCGTTGGACTATAGTTCAAATTAAATTCAAAACCATACCTCTTATTGGTACCTGCGTTAACTGATGTCCTTTGTATTATCGGAACATCTTCTCCGTTTATATTAACCGTATTTCCCGTATCGATACTAACCCATTCATCTTCATCCGTAGTACGTTGAAAATATAACGAAGAACTTAATGTAAACTTCCCAAACCGATTTAAATACCCCAAATCAAATTTACCAGAGTAGCTTGGAATTAAATCCGGATTTCCCTGAAAAATATTAGTTAGGCTGGATCTGGATGGAAACGGGTTCAATTGAAATCCCCGAGGTCTGCTAATCCTTCTGTTGTATCCTAAAGTCAAACTTTGGGTGTCATTTATTTCATAACTTAGGTTGACCGTAGGGAACAGGCCGGTAAAGTTCTTCTTTTCAAAATCACTCGAGGTGGGCTGATCTATGGTTATTTGCGTATTTTCCAGTCTAAGACCTAATAGATAAGAAAACTTATCGATTTTGCTTCCAAACTGGCTATAAATAGCATTTAAATAGACTCTGAAATTGAACAGGTTCGATAGATTATTATCGACTTCGAAAGCATTGGTATTTGTGTTGAACGCTTCGAAAAGATAATCCGTTGATTTATCACTAAAATCTCCTCTATACCCCATTTCGAATTGCCTATTTTCTCCAATAGGTAAGACATAATCACTTTGTAACAGAATATTAGACTGATCTTCCTTTGTAAATGCTCTTTCGGTATCTATACCATTTTGATTTACAAATTCGCTATTGTTTTCATCGGAGTCCTCATATTGAAAATCGAAGGTCAACTTGTGTCCACTGGTTTTAAAATCTTTGGTATAGTTTACCGCATATTGAATGGTTCTGGAGTCACTCGGCTCTGGTTTGATACGAATGTTTTCACCGGTCAAATTAAAATCGGCATCATATTGCAAAATCTTATTGATGGCTTCTCCATCATTGTTTCTATCATTATATACCACGGAAGTCGTAATTGACGACGATTCGTTAACATACCATTCTAAACCCATATTCGTGGTTAATCCTTTAGCAAAGTTTATCCAATCTGTTTTTTCATCGATAAAATTTCCGGAATCCTTATATGTCGTAAAGTTGTATGAATACCCGGGGAATTCATTGTAATTATAGGAGGTCGTATTAAAAAAATTGACATCACCGGTTCGGTAGTTTATGTTCCCGGATATACTGGCTGCATCGGGATGCCCCAGATTAGCAGTTATAGCACCATTTAACCCTTGAAGCTTACTTCGGCGCAAAATGATGTTTAAAATCCCAGCAGTTCCTTCGGCCTCATAACGTGCTGAAGGGGATGTGATCACTTCAACTTTTTCAATAGATTCCGCAGGTAACTGTCTTAATGCTTCAGTAGAATTTAAACCAATTAAACCCGATGGCTTTCCATTAATAAGAATCCTAACATTATCGTTTCCTCTTAATGCGACATTGCCTTCAACATCGACAGACACCGAAGGGACATTATCTAAAACATCACTTACAGAGCCTCCTCTAACGGTAAGATCCTTACCCACATTGTAAATTCTTTTATCCAGTTTGATTTCTACCGTTGTACGTTCTGCAATAATCTCAACTTCACCTAGAGATTCTGTGTCGATGACCAAAGAAAAAGTGCCGAGATTCTCATCTTTGGTTATGGTTTTGTTTGCAATGGTATGGGTTTTAAAAGAAATATATTCAATAGTAATATCGTAAGTGCCCTTTGGAACCGGGATACTAAAGTTTCCGGCAGCATCTGTAATGCCTCCGGTTGTAATTTTATTCTTCTTTTTATTGAAAAACGCTATGGTCGCATACTCAAGAGGGGCATTCGTTTCTTCATCTAAAACTTTCCCCGTAATGATGACATCTTTTTCTATATTGGACGCTAATGTTGAAGCTTCTTTTTCCTTGGGTTGGGCATTAATATTTGCGAAAAATATTGAAAAGGTAAAAACTACTAAAAATAGTTTACTCATGATGATGTTTTGCGTGATTAGACGACAAAAATAACCTTTGGTTTAGTAGTCTTTGGTTAAAACTTTGTTAAAAAGAATAATAGGGTATTGGCTAAATAATGTTCAAAATTAATTCCGGAGGTCTACCAATAATAGCTTTATCGTTATTAATAACTATGGGGCGTTCTATAAGCTTAGGGTTATTGACCATAGCTTCTACTATTTGTTCATCGCTAAGTGTTTTTCCCTTAAAGTTTGTTTTCCAAATGGCTTCATTTTTTCTTGCCAAATCGATGGGTTTGATATTGAGAAGCTTGATAATTTGCTGTAGTTCTTCTTTTGAAAGCGGATCATCTAAATATTTAATAACCTCAAAAGATTTTCCGGATTGCTCTAAAATTTCCAATCCGCAACGGGATTTACTGCATCGGTTGTTATGGTATATTTTTAGCATTACAAATGGATATTATAAGTTTTTAATTGATTAATGAGCTGTTCCGCACTTTTAAATTGAATACCATGTAGGCCTAAACCATTGGCAGCTTCAATATTTCTCAAATTGTCGTCTATGAATATGGCGCTTTCGGCTTTAATATTAAAACGTTCTAAAGTAAGATCATAAATGTCATTAAACGGCTTTCGTGTTTTTTCTTCACCTGATACAATAATGCCTTCAAACCATTGCAAAAAATCAAAGCGTTCTAAAGCAATAGGAAAGGTCTCTGCACTCCAATTGGTTAGAGCAACGATTTTAAAATGTCCTGAGTCTTTTAGTCTTTTAAGTATGGTTACTGTTTCTGATATGGCTTCACCAAGCATATCTACCCAGCGCCCATAAAACATTTTAATTTCGTTTTCGTACTCAGGAAAAAGAGCAATACGTTCTTCGGTGGCTTTTGCCATAGGGTATCCGGCATCTTGATTTTCGTTCCAATCGTTCGTGCAAATATTATCAAAAAACCACTGCATTTTTTCGCGATCACCATTAAAAACATCTAAGTATACGTATTCAGGGTTCCAGTCAATTAACACCCCGCCAAGGTCGAATATAATCGTGTCTATTTTTTTCATTTTAAATTACAAAGTATTAGTATCTTCTTCTTTTTGTCCCATCATCATCAAGTAAGACTTTAGAAAAGTATCAATATTACCATCCATTACAGCATCAACGTTCCCGGTTTCGTGATTGGTTCTTACGTCTTTCACCAGCTTATAGGGGTGCATCACATAATTTCGTATTTGACTTCCCCATTCAATTTTCATTTTACCTGCTTCGATATCATCACGTTGGGCGAGCTGTTTTTGTAGTTCTATCTCATATAGTTGAGATTTAAGCATTTGCATAGCCCTTGCTCTGTTATCGTGTTGAGAGCGGGTTTCTGAACATGAAATTTGAATACCTGTGGGTTTATGTGTTAGCTGTACTTTTGTTTCAACCTTATTCACGTTTTGTCCACCAGCACCGCTAGATCGAGCTGTGGTGATTTCTATATCTGCCGGGTTAATTTCAATTTCAATAGTGTCGTCAACCAAGGGATAAACGTAAACCGAAGCAAAACTAGTGTGTCGTTTTGCATTACTATCAAAAGGGGAGATGCGTACCAGACGATGTACTCCATTTTCTCCTTTTAACCATCCAAAAGCGAAGTCGCCTTCAATTTCTAAGGTCACAGTTTTTATACCGGCCACATCGCCTTCCTGAAAATTTAGCTCTTTAACCTTAAATTTACTCTTTTCGGCATACATTAGATACATACGCATAAGCATACTGGCCCAATCACAACTTTCCGTCCCTCCGGCGCCGGCAGTTATTTGTAATACAGCACTTAAACTATCACCTTCTTCAGAGAGCATATTCTTAAATTCTATATCTTCAAGAAAGGTAGACGTTTTATCATATTGTTGCTGAACCTCTTCGGCGGTATATTCCCCTTCTTTATAAAATTCATATAGAATTTCTAGTTCGTCAAAAAGCGTTTTGGATGCATTATAGTCTTCGATCCATTTTTTTTTCACACGAAGTGATTTCATAACGATTTCGGCAGATTTGGAATCATTCCAGAAATTAGGGTCAAAGGTTTGCTCTTCTTCGTTTTGTATCTCTATAAGCTTGACATCTATGTCAAAGATAGTGCCTTAGTTTGTCAAGGCGGGTCTTTAGATCTTTAATCTGATCTGATGTAATCATAGTTTTCTTTATTTTAGACAAAAATAGGATATATACGTTCAGAAGAAAACTATTACTACGATAATTTTATAGAATAATTGGGTGTCTTGACGGTTTAATTTAGAGGAATACATTACATATATATATATTTGAACTGTTTAACCTAAATCTATCTTTTTAAATGAAGTTAAGTATACTAATACCAGTGTATAATGCCAGAAAGTATATTGGCAATTGTTTAGATAGCTTGATTAATCAAGATATTCCTAAAAATGAATATGAGATTATTGTTATGGACGATGGTTCTACTGATGATTCTTATGAAATAGTAAATAACTATGCCAAGGGCCACGAAAATATTCATTTATATACCCAAAATAATATTGGAATATATGCAACAAGAAATAAATTATTAAAATTAGCTAAAGGCGATTACGTTTATAACTTAGATGCTGACGACTATATTGTTCATAACACTTTAAAAACAATATTAAACACGGCCAAACAAAATGATTTAGATATTTTAGGGTTTAATTCTATTTCAACTTCAGAAATGAATTTATTTAGTTCTAAAACAGAGAATGTTAGTACAAATGCAGTTATTTATAATGGTATTGATTTTCTATCAAAGAACAAATACCACGATATTACGGTCTGGTGGTACATCATAAGTAGAGATTTTATTTTAAGGAATAAAATTTGTTTTGAAAAAGGTAATCCCATGGAAGATGGACCATTTACGCTTAGAACGATTTTTAAAGCTGAAAGGGTTATGCATCTGGAAATGGATATCCATAGATATGTTCAAGTACCTACTTCTATAATGAACAATGAGAATCAAGACCATTTAAATAAAATGGTAGAAAATTATATTAATTTAACCCATAGATATAATTCCCTTATTCTTGATATTTCAAAAAAAAATGACCCAAAATTATTAGGCGTAATATATAAAATAAAACATTGGAGAGATTTGAATGTGCGTATGCTGTTTTATAGATTTATAAAAGTAAGCTTGTCTTTAAAAAAAATTGATAACATTTTAGATGAATTCAAAGAAATTAATGCTTATCCCCTCACTTATTTTGATAGCGAGCTAAATTCTTCCATAAAGAGTAGGCTCATTACGTTTTTATTTAATCATAGATATTTTTTTTACAGCTTACTTTACCCAATGCGAATCCTTTATAAATATAAATTAATAAAATTTCCTTAAATAATTTTAACCATATCAATTGAATTTTGAATACTGAGAAGTTATCATATCTTTTAAAATACTAAAAAAAAGATGAAATTGAGTATAATAATTCCTGTTTATAATGTGGAAAAGTATATTGCTAGGTGCCTAAATAGTATTTTAGACCAAGACGTTGACTCTAAAGACTACGAGGTTATTGTTATAAATGATGGGTCGTCCGATAATAGTGAATCAATTCTTAATAAATATGCGCAGACCTATTTTAATTTTCGAGTATTTACACAAAAAAATAAAGGAGTTGGAAATGCAAGGAATAAAGGCATTGAATTAGCTAATGGGAAATATATTTATTTTTTAGACTCTGATGATTATTTAGCCAATAATGTATTAAAAGATATCTTGTTTTATGTTGAAAAATATAATCTGGATGTTTTAACATTTAAATCTATTAAAACATCAGTTCTTGATTTAAATGAATCAAATACTGATAATATCAGAGATTTTTCATTAAGTGTTAGAAATGGAATGGAATATCTTAGTCATTGTCATTTTGAAGGAGAGACTTGTTGGTGGTATGTTATTAACAAAAAACACCTTGATGAGTTAGGCATAAGATTTGTTGAAGGTAAATGGTTGGAAGATGTGATTTTTACTGTGACACTATTATTAGATTCAAAAAGAGTTGCCCATTTACCTATTGATGCTCACAGATATGTTAAAAGAGAAGGTTCTATAATGACGACTCAAGCTAATAGAAAAAGACTAATAATGATTGATGCTATGAAGAGTGCAGTGCTTGGCTATGAAACAATTATTAACAAATTGATATTTTCTAAGAAAAAAGTTAGTAAAGAATTAATTCATCGATTAAAATTTAGACAACAAACCTTCGCGTTTTTTATGATGGCAAGAATGTTAAAGTCTACTATTCAATTGTCTGAAATTAAGATAATTATGGGCGAATTGGCTAAAACCAAAGCTTACCCTCTTAATTCTTTTTTGGATAAAGATTATAATAAGTTTATTTATAAGGTTTTAGTAAAAGCATTTAATTATAAGCAACTTTTTTTTCTAATTTTCAGATCAATTAATCCTTTTTTTAGAATGAAAAATTATATATTAAAATAGTTCGTATGGAATACTATATTATAGTCTATAAAAAAATCTATAAGTAATATTTCAAACTCAAAAGGAAGAAGAGAATATTAGTTTAGGCTTTTAAAAAAGAGCCTAACAGAGCAAACCCTTCAAAAAAAGTATTTGCTACTGATGTTTTTGTAGACTAATCTCCTCCCAAATTAAGTACCGGTTGAAAGTAGAGAATCCGAGCTGTTTTTATTCATTTTGATGTATTCATCAGGAGAAACATCACCCAATGAATAAATGAAACCTTCCTTTATCGGATTACCCGTTGTTTAATTTTAGCCATTGAATTCCAATATATTTTATAGATTTATGCCTTAATATTGATACATGATTATAGATTTAAGAAGTGATACTGTAACCAAACCAACTCAAGAAATGTTGGAATTCATGATGAGTGCTAAGGTTGGTGACGATGTGTTTAGAGAGGATCCAACAGTTAATGAGCTAGAGCAACGGTTAGCAAACATGTTTGGCAAAAGTAAGGCTTTATTTTTTCCAAGTGGTACCATGGCGAATCAAGTGGCGCTCAAATTGCACACCAATCCTGGCGATCAGGTTATTTGTGATAAATACGCTCACATTTATAATTACGAATCTGGCGGTGCATCCTTTAATAGTGGAGTTTCCTGTAGACTCATTAATGGGGATAGAGGTATGTTTAATGCTGATCAGGTTTTGGATGTTATAAATCCAGACGCTTATTATTACAGCAAAACCAGTTTGGTTGAAATCGAAAATACCACAAATAAAGGAGGCGGTGCATGTTGGGATTTTAATGAAATTAAAAAAATAAATCAAGTATGTGCAGACCGCAATTTAGGATTTCATTTGGATGGGGCTCGTTTGTGGAATGCGTTGATTGCAAAAAATGAGACCACGTTGAAATATGGTGGGGTTTTCGACACAATTTCAGTATGTTTAAGTAAAGGATTAGGCTGTCCAATTGGCTCAGTACTGGTTGGGGGTGAACTTATTATGCAACAAGCAATAAGACTAAGAAAAATTTTTGGGGGTAATATGCGCCAAGCGGGGTATTTAGCGGCGGCAGGGCTGTTTGCTCTAGATCACAACATGGATAGGTTAGCAGAGGATCATAAAAGAGCTAAAGAAATAGGAGACGAGTTAAGTAAGCAGTCAATCATTAAAAATGTAGATTCTATTGAGACCAATATTGTTATTTTTGAGTTGAACAATGATGTAAACGAATCTACTTTTATTAAAAAACTAGCCGATAAAAATATCTACATTATAGGAATGGGAGGGGGGAAACTAAGAATGGTAACACACTTAGATTACACCGATATTATGCATGAAAGATTAATTGGAGAATTAAGGTTTTTATAAATACTTAGCCTAAAACGGATAAATCGACAAGAACCAATTGGGGTAAAAAAAAGAGGTGTTTTAAAACACCTCTTTTATATTATTATTTATTTTTTTAGTGATGCCAGCTCCATCCCCATCTACATTTGCTGTAGTATTTACAACTCCAGTGTCTATAACATTTATAATCTGGTTTTTCGTACTCGCAAAGTTCTCCGCCTTCGGTACTTCTACCCCCTAAGACATTAAAAACACCTTTGGTATAACCAGGTCCAATTTTCACATAACAATTGGTTTTGATCTTAGTATAATAGTAACATCTATTACCTATGTATATGTAAATGTATTTACCGAAAGAACCATCTCTATTCGCACCATTAATTGTAAAGGTTTCACCCGGTTCTAATACTTTATCAAAGATTTTAGTTCCGTAACAAGTGTTTTCTCTTTTTTGGTAGATCTTTACTCTTTTCTTTTTGTACCAATCGTATTCTAATGTTAATTCTTCAACATCACCTTCACAAGGTTTGCATTCTTCAGAGCAGTCAAGAGTAAAATTAAAATCCATTATAGATAAGCGCTCTTTAGTATCAATATCTGTCAACCATCCCCAAGTAGCTAATCCATGATCATCAGCATTAGTATTCCATAAGGCACCACCCGGACCAATAATAACTCCTAAATTTGGAGTTTCAGGGTCGTTAGGGTCAGGACGTTGCTCAACACCAAAAGTTCCCACTCTGCCTTCTCCACAATCACCGGATGAAGTAATGGTGCTTCTAGAAGAATCGATAACATAAAAGTGAAGATCTTCTTTAACCAAGGAATCAACATTACAACCCTCAGGTTTAACAGTTCCTCCACCAGCACTCCATGCGTCCCAGTCTTTTTTATCTTTAAACCAAACATCGATTTCAACAACACAGGTTCCTCTAATTGTAGAACCTTTAACATTAGCCGTACCATCACTATATTCTGAGAATGTTAAAGTATGGTCATCGCTTGAAGAAAAGTAATAATCATCATAATCGGTAGGGTCTACCGGCCACCAAAAATTTGCAGCTACCTGATTGTTACAACTTCTATCTGCATCAATGACTTTACATTCACTAATAAGTTTAGGGTAATGCTCGCCTCTTGCTTGACTTCCTTCAGCTGAAATGCCTGATTTTGTAGAACTTGATAATATAATTTCACTTTCCTCATTAAGAACAAGAGTTTCGTCAACCTCTCCATCAGATGCAAGAATTTCATCCTCTAAGTTCAGCTCGGTTTCTTTTAAGGTAGCCTCGGCATCAGATACCGGCTCATCCTGACATGCGTAAAAAATAACGCACAATACTAAAATTGCTTTGGTAAATTTCTTCATAATTGTTTTGTAGATTTAATTGATTAATAGCTAATTAGAAATCAAATATATTTACTAACAACTGAAGCTTCTATTTTTTTAGATGAATGGTAAAACTTTTAGATTTGAGAGTTTAGTATTACACTTAATCGGTTTTTTATTTTATTTCGTAGAACGAAAATACGCATTCAAAGAAAAAATATAGGTTTAATTATATTCATTTAAACATATCCATCCCGGGAATATTTGGCATCCCCTCTTTAGCTACTGCGGCAAGTTCAGCTTCATTAACACTCGTAGCCTTTTCGATAGCCTTATTAAGCGTTATAATAAGGTAATCTTCCAGTTGTTCTTTATCTGTAAGTAAATCCTCAGAAATTTCAATAGTCTTTATAGTTCTATTTGCAGTAAGTGTGACTTTAACTTTGCTATCATTACTATGTTCATCAATTAAAACCGTGTCTAATCGTTTTTTAGTATCTTCTACTTTTTTCTGGGTTTCTTTAAGTTTACCCATCATATTCATCATATCTCCAAACATAATTTTATATTTTTTTATTGAATACAAAGCTATTTAATTTTTATATTTTTGAGCCCTTAAATTTAAAGAATGAACAAATCTTCATTAAAACCACTTATACATCCACCAAAAGCACCTAAAAAAGATAAGAGATTAAGCATTCATAACGATGTTAGAATCGATAATTACTATTGGTTAAAGGATAGGGAGAATGCGGAAGTTATTGATTATTTGAATGCTGAAAATGAATATACTAAGCAGGTAATGAGTCATACTGAAGGGTTTCAAAAGAATCTTTTCGAAGAAATGAAAGGAAGAATAAAGGAAGATGATAGTACAGTGCCCTATAAATTAAACGGATACTGGTATTTAACCCGCTACGAAAAAGGTAAAGATTATCCTATTTATAGCCGTAAAAAGGAACATTTGGATGCCGATGAAGAGATTTTGTTTGATTGTAATGAAATGGCTAAAGAACATGCTTATTTTAATCTTGGCGGTATTTCAATTAGTCCTGATAATAAGCTTGCGAGCTTTTCAGTAGATGTGGTAAGTCGACGGCAATACACAATTCAAATAAAAAATTTAGTCACCGGAGAGCTGTACAATGATAAAATATTAAATACCACCGGGAGTTCTACCTGGGCGAATGATAATAAAACCTTGTTTTACTCGGTGAAAGATGAAGTAACCTTGCGTTCGCATAAAATATTTAAACATAAGCTACATACGAATACAGATAAAGACATCGAAGTTTTTCATGAAACCGATGAAACCTTCAATACTTATGTCTATAAAACGAAATCTAAAAAGTATATTGTTATCGGGTCTTCAAGTACATTGAGCTCGGAGTATCAAATTTTAAGTGCAGATACTCCGGATAGCGAATTCAGAATATTTCAAAAGAGACTGCCCGATTTAGAATATAGCATTGCGCATTATAATGGCGTATTTTATATCATTTCAAACGGTGATGGTGCAACAAATTTTAAGTTACTTAAAACGAATGAAAAAAACACCGAAAAGGAATATTGGGAAGATGTTATACCACATCGCAAGGAAGTTTTACTCGAAGACATAGAGATTTTTAAAGACTATTTGGTTCTAAATGAACGAGAAAATGGATTAAATAGACTGCGCATTATGAACTGGAAGGGTACCGAAGATTATTATTTACCTTTTAATTCTGAGACCTATACAGTGTATATTGGCAATAACCCGGATTTTAATAGCGAGGTTTTAAGATACGGCTTTAATTCTCTAACAACGCCGAGTTCGGTAATAGATTATAATCTAAAAACGAAAGAAAGTGAGGTTAAAAAAGAACAGGAAGTTCTTGGAGGCATGTTCGATAAAAATGATTACGTCTCAGAACGTATTTGGGCAACCGTCAGAGATGGTAGTAAAGTACCAATTTCTTTAGTCTATAAAAAAGGAGTAAAGCGAAATGGAGCTAACCCGTTGTTACAATATGCTTATGGGTCTTATGGCTCGACTATAGACCCGTCCTTTTCAACAATACGGTTGAGTTTACTGGATAGGGGGTTTATCTACGCTATTGCGCATATACGTGGTGGTGAATACCTTGGCAGGAATTGGTATGAAGCAGGAAAACTATTAGCAAAGAAAAACACATTTCACGATTTTATTGATTGTTCTAAGCATTTGATAGATAAAAATTACACATCAAATAAGCACTTATATGCTTATGGTGGGTCGGCCGGTGGCTTACTAATGGGAGTTATAATAAACAAGAATCCAGAGCTCTATAACGGGATCTTAGCGGCGGTTCCTTTTGTTGATGTCGTAACAACCATGTTAGACAATACCATTCCACTCACAACGGGAGAATATGATGAATGGGGAAACCCGAATAAGGAGATTTACTATAATTATATGAAATCTTATTCTCCGTATGATAATGTAGAGGCTAAAGCATATCCAAATATGCTAGTAACTACAGGATTACATGATTCGCAAGTACAATATTGGGAACCGGCGAAATGGGTAGCTAAACTGAGAGAACTGAAGACCGATACAAAAAAATTACTAATGCATATTGATATGGATTCCGGACATGGTGGTGCTTCAGGAAGATTTGAGAGTTTAAAAGAAGTAGCTCTTGAATATGCTTTTCTATTAGATTTAGAAGGGATTCGTGCTTAGTACAAAAAAAATGTTTATTTTTGCGAGGTTTTAAGTTACACATATTTTTAGTAATATTACAGTAGCTTATAAAAGGCATTTATGAAACACAACAATCAGGTTTTTGACAATGTATTAGACTTAGTAGGCAAAACACCGCTTATTAGACTTAATAAAATAGCTTCAAAATTTAAAGGCGACTTCTTTGCTAAAGTAGAAGCCTTCAATCCAGGGCATTCTTCAAAAGACAGAGTAGCTCTTTATATTATAGAGCAAGCAGAAAAGCGTGGCATTTTAAAACCGGGCGATACTATCATAGAGACCACATCAGGAAATACAGGTTTCAGTATTGCGATGGTTAGTATCATTAAAGGCTATAATTGTGTTTTAGCCGTTAGTTCTAAATCCTCTGCAGATAAGATAGATATGCTTAAGACCATGGGGGCAAAAGTATATGTTTGCCCGGCTCATGTAAGTGCAGATGATCCTAGATCTTATTATCAGGTAGCGAAGCGATTACATGATGAAATCAAAGGATCAATCTATATCAATCAGTACTTCAATGAGTTAAATGTTGATGCACATTATAAGTCTACAGGCCCGGAAATTTGGGAACAAACAAGAGGGAAAATCACGCATTTAGTTGCCTGTAGTGGAACAGGAGGAACGATTTCCGGAACAGCCAGATATTTAAAAGAACAAAATCCAAATATAAAAATTATTGGCGTTGATGCCTTTGGTTCGGTGATTAAAAAATATCATGAAACCAAAGAGTTTGACGAAAAAGAAATTTACCCATACAGAATAGAGGGGCTAGGTAAGAACCTGATTCCTTCAGCAACAGATTTCGATGTTATAGACGAGTTTGTTAAAGTTACAGATGAAGAAAGTGCACATACTGCGAGATTAATTGCGAAAACAGAAGGTTTATTTGTTGGATATACCTCCGGAGCGGCAATGCAAGCTGTTGTTCAGTTAGATGCGCAAGGTGAATTTTCTAAAAATGACATTGTTGTAGTTATGTTCCCAGATCATGGATCGCGCTATATGAGTAAAATATATAGTGATAAGTGGATGAATGAACAAGGCTTTTTCGATAGTGTTCATGAAGCTTCCGCGAAGACTATACAATACATAAAATAATATTTTTTAAATATATTAGAAGAGCATTTCTTAAATTGAAATGCTCTTCTATATTTTATGTTTAATTGAATGCTAAAAAATTATGTTCAAACCATATAAATAATTAATTTTGCATCAACTAACCTAAGAACTAAAATTCTCATGTTTCATGTCTGAAATGGTAGCATGTTTGTTTTATTGACAGCAATAAGATTAGATTAAATGAAAGACTTATTTGAAAAGATTTACAAAGATAAAGGACCATTAGGAAAATGGGCTTCTCAAGCTGAAGGGTATTTTGTATTTCCAAAATTAGAAGGAGAGATTTCTAACCGAATGAAATTTCAGGGAAAAGATGTGATTACCTGGAGTATTAACGATTATTTAGGTCTTGCTAATCACCCGGAGGTTCGCAAAGTAGATGCGCAGGCTGCTGCAGATTATGGTTCTGCGTATCCTATGGGAGCGAGAATGATGTCCGGTCACACAAATTTGCACGAAAGATTACAAAATGAACTTGCTGCATTTGTAAAGAAAGAAGCCGCTTATCTTTTGAACTTTGGCTATCAAGGCATGGTTTCTACAATCGATGCTTTAGTTTCTAAGGACGATATTATTGTTTACGATGTTGATGCACACGCCTGTATCATTGATGGTGTCCGTTTGCATATGGGTAAACGCTTTACATATAAACATAACGATGTTGAAAGTTTAGAGAAAAACCTTGAAAGAGCCACTAAAATGGCTGAACAAACAGGAGGTGGTATTCTGGTTATCTCTGAAGGTGTTTTTGGTATGCGTGGTGAACAAGGACGATTAAAAGAAATTGTGGCGCTTAAAAAGAAATTTAATTTCAGACTATTTGTTGATGATGCACATGGTTTTGGAACATTAGGCGAGACAGGAGCTGGTGCTGGAGAAGAGCAAGGTGTACAGGCCGATATTGATGTCTACTTTGCAACTTTTGCTAAATCTATGGCTAGTACCGGAGCTTTTATTGCCGGAGACCAGGAGATTATTGATTATTTAAAATATAATTTACGTTCTCAAATGTTCGCTAAATCCTTGCAAATGCAGCTCGTTGTAGGAGCTTTAAAGCGTTTGGATATGTTAAGAACAATGCCGGAATTAAAGCAAAACCTTTGGACGATTGTTAATGCATTACAGTCCGGACTCAAAAAACGTGGTTTTGATATAGGAACTACGCAAAGTTGCGTAACTCCCGTGTATTTGAAAGGAAGCATTCCCGAAGCTATGGCTTTGGTAAGAGATTTGCGCGAAAACTATGGTGTTTTCTGTTCTATTGTGGTATACCCGGTAATCCCAAAAGGGTTAATTTTGTTACGAATGATTCCTACAGCTACACATACTTTGCAGGATGTATCTGAAACTCTAGATGCTTTTGATGCTATTAGAGACCGATTGGAAAATGGAACATACAAGCGTTTATCCGCAGCGGTGATGGCTGCAATGGGCGAATAGTTTTGTTTATAATATAATTATAAATCCGATTTCATAAGAATCGGATTTTTTTATGCAATATCCTTTCTAAAGGTACATCGCTTTTTATGGGTTACAGGATTAAAGTTCTTCCAAATTTTATTGATAGCTGTGTTTTCAATTAGCTCCGGAGTCCTCAAGCATTCCACAATACCTTTTTTACTAAAACTATTATGAAATTCATTAAAAATAATAGCATGCACGCCTTTGTTTTGATACTCCGGATGTACACCAATTAAATAAAACGTCACCTTTTTACTATGTTTTTTTGCATGCAATAAATGTTTAAAACCAAAAGGGAAAAGTTTTCCTCTCATTTTTTGTAAGGCTTCAGCGTAAGATGGCATGACAATTCCAAAAGCAATAAGCGCGTCATTTTCATCAACGACAAACTTTATATATTCAGGGTTAATAAAACCTAAGAATTTCTTTTTAAAGTACTCTTTTTGAATTTCGGTAATAGCAACAAACGATGACAATGACGAATAGCTTTTATTGAATAAATCAAACATTCTGTCCGCATATGGCATCACTTCCTTCGTTTTTGTAAAATACAGGGCTTTTAACTTATAACGCTTCTTAATTATTTCTTGAATTCTGGAAAAACTCTCTGGTTTAATATCCTTAAAGGCATGTTTGTTTTCTAAATATTGCTTTTCAACCGAATAACCCAATTGTTCAAAATGCGTCGCGTAATAGGGATGATTGTACCAGGTTATCATAGTTCCGATATGATCAAAACCATAGGTTAAAACACCTACCTTGTCCAGGTTGGAAAACCCTACAGGGCCTTCGATAAATTCTAAGTTATTCTTGTGTCCAACATCTAAAACCTTGTCAAGAAGTGCTTTAGAGACCTCTAAGTCATCAATAACATCAAACCACCCGAAACGCATTTTTTTTTGATTTTGATCATTTACTTCTAACCAATTAATAATAGCGGCTACTCTGCCTACGACTTCATTATTCCTATAGGCTAAAAACAAAGTCGCATCAGCGTCATTAAAGACAGGGTTTTCTTTTTTGTTAAATGTTTTGATTTCTTGACTAATAATAGGAGGGACCCAGTATTTAGAATCTTTATAAAGTTTAAAAGGAAACTTTACGAATGCTTTTAAATCTTTCTTGGTATTTACTTCTTTTATTATAATCATATAAAAATGATAAATTTTGACACATTAATTGAAATCAAAATCGGTATCTTTTCTTTTTTGTTTTTTATTCAGGTCATCAATATTATCATCACCCTTTTTACGTTTTTTTGTCTTGCCACGTCTGGACCTTCTTCCTTTTTCATCCTCAGCAGAATTTCCATTGTCAACTTCTTTATCCTTATGAAAATCCAACCGGTAGGACGCTCCGAAATTAACACCGAAAACAGAAGGTGTGTCTTTAGTGTTAAACGTTAATGCTGTATCGAGTTGAAAATTTTTACTCCATAAATAAGCACCTCCAAATCTAAAAAGATTATCAGCATAAAAATCACTTTTAATGCCTTGAGTTTCACCAAAAATAACCCATTTGGGGTTAAAAGAATGTGTCAAGGTTAGAATATATTGAAAATCAGATTGATCCGAACCGATTCTATCCTTAATCAAGTTAAGAACCATTACCCAGCCTCCTGCAAAATTGTTTTGAGTTGCAATCATTACTTTAGGGCTAAAACCTTCAATGCCCGGTGCGGTATAAGGATTATTTTTGGTGTCGTAATTCGCGCCTAAATATACTGATACAGCAGGGATTAAAGATTTCCATTTAAAGCTATGGTTGGCCTTCCAACTATAGAGGTTGGGTTTGTCTTCTTCTGCATTCTTATAGGGGTCGTAAACCAAATACTTTGCTCCCAAAGTAATACTTTTGAAATTTGAACGATCGTCTTCAGCCAATAAACTTGAGAGGTATTTTTTGGTATCACTTTGAAAGGTTCCTTCTATATTTAGTTCTAATTCTTCAAATAACAAACCATAACGCGCTGCAAAATCAACGCCGAATCCGGAAACTTCATAAGCCGTTACCGGGGTTCTTTTTTCATTAACCAAATAAGGACCAACTTCAAATTGAGCCACATTAGTTCCGACAGAAAAAGCACTACGTGAGGCTCCCGGTCTATTAGAATTTATTACATCGGTATATTGGCCAAAGCCATATATGGAAATTAGACATAAGGTAATTATTAAGGTAGATTTGATAGGGTTCATAATGAAGGGTTTAGATTTTTCTTAAGAATAAATTCATATTAAACTTTTATTTATAAATCGTATAAGGGTTATCAAATATAGATATTTTATACTTTTTTTATCATTTTTGAACGTTTTTTAAGTGTTTAGAATTGTATTTTTGTGTAAAATAATTTTTATGTTACAGCACGCATCTGTCATAGGTGTGATTAGAACCATACTAATCATTATGGCAATTTATTTTGGAATTAAAATTTTAGCACGCCTGTTTACACCATTTCTCGTAAGGTTTGTCGCTAAAAAAGCAGAACAGCGTTTTGGCGATCAATTTGGTCAATTTCAAAAGAATACCTCACAAGAAAAGCCTAAAAAGGAAGGAGAGATTTCCATAGATAAAATGCCGAAAACTAAAACCTCAAATAAAGACGTTGGTGATTATGTTGATTACGAAGAAATTGATTAAGCACGCTTTTTATATACATAATGATGGAAATGTTATAATTAGAGTTCAGGGGTTTCATTGACGGAGTTCTCAAAAAATATACTTAATTTCACAGTCGCTGTTTAAATCATTTTCATGCAATTTTCAATTAAAAAATTAGTTCCACATCTATTAATTCTTATAGGTTTCGTGATGATATCTTTGGCGTACTTTAGTCCTGTTTTACAAGGAAAGAAGATATTTCAAAATGATATCAAACAGTATATCGGAATGTCGAAGCAACAAAAAGATTTTAGGGAAGTTACCGGAGAAGAAACTTACTGGACCAATGGGGCTTTTTCAGGAATGCCAACCTATCAATTGGGTGCAAAATATCCACATAATTATATTAAGAAATTAGACTTGGCACTGCGTTTTTTACCCCGTCCTGCAGATTATCTGTTTCTGTACTTGTTAGGTTTTTATGTGCTTCTAATTGTTTTAAAAGTAGATTTTAAGCTGGCTGCACTCGGTGCCTTGGCTTTTGGGTTTTCAACCTACCTGATCATAATTTTAGGGGTAGGACATAATAGCAAGGCTCATGCGATCGCATATATGCCTCTGGTGCTTAGTGGAATACTGCTGACTTTTCAGCGAAAATACATTTTTGGTTTTTTGCTTACTGTAGTGGCTATGGGGTTAGAGATCGTGGCCAACCATTTTCAAATGACTTACTATTTATTGTTACTGGTTATTGTTTTGGGTATTGTTTATTTTATTGATGCTTACAAGAAAAGTATACTGCCACATTATTTCAAATCAGTGGGTATTTTAGTATTAGCCGTTGTGCTTTCCATTGGTTTAAATGCTACCGGGGTTCTTGCAACACAAGAATATGTCAAGGAAAGTACACGTGGTAAGAGTGAACTTACCATTAATGCTGATGGTTCTCCTAAAGCGGTAACTTCAGGTTTGGACAGAGACTATATTACGCAATTTAGCTATGGCGTTGTAGAAAGTTTTAATCTTTTTATCCCGAGACTAATGGGAGGCGGAACCATTGAAGATGTCGGGAAAGATTCGAATACTTATGAGGCTTATAGAAAACTAGGAGCAACGCCTTCTCAAGCAGCGAATGAGGTTAAGCAGGTCTATACCTATTGGGGAAAACAACCCATTGTGGAGGCTCCAGCGTACATTGGGGCGGTAATCTTGTTTTTGTTCGTTTTTGCTTTGTTTTTGGTGAAGGGTAGGTTGAAATGGTGGCTGGTTGGGGGTGTCCTGCTATCTTTAATACTTTCTTTTGGTAAAAACCCTCCCTTTAATTTTATAACCGATTTCTTTATCGATTATGTGCCTTTGTATAATAAATTTAGAGCGGTTAGTTCCATTCAAGTGATTTTAGAATTATGTATTCCTGTATTGGCAATATTTGGACTTGTTAAATTATTTAATGAATTCGTTAAGAAAGAGGAAAAGTTAAAAGCTTTAAAGTATACGACCGGCATTGTTGGAGGCGTAGGCTTGATCTTTTTGTTGTTTAAATCTTCGTTATTTGATTTTGTTGGATTAAGAGATGGCCAATATATTCAGGCCTTCGGACAAGATTTTATTAGGGCGGTTAAAGAGGACAGAAAGGCTATGCTTAATGAAGATACACTAAGATCATTGATATTGGTGTTGTTTTCTGCAGGTGTGATTTTTATGTTTTTAATGGGAAAACTCAAAGAAAAATGGGTAATGGTAGTTTTTGGTATTCTCATTCTTTTTGATTTAGTGGGCGTGAATAAGCGCTATGTAAACAATGATGATTTCATATCTGCAATCCAGGTAAATCGACCGTTTCAGGCCAATGATGCCGATAAGGAAATTTTAAAAGACACCTCTTATTTTAGGGTTTTTGATTTGGTTTCAGGACCATCCAAGGCTTCATATTACCATAATTCACTAAATGGATATAATGCTGCGGAATTAAAGCGCTACAGAGAAGTGTTTGATTTTTATGTATCGAGCATGAATTCCAATGTGCTAAATATGCTTAATGCAAAGTATATTATAGCAGAAGATGAAGAGGGGAATGTTTTTCCATATACCAATGAAGAGGCGAATGGAAATGCATGGTTTATAAAAGAATTACAATGGGTTGATTCTGCAAATGAAGAAATTAAGGCATTAGATAGCTTAGATAATAAAAATAAAGCTGTTTATACCGTACCGCATTTAACCAAACAAAAGAATTACGATAATGAGTTTGTTGTAGATTCGCTGGCTTCAATAAAAATAATTGCTCAGAGGCCAAATTATTTAAAGTATGAGTCAAATAATACGAATGATGGTTTTGCTGTCTTTTCAGAAGTCTATTATGGTAATGGCTGGAAAACATTAATTGATGGCAAGGAAGCAAGTCATATACGTGTTAATTATACCTTAAGGGGTATGGAAATTCCGTCAGGCAAACATATTATAGAATTTAAGTTTGATCCGGATGTTGTAAAAACAGGAAGCAGTATTGCACTGGCCAGTTCTGTGTTTTTTGTATTGTTGCTTTTTGGAGGGTTGTTTTACGAGTTTAAAAAAAGAAAGGATAGTGCATAAAAAAGCACTCATAATAACATACTATTGGCCGCCAGCCGGAGGTCCCGGAGTTCAGCGTTGGTTAAAGTTTGCTAAGTACTTGCCTGAGTTTAATGTAGAGCCTGTTGTTTATATTCCTGAGAACCCCAGTTATCCTTTATTGGATGAGAGTTTAACTTCCGACGTCCCTGCGGGTCTTACGGTTTTAAAACACCCTATAAAGGAGCCTTACAAACTGGCCGGGTTGTTCTCAAAAAATTCAACCAAAACAATAAGCAAAGGTGTTATTTCTAATAAAGATAATCAGAGTTTTATTGAAAAAGTAATGCTTTATATAAGAGGAAACTATTTTATACCTGATGCTAGAAAAAACTGGGTAAAACCTTCTGTGAGTTACCTTTCGAAATATATTTCTGAAAATGATATCACCACTATAATTACCACGGGGCCACCACATAGTGTACATCTAATTGGTCTACAGCTAAAAGAGCGTCTGGGGGTGAAATGGTTGGCAGACTTTAGAGACCCGTGGACAACTATCGGATATCATAAACGGTTAAAATTAACTGAAAAGTCCCGACGAAAGCATAAAACCCTAGAAACACAAGTTTTGAATAGTGCCGACCAAATAATAGTGACCAGTCCTGTTACTAAAAATGAATTTAAAATTATCACGACTAAACCGGTAGAGGTTATAACAAATGGTTATGATTATGAAGTTGTGGGTGAAATAGAACTGGATTCCAAGTTTTCCTTAGCGCATATAGGGTCTTTGCTATCTCAGAGAAATCCTGAGATTTTATGGAAGGTTTTAGGTGACCTGATTTCTGAAAATGAGAGTTTCGCAAAGGATTTTCAGCTAAATTTTGTAGGTGTTATTAGTGAAGATGTGCTTGAATCTATTGAAAATCATAGTCTAAGTATTTATGTAGATAACATAGGCTATGTTTCACACAATGAATCCATTAAATATCAAAAAAAATCACAAGTATTACTATTGATTGAAATTGATTCCGAAGACACCAGATGCATTATTCCCGGGAAGCTATTTGAATATATGGTTTCAAACAGACCTATAATCGCTTTAGGACCAAAAGAGTCAGATGTAGAAGCTATCCTCAAAGAAACAAACACGGGAAGTTATTTTGGTTATGATGATTACGAGTCGTTAAAAAATACTATATTAATTCATTATAAAGCGTTTCAAGACAATGCCCTACAATCTTACGGTATTGGTTTGCAAAAATACAGCAGAAAGTCACTAACTGAATCCTTATCTAAATTGATTTAATTTAATGGGAGTTGTAGCAACACAATCGTTAAAAAACCTAATATCCACTTATCTGGGTTTTTTAATTGGAGCCATTAATACATTATTTCTATACACCGAATTTTTAAGTGATGTGTATTATGGAATGGTAGGGTATATGTTGTCCCTGGCCTATGTCATTATGCCTTTAATGGCCTTTGGAGTGCACAACACCTTGATTAAATTTTATACGTCATTTAAAACGCGGGTGTCATTGAATAGTTTTTTAACGCTCATGTTGTTTTTGCCATTATTAATTATCTTTCCGGTTGTCCTTATTACGCAACTGTGTTATTATAATATCGGCGAATTTTTATCAACCGAAAATCCAATTATAAAAAATTATTTGTGGCATACACTCATAATTGCTATTGCTTTGGCGTATTTTGAAGTGTTTTTTGCTTGGGCAAAAGTGCAAATGCAAACCGTGTTTGGTAATTTTATGAAAGAAGTTTTTCATAGGGTTGGAACTATGATACTGTTATTTACTCTTTATTTCGATGTGATAAATTTAGGGCAATTTATGATTGGTTTAGTAGTGGTTTATAGCTTGAGAATGTTGGTGATGATGTTTTATGCTTTCAGTGTGAAATTTCCGGTCATTGTATTTAGGGGCATAGTAAATATAAGATCAATTTTAAACTATTCGGGTTTAATCATAATTGCAGCTTCAATCGCTACTATTCTTTTAGATATCGATAAAGTTATGCTTGGCTATTATATACCCATCCAAGAAATCGCATACTATAATGTGGCTATTTTTATTGCTGCGGTTATTGCGGTTCCGCAGCGCGCTATGCACCAAATATTAATGCCTTTGTCGGCAAAGTATTTAAACGAGAATGATTTTGATGCCTTAGATGATTTGTACAAAAAAAGCGCACTTAATTTGTTTATAATAGCCGGATTCATTTTTCTTTTAATTGTTTTAAATATAAAAGAGCTGTATTTTTTGATCCCTGAAGAATTTAACGGAGGACTCTTTGTGGTTCTCATTATTAGTGCCGCTAAGCTCTACGATGCTATATTGGGGAGTAATAATGCGATTTTATTTAACAGTGATTACTATAGAATGGTGCTGTTTTTTGGAGTAATTCTGGTAGCCATTATGATTTTTTTAAATATTCTGCTCATCCCTTTGTTTGGCATAAATGGTGCGGCAATGGCCACTTTTTTAGCCATTTTTATGTATAACACATTAAAGTTGTTTTTCGTTTATAAAAAATTCAAAATTTTACCTTTTACTAAGAACTCATTAAAGATTGGAGTGCTTGTTTTCATATTGGTTGGGCTATTTTACTTTTGGGATTTTCCTTATCATCCAATTATAAATATTGGATTAAAATCAATTTTAATTTCAATGGTCTATGCCATTGTTGTTTATAAGCTTAAATTCTCAGAAGATGTGTCTTCATTAATGGATAAAATTATTAACAGAAAGTAATTTAAAAGAGAAAACCCCACGAATTTGCTTTGAGGCAAACTTTTCGCAGGGCTTTCCAACTAACCAACCAAATCGATTAAGATCGTCTTCTTGTAGTCGATCTTGTGTTATTATTTCTAGAACTACTTTTTCTGTTTTGCGTAGCTCTAGACTTATGTTGTGAAGGTCTTGAAACTACGCTTTTCGTAGTTCTTGACTTATTCTGACTAGATCTCGAAACTGTACGCTGAGCCACTTTTGGTTTATTCTGCTGGGCTGATCTTCTTGTTACAGGCTGCGATTTTCTAGATGTATGTTCTCTTTTAGTATATGTACGTGTATTTGTGCTTCTTGGTTTTTGGGTAACTGAATTGTTTCTATTTTGAGTTGTTCTATTCGTTCTTTTATTATTATCATTTAATCTAGGTGTTCTAGTAACGTTTTCTCTTGTCCTTTTAGTATTATTTAAGCGTGAACTATTTCTAGAAGGGGAGTTCGCTTTAGTACTTGTTGTTCGCCTTGAAGGCGTTCTGTTAATTCTTTCAGAATGTGCTCTTGTACTTCTTTTTGCCAATGAGTTATCACGTCGTGAGGTATTATTCTTGGCAACATGCCTTCTATACTTCGAATGATTACTTATCTGTGTTCTGTTTCGAGTACTTCTATTTACTGTGGCGTAGTTTCTATGCCTTGAAATATTGTGCCCTCGTCTTGTCGCTACAGCAGACTTAACTCTATAATTATTATAAAAGGGTCTATGATAGGTGTAACGAACAGGATTGTAATACTGTCTATATGGTCTGTTATAAACTACACAATAATCGTAAGCCGGAACACTATAATATCTATGCCAAGGTCTGTATACATAATGTCTGTTAAAAACATTTATGAATCCCGAATAATGTGAGTATCTATTATACCTGTTATAATGAACATATAATCCACCAACACGAGAGATATATCCATAATTGTTATATCTGATGTTTACATTTCCTGCCTGTGTAATACGACCATAATAATCGTAGTATATAGGAATGTTTTCTATTTGAATGATAGCTCCATATTCATCGTATTGCACATAGGCATTATAATCATACCCGGAATTGAAACTAATATTAACATGCGGTGAACCGATAGACACATTTAAGCGCGCATTGTTGCGTAGCATATTAAAATCGAATTGACCATCGGGGAATACTGAGAATTCGATACCCTCTTCTACAAATATGAAAGAATTGCCATAACCTCTATTATAAATTGATGTTGTGCTATTATCTGTGTTAATTGCGACTGCATTAGCAGTAAACCCTGTAAGCATGAGAACTACTAATATGGATGTTATTTTTTTCATAAGTGTAAGTTTTATAAGTGTTCATTTTACTAATTACAAACAGCGTGCCAAAAAACCAGAATATGACTTAAATCGTTGATAATCAGAATAATTTAGCATATTTGTCTTCATTGAAATTGAAAGCGAAATATTTCAGACTAGAACGTGATAGCATTAATCTATTACGCCTTAAGGATGAAAATGCGTATTGGAATTTGTCAAAAAAATACTTGTCGTAATTGTTGAAAATTGATTAAGTTTATAACATATATAAATTAAGAGGAATTCCTTAACCTAACCATCATCAATGAAAAATTTAGACAGAAGAAATTTTATTAAAAAAGCATCGCTTTCAAGTGCCGCTTTAACCCTAGGAGGAATGTTGCCAACCTATTCTAAGAACCATCCGTTTTTTGATCATAGTGGATCGTACATGGGTGATTATGCAGCACCTAAACTCGATGTTGTTCGAATCGCAGTAATAGGAGTTGGAGCCAGGGGGAGTGGCCATGCTACGCAATTAGCTACAATTGCAGGAACAGAAATAGTTGCCATAAGTGATTTGTATGAAGATCTTGCGAAGCGATCGGCTGATAAGTGTGCTAAAATTGGGAAAGGAAAGCGTCATAAAAATATAGCACTTTACCATGGCGGGGAAGAGCGATGGAAAGTCATGCTCGAAGAGGTAAAACCTGATGCTGTTATTATTGCAACAAATTGGAATAATCACGCACCCATGGCTATAGAGGCAATGAAAAAAGGCGCACATGCCTTTGTTGAAGTTCCGGTGGCCGTTACTTTAGAAGAGATGTGGGATATTGTTATAACATCAGAGCAGACACAAAAACACTGTATGATGATGGAGAACGTTAATTATGGTAGGGATGAGCTCCTCTATTTAAATATGTGTCGTCAAGGTGTTATTGGAGATCTTTTGCATGCTGAAGCAGCTTATATACATGAACTAAGAGGGCAGATGAATCAACAGGAACGCGGTACAGGCTCATGGCGAACACCTCATTATGCCCATAGAAACGGCAATCTATATCCAACCCATGGATTGGGTCCTGTAGCTCAATATATGAATTTAGCAAGGGGGGAGGATAATTTTAATAGTTTGGTGTCGTTTTCAACGCCTGCGTTGGGTAGAAAAGCCTATGCAGAGAAGCATTATCCTGAAGATCATAAATGGAATAAGCTGGATTACAAGGGTGGTGATCTAAACACTTCCATAATTAAGACAACCTTAGGCAGAACGATAATGGTGCAATGGGACGAAACAAGTCCCAGACCATATTCTCGTCATAATTTGGTGCAAGGAACCAAGGGTGCCTTGGCAGGTTTTCCTACTAGAATAGCCTTAGAGGGTGGTGTTGAAGGTGCGACAAAAGACCATCATAGTTGGGCTCAAGGAGAGCAGTTGGCAAAAATTTATGAAAAATATGAACACCCACTATACCTTCGTTTGGGAGAAATGTCCAAAAAAATGGGAGGCCATGGCGGTATGGATTTTATGATGCTTTATAGAGTTGTTGAATGCTTACGTAACGGAGAGCCTTTGGATCAAAATGTTTATGAAGGCTGTCATTGGAGTGCCGTTGGACCTTTAAGTGAAAAATCGGTTAGTCAAGGTGGTGCACCACAGGCATTTCCTGATTTTACGAGAGGAAAGTGGAAAACTACAAAGCCTTTATCTATCTTAAAATAAGATTTTAGTAAAATGTAATAAAAAATACACCTTGGATAATTTATCTAAGGTGTATTTGATTTTAAGAGTTTCCTATTTTAATGCTTTCTCTTTTTGTGCTTCTTTATTTTACCATTTTGTTTAAAATAGTAGTAGTTGTCTTCGTAAATATCATCGTGATATTGATCATCGTCCCAGTCGTTATCATAATGTCTATCTTTGTCTCTATGAACATGATCTATGTTGCAAGATTGCGTTCCACAAAAATTACAAAAATCACTAAACTGTTTTACTTGTCCACGGGTATTTACAATTTCTCCCCAGCGGTTATAATGCACCTGTAATCCACCCACTTGGTTTAATGTAGCATGATATCCTCGCCCTCTTTTATAGCTCATATATATAGAGCCGGCACGCTTGATCTTCCCATGCCTGTCATAGTTTAAATAAACGTTTCCAATACGTCGTACTTTACCATCCCTATCATGCGAAATAGACACACCTTTCTTTGGATGCCTGTTATAACGAGAATACCTGTTTGGCGCACCATATGTTTTATTTACACGACTTCTTCTAGAATTTCCATATCTATAATAGGAATTATTATATTCATTATATACATGGTCTGTATTAAAATCGAAACTACCGTCCGGAAAAATTAAGAATTCTACACCGCGCTCAACAAACATAATAGGTTGTGCATAGCGATAGCGTTTTTTTATATCTAACTTGCTTTCAAACTTTTGGTGGTTTAGCTCTGTTGCGGATACAGTTGTTAACCCTATTAACAAACCTGCAAATAAAAGTATTAATCTTTTCATAATTATAGGATTTTACATTTTGCCTACTCTTTAGCTTTTCGGCTTACGCTGTTGTTAACTGAATTTCAATTTGCATGCCAAAAAAACGCGACCCGAAAAATTTTTGTGTTACAAAGTTCTTTCTCAGTAGTCGCATTTGAAGAAAATAACTATATTCGCTTAGTTTTTATAAAGCACCCTTAAGGTCTTTATTGCACTGTTTGTGTCTGTATTTTAGAATACAGGCGTAAATTAAAATTAGACCTAAACCTTAACTTTCTGCGTAAAATGCTGTTTAATTCTTTCGAGTTCCTAGTTTTTCTCCCGATTGTATTTGTTGTTTATTGGTTGTTGAATAATGACTTAAGAAAACAAAATATCCTGTTGCTAGTATCAAGTTATATTTTCTATGCATGGTGGGATTGGCGATTTCTATCATTAATTATAATAAGTTCTATCGTTGATTTTACAGCAGGGACGAAGATCTTTAAGTCGGAAACGGAAAAACAAAGAAAGGCTTGGTTACTTGTGAGTCTAACGGCGAATTTAGGGTTGTTATCTATTTTTAAATACTATAATTTTTTTGCTGAGTCGTTTGCCGATTTAATGAATGTTTTTGGATGGCAACCTAATGACTTAACCTTAAATATCATTCTACCAGTTGGAATTAGTTTTTATACGTTTCAAACTTTGAGTTACACTATAGATATTTATAGAAAACAGTTTCAACCAACCAAAGATGTTATATCGTTTTTTACATATATTGCTTTTTTTCCTCAATTGGTAGCTGGCCCTATTGAGAGGGCTTCTAATTTATTGCCTCAGATAGAAAAAAAGAGAGTTTTTAGGAAGGAATGGTTTAGCGAAGGAATTGTACAAGTATTAATCGGCTTGTTTCGTAAAATAGTTATTGCTGATACTATTGGTATCTATGTAGATATGGTGTATGGCAATATTGAATTATATAATTCTTCTACGATAATTCTAGCTACTTTTTTGTATGCCTTCCAAATTTATTATGATTTTTCGGGTTATTCTGATATCGCCATTGGAACAGCAAAATTATTAGGTTTTAAATTTCATCAAAACTTCAATTTACCATATTTCTCTAAATCATTGACTGAATTTTGGAGAAAATGGCATATGTCTTTATCGTATTGGCTAAGAGATTATTTATATATTTCTTTAGGAGGTAATCGGAAGGGAATAAAAATAACTTATCGAAACTTAATGTTGACCATGCTGCTAGGTGGGTTATGGCATGGAAGTTCATGGAATTTTATTATTTGGGGAGGAATTCACGGTGTGGTTTTAAGTGTCGAAAAGTACTTGAAATCTACTCGATATTATGAGAAAATTGGGAGCTTGAGTGTTTTCGGGTATTTAATTACTTTCTTAATAGTTTTACTTTCTTGGATTTTTTTTCGCACACAAAATGTGCATTCAGCGATTTTTGCTATTGAAAAAGCTCTGCAACTCGATTTTTCAAAACCATTCATAGGAGATATCAATGTGTTAGCTAATTCTGTTTTATTGTTGTCGTTAGGAGTTTTATTTGATCTCTATTTGTTCAATAAAAAGATTCATCTTGAAGATTTGGGTGCAAAGTTTGGGGTGACTAAGGTTGCTACTACGGCGGCAATAGTGGTTGCACTTATAAACTTATTTTATTCAACCTCAAACAATTTTATATATTTCCAATTTTAAAAATATGACCAGAGACGATTTAAAGTATGTTTTGAAGATAATGGCATTATTTCTTGTTATTTCATTTTTTATAGATAAGATGATTTTTTTTACTTTGAATAAGATTAGCGATAAAGTCTATTCTGGACAAAGTGTTGGAAAACTGAATCATTTTCTGGAAATAAAAGACGATCTTGATTATGTTATATTTGGTAGTTCAAGAGCAAATCATCATGTAGACCCCTATAAGATATCTAAAAACGGATTCAATATGGGGATGGATGGTACTAAAATCGCTTATTCAGCGACTTTACTAAAGGTATTGCCAAAACAGAAAAAACAATTGATTTTTTTTCATATTGACCCAGAAAATGTGTTTTCAACAAAGTATACGGGAAGTGATATAAATGGTTTGGGTGTGAAATATAACAGGAATGATATATTTAAAACAGAGATCGATAAACTGGAAAAGAACAATATAGTACAAAAATTCTATTGGAGTTTAAGCTATAATGGAAAGGTTTTGGGTATACTTAAGAATTTTTTTATGACAAATTATGATTATAAAAGTTATTATGGCTATGACCCACTAAATTTAACTAAAAACCAAAAGAATATTTTTGAAAGAATTATCGAAAATGATAAAATAGAAGACTGTCAAGATAATTTCGACCTGAACAAGGTTTATAATGGTTACTTGGATGATCTGGCCCTATTTAATCAAGAAAACAATAAGGCACTGGTTTTTTTTACCTCACCTAAGTTTAATGACTACTGTAAAGAAGATAATATTAAATTTGAAAAAATCATGAAAGACAAAGGGCTGATTTATTATGATTTTTCAGATTTTTTTAAGAAGGATAACTCACATTCATTTTGGAGGGATAAGACTCATTTGTCAAATAAAGGAGCAATAAAATTCACAAAGAGAATTTATAATATTTTTAATGTATATAGAGAAAAATCTACTGCCTTATAGAATATTTACCATTTCTGTCATCTGTATGAAATCACCTCTCTAGCTGTCTTTTTCGCACGTAACAATAAAGTTTTGTTGATAAAATAAAGGATGCCAGAATATAGTATAGCTTATGAGGTATATTGGTTATTGCGGCTCATACCTCTTAATTAGTTCAATTTTTTTCATAATTTTATAAAAATCTGGCATCTTAATGGAAAATCAATTGGAAACCTGTAAGAATTGCGAGCAACAATTTGAAAAAGATTTTAAATTTTGCCCGCATTGTGGGCAACAGGCGAAAAATGAATTAACAGTAGGTGTTTTATTTTATAATACGATAAGCAATTACTTTTCTTTTGATGCCCGTTTTTTTAAAAGCTTTTTTCCTTTGTTGTTTAAACCGGGCTATCTGGCAACGCAATTTATTCAGGGTAAGCGTTTATTATATCTGCATCCCGCTCAATTATATCTTTTCATCTCTGTTGTTTTTTTCTTTTTATTAACAACGACGGTGGTTAGGGATCAAGTTCAAGATTTGGATACTGTATTAAAAAAGACATTAAAAAATCCAATAATTTCAGATAGCACAAAAATAGAAGCGCAGAAAGCCTTAGACTCTGTTAAGTTAGATAGTATTTTAATACCTCTAAAAGAGCATGGTATTCCTGGCATTAAAAATAAACAGATTGAATCGCTGGATTCGATAATAAAAACTAATGCAAAAGACACGAAAACTGCAGCTTTAACTTTTGATTTTGATGAAAGAAAAGTAGATTCTTTGGTTGCCATTAATGCAGCAAATGAGGACGTTTATAGAGCCATGGGTATGCCTGACGGAGCAGGGTCAATTAAAAGAAAATTTTACGAACAAAGCTTAAAATTCTATAAGCATCGAAATGGTGGGCAAATATTGCAAGCAGCCTACGATACTATTCCTATTTCGTTATTTATTCTGTTACCTATCTTTGCCTTAATTTTAAAAATATTGTTTTACAAACGTGGTCGCTATGCACATCATTTGGTTTTCAGCTTTTATTTCTTTTCTTTTTTATTCTCAGTATTTAGTATAATACTCCTGGTGAATTATTTATGGGATGTACCCGATTGGATAGATTGGTTACTGGTAATGTCTACCTTCTTTTATTTATTTCTGGCGATCAAACGTTTTTATAAACAAGGATGGTTTTTAAGCTTCTTTAAAACGGGTTTGGCCACTTTTGTGTATCTCATGTTTGTAACACCTATAGCCATTATTATAATTAGTCTGGTCGGTTTTTTATTTTATTGATTACACTTTTTCTTTTAAATACCTACCGGTTTCTGAAACCTTACTTTTGACGATCTCCTCAGGAGTTCCTGTAGCGACAAGATTCCCTCCGGTTTCTCCTCCTTTAGGACCTAAGTCGATAATATGATCTGCACATTTAATAAGCTCCAAATTATGTTCTACAACAATGATGGAATGTCCATTCTCAATTAAAGCATTGAATGACTTTAATAACTTTTGAATATCATGGAAATGTAGCCCTGTAGTAGGCTCATCAAAAATAAAAAGAGCTTTATTCTTATTATTTCCTTTACCTAAAAACGAAGCCAATTTAATACGCTGTGCCTCACCACCTGAAAGGGTAGAAGAACTCTGTCCTAGAGTAACATAACCTAAACCAACATCTTGTAAAGGCTGCAATTTGGTTTTTATTTTCGTTTGATTGGTTTCATCAAAAAAAACAATGGCATCATCAATGGTAAGATTTAAAATGTTGTCAATGTTCTTATTTTCAAATGTAACTTCTAATACTTCTTTCTTAAAACGCTTCCCGCCACAAGTTTCACACTTTAAATGGACATCGGCCATGAATTGCATTTCTATAGTGACTTCACCTTCTCCTTTACACGTCTCACAACGGCCGCCATCTACATTAAAAGAAAAGTGCTTCGCCTGATAATTTCTTATACTACTTAACTTTTGTTTTGAAAATAATGCACGAATGTCATCATAGGCTTTTATATAGGTTACAGGATTTGACCTGGATGACCGCCCAATTGGGTTTTGGTCTACAAACTCTATATGTTTAATGTTACTAAAATTACCATCTAAACTTGTGAATTGCCCTGGTTTATCTCCAAAATCTGTCAACCTTTTTTGAAGTGCAGGATATAATATTTTCTTAACTAAGGTGCTTTTTCCGCTTCCCGAAACACCGGTTACAACGGTAAGCATGCCTAATGGAAAACGGACATCAATATTTTTAAGATTGTTTTCCCGAGCACCTTTAATATCAACATAGTATTTAGATTGCCGCCTTTGTTTTGGTGTTTCAATTATTAATGCTTTGTTTAAATATTTGGCGGTTAAAGATTCAGAAGCCAAAATATCGGTATAGGTGCCATTGGCAACAATATGGCCGCCAAATGTTCCGGCTTCGGGACCAATATCGATAATATTGTCTGCAGCTTTCATAATGTCCTCATCGTGTTCAACGACAATCACAGTATTTCCCAAATCACGTAGTGACTTTAAAACAGAAATCAAACGTTCTGTATCCTTTGGATGTAAACCTATACTTGGTTCATCTAGAATATACATTGAGCCAACCAAACTACTGCCTAAAGATGTTGCGAGATTAATACGCTGACTTTCACCGCCTGAAAGGGTATTCGATTTTCTGTTTAACGTTAAATAGTTAAGTCCGACATTACTTAGAAAAGACAGCCTGTTGTTAATTTCTTTTAACAATCGTTTTGCTACTTGAGTATCGTACGCATTTAATTCTAGTTGTTTAAAAAAAACGGAAAGCTTATTCAGGGGCATTTCGACCAAATCTGTAATAGTAGCACCATTTATTTTTACATAACTTGCTTCAACCCGTAAACGCTTACCGCTACAGGTTTTACATTTCGTTTTACCCCGATAACGAGATAGCATGACACGATTTTGAATTTTATAAGCCTTAGATTCTAGTTCAGCAAAAAAAGAATTTAAGCCCTCAAAATGTGTATTACCACTCCAAATGAGTTGCTTTTGGGGTTCACTTAATTCAAAATATGGCTTATGAATAGGGAAGTCGAATTTATGTGAATTATTAACCAATTGATCTCTATACCAGCTCATGCTTTCTCCACGCCATGGGAAGATGGCGTTTTCATATACTGAAAGTCCGGTGTTTGGTATAACCAAATCTTCATCAATCCCAATAATATCTCCATAACCTTCACACTTCGGACAAGCACCATAGGGGTTGTTAAAACTAAATAAATGAATATTGGGTTCTAAAAAATTAATACCGTCTAATTCAAATTTGTTGCTAAAATGGTGTTGTTCGTTGCTAGCTAATGTTTCGATTATACATTCTCCCTTACCTTCAAAAAAGGCAGTTTGTATAGCATCGGCTAAGCGGTTGAAGAAATCTTCTTCATTCTTAATTATAACCCTGTCAACTACCAGCAGCGCTTTATTTATTTTTGAACTCTCAGCTTCATCGATTCTTAAAACATCATTATTTACTTTAATTCTGGCGTAGCCTTGTTGCTGCAATGCTTTTAGTTTATCCTTCATACTACGTCCTTCCTCCAAGTGAATAGGAGCAAGAAGGAGTAATTTCTCTCTTTCGGGAAATGCTTTCAGATAGTTTAATACATCTGAGACCGTATCCTTCTTTACTTCATTTCCTGACACCGGTGAATAGGTTCTTCCAATTCTTGCAAACAAAAGCTTTAAGTAGTCATATACTTCGGTGGTTGTTCCCACGGTGGATCTTGGGTTTGTAGAATTTACTTTCTGTTCTATAGCAATAGCAGGAGCGATGCCTTTTATGTAATCTACTTTGGGTTTGTTCAATCTGCCTAAAAATTGCCTGGCATAGCTAGACAGGCTTTCTACATAGCGTCTTTGTCCTTCCGCATAGAGCGTGTCAAAGGCTAAGCTTGATTTTCCGGAACCCGATAAGCCCGTAATCACAACCAATTTGTTTCTTGGGATAACGACATCGATATTTTTTAGATTATGCAATTTAGCACCTTTTATGATGATGTTTTGCTTCGGGCTAACTTCGGAAATGTCAGTATTCATAAGCTTTTTGAGTAGATAATTTTGCAAAGATACTATAAGTATTTGAGCTTAAAAAATGAAGTGTTTATCAATAAAATGGTAAAAAACATGAATTATTTTTTGTTTTTTAGGAATGATTGTTGTTATATTTGGATTATCAATCAATTTAAAAAATCACTCTCGCTTATAGCATAAAATTACTTTTTAAACATTTAACCCCAAGCAAAGAAGCCCTCTTCTATGCTCTAAAAGTAATTATTATGCAACATGAAATTATAACAGATGCTACACTGGTTAGTAACTACATTAAAGGAGATGAAAGTGCTTTAGAGATTCTAATTAAGAGACATAAGCAAAAAATTTACAGTTTTATTTATTCGAAAGTTTATGATAGAGATGTCGCTGAAGATATTTTTCAAGACACTTTTATAAAAGTTATTCGTACGCTTAAACGGGGGGCTTACAACGAGGAGGGTAAATTTCTGCCATGGGTAATGCGTATTTCTCATAATCTGGTTATTGACTTTTTTAGAAAAAATAGTCGCATGCCAAAATTCGATAATAATAATGAATTCAGTATTTTTTCTGTACTCAGTGATACTAGTCTGAATGCAGAAAAAAAGATTATTAAAGAACAGGTTGAAAACGATGTACGACGCTTGGTTGATGAGCTTCCTCAAGATCAAAAAGAAGTACTTTTAATGCGAATTTACAACGATATGAGTTTTAAAGAAATTTCGGACCGAACAGGGGTGAGTATTAATACGGCCCTGGGAAGAATGCGCTATGCGCTTATTAATTTGCGTAAGATAATAGACAAACATAATATAGTTTTGACCAATTGATACAATAAAGTAAATTTTGCTTCGTTAGTATTAAGAATAAACCCTTAAAATATTAAAATGGCAAAAATTTACTCTGAAAATTCTACTAAAAATTTAAACGATCTCAAACCGAAGGAAGAAACGGTGAAATTTCTTCTAAACTACTCAAAGGCTTTAAGTGTTATAGATTATAATAAGATGAAGTTTGAAGCACTTCTAAATTAATGAAAAGCCCTTTAATTAGGGCTTTTTTTTTGCGTTATATTCTTTTATAACAGATTTCCTACCGATTGTTTTGGTGATGATGTCTTTTTCCAAATCCCATCCTCTCGCTGGGGAATATTGTCTTCCATACCAAATTATTTGCAAGTGTAAATCGTTCCATAGATCCTTTGGGAATAATCTTTTAGCATCTTTTTCGGTTTGTACAACGTTCTTTCCATTGCTTAAATTCCATCGATACATCAACCTGTGGATGTGAGTATCTACAGGAAATGCCGGTATACCAAATGCTTGAGATAAAACAACTGCCGCCGTTTTGTGTCCTACTGCCGGAAGCTCTTCCAGGTCTTTATAAGTTTTGGGAACTTTCCCATGATGTTTGTCTATCAAAATTTTTGATAAACCATGAATACCTTTACTTTTCATGGGCGAAAGTCCAACGGGTTTAATAATCTCACGTATTTCTTCTACAGAGAGTTTAATCATATCATAGGGGTTGTCTGCCTTTTCAAAAAGCAAAGGCGTAATTTGATTCACTCTGACATCTGTACTTTGAGCAGACATTAACACTGCTATTAAGAGGGTATAAGGGTCTTTATGTTCCAGCGGGATAGGTATTGTGGGATAGAGTTCGGCTAATGTTTTTATTACGAAATCAACCTTTTTTTGCTTAGTCATTAGTTGTATGTTTGTAAAAAATCAAAGTTAAGACTATGCAAACATTAAAGCAAGGTGATATCGTTCCAAATTTTTCAGCAAAGGATGAACAGGGAAACACCATCACATTAAGTGATTATAAGGGTAAGAAGTTAGTGGTGTTCTTCTATCCGAAAGCGAATACACCGGGTTGTACAATAGAAGCGTGTAACCTGCGTGATAATTACGAAGTTTTAAAGGAGAACGGATTTGAATTATTAGGTGTAAGCGCAGATTCTGCCAGAAAGCAGTCTAATTTCAAAAATAAGTTTAAGTTTCCTTTTCCATTGTTAGCTGATACCGATAAAACGGTTATTAACGCTTTTGGTGTTTGGGGACCAAAAAAGTTTATGGGAAGAGAGTTTGATGGTATTCATAGAAAAACGTTTATCATTGATGAAAACGGAATTGTGGAGCGTGTTATTGATAAAGTAAAAACTAAAAATCATTCAGCCCAGATACTAGAGTAAAACAAAACAAACCCCTTAGCTCATCAATAAACTAAGGGGTCTTAATATTTTGAATAATCTATTCTTTATTTTTTAACTCTCTTTTTTAAGGTTAAAGGCTTCAGCGGTTTACGCGTATAACCAAACAAGCGATAATCTTTTATTAAATCTGCTGTGCCTTCCGGTAGCATATTTTCCCAGCCTCGTTCTCCACTGTCAATTTTTTGCAAAATTTCTCTGGAAAAAATACTCATAATACTTGTGTCGTAGTCTTCAATATCTATTACTTTTCCGTTGTATTTAAAGAATTTGTATAATTCTTTCATACGAGGATATACCTTTAAATTTTCACTATTGATTAGTTCACCAGTATCGGGATCAAGCATTGGGTATAAGTATACTTTTAAGTCTTTAAAGAAAAGCTTACCAAAGGCTTCAAGAATACCTCCGCTTAAATGGCGATAATATTTTTCGTCGAAAATATCAACGAGATTACTAACCCCCATGGCTAAGCCCATTCTTGATTTGGTGTATTTAGAGAAATACTCTACGACTTTGTAGTATTCCTGGAAGTTTGAAATCATTACGGACTGACCTAAAGAACACAATAAATCGGCTCTGTCCATAAAATCTTGCTCATCTATTTCGCCCTCGGCTCTTAAATTAGAAAGGGTAATTTCAAAAACAACCTCAGTTTTGTCTATATCAACTTTATTTTCTTTAATAAACATGTCGTATGACTTCTTATACATAGCCATATTTACTTTGGTAACAGGTCTAAAACTACCTCTTAGCGCCAAAATGTTCTTCTTATAAAAAACACGTGCAGGTAATACGTTGTTGCCATCTGGTCCAAACATTACGGCGTCTGTCATCCCGTTTTTTACCAGTTGTAAACTCATTAATCTATTGTCTACATCTTTAAATACAGGGCCAGAAAAATTAATAGTGTCAATTTCAAGTTGATCTTGATCTAAATGATCGTATAAATATCTTAACAAACTCTTAGGTTTGTTATACTTATAAAAAGCGCCGTAAATAAGGTTTGTACCCAAAACACCAAGGGTTTCTTGTTGAAGACGTGCATCGGTCTCCTTAAACCGGATGTGTAAAATAATTTCATTAAAATCACCAGTAGCCTCAACTTGATACTTGATGCCTACCCATCCATGGCCTTTAAATTGTTTTGCAAAATCGATGGTTGCTACGGTATTGGCATATGTGAAAAATATTTTATCGGGATGCTTATCACGGGTAATACGTTTTTCCATCAAACTCATTTCATGACTAAGCATTTTTCGTAAGCGAGCTTCGGTAACATAACGTCTGTCATCTTCTACACCATAAATGGCATCACTAAAATCTTTATCGTAGGCAGACATCGCTTTGGCTATAGTCCCGGAAGCACCACCCGCTCTAAAAAATTGTCTTGCAGTTTCCTGTCCCGCGCCAATTTCAGCAAAAGTTCCATAAATATTTTCGTTTAAATTTATACGAAGTGCCTTTGATTTTAAAGAAGGGATATCATCAAATTCTTTATCTCCTTTTATGGTTATTTCCATGTTTTTTATTGATTCTAGCGATTTACTGCAAAGGTATTAAATATGTATAGCATACAAAAAAATAACCTTATTTTTGTGCAAAACTTAACGATTTGAAAATATCTTTTCTTGGCACTGGTACTTCACAAGGAATACCGATTATAGGAAGTAAGCATCCGGTTTGTTTGAGTGATAATCCAAAGGATAAGAGATTGCGGGTTTCTATTTTGGTTCAATGGGATGACTTTACCTATTTGGTCGATTGCGGTCCGGATTTCAGGCAGCAAATGCTAAGAGAACATTGCGATAAAATTGATGGAATTCTATTTACCCATGAGCATTTTGATCATGTGGCCGGTCTGGATGATATTAGACCATTGTGCTATTTGCATGGTGACATGCCTATCTATGCGCATGAGCGCGTCATTACTTCCATTAAAAATCGGTTTGATTATATTTTTAAAACTGAAAATAAATATCCAGGTGCGCCAAGCATATTGCCAAATGTTATTGAGAATAAATCGTTTCAATTGTCCGGCTTAGAGGTTGTTCCAATAGATGTGAATCATTATTTTGTGCAGGTTTTCGGTTATAGATTTGGAGATTTCGCCTATTTAACTGATGTTAAAACGATTGAGGATGATGAAGCTGATAAGCTCAAAAACCTCAAGATCCTTGTTGTTAATGCGCTACGTGTTGAGCCTCATATTTCTCATTTTAATTTGAAGGAAGCGCTTCTATTTATAGAGAAGGTAAAGCCTGAAAAAGCATATTTAACGCATATTAGCCATTTGTTAGGCTTTCATGATGCTGTGCAACAGGAACTCCCGGAAAATGTATTTTTAGCCTATGATGGTTTAAAATTAACCTTATAATATTGAGTTATGAAACAAAGAATCTTTATGTACCTATTTGTATTTTCAATACTATTGGTGTTATTTCAATATGTTAATGCCAAACGGGTGTTTGAAGATATGTCTAATAAATTAGAAGGATGTAAGTTGAAATTAGAAAAGTATCAGGATTCGGTTGCTGTCTTGCAAGATGATATTTTAGATTTGTCCCACTTTAATTTGGATAAGAATGAAGATGCTATTAGCTATTTTGAGAATGACGGTTATAATATCAGTGAGTTAATCCCTTTTATTAAGGATGAGCTTTATAAGCTAAATGTTGCTAAAGGAGAACACCCTTTAATACCGTATGCTTCAAGTGAAGGTCGTAAAATGTTAATTAACACAGTAAAAATACTTAATCATAAGTGGATTATTGCTGATTTTTCAGATGGGGAATATTGGGGTGAAATTTTTATAACCTATGAGGTGACCAAGGAAAAAGAACTTAAGTTTAACTTAGTAGAATCTTTTTTATATCCATTTTATTAGGCTCAATTCGTTCTATAAGCTATTCCTTTTTGCTTTCTCGTTTCTCCTACATAGGAGTACTCGAAAGTATATGAGGAGTCTGTGGTTGCTAATATTTTCAAATGAATATCCTTTTGTTCGGCCATATTCTTGGGGTTAATAGTTTTAAAAATAACCTCACAATCGTTTATCCATCGCAATTTGGAAGAATCTGTCTTGTTATTATATACTTCAACTTGCAAGCTTTTTGTTCTGCTAAAAGTCGATTTAAACAATTCGTCATTGATTCTAATCTCACTATAAAACGTTCCAGTTTTGTAATCTTTACAATTACGCTCTACTTGGTAGCAACCTACAAAACTTAATACCATTAACAACCCGAGTAACCTCATAAAACTATTATTTTGCGCAAATCTAATAAAGAATCTTAATTCTGAAAGCTTTTAAAGCTTCCATCTGAATAAAATATGACTATACGATCTATTTCTTTGTCCTCAGTGGTGTTTTTCGATATACTAGGATCGATGTTGGGAGTGGAGGTTTCTGGTTTAGCAGAATAGGATTTGTGTTGAGAAGGAAATTCTCCCTTACCGTTTATCAACCAATAAAGTTCCACTTCAGGGAAATTGGAGAGGATCTTCAAAATGAACTCTAAGCTTGGTTTGTTTCTACCGGATAACACATGTGAAATACTTGAGCGTTGTACTCCAATTTTTTCAGCAAAGGACGCTCCTGATTCTCCATAAAAATCAATCACTTTTTGAAGTCTTTTTGCGAATGCCTCGTTGTTTATCATTGTAAATGGATAAATGCTATTTTTGATTTACAAATGTAGTGATATTAGGCCTTAACCTTGATTTGTTTTTTGTTAAATTATAATTATTAGTTAATTTTAAACTTTATATAAAATTGTCTAAATACCTGAAAATAAACTAAATATTAATTAAAATTAATATTTCGATGAATTTTGAGAGGTAAGACAACCAGGGAGTGTATTTCTGTATACTATTGTAAACAATTAAGGCAATTCTAACTGTTTACAAATGTAAATATGTAAATGTTTACATTTGTAGAATAAATATTTTAAATGAAAAAAGAAGAGATCAAATCTTTATTTATTGCGCACAAAGAGAAGCGTCTTTATCATCGCTATATCACAAATAAGCATGTTGAGCCATTATTGGAAAATCTTTCAAATTCTTTGCGCGTAGAAATTATAGGCAAATCAGTTTTAGGGGATTCTATCTATAGGGTTGAACTGGGTCATGGTGATAAAAGAATTTTAATGTGGTCACAAATGCATGGCAATGAATCGACGACTACAAAAGCTTTATTTGATCTACTTAATACATTTTTAAGCTCAAAAGCTAATCTGGACTATATATTGCAGTCATGTACATTATGCATTATCCCCATTTTAAATCCAGATGGTGCCGGGGCATATACCAGGGTTAATGCGAATGAGGTTGATTTGAACCGAGATGCGCAAGACTTAACTCAGCCGGAAAGCAAGGTATTGAAATCGATCTTTCAAAGATTCAACCCTGATTTTTGTTATAACTTACATGGGCAGCGTACTATTTTTAGTGCTGGAAACAAAAATAAGCCAGCTACAGTATCTTTTTTGGCTCCTGCGCAAGATGTCGCATGTACAATTACCCAAAACAGGAAGGTTGCCATGGAAGTTATTGGAAAAATGAACGAGGTTTTGCAAGATATTATTCCCGAACAGGTCGGAGTCTATGATGATGCCTTCAATCTGAATTGTGTTGGTGATACATTTCAAAGTCACAATGTACCAACAATTTTGTTTGAAGCCGGTCACTTTGCCGGTGATTATGAAAGAGAGAAGACCCGCGAGTATATTTATACTTCATTGCTAACCTCGTTGGATTATATTGCTGGAAATAGTGTTAATGGTGAGCATTATCAACCATATTTTAATATTCCTGAGAATGAAAAACGCTTTTTTGACGTTATTATTAGAAATGCAAGAGTTGAAACAGGTACGAAAATTACAATTACCGACATTGGAATTTTGTTCGTTGAAAAGCTAATTGATGAGCGTATTGAATTCGTTTCTAAAGTTGACAAAATAGAAACCTTAAGTAATTATTTTGGACATAGGGAAATTGATGCAGAGAAATCGATTGTACTTAATGAGAAATCCGAGCCCATTAAAATTAATAGCGAAAACGTTTTCGTGATAATAGATAATGAGAAAATAGCATTATTTTCACAATAAAAAGCAAAATAAGTACGTAATTATTAGTAAAAATGTATTAATTTTGATTTTTATTTAAGAATAGTTAATTATGGGGAAAATTAAATTAGACGAAATCGATCATCAAATTCTTGATATGTTAATCGACAATACGAGAATTCCATTTACAGATATTGCGAAAAAATTATTAATCTCGGCGGGAACGGTTCATGTCCGCGTTAAGAAAATGGAAGAATCGGGTATAATTCGAGGTTCCTCTCTTACATTGGATTATAAAAAACTAGGATATTCATTTATAGCTTATGTTGGCGTGTATTTGAATAATACCTCACAGACAAAGTTTGTTTTAGAGCGTGTGAATGAAATTCCATTTGTAACCGTAGCTCATATTACCACCGGAAAGTTCAATATTTTTTGTAAAATTCGAGCGCGCAGTACAGAGCATGCTAAAGAGGTTATTTTTAGATTAGATGATATAGAAGGAGTTTATAGAACAGAAACTATGATTTCTCTTGAAGAGAGTATTAATGACAAGAAAAGATTAATGCATTCTATCTTTAATGAGATGTAGAATGAATGCGATTTAATTACAATAAAAAAGGTTCTTTAATTTAAAGAACCTTTTTTATTGTAATATATTTAGCAGTGTTAAGAAGATTTGATTTATTGTCAATGATAGCAGTTAGAAGACAATTCAAAGAATAGTTTTGCAGTTCTGGATATCTTAAAAGATATTTAGTATATAATTTTAGGGAGCACTAGAGATATATTAAGAATTCTAAATGGTATTTAATTCATTAGATTTTTTTATTTTTTTGCCTATAGTATTTATGCTATACTGGGCAATTTTTGTAAAGAATTTAAAATCACAAAATATATTTTTGCTGATTACCAGCTATGTTTTTTATAGTTGGTGGGATTGGAGATTTCTTTCACTTATTTTACTAAGCACCATCGTAGATTATATTGTAGGTCTCAAGATTGATTTTAACACAAAGAAATCGGTCAGGAAATTATGGTTATGGGTAAGTGTTCTTTTCAATGTAGGTCTTTTAGCATTCTTTAAATATTTTAATTTTTTTGTCGATTCCTGGCTAGATATGTTTTCTTTATTTGGATATTCAATAAAGAGCAGTTGGACCTTAAAAGTTATACTTCCAGTAGGTATTTCGTTTTACACGTTTCAAACCATGTCTTATTCGTTCGATATTTATTATAAAAAACTAAAGCCAACAAAAGATTTTTTATCTTTTGCTGCATATGTGAGCTTTTTTCCCCAATTAGTGGCAGGGCCCATAGAAAGAGCTTCCAATTTATTAGATCAAATTTTGCATAAAAGATCGTTTGATTACGCTCAATGCTCTGGGGGTTTAAAACTAATATTATGGGGGTTATTTAAAAAGGTCGCAATCGCAGATTCATTGGCTCCAATAGTAGATGATGTCTTTGGCAATTATTCATCTTATCCAGCCTCTACGTTAATATTAGGAGTTACCTTATTTAGTTTTCAGGTTTATGGAGATTTTAGTGGCTATTCCGATATTGCCATTGGTACAGCGAAACTTTTTGGCATTGAATTAAGGTCAAATTTTAAGTTCCCAAATTTTTCCAGAAATGTTGCCGAATACTGGCAACGTTGGCATGTCTCTCTTTCAACTTGGTTTAGACATTATGTGTATATACCTCTCGGCGGGTCACGAGTAAGTAAGCTAAAATCTGTTAGAAACATTATTATTATTTTCCTAGTTAGTGGTTTTTGGCATGGCGCAAATTGGACCTTTATTTTTTGGGGCGCATTTCATGCTTTAGCGTACATTCCTGTATTTTTAATGGGGAGAAATACGATCTATAAGAACAGTGTTGTAGGAGGGAATTCTTATTTTCCGAGTTTCAAGGAAATTGGTCAAATACTGTTAACTTTCGGAATAGTAACATGCTCTAGAATATTTTTTCGATCGGAATCGATTTCAAATGCCTTTGGATTTATAAAGCGAATTATATTTGATTTTTCTTTTGAAATCTATCAGCACCCTATGGGGTACAGAATGATTGATTATTATGTATTAATTATTTTATTTATCTTCTACGAATATCGAATTAGAAAGGATGAAAGGGCTCCTTTTAAATTTAAATCGAAAATTATTAGATTTATAATTTACACATTGATTGTGTTTTTATTAATATTATTTTATGATGATACTGTGGATAGATCATTTATTTATTTTCAATTTTAACCTAATTATTAAAATTTAATATTCTGTGAATAATAAACTCGAGATAATATCTTTAACAAAAAGGGATCTCAAGAAAGCAGTCGATCTAAATACATATTGGAGTGATTCATATGAGGCTCCTTTTTCGAAGAATAAAACAATATGGATGCTTGATAATAACCGAGCAGATGATGATGACGTACTTGCCACGCTGGCGTATGAAAATTATAGACTGGTTGCATTCGTTGGCTTTATACCAGATTGGGTAAAAACGAATAGTCAAGATATAAAAAAAATTTTCTGGAGCCAGCGGTGGTGGATAGTAGATGAATATAAAACCACTATTCTTTCCGCATACACTAAGAATGCCTCTTTAAGCGCTGTTAATAATCAGGTGTTTGTGAAGTTCTTTGGAGTTCATACAGAAGGATATTACAAAAAACAACCATTTACTAGGTTCGCTAAGAGAGATAGATATATTATCCTTTATAATTTAAACTCTGATCTTTTAATATATAAAAACCAGAACCTTAAGAAGTTTAAGCTTGTTTTAAAATTTTTAGACAGAGTTACTTTTAAAACAATTTCATTTCTAAATCGTGTTGTAAGCAGGTCCCGAGTTAAGTTATTATCTATTAATGATATAACATTGCTTGACGATCATACTTGGAATTTTGTTAAAAAACATTGTGATGATGATGTTGTACCGAAGACGCTAGAATATATTAATTGGCAAATTAGTAATGATCAATATCATAATTTAGAGCACGACGAGCCTAAACCCTCTTATCAATGTTTGTTGGGGAGTATATCTTCTAGAATATATAATTTAAATTTTTCTGTAAAAAAAAATAATAAAGTTATAGGTTTTATTTCTGCAAATATTAAAGACGATAGATTTGTGGTCAGATATTTTCTAACAAACGAAGCTAATTTCAATTTTTGTATAGATGCATTAATGGAGCGTTTTATAAAATCGAAATGCAAAGTAATTCAAACAGAAAATTCAGTTTTAGGAGAATGCCTCAAGAAAAGATATGTAGATATTTACTATAACACAAGAACCTTATTCTCATTATTTCACAATGATATCAATGAGAATTTTGAAAGTAGAACTTTAAATGATCAAGACGGTTATTTTTATTAATATGATAAGTCAATGAATTTTGTCAATAGGCTTTATAATTCCTTTGTTTTAAATAGTAAATCTAATGCATTTTGTATTGATGATACTTTTTATACATACGAGGAATTACTAAACTATATTGTAAGAATTAGGAAAATAATAAACAGAAATATTGAGTCTAACGAAAGAATTATTGGTTTAGTTACTAATAATGATATTGAAACTTATGCTGCCATATTTTCGCTATGGATAGAGGGCAAGGCCTATATACCAATTAATCCATTTACCCCCAAAGCAAGAAATATAGATATATTAAAATCTACTGATGTTGTATCTGTTCTTGATTCGTCGAAAACACCAATAAGGTTGGCTTCCTTCAATATAATAAAAACACTAAGTTCTTATAGTTCTCATGATGATGCTCCTTTTGATGCTGTTCCATATCGTGGAAATAATATCGCTTATGTATTATTTACTAGTGGCAGTACGGGTGCTCCAAAAGGCGTTCCAATATGCTTTAAAAATTTAGATACTCTAATAGCTGAATTAGATATTGACGAAGCGTATAAACTAAAACCTTCCGATAGGTGTTTGCAAATGTATGAATTAACATTTGATGCCTCACTTACTGCCCTGTTACCATCGCTTTTAGTAGGTGCCTGCTCATATACAGTGCCATCAAATGCTATAAAATATTTTTATATTATTAAACTTTTGCACAGATACGAGCTAACTGTAATGAAAATGGTCCCGTCAATAATTAATTATTTAAGACCTTATTTTTCTGAAATAAAAGCACCTTCGGTTCGATATTCCATTTTTGGTGGAGAAAAATTATATGAAGATGTCGTACAGGAATGGATTAAATGCGTTCCAAATAGTAAAGTTTTAAACCATTATGGGCCAACAGAATTCACCGTGTGTAGCGGTTATTATGCTTATAAATTTAATAAAAAGAATAGATCTCATAATGGTGTTTTGTCAATAGGCAAGCCGTTTAAAAATGTAGACTATATAATAGTAGACGAAGAAAACAGGGAGTTGAAAGATAATCAAGAAGGTGAGTTGTGTCTATCTGGAAATCAATTAACACAGGGCTATTGGAATAATAACAAATTGAACGAGCAAGCTTTCTTTTTGCATAAAACTGCCTCAGGAATTACAAAGAAATTTTATAAAACCGGTGATATATGCTTTAGGGATAAAGACGGATACTACTTGTATGTTGGAAGAAAAGATTTTCAACTCAAAATAGGTGGGTATAGGGTTGAATTGGGTGAAATTGAATATCATATTAAGAGTCATTCATCTGCAAAATTTAAGAACCTTGTGGTTATGGGTGTTAAAAGCCAAAATAACACCATTGAATTGGTATTGGTGATAGAAAGTTCTCAATTTGATATTGATGACCTATTTAGTTTTTTAAAAGAAAATTTAGTAGATTATATGATTCCCAGAAGAACCGTTTTTATAGATAGTTTTCCTTACACTAAAAACGGAAAACTTGATAGAAAAGAAATAAGAAAAATGATAAGATAAATGAAGGAAAACGAAATTTTGACTACTATTGAAAAATCATTTGTTAAAATATTAGAGCATAACAATTTTGATTTGAATAAATCTACAACAGCTAAAGATGTTGATGGGTGGGATTCTATTAGTCATTTACTTGTTATTACTGATATTGAAAAATCTTTTAATATCAAGTTTGAGTTAATGGACTTAATGACGATGGAGAATATTGGTGATTTAATTAGTACAATAAAGAAAGAAATTGCAAAATAGCCATTACACGTGTGAACTTATCCTTAAATATCTAAAGTTTGATGACACCAATTATGGTATTAAGAAATCAGCTATGAGTTTAAGTTTTCTTTATTTTTGTTAAAATCCCATAAAGGTTATTTTATTTTATTAATCAATCGGTTATAGAGATAAAACCAAAAAGTGGGTTGATAATACAAAACTTTTCCCATTGGGCATTTAGGTTTTTGTACTTCTATACTATTATTTTGTGCATCTTGAAGCGCTTTTTTTAAAAGAGGTAGTGCTTTTACCAGCTGTAAATAGATATAGCTAATGAAATTATCTTTAGAGCTCAATACATCTACAATAGTATCCTGATATAAAATACCACCTGTGTCTATGCCCTCATCAACCAGGTGAACAGTTACACCGCAATGTTCCGTGTCGTTATTTATTAAAGCCCAATAGCCTCCGTGTAAACCTCTATATAATGGTGTTATACCTGCGTGGATGTTAATAAACCTTGCCTTTGTTAACTTAAGAGTTTTTTTCGATAGTATTCTATGCGTAACAATAACGACTATATCCGGGTTGAGCTTTTTTAGCAAATTTTGACCTTCCTCAGAATTTATAGACGGTACAGTAGTTAATTTTTCTTTTTCAATCTTTATGTCTTTCAGGTTGTCCTTTCTTAAAATAGAATCGATCCTGGCCTTGGCTGAAAAACGAATATAGGGGATAAGGACAATTCTAAACAATACCTGCCCAATGACATGAATAACTCCTAAGTTTTTAATTCGTCTTCTTAAAAGCTTGGAATACGATTCTCCATTGTCAATAATAACATGCTCAATATCAAAATCATCTTTTAGTTTGCCATAAACCATTCTTGCATATACTTGATCTTCAATGATCATTATTATTTTACTCATTAGGACAATACTATATATTTAAAGGTTAAATTTTTCATCTACGTAGTTTGCTATTTTCGAGGCAATCAACGTTCTTCCATGATTATTCCAATGCATATCGTAAATTAGAGTTGGAGGTACTTTCGAATTTTCAAATATTTGGTTAAAATCAATAATTTGATATTCGTTTTCGATACAATATTTTATAAAAACATCACTTGTTGTGCTCGAATTTAATAAAAACGCCATTCTATTTTTATCGAAACCAAAAGTGTTTATTAGCGTTTTGAAATTTTCTAAGTACGCGTTGGTTTGTTCAAAATCACTTTTAGACTTTGGTGCATTTTTGTTATTTAGCAAATCGATAATTGCATGCTTTATTGGATCTATAATTCCAATTGAAGAGATATAAGAGAGCAGTTTAAAATTGTCTCTAAATTTAAATAATGGTGATTTTAGAAGTTCTATGCGCTGGTGATTAGGTACATAGGTGTCATTTTTTAAATCATTTTCATATTTTAAATAGAAAATAATATAATCAATCTTATCAAAATGTTCATCATAGGCATCAACCAGATAGAATTGATTAGCTAAATCGTATCCTCCATAACCATATTCGTAAACCTCAATATCATTTAGCCTGTTTTCAATCTTTTTGCCAATAGAGTTATTATAGTTCTGATGAAAGCCTTCAATGAAAGAATCTCCAATTAACGCAATTTCTATTTTATCTTCTGTAGGTTTAAATTCTCTATAAGAGTTAAATCCAAAATTATTAATTCGGTATTCCGAGAAGTTTTGTCTTCTATTCCCTGTAACTGCATAGCCACTTTGGTTAGCCAAACTTTTTTCAACATTAAATTCGTCTATGTATCTTATAGGAGTTTGGGTGTATAAATGAAAGGTTCTTACTAGGATTTCTAAAACAATTACAATAAGAATTAAATATAAAGTCCCTTTTATAAAAAGCTTGGCCATACACTAATTTATAAATTTTATTTGCTGGATGAAAGAATCACTCGATAAAATATATACATTATCTGCATTAATCACCTTAAATGAATCAGTTTCTATGTAAGGTTTTACTACAAGATATAGAAAATTGTTTACATACTTACTTAAAAATGAGTAATTAGTATCATCATTTATATTTATTCTTATTAAATGAGAAGAACTTGGCAGCCTATCAAGTTTGGTAATTTCTACTTTTTTCTTTGTTTTAGTCTGGGACCTGCTTTTTACAAAATAAGTCAGTTTGTGAAATTTCGAATTAAGATTTTTACGTCTTAAAAATGCCTTAAATTCGAAAAAGGTATGGTAAGAATATGCCATTATCCTCGAAAAGATTGAATATTTATCAAAAATAATATGATATTCAAAGGCATATTCTAGTGTACACATTCTTTTTTTATAGTCGAAATAACCTTTGGAAAAATCTAAGGACTTTAAATTATTTTCAAAGCACCAATTAAGAAGTTTTAAATTATTTATATAACCAATATTAAATTTAGAATAATCTATATCAAAAACTGTAATGGCATCTATAAGAGTGTCTTCGGTATGATAATTATAGGTAATCGCTATTGGTGTTTCTTTGTTGTAAATCACAAACAGAGAAGCTTTCTTTTCTAGTATTAATGGGTAAGCAACTTCTTTATAAAAACCCCATTCAGAGGGCTGCATGTTGTTATAAGACACTTCTTTTTCGTAATATCTTTTACGCAATAAAACCATGAAATCTTCAAAGATTTTATCATATTCTGGTTTGTCTATATGTCCAAAAAACATCTTTGTCGATATGTCAAAACATTCATTTAGACGCCTATTAAACTTACGCATCTTCATTCTTGTGTTTTTGCTAAATTTATTTAATATGTAATCTTCAATATCATTAAATTGTTCTAAATTAATTGAAAAACCAGAATATTGAGTTGACTTCAAAAGGCCTATTTTTTTCGATAAATCATTTTGTTGCTTATTTAGATGTGGTAAAACGTCATATATTACAAATGTTTTGTTTCTATAATCCTCAACATCATTTATTTTATAAGTGTTTCCTTTAGTTAAGTTTTTTCCAACGTTAAAAAAAAGAGGAAAATTACGCTTGTAAAAAGTCACGCCATCAATAAACTTATATTTGATTATAGGCTTATTAGGTATAAAATGTTTTTTCCAAATATCTTGAAAGGTATTTGTGGCAAAAGGACTATTCTTTGTTTCCATTAAATATTTAAAAAACTCTAGTTTAATTCAATTTCCTCTTTTTGCATGCTATATGTATATGCCCAAATTTGTTATATGTAGTCATTTGACTTTTAACTTCAACAATAAAAAAACCATGTTTTTTAAGAATATCTAAAATATGTTTTTCTTTGAACCATACATTTTGCGGTTGGTTTTTGTTTAAAAACTTCCAATTGAACTTTCCATCTATATTTAACCAAGGTAGTTTATATTTATTAGTTTTTTCGAGTCTTAAAAACCTAAATAAATTAACAATGGCACTCAATACAGGGTTATATACTTTTATATTCCAATTTAGAACCGAAAAGATGTAAGTAGCATCATCTTTTCCAATTCTATACGCTTCATTTAATGCTTTTATAAAATTAGTTTCATCTAAAAAACAGAGTACCTGTTGTAGGTAAATCAAATAATCAAAACTTTTACTCTCATATTCAAAAAGATTTGTGGCATCTGCTATTTTAAAATTTATACCCGAATTTAATGTTGTTTTTTTTTTATTACAAAAAGCGATCATGTTATCAACGTAATCGAAGGCTTCAATACTATGATACCCTAAATTTTCGAGCTCAAAACTTATCCTGCCACCCCCAACACCTGCTTCAATAATTTTACCATTTTTATTGGAAAGATACTTCTCAATAAAATAAGTTTCTAGTGGGATTAAATCTTTTTTTTCGCTCCAAATTTTGAAAAGTTTGGTGGCGTAAAGGTTTTTGTTTAAGTATGTATTGTCTGATGACCGACTCAAAGCTAAAATTGGTTTAAATGATAGTTAATGAATTCTATACGCCAGATGTTTTAAATTCTTCATATCTGTATTTCGGAAAAAAATCTGTAGTCGTACTTTCAACGCTATTCTGTTTGCACAGTTCATTGTATTTACTTTTGTTTACTATTAATTTCCATACGAAAAAAAGACGATATTCATTTGAAAAAGATGATTTAAACATGAATAATGAATCATTTTCATTAGCTCCTAAACCACCACCAAGGTTAAAGTTTTTAAAACCTTGTTCAACACCTTTTAATCGCATATTATCAATAAGTAGTTTTGTTGCATTTAAATGTAAGTAATCTTTTGAAGTTCCCGATAAGTGGTAATGAATTAAATCATTTGCTTTAATAAACATACAGCCGGCAATGGCTTTTGCAGAATTATTGTCTATAGCTAGATATATAGAGGTTTTAAAATCTTTAGCGTTCATGATTTTATCAAAGTAATTGTCATCAAAGAAGTAAAACCTTTTTGCATTTACGCGATTCATGTTCTCAAGATATATATTTTTAAAAATGTTGAAGTCCTCAACCGTATCAACTAATTTTATAGTACATTCTTTATACGCTTTGTTGACTTGATTTTTTAGTCGTCTGTGATATCTTTGCCTTTGTTCTTTAAGAGCTAAGCTAAGATTGATGTTAACAATTTTACCAAGATAGGTTAGTTCTCCAAAACCATGAAAAATAATATTTTGATAGGGCAGGTAAGGGTTAAGTCTAATAAAAACGCTAATTATATCCTCTTTTAAAAAGAATTCTTTTAAAGAATTTCTAAAATCTTTAAAATTAAAAGATGAAGAGATTCCTTTACTTATAGGACCTGAATATCCATAAACAGAGATGGCATCGTAAAATTTTGAACCATTTATTTTTCGTATTAATAGCGGTAAACCGATTATTGTACCATCTTTTTCATACTTTATAATTACGGCAGAATCTTCAGCAGATTTGGATAGCTGATGATAATCATACGTATGGTAGCAGTCATAAGCTTCAACTGAGGATAAAAATTCAGTCCAATCTTTTCTGGTTTTTATAATCTCAATTTTCAATTTCTATAGGTGGATTAAATTCGGGACGCATTCTTATTTTTTTTATAAAAATAATTATAATTTTTATAAAAAAGCGATTGCTATACAATCAATCTAGGTTGAAATAAAAAATATCCTTATTTCGTTTTATGATAAATCCATAAGATTATTTAAAAAAAGTAAAATCGTGATAATTCTTTCTTCCTCGGAATGTTGATTTTTGGTTGAGGTAAGTTTAATAAAACTGGTCAGATTTCCAACGATTGTACCCGCATATGAGACATACATTTTATAAAGAGCACCTAAATTCCGTATTATTATTAATTATTACCCTCGAAAGGTGTCATGTTAAGTGTCTCAGAAGTATTTACGCCTTCTTTTAATAATACTTTTTTTAAAGTTAATAACAGAATTTTAAAATCAGTTTTAAACGACAGGTTATTAACGTACCACACATCAAGGTCAAATTTCTTCTGCCAGGAAATCGCATTGCGACCATTTACTTGTGCCCATCCAGAAATGCCTGGTCTTACATTATGCCTTTGTTTTTGATAATCATTATATAATGGTAAGTAACGAACTTCTAAAGGTCTTGGTCCAATAAGACTCATGTCACCCTTTAAAACATTAATAAGTTGAGGCAATTCGTCTAAAGATAGCTTTCTGATAATGTTTCCGATTTTCGTAACCCTAAGGTGGTGAGGTAAAAGTACGCCATGCTCATCAGTTTTATCATTCATAGATTTAATTTTTATGAGTTTAAAAATGATTCCATTTTTACCAGGCCTCGGGTGAACAAAGAAGGGATTTCCTCTATAACTGATGCTTAAAACGATTATTAAAATAATTATAACGGGAGAAAAAACGATAAGTCCAACAAAAGCTGCAGCGATATCAAATAGTCTCTTAATGTAATTTTTGTACATTCAATTTGAAGTTTTAATGAACAAATTTACGTTTTCATAATTTTAAATCTAAATTTTATCGTTTAAAAAAATAAAACCCTGTTTAATGAATAATTGACTATTCTATAGCATATAAAGTAGTAAGAGATATAGATTCTATTAATTTTATCAAAAGCGTATTAAAATCGTATAGAAAGCTCGTTTTAGAACCTTTGCCAGGTTCTTTAGTTTTCAGTATTCTAATGCTAATTTTTTTTTATCAAAAATTATTATTTTAATAATCCGTATAAAATTATTGATGTATATTGAGCAAAATTAAATAAAGTAAGCATATTGAAATAAATTACAATCAAATGATATAAACTCTTGTTTTATAAAGATAACTTTTACAATCCATTTGAACGATTTTGCCTTCGTTATATCGATAAAACGTCACATCTACATATAAATAAGTTATGTTTGAACGGTGACAAAATTCAAAATCCATATTAAATAGAACACCTATGAAAACAGTAATGATTTTAGGCGGGACCAAAGGGGTTGGAAATGAGGTTCTTAAATCCTGCTTAGCAAAAGGGCACAATGTATCTTTTTGTGGTCGAAACCTTGATGAAGGTAATGAAATTATTCAATCATTACGGGCAGAAGATAAGCTCTATTTTCATAAAGTTGACTTAAATACTATAAATGAAATTGAAGACTTTTTCAATCAAACTATAAAGAGATTTGAAAGAATAGATGCATTAGTTGTGTACTCTGGGATAACGCCTATATCTTCCATAATTGAAACAGAAGAAGACGTTTATGATAGTGTTTTTAATGTTAATCTTAAAGCACCTTATTTTTTAGTGAAACATGTACTAAAATCTATGATAAAATTTAAAACCGGTTCTATTATCTTTTTTGGTTCTGCTCATATGGATTACGGTATGAAAAACAGAGCGGCCTATGCGCTTACTAAAAGTACGCTTTACACGTTATCGACTCATATAGCCCATCACTATGCAGAATATGGAATTCGATCGAACTATGTGGTTATGGGTTGGACAAATACGGAAGGAGAAATTGAACTAAGAGATTCTGAAGGAATGAGTGAAGAGGAATTAAAACGTAAAGCCGCTAAAATTCTTCCTATGGGGCGAATGCTCAATCGTTTTGATCCCGTACCAGCAGTAATGCATTTTATCTCTGATGAATCTGCTATGACCACTGGCTCTTTAATCAGAGTAACTGCCGGTCAGTATATATAATTAGCCTTATGATTCCATCTTTAGTTTTTCATTCTGGTTCAAAACTTATGGAAGGCCCTGTCTTTGATAAAGAAAACAATTTCCTTTATTTTGTGTCTATTTTAGATTGTTTAGTTTATTGTTATAATCCTGTAACTAAGGAGATTCTGAGTATAAAATTAGATTCTCCTGTTAGTTGTGTTTTTTTATTAGAAAGAAAAGTAATCTTAGTGGCTTCTAAAAATGGATTTTTCAAAATTGACTTCAACACATTACAAAAACAATTTGTTTTTCAAATTGAGATAGGCGATTCTATAAGATATAATGATGGAATCGCAGATGCTATGGGGAGATTTATTATTGGAACTATGGGGTTTCCTGAAGTTAAAGAAAAATCCGGAAGGGTTTTTTCCTATTATAACGGCCAGTATAAAACGATTATTAAAAACACGACTATTTCTAATGGTTTAGCTTTTTCGCTAGATGGAGAATTTCTTTACTTCATTGATACACCAACGAAAAAAGTGGCTAAGTATTCTTATGATTTGAAAACCGGAGAGGTGCAGTTTAAATCGAACGTAATAGAATTTAAGGGTGCCGGAAGCCCAGATGGAATGTGTATGGATAAAAATGGTATGTTATGGATTGCTGAATGGGGAGGTGGCTGTATCTCTAAATGGAATCCTTTAAGCGGAGAAATGCTGGGTAAAGTAAAACTGCCATGCGAGAATGTCACATCATGTTGTTTTGATAATTATTCGAATTTGTATGTCACAACTGCCAAGGGAGGCTCCAAAGAAGATGCCTATGGAGGTGGGGTGTTTTACGTTGAATTAAATAAAAATAAAATTTAAATATATGAATACTGTTGAAATTAGCGTAATTGTTCCAATTTATCGAATTGAAAACTATTTACCCGACTGTATTGATAGCCTTTTGGATCAATCTTTTTCAAACTTCGAACTGATTTTAGTTGATGATGGTAGTCCGGATAGTTGCCCGGAAATTTGTGATGATTATTCAAAAAAGGACACCAGAATAAATGTTATCCATAAAAAAAATGGCGGATTATTAAGTGCAAGAAAAGCAGGCCTTGAAGCGGCTAAAGGAAAATATATTTCTTATGTTGATGGTGATGATTGGGTTGATAAGTTTTATTTGGATACTTTATTCAAACTTGCTGAGGCCAATGATTCTGACCTAGTGGTAACAGGTCATTTTAGAGAATTTAATGGAAAGATTGAAACTATCAAACCAAAAATGGCGGGAATTTATGATGAGGACGAATTAAAATCTTCAATTGTTCCCAACGCCATTTATAACGGTGATTTTTGCGAACATGGTATGTCTACATACGTATGGAACAAACTTTTTAAAAGAGAATTACTCAATAAGATTCTTTTTGATGTGCCTAACGAAATTGTAATGGGTGAGGATGCGGCAATAACTTATGCCTACCTGGCGATTTCAAAAAGCCTGGTCATTAGCAAAATCCCTCTTTATTATTACCGGCAAAGGCATGACTCGATTGTAAAATCTATTGAAAATCCAAATACTGAATATTACAGATTAGGATTACTGATGAATTTTTTAAAATTAAAACTGAGTCATGTAATCGATGAGCCCACCTTAGATAGACAAATTAAATATTATTTATACTCGCAAATTTTAGTTAGATCTGGCGGATTGATTGAAAATCCATTAAAAGCTAGCTTTTTTAACCCGTTTTTAGAGGTAAAACAGAATTCTAAAGTAGTGGTCTATAGTTCTGGTTCTTTTGGCCAACATATTTTATCCACAAATGTTAAAGCTGATTTTTTTCAAATTACTAAATGGATAGATGTTGATTTTCACGAGTTAATTATAGGTGGAAATTCTGTAAAACCAATTAGTTCTATTACTAACATTGAATTCGATTTTTTAATAATAGCGACTATTAATCCCTCGACTTATAAATCAATTAAAATGGAACTCGGACTCATGGGAATCGATACAAAAAAGATTGTAAAAATTAATACAGATGAAAGCGAGATTCAAAACCTATTAACTGATTTAGGTTTTGATAAAAATTTTCTTTTTCAGGGGAGTTTAATTTAATGATGAAGTATCAGAATTAGATTTAAGAATTAAAATAACATTGACCATTTTTACAGTGTCAAATAATAATAATAATATGAAGTTCAAGTTATGTTAAAAAAACTTATAATACTAGGAGGAAACCCGGAGACGGCTATTTTAGTTAATACCGCAATATCGATGGGAATCTATACAATTGTGATAGATATGAGCCCCGATTCTCCTGCGAAGAAAATTGCCAATAAGAGTTATGATCTAAATGTTTTTGAAGTTGATAAAGTGGTTCAGATTGCAAAAGAGAATAACGTTGATGGTGTTTTGGTGGGCGTAGCAGATATTTTGGTAAAGCCATATAAAGATATTTGTGACAAACTAAATTTACCCTGTTATGCTACCGAAGAAGCTGTTGAAGCATTTTGCAGTAAGGACGGTTTCAAAAAATACTGCCTCGAGCATAACATCCAAGATATACCCGGGATATATATTGATGGCTCAACAGACATTGATAAACCTCATAATCTTGGATACCCAGTTATGATCAAACCAGTTGATAACGGCGGAGGTGTTGGTATGAAAATTTGCAGAGACGAAAGGGATTATAAGGAATCTGTTAAAACGGCGTTGAGATATTCGAAAAAAGGAGTCGTTTTGGTTGAAAGATATATGAATTGTGATGATATGGCGGCATATTACACTTTTAGAAATGGTGTTCCTTATATTTCAGCGATATCAGACAGGGTAACAACAAAAAAACAAGGAGATGCGAGTCCGGTATGTATAGGAGCTATATTTCCGTCTAAATATTCCGATTTGTTCGTACAAAACGTGCATCCAAAACTATGCAAGTTGTTTGAAACCTTAAAAATTCAAAATGGGATACTGAATATTCAATTTTTTGTTGAAAATAATATCATTTATGCTTACGATCCAGGATTTAGGTTACAAGGTGAAGCTCCTAATATTCCTATCGAGCACATTAATGGGTTTGACCATAGAGAAATGCTTATTAATTTCGCTCTTACCGGTGTTTTTGGGAAAGAGGATTTCGCTCAAAGGAACGATTATATGTTCAGAGGCAAAATGTCCTGTACTATTTGGGTGCTTCTAAAGGGGGGCAAGATTGATTCAATTCAAGGTTTAGATAAGATAAAAGATGATGAAAACGTTGTTTTTGTATTAGATCGCTTTAAAGAAGGGGATACCGTTGAAAAGGACTGGCTAGGGACAGAAAGACAGGTTTTTGCCAGAATTTATGTTGTTGCTGAAACGATACAAGGCGTTAATGCTAAGATAACAGAATTTAAAGACCTGCTGAATATTTTTGATCAGAATGGAGAAAGTATGATTCTTGAATGGTTAAAGCCTTTTAATGAAAATGACTATAATTAAATAATAGAAAACTTTATATTAGTGGCTGATTGCAACATTTTTTAATTCAAATTTAATATTGGCCTAAATCGGATGACATTATGATGGTATTTATAATTCCAGTAAAAAGTAAAACAGTAACTTCAGATTGGGATGTGTTTTCAAGGCTCACAAATCGATGTATCAATTCTATTTGTAATCAGTCGAATACAGATTTTAAAATACTTATTCCTTGTCATGAAATACCCGACACCGAATTTAGTAATGATCCTAGAGTCGAATTTTTAAGGATGGAATTTTCTCCTCCCGCTTTAAATAATAATGAGGACCTCTGGAAACTAAGGGCAGATAAAGGCAGGAAAATAAAATTTGCTGCAGATCATGCCATAAAAATGGGGGCTTCATATGTGATGACTGTTGATTCTGACGACTGCATAAGCAACAAAATATGTAAATTTGTTAATAAAAATGGTAGTGATTCTATTTCAGGTTGGCACGTAAAAAAAGGCTATCTATATCCTGAAGGCAAAAGATATTTATATCTGAACATAAAAAATTTCCACACCATTTGTGGAACCTGTGTCATTATAAAGCCAGAACTTATCGATTTGATGTATGGAAAGAATTTCTGGTTTGATCATGAAAGGACTAATTTCGAAAATGGATTATCATTACTTCCGCTTCCTTTTCCGGGCGCCATATACAGTATGCTTAATGGAATCAACATTCGTCTTGATGTTAAGGAAATGAAAAAAAGAACAAAGTTTAATCCGTATAGCTCTGAAGCTATTAAGACCCTTTTCAGAAGACTGGCAAAATATAGATTGCTTCCTCTTGCCTTCGTGAAAAAGGAGTTCTCAATTTATGATGTTTGATTAAATTCAGCTTGTCATGTGAGCAAAATGTTGGAATTTTTTCAAGTAAAAATGATTATAAGCTCTTGAAAGTGCCTAAATGTTGCAATCGTAATTAAGTATTTACTTTTTTGTAACGAGCTCATACATCGTTTTTCAAAAAGTGATGGCGTGCTAATTTAATTTATTGTATTCTTTTAATAATGATTGCCAAACCAGTACGCGCTCATAATTTTCCGCTATTTTTAATCTGGAATTACTAGACATCTCATCAGTAATATCTTGATGAGTTAATAGATACTTCATTGCACGATAAAGTTCATCTTCATTTTTAGGAGGGATTATTAATCCATTTGTATTATTTTCGACAATTTCATTACAGCCATTTATATCTGTGACGATACTGGCCAGTTTCATGGAGCAAGCCTGTAATACAACATTAGGAAAACCTTCTCGATAACTAGGGAAAACAAGTGTGTCTGAAATGGCAAAATACGGTCTTACATCTTTTACCCAACCCGTTTGGATAATATTAGAATTACTTCGCATAATCTCATTTGTTTCCGGTAATAATGGGTCGAGCTCTTTTTCATCACCACCGGCAAGTAATAATTTCGTGTTTACGTGTTCTTCGTTCAATCGCTTAAAAGCACTTATTAACTCATTAATCCCTTTATCTTTAACCAATCTACCTGCAAAGAAATAAACAAAATCTTTGTTAGAAATGTTTAATTCTTTCCTGAAGGATTCTTTAAAAGCCTGATTGTATAGATCAGGATTAAAATGGTTGGTATCTATACCATTTGAACTTCCATTGGCAATTACATTTAGCTTTGATTTTTTTGCTAACTTTTCTTTTAGCATGATATCTTTAAGCCCAAATGAATTGGGGTAAACTTTTGTAGCGCATCTATATGTCAGCTTGTCTACATATACGAGTAGTAATTTTTTTAAACCGTTACTTTCAACTAATGGTAAACCAGCTACAGTGTGTAGTCTATGAGGTACTCCGGCAAGTTTAGCGGCAATCATACCAATAGTCCCGGCTTTAGGGGTATGGGAATGCACGATATATGGTTTTTCTTTTTTAAGTATTCTGTACATTCTTAATAGAGACATAAAATCTTTAATAGGAGTGATTTTTCTCGTCATTTCTACGATATCATACCTAACACCTTCTCTTTTTGCCAATTCTTCCATGCCGTATTCTTTGGATTGGGAAGATATTGCAAGGACTTCGAAATAGTTTGACATATAATTTAGCTGCCCTTGCAGCAAACCAAAAAATGAGCTTGGTACCGTAGTGATTCTAATTAGTTTTTTTTTCTTGTTAGCGGTCATTTTATATCTTTTTAGATATTAATCAATACAGCTTGATCCATTCCTTTAGTTTCAAAGTGTCTTTTTATTTATTGGGTTTTATCAGGTATTTCAGTTTGACCAATAAAACGTTAATGTTCTTATCCCTAAGGTACTGTTTAAAATTGAAATACTTAAAAAGAATGTTGGCATAAATTGTTGCTATTGGTGATTTAGAGTCATATAAAATATGATGCTCAAAATGATATTTATCTGTTTCCCACCTGCTTTTATACTCTGCATCTCCCTTAGAAAAATCTATAATGTCTATGCCATTATCACAGCACCATTTAGCAATTTCTAAGATTGTTGTGTGGCCAATGTTATAGCTTAAGTACTTTATACCAAATGTTGTTATTGCATAAAAAAGAACCTTATCGGATAAGAAGTTGAAGGTCATCCCAATTGGTGAACCATTATCATTTACGGTTACCATTACTGCGCGTTTTTCTTTGAGAAGGGGAAGCATTAGTTCTTTATAATAATCCCAACAACTCAATACTTGGTTTTTTCTTTTTAAACTGTTAAATCTTGTAGATATTAAGGTCTTTAAGTTTTCTGAGACGAACTCATATTGTTCTTCTGTAATGGTATCATCATATACCGAATAGGTGATATCAAAATCTTTTTCTAATAAGCGTTTCTTTTTCCTTATGTTATATCTTGTTTTTGACTTAAACTTTGAACTGAAAAAATCATCAAAAGAGTCGTAATTAGAAAGATCTGTTAAGATACCTTCATATTGCTTACTTTTTTTAATCTTTAAATTGCTCTTTTTTAAATTTTCCAAGTCTACATTGAAATAGGTTGGCACATCATATATTAGAAAGACTTTATTTTTAAAGGTTGAGTTAGCGCTCAAATTCTTTAATGCATAAGACATTCCGTTCGTTAGATTTAAACCAACATTGGTATATATTGGTAATAAGGACTTTTTAAGAAAGGTAACATTAGAAATAAAATCGAACGTATATGTTTGACTATTCTCTTTAAAATGTTTCAACCAGATTTTTACAAACGTTTTGGATAGAAAAGGGTTGTTCATGTTAATTTGTGACTTTGATGGTTAGCATTAATTTTTTCACCTAAATTACTCATTGTAATAGATTGAAAATTATATGTTTCGTTTAAATATTTATAATGGATAAGAATCTCTTTAAGGACTTTTAAATTATTTTCAATATGATTTCCAAAATTATGTGGGTGGGACCATAAATGATAAATTTTATTATTCTTGGCAGCATAAGTCATACTCTTTTTTATTCTTCTTAGTCTTAACATATTAAAAAACTTAAAAGTATTGGAATAAGGTCTTAAAAATTTACTCGCCGGTAAATTATAAGGAAGTTTTTTTTCAATATCGTTTAATGAATAACAGTGATTTCCTGTTAAATTGAGATAGTCATCCAATAATCTCAATATCCTACTAAGAACTTGATTAGAATTATAGCACCAGCTAATAGGGTTTCCCCTATAAGAATTAATTCCGAATTCCGGTAGCACTTCTAAATGTTCTTTGGAATATTGATTACGAGGAAAAATGATACTGCTAACCGATAAGTTTTTGCGCTTTGATATGGCAACAGCTGCCCTTAAATCCTCTTTAAAAGCCTCAATTGACGGGCCACTTTCAAGACAGTAATAGTGTGAAAATGTATGGGTTGAAATTTCATGATGTTTTTTTGACTCTATTAAGTCTATTAGGTCGTTAGCAAAGTATAATTTATTATCATAATTCTTAAGCATAAATGGACTTATTTCTGATGTATACGGGGAAAACTTTTCATCATCGTATTCAGGTTTGATTTTTGGACTGTATTTTATTAATTCATTTTGGTCTTGAGCAAATAAAAAACCAACTGTTGCAAAAGTCCCATGAACTCCATAAGTATCGAATAAGTTTAATATCTCAGGGAGTGCTTGCCAAGCACCAAGTATATTTTTTTTGTATTGCTCAACGCTATCTATATCCAAGACACCCCATAAAAGTTCAAAATCCAGCGAATAAATAAATTTGCCCTGACTGTCCATAAGTTTAGATTTTTAAATTTAATTTTAGTTTAGAATTGAGGTTTCATACGTGTTATAATACCATTTTTGAAAACAATAAAAGGACCATACTTTAAAACTATTATCCTTATTACCAGACAAATGCTTTTCTACAAGCTCAATGGTTTCCTCTGCATTAAATATGCCTTGTTTGTTTAGGCTTTTTTTATCAATATAGCTTTCCAGCTCTTTTCTTAGTATCGTTCTTAACCAATTTCCAACTGGAACACCAAAACCACTTTTTGGTTTGTCTAAAAATTTTTCTGGGAACTGATCGGCAAAAGCCGCTTTTAATATGTATTTCTTATCCCAACCTTTAAGCAAATAGTTTTCCGGTAAGGTACCGGTGTAATCCCAAAGTTTTTTATTTAGAAAAGGCGCTCTGCATTCTAGAGAGTTTAACATACTAGTTCTATCTACTTTAACTAATAAGTCTCCTTCCAAACTGATAATTCTATCAACCTTTCTAAAATCATTTAGATTTTTAGGTTTTTCTAAATTATATTTGATTTGATACTCCTTAAAAATATTTCCAATTTGCCAGTTGGGAGAAATTAAATCAGAAACCTCATTACTGGTATTTGCAAGGGAGATTATGTCCCAATAGAATTGGCCATTATAATCAATACTATTTAAGAGTCTTTTTAATTTATATCTTTTTCCTCTATTGTCATTGCTGGTTTTTAATAAAGAATCAGATATATTCAAAAGCATCTTATGCATTGTTTGGGGAACAATAGATGTATAATTCCTATTTATTTTCCCCATATAATGTTTGTTGTAACCACCAAAAACTTCATCTCCACCATCGCCGGTTAGAGCAACTTTTACACTAGTACGTGTTTTTTGAGATACCAGAAAGGTGGGCAGGGCAGAAGAGTCTGCAAATGGTTCATCAAAATTTAAAACGATATCATGGATATTATCTTTTAAATCGTCCTCGTCAATTTTAAATTCATGATGATTGCTGTTAATAAGCTTTGCTACTAATCTTGATTTATCGGTCTCATCATAAGAAGCTCTTTTAAACCCAATAGAAAAGGTGTCAATCTTAGAGTCAGCTCCTTGAGCTAGGCAAAGGGAAACGACAGATGAATCTACTCCTCCGGACAAAAAAGTCCCCAAGGAGACATCGGCTATAGAACGACTTTGCACACTTTCATAAACTAAATCCTTTACGGTGTTTTTAGCCTGATGGAATGAAACCTTTTGTTTATCACCAATACCATCTGGATTAATTTTTTTAATATTAAAGTTAGAATTATCAATGTCAAACTCAATATAATGATTGGCCTCTAGTTTTTTAACGCCTTCATAAATTGTATAAGGCGCAGGTATATAAGTCAATCTAAAATATAGGTTTAAACCTTCTTTAGAGATTTTTGGCTTATGGTCTAAAATATTCATAATAGACTTTAATTCCGATGCCCAGATAAATTTGTCTTTCAGCGAATAATAATAAATTGGCTTTTCTCCAAAAAAGTCTCTGGCTATATAAAGCTTATTCAGATTTTTATCATAAATGCTAAAGCCAAACATGCCATCTAATTCTTTAAATGATTCTACACCATGCTTTTCATAGAGTTTCAAGATAACTTCGGTATCACTTGTTGTTTTAAAAGTAACCCCCTCATTTAGCAATCTAGATTTTAAGGCTCTATAATTGTATATCTCTCCATTAAAAACGATGACAATACTTTTATCATCAGAAAAAATAGGCTGTGTTCCAGAACTTAAGTCAATGATTGATAGCCTTCTCATTGCCATAGCTATAGAGGCAGAAGGTTTAGATTCAGCAAATATACCATCTTCATCTGGGCCTCTATGAATAATTAAATTATTCATTGTGTTAACATGAACCTTAAGCTGCTCTTCGCTTTCATGATTAAGGTTTAAATATCCGTTAATTCCACACATACTTATAAGGTGTATTTTTTATTTAAAAATTCGTTAAAGTTTAAATATATTTTTTTCAGAACATAATCGTTAGATCTTTCTAAGGATAGTCGGCTATATCTTTCCCTTTCCCTGGGGTTATCACTTAGGTAATCGAGAGCCTTTTTTAAAGCTTCGTCATCGTCATTATTAATCAATATCCCATATTTGGCCTTAAAAAACTCACCATGTCCAATTTCGATATCTTTGTTTTCATGAAGCAATTCAAGGGGGCCGGACAAGCAGTTTGTAGAAATACAAGGTAAACCAGAAGCCATCGCTTCCATTAATGCATTCGGAAAGCCCTCTGTAAATGAAGACAAAACAAAGCAATGGTTTTGAATGAGGTAATCATTTACATTATTAACCCTACCTAACAGAAAAATCTGATCCTCTAATCCCTTTTCATTTATGGCGTTTAATAGATCATTTTTTAAATGACCTTCACCTAAAATCTCTAATTTATAGTTTTTACTAGAACTCTCAATTGATTTTATAATCATTATTTGATTCTTACGCGTATTTAAAGTTCCCGCAGTAACAACTTTAATAACCTCTGTTGGCTTTGATAGGTTACTCGGGTTAATGGTTTTTTCCGGTATTTCAATGGGATTATATATAACCTCCATAGGTATTTTTATACCGAAATTATTTTTCAAATCTTCATTGATATATACTGAATTTGAAAACAACTTGTCACATCTATTATATAAAAGAGGGTATAGGAACTTTGACAAAGCTAAAGATAACTTAGAGGTAAAATTATCGGAAGGAAACCCTCTTTCACTAATAATATACTGCGTTTTTTTATGAAATATTGAAACTAAACCATTAATTAAATTAGGTCTATTTAATAATGAAATGGCATACTCTATGTTTTTTTCTTTTAGCGTTTTTTTATACTTAAAGATGAATTTAACAACATCTAAATATTTATACAGCCAATGATTTGTGTATTTCTCATCTTCTAAAAAAACAACATTTACATCTTCAGGTATTGGGAAATGAATATTGTTATACATTAAAATAAGATATACGTTATAATCATTGACCAACTCCTTTAATAGCAGGCTCGTTACTTTTTCTGCACCTCCAGTAGAAAGGTCTAAATTGAAAATGCTTAAATTTTGTTTTGCGGGCATATATTTAACTTAAAATTTTAATAAACAAATCCTCGAATTCCTTTATTATTTTTTTCTTACTGAATTTTTCAATAACAGAATTCCTAACCTCTATAGGACTCCAATTATGGTTTTCTTTTAATTTTTTCAAGTACATTGATTCGTTCTCCACTAGGAAACCATTTACACCGTTTTCTATAATTTCTTTGGTACCGCCTGGAACATTAAACGCTATTACAGGAGTTCCAACAACACAACTTTCTAATAGAGAATTTGGAAAGCCTTCCACAAAAGACCCCTGTAGAAACAAATCATTCTCTGCTATATATTGATCTACTTTTTTAGTAAAAGGAATATGCTTTATATTGTTTTCAATCCCAAGTTTTTTGGCGGTATTAAATAAGCTCTTTTTAAATTCTTCATGTCCGTCTCCAATTATGGTATATTGAAACGGTTCATTTAATTTAGAAAGTATCGTTAATAGTCTTTCATGTCCTTTAACTTCTGTTAATCTGCCAACAGTTATAAATTTTTTACAACTATCATTTCTGGTGTCATTTTTTAGTTTTGGTATCCTAGAAATAGGGTTGTTTATCTTTGTTACTTTGCTTTTTGGTATTTGATAATTTTTTATCATATCCTTGACCATATCATCGGATTGACAAACTAGTGCATCTATTTTTTTTAAACTATTATGGACTATAGAACCTGAAAAAAACTTTTTGGTTTTTTCATTTTTTCTTGAACTTAAAATGGTAGCTTCTCTTCCAATAAATTTTGTCTTTTTAAAAAGGGTAGATATCATTCCCATAACTGCATTTAAATGATATATGGAACTTACTACGATATCTGGTTTTTCTTTTAGGAAATATAAAATCAAATATGGAATTGAGAATAATACTCTAGGCGTGTTCAGATATTTTACATTTATAGAACTAACATCATAACTTGTATCTTTCGAATAACCGGTTATTAAAAGTTTAGAGTCAAAGTCTTGTTTATTTATATTTTGGGCTACAAAAGATATAACTCTTTCCGCTCCACCTGGGACCAACGATGGTAAAACGAAGATAATTTTTTTAGTCTTTTTCATGGTGTAGCTAAATGTGCTTGATTATCCGTCTTATATCCACTTCTTTTATAATTTTAGCCGGGTTACCGGCAAGTAATATATTGTCTTTCTTAAAGGATTTATTGACCACGGCATTAGCACTTATTGCAATGTTATTACCAAGTTCTATGTCGCCATAAATTTTTGCTCCCGGACCAATATAAACATTGTCACCAATTTGAGGGGCCTCAGGTTTTCCACCAGACGCTCCAATGTTTGTACACGCATGAATTCTACAATTCTTTCCAACTTTTGTATTACTGTTAATGACAATAGTTCCGTAGTGAACAATAGCGAGACCTGGACCAAAAACATTTATGGGAATTGAAAATCCAAGCTTTAATGACAGTTTCTTAAATTTATATTTCAAATAATAAAAAGAAAATAGACCAACTCCATTCTTTTTACAATTGTTATAATATTCTAATTTCCTAAGTGTTTTTTGATATTGCCAGATATAATCTTTAGATATAAGGTTTTTTAATTTTAACTTAACGTTGTTGTCGTATATCCCAAGCGCAGCTTTGTCCGATTCCAAATACTGTTTATAAGTTTTTTTACTAGTTATCATTTTTTAATTGTTAACAAATTATCTCCCAATAATTGAGCGCAAAATATAAAAAACGCGTTCAAAGCACTTCAGGAAACTTTTATTGTTTAATTTCATTAAGACTATATCGCTTATTATCAAAATCGATTAAATACGCAATATATATAAATATAGCCATTAAATAGCCTTGATTGATTACACTTTGTAAACTTAACATGAACACACATAATGCGATTAGGATAGAGAGTACAAAAAAGCAAACATCATCGCTACTTTTAAGAGCATTTCTATAATATTTAGAAAGCATAAATAAGAAAACCAATAGCGTAAAAATTCCGGCATCCGCCATAACACCAACTACGGTGTTGTGCCCTTTTATGGAGACTGTAAAGTCTATTCCATTACCAATAATAGGACTTTCATAAACATATTTAAGTAAATTGTCTAGTAGAGCATCCCTTCCTGAATTATCGACTTCTTTGGTGTTAAAGGTTAGCATATTAACGATGTTGCTAATCTTGTCCCTTTGAGGAGTGGTTAAATCAAAACCAGATACTAGGTCATTCAAATTTATCAATGCGAGATAGAATAAGGGAATTAGAACAATAACTAACAGTATTCTTTTAGGAGAGAAAATCTTATGATTCAAAAGCATAATTGAAATCGTAAACACGAAAAAACCGGTAGTAGAAAAAGTAAGTACTAAGCTATAGACTATAAGTGCCAATAAAACAAGTTTCACAAGTTTAAATATTGGCTTTATAGGTTTGAAACCTTTATAAACAAATAAAAAAGCTAAAATACAAACTAAAGCCGCACTATTGGCATCTCCATAAACACCACCTGCGCGATCTACGGTGTATATGTGTACACCTTTGTAATCCAGACTCCAGTTTATTTTGGCAAGATAAATACTTAGTAATGCTGATATTAACAATGTAACTAAAGCAACTTTTTCAAATAGTTTTCTGTTTTGCGGTACGCTGAGATAAACATAAAAACCTAGGACATAAATTAAAGGTATTATACTTGCCAATATTTGTGCCGGGTTATCATGAATAGCACTAGCTAAAGTTGCAAAGCAATAGTAAAATGCATAGAAAACAAACCATAATTTAGCGGTTTTCGAAGTTTCACCCATGACTTTGCGGTTTAGAACGATCCCTGCAAGTAGAAGGGCTATAAACCCGTAGGCAAGCAATTGAGAGATAGTTTCCGAAATATAAAGAGCACTTAATGCCTGTAGATTTAAAACTGTACCACAAAATGGAAATAAGAAACAAAAAATATTAATGACTCTCAAATTATTCATAGCTCCATATTTATTGTAGAAATCATGTAGTACTTTTTCTGTTCTGGGTTCTTGTGTTAAATGATTGCGAGTTAAACTTGTTAATTACTTAGAGTGTCGTCATTAGCTTTAGCTCTTTTTTTTAAAAAGTACTCGTAAATATACGTGTTATGTTTATTATCTGAAATTGTTAAAAACAGGAAATACCATGTCAAAATACTTAGCGTAATCATTTCTCCGCCATCCTCTAATAATATCATAAACAGCAAGGTATATCTATTATCACCAATGGCGACTAGTTGATGAAGAACATCCACGCCGATCCCGAAAAAAAGAAATATTGCAAAAAGCAAACCTATATCAATATAAGTTCTTCTTATTCTTTTGCTTCCATAATAATAGGTAAATAACAAGAGTAATAACAGGATGGGGCCAAAAATACCAACGTAAGTAAGCTCACCAAGATCTTGAGGTCTTAGGCCGAATGCGGGTGCAATATTGAATTTTTCAACGACCCAGGCAGCAAATCGCTCATGGAATTGAAGAGCGTCATCAAGAAGTAACAAGGTGAAAAGAAAAAACCAGGATATATAGTTATATATTTTTTTGCTTAATACAATTCGTAGGGTGGCTACCATAATTATGAAATATTTTAAATATTGAAACATTTCCGGGTAACCTCCATCCAGGTTAAGTAGGAACGGATCTGTGATGGACCAATCAAATTCCACTCTAATAAAAATAAGATAAATAAATATGACATGTGCTAAAATAAAAAGAATATCGAGCGTAAGAAATAACAAAAGAAATCGGTTGGTTTTCTTCTTGCTAAAATGGTTTCTAAAGAACTTAAACTTCATGGTATTATCTTTTAAAATGTTAAATTTAGTTTAAAAAAAGTAGCGCTTAATATAGACACGATTAAATGTCTCTTTTATCTTTAAATGGCTACGCGTAAATTTTAAATAGTAGAAAGGTCAACTTGTTTAAAGCAAATAGTCTTTAATTGTTAAAAATCATCTCTTCAAAAATTTTCTCATAGCGATTTAATATAGTTTTTATATCATATTTTTCTAGAGATTTAACGCCGTTTTCCCTTAAAGCATCCCTTAACGTTTGGTTTTCAATTAATTCTACCAATTTACTACTCATTTCATTTTTATTTTGATCCTCAATTAAAAGACCATTCAATTCATTTGTTATAATGTCGGATGGACCTGTCTTGCAATCATAAGCTATACATGCCATTCCCTGGGACATGGCCTCTAATAGAACCATCGGTAAACCTTCGTATCTCGAGGGCAAAATAAAGATGGAAGACGCTTGCATTAATTCAGGGATATTATTGAGAAACCCGGTAAATGTTATCTGCTTTTCTAACTGATTCTTTTTTACAATGTCTGAAAGAAATTGCAGACCGTTATCACCACCTCCAACTATTTTAAGGTGCCAGTCAGGATGGGATTGCAAAATAGGCTTAATTAAAGGAATTAAATTGTCGAAACCTTTATGATGATATCTGTCTAAGCTTCCGATGGACAAAATCACTTTATCCCTTTCTTTATTTGTTAATTCAACCGGTTTAAAGGAACATGGATTGGGCATTACAACCACGTTTACACCATATTTTTTATAATATTCAACATCGAAAGAAGTAAGAACAGTAACTAAGTTTGCGAAACGATAAAGTATTTTTCTTGTAAAATCGGTTAACAATGCACGGCCATGCATTTTTCTCAAATAACTATTATGCTCAGCAGCAATTATTTTGATACCATACAGCTTGGCTATTGGTATTGTTATTAGATTAGTTAATGTGATAAAAGAAATAATGATATCCGGCCTTTTACTTTTATTTCTATAGTATTTAAACAAGTTTATAAAACTCCTAAAGGTATGGTTTGGAATCTTCCCATAACTTAAATCAATCCATTGCATATTTTCATCCAATTCGTATTCAGAGCCTTCGTTAAGTGTTATAACGGATACCTCGTATTTAGATAATTTGGCAAGGTTTTCAGCAAGTAATGTTAATACTCTTTCAGCACCTCCTCCTCTTAATGTACTTATGATAAAATGAATTTTCATCTGTTTTTCAATATCGTTATATACTACAGGCTTATGTCTGCTTGAATAGTTTAAATTGTTTAATCGTGAAACTAATATAGAAGCAGCTACTTAAAATATAAATTATTGTAGTAGCCATAACTAGCCCGTATACGCCATATTTTTTTATTAATAGAAAATTAAGAATAATGTTAGCAACTAAACTAAATAATGATACCCAAGCCATAAACTTGTTTTTATTAATACTTGTTAAAAATTTAACGAGTATAAGGGTGCATAAATAAAAAGGAACATATATAAAAGCTATTTGTTGAATTTTTGAAACAATATTGGTGTCTTCTGCTGTAAACTCGTTACGTTCAAATAGAAAAGAAATGATATTTTCAGAGAAGAATATGGTTAAAATTACTATTAAAGTAGAAGATATGAAAATTGTTTTCAATATTTTAAACAATTGTTGGTATGCCTTATTCATATCTGTATTAATTAATCTAGAAAAATGTGGCAGCAAAACATTTCCCAATGCCAGAATAAGAATACCAACTATAAATTGAGGGATTTTAATTCCGTAACTGATGGCAGTGATTGAGCCAATGGCCAATTGCGCCGCAAAAAATTGATCTACAAAACTATTTAACCCACTAAGAAGACCAGATGATATTTTAGGAGGTAGTTGTTTTAGCATTATAATAGAATTTTCGTTTAATCGAGGTCTTTTTAGACTTAACTCATTATAATATAAAGCTGCTGATGCAAAAAACACAAAAGTTATAATAGTTCCTGATAGCGTACCAACTGCAAGAACAAGGTTTCCTAGTTCATCATTGAAAAACCATAGGCAGACCAAAATTGAAATCGACATAAAGACACCAGAAATAGTGGATAGGAAATATCTATTTGAAATTTCTAATAACCCACTAATAATTGATGATTGTCCCCAGAAAAAAAGACAAGGTAAAAGAAAATATAGTTGTTCTCTTATAAGTAAATAATAATCCTCAGAATGACCCGGAAATAATTTAACCAAGAAAAAATCCATTAAAACCAAGGTTATTAAAAAAAAAACCAAAGAAATAATAAACGTAAGAATAAACACTATGGATTGAAATTCACCTTTACTTTCTGTGTTTTTCGAATTGGCAATGTAATTTGGTATAAAAATATTTTTTAACGCACCGATGAATACATTCTGTATAAAAGAAGGTATTAATATTGCAATTAAAAATGTATCCAGCATTACTGAAAGACCAAAAGTAGCCGCTATGACAGTTTCTTTATAAAACCCTAATATTTTAACGATTATGGTTACTATCCCAACGGTTAAAATATTGAAAAAAAGAGGTCGCTTTATCAGTTCTACTCCTTTTTTGTATAAAGATTTTATCAGATTTAAAAGCATAGAATCTAGTAATAACCTTTAATGCGCTTACACCAGGTTAATTTTTAAGTTGTTAATATTTCTATTAAAGACGGGTAATTTAGATATTGAAACTGTTGGAGGGACTGTTTTAATTAAGCTGCTAAATAAGTCTTTAATTATTCGGTTTAAAGACGTTTGTCGGCTATTCCACTCAAAGCCCCTTTAACATCATAAATAACCCCTTCTGTCGTTAAAATGGATCTTAGGTCTAAATCCAAAAACTCTTTATGTGCTACAGCCAATATGATGGCATCAAACTTAGTATTTGGTAAATCCTGAACTGTTTCAATTCCATATTCATGCATTACTTCTTTAGGATTAGCCCAAGGGTCGTATATCTCAATTGAAGTTCCGTAAGTTTTTAATTGATCAATAATATCAACAGCTTTTGTATTTCTTACATCCGGACAGTTTTCTTTAAATGTGATTCCCAGTGTCAATATCTTAGCGCCTTTAATTTTAATATCCCTTTGGACCATAAGCTTTATAATTTCCGAAGCAACATATTGGCCCATCCCATCATTAACTCTACGTCCTGCTAAAATAATTTCTGGGTGATAACCAACTTCTTGTGCTTTTTGAGCTAAATAATAAGGGTCTACACCAATACAATGTCCGCCAACCAAACCTGGCTTAAATGGTAGGAAATTCCATTTGGTTCCAGCTGCCTCCAATACAGAGTGGGTATCTATATCCATAAGGTTGAAAATTTTTGCCAATTCATTAACAAATGCAATATTGATGTCTCTCTGTGAGTTTTCAATAACCTTAGCTGCTTCTGCTACTCTTATAGTAGGAGCGAGGTGCGTTCCAGCACTAATAACACTTGCATATAGATCGTTTACCTTTACTCCAATTTCTGGAGTCGAGCCAGCTGTTACTTTTAAAATTTTATCAACTGTATGCTCCTTATCTCCAGGGTTAATCCGTTCAGGTGAATATCCTGCGAAGAAGTCTGAGTTGAACTTTAGTCCACTTATTTTTTCTAAAACAGGGACACATTCATCTTCAGTAACTCCCGGGTAAACCGTTGATTCATAAATTACAATATCACCTTTCTTGAGTACTTTTGCAACAGTTTCACTAGACTTATATAAAGGTGTTAAGTCTGGTCGGTTATTTTTGTCGATAGGTGTAGGAACGGTTACAACGTAATAATTACAATCCTTTATATCATCAATATTAGATGAACAATATAAACCTTTACTAGAGTCGGCGTTATCTTTAAGTACTGCTTTTAAAATATCATCTTCAATTTCTAATGTTGCATCTTTTCCTTCTTGTAATTCTGAGACTCTCTTTTGGTTAATATCAAAACCAACAACTGAATATTTTGTTGCAAATAAACGGGCGAGGGGCAAACCCACATAACCCAATCCAATAACTGCTATTTTATTATTTTTATTCATAATTTCATTAAATTATTATTGACCAATTGATGAATATTCAAAGCCTATTTTTTCCATTTCTGATTTATCCAGTATGTTTCTACCATCAAATATAAATGCAGGCTTTTTCATTTCTGTATATATTTTTTTCCAATCGTAAGTTTTAAACTCATCCCATTCTGTCATAATAGCAACAGCATGAGCATCTTTTAAAGCCTCATATGGGGTTTCAGTAGCTTGAATTAACCTGTTGTTTTCTTCTTCGGTCCTAGAGCCTAAATAGTTTAAATCCGACTGCATTTTTTCATTAGATACTTTAGGGTCGTAAACAGCAATGTTCGCTTGCTCATTTAATAAATAATCTGCAACATAAATGGCCGCAGATTCTCTAGTATCGTTAGTGTCCTTTTTGAAAGCCCAACCTAAAAAGCCTATTTTCTTTCCTGAAACCGTATTATATAACGAGCTTATTAAATTATCAGCAAAACGTCTTTTTTGGTGGTCGTTTAATATAATAACCTGCTCCCAATAGTCTGCAACAGTCTGTAAATTATAGCTTCTGGCTATATAAACAAGATTTAGTATGTCTTTTTGAAAACATGATCCACCAAAGCCAACGGAGGATTTAAGAAATTTTGGACCGATTCTAGAGTCCATGCCTATAGCTTTAGCGACTTCACTAACGTTAGCCTCTGTTTTTTCACATAGCTCAGAAATAGCGTTAATAGAAGAAATACGTTGTGCTAAAAAGGCATTGGCGGTAAGTTTAGATAATTCTGAAGACCAAACATTTGTTCTTAAAATTTTATTTTGCGGCACCCAATTACCATATATGCTTGCCAAGCTTTCGATCGCCTCATCTGATTCTCCACCAATCAAAACTCTATCTGGGTTTAACAAATCTTGAATTGCAGTTCCTTCAGCTAAAAATTCCGGGTTTGATAAAATATCAAATTTAACTGCGCTACCTGTATTGTCCAAAATACTTTTAATTGCTTGTGCAGTTCTTACGGGCAGCGTTGATTTTTCAACCACAATCTTATCGGTTGTCGCAACATCCGCTATGTTTCTAGCGCAAAGTTCTACATATTTTAAATCTGCAGCCATACCTTTGCCTTTACCATAGGTTTTGGTCGGTGTGTTTACTGAGATAAAAATCATTTCCGACTCATCAATAGTTTTATTTATTTCGGTAGAAAAGAATAGGTTTTTACCCCTTGTTTCTTTAACGATGTCGGCTAAGCCTGGTTCATAAATTGGTAGTTTTGATAAATCACTATCGTTCCATGCTGCAATTCTTTCGGCATTAATATCAACAATAGTTACTTTAATATCTGGGTTTTTTTTAGCAATAACTGCCATTGTTGGGCCGCCAACATAGCCAGCTCCAATACAACAAATTTTTGTTACCTTCATCTTAAAATTATAAATGTTTCCAATACCAACTAACAGCTTCTTTTATGCCATCATTAATATTGTATTTGGGATTGTAATTTAATAGTTTTTTCGCCTTATCAACAGAAGCTAGTGAATGAGGGATATCACCAACTCGATTGTCACGATGTTTTATCTCTATATTTTTTATAGAATTATCAAATGTAGAAAGATGTTCTTTTAATAATGTTGTTAGCTCTAATAGTGTCGTTCTGTCTCCATAGGCTACGTTATAAACTGTGTTCAATGCATCTTTATTACTCGATGTTATTGAGAGCATGTTCATTTGAACAACATTATCTATATATGTAAAATCTCTTGAGTAGCTTCCGTCTCCATTAATCATAGGAGATTCATGATTTATAAATTGCTTTACAAAAAGAGGAATAACCGCTGCATAAGCTCCGTTAGGATCTTGCCGTCGACCAAAGACATTAAAATATCGTAAACCAATGGTATCTAATCCATATGCTTTGTGAAAAATATCCGCATATAATTCATTTACATATTTTGTGATAGCGTAAGGTGATAAGGGCTTGCCTATAACCTCCTCAACTTTTGGTAATGCTTCATGATCTCCATAAGTTGATGAGCTAGCAGCATAAACAAAGCGTTTTACCTTAGCATCACGAGCCGCCACAAGCATATTTAAAAACCCGGACACATTGACATCATTAGTTGTTATAGGGTCGTTGATTGATCGAGGAACAGATCCTAAGGCAGCTTGATGTAATATATAATCAACATTTTCACATGCCTTATGGCAATCTTCAAGAATCCTTATATCCCCTTCTATAAGCGTAAAATTCTTGTCACTAAGAAACGGTTTTATGTTTTCTCGTTTTCCAGTAGAAAAATTATCTAAGCAAACGGTTTGTATATTGTTAGAAAGAAGTGTTTCACACAGGTTAGAACCTATAAAGCCTGCACCTCCCGTGACTAGAATAGTTTTATTTTGTAGATTTTTAAACATTAAATTTGGGTTTGTTGTTAATAGCTGCGGCAAATATGTGAAAAATTATTTAAATACGTACGATTATTATACTAAGTTGACGTTTTTTACGATGAAAGCCACGGTCTTGTTTTTTATATGTGCTTTATCGGTAAAAAGCAGAGATACAGCTGGTAACAAGCTATTTGTAGTATGCTTTATACCAATCAACAAAAGCTTTTACTCCATAACTTATTGAGGTGTTTGGTCTATAATCATAATCGCTTATTAAATCATCTACGTTTGCCCAAGTACGTTCAACATCACCAGGTTGTATAGGAAGCATATTCTTTTGAGCCTCAGTATCAAGGTTTAATTCTATTTCTTTTATAAAGTCTAATAGCTTTACAGAGTTATTATTACCTATGTTATATACTTTGTATAAATCATTTTTTTCAATGCGTTCCTTGTTGGGATGTTCAATAATTCTAACTACCCCTTCAACAATATCATCAATATATGTAAAATCGCGTTCCATTTTACCGTAATTGAAAACTTTTATAGGTTTATTATTAACGATAGCATCTGTAAATAAAAACATGGCCATGTCCGGTCTTCCCCAAGGTCCATAAACAGTAAAAAAGCGAAGTCCCGTAGTTGGAATTTTAAACAAATGACTGTAAGTGTGAGCCATTAACTCATTGCTCTTCTTGGTTGCAGCGTATAAACTAATCGGGTTGTCTACATTGTCATGAGTAGAAAAAGGAATTTTTTTGTTTAAGCCGTAAACACTCGAACTACTTGCGTATACCAAATGTTTAATGTTGAAATTTCTACAACATTCAAGAATATTTAAGAATCCAACTAAATTAGAATCAACATAAGATTCGGGATTCTCTAGACTATATCTTACGCCGGCTTGAGCAGCTAAGTTGCATACGACATCAAAATTAACACTTTTAAATAGTTTTGGAAGCTCTTCACGATTCTCTAAATTCATTCGTATAAATGAAAAACTACCATGCTTTTCACTTTTACATAAACTGTTAAATATTGAGGCCTGCTTACTATCAATACCTAATTCTTTCAGCCTATTATACTTCAGGTTAGTATCATAATAATCATTAATATTATCTAAACCAACAACGGTATGTCCCTTTTCAATTAAGATTTTTGATGTGTAAAACCCTATAAATCCCGCAGATCCAGTTACTAATATTTTCATTTTAATTTGATTTGAGGTGTTAATTATTATGCTTAGTCCGTGGGGCACTAGCATGTAATATCGATACAAATATGTGAAATAGTAATGATAAAAGATTAAAAAATTGATGAAACTATATTTTTTGACGATAATCAAATTTAATAATGGCATTATTGGGTCACTATTTACTTATTTGCAAGCACGACATTATGGTGAGTAATTTGTATGGGTTTTTATACATAACTCTGTGGTTTTCGGAGAGTTATTAACAAATTATATTTTTTTTCATAAGTTGTTAACAATTAGAAAAAGGTATCATTATTTCAATTATTTTCGCCAATTCATAAATGTTCACAACCAAAAATTATTTTACTGCGTATATAGTACGATTATTAAAACTTAATAAATCATTTTATCGAAAAAAAACTACACTTTATCGATTTCATTAAAAAAAAACTTGCATTTCATCTAATAAATGAAACGTTTAAACGATTTATTGAGATTAAAATTTAATATTGTAAACATTAATTCCCCCTAATCTATTATTTTATGAAAATAATTTTTAAAAACATGCTACTTATTTATTGTTTATTGCTTACTGTCTATTCATGTAACAATGAAGAAGTATTTGAAGAACAAACTATCATACCAGAAGAAGAAGAAGAAATTGAATCTCCTGAAGATGCCGGTGCAAATGTATTACTCGGAAATGATTCCTATACAACGAATGAAAACACTTCAGTTATTCTAGGTACATATGAAAATGATGAAAATATTCCCAACAATCCTATTGTCACTTTCACCGACCCCTCAAACGGCGTATTGACTATTGATGACAATGACACTCCAAATAATTTAACTGACGATTCGATAACATATACGCCTAATCCGGATTATTCCGGAACCGATAGTTTCGAGTATACAATTTGTGATTCTACAGATTCTGAAAATTGTGATACCGGAACGGTTGAAATAGTTATTAATCCTGTGGTCACTGACGATGTTGACGGTGAATTAAAAGCATTCCCTTCCGCATACGGAGCAGGAGCTTATACCACTGGAGGCAGAGGTAAATCGGTATATCACGTTACTAATCTTAATGATAGTGGCGCCGGTAGTTTTAGAGATGCTGTGAGTTCAGATGATAGAACTATTGTTTTTGATGTTTCGGGAGTTATAAATTTGACATCAAGATTATTTTGTAGTAGCAAGAATTTAACCATTGCCGGCCAGACAGCTCCTGAAGGTGGTATTACCATAGCAGGCTCAGACACCTATTGGTCTGATGTTGATAACCTTATTGTAAGACATATCAGGTTTAAAGGAGGTGTTCATGCGAGTACTGAAAGTGATTCCTTTACAATGGTTCACAGTATAACCAATATTATTTTCGATCATTGCTCTTTTGCTTTCGGAAGTGACGAATCTGCAAGTTGGTATGAAAACAATGGCGATTATACATTGACTAACATTACTATTCAACGCTGCTTGTTTGCTGAAAGTAAGACTGGTACAATTATAGGAGGTGGCGGAACTACCACCACCGGAGATGTATCGGTAATAAATAATATGTGGTACAACATACAACACAGATTTCCGAATGCATGGGGAACCAATGCAAATTTCGATGTCATAAACAATGTGGTTTGGACTGTTCATAACAGACTGGCACAAGCTAACGGCGAAAATATAGCTTTTAATCATATTGGAAATTACTATGATTTTGGAAATAGAGAGGTAAACGATTTTCGCTTAAACATGTCAGAGAATTATTCAAGTAATCACCCTCAAATTTATACAAGTGGAAACAAGTATGTAGTTCAAGGTTCTGGCGGTAACACCTGGACAAGAACGATAGCAGGGTTAAATTCGAATAACCAAACAGCATGGTCGTACTTTGCTAATAGTGATCGCTACGGAGATCAATTGCCACAGGATTATTTTACGAACACACAACATCCTTTAGTTGGTGCAGAATTTACAGTTAAGACGGCAGACCAGGCCTTTGCTGATGTTAAAAGTAATGTTGGATGTAATTCTAGATTGAACGCGAATGGAAGCATAATGGATAATACCGATACATTGGATGCCGGATGGTTGGCTAATGTTGACAATGGAAGTTATGTGCCAAAATCATCCATAAACACGTCTTCCATGCAAATACCTAATATTACAAGCGTTTCAAGACCAGAAGATTACGATACTGACAGGGATGGAATGCCGGATGTTTGGGAAGTAGCAAAAGGCTTTAATCCAAACAGTAACGATTCTGCAGAAGATGCCGATGGAGACGGTTATACTAATTTAGAAGAGTTTTTAAATCTTGTAGATATATAATAGTAAATGATATTTATTTAATACCTCTTAAGATTAAACGTTAAGCCTCAAAGAAAGCAATTCCTTTGAGGCTTTTTGTTTAATAAAACCTGTGAATATTTCAGATTTACATGGAAAGCGTGAGAAATGAAGAATTATGATATCCAGAGATGCCAAATAATGGTAGAGAAGGGGCTAGAATGGTTATGATGATACGGACTTGCAAGGATTTATAAATAGAAGGAGACATGAATAAACTAAATGCATTTACGAGGACTAATCCTCATCATATGGTTATTCTAAATTTTAGTTATCGACTATCAGCATAATTTTCTGTTAAAAAAAATGATAAAATGTAGTTAACCGAATTTTATTACTCTTTTAGCGAAATATCCAAATACTCTCTTATTTACAGTGAAACAATTACTAAATTTACACCGTAAAACACAATAGAATTGATTAATAGCAAATTAATTTAATTGTATCAAATAGTAATTAAAACTCACAAAATCTCTCGAATTAACTTATTTTGGGTTGATAAACTATTTTGCTACAATTATAAATAGGCTAATTAAATAAAGATTAATTTTAGTGTTATGTGCAAGAGGGCAAATCCATTGAGTTATTTTTAAATGTTTGTTTAGGTCTGTATCGTATGATTAGAGATCTACATTTATATTGGATTTTATTTACGCTTAACTTAAATAATTTTAAATGTTGACAAAAACTAAAATATATTTATCATCTCCCCATATGGGTGGCTCGGAACAAAAGTTTGTCAATCAAGCTTTTGATACCAATTGGATAGCTCCGTTAGGCCCAAATGTTAATGGTTTTGAAGATGATATTAAAAAATATTTAGGAAACGATAAACATGTAGCCGCGTTAAGTTCTGGTACAGCCTCAATTCACTTGGCTCTTCAATTATTAAATGTTTCAAAAGGGGATGAAGTTTTATGTCAAAGCTTTACTTTTTCGGCATCAGCAAATCCCATTATATATCAAGGGGCTACTCCCATTTTTATTGATAGTGAACCTGATACTTGGAATATATCTCCGGAATTACTTGAAATAGCAATAAAAGATAGAATAGAGAAATTTAAAAAACCAAAAGCAATTATTGCTGTTCATTTGTATGGCATGCCATATAAAGCAAATGAAATAAACGCAATAGCGCTAAAATATGATATTCCGGTTATTGAGGACAGTGCGGAAGCCTTAGGTAGTAGGTATTTTGACCAAACCTGCGGCACCCTATCTGATCTTGCCATATTATCATTTAATGGTAATAAAATAATCACTACTTCTGGTGGAGGCGCTTTGATTACCAATAGCTCTGAATTAAAAGACAAAGCTGTTTTCTTATCAACTCAAGCTAGGGATAATGCTCCTCATTACGAACATTCCTCAATAGGGTTTAATTATAGAATGAGTAATGTTTTAGCTGGTATTGGACGTGGGCAGATGGAAGTGATTGACGAAAGAGTTAATGCACGTAGAAAGAATTTTAATTATTATAAACAGAATTTATCAAAATTCCAGAATATTGAATTTTTAGAAGAACCTAGTGGATTCTTTTCAAACCGATGGATAACTTGCATAAAGACGACTTCATTTGATTTACGAGAACGAATCAGACAGGCGTTGCAAGATGATGATATCGAATCAAGACCGTTATGGAAACCCATGCATATGCAACCGGTTTTTAAAGACTGTATGTCATTTACAGATGGTACTTCAGAAGAATTATTTAAAAATGGACTTTGTTTACCAAGTGGATCTAATTTAAGTCGAACCGATTTAGATAGGATTCTTAATATTATTTCAAATACCCCAAACTTATGATAAAAAACTACTTCTCTTATTATTCACAAAAATATGCCTCGAAATGGCTAGTCTTTGGAATTGATTTAACAATCGTTTTATTAACATTTTTTATGGCCTATCTTATTAGGTTTAATTTTACATTGGCCTTTGATTTAAAACAATTTTTATTTCAAATTCCTTTTATCTTTTTTGTAGGCGCATATAGTTTCTTGGTTGTCGGTTCTTTTAAAAGTGTTATACGGCATACAGGGTTTACCGATGTGGTAAATTTGTTTAAAGCTATAGCGTTAATGTCAACCTTTTCAATACTTTTCATTTTATTCAATAGGGCTACAAGTTTGTTTGACGGATTTACCATTCCGCTTTCGATTATTGTAATTCATTCTTTGTTAAGCTTTGTTGTATTAAGTTCTACCAGATTAATCTTTAAAATGGCATATAAAGAGTTGAAATGTAAATTAATGTCGTCAAAAAAGGTTCTTATTTATGGAGCTGGAGATTCTGGGATTGTTACCTATAATGCCTTAATAAGTAATGTTAAAACAAGTTTCAATGTTATAGGTTTTATTGATGATAATTCAAAAAAGAATGGAAAATCTATAAATGGAATTTCTATTTTTTCAAAAAATAAAGTAACCAAAGCTTATATTGAAACCAATAATATTGATGAGATTATTGTGTCTTCCCAGAATATTGGTAAAGAAAATTTACTTGATTTGGTTGATTTGGAAATTAAAATCACCAAAGTTCCTCCTTTTGAGAAATGGATTAATGGTGAGTTGAACGTCACCCAAATAAAGCAAGTGCAAATCGAGGACCTTTTAGGGAGAGCTCCTATAGAAATAAATAACCCAAATTTATTGAACGAATTTAACGGAGAAACCATTTTGGTAACGGGCGCGGCCGGTTCTATTGGTAGTGAATTAGTTAAACAACTTTCTAATTTTGATGTTAAGAAATTAATTCTTGTTGATCAGGCAGAATCACCTCTATACGATTTACAACAGGATTTAAAGCGGAATAACAAATTTAATTTTGCGGCTATAGTTGCCGATATTCGTGATGGTTTGAGAATAGATGCAATTTTTCAGCAGCATAAGCCGACCATGGTTTTTCATGCAGCTGCATATAAGCATGTGCCATTAATGGAGAAATCGCCTTATGAAGCCATTAAGATTAATGTTAACGGAACAAAGTTATTAGCAGATACCGCATCGAGGTATAATGTTAAAAAGTTTGTGTTTGTTTCTACAGATAAAGCAGTTAACCCAACAAGTGTTATGGGGGCTACAAAAAGAATGGCAGAAATGTATATTTCATGCCTGCAGAAAGAAAGCAAAACTAAGTTTATCACAACACGTTTTGGCAATGTCTTGGGATCTAATGGCTCGGTAATTCCATTATTTAAGAAACAGATTAAAAATGGAGGTCCTTTAACATTAACACATAAAGATATAACCAGATATTTTATGACTATCCCAGAAGCTTCTCAATTAGTATTAGAAGCTGGAACTATGGGTAAAGGAGGTGAAATATTTATTTTTGATATGGGCGAATCTGTTAAGATTTACGATCTCGCTAAAAATATGATAAAACTATCCGGTCTAAGATTTCCTGATGATATCGATATTGATATCACTGGTTTAAGACCAGGAGAAAAATTATATGAAGAGCTTCTAGCCAATGGAGAAAATACATTATCTACGTATCATAAAAAAATAATGATTAGTAAAACACGTGAGCTTGATTATTCACATGTTAAATCTCAAATAGAAGAGTTATGTATTACCAATCGTTTTCAAAATAATAATATTGTTATGAAAATGAAAAGCTTAATTCCAGAATATAGGTCTAATAATTCAGAATACGAAAAATTCGATACCAGAGTTAAGATTTATAAAAAAGCTAAGGGAATCATAGAGAATAACTCAAAAGACCCTAAGGTTTTTAAGTCTTTTCAGTAGAATTTTATTTGAACCCATATTTAACCCACCCAATTTTAATACCATGTTTTTAAATAATATAAATAAGAAGTTCCTTGTAATTAGTTTATTAGCTTTACTTTCGTTATCGTCTTGTGTGACCAAAAAGGACGTTGTATACTTTCAAAATGCCAAAAATTTTGAAACCATAGTAGATACAGATACATTTACACCTAGATTTAAAGTAAACGATATTGTTAGTATTTTTGTTTCTACGTTTGACTTAGAAGCAGTTAAGCCATTTAACTTGTTTATAGATGGTGGTGGTGGTGGTTCATCTCAACCTCAATTAATAGATTATTTGGTTGATATTGAAGGAAATATAGATTATCCGGTTTTAGGAAAAGTTAAGTTGAAGGGGCTAACGGTTCAGGAGGCTCAAGAATTGTTCAAAGAAAAACTGGCGTTGTATCTAAAAGATCCGATAATTAATATTAGAATCTTAAATTTTAGAGTATCTATACTTGGTGAGGTTGGATCACCTGGAAGGTATGAAGTCTCCGGAGAGCGCATAACCATTCTTGAAGCTTTAGCTCTAGCAGGTGATTTAAGTATTAAAGGGAAAAGGGAGAATATCCTCGTTGTGAGGGATTTTAATGGAACGAAAACCTATACAAGAGTAGATTTAACTAGTAAAGAATTATTTAATTCTCCGGTATACTATTTAACACAAAATGATATCGTATATGTCGAACCAAATAACTCAGCCAGAAGTAGCGCATCTGGGGATACTAGAATTGGAACCATTATTAGTATTTCATCTTTTTTAATAACTACTGCTTTAATATTCGTAACACGAAATTAATTTATGAATTTAGATACAAATAAATTAAAATCTGTTAATCCAACAGATAGTTCCGATTTAAAAAAAGAAATTGGGGCATATTTAAAATATTGGAAATGGTTTGTTTTAAGCTGTATAGTTTGTTTAGTTTTTGCTTTTTTTTACCTGCGATATGCAACACCTAAATTTAATGCAGAGGCTAAAATAATGCTTTTGGATAATGATGGGGTGTCAAATCCTGCTCAAGCTATCCTTAATGATATGGAGCAAATTTCGAAAGGTGAGAATAAAATGGTTTCAGATGAAATTGAAATTCTGAATTCTCGAAATTTGATGATTGGAGTTGTTGAGAAATTGGGATTGAATAAACAATTTTTTGCTAAAGGAAAATTTTATGATTCTCAATATTATCCAATAGATAAAGCACCAATTAAGGTAAATTTTATTGTATCGGACTCGATTTTGTACAAATCTAAGTTTGATTTTAGTATCAAGATAGCTTCTGAAACTACCTTTGATTTTATTTACGAGTCAGAAACTACCGGTGAAGAAGTTGTTGTCGATAAAATGTTTTTTGGAAAAAACGTATCTACACCTATTGGAGACATCATTGTAACTCCAAATACAGATAAAATATCAGATTTTATTGCGCAATCTGTTTTTATTAAAATTAAGCCTTTAGATAAAGTTGCTGAGAAGTATAAAAGCAAAATTTTAATTTCTCCGGTGGCAGAAGGATCTAAAGTCATTAAGATATCTTTAGATAATGCTTCTGCAAATAAGGCAAAGGCTGTTATAGATAATTTAATTAGCGAATATAATAGAGTTTCAATAGAAGATAAAAGCACTAAGTCTAATAATACTGCTGATTTTATTAATAATAGAATTGGTTTAATCGCCGAAGATCTTTCTAAGGTTGATGATGAAATTGAGTCTTTTAAAACAGGAAATAAATTAACTAATATTACCTCTGAAGCTGATTTATATTTAAAATCAAATGCCCAAACTGAAGATCAGTTAGCAACCAGCAGAACGGAACTCAGGAAAATTAATTTCATGAAGAATCAAATAAATAATGATGATTCTTTTGATCGTATACCTTCAAATATAGGGTTATCTGATGGATCGGTTAATTCTATTGCTAATAAGTATAATGAGCTTTTGGCAACAAGGGAAGCACGTTTAAAAAGCTCAAATGAAAAAAACCCTATAATCATAAATTTAAACGAACAATTAAATGCCCTAAAAAATAGCCTTCGTGAAAGTTTGAATAACTCTTCAGAAACTGTCGGATTACAAATTAGAAGTCTTGAAAATCAATCCGCTAAAATTAGTTCAAAAATTTACGCAGTACCTGGTCAAGTTAGAAAATCCAGAGATATCGAACGCGAACAAGGCATAAAGGAATCTTTATATTTATACCTTTTGCAGAAGCGGGAAGAAGCTACAATATCGTTGATATCTACCTCTCCTAATGCTAAAATTATTGATGATGCACATACAAGTTATATTCCGGTCTCTCCTGTATCAAAGATGGTGTATATAGCGTCTATTTTGATTGGATTAGGAATTCCTTTTGGTTTTTTCTATGTTAAGAATATGTTGGATACTAAAATACATAATAGAGAAGACTTAGAGAAATTAATAAAAAATGTTCCTGTTCTAGGAGAAGTACCAAGATTATCCAGAAATGATAAAGGATTAATTATGAATAATGATCGATCGATTTTATCTGAATCTTTTAGAATAATAAGAACAAATTTTGATTTTATTAAAAGAAATAAATCTGAAGAAAAGTATAATAATGTAGTTTTTGTGACATCTACTATAAATGGTGAAGGAAAATCTTTCTTTAGCTTAAATATGGCACTTACTTTTGCAAATATGGGTAAGAAAGTTTTGTTAATTGGTGCCGATATCAGAAATCCACAAATATATTCTGCTATCAAGAACAAAAAGGACAAGGAACATTCAGGACTTGGACTTACAGAGTATTTGGTTGATAAATCAATTATACTGGGAGAAACTATTGATTCATTCAATATTAATAACATTAATATTGATATTTTACTCTCTGGTAAGGTTCCGCCAAATCCCGCCGAGTTGTTAATGAATGATAGAATTGAGACCCTTTTCGATTCTGTATCAGATCAATATGATTATGTGATAGTAGATACGGCTCCTGCGATGCTCGTAACAGACACATTACTTATTAGCAAATATGCCGGACATACCATTTATTTAACCAGAGGAGGTTATACTGAGAAGCCTATCTTAAACTTTGCAAGAGAACTATATGCAGAAGATAAATTAAACAATATGATGCTGGTCGTTAATGATGTAAAGAAGTCTAATTTTGGATATGGTGCAAAATATGGTTACTATGGTTCTAAAGAGAAAAAGTCCTTTTTTAGAAGAAATAAATATAAAGCCTAAGTGACTGAAAAGGTTTGATTTGTGTTTTTAATGATTGAAGAAAGCCTCATTGCAGTATTCTTTTTAAGAATAATTTTAGAAAGCTTTTTGATGTGAGTCATATGGTGTGTATCTGTTGCAGCGAAATCGATGTAATTTTCCTCCATAAGATAATCAGCTGTTTGCCGTACTCTTTTTCCATAGTGATTACTTAATGAGAGTAAATTGAGTTGAAAAAAACACCCTTGTTGTTTAAGTTCTTTATATTTTCTTTTATTATCATGATAGTATGAATATCGTTCTGGATGTGCTAAAACGGGCAGGTATCCACGATTTTTCAGATTAAAAATAATAGTTTCTACATTTATAGGTGGTTGAAAATAAGACATTTCAACCAAAACATACTTTCCTTTTAATGTGAATAAGTTTTCGTTGTCCAATAAATCCTCGAAATGGGTATCCATCATATATTCTGCTGCTGGATTAATAGGAATATTAGGCACAGAAGTGCCTTTTAAGGCTTCCAACAATGTTTCAAAAGAATGTCCAATACTTTCATCTGTATTTGGATAGAAGTCTTGCATGACATGAGGTGTCGGAATAATTTCTTTAATACCTAAATCCAATAGGCCTTTAATCAGTTCTATAGAATCAGTAATAGTTTTTGCACCATCATCAATACCGGGTAACACGTGGCAATGGATATCGACAAACCCTTCTAACAGATCTCTAAGAAATTGCTTTTTTGAGAAAAAATGAAACATTTACCAAAAATAAAACTTTATTCCAAAACTGAAGTTTAAAAGGAGGAAAATGAATTGAGAATTAAGCTAGATTCAAAACGAGTATTATTCTTCCTCATCCGAAAACATCCCCGGATCTATGGGTTCATCCTCATCGGGCAAAACAACATTCCCTAGCGCATTGACCATAACATTATCTTGGTCGAAGTTCGTCATGGTATAATGTAGTTTACTACTCACCTTGACAAGATAAATAGAATCTTTTGTTTTTACCTCCACGGCTTCAATGGTTTGGTTATGGTGATTATCAAAAGTTATGATATCTCTATCTCCATATCCATCTGGAAACTTTTCAGTTAAAAGTTTAAGTAACTCAGGTGTTAGTTTTTTATAATCAACTATAATTCTTTTCATGGCAAAAAATTTAGCTAACAATTAATTAAAAAAGGTCAAAAAAGATGTTCGATATTTATAAAGTTACAAATAATTTTAAATATACATTTTATTCGTCGTAAAATTTAAAGGCATCAAGAATAATGGCCTCATCAACCAGACAATCTATTGTTGGTTTGCCTATAGCTTCAAGAAGTACGAAATTAATATTGCCATGATTATTCTTTTTATCATACTTAAGTAAATCTATTATAGGAGGATAATCACTTTCATCTATCACAACTTTATCGTAGTAACTCAAAAATAAATCTTTGATATCTTTAGTTGTTTTGGAAGACAATCCAACCAACTGTGTTGATATATAGCTCGCTAAAATCATGCCTATTACTATGGCTTCACCATGTAAAAGGGTTGTTTTAGTGGGGTTGCTCAAAAAGTACGATTCTATGGCATGCCCTAAGGTATGTCCATAATTAAGGGTTTTTCTTAAGTTATCCTCAAACGGATCATTTTCGACAACATGCTTTTTAATTAAAACCGATTCATGAATTAATTCATCCAAATTATCGAGAGAAAGTTTCGATAAATCTCTAAATTTATTCCAATATGACGCACTACTTATCAGCCCATGCTTCAACATTTCTGCCATACCCGATCGCATCTGGTTTTTGGGGAGTGTATTTAAAAACTGAGTATCGATTAAAACTAAATTCGGATTACTTATAACGCCAATTTGGTTCTTTAAATGCCCTAAATCAACACCGGTTTTTCCACCAACTGAGGCATCAACCATAGATAGTAAGGACGTCGGAACATTGATATAGGCAATACCTCTCTTAAAAGTACAAGCCACAAAACCTCCTAAATCTGTAATTACACCACCACCTATATTTATGAGTAAGCTCTTTCTGTCTGCGTTCAATTCCGAGAGGGTGTCCCAAACCCCAACACAGGTGTCAATGGTTTTATTTACCTCTCCGGATTCTATTTCTATAATTTCAATAGTAACATTGGTTGCCATCTTTTGTAAGAAGGGAGGTAAACAATGGGCATGTGTATTTTCATCAACTAATATGAAGATCTTTGAAAAATTATTATCTATAAGATGTTTATTTAGAGCAACATAGCACGATTCGTTAAAATGGATCATGCAATCATTTGTGGAAATAGAATCCATAAAATATAATTATTTTTTAACGCTGTGAAATTAAGGAGATTTTATATAAAATGATAACTTCGGCATCATTATATTTGTGCAAAATTTTAAAAATAATGCAAAAAAACAATCGAATTTTTGATAATACGGAAATTGCGTTTTCTCTTAAAAGTGATTCTGAATTGGAACGCGCCTATTTTTTGTTTAAAATGATATCTATAGAGCCCTTAGTGCGCATAGGTACGGCAGCAACAAATTTTGCTATTAAAGCACATTTACCTATTGAAGGTTTAATTCGGTCAACCGTTTTTGATCATTTTTGCGGTGGTGTTAATGAAGAAGATTGTTTGCCTGTGATTAATAAGATGTATAAAAAAGGAGTAAGCTCGGTTTTAGATTATTCTGTTGAGGGTAAAGAAGATGAAAAGGAGTTTGATGCCGCAGTAAATACGATCTTAAAAATTATCGATTTTGCAAAATCTAAGCAGGAAATACCTATAGCGGTATTTAAACCTACAGGATTTGGAAGGTTCTATTTATACGAAAAAATTGGTAAAGGAGAGGCTTTAACCAAAGACGAACAAGAAGAATGGGACGGCGTTGTTAGCAGGTTTGATAATGTTTGTAAAAAAGCCAAAGACTGCGATGTTGCCGTTTTAATTGATGCCGAAGAAAGTTGGATGCAGGATGCTGCCGACGATTTGGTTTCAAAAATGATGCAAAAATATAATACCGAAAAGCCCATTGTTTTCAACACGTTACAGATGTATAGACATGATCGGTTAGCATTTTTGAAAGCACAGCATGAGCACGCCAAAGCCCATGGTTATTTTCTGGGTTATAAACTCGTACGCGGGGCTTATATGGAAAAAGAAAATGAAAGAGCAGAAGCGCATGGTTATTTGTCTCCAATATGCAAGGATAAGCAAGCCACCGACATCAATTTTAATGAAGGTTTAGTTTATATGTTAGATAATCTCGAAAACATGTCGTTGTTTGCGGGTACGCATAATGAAGAAAGCTCCTATTTGCTAATGGACTTAATGTCTGAAAGAGGCTTGTCTAATAACGACACCCGTATATGGTTTGGCCAATTGTATGGTATGAGTGATCATATTAGTTTTAATTTGGCAAATAAAGGCTATAATGTGGCTAAATACATTCCTTTTGGGCCTGTTAAAGATGTGATGCCGTATTTAATTAGGAGAGCAGAAGAAAACACGTCGGTAGCCGGACAAACCGGAAGAGAATTAAAACTTTTAAATAGCGAAAAGAAGCGTAGGAGAACATTGTAATTTATAAATACAATCTTCTAAGATCGATTTAACCTCCTGATTGCTCATTGTTGGCGTAATTAGCTTTAGTTTGTGAAGTGTGGCTATTTCATTGGAGTATTCTATTTTCGGACTTACTTTATAAATATCCAAATGCATCGTTGGTTCCAAAGATTCTTCCTTAGATGTAATTTCTTCATGTGTTTTTTCTCCCGGGCGCAACCCAATAATTTCAATAGGATTCTTTTCTCCGGTTAGATTCAGCAAGACTTTAGCTAAGTCAATAATCTTAATGGGAGTCCCCATATTGAAGGTGTAAAGATTGCTATTTGGTTTATCCCATGACGTAATCTCGAGCAATAATCGGCAGATCTTATTTAGATTAATAAAAAACCGTGTCGTCTCTTTGCTCGTCACGGTGAGGGGAGTGCCGGATTCAATTTGTTTCAAAAATATGGGCAATACAGAACCGCTGGATCCAAGAACATTGCCAAATCTGGTGGTTAAAAATAGCGTTTTCTTTTTCGAACTTAGATAATTCAAATAGCTTTCGGCAATGCGCTTTGACATGCCCATAACACCAATAGGGTTAACGGCCTTATCTGTAGAAATGAATACGAATTTTTTAACCTTGAATGTGATTGCCAGATCTGCAAGTGTTTTTGTCGCTAAAATGTTAAGTTTTATAGCTTCATAGGCATTATCTTCCATCACGGGTACGTGCTTATATGCCGCTGTGTGTATAACAATTGTTGGTTTAAATGATTGAAAAAGCCAGGTCATGGCTTCGTCATCTCTAATATCAACCAAAACAAATTCTATTTTTGGATTGTTTTCAAACTCTTTAAATAAATGATAAAGAGGGGATTCGGCATTATCAACCAACACCAAATTTTTAAATCTGCTTTTAACCAATTGTCGTGCCAATTCACTTCCAATAGAACCTGCAGCTCCGGTAATTAAAATAGTCTCTCCGTTAAAATTGAAATTTGATGAAAAACTATGAGGCAATTTATTGGAATTCAATAGTCCGGACTCGTCTAAGAGGAATTTGATTCTATTATAATCAGAACTAGTCATTAGGGCAGATATCGTTTAAAAGTAAATTCGTAGGGTTTAAATACACACTAAATGTATGCATAATTACATTTAGCACCAAATTTTCCACATAAAAACTTCGCGTAACCCCTTGATTTAGTGCGTAAAAACCAAATTCAAACCGGATTATCTCAAAATTACCCTAAATATGGTCAAACCAATAAGCTTTAAATCGAAGAAGAAATTCCTTTTTTTGATATAAGTTTTATTGTATTTCAACTTATCCGGAATGATGGTTTTAATAAAAAACGCTTCAGGGTTTTCGGCCGCTTTTAAGAGTTCAACTTCATTTCTGTACTTTAAAGAAGCTAATCCGGTAATTCCTGGTCTAACAGAGAATATTTTCAAATCGTCCTCAGTATAAAAATTCACATAATGACGTAACTCGGGTCTCGGGCCTACGAAACTCATATCACCGAGTAAAATATTAATGAGTTGAGGAAACTCATCAATTTTATAGCGCCTTAAAAAATAACCGATTCTGGTAACTCTCGAATCTCGGTTACCTAAGGTTAGCAAACCTTTAGATTGAGAGGCCACATACATGGTTCTAAACTTATAAATATTGAAATCCTTATTATGCCTTCCAACACGTCCCTGAATAAACAAAATGGGACCTTTAGAATCTATGGCAATACAAATGGCAATGAGTAATAAAAAAGGGGAGAGTATAATCAGCCCCAAAAAGGCACCTATAAAATCGAAACTACGCTTTATCATTAAGAATGTTTATTCAATCTTTAGCTGTGTTATGGTCGCAATACTATCACAATTTTCAACGATTATCGTCATGTTCTTGCCATCAGAGTCTCCTTCAACAATATATAACCCACAAGGTTCTTGTCGTGTTTTACTTTCCGAAAAATTAATACTTCCATTTTTTAGAACGTGGTGTATAAAAACAGAATCCACATTTTTATTAGTAATTTCAGATTGAATTTCGGGGCTGTAAACAATGGTCTTTGTATTTATGTTCTTTAGTACTCTGGCTTCCGGCCCATAGCTACAAGAGGTTTTTTTACCACTTAAAAAGAAAGCCAAAATAATTAAACCTATTGAAAATCCTCCGAGATAATAGCCAATGCGTTGTATTAATTTCATGTAAAATGTCTCCTCAAGTGCTTCCGGAGGTCTTTTAAAATTAAAAATTATTAATAAGGTTTTGGCAAGTTCAACGGGACAGGGTCAAATTAAAAGATCAGCAAATTAATATCGCTAAAATCCAAATCGAACCATTCACCAACAGATTTACTGGTCAAAATGCCGTGGTAAAAATACAACCCATTTTTTAAACCTCTGTCAAAACGAAGGGAATTTTCTATACCGCCGTCCTCAGCAATCTTCAATAAGTATGGTGTAAAGATATTACTAATCGATACGGACGCCGTTCGCGGGTATCGTGCCGGGATATTTGGTACACAATAGTGCGTGACATTGTGCTTAAGGTAAGTAGGTTGTTTATGTGTTGTAACCTCACTTGTTTCAAAACAGCCACCCATGTCGATACTCACATCGATTATAATAGCTCGTTTTTTCATGTTTCTTACCATATCTTCCGAAACCACAATTGGTGCCCTGTTAACACCTCTAACGGCTCCTATAACAACATCACAGCGTTTTAAAGCCTTAAGTAAGTTTTTAGGCTGGAGAGTAGATGTAAAAAGAGGCCTGCCTAAATTGGTTTGAATACGCCGTAATTTGGTAATAGAATTATCGAAGATCTTTACATTGGCTCCCAGGCCTATAGACCCTCTGGCTGCAAATTCTCCAACCGTACCGGCTCCAAGGATAACGACCTCTAAGGGAGGCACACCACTAATGTTTCCAAACATAAGCCCATTTCCGTTTTTTCGGTCTGATAATAATTCTGATGCAATTAAAACAGAAGCCGTACCGGCAATTTCGCTTAAAGATCTTACGGCCGGGTAGGTGCCGTCGGCGTCTCTTATAAATTCAAAAGCAAGTGCAGTGATCCGTTTTGCTGCGAGGGCTTCAAAATATTTTTTGGATTGCGTTTTTATCTGTAAAGCCGATATTAAAAGGGCTTGCGGGTTTAACATTTTTATTTGATCCAAACTCGGTGGCTCTACTTTTAACACCATTGGACAGGCAAATACTTTTGCAGCATCTTTAGTGATTTCGGCACCGGCTTCACTATAATCCTTATCACTAAAACTTGCACCTTTACCGGCTTCAGACTCTATCAACACTTTATGTCCGTTATTAACTAATGCAGAAACGGCATCCGGTGTTAAACACACCCGCTCTTCCTGGTACGCAGTTTCTTTAGGGATCCCAATAAAAAGTTCACCTTTCCGCTTAAATATTTCAAGGGTTTCTTCCTGTGGTAAGAGCTGTTGTTTGGTAAAAGGAGATAGAGGTTGTTTGGCCATGCGCTGGTTTATTTTATAAAAAATTAAATTACAAATAAATTTTGTATTGTAAATGTAATGCTAAATAATTATTTCGGGTTATGGGTGTTCTCTAAATTAATACGGGCATCCCGTAAGCCATTTTAAATTAATTATTTTATGTTTGTAAGAGACAAACCATTTTATGACGCTTAAGTTACTAACCCGCTTTCTTTTTTTATGCACTTTACCCTGTTTAGGCCAAAATATTGTGATTTCCGGCAGTGTTGCCGATACTCAAGGCATGCCTATTGCTTATGCTAACGTGGTTCTTTTAAATACCGAAGATGAATCCTTTATAATTGGAGTAACGACCGACGATAATGGCGCTTTTGAGGTTGAGACGCCTAAAGCAACTCCTGTCATTTTGAAGATTAGCTTTTTAGGTTTTGAAGCCTTCTCTAAAACCATAGAAACCGATAAAAATTATAAACTTGGGCGTGTCGTACTAAAAGAAAAAACAGAGGTACTGGATGATGTCATGGTTGTTGCCAAGCGTCCCACAGTAAAGCGTATGGTAGATCGTTTGGTATTTAATGTTGAGAATTCTACACTATCTAACAACAATGTTTTAGATGTTTTAAAACACACTCCGGGCGTTTTGGTGCATGACGGGAATATTACAGTAAAAAATACGACACCCACGGTCTATATTAATGACAGAAAAGTACATTTGTCTACCAGTGAAGTACAGCAGCTTTTAGAAGGCACTCCGGCAGGAAACATAAAGTCCATTGAAGTGATTACCAATCCACCTGCTAAATATGAGGCGGAGGGTGGTGCAGTGCTCAATATCGTCACCAGTAAAAATATTATTGCAGGATATCATGGCAGTGTTTTCGGAAACTATAAGCAGGGGTCTATGTTTCCGAAGTATTCTTTTGGGACCAGTCATTTTTTTAAGGCTAAAAAGCTGAGCACATACATAAACTACAACTATAGCCCAAGAGAGGATTTTAGGTTTATTAACGAATCGATCAATTTTATTAACAATAATGCGATTACATCCAGTTGGGATTCTGATTCTGAAAAAAGAACACGATTAGCAAATCAAAATATCAATGCCAATTTGGATTATGAGGTTAATGCTAAAAACAGTATTGGATTCTCTACCAATATGCTTTTCTCTCCCAGAGAAGGCTCTAAAACCAGGACAAACGCATCAACAAAAGTGTTTAGCGCAGATAAGGTTTTGGACTCTACATTCAATACTGAGAATCGCTTGGTAGATGAAACCTTTAATTTGGCGTTTACCTTAGATTATACGCATAAATTTAATAAGGAAGGAGCGCAAATTTCCGCAAGTGTGCATCATACCAACTATGATTTCTCTAACTTCCAAAATGTAGATACAGATTATTTGTTCCCTGATAATTCACTAATTAGAGATAATCGTTTTCAAACGTTTTCCAGTCAGATTATTAAATTATATACCGGGCAAATAGACTATGAATTACCAATTAGTGAATCTGCTCAATTTGAAGCAGGAGGAAAGGTTTCTAATATCAATTCTGAAAATATTCTAAATCAATTCGCCTTTGAAAACGATAATAGAATAGAAGATTTAGAAAATTCGGACACATTCTTATACGATGAAACCAATTATGCAGCTTATACCAGTTATTCAAAAGCTTGGGAGTCCTGGGATATAAAAACAGGCCTTCGATTAGAATATACCGATATAACTGGTAATTCACTTTCAACCAATCAAATTAACACCAATGATTATGCGAAAATATTTCCGTCTTTAAATGTGTTACATCGCTTAAATGATAATAATGAGCTTTATTTTAATTATAAGAGACGTATACATAGACCTCGCTATAGTCAGCTAAATCCTTTTAAGTATTTTCTAAATGACAATGCCTTTACCGCTGGCGATCCAAATTTAGAACCACAAATAGATGATGTCTTTACTTTAGGCTATACATTTAACAAGGACTATACGTTCGAATTATATTATCGCTATGAAAATGATCCTACGATACAGGTGACCTTTCAAGATAACATGGATAAAAAACTCATCTACAGAAATACAAATATTGATAGGAGCATCACCTACGGGCTTGATTTTATTACCTATACCAATGTGTTACCGCGTTGGAATTTGTATGTAGTATCTTCAATTTTTTACTATGATGAGCAGTTTATTGCTTTAGAAAGCAATGATGCATTATTCAACAATGACAGATGGTCTGCCTTTGCGCAAATCATAAATTATTTTAGTTTTCTTAAGGATCAAAGTTTAACAGCAGATATTTCTTATTTATATATATCGCAAACTGTAAAGGGACCTACAGATGTTAGTTCTAGATCAGGATTAGATATTAATATCAAAAAGACACTATGGAAAAATAAGGCTTCAATCAATATTGGTGTTTCAGACATTTTTAATTCACAAAATTTTAGGGAAACTACTAAATATTTGAATCAGGATGTGTCTTTAAAATCTAGAATGGAGAATAGAATATTTACAATAGGGTTTAATTATAAATTTGGTAACTTTAGATTACGAACAAATAAAAAGGACATTGAGCTCACAGAGCGCGATAGAATATAAGTGTCATCGTATATTAAAAATACTCTTTTATCTTACCCCAAAAGTTTTTTGGTGATATTTTAAATTCCTCTTCTAGCTCTTCCAGCGATTTATTTGCCTCGTTTACCTTATTGAAAATTCTAGCTCGAATTAAATAAATAGAAGGTATAATAATGGCCATTATAGGAATCATATAGATTAGCTGGTTAGAATCTATGAATTCCGCCTCTTTATTCAGAATATCAAATGTTTGATAGGTATACATAGCGATTGGTACAAGTAGAGTATGATACCACCAATGGCGACATGTGAAAAACCATAAAAATAAAAGAAATAAAGGTATAACCTTACCAGTTAAAACCCACATAGCTATATTAGCACTTCCGAATGTGCCACTATGGTATACACCAAAAAAAGTGTTCCAAGTCTTAGTATCTGGAACACTTTCTTGCAAATAAAATAAGTATGGTGTTATTGATATTAATGTAGCAATAACACTACCAAGAACTAAATTCTTGGACAGCTTACCTGTCAGCGTTAATGATTCTCTTTTTTTCGATTTTTGCTGTTTGTTGCTCATCTAGGTTAATCATGTTAGCAGCATAAGCCGTAAACAACATACCTCCGAAAATTGCGATTGCAATTAAATACTTTTTAGTTTTCATTTTATAAGGGATTTAATTAATTAATTAGTCCAAATGTAACTAAAGAGTATTCTGAAGTTTTTGTTTAAATGTTAAAATTATGTTAAAAACATTGATTTTAAAAATTATCGCTGCGGGTTTCCCGTAAAACTTCAAAATTCGAAGTGATTTATGCTATTTTTTCATACTAACTTATTGCTTTTATTGGGGTTATACGTTTTATCTAATTTTAAAATTCTATCGTTTTCAGCACTTAATTCCAGGTGTACGACCTCATAAAATTCCGGTAAAATAGATACAATATGTTCCGGCCATTCAATAAAGATCCACGCATCAGCATCTAAATAATCCTCAATCCCGAAATTATAAGCTTCTTCTATATCTTCAATTCTATAGAGATCAAAATGATATATCACATCGCTTCCTGTTCTATATTCATTGACGATTGAAAATGTCGGGCTGCTTACATCATCATCACTTCCCAGTGCTTTCACTAAAGCTTTTATGAGCGTGGTCTTACCAACCCCCATGCTACCATAGAGCACTATAATTTTAGATGATACCTGGTTTAAGAGTTGTTTTGCAACCTTTTCAACCTCGTTTAATCCATAATGTATTTCCAATGCACTTTAAATTTGAATACAATAATAGGAATAAATTTTGATAAAAACCAGAAAAAAGTGTATTTCGTCGATGTTTTTGGTATTACACGGATTTATTTAGGATTGAAAACCACAAAAGGAATGATCATTTCTTCCAAAGAAACACCGCCGTGTTGATAAGTATTTCTAAAGTAACTCACATAATGATTAAAGTTATTGGGATACGCAAAAAACAGATCGTTTTTAGCAAAGATAAACGAGCTACTCATACTAATGGACGGTAAATGAAAGGCTTTCGGGTTTTTAGCTAAAACCACATCCTTTTTATCGTAGGTTAAACTTCGACCGGTTTTATATCTTAGGTTTAAACTGGTATCCCGGTCTCCCACAACTTTTGAGGGGTTCTTAACATTAATGGTGCCATGATCTGTAGTTAATATCAATTTAAATCCCATGTGTTGTGCTTTTTGTATCATTTCTAATAACGGCGAATTTTTAAACCAGCTTAAAGTTAACGATCGGTAAGCCTTATCGTTAGAAGCCAATTCTTTAACGACCTCCATTTCGGTTTTAGAATGCGAGAGCATATCCACAAAATTATATACGACTACAGAGAGATCATTCTTTTTTAAGGATTTAAAATTATTTACCAGCTTTTTCCCCGATTTAAGGTTTGTTATTTTATGATACTCGACACTCAAATTATTTAAGCTTAGTCGCTTCATTTGTGAATCCAGAAATTCGGCTTCAAATAAGTTCTTTCCGCCTTCATCAGTATCGTTTTTCCAATACTTTGGAAATAACTTTTCCATATCACTAGGCATTAATCCCGAAAAAATTGCATTTCTGGCATATTGGGTCGCCGTAGGCAGAATACTGAAAAAAGATTCTTCGATATCTTTCTTGTAATAATTATTTATAATAGGCTCGAAAACTTTCCATTGGTCATATCTTAAATTATCGATAACAATAAGTAGGGTGGGTTGCTCTTTGCTAAGCTCCGGGGCAATCTTTTCTTTAAAAAGGGTGTGAGACATTATGGGGGCGTCGGTATGTGGTTCAAACCAGGAGGCATAATTCTTTTCGATAAACTTTCCGAATAGGGTATTGGCCTCGGTTTTTTGAGATTCCAAAATCTCGAACATTCCGGCATCTTCAATACCTTCCAGCTGAATTTCCCAATAAATTAATTTTTGGTACAAACTCACCCATGCTTCATACGAGTTAACCATAGCCAAATCCATGGAGATCTTTCGAAATTCTTGCTGATAGTTAGATGTTGTTTTTTCCGAAACCAGTCTGGACGTATCCAAATTCTTCTTTAAGCTCAATAAAATCTGATTAGGATTCACCGGTTTTATTAGGTAATCCGCGATCTTATTGCCAATAGCTTCTTCCATAATATACTCCTCTTCACTTTTGGTAATCATCACTACCGGAAGGTTGTCCTGTTTTTCTTTGATCTCATTTAACGTTTCCAATCCGGTAAGTCCGGGCATGTTTTCATCTAAAAATACAATATCAAATTTGGTGTCGTCCAAGATGTCTATGGCTTCCGTGCCGCTATTGCAGGTAGTCACCTTATAATGTCTTTGTTCCAGAAATAAAATATGAGGTTTTAATAAATCAATTTCATCATCTACCCAAAGTATTTGTATTGTATTCATATGTTACGTTTATTTTTATTTATTTAATACATCTCGTTACTAAATGCATTTTAATACTAAGTAAAACTGTATTTACCTATAATTAAATATTTCCTTATTGTATGCTTATTCCAGTCTTTAAATAAAGGAGGTCTCGATAAGTTTTTCTCGTGCCTCTAAAAACACTCGACCTGACAGCTCAGGTCATTTGTTTAAATTCAGCATTTATGTGAAACCTTAATTTATCAATTTGTGTTTTCAATACAGCACAAATTAGCGACTATATATTTATATTTGTTCAAACAGAACTTAAATTTTTAAAGTTTGAACAAACTTAAAATATTAAACGACCCAATTTACGGATTTATTACCATTCCAAATTCTCAGATTTTCGATTTAATTCAGCATAAGTACTTTCAGCGTTTACGTAGAATCACGCAAATGGGTATGTCGTATTTGGTATATCCAGGTGCACATCACACCCGTTTTCATCATGCTATTGGTTGTGTGCATTTAATGCAGCAAGTGGTTAATGTGCTTCGTTTTAAAGGAGTTAGCATTTCAAAAGACGAGGAAGACGCACTTTATGCTGCTATTTTATTGCATGATATTGGTCATGGGCCATTCTCCCATGCCATGGAACACAGTATTGTAAATGGGGTGTCCCATGAAGAGATTTCATTGCTTTTTATGGAACAACTTAACATAGAATTTAACGCAAGTTTAACGCTTGCCATCAAAATTTTTAAGGGGGATTACCATCGTAAATTTATGTGTCAGCTTATTTCAGGTCAATTAGATGTTGATAGGGCCGATTATTTAAAACGTGATAGTTTTTATACCGGAGTGGCGGAAGGGAATATCAATAGTGAACGCTTAATCACCATGCTTAATGTGATTGACGACGAACTCGTGGTTGAAGAAAAGGGTATTTACAGTGTTGAAAAGTTTATTGTCGCACGACGTTTAATGTATTGGCAGGTGTATTTGCACAAAACCGGACTGGTGGCAGAGCAGCTATTGATTAGAGTTCTCAAGAGAGCTAAGGAGCTCACCATCAACGGACATCGATTGGAGGCTAGTAAAGCGCTTCAGTATTTTTTGAATCATGAAATCTCTATTGAAGACTTTAGCAGTGAAACCCTCAACACCTTTTCAGAGCTGGATGATTATGATATCATTTCGGCAATGAAACACTGGCAATATGATGATGATTTTGTGCTAAGTAACTTATGCGGCATGATCATTAACAGAAACTTGCTTAAAATCAAACTGAAAAATAAGACCATCAAAAAAGAAAACCTAAACAAGCATCGCCAAAATTTGATGGACACCTATAAGATAACTCAGGCAGAAGCCGATTATTTTGTGTTTACCGGTAGTATTTCAAATCAGGCCTATCAGCTAAAACATCAGAGTATCAATATTTTACATAAATCCGGAAAGATCGAAGATATTGTTAAAGCGTCAGATCAGTTAAATTTAAAAGCCTTATCAAAACCCGTAACTAAATATTATATATGTTATCCTAAGGAAACACTATAAATGCATTTAGGGTTACGAAAAGCTATAGTAGCTCAAATGTTTCATAATGAGTACTCAAAGTAATAAGCCATAACACATGAAGTACTTTAGTACATTTTTCCTATTTTTGCGAAGCCAAACAAAAAATTAACGAACATTAAAAATGTGAAATGCGCATAACCAGAATATTAACATTACCTAATCTTTTTTTATGCGAATTGCACCGGTCTGCTTGTCGGCAGGTCTGACTTAATACTAAAACCATCTTTTTAAACAGATGAAATTTACAGCACAACAGATAGCAGACGTTTTAGAAGGAACTGTAGACGGGAATCCTGATATTGAAGTCTCCAAGCTTTCTAAAATAGAAGAAGGCACCTCGGGAGCGCTTACTTTTCTGGCAAATCCGAAATACACACCATATATTTATACCACGGAAGCCTCAGTAGCCATTGTGAATAATACCTTCGAACCTGAAAACCCTGTTAAAGCAACCCTTATAAAAGTAGAAGATGCGTATAAATCGTTTTCGAAACTACTGGAATATTATAATCAGGTCAAGCTCAATAAATCCGGAGTAGAGCAGCCTTCATACATTGCTCAGTCTTCTAAATATGGCGATAATGTATATATAGGAGCCTTCAGTTACATAGGAAATAATGTGATCATTGGGGATAATGTAAAAATATTCCCGAATACATTCATTGGAGATAATACAAGCATAGGCGATAATACAGTCGTTTTTGCCGGTGCTAAAATATATTCTGAAACCGTGATAGGTAGCTTTTGCGTTATAAATTCCGGTGCTATTATTGGTGCTGATGGTTTTGGCTTTGCTCCTAATGAAACCGGAGAGTATCAAAAAGTACCTCAAATTGGCAACGTTATTCTTGAAGATTTTGTGGATATTGGAGCGACGACAACAATAGATAGAGCCACTTTAGGGTCTACTATTATTAGAAAAGGTGTGAAATTAGATAACCAAATTCAAATAGCACATAATGTAGAAATTGGCAGAAACACAGTGATTGCTGCTCAAACCGGCATTGCCGGATCCACTAAAATTGGAGAAAATTGCCAAATTGGTGGACAAGTGGGGATCGTTGGACATATTTCTATTGGGAATAATGTGAAAATTCAGGCGCAATCCGGTATTGGACGCAATGTAAAAGATAATGAAGTCCTGCAGGGCTCGCCCGCATTGGCTTATGGCGATTATAATAAGTCTTATGTTCATTTTAAAAACCTACCAAGGATTGTTAAACAAATTAATGATTTAGAAAAAAAATAAATGGGAATAGTTAATACTGAAATAAAACAAAAAACCATAGGGAAGGATGTTTCTCTAACCGGTGTTGGGTTGCATACAGGAAAAGATGTAACACTAACGTTTAAACCATCATTGGCAAATTCCGGATTAGCTTTTAAACGTGTTGATTTAGAAGGTGCGCCCGTAATCGAGGCTGATGCCAATTATGTTACCAGTACACAACGCGGTACTTGCTTAGAAAAAAATGGGGTGAGCATTCAAACCTCAGAGCACGTACTTGCAGCCTTGGTTGGATTAGATATAGATAACGTTATTATTGAGCTTAATGAATCTGAGCCTCCCATTATGGATGGGTCTTCAAAGTTTTTTGTTGAAGCCCTTGAAAAAGCGGGTATCGTAGAACTTGAGGCATTTAGAGAAGAATACGTGGTTACCGACGTGATTTCTTATGCCGATGAAGAGACTGGTAGTGAAATTCTGGTGATGCCAGCCAAGGAATACCAAATTACGACAATGGTCGATTTTGGCACGAAGGTTTTAGGAACTCAAAATGCAACATTAAACCATATCCAAGACTTCAAGAAAGACATTTCGAACTCCCGTACGTTTAGCTTTTTACATGAAATAGAAATGCTTTTGGAACATGGTTTGATTAAAGGTGGGGATTTAAACAATGCTATTGTCTATGTCGATAAACCTTTATCGCCGGAAACCATGGAAAAGCTTCGGGTGGCATTCAAAAAAGATTCAATAGCGGTTAAGCCTAACGGCATATTAGATAACCTGACACTACATCACCCTAATGAAGCTGCAAGGCATAAGTTACTGGATGTTTTAGGAGATCTGGCGTTGACAAAAACAAGAATCAGAGGTAAAGTTATTGCAAATAAACCGGGGCATTTTATAAATACGCAATTCGCAAAAAAATTATCCAAGATCATTAAGAACGAACGCCGTAATAATGTGCCTAACATCGATTTGAATCAACCTCCGCTTATGGACGTAAATCAAATCATGGCGATGCTGCCACACAGACAACCGTTCTTATTAATTGATAAAGTTTTCGAACTAACCAACAGCTACGTTACCGCTGTAAAGAATGTCACCATGAACGAGTCGTTCTTTGCCGGGCATTTTCCCGGAGCGCCCGTAATGCCGGGGGTATTAATCGTAGAAGCCATGGCACAGACCGGTGGTATTTTAGTTTTAAATACAGTTCCGGATCCCGAAAACTATTTGACATTTTTTATGAAAATGGATAAAGTAAAGTTTAAACAGAAAGTCGTTCCAGGAGATACTTTAATTTTTAAATGCTCGTTAATAACACCTATTCGCCGTGGTATTTGCCACATGCAAGGTTATGCCTATGCTAACGGAAAGTTATGTGCCGAAGCAGAACTGATGGCCCAAATATCTAAAGTAAAATAAATTATGAACCAACCACTTGCATACGTACATCCGGGAGCTAAAATAGCTAAGAATGTTGTTATAGAACCTTTTACTACCATACATAATAATGTAAAAATTGGCGAAGGAACCTGGATAGGAAGTAATGTGACTATTATGGAAGGGGCCAGAATTGGAAAAAATTGTAATATTTTCCCGGGCTCTGTTATTTCTGCTGTACCTCAGGACTTAAAATATAATGATGAGGATACTACCGTTGAAATTGGAGATAATGTCACCATTAGAGAATGCGTTACTATTAACAGAGGTACTGCCGATAGAATGAAAACTGTTATTGGAAACAATTGTTTGATCATGGCCTATTGCCATATCGCTCACGATTGTATTGTTGGCAGCAACTGTATTTTTTCGAATAACAGTACCCTTGCAGGGCATATCACTATAGGAGATTATGTTGTTCTTGCAGGTATGACTGCTGTTCATCAATTTGTTTCTGTTGGAAACCACGCTTTTGTTACCGGTGGATCTTTAGTTAGAAAAGATGTTCCTCCATATGTAAAGGCGGCCAGAGAGCCCTTATCTTATGTTGGTATTAATTCTGTTGGTTTAAGACGACGTGGTTATACTACCGAAAAAATAAGAGAAATTCAGAATATTTTCAGAATACTTTATCAAAAAAACTATAATAATACCCAAGCTTCAGAAATTATTGAAGCAGAAATGGAGGCAACTCCGGAACGTGATGAAATTCTTCAATTTATTAAGAATTCGCACCGAGGTATTATGAAAGGATATTTTAAATCAAACTAAGGTTAACGTTTAATTAAAAAAACCGTCTTTACGGGCAACTATTATGGCAAGTACATCAGATATTAGAAATGGGTTATGTATAAAATATAATCATGATATTTATAAAATTATAGAATTTTTACATGTAAAACCAGGTAAAGGCCCGGCTTTTGTAAGAACAAAACTAAAAAGTGTTACCAACGGTAAAGTTATTGATAACACGTTTTCGGCGGGGCATAAACTTGATGATGTTCGTGTAGAAACACATAAATTTCAATATTTATATAATGAAGGCGAAACGTTTCATTTTATGAATACCGAGGATTATTCTCAAATTGAACTTCAAAAAAGCACTTTGGATAGTCCCGATTTGATGAAAGAAGGGGAAGTTGTGACCGTGATCATCAATTCTGAAGATGGGATGCCACTTTCTGTAGACATGCCCGCCAGTGTAATTTTAGAAGTTACTGCTACCGAGCCCGGTGTAAAAGGAAATACGGCAACCAATGCCACTAAGCCGGCTACTGTTGAGACCGGGGCCACTGTTAATGTTCCTTTATTTATTAATGAAGGGGATAAGATTAAGGTGGAAACAGATAAAGGAACCTATAAAGAACGTGTAAAAGAGTAATAATAATTAGTACTCAGTGCTCAGTATTCAGTATACTACAGTCCTATTAAAATACTGAGCACTGCGCACTGACCACTGAACACTAAATAATGAAATTCCCTAAACCACACACTTTAAAACAAATCGCTGAACTCATTGATTCCAAATTTATCGGCGATGACGATTTTCCTGTTTTAGGAATGAATGAAATTCATGTGGTTACACCCGGCGACATTGTTTTTGTAGATCATCCAAAATATTACGATAAAGCTTTGGAGTCTGATGCAACCATTGTATTGATTAATAAAGAAGTCGATTGTCCTGAGGGAAAAGCATTGCTTATTAGTGATGACCCCTTTAGAGATTTTAACGTCCTTACCAATCATTTTAAGCCTTTTCAGGCTTCAGATTCAGCCATATCAAGCTCAGCTACTATTGGGAAAAACACCATAATCCAACCCAATTGTTTCATCGGGAATAATGTTGTGATTGGAGATCACTGTGTTATTCATGGTAATGTGAGTATCTATGATGATACTGTGATAGGGAATCATTGTATCATTCATGCTGGTACCATTTTAGGTTCCAGTGCGTTTTATTATAAAAACAGACCGGAAGGGTTCGATCAGTTGAAATCGGGTGGGCGCGTGGTTATTGAAGATTACGTAGACCTGGGAGCTGCATGTACTGTTGATAAGGGAGTCACCGGAGATACAAGGATCAAGGAAGGCACTAAAATAGACAATCAGGTACAAATAGGTCACGATACGGTGATCGGTAAAAAGTGCTTAATTGCTTCACAGGTAGGTATTGCGGGTTGCGTGGTTATTGAAGATGAAGTAACCATCTGGGGCCAGGTTGGTATTACCAGTGCCATTACAATTGGAGCTAAAGCTGTTATTTCGGCCAAAGCCGGGGTAAGTAAATCTCTGGAAGGTGGTAAAAGTTATTTTGGTATTCCTGCCGATGACTTTAGATCTAAGTATAAAGAGATTGCCTCAATACGAAAGATTCCTGAAATATTAGAAAGATTAAAAAAACAAGAGAAATAAAAGTGCTTTTTTACTTTAAAGTTTTAATTCAAAAAATTACTTTTGCTGCGTAATATTAACAAAAACAAATAATCTCTTATGAGTGTTTTAGTAAATAAAGATTCAAAAATAATAGTACAAGGTTTTACAGGTAGTGAAGGTACATTTCATGCCGGCCAAATGATCGAATATGGAACCAATGTTGTTGGTGGTGTTACCCCGGGGAAAGGCGGTCAGGTACACCTTGATAAACCCGTTTTTAACACTGTAGAAGATGCGGTAAGAGAAGTTGGTGCAGATACCACTATTATATTTGTTCCACCCGCTTTTGCAGCCGATGCTATTATGGAAGCCGCAGATGCCGGTATTAAAGTTATCATTACAATTACTGAAGGTATCCCCGTAGCAGATATGATTACTGCTTCAAATTATATAAAAAATAAAGACTGTCGATTAATTGGTCCAAATTGCCCGGGAGTGATTACTCCGGGAGAAGCTAAAGTTGGTATCATGCCCGGTTTTGTTTTTAAACAAGGGAAAGTAGGTATTGTTTCTAAATCAGGAACATTGACTTATGAAGCGGCCGATCAGGTCGTGAAGCAAGGCTTAGGAATTACGACGGCCATTGGTATTGGAGGTGATCCTATAATAGGAACCACAACTAAAGAAGCCGTAGAACTTTTAATTAACGATCCGGAAACGGAAGCTGTTGTTATGATTGGTGAAATTGGAGGTCAGTTAGAAGCCGATGCAGCAAACTGGTATAAAGAAAGTGGCAGTAAAAAACCTGTGGTTGGATTTATCGCCGGTGAAACTGCTCCTGCCGGACGTACAATGGGACATGCTGGAGCGATCGTTGGAGGAAGTGATGATACTGCACAGGCAAAAAAGAAAATAATGAGAGCTTGTGGAATTCATGTTGTAGACTCGCCTGCCGAAATAGGGAAAAAAATAGCCGAAGTATTGGCCTAATACATAAGAATTATAAGTTTAAAACCTCACAAGATTTGTGAGGTTTTTTTATTTCAAACAACTTGTAATTACTATATTTGAATACAAATGCTACGATTACAAATAATAAGAATAACAGAATCACATGAAACATACTTGACCGAGAGATAATCAGCCGAAAGAATGATTATAGGTATCTTCTATGCCTGCGTTAAGCACTTCAACGAGTTCGGCACAGAAACAGTTCAAGTATGGACAATTAAAGAATAATAAATAAAACCAAATGAAACTATTAGAAGGAAAGACGGCCATTGTAACAGGAGCCAGTAGAGGCATAGGAAAAGGCATTGCACAAGTATTTGCAGAACAAGGCGCAAATGTTGCTTTCACTTACAGCTCTTCTGTTGAAGCGGCTAACGCATTGGAAAAAGAATTAAACGCTTTGGGTGTTAAAGCAAAAGGTTACCAAAGTAATGCAGCTAGTTTTGATGAAGCGCAGCAATTAGCCAGTGACGTTCAAGCAGAATTTGGTAGTATCGATATTTTAGTTAATAATGCCGGTATTACTAAGGATAATTTGTTAATGCGTATAAGCGAAGAAGATTTCGATAAAGTTATAGAAGTAAACTTAAAATCTGTTTTTAACATGACGAAAGCTGTACAGCGTACCATGCTAAAACAGCGAAAAGGATCTATAATAAATATGAGTTCGGTTGTGGGGGTAAAAGGCAATGCCGGTCAAACCAATTATGCGGCTTCAAAGGCCGGAATTATTGGGTTTTCGAAATCCGTAGCTTTAGAATTAGGTTCAAGAAATATTCGAAGTAATGTCGTGGCTCCGGGCTTTATAGAAACCGAAATGACCGCTAAACTTGATGAAGATGTTGTGAAAGGCTGGCGTGCAGCTATTCCATTAAAACGTGGTGGTACCCCTGAGGATATAGCTAATGTCTGCGTGTTTTTAGCAAGCGACATGAGTGCTTATGTTACCGGGCAAACACTTAACGTCGATGGTGGCATGCTAACCTAAATGAAGGCTATGAAATTATATACTGTCCTGGTTTTAATATTAATGATATCGAATCCGATAGTTTTTGCTCAAGACAAGAGTTGGGTAAATACAAAAGATCTAGAGCTTGCTTATGAAATAGATTTCCCCGAAAAAGTAGAGAAAGAATTTCAAGAGGTTCCAACGGACAAAGGTAATGTTAATATGGTTTCGTATATGCTAAGCCCTAATAATATGGATAATTTAGTCTATATGAGTTCGTATACAAAGTACCCGTCATCATTCTTTCCAAATGGTTTGGATACTTTTGAGAAACAACATAAAGTGTTGGATGGCGCTGTAAATGGGGCAGCAGCAAATGTAAAAGGCCAGTTGATAGCGGATAAAAAGATTGTTTTTAATGGCTATAACGGTAGAAGTATCAAGATTGAATTAGAATCTGGCGGAACGTATATTATTAATATGAAGATGTTTTTAGTTGATTATAAGCTTTATATGATGCAAACCATTTGTGCAAAAGGAAATGATGGCAATAGCGAAACAACTCGTTTTTTTGATTCTTTTGAGCTTTTAAATGTAAAACAGTAGTTGGAAATAGAGACGATTTTATATATTATCCTTGCTGGAATTTTGGCGCTTTTATTAGCGCTTTTTCAATATGTATATAAAAGAAAAGGACGTTCCAGATTAAATATTCTGTTTGCTTTCTTAAGGTTTACGACTATATTTTCAGTTTTATTATTACTTATTAATCCTAAGCTGGAGCAACTCAATCTTTACGTAGAAAAGCCAAACTTAATCGTAGCTATAGATAATTCGGGCTCGATAGCGCATTTAGATCAACAGGAAAATGCAGGGAAAGTGCTCAAATCTATTTCAGAAAATGAAGCGTTAAATGATAAATTTAATGTTGAAACCTACTCCTTTGGTGAAACATTTAGAGCATCTGATACTCTCACATTTTCAGAAAGACAAACCAATATTGATGAATCTTTCAATAAACTAAACCAAATATATAAGCACAGTACCGCACCAACCATACTCATAACTGATGGGAATCAAACCTATGGGAATGATTATGGATTTGCAGCTTCGACATATAAGCAACCCATATATCCAATTATATTGGGAGATACCATAACATATTCCGATTTAAAGATACAGCAGCTCAATGTTAACCGGTATGCCTATTTAAAGAACAGTTTTCCGGTTGAAGTAATTTTGGTATATAATGGAAATACTGCCGTCAATTCTCGTTTGGTCATAACCAAAGGCAATACAACCGTGTATTCCGAGCCCGTAAGTTTTACAAAAAATAATAATTCTAAAACGATTAATTTCACGCTTCCGGCAAATACGGTGGGAGTAAGTGCCTATAAAGCCACAGTTGTCCCAATTAACAGTGAAAAGAATAGTATAAACAATAATCAGAATTTTGCTATAGAAGTCATTGATCAAAAAACAAAGGTTGCTATTATTAGTGATTTTTTACATCCCGATCTGGGTGCTTTGAAAAAGAGTATTGAAAGTAATGAGCAGCGCAGTGTTTCACTTTTAAATTCAAATATTGATATTAATCAAATAAATGATTTTCAATTAGTTATACTATATCAGCCGAACAGTAAGTTTAAGTCTGTTTTAGAATACCTTCAGCAGGAAAACAAAAATAGATTTGTGATCGTTGGGGCTAAAACAGATCTTACATTTCTGAATACTTCGATAAAAGAATACACCCATGATATTGTTAACCAAACAGAATCCTATCAAGCTGTATTAAATCCAAATTATGCACCTTTTATTATTGATGATATAAATTTTGAATCCTTTCCACCGTTGGTTTCGAATTACGACCCGGTTATTTTTTCCGTTCCTTTTGAAAGCTTATTGTCGAAAAGTGTAAATTCAGTGGCCATCAATGAACCGTTATTAGCTACTTTCGAGACCAATGGTAGGAGAGAGGCAGTGCTTTTTGGTGAAAATATCTGGCAATGGCGGGCACAGAGCTTTATAAATTCGAAATCATTTAATGGGTTTGACGATTTTGTTGGGAAACTGGTACAATATTTAGCTTCAAATAAAAGGCGAACGCGTTTAAATATAGAATATGAATCGTTTTATAATAGCGGGCAGAATGTCATTGTCAAAGCACAATTTTTCGATAAGAATTACGTGTTCGATACTAGAGAATCTCTTAATATCACCGTTAAGGACAACGTTACAGGAGAAGAAAAAACGCTGCCTCTTATTCTAAAGAATAATAATTATGAAGTTGATCTGAACAATTTATTACCTTCAGAATATAGTTTTACGATTAGAGCGACAAACGAAAACATATCCAGATCCGGCACCTTTAGAATTTTAGAATATAATGTTGAGCGACAATTTTTAAACGCCAATGTAACAAAGCTCCAGCAAATAGCTACTAATAGTGGTGGTCAAAGCTATTTTATCGATAATACAGAATATATAATAAGTGATTTATTAAATGATAATCGTTTTAGCCCTGTTCAAAAAAGCAATAAAAATACCATACCTTTGATCGACTATAAATACTTACTCTTTTTAATATCATTAAGTCTGGCATTAGAGTGGTTTTTAAGAAAGTATAACGGATTAATTTAAATAAAAATAAATAATGGAAAAATTACCAAAAATTGCATTGCCTTTTATAATTGTGGCAATTGTATTAATTGTATTATTATCAAAGTCAGCAGTAACTATAGCTTCTGGTGAGGCTGGAGTTCTGTTTAAGACATTTGGAGAAGGAGTTGTTGTTGATGAACCACCAATGGGAGAAGGATTTCATATCGTAGCACCTTGGAATAAGGTCTTTGTTTACGAAGTGCGTCAGCAGGAACTGTTCGAGAAAATGAAAGTATTATCATCAAACGGATTAGAAATCCAAATTGATGCCTCAGCGTGGTACGAACCCGTTTATAATGATTTAGGGAATTTGCATCAATCTCTGGGAAAAGGGTATTTACAACGCGTTATACAACCCGCCATTCGAAGTGCGGCACGTAGTGTTGTTGGGCGTTATACACCGGAGCAATTATATTCTAGCAAGCGTGACGCTATTCAAGATGAGATTTTTGAAGAGACTAGAATAATACTTGAAAAACAGTATGTGCAATTAAATGAAGTTTTAGTTAGAGATGTGACGTTACCAAATACCATTAAAGATGCTATTGAACGTAAATTAAAGCAAGAACAAGAATCTTTAGAATATGAGTTTAGATTGGTAACTGCGGCTAAAGAAGCTGAAAAAGTAATTATTGAAGCACAAGGAAAGGCAGATGCAAATCGGATACTAAGTGCATCGCTAACAGACAAAATCCTTCAAGACAAGGGGATAGAAGCAACTATTAAATTATCAGAGTCACCAAATAGCAAAGTTGTAATTATCGGCTCGGGTGATACCGGAATGCCTATCATTTTAGGAAATCAATAAACAAGAGCAATACACGAAGTAAGTGTTAATGAAATTATTATCTTTTCTTTCACAACCATTTACTTTAATAGATAGCCCTAAGCAAAAACTTATTCTTATAGGTATTTGCTTGGGGTTTGGTATTGTTTTCGCCAATGTTTTCGTCCCGTTTAATATTAATCAATGGGAGCAGGATACTGGTATGGATCAGTTTTTAAGACTTACAGGTTATCAGTTTGTTATAGCATTATCACTCGCTTTTACACAATTTGTCATTCGGAAATTGTTAAAAGTAAGTACCTTCGTCCTATGGGGTTTCATACTATGGTTTCTTGGAGAAGTTGTGCTTATTTCCTTGGTGTATTTGTTGATATACAGCGATAATATCAATTCCTTTTGGGCTCTTTTCAAATTTTCATTTCAATATACATTGCTAGGTATATCGGTGCCTTATCTTTTGTCTTTGACCATTTTAGCGCTGCTAAAGTCGAAACATGAAAACCCTGAATTTTCAGAGAAAAAATTAGATTTGATCGGTATCCCGGACGATAAAGGTGTGATTAAAATTTCGTTGCGACTTTCAAATCTGTTATATATCGAATCTGCCGATAATTATATTGCAATATTTTACTTAGATAACGGACATGTAAAGAAGGTTTTGGTAAGAAACACTTTAAAAACTATCGAGGTCAATTTTAAAAACAGTAGTCTTAAGCGATGCCATAGATCGTTTATCGTCAATGTGGATAAGCTTAAATTGGCAGAAAGAAAATCAGGCAAACTGTATTTGCATATGGCACATACCGAAACAATTATCCCGGTATCACGCAATTTCATCCCAGCCTTCAATATAATTGTTTCATCCGTCCCTAAATAGCTTCATTCATCCCATTTTTCCGGTAACAGATTGATTTTCATGTACTTTTGATGTTCAACAATTCACATTTAAAACATTTAAAATTTAATCTTATGAAAAAAAATCTTATCGTATTCGCCGTTTTAACTTTAGTGATCTCCATAACAGTTCAAGCTCAGGAGTCTATAGCAAAATATAAAGGGACCTGGGAATATACTTGCAACGATGCACCTTACGGGTTTCAAACTGGAAAAATTGTCATTGAAAAAGTAGGCGATAAATATAAGTCCACGACACTATATGAAGATGGAAGTCAAAATGTAGCCGATGCCGTTAAAGTAAAAAATGGCATGCTCATTATTGAGACCTATGTCGAAGGAAATTTTATAAAAGTAGAATTAAAGAAAAAAGAATCGAAGCTTACGGGTCTGGTATATACCAACGAGGGCTCCCTGGATATTGTTGCAAAAAAGAAGAAATGAAAAAACCGAGATAAATTGGTTTTGTAATATTTGTACAAATCTGCAATTTAAATTATGGTTTACCTATTTTGCACGCAGTAATGCTGAAGTTTTCTTAATTATTTAAAGAAGTCTTGTGTAATAAAAAAATATATTATAAAATTGCATAAATAAACAAAGACATGACATTTATTCAAGCACATCATCATCATTTTTATATTTGCTCTCAAGCGAAGTGAGGATGTATTGAATAAAATCAACATATTTTTAAGCCCGTTTGAGACAATCAAACGGGTTTTTTTATTCCCGTGAAGACGGGATTTATTTATCCCGTAACGGATAAACAACAAAAACTAAAACAATGAGTAAATTAAGAATTGCAGTGCAAAAATCGGGACGTTTAAACGAAGACTCTATGAGAATTTTAAAGGATATTGGTATTTCCATAGATAATGGGAAAGATCAGCTAAAGGCTTCAGCAAGAAATTTCCCTGTAGAAGTGTTTTATTTGCGAAATGGAGATATCCCTCAATATCTCAAAGATGGTGTCGTAGACGCTGCCATAATAGGTGAAAATGTCTTGATAGAAAAAGGCAAGAACATTAATGTTGTTGAAAAACTAGGATTTTCAACATGCAGAGTCTGTATTGCAGTACCTAAAGCATCAAACTATTCTAGCATAAAAGATTTGGAGGGAAAGCGTATTGCAACTTCATACCCAAAAACGGTTCAGGATTTTTTAGATGAAAACCATGTAAATGCAAATCTTCACATTATTAATGGATCTGTCGAAATTGCCCCAAACATAGGCCTTGCTGATGCCATTTGTGATATTGTTTCAAGTGGAAGCACATTGTTTAAAAATAATTTAAAAGAAGTTGATACTATTTTGAAATCGGAAGCAGTTCTGGCTGTATCTCCCGTCTTATCAGAAGAAAAACAAGTGATTTTAGATAAAATTCAGTTTAGAATTCAGTCGGTTTTAAAAGGAAGGCAATCAAAATATATTTTACTTAATGCCCCCAATGACAAAGTTCAAGATATTATTAATGTACTACCCGGAATGAAAAGCCCGACAGTTTTACCATTAGCTCAAGAAGGTTGGAGCTCTGTACACTCGGTAATTAGTAAAAATGAATTTTGGGATGTCATTGAAGCCTTAAAAGAAAATGGTGCACAGGGTATTTTAGTATGTCCTATAGAAAAAATGGTGATCTAAAAGAGGGTAAAATGCAATTAATAGATAATCCGAATAAAAATGAATGGTCTGAAATATTGAAAAGGCCAACACAAACCGTTAATGATATTGAAGATCTGGTTAATCAGGTTTTTCAGGACGTCATTAAAAATGGTGATGAGGCGATTAAAGCACTGACACTGAAGTTTGATGGTGTAAATTTAGAATCAAATGGTGTCACCGATCTGGACATTGATAAGGCTATTGCCGGCATACCCGCTGCCCTTCAAAACGCCATAAAAAATGCAAAACAGAATATTGAAGCATTTCACAAAGCGCAAAGAACGCCAACAGTAAAAGTGGAAACAACCAGAGGTGTATTATGCTGGCAAGAAAAACGACCCATTGAAAATGTTGGAATCTATATTCCCGGAGGAACCGCACCATTGTTTTCTACGGTATTAATGTTGGCCATTCCAGCACAAATTGCGGGTTGTAAAAAGATTGTTCTATGTTCACCTCCAAATAAAGAAGGAAAACTAGCTCCGGAAATATTATATGCCGCCAAACTTTGTGGTGTCACTCAAATTTTTAAAGTTGGAGGTATTCAGGCTATAGCTGGGCTTACTTTTGGTACAGAAACGATCCCGAAAGTGAATAAGATTTTTGGGCCGGGGAACCAGTTTGTAACGGTAGCCAAACAATTAGCTACTAAATTTGGCGTGGCCATAGATATGCCGGCGGGACCAAGTGAATTATTGGTGGTTGCCGATGGTTCTGCCAATGCTGCCTATATTGCTTCAGATCTATTGAGCCAGGCAGAGCACGGTACCGACAGTCAGGTTATTTTGGTGTCTACCTCTAAAGGATTGTTAGATTCGGTGCTTGATGAGATTAATTCTCAAATAAAAGGACTGCCACGCCGATCAATTGCAGAAAAGGCGATTGCAAATTCCAAACTTATTTATATCGAAAACAATGAATTGGCTTTAGAATTAATTAACGAATACGGTCCGGAGCATTTTATAATATGTACTGAAGATGAGGATTTTTATGTAAACGGGATAACCAATGCAGGCTCCGTATTCATTGGGGATTACACCCCCGAAAGTGCCGGAGATTATGCTTCGGGGACAAACCACACATTGCCGACAAATGGGTTTAGTAAGGCCTATTCCGGGGTGAATTTAGATAGCTTTTTTAAAAGCATGACCTTTCAAAAAATATCAAAGGAAGGGTTGCTCAATATTGGAGAAACCATTGAGTTAATGGCAGAGGCCGAAGGCTTACAAGCACATAAAAACGCAGTTTCTATTCGGTTAAAAGATTTAAAATAAATTCAGATTCCGAAGTTTAGGAATCTCATGAACTTAGTTTATTTGATAATTATGAAAACAAAATTCGACTTAAATACATTGGTCAGGCCAACTATAAAAGCATTAATGCCATATTCATCAGCGAGAGATGAATTTCAAGGGAACACAGGGGCTATGGTTTTTCTGGATGCCAATGAAAACCCTTTTGAAAATGGTGTAAATAGATACCCTGACCCCAAACAGCGAAAATTAAAATCTGTTTTATCTGAAATAAAAGGAGTTTCAGCAGAGCATATGCTCTTGGGTAATGGCAGTGATGAAGTACTGGATCTTATTTTCAGAGCGTTTTGCGAGCCTAATCAAGATAATATAATCACACTGCCACCTACTTATGGTATGTATGGTGTTCTTGCCAATATTAATGCCGTTGGTATAAAAAAAGTGCAATTATCGAATGATTTTCAGCCTGAAGTTGACCGTATCCTTGAAGCACAAGACAGCAACTCGAAACTTCTTTTTATTTGCTCTCCAAATAATCCTACAGCAAATAGTTTTGATGCCGACAAAATTGAAAAGCTTATTCGCCAGTTTAAAGGAATCGTGGTTATCGATGAAGCCTATATCGATTTTTCAAGTGAAGCAAGTTGGGTGAACAGATTAAAGGAGTTTCCAAACCTTATTGTTACACAAACGTTATCAAAAGCCTATGGTATGGCAGGAATCAGATTAGGGATCTGCTATGCCTCAAAAGACATTATTTCGATATTAAACAACATTAAACCACCATATAATGTTAATGCGTTGACGCAACAACGTGCCATTGAAAGGTTGAATATAAAGGGCTTGGCGGACAAAGAAATTAAAACCATCTTAGAAGAACGAAGTTTTTTAATATCTGAGCTAAGCGGGATTAACTTCATTTCAAAAATATACCCTTCGGATGCTAATTTTATCTTAGCCAAAGTAGATGACGCCACAAAACGTTATAATCAACTTATAGAAAAAGGGGTGGTCATAAGAAACAGAACGACACAAACAGGCTGTGAGAACTGCTTGAGATTTACCGTTGGAACCAGCAATGAAAATTTAAAATTAATTAGCACCTTAAAATCCATATAATGAAAAAAGTATTATTTATAGACCGCGATGGAACTATTATTTTGGAAACTGAAGACGAGCAGATAGACGCTTTTGAAAAGCTCAGGTTTTATCCAAAGGTATTTCAGTATTTAGGCAAAATTGCAAAAGAATTGGATTATGAAATTATAATGATTACTAATCAGGATGGATTGGGGACTGAGATTTTTCCTGAGAATACCTTCTGGCCGGTTCATGATTTTATTATAAAATCCTTTGAAGATCAGGGTATAGTCTTCAAAGAACAGTATATTGACGAAACTTTTGCCAAAGACAATGCGCCAACACGCAAACCAAATACGGGTTTATTAACTAAATTCTTTTCAGACGACTACGATTTAGAAAATTCATTTGTGATTGGAGATAGGCTTACCGATGTTGAACTCGCAAAAAACTTAGGAGCGAAAGGTATTTTTATCAATGACGAAACCCATTTGGGAACTGATGAGATTACGGTAAAACATGATGAATTGGAATCCTATATTGCCTTAGAAACGAATGACTGGCAGAAGATCTATGAATTTCTAAAAACAACGGATCGCACCGGTGAAATTACTAGAAACACGAACGAAACTAAAATTGCTATTCAATTGAACTTAGACGGTACCGGAAAAAGTGAAATTAGTACGGGCATTGCCTTTTTTGACCATATGCTGGACCAAATTGCACGTCACGGGCAATTAGACCTAAATATTACCGTAGATGGTGACTTGGAAGTAGATGAGCACCATACTATTGAAGATACGGCCATAGCTTTAGGTGAAGTATTTAATACAACCCTGGGACGTAAATTGGGTATTGAACGCTATGGATTTAGTTTACCCATGGACGATTGTTTTGCTCAGGCCGCTATTGACTTTGGTGGTAGAAACTGGCTGGTTTGGGAGGCTGAATTTAATCGCGAAATGATTGGTAAGATGCCAACGGAAATGTTCTATCATTTCTTTAAATCATTCACCGATGGCGCCAAGTGTAATTTGAATATAAAAGCTGAAGGCACAAATGAGCATCATAAAATTGAAGCCATTTTTAAAGCCTTTGCGAAAGCGATTAAAATGGCGGTTAAAAGGGACGTTGAGAAAATGATTTTACCATCAACTAAAGGAATGTTGTAAAATGGCCGTTTGCCAATAGCTAAAAAAATGAAATTAGTCATAATAAATTACGGAGCAGGAAATATTAAAAGCATCCAGTTTGCTTTTAAACGATTGGGGTATGATGCTGTTTTATCTAATAACCCGAATGAAATTTTGGCAGCCGATAAAATAATATTCCCCGGTGTTGGAGAAGCAAGTTCCGCTATGAAAATGCTTAAGGAGAGTGGGTTAGATGTTTTAGTCCCAACCTTAAAACAGCCCGTTTTAGGGATTTGTTTGGGGATGCAACTCATGTGTAAATCTACTGAAGAAGGTAACACCAAAGGCCTGGGGATTTTCAATTCTGAAGTCAAACGCTTTGCAAATGATGTTAAAGTACCACAGATGGGATGGAATGTGATCAAAGATTTAAAATCCGATTTGTTTAAAGGTGTCAAAGAAAATGAATACATGTATTTAGTGCATAGTTATTATGCCGAGCATTGTAAAGAAACTATAGCAAAAACAGATTATGGTATTAACTACGCTTCGGCTTTACAACACAATAATTTTTATGGTGTTCAATTTCACCCTGAAAAGAGTAGCTTAGCAGGAGCTAGAATATTGCGAAATTTTATCGAGTTAGATGTTAAAAGTAAAAATGAAGAATCAATTGATCGATAGAACTAAGCGATTCGCTTTGGATAGTTGGCATTTTTGCTTTAAAGTTCCAAAGTCTAGAGAATATAATGCTTTTGTTAACCAATTAATTCGAAGTTCTAGTTCTGTAGGAGCTAATTATAGGGCTTCACAACGCGCAAAATCAACCGCAGATTTCATAAACAAGTTGAAAATAGTTGAAGATGAAGTAGATGAAAGTATTTATTGGCTAGAGCTGTTTGAAGAAATACTTCCAGAACATATAGACACAATTTTAATACTTAAAAAATAAGGAAAGGAATTATTAGCAATAATAGTTGCTTCAATAAATACAGTAAAAAGAAATAGCAGGAAGTGAATATTTTTAACTTCTAATATTTAACTTTTAATATATGAAAATGAGAATCATACCAGCCATAGATATTATAGACGGAAAATGCGTCCGGTTAACAAAAGGCGATTACGACACCAAAAAAATCTATAACGAAAACCCCTTGGAAGTTGCTAAAATGTTCGAAGCTTCCGGAATAGAGTATTTGCATTTAGTAGATTTAGACGGAGCCAAAGCCAAACACATTGTAAACTATAAAGTTTTAGAACAAATAGCATCAAAAACCAACTTAAAGATTGATTTTGGTGGCGGATTAAAAACGAATGAAGACTTGCATATAGCCTTTAATTCAGGAGCTAGGCAAATTACCGGAGGTAGTATTGCTGTTAAAGATCCTGAAACTTTTGAAGGCTGGATTTCTAAATATGGTGCCACAAAGATTATTTTAGGGGCCGATAGTAATGCCGGGAAAATAGCTATTAGCGGTTGGCAAGAAGACAGTACCGAAGATGTAATTCCTTTTATTAAAGCATATCAGAAGAAAAGCATTCAGTATGTAATTTGCACAGATATATCAAAAGACGGTATGCTTCAAGGGCCTTCTTTCGATTTATATAAGGACATTATTTCAGAATGTACAAATAGTAGTAGCGGGCAATCTATAAAGCTAATCGCATCCGGAGGTATTTCAGAAATTGATGAGTTGCCCAAATTAATTGAGTTGGGTTGTGAGGGGGTTATTATTGGAAAAGCTATTTATGAAAATAGAATTAGTTTAAAACAATTGGAAAAATATATATAAAGTAAGATATACAATATTAAAGGTTAAAAGTATTATTCTGATCAACTTTTAACTTTCGATATTTAACTTTTAACTTATAAAAATGCTAACAAAAAGAATAATTCCTTGTTTAGATATCAAAAACGGACGTACTGTAAAAGGCGTGAATTTTGTTGATTTACGAGATGCAGGAGATCCGGTAGAACTGGCGAAACAATACGCTGAAGTCGGCGCGGACGAACTTGTTTTTCTTGATATTTCTGCGACTTTAGAAAATAGAGGTACCACTTTAGAGATGGTTATGCATGTTGCAGAGCAAGTCAATATTCCGTTTACGGTAGGCGGGGGCATTTCTTCTATCGAACATGTTGATGCCTTGCTGCAATGTGGGGCCGATAAGGTGTCAATTAATTCATCAGCGGTGAAGCGCCCGGAATTGGTCAACGAGTTATCGAATAAATTTGGAAGTCAATGTATTGTCGTTGCTATTGATGCAAAAGAAGTAGAAGGGCAGTGGAAGGTACATTTGGCAGGGGGTAGCATCCCTACTGAAATTGATTTGTTTGAATGGGCGAAAGAGGTAGAAAGTCGCGGAGCCGGAGAAATTTTATTCACTTCTATGAATCATGACGGCACTAAAAATGGATTTGCTAACGAAGCACTGTCCAGATTATCAAGGGAATTGAATATCCCCATTATTGCTTCAGGAGGAGCGGGTAGTGTGAAACATTTTATTGATACCTTTAAAGAAGGAAAAGCGGATGCGGCATTGGCTGCCAGTGTCTTCCATTTTGGCGAAATTCCGATTCCCGAATTAAAGAAAGAATTAAAAGAAAATAATATCGAAGTGCGCCTTTAAATTAATGGGCATAGGAATAAGTGGATCTTAACCAATAGAGAACATGAAAATAAAATACGATACAAACGGACTAGTGCCAGCCATAATTCAAGATGTAACAACCAAAAATGTTTTGATGTTGGGATATATGAATGAAGCTGCATATCAAAAAACTATCGAAACCAGACAAGTTACTTTTTTTAGCAGAAGTAAACAACGCTTATGGACTAAAGGAGAAGAAAGCGGTAACTTTTTGAACCTTGTTGATATAAAAAACGATTGCGATAACGACACACTACTTATTCAAGTCAACCCGGTTGGTCCCACCTGTCATACAGGAACAGATACTTGCTGGAAAGAACAGAACAGGGCATCGTATGGCTTTTTATCGACTTTGGAAAATATAATCAGTGAACGCATTGCCAATAAAGACACAAAGGCCTCCTATGTGGCAAAGTTATTCGATAAGGGCATAAATAAAATTGCTCAAAAAGTAGGGGAGGAAGCCGTAGAAACGGTTATTGAAGCTTTGGATAATAATGACGAATTGTTCTTATATGAGTCAGCAGACTTACTGTTTCACTACTTAATGTTATTACAAGCTAAAGGCTTTACTTTAAAAGATATCGAAGAAGAATTGAAAGGAAGACATAAATAATTTATTATCTTGGTATTGAATTTAATAAATATCAAAGCCATGAATCTTAAAAAATCTATCCTACTTTTGGCATTATTGGTGACCGGCGTATGCGCTTATGCACAAGAATCTATCGATGCCCAGGTGAAAGACCTTACCCAAAAGGTTAATACCAGACTTGTTGAAACCAATGAAAATTTAAAACTCTCGGAAGCTCAGGTCGCTGAAATTGACAAGTTACACAAAGTATTGGTCATAGCTAAAAATAAAAAAGCCAAGACCATTAAAGGCGAAAAAGAACTCTGGAAAGCCATGTATCCAAAGCTTAAGGAAACGAATAATGCGATAAGAAGCCTGCTAACAAAAGCCCAGTTGGAAGCGTATAATTCTTATAAGGCACATTAAAAATAAAAGGCATTAGAAAATAACTCTAATGCCTTTTTATTTTAGTTGAGTTTATTTTAAGAAATCCAACCTTTAGATTGCGAATGTCTTGAAAACCATACAAATATAAAGGCAAAAACAATGATCATAACGGTCATTCCTATGCTCGAGGCATATCCATTAATAAGTAAATAGCCCATTTGTACGATTACAGCAATAAGCGAAAGTATCCAGAGCTTTGTGGCCAGTTTTTTCCTTAGTAATAAAAATAAAGCCGCTAAGGTTCCTCCAAAAACAGCTATAGCAAAAGCCGCCGTTACCCATACCGGTAAATTCGCAGCTATTTCTTGTTGCTCGGCGGTATACATAGCCTGATAACTCTCTGTATTATACGCTTGTTGAAGATAAGCATTGACACCCATACCATTCCAAATAAGGGCAACAGCACTCACAATCCAAAACCAAATGGGCGGTTTGTTAGTTGATGATTCTGACATAATTTGTTTGTTGTTAGTTAGTAAAAAGTAATACAATGTATAAATTTTTTATTACAATTAATAAATTTGAACTAATTTCCGAGCCCATAAAACTCAAAAATGAAGAAATATTTTTACGTTATAAACATCCAATATCTGGGATATCGCTTCCATGGTTGGCAAAAGCAACCGAATGTAAAAACCGTCCATTTAATGATCGACAGAACCTTCAATTTTATTCTTGAAGGAAAACGTTTTAAAACTTTGGTTTCCGGTAGAACCGATGCCATGGTTTCGGCCGAATCTGCAGCTTTCGAGTTATTTCTATTTGAGCCAATTGAGGATTTAAACGCTTTTTTAGAGCTTTTCAATCATAATCTTCCTCAAGATATTCGTGCCTTAAATATTCGTGAAGTTGACGAGAAATTCAATATCATTAAACATTCAAAAATTAAAGAATATCTTTATCTGTTTACCTATGGTGAAAAGTGCCATCCTTTTTGCGCCCCAATCATGACCACCATTCTTGACGATTTAGATATTGATCTCATGAAAAAAGGAGCCAAACGCTTTGAAGGCTCTCACTATTTTAAATCCTATTGTTTCAGGCCAACAGACCATGGTATTTATAATAGGGAAATATTGACCAGTGAGCTTATTGAAAACAACATATATTCCGCAAGTTACTTTCCTAAGAAAACATACCTTTTAAGAGTTAGGGGTAAAGGGTTTATGCGAAATCAAATCCGATTGATGATGGGGACCTTAATAGATCTGGGTAAAGGAAAAATTAGCATGGACACTATTGAAACCAGCTTATTGCCTAACAGTGAAATTAAAATGAACTATATCGCTCCGGCATCAGGACTAATTCTTAACAGTATTGAATTTGAATAATGCCTCAGCTTTTGTAACTTCGATGAAAAATAATTTTAATGAGTCAAATAGTTCCAAAAGAAACCTTCACATTCTTTAAAAAGTTAGAAAAAAATAATAACCGCGACTGGTTTAATGAGCATAAACCTGAGTTTAAAGCCATAGAGGCTAAAGTAAAATTGTTCTACAATGCCGTTTTAGAACAATTGAATAAACATGATGACATCGATAAACTAAAGATCTTCAGAATCTACAGAGATGTTCGTTTTTCAAAAAACAAACTGCCCTATAAAACACATTTTGGAGGTTCTTTTCATAGAACAAAACCGAAACTAAGAGGGGGATACTATATTCATATCCAACCAAATGATGAGAGTTTTATAGCTACCGGATTTTGGGAGCCTGCACCGGCAGATCTATTGCGTATTCGTAAAGAATTCGAAATGGATGACCGCGAAATACGGGAAATCCTGAATAATAAAGCCTTTAAAACTATTTGGGGAGGTTTTGTAGGTGATGAAGTAAAAACAGCGCCTAAGGGTTTCAGCAAAGAACATAAAGCCATCGACCTGATTAAAAAGAAACAATACATTTTCGTAAAAAAATATACGGATAAGGAGGTTTTGGATTCGGACTTTATCAATAATGTCGGCAAGGCATTCAAAGCCATACGCCCGTATTTTGATTATATGAGCGATGTCCTTACAACCGATTTAAACGGTGTATCTTTAATAGATTAGGCTTATACCGCTTCGAGCAATTCCGGTTTTTCAAAAAGCTGAATATTTGATAACAAACGCTCTTTAACAATGCGCATCATACGTTTATTCAAAGCCGAAGAATTTTTGATGTAAATCAAATACTCTTCAACCGTAAACTGGCCAATGATGATGCCTTTTAACGAGTTTCGGAATTTCATGTCTTTTTGAATGGCATTTTCAATATAATCAATACGTTTCTCAAGTAATAAATCGTAAAAGACAGATTTGTGTTTTACCACATAATTCTTAAAAACTTCAATCAAAAGATCGTTTTGAAGCTTAACAATAGGTCTTAGAACTAAGTTCTGAAAGCGCTCATCGTCAGTCATACTGTCGTTAATGGTTGTCGGAAGCACTTCCGGTCTGATGCTTTTTAGGTTAAATTGGCGCGTGTTCATGGTGCAGGATTTTTACTAAAAATAGATATTATTAAAGCCGATAAAATTCTTACGCACTATTAATTATTAACCGGGTTATTAACAAAAAGGCCGAAAACATTGGTTTTCAGCCTTTAACGAATATAACTGGGTTTTGACTTAAATCTGACTCAAACCACCGTCTACTTCCAGTTCAATACCATTAATGAAAGAAGCATCATCAGAAGCAAGAAATAGTGCCGTTTGTGCTACCTCTTCCGAAGTTCCAAAGCGTCCTAGCGGTACGGCAGCCGCAAAACCTTTCCCCATTTCTGCAACGACATCACTGGGTAAATCCATTTTGCCGTATAAAGGGGTTTCAATGGGACCCGGGGCAATAGAGTTAACGCGAATACCTCTGGACTTTACTTCAGAAGTAAGTACACGAGCATAAGCTCTTAAAGCACCTTTACTCGCGGAGTATACACCAAGACCATCAAAACCTTTTTGATGCACAACAGAATTTGTGAATAAAACAGAACCTCCATCATTGATGTGTGGAAGCGCTTCTTTAACGATTAGTATCGGTCCCTTAACATTAATATCGAATATTTCGTTATAATGCCCTTCGGAAATTGAAGTTACCGGAATGGGTTTTGCGATACCCGCATTGAGGAATAGAATATCAATTTTTCCATAGGTATCTACTGTTTGCTTGATTAGGTTAATATTGTCTTCATCTTTAGAAACATCTGCTCTAACGGTAATAAAATCGCCTTGCAGATCTTTGGCAATATTGTTTAAGGCCTCTTGCCGTCTTCCGGAAAGTACTACTTTCGCACCTTCTTTTAAATACAATTTGGCGGTCGCTAAACCAATGCCACTGTTTGCGCCTGTTATGATGGCTACTTTGTTTTTCAATTTACTCATGTAAAAATATTTGTATTTGAAACAATCGTTTCAAATAAGATTAAAAAAAATTAAATTATGGTTCGTAATGTTATATTTATAATACTTTGTAAGTCTTTTTTATTAGCGATTAAAATAGCGGTAGTTCTCAACCCTTGAATCGAAGAAAACAAGTATAATGCATATTCTTTAGGCGATTTATCAAGATTTATACACCCCTCTTGTTGTCCGTTCTGCACCAATTCTTCCAACATGGTCATAAACCCTTCTTTATTGCTATTCAGGAAGTGCGTAACACAGGGTTCCTGGTTTGCCATTTCCGAGGTGGCATTGACCAAAAGACAGCCTTTGTCTTCGGTGTCTCTAACGATCTCCTTTAAATAAAACTTAAAAAGGCGTTCAATGGCTTCTAAGGAATCAGTGGCTTTTTCTAATTCATTTGAAACCTTATTCCCGTATGCCGTTTGATACGCTTTTAAACATGCCATAAATAAATTCAGTTTATTATCAAATGAATTGTATATACTCGATCTGTTCAGCCCGGTAGCATCCACAAGATCTTGCATAGAGGTGGCGTGATACCCCTTGTCATGAAACACGTGAGTGGCCTGTTCTAATACGAGTGCTTTATCGAATACTTCTACTTTTGGCATTTTTATTTGAAATGAACGTTTCAAAATTAAAAATATATTTCAAACGCGCATGTTAAAATTTTGTTATTTTTCAAAAGTGCCGAAATCTGAGCTGAAATTTATACTTTTGAGATAAACTTAAATACTATGAAATTTGGAAGCGTAGATGATCCCGGAAGTATAGATTTCACTTTACCTAACGATCATAAAGACACATTGAAAGTATTAAACAAAGTAAAGGATGATAATATTCCTGAAATTTATATTGGCTGTGCCAAATGGAACAGGGCAGACCTTAAAGGGTTTTATCCCAGAGGCACCAAAGACGAGTTAGGGTATTATGCGTCTCAATTTAATGCCATTGAGTTAAATGCTACGTTTTACAGAATTTTTCCTGCTGAACAGTTTTCTACCTGGTATGACAAAACCCCTGAAGGATTTAAATTTTTTCCTAAGCTTAATCAGGAGATTAGTCATTGGAAAAGGCTTAATGAGACCAAAGATGTGGTTGAAAATTATGTATATAATGCCTCTAATTTAAAGGAAAAACTAGGAACAGTATTTTTGCAAATGCACGCTAACTTCGCACCCAAGGATTTTGATCGGGTTATAAAATTTGTTGAAGACTGGCCAAAGGAAATACCATTAGCCATTGAATTCAGGCATACCCATTGGTATAACAATGCTCAAGTCGCCAACGATTTATACCAGCTACTCGAAGCGAATAACATCTCCAATGTCATTGTAGATACCGCCGGTAGACGCGATTTAATGCACATGCGACTCACCAATGCCACAGCCTTTGTACGCTATGTTGGTGCGAACCACCCGAGTGATTATTCCAGGTTGGATGATTGGGTCATACGATTAAAGACTTGGAAGGAACAAGGCCTAAAGGAAATAGACTTTTTTATACACCAGAATATAGAAAAAGAATCGCCCTTACTTTCAGCATATTTCATTAAAAAAATCAATGCAGAATTGGGCTATTCACTTATAATTCCTAATGAAAATGAGCAACAGGCATTGTTTTAAAAATTAGCCATTTTAAAATTATAAGCATTTTTAATATTCTATTGCATTAAATTCAATAAATGGGATATCTATTATTGATTTTATAAAAATATATAAGCAATGCATCTTAGAGTTTAAAAAGTCTTCAATAAATAGGGGCTTTTTTATAAATTTGTCAACCTTTTGCTAAGCTTCCGTTTAGTAAAATGTATACATAGAAGATTCAAAATTTAATTTATAAACATTTATGAGTAAATCATTGTTTGACAAAGTATGGGATTCGCATGTTGTAAGGCATATTGAAGACGGCCCGGATGTACTTTATATAGACCGACATTTAATTCACGAAGTGACTAGCCCTGTGGCTTTTGTAGGTTTAAAAAGTAGAGGTTTAAGTGTGTTATATCCGGAGCGTACCTTTGCGGTTGCCGATCATAATACACCTACTATTAACCAGCATTTACCGGTTGAAGATCCATTATCAGCAAAACAGTTAAAAACCTTAGAGGATAATGCCAACGAATATGGGATTAGCCATTGGGGCTTAGGGCATCAAAACAATGGTATTGTACATGTTGTAGGGCCTGAAAACGGAATTACACTTCCCGGAGCAACTATTGTTTGCGGGGATTCACATACCTCTACACATGGTGCTTTTGGTGCTATTGCTTTTGGGATCGGAACGTCGGAAGTTGAAATGGTTCTAACCACACAATGTATCATGCAGCCTAAACCCAAGAAAATGCGTATTAGCATTAACGGGGCGTTAAGCAAAGGAGTTACACCTAAGGATGTGGGATTATATATTATTTCTCAATTAACCACTTCCGGGGCGACAGGATATTTTGTTGAATATGCCGGTGATGTTTTCGAAAATATGACGATGGAAGGGCGTATGACCGTTTGTAACCTATCTATCGAAATGGGTGCACGTGGTGGTATGATTGCTCCGGATGACAAAACATTCGAATATATTAAAGGGCGTACCATGACCCCCAAGGGAGCTGATTGGGATAAAGCCATGACCTATTGGAAAACATTAAAAACCGATGAAGGCACTACGTTTGATAAAGAATTATCATTCAATGCCAGTGATATTGAACCCATGATTACCTATGGTACAAATCCGGGAATGGGCATGGGGATTTCTAAAAATATTCCTTCAGCTGAAACGGTTGAAGGCGGTAAAGCAACCTATGATAAGTCTTTGGCTTATATGGGATATGCTGAAGATGAACAAATGATCGGTAAAAAGATTGATTATGTTTTTATTGGTAGTTGCACCAACGGAAGGATTGAAGATTTTCGTGCCTTCGCCTCCATTGTAAAAGGCAGGCAGAAAGCCGATAATGTAACCGCTTGGTTGGTTCCGGGATCACATGTTGTTGAAGCTAAAATTAAAGAAGAAGGACTGTTAGATATCTTTGAAAATGCCGGATTTGTGCTCAGAGAGCCCGGGTGTTCTGCATGTCTGGCCATGAATGATGATAAAGTGCCTGCAGGTAAATATGCGGTAAGTACCTCCAACAGGAACTTTGAAGGACGACAAGGACCGGGATCAAGAACCTTATTGGCTAGTCCGTTAGTTGCAGCAGCAGCTGCAGTTACAGGTGTCGTTACCGATCCAAGAGATTTATTATAATCATTGATTTCTTAAACTTATCAACGATTAAACAAAAAACAAATAACAAAATGGCATACGATAAATTCACAACACTAACAAGTACTGCAGTTCCTTTACCCATTGAGAATGTAGACACAGACCAGATCATACCGGCACGTTTTTTAAAAGCGACGACGCGTGACGGGTTTGGAGATAATTTATTCCGTGACTGGAGATACCAGAGTGATAACACCCCAAAAGAAGATTTTATTCTTAATAACCCCATTTATGGTGGCAAAATATTGGTAGGAGGCAAGAACTTTGGTTCAGGTTCCTCAAGAGAACATGCGGCATGGGCGGTATATGACTATGGGTTCCGTTGTGTTGTATCGAGTTTCTTTGCCGATATTTTTAAGAATAATTGCTTGAATATTGGTGTTTTACCCGTACAAGTTAGCCCGGAGTTTTCTAAAGAGATTTTTGAAGCTATTTATGCAGATCCGAAAACAGAACTGGAGGTTAACCTGGAAGCACAAACCATAACATTATTATCATCCGGTACCCAGGAATCTTTTGATATCAACGGATACAAAAAAGGAAACATGCTAAATGGTTTTGATGATATTGACTATTTACAAAATATGAAAAGCGAGATCGAAACCTTTACTGAATCTCGCCCTTTCTAAACAATGAGTGTTAGAAAAATAGAAATAATGGATACGACATTGCGCGATGGTGAGCAAACCTCGAGCGTGTCGTTTTCTGCTTCAGAGAAATTAACTATAGCGAAGCTTTTATTAGAGGAGCTAAAAGTTGATCGTATCGAAATTGCATCGGCCAGAGTCTCTGAAGGGGAACTTCAGGCCGTAAAAGATGTGACAGAATGGGCCGCTGAAAATGAGTATTTAAATGCCGTAGAGGTTTTAACGTTTGTGGATAATGGCGTGTCCATTGATTGGATGATCGAAGCAGGGGCAAAGGTTCAAAATCTATTAACCAAAGGTTCATTAAATCATTTAACTTACCAGCTTAAAAAGACTTCAAATCAGCATTTTAAAGAAATAGAAAACGCTATTGAAATCGCAAAAAAAAATGACATTGAAACCAATATCTATTTAGAAGATTGGAGTAATGGTATGCGAAACTCTAAGGACTATGTTTATGAGTTTTTAGCTTTTTTAGCCACACAAGATATTAAGCGCATCATGTTACCGGATACCTTAGGGATTTTAACCCCTGCGGAGTCTTACGCCTTCGTTTCTGAAATAAAAACGAAGTATCCCGATTTGCATTTTGATTTTCATGCGCATAACGATTACGATTTAGGAGTGTCTAATGCCATGGAAGCTTTAAAAGCCGGTGCCGATGGCTTACATTTAACAGTTAACGGTATGGGTGAGCGCGCCGGAAATGCGCCTATGGCAAGCACTATTGCCGTTATCAATGATTTTATGCCGGAGTTGGAAGTGGGTGTCAATGAAAAGGTTTTGTTTACAGTAAGTAAGCTCGTAGAGAACTTCTCAGGTATTATGATTCCTGCCAACAAACCCGTAATCGGTGCCAATGTATTTACACAAACCGCCGGGATACACGCCGATGGTGACAATAAAAAGAACTTATATTTTAGCGATCTGCTACCGGAACGCTTTGGAAGAACCCGAAAATATGCCTTAGGCAAATCCTCGGGAAAAGCCAATATTCAAAAGAATCTACAGGAATTAGGACTTCAGCTCAACGATGAAGATCTGAAGAAGGTCACCCAGCGTATTATCAAACTTGGGGATAAAAAGCAAGTGGTTACTAAAGAAGATCTACCGTATATCATTTCGGATGTTTTAGACAGAACCTACGAAGAAAACGTAAAGGTGAATTCCTATGTATTAACCCATTCAAAAGGATTGAAGCCATCGACAACGGTTTCCATTACCATTAATAATGAAACCTTTGAAGAAAATGCCCAGGGCGATGGTCAGTTTGATGCCTTTATGAATGCGATTAGAAGCGTATTCAGAAATAAAGAAATGATATTACCGGATTTGATCGATTATGCGGTTAGAATCCCGCCCGGAAGCCATTCTGACGCCTTATGCGAAACCATTATCACCTGGAAAAGTGCAGAAAAAGAATTTAAAACCCGTGGCCTGGATTCCGATCAAACGGTGTCGGCAATTAAAGCCACAGAGAAAATGCTAAATATTATTATTAATTAGGTTAGAAGGCAGAAGACAGAAGATGGAAGTTAGCGGATAGGTTGCGTTAGGGATTGATGCGGCATCCTTTTTTATGTCAATTCGAGTGTTTTGTGAAGTATGAGCAAAATGTATCGAGAACAAATAAAAAAGATATAGCGGAAAGCCCGACCCATTTTTGGGGTAACGCTCAAATAATTACTAAAAAAAATAAAGATTAAAAACAATATATATGAAATTTAATATTGCCCTTTTAGCCGGAGACGGTATCGGACCGGAAGTTATAGACCAAGCTGTAAAAGTCAGTGATGCGGTTGCTAAGAAATTCGGACACGAGATCACATGGAAACCCGCTTTAACCGGTGCTGCTGCGATTGATGCTGTAGGCGAACCTTATCCTGATGAAACTCACGACGTTTGTGCCAATGCCGATGCGGTATTATTTGGAGCTATTGGTCATCCTAAATTCGACAATGACCCTTCGGCTCCCGTAAGACCTGAGCAAGGTTTATTAAAAATGCGTAAAAAACTAGGCTTATTTGCTAATGTACGTCCAACATTCACGTTTCCGTCGTTATTGGATAAATCACCATTAAAACAAGAGCGTATTGAAGGTACGGATCTCGTATTTTTAAGAGAGCTGACCGGTGGTATTTACTTCGGAGAAAAGGGGAGAAGAGATGATGGTGAAACGGCATACGACAATTGTGTATATACCAGAGCAGAAGTACAGCGTTTGGCTAAAAAAGGCTTTGAATTGGCGATGACCCGTTCTAAAAAATTGTGCTGTGTTGATAAAGCAAACGTATTGGAAACTTCACGTTTATGGCGAGAAACGGTACAGGCTATGGAAAAAGATTATCCAGAGGTTGAAGTAAGCTATGAATTCGTTGACGCTGTTGCTATGCGTTTGGTACAATGGCCAAATAGCTATGATGTATTGATTACTGAAAACTTATTCGGTGATATTTTAACGGATGAAGCTTCGGTAATTTCGGGGTCTATGGGCTTAATGCCGTCAGCTTCCATGGGTGCCGATATTGCTTTGTTTGAACCTATTCACGGATCATATCCACAGGCAACCGGACTCAATATTGCAAACCCCATGGCGACTATTTTATCGGCAGCCATGATGTTTGAAACGGCGTTTAACTTACCGGAAGAAGGTAGGGCAATAAGAGATGCTGTAAATAAAGCATTAGCTGAAGGGATTGTTACCGAAGATCTAGCCGATGGCGGAAAAGCTTACGGAACAACAGAAGTCGGGGATTGGTTAGCAGCAAATGTCTGAAAATTAACCACCTAGAAATTTATTTTTTAAAATGGATTTAGTAACTTTATGCTAAATCCATTTTTTTTGTGGGTTACTTTTCTTCAGTATTAATTTAAAATAGATATTATGAAACTATTAAGAATTACAATACTGCCCTGCTTCTTGACCTTCTTTTATAACGTTCAATCGCAAAATATCGCTGATTTTACATCCATTGATCCAACAACCGTACAATCGGCTTCATTCGTAATACCATCGAGTCATAGCTTTCAAAAAATAGCTGAAGTCGGTGATGCCTTAACAGCGGGAGGTACTTTTAAAGTTAAACCGGATTTTACAGCTTATGTACCCATTGCCGGTAGTAGCACGAATGGCTATTTAAGTATTAATTCTGAAGGGAGTGCTCTCACCGATGGAGGTGGAGGTGTCATGGTATTTGACATTAACTATAATGGCACTTCAAAATTATGGGAAACGACAGCCTCTGAAGATCTTGATTTTTCGGGAGTAGCGGGAACGGCTGCTAATTGTTCGGGAACAGTGACCTCCTGGGGCACGGTAATCACCTGTGAAGAAGGCAGTATTCCCGATACATTTCCACCATTTGACGGTTACAACGATCTAGGGTGGAATATTGAAATAAACCCGGCTACCAAAACTGTTGTGGCCAAGCATTATGCGATGGGAAACTTTGCTCATGAAAATGTGGCTATTCATTCTAATGACAGAACGGTTTATCAAGGTGCGGATTCCAATCCCGGATATTTATACAAATTTGTAGCAGATAATGCTCAAGATCTAAGCAGTGGAAAACTCTATGTTTTTAAAGGCTCCAAAAGTGGTGCCGGGAGTTGGATTTTATTAGACAATACTACTCAAGCTGAGCAAAATTCTACCTTAACGCAAAGCGGACCGGGTGATCATGATGCCACTGTTTTTAATGGGATTGAAGATGTTGAAATCGGACCTGATAACATGGTTTATTTTGCTGTAAAAGGTGAAGGAACAGTATACCGGTTCTCGGATTCTGATGTTTTAGAGACGGCTGCCTCTACGGTTACCATGGAAACCTTTGTTGGAGGCGGGGCCAGCTATGATATAAATGACGGATCGAGTACGACCTCTGTGGCTTGGGGAAATGGTAATGATAATCTGGCATTTGATGGTGAGGGCAACCTATGGGTATTTCAGGATAGTGGAAATAGTTTTATTTGGGTCGTAAAAAGCGGTCATACTCAAGCCAGTCCGGACGTTGAAGTTTTTGGTTTAGTCCCAACGGATTCTGAACCAACAGGGATAACCTTTACGCCGGATTATAAATATTTATTTATGTCCATTCAACACCCTAATGTGGGAAATGCAGCGAATCAGACTGATGCCGCAGGAAATAGCGTAGATTTTGATAAAGGAACAGCTCTGGTGATTTCTTTAGGAACAAATTTGGGCACTTTATCTGTTGATCAAAATCACCTGAATACGAAGACGAAGTTTTTACCAAATCCATTGGATCCATCTAGAAATTTAATCCTTAAAGGCCGGCAAATTCAAAATATCAAAATGTTTTCTTTACATGGAGAAAAACTTCTCGACAAAGATTATAATAATTTGAATCATATAGAGCTAAACCTGCAGGGGTATCATTCCGGTTTATATCTGTTTAAAATCAATGATCGGCAGACAACGAAGTTGGTTATTAAATAGAACGCTTTTAGTAACTCTAATTTAATTGGTTCCAAAGCATAATCAAAGGCATGTCCCCTTGAGGTGAGCACAGGGGTATTACGGGTGTAACGACGTAAAACTCGAATTACTGGGCAATTCAAAGATCTCCAGATCAAAATAGGGGGTCGCAGCGATGACATGATCGAAGATGTCGGCCATAATATATTCGTAGTTAAGCCAGCGTTTATCACTGCTAAAGGCATATATTTCGATAGGAATACCCTGAGTGGTTGGTGCTAACTGGCGCACCATGATGGTCATATCCTTATTGATCGCCGAATGTTGTTCGATATAGGTTTGCACATATTTTCTAAAAACCCCAAGATTGGTTAAGTTTTTACCGTTTAAAAGCAGCTCTTTATTAATGTTGTTTTCAGCATTATACGCTGCAATGTCAACCTGTCTGGATTCCAGATAGGGTGTTATGATCTCTATAGCACTAAGCTTGTCAATTTCATTTTTGGTGAGGTAGTGCACACTATCCATTTTAATATTCAAAGCGCGCTTAATCCGACGGCCATCAGAGCTTACCATGCCACGCCAGTTCTTAAAAGAATCTGAGATCAAGGCATAGGTAGGAATGGTGGTAATGGTCTTATCGAAATTCTGAACTTTCACCGTAGCCAGATTGATCTCAACAACGTCTCCATCGGCACCATATTTTTCAAAGGTAATCCAGTCCCCAATACGTACCATATCGTTTATAGACACTTGAATACTGGCCACAAAGCCCATGATGGTATCTTTGAAAACCAAAATAATCACAGCCGATACAGCTCCTAATCCGGTAACGAATTGTATAAAGGGAATGTCCGTAATAATAGCAATGGCAGACATAAAGCCGGCAACCCAGGCAAAGATCATAAAGACCTGTATGTAGCTGTCTATAGGCTTGTCCTTTAATCTGGGCAAGGTTTTTAAGTAATCTTTAATCGTGTTTAAAAGACTTCTAACAATCCAGAGCGTTAGTATGATGGCGAAAACTTCTAAACCTTTCTCTATGATGTTTTCTAAAGTTTGAAAATCGTAAAGGACATCCGGAATAAACCGAATGGCAATCAGTAAAGGAATAATATGGGCAACATTCCGCGACACCTTATTTTTTACCATCAAATCATCAAAGTTTGATTTGGATGCCGAGGCAAATCTGTTAAAAGCAGTTAACAACAGTTTTCTGGTAATAATATCAACGATAAAAACAACGATTAACAGAGCTAACAATAAAGCGAGCATATTAAGATACTCAGCCGTTTTTACAGAAAACCCCGAGTTTATTAAATACTCATATAGCAAGTGCCTTAAATTATCCATTCGTTGCGGTCTTTAAGTATTTTTTATCGATATAGAATGTCCCAAATGGAATTATTGAAGCCAATAGCACATTTCTAAATTGTTTGTCCGTCCAACCCATATCTTTTTTAAGCATGAAGGCCAGAACAACATAGGTCATAAATAAGATACCATGTGGTAAACCAAGCATTTCAACATATTGTCGGTCATCCATAAAGTACTTTATAGGTGTGGCTATAAATAATAGTAAAATATACGATACCCCTTCAAAGAAGGCTACGATTCTGAATATATTAAGAAATGAAAACATAAAATAGCTATTTAAGCTGCAAAAATAGTGTAGAAAAATGATATAAGGACCTGTTTAATGTGCTTTTTTAGAACACATTGAATATGATGAGCCCATAGATCAGAAACCTGATAAATCGTAAGGATCCGTAGAGCATCACATTCCTAAAGGAAAACTGAATGATTCCGGCGGCCAGACAGGAAATAGAAAAGGGTAGTGGGAGTAGAGCCCCTACGATAATTAAAAAACCACCCCACTTTCTGGAGTTCTTTAATTGCTTCTCCATTTTGTTTTCCAGATAGCGATGTACCGACGGAATTTTAGTGATAATATGACCAATCCAGTAGGATATTAAACCACCCGAATAGGACAACAGCGCCAGTAGTCCCAGATATAACCAGGGATCTGATAATTTTCCTGACCAGGCGATAAACATTTCCGGAGGAATTAATCCGAGTAAGGTTTCTGAAACAAAAAAGAAGGTGAGGACCCCATACACCGGTAAGGTTTCGGTAAGCTTTACTAAAAATGCGTTGATATCCACAAAGCGACTCACGAGGTAGATCCCAATAACCACAACAATGATAGCCGGTAAAGCACGTTTAACAGCACTCCATACAAAACTATAGAAGCCTGTAAATTGGTAGTACTGGTGCAGTAACCGCAGTCGTGATTTTTGTGATTTAGATTTCGGTTTCGATTTCATAACAAAAAGGGGCGCAATTTTTCGAACATCAAAAATAATAGCTTTCTGTCAAACCACATAGCTTTTGTATTTTTTTTATGAAAAAGAAGCACTTATACGCCAATTTTAACAGTTATTACCCGATAAATAACAAAAAAGCGTGGCGTTTCCGAAGAAACGCCACGCTTATATTATTACAATTAATAAAGCTTAGATCTTTGCCGTACTGTCCATAAGCGCAAAGAACTTATTGATATTTGGCAAAATAACAATACGTGTTCTTCTGTTTGTAGCTCTGTCTTCACGAGAATCGTTACTCGCTAAAGGGGCGTAGCTACTTCTTCCTGAAGCAATAAGCTTTTCCGGAGCCACATCAAACTCGTTCTGTAATTTACGTACTACAGAGGTCGCACGTAATACACTTAAATCCCAGTTATCCTGAACTTTCGCGTTATTGATGCTTCTTGCATCGGTATGGCCTTCAACCATTACATCAATACTTGGCTCGGAGTTGATCACGTCAGCCAATTTTTGTAAAATGTTATTGGCCTTGTTGCTCACACGGTAACTTGCGGTATTGAATAATAATTTATCGGAAATAGAGATCATTACTACCGTTTCGTCAATACTGATGGCAATATCGTCATCTTCATTAAGACTAGAGGTATCAAGAGATTTTGTGAGGTTATAAGATACCGCCAGATCCATAGAATCCTTTAAGGTATTCGCTCCGGCAACAAGAGCCGGATCAACATGGTTTAAGGTCTTACGCATGCTTTTCTTAGTATCCTCAGAGATCACCGCCACATTGGCAACCGTTTCCATTTTGGAATCATTCTCTTTAGAAAGCTCTGTGTTTAAATCGCTTAAAGACGCGATCTTAGTATTATACTCATCCACACGTTTTTGAATCAGATCAAACTTTGTTTCAAGATCTTCTTTGGCCACACGGGTTTTTTGTAATTCGCTTTTAATTTGTCCGTTTTCTGTTTCTAGGGCAATGTATTTCTTTTTAGATACACAAGAGACTAAAACAAACACACTCAAACATAGGAGGGAAATTCTTTTCATGATAAATAATTTGGTTATAAATATTGTTTAGTCTATCTACGGCGTAAATGTTGGGTTGGATGTTTTTGGTAATTTATTTTTGGCAGTGAATACTTTATCTTAATTTTTTTAAACAATTTTGTTATATTTGTTTAATAATTATATATCAATTTTATCAAATAATGATACATTTAGTTCAAGAATATAATAAATATGTTCAATCAATTCCCGAATTAATCTCACAAACGGAGTACAAGGCGAGCTATTTTATCAAACTATTGGGTTTAAAGGCACCTACGTATTATAGAAAATTGAGAGACAATGCTTTTAGCTCAAATGAAATCTTAACTATAACCAGGGCATTGTTTCCAAAGGAGGCTTACTTAGAGGAAATAAAGGCGGATTTGAAAATGTCGAGGGATGACATTAAAAATGGTCGAGTAATGGATCACAACGAGGTAATGGAATCTATACGAAAAGATTTTCTCTAAAGCCAATATGGTTTGCGTTTATTGTTCCAAACATTGTGAATGTAGATAACATCATTATCTATTTCGTAAAATGGGTATATCTGCTTTACTATTAATATTTTATTGCATCCAATGAGTTTATCAAATTATGTTGAAGTAAGAGGTGGAGGTGTTAAAATATTCTATTTTACATAATATAAATTATAGTACACTTTTAATATTGGATTATCCAGTGGATGATTCAATATTAAAACAACATTTAGTTATAGATTTGATGTATGTTACTATGTAGCTATAATTCCATATTATGTAAAATATCCCAGAAGCATTCGTTTTCATAAGAATAATTAGAACTTGGGTCATTAAACTATTAAGCGGTTTGCTTCGCAGTGTTTAATAAAACATTTGTATCTATAATTAGCCGTTATGTAAAATAGCCGCATGCCAATGCGCTCGATTGCTTTTTAAAAATTTAAATGCCTGTTATGGCATTTATTTTTAAACACAATTTCCAACAGCTTTGCCAGCGCCAAAAAAGCTAGCTTTTAGATGTAATCAAAATTCTCGTAATTGAGTATTTGTAGGTAATATTTTTTTCTACGCGATTCTCATGGATTGCCATAAGAGCTTAAATTTTAAGAAAAATAAAATTCTAAGCACTTATTCTATTTTCGTTACTATTTAAACTTTTTTTGAATGCAACTATTATATTATGTAAAATAGAATTATACTTTACTATTTTTATAGATGCTAATTATAGTCTGCAAATGATTTGAATTGTATCCATTTTTCTTAATTAGTAAAAGTTGCTCTTCAAGGCTATCATACAAACCAAATTCATTAACCATTGTGTTTAAGGTTTCTTTAAATTCTTTTTTTTCCTTTTGTAATCTTTTAACCTCTGGATTTAATAAGAACATTATAGAATAAAATGAATATCTAACTTTATTAAGGTTATTCTCAATTAAAACATACTCTTTATGATTAATCGAATCAGGCAATTCTAACATATCATTACTTAAATTTGAATACAATGCTTTTTCTCTTAATTTATCTAGATTGGCGTACCATTTTAAATTAGCAGAAGCTTCATTGTATCTTTTAATAGAAAATAGTATTTTTCTAAATAATCCTTTCTTTTTTCCAACAAACTCTGAATATTCAAAGCTTGAAGCCATAATATGAAATAAGTAAATAACTGGATATCTTAAAGAATGATTTCTAAACATTCCCTCTACTCCTTTTATACTTCTAAATCTAAACCCACTTCCATCTAAAGCTAAAATTGTCGCTTTGAGGTATTCTTCAATACACGTAATCATTAAGAAAGTTGCCGAAGCATAATCCTCATTTTTAGATAAGTTAATTGCTGACTTCCATTTTTTGTTAGCGCTAATGTATATTTTGGGAAACATTTCTAGACATTCGTTCCTAGAGATATTATTAAATGATTTCATAAATTTGGGTTTGTTTCTACTACAAAGAAAACATAATTTATTATTCTTTTTTTCTTGGATAAAAAAAGAAACAAAAAAATCAAGACTGCATATAATTTTGGAAACAATTAACGGCTCATTCACTATATTTTAGGAAACATTGTAACTCGCTAAGATTGCTTTGAAGTTATTGAATAATTGGAACTATTAAGTGATTTTATTACTAGACCCCTAAAATATGTACGCTCTACTCACCTATTGTTTTACCAAAATTTTATGAGGTCTAATTACCAAACTGTTATAGGAAGAAATTGAATCCAATTACTTCCATCATAATATTCAATTTGACTTAGATAGTTTGCACTCTTTGGAAAAGGAACATTTGGATGTGTTTGCAAATAATCATAAATTAAATTTGAAGCATCTTCTAAAGAACTATAATTGAATATGGGATCATTTTTTGATGGACTATGCTTAGCTATTGGAATATTATTGTTGATGCCATACATATTTTGCGCATAACATTTAGAAAGTGATAAATTTGGAGTACCTCCATTTCTTTTAAGAATAATGTTCTCTTTCAATTTTAATTCATAATAGTAAAAATGATTTGTTGCTAAATTAACTGTAAATGTGATTTTTATATTTTTACCTTTTTCTAGTATGCATTTATAATTATTATCAATATCTAAATCAACTAAGAGTTTTTTTAATTTAGGAATAGCATCTTCAAGTACTAAAAGTTCATTCTTATAGATTGGAGATGTAATTTCATGATGGGAAAGAGGATGAATTAAATTATGTAATAAGCCAATAATTATATTAATTTCAGAAGTGCTTTCACCAATTTTTGTTAAAAAGTTTTGGCTCTTTAATAATAAGTTTGTTAGTTTATAATCTGCTAATTGCGTGTTTTCTGCATCTACCAGCTCATATTTGGGCACTAAATCTTGGATTAACTCTTCTATTGATTTTCTAAAATAATTAGACGAAGCTGGATAATCAGGTCGAATATTGTCATGTAGATATTGTACTCCTTTCTCATAATTTGTCATTCCAGAAACGAGTATTGGTTTCGGAATTATATTATGATTTATTGTTTCTGATCCAACGTAAATCTCTAATGTAGACCAAGAGTTATCATTATATACCTCAAATTGTCTCTTTGCTAGTTCAAACCAATGCCTATCATACGTTGATATAAATATCTGATAACTTGAAAATTCTGTTCGTAAAATATTCAATATAGGAATGCGATTACCTGCATCTAATCCAATAAAAACGTCATCTAAAAATAATATTTTTAAGTCTACACTAGTTGGGTTTTTTAATAGAGAGGCTAGATACAAACAGATTGAAATGGCTGATAACCTCGCTTCATTAAGAAAATCACTATAGTCTCCTGTAATGCTTACTCCATCTTTGATGACATCTAGACGTAAATCAGAAGTAGTATGCCATTCCCATTTGTGTCCATAATTAAAGTCTAAAGGAAGAAGTACATAGTTAAGTTGAACACCTAAATTTGTAAAATATGTATTTAATAATCGATTTAACTCAATGAAAACTAAATCTAGAGTAGACCTCAAATGAGTTTCATATATAGGTAATTCAGTAATTCCAATTTTATGCAATACATCATTTCTATTATATGAATTTTTGATTAAATTTTCTTGTAATTGTTCCCACTTATTTCTAAACTTAAAGTTACCACCACTTGCAATTGGTATATGATTAGCTAAAAGTGATAGAACAATTAAATCGAATAAATTAGGACGCTCTTCTTTATGTAAATAAACTTTTAAAAGGTCTGTGTAATCTAAAAACCCTTTTACTAATGACGCTGTTTGTATAAACGGTATATTATTGTCACAATCTACGTTTCCAAACACATATTCACTATCAGTACCTGATACAATTTGGAAAGGTGTAGTTATGAATTCCGCAAAAGTTATTTTAATTTCTCCATCTAAATGATTGAGATATCTATTTTTCACAAAAGGTAATGAAGGATTATTGGACTTTGCAAAATAATTATTCATTGCTTTATAAAGAGAACTCTTACCACTTCCATTCTCTCCATAAATTAAAACATTTTCGCCATTTGGTAATGTCAATGCGTTATAGTTACCACAATAAGCTCTACAATTATTTATCTTAAACGAAACTATCCTTCTTGCCATTTAAAAACTTTCAAAATTATTTTCAATAGCAATTATCTCATTAAGATTTAAAATTTTCAATAAACTTGTATTGAGTTCATTATTAGGATTGCTTAGTTTTTTGTAAATTGAATGGATTAATTCAATATCATCTTTTCTTTCTACTGGTGGTAAATCTTGTAAATATGATGAAATTTTAATGTTTGAGTTTTTAAATTGTACTTGATAGAATAATTCATAAACCATTGCATCTATTAATCTTTCAAAAAATAAAGTCGCTTCAGAATCAATTTTACAATTTAAAACATAATCAACAATTTTACTAAAAAGAAGCTGTTTGTGAATTGGAATAATTGGAATATCAATAGCTCTAATTTCAGATAGAGTTATATTTTTTGACTCATCAATTTTGCTTAAACTATTCAAATAAAAAACATTAAAACAGTACCTGCTCGAAAGTATGGCTAACACATATTTTGTTTCAAATCCATATCGATTAACAACAATACCAATTGTATTCGGTTTAAATATTAAATTTGAATCAATATAAGATGTACTAAACCTTGTGTAAGATGTCAAATTTCGTTTCAGCAATATTTTATCTCTAAGACTGAAAAAATCTTTCGTGTTAAACATAGAAACGTCACCTAAATAACTAATATCCTCCTCCCTAATTTGAAAATTATTAAACTCTCCTTTTTCAAAATATGGAAATGAAAACTCAGACTTTATTGAATTTGGTTTAATATTTTTATTAGTTACACCTTGGGAGATAATCGAAATGTTTCCTAATTGTGCTTTTTCGAGAAATTGATAATTTGGGTTATGCAGAAATAAGTCAGTTTGGAGATCATTGTATCTTGATTTAAAATCAGCAATATTAGAATGAAATACCTCTTTACTTTCAATTCCAGACATATCCTTGAATAAGGATTTTAAATCATTTCTTATTTCTGTCTTCGAACGTTCTATAACCTCAAAAGGTATATCAAAAAGAAAATACCATAAAGCATAAAATGCTTGTTGAGTTCTTCTACCCTTTACAACATTTAGTATTTCCTCTAAATTCTTACTTAAATTCAAAGTAGAACTATCAACAGAGTCAGAAACTAAAATACGTAACTTCTTAATAAAATTAAATTCAAAATCATTTGCAGAACTAATGAAATTTTCTGTTTTAGATAAGTCTTCTAAAACTTTTGTAATCTCATTTTTTGATTTTACTCTAAAATTAATTTTATCTACCACCTTATAAATATCAACGTCTTTTGGTGTGAAATTGGTTGGCTTTCCAGCAATAATCCAGGTATACTGAAAATATACTAAAGCAGTATAGATATTTTCATTTTCCATTCTGGAATTATTTTTCCTAATATATAACCAATCATTATTGTTTTTGTAGATTGATTGTATGGTCAATATAATATCACGAGACACATAAGAGTTCCACATTTCAAAAGTGTCTTCTTTTATTGGATATGGTTTATTATTTAATCTAAGAAATAAATCAATTGGCTCAAAATTGACATTGTTTTTGTAGTTTATTTCTATAATCCACAAATCAAAATTTTTAATTTTATCCTGTTGATCAAGACTTAATTGTTCGAATTTTTTTCTGTGCAAATTTTTTAAAATACTATTTCTTAAGTCCAGCGAAAAACCATTTTTATCAGAATATCTTACATTGTTGGTTTCGTCTAAGTAAGGTTCTTTTATAAAACCAAGAATACTTAACAATCTTTGTTGACCATCAAGAACTTCGGATATCCCATCTTCACGCTTATATATGAAAATTGGAGGTAATTTTATACCTAAAAGTATACTCTCTATAATACTTGAAGATTTCTTTTTATTAATTACTTCATTTCTTTGGTAAGGCGGTCGTATTAAGAATCTATTCCGATTCATTTGACGACAAATATCAATAATTGCAATCGATGATGGTTCAGGCTTATTTATTCTTAAGTCATCAAAACTTTTTAATTCCTCAACCTCAGGTATTATTTCTTTATTTTTTTGTTTAAAATCAGGGTTATTTTGCAAATATATAGCAAAATCAATATTAAACTTTTTCGCAAAGACGCTTGAAATAACATCATATCTAGTATAGAGTTCTTTTGCGAAAGAACTTCTAATCATTTCAAAAGATTCGATGTTATTATAAATATATTCACCTAACTCAATTATTATTTCTTTATTAATTAATGAAAGTGATTGATTTTCATCTTCCATTATAGAAAAAGCCCAAAATAAGCATTCAGAAATTAGTCTATTATAGAGATTCCCTTCGGTAGGAAAACTTGATTTAACTTCTTTAAGTAAATTTATTTTCTCAATAAAACTTGCATAGATATTTCGAATTTCGGTCTCGTCAATATCAGAAAATGAAAATTCATAAAATTTGGCAATTATTATATTTTTTTTGACAGCATAATACTTAATTGGAATTTTATGCTGAACTAAAAGCTGTCTAATTTTTTTTAGAATCACCTCATTATTAGGTTTTTCAAAATGCAATACATTTGAAATATCTCTTAATAAAATCAGATCACTAATTAGTTTTTGTTTGAAGAATGAATTTAAGTCATCATGAAAATAAAATGCATTATCAATTTCTGTTGGTTTTAATGGAGTAATTCCTGAATTATATCTTTTAAAAATTTCTTTTTTAACGATATCCTCCATTTCTTCATCTATCAAATCTTGACTGTGAAAGCTAAATTCAATTAACCGAAGTTTTGTATCCCAAAATAAATCCTGTAAATTGGTATTTAAATCTTTGAAATAGCTATTTGCAATACCTCCAATATTCTGAAGTTTGGGTAAACCATTTTTTTTAAGCTTAAACTCATTTCTTATGAACCTTAAAATTGTTTGGTATCTCTGTCTTCCATCAATTATTTCAACTATAGTTGAGTTTTTAAAATATATTAGAGGTGGTATCTCTGTACCAAGTAAAATACTTTCAATAAAATATGTTGCCTTTTCGTCATTCCAAACATAATTTCTCTGATAAAAAGGTTTATAATTTGTTTTTTCAACTCTCTCAGGGTTATTGAAAAGAACTTCAATAGACATTACTTTTGGCTCAATCTTTATTTTATTTTCAAATATTTTTCTAATTTCCATTTATATGATATAGCCAAAGTTGAATTAATGAATACAATAAAAACAATATTGTTGTTTTCAATTGTAAATATAAATTAAATACTTCAAATTTTAGAATGAATAATAAGAAGACTATAATAGTTTTAATACCATTCCACACACATTCCACTACTCTCCTATCGTCGCTTCGTAAAAAGAGTGTTGCATTAAAGTCGTGGAGCAACTTTTTATCCAGAAAAAAATAAAGAAAATGATATATTAAACTTTCGCTTTTAACCAAAGCTCAAGTTACATTACAATCAGGGTGATTTCCGTTATGAGTGTCTACAGCTATTTTCCATAAATCAAAAGCTGCAATAACATCAATTCCTGCTTGTCTGAAGCCTTCAGAAAAACCACCTCCACCACAAAAGAAGTCTACTGCTCTATAATTTGGTTTACTATTTATGTTCAATTTTATTATTTGTTTTATACAAGCAAATTATGAATAATAATATTCATAATAATTATGAAAGTTAAAATTTAGATTTAACTAGTTTGCTATTTTATTAATTAAGGGAGAAATCAAATATAGGCAATTTTGCAAGAAATTAATTTAGGGAAATCCGTTAATATTTCGAATAATAGTTTATTTAAATCCATTCCACACACATTCTACTACGCTTCTTTCGTCGCTTATAATTCAAAATAAATTATAATCTGGAATTTTATTGTGATAAATATCTTGTAAAGACTATAAATTTATTTTGGTTTCTGAATGAAATTATTTTATCTCGTATCTGGTTTCGTATCTTTACATTGATGAGATACAAAGAATATAATCGGAATGCAATCTTAGAGAAAGCAATTCGTCTTTTCTGGCAGATGGGATTTAATGGATGTTCTATAAATGAGATAGTCGAAACTACCGGAGTAAACCGATTTTCGTTATATCACGAGTTTAGCAGTAAGGAAGGTATACTCTATGCATCACTAGAGCTTTACAAGCAACGATATGCAATGGATAAGCTTGATATACTCAGGAGTTCTGACAGCGATCTATATGAAACACTCCAGCAGTTTTATATGTCCTTTTTAGAAGATAACAAACCCATGATAGGCTGTTATTTCATTCATGTAGGAACGGAATTGGCTGATACAGATGAACAGGTACGTGTAAGTCTGAGCAACTATCTGAATGAGATCCAATTGCTGATACAGGATTTATTAATCAGGAACAGATATGATAAAGGGGGAGATCTCTATGCAAAACATCTTCTTGGATTGTTCTGTACAACTATGAGTTTTTGTCTTATACATTCTCCTACCGAACGTCTGGAATATATAACAAATGGAATTAATATAATCTTATCAAATTATGTCGAGAGTATTGAACAATAGATATGATGAGCTTGTGGAAAAAGCCCAGGAGATTTTCTGGCTTAAAGGGTTTAAAGGAATCTCTGTAAAAGACCTTTCTGCTGAATTAGAGGTAAGTCAGAACATACTTTATAACAAGTATTCAAAAGACATGCTTTTTTTGGATTCATTGAATTATTACACAAGCAATTTCTCAGATCCTTTTTTGAAACAACTACGGCAAACTACTGAAGGTCTTGATTCACTGAAGAAATTCTTTTATAAACTCATCGAGGCATTGCAAAACAAAACCTTTCCGCGAAGCTGCCTTATGGTTAATACGGTAGTCGAACTGCGTAATGAGAACAAAGATGTGGTTCGAAAATACGTCGAGTACCTAAAAGTATTAAAGGACAGCTATATTGTAGTGCTAGAAAAAGCTTTTAATCTTGGGCAATTTAAAGAAAAGGCTAAGATTAATGAGTATGCCGATTTCCTTCTTGGTGTTATCTTTAGTTTAAGTATCTTATATAAGATTTATACTCAGGAAGAATTATGCAATTATATTGATGAACAGCTAACATTCATCCGATAGGTGTCTTAACTGAACGCATTTTTTTTATTATCAAAGTCACCGTTTTAATTTCGTACTATAATCAATTAATATTATAGATATGAATGAAGTTATTGTAAACAAAACGATCAATGTACCGGCTCAAAAAGCATGGAGTACGCTTTCATCATTCCGTGGAATAGAGAATTATTCTCCCATTGCGAAATCAATTACTGAAGGAACAGGTACAGGAGCCACAAGAACATGTTACATGCCTGACGGAGCTGCAATACATGAAGTACTTAACTTTGCCAATGATAATACTATGGAAATGCAGTATAAGATCACGGAAGGCCCTTTCCCTGTTCAGGGTTATGTGAGTACTGTCAAAGTCAGTCCGACTAATGAAAACAGCTGTAAAATTACCTGGGGCTGTGAGTTTGATTCTGTGGAGGGTGTAAAAACCGAAATGGAAAATTTATTCAGCGGTTTCTACAATGTAATTATCAATGAACTGGAAGGTTATTTGAATAATTAAACACAGTAAATACTAAAATCAAAGCTCTCGTATGAGGGCTTTTTTCTTACTATAGAGTAAAGCTAGATGCGAATACCTATTTTTATACTATTCCATGCATATTTTACCTCCACGCCTCTACCCTTTATTCAGTATTTAATATTTTAATGAATATGTATTCATGAATCTCGTACCTCGATTTCAGCAAAAAGTGTATTCCATTACATTTTTAAAGAAGCCTTTAGAAAGAAAAAAATAAAAGAAAGTTATAATTTATAGATTATTTTCATAATCCATACTTTGATTTAGCACACGAACAATCAAAAGACCTGTATCTGTAGCCAAATAAAAAATAGCATGAGATTTATACGAAAATCTTTTTAATGACAGAACAAATTCAGATGCATCACGTCCTAAAGTAGTATTATCAGCTAAAATTTGAAAAAGCGTGTGCATTCCTAATAAGTATGTCTGTGCTTGTTTTAATCCAAATCTTTCAATGCCATATTCATACATTTTGGCAAGATCAATTTCGGCACTTCTTGATACTCTATAAACGCCCATCGGCTCGCATACGGTCTTCAACTTCCTTCATGATATCTGGAACGGATTTATCACTAACACCACTTTCCATGCCTTCCGTTATAGCTGCTTTAAGGGCGGAAAATTTGGCGTTTTTTGCTTGATCTCGTCTTACCAAATCACGAAGGTATTCACTATCATTAGTGAATTCTCCTGTTGTGATACGTGACTTTATCCATTTATCTTGCTTTTCAGTAAAGGTTATTGTTTTTCTAATTGTTGACATGACACATTTGTTTAAATAATCATACTATTGATGCAATTTAGTGTATTTAGTCGAATATTACAAATACTTAAATATTCCCATTGTTTATTATTTTAAAGTAGGTGAATGAGTTTGACCAGTACCCAATTTCATTCTTCAATTTTATTACAGTTTTCAAAAAACTATAGCAACAACACTTCGCTTCTACCCAAAGCTCAAGTTACATACCACAATACACTATAATACACTTTTGATACAAAATGAAGCAGTAAAACATAAATTATCAAAGCATCATTCGTTAAATTAACTTTTGCTTAATATTCTAAGCTTGATTTGTATATTTACATTATGAATGTACGATTATCCAAAGCACAAAAAATCAAAATACTCAACTCGTCTGATATTTATAAAGTAATGCAACAGGTATTACTACGTGAGAATAGCATAAGACGTAATCAAGAACATTTTTGGGTGGTTGGTTTAGACAATGGCAATAAGATTTTATTTATCGAACTCATAGGTCTGGGCGCTGTAAACCGCGTAAATGCAAATCCGCCGGATATATTTAGAATGGGGATTTACAAGTTAGCCGTAAAACTGATTCTTGTTCACAACCATCCCAGTGGTAAAATTGAGCCTTCAAAGGCGGACAAAGATTTTACAGATAAAATTTTAAAAGTGGGGAAGCTTATTAATATTGAAGTGATTGACCACCTGGTTATTTCTGAAGATAATTATACAAGTTTTGCCGATAAAGGCATTATAAAAGAATTGCAAAACTCCGGCCTTTTTGAGATTGTAAGCAGTGAAAAAAAAGCCCTCGAAGACTGGCGTTTAAAAACTGAAAAAGAACGTTCCGTTAAAATTGATATTGCTAAGAAAATGCTTTCTAAGAATTATGATATTGACGCTATTAAAGAAATAACTGGCTTAACCAAATGGGATATTAAGAAGTTGAAGTCTTAATGTCTATGGTGTCGCATAGGGCGTATGGGTACTTGCCTATTCTTTATTTAGGAATTTAATATCCGAATTACAGAATCAGCCAATTCCTTGTTAAGGCACTTGCTTTATTCCCGCTTCCATAAGAATACATTTTGCATTATCTTTAACTTTATAAGATCGTCAAGCAGATAAATAAGCTTTTCTAACCTATGAAAAAAAGCAGGCCGCATAAATTTGGTACTTTTCTGGGGGTCTATACACCTAGTATACTGACCATTCTTGGTTTGATCATGTACTTAAGGTTTGGCTGGGTTGTTGGAAATGTAGGCCTTATAAAAACCATCGCTATCGTATTAATGGCGAGTTCCATTACGTTTATTACGGGTTTAAGTGCTTCGGCGATCGCTACCAATATTAAAGTGGGTGTTGGCGGCGAATACTTTATGATTTCACGTAGTCTTGGTTTGGAACCCGGTGGTGCTATTGGAATACCCCTTTATTTATGTAGAACTTTAAGTGTTACCTTTTACTGTTATGGCCTGTCTGAGGCCATTCTTATATTATGGCCCGAGGGCAGTTCGGCATTACCGGCCTATGCCTTGCAGGGATTGACCATTACTTTTATAGTTTTAGTCACGGCACTTTCGGGCAAAAGCGCAAAACTGGTTTTAAAATCGCAAATTCCAATCATGATCATTGTTGGAATTTCTATCCTAGCACTAATAGTTGGCGTGTTAAGCCAGGATTTGCACGCCCCTGTAACAGAGTCAACCTATCAAAGTGCCCCTGAAGGTTTTTGGTATGTGTTCGCCGTGTTTTTTCCCGCTGTAACCGGGTTTACGGCTGGAATTGGTTTAAGTGGCGATTTAAAAGATCCGCAAAAATCGATCCCTAAAGGTACGCTTGGTGCGGTAGTATCGGGAGCCCTGATCTATCTAATCATTCCATTGCTTTTGGCAATCACCGGAGTATTAACCCTGGAACAAATGGCAGACCCTGAAGCCGGTGTTACCATTTGGACCCGTCTGGCTTTTTTGGGTCCCTGGCTAATTTATCCTGCCGTTTGGGGCGCGGTTTTGTCCTCTGCATTTGGAAGTATTTTGGGTGGGCCCAGAATTCTTCAGGCCTTATCTATGGATGGTATTATGCCTAAATTTCTATCGAAATTGTCAGGATCAGGGCAGCCAACCATAGCCACGTGGATTAGTGGAATCATTGCCATAGCGGCCGTTTTTCTGGGTGGGTTGAATACCATTGCGCAATATGTATCCGTGCTGTTTTTAACGCTTTATGTGGCCGTCAATGTGAGTGCAGCGGTAGAACAACTTATAAAGGAACCTTCCTATAGGCCAAAAATTAATGTGCCGTGGTATGTTTCGTTATTGGGAGCTTTCGCTGCTATGGCAGTGATGTGGTTGATAAATCCGTTTGCTTTTGCATTTGCTCTTGGCTTGGAACTTGTTATTTTCACCTATTTGATGAACAAAAAACTGGAGCAACAATGGGGAGATGCCTCCACAGGGATTTGGATGCATTTAAGCAGATATGCCTTGTTACGCTTAGGTACCAAAAAAATCCATCCCAGAAACTGGCGCCCCATCATTCTCCTCTTTATACATGAGATCAAGGGGCATTTACCTTTGGTGAAGTTTACGGAAATGTTAGGCCAGAATAGTGGTTTGCTAACCATTTCACGGTTAATTACCCTAACAGATAGGGAAGAATTAGACAGGCGTAATGAGATTGTTTTCGAAATGCAGCAGGATTTAAAATCTGAAGGGTTACAAGCGCTCACCGAAGTAAATGTAGTGAGTGATTTTAAATTGGGAATGAACCTCATTGCTGCTTCCCATGGTACGGCCGGAATAAAAACCAACACCGTAGTGTTTGGATGGTCGCGAACCCACAAAGGCAAGCTCCAGGAATTACAGATTATAAATGATCTTGCTAAATCCAAGAAAAGTATTCTTGTGGGCCATATCCCTAAAGCCTTTAGCTGGAAAGCCAATAAACGCATTGATATTTGGTGGCGCGGACAAGACCGAAACGGTGATTTAATGTTGCTCCTCTCCTATCTCATTAGGTTGAATGAAAAATGGCGGAAAACTGCGGTCAATATATTTTCCATAACCCATTCTGAAGAAGAAAAAACACTTATGGAACGTCATATTAAATTTTCTATACATGAAGCGCGAATAGAGGCTAACATTCATGTTTTTACTAAAGCTAAGAATAAAACCTTAGAAACATTAATACAAAAAAGTAAAGGAGCCGATTTAGTTTTTACCGGCTTAGCAAGAGACCATGATAATTTTGAAGCGCGCACAAAAATGATCGATACCATTATAGCAGAACTAAAGGCCGTGGTGTTTGTTCAGAACAATGGCATGAAGAATGAAACCCCTATCATATTTAGAAATAATTAGTGGTTTATTTTGTTCTTTTATTCCATACACATTTTGCCTTCACGCCTTTGCCCTTTACTCATTGTTTTGTTATTTTGATAAATCGGTATTCGTGAATCTCGCACCTCGATTTCAGAAAAAAGAGTGTTTACTCGCTCTTCCCTATTTGAAGAATAAGTGCTCGTGAATCCCGTGGATTCCATTACATTTATTGCTTTCTCGTTTCATTCATTCTACCCAAATTTTCCTATTTTTGATGCAAACCATACAATAATTTGATCTATATACCGCACCAACCCTCGGACAAACTCAAGAGATACCTCATGGAGGTTGTATATGTAAAAGACCATTATCCGGAACACGAAATGGAAAAGTACTTACCCGATGGCACGGTAAATATCATTTTCGAACTTAGCGGTAACCCGAAATATATTTATGATAATGATACCAAGCTGCCCAAAAAAGCCTACTCAGATGTTTGGTTTTCAGGAGTTTTAAAAGATTATATCACGATTAGCGCCCATAGCGAAGAAATGCTGGTCGTGGTTTTTAAACCCGGTGCGGGGTATCTTCTCACCCATCAGTCGGCAGATAGTTATACCGATAAGGTGGTACCGGCATCAAAGGTCTTTGGAGCGTCCATAACCAAACTTCACGCCAACCTAAAACTGCTAAAGACTCCTGAAGAAAAGTTTGAAGCTATTGAACAATGGATATCCGGCCAGTTTAAGGAAGATGACTTTTATACGGATATGATTCAGTATGCTGTGGAAACCATTCAGAATACCTCATCGCGTATTAGTATTGCCGAATTGGCTGAAAAATCCGGGTATTCACAAAAGCAGTTTATCGCCCTGTTTAAAAAGTATGTGGGTATTACACCCAAACAATTCCATAGGATTACCAGGTTCAATCAAATACTCGCAACCGTTGAAAACGAGAAGCGTATCTCCTGGACAGCCATCGCCAACGATTGTGGTTATTTTGACCAGGCTCATTTTATTAAAGACTTTAAATCGTTTTCCGGTTTAAATCCGCAACAATATTTAAGCGATATTGGCGACTACCCCAATTTTTTTCCTGTAAAGTAAATTTTTTACAATTTTTCCGTGTTACAATCCCTTTAATTTGTCTTGCTAACTAACTTGAGTTCGACACAAGAAATTGTTTAAATGTTCGACTGTCAGTTCGAGTGTCACGCCCTGGCGTGATGTATCGAGAACCAATTAAGTACTCATCTCGATACCTGTCTACCGGCAATACTCGAAAAGACATTGATTTTATAGTGTTAATCATAGAGTTAGTTTAATTATATCGAATTAACCTTAACTAATAAACAACAAATTTATGGAAGACATCATCATCAACCACTGGGCAGTATTAACTTGTGCCATTTTTAATATGATCCTTGGAGCAATATGGTACTCTCCTACCCTTTTTTATAAGGCCTGGAAACAAGAAAATCAATTAAGTGACGAACAGCTCAAAGCGGCCAGTCCGTTAAAAATGCATGGTATCAGTTTTATCCTGGCCTATCTGATGTCGTACAACCTCGCCTTCTTTTTAGGAGATGCTGCCACCGATTGGCAATGGGGCCTCACAGCAGGCTTTTTAGCAGGGTTTGGTTGGGCCGCCGCCATCTTTACTGTTATAGCTTTATTTGAACAAAAAAGTTGGAAATACATTTTTATTAATAGTGGGTATATCATTATTTATTTTACAGTAATAGGTGCTATACTGGGCGCTTGGAGATAAAATTAGAATTATGAAGACAATTATTTTTATAGTAATAATGGCTATTACGAGCTTGAGTTATTCTCAAAGTCAGGTTGAGGAGAATACATTTAAAGGGCATCAAAATCTTATTGGCGGGGTTTGGAAATCCGCTTCAGATGCTACTTGGGGTGATGGTACACCTTTTAAACAACACATTGTATATAAGGAAAGCTTAAATGGACAAATAATAAAAACCCAAACAAAAGGTAATATTAGTCAGCAAGGTGATGAGTTTGGTTTAAGAAATGAAGGTATTATATTTTATGACAAAGAAAAAAATAAACTAAAATTTTATGTGTTTGATGTTTTCGGGAGCCTAACCTCGGGTAAGATTGGATATCAGGATCATGATATTTATTATAGTTATAAATATTCAGGGTCAACAAGCGATCTAATTCTAACCGACTGTTGGAAGTTTATTGATAAAAACACGTATAATTTTACTGTTGGTGTTTATGATGAAACAAATAATAAGTGGGAAAAGAAGTTTCTGGAAACACAATTTAAAAGATCGAAAAAAGAATAATTATGACAATGATGTTAGAAGAAACCTTTCATTGATAACAATAGTCGCAAGCTATAATGCAGAAATAATTATAGTGCCCTTTTAATATTTAGCCATAGATTTGATATTATTATGGGTCTCATCTTTGCTTTTGAATAAAGAACAGCGCTAAAAGAACCAATAGCATTCCGGGAATAAGAACAAATTCGAATGTTTCAATCTTGATTAAAACACCAATAGCGACAACTATTATAGGCGTTAAAAAACCATAGGCACTTACTTTAGTGGCACCAATTTTCACAACACCGTATTGAAGCAGAAAAAAGGTTATCAGCGTAGAAAACAATGACAAATATAGGATTCCCCAATATACTTTTGAATCGATTGTTAACCATTTGGTTTCCATCACCTCTCCCCAGGAAAATAACAGAAGGCACATACTGCCAAGGAGTAATATCCAAAATGTCATTACTTGTACAGGTTCTCCCTTGTAAAGTTTCTTTACCAAAGGATTATAGAATCCTAGACATAGTGTACCTATAAAGAACAGGAGATCTCCATCGTTTAAATTTAAAGCGAATAAGTCATCCAGACTTCCTCTAAACACAATCCAGAGTGCCCCTAAGGTGCCAATAACTAAGCCTATTGCCTGTGTTTTACCGGTTACCTCTTTATTTATGATATATGCGAGTATCGCTGTAATGGCAGGTAAAATGGTATATATAGCTGCTGTATTAAGAGATGTCGTGTGTCTTAAACTTTCAAACATACACCAAAAAAATATGACCAACGGAAGGCTTAAAATAAAATAGCTGAATAGCGTTTTCCTGTTTGGTAAGCCGCCCTTTTTTCTTAAGATAAATGGGAGGAATAACAATGCTGAAAGGAAAAACCTTAAAAAGATTAATAATTCGGGAGATAAAGCATCTGTTATTAAAGCGACTACGGGAAAAGATGAAGCAGCCAATAGGCTCATCACTATCATTAGGATATGGACAAAGGGTCGCGATTTTATAAAAGATGCTTTCATGGTTAGATGGCTAAGTTGTTGGTTTAAGGCCCGGCTATCACATTAAATAAAACACTGCTCGAGCAACCCCCGTTTACCCATGGGCTGCATTTAATGTTTTAAAAAAATCTGTTAGTCTATGTTCTCTAATAGTTTTGGTGCTGCTTTGTTGGAGAAATCTATCCAGGGATTTTCACCCATCCATTTATCTAATTTAACCCCGGGATCCTGATAACGCATTACAAATTTTTCCGGGCCATGAGCAAATGCAACGACCAACCCATATTCAGAATCTAAAAAGCCCCCATGCGGACCTAGTCCGGGATAACTTAACCGCCAGCCTAAACCTTCGGTTTTTACATGTCCTAAAGTTAGTTTTCCAACCACATTATCCGGTAATACAAAAAACCATGTCCAGGGCCCTCCGGAAACGATGGTCATCACTTCGTCTATGCCCATGCCTCTATCGGTGCTGTTTACATGTAACTTTCCAAATTTTTCTTGAAGAAACACCGTGAGTTCCGGCGATAATGCTTTCATATCATACACTTTAGGATATGGCGCCATATTATCTTCACCGGTAGTTAGAGAGCCTCCATGTTCTGCAACCGGTTTTCTGCCGGCTTTTTCTATTTGATCAAGTAAAGCAGCTCTATCTAAATGAAAGGCGGCAATCAAATGATTAGCTTCTTCCTCACTTAACGCTCTGGTTTTTGAGGTTTCAAGTATTGGTTTTGCTTTTTCAGGCAATGCTACGGTACTAATGCGTACACCTACGGAATGCAATACAGCATTAATATCTACCAGGCCAACGGCATCTTCTCTGCCATCACTAAATGATAGTTTGATATCTTCTTTAATTTCCTTTTGAAAGGCTGCTTTGGTCGCGACTTTAGATTTTTCTTTTTTATGATTAGAACATGCTGTTGCTAAAACTAACAAGATGATAAAAAAACGATATCGTGAAGCTCTAACTGTTCCTGTTTTTATTGTTTTCATTTTATACATTTTTAATGACATCACAAAGGTTGAGCTTATTTGAAGTAAAAAAATTAAGGTATCTTAAGAAAACTTATTGGTGCAAGTTCTTGCGAATCGTACTTAAATGTTCCGGAGTAATGCCCAAGTATGACGCCACCATATATTGAGGTACATTTTGTTCTATATCTCTATGCGTTTTTATAAAGTTCAGATAGCGGGATTCTGAGGTCTCACTCATCGATTTCACGGTGCGATTTAAATTCGCGACATAAGCTCTTTCCATTTTAATTCTAAAGAACCTTTCCATTACGGGCACTTGAATAAAAAGTTTATCCAAATCATCTCTATGAATTTGTAAAATGGTAGTTGGTTGGAGCGCCTGGATAAAATATTGAGCAGGCGTTTTAGTTAAGTAACTGAATAAATCATTAATCCACCAGTTACGTATTCCGAATTGTACGATGTATTCATGCCCTTCTTCATTTATATAATAAGACCGAAGACATCCTTCAATAATAAATCGCATATGATTAGAAGTGTCTCCCTTGAATAATAAAATGTCTTTCTTAGCCAGCGCTTTGGGCTTAAATGAATCCATAATTAATGAGATATCCTTTTCGGAAACAGTAACTAATTCTTTGATGTTTTCAATTAAAGATATGTACATGTCTTCTTTGGCTATCATAAATATTGGAGTTAAGCGGAATAAATATAAGGAACTCAGCCGTAAATTGCATTCGTATAGCCTAAAACATGGCCGCTTCACGCACCTCTTATTTGGCCCAAGTTTTATCGGGTCAGTACCCCGAAATTAAATAACTTATTCCTAATAGGGCAATTCCGCCATCTAATAAGACAGAATAATAGAATTCGTGATGCCTTTCTGTTGAAAATAGAATAATTAGTATTTGAGCTAGTATGGTAAAAATGAACAATGGTGTTAACAATAAGGATGAAAAAAGGTAACCTAAGCATCCCGTTGTAAGCATCAAGAGGGAAACAGAAATCAATTTTGAGTTTCTTATACCCACAACTTGTGGAATAGTTCGTTGTGTTGGCGCATCATGTTTTAAATCTCGAATATCAAAAGGAATTGCCACCGCTACAAAATACAGATAATGAGCAGGAATAAAGATCGCTAATATTTCCCAATCGGATATGTTTTCATTCACTATAGGGAATATTACAATGATCAAGGTCCATGTTAGCGCAATGGAATGAATTTTTAGGTAGGGAAATTCACGTATATTTTTCCCCTTTAATCGAACAACGTAAAAAAAAGAGATGATGACAGATGTACTCATTAACACCACAATTATAGGTGTTATAGTATTTAACAACCTAAAAAAGAAGTAACCGGCCATTAATCCGCTAAAAATGATGACATAAGATATTAGGGTTCTATGCTGGTGAACCCATTTCAGCCAAAGTGTATTTGTTTCAATGTTCGCTTTAAATAATCGATGACTATTGTATACACACAACGTAGAGAAAAAGCAAAACAATCCGTAATGAAGATAGCTCGCTGTAGTGAAAATTTTGACCATCCCAGCAGCAAGGAACCCGGCTGAAGCTGCTATAACAAAATTTAAATGGATAATATATTTTAGAATTATTTTGAACAACCGAATTTGTATATTTGGATAATACTTATGCCTTCTCCAATCATTTAGAAAAAGCTAAAGACATTTAATCCGTTCTATTAGATTATCCATTTAAATTGTTAATGTCCCGTTTATTCACTAATTACTGTGTAAAGCGACGGATTGGCTTTAAGCCCTTCTGTAGGCGGAACTCCTAGCTCTTTTGCCATTTTCTGACTTGCTTCTGTAAAGGCTTTGGGACTTTCCCATACGGCAACATTGATGAGTTCGAATTTGGCATCATCTTTTATCGATTGATGTAGCTTTGTAGAAATATAACCTGGTTGCTTCTTTAAAAAGTCTCTGCATGCTTCCCAATAAATTACGGATTCCTCCAGTTTCCCTTTTGGAACCTCGAATGGGTTTATTAAGATGATATGTTCTGATTTACTTGTTTCCATATTTGATTTGTTTTTAGTTTTTTTCTCATTATTACAGGATATCATACCAATAAGCAAGAATGCTATCAAAGCTAATCTTGAAATTTTAACTGCTTTTCTATCTAATCTCGGTGTTGTATTCATAATTCTATATTTTAAGACATTCTTTTTAAACTATTTTCTTTTGTCAATACATAATGTTTTATCACACCCAAAACGTGTAACGCCAATAATACGATCGTAATGGTAGCTAATAATTCATGAGCTTTAAGAGGCATAATATTCTCTTTTGATACTATTAAATCTGACATTCCGGATTTTAATGCATCAACATAGCCCCCAACGAAGATTGTTGCCAATCCGGCTATTGAAATAGCAATCAATAAAAAATAAAAAGCGTTATGGATCCAAACGGCTAGTTTATCATTGATTTTATGACCTGTTTTTAAATTTTCAGGCCGTTTAGATTTAAAAAACAAATAACTTCTAACCAGTGTCAATAAAAAAACGATGATCCCTAAGATGGCATGAATCTTTATAAGAAATAATTTTTCAGATGCTTGCATCGTTGCCATATATTTACCTAAAGGAAATAAAGCAATAATTAATAGTGCAGTTAGCCAATGAATAATAATATGTCCTTTGCTATATTTTTGAGTCAAATCATTTGTTACCACTCCTCTATTCATAATGTTTTGATTTTTTATTAATACCCTTTGTCTCCTAACCAAAAACGCACCAACCGAATACAATGCATTAAAAATGAAACATTTGGGAAATAGCCCTGCTTTTTCATCTTATTTTTGGTTTATATAAATACATTTTTGATTGTCTTAACAATATTTGCTATGACAAATATATAAATAAAAATTTATACAATCAGATTATCTATTATTTTTTTAGATATAGTGTTATATAAATGCATCTCTTTTTCACTTATGCCTTTAGATATTTTATTTAAAATATTCACAGCGAGGGGTTCTACCAAATCCCGTATTTCAACACCTTTAGGCGTTATGGACAAATTCCAACTTCGACGATCATTAGCATCTGCATGTCTGATAACTAATCCCTTCTTTTCAAGTTTGTCCACCATCCTGGTAATATTTGCATTATCCTTAAACGTTAGTCGTGCTACTTCTTTTTGTGTTAAACCCGATTTTTCGTTGAGTCTATTAAGTATTGCCCATTGTTCCGGCGTTACATCAATATTCTGATTTTTAATAGCCGAACTAAACTCTCTCTTTAATAATAGTGCTGTCATATTGATTAAATACCCGGCAGATTGGTCTAAAAATGATTCCATTTTATTATTTGTTATGTTATTAGATCACATAACAAATATAAAATTTATATTCTTAGTATTATTGAAGCATTTACTAAACGATCATTTTACATACATTTCACTACCCTTGCATGTGTTCCTTCAGGCAAAGCATATTCCATTACAGTTGCCAAAGAAAATTTGAGATAAAAACTTCACCTTCACCAAAACAAAGTTGCCTCGATAAAGAATCGGGGCAAGTCATAAACCACAACATTATAGTACATTACACAACCACTAGTATAATAGCACTTTTTAGTAAAAATCTTATGGGGTCATTTTTATGATCTTTAAAAATAATTCAAGGGATCTGTAACCTTTTCTATTTGATATCCATCCTAAGAGTATAAAACAATTAAAAACATATTATTATGAATAATTTTTTAGGCCCGGGAGCCGTATTAGCAGCCCTTTTTTTAGCAACAGGATATACCATTTACACATTTATTAAAGCCTCTCATCTCGAGCGTATGGCAAAAATTGAGAAAGGTATTGACACCAATACATCTCCGGACCATGCTAAATTTTTAGGATTAAAAATTGGAATGTTAATGATAGGTATGGCCTGTGGTCTATTACTGGCCTATGCATTGGAACAAACCACAACCATTAAGGGCGAGGTTTTTTACCCCTCTTTTATGTTATTATTTGGAGGTATAAGCCTTATCATTTCTTTTTTCTGGGCAAAGAAATTAAATAAAAAGCACTAACCTTTTATGGATGCTCATTACTTAAATGAGGTAATAAAAGGCAATACAGACGCTTTTGGTTATTTCATAAGAACCTATCAAAACAAAGCTTTTGGAATCGCTATCGCTATGGTTAAACAAGAGGATGACGCCAAAGATGTCGTTCAAAATAGTTTTATAACGGCCTACGCTTCAATCTCTAAATTTCGAAACGATTCTAAATTTTCCACCTGGTTTTATAGAATAGTGGTCAATACAGGATTGCAATTTTTAGCACAAAAGAAACGAAGGGCCATTAAGTATGAAGCCTTAGAAGTATCTCAAACTGAAAAAACAGCTTGTAATGCTATAATTAAAAAAATGCATCAAGACGACTTAAAGCATTTAGTAAAATTGGTTTTTGGCAAAATTCCTTCAAAACAAGCATTGCTCTTACAACTCTTTTATATCGATGAGTTGAGTATTGCAGAAATAGAAGCGGTAACCAACTTTAGCAAACCGAATATTAAAGTGCTTCTGCACAGAGGTAGAACAAGTTTTTATGACATCGTAAAAAAAGAACAGATTAAAAAACCCTATTAAAATGGAAGATAAAGATCAATTAAAAGAAATTTTAAGCAACATAAATAACATCAATACCCCTATTGATCTGGAAGATGCCATCATCCAGGCTATCAAAAAGGAAGCCTTGGTAAAAGAAAGGATTGCAAGTTATAAAAGGCAAGGCATTCGTGGTTTGATCATCTCATGTATACTCGTTATAACCCTTGTACTTATTTATAGCTTTCAAACGGTTGAAGATGCTTATCTTAAATATACCTCTATAGTAGCTTGCCTTATCCTTTTGTTTGCACAATTAGAATTAGGCGGTTTAAAATTCATTAATCAAATTAAAAACAATCCATCATGAAAAATTTAAAAAAAGAATTTGTCTTTAACCTTATGGTTTTGGCATTTACGGTAACAACATTGAATGCTCAAATGCATTCCGACCAAATTGATAGTTTAGTGCTTAAAGCCATGCATACCGTTGATCATACCGTTGGGTTTTCTATCGGGGTCGTAAAAAACGGTAAAATAATACATGCTAAAGGCTATGGATTAACCTCTATTGAAACCAATAACAAAGTAACATCAAATACACCTTTTGGAATTGCTTCAAACTCTAAAGCTTTTACGTCTGCGGCATTAGCCATATTGGTAGATCAAGGCAAACTAAAATGGGACGATAAGGTGATCGATTATATTCCGGAGTTTAAGATGTATAATGATTATGTCACTAATAATTTTAATATTCAAGATTTACTAACGCATCGTAGTGGTTTAGGATTAGGCGTTGGAGATTTAATGATTTTTCCAAATGATTCAAATTTTACTATTAATGATGTCTTAAACAGTTTTCAATATTTTAAGCCTACCTCTGCTTTTAGAACAAAGTTTGACTATGACAATCTACTCTATTTAGTGGCTGGTGAACTTACGGCAAGAGTAAGCGGACAATCATGGGAATCTTTTATAGATAAAAATATTATAAAACCATTAGGAATGAAAAATTCCTATCCAGGTTATTCGAACATATTAAATGATGAAAATGTTGCAGTTCCTCATGCTATTGTGGATAATGCATTGATTGCTTTAGACAATATAAAAGAGCATACAAAAATGAACGGGGCAGCCGGAGGAATATGGTCAAGCGCCTCTGATATGTGCAAATGGATGCTAGCGCAATTAAATCACGGAAAATATGGTACAGAATTGAAAAATGTTCTGTTTTCTGAGCAACAGCAACAAGAAATGTGGAGAATGCATACACCAATGCATATGCAGTCTGACCCAAATTCGCCTTTCAAATCGCATTTTTTGGGCTATGGATTGGGTTGGTTGGTATCTGACTTTAATGGCTATTTGAAAATTGAACATACAGGTTTAATTGCAGGAATGGCTTCTCAAGTCATTTTAATACCTGAATTAGAACTTGGAATTGTTTTGCTGAATAATTCTGAAAAATCCGGAATGTTAAATGGCTTGATCGGTTATGCGCTTCTTGATAAGTTTTTAAATTTAAATACAGGCATTAATTGGATAGCAATGGCTTCCGGAATGCAAGAGCAACGTGGCAATATGATTGATAAAGAAACAGAGACGCTATGGCAAGAAATTAGTTCAAATAAAAATAGATCATTCAATAAGAAAAATTACATTGGTACTTATGAAGATCATTGGTTTGGCAAGGTTGAAATTTTTGATAATAATGGTGATTTATGGTTCAAATCATTGAAGTCGCCTCGGTTGAATGGCAAAATGTCCTATTATAAAGACAATACATTTGCTATAAAATGGGAATACCAGGATATGAACGCGGATGCATTTGCGATGTTTACATTGGATAAAAGCGGTAAAGGTCAAAACATAAAAATGAAAGGTATTTCACGTTTTATTGATTTTAGTTTTGATTTTCAAGACTTAGACCTTAAAAGAATAGCTAAGAATTAATATATCAAGATCTATGGCCAAATAGAATTTGAAACTGCATGCATTCCTGATCAGTATGTCCAGACTTATTTTAATTCAGATGTTTCAAGGCAATATTCGTACATTTTGACAAAATCCTTTTTTAGTTAGACTTTTTTAAATATTTAGTTATTGGTATAAATGATATAAGAATAATGAATCCTAACCCTATTAACAGTATTCCAAACGAAAATAGTGAAGACTCAAGAACTTCGGTATGTGGCTTAAGTACTAAATCTAATTTATAATACAAGTCATCAATAGCTACACTTAGTTCTTTTGCTTTTTTTAAACTTAAAAGAAAGGCTCCACCCATGCCTAAGCATAGAATTGATGGGACAAATAAACCGTAAGTCGATAAGTGGGTCTTCGCTTCTTTCAATAAATATGCTAGAACTGCGCCCACAATTCCTAAAACAAAGGTTACAGATTTTAAAACTATATCTAAATAAAATTTATAGAGTTCTATTAAAACTCTAAACTCGTCAAACAAATTCATATTTTCCATGATACTCCAACTGTTTTTATTTCAAAAATTAAGATACTTTTCATCATTGATATTCTTTAATCATTTTTGAATTACTAAAATAAAACCAAAATAATACATACAATACCCTATAGAAGGGTATTCGTTTATAGTTGCCAAAGAGGCATTTGAGAGAGAAATATGAAAGAAACGTGGCTATTTTCTAAGCCAAGTCATCCAAATGAAAAATTGCGTATACCATAAAACAGTAAATTATAGAAATTCCTAATACTTAGTTACTCCGTACTTGTTCCTTTAAAAAACGAATTAATAAACTTGATCAAATAGTATATTAAAATCGTAAAATTGATAAGAATAAATGGAATGACAAACGTCCATTTTGCTCTTACCACAAACCAAAATGCATTGAACAACCAGTTGCTGTCTGATTGATTCAAAAGGTTTAGCAGCAATATGTTTTCAATAATATCAAAAACACCGGGAACAAGACATATTAGTATCAATACCCTATTAACAGGAATTCTCATGGAACTCTGAAACACGCGATAACTAAAGTAAAACAATACAGAATAGGTTATGATGAATGCAAAATCATATAATGTATTACATTTAATATTGTCAAAAAAGAGTTTGATATTATCATTGAAATCGTCCAAATTCCGTGAAAATTGAATCTCACCAATATTTCCGACTTCAATATGGGAGTACCAAGAAAAAACACTTGCGACTCCAAAGGTAATCAATAGCGTTAAAAACCATTGATTTGTGACTTTTGTAAGGTGTTTGTCAGAATTCATCTTTTCCAATTTTAATTCGTAAGTCTTTATAAGATTCCCATTCAAATTTATACAGTTGTCGCACAGCGGCTTCTGCACCTCTTACAAATAATATCCGCTTATCTTTGGTATCCATCCAGAAATCTAACCAGTTAATATGACTGTCTTTAATTTTGGGGTCTCTTCTTGTATCGACCGTTACCACTCTATTTTTAATTTCTTCATTATCAATTAAGAAATCATTATCGTAAAAGTTTCTAAAAGTTTTTATATAACTAAAAATATACTTCAATAGCGAGTTTTTTGGGCCATGCAAATTATTTTCGGATGTTATTTCTGACCGTTCGGATAACAAAACACCGAAGGTTGGGAAACTGGGAATGCTATTGCCTCCTCGATGAAATTCTCGAATAGGGAAATTGGAAAGCATACCTCCATCCACCATACGGGCCTTTAATTTCACTTTATTATTTGGATCATCTGAATTTTCATAATGGTTACTTGCATTCGGAATAAAGGTTTTAAAAATGAAAGGTAAAGACATAGATGCTCTTACATAAGCCGCAGGATGTACTTTTAAATGGTTTTCCCAGTATTCATTGGCTCGTTTTGGAAACCTAACAATTCTACTGTGAGAGAGATTTGAAGTGATGAGGACGATTTTAGGATGTTCAACCTTGTAATGCTGAGAAGGTTCAGAAGTCATTTGTTTCGAGACATCATCAGACATGATTATGGCCTGATCCTGCTGCTGAACATTTAATACCTTTGACACATTCGACCTTATAAGCGTTTTTAAATTATCCCTCAAATCGTCTGTTTTAATGTTCCTGATAAGCTTTGTACTTGAGAGACTATTATATAGATCCTGGGTTGAAGCAATATTCAAGTTACTCAAGTTTTCTTTAACCCAAAACAAAAATGGGTTTCCGGTATTCAATCCGAAGTTTTCTCCAAGTACTTTGGCAACGATAATAAAGACCAACATACCGAATGCCGCAACGCTAAAGGTTCCTATGATGAAAGAAAAATATCTGACGTCTGAAATGGCCTCCATTCCAAACCATTTTAGCAACCCTCCGGCTCCAAAATACATGGCCAAAATAATCAGGACGGAAAATACTATCAAGATGAAGCGTAACCAAAATGAGTTAAAATTTTTAAACAATCCTTTCTGAACCTTTCCTGCCAATCCTCCCCGATTCATAAAAGATGAAAAATCCATATTGGAAACAATAAGCGTTAGAATTTCAGACTTTAAAGCACTGCGATGGTCTTTCGTTTCGATGATGGGAGGTTCTTTATAAACATCGGCGGAAATAGAAGACAAAAACAGCGCATTTATAGCCCCTGCACTGGTACCTCCATGACTATAAAATCGAATTCCAACTTTTTCCATGATGTAACAATATCCCAGTAAAGCTATTCCCCACATACCTCCACCCTGCTGTACCAAATCTATAACAGGACGTTGCCTTTCAACTGGTTTACCATGCTTATCTAAAGTTTTTTCAATGATTGTGGCATCAGAGATCCATTTGATATCTATTTCTCCGTTCCTGTTTATTTTATTGCCAAGAGATAAATCTTTATTTGCGATGGCTTCTGCTAAAACCTTATCGGCAGCATCAAAATAGGTTTTGGCTATTTCTTTGTCTTCTTTAGAAAAATCAAAAGGATCAAACATACCTTACTAAATTTTAGGATTGACATTCTTTGTTGTTGCTTTGAGGGACCAACTTACAATGACAGTTATTTAAATATTGTCGTTTAAACTAACACTGTTATTGAAAATCGGTTATCATCTGTGATACGATCATATCCTTGACATTTGGTTTTTTACCATCCAAATAGGTTTCCATTTCAAAATTCGAGGACTCTTTTAAAACGATAAGTTCAAGGTAGCCTGTAGTATTATCATCCAAACTAGGGTCTAATGCTCGTGAAGCAGCAATAAACAGGTTCGGTCCCATAAAACGGGTATAGTCCTTTCTTATGGCTATAAAGCCGACATTGATGTCGTTTATCGTATCTGTAAGTTGCGCACCAAATTCAGACAATTTCTTTATGGCCTTATCCGGATGCTTAACAGCTAGTTCTTTTAATCCTGAAATTTTGGTCGCCGATTTAATAACCTTACTCACGATGTTACGTTCTATACTTACTAAATGTCCTAACTTCTGATTAAAGTCGGAATCGTGTTGCATCATATTGGTGATTTCCGCTATACTCGTCTGTATATTATTAAAATCATCGGCAGAGCGTCGTACCTGAGAATCGGGATCATGCCGTAATTTATCCACCAATAACACCATATTTCTACCTAAACTGGAGGTTACAGCACTGGGCTTCTTAATTAGATCACTGTAATTGTAGCTTCGGTGATTGACAACCGGAAGTGAGGTATATAACAGAATAGCCTGAAGCCGCTCTTTATTATAATTTTTGGTGAACATCTCTTCATTCTCATAAGCAAAGGTTTGTACCAATGCCCTCATACTCCTTTGAATGGCCGCTGAAACTTCCCTGTAGACTTTATGCTTTTTATTTCCGGGGGCTTCCATCCAGACGTTGCCAATTTTCGATGGTATTTTAAGGCTCATGTTGATCAAGGTCTTTCCAAACCGTCTTTTACCATTGGCATTGAACTTTTCGATATCGTTATCCATTTGGCCGATCCATTGATCCGTTGTGAGCTTGGTAGCATCTGAAAATGGTCTACTAAGGTTTACTTTAATGAATGGTTCTATGATCTGTTCTAAATGTCTTGTTTTAAGTTTTTTATCCTGAACTTTAAAATCGAAAGAGACCTTAAGCGACTCCTTTTCAACACCGAAAGCATGTCCTTTCTTTTTTCCGAAATAATTACTTGTCAGTGCCAATTGAATCAATCGCTTATTACGACGGATGGTATCGCTAGCGTTTAGTTCGTACATGATGAGTCTCCCATCGATATCATCAATAAAAGTACCCATTGCGATGGACTGATTAATTCGAGTGAAATTGCGTTTTGCACCGGGAATTACCAGTGAAAGTGTTTTTTGTTTTTTAAGTCTGTGTGTTAGAACCCCTTTTGTTAAAAGAATTCCTTTGATTTGGGTATTCGTAAGAAGCTGACTATAATCGCCATCCAGAGCTTCTTCAAGTATATGACCGACTTCGGCGTTCTCGGCAAAATTGAACTGAGCATTAATGAGGGCACTGTGCTCCTTCTCCTTTTGGTAAGTATACGCAAACGACATGCCGTATTCTTTTTGCAGTGCTGTTTTAACCTTTTCGAAAATTTGAGCTGCATTGTTTTCAAAGTTGGTAATAAATGCATCCATGGATCTTAACTCATCGGCCAGGTCGTTTTGGGTTAAACTTGAAAGTTTCCCTTTGAGCCAATCTCCTAGATCTTCTAAATTTTCTGATTTTGCAGCTTTTCTGATACGATCGAGTGACAGCTTCTCGGAGATATTTTTATGCAGCTTTTTAATTAATTCCTGCAGGTCTAAAAGTTCTGATACTTTTAAAGCCTTGTCCTGAAGTTTGTCTACGAGTTCCTGCTCAGCAACAATTTCAAATAGATCATCAAAAGGCACAATGGCACTTAATATTTGCCCTAATTGGGTATCCAGAAACCCTGTTTTCTGGAGTTTTTCCTCAAGAAAATCTGCCACATCTTCATTCCCTAATTTTTTGAATTCCTTTTGTACTTCGGCAAGGTCCACAGAGGCATTCTCTTCGATCAATTTCAAAATCGCTCCACCACCTTCATTACCAACAGCATCCCATTTGTCGAACAAGTCAATAATCGCTAACCTGGCTTTTTTAAAAGTCGAAGTCCCTGTAACTTCCTTTAATAATTTATCTGTTAGCCCATGTAATTTTTTTTCAGCTTCATCAGGATCTACCCAATTTCTTATATCTTCAAGAATTTGCGCATGATGTATACCTATGGTTGCTTTTATAAGGTCATTTACCGAAAAATCGTCAAACTCGTTAAGATCTCCTTGTACGGAAGCATTGAGACCGGCGGCAAAGTTCCATCCATTAAGTTTCCTTTTATTGAGATGAAGATGTATAACGTCGTCTTTAGTCGGTCGGCTTACAATGAGTGTGAATTCGCCAGCGATATTCAACCCTACGTTTAATAGCCCACCCAACTTTGTTTGCAAACCTAAAGTTCCTGGGAAATTAGGGTTTTGAGATTCATGGGCCCAATCGAAGTCAAAACCTACCTGGGCTCCAAAATTTGCATTTAAGGCGCCTTCTCTTTGCATTACCAAATAGGTTCCGGGATCAAGATCTTTAGCTTTTTGAACCTGCCTGGGCGATTGAAGCTCGCTAATAATATCCACAATAGCCTTTTGAATTCCTGTAGTTTTTTTTAGAGTGACAATAACAGCAGCACGCTTTTCATGATTAGCATCCACGCTTGCTGATAACAACGCAGAACCCAGGGGCCATTCTCCTTCGACATCACCATTTATCGAGTAACTATAAGAGAAGACACCATAAGCATTTTTTTTGTCATCAATGGATGGTAGATCTATCTTCAGATTATCATTTTTCATCAAATCATTTACAAGGTCCTGAGCACTATCGAAAATGGCTATTCTTAAATTTGCATCAGCATTTCCTAAAATATTGACATTGGGAATCTCCTTAAATTTAAATGCTTCCGCCGGTCCGGAAGCCGTGACTTCACCATCACTTAAAATTAGGGGCATTTCAAAATCTTTTAACACCTTATTCTTTGTAATGTCCAGAAGTAATTTTTCATCAATATCAGAAGATAATTTTATTCCGGTACTTAAATTATCTTGAAATAAACGCTTGTTTTTGGCAAATAATAATTCCATATTCTATAGCTATTTTGTTAAAATTTATTATAATTAAAATGATGTTTGTTATTAAATCATGTTATACAGATTGAAATCCTTAAAATGGTTGAACATCGATTAGTCTTGTTTCATGGGTTTCAATTTGAATGGTCCTCTTCTGGTTTGACTGCGCTACGTAACTTTACAAGTTTGGTTAAAAGATCAAACCAAAACGGAGACCCTAATGAAATAGCCAAGGCTGTTAAAACATAACCCCACAAATATGTAAAATTCCAGCCACTTCTTGAAAATACGTAGTTCCATTTATAGGTGTTCTGTTTAACATTAATCTTACCGGCTTTAAAGGAGGCACAACTGGCTGGAGGAATAGATTTTTCAAGCAATTTTAAATCTACAGATTTATGAACCCAAATGGTAACTTTTTCAACCGCTTCAGTTTTTTCTAGTTCTCCTTTTGCATCTCTCAGAGTATCCCAAACGACAAGACTATACTCATGTTTCTTATAATCTTCTGAAGCAACTTTGTCTTTACTACTATTGATTTCTATACTATCCGGAACATGCCAATTAGCGGTTATAATATTCTGAGCGGCATAAATATCGGACCTGATCAATGTAGCTGCATTCATTAAAGAATCATGGATCTTAGCACGTAAAGCATCACTGGTCTTATCGAGTTGATCGTTTTTATGGTCTTTTATGGAATCCGTTTTATCATCAGGCTGCTCGTTCTCAGTATCCTTTGGATTATCCAGGGCGTTTAACTGCTTTTTATTTTCTCTTGAATATTCAATGGCAAGATCAACCAGTTCTGCCCTTGCCTCTGGGTTAGTGGATAATTTTTTAACAATGTCCAAAGTATTGGCATTGAGACTCACAGCCAATACGAATCCTATAATAAAAAGAAAGTACTGTACTCTTTGTTTAAACCAGCCGGTGGACTGCTCCATAGTATCATCAAACCATTGTTCCAACGCAATTTTAAAGTCTTGAAGATTGTTATTGGCATCAATCAATAAAGATTCCACATGTTTTCTAGTATGAGAACCTTCAGGAAGTATGGCAATGCCTGCCTTTATTTTCTCCAACAGATCTTTACCATTGGATACTTGCTTCAATGAAAGCTCAAGATTATCCGAAGTACTACCGACATTATCCAGTATCGCCTGTAAATGTTCTTTTAGATTCAGATTATTAGGCAAAACCCCTGCAGCGATCCTCAATTTATCATAATCGCTGTGTCCATTAAACCACTCTTTGAAATTCTTTTGATCATCGTCCAACGCATCAAATATCTTTTTTATTTCCGAGGATTCATCGAGCTGTTCAAAGGCGTCGTTAAGCATATCAAAATCAACATCGAGCTTCTTAAAAATAGCTTCAACGTTGAAATTTGATTTAATAGTGTCAAAAATAGCTTTGGAAAAATTCTGAGGGGTTATATACGAGGGTTTATTAGCAATACCTCCTCCACTCAGATATTTGATCATGGGCTGATCGTAAAATTGATGGAATAATCCCGGGTCTGTTAGATTGCCCGAACGACCGGAGATCTTTATAAAAGTGTTATAGAGCTTCAGGCCTGTTTTGGGAATTAAGTTTAAAAAGTTTTTTATAGTACTTATCCAGTAGGAATCCCGGACATTCACATCAACCCATTTCTTGGTGTGTTTTTCGTCCATTAACATCCTACGTAAGGTATACCTCAAGTTCCTGGCACGAAGCCCAAGAAATGAGTTTAAAATTTCCATGATTATAGTTGCAAAAAGACTATAAAGCAGAAAAATAAATACCAATCCAATAACCACATCTAATGCTGTACTTCCTGTCATTTCATTTTTTTTAATACATAGTGAATTCGTAACTAATTAAACAACACCAATCATAAATAGGTTTCAGTTGTAAATTGGGAAATAAAATGCAGAAATTAAATCTTAGGAGAATTTAAATATAAGTATTTTCTTTGAAATATACGCTAATATTCTTATTGTTATTTCCGGAAAGTATAGATATTTCCGGTATTAGATAAAGCTTAGAGATACATTTTTCTATCCTTCTTTGACCGCTCAATGGTTTAATAATATCCTTATTCTAGAATTTATTGGAGTTCTTTTTGGTGTTTGGAAGTGAGATGCCATAGTATATGAATTTAGTCGCATTCTTTAATTTGTGTTTGGGTTATTATTTTGGTAAACATCGAGGATTTTTGTTTTTAAAATTGTAATAACTTATTTAGCACGGTTTTCTTAAATTTGAGGCCTCCGAATAAAAACATACTTAATAGAAGGACAACTTTAACAATGAACGAATCTTTACCTGATTTAATTTTCAACGGGATATTGTTATGTCTTAACATTCAGCTCTTAATTATCGGTCTTTTAAAATTAACTTCAAAACATAAAAGAACGATTATACTAGGGGTGTTCTGCCTGTTATGGAGTACCGGATTTGTCTATAATTTATATTGGAACGTTTTTAAACACAGTGTTTTTTATTCTATGCTACTCTCCAATTATAAATCCTTTTTCCTTGCACCATTACTCTATTTATATATAGGTTTACTAAACAAGAACAAAAACGGCAAGAAGCTCCTTTATCAGCATTTGGCAGTCCCTATGTTGGTCTTTGTTATCTACTCCTTTATAAAACATGTAACGCGCGAATTTTATGCTCATCATTTGTATGAGATCGTGGAGTTTATAATCATTTTTCAATTTCTTTTCTTCTCTTTTTATATCGCAAAAGGTAAGGCCTTGCAATCTTCGATAAAACCTTTTTTAAAGCCTCAGATCTTTAAAAGGTACTTTTTATTTTATTTCATTTTCCTAATCAAATATTGGATTTCTAATGTTTATATGCTCATGACGACCTATATGGATTTATCAGCATATTATTTCAGCTTAAACAGATATGTTTTTCTGCCCTTAGGTTTTATCATAAATTGTGTCATTATCTTATTCGCTCTAACAGAATCTAAAAAGTTTAAGGCCTTTTTTCTTGGTCAGAAATTGCATATAGACAAGGATATCATTGAAGGGAAATCCATTATAGAAGATCGTATTCAACGCTGTTTTCATCAGCATAAAATTTATAAAAACCCTGATCTAAAGCTTGCTGATGTAGCGCATAAAATTGGAATTGACCCCAAGGTTTTTACCGAATTTATAAGGAATGAATACGAAATGAGCTTTACAAATTTTGTAAACAACTTCCGTGTTGAAGAGTTTAAAAATCAATTAGATTCTCCGGAAAACAAATCCTTTAATTTAATGGGTATTGCGTCACAATCCGGCTTTAAATCTAAAGCGACCTTCTACCGTGTTTTTAAAAACAAAGAAGGTATGACGCCTAAGGCCTATTTGAAATCTCTTCAATCACGAAACTAAATACCACTGGAGTCGAAAGTCTTTATAAAGAAAAAATCACTATGTAATAACAGCCCAATGCCCGGTGTCTTTAGCTATTTCTGTAGCCATTCCCATAGCTTGCAATTCTGCTACCAAATGTGCATTTGCAAAGCTTGGCGTATTCGTCTCAATGGCATTTAGAAAGGCGGTTATCGATTCTCTCATCCCCGGCCAATCCGCGTAAGGTTGTTTGGCAGGAAAATAATCTGTTTCGACTTTTTCTTTAGTTCTTAATTTCAATTCCCCGGTTAAAATATCTAAATATATATCGCCTTTACTTCCAACAATTTTAATAGTAATCACCAGCTCGTCAACGCTATCAATGTTCACGCTTAAGCTTCCCCAAATACCATTATAATCAAAAATACCGGTGCTTTGGCTTTGTCGTCTACCTTTGGTTCCATAGCCATCATTGATGAGTACGCGATTTGGGGTTGCATCGAGTATAGTATTTAGTACATGCACATACCACAATGTAAGGCGGTTAATAACATTGGTATCCTGATGAGGTTCCGGACCCCAATCGGAGTTTAGGGAAATATGGACGGTTTGCACCTCACCCAGCTCACCTTGTTTTAACAAAATCGCGGCTTCGGATACCGCAGGAATTAATCCTAGTTCTAAATCGGCATGTGTAATTTGAGGCGCATTTATTAGCTTTTTCAGGACTTTTGGTATCAATGCTCTGGTGTGTCCTATTGGTGGTTCGTAAAAAAACGGCTTCCCGGATTCTATGGCTTTGATAACCACCAGTCCGTGTAAATGATCCGGAACGGCAATCATCAGTGCCTCAACTTCCGAAGAGTCCATTAATTCTTCATAATTTTTGTAAGTTGTAAAGTCCCTTCCAAACTTGAATTTAATATTTTCAATGGTTTCATCACTTTTGGCAGAAATAGCAACGACTTCCGCTCTGCCATCATACTCAAGAGCAGGTAAGTATGCCTCTTTTACCCAATTACCATACCCTACAATTCCGATTTTAATTTTGGACGTCATAATCGTGTTAAATTTCTTTAATGACTTTGCAAGGGTTACCAAATGCCAATGTATTCGCAGGTATATCTTTAGTAACCACGGACCCCGCTCCAATGGTCGTGTTTTCTCCGATGGTCACTCCCGGTAAAATAATACTGTTGCCACCAATCCAAACATGATCTCCGATTGTAACAGGACTTGCCGATGTATTATAGGGTGCTCCGGCTCCTTCTCTAATTCTATCTTCAGCACGTAAAGGATGCTTAGCTGTATATATTTGAACATATGGAGCGATTAAAACATTTTTACCGATGGTAATGATATTATTATCAATAAACATGCAGTTGGTATTTATGAGTGTTTTTTCTCCAATAAAAATGTTCTCGCCATAATCGCACAAAAACGGAGGTTCTATCCATGCTTTCTCACCGAAATCACCTAATAGTTTCGTTAATACTTCTTCTTTTCTTTTAGCGTCAGTAGAGTCCAGGTTATTATAAATTTGCATGAGCTTCCTGGCTTTATGGTACATTGCAATTAATTCAGGATCGCGCGTATCATAGTTTTTTCCCGCTAACATTTTTTCTTTTTCGGTATAGTCCATCGTGGTATGTGTTACATTGTAGTTTTACAAATTAACGATGTTTCTTCGGGAAAAAACTTTACCTATGTTAAAAAATGGGTTCAGCCCTTAATCGGCTTAATGTCACCTGTGTAACGCCTAAATACGACGCGATATAGCCTAGTTTTACACGTTTAAATAGGTCATGCTTCTCTCTGGTAAAGTTAGCGTACCGTTCTTTTGCCGGCTGCGTCGTCATGGCAATATGTCTATATTCCAAATCCAGAAATGCTTTTTGATGTATCACTCTGGACCAATTGGCAATCTCAATATTCGTTTTGTACAGTTTGTTTAATTGATCTATTGAAATGGCATAAACCACAGTGTCTTCTAAGGCATCTACATATTCAAAACCCGGCTTACCTTCATAGCAACTTAACATGGAAAAGGCCAATTCACCTTCCTTGCTAAACCATGTCGTGGTTTCTTCACCATTAATAATACAATATGATCGGGTTAAGCCTTTCTCTATGAAGTAGTAGTTCTTGTTAACTATACCCGCTTTAATCAAAATATGCCTTTTGGGAAACAACACTTTTTCCATTTTGCCGGTTAAAAGCTCTAAAGACTCATTACTCACAGGATACATTTGTTTGATGCTAGATATAATGGTTTCCATTATTTATGATATGATATTTTATGCTCAAAAATATGCATTTAAAATATAATAGTGCATAGTTCACGGCGACTCCACTCCTATTGCCATCATTATATTTTTAAAAGAAAGATATTGAAATAAAAAAAAGCACATGATTTGAAACCTATTGCAAAAATATGTAGTCTTATTAATAGTAGACATGCGATATAAAATTAAAATCAAAACACTGCTTATCTCATATTTTATACACTAAAATAAAACTCATGAAAAAAATCTTTATATTACCAATGCTGGCAACAAGCCTATTAATTCTTAGTTTCAGTACATCAAGTTTCTTAGGTATGATCCGTCATGACGTAGATATTGACAAATACAGAGCGATTGGCGGACAGTCTGAATTCGACTGTGTGGGAAGGTATTCTATTTCAAAAACGGAGGAAGCTTATGCTGCAGGAGTCTTAATATCCTCGCAATGGGTCTTAACTGCCGCTCACTTTGTTAAGGATTCCTCGGTATGGAAGTTCGGTGATCACTTTTATCGAACAAAAAGAATAATCAAGCACCCAAAGTTACCACCAAATGCCGAAGAAACACAATGGAATGGTTGGGATATGGCCTTGATAGAACTTGAAAGTCCCGTTTTGGATGTTAGACCTGCAGAACGCTATTATGGGAATGAAGAACTAGGTAGAACCATTACCAAGTTGGGTTATGGGTTTATAGGCAATGGTAAAGACGGAATGACCATGCCAAGAGTACAAGAGAGGCTTGGGGGCCAGAATATTGTGGATGCTATAGGAGGTACTTTTGAAAATAGAGACTTTAGTACTTCCGTTTTGGTCTGTGATTTTGACAACCCTGAAAGTTCGGAATCAAATCATTTTGGCTCACCTATTCCGCTCGAATTAGAAATTGGAGGCTCTAAAGGAGATAGTGGTGGTGGTGTATTTATGGAGGAAAACGGTACATTTATTTTGGTAGGGATCATTTCCGGGGCCCTGAACCGCCACATTAAATACGGGTCTGTAATGGCTTTTGCCAGGGTTTCAAAAGCGAATGACTGGATAGATTCCGTTATCAATCACTAAAGTTTCCTTTATAAAATATTTTGGTTAACTAATTTGAAACCCATTTTAGAAAATCATAGTCTTATATAATATAAATCAAAATCAAAAAATATGTACGTATACTCTGTTATAATTGCCATATCCTTAACCGTTTTCGGAATCGTCTATACCTTTTTTACCTATCGTTATAAAGAGCGCATGGCTCTTATTGAGTCTGGTCTTGATATTGAATACTTCAGACGTGTGACTCATAGACAGCATATTATTCTGTTAAGCTTCGGGATGATCTTCATCGGGTTTGCATTAGGGGTTCTTGCAGGGTTCTTTTTTGAAAAATATTTGCTAGAAAATTATAATCCAAAAGATTATCGCAATTATCCGCAGGCCTATGTGAGCATGATTACACTATTCATGGGAGTGGCCATGTTACTTTCTTATTTTATAAACCGGAGAATGAAAAACCAAAATCAGTAACGGTTTATAATAACAACCATGAACAACCCTAACTATTCTGAAGAAACTGCCATTGCCCGTTCAATAGCAGGTCATGAAGATGGGTATAGGTACCTGCTTGAAAAGTACAAAACCTATGCATTCACGATTGCTATCGGTATCGCCAAAAATGAAGAAAATGCAGAAGAGATTGTACAAGATGCATTTATAAGGGTTTTTAAAAATATAGCTAAATTCAAAAAGGGAGGCAAATTTTCTACCTGGCTGTACAGAATAGTGTACAATACCTCCTTAACCCGTTTAAAAGGGCGACGAAGCATAGATACTCGTTCATTGAACGAACCTGAAAATTATGAGTTAGATATACCGGACAATTACGCCAATGGATTTGACAACTTGGTGAGTAGCGATAAAATTGCATTTGTGAATAAAGCGATCGAAAACCTTTCGGAGTATGAAAATTTGGTAGTCACACTATATTATGCGAATGAATGTTCGATTATTGAAATTGCTCAGATAACAGGATGGAACACATCTACAATTAAAACAAGGCTCTATAGAGCAAGACAAAATTTGTACGTTGAACTCTCCAGGTTATTGGGAAATGAAACAAAAGATATAAGATGAAAAAATTGAACTTTAACAACCAATGCTCTGAAGATGACGAAAAGCTGGTAAAGCTTCTCAAAACATCAATTGGACAAGCACCATCAGAACAGTTTACGGAAAGAACACTGGAGAAATTCATGGTTTTTAAAACAAAACAAAAAAATGTTCACAAACCCCTGAAGTCTCCGTTATATATGATGCTTATTATAGGATTGATCCTATTGATTCCTGTATTTTTGACGTTGACCTCGCAAATACCGTTTCCCGATTCAAGATTTAGATTGGAAAATATTTCTTTTCAATTGGATGCATGGTACATTCTATCCACAATATTGCTATTATTGGTTTTAATGGGCGTTGTTTGGGCAGAACTAAGTGTCCCGAAATTTTTTAAAACCCAATAAAATTAATCCAATTAAAACACAGGTGCCCATTGCAAGGGCTAAAAATTTAAGGTGCTTCATAAGCCATAAATTAATTAGTCAAACTAAGCTATTATGATTATGTTGAGGTGCTAATCAAAAGGATGATCACCACCTGAGTCAGGCAGTGATCTTGATGATGTTATATGATTTTAAAACACCCCCTTGTTTAATTATATAGGATAGGAGGTGTTTAAAGCAACTACCCCTCAACCTACTATCAGCATAGTTGCTTATAATTGCTATTAATCCTATATCGTTCCTTTATTAAAAGGGGGCGCTCAAAAATTAAATGGACTAAAGGTTTGTGATGATGTTATCGAATAGAATACCATAAAACCCTACATCGATAAAAATGGTATAGCTATTTAGTTATGGTTTTTTTGATAGTCTAAACCATGGTTTTTACATGTATGCTATAGTATTGGTTTTCTTCATTTTTATTTATTTTCAATTATTGGGTTATGCTTTCTATTTCTTTTATAAAATCTGTATTATTCTATTCATTGAGATAAAAAAGGAATGCTCATTTTTAGCAGTTCAATTTTCCTTCTGCATAAGCTACATTTCAAATCTTGATGATGTTAAATAATTTTAAAACACCTTCTTTAAAAAAGAAGGTGTTAGCAACTACCCTGAAACCTAACAACAACATAGTTGCTTATAAATTGCTATTAATCCTATATCGCTCCTTTATTAAAAGGGGGTGCTCAAGAATTAATATCAAAAGTGTTGTGTTTTCTATTAACTTTTCTTTATCAGACGTTTATGTCTAATTACAGAATCTGTGGTTATTATTTTAATTATATATACGCCGCTTTCATAGTGGCTTACATCTATTGGCTCATCCAATACGTCTAGTTGTTTTAAAATTAGTTTCCCGCGAACATCATATATGTTTACTTCACAAGGGGTTTTTAATCCTTTAATATAGAAACTGTCTTGCGCAGGATTTGGAAATAGTAGGATTGCACTATCCAAACGCTCCGACTCTGTTATTCCCAAGGTATTCTCTTTTGATGCAGAACAGTCATAAGTATCACCAAATATCTGCTCACCGGGCGCGTTGGTACAATCTGCTAGACCTGTTGTAGCGCTACCACAAGCAGTAAAAAACTGATCCTGAAAAACGCCTTCATTATAGAAACAAATATCTGAAGCTTCACTTACATTAGCATATTTTATCTTAATATGAAACAATAGTTTGGCGGTTGATGTTACTTGAATCTCCGGTACCGTTTCCAAGGCAGTCAAACCAAGATTCTGTTGAAATGATAGTGAGACTCTGGACGTTGTATTATCATTCTGTACAAAATCCTTATAAGCTGGTGAAAACGAGCCAAAAGAATAGCCTAATATTGAACCATCAGGTTGACTATATGCGATATTACCATTGGTCGATACATCTTCTCCAAAAGCATCTGTGTTGTATTCCAGGTATACTTGCCCGGAGTTTAAGTAGAAATCCTCAGTACTTGCTATGAAAATATCCGCTTCGTAATAATCATCAACACCGTCATTCGTGACCTGAGCATTGGCAAAGGTTAATGTGATGTTGGGCGATAAAAGTTTAGATTGACTATTAGTCCTTAATTGCTGGCCACGACCAATAACCGGATTGATTAACACATTAACATCGGTGTTTTGTACTTGTGAATTGGCATCCATATCTGCAGCATCATAACCCCCGTTTCCTATACGTTGAATAACACTATTTGAATCGGTATTCTGTATTTCACCATTGCCATCATAATCCCCTGTATACATGCCATAACTCCCATTGTCTAAAGACACCACAGCATTATTACCCCCTTTAATCGCACTTACATCTGACGATAAATCTACCTGTATAAGCGTAGAACTCAACGCTGTTGAAGCCTGGCTTATTATTCCAAGATGGTTTCTATGTTTTACAGCGACATAATAATTCCCCGGAAACACATCAAATTCCAATGTACTATTCCCATCGTTAGCCAATATGTTACCATTACGCAACAGGAGTGCCGACTGTCCGGAAATGATATTATCACTATCATTTTCATCTCTTAATTCCACCCATACCCAATCTACCACTGCTGTGCTGCCGGTAGTACTAAATACTGACGTATTATCCACCATCATCGCATCGGCATAAGGGCTTATAGATGGAAGGTAGTCTAAAGCTCTCAAATCATCTCGCATGAGATCCTCCTCTCCGGTATTAGGGCTATAGGCTGCACCCTGAAGATAGGCCTTTACCAGCACAACAGCTTTACATGATGAAGATACCCCATCACCCTGGAAAGTCCAGTTATAAGGCGCACTGGTTAATATGGTTCTGGCCTCTTCTCCAGTGCAATATCCTAAACCGTTTACACCAACGGTTATATCAACTGACATCTCATCATTGGTTGCCCATCCTATGAGTGTGGCATCATAATTTTCGTAAGACATCCCACAATCATCAAGCATGCCCAAAATACCGTTAGAATAAGTTTGATTAATAATAAGACTGTTAAACTTCCAGTTACCAATATTTTGGTCAAATGCACTGGCTCCAGAAAACATATCAGTTAAACTAAAAGCCTTTTCAACGTTCCAATTCCCTATATCCTGATTAAAATCAGTTGCCTGACGGAACATACTAGAAAAATATTCCCCTGAGGAAACATTCCAGTTACTGAGGTCCTGGTCAAATTTTGTTGCAAACTCAAACATTGCAGAAAAACCAGTCACCGAAGATACCTGCCAACTCCCTATGGGTTGGTTAAACTTCAATGCGCCACGAAACATTGCTCCTAGATTAGTAACTGAAGCCACATTCCAATCGTCTATAGATTCTCCATTATCAACAAAACTAGAACACTGTTCAAACATTTGAAGCATACTAGTGACATTGCTTAAATCGGGAGTGTCTGTAGCATTTAAAACGACATTCGTACAGCCGAAAAATGCTTTTTCCATGCTGGTCCATTCGATAGTGCCCCATTGGTCAATACTTTGCATCTTGCTCCTATCACCACTAAAATTAAAGTAAATTCTAGGGAAGTCTCCTGAGATCTTAACTGTATAGGTATCTGCTGTTGCATACGTGTGTGTGGCATCACCTGTCTGGTTATAACTGATAGTGCCATCGCCCCATTCTATTGTATAATTATAGGTTTCTTCTGAAAAAGTAGGAATCGTGATACTTTCATCAACCTCGGTAGTTTCCCAGGTCGTGATAAATTTATCGGACTCTAAACAGGCTAAACCGCCATCTGTAATAGTCCAACCGTAATTGTCTATCAAATCTTGTCGCGCTGTTTCACTAGCACAATATTGGCTATTGTTTGCACCAAAATTAATATCTCTTGGGATTTGTGTTTCATCTTCATCTAAGGTTGCCCATCCAATCAAGGTATTATCATAATTTTCGGTAGACACGCTAGCGTTATCAAACATGCCTGCCATATTGTTGGCCCCACTAATATCCCATTCACCTAGAGATTGGTTAAAAGCTCTTGCGAAATAAAAAGTCCTAGAAAGATTAACATTATCAGACAATTGCCAATTATTCAGTGGTTGATTAAAAGCTCTGTCATTGTAAAACATATGGGCCATATTAGTAACATTACTTACATCCCAATTATTGATGCTTTCGTTGAATGAAGACCCTTCAAACATACCAAACGTACTAGTAATATTACTAGTATCCCAATCGTCTATACGCCCGCCATTATCAGTTAAATTTGTGTTGGCAAACATATAGTCCATTCCGGTTACGCTGCTTAAATCCGGAATATCGGTTGCGTTCAACACCAAATTACTACACCCTCTAAAAGCACGTACCATTGAGCTCCACTCAATGGTTCCCCATTGTTCGATGGTTAAAATCTTATCTTTAGATTCAGCAACATTATTAAAATAAATTCTCGGGAAATCGCCCGTTATTATTATCGTGTGCGTGCCCGGTGTGGCATAGTTATGCGAAGCACTGGTGGTAACGTTCTCCTCAATGGTACCGTCTCCCCAGTCTATTGTATAATTATAAATTAGGTTACTATCATCAAATATGGGGATTTTAATACTTTCATCAGCCCCAGTAGTTTCCCAGGTGGTGATAAATCTATCTTCATCGCAGACTCCTCGTCCACCATCTGTAATAGTCCAACCGTAAGTGTCTATCAAATCTTGTCGCGCTATTTCACCACTAGCACAATATTGGCTATTGTTTGCACTAAAATTAATATCTCTTGGGATTTGTGTTTCATCTTCATCTAAGGTTGCCCATCCAATCAAGGTATTATCATAATTTTCGGTAGACACGCCAGCGTTATCAAACATGCCTGCCATATTGTTGGCCCCACTAATATCCCATTCACCTAGAGATTGGTTAAAAGCTCTTGCGAAATAAAAAGTCCTAGAAAGATTAACATTATCAGACAATTGCCAATTATTCAGTGGTTGATTAAAAGCTCTGTCATTGTAAAACATATGGGCCATATTAGTAACATTACTTACATCCCAATTATTGATGCTTTCGTTGAATGAAGATCCTTCAAACATACCTAACGTACTAGTAATATTACTAGTATCCCAATCGTCTATACGCTCGCCATTATCAGTTAAATTTGTGTTGGCAAACATATAGTTCATTCCGGTTACGCCGCTTAAATCCGGAATATCGGTTGCGTTCAACACCAAATTACTACACCCTCTAAAAGCAAGTACCATTGAGCTCCACTCAATGGTTCCCCATTGTTCTATGGTTAAAATCTTATCTTTGGATTCAGCACTATTATTAAAATAAATTCTCGGGAAATCACCCATTATTCTTATCGTGTGCGTGCCCGGTGTGGCATAGTTATGCGAAGCACTGGTGGAAACGTTCTCCTCAACGGTACCGTCTCCCCAGTCTATTGTATAATTATAATTTAGGTTACTATCATCAAATATGGGGATTTCAATACTTTCATCAGCCTCGGTAGTTTCCCAGGTGGTAACAAAAGCATCAACACATGCCATCTCGTCTTCATTAATGGTCCAGTTGTTAGGGGCATTGGTTAGCGTATTTCTTGCCGTTTCTCCCAGGCAATATTGTAAGCCATCTGCTCCAAATACTAAATCTGCAACAAGATCCTCTTGTGCTGCCCAACCAAGTAGTGTAGCATCATAGTTTTGTACAGAAAGTCCTGTGTCATCCAACATACCACTAGCATTAGTCACCTTACTCATATCCCAGCTCCCCAAATTCTGATCAAAGGCAGCGGCATTACTAAGCATCTGTAGCATACTAATGGAACCCTCAACATGTGCTCCAATATTCCATCCGCTGATATCCTGATTAAAAGAGGTGGCTCCTCCTAACATTATGTAAAAATGTGTTACATTACCTACATCCCAGTTACTAATATTACCATTAAAATTAGTGCAATTACGAAAAGTTAGTTCCATATTAATCACGTTAGAAGTATCCCAACCAGAAAAATCTGGAGATTGTAAATTAGAACACAACGAGAACATTCCTTCGATAATGCTTACACGAGATAAATCTGGAGTATCTGTGGCCACAACATTCATATTTTTTGCAGCTAGAAAAGCATATATCATAGTTTCCCATTGTATGTTTCCCCACTGCTCTATGGTAGCTAATCTATCTTTTATCTGCTGATTAATACCAATTAAATGAATACTCGGAAATACACCGGATATTTTTACATAATAAGTACCTGCTTGATTGTAACTATGTGTGGCATTACCAGTAACATTATATTCTATCGTGCCATCTCCCCAATCTATAGCATAATTGTACGAATATCTTGATGTATATGTATTAAACGCTATGTTTTGATTATCTTCTGTTGTTGTCCAGGTGGTAATGAACTGTTCTGCTTCAGGGCAATTGGCAGTATCTCCTGTAATGGTCCAGTTATAGGTATCTTCCAAAAGGGTATGCTCGGGTTGAGAAATGCAATAGCTCAACCCTAAGGCACCTAATGTGATATCTTCCGGAATTTGGGTCTCGTCACCATCCAGCATGGCCCAACCCATAAGTGTAAAATCGTAATTCTGAGCTGATAAGCCACTATCATTTAACATGGACGTCATATCAGTGACCTTACTCAAATCCCAGGCACCTAAATTCTGGTTAAACATACCAGTATCAGAAAACATCTGCTCCATACTGATACTGTCTTCCGTATGTTCACCAATATTCCAGGCACTGAGATCCTGATTGAAATTATCACAGCCCGAAAACATGGCATTAAAATGTGTGACGCTGCCAATATCCCAGTTTCCGATAGTGCCATTAAAGTTTTCACAATCTGCAAACATGGAACTCACGTTAGTAATGTTTGACATATCCCAATTGGATAAATCCGGAGATTGAAGGTTATCACAATTGAAAAACAGGCCTTCAAGGCTAGTCACTCCATTGAGGTCTGGAGCATCTGTAGCATTAATGGCTAAACTTGTAGCTTGCGCAAAGGCATTGTTCATATTTTGCCAGACTATAGTACCCCATTGTTCTATACTCTTTAATTTATCCCAGTTAGTTACTGGTGAATCTTGAAGGTAAAACCTTGGGAAAGCACCCGATATTTTTATGGTTTTTATTCCTGAATTACTATATTGATGGGTAATACTTTCGGTAACCAGCTCATCCACTGCGCCATCGCCCCATTCTACACGATAGGCATAACCCGACCCCGTTGTTGGAATCGTAATGCTTTCGCCTGGATTCGCGACCATCCAGGTAGTAATGAACTTGTCAACTTCATTATAAGGACAGTCGAGACCTTCATCCACAAAAGTCCAGTTATATGGAGCACTGTTCAATATATTTCTTTCATTTGCAGCGGTGCAATAGTTAATACCACTGGCACCTAATGGGATATTCGCTGGGATTTCCGTTTCGTCACCATCCAATGTGGCCCATCCTATTAATGCAAGGTCATAGTTGAATGGCGTGAGACCGGAATCATCCAACATATTCAGCATGTTATTGACGTTAGAAATATCCCATTCGCCTAAATTTTGATCAAAAGCTGTAGCACCATTAAACATATTGTTTAGATTTATGGCAGAGGTTGTGGTCCAATTACCTACAGGCTGGTTAAAGGCAGTAGCCCCATAGAACATATAATCAAAGCGTTCTACGCCACTAACATCCCATACGCTAATGTCCCGATTAAAAGCTGTAGCTTCATAAAACATACTGTTAAGTTCTTTCGCCGCGGTCAATTGCCAACCACTAATATCTTGATTAAAAGCTGTGGCACCTTGAAACATCAAATCAAAATTGGTGACGTTAGAGACATTCCAGCCACTAAGATCAGCGTTAAATGCCGTAGCATCCTGAAACATGCGACTTAGCTGTGTTGCTGAAGACAATACCCAACCATTTAAACTTTGATTAAAGGTCTCAGTCCCTCTGAACATCTCATCAAAACGACTTACACCACTCACATCCCAATCACTGATATCTATATTAAATGCGTTAGCGCCTGAAAACATGCGCCCCATATCAGTTACTCCGGAAGTGTTCCACATGCTAATATCCTGATTGAACACTATGGCCGAACCAAACATCCCGGTTAGGATTTCGGCATTGGTCAAGGTCCAATTATCCATAGGTTGGTTATAATTGGCACACAGTGAAAACATGTTTGTAAAGTCTTGCACTTTTTCAACATTCCAGGCATTAATGTTACTATTGAATTCAGTATTTTGAAAGGTTTGAAACATCGTCTCAATGGTACTGACATCCCAAGATCCTATACTACCACCATTATCCTTAAAGGCTTCTGCATTATAGAACATTTGGTACATAGAAGTGGCCTGGGACAAATCAGGAACATCCGTAGCATTAAGCACCAAATTTGAACACTCCCTAAAGGCCTGAAGCATAGATCGCCATTTCATATTTCCCCATTGCTCTATGGAACGAATTTTATCATGGCTGTTACGCTCGCTATTATACATTACAATTTGCGGGAAAAACCCTGATATCTTTACGGTGTAAGTTCCGATGGTGCTATACTGGTGCGAAACATCACCTGTAACACCTCCACTAATGGTACCATCGCCCCATTCTACGTTGTAGAGATAACCCGATCCTGAAGTTTGTATGGCAATTGTCCTACCTATTGGATATTGACTCGAAACCGCCCAGGTCGTAATAAACTTATCGGTTTCTAATATTGAACAGCTTTGTCCACCATCAGTAATGGTCCAGTTATAAGGAGCACTGCTCAATGTGCTTCTCTGGGTTGCGCCAAAACAATAGACAGTAGTTCCTGCTCCAAAATACACATCAGATGGCACATCATCTATACCATCGCTCGCTGAGATACTGCTATCTGTTGCCCAACCTATCAAAATGGTATCATAGTTTGTTGAAGATAAGCTAGACCCTTCAAACATATTATACAAACTATTAGCGTTGGTAATATCCCAGTCTCCTAGATTTTGATCAAAAGCTGTAGCGTCTTCAAACATAGATAGAAAAGAGGTAACCGAAGTCGTCGTCCAACCGCTAATATCTTGGTTAAAGCTTGTCGCATTTTGAAACATTGAATCCATAAATTCCGTACTACTCACATCCCAACCACTAATGTCTTCATTAAAACCCGAATTCATAAACGTTTGCTGCATGTACAATACTGAACTTACATCCCACAAATCCATCTGATCTTTTATATCTGTTAATTGGGTAGTTCCCTTGAACATTCCACTCATAGCTGTTACCAAAGATAAATCTGGCGCGTCGTCTGCATTAAGAATTAAGTTGGAACAGCCTTCAAAGGCATAAAACATACTATCCCATTGTAAACTTCCCCATTGGTCTATACGCTGTAGTTTAGTGGCGTTATTATCAGCTCTAAAACGAATTCTGGGAAAAGCACCCCAAATGCTCACCGTGTACGTTCCTGCATCGGTATAGGTATGTACCGCATTCCCTGTTTGGCTTAAACTGACATTGCCATCTCCCCAGTTTATAGTATAATTGTATCCTGATCCTGTTGTTGGAATGGTTATCGATTGATTGGCAGCCGTAGTTTGCCAGGTTGTGATAAATTTATCTTCATCGCAGACCCGACCACCATCATTAATGGTCCAGTTCCTGCCATCGGTAGAATCGCTTATAAAGTTATGAGACAGGTATGCATTGCAATAGGTACTGTTACCTGCATCAAAAGTGACATTGGATTGTAAATTTTGGGGAGACCATTGGTTTAATGTCGTATCGTAGTTTGAAGATGAAAGTGTAGCACCAGTTAACATTCCACTCATATTGGTAATGGTTGAAACATTCCAGTTGCCCAAACTAAAATCTACATGAACACATTCTCTAAACATGTTTGCCAATGATGTAGCTTGTGATAAGTTAGGAGCATCTGTAGCATTGACCACCATATTGGAGCAGCCGTAAAAAGCATCAGCCATACTCGTCCATTGGATATTACCCCACTGTTCGATTGCGATGACTTTGGATTTGTCACCACTATTTGCAAAACGTATTCTTGGGAAATCCCCTTTTATGGAAATGGTATACTCTCCCGGTTGATCATAGGTGTGGGTTGCATTTGCTGTAAAGCCTTCTTCATAACCTTCTATAATGGTAATGCCTCCAGATTCATACGCATCCCGCCATTTAACATCATAATCATAACTACCTCCAATTGTTGGAATGGTAAAAGATTCATTGGGTGCTGTGGTTTGAATAGTAATTCTAAATTCATCTTGTGCAAAAGCGACCTGAAGTGATAACATCAGAGGCAGTACTAAAATAAGTTTGAACAACTTGTTTAGATGGTTATTACTTAGGAAGATTCGAAGTAAAAAGTTTGATCTATAGCATATTGCCATATTACATACGAGCTGGTCTATATCTTTCATAGGTGATAGTTTTTAGGGTTTCGCGTCAAAAGTAATCTCCTTCTTTAAAAATCCCTTAATTTTGGGGGTAGCAAAAAGGTATCAAATCCTAATAACACAGTATTCAAGGGAGATTACAAAGGTTTAAGGTGTTGAAAAAAGACAGGTTAGGAGGCAGAAATCACTCCATTTTTTTCACAATTTCAATAAAATATGGCTAAAAAATTACAGCTACTGGTTATCATCTGGATACATAAAATACGCTTCTCCTATTATAAGACCTTTAAGAACAGTGACGCTTTTACAAACACTAATTTCAATCTATTTCGCGATAATTCTTCACATGTTTTCGGGTTACTTCCCGATACAGAAAGTAACTTTTCTTTATTTATAAGTATTAAAATACTTAAGGGACAAAAACGATACAATTATTATACAAATAGAATAAAATAATCAAGGTTCTCCCACTGCAAGTGATAATCAAAAAAAGAAAGGAAATAAGCTTACAAGAATCGGGTTATAAAAATTTGTTCATTATTCTTACTGTTCTCTTGCTAGGTTTGGCTTTGCCATGTAATAAAAAACCTCCTCATCTTTATGATAAGGAGGCTTATCACTGTTAGAATGCCCCAAAGCTAAAACAAAACCTAAAATTCCATTTTGTTAATAATTCTAAAGTGATTTTATTATCTTTTAAAAACTACTGTTTAACAAGTTTTATGCTCGTGCTTGCTCCTAAATAGTTATACAACTTTACCAAATACACCGCTGACTCCAATTGACTAATATCAATGGTATTATTTAGCGTGTTATTTATCTGCATCACACGTTGTCCATTGATGCTATAGATTTCTACTCGATCTATAATCGTATGCTTTGTCTGTATTGTAATCCTATCTTTTGCCGCGTTTGGAAATAAAGTGATATCTGAAATAGATTCTTCTATTGATTCGATATTAAGTGTATCAAAACTAAAAGCTTCCTTATCACTTAAAATGTTAAATCTATTTTTAAAATTTACCATAGCATTAGCTGTACGCTTGTGTTCATCATTCTGCTTAAAATATAGAAAATTCGAATAGATTTTTTTCATTATCAGGGTGAATTAAATAGGCTAATAAGCGACCAAATTATATATACTTGGAGAAATACCAAAATTTAAAGGGGTAGCAAAACGGTTGCATAATCTTGAATCTCTCATTTTATAAGAGTTTTCAATACATTTAGCACACAACCAACTTATCTTATTTGTAATTTAATTTTATGGCGTTTACAAGGGGTGTTGGTTGTCGATTTCCTCAAGACGTTAGAAATTGTTGTTCCTGCATTTATGTTTTCATATCTGAGATATACACGGAATATGTCCCATGTTTAGAAGATCAAATCAATTAAGATGTTACTGCTAGTTTAAAAACCTTCTTACCTTAAATCGTAACTATTGACTCACCCCATTTTATAATCAGTAGTTAATTAATTTTAATAAAAAGCGCTCCTTAATCGTGATACTTTCCTAATGTTCACTATAGCAACTTTAAAAGCATCTGCATTGTTAAAAAATTTAATTTTTAATATTTGTAACTGCTATCTTTAATAGGTTTGTCTTTACAATGAAATAAAACCTCCTTAACATATCGATAAGGAGGTTAGCAGACAAGCACTTCAACAATCCCTAATTTAATCTAATAGCAATCATAAACTCTATTCTTTTAGTAGTTTTACAGTTTTAATACCGTATTCAGAATAGAGTTTTACAAAATAAATAGCAGAAGGTAAATGGCTCACATCAATTTTATTTGAAATACTGTCTTTGGTTATTATTAGTTGCCCCTTTATATTGAACAGTTCTATTTTTGTTAGAATAACATTTCCGGCCTTAATGTTAACTATATTGGTTGCAGGATTGGGATATAACATGACTTCTTTTATTTCTATTTCACTTGCTGACAATGATTTACAATCAGGATCATTGATATGAGTTGTATTATCAGGATCATTATCATCGCAATCCTCATCTGTCGGAACCCCGTCGCAATCTGCATCTAGGTTTTCATTACAGGTATCGCAACCATCAGGAATATTATCATTATCTACATCTGCGGTATCGTCAAATCCAGGACACTGATCCTCACAATTTGGAACACCATCATTATCAGCATCATTAGAAACACCATTGCCATCCACATCATTCGGACATGGGGAATTGATTTCATTATCATCACAATCGCTGACACCATCGTTGTCTGTATCTACAGTATC
>CANLXL010000005.1 GCA_947495125.1 uncultured Flaviramulus sp.
AACGGAGAGTTGTGCATTGGTAAAATTGCAGAAAAGAACGGTTAAGAATAGGCATAAATGTTTCATAAGATTTGGGGGATTGAAAGATTTAATTTGAGTTTGTACAGTTTTAGTTTTTTACAATTTTTAAAATCGAAACTTGCTCATTTTCAGAATGTATAACAATAAAATACAAACCTTTATCCAGGTTTTTAAAATCTATTTCCTTGGTGTCAGAATTGTTTTTAGTTTTAATTCGTTGCCCTAAAGCATTAATTATTTCCATTTTATGGATACTATAACCAGGAGTTAAAGGGACTATATTTAATGTATTGGTAATTGGATTGGGAAAGGCTTTAAAAAAAGGTTTGCTTTTCGTTGAGGTTTTTATACCAAGGGTAGTAGCAAGTTCCTGAATAACAGTATTCGTGCTTTGTGCAAGGTTTACAAAAGGATCGATTCCTATAATGGCTTGTCCGTCGAGAGGTGTATAAAGCTCTAAGCTCGATTTTAGCATTAAACCATCATTTAATCCGTCTACTTCGTCACCTGTCATAGCCGATCTATAAAAGAACCAATCTCTATAATCAACGGTTGTGGGAGCGTACAATGGATGCAGGTAAAAATGATCACATAATAATTGCTCATTATGATTTCCGGTTTCTGCCTTATCGGTGTAAAAAAAGCTTTTTCCTCGGGCGTAATAATGTACAAAAGTAATCTTGTGCCATTGATTGTCATTAACAATGGTGCTTCCGGTAATTTCGATACCAGCAGGTGATGTATATTTTAGATACCCGGAACCATCGATTGAAAGATAACCAACATCACCGGTAGACGTAGTAAAAGCAGCAATATTACCTGTACTATTCGTTTTTATGTCAAATGAATTTGTGAACGAATGGATTGTATTTTGAGGTGTAAAGACCAATTGATTATTGGTTACAGAACTTCCCATTTCCAAATAGGTGTTGCTGATTTTTGATGGTTGAGCTTTCCCCGAATCTAAGGCATCAAATAAAGATGGTACCAGGGTATACATTAATTCCGTATGACCAATAGTATTTGGGTGCCAATCGTCATCCCAATACCCGTTTACCCATTTTCCAGTGCCATCATCAAGACCTCCTAGTAAGTTAATGCTTGGAACATCCCATTGGTGTATGAGCAGGTTTATCTGTTTTAAGAAATTATATTCCGTAGCGTCGTATTGTCTGCTCGGATATGTATTGGCTATTATAGGTGTCATACCTGCATTTGTAGCATTGGTAATTAAAGTTAATAGGTTGTCTCTGAATCTGTTAAAAGCCGTTATGCCTTCCGTTTTTACATCTTCATTGCCAAGTGAAAGTGCATAAACCACATAGTTATATTTATTGCATTCGGGAACTAGGTGATCGTTCCATCTACTCATAACGTCGGTCGTACTATTACCGGGAATGGAAATATTCGTTATTTCCCAGTCATTAACACTCGAATTATTAACATATCTATCACTTAAAAGTTCCCCATACTGATAGGCATAGCCATGATCCGATACGGCGTTCCATCCGGTTGCAACTGAAGATCCCATGTAAGCAATGCGAAGCCTTGAGTCAATAGTATAAGCGACATCACTATATTCTGTAAGCTGAATAAGATTGAGGTAAGCAAAATTGCCCGATTCTTCAATAACTTCCAATTTTATAGTACCATTACAGTCCGGGAAAATAATGCCCGAAGAAAAAATGATACTCGTATTACCATGATACCCATTTCCTCCAATATCTGTTCCAGACGTTTGCAGAATATCTTTGAAATCATTTAATCCGATAAAATTATACTTGGTCTCCCTTATACTCGTTGTGTTTCTACTTGCGAAAATTTTGAATTCATATCCTCTATTAACGTTAAGGTTTTTAAATTCTAAAGTACTTTTGTTAGTGGCATAAAAATAGTCCTGGGTAGCTGTTGCAATAGCGAGATCACCAATCAAAGCACTATTAGGAGCCAATAGCCCTCCGTTTAAAATGCCGTTAGTAAGAAAGTTAGTGGTAACTTCAGTAGTATAGCTGGTTAGCGTATTTACACTATTTGATAGCGTAATTTGGCTGGAAAGCACTGGATTAATGAAGTTATTCCAATAGTTACCGTTGCTATCGGGATTAGTCGTTGCGTTGCCATTGATAATATCGTTTGGCCCGAAATCTATTAAAAACTCTTGTTCTTTGGTTTGGCTGTGATTAAAATTGAATATTAAGCTTATGGAAAATATAATGATTGTTTTTTTCATGCTAATGTTATTTTATTAATTGCCACTCGAATAATCGAGCAGCAATCATTAAAAAGAGCGTTTTGTAATTCATCCCGTCTAAAATAGAAAACCTCTTGTCTTACTTGTTTTTTAAGTCTTTGATTTGATTTTGGAGATCGATAATCATATTATGTTGTTCCTGTACCGCCTTTACCAATGGAATTACAAATAAGGAGTATCTAATCCCGTAATTGCTTTCGGTATCATCTTTTGGAAGGTCAATACCATCAAAATCGAAACCAATACTTTTGGCAGTTTCTGCAACTTCCTGAGCAATGAAGCCGGTTAACCTTTTTCTGTTTTTAGCGGACCTATTTTTTAGAAAACTATGATAACCACTTAGTTGGTCTATACCAAAAAAACTATTGATTTTTTGTGTGTCGATTTGATAGGTAACGGGTCTTAATTTTAAGATAAAGTCTAGACCGGAAACATTTTCTTTTATTTTGGATTTGAATCTGCCATCAGAAAATGCCGTCCAGGCCACTTGACCTCCTATGGATGTGTGGAGGGTATTACCCATTTTTATTTGGTGTGATGCTGCTATATTAAACCCACCAATAGATATCGCATTTGTGAGATTTGTACCTGTAGGGTTCGATTGTGTTCCTATGGCAATATTACCATTTCCGGTTGTTAAACTTTGTAAGCTATTATTACCCAGCACTAAGTTCCTATGTCCGGTTACGTTGTCGTTTAGAGCATCTTTTCCAATGGCAATATTATCATCGCCGGAGTCATTATTGGTTAAAGCATCTTTTCCAATTGCAATATTTCTATTACCCGTAATATTTGCCCTTAAGGCGTCTCCTCCTATAGCTATTAATTGCGACCCGGTTGTATTATTGCGAAGTGCCAGCTCACCAATGGCTACGTTGTATTTAAACCCTGAAAAATTATCGGCGTTTCCGGCTTCTAACCCGATATATATGGATCTTCCCATATTTAAAGTCGCTAATGTACCATTGGTTTCCAGCCTCAATTTTCTACCACCGTTTACTCTAAAGTCTAGAGCTTGATTGTCTGTCGTACCAATAAAATTCGTACCACTTACAGTACCAGAATTTCCGGTAACGCCCCATCCTCCATTTACCGATGACTGCAAGCCAATCCAAGTTACTAGGGGCTGACTCCAATAGTAAAAGCCCGGAAAATTACTGCCCGATGTGGTGGTTAAATATACCAGCATACCATTTTGAGCTGCTGCTGGATTAATTGACGGAAATGCATCTACTCTGGGTATTAATATACCATCGGTTGATGACGGAGCCGCCTGATTAGAACTAATGATATCTAGGGAAGCATTGGGGTTAGTGGTTCCTATTCCAATTTGAGCCGTCAATATTTGCGTAAGGAATATTATAAACAGGGTTGGGTTTTTTTTCATGACTTTAATTGTTAATGGGGTTAAGTAAACGAAAATCGAAAAGCTTATTAAACACAAAGATTAAATATCATACAGGCTAAAATGCATACGAGCACTGTGAAAATTATAATTAATATCACGTTTATTTTTTTGAGCCTGGAGGTATCGATGCTCTTAATTTCCTTGATGTTATTATCAATTATTTCTAAATTATTCATGGTTTATAGGTTTTAGGTATTATCAATATTAGCTTCAATAGAATGAAGAAATGCGTTGAATTCTTTTACGGTATACTTTTCTATTTTTTCTTTATAGCTGTTTTTAAGTTTTGGGCAGGTAATTTTTTTCATGTCTCTTTTATAGCTGTACTTGATGCTTCTTATATTATGTCTTAAACCAAGTAAGGCGCTCTCAAAATCTTTTAACTGACTAATTGTTTTATTGGTTTCGCTAAATACTTTCATTTTATGCTTTTTATCGGTTAAAAACGCTGTTTGTCTAGTGGTAAATAAATATGATAATTGTTTTATTGACAAATTATAATACGTGAACACATAAAATTTGCTCGTTAAATGGTGAAAATAAATGATGAAGTAAATTCTTGATATTATATTTGATGGTCTTTACAACATGATTATGGAGGCTTTTTATTGTATTTACATCGGTTTTAATTTCTAATCTTAGTAAAAAGATTTACGTGACGATGGCCTTATTTGAAGCATATGATGACTGAGATTGATTGAGACGACTTTTCTGCTAAGTTTAAAGATAGGCAAGCCTGTAGAAAATCATTATTTTAATAAAGTTTGAAAATTTATCTTCCAATGAATTGTGGGTTCCTCTATATTGTAACCTATATCTAGGTTTTATGATAAAATATTCTTTAGCCAATAATAGCGCTCTTGACTTAAGTAAATGCTTTCTGTATGCATAGGCGATAGTTTTATGGAATAGCGATTAGAATTATTCTTAGATATGCCCTGAATGGCATTAATGTTAGAAATAATCTTTCGGTTTATTCTAATAAAGTAATAAGGTTCAAGTATTTCTTCCAGTTGGTTTAATGAATAATTGGTCATAAACGATTTTCCATTAAACAGCCTGATAAAAACAATTTCAGACCTATAGAAATAGGCGATATCTTCAGTTTTTATTGGGATATATTCTTTACCGTTTTTTACAAGAAATCGCTTTTTATAACTGGTTTTAAATGTTTCAGATGGACTGTTTTCAGGAATTAGATTACTAAGTCTGTTTTGATAAAATAATAATAAAGCTCCTTTAAGGTCTTCAAGGTCAATGGGTTTTAAAAGGTAGTCTATACTGTTTGTATTAAAAAGCTTAATCGCATATTCGTCATAAGCTGTGGTGTAAATAATGGGACTTTTTATTTTAAATTTTTTCAAGATATCTAATGATTTTCCGTCTGATAAATGGATATCCATAAAAATTAAATCCGGAGGTAAATTATTTTTAAGCCAGATTACAGAATCTTTTACAGAAGAGATAATAGCTTCTATTTTAATTTCTAGGTTGCTGATCTTTAAAAGTTCAACTAAATGTTCTTTAGATCTGTTTTCGTCTTCAATAATTAATGTTTTAATCATGATTAACTATATTTAGGGAGGTTGGTTAATTTTCAATAAGAGGAACCCAAGCCATAAAGATTTTTTTGTTATTACTAAATTCGGGCTTTTTTGAAGTTGTTAAGTAGTATTGCTTAATTAGATTATTGAGCCCTATACCATGTGATTTAATATTCTGTTTCTTTTTTGTAATATTATTTTCTACAAGAACACCATGGCTTACAATTGATATTGTGATTTGAATCTTTTCTGTTTTGCTAACGACATTGTGCTTAAATACATTCTCAATTAAACACAAGAGTGTCAACGGTAATATTTTACGTTTGTCTTTTTTGGTTTCTAAGGAAATTGATAAATCGAAAACATTTCCAAATCGCGTTTTCTGAAGATCTAAATACGTTTTTACGAATTTAATTTCTTCCTGCAGTGATATAAATACTTTGTCTTTTGCTAATAAAATGTACCCATATATTTGGGAGAGTTTTTTGGTGAACTTTTGAGCATTTAGAGGGTGAGAAATGATAATGGGATATAAAGTGCTAAGACAATTAAAAAGGAAATGAGGATTGATCTGACTCTTTAAAATTTCAAGCTTAGCATCTAAATGCCTTTGTGTACGACTATGTTGGTTAGCAATATATTGTTGAACTATGGTTTCTTTCTTTTTTCTATGTGATATATCTGAGATTAGTGAAATGATATAAGTATTTTTTTTAAACACTTTAAACGAGATACTAACCTCAACAGGAAAAGAACTTCCATCTTTCTTTTCTGCATATAGATTTAGGTTTTCTCCTTTAGAACGATTCTGTAAATTTTTTGTGCTTTGTTTCCGAAGAGCAATATGTGTTTCTTGTAAAGACTTGGGAATGAGTACTTCAATTTTTTTTCCTAAAAGATCATCGCGCTTATAATCAAATAGCGTTAATATTCTTTTATTCACATAAATAATATCTCCAATTTTGTTGCATACAATCCATGCTTCAGAATTAGAATCAATAATTTTTTTAAAAAAAATTGATGCAATTTCTTTCCTCTTTTTCATAATTTAATAGCACCTTAAAGATGATAATTTATTTATCTCATAGAGTTCTTAGTTAATTGAATAGGTAAGAAAGTCACTTGAACCAATGAAAAATCTTGATGAATAACTTTATTCTCTATGTCAATTATATTTACTATAATACGTAGTATCTTAAACAGTATTTGTTAAATTTATCGCATGGGATTTATTTGAGGATAATCGGGAAAAATTAATTTTTATAACAAAAAGAGAACACGTTTTATCCCTTATTTGGATGTTGTAAATATTTAGAAATTAATCTTAGTATGAAGCTTAAGCAAATCGTACATACTTTCATTGTAATAACTTTATTGTTTGTTTCTTGTTCGCAATTTGAAAAGGTTAAACATATAGAGACAGATGATAAAATAAATGAAGAAAAAACCAATAATGTTGTTTCAAGGCCAGATTCTTCTGGAACAGGAGAACCAATAAAACTGCAGAAAGAAGTTGTGATTTTGGATGAAACCAAAGTGACTAAAGTAAGTCTAAAAAGAAATCCGATTGCTAAAATCGCGAATGAAAATATACGTCAGGTACAAAATCTTAAAAAAGTAAGATTCCCAATCAATGAACATTTTAAAAAGGAAACTTCCAATCAATTTGTTAAACCCAAAGACTCTCTTTTAATAGGATTGGCTATTAATGTGAAGCAACCAAAACCTATAAAAGCGCCTAAACCATTTTATCGCGATAATGCCGCATTCGACATACAATATATAGATATAAATCAAATTGCTCATTTTACGAATATATACGCATCTTTAGAAGATAGAAGAGGAAACATATGGTTTGGTTCTTACTTTGGAGGCGTTGCTAAATATGATGGTGTTAACTTTAGTATTTTAAATGAAGAAGAGGGCTTTCCTTCAAATTCTGTGTGGTCCATGTTTGAAGATAGTGAAGGAAACATTTGGTTTGGTCATATGAGGGGTAAGGGCATAACGAAATATGACGGAAAGACCTTTATTAATTATTCCGGGGCAAATGGGTTTTCTTGTAATAATGTATGGGATATTATGGAGGATAGTAAGGGGAATTTGTGGTTCGGAACAGATAAAGGCGCCGTAAAATTCAACAATGGACTTTTTACTTTCTTTACAACAGAAAACGGATTGTGTGGTAACAGCGTGTTGTCTTTACAGGAAGATGCAAATGGGAATATTTGGTTTGGGACAAGGCAAAAAGGTCTTAGCATATATGATGGTGTTTCATTCATTTCATACCCTCATTTTGAAGGGGTGTTTAATGATAATATTCTTTCTTTGTTTAAGGATAGTAAAGATAATATATGGATTGGCTCAAATACCAAAGGCGCCTGTATGTATGACGGGGAATATTTAACATTTCTCACTGAAAAAGACGGCTTGGTTGATAATAGAATTAGAGCGATTAAGGAGGATATGGATGGTAGCATATGGTTTGCTACAGGTGGCGGGTTATGTAAGTATGATGGGGCTACATTTTGTTATTTTTCTAAAGAAGATGGTTTATTTTATGATGTTGTCAGTACGCTTTTAATTGATAGTAAAAACAATATCATTGCTACGACCGAAGTATCCGGTATAGCTAAGTTTAAATTAAACTCTTTCGAACACTACACTACAGCGCAAAATCTTAAAAGCAGCGAAGTATATGCCATATACGAGGATAGTAAGGAAAATCTTTGGTTTGCATTAAATGGCGGTGGGTTATGTAAGTATGATGGGGTCTATTATACGCATTATGGTAAGGAAGAAGGTTTGTCTTCTAATGTTATTACCAGAATAATAGAAGATCATAACAATAATTTGTGGCTGGGTACTTTAGACAAAGGATTAATAAAATTTGATGGTAAACAATTTATAGAATATAACCGCAGAAGCTATGGGTTACAATATAACAATGTATTTAGTGTTTTAGAAGACCGACATCATAATATATGGTTCACAACGCAAACAGGAGGTGTTACAATGTTTGATGGTAACGAGTTTCATAATTATAAGTTATCTGAAGACATTGAGAAAAATACAGCATTTAACATTTTTGAAGATCATAGTGGTGATTTATGGTTTGCAACGCAGTTCATGGGGGTGTGCAAATATTCTAATGGAGAATTTACTTTTTATACTAAGAAAGAAGGGCTGGTAGATAATTTTGTTTGGAGCATTTTTGAAGATCATAACAAAGAATTATGGTTTGGTACCGAAAAAGGAATCTCAAAATATAATAAGGAGGACGATAGTTTTACTAATTTTTCAAGCAAAGATGGATTATTAAAAAGTAGAGTTATGTCTATATTGGAGGATGGAGAACGCAATTTATGGGTTGCCACAGATAGCGGTTTAAATACGATTAAGTTTGGTAACAATTCAAATAATTTAGGAAATGAGACAGAAAACATAGATTATGATGAGGTGCTAATTATAGATTACAAAAAAAGTGATGGCTTGAAATCCATTCACTTTTATGAGGATAGTGTATGTTTGGATAACCAAAATAATTTATGGTGGGGGACCAGCAGTAGCCTGGTAAAACTCGATTTGAATACCCTTGATATTTTAAGTGCCGCTCCTAAAATTCAATTAAACACCATAGAAATAAATGAAGAGTTTATTGACTTTAATGCACTTCAAAGTTCAGACTATGAAGGTCTGTCCGAGTTTCAGTCGGAAATAAAAAATGGAGCAGGGATGGTAGAGCCTTTTAGTAATTACCCGGAAGAATTATACCTGCCCTATAATTTTGATCATTTAAATTTCAAATTCTCCGCTATAGATTGGAGTGCTCCCCATAATATAAAATACTCTTATAAAGTAGATGGTTTAGATAAGGAATGGAGTATTCCAAGTAGTGAAAATAAGGCCGATTATAGAAATATACCTTTTGGAACCTATATGTTTAATGTGAAGGCCGCTGGTAAATCCGGTCAATGGGGTAAGCCTTTACAATATGCCTTTACCATATCTCCGCCGTGGTGGTATAGTACCTGGGCTGTTAGTGGCTATGCCATAATGAGTATATTATTGCTATTGGGAAGCTTTAAATGGTATGCCTTCAGAATGAAAAAGAAACAAACCATATTAGAAAACCTTATTGAGGAACGCACCCAAACGATAGTCAAGCAAAAAGAAGAGTTGTCTGTTGCCTATACCGATCTGGAACAAGAGCGAAATAAAATGGAGCTCAAAGCCCTCTTAAATCAAATTAATCCACATTTTATTTTTAACGCTTTAAATTCCATTCAACAATTCGTGATTTCGAACAATGTGAAAACATCGTTAGATTATTTTAACAAATTTGGAAAACTGATTCGTTCTTCTCTTGAACATTCAGAAATGAAATATGTGTCTATAGATGAAGAAATACAGGTTATCCGAAATTATATAGATTTGGAAAATTTGAGATTTTCTAATCCGGTTATATTGAATTTTAACACTAACAATATAGATATTTATAATATTAAAATCCCGCCAATGTTTATTCAACCCATAGTAGAGAATGCTATTATTCATGGCCTAAGTGAAAAAGAGAAGGATAAAATAATCACAATAGATTTTGAAGCCTTTGAAACTTATGTCTTATGTTCAATAGTGGATAACGGTTTGGGAAGAAAGCGTAAAAAAAGCACGAAAAATAGAAATTCGGGCTTGGTTATAACCCAAAAAAGGTTGAAATCTGTGTGGCACAAAAGCTCTGAAAAATATTTCAAGATTAATATTAAAGATTTAAAGGAGCCTACAGGGACCAAAGTTCAAATTAAATTACCTAAAGATTTCTAATGATAAAAGCAATACTAGTTGATGATGAAAAAGGGGCTTTAGAAACCTTATCCGGAATGTTGGATTTGTTTTGTAAAGAAGTTCAGGTGCTTGGAAAAGCATCCTCGGCAAATCAGGCGAGAGATTTAATTAAAACATTTAATCCGGATTTAGTTTTTTTAGACATACGTATGCCTTTCGAAAATGGTTTTGACCTTTTAGAATCCTTGGGCAATCACAGGTTTCATGTTATTTTTACAACGGCATACAATAACTACGCCCTTAAGGCTATTAAGTTTAGTGTTTTAGATTATTTGTTGAAACCAATACATGCAGAAGAACTGCAAAGAGCGGTAAGTAAAGTGTCTAAGGCTAGTGTAAGTAAAGAGCAGTATAGCATACTGAAGGCACATCAGTTAAACAACAAACATGAGCAAATTGTATTGCCTCACAAAGAAGGTTTTCAAGTTGTAAATATTAGAGAGATTTTACGATTTGAAGGTGACCGTAATTATACCAATGTACATTTTTTAAACAGGGATCAGCTCCTGGTGGCCAAAACATTAAAGGAATATGAAGAACTTCTAAAAGATTACGATTTTTTTAGAGTACATCAATCGAATATCATCAATATGAAATGTGTTAAAGGTTATGTAAACGGTAGAGGAGGTAAAATACAGTTAATTGATAACACCGAGGTCGATTTGGCGAGAAGTAGAAAAAAAGAGTTTTTAAAGTTTTTTAAAACAGAGATGAAAAACGATCATCTGGCAAATAATTGATTGATATCCTTAAAGGCCTTAAACTCTAAAGCATTTCCGGAAGGATCATTAAAAAACATGGTGGCTTGCTCACCCACCAACCCTTCAAATCGAACATAGGGTTCTATAATGAACAGGATGTTTTTAGTTTTTAAACGTTCCGCGAAAGCGTGAAAAACTTCCCAATCCAAAACAACGCCAAAATGAGGTACAGGGACATCCTTACCATCAACAGGATTTGAATAATTTACCTCTTCAGATTTTGGTTTATAATGAATAACTAATTGATGACCAAAGCAGTTGAAATCTATCCACTGACTGCTACTGCGTCCTTCTTCGAAACCTAAAATGTCTTTGTAAAACGTTCGACAAGTCTCTAAATTATATACCGGGATGGCTAAATGAAATGGATTTAATACAGACATAATCAAGAATTAAAGTTCCTTTGGTAAAGTTAATAATTCTAAAGAATTCTATCCCGTTTAACTGTGTGCTCTCAGGTTTGCCATTTTTATAGCGGCAACGGCTGCTTCAGTGCCTTTGTTTCCGTGTTTACCTCCCGAGCGTTCTATGGCTTGTTGTAAATTATTATCGGTCAAAACACAAAAAATCACAGGGGTCTCATGTAACACGTTTAGATCTTTAATTCCTTGCGCTACGGCTTCACATACAAAATCGAAATGTTTGGTTTCACCTTGAATAACACTACCAATGGCAATAACGGCATTGACCAGTTGCTCTTGCATTTTTTTACTCCCGTAAATGAGCTCATAGCTTCCCGGAACATCCCAACGAACAATGTTCTTTGGTAACACCCCATTTTCTATTAAAGTATCGTAAGCACCTTTGTATAGTCCCTCGGTTACGGTATCATTCCACTCTGAAACAACAATCCCAAACCGAAATGTCTTCGCGTTTGGGATTGTTGTTTTATCGTAATCGGATAAATTTTTATTTGCCGTAGCCATATTTTATTTGTTTGCCAAAACTTGTGCTTTACCTATAAAAACTTCTATGGTAGAAGCTTCAGTAGAATTCGGATAATCCTCCTTGATGCTTTTAAAATAGGTCAAAGCTTTATCTGCATTTCCTAAATCTAAAGCCGTAATTCCGGCTTTGTATAAGTACATAGGCGTTGTATACGCATTGCTTCTCATTTTAGCAGCTTCCTCGTAATATCCTAAAGCGTCTTCAGGTTGGTTCAGCTGTACAAATGCATCGCCGATATTGCCTTTAGCCAAAGGCGCCAAAATTTCATCATCACTTTTAAAATTACTTAAATGTTCTACTGCATTCTTGTAATCTTTTAACCTTAAGTATGCCGTGCCGGCATAATAGCTCGCTAAATTAGCAGAAGGTGTGCCTCCATACTCACTAATAATATCTAACATTCCAAATTTCCCTTCGCCTCCATTTAAGGCTAAAGTGTATAATGAATCTTTTTCCACACCAGTTACGGCATTGTTAAAATATTTTTGAGCTTGGAACATATCATTCATTGCAGCCGTTTGCTTAGGTTTAGCAATAAACTCTTTATAACCTAAAGAACCTAAAACAACGATGGCAACAATACCGATAATGACAAATATGTATTTTTGATTTTTTTCAACAAACGCTTCTGTCTTTGAAGCCGTTTCATCGAGTGTATTAAAAACTTCAGCAGTTGTAGATCCTTCTTCGATATTCTGTTGCTTCTCTACTTTATTTTTTGGTTTGTATCCTCTTTTATTATAAGTTGCCATATATTCTATATTAATGCGCCGCAAAAATATAATTTTTCTTCATAACTAAAAGGGTATTTATTTGATATTTTTCAATAATTTGCACATCCTTTTAACGAATTTTATGTTCGCGATACCCTTTAAGTTACTTTTTTTATGATTTTAAAATCACTTTCACTACTTAATTATAAAAACTTTGACAGTAAGTCTTTCGTTTTCAGTGATAAAATAAACTGTATCGTTGGTAATAATGGTATTGGAAAAACCAACGTGCTCGATGCTATTTATCATTTATCTTTTGGGAAAAGTTATTTTAATCCCATTGCCACTCAAAATATTAGGCACGATGAGAATTTTTTTGTGATTAATGGTGAATATAACAAGCATGAGAAAACCGAAAAGGTCATTGTAAGCTTAAAGCGTGGACAAAAGAAAGTCATTAAACGCAACGGAAAGGCTTACGATAAGTTTAGTGAACATATTGGGTTTTTACCTTTGGTTATAATCTCACCGGCAGACAGAGATTTAATTATTGAAGGCAGTAGCACCAGGAGAAAATTTATCGATAGTGTAATTTCTCAAAGCGATAAAAGTTATTTATCGTATTTAATAAAATATAGCAAAGTATTGGAGCAGCGCAATGCGCTATTAAAGTATTTTGCATTGAATCATACCTTTAATAAAGATACTTTAGATATTTATAACAACCAGTTAACCGAATTTGGAACCTATATTTTTGAGAAAAGAGAGCGCTTCTTAAAAACCTTTATTCCTATTTTTAAATCGCGTTATAAGGCTATTAGTGATAATAGTGAGGATGTCAATTTGGTGTATCACAGCGACTTATTTGATGACCATTTAACCACCCTTCTGGAAAATGCGCTTAACAAGGATAAAGCGTTGCAATATACTAGTGTTGGTATTCATAAAGATGATTTACACTTTAATATAGATGGGCACCCTATTAAAAAATTTGGTAGCCAGGGCCAGCAAAAGTCATTTTTGATAGCTTTAAAATTGGCACAGTTCGATTTTATTAAAAATCAAAGCGGGGTAAACCCTATTTTACTCTTAGATGATATTTTTGATAAGTTAGATGAACGGCGTGTAGCACAAATTATTAAATTAGTGGATGATGAAAATTTTGGACAACTGTTTATTACTGATACCCATGCCGAACGTACCGAAAATGTAGTTAAACAGGTGCATCAGTCCTATGAGGTTTTTAGGTTATGAAAAATATAAAGAATAAAAAATCAAGTTTTAATGGCAAAACGCAACAATGAAAATATTAGTATAAGTGACGCTTTAAAAGAGTTTGTAGAAACCAATAAGCTCGAGAAAGGCCTAAATAAAGTCAACGTAGCCGAGGCTTGGGTCAAACTTATGGGGAATGGTGTCAATAACTATACGAATGCTGTTAATTTAGAACGAGATACGCTTTATGTGCAACTAAGCTCTAGCGTTTTACGCGAGGAATTAAGCTATGGCAAGGCAAAAATAATTAGTATGCTAAATGAAGAATTAGGAAAAGAAATTATTAAAAAACTGGTTCTCCGATAATTAGATAGGAAGAATTTGAATAAAAAATATAAATAAAATACCGAAATAATTATAATTTGTATTACCTTTGGGGCTTAATTATTTTAATACAAATTACAATGAGTAAAGGTACCGTAAAATTTTTCAATGACTCTAAAGGTTTTGGATTCATCATTGAAGAAGACAACAACAAAGAACATTTTGTACACATTTCAGGACTTATCGATGAAATTCGTGAAGGTGATACAGTAGAATTCGATCTGCAAGAAGGTAGAAAAGGATTAAACGCCGTAAACGTAAAAGTAGTCTAACAATATACTTTAACAATTTACAATTAAAAAGTCTATCATTAATTTGATAGACTTTTTTTATGCTCTATTATTTCCTTCGCTAAAAAATTGGTACGTCATTATTAAACACAAAAAAAACCTGTAACTCAATGCTACAGGCTTTCAATTTTAAATATGTTTTAGGGGGGCTAACTTAGAACATCTCTCTGCCGGAGAAATGAAATGCACCTTCAATAGCAGCATTATCATTACTATCACTTCCATGAACTGCATTTTCGCTAATAGAATCAGCATACAATTTACGAATAGTGCCTTCAGCAGCATCAGCAGGATTTGTTGCACCGATTAAGGTTCTAAAATCGTCAACCGCATTGTCTTTTTCTAAAATCGCAGCAACTATAGGACCTCGGGTCATATACTCAACGAGCTCTCCAAAAAATGGACGCTCATTATGAATGGCGTAAAAGGTTTCAGCGTCCGCTTTGGTCATTTGTGTTAATTTCATCGCTACAATTCTAAACCCTGAAGCTGAAATTTTTTCTAATATTGCGCCAATGTGTCCTTTTTCAACAGCATCCGGCTTTAGCATAGTGAATGTTCTATTTGTTGCCATATATCGTTTTTTTGTTTTCTTTTATTTATGACTTGATCTTAGGGAAATACTAACATAGCATTTCTCATAAATTTCGGTGCAAAAGTAATGTATTTATCATTAAAAACAAGGCATTCCAATTTTAAAAAAATTGTATATTCGTCATCTATGAACAAACAAGATATTACGAGCATAAAACAATTACTATCAACGGAAAAAAAGATAGTTATTGTACCTCATAAAAACCCGGATGGAGATGCCATAGGATCTACATTAGGGCTATATCATTACCTTTTGAAGTCTAATCATCAAGTTCATGTCATTGTACCTAATGATTATCCTGATTTTCTAAAATGGATTCCCGGAGAAGACCGCATTTTAAAACACGACACACAAACTACCGAATGTAACACCTTGATTGAGAATGCCGAGGTTATGTTTACATTAGATTTTAACGCCTTCCATAGAACAGGAAATATGGAAACTGTTTTATCTGAAAGTAAGGCTATAAAAATAATGATAGACCATCATCAATCTCCCGATGATTATGCCAAGTATATGTTTTCTGATGTTTCGATGAGTTCCACCTGCGAAATGATTTATCATTTTATTGAAATGCTGGATGATACTGAAGCCATAGATGCTACCATCGCAACATGTTTGTATGTGGGGATAATGACAGATACCGGGTCGTTTAGGTTTACAGCGACTACGAGTACAACACACCAAATTATTGCCCAACTTATTGAAAAAGGGGCAAACAATGCTGAAATACACAACAACATTTACGATACAAATAGCTACGAACGCCTGCAACTATTAGGTTGCGCTTTAAGTAATTTAAAGGTGATACCGGAATTGAGAACGGCCTATATTAGTCTGTCTCAAGAAGAATTATACAAGTATAACTATAAAAAAGGAGACACTGAAGGTGTAGTGAATTATGCACTATCTCTAAACAATATTGTATTTGCGGCAATTTTTATTGAAGATAAACCCGAGGGCATCGTAAAAATATCGTTACGGTCTAAAGGAAACTTTTCTGTTAACGAGTTTTCCCGTGCACATTTTAATGGAGGAGGGCATACCAATGCCGCCGGAGGGAAAAGTGAGTTACCCTTAAAAGAGACTATTGCAAAATTTATTAGTATATTGTCTGGTTATAATAAAGCCCTAAATGATGAATAGATTACTCATAGTCGCTCTAGCGATGTTGGCTATAAGCTGTAAAACACCGGAAGCCAGAAAGCCTATTTCTGTAAAAACAGGTTCGTTTATAGATGCTTCCGTAGAACGCAATAAGCAATTAAATGCTAAAGAACAAGCTGTTATGCAAGACTTAATGCAGCAACAGCAAGAGCACAATTATATCGCTTCTGAAAGCGGTTTTTGGTATTACTATAATAACAGAACCGAGATCGATACTTTATCGACGCCTGGTTTTGGAGATCTTATCACATATAACTATGATGTTAAGTCTTTAAATGGAGATACCATTTACTCTAAAGAAGATATCAATACCCGAACCTATGCCATGGATCAGGAAGAGTTGTTTACGGGTTTACGAGAAGGTCTTAAGCTCATGAAAACCGGAGAAACAGTAACCTTTATGTTTCCATCGCAAAAAGCCTATGGTTATTATGGAGATGAGCATAAAATAGGAAGTAATACCCCTTTAATCTGTGAGGTGACGGTACATTCAATCAAACAAAATCAATCAAATTAACATGTTCATATTAAAAAACGCAATTAAAGTTTTTAGTCTTGCTTTAATAGTGAGTCTCGCATCGTGCAAAGCTAAATATCCTGATCTTGAAGATGGCATCTATGCAGAATTTGTAACGTCAAAAGGCATTATGGTGGCTAAACTAACGCATGAAAAAACACCGGTAACTGTCGCTAACTTTGTGTCTCTCGCGGAAGGCACAAATACTATGGTGGATAGTATTTACAGAGGAAAGAATTTTTATAACGGATTGATATTTCATCGGGTTATGGATGAATTTATGATTCAAGGTGGTGATCCCTTAGGTAGCGGTATGGGAGGTCCGGGATACAAATTTATAGATGAATTCCATCCGGATTTAAAACATGATAAGCCCGGGGTTCTGTCTATGGCGAATCCCGGCTCAAAAAATGCTAATGGGAGTCAGTTTTTTATCACTGAAGTCCCGAAGCCTCATTTAGATAATGCACATAGTGTTTTTGGCGAATTGGTGTTGGGTATTGATATTCAGGATTCTATTTCGAATGTTAAAACGGGACCCGGCCCTGGTTATAGGCCTATAGAAGATGTGGTTATTCAAGAACTCAATATTATCAGAAAGGGAAAAGAAGCTAAATCGTTCGATGCTCCGGATACATTTAATAGTCACTTTGTTGAAGTTGAAAGACGTGAAAAAGAAAAAGCAAAAAGAGCTGCGGAAATTTTAGATGCAACTATAGAAAAGTTTAACAAACAAAAAGAAGCGGCTATAACTTTAGCATCCGGGTTACAATATATAGTAACAGAGCAAGGTAACGGTGAAAAGTTAAAAGAAACCGATAAGGTATTGGCACACTATGCGGTGTACTTTGAGGACGGTAAATTGCTTCAAACTAGTAAGTTAGAAACTGCTGAATCCCTCGATGCTGTGAATGAGCGTCAAAAAATGGCAGGAAGATATCAGCCAATTACCTGCGATATTAGTCCTAATGCAAGTATGATTGCAGGTTTTAAAGAAGGATTACGACAATTAAGTGTAGGAGATAAGGCCACCTTGTTCATACCCTACCACCTAGCTTATGGTGAAGCCGGAGGAAATGGTATTCCTCCAAAATCTAATATCACCTTTGAAGTTGAGATTATTGAAATTGTAAAATAGACCCTATGCACGTACTAAAGTTTGATTGGAATCCCGTTACCGGAATTGATATTGTTGGAAATTTTAAGCTTCATTTTTACAGTTTAATGTGGGTTATTGCTTTTGTGGTAGGATGGTATGTTATGAAACGCATCTTTACCAAAGAAAAAATATCATTAGATTATTTGGACCCATTGTTTATTTATACGGTTTTGGCAACCATGATTGGTGCAAGATTGGGGCATGTTATATTTTATCAATCGGAATTAATATCAGAAGATTTTTTTAGTATTTTCCTGCCTTTTAAATTTAAAGGAGGTTTTGAATTTACCGGCTTTCAAGGATTGGCAAGTCATGGTGCTGCTATTGGTATTATTGTCGGCATGTACCTGTATCGAAAAAAGTATAATTATAAATCTTTACTCTGGGTTTTAGATCGGGTGGTGATCTCTGTGGCATCAGGTGCAGTTTTTATTAGAATTGGGAATTTTATCAATTCCGAAATTATTGGAAAAGTTACAGAGTCGAATTTTGGTGTTCGATTTATTCAGGATTTTTATTATAAAAGTCAAATAACCCAACTCACAGGGATAAAAGATGTGCAAAAAGCATACAACGCTGTGACCGATAATCCGCAGTTTGCCGAACTACTCGAGAAAGTGCCATACAGACATCCGGCGCAATTATACGAGTCGTTTAGCTATATTTTTGTGTTTTTAATTTTGTGGTATTTCTATTCAAAAACCCCAAAAAGAGATCAGACCGGATTTTTATTTGGATTGTTTTTAATTTTATTATGGACGGTAAGGTTTTTTGTTGAGTTCGTTAAAGAGCCGCAAAATAAGGAACGCGCAGACTGGATGTTAAACACCGGGCAGTGGCTAAGTATTCCATTTATCATTATCGGGCTTTATTTCATGTTCGTGTATAAACCAAAAACTGTGGTTAAGTAATATGCGTTGTTTTAAACTTATAGTTCTTTTTTGTGGTGTTATGGTTAGTATTTCAGCGTGTAAAGACGATAAAAAGGTGATCAAACAAACCGAGGTTACTTTTACAAAGGAAGGTGCGCTTACTATAGTTAAAACGGAATCAGATTCTACTGAAATACACCTCGATATTGAAATTGCAGATACAGCTTACGACATCCAAACCGGGTTGATGTATCGTGATACCATGGAGAATAACCAAGGGATGTTATTCGTTTTTGACGATCTTAGAGAACGTTCTTTTTATATGAAGAATACACGTATTCCTTTAGACTTAATCTTTATAGACGATCATAAAACCATTGTGAGTTTTCAAAAAAACGCAAAGCCCTTAGACGAACGTTCTTTACCTTCTAATGCACCTGCACAGTACGTACTCGAAATTAATGCAGGCTTGGTTGATACCTGGGGTCTTTCTATTGGAGATCGTATACGTTACGATGCGCAATAATAACATTTTATCTCCCATAACTACGACGCTAAAGCTTTTTGTACGCTAGTTGGTTAGCAGAATCAAACAATGGCGTAAAGACCAAATGCAAATTTTATAGATGAAATACCAAATCATGTAAAACGATCTTACCTGATCGTTGCCGAATGTTAAATAAAAAATCTTTATATCGAATATTTAGTGAGGCTTGTCTAATTTGTTGTTATAATACCTATTATTACAGCGAGTTACGGGTTTCCCGTAATCAAAAAAAAAGTAAAATCGCTAGATTTGGTAAACGGTTTAAACGGCGTTTACAATTTTTTCCCCTTAAATTATTAATAGCGTAAAACAGTTTAATCCTAGAACATAAAAAGGAGTCATTTAGTACTTAAATGGAATATTAACCAAATAAGTATTAAAAATGAAAACTTTAAAAAAAATGTTTGCATTTGCAGCTGTTTTTGCTGTGATTGGATTATTAACCTCATGTACCAAGCAAGATTTAACAGAGGATGAATCACGATTCATTAAGAAAAAGGAAGTACAGGAAACCGATATATAGTTTTATCATTACGATAATAATTGCGTTATTATCGTTTTTACCCTATATACACGATTTTGACTTTTTTGAAGGGAAGAAAGGCTTTAGTGGCTTTTCTTCCCTTCGTGTTGCAATCTTCTTTATTTCTATATTTATTATTGCCATTTCGGGATGGTTATTTGCCTTTATAAACAGTAAAGGAAAAAGCTATAGGTTTGCTATTATTGCTCCGATTGTTATGTTGACTTACCAACTGTTTATTTATGTTTTAGATAAAAGAGATAGCGTTGTTAATGATTTTAACCTTAAAGTAGTTTTCAATTTCCTATTATACCTAATCATAATAATTACATATTTTTTATTCAAAGGAAAGGGGGAGAATAGCAAGTGAGCAATCTTCTTAAACAGGTGATATGGTTTGAAGAGAATAAAAATAAATTTTCTCCTCATGAAAGAGAGGAGATAAGAAAAGGACTGTTAAGTCAATGTAGAGAAAAGATAAAGGTATTAACCTCTGTTTTTGTAGATTCTATTGATAAAATTAATGATTAATTTTTTCCTCAATTAATCCTAGTTTCAAAACTATTTCTCCAATTTTAGCATCTTGCAATTCAACCTTTTTTAATAAAGGTTCTAATTTTTCTAGCACTTTATCCGCGACAATATCCTGAAGCGGTTTTTCTGTTTCGTTCGTTGCGTTAGAATATATATCCTCATCATTTTCAGGTTCATTTATTATATGGACAGTATCACGATGTTCGTATTTTAAAATCATTTTTAAAAGCAATAGCGCACTTTGTGATATGTTTCTTTCTCCCGATTCCCAGGTTTGAACCGCTCTTTCTCCAACGCCCAATAACTCGGCAAACTCCGATTGGGTTTTTCGGAGTTCTTTTCTGATTTTTTTTATTTCCAAGTTATTCATAATTAGAGGTGTAGAGTATGTGTAATTTTAAAACACGAAAAATGTGTGTAAAAATTCACAAAACACGAACAAAGTGTTATATATTTGTATTGCTTTACAACTCAAAGTAACAAAATAAAAGGGTTGTTACAAAATGCGAAGGCGTAAATACCAAAATCGCGATAAGCGACATTTTCAGAAGGTATTAAACGACAAAAAATTTTAAATGTTAGGTATTTAACGATACTACTTTTGAGATTCTACGAAATGACCTAGTGGAACCTACCGGACGGTTTACGATTCTAATTCCTAAACATGGTAATTAGACCAAAAAATGACCTATTGAACTCGTAAACAAAACATTAATTTGAAAATGATACCCCATATCATGATAACACTTACACAATTTATTGTAACGGTATTGGTTTCTGCAGTACTTTATATGGTCTGTAAAATGATATACAAAAAATGTAAAAGAAAGGATCGTTTTAAATAGTTATTTTAAGACGATATCTTTTTTTTAATTAGATTTACCAATATTAAATTTTACTGTCGCAAGGATGCTCCCTTGGGATCGGCTGCTGAATTATACCGAATGAAAACAGAACTCATAACCATAACACCTGTGTTACCATCGTCAGATATTGATAGGGATGTCAATTGGTATAGGGATAACGTTGGTTTCAGTTTAGTACATAAAGACCAAATGTATGCCGTTTTAAAGCGAGATCAGCTTTATATGCATTTACAATGGCATGCCGATACCGATGACGATCCGTTACTCGGCGGGTCTGTTATTAAAATATTTGTGAAAAATATACAATCTGTTTTTGAAGAGTTTGTGAAGCGTGGCACCATTAGTAAGGGTAAATTACAACGTAATACAGCTTGGGAAACCCATGAATTTGGGTTTTACGATTTGAACAATAATGCCGTCTTTTTTGTTGAAGATATAGAAGTAGCATGAATTGCTCAAATTGATCAGACGACATATTTTTTATCATAAAAAAAGCCCATCAACCAAATGGTGACGGGCTCTTTCCGAAGAAAATTTATTTGAATTAGTCGTTCGTCTTATTTCCTTCTAATTTTTTTACAGAATCGTACATTATTGGTGTTGCAATGAATAACGATGAATAGGTACCTACAATAACACCTACTATCAATGCGAACATAAACCCTCTTATAGAATCACCACCAAAAATAAAGATGGATAATAATACGACTAAAGTTGTCAATGAGGTATTTAAGGTTCTACTTAATGTACTGCTCAATGATGAGTCCACAACGCGGTTAAAATCCCAGCTTCTGTGCTCATTAAAGAACTCACGAATTCTATCAAATACAACCACGGTATCATTCAGCGAGTAACCGATTACCGTTAGTATGGCCGCAATAAATGCCTGATCTATTTCCATGTTAAAAGGCATAAACTTGTAAGTTAATGAGAAGATACCTAATACGATCAGTACATCATGGAACACGGCTGCAACGGCACCAAGGGAATATTGCCATTTCTTAAAACGAATTAAGATATAGAGGAATACTACAATTAGGGATCCTAAAATTGCCCAGAAAGATGCTTGTTTAATATCATCGGCAATGGTTGGACTTACTTTATAGTTTTTCATTAACCCGACAGTTTTGGTGTCTGAATCACTAATGAAATCTTCATAAGACATCCCGTCTAAATGAGGAACTAACGCTGTATACAATGAGTTTCTTATTTCTTCATCAACTTCAGCACCGGTTTCATCAACCTTATATTTGGTGGTGATTTTTAACTGATTGGCATCTCCAAAAGTTTTGGCCACAGCACTACCAAAAACCTCCGGTTTAGATAGTAAATTCGTGATTTCAGAGCCGCTAACGTCTTGTGCAAAACGTACCTGGTAGGTTCTACCTCCAACAAAATCGACACCTTCATCTAAACCATTTGTTAGTAGAGATCCTAAACTTACTGCAATTAAGATTCCTGAAACGATGTACGATACTTTACGCTTGCTTAAGAAAGCGATGTTTATATTTCTGAATAAATTTTTAGTAATGGCCGTAGAGAAATCTAATTTACCTCCTTTATTGGCGTACCAGTCAACCAGTAATCTGGTGATAAAAATAGCAGTGAATAAAGACGTACCAATACCGATTAATAGGGTAGTGGCGAATCCTTTAATAGGACCTGTACCAAAAATGAATAAGATTAATGCCGTTAATCCCGTTGTAATATTGGCATCCAAAATAGACGATAAAGCATTGCTAAATCCATCCTGAATGGCTTCTTTTTGACCTTTTCCTTTGGTGAGTTCTTCACGAATACGTTCATAAATTAGCACGTTGGCATCTACCGACATACCGATAGTTAGTACAATACCTGCAATACCTGGCAAGGTTAATACTGCACCTAACCCAGATAAAATACCAAAGATCAAAAGAATGTTTAAGAGCATGGCAATATCAGCAAATATACCGGCTTTACCATAATAGAAAATCATCCATATCAATACTAAGGCCAATGCAATTAAGAATGATATTTTACCACTATTGATAGATTCCTGACCTAACGACGGTCCAACAACCTCACTTTGGATAATATCTGCCGAAGCTGGTAATTTACCGGCACGTAAAACGTTGGCTAAATCGATAGCTTCGTTTAGGGTGAAATCTCCGGATATCGATGAACTACCCCCGGCAATAGGCCCTGTAGTTACGCCCGGAGCAGAATATACAATGTCATCTAAAACAATCGCAATTTGACTTTGTTGATTAAAAGCCCTTCCTGTCATTTCTTCCCAGATCTTGGCGCCTTTAGCATTCATTTGCATGGATACTTCAGACTTTCCTGTAGGACCAAACTGATTACGGGCATCGGTTACAACGGCTCCACTTAATTGCGGGATGTTATCGCGATTACCTTTTAACGCATATAATTCAACGATCTCACTTCCTTTTTTAGGTTTCCCAAAAGCAAATTTCACATAACGTTGCTCGGCAGAAAGTAAGGCTCTAACTTCAGGTTTGTTCAAGTATTCAAGAATGGTTTCTTTATCTTTTAATTCGAACTGTGCAATTACAGGTCCGCCTTGATAGCCTTGACCTCTAATTAAATCGAATAAAGGATTCACATTAGCGACCGCTGTAGAATCTGTTTCAGCTTCACCTAAAAGGGCATCAATTTGAGAATCTTCGTCTGTCGACTCTCCATCCTGTGGTTCTACTTCAGCAACAACTTCCTCAACTTCAACAAGATCTTTTAATGTTTCATTGGCCTGTGCTAAGAATGGGAAGAATTGCTCGCCTTTATAAGCATCCCAAAATTCTAGCTGTGCTGTACTTTGTAATAATTTAATAGCACGTTCTTTGTCTTTTACACCTGGAAGCTCAACTAAAATACGACCAGAATTCCCAAGACGTTGAATGGTTGGTTGCGTAACTCCAAATTCATCAATACGTTTACGTAATACTTCAAAAGCCGAAACAATGGATTCATCAACCTTAGTTCTGATGATGTCTTTAACGTCATCATCGGTCATACTGCCATCTATTTCACCGTCTAAAGCTTTGGTGTAAAATATATCAGGAGAAGCCAGTTTGGTATCTCCCTTTATAGCATCAAAAGCTCTGTAAAAAGATTCCAAATAGGATTCCTGAGCATCTTTTTGAAGCTCTGTTGCATCTTCTAAGGCTTTGTTGAATACGGGTTCATTAGTATGATTGGCTAAACCCTTTAATATATCCTTTACAGAGATTTGTAAAGTTACGCTCACCCCACCTTTCAGGTCTAAACCTAATGGCATGGCTTTTTGTTTTACATCATTATAAGTGAATTTTGCGATCCCGATGTTAAAAACAGTATCAGTCGCAATATCCTCCAAATGGCTGGCTTCTTCAGCACTTCTTAACGCCCTGTAACCTTCTTCGCTGTCTGGTATTTTACTAATGGCAAGCTCTTCCGCGTTACGTTCAATTTGATTTGCTTTAATGGTAAATGACAATTGGTAGATACTTACCAATCCGAACAAAACCGCAAATAATTTTACTAGTCCTTTATTTTGCATTTTATTTATTTTTTGTGTTTTAGATTCCGACTTTTATCGGAATGACAAGTTTCTGATTCACAATGTCTTACACTGCTTTAAACTTGATCTCAATTTAAAACGAGCAAATATAGAATTTTCTCGTAGGAATTGACATTTTTTATGTTTAATTAATTTTTTAAGCTTTTCGATTAAAGATAAAAGCTAGTTTTGAGAAGTGATCTATGTTAAAGGACCTGCCCGAACTTCAGGTATTTTATAAGAGGTATTGTCTATGCCAAGTACAATGTTGTAATGTGCTGTGGATGCTACTTTTTCAGTAATTCCACGAATTTCAGTGTTATCAACAAAGGCATAAACGTTTGGATTGGAAAATCTGTTTCCTTCAGATTTTAACTCGACGACGAAAGTACCATTTAAGTCCCAATCTGAACCCGAATCTTTCTGAATTTCATAGACATTAAAATTATAGCTGCCGGAGTTTTTATCTTTAGGAAAATTCGAACGTTCTTCATTTGGATTAGCATCATTAAGAACTAAGTTTTCGTCTTCAGAAAGGGATTCTTTAATACGAGCGATGTCGACATCACTATAGTATGAGATGATTAATTTTCCGCATTCCTCTTTGGTAACTTGAATATTGGCAGCACCTAAACCTTCCAGTTGCACTTTGATATTCGCAATGGTGTTTTGGGCATGGTTTGATGATACTTCGGTATCTGTAAATTCTAAAACAATTTCCTGATTAGGTACAGAAATTTGCTGCTGATCTACAACACCTAAAAGTGTAAGGATAATAATTAAAGTACTAATGTACCATCTAAAGTTCATGCGCCAAATATAAAAAATAAAGACTGTATTTCTACAGTCTTTACATAAATATTATTTTTAATGCTTTGAGTTCTAAAAATCTAACAATCCGTTAGTCTTTTTAACCCCTTCAGCACTGGTTTGCATATGTGCTTTTTCAGCATCACTTAATTCAATATTTACGATACTTTCGATACCGTTTCTTCCTAAAATAACGGGGACACCAATGCACAGATCATTTAGGCCGTATTCGCCTTCCAATAAGGTGGAACATGGATACATCTTCTTTTGATCGCAGGCAATCGCCTGAACTAATCCGCTTACCGCGGCACCCGGAGCGTACCAGGCAGAAGTGCCTAATAATTTAGTTAGGGTGGCACCACCAACTTTAGTATCTTCTTTAACTTGATTTAATCGGTCTTCACTTAAAAACTCAGAGACTTTCACACTATTTCTTGTAGCATGAGAGGTTAAAGGAACCATACCAACATCGCTATGTCCTCCTATAACCATACCATCAACGTCACTAATAGGAGCTTCTAGGGCTTCAGCCAAACGGTACTTAAAACGTGCAGAGTCCAGAGCTCCACCCATACCAATAATTCTGTTTTTTGGTAAGCTGGTTGATTTATGCACTAAATAGGTCATGGTATCCATAGGGTTACTTACCACAATCATTATAGTATCCGGAGAATGCTCAATTAAACTTGAAGATACCGACTTTACAATACCGGCATTAATACCGATCAATTCTTCGCGAGTCATTCCGGGTTTACGGGGGATTCCCGAAGTGATAACACAAATGTCACTACCAGCAGTTTTGCTGTAATCGTTTGTGACTCCGGTGATTTTAGTGTCGAATCCGTTTAAGGATGCACATTGCATCAAATCCATAGCTTTACCTTCGGCATAGCCTTCTTTAATATCTAATAAAACGACCTCTGAAGCGAAATTTTTAATGGCAATATATTCTGCACAACTTGCGCCTACTGCACCTGCTCCAACAACTGTAACTTTCATAAGTGTATTTTTAAAAGGTTTGTGATGAGTTTAAATTTTAGTCAAAATTGGTCATTTTATAGGACTTAAAACATGATTTTTGTTTGCTTATAAAATTTACGAATTTCGAATCACAAAAGTATGAATTAAAATGCTGTTAATAAAAAAAGTGCAGGACTAAATCCTGCACTTTTTTTATTAATATTTTGTGATGGTTTTTACCTGAAACTAAATGCTATTCCTGCAGAAATAGTATTATACTCCTGTAGTGTATAATCTCCAAAAATTTTGAAGAAACCTAGACTCAATCTAGCCCCTATGGTCGCTCTGAAGCCGCTTGCATCGAAGTCTAAATTTATGGGGTCTGTTATGGTTGTGGTAATGGTATCATTTGGAGCAGGTAAACCGGTATCGTACTCCAAATCATAAGACCCCAACATTTTTAAAGTCGAATTACCACCGCTATAACCTAAACCTCCATAAACATTGATGATTGGAAAATTAAGAGAAGCAATGGCCTGAGCTGTAAAAGAGCTAAGGTCGAATTCTGCAACTTGATTTTGACCTGGAAGCGTCCCGTCCATATTATAATTCACATCCATTTTAGTATAAGCAGCTAGTAAGGAAACGTGTAATGGAAGTTTATCTAACGGGCCAAAGATACTTGTAATTTCCTTCTTTAGTCCGAGCCCTAATAATTTTCCTTTAACATCGTCGTCTCCAACCTCGGGTACTACTCTTAGCATGGCGTCAAATTTAAATGGTAATCCAACGCTTAGTTGAATTGCCGGTGTCGGAACGGCATTTAAAGGTAAATCATCTTTAATACCGGAAGGCATTTCAAAGGAAGTTGTTACGGGTTGACCATTTACGGTGGTGCCAACATTCATAATCGCACCATCTCCCGAACCTGCTACGGTTGGACTTGTTGTGGATGTCGAGACAATATTTGTTAAGCCCAGGTTGGCGAAAGTTATAAGTTCGTCTTCATTTGGAACGGTTGAAGCGTTGAGACCAATACTAATATCGAACCCTAATTTTTTATGAACCTTTGCGGTGTGGTACCAACCACTATTCATACCGTAAATCAATCCGCTCATGGCAGGTTTCATGTAGGCTTCGGTAAGTTTATTTGCATCAGCCGTGGCCGCAAGCAAAATGTTTTCTAATTCTTGTGATTTTGATATTTGAGTTGCTAAACATAACAACATAAATAATGTTAACTTTTTCATCGTTTTTTAATTTGGTTAGTACAAATATAAAAAAAAACACACAAAACATCATTTAATCGTTAAAATATTACACTTAATCGGTTTTTATATAATAAAAAAAGCATCAAGTTTAAATCAACTTGATGCTTTAAATATGAGCTTCTTAGATTATTGTTTACGCGTCAATATTGGCATAAACGGCATTCTTTTCAATAAATTCTCTACGTGGAGGTACTTCGTCTCCCATGAGCATAGAGAAAATACGATCGGCTTCGGTGCCATTATCGATCTGTACTAAGCGCATGGTTCTATATTCAGGATTCATAGTAGTATCCCAAAGTTGTTCGGCATTCATTTCTCCTAAACCTTTATAGCGTTGTATTTTGGAACCGTCCCCAAATTCAGAAACAATATCATCACGTTCCTGATCACTCCAGGCGTATTGCTTTTTTGCACCTCTTTTTACCAAATATAATGGAGGTGTTGCTATATAAATATGGCTGTTCTCGATAAGTTCTTTCATATATCTGAAGAAAAACGTTAAAATTAAAGTGGCAATGTGGCTACCGTCAATATCGGCATCACACATAATAACCACTTTATGGTAGCGTAATTTAGAAAGGTTTAAAGCTTTACTGTCTTCTTCGGTTCCAATGGTAACACCAAGGGCTGTAAATATGTTCTTGATCTCTTCATTTTCGAACACTTTATGCTGCATGGCTTTTTCAACATTCAGGATTTTTCCACGTAAAGGAAGAATCGCTTGAAAAGCTCTGTCACGACCTTGTTTTGCAGTTCCTCCCGCCGAATCTCCCTCAACAAGGAAGACTTCACATTTTGCAGGATCCTGTTCGGAACAATCTGATAATTTTCCAGGTAAACCGCCAATACTCATTACGGTTTTACGCTGAACCATCTCACGTGCTTTTTGAGCGGCATGTCTTGCTTGCGCTGCTAATATTACCTTTTGAACAATGATTTTAGCATCGTCCGGATGTTCTTCCAAATAATCGGTGAGCATCTCCGATACGGCTTGACTTACCGACGCCGAAACTTCTCTGTTACCTAACTTGGTTTTAGTTTGACCTTCAAATTGAGGTTCTTGCACTTTTACTGAAATAATAGCGGTTAAGCCTTCACGGAAATCATCACCGGCAATATCAAACTTCAATTTGTCTAACATACCCGAGCCATCAGCAAATTTTTTAAGGGTGTGTGTTAATCCTCGACGGAAACCGGATAAATGTGTTCCTCCTTCATGGGTGTTAATGTTGTTTACATAAGAATGTAAATTCTCAGCATATGAGGTGTTATATATCATGGCTACTTCAACAGGAATACCATTTTTTTCACCTTCAAAAGCTATAACATCTTTCATTAAAGGCTCTCTGGTGGCATCTAAATACGTAATAAATTCTTTTAACCCTTCTTCAGAATGAAATGTTTCACCTTCAAAAGTGCCATCTTCTTTTTTATTTCTTTTATCAACTAGGTGAACCGTGATTCCTTTATTTAAATAGGCTAATTCACGCAAACGACTTGCAAGAGTGTCATAATTGTATTCAAGCGTTTGGGTAAAAATTGTTGAGTCCGGTTTAAATGTGACCGTCGTTCCTCTTTTGTCTGTATCTCCGATAGATTTTACAGGGTACAAGGTTTTCCCGCGTTCATATTCCTGCTCGTAAATTTTCCCATCTCTATAAACGGTTGCTTTTAAATGCTCGGATAATGCATTAACACAAGAGACACCAACGCCGTGAAGTCCTCCTGAAACCTTATAGGAATCTTTGTCAAACTTACCACCGGCCCCGATTTTGGTCATAACCACTTCCAGAGCAGAAACGCCTTCTTTCTTATGCAGATCAACAGGGATCCCACGACCGTCATCTTCGGTGGTAATAGAATTGTCTTCATTAATACTAACAGTAATATTATTACAATGACCGGCAAGAGCTTCGTCAATGGAGTTGTCTACAACCTCGTAAACTAAATGGTGTAAACCTCTGGTACCAACATCACCGATATACATCGACGGACGCATACGTACATGTTCCATACCTTCTAATGCCTGAATACTATCTGCAGAATAATTATGCTTATTAAATTCTTCTTTTTCCTGACTCATATTATGTTTAATCTAAAAATTTAAAGTTTCATTTTATATCAAAAAAAATGACGCACATGCATCATTTTCAACACTAACAAATATACGAAATATCCGCCCCTTTAAAAAGCTTTTCATCGACTTAGTAATAAAATTATCAACATTTGTTAATTACTCGAAAGTCTCTTAAAACGTCTAAAAAGCGTCTTAAATTAGATTTTATTGCTTTTTTGATCTTTAGTTGAAATGAGTTTTAGCTAAAATGGCTTAGCGTTGAAATTTTGATTTTTTAAATGAAGGTTTGACCTGTCAATTATGTTCAGATTCTAGTAATTTCACACCGGAACCGGAGGCATTTGAAAAGACGATTTTTCCATTTTCAAAGTGTACTCCTTGAGCAATATCTCTTTCTAATAACATGGAACCATCGGCATCAATGAAGTCTAAAAGCGGAGCGATTTGAGCTAGATTGGATATGCCTATTGTAGATTCCGTCATACATCCGGCCATAACAAGTAGGTTTTTTGACCTGGCGCTACGTATCATGCTAAGTGCCGGTGTTAGACCACCACATTTCATGAGTTTGATATTGATACCATGAAAATGTTCTGCACAGCGGGCTACATCGCTTAAACGCTGGCAACTCTCATCAGCAATTATGGGTAGGTTACATTGCGCTTTTAGTGTTTTCATGCCATCCCAATCGTCTCTTTTAAGAGGTTGTTCGATAAACTCTACGCCTAACGGCTTAAGTTGTAGTGATTTTTGAAGTGTTTCGGCGACGGACCAGGCACAATTGGCGTCAATTCTAAAAACAGATTCGGTAACTTCTCGCAGGGCTTTTACAATGGCAACATCCTCTGCAGTGCCTAATTTTATCTTATAAACAGGCCACGGCTGCTCTATTATTTTTTTTGACATATTTTCAATAGTGTCTATGCCAATGGTATAATTTGTTAAAGGTGATTCAGAAAAACCTTTATCCCAAAAACTTCGAAGTGTTCTATTATTTCGCTTTGCGTATAAATCCCAAAAAGCACAATCGATGGCGCATAGTGCAAAATAATCTTCTCTTAACGAGGGTTCCAGTTTATCCCATAATTCTGTTGGACTTAGATTCTCAGATTTTTCAACGATTTGTCTTGAACCTAAAATTGAATTTTGTAGTTTTTCAATAGTGCTGTCATAATAGGGGTTGATAGTAGCTTCTCCATATCCGGTATACTTCCCGTCAGAAATACTCACAATTAAGGTGCTTTGGGTTTTTACTGTATACCGTGAAATTGTAAACGGATGTTTTAGCGGTAAATGATAAACCTTAAATGTGACTTTCATATTTTAAATATAACACTTTAGGGTTTTCTATAATTTAAAAATTAAAAAAACTTTTTAAAATAAATAGTGGTTACCATGGCTATATTGATACGAGCTTCAGGATCTCATTTTTCTGATGTGAATAACAGGAAATTGATGCTGTTTTGATTATTATTTTCAAATAAAACATGAAAAATTAAAGTTTTTTTATAGGTCCAAGTTTTTATTTGCTTACGGTTTGTTATGTATATTGTAGTTTAAGGTTGAAAAGTTGATAAACTCGTATAAAAATAGAGTTTAATTTGAGAATGTGTAAAAGAAAAAAAGTACTTCAACTTTCGGCATACTTAAGTTTTAACTACGTGAAAACTTTTGTAATTTTATCCGCTTGTAGATTTATCAACAAATTAAAAAAACATGAGTAAGATTATGACCGTCGACATTTTGTCGAGTATTAAAGGAGCACAGCCATCTGAGGCTGTAAATAAATTATTTGATGTCATTAAAAATGCACATCCTGCAAATAATAATTCTTTTAATAATAATCATAATAATTGTGTGTCTTTAGATAATCTAAGAGCAGATGTAGTGGTTGAAAGTTCTGCCTTGGAAAAGCAAATTATCATTGAAAACTTTCCTAAAGAGAAGAATGGCTATTTGGTAGTCTCTAAAGTGATAGAAGAGTAGTTATGGATTCTCAAATACATAAAATTCATCAACAATTGATGAATAAGGAAATAACATGTACTGATTTGGTACAGGAAAAGTTAACCTTATTAAAGCAGAATACACACCAAACCGTTAATTCGTTGCTGCATACTTTGGCAATAGATTTGGCTTCAAAAGTAGATTCAAAAATTGCAAGCGGTGAAACCATTGGTTTATTGGAAGGGATTCCTTTTGGTATAAAGGACGTATACATGCTTCAAGGAACGTATGCAACAGCGAGCTCTGAGCTTTTGAAAAATTATAAATCGGCGTATACAGCAACAGCGATTCAAAAACTAATGGATGCCGGAGCTATTCCTATTGTAAAAGAAAATTGCGATAGTTTCGGGCATGGGTCTTCAAGTGAAAATACCATCTTTGGAGCTGTTAAGAATGCACTTAATCCGGAATTGGTTGGAGGTGGTTCAAGTGGTGGTTCGGCTGTAAATGTGGCAAAAGATTATACGGTCTTTTCTATTGGAGGAGATACCGGTGGATCTGTGCGCCAGCCCGCCGGATATAATAATATTTATGGTTTAAAACCAACCTATGGGCGGATTTCCAGATATGGTTTAATGGCCTATGCATCCTCTACAGATTGTGTTGGACCATTAGCAAAATCTATTGAAGATATTCGTATCGTTTTGAATGTTATGAGTGGTCAGGATATTAAGGACCAAACCACATATGCTTCCAACGAAATTGATAAGGATTCTATTTTGAGTTCTAAAGACATAAAAACCGTTGGATATTTTAAAAATTTTGTAGAAAATGATGCTATCGATGCTCAGATAAAATCTGATTTTTTAGCATCCATTGAAAAAATAAAGGCAAAAGGGGTTGAAGTTAAAGCCTTAGATTTCTTTGAGTCTGAAACCTTAGTGTCAACCTATTATACTTTGGCGATGGCTGAAACTGCATCAAATCTATCACGTTTGGATGGTACTAATTACGGCCAGCGTATTGAAGCTGAAAATTTAAAGGAAACTTACGCCGTGACCCGTTCAGAGAATTTTTCTGAAGAGACCAAGCGCAGAATTGTAGGTGGTAATCAGGTGTTGTCTCAAGGGTTTTCTGATGAAATTTATTTAAAAGGATTGGCTTTAAGAGATCAAATCTCAGAAAATTTTGAAAATGATTTTGCAGTGGTCGATGTTATCCTATCTCCGGTAACACCGGATACACCGCCTAAAATTGGAGATAGTTTAAAAGACCCATTGGCCATGTACCTGTCTGATGCTTACACCGTAGGGTTTAGTTTGGGACAACTGCCAACCTTAACGATACCACAAGGTACAGCAACCGGTTTGCAAATTAGTGCTGCTAAAAATAATGACGAACTCGTGTTGAAGTTTGCTAACTTCTTAAAAGATACGCTATAATGGACCTGGAGCAATTAAATGAGGCTTTAAAAGCCCACGAACTGGAATTGGTCATCGGATTGGAAACCCATGTTCGGTTAAATACCAAAACAAAATTATTTTGTTCTTGTGCTAATCAGGAGATCGAAACGCCAAACCAAAACATTTGTTCGGTTTGCACCGGGCAGATGGGAGTGTTACCCGCGATAAACAAGGACGCTATTACAAAAGCTATTTATTTTGGAAAAGCTGTAAAATCTACTTTTGAGAATGAAGTGATATCTTGGGACCGTAAGCATTACGAATATCCGGATAATCCAAAGAACATTCAGATTACACAGTTTCATAATCCTGTAATTCCGGATGGACAAGTGTCTTGCTTTAGAAACGACGGATCTCAGTTTACTGTGAATCTAACGCAGGTTCATATTGAAGAGGACGCCGCTAAACTGATGCATGAAAAGAAGGTCTCATTGGTAGATTTTAATAAAGCAGGGGTACCTCTTATCGAAATTGTTACAGAACCTTGTATTCGTCATATAGAAGATGCTTCAACATATGCACAGTATATTCAACGCATTGTTCAAAATTTAAAAATTTCTGAAGCCAATCTTGAGAAAGGTGAGTTTAAATCGGATGTTTCTGTTTCTCTTCGAAAAAAGCATACCTATAACTTAAATCCACGTACGGAAATTAAAAACCTGAATTCGTTCAAGTTTATGGTGGAGGCTCTTAAAGAAGAAGTTGAAAAACAACTCAATTACTATTTAGAGCATAAAGAATTCAGACCAGAGCAAACCACTGTTTTATGGGATGCCGATTTGAAGCAAACCAAAACCATGCGAAAAAAGGAGTTCGAAGCCGATTATCGTTTTATTTCCGAACCGGATTTACCGTTTGTAGGGATAAAAGACGTGGTGGAATCTATTGATGTTGATATTAGTTCATTACCATTTGCCGTAGAATCCATTTTGATAAAAGGAGGGGTTTTACCTCAAGACGCTAAATTTTTTACGGCAGACTCATTACGTTCCAAGGCTTTTGTAGCCATAAATAACGAATTGAAAGATCCTTCTTTTGTTGCTAAAACCCTGGTGAACAATATTGGAGCCGATGACTATGGTGATATACATAGCATTGACCACCTTATTGAGATTTTTAAGCTGTTTAAAGAAGAAAAGATAACAGCTGTTTTAGTTCAAAATGGAATCACCTCTTATTTAAAGGACAGAACATTTGATTACAATAAGTATTTCGAAGATAATTCGATCTCAGAAGAAAAAATCAAAGATGTCATTGGTAAAGTAATTTCTGAAAATGAAGGCATTGCGAATGATATTAAAGCCGGAAACCAAGGTAAAGCCGGAATCCTTGTAGGTAAGGTCATTGCTGTAATAGGAAAAGGTGCCTCCGGAAAAATAATTCGTCAAGGTATTCTTGATGCGCTTTCCAATGGAGAATCGGGAGGAATTAACACAAAATCTAAACCTGGTGAGCATCGAATGATCAATAGCCAGCAGCCTGTAGCTAAGGAAGAAGAGATACTTGCGGAGATTCCATTAATTATTAAAGACACATATCGAACTCACATGGCTTCTGAACTGTCTGAAGTTTCCATTTCAAAAGAAGTAACCCTGGCAGGATGGGTCTCTAGTGTTCGGGATCATGGTGAGCTGATATTTATTGATTTGCGTGATTCCAGTAATGAAATATTCCAGGTGCGTTTAAGTAGAGAGTCCTTCCCTAATTTGGACGACCTGGTAAAACTGAAACCAGAGTCTGTAATAACAGTTACCGGTGTTATTGTTCAGCGAAAAGAGGACGATTATAATCCGAGCTTACGTACCGGAAAAATAGAATTGGAAACATCATCCTTAGAGATTTTAAACCTTTCGAAGACTTTACCTTTTGAAATTAAAAGGGCAACAAAATCTAATGAAACGGTTCGTTTTCAGTATAAATATCTGGATCATAGAAACGATGCTGTTAGAAAGGCGATCGTGAACCGACACCGGGTTATAAAATTAATGCGCGATATTTTAGATGAGCAAGAATTTCTGGAAATAGAGACTCCCATTTTAACCGCGGGTACCGATGAAGGAGCGCGAGAGTTTATCGTGCCTACAAGAAAACAGGCCGGCTCTTTTTATACCCTGCCACAAGCTCCACAGCAGTTTAAGCAAATATTGATGGTAAGTGGTTATGAAAAGTATTTTCAAATTGCGCGTTGTTTTAGGGATGAAGATTCTCGTGGTGATCGCCAGCCGGAATTTACCCAGTTAGATATTGAGATGGCATATGCCAGTATGCAACAAATCATAGATTTGAACACTAATATGTTCAACGACATTGTTACCAAAATCTACGGTAAAAAATGGATATTACACCCGTTTGAAGTTATTAGCTATAAAGATGCCATGGACAAATATGGTTGTGATCGTCCGGATTTACGTTTTGGCCTCCAAATGCAGGATATTACAGAGATTGTAAAAGATACGACCTTTCAGGTATTTAGCAAACCTATTGAGGCGGGAGGTATTGTAAAATGCATAAAAGTATCAGCGCAAGAACAGGGGAACAAACGGATGTCGAAAGGGCAAATTGAAAACCTGACCGCCATAGCTCAGGAACACGGCCTTGGTGGATTGGCTTATATTATTGTTAATGAAAATGATTTACAATCCCCTATAATTAAATTTTTGGGAGAGGATATAGCGGCCAGAATCATAGAAGCTAGCGAAGCTGAGGTTGGCGATATTGTGTTTTTCTCGGCTGCGGATTACGATACTGCTAATAAGGCTTTGGATGCTGTTAGACAAGAATTGGGTAGATTATTGCGTTTAATTAATCCAAAAGAATTGCGACCTGCCTGGGTTGTAGATTTCCCCATGTTTGAAAAAACAGAGGAAGGCCGTTGGACCTTTACCCATAATCCTTTCTCCATGCCGGCCATTAAAGATTTGGATAAGCATATGAATGGGAATGATAACGACATAGGTGCCATTATTGCGCAACAGTATGATCTTATTTTAAATGGTTATGAAATTGGAGGGGGCTCGGTTCGTGCTCATAAACCTGAAATTTTGGAAGCCACATATAAAAACATGGGCTACAACAAGGAAGAGATGCTAAAGAGTGTGGGGACGATGTACGAAGCGTTTCATTATGGTGCTCCGCCGCATGGTGGCATTGCCTGGGGTGTTGATCGTCTGATGATGATTTTGGAAAAGAAAGTGTCCATTAGAGAAGTTATGGCCTTTCCAAAAACGGGATCCAGTGAGGACTTATTATTTGGTTCACCATCACCTTTATCTGATAAAAAAGTTGAAGAGATGAATGTTAGAGTAATGAGGAAATAAATTGTTACTTTTGAAGGATTAAATCTACAACGTGTTTCCCATGAAGTTTATTCACATATTGCTAATATTACTTAGTGCAACTAGTTTTGCCCAAACCTGGCAGAATGCTCCTAATATTGTTGCTAATACGGATGGTTCACGTTTTGACGATGTCTTTTTTTTAAATGATGATCTCGGGTGGGCGGCAAACGGCACTCATGGGGCTATATATAAAACTCTTGATGGGGGTTTAACCTGGGTGGAGCAGCTAAGTAATAGCGAACTTCCGGGGAACTACTATTTTAGAAATGTCGAATTTTTAAATGAAAACATCGGGTTTTTAGGAACTTTAAATGGTAAGTTTTATAAGACTATAGATGGGGGAGATAACTGGTCGGAGGTGAGTATCACGCCAAATCCACCTGCCATATGTGGTATTGATGCGGTAGGTACATCTACGGTTTATGGGTGTGGGGCTTATTTTGAGCCCGCTCATATTATTAAGTCTACAGATAGTGGAGAGACTTGGAGTTATATGGATATGTCTGCCTATGCTAATGCTTTGGTGGAAGTCCGTTTTTTAGATGAGTTAAATGGATTTGCTGCCGGTAGGAATAATACGGGCGCAGTAGTATTAAAAACAACTGATGGGGGTGTAACATGGACAACCATTTACAACGCCAGTATTGCAGGTGAATATATATGGAAGCTTCAAATCCTTAGTACAAATACGGATGTTATGTTCGGCGCTTTATTCGCCTCTAGCCCTAATCCCGGTAAATTAATAAAATCTTTAGACGGCGGTGCTACCTGGTCTGTTTATGATGCACCGGAAACAGGCATTGAAGCCGTAGGATTTATTTCTGAAACTAAAGGTTGGATGGGAGGGCATACCACAGGTTTTTTTGAAACAACAGATGGTGGTGCCACTTGGAACGATTTAGGTATTGGCGGTAATTTAAACCGAATATTTATTATTAACAGCACGCTCGCTTATGCCGCAGGAGCTACAGTTTATAAGTATACCAGCGAGGCTTTAAATACAAATACGTCCAGAATATATAAGAAAGATCTGGACATCATCATTCCTCTAAATCCTGTTAGAAAAAAGTTAGAGTTTACAATTAACTATATAGGAGATGATAATATTCTTATTGAATTATATGACATTAGTGGCAAGTTCATTAAGCATTTAACAAGAGATATTATTAGAGATAGGAAATCGAAAAGCTATACGTTCAACATCGAGGAATTGGCTGCTGGAACTTACATTCTGGATTTTCATAATAATTCGGGAAGAACGTCTAAAAAAATTGTTAAGCTTTAGTTAATTATTGTAATTAGCAAAATTTAATCTCGACTTTTAGTTTTCAATTGGTAAAACTTCAAAAAAACCTTAATTATGAAAAAATCAACATGTATTACGACTATCGCCTTTGGATTAGTTATGCTATTATCCATTAACTTAAATGCTCAGGACTTTAAAGGCTTGGATAAAAGTCCAATGGATGCAGCGGCTTATCCGGTAAGCTATAAAGAGTCCAATAAGTTAATTAAAATCGTCTATAGCAGACCGCAACTTAAAGGGAGAGATTTGGAAACCTTGGCACCAAATGGTAAAGTTTGGAGAACCGGAGCAAATGAAGCTGCTGAATTGACGCTTTATAAGGATATGAAACTGGGGAGCACACCTGTAAAAGCAGGAACCTATACATTCTATATTATTCCCGGAGAAGAAGAGTGCACAGCTATCATTAGTAAAGACTTAAATGTTTGGGGATCTTATTTCTATAATGAAGCTAATGATGTGGCACGTTTGGCTGTGCCTTTAGGTTCATCCGATAAATCTTTGGAAGCATTCTCGATTGCCTTTGATAAAGGTAACGATGCCGTAAACATGCATCTGGGATGGGGGACAGCAAGGTTAATAGTTCCTTTTACGAAATAAAATAGAATCAAATTTTATAAAAAAAAGCCTTGATTTTTCAAGGCTTTTTTTATTCGAAGTATTGAAGTTAATCATTCTACCAATTCAAAGTCGTCCTGTGATGTATAGTAGATTTCATCAGAGGTGGCCGTTGTGGCTAGTTCTGCAACATTTCGACCATCAACTAAGGTTATCGGATTCTTTTTTGTTCCGGCTTGAGAAAATGACATACTATGAAGTGCCCCATTAATAGTGTATTCTATTTTGGATACGGTTGTTGTTCCATTACTATTCTTAGTAGTCGTTATTTGAATGGCGTATGCTTCATCCGGTGTAATACAATCGGTAGATGAAATACTTGTACCGTCTTCATGCACAAATTCAATAGATACGGGATCAAAACTTTCAACAGTAACCGGTGGTGGTGGTGGACTGTCGTCGCCCTTTGAACATCCTAAAAAGACATATAGGACCATCGTCAACAAGAAGTTTAAAAACGCTATCATCTACACGTACTTTGGCTTGAACATCGTCATATTCAATAATACCTTTAGTTGTGAAATAGATGATGTTTCCATTTTTCATTTCCAGAAACGACTTAATATGTGCAAATTTTTGAGGGAGCTTATCCTTAAGACTTACGACACTATCATTTTCAATATAATTGGCGCCACCTGAAACTGTTGCCACCCAAATCCTCCCTCTGGAATCTTCAAATAAATTGGAAGCAAAATTGGAAGAGAGCCCTTCTTTAATGGTGAAGTTTTTAAATGTTGAGCCGTTAAATTTCTGGACTCCTTCAGAGGTTGTAATCCATAGGTATCCGTTACTGTCGGTCAATATACTTTGAGACGCATTACTTAAAAGCCCTTGCTTTGTAGTATAGTGCTTAAAGGTGTGATCTTGCGCTGAAGTGTAAAGCGTCAGAGAACATAAAAGAATACTTAGAAAAGCTTTTTTGATCATGCATGTAAATATAACTTTTTTTAACAAAATTATATTTAGCAGGCATCTTCAATTCGTTGAAGTGCTATTATTTACGGGATATTTAAATACTTATGTGTTTGTAAGGATATTTTCCATTTGGGATTTGCCATAACGTAATCCACAATTTCCGGTACGACTTTATCACGTTTGCTCCATTCCGGCTGTAAGTATAAAATACAATCCTTAGAAACTTTAGCGGCCTGTTCTTCAGCAAAACGAAAGTCATCCTTGTTATACACGATCACTTTTAATTCGTCGGCTTTTTCGTAAACTTCCGGTGTTGGTATTTTTATTTTTTTTGGAGATAGGCAAATCCAATCCCAATGCCCTGTTAGTTTATAAGCACCTGAGGTTTCAATATGTACTTGTAAACCTTCAGCTTTCAATTGTGATGTTAGAGGTGTCATATCCCAGGTTAAGGGTTCTCCACCGGTAACCACGATGGTATCGCTGTACTTTTTTGCGTTTTCAACAATGGTACTGGTTTGGGTGGGAGGGTGTAAATCGGCATTCCAACTTTCTTTAACATCACACCAGTGGCAGCCCACATCGCAACCGCCAATACGGATAAAATATGCGGCTGTTCCTTTATGATACCCTTCTCCCTGTATCGTATAGAATTCTTCCATCAACGGAAGCATTTCACCCTTATTAACCAATACTTGTATATCCTTTTTCATAGCGCATGCAAAGATACATATTCCTTTATTCTTTTTATCATTTTGTAGTCTAATAGATTTTTCCTACTTTCGCTTTGGATTAATTAATTTATTGTCTCTCTCTCAAATGAAAAAGTTTACATGTTTTGTAATACTGCTATGTTGTAGCCATTATTCAAGTTATGCCCAGGTTGGCATAGGCACAACGTCTCCCGATCCTTCTTCAATTTTACATATTGAATCTACCGATAAAGGTATTCTGGCGCCACGTTTAACAACGGTGCAAATTAGCGCTATTACGAACCCTGCAACTGGTCTTTTAGTATATAATACAGATTTGAATGAATATCAATTTAATTGTGGAACTCCGGGGACTCCAGAATGGACCAAGATTTCCCATAATATTTCTGTTAAGTATAGTAATACCAATACCAGTACTAATATTAATACATCGGCTTATACCAATATTCCAATTTTTGGTTCTTTAGATTGGAATGATGATACATCACTGTACAATCAATCTGGAAATACGATCACCATAAACACCGCAGGTAGATATCGAATTGTTGCGAATATTTCTTATATAGTTCCAACTGTTGGGGGAAGTTCAGATCAGCGTGTATCTGTAGAAGCTCAATTGGCTATTGATGGAACACCAACGGGAACAATAAGTACTACGGGGTACGTAAGACATACAAGTGGTCACGTAGAAGCTTCTCTTCATATTACTGAAATTTTCAATGTTACAGCAGGCCAAACCATTAGTGTTCAGACTATAAGAGGAGGTAATTCTGCTCCTGCAAATTTTAGAAGTGCGGGAACCTCAAACATATATATTGAAAAAATAAAATAATATGTTTTTTTAGCCTTCGACGCTATTTTTTTCTTCTTCATTTTTCCTGTATTTTTATGCAAAATTTCAGCATATGAGTAATAAGGACGCTTTTTTTAAACATATCACAGAGGGTAACACCACAAAAGGGGAGTATATTCCCGTTGGAGCTGCCATGCTAGATGGTGAAACAATAACCGGAGCTCATGTGAAGATTCCTTTGCGAACTATGAATAGACATGGTTTAATTGCCGGAGCTACGGGAACAGGGAAAACAAAATCATTGCAGGTCTTGGCCGAAAATTTAAGTGATAAAGGGGTTCCTGTGTTACTCATGGATATTAAAGGGGATTTAAGTGGTTTAGCAGAACCGAGTCCCGGCCATAGAAAGATTGATGAACGTCATGAAAAAATAGGCTTGCCATTTGAAGCCAAACGCTTTCCTGTTGAGGTATTAACATTGTCGGAACAAGATGGGGTTCGTTTAAGAGCAACGGTTAGTGAATTTGGTCCTGTGTTACTGTCCAGAATTTTAGATTTATCAGAAACCCAATCGGGCGTGGTTGCAGTTATTTTTCAGTATTGCGATGATAATAAAATGCCCGTACTAGATCTAAAAGATTTCAAAAAGATCCTTCAGTATGCAACGCAGGAAGGTAAAGAGGAGTTTACTGAAGCTTATGGTAGAATTTCAACAGCATCCACAGGTGCGATCCTTAGAAAGATCGTTGAATTGGAACAACAAGGCGCCGATTTGTTTTTTGGAGAAACCTCCTTTGAGGTGGATGATCTGTTACGGGTAAATGATGAAGGTAGGGGCTATATCAATATTATGAGGTTGACGGATATTCAGGATAGACCTAAGCTATTTTCGACGTTTATGCTCAGTTTATTGGCCGAAATATATGCAACTTTCCCGGAGCAAGGGGATAGCGACCGACCGGAATTGATCATCTTTATTGATGAAGCGCACCTTATTTTTAATGAAGCTTCTAAAGCTTTATTAAATCAGATTGAAAGCATCGTAAAGCTAATTAGAAGTAAAGGCGTCGGGTTATATTTTGTAACCCAAAACCCAACAGATGTACCCGAAGCTGTATTAGGGCAACTGGGTTTAAAGGTACAACATGCCTTAAGAGCGTTTACTGCAAAAGATAGAAAAGCGATTAAATTAACAGCACAGAATTACCCGGATTCGGAGTATTATGATACGACCGAGGTATTAACGTCATTAGGTATTGGAGAAGCTTTAGTGTCTGCTTTAGATGAGAAAGGTCGCCCAACACCATTGGCAGCAACAATGATGCGAGCACCCATGAGTAGAATGGATGTTTTAACCGACTTGGAGTTGAGTACATTGCTTTCAAAATCAAAATTGGCTAAAAAATATAATACGACGATTGATAGGGAAAGTGCCTACGAAATGCTTAATGAGAAAATAGAGAAAGCTGAAGCTGAGGAGGCTAAAGAAAAATTACGACAAGAAAAGGAAGCCCTTAAAAAAGCGGAGTCGAAGCGTAAAGTCTCGACATCAAGACGGCGAAGTACGCGTATGAATCCCATTGTAAAAGTACTTACCAGTGCAACATTTATAAGAAGTGTCTTTGGTATTTTAAACAAAGTCATAAAAAAGTAAGTCGATATTCGACATTTTAGTAACCCCAAAAATATTATTATTATCATGAACAAGATTCTATTTAGTATTGTTGTATTTAGCGTATTATTTGCTAGTTGCAATAAAGTACAAGACCCGTTTCAAATTGGCAAAAGGCATGTTGGTTTGCTAACAGATTCTACGCAAGTTAAGGATCTTGAAGCTATTTTTGCTAACGATTCTATAGTGAAGTTTATAAGCGGAGATGAGTTTATTGGAAGTAGAAATAATATCGATATTTTTGAAAAGGGAGGTAAGAAGTTAATGATATTAACACCAAGTCAAGCTTTAGATTCCACGGCGGTCATTGAGAGTATTCGTATTATTGATTCTCGATACAAAACGGATAAAAATATTTCGACACTAAGCACGTTTAAGGATATTAATACCAATTACAAAATTTCGAAAATAGATAATTTGATAAACTCGGTATTAATAACAGTTAACGAATTAAATGCAAGTTTTGCGATTGATAAAAAAGAGCTTCCTGCAAATTTGAGGTTCGATATGGATTTAAAATTTGAAGCAACACATATTCCGGATCAAGCTAAAACGAAATACTTTTTCATTAACTGGTATAGCACCAATTAGAAACTAAAAAAATGAATCCATTGTTATCTTGGCTATTAGTAAATATTGCTCGCAAAAAGCTAGAAGATAGGAATGCGCGAAAAACAATAAGTAAAAAAGAAATTGTTCCGGTCGTTAGAAATTTACAGGTTGAACTAACACACGCGATTAAAAAATATATTTTTATTAGCATTGGTGTTTTTTCAGCGGGATTCGGTTTAAAAGGGTTTTTATTGCCTAATCATTTTATTGATGGGGGCGCTACCGGTATTTCGTTATTATTAGAGAATATAACCACTTTAAAATTAAGCTTGTTATTAATAATTGTTAATCTACCTTTTATACTACTAGCGTCTAAAACGATAAATTTAAAATTTGCGATACGGAGCATTGTTGCTATTGGGTTTTTGGCTATTGTTGTGCATTTTATAGACTACCCAATCATTACCGAAGATAAACTGTTGATAGCCGTTTTTGGTGGATTCTTTTTAGGTTTCGGAATTGGAATGTCCATGCGAGGAGGAAGTGTTATAGACGGTACAGAAGTACTGGCCATTTTTTTAAGTAGAAAGTTATCCTTAACTATTGGGGATGTACTGCTTATTATTAACATTATCATTTTTTCTTTTGGGGCTTATATTTTATCCGTTGAAACCGCACTATATGCGATTCTAACCTATTTGGTGGCAGCAAAAACAGTCGACTTTGTTGTTGATGGCGTTGAAGAGTATGTTGGTGTTACTATTATTTCCGAAGAGCATGAAGCACTAAGAATTATGATCACAGAAAAATTACGACGGGCTTGTACAATCTATGTTGGCAAAGGGGGTTTTGGCGAGTCTAAAAATGGCTACGATAAAAGTATCATTTATATTGTGGTAACACGTTTAGAAATAGCAAAACTTAAAACTGAAGTTGATAAAATTGATAAGAAAGCATTTATGATTATGGGGGTTGTGAAAGATATTAAAGGAGGCATGATTAAAAGAAAGCCTTTAAACCACTAAAATGAATACATACCTTCCTAAAATTATAGGATTCCTTATAAACTTAATAGGCTTTTTGTCTTCGTCTTACGCCGGAAAACTGGCGATAACCGTATTTTCATTGCCTAAAAAAGGAGGTGTAAAAGAAAATGAATCTAAATATTTAGATACGGCAACTCAGGAAGCTGTTCGGTTTGGAGACATCTCCATAATGACCTATCGTTGGATTGGAAGTAAAGAGACCATTTTATTGGTTCATGGCTGGGAGAGTAACGCATTCAGGTGGAAACGTTTAATAAGAACCTTGCAATCTTTGGATTACGATGTTATAGCTTTAGATGCTCCTGCTCATGGTAAATCAGGAGGAAAATTATTTACGGGACTTTTATATTCTGAATGCATCCATACTGTGGCAAAGCATTTTGAAGCGCATGTTGTAATTGGCCATTCTATGGGGGGGATGTCGGCGGTAATAGGGCAGCAAAAATATAGATTAACTTCAATTAGAAAACTAGTTCTTCTGGGGTCTCCATCAAATTTTGTTGGGCTTTTTGGTCGCTATATTTTAATGATGGGTTATAATGAGAGCGTTGTAAATGGTATGAATCGGTATTGTTTGAAGCACTACAATCATTTACCTGAATACTTTTCAGCAGCTAATGTTTTTAAAGATATTCAAGCAAAAGGACTTATTATTCACGATAAAGACGATCAGATTATTCCTTATAATGATGCGTTGGAGATTAAAGCACATTATAAAAATTCAGAACTCATAACAACGACCGGTTTTGGCCACCGGTTAAAATCTAAAAAAGTGGATCACTATATTGTCGCCTTTTTAAACGAATAGATTTATCGTATTTTTGGACCATGGCAGAAGAATTAAAACGGATCAATAAATTTTTGAGTGAGGTTGGGTATTGTTCACGTCGTGAGGCTGATAAACTTATTGATGCGGGACGTGTTACTATAAATGGCACGGTACCGGAAATGGGCACGAAAATCTCTCAAAGCGATGTGGTCAGTGTTGACGGAACTATTATCAAAAACACAAAACAGAAATTTGTTTATTTGGCGTTTAATAAGCCGGTAGGTATTGTTTGTACGACAGATACTAGCGTAGAAAAAGATAATATTATCGATTTTATCAACTATCCAAAGCGTATTTTTCCAATTGGAAGATTGGATAAACCCAGTGAAGGACTTATTCTTTTAACTGATGATGGTGATATTGTAAACAAAATTCTTCGCGCGAGCAACAACCATGAAAAAGAATATTTAGTAACTGTAGATAAGCCCATTTCTCAAACGTTTATTGAGCGTATGTCTGGCGGTATTCCACTTGCAGAATTAGATAGAGTTACTAAAAAATGTAAAGTGGAAAAACTCAGCACCTATCAATTTAAAATCATTCTAACACAGGGTTTAAACAGGCAAATTCGTCGCATGTGTGAATATTTAAATTATGAGGTTCAAACGCTTAAACGCGTGCGAATAATGAACATTAAGTTAGATATGCCATTAGGAGAATATAGGGAACTTACAAAAAGTGAATTTATCGATTTGAATAAACTTATTAGTAGTTCAACTAAAGAATATAAACCAGACATTAATAGAACGAGAAAAAAGTAAGGCCCTGTTTTGTTAACAATTTTTAGGAATGCGATCCACCAGTTCTATCTTTTTTTAAGTATTTTTGAAAGATAAGCATAAGAATATTTTGTTTAATCAACGCAGAAATAAAACTTTTAATCCCCGACTAAGATTTTCGCAAGAGAATAAAGAAGATTCTAGTAGTGAAGAAAATTCTAAAGAAAAAGACTTTGTTTCTAAATGGAGGAGAGATAAAGACAACAATAAACGCAAAGTAGGTTTTGGTATGTCAATGCGTACGTTAATTTTAGTTTTGGTACTATTATTGATTTGTATGGTTTGGTTGGAGTCGAAAATCAACTAATTAAAAACTTAAGATTATGGGACCTATAAAATTTACTTTAATTAAGAGATTACCAAGAAATAAAAGGTTTAATTATACGCCGCGATATTACAATGGGAAAGAAGATACGGATGAATTAAAATATGCAACAAAGTTTGATGCCTATGCTGAAAACTATAATAAAAATGACTTTTCAGGACATTGGTATGAAAGCAGAATAAATAGTAGAAACAGAGGTAATTCAGGGCTTAATAAAACAATAATAATTTTAGTTTTACTTTTTGTTCTAATTTTCCTTTTTATAATCGATTTCGATTTATCTATTTTCTTTTCTTAATCATATATGGCAGATATTATACAGCTATTACCAGACCATGTAGCTAATCAAATAGCCGCTGGAGAAGTTGTACAACGACCATCCTCAGTGGTCAAAGAATTAATTGAAAATGCCATTGATGCCGAAGCCTCTTCAATAAAGCTCATAATCAAAGATGCGGGAAAAACACTGATCCAGGTTATTGATGATGGTAAAGGTATGAGTGTAACCGATGCACGTTTGAGTTTTGAGCGCCATGCAACTTCAAAAATAAGGACTGCAGATGATTTATTTCGATTGAATACCAAAGGATTTCGGGGTGAAGCCTTAGCTAGTATTGCGGCTATCGCGCATGTGGAGTTAAAAACAAAACAAGAGCATGATGATGTTGGGCATACTATTATTATTGAAGGCAGTAAGGTGGTATCTCAAGATGTTGTAGTCACACCAAAAGGAACCTCTATTGCTGTAAAAAACCTTTTTTTTAATATACCGGCGAGACGAAATTTCTTAAAATCTAATACTGTAGAGTTGCGTCACATTATCGATGAATTTCACCGTGTAGCACTGGCACACCCGAAGATCAGTTTGGCGATGTACAATAACGGCAGTGAATCATTTAATTTACCTGTTAGTAATTACCGCCAACGGATCGTTAATATTTTTGGAAATAAAACCAATGAAAAACTGGTCCCTGTTGAGGAGGATACCGAAGTTCTTAAAATTTCGGGCTTTGTTGGAAAGCCTGAATTTGCTAAAAAAACTAGAGGTGAACAGTATTTTTTTGTAAATAATCGCTTTATAAAGAGTGCCTATTTAAACCATGCCATAGGCTCGGCATTTGATGGCTTGTTGAAAACCGGAACCCATGCCGGTTATTTTTTATACCTTAGTGTAGATCCGCAAAGTATAGATATCAATATTCATCCTACCAAGACCGAAGTTAAATTTGATGACGAGCATACTTTATACGCCTTATTGCGTTCGGCTGTAAAGCATAGTTTGGGGCAGTTTAATATTGCTCCGATACTTGATTTTGAACGAGATTCGAATCTGGATGTTCCTTATAATTATAATAAGGATATTATTCATACACCAAAGGTTGAGGTAGATAGTCATTTTAATCCCTTTCAAGAGGAAAAAAGTGCACCAACAGGACGCATGTCTTATAAAAAAGAACCGGCTGTAAGCTGGGAAAGTTTATATGTTGGCTTGGAATCAAAAGGCACAAAATCGCAACAAGATTTTAGCGAGGTGCATTTTGAAAGTGAAGAGTCTACAGCTTCTATGTTTGAAGATGATAAGCAAGTAGAGCAGGTTCATACTACGTATCAGCTTCATAAAAAGTATATAGTGAGTACGATAAAATCAGGAATGTTGTTAATCGATCAACATCGCGCGCATCAACGTATATTATACGAAGATTTTCTTCAGCATTTAACGGTAAAGGAAGCCGCAAGTCAGCAATTACTTTTTCCGCTTCAGCTGCATTATTCAACTCAGGAAATATCGGTTATCGTACAATTAAAAGAAGATTTGGAACATACCGGATTTATATTTTCTAATATTTCTGAAGATACGGTTGAAATTAAGGGAGTCCCCATCGGTGTTCCCGAAAGCGAAGTGTCGATTATTCTGGAACAGCTGATCAGTGATGTTGAAAATGAAGTCCCCGATAGTAATTTTAGTGCTACCGATTTATTGGCAAAATCGATGGCGAAAAGCTTGGCCATAAAAACCGGACAAGGCTTGCAAAAAGATGAACAGGAGCATTTGGTTAACAAGTTGTTTGCATGTAAAGAACCTAATGTATCACCTACTAATAAGACCACATTCATTACGGTGAGTATTGATGAATTGGATAAAAAGTTTGTTTAGAAAGAAGATAGGATATAGAAAACAGAAGGTGGAGTATGGAGCGTCTATCCTACAATTCACTCCAGATAGCTATCAAGAGGAAGTGAAATCTAAGGGTTTCATTAATTATTAAAAAGAAAGATTAAAAATATGATGAGGATTTCAGATACCGTTAAACATTTAATAATCATTAATGTGATTATGTTTGTTGGGACTATAGCTATAGGCGATGGCGTTTTATTTAATGAATGGTTTTCGATGTATTTTCCTAAAAATAAATCTTTTGAGTCCTGGCAAATAATTACACATATGTTTATGCATGGTGGTCCTTCACATATTTTGTTCAATATGTTTGCGTTATGGATGTTCGGCACGCCCGTGGAGCAGTATTTAGGAAGTAAAAAATTCTTGTTTATTTATATATCAGCAGGGCTGGGAGCTGTAAGCCTACAATTATTATACTCTTATTTTATGTTTCAGAGCAATTTATCAATATTGAATGAAGCAGGGTTTGATACCGCCCAGATATTGGAAACGTTAAATTCTGGATTTGGAATGAGAGATACCCGTTGGGATGCCTTACTTCAAGGAGATAGATTAAAGGATTTTTTAGAAGCCTTCAATGTACCGATGGTGGGTGCGTCAGGCTGTATTATGGGTATATTAGTCGCCTTTGGAATGATGAACCCGAATGCCGAACTCATGCTGATTTTTTTACCGATTCCAATTAAAGCCAAATACTTTATTCCGGGAATTATTATTTTGGATTTGATTTCAGGAATTACGGGTCAATCTTTTTTCAGCCCGAGTAATACAGCTTATTTCGCGCATGTTGGAGGTGCACTGGTAGGCTTTATCATCATGTGGTACTGGAAAAAAACACAGTTTAATAAAAACCGTTGGGATTAATGACGACACTCTCTCAAGATATCAAAGATAAACTGGGACGACTTAATATACTGGAGAACATCATAGTAATTAATGTCGGGATCTATCTGGTTGGTCTAATTTTAGGTAATGTTTTGAATTTACCAAAAGAATCAAGTTTGAATTGGTTGGCTTTACCAAGTAATTTTTCTGATTTTATACTTAAACCATGGGCCATTATTGGCTATGCCTTTGCACATTATGATTTTTTGCATATCCTTTTTAATATGGCATGGCTCTACTTTATTGGCCGTATGTTTTTAAATTTATTTAATTCTAAAATGGCTCTTAATGTTTATTTTCTGGGAGCGATTTTCGGAGGCTTATTGTTTATGCTATGTTATACTTTGTTCCCTTCTGTATTTCAGTTGAATTCCAGATTGGTTGGTGCATCGGCAGCTGTTAGGGCTTTATTTATTTTTTTATGCGCCTATATGCCTAATCAGGATCTTCGTTTTTTTACGTTTAAACTGAAGCTTTGGTATATTGGAGTGGCGATCGTTGTGCTTGATGTGTTTGGCGTTATTGCCGGTATAAAAGATCCTATACAAGGGAATGCCGGAGGTAATTTGGCACATCTTGGAGGAGCATTATTGGGCTATTTTTATGCAAAGCAGTTATTAAAAGGACATGATATAGGAAAAGGTTTTGAGCGCGCGATGGACTATATTGCTAATCTGTTCAAAGGATTGAAAAAAGCACCGCTAAAAACAGTTCATAAAAGTAAAAGTAAAGTCGGTGGCTATACTAAAGGTGATTTTAATCAGTTTAACAATCAGAAGAAGATTGATATTATTTTAGATAAAATCAGTAAAAGCGGTTACGATAGTTTGACTGCCGAAGAAAAAGAGTATTTATTTAGAGCAGGAAAGTAGCCTCAATATCTTGGTGAACCAACTTCAAATGACGGAATGAAAAAATTGAGTTTTATTAATAAAATCATTTATATCCTCAATATTATTGTGGCTCTTGCGCTTTTATTTTCTTATGCACTTCCGTTTTTACCACCAAAGACATTTTCAGTACTTTCAGTTATAAATTTAGGGATTTCCTTTTTTGTTTTAATCAATATACTATGCTTTGTATATTGGTTGATAAAACTAAAAAGGCAATTGATATTATCCTTTTTCGTCTTGTTTGTTGGTTATTTGTCTTTTGGCTCGTTATATAGGTTCTCGGGCTCGGAAGTTGCAGAAAAAGATCATAGTTTGAGAGTTATGAACTATAACGTCAGGCTATTTAATTTATACGATTGGATACCCGAAAAGGGATTGGAATCAAAAATTGAAGACTTTATTAAAACAGAGTCTCCGGATATTTTAAGCATACAGGAATACCATCCGCATAAGAACATTGACTTGTCTTTTTTTAAATATAAATATGAATCTCTTTCCGGAAAAAAAACAAAATATGGACAGGCTATTTTTTCACAATATCCTATAGTAAATTCGGGTTCCATCGAATTTCCTGATACGGATAACAATGCTATTTTTTCCGATATTGTTAAAGGTAATGATACGATAAGAGTTTATAATCTTCATTTAGAATCGTTACATATTGATGCCAATGTTGAAAGTTTAAAACAAGAAGATTCGGAACGTCTGTTAAACCGCATTGGGTCAACCTTTAAAATGCAACAATTTCAAACGGAATTATTTTTAACGCACAAAGAGCAATGCCCCTATAAAATGATTATTTGTGGCGATTTTAATAACACGGCATTTTCGTATGTTTATCGAAAAATAAAAGGTGAATTAAACGATACCTTCAAAAGAGCAGGTAAAGGTTTTGGGCGTACTCACGATTTTAAATTTTTTCCGGTAAGGATTGATTTTATTTTTTCCGATGAGGCATTTTCTATCGATGGTTTTAAAACCTATGATGAACACTATTCTGATCATTATCCTATTATGGCAGCTTTAAGTTTGAAAAAAGAATAGGGCTTTTTGCTATTTTCAGAGCTTGTTTAAGTTGGATACGCCTCTTGCAAGTGCATGAGTGAATTACATGAACGAACAATCCACAACATCTGCAATCACATGGATGACCAAACCCAAACCGATTAACCGTGTTTTTTTGGGAAGCAATAAAAGCAAATATAAAATGATGGCATAGTAGGAGTGAAGTGGATGAAAATTAATACTACATCGATTAGGATCAAATATGGGATTTGCCAATAGGTGGTCTAAATCTATGAGCATGCCCGAAAGCATAATTAAAAAAGCAGCCTTCCAATTTGACCTGTAAAATAAAAGTGCTATAGCAAGTGGAACGAATATGTGGCATCCGTAATGTGCTAAAGTTTGCAACATTATAATGTGGTTAGTGTTTGAGATTCTAGATAATTCAACGCATTAGGCCCTTCATTAAATAGCAGATCCAAGATGCTTAAATTACTAATAAAACCATGTTTGCTATGAAAAACCTGGGTGTACGAATCAAAGGTTTGTGGGCTTTCTTTTTTGGCATTAACTAAGTCTCTGTAATCTATAGTATCTTCCGGGCTAGATACGTAGCGCTCTGTTTTGAACATATTTAGCGCTAGTTGCAGACATTCGCAAGTGACTTCAAGGCATTTAAAATTGAAATCTAAAAGATAGTCCTCTTTCGAATGAAATAAAGGGTATAACTCGTCTTCATAATATTCAAAGAATGGAGAGGTTTTGTAAGCTGAAAGCAAAGATTTCCAATGTAGACTTTGCCATTTGGTTTCATTAAAAATCTTAACATCTCTGTATTTCTGACGGTTCTTTTGTGAATATATAACGGGAATATTTAATGATAGTTTGCCATTGGCGCCATATATGTAGGCGCGATTTCTGTAGGTCTGTTTTACAAAATTATCCTGAGCTTCAAACAAAACCGTTTTAGCCTTTACCATGGCTACAAAATGAGCAAGGTTTGGGAAGTATGTTGGATGGAGGATAATGCTCATTTGTTGGTGTCATTTCTGCCCTTCGCCTTCGACTAGCGCGAAAGATAAACTTAGGCAGGAATCTTATTAATCTGGTTTTAAGAGTGGATTCCTGCTTTCGCAGGAATGACAAATCTATATTAACTATTAGCCTTTTTCCGAGCTCTCCACTTATTAAACCCAATCCAACCAAATAGTATAACTAAAAACGGAATGAAGTACGAGGTTGCTTTTCCACTGCCACTTACCGTAGTAAAGAAACGCTCCCATCGTGGACTTTTTCCATCCCAGCTCATCCATATAAATACGGGTTTCCCTACTACATGATCGAATGGTACAAAGCCCCATGCTCTGGCATCTATGGAATTATGACGGTTATCTCCCATCATCCAATAATAGTCTTGTTTGAATGTGTAGGTACTCGCCACTTCACCATTAATAAAAATCTGATTACCTTTTACCTGCAAAGTATTATCTTCGTATTCTTCAATAACACGCTTATAAAGAGGTAGTACTTCCAGGTTAATGTCGATAGTTTTGCCCGCTTCCGGAATGTAAAGCGGACCAAAGAAGTCAACGTTCCAATCATAAGCAGGGTCATGAGGAAAAATATTTGGATCTCTACGACCTTTCTCATCTTTAATGGGAACAATATTGGCGACATTTGGGTGATTCTTAAACTTCGCTAAGGCTTCATCCGAAATGGCCGAAAATCGGTACATATTATTGGCATTGGGTATAATGCCAAACCTATCTGTAATGTCGTAACGTTTTTTAAGAAACTGTGGGTTAAACTGATTGGTTTTGGGTTGCACATAATAACTGAATTGTAAATGTGCTCTATCCGGCAATTCATTCTTCTTACCGTTTATATAAACGTAACCATCACGAACTTCTAAAGAGTCCCCGGGAACACCTACACAGCGTTTTACCAGGTTTGTTTTCTTATCTATAGGTTTGTAGTAGTTTCTGTCCGGTCTGAAATCATTCATATCCAGCAAGGTATCGGCCGGTTGATTGAAAACGACGATCTCATTTCTGTCTATTTTTTCAAAACCTGGAAATCTTAAATAAGGTAGTTGTAATTTATTCGTCCATGAGGTTTTTCGTTTGGTAAAATCATCATTAAACAAATACGATTTCTTTTTAAGAAGCGGAATGGTATCATGAACCATAGGTGCTCCAACGGTAGTCATTGGTATTCTCGCACCATAATGGAACTTACTAACAAATAAGAAATCTCCGACCAGTAGTGATTTTTCCAGTGATGACGAAGGAATGGTAAATGGTTGTATAAAATAAGTATGCACAATCGTTGCGGCAACAATAGCAAATAAGATAGAGCTCGTCCATTCTCCGGCCCCGGTTTTGGGTTGTATATCCCTGTCTTTTACATGTTCGACTTCTGCAATATAGTTTAGATAATAGTTGTAAAACCCTAAGGTCAATACAGCCAAAGCTGTATCGAGTCTTGAATTTTTTCCAAAACTTCTGGCTGTTTCTACCCAGACTACGGCAAACATGATCAAGTTTACAATGGGTAAGAATAACAAAATAATCCACCACCAGGGGCGATTTATTATTTTCATTAAAACGACGCCATTGTAAACCGGTATAAAAGCTTCCCAGGCCTGTCTGCCCGCCTTAATATAAAGTTTCCATGTTCCTAAACCATGTATCACCTGTATAATCAGGATGAATATAAACCATTGCATCAGTGTCATAATTGTATTTTTTTAATTCTGTTGTTAGTAGGTTTTACTAATAATCGTGTTACACATTTAATTTGTATTAACCAATATTTAACACATCGTTCATTGTAAACACTCCGGTTTTGCCAATAATCCATTCGGCAGCTACGACTGCACCAAGTGCAAAACCTTGTCGGTTATGCGCTATATGTTCTATTGAAATAGTGTCTACCTCACTCTCATACGCAACGGTATGTGTCCCCGGAACATTCTCAATACGCTTTGCCGTAATAGGAATGGTGTTTTCTCCCGCCTCTTCCAATTTCCATTGATCGAAACCATCATGATTCGAAATGATATCTTTAGCCAAAGAAATGGCAGTTCCACTGGGAGCATCAAGTTTTTGCGTATGGTGAACCTCTTCCATACTCACGTTGTATTGCTTTAATGCACTCATCATTTTAGCCAGTGTTTTATTAAGCTCAAAAAATATGTTGACCCCCAAGCTGAAGTTTGAAGCATATATAAAGGCTCCTTGTTTTTCTTTGCATAAAGCAATGACGTTATCGTAATCTTGCAGCCATCCGGTAGTTCCAGATATAACGGGTACACGGTTATTTAAGCAATTGGAAATGTTATTAAAAGCCTCGGTAGGAACACTAAAATCGATGGCTACATCGGCTTTTGTGATATCGTAGTTTTTATCATCTTTATCTACAGTTAAAACGATATTATGCCCTCTTTTTATGGCAATTTGTTCAATGGTTTTCCCCATTCTCCCGTATCCTAGTAAAGCAATATTCATGTGCTATTTATGTATGGTTTGTTTAATGCCCGCTAAAGGCTCAAAATTTAAAATTTAAGGTTAATCCCAGATTACCTGTTGCATCGATCTCATTGATTTTATAATGTGGTGCCAGCGATAAATTCTCATCGACATTGTATTGTAATAAATGGGCATCAACATTGGCGTCAATAATATTTAGGGCATAAATACCTATAGTCACTAAAAGCGAAACTTCTTTATTCTTTCTAAAAAATTTTTGACCGCGTTCCAGTCCTTCATCGGTTACTCTGGGTGATGTAAGCTTATTCCCTTGAGAGTCAAAATAAAACTCATCATTTGTAAAACCTGCTAATCGGCTTTTGTAAGCATCACGATACCTGTTATATTCTTTATTATTGGTTGTATAAAAGTAGATACCTGTACCTAAAGCGGCATAAACAATCGGGATTTTCCAATATTTTTTGTTATATGCCTGACCTAATCCGGGTAATACTGCCGAATAAAATGCTGCTTTTGCGGGCGATAAAGGGTTTATGGGTTTTCTTATCTCAATCAGAGAATCTATAACAACTTCTTTAGGGAGTTTTCCTAACTTCTTATCCTCTTTTTTATCCTGAGCTAGTAAATGAAAACAACCTATAAATAAAAATACACCCGCTATTAAAAGTTTATTTGGCACCTTGAACTAATTTTTTAATACGATTAAAATCTTCTTCTGAATGAAAAGGAATCGTAATTTTTCCTTTTCCATTTTTAGAGACTTTAACGTCTATTTTGTGTCCAAAGTATTCCGAAAATGCAGTTATTCCTTTTTTAATATATTTTGGAACGTCCTCATCGGCTTCTTTTTCCGGATCTATAGCCGTGTTCTGTACATTATTAATGTTACGCGCTAAATTTTCGGTTTCTCGCACCGATAATCTATCAGATATTATTTTTTCATAAATATCTAATTGCGCCGTTTGGTCTTCAATTGCGATCAAAGCACGCCCATGTCCCATGGAAATAAAGCCGTCACGCATTCCAGTTTGAATAATAGGATCCAGTTTTAATAGACGTAAATAATTTGCAATGGTTGAACGTTTTTTACCAACACGTTCACTCATTTGCTCCTGAGTTAAATTGATTTCGTCAATTAAACGTTGGTAGGATAAGGCAATTTCTATAGGGTCTAAATCCTGGCGTTGAATATTTTCAACCAAGGCCATCTCCAAAGACTCCTGGTCGTTTGCGATTCTTATATAAGCAGGAATAGTTTCTAAACCCACTAATTTTGACGCCCTAAAACGACGTTCCCCCGAGACTAATTGATATTTATTAAAATCTAATTTGCGTACCGTAATGGGCTGAATTATACCTAATTCTTTTATTGAGGATGCCAGCTCCTGAAGCGATTCTTCGCTAAAATTGGTTCTGGGTTGGAAAGGATTAACCTCGACAAAGTCAAGATCCAATTCAACTATATTTCCTATAACTTTATCGGCGTTTTTGTCCTGAACCGATTGAATATCGTTGCTTGGATCTTTTAATAGTGCCGACAAACCTCTACCTAAAGCCTGTTTTTTAGTTGCCTTAGCCATAATTTAGGAGTTTTTATTGATAATTTCTTTTGCTAAACTTAAGTAATTATTAGCGCCTTTACTACTTGCATCATAGTTAATTATACTTTCTCCATAACTCGGTGCTTCACTTAAACGCACATTACGCTGTATAATGGTTTGAAATACCATATTATTAAAGTGCTTTTGAACTTCTTCGACCACTTGGTTAGACAGTCGTAAGCGGGAATCGTACATTGTAAGCAGTAAGCCCTCAATATCTAATTCCGGGTTATGTATTTTTTGTACACTTTTAATCGTGTTGAGTAATTTACCAAGCCCCTCCAGTGCAAAATATTCACACTGAATTGGTATGACAACCGCATCAGCGGCAGTTAATGCATTTAGTGTTAGTAAGCCCAATGAAGGCGCACAGTCGATAATAATAAAGTCGTAATTATCCTTTATATCCAATAGCGCTTTCTTTAGCATATATTCTCTGGCATCTTTATCAACGAGTTCTATTTCAATAGCTACTAAGTCAATATGAGATGGAATGATATCTAAGTTCGGTGTTCCTGTTTCCAGAATGGCTTCAGATGCTGTGTTAGAATGCTCTAAAAGTTGGTAGGTTCCAATATCTACAGATTCTACATCTATTCCAATTCCAGAAGTTGCATTTGCTTGAGGGTCAGCATCTATGAGTAACACTTTTTTTTCTAGAACGCCTAATGAAGCTGCTAAATTTATTGATGTTGTTGTTTTTCCAACGCCTCCTTTTTGATTAGCAATTGCAATGATTTTACCCATTAATGATTTGGTTTTAATTTGTGAAACAATTTTAATTTGTATTATTGGCTCCAAATCACCATTTCGCTTTTATGCGTCACATTTTTATCACTCCATAGAACCACTATGAAGCTCAAAAAATCTTTCACCTAAAAACGAAAGCAATGCTTTTCGCTACAACATAAAAATCAAAATTGTTTCACGGTAAAAATACAATTATTTACGAGGAATAAAAATCCAATTTGTTAACATTAGCTCGCAAGTCTAAACATGTAAGAAATTCCTTTTGTTTATGGTGCTTTTAACGAGATAATCAAACTATATAATTGATTTCTATGGCATTTTTTTAAGGTTTGAAGCCATAAGGTTGTGTCCATGCATTTTCGTAAATTAAATCTTCAACCGGATTATTGTGTTTTTTCGAAGACGTTATTTTGCATCTTACATACAATAAGTTGTCGGTTAATTTATAGCTCGCTTTGTCCCCAATAGTGTTATATAGTTCTTTTGGTTCGTTCTCACCTTTTTCACATCCAATAAAGGTGATATTGTAGGTTGCATTTTGGTCTTTTTTAATGACAACAGAAAGCGTATTATCGCTAAACGTTACATCTTTTAATTCCACACCGGTACTTGCATAAAACCGACCAGATTCTATGGCTTTTATTAAAGATTTAGCGTTAAGAGAATCTGCTTGCACCATAATCCAACCTCTACCTGCATTACTCCATTTGCTGCCTTTAACATGATAATGATGAGAGTCGTCTGTTGCCAATCCATACATTACAGGTTTATTATTTTCTAGATAGGCCATGTTGATATAATCCCACATCAACTCCGTAGACATATGTTTTTCGTCTCCGGAATTATGGACCATAGGATGCCCATTGTACACTTCAAAAAACTGTTCATTTTTTAAGGCTATCATATCTTCGAGGTCAATAGCATAGCCAAAGTTTGGATGATTGATATGGGCAATAATAGGAATGTTTAGCGCTTTTTTTTGTTCAACTACGGCATCCAGGTTGTTTTGCATCACTTCCAATACGCTATTCCCGCCTTGAGGGTCTATTCTCTTTTTGACATTGGTGGCATTAATATGTATAGGTTTACCTTGATAACCATCTGTTATTTCTTCAGATTGAAGGATTAAAAACTTCTCTTTCTCTTCAAATTTGGTTCTATATTCATCATAGGTTTTAAGTTTTACCTGTGTTCTGTTTAAAGAATCCACTTTGTAATTCACCCAATCGGTGCCATAGGTGTTAAGATAATTTTTGAAGGCCGTTTGGTATAAGGAGTCTTCAGAAATGGTTTTCCACTTATCGCCTTCCGCTAAAGTGTTATGGTCTGTTAAAGCTACAAAATGATAACCGTTACTTTTGTACCAATCCATGATTACTTCAGGAAACTCATCACCATCGCTCCAATAGGAATGGGTATGTAAATTACCCTTGTACCACTGCTTAGAAGCCGTTGTTTTTTCTTCACTGCAATTGAAGAACATTATAATACAGACTAGAATTGATATTTTGTAGAGATTCATTGTAATACCTTATTTTATGATTTGTGAATAAATGATGTTATTTCAATCAATTAAGATTTCTAAAATCTTAATGGCAGCATCACTAATTTTGGTTCCGGGTCCAAAAACAGCAATTGCGCCTGCGTCAAATAAATACTGATAATCTTGTTTTGGTATAACGCCACCAACGATAACCATAATATCATCACGGCCATAATCTTTTAGTGCTTCAATAACCTGAGGAACTAAGGTTTTATGCCCGGCGGCCAGAGATGAAACGCCTAAAATATGTACATCGTTTTCAACGGCTTGCTTTGCAGCTTCCTGTGGTGTTTGGAATAGAGGCCCAATATCAACATCAAAGCCTACATCTGCATATCCTGTAGCGACAACTTTAGCACCGCGATCATGACCATCTTGCCCCATTTTTGCAATCATAATACGTGGTCTTCTACCATCTTGTTCTGCAAAAATATCTGCTAATTCCTGGGCTTTTTTAAAGGATTCGTCGTCTTTTATTTCTTTGCTATACACACCGGAAAAGGATTTAATTTGTGCTTTATAACGTCCAAACTCAACTTCTAGAGCATCACTTATTTCTCCAAGTGTGGCACGTTCACGAGCAGCTTCAACAGCTAAAGCTAATAAATTTTCTTGTCCTGTTCGTGCTGCATTGGTTAAATTAGTTAGTGCTTCTTTCACTTTTTCAGAATGTCTTTCAGATTTAATCCTTTCCAGTCGCTCTATTTGAGTGTTTCTAACGGTTTGATTGTCTACCTCCAGAGTAGAGATAGGATCTTCCTTATCCAAGCGATATTTGTTAACTCCAACAATAATATCCTGATCGGAGTCTATACGCGCCTGTTTACGTGCAGCGGCTTCTTCAATTCTAATTTTCGGAATACCGGCCTCAATGGCTTTGGTCATCCCTCCTAATTCTTCAATCTCTTCAATGAGTGTCCATGCTTTTCTTGCGATATCATCAGTTAGTTTTTCCACATAATAACTACCTGCCCAGGGGTCGACGGTTTTAGTGATCTTGGTTTCTTCCTGTAAAAAGATTTGTGTGTTTCTGGCAATACGTGCTGAAAAATCGGTAGGTAAAGCAATGGCTTCGTCGAGCGCATTGGTATGTAAACTTTGCGTGCCTCCAAAAGCGGCGGCCGATGCTTCGATGCAGGTTCTGGCTACATTATTAAAGGGGTCTTGTTCTGTTAAACTCCATCCGGAAGTTTGACAATGCGTGCGTAAAGTCAGTGATTTTTCATTTTTCGGATTAAATTGCTTTACCAATTTAGCCCATAATAGTCTGGCGGCGCGCATTTTGGCAACTTCCATAAAATGATTCATACCGATGGCCCAAAAGAAGGAGAGGCGAGGCGCAAAAGTATCTATATCCATACCGGCTTCAAGCCCTTTTCTGATATACTCTAATCCATCGGCAAGTGTATAAGCCAGCTCAATATTGCAGGTGGCTCCGGCTTCTTGCATGTGGTAGCCCGAAATACTGATGCTGTTGAATTTAGGCATATGCTTACTGGTATATTTAAAAATATCTGATATTATAGTCATGGATGGGATGGGTGGATAGACGTAGGTATTCCGTACCATAAACTCCTTCAGAATATCATTTTGAATGGTTCCCGAAAGCTGTTCCGGTTTTACACCTTGCTCTTCAGCGGCTACAATAAAAAAAGCCATAATGGGTAAAACAGCACCATTCATGGTCATGGATACCGACATTTTATCCAAAGGAATCTGGTCGAAAAGTATTTTCATATCTTCAACGCTATCGATGGCGACCCCTGCTTTTCCAACATCTCCAACCACACGCTCGTGATCACTATCATAGCCGCGATGCGTTGCAAGATCGAAAGCGACCGATAGTCCTTTTTGTCCGGCAGCTAAATTTCGTCGGTAAAAGGCATTGCTTTCTTCAGCCGTAGAAAATCCGGCATATTGCCTTATCGTCCAAGGTCTTCTCACGTACATCGTGCTATATGGTCCTCTTAAGTTAGGCGCAATTCCAGCAACAAAATTAAGGTGTTCTAAGTCTTCAACATCGTGCTTTGAATATGTTGATTTAATGGCAATATCTTCAGCCGTTTTAAATGTTCGAAAGTCATCGGTCTTCGGTCTTCCGTTTTCCGTTTTTAGAGTAATATGTTGAAGGTTTTTACGCATCTGAATATTAATGATTATGTCCTGCGTTTGCACTTTCAGTATTAACAGTAGACTGTTCTTCTTTTATCTTCGTTTTGTCTATGTTAAATAACTTCGCATAATATAAATCGAAGGCTATATAAGCCGCCAGATATTTATCTCTTGTGGCTGCCGAATACTTGTTCATTAAGGGGGAGCCAAACAGCTTGGGGCTCATACTGTTTGTAGAAATAAGCGCATTTAACGTTGTTTTTAAATCTTTAGTTTGCATGTTACCAGCTATGCAATCTACCAATACACAATGATAGTTCAAATAGGTATTTGGGTTATTAGCGTCCCATAAGTCGTTCTCATTTTTTAAAGCTTCAAATATCTTTAAAGTATGCGGGGAAACGATGTCTTCATATTTAATACGACCGCTAATAGCGTTTCTGATAAATTGTGAGTAGGCCCTTGTTAAATTGGGCTTGTCCTTGGTATAAAAGGTTTCGATGTCCTTTTCGAAAGAAAACAAAGCTTCATTGTATAGTTTTAAATTTATATTATCGCAATTTAAAACAATACCCTTATTTTCATATTTGAATTCTGTTAGCGTATTTTCATTTTTACAGCTAACAACATTAAGTAATAGGACGAGAACTAAAAGTTTTAAAAATTGTGTTTGCATCGTATTAATAAAATTTAGAGTTATTCTGTTTTAAGTCTTTCTTGTTCAATGTTTTCGGATAATCGTTTTTCTATTATGGGTTCAATTAAGGTTTTTCTTGGATTGATTTTTACAAAGGGATAGAGTTCCAGTTCATGTTTCATAACATCATTAGGGTTGGGATGTTTGTTTGTGCCTAAAAGCGTTTCTTCTCCTGTATTGATTTGTTGTTGTTCTTTAGTGGCAGATGCCTTTATTTTTCGTTGAATAATGCCATCCTTAAGTTGTTTTAAAAAACCTCCATGGGTTTCAATATCTTTAAACAGATGCAAAGCTTTGTCTGCTAATTGATGGGTTATAGATTCTATATAATAACTACCATCGGCAGGATTATTAACTTTGTTCAGATAGCTTTCATGCTTTAATATAAGGAGTTGATTGCGCGCAATACGTTCTCCAAATTCGTTGTCCTTATGATAAATAGCATCGTAAGGCAAGTTGCATATAGTATTTGCACCACCAAGCACAGCACTCATACATTCTGTGGTCGTACGTAACATATTGGTGTTATAGTCGTAAAGTGTTTTATTGCGTTTTGTAGGAACCGCAACAATATGACAATCAATATTGAAACCGTACTCCGAAGCCAGTGCAGGCCATAGTTTTCTTAAAGCCCTGAGTTTCCCTATTTCGAAAAAATAATTTGTACCAACGGACATGTTAAAAACTATTTTGAAAGATCGCTTCGTCCCGATTGAAAGGATATTGTCCAAATAATTTAAATATTCATTAGCATGCGCTATAGCATAGGCTAATTGTTGTACCATGTTCGCTCCTGCATTTTGATGTAAGGTAACATCAATACTGAAGGTATTTGTATTCGCAGTAATGGCTTCAAAACATTTAAAATCTTCTTTTAAACTCTTGAACCAGTTTCCGCTTCGGGCTAAATTTCCAATAATATCAGTTTGAACATATAGACCTTGCTTTGAAGTCTCTTGTCGGCCATATTCAGCCTGATGTCTATATAGTTCTTTTATGAAGTCTTCTGAAAGAAATTGTAAATCGAAATACAAACAGATTGAAGAACTATCAATATTATTAAGAAGTTCTCCAATATTAATTGAGTCATTTGGAATGGTAAATTTAATACTCTCGGCGCCTCTATGTATAGCGTCAATAGCTTTTAAATTTGCTTTCACGGCGTTTGCAACGAATATGGATTGGCAAATATGCCATTCTGAAGCTTTAGCATTTGAAATTTCCGGAAGCTCTTTAAACTCATCGGCGTGATAAAAAGGTTTTACAGAAATCCCTTCGTTACTTTTCCAAATAAGGGTATCGTTATAATCGGCCCCCTTTAAGTCGAATTGTATTTTTTGTTTCCATTGTTTTGAAGACACGGGACTAAAGGCGCTATACAAAGAGTCATTCATCTGATTTCGTTTTTAAACTGTCTTCGTATTCTATAATAAAAATTTCCTCGTTGTCACGTTTCATATAATATTCTTCACGGGCAAATTTTTCTAAGCCTTCTTTTGTGCTTAACTTTTTAATGGCCTTTTTATCTTTTTCTATTTCTCGTTTGTAGTATTCCTTTTCGTTTTTAAGATTTTCAATATCATTATTCAATTCATTATGAATAAACCATGAATTGGTATCGAAAAAAAACATCCAAATTGAAAATACAATCAAGATGATAACAAACCAGTTTTTAAATGGTTTTAGAAGCTTATTTTTTTGTTTTACTGATGCCATTACAATTTTTCGTTTATTATAGTGCGCACAATATCTACCGCAACCGTATTATATTTATTATTGGGGATGATGATATCTGCATACTCCTTCATGGGCTCGATAAATTGATCATGCATAGGTTTCAAAGTACTTTGATAACGCAAGAGTACTTCGTTTATATCTCTGCCACGCTCAGAAATATCACGTTTTAAACGCCTTATTAAACGCTCATCGCTATCGGCATGGACAAATATTTTAATATCGAACATTGATCTTAGTTCTGCATTGGTTAGTATGAGAATGCCTTCAACAATCATAACTTTTCTTGGATGCGTCACGATAGTATCGCCGGTTCTATTATGTTTAACGAATGAATATACGGGTTGGTGTATGGGTTGGTTATTTTTTAAAATTTTTAAATGACTTGTAAGTAAATCGAAGTCTATTGATCGGGGATGATCGAAATTTATTTTCCCACGCTCTTCATAGGTCAGATGCGTTGTATCATTATAATAGGAATCTTGCGATATAACGCCAACTTCGCCTTCCGGAAGTTCGTTAAGTATCTGGTTTACAACGGTGGTTTTGCCACAACCTGTACCTCCTGCAATTCCTATAATAAGCATGGTAATTGGTGTTTAGTTAGCTATGCAAATTTAGATAAATGTAACCAACTAAAGTCGTATTATCTCTATTTTTTGATATTTGATACTTCTTCTAAAGTAATCATTTTGTCATTTTTATTACCCCAACTGTTGGTGATATAATTCATAACGTCGGCAACCTCTTCATCGTCAAGACCCAATGGCGCCATATAGCCGTCATATATCTTTCCGTTAACTGTAATTTCTCCTTGTTGGCCAAATTTTATACCTCGAATACTAGCTTCACGGTTTTTTACCAGGAAATCAGATTTTGCAAGTGGAGGATACACATTTTCAACCCCTTCACCGTTAGGTAAATGGCAGGATATGCAAAAGTCGGTATAAATTTCACTACCTCGTTCCATACTTTCCTTTAACGGATCGGTTTGGGTATATCCCTCTTTTTCAAGTTGTATGTCCAGTAATGCTGAAATAACCAGAATAAACGCAATAACGAATTTCATAAAATTTATTTTTCCGGAATAATTTTAACAATCCCTTTTCCTTCTACCGCCACATAGATATAGCCATCAGGGGCTTGAAGCACGTTTCTAACGCGCCCGATGTCTTCAAACAACTTTTCACGTTTTACAACCTCATTATTTTCTAAAACCAAACGTTCAAGATATTTAAACTTTAAAGAGCCTACAAGCACATTGCCTTTCCAGTCGGGATAAATATCTGAGTTAACAAAGGCCATCCCACTTGGAGCGATGGAAGGCACCCAATAAAATAGAGGTTGTTCCATACCTTCTTTTTCAGTAATATCTGTAAATGGCGTTCCGCTATAGTTTACACCATACGATATTACCGGCCATCCAAAGTTCTTTCCTTTTTCAATGACATTGATTTCATCTCCACCCTTTGGACCATGTTCATTAACCCAAATAGCACCTGTAAACGGGTTTTTTGCCATGCCTTGGGGGTTTCGGTGACCATAGCTGAAGATTGCTGTTTTTGCACCTGTTGTATCTACAAAAGGGTTATCGTCCGGGATGCTACCGTCATCATTTAGTCTATAAATCTTACCGGAATCTCTGGTGATATCCTGAGGGTTTACATCGCGATTACCGCGATCACCAATAGAGAAATATAAGTAACCCGCATCATCGAATTCAATTCTTGAGCCCCAATGCTGTCCTTTTTTAGTATTAATATCCCCTTTGTAAAGTAGTTGTTTTTCAACGAGCATACTGCCGTTTATTTTAGCCCTCATTAAAGCCGTATTTCCACCGTCACCATCACCATCGGCGGAACCATAGGTTAAATAAAGCCATTCGTTTTCTCTGTAATTCGGGTGTAATTCAATGTCTAACAGACCGCCCTGACCACGCACATAGACATCAGGTAATCCTTCAATGTTAGTTTTCGTGCCATTGTTATAATGAATAAGTGTTCCGGCTTTTTCTGTTATTAAGAAGCTTCCATCCGGTAAGATGGCCATGCCCCATGGGATATCTAATCCGGAAATAACGGTTTCCGTGGTGTAGTTCAATGCTACAGGGTCTTCTGCTTTTATTTCCGATTCCGTTTGCTGAGCACAAGCGGTAACAGTAATAAAAATGACAACGAGTATAGAATTTATCTGTTTCATTTTGAATTTTTGATTTAAAGTTACATTAAAATTCATAATTAATATGTATTCCTCCATATTGATTTATCGGATTTCCAGGATAATAGTATCTTGGAGCCGATCCGCCAAAGCCAGAGGTGTTGATTAAAATTTGAGAAGCATATTTTTCGTCAAAAAGGTTATTTAGCCCATAATATAAATTCAGGTTGAATTTCTCACTAAGATCAAGTTTATAGCCAAATTTGGTGTTAGTTAAACGATAATTATCTGAATATAGGCTATTGCTGTCTGTAATCGGCATACTTCCTACATACTGAAAGTTTAGGTTTGCGTAAATCCCAAAGCTTGAAATGAAGTCTATACCAGTATTAAACACTTCAGAAGGGACTCCGGTTAAATCGTTGCCGGAAAAGTTATCATCACCATCGATGAATGCTTTAAATTTATAATCGTTAAGCGTATAATTTACAAAAGAACTTATCGAAATGGCTGTGTTGCTTAACCATTTATAATGCAGTTCCAATTCTAAACCATCGTGCTGCGTTTCCCCTGCATTTATACCAATAAATTGATCTTCACTTGTCCTTCTTGATACCAGAAGATTTTTAATATTTAAGCGATAGATCGCAAGGTTGAATTGCAATTTATTGTTTAGCATAAGCCCCCGTGTACCAACTTCGTAATTCCAACCAGTTTCAGGTTTTAGTCCGGTATTTATTTGACCATCGGGCAATAAGGTCTCCTCTAACGTAATAGGGGAGAAGCCATGGCTAACATTGGTATATATCGAAATATTACTGCTTAACACTTGCGACACTCCAAATTTAGGGGATATAATCCCATCAAACCTAAAAATTCCCGATTGATCCGGATTATCTGTTGACACCGGAAATCTATCCTCCAAATCATAAGAGGTATGGTTGATATTAAGTCCCGCAGAAACGGTTGTATTTGTTGTTAATTCGTAATTGGTTTCAAAGAAGATATTCGAATAGCTTCTTTTTTCTTTAAAGTCTGATAAACGATTGCCTTGCACACTACCATGGCCTTCAGGGAAATCGCGATATAAATTAACAAAAGTTCCCGATGCGTAACGATCTCTAAAGAGTTCGCCTCCAATGGTCCATTCCAAATGTTTTTCAAATAATTTGAAGCTCCCTAAGAGTCTACTCCTAATCCCTATGGCAAATGTGCTTTCGTCTAAAATATTAAATGGTCTTGGTTCGTAACCTTCTCTAAAAGATGTAAAGACACTTGTTATTTGTTTTAAACCATTCTGGTATTTATGATTCCATGACACCCCTAAGATACCACGTTGAGCGTCTTCAAATCCTTTTGATCGTCCCCATGTAAAAGCCGCCGACGTTGGGTCGTTTAAATAATTATCTTCACTCAGTGAACTCGGAATAAAAGCATTTAGATCAACATAACTGGCTAAAACTGATAACTCGTCATTTTCACCTAAATAATGGTTCGAACTAAAAGTAAGGGTTTGCCGGTCATATTGATTATTATCTCTATACCCATCGCTATGTGTATTGCTAAAAACCGCTTTAAAACTGTTCTTTGTGGTACCATGATTCATGCTAATCAGGCCTTTTGCGAGACCGAAAGACCCGAAAACAAATTCGCTATTTACGCTATTCTGATTATAATAAGTGCTTTGTGGCGTTAATTGGATGGTGCCTCCTAGTCCCGCTCCATAAATGCTTGAAGCTCCTTTAGTTATTTCAAATCGTGAGATTGAGGCAAGTTCAAAATCTTCAATTGTGGTTCCTCCACTTCCGGACGTTAGTGGAATATCCTTAAAGTAAGCTCTTATTTTCGCCGTTCCGAACAGATTTCTGGCTCCAACACCTCTAATGGTTATTCTATTGGTGTTTAAGGCTCCACTTTGCATGAATACTCCGGGAGCTCGGTTTAAAATGGAAGCGATATTTATAGTATTTCCCCTATCGATATCTTTTTTAGAAAGAATACTTATTGTGTTGGAAGATTCTTTTAATGGCTTAGGGAGCTGGTTGACGTTAATTATAACTTCATTGAGTTGTGAAGGGTCAATGCTCAACTGGACAATAAGATAATCTTCATTTTTGATCTCAATTATTTTTTTAAGATAGCCTAACTTTTTAAAAGCATATAACCCCTTAGCACTTATTTCGAATGATCCGTCTGGATTTGAAAGGATTTCATTGTTAGAATTTAGATCTGTGATTACAACATTTGAAAGTAATTCTCCGTGAGTATCGTCAACAATTTTTCCGCTTATTTTATATTGGCCATAACCTATAAATGTATAGCCAATGGTAAGTACAGTAATGATCTTTTGTTTTAGTTGAGACATTTAATCGATACATTGGTGTTAGAATTGCTAAAGTAATTTTTTTACATGATGACAAAGATTTAATAGTTATAAAAGTTTCTTAATTTTTATAATTGGAGATTGCATAAAAAAAGTATATTTGCAGTCTCAAAAATTGATAACCAATTCGGGGTGTAGTACCGCATTAAGCGCGGCATAAACTACGCCTCAGAAAATAGGGAAATTAATCATTTTTTAAATGATTAATTATACACTTCGGGGTGTAGCGTAGCCCGGTTATCGCGCCGCGTTTGGGACGCGGAGGTCGCAGGTTCGAATCCTGCCACCCCGACAAACCTAGAAATAGGTCACAACAAAACACTGTTAATCGTATGATTATCAGTGTTTTTTGTTTTTATGCATTTTATTTGATATCAAATGAAAGCATCTTAACCCATTAAAAAGGTGTGCAAATCGGTTTGTAATTGTTTACCGAAAATGTATTAACCTTAAAGAGCTTTAAGACATAATTTGACTTTCGTCTTTGCAAATTATTGTTTAACAAAAAGTCATTTAAAATGAAAACAAAAGCACCTTCACGGTTATTTTCTTTACAAGAAAATCAAGAAGCAATCCCAACGGGCTTTCCATTTATGCCCGTATTATCGTAAACGGTAAACGCTCAGAAATGAGTTTAAAGCGAAGTATTGGCCAAAAAAATCAGTGGGATAGTACTAAAAATAGAGGACGAGGTAATTCAGAAACTGCTAGAATTCTAAACGCTTATTTAGATGGGGTTTATCACAAACTGCTTCAATGTCATAAAGAACTCATAGAAGAAGATAAGGTGCTATCCTCCGATGCCATCAAGTCCCGATATTTGGGAAAAGATGATGATAGTAAAACTTTAAAAGAGTTAAGTGCTTATCACAATGGCAATATGATTCACGTTCTAAAAGCAAGAACGATGAAGAATTATTATACAACTGAACGATACTTACAGAAATTCTTGAGGAAGAAAAAAAGACTAAAAGACATCTATTTAGAACAATTGAATTTTAGATTCATCACTGACTTTGAACACTACCTAAGAACCTATAAAAACACTAAAAAGCAATTGATGTTATCCAATAATGGGGTTATGAAACATTTGGAGCGTTTCAAGAAAATGATAAACCTAGCCATTAAACTAGAATGGATGTATAAAAACCCATTTAGTCAATTTCAGTTAAAATATGATAAATACGATAGAGCGTATTTAAACGAAAGAGAATTAAGTTTATTAGAAAGCACAGAATTCAAAAGTGAACGCTTGCAAAAAATAAAAGCTTGCTTTGTGTTTTCTTGTTATAGAGGGCTAACTTCATAGGTGTTGTTTGAAATAAATTTACAGACAATAATAAATAGAGTAATCTAATTCTAGAAAATATACAAACCAAATAAATCATGAATGAACCAAAAAAGATAGGCAACTACAAATTAATGCGACAGAACTAAAATTTTTTTATTACACATTTCAATTCAAAAAATTATCTTTGATTAAACCTATTTATTGATAACAAATATGCAGCCTTCTCTTTGCGAAGAAAAAATATATGACGAGACCTATAGGAAGCACGCGTCCGGCTTGCGAAACCATCTCTATTATAAATATGGTGATATGGCTCGGGCAGAGGATATCGTACAAGAAGCATTTCTTCGCCTTTGGAAAAAATGTAGCACTATTCTATATGAAAAAGTAGTTGGCTTCCTTTACAAAGTTTCTAATAATTTAGTGCTAGATAACATCCGTTCTAAAAAAGTGGCTCTTAAATTTGAGAAAAGGCTGGTAGCAGTTTCTGATACTGAAGATCCTTATTTCCATTTGCGAACAAAAGAATTCCGATTAAAAATTGAAGCAGTTATATCCAGTTTACCCGAAAAACAAAGAGAAGCATTTTTATTAAATAGAATTGATAAATTTACTTATAAAGAGATTGCTATTAGACTTGATATTAGTGAAACCGCAGTAGAAAAGCGCATTGCAAAGGCCCTAATTAAACTTAAAACAACCATAGCAGAATTAATGGAATACCCTATTTGATTTTTGGAGGGTTGGGTAAATCAATTTTAAACCGTTAGTATAATTGTAATGGATAAACATTTAAAACATAAAAATCTAATTTCTCGGTGGCTCGATGGTCGTCTAACTGATAAAGAAAAAAAGCAGTTAGATAAAACTGGGGAGTTAAATGCACTTAAGATAGTACTGGACGATATAGACACTTGGAAGGTTAAAGAATTTGATTTAGAACAAGGGCTTACTAATCTCAATGAGCGTAAACGCTTAATTATAGGACAATCAAAACAACCTAAGAATAGAATCTGGATGCGCATAGCTGCAACCATTATTATTTTAATGACCACCTACTTTTCTTGGGATTACTTGAATAACGCTGAAATTATAATAGCAACAAATATTGCAGAAACAAAAGACATTATTTTGCCCGATAGTTCCTTGGTAAAATTAGATGCCGTTTCTACTATCACTTATAGGCAAAAGCGATGGAGTAAAAGGAGAGAAATGCACTTAGCGGGTCAGGCATTTTTTGATGTTACCAGTGGCTCAACCTTTAAAGTAAATACATCTCAAGGTTTAATTACTGTTATAGGCACACAATTTAATGTACAAGTAGACCAGGAACATTTCTTAGTTAATTGCTTTGAAGGAAAAGTAAAAGTGACCTATGATACTCAAGAAGAAATATTGGAAATAGGAGATGCTTTAGCATTGGAAAATGGAAAATTAATTAGATCAGAACATACTAATAAAGTCCCTGTTTGGACACAAGGAGTTAGTAAATATAATCAAGCAAGATTACGAGATGTTGTTACAGACTTAAAAAAATATTATAAAATTAAAATACAACTTCCAGATAAATACGCTAATCTTAAATTTACAGGGGCTATGACCCACACAAACTTAGAGCAGGCACTTAATTCTATTTTTATTCCTATGGAAATTGATTATATATTATTAAAATCTGGTGAAATAATTATAAAGTAGTAAATTGCTCAAAAAGTAGTAAAATTTTATAATGCTTAAAAGATCCCCAGCAAAATATGTACTGCTTTTAATGGTATGGAGTGCTTCCACTATATTTTTGTTTTCACAGGAGAATAATCAACCCAACCTTCAAAGAATAAAATTAGTGGATTGGCTACAGCAATTAGAGCAAGCATACGAGGTTAGTTTTTCATATAACGCTTCGCTTTTAGACCATTTATTATTAGAATATTCGAACGATTGTAAATCACTTAAAGGTTGTATTAATGCAATAAAACGGAAAGCACCTTTAACCTTCGAATTAAGGGGTGAAAACAATTACTTTGTATTACCCATAAGATCTAATATTCAATTTAAAGCTATAGGCATTGAAAATAATGAGCCTGTAATTCCACTGCACATTCAAGTAAATGACCAATCGGAAATCTATATGTTTCCCGATGAATCAATTTACACTATACAAAATCTATTCCTTCTCGATTCCGTTCATATTCGTTCCGATTTTCATAGAACAGTTCACTTTTTAGCTTCCGACCTTCAGGCACTTAAAGGAATACTTGTGCTTGAACCTAAAATAATACCGCTTAATGAGGTAACAATTAGAAGCTATTTAACTCAGGGAGTAACTTCCAAAGTAAGTGATCATAGTATGCATATACGAATGAAATCACTTGGTCTTTTAGCTGGTGAAACAGATAGCGATGTATTTAATGTGCTCAAAAATATTCCAGGTATTCGTACACCAGACGGAAAACCGGGGAGTCTTAATTTTAGGGGGAGCTCTTTCGACCAAAACCTAATATTGATAGATGATATCCCTATTTACCATTCAGGTCATTATTTTGGCACACTGTCTCCTTATAACTCCATGATATTAGATAATATAGAAATTCAACGCAATACGTTGACTCCCAATTGGGGAGGGCGCGTAGGCGGTTTAATTAATATGGTTACCGAAACTATAGTTCCAGATTCAACCAGCTATGATATTAGGGTGAATACATTATATGCAGGTGCCGCAGCAAGAACATCAATCTTAAAAGATAAACTAGGACTAACCCTTTCGGGAAGGTTTAATTTTCCTAATTATCAATCGCAAAAACTAGAAGCATTTTCAAGCCTCAATTTTCAAGGAAGTAAGCTTGAACCAATAGCTGTAAATACGATTAGTGCATCCGATGTTTTTAAGACAAAATTCCATGATATCAATGCAAAACTCATATATGATATAGACGAAAACCATAAGATAACCTCTAGCTTTATCAATATTTTAAATCGTTTTTCTGCGGTATTTAATTCCGAAAACCAAAACCTGATAGAATCGCAAGATGTAAAACTTGATAACTGGGGTGTTTCAACCAAATGGGAAGCACAACTCTCTAACAAGTTTAGTACGTCTTTACGTATTAGCAGATCATCCCTTAGAATTCTAGATAGCAATGAAATAACCCAAAATGAGCTGCCAACAAATATTGAAAAAAGTATCAATAATTTAGACGACACGCGATTCGTTAGTGAAGCTTCATATGTCCTGGATTCTAAAACCCGTTTTGAAGCCGGATACACCCTTACAAATCATCAAATATTCTATGATGAACTTATTGACGAAAACCAATCGATTAGACAAACAAATCAAAAGGCGCTAATCCATTCCTTTTACGCCAATTCTAATATCAACTGGAGCAAGCGCATTATAACAAATATAGGTGTTCGTACAGATTACTACGAGCCATTGGCTACTTTTTATGTCGACCCAAGAATCTCACTAAGTATTTCTGCCACAAATGCGCTTTTTTTTAAGGCTTCAGGTGGACGATCACATCAATTTATCCAACAAAGATTTAAAAATGATTTTGACGATTTTAGGGTAGACAATCAGTTTTGGTTTCTACCGGACAATACAGCTTCTATATTGGAAGGCTACCAAGGTATGGTAGGTGCATTATATAATAGATCGGGTTGGCTCGCAGATTTAGAGCTATATCAAAGAACAACAAATAATATAACACGTCAACTTACCCCCGGAACTGACCAAAATGGTCGTATCGTAACTCGGGGTGCCGACCTTTTTTTAAAAAAAAGATGGAGAAAACTGGAAACCTGGATAAGTTATTCCTTGAGTAAAGTCGAGACTGAATTTGAAGAGGTGACTACTGAAGCTTTCTTCAATCAACGCCATATACTTAATATAACTGGATTATTAAATTTAAGACAATGGGGGATTGCCGTTTCATGGGGATATTCCACTGGTATGCCAGTAAATATTCCTGCTATTGACCCCGACTTTAATGACGGTCAAACTACATTAACTATTCCTTATTCTAACCGATTTCCTGCGCAACACCAATTAGATGCATCAGCGACCTATAAGTTTTGGAATAAATCTAAAAACTGGAGAGGTATGATTGGCCTTTCCTTTGTAAACCTTTACAATCAAGAAAATATTATCAATATATTTCAGAACAATACCAAAATTAATAATCCTTACCGAACCGCCGTAGGTTTTGCTCCAAATCTACAAGTTAATTTAAGTTTCTAATTTTTTTTTTTTCAAAAGGGGTTGGGTAAAACAACCATGTAAACGTTTTTGAATTATAAACTCCAAATAACGTTTATTATGAAAAAAATATTTATTCTCTTAAGCTTTTTTATGGTCTTTCAAGTGGCGATGGCTCACAGAAAAGGTCACGTACATAGTACTAACTCCGAAAATAACCGCGTTTGGTATTTCAATGACCAGTCAATAGCTTCTGAAGGATCTCTTCTTTTAGTAAAAGAAGGTAAAGTATTCATTGAGAAGGCAAACAAGATTGTTTCCTTTGACATCGATAAATTGTCTCCAGTCGATCAAGAATATATTAACAAAAAAGTGGAACAACTTGCGGCTATCAATCTAATCTCTAACAAATCAAAATTACAGGAAGAAAAGTCGGATGCACTTGTGCTCTTATCTATAAGTAATCTCAATTATTGGATATTGATAGTGATTTCGATTGTACTACTTCTTCTGATATATCTTATCGCACATAAATATATGAACCCTCGTGTACGGTCGGTAATTGAATTGAGCTTTGTGATGATTCTACTAATCATTGTCGTTGCCTGTGGATCTGATCAGGCCGATGAGGTCTTTTGTACAGAAACCACATGGTATGAAGATGCGGATGGCGATGGTCTTGGTAATTCTGCTGTAAGTCAATCTACCTGTGAACAACCTACTGGATATGTAGCAGATAATAGCGATACTGATGATACTGATTCTACGAATGGTGGAAGTTCTAGCACTGCACTCGCATATGATATATCATTTCTGCGTAGCTCTTTTTCACAATTCAGCAATGTCAGCTATGTTGACACCGATGACACCTATTTTTATGTAGAATCTAATGGACTTCCCAACCATCAGATGATGGTTGGTATAACCACTTGGATTGAAAGATTCCCTACACCATTTAATTACACAACCTTGGGAATTGGAGCATGGGCATTTCCTCTTAATCCTGAATACGATAACGTAGATAATCGCGCATTAGTCGATGAACTGCACAAAGGTGCCATTGGTATAGCAGCGAATGGGGTACCAATTTTTAACCCATACAATGCCAGTGGAGAGCTATCATACGATATAGGAGAATTAGACGCGTATGGTGGGCACTCTGGCAATGGAGATGATTATCACTACCATTATCCTCCAACACATCTTAGTACAACTACTGGTGACTATCCTATTGGTTTTGTGTTTGATGGCTTTCCTCTTTACGGAATTACTGAGCCTGATGGTTCGGAAGCAACTGATTTAGATGAGCACTTTGGACACGAAGATGCAAATGGATATTATCATTATCACACTTCAGATGCAGCCCCGTATATGACACCTACACTTCGAGGTATCGTAGAGGTAGATATGGAAGGCATTGCAGAAAATCAAATCATACCACAACCTGTTGGAATGACAAATAGAGGGCTTGATGATGTAGTTCTAATAGGTGGTACTGATAGTCATGAGATAACCGATTTGGATATGAATGAAACAAACAATGGCTACACCTTATCCTATACTGGAACAAAGAATAACGTTGCAACAAATGGAACGATTGAATATAGTTGGGACGATGCAGGCGAGTTTGCCGTTATTTTTACTACTGATACTTCTAATCCTACCAATACAACTACAATTACTTATAATGGAGATCCTGGTGAAATTCATTCGGATGCCTATGGATATAATGGGGGCTCTTCTTCATCTGATTTCACATTAACAAGTGATGCTGTGGTAAATAATGTGCTTTTGGATACATATAAATGTGAGACAAGTGGTGTTGATTTAATACAAAATTCTATCCCTTTGGCATGGTCTAATATCCCTGATGGAACCAATTCTTTGGCGATCATAATGTACCATTACCCAAACCCTGATGATGCTAGCGACCCTGAAAAAGATCCCAATCAATATTTATTACTTTGGGGCATTGACCCCTCTGTAACAGAGATTGCCTATGGTGCTGCCGACGACGGTACATGGTACATGGGATCAAACAAAGATGGAACGGCCATTTCCTATACATCACCATGTTCGCCTACTACAGGAACCCATGAATATAAAATTATCATATATGCCCTTTCAGAAACACCTGTATCATTACCAACAGCCAGTAGCTTATCAGTTGACTATGGCACACTGTATGATGCAATTTCAACAGTTACCACATTAGGCACAGCTGAACTGACCTTTAATTCGGTTACAGAATAGAACAGAATAGAAACAATTAGTACAACGATTATCATTATAACTTGTTCTCGGAAATGTTAATCTCTAAAAAACAAACTGATGAAAACAATAAAACAAATAAAAATAAATAAAACAAACAAATTCACAATGATACTAGTTCTACTTTGCGTTAGTATTACACAGACAAATTGTAGTAGTAGTGAAGATGATATATCGTGTACCGAATATACATGGTATGCAGATGCTGATGAAGATGGATTAGGAAATCCAGATGTATCTATAAGTTCCTGTGCGCAACCTGATGGTTATGTAGATAATAGTACAGATGGTGATGACACAGACGATGGAACAAGTTCTACTTATACTGGAACAGCTTCAGTTACACAGGGATTAGCAACAACGACGACCGCTAATTTATTTCCAAATGGAATTCGGGTTGCAGGTTTGGGCACCATTACTGCAACAGATAATACAGTGTGGACAGTACCTGCCGATGTAAACTATACCGATAGCGCATTCCCATTTGCATCAGATCTTTATAATACCTATGGAAATACTTATAATACAGCAGCAGACGCACTAAATGCATTGGATGGTACTGATATTGTTGAAGTTGATGCTGGAGGAGAGGTGATTACTGCTTATGTTTTTGCCGATAATTATTTTGAAATGTACGTAAATGGTGTTGCCGTAGGCAAGGACCCTGTTCCATTTACAGATTTTAATTCAAATATTGTTCGTTTTAGAGTTTCTACACCATATACCATTGCAATGAAGTTGGTAGATTGGGAAGAAAATTTAGGCTTAGGGTCTGAAGACCAGGCAACTGCTTATCATCCTGGAGATGGTGGAATGGTTGCGGTGTTTAAAGATGCTTCAAATAATACAGTAGCAGTTACCGGAAGTGATTGGAAAGCACAAACATTCTATACCTCACCAATTAAAGATTTAAGCTGTCCAACAGAAACAGGAACTACTAGAAGTTCATCAAATTGTAATACAGATGATTCTACTAACGGAACTTCATATTATGGTTTGCATTGGGCGCTAGATACAGATTGGGAAACAGAAGGTTTTGATGATTCATCTTGGCCAAGTGCCACCACATATACAAACACAACAATAGGTGTAGATAATAAAGCAGCATACACAAACTTTACAGATATTTTTGACAATAATACAAATGATGCATCGTTTATATGGAGCACAAATGTTATTCTAGACAATGAGGTGATTGTAAGATATACAGTGCAATAAAATTGAGTTCGCATGCTACATAACGTGCCGCAACAGTAAATAGTTTCTTGAATAATTAGATGATTAAATTTTGATTTGAATTGATTATCTAATTATTCATATCAAAAGCGGAGAAAAGGAAAGATGGAAAACTATTTGAATTCAGTTTTGAATGAAATTTGACTTTAATCTTTACAAATTAATGTTTAACTAAAGTGGATTTATTAAAGTTTTATAAAAAAACTTATTGTATGGAAATTGATTAAACTAAATTAAAAAAGATTAATCTTATAAAAACAGGGTAATAATAGGGGTAAAAAAATAAAAAATGCTTTTTATCTTATTGATATAGAGAATTTTAAAATAAAAAATAAATGTGCGCACGAGAAGATTCGAACTTCCACATCCTAAACGGATACTGGCCCCTCAAGCCAGCGCGTCTACCAATTCCGCCACGTGCGCATAATTTGAACTTCGCAAAAGTATAAAAAGTTATGCAAATAGACTTAACTTTTTTCGTGATGTGATATGGGTCTGGAATTTAAGGTTTTAATACCTATGCTTTATACTACAATGGGCACTAATATGAAAAGTGACTAACTAACTATGAGTTATAACCTCTTCTAATTTCTTAATTAAAGTTTTTTTCGTAAAATTACAGAGATTTCCACTATTTTGGAGAAACAGACTTAAGTGAACGAGCGTAATTTCGATAATCAATCAGACCGCGAACTTTTATCTTTAATGAAAGATGGTAACCAGTTGTCTTTTAATGAGATATATGATAGGTATTGGGAAAGGTTATACGCTTATGTTTATAAAATATTGAATGATAAATGGCTTACTGAAGACACACTCCAGGAAGTTTTTACAAATGTTTGGGTTAACAAAGAACAAACGAATATTGTAAACTTGAAAAGTTATTTATTTAATGCCGTTAGAAATCGCGCACTTCTAAAAATTAGGGGAGCCAAACTAACAAAAATGGATGAACAAATTATTAAAAAGCTAAGCCGTACCCCTGCTGTTGATCAGAATTTCAACCAGAAAGATTTGGAGCATCGTGTAGCGACGGCAATAAAAGTACTTCCCGCCAGATGCCGATCTATATTCTATATGAATAAATTCGATCATTACTCCATAGATGAGATAGCAACTCATTATAACATTTCTCGCCGTACCGTACAAAATCAAATTAGCTTAGCCTTAAAACATCTTAAAAAAGAATTAGGCGATTCTGTTATTGTAATAGCTTTGTTATCAGTTGTTTAAACGGGTATTTGCGTTAAAAACTTACTTTTTTAAAGAGAAAAAAAATATTTTTTTACGATTTGTATGTGAATTTTGGTATGCTTCTGTGTCTTGCTATATAGAAACACCCATCTCATGACAAAAAAGGAATTCTTTGAATTAGTTCAAAAATTTGAAAACGGACAGTGCACAGAGCAAGAAGAAAATATACTTTTTCAATATTGTAATGATGTACAGGCTAAGGATTTTCTTCTATCCGATAAGGAGCAAACAAGAATACGTCTTTTAAAACGAATTCTAAGTTCTATTAATAATCCAAAGATCGATCAGGTTAGACCAAAAAGAAGGATTTTTTGGTATGCTGCCGCTGTTATTATCGGGCTTATCACCAGTGGTTATTTGTATCTGTTACTTTCGCCGGGGTTGGATACACCACCAGCCAACATGATCACTCTTGAGCATGAAGACGGAAGAATCGAGATTCTAACCGAACATGAGTCCAAAAGCGTATTGGACGAAAGTGGAAACGTTGTAAGGCAACAGCAGGGCGCTCAGTTGACTTATGATAAGTCTGAAGCTTCCAATGAATTGGTTTATAATACGCTCACGATTCCATATGGAAAAAGATTCATTCTTAATCTATCCGATGGCACCAAGGTTCATTTAAACGCCGGTACCTCTATAAAATACCCCGAACAGTTCATTACAGGTAAAAAAAGACAGGTTTTCATAAATGGAGAAGCTTTCCTTGATGTTGCTAAGGATTCTATTCATCCTTTTTATGTTAATATGAAGGGTGTTAATGTTAAGGTTTTGGGGACTCAGTTTAATGTAAGTGCATATCCTGAAGATGAAACGACAGAAGTTGTCCTGGTGGAAGGAGCAGTGAACTTTTTCGATGCTGAAAAAGGAGATGAAAATGCCACGTTGCTGGAACCCGGATTTAAGGCATCATTTAATAAGGGAGATCGGGAAATCACCGCCGCACAAGTTGTCACAAATATTTATACCGCCTGGATGAAAGGAGAGTTGGTCTTTAGAAATATGACGTTTAAGAATATTATGAAAAAACTGGAAAGACATTATGATGTTATCATAGTTAATGACAACATCGCGCTTTCTGACAAATTATTTAATGCCAGCTTTGGGAACGAACCCCTGGAATCGGTATTAGAAGACTTTAAAAGAAACTATGCTATTGATTACCAAATCAAAGGAAACATAATAAGTATTAAATAAACTAATATTAACCAAATAAATTCTTAAGTCTATGATTAAAAACTGATTCTTTCTAAAAGTAATTATAAAAATTACTACGTATTTCGACAAAACAATCAGACATAAAAAAATCGGAAAATGAACCACCATTCTCCGATTGGATGTCAGTGATTAAAATAAAATTTTTACCACTAAATAACGCATTAAATATATGAAAAAACTTCGTAAATGGACGAGGGTTACTCCTCCATTATTGAAATTCGATTTAAAAATGAAACTTAGCATCCTGCTTATTGCTTCAGTTTTTTTCACTATGCAGGCCAATAGCACCTATGGGCAACGCACCAAGATTACTTTGGATATGGACGATGTTACCATAGAACGGCTTATTGACGAGATAGAGAGCTCGACCGAATTCCGTTTTGTGTATAAGCTTGAAGATGTTAACTTAGAACGTACCGTATCTATAAAAGTAAATAAGGAAAGTATTTCGAAGATCTTAAATACGATCTTCGGAAATACCAAGACTTCCTATGATTTAAGAGATCGGTTAGTGTACCTGATCCCTCGAAAATCTATACCGGAATCTTTAAAACAGTCCGATTCCGGGGTTGCAGATAAATCTGTTTTACAGGAACGCGTCACAGGTTCGGTTAAAGATGAAGAAGGTTTGCCGCTTCCCGGAGCCACCATTATTGAAAAGGGAACCACAAATGGGGCGCAGACTGATTTTGATGGAAATTTCAGTATTCTCGTTGTCAATAAAAATGCAACCTTAGTCATCTCATATTTAGGTTATGCAACACAGGAAATAGCATTGGAAGGCCAAACCAATATCGAGGTCGTAATGAAGAATGAAACCTCTGCATTACAAGAAGTCGTTATAGAAGGATACCGTACCGTTGCGCGTGGAAAATCCGTTATATCTAGTGTTACTGTAAGTTCAGAAGCGCTGGAGGCAAGGCCAAACGCAAGTTTTGTACAGTCGTTGTCCGGTCAAATCGCAGGTTTGGACATACAAACCGGTAGTGGACAACCAGGTGCCAATTCCTTGGTACAAATAAGAGGAGTAAGCTCAATAAACGGTAATACCGAACCACTTTTTTTAATGGACGGCGTTCCTATTAATGAGGATAACTTTAGAAGTTTGAATCCTAATGATATTGAATCGATCTCTGTTATTAAAGATGCTGCCGGATCTTCTATTTTTGGAAGCAGGGGAGCTAATGGGGTGATCGTTATTAAGACAAAAAGAGGAACAAAAAACTCCCCTCTAAAAGTCACTTATACGGGTTCACAAAGTTTTTCTAAACTTCAAAATCATGACTATGACTTTTTGACGGCTCCGGAATATTTACGGTTTGAAAGAGACGTTCTCAATAGAGGTAGAGGTGTGGGAATGACCGATGCAGAAATTGATGCAACTCCCACCACCGATTGGGAGAATTTATTTTTCAGAACCGGTACCACTCAAAATCATACGGTAACCTTGGCACAAGGAGGCGAAAACACCTCTAGTTTTACCTCATTAGGGTATTTTAATCAGGAAGGAATTCTTAGAACCACCGGATTACAACGTTTCACATTTAGAAACAACCTTAGCGGAGGTTCTGCCAATGATAAATTTAACTACAATACGAGTTTCACTGCGAATTACTCCAAGAGTAACATTCCAACCGGTGTTGGCTCTTTTGGTGTTACGACCAACCTGCTTTATGGTGTGAACGCATCACTTCCGTATATCTCTCCGGATGAATATATAGATGGAGCTGATTTGGCAAACCGCGGGTTTTCTCTTGCAATTACGCCACTTTATCTTATTGATAGATTGAGAAATTATGAGTTTCTCGAGGAAGAACTTAAGGTTGTAGCAGGATTCAATGCAGACTATAAATTGACCAATGATATTACGGCAAGAATAAATTTGGGCGTAGATTTCGAACATACTACGAGTTATGAAGTGGTACCACCACATGCTTATAGAGCACTTGTCTTTGCACAGGCGGGGAACGAAACTCCCGGTTTTCAAAGACAGAGCACAAGAAGAGATGTTTCTTTAAACAACAATTTATCACTCAATTATAATAAATCTTTTGATAGGCACACCGTAGATGTTACGCTGTTTTCAGAATATTTTAGGGCTTTCCGTAGAGGCTTCGGGTATTTTGCAAGAGGTTTAAATCCCAGGAATTTTGCACCGGGAGATGATAGTGCCTTTATAAGCGATAACGGAGATAACGATTTCTTTGTAGACGATGCTAATGCATTTAGAGTTGATGCGGGCTTGTTCTCTTATTTCGGAAACGTGGATTATGATTATGATGGTAAATATGGAATCTCGGCCACAATTAGACGTGATGCTTCTTACAGATTCTCCGCAACCAACAGGTGGGGAACCTTTTATTCTGTGGGAGCGCGTTGGAACATATCTAATGAAGACTTTATGCTGAATTCGGTATTCGATGACCTAAAATTAAGAGCGTCTTATGGTACCACCGGAAACCAGAGAATTAGTGGAGGTACTTATTTCTCTTCTCCCGATCTGTTTGAATCCTTCTATGCTACCAGCAGTAGTGGTTATGGTAACGCCAATTCATTGTTTTTAAGTCAAATAGGGAATAATACCTTAAAGTGGGAGGAAGTGACTCAAACCAACATAGGTATAGATTTTCAGTTATTTAACAATAGATTGAGAGGTAGTTTGGATGTCTATCATAAAAAAACGGAAGATTTATTTCAGTTTACACGGATATCGGCAATTAATGGAACCACAGGAATCGAGTCCAATATTGGCGATTTAACCAACAAGGGCATTGATTGGGCGCTGCGTTACGACCTTATAAAGAAAGACAATTTAAGCTTGACTTTAAATTTTGTAGGCAACTATAATGAAAATGAATTAAGCAACTTGCCGTCTGAAACTGGTGAAATACTTGGTGTAGGTAGAAATGGTGGCAAAATATTTGAACAGAAACTGGTACGATATGCAGGAGTAAACCCTGGAAATGGTAATTTATTGTTTTTAGATATTAATGGCAACTTAACGGAAAACCCTAACCCGGATACAGATGCTGTCTGGACTAATAAAAATGCCACCCCCGATGCAACAGGAAGTTTTGGCTTCAATTTTAACTATAAAGGGTTTTATCTGGACACCCAGTGGAGTTATGTTTTAGGAGTTGATAGACGAGATATTATCTATTATGAGCTTATCAATAATGGATTTGCACTTACTAATTTTCAATTGTCAAGAGACATACTTAATTTCTGGACTCCGGATAATCGTGTAACAGACATTCCTAGCATAACATCGGCTAACGCAACTATATTGAGAGATACTAGTGACCGCTTTCTTGGCAGTTCGGATTTTTTAAGGTTACGTTTTTTAAACATCGGATATGTTTTTCCCAAAACGTTTTTAAAAGGAACAGGGTTGACCAATCTTAAGGTATTTGGCTCGGCAGAAAATCTGGTAACATTTAGTGAATGGAGAGGATATGATGCCGAATCACGTGTTACTGAGACAAGACAATACCCCACTCCAAAAATAGTGTCACTTGGAGTTGAAGTTGGATTTTAAAAAAAAATAACGATGAAAAAAATAATAAAATTTATATGTTGTCTGGCACTTTTCACCGCGTGTGAAGATGCCATAGATATTAACCAGGTAGGTCGGATTACAGCCGATGTAGCCTTTCAAAACTTACAGGATTTACAAGATGGCCTCATTGGTGTTTATACCAAATATGACCTCGTACAGGACATAGCTCATGCATCAACTTTTACTGATGAACTTTCCGTTGGATTTATTAGTGGAGGGCAAAGAGTAGGGGATTACCAGTTTATTTTAGATGCCACGTCCCTGTCCGCTTTCACTTTTTGGCAAAGAGGTTATGAAGAAATAAACGAAGCTACCCGACTAATTTTGGCTGCTGAATCGGTTCCAATAGGTGATGGTGAGCAAGGTGCTTATAACAACGTATTGGGTCAGGCCCACGCACTTAGGGCGTATTCACACTTTAAACTATTGTCTTACTATTCGACGGATTTGACGAACGACAGTGCCTTAGGGGTTATTGCGGTAGATTTTGTACCTAGTATAGATGATACTTTTCCGCGTAATACCAATGGAGAGGTATTTGCCTTAATTGAAACCGATTTACAAAAAGCGGAAAGCTTATTGCAAGATCAAAGTAATGCTACTTTTATATCAAAAGACTTTGTGACAGCGCTAAGAGCACGTATGGCCACGTATCGCGGTCAGTATGGTATGGCGGCTACCTATGCACAACAGTTGTTGGATAGATATCCCATAGCCGATAGAACACAATATGTTAACATGTTTTTGGACACGGATAATACGGAAATCATCTTCAAGTTAGAACGTACTCGGGGAGATGTATTTGATCTGGCGGGTAATGGCGTATCCAATATGGCAAGTCAAAGTAGAGCTGGTGCCAAATTTTCCTTTACTAATGAAACGATTAACGGCGGCCCGTATTTTGAAATAGGTAGGTCCTTGTTCAACTTATTTGATAACGATGATATTAGATTTGATGTCAATGTTGGACCTGAGTCCATAATCTCTCCGGATTACCAAAATGCTGAAGATTTCGAAAACGAAGATATTTTACTCGTTTATAAGTATCCGGGATCGGAAACACAACCATTAATGAACGATTTAAAAGTATTTAGATCCTCTGAAATGTTATTGATTTTGGCGGAAGCTGCCGCTGAAAACGGTGATATTAACGGGGCTGCCAATTCCACCGCTGCTTATATCAAACAATTACGAGACGCCAGATTTACGTTAGAACAGACTTTACCCACATATACTAACGCAACGGAGGCTTTCGCAGATATATTGAACGAACGCCGTGTTGAGTTGGCCTTTGAGGGACATAGGTTTCATGACTTAAAGCGATTGGGTACCCGAGCAGATCAAGGTGTGTTAAGGGACCCCTTGGATTGCAATGTTATTGGAGTTAATGGGGCTTGCTCGCTACCTGCGACGGACCATAGGTTTACGTTACCTATTCCGCAGGCTGAGCTCATTGCTAACCCCAATTTACGTGAACAACAAAACCCGGGCTATTAACCTTAAAAAAATCATGTCATGAAAAAATATATAGTAAGTTTTATTTTAGGATGCGTCCTATTGGTCTCCTGCGAACAGGAAAAATTGATTTTTAATGAGAGTCAAACCTTTGTAAAATTTGGAGTAGTCGATGACCTTTCGCTTCCTATTGGTGAATCAGCTTCAATCGAGGTTTCAATTACGGTAAGTAGCGTTAGCGCATCAGAAAGAACTATTCCGGTTGAAGTTATACAAGATGAAACCACTTTAGAGTCAACATCATATACTTTGGGGTCGATTGTGGTACCGGCAAATTCTTATGAAGGGATGTTGAAAATAGATGTGCAAGACGAGGGAGAACTCGCCGATATTAGAGTTTTAGCATTGCAAGTACCGATCAGTGCTGAATTTTCCGGATTAAATGATAAATTAAGCTTTAGCATTATTCAAACCTGTCCAGTCGATATAACTTCATTTGTAGGTATGTATCGTATTAAACAGACAACGCCCTTTTTAAAGGCTCCCTGGGGAGATGGAGGAACCGCCTTTAGTGATGATGTAGTCGTGGAAGTTATTGCGATAAGTGAAACTCGAAGAAAGTTTAATGTTATCGTTACGCCTAAATTTTGTGGTTGGAACCAGGTTGATTTTCTTTTTGACCTAGTTTGTAATAAAATAATCGTGCCAACACAAAGCAATGCATGTCATTGTGGTGATGGAAATGAATGGTTTGTTGCGGCGCAATCTCCTTCAGCCTATGACGTAAATGATGATAGTGAATTCACGTTAGTATTTACAGAAGGCGCTCAAGGAGAATGCGGTTATTTCCCTGCGCAAACGTCTGTTACATTTACCAAGCAATAGTAAAAATGATTAAAAATGCTAAAGTGGTTGCTTCTAATATGAAGATAAACCACTTGGCGTTTTGAACTTACTCATTGGAATAATTGGTTGGTTTTGAGCTAGTCACTCGAGTCAAAGCGCAGGTTTTCTGCGCTTTTTCTTCCGATTTCATGGAGTAGCTTTAATTCTACCAATTTCATAAGTAAACTACGACGAACTTCAGGCTTTTTATTGCTGTGAAGTATTTACGATCTAAAACGAAAATGATTATGAAAGCAAAAAAAGTAGTTCCATTCATTTTGATATTGCAAATCATAGCAATGCAAGCCATACAGGCTCAAACGAATTGTCGAGCTTCCGAAGCTAACGCAACATATATTAAAAAACATATTTCATCACAGAATGAGTATCACGATTTTAATTACCAAACCAAAAAAATTCAAGGAAAGGGAGGTTCAGAATCCTATCAAATACCAGTAGTTTTTCATGTCTATGGAACCTCGTTTAATGGAAAAACTGTTGATGATGAATTAATTCATAAAGCTTTAAATGATCTTAACAAAGACTTTCATGGAATGAATGATGATTTCTTCTCCATTGATTCAAGGTTTTCCAATATTACCGGAACCATGGATATTACGTTTAGGTTAGCTAGGATAGATCCGAATGGGAATGCGACTACCGGAATTATTTACCATGCCGAAAAGAACGGATATGGTCATGGCTCGGATAGTGATACTCAAATCAGTGCAGATGCCTGGGACAATTATCGCTATATGAATGTTTATATTCAGAATGACCTATATGGTAATAATGAAACCAACAATACCGGTGTAGCCTGGTATCCTTTTACCCACATGTCGGATAATAACCTCGCCCGTGTGGTGTATAATGGAGCATTTTTAGCGACGAATACCGACACGGAACAGGCATCCATACTAACACATGAATTTGGGCATTGGCTCAACCTGATACATACTTTTGAAGGTGGGTGTGATGGCACCGATGAGGTTGATGATACACCAAATGAAAATGGGTTGCACGATCTTAACTGTTCTTCAGGAACCAATTGTAATGGGGAATATGTAAATACTGAAAACTATATGGGTTATAATGGATCATCGGGATGCTATAAGATGTTTACTGAAGGTCAGGTGGATAGGATGTTTGCGGCCTTACAACATCCGGCCAGAGTAACACTATGGCAAACCCAGAATTTAATCGATACGGGATTGATCATTTCTGAAGCTGAAAATGTAGCTCCTGTAGTCACGATCGACACCTCAATGGACAATTTTAGTTTCGAAGAAGGAGAAACTTTTGAGTTGAAAACCACGGTTACAGATGCCAACGGAAGCGACGATATTCAGAAAGTCGAATATTATGTGGATGGCAATTTATTAGATATCTTAAGGTTTTTGCCGTTTGAAAATGAGTTTCCAAACTTAGAAACCGGCCAGCATATTATTAGAGTGATGGCATACGATTATGGCGGTTTATCTAATACCATGGAAATTACAATTACAGTAATCCCCCGAATTAACTATCCGGAAATTAAATGGATTTCTTCAAACATATCCTTTGCGGAAAACAGTATCCAATTTGCTACCGGAGAAGCGACGAGAAGACTTGAGATAAAGGCCATTACAGACACCCATGACATTATTGTAAAAGGACCCGATTTCGAGAAGCAGTATACGACCATAATTGATGAGACGATTACAATTGATAATATAGCAAAAGGAACCTGGACGGTTGAAATACCAAGTTTGAATAAAAAAATCACTAAAACCTTGAATTGATGAAACGAATATATATAGTAATATTTACTGTTTTAATCAGCCTTTCCTGTAGCAAAGACGATGAAGAAAAGATATTGGCCACGCCCACATTAGAATGGGCTGCGATAGCAGTTCAAGGAAATGCTTTAGAAATTACCATTACAGTAAGCTCTTCCGAAGAACTACCCGCAGGAAGCCTGACGTTTAATGTGGACGGAGAACAGGTAAATACCTTTTCTGCAATCAAGGGATCAAAAACGTATACAACAGATTATACTTTTGAAGATACGAAAACACATCAGGCTTCGCTTGTCTATAGCTTTAGCGATGGAAGAACTAAATTAAATAAAACGAAGTCCATTAAAAAATCGGAACAGGAGACTGTACAAAAATCTAATCGTAATGACTGGATTGAAATATGAAACCCATGGTTTTAAAGAGCACTTATAATAAAAGCATTTGCGTCTAAAGTCTTACGTTATATAGAGACATATTGAATCAAATAATGGCTTAAATATAAAAACCTTGCTAATTATCCAATTAGCGAGGTTTTAGTTTTAATTGATATTCTTATCAGTGATTGGCCGGAGATTCGAGACTTTTTTAAATAGCTGATATTTAAAAAGTTAATATATGCTTAAAACATACGCCGATTAACGCACTGCATCGTATTTTAACATCCATATGAGAATTACAGTCGTTTTATTCTTCGACTTCATTAGCACTAAATTTAAAATATAATTTTTATTACCTTTCATAATTACAATTGAGCTATTGTTTTACAATACTAAGTCTTACACCGTATTGAAATTTAAATGTAAAAAACATCAAGATTTACAATATAAAATACAAATTGGAGTATGAAAAAAATTCACTTAGTCATTGTTTTAATGCTGTTTCTGGCATCCTGTAATATTGAAGAGACAACGAAAATGGATAAACCGAATATCTTATTTTGTATAATGGACGATGCATCCTATCAACACATGAGTGCATACAATTGTGATTGGGTAAGTACCCCGGCCTTTGATCGATTGGCAAAGGAGGGCATCTTATTTGCCAATGCCTATACGCCAAATGCGAAGTGCGCACCATCAAGATCCGCTGTGCTAACAGGACGAAATTCATGGCAATTAGAAGAAGCTGCCAATCATGTTGTAAACTTTCCTTCGAAGTTTAAAACTTTTCCGGAAGTACTGCGCGAGAATGGATACCGTACTGGAAAAACCGGAAAAGGTTGGGGACCTGGTAATCCTGGAAAAATTGATGGTGAAACGCGCTTATTAATTGGAGCGTCAGTAAATCTGCATAAATCAGAACCTTTGACAAAGGGAATGAACACGAAAGAATATGCTGCCAATTTTGACGAATTTCTAAATAAAAGCAAAGAGAATGAACCTTGGTTTTTTTGGTATGGAGCACATGAACCACACCGTAAATATGAATATGGAACAGGTCAGAAATTAGGTGGAAAAAGCATTGATGACATAAAAGTGGTTCCTGGTTTTTGGCCCGATAACGAAGTCGTAAGAAACGATATGCTCGACTACGCTCTGGAAATTGAACATGCAGATAACCATTTAGGGAGAATGATTAAGAGCTTAGAAAAGAGGGGATTACTAGAGAATACGATTATTGTAATGACCTCAGATAACGGCATGCCTTTTCCGCGTTGTAAAGCGCAGGAATACGAGTATTCCAATCACATGCCTCTGGCTATCATGTGGCCTGCGGGAATTAAGAACCCCGGGCGCATTGTCAAAGATATGGTGAGCTTTATCGATTTCGCCCCGACGTTTATTGATGTGGCGGGTATCAACTATACAGAATCAGGCATGCAGACATCACCGGGCAAGAGCCTAAGCGATATTTTCAATTCAGAAAAAGAAGGACAGGTAAATCCTGAACGCAAATTCCTTTTGATTGGTAAAGAACGTCACGATTACAGTCGACCTAAAAACCAAGGGTATCCTATTCGCGGAATTGTGTCCGATGATTATATGTATTTGTATAATTATAATATCTCACTTTGGCCCGCCGGAAATCCTGAAATCGGTTATTTGGATATTGATGGTTCCCCAACAAAAACAGAAACATTAAGGATGTTCCGTTCGGGAGAAGATGATAGTTATTGGCAGTTATCAATGGGTAAAAGAAAAGAGAATGAAGAATTTTTTCATATCTCTAGTGACCCTGAGTGTATGGATAATCTGGCTTCCAATCCTGAATTAAAAGAGATTAAAGAAAAAATGAAAGTACGAATGGAACGAATGCTTAAAGAACAAAAAGACCCTCGCATGTTTGGTAAAGGGGATATTTTCAATACATACAATTATGCGACACCACAAGGATGGAACTATTATGAAAGGTTTATGGAGGGTGAATTTACTATTAAAAATACAGGTTGGGTCAACCCCTCAGATATGGAAAAGACGATAATTGGCCTCTGAGTGATAATCACCAGGCATACATGACACTAGGATAGATTAACATTAAAAATTTGATTTATAAAATGAAAATAAAATTATCAATCATTCTAGGCATAGAACTCCTGGTCCTTATGGGATGTCAAAACAAACAGGCTCAAGAGCCAAACAACCTACCAAATATTATATTTATTTTGGTAGACGATATGGGTTATGGTGACCCAAAGTCTTTCAATGCTGAATCAAAGATTTCTACACCCAACATCGACAAATTGGCTGCCTCAGGTATGATGTTTACAGATGCTCATGCATCGGCATCTTCATGCATACCCTCTAGGTATGGGCTACTTACCGGTAGGTATCCGTTTAGAGCAAAACATTTTAATTGGCGAACGGAACCACTTATTGACGAAAAGCGATTAACCATGGCAGGGATTTTACAGAAAAATGGATATAAAACAGGAATGGTTGGTAAGTGGCATTTAGGTTTTGACTACAGTGACTATAACAACCTTACCGGAGGGCCGGTTGATCGTGGGTTTGATTACTATTATGGAATTAGTCGTTCACTCGATCAGAAAGACTATTATTATATTGAAGATAGGCATGCGGTAGAACCTCCAACAGAAGACATTGAAGCAGGAGTAGGATATGGTAAAAATGGATGGCAAGGTGCTTTTTGGAGAGCAGGAAAAGCAGCCAAGAATTTCAAACATGAAGACGTATTAAATATCTTTACTCAAAAATCAATTGATTTTATTGAAGAAGCTGCAGATGATTCAAATCCTTTCTTTCTCTATTTAGCATTGGCGTCTCCACACACACCATGGCTTGCTTCAGAGCAATTTAAAGGGACTTCAGAAATTGGTGACTGGGGAGATTGGGTAGCCGAAAACGACCATGCTATTGGAAAAGTAATAGATGCCATTTATAATAGCGGATTAAGAGAAAATACACTTATTATCTTTACAAGTGATAATGGTCCGGTATGGTGGCCTGTTGATATTGAAACCTATGGACATAGCGCAACGTCAATATATCGCGGGATGAAATTTGATGCCTGGGAAGGTGGGCATAGGATGCCATTTATAGCCAGCTGGCCGGCAGTTATAGAACAAGGTTCTCAAAGTTCTCGAATAGTCTCTAATACGGATATGTTAGCCACTTTTGCAGATTTGCTCGGAGTAACATTACCGGAAGAAGAAGGCGTAGATAGTTACAGCTTTTTAGATGCTTTGTATAAAAATGATGGGGCCAATCCTATTAGGGAAGTTATAGTTGGCAGACCAGACAATAACGATCTTTATATAAGAAAAGGGGATTGGAAGCTAATAGGAACAAACCAGCTCTATAACCTTGCAACGGATCCATCAGAACAGCACAATGTGTACGAAGATAATAAGAACATAACTTCAGAACTACTTGCTTTATTGGAACACTATAAAAGAGATGGAAGAAGTGCACCCCATTGAGTTTATGGAAAATAAAAAGTGACCCTGAATTATCAATATTTGGTTGGATAGAAACTTGATATAATAAAAGAAGAAGGCAGTCTTCTTTAGGGTATAAAACTATTAATGAATTTGAATTGAACTAGATGTATAGTCAAAATATAGTGGCTTAAATCGGGCAATTAATTGTCCACTTTTTTGTTGCAAGCCCACAATTATTTCTAGCTTAATTTGTTATAATCAATTTTTCTAAAAAGAAAAAATAAAATATGGTTAATATTCTTTTTTATGTTTTTTCGAATTATCGAAAATGCTTTAGAAATTTGAGTCTCTACAGTTCTTTTGGAGAGCTGTAAATAATCTGCAATCTCCATATTGGTTAGCCCTTCTTTTTTACTGAGTAAAAAAATTTGCTTACACTTTGGTGGTAGATTTTGAACTTCTTTCCAAACCAATGTCATCTTGTTATCTAAATCAATAGACTCATTATTTTCAAAAAAAGATCTTACGTTATGAAAGTATGTCTGTTCAACAGCTTTTATTGCTTTTTGTTTTTTAAATTGGTTTATAAACTCGTGATACACAATTTTATAAAGAAAATTTTGGAGCGAACGTTCAGCGTTCAGCGTTTCCCGTAATTCCCATATTTTTAAAAAAGTATTTTGAACAATATCCTTAGATCTAGCATAGTCATTGGATAAGCTAAAGGCATAAACAAATAATTTCTGATGATACTCTTTTAACAAAAACTGATAGGATCGTTCATTCCCTTTTTTTAAATCTCTTATAAATACAGCATTATCATTTTTGTAATCTATATATGACATTGTTAATAGCTGTTTGGTCTTTTTATTTGGTAAATATCAAAAAAAAATGTTAAATGAATACGTGTTCTTCAATTTTGTTTTGTATTAACTAATGAGATCAAAGAAAATACCATGAGAAACCTTATTGTTAAGTTTTTAAGAAATTCAATTTCCAATGAGGAATTGGAGACGTTGTCAACGTGGATAAAAGAAGAAGAGAATGAGGCTGTTTTTAAAGAATATATTGAAACGCATTGTTTGACCAATAATCAGATTTCACCTTCAGATGCTTCAGAGATAGAGAAAAAGCTATTACTAAAAATTGCGGAACATAATAATAGTTTACGAAAAAACATCTTTCAGAAGTATTCTAAATATGCAGCAGCAGCAGCTATCATAGTTTTCGGGCTGGTTTATTTCTTTAAACAAGACCCTTTAAACACGCCAAAAGAAACAACCCCAATAATTGTGAACACTCCAATTAAACCAGGTACAGACAAAGCAACATTAACCTTGGGAGATGGCTCTATGGTAGTGTTGGAAAAAGGCAATACATACCAAGGGCAATATGCCAGTAGTAATGGTGAAGAAATAGTTTATGAAGCAGGTGAGCAAAAGCCAACAGAAATAGTATATAATTATTTAACGATTCCAAGAGGTGGAGAATATTATATGGTCTTAGCCGATGGTACGCGTGTTTGGTTAAACTCAGAAACGCAACTTAAGTATCCAGAAAATTTTATAGAAGGAGAAACACGCGAAGTAGAACTTGTATATGGTGAAGCTTATTTTGATGTGTCTCCAAGTACCGATCATAAAGGATCTAAATTCAAGGTGTTTAACAAATCTCAAGAAGTTGAAGTGTTAGGAACAGCGTTTAATATTAAAGCGTACCAAGATGAAGTTAATATTTACACCACCTTGGTAGAAGGTAAGGTTGTTGTCGATAATGGTATTTCTAAACAAAACTTAATTCCAAATCAGCAATCTAATTTAGATATTGAAAAGAATAGTATTAATGTCACTGTGGTTGATGTCGAAGCCGAAATTTCTTGGAAAAATGGCGTTTTTAGTTTTATAGATAAGCCATTAAAGGACATCATGAAAGTTGTATCTAGATGGTATGATGTAGATGTGGTTTTTGAAAACAAAGAATTAGAATCAATTCAATTTATGGGTACGATAGGTAAAGACCAAAGTATTGAAGAAGTTTTATCAATTATGAAATCTACATCAATAAACAATTATAAAATAAATAATAAAACAGTAATATTAAGGTAGTTAAATATTATTTTAATACTTACTAAAACCTAAAGAATTCAAAAACAGGAACCGTTTGCTATAATACTTTAAGAAATTTAATAATAGACTCGTATAAAATAAACTAATTAAATACAATTAAAACCAACTAACTGCCTATGAAGTAAAACAATAATAAAAAAATGGAGGATAAAGTTTGACCCTTGAAAGAAAAAACTATATCCCCACTGAATTTTATCAATTAATTAAGATGTTTAACTAACTAATAACAAACAAATTTATGAAATTTAAATTAACTAATACCTGCTTTCTATTCAGAAGACAGCATTTAATGATCATTATGAGAACATTCATTTTCTTGTTTTGCACTGTTGTTTTTTCTTTAGTGCCTAATAATCTTGTGTCTCAAAATTCTAAAATTAAAATTGAAGAAGATAAAACCTTAACGGTTGATGGAGTCTTCAAATTAATCATGGATCAAACAGACTATAAATTCTTTTACGAAAAGAATTTATTTAAGGACTTTCCTGTAGTACATGTAAAAAAAGGAATTATAAGAACAAATGAATTGCTAAAACGAAGTTTATCTCAAGGAGATTTGGATATTACCGTAACTGCTAACAAAGGTATTCTTATAAAAGAGAAAGTACCAGAAATTATTAAACCACAAGGCATTGAAATATCTGGGACTGTAACCGATAAATCTGGATTACCCTTAGTAGGAGCTAATATTTTAGAAAAGGGCACGTCAAATGGTGCACAAACTGATTTTGATGGGAACTATTCCATTTCAGTTAGTAATCAAGACGCTGTGTTGATATTTAGTTTTATAGGTTTTAGCACTCAGGAAATTCCTGTAGGACAATCAACTACGGTAAACGTTAGCCTTGAAATTGATGCACAGGGCTTGGATGAAGTTGTGATAGTGGGGTATGGTACACAGGAAAGAAGCAAATTGACAAGTTCAATGACAACAATTAAAGCTGAATCCTTGCAGGACAGACCAATCGTTACAATACAGCAAGGTCTTGCCGGAATCGACCCTGGTATTAATGTATATACCACAGATGGTGGACGTCCTGGTGAACAACCATTGGTTTCAATAAGAGGCGAAGATGCACAAGATGATCCTGCATTGGTACTTATTGATGGTTTCGAAGGGAATATCAATGACGTAGACCCCAATCAAATTAAGGAAATCTCAATTTTGAAGGATGCATCAGCCACAGCTATTTACGGGGTAAGAGCTTCAAGTGGTGTGATTTTAATCACTACTAAAAGTGGCAGAAGAAATAGTGCAATGCAATTGACTTATAGGACGCGTATGAGTTCTCAAACGGCAACAATGATTCCTGAAGTTCTAAATGCCGTTGAGCTGATGGAAATGACCAATAGAGCAGAAGTGAATGAGCAAATTTATCGTGACAATCGCAATGACCGTACATTCGTCCCTTCTACGTTATATCCAATTTATAGTGAGGATGTAATCAATAGGGCAAAGGCAGGAGAATTTTTTGACACAAACTGGAATGAAATGTTATATGATCGTTCAGCCACTCAAATATCACATACGGTTGAAGCTACTGGAGGTTCCGAAAAGACGAGCTACTTAATGAGTTTTGGTTCTTTAACTCAGGAAGGTATCAATGTGGGTAACGACAATTTTAAAAGGTATAATATGCGTTTAAAGCTTGATACCGATATCAATGATTGGTTAACAGTAGGTACCAATACTGCTTTTATACACTCTATACAAAATCGAGTTCCGAATGAAGAGAAGACTAGACCTAACCCATTATTTCCAGTTACCGACGATAATGACATACTGGGCGGTGCGGGAAATTACGTGATTTCTACCGATGGTGTAGCGAATGTGTTGGCGACATCCTCAGATGGAAGCGTTCGTACTACCAGACGAGATGTAATAGAAATGCAATTTTATGCAAAAGCAAAATTAGTGAAGGGCTTAACTTTTGATCAAAAGGTAAACTTTAGGTTCTCCAATGAAGACTTCTCTAGATGGGAGAACGAAATTGATTTAATTGATTACAGTTTTAATGGCCAGACTGGCGAATATTCAACGGATGGCGTAAATCCAGCCAATGCAGCCAACAGATATGCGCAAAAGGGTGCTTTTAGAAATTACGAATTTACCTCGCAATCTTTGTTGAACTACGAACTTTCATTAGAGAAGGGGCATAATTTTAGAGCTCTGGTAGGCTGGCAAGTAGAAGATCGAAAAAATTCTGGATTTCTTGTTCAAATATCAGACTTCTTGAATGAATCGGTTACCACATTAGATGTAGGAAATAGTAGCACATTATTAGCTGCTACAAATCAAGGCTACAACCGAGATAGAGCTATGTTGTCTTTGTTTGGAAGAGTTAATTATGACTATGAAGGGAAGTATTTGCTTCAAGCTTCAATTAGAAGAGATGCGTCTTCAACCTTTGCTGCTGGTAACAGGGACGCAGTATTTCCCGCTGTTTCAGCTGGATGGAATATCGCAAAGGAAAATTTCATGGAAAACATTGGAGCGGTAAATTTACTAAAATTAAGAGGGTCTTGGGGTGAGACTGGTAATGATAATTTAGGTACTGCCGAGTACGTTGTGAGGGTAGCGGCCAACGATGGTTATGGCTGGCCTAGTGGTACTCAGAGTGGTTTGACATTTCTTAATGGAGCCAACCCTAACCTAACTTGGGAAACTGTAGAGAAAATTGATTTTGGTGTAGACTTAGAGATGTGGAATGGTAAATTGGGATTAACCGCTGATATTTATAAAAACACGAGAACTAATAAACTCGAAAGCGTATCTGCAAGTAGAGAATGGGGAGTTACTGGAAGAACCTTTGTAAATGGAAATGAATCTCAAAACAAAGGTTGGGAAATCAAAATCACACATAGAAGCAAAATCGGAGAAGTGAAATATACGGCAAGCGTTAATGTTTCAAATACTCAGAACAAGTGGTTGAATATTATTGGAGGTAACCCTGAAAATATTGGCAGCCAGACTTCTAACCTTGTAGGTTTTCCGGCTAGCGTTAGAACTGGATTACTTGTTGATGGCATTATCTCTTCATGGGAAGAATTGGATGAATATCTAGCTGCTCATCCAAATGGATTTGGTAATGGCGCACAAAACAATCAATATGTTGGTTCCTGGAGATTTGTAGATGTGGACAGTTTTGATGAAAACGGAAACCGTACGGGTATTCCTGATGGAAGGATTGACATTGCAGACCGCACCATTCTCAACGACTTGAATGGCTTGTATAAAGTTGGAGCACAGTTGGGTGCTAGCTATAAGGGACTCAGTTTGTCGGTATTGATAGATGGTTCTTTAAGCCGTGAAACCAGTATGGGGTCTCAACAAAATGCTCCATTTTTCACCAATGATGATGGTAATGTGATTAGAAGTTTCTACGAGGCTGCATTTGATCCTGCCAACCCAGATGCCAATGCAATTCATACGATTCCATTCAGAACCAGAGTTAATTATGCAGGTAATCCAATACAGCAAGCAGACTTTATTAGGGTAAGGAATATCACTTTAAATTACGACATAAATATGGCAGACGTTTCTTTTATCAAGCGAGCAAGTATTTACGCATCAGCGGAAAACCCATTTCTTCTGTTCAATAACTACGCCTTTTCTGAATACGGAAACGATCCAGAGATTGCTGCAGGTGGAGATGTAAATTATCCTTTACAAAAAACATTTTCTGTTGGACTTAATGTTACGTTTTAATTATGAATTTAAAGATAAACAAGATGAAAAAAACAACTATAATAATCGTAATTATCGGCTTTTTATTGAATAGCTGTGATGATTTTTTGGAGCATCCGCCATTAGAGCAATATACTTCTGAAACCCTCTTCGAATCTGAAGGAGATCTTAGAAATGTTGTGAATAACTTATACAATATTGTAGAAGGTGGGCATTGTATTGATGATAACTTTCCAAATAAAGGATGGCCTAGATTATCAGGATTGTCAGATGACATGTGGAACAACCAAAATGGTGGACATTTTATAAATGAAATAAATGGCAGAAATAGTAATGGCTATTTCAGACCATATAATACTATTGGTCAGGTCAATGTATTTCTTGCTGCCGTTCCAAAAGCAAAAGAGTTTTTGGAAGAGGAAGTATACAGGAGATATGTAGCCGAAGCACGTTTTTTCAGGGCATACGAGTACACTACCCTGAACATGCACTTTGGTGATGTGCCATTGGTGGTTACAGAAGTAGACCCATTGGAATTTCAAGCCAACAATACAAGAGAATCAGTATTTGATTGGGTGGACAAAGAATTGGAAGATTTAGCCCCAGACCTGGAAGGAAATGCTGCTGGCCGTATCAGTCCTTGGGTGGCAAAAGCCCTTAGAGCCAGACATTTATTAAATGCCATTAGCTGGCATTCCGACAAATCTTATTTGTATAGTGAGGCGAATGCTGTACTGACCGACATCATTCAGAATGGAGGCTTTTCTTTAGAACCTGGCATAGCAGGTTTTCAAAAATTATTTAGTCGAGATGGAGAAACAGGAACGACTGAAGCCATGTGGACAAGGTTCTACGATCAAACCTTAGGAGGTACAGATCATTCATGGGCATTCAATACAACTCCTGCTGGTGCTTATGCTGGTTCTGGAACCAATAGACCATGTATAAACTTTACATCAAGATTTGTAGAAGCTTTTCCAATGGCCAACGGTGCAGACATTAGAGACGCAGGATCCGGTTATGATCCGGCAAATCCTTGGAGTGGTCGTGACCCAAGATTAGATGTAACTATATTAAAGGCTGGAGAAGAATTACCAAAGAGAACTGGAAATGGAACTTTTGAACCTGGTGATACTTATGTGCTTATAACCAATCCTGCTATATCTGGCGGTGTGGCCAATGATAAGGTTGATAAAAATAGTGGAAACTTAGGTAAGACAGGTTACTGGCCTCAAAAATATCAAGACTTCAATTGGGTACAATCCAGACGAGGTGGAGATATTCACTATCACCAGATGAGGTATGCTGAAGTATTGTTGATGCAAGCTGAGGCCATACTTGGGAATACGGGAGATGTTGCAGCCGCAATGGTACTTGTTGATCAGGTAAGACAAAGAGCTTTTAGCGATTATGATTGGACAAATGACCCTACAGGTGCTATAGAACATCCACAACTCACAGCGTCAAGCGTAGAGGAGGCATTGGACGCCATTTTATTGGAGAGAAGGTTGGAATTTGGCGGTGAAAACAACTTACGTCTTTTTGACTTGATCAGACATAGATTGTTTCAAGAGGCCTACGTAGGTACACTTCCTGGTGGTGGAGACAAAGCTTTTAGTTACGGTATTCCGATTGGGAGTGATGTTGACCCTGGAGATTTGGATGATTCCAAAAAAATTGTAACAAAATCTAAACTTATCGACTTTACCGAAGAATTCTTTTACAAGTGGCCTTATACTAATGATCGCAATCCTTTGTTATTTGAAGATCCGGTAACAGCGGAAGCTTGGGTGTCTTTTCATGATATTGATTAGGATTTTTAATAACTAATTTGAGTTAGTTGTTTTTTATAAGGTGAGGCCTGTTCTTTTATGGTGCTTCACCTTTTTTATAAGCATTATTTTTAAAATTCATATATAATTGATTACCAATATGTTAATTTAGCGTTAGCCGCAATTATGAGCCGTGTAAATATAAATTAAAACAATTTTAGATATGAAGAAACATAGATTACTTATCAAAACACAGATTATCTTATGTATAGTCTGTATTTTTTTAATAAGCTGTCAAAGAAAAAAAAATGCTATCAAAGTGGACTCTCCAAGTTCTCTAAAACTTCAACTACCCGATAGACCCAATATTTTGTGGTTGGTAACGGAAGATATGGGGCCATACATTCCTCCTTTCGGAGATTCTACTATTCAAACTCCTAATTTGAGCCGGTTGGCGGCAGAAGGCGTAAGATATTCAAACATGTATTCCACCTCTGGTGTTTGTGCCCCTAGTAGAGCAGCTATTGCTACAGGGATGTATCCATCAAGCATAGGAGCGACGCATATGCGTACTAAAAGCAATACAAAGCAAACTGGCTTGCCCTCCTATGAAGCCATACCTCCATCGAACGTAAGAATGGTAAGTGAACTACTCAGAACTAAGGGGTATTACTGCACCAATAATTCCAAACTAGACTATCAGTTTAATGAACCTCATACAGCGTGGGACGAAAGCAGCAGATATGCACATTGGAGAAATCGAGAAGCCGACCAACCATTTTTCGCCGTCTTCAATTTTTATGAAACACATGAAGGTGGTTTATTCGAACCTTATGGTTTTATACGTGCTGAAGCAAGACATTATCACGCAGGTGATACAAGCTTTCATTGGAAAGCAGGCCGTATGCCAGAAGAGGAAACACCAATTCATGTATCCAAGGATACAGACTTCCCCATCCCACCTTATTTACCTGACAATAAAATTGTTCGAAGGGATTTGTGGAAAATGTACAATAACATCGCCGAAATGGACAGACAGGTAGGTGCCATACTGAAGCAATTAGAAGACGATGGCTTATTAGAGAACACGATTATCTTTTTCTATGGAGATCACGGTGGGCCATTACCCAGACAGAAACGCCTAATATATGATTCAGGATTAAACACACCGATGATTATTCGATTTCCCAATCAGTTACAAGCGGGCTCCATAGATGATCAGTTAACAAGTTTTGTAGATTTCGCTCCTACTCTGCTTTCTTTAGCCGGAATCAATCCTCCTGACCACCTACAAGGACAGGCTTTTTTAGGAGGCTATCAAGCCCGGAATCCAAGAAAATACATACATGGTGCAGCAGATCGCTTTGACGAAATTACAGATGCAATTCGTGCGGTTAGAGATGGGCAGTTTAAGTACATCCGAAATTACAGACCAGATCAAAGCTACTATTTACCAGTCAAATACAGAGAAAAAATTCCAAGCATGCAGGAGTTATTACGCTTGAGAGATGAAGGAAAACTAGATAGCATTCAAGCTCTTTGGTTTCGAGAAAACAAAGACCCAGAGGAATTATACGATTGCAAAGTTGATCCACATGAATTAAATAATCTGGCTAATGATCCTGATTACAGTGAGAAACTAGAAGAATTAAGGACGGAGATGGATCGTTGGATCGAAGACATCGGAGATCAACCCAACCTTCCAGAAAGAGAATTGATCGATCAGCTTTGGAAAGGCAAAAACACAAAACCAATAACTTCCGAACCAATAATTGCATCATCAGATGGAAAAATTACTATTACCTGTTCTACGGAAGGTGCTTCATTAGGGTATAAAATTATTGATAATGATGGTGCCATTCCAAAAGCATGGACGATTTATCAAGAACCATTTGCAACACCACAAGGAACTAATTTATTGGTACAAGCCCATCGAATAGGATTCGAACGTAGTGAAATCGTTGACAAGATGATTGTTGACTTAAAATAACACCACCTAATAATAAATATTGGTCATTGGGCAGATAGTGCTAATTTTAATAATGGGTAAATTTAATAAAACATATGGCGGTTTGATAGTTAGTAGCTTTAAAATGCTCAACGCCCAATATTTTTAACCTTATAGCCCATTTTAGTAAAAAATAAAAATTTAAATTATGAAAAGAAATTTACTTATTCTTTTTTGCGTATGTTTTGCTACGAAATTTGCTTTTGGACAAGTTAAGCAAAATCAACCTCCCAACATTGTTTTTTGTCTTGCAGACGACTGGGGGTGGCCTCATACGGGATCTTATGGTGATAGTGCTGTAAAAACACCTAAAAAGTTCTAGAAATATATAACCAAAATGCAGCGTCGTAAATCTTGAAGTTAAATGTCAACTTTTTGTTATACGTCCACTTAAAAGGAGTCATTATATAATAGTATATGAAATCAGAAAAAAAAGTTCAAATCCTGTGGGGTAAAAATTAGATTTTATTCTCTTATTTAAGAAGTGCAGTTGTTTTCCAATAGTTTAACTTATGTTTAAGTGAAATAACACTATCGTCTTACTATAGATACAAGCGCCAAAAGGCACGTTAAAAGAAAAGAGAGGAACTAGTTAATCGCACTGGATGTTTATCATAAAAAAAGCGATTCATTACGTTGTGATACGCCACTTCTATGGATGAATGAGGCGACAGAACTGGGAGATTATAACAAATTAAACGTGCTAAAATTTGAATAAGATAGTAAAGGATTTCATAAAACGATGCAAATTGATTGTTGTCAGGTTGAATGAAAAAGAAATACAATTGGGTCCATGAGATTAAGCGTAGAATCATCAGGTTTAAATTGTATAAATTTGGGAATGCAATTAAAACGCTGATAAGTGGCGTAATTGATAACGGTAACCCTACAAGAAGGGTTTTTGATTTGATAATACATTAAGATAAACCAAAACTATTTCTAATGAAAATGATCCTAACACTATTAAGCATTATGCTCAGCTTGCCGATGTTGGCGCAAGACACAAAAAAAGAGCCCGAAGCCAAAAGACCAAACATTATTTTGATCATGTGCGATGACTTGGGCTGGGGCGATACAGGATTCAATGGAAATAAAAAAATAAAAACCCCCAACCTTGATAGGCTCGCTGGTAAAGGAGCAATTTTCACCAGATTTTATTCAGCCGGAGCAGTATGTTCTCCTACCAGGGCTAGTTGTCTTACGGGCAGGAACCCTTTCAGAATGGGCATTATCACGGCCAACAAGGGGCATATAAAACCAGAGGAGATAACCCTTCCGGAATTGCTAAAGACCAAAGGCTATACGACAGGACATTTTGGAAAATGGCATTTAGGTACCTTAACCGCAACAATTAAAGATGCCAACAGGGGGAAGCCACGTGACTATTCCAATTATGCCATTCCCACTGCCAATGGATATGATACATACTTTGTCTCAGAATCAAAAGTACCGACCTATGATCCTATGATAGTTCCTACAGAATTTAATGGAGAAATAGGAGAGTCGAAACATTACGGATGGGCAGCTGTTGAAGATAAAAACGATCCCAGAAAAATAGAATCTTATGGAACGCACTATTGGAGCGGTAGAGAACACCTTGAACTTGAAAATCTGGATGGTGACGATTCACGAGTGATTATGGATCGTGTAATTCCCTTTGTACGGTCATCAGTGAGTTCGCATACCCCATTCTTCTCCGCGATATGGTTTCATACCCCACACCTTCCTTTAGTCGCTACCAAAAAATACAGAGATATGTACCATAATCTTACCTATAAGGAACAATTGTTATATGCATCCATCACTATGATGGATGAGCAGGTGGGTAGGTTATGGGATCAATTGGAAGCACTGGGACAAGCCGATAATACCATGCTTTGGTTTTGCAGTGATAATGGTCCTGAAGGAGGGACTCCTGGTTCCTCAGGTCCGTTTCGAGAACGAAAAAGAAGCCTTTATGAAGGAGGTGTACGGGTGCCGGGTTTTATGATTTGGCCAGACCAGGTTTCACATAATCAGGTGATTGATGTGCCAAGTGTTACAAGTGATTACTTGCCAACAATCATAGATTTTCTAGACATTACCTACCCGGATAGTGATCGACCACTTGACGGAACCAGCCTGAAGAATATCGTAATTTCCGGTCAGAATAAAAGAAACAAGGCTATTGGTTTTCAGGCTAAAAATAAAATGTCTTGGGTAACGGATCAGTATAAGTTGATATCAACCAATGCAGGAGAGACCTTTGAGCTTTATGACTTGCTGGCAGACAAAAGCGAAACCACCGATATATCAAAGAAAAATAAAAAACGCGTGGAAGCCATGAAGACTGAACTATTGGAATGGGTGGAATCCTGCAAACGCAGTGAAAAAGGAGAGGATTATTAGCTTTTGATTATCAGTCAAATACGCGCTTGAATGACATATAATAAGCTTGGAATCAAGACCATAAAAATTTAAACAGATGAAACATCCGTAACTAATCCCGATAGCTATCGGGATAAAAAAATAAATATAAACACATGAAAAACTATTACTACTTGAAATGCCTCTGCATCGTTGCATTATTCTCAGGTTATTCCTATGCCCAAAAGGAAAACCAACCGCCTAATATCGTTATTATTTTTACGGACGATCAAGGCTATTCCGATGTGGGCGTGTTTGGTGCAAAAGGTTTTAATACCCCACATCTGGATGCCATGGCAACAGAAGGCATGAAATTTACAGATTTTTACGTGGGCTCTTCGGTGTGTTCTCCATCAAGGGCAGCTTTATTAACGGGGTCTTATCCACAAAGAGTCGGAATTCCCCAGGTATTATTTCCGGAACGATTAAATACAGCATGGGACCCATCTCAAAGAAGTACTAAGACGGGGATACATCCGGATGAGACTACACTTCCTGAAATGCTAAAAGCAAATGGATATGCAACAGGAGCCTTTGGGAAATGGCATTTAGGGCATCACAAACAATTTTTGCCATTACAACAAGGATTTGATGAATATGTAGGACTCCCTTATTCCAATGATATGCGTCCGGGAAAAAAGAAAGGAAAAAATCCGTACCCGGCACTCCCTTTGATGAATGGAAATAAAGTAGAACGGTTTATGGATGATGATCAATCCATGTTAACGACTACCTACACAGAACGCGCTATTGACTTTATACATAGAAATAAGGACAAACCCTTTTTCGTGTATCTTCCACATAGCATGCCACATATACCCTTGTACGCATCAGAGAAATTTAAGGAACACTCGGAAAAGGGAATATATGGTGATGTAATCGAGGAAATTGATTGGTCTGTAGGTCAGATAAACAAAACATTAAAAGATCTCGGTTTGGATGAAAATACCTTAGTTATATTTACATGTGATAATGGGCCCTGGCTCATTTTTGGCGAACATGGAGGTTCTGCCGATCCGCTAAGAGAAGGGAAATTCACGACCTTTGAAGGGGGGCAGCGCGTGCCTTGTCTGATGAAATGGCCAAACGTAATACCAAAAGGCACGGTATGCCATGAAATTGCTTCTACACTGGATTTGTTGCCAACCATTGCAAGTATCACGGGATCCACATTGCCCACAAACAAAATCGATGGTCATAATATTCAAGATCTAATTTCAGGAAAAGTAGGTGCAAAAAGCCCGACAGAGGACTTCTTTTTCTACCGAGGTTGGAATTTGGAAGCTGTAAGAAGCGGGCATTGGAAGTTACATCTACCGCACCAATATAACAAGGTGGTAGAATCAGACTCAGGGAATGTTCATGGACGAAAAGGCAGTAAAGCAGAAATAGCGTTATCATTATTTGATTTGTCAGTAGACCCCGGTGAGACCACTAATTTGGCAAACCGGCACCCTGATGTCGTGAAAACCTTGATAGCCAAAATTGAAGAAATGAAAAAAGAGTTGGGTGATAGTGAAGAAACAGGTGCTGGTAAGCGGGCTTCTGGGTGGCAAAAAGACTATGAGGCATGGCCATTGGTAAATAATTAATAAATTGAAAATGATGAAACGAACCTTTTTTTTTATCCTAGTATGTTGTAGTTTCCTAATGCTTTCATGCGGGGAGGTTAAGGAAGAGGTTGAAGTTCCTTCAAGACCAAATATTGTTTATATCCTGGCGGACGATATGGGCTATGGTGATGTATCTGTTTTGAATGCCAAATCAAAAATCAAAACCCCGAATATTGATCTTCTTTCAGAAACCGGAATAGTATTTACAGATGCACATTCTACCTCAGCGGTATGTACGCCTTCACGATATAGTATTCTTACGGGTAGATACCCTTGGCGTTCAGACATTCCAAAAGGAGTACGTTGGACCAATGATGGAGCATTCATAAGACCTGAACGTGAAACTGTGGGATCCATGTTACAAAAACAAGGATATCGTACCGGGGTGATCGGCAAATGGCATCTCGGTTGGAATTGGGTATTTAAATCGGAAGACCCAAAGGAAATCGATTTTTCAAAGGAAATTAGCAGATCTCCAAATACGGCCGGATTTGATTATTCGTATTGTATACTGGCCTCTTTAGATATTCCTCCCTACGTTTATGTTGAAAACACAAAAGCAACGGCCATTCCTGATAGTATCGTACAAGGAACCACTATCGGGCAATATGGTTTTTGGCGTACCGGACCCTTGGCTCCCGATCTGAGGTTTGATGATGTGTTACCCAATTTCACCAGAAGAGCCGTGGACTTTATTGAAAAACAGGAGCAACCCTTTTTTCTTTATTTCCCTCTGGCGGCACCGCACACACCCATTGTTCCTTCCAAAAAATTTCAAGGAAAAAGTGGTGTTAATCCATATCTTGATTTTTGTCTGGAAGTCGATTGGACGGTAGGTGAAATTATAAAAGCTTTAAAGGAAAAAGGAGTTTATGACAATACTATTGTGGTTTTTGCCTCGGATAATGGTTCAAGCTTAAGGTCGGCAAATTATCCTGTTTTACTATCGCAAGGCCACAATTCAAGTGCTGGATTTAGAGGTTCGAAAGGGGATATTTTTGAAGGAGGCCATCGCATTCCTTTTATCCTGTCATGGCCGGACCAATTAAAAAACAAAAAAGAATACGATAAACCGGTTAGTTTGGTAGACTTTATGGCGACCATGGCCGAAATCACCAATTTTAAACTCGAAGATAATATGGCAGAAGATAGTTATAGCTTGGTCTCTCTGCTTAACGATTCGGACAAAACGCTACCCGATAGACCGGTTATAAGTGCTTCTTCCAGTGGCGACCTCGCCTTAAGAGAAGCAGCTTGGAAACTGGAAATGTGTGCAGGATCTGGCGGCTGGCTTTCCCATCCTACGAATAAGGAAGCCAAGGAAGCTGGACTGCCAAAGTACCAACTATACAATTTAAATGCGGACCTATCGGAAAGTTACAATCTTTTTGAAGTAAATGAAAAAAGGACACAAGAGATGATGGCCCGTTTAAAAGAATATGTGAAAAATGGACGTACTACACCTGGTATACCTCAGAAAAATAATACGGACTATCCGGAATCTAAAGAATGGATAAACAACTTAAAAACAGGACTGAACCCTTGACAAATTAAAAAATATGAAAAAAAATATTCTCCTAATGATATTATGTGCCAATTTCTTTTGGAACTATGCGCAGCAAAAACCAGTAAAAAAACCCAATATATTATTCATCATGTCAGATGATCATACCTCTCAGGCTTGGGGAATCTATGGTGGCATACTAAAGGACCATGTACAGAATAAAAATATTTCACGTCTTGCCGAAGAAGGAGCTGTGCTTACCAATGCGTTTTGCACCAATTCAATTTGTACACCAAGTAGGGCAACCATCTTAAGTGGTCAATACAGCCATAGAAATGGTGTATACACCCTGTCTGAAGCATTTGAACCCGATAGCCTGAATATTGCAAAAATAATGAAAGCCAATGGCTATCAGACCGCCATTATAGGGAAATGGCACCTCAAAAAACAGCCCACAGGATTTGATCATTTTATGGTATTGCCGGGACAAGGACGCTACCATGATCCCATTTTGAAAACGGTCGACAATTGGGAAGATCATTATAAAGGAGGAAAAGAATATAAAGGTTTTTCAAGTGATGTTATCACCGATTTTACCATCGACTGGTTAAAAAACAGGGATCAGAAAAAGCCATACATGATGATGTGCCATTTCAAAGCCACTCACGAACCTTTCGATTACCCGGAGAGGCTCGCCCACTTGTATAAAAACATAGAGATTCCAGAACCGGCGTCCCTTTATGATTTCGGCATGGCGTCCAATGGTAGAACATTTAATGGACAGTCGATAGATAACCTGGGTGAACGATATATTAAAGCCAGTACCGGCCCATGGTGGACAGATTATCCGGGTCTTCCCTTTGATTTGGATGGCCTCGATAGTATTCAGGCCAGAAAAAAAATATATCAAAAGTTTGTCAAGGATTTTATGCGCTGTGGTGCAGCAATTGACGAAAATATTGGTCGTTTATTAGACTATCTGGAGGCATCTGGCGAAGCGGAAAATACGGTAGTAATTTATACTGCTGATCAAGGTTACTTCCTGGGAGAACATGGCTTTTTTGATAAACGTCTGATCTATGATGAGTCACTAAGAATGCCCTTCGTTATCCGATATCCGAAAGAGATTAAAGGCGGAACCAAGTTGCATGATTTTATCCTTAATATTGATTTTGCTTCTCTTTTTGCAGACTATGCAGGGATTGAGAGTCCTGCACAGATGCAAGGGAGGAGCTTCCGCGAAAACCTCAAGGGAAATACCCCGGATGATTGGCGAAAATCCATGTACTATCGCTATTGGTTACACAGCGTAGATCGTCCCGGGCACTTTGGTATACGTAATGATAGATACAAGCTCGCTTTTTTCTACGGTCAACCCTTGGATAAACCCGGTACAGACTCTGTATCTACGGCACCCAATTGGGAGTTTTATGATTTGAAGAAAGACCCTAAGGAAGGCCATAATGCCTACCATGACAGACAGTATGCAAAGATCATTAAAAGGATGAAAGCGGAGTTGATAAAGCAAAAGGAAATGGCTGGTGACTCCGATGAGCCCTATCCGGTTATGAAGGAAATAATGGAAAAGCATTGGAATTAAAACCAATTTTATAAAAGCTAATATGAGTAAAGATTTAATTGTTAGGCTTATTCTAAGTATAGTTTTGCTATCCTTCGATATGGCTGTTGCCCAGGACGTTATTACGTTTGATGAAGGATTGCTAATAGGTCCGGCAGGTAGAAGGAACCGTTCGGCGGTATTTACAGATTCCATTTATTATCAGATTACTACCGGAAAATTTAAAACCCCAAGCGAAGGTGTGGAAGTTGGAAGGGATTTTAGAGATAGTATCAGGCGGTGGGAGAGAATCGGTCTCAATGATCAAGGCGTATTTAAAGATGACAGACTTAGAGGCGGATTGCTTTATCTGACTTTTGATGCCAAAGAAGATGCCGTTATGATTTTGGAGATCTCAGGGAACAGTGAACTCCTTGTAAATGGTGTGCCACGTAGTGGAGATATTTACAACAAAAAATGGATTATTCACCCAGTTCAATTGCTAAAAGGAAAGAACGAATTCATGATTAAAGGTTCCAGGCGGGGGCAGGTTGCCATTAAGCTTTATGAACCTGATAAAGATGTGTTTTTCACACAAAAAGATATGACGATTCCCGACCTTATTAATGTGGAGAACGATGAAAAAATTGCAGCTATTCGGATAGTAAATACATCAAAAAAGACACAAAAGGGGCTTAGGATAATTTCAGCAATTAATGGAAGTACAACAGAAATGAGCGTACCCGCTATAATACCAATGACAACGAGAAAAGTTCCCTATAGGTTAAAAGATAATGCCACAACAGAAGGGAAGGTAGATGTTACGCTGAAATTATACAAAGGGAAGAAACTGCTCGATGAAGCGGTTGTGTCTTATGATGTCAAGAATACAAAAAAAAACTATAAACGCACGTTTATATCTAAAATAGATGGAAGTGTCCAATATTTCGGTGTCCGGGAAGGAATTATCAAAGAAGGGGAAAAGGCTGCAATGTTTTTGTCTGTTCATGGTGCCGGCGTAAAAGGAATTGGTCAGGCAGGTTCCTATAAAAACAAGGATTGGGGGCATGTAATAGCCCCGACCAACCGAAGGGAGTATGGCTTTGATTGGGAAGATTGGGGTAGATGGGATGCTATGGAGGTGCAAGGTATAGCAGAAAAGATGTATCATACCGATCCGGCACGTACCTATCTTACAGGCCACTCCATGGGCGGCCATGGAACTTGGCAGCTTGGGGCTACTTTCCCCGGTAAATGGGCTGCTTTAGCACCTGTAGCCGGATGGTATTCCTTTTTCTCTTATGGCGGAAAGGAAACCCTTGAAGAGCCAACTTCTGTACAAAAAATGTTTGTACGGGCCAGCAATGCAAGCAACACTCTGGAGTTGTCAAAAAACTACCTCCATCATGGAATTTATATTCTTCATGGTGATGCAGATAATAATGTACCCGTAACACAGGCCAGATTTATGAAAAAGCATCTTGTTGAATTTCATCCGGATTTTGTCTACCAGGAGGAGCCAGAAGCCGGTCATTGGTTTGGAATTGATAAAGAACCCATATTTAATTATTTCAAGAGACACATCATTCAAGAAAACAAACATGTAAAAAGTATTGATTTTCGTACAGCTAGTCCCGGGGTGTCGTCTACCACTAAATTTGTAACCCTGTATCAACAAGTGAAACCCTTTGAGTTTTGTGGCATAAAAGTGAAACAAAACACCTTGACAAGAAAGGAGAAAAGGTTAGAGCCGGACAAAATATTAGCTCATAAAAAGATTGAAATAGAAACGGAAAACCTACAACTTTTTATGGTGAACCTGTTACATTGCCTTGGAGCTGAGACCTTGACCATAAAAGTAGATAATACTGCATTTGAGGATTTGGAAGCGCTTATAGGAAAGGAAGTATGGTTTGAAAAATCAAATGATATTTGGGAGCAGGTGGATAAGCCTAATGATAATTCACAGAAAAACCCTGCTCGTTATGGTAATTTCAAGGAGTCGTTTAATCATCATATGCTTTTTGTATATGGTACAAAAGGAACTACTGAAGAGAATAAATGGGCATTCAATAAGGCAAGGTTTGATGCAGAGACGTTCTACTACAGGGGTAACGGATCTATAGATATTATTACCGATAGGGAGTTTAAAAGCGAAAAATACAAAAACAGATCTGTGATTCTTTACGGTAATGCCACCACCAATAGTGCCTGGAAAATTCTTTTGAGTGATAGCCCTATCCAGGTAAAAAGAAATGAGCTGACAGTCGGACCTAAAAAATTGACGGGAAATGAATGGAGTGCCTACTTTATTCGGCCCAGAAAAGATAGTCCAAACGCCAGTGTGGGAGTAGTAACAGGAACCGGTATGATCGGTTTTAAATCGGCTAATCCTAATCGATATTTTGTGTCAGGGACGGGCTATCCTGACTTGATGATATTTTCTCCTAATATGTATATCAATGGTTTTGATGGCGTAAAGGCGGCAGGATATTTTGGAAATGATTGGAGCATCGAAAATGGTGATATCCAATGGACGGATTGAATATCTGTAAAGAAACAATAAACTAAAACTCTATTATGCGAAACAGAATCCTTTATACCTTATTGTTATGGGCTTACATTCAATGTGTATCTGCTCAGAATCCCTATGAGCGCAACAAGTATCAAGAAGTTTGGGCACCAATACCTCGCTTGGTAGATACGGGGGTGTCTGACAAAACACCGCCTTCAGATGCTATCGTTTTGTTTGATGGTTCCAATCTCGATCATTGGATCTCAGATCGTAACGAGGAAAATGAAATACAATGGAAAGTTCAAAACAATGTACTAACGGTCACTCCTAAAACCGGCAGTATAAGAACAAAAGAATCTTTTGGGGACTGCCAGTTACATTTGGAATGGAGAGCACCTGCTATTGTGGAAGAAGAAGAAGGCCAAAAAAGAGGAAACAGTGGAGTCTACATGCAAAAGAGGTACGAAGTACAAATCCTTGACAGCCATAATAACCGAACGTATTCTAATGGTCAAGCTGCTTCGATATATAAACAGCATATTCCATTGGTTAATGCTAGTAGAAAGCCAGGGGAGTGGCAGACGTATGATATTATTTTTACTGCGCCAAAATTTAATAGGGATAGCCTGGTAGTTGTTCAGGGCATGATTACTGTGCTACACAATGGTGTACTTGTACAGCATAATTCGGTATTGAAAACAAGAGCGCCGCATGGTGAGGCTCCTATTATGTTACAGGATCATTCAGACCTCGTTAGTTTTAGAAATATCTGGATACGACGTTTGAATTCTCGATAATAGTTTCTTGTCAAGAGCAAAGCAAAAACAAAATCAGTCGTTTCTATTATGATCTGTAAGAATTAAGAAACAGGAACGCCTGTAACTAGTTTATAATTGAATATTTAGAGGTTACTATTCTTATCAATATAGATGATCTTAGTTGTAGTACCGTCAATTTTTATTATATTTAGAGCTTAGGAATTCGTGTTGCCAACATCCTATTTATGACTTTAAGATCCTTACATCAGCAAAACCATTTTCCTGAGGATATGCAAAAAAAGCATGTCGTAGGGGCTAATGAGGCTATTAATATTGATGATATCCAACTTTGGCAAGAATTTCAGTCAGGTAGTGAAACCGCTTATGCCACTATTTATAGAAATAATGCATCCTTATTGTACAGTTACGGGTTAAAATTGATTAAGGATAAGGACTTGATTAAAGACTGTATCCAAGATCTTTTTGTAGAGATATGGGATACCAAGCACAAATTGGGTACGGTAAGATCCATAAAATCCTATTTGTATAAATCCATTAGAAGAAGGTTGATTTCAGAATCTGTAAAGCATAGGGCTACGATAGGTTTAACGACTTATCCAGATACAATTGCCCATGCAACGCCTTCCGCAGAATGGAGTTTATTGGAAAAGCAAAAGTTTGATCAGCAACGACTGGAATTAAAGAAGGTCTTGGGAGAGCTCACAGATAGGCAAAGAGAGATTATCCACTTAAAATATTATGCCCGCTTAAGCTATGAAGAGATAGCCGAAGTTATGTCCTTAAGCAAGAAAGGAACATATAAACTAATGGGTCGGGCCATAAGTTTTCTTAGAAAGCACATGGGCACCACTTTTTTATTGACATTCTCTTTATTGTTCAGAGGGTTGTTAAGGGCTATTTGAGTGGGTAAAAGGTGATTTTATGGAAACATAAATTTTAATTTTATATACCTCTTATGGGGTTGGCGATTCTTTCTTTTTAACAAAACAGCCATACTATAAAACCCTTGTAAAAAATAAACTTTTCTAATTTTTCAAAAAAAAATCAATTCCCGTGGGGTAAAAATCAGATTTTATTCTCTTACTTTAAAAGAGAAGTTATTTCTCAAAATATAAAAGTAAAATTATAATGGTGATAGATTGACTTATGACCATAACAATTTTTAAATATGAGAGTTTTTTGAGTTTTTTGAGCTAGTAGTAAAAGTGGCATCTTTTTAATCGATGCTGCTTTTTCTCAAAACATTCTAATTGAAACCCTTTACGTAATAAATTTTGGTATACCCAAATTGCAAAATAGAAAAAAATGAAGTACATCCATTACAGTGAAGAAGATTTTGTAAAGGACGAATATTTCCAAAAGTGGATATTGAAACCAGATTCCATGTCAGAAAATTTTTGGAAAAATTGGATGGCCGCACATCCGGAAAAAAAGGAGGCTTTAAAAAATGCCGCATACCTTATTCGGCTGATGGATTTTGATACAGAAGAACTTTCCGATAAAGATTTTGGTATCATGTGGCAAAATATTATAGAAAGAAGAAGTGAGCCAAAGAAACGATTCCCGTTTCTAAAAGTAGCGGCGGTTTTTATTGGAGTGATGGGAACCGCATTAGGTGCTTATCAATGGGGGGGATTTAATATAACAGACAATGTTCCTACGGTTGTAGACGCTCAAATAATGTTAGAATTGCAAGATGGGGAGGTAAAGATATTGAATGAAACCGCTTCGGAAATCATAACCGATATAAATGGGCAACAGGTTGTTAGCCATGAGGGAAACACATTATTGTACAATAAAGAAAGTACACAAGAGGCTGAGACTCTAGTCTACAATAAGCTAACGGTTCCTTATGGTAAGAAATTTGAATTGGTACTTTCCGATGGTTCCCATGTTTTTTTGAACTCGGGCTCTAAGTTACGGTATCCTGTAGCTTTTTTGAAAGGAGAAAAGAGGGATGTTTTTTTGGACGGCGAAGCTTATTTCTCGGTAGAAAAAGATGAAACCCGTCCCTTCACCGTGATAACGGATGAAATGAACACGCAAGTATACGGCACAGAATTCAATGTGTCTAATTACAAAGATGAGAATAACACCTCCGTGGTATTGGTGGAAGGAAGTGTTGGTGTGTACAAATCCAATAATAGTGAAGGTCAACAACCCGTCAATATAATACCTGGGCAACGTGCTGTTTTTAAGGATGGTAATATTGCGATCGACAGGGTAAATGTGAACAAATATACAGCCTGGACAGAAGGAAAGTTGTTTTTTGTTGATGATGACTTTGAACTGATCCTTAAAGAATTGGAAAGACATTTTAATGTTGTTATAGACAATCAGTTTTTCTTATTAAACGAGAAAAGATTCACAGGAACCTTTACCGATGAATCTTTGACTCAAATTTTAAGAACCTGTCAAGAACACACCCCATTTGAGTATAGTGTAGATGGAAATACCGTAATAATTAAGCAAAAAGAATAGTAAAAATTGATTTTAAATAAACTACAAATAGATAGATTGAACTCCTCTTTTCTTTTTTTTAAAGAAAATTAGCTATTAAAATTAATCAAAAAAACAATTACTATATGAATATATAAAATACTAAAACAAAAAAACCGGAAAGTGTTAGAGCACCTCCCGGCCAACGTAATGATTTAAGTCACATTAATTAACCAAAATCAACGCAAAAATATGAAAAAAATAATGAATTCATGGGAGGGGTCTAACCATATCCTTCCCAAATTTGATTTAAAAATGAAATTCTCCCTCTTGTTCTTTATAATCTCACTGTTTCAGTTGCAAGCGAGTTCGGGATATGCGCAAAAAACGAAGATCGATCTGAACATGCGAGGAGCTTCTGTATTAGAAATTATAGAAGCTATTGAGTCTAAGACAGAGTTCAAATTCTTTTATAGCAAAGAAGAATTGGATTTAGACCGTGAACTATACCTTTATGCTAATAAACAGCGGATAGGAAAAGTGCTTAAAAAGCTTTTTCCGGATGGTAGCATTAATTACAGAATTATTGACAAACAAATTGTATTAACGCCAAATGGATTTAATAAACAAAAAGAAGAAACCCCTCCTATTATTAGTACGCAAGATCCTGTAAAAGTGACCGGAAAGGTTACCGATGAATTAGGGAATATTTTGCCTGGCGTTAACGTGGTAGAAAAGAATACAGCCAACGGAGTTGTTACCGATTTTGATGGTAATTATGAAATTGTTGCACAGGAAGGCGCAATATTGATGTTTTCGTACGTCGGTTATACGCTCCAGGAAGTTGATATTTCAGGAAAAACTGTAATTGATATTGTTTTAGTACCTGATAATACAGAACTGGACGAAGTAGTTATAACTGCTATGGGTTTAAGACGTGATCGCAGGACTCTTGGTTATGCCGTTAGCACGATTAAAGGAGAAGAATTGACAAAAGCCGGAAACCCTGTAAATCCATTTAGTATTTTACAAGGTAGAGCAGCTGGTGTAAGTGTTCGTCAGTCGGCAACAGGCCCTACGGGCGGAGTAGAAATCAATATAAGAGGCACCAATGCCTTGGAGTTTGAAGCCAATACGAGGCCCTTGTTCGTTATAGACGGAGTGCCTATGATAGATAATGAAAGTAGTATACAGGCCAGTGGTGGTGATGCATTGGAGAAAGGGGATTATGGTAGTGGTATCAACGACCTGAATGCTTTAGATATTGAATCAATAGAAGTTTTGAAAGGTGCTAAGGCGGCTGTACTTTACGGTAGCGCTGGAGGTAACGGCGTAGTACTCATAACAACTAAAAAAGGCAATGATAATGGGGGACTTGGAATAGATGTTAATTATCAATTTTCTATTGAAAGACCTAGAAGTTACTTGAAATTGCAGAACGAATTTGGATCAGGTTATAATGAATATACATTTCGTGATTTTAATAATAACAATGATTACTGGATGGATATTAATGGAGAAAACACCTTAGTTCAGGCTGCTGTTCCCCAGAATTTTGGCCCTGCTTTTGCAGGAAATGAGAATGTTAATTTGTTATACTGGGATGGGATAACAAGACCTTATCAGGCATATCCCAATAATTTTGATTTTATTTATCAAGATGGACACACTAAAAGTACCAATGTGGCCATAACTAAGGGAGGAGATTTTGGCAACATGCGTTTTTCTTTTACGAACTACGAGTATCAAGGAATGGTCCCTGATTTTTTTCAAAAGAGAAATACCATAAGTTTTGCTGGGAGACTAAAGGTTTCCGAGAAAGTGTCTATTGAATATTCTACCAACTATTTTGATATAAAAACACAAAACAGGATTGAAGGGTTTGCAGTAGGGCAAGTTAACAGTCTGAATAGGGATGCTCCCTATGAAGAATTGATGGCGAACGAACAATATAAGATAACCGACGAATTTCTTGAAGACGGTTCGATCAATCCTAATTTTGGTTATTATTATCACGACGACTATCGGGATAACATAGATCCAAATTTTGTATCTGAGATACTTTCTAATGCATTTTATCCAGATATGCCAATGGCCAGACAATTTTATGGAAGGGAAGCAGACAGGTATGTAGATGATAAGTCCCACTTAATAGCATCAATTCGACCCACTATTCAAATAACCGATTGGCTGTCCTTTACGGGTCAGGCAAGTATAGATTTGACAAATACTGATATAGAAAACAAAGAAAAACCACTCTTGCTCGATCCAGTTATGTTAGGTGGTGAGTACGCCTTATCCAAAAGCAAAGCATTGAACCACGAATTCAGGGCTTTTATGAATTTTGATAAAACTTTTGCGAAAGATAGGCTAAGGGTTTTTGCTATGGCAGGAGGTACATTTAGCAGACAATATACAGATAGGGTGTATGCTTCAATATATTCTACCCCAACAGAAAGCGGGTTTATATATCCAGATTTCTTTAATTTGGATAACCAGGCTTTTACCGACGACATTTGGCCTGACCGAACCAGTGAGTTCGAAAGGGTAAGGGGAAGTAGTGTCTCTGAAAAGGAAGTTCACAGTCTATTGGGATTGGCAACATTCACATGGGACAATGTATATACCCTAGAGTTGAATGCCAGAAGAGACTGGACATCCACGCTTGACCCTACTGGTGGTAATAATTCTTATTTCTATCCAGGAGTTGCACTTACCTGGAACTATACAAATTTGGCAAAATCCTTAGTGCCTGCAGTGCAGTTTGCTAAATTAAGGGGCTCTTTTGCGGATATAGGAAGGGATGCACCAAGCACGTATTTTGCATATCAGAGTTTAAATGCAGGTTCAGCGGTCAATGATACCGATGCTATTAGAGTTTCAGCACAATCGTCCGTTTTTGGAGGTACGATTAGACCAGAACGAAAAAGAGAATGGGAAATAGGTACTGAGATGAATTTCTTTAAAGGCAACCGTCTAAGTTTGGACTTTTCCTACTATACCAACAACGTGTATGACCAAATTATGTCTGTTGGTCTGACACCTACATCGGGTGCAGATGCGATTAGAATAAATGCTGGGGATGTTAGAAACTGGGGTTATGAATTAAGCCTGAATGCAACACCAATACAAACAGAAGATTTCCGTTTGAATATGAACTTGACTATGGCAAGCCAAAAAAATGTTATAGAAAAATTGTATCCCGGACTACCCGAAAAACTAATTGTGGGTATAGGACACCAAGTTGAAGTTTTGGCAAGAGAAGGGGAACGTTCAGGTAATATTTATGCCCAAGGGCCAAGAGTTGTGGAATCTGGAGAATTTGCGGGGAGAAAAATTGTTGTAACCAATGGAACAGAATATGCATTGAACGAAGTTGAGGAAACATTAACTGGGAATATTTATCCTGATTTTTTAGGAGGTCTTTCAACAAACCTGAGCTACAAAAGATTTAACTTAGGAATATTTTTGGATTATTCATATGGAGCCACTTTGTATAATTTTAAGGATTATGTCTTGAAAGGAACTGGTGCTTCTGTCGAGTCTTTGGCAGGTAGAAATGAAGCATATGGAGGTTTGGCATATTATATAGACGAAATAACTGGTGAATATATACCCTGGGATCATAGTCAGTCCGCCCCTGCCGGTGCAGAAGACGGTTTGGTGTATCACGACGGAATTATCGTTGATGGAGTACAGGAAATTATAGATAATACCGATCCCCTAAATCCGATAGTGAGCTATGAAGAAAATGATCAGATCGTATCTGCCAATGATTATTATACTGCTAACTATATATTCTCTACTGGTGCAGAAGCCCTTGATGGTGTAAGCAATCGTTATGATAATGACTATATCAAAATAAGGGAACTTAGCTTATCATATAGATTTCCTCCTTCTGTGCTAGATAAATTGAATTTGCAAAATTTATCAATATCCTTGTTTGCAAGAAACTTAGGCTATTTGTATAAAACGTTACCAAATTTTGATGCTGAATCATCAAATGGTACTAAGGCATTTGTAGGGAATACCGTCTTACCATCCGCGCAGAGTTTTGGTTTTCAATTAAATTTAGGACTTTAAAAACATAATATCATGAAAAAATATATATATACAGTATTGACCATATTTTTGTTTGTTATAACAAGTTGCGAGGATAAGTTAGCTGATCTTTTTGCAGACCCCGGTGTATATTCTCCAACCGAAAATGTAGTTCCGGGCTTATTTGCGCAAATGATGAGTGATGGATCTAACATTAGAGATATAGGGTTTTCCTGGTTTAGGAATGTAGTTTCATTTACAGGTTTCCCAGTAAGAACACATGTGGCATCACCACCTCATTTATCGGCGCCAAGGTTTGCAGATTATGATAACCATGCCATTAGTGTTTCGGAAATAGGAGTGCAAGGTACTTACACCTTTGCGGAATCACGCTTTCTGGAGCTCGCTACCATGGATAATCTAATAGACGAAATGGGAGAAGATGAAAAAAATGAGAATGCAATTTATTCCCATATGATTAATATCATTAGATTAAACTATTACAGCAAGTCTGTTGACCTTTATAATTCTATACCTTATTTTGAAGCAGGAAAGGCCTCAGAAGGTGTATTTTTTCCAGCGTTTGACGATCCTTGGGAAATTTATCAGGACATCATGGCTAGGTATAAGGAACTTGCAGATGCAATTGAAGCTACTAATGTCTCCAGTTTTTCCGATAAAGGTCAAGCTGTGCTCCAGACATATGATATCTTATTCAAAGGAGATACTCAGAAATGGGTAGAATTGGCAAATGTATGGCGCCTTAGAGCCGCGATAAGGGTAAGTGATGTTTACCCGACTGAAGCGGGAGTTGTGATTGCTGAAATTTTGGCTGATGGTAATTTACCTACTGTGGACTTGGTTGGACCTGCTGACGAATCTTGGATAACTACTGTCAATAATGGTACTTACAAAGGTAATTTCACAAGATGGAATTATCATACGCAAATGTCACCGGAAATATTGTATTGGCTAGATGCCGACCATGATCATTTGTACACAGAAGGTTTGGATGACCCAAGATTGCCGGTACTCGCATTACCCAACAGGGAAGGCTTGTATATGCCAATATCGTATGATCACAGGATTGCGGAGGCCATTGATGAGGCTGTGACAACATGGAATCTGGCAGACAACGGCTATAACTTTTCTCAAAGTACCTCTAATGATAGGTATACCAATGCAACCCAGCATATGGATCGGGATGCATACACACACTGGAATAACTATTCATTGATGAATTTAACAGAACCCTACAGATTGTTTACGGTGGCCGAAATAGAATTAATCTTAGCGGAAGCAGCGCTAAAGGGATTAACCAGTACAGGTTCTACAGCCAGGGAACATATAGAAAACGCCGTAGAGAGTTCCATCAACTATTGGTATTCCCAAAATGAAATAGGGGAATCTACCAATGATTCCAATGTGGCAGATTTAGATGTAGATGATTACAATGGGAAAGGAGTCAATTTCTATAATATGATCTTTCCTGCCAAGCCAGATGCGACAGCCATTAGTACATGGGTGACCAAAGTAGGTCAGGATTTTGACGATGCAGCTGGTGATGAGGAAAAATTGGAGATTATCATGCAACAAAAATACATTGATATTAATGTAACTGAAACACTAGAATTATTTGCCGAATTGCGAAGAACAAGGCATCCAACACTTGGAAAATACATTTTTACGGATGGTTCGCTATTAGAGAATAATGGCATAGTGGAAAGATATCCGTATAATAGCGAGGCAGAGGCTTTCAATTCCGATCAGCTGGATGCGGTACAAGATCAAAATAATACGAGCACACCTATTTTTTGGGTACCCGCCAGTAAATATAGTGTGTTTCCTTACGAGGATAATGACTTGTATTACTTTAATAAATATCCTGGTATTCCAGAAACTTTTAACTAAGGAAATAATCTACATTAAAACAGATGGAGCTTCTTAAAGTGGCTCCTCTGTTTTTATTTAAGATCTAAAAACTTTCAACTTTTATATTGAGTTGGATAGTACATTTAATATTGAGAAATTTAGAATTATGAAAACTATTTGCATTGTCTTTTTGATTATCACTTGCCCTTTTTTCATTCCATTCAATGGAAATTATAGAACTGTAGAGCCAATTTTGGTTACAGGAAGAGTAACCATATGGAATGATATTCCATTGGAAAATATTAAAATTACTTCTTCTAAAAGTAAGAAAGAAACTTTTAGTGATAGCCATGGAGAATTTTCAATTGAAGTGGGAAATAAAGATAAACTTAAATTTTCTGCAGAAGGGTTTACTTCTCAAAAGGTGAAGATTAAAAACCCAGATAATAAAATTAATGTTGAAATGAAACTACTGTCGGAGGATTTTTCCGAGGAAGACCTAATGGTAAATAATGGCTTTCGTTATATCCCTCAAGCGCATAGGACTACTGCTATTCAAAGATTGAAAGAAAAGAAAGAAAACGAGTTCGCTTCATACAACTCCGTTTGGGATATTATAAGAGGCAAGATTTCTGGGGTTATTATACAAAATAATGAAGCATATTTCAGGGAAGGTTTGTCGGGTAGTGTAAATACAACAAGTACACCAGCCATCATTATATTGAATGGATCAAGAACGAACTCCTCTACAATTACCAATATGGATACCCATTTAGTTAAAGATGTAACTCTACTTAAGGGAGGGGCCGCGAGCATTTATGGAGGTGCAGGAGGCGCAGGGGTGATCGTTATTACGACCAAATAATACCATGTAAAAATCCCTCAAGACGAACTTTAAAAGCTTGAATGATTAAAAATCATTTTTCACGGTATACTAAAATGACTTTGTAAAGCAATTTATAATGTAATAAAAGAGGCTTTAGAGTTGATGATTTAGTAGAGCTCCATCTATCTCTAGAAGATATATGGAATTTTTAATAATGATGTCAGGAAATCACAAAAAAATAAGTAAGTCCATTGTTTAATTTTTTTCACTGAATAAAAACACACAACATTTAAGTCCTAATTATCTAATTTGCAGCTATGTCGTTTGTATGAAATATATCGTTCATTCCCTTTTTTAAATTCCTTATAAATAGCATTATCGTTTTTAGAATCTATATATGATATTGTTAACAGTCGTTTTGCCTTTTTATTTGGTAAATATCAAAAAAATGTTAAATAAATACGTGTTCTTCAATTTTGTTTTGTATTCATTATAGAATTATAGATTGTAAGGTGCTTAAAAAAATGATAATATTTTAATTATAAAAATAAAGAACAAATGCAAAAAGTAGTACTTACAAGTGCCTTAAGTAATAAAAAGATACAACTTATAATCGTTGCCCTCATAGTCACTTTGTTTTCGTGCAAGAAGGAGAATTTAAACGTATTTAACACGGATACTTTTCAGATCGAAATAGACCAAAGCGGTTTTGTTACCGGTCTGGTTGAGACCTCCTCCAAACAAAATTTTGTCCCAACAGGGAATAAAGGGCCTTTGGTCACTGTTATCGCTAATGGCAAATTAGGTATGCCAACTGCATTTAAAGCAATAAGTGAAACGGATTATCAACTCAGTTTTGATCAGACCGACGTACAATTGACACTTGAAATTAAACAAAAAGACACGCATATTTCATTTTCTGTGGCTGATATTTCCTCTGACGAAGATCTAGAGGCCATCCTTTGGGGACCATATCCAACAGTAATTTCAGATACCATAGGGGAAAATATCGGAGTAGTCAGAAATAAAAATTTTGCCATTGGCATACAGTCCCTTAATCCAAAAACAACGGCGGGTAAGTTGGACAACATTCGTGGAGTGACCAGCTATCACGGAACTGCAGCAGAAGCAACCGATTTTGGTTCTGTCATGCAGGCGTTTGCCATAGATAGGACAAAGGACAGGACAAAATCTAATTGGGATGGATGGAAAAACAAATTTCCTGGAAGACCTATCGATATTTTAAATGAAGAGGAAGGAGCAATTACTGGTTCAGCAATTGCTTTATTTGGATGTAAGCCTGCAACTGCACTTAAAACTATTGGAGCTATTGAAGTAGCAGAAGGCTTACCACACCCGGAAATAAACGGGGTATGGGTAAAGGAATCAAAAGAAACAAACAGGGCTTATGCGATATCGCCATTTACGGAAGGAGATGTAGATACTATGATTAAATATGCAAAGAAAGCAGGATTAAGGTCACTTTACCACGAAGGCCCGTTTAAAACATGGGGTAATTTTGAACTTGACGAAGAATTCTTTCCTAATGGCATTGAGGGGCTCAAATCTTGTGCAGACAAAGCAAAGGCGCATGGTTTGAACATCGGCGTGCACACGCTCTCCAACTTCATTACCCCAAATGATAAATTTTTAACACCTGTGCCCGATAGACGCCTGGCTATTACTGGTTCTGCCGAGTTGATCGAAGCAATCAATGAAACAGATTTTGATATTGAAATTTCAGACAATCAAATGATCCTAAATCAAAAGAATAGCAAAATGAATACCATAAGGATTGATGATGAACTCATTCGCTATGGTTCAGTAAGCTCCGAAAAACCTTTTATTTTATACGACTGTCAACGTGGGGCTTTTGGCACAACGGCGTCTTCCCACACCAAAGGTGCCACAACCGTTAAGCTCTTGGACTTTGCTTATAAGACCTACTATCCAAATTGGGATATGCAAAAAGACATGGTCAAAAATATTGTCAGGGTAATCAATGATGCTGGTATAACGCAAATGGGATTTGATGGACATGAGGGGTGTTATGCGACAGGAAATGGCGATTACGCTATGGATAAATTTGCCTTCGATTGGTATAATACTGTAGATCATGTCACCGTGAATAGCTCAAGTAGGTTAAAACATTACTATTGGCATATCAATCATTTTATCAATTGGGGAGAGCCTTGGTATGGAGGGTTCAGGGAAAGTCAGGCAGATCGCCGGTTTAAGGTACAGCCTTTTTTGGAAAGAAATTATCTAAAAAACATGTTGGGATGGTTTATGATCACACCAACCACCATTCCTACAGATATTGAATGGATGATGGCCAGAGCAGCTGGCTATAACGCAGGTTTTGCCATGGTCTTAAGACGCCCATCACTTGAGGCAAACCCTCATACCGATGAATTATTGGCATTGATCAAACTTTGGGAAGAAGCGAGATTGTCGGGTGCCTTTTCAAAAGAACAAAGAGAAAAGTTAAAAGACGGAAATAACGAATTTCATCTTGAACGGATTGATCATAAAACATTGGCGTTGCATCCATTTAAAACCAACAGTTTTGAACATATAAAAAAAGTGCTTCAGCCGGGTGAACCTACAGACTCAGAATGGAGTTTCCCAAACAGAGGAGAAGAGCAACCTCTTAAATTTAGAGTAACTATTAAAAGTAGCGTAAAAAAGAGTCAGGGATTTATAACAAAACCTAACTTGATTTTTGATAATTCATTTGAATTTGAACTGCCTGATAAAATGATGGTAGGAGCTTCTGTAGTATGTGATGGTTCTGAGTACTTAAGAATATACGACGCTAAAGGTAGATTTATCGAAACCTTTGATATGGGTAGAAAACCACCTGTGCTTAGAAAAGGCATGCATAATTTCCGTTTTGATTGTTCTTTTTCAGGTGATGATGATATGACCATTAACGTGATCGTTAAACAAGAAGGACAAAAAGAAATAATTAATCTTTAAATAAGAATTCGGTGCGTATTAAATTATTATTTAGCATATTTCTTTTCTTGCCAATATACAGTATGGTTTATTCCCAAAAACCTAATGTTATTTTCTTTTTAGTAGATGACTTTGGATGGAAGGATTTGGGGTGTTATGGCAGCGATTATTATGAAACGCCGGCAGTTGATAAATTAGCAACTCAAGGAATGTTGTTTACTCAAGCATATGCACCACATCCGGTTTGTGGACCCAGTAGAGCGGGTATTATGGCTGGTAAAATGCCAATAAAAACAGGAAATGTTGGAGTGACGGGGCATTTGTCAACGCATGAAAAAACGATGGCCGAGGCGTTCAAGGATAATGGTTATACAACGTATTTTACCGGAAAATGGCACTTGGGAATGGATGAAGGCATGCATCCTAAAGATCAGGGTTTTGATAAAGTTGTTGGCGTAAATCATGCCGGACAGCCGGGTTCCTATTTTTATCCTTATAAAGATATTGGTCAAGATTGGGTAGGTGGAAAAAGAAGAATCATTCCTATACGGGATGTATTGGGCTTAGAAGGCGGTGAAGAAGGAGAATTTTTAACAGATCGATTAACCACTGAGGCCATTTCATTTATAGAAAAGAATCAGAAAAACCCATTTTTTTTATATTTTTCACATTATGCTGTACATACACCTTTACAAGGAAAGGCTGAATATATTAAGCACTATGAGCCAAAAGGAAATGAATTAACGACACGAGATGTATTGCTAAAAGTAGACGATCGTGCTTTTTCCAGAACAAGACAGTCTAATCCAATCTATGCGGCGAATGTACAGAGTATGGACGAGAGTATAGGTCGTATCATGCAGACCTTAGAAAGACTTGGTTTAGACAAGAATACGATCATTGTGTTTACTTCAGATAATGGCGGATTTTCTACCACAAAAGGAGGTAACCCACAAATGCCAACTTCAAATTTACCCTTGCGATTTGGAAAAGGTTGGATGTATGAAGGAGGAATTAGAGTACCTGCGATTGTAAAGTATCCCGGTAAAGTAAAGGCGGGAGCAAAGTCAGATAAAATCATTGTGGGATATGATTTTTATCCAACCCTACTTTCATTGGCAGGTTTGCCTTTGATGCCCAACCAGCATGTTGACGGTGTTGATATTTTCAATTCTCAGGAAAAGAAAAAGTTTAAGCGCAGAGAAATGTTTTGGTATTACCCTTTGAAACATGTATCCGGGCACACGCCTTCCGCGGCTATCAGAAAAGGTGATCATAAGCTTATTCTGGATTTGAAAACAGATGAGGTAAAACTTTATAATATTAAAAATGATATTTCTGAAGATCATGAAATATCCTCAAGTAATCAAAGGTTGTCAGAGTCATTAAAAGCCCGACTTGTTGCCTTTATAGAAGATAATAAACCCAAAGAAAATTAAAATCAAGATAATATGATAAGAAGAGAATTTATAAAAAAGACGATACTCGGAGCTGGAGCTGTCATGGCTCCAAAGCTATTGTTGGCTAGGTCAATACAAAATTTGCCAAATATTATGTTAATGGGAGATTCCATATCATTGGGTTATACCAATTACGTAAAGGAAAAACTTAATGGCAAAGTCAACTTTTTCAGACCTTTAAATTCAAAGGGAGGTTACGTCAATTGTGCCGGAACAACCAACGGAATTAAGCATATAGACAATTGGTTGACCTTGGCTGCCAAATGGGACGTCATTCATTTTAATTTTGGATTGCACGATTTGAAGCATGTTGACCCGGTGACTGGCAAGAACAGTAAAAAACAGGAAGACCCACAACAGGCCGACCTAAAGTCATACAAAAAAAACCTAACAGAAATTGTGAAGAAATTGAAGGCAACAAATGCCAAACTCATCTTTGCAACAACAACCTCTTATCCTGATAAACTGGGGGGCCCACTGAGAAGGGCAGATCAACCCGAAAAATACAATAAAGTGGCGTTGAAAATTATGAAAAAATATAAAGTGGAAATCAATGATTTGAATGCATTGACCTTACCAAGATTGGCAGAATTACAGCCACCCAATAATGTACATTTCACCAAAGAAGGGAGCGAAGTGCTTGGAAAACAGGTGGTTGAAAAAATTCTATCTGCACTTTAATATTTTTAAGACTACTTGAACTATGATTACATATAAAATAAGGTTTTCGATTATTCTATTATTGATATTAATTGGTAACAGAATGGAATGTCAGGTAAAAACAGCCGAGAGCTCAAGCAAGCCGAATTTTATTATAATTTATACGGATGATCTCGGTTATGGTGACTTGAGTTGCTTTGGATCAAAATTAATCAAGACGCCTCGGCTTGACCAAATGGCTAAAGAAGGTGCTAAGCTTACCAGCTTTTATGCAGGTGCCCCGCTTTGTGGACCTAGCAGGGTTTCCCTAATGACAGGTTGTTATCCATTGAGGCCATCAATCCCAAAAGTCGATCATCAAAGGAAATTCCACCCAATTTTACACAATGAGGAGGTGACCATAGCAGAAGTGCTGAAATCGGCTAATTATAGTACAATGGCCATAGGTAAGTGGCATTTGGCTGGTAGTGGACGTCAGGCTATCGGTGATTTAAAAGAAGATGAAGGCCTGGATCAGTTTTATATGAAGAACCCCAGATTGATGCCCAACGCACAAGGATTTGATCAATATTACGGTATCCCATACAGCAATGATATGGGGCCGACTGTTATGATGCGCGATGACAAATTTGTAGAGTTTCCCGTAGATCAGACTGGGATTACTACCCGCTATACCGATGAGGCTATTGAGTTTATAAAGGCTAAAAAGGACCGCCCGTTCTTTCTTTACTTGGCACACAACATGCCACATACTCCGCTTTATCCGTCGAAGCAATTTGAGGGTAAATCTAAATACGGTTTGTATGGGGATTGTGTTGAGGAAATCGATTTTAACGTAGGAAGGTTACTTGATTTATTGCAAGAATTGAAAATAGACAAGAATACGTTTGTGATTTTCACTTCGGACAATGGCCCTTGGATTGAGCCAAGGGTGAACCGTACACCGGATGTACGTGACTCACGGTTGCAATCTGGTACCGCCCTGCCACTTAGAGGTATGAAAATGACCAGTTGGGATGGGGGGCTCAGGGTGCCTTGTATTATCAGGTTTCCCGGTAAAATAAAACCAGGAATGGTATCGGACGAACTCGTTACCAATATGGATATCTATCCAACCTTTACCAAATTGGCAGGAGCAAACCTGCCAGGCGTAAAGATTGATGGTAAGGACATGATGCCCCTGTTGACAGGGCAAACAGATGAGAGTGCGCATGAGGCATTCTTTTACTATAAGTATACGCACCTCGACGCGGTACGGGATGGTCGGTTCAAGTTGGTGCTGGCTAAGCCTGAAAAACCATCGGACATTGGTTGGTACGGTCGATTGCAAGAAGAAATCAAAGAGCCCATGCTTTTTGACTTAAAAAACGACATAGGTGAAACCACTAACGTGATAGATAAGTACCCAAAAGTAGCTAAGAAATTGCAACGGCTTGTTGACGAAATGAAAGATGACTTGGGTGTTCAAGGGGTTTCTGGAAAAGGTTGGAGAGGTGCTTATAGATGGGAATATGAAAATGCCCTCAAAAAATAATATTTGGCTTTAGACTAAAAATTGACTAGGACTATTTTGAAACTATGATTATACGTAAAATGAAATTTTGGATACTACTACTACTGACAATAATCGGTAACAGAATCGAAGGTCAGGCCAAAACGGCCGGAAGTACAATCAAGCCGAACTTTATTATAATTTATACGGACGATCTCGGTTATGGAGATATAGGTGCTTTTGGATCGAAGCTAATCAAGACACCACACATTGATAAAATGGCAGAAGAAGGGATAAAGCTGACAAGTTTTTATACTGGAGCGCCACTATGTGCGCCAAGCCGCCTTTCCTTGATGACTGGCTGTTACCCGTTAAGACCGGCAATTGCAAAAATTAACAAGGACAAACAGTTCCATCCAATTTTGCACAATGAAGAGGTAACCCTTGCCGAGGTGTTAAAAGTAGCAGGCTATAGCACCATGGCAATTGGTAAGTGGCATCTTGCCGGAGGAGGAAGGCAATCAATAGGAGGTAAAAAAATAGAAGGGGGTGAAGGTAAATTTTACATGAAACGCCCCATTCTTATGCCCAATGCACAAGGTTTTGATAGCTACTATGGAATACCCTACAGCAATGATATGAACCCTGTAGTAATGATGAGAGATGACAAATTTGTAGAATTTCCTGTTGACCAAGTCGGAATCTCTACGCGCTATACAGATGAAGCCATTGAGTTCATAAAAGCAAAAAGGGAACAACCGTTTTTTCTTTACCTTGCTCATAGCATGCCACATACGCCGCTATATCCATCTAAGCAGTTTGAAGGAAAATCAGAATACGGACTTTATGGAGATTGTGTTGAGGAGATTGATTTCAACGTAGGTCGCCTACTGGATGTTTTGAAGGAATTGGATATTGATGAAAACACATTCGTAATTTTCACATCGGACAATGGTCCATGGATAGAGCCTAGACTAAATAGAGTACCTGAGGCCAAAGATTCTCGGTTGCAATCGGGAACAGCCGATCCGTTAAGGGGTATGAAAATGACCAGTTGGGATGGAGGCGCGAGGGTACCGTGTATTATAAGATACCCTGGAAAAATTGGCAAAGGAATTATGTCCGATGAGATAGTTACCAATATGGATCTGTATCCCACCTTCGCCAGGATGGCAGGGGTCGAGTTGCCCAGTAATAAAAAAATAGATGGTAAGGATATGATGCCTCTGTTGACTGCCCAAACTGATAAAAGCGCCCATGAAACTTTTTTCTATTACAAATACACGCACATGGATGCCATCAGAGATACGCGGTTCAAACTAGTATTTGCAAGAGAAGCCAACCCTAAAGATATTGGTTGGTATGGCAGGTTTCAAACAGAGATTAAAAAACCGATACTATATGATCTGGACAATGACATCAGTGAAACAACAGATGTGAGTGCGAAGTACCCAGAAGTTGTCAAACACTTGGAAAAACTTGCAGAAGGCATGAGAGAAGACCTAGGAGACAAAGGGAAATGGGGCAAGGGCTGGAGAGGTTTATATCGTTGGGAGTATGAAAACCCACCAAAAGAATAAAAACAAGGATTTATGAAAAATTATATTTACGTATTCGGGATAATGGTATGTATCGGTTTCAGCTTTAGTTGTACAGATAAACAACCTGAAAACAAGAAACCCAATATCATTTTCATTATGCTCGATGATATGGGGAAAGAATGGGTGAGTGCCTACGGTGCTCAGGATATTCATACACCTAATATTGATGCGCTGGCTGAAACAGGTATGCGATTTGAAAATGCCTATTCCATGCCGCAATGTACGCCAACAAGGATTACGCTTTTAACCGGACAATACCCGTCACGTCATGGGTGGGTGAATCATTATGATGTACCGAGATTAGGACATGGTGCCAGATACGACCCTATTATGAATCCCTCTTTTGGGCGAATGATTCGAGATGCCGGGTATGCAACTTGTGCTGCCGGAAAATGGCAAATCAATGATTTTAGATTAGAACCGGAAGCTATGGTAGCAGCTGGTTTTGATGAATACTGTATGTGGACAGGTGGTGAAAACGGCGGGCCAAGTACTAAGGCAAGTCAATTGCGATATTGGGATCCCTATATTCATACTAAGGAAGGAAGCAAAACGTATAAAGGTCAATTTGGAGAAGATATTTTTACTGATTTCATTATCAATTTTATGAGAGAGAATAAGGACAAACCAATGATGGTTTATTACCCTATGTGTTTGCCTCATGGACCTTTAACAACAACGCCGACAGAGAAAGATGCGCCCAGAGAGGAACAACATAAGGCCATGGCGAGATATACCGATATCATTCTAAAGAGAATTACCGATGCTTTGGATGAATTGAAAATTAGAGATAATACAATTATCGTATGGACTACTGATAATGGCACGGGCGTTGGTCAAATTGGAAAAAGAAACAATCATTATGTAAGAGGAGGTAAAATGCATCTTACCGAAAACGGATTAAATGCGCCATTTATAGTTAATGCTCCGGGAATAGTACCGGCCGGCATAGTAACTGATGCGTTGGTTGATTTTACAGATCTGTTACCAACCTTTTGTGATTTAGCAGGAGCCAAATTAGATGAGAAGTTTGTCTATGATGGGCATTCGTTTGCGCCCCTTATTCTGGGAGAAAAAACAGATTCAGATCGCAAATGGATTCAAGGCTTTGGAGGTCGATTTGCCATGCTGGTAAATGACCGCATTAAAAGTGTTCACACATTTAGAGATAGAGTCATACGAGATAAAGACTATAAAGTATATGTAGATACGACAGGTCAGATTAACGAAATCATTGATTTTAAAAATGATTTGGATGAACAAATCAATCTGATAAATTCGGATGACCCCAAAATTTTGGAGTCCATTAGGAAATTTCAAAAGGTAGTAAACCAATTGCCAAAGAAGGACAACAGTCCTATTTATAGACAATTGGATACCTCCTATTACGATCATCCTGCTAAAGCCCTAAATAAAGTGGCTTTGGGCGGAAAAAAGGGTGCCCAGAAAAGTAAACCGGTTACGGAAGAAGAATATATTGAGAAAACAGGAAAAAAATGAAGCTATTAAGATTGTATTCAATTATTACGTTAATTTTATTTTGTTCGGCGGGATTTGGTCAAAATGAGAAAAATGCTATTTCTGAAAAATCAAAACATTTTGAAGGAACAGTCGAATCATTGAGCAACTATAAATCTCCCGAATGGTTTAATGACGCCAAGTTTGGTATATACATTCATTGGGGGGTGTATTCGGTGGCAGAAATGAATGAATGGTACCCACGCAGAATGTATCAAGAAGGGTCGGGGGCATACAAGCATCACGTAAAGACCTATGGGCATCCATCTGAATTTGGATATAAAGATTTTATACCCATGTGGAAGGCGGAGAAATTTGATCCTGATGCAGCAGTGGCGATGTTCAAAAAAGCTGGAGCAAAATACTTTACGCCTTGTGCCGTACACCATGATAATTTTGACCTCTGGGATTCCAAGCATCACAGATGGAACGCTGTCAATATGGGCCCAAAAAAAGATTTGATCGGCATGTGGCGTGAAGCCACTTTAAAGCATGGTTTACGGTTCGGAGTGACCACACATGCGGCAAGAGCCTATAGCTGGATGAATACAGCAAACCAATCTGATAAAGAAGGACCCTTGGCCGGAGTGCCTTATGATGGTGATCATCCAGAGTACGATGATTTTTATTTCAAAAAGCACGATGACTTGTCTTCTGCCGGCCCGGAAAACCCACCTAAAGCGTGGAAAGATCATTGGGTAAAAAGAATGAAAGATTTGATCGATAAATATCATCCCGATCATTTTTATTTCGATGGAGCCATTCCTTTCAGAGGTGATTACGGCAAAGCGGGTATGGAAGTCATTGCACATTTGTACAATCATTCGATGGAAGTAAATGGCGGAAAGCAGGAAGCTGTAATGTGCACCAAACCAAGGCCCTTTACAGGCTATTATGTCCCCGGTCTGACTACTTTGGACTATGAACGAGGCAAAGCTCCTGAAATTAGGGTAGACCCCTGGCAAACCGATGACACCATCGGCCCATGGGGGTATAAAAGTGGAGCAAAGTATAAGACAACCAATGCCGTAATTGACAAGTTGATCGATATTGTGAGTAAGAACGGAAACCTACTCCTTAATATACCAATCAAGGCAGATGGTACTTTTGATCAGGAGTCCATTGACCTGCTTAAAGAAGTGGGAGATTGGATGGACATAAACGGTGAGGGTATATACGGTACGCGACCTTGGATTGAATTTGGTGAAGGACAAATTAATAGTGTAGCTGAGATGTCCAGGATATCCCAATATACAGCTAAAGACTTTCGGTATACAACCAAAGGGGATACGCTTTATGCCTTTGTGATGGATTGGCCGGGTGCCGGTGAAGAAATCAGATTTAAACTAATAACCCCATATAATGCAGCCATAAAGCCAATTGAATCAGTGACGATGTTGGGCGTTGGTGACATCAAATGGAAACAGGATGGGATGGGCTTATATGTAACTATGCCTGAGAATAAACCTTATAAGCATGCTTATGGGTTTAAAATTATCCCTAAAAAATAATATAATAATATATCAAAAAGAAGTGAAATATTTTTAAGAAACAATCAACGATATGACAAAACAAACGATTAATGCCGTTATTTTATTGGTTCTATTAACTATTGGAAGCAGTTGTGACAATTCTGTAAAAACAGTAGTGAAAGAAGTCGAAACACGACCAAATTTTCTTTTCATCTTTGCCGATGACCAGGCTTATAATACAATCAATTCATTAAATAATTCGGAAGTAAAAACACCGAATTTAGACAAACTTGCAGCATCAGGAACAGTATTTACACATTGTTTTAATCAAGGTGCCTGGGGAGGTGCTGTGTGCGCAGCCAGTCGTGCCATGTTGATTTCCGGGCAATATATGTTTGAAGCAAGAAATGGTGTCAATGTCAACCAACTTTGGGGAGAAACTTTCTCTAATGCCGGATATGAAACTTTTCTTACCGGAAAATGGCATAATGGTGATGCTACGGTATTAAAAAGTTTTAAACATGCAAAAAGCGTAGGGAAGGGTATGTTCGAAAGCATGCATCCGGAACATAAATGGAAGCATGGCTATGGAAGACCAACTGCAGAAAACAATTCTTGGGACCCAACAGATCCCATATATACAGGACATTGGAGACCCAAAGTTAAAGATGTAGTATATGATGAAAAAGGAAATAAAAGTATCGGACCAGAATACGTGATAGAGCAACATTCTTCAGAATTGTATGCGGACAATGCTATTCATTTTCTACAAAACAAAGTGGTAGATTCAGACAATCCATTTTTTATGTATGTCGCGTTTAATGCACCACATGATCCTAGACAATCACCTAAAAAATATGTGGATATGTATCCGCCGGAAAATATTAAAATTCCTGAGAATTACGTTCCGGAACATCCGTTTGATCAGGGGGATCACAAATTAAGGGATGAAAATTTAGCGCCATTTCCAAGAACAAAACATCAAGTTCAGGTACATAGAAGTGAATATTATGCAATTATTACGCATATGGATCATGAGATTGGACGTATTTTAACTGCCCTTGAAAAAAGTGGAAAAGCCGACAATACCTATATTATCTTTTCGGCTGATCATGGATTAGCTGTAGGTCATCATGGGCTTATGGGTAAACAAAACATGTACGATCACAGTATTAGAATGCCTTTCTTTATCGCAGGACCCGGAATCAATCCCGGTAACCAAAGTGATGCTTTGGTCTACCTGCAAAGCCTTTATGCAACGACCTGTGAAATGGCAGGGCTTGAAATTCCTGAAACCGTCGATTTTCCAAGTTTAAAAGGAATATTAGATGGGAAAGAAGAAAAGGTTCATGACGCTATTTTTGGAAATTATAGACATTTTCAAAGAATGGTACGGACTGATAAACACAAACTGATTTTATACCCTCATAATGATAATCAACAATTGTTCGATCTTGAAAAGGATCCTCATGAAATGGTGAATGTTATTAACGATGTTGAGTACAGTGAGGTTAAAACTGAAATGTACAAGAAGTTATTGGCACTTCAAACAGAAGTGGGAGACACACTTAAGGTGTCACTTCATTAAAATTTTTAAATCGACAAATCATGAGGTATCAGATATTATTTCTACTACTGTCATTCGGAACGGTCAGCTTTATTAAAGCACAGGACAAGCCCAATATACTGTATATCATGTCCGATGACCATACCTCTCAGGCATTTGGAGTCTATGGAAGCAGACTGTCCCAACTGAATCCAACACCCACTATTGATCGTCTGGCACATGAAGGCATCTTGTTTGAAAACGCGTTTTGTACCAATTCCATCTGCACACCATCCAGAGCTACAATCATGACCGGACAATACAGTCAGACTAATGGTGTACAGGATTTGAACGGTAGATTGAAGGCCGAAAACCAATATCTGGCTCATGAAATGAAAAAACTGGGATATGAAACAGCGGTTATTGGAAAATGGCACTTAAAAGAAGCTCCGGAGGCATTTGACTATTATAATGTACTTTATGGACAAGGCAAGTATTTTAATTCCGTGCTTTATGAAAAAGGAACAGAGGAGACCGTTCAAATAAAACGCAGAAGCAAGGTAGAGACGTTACCAGGACATCAATATGAAGGCCATTCCAGTGATATCATTACAGATGCCTCATTAAAATGGCTAAAAGGCCGGGACAACACGAAACCATTTTTTCTGATGCACCAGTTTAAGGCACCTCATGATATGTTTGAGTTTGCGCCTAGATATGCCGACTACCTGGAAGATACCGAAATTCCGGAGCCAGCAAGTTTATACTATAACAGAAAGAACGGGTCTGTAGCCACCAGAGGGGAAAATGGAAATATGCTACCTCATATAGGTTCTTCGGTTTCTCATCGAAATCAAAACCGAAATATGGGACAACATATGAAAATCGATCAAAGTATACCTGACCCAGAATACGCACATCTGGCCTACCAAGAATATCTTAAGCGTTATTTGAGATGTGTAAAAGGGGTAGATGACAATGTAAAGCGAATATTTGATTATCTGGAGAAGGAAGGGTTGATGGATAATACAATAATCATCTATACAGGCGACCAAGGTTTTATGCTGGGTGAACATGACTATATCGATAAACGATGGATGTACGAAGAATCTATGCGTATGCCTTTTTTGGTAAGGTATCCGAAAATGATCAAAGCCGGTACTCGTACGGACGCCCTTGTTAACAATACGGATTTCGCTCCCACCATTATAGATTTGGCCGGAGGAAAAGCACCCAAATACATGCATGGGAAAAGTTTTAAAGAGATTTTATCCACCAACAAGGAACCAAAAGGCTGGAGAGACGCTACGTATTATCGTTACTGGATGCATATGGCCCATGCCCATGCCAACCCAGCTCATTTTGGAGTGCGCACTAAAGAATATAAACTGATATTCTTCTATGGATGCGATTATATAAAGAGAAAGAAGGAAAGTAACTGGCCCAATGAGAAAATAGCCTTTAGTACCAAATTGCCTTTTGAATATTTTACTCCCCCGGGATGGGAGCTTTATGATTTGAAAAATGATCCGTTTGAAATGAATAATCTTTATGGTCAACCAGGATATGAAGATATTACCTCAAATATGAAAAAACAGTTGTTATCCTTGAGGTCAGAATTTAATGAAAATGACGAAAATTATCCACACATACAATCCATTATTAATGAGCACTGGAACAAATAATCAACTGAAATTAATACCAAATATTTTATGAGTAGAATAGGTGTCATATTTTTTACTATTATAGGGATTTCCGCTTGTGGGAAGAAGGAATACAAAGATAAAATTTACGAAAAGCCTGAAATTGTAAGGGAGGCACCTGGAGACTATCTTTCTCCCGAAGAGAGCATGGAAAAGTTTTATTTGCCCGAAGGTTATAAAATTGAATTGGTAGCCAGTGAACCAATGGTCCGTGAACCCGTGGCAATAGCATGGGATGGAAATGGTAAAATGTATGTAGCTCAAATGGACACCTATATGCAGAATGTCGATGGAGATGGAACCGATGAAGCTATTAGCCAGGTAAAACTTTTGGAAGATTTGGATGGCGATGGGAAGATGGATAAAAGCACTGTTTTTATTGATAGTTTGGTTTTACCCAGAATGATTTTGACTTTAGATGATCGTTTGATTGTAAATGAAACCTACTCTTACGATTTGCACAGCTATAGAGATACAAATGGAGATGGAGTTGCCGACGAGAAAATCGAGTTATATTCAAACCCCAACCGCCGCGGAGGAAATTTGGAACACCAGCAAAGTGGTTTACTTTGGAATTTAGACAATTGGCTTTATATGACCACACAGCCTTATAGATTGAGATTTACCAAGGGTGAAATGGAATTGGAAAAACTTGAAAATTATCCAGGAGGACAATGGGGCTTGACTCAGGATGATCTGGGACATATGTATTATTCATCGGCGGGGGGAGAGAATCCGGCATATGGCTTTCAACAGCCGGCAGTTTACGGATACCATAACCCGGAAGGAAGATTGGCGGAAGGGTTTCAGGAGCCATTCCCTATCGTCGGAAATCCCGATGTTCAGGGAGGTATCGAAAGAAGAAATAAAGAAGATGGGACTTTGAATCATTTCACAGGAGTTGCCGGTCAAGCCATTTATAGAGGTGATAAATTACCACCTTCGGTAAATGGAGATCTGTTTATTCCCGAACCTGTGGGAAGATTGATTCGAAGAGCTAAAGTAAAAAATGAAAACGGAAAAAAAGTATTGTATAATGCCTATAATAATGCAGAATTTCTGGCATCCACCGATTTGAATTTTCGACCTGTTCAGGCACAAACAGGCCCAGATGGATGTTTGTATATTGTAGATATGTACAGAGGCATTATTCAGGAAAGTAATTGGACACGGGAAGGCAGTAAAATAAGACCTCATATTATTCGTAAAGGACTTGACAAAAACTTTGGAAAAGGAAGAATTTATCGAATTGTTCATGAACAGATTAAGCCAGCTGAAAAACCAAATTTGCTTGATAAAACCGCTGAGCAATTATTGGATTACCTGGGACATGCCAATGGATGGTACCGAGATACAGCTCAGAAATTAATCGTTTTAAAAGGTGATAAATCGGTGATACCTGCGCTTAAAAAGATGACCGAAAACAACGAATCTTTTTGGACCGATATGTTTGGCGATAAGGATTATGCTCTCGAGAGAGTTCATGCTTTATGGACTTTGGAAGGACTTGGAATAGTAGACAAAGCATTGCTTATTGAAAAATTAAAAGACGTGGATCCCAGAGTCCGAATCACTGCCATTCGTTTGTGCGACGAATTATTAAAAAATGGAGATGTAGCAATAATACCCCATCTTAAACAGTTGCAATCAGATAAAGACATCAATGTTGTAAATCAGTTGGCTCTAAGCCTGAGATATAGCACAAGTTCTGACGCCACAAAAATCTTAAAATCAATCGCTGAAAAATTTGATAAACACGAAATTATTTCAGTGTCGGCAACGGAAAGTTTGAAAAAAGACGATTCCGAATTACAAAATCTTAAAAATAGCATTATCGATAGGCGTAATAGCGATAGAAATAGAATTTTAAAAGGATACGATACCTATAAAATGTTATGTGTCACCTGCCATGGCCCTGATTTAAAAGGCGTTCCAAATGGTGAAAAATCCTTTATCGCACCTTCCTTGATGGGATCAGAGCGGGTTACCGGAGATAAGGAAGCTCTTATTAAAATAATGTTGCATGGGCTTGTTGGGCCGATAGATGGTACAGATTATGGTATCATGCTACCCATGGGCAGCAATGATAATAATTGGATAGCTAATGTCACAAGTTATATTCGTGCTATGAATGACGCATCGGTTGTGAATGGATGGGAAGTAAATCAAGTTAGACAAGCAAACTCTGACAGAGATACCTATTGGACCTTAAAAGAACTTGAGAAGTAAGTAAGCATTAATTATTAATTTTATATGAAACGATATTTTGAATAAAAATAAATTATTAAACAAACAAATGAAGAACGTATACCTATTTTTTGTGCTTGTCGTCGGAGCTCTTATGATTTCCTGTTCTGAAGGGAATTCGGAAACAGCGATTAAAAAAGAAAGACAACTAGAAGTTTTGCCGTTTAAAACCATCGATTTAAATAGTTTGGAAGGTTTCAAACCGGTGGCTAAAAATTGGCAGATCGTTGGCGATGTTTATGTAGATCAATCGAAAAAAAGAACCTTTGTTTCGAAACCAGGCACTGGCATTTTATTGAATGTACCTGAAAAATCAATGAAAGAAAATCTTTTTACCGCATTTGAGCATGGCGATATTGAAATTGAATTGGATGTCATGATGCCGATTCATTCCAATTCCGGACTTTATTTTCAAGGGCGCTATGAAGTCCAATTATTGGATAGCTGGGGAGTAAAAGACCCGAAACATTCTGATATTGGGGGAATATACCAACGTTGGGACAAAACCATAGAAGTTGTTCATGATAGGGGTTTTGAAGGCCACCCACCAAAGGTGAACGCGGCTAAAGCACCCGGGCTATGGCAACATTTTAAAATAATTTTTCATGCCCCAAAATTTGATACTTCGGGGAATAAAATAAAAAATGCCTCGTTTGAAGAAGTATGGTTGAATGGGGCACTGCTTCATAAAAACCAGGAAGTCACCGGCCCGACGCGTTCAGGCGCTTTTGAGGATGAAAAACCCATGGGACCCTTAATGATTCAGGGAGATCATGCCGGCGTTGCTATTAGAAATATCAAATACAAATTGTATGGAAATGAAAAAGTTTCTTTTAACAATTTGAAAATGAAAGCGTATCAGAATACAAGTCAATCGATACCAAAACTTGATACATTAGCAGTTGAACGCGAAATTAGTTCCGACTCCATTTCATCTGCTATGGCCACTGGTCAAAACCCTCAAAAACTATTAGTATATAATGGTAATTTGAACATCCCAAAAACAGGGGATTATTTATTTGAAATGAAAGTTCACAGAGGTGGCGGACTTCTGTTGATAGATAGGGATACCATTGTGGATTTAGATGGTGATTACAGTATAGATCAGGCGAAGTTTGGACTCGTCTCACTACAACAGGGAAGTGTCCCGTTCACCTTCATTTATAATAAGCATAGACCGTATCAAAGAGGATTTGCGTTATCTGTTGAAGGGCCTGGAATAGCTAAGCAAGACCTCCATGCCCCTGGATCCTTGATTATAGGTGGAGGAGATTCTCAATCTGTCGAAGTAGCTTTGTCCGAAGAAACAGTATTACAACGAGGGTTTTTTAATCACAAAAATCAAAAAAGAACACATGTAATTTCAGTTGGTTCACCAAAAGATATTCATTATGCCTTCGATTTGTCATTTGGTTCGCTCTTGCAAGTATGGAGTAATGGCTTCCTCGATGTTACCAAGATGTGGGTGGCAAGAGGAGGACAACAATTGAGTGTTCCTGTTGGAATTCCGGTCTCAATACATGGCGATCCGGATTTCGCTTATTTGGAAAACAAAAAATCCAAATGGCCAGACAGCATAACCACAAACACGTCATACAGGCAATTAGGTTATGAATTAGATCGGTATGGTAACCCCGAATTCTCAACAGGAATGAACGGGTCGGTAATTACCAACAAATTTATCCCTTCCGACACTTTAAGAAGATTAAAAAGAATGATTTCAATCCATTCAGATAAGGAAATCTGGCACAAACTAGGGGAAGGTAGTGTTATTGAAGAACTACCGGATAATACCTATGCCATAAATGACAAAGATTATTTCGTGGACTTTTCAGGGAATGATCGATATAAACCAATCATCCGAAAATTGGAAGGCAAAGATGAGCTCGTTGTAAAAATACCGGAAGGAAATCAAAATATCACATACACCATTAGTTGGTAACAAAAAAAATAGAAACATGAACATTATTAATAGAACATTTAACTACTTCCTACTAATATTGATCTTGGGCGGTAGCCAATTTGGGATCGCACAATCTGGTATTGATATAAAAGAAAAAGAGTCTAAGTATTACAAAATCGTGGATGTACCCATTCCTGAAGATGTTGTTTTGGAGGTTGGAGGGCTTGCGCTTACTAATGACGATCAACTTGGTGTTTCTACAAGAAGAGGGGAAGTCTGGTTAATAGATAAACCTTATGGCTCAAAACCTTCCTACAATAGATATGCCCATGGTTTGCATGAAGCACTTGGATTGGCTTATAAAGACAACGGTTTCTATCTGGCTCAAAGAGGGGAGCTCACGCGACTTGAGGACAAGAATGGGGATGGAAAAGCGAATTTGTACAAAACTGTTTATTCCTGGCCTTTATCCGGTAATTACCATGACTACTCGTATGGACCAAAATTTATGCCTAATGGTGATATGTTAGTAACCCTTAACCTTGGCTGGGAAGGAAAAGGTGTTAGTTTAGTCAAATGGAGGGGGTGGATGCTAAAAATTACTCCAGAGGGTAAAATGACTCCAATGGCTACAGGGTTGAGGTCTCCCGCAGGTTTTGGAGTCAACAATGATGGTGCTGTTTTTTATACTGAAAACCAAGGAGACTGGGTTGGCTCAGGTAGAATGACGCATTTGGAATTGGGTGATTTTGCAGGGAATCCTTCTGGCCTAAAATGGACAGATGATCCTTTGTCTCCATTAAAATTGAAACCTGAAGATATCGAAAAGCAATCCGGATTAAGTTTATATGAATATGCCAAGAAGGTCCCGAACTTAAAGGCTCCTGCTATATGGTTGCCTCATACAATTCTTGGGATATCTACTTCCGATATTTTAATAGACGACAATAAAGGTAAATTTGGTCCTTTTGATGGTCAGATGTTTATTGGCGACCAAGGACATAGTAAAATTATGCGTGTGGCCATGGAGAAGGTAAATGGTGTATATCAGGGAGCGGCTTTTCCTTTTATTGAAGGGTTCTCTTCCGGAATACTAAGAATGATTTGGGGCAGTGATGCTAGTATGTTTGTGGGAATGACCAGCCGTGGATGGTCTTCTACAGGTAAAGAAGACTATGGCCTCCAACGATTGGTATGGACCGGCAAAACACCTTTCGAAATCAAAACGATAAAAGCTCAGGATGATGGATTTGTAGTAGAATTTACCAAGCCTGTAAACAAACAATTGGCAGGGCAAACTTCATCGTACAAACTCGCCACATTTACCTATCATTATCACAATACCTACGGAAGCCCAATCGTGGATCAACAAGGAGGAATGGTACATGCGGCCAAGGTATCTGAAGATGGTTTATCTGTAAAATTGACAATCCATGGCATGAGATTGGGATTTATTCATCAATTAAAGATGGCAGGTGTAAAATCGAAAACGGGAGAATCATTGCTGCATGATACAGGTTTTTATACCTTAAATGAAGTTCCTGGTGGCGTTTTGAAATCACCCCAAATGCCTGCAATGATAAAATCAGGAAAGGGTATTCACCAGCCTAAAAGAGTAAACCAAATGCCTCTGACCTGGATGGATGGCCCGGAGAAAAAACTGATAATTGGGACATTGCCGGGGCTGAAGTTTGACAAAGAAGAATTGGTAGTGGAACGCAATAGTTTGCTACAGCTTACTTTGAACAACAATGATGATATGTTGCACAATCTGGTTATCATTCAATCTGGCCCGAATAATGCGGATATAGTAGGTCAACAGGCCATGGAACTTGGATTGAAAGGACCGGATATGAACTATGTGCCGGATTCAGATTTGGTACTTTTCCATACAGGCATCATCCAGCCCGAAACTTCCGAATCCATCTACTTTCAAGTACCAAAAAGACGAGGTGAATATTGGATACTCTGTACGTTCCCTGGACATTCGCAGACCATGCGTGCTAAATTGATTGTGAAATAAAGAAGAGGTAATTATGAAAAAACAAACTGCTATGCTCTCCTTGGTACTGTTACTAGTACCGTTTCTGTCAAAAGCAGATATATGGTTGCCGTCAGTGCTGAGCGATAACATGGTACTGCAACAGAATACTACAGTCAAATTGTGGGGTAGAGCAGATAGTGGAGAGAAAATAAGTATAACAACCAGCTGGGGAGAACAAGCAGAAATCACTGCAAATAGTAAAGGGAAATGGTTGTTGGAAATAGCTACTCCAAAAGGAAACTACGTTCCACAGGCCATTATTCTAAAGGGTAAAAATGAGGTTTACCTTAGAAATATACTTATCGGAGAAGTATGGCTTTGTTCCGGACAATCCAATATGGGAACACCAGTCTCCAGAGCTAAGAATTCTTACCAGGAAATACAAAGCGCCAAATACCCAAATATGAGGTTCATTAAAGTCCCTCCAACTTTGGCGTGGAGCCCTGCCGATGATGTAGCAGCTCGTTGGGAAGCATGCAGTCCTGAAACGGTTCCTAATCTAAGTGCAGTAGCATATTATTATGGCAAAGAACTGCATCAAAATCTGGATGTACCAATTGGTCTTATTGTGGCACAATGGGGTGGATCAGATATACTGGCATGGATGAGTAAGGATGGGGCTGCAAAGCAAGATCTGCAGCAGGTTATTGATTGGCACGATAAATATGCCCAGTCAATTCAAGCCAAACGACTTAAGCAAATCAAGAATACTGTGGCATGGAGGGCAAGACAACCGGCCAACGGAGCGATGGATATAAGTACCCGCCCTAAACAATCGGTACCTCGGGACAATCATACTCCTTTTGGGCTATATAATGGGATGATTAATCCGATAAAAAATTTCACCATCAAAGGAGTAATATGGTATCAAGGCGAGAGAAACGTATCAAGGGCACATCATTATCGCAAGCTGTTGCCAGCGTTGATAAACAATTGGAGGGACGAGAAGCGGCAAGGGAATTTTTCTTTCTATTTTGTGCAGCTAAGCCCATATCATTACAACGACTATGAAGGAGTGGCTTCAGCTGAATTGAGGGACGCCCAATTGAAGACCGTTGAATTGGTTGAAAATACCGGAATTGTGGTGACTATCGATATAGGTGATGTACAAGACATACACCCCAGTAATAAGCAGGAAGTAGGAAGAAGACTGTCATTGTTGGCTTTGCACAATGACTATAAGAGAATTGCCAAAGGCTATTCCAGTCCACTTTATAAGACAAGTGAAATTGCAGGTAAGAACGTGCTGATTTCGTTTCACCATGCCGAAAAGTTGAGTATTAGAGGGAAAGAAGTGGTAGGTGTTACAATTGCTGGCAAAGACCAGAAATTTGTTAAAGCCAAAGCCAAAATTGTAAACGGTAATCAACTGGAAGTATGGGCGGATGAGATCAAGAAGCCAATGGCAGTGAGGTTCGGTTGGTCAAATGCCCTGATCACCAATTTATTCAATGCATCGGGATTGCCTGTTTCTCCCTTTAAGACTGACACTTGGAATGATACCACCGAAGGAACTTCTCAATTTGAGTTTCCTGGATTAGCCCCATCACAATATAAATAACCATTAAAATATTAATAAAATCACTATGAAGAAAAGTACACTCAACAGAATAGGATTGATATGTCTATTTGGTCTTCTACCTTTTTTGTCAAATGCCGATATCAAACTACCTTCACTATTTGGAGACAACATGGTGCTTCAACAAAATACAAAGGCCAGGATTTGGGGAAGTGCTGAGGCAAACGAAAAATTTAAGGTCATTGCCAGTTGGGGAGAAGAATTAGACGTGATCTCAGATCAATCAGGAAAGTGGGCGATAGAGATTCCAACTACAAAAGGAAGCTATACACCCCACCAAATTATTTTTAAAGGCACCAATGTGGTATACTTGAGAAACGTTCTTATTGGCGAAGTTTGGCTTTGTTCCGGGCAATCAAACATGGGATGGTCAGTTAAGAATTCAAATAATGCCCATCAGGAAATTATCACCGCCAACCATCCGTCTATCAGGTTTTTTCATGTGCCCAATACCATGGCATGGGAACCCCAGGATGATGTCAATGCGCGTTGGGAAGTTTGTTCACCTGAAACTATTGTTTACAAGAGTGCTGTTGCCTATTTTTTTGGAAAAATATTGCTTCAGGAATTAGATGTACCCATTGGGTTAGTTGTTTCTGCCTGGGGGGGCTCCGGTGCTCAAGCCTGGATCGATAGAGAGACCGCCTCCAAAGAAGGACATCAAGACATTGTGGACTGGTACAATACCCACGAACAAAAAATGAAAGACATTAGATTCAATTGGATAAAAGAAACCGCAGTATGGAGGTCGAACCAAAAAGAAGGTGAACCAATTGATTATAGTACCAGGCCATCAAGACAAAAATTGCCAGGAGACAACCATATTCCTTTCGCACTTTTTAATGGGATGATCAATCCGCTAAAGGGCTATTCTATAAAAGGTGCTCTGTGGTACCAGGGTGAATCAAACGTTCAACGGGCGAACCAATATAGGACCTTGTTTCCCGCCATGATTAAAAGTTGGAGAAATGCGTGGGATCAGGGAGATTTTCCATTCTATTATGTGCAAATAGCACCGTTTCATTACAATGACTATGATGGGGTAAAGTCTGCTGAATTGCGGGATGCACAACTCAAGACCTTGGATCTTGTGAAGAATACGGGCATGGTATCGGTCACAGATATCAGTCCGATTAACGATATACATCCCAGAGGAAAACAGGAAGTAAGTAGGAGGTTGGCAATGCTGGCACTTCATAACGATTATAAAAAACTGGAAGGAGAATACACCAGCCCCGTATACAGTTCGCACAAAGTTGAAGGTAATAAAATAATTTTAAGCTTTGATCATGCCAAGGAATTGAAAGCGAAAGGTGCAGAGTTGATTGGTTTTACCATTGCTGGAAAAGATCAGAAATTTGTGAAGGCCAAGGCTGAGATCGTAAATGGTAATCAATTGCGGGTTTGGTCAGACAAAGTCAAAAAGCCGGTAGCAGTTAGGCATGGTTGGACAAATGCTGCAGTTATGAACCTGTTCAATGAGATCAGATTACCCTTATCTTCTTTTAAAACAGATAATTGGAAGGATACGACCGAAGGAAATATCCATTTAGATTTTCCATAATTAAACAACCATCAAATGTTTCGATCATTAACCATAGTATTCATTTTTATCTTTTGTCAGGAACCTGTATTGGGTCAAAAAGGGAAATCCAAACCAAACATTATTGTCATTTTCTGTGATGATCTGGGGTATGGAGATTTGTCTTCTTATGGCTCTGTTTGGAACGAAACCCCGGAGATAGACAAAATGGTTTCAGAGGGTGTTCGCTTTACGAATTTTTACGCAGGTGCCCCCGTGTGTACGCCTTCAAGGGCGGGTCTTCTAACCGGTTGCTATGCGCGTCGTGTAGATTTGGATTTGAATGCCACCAACTTTTGGGTGCTCAATCCGGTAGCAAAAAAAGGGATTAACCCTCAAGAAAAGATTCTCCCGGAAGTATTGAAAAAATCCGGATATGCCACGGCTATAATCGGAAAATGGCATTTAGGAGATCAGCCTGAATTCCTGCCAACAAGACATGGGTTTGATTACTGGTTTGGGATACCATATTCAAATAATATGGAGGGCAAAAACGTCCCACCATTACCTCTAATGAGAAATGAAGACGTGTTTGAACAAAAAGAGAGAAAGAAGGCCTTCGATCAATCCACATTAACTCAGCGGTATACCAATGAAGCCATAAAGTGGATAGATGAAAATAGAAAAAGTCCATTTTTTCTCTATTTAGCCCACACGATGCCGCACAATCCAGTCGCGGCACGCCCTGAGTTTTTTGAAAAGACCAATAATCCTATTGAAGCATTTGGAGCTTGTGTAGCCGAACTTAGTTGGTCGACCGGAGAGATATTGAATCACCTGAAAAGGCGAAAACTTGATAAAAATACCTTGGTGATTTTCACCTCAGACAATGGAGGTGCTTTAAGAAGAGGTGCCCACAATGGAATTCTTAAAGGCGCAAAGGGTAAGGTCGATGAAGGCGGAATTAGAGTACCATTTGTTGCCAGATGGCCGGGTAAAATACCAGCGGGTTCAACCTGTCATGCTCCAGCTTCTGTGATTGATTTTTATGAAACTTTCGCGGCATTGTCCAATACACAAGTCGATAAAAATGCAAAACGAGATGGTACGGATATTTCAGATTACTTATTTAACCCTAATATGAAACGCAAGGAACGGCCATACTTTTATTGGCATGTAGGATATCTGAGAGCAATAAGATATGGTAATTGGAAAATACACCTAACAGGAGCGTTTTCTAAAGAAGGTGATACGATGGCCTTATTCAACCTGCAAAAAGACCCTGGAGAGACTACTAACAGAGCTGAAGAAAACCCTGAAATAGTAGCAAAGTTGATGGCAATGGCCGAACAGGAACGAAGGGCTCTTGGAGAGTTTAACGATTATGGCCCCGAGGTGAGACGGACAATATTAGTAGAAAACCCCAAACCATTGGTAAAACGAAAATAGATGGCATTAAAGATTAATTACATATCGATATTTTTCATACTGTTTTATGCTGGACAAACATATAAGATATATGGGCAAGAAGTTAAAAATAAACCACCCAATATAATTATTTTGTTTTGTGATGACTTAGGTTATGGTGACCTGTCTGGTTATGGTCATCCAACTATCCAAACCCCAAATCTGGATAAGATGGCTGCAGAAGGAATTAAATTCACTAACTTCTATTCGGCCTCACCCAAATGTACGGCCAGCAGATATGCATTAATGACCGGACGTTTGCCCGTTAGATCTGGATTGAATGCGGTCCTGGGACCTGCTTCTAAAAAAGGAATTCATCCTAAAGAAATTACTTTGGCCGAAGGCTTAAAAGAAACTGGCTATGCCACCGCTATTTTTGGTAAATGGCATTTGGGACATTTATCCCAATACCTTCCATTACAACATGGATTTGACGAATATACCGGTTTTCCATATAGCAACGATATGGATTGGAACCGTCCTATTCCACTTCTGCAAGGAAATGATACCTTGGAGTTAAATACCGATCAGCGCAAGTTGACCGCACTTTATACGGAGCGAACCATCGATTTTATAAAACGGAAAAAAGAACAACCCTTCTTTGTCTATTTACCTTATGCCATGCCGCATGTGCCTCTTCATCCAGGGGAAGCATTTGCTGGAAAATCCAAAAGGGGGACCTATGGTGATACGGTAGAGGAAATCGACTGGAGCGCTGGAATAATAATGAAGACTTTAAAAGCTTTGAATTTAGAAAAAAATACCTTGGTCTTTTTTACAAGTGACAATGGCCCATGGCTTCAAAAGAAAGAAAATGGCGGTTCAGCAGGATTACTAAGAGGAGGTAAGGGCAGTATATGGGAAGGTGGTATGCGTGTACCAGGAATTGCGTGGTGGCCAGGAACTATTCTTCAGGGAGTAATTGAGACCGAAGTAGCTGGTACTATGGATTTATATGTAACAGCGCTAAAACTCGCCGGGCAACCCATACCAAATGACCGGTCGATTGATGGTAGAGATATTCGCTCATTGTTGCTATCCAAAGATAAAGACATTGAAGACAGACCTTATTTCTTTTATCCACCAAATAATGATGCTCAAGCCATAAGAAAAGGACCGTGGAAATTGTACAACGAGATATCTGGCAAGGCGGATATTGCCTATTTCGAGAACAAACTACCCTTGTTGTTTAATGTTGATGTTGACCCATCGGAAAAGTACAATGTGGCTAATGAAAACCAGAATATTGTTCAAGAACTGCTGGCTGAGCTTGCTGAACATAAGAAACTTGTAAAGGAAGAATCAAACTATTTTGATAAAAACTAGAAAGTAAACTGTTTAAAAATGAAGAAACCATTCAAATTATTAATTCCCCTTTTTCTTGTCATTGTTTCCCTTAGCTTTTCTGCTAAAGCTCAGAAATATGAAGCACTGATCATCACTGGTCAAAACAATCACTATTGGCAAGGAAGCTCCGTAGTGATCGAAGGTATTTTGAACAACAGTGGGATGTTCAATGCTACTATTGTTACTACGCCTTCCAAAGGTGAGGACATGTCTGGTTTTCAGCCCGATTTTAGCAAATATGACTTGATATGCCTTGATTATAATGGAGATCATTGGCCTGAGAACACAAAGGCGAATTTTGTTGATTTTATCAAAAAAGGAGGTGGCTTGGTTGTCTTTCATGCTTCCGATAATTCATGGGGCGATTGGGAGGAATACAACCGAATGATCGGTGTTGGTGGTTGGGGTAATCGTACCGAGGCGCATGGTCCCATTATTTATTGGGAAGACGGAAAATTCAAGAAAGACAAATCACCAGGTAAAGGAGGAAGACATGGAAAACAGGATGAATTTATAGTTCATACCAGAATGCCGGATCACCCGATCATGAGAGGACTGCCAACGCAATGGTTGCATACGAAAGATGAATTGTATCATAGTTTGAGAGGGCCTGCAAAACGTATGAAGGTATTGGCCACCGCTTCTCAACCAAAAGACAGAGGAGGTTCTGGTCGTCAAGAACCTGTTTTGATGGTTATTAAATATGGCAAAGGCCGAGTCTTTCATTCCGTGATGGGGCACACTGGAAATAAACACAACAATACAACCCTTGATGCAGGATTTATGACAACTTATCTACGCGGTGCTGAGTGGGTGGTAACCGGAGATGTAACACAAAAGGTAAGTGGTGATTTTCCTGATGCGCAAACTGTCAAGATTTGGGAAGATATGAAAGTGCCAGAGTAAATATTAATGGATTCACCTTGTAAGCGTTATCATGGGGCGCAAAAAAATAAAAAGACACTGGTGGCCGGTGCAGTTCCAACAGCCATAGGGATGTAATCCGTGTTTTTATTAGAAATCTAGCTTAACAAATGAAAAATACACTTCTTATACTAGTCAGTTCGTTTTTTTTAATTACCAGCAGCCCCATTCTGGCCCAAAACAAGCTTTGGTACAAGCAACCGGCCCAAAACTGGTTGGAAGCTCTGCCACTTGGCAATGGACGGTTAGGAGCCATGGTGCACGGAGGCGTAGAGCAGGAGCATATCCAGTTCAATGAAGAAACACTTTGGACGGGGAAGCCCAGAAATTATGCCCGAGAAGGAGCCAGCCAATATTTGGATGAGATTAGGCAATTATTGTTTGATGGAAAGCAACGAGAAGCTCAGGAATTAATAGGAGAAAAATTTATGAGTGTGCCCAGATCGTTAATGGCTTATCAACCATTTGGTGATGTGATTATTGATTTTCCTGGGCATAAGGAATATACAGACTATTACAGAGTGTTGAATATTGAAAATGCCATCAGTAAAATTTCCTATAACATTGATGGGATTAACTATACCCGTGAGTATTTCGTCAGCCATCCCGATCAACTGATAGCTATAAAATTAACAAGCGACAAATCGGGTACGCTCGATTTCAATGTGCATTTGGAATCTATTCATTTCAAAAGTTCAGTACAGACCAACGGTGACCAGCAACGTCTGAACGTAAGACCTGACAGTGAACATCAGCGTTTTACAAATGAATTCGAGGAAAGCTTGTTATACGGAGAAGCTGGACTGAAAGTTATTACCGATGGAAAGGTTATTGGAAAATACAAAGAGATACAAGTGATAGGAGCAACAACCGCCACGATATATCTTGCTGCGCATACAAATTTTATTAACTATCAGGATATTAGCGGTAAGCCTAAAAGTGACATCAACAAGGCATTGAAAAAATTTGCAGCGTTGGATTATGACCAAACCAAGCAGGATCATATTAAAGACTATCAAGCGCTTTTTAACAGGTTCAAAATTAAATTCGATGGAGAAAACAAAAACGACCTTCCAACGAACGAACGAATTTATGCGTTTTGGAAGGCCCCTAACGATCCCGAATTTGTATCGCAATATGTTCAATTTGGTCGTTACCTGATGATTTCTTCAAGCCGATCTGGTACCCAACCGGCAAACTTACAAGGCATCTGGAACCAGAACATCAATCCAGCTTGGAAAAGTAAATACACCACCAATATCAATGCAGAGATGAATTATTGGCCAGCGGAAGTCACCAACTTATCCGAATGCCACGAGCCCTTCATCAACATGATAAACGAGTGTGCTCAGACGGGAGAAAAGGTCGCTCGCGAACACTACAAGGCAAACGGTTGGGTACTTCACCATAATTCTGATATTTGGAGAGCTACAGCTCCGATCAACCTGCCTTTTATCGGACCTTGGGTTGGAGGATCGGGATGGGTTACCCATCATTTGTGGGAGAGGTTCTTATTTACTCAAGATGAAGACTTTCTCAGGAAAGAATATCCGGTGATTAAAAAAGCAGCCCGGTTTTATAGCGAATTCTTGGTTAAAGATCCAAAAACGGGATGGTTGATCAGTACACCGTCTAATTCCCCTGAAATAGGAGGACTGGTCGCGGGCCCAACCATGGACCATCAGATTATTCGATCACTTTTTAAAGTTTGTATTGAAGCCTCAGAAATTTTAAATACCGATCAGGAATTTGCAAGCAAATTAAAGCAACTGATCCCGAAAATTGCCCCGAACCAAATTGGTCGGCATGGACAACTTCAGGAATGGCTGGAAGATAAGGATGATCCTGAGGAACACCATAGGCATGTGTCACATTTGTGGGCCGTACATCCGGGTAAGGACATCAATTGGGAGGAAACACCGGAAATGATGAAAGCGGCTCAACAGTCTTTGGAGTACAGAGGAGACAATGGTACGGGTTGGAGTTTGGCATGGAAAATTAATTTCTGGGCGAGATTTCGTGATGGTAATCGTGCCTACAGGTTGATCCATAATTTACTGAGCCCCGCAGAAGAGCCTCTAAAGAAAACGGGCGGTGGTTCTTATCCAAATTTATTCGATGCACATCCACCTTTTCAGATAGATGGAAATTTTGGAGGAGCGTCTGGGATTGTTGAAATGTTGATTCAAAGTCATTTGGAGGCTATTGACCTGCTTCCCGCTTTACCGGATGCGCTGGATGACGGTCATATTTCTGGTGTTGTTGCCAGAGGAGGTTTCGAATTGTCATTCGACTGGAAAAAAGGGGAGCTGCAAAAAGTAAGCGTACTATCAAAAGCTGGTAAAAAATGTAAACTCAGGTACGAAAACAAAAGTATTGAGTTCAATACAACGAAAGGTAAGACGTATACTTTCAATGGAAAATTAAAGAAGATTTATGAATAATTGATTAACAAAAAAACATTCAAATTATGAAAAACTTAGTGTTATCTATGCTTACCATATTTCTTGTACTTACACAAGAGACGATTAAAGCTCAGTCTGATTATAGGTTATTCTACAATGAACCAGCCTTTAATTGGCTCGAAGCGCTCCCTCTTGGTAATGGGAGACTGGGAGCTATGGTTTACGGTGGTGTGACTCAGGAGCAAATCCAATTCAATGAAGAAACCTTATGGACGGGAGGACCACATGATTATTCCCATAAAGGTGCGGGAAAACATCTCGATAAAATCAGACAGCTTCTTTTTGATGGAAAACAAGTTGAGGCGCAGAATCTGGCTAGCGAAGTTTTTATGAGCGAACCCCTACACCAGAAGGCTTATCAGCCATTCGGGGATTTGATTATTAATTTCCCGGGCCATAAAGCGTACTCAAAATATAATCGGAATTTAGATCTGGGGCGAGCTGTGTTAACTACTACGTACCAGGTGGATGGTGTGACCTATACCCGAGAAGTATTTATCAGCAAGCCTGATGACCTTATGGCCATAAAGATTTCTGCTGATAAGGCTGGTGCACTCGAGTTTGACGTGGCAATGAATTCACCCCATTTTCAAAAATCAGTGTTGACCTACGGAGACAGACAGGAGTTGGATGTAAAAGTATCCGACGGCGTTATGATTGGCAAAGCTTGGTTTAAACTCAAAACAGATGGAAAGGTTATCCCGGCATACGAAAAAATAGCTGTTACAGGTGCAACATCAGCGATCATATACTTAACGGCGAAAACGAACTTTGTCAACTTTAGGGATGTAAGTGATAAACCGAAACGCTATCTTAATTCTTCTATTAAGAATTTTGCTTCATTAGATTATGAAGAGGTGAAAAGAAAGCACATCGCTGACTATCAGTCTTTATATAACCGTTTTCAAATCAGCTTTAATGGCGAAAGCAGAGGAGATGTGCCAACCAATGACAGGATTCAGAAATTCTGGAGAGATCCTAATGATCCGCAGTTTGTTTCCCAATACGTGCAATACTCCAGGTATTTGATGATTTCTTCAAGTCGTCCGGGAGGCCAGCCGGCCAACCTACAGGGCATCTGGAACAACAAATTGAACCCACCGTGGGAAAGTAAATGGACGACCAATATTAATGCCGAAATGAACTACTGGCCGGTTGAGATCACCAACCTTTCCGAATGTCATGAACCTTTCTTCAATATGATTAAAGAAGTTTCACAAAGTGGAGCGATAGTGGCCAAGGAACATTACAATGCCGATGGCTGGGTATTGCACCACAATACAGACATATGGAGAGGTGCAGCTCCAATCAATGCTTCTAATCACGGTATTTGGCCAACAGGAGGGGCATGGATTTCTACACATTTATGGGAGCATTACAGGTTTACACAGGATAAAGAATTTCTTGCTGAAAAATACCCACTACTGAGGGGTGCAGCGTTATTCTTTAGCCAATCTTTAGTCAAAGACCCAAAAACCGGTTACTTAATTAGTTCTCCTAGTAATTCGCCGGAAATTGGTGGTCTGGTTGCTGGACCGACCATGGATCATCAATTAATCAGAAGTTTGTTTAGAATCTGTATTGAAGCTTCAGAAATTCTAAATACCGATAAAGTGTTTGCTGCTAAACTTAAAGATATGATTCCAAAAATAGCACCAAACCAAATTGGTAGGTTGGGGCAGTTGCAGGAATGGTTGGAAGATAAAGACGATCCTGAAGTGAAACACCGTCATGTGTCTCACCTATGGGGCATGTACCCCGGCTATGAAATCAATTGGAAAGAAACACCGGACCTTATGAAGGCGGCTAGACAATCTCTGGAATTTAGGGGAGATTTGGCAACTGGCTGGAGTCTGGGCTGGAAGATCAACTTTTGGGCAAGATTTCTAGATGGAAACCGAACCTACAAATTAATTACCATGCTATTGAGTCCGGCTGAAGACCCGATTAGAAAAATCGGAGGAGGTTCGTATCCCAATCTTTTCGATTCACATCCGCCGTTTCAGATTGACGGTAATTTTGGTGGTGCTGCAGGAATTGTAGAAATGTTGATCCAAAGTCACCTCGACACGATAGATCTTTTACCAGCTCTACCGGATGCTTTACCTGATGGCAGTATTTCAGGTGTTGTAGCTCGTGGAGGTTTTGAATTGTCATTCAAATGGAAAGATGGAAAATTGCAAAGTGTGGATGTGACTTCAAAGGCAGGAAACAAATGCCAGTTGAGGTACGGAAATAAAAAAATGGATTTTAATACCCAAAAAGGAAAGACCTATAAATTTAATGGAAAGCTGAAGAAGATAAGTTAGCCACTAACTTTTGACTTAGCTATTGACCTTATAAAATTTAATAAAATGAGATACTTGCTTGTACTTACAGTCACCTTACTATTTTTTTCTTGTGCTGAAAAAACAGTGCTGAAAAGCAAACCCAATGTATTGGTTATCCTTATCGACAATCAGGGATATTATGAATTGAGTCGGAATGGGAATGAAATTGTTCAAACACCAAGGATAGATGCACTATCAACTACAGCAGTTAATTTTACCGATTTTTATGCACCTCCATTTTGTTCTCCTAGCAGATCGGCACTTTTGACTGGTCGATATGCGCTGAGGGCTGGTATACACAATACGGTAGGTGGGGTTTCCATTCTCCATAAGGATGAGATTACAATGGCGGACATACTAAAAAAGGAAGGTTACAGCACAGGAGTATTTGGTAAATGGCACTTGGGGTCGTCCTATCCTTACGCTCCAAAATTTAGAGGTTTTGATGAAGTCTTTGTACATGGAGGAGGAGGTGTAAGCCAGCTTGGTGATTATTATGGCAACAATCATATAGATGCTACTTACTCGCATAATGGGAAATTTGTAAAATCCAATGGATTCTCAACAGATGTTCTTTTTGATGAAGCCATAAAATATATGGATGGAAAGAAAAGATCAGATGAGCCTTTCTACTGTTATCTAACTACCCCAGCGGTTCATTTTCCGACCAATAGGCATCCCGAAACAACGCGGCGATTACTTGATCGGGGAGTGGAAGATTCCAAGTACATGGCATTATATTCCATGATTGAAAACGTGGATGATAATATCGGAAAAATAATGGATTATTTGGAATCTTCAGGTTTAAAGGAAAATACTATAGTCGTTTTGGCATCAGATCAGGGCGTAAATGATCGTGGTGCGCCAATGCACCGCTCGGGCGAATTTCAGAACAGGGGATTGTCTTTTGATGAAAAGCACCATGTGTACTGCATGATCCAATATCCTAAGCTGACAGACAAGAATCCTGGTGATAATGATAAATTAACAGGAATGGTGGATGTACTGCCCACAATATTGGATATCTGTGGTATTGAGGAACCATTGAACCTTGATGGGGAGTCATTAAAACCACTATTGGTTGGTTCTAGCGATTGGAACGATGAACGTAAGCTTATTGTACAATGTCCGCGTTCGCGCGTGAGAAAAAAATGGGAAAACACGGCAGTAAAATATAAAAAGTGGCGTTTGGTGGATGGCAAAGAACTTTATAATATTGAAAATGACTTTGGGCAAAAGACTGATGTTGCGGGAGACTATCCTGAAATTGTAAAAGAACTTACCAATACTTATGAAACTTTTTGGAATTCTCTGGCACCGGCGGAGTCATTAATTTCAGCTCATATATTGGGCGCGGACGAGGCACCCGAAATAAGGTTAGTAGGTATGGATTGGTATCAGGGCGATGCGCCTTGGACACAGCAAGGACTTGTAAACAGAAAAAGTCAAGGGAAGTGGCGCGTACATATTGAAAATGATGGAAAATATCAGTTTGAGCTGAGAAGATATCCCCGAGAAAAAATTATGCCTATTGAAGCGGTTTCAGCGTCGATCAAAATTGGAGATGTAGAAGCTAAGGTGGACATTGACAAAGCCGATAGTGACGCCATTTTATATCTCGAATTGAAGAAAGGCTCCTATGACATGATTACCACCTTTAAAGATCCTGAGCATACGGAAAGTAAAGATGGATGGGGTGCGAATTTTGTGCATGTAAGCTATTTAGATTAATAGTAAACAAATCGATGTTGGATCAACAATAAAAAATGAAAACAAAAAGAGCACATATATTTCTATTCTAAATTAAGCCCATATTGATGAACTCTATAAGAATATTTATTCCACGCATATTATTATGCCTAACCGTTTTTTCATTATCCTGCGAATCAGTTGTAAAATATGAACGTCCTACAGATAATTGGGCCTTTCGTTCGGTACTGGATGGAAAACCACGAATGTTGAATTTGATGTTAAATACGAATCTATATGTTAGTTACGATTTGCAACGGGGTAAACTTTATAAGGCATGGCACGGAGGTATTAAACTTGACGGAGCTGTATATACTACAGCTCATGGCGTACAACCTACGAGTTATGGTCATACGTATTATGAAGACAATAGTACTACTAACCAGTGGAGGTTAAGAAAAGATGGATTAGATGAAAAACCAGAGATAAACTATATCGGTCATCAGTTTAAACGGGGACAAGTAGTCATTGAATATGAATTGATTTCTAAATCCGGTGAGAAAATAAGAATTAAAGAGACTCCTGAATATTTGTTTGAAAATGAAAAAACGGGTCTTGTCAGAAAATTTGAATTGGTAAATAATTCGAGTGATTATACACCAGTATTATCATTTTTTCTTGATGAAGAACAACAGCCTTTTATTGAAATGCGTAGAGGGAAACTAAATAAAAGTGAAACAATTGGTTCCATTGAATTAACTAATAAAAAGGTAGTCTTTGAATCAATGTTTCAACCAGTTGCTTTTCAGCTTGAAAAAAACATAGAACCTGCGATGACGGAAGTCGATAGAGGGGCTATTTTCATGAAAAGTAATGATTGCAAAATATGTCATTTAAAGCATGATAATTTAGTAGGGCCTTCTTATGAGGCCATTGCTAAAAAATACCCATATACTATTGGAGAAGTAACAAGGCTTGCGGATAAAATAATAAACGGAGGATCTGGTGCATGGGGTGAAACTATGATGACACCTCATAAAGATTTACCAAAAGGAAGAGCGGAGCAAATGGCGCATTATATTCTGTCTTTAGATGGAGAAACGAAACCGAAAACAAAAGTTTCTCAATTGTTTTTAGATGTGCCTTCCATAGAATTTAAACTGGATGATAGATCTAGAAAGACAAAGGAAAAAATTAGTGGTAAAGGTGTCGTTGTAAATTATTATATGCTGGATAATGATGACATTCTTTATAAAGAATTAACTAAAAAATCGTTGCCTGCGTACAACGGAATTGCGCCTGCTATTCACCTTGCTGGAAATGACAGTGTATTTAAAAAAGGAAGTAGAACTTTTTATGCTGAGTTTAAGGGATATATTAAATCTGAAAGGGCACAAAATAAATATTTTAGAATAATAAGTAAAGACGGTTCTAAGTTACACTTAAACGGTAAAGAAGTTATAGATAATGGCGAAAGACATTGGCACAAAGCAAAGGATGCACAAGGACATTTAAAGAAAGGGTTGAATGAATTCAAAGTTCAACATTTTTGTGTGGGAACGAATTATGCAATCTCTTTACAATGGTCTGATGATGGTAAAAATTTCTCTATAGTTCCTGAATCGGTACTTTCTTATAGCTCTGATCAATTCGAAGATATTTTACCCTATGTATCCAAAGACAAACTTATAAGATATATCCCGGGCGATACCAAACCTTTAAATGCTGTTCATCCGTCTTTTGATGTCGCAACAGTTAGACCCGAAGGATTTAATCCTAGAATAGGCGGCATTGATTTTCTTTCGGAAGAAGAAATGATAATTTGCACTTGGGATTCTATCGGAGCGGTATACGTTGTGAAAAATTATCAGTCTAAGAATCCGGAGAATATTAAAATAAAGCAAATAGCCAAGGGGTTGGCAGAACCATTAGGAATAAAAGTAGTAGATGATGAAATCTACGTGCTTCAAAAGCAGGAACTTACCAAGTTAATTGATAATGATGGTGATGAAATTATAGATGAATATCAAAAAGTGGCCAACTCATGGGCGGTTACAGACCATTATCATGAATTCGCTTTTGGATTGGTTTATAAAGAAGGGAGTTTCTACGCAACACTAGCCACCGATCTCGGAAAAGAATACAGTGCTGTAAAAGATAGAGGTCGTGTTATAAAAATAGACAAAGAAACAGGTGACGTTGAATTTGTCGCCAAAGGTTTCAGAACACCCAATGGCATTGCCGAGGGACCAGATGGCGCAATGTATGTTGCTGATAATCAAGGAAATTGGATTCCGACAAGTAAAATTATACGTGTAGAGAAAGATAAATTTTATGGCTTTAAATTTGCCGATTTTGAAGAAGTCAAAGATTTAAAAGAAGATCCACCATTGGTTTGGTTACCACATGGCGAAATTAGTAATTCACCGAGTCAACCCGCCATACTTAATATTGGTCCATTTAAAGACCAAATGATTCATGGAGATGTAACTCATGGAGGTATTAAGCGGGTGTTTATTGATGAAGTAGCGGGTATAAAACAAGGAGCCGTCTTTAGGTTTATTCAAGGTTTGGATGCTGGTATAAACAGAATTATGTGGGGGCCAGATGGAAGTTTATATGCAGGTGGAATTGGATCTGGTGGAAATTGGAATACCCCTGGGATTTCTTGGTATGCACTTCATAGGCTTAGTTATAACCAAAAATCAACATTTGAAATGTTGGCGGTTCGTGCGAAAAGCAACGGAATGGAAATAGAATTAACGGAAGCAGTGAGTGAATCGGTTCAATTAAGAATTGAAGATTTTGTCGCACAACAATACTATTATCAGGCGACAGAAAAGTACGGTGGTCCGAAAATGGGCGTTGAAGATCTGGCGATAGCGGCAGTGCATTTATCTGATGATCGGAAAAAAATATTTCTAGAGTTAGATGATATGAAAGAAGGTTATGTAATATATCTCCGTATCAAGAACCCATTTGTAAGTAAAAAAGAACAGTCACTTTGGTCAACCGAAACATGGTATACTCTAAATAAAAAGCCTGTTAATACCCCCGGATTTAAACAGAAACAGAAACATTTAGGACATAATATATTGAGTAAGGTAGAAATTGAGAAAGGTTGGAAACTCTTATTTGATGGAAAAACTACGAATAATTGGCATAATTATCTTGATGAAAGTGTAAATGAAAAGTGGATTGTTACAAATAAAGGTGAATTGCACTTGACCGGAAAGGGTGGCGGTCATATAGTTTCTGATAAAGAATATGAGAACTTCGAGTTAACATTGGATTGGAAAATTGACGAAGGAGGTAATTCTGGTTTGATGTTTAATGTAGTAGAAGATAAAAAGTATAAAACACCATGGCTTACAGGTCCAGAAATGCAAATGTTAGATAATCAAAGACACAAAGGTGGGAGACATGAAAAGCATAGAGCGGGAGATTTATATGATATGATTGCATGTGAGTTTGTAACGGCAAATGAAGGCGGACAATGGAATACTATCAAATTAAAAATAAAGGATGGTCACGTTGAACATTGGCAGAACGGCTACAAGGTAGTGGAGTATCAATTGCACGGCGAGGATTGGAGCAAATTAATTTCTAATTCTAAGTTTAAGAAAATGAAAGATTTTGGAAAAGCAACAAAAGGGAAATTATGTATTCAAGATCATGGCGATAAATTGTGGCTCAGAAATATAAAAATTCGAGAATTGTAGAAGAATCTAAAGAATTCTTCGAGGTTCTATCACGAGGAATAAGGTGATGTCGCATCTGTCAAAATTTACAATAGCTTGGTACATGATAATAAAAAAAAATATACTGATTTTTAGATGATTGCATTTTTTTGAGTGTCTTATTAGCGTCTAAAAACAGACCCAAATATTACAGACACAACAGAAGTGCTTTTGTTATTATGTTATCAAATTTAAATAAACATAAAATTATGAAGAAATTATATACACTATTTTCCCTTTTTGTTACAATAGGTATACATGGAATTGCGCAAACATCAGAGCGTCCAAATGTGATACTAATTTTAGCCGATGATTTAGGGGCTGGTGATCTACAAATTACCGGACATCCATATGCCCAAACACCAAATTTGGATAAATTGGCATCTGAAGGGATTCTATTCGATAGAGCTTATGTGTCCGCTGCTTGGTGTGCACCTAGTCGATATGGGATTATGAGTGGGCAATATCCTGCAAGAGATTTCAACACATCTAGAAATTTAAAGCCTGACGAACCAACAATTACAAAGATTTTAAAAGATGCCGGTTACACTACCGCACATTTTGGGAAATGGCATTTGAACAAAGGGATGAATTATATTGATACTCCAGGCGATTTTGGTATTGATGACCATTTCACTTACAGTCATAATGGAAATGGTAAGACATGGTCAAATGAAGAAATGAGTGCAGAACATTGGAGAGAAGAATCTACGGATGCCTATGTAGATATGGCCATTAATTTTATGGACAACAATACATCTTCAAATACTCCAAAGCCATTTTATATGAATCTTTGGATATTTCCTACCCATTCCTATATCGATCCTACTCCGGAAATGCTTGCTGTTTATGACGGTTTAAAGGTTGATATGAATGATTTTAGCAAACAACAACAGGAGTTTTTAACCTTTGTTTCGAAACATGGTGACATCAATAAAGCGATGCAAGCTTATTGTGCAGACGTTACAGCCATGGATAAGGCGTTGGGTCGATTGTTTGATCATTTAAAAAAGACAGGTTTAGATAAAAATACCATTGTTGTATTTTCGAGTGATAATGGGCCAGGGCCTTTAGCGTATCAAGTGAAAACCGAAGCACTCGTAAAAAGATATAAAGAAAAACCAACTTTGTTGAACAGTGTGGGGTTTGCAAAAAATTATAGAGATCGTAAAATAAGTTTTCATGAAGGAGGAATTCGAGTACCTTATATCATTTCTTGGCCAGGTCATTTCCCAGAAGGGATAAAGGATGATAAAACCGTAATTCAAGGTGTAGACTGGTTACCTACAATTGCGTCCTTGTGTAATGTAGAATTGCCTAAGAGTACTTTTGATGGCATGGATGTTAAATCGGCTTTTTATGGAGAAGGAACTAAACGAAAAGACCCGTTGTTTTGGTCTGAAAATGAAAATTCAGTTATACTAAAGGGTAATTGGAAAGGCGTACTAATGAAAAAGGAATTCGCTTTATATGATATTATCAAAGATCCTTCGGAAGAGCATGATTTGAAAAGTTCATATACGGATATTGCAAAGAACATGAAAAGTGAATTAAGGGCATGGCATCAAAGTTTGAAAAACTAATATTTTGTAAATTCTAAATATTTAGAAAGTACATCAATCATTCTTTTTGGAGTGAATTTCATTGTTTTGGGGAATGCTATCAAATTAAAAATAAGGATGGTCACGTTGAGCATTGGCAGAACGGCTACAAGGTAGTGGAGTATCAATTGCACGATGGGCGCTGGGATAAATTGGTTTCCAATTCTAAATTCAAGAAAATGAAAGATTTTGGAAAAGCAACAAAGGGAAAATTGTGTATTCAAGATCATGGCGATAAATTGTGGCTCAGAAATATAAAAATTCGAGAATTGTAGATGAATTAGGTAAATAAAGACAACAGCAAATGAAAACAACTAAGCGTACAACTCTGTTCAGTAAAATAATATTTTTTTATACTACCCGTGTAAACGGTCTGTTCTTATTCTTTGCAATGGCTATACTGTTATTGTATTCCTGCTCGGGAACTAAAGAAGGTGATATTTCCATGTCGTCTTCGGATAAGTTTACGCCTAACTGGGAGTCCTTGTCCACATATGAAATTCCAGAATGGTTCCGCGATGCCAAATTCGGAATATTTATCCATTGGGGTGTATACAGCGTTCCGGCCTATCGCAATGAATGGTATCCAAGAAATATATATAGAAAGCAAAGTCCGGAACACAAATATCATGTAGAGACCTATGGGTTTCCTAAGGAATTTGGCTATAAGAATTTTATAACTGATTTTAGAGCCGAAAACTGGATCCCAAAAGAATGGGCAAAACTGTTTAAAGAAACCGGTGCAAAATATGTTGTGCCGGTTGCCGAACACCACGATGGCTTTCCTATGTACGATTGCTCATTTACAAAGTACAATGCGGTGAACATGGGACCAAAACGAGATGTTATTGGTGACTTGCTTATAGCTTGCCGTGATCTTGGTTTAAAAACAGGCGTATCATCTCATCGGGCGTTTAATTGGGAATTTTATGCCCAGGAGGAGGATTTTGATACCTGGGATACTGCGTATGAACAACTTTATGGAAAAAGAAGAACACAAAAGTGGCCCGATCAGGAATTTGCAAAAGACTGGTACGGCCGTACAAAAGAACTGGCCCTTAAATATGAACCAGATATTTTTTGGTTTGATTTTTATCTGGATCAACCGGAACTTCGCGATGTGAGATATCAATTCGCAGCAGATTATTATAACGCATCCCTGAAATGGGAGAAGGATGTGGTCTTGCAGTACAAATACGATATTTACGATCCACGGGTAGGTCTGCTTGATATAGAAAGAGGTAAACTTAGTGGCATACGAAGATTGCCATGGCAGACCGACACCTCCATTAGCTTTAGAGGCTGGAGCTATATTCAAAATCCGGATTACAAACCAGCGGGGTTACTTATCGATGATCTCATTGACATCGTAAGTAAAAATGGCAATTTATTACTGAACATTGGTCCAAAACCTGACGGGACTATTCCTGAGGAACAACAAGCGATCTTGCTTGAAATGGGTAAATGGCTTAAGGTAAATGGTGAATCGATCTATGGTACCAGACCTTGGGTGAAATATGGTGAAGGTCCAACGAAAACAAAAGAAGGCGCCCATCAAGAGGGAGACAACAAGGGTGGTACCTCCAAGGATTATCGTTTCACAGTCAAGGGAGACATTCTGTATGTGACCTGTATGGGGTGGCCGGAAGACGATTTTTCCATTGCGTCGTTGGGAAAAGATACCACTGAAAAATTTGAAATCCAAATCAAGGATCTGGCACTCCTGGGCTATGATGGGACATTGAAATGGAAACAAACCCCCGGGAATTTGACTATTGAACGCCCGGCAGAGAAGACCGGAGATCATGCCTTTGTTTTTAAAATCAATATGAACGGCCTTACCAAACAAATGTCCGACTATGAAAGTAGCATCCCTGAAGAACCAGAGACTGTATATTGCCTTCCTGGCAACAGTTTACGTAATGGTGAAGGATACGGTGTTAGGGATGGAAATATTAACAACTGGGATAAAGATGTGGTATTGAGGTGGAATATAAAAATTAGAAAAGCGGGGAAATATCAGATAAGTATAGAACAAAGAAACCATATGGGTGAAAAATATATACTAGAAGTTAATGGACAACAATTAACCAATCCGGCGGAAAATACTGAACAAGCGTTTTTTGATCTTATTTTAGGGGAAGTTCAATTCGATCGGCCAGGCAACTACGAATTAACCATGAAGGCACTTCCGGATGAAGAATGGCATAAAAAACTTTTATTAAAACAAATTAAACTCATTGGTATATGAAATAAGTAGTGCAGATGGTTCTGTTTCAATAAATAGAAAAGGCTGTGTTTTTTTAAAAGAGAATCTGATTTCAAGAAGCTAGAGCACAGGAAGTTTTAAACGTTTAATATATAGGTTTCAAGATTTGATTATTTATAATCGGACCGCGGTTCGAACGCTATTTTAAACAGCTGATATTCAAAAGTTAATTTGTGCTTAAAAATCTAGGTACCAATTAACACACCTTATTGTATTTTAAAAATTAAATGAACTTATTCAAAATTATAGTTAAAAGCAAAAAAGTGGGCGTTATAAAACACTCACTTTTTCACCATTTAACTTATACTTACGATTTATTTTTTCTTATAATTTTTTTAATTCTTCTACAACTTCTTTCGTTGTGAAAACGTGACTGGATATCATTATGAAATTTACTAGAGCTCCTTCACTTAAACCATCTTAAAAATATTCCTAATGTGATGAATTGACTGGTTGATCATTAACATCGACATATACTTTGCGATAGAAAATATATGAACCAGCTAGAAAAACAAGAGCGATAAGTGGCCCAAAATATTGGTTGTCGTTTGTAGCAAGATGTGCTTCAAATGCTAACAAAAAATTAAAAAGAAATCCAGCGTAAGCCCATTCTTTAAGAAATCGAATTTTGTTACTTAGAATTGCTATTATGCCTAATATTTTGGCAATTGCCAGAGGGATTACAATACGTCCATTGTATCCAAAATTTACAAAATAAGAACGAAACGCCTCTAAATCTAATAAGTATCTAGTAACAGATGTTAGCATCAATGCTGATAGTAATCCTGTAAAAATCCAGTAAATTGTTTTATTTGATATTTTCATTTTTTTGTTATTTTGATGAATTATTAATTGATTTCGGTTACCAGTTCAGTTAACGGCAATCGAACTTTCTTTTGATTGGCTAAAAAATCATTTTCAGCATCTCTATAACCCAAAGCCAATAGTAATACACTTTTTAGCCCTTTTTCTTTCAGGTTCAGCAATTCGTCCAAAGTTTCTGAATGGAAACCTTCCATTGGCGTGGCATCTACTTTAGCATTGGCAGCAGCAATCAATCCAGTGCCTAAAGCAATGTATGCCTGTTGTGATGACCAGATAAAGTTTTCGTCATCCGTTTTAGTCAATAGGTGGTTCTCAAGTGTGTTTTTGTATTCTGCCAAGGCAGTTTCAGGCAGTCCTCTTTCCTTTGCCATAAATTGAATAAAATCTGAGATATGTTCTTTGGTTATGCTATCGAAAGCAGCAAAAGCAATAAGATGTGAAGCTTCCGATATCTGTGCGTTAAAAGAATCTTTTGCCAGCTCTTGCCGTATTTGCTTATTATTGATTATAAAAACGCGATAAGGCTGGATGCCTGCCGAGGAAGCCGATAAGGAAATGGCCTTTAATATTTGTTCTACATTTTCATTCGATACTTTTTGAGGAGTATATTTTTTTACCGCATATCGCCAATTTAGTGTGTCAATTAAATTCATTTTTTATTGATTTATATTGTGAATATTCGTCAAATATAATTACTTTTGACAGTAAGTGACAAAAAGTAACTTAAAATTTCAGTAACATTGAGGTAACAAAGTAACCTATCATGAGTAAAGACAAAGAAAAGATTAAGGCCTGTAAGCATAAGATTCGTGCCATTTCGGATACCATGTACGTTTTAGGCGGGAAATGGAAAATGCATATTTTAGTGGCACTCTACTTTGGTAGCAAGCGCTACACGGATTTACTAGAGGATGTAGAAGGAATTTCTGGAAAGATGCTGAGCCGAGAATTGAAAGAAATGGAAACGAATCTATTGATAAGTAGGACGATAATGGATACCAGGCCCATCACGGTAAAGTATGAATTGACCGAGTATTGCGAAAAACTTGTTCCGGTAATTAGTAATCTGGCGGATTGGGGTTCTTCTCACCGCAAAGAAATTATTAAAAGAGCTCACGTGTGATGCTTACAAGTGCAAAGAATTTTTTACACTGATTCTTATTGTACACAATCTCTTTAGAGAATTTAAAAACTCATCTTATATTATATAATGCCCACTTTAATACCTCTAATCGCTAGAAGCCCTTCAACATCACGATAGCTTAGCGTGAATCTTAGTTTGAAATAGACAGCTTATTTGATCATAATAGGAGACTAGCGGAGGTGTTTGTACATTGAGTTGAAGAAAGTAGGTATATTTAAAAAGAAGGAATTAATGCGACAGAACCGCCTTTGGAAAGTTTTTCAATAAAATTTATTTCTACTAGTGCTCCTCCTTATCATTGGAAGCCACCTTCAGTATGTAAAATAAATCAAAATGTCCAGCGTATAGTTAGTCTACGGGCATATTTTTACTGCTCTTTTCTTTTTTCCACCAATCTGGTCCTTCAGCTAAAACCTCCTTGTCATAGGCAATCAATATTTTTTTCATTTTTTCAAATATTTTAGGTTCAAATTTTGACCAGTCGCTGGTCTCACGTGGGTCTTTTACAATATTGTATAGTTTAAATTCTGTTCTCAAAGAATTACCTATCAATTTCCAGTCGCCATCGCGCAATGCAATGCGCTCATCAGAGAAATTATTTCTCCAAAAAAGTGGACGCTTTCTTTTTAGTTTTTTTCCATAGATTAAAGGTGCGAGTGAAGTACCGTCAATATTGACGTCCTTAGGTAGGTCTATTCCAGCCAAATCTAAAAACGTAGGGAATATGTCTGAACCAATAATAGGTTCAGCGATAATGCTACCTTGCTTTAGACTACCCGATCTCATTCCTTTGGGCCATTTTATAATACCCGGAACTCTAATTCCTCCTTCATGAGTATGTCTTTTTCTACCTCTCAAACCACCAGTACTTCCGCGAAATCGGCTCCCTCCGAAAACATGATCCTTTTTGTTGAAATGTCCTAGTTCATGTTTGCCCTCAGGGCCATTATCGCTCGTATACCAAATCAAGGTGTTGTCTGTTTCTTTAACTTCTTCCAATGCCTTCACGATAGTTCCTACAGCATCATCAATTTGCGTAACGTTTCCTAAATATTGTTTTAAACTTTCATCATCCAAATCTTTATAGAGATTAGTGAATTTTGGGTCTGAAGCGATTGGCCCATGTGGCTCATGAAACCAGACAGTTATAAAAAACGGAGCATCCTTTTTTCGATGAACTTTTATCCAATCCACAATATACTTTGCCAATATTTGAGCTGAAAAACCTTTAATTTCACCTAATGCTCGTCCGTTGAGAAAGAAATTTTGTGGGTTTTTGTGTGATGGTCTTGCAACATTACCTGTAGCCATATAGTAGTCGTACCCATAGTCAGCCATATTGGGTTGATCAGGATTGGTATCATAACCGTAATTTTCGAACTGTTCGTGTGCGTCTTTAATTCGTTCTTCATAATAATTACCCAAATGCCATTTACCAAAATGAGCAGTTTCGTAACCATGTTGTTTTAACAAATTTGGAAGTGTGATTTCGGAAGCTGGTAAATGACAAAAATGACTGGCAGGTACCCACCTATAAACACCGTTGCGATATGGTGTTCTTCCTGTCATTATGGAGGCTCTAGACGGGGAACAAACTGACGCGGCGGCGTAACATTGTGTAAACTTAATACCTTCTTTTGCCAAATTATCAATATTTGGAGATTGTATAAACTCATGACCAAAAGTACCTAAATCACCCCATCCTTGATCGTCCGTTAATATTTGAATAAAGTTAACTTTGTCAGTACTTTGTGCGTTAGATAGTATTGATGTCAATAACAGCGACATCATTAACATCTTAGTGAATGTTTTATTTGGCATTTTTATACTACCCATAATGGTTTATTGAATTTATTTCCGAGGCCTTAATTTATTAATTTTTTCTTGTTCTACAGCCAATAATCGAGCCATTTCTATTTTATCGTTTCTAACTTCAAAAAATACCAAAGCAGGGTCGTTTACTTTCTCCATCCAAAGTTTCATATCTACTCTATATTTATTAATGATTTCTGTATATTTGGGATCCTCAATTAAATTATGTAATGCATTAGGATCATTTTCAAAATCATAAAACTCCTCTACTTCCCTATTATCAAATAGTTTTACTCGGGCGGCAATTTCAGGATTCGTTTTACCCGCTTCTACCATTGCTTTGTAGGTATACCCGCTTTGAGATTCGTTTCTAAACTTTGTTTCACCATCTGACCATGCGTTAAAAATATATCCATATTTAGCATCTTGTATACAGCGCATCGGAAATTGTTTTTTGGCACTTGTTTCAAAAAACTGAGTAAATACTTTGTCTCTTCCTTTTTGTTTTTGCCCTAATAAAGTGGGAACAAACGAAGTTCCATCCAGGCCATTAGGCGTTTGCAAACCTGTAGCTTCTAAAATCGTTGGAAAAAAATCGATCGCTGAAATAAAATCTTTTGTATTGATTGTATTTGGCCTTACTTTTCCTGGCCAGCGTACAATCCAAGGTGTGTTTGTTGAATGTAAATAACAGTTGGTTTTAGAAAACGGAAAGGCCATGCCGTTATCAGATAAAAACATGACAATGGTATTATCTACAAGGCCTTCTTCTTCTAAAATATCTAAAATTCTACCGACTGTATCGTCTAATCTTCTAACCGAGTTAAAATATTGGGTTACTTCTTTACGCACCAATGGTAATTCAGGTAAAAAGCCCGGAATAGCAACTTGGTTTTCATTGTAAATTCGAGAAGGTTTTAAAATGTCATGCCCTTCACTCATCCATTTTTCTTCTCTTTTTGTAAATACAAACGGTCGATGAGGATCATGAGAGTTTGCCATCATATAAAATGGTTTCCCTTCTTGTTTTGCATTTTTAATTATGTTTTTAGCTTCGGTATAATAACGTTCTTTATTGCGTCCCATACCTAAGTCCTTCATATCCAGCTGAAAATCCCATGGTGTTAATTCTTTGGGAGATGAATGTCTTACTTTTCCTAAAATACCTGTGTAATATCCGTTTGTTTTTAAGGTCGTAACAATATCTGGAATCTCTTTTTTGGTATGAAAAAAACCTTCTATACCACTATTGTGAGAATATTTACCGGTAGCTAAAATTCCTCTTGAGGGTTGGCATACAGCTACGTTTACATGCCCGTTTTTAAAACGAACTCCCTGTGAAGCTAATTTATCAATGTTAGGCGTGATATTTGCAACTACGGAACCAAAAGCACCAACTGAATTTTTATTTAAATCATCAGCTGTTATTAATAATATATTTAACCTTTCAGTGTTGTTTTCTCCTTGTACGAAAACTCCTTTCTCTTCCTTTTTTTTTGCTGACTCACATGCTATTAAAACAATTAAAGATCCCAAAAATAATAATTTATGCATTGTAGTTTTCTTCATAATATTTCAAAATATAATATCCATTAAATATAAAGAATAAATCGCGGCTCTTAATTTGGGAGGAGATCACTTTAAAAAGTATGCGAATCGGTGTATGCATTTCTCCGTGATGGCTTACCTATTGAAGGATTTGAAAATTATTAGGAGATGATCAGTTATTAAAATCATTGGAAATTTTAAAGTAAAACTTAGCATTTAAAAAATCATAAATAGTTTCTCTTAAATCCAATATTTTACTCCAATGCGAGGACTCAAATTCGGCCTTCTCTAAGTTTAATTTTACAGAAGTTTCAAGTTTATTGTTGTTATAAGTATATGTCGTATTGGCACTTCCAAATTCATTAATCATTGAAGCCTTTAGCAGTTTGTTTTCTTGCCATGAACAATTACCTTCAAAACTGAAAAGATAAACCGTATTGAATTCATTTGTAAAATAGCCTTTATTGATTCGTTTGTTTTTTAAATAATATGGTGTAAAAAAGTCTTTCTCAAAAAAGTCATTAGGACTAATACTGAAATAGGGCGAATTCGATGTTATTGGTTTTGAAACATTATATTGGTAGTCAATCGTGAATAAGTCCTCTTTTTTAGAATAGTTTAGATTATAAATTGAATCTGTTTTATTATTAAGTACTATTTGATTTTCAACAAAAGATTTAAGTTTTTTATTCACGGTTAAGGAATCCTTTATCATATAAGAAATTAGGGGCTTGATTTCCAGCCAACTATGACCATTAAACTTTAAAGACTCATTAATTGTAAATTTTAAAGTATCGTATATTATTTCGTTCAAAGTGATGTGCACCTTTTTTTGAAAATTACCAGTTTTTAATAAAGGAATTAAATCAAATCCATGTGTTCTTTTTCCATTTAAGTCTTGCTTAATGGTGAAGCATTCTGTTTGCTGATATTCCTTTCTTATATCATTTAAGTTCGAATAAGGCTCGAGTAATGGAAAGTAGACCGTCGATCCATCTTCATTTTGAAAGGAACAAATAATGGTATCAAATTGGTATAAACTTACAAGTGATTTCTCAAGTTTACCATTGTTTTTACTTATTACAAAGTGAAAGTTTATAGGTAAATTAAGTTTCTTAGCCGTTTTTGAGATGACTTTAGCATAACTCCAAGCCACTTCGATATCATCTTTAATATCTTCATAAACATGAAAATCGTTTTCAATGGGTTTATTAATATGACTTAAAATATTTTGATATTTCTTTTGAGTACCGGGAGTCATATTCAATTCATCAAGAGCATTTTCTACGGATTGGCCATTTAAAACGTAATTTTTTTTGATGTCCTGCCTTTTAGGCTTAAAATATTTGGCAAAATCTTCCCAGGTATCATTTAGCTCTTTATTTTCAGTACTTTTAATTTCATAAAATAAATAGGGGTTATGTAAATTGGCTTGACTATATATCTCATGAAAATTTGGTTGAATATTTTTAAGACTCACTTTATATCCATTTTCATATAAAAAATCACTATTTCTGGTGGTTCCATCATGAAAATTATAGGGCCATATGTTTACATTAAGATGCTTCTTAGTATTAATGAATAGTGATTTTTCAAGGCAGTAGATATTATTTCCAAATTCAATTTTATCTGCTTTGTAAAAATAATCATCAGAATCATAAGTTTGTTTTGTAGTATATATGTACTCTATTTCATCTCCAATGTTCACGTCCTTAATAGCCAACATTTTAACTTTCCCCTTCACTTTATAAAGGAATGGAGCATTTGCCGGGAGTGTAGTCGTGACTATGTTTTCATTATTTGTAGCTACGGTGTTTTTATTTTTTTTTAAGGTTTTAGCTTTGCATGCAACAAATTCTAGTTTATTGTTGAGATCATTAAAGATTGGTATGTATAGTTTGTTGTAGTGCTCTAAACCAAATAGTGAATGAATTTTTATTTTTCTATGAACGGTAGTATAAACTTCACTTACTTTCTTCCCTTTTATTTCAACATAAGTTCTATCGAAAATAATCGTAACATCACTATCATCTCTTTGATTTATATCTTGAAAAGCAGAATTGGCAAAATTATCTAGAGCTTCGTCATTAATTTGAGCATTAACTGAAAAGCTTAAGCAAATAAACCCAAATAATAATTTTTTAATCATAAGTTAAGGGGAGATTATTAAATGAATTGATTTGATCGAAAAATGTATTCCATGAATCATTTTCAATTAATGATGAGTTCAATGCATTAAACGAAATTTTTTGTTTCACTATAAATTTGCCATTCATCTTTTCGGTAAAATAGAAAGCACTGAAGTTTTCGTTGTCAATTATTTTTGAATTGTAATTTTCTTTTGGAAACCTTCCGGCATTGTAAACTTCAATTTTTGAATCAATTATTTGTGGGTAATCGATATAATTTGGTGGGTTTTGCTTAGAAATTCTTGGGTATACTAAGACGTCTAAGAATGGGAAAATGACTTTTTGATTTCCTAAGGCTACATGGTTAAAAGTCCCGGATAAATTGAAAGTTACTGTTTCATTTGAGGTCTCTATCGAAGAGATGGTATTCACTTTTATACCATTAAGATAATCACTTAAAAAATAATAAGGGATGTGCTCTTTAGTTTTATTAGAAGCGTAAGTAACACTGCTTAAAAAATCTCTGTAAAAATGCCCTGTTAATTTTAACTTTAGATTAATTTTGGGTATTGGTTTACTAAGATCTATTTTTCCGGTAATTGTAAATGTATTGCTTTTCGGATCAGATTTAGCAACGGTTTGTATCGTAAATGTATCATTATTTGATACCAAAGCTTGTTTTCCTTCTAAGTGGGCAGGTGTTTTGTCCCAGGTAGCTGATTTACTTGTAGCATCCAAAAAGTAACGTTGGTTTTTAAAATTTAAGGCGCAAATCATATGATTGTCAACAGCTAAAGAAGGGATACTGTAATTATAATTATTAGCCCTTGTACCTATCCAAGTATGCCTGGCATCAAAACCTTGGGTTTTTAGTAAGTTGACTAACAGGTTTGCCATGCCTTTACAATCACCATATTTTAATGAGGCTACCTCATGTGCTTCAGCGGGTTTAAAGCCTGCAATTCCATTTTCAAATGCAACGTATTGAATGTTATTTTGAACCCACTTAAATAGTTTTTCTATTTTTTTGGGATCGCTGGTTTCACTTTCAAGTATTGATTCTGCTAATTTTTTTAATATTTCGTTATCGGGCTTTAATTCATCTATTAGTGTTTTGTACCATGCGTAAAGATCATCTGTTGTTTTTAAAATTTGGGTAGTTGACTTTTTAGTTTTTATTTCGGCAACCGATAAAATAATGTGAGGAAGGTAATAATTGCTGTTAACAGAAGTGTTTAAAGCTTTGAATCTTTTTAAGTTGGTACCTTTAAATCTAATATAACTTTCATCCTCAGTTTTTGTGATACCATTCAAATTAAATTCAAAAATCGAAAATTTAACATTTGGATTTTTTTTAATGGAAATTTCAACTTCTTCAACGGCTTCATTCAAGTTTTGGAAATAAAAGCTGGTTAAAAACTTTAAATCATGGTATTTAACATGGTATGCGTAATTTATAAGATAGTTTTCAGGTAAATCTACTGAGCAATTAAACTGTTTTACTTTTAAATCTGAATAAAAAATATTGTTGATATAGTAATCTTTGACATCGGCATATTTCACTTTCACATTTTCGATCAATTTTTTATTTCCAATAGAATCAAGCTTGTAAAATCTTGCTTTTTCTAAGCTTAGTTTTTGAAAATCATTAAAAGGAACTTGTATTAAACTGTTAGAACTTTCATGCCCCAAATGAAGCTTTTCATATTTATGCGAAACTTTAGCAAAGTATTGCTTAGAAGTTTCGTTGTAAATGAATTCTATATTGATCTTATTTTTTAAAGATGTAAGTCCCTTTCCAAATTTTTCTTCGTAAATCTTAACATCAATTTGCCCTATCAGTTTACAACTGAATAGGGTAAATAACAATATCGTAATAATTTTAAAAAAGTTACTTGGCAAGCTGCTTTTTATATCTTTCAACTTTTGCAGTTATTTTGTTTTGAATTAAATCTAAAGTTGCTGGTTTTAAACGTTTTTTTCCCATAAACCCAACAATGACATCATCACTATCTGTGGATAGCAACACGTTGTAATTGAAAACAATTAGACCATTGGTGTGAATTTTGAAGGTTCTCCAGTAAAATGAGCTGTCGTCTCCTTCAATTCTTCTATTGTTTATGTCTTCTTCAGTTGTAAATTCGTAGCTAGTCAACTTCCAGTTTTTAAGTGCCGCTTTTAAATCAGCATTTCGGTTAGCCGCTTTCTTCTCATTTTTATGTTCACTTTTAGGAATTAAAAACGTTTTACTATCCATATTTTCAGCCCATTCAACAAGGGCCGTTTTATATTTACTTCTAAAGTTTTTCATGGATTTTTTTCCGCCTTCATTTTGAATTTCAGCAGCTGTATTCATGGAATCGTTTAACATATTCATCATTAAGCGAATATCATTTTTATCACTTAAATCCAACCCTGTAATTATTGTTCTTGCAATAACTCTTTTCTTAGGTCCGGTTACGACTAACATGGCTTGCTCATTGCCATATTTATCAAAATAATACTGAAGTAAAAGAGCGTTTGGATCTTTGCTTTTAAATAGTTTTTTGTATTCAAAACCTTTAATTTCATAATCAGTGGCATCATAAGATGATTCTGCCATAGCTTCTTTCCATGCTTTGTTGTAGACTTCAACTTTGGCTTTGGCATCCGCAATTTTATCATACTTACCACGCTTACTCATTTTGGCTATATATTTTTTACTTGTTTCATAAGTAGGGATATAGAGTACCTTATCTTTCAAAATAGAGAAATCGAACTTTTTGACACCTCCTAATTGGCCAAAACAAACATTCGCGATTAGTGCCAATGTTAAAGTTAAAATAATGTTTTTTACTTGTTTCATAAATAGCGTTGAATATGTTGATTAATTTTCGGGCACTAATATCGTATTTTAGCCACATTAATTCAATATTTTTAATATAATTAATCAACAATTTTTGAGCTGGCTAATTTTTTGTGATCCATTTTATAAAAATAGAGTTCAAATGCATGGTGTTAAGTTGTTGATTATAAAAAAGTTGTAAAAAATAATTGTATTATTTGGATGAATTTTATTAGATTTTTAGTTTTAAATTAAATTTATTCGCGAAGAAATTAGAACAGAGAAGACGGTTCGGCGTGTACTCCTTAAAACGGAAATTTGTAAACGTATGCTACATTTATAAAAGTTTTACCTTAGCTCGTTTCCCGAAAAACGTTAAATTTGAAGTCAACCGTAGAATAGCGCCACTTTAATACTAACTGTAAGCGCTCAATTAGAACATATTTTATTAAGTATCGTTTATCATGAATTTAACCCATTTGAGAATAACAGCAATCGTTTTACTAATGGTTGTTACCAGTTTAAAAGGACATAGTCAACAAGCAGAATCAAGCATAAAACCTAATGTGATTCTCATATATCTTGATGACAGTGGTTATGGCGATTACGAGCACAATGGTAACCCTACGATAAAAACACCAAATATTTCCAAATTAAAAGATAGTGGTGTGAATTTTACACAGTTTTACGTGACTTCTCCTGCTTGTTCGGCATCCCGTTATTCTTTATTAACAGGACGTTACCCCGGTCGATCAGGCTTAGGTTCCTGGGTTATTGGCCCAACGTCAAAAAGACATATTCATGATAAAGAAATAACCCTGGCGGAAGGATTAAAATCTGTTGGCTATAAAACAGGGATGTTTGGAAAATGGCATTTAGGAACCCCAAATGAGAAAAACGGTTTTTCACAAAAGACCTTACCTCTGGCTCATGGTTTTGACGAATGGATAGGTACTAACGTGTCTCACGATTATAATGATGCCATGCTTTTAAAAAGCAAACCTAAAGGACAACAACCTATTGCAGGATACGAAGTATTAGCTAAGAATTTACCATCAAATAATAAGGCATCGGAATCTTTAACAGGAATCTGTACCAAAACAGCCATAGATTTTATAAAACGAAATAAAGATGTTCCATTTTTTGCATACATACCTTATAATATGCCGCATTTAGGTTTGTTCGTTAGTGATAAATTTAAAGGTAAGTCGCGGCGAGGTGAGCTAGGAGATGTGATGGAAGAGGTCGATGCCTCCATAGGAGATATCATTCGAACGCTCGAAGAAGAGGAGATAAGGGAAAATACAATTGTCGTATTTTCATCAGATAATGGTCCTTGGATTGTGTATGAAAATAGAATGGATAATGTGAAATACGGGGATACCCGTTTGAAGGTTGGTTATGCAACACCATTTAGAGATGGCAAGGGATCAACCTGGGAGGGTGGTCATCGTGTCCCCGGAATAATAAGTTGGCCGGCAAAGATCAAAGGGAACCGCAATGAGCAAACACCAATAAGTACTTTGGATATTTTACCAACTATTTTTTCAATTGCCGGTGTAAAATTACCTGGCGACAGAACAATTGATGGTAGAGACATAAGATCAATATTGATGCCTGAAAGTTTTCCGAAATTGACAGAGTCATTTACGTTTTACTATAACTATACCGATAATTTTCCATCAGCAATAAGGAAGGATGCCTGGAAATTGCATATTCGTATAGGTTCACAAACTAAAAACAATTATGGCTTTGTGGCGTCCAAAGAAACACCTTTATTGTTTCAGGTTGAACAGGATTTGGGAGAACGCATTAATTTAGCTGATGAATATACGGATAAGCGTTCTGGATTACTTGCTGAATTAGAGAGCTTTGAAACTCATTTAAAAAATGAAGGCTCTTTTTGGGATGAAAACTGATATAACGTAGTTGATATGAAGAAATATAAGAATAAAATCATGGCTAGAGTTTTTTATGTTATACTTCTGGTGAGTTTGATAGGTTGTGCTGAAGTAAATAGTGAACGATCAAAACCGAATTTTGTGATCATTATGGCGGACGACCTGGGCTATGCTGATTTGGGGTGTTATGGAAGCGAAACCATAAAAACGCCAAATATTGATAGATTGGCTAAAGAAGGTATTCGTTTTACCGACTTCCATTCTAATGGCACCGTTTGCAGCCCAACCAGAGCTGCTCTTCTAACAGGAAAATATCAGCAACGCACGGGAATTTCCGGAGTTGTAACTGCCAAAAGTCACCGGGATGTAGGTTTAGATTTAAATGAAACGACGTTTGCAGATATGTTGAAGGAAGCCGGATATACCACCGGAATGTTTGGGAAATGGCATGTTGGTTATCCAGAAAAATATAACCCTGTTTATCAGGGATTCGATGAATATATTGGATATGTTAGCGGTAACGTTGATTATCATGCGCATATCGATCAGGAGGGTTATGAAGACTGGTGGCATCAGAACGAGCTTCAAAAAGAAGAAGGGTATTCGACAGACCTTATTACCGAACATGCGGTAAATTTTATTAAGAAACACCGCGAAGAACCCTTTCTCCTTTATATCCCCCATGAGTCTCCCCATGGTCCATTTCAGGGGCGAAATACACCGGCATTTCGAAAGATTGGAGAAGTTATTCCCGATAAAAAACGTACTTCAGAGGAAACCAAAGTATTGTTAAAAGAGATGATTGAGGTCATGGATGAAGGTATTGGTAAAGTATTACAAACTTTGGAAGAATTAAATCTAGACGAAAATACTTTTATTGTATTTTGCTCCGACAATGGAGGCGCCCGTTATGGTAATAACTTTCCTTTGCGAGCTGGTAAGGCGTCCGTTTATGAAGGTGGGCATAGAGTGGCAGGAATATTCCGTTGGAAGGGGAAAATTCAACCCGGTGAATCTGCAGAAACCGCCATGACTATGGATATTTTGCCAACCTTGGCAGAGTTGACTGGAGTAGAAGCCCCTTTGGATTTGGACGGTACCAGTCTTAAAAGTCTTTTGCTGCAAAATAAAAGTATGAAGGATCGTGATCTTTACTGGGAATTCGGAAATAGAATGGCCATGAGAAGAGGACAATGGAAATTGGTTCTGGCTGAAGATAATAAGAATCCTGAATTATATGATTTGGAAGCAGACATTAGTGAAAAAAATGATTTGTCTGATGAATTTCCAGAAAAAACCGCGGCAATGAAGTCTAGTTTATTAGAATGGTTTGATGAGGTTACAAAAAATGTAGAAAGGAAGTCTTAAGACAAGAATAACCATTTTAGGAATTAGGCGATTCGAGGTATGAAGACCTTTGTTTTTTGTTATTTTGAGGTGCTCAAACATATTTAAATTAAGATCTTTCGCTTAGGCATGGATAATAGAGAGTGATTTAAAAAGGATTCCCTTGTATGATGATTAAAAGGTTATATTTTATACCAATTGCTATAATAATTTCGTTGAACATTACATTCGCACAAGATTATGTTCCACATGATAAAGTCTTATACAAACAGACCCCTCAGGGTGAATTAAAACTTCATATTTTCTACCCTGAAGATTTTTCAGTGAACGATAATAGAACGACAATTGTCTCTTTTTTTGGAGGCGGTTGGGTTGGAGGAAACCCAAGACAATTCTACCAGCAAAGTACCTTCTATGCGAAACTGGGGATGGTAGCTATTTCTGCAGAGTATCGCGTAAAACGATTTCACAAAACCTCTCCTTTCGAATCTGTTCAAGATGGCAAATCTGCTATTCGTTGGGTACGCCAGAATGCCAGCAGATTAGGGATAGATCCGAATAAAATTGTAGCATCCGGTGGTTCGGCAGGGGGACATGTGGCCGCTTGTACCGGTGTGGTTTCAGGTCATGAAGAACCTGGAGAAAATTTATCTGTGAGTTCAGTTCCCAATGTTATGATTCTGTTTAACCCAGTTTTAGATACCACGGAAAAAGGGTACGGTGCTGAAAAAGTAAAAGGCCGCGAAACGGAAATTTCACCATGTCATCAAGTCCGTGAAGATCTACCACCATGTTTGATTTTTCATGGTACCGAAGATACCACGGTACCTTATGAAAATGCTGCTCGATTTGAACAATTGATGAAACAAAATGGAAACGATTGTCTGCTTATTCCTGCATTTGGTACCGGACATGGTTTCTTTAATAGCAGTTGGTTTCGAAAATCAAATACCGATGCATTTTTTAAATATACCATGTATGAATCCGAGGTTTTTCTATGGAAACGTGGTTTTATTGAAAAGGAACCGTTGGGTTGGGAATTTGATTTTAATAGTCCGTTGTTTCCAAAACCAAAGTTGGACTCCAAGACTTATCATAAATTGCGAGGCGGTCTTAAGAATAGTCAGATTAAGTTTGTCAAAGATAAAAAAGGAACGGTAGCATTTTTAGGAGGCTCTATTACATTCAATAGGGGATGGCGAAATATGATTTGTGATTACCTCAAGCAAAAATTTCCGGAAACCGATTTTACATTCATTACAGCCGGTATTCCTTCGGAAGGATCAACATCGGGAGCATTCCGTTTAGTTCGCGACGTGCTATCTAAAGGCCAAGTCGATTTACTTTTTGAAGAAGCCGCTGTAAACGATCGCTCGCCCGCGTTACGTCGAAATAGTACCGACCGTGTACGTGGTATGGAAGGTATTGTACGTCATGCTCGGAAGGTCAACCCAACAATGGATATTGTTTTGATGCATTTCGTAGATCCTTCAAAAATGAAAGCCTATCGTAATGGGGAAATTCCTCAGGAAATCATGGATCACGAACGTGTAGCGGAGCACTATAATGTGCCCTCAATAAATCTAGCCAAAGAAGTTACCGATCGTATCGATGCCGGAGAGTTTACCTGGGAAGCCGATTTTAAGAACTTGCACCCGTCTCCATTTGGTCAGGATATTTATGCCCATTCCATGAAAACTTTACTAAACAATGCTTACTTCGGTTTTGTTGCTGATGATGATAAAGTTTTAGCGCATGCCTTACCTGAAAAACTGGATCACTTCGCTTATGATACCGGGAGGTTCCTTAGCATTGATCATGCAAGATTTAAAGGAGGGTGGGAGCTTGACCCATTGTGGGAACCCAAAAATGAAGAACGCGTAAGAAAGGGGTATACAAAAATTCCACTTTTAGTCGCCAATGGTGAGAAAGGTTGGTTGAAACTCAGGTTCAAGGGAAGTGCCATTGGGATGGTCGCATTATCGGGACCTGATGCCGGAACTATCGAATACAGCATTGATGGCGGTGAATATCAATTATTCGACCAATACACAGCCAATAGTTATTATCAGCATTTACCTCGTTATTTTGTTTTGGGAGCAGAGCTTGATCCTAGAAAAAATCATACAATTAAGATCAGAATGGCCGAAAAGGCAAATCCAATGAGCAAAGGGAATGCTTGTCGAATTTATTCGTTTTTTGTTAATTAGAGCGCGTTTTAGGATTTCATTAAGGCATTTAAAAACGGTCATGGAAAGGGAATTGACACAAATTTAAACCCAGAAAGGATTATAATCCGTTTTTGGCCTTATAAAATTATACCATAAAAATTATGAATTCAATTTGTTTTTTCAAATAACCCCTATTCGACATAATCATTTAAATTTATCTATTAATAAAAACTGTTGATAACTTATTAGTAAGGATTTGTTCAAAAATTCTACTTTTGCTTAACTAAATTTAAAATAAGATTATGTCCGATACAATAGAAAAAGTAAAATGTCTTATTATAGGCTCAGGCCCTGCCGGGTATACTGCGGCTATATATGCAGCCAGAGCAAATATGTTTCCTGTTTTATATCAGGGAACACAGCCGGGAGGACAATTAACGACGACTAATGAAGTAGAGAACTTTCCAGGTTACCCGGACGGTGTAACAGGACCGGAAATGATGATTCAATTGCAAGCCCAAGCACAGCGTTTTGAAACTGACGTACGTGATGGATGGGTTACAAAAGTTGACTTTTCCGGGGATGTTCATAAAGTTTGGGTTAATGACACCAAAGAGATTCATTGTGATACCGTTATAATTTCCACAGGAGCTTCAGCGAAATACTTAGGATTGGAATCTGAACAAAAATATCTAAAGTTGGGAGGCGGTGTTTCGGCATGTGCGGTATGTGACGGGTTCTTTTATAGAAACCAGGAGGTCGTGATAGTAGGAGCTGGAGATTCGGCATGCGAAGAAGCGCATTACCTTTCTAAACTTTGTACTAAAGTAACCATGTTAGTGAGGCGTGACGAGTTTCGAGCATCTAAAATTATGGCAGCTCGTGTAAAAAACACTGAGAATATTGAAATCCTTTTTAATACTGAAACCGATGAAGTTTTAGGAGATGGTCAAGTAGTAACAGGAGTTTGTGTTTTCAATAATAAAACGAATGAAAAGCATGAGATTCCGGCTACCGGTTTTTTTGTAGCTATTGGTCATAAACCAAATACTGATATTTTTAAAGATTATTTAAATCTGGATGAGACAGGTTATATTATAAATGTCCCTGGAACGTCTAAAACAAATGTTGCCGGTGTTTTTGTATCCGGAGATGCTGCCGATCATGTTTACAGACAAGCGGTAACAGCTGCCGGAACTGGTTGTATGGCGGCTTTAGATGCGGAACGTTATTTAGCTGCAAAAGAGCATTAATTTTTTAAATATATTTTTATATTTGCGGCCTGGATTAATTAATCTAGGCTTTAATATTTCGGGATGTGGCGCAGTCCGGTTAGCGTACACGGCTGGGGGCCGTGTGGTCGCAGGTTCAAATCCTGTCATCCCGACTAAATAAAAGCTTTAGTTTTTATAGAAAGTTTACTTTCTTTATGAAACTAGAGCTTTTATTTTTAATAGAGTAAAGCTCTATTTGCAACAAAACGTTTTAAGGATTATTTAAATTCTCTCATCCCAAAAAAAATGATATCAATAGATCTTAAAAAATAGAACTTCATGTACCATCATAGTATTACTTTTTTTGATAAAACTCTAATTCAATTACTTCTTATTTGTCTCTTTCTAATGTCCTATCACCGTAGAAATATCGAAACTTTACGATTTCTTTATTAAATAATAAGGCTTCCTTTTCGACAAAATCTACATTATCATGCTTAATGAGGGTTTCTAAGTTCCTCCGATAGGCCTCAATGCTTGATATAATCGTTTCTATCTTATGATATTGTTCATCTAACGGAATACTGGCATAATAGTTAAGTCTTTCCTGATATACTTTTTTCAATTTTCTAAATAGGTCTCTGGCCTTGGTCATTTCTCCAACTTGGTAGTAGCTGTCAACATAGGGTTCCAGAAATGTATAATAACCAAAATAGTCTACTGGAATGTTTGTCATAGCGATATCAATGACCTCCTTGGCCTTATCCATTTTATCTTCCTCTATCAACTTTTCTATCAATTTTGCTAAAGCCATGCGTAATGAAACTCCACCCTGTTTCCGTGTCTGTGGATCATGATATATGTCGGGACTGCTGGAATTACCCCAATCTAAATTCTTAACTATGCTATACCCTAGGTCTTCATCCACTCTTCCCATGTATAACCCACCGTCATACTCAGTTTTTATCGGCACTAATTTATAAGCAATGCCATCTAATTGCAAGTAGTCTTTCATCCATATATATTCTTCGTCTTCATAACTACCCCCCGAAAAGTAGATAGGGCGTTCCCAATCATTATTAGCAATTATATCCAGCATCATAATTCTATTTTTGGTTAATGCTGTTTTTGGTAGATCGATATCAATATAATCAACGATGTGTGCAGTGTCTTTCTCTTTTACCAAACCATTATTCAATACGGTGTTTTTGTTAACATCTATACGAATTTTGTTAGTAGGATAGTAAACAAGATTTAGTGTGCTTTCAGAATATTGACTTAAGTCAGCGCCTTGTTTTTTTAAGAAATATTTGAATTTTGTTTGAGGTTTATCGCTTCCTACCCAATTCATAAAATCGTTAATATTCCAGCGTTTTTCTGCTATTCCTGGAAGGCCCTGATAATAAATGGCATCTCTTGTGCCATATTTGTACTTATCATGAGTCAACTGGGATGGAATGGGATCACTTTCATACGATTTTCGTTTTGCCTGATCAATATACCAATCCGTTGCGAAGTAACTGGTAACAATAATTCGAACATCGGTGCGGTAACCCTCAATTTCCTGGATATACCAAAGGGGGAAATTATCGTTGTCTCCGATGGTAAATAGGATGGCTCCTGAGTTTTCCTGAGTAGAATCCAGATAAGATTTAGCAGAAGATCGAGCGGTATATCGATTAGATCTGTCATGGTCGTCCCAATTCTGATATGCCATCACGCCGGGAACTGCTAAAAAGCAGATTACCAAAACAACAGGTGCTAATAGTTTTGGTCGAATTATTTTTTTTAACGTATTGAACACCCCATAGATCCCCATACCAATCCAAACCGCAAAAATATAAAATGAACCGACCAATGAATAGTCTCGCTCACGAGGTTGAAATATTGCAGGGTTGGTATAAAACTGGATAGCGATACCTGTAAATATGAAGAATACAAAAAGCACCCAAAATTGTTTGAGGTTTCTCGAAATCTGAAATACCAGACCAATAAAACCTAATAGAAGAGGTAAAAAGTAATAGGTGTTTCTACCTTTATTATGCTTTACTTCATCTGGTAAATTATTCTGACTGCCATGGTGTAAACGATCTATAAAGCCAATTCCGCTTATCCAATTCCCATGACCGTTATAACGCCCTTGAATATCATCCTGTCTTCCAACAAAATTCCACATAAAATAACGCCAATACATGTATCCAAATTGAAATTTAAACATGTATTCCAAGTTGTTCCATACCGAGGGTGGCTTGACCTCAATAAAGTTGCTGAACTTATTTAAGAACTTTATGTATTGCGATTCATCGACCTCACCATCTGCATACCTCTTTCTAAGTTGGTTTACATTATTTATAAGTTCTTTATTCGATCTATATCGAGATTTAATTTCAAATTCTAATGCACCGAAATATTTCATATAATTTTCGGCATTCATTTGACTCCACATACGAGGTAAAATTCCAATATGTTTTTTATTTGGACCTTGTAATGCTTTTTTATAAAGATTTACGATTTCGTAGTTATTCAATTTCTTATTGCGTTCATACTTTGGATAATCATCTTTATCTTCTCCGGGCGGAGCAAATCGATCAGAGTAATAAGCGCCGTAAAATGGGCTATCAGTGCTTGGGTATTGTTCACGATTATAATAAGCAAGGAGTGCTCTGGCGTCTGAAGGGTCATTCTCGTTAATAGTAACATGAGCATTAGCCCTTAGCGGTAAAACAAGCCATGAAGAAAAGCCTATGCATAAAAACATTAATGTAAGAACCAATGTATTTGCTATTGGATATCGATACTTATGAGAATGTCTCAAAGCAAAAATGAAGGAGAATATTAAAACAAGCCCAACCATAATAGTTCCTGAATTAAAAGGGAGGCCAAAGCTATTTACAAAAAATACTTCACCCCATCCAAAAAACTTAAGTATATAAGTTAAAGGAAACTTGAAAACCAGCATAAGTATAGCTACTGCTACTATATTGCCTAGAATAAAATTTCTTATTGTGATAATCTTTTGTCTTTTAAAATAATAGAGTAGTATGATCGAAGGAATAGCCAGAAAGCCCATGAACTGGATACCAAATGTTAAACCAACCACAAAAGCAATGAGAATTAGCCATTTGTTATTTCTAGGTTCGTTCAAGTTATCCGTCCATTTTAACCCTAGCCATAGTAATAATGCCATGACTAAACTAGCCATAGAATATACCTCTGTTTCTAAAGCATTAAACCAAAAACTATCTGAAAATGTAAAGGTTAAGGATCCGATGAGTCCACTTCCTAACACAGCAATAGCCCTATCATTTGTGAGCTTTCTTTCTTTAAAACAGAGTTTTCTGGTCAAATTGGTTATTGTCCAGAACATGAAAAGGATGGTAAAGGCGCTAGATATGCAAGACACATAGTTTACCATAAAGGCTATGTTATCTGGTGCTGGGGCAAATAAAGCAGAAAATGCCCCTATCATTTGAAACAAAGGCGCTCCTGGGGGGTGTGCAACTTCCAATTTGGCAGAGGTAGCAATATACTCTCCGGAATCCCAAAAACTTACCGTAGGCTCAACGGTGACCGAATAGGTGAAAAGAGCAATAAGGAAAACACCCCAAGCAAGCCATTTATTCCAAAATTCGAATTCCTGTGATGGGGTAGAAAACAATCGTTTTAATCGTGAAAGGTTTTGCATTGTTTCTTTTGAAATGCAAATACGGCCTTATCGATATGAAAAAAGGGGAGAAGAGGTAGGATTTAGGTACTAGTACCGGTACTAATTATATGTTTTTTGCAGAAGTTCCTGCCTATTGGATACTTTTAACTTACTATAAATATTGGTGATGTGCGTTTTTACCGTACTGAGACTAATAAAAAGCTCGTTCGCAATCTCCTTATTAGATTTTCCCTCAAGAATCAATTTTTTGATAGCTCGTTCTTGTTTGCTAAGTTCAGGTAAAGCTTCAACGTACTTTCTATTAAAGAGCGTAAAACAAATCAGTCCAAAAACAATTAATGCTAGAATAATATTTATAGCCTTGCTCCAAGCATATTTTTGCTCCACGACCTCTTTGGTCAAAAAGGCCAGTTTCTTTTCGAAAAATTGGTATTGAGCAGATGGTAGTTCGCTTTCTTGAAGCTCTTCCAATAGCATTAAATAGTACTCTGAGTTTTTAGCAATGTCTTGATCTAATAAATTTTTATCTTCTAGCTCTTGAACGGCTATCAATTTTACTATTAAAATACGCAGGGAGTCTTTGAAATAGGATTTTCTTTCTTGGTCATTATGCTCAAACTTATTATTTGCTTTTTGCAATCTTTGTTCAAAACCGCGTAAACGTGTCCATTCCTTATCTGCTATATTTGTGGTACTATATTTTTCAAAATGCTGAATCCCCGATTTAAAATTAATGCTATCGCGACTTGAAAGTATAAAGGGATTACTTTTGGCAATAGTATCGTTATGTGTTATTCCTAAGCGATTTAAATGTAATTGATAAAAAGCATCCTGATTTGAGAGTAGATTACTCTTAAAAGAAAATGATCCGTCAGCCCCAAGAGGTGACCATGCAATTTCCTTAGCCATTTTGGAACCTCTAATATCTTCAAGACTCAATTTGTATAGATATACTTTGTGCTCCTTTGTAATCTCATTCCTTAAATCAAGTTCACCCGATATGGCGATTTGCGCATGCATTCCACAGCAGAATAGAAGGACATATATAAGGAGCTTTTTATGCAAAATAATTACTTATGAAAAAGAGGGTTATTAATGAGCTTAAATTTACTCAAAATATTTTTTATTATAGCGCTTCGGTTGATTGACTTTTTGGGGTATTAATCCCCTTTTGGTTAATCCGTTAAAAGCTTTTATGAGGATATCTAAATATTATCTTTCTCCTATTTGTGATTTAGCATTCATGGTATAGTCTACATTTTAGGGAAGGCTACTTTTGTATATAAGATAACCGGTATGTATTATTTATTGGAGATAGAGATTAAAAATAATGGAACAGTAGCTTTCGGGATAGTTTTATTTTATTATTCGTTCTAAAGCGATTTTCATTCCTTTATTTATAATGTCATTTAAATATTCAGCAACGATGTCTTGTAAACCATTGAATTGTGTTAAGTCCACATCCCAAAATGTGGTATTTGATAAAACCGTTTGACATATTTCATCTATATTATCAGAATTGCACCACAGAGCATCGAAAAAATCTAAAATATGTTTATCATCTTTTAATGCAATCGGGGTGTCATTTCTATCGCCTTTATAAAAGGCAATTAGTGCTGCTAATGAAAATAATAACCCTTTGGGTAATGCCTCTTTTCTTTTTATATATTCTAAAACCGAAGGTAGAACACGAGTTTTAAATTTAGAGATAGAATTCAATGAAATACTCATTAAGGCATGCTCTAAGTATGGGTTTCTAAACCGGTCTAAGACATCATTTGCAAATTGATTTAATTCTTCTTTAGGCAAATCTAATGTTGGACAAATCTCATTAAAAATAATATCCCTTATAAACCCTCCAACGTCCTTATTTTCTATAGATTCTCTTACAGTATCAATACCGTATAAGTAGCCCACAGGGACTAAACTTGTATGCGCGCCATTTAGAATTCTTACCTTTCGAGTTCTGTAGGGTTCCATATTGTCGGTAAAAACAATATTTAGCCCACAGGATTTAGAAGGGATTTCTTCTTGAACAGCCTTGGGACCTTCTATCACCCAGAGGTGAAATTGTTCTCCTTCAACAACTAAATTATCTTTATAGCCTAGTTCTTCGGTAATCGCATCTATTCTGCTTCTTGGGTATCCGGGAACAATTCTATCAACTAAAGTATTACAGAAGGTATTATGATTATTGATCCATTTAACAAATTCATGACCCAAATTCCAATCGTCTGCGTATTGTAAAATAATATCTTTTAAGTGCTCCCCGTTTTTATCAATTAATTCACAAGGAATAAGGATCATACCTTTATCAGGAGCTCCATTAAACGTTTGAAACCTTTTAAATAATAAGGCGGTTAACTTCCCAGGGTAACTGGACTGTGGGGTATTGTCTAATCTGTCATTTGCATTATATGTTATACCCGCTTCCGTGGTATTGGATATTACAAAGCGTAAATTAGGGTTCTCAGCATTGGCTAAATAGCCTGTATAATTTTCATAAGGATTGATTCCTCTTTGAATGCAATCTATAATCTTATATTCGCTAATAACTTTGCCGCCTCTAATACCATTAAGATATAATGTATACAAACCGTTTTGTTCATTTAGCATTTTAACCAATCCTTGATCAATAGGCTGCACTACAACAACCCCGGCATCAAAACCGACCTTTTTATTCATTTCGTGAATCATCCAGTTTGCAAAGGCTCTTAAAAAATTGCCTTCTCCAAATTGTATAACTCTCTCGGTATAGGGAGGCGTACTTACTAAGTTTCTATTTAATGAATTCATGTTTATTTTATAATAAAGTATTACTTTTCAAAGTATCAAGTTGCTTATGTTAATGGAATTTAACTTTTGATAAGCCACCTCTTAAAAATGCTATTTTAGGAATGTAATTTGAAATCTACAGTTGCTTTTATAACTCCGGTCTCAGGATTCAACCAGCTATCAAAATGGCTAATCATCTCTGTAAATGGAACGTTATGCGTAATAAAAGACTCTGTTGGAAATTGGTTAAGAATACTTATGACATGCTCAAAGTCTTCGATTGTTGCATTTCTGCTACACATCAAGGTCATTTCCTTGGAGTGGACTGCCGGATGATTATAGGTTAAATCTCCTTTTGAAAGCCCTACAAGTACAAAACGCCCTCCATGCGACATATAGTTAGGACCCGATTCCAATGCACCTTTATGCCCGGAAGCATCAAACACGACGGTAGCTAAATCTCCATTCGTGATTTCTAAAATTTGCTCTATCGGGTTGTTTTCAACATTTACGGTGTAATCTATTCCTATTTCTTTTTTTGCATATTCTAAGCGCTGATCGTTCATGTCTATAGCGATTACTTTGGCGCCTTCAATTTGTGCTAATTTCATTATTCCGATGCCTATGGGACCACAACCAATAACAACAACATATTCGCCCGATTTTACAGAAGCTCTTCTCACGGCATGAGCACCAATAGCCAACGGTTCAACAATAGCCATTTGGTCATTTGACAAATCGTTTGCTGGTAATAGGAGGTCCACCGGTACGGTTATTTGTTCCTGCATTCCACCATCTTTGTGAACACCTAAAACCTTAATATTAGTGCAACAGTTTGTCTTTCCATTTTTACAGGCAATACATGCGCCACAACTAACATAAGGCATTACTACTACTTTATCACCAGCTTCAATGCCCCTTGAGTTTTCTCCAATTTCTAAAACTTCAGAGGCCAATTCATGACCTAAAATTCTTGGATATTTAAAGAAAGCTTGATTGCCTCCATATGCATGTAAATCGGTTCCGCAAATACCAACTTTATTTATTTGTAATAGCGCTTCGTCTTTTTTTCTTGTCGGAGCTTTTTTTTCTTTCAGAATAAATTCTCCCGGCTTTTCGCAAACAATATATTTCATTGCTAGTTAATATATTTTTATTTATGTTCAATCGATTGAACAGTTCTTTGTAAAAAAAAGATTAAGTGGTTTTAACCTTTTGATTTAATCATTTATATACAATGTACATGCTTGCCGATATTTCTGTATGAAAAAAAAGCAATACATTTGTTCCATCGATTGAACAAATGTATAAAAACTTGGTAAATAAAAAAAAATATACCATAAAAGACATTGCGGATGTATTAGGAATTACACCCTCTGCCGTTTCCAAAGCGCTAAATGATCATCCCAGAATTAGTAAAAAGACTAAAGGAGCGGTCATTGAGGTTGCAAAAAGTTTAAACTACCAACCTAACTATTTAGCTACTGCTTTAAGAAAAGGGAAGAGTAATCTGGTTGGTGTTATTATACCAAGAGCTAAGAGTAACTTCTTTTCGTCTGTGGTAGAAAAAATGGAGGAGGTCCTAAATGAAAACGGTTATAACGTTATTATGACGCAATCTAATGAGTCTTACGAAAAGGAATGCAGAAATATTAATGCGTTATTATTTACCCAAGTTGATGGTATTATTGCCTCTATAGCAAATGAAACTACCAAATTGGATGCTTATCATAAAATTAAATCCAGGGGAATTCCTTTAATTCTTTTTGATAGAGGTGATAATAATTTAGAGGTTGATTATGTTGGTATCGATGATTATAAGAGTAGTCAAATGGTTGTTGAGCATTTGGTCGATCAAGGTTGTAAGCGCATTGCTCATATTGCCGGATTTAACCAATCTCCAATTTATAGAAACAGGATTCTAGGATATAAAGACGCTCTTGTTAAATACAATTTACCAGTTGATGATAATTTAATTATTGAAAGTAATTTGCGCATAACTGATGGACAAAGAATTATGAAACAATTACTAAATTCGCCAACCCGGCCGGATGCTGTTTATGCTGCAGGAGATTTAGCTGCTTTAGGTGCTCTTCAGGTTTTGAAAGAGGAGAATATAAAGGTCCCTGATGAAATGGCTTTGGTAGGGTTTAGTAATGAGCCCTTTACATCATTTGTAACACCTTCTATATCTACTGTTAATCAGCATAATTCTGAAATTGGCAGGATCGCAGCGGAAACGTTTTTGAAGCGGATGAATCACCCATTAAAAGAAATGACATTAAATAAAATCATATTAGAGGCGGAACTTATAGTTCGGGATTCTTCTAATAGATTGACATAGAGCTGACTATTCATTTAAACCTTGTGTTGAGTGATTAACCACCAACTATTTTATGCCTTGATTAATCCAAAAATCTAAATGATTAGATTAGCTATGGTTATAGCTTTCTGCGTTTTCTTCAAGGACTTCCTCTTTGATCACTTTAATTATTCTAAAACAAAAATATACGAGCAGAACAATTAATGAGAACATTATAAAAAAGAAGATGATTTTTAGTTCCATTTGAGATAGCCTAAGCACCATTTTAAAAGTATATAAATTATTAACCGAGCAAATGCTCTACGTTTTTAAACTACAGCTAAATTAGGTATAGATGATATACCTCATAATCGTAAAGTAATAACTGTTTTTTATATCTGGTTAACTTATTAATTGCTCTCTTTTGCTATTTGAAACAGTATGAATTTAAGTTAAGATCCGTCGCGCGAGACTTTTTTTTAATCATCTCTTTAGCGTCACAATTATATTTAGAGTGTCTGTTAATTTTAGGTATACGAGCTTGGCTGTCCGTTTATTACTTTTGTAATTCAGAACTCAGTTTTTGTTATCAATTTGTATGGCAAAACTGAGTTTATGCGTTTAACTGAAACATTACTAAATAGGTTAGCAACTTTCCTTATAATACTGTCTATGTCATCATGCAGCACAAACAAAATAAAGGATGATAACAATTTTTATGACGATTTTGATTTAGATATTGTACATCAAAACGATTGGGTAATGTCTGATGATATTCTATATTTTATTAATGAGCACAGAATTCATGAAGGTAAAAAACCACTTATAAAGGACACTCTGTATGCAACGGCATATGCGGTTAAACATAGTCAATATATGATTTCCAAAAGTGATGTTAATCATGATTTATTTTTCTTAAGAAGTAATGGTTTAAAGGCAAAAGGCGCAATTCGGGTAAGCGAAAATGTGGCATATGGGTATACGTCCGCCCAATCTGTTGTTAACGCATGGCTCAATAGTGAATCACATAAAAAAGTAATAGAAAGTGATTATTCCAATATTGGTTTTGGAGTATTGAAATCATTGGATGACAAATATTATTTTACAACACTATTTTATAAATGAGTTTTTCCTTAATGAAGAAAGCATTCTAAAAATATAGAAAAATATTATGTCGTTGTAATCTGAACGAGGTACTGTTTCAAATAGTAGGGACTGGTATTCGTCGGAGTGCATGTACTCATTATTTTTGCGTGGTATCTGAATATATCCATTGGTGAACCCACCACATCAATTTTAATTTCCTTCTAATCTTAATGAACCTATTAGAGTTACATTAATCTAAGTATTAATAATTAAAAATAAGAATTAGGGATTAAATTTCATTTTAAATAGACAGTCGTATTCTAAAAGGTTGTAAAAAATAATGAGTTGATGGTAAATAGCCAATTGTTTTTCCTTGTCTGATAAATTGGCGAACGAATGAAGTGTTATCATTTTTGAAGCTGATTCTAGAGCTTCTTTATAAATGTCTATTGTTAAAAAGTCTTTTCTGTTTAATATGCCGGATTCAAATATTTTTTTAAAACCATTAAACCATTCATAAATTTCTAGTTTCTGAAATAGTGTTTTTTCTAACCCTTTTATATCTTTAGAGGCCAATTTTAGTGATTTAGCAATCTTATTAAACTCTAAGCCCTTAAATTTAAGCTTCAAATATTCTTTTTCTATAGGATTAAATTCTTTTTCGTTTTTTGCAAAAAATTCTATTTCACATGTATTATAAAACTCAAGTATAACTATGGCCAAAGCATTTATACTTGTATTCATATTTTCGGTAAGACCATTTATTCTACTGTAAATTGTTTTTGCATAAATGAGCCCCTGATCCTTAACTATAGGGTCTACAAAGTCGTACTTATCTATAATATTTAGCTTAAACGCGTTAATTATAGCTTCGGTAAATGTTTCACTTTTCAACTCTTCTTTTAGCCTTTTTTGATGTACAATAAGGTTTTTCTCTCTAACATTTATAAAGTGACAAATCTCTGATGGCTTGTAGTCATGTAATACCAGTCTTAAATAAAGTATTTCATTAGTCCGTAATTTAGTTTCCGTGATACTTTTTTTATTCGGACTTTCCATATATAAATCAACCATAAATAGTGTTTAATTTACTTATAAATTAGGGTTTAATGTTTATACCTGTTTACCTAAGTAATAAGTGGTTTTTTAAGAAAACAACCGATCGTTTTGTATAGTATTAAAATTCATTTTTGATGATACCGAATAGAAGCATTTAAGCATAAATTTTTAATAATGTAGCCCGTGGAAATTGATACGTTTTACATGGTATTGCTAAAAATCAATATCATCAATCAGCACAAATAAAAAGGCGAACAAGTCGTTCGCCTTTTCCCTAATCACTTTCTAAATCTAACCTAACCTAACCTACAAAGGGATATGAAGAAAGTTAGACAAATATGCATCACAGAAGTAGATTTCTAGTATTCAAAGTAATAAATGGGAGTATAATGGATTAAGTGTTGTTTATTATGTGAAATCTAAAATATTTAAAAAGAATTTTGGAAATTGGTTATATTTCTATTTTATAGTTTGTATTTAACTAAAGTATCTATATGCTCAACGGATACCGGACGAGACAGGGTTTTTTGCTCACTGTCCAACAGATAATAACTTGGCGTTCCGGTAATATAATAATCTTTAGCTGCTTGGGAGTCCCAACCTTTAAAATCACAGAATGTTTCCCAGGGCATGTTCTTATATGTCTTTTCAAAAGCATCTTTGTCTGTATCTATAGAGATATAAATTATTTTTAGTTTTGCCTTCCAGTCCTCATATTTATCTAATAGCTTGGATAAATCTTCTTTGCATTGGGGGCACCAACTGGCTCCAAATACAAGTAACACAGGTTGCTTAAAATCTTTTAATCTCGAGTTCTTATTTAATTGGATATCCGGTGCCGGGTTGCCTACTTTGAGTTTTCGATATATTTCAAGTTTGCTGGCTAAATCATCATTTAAACTACATTGTTTTTGGTTTAATAGTGTTACTGCCAAATACTCCGAAGCTTTAAATAAACTTCGTTTTTCAAACAGTTTGAACAGTTCTTCCGATACTTTGTTTAATAAAGGTTCATTTGTAGATAGATTGTCTATTAAATATTGAGTACTTTGATTCATTTGACTGCCAATACTATCTAATGACTGCCCCATATTTTCTAATAAAAAATAATGCCCTTCTAAAAGCTCTCTAAACAAACCGCAGGTTTTAAAATTTTGGTGCTTAAAGTCTATCGACCTAAACGCATGTATATTTTTTGGTAGCCGCTCGGTATAACTATAAGTAGTTGCAGGCATATCACTTACCAGTTGTCGCTTAGGTAAATACCAATGCAAATAGGTGTTTTTAGGGATTTCATTTACAGCGTTTGCATCTGCAGATTCAATGCATTTAAGCTCTTTGTTTATAATTTTTAAAACTTTCTTCTGTTCATTTAAAGGGGACACTTTGGTATATATAGGTTGTAAATAGTGCCATGCTTTATAAGCTTGCTGTCGTTGGGTATAATGTTTTGCTAATGTGGCGAATTGTTTGTTTTTTTTACCCTTTATAAATTTTAAGCTATCCTGTTCTTTTAGGTGTGTGCCTTGCAGTATAATATGCGGATCGGTTAATACGAGTACTAAACTACTTTGATCTTGGGTCTGAAGTAATGCCATCCCCTTATAATCTCGAGGATAACTAAGATTAAAATGGCCTAAGCTATCTGCAACTGTTTTGGCTAATTCATAGGTGTCATAATAATTAAAACCAGTTAAGGTTATGGTTTGTCCTGCATGTTGTATCATGGTCCCTGATATGGTTTGAGCCTTTGCAGAAGTGAATACAAGAAACAGTGAGAAAAACAAGAGTTTTTTAATTTTTAAATGCTTCATAATAAAATCGATTAGTCATATTTGAGCTGTCGGATATGTGCTAAACCTGTTCAAAGTCTTTCATATATTTGATCCGATCGCCGGATTGTTCTGTTTAAATAATTTTCGACCCTTAATAAGATCAAGTTGTTAATGGCCTTGTTATGGCTTATTGAAGTTATTAAAAACTGAATGTTATAGAAGTAGACTTCGAAGAAAAAGTAGGAGCTACCATCCTAAAGAATAATTGGTTTTTACTGTGAGTTTAGTTAAATAAATTATAGGAGAAAAACTAATAATTACCCGTCATGCATTTGGGATTCTTTATGTTGCCGTTTTATTATGTTAGAGATGTTATAAGACCACTTCGATAAATTATTAAGAACTAAAACATTGAAGCTCGAAATACCATCGCTAACATTGACCATTTATTTGACAAGTTTTATTTGAAATGCACAACGGGATTTTTATAGATACTGCTTATTCATGTAATTTTTATTGAGCCGTATAAAATAGCTCTACTTTATAATCGCTTGCCGCTGGCAGCAGCATATTCATCATACCGTTTCCGGTAACCAATACATTGGTAGTGGCGTTGTAATCTCCCGTTGCAACTAAAACCAAGGCACCAGTATTATCATAGATGTTCGCTTTTCTGAATTGCTTAACAGTATCTGCCGGGAGATGCGTTGTTCCCAGATCTATTGTAGTATTAGTACCATAGGTGGTCCCCACAAGCTCAATCACTTTTTCCTGATCTGCAGATGAATTGATTAATTGCGTATCTGTGGGCGTATTTGCTTGGATACTAAATGCACCGCCTCCGGCACCTCCGCCTAATGGTTTCCACGTACCACCATTAGTAGTTCCGGATTTATTATCATAGTACCAAAACCCTTCGGATAGCTCCCCATCTGTAGAGCCAACTCCGGCCGAACCGGATGCCGCTGTATTGTATACAATTAAGCCGTCATAATGTGTTGGATAAGAATTAGGGATTCCCACTGGAGATCCACTAAAACTAGTAAATGTTGTTAAATCGGTTGTTGGGAACAGCAAGCCTTTACCTATATTCGTAGTGCCATTACTTAATGGATTAGAGGATGCATCGATGAAAGCAGAACTATTCGGGGCACTAGTATTAGAAGTAGTATTGTTAATCCTCACCTGTCCGTATGAAAGCAGCATTACAAAGCAGAAGATTGTTGCCGTAAATATTTTTATTTTTTTCATAATTAATAATTTATTGTTTTATTTGAGATAGAGATAATTTAATAGCTGTGTATCGCAGCATATCTACCAGACCCTAAATGCATGAATGCACCTCCCGTTGTGCCATTTATAGTTTTTGCTCCGTCAGTAACTACTGAGCCGATAGTTATTTGCCCATTACTACCCCCTGTGGAAATTATATAAAATATTTTACCTGCAGGTACAGTACTGGGAAAACTGAAACCATTAGCGACCGCATTGTTGGTATATTCAATAATATCATCAGAGGCTTGTATTGCATATGAGGGATCTGCCGTAGCAGTATAATTTAAAGAGGCAGTCCCACCAAGAGCCCCCCAAGCCGAGCCATCCCAATAATAGTACCCTGTGCTGTTTGCGTGCGAACTATACACCAATTGACTGACTTCCATTCCATTGACAGCTGTTGTGGTCATATCGTCGGTTACTACGGGAATAGTAACCCCGGTGGCCGTTGTTAAGCCAGCAGGAGCAGCTACATGTAAGGTTGTTGTTGGGAGCTCTGTACCAACACCTACTTGTGCAAATGAGGTCAGGCCGGCAGCTATAAATAGGATACTTAAAATTTGTTTTTTCATTGTATAATTGTTTTTAAATTGTATAAGTGTTTTTTAATATACTTTAAAGATTATATGTTTAAAATGTGATGCTTCTATTACGATCTGGTACTATCTAAATTAAATAGTAATAAAAGCTTTAGTTATGTCTTCATCATGTTATATGATTATATGAATTCAGGAGGAGGACGTAAAGGAATTTTATGATGAGGTTTATAAAGCAGATCGCTATGAGCTATGATACTTTTTTCATTAAAACAATCCGGCAATAAATGACTTAAATGGGCCCTTTTTGAGACACAAACCATATTGGAGTAATGTGTTATAGTTCCACCGATATTCTTATTGGGTAAGATGTGCGTGTTTAAAAACTTGATTAAACGATAATTATCTATCAAAGCCAGGTTAAGAACATACAGATCGCCCTGTAAATAAATAGGATGTTTTAGTTTTAGTAAACCTGACTTTATTGTGAGGTCATCTTTGATATGTAAAACCGTCTTGATATCAATCTCCGATGCATTTTCAATGTGTAAACCTTGCAAGCTTGTATGGTTATGTGTATATAACGATTGCGATTCTCCTTTTAAGTGCAAAGTACCCGGTCCCAGTAAAGAGGATTCAAAGATATTAGCAGCCTCGAGCGATGTTAAAGATGCTGTCGTTGTAAAAAGCGTGTTTTTTTTAACAATGAACTGGGCCTGACTTACCACAGGGATTAATAAGGTTATGCACGTTATAAAGCTTAAGGTTTTAGCTAGTACAACTAATTTATGGTGTGTTATGTCAATTAAATATGGTTTCAAAAGATAGTGTAATCATTAAATCTGTGGTAAATTAAGAGCATTGATTAATGTTAAACAGGTACTAATGCATAACTGGGCAATAGAGGTAATAAGAGGAGGTTTTTTGTTCGATTTACCAATTTTATCCGCAATGGATGCCCGGAGATATTGTTAATTCGAATCATTCAAATATAAAGTGGCGATATCCGGTTAAAAATTTTTAAGGAAATGTCTCGGTCTAAAGTTTTATGATTTAGTTAGGATACCAATCAAGAACAGGCGATGTTCTGAGTGCTTCAATGTTAAGTGCTATATAATAGTCTAATTTCTAGTGAATAAGCGTGTGGATTGACAAGTAAATCTTTCATTTATTACCTCTATGGCCCAGTTATAATTTATTAAGACCATATGCATCTTTCTACCCGTGTTTCTTCTTTACCACATATACTTTTGACACTTGAAATTTAATAACAACCCTAATCAAGTTTATGTATTATGATTAATGCCATTATAGTTGAGGATGATGCCGTAAGTCTTAACATTCTTAAATCTAAGCTAAGAATACACTTTAAAGAGATCAATATAGCGGGAGTTGCCAGAAACATAAATGATGCTATTCATTTATATAAACAACTAAAACCAGAGATTTTATTTTTAGATATTAACTTGGGTAACGAAAATTCGTTTTCTATGCTTGACCGTATTGTTGGCGGTGAATTTAATTCTCAGGTCATATTTACAACATCTTCAAGAGAATCTTCTATAAAGGCCATAAACTATCCGGAAACAACAGGTTATATTTTGAAACCGATTTCAACAAAGGATTTAATTAGATCTGTAAATAAAGCTATATCTAATATAGAAGTTTCTTTGAAATTAGGAAACTTTGAGTATGAACATCAAACGAATAAAAGCCGGAGATATCCAAAGTTTATAGCAATACCTTCAATTGATAAAATTGAAATTATAAAAGCAGATGATATCTTGTTTTGCGAAGCGGACGGCAGGTATACAAAATTTCATCTGGTTAATGGCGATATAAAAATAACCAGTCGTAACCTTGGTGAATATGAGCGATTACTAAATAAATCACAGTTTTTTAGAATTCATCATTCCTATATCGTAAATATACTTATGATTAATCATATTAATAAGCTGGAGGGTAACTATTGCCATCTTACAAACCACAAAACATTACCCATTGCCAAACGAAGACAGGAGGAATTAAATCGGTTCTTAAACTTAAAATAAACTTACGCCTTCAAATTTCTAATCCGTTCTAATAATGTGGGGTGAGAATAATGCATAAATACATAGGCAGGATGAGGTGTTAAATTACTCAAACTATTTTTAGATAATTTTTTTAATGAAGTAATTAGCGGTTCAGGCTTAAAGGTGTTTTTGGCATAATCATCGGCCTGATATTCAAATTTTCTTGAAAAAATATTCATAATTAAACCTGTAACTTCAGAAATAGGAGCGTATAACAATCCAAAAGCTACTAATCCAATATGAAAACTCGGCGTTGTGACACCCAAAGCATTTGATAATAAAGGATTTGATATAAAAAGAGAGAGCATAAAAAGTGTTAGGCCTGTTAATAATATTGAAGCAAATAAATTAAAAATAATGTGTTTCTTTTTATAATGTCCCACTTCGTGTGCTAAAACAGCAACGATTTCATCCTCTTCCAAATCATTAATTAACGTATCGTATAATGTTACACGCTTTTCCCGGCCAAATCCGGAAAAATATGCATTCGCTTTGGTACTACGCTTAGAACCATCGATCACAAAAATCTTATCCAGTTTAAAACCAACGGTTTTTGCATAAGCAGCAATACTATCTCGTAAACTGCCTGCTTCCAGAGGTGTTTGTTTATTAAATAGCGGGACAATAAGTTTAGAATAAAACATGTTCATAAATAAAGAGAAAACAGCTACTAAAGCCCAGGCATATAACCAAAAGCCCGGTCCGGTAATTTGATAAAACCAAATAATGAGTGCCAGAATACCACCGCCTAATATGGCCATCATCAGCCAGCCTTTAATCTTATCTATAAAAAATAATGTTCGTGTGGTTTTATTAAATCCAAATTTTTCTTCAATAACAAAAGTGCTGTAATATGAAAACGGAGTGGAGATCATATCGCTACCAATCATGATAATACCAAAGAAAATTAAGGCAATAATAATGGGGTTGTCACTAAAAGTTCTGGCGATATCATCCACAACTTCAAAACCGTCAAAAAGCAAAAAACCTAAGGTTAGTAACATCGAAAATGTAGATGTTATCAAACCAAACTTATAGTTAGTGGTTTTATAGTGCTGTGATTTTTTATATTCCGTATTATCGTAAACATCCTGTAAATCTTCCGGTAGAGCATCATTAAAGTGTCTGGCATTTAAAGCATCTAACACTTTATCAACTACAAAGTTGATGATTATGATAGCGATAATGATGTAGAATAAAATTGTTGAGGTCATGTTTTAAAATTCCAAAGTTTAAATTTCAAATTCCAAAGGTGCGCATTTGGAATTTGTTATTTGTGTTTTTATTTGTTGCGAAATTTTCAAAGAAAATTTCGTTGTCTTTTCGCCTCAAAAATAAGAATTCCGGCGGCAACAGACACATTCATCGAATCGATTTCTCCTTGCATCGGGATAATAATGTTTTGAGAGGCATGTTCCAACCATTCATTACTTAGTCCGATGGCCTCAGTTCCGACAACTATGGCTGTTGGTTTTGTGAAATCTTGGGTGTGATAATTAACTGAAGCTTGCAAAGCTGCACAGAAAATACTGATGTTATGGCTTTTTAAGTATTCAATGATTTCGGCCGTACTTCCTGTGGCAATCTGATTGGTGAATACGCACCCCACGCTGGATCGAATAATATTGGGGTTGTATAAATCGGTTTTGGGGTTAGCAATAATAACGGCATCGACATTCGCAGCATCGGCAGTTCTTAAAATGGCACCGATGTTTCCCGGTTTTTCCGGTGCTTCGGCAATTAAAATCAATGGATTTTGACTATTCAATTTTAAACCCAATAAATTATGATCCTTATTTTTTGCAACGGCTAAAACACCTTCTGTGGTATCGCGATACGCCAGTTTTTGATAAACTTCTTTCGAAATCTCTATAATATGGTTGGGTCGGGTTCTTAGATCGTTGAGTCGTTCTTGAGAAAATAATTCCGAATAAAACAATATAGTTTCCAATTCATAATTACCCTTTAAAGCCAATGAAATCTCGCGAAACCCTTCAATCAAAAAGGTACCGGACCGCCTACGTTCTCGCGATTTTTCTTTTAATTGTGCGACTTGTCGAATAAATGCGTTTTGTGAACTGGTTATTAATTTTGTAGGCAATGGTTTACTAGTTTTGTTTGCGCAAATTTACTATAATTATGAAACAACTTTTACTTTTCTTTTTATTCATTTTATTGTCGGTTTCTGCTTATTCTCAAGTTCAAGGACCACCACCGCCATGTGGAATAGGTTATGTGTTGGAAGCTTGTGATGCTGATGAAGATGGAATTACCCAATTTAAGTTAAGCGATGCTTATGGGTATCTTTTTTGTAATCTAACAGAATCGGCCTATGAAGTTCCTAAGTTTTATACGGATGCAGCACATACTAACCAAATTACTAATTATGAGGCTTATACGAATACGAGTAACCCTCAAACTATTTATGCTACAACGGTGAATATTAGTTCACAGGAAACCCTTGTGCTCAAGGAGTTTGATATTGAAGCGAAATTGCTGGTATACTCTGTAACTCGTTTAACCTTATGTGATAGTGATGATGACAGCTTTGAAAGCTTTAATTTAACAGATGCCGTTTCTTTTTGCGGAACAAGCAAGCCAACCGATTACGCTATTAGTTATTATATTTCACAGGAAAACGCAAATAATAGATCGAACCGAATTACAAACCCGGAGAGTTATAATTCTTCAACGACAACCATTTATACGGTGATTGAGAATATTGATACCGGTGCTTTTGAACATAATTCCTTTGATATTAAAGTAATGCCCCCTCCTCCAATAATTGAATTCAATGAATACGATTTTTGTTCAATTAGTGGTAAATACCAGTTTGACCTGAGTTTATTCGACATTGATTTTGGAAGTTTGGACGAGGTAGTAGTATCATATTATTTATCTCAAAGTGATGCTGACAATAATGTAAACGCGCTATCATCATCATATACGAATACCGAAAGTGTTGAAACTCTTTATGCAAGAGCAGAATCTGCTTTGGGTTGTTATAGCATCACATCGTTTGTACTAATTGTAAACACGTCTCCGGTGATTACCGAACCTTCAGATTTTGAAGTTTGCGATGACGAAACGTTAGATGGTTTCGCATTATTTGATTTAGAATCTAAAACTGCTGAAATTTTGGGTGATCTTGTTAACGTAAATATATCTTATCACGAATCACAGGCTGATGCTGAAACAGGGCTTAACAGTTTATCTGCACTCTATAATAATACACTTGTTCCTCAAACGATTTATGTAAGGGTAAGTGATATCACATTTGGTTGTTATTCTGTTGCGTCATTTAATTTAATTGTTAAAGATTGTTCTGATTCGGGGGTTTTAGAAATAAATGCCTTTTATGATGCTAATACCGATTCAATATTCGATAGTGATGAGAACTTTTTTGAAAATGGCTTTTTTACATATGAAGCCAATAATGATGGTATTCAACATGTAATAAGTTCTTCGACGGGAGCATTTTCGATTATAAGCGATGATGATAATAATACCTATGATATTAGCTATACTATGTATGATGAATACCTAGGTTGTTACCATATCGTTACTCCTACGTTTACAGATGCCAGTGCTACAAACGGTAATGTTGTTAACTACAATTTCCCAATAACGAAAGTTCAAGACTGTGGAGATATTGCCGTTTATTTAGTGTCTTATGTGCCACCAAGGCCTGGCTTTGAGTATGTGAATTATTTAATAATTAAAAATAAAGGATTAGAAACGGTTACTTCGGGGGTGATTCAATTTACACATGATGCGTCAATCACTCTCGATAATGTTGCAAATATAGATGCGGGCAATAGCGTTACCAACACGGCAACAGGCTTCACTTTAGATTTTGTTGATTTGCAACCGAATCAACAGGAGGTAGTAACGGTGAGTATGAATGTACCGGTATCAACAAGTTTGGGAATATTGTTAACCAATAGTGCTACATATTCAGTTTCAGATTTGTCTATTGAAAATAATACTTCTACATTATCCGAAATAGTAGTAGGTTCCTACGATCCAAACGATATAGCAGAATCTCACGGTCCTCAAATCTTTTACGATGAATTTGAGTCAGATGATTATTTATACTATACCATCAGATTTCAAAATGTAGGCACAGCCGATGCCATTAATGTAAGTATTGAAAACACACTTGATACTGGTTTGGACAAGTCGTCTATTGTGATGCTTAGCTCTAGTCATGATAACGTTTTTACGCGTGTGGATAATCAATTGACTTGGCAATTCGATAATATCCATTTGCCCAGTGAAGATATGGATGAACCCAATAGTCACGGTTATGTATATTATAAAATAAAACCAACTTCCGGGTATAAAGTGGCTGATGTGATTCCTAATACTGCCGAAATTTATTTTGATTTTAACCCGGCAGTTATTACAAATACATTTGAAACAGAATTTGTTGCCGTACTTTCTAATTTAGATATTGTGAATAATGAATTTATGTTATATCCGAGTCCTGCAAAAGACGAGGTTACCTTAAATTTTAATAAAAATATTAACCATTCAATAGATGTTAATGTTTATGATATTCAGGGAAAACTACTTATTAATGCGCATCAGGAATTAATTGATAAACAAACAACACTTAATCTATCACGTTTGTCGCAGGGGCTTTATTTTGTTAAAGCTAGCCATGGTGGCGTAGAAATTACGCAGAAGTTAATAGTTAAATAAGATATTTAAAAACCCATTATTGAAGTTTTTAATTTTATTCGAACTACTTTTTGTAATATCATATTTCGATTTTCGACTTAATACATTAAATCAATTTCAATAAAAAATGAAAAATATTTGCCTATCAATTTTCGCAGTTTTTATAATTTCCTGTAAACAGACTTCAGATAAAAAAGAAGTAAGTTTTCAAAAAGAAGAAACCGTTTCAGTTTCTAGAACATACCCCGAAAACATCTCAAAAATATTTGATACTCATGGCGGTCTGACACATTGGAATAATATGCAAAGTATGGAATTTACCATCCCAGGCGAAACAGGTGATGAAGTAACAACATCAAGTTTAAAAGACAGAAAATCTCTTATCCGCATGCCTAACCATAGCATAGGATATAATGGGAAAGAGGTATGGCTGCATAGCAAGGATACCACAGCATATAAAGGAAATCCTAAGTTCTATTATAACCTGATGTTTTATTTCTATACCATGCCTTTTGTTTTGGCGGATGACGGTATTGTTTATGAAGATGTTGAGCCTTTAATTTTTGAAGGCAAATCATATCCGGGCATCAAAATTTCTTATGATGCTGGAGTAGGAGAGTCGCCGGATGATGAGTACATTTTATATTATGATTCTGAAACGAATACCATGGCATGGTTGGCCTATACGGTGACCTATTTTTCGAAAGAAAAAAGCAAAGCGTTTCGTTTTATAAAATATGGTGATTGGCAAACTGTTGAAGGTTTGTTATTACCGAAAACTTTAACATGGTATAATTATGAAAACCATGTGCCGACATCCGCACGTAGTGACAGGGCGTTCACCAATGTTATGGTTTCCGGGGAAAGGCCAAGTGACACTTTATTTGAAGTACCGGAGGGGGCCAAAATTATCGAATAGGATAATAATTTAGGGTTTAAAATAAAAAGACGCTTTAGGAAAACTAAAGCGTCTTTTGTTTATTATTGATTCTTGTATTTATCCGAATAACGTTTCCAGAGTTTCGTTTGATGGGTTTCTAAACTAATATTTCTCCCATCAATAAAAGCATGAGTTAACTTGTTAGTACGCATATCTAAAGCGTCCCCTTCACTAATAAACAGCGTGGCGCTTTTGCCTTTTTCTAAGCTGCCGTATTGATTGTCGATTCCTAAAATTTTGGCAGCGTTTAAGGTGATAAGCTGTAAGGCTTGTTCTTTCGTTAAGCCATGAGCAGCCGTTGTTCCGGCATAAAAAGGCAGGTTTCTGGTGTTCATACGCTCCATTTGTCCGCTAGTTTCCAGAGTTACTAATACACCATTATCCACCAGGAGTTTGGCCGTCTTAAAAGGTAAATCGTAGTCGTCGTCTATATGACTTGGAGTGGAATGTACACGTTTTAAGACCACGGGAATATTATTCGCTTTAAGTAGACCGGCTACTTTATAGGCTTCAGCACCTCCTACGATCACCATGTTTTTAACAGCATGGGCCCTTGCAAAATGTATGGCGTCTATAATACCTTTTTCGTCATTGACATGAATATACAGTTTTTTTGAACCATCAAAAATACCTTTTACAGCTTCAAAGGGTAAATGTGTCTTTGTTTTATGTCCATTATTATAGGCCTTACTTTCATTAAAAAAATCCTTTAATTGGTTTACCTGTTTCGAATACTCCTTATTGGGTTTCAATCCCGGAGCTTCACCTAACCAGGTCCGCCCTCTGGAAAAACTACCGGGCCAATTTAGATGTAAACCTTCATCAGTTTTAATAGCAGCATCTTCCCAATTCCAGGCATCAAACTGTACGACAGATGAGGTTCCTGAAATACGTCCGCCTCTCGGTGTTATTTGCCCTAACAGAACCCCGTTAGGTCGCATGGATTCAATAACTTTGGATTCCGCATTGTAGGCTATTAAACTTCTTATATGTGGATTTAACAAACCAATTTCCGCATCATCATCCGAAGCTTTTACAGCATCAATTTCAACCAATCCCAAGGTTGAATTTGGTACTATAAAACCAGGGTAAACATGTTTCCCGTTGGCATCAATAGTTTCAATGGCTTTCATGTCGATTGCGGACTTTTCAGCGTCACCGATCACATCAATTTTTCCGTTTCTAATAACTATAATGCTATTGTTAATAACCTGGCCATTTCCAATATGGGCGGTGGCACCAATAATGGCAACATCTTTTGTTTGTTCAGGTGCAGGCGTTTGTTGCGCAATAACGATAGAAGAACACAACATTAAAATGCTTAGTAGTGATTTTTTTAAATGTTTCATCGGAATAAAAATTTTAGTGGTCGTGTTGTTCATGATCAATAGAATCGCAGTGTAAATATTCTTTTTCTTTCTTCTTTATAGGTTGTGTTTTTAAACCCTTGTTTTTGGCCTGCATCATCATATTAATGAGCTCATTTTTTTCTTTCTTTATGCTTTCGCGTATCTTTTTATCTTCTTCCAGGTCGAAGTAGGTAACGCCTTCAATTATGGTTTTTTCTGCTTTGGCATACACCGAAAGCGGGTGATCTGTCCATAGCACCACATCGGCATCTTTTCCAACTTTAATACTCCCCACCCTGTCATCAATATGTAATAGTTTTGCAGGGTTAAGGGTCACAAATTTCAAAGCGTCTTCTTCACTTACATCGCCATATTTTACAGATTTGGCGGCTTCCTGATTTAATCGACGAGACATTTCACCGTCGTCACTGTTAATCGCAACCACAACACCTTCATTATGCATGATTGATGCATTGTATGGAATAGCATCATTAACTTCATATTTATAGGCCCACCAATCACTAAATGTTGAGCCTCCAACACCATGTGTTTTCATTTTGTCGGCAACCTTATAACCTTCGAGAATATGTGTAAAGGTATTAATGTTAAAGTTGAAACTTTCAGCAACCTTCATAAGCATGTTTATTTCACTTTGCACATAGGAGTGACAGGAAATAAAACGCTCTTTATTGAGTATTTCGGCTAAGGTTTCCAATTCAATATCTTTACGATAAGGCTTGCCACTTTCCTTTAAGGCATTATATGCTTTAGCACGCGTAAAGTAATCCTTGAATACTTGTTCTACACCCATTCGGGTTTGAGGGAAGCGAACACCATTACGTGCTCGTGATTGTTTTACATTTTCACCCAGTGCAAATTTTATGAATTTAGGACTATCCATATAAATGAGATTATCAGCAGATTCTCCCCACTTTAGTTTAATAATAGCCGAGCGGCCACCAATAGGGTTTGCAGATCCATGTAGAATTTGAATGGAGGTTACACCACCAGCCAGATTTCTATAGATACTAATATCCGTTTCATTAATAACGTCTTCTATGGAGACTTCGGCTGAGGAATTTTGACCGCTTTCATTAATCGAAGCCGCCGCGATATGTGAGTGCTCATCGATAATACCTGCCGTTAGGTGTTTACCTCTGGCATCGATTAGTTTAGCACTCTTATTCGAAATGTTTTGACCAATTCTCGCAATTTTCCCGTTTTTAATGAGTACATCGGTGTTTTCCAAAACCCCGTCTTTTTCGTTGGTCCAGACTGTAGCATTCTTAAATAAAAGGGTTTCGGTTTTTGGTAATTCTGTAAAACCGTAACCGTTATTCGGGTAAGTCACGGGAAACATTTTTGCTACTTCGAGATCTTCTTCTTTTTTTGTGCTCTCTTTTTTGTCATTTTCTTTTTTTGAATACTTCGCTAAAAAAGGAAGAGATTTACCTCCGGGCATAATAGCCTTTCCTTTAAGGTCTTTATCGAGGTCCACATGAGCTGTAATTCTTATAAATTCTTGTTTTGTTGAATCTTTGGTTTTTAAAGATATATTTACCCAATCTTTGTGATACGATATTTTAGACCCGTATTGGTCTGAAGCGGTTTTGATTTTCGAACTTAATTTCGTCAACTCTCCTGTTAAAGACATTTGATAGGTGTTTCCGGCAAGTGAAAATTGATAATCACCTCTAATGTCTATGGTATTCATGTCATTTATAATATTTTGCCGTCCTTGAACCCAGTTTTCATAAAGTGTTGTTTTCTTATCGAAGATATCACCCGAGGTAATTAAAAAATTCGCATAACTTCCGGTTTTAAGGGAACCAATAGTATTGGACTTACCTAAAAGTTGTGCCGGTATCGTGGTTAAGGCTTCCAAAGCTTTTTCTTTCGATAATCCATGATTAATAGCCTTCATCAGCTTTGCTTTAAACTCATCTGGAGATTTTAGTTGATGCGTGGTCAAGGCAAATGGCACCCCGTTTTCTGCTAAGAGTTTAGGGTTTGAAGGTTTTTGATTCCATGCCCTCATATCACTTAATGAGAGTGAGGCCGTTAAAAAAGCGTTTTCAACATTATAGGGGTCAGGAAAGTTAATTGGAATAATTAGTGGGGCATTGGTGGCCTTAATATCATCCATACGTTCATATTCATCACCACCTCCAAGAATGACATATTGAATGCCATTTTCATCGCCTATTTTATCGAACCTTAAAACGTTGGCTCTACTTCCCGCGTCTATAATTTGAACCAGGTTTTTGTTATGGTTTAAGGCTTCCAGCGACAAGTCTTTTGTTTTACTATGGCCTTTTCCATACCAATCGGCATCTAAATAGAGTTGTCTAAGCAATGCGAAAGCCCCCATCGGAGATGTCGGATATGCTTGTTGGGAGGTGACACTTTTTCTACCGGATAAATACTGTGCCGATTTTTTAGCAATGATTCGAGTTTCATTACCATTATAGTTGTTTAAAGCCACCAGAGAACCACTTCCTCTTACAATGCCATCGTGAATATGGGTATTTACAACACCGAAACCAGCTTTTAGAAGTGCGTTTGCTTTTTTCGAATCATACTTAAATTTTTCAAAAGCATTGTTTTCAGGCATAATATGATCATTCCAATAGTAGCCTGTCCTACTTGCTTCGTATTGAGGAATTTGACTTCTCTGAGCCGGTTTAGGCTTTGCGATACCAAAATCTGAGTAGAGCTCTATAAAAGAAGGATAAATGCTTTTACCCGAAACATCAATAGTATTCGTGTTTTTCGGGATTACAACTGAGGCCCCGGCATTAACAACCTTACCATCTTTTATTAATAAGGTGCCTTTATCAATAACCTGCGTGGGGGTAATAAAAATTTTAGCATTAACAAGGGCTGTATAATTCGTATTTTCTGTACTTACACCACTATTTTGCGGAAAATAATCTTGGGCATAAAAGGAAATACTGCATAAAAATGCGAGTATAACACCGTGTAGTTTATTCATTCTATAGGTTAGTTAAAATAATTAGAAATCTAAAGTAGACGAATATTGAGGACAGCGATTAATTATTAAGATTTTTTTAACACTATTTCAGAGGATTAGCTTCAAAATAGTTGACTAATAATGCGACCACATAGCTGTAGCTTTCCATGCCCTTATCTTGTTTATTGGCTTTCAAGAATTGACTATAGAATAACTTAAAAAATGGTTCTGTCGGATTTTGATGTGCTTCCCAAAAATCACGAACTTCCTTATAGTTTTTTAGAATACCTTTATTTAAGTCGGCCACCAGGTCTTCATAAAGACATTCATCGCGGTAGTATATCTCATTAAGACAATAACGTAGACCAAAAGTGTAACCTGTATATCTAAAATAAATGTTTTCGTTGTTGATGCTCGCCAAACACCCAATAAAATTAGCTTCGTTTTCGGCTGCATATCCCAATTGATGGGCAATTTCATGCGCACTTGTGGTAGGGAATTTATAGATCGGAATTAAAGCATCTACCTGTGCTTCATTGGTTAACGGATTTAAATACCCGCTAAAACCCATATAGGTTAAAGGATAACTGAATAGAGATTTTTTTACACTTTTAGGATGATATTCCAAATGAGAAAAAATCTGCCTTAAATTTTCGTAACCATTTGGAACCTGTTTAAAGATTTCTTTTTTACTAAAAGGTAAATCAACTTTTAAAGTATCGTTGTTGGTTATTTTTAAATGCAGTGTATTAGATTTTTCTATCAACGTTTCAGTAATAAAAACCAATTGCTCCGTGGTATAATCATGGTCTAAATTTAAACTTTGGTGCAGTGGAAGGCGATAGTAATTTAAACCCCAAAACAGATGAAATGCAAAATAGATAAGCGATAGTGCTGCAAATACATCAATAAACCATCGTTTGGTGTCTTTACGGAGTCGCTTTCTATTGATATAAAACCAGCGTATGCCGTAAATAATTGCAAAAGCATAAACGAAATCTCCAAAAGAAAATGGTATCCAACCTAAAACGTATCTGAATATTTTTGAGATGAAGGGGTAGATACCCATGCTGTAGTAACGTTCTACAAATTCAGGATAATTAGAAAGCAGTTTAATGAAAATATATTGCGGAATTAGCGATAATGCCAACAGGAACTTTTTCTTATCATGGTGCATAATTCAAAAATAAGAAAATGTTTGTTTCAATGTCTTCGTATAATGTGATTTATTTAATGTGAGTTTGTTGTAAGTTCTAATTGCAAAGCACTTAAAACACTAAGGATTAGTTACTTATAAATGTTCCTTCGAGTGTTTTTCGAAATCTTGATAAAAATACCTGCCTGCTGGTAGGCAGGTATCGAGAAGTTATTCATAGATAGTTCTCTCCCGATAGCTATCGGGAATAAATTTGTTCGTACCTCTCAAATTCACTCGAATTGGCAATCAGGTAGCTATGTTTTTAGGATTATGATGTTTACGTCGAATCCAAATTGTTAAATTCAGCTAATAGTTTAAAACCGGATAACCATTTTGACATTCCACAGAAACAGGTACTTGAGGTAAATCGCATGTCGAAGCGATCGACCATTTGATGTTATACTCATGTTCTGCAACACGATACGCTTCAATTTTTTGCAAGAATACCTCGGTGTCGATTTGATTCGAATAGGCGATATAACCCTGAGCACCTCCGCAGGCTTTTGATCCATAAGCGGTAAACGTCCAATCACCAGCATTTGTGCATGATACACTGTTGGCTAATTCACTAATTTCATTAAATAGATCCATAAGGTCTCGATGATCCTTTTCTTGATCAGAGAGTTCTCTTTTAACGACTAATTGGTTCGCATCAAGCGTGATGATTCTCCAGTTGAAATTTCCGGGGAAGTAGTCGTTAGTTATTAAAATTAGAGACTCTTCGGTTTTCCAGACACCTTCCTGATCATAAAAGGTTAGGGGTGGCGTACCACAAAATCCGGATGTTCTTTGTACAAAAACCGCATTGCTTTGAAATGATACGCCCGGAGCATCGGCTTTTAAGTTTGAAGAGCGTTGATAGGTAACGGTTTCATTATCGTATTCAGGATTGATCCAATTTCCGATAAGTAAATTTCCCGGATCTACCGGAATCTCTGAACTGCTTTCACAGGCCAATAAAAAAAGAGATAGTAATAGGGTGCAAACTTGTTTCATTTTTTGATGATTTGATGATAAAATTTAATTTTCAATAGTTTTTTATTTATAGATGTCCAAATTATGAAAGGGTTGCGTGACATTGTTTTCTTATGTTATGATTTTGAGTGAAATGTTTGATTATTTTTAGATGAAGATATATCTAATAACTACCTTTGTGCAACTTAATTAAAATGTGATGAGCTCAGAAATAAGACAACTTCAACCACAACAACTTTGGAATAAATTTGCCGATTTAAATGCGGTGCCCCGTGCTTCAAAAAAAGAAGAACGTGTTATTGCTTTTATGAAGGATTTTGGTAAAAATCTGGGCTTAGAAACCATTGAAGACGAGGTTGGTAATGTGATTATCAGAAAACCGGCCACTGAGGGTATGGAAAATCGAACAACGGTGGTTATGCAATCCCATTTGGATATGGTGCATCAGAAAAATAACGATACGATCTTCGATTTTGATACGCAAGGGATCGATATGTATGTGGAAGGTGACTGGGTGAAAGCCAAAGGGACCACACTTGGTGCCGATAATGGCTTGGGTGTCGCTACCATTATGGCCATTCTGGAAAGTACAGATATTCTGCATCCACCTATTGAGGCCTTATTTACTATTGATGAAGAAACCGGTATGACCGGAGCCATGGGCTTAAAAGGCGGCTTGCTGAAAGGCGGCATTCTGTTGAATTTAGATACTGAAGAAGATGATGAAATAGGGGTAGGCTGCGCCGGAGGGATCGATGTTACTGCTACAAGAACTTATAATGAAGAAGACACCCCGGAATTCAAAATTGGATATAGTATTACCGTAAAAGGGTTACAAGGCGGACATTCCGGAATGCAAATTCATGAAGGGTTGGGGAATTCCAATAAGATTTTGAATCGTTTACTATTTGATGGGTTCGAAAATTTTGGATTGCGAATTTCTGAAATTGATGGTGGTAGTTTAAGAAATGCCATTCCACGTGAAAGTAAGGCCGTTATTGCTATCGATGCGATTCATGAAGAAGCTTTTTTGTTGGAAATGAAGCTGCAGGCTGAAGCCATTAAAAAGGAGTTTAAAACGATGGAACCGGATTTGGATATCCTTATATCTAAAACTGAAGCACCAAAACACATCATGGATTTGGGGGTTCAGGAAGGTCTAACAAGAGCGATTTATGCGGCTTGTAATGGGGTGTATAGAATGAGTGCCGATATTCCCGATCTGGTAGAAACATCTAATAATATCGGTCGAGTGATTGTAAAAGAAGGTCATATTCATATAGGATGCTTAACACGTTCTTCGGTGGAGAGTTCTAAAATGGATTTGGCGAATACCTTAAGGGCGACTTTCGAACTCACCGGTTGCGAGGTCGAATTAAGCGGGGATTACCCGGGATGGACACCTAATATGGACTCTGCCATTTTAAAGGTTTTAACCAAGGTTTATAAGGATATGAATGGGGAAGATCCTCATGTTGCAGCTTGTCATGCCGGATTGGAATGTGGGATTTTGGGAACCAATTACCCCGATATAGACATGATTAGTTTTGGACCGAATATTAAAGGGGCACATTCACCGGATGAGCGCGCTCAGATATCATCGGTAAAGAAATATTGGAAGTTTGTTTTGGAGATTTTGAAGCAGACTCCTGAGGAATAGGCTTGATACAATTTTAAATTAAGACCCTTAACCATCTTAGGTTTTATTATTTGGTTATCCTATTTTTCAAGTCCATTCGTTCGTGTAAAATTCTTATAACTTCAATTTTACTTTCTGAAAGTTCTTGGTAAAATATGATATGCTTTCCAAATTTTAGTCCGAGGAGTTTTTTACTTACTCCGTGATATTCTTTTCCAACATTAGGATTCTCTGCAATTCCATTACAAACCAGTTTAATGGTCGCATAATATTTGTCAGCTTGCTTTTCCGACCATTTTTCAAAAGTATAGTTCCAAATATCATTCAAGTCATCAATGGCTTCTTGTCTTAATATAACTTTAGCCATTCTTTCTTTTTTCAGCTTTCAGTCTTTTAAGGTTTTCGTCAAAGTCAAAATCCTCAACCAAAGGACTGTTCGAGCCTTCTTGAATTGCATTTCGTAAGGCTATTACTTTACTTTCTTCGTTTTCTAAAAGTCGAAGTCCAGCTCGAATTACTTCACTAACATTTTTGTAACGTCCAGCAGAAACTTGGGTTTGTACGAATTGATCAAAATAATTTCCGAGCGATATGGACGTATTTTTCATTTCAAAAGTTTTATCAAATATACCAAAAATTGGTAAAAATTTAAAATTTATCGATTTTCGCTCGAAGATTTTCGCTAGTAAGCGCGTACTAGCAATGAATTATACACGTCTTTGTTAGCATTTCGTTGTTTTTCTTTTCGTAAAACTTGTACCGTATCAGTTTTTTGTTCAGAGTTTTAGTCGGTAAAAAATCCACCGAGTTTTTTTGTTGAAAACAATAACGTTCAAGATATTCCACTTTCAACTATAAAGCCTTTTTCCCTATCAGACAACTCAATGAGTAATTGCTCATTAACAAGCATGTTATCTGCCTTAACAATTGTAAAGAACTTAGAGTTTTTCAGATTGTTATCCGCTTCATCATATGGTATAGGTCTTTCAGCAGTTCCAAAATTGAATGCATATGTTCTTTCTAAAGTTAAGGATTCATTTTTTGACAATTTCCATTCGATACTCTCAAAATATTCTTCACATTTTTTTTGTGAAATACCATCGAAAATTGAATTTGGACTAAAATTAATTTTTTTCATGAAAAATGTATTAAGTTATTAATAATCAAATGTATTAATTATTAAGACACGCTTTTTTTCAGCATAAAATCCGTTGATTAATTATCTATAGCCCCGATTTAATATGCAAAATATTTCATTTCTGAGTGTGTTCCGCAATGAATGCCAATGGTCTGGTATAACCGTCAGTTACGGGTTTTAAGTTACTGTTTTTCGGTTAAGAACTGGCGTTAGCAATTCCGAGTGGATTCGAACGTAATCGAATCCGCCGTAATTGCGGTTATAGATTGTTAGCAAACGTTTTTTACTCTTTTAAAAACTTAATAATCGATTTGTTTCTAAGTTTTAAGAAATATAATCCAATCGTAAAATCTCTAATGTCAATTTGGTCATTCTCCGAAATAGTACCGTTTTTAATTTTCGCACCTAATATATTATAAATTGTATATTCCTCATTTTCTTTTAAACCAGATATTTGAATAAAATCAGCTGAAGGATTTGGAAATAATCTTACTTTAGTGACAGAGCTTAATTCAAAGTCTGTCGATAATGTTTGGGTAAGTCCAAAAGTAAATACAATTGCTTGTGTATCACCAGATAAATAAGTTAAACTTAATGTTGTTATAGGATTGGTAAACTCAATAATTCCATTAGCCCACTGAGTTGAGTTCAGTTGATTTCCAGTAGGATTTGTAAAAGTTCCATCGCTTGACAAAATTGTAAAAGGCTGATTGAATTCAATTAAAGTGGTTCTTAACCATCTACAATATAGCCTTAAATTTGGTATTGGTTGATTAAAAGTAACAGTCCAATTGTCATTAGCTTGAACTTGAAATGTTGCTGTAGTACCAGATATTGGTGCTGCTGAAAATCCTGCTCCATCAAGGTTTGTTGCAAACAGCACAGTTGTAGTATTGGTAAATGTAAAGGGCACTCCAGATAAACTACCTGCATTGACACCTTCATAAGTAGCTGCTATTTGGGATTTCACTGTATAAATACTAAATAAGAACAGTAATAATGAAAAAAGATAATTTTGTTTCATTTGTTAAAAATTTAATTGTTAATACGCGTTTTTAATGTTTGCTAACTAGTGAATAAACGCACCTTATTACGTTTATTTCCATTAAATCTTTAACGTTTCACCGTAAATCAAAATAAACGCAAAGAATTATCGTACAATTTAAGAATTTTATACTTTCGGAGTCTATTTTTGAGACAATAATTTAAGTAATATAATATTAGAGGTTCTCCATGTTCTTTGTTTTATCTTGGAGGATTAGGCAGTGTTATTTTTTGTCTACTTCTGCTAGTAATTCCGCCATCTTTTTGTCCGTCATAGTTGCAGTTTTAGACATAGTATTTATTATTTCAAATGTTAATGGTAAAGCTATCGAAGGTTCTAATGCCTTTCTGGTTTCTATCAAAATTGAACACATTGCATTTATAACAACCCTAAGAGTATACTGGTCGTCCACAACGTTAATTTCTTCATTAACAAAGGCTCTCGTTTCATATCCGGCCTGCAGAGGCAATATAAATGGTCTATGGTCTTCCGAAACAGAAAGTTTTAGATTTCCCCATTTCGTTTTTCCAACGTTTTTCGCAAAATTTTCAAAAATATCAGCCAATGGAGGAAAGAAATCGCTCTTAAAATGAGAATTCAATTTTAATTTCATTTGCCTGAATACGGTGTCCGTTGGTAAATCGTCCCATTTTTCAATTGTTTCTGGTCCAACGAGTAGTTCATTAATTTTTTTCGAAAAGATTGTAGATCCAGGTTCAAATTCGTGATTATCTATTGAAAACTCATTTGTAATTTTGATACATCTTTCGCCTACTATAGTTGCCATAACACAAATCGCGTCTTCAACTCGTACATTTTTTTCAGTTTGAATAATTGTGAAAATGTGCTCTACAAGTTTATTGGTCAGTTTTTGAACCGATGGTTTTGACTTAAGAAAGTTGAAAATTCCCATGATTGTTTTAATATTGTCTAACGGCCTTGGCTAAACTGCGTTTTAATACAGTTTAGGTTTTATGAGGTGCTTTTTATTTTTCTTTTTGCAATTTCAATTTTCTTCATTTCGCTTTGAGAGATTCCCTTTAAACTTGAGATTTCCAATTCGGCTAATTTTCGATAGTCATTTTGTTGCCAAGCATCACGTATTTGGTTCTTAATAAATCCAAGTTGAATATCGTTGTTGTAATCAGACGTAAGTTCTGAAAAGAAGCTATTCAATTCTCCGAAAAATTTATCGTCTCCATTTAAAAATTTCCTCTGATTTTCTCGAAAATATTGAGCAATCCACTTAACCCATCTAATCGCTTTTTGTTCTTGAGAAGCCTCTCCAAAAAATGCCTCTCTTTCAATATGCAGGAATTTTTCCACTACCCAGTTTTCATACGTTTTTTCATAATCCACGTGCTTCACCCAATAATTAAATGAATATTCTCGAGGATTATAAATGAACTTTAGATTCAGATAAGCCGAATGAAAGTTCACGCTGTTGATTTTAGCAATAGCTACTTTGAACCCATGAGTTCTCAGGAGTGATTCTAATTCCGTTCTTATGACTTTTTCGAAATTCATTTTAATTGCATCTAGCCAGTAAATAAAGACACTCCATTGCGTTTTTTTTTAACGTTCATAAATCAAAACAAACGCAAAGAATTATCGTACAATTTAAGGATTTTATAATTTCGGAGTATATTTTTGAGATAATAATTTTAGTAATACAAGATTAGAGCTTCTCTATGTTATTAGTTTGATGTAATTGTGAACCAAAGTGGTTGTTTTCATTCTTCATTCTCCTTTTCTTTTTGCAAGGTAATTGTTATTTTATTTTTTCTATGGCTCACAGTTACGAATCGTCCACAGTTAAACCCTAAGTCCTTAAGCCATTTTCCACTTAATTTTATTTCAGGAAAAATGACGTACCTATTATATTCTCTTGGAAATACTTTTGAAACCACTTTTAATTGCCTTTTTCCATTTTTTTTAAAATTATTTTCTTTCTCCATAATTACTATTTATTGATATGAAATTATAATAAATAAGATTTTAAACAAAATTAATATGCATTTAATTATAATTAATTGTGTTATTTCTACAATTTTGGAACTCTTATATTTACACCAAAAGTCAATAAATTAGCACTGTGGCGAAACAAAACTTAAATAGAATTAAATCCGTTCTTGCCGAAAAGAATACAAATAATAAAGAGTTAGCAAGTCATTTAAGAAAGACAGAATCTACTGTTTCAAGATGGTGTACTAATGAAGTTCAACCTTCAGTTGAGACTTTATTTGAGATTTCGAAATTTTTAAAAGTTGATATAAGAGAGTTGTTGGTTTCTACAAAGGAATGGTTTACAAGGAGTTAGTTGGTTTTTAAAACAAAATCTAAAGATACTGCCAAACGAATTTTAATTCATCTAGGGCACCGGATCATACCCCGAACCACCCCAGGGATGACAACTAAAAATACGTTTTATGGCTAACCATCCGCCTTTAAACAATCCGTGTTTTTGTAAAGCCTCTTTGCTGTAGTGCGAGCAGGTTGGTTGATATCGGCATGTAGCAGGTGTTAATGGCGATATCAAGGTTTGATATACCTTTATTAGAAACAGGAATGGTGCTGTTAGTAATTTTTTCATTTGTCATTCCCTCGTAGGAGGGAATCTTTTTAATTGAAAGCCAAATTAGACTTCGACAAGCTCAGTGTGACAGGGTAACTATAAATTGTCTTCTAAGATTGTCTTTTGGTTTGGCAGATTATGAATTTAATTGGTCGTAAACGTCGTCCCGTCTTTTCCATCTTTAAGTTGAATACCAACTTCGGCGAGTTCATCTCTAATTTTATCAGACATGGCGAAGTCTTTATTCGCTCTGGCTTCTTGTCTTAATTTGATTAAAACATCAACAGCCCCGGAAAGCTTATCGGTACCGGAATCACTACTTGCGGTTATGTTTTTTAATCCTAAAACATCAAAAACAAAAGCGTTTATTGTCGTTTTTAGGGTCGATAAGTCTTCGGCGTTAATGGTTTCACTTCCTTCTTTAATTTGATTGATATACTTGGCTGCTTCAAATAAATGAGCGATCAATATGGGTGAATTAAAATCGTCGCTCATCGCATCGTAACATTTCTGTTTCCAAGCATTAACATCGATCGATGAGGTTTCAGAAGCTTTTAAATCATCCATGATATTCACGGCGTCCATCAATCTGTGAAATCCTTTTTCACTGGCCAATAATCCCGTATCGGTTAAGTCTAAAACACTTCGATAAGACGATTGTGCATTAAAAAAGCGAATCACACTAGGACCATAAGCCTTACTAAATATACTATTGTTTCCGGAAAGTAATTCGTCCGGATTTATAGTGTTTCCTGTCGATTTGGACATGCGTTGCCCATTCATTTCCAACATATTGGCATGCATCCAGTAATTCACCGGGGATTTACCTTTTGCGGCTTCATTTTGAGCGATCTCACATTCGTGGTGCGGAAATTTTAAATCCATGCCGCCACCATGAATATCGAACTGTTCTCCTAAATATTTGGTACTCATAGCCGTACATTCTAAATGCCATCCCGGGAAACCATCACTCCAGGGTGAAGGCCAGCGCATAATGTGTTGTGGTTCGGCTTTTTTCCAAAGCGCGAAATCCTGAGGATTTTTTTTATCACTTTGTCCATCCAATTCACGGGTGTTGTGAATTAAATCTTCAAGTTTACGTTTACTTAGTACCCCATAATCATTGGTTTCATTGAATTTATGAACATCAAAATACACAGAGCCATTAACTTCATAAGCAAACCCATTTTCAATAATTTTACTAATGAGTTCAATTTGTTCAATAATATGCCCTGTGGCGGTGGGCTCGATACTTGGCGGTAAAAAGTTTAAGGTATTGAGGATATTGTGAAAATCAACGGTATAGCGTTGCACCACTTCCATAGGTTCAATTTCTTCTAAACGTGCTTTTTTTGTGATTTTGTCTTCACCTTCATCAGCATCATTTTCAAGGTGTCCGGCATCGGTAATATTACGTACATAGCGTACTTTATAGCCCAAATGCTTTAAATAACGGAAAACCATATCAAACGACATAAACGTTCTCACGTTCCCCAGGTGCACATTACTATATACCGTTGGTCCGCAGACATACATCCCCACATAACCTTCGTTAATAGGTTTGAAAATTTCTTTTTTACCGGTAAGTGAGTTGTATAGTTTTATCTGTTGATCTTTGAAAAGTTGCATAGTTGTTAAGTCGTCGTTTGTTAAGCAGAGTGATTCTTATTTTAAAAAATGATGTCTTAAAGTATTAATCTTATTGGTCATAGAGGTTATGTCTAATCACTTGCATTTTAACGAGTTTCAATTTAACAACAAACGACTAAACATCTAACATACTAAAATTTAGTATCTAACTTGATGTAATCTAAAAACTCGCGGCGTGTGGTCGCATCTTTAAATTTCCCACCAAATTCTGACGTCACTGTACTGCTTTCTATATCTCTAATACCTCTGGAGTTCACACATAAATGCTTGGCATCGATAACACAGGCTACATCCTTAGTTTTCAATACCTCTTGAAGTTCTTTTACAATTTGAATGGTTAAACGTTCCTGAACCTGTGGTCGTTTTGCAAAATAATCAACAATACGATTCATTTTTGACAGGCCAACCACGGTACCGTTAGAAATATAAGCGATATGCGCTTTTCCAACGATAGGAAGTAAATGGTGCTCGCACGTGGAATACACGGTAATATTTTTTTCAACGAGCATTTCGCCATATTTGTACTTATTTTCGAAAGTAGATGCACTTGGCTTTTTAGCAGGATCCAATCCACCAAAAATTTCTTTTACAAACATTTTGGCCACACGGTTAGGCGTACCTTTTAAGCTGTCGTCCGTTAGATCGAGTCCTAGTGTTTCCATAATATGACGTACGTCATCTTTAATGATGTCTATTTTTTCTTCCTTTGAAAGTTTAAAAGCATCATGTCGCATCGGCGTATTTTCCGAGGTGCCGATATGGTCATTCCCTAAAGAATCAAAATCTTCTATATTTCTATCCATTTTCATGAGTCAAAAAAATCAAGTTTTTTAGTTTGCAAAGATAAGTAAAACACTTTTGTTATGTTTTGCTTTAACAAACAATTAATTTCTCAGGAACTCCACGATGTGTTGATCGTGACTTCCATTTTAATTTGTCATTCCCGAGAAAACGGGAATATTAGGGTTTGTCTGTCTTTTACTATGTAAATTACATTAAAAGTGAAAAGCTTGAACCATTTGGCTCAAGCTTTTAAAAAAATGATCGTTTTTTGATTGATTTAGATGTTAAAGCTTAAGGATAGGGTCAAATTAGAATCTGTTCTGTCAATAAGTGCGGAATCGGTTAAACCTACATTATACAAGGGCGTTGCCGATTCTCTGTTGGATTGATCGTAAGTAATATCTAATTTTGTATTGCCAAAGTTATAACCAATACCAAAGGAATAACCGGTTAAATCGCCAACGGTAATACCATCCAGATAAGGGCTTTCTTCAAAACGATAACCCCCTCTAAAACTAAATTGTAGATGTTTATACTCGGCACCGACTCTATAGGTATTCGCATCGGTTAATGTATTGCTAATGGCATTGTTTAAGTTGTTATAATCTGTTTCAGGTTTAAACTTAGTGGCACTATAATCTTTACGCGAATAATCGAAACTTATAAGACCTTGCTTGCTAAATACATAGGCTAAACTTCCTGTGATCTTCGCCGGTGTTTGTAATTTGTATTGTGGATAAATATTTATAACCAGAGGGTTTATTTCTGTAAATCCGTTGTCCCCATCAGTAGCTATATATTGTGTAGTTTCTTCTTCAATCGTATACCAGGTTGGAGAATCATAGGTAAGACCTACTCTAAATTCAGGACTTAATTTTAAGATACCTCCTAATTGAAAAGAAAATCCGTTACCGGTTGTGGATAAATTGTTTTCGAATTCAATATAATTTACAGTAGACCCTGAGTTTGTGTTATCTTCAAACAATAAGGTAGAACGCTCATAATCTATAAAGTGAGAGTTTAAATTTAAGCCCAGATACAGGTTGTCTTCATATTGTGCAGCGATATTAAAAGAGATTTTACCATTATAGCCTGTTGCGGCATAAGAATAATCATGATCGAATGTTCCATTTGCCAGATTTGAAAAATATGTGGTATTCGCATTATCAGTGATGTCGTCAGGTTCAATAATAAAAGACTCATAGCCCAAAAAGGCTTGTTGATGTGCAAAACCGTAGGTATTACCAATATCAAGGTAGGCATCGCTTAAAGATTCACCTGATAGACTTGAAATTTCGTCTAAGCGCTTTCCATCGGCATAGTTTAAGAAATAAAGGTCAATCGATTGGTTATTCGTATTGGTACCCCGAGAAAACCAGGTATCATCAAAATCATTTGTTTTATCATAGGCCACACTTAAAGTGAATTTACGCCATGGAGAATTATCGTTACTTGCAAAAACAAAGGCGGCCCCACCTTGACTTAAATCGAAATTTGAATCGTTGGTAGATCCCAAACCATTAAAATATCGTGTATCGTTTGTGGTGTCGATATTGGATAGGGAAAAAGAGGCATGGCTTCTGCTAAACACGGCCGATCCGGCAGGATTTATACTTACTGCACTCATATCACCTCCTAAGGCGCCAAACGCCCCGCTTAAGGCTCTAAAACGAGCAGTTCCTTGAATATTATCTTGAGAATAACGTAAAGCATCAGAAATATCCTGAGCATTAATTATGGACATAGATAGCATACCTATGAATAGTAAACTTAACTTTTTCATATTGATTTTTTTGATTCGTAAAAATAAATTTTAACCGCGTCTTCTACCTGAAGAACCAGAGCTTCTTCCTGAACTTCTGCTACTACTTGAAGATCTCGATACATTGCCGGAACTACTGCTGGAAGACCTTGAAGGACTGTAGGTTCTACTACTGCTACTTGAAGATCTTGATCCCGAAGGCCTGTAGCTTCTATTTGTGCTAGGTGTTCGAGATACGGTTCCTGAACTTCTTCTTGAAGTTGATGATGAGCGGGTTGTTGAATTTGATGATGGAGCGGTCGATCTACTTCTTCGCACCGCATTTGTCGCTACTCCCGGTCTTCTTGTGTTATAATTTCTTGTTGCAGTAGTCGAATTAACACTTCTTCTTGCCGTATTTGCATTAATACGAGAGGTGTTGGTTCTGGCGACCGAACTACTCCGTCTTTGCGACGTGTTGTATTTTGATCTTACTGTATTTCTAGAAGTATTGACCGAACTTCTTCGGCTTAAACCGCTTGAAGACGTACTATTTAAATTTCTTCTTGAATAACTATCTCCTCTTCTGCTTGCGCTATAAGCTATACCTCGATTGTAATACCCTCTATTGCCATAATAACCATAGTTCCTGTAAGGATTGCCATAGTATCCATATCTATAAGGGCTATTGAAGGCCCAGCTATTGTAAAACCCACCACCGTAAAAGGGAGGGCACCAAAAAGAATCATAATACCCCCAAGAATTCCATCCCCAGCGGTTCCATCTATTCCAACCCCAGTTGTTCCAACCCCAGTTGTTCCAGCCCATTCCAAAACCGGCATTCCATCCCCAATTGTTCCAACCGTTGTCTATATAATTTATGGTCACCTGATTGCTGTCTTGTCCCCAGCCTGCATAACCTCTGTAGTTGTTATCTATAGAATCATTTTCAACGTAGTTATTTCCTTCATATGAATCAATATCTGTAAATATAGCGTCATCTCCGGAAGTTAAACTTTCATATTCTAAAGCTTTGTTTTTGAAGTAATTGTTATAATAATCACTATTTGTACTCTTCTTAATCTCAACAACTGCATCTCCATACCTAACGGGTTGTTCAGTACCTGCATAAATACCATCACTATCAGTGCCTACATATTGATAAGAACCACATGATGATAAACCAAAAAGCAAACTAAGAATTGCGATATATGGCATTTTTCTTTTTAAGTAGTTATTAAATTGCATATCTCTAGAATTTTATTGTTGAACATAACAAAAATAGTTAGTTTTGCTGAACTATTTTTTTATTTAACATAGTCACAATATTTGTGCCAAAAAAAAATTATGAGTAAAAAACTGACCAGTAGAGCGGAAGACTATTCGAAATGGTATAACGAACTTGTTGTAAAAGCAGACCTGGCGGAGAATTCGGCAGTTAGAGGCTGTATGGTGATAAAGCCATATGGTTTTGCGATTTGGGAGAAAATGCAAGCGGAATTAGATAAAATGTTTAAAGAAACAGGGCATCAAAATGCTTATTTTCCGCTGTTTGTTCCGAAAAGTCTTTTTGAAGCTGAAGAAAAAAATGCTGAAGGTTTTGCAAAAGAATGTGCCATTGTAACGCACTATAGATTGCAAAACGATCCGGATAAAATCGGGAAATTAAGAGTTGATCCTGAGGCGAAATTGGAGGAGGAACTGATTGTAAGACCTACTAGTGAGGCTATTATATGGAATACCTATAGAGGTTGGATTCAGTCGTATAGAGATTTACCATTATTGATCAATCAATGGGCTAATGTGGTTCGCTGGGAAATGCGGACGCGCTTATTTTTACGAACTGCCGAGTTTTTATGGCAGGAAGGGCATACGGCACATGCTACAAAAGATGAAGCCATGATTGAAGCTAAGCTAATGAATAATGTATACGCCACGTTTGCGGAGAATTTTATGGCTATTCCTGTTATTCAGGGTTTAAAAACTGAAAGCGAACGTTTCGCCGGGGCAGAGGAGACCTTTTGTATAGAAGCGTTAATGCAAGATGGGAAAGCTTTACAGGCCGGAACATCTCATTTTCTTGGTCAGAATTTTGCCAAAGCTTTTGATGTTAAGTTTGCTAACAAAGAAGGGAAGCAAGATTATGTTTGGGCGACTTCCTGGGGCGTTTCTACTAGATTGATGGGCGCTTTAATCATGACACATAGTGATGATTATGGGTTGGTGTTGCCTCCAAGTTTAGCACCAAACCAGGTTGTTATTGTTCCTATCTATAAAAGTGAAGCGCAATTGGATGAAATCACTACGGTGGTTAATGTTATAATGAGTGATTTAAGAGGAAAAGGGGTTACCGTTAAGTTTGATAACAGAACAACGCACAGGCCGGGAGCCAAGTTTGCCCAGCATGAATTGCAAGGCGTGCCTTTACGAATTGCCATTGGACCTAAAGATTTGGAAAACGGAACGGTAGAATTGGCCAGAAGAGATACCTTAACAAAAGAAGTTATTGGATTAACCGATCTTGCGGATAAGGTGGAAGGCTTGATGAAAGAAATTCAGGATGCATTGTTTAATAAAGCCTTAGACTTTAGAAATAATCATATTACAGCAGTTGATACTTTTGATGACTTTAAAACGATTTTAGAATCTAAAACCGGGTTTATTTCTGCACATTGGGATGGAACAGCGGAGACCGAAGATAAAATAAAAGAGCTTACTAAAGCCACAATCAGGTGTATTCCGTTGGAAACTACTGCGGAAGATGGGGTTTGTGTTTATAGTGGAAAGCCTTCGAAACGTAGAGTATTGTTCGCAAAAGCGTATTAAAGTAATTTTTTTTAAAAAAATATTATATAGCTATTGCGACATTTAAAAATAGTTGTATTTTTGCATCCGCAATGGAGACATTGTTGGTTATTTGAAACGCTTTGCAAGTTTAAATTTTTAATTTATATTGCGCACTCAAAAAACAAATGGCCCGTTCGTCTATCGGCTAGGACGCCAGGTTTTCATCCTGGTAAGAGGGGTTCGATTCCCCTACGGGCTACAATTTTTATAAAAAAAAAGAACAAATGGCAAATCATAAGTCAGCGTTAAAAAGAATTAGAAGTAACGAATCTAAAAGATTATTAAACAAGTATCAGCACAAAACAACGCGTAATGCAATAAAAAAATTACGTGAGTTAACTGATAAGAAAGAGGCAGAAACTATGTTTCCTTCTATTGTGTCTATGTTAGATAGATTAGCAAAGAAAAATGTGATTCATGCAAATAAAGCTGCAAACCTAAAATCTGGTTTGGCTAAGCATATTGCTGCGCTGTAAATAGCATTTAAAATATAAAAAGGAAAAGCTTCTCAGAAATGGGAAGCTTTTTTTATATGTGGTTTCTTAAGCAATTAGGTCATTTTTGCCAATGTGAGTTGCTTAATAGCAATGAGAAGCTATTACAGCCTGGTATTTATAATATTGTTAAATGCTGAGCCGAAGGTATAAGTTACACCTACAGAAAATCCTAAATCAAAATCTGTAGCGATTTGTTTTTGTTGTAAAAGCACATCTTCCAATGAAGCATCGCCCGCAGGTAAGTTAATTTGGTCATGAATTAATTCGAGGTTATTGGAAAACCTAACGGAAAAACCTTTAATAACTCTAACCGATAAACTGCTATAAACTTGTAATCTGTTTTTCGAAAAATCTTCTAAAAAACTGGATGCTCTTACTCTGGAGTAAATGTTTCCCCAAGGTTGTCTATATCTTGCCTGTATATCAAAGGAATGGTTAAAGATACGTTCATCATCTTCTCCGAAAATAGTTGTTTCTATATAATCATTGAGCAGAAGCCCTATTTTATAGGCAAAAACGATTTCTCTTTTTAATACCTCACTATAGGGGTAAATATTGTATTCTATGGCCGGTGAAAACCCGGTTGCTAAATCAATATTTGTATAAGTGTCATGTCTGGCACTTACAAACAGGCCCGTAGACCAATGGTCTGAAATACTACGAACAACACTGGCATATCCCGAAAATCGATCCCTTTTACTGTTGAATTCTTCATCACTACGGATAAATTTACTATTCGTTTGACTTATCTCCGCATCACCTCTGATTCTCCATTTTTCGGTAACACGGTCGGTTTCTAAGCCAACTTTATATTCAAATCTTTTGCGACTTGATTCTTTATCAAACTCGGCGTCGCCATAGATCTCAAATATCCAATTTTTCCAAGGATCCTTTAATTCCGCTTCATTGTTTTTCGGTTTGCCTTTTATTTTGTATTCAACCCTATCTGCAATATCAGATTCAAGAATATATTTTATAAGTCCTTTTTTTATGACAACTATTAAATTTTTACGAATTTCGTCAGAGGTCATATTAACATTAGAGTCAAAGGATAATGTATTGGACATACCATTAAAAGAAGAACTCCCGGTAAATTCTAATTTATAGGTTTTGCCACCACTACCATTTGTAATATCGTATATAAAGAGTTGAACATTAGCTAAACCTTGATCTCGTACATGATTAATATACGTAATCTCTTGTCTGACATAGTTTTTGTCGCAATTACAGTCTACAAAAAAATTGATACTTTCTTTTTCCTGAGATTGCCCCATTGAAAATAGCGGACATAAAAAGATACATATGAAAAGACTCTTAATACTATTTACGATTTGCATATATGAATTCTCTAAAAAACAAATACAAATATAGTTAATGATTAAGGAATAAGATTTGTGAAACATTAAAAGGTCTTTTTACTTTTTTTATAGCTCAAACAAAAGTCATGTATGAGCGGGTTTTTACTTAAAAAAAAAAGACCTTAACATAATGTTAAGGCCTTTAGAGTTAAAGCTAGTTTGAGTTAGTGTTGGCACTTTTATTATCCATTCATGGATATTAAAAATTCTTCATTATTTCGCGTTTGTTTAAAACGTTCATTAATGAATTCCATTGCTTCAACTGGATTCATATCTGCGAGATATTTACGCATTACCCACATACGTTGAATGGTGTTAGCATCTAATAAAATATCGTCGCGACGTGTACTTGATGATGTAAGATCTATAGCCGGGAAAATTCTACGGTTAGATATTTTTCTGTCTAATTGTAACTCCATGTTACCAGTTCCTTTGAACTCTTCGAAGATAACTTCGTCCATTTTGGAACCTGTTTCTGTTAAAGCGGTAGCTATAATAGTTAAAGAACCGCCATTTTCAATATTACGGGCAGCTCCAAAGAAACGTTTTGGTTTATGTAAAGCATTGGCATCTACACCACCACTTAATATTTTTCCTGAGGCCGGTTGTACCGTATTATATGCTCTGGCAAGACGCGTAATAGAGTCTAAAAGAATAACAACATCATGTCCGCATTCTACCAGACGTTTTGCTTTTTCAAGAACAATATTTGCAATTTTTACATGCTCATGCGCTTCTTTATCAAAAGTAGAAGCAATAACTTCGCCACGCACATTACGTTGCATATCTGTAACCTCTTCAGGGCGCTCATCAATTAATAATATCATTTGGTATACTTCCGGATGATTCGCTGCAATAGCATTAGCGACATCCTTTAGTAGCATGGTTTTTCCCGTTTTGGGTTGCGAAACGATCATACCACGTTGTCCTTTTCCAATCGGGGAGAACAAATCCATTATTCTGGTGGAAATCGTACTTTGCCTTTCTGCTATGTCGAATTTTTCCTGAGGAAACAGCGGTGTTAAATGTTCGAAAGAAACACGGTCTCTTACCACATTTGGATTTTGGCCATTAATTTTACTCACTTTAATTAACGGAAAGTACTTTTCTCCTTCTTTTGGCGGACGCACATGCCCTAATACCGTATCCCCGGTTTTTAAACCAAACAATCTAATTTGAGATTGTGAAACATAAATGTCGTCGGGTGATGATAAATAATTATAATCAGAGGATCTTAAAAAACCATATCCATCTTGCATGATATCTAAGACTCCTTCACTTTCAATGATGGCATCAAATTCGAAATCGGGTTCACGATAGCGGTTTCGGTTGTCCTTATTACCTTTATCTATATTACCATTCTTTTGATTTCTATTCTGGTTTTTATGTTGTTGATTGTTGTCTCTTTTTTGATGAGGTTTGTGTTGAGCATCTTTTTGATTATCCTTTTGGTTATCGTTCTGAGCTCTAGGATTTGGCTTGTGTACCGGCTTTTTTTCCTCTATGTTATCTTGTTTTACTTCTGCAGGTTTTTCTTCCGCTATAACTTTACTTTCTTCTACGGGCTTTTCTTCCCGTTTTACAGGAGCTTTTCCGGCAGGCTTTTGTACACGTTGTCTAGGCTTTCTAGCCTCTTGTTTTGCAGGCTTATTTTCAGTTTTTGGTTCTGATGCTTCTTTAGGTTCAATAACTGCAGTGACCGCTTTAGGGTCGGCAGCTTGTTGATCCAGTATTTGATAAACTAAATCAAGTTTTTTTAAAGAACGGTATTTTGAGACGTTCAGTTTTTTAGCAATCTGCTGTAAATCGGCAAGTTTCTTTTCTTTTAATTGTGAAATTTCAAACATTGATGTTTAATTGAATATATTTTTGAATGTAAATTTGAGTTATTCTGAAAAAAATGATTTTTATTCTGAAGAATTAACAACCTGTTATAGCGGTTATTGGGATTAATTACTGCAATTATACAACTTTATTTTAATTTTTTGTACTAATTTTATAAAAGAAACCATTATTTTTGGCATCTGATTTTAAAAAACTATATGTTACAACGTATACAAACCATTTATTTATTATTAGCAGCTGGTATTTCCGGAGGATTGATTTATATATTTGAATTATGGAAGTCTGTCGAAGGTGTGAAAGTTTTTGCTAATGAAATAAATTATGTGTTTATGGCGTTTTTAGCATCAGCATTATTATCGATAATTTCAATATTTAGGTACAAAAACAGGAAGTCTCAATTTATGCTGGGACGACTTAACATCATATTAAACTTTTTTTTACTAGGATTTTTTGTATATCAATCTCTAAGCTTATCTGGAGAAACGGCGGTTTCTGAGAAAGGTATTGGGATGCTTCTTCCTATAATTTCTATCGTGTTTTTGGCGTTAGCCAATAAAGCCATTAAAAAGGATGAAGATCTTGTAAAATCTGTAGATCGATTGCGATAAAAACCTAATATCTTAGTAGTATTAGTGCGTGAGCCCAGAATGAAGATTCTGGGCTTTTTAGTGAAACTCTTTTTAGAAAAGCTGTAGAACAGCGAATTCAAAATAGTTAGTTGAACTAATTCCGCTGCAAAACCGGATCTCATTATGTTTACCTTCTAGTTTTTCTTGGTGCAAACTTGATGTAGGGATTAACGTTTATTAAACTCAATAACTTCTAAATTATCAATCTTACTGCCATCAATAGTAAATCGCAGCATCGTACGAGTTTTATGAAAACCATGTTTACCTACTGCGCCGGGATTCATATGTAATAAATTTAGGCTTTTATCTGGCATAACCTTTAAAATATGAGAATGCCCACAAATAAAAAGCTTTGGCGGATTTGCTTTAATGTCTTCACGAACTCTGGTATTGTATGCTTTAGGATAGCCACCAATATGCGTGATCCAAACATCAACGGCTTCGCACATAAAACGATTATGCTCAGGGAATTCTAGACGCACTCTGCTATCGTCAATATTGCCATAGACGCCTTTTAAAGGCTTTAGTTTCTTTATGGCATCCGTTACTTTCAAATCACCAATATCTCCGGCATGCCAGACTTCATCAGCTTGTTTCACATATTTTAGAATATCATCATCGATATACCCATGGGTGTCGGAGAGTAATAATATCTTTTGCATAATTTAAAATGATCATCTTTTAATATATAATTAAGATTCCTGTCTGTGTAAGAATCATAAAACTGTCTATCTTTGTTTGTTTAACAAAAGTATTAAAACAAATTGCGATATTTTATAGAACTTTCTTATAATGGTGGCGCATACCATGGATGGCAAATTCAACCAAACGATATTTCAGTTCAGGAAGTCATTGAAAAAGCCCTGTCTACCATATTAAAAGACACAGTCTCTATTATGGGAGCGGGCAGGACTGATACGGGCGTACATGCTTCACAAATGTTTGCGCATTTCGATACTGAATTCGTTTTTGATGCCTTGGATTTAACATATAAGCTAAATTCGTTTTTACCAAAAGATATTGTGGTGCATCGAATTTTTAAGGTTAAGGAAGATGCGCATGCACGTTTTGATGCTTTGAGTAGAACATACCTATATAGAATAGCATTAAAAAAAAATGCCTTTACAAGTGATAGCGCTTATTATGTAAAGCAAGATTTGGATGTTGATAAAATGAACGAAGCATCAAAAATTTTATTGGAATATAAAGATTTTCAATGCTTTTCTAAAAGTAATACCGATGTTAAAACGTATTATTGTAACATTATGGTCGCAGAATGGAGCGTTGAAGACGGCGAAATACAATTTGTTGTAAAAGCAGATCGCTTTTTGCGCAATATGGTAAGAGCTATCGTTGGGACTATGATCAATATTGGTTTACATAAAATTGGTGTTGACGATCTGCATGCGATCATAAAATCTAAGGATCGGAGTAATGCAGGTTTTTCTGTTCCGGCACATGCCTTATATTTGACAAAAATAGAGTATGAAAATTAAAATATTAGTTCTATTATTTCTTGTAAGCTCATTAAGTTTTGGGCAGGATAATGACAAAATTTCAACCTTGGATTTTGTTCAAATTTTGAATGATAATAAAGAAGAAATTGTTTTCTATTATCAAAATAATTGGAAGATACTAAGGGAGATGGCTATAGACAAGGCATATATTGATTCGTTTCAATTGCTGGAAACATCGTTTACTGAAGAAGCTCCTTTTCATTTTATCTTAATTACGACCTATTTGAATAAAGCCCAGTACGACTTGCGAGAAGAACGTTTCACAGAATTGATAAAAGAAAAAGGAGATTTAAAACTATTGAACGATAAAAAGCCTAAAGAATTTAGAAAGATATTATTCAATAAAGAAAACGTTAAGCATTTATAAATGACTAAAAAGAAAGAAAATATATTTGATGTTGAGTTGTTCAAGCGTTTGTTTGTTTATATAAAACCGTATAAAGGCGTGTTTTTTTCTTTATGTGTTTTGGTTATTCTGTTGGCGATGTTTAGTGCAGCAACTCCCAAAATCACAGAGTACGCGATAGACGATAGCATAGCAAAGCATCAGGCCAAAGGTTTTTTATTTTATATAGCCATTCTTTTAGGCGTACTGATTATTCAAACTGTTTTTCAGTTGTTATTTATTTTTTATGCCACATGGTTAGGTCAAAATTTGGTCATGGATGTGCGTGTAAAACTGTTTAATCATTTGCTTCGTTTTAAGATGAAGTATTACGATAATTCTTCGGTAGGCGTATTAATTACACGTGCTGTAACCGATATGGAAAGAATTGCCGATATTTTTGGCCAGGGGTTGTTTATGATTTTTAGGGATATGCTGACTATGGTGGCTGTTTTTGTGGTTATGATCTATACTAATGTGAGATTGAGTTTGATTGTATTTGTGATGCTTCCACTATTATTATATGCCACTCGAATTTTTCAAAAGTACATGAAGAAAGCTTTTGAAGAGGTTAGAAATGAGGTTTCGAATTTAAACTCTTTTGTGCAGGAACGGTTAACTGGAATGAAAATTCTTCAGCTTTTTACCAGAGAACATGTTGAACATAAGAAATTCAAAGAAATTAATGCCAGACATAAAAAGGGATGGTTAAAGACCGTTTGGTACAATTCCATTTTTTTCCCTTTAGCGGATTTATCGTCTTCTATAACTATTGGTTTAGTGGCCTGGTATGGAGGCCTAAATGTTATTGAAAATACTGTGACTCAAGGTGTTCTTATTTCGTTTATCATGTATATTCCAATGCTGTTTAGACCACTTCGACAGATAGCTGATAAGTTTAATACATTGCAAATGGGAATGGTTGCCGCCAACAGAGTGTTTAAGGTTATAGATACAACCTCGCAAATTGATGATTCGGGAACTATAGTGGCTCATCAGCTTAAAGGAGATATTACGTTTAAGAACGTGTATTTTAACTATGTTGAAGATGAAGCCGTTTTAAAAGGTATTTCTTTTGATGTTAAAGCAGGCGACACCATAGCTATAGTTGGCGCAACGGGAGCGGGGAAATCGACGATTATTAATTTATTAAACCGTTTTTATGAAATTAAGGACGGAACAATCTGCGTTGATGGTATGGATATAAAAGGCATGACCTTAAGTTCTTTACGTACTCAAATAGCGGTCGTTTTACAGGATGTGTTTTTGTTTGCAGATACGATTCTAAATAATATAACACTTAATCATCCGGAAATAACGGAAGAACAAGTACATCAAGCAGCAAAAGACATTGGTATTCATGAATTCATTATGAGTTTACCCAATGGGTATCAATATAATGTTAAGGAACGTGGTGTGATGCTTTCTTCAGGGCAACGTCAGCTTATTTCGTTTTTAAGGGCTTATGTTACCAACCCTAGTATTTTGGTGTTGGATGAGGCGACATCTTCAGTGGACTCTTACTCTGAACAACTTATCCAAAATGCAACCGATAAAATAACCAAAGGAAGGACCTCTATTGTTATTGCGCATCGCTTAGCGACCATTAAAAAAGCGGATAAAATTATTGTAATGGATGCCGGACTGATTGTAGAACAGGGAACTCATGACGAATTGCTTAAAAAAGATAATGGGTACTATAAAAACTTATATGAAGTACAGTTTTTACAGGAAGAGGTTGCTTAATTATTGTCCCTGTTTAGCGGCTTCCATAGCAGCTTTTTGAGCTTCCATCATGCTTTGCAATTCACCGTTTAAATACATGATAATCATAACCACTATAGTTACAATAATAAATACCGCAATAAGAGCGACAAAAAACAAAATTGTTCTTAATATCAAGCTCCCAATGCCAATTTTGTATAGACGTTTTAAGCAAAATGCCGAATAGAGAATCATTAGTGGAATAAATACCAAACTCATGACCCCTTGAGTTATACCCAACGCCGAAAATGCTACTCCGACTATTGCCGTTGCTAAAGATATTTGCGCCTGAATATATAAGAAAACAACAAGCAGTTCCGTGTAATTGAATTTGTTTAATCCAATAAACGAAAATCTGGCCATTAGGGCATAAATAGGAACATAGAGCATCATAAAGAGCGACATATATTCCTGAACAAAGCTCACGTTTTTTTTCTGAAACTCTTCTTGTCCCGGAGCTACCATTATAGAATAATCCAAAGTTTCAGGAAAAAACTTATTTAATATTAAAAGATATAGCCCGGACACGGTTATGGCAAGAGCGAAATAACTAATAACATTTACATGTTTTTTTCGGGTTCCATTAATGTAACCGCCAATGACATCTTCAGGGGTTTTAAAAAGCCCCAAAAATGTTCTCAGCAATTTATTGTCATAGTTGAAAAAGGTCTCCGTAATATGTTCAAATAAATTCCTGAATGTTAGACGGTTTCTGATTATCTTTCCACCGCAGATGTGGCAGTAATCGCTATTGGGAATCAAATCGGTTTGACAGTTTTTACAAATCATTATTAAATTACTTTAGTTGGAAGTTGCATTTGTCCTGTAAATCCCATGTATGTACCGTAGCAGAATGCAATAAAAAGGCCTAGCATGAAAACTGCTATGGTCGCTAATATTAAAAATGCTACGACTCTTAAAATGACATTGAATGCATTAAACTCTGGGAATAATCGCTTAAAAAACCAATAAGAATAAATCGCGGTAAACGGAATTGATAGTAAGGATATCGTTTGATAGTTTATTTTAAAAGGAATACATATTAGAGTAAAAATAAAAAAGGTAATAAATGTTTGAGCCAAAGTATATGCATTTATAATAATATGTTCGGCCAGGTTATATTTTTTAAAATCAGAAAACAGTAGTTTAGAGATTACCGCATAAATAGGGATGCTTATTACCGTTAAGAAACCATAATAGTCAAATACTTTATTGAGTATTTTATTGATTTGCTCAACACCATGAGTACCACTCGGTTGCATATTTTCGAAGGTCAATAATTCAGGGAAATAACTTTTAAGAATAAAAAACTGAAGACCAATTAAAGTAAGAGTTAGCCCAACATAAGATATAACATTTACATATTGTTTCCTAAAACCTTCAATATAGCTTACAATGACAACTTCCGGCCTTTTGAAAAGATCGATAAACGTTTTATAGACTTTGTTATCGACTCCGGCTATTAATCCTGAAACTCTTAATAATATAGCCTTTATCGTTAAGCGCCTGAACAAAAGCTTTTCTCCACAATTCAAACAAAACGTAGCGTATTCTTCTAAAGATAAATTACAGTTTCTACAATTCACTTAGGCCAAATCTTTTTTAATGAGTGTATTTAGTTGATTGGTATCTTCAAAAACAACGAATTCGCCATCTTTAAAATAAGAAATATGCCCGGTTTCCTCACTAACCACTAAAGCCAATGCATCCGTTTTTTCGGTTACGCCAATAGCTGCCCGATGTCGTAATCCAAAACGTTGTGGGATCGATTTTTCATTATTTACCGGAAGAATAACACGGGTGGCTTTTACAATATTATTGCTGACTATAATAGCGCCATCGTGTAACGGACTATTCTTAAAAAAAATACTTTCGATAATTGGTTGTGTCACTTTAATGTTCATTTCGTCACCGGAGGAAGACAAAAAATCCAGGTTATTATTCCGCTCAAATACAATGAGAGCACCTGTTTTAGACATTGACATTTTACTACAGGCAGAAACCACGGCATCAACATCGGTTTCATCACTGGTTTCGGTTTTTAAAAAACTAAATTGCTTTAAAAATTTCCGCCTTCTATTAAAATTGGTCGAGCCTACCATAAGCAAAAATTTACGTATCTCGGGCTGGAATACTACAATTAAGGCAATAATTCCTACTTTCATAAAACCGCCAAAAATACCTGTTAGTAACTCCATATTAAGAAACTCGGTGAGTTTCCAGGCCAGATAAATAATAATAATCCCAATAAAAATATTGATAGCAACTGTGCCTTTTACAAGTTTATATACATAGTAGAGTAGAAGGGCTACCAAGATGACGTCGATAACATCAACAACTGTAAATTTTAAAAGGTCTTTAAAAATATCCAATGGCAGTGGGTTTTGGTAAATTTAAGAAAATAAGGTTAATAATTAGAAATGAATTCGTCTTTAGCAATTTCAATATACTTTAAGTTAAGATTTAACAATTCGTGTTTAATGTTTATATAATCGTTAAAAGATAAACTTTCATGTAAATCAAGATGAATTTTCGATTTTATAGAATCACTTTTTTTAATGATATCCAAAAAATCAATTCTGTTAGTATTTACATAAAGATTCTTAAATTTTGGATTAAATAGGGTCACCTTATTTCTAGTATGAAAACTAATAGTTATTAGATTGGATTCGAATGGTTTTGATGTTAATAATTTTTCTAAATAATTAAAGGGAGATTCTTCATGATATACCACACCAGTAAACTCAATAAACCCTAAGCTCTTTCTAGTTGTATCATTACACGTAAAATAGTTTTTGGCCTTTTCATTTTTATGACTGGAATTTGCCTTTTTCCCCTGTAGAAATTTTATATGCGGAATCGCTTGTTTTAAAGTCAAACGTTTATCCACATTTACCAGCCAATTGGTCGTACTTATTAAATTACGTCGGTTCAACTCTGTACTATCTGGTTGAGTTATATCGTAAAATATATAAGCCGCAGATACATCATCAATTTCAGTAATGCCTGAATGACTTATTTCCGGAAGCAAGACCACTTTATCCTTTCCGCAAGAAAACATTATACTTAAGCTAAGGCACAATAATATCTTTTTCATATTTTTTTAACAACTAACAACTAACAACTAACAACTAACAACTAACAACTAACAACTAACAACTAACAACTCAACGACCCAATCAAAGAAATACATTCCATAGCTTCTTTAACATCATGTACACGTAAAATAGAAGCACCTTTTTGTAGGGCGACTGTATTTAAAACACTGGTTCCGTTTAATGCTTCATTCGCCGAACTACCCAAAGTTTTGTAGATCATGGATTTTCTGGAAAGGCCAGCGAGTATTGGTTTGTCTAAAATTTCAAATAACTCTAATTGGTTTAGAATTTCAAAATTCTGATCGATTGTTTTAGCAAACCCAAACCCCGGATCTATAATCATGTCTATAATGCCAAGTTGTTTTGCCATAGCGATACGTTCCGAAAAATAAAAAATCATATCCTTGATAATATTTTCATAATCAGTTTGCTGTTGCATGGTTTGCGGGGTTCCCTTCATATGCATCATGACATATGGAACTCTTAAATCGGCAATGGTTTGCAACATGTTATGATCTAGCTTTCCGGCTGAAATATCATTCACCATACAAGCACCGGCATTAAGGCTTTGTTTCGCTACCTCACTTCTAAAGGTATCTATGGAAAGTAAAATATCGGGAAACTTTTTAACAAGTAAATTTGCAATGGGTAGTATGCGTTTTAATTCGTCGTCTTCACTTATGTGATTTGCTCCCGGACGCGAACTATAAGCACCAATGTCTATAAATGTAGCACCTTCATCAAGCATTTTTTCAACTTGAAGTAAAATATCTTTTTCATTTTTGTAAGCCCCGCCATCATAAAATGAATCCGGCGTAATATTTAAAATCCCCATCACTTTAGGGGTTGATAAATCTATGAGTTGTCCTTTACAGTTTATTGTCATTCGTACAGTTTTGCAAGGCGTTCATACTAAGTTTAAAACTTTAAACCCGAAACCTTGAACTTTCTAATTATTTATGCGAAATTTACGCAAAATAGATTTCATAGATGCAAGATACTTCAAAACAATATGATGCCGTTATCGATACCTGTAAAAGTTTATTTACTAAAAAAATGTCTGATTACGGAAGTGCCTGGCGAATTTTAAGATTGCCATCACTAACAGATCAAATTTTTATAAAGGCACAGCGTATTAGAAGCCTTCAGCAAAATGAAGTTAGAAAAGTGGACGAAGGTGAAACCAGCGAATTTATTGGAATAATAAATTATTGCATTATGGCTTTGATTCAGTTGGATAAAGGTGTTGTAGAGCAGCCCGACCTATCTACAGAAGAAGCCATAATATTGTATGAAGAAAAAATAGCTACAACCAGGCAACTCATGGAAGACAAAAACCATGATTATGGTGAAGCGTGGCGCGATATGAGAGTGAGTAGTTTAACCGATTTAATTCTTCAGAAGTTATTACGCGTAAAACAGATAGAAGATAATAAAGGGAAGACTTTGGTGAGTGAAGGGATCGATGCGAATTATCAGGATATGATTAATTATGCGGTTTTTGCCATGATCCATTTAAATGAAAAAAAATGATGGTCATTCCTGCGTAAACAGGAATGCATCGTATAGCAAATAAGTTTCAATTAAAAAGATTCCTGCCGAAGTTTATCTTGAACGATAAACGAAAGGCAGAAATGACAGAATTTATGAAAATTTTAGTAAGCATCTCAAGAATATTAGTAGGCGTTTTATTTATCATCTCAGGATTAATAAAGTTAAACGATCCATTAGGGTTTTCGTATAAACTCCAAGAGTACTTTAGTGTCGATGTTTTAAATATACCTTTTTTGGAACCCTATGCTTTAATGATATCGGTTTTGGTAGTGGTTTTTGAAGTGGTTTTAGGCGTCTTTTTACTTATTGGGTACAAACCAAAAATCACGGTTTGGAGTTTATTGGGAATGATCGTGTTTTTCACTTTCTTAACATTCTATTCAGCATATTTCGATAAGGTAAAAGACTGCGGCTGCTTTGGCGATGCTTTAAAATTAACGCCTTGGGAAAGTTTTACAAAAGATGTTGTTTTATTGGTTTTTATTCTCATTCTATTTTTCGGTTTAAATCATATCAAGCCTATATTTAGTAAGCTACCTACAACCATACTGGCATTATTAAGTTTTATATTTAGTCTATGGTTTGGTTATCATGTACTTATGCATTTACCGGCAAAAGATTTTAGAGCGTATAAAATTGGAAATAATATCTATGAAGGTATGATTATTCCGGAAGATGCGCCAAAGCCAGTTATGGAATATAGCTGGAAATTTAAAATAAACGGAGAGGAAAAAATCATTGTAACGGATGGGTCTTACCCTACTGTTGAAGGCGATTTTGTAGGTGTTGATACCAAAGTGATAAAAGAAGGATATGCACCACCGGTAGTTGATTTTTCGATTGAGACCGAAGATGATGATTTAACAGAACATTTTTTAGCTCAAGACAACTTAATTGTTATTGTGTCTTATAGCCTCGAGAACATTGAAGAAGGAGGGGCTGCCCTATTGAAAGCTAAAACCGATGAAGCCATTAAAAATGGATATCAGGTTATTGGTTTAACCGCTTCGGGTGAAGATACTAAGGACTATATTAATGAAACATACAACTTGAGTTTCGATTGGTACTTATGTGACGAAAAAGCCCTTAAAACCGTAGTGCGTTCCAATCCTGGTATTTTAGAACTGGATGCAGGAACTGTAAAACAAAAATTGCACTGGAATGACATAGAGGATTTACAACTACCTAAGGTTGAAAGAAAACCAGAGCTTGTTAAAGATGATGGAACCTTATATTTAATAAACAATAAGATTTCAACAAAAGCAGAACTGGATTCGTTGGAATTAGCTGGTGTTGATATTGAAGAAGCTCATGTATTAAAAGAACGGTATGAGGGCGATATTTTAGATTCCATTAATAAAGCAAACAAAACAAATTATACGTCATTTATAGAAATAGTCTTAAAAGAAGAGTAATCTGATTTCATATTTATTAAATAAAACGAGTTACGCACTATTCACACTTTTTGGAGTAGTTACTGTGATTTTCTTTTTGTTTAACGTACTTCCGGGAGACCCGGCACAAATGATGTTAGGGCAGAACGAAGACAGCGAGCAATTGGCTTTGGTAAAACAGAAATATGGGTTCGATAAACCAATAAGTACCCAGTATTTGTATTATTTGAATGATTTGTCGCCTATTTCGTTCCATTCAAAAAACAGCAAAAATTATACTTTTTTAAGTGCCGGGAAATATGCTTCAACCACGCTTTTTTCTGTTGGTAATACAACAATCGTTTTTAAACTTCCCTATTTACGAGAATCGTTTACCAAGCAAGGTAAAAAAGTAAGCGAAGTGCTGGCAGAAACGTTACCAAATACTTTTGTGTTAGCGTTAACGGCTATTGTAATTGCGATCATTTTAGGTATTACACTGGGTATAATATCTGCATTGTTTAAAGATCAATGGTTAGATAAAACGATTCAGATATTTAGTACGCTCGGGATGAGTGTTCCCTCATTTTTTAGCGCGATTTTATTTGCCTGGTTTTTCGGATATATACTTCATGAATATACACATTTAGAGATGACAGGTAGTCTTTACGAATTAGACGATTTTGGTGAAGCGATGCATATACAATGGAAAAACTTGGTCCTACCGGCTATTGTTTTAGGAATAAGACCATTAGCGGTAGTTATACAACTTATGCGTAATTCGCTGCTCGAAGTGTTTAACCAGGATTATGTTCGCACGGCCAGAGCAAAAGGATTGAGCGAATTTCAGATGATTAGAAAGCACGCACTTAAGAATGCCATGAACCCGGTAGTCACGGCAGTTTCCGGATGGTTTGCATCCATGTTGGCCGGAGCCGTTTTTGTAGAATATATTTTTGGATGGAATGGTTTGGGAAAAGAAATAGTTAATGCACTAAATACTTTAGACTTACCGGTAATTATGGGGGCCGTTTTAATTATAGCCTTGTTGTTTACAATAATTAATATTTTTGTTGATATAATCTATGTGTGGTTGGACCCTAAAGTGACTTTAAAATAAGGACATTCCCCCAAGAAATTGGAAATCTTTTGATGATAGTTGAACAATATAGTTAATAATGTTAGGTCGGTGTGTAAAGTTAGACTTAAAGGATGAATTTAAAAGCAATACCTCAAATATGCGAAAAATGAATTATCTATTATTAGTATTACTCTCCACATTAGCCTGTAATACTGAAGTCCCGACGCAATTTTCTTCAGAAGCTTTACACGATACATTTGTTACTTTAACTGGTGAATCCATCGCCTTTAAAGATATTTTAGAAGCTCATCAAGGAAAGACTATAGTAATTGATATCTGGGCATCCTGGTGTAGTGATTGCATCAAAGGCATGCCAAAAGTGAAAGCTTTGCAAAAAGATTACAAGGATGCTGTTTACGTGTTTTTGTCATTGGACAGAAGTCAGGAGGCGTGGAAAAAAGGTATAAAGAAATATAATGTAAGCGGAGAACATTACTTTATGCAATCCGGTTGGAAAGGTGCTTTTGGGGATTTTGTAAATTTAAATTGGATTCCTAGATATATGGTAATAAATGAGCAGGGAAATATAGAATTGTTTAAAGCTGTAAAAGCTGATGACCATAAGCTCATAGAAGCATTAAAAAAATAGTACTTTTGTGTTTTTAACAAAATAAACCGCTAACAAAAAATAAAATAGATTCCTTTCTTTTTGGAAGGTTATGATTTGATTATGAGAAAACAAATTGTTGCAGGAAACTGGAAGATGAATAATGATTTATCGCAAACACAATCGTTAATTGAGGCGTTGCAAAGTCAAGAAATAACATCGAAAGCAGAGGTTATGGTAGCACCAACCTTTACTAATTTATTGCAGGCTTGTGAAGCTTTAAAGTCATCACCCATTGAAGTTATAGCACAGAACATGCATTTCGCTGAAAATGGTGCATATACTGGAGAAATCAGTGCAGATATGCTTAAAAGTGTTGGCGTAAAAACAGTTATTTTAGGACATAGTGAGCGTCGTGCGTATTTTAACGAGACGGATGAATCTTTGGCTAAAAAAGTTGATGCGGCTTTGGCCAATGATATGCGCGTTATTTTCTGCTTTGGAGAAGAATTAGCCGATAGAAAATCTGGTAATGAAGAAAGCGTTGTTGAAAATCAGATCAAAAATGCCCTGTTTCATTTAGAAGCACAAGCTTTTAATAACATTGTTTTAGCGTACGAACCTGTTTGGGCAATTGGCACCGGTGAAACTGCCAGCCCCGAGCAAGCTCAGGATATGCACGCATTTATTAGACAAACATTAGCCGATGCATACGGCAATGAAGTTGCTAATAATACCTCTATTCTTTACGGAGGAAGCTGCAAACCGAACAACGCTCAAGAAATTTTCTCTAAACCTGATGTCGATGGGGGCCTAATAGGAGGAGCATCTCTTAAAGCTGAAGATTTTTTTGCTATTGTAAACGCATTTTAGAACTGTATATTTTGAGTATTGCACTCTAAAGAGATTCTTGTACTTTGGTTGTGCCCCGTGCAAGCTGGCTTAAACTCCCAGCATCATTAAGGAATAAATTAAAGACAATGTCGAACATTATATATATTGGATATGAGTTTAAGGTTTCTCCTTTGCAACCAGCAGTAGAGATTTTAATAGCAGAACTTGGTTATGCCGGATTTGAAAGCTTCGTAGAAACTGAAAATGGTGTTACGGCATATATTCAAAAAGTAGAGTGGTACAGTACGGTTTTAGACGAGATTCAAATCTTAAATTCTGATGAGTTCGAAATTGATTTTACTTTTAACGAAATCGAACAAACGAATTGGAATGCTGAATGGGAAAAGAATTTTAATCCGATAGTGGTAGATAACAGATGTGCCGTTCGGGCTCCTTTTCATGATAAATTTGATACTGAATTTGATATTGTTATAGAACCGAAGATGAGTTTTGGTACAGGACATCATGAAACTACACATATGATGATTCAGCACATATTGAATAACGATTTTACTAATAAATCGGTTTTAGATATGGGTTGCGGTACGGCTGTTTTGGCTATTTTATCGGAGATGAAAGGTGCTGGGAAAATTGATGCAATAGACATAGATAATTGGTGTTATCTCAATAGTTTAGAAAATGTCGAGCGCAATAATTGTAAGCATATATCTGTATATGAAGGCGATGCTTCGTTGCTCGAAAATAAGTCCTACGACATAATAATTGCTAATATTAATCGCAATATCTTATTGAGGGATATGGCCATTTATGTATCTTGTTTGAATCAGGGCGGGGTACTATTTCTAAGTGGTTTTTATAATGATGATATTCCTTTGATTAAGGATGAATGTGAAAAACATTTGTTAAAATTTGCAGAAAAATTGGAAAGAAACAATTGGGTTTCCCTAAAATTTTTAAATTAGTATAAAAATTGCAAATGAGTACTAGAGAAAAAACATCGGAAGAATTTCTACTGCAAGAAGAAATCATTACTTCAAATGAAATTGTTTTATATAATGACGAGGTTAATACTTTCGATCATGTTATAAATACACTTATTCATGCATGCGATCATACCCCTGAACAGGCAGAGCAGTGCTCTATTATAGTCCATCACAATGGTAAATGCACCGTAAAAACAGGGGAGCTTACAGATTTAAAACCACGCTGTTCCATGCTGCTCGATGCCGGTTTAAGTGCAGAAATTATTTAACTGTTAAGTCTTCCTATAGCGCAGCTCACAAAAGATTTAGCTTTTGTAGATACAGCATTCTTTTCTCCAACAACAGGATAACCAAGTTTAAGAAGTAGCGTTTTTACCTTTTCTAAACTGCTTTCGTTTTTGTGACTGAATGTGACTATATTCTTGTCGTTATCAACCATAATATTATCAATAAATGCTAAGTCTGATAATTTAGTCGCAATAGTATGGGCGCAACCACCACATTTTAAATTTTGTATTTCGAAAGATGCTGTCATATCTTATAAGGTCGAAGGACACACAAAATCTGTCATAGGTAAATCCGTTTTTTTAAGTGCTCCAAATCCGCCTGCAATATCGATCACGTCAAACCCTCTGGCTTTTAAAATGGAAGCAGCAATAACCGATCTGTAACCTCCGGCACAATGTGCATAATAGGTTTTGCTTTTATCGATGGCGTTCATATTGTCATTGATATAATCCAATGCAAAATGTTGCACGTTTGCTCCGTCTAAGTGTTCTGATTGATACTCACCATCTTTTCTAACATCCAATGTTGCCACATTTTGGTTTTTAAATCGTGAAGCAAACTCGTCCGCTGAAATAGATTCGATAGTTTCGATATCCCCACCAGAGGCTTTCCACGCATCAAGACCTCCATCTAAATACCCTAAAGTATTATCATAGCCAACACGAGATAACCTTGTCACAGTTTCTTTTTCTTTACCTTCCGGGGCAATTAATAGAATAGGCTGTTTTAAATCGGTAATTAAAGCACCAACCCAAGGTGCGAAGCCACCATTAATACCAATAAATATGGAGTTGGGTATATGACCATCTACAAAGTCTTTTTGGGTTCTAACATCAAGTACTAAGGCATCTTCTTGATTAGCAATAGCTTCAAAATCCTTAGGGCTTAGAGCAACATCTCCCTTTTGCAATATGGCTTCAAAACTATCGTAACCGGATTTATTCATCATGGCATTTTTTGCAAAATATTGTGGAGGAGGAGCAATACCCTCCAATACCTCATTTACAAATTCTTCTTTCGTCATATCCTCCCGTAACGCATAATTGGTTCGCTTTTGTTCTCCAAGAATACCAACCGTTTCTTTGCTCATACTTTTTCCACAGGCAGAGCCTGCTCCATGTGCCGGATATACTATAAGATCATCGGCTAAAGGCATGATTTTGTGTCTTAAAGAATCATATAACATGGCCGCTAAATCTTCTTTTGTTAGGTCTGATTTTATGGCCAAATCGGGTCTACCAACATCGCCTAAAAACAAGGTGTCCCCGGAAAAAATAGCATGATCGTTTCCATTTTCGTCAATTAAAAGAAACGTAGAAGACTCCAGAGTATGTCCTGGAGTATGAAGTACTTTAATGGTAACGTTGCCAATTTTGAAAGTCTCGTTATCCTGAGCTATATATGCTTCATAACTGGTTTCTGCACCAGGGCCGAAAACAATAGTGGCTCCCGTTTTTTTCGCTAAATCAACATGACCGGAAACAAAATCAGCATGAAAATGAGTTTCAAAAATATACTTGATCTTTGCATTTTCCTTATTTGCTCTATCTACATATTGTTGGGTTTCCCTTAATGGATCAATAATAGCTACCTCTCCATTAGATTCTATATAATAAGCTCCCTGAGCTAAACAACCTGTATAAATCTGTTCTATTTTCATAAATTAATGTTCTTAAAATATAATCATTCAAAAATACTAAACCTAGTTGGTTTCGTTTGTGACTTTTGTCACATTCCATTAACTCGTTTCTCTGTAAATGATATAAATCGCCATTATTAAAGTAAATACACCAAAACTCTTTTTCAGCCCTTTACCACTAATAAATTTTGAAAGAAATACGCCTATAATAATACCTATAATTGAAATTAGTGTAAATGATAATAGGAATACCCACTCGATTTCTAAGGTTTGTACATCGCCTATAAACCCCATTAAAGAGTTGATAGTTACTATAATTAATGAGGTTCCTACCGCCTTTTTCATTGGTATATTAGCCCAAATAACGAGTGCGGGAACGTATAAAAAACCTCCACCGGCCCCAATAATACCGGTTATAGTACCTATAATTATACCTTGAAAAAAGGTTTTATAATACGATTGTTTTTTGGGTAATGTATCATGGTCTTTCTTCCTTTTTATCATAGAATATGAAGCCAACATCATGATAATAGCGAAAAAAATCATGATTCCCATATCTCCGGTAATTGTAAAGTTTCCAATATTTAAAAGTGTATCCGGAATTCCGGAAACCAAATACCTGCGTGAGAGGTAAACCGCTATAAACGAGGGAAATGAAAATGCCAGTCCGGTTTTAAAATCAACCAGGCCTTTTTTATATTTTTGATAAGTTCCAACCATGGAAGTCGCTCCTACGACAAATAAAGAGTATGCTGTTGCAATTACGGGATTGTAGCCTAAAAGGTATACGAGCAATGGCACTGTTAAAATAGAGCCTCCTCCTCCTATAAGCCCTAGGACCAAACCTACAATAAGCGCTCCTATATAACCAAATAGTTGGGTCGTATCCATTTAATGAGGTAGTTTGTCTTTAAGAGCACCATAAATAAATGTGCCCAATAGTGCCGCGGCTATTACGATGAGCATACTGAAGACACCGGTTCCCAATAGGATATACATGGGCCCCGGACAGGCACCAATAAGCGCCCAGCCAAAACCAAAAATAGTACCTCCAACAATATATCTAATAAGTCCTTTCTCTTTTTTAGGAACAAATATGTCTGCGCCTTTTATGCTTTTTATATATCCTCTTTTCGAGATTTGCAAAAAAAGAATACCACTGGCAATGGCGGTTCCTATAATGCCATACATATGAAAAGATTGAAATCTGAACATTTCATAGATGCGATACCATGAAACCGCTTCAGATTTAACCAAAACAATGCCGAAGAATATACCAACGAGTAAAAATTTTAAGAATTTCATGTTTAAAAGATTAGAGGTAAAAGAATATTAGCCATGATCAGCCCTCCGATAAAGAACCCTATAACAGCAATTAATGAAGGTTTTTGCAAACTGCTTAAACCCGTTATGGCATGACCCGATGTACAGCCACCGGCGTAACGCGTACCAAAGCCTACAAGCAACCCGCCAACAATGAGAATTAATAGCCCTTTAACTGAAGATATAGCTTCTAAATTATACATTTCATTAGGTACTAAGGTGGAGCCAACAGCTTTAAACCCCATCTGTTGAAGCTCAGTAATCGTTGTTGGATTCAAGTCGGTGATACTATCATTGGACAGGTATTGTGTCGCAATAAATCCACCAGTTATAGCTCCAACGACTACCACTAAATTCCAGACCTGATCCCTCCATTTGAATTTAAAGAAATTGGCAAATTTTCCTGCGCCTCCAATACTGCACAGTGTTCTTAAGTTAGAAGACATTCCGAAAGTTTTTCCAAAATACAACAGTAACGCCATGACGAAGGCAATTAATGGTCCCGATATGTACCAGGGCCATGGGTTTAATATATATTCCATATGAATGATATTTAGTGCAAAAATAGGAGCATTTCTTGGCACTGTTTGTAATAAATGTTACTTAGGTATTACAAAATCTCGATTTTGTTTCTACTTAACTTTATTTTATGATCCTTTTCGAATTGTTTTAGAAGCCGGGAAATGACCACTCGCGAAGTGTGCAAATCTTCTGCAATATCCAAATGTTTAACGATAATCGTGTTGGATTCATTTAGTTTGGCTTTATTGATCAGGTACTTATAAAGGCGTTCGTCCATTTTCATAAAAGCCAGATTGTCAATCGTTTCCAGCATTTCATTAAACCGTGATTGATAACTTTCTAAAATGAAATCCCTCCAGCTTTCATTATTATGAAACCACTGTTGCATCTTTTCAACGGGAATCATTATTAAACTGGAATCTTTTTCTGCGACGGCTCTAATTTTGCTTTTTGTTGTACCCATACAACACGTTAAAGACATTGTACAAGTTTCACCGGCTTCTAAAAAGTAAATGAGTAATTCGTTACCTTCCGAATCTTCTCTGAGAATTTTGATATGCCCACTTAATAAAAGTGGAATGTATTTTAAGGGTTGATCGATATCTATAATAATATCGTCTTTATAAAACTGTCTATATGTACCCGTTTCAAGAATTTCCTTAAGCAGATTATCATCTAAGACATGATTGAATTTTTCCAGTATTAATTCCTTAGCCATATTCAAAAGTAATGATTTACAAATTTGAAATAAATATTTAGTGGAATTTTAATAAAAATACTATATTTGCACCCACAAAAAAGGCCACGTGGCGCAACTGAATAGCGCACTTGATTACGGCTCAAGAGGTTACAGGTTTGAATCCTGTCGTGGTCACACCCTTAAAACCCTGGTACTGCTAGGGTTTTTTTAGTTTTAATACTTTCCTTTTTTCCATATTATTTTTGATTCAAACGGTATTTTTAGGTATTATTTGGTGTTTTTTGCCTATATTCATTGCAAAATCGTTGCAAATTTTATGTCGACTTCAGCTATTATAATTTTAGACACTCGCTATGAATCCTCTAAGGGTTTTCCGATCAAGATTAGGGTAACAAATAAGGTGTCTAAATACGTCAGTTTGAAGCTTTATTCTAAAAAAGAATGGTGGGAAAATGGAAATGTAAATAAATTTCATCCTGATTATAGAAAATTGTTTTTCAAACTAAATAAAAGAGGATTACAACTAACTGAAGAAATTGAGTATTGCAATGACAATAAATTGAATTTGGATGAATCATTGCTTATTATAAAAAAAGGTATTCAAGACACCGACACCGAACGATTCGTTCTTAGTCAAAAATTAAAGGAATTAGATAATCAATCCGGAATTACCTTCTTTGAATTCTGTAATACTCGAATTGAAGAAAAGAGAGCTATAAATGAAAGCATATCTCATTACGAATCTGTTAGGGATATCGTTTATAGGTATGATCCGGAAATTACACTTAATGGCATAACCTATGAATGGGTGAATGACTTCATCAATACCAAACTTTCAGGAAAAGTAAAAAGGGGAGGTGTGAATAGTTATTTGCGTACCATGGGTGCGGTATTCCGTGAAGCACAAAGACGTTCATCCCTTGGTATAAAGAAAGATGATCCATTTAAAGGAACTATAAAAGATACTGGACGAAAAAAGGAAATTGTAAGACTTGAAAAGAATGATTTCATTAAGCTTTTAAATTTTATACCGGAAAAGATTAATAAACAGCAAAGGTTAACCCAAACCAGAAATCTTAAATTATGGTTATTTCAATTCTATATTGGAGGCCATGATTTAATTGATATCGCTTTATTGAAATGGGAAGATATGAAGCGTGACAGGGTTTCTTTTAAGCGTTATAAATTGAGAAATAAACCCAATGGCGGTCTTTTAGTGGATAATTATGTGTTTCCTTTTGCTATGGATATCATTAATATTATCGGGACCAAAAAAGAAGATAGAATATTTTCGTTTATTCCGGATCCTGTAACTGAGAGAAAAAAGTATGATTACTTTCTACGAGCTTATAACCGTTCTCTTGGGAATATATCAACAAAATTAGAGTTGATCGACACCATCACTTCTAAAAGCACCAGATTTTTATTCAGAAGTAAAGCAGGTGAATTATTAATGAGCGATATTCCAGTTTCTCAGATACAAGCGCACATTTTAAAGGGCAAATCTATGACGTTTAACTACCAGGGGAGGCTTCCTAATAATATTATAGATAAGTGCCATAAAAAGATACTTAGAAAGACTTTTAAGTTTAAGAAAAGTGAGTTTTATAAGGAGTTTAAATTATCTGCATTTGGTTTGATATTGCTGTAGCATGGGATGTTTTAATATTCAAAATAATAGATACTTGTTGGATAAATGAAGGGAGTAATTTTTAATAAATACAATATTTATTAAAAATTATATACAATTTAATTAAAAAATTATATATTTGTCTTTATAATTTAATATCAGTATCAGATGCTAGTAAATATTTTAGAACACGACAGAAAAGCAAAAAGAAGATTAGCTACTTCAAAAGAATGTCAAATTGACTTAAACGAACAACTTCCAATAATGTTTAAGGCGTTTACTGAAGCCGTTAGAATGTATGAAAACGAAATTATACAAACTCCACCACAATCCCGTGCTAGAGCGTTTGAAGCTTCTTTACTAAATTCTAAAATGATTCAATCTATTCAGTCAAATTTTCCCGTAAATTGGAAGTTTGGAAAGTACAAACGATTCATGTTAAACTTACAGGGTTATACTGTACTTTTTAAAAAACTGAACGGTAAAAATATGCCAATGAATATTAAAACATCCCATGCTACAGCAATATCAAATCAAATGCAAACTTCTTTATTTGATAACGACAGAAAATCTATTAATCCAATATTAATATTTGGTTATAAAAAAGATAAATTAGGTAATATATTTGATCCTAAGCTAGTTTATATTGACGAAGACCAAGTTCAGTGGACTTTAACAGAAGATATTGTTCAAAATAACGAAGATGTAAAACGCTTATCAAAAGTTTCTATCGAAAAGGTTATGCCTAAATTGAAAGAAAACTTAAAAGAAATAAAGAAAACTTCAAATCAATAATATAAGACAAAACATTTTTATCATTCCGCCCAATGAAAATCAATTATAGACAAGTTACTTTTGCTCGAGAGTACAGGGGTTACTCTCAATCTCAATTAGCAGATAACATATCTGGACTTTCTCAACCTAACCTATCTAAATACGAAAAAGGATTTAATTCTTTGTCTGATGATTTAGTATTAAGTATCATAGATTTTTTAGGATTTCCTATAAGCTGGCTTTATCAAAATATTTCTAATATTCCAGAAAATGCTCATTACAGAAAACGAGCAACATTAAGTAAAAAAGACAAAACCTCTATTGAATTTGGAAATAGACTAATAGGATACATAGTCGACCAAATGTCAGATTCAATTGATTGGCCTGAATTTAAACATATCCCAATGGATATTCAGGAAGGACATACACCAAAAAGTATTGCAAAATATGCAAGAAAAGTTTTAGGCCTAAACAATGGAGTAGCCATTGCCGATATATTTACTTTATTAGAAAATAAAGGCATTGTAGTAATTGAAATTGATGTACATCCGAAATTTGATGGAGTATCGTTTATAACAGATGGGGGAACTCCCATAATTATACTAAATAAGAATTTTAATAACGATAGAAAACGAAGAACATTAGCGCATGAATATGGTCATATTTTGATGCATTGTTACTTTCCTATTCCAGAATATAGAACTGAAAAAATTAGAGAAGCAGAGGTTGAGATTTTTACTTCTGAATTTTTAATGCCAGAAGAACATGTAAGCAAAATGATTAGTAATCTTAAATTAGGAGATTTAGTTGAACTCAAAAGATATTGGCTTACCTCTATGTCTTCAATTGTTAGACGTGCAAAAGATTTAGGCTATATTAGTCCAGATAGATACACATATTTTAATATAGAATTAAGTAGAGGAGGAAGAAGTGATGATTTGGTTGAAGTTTACATTGATGAACCTAATCTTTTTAAAGAAGCATATAAGTTACATAAAGAAGAATTAGGTTATTCTGATGTGGATTTAGCAAATGCGTTTAATATTCCTACTGATGCAATTGTAGATTATCTTAATCCTCCGAGTTTAAGATTAGTTCATAATTTGAAAAAACACTACTAATTATGTTTTTATTTTGTCAAATGTTGGTAGGCTTTAATTAATTTTAATATAATAATAAACAGTCATATTTTTTGGACGTGTTTCTTTTCCACCACTTGGTGTTACTCCCTTGTCTGATGATTGATTATAACCCGGGTTATAAGAGTTGTTTATGCCCGGGTAGGTGTTTGGTTTGTTCATTCCACCACTCGCCCACCATACAAGACCGTGTATATGAGACTCATAATCGTCATCTTGATATATACCGACTTTAGTGTTCTCAGGATTCATATGGATAGGGTTAACTGATGGAGTTCCATTGTATCCTACATCGTAATCATTTACGTTTCTTAAAAAGAGACCTCTTAAGTCCGGTACGCTGTCATTGACTTTGCCATATTTTGAAGATTTTACTTCCCTTCCGTCACAAGGTACCCATTTCACCTTAGACATGTTTTCGGTTACAATTAATCCATTTATTTCGAGAAAGGTGTTATATCTCATCATGGAGGTGGTAATTGTTCCAATAGGTATTTGTTCTATTACGATTGTCTTACCAATTGTATCAATTTTTTTATTTACCTGTTCGGCAACTTTATTATCAACCTCACTTACTTTAGACTTAGGACTAATTTCATTACTTACATAAACCGTTACTATGGAAACAATCGCACTAATTAAAGCAATAATAATTGGTGTTAGCGTTCTGGTCCATTCAATTTTGTTACTGGATTTGTCTTTAGTTGCCATGTCTTAAGATTTTAATTAATATAAAACTTTGATATACTAATTAATCAATTGAATGAGAGGAGAGTAAATAAAATTACAACATATTATTTATCTGACAAAATTATCTGTCAAAATCACTAATTTAAAGATGTAAAAACATTTAATTGTTACCATTAAATTGACATATATCAAGTCAATCCCAAACCAATAAAAAACCTTGAGAATTCGACTAACTACACATATTAACGATTACCTCATTAACAAATGTTAACAGAAAGCATAACCGTCTAAAAACTAAGTAGTTATTGAGTAGTTGTATTACGGGAAACCCGTAACAAGTAGGTGGTAAACCCGTAATTCATCGAAAAGTCACGAATATTGCTTCGGATCAAATATATCAGATTTTTTTAATATAGAAATATTCGTTAGATTTACTACTCTTTATAGGTCTCTCTACTTGTATTATTAATAGCAAACAGCTTTAATTGTTTATAAAGCTGTTGATTAAAAGATGTTTAGTCCATAAAACTAATTTGTAAGGGTTTTACCTTAGATGTTATTTAATAACGTTTAATCTTAAAATCTTAACATTATGAAAAAATTAGTTTTTGCCTTGGCAATTGTGTTTACAGTTGCGACTACCACATCTTGTACAAAGCAAGATATTGAAGCAAATGAAGTCCAAACAGACCCAGCAGACAGCACAAACACCAACCCACCACCACCACCACCACCAGATAACGGGGAAGGTTAAAACGGGACTAACTTTTTTTAAAAATAATATTGTGTATTTATTATTGGCGGTAGCTGGCGTTACCGCCAATTTTGCTCATGAAACTATTATTGGGGATGATTGGACAAAAACTGAAAAAGGACAATTGTTCCAAGAAGCCAAAGCAGAAGCTCTTGTTGCGCTAGATAAGGTAAAGGAAGTTGCTAAAGGTACACAAGAATATGCGGATTATGCAGAAAAAGCAGCTTTTCGAGATGCATTGATGTCCGATGTAAACAAAGAAATTGAAAATAACAAGTTTTATGGATTTAGGGATTTTCAACAATTTATGGGTGAGTTTGGTTGGGCATTTGGACTTGGGATGTATTCTTTGTTTAATCTTATTTTGGTGTTCATAAGAAAACCTAAGTCAATGTATGGTGAATCATTATACCATGTCACGTATTTAACAATTTCAATATTCTTCATTCGCTGGTGTTTTAATAGAAAGGACTTCTTTTTATATGAGTATTTCGCATATAATATTCTCACTGCGGGATTAACTGTAATCTCTGTCTATATCTTAGTAAGATATAAGGAAAAGAAATATAAAGGTCTTTTAGATGATCTCAGAGGATTTAAAAAAGTCATCGGAATTCTTTTTAAGGGTTATTATGAAGACCTAGAAGACAAAGACCTTGTGAATCCTGAAAAGGTAGATGAGTATGAAAAGTATGTCGTAGAATTGACCTCAGAAGTTGAAAATGAGTAAGGGTAAAAAAAATAAAACATATAAGTACTTACCTAAAGAGTATCAGTCTAAGTATGAGCAATTGCGAGATAAGCACGTTGAGGAAAAGACTGAGGAGAATATAGATTCAATAAAAAATGAAGCTGCTCAATTCAACTCCATGATATCATTGCATTCTTTAATAATAAATTCTTAAAAATAAAGCATTATGAAAAACGTGTTATCAATTATGGCAATTTCTTTATTAATGTCGTGTTCAAATAAAGCAGAAGAACCTATTAGAAAATACGTTCAGAACTTTGAAGGTACACAAATAAATTTGAATGTCGATTTTTTAAATATAGAAAAATTGAATCCTTATACATCAAAACAGCTAGGGACAAATGTTAAAAGACAAATCGACCTCGAAGTTGAAAAATTTGCCCTTGATGCCGAAAATGACATAAAAGAAAATCGTATTGAAATAAGTATAAGGAAGATTAAAATGATCGGTACAAAAAACAAGGAATTATTAGACTCTTATAAGAGGTCTATTAAACTTTATGAGTATTCCATTGCCTTAGACAGCTCCAGCATTGAACAAATAGAAGAAAAGAATTATAAGAGGTTGAGTAAAAAAATCGATAGTTTATTGAGCTTACAAGATAGACTTTTAGTTAAACCAGACAGTGTTGTTGCAATTAAGCGAAAAGTGAAATATAAAATAATAAACCCATTACTAAATAACGCTGAACAGACTTTAACAAAGATATTTTATTTAGAACCTGATTATAGTAAAGTTATTCGTTCAGAAGATATAGAATAAATTCAAATTATATCGAGTTAGTTCTTTTTTAATAAAGTAGAAACCCAATCACTGGCTCTAAACAAAAACTCCTTTTTAAAACGCTTATCCCCCATTAATTCATCAAAATTATTTTCTAAAGCTTTAGTAACAAAATGTATTTCGTCCTGGTCTAGCTTTCTATAGTCCGGGGCTTTTTGGTTTATGTCGAATTTTTCCTCTTCCAAAATAATTGGTAAAACCCCATTTTCTATAAAATCTATATTAACTCTATATTTTGACTGAAGACCAAGCTTGATATTAGAAGAAACACCTAAACCATCCTTACCTCGTTCGATGTCTGAGAGGCTTCCCTGTTTCATATTAAGGGCTTTAGATAATTCTAATTGACTTAATTTAAGCGTTTTACGAACTAATTTTAATCTAGAATTTTCACTTTCCATAAACCAAATATAGAATTTATTTTAAAAAAATAGAATAATCTTTGTTTATATATAGAAAAATCTATATATTTGTACCATACAACACAGTAAATATAAATATTAAAATGGAAACTACAATAGAATATATCTGTGAGGAAAATATTGGCAAGTACTGGATTGAAAATTCTTTAGTAGCAACCTTAGATTTCAATGGTGATGAATTTATAATGGATGATGAGGCAAGAGATAATATGACCGAAGAAGAAGTAGACGGTATCTATTTCGCAATGACAGAATACAAAGAACAGTATAACGCATAAGACATGGAATCCTGTAAAGAAACAATATCAAGATTAATAAGGTTTGAGTTTGACAATACCCAGTGGTGGGAAACGGACAAAATGAATCAATTAATTCTTACGGCCAAAACATACAAACTTGATGAATTGGCAAACGAAATGAAAAACGATTTAAAAGTAGCGTAATTATGAAATTAGAATTAAAACACTTAACGCCTTATTCGCCATATAAATTGATGTTGCAAAATCGCGCTTTTCCAAATATCCCAATTGTTTTTAGTGGCGGATATTATAAAAATAGCAAGGAGTATATCATGTCTTACGGGGATGATATTCATGGGATTAAATGTGTTTCAACATATGTCAACGAAGGAGCTATAAAACCAATACTTAGGCCATTATCAGGCTTAACTAAATATCTAGGGAACACCAAAAATTTTGAAAGTTGGCAAGATGAATGGGTTGACCATATTTGGGATTTTCAAAACAAATTACAAGAGGCAAATGCTTTAGCATGTCCTTATGATTTGACACAGAAACTATTAGAAAATCATTTCGACTTATTCGGATTAATAGATAAAGGATTGGCAATTGACATTAATACTATAAAAAATGCATAATCATTTAGGAATCCAAATAAACCAAAAATGTAAAGTAGGATCTACTATAATCGATGTAGATAGTACAAAATATAATGAAGACCCAAACTACAGTAAGCAAATTAACCAAGCACTTATAAACTCATTAAAATGGAAAATACAGTAGACAATATTAAAGCTTTATGGGGAGAGCTTAAAAACGATGGTTCAAAGACTCGTTTTATTGAGGCTTGCGCAGATGAGCTTAACAAATCCCCTAACACATTGCATAATCATTGGTTTGCAAGATTTTGGCAAATACCGGAAAAGCACCAAGGTAGAATAGTCGAATTGTTACAAAACACTATTAAACTACAAAATCAAACGGTTTAATGAATAGCACAGCTAACATAGAGCAATTATTAAAAAATGGAAAGATAAAGCTTATCGACATTAATGTTTTAAGAACTCTTTTAAGTGTTCAGCGAGAAGATGTAAGAAAGAAAATATGTAGTGCTAAAGATGCCAGATACATATTAGATATGAGCGAAAAGGCATTTTATAAACTGATAGCAGAAAAGGACTGTTTAATACGTCCGAGTAGTAAGAAAGGAAAATACGTTTTGTCGAGTGTTTACGATGAAGCAAAGCGATTAAATAACCTCTGAAAAGAGCATTAATAGCGAACCATGAATAAAAACTTAATAGAAGTTGAGAGATCTACTAAAGTTTCATGGAACCAAAGCCATAGGGCAAAATCTTCCAAAAGGATAAGCTAATAGCCCTATGGTTTTAAAAGAAAATAAAAACTTAATAAATACAAAGTCATGAAAAAAGAATCTTATTACGAACCAACAGGAACCTACGAAATATTTGATACGGACACTCAAACTTATGAAAATCAATTTGGACAACAATTAAGAAATCCGGAGCAATATAATTCATCATCCGAAGGCTATACGCCATTTGGTGACGAGTAACAATAACCGATTGAGAAAAGGGTAAGTAGTGATTGAGATTGCACGGCAAACTACGGTAACATTTCGATTTTATGGATTTTTCAGAAAGTTACAAGAGAATAAAAAATCTGCAATCAAGATTAGCAGCAATGAAAGCCCGTTAAGCAGGCAAAATCGGGGGCGATAACCTCAAACCCGATTTTAATTATTAAACAATTATAGAGTAATAAACGAGAATAAAAAAAAGCCACTACCGTAAATAGTGGCCAATAAACCGAAGTTTAATTAAATCAGAGTAAAATTATGGAAAATAAATTAACTACAAAAGACTTATTCGGTCAAAAATCAATTCAACAAAGGTTTGAAGCAATACTAGGAAAGAAGGCTCAGGGCTTTATATCTTCTGTACTTCAAGTTATAAACGGAAACAAATTGCTTTGTACAGCAGAGCCCGCAACAGTTTTAAACGCTGCTGCTACGGCTGCCAGTTTGGACCTACCTATTAACCCAAATTTAGGTTTTGCCTGGATTGTACCCTATAAAGGTAAAGCCCAGTTTCAAATGGGGTGGAAAGGGTTCGTACAGCTCGCTTTAAGAACCGGCCAATATCAAAGAATTAACGTAACCGAAGTTTATGAAAATCAATTTAAATCATTCAACCGATTAACCGAGGAGCTTATAGCCGACTTTGATATAGAGGGTAAAGATGATGTAGTTGGGTATGCCTCATATTTCAGATTAAACAACGGCATGGAGAAAATGACTTATTGGAGCAAAGAAGAAGTTATTAACCATGCTAAAAAATACTCTCAGGCTTATGGTAAGGGCTCAATGTCACCATGGAATGATAAAGATCAGTTTCATGCGATGGCTAAAAAGACGGTGCTTAAAAACGCCATTTCTAAATGGGGAATTATGAGTATCGAAATGCAAACGGCACAAATAGCAGATCAAGCCGTACAGGAGCATGAAGGAGATTACAAGTATATAGATAACACCATTGATGTAGAAGCGGAAAGCGAAGAAGAAGAAACTAAACGGGTGTTGTCATTTATTGACAAGTCAAAAAACACAAAAGAGCTAAAAACCCTTAAAGACTCTCTAAGTGATGAGCTTAAAGAAAAGTTCGTAAAAGAGCTTGAGGATAGAGAGAATGAATTAATCATTAAAGAAAAATCATAATCATGGACTTTAATAATTATTTATTTCACCCTCACAGCGTAGGGAACATAATGGGAGGCGTTCCCAAGCTTTTAACGGAAGAACAGGAGATCACTTATTCTAGTTTGTTATCTAAGCATAAATCCAATAATAAGAACCTCACTTTCGCACAGATGAAACGATATGCTTATCTAATAAATAAGCATAAGAATCCGGAAAAAGAGTTAACCGAAAATCAAAGAAATGAATTGTTTGAACTCATTTTAAAATACGAATCTACCGGAAAGAATCTAACCTTAAATCAAATTGAAACTTTAGGGGATTTGCACAGAAAAAAGAAAGGACGTTTGAAACTTGATGACCGGGCAAAATCTTTCTTAGAAAAACTAGTATGGCAATCCATTACAAAAAGAAGCCACAATTTAAGCACCTTGATGACCGATAAAGGTCTTCAGGTTGAAGAAAAGTCTATTACCCTATTTTCTGAAGTTACTAAATCGCTTTTCATCAAGAACAAAAAGAGACGTACTAACGAGTTTTTTAATGGGGAATGTGATAACGCACAGAATAATACCATTCGTGATATAAAATCTAGTTGGGAGTTCGAAACTTTCCCGCTAAAAGATTCCGTGATACCATCTTCTTTATACCAGTGGCAATTAGACGGGTATATGTCTCTTTGGGAGTACAAAAAGTCAGAATTAATTTATTGCCTTGTAGATACACCTAAAAGGCTAATCGATGACCTACTTAGTCGAATGGATTGGAAAAACAACATTTTCGATAATGATGGTAATGTTAGGAGCCAAAATATTGATTTGGTAGTTGAAACTGTTTGCAATCATATCTACACACTGGATGGTTTAAAGGAATATTGCGCAGAAAGTGAAAACATAAATCTTGAGTGGTTTAATGATGTATTTGTTGAGATACCTAAAGAAATAAGGGTAAAAGTATTTAGCCACGCATACTGTCAAAAAAGAATCGATCAACTTGAACAAATGATACTTCTAGCAAGGGAATACATGAATGAAGTTTTGGAGGATTTAGGGGGAAGTATTGTGAATTTAAAAAAGTTTAAACCGTTAAAATCAGCTTGATGAATAAACCTCCCAAACACACCAAAATATACTTAAAAGCTTTAGGACATGATTTAGGAGATCCAAATCAATATATAGAAAGCGAACTAAGCCCTAAAAAAGCGGTAGACATCCATCATATTATATCAAGGGGTAAGGGTGGCGAAGACCGAATAGAAAATTTAATGGCTGTAACCAGGGAGGAACATAATTATTATGGTGACAAAAAGGAATGGATGTGTTTTCTACTCAATAAACACCGGGAGTATTTAAAGAATAGGGGTGTTGAATTTAGCGAAAATTGGTTTAAAGATCAGATTAATAAATACGATGATACCCATGTGTTTATATGATAATCTTAATAAAAATAGAAGGACGTTCGACAGAGGTTACAATTAACGGTCATTCAACTATACATCGAACCTCTTTTATAAAGAAACTATCACTAAGTGATTTAATAGAATATGTTAAAACAAGAATTTAAAAAACAAGAGGTATGAAAAATCAAACCGCTATCGACTTCAATAATCCAATAATTCACAGAGAAAACAATCCGGTTTCTCAGGCAGATTTTGAAAAGAACGAACCAAAGTTCCGTGGCCAGTGTAAAACGATCATGGAGGCATTTAAAAGAGGTGAAAGATTATCAACTATGACAGCTTTAATTAAATACAGAATAGGCGATTTAAGAAGGAGAATTAAGGATTTGAAGGACAACTATAAAGTTGACAATATAGGAGAGGAAAAGCTTGAAGGCGGATTTAAGGAATGGTTTTTAATCACTAAATGAATGAAGAAGTCATAATAGTAAATGCAGTTTTTGATCGCAATAGATATTTCATATTTAGAAGCACAGGAGAAGAGATTGAATTTTCATTTATAAACCATAAACCAAGACCAAAAGGCTTTCAAAGATTAACTGAAAAAGAAAAAGAATATATAAATAAAAACATGCTACCAGATCATGAGTAACAAAAAGAATCTTCCAAATATTCCAATTTATATTGGCGACTGGGAAAAGGATTGCAATACTTTAATTGAATTTAAAGGAATCGATCAATACAAAAATGAATTTAAGAGAGATTTTATTCGAAGCGTTTGGAAGTCACAGCAAACATATACTTCAAACTTTGATTTATGTCCTAAAACATCCGGTGTTTACGCAATTGAATCGTGCAATATGAATATTGAATCTAATGATTTTTTAAGAAGTGAAATTATTTACATAGGTAAGGCTAAGAATTTAATGAATCGCAAAAGAGGACATGAGGTATTGCGCATAGCCCGACCGATTTTAAAGGATTGCTTATTGAAATTCTATTGGTTCGAAACGAATGATTATCACAATTTAGAAAGGATGTTAATTGAAATATATAAACCAATAATCAACACTACCTATGGCCAATGATCCAGCTTTTTTGTTTTATCCGGGTGATTATTTGAGAGACACTCAAACATTAAGTGAGAAAACTCAAGTATCATATGATCGAATTATGTGTGAACATATGAGAAACATATGTATTTCAAAAAGACAACTTAAGTTTTTCACAAAAAAGCTAAATGAGGACGAGATCGAAGAACTCATGTTTGTTTTAACGGAGGTCGAGGGTGGTTTTCAAATTACTTGGGTAGCCGATAGTATCAGTAAACGTAAGCGTTACAGCGAATCGAGACGTAATAATCGTAAAGGAAAAAAGAAAGAAGATGTGAAAAACATATCAGAAACATATGATTCACATATGGAAAATGAAAATGAAAATGAAAATATAAATGAAATTGAAGTTAAAGATGAAATTGAAATTAAAAGTAAAAAAATAGAATTTCAGAAAATCATTGACATTTTCAACTCAGTTTGTAAAAATCTACCTGAAGTACAGAAAATAACGAATCAACGTAAATCGGCAATCAATGCCAGGATACAGGAATACGGGTTATCGAAAATAGGTGATGTTTTCCAATTGGTTGCTAAAAACGAATTTTTAAACGGAAACAATGATAGGGGCTGGACAGCCGATTTTGATTGGATTATGAACCCTAACAATTTTATAAAAATCTTAGAAGGAAAATATAATGGAAAACAAAGTAGCAACAGCGTCCAAGGCGCATCTGATGACTTTAGAGCAAAGACAGCAAAGAGACTTGGTCTTGTATAGTCCTAGCAACTGTGCTAAGCATTCTCATAAGATCAAAACGATCAAAGATGTTTTAAGTCTTCCATCTAAGACGTTAGGGGACTTTAAGGGCGAATACGGTAAGGAGTGGGTAATCGGATATATCTCTATGTGGTTGATTGAACTTAATGATAATAGTAATGTTAAAACCAAAATGACGGATGCTCAAATGGAATTTACAGCTACAAGGATATATGAGAGTTACAGCCTTAAGGTGACGGATTTAACCTTGTTCTTTCGAAATATAAAAGAAGGCGTGTATGGTCAGTTTTACGAGAATCTAAGCCAAGAAAAAATAATGGAATGGTTATCTCAATATTTCGATTTAAGATGTGAATACGGACAAATGCAATCACAATCAATGGATGATGATTTTTCATTGACAAAGGACGCTATTTCTCCGGAAGTCGCCAAAGAAATGTTTAAGGGTGTCGGAGAAGAGAAAGTCGAGTATAACCATGAAAAAAATGGCGGGTTGGGTTCTCGAATCAAAAAGGTAATAACTATTGATCTTCCAACAAAAATTAAGGAATACACTACCGATGAATTGAAGGAGTATTTGATAAATAATGACGTTGATTCTAAGAATTATGACGAGTTCGTGTACAAATTAATTGAGAAAGAATTGGACGAAAGAAACAAGCCGAAACCTTCCGAAACACCTTTAAATAAAAAAAAGTATAAATAACCAATACACAATACAAAGAAATCAATATATGAAAAAGTTATTCGGCTATGCAAGGGTAAGCACAGAAAACCAAAACCTGCAATCGCAATTTGATTTGCTTACGACATATGGTGTTGAGCAAGAAAATATTTATGCGGATATAGATTCCGGAGCTAAAACAGACCGTAAGCAGTTGAATTTACTACTCAAAATGTTACGCCCTGGTGATACGGTTGTATTTCACGATATATCGAGAATAGGAAGAGATTTTAAACACTTGCTTGAGGTAATAGAGTTTTTTCATAGAACGCAAGTACAGTTCAAAGATTTAACAAATCCAATGATTGATACTAACAGTACACGAACACCTGAAGGTGAATTGATTTTTAGTGTGTTTGGTTTAATGGCTCAGTTCTTCAGAAAATCTAGCAACGAAAAGGTAAAACGTGGGTTAGAGTCAGCACGAAAACAAGGTCGTTTTGGGGGAAGACCGAAAGGCTTAAGCAAACAACTTAAAGCAAAAGCACCCCAGGTAGCAAAGCTCTATACACAAACTGATATGGGGATTAAAGAAATATCGAAAATGTGTCAAATGGCGCCTAATTCTGTATACAAATGCTTAAAGCATGAAGGAATCAATATAAAACTAAATACTAATCGTGCAGCAAAGAATAACGCTGCTTAATACTTATAAAAATGGATGTAAGAATCGAAGCAAATATAAATGATCTTCTTTTAGGGTTTTCCTTTATGGATTACGAATCCGAAGATGGTTTCGAAGGTAAATGTTTTAGTATAGGATTATTGCTATTTAGCATCAATTTTTATTTCGAATAATCAAACAGTAAGAATGTCTGATCTAAAAAAAGCAATATCAAATCCTATTTGGTTAAACCATGAAAGAAATAAATCTATTTACTCAATGGATGGGTTGCCGGACAAATGGGTTTTAGTTTATTATCCAATTTTTGAGAATGGTAAGACGAATGAGCGTTACGAAGAACCGAGAGCATTAATGCAAAACATTAATAAAGACGGATTTTGGAGCAAAGAAGTACCGCTAAGATATTTAAACAAACTGTTGTAATCATGAAATCAATATTTGATATCACTGAAAAAGATTTACACGATGCTATCTGTTTCGAGATTCATTGTGAAGAAAACGAAAACGACCCTTTTAGAGAGCAGCGATTAGAGGACTGCGAAATGAATGTTCATCAATGGAGTGAGTGGAAACCAATTTTCGCTGATTCAGAAACAGACGAAAGACATTGTGTCTATTGTTCTCAAAAGGAATATTATAAAAACAGAGGAACCATTTAACAGTAGTTAACACTACGTAAAACAAATATTATGAGTTTAGAAAAAGTAGAAATGTACACAGTAATCTGTGACCATTGCCAAAAAAACATTGGAGCAGACCAGGAATATTCATGTTGGAATGATGATTCTTATGCAGAAGAAAACGCTATGGAAAGCGGTTGGGAAAGACAAGATAATAAACATTATTGTAATGATTGTTTTGATTTTGATGACAATGACAATTTTGTACTAAAACAAGAGCGAAAGGATAAACATTTAATCGTACATAAATAGTGTAGGTATGAGAGTATATTTTTCAAAATTACTTGGTAATCATTATTCACAAGAAGAAAAGATGTTCGTTTTGGATTGGATGCTTAAAACTGGTATGCCTTTTTCAAGATATACAAGTAGGTGGGGAAAAGATGGAGTTAACAAAAGTCTTTTTGATTATTCTGCTAACGACATGCATTATAAATGTCCTATACCTATTAAGCCCTCTCAATATAGTTGGTGGTTTGATGCAATATTTTCAAGAGCTATTTACAGAAATGTGCCTGGACCTGTTCAAGACTGGCGAATTAAAGAAAACATTTTTCCCGAAAGATATCGAGTTCTTGACGTAAATGATAACGTGCCAAAAATATATTATGATGAATACAAACATCTGCCTTGGTTGATTAATTCAATATATGATTTACAGGGCAGTATGTTGAATAAGAATTATCATCAAAAAGGATGGGTAGAAAGAACAAAACCTAAAATAATTTGGGTTAGGGTTTTCACCTGTGGTGGTGGATGGAGAGTTGAGTATGGTTTTTCTTTTAAAGAATTTGAATATGAAAACGGATGGCATAAAGGTTATTCTCAAAAAAACAACCAATCACTTTGGGAGTTCTTTGGTGAAACCATAGATGATATAAAAAGTAAACTAACAAAATCACAAAATGTGTAATTAACTTAAAATCAACATAAAATGAAAACAGGAATCGAATTAATCGCCCAAGAGCGACAAGAACAAATTGAAAAGCATGGTAGGACTGTGCAAGATGATATTAAATATAATCATCAACAACAATTAAGGGTTGCTGCTATGAGGTTATTGTACAGTGACGCTTCAAACGCTGGTTATCCTACAAATTGGAATCCTGATATATGGAAAAAAATGAAATCTAAAGATTACGAAGATAGATTGATTATAGCAGGCGCTTTAATAGCAGCCGAGTTAGATAGAATACGGGTCGAAATTGATGAGATATTTAGCAATCCTCCTATGATGCCTCAAGATTTACCTTCTGAACATTAATCCTGTTGTAATCATGGATATAAAGAAAGTTACAAGACAAAAATTAGTAGAGCTACACCGACAATTGGTTGATGATTCTGATGTGTCCAACATGAAGAAAGAAGAGCTTTTTAATAAAGTGGTTAATCATCTATACGTTCCTGCGTTTTCTAATTCTGTAAATACCAACGATGGAGGTTATGAATGGGAAAATGGAATGTATTTAAGGGATTATTTCGCAGGGAAGGCAATAAACGGCCTGTTAGCTAATTCGGTTAATTGTAATCAAGGTATTCAACCTACCTGGTTAGCTAAACCAGAAGAGCAAGCAAAATTAGCTTATGAGATTGCGGATGCGATGATGAAGGAAAGGTATAAATCAATTAACGTGTAGATAACTTAAAATCAAAATATAATGAAAAATTATCAAGTAAAAGAATTAGAAATTAATAAATCCTTTGATGTTTCAAAGGAAGTTGAAAACACAAATGCTCATGCCTCAGTGCAGATTGAGAAAAACGGAGATTACACGGTTAAATGCACATTTAAGCCACGCCACGGAAAGGCATTTAACAGGGCTAAAAAGAGAGCATTATTAGGGGCTGTAAAAGTTGGCAAAAAACTATCATAAATCGTGTTGTAAACATGAACGAGGCAGAGATAAAAAATACAGCTACAAAGGTGTTAAGGAGCAAATTGAGTACTCTCGAAAACGAAGCTGATGCATTACTGTACAAAGCTGGTAAAATTGAAACAGAACTTTTCTACCGGGATAATCCTGAATGTAGACCAAAATAATAGTAATTATGGACACACAATTTTACCCAATGAGTAAACGACCAGAACATTCAGACGATGAATACTTATTTAGTAAAACCGTAATGGTTTATGATGAAGGGAGTGATACAGATAAATTTTCTGAATTAGGATATTTTGATTTTGAAAATGATGAATGGATTCATTTTGGAGATAATAGCATGAAATTAATTTGTTGGTGTGAAATACCAGACCCAGCCGATTACATTAAAAATAATAATCTTAAATCTGTCACCCATCGTGGGTATAGACCTTAAACTGTAGGATGAATAGAAAGTATCAACCAAGTAACGGATGTGAAGGAATGTGGTTTACAGAAGAATATTGTATGCAATGCCTTCATTGCGATCCGCATCCATGTGGTGATAAACAATGTGAAATTTTGTGCGCAACAATGGTATTTGATATAAATGACAAAGAATATCCTAAAGAATGGGTTTATGATGAAAATGATAATCCAATTTGCACGAAATGGCAAAAATGGGATTGGGGTAATGATGGTGATCCAGACGATGATAATAATCCTAACAAGCCACCTTATGAGCCACAAGACCCAAATCAGTTAATGATGTTTTCGATAGCCGACGACATTTTAGAAAATCATAAACCAACTACTCGAGAAATTCGAGCAGTTCAAAATTAGTGTAATTATGAAGATACGAATTGAAAGAAAAGGTAAAGTAATAGAATCTGATTACTTAAAAATTGAATTGAGTGACGATATTTTATTCAAAATTTCAGAAGAACGCGGAGAACTGGTTATTACTAAAATTAATTTTGATGATACTCAAATTCGTATTTCTCCATGCGTTTCTAATCAAATTAAAATAAAGTAACTGTAATATATGAGAGCAGTTATAGCATTTTTAAAAAGAAACGGATTTAAGCGGATGGAGATGGGTTCATACGCAAACGAGAATTGCAATGTTGTTATCACTTCCAATAATTATGAGGTTGCAAATAATAACGGAGATACAATGTATAGTGATAACCATAATATTTATTGGCTTATCGGGGTGCTTACATATTATAATTACATGGATAAACAGTATAAATAAATTGTAGAATTTAAAACTAAATATTATGACAAAAGAACAACACATATCGATAAGGACAAATTTTATTCATGCTCATTTTATAAATGAAATAGCAAAATGGATGAAAGACAATAGTATGGATAAATTTAAAAAGCTGACTGGATTCTCAGAAGATGATTTTCAAAACATGGTTGATTTATCTTTTGAATGGGATATAAGAACCGCAGCAAAAATTACAGTTGCTACAGGTCTGACAATGTATGCGGTTGCGAGATATGAAAAGGAAGATGAATAATATACTGTAGAATATGACACCAGAAGAAAGAAAATTATATCATTCTGCTTATAAGTTTGGTAGAGCATCAAAAAATATGTGGACTGAAAAATTCGGAGAACATCCTGATTTTACATTTGAAATGTGGTTAAAGGCGAACAACTTAATACAGTAGTTACTCGATAGCTACACAAAAATATTAAAAGATGAAAAAAACAGAATTTACACCAGAAGAAGTAAATGTTTCTCCAGAATGGCAAGAAGCATTTGAGCAAGAGTTGATAGAAACTTTCGAGGATATAGACAGGAGATTTGATGAACGTATGCTGAACTTTTAAACTGTAATTAATGGAATACGAAGCAGGATTAATAATAGGAATGATAATCGGATGGCTTATAGGTCGTCGCAAATATTGTAGTCATGGCTAAAAAACTTAAAACACTAAGGTTAGATATTGAATTAATTGAGGAACTCGAAATCCTAGGATTTCGGGAAAATCGAAATTTCAATAACCTAGTTGAAACAATACTAATCAAAGCATTAAAATATCCTGACATGGTATTAAGCTTAAAGTAACAGTTGTAAAGATGAACGAGGCAGAGATAAAAAATACAGCTACAAAGGTGTTAAGGAGCAAATTGAGTACTCTCGAAAACGAAGCTGATGCATTACTGTACAAAGCTGGTAAAATTGAAACAGAACTTTTCTACAGGGATAATCCTGAATGTAGACCAAAATAATAGTAGGATTACAAATATGAGAAAGAACGACACACTAAGAACGCCACAATGGATAATTGACCAACTAGGTCATATCGATTTGGATCCATGCGCCGGAGAGTTCACAACTATTGGTGATGTTAATTGGTGGGATGGCCGTGGTGAAAACGGGCTTGAAAGAGAGTGGTTTGGTTTTGTGTATTGTAATCCCCCTTTTTCTCAAAAGGAAGTTTGGGCTAAGAAAATGGTTGAACACGGTAACGGGATTTTTATTGTCCCGGAAAGAGGATCCGCACCTTGGTTTGGTCCAATAGCGGAAACATCAATTTATCATTTCATCATGGGTAAAAAAATCAATTTCGATGGTGGGCCAAGTTCAAATAACGTAGGTAGCTCATTATTCCTATTTGGAGAAGAAGCAATAAAACGAATTACTAATAACGGATTACCAGGACACTTAAATGAAGTGAAATGGTTTAGACCCCGTTCAAACTAATTGTAGAATATGACACCAGAAAATAAAAAACGATTAAAAAATGCTTTGTCAACCGCTTCAGAATTAATAAGAGGTCATGGTGAAGTAGGTTTGTCTCCGGAGGATGTTGGGGAAAAAGACCAAAAGGGGTTAGATGAATACATCAAGGCAACCGGAAGGGCGGCTAAGATGATTACAACACTCGCAAACAAATATTAATCCTGTAGGTATCATGTTAGGATTATGTCCAATTATAACTATGAGATGGAAATTTAAAAAGCTTTTCCCTAATGAAAAAATCAATAAGAATGATGAAGAGTTTACACAAGCATACATTGATTGGTTAGAAGGGAAAAAAGTTAAGCAGTTAGAAATAGAATTTTAAAATAATAGTAATTACCATGACTGATTTAAAACCAAGATTACAAGCTCTCGAGGAGCAAGCGATAAAAGAGGCTGAAATAGCCGCTCAAAAAGTTATTGATAGTTATTCATTGAAAATGGAGGAACTTATTAAATCTGAATTACCTGACGGTGAAAAAATATCACAAGGTAATGGAATTGCAAATCACATCAATAGGGATGGAAAACTAATTGCTACAGGTCGAGGATGGGGAATAAATGCACTAGGGGAAGATGATGAGTTTTTAAGCTACTTAGGACACTTGCAATACAGTCCAACACTATCTACCAACTTTAACATTAATCTGTAGTTATGTGTAAAACAGAGGAACTATTAATATTAATGGATATAGACAAAGCTCTAAAACCATTTGACTATGATAAGGTGAACCTTATGAATATAGATCCTTTAAGGATAGAAGTAAAAAGAAGAATTAACAAATTAACACGAAATAAATAATCATGGAAGATTGTCCAACAAACGACCCCTTAAAATGCAAACACATCAACGCTTATTTTGTTGGAAGTGTTGGAGACGAATATTGTCCAGATTGTGGAGAATGGACAGGAATATGCGATTAATATTAAACAGTAGGTTATTGGTGCTGCACCAATAACCCTTAATCTAAAATCAATATATAATGAAAATTATTAAATCATATAAAAATCCAACAATTCGGATATTGCCTTTCTATAGAATCAATGTCTTCTTCAGTCATCTGTCTATCACCATTAAGGAAATCAAATTGTTGATGATTAATGTGATATTCAAAGGTAAAATGCCCTTCTTCGTCTGCAAAGTGTTCGTCCAATATGTTACGAAACTTATTGATGTTGTCAATATGCGTTTTTTCAAAGTCTTCAGGTTTTTGGTCATGTATTATAAAATGCCTGAAATCATCGTGATTTATAGATATTCTTGCCATCATTTAAAATTTTATTTATACAAAATTACGCATTTAATAAATACGCCAAAAAACAACAATATAATCAATCTGTAATTATGGTAGACAAGGTTCCAATAGAATTAACACCATCCACGGCATTAAGGTTGTGGAAGTTTTTAAGCGAGTTTGAAAATGATTTTAACAATGACGAAAGATTAACGGCTATTAAAAATTCATATCAAGAATTTCGCAATGAAGTGATGAATAAAATTAGAAACGATCAAATCGATGATGCGTTGAAAGATTTAAAGATAAATAAGGCTTTAGGATATGAGCCATCTAAATAACGTGTAGGATATGAAGAAAGTTACAAAATCAAGAATAAATGCAATTGAAAATGCTGCTACCTGGCTAATAACTATGGATATCTTTTCAGGCTTAACCCAAGCCGAGTGCGATGACCATAAAAAGCTTGGTGAGATAATGAGAGCTAACCCAAAAAAGGTAACTCGGTTTTTGATCGAATTAAACAAACAGTAGATAACTTAAAATCAATATAAAATGAATGGAATCAATTTAATATCTCGAGAGCGAGACAGACAAATTTTAAATGAAGGGTGGACTTCAGAACATGACGCCCAATACACAAGGGAAGAATTATTAGACGCTGCCAAATGCTACATATTAGCGAGTGAGGCTTGTAGATATAGCATAGATAATGCTACGTATGATGGAGGTTACAGAAAAGGAGAAGATGTACCTAAAGATTGGCCTTGGGATGGAAAATGGTGGAAGCCCACTGACGACCCAATACGAAACCTGGAAAAAGCAGGTGCTTTAATAGCTGCTGAAATTGACCGTATTCAAAACCTGTAATTTTTAAAGAATGTGGATAGTACCCAAGAATATATTACCCAAGAACAGCGAATATTATCTTTTTGCTACGGATACGGAGGTCTCGAAAGAGGAATTTCTAAAGTCATCCCAATTAAACCAGTCGCTTATGTGGAGATCGAAGCCTTCCAAAACTTCAACTTGGTATCGGCGATGGAAGCGGGATTGGTGGATAAAGCACCTATTTGGACGAATCTTAAAACCTTCGATGGAAAACCATTTCATAACCGAATACACGGAATCGTTGGGGGTTATCCATGCCAAGGAGAAAGCCACGCTGGAAAGCGAGAATTATGGAAAGATGATCGATTCCTTTGGCCTTATATTGAAAAGGCTATCATCGCAAGTAACCCTTTTTGGTGCTTCTTCGAAAACGTCGCTGGACACCTTACGGGATCTTTCCCCTACATTCTTGACAGCCTACGATCTTTGGGTTACTCAGTTGAAGCAGGATTGTTTACAGCGGATGAAGTTGGCTCGCCTCAAGAGAGAAAACGGACATTTATACTCGCATTGGCTAACACCGAAAACTTCAGAAACAGAACAAAATTTAGAGGTTTTTTTGGAAAGAATAAAGAAACACAAAAACGGAACGAAAATGCCAAATTTATCAACTCAAGTAAAACAGAATTGGGCAACACCAAGAGAGTTTTGTCACAGGGATGCGAGTTACGATCGGGGGAAAAGCAACTTAGGGGAGCAGGTAATGAATTATCCAACTCTAGTAGCCACCGAAACGGAGAAAGCTGCCAAGAACACCAAACAAGAAAGTTTATCGATGATGGCAATCAATGGCCAGCTAAGCGAGGGCAACCACAATACAAATGGGAAGCTCCTAGAACGGTTGAACCCGGAGTGGGCTGCACAATTAATGGGTACAACTTTCGAACAGAGCTTCTTCGCCAATATGGCAACGGAGTTGTAAGTCAAACAGCAGAAAAAGCATTTAGAATGCTATTAGATAAACATATTAAGAATCTAAAATTAGTGTAATATATGGGAATAATAATCTTAATAATAGTTTGTGCCTTTGTCATCGCAATGACATGGATGGATAATAATAAAGAAAAAGACAAGCCTTATAAATGTCCGGTTTGTGATGGTAGAGGAACAGTGCCGGCGGATTTTTATAATTCAACTTTCGGAATTATTAATACTGAACGAGAAGAATGCAGAACCTGCGAAGGGGATACAATAATTTGGGAATCAGAATACGAATAAATAGTAGGTTATGAAAAGAAATGGAATTAAAGAACTATCGATAAGATTAATTAAAAACAAAAAATCTTCTGGCTCTGATATTTTTAGAGCTATTACATTCGATGTAAAAGGAAAGACTTATCACGCTGAACTAAATATTAAAAAATTGTAATTAATCTAAATACAACAATATGAAAAATCTAAAAATAACAGAAAAAGACAGCAAATTAATTCCTTTCATTGAAAACGATAATACGGCCTTAGATTCACGTGAATTATCAGAAGTCACAAGGATAATTATTAAGAAACATAATGCTTTAGTAGATCACATTCAAAATATCTAGGTGTTAGGCCTACATCAAAATAAATAATAATTAAATCAATATATACCATGGAAAAAAAACAAGTAATTGAGAAAATGAAAAAATTAACTAGCGATTATGTTGAGCTAAGTAAAAATTATGTTAACGCCACAAATGAAATTTCAGATTTCTATGAAAAGCACGAGGATGTTATTTCAGATGCTCAAGAAAACGACAAAGAATTGAAGCAACTTGTTAAGCAGCTAATTGATTTGAAAACCGTTCCTTAAATTAAGAAATCCCTTCTAACTAAAAAAGAAAGAAGGGAGAATTAAGACCCTGCCAGTTTATGCTATTATTAACCCGGACAGAGCGAGACTAAGATAGTGAATAACTTGTTAATAACATATTGAAAGGGTAATAGTCTAAATTGGTGAAAAATTGTAATTTGAATAGTGTTTACATGTTTAAATATGAAATCGTAATGCAGGAAAATTATATGATTTTATTGAGATGACAGAAGATTTATTAATAAGTGCGATTATCCCAATTATAATTTTATTTGGAGCCGTATTAATTTTAAAATACAACGCACTAGTAAAAGAATTAAAAGACATAAAAAGAAACCAAGCCTCTATTGAAGAAGAAGCAGAGGCATTAGCTAAAAGGCTTAGTAATTTAACCAGGAGGTATAACAATTTATGCAACGAGTTAAATTTTGAGAATAATACAGTATGAATAACAAAGTGAATATTTAAACAATGAACAGAGAAATAAAATTCAAAGCAAAAGTTGGCGAAAAATGGATTGTATCACATGGGTTTATTAAGCATCCGGACGGAACTATAACCATAATTACAAAAGAGAATCCTGATAATGTAGAGACCTCTCCAATTGTAGAAGGAACCCTTTGTCAATTTACTGGCATTAATGACAAGAGTGGAAAAGAGATATTTGAGGGGGATGTTTTGAAATCTTTACATTTTATAACTGCAAAAGGCGAAAAATTATTTTTATATCATAGGGTTGAATGGTGCGAAAGATTAACAGGGTGGCAGGCTATTAATATGATTAGCAGGACAGGAGAGGAAGTAAACGGCAATCCTCAATTATGGTGTTATGCTAAAGACGAGTTTGAAATCGTAGGCAATATACACGAAAGCTCAGATTTATTAGAAAGCTATCAAAAAATAACAACCACTAGTTAAATGGGATTACCATCATTTAGCAATAGAAGACCTGAATCACCTGAGCCCCCAAGTTCAAGAAAAATAGGAGGCTGTAAATCCAGGGAGAACGGGCAAAAGATATCGCTATCAAAAATATTCTCATTCAATTGGAATAGAGTTTTGTTTTATGCGATTCTGTTTTATCTATTATACGTTTTATACAAGTTATAATCACATAGATAATGAAAGAGCTAGTAAGATTAATATTTGGAAACGAGGCAGCAGATGACAATGATATCGTTGATTTCTATATTAGAGTGAATAAAGAAGCTTTAGAGCAATACACCAAATGGATAAGTGTAAAAGACGAACTCCCGGAGGAGGGAAAATATATCATAGGATGGACGGCCAACGGAAAATGCATGACAATATCCAAAATACAAAACGACTGGCATATTAATAAATACAACATAACACACTGGATGTATCCTATTGCTCCGGTGAATTAAAATTTTTAACCCTCAATTGAATTAAATGAGCCTAACTAAAAAGCAAGACATATTTTCTACAGAAGTCATTAAACAAAATACCTTAAGTGATGCCTATCGCACAGCTTATGATACTAAAAACATGACTGACAAGCAAATAAATGAGGAAGCTTCTAAGCTAATGAAAAACCCAAAGATTGCCCAAAGAGTAACCGCGCTGAAAAACGAGATTGAAAAAAAAGAAATATATACCCTCGAAAGGTCAATTAAGCGCGATTTAAAGCTTATTGAAAGATACGAGGCTGCATTAGATGTTTTAGAAGATTTAAAGTCTAAGGATAAAGATGTTGAAGCCGCCGAGCGAACCATTAAATATATTGGCGCACATGGTTATAATTCAGCTCAAGAAAGAGTTTCAAAACAACACGGTTGGTTTAAAGCGGATAATAATCAAAAGAACATTCCAATTAGACAGGTAGTAAATATGTCAGACTACAAAAAGAAGTAATGCCTGTAGCCTATACAACAACATATCACAAAATAAATGAAATGAAGGCCCCAATAAAGGTTGTTCAGGGAGGGCAAGGCGCCGGAAAAAACATTGCCATTGCATTAACAATAATAGAAAGGGCTGAAACGGAAGATATTCGCACGGTAACTATATTAACAGATACATACCCAAACCTTAAAGATGGAGCAATAAGCGATTTTGAGTTTATTTTTCGAGAATGGGGTATGGATTTTTATGAATACTTCAATAAGCAGAACATGACATGTACTTGGTTTGATACTAAGATACAGTTTCGTCATGCTGATAATAATAAGCCGCAAAAAGGTAAAGGCCCAAGAAGGGACATTCTTTATATTAATGAAGGAAATAGACTTGGATGGAGTGGAGTAGAGCATTACATAGCGCGTTCTAAAGAAGTCTATGTAGATCATAATCCGGATATGGAGTATTGGGCAATGACTGAATTAGAAACAAGGGATGATTGCGAGAAAATCATAGTTACCTACTTAGATAATGAAATGTGTCCTGAAAACGAGGTTAGGTATATTGAGTCCAGGAGACATAAAACCGAATGGTTTAGAGTTTACGGGCTAGGACTAACGGGTACTTATTCGGAGAGACGAATTTATGCTTTTGAGGTTGTAGATGAAATACCAGAGAACGCTATAAGAATTCCCAACGGCCTTGATTTTGGTAAGTCGCCAGATCCCGCAGTTATGCAAAGACACTGGATAGGTCTTGATGGAATTAGTTTTTACATTAACGAAGGGTTTTGCGAAAATAACTTACTTCCTGAGAAAATTGAAGGAACTGATAGAATGTCTATTGTGGATAAGATGGAGGAAGTTGAAAAAAATAAAAATCACTTAAACATTGGTGATAGCTCCGGTAAAACTGAAATATTAGATTTAAGAAAACACGGATTTAATGTTAGAGGGGTTAAAAAAGGCCCGGGCAGCGTTTTGTTAGGGATGAAGCGACTAGGAAGTTATGATATAAAAATAGTAAAAACAGCGACGAGAACCATACATAAATTCAGTAATTGGTTATACGATGTAGATCATAATGGTAAAATACTTCCTCAGCCCCCAAAGGCTCACGAACCTGATGAAATTGCAGCTTCTAGGTATGTTGCCACATCTAGACCGTTATGGGAACACTTAATACCGAAAGCCGCTTAATAATGTTAAAATTCGTCCTTCAAAAGATCACTTGATATGAATGAGTCTAAAACCTTGCTAAGTGCTATAGCCTCTGATTTATTTAAAGAAAGAATACTTCCATTTGAAGCGTATAATCCTTTTTGGTCCACAAAATTCAGTTGTAGAATGCCATTATCGTCATCTGTAATTTGTAAATCTTTGTCTACGGTTTTCTTTGAATCGTACTCATTTATAAAGTGTACATTTTTAATAATTATTTCCATACTGATCAATTTAAGGTTTATTTATTAAATGTAAGAAAAAAACCAATAAGAATATGAATGCACCTCAAACAAACAACATCATGACAAGATTAAAATTTCCATACACAAATAAGAGCTTGAACGACTTTAAAAAAGCTAACGAGGTAAGATGCCCTAAATGCAATAAAAAACACGCAGAAGCAAGGGGAAAAGATGTAGTACTCGAAATACTATGTAAATGTAAAACTAAGTTTGTTTATGATAATGGGGAAGTGGTTGAGCTTGTTAGGAGTGCTTAGATTTCGTCAATTATTTTCAAATCCCATGTTACATCTTTTGTTAAAGTATCTAAAACTAATGCATTGAATGCGTTTTTATATCTATAGACCAACCTGATATTGTATTTAATTATCGAATCCAAATCAGTGTTTATTAACTTCCGAAGACTATCAGCTTCAATCTTCTTCTTCACATAATTTTCTTTAAGAGTTTCAGTCGGCGGATTTCTTTTGATAAATGCTTCTCTATTAGTTCCTTTAAGCCATTTTAGTCTTTTTTTAATAAAAGTTTCACGCTTTTCGATTCCTTCTAGGCTAAGAGTATTTTTATAATATTCAATAGAACCGTTACATAATTTAATACGATATTTAATATTAAATATGCTGTCAATATTTAAAGAGACAAACTCATAGCTTTCGGGATTGTTAAGTTTCGACACAGCGTAATCATTTATGTAAGACTTTAACTTGTCATGGTTTGAATTAATTGATTTTTTGTTCGTATCACAACCAATTAAAAGAGTAGACAATAGAATTATTATTACAATGGTTTTCATAATAATTAAAGTTTTGCAATTCCAAGAGAGGAGAGAGAGTCAAATGTAAGAAATATAATCTTATAATAAATTATTTTTTTAAATAACCTATCTCAATTTCATTTCCGTGTTCATCTTTTTTATAAAAAGTTTCCAATGTTTCTGGTTTTGTTGACTTAAAAAGTTCTCTAATATCAACATCCAAAACAAATGCTATATCAGATAGTAATTGCGGCTTAGGAAAGTGATTGCCTTTAACAATATTAGATATAGTAGCCTCAGTTACATTAGTCTTCTCAGCTAACCATTTTCCCGTCTTCCCTTTATTCTTAAGAACATCCTTCAATATTAATAAATTTTCTTCCATTCAATTATAATGTATATATGACAAATATATGAAAATTATAGTAACATTTAAATAAAATATGAAATAATTATAATAATACTTGCATAATATTAAAATACCACTTATATTTGTTGCGTAGAAATTATAACAACACTATAATTATGAGAACTTACTTAAACAACCTAATCACAGAAAAAGGAACTTCATTAGAAACGGAAATCAATATAGAGGGTCATTACGGACTGACATATCAAATGTTGATAGATTTTATATGCGAGGCTAAAGATTATCATTCAGAAATTAGAACCACTTTGGTTAAGATTGATTTTATGAATGGTGATGTGTTTCATTACTTAAATCACTTAGCTGTAGGAATGGTTAAGTCATTAGGTTATTAAAATAGTCAATTATTAATTAAAACACTGCTCAAACTGGTAACGATGGGCGTCTGACCTCCACAATATCTTATAGAGCAGTGTTAAAAAACAATAAATCATGAAAACAACAATCAATTTTCGATCAAAAGTATTCAAAAGAGCACACGAGATAATGAAAGCCACGGGTAAGAGCTTCGCAGTGTGTTTAAGTAAAGCCTGGGCGGTTTACAGACTGGCTAAGCGTATGACAAGAGAATCCGTGTCATTTGCCTTTGAAAAGAAAGACGGCACGCTTAAAAAGGTTACAGGAACTTTAAAAGCTATTGAAAACCATATTAATGGTAGAGGAAAGGAAAACTTTAAAGTATTGCCTTATTGGGATGTGAAGGCCGACAGGTTCGGCTCGTTTAAAGTAGAGAATCTTATTACAGTTTACTAATACAAAATTAAACCATGAAAAAAACAGACTATCAAGAGCAAAGAGATCGGTATATCAAGCAAAAGACCGTACTAGGGCTAATTGAACTAAAAGAATCGATCGAAAATGACCCAACAGGTTTTATAAATGGTCTTAAGAGCAAGATACGAGAGCTTGGCCTAGAATACAATATTCAGCCCGAAACATTAAACTAAGACATTATGAAAGCATTATTAAAATTATTACTCATCCCTTTTCAATCACGTGAAAGAGCCAGGATTAAAAAACTATTGATTGCTCAAAGGATAAAAGAAATTGACGAAAATCTGACAATTCTAAGAGAAGAAAACAATAGACTAAGAATTGAAATAGGGCTAAGTCCTAGAGTTGCTTAATTTTCCTTAAAAAAAGTATTAAAAATGAAAAAGCATTTCGTATATTTGATCATACTTTATAGGTCTCTCTACTCTTATATTTTTTTATCATGGTTTGCTTTAATCACATAAAAGTAAATTATGAAGAATTTAAAAGAATTTAATTTTAACGGAAACAAATTAACAGTATTTGTTAACGAACAAAAAGAACCATTGTTTATTGCAAAGGATGTTTGCAAAGTTTTAGAATTATCAAACGTAAGTAAAGCTCTTTACAATTTAGACGAAGACGAACGTACCTTACTTGAAGTAACCCACCCACAGAACCCGTTAAAAGTTATCAATGTCAACGGTATTTCAGAAAGTGGTTTTTACAAGTTAGTACTGAGAAGTAACAAGCCACAAGCTCAACCTTTTCAAAAGTGGGTCACATCAGAGGTTTTACCATCAATTAGAAAACACGGAGCTTATTTAACTGGTGATACCTTAGAAAAAGTATTATCTAATCCTGATCTTATTATAGGTTTAGGTCAAAGGCTAAAGGAAGAAAAGGCTCAAAAAGAAAGAGTGCTTATCCAAAACCAACTACAAGAAGAACAGTTACAGATTCAAGCCCCAAAAGTTCAGTATTTCAATGAAGTGCTTCAAAGCAAAAGCACATACACAACAAATCAAATAGCAAAAGAGTTTGGGTTAAGCGCAAGATCATTAAATAAGATACTCAACGATTTAAAGGTTCAATACAAGCAGAATAACACGTGGTTATTATATCATAAGTATCAAAATAGGGGTTATACTAAAACTAAGACACACTACTATTACGATAGCCTCGGAGAGCAAAAAACATCAATGCAAACTGTTTGGACAGAAACCGGTAGATTATTTCTTCATGAATTACTAAAAGAATCTCACACAGGTTAAAAACCCTATAATTTAGTATATTAGTAGTATGGAAGAATCAGTTTATTATAAGCTATCTAAAAAACGTGAAGAATTGAGAAAGTCAATTAAAAATGACACATTAACACTTCAGGTTATAGATAAGCAATTAAACAAGATCGCATCATTGTTGCCTCACTCCACAGAGGGCGGAGGAAATTACAAAGGAACGCTATCTGAAAGTGTTGGTAATTATTACCGGGAACGGGATAAAGCTATTGTTAAGATCGCTGAATATTTCAAGTTAGATAAGCTATTATCTTGGTTAAATAATAAAATTAAATGAAAGCAAACGAATTAAGAGTAGGGAATTATGTTCAAACAGACAATAGCACTCCGCCTCACTACATAGATATTATAACTGTTGATTCTATTCTTGACTTAGGAAAATACGGAGGTAAGATAAATAATAACCATGATTCTTGGGATTGGGATTTAGAAAACATCCATCCTATACCACTAACTGAAGAATGGTTGTTGAAGTTTGGTTTTGAGAAATTATTGATTGGAGACGGGAATGAGTATTTGATCGATGTTAATGGTTTGGGGTGGTCAATAAATATTAAATCTAAATATGTTGGATTTGACTATTTAGAAAATACAGAAATTGCAAAATGTTTATATGTTCATCAGCTTCAAAACCTATACTTCGCTTTAACTGGTGAAGAACTACAACTTAAAGAATTAGCTAAATGAAAGGTGTAATTATAGAATTTAAAAAATGTGATTATAATTTGAAATCTCTTTCAAAAAAGCAGATTAAATCTTATGAGGCCAGATTGAATCAGTGTTCTCCATTAGATCATAATGCCGACATTATTATGTCTGGAACTTGCTCAATCTGTGGCGGGGTAAAAAATATCTTCAACTAAAAAGCCTCTCACATACAGCAAGAGGCCTTATCCAAAGTACTTCATAATATAGAGATTTTGTGAGTTCCTATCTCTCACGTTCTAGGATTGGTTCAAAACTACGAAAATATTTTATATTTATTTAGACCAATTTAAAATAATATTAATATATTTGTACATAATGAGTGCCTCTGAGCGCCAATAAAGTAAATATACTTCATGGGCTTAGGGGCATTTTTTGGTAAAACACAATTAGGGCAGTACATAGTTAAAGACACTCTTAAATCTTTAAGTCATGTAAATTCTTTCACACTTCCCTCAAGCACTTACATAACTACTGGAACACCAGTTTGGCGCGATCTTTCGCAGCTATCTTATCTTTTAAAATGTTACTATGAAAACCCTATAGTTCAATCCATAATTAACCTTAAAGCTGAGGCATTTGCAAATATTAGGTTTTCAGTTAAAGACCTTAAAAGCGGAGAAGTATTCCCATTAAATGAGTATGAGAAAGACAAGGGTAAGCTTAATGAGCTTCTTTCGCAGCCAAATCCTTTGCAAAACACATATGAATGGCTAAGGCATCTCAAAGTAAACAGGGAAGTATTTGGGAATTCTTATACCTACGCTTCAATTCCAGAAGCTTTTAATTTTAAGTCCTACCAGGATATAACCGTTATAAACAATCTGCCATCTTATTTGGTGACTCCAGTTCTAACTGGGGCGTGGTTAGAAGCTGAAACAAGAGATGAAATTATTAAAGAGTATGTGCTCGAAAATTTTAACGGGATTAAGAAGCACCTACCAACTAATAAAATACTTCACTTAAACAATGTTAATCTTAAGCTAGATAAGAATTTCACTGAAGGTGTGTCGAATTTAATAGCCCTTAAAAACCCGATATCAAATATTGATGCAGCTTTCGAGAGTAAAAATGTAATCATTACTAAGCGTGGACCAACTGGTATATTGTCTTCTAACATGAAGGACGATTCGACGGGATCTACATTGCCACTGAGAGAAGATGAGTTGAAAGAAGTTCATAAGGAGTTTGAAAAATACGGGTTAATGAATGGTCAATTTTCTCATATTCTATCCCCGTATGCATTAACGTACCAAAAAACAGGATTTGGAGTAAAAGAACTCATGTTGTTTGAAGAAATCTCGCATAGCGCAATAGCCGTCTGTCATGCTTATGGAGTCCCTGAAGAAATTGTTAAATACTACATAAAGAATGGAACTCTTGGAACGGATAGTAATGTTGCAGAAAAGCGATTATACGATTCTACAATTATTCCAGAATCAGAAGACTTCATAAAAGGGCTTAACAATTTCTTCAAAACCAAAGAACATGGAATTGTCCTGATTGGCTCTTACGATCATGTTAAGGTGCTTCAAAAAAACAAAAAGGAAGAGGCAGAAGTAAAGAAAATCACCTCTGAAACCGCAAAAAGCAACTTTATGTCTGGCTTGACAAATTACGGGCAATACGCTATTGCATGTGATGTAGAACTAGAAGACAAGAAAATGGAAAAGAAAATGATTTGGGACTTGGATGAGAATCAATTAAACGCAATTGGAATTAACAATAAAAAAGTAGAATCAAATGGACAATAAGGAATCTGCTATAAAGGCAATAAAAGAAAAGTTAAGTAAACACAACTCTCCTGAAGTTGAGAAAGCTTTGAAATTAAAGCTTAAGATTTTGGAGGGTAATAAAACTGTTTTGAAATGATACATTGTAAAGAATTAAACAAAGACTTCACAGATAAAGCAGAGATGTTTAAAGAGCTTAGGCTCAATAAAGATGAAATCATCGCTTTTAAAAAGTCCCAGGTTCAAAAATCCTGTGAAAAAGGGAATAGCGTAATAGCTAAGGTAATCGATCCAACCAAACTAAGTGAACAAGTTAAGGGAATCAAGTTTGATGATAATCACTATTACATTGCAGTAAATTCTACCCGAATTTTAGATAGTCATGAAGATTTACATTTAGATACTATTTGGGATATAACAGTTAAAGCCCAACAAGGTAAAAACTATCTAGTAGATACTCATGTTTTAAGCGTAGGAACAACTATAGCCAGAAAAGAGTATATCGAAATGATGGTTGTAAAAGTTCCTTTCTCAATGGTAGGGAAGCCGTATAGTGGAAATACCGTTGTTCTTGTTTATAAAATTCCAAAAGACAAAATAATTGATTCAAAAGCAAAAGAATGGTTGGATAGCGGGGACGCCATCGAAGCAAGCGTCCGTATGCAATATGTAACCATTGAGTTTTGCATGGATAGCACCGAAAAAGGAGATGAAACTTTTAAAGCAAATTTCGACAAGTATTACCCTTTAATAGCTAATAAGGATGATTTTGAAGAAATACTTTATTTCTGGGCTGTATCCGAAGCAAAAAATATAAACGAAAGTAGTCTTGTTTTGTTCGCTAGCAACCCTGCTACCGGACCAATGACTAATAATAAAGGAGCCGCTGAACAGGCACTTCTTGAAACCGAAGCCGCTGAACAGGCACTTCAAGAAACACAAAAAACAATAATTAACATTTTAAACAATTAAAAAGATGAAACTAAGATTTAGTAAAAAAACGCAATTGATATTTGGTATCGCATTTTCATTAGTGGCAACATTAGTGTTTTTCTTATCTCCTGAATTTGGGGCAAGCATGATAATGGCCAGTGTTCCGGTTTGGGGGCTTGTCTCGGATGGAACCTTTAAGGAATTATCGGTCGAAGAAATAGCTAAACTTTCTCCGGATGACCAGACAAAGTATTTCGCTGATAAAGCAGAAAATCAAAAAGCCGAAATGATTAAAGATTTCGATGCTAAGATTGATGCGAAAACGAAAGATTTCTTAAACAAAACCGAAGTAGATCAGATCAAAGCTGATTTCGCTGCGCAAATTAAGGACATGCCAATTGAAGCACTTAATAAGTACAACGAAACAATTGAAGGTCTTAAAACCGAAATCAAATCAGTTGAAGATTTGGCTGCGGAAGTTAAAGAAATAGCTAGAAAGCAAGGGACTGAATTGGCTAAACTTAAGGAAGGGAACGCTATTCCTGATGTTCGCAGAAAGGCTAGTAGAAGAACTCATATAGAAGAGCTTATAAAGCACGCTTTAACATCTAAAGAATTTGAAAACTTTAAAAGTAGAGGTTTTGTTGGAGCATCTTCAAAAATGGTTTTAGGTCAGGAAGACAACAAAGTTCAATTAAAGACTTTATCTGACACGGGCGAGGGTGCGGCCATTGAAAAAGCCACTGTAGATACCACAAGTCACACCGGAACTGTTTTAATTAGTGAGGTTTCTGACATTGTTAGAGACGACTCACCTACAAGAGTTTCTCATGTTAGGGATTTACTTAATGTAAGTATGACAGATCAGGCCCAGGTCGTAGCAGGGCAAGTTTATGACTTCACAGATGCATTGACATTAGGGGCTGTAATGTTAGCTGAAAACGGACAAGCACCAGAAAGTGTTTTTAAATCAAAAGAAAACACTTGGGGCCTTAAAAGAATTGCAAACTCTATGAGACTGTCAAAACGAGAGATTGCTGTTAACGGCCTTAAATGGGTAATGGATAAAGTTCTTGCAAAATTACCAGACGCTACTTTATTTGTGGAAGATGTACAATTACTATTTGGTGACGGTACTGGGGACAACGTTTTAGGTTTAGCTAAGGGGGCGCAAGCCTTTAATTTAGCACCAAACACCTATGTAGCAACAGCCATTGCTTCGGTTGCCACTTATAACAGTGACGCACAAGCTTTGATAACTTTTGCAGCAAATCACAAAATTAAAAATGGTGATAATTTAACTATTGCAAATGCCACCGAGGCTACTTATAACGCCACTCATTCATCCGTAGAGGTAATAAACGCTAAACAAGTTGTTATTGATTTAGCATACGTTGCTGAGGCTGATACGTCCGCGTGGACCGGAAGTTCAACTTCTCCGTTTTACAATCAAATTGATAGTGCTCAAGAGTATGATGTACTAGCTGTATCAGATGCAAACCTTGAAGCAGGTGAATTTGTTTGTTCCGGACACGTAATACACCCCAGTCAAGCAACCCAAATCGGCTTACTAAAAGATAGCCAGGGTAATTACTTGAACATTTCTAAAGATGCAAATGGTAGAGTTACAGGTGTTAACGGGAAACCGGTAGCAACAACTACAGCTATGCCTTACGGTAAATTCATTTCAGGTGATTTCTCAAGAAATGGGGTTGAGTTAAGAGAGTTCACGCCTCTTAATATTCAATTCGCAGAAGATGTTGAAAGCGTTAAGAAGAACGAAATTGTGATTGTAATTCAAGAAGAAATAATCTTCCCAATTTATAATCCATATTGGTTCACTTTTGGCAAGTTCAGCACTGCAAAGACGCAATTAGAAACACCTTAATCTGAGAAACTATGAAGTTGATAATCAAAGGTAGTGCCGATAAAATTAAACGCTTAGAAAAAGAGCTTAGGCTAAGATTCAAGCGCGATGGTTTAGAGGCTTCTATTGATGTTAAAAACATCGAAGTTGAATCAGAAGAGGTTGAAGGTTCAAAAGTTGATAAAACAGATGAATCTAAAACAGAACCTATTATTAATAAAGAACCAGAAAACACCTCAAAAACTTCTAAAAAGAAGAAAAAGGGTTGGTTAGGTTAAAATAATTAAGAATGATAACACCACGCTCACACTATTATAACGGAAAGATTGCAATTCCAAATGCTAAAGATACAGCACCTAACAGTAATTTACTAGGTAATAGTTCGGAATTGGATCTATTCAGAGAACAGTTTGAGCGTGATGTTTTAACCAAATGTTTCGGTTACACTTTATATAAAGAGTTTCAGTCTAATCTTGAAATCGTTTCACCTGCAACTGAGCAAACCTTAAAATCTGGAGCAGCATCAAAATGGAGTGATTTACTATACGGGAAGGAGTATCAAATAGATGGTAAAACGTATTATTGGAAGGGTTTAATAAATAACGAAGAAAGCTTAATATCATTTTATGTTTTTCATCATTATTTAAAAAAGAACCTTGAGAGTTATACAGGTATCGGCTTAGTTAAAGAGGAGGGTAAAAATAGCACTCATGTAAGTCCTAGAAGACTATATGTTGACTCATATAATTGGTTTTATACTTGGTCTATTGGCAATTACTACGATTCTAATACGAGCGAATACGGAATAAAATCATTGTATCAATTTATTTGTGATATGAATGATCTTGATCCTACCACTTATTCGAATTGGATGCCTCATAATTTTTCTAAACTAAATATTATGGGAATATGATTGTAGTTGAAGAAAGATTAAAAGAGCTATTCGCAACCTTGCCTACTATTTCAGTAAATGGTACAGATTATAAACCCATTTATGATTTTGGGTCTCATAAACACCTGTTAAGGTTTTTGGCAAGTAAACGAAAAGAAGGAGGTAATATTTACCCATTAATTTGGTTGCAAACTCCTATAAAACAGTCTGGCGATGATAGCCCTGTGTTAGTTGATCTAAAACTCATATTAGCGACTTTAACAACAGCCAATTTGAGTAATACCGAAAGATTAGAAATAACCTTTAAACCAACGTTGTTTCCCTTACTTGAAAATGTAAAAAAATCATTGCGTGTATCTGGATTTTCAAGAATCATGAATCCAGATAAAAACAGCGAAACTAAACATTACGATTACGAAGATAAAGGGGAAAACAAGGTCACAGACATTTGGGACGCTATAAAATTTGAATGTGAAGTAAGATTCACAGATTGCGAACAAAAAGTATTTAACTATTAAAAACATAAAACTATGTCAGTAATAAATCAGGTAAGTGGAAGTGCGACTTCTATACCGCAAAACATGGGAGGGAAGAAACAATATCTTGAAGCTCCTGTAAAAACAGTAATCTTAGCGAAGGACACTTTTTCATTCGCTAACATAGCAGCAGTCAAGTTGGTTGCTAATTATAAAACCGGAGTAACAGCCAAAGGGTTGGTACCATTCCCTAATGTTGAAGGGATTGAACTCGCTAATACTGAAGAGAGCATTAAAAACGGAAGATATACCGATTACACTTTAAAAGAAGGTGTTGCCGGAGTTAAATATCGATTTGATGTGTCGGTTAACTCTTATGAAGCTTTAAAATCTTTTAGAAACTCAGAATTCACAAGAGTTTTTGAAATCACCGAAGCGGAGGAAGTTACTTGTGATGTTCAAGATGATGGTACGGTAAAAGGTCGTAAAATGACCTCTTTCTTAGTTGGGCTTAGAAATCAAGCAACCGATGCAGATGTTCCTTATGCAGACGTCAACATTAAATATGATGATGATGTTTTTGATATCCTACGCGCTGAATTTGATGCAACCGATGTAGAAGGTATTTATGATGTGAACTTGGAAATCGTTTCCCAAGCGGCTGGTGAAATTAAAGTTAAGGCTACGGTTGAATCTGGTAGCTCTGTTACAACTTTAGTTCAAGCGGATTGGAAGTTTGTTCAAGATTCTGATGGCCTTGAGGAAGCCATCACGGGATCGTCTTATGATGCAGCAACCGGAGAATATACTTTAACCGCAGCAGCGTTTGAAACTGGGAAATTGTCAACTGACGGTGTAATTCAGCAAGCAGAGATAACTTATGAGGCCGCATCTGTTACAGTAACAATTTAATCATGAGAAGTTATAAACACATAACATTCAGTGAGGGTATTTCGTGTACCCTTACTGAATTTAAAAAAACTTTCGCTCCTCATCTAATTAGATTAAGTGAAAGCGAAGTAAAGGAAGCTCATAAAGCAGCAACTAAAGGAAATGGCAAACTTTCTGACAGCACAAAAAAAAGCGTTAAAGCTAACACCTCAGAAGATAAGTAATGACCTATTCAATTTTATAAGAACGTTAGAGGTTGTTTTAGCAGACTATAATGTCGATAGGTTATTTAATTCAAGTGAGGATATTTTTGGCAAACCAATTGGGTTTTATTCGAAGGGAACAGAACTAATTACTAACGGTCGGAAAAAGGAAGGACAACCGTTCAATTTAAAAGAAACCGGTGAATTCCTTGAGAAATTATTCGCTAAAGTTCAAAAGGATAGCATATTCTTTGATTCGAGTGACACAAAAAAACAAGATGTATTAAGAAACCTATTAACTCCAAATATTTTTGGGCTACAAGACGAGGATTTAAACAGGGTGATAAAAGAAAAATTATTACCCTTTTTTCTAAGATATTTTAAGAAGAATCTCATATGATTTATAATTCAGTACAAATAATCCCGGCTAAACTTTTCTTTCACATAAGTGAAACGGAAGAGTATGGGTTATTGTCTGATAAGAAATTAGATTCTGACCAGCTTAAAACCATATGGCTCATATTAGAGGAAGAACATAAAAAACTTAACCCTAACAAAAAAGTCAATAAAACCTTAGACTTATCAAAAAAAATTGAAGAGCTGTACGCTAAACACCAAAAAATATTACTAGCAGTTCAGTACCTAAAATCTAGGCGCGATGAAGATTTAATAGAGCTTTTAGAAAAATCGAACTATCATTTCGATTTACAAGATTACGACAATTCACTAGAAAGGATTGAGAGGGAAAGCCAATCAATTTTAATTCGTATTGAATCTTTAGAAAAGAAATTACCAAAACCAACAACAACAAAAGAGACGGTGACTTTTGACCAAACCGTAATGAGTTATTCAGCCTTTTCCGGATCGGGATTTATCAACCCAAATAAAATTACTCTGTCACAATATTACGCCCTAATCAATATAGGGAATAACAAAATGAAAGCTTTAGAAAATGGCAAAAAATAAGATCACTAGAAAAGATATTGCCGAAGATAAAATTTTTACGGTTGGTAAGGATTTTGCTAAAGCTCTTCAACCTGGAATTGAAGCAACTCAATTATGGGAAAGTGCCTTAAAGGAATTAAAGGCGGTCGCGATTGAATACAATAATATCGAAAGCCAATTTAAAGTAGCTGCGGGAAGAAAAGAATTTCTTGAATTGAAACAAAAAGAGGAAGTTTTAAGAAAGCGATCTTTTGAAGCTATAAAGGCAGAACAAACCGCGTTAGTCGCCAAACAGAAAGTCATTCAGGCGTCCTTGGATACTGAAAAAAAGGGTCTTCAATTGGCTAGTCAAAAAATTAAAGTTCAAGAACGAAACATAAAACTTACTGAACAGGAAAAACTTGAACTAAGAATATTGAATCGTGGTAAACGTGAAGCTGCGGTATTATCCTCTAAACTTTCTACGGAATACGAAAAGCAGGCTGTTAGATTAACTCAATTAAGAAGGAGATACAAAGATGTTGCCCTTACTCAAGGCGAAAGCTCAAAAGAAGCCAGAAGACTTCAAAGAGAAATCGCAAAACTAGACGCTACATTAAAGCGAGTAGATGCAAATGTAGGCCAGTTTCAACGTAATGTTGGTAACTACGGAAAAGCAATGGCTTCGGCGCGAACAGCAGCCAGAAACCTTGCCAGTGCTTTAGGTTTAGTTGGAGGGGCATTTTTAGCGGTTCAAGTAGCAAGAGATGCCACAAGAGTTATTCGAGATTTTGAAAAACAAAATGCGACACTTTCAGCAATTCTTCAGGTAGAAAAGGAAGACATGAAAGGTCTTACCGATGAAGCGATTAGATTAGGAGCAACTACCGTTAAAACAGCCGGAGAAGTAACTGCTTTGCAAATCGCCTATGCACGATTAGGTTTTTCACAAGCTGAAATAATAGACCAAACAGAGGCTACTATTCAAGGGTCTATATCTTTAAACTCTGAGCTTGAGAATACAGCTAACCTAGTTGGAGCAATAGTAAATACCTTTGATGATTTAGCAACCTCAGACGCCCCTCAAATAATTGATATTCTTTCATTGGCCACCGCGAAAAGCGCATTAAATTTTGAGAAACTAGAAACGGCTTTGCCTATTGTATCAGGAGCAGCAAACGCGGCAAATATTCCATTCACAAAATTAGTTGCCTTATTGGGAAAACTTGCTGACTCAGGTATTGACGCATCGAGTTCATCAACGGCGTTAAGAAATATATTCATTGAAAGCGCGGCTCAAGGGTTAAGTTATGAGGAGATATTAGACAAGATAAAAAATAGCACGGATAAATTAACAGCTTCTAATGATGAGTTTGGTAAACGTGCTGCGGTGTCCGCTACAGTGCTATCAGATAATATCGAAAAAACGAATGAACTTGATGAAGCCTTGAATAAGGCTGCTGGTACGGCAGAAAGAATGGCTAATAAAGAACTTGATACCTTGGACGGTTCTTTGAAATTATTGCGATCTGCTTGGGAGGGATATGTACTGGGAGTTAACGAATCCGGCGGAGCTTCTGAAAAACTAAAAAACATAGTAAAGCTTCTCGCCGATAATTTAGAGAAAATATTGGATACTACCGTAAAGACGGTTAAAGCATTTGTTATATACAAGGCAATAATGCTATCCATAAGCTTAATCACCAGAGCTGCAACTGGCGCCACGGTAGCTTATCGGATTGCGAAAATTGCGTTAACGGGGGGTATAAAGAAAGCAACCATAGCAATGAAAGCTTTTAATTTGGCTACAAAATCTAGTCCAATAGGGCTGGTTCTAGGCTTAATTGCTGGTGGTGTAGCAACTTGGTTAGCGTTTAGAGACGGTGCGAAGGAAGCTACCGGAGAAATGAAGAGTTTTAATGATGAACTAGAAAGACTACAGGGTTTAGAAAATAGATTTGCTAAAGCTTTGGATGGAGTAACAAAAGGAACTCAAAGAGCAAATGCGGCAGTAGCCGAACAAGATAAAATACTTAACAATTTAGATAAAGTATTAGAAAAACAAGGAGAAGGTGAAAGCCTGAGGTCTGAGACTATAAAGCGAATTACGAATTTAAGACATTTAGATGCTGAGGCGGCTAAAAAATATGTAGATGAGGAGTTTTCAGGCTATACTGAATTCACTAGAAAGAAACTAACCAATGCTATTGTCGTTAGTAATAAATTGAATGATATAATTGACGAAAATTTAGATTTTGAAGAGAAGAAAACTAAAGAGGCGAATGAAAAACTCACTAAAGAACAAGAAAAGCAACGAAAAATTAGGTTGAAAGATGCTTTTGAATATAATAAATCTATTCTTCAATTTCAAATAACCTCAAGTGATGAAATCTTGAAAGATGAGAACACAACATTAGCACAAAAACAGATAGCGAACATTGAGCGATTTGAATCACAAAAAAAATTAATTGATTTAATTAAATCTTATGAAATATCCCAAAACAAAGGCAGAACGGATAAGCTTGCACAGATTGAGCTGGAATATAACAATAGATTAAACGAGCTACAAGAAGAACGAAAAACGAACGGTTTAAAATTCCTAAAAGCTGATTTCTTATTACGAAAAAAGCAAATTGAGGATGCAAGAAAACTAAAAGAACAAGAATTACAAAGTGAATTAAAAGGAGCTACCGATAAATTCAACAATTCAGATAAAACACTGGTAGATGTCGAGGCTTATGAAAAAGAAGTTTTAGAGATTAAAAAGCGTTATGCCTTATTAACGATTAAAGCTCAGATTGATGTTGTTGAAAGGCTTCTAGCTTCAGAAAAACTGAGCATAGAAGAACGTAAAATTTTAAATGAACAGCTATCTGCTCTCAAAATTGCCTACTCTGAGACTGAAACCGACCAGATACTTAGCGATTATGAGAAACAGAAAAAAGCCCAGGAAGAACTTAAAAAATTAAAAGAAGAATTTATTGGTAATACCTCTCAGATTCTCGCGGACTCCTTAAATCTCGATGCAGATAATTTAAATAAGTTTATTACTGGAATCACAAAAGGATTTGAAGGGGCTTTGGACGCTATTCAATCCACCGCGTTAGTTGCTGGGGATATTGTAAGCTCTGTTTATGATCGGAACATTGAAAAGCTGGATGAACAAATTCAGGCCAACAGGGATTTTTATGCTGAAAAATTAGATAATGAATTATTGTCTGAAGAACAGCGATCGGCACTTGAAGCGAAAAGGGATGCTGAGGAGAATAAACTAGAACAAGAAAAAAGAAAAGAAAGAAAAAAGCAAGCTACCGCAGAAAAAGCTTTTGCTGCTTTAGATATCGGTATCAATACTGCTATAGCTGTAAGTAAAGCAGTTGCCGCAAGTCCGTTAACTCTTGGTTTACCATGGTCAGCCATAATAGCAGGGTTAGGAGCTGCATCTATAGCTGCCGTAATTGCTAGACCAATCCCAAAATTCGCTAAAGGAACAGATAACGCTCCTGAAGGGTGGGCTGTAGTAGATGAAAATGTGCCGGAAGTTCATACTGATAAACATGGAAAGATAAAATCACTCGGAAGCGATAAAGGTCCAAATCTTAGGTATTTAGAGCAAGGAGATAAAATCTATAAATCTCATGATGATTATAAGAGGTTATTAAGAGCGTCAATGTTAACTAGTGTAGAAGCTGATAATAAGAAACTAAATGACTTTCAAACCAAACATGTGTTTGATTATAAGACCGAAGAACTGGTTGATGAAATGAGGCTCACTAGATTAGCAATTGAAAAACATAGAACCAAAGTGAATGTCTATAACAATAATAGCATAGGTGAAGATTTAGCCTTTTTAGCAGAGTTGAATAAACTATGAAGCACGAAAGAGTAAAATACAAGGTCATTAATCACGATATCAATCAGAGTATCTGGCTAGAACACGATCCCAAAGGATGGGATAATTCAGAGCGCACTTTAAAAAGGGAAAAGACTTTTGGTATGATGACCGAATTATCTAAGAACTTGGTGTTCGTGAAAGATGGTGCGGACTTTTATAAACAAGGCTATGCCTTTAAGCGAGGTGAGGCGAATTTTACCTTGGAGGAATACCGTTTCCATCCCAAGACTTCTCACCCTTATTTACATAGTACGGGAACCCATGATTTTAGTAAATTCAAAAGAAATAGGTTAGAGGCAAAAGCACCTTTTAAAAGCGGTGGTTTAAACGCTCTTATAAAATCCAAGATTAGGGAAAAATTCGAGCTTGAGCGTTTAGAGTCCATTAATGGAAAAGTAATAGATCCAATTAATAAAAAATTAGTTTCGTTGACTAGCCGGGATATTTTACTTGTAAGCAAATTAGAAACTAACGAACAGGATTCAAAAAGCGAATCCTTTAGAATGAATTTTAGCGATGGCAATCATCGTACCGGATCTTTAGGTATTCCCACCGAAGTTACTGTTAATTCAGATGAACATTTAGGTTATGTCATAAAAGACGCCTCTTTCACTACGACACCAGACACGGGAGAAACCACCTCTATGTTTTATTACAATAATGATGTTACCAAGGTGTTGGAGATCAAAATAAAGGTGTATTGTAATGTGAAATCTATTAAGGTAGACGACCTTTCGAACGAGTTTTTAAAGGTTGATTTAGCACGGTTTAATGGGGGTAATACTCCAACACTTTTAAACAGGACTACGCTTTATGATGTTAATATGAGCACGATAAACAATCATGTCATTGATTTTGAGTATTCTGAGAGCATAACCTTATTACCTGGTGAAAGTTTGTCTTTGCAATGGTACGGAGGCGGAAATTTCGGCAACGGTTTCCCAATTCCTAATGACGGTGATTTAAAAGTAGATTTTGAAGAAACAAAAGCGTCTATTGATATCGTAGAGAATAGCAAGCGTGAAGATTCACAAACCTACGCCTATTTAATGAATGATATCGGCGAAAAACTAATGCAAATCATTACAGGCGAAAAAGGGCGTTTCTATTCGGAATACTTAACATCCGGTGAGTTTTCAAAACTTGCGCTTACTTCCGGGTTTTGGATAAGACAATTCTATGAAAAGAACATGCAAATCTCACTAGATGAATTTTTAAAGACCTTAAATGCGATTTGCAATACCAGTCATCATATTGAGATTATTAATGGAAAAGAAACGCTTGTAGTTGAAGAAATGAAGTTTTATTTTCAACCAAGTGTTGCCATTATATTGGACCAACAAGTCACCGATCTAGAATATGAAAACGCTTCTGAATTTTGTCATTCCACTTTAGAATTTGGTTATGACGACACCGGAGAGTATGAAGAAGCAATGGGATTGGATGAGCCTAATATAAAAACCGGCTTTACCACACCATTAAACCGAGTTGAAACAAAGTATTCCAAAATTAGTAAATCAAAGGCCGGCAATTATCCGAAAGAGTTTGCAAGACGAAAACTAAAAAAAGACTATCCAACAACAGACTCGACTTACGATAAATGGTTATTCTTATTAGACCTAAAAGAAGGCTTGGGGTTAGCTTTAGAGGAACGTACATGGGAAGATGATTTCGAAGAAGCACCTACGGGGATATACAGTCCAAATACAGCAACAAATTTACGTCTTTCTCCCTCTCAAATAGAAAAAAGACATCAATGGTTTTACGGTACGGGAGTATTAAATCACCAAGATGATAAAATACGTTATTCCAACACAGGAGGAAACAATTTACTATCAACCAAAGAAATAGGAAAGGCAGCGAGAAGCGAAAAGGATGATATTAATATTTCTGACTTAGATAAAGCACGATTTGCGCCCGAATGGGCCACGTTTAAACATCCATTGAGGTACGATGTTTTAGAGCAGATTAACGGTAAAACTAACGTGAACGGCCGTGATATTCCAAATGTGTATTTCAGGGTAGAGTTTATCGATGACGAAGGAAACAAGAAAACCGGATATCTATTTCAGGAGTCACAAAAGGAAAAGAATTTAGGAGAATTTAAACTTTTAATAAGTAACTAAAATGGCATCAAGTATAGTATTAAATTTTGACTCAATACCCGTAGAAGGATCTAAAATAACAATTGTTGATTCTTTGACAGGGATTTCTATGGTTGAAACTTTTAAAGCAAATAGAACAGCCCAATATGAGTCTACAAACGATCAAAACGCATCCGCTACCGTTTCGGCCTTTTATTATGTTGAAGCTTTTAATTTAGACTATAACAATTCTTCGTATTACCAGGTTAGTAAGTCTGGAAGCTCTGTTGTCATCGTAGCCAACAATCCGGCTTCGCAATTTTCAGTTACGTTTAATAATGCAGCGATTACGCCAATAATTAATAATGAAGCGCCTCCGGTTACTTTCTCCCTTGATACGGTTACCATCTCCGAGGCCGATTTAAACCCTTGTGATAATGTAAAAATAACAGCAACTACCAACGAACAAGCAGATAATATAAGCAGCCCCATAACTCAAGTAGTAGGGGTTAATCCTTTTGTATTTAATGCGCTCAGACAAGAGGTAATAAAAGTAACTTTCGATAAAAACGGAACCATTGTAACAAAAGATATATATGTACCTAAATTATTAAGTACATATTTTAAAGTAAATGTTTTAAATACACCTTCTTTAGCTGCAATTAATGTATCGAGCCTATTTACTAAAACACCGCTTTTTACCTTAGAGTATTCACTTGACAATGCCACATGGCAAAGCTCAAATTATTTTGGAAATTTAGCCGTTGGTAATCACACTGTTTATATTAAGGATAGTATCGGATGCTCGATATCAATTCCGTTTACCGTTGATTCGTTTAGCCCAAACTTAAAAGATTATGAAGGTATTTGCGAAGTTTCAAACCTTAATTCAATTCGATATAAGGAAAATGTTATTTGGTCCAGTTCAGTTTTAAAAACCCCGGCCAATACGTTAAGTTTTGAAGAAAAGTCAATTATTACTCATGATAAATTTGCTCAACCTTTCATTAAAGCGGACGTCATTAAAACCCAAATTAGGACCAATTACGCCAATATATCAGCGAAAATTATTGATAAAAACGGGAGCGAAACGGCTTTAGAAGTCACTAAAATGAGTGCTAATATAGATATAACCGATGTAAGAGACACCGTTATTTTATCAACATCTTACGGAACCTCGAATTATGTCGGTGTTAAATATAGTGGGGGTAAAACATATGATCCCGATACGTTGGCCGAAACGGGTGATTACAATATCGGTTCTTCAGTTCCTACATGGATGAACGCAGGGGACTATGTTAATATTCATGGGGTAGGATGGTACAAGGTTGAGGATATCGTTTACGATACTGATGCGTATGTGCTCGTCTTAAATTTATTGGCTAATGATTTTCCTATGGCATTTGGACAGTTTAAAGTAACCTCAATTTACAATGCAGTAGATTATGAAATATATGAATTTACTTGTGATTTCACAGCGTTGGAAGGTTATTATCAAGTACAAATAGAAGTTACAGACTTAGAATTCGGAAGTAAACAGTATTTAAGTGAATGGCTAAATATAAAAGAGGAGCACATCAATAGTCATTTAATAGAATATTATCACACAGAAAATAATGAGATTAACTACAGCACTGGTATATCACATAAACTGCGAGTTTATTTTGAAGACGATTTAGCTTGGAAACCAAGCACCGAACAAGATATCTATGTAGATAGTAAAAATACAGTGCTATTGGAGAGTGAATATCGAAGATTTTGGGAACTAAATGCAACCCCATTACCAACAGTTATGGCCGACAAACTTTCCTTAGCTTTAAGTCAAGACAGAATATTTATCGACACAATGAATTTTATAAAAGAAGGAGAAATCGATTCTGAAAAATTGGGAGATTCTAATTTGCATCAAATAAAAGCGAAATTAACAGAATCAGATTTTGTATTTAATAGTAATTCAAATAAAGGAATAGGAGAAGTTATTTTAGAAGGCACTCCGCTTGCAATTAATCCTGGAGGTGGTTTTCTTCTGGTTGACTAGCCGGGTGCATGTGAACTTGTCTATTGTCATTATATATTTTTGTGATATAAGTGTCTTTTGACGGTTTTTCATTTAAAAAAACATCATGCTTGTTATCAATTACTTTAGAAAACACTAGTTTAAACACTAAAATAACACCTAGACAAAGCCAAAATATATCCATAAGTCAAAGATAATAATTAAAACAATATAATTTACAATGTTTATTTAGACCAATTTAAAATAATATTAATATATTTGTATAACTACGAGTGTCTAGAGCGCCATATAATCATACTTCAATATGAGCGCATCTTCAGTACAAGATCAATTATTAACACTTTTATTAAACTCAAAAAAAGGGGATAATTTACCCGTTATTGATTCTTTAGAAAACACGGATAAGATTATTGTCTTTGATATAAGTTCAGGACTTGTTTCAACAATTCTTAAATCAAACCTAGTCATTACAGGAGGTAGCGGAACATCGAGCAAAATACCTGTTACTATTGATAACGATAAACAGGCGAATTACACAATAACAAGTAAACCGGATAATGTCAATCTGATTATTGGTAGGGTTCCTCAGCATCAAGATACAGACTACTCCTATGATAATCAAACCGGGGCTTTAGTGATTACAAATACGAGTGTAATTAATAGTATTAAAACTACTTCATTATTTGATTTAAGGGGTTTTCAAAATTCACTAAGTAAGAAAGAAAACTTAGTAATTCCTTTAGCGAAACATGCAACTTACAATTTATCAGAAAAACCAAAAAGTGTTGATGTTGTTTTAGATCGAACAATTTTATCTGAAGACACTGACTATACATACAACAACAGTACGGGTGATTTAAATATAATCAAACCATTTTACATTAACGGAATAACATTGAACAGCATTTTAGAAGTGCGAAAAATATATTAAAATGAAAAAGATAATTTTATACTTAGCCTTATTTATTGCAAGTCAGTCCATTGCTCAAGCTCCACCTGCGGGTTTTGCGGATGGAACAATTACGACATTATATTATGTTCTACCACAAACCACAGCCGAACTAACAGCCTTAGGATTAACATCTACCGATAGAGCTATTGCATACGATAGTGACCTTGATAAGTGGGTTAAATGGAACGGTACAGCATGGGTTGAAGCTTTTAGCGGTGTAACCGACCACACTTTATTGTCAAACATTGGGACTAACACACATGCTCAAATAGACACCCATATCGCTGATGCTACAACGCATTTTACACAAGCAGCAATAAGTATAACAGAAAGCCATATAAGCGATTTATCTCATACCACAGATACCAACACTCAATTATCTGATGTTCAGGTAGAATCTGCTTATAATAACCAAGTAGGTGTAGTAACTCAAGCTGAAGCCGAAGCGGGCACAATAACAGCTGTTAGGCGTTGGACACCTGAACGGGTTAAACAGGCTATTGATGCTTTGGGTGGATCTGGTGGTGGTCTACCAGAAGGATATACATTTACAGGAACGGTTGCGGGGAGTGATTTAATAGTGTCAATTGGAACGGCCACAACGAAATTGGAAATTGATGAGACACAAAATGAAATTAGGGTAAATACCGGAATTGCAATTGAAAACAGTGATTTAACCTTTAATACTAGCGGGTTAATTAACTTCAATTATGGGTCAGGTCAAATCCAAGGACTTTTATCCATTCCTTATGCTGCATCTTGGGGGTCTGATGAGTCCCCGGCATTAAGAAATGAAGTTTATACAAAAATTGAAGATGTAACATCCGGAACAATAGCGGATAGTCCAGAGATAACAGCCTACACCTTCGAATTAGAAGATGCAGACAAGATAGTTACTTATAACAGTTCTTCAGACGGTACTTATGTAATCCCCACAAACGCAAGTGTTGCTTTCCCGGTTGGAACCATTATAACCATTGAAGCAATAGCAGACGGAAACGTAGTTATCGATTTTTCAAATGTTACTGGATCTAACTCCGCAACCTTCACTGGCCGTAAAATTATTAGTATCAAAAAAACGGCTACGGACACATGGCGCACAGTTAACAGTCATAGTCAAGTTTTTAATCAAGCAAGTGCCCCAACAGTTACGGGAACACAAATACCGAATACCGCTTCGTTTGTGGCTAACGTGGATATGGAATTACACAGGTATTACAGAAATGGTACCTGGTATTATTTTTGGGTTCAACTTTCAACATAAAAAAATGAAAAGATTTTTATACATATTGTTTCTGTTTGGACTGACTTGTTTTTCGCAAGACAACTTGGGGGCCTGGTTATTAGCCAGTCAACAACAGTACGCAAATGAAAGTAGTAACGATTCTTTCGATATTTCCGGACTAGTCTTTCGAATGGATGAAACAAGCGTAGATGCAACCGCTACTGTAGAGGCCAACGACACGGACATTTGGACTGATCTTATAAACGGGAACAATGCCACGAATACCGGAACAGATTCGCCTGAACTGCATATAACCTCTGGAAGTGTACGACAAGTAACATTCGACGGATCCAATGATTTTTTAAGAGTAGGGAGCCCGGCTGTTTTAGATTTTGCACCAACAACGGACGAATTTACAATTGTTGTGAAGCTCGGGGAAAACATAAGTGCTAGTGGAGGCTATTTTTTATGCAAGTCGGACAATTCATCAACCGCATCAAGCAATAGACAGTATGGACTTGGTTACGATAATGGAGATATTTTTTGTTTCGTCGGCGGAACTGATAGTCGTGGTACAAAAACTGCCTCAAGCGGGGAGTTAGTAATTATGACGGTAAGCACCACGGCATTAAACGTTTGGTCAAATACCACACAGGTGATAACCGACGCATCTATAGGCAACAATACTACTACTGGAAATTTAATTATAGGTGCTAGGACAGATGGTTCCGGCGCACACTTTAACGGTGATCTTCAGGCTGTATTGATGTACGATCGAGTTATAACTGCTCAGGAAATTACCGACATGCAAAATCAATATGTGCCATGAGAAAACTATTCTTAATATTACTGCCTTTATTGCTGCTTAGTTCTGATGCTGCCCTGCCAACATTGGCGTTCCCTTCTGCTTTAGGTGCTGGAGCTTATGTAACGGGTGGTAGGGGTCAGGCTGTTTATAAAGTAACCAATCTTAACGATAGCGGCACAGGTTCTTTAAGAGATGCAATTTCGCAATCTAATAGAACTGTTGTTTTTGATATCTCCGGAGTTATTAATTTATTAAGCATTTTGTATTGTGCCGATAATATCACAATTGCCGGACAAACAGCTCCCGAGGGTGGCATAACGATTGACGGCAACACCACGAGGTTTACAGATGTTGATAATCTTATTGTAAGGCATATAAGATTTAAAGGCGGTATAGACGCAACTTTAGGTAGTTCAAACGATTCCTTCACCGCGGTACACAACATGTCAAATATAATATTTGATCATTGCTCATTTGCCTATGGTGATGACGAAGCAGGGTCTTGGTATGAAAGTGATACAACGGTTTATACTGTTGAAAATATTACAATACAGCGTTGTTTGTTTGCGGAAAGTAAAACAGGCACGTTAATAGGCGGTGCAGGAAATGTAATCTCTCGAAATATTTCGGTAATAAATAATTTGTGGTATAATATCGAGCATAGATATCCTAACCTTTGGTTAAGCGATGGTGGCCGAGGCGATATAATAAACAATGTTGTTTGGACGGTACAAAATAGACTTGCACAAATTAATTCGGCCGGGTCTGAAGGAAACCATATTGGAAATTACTACGACTTTGGAAATAGAGACGTTAACGATTTCCGTCTTAATATGTCAGAGAATTATTCGAGTAATCACCCTCAGATTTATACAAGCGGTAATAAATATGTTATTCAAGGGTCCGGAGGTAACACCTGGACAAGAACAATAGCAGGGTTAAATTCTAATAACCAAACAGCATGGTCATACTTTGCTGATAGTGGGAGTTATGGCGACCAATTGCCACAGGATTATTTTACCAATACTCAACATAGTTTAATTGGTCAATCTTTTACAATCCAAACCGCAGATGCTGCTTTTACTGATGTTAAAAACGACGTAGGGTGTAACGCACGGTTAAATGCAGACGGTACAGTTAGTGACAACACAGATGTTTCGGACGCTGATTGGCTTAACCAGGTTAATCTTGGTAACTATGTTAGCAGGTTGTCTACAGGCAGCTATAATGTGACTGCAATAACTTCGGTATCAAGATCAGCCAGCTACGACACCGATGATGATGGTATGCCCGATGATTGGGAAACGGCCAATAGTTTAAACCCAAATGTAGCAGACAATAACGGCAACGACTTAGACGCTAATTACACGAATATAGAAATGTTTTTAAATGGCGTAGATGGGGTTGTAGTGTCGCCACCATCATCGCCAACTCAAAAAAAATCAAGAAGAAGTCAAACAAAATTATTAATGCAATAGCTATGGAAGAATTAAATATTTGGGAAGAAATGGGATTGAATATCCTTTTAGCTGTAATAGGGTTAGCTATTTATAGTATTTGGAAAGTTAGGGAGCATTTGAAGAATTTTAATTTTAGGATCTTCTTTTCAGCGAACAAGGCTTTTTGGATTTGGGCAATATCATTGCAAGTAATTTTTGCATTTCTCATTGCAATAGCCCCTGAAGCTTCAGAAGCTATAAAAACCATGACCGGTATTGATTATAGTCAAACAATGGCTTTCGTGACCTCCGGTGCTATGCTCGGTAGTGCTGCCAACGCAGCTGTAAAAAAAAAGTTAGATAAAAAAGAATAATTGCTAAAGTTTTGAGGGATGGAAACTTTAAAAAAGGAAAACGTTATGTCATACAAAATTGAATTGTATTTAGCAGCTCTAACGATGTTGAGCACAACCATAAGCGGGAGTTATCTTATTGATTTACTATTCGCCATAATAACCTACACATCTGCTAGACTGTTCTATTATTATTTTGGAAGGCATATAAAGGGCTATTTGAATAAAATTAAATCAAAGTATTTCAAATGAAACTAAGTGAGCGTCAACAGATATTTACTTTAAATGTAGCTTGGCTAATTATTGAAGCTTACATGCGAGGTTTTGATATCACATTAGGTGAATCCTATAGAACACAAAGCCAAGTATTACTTTATTTTTTTGGTCGTACTGTTGAACGCACATCTAAAGGAATCGAGCTGAAGAAGTCAAAAAAACTCAGTAAAACACTTAGAAGTTTACACGCAGATCGGTTGGCAATTGACTTAAACTTTTTCAAAAATGGAAACCTCACTTATCGATGGGAAGATATTAAACCACTAGGTGAATATTGGGAAAGCCTTCATCCTGATAATGTTTGGGGCGGTGATTTTAATAAGGATGGAAAAAAGAATGGGTTCATCGATACACCCCATTTTCAAATGAATAAATAATGGATAAGAATGAGAAATGGATTTGGTGTATATGGTTCTGTTTACTAATTGTGTTATTCTTTATGTTTTAAATTATGATAATAAGTTGGTTTAAATCGTTAAGTCTTCCGTGGAAATTTGTAGTAATTATTTCCGTAGTTGGCTATTTAGGGTATCAGGTAATGTCCATTAGATACGAGTATATCCGTCATCAATGGCTAAAACAGATTACTGAAGAAAAGGCTATAATTGAAGAAAAGAAAGAAACCAATTCAGTTAAACAAGATAGTTTAATCGATTCCGGAACCCAAGACAACAAAAAAATACAATCTCAAATAAAAAAAATCAATTCTAAATCTAAACGAGATGCTGAAGCAATTGACAATACTGTTTATTCTAACTCTAAACTTGACAGCCTACTCGCAAGCTACGACTAAAGTAGTTAAAGTCTCTACCTTAAAAGCCATGGGTAAAGACCTTGAGAAGTGCGAGAAAGTTATAAAGCCAGAACTAGCCATTAAAAGCAAAAAACTAGATTCTGTTATTATTGCTAACCTTGAGATATTTTCAGAATTAAAGATTCTCCGAACCGAAAACAAAAGCTACGACACCCGATTGAAGGAGCTAAACAATGATTTATTAAAAGCTACCAAGCATAAAAAATCAAGTTGGGTTATACCCGGGCTTGGTGGTGTTATTGTAGGTTTGGTTTTGGGGTTTAGTATTTAGCTTATTGAAGTTTCCATTCTTTACTCAATACTTTTGCGATTGCTTCTATTTTGCTTAGAGTGGGGTTTCCTTTTCCTTTCTCGAGCATTGAAACCTCTCTCTGACTTAACAATATATTACCATCTAAAGCCTTTACAGCCTCACATAATTCCTTCTGTGTTAAATCTAATGCACGTCTGCACCTTCTTATTTCTTCCCCTATTGCCATGAGGTTAAAAATATCTAATTTTTGTGTTTCCATACTACAAATATAACAAAAATATCATAAATATAACAAATATATAATAAAATAGAACAAATATGTTATTAAATATAACGTATATATAATATTTGTTTTGTACATTTGTGATGTTAGAAACAATCTAATCAAGATGCAGTATGAATGAGTTAACCGTTTTATCGTTTGGAGCTGGTCAAGATAGCACAGCTATACTTTACAAGATCATCCATGATCCGGATTTTAGATCACAGTATGTAAAAGGCGATTTGATTGTAATAATGGCAGATACTTGTAATGAGCATTCCCATACTTACATCCATGTGAATGATATGCGTGATTTATGCAAAGAAAATCAAATCCCCTTCTTTTTTATAAAACCGAAGGACTACGCTTCCGGATCGTGGATTGGTGGGCTTGTGTATTTCTATGAGCAAAAAAACGCTGTGGGATCCAAAGCTTTTCCAAAGACTTGCACCGATAATTTAAAGATACGTCCGATTTACAAGTTCTTAGAAAAGTATGTCCACGATAATTACGGTACCAAATACTATGGAAGAAAAAGAGCTTTTTACGAGTTCGTTAGAAATAATTCTAAAATCCGGGTGTTAATTGGTATTGCAGCCAAAGAAGAAAAGCGAGCATCCGAAAACGGAAGCAGTCCAGCAAAATGGTTTAATGAGTGTATAGAGAAAGTATATCCGCTAATTACCGAGAACATGGATCGTAAGGCGTGTCAAGATTATATCGAATCGCTTAATAAGCCAGTTCCGTTTCCTTCAAATTGCATCCTGTGTCCATTCATGTCATTGCAAGAGCTTCTTTATCTCCACAGACATGAAAACACATGGTATAAAAAATGGGTTGAACTTGAAGAAAAGAAGATCCAGAATAATCTTCATAAAGAGGATAAGAATTTAGGTGTATGGGGTACCCGGGAGAGACTTCCTGAGATTCTAAAAAAAGCCGAAGAAAAGTACGGGCATATGTCCGAAGCTGAATTAATTGAATATAAAATGAGCCATGGCCATTGTGTCATGAGTAAATATTAAATAGTTGGAATTGAAACAATACGACAAATACATAATAGCATTTTCGGGTGGTAAAGATTCAATTGCTTGTTTCCTACATCTTTTAGATTCTGGCGTATCTAAAGATCGTATTGAACTTTGGCATCACCTTATTGATGGAAAGGAAGAAACTTTTATGGACTGGGAAGTAACCGAAGACTATTGTAGAAAGTTTGCTGAAGCCTTTGGAGTGAAAATATATTTCTCATGGAAAGAAGGAGGCTTTAAGAGAGAAATGTTAAGAGATAACCAATTAACAGCAGCTACTTCATTTGAAACACCAGAAGGAATTAAAACCACAGGTGGTATTCTTGGCAAGAAATCAACCAGATTAAAGTTTCCGCAAGTTAGCCCAAATCTTCAAGTCCGGTGGTGTAGTGCATATCTCAAAATAGATGTATGTGCAACTGCTATTCGTAACCAAGAAAGGTTTAAAGGCTTAAAAACGGTTGTAATTTCTGGTGAACGTGGAGAAGAAAGTAAAGCACGTGCAGGGTATTCTCAATTAGAACCAGATAGATCAGATTTAAGAAGCGGCATAGTTGCTAGATACGTAGATCGTATGCGCCCAATTAGAGATTGGACAGAGCAACAAGTTTGGGGAATTATTGAAAAGTACGGAGTAATTGTGCATCCGTGTTATTACCTAGGGTGGTCTAGGTGTAGCTGTAAGTTTTGCATATTTGGTAATAAAAATCAATTTGCTAGTGCTCATTATATATCACCCATCCAAGCGGAAGACTTGATGAGTTACGAAACAATCTTTGGGATCACATTAAAAAGAAATTCTGATTTAAGAACTCTTATTGCTTCTGGGGAGCCTTATAAAGACATTACTAAAGAATTAGCTCTAATGGCAACCAGTAAGATTTATACCGGAAACATAACTACAAATAAATGGTTTTTACCGGCTGGGGCTTACGGTGAAAGTTGTGGCCCATCATAATTAACATTGTTCCATTTTGCAACAATAACGCCTTTGATTTTCCATTAATTTTGCCCTATGTATTACAAGTATTTCAGAGGGGTTATAAAAAATCAAGGTGTTCCGAACCTTAATAGTGAGCAACATGTGAAAATGCATGACATAGCATATTTCGAGGGCGCACTTAATATATTAAAAAAGCTTAAAGAGAAAACGATTAAGACGGAAGAACGTTATAAATATGACGTTGAAATTATGAGTATTGAAGGTAATTTAAGCCGTTTACTGAATCTTCCATACGGCAAAGAATACCCAAAATCCGTTTTAAATGGTATGCTTATTAAATCTCAGGAATAATTTATATTTTTGGGATATGTGCTACTCAACAGCCTTAAGAAAACAACGAGAACAAATTGAGCAACGGTTATATGATCAGTTGGATGCTGAATTTGAAGTACCTTTAGAGTTCGAGCCGTATTTTCATCTTAATGGTTTTACACATGGAAACCTTCAGATTATTAAAATGGATGAACCGGATAAAATTTACCCTGCTTCCTGGGGGTTGGTTCCGGATTGGGCTACTCATAACCCAAGTGAGTTTTATAAAAAAGGAAACACCCTAAATGCGCGATCTGAATCTATATTTGAGAAACCTTCTTTTAAGGAAAGTGCGAATGATAAAAGATGTTTAATCCTGGCCGATGGATTTTTTGAGCCACATCATGAAAACAACGTTTCAATACCTCATTTCTGTTACCAGCCATCTAAAGAATATCCGGAAGGTGATTTGTTTTTATTCGCCGGGCTTTATAATGAACTAGACGATGAATTATTCACAACAACTATTTTAACGGTAGAAGCTAACCCGTTTTTCGCTGAAGTGCATAACAAGAAAAAGAGAATGCCTTTAGTGCTTGCAGAGGATCTATATGAAGATTGGCTCGATGATGGTATGAGTCAACCACAATTAAACGAACTCATGGCCTTTGGTTTTACTTCAGAAGAATTTAAAGCGCATCCTGTGTCTCGAGATTTGTATAAAAAAGGCATCGATACTAATAAGCCTTATATTGTTGAGCCTGTTGAAAAGAATACTTTGTTTTAGTTAATAATAATATTCTATCTTTATGAAATGATACCACTTATTAAAAAATCCGATGTTGAAATTCCAGTAGACAATCTAAATCCTTTAGATGTTCTTATATTTTGGTGTGTTTTAATGATGGTTTTATACCTTATTTCAGGGATAAATAACTTCAGAACGTTGCAAAAAAGTTGCAAAAATTAAAAATAGTTTCATAAAACCCCTTTAAATAAAGGTGTTTTGGGGTGTGTGATATGTGATTACGGCTCAAGAGGTTACAGGTTTGAATCCTGTCGTGGTCACTAGTGTTTGTAAAGCTTTCAAGAAATTGAAGGCTTTTTTGTTTGTGTTATTTGCACATGATTTGCAATAAAATTATGATTTAAGCGAAAAGCTACTTGTATTATTTTGATAAGTCAATCATCTAAAATAGTTTGTAGTAAATTTCACTAAAATGATATATTTTTGTTAAATTGGCTTAAAATTATTCTTACAACCTGAATTTAATTTGATTATATTAAAATTTAATTTACATTTACAATCTTAACTTATAAGTGAAGTCAGAAGTTGAAATAATAAAATTGGATAACCTTAACTTCACAAAAGTCGCGTATTATGCACTCAAATTTAAAGATGAAGACTTAAACGAATTAGATAAATTTTATAATAATTATCGTAAGGATTATTCAGAAAGTGTTGATTATATTAAAATGTGGATTGCTCATATTGGAGAAAAATTTGGTGCAACCCCTCAATACTTCCGACCTGAAGATAATGCTTTTGCGCTTCCACCTACAAAAGAAAAGATTGAATATTTGGATTTAGATTTAGATCAAGAAAAAATGAAATTAAGACTTTATTGCCTTGTCCTTAGTGAGAAAATTGTAATTTTAGTAAATGGAGGTATTAAAGAGAGTCAAGCAACCAGAGATAGTCCTTCGTGCTGGAAACAATTTATGTTTGCCTCAAATATTGCATCTCAAATCAGAAAAATGAGGTTAAAAAGTAATTTAACAATTGATAACAAATCAATAATAATGAACAATTCCTTTTCACTTTCTTATAAAAAATAATATGGCATCAGAAGCATATTTAAAAGCAATTAGTGAAATCCCAAAAGACATCCGAGATGATGTAATAGGGTCAATTAACATTGCTAACGAAATTCAAATGGCTTTAACTAAATTGAATAAGTCGCCTGCTGATTTGGCCAGGATGATGGGAAAGTCAGAATCGGAAATTAGTAAATGGCTTACAGGTCTTCATAACTTCACTTTTAAAACCGTAAGAAGAATTGAGAATGTTTTAGACACTAAACTAGTTATGACTTCTTCTGAAAAACTAGAATGCTATGATGAAATTATCAAAGCTAATATTAGTAAGATTCGCCATTTAGAAGGAGAAATCAATAGACTTAAAGGAATTACAACTGGGAATATCTCTTGGACAAAGGCTGTTTTTGGTTATAAAGGAATGAATACCCACATTCTAATCTCTGGATTAAATAAGGGAATGAATGCTTTTGTTATTCAGGGCGGTCATCATGATGACATACAATTAAAAACACCAAGAGAACCACAGCGTTATAGTTTTTCCCGTATTCATGAAAATGAAACTTAGACTATGAGTAATAAAAAGAAATCATCTAAAAAAATAATAAGGGTTGAGATTACTGAGTCAACACCTAGTGATTTTTATATTGCACATCTAGAAGACTTTGAAACTAAAGACCTTGATTCTGAGGATTTTCAATATAGACTTAATGTCCAATATTCAACTCAGAATGCAAAAAAACTTTTTAGACTTGAGTTGAAATTAGATGCATTTTTTAAAAATGAAGATATAAGTGAAAGTGGTGTTTTTGGAATTACTAGTAATTCGGTTTTTAAAGTCAAAGATTTTGATAAGATTGTTGATAAGAACGATGAATTAATTGCTCCAGAAAAGTTTATTAAAAAATTATTAAATATTTGCATAGGAGGTGTTCGAGGAATGTTATCATCTAACTTAATCGGTACAAACCTTTCTCACATAACATTACCTTTATTTGATTTAAAGCCAAAAGATTAAAAGCCAATTCCATTTTTAATATTAGCTTAATTAGAAAATCCATAGATAACTATATGGTTTCAAAATAATGATCCGGAATTTCATCAATTAAGCAACAAACTCGATTTCCAATAAAATCATAATTCATACCTGGTTTAAAATAAAAATAAAACCTAGTAATATTATACTTCTCATTGTAAGCTTGGTGTGTTTTTTGTAAAAGTCTTTTTGAAACAGAATACTTTATGTACTGGTTCTGTCGCATTAATTATATAGAGGTGTATTTTTAAAAGAGAATCGGGTTTCAAGAAGCTAGAGCGCAAAAAGTTTTGAACGTTGAAGATTTGGGTTTCAAGATTTGATCCTTTCTAATCATATTTATTATTTCTATTCCTGCTAGTGTTCTTTGTGCTGATTCAAATTCTTTAAACCCAGTTGAAATTGCTATTCTTCTTTTAATGCTCCGATGGTCTTGCTCTATAATATTGTTCAAGTATTTGACTCGTCTAATCTTTATCTTTTTTCTAGTGAAGCTTCTTTTATTCCAAGTCTTTATTCCAGCTGTATTAGCACCGCTTTTATCTATGTTTATGATTCTAGGTTTACCATTGTTTCTAATAGCTTTATTCAAGAATTTCTGAGCAGAACCTTTCATTCTTCTTTTAGTTAGTAGGAAGTCTATAGTATTTCCTTGTTTGTCAACAGCTCTATATAGGAACCTGTCTTTACCAGAGACTTTAACATAAGTTTCATCTAACCTCCAACTATTAGTTACTTGCTTTTTACGCTGATTCATATTGTACTCAATCTCTTTAGAGAACTTAAAGACCCATCGTTGTAAGGTAGAATGATCAACTTTAATACCTCTAATGGCTAAAAGCTCTTCAACATCACGATAGCTCAGAGTGAATCTTAGTTTGAAATAGACTGCTTGTTTGATTATAATAGGAGGGTAGCGATGGTGTTTGTACATTGAGTAGGTTTTTTTATTTCAAAAATAAGTATAATTGAAAAGAAGGAATTAATGCGACAGAACCATTTTTTGCAGACTTACTATTAAATATATTAAATCTATCTCTTAGATTTAACCCTTTTAAAAGTTCACTTTTTGCTGAAGTCATGCATGTAGTGTAGTTTAAATTTTTGCATTTTTCCATGCGACTATATCACTCAACCAAATGTCGATTAATTTTTGCAAGCTCAGAACAACGTGATACCACTTTAATCGAACCCCTAACTGACTGTATTTTGATATGTTCAATTTGGATTCGTTTAGAGATGATTTTTTTTCAATTCTGCTAACAATTCTACTTGTTTAAAAGATCAAAATTCATATTTGTAGTATTTGATTATTTTCACTACATTTACGAGAGAATCAAATCAAAGATGAAAGGAACAAATTTAGGAGAGTTTGAGGAATTGATCCTTTTGATGGCCGGTGTTCTGTATCCCGATGCCTATGGATTATCCATTAGAAAAGAGGTTATGGAACAGTTAGAGCGCAGTGTGTCTATCGGAGCAGTACATGCGACTTTAAGTAGGTTAGAAGATAAAGGATATTTAAAGTCCCATCTTGCGGATGCTACACACGAAAGAGGTGGGCGAAGAAAAAAACTATTTGTCATTAGTTCAACGGGAAAAAAAGCCCTCGAAAAAAACCGGATATTAAGGAATTCACTTTGGAATAAAATTCCTGAAATAGCCTGGACAGTATGAACTTATGATGGCAAATAAAAAATCACCAGTTCCCATTCCTCCGGTTTGGGCGGAACGTTTCCTGAATTGGTTCTGTAAAGACCACTTACTGGAATCCATTCAAGGAGATCTTTATGAGCAATTCCTGATCGACAGGGCGACTCACAGTAAACGAAAAGCCAATCTTTTGTATTACTGTCATGTTATTAATTTTTTAAGACCCTTTGCCATTAAAAAAATGAGTCAAAATTCAAATTCATTAACCATGTTTAATTTTTTTTATAAAACCTTTGCAAGGAATTTGTTAAGAGATAAGCTACACGCTTTCCTAAACATTGCTGGACTCGCTTTAGGATTCACAGCGTTTCTATATATTGTAACTTATATTTTTCATGAAACAAGTTATGATAGTTTTCATGAAAAGTCAGACAGAATTTTTAGGAGCGTACAGCATATAAAGCTGGGCCAAGAACCGATCTATGAATCACAATCTGAACCTGTGTTGGCAACAGCTGCTAGAAACGAACTATCGGAGGTGGAAGATGCTATAAGATTATATCTACAACATGATATAACTACACAATACAAAGACAACAAGTTTACGGAAAACGAAATTTGGTATGCTGATAGAAACATATTTAAAATATTTGATTTCAAATTGTTGGAAGGAAATACTGAAACAGCGCTTTCAAAACCCAATACAATTTTACTCACTAAAAAGGCGGTTCTCAAATATTTTGGAAATGAAGATCCGATTGGAAAATCGCTACTCTTAAATAAAGAAAAGGAACAGTATGTAGTATCTGGAATTTTAGAAGATCTTCCCTTAAATTCTCATTTGCAATTCGATTTTTTAGCTTCATTTTCAACGCTTCCCAGAAGCGATGAAGTGGAATGGTCCAATACCAGCGTTTACACTTATTTGCTCACAAAAACTAACACTGATTTTGAAAATTTCAGCCAAAAATATAGTGACTTTTTAAAGCAGAAATATATACCCAATATCGAACAGGCCACTGGTATGTCGTTCACTGATTTTGAGACCCAGGGAAATTTCATTAATTTTTTGCTACAGCCAATAGAAGATATTCATTTAAGTACAACCCATCCGTCAGCATCTAACAATGCTGGAAATATTCGATATTTAATCATCCTGGTTATCACCGGAATATTTATTTTGATTATCGCTTGCTTTAATTTCATCAACCTTAGCACTGCTAGGGCTTCATTAAGAGCAAAAGAAATTGGCGTTAAAAAAATCATCGGTTCTTCAAGAAAAACGATCATTTATCAAATTCTTACAGAGACTTTTTTTAATTGTTTTATTGCACTTTTAACCTCTATTGCTTTATTACTGCTTATGTTACCTGTTATCAATAATTATTCAGAAACAGCTATCCATGCAGAATTTCTCCTTAACAAATTTACACTAACAACCATCATCTCAATGCTTGTAATTGTCACTTTTTTAGCTGGTTGTTACCCGGCATTTTACATTACCCGGTTTACGCCAGTACAAATAATCAAAGGAAATTTTGGGAATACAGGGAAAAAATCACCTATTAGAGGTGGTTTGGTTGCGTTTCAGTTTACAGTATTTATCATACTGATCTTCAGTACTATTATTATTAACAAGCAAATTCATCTTTTGCAAAACCAAAACCCTGGATTCAACAAGAAGAATGTATTGGTAATTGAAAAAACGCACCAATTAGGTAGCAACAGAAATAGTTTCAAAAACGAAATAACCAAAAACACGGGAGTTCTTTCTGCATCCTATTCTTCATCAATTCCATCTCAAAATCATAGTGGTGGTGCTTTTGGAGTGGAGGGAAGTGAAACATGGTTTGTCATGGATCGAATGAATGTAGACCATGATTTTCTAAATACACTTAAAACTCAGATGATGGATGGACGTTTTTTTATCGATAATAGTGAATCTGAAATCAGTAATGTGATCATCAATAAGGAAGCTGCCCAAATATTGGGTTGGCCAAAGATCAATGAAAAACAAATCTATGTTATTGATGACGGAGAAAAACATTATTTCAATGTTATAGGCATTATGGATAATTTCCATCTAAAATCATTGCGTGAAAAATCTGAACCTTTGGTTATGAATTTGGTCAATGTTAGTCAATATCTTTCGATAAGACTGGGACCTGGTGATTATGGGACAGTTATTGAGACTGCTAAAAATCAGTGGGAAAAATTTAATAACGATGCTCCTTTTGAGTTTTTTTTCCTTGATAAAGCATTTGATGCCCAATACAAATCTGAAATTCGACTTGGAAAAATTATTGGATTGTTCACAATAATTGCCATCATAATAGCCTGTTTGGGTTTGTTTGGATTAGTGTCTTTTGCTGCTACCCAAAGGCGAAAAGAGATTGGTGTTCGGAAGATAAATGGGGCAACCGTATCAAATATTTTAATCATGTTGAATAAAGACTTTGTTAAATGGATAGTAATTGCTTTTGGAATTGGGAGCCCAATGGCATGGTATGTTATGAATAAATGGCTCGAAGACTTTACTTATAGAACAGCATTAAGTTGGTGGATATTTGTGTTAGCAGGCGCATGTGCCTTAGTCATTGCTTTGCTTACTGTAAGCTGGCAATCCTACAAAGCAGCAAGCGAGAATCCAGTGGAAGTATTAAGGTGTGAATAGAGGTTATCTATTGTACTTCGCATAATAAAGAAGGTGTTTTTCGAAACTTAATGGGCAGGGTTCGAACCAAATTTTTAAATAGTTGATATATAATAAGTTATTGTGTGTTTGACAAATATAGGCGCCGATTAACGCACCTTATTATATTTTATAAATTAAATGAACTTATAAATGAATGCAATTGCATTCAAAATTCAGATAGAGTTAATGCATTTATAAATATTTTTCTAATGCATATTTATGTTTTTATTTAACTAAAATATTAATTGTAACTATGTCAACTAAAGTTAGGCTATATTGAATCAATTTTTTGATTATCTTTATTTTACTTGTATAATAATTGTACCATTTTTGCGCCTTAAGTATTTAAACAGATATAAATAAAGAATAGTTACTTTCTGTATTAATCTATATAGTGTGGTCTGTAAAAGACTGAAAAATAACTAAAAACTTTGTGAGATAGCGTCGGTTTTTTTAACCGTCTTTTTTATCGTGATTTTTCGACTAAACTCTGGAAAAAATTAATTATTTGGTTTGAAGTCAGGTCTATATGGTTCACGAATGAATAAAAAAGCCAAACATTAAATCAAGTAAACTCGATTTAATGTTTGGCTTTTTTATTTTCAATCTCAATAATTATCGGGAGGAGTCTATGGAAGTACATGCGAAGTATGGTTAATCCTGCCATGGTCATAACCTAAATCTCTAATATATTAGTGTTTAGTATATTAAATATTTTTTTATTCAACTGTACCATATAGGTGTCTATAATTAAAAATTCAAAACGTTTTAATAAATAATTGAGAATATTTTATAGATGAATGTGCCTAATGCATTCATCAAGAGTTTAGACACATTTCTTCTAAATATAGTTATCCAAATATTAAAAATATAACCTAATTATAAAAACTTTACCAATACCTATTCAGAGTAAAATAATTCTAAATTAAAAGATGTGAATATTAAAAAGTATAAAGTGCTCTTGAATACCTTATTTCCATTGTACATGATTTATACTCAAATACTATGTGAATTTTTCCACTTCTCAAAATCGATTAAAGTTTTCTCGTCGGTTAGAGGATATAGGCCAACAATGGATCGCCCTTCATTTACTTTTTCCATAACAAAGCTCTCAAAAAGTGTCATTACTTCGCATTCAGCAGCCACTTCGTCAGCCATATGGAAAGGTATGATGATCACACCATCTTGGTCGCCTACCACAACATCACCGGGAAATACCGCAACATCACCGCAACCAATAGGTACATTAATATCGATAGCCTCGTGTAATGTGAGGTTAGTTGGTGCAGAGGGTTTCTGATGAAATGAAGGGAAGGGTAATTTCGAAATATCTTCAGAATCTCTAAAACCACCGTCTGTTACTATTCCAGATGAACCACGTTTCATAAGTCGGGTTATCAAAATTGAACCCGCCGAAGCAGCCCTGGCGTTTTTTCTACTATCGATTACTAAAACTCCTCCTTCAGGGCAAGTTTCAATAGCAACTCGTTGTGGGTGTTTGGGATTTTGAAACACACTAACAGGATTTAAGTCTTCGCGAGCAGGGATATATCTTAATGTAAAAGCTTCTCCTACCATATTTTCTTTTAAAGAACTAAGAGGGAATACGTTTTGAACAAATTGATTTCTTAATCCTTTTTTGTACAAGCACGTAGCGATGGTAGCCGTACTTATTTTTTGGAATTTTTGACGAATAATGGGACTTAATTTTTTCATTTTATGTTAAAATTATTTGCATAATGTAAAAATATTTATATATTTGGAAAACCAATCTGGTTAACCAGATTGGTTTTCCAAATATACTGAATAATTCTTAACCTAAAAAGTGATGGTAATATTTTATAAACTTTTATTTTCAAATAACTTGAATAATAAAAGTTTAGATATTTTAAACTTAAGCAACGGTGTTTATCTTTTAAAAGTAAATGTCGATAATGGAAGTTTGGTTAAAAAAATTGTAATTGAGTGATTAATAATTAGTTGATTGAATAAAAAGCCTTTTAATAATTAAAAGGCTTTTTTAAGTGCGCAAATCATCAATTAGTGATTCTAAAAGTGTATGTAAAAGACTAGCGATTCAAGTAGTTATTTTTAAATTTATAAAAAAACATAAATGACTTCACGAAGAGATTTTATTTTAAAAACGGCTTGTGCTGCAAGTTTGCTACCTTTTACGGCATTTCCTTTTACAGCCTTAAAAGGGGTTTCATTTGAAGATCGTTTAGATGTAAATATTTTTTCCAAACATTTACAGTTTTTAGATTATAGGGCTACCGGAGAAATGGCAGCTGAAATGGGTTTTTCAGGAGTAGACTTAACAGTCCGCCCAAAAGGGCATGTGTTACCAGGAAATGTAAAAACAGATCTTCCAAAAGCTGTTGAACAAATTAAAGAAAGCGGCTCCAAATGCAAAATCATTACCACAAATATTGAAAGTGTTAACAATACGCTAGACTTAGATGTATTACAAAGTGCTTCTGAATGTGGTATTAAATATTATAGAACCAATTGGTTTAAATATAAGGAAGGGCAATCTATGTTGGATACGTTAAAAACGTACCGAAATGAAATATATGAATTAGCTAATATAAACAAGACGTTAGGACTTGTAGGATGCTATCAAAATCACGCAGGTAAGCATGTGGGAGCCTCTTATTGGGAAATTAAGAAAATTATAGAAACCGTTAATTCAGAGTGTTTTGGAGTGCAGTATGATATTCGTCATGCTATGGTTGAAGGCGGGTTTTCTTGGGAAAACGGATTAAAACTTTTACATCAGAATATTAAAACAATTGTGTTGAAAGATTATAAATGGAGCAAAATTAATGGCATGTGGCAAGCGGTTAACGTGCCCATTGGAGAGGGCATGGTTGACTTTAAAAAATATTTTAAGTTACTTAAATATTATAAATTAAAACCACCGGTTTCTCTTCACCTTGAGTATAATTTGGGAGGCGCGGAAAAAGGCAAAAACATAATAACCGTAGATAAAAAAATAGTGTTTGATGCCATGAAAAAAGATTTGAACGCCGTACAGGAGCTCTGGAAACAAGCATAATTAAATTCTATTTACGAACGCACAAAATGATTAATATCGCTGTTAATAATAATAAATACCACATGAAGAAAACCATATTCACCTTAAGCTTAGTTGTTGTTTTATTAATGGCTTGTAATCAACAAACACAAACAAACGATATTAAAGTTGCTAATATTGAAGAACTAAACGATGCCATTAAAAACAGTAAAGAAGGGAATCAAATTGTATTGGCAAATGGTATTTGGAAGGATGTTGAAATTAAATTTAGAGGTAAAGGAACGAAAGAAAAGCCAATAATCTTAAAAGCTGAGACAGCAGGTAGAGTTAGTATTGAGGGTAAATCATATTTAAAGTTTGGAGGAGAATATTTGATCGTTGAAGGGTTACATTTCAAAAATGGTTATTCGCCATCCAATGCTGTAGTTGATTTTAAAATAAGCCATAAAGATACATTAGATGAAATAGCCAATAACTGTAAATTAACAAATTGTGTTATTGAGGATTTTAATAAACCAAAACGAGATAAAAGTGATTTATGGGTGAATTTTTGGGGGAGACATAATGAATTAAGTCACTGTTATATTGCTGGTAAAACAAATAGAGGACCAACCGTAAGGATTAACATCGCGGGTATTGAAAGTATTAATAATTATCATCAAATTGTAAATAATCATTTCGGACCAAGACCAGTAAAAGGAGGCCCTAGTGGTGAAACTATTCAATTAGGTGATAGTTATACATCAATGTCACCAAGCCATACTTTGGTCGCGAATAATTTATTCGAAGCGTGTAATGGTGAAGTTGAGGTGATTTCTAGTAAAACAAACTTTAATGAGTTTAGAAACAATGTCTTTTACAAGAGTGAAGGATCTTTAGTTACTCGACATGGAAATTACGTGACTATTGACGGAAATTATTTTATAGGTGATGGCGTAAACGAAAATTATGGAGGAATTCGTATTATTAATACGGGGCATTGGGTAACCAACAACTACTTCTTTAATTTAAAAGGAAAAAGCTTTAGAAGTCCATTAGCGGTAATGAATGGTATTCCAAAATCACCATTAAATCGCTACAATCAAGTTACAGATGTTGTTGTTGCTTATAATACATACGTAAATTGTAGCTCGCCATGGCAATTTGGAGTAGGGACCAACATTGCGCAAGCGGGTGTACTACCAAAATCTGAAATTCGTTCAGCAAGAGCTATTAGAATGACTGTGGCTAATAATATTGTTTATAATGAAAAAGGATTGGACGCGATTGTAATTGAAAATGATAAAGCAGACGGAGTTACTTTTAAAAGTAATATAGTAGATAATAAAGGAGTGAAATTTAAAAACTTTAATAATGGTCTTATTGAGGCTTCTTTAGAGTTAAAAAAAATATCAGATAATATTTGGCTTCCTACAGGAATTCCTTTCGATATAGAACCCTATATTGGTTTTGATTTCAATACAATTGATAAAGATTTATTCGGAGACTATAGACAAGATAGCTATACTGTTAGTCTTGGAGCCGTTTCAGGTGTAAATACTTCAAATCCAAATATTTTAGATAAATCCAAATATGGTACGACTTGGTTTTCTAATGAATCCGCGGTTAAAGATCCTGTAATACACCATGTTACCAATGTTGGAGAAATACAAACCAAAATAGATGAAGCAAGTGATGGAGATATTATTGCTCTTGGCTTAGGTCTTTTCCAAGTTGATAAATCTTTAATTATTAATAAGTCAATTACGATTACAACATCTGGTGACGGAAAGGCTGAAATTCTATTTTCTGGAGATAAAGACACGCCTTTGTTTTCTCTACAATCCAAAGGAAAGCTATTCATTAAGAAAGTTATTTTAAAAGGAAATAATACGAACTATGCTTTTTCTAGTTTAAAAGAAAACATGTCCAATCATTTTGGATTAAAGGTAACAGAATGTGAAATCAGTAATTTTAATTATGTTTTAAAGGTTTATAAAGAATCATTTTCAGAACGCATTACTTTTAAAAACACTTCAATTTTTAACTGTGAAAATGGAATAGAACTATCTGAAGAAATAAACGATAAAGGAGATTATAATACAGAATATTTAACTATAAATAACTGTAACTTCAATAATGTAGATGCAAATGTTATTGATTATTACAGAGGTGGTTATGATGAATCTACTATTGGAGGAAACCTTTTGATAACAAATAGCACATTTACCAATTGCGGTGCAAAAGAGAGAAACAAAATGCTTTTAAATCATAGAGGTATAGTAAATGTAAATATTAGGGATAACATGTTTTCTAACAATCCTGTTAAACTTATAGCATTGCTTTGGGGGGCAAAGAACAATTCGCATTCAAACAATCAAATATCTAATTCTGGTAAGATTAAGGTTGAAGAGAATTTGAAGTTAAAATTAATGTATTAACCTATATCCAATGAAACTAATTTATAAAATGAAAAAATCATTATTTGCGATAGTTGCACTTATAGCACTATTTGCTTGCAAGAATAATTCTAAAACTACGTTGGAGGTAACGAATCAAAGAGAAAATACTATAAAATATCCCAGCGATGTTATTCCATTTATGGATCAATGGAAAATTCTTTTGGGTGATGGCACGCGTTCCGAAAGTTTAGTTAATTTTCGTAAGGATGACTTTTTTTATGTTGAAACCGATAAGGATACAGATTGGGTAGTTTACAAAACACCAAATTCAGGTATTACTTCGAGAACTTCAAGTAATACCAGAACAGAATTAGGAGAAAAGAAACGTTGGATTCCAGAAGAAGGAGGTAGATTAACAGGTACTTTAAAAGTGCAACATGTGTCAACAACCGGTGATGCAAGAGTTTCCTCTTCATATTCTGTGGTCATCGGACAAATCCATAGTGATGAAGGTCACGAAAATGAACCCTTAAAAATCTTTTATAAAAAATTCCCGGATCATACAAAAGGTTCCGTTTTTTGGAACTATGAGATTAATACAGAAGGTGATAATTCAGGCCGATGGGATTATTCTACAGCCGTCTGGGGCCACGATTTTTCGGTTGTTGGAAGAAGTCCAAACACATATCCTGATGAACCTGAAGATGGTATTGCTCTAGGAGAAGAGTTTAGTTATGAAGTAAACGTTTATAAAGGTATGATGTACCTAACGTTTACCAGTGAAGGTCATGAAACTATAAGATTCGCAAAAAACTTACTGAAATCAGATTTCGCTAAAAAATCCGATATTCCTCAGCAAGTATTGACGAGATACAAGTCAAAACGTCGTGTTGGTATTGAACGCGGAAATGCCTATGCCAGTGAAAGTCAATTTTTTAAACAAGGGACATATAATCAGGCGAATGGAAAGTCTACCAAATCAGAAACTTATGATGGTGATATAGCTAAACAATATGCAAATGGAAGTTATGCTGAAGTTTGGTTTAAAGAAGCGACTGTGGGAGAAAGTACAGAACCTAACCAATAAAACAAAAAAGGCATTGAATAGCGTGATTTTTATAATTGGTGTTTCCGGATGTGGAAAAAGCACTATTGGAAAATTGTTATCACAAGATTTAAATATTCCTTTTTTCGATGGTGATGATTTTCACTCTAAAAACAATATCAAAAAAATGGCTAGTGGTCAGTCATTAAATGATGAAGACAGACACGATTGGTTAGAAACTTTAAACCATTTGGCTAAAAAGCAATTGACTAAGAGCAGTTGCGTGATTGTATGTTCAGCATTAAAACAAACTTATCGCGATATTTTAAGTATTGACATTGAAAGCAAAATCAAGTGGGTTCACTTGTCTGGGTCTTTTGAAGAGATCTATAACAGAATAAACAGCAGACCAAATCATTTTATGCCTTCAGAATTATTAAAATCACAATTTGATATTTTAGAAAGCCCAAAAGAAGCATTACAAATAGATATTAGTTTAACACCGGAAAACATTATAAAAACTATAAAAAACGAGTTAATGAATAAATCAGAATTTGGATTATTTGGTTTAGGAGTTATGGGAAAAAGCTTGTGCAGAAATTTAGCGAATAATGGATTTAAAATATCTATGTTTAATAGGCACATTGATGGAGAGGAAGAAGATGTAGCGAAAAATTTTAAAACACAATTTTCAGAGCTGTCTAATGCACGTGCCTTTGATCGTATCTCATCTTTTGTGGCTTCATTGCAAAGGCCAAGAAAGATAATGCTCATGGTCAATGCTGGAAAAACTATAGATTATGTGATTGAAGATTTACTATCGCATTTATCAGAAAACGATATTTTAATTGACGGAGGGAATTCTAATTACATAAAAACTAAAGAGCGTTTTGAGTATCTAAAAACCAGGAATATTCATTTTATAGGTGCAGGCGTATCCGGGGGAGAAGAAGGTGCTTTAAAAGGACCATCCATAATGCCAAGTGGAGATTTGGAAGCTTATAAAAGTGTACAACCTTTTCTAGAAACTATTTCCGCCAAGGACCGAAACAATTTGCCATGCTGTACATATGTTGGCCCGGAAGGCAGTGGGCATTTTATAAAAATGGTACACAATGGTATTGAGTATGTGGAAATGCAATTATTAGCTGAGGTATCAGCCATTTTAGAAATTTTGGGTAAAAATCCGGACGAGATTGCCAATATAATTGATAGTTGGAAAAGTACAGCAAACAGCTATTTGTTAGAAATTACAGCGGCTATTTTTAGAAAAAAGGAAGGCAACGATTGGCTAATCCATAAAATACTTGATAAAGCTGGCAATAAAGGAACAGGAAACTGGACGACCATGGCATCAGCAGAACTTGGTGTACCAAGTACATTAATCGCTTCAGCTTTGTTTTCACGCTATATTTCTTTTTATAAAGCCGAACGTCTTCAGCTCAATAAGAAATTTATAAAGTTAAATACTTCAGAATTAATTATGACCACCAATGACATTCTAGAAGCGTATCAATTTTCCAGAATTATTAACCATTATCAAGGTTTTAAATTAATGACTGAAGCTTCAAAGGAATTTTCATGGAACTTAAATTTAAGTGAAATTGCTAGAATCTGGACGAGTGGTTGTATCATCAAGTCCGCTTTAATGCAAGATTTGATCGTTGTCTTGAAAGACACAAGTAACATACTAACCAATCCACAGATAATAGATATTGTTAATCAATACAGACCATCAGCGAAAAGGGTCGTTTCTCAGTGTGTACTTAATGATATTACAATACCGACTTTAAGTGAAGCTATTCAATTCCTTAACGGAATTACAACAAAATATGCTTCAGCAAATATTATTCAAGCGCAACGTGATTATTTTGGAGCTCATAGCTATCAAAGACTAGATGACGATTCATTAAATAGTCACCACACCAACTGGAATTAAAAATGAAATATTATGGAAGCCATTACACCGAAAAAATCCTTAATCAAAAAAATCATAGCGATCATATTAGGTTTTGGCCCCGGCATTTTTGCTATAGGTTATACCATAGGAACCGGTAGTGTAACATCTATGATAGTTGCCGGAAGTAAGTTTAATATGCAATTATTGTGGGTGCTTTTACTAAGTTGTTTGTTTTCGGGAATTTTAATGTTTGCCTATGGTAATTACGCTTTAATTACAGGAGAAACAGCGCTTTACGGATTTAAAAAGCATTTAAAATTCGGTAAGGTTTTAGCCATCCTAATTATTGTAGGTATCACGTTTGGGCAATGGAATTCTCTAATGGGTATTTTGGGCATATCATCTAATATTATTTTTGAAATATTAGCCATAAATTTTGAAGGTTTAAGTGCATTTAAATATGAAACGGTTTTAATAACTGCTATTGTAATAATAGTTACTTTTTACTTACTAATGTTGGTAGGGAAGTATACTTTTTTTGAAAAGATACTAGTCATATTTGTAACTTTAATGGGCGTGTCGTTTGTGCTTTCATTATGTTTTGTACAACCGCTTCCAATAGATGTAGTAAAAGGGTTAATACCAACTATTCCGGAAGTTCCTGGTGGTAAAATGCTAGTTGCCGCGTTTGTTGGCACGACTATGGCTGCTGCAACATTTTTATCGCGCCCACTTTTTGTAAAAGGAAAAGGATGGACTATTAAAAATTTGGAACAACAAAAAAAGGATTCAATAACAGCGGCTATTTTAATTTTTCTAATTAGTGGTACCATAATGGCGGTGGCCAGCGGAGCTTTGTTTCATGAAGGTAAAGTGGTTACACAAGTATTGGATATGGCAAATACTCTGGAACCTGTTGCCGGCAAATGGGCCGTAACTATTTTCTTTTTTGGCGCATTAAGTGCCGGTTTATCATCCATTTTTCCTTGTTTATTAATAGCACCTTTGCTGGTAGCCGATTATCAATCGGGAACGTTGGACACGAACTCTCGTCAGTTTAGAATTATTACAGCTATAGCTTGTTTAGTGGCTTTAATAGGACCAGCGTTTGGAGCAAATCCTATAGAGATTCAAATTCTATCACAGGTATTTAATGTTTTCGTTTTGCCAATTGTTGTCCTCGGAATCATTCTTATGCTAAGTAGTAAAAAGGTTATGAAAGACTTTAAAACGAGTTTAGGCGTATATATGGGAATGTATGCTGCACTGTTCTTCTCTTTAGTGATTTCATACAATGGAATTTTAGCATTACTCGATTATTTTTAAAAACAGTATCTATTTATGTTAAATATCTGACTGAATTTTTGTTTAGTTCTAAAAATCATGTATATTTGGTAAACCAATCTGGTTAACCAATTTAATTTAAATGATTTCAAAACATAATATTTTGTTGTTTTTTATATTGCTTGTTTTGATCATTTCTTGTGATAAACATGGTGATAAGGGGCTTTTAGTGAATAATATTTCCGAATTTAACGATGCAGTTTCTAATGCAGAACCAGGCGATTTTATAATATTAGCAAATGGTGTTTGGAGCGATACTGAATTGGTTTTTAAAGGAGAAGGAACTAAAGAAGCTCCAATTACACTCACTGTTGAGGAAAAAGGTAAAGTAACTTTAGAAGGTGCTTCTAATTTGCAACTGGCCGGCGAGCATCTAATTATTGAAGGACTTGTTTTTAAAAACGGATATACACCAACAAATGCTGTTATTTCATTCAGAAAAAATAGAAAGGAAATAGCCAACAATTGCCGATTAACAGAATGTGTTATCGATAATTATAATAACCCGGAACGCCAGGTACAAGATTATTGGATAACTATCTACGGAAAAAATAATCGTATTGACCATAATCATATCTCAGGAAAAAAGAATTTAGGAGTTACCATGATTGTTGGGTTAGATACAAAAGATAGCCGGGAAAATAATCATAAAATAGATCACAACTATTTTGGACCTCGCCCAACATATGGAAATAATGGAGGTGAAACCTTAAGAATTGGAACGAGTCATCATGCTCTCGAAAACTCGAATACCTTGGTGGAGTCTAATTATTTTGATCGATGTAATGGTGAACACGAAATTATTTCAAACAAAGCTTGTCAAAACACTTTTAAATACAACACGTTTTTTGAGTGTACAGGAACCCTAACTATGCGTCATGGTAATGAAACCTTAGTAGATGGCAATGTATTTATTGGTAATGGAAAACCAAGTACAGGTGGTGTTCGTGTTATTAACGAAACACAAACTGTTATCAATAATTATCATATTGGTTTAACTGGTTATCGATTTAGAGGGGCCTTTGTTATGATGAATGGCGTACCAAATTCGCCACCTAATCGTTATGTTCCTGTAATCGAATCTAAAGTAAATAACAATACGTTTATCAATTGTGACCATATCCAGTTATGTGCAGGGAGTGATGCTGAAAGAAGTCAAGCACCTAGAACCTCTGAGATCTCTGGTAATATTTTTTATCATGAAAGTAAAGCAGACCTTTTTACAGTTTATGATGATATAAGTGGCGTTACATTTAAAGATAATATTCAAGGAGCAAATTTAAAAACTAGTATTTCTGATGGGTTTGAAAATGCCGATATTCAGTTAATAAAAAATAAACAAGGATTTTTAATACCAAAGTCAGATAAAATTAAGCAAGAAGTTACGATTAGCCCAAATATTGCAACCAAAGAAAACACTGGTGTATCATGGTATTCCAAGGTAGATACTAACGTAGCTTTAAGCTCCGGTAAAACAATTAAAGTTGAACCTGGAATTAATACCTTATTTGAAATTGTTAAAACTTCTGAAGCTGGTGATATTATAGAATTAGAAACAGGAGGAACTTATTTAATTACCAAAACAGTAAAAATAAATCATCCATTAACTTTCAAAACGTCCGGAGCAAAAAAAGCAACTATTTTGTTTGAGCGTATGATGGCTTTTGAAATTCAAAATGGAGGAAGTTTATCACTGGAAAACATAAGTTTCGATGGGACAAAATCCCCTGATTACGCAGGTAATTCCGTGATTAGTACAAGTAAAAATTCAATGATAGAAAACTATAAATTGTTTATAGATAATTGCGAGTTTAAAGATATGGTGGTCAATCATTCATTTGATGTATTAAGAGTCTCTAAAGGGACATTTGCTGATACTATTAGTATTCAAAATTCGAAATTCAAAAATATTTCCGGACACATTACTGCTTTAGATAAAGAAACGGATGATATTGGTGCTTACAATGTTGAATACTTAATAATGAAAAACAATACAGTTATTGATTTACAAGGTACAGCGTTGCGTTTGTATAGAGGAGGAAGGGATGAAAGTACATTTGGACCGTTTTTAGAAATGGATCATAATGTTTTCGACAATGTTGGTCATGGTAAAAAGAATAAATACAAAGCAGCAATATCATTATATGGTGTTCAGGTAAATGACATTGAAAATAACATTTTCAATAACACAAAAGCTTTACAAATGCATTTAGTAGTTGGAGAGCCTATTGTTAATATAATTAACAATAATATGTATAAATCTGAAGATATTCAGATTAGTGGCGACCAAAAGTATAATCTGAAAAATCTATGGAGTTATAATCCGGAATTTGAAGAAGGATCATATACACTTTCAGAAGAATCTTCACTAAAAGGAAGAGGAACAGATCAACTAGATTTAGGCTTAATTTCTAAAAATTAACATGAATATAAAAACCAAAATCACGCTTTTAGTTATTACACTTGTAGCATTTTCTTGTAAAGATAGCACAGTGGAAATTGGCAATGATCAGGAAAGTGCCCAAGGTCATCCAAGTCTGGTATTAACAAAACAAGGCGTTAAAAATATTAGAACTAATTTAGGTACAATTCCAATTTTTGATGAAACACTTGCTAAAGCTCAAGCAGAAATTGACTTTGAGATTGAACAAGGATTCGATGTCCCAATTCCAAAAGATTATTCAGGAGGCTATACCCATGAAACACATAAAAAGAATTATATCTTAATGCAAAAATCCGGGGCATTATACCAAATTCTTGATGACGAAAAATATGCCAAATTTGTAAAAGAGATGTTGCTTGAATATGCCAGATTATATCCAACGCTACCTATTCACCCGAAGCCAAGATCATATGCCAGAGGTAAATTGTTTTGGCAATGTTTAAACGATTCTAATTGGTTGGTTTATACCAGTCAAGCTTACGATTGTATCTACAATTATTTAACTGAAGAAGAACGTCATACTTTAGAGACTGATTTATTTAGACCATTTGCGAATCACATATCAATAGATAATCCACAATTTTTTAACCGAGTTCATAATCATGCAACCTGGGGTAATGTGGCCGTTGGAATGATTGCTTTGGTTATGGATGACGATGCTCTTTTAGACCGAGCTTTGAGTGGTGTTAAAGATGATAATTTTAATCCAAAAGTAAAGGACAACGATGGCGGTTATATTAGAAAAGATGGTCAAAAAATAGGTTTTTATGCCAATGTAAATGAGCCTTTTTCTCCTGATGGATATTTTACGGAAGGTCCATATTATCAACGCTACGCTTCGTATCCATTTTTAATTTTTGCACAAGCCCTTGAGAATAAAAAACCTGATCATAAGGTGTTTGATTATAAAGACGGTGTGCTTTTAAAAAGTGTTAATGCTTTATTGAACTTGTCTGATACTGATGGTGATTTCTTTTTGCTGAATGATGCTCAGAAAGGCATGTCGTATTTTAATGCTTCTTTAATATCTTCTGTTGATATCGCGTATCATTTTGGGGAAAATAATCCTGAGTTATTAAGTATAGCGAAAAAACAAGAGGAGGTTACCCTTGATGATGCAGGTTTAGCTGTTGCTCTTGGTATTAAGGAAGGAAAGGAAAAGCCTTTTGTTAAAAAATCGATTGAATTATCAGATGGTGCTAATGGAGATGAAGGTGGGGTTGGAATTTTACGTAGTAATACAATGGAGTTGGTTTTTAAATACACGGGACACGGATTGAGTCATGGGCATTATGATAAATTATCTTTTGCATTATTTGAAGATGGTAACGAAGTGGTACAAGATTATGGAATGGCACGTTTTGTAAATATTGAACAAAAAGGCGGCGGGAATTATTTAAAGGAGAATACAACTTGGGCAAAACAAACGATAGCACATAATACAATGGTCCAAAATGAGGCGTCTCAATTTCAAGGGAAATATGATATTGGAAGCAAACACCATTCAAATAAATACATTTTTAGTGTTGATAATGATAGTTTACAAGTCGCTAGTGCCAAAGAGGAAAATGCCTATCCAGGTACAAAATTGCACCGTACAATGGTAACTATAAGGGATTCTGATTTCCATAATCCCTATGTATTAGATATTATGAAGGTGGAATCCGAAAAATCGAATCAATACGATTTACCTTTCTATTACTTAGGTCAAATCATGCAAACCAGTTTTGAGTATACAAAGTATGAAGTCCCACAAATTTTAGGTGAATCTGATGGATATCAACATTTATACAAAGAAGCCGGAGCAATAGCCAAAGGTGAAAATATAAAACTAAACTGGTTAAGAAATGATAGATTCTATACCTATTCTGCTGTGACTTCAAACAATGATGAGATTATTATGGCTAGAATAGGAGCGAATGATCCGGAATATAATTTGAGACACGAACCAAATTTAATTTTACGTAAAACAGGTAAAAAGGATGCCATATTTGTATCAGCTATAGAATCGCACGGAAGGTATAGCCCGGTTTCTGAATTGGCAGTGAATGCTTATAGTAATATTAAATCGATTTCTGTTGTTCACAATTCTGAGGATTATACAGGAATTCAAATAGTTACAACTAAAGAAAAAACTTCTGTGTTCATTATTGCTAATCAGGACAACGATAAAGAACACACACACACTTTAAAGATTAATAACAACGAGATTTCCTGGAAAGGACCTTATGTCTTAAAAGAAATCGATTAAAACAAAAAGAAATGAAAACATTTGGAGCAAGTAAAGAATTTTTATTGGGAGACGACATTGAGTGGGAAGTTATTGGAGAAGGGTTAAAACGGAAAATTATGGGTTATGATGATAAGATCATGTTGGTCAATGTGCATTTTGAAGTAGGCGCAGTTGGTGTTATGCATGAACACTACCATTCACAGGTAACCTATGTCGTTAGCGGAGTATTCGAGTTAACTATTGGTGACGAAACAAAAATGATGAAAGCTGGCGATGCCTTTTATATTCCCCCACATGTAATGCATGGCGCTATATGCAAAGAAAGCGGTGTATTAATTGATGTTTTTAGCCCTATTCGAGAAGACTTCATGGAATAAATCTTAAAATTTTGGCTTGTACTGAATATTAAGTACATAAAAAAATTGCATTTTAATTTTTTTTGTATATATTTGGTAAACCAATCTGGTCAACCAGTTGAAAATTAAACTAATAAATATATGACTAACTCAAAAAAACTTTCTTTACATGAAACAGACTGAATAAAAAAAAGGACAGGTGCACGCCTATCCTTTTAACGATTTACTTCTTATAGGAGGGAAGTAAAAATTTAAACACGCTCTTACTTTAATAAAAACATGTGTTCACAAAATTACAAAAATTAATTAGAACAGGTGTTTTTGATAAAGTAAAAATTTGGTTAGATAAATCTAACAACTCAGTAAAAAGTTACTGAAACAACTTTATACTTTAAACATAAACGAATTAATTATGAATTTAAAAATTAAGCTATTTTTAATAGTATTATTGGCATTCAATATTACGCTATTTGCTCAGAATGAAACCTTGATTAAAGGTACTGTGGTCTCTACCACAGATAACATTCCAATTCCCGGAGTAAATGTTGTAGTGTTAAATACCTCGAAAGGAACAACCACTGATTTTGATGGAAACTATCAAATTCAAGTAAATAAAGGAGAGGTATTACAATTTACATATATAGGTTTTGAGGCACAAACTAGAATTGTGGGAGATCAAACAACTATAAATATTTCATTAGCCGAAGACTTGGCTCAATTAGATGAAGTTGTTGTTGTAGGTTATGGAACTCAGAAAAAATCGCATCTAACGGGGTCTATTTCTAAAGTTGTAAACGAAAGTTTAGACCAAATAGCGGTTGCAAGAGTCGACGATGCATTAGTAGGGCAAGTTTCCGGGGTAAACATTTCTGCGTCAAACGCGGAAGCTGGTGGAGCTCCTACCATAAGAATTAGAGGTACAGGGTCAATATCATCTGAAGCTGGACCTGCAGTGGTTGTAGACGGGGTGATTGTAGATTCTGACTTTCTTGGAACTCTAGATATGAATGATGTAGAATCTTTTGAGGTTTTAAAGGATGCGGCGTCTGCTTCTATTTACGGTAGTGAAGGGGCTAATGGAGTAATTCTAATTACGACCAAATCAGGTAAAGCAGGAAATACAAGATTTAATTATGACGTTTATACGGGCTATAAATCAGCTTTCGGGAGCGATGATTATAAGAGAAATGCCACCGAATGGGCAGCTAAAGAATTGGCTGAAACGGGTTCCATTTCTAACGGTAACTTGTACGCACTAAAACTCATAGAGGTAACAGGTATTGATAGAGATTGGCAAGATGTTTTCTTTAATGGAGGGTTTATTACAAGTCACTCTCTTTCTGCAAGAGGTGGTACGGAAGATACAAAATTTAGTACGGCTTTAAGATATCTTCACGATGAAGGTGTTGTGATAACAGATGATTATAAGGTGTATTCTGCAAAACTGAAAGTGGATTCCAAATTAACCGATAAGCTTAAGTTTGGATTGAGTGCTACACCTTCATATTCAAAACAAAGAAGATTGCCTACGTCTATACATAATCCTATAAGACAATCACCTTGGTTACCTATTTATCATACGGCGGAAACGCTTCAGTTTATTGATAGAGATGCTTATCCAAATGTTGGGATAGGAGATTATTTTAGAGAAGATCATTTGGACGAATTGGATATAAATGGTGATGGTAGTAATACAACACCTCGAACCTCTGGAGATCAAAACCCTTATGCGCAATATGTTGAAAGAGAGCATTATGAGTTTAAGACGAAGTTATTAGGTTCTACGTATTTAAGTTATGAGATTTTAGATGGTTTAACGGCAAAAACAAGTTTTGGGGTTACTTTAGAAGATAGTAAAAGAACAAGATGGAATGGCACACAGTATCATCATTCAAATGGAGCGGATTATGAGTTGAGAAATAGATATAGAACGAGATTGATTTCAGATAATACCTTGTCTTATAATAAGCAAATTGGTAATCATGATATTAGTCTATTAGCGGGTGCAACAATTCAAAAGAGAAATGACGAAATTAGTACGGTTAACGGTTCCGGATATGCTAATGATTTACTTAAAAACTTACAGGGAGCAACAATTATTACCAAGCCGGCAGATGGCGAAATCAATCTTAGCATTAGAAAGATTGGTTATTTTGGTAGAATTACTTATGCTTACGATAACAAATACTTATTTAATGCTTCAATTAGACGAGATGGTAGCTCGGTATTTGGTATAGAGTCTAAGTGGGGTAATTTCCCTTCTGTATCATTAGGGTGGAATGTACATAATGAAGATTTCTTAAGTGATAGTAATGTCTTCAGTAAATTAAAGTTTAGAGCTAGTTATGGTCTTACAGGTTCTGAAAATTTTAATGTAGGCGATGGTTTAACGAATACCTGGCCTTATTTGGCGCTATTGCAAAGTACCAATGCGGTTACCGATGATGGTGCTATTGCTTCAGGTTTTTCTCCAAGAAATATTGCCAATGCACTATTACAATGGGAAGCTTCAGAGCAATTAAACCCTGGTGTGGATTTTGGGTTTTTAAACAATAGAATAACAGGATCTTTAGATTACTATAAAAAAACCAGCGATAACTTATTGCTAAATCAAGACGTTTCTTATGTTACCGGATTCGGTGCAGGAATCGTAAATAAAGGAAAAGTAGAAAATAGAGGTTGGGAACTTGAATTGAGAACCAAAAACGTGGCTACAGAGAAGTTTTCCTGGAGTTCAACCTTTATTGCATCGACCAACACTAACGAATTAATTGATTTTGGTAACGACAATGGAAACCTTGGCGTAGATGGCTTCGATAGAAATACGCAATGGATAAACCTGGTTGGCAATCCGATTTCTTCTTTTTACGGCTATGTTGTCGATAGGGAAATAACAACTCAATATTGGGATACACCTTATAATAGAATTAATGGACAGGCTGAGGATATTATTGTTAAAGATTTGAATGGTGATGGTTTAATTACGGATGGTGATAAGACTATTTTAGGAGATCCTTATCCAGACATCATTTGGAGTTTTAGTAATGAATTTAAATTTGGAAATTTAGACTTTTCTTTTATGCTTCAAGGGAGTCAAGGGGGGCAAATAAGAAATGTTGGAGATCAATACTTCTATCATTTTAGTGGTGCAACTATAGATGGCGGTGCAGAACAAATGGTGGCTGAAGGAATTATTCCCGATGTATCTTTTCTACAAGCGAAAATTTTTACAGACGATATTGTGCAAAATTCAGGATATTTTTCATTGCGTAATGTAAATATCGGTTATAATTTTCCAAAGGATGTTACTTCAAAACTAGGAATGTCATCATTACGATTCTATGCGTCCGGACAGAATTTAATATATATTACTTCTGATGATTATCACGGTTTTAATCCGGAATATATTGATTCTAATAATACGCCTATAACTTATGGCTCTCAAAGAGCAGGTACACCTTTGTTTAGTACGTATTCTGTCGGTTTGAACGTTAATTTTTAATTAAAAAAAGAAGTAATCATGAAATATTTAAAAAATATAAAATATTTAATTGTTGCATTAACAGGAATAATGCTTATTTCTTGTGATGCAGATGAGTTTTTAAACCCACTGCCGGATACAGCTATTGCTGCGGATGGTTTCTTTAAATCGGATGAAGATGTGTTGGCTGGAATTTTCGGAATTTACGATGCCATACAAGGGGTCAATGAAAATACAGAATCGAGTAACTCAGATTTCAATAGAGGTGTTCAATTTGAATACCTGTTGACAGAGCACCGCTCTGACAATACTAGAAGTGCTACACTTGAAGGTTCCAGAGCCGATTTTCATAGGTATGTAACCGATGCAAACAACATACAATCAGAAGATTATTATCAATCTATGTATGAAATTATTTTTAGAGCAAATAATATTCTTAATTATGTTGATGTTGCAAATGCTTCAAACGTTTCAAAATACACAGCCGAAGCCAAATTTTTAAGAGCTTATGCCTATTTTAATTTGGTTAGATTATATGGAAGTGATGATGATACAATTGGTGGCGTACCATTGGTTACCGAAGTGGTATCATCCGATCAGGAAGAACTACTTTTTACCAGAGTTCCTAAATCGGTAGTTTATGAACAAATTGTTGCAGACTTACAAGAAGCCATTGCTAATTTAGACAATAGTTATAAAGCCAGAGCTTCAAAAGCCGCGGCACAAGGCATTTTGGCAAAAGTGTATTTATCGCAGCCGACGCCTAACTATACTGGAGCAAAAGATTTATGCGAAGCTATTGTAGCTAGCGGAGCGTTTAGTTTACAAACCGATTTTAGAGATGTATTTTACAATGAATTAAATAACGAAATTATTTTTGCCATTCGATATGATTTTGGAAACCCAAATGAAAGTCAAGGATTCTCGGCAGAATTTACATCTTTTAAGCGTCAAGGTAGACAGGATGGCTTAAACATTGTTAATCCTAATTTAGTAGCAGATTTTGATGCAAATGGAGGGAATAGAACGGCCGTTTCTTACGCGTCTTTTGGTGATCCGGATGACCCTTCAATTGAAGTCACAAAATTTTTACCTGATGGGACCGATATTACTACAGATCCCGCAGCACCAACTTATGGAGCCAGTCCTAAAGATGCGGGTAATGATTGGATTATTTTACGTTACGCCGATGTATTGCTAATGCATGTAGAAGCTATTATGGCGGGCACAGGCAATGCTAATACTGCAGGTGCCTTAAGTTCATTTAACGCTGTTAGAAATCGTGCTGGTTTAGCCGATGACGCCGATGGGGTAATATCACAAGATGAATTGTTACTAGAAAGACGGGTAGAATTGGCTTTTGAAAATCAGCGTTTCTTTGATTTGTTAAGATTTGGAGTTGCTGATGCTGTATTACAAGATCATGCTGCTGAAGATGACGATGATGACATAACAGTTTACCCTAGCTATAATGCTAGAGCCTTACTGTTGCCAATTCCATCGAGAGAAATTAATTTAAGTAAGGGGCTTTTAAAGCAAAACCCGGGTTATTAATAATTAAAAAATAGAAAACATGAAACAGAGATTCAATACTTTGAAGAATGTCATAATGATGATGTTAAGCATATCAGCAATAACTTTCATGGCAAGCTGTGAAGAAGCTTTTGAGTTTGATTTGCCGGAGGCCGGTTCTATACCTGACGAGGTTTTACCACAAGCAAACTTTAGTACCACTCCGGATCCGGAGAATTTTAGAATAATTAAATTCACCAATACATCAAGTGAAGCTACAAATTATATCTGGGACTTTGGAGGCGGAGATACTTCAACAGAAAAAGACCCTACCTATACTTTTGAAGCTGGTGAAGGTGATTATGAAGTGACGCTAACAGCTCTTGATGCAAATGAAGCATCCGGAACCAGTACACAAATAGTAGAAGTAAGAGATGTATTTGTTCCTATCGATCCAATAGTTGGTAATGGCGATTTCGAAAATAAAACGTTTGCTACAGATTGGCAAATTGCTGCGTTTACTGGTGGAACTACAACTACGGTGAATACATCCAGTGATGGTGCTCCGTTTTTTTATGATGGAACTGATGCTCCCGGGAAAACAGGCGGTATGAAGTTTGCTTCCGGCACTTCTAATCCTGCAAATCCAGGTAGTAGAAGATATGCATACCAACCTTTAATTGTATCGCCTACAACACCCGACCGTACTGTTAAATATGTTGTAGAGTATCAATATGCTATAAAGGTTGCTGCTACTCCCGGTAGCAATATAACAGTTCAAATTTTAGATGGTCATTTTGATGATGGAGCTGATGCTTTAGCCAGTACTCCTTTGGCAGAATCGGTTGCTAGTGAGCTTAATGGTAAAGGAAATTTTGAAACCGTTAAAAAGGAGTTTACATCCAATGAAAGCGGTCAAATTGCTATTTGGATTTTTGGAGATACAGATCAGGATGCATACATAGACAATGTTAAAGTGTATCCTAAACCATAACAAAATAATAATAAACAAATATAAATTATGAATTTATTAAGAAAAGGAATATTTGCCTTATTAACAATTGGTCTTATAGTTTCATGTGAAGATGATGATTCTATAATAGCTCCTAATGAAGGCAACGGAGGTACGGGACTCACAGAGATTACGTTTCCAAGTCATGCTATAACCGTAAAGATAGAAGATGGAGATGGAACTATTGTTACTGTTCGTCCTCAAGGTTTGGGGGTGACTTCTTATGTCGTAGATTTTGGAGATCCAGATAGTTCATCCGATGTTGTAACGATTACAGAAGATGCAGGTACAGCTTCTTACGATTATCCCAATAATGTTGAGGAAGTTACATATACAATAACAGTAACTGCAAAATCTGATAAGGGTTTTCCGGATGTTGTTCAAACCAAAAACGTAACAGTGGAGCATCAACTTACCTCTTTATTTTCGGTACCATTATCACCAATTATACTTGATGAAAATACATATGCTATTTTCAGTGATGGTATTGAAACAGATGGCGTTTTTGCTGCCTATACGAACCAGTTATCAAGTTCTAATTTTGATGGCGGTGATGCAGAGTATACTGAAGTAGAAGTTGGAGATATAAAAAATAAAGTAATTCGATATTCTAGGCTTCACGGTGCTATTGCTGGATCTATTACTTTTGATCCTGCCATTATTATTGCAGATGTTTTTGGAACGGATGCTTCAGCTGATTATATTCATTTAGACCTTCATTCTATTCATGATATAGGTGTTGACAAAGTAAAAATAACATTGGGAGGTAAAACTTTTGAGCAAACTTTAATAAATGATGTGTGGACAGGAGTAGATATTGATTTTGCTTCTGAAGGAATTACTCAAATTGACGACATAATATTAGAATTAGGAACAGGCGGTACTGCAAGTAATGAGGCAACTCTTAATGTAGATAACATCTATCTTTATAGAGAACCACTTTCAGTTCCTGATTTTACTTTTGATGATGTGGCTAGTGATTATGAAGTTACCTTTACAGATGCTTCAGAGCTAGCAACCAGTCATAGTTGGGATTTTGGAGATGGTAATAGCTCAACAGAAGTAAACCCAACACATAGTTACACCGATGATGGTTTGGAAATGACGTATATGGTCACGTTAACAACAACAAATTCTCTTAATAAAACCACTTCTATTACAAAAGAAATTATTGTTGGCGGACCATCTGGCCCAATTAATCCAGAAATTGTAAAAGGTGACTTTGAGCGCACTGGTGGTGATTCTGCAGATGATACTAATATTAGAAATGCTTGGAAAATAGCTACAACAGGAAATTCAAATCCTTTTGGGACTAGTTCAGACGGTTCTTGTACAGATTATGAAGGAACAATTGGTTCTAAAACAAGAGGAGCAAAATGGTCAGGTAGCCAGAGTGCTAATCCTGATGGTACAGCTGTGGCCGGTGATACTAGATACGCATACCAAGCAGTTACACTAAGCCCTAATGAGAATTACATTTTTGAGTACGAATATGCCATAAAAACAGGAGGGGCAGAAACTAACAGTATAGTTGCAGCGATCTTAAATGGTCATTATAGTGATAGTGCTGGTGCTGTTGCTAGTAATGCTTTGGTACAGCATGTTGGGACTGAGGCTAAAGGAAAGTTTTCTGATAATTCTTGTTCAGGTGGTACAACAATTAAACTTCCGTTTACGTCTAATTATTTAGGAGAAGTATCAATACTGATATACGCAGTAACCGATGTAGACGCTTGGATAGATAATGTTAAGGTGTATCCGGCAGAATAAAATTATGATCATGAAAAACTTCCGGAAAGAAATATTAATAATAGTTTTAATAGGTTTTATATCTGTGAACGCTACTTGCCAAAACAAGGAGGGTAGCGTTTCAGATTCGGATGTGAAAGTTGAAAAAAAGCGTAAAAAGAAAAAAAAGAAGAAGAAAGTTAAGCTTCCAAATATAGATTTAAGCCACTGGAAAGTAACGCTGCCGGTAACTAATGAAAATGGTAAGCCTTATGAGATTAGCCCACCCGAAATTCTGGATTTCGCAAAAAATGAAAGAGCTAAACCCTATATGTATATAGATTCCACAAAAGGAGCTATTGTGTTTCATGCTATGCCTACCGATTCTAAGACTAGAAATACAAAGTATACGCGGTCGGAATTAAGAGAGCAAATGGTACCAGGAGATAATAATACCAATTGGACGTTTGCTGATGGGGCTTACATGAAAGGGAAACTGGCTATGGAAGCAACCACAAGAGATTCTCAAGGGAAGTACCATAGAACCATTATCATGCAAATTCATGGAAGATTAACCAATGAACAACGTGATTTGATAGGTGAAGATGATAATAATGCACCGCCCATGTTAAAAATATATTGGGATAACGGAAAAATTCGTGTAAAAACTAAAGTCCTTAAAAACTTAAGAGCAACTGATGAAGAATTACTACATGAAGATGCTTGGGGCAATGACGAAGGTTTTAATTTTGAGGAAGAAGTTGGGTTTAGGAAATTTACTTTAGAGGTTAAAATATCAGAAGGTAAAATGGTTATAGTTTTAAATGGTAATGAATTTAAGGTTTATAAAAGCATTCATATAAAACGTTGGGGTATTTTTGAAAACTATTTTAAAGCAGGTAACTATTTTCAGTCCAGAGATAAAGGTGCATTCTCAAAAGTGAGATACTACGAACTGGAAGTGAGTCACTAAACAAAAGATGAAAAAAATAAGGTACATATTTAATATCTTAAAAAAGTTATTTTTTATAACAGCTTTTGGCATGCTTTGTATTTGTTGTACTAAGAATGCGGAGGTTGATGAAGATAACCCAATTGGAGTAGATGAAGAAGAAATTGTAGAAGAGGAACAAGAAGAAGAGGAAGAGGAAGAAGAGTCTGTAGCTCAGGAGTATCAGTTACCTGAGATCAATTTGAACAATTGGAAAGTCACATTACCAATAGGTAATCCAACAGAAGTAGAGCCACCTGAAATTTTAGATTATGGAACAAATGAAACGCTAAAACCATTTTTTTATAACGATTCTATAAACGGAGCACTGGTATTTTATACTTATCCAGGGGCCTCAACGCCAAACTCATCATATTCAAGAACAGAATTAAGAGAACAGATGGTGGCCGGTAGTAATCATACGAATTGGACATTTACGCAAGGTGGCAGAATGAAAGGAGAACTTTCTATGAGTGCGATTTCAAAAGATAGTGATGGGAAATACCATCGAGCGATAATTATGCAAATTCATGGTAGATTAACCAATGCGCAAAGAGATTTGATCGGAGAGGATGATAATAACGCACCTCCGATATTGAAAATATATTGGAATGAAGGAAAAGTTAGAGTAAAAACTAAGGTTTTAAAAGATTTAGATGCTTCAGATACCGAAATTTTAAAGACGGCGTCCTGGGGAGATGATGATGGGTTTACATTTTCTGAAAATGTCGGCTTCGATAAGTTTGCCTTAGAAATAAAAGCATCCGAAGGAAGAATGGAAGTCATATTGAATGATAATGAATCTGTAGTTTATGACGACATACACATTAAAAAATGGAATGTTTTTGAGAACTATTTTAAAGCAGGAAATTACCTGGTAACTAAGGATTCTGACGCATTTTCGAAGGTTAAATATTACAAATTAGAAGTGTTTCATTAAACAAACTGAAATGTTAAATTTTAATTTAATTAATTGTTTTGAGTTTACTTAAGTTTAAAGAAGAAGTTAGATGAATATTTTTTAAATTTAACAATATTACGTGGTTAACCAATTATTATAAATTGTAATTAGATGAAATTAGAAGTAGCAACAATAAGCGATAATCAAGAAATACAAAACGGTATTATCAGTAAGATTAGGGACTTAATAAATTATAAAAACCTGGAGCCCGGAGATAAGTTACCTTCGGAACGCATGCTATCCGAAAAGTTTGGAGTGACCAGAAGTAATGTACGTGATGCGATTCAGAAATTAGAGTTTTATGGTTTATTAAAATCCATTCCGCAAAGCGGAACGTTTATGGCTAACATAGGCGTGATTGCTATGAATGGAATGATTGAAGATATCTTAAGGTTAGAAACACCAGGGTTTAAATCGTTAGTGGAAACCAGAATTTTATTGGAACTAAAAACCGTTCGATTGGCTTCTTTAAGGCGTACAGATGCCGACTTAGACAATATAAAAATGGCCTTAGATGCCTATGAAGATAAGGCATTATCCGGAGAAGTTGCGGTACAGGAGGATTTGTTATTTCATCTGGCTATTGCAAAAGCCTGTGGTAACAGTACCATGAACACTTTTATGTTAACGATTACACCTCAAATCATAATGGATTTTGAAAAGTATCATGTTTGTGATAAGGATCAGGCTGTTAAAGGAATAAAGGAACATACCGAAATCTATGAAGCCATTAAAAGTCAGGATCCGGTATTAGCAAAACAGAAAATGAAAGATCACTTTAGCGTATTATATCAGTATTGCTATAGCGCTGAATAAAATAACCAATTTGAAAAATAAAATTGCACGCTTTTATTTTTCAAAGTATTGAAAACAAAATAGGAGGGAAGTATTCTTCTCAGTATAAATTTCACTGTATAAAGAATACATTCTTATAAAGATGTTAACCTGGAACGGATTTGTTCTGGAGTCTAATAATATTGAAATTTTAGTAATAAACTAAATACAAACAAATGAAAATAAAAGGCTTACGCTGGTGGATTATTGCGTTAATTTTTATAGCCACCGTCATTAATTATATAGATAGAACCGCATTTGCATTATTGTGGCCCGAAATGGGTAAGGATCTTGGGATGGATAAATCGGATTACGCCATTATGCTTAATGTATTTATGGCCTGTTATGCGGTTGGAAAATTTGCTTCCGGTAAATTGTACGATACGATTGGTACACGCTTAGGATTTACTGTTTCTATCATTGTATGGTCCATAGCATCCGCTTTTCATGCCTTGGCCAGCGGTTTAGTGTCTTTGTCTATATTCAGAGGATTGCTAGGAATAGGTGAAGCGGGGAACTGGCCCGGAGCTGTAAAAAGTAATGGAGAGTGGTTCCCAATCAAAGAAAGGGCGACAGCTCAAGGAATTTTTAATGCCGGAGCGTCAATTGGTAATGTCATAGCTCCCTTTGTTATTGTGTTTTTGTATACCCAGTTTGGTTGGAAAGCAACTTACGTTATTCTAGGTTTGGTAGGTATATTATGGGTGATTCCCTGGTTGTTTTTGAATAAATCCACTCCAGAGAAACATCCATGGGTAACAGAGGAAGAAAGAAATTTAATTACGGCAGATAGAATTGATAAGGACGAACACGTTAATAACAAAAAAACCAAAAGCTTAAGTGTTGCTAAAATTCTAAGCTATAAAGCGTCATGGGGTGTTTTATCATGTAGATTTTTTATAGAACCTATTTGGTGGTTTTTTGCAGGGTGGATGCCAATTTATTTAAACGACAAATATGGTTTAAGTATTGAAGAGATTGCAGCCACCATGTGGATTTCATATCTAATGGCAGCCGTTGGTAGCATTCTGGGAGGTATGTTCTGCGGGGCTTTAATGAAGAAACGTTCGGTAGATGTTTCAAGAAAAATTACGATTTCCCTAGGGGGAGTCCTCATTTTAATCGCTTTCGTATCCATAATAAGCCTTGTAAAAGAAGGTGATTTTATGGCCTTTATTTATTTAGCAGGACTGGCACTATTCGGATTTCAATTTGCCATAGGAAACATTCAAACGATTTCTAGCGACTTATTTAGGGGACCATCTGTAGGTACGCTTGCAGGACTAGCGGGTACAGTAGCGGCGGTATCTCCAATGATTATGAATTGGTTTGTTGGAGAAATAACAGGGAATTCATATACGCCGGCGTTTATTGCTATCTGTATTTCAGTGGTATTAGGAGTTTTATCAATATTTTTCTTTATAAAAAATATAGGTCCGGTTCGAAAAACAATAGAATAAGATTTAAAACATATTGAAACAAGTTATAAAAAATAAAAAATAAAGAGTATGAGTAATTTAGACTTAAGAGTGGCAGTAATTACAGGAGCTACTGGTGGTATTGGTTTTCAAGTAGCAAAGCGATTAGGAGAAGACGGATACACCGTAATTTTAAACGGTATTGAAGATGAAGTCGGTACTAATAGGGTTAAGGAATTAACTGCCTTGGGAATCACAGCCGAATATTATGGTTTTGATGTTACAAATGAAGAAGCGGTAACGTCAAATATTAATAAAATTGGAAAAAAACATGGTAAAATAGATGTTCTTGTTAACAACGCAGGTGGATTGGGAGGAAGATCTAGATTTGAAGATATGACAACCGAATTTTATAGGTTCGTGATGGCACTAAATCTGGACTCGACATTTTTTGCTTCAAGGGCGGCTATACCATTTTTGAAGAAGAGTAATTATGCTTCTATTATCAACTATACATCAAATGCAGGATGGACCGCCGGTGGACCCGGAGCAGGGGTTTATGGAACTTCTAAAGCCGGAGTTCATGCAATAACCAGGGCACTGGCAAAAGATTTAGCAGAATATGGAATTAGGGTAAATGCAGTGTCTCCGGGAACAATTGATACACCATTTCATGCTCAGATTAAAGCCACAAAACCGGAGGTTTTTGCTTCATGGGCAAATAATATTATGCTTGGTAGGTTAGGTCAGCCGGAAGATGTGGCTGGTGTTATTTCTTTCCTTGCAAGTAAAGATGCGTCTTTTATAACGGCTGAAACCATTCAAATTGGTGGTGGACAAGCTTTAGGAATATAGTATTAAACATATTATGACATGAAATTTTAAGCGTTTATTATTTTTACTGTTTAAAGAATCAATATACCAAAATGAATAAATTAAAAGGAAAGATAGCTGTAGTCACTGGAGGTTCCAGAGATATTGGTCGTGCAATATCTGTTAAACTAGCAACCGAAGGTGCCAGAGTAGTTGTAAACTTTAATAATTCTGAACTTGGAGCCAAGGAAACTGTAGATCAAATAAAATCCTTGGGAGGTGAAGCTATTGCAGTTAAAGCTGATGTATCAAAATTGGATAATATCGCAAATTTAAAGGCAAAATCGATTGAAGCGTTTGGTGATAAAATTGATATTTTGGTGAATAATGCAGGAGGCCTTTTTGCACGCAAGTCGTTACAAGAACTAGATGAGTCATTTTATAATTTAGTTATAGATGTTAATTTTAAGTCTACCGTTTTTGTAATGCAAGCATTTGAGCCTTTAATGGGTAACGGAGCTTCAATCATAAATCTTTCTTCTCAGGCAGCAAGAGATGGTGGTGGTGGCGGGTCTTCGTTATACGCTTCTTCTAAAGGTGCGGTAAGTACATTTACAAGAGCAATGGCCAAAGAGCTTGGACCTAAAGGAATTCGGGTAAACGCGGTTTGTCCAGGTTTAATAGGCACCAAATTTCACGACGATTTCACTAAAGACGAAGTACGTACTAAAGTAGCAGCAGGAACACCTTTGAAAAGAGAGGGTAAAGCTGAAGAAGTAGCAGATTTAGTGGCTTATTTAGCTTCAGATGAAGCTTCATTCATCACAGGAAATAATGTAGATATTAATGGTGGATTAGCGTTTAGTTAATCGTTTAAAATAAAATTAAATAAAATGAAAAAAGTAGTCACTTTTGGTGAGATCATGTTAAGACTAGCACCTCAAGGTTTTTTAAGATTTTCTCAAGCCAATAACTTTGATGTTGTATATGGTGGCGGAGAGTCTAACGTAGCGGTATCATTAGCAAATTATGGTGTCGAAGTAGATTTTGTAACGCGTTTACCAAAAAATGATATTGGTGAATGCGCTATGATGGAACTGCGTAAAAGGGGTGTAGGAGTAGATAAAATTATATATGGAGGAGATCGTTTGGGTATATATTTCCTGGAAACAGGGGCAGTAAGTAGAGGAAGTAAAGTGGTTTATGATAGAGCACATTCAGCTATTTCAGACATAAAACCTGGTATGGTCGATTGGAAATCTGTTTTTGAGGATGTAGCATGGTTTCATTGGACAGGTATTACACCTGCAATTTCTCAAGGTGCGGCAGATGCTTGTTTGGAGGCTGTTAAAATAGCCAGTGAAATGGGGGTAACGATTTCTACAGATTTAAACTATAGAGCTAAGCTTTGGACGTTTTGTGATGATGACCATCGCGAAAAAATAATGTCGGAGTTGACATCCTATTGTGATATTGTTTTAGGAAATGAAGAAGATGCTGAAAAACATTTCGGGATTCATCCGGAAGGACTGGATGTCCACAAACATGGTCATGAGGTTAAAGCGGAAGCTTTTTTATCGGTTTGCAAGCAAATGATGAAAAAATTTCCGAAGGCGAAAAAAGTAATTACTACGTTAAGAGGTTCCATTTCAGCATCTCATAATACTTGGGCAGGTGTTTTATATGATGGTTCAAAAATGTACGAAACCCGTCAATATCAAATTACTGATATTGTAGATAGAGTAGGTGGTGGCGATTCTTTTATGGGTGGATTAATTTATGGATTATTAAAATATCCTGAAGACGATCAAAATGCATTAGATTTCGCAGTTGCCGCATCTTGTTTAAAACACACAATTAAAGGTGATGCTAATTTAGTGACGGTTTCGGAAGTTGAAAAATTAATGGGTGGAGACGCCTCTGGTCGTGTAGCAAGGTAAAAAAGTATGGCACAATTTACAAGAATAGAAGTTGCAACTCTTATGAAAGAAACAGGACTGGTTCCTTTGTTTTTTAATGACGATATTGAATTCAGTAAAAAAGTTTTAAAAGCTTGTTATGATGGTGGTGCACGTTTGATGGAGTTTACAGCAAGAGGAGATTTTGCACATGAAGTGTTTGGGGAGCTTACCAAATATGCCATCAAAGAATTACCGGGAATGGTTATGGGTGTTGGTTCGGTTACAGATGGAGCTGCGGCATCTTTATATATGGCATTAGGAGCTAATTTTATTGTAACTCCGGTTTTGAGAGAAGATATTGCTCTAGTATGTAATAGAAGAAAAGTGTTGTGGTCTCCAGGGTGTGGAACCTTAACGGAAATAACAAGGGCAGAAGAATTGGGTTGTGAAATAGTAAAATTATTTCCCGGAGATATTTACGGTCCGCAGTTTGTAAAAGGGATAAGAGGTCCGCAGCCCTGGACAAACATAATGCCAACGGGAGGTGTGTCGCCAACGGAAGAGAACTTAAAAGCTTGGTTTGATGCTGGTGTTACCTGTGTTGGTATGGGGTCTAAATTAATTTCTAAAGAGATTATTGCTAACAAAGATTATAAAAAGCTTCAACAAGACGTTAAGAATGCTTTAGAAATTATCAAATCTGTTAGATCATGATTTCTAAAGTACTCTAATGTCACCATAAAAATTTAGCTACTTTATATCTAATTCATTCAGCGCAGATTGTATCACTGAAACTTGATTGGGGTCCTTATAGTTATATTTTTCAATATTAGCTCTGGCCTTTTCTAATGTACTTTCAACCTCACCTCGATGGTCTTGCCCAAAATTTCGAGATGCCAGATACAATGCTACCGAAGCATGGTATCCAATAAAGGGTTTTTCGATATCGCCAACATGTTCAGAAAGCCAATTTATATAGTCCAGATTGGGGAATTTTTGCAATTTAGCAATAGCTGCAAGTCGTTCTCCAGGAGATTTACTAGCCGTTAGAGTTGGTAAAAAATTAGTAGGATTATTAGAAACCGTTTTCATTTTAGTAACAATGTTTTCCATGACGCGTGTTCTTTTGCCTCCGCTGGCCATCTCTTTGCGTATGGCTTCATATTCTCTCGCTAATTGTAACAGTTCTTCTATGTTATCGGTTTTACCTTCGTTTTGTCTGCCTCCTGAAGCATTGTTTAGCTTGACGGCCTGCGCTATATTTTCAGACAATCTTTCAACAGTCTGTCCAAATTGTGAACGAAGTTTTGTACTCTTTATAGTATCTTCATATTTGAAATAACTAAAATCAATAAAATGTCTGTTTTGCAATTCATGGGGTATATCTTCAAATACGATCATCCCTGAATGACCAAATGCTATTGGAAATATAATAGGTCCCTCGAATTCTTTTTCTCTTTTAAGGATGGTTTGTAGCTCAAAACCTAGAAACTTATTATTAACGCTGGAATCCGTAATGATATAAACAAACGACTTTGATCTTTCAACAGCCGTTTCAATTTTGTTTGAAAACGAATCACCTGAATTAAGCTCGTACATATCAAAAAAGAGCTGAGGATTATACCCGAGTTCATCGTTTAAATATTCGGTTAGTGCCGGAATAAGCAATTCTCTTACCCATTCATAAATTTCCCTTGGGTAGCTTAAAAATACATCATAAATATATTCGGCGTCTTTTTGTTTTTCTATTGATGTATGACGCGCTTTATATGCGTTCCTTTTGGATTGGTAATGCTCTTTCCCAACAAAATTCTCGATATCGCTAAAATCTGAAGCAAGCAGGGTTGCGATTTTAGAAAAAATAAAGCCCATCCCTTCAGGGTCATTCGTCCCTTGTTCAACGACTGCTAGTTTTTCGCCAAAACTAAAATAATCAATTTGCGGAACCTTTATTTGTTCCAAAATGTATCTGGGCTCAATCCATTTGGGTAACCAATCGCTATAGCAGTCTTTTAAAATATCTGCAATTCTATCCAGCCATTCAATGGATTCTTTAAACTCTACTCTGGTTCCAAATCTCGACGGTATAGGGAGCACAGTCAGCGCCATTCTATCGACTTCAAGTTTTTGTCTTGCCGCCTGAACATATTCTACAGTATCCCGAATTCCAAATAAGCTCTGGTAATTGGCTGTAAACATCGGTACCAATATATCGGGCATTAAAATTGTACAAATGCCGCTTGCATCGCTTAGCCCGGTACGACTATCAATTAATACAAAATCATAATCGTTATGCCATTCCTTACGCAGATTTTCTAAATGATGGCCTCCTTTTCCATTTGAGAAAAAATCAACCCAGTCAAAATTCTGCAACAATGATGCATATAATCCTGGATCTTTTTCTCTACCGCTATGCATTAATGAGATTGGATATTCACTTGTACCATAAATTTCCCATAAATAGTCGCGGTAATTTGGGGAGTCATCGTTTTTAAAGGCCAAAAGTAATTGAAGTAACCCATCGGAATGATTATCAATTTTAAAATTATAAAAATAACGTTCAATTCCGGGAGCTTCAAGATCCCAATCTACAATTAAAACTTTGTGATTTCTTCTTGATATTTCATAGGCTATGTTGGCCAAGGTCATGCTTCTACCAACCCCACCTTTGTATGAATAGAAAGTAATTATACTGCTCATTTATCTGAAAATTTTGGAGGCTCACTTTGTGCTGATGTTTCATCAATATGAAACTGTCTTACAAAGCTGTTTACGGCCTCAATTTGCCAATCTTCTTTCCAGTTTGGTGCTCCGTTAATAGCGTCAGAAATATCCTTTCCTAATGGCCTTAATCTATCATCTAAGATTTCGGCTTTTGGGCTGTCAATAGACATTCTAACATTATAACACTCCTGAATTTCTATACTCTGAATGACGGTTAGAGCCACGGGCATCGTTTCACCATCATGGATAACCGTAGGGAAAACTAACCCTCCTGGTTTTTGAATCGTTCTGTAGCCATGCTTTTTTTCTCTTTCCAACATATGCCCAATTTCGCAGGTACACCATTTACTGTTAAGAAAGGTTTTAGTCCAAAGAGGAATGATTACCCTAGAGGCTCCTAAAGCTTTCCCCAATGAAATAGGCCAAGTCGTTCCGCGCTCAAGTTGTTTATCAATATAGATTATCGGCGGCCTGCCCAATTCAAGGTTAATATGATGTTGGAGCAAGGGAACGAAATGATCATCTATCCATTTACGTGTTAGGTTATCACGCCGGTAACTAATAAAAATATCATATTGATAATCCATATTATAAAATTTTAATCAAAATGGGAATTAAGAATACTTTTTGAAGCCGCTTTACCAATATCATAGAGTAATTGCCTGTTTTTGGCATTGCTCATTTCAATCAGGCTTTCCACATCATCCTTAGTAAAGGTTTTTTCGAGTTCTAATCCATTTAAATCATTTTCAGTAATTGGAAAATTATAGCGTAAATATTTAATTAAAGGTTTGCCTCCTATATGATCGTTTTCTAAGGTCTCTATTTCCATATCAATATGGTGTCTTGTGGGGGATTTAGAAAGCCATTGTAAAATAATCTGGTTCTGCCAACTGGCATCTTGCATGAGCATATCAGGCACATTTTGAGCCCATGTTTTCATCCAGGCCTTTTTAATCTCTCCTATTTGTTTTTTGAATACACTATAGCCGGTTCCTACTGAAACCATGGCTAGCTTGTCTTCGCTCATGTCCCATTTAAAAGGAAAGCCTTTTAAGGTGGCAACCATGAGTAAAATTAGTGCTGGATTATTAGACATACTAACGCCACCGTCAACAAACGCCCCACGTTGTCCATCTCCAACATCAATCATTTGAGGAGCAAAATATGTTGGAGCCGCACTACTTGCTCTAACAGCTTGCCAAAGCGGAATATTCTTGTTTTTACCGATATTTGAATCATAAAATTTTCCTTCCGGATGATTAATAAGAGGCCAGGTACTGTTAGTGTCTGCCCGTTTAGCAACAATACAGAGCCCTGTTTTTATTTGACTACTTCCCAGAGTGATATTTCCAAAAGCATTTTTAAGGCTGTTTTCTAATGCGGTATAATCATACTCCGCTTTTAGAAATTTCCATGTTTCCAAAGGGTTCCAGAAGTTTCTTTTCTTTCCAAATATTTTTCCGCCTAAATCCATATAAAGTGTTACAATCTCATCAACCGATTTTCCAATAGCCAAAGCAGCAGCTATAATAGACCCGGTGGATGTCCCTCCAATAAGGTCAAAGTGATCACAGAGTAAATAGTCTTTTCCATGTTTTTCACGCAGGACAGATTCTATTTTTTTTAAGTACCCAAGGGTTAAGGCGCCTCTTATGCCCCCACCATCAAGAGAAAGAATCTTCTTTGTTCCAAATTTTGGGTCTAGATGTTGTTTAAATGTTCTTTTCATTTTATGGTTTCAATAGTTGCATTATTTTTTTGCAAATTTAGTTCTCTTTGTTTTGCGTTTATGGACCATTATAAATTCCCCAATTGTACGGCTCTTTGCATAACCTCATAGCGTTTTCGCCAAATCATACGATTTTTATTCAAGTGATCATCAATATGAACCGGATCTTTGGTGTTGAAATTTCCACCCCAACGTAAATTGGGATCGTCAATGATTGATTTGAGAAAACGTCGTACAGGATCCGGGACAGAGGGGTATTTCGTTAAGAGTTTAGAATTTGCCAGCTTACCGTTGTTATAACTTACATTCATATCAATCCCATGACCAGCTAAATGATTAGAATAGGTAGCAGGTTTAACAATCGCACCTTGAACATTAGTAGTAGTTCTAAACGAACTGGTAACATATATTAGCACATGTGCTTGCTTTGCGTAAGTATTAATTTTGTCAAGTGCGGGTACAAATTCGATATCTGCTCTACAGGGTTTGCCGATAAAATGAGATGCTTCGTAAAGAACTAAAGGAGAATTTTTAGTAGGTAGATTATTTTTCGCCAAATCACTCCAATGCTTTCCATAAAACGTATTAATATCTTTAAGAATCAAATTAATAAGAGGTCTTGAAAGCCAGTCTCCATCAGACTCTATATTGTTGTCTTTAGCATAGACAATAACGGCTTTTCGCGTGCTTTTACCATAGAGTCCGTCAGCACCAAATTTTAAGTAGTTTAATGCTTTTCCATACCCAATGGTATTTAGCAATACTTGTATAGCCGATATACTCATACGAGTGCCTTTAGAAATGTATTTTCTTGTTCTAAGGTCCGATTTATGGATAGACCAGAGCACATACATTTCCGGAAGGAAATCATGACGTTGAAGTATTAATTTAGCCAAATCGTTCGATACCGAGGTGCCATCGCTTTCGTGTCCATTTTTTTTTGCAAATACTGCAATGGTTTTCGCCGTTGCTTTACCATAATCACCATCAGCCTGATAACTATCCCATTTTAACTCTTTTCTGAAACCTAGTTCAAAAAGTGTTCGTTGAAGATCTATGATTAACGTTTTATCTGAGGATTTCTGAAATAGAGATTGACTAATATCTCCTTTTTTAAGTGCATTCTCTATAAGGTTTGAGCATTCCATAGTATATAAATTTGTAGAGAAAGAATTTTGCGAGCATTAATGTACGAAATTTTTGATTGTCATCAAATATTTTACACCTTTAGTCAAGGAAATATTATAGGCTTGATTTTCAATATTATATTTAAAGTTTGATTAAAATGATAGGTTTTAACATAGTATTAAAAGAACAAATTATGGCAGGACTTAAAAGTTATAAGAAATTAAAAGTTCTTTATTTGGATTTGAAGATGCTTACTACGGGAAGTTTAGCAATGTTTTTTTGAAACATTTTGTTTTCAATGTTTACTCTAGGCATTTAATCTTATCCATAAAAAATTCTTTATAGACAATATTGGTAATATCTCTGGAAAATTTGGTGCCTTTGAGTTTTATGGATTTAATAGGGGATTTTTGCAAGGTTGTCATTTGCGAACTAGATAGTCTTCCTTTAAAACTAAAATCACCACAATCGATGTCCCATGAATGATAGAACGTCACAGTTTGATCATTTTCAAGCGTAACCCTTACGCTGGATCTTTTAGAAGGAAGGTAACTGGCACAACCTAAATCCTCGGATAAATTAAAAAATATATTTCTACTCTGCCCCTGCATGTAAAGTTCAACGGTTAAACTCTTATTAATATCGTAAGGCTCTGTTCTAATAATTACTTCCTGATAAAAGTCGTCATACTCATTGATTTGATAATGACATGTATTTCGGAATTTTAACCTTTCCACGGTCTCAATTTTGGAGATAGAATCTTGGTTGTTATGCTCAATACCTGCTTTTCGTTCTGCTACCGCTTTAGCAATGGAGTCTAATCTTTGTTGTCTTATTAGTGCTAATCGTTTGGCTTGTTCTGCTTTGGCAATAGAATCCCGTCGTCTAAGTTCGATACGTGCTTTTTGTTCAGCTTCCGCTTTCGCGATGGAGTCTAGTCGTTGTTGTCTTATTAGTGCTAATCGTTTGGCTTGTTCTGCTTTGGCAATAGAATCCCGTCGTCTAAGTTCGATACGTA
>CANLXL010000006.1 GCA_947495125.1 uncultured Flaviramulus sp.
ACGTTTTACATACCCTGAATTTGTTGATGTTTTCATTACACTAAGGTTTTAGTGTATCGCTATTTCAGGACGGGACATTTAGAGTAATAAAAAAAGCTTCCCGAATAATCGGGAAGCTTTTTTTTATAAATATATTATTTTAAGGCAAAACTCGTTAGTTATAAATATATTTGAATATCAAAAAAGATATATGCTTAAAAGAGTTGTTATATTATTAATCTGTTTGACATCAACGTTACAGTTTGCCCAGGATTATTCGGCATTATGGAAAGGATACTTTTCATATTATAACATAAAGGAGGTTGTAAAGGGAGGAAATAAAATTTATGCAGCAGCAGATAATGCTATTTTTAGCTTAGATATTCAAACGAATAACCTTGAAGAGCTTACCACAATCCATGGATTATCAGGGGAAACTATTTCTACAATTTACTATAGTGAGGTTTACGAATTATTAATTATTGGTTATGAAAATGGCCTCATAGAAATAGCCTTTGATAATGACGATGATATTTTAACTGTTGTCGATATTATTGATAAACCAACAATTCCACCAACCGATAAGCGAATAAATCATTTTAATAATTTTGAAAATGTCGTCTATATTTCTACAAATTATGGGATTTCCGTTTTCGATTTAGAACGATTAGAGTTTGGAGACACCTATTTTATTGGAAATTCAGGTAGCCAGATTCAAGTTAATCAAACCACTATTCTTGGAGATTTTATTTATGTTGCATGTGAAGCACCTGAGGGCATAAAGAAAGCTAATATTCGTGATACCAATCTTATAGATTATCAAAACTGGCAGAATATAACTGCCGGGAATTTTTTAGGCACTGAAAGCGTTGGTAATCACCTTTTTGCAGTTGGGACAAACAGAAGGATTTATAGCCTTGAAAACGATGTGTTAACCGAGGTTTTTGTTTATTCAGATATCCCCTTGGATGTTAAATCTGTTGATGGGAATTTAATAATTACTACGGCCAACAATGTTTTTGTTTACGACGAAAACTTTAATTTGTTGTCTCAAGCTTCAGTAAGCGAGCCTTTTAGTACAGAATTCACTTCAGCTACGCTACATCTGGATAATCTATATATTGGTACTGAAGATTTTGGAGTTTTAAAAACCTTAATGAGTAGCCCGGCTGTTTTTGAAGAAATTCATCCTGATGGACCACTCTTGAATAACCCATTTTCAATTGAAGCGGCGGCGAACGGTTTATGGGTTACCTATGGGGAGTATAATTTATTTTTTAATCCTTACCCCTTAAATCGTCGTGGGTTTAGCCTTTTTCAAGATGATATATGGGTAAATACACCTTATAATGAGGTGTTAGAAGCAAAATGCTTAAATTCTATTTCTATAAATCCTCTAAATAACACCCAAGTGTTTATTAGTTCGTTTTTTAACGGGTTGTTAGAGCTCAATGATGGGGAGCCCTTTGTCTTATATGATCAAACAAATAGTGGGCTTGAGTCTTTAATATTGCCAGGAAATCCAAATTATATAGATTTAAGAGTTGGTGCTTCCATATTTGATAATAATGGACTTCTATGGACCGTTACGTCTAGAATTGACAGCCCTTTAAAAAGCTATAGCCCGAGTTCAAATCAATGGAGTTCTTATAGTTTTACTAATGTTATTCCCGACGGTTTTGGAGGCGGTAATGATGGTTTTGCCGATATCGTAATTGATAATAATGGTACCAAATGGGTCGCATCATATAGTTTTGGACTGATTGGTTATAACGAGAATGAAAGTATTAATATAAAACACATTTTAGGAGAAGAAGAAAATATGCCTTCAGATTATGTAACGGCTCTTGAAGTTGATAAAAGAGACCAGTTGTGGATTGGGACGTTAAATGGCCTTAGAGTGCTCTATAATCCTTCCAGTTTTTTTACCGACGAAAGTGTTGAAGTTAGCGAAATAATTATTCAGGAAGATGGTGTTGCGAAAGAGCTTTTGTTTCAGCAATTTGTTACGGATATTAAGGTCGATGGTTCCAATAATAAATGGATAGGAACGGCCAATTCAGGAGTGTTTTACTTCTCCTCAGATGGGCAAAAAACAATATACCACTTTACAAAAGACAATTCACCATTGCCGTCAAATACTGTAAATGAAGTAGATATAGATGGTGCAAATGGCCGGGTTTATATAGCAACCAGTAGAGGTTTGGTATCGTTTAAATCAGGTGGATCTAGTCCTAATGAAGATTTGTTAAATGCGTTTGCTTACCCAAATCCTGTAAGGCCATCGTTTGATATTGTTGATCAGAAAGTGAAAATTAAAGGTGTTTCGGAGAATGTAAACATAAAAATAACCGATATTGAAGGGAATCTGGTGGCGGAAGCACAGTCTAAAACTAATTTGCGTTATAGTGGATTCAATCTCGAAATTGATGGCGGAACGGCGTTTTGGAATGGTAAAAACCTTGCCAATAATGTTGTGGCATCCGGAGTCTATTTAGTGATGCTTTCAGATTTAGATACCTTTGAAACCAAAGTGTTGAAATTAATGGTTGTGAGATAATGTTAATTAATACAAACGCTATTGTTTTATCAAAATTAAAATATCGTGATGCCGATTTAATTGTTAGATGCTATACAACGGCATATGGGATCGTAAGTTTCTTGTTAAGAGGCGTTTTAAAAAGTAAAAAAAGACAATCTAAAACCGCATATTTTCAATTGCTTTCTCAATTGCAATTAGTTGTCGAGTATAAAGATAATCGCTCTTTGCAAAGCATCAAAGAGGTTAAATTAAATCATATATATTCGAGCCTACATTCTAATGTGTATAAAAGTTCGATTGTGATGTTTCTTGCGGAAGTATTATCATTAACTTTAAAAGAAGAAGAGCCAAACGAAGCTCTTTTTAGTTATATCGAAACTACTTTATTATGGCTCGATGCGCATTCCGATTATTCAAATTTTCATTTGTTGTTTCTTTTGAACTTAACCAAATATTTAGGATTTTATCCGGATACAACGAATATAGAATATGATTTTTTCAACTTAAGTGATGGTAAATTTGAAGACAAAAAGAACAATAAATACTCAGTTTCAGGAGAAAATTTAACACTTCTGAAACAGTTGTTAGGCATAACATTTGATGCTTTATCTGAAGTGAAAATTAACACCAAGCAAAGACAATCATTTTTAAGTATGATTTTGCTTTATTTTGAATTACATTTGGGCAGTTTTAAAACCCCTAAATCGTTGCAGGTTTTCAACCAAGTTTTTAGCTGAAAAACATGAAGTTTTTATATCTTACTCTCTTTTTATTATGTGCTAACATGGCTTTGCAAGCGCAGCATATAAAGGTGCTTAATAAGATTACACAAGAGCCTGTTATTGGTGTGGCTATATATAATGTAGATAAAACTAAAAGCATTATTACTAATTTCAGGGGCGAGGCACAATTAGATGAGTTTTTAGATTCTGAAATCATCTATTTTAAGCATATCTCTCATGTTCTTAAAAAGATAACCAAGATTCAGTTGGGAGCATCAAATAAAGTGTATTTGGATTCGAATACGCAGGGCCTGGAAGAAATTGTTATTTCAGCCTCTAAATTTGAGCAGAACAAAAGAGATATTCCACAAAAGATAGTGAGTTTAAATGTTGGAAACATACAATTTGTAAACCCACAAACAAGTGCCGATCTATTAGAAACTTCAGGTCAGGTTTACATACAAAAAAGCCAATTGGGAGGAGGGAGCCCTATGATTCGCGGATTTTCTACCAACAGACTTCTAATCACCGTAGATGGGGTTAGAATGAATAACGCCATTTTTAGAGGGGGTAATTTACAAAATGTTATTGCCTTAGACCCGTTTTCCATAGAAAACACAGAAGTTACTTTAGGTTCGGGGTCTGTGATTTACGGGAGCGATGCTATTGGCGGTGTTATGAGTTTTTACACCCAAAAACCAAAATTGTCTTATACAGACTCTCCTTTATTTCAGTCTCATATTATAACACGTTATGCCACAGCTAGTTATGAAAAAACAGGACATTTCGATTTTAACTTAGGTTATAAAAAATGGGCCTTTGTGACTAACGTTTCTTATACAGATTTTAATGATTTAAGAATGGGAAGTAACGGTCCTGAGGACTATTTAAGACCTGAGTTCGTTTTAGCAACGAATACGGGCGATGTGATCATTGATAATAATAACCCGAAAATTCAAAAGGCGTCAGGTTATAATCAATTAAACCTGATGCAAAAAATACGCTTTGAGCCCTATGAGAACTTAAGCTTGGATTTTGGGTTATATTATACTAAAACATCAGATATCCCAAGATACGATCGGTTAATTCGTTATAAAAATGATGCCTTGCGTTCTGCTGAATGGCATTATGGCCCACAAAAATGGTTTATGTCGAACCTACAAATAACCAAGTTGAGCAGTCGTTCAAACCTATATGATAAGTTGAAAGCCACTTTGGCCTATCAGAACTTTCAAGAAAGCAGAGTTGATAGAGACTTTCAATCAAGTATGAGAAACATTAGAGAAGAAGCGGTCGACGCTTATTCTTTTAATTTGGATTTTGAAAAAACCTTAAGCTTAAAAACACGTTTCTTCTATGGTTTTGAATATGTAAACAATAAAATAATGTCCAGCGGAGAAGTCGAAGACATCAACGATAATACTTTTGCTTCAACGGTATCCAGATATCCTAATGGATCGAGCTGGCAATCGGCAGCAGTATATTCAAGTATTAAATACAAACCCAATACTAAATTTGTTTTCCAATCCGGTTTGCGTTTTAATCATATTATTTCTAAGGCTAATTTTAAAGAAAATAATGTCTATTTAAATTTACCTTTTGAGTCCTCTAAGAATAATTCAGGCGCATTAACGGGGACGGCGGGAATTAGTTGGTCACCAAACAAAATAATACAATGGAAACTTAACGCCTCTTCGGCTTTTAGAGCTCCAAATATTGACGATATCGGCAAGGTTTTTGATTCTGAACCGGGCTCGGTGGTAGTTCCAAACGAACACCTTAAACCTGAATATGCTTATGGCGGAGAATTGGGACTAAAACTGAATTTTAATAAGGATTTTATTCTGGATATAAGCACCTATTATACCTATTTAAACAACGCCTTAGTTCGAAGAGATTATACGCTAAATGGGGAATCTGAAATTATTTATGATGGCGAACTAAGCAATATTCAAGCCATTCAAAATGCTTCAAAAGCATGGATTTATGGCTTTGAAGTTGGTATGAAAATGGCTATTTCAGATCAGTTAAAACTAACGTCGCAATATAGTGTTATTGGAGGCACAGAAGAGAATGATGCTATTGAAGTTCCTATTAGGCATGTCGCTCCAAATTTTGGAAATACCCATCTTATCTGGACCGGTAAAAGTTTAAAGGTCGATGCTTTTCTAAACTATAATAATGAGCTCTCATTTAATCAATTGGCACCATCGGAGATCGAAAAAGAGTATCTCTACGCTCTGGACAGCAACGGAAATCCATACGCACCATCCTGGTATACCTTTAATTTTAGAACGCAATACCGGGTTAGTAATGCAACAACCGTTACGGCGAGTTTAGAGAATATTACAGACCAGCGTTATAAAACCTATTCTTCCGGAATTGCTGCTCCGGGAAGAAATTTTATTTTGTCTTTAAAATATAGTTTCTAATGCCATTCCAAGAAGTGACATTTTGATGGCATCTTTTTAAGCGGAAATAATTATTTAGAATTTACAATATCTAGCAGCTTTAATCCATTTTTTAGCTCATCCTCTACGTCTTTGATATCCATTACTGAACACATGTAAGCCATGTCAAGTACATGGGATTTCATGGATTTTTTAAGGACATCCTCTAATAGCTCAATAGCATCACTATCGGGGTTTTCTTTTTTGATAATTTTTAAAGCTGAAATTATCGAAAATATGTTGCTATGCATAACGTTCTAATTTAGAAGATAAACATAGCAATTATACAAAGAACTACTTCTTAATAGCCTTTTTTGTAATAAGTGTACCATCAGCCAATCCTACTTTTGCGATAAAAATGGCATTTTTTAGCTTTGAAAGTTTATAAGTTTCAGAGCTGCTTTGTCCGTTTAAATTATAGAGTTGTCTACCTAACAGATCAAAAATCGCCACAGATTTAATACTTGAATTATTAGGTACAGTAAACTGAACAAGATTGTTGTTTAATTGAACAATACTTAACTTGTTATCTTCAGTATTAAATTCGTCGTTAGATAAGGCCTGCGTACTAAACCCTATTTGAAAACGCTCATTAAACTCACCAACTTCAGAAGTAAATGTATAATCAGAAGCCGATAGATCGTGTGTTTTGTTCAGCAAGTTATCCTTTAAGTAAATAGGTGAGTTACTTAAGAAATCGCCTTGGAATTGTGCTATCGATATGGTGTATAATGTGGCGACATCAATAGAGGTCTTAAACCCAAGTGATATAATTTCGTCTTCATTTAAATCGCTTGGTGCTTTCCCCTGGATGGCAAATCTTTTATCACTATGCTCTATATTAGAATACAATATGGCGGCCACATTACTAGAAAGATTTCTTGGCGCATCATAGTATGTTGCATCCAAATTTTTAGTCGCCCCATTCACATAACCTACTAATATCTGGTTAGAAATCCCGTTATCCGAATTTAAGTTTACCCATAACTTGTCATCATTAGAACTATTAGTTTTAGAACCTTTTGCGCCGTCTCCTTTAAAGAATTGGGTGTTATTCCCCGTAACCCTCATGGCGTTATTAAATATCGCATTACCGGTTGCAAGTGCTTCAACAAAAAAACCTTGTCCCGATGGAATATATCTGGCCGGAACAGTTCCGGTAGCTCCGCGAGCCCCAATTTCACCGGTTCCATTAATCATAGCGTAGTCATCCGCTGATAGATTACTATCCTGATTTCCACCAGAGTTACTATCCCAAGGCGTGGCTTGATCCCATAAGTAAACAACATCAACCAAGCCGGCATTGGCACTAAAAAACTGATCGACACTAATGGCACCCGGATAAGGGTTTCCAATTAAATTCCAGTCTTTATAGGCACCACCACTATTATTGATAAGTGGGGTTGTTATTATACCGGTGTTTAAAGCTCCTGTAAAAGTAAAATCTTGAAGGCTCGGGTATCCCCCGGGACCCACGATAGAACTCGCTGTTGTGGCATATCCAACACCCAGTGTCAAGGTCCCTGTTGTCATGATCTGCCAGTCATTACCATCATCATCAATATCGTCTGGACCCGGTGTGAATGTATTGGTGTTTCCAACTTCTGTTTGGGTATCTATAAAATTCGCAGCTTCAAACCTAAATCGTCTGTCTGTAGGTGTTACACCAAATGCATTCTCCATAGTTTCTCCGGAAACAGGAGAACTCCAATAGGTATAACTGTACCACGTTTGCATGGTTTTCGATTTGGTTAGGATCACACCATTTGTAGAATTATCAGTAAAAACACCCTTATCATTATTCTGAACAAAAGCCCCTTGATTTCGTACTCTAAGGGCACCACCGGCATCAACGGTGACGTCATTCTGAACTTCCACAAAAGTCCCGTCATTCACGGTTAATGTTGCTAAATTATTCACGGTTAAGCTGCAAGCACTAAAACTCCCATTAGCAGTTGTACTAAAATTGTCATCTATAATTACGGGAGTATTGATAGTTGGTCCGGATGCAGGAACCCAGGCCCCACTTGTCCATGTTACCGTTGGTGAAGAGCATGTTGCAGCACACGATGTGTACGTACAACCTCCCAGGGTTGTGATTCTAAAATTATCCAGCGTCCAGTTCCCTGCGTTAGATACTGCTGCCAATATAAAAAAAGCATCGCTTGTTACCGTACAATTGTAATTTGCGTTATCAATTTCACCAAAGTTTACAGCATTAAGACCATCGGTTAAACCTGATGGTATGGCAGAGGAATCGGCACCTGTAGCATTAGACCAACCTGAACTATCAAAACTAATAGCATACAAGAACACAGATGGAACCGTATCAGTACCTTGAAAGGCCAATATTTGATCTCCTCCTGCAGACAATTCAAAACCATTATCTGTTTCAGTAGCAGTTCCGGAACTTGCCGTCCATGAATTCCCTGATGTATTCGTTATAATTATTTCAGTCCCGCAGGCATAATTAGCATCGGCTGTCCAGGTAAGTACACCTTCACTGGATTCTCTAAAACTGTGGATGGTATTGTACCAACCTTTATCGGAGAACTTAATTTGAGTACTAATGGACACATCTTCTAAGAGCACAAAAGCAATTTCATCGGAATCATCGGAATTAAACCCGGTAATTGCAATGTCACCGGGAGATAGGGTTGTTTGCCCATATCCAAAATCAACCACAAATAATAGTGTGATTAGAAAGGTAAGAGGTTTTAAATAAGTAATTTTTTTTATCATGTTAAGTCTTTTTATCTATACGTCGACGATGCGTGGTATAGGAGATTTGGCTTTTATAAATTTTTATTCCTAATTGTTAAATTAACATTGTTATTTTTGAAACATGCATTCCAAAAAAACATATACGGTACAAGAAGCTACCAAAAAATTAGAGCATTATTGTGCGTATCAAGAACGTTGTCATCAAGAAGTAAGGCAAAAGCTAAAAGCGATGCATATGATCCCGCAAGCTATAGATATCATTATAGTGCATCTTTTGGAACACAACTTTCTTAATGAAGAACGTTTTGCCAAAACATATGTAAGCGGTAAGTTTAGAATAAAGGCTTGGGGCCGACGTCGTTTAACTTTAGAATTAAAGAAAAGAGACATTGGCAAAGTTAATATAAATCAAGCACTTGCAGAAATAGGAAATGCGGAGTACATCGAGGTTTTCAATGAGTTAGCCGAAAAAAAAGCGAATTCAATTAAAGAAACGAACATTTATAAGAAAAGGAAGAAATTAATCGACTATCTGCTATATCGAGGGTGGGAATCGCATTTAGTGTACGAAAAAGCGTCTGAAATTATACGGTAATTCCGTTTTTTTTATGCGTTCTTATTATGGCTTGCTCATTCTTCCAGTCGATCCAATGTTGTCCTTTGAGGCGTCTCATAACATTATCGTAATGCCGCATAATGATGATGTTGTAGAGTGCCTTGCCAAAGTTTTTAGGGTTTCTGGCAATGGCTCTTAAACTCATAGAAAAACCGGGTGTTATATAACGCATGTAATGCCAATACCCTTCAGGCATATAGAGGATTTCTCCATGATTGAGCTCCGTTTTGTAACCCTGTGCCTTTTTTAGCATGGGCCATTTTATAACATCAGGATTGTTAAAATCAATATCCTCCCGTGTAATCAATGAGTGCGGAATTTTATAGAGGTAATCATTTTGTTTTTGATCAAAAAGAATACATTGCTTTGTACCATCAAAATGAAAATGGAAAATATTGGCCAAATCAATATCGTAGTGCATAAAGGTATGCGAATCCTGCCCGCCAAAAAATAGCATAGGCATCCCTTTCAAAAGTCGTAACCCAAAATCGGGAAAATTAAAATCTTGCTGGAGTTGCGGAATTTCCTTTAGGGCATTCCACAAAAAAATGCGGTATTTGGTAGGTTCTTGTTTTAGTAAATCAATATAGTCGCTTAATAGCATTTTCGCATGGGGCTCATTAAAACCATCTTTATAATCAACAGGTCTATCATCGTAAAGCGGAATAGTAAGGTGACCTCCAAGGGTTCTCATATATTCTAAATTCCATTTGGTGTAGGCGGGCCAGTCATCAATAAATTGTTCAATAACCACAGGTTTTTGTGGTTTAAAATAATGTTCTAAAAAACCTTCTTTGGTAATGGTTTTTACACGAGGGATGTCTTGTAGATTTAGTGCCAATACTTAGAGATTTAGTAAGTCAAAGTTAAGAAAACGTTATGAAATTTAAAATAGTGGAAAGAAACTACTTTTTATGTGGTTCCGCATAACGATTTATGACCATACGCAAATCGACATAACATTGTTCTCAATGTCTAGCCATCACATTTCAATTCATAAAACCTCGCTTTTTTGAAAATACTATTTAACGGCTTTCGCCTTTTGTTTAGCCGCTTCGTTACGCTCAATAGTATGCTCGGGTCTTGTCCATTTTGGTTTTTCTCCAAGGGCTTCAAATTCTGATGCTACGGCTTCAACCGTTTGCGGTTGTACTTTCTTGGTAAAGGGCTTTTGAGGATTTAAACCTAGTAGCTTAAACATTTTCATGTCTTCATTAACATCGGGGTTTGGGGTTGTTAACAACTTATCGCCGGCAAAAATAGAGTTCGCCCCGGCAAAAAAGCACATGGCTTGTCCTTCACGAGACATTTGTGTACGACCGGCACTTAAGCGTACCTGAGTTTCCGGAAGTACTATTCTTGTTGTAGCAACCATGCGTATCATGTCCCATATAGAAACTGGTTTTTGATCTTCCAATGGTGTACCTTCCACTGCTACTAAAGCATTGATTGGTGTTGATTCCGGCTGTGGGTTTAGGGTAGATAATGCGACTAACATTCCGGCCCTGTCTTCTAAACGTTCTCCCATACCAATAATGCCTCCACTACAAACAGTGACATTGGTTTTACGCACATTATCAATGGTGTCTAACCGATCTTGATACCCACGTGTGGAAATAACTTCTTTATAATATTCCTCAGAAGAATCTAAATTATGATTGTAAGCGTATAATCCGGCTTCAGCTAAACGCTGTGCCTGATTTTCTGTAAGCATTCCTAATGTACAACAAACCTCCATATCCAATTTGTTAATGGTGCGTACCATCTCCAAAACCTGATCGAATTCCTCACCATCTTTTACGTTTCGCCATGCGGCACCCATGCAAACACGAGAACTACCACCTTCTTTGGCGCGAAGAGCTTGTGCTTTAACCTGTTGAACGCTCATCAAATCATTGCCTTCGATATTAGTATGATAGCGCGCAGCTTGCGGGCAATACCCACAATCTTCAGAGCAACCACCGGTTTTTATAGACAGCAGGGTAGACACTTGCACCACATTGGGGTCGTGTTGTTGCCTATGTATCGTTGCGGCATCATATAATAAATCCATTAATGGTTTATTGTATATGTCCAGAATCTCTTCTTTAGTCCAGTTGTGTCTTGTTGTACTCATAAGTATCAAATATAGTTGCAAAAGTAGAAAATTCCATAGTAGTACTTGAATTTTATGTTTTTTTTTTGAGAAGTACCTTCAAAATAATTTATCTAAATTCGTTGCATGAATCAATCACAAAAAAAAAGAATTGCACTAGTGGGTTTAGGCGATATTGCTCAAAAAGCCTATTTGCCCATAGTTGCAAACCATTCTCAAATAGATCCAATTCTTTGTACCCGAGATCAACAGGTTTTAAAACAGCTGACGAATCAATATCGTATTGCTGAAAGTTATTCGGATATTGATGATTTAATTAAATCACGGCCTGAAGCTGTTATGATTCATAGTAACACCGAAAGCCATTTCACATTGGTTTCCAAGCTGCTAAATGCTGATATTCCGGTATTTGTAGATAAGCCCCTTTGTTATTCATTACAGGAATCTGAAACTTTATTAAATCTTTCAGCCCGCAGGGGCGTATTGTTATATTTAGGGTTTAATCGTCGCTTCGCGCCGCTTATAAATACTTTAAAGAATCAACCGAACCCTATCCAGGTTGCCTGGCAAAAGAACAGAACAAATTTACCGGGAGATCCACGTGTGTTTGTTTTCGATGATTTCATTCATGTGGTTGATAGTCTTTGGTTTCTAGGTTCAGGGGAAATTGAAAGTTTACAGGTTTTTTCAACATTGAAAAGCAAAAAGTTAGAAGCTTTGAACGTACAATGGCAACAAAACGATGTGCTTTTGAGTGGCTCCATGAATAGAATAAGTGGTATTACTGAAGAGCGTGTTGAATACTATTCAAAGGGTAATAAATGGCAAATTGATGAGTTAACCAAAGGCATACATTATCATGACGAAAAACCGCATACCATGGGGTTTAATAATTGGGAAAGCACCTTATATAAACGAGGGTTTGTAAGTTTAATTGAAGACTGGTTAAAGGCTTTGGAAGCCGATGCTTTTAATGAAAATAGAATTCAGGATATCTGGGACACTCATTATTTGTGTGAAACCATTGTAGAAAAAATTGTTAAGAACTAGAACGTAGTAGAGTCAACTAGAAATGTATAAGCTGTCTTCCCAATTCTGCTAAAAAAGGGATCCCAACAGTATCATACTCGTAGATACCATCGTTATAAATTTGATTGTGATTGACATGAATTGTAGCCGTTATAATGTACTTTTTATTCGTTTTATGATTAGTAATAAAAGCACAGTCTGTTAAATACCCATAGGCCAATCCTACTTTATTATATATGGTTATGTGTTCCGGAATATCTTCTTTCGAGTCACCAAACACCAAAAACTTCACATAACTATCATAATAATGGTCTGATGTGTATCCCGCATCTTTTGGTAATAATTTCATCGCATTTAATAAAAAAAGGCGATCGTCTTCAGGCAAATTAAATCGTTTGTCTTTGGGAAACAATTCGGGGAATATAAACTGTTTCATCATGTTATGCAAAGACCTGATTGGCAGATAGTTTTTTAGAGAAAAATCCATGGGTTTGTCAACTAAACTATCACTTTGAATAAATCCAATTCCCTTTTTTATAGTGTTAAATTCTAAGTGTTTAATGGTATTATTTGAGGTCGATTGAGATTCAAAAATAAGACTATCTTTTCCGTAAAAACATAATGGTTTAGAGGTTATGTTATAGGGGTCATCGCCTGAAAAGCGATGCGAAACACGAGAAACAATACCTTTACTTTTGAGTTGTTCCGAGATATAATCCTGGCCTAGATATTCAAATAATCGTGTGTAAGCGTCGTTATCGCTTACGGCAAAAATAGCACGTATGTCCTTGGCAAATGTTGTCCTTAAACTATCCCCTTTTATACTGAATGTTATATTTCTGTTGATTTTAGGATACTCACCCATTTTTTCTAAAGCAAGAAGTGCAATGGGAAATTTTACGGTGCTTGCCGGATAAAAATAAGTACTGTCGTCGACTTGAAAATCATAATCTTCAAATATAATGGTATCTTCTTTTTCTATAACTTCAGAAAATAGAATCTGAACTTCATACTTTTCGATACTATCCATAACCGATTTAATCTTTTTATCTTCTGATGATAAAACCCTTTCTAATGGTGTTCTATGTGCACAATTGAAGCAGAGAAGGAAACATAAAAATGGGAAGTATTTCATTTTAAATGTGTTTTATTTCTATAAATGGGATGCCGTTGTTTTTAGGTGCTTACCGTTGTTGAAAAGATATAAAAAATAAAACCTGCTTACAAGGATGATGTAAGCAGGTGTAACAAAATAATGTAAATCACTATTTATTCTTCTTCCTGATGACCTTCAACCACTTCTGAAGGGATTTCTTTTCCTTTTAAATAATCGGGTAATTGCATTCCGGCCATATTGAACATTTCTTGTAGTGGAGGTACCGCTTTATACATTCCGGAAATAAAGTTGGAAGTCGATGTTTGCCCGTCTTTACCTGTTCCATTTTCCCAAACCGTTATTTTATCTATTTTTATGTTTTTAATAGCCTCGGCTTGAATTTTTACTAATTCAGGCAGTTTATCGGCTATTAATAATAAGGCGGCATTTTGGGAATCATCACCTGCTGCCTTAACAATTTGATCTAAACCGGCGGCTTGTTTTGTAAGAACTTCATATAGGCCTTTCGCTTCAGCCTGAGCTTTAAATAATATGGCATCAGCTTCACCTTTTGCTCTCCTTCTAATTTTTTCAGCTTCAGCTTCAGCATCAATTTCTACTTTCCGCTTATCTATTTCCGCAGGTACAATAACATCTGCGATTTGAGATGAACGTTCTCTTTCAGCTCTAGCCGATTCTGCTTCTTGCTCTGCCGCATACGATTCTTGTAATGCTTTTGCACTTTGTACTTTTTCTGATGCAATGGCTACTCTTTCAGCTTCGGCCTCTCGTTGACGTCTCAATGAGTCTGAATTGGCGACCGCTATTTTCGCTGTGTTTTCACCTTCAACTGCTTGGGCATTGGCCGCTGCTACCTGACTTCTTTCATCTTGAACCGCATTAGCCTCTCCAATAGAACCATCTCTGGTTTTTTCCGCGACAGACTTACGTGCGGCATTAATGGCATGTGCCGCGGCTTCTTTCCCCAAAGCTTCTATGTAACCCGACTCGTCTACAATATCTGTAATATTTACATTTATAAGTTTTAAGCCCACTTTCTTTAATTCGGATTCAACACTTTTTGAAATATTCGTTAAGAATTTATCTCTATCCGAGTTGATTTCTTCAATATCCATTGAAGCCACTACTAAACGTAATTGTCCAAAGATAATTTCTTGCGCAAGTTCTTGAATTTCATTTTGCCCTAATCCCAACAGTCTTTCTGCAGCATTTTGCATAATCCCAGGCTCTGTTGAAATACCTATGGTAAAACGAGAGGGTACATTAACACGAATATTTTGCTTAGAAAGTGCGTTTATTAAATTTACTTCTATCGAAATAGGTGTTAAATCCAGAAATTCATAATCTTGAATTACGGGTAAAATAAAAGCAGCGCCACCATGGATACATTTGGCCGATTGCCCGCCTCCTACTTTTCCATAAACTACTAAAATCCTATCGGATGGACAGCGTTTATAACGTTTAATGAGTATTATTAAAAATACAAATACAAATAATATTGCAAAAATAACAGCAATGGGTAATCCTAAATTAAAGGTCTCTTGTGCTAGTAGGTAATTCATAATTTTCTGTGTTTAATGGTTCTATCGGTTTTTGTGTTTGATTGACAATTAAAATGCCATTACTGGTAACTTCCATTACTTTAATAATGGTTCCTGATTTGAGTTCAACAAATGAATCGGAAAGTGCTTCAAGTTCACGAAGTGACCCTTGAACTCTAATATGGACTTTTCCCATTTTTGAACGATTTGCGCCAACGGTAAGATATACTTCACCAATAGCACCGATGGCGTTTTTATAGTTTAATGTGCCGCTATCATTCAGTTTCTTCATATAATGAAACATGGCTGCCATAATGATCATCATTACTAATCCTGAAAAAACGGAAATAATAATAGTTAGCGAATTTGAAAATTTTGCATCGATACAAGCAATACCGCTCCAGCCAAAAATGGTAAAGAACCCAATGAGGTTTTTAAATGTGATAAATTGAAACCCTATTCCGGTATCGGCATCCATATTGGTGTCTAAATCATCAAAATCATCCGCACCGTCAACACCTAAAAAGGTTGTAATGATTATAAAAATGAATATCAGCGAGCCAATTAAGGCTATAACCCAATAAAATTTTGAAAAAAGCTCCAAATTTAAAAACCACTCTGTCATAGTTTTGATGCATTAAATATTAACGATTTAAATGTAAGGTTATTTGTATAATCCTACAATTTATTTTGAAAGTAAAATGGACACTGCATTTCCTCCAAAACCGACAGCATTTATAAGAATATTTTTAATTTTTTTGGTTGCCGTTTTGGTTTCTAAAAAGGGCACGCTAATAAATTTTTGATGTTCTAGCATTAAAATTGCTAGCTCAATGTTTAATGTCCCTGAGGCTCCAAAGGTGTGACCTATCTTCCACTTATTTGTAGTTAACAAAGGGATTTTGTTACAAAATATTTTTTCAATGGCTTTAAATTCTGAAGTATCCCCTTTTACCGTACCGGGTGCGTGCATGACGATAGCATCTACGTCTTCCGGATTAAGATTACCTAAAGCCATTTGCATGGATTTTTGAAAACATTTAGCATCCGTAGAAATGGAGATATTGTGCTCTAAGATTTCAGTAGCATAGCCAATGCCTTTGATTATCGCTAAAGCATTTTCTTTTTCTCCGACTTCTAAGCAAACCATCGACGCCGCTTCACCTAAAACCATGGTATTTGTTTTTTTCGAAAGATCTAAAGCGCGACAAGGAAACTCATCATCATTGTTTTTAGCATAAATTTTTAGAGCTCGCATTTGTGCAATGGTAAAGGCTGTTAAGGGTGCTTCACTACCACCAACTAAAAACTTATTACACATCCCTGAGTTTATCCACGCAATACCGTTAAGGACGGCATGCAACGCCGTTGAGCAGGTTATGGAATGACTTATTTCCGGGCCTTTTGTTTGTAAATCGTGAGCTACCCACGAAGAGATATTACCCAATGTTGTTGTTGGAGAACTTAATGTTTTTGTTTTATTGCTTTTTAAAAAATCTTTATGGTACTTTTCAAATAAATTCGTGGCTCCACGAGAAGAGCCAATGTTTATTCCAAAATTTTCCGAGCTTTTCCATCCGGCCTTTTTTACGGCTTGGCGTGATGCATGTATGGCGTATAAAACAGTATCGTCTAAAGATTTGTATTTAGGATCAGAAAGACGTAGTGTTTCAATCTCTTGTCTGGCTTCAATTGGAATCTGCGCGACGAAAGTGGATTCATTTCTAAATATTTTTTCAGAAATGCAATGCGCATCATTTTGATAACTTTCCCAGATATCATCTGGGGATGTACCTAAGGGAGAAATGGATGAAACTGCCGTTATAGAGATTGGTTTGTGCAACGTTTTTAGCTTTCAGCAAAAATACATGTTCTGGTTTTTATTTTTATGATTTTATCATGTGAAAAATAAATTAAATTTTAAAGGTGTAACACTTCCTGGTTTTATGATACTTATTATTATCAAAACGAAACAAACTTATTTATGGAAGGGGTAAGACAAAAAAGTTGGTTTGGTAGAAACTGGCCCTGGATAATTCCGGTTGGCGGTTGTTTGACCGTTATTTTATTGTTTGTACTAGGAATTGGTACGGTATTTTTTGGTGTATCTAAGATGTTTACATCCTCTACGCCTTATGAATATGCGATGCAATCTGCAAAAAACAATAGTAATGTTATTGCAATTTTAGGAGAGCCTATAGATGCTGATGGAATTATAAGTGGCAATATTTCTTTAAACAATGATGACGGGAAAGCAGATTTTAAAATACCGATTAAAGGGCCAAAAGGTAAAGCTAGAATAGTTGTAATAGGAACTAAAACTTATGGTGAATGGGCATACGAAGCGCTCTATGTTTTAATTAAAGAAACCCGTGAAGAGATTAACTTACTCGATAAGTCTTTAGAGGGTATTTAGAGCATCTACAATAACCTGATACACCTTGTCTAATTCATGGGGTGTAATAATATAGGGGGCCTGAATATAAATAGTATTGCCTAAAGGCCTTAGAAACACACCGCGACTCATAAAGAAATTATAAAGCTGGTCTCGTAAATTTCCATAACGCGACATTTCTATATTCAAATCCAAAGCAAAAATAACACCGGTTTGTCGAATTGATTTTACCTTGGGATGCTTTTTTATACGATCTCCAAAAGCGTGATGCGATTTGATGATGTTTTTGATATTGTTTTGAATTGTGTCGGATTGCAATAATTCAATTCCCGCTAAAGCTGCTGTGCAAGCCAGTGGGTTTGCTGAATACGTATGACCGTGAAAAAGCCCTTTGCTTATATCATCACTATAAAAAGCATCGTAAATATCTTGCGTACACGAGGTAATAGCCATGGGCAGTAATCCTCCTGTTAAGGCTTTACTTAGACAAATGATGTCTGGTTTGGTTTCCATATAAAGTGATGCAAAATGTTTCCCTGTTTTACCAAAACCGGTCATGACTTCATCGGCAACTGTTACAATATGATGCGCTTTACAAAATTCTAAAATAAGATTAAGGCCATTGGCATCGTGCATTGACATTGCTGCTGCACCTTGCACCAGAGGCTCGTAAACGAAACCGGCAACATCATTCTGTTCAATTATAGACTTTAAAAGCCTTAAAATATCCTTGTGATTATTCCCATTTGGTGTTGGAATACGCTTAACATCTAAAAAGAAGTCTTCAAAAGGGCCATTATAAACAGATAATCCGGAAACGCTCATCGCACCAAAAGTGTCACCGTGAAAACCACCCTCAAAAGCGATCAAAGTGTTGCGTTTTTCGCCCTTGTTAACATGGTATTGCAAGGCCATTTTTATACCGATTTCAACACTGGTAGAACCATTATCACTAAAGAATATTTTATTTTGATTTTCCGGAAGGATTTTAATAAGTTCCTCAGATAGCTTTATGGCTGGTTCATGGGTGAAACCGCTAAAAACAACCTGATCCAAACATTGCATTTGTGCACTCACGCGATTGGTAATATGGTCGTTACAATGCCCGTACATGGAGGTGTACCAAGAAGCTATGGCGTCGATATAGGTATGGCCATCTTCATCGGTTAAAACACATCCTTTAGCCTTAGTTATAGCAATAGTATCAGGATGTAATTTATGCTGGGTTAAGGGATGCCAAAGGTGTTTTTTATCGCGATCTTTTAAAGTCATGTGTTGGTATTAAAAAGAGGTTTCAAATGTACAATACAAATCACTAAAAACACGCCCAAATAGGCAATAAACAGCAACCACATTACCGATATTGAAAATAAATGAGATAGGAAAGAAGGAAATATTAATATAGCTTCGGAAAATAATACGGCGATGGCATAAAAAATCCAGATTTTTATAGTAACTCTTTTTAGCAAAAAGGCCCAAATAAAAGGGATGTAGAGTCCTAAAAACAAAAAATGAAGATAGGCGATAAGTATGAATCGGTTCGTTTCTACAAGGTTTGCAAGAAACGGGATACTTCCTAAAACATTAACACCCACCATGAGTAAAACCATATAATACATGGTTCTAACCGTAGAATCTTGATTCTTAAAGTATTTTTTATAATTAAAAAGGATCATGAAAAGTAACACGGCGCCAATGCCTCCAAGGCCATTAATTAACCAATGTTCAAAATTGTAATCTAATGAATGTGTGTACAGTAATACAGTACCAATGGTAATCCCTAAACCATGTCTTTGCTTTAGGGGGATAGATATTTTCTGAAATAATAATGCCAGCAACCATACAAAAAATGATCCGAGATATTGAAAGTGTAAATAGAAAAATATGGCTTGTTGGTACCATAGTGATGTGCTTAAATCTAAAACCATTAAAGGACCAAGCGCATAAGGACCTAGGGATGATATAAAATCAAAAACAATACCAATTTTAATGAGGTTCATTAAACTTTTATCCCCTTCAATGCGTTTCCAAAGTCGGATGAGAAATATATAACTGATCCATAAATGCAAGGTTGAAAATAGTATTGAAATTAAAGCATACCCTTGAATAATAAAAGCGACCATCATTACGGCTATACAAATTTGCATGGCGATATAGTACTGATAGGAACGGCGATCTATATGTTGAGTAAATTTTGACCATAATAAAAGAACCAGAGCATTAAATAGAAACCCCAGAAGCATGATATGGGAGTGAGAATGTAATACATTCTTAAAAGGAAACCCTGAAATTGCACCAGTAAAAGCGTACCGAAGAATGAGTCCTATTAAAGCACCCAATACCCCGAATACAAGGGGGTAAAACCAAAGCTGTTTTACAGAAACGGATTTCATTTATAAGGTTTTCAATGATGCTCTGAATAATTCGGCATATTCCTTTATAACATTTTTATCGAAATAAGGTTCTTCTTCAATACGACCAATTATGGGAACCTTGGTCATTGTTTTTATAATATGTTCTGTTGATTCATGCTCATCTCCACTAAAAATTATAGAAACATCAAATCCTTTTTCTTTTAAATTATTTACGGTTAACAGGGTGTGATTAATACTTCCCAAATAGTGTCTGGAAACTATGATCACTTTGTAATCGGGTTTTATGATGTCTAAAACGGTTTCGTTGTCATTTAAAGGAACGAGCAGCCCACCGGCACCTTCTATAACCAAATGGTTTTTAGTTTTAGGCTCTATGATTTTTTCTAAGTGTATTTGAAGATGATCTATTGCAGCAGCAGCATGGGGGCTCATGGGTGTTTTTAAAGCATAGGCGTTTTGATGAAACTTTGATATCGTATTCGAAACCAATTTCTGTACTTTTTTGGTGTCGCAATGTGCGAGCTCTCCAGCTTGCACAGGTTTCCAATAGTCGGCTTCTAGAGCTTCAGTAACTATGGCTGAAGCTATGGTTTTACCAACATCTGTTGAGATTCCTGTTATAAATAATCGCTTCATTTGAAAATGGATTTACAGGCATTGCAGATGTATTTTGTCTTTTCGAAAAAAGGAAATAGCATGTAAAATATATTTTTCCGCTCCAAAGGTGCGATTAGAATATGTGTAGAATTACAGGACTTACAATGTATAGGGTTACCATTTTTATCAACTTCATAAAGTCTGATCTCATTATAGATTTTGATGGCTTTTGGCAAATCGTCATTCAAAACAAGAAGTTTTACTCCTCCAATGGCCTGACTGATTAGCGGGTCTGAATCTATGGTCTTTTCATCCATAAGCATGGTAGTTATACCTTCAGCATCTAAACGGGATTTTGTGAGTTGTGCTTCAGTAGAATATTCAAAAGTCGTAAGTACCGTATAATGATCATTCATAAATAAAAATTGTTATAGCAATGTAATGAGTAATTGTAAAACTTCCGAAATATTTTCTTCAGAATTATAACTATGCAAACAAAAACGCAATCGTTCTTGTCCGTTGAGAACGGTTGGAGATAAAATTGGTTTGACGTCGAACCCCTTTTCTTGAAGCTCTTTCGAGGTCATTTTTACCTTTTCATTTCCCGGAACAATACAACAATGTATAGCAGAATAACTTTCAACAAAATAATGTTGAAGTTGATGTTTTTTAATTTCTGATTTAAAAAATTGAATATTATGATTTAACTTCTGAATGGGTTTAAGAGAAATATCTTTAGTATGAGGAAAATTAAGTGTCCTATAAGCCATGAGAATACTTGACAAACTATGCGGAGACAAGGCTGTGGTGTAAATAAAAGACCTGGCGAAATTCACTAAATATTGTTTTAAAGGGGTACTTCCTAACAGGGCTGCACCATGACAACCTAAGGCTTTTCCAAAGGTCACCAGTCTTGCAAAAACCTTTTTTTCGATGCCTAGTTCTTGAAGCAAACCGACACCGTTTTTTCCAAAAACACCTACGGCATGCGCTTCATCAACGATTAATAAGACCTTATGTTTTTCGGTTAATTGAGACATGGCTAACAGATCCGGGGAATCCCCGTCCATCGAAAATACAGATTCTGTGACCACATATATTTCGGTTTCCTCCTTTTTGGAATCCGGGTACCGAAGGATCTTCCCTTCTAAATCTTTAAGATCGTTGTGCTTAAATTTATAGGCCTTTGCATGGCTCATGGAAATGCCATCGCGAATAGAGGCATGGATAAGTTCATCGTATAAAATAATATCGCCGCGTTGCGGTACACAGGAAAAAAAACCAATGTTGGCATCGTAACCGGAATTAAAAATTAATGCTGATTCACTGTTGTGAAAATTAGACAACATAGATTCCACAGTGCCAAATAGGGCATGGTTCCCGGAAAGCAGACGAGAGCCGGTTGCGCCATTTTGCGTTATATCGTGACGGACTAAATACTCATGCGTGTTTTTAAAAATAGTTCCGGATTTTGAAAACCCTAAATAATCGTTTGATGAAAAATCCACAAGACTTGTCGAATCTCCGAGCTGACGCAATGCATGGGTCGCTTCACGATTATGGAGTTTTTGTTGGAGTTTTTTGGGAAATTTTTTCATGTTAAGCAAAGGTATAAACTTAATCTAAGTATGTTACATTACCGGTTTCCCTATATTCGGCTTTGTTTACCCATTTATGATGCCCCCTTTTTCTGGCATCGAGCAAATCGATGTTTAATTTTTCGGAAAGTTGAAAGCCTTTTTTAAGAACGTCGTTAAAGTCTTCCATAGCAAATAGGTGTAATATTTTATTCTTTTTGTACCAAAGATTTACTTCATAACCATTTTCGGTGTGGAATACAGAGATATAATTTAAATTTTCAAGTTTATGCCACTTTCCAGCATAGTTGAATATTCCTAAAGAGTATTGTCGTTTAATTTTTAGCTTCGAAAAGTTAATATGTACACTATGTTTAGATATAAGTGGGAGGATATATCTAACTAATATTCCAAATAGTATTGTCAAATAGATAATGACTTGCCTTTTATTTTTACCTGATAATGTTTCATAGATGTTACCCCTGAAAATATAAACAAGAAGCACAGCAAAGGCAGAAAATATTAACGCAAAAATTATGCGATTAGTCCAGGGAGTTTCAGGTTCAGTAATTATAAATTCACTTTCAATCATTGGTCAAAGATACTAAGACCTTTTAAAGGTTTTATAATTTAAGACTATAGAAGGACTGCAACTATTATGAAGAAGGGTTAACCATATACAAACAAAAAATATTGACATGAAAAACACAAATAGGTATTTTAATAACCTAAAGACGTCTCAATAACTTCCCAAAGACCATCGCTAATATTACTTTCAGCTTTCAATTTAAGCTGCTCTGTCTTGTCGTTGTTTAAACAGGCCAGTATTACTTCGTTTATGGAGCTATCTTGATTTGAGTTTTTTAAAGCAGAAATGAACTTGTCCAACGCCTCATTTTGTCCTAATTTTTTAAGAGTCAGCCCGCCGAACAAGCGATTGATAGACCGTGTCTTTTGGTTTTGCCGGGTGTAGTCCAGAATATCCTGCAAATATGTTATTTCAGTCTTTTTATCTTTAAGCTTTGCATAACACAAGGCTAATAAATAATCCTGAAGCCTATTATCTACGTTATACGGTTTGCCAACACCTAAATTCTCCGGCCATTTTTTAGAATCTTCAAGGATTTGAATGGCTTTAGCGTATTTTTTTGCTTTGATGTAATCGTTAGCCAGAAATACATGGGTATCAAAATAGATTTTCCTACTTTCTGTAGCTAATTCTGAAGGTAAGACGCTTTGTTTTCGCAATATGTTGATACTTGATTTGTATTTTTTGTTAAGCATCAGAGCCTTGGCATAAACTAAAGCAATATTATAGTTGTTGGGGAATTTTTTATAAGCTTTCTGACTATTTATGTATGCAACATCCGTTTTTTTATATTTAAAATAAAATTGTATAAGATCTTCCCAGGATTTCCAGTTGTTTGAATTTAATGCCAATGCTTTTTGATAATCCTGAAGCCTGTAATTATAATCTTCTGTGCTTAGACTAGTTGCTCTAAATCTATAGAAGGTATCTGCATCAGGTTCATTTTTGCATGCTTTTAGGAGTTGGTTCCCTTCATCTTTTAATCCCACGGCCAAGTAATTCTGAGCCAGATAATAATTCAATTTCCAGTGAGCCTTTTTAGCCGCTGCCCATTGTAGTACCGGAAGTGTTTCTCTTCGGTAAGGAGACACAAAATCAGAAGATCGATTAAGGGCTTCTAAAACCTGATCGCTATCATCATGGTCTTGGTATCTAAGCAAATAGGCTAGCCATAACATAGATTTCACATCCTGATTTGCATTTTTTAAAAGCATTACGGCCTCATCTCGAAGTCCAAGGTTATAATAATGTATGGCCAGTTCCAAAATGGTTTCATTCGGGAATTCGTTGCTAATGTTAATCTTTGTTCCTCCTTCAAATAAGGTAGTTTCCATGGCGGCAAAATGGTCCAGCGGGGCTATAGACAATATCTCCGATAATTGATGCTTAAAGGCGTTTGCATTTTTTTTCTGTCTTGCTAAAACGAGCAGTACTTTTTTAGCGTTGAGGTTATATGCATTAAAATCCAGAGCTTTCAAAGCATATTTTTTTGCCTTGGCAGGATGGTTAGTGTGCAAATATATTTCGGCCATTTGCGCGTAAGATACCGAGCGATATTTCATATCTCTGGCAGCCCAACCGAAACTTTCCAGGGCATTAATGAAATCGTTCTGAACACGATAAACAATACCCGCTTTATAATTTGCTTCGGGGTTGTAGGTATCTATCTTTAGTGCGGCATTTATATGCTTTAGTGCTGTATTGTAATTTGTCCTTCTATATTCTAATTCTGCCAATTTAACTAAGGCCCCTTGATGTGACGGGTCCAGTTTTATAAGTTCGGAAAATGCTGTATGAGCCTCGTCATAAACTCTAAATTTCATAGCCTCCCAGCCTTGGGTATATAATTTTTCAGATGTCGAAATTTGAAGTGCGGTGTCAGAATAAAAAGGTCTTTTTAATAGTGTTTCTTCGGGGTTGGAGGTATAGATCAATTTGTTAATGCCAATGATAACCTGTACAACATCATTTGGTTTGGCTGAGACCGTTTTTGTTAAAACATCCATAGGGTTCATCTCGATCTTTTCATTAATAACCTCGGTGCCATTAACAAGAACTTTAAGATAATCTTTTATCTCCTGAAGGGCATTGAGCCCTATATGCGCTTTATGGTCTTCGTATTCAATATTTAAAACACCAAATTCTGAAGCGGCAACCATGCCTCCAATGTCTTTAAATGGAAACCAAAGCTCGCTCCAGGAATCCAGAATGTATGGTTCGAAGTTTGCCTGGGTTATTGGATTTACCGCTTTATCGGGAGCATATTGATTAAAAAGTCTCCCGGCTTGAAATTCAATATATTGTCCATCGGTATCGGTAAGTAAGTCTTCCCAAATTCCGCCAGACCTTGAAAGTGCCCATAACCAAAGTTTTTGACCGGGCATCTCTTCATAAGGCGACCAATGTCCGAAACCAAAATTGGTATTATGGTAGTAACCACCAAAAAAATCTTTGTAATCACCAACGATATGATACGATTTATGCGGTCCGAAATTATTATTCTTATAGAAAGAAAGTTCTCTGCCTTGTTCATCAATTGGCCATAACATAGCGTTACCATTGTGTTTTAGGTATTGATCTCCCGGGATAAAAAATTCTAAATCATTAGAGGCTGCAGCTGCCGCAGTCATCCAATTGTAGTAAGATTGATTTACCGGAGAAGCATTGTACCAAGAGGCTTTGGTCTCAAAATAAGCCTTGTCTTTTTGTAAATTTATTTCTACCCACCAATGTGTTCTGGAAGGTAAATCCATAGCTCCTACAATGCAGCTTACACTACCATCTTCATTTTCTTTAATTGTATAATCTACAGGCGTTGCCGTTGCCGGAGTATGCCCAATAATTCCAAAATTAAACTCAATGCCACCCGAGGTCCATGGTCCCCGCATAGCGATATTCCTAAACTTAAGGACGTCGTTTTTATAAATAAACTCTTCACCGGTTTGTTTTTCAATGGCCCCCCAAACTTTGCCACCGGCCTCCGGCAACACGGATAATTTTATATAATCATTTTCCAGTGTTACGACTTTCCAAGTCTTGTTTTTTGCAGTATGTTCATAACCTTCAAATTTAAAATAAGGATAGATTTTTGGGTTCTCTTCTAATATGGGAACTGGGTTTGGGTCATCAAAACTGTATGTTTTTATGATTTCATTATGTTCCCGAATGGTAACACTTTGGGCGGATAATAGATTTATAAACAGCAGGGCTAAAACATAAAATAAACTTGTAAAATGACTTTGGGTTTTTATTGTTTTCATCCTGTAAATGGGTTTTGGTTAGTTATGTTTATAGCAGCAATGTTTTATATTTAATTACGCTATGGTGGCATATATTCTTATGCATTGCAACGAATAGTTATTTATATGACGTAATTATTTGTAGGTATCCCTTAGTTGAAAATGAATTAAAGCTATTTTTGTAATGTGAAAACCTCTCATTTCCAGAAAGGAAGCAATATAATCATCCGATAATATCAATAATGCTTAACTTAGAAGCTATTTGAAAACGATGAATTCTAAACCATATCATTTTATAGGTTGTGAAGACTAGCATAGCCTATCATAATGCATCGACCATAGAAGAACTGAATCAAAGAATATATTAAATTAATATGACTACATTTACGAAAATCAATTTTTAAAATGATGCTTCAAAGTTCTCCAGACATAATTTTTTTCACACCAGAGTCTATCCCTAATTCTGATGTTCCTTATTTTGATGTTGGAATTTCTGCCGGATTTCCTTCACCAACTGAAGATTTTAAAGAGAATAGATTATCCTTAGATAAAGAACTTATAAAGAACAAAGCTTCCACTTTTTTTGCACGAGTTAGTGGCCAATCTATGATTGGAGCTGGTTTGAGCGATAATGATTTATTAGTTATTGATCGAAGTTTAGCACCGGAGCATAACAAAATAGCTGTGTGTTTTTTAGACGGAGAATTTACGGTAAAGCGCTTAATAGTGAAGAAGAATGGTATTTGGTTACAGCCTGAAAATGAAAACTACCAGCCCATCGAAATTACAGAGGCGAACCATTTTATGGTCTGGGGCATTGTTACCAATGTTATTAAAAAAGTTTGATTAAAAATCAGAATTCAATATTTTGCCTTTAACATTTTCCAAATACGATCGGCCAATAACATATCGCAGACCTTCAATTTCAATACTATTTCCTTCAACAGTATCTATCTTATCTATGGCAACCGTATAAGATCGATGTATGCGAATAAAGTTTCTTTCGGGAAGGAGATTAGTGAAATCGGATAAGGTGCTATGTGTGATATATTTTCCGGTTGTTGTGCTGATTTTTAAGTAATCTTTTAGACTTTCAACAATTAGTATTTCATCTAAAAAGATTTTCTTCATTTTCTTTTTATCAATTTTGATAAATAAAAAGGGACGTTCCTTGACTTTTTGCTGAGCGTTGTTTTGAATGCCCATCCTCCTGTGTACTTTGTTTAAAGCCATCATAAACCTTGGAAACTCTATAGGTTTAACTAGGTAATCGATAACATCGAGCTCGTAGGAAGCTGTCGCATATTCATCATAAGCTGTAGTAATAATAATTAAAGGCGGGCGTTCTAAACTTTTTATAAAACCAAAGCCATCCATTACCGGCATATTGATGTCTAAAAATATGAGATCGATGGCGTTGTTAGATAAAAAGTTTAATCCATCAATGGCATTATTAAAGCTGTCAACAAGAACAACATCTTCAATTTGCTGTAAGTAATTTTTAATGACATTCACTGCCAACGGTTCGTCATCTATAATCAAACAATTAATTTTCATAAGCTTATCTAAATTGTTTTTTCAAGTGTCATTCTTTTGCCCGGAAGGTGTTTATATAATGATTGTTTTACATAACTAAATCCTTGACGATCGCCCTTTTATGATACCCTAATCATAAGATGAACAATGAATACATTATTGTCGTTCTTTATGCTTAGGTTATAATCTTCTTTATGATACCCTAATGCAAGCCTTTTTTTAACGTTCTCAATACCTATACCATTGGAGGGATTTAGATTGTCAACATACTCAGTTTTTGCTGGCATTGGGTTAGAAATGGTAAAATAAAGAAAATCCTCCTTAATAGTAAAATTAATATCAATTTTAACTTTTCCTATATTCTTGTTAACCCCATGTTTGAAGGAGTTTTCAACAAAAGATAACAACAAAATTGGAGCGATTTTCTTATCTTGAATATCTCCTGAAACAGACATGTCGATTTCTAATAATTCGCCATGTCGAATTCTTTCCAGATCAAGATAATTTTGGAGACAAATAATTTCGTTTTCTAAGGTTTGTCGTTTATGTTTGGTTTCATATAAGAGGTAACGCATGAGTTCGGAAAGCCGTAAGATTACTTTTTTTGTTTTATTCGATTTTTCAACAGCCAAAGAGTAAATATTGTTTAGAGTATTGAAGAAAAAATGCGGAGAAATCTGAGTTTTTAGAAATAACAATTCGGTTTCTAAATTTGCTTTTTCTAATGCTGCAGCGCGTTTGTTCTCTCTTAGAAAATCGAAAGTTATTTTAATGGCCGTTACAAAGGTAACCACATAAAGTTCACCGATCATAGTATGAATGGCATAACTCCAGGTCAGGCTAGTAACATCGGGGTCAATTTCCGGAAAAACATGAATATCTACCAAATAGTAGGTGAGGTTAAACTTAATCAATAACATGATGAATAGAAAAAACAGCAGAGAACCGGCGTAGGCCATATATTTCTTTTTGTATACAAACTTGGGCATTAGTAAATACACATTTAAGTAGCTTAATATAATATGTATTGGGAATCCAATTAATGAAGTTTTCAAGGCGTAAATATAGTCGTCGTGTATGCCTCCCCATCTAACAATATTAATCGTAAAATATACCAGCCAAAAAATAACGTGGTGTTTTACGGAAATTTCGTAAGTCTGTTTAGAATTAAAATTCATTTTTAAAAACGGATATGTTTTATATAGAGATAGACTTCAGTTTTATAAAAGGTAAATAATGTCTTCAGGACGGTCAAATTTATAACTTTTATTTTGTAAAGATGAGGTTCTTTCTTTCTAGTGCTTATTAAATATAGAGAAAGATGCCATAATCTTATGATTATGAAGCTTAACACCACATTATTTGAAATTAGCGGCACCTTTCGTTTGTAGTTAAATACTTATAAATCAATATGTTTCAGATAAGCATGAGTATTACCAACACCTTAGTAGAAATGTTGTTTGTCGAAATTATTCTTCATAAATAGCTTAGAATTCCTTATATTTAGTAAATAAACTGTTAAAAAAATATAAGCATATGCAATAAAAGTACATAACTAAGCTATTTAAAAACTCAAAAAAAAATTGAATCCTAACTTAATTGGGATATAAAACTAACTCGAACTCTATGTAAAACAAACGTAAATTTATATGCATTTTTTTGTTGTATATATGTAATTATACGTTGTTTATATATTTTTTTTCCAATCGAATCAAGAATTGGATATTTTGGATACCCTAATTATCTTCAAAAAAATTAAGGGATTACTGAAATTATAAGGAACGCATTCATTAATAACTCAAAAAACGAAAACTATATGACGTAAAAAAGAGACCTAATTACTTTTAAAATAATCAAGACCAGTAGTCTTGAAGCAATCAAAATTAAAACCTAACTCAAAAAAATTATGATTCAAAAATTACTAAAACTAATTTTTGTATTCTGCTTGTTTAGTATGCAAAGTATACAAGCACAGAATACAGTAACAGGAACTGTTACAGACAGTAACAGTGGAATACCTCTAGCAGGTGCAAATATTGTCGAAAAAGGAACTAATAACGGTGTATCGACAGACTTCGATGGAAACTATAGCATCAGTGTTTCCGGAGCCTCTTCAATTTTAGTCATTTCTTATATAGGCTATACAAACCAGGAAATTACAGTTAATAATCAAAGTACCATTAATGTGGCTTTGGCCGAAGACGCGAGTCAATTGGATGAGATTGTTGTAACCGCCTTAGGAATTAAAAGAGAGCGGAAATCATTAGGATATTCTGTTCAGGAAATTCAAGGAGCTTCTATAACTGAGGCTAGAGAGCCTAATATGGTGAATGCCTTATCGGGTAAAATAACGGGATTACAAGTTATTAAAAGTAGTAATGGTCCCGCCGGATCCTCTAAAATTGTATTAAGAGGGTATAGCTCACTAACTGGTGACAACCAACCATTAATTGTGGTGGATGGTACACCGATAAATAACTTTACCGGATCTTCTGGAGAAGGTTTCTGGAGTCCTGCTGCCGATTTAGGTAACGGTATTGCTGATATAAATCCGGACGATATTGAAACATTATCAGTGCTAAAAGGTGCTTCTGCAGCGGCATTATATGGATCTCGTGCAGGTAATGGGGTAATTTTAATTACTACAAAAACAGGTAAATCCAATAACGGATTAGGGATTTCATACTCATCTACTGTTGGTTTTCAAAGTCTTTTTGCCAAACCCGATTTACAAAGTGATTTCGGACAAGGTTCTGTAGGTGCCTATGATGAATATTCTCAATCTAGTTGGGGACCTAAAATTGAAGGACAAACGGAAACGGGGCCAGAACAGGGATCAGTTGTTTTTGATCAGGCTTATGATAATATAGGAAACTATTACAATAGTGGGTTTAGCCAAAACCACAGTTTGTCGATCCAAAATTCAACAGATTCGGGGTCTTTTTATACCTCTGCGAATTATTTGGATGATGAGGGTATATCGCCTTCAGCGACCTTAGAACGTTTAAACTTAACGGCAAGAGGTGTCAATAAGTTTGGAAATAACAAAAATTGGACGGCAGATGCCAAGATGCAATACAATAGAACTACCGCCAATAACAGACCAAGAACTGGTTTTGGAGCATTAAGTCAATATCAAACCTTAATAAACTTTCCAAGATCTCGCGATATTAGACAATACTCTGATGGCGTAGATGAATTTGGTAATCAAATATGGTTTGACCCTAACTCTAATCAAATTAATCCATATTGGGCTAACAAAAGGCGTTTAAGCTTTGATTCTAGAGATCGTTTTATAATAACCGGATCATTAAAGCATCAATTTAATGATTGGTTGCACGCAGAGATTAGAGCAGGGGCAGATTTATATACCACGAATACCGAATCAAGAGTGTTTGCAGGAACTTCAAGTATATCTTCCTTTGGTTTAGGGAAAACCACATTTATTGAGGAGAATTACAGCGCTTTAATAGTAGCTTCTAAGGATAACATTTTTGGAAAATTAGGAGGATCTATTTCTTTAGGAGGTAACTTAATGTCTACCGAGACTACTAGTATAAATAGTAATTCCGGAGAATTGGTGGTTCCTAATTTATTTAGTTTAAATAATGGGGTTAACCCAGCAAGTGTTTCACAAGGATTTAGTAACAAAAAGATAAATTCAGCATATGGACTTTTGCAACTAAACTATGATGGTTATTTATTTGTAGATGTCACGGGGCGTAATGATTGGTCATCGGCTTTAAGTAAAGAGAATAGATCATTTTTCTACTCCTCTTTTAGTACATCATTTGTTATTTCTGATATGATCACTAAAACCGGAGGCGACTTACCAAGTTGGTTTACTTTTGGAAAGATAAGAGGATCTTATGCCGAAGTAGGTAATGATTTAAGACCTTTTGCATTGTACAATGCATTTTCTATTGGTAATGACGCCCTTGGAAACACCACGGCTTCTACAAATAGTATATTAAGAAATCCTGATATTGTAAGTGAGTTGATAAGATCTGTTGAGATTGGTTTAGAGGCTCGTTTCCTTAATAATAGGGTAGGATTAGATGTGGCTTGGTATAAATCTAACGCCTTAAATCAGATTGTGCCTCTTCCTTTGGATCCTTTTAGTGGATTTAATTCTAAGTGGATAAATGCCGGGGATATTCAAAATAAAGGTATTGAGTTAACTTTAAAGACCAGAATTTTAGATAATGAAGATGGCTTAACATGGGATATGGATGTGAATTACTCTACGAACGAAAACACTATAGAAGACTTAGATGACGAGGTTACACAATTTAACTTAGGTGGATTTGATAACTTTAATATTAGAGCAGATGTTGGTGGAGATTATGGTGTTATTGTAGGAACAAAGTTCCAAAGAGTTGAAGACGAGTCTAGCCCGTTTTTTGGAAGAATTTTGGTTGACGCCGGGGGATTACCATTGGCGACCTCAGATAAACATGTTTTAGGTTCTCAACAGCCTGATGCGTTATTAGGAGTTACCAATATGTTTAGCTATAAGAACTTTTCTTTCAGTTTCCTGGTTAGTGCTAGCCTTGGTGGAGAAATTTTCTCTGGAACTAATCATGCCTTACAACGTTCTGGTTTAGGAGCTGTTACGGTTGTTGATGGAGAAAGAGCTCCTATTGTGTTTAACGGTGTTGTCGATGACGGTGCTGGTAATTTAAGTGAAAACACCGTTGGTGCTACACCACAAAATTACTGGGCAGCGATTACCGGGCGTTCAGGAAACTTAGGTATTTCTGAGGCTAATGTATACGATGCGACACACGTGAGATTGAGAAATGTAAACTTAACCTATAATTTTGATAGGGATTGGTTAGATAAAACACCTTTTAAAGGATTATCTTTAGGGGTATCGGCCAATAATGTTTGGATGATTAAGAATAATTTAAACGGCGTAGACCCGGAAGCAGTAAATGCGACAGCATCTAATGCTCAAGGTTTTGAGAACTTGGCACCACCGACAACAAGAACGGTGTTTTTTAATATAGCGGCTAAATTTTAAAAAAGAAAAATTATGAAAAAAGTATTAAGTAAAAAACTGGCACTAGTTTGTGCCACGCTATTGATTTTTTCTTGCAGTGATTTTGAAGAAATTAATCAGAACCCCTTGGATGCAACAGCAGAACAAGTGGAAGTAGAATTTTTTATTAATCATTCTATTGCAGGAGCACAGCAAAACCCACATATTGCTGAACGTGTATTTGTACTGTATTGGAAGGATGCTTCAAGAACTTCGAGATTAGGAGTTTTATCTGAAGGAGGCTCGAACGACGGGTGGACTAACGATTACTTTAATGGTTATATATCAAAATGGTTGTTAAACATTACCTCGGCTATTACTGTGGCAGAAGAGAAAATTGCTACAGGAAATGTTAAGGAGTATACCGAGAATTTATTGCACATTGCAAGAATTTGGAGAGTCTATATTATGAGTGAAATGACCGATAATTTTGGCCCGATTCCTATTGATGGTTTTAAAGGTGAAAATCCGGAATATAATAGTGTAGAAGATGTGTACATGTTTATGTTAGCAGAATTGAAAGACGCTGTGAGTAAAATCGATGAGACCAACACGTTTAAACCAGATTCAGATTTAGACCAAGCATTTGGATATGATTATACCAAATGGAAAAAGTATGGAAACTCTATGAGAATGCGTCTAGCGATGCGTTTGTCTGAAGTTGCACCATCTGTCGCCAAACAACATTTTGAAGAAGCGGCCAATAGCGGACTAATTATTGCAGGATCTGCTGATGATATGAGAATTACAGAAGGTGGAGGTTGGAACGACTTTACCAATGTACAGTCCAGACAATGGAATAGTCATTATGTGACTGCCGCTTATAGAAATTTAGTGGTAGGCTTAGGTAGTGTAACCTCCGTTGACCAATTGCCGGTTGAAGATCAGATTAATATTAAACCTGCCAATTATATGGGCTTAAAATATGATGATCACTTTACGCAGCTTACCAACGACCCTGCTAAAGGATTTTGGTTTGATGGTTTACCAAATACCATCGATCCAAGAGCATATAAAACATATCCAATTCCCGGAAATATTGATGATGCTCAGTACAGTAATTTCCCAACCTGGAGTAGTGCTCATACCGTATCTGAAAGAAATTTATTAGATGATGACGGAGAGATTTTGCAAACTTTAGATTGTGCCTTTACTTATAATGCATTTGCTGCCGGAAACTGGGGTGTTCCCGGATCTAAGAACCAATTGCGTGCTGCAGGGTCTTACCCGCGTTTAGGGCTTGATTTTAGAGGTGGAGGACAGTTCTCTGAACGTATCTTTTTCCCGTCTTGGGAAACACATTTCTTAATCGCAGAAGCTGCTGAAAGAGGATGGACAACGCCTATAAGTGGTAAAGTAGCGTACGAAACTGGAATTGCTGAGAGTTTTGCTTATTATGGTCTTTCAGATCATGTAGCGACTTATGTTGCATCTGAAGATTATAATAATGCCGGAACATCGGTAAGCTGGGATCACATTACAGAGCCTCCTGCTACCGTAACTATGGATTATATAGATGGTTATACAGGTGACCCTGGAACCGTTGAATATGCATATCCGGAAAATACTATTTATCAAGGCGGTACTGTTAAGAACGACCGTATGAATAAAATTATTACGCAGAAGTTTATAGCACAACAAGCATGGTTACCGCTTGAAATTTGGAATGACCATAGACGTTTAGGTTTACCATTCTTTGAAAACCCTGCGATTGAAAATCCAATTCCGGATTTACCACAATTAACACCTGGTAATGTTATGACCAATCAAGTGAATTTCTTTGGACAACGAGTAAAATACCCGTCGTCTTTCGAGAATAATATTCCGGTAGGTCATGCGCAGGCTGTACAATTATTGGGAGGTCCAGACGAAGTGCATACACCACTGTGGTGGGCAAAGCAAAATTAGATTTTTAATGTTATAATATAACATTATTGCATAATTTAGATAATTAGTTTAATAAGGGAGAGCTGTTCATGTTCTCCCTTATTTATTATAACTTTGATTTTTACCAAATTTATTTTGAAACATTTGAAACAGATATATCAAGCCTTATTTATTTGTGCTTTACTCTTTGGTTGCAACAACAAGAATGGGTATAAAGTACTAAATCATATTAATGAAAAGAAGAGTGGTAATAAGACGCAATTTTCACTAATACCGGCTAATCAGTCGGCAATTCATTTTAATAATAAAGTTGAAGAAACCAAAGCCTTGAATTTTTTAAACTTTTCCAATATTTATAATGGAGGAGGTGTCGCCACGGCCGATTTTAATAATGACGGACTGGTCGATATCTTTTTTGTTGCAAATCAAGTATCCAATAAATTGTATTTAAATAAAGGTGATTTTAAGTTTGAGGATGTGACACCCGTTTCAGGATTGGAAGATGCGGAAGGATGGTCTACCGGTGTTTCAGTCGTGGATATTAATAATGACGGATGGTTGGATCTTTACGTGTGTAAATCTGGTGAAATAGAAAATAATGCGCTGAGAGAGAATAAACTCTATATCAATCAAAAAAATAATACCTTTAAAGAAGAAGCAAAAAAATGGAAGGTCAATGATCCCGGTTTTAGTACACAGGCCTATTTTTTTGATTATGATAAAGATGGCGATTTAGACATGTATCTGGTTAATCATCGCATCGATTTTGAGAATACCTCACGTCTTAATATGCGTATCGAAAGAGCCTTTAATAGATTGAATTCCGATATATTTTACCGGAACGACGGGGATACTTTTACCGAGATTACCCATGAGGTCGGACTCGTTAATAAAGCTTGGGGTTTAAGTGCTTCCATAGGCGATTTTAATAATGATAATTGGCCGGATGTATATGTATGTAACGATTTTCTAACACCGGATATGCTGTACATAAACAATAAAAATGGAACCTTTACCAACCAAATCCTGGATCGTATGAACCATATTTCTTTTAGTAGTATGGGATCAGACTATGCCGATATTAATAATGATTTGTTACCCGATTTGTTAGTATTAGAAATGGCCGCTGAAGACCATATTAGAAGTAAAGAGAATATGGCAACGATGAGTACCGGAAACTTTAAGGCCCTTGTTAAGAATGAGTATCATCATCAATATATGGTGAATACCTTACAGTTAAACAATGGAGATGGGCAATTTAGTGAAATTGCGCAACTAAGCGGTTTGGCAAAAACAGATTGGAGTTGGGCACCGCTCGTAGTCGATTTTGATAATGACGGATTTAAAGATGTTTTTATCACCAACGGGATTTTAAAAGACATGGCTAATCAGGATTTTAGAGTGGAAATGACCAAGCGCTTTGCTCAGAAAAACAAACCGGATTTTAAAGAAGTCATAGACATGCTGCCTTCAAATAAAATAGCAAATTATAGCTTTAAAAATAATGGAGACCAAACGTTTAGTAACACATCGGAAAAATGGGGCTTTAATGTAGGAACCCAGTCGAATGGTGTTGCCTATGCCGATTTCGATAACGATGGTGATTTAGATTTGGTTATAAATAATATTAATGACAAAGCTCAGGTCTATCAAAATAACGATAGCAATAATTTTATTCAAATTAAGCTCGAAGGGAACTTAAAAAACACATTGGCCATTGGCTCTAAAGTGACCATCAACGTTGCTGGGGAGAAGCAATACCAGGAATTGTATTTGAGTAGAGGTTTTTTGTCTTCGGTAGAAAATATAATCCATTTCGGAATTGGAAAGGCATCCGTTGTAGATGAAATTTTAATAGAATGGCCAAATCAAAAAATTACAAAGTTAGCACAAATTGAAGCGAACCAGATTATTGAAGTGGATCAAACCAATAGTTCCTCTCTTAATACCAATAAACCTAAAGATAAAACATTATTGTCCTCAATTAGTTTATGGAAAAAGGGCATAAAGTATAAGCATAAAGAACTTGATTTTGACGATTTTAAAAACCAGATACTTTTGCCACATAGCCAATCGCGCAATGGTCCTTTTATAGATAAAGCGGATGTGAATGGTGACGGACTGGAAGACTTTTTTGTCGGTGGAGCAGCAGGTCAAAGTGGTGAATTATATATGCAAACAGAAACAGGAGATTTTAAAAAGCAAGAAGCCGATATCTGGATAATGGATAAAAGCTTCGAAGATCTTGGGGTATTATTTTTTGATGCCGATAATGATCAGGACCAGGATTTATATGTCGTCAGTGGAAGTAGTGAATTTCCTGAAAACAGCATCCTGTTTCAAGACAGGTTATATATCAATAATGGAAATGGGGTTTTCGAAAGGCGTACAAATGCCTTACCTGTTATAAATTCAAGCGGACAATGTGTAAAGGCATCAGATATTGATAACGATGGTGATTTAGACCTGTTTGTTGGTGGTAGGGTAATTCCCGATAAATACCCATTTGCACCAAAATCGTATATCCTTATAAACGAAAAAGGAACATTTAAAAATAAGACAAATCAGATAGCACCATCTCTCGAAAATATAGGTATGGTGACCGATGCTACGTTTTCCGACTATGATAACGACGGCGATGACGATCTCATTATCGTTGGAGAGTGGATGCCCATAACCTTATTCGAAAATAAAGACGGCGAATTTCAGCATAAAAAAAATGAATCACTGGAAAACACAAAAGGACTGTGGTTTAGTGTTGCAGCTCATGATATCGATGACGATGGCGACATGGATTATTTTGCTGGTAATTTGGGATTAAACGCAAAGTTTAAAGTAAATGCGAAAAAAGAATTTCACATATTCTGTGATGATTTTGATAATTCCGGAACTTACGATATTATTCTTTCCAGTAATTATAATGGTAATCTTGTCCCTTCTAGAGGAAGAGAATGCTCGTCGCAACAAATGCCTTTTGTTAAAGATAAATTTCCAAGCTATAAAGCATTCGCTGAAGCAAGCTTGGTCGATGTTTATGGTGAAGATAATTTAGATAGTGCCCTTCATCATGAAGCCGAAACCTTGGAAAGTACATTTATTGAAAATTTAGGTAATGGCGAATTTAAACTTAAAAAACTTCTAAACGCTGTTCAAATTTCACCCATCATGGATTTTGAGTTTATAGACATCGATAACGACAATTCTAAAGATATATTCATTGTAGGGAATCATTATAACGCTGAGGTCGAAACTGTACGTTACGATGCTTCGTATGGCGCTGTTCTATCTTATAGTGACGGAGCCTTTATACTTAATGATCCGAAAATTACCGGGTTTATTAATAAGGGCAATGCAAAAAATATTACTGTCGTAGATACTAAATCGGGAAAAACACTTTTAATTGCAAATAATGATGGCGCAATAAAGGGCTTTAGTATGAATTAAGTTGGAGCTCATTTTAACTGAATTTCCGAATTACGAAATGTTTAAATTTACGGAACTCATGGACGATATTCTGTTGTTTATGTGTAAAATGATGTTGTTTAGATATTTTTTTTCGCCTCAAGCATTGAATAAGATATCTTAGATAGGTTGATTTGACCATTTAATATGGGATTTTAAAAAGCACTAAAAAAGAGTTGAAACCTAGACAAATACTACCATTATCTTAAGATGGTTTTCGAATCTTTTTAATTTTACGCTGAAATTTGTGAAAAATTTGTTAAATTTAGACTGACTAACTCGACAATAACTTAATGAACGACACATCTCGTATAAATTCTAAGGAGTTTATCGATCTGATAAACGATGGCGATGTTTTTGCCTTTGAAGTATTATTTAAACTATATAGGTCTAAATTACTTTATATAGCAACACAATATGTTTCAAGCAAAGAAGATGCCGAGGAAATAATTCAAAATGTGTTTTTAAAAGTTTGGACCAAAAAAAATATTCAGACTAATATTAACGGATACCTTTATAGTATAACTAAAAATGCTTGTTTGGATCATTTAAGATCAAAAAAACAGCAACTTCACCTGGACAATAATTTATATCAATTAGAAGCATCGATAAATTATAATGCATTATCTGATGATTCCTCGTCTTTAATTATAGAAAAAGAACTGAATGAAGCGATTTTAAAATCTATTGATTTACTTCCTCCTAAATGTAAAGATGTATTTGTAAAAAGCAGAATAGAAAACCTTAAGCACAAAGAGATTTCTGTGGATATGGATATTTCCCCTAAAACCGTTGAGAATCATATCACAAAAGCACTTAAACACTTAAAAGTGTCGCTTAGAGAATTCCTTCCTTAATTTATAACCCGGAGAAACCTCTTTTTTTACTTTCGTTGGGTGATCGCGAAATTTTATTTTAAAAATGAAAGAAAAGAATGTTTCAATTAATCTGAATAGAAGATTAGTAGCAATTACATGGTGCTAATTGGAAAACATGAGTTGTGCAGCATTCAATCTAAAAAATTATTCAATCCCTCAATATTTAAGTTGACACTATTAAGAGTTTGATAAGATACATTACAAATGTTTGAAACGGGTAATATCATATTTGAATATGTAAAAAAAGGCGCTACACAAGAGCTTTTCATAAGAAAAAACGTATTTTAGTGTCAGTATTTTGATTAACTTTCATTTTGAAACATGTCTAAATTATTCTTTTTTTTATGTTCTGTTCTATTCTTTATGTCATGTGCAGGAAAAAAAGAGAATCACTATCCTCAAATTGTAGATATGATTCAAAGCCAGTATCCAATGTTTGTGAGTGTGGCTCCAAATGGAGAGAAGGTTTTACTAAAATCTCGTAGAGAGACTTTTGACTTGTTTATTTCAGATATTGATACCTTGAAGCGTTATAAAATTGATAGTTCTGAATTTACGCAACTATCACTTACCTGGCATCCGGATGGTAGAAAAATAGCTTTTCAAGAATTCAACCCTAAATCCAACAAGTTTGATTTGTATATATTGGATATAGAATTGAAAGCACGTAAGTTAATCGGTCTACCCAAATCAAATAATGCAATACCCCCATTGAAATGGTCCCATTCCGGAAAATATTTGGCCTATTTAATGTCAACGGACGCTGGTTCGACATTATTTGTCTATGATTTTAGCAGAGATGAAATTAAATGGTCTTTTCGGGGCTTGGATCCATATTCCGATTTTCAATGGAGCAAAGATTCAATTTTGTTTTTCACTGAAAACCCAAAAAAGCCTATTCTAAAAGAGGTCCATGTTTCTTCAGGTGAAATCAAATATCATGAACTTAAGGATATTGAGGAGATTCATAAATTCTCCATTAAAGAAGGAAAAGTATTGGTGGTGGGAAGAGGGAAGAAGGATGAATATTTCCAGTGTTTTGAGCAGGACTTAAAAAGCAGAGAAAGCTTTAGATTAACTAATGGGAACTTTAATGTTTCTAATTGTACATATTCAATGAACGAATCGAATTACTACTATTATACGAGGAATGAAAATGGACTAAGCAAGCTTTATTGCTCAGATAAAAAGATTAATCTCTTTTTGAAAGATATTTCTAAAAAAGGAAACGGCTTTGATTTAGATTTAGAGAAAGAAAGACATCTTTATGTAACCAATCGTGGCTCAAATACTCCTCCGTATTCAGTTAAACTTGATTTGGTAACAGGCAAAAAAGAAATTATCTACAAATCACCTTATAAGGATAGCGAAAAACAGATCGATTTAAGGGTCTTAAATATTGAAAATAGAACGTCTAAGTCTCAGGTAAATGCTTTTTTTTGGCCGTCCGAGAATAGCTTGGGTATGTCAAAAAAAACGATACTTTATGTTCATGGCGGGCCATTTTTGCAAACCAAACCTACTTGGGATATTAGAACACAAATATTAAATAGATACGGTATTAACCTTTTGGCGATTAATTATCATGGTTCTTCCGGATATTCAAAAAAGTTTGCAGAGGAAAAAGATATTTCTTATCAAATTTCAGATATAGTGGCAAGTATAAGTTTTTTAAAGCAAAACTATAATATTGAAGAAAAGGATATTGTTCTAATGGGTTCGAGTTATGGAGGAAATCTGGTCACAAAAGTTGTAGATTATATTAGTGATATAAAAGGAATTGTTCTCATTTCAGGGGATATTGATAGTAATCCAATTGATAAGTTGAAAAAGACAAAAATATTAGGTTTTTATGGAAAATTAGACCCCCTAACTTTCAAAGTTAGAAGTGTCTTTGATAAGTTCGATTTACTTGATTCTCGAAAAACCCATTTTAAGTTTTTTGAAAAAGAAGGGCACCTATTTCATAAATCCTCTTCATGGGCTCAAATATATAATGATATAATACATATGTATTATATAAATTAAAAGTTGACTTGTATAAAACGAAAAAGTTTTCAGAATGTTTAAAATAACAAAGACAACCATTTTATTCTTACTTGTGTTGGTTTTTTTTCTTAGCTGTATGCAATCAAAAAAAACAAATAGCAAAATATTTGGTCAAGAAAATGCAGTTTGGACGGAAAGTATATATCTGCGAGGTACTAAACCCAGCACAGGTAAAAAATTAAGTGATGAAGATTTAAAAAAGTATGCAAATACTTTGAAAGAGAATAACATAAAATATGCTTATTTATTTGCTGGCCCATATCAAGAAGATGGACATTTACCGGATTATCCGTTTTCTGACTTGGCAATGGAAAGTATTAGAAAATTAAAGGAACTCTATCCTGAAATAATTGTTCTTCCATGGGTTGGAGGCATTCAGAATAAAACTGTGCATTTGGAAGATTCTATATGGATTAAGAATGCGTTGAATGACACTAAAAAATTGATAGAAACTTTAAAAGTTCCTGGGATTCATATCGATTTTGAGTATATTTTAAAAGGCCATTCTTATTTGGACAGAACCATTACACGAGAAAAACCAGATGATGAGAAAAACTATGCGAATAACGTCAACTCGTTTCATAAAAAATTGAGGAATTTGATACCGGATGCTTTTGTATCCTCTGTGGTTGTTGCAACATCTCCTGATACCAAACCATGGAAAAGAAAGACGACGATTAATGAGCTTAAAGTTTTGGTTCAATATGTAGATCAACTCTCATTTCTATACTTTGATACCCATATTGACTCTCAGAAAGTTTTCAAGGAGAATTGTATAGCACAAATTAGAGATATTCAAATTTTAAAGAAGACCAGTCCACAAACACAATTCTTAATGTCCATAGGAACCTTCATTAATCGTCAAGAGTTAAGAGACTACCGAAACTTAAAAATTGAGAATGTTCCCAATACATTAAAAGTTATTAAAAAGAGTGCTCTTGCGATAGATTCAACCAAAAAGATTATTGATGGAATATCCATTTTTTGTGATTGGCAAACGGATAAATCTGAATGGAAGAAGTTTTATAAATATTGGGGGAATAGTTTATAATTTACATGATGTTATAAAGCTTTAGTCGCGTATAATATTTTATAGAACGTGAATACTGTAATCTTTAGAAGACTCGAATATAGTGCCATCATTTGTTAGAATATAAAACACACTGTACCTTTCCTACAATGTTTGATTTAGGAACAAACCCAAAATACCGAGAGTCAACAGATGCTTTGCGATTATCACCCATCAAAAAGCAAAAATCTTGTGAAAATGTATATTTAGCTATCTTATTACCGGTTGAATCATAATACCCACCCTCTTTTTTTTCAATAACCTCTCCTTCAAAATCTAATATTGTCTTTCCGTATACTTCAAAAGACCAATCGTTGATTTCTATTTTCATTCCTTTTTTAGGCACTATGAAAGGTCCCATATTATCTAAGGTCCAATATGTGCCTTCTGGCATAGCGAAAAGATCCTTGTCAATTGAATAACTGTCAAATACTTTTTTTGTATCGTTGAATATTTTTAGATTCTTCAAAGTATTTAGTTTTTCTTTTGAAAGGGAGCCTCTTAACAAGTTATATTGATTTTGTTCATTATAGAATGGTGTAGTTATTCCTAGGCTATCCATAACTTTATAAAAGACTTTTCTGTTGGATACAAAAAGTTGATAATTCTCCTTTATTGTATTGGAACTTAAATGATGCTTTCTATTAACATATATTTCTCCTCCATCGATTTTTAAAGTGTCACCTGCTATTGCCACACATCGTTTTACAATAAAGAAACCAGGAGCTTGTTGGTAAACCAAAACATCACCATTTTCTAACGAACAGGTTCCCGATAACCGTCTATAAGATGCCTCTTTTCGATTAGTATCTCTCTCGGACTTATTGCCTGAGAAAAAAAATGGTTTTACCCAAGATATTTCAAAAACACCTCTCGGTAGTGCAGGCCCATACAAAAGTTTATTCACTATTATTATATCATCAGAATGTAGCGTATCTTGCATTGAATTGCTCGATACTCGATAAATGTCAAATACTAAGGTTTTAAATACTATGCCTATGGTGAACATGAAGATAACAAAAAAAAGACCTTCAATTGTTTTTTGAATCTTTTCATACCGGATTTTTTTAATGAACCAAAATGCACTCTTATACATTAAACTGGTACAAGTGATGAGAATTACTAACCAAAATGGAACTATTATAAGCAATAAAATTAAGGTAATATAAAGAAAAGCAGTTCTATTTTTTTTTCGCCTTGTTATATACATTGAACATTTGGTCATGGGCGCACATCTAAAAGTTTTATAACGAAAATACGTCATTATAAAACTATAAAATACCTCATATTATGGATGGAAGCTCGTAAAAAACGCATCACTCAATTAAAATGCGTGTTGCTAACTTTTCAAAAGCATTCCCGTTCATTGGGGATTGAAATTCATGGGATTCGTATTGTCCATTATTAAGATGAACAATACACGGGTATATTTTATTGTCTGTTGTTAACCCGTATCTATTTTCTTTATCAGCATATACGTTCGACAAATTAGTCAATTTGATGCCCAGTTTATGTTGTAGTATTTTAAGAGATTTAATATTTGTAAGGACGAGAAACATGTTTTCATTGTTAATGTATTGCTTTAAAAAATACTCGCCTTCTTTTATACATCCATCGCATCCCAGGCCAGGTAAAAGAATTACCCATTTCACTTCTTTTTTTATTTCCAACGCCTCCAAAATAAACTTAATTTTTTCCTGATCTTGTTTAGCTTCTCCCTTTTTGCAGGAAAAAATTATTATCATCATTAACGGGATAATTAAAATGGCAGTGATACGTTTCATATGATTTTCAATTTAGTTTTGGTATAAAAATCTTAAATGTAAGATAATCCTCATTCACATCATTTTTGTCAATAAATTCTATGTTAAGCCCCTCTTTGGTAACAAAGGAGTTTTCCCAATGCCAAATGTCACCAGGACCTAATTCGGTCTCTCCTAAGTATCCGAAATCCTCATCCATAATTATGACTACGATGTTCATTTTCTTCCAATGAGTTCCCTTAGGAGCATTTGGTAAGGACTTTCTTAAGAAGCGATAATAGACTTTTCTGAATTTATCATACAAAATGGCACAATATCGGTCTCCCTCAACAAACCTCGAAATAACGTCCTCTTGTTCCATTTTAATAGTTTTTTTATTAAAAGAAGAAATTGTGCCGGCAAACTTACTTCCGGCATATACTTTTTTACTTTTCCCTAAACCATCCAAATCGGACAAATAGAGATCATGAGAGGGTACAAAGCTATATATGATACGTTTTCCGTCTGGATGCAATTGTGGAAACACTTTCATAGGGAAAAGACCTCCCCAACTGTAGTTATTCCCGTATAATTCGGCAGGATAAGTATGAGTAAAATAAACGCTGTCGAGTTTATAATCTATATGTGCTGTAAATTTGAATTTATTCACTATGGAGTCTGGCAGATCTCTCACAAACTGTCCTGTAAGTAATAGTTCATCCTTAGTTTCCATAAAGGGAATAGTTGTTTCTGTAAAATACATAGGAAAAGAAGTTACCCATAATAGAGGATTTCCCTTAAAACCGTATCCATTGTTAAGTGAAAGATCAGTCGAAATCTTACCTACTTTATCGGTCAAAAATATTCTTAGCTTTTTGCTTAATATATATATAGAATCTAAGGTCTTTACATGGTAACCTATCGGGGATTCTATAGCATTTACGCCATCCTTATCAAGCGTTATTTTTTTAATACTACTTAAGCTATCGTAATCATAAAAATAAATAGAATTGTTATAGTTGTTTAAAAAAGTAAAATACCTAAAACCCAATGAATCTTGAAACATTTGTGTGTAAATTGGGTGAGGTGCTGTTTCCTGATCTAACAAAAATGATTTCGTCTTGACAGAATCTAAATCCATGATAGCATTAAGGGATTTCTGCCTTTCATTCGGAACATGCTTTTGCTCAATATGACAGGAAACCATAATTTGGAAAAAACAACAAAGAACAACAAATCTCATCATAAATTATAATTTTAAGGTAAGGCGGGTTTATAAAAGAAACCCGCCTGTTTAATCATTAATTAGTAGAATCTTACTATTAAGACTCTAATCTTCTATTCACATTGGGAAGTAAATATTTAGGTGATAAAATTTACCACCATACAGGGTCACAAAACGGGCCATTTCCCCAAAATACACACTCTCCAAATTCGCACCCATAATCTAACGAATATCCCTTCCAGGTACATTCCGCATCTGCCGAATTCAAGGATATTAAATTATCCAAATCAAATTTTTCAGCACCTATAATACTGTTGCTGTTCAAGAACAAAGTGGCTGCGAAGATGATAGCTCCAAAAACTACTACTATTTTTTTCATTATAATTGATTTTTATTGTTATAGGGAATAATCCCTTTTTTATTATTTTCTCTTGCAACAGTCCTATGGAAAGCGCCACCATTGCAAAACACTATGATTACCAAAATCTATTTACCAATCATAACCTTGAAGTTATAAGATTTTCCTCTTGTTATTTGTTCCTCTATACCATAGTTTTTTGTTTTATTTAAGGCTTAATAGGATTTTAAACTCGGAGAGAAAATAAAAGGAATGAATCTTACAAGGAGAGAAAATACAAAGAAAACAATCCTAAATATTAGAGTAGTTAAATTCTGTTTTAAATATAGGAAAATTATCTCAAATAAAAAATTTTTTAAAATAATTCTTTCACTATGTTGTTTATAATTAGGTTGTTAAACTCAAAATAGACCCATGCAAAATAATGTAAACCATTTAGTATGTTTAAACATTTAATATATAAAAACTAGAGCCTACGATAATTCAAACCAGGCCCTTATCTTAAATTGAGGGTCTTTAAGATAAGTGAATAATGAATGTCTTATTGGGTTAGTTTGAAGATTGGGTTTTTAAAACCTAAAAGCTTTAAGTAAACGGCAGCGAAGCTATATTAAGATCTAGTTAATATATTTTTAGGGTATTAGTATTATTTACTTGTTTGTATTTCTGAAGATTTTTTTTCGTATTTACTTAAAATCAACTCCATTTCAATGGTCATCTCCTTAACTGCTCTGGATGGGATCTTTATTGATTTTGATAAAAATATTCTTGCTGTTACATATGCCTTTTTCGACTCACCTGAATCATCATAGAGCTTTGCCAGTAAATAATAGGGATACAATTTATGTGGAATCATATTTATCGCATGTTGATATGCAGCTTCAGCTTTGGTGTATTCTTTTGATTCTTTATATGCGTCGCCTAATGTTGTTTGTATAATTGTATTGTTAAAATATAATTTGGACCGTTCTAAGATGATAATAGCTTTTTGATTCTGACCCGACATTTGCAGCGCCTTGCCATAATTCATTAAAAAATTTCCATTACAATAGAATAATGGATGCATGATGGATTCAAACCCTTTTATACTGTTTTCATATAGATCATAATTATAATTATCCATAGCTATTTTCCAATTTTTGAAACCATGCTCAATCTCTTTTGTTTTTTGATAAATCTTGGTCATTGAGAAAATTATCAATAATGTAATTAAAGCTTTGAAAATCCCTTTTTGCTTATTAGAAAACAATTCGCCTATTTTAAAGGCAATACAAGTAGAATCATTTTTGGATAAAACGGACAGTGCTAATATTCCAATCATCTTAATCGGTAATATTTGATTAGGATAGGAAAATAACCCAAATACTGCTAAAGAAAATAAGACACTCAGAAATATCTTGTTAAGTCTATTTCCTCTCCTATTCGATTGTATTAAAAAGATCACTATTAAGATACAGGGGAGAAGAGAAATGAATCCATTCTCCACCCACAACTGCAGAATTTCATTAAAAGCATAAGTGGTGTTATCAGCTAACATTGATTTTTCAAATGCCTCATCTTTTTTTGAAAAATAATTTGCTTGAAAATCCATATAATGCGTTTGGAAACGATCATATCCTACTCCAAACAACGAATTTTCTTGAATAATTTCGGTGCAAACTTTCCATATAAGAGAGCGTCCCTTTGCCGAATTCTTTTTAAAATGATAGAGACCGAATAGACTCGCACCAGTTACTAAGACAAGTAATAGTATAATCTTTTTTCGGTTTTTGGTGTATATATTCAAATTGGTTATTCTCTTTTTTTTATAAACCTTAAAGACATAGAGTAGCCCAGAAGATGCCAGACAGGCAAGCCAAGCCGCTCTAGACTGCGTAGAAGGAAGAACGATAAAAATCGTCACTAACCCCAGTATTGGTAAATAAGTAAACAGTTGTTTTTCTATTTTATATTTTAATTTTAAATAGGATAAGATGTCGTCTTTATACAAGAATAACCCTAATGCAACGGGCCAGACTCCGGCCAAAAACCCGGCATAAGGGCCTGGATTTGAAAAACTTCCGGTAAGGTTAAATCTACTGTTAAAGGATGAAAGATATCCCAATATTTGTAGTGAACCATAAAGAGCTTGGATAATGCCCGAAATAACAATGGACAATAACAACCAATGATAAAATTTAAGAGACAGTTGTCGCAGTAAAAGATATAAAAACGCCAATCCTAAAAGTTCGATAAAACGAATCGAAAACCCATAAAAGTCTTGTATTAAATACCGGTTGGTCATTACAAAGCCAAGGAAAAGTAATAAACACAAATCAATTCGAGATATTCTTATTCTAATGGTGAAGCTTCTAGACCATAAAAATATGAGAAAAAAGGGGATGGTAAATAATAGTGTATAAATAAAAAAAATAGTCTTGGGACTAATGGTGGGTTGTATAAAATCCATGCTACTTATGGACGGGGTAAACGTAAATAAGATAGAAAGGACTAATCCAAAGACTGGAAAAGAAACCCTGTAAAAAACAGTTCTAAATATTATATTAAGGATTCTTTTTATGAGTGCAAGCGTTTTTATAATTAAGAGTAATGTACGAAAAAATTGATACTAATGATCTGCTGTTAAGGCTTTATTAACTTTAAACAAAGTAAAAGAAAATTATTGATGCCCATTAAATTTGGATAATTTCAATGCCTGAAATAAAATTGACCGTTTTCCCCTTTTTTTAAAATAAACAATAAATTGAGTGTACTGTATTCCATTGTAATTTCAAATTCGGTATTTTATTTACTTGTAGTTAATTCAAAAGATTAAGCTAAAGAGCTCAAATATTTAATACATGTCCGAATAATAATTTATACATTAATATAGAGTAATTTATCTTAACAATTTAGAACAACCATTCCGAAATTTAGATGACAATTTCTAATCCGGCTACCGGTAATACCTACGTTTTCCCTCAAATGTTCTCTTTAAATGAATTAAATCAAAATAATCAAATTAAGTTATTGAAAATCAGGTGTAAATTGATGCTTTTAAAAATTGTCGAGACCCAAAAAAATATGGAGAATCATATCACAAAAGCACTTAAACACTTAAAAGTGTCGCTTAGAGAATTCCTTCCGATTTTATAAAATTTTTATTTATTTCACTTTTAACTAGGGGATACCTTTAAATAATTACGTCATATTAATAACTGCGCATAAGAATGAACAAAAAGCAAATAATTAAATATATTAAAGGTGACATGGATACTGCCGAGAAAAGGAAGGCAGTAGCATGGATTAGAAAAACACCGGAGAACCAGAAAATATATAATATTATTAAAGCAGAGTATGTCGCTTCTTCTTTTAAAGATGTACCAAACAATAATAATGCCTTCTTTTTTGAGCGTTTAAAAAATAGAATTATAAAGAAAAAGCTTAATAAACTTATTTATGTAAGTGCTTCAGTGGTAATTCTGTTGTCCTTCCTATGGAGTTTTGAGTTTAATGCAAGTACTACTGATGTTATACCTCAAGAAATTGTAGAAACAGCAGCTATAAAGGATTCTGGGGCGGTGAGTTTTATAACCATGCGTGGAGATAAAAAAGAGATATACCTTCCGGATGGATCTAAAATAGTATTGAACGCCGATAGCGAGTTAACCTATCCTAAAGCTTTTAATGACAGTATTAGAGAAGTGACCTTGGTTGGAGAAGCTTTTTTTGATATTAAAAGAAATGTGGATAAACCATTTATTGTTAATACAAACAGTATCAAAATAAGAGTTCTGGGAACGTCATTTAATGTAAAATCCTATTCCAAAGACAAAAAAGTTGAAACGACGCTGGTCTCTGGTAAGGTAGAAGTCTTAAAAGATAAAGAAACACCGTTAATATTAGCACCATCTCAAAAAGCTGTATTTTATAAAAAGGAAAACAAACTTGAAATTGAAGAAGTACAATCTTTGGATGTAGTGGCTTGGAAAGACGGCACGTTGATATTTGACAAAACACCACTTCAGGAAGTGGTCATTGATTTAGAAAGAAAATATAACACAAAAATAATTATTAATTCTAAAACCCTTTTAAACTATGAGTATACCGGTACCTTTGACAACTTAAGTATTGATGAAGTACTTAAGTTATTGACCATTTCGTCACCCATTAAGTACAATATCGAGAACGAGAAAATAATTCTAGAATAAATAATATTTAATCGAAATACAAAAAAAAAGAGAATGCTGCGAACATTCCCTTTTAACGATTAGTATTATTACTCTAGTATATGAGTAATAACTTTTTAAACCAAGCAAAATTATGAAAAAAAATGACACTAAATTTTTGTCGCAAAAAAATCTTTTACGGATTATGAAAATTTACACCCTTTTGCTTTTTGTTTCCATGGCAAAACTCTTCGCGGTTGATGCTAATGGGCAAAATGTAACTATTAATGTAAAGAACGCAGAACTAAAAACTGTTTTTACAGAAATTGAGGCTTTAACCGAGTTCAATTTCTTCTACAATAACAGTTTAGTAGATGTCTCTAAGAAAGTTTCTTTAAATGCAAACAATCAGGATTTAGATATGGTTCTTGTGGATTTGTTTAAAGAAACAGATATAGATTACAGGCTTCTAAAAAATCAAATCGTATTATTTCCAAAAAATGATAAGGAAGTCATTAAGATTATTGAAGATTTAATAAATAATGAAAATTTAGATAAGGAAATAGAGACCCTTATCAAAGACGTTCTTCAAAATGAAGTAAAAGGTACCGTGGTTGATGCTGCGGGTGTACCACTTGCAGGCGTAAACATTATTATTAAAGGAACATCGACGGGAACCCAATCAGATTTTGACGGGAATTATAGTATTCAGGCTAACCAAGGTGATGTTCTAGAGTTTTCTTATATAGGCTTTAAAACAGAATCAGTGACTGTTGGAAGTTCGAACACTGTTAACGTAACCATGTCTGAAGATGCTAGCCAATTGGACGAGGTAGTTGTTACGGCCTTAGGTATTAAGCGACAAGAAAAGACTTTGACCTATTCTCAACAAACTGTAGGCGGTGAAGATTTAACAAAATCTAAAGATATCAATTTTGTTAATGCTTTATCCGGTAAAGCGGCAGGTGTTGAAGTAAGACAAAGTAGTTCTGGTCCCGGTGGATCAACTAAAATACAAATTAGAGGGCATAAGTCCGCTAGTGGTGATAGTTCACCTTTATTTGTAATCGATGGTGTTCCTATGGTAAACAACAGAGGAAGTCAACCAAGTGGTTGGGACGGTGTTGATGGCGGTGATGGTTTGTCTGCGTTGAACCCCGACGATATTGAAAGTATGAGTGTATTAAAAGGAGCTAATGCTGCTATTTTATATGGTAGTGAAGGTGCCAATGGAGTTGTAATCATTACTACAAAAAGTGGTAAATCCGGCGTTACTACGGTTCAGGTTAATTCATCATTGTCTGTAAGAAGTATTATTGATTCGGCAGCACCGGATCTTCAATATAGATATGGTGCTGAAGGTGGCGCTAAAGAAAGCTGGTCGTACACGCAAGGAGATTATGCCAGTAATTTTGTAGATGATTGGTTTGATACAGGCGTAGACTTTATTAACTCTGTTTCTATTAGTGGAGGTAATGATAAGACTCAAGCTTATTTTTCTTATTCGAATACCTCTTCTGCAGGTATTACACCGAGTAACAACTATTTAAAAAATAACTTTACGTTTAAACAGTCTACAAAGTTTTTTGATGATAAAGTTAAGGTAACCTCTAACATTATTATGTCTAACGAGAATACCTCTAATCGTAATCGTGCTGGATATTATAACAATCCTTTAACGGGGTTATACTGGTTCCCAAGGGAAAGAAACTTTGAGGACTTTAAAACCAACTATTATATGTTGAATGAGGACAGACAAGTAGAGGTAATGAATTGGTTTGTATCAGATCACCACCAATCTAATCCATATTGGTTATTAAACAGAGAGATTCAGCAAGATAGATTTAAAAGAGCTATTGCTAATTTAACTGCAGAGTGGCAAATTAATGAACAATTAAGATTTCAAACGAGGTTTAATATTGATTATGCGGATAAAACGTATGATGAGCAACGACAAGCTGGAGGAAATACAACTACGGTTGCCAGAAATGGACGTTGGATTTATTCAGATTATACAGACACTAAGACCTATATGGATGCTATATTAAGCTATACTAATAGCTTTGGAGAAGATTTTTCTGTAAATGCTTTACTAGGTGCGACTTACCAGAATACAAATTATAGAGATGGTGTAAGAGTTAATTCTGGTATGCAAGATGATGGCTTATTATATGCAAATGAATTTAATCTTAATAACACAGGTCCAAATGTACTCGTAGAATCAACTTTAGATACGAGAGTTGAGAAAAACTCAGTTTTCGGAAATGTTGAAATAGGTTATAAAGACATGGTATTTTTAGATTTTGCTGGTAGAAATGACTGGGCGTCAACTCTTGCTTTAACAGGAAATGAATCTTATTTCTATAAGTCTTTTGGTGTATCAGGTATTTTTAGTGAAATGTTTGAAATGCCGGACTGGATTAGCTTTTTAAAGGCCAGAGTATCTTTAGCTGAATTAGCCAATGAAGTACCTTATAATATTATAAATCCAGGTAATGATATTATTGGAGGAGGTAGTGTGGACCCATATCAAGGAAAACCATTTTTTGATGCAAGACCGGAGATTATTAGTACCTGGGAAGTTGGTTTAGATTGGAGAATGTTTCAAGGTAGGTTAGGTATAGATTTTACGTATTATGATATTACTAGTAAGGATCAATTTCTAACATTCCCTATAGAATCGGCCTTATATACTTTTGAATATATCAATGCCGGAGAAATCACTAATAAGGGGGTAGAAATCACCTTAAGTGGAAAACCTATTGTAAATAACGACTTTAGTTGGTCAACAGCATTAAACTTTACTGCAAATAAGAATAAGATTGTTGAATTATCACCTAATGCTTTAGATACTGGTTTAGGTGGCACGGAAGGGTTTGCCGCACCTTTAATTGAAGGCGGTTCTTTTGGTGATGTTTGGGCAAGGCTATTCCAAAGAGATGATCAGGGACGAATTATTTTAGATCCTGATGATGGAAATCCATTAAGAACTGTAGACCAGGTATTAGTGGGTAATGCTGAACCTGATTTTGCATTGGGATGGAACAACTCTATTACTTATAAATCGTGGTCTATGAACATGCAGATCAATGGTAAATTTGGTGGTATTGTAGGTAGCCAAACAGAAGGTTTATTAGATGGTTATGGTGTATCTGAACGATCTGCCGCAGCGAGAGACAGAGGTTTTGAACATATCAACGCCGTTCAAAACGGGACGGCAGTAACTCAAATAGACCCAAGGCTTTATTACAGTGAAGGGCCTGGTACCGGAGGAAGAAATGGGATTCAGGAACCCTATATTTATGATAGAACAAGTGTAAGGTTAGGTCAACTTTCGTTATCATATAATTTTAACGTTGATAAGTATGATTGGTTAAAAAGTGCTTCATTGTCGTTTATAGGTAATAATTTGTTCTTCTTTTATAAAGACGCACCGTTTGACCCAGAAATTACTAACAGTACAAGTAGAAGTCAACCAGGAATTGAAAACATTAATTTGCCAGCGACTAGAACAACTGGTTTAAATTTAAGTTTAACTTTTTAATTTGTAAGACATGAAAAAAATAAAATATATATTAATAATGGCACTGTTATTTAGTATTGGTGCATGTACCGATGGATTCGAGGAAATAAATCAGAATCCGAATGAGATTACAAATGAATCCCTAAAACAAGATTTTCAAATTGTGGGATCTAAATTTCGTCCTGTATTCAGTAACATTTTTGGGACTCAAATTCACCACAATTTATCGAACGAATCCTGGGCGCAGCATTTGCAACAGCCAACAATATTTACAGGTAATGTAAATAACACGACATACTTTATCAGGTGGAATCCTAATTGGAATAGAACCTACAATAATATCATGTCACCTACAGGACTCATCATGCTACAGGCAGAAGAGGCGGAATTACCGCTTTTTATCGAATGGGCTAAATTATTTAGAATTATAGCCATATCCAGATTAACCGCATTTCATGGCCCCGTAATTTATACGGATTTTGGTGAGTCAACGGCCAGTTATGATTCTGAACCAGACCTTTATAATGCTTTATTTGCAGATTTAGATACCATACAGGCCTATTTTAATGCGAATATCGATGCTCCTGATTTAGGAGAATTTGATACCACCTATGGCGGAGACTTATCAAAATGGGTTACGTTTATAAATAGCTTACGATTACGATTGGCTATGCGAATTTCAAAAGTAGCTCCTGCTTTAGCTAAAGCGCAAGGAGAAAAAGCATTAAATGATCCGGGAGGTCTTATTACGGCTAACGAAGATAACTTTAATGTATTCTTATATGGTAATGTGTATCACCCTGTAACCATTAGTTTTGGTTGGGATGATACCAGAATGGGTGCCACTATGGAATCTGTATTAGTTGGATATGAAGATCCAAGAATTTCTAAGTTTTTCGATCCGGTTGATGCCTCTTTAGTACCAGATCACCCTGCATATCCTTATAAAGGTATCAGATCCGGAGCATCATTAGACGCTAAAGGAGATCATACACCATATTCTACAATTAGTTCAGATTTTAAAACAGTGACTTCAAGACGACTCTTAGGAGCTGCTGAGGTTGAGTTTATAAAAGCTGAAGCCGTCTTAAGAGGTTGGACAAGCCCTGCTTTAGGGACTGCACAAGAACACTATGAAAACGGTGTAAAACGGTCTTTTGAAGAATGGGGCGCAGGAGGCGTTGATGCTTATTTGGCAGATGATACGAGCTTACCTATCGACTATGATGATATTGTTTACAATCCAGGAGACAGAAATGATTTTGTGAATAGTATTACAGCTACAATTATGTGGAATGATGCCGATGATAATGAAATGAAATTAGAGAAAATCATTACTCAAAAATGGATTGCTGCAAGAACCAATACCATGGAAGCATGGGTAGATCATCGTCGTACAGGATATCCAAAACTACCAAATATTTATGAAAATAATAGTAGTACGGAGCATGGCGTTCTGGCAGATGACGAATTCTTAAGAAGGGTTGTATTCACCGATGGACAAAGAGCTAATAATGCCGCTGCTGTTGCTGAAGCAACCGGATTCTTAGGAGGACCAGACGAAATTGGCACAAGACTTTGGTGGGATACCGGAGGACCAAACTTTTAATTTAATTTGATAGTGTGTATAAAAGAGTTGTTTTTTGTTTAAAAAACAGCTCTTTTTTTTTAATTTAGAAAACCGTCTATATGTTACATCATTATTAAAATAATGAACGGTTTTAATTTCATAAATAAAAAGTAAATGCCAAAGTGGTCTAAAATTATTTTTGCTGGGGTTATAACCCTATGCCTGGGAAGTTGTGCTGAAGAGCCTAAAAGTGTATCGGTTAAAGCGGATACCTTATTTACGGCAGTGTCGACAGAATACTCCAATCTGAATTTTGAAAATAGTATATCACAGACTAAACTGAATAATCACATGATTAATTCTCAGTTTATTTCCGGTGGCGGTGTCGCCGTTGGAGATGTCAACAATGATGGTCTTCAGGATATTTTTTTCACAGGCAATCAGGTGAGAGACAGGTTGTTTTTAAATAATGGCGACTTAAAATTTAAAGATATTTCTGATAATGCCGGGATTTCTAAAGATAACAATTGGTCAACCGGAGTGACCTTCGTCGATATCGATAACGATGGCGATCAGGATATTTATGTGTGCCGGTTTACCTATCTTGAAAATGATAAAAGCGCAAATCAACTCTACATAAATAATGGTGATGCAACGTTTAAAGAACAGGCTGTAGCTTTTGGTTTGGCGGATAAAGGATTTGCAATACAAGCTACTTTTTTCGATTTTGATAATGATGGCTTACTGGATGTCTATATCGTAAACCAACCGCCAAGTATCCCCAATATTGGGAACAAAATGAATTTAGAACAATTTTCAGATATACTGTTTAGCGATCGCTTATACAAAAACATGGGTCATGGAAAATTTGAGGACCATACTGTAAAAAGTGGTATTAGAAATTTTGGATTTGGTCTGGCTGCCACTACGGGTGATTTTAATAACGACGGCTGGCAGGATATTTATGTTTCTAATGATTTTGATGTGGCCGATCATATATACATCAACCAACAAGATGGCACGTTTAAAGACGAAATCCATGAAGCGATGAAGCACATTTCAAACTTCAGTATGGGTAGCGATATTGCCGATTACGATAATGATGGGAATTTAGATATTATGGTGGTCGATATGATGGCAGAAGACCATAAACGTATAAAAACCAATATGGGAGGCATGGCGCCCGAACAGTTTTGGAATATTGTAAATAAAGGTGGGCATTACCAGTATATGTTTAACACCTTACAAAGAAATAACGGTAACGGCACATTTAGTGACCTGGGTCAGTTGGCAGGAGTGACCAGTACAGATTGGAGTTGGGCACCATTATTGGCCGATTTTGATAATGATGGTTTTAAAGATCTGTTTGTAACCAATGGTGTAATTAGCAATAATCGTAATAGCGATCTGGTCGACCTTTACCAAAAAAGAATTGACAGTATTAATACGGTAGCGAGACAAAGAGGCGTAAATGCCAATACCATGATCGATGTTATGGATTTTGTACCCCTGGCTCCAACCGATAAGCTACCTAATTATATTTTTAAAAATAACGGTGACCTCTCATTTACTAATAAGATAAAAGATTGGGGTATGGAAAAACCTACCCTATCAAATGGTGCGGCTTATGCGGATTTTGATTTGGACGGGGATCTGGATTTGGTTGTAAATAATATCAATGAAACAACAACCTTGTTAAAAAATAATACAAGCGATCGTCAATCGGGCAACTATATAAGGTTTAAATTGGATATACAGGGCGATAATGTGATTTACGGGACAAAGGTGTCTTTATTTAAAGATGATGCGTTACAGCAGGTTTCTGAAATTTCTAATGCACGAGGATTTATGTCTAAGAGTGAAGATTTAATTCATTTTGGAATAGGAACAAGCACATTGGTCGATAAGGTTGTGGTGCATTGGAATGATGGCACAACTTCAATTTTGAATGATTTAGAGGCAAACAAAGTACATGAGCTTTCAAAATCAAATCTTAACGATGATATTTTGGGGGATTCGGAAAGAAAAGCCGCCATTTTTGGCGATGCAACGCAGTCTTTGAACTTAAATGACGTTGTACATAGAGAAAATGATAATGACGATTATGAGTGGGAAATATTATTACCGCATAAAATGTCACAATTTGGCCCATCAATCGGTGTTGGAGATGTTAATGGCGATCAGCGAGAGGACTTCTTTATTGGGGGTGCTGCGGGAGAAGCAGGTCAGCTCTATATTCAAAATAGTAAAGGTTCGTTTAATAAAGCAGATCAAACAGCCTGGTTACAGGATAAGACCAGCGAAGATTTGGGAGCGGCGTTTATCGATATCGATAACGATAAGGATTTGGATTTGTTTGTAGTGAGCGGTGGGAATGAATTCAATGAAGGCGATGCGGCACTACAAGACAGATTATATATTAACAATGGTAAAGGTAAATTTACTAAAAGTAAAAAGGGATTACCTAACTACCTAACCAGTGGGTCTTGCGTTGTTCCGAATGATTTTGATAAGGATGGCGATATCGATCTTTTTATAGGAGGTAGATTAATACCACGAAAATATCCAAATGCAGCACATAGTCATCTCCTTGAAAATGTAGGTGGTAGATTTGTCGATGTGACCAAAGAAAAAGCTGTGGAGATGAACAATTTGGGCTTGGTTACGGCGGCCAGTTGGGCCGATTTTAATAAAGATGGTCTGGAAGATTTGATCGTTGTGGGCGAATGGATGCCCGTAACAATATTTACGCAAACCGAAAATGGCAATTTTAAGAAAGATATTATAGAGCATAGTGAAGGCTGGTATTATGAAGTCAAAACAGCCGATATGGACGACGATGGTGATGATGATATTATTGTCGGGAATCTAGGGTTAAATTATAAATATAAAGCCTCGAAAGATGAACCTTTTGAAGTTTACAGCTACGATTTTGACAATAATGGAAGTTTAGACATTGTATTAAGTTATTATGAGCATGGCGTTGCATTTCCGGTTCGGGGAAAGAGTTGTTCTACCCAACAAATACCATCGCTAAAAGAAAAATTTCCCTCGTATGAAGAATTTGGAAATTCAAATTTAGAGAACATATATGGTGGTTCTTTAAATGATGCTTTGAGTTTTAAAGCTAAAACCTTTGCTTCCGCCTATATAGAAAATAAAGGTAATGGTGATTTTGAGACCAAACCATTTCCGTCTCTGGCACAAACGTCTTCAATAAACAATATTCTGGTAAAGGATTACGATCAAGATGGTTTTAAAGACTTATTGGTTTCGGGGAATTTATATGTTTCAGAAATTGAAACACCAAGAAATGATGCAGGTACAGGTCTATTTTTAAAAGGAAATGGGAAGGGAGATTTTTTACCCGTATCGATTAAAGAAAGTGGTTTTTATGCTCCTAATGATGCTAAAGACATGAAATCAATTAAGGTGGGCACCAAAGAGTTTATTTTAGTGGCCAATAATAATGATTTTATGCAGGCCATTGAAGTTAAAACACCTAAAAAATAATAGCGCCATTACAAACCCAATACATCGTTCTCTTCATTGACGGACTGTAACGACGCTATTACTAATAAACTTAGCAGCGTTTAATTTTAATGCTTTAATGTAGTTTTACATATTTTTCAATGATCTCACGGTGGATACCAGCTTCTTTAACGTCTTCTAACCCGGATTGAATTAGGGTATCTCCTTTTATTTGGACGGTGAAAGGAAATTCATGATTTTTTATGGCCTCAACAGAGGTATAACGCAACGTTTCAATATACCGTTTACCATTTAAAGTATAAGTCCCGGCCCCACCATAGAAGTTTTGAGAGCCATGTTTTTCTTGATTAAAAAACGCAAAATGACTTTCGTTAATAATCTTTATAAAATCTGTAGAGGTTAAATCTTTAATTTTTACGGAATCATTTTCTTTAATTTCGGCGTAAACCATTTTCCAGGTGCCTATTAATTTGTTTGAAGGGTTTGCTTTAGTTTTTACTTTATTGGCACAATTTAATAGGCATAATGCCATAAGGCCTGATAATATATATTTCATTGATTTCTTTAGGTTGTATTAAAATGATATCTTTTAAAGGCTTCAATAGCGGCATAGTCTGCTAACCCCAGATCATTGTATTTTTTAGCAGTAAATCGATTCCTGTCTTCAACGCGAACCCAAAACTCTCTGGAATCATCACCTTGAAACATAACACCATCCTTTTGGGATTGATGGTAAAAAATAGCATGCCGTTTTTTAAGTACTTGATCAGGACTCATGGGAACCGCCATATCTATTTGGTAGGATTCCCATTCGTGCCAGGCGCCACGGTATAGCCATACCCAGCAATCATTCATATAGGGATGATGCTTTAGTCTTTTTAAAGCTTCAAATAAACTATCCAAACAAACTTTATGCGTTCCATGGGGGTCTGCCAAATCTCCCGCTGCATAAATTTGATGTGGTTTTAAGCTTTCAATAAGGCTTTGCATAATCGTGATATCATCTTCGGAAAGATTTTTCTTTTTAACCGTTCCTGTTTCATAAAATGGAAGATCTAAAAAATGGACATTCGAATCGTGAAGTCCTAAATACCGTGTTGCTGCAAGAGATTCACTTCGCCTGATGAGACCTTTTAGTTTTCTAACCTCCAAAGAATCAATACTGTGATCTGTTTTGTTCTTTAAGGCATTAATGATGTTTTTTGAAGCTTCGGAATGCGCATTTAAAGCCATAGAGATTTCAGCAAATTTCAAGGCTTCCTCATCTGAAACAGCAATGTTTCCCGAGGTTTGATACGCCACATGCACATCATGTCCTTGTTCAACAAGCCGATCGAGAGTGCCTCCCATAGAAATGACATCATCGTCGGGGTGTGGACTAAAAATAATAACTCTCTTTTTCTCCGGAGTTGCACGCTCAGGGCGATTTGTGTCATCTGCATTCGGTTTTCCACCCGGCCATCCGGTAATGGTGTGTTGTAATTTATTGAACATCTTAATATTCAAATCGTAAGCCGTTCCTTCTTCGGTTAAAAGACTGGACATACCATTATCATTATAATCCTTATCCGTTAATTTGAGAAAGGCCTTGTTGGTCAATTCACTTAGCCAAACAACCGCTTTTAACTTTAATTCTTCGGTCCAGATACAAGAAGTTACTAACCATGGTGTTTTCACTCTGGTTAGCTCTCTTGAGGCCCCTTTGTCCAGAACAAAGGTCGTGTTATTGTGCTCCTGTAAATACGTAGCGGGAACTTGCGATGTAATATTACCTTCGATGGTTTTTTTTAGAATATCCGCTTTGCTAATTCCCCAAGCAAGAAGCACAATCCTCTTAGCACTTCGTACGGTACTTATGCCCATAGTAATCGCTTTTCGGGGAACATTATCAATACCAAGAAATGCCGGAGCCGCATCTATTCGTGTAATATGATCCAGAGTGATATTTCTGGTGCCGGAATTAAAATGAGACCCGGGTTCGTTAAAACCTATATGACCGGTTCTTCCAATACCTAATAATTGAAAATCAATACCACCAACAGCTTTTATTTTCAGTTCATAATCTATGCAGTATTGGTATAAATCTTCAGGGCTTACTTTGCCGTCCGGGATATGAATGTTTTCAGGAAGAATATCGATATGATCAAAGAGATGCTCGTGCATAAAGTAAAAATAACTTTGAATATTATGCCTGTCCATGGGGAAGTATTCATCCAAGTTAAACGTTATAACATTAGCAAAACTCAGACCTTCTTCTTTATGCATTCTAACCAGTTCTTCATAGACCTTTATTGGAGAAGAGCCGGTAGCGAGTCCTAAAACACAGGCTTCATTTTGACTGTTCTTCGCCCGAATTAAATCGGCGATTTCCTGCGCCACAATAATAGAAGCTTCGTGAGACGAATTGAAGATGACATTGTGTATTTTTTCGAAACGAGCTTCTTCAAATTTCCCCGCTTTGCTATAGGCTATACTTTTATAATTTAAAACGTCCATTGTAAAAAAGTTAGATATAACTACTCTAATTTATCAAACAATAAAATGGCTAAAAAACTAAATATGTATACAACATGGTTTTAAAGATAGACAACAATGAACCGGCGATAAGCCGTTTTAAGCAAATAAACAATTGGGAATTATATTGTTATTGTGGATTTATATTGCTAAAATTGTTTAATATTTTCACCTGAACGATTTAATTTTATAAGCCATCATAGCATTACTTAACAAAAGGATAGGGAAAACTATAGCCATAAAATATCATGTTTTATTCTGGCTTGGTTATTTCATATTTAATGTTATTAGATGGGGTAGTTATTTTAATGATTATTGGTATTCATTAAAATCGAATCTCGTTGAATTTCCAATACATATTATATTAGTCTATGTTAATATATACTATTTAATTCCAAAATATATCTTAACGAAACGTTATCGGGCGTACTTGGGAAGAATGGCTCTTATTCTTATCGCTTTTTACGTGGTTAGAACGGGGCTAAATTATCTTTTGGTAACAAAAAACATATGGCCGGAAGTTGTTGAGCCTCAAGAAGCCTTATTGTTTAATCATTTTATAGCCGAGGTCTTAGGAGAAGTCTATGTTATTGCTTTTGTAACCACCATAAAGTTACTGGTCGATTGGACTATTGAAAAGCGAAGAAATGAGGCCCTGGCAAAACTTCAGATGAGCACGGAGCTTAAATATTTAAGAACCCAAATTCAACCTCATTTTTTTTTTAACACTTTAAATAACTTATATGCATTATCTTTAAAAAAATCAGATAGCGCACCGAGATTAGTATTAAAACTATCGGATATGATGCAATATATTTTATATGAAGTTGTAAGCTCTAAAGCGAATCTGCTTCAGGAAATAAATCATATCAATAATTTTGTTGATATTGAAAGAATGCGTTTTAAAGATCGCATTGAGTTCGATATGGACATTACCGGTGAAATTGATAACGTTGAAGTTCCACCATTATTATTTCTTTCATTTGTGGAAAATTGTTTTAAACATGGATTAAGTGGTAATGATAAAATGAACGTTAATATGAGTTATAAGGTTACAGATAATGGTTATTTGGAATTTAATGTAGCCAATAATTTTAATCCTAATAACCTGGTTAAGAAAAATCACGGTATAGGTATCGCAAATGCCAAGAGGAGATTGCAATTACTGTTTTCTAACAACTTTGTTCTGGAAACTACAATTCAAGGAAATATCTATAATTTATTTTTAAAAATACCTGTTTAATGAAGATTAAGTGTGTTATTATTGATGATGAACCATTAGCTATTAGTGTTATAGAAGACCATCTGAAAAACTTCGATAATATAGATGTTGTTGAAACCTTTAACGACCCCTTAAAAGCGTTTTCTATATTGCAACAAGAGAAGATAGATGTTCTTTTTCTGGATATTAATATGCCTCAAATGACCGGCTTTGATTTTATAGAAAACTTAAGCCATAAACCATTAGTTATTATAACTACAGCGTATAGAGAATATGCCGTTAAAAGTTTTGAACTGAACGTGCTGGACTATTTGGTAAAACCCATTCCTTTTAACCGTTTTTTAAAAACTATTAATAAGGTATATCAATACCTATATCTAAATAATTCAAGCGGAGATAACACTTTAAATCAAGAGCCTCATATTTTTCTGAAAGTAAATAAAAAGTTAGTTAAAGTACTTTTTAATGATATTTTGTTTATAGAAAGTTTAAAAGATTATATAAAAGTGGTCACGAATCTTGGAGATTATGTGGTACACAAATCACTCACGGCTATTTCTGAAGAATTACCACAGTCGAACTTTATTCGAATTCATCGTTCTTTTACCATATCAATTAATAAAATAAATGCTTTAGAAGGAAACACTATTGAAATTGGAGATAGAAGGATCCCGATTGGAAGAAATTATTTGAAACAAACTAAAGAACGTATTTTTAACATTAATAACGAGGATAAATAATAAGGGAGACATATTGTTGGTATTTAATGTGTTATACATGTATGTATAGCGTCATTTTAATGTTGATAACAGAAATTATTTATACTTAAACCAATATTTTACTAATTTGTCAAATCCTTAAACAACTAACTAAACATTATGGTAGATTTATCGACGCTTGATTACACCTTGATAATTTTATTTTTTTCCATTACATTATTTATAGGTATATGGGTTTCAAAGAAATCGGGAAAAAACTCCGGTGAATTTTTCTTATCTGGTCGTAGCATGCCTTGGTGGCTATTGGGGGTGTCCATGGTGGCTACAACGTTTTCAACTGACACTCCAAATTTAGTAACCGATATTGTTAGGAATAGTGGTGTTTCCGGTAACTGGGTTTGGTGGGCATTCCTATTAACAGGTCTTTTAACCGTATTTGTATATGCCAAATTATGGCGTAAATCAAATGTTTTAACAGATATGGAATTCTACGAATTGCGCTATGAAGGTAAACCAGCAAGATTTCTTCGAGGGTTTAGATCTATTTACCTCGGTTTGTTTTTTAATGTTTTAACATTGGCCGCGGTTAATTTAGCTGCGATTAAAATTGGAGGTATTATGCTTGGGCTGGAACCTATTGAAACCATATTAATAGGGGGAATCATTACGGTTATTTTTAGTGCAGTAGGCGGGTTTAGAGGTGTTGTATACACAGATTTCATTCTGTTTTTTGTTGCCATGGGAGGAGCTATTGGGGCTGCTTATTATCTGGTAAATATTCCTGAAGTAGGTGGAATAGATGCTTTAATGGCAAACGAAAATGTTATAAGTAAGCTATCCATACTTCCGGATTTTAGTGACACGAATTTGGTTATTACGTTGTTAATCATTCCGTTAGCCGTGCAATGGTGGAGTTCTTGGTATCCGGGAGGAGAACCTGGCGGTGGGGGCTATATTGCACAGCGTATGCTGGCAGCAAAAAATGAAAATCACGCCATCGCTTCAACTTTTTTCTTTAATGTTATGCATTATGCGATACGTCCTTGGCCATGGATATTAGTAGCCCTGGCATCCTTAGTTGTTTTTCCTGATATAGCAAGTATACAGGAAGCCTTTCCAAATATTGCAGAGGATAAGTTAGGACATGATTTAGCGTATTCTGCTATGCTTACTAAATTACCAAGTGGGTTACTAGGTTTAGTATTACTTTCATTAGGAGCCGCATATATGAGTACCATTTCAACACAATTGAACTGGGGGTCTTCTTATATTGTAAATGACTTTTATAAGCAACAGATTAATCCTCAAGCTTCAGAAAAACGTCTGGTCGCCGTTGGAAGAATTTCTACGGTAGTATTGATGGTTTTAAGTGCAATAATGTCATTATATCTTACTAATGCCAAGCAACTTTTTGATATCTTACTAGAATTTGGAGCTGGAACGGGACTGGTATATATTCTTAGGTGGTTTTGGTGGCGTATTAATGCCTGGAGTGAGATTACTGTAATGTTTGCGGCAGCAATAATTAGTTTGGTTCTAAGCTTTTCTTCGTTGGGAGGTTACTTTTTTGGTTATGCTAATGAACTAGGAGAACCTGTTGAAGGATTATTTGCCCCATGGTTTAGACTTCCATTTATAGTCATAATAACAAGTATAATTTGGATAGTATCTACATTTTTAACCAAACCGGAAAGTAAAGAAGTGTTGCAAAGTTTCTATAAGAAAACACAACCTGGTGGTCCCGGGTGGACGAAAATAATTGATCAGGCGAAAAGTGATGGGATAGAAATTGTTGATGACAAAGAAGGATGGAGTGTTCCATCAGGCATAATCGCCATGTTATTAGGTTGTACTCTGATTTATAGTGCAATGTTTGCTACCGGATATTGGATCTATGGAGAAACAACACTTGCCTTAAGCCTAACGGCATTAACCATTGTTTCTGGAGTTCTTCTAATTAAAATGTGGAAGAAAATCAAAGCTGTTATTCTATAATCATGATTATGAAACAAAGAATTGAATCTGTAGATATTTTACGTGGTTTTACTATTGCAGCAATGATTTTAGTAAATACCCCCGGAACCTGGAGCCATGCTTATGCTCCTTTACTTCACGCCGATTGGCATGGACTAACGCCAACCGATTTGGTGTTCCCGTTTTTCTTATTTATAGTCGGAATCTCTATTTATTTTGCGTATAAGAATAAACCCAATGCGCTACTCACGTATAAAAAAATTATTATAAGGAGTTTAAAGCTCATTGGGCTAGGTTTGTTTTTAGCCTGGTTTTTGCCATATACCCCATTCTTTAAAGACATAAGTGTCTTGAGGTTTCCTGGAGTTTTGCAACGTATAGGTGTGGTGTTTCTATTTTCTGCAATATTATATCTTAATTGTAATTGGAAAGTATTATTGGGAATCGGTATAACCATTTTAATTGGGTATTGGTTGATTTTAGGGTATGTACCATTGCCAGACGGACAACTCCCTACTTTTAATAGAGCACCAAACAATTGGGCGATGTATATAGATTCTAATATCCTTGGAAACCATATGTGGAAAAAAGATTATGATCCGGAAGGACTGTTTAGTACCCTTCCGGCGATAGCAACTTGTATTTCCGGAATATTGATTGGTAGGTTGTTGGATGGTCTTAAAAGTGTTAATTTGTTGTTGGGTGTTGCCATTGTATTGTTAGGACTGGGCTATTTACTTAATATCTGGTTTCCTATCAATAAAGCAATTTGGAGTAGTAGTTTTGTTCTGGTTACCAGCGGCTGGGGGACTTTAATATTAGCTGTTATTTACTATTTGTCAGATATAAAAGGAATTAAGTTTGGAACCATTTTTAAATATGTTGGAATGAATGCCATAACGATTTACTTCTTATCCAGTTTTATCTCTAAAATCTTTTATATGACTAAAATTGGAGATACAAATATTCATTCCTGGATGTATAACAATATTTTTGTTCATGGTTTTTTAAGTGATAAACTATCCTCATTACTTTATGCATTAGCCGTTGTTTCTTTTTATCTCGGATTAGGATATTTCCTTTATAGAAAAAAAATATTTATAAAAGTATAGCGTGAAATTAGAATATCTTGAACGTGATGATTCGATCAAATAAAAAGTATTTGAAATAAGATGATAAGATGGGGAATTATTGGTTGCGGAAGCGTTACTGAGGTTAAAAGCGGACCGGCGTATGGGCAGGTCGATGGTTTTGAAATTGTAGCTGTTATGCGTAGAAATCTGGATTTGGCCAAAGATTATGCGGAAAGACATCAGATTGATCGTTATTATAATAATGCAGACACTTTAATAAAGGATCCTGAAGTTGATGCGGTATATATTGCGACACCTCCTGATACACATCACTATTACGCTTTAAAGGTTGCAGGAGCCGGAAAAATTTGTTGTATTGAAAAACCTATGGCACCAAGTTATGCCGAGTGTGTAGCTATTAATGAAGCGTTTAGTTCTAAAGAGCTTCCCTTGTTCGTTGCTTATTATAGAAGATCTTTACCAAGATTTAATAAAGTCAAGTCCTTATTGGAAGAAGAAGCAATAGGTGCTATTCGGCATGTAAGTTGGGGGCTAAGTAAACCTGCAAACGATATTGATAAGTCAAAGGCATATAACTGGCGTACAGATGAAAAGATTGCGTCAGGAGGTTATTTTGATGATCTGGCTAGCCATGGGCTTGATCTTTTTACATATTTGCTGGGCGATATTAAAACGGTCTTTGGAGTTAGCGAAAATCAACAAAAATTATATTCTGCAAAAGATACGGTTGCGGCTACTTGGATGCATGATTCGGGAGTTACGGGATCCGGCTATTGGAATTTTGGAGCTTTTGTTAGAGAAGATAAGGTTGATATTATTGGTAGTAAAGGGAAAATTTCATTTTCCATTTTTGACGAAAAGCCAATTGTTCTTTTTGCCAATACAGGACAAACTGAATTCATCATTGAGAACCCAAAACACATTCAATATTATCATGTTCTAAACATGAAAAAAGATCTAGAGTCCTCTATGAAACATCCTTCAACAGGAGCTTCGGGAATGCACACATCCTGGGTTATGGATAAGATATTAGGGCAGTTATAAAACAAAAAACGCGAAGCACATGCTTCGCGTTTTTTATATATTCTAAATAAATAAAGTTTAGTCCGCTAAAACAATTACTTTATTATCTTTCATTTCAATAGTACCGGAATTAATGGCTAACCAGGTACCTTTATCCGCTTTAGTGAATTTTGCTTCGACCTCTTCTTCAAGTTTAATGTCACCAAAGATCTTCACGTTTCCTTCTTTTAATAATGAAACAATTGGAGCGTGATCTTTAAGCATTTCAAACTCACCGTTAACACCTGGTACAGAAATAGAATCTACTTCTCCACTAAATAATGTTGCTTCTGGTGATACAATTTCTAAATACATAGTTTTTCAGTATTCAGTATTCAGTGTTCAGTGTTCAGTTGCTTTGCTACAAACTGCTACTGCAAACTGCATACTAGTTAATTTACGCTTCCGCAAGCATTTTATCCCCAGCTTCTATAGCTTCTTCAATCGTTCCTTTAAGGTTAAATGCTGCTTCCGGTAAGTGATCTAATTCACCATCCATAATCATGTTAAACCCTTTAATGGTTTCTTTAATATCAACAAGAACACCGGGAATACCTGTAAATTGTTCAGCTACGTGGAACGGTTGAGATAAGAAACGTTGTACACGTCTAGCTCTACCAACAGCCATTTTATCTTCTTCAGATAATTCTTCCATACCTAAGATGGCAATAATATCTTGTAATTCTTTATAACGTTGTAATAACTCTTTAACTCGTTGTGCACAATCGTAATGCTCGGCACCTAAAATATCTGCTGTTAAAATTCTAGATGTAGAATCTAATGGATCTACCGCAGGGTAAATACCTAACTCAGCAATTTTACGAGATAATACGGTTGTTGCATCCAAGTGAGCAAAGGTTGTCGCAGGAGCAGGGTCGGTTAAATCATCCGCAGGTACATAAACCGCTTGTACAGATGTAATCGATCCTTTTTTAGTTGAAGTAATACGCTCTTGCATCGCTCCCATTTCGGTTGCTAATGTTGGTTGGTAACCTACCGCAGAAGGCATACGACCAAGTAATGCAGATACTTCAGATCCAGCTTGTGTAAAACGGAAAATGTTATCTACGAAGAAAAGAACATCTTTTCCTTGTCCGTCTCCAGCACCATCACGGAAATATTCAGCAATGGTTAAACCGGATAAGGCCACACGAGCACGTGCTCCCGGAGGTTCATTCATTTGTCCGAATACGAAAGTTGCTTTAGATTCTTTCATTTTAGATTTATCCACTTTAGACAAATCCCATCCGCCTTCTTCCATAGAATGCATAAAGTCATCACCATAACGGATAATTCCGGACTCTAACATCTCTCTTAAAAGATCATTTCCTTCACGAGTTCTTTCACCAACTCCGGCAAATACTGATAAACCACCGTGACCTTTTGCAATATTGTTAATCAACTCCTGAATTAATACGGTCTTACCTACACCGGCACCACCAAATAAACCAATTTTACCACCTTTTGCATAAGGCTCAATTAAATCGATTACTTTTATACCTGTAAATAAAACTTCAGTAGAGGTTGATAAATCTTCAAATTTAGGCGCTTGACGGTGAATTGGTAAACCTGCGTCATTCGCTTTAGGTAAATCTCCAAGACCATCAATAGCATCTCCAATAACATTAAACAAACGTCCGTAAACATCATCGCCAATGGGCATTTGTATTGGTGCACCAGTTGCAGTTACTTCAGTTCCTCTGCTTAAACCATCAGATGAATCCATGGCAATAGTACGAACCGTATCTTCACCGATGTGAGATTGCACTTCTAATACTAACAAAGAACCATCGGGTCTTTTAATTTCTAATGAATCATAAATTTTTGGAAGTTCTGAACCAGCAGCGAATTCAACATCGATAACCGGACCTACTATTTGTGCAACTTTACCTGTAACTTTAGACATTACTTATATGTTTAATATTATGCGATTTAATTGTGTGAAAACAGTTTTAGTTTTCGCGTGCAAAGATATATTTTTTAATTTAAAAATAAAGTCGTTTTTAAAGCTTTTTTGCAATAAAAAAACACCTCCGATGAGAAGGTGTTTTTTGTTGCTATAATATGGTTAATTTATTGTAGGGTAGGCGAGTAATTCGTTGGGAAATCACCCGGATTAACCAGATTTCCTGAAGCTTCAAAATTTGAACCAAAATTGGCATCAATAACTTTTAGAAACTCATTGGCCATGGTGGCATATCCTCTTGCTGTTAGGTGGATGCCATCTAAACCAACGGCTCCCCCGGTTACCAAATTAGTGGTTAAGGTGAATTCTCCGGATGGGAATCCTGTTGAAGCTGCAATGCTTAAAATATTATTCAAATCTACCAACGCGATATTGTCATTGGCGTTTGCTACATTCTCTATGGTGGTGTTATAAGCATCTGTGGCATCTTTAATTTCCTCTTGTTCACTTGGTAACAAGACCCATTTATCTGCTAACGGAAGGGTTATTCCTTCTGCAGAGAATTGACCAGCCAATGCTTGTGGTAGTCCTTGAGACATTAAAAATGTAACCGAATCGGTATTAACCGTTCCAATCACAGCACTACTTGGCAAAACTAGCATATCATCTTCTGTAGATTGTCTTGTTTGACCATAAATAATTCCAAATAAATTTGCCACAGATGGAGCCGCTGCTGCCGGCAATCCAAAACTTTGTACAAAAGCGGGGAATGTTGGGCTTGCGTTTAAAACACCTGTAATTTGAACCGATAAATTTGTTAATGTTTCATCTTTAATAACCACCGGACTGGCTGCTGTTTCTGAAAATACAATAGCACGTTCAGGAACACCTAGAAATTCAAAAACCTGATTTAACTGACCAAAGATGCCGTTAAGCGTAGGGATTTGAGGTCCGAAAGCAGGATTTAAAGGACTTAAAGGTGCATAGGGTACTGTTGTAAAATGCGGCAAATCTGTAATATAAGGCACATTAGTTACTAAGCCTTTAGCACCGCCAGAAGTTAATGAGGTCACTAAAAATTGAAATGTAGCATCGAAACCAACGCCTGGAGCTCCGGCTGAAGGGGTGATTAAATTACTACCATCACCACCCGAAGTTGCGTAACCCAATACATCGTTACCTCCAATTTCCGATAAGGTAAAAAATGTTGGGTTTTGAGACATGGCATCTCCCAGCATTGTTGCTGATGAACTTGAGGCCATTCTTATAAAATAAGGATTAGCGCTAACACCCAGATTGGCAATGTTACCATAACCGTCAAATAATAAATGAAAGCTTTTTGCGCCCGGTACGCCCATGTTACTAAATGGCCCCGTTAAATTATTTACAAACAAGTCTGTAGAAGATATTGCCGGACCAATAAATTCTGTTATGGGTGTTGGAAGGGAAGTTTCAAAATCAAAAACTAACCTCGGACCGGTTGAAGCCCCAGGAATTTGCACGCCTCCTGCGGCAATACCTCCAAGGTTATCATTCATTAAGGGTTGCGTAAAAGCACCACCTCCGGCATGAGCAAATTGTTTAGATAATATATTGGGAAAAGAGTTCTCTTGAGCTGCTATAAATAAAGCACTATCCGTAAAACCTGCCGTAAAAGAAGCACCTAAAGCGACATAGTTTGAAAAATCGGCTGAACCGGCGGTAAGAGCAGGAAGCTCAACGACAACTTCAGGTTCTGCATTTGTTCCTTTTAGGACATCTTCGGGTTCATTACAACCTACAAGAGCAATTAATCCTAAAAAGAGAGATATGTATTTAATATTTTTCATGTTCAATTTCATTTTATAAGTTATTAATAGTCCAAGATATATAATACATTGATCCTATATTTCCGGTTCCAACTGCAGAGAAATATTCATCACCCAAAAGGTTCGTTGCTCCTACTTTAAATGTGGATTTAAAACTTGGAACTCTTAAGTTTATTTGAGCATCTACTACATGATATTCAGGGACTAGACCGGTAGCAAAAGTATTTTCCCAGAAATAGTCGTCACTAAACCTATAATTAATGTTAAAACCAAAATTTTTAAATAACTTGGTATTACCAAAAGAGGCTTTAAATTTATGCTCCGGGGTGTTAAAGTTGGTTACAAAGTCTGGAAATCGATCCTGATCAAAATCCAATTTAGTAAAGGTATAACTTCCACCTAAATCAAAATTCCCAAAGACTTTGGTTGACACTCCAATTGAAGCTCCATACGAGTTTACATTTGCCTCTGAGTTTGTATACGTATTATAGGTTATATAATCTCTTATATTAATAGCATCGACCCCTGAAGCTTCTCCTGCCGTTCCATATAGGGGAGAAACAACATATTGTTGCGATATAAAATCTTTATAACTATTGTAATAAGCACTGAAGTCTATAATAAGTTTATTGAATTTTCCTCTATAACCAATTTCACCAGAGGTTACCTGTTCTGGTTTTACTATATCCGGGTTAGAAACTACTAAATCGTTAACGTTTCCTGAAGCTTCATATTGAATTACCGAGTTTTCAGAATACGAGTTAGTGTAAGCGGCAGTACCAGTTTGAGTGTAAGTGTTTCCATCATTTGCCGGGTAGTCTCTAGAATACCTTTCAAGGTTTTCTGGTGCAGCTCCAACTAGGATTGCTCGATTTGCATCTAAACCAATAAATAAATCTTGAGTAGTTGGATTTCTAAAACCAGTTTGTACTGAAGCTCTAATATTATGATTTTTATTCACTGTTAAACCTGCTGATATTCTTGGTGAAAAGAAACCATCAAAGAATTCAGATTTATCGTAACGTACAGATCCGGTAAGTTTTAAATCTAAAGCTTCACTTAATTCTAAACTTTTTTGAATTTGGGTATAAACACCAAATTCTGAATAATCAATAGGTCCATCAAAATCTGTATAGATGGTTCCGGAAGAATTCAAACTGTATTGTCTGTAAGAGCCTCCAACCTGGATATCTGCAAAATCAATTAAATGGCTAAAGTTGTAATTTCCATCGGCATGATAATATTTTGACGCATCCTGAAATTTAGATCCTGTTCTTAAATCAGGGTCGTTTATACTTCTATTAAAAGCAGCATTAAATTCCGGAGTACCCGGCAAATAGCGTCCGGATTCTGCTTGAGCCCTACCGGCAGCATGAGCTTCAGCATCTGTTGCTCCTCCTAAAGTTGCCACAACATAAGTTCCTGCATATTCTGCGAACCAAGGTAAGTCCTCTTTCCATGCTCTATTAATATTAATACCGGTGAAAACCATATCGTAAGAATCCCCGGCTTTATCCGCAACCACATAGCCTCTTAAAAAGAAATTATCATTACGTATTTCTAATTTGTGTTGTTCCTGGAAGAAGTTTTCAATGTTATATCTGTTTAATCCCTGGTAAAGGGTTGTACCTGTACCTACTTTACCGACATAGGATATTTCAAAATCATTTTCCCATGGTCTAAAATAGAGACCCCAATCTGCTTTAATACTTTTAGCTTCATAATCTGTTAAATCTTGCTCATTGTATCCTGTTCTACTGATGTCTACATCAGGTGTTAAAGCATTAGCTCCGGCAGGTAAATAAGGTTGCCCGGTGGCTGGGTTAATTGCGGATTCCAGTGCACGAGCAACACCCTTTAAATTTTGTGATACTTCATCGCCATAAACATTAAGACCATTGTAGTTTAAATTGGTTGCTCTTGTACCACCATCCATATCTTGATCGTCTTCACTATTTGCAGCCCAATCAGTTCCTTTTAAATAACCAAAATTAACTTTAGCCGCAAACTTTTCACTAAACTTATGAGCAACGCGCATACTAAAGTCGGTATATTCATTATCGCCAGAGGCTTCTTGGGATGTAATTCCTTTTTTTAGTGAAGTACTGATGCCTTGGTGATCGAAAGGGTTTTTACTTCGCATAAATAAGATACCATTAAAGGCATTGGCGCCATAAAGTGCTGATGATGCTCCAGGTAAAAGCTCCACACTTAAAACATCTGTTTCTGTCATACCTACCAAATTTCCGATAGGGAAGTTTAATGCGGGCGTTGAATTATCCATCCCATCGACCAATTGCATAAAACGGTTGTTAGCGAATGCCGCAAAACCTCTTGTGTTTATGGATTTAAAGGTCAAACTATTGGTGTTTATGTCTACACCTTTAAGATTTTCTAAGCCATCATAAAAATCAGCCGATGCTGTATTTTTTATTTCTTTAAGACCAAAACGTTCAACGGTTACCGGCGACTCAAAAATACGTTCGGGAGTTCGGGATGCAGAAATTACAACTTCATCTAAAGAAGTTCCTTCATTAAGAACGAAGTTAAGTACTTGATTATTTGTAGTAACCTCTATAGTAACTGTTTCGAACCCTATGCTACTCGCTTGAACTGAGAACGGCGGGTTTTGATTATAAGTTAATGTAAAATTACCGTCAAAATCGGTTACGTTTCCTGTAGAGGTTCCTAACACGATAATATTGGCACCCGGAATGGGCTGTCCACTATCATCTACAACGGTTCCGGAAATGGTCGTTTGGGAGAAGGAGATACTACAAAAAAACAACAGTAAAAAAGTAAGAATTGTTTTCATTTAATAAGAATTAGTTTTGAGTTTTAGAATTGTAATGTATCATTATATAATATGTTACAAGCTATAAATATAAAAAAAAAATTATGCACGCATAGTATTTTTAACAAAAAATGTAAGATAAATTACATAATTTATTCATGTATAAAGGGTTAATTATAAAAAAATGTATGAAATTCAATATGAATGAAGGTTAAACATACATTCGTATTGAATCTATATTCTATTCCACAGTAACAGATTTTGCTAAATTCCGGGGTTGATCAACATTACAATTGCGCATCACGGCAATATGATAAGATAATAGTTGCAATGGTATGGTCGTTAATAACGGAGAAAAGGCTTCTTCAGAATCGGGAATTTCAATAACATGATCTGCAATGTCTCGAACTGCGGTATCACCTTCGGTAACAACGGCAATAATCTTACCTTTTCTTGACTTGATTTCCTGGATGTTACTGACTACTTTTTCATAATGCCCTTTACTGGGAGCAATAACAATGACAGGCATTCTATCATCAATTAATGCTATTGGCCCATGTTTCATTTCGGCGGCAGGATAGCCTTCAGCATGAATATAGGAGATTTCTTTTAGTTTTAAAGCGCCTTCCAGTGCCACAGGAAAATTATAACCTCTTCCTAAATATAGACAATTCGTGGATAGTAAATATTCCTTGGCAATTTCTTTGACGTGTTGATCTACTTGCAATAGCTGTTCTACTTTTTGAGGAATCAATTCTAGTTCGTGTAAATGTAATCTAAAATCTGAACTCGACATCGTTCCTTTGGCTCGAGCCAAACGTAAAGCAATTAATGTTAGAACCGTAATTTGCGTAGTGAATGCTTTTGTTGAAGCCACACCAATTTCAGGGCCTGCATGTGTATAAGCACCTGCATGAGTCTCTCTGGCAATAGAGGATCCAACAACATTACAAACCCCAAAGACAAAGGCACCTTTCGATTTGGCCAGTTTAATGGCGGCTAGTGTGTCGGCAGTTTCACCAGATTGTGAGATGGCAATGAGTACATCCTTTTCGGTAATTATAGGATTACGGTATCTAAATTCTGAAGCATATTCTACTTCCACAGGAATTCTGGCAAATTCTTCAAAAATATATTCGGCTACCAGTCCTGCGTGCCAGGACGTACCGCAGGCAACAATAATAATACGGTCGGCATTTAAGAACTTTTTCATGTTATCTTCAACGCCTGCCATTTTTATAATAGCTTCATCTCTTAACAATCTACCTCTATAAGTATCTCTAATTGCTCTGGGTTGCTCGTGAATTTCCTTTAGCATGAAATGGTCGTAACCACCCTTTTCTATTTGTTCTAAATTTATTTGAAGCTCTTGGATATAAGGATCGACCAAAGAGTCATCTTTAATTTTTCTGATTTTTATGGCTTTCCCGAGTCTAATAATAGCCATTTCTTCATCTTCCAAATAAATGGCATTTTTAGTGTATTCTATAAATGGAGAAGCGTCACTCGCAATAAAAAACTCATCCTCACCAATGCCTACGGCTAAAGGACTTCCAAGACGGGCAATAACAACTTCTTCGGGCTTATTTTTATCGTAAACGGCTATCGCATATGCCCCTATAACTTGGTTAAGAGCGATTTGAACGGCTTTACCCAGCTTGACATTCTCTTTCTTTTTTACGTCTTCAATGAGGTTAATTAATACCTCGGTATCTGTGTCCGATTTAAACGTATAACCTCTTGAGGTGAGCTCTTTTTTAAGAGCATCATAATTTTCAATGATACCATTATGAATGATGGCTAAATCACCGGAATTTGATGCGTGAGGATGTGAATTCACATCGTTAGGAACACCGTGTGTAGCCCATCTGGTGTGGCCCATACCTACATTTCCTGTTTTGGAAGTTTCTTTTTCTACGCAGGCCTCTAAATCGGATACTTTCCCTTTAGTTTTAGCTATTTTTAGATCTTTGCCGTCAAATAAAGCAATTCCGGCGCTGTCGTACCCTCTGTATTCTAGGCGTTTAAGACCTTCTATGATAATTGGATAAGCTTCTCGTGAGCCAATATATCCTACTATTCCACACATAAGCAATTAATTTGGTTTGGGTTTTAGTTTATTTTTAAACAAATATGCAAAATAAATATCAAAAAATATCAAAATAATACATGTGTCTGATATTTTATGCGACTAAGTTAAAAACTAACACAAACAAAAAGCAGTTAAAGTAATAAATGTTTAACCTGCTTTTTATTTAATTCGGGAAATAAAATTTAATTATTCGGATCTGTAAAGAATATTTCTAATCTCATTTTTTTAGCTTCATCTTCCGGAGCAACGTTAGAGCCATATAAAATGGTGCCTCTTGGAGTTAATATGCTCGTCGCTGGCACTGTTGTCACATCGTCGTTGCTATTTAAAATAGGTGCAGTGGTTGTAATATTGACATTACTAGATAGTGCTAATCCTATTTTGGTATTTGTAGAGTCTTGAAAAATTAAGTTATTGATGTGTTCCGTAATACGGATTTTATACTTAAAAATACCATTGTCATCTTTATCCTTTCGTTGTCCTAAATGAACTATAATAGAGTTGAACGGGTCTGCTGTGTTTTCACTTAAGTTACTGCGGTCGACCTGATAATCTATAAGGGGTATGTTATTATTTACATCGTAGGCATAAATTCTATCAAATTCATGATAGTCTGCTGCACTATTCAAGGCGTCTGTGTCTTCATAAATAATCAACTGAGCCTCGTTAATTAGTTTAATAGGGTCCCCATCACCATCGTTGTCTCTATACTCTCTTCTTAAAGTTTCTAAATCTTCTTCACTAAACAGATCAATTACAGCCATAGAGCCGGCAGCTCCTTTTAAATAGAGCTTTTCGTCTCCTAAATCTTTATCACCATCTAATAACGTTATGGGGCTATAATCGTTAATAAACGTGTTTAATCTGTTTCCGGTGAAATTCAAAGTATATGTACTTTCTGTTCTTTCACCTTCGGTAGAAGAATCTTTGGTGTAATAGATGGTAATATTGGCATCGGTTGAACCAAAATCTAACAATATCATATTGCCATCGCCACCTATGGCTTCAGCTTTAAAATATAAACCTCTGAAGTAGTCATTAAAATTATTGGCATTACTCAATACAGCATCATCTTCTTTGTCAATAATAGTGGCTTTCCAAAAATCGTTATCTAAAAAGACTCGGAACGCCGGAGCAGATCGCGTCGTTGTTGCAGATTCACCTTCACCTGTTGTGGTTTTTATAACATCACTGGTTGGAAGAAAAGTAGGGTTCTCATAAATGACACTGCCTTTGTGGTTATCAAAATTTATGGCAGAACTTTCTGTTACTGCAAAATTATCTGTACCTGTCGTAGTGATATCAGACATTGAATAGTAGTTTTGAGCACCTTCAATGTCGGGATCCGGATTAAAATCTCTTAAAAAATAGTTATTCTGATAAACCGTTAACTTTATAGAGGCACTTCCGTATAAAGAATCTTTTATGGTGTAAACTTCATTTCCTTCAGCATCCGGAGAATTATCGGCATCAATTTTACTAAAATAAGGGATTTTCAGAACGACAGAATCGATCTCCACGTTATCTCCAAAATTAGGATTAAAACTGGTTGGCGTAACTTGGGCAACAACACTGGCTGTGGTTTGACCAAAGGCAGGATCATCAAAAAAACCAAGTAAGTTTGATGACAGGCCATTTATCCTTAGCGCACTGAGCTTTTTATTATAGGCTGTTACCGAAACAATACCGTCATCAGTAATAAAATTCGAATTATCTTTTCCAAGAACGTCGCTGTCAATCGTATTAAAGTCTTTATCGCAAGCAATAAATGAAAACATTATAAGTAGGACTGCACTACTTAGTTTAAGGGCTTTATAGGTATTTTTCATATTATTTTAATGAAATAGGAGCTTAGCTTAAAACTTCCGTATTAAAAAAGGTCGTATAGGCTTCGCCAAATTCATCTTTACTTTTATAATCTAAAAAGGGTTTATTGGATGCTTTGATATAGGTTTCTAAATGTTCCGGGATGTGTTCCGATCCAACGATTAAGGCGTCCGAATAATCAATAGCAACCTTCATTAAATTGTTGTATGATGGCTCTTCCAATGTTTTAATGGCGTCATCATCAATGTTATCAAATTTAATTTTATTTATCATGTCTTTATTCAACGTGTCTTCAAAGCTTTGATTGTACACCGAAGTAACAATTTTACTTTCGCTAAATAAAGGTTCATCTTTATAGTATTCTTTCAAATAAATTGGTAATAAAGAAGCTAACCACCCATGTACATGAATAACATCCGGCGACCAGTTTAATTTTTTAACAGTTTCTATAACACCTTTTGCAAAGAAAATCGCACGTTCATCATTGTCGGAAAATAATTTTCCGTCTTCATCCGTTAACGTCGCTTTCCTCTTAAAATACTCATCGTTATCAATAAAATAAACTTGTATACGTTCTTTAGGGATAGAAGCAACCTTGATAATAAGAGGCATATCTAAATCGTTAATAACTAAATTTATACCTGATAATCTAATGACCTCATGAAGCTGATGTCTTCGCTCATTAATATTTCCGTATCGAGGCATGAAGATTCTTATTTGACCACCCTGTTGATTCACCATTCGTGGTGCTTCAAAAGACATAGATGAAATTTCGGTTTCAGGTAAATAAGGCACTACTTCAGATGATACATACAATATCCTCTTATCTTTCATATGTTCGCTTTTATTGATATTTAGTAATCATATCTAATACGCTATTTGGGAACTTCCTTTAAATCAGAAACCTGATAATAGGCATTATATATGTGTCTTCCTTTTGAAAATTCAAAATAAAAAACACGCAAAAGTACAAAAATTTATGCAGATTCATTGTAAAAACTTAAGTTTGCAAGCGTTAATTTTTTATTAAATAATGAAGGTTTTTTCCCAAAAAGTGCAAATTTATGATGCCGTCGATGTTCTAAAAGAGAAGCTTTTAACGCTTGGGTTAGTGCCTACAATGGGAGCATTACATGAAGGTCATTTAGAATTGGTTAGGACAGCCTTAGCCAATAACGACTGCGTGATGGTGAGTATTTTTGTAAATCCCACCCAGTTTGATAATAATGACGACCTAAAAAAATACCCAAGAACCCTGAACGACGATGTGGTTCTGTTGAGAACCGTTTCTGAGGATAGACTATTGGTATATGCCCCGACGGTTGATGACGTATATGAAGGGCATACCGTCTCTGAAAAATTTGATTTTGATGGCCTTGAGTTTGAAATGGAAGGCCGGTTTAGAAACGGACATTTTGACGGTGTAGGTACCATAGTAAAACGCCTTTTCGAAATTGTGAAGCCGGATAATGCGTATTTTGGAGAGAAAGATTTTCAGCAATTACAGATTATAAAAAAGCTTGTCGAGAAGTATCGAATTCCTGTTAATATTATAGGATGTAAAATACATCGTGAAGTCAATGGTTTAGCTATGAGTTCGCGAAATACCAGATTAAAACCAAAGTATAAAAAAGCGGCTCCTTTTATTTATAAAACTTTAACAACTGCCAAAAAACAGTTTGGTACAAAAAGTGCTAATAAAGTCATTAAATGGGTTGAAAAACAGTTTGCCGAACATGATATATTAAAGCTGGAATATTTTATAATCGCAGATGTTGATACCCTAAAGATTGTAAAACGTAAATCACATAAAAAAACATATAGAGCGTTTATAGCAGTATATGCAGATGATATTAGGCTAATTGATAATATCGCTCTAAATTAATTATCTTTGCCGCATGCAAATTCAAGTTGTAAAATCTAAGATTCATAGAGTAAAATGCACAGGTGCAGAACTCAATTATATAGGCAGTATTACCATTGATGAGGACTTAATGGATGCCGCTAATATTATACAAGGTGAAAAGGTTCAAATTGTTAATAACGACAATGGAGAACGTTTAGAAACCTATTGTATTCCTGGACCTAGAAACAGTGGAGAAATCACGCTTAATGGTGCTGCCGCGAGAAAAGTGTCTGTAGGAGATACACTTATTCTAATTACATATGCATTTATGGATATTGAAGAGGCTAAAGTATTTAAGCCGTCCTTAGTATTTCCGGATGAAGCTACCAACTTATTAAAATAAACTTTTGAGAGCAAAGCTCATAAAATCACTAAAACTTGTACTCCCATTATTGTTGGGAGTTTTTTTGGTTTGGTATTCGTTGAAAGATGTACCCATGTCTGTTATGATTGATTATTGGAAGTCTTCGAATAAAAACTGGATCTTTTTAGGAGTTTTTTTGGGTTTATTAAGTCATTTATCAAGAGCCTATCGTTGGCGTTTTCAATTAGAACCAATGGGTTATAATATTAAGTTTGGCAATAGTATGATGGCCGTTTTTGCGACCTATTTAATCAACTATACTATACCAAGATCAGGAGAGGTTGCCAGGGCTACAATACTTGCGAATTATGAGAATGTGCCTTTTGAAAAAGGATTTGGAACCATCGTAGCAGAGCGTATCGCAGATTTACTGGTTATGCTAGGAATTATAATAGTTACCTTATTTCTGCAGTTCGATATTATTTACGAATTTTTAATTAATAAATTTAATCCGACAAAAATTGCAATTGGATCAGCAGCTGTCATTTTATTAGTGCTGTTACTTTCCAATTTTATAAAGAAAAGTAATTCTAAACTAGCTCTAAAAATAAAGGCTTTTATTAATGGTTTAATAGAAGGCGCATTAAGTATTTTTAAAATGAAAAAGAAGTGGCCTTTTATTTTTCATACGCTATTTATTTGGGGAATGTATTTGCTTATGTTTTATATAACATCTCTCGCAATTTCCGATTTGCATGGCGTTTCTGGAGGCGCCATTTTAATAGGGTTTATTTTTGCAAGCTTTAGTATTGCAACAACCAGTGGTGGTATTGGTGCATACCCCATTGCAGTGTCTTTAGCGTTTTCAATTTTTGGAATAGGTGAAGAGCCAAGCATCGCCTTTGGGTGGATTATGTGGGCATCTCAAACCCTTATGATTATAATTTGTGGCGGCTTGTCTCTTGTTTATTTGCCCATATATAATAGAAAAAACTCAAAATAATAGGTTTTATAGTTTCGCTTTATTTCATACCTTGCTGGTATTAAATCTCAATCAAGTTAAAATGCTAAAACCAATATTATCCTTATTAATCTTTATCGTAACTTTCAACTTTATAGATGCTCAAGTTGTATACGAAACTATTCAATCTGAAAAACTTGGAGCATCACGGGAACTTAAAATTCAGCTTCCAAGAGGTTATGCAGATAATACAGAGAAAAGCTATCCCATATTTATTGTATTGGATGGTGATTATTTGTTTGAAGCTGTAGCCGGAAATGTTGATTATTACTCCTATTGGGAAGATATGCCGGAAGCTATTGTAGTTGGTATTAACCAATTTGATAATCGATTTGATGATTGTATGTATTCTGAGCAAAATTCATTGCCCATAGAAACAGGAGCTGCTTTTTTTGAATTTATTGGTATGGAACTTATTCCGTACATAGAGCGCACCTACCGAACCGTCAATTTTAGAGTCGCCATAGGACATGGAGAAACAGCAAATTTCATTAATTACTTTCTCTTAAAACCAAAACCTTTATTCCGGGGTTATATTGTGATTAGTCCGGAATTGGCACCTAATATGCTGGACTATATTCCGGAACGAATGAATAAAATTCAATCCAAAACATTTTATTATTTGGCTAATACGAACAACGATTCAAAATCCATAAAAAAAATGACAGAAACCTTAAATACAGATGTTTCTGCATTAGAAAATAAAAGTTTACTCTATAAGTATGATAGCTTTAATGGCCCGTCTCATTATTCGGTGCCAACACATGCCATTCCCAATGCTATTGAAAGCATCTTTTATGTGTTTCAACCAATTAGTAAAAAGGAATATAAAGAAAGTATATTAGAATTAGAAACATCGCCGGTAGACTATCTTCAGGAAAAATATCAAACCATTTTTGAGTTGTTTGGTATCGAAAAGAAGATTCTTATTAACGATTTTAAAGCGATCTCTGCAGCGATTGAAAAAACCGAAAACTTTGAATATTTCGAAGACTTAGGAAAAATAGCGCGTAAAGAATATCCAAAGACGCTTTTGGGAAATTATTATTTAGCCCGATTTTATGAAGAAACCGGTGAGCCTAAAAAAGCAATGCGCACCTATCAATCTGCCTATACTTTGGATGAAATTGCGGGTATTACAAAGGATTTAATGTTAGAAAAGGCAGATTTAATAAAATCTGATTTCGGATATTAAAATGAATTTACAACTCCATAATTTCAAATTCCAAGAAGACTAAATGGCAAAAGTTAAAACGACGTTTTTTTGTCAGAGTTGTGGCAATCAGTATGCTAAATGGCAGGGGCAGTGCACCTCTTGTAAAGCTTGGAACACCATTGTTGAAGAGCTTATTCAAAAACCGGGAAAGAGTGATTGGAAATCACCAACTTCAACCGTAAAAAGAGCATCTGTGCCTTTGAGAATTAAGGATATTGATGTTTCAAAAGAACCACGATTGAATACTTTTGATACCGAATTTAATCGTGTTTTGGGAGGCGGTATTGTTCCGGGATCATTAACGTTATTAGGGGGTGAGCCCGGAATAGGAAAGAGCACTTTATTACTTCAAATAGCCTTAAAATTACCATATAAAATCTTGTATGTCTCTGGTGAAGAAAGTCAGAAACAAATAAAAATGCGTGCCGAACGTATAAATCCCGAAAATAATAACTGCTATATTTTAACGGAAACAAAAACTCAAAATATATTTAAACAAATCTCCGAGCTTGAGCCGGATATTGTTGTCATTGACTCTATACAGACTTTACATAGCGATTATATAGAGTCGTCTTCCGGAAGCATTTCACAAATAAAGGAGTGTGCTACAGAGCTTATAAAGTTTGCCAAAGAGACAGCAACACCGGTGTTGTTAATTGGTCATATTACCAAGGATGGACATATTGCAGGGCCTAAGATTTTAGAGCATATGGTTGATACTGTTCTGCAATTTGAAGGTGATCGCAATCATATATTTAGAATTTTACGAGCGCATAAAAACAGATTTGGTTCGACCAATGAATTGGGTATTTACGAAATGCAAGGTTCCGGACTTCGGGAGGTTTCGAACCCATCAGAAATTTTAATTTCTAAGAAGGATCAAGACTTAAGCGGTAATGCGATTGCAGCAACTTTAGAAGGGATGCGTCCATTGATGATTGAAGTACAGGCCTTGGTGAGTACAGCCGTTTATGGAACGCCACAGCGAAGTGCAACCGGGTTCAACGCCAAACGGTTAAATATGTTACTGGCTGTTTTAGAAAAACGAGCAGGGTTTCGCTTGGGAGCTAAAGATGTTTTTTTGAATATTACCGGCGGGATTAATGTAGACGATCCTGCAATAGATTTGGCGGTTGTGGCATCCATTCTATCATCAAACGAAGATGTGGCACTGCAAAAAGACTTTTGTTTTGCTGCTGAGGTAGGGCTTTCCGGTGAAATTCGGCCGGTACAACGCGTAGAACAGCGTATTTTAGAGGCTGAAAAATTGGGGTTTTCCACTATTTTTGTGTCTAAATACAATAAGATTTCCCTTAAAAATACGGTCATTAAAATTCAATTGATTTCTAAGATCGAGGATGTGGTTCGGTTTGTGGTTTAATCTTCATAGTTTGGTGAATGCTTCACGTCAAAAAATCATTTTTTTCTAAAAATAAAATACAGATATGTTATTGTTGAAGAGATTAAGGTCTTAGTCATGAATTGTGGGATTACACGGTCAATAAATTGTTTTTAATGTAAGTAGTTGATAATTAACACCTTATTTGTTTATTTTGTTGTTTATTATATAAAAATCAACACTTAAACGAATATTTCGAACACTTTATCGAAAAAAATATGTAATTTCATTAGGTTGAAAATATATTTATTCTTAATATTGCCTATAACTAATATGTTAGAAATCATGTATTTGGTTCTACAATTAGTTTTCCCTCAAGTATTTTACAATCAATCCATTGTATTAAAAAGTACCTTTTTTAGTATTAAGTAAGATAGACCCTAAAGCTATTAAAACCTAACCAATGAAAAAGATTGTACTTTTCAAGGCACTGCTGTTTTGTGGATTGTTTTTCACAAATGCCACCTTCGCTCAAGATTATGATGGAGATGGTATTGCCGATTCCGTAGATTTAGATGATGATAACGATGGTATCCTTGATACCGAGGAAGGATTGGCTACTATATTTATTCCTCTCGACATAATTCAAGAACCTGATCATATGAGCAATACGGAGGTGCCATTACTATTCAATGGCTCAAATGCCTATACTGGAAATCAAGACCTGCGTATCCACAGTTTTGCGGTTACCCCGGGAGATTTAAACGGTTCTATTTTAGATAATGCATTGGTCATGGGGACTACCGGTACCGATGTTTTACCTATTGGAACCTACTTTACACTTTCTATGGAGAACGATGATGTTGCCGGTCAAGATGCTGATAATATTGCAAGCGATCTTGTTAATGAATTAACATCTTTGGGTTTAGACCCGAATGATTTGTTCCAGGGAGCGTTCAACGACGTTGGTCCGGTTGGTTTGGATGGCAGTGATTTTGACAGGGATGGTGATGGTAAAGTTGATACTGCTGGAGTTGACTTTAGCCCCATGGGGACAATCCTTCAATTCTATGATGGAGACCCTACAGGTGGAGGAACCTTACAAAATACTTCATACAGTCAAATAGAGCTTTTTCAACCGGGAGGCGTTCAGCTTCATACAGTGACCGTTACATCACCTTTAACACACTTTGTGATAGCCTCTCTACCCGATGGAACAGGTAAGGATATTAGACTTAATGAGATTCAAATTAATGGAGAAACAAACACCGGATTAGTGGGAGGGCAAACAGGCTTTACAACTTTACTTTCTCCAGATACGGATGGTGATGGAATTTCGGATCACTTAGATTTAGACAGTGATAATGATGGCTGTAACGATGCTATAGAATCAGGAGGAACAGACGCGAACAATGATGGCATATTAGATGGTACGGGTTTTGACTCAAACGGGCAAGTAACCGGAGGGACAGGAGGCTATAATGGAGCCAACGGCGATGAGATAGTTGCCACACAAGTTACAATATCTTCAGTGCCATCTAATCAATCTGAAGACCCGGGAAATCCAACATCGTTTTCGATTGCTGCTTCCGCAAGAAACACAACAACTTTTTCTGGAGGTACTCCAAATTATGCGCCGGGAAGTTCATCAAATTCAAATAGTGGTATTAATTATCAATGGTATCTAGGAAATCCTTCATTGGGAGGTACTGCCTTAACCAATTCCGGGGTATATTCTGATGTTAACAGTGATACTTTGAATATTAGTGATGTAGCCGGGTTAAATGGTAATAATTATTATGTTTTAGTGACTCACGACGACAATTTGTGTATTTCAGAAACGTATTTTGCAACATTAACTACTCCAGATTTATGCGACCCTGTTGCTTCGGGCTACCAGGATTCTGATAATGATGGGATAAGCGATTTTTGTGATATAGATGATGATAACGATGGCATTATCGATACCTACGAGTGTTCTGCTGCTATTCAATTTGATAATGCATCATTGCTTACGGCCACTGATTTGGATGATGTAAAGGCCGGAGAAAAAGTAGTATATTCTAACGCTCTTTTATATCAAAATCAATATTATGATATTGTGTTAACCATTATATCAATTAATGGTTCTTATACTGTAGATTGTAATAATGAATTACGCGTTAGTACTTTCGATGCCAGTGCAGATGATTATGTAACCTATTCGTTCGACCTGGTTGAAGCCGGAAGTGCAACACCTGGAAACCCTATTGGCGTGCCGGCCACATTGTATGACATTATTTTAGAGCTAAGAGATATTGACACAAGATATTACAGAGATTTTACTGAAATAGCTGGTTTCAACCCATCTACAGTAACTTCTACCGTTACACCTTCTTTAAGTGCTACAACGAATTTAGAACAAGCAGGGTTTGTTAATGGACCCGATCCGGCAGGTTATACTTTATATCGATTAGATCCAACATTAGTAGCTCCAAATACAGATTGGGTGTATGAACCCGACGATGGAGGGACCCAAGGTGATGATCCGGATTTTTACTTATATATGGAATTCGATCAGTTTTCTCATGTCGATTTACTCTATGGATCCACGGGAACACGTTCAGACACCGGTCTTAGATTAACAAATTTTGGAGTAAGTTCTAAGTGCGATCGCGATAACGATAGTATTTTAGATACCGTAGATATCGATAGTGATAATGATGGTATTCCGGATAACGTTGAAGCACAGCCCACTATAGGATATATTCCACCGAGTAATGTAAGTAGCAGTATTACAGACGTTAATAATAATGGTTTGGATGATGTCTACGAATCTGCCATGGGTGGAACCGATTTAAATCAATTGGAAGATACTGACGGTGACGGACTAAAAGATTATTTAGATAGTGATACCGATAACGATGGTACACCGGATATTGAAGAAAACGGACAGGCAGATACACTAAGTGGTGTAGATGTAGATAATGATGGATTACATGATAACTTAGATTCCATTACCGGGCATTTGGATATTAATGATGAAGTAACAACAGGTGATGTTGCCGATTTAACGGCCTCATTTGGAGACGTGGATAGCGATGCCACTTTAGGAGGCGATTTAGATTATCGTGATTTATTTGATATCAATCCACCGGTTTATGCATCTATAGATTTTGACGGCATAGACGATTATTTGTCTAGAGCGTCTTTTATAGATGGGTTAAGCAATGTAACAATCATGGCTTGGGTTAAAACTGATTCCGGGAATTCTACAGACATGGTAATAGCAGGTGAAGATACCGGTTGCAAACTATGGTTGGATAATGGCAACATACCTAAATTTACCGTTAAAACTGTGGGTAATTCTGAAGCTTCTGTTAACTGCGCTGCCATTAATTTTGACGAATGGCATCATATTGCCGGATCGTATAATAGTGTCACCGGAACAATTACAATTTATGTTGATGGTGCTTTGTCGAGCTCAGCGAGCGTTGGTAGTACAGGGGCAGCCATCGAAAATACCGAGGATTCCAATGGAAACTTTGAGGTTGGTCGTCTATCAACCGATGTGAGTAATAAGCAATACTTTAAAGGTGATATTGATGAAGTTAGAGTATTCAATGTGGTCCTAACAGATGAGCAATTAAACAAAATGGTATTCCAGGAGATTGAAAACAATTCCGGAAATGTTAGAGGGGCCATTGCCGCAAAAGATATTAAAGACACAACAACTAGTGCTGCAATACCATGGGCTAACTTAATAGCCTATTATCCCATGACGAATATAAAAATGGGTACCACAAGCGATTATTCGAGTTACAATGAAAAATTATATATAAATTACATTACGACCATTCAAGAGCAAACGGCACCCATGCCTTTTGAAACGTCATCATCTGGTTCATGGACGAGCGAGTCGACCTGGTCACATGGCGATGTTTGGGACATAGAGAATACGGCTAATAATAAGGATTGGTGTATCGTAAAAATATCCAGTGATGTTACGGCGAGCCATACTATAAAAACGCTTGGACTTGTAGTAGATGATGGAAGTACATTGACAATGCAAGGAGATAATTTGGTTGAGAATTCGTGGTATTTAGAATTAAACGGGACGATCGATTTAGAGAACGATTCGCAATTGATTCAAACGGTTCATAGTGATTTAGTGACATCAGCGAGCGGTAAAATTTTACGACGTCAGGAAGGAAATGCAAATGTATACCGTTATAATTACTGGGCTTCTCCAATAGGAGCTACAGGCGCCACGGTTTTAACAGATAATAATGCGGCAACAAACAATAGTAATAACACGACCTACGCTTTAAACATGTTAAAGGATGAAATGGGCATTAATTTATCCTTTACCTCCTCTTATGATGAGGCGGGAAAGATCAGTACGGCATGGCTATACACTTTTATAAATGGGATCACCTATTGGGATTGGGCCGCACTGGCACCAACCACACCAATACAGCCTGGTGTGGGTTATACTCAAAAAGGAATAGGAAATGCAGGTTTAGAACAACAATATACCTTTGAAGGGAAGCCAAACAACGGCACGGTATTAATAAATGTAACCGATAGAGGAGGCGCAGGCTCAGTCCAAGCGGTTTCAAAAACACTATACCTTCTGGGGAATCCTTACGCATCAGCTCTGGATATTCATAAATTCATAGACGATAACGCAGGTGTTATAGATGGTACTTTGCAATTATGGCAGCAATGGAGTGGAGATTCACATATTCTTAGGGAATATGAAGGCGGTTATGCTCAGGTTAATAAGCTAGGTTCAACCAGAGCCTATCAGTTTGTTGGATTAGAAGGCGCCACTACTGATTCGCAAGATGGCACGAAAATACCAACAAGATATCTTCCTGTCGGACAAGGTTTTATCACCGAGATTGTTGCCGATGGTCAAGTCGAGTTTAATAATGATCAGCGTGTGTTTATCAAAGAAGCGGATGCAGATGGCACCTATAATAACGGCTCGTCATTTTTCAGATCTGAAGGCGGAAAGAAGAAAGATAAAAATACCTCAGCAAAAAGCAGCGTAGCAAGCGAGGCCAGTGCCTTTAAAAAACTCCGTTTAGAAATAAATGCTATATCGGGACCAGCAACAAAAAGAGAGTTGCTTTTAGGGTTTAGTGAAATGACCACCGATGGATTTGATTATGGTTACGATGCCGAATGCACAGAGTCTAATAATAATGACTTAAACCTGAATTTAGAAGGTAAGAATATGAATATGCAAGCCTATAGCGCGATTAGCGATGATAAGGTGGTATCGTTAAACTTTAAGTCTTCCGGCGATAATACCTTTGAGATAAAACTGACCGAGCAAGAAGGTATAGAAGAGGATCAGGAGATCTATTTAAAAGATAATCTCACGGGGACCTATTTTGATTTAAAAGCGGGGTTGCCGTATAATTTTGACTCAGCACAAGGGAAGTTCAACTCGCGATTCGAAATAGTATTCCAGTCAGAGCAAAAAAGTTTGGGTATAGAAGAGGCCAAGGTAGAAGAAAACTATATTTATTATCAAAATAGTACTAAGATGTTGTTTGGTAGAAAGATTCGAGTACCCGTAACGCGATTAGCGGTTATCAGTATGAGTGGTCAAACGATTTTAGAGCTTGCCAATGTGTCACAATCGACATTGGATAACGGGTTGAAATTACCCAACATGGCTACAGGAACTTATATTGCCTGTATAAGAACTGAAGATAATCAGGTAATCACCAAAAAGTTTATTCATAATTAGAATTAGTTTGGATTATCCAAAACCCTTTAAAAATCACTAATTTGATTCTGGTAAAAATGCATGTCATTTTTACCAGAATCAGTTATGTTTTCTGCTCCAGTAAAAACCTGTTTTCTTAAAAGACTGGATGACAAGATTATTTTCTCCATTTAGTCTATAATTTAGTCATTAGAAATTATGTACGCAACACCCTTTATTTTCTCAAAATTCCTTAAATTCGCGAACTTATAAGATTTAAGAGTAAATGAGCGCTAAATTTCCTGAATATAAAGGACTTGACTTACCGAATGTAGCAAACAAAATGCTACAATATTGGCAAGAAAATAACATCTTTGAAAAAAGTGTATCAACCAGAGAAGGTAGTGAGCCTTATGTGTTTTATGAGGGTCCGCCATCAGCAAATGGACTTCCGGGCGTACATCATGTTTTAGCACGTGCGATCAAAGATATTTTTCCGCGTTATAAAACTATGAAAGGATACCAGGTAAAGCGTAAAGCTGGCTGGGATACCCATGGATTACCTATTGAGTTGGGTGTTGAAAAAGAATTGGGGATTACCAAGGAAGATATTGGTAAAACAATTTCCGTTGAAGCTTATAATGCGGCTTGCCGAAAAGCTGTAATGCGTTATACCGATGTTTGGAATGATCTGACTCAAAAAATGGGATATTGGGTAGACATGGATGACCCCTATATTACTTATGAGCCTAAATACATGGAATCTGTCTGGTGGTTGTTAAAACAGATTTATGATAAAAATTTACTCTATAAAGGCTATACCATTCAGCCCTATTCCCCAAAGGCTGGAACAGGTTTAAGTTCTCATGAATTAAATCAACCGGGAACTTACCAGGATGTTACAGATACGACAGTTGTTGCTCAGTTTAAAGTCATTAACGAAACGTTACCCAAGGATTTTGATGTCCTTCTGGAAGCAGGATTAAAGGAGGTGTATTTTTTAGCATGGACCACCACACCGTGGACTTTACCGAGTAATACAGCATTAACCGTTGGACCTAAAATTGACTATGTATTAGTTGAAACCTACAATCAATATACTTTTGAGCCTATTCATGTTGTTTTGGCAAAGCCCCTGGTTGCCAAACAGTTTTCGGGAAAGTTTAATCAGGTTCAAGAAAAGCAAGAAGTATTAAATTATAAGGCTGGTGATAAGAAAATACCATACCGTATTATCGGCGAATTTAAAGGGAAAGATCTGGTTGGGATAAAATATGAACAATTATTACCATATGCACTCCCCAATGATAATCCGGAGAATGCTTTTAGAGTGATTTCGGGAGATTTTGTAACGACTGAAGATGGTACAGGAATCGTCCATACCGCACCAACCTTTGGAGCAGATGATGCTTTGGTCGCAAAACAAGCAACCCCGGAAGTACCACCAATGTTGGTAAAAGACGAAAATGATAATTTAGTACCTCTGGTAGATTTACAAGGGCGTTTTCGTCCGGAAATGGGCGAGTACGCAGGGAAGTATGTAAAGAATGAATACTATAATGATGGAGAGGCTCCCGAACGTTCTGTGGATGTTGAGTTAGCCATCAAATTAAAAGAAGAGAATAAAGCCTTTAAGGTTGAAAAATATAAGCACAGTTATCCAAATTGCTGGAGAACCGATAAACCCATTTTATACTACCCCTTAGATTCTTGGTTTATTAAAGTTACTGATGTAAAAGATCGTATGCATGAGCTAAATTCGAGCATCAACTGGAAACCAAAATCTACCGGAGAAGGGCGTTTTGGAAATTGGTTGGCAAATGCCAATGATTGGAATTTATCACGTTCACGTTATTGGGGAATTCCACTACCAATTTGGAGGTCTGAAGATGGTAAAGAGGAAATATGTATTGGGTCGGTCGAGGAGTTGAAAAATGAGATGGCAAAAGCGGTTGAAGCCGGGGTGATGCCATCGGCTATTTTCGAAGACTTTGAAGTTGGAAACAATGCTGATGAAAATTATGCTAAACTAGATTTGCATAAAAACATTGTCGATGAGATTATACTGGTTTCACCATTCGGACAACCTATGAAACGCGAAAACGATTTAATCGATGTATGGTTCGATTCCGGTTCAATGCCTTATGCGCAGTGGCATTACCCTTTTGAAAATGCAGATTTAATAGATAAAGGAACCACATTTCCTGCCAATTTTATTGCAGAAGGTGTCGATCAAACCCGTGGATGGTTTTATACGCTCCATGCCATTGCAACCATGGTATTTGATACTATAGCGTATAAAAATGTAGTATCCAATGGTTTGGTTTTGGATAAAAACGGACAAAAAATGTCCAAGCGCTTAGGGAACGCGGTAGACCCATTTGAAACCTTAGGAAATTATGGGGCCGATGCTACGCGCTGGTATATGATTTCTAATGCGAACCCTTGGGATAATTTGAAATTCGATTTAGAAGGTGTAGAAGAAGTAAAGCGTAAATTCTTCGGAACACTTTATAATACCTATTCATTTTTTCAACTCTATACCAATTTGGATGGCTTTACCTATGCTGAAGCCAATATGCCTTTAAAGGAACGCCCGGAGATTGACCGATGGATTTTAAGTGAATTACATACACTTATTAAAAAGGTAGACGCTTATTATGCGGACTACGAGCCTACCAAGGCTGCCAGAGAAATTTCAGATTTCACACAAGACTATTTGAGTAACTGGTTTGTTCGTTTGAGTAGAAGACGCTTCTGGAAAGGCGATTACCAACAGGATAAAATATCGGCTTACCAAACACTTTATACCTGTATGGAAACCATAGCCAAACTCGGTGCGCCTATTGCACCGTTCTTTATGGATAGGCTATATCTAGATTTAAATTCGGTGTCGAAAAAAGAAACGTTCGAAAGCGTACATTTAGCAGATTTTCCAGTTTTTGATGCTGCTTTTGTAGATCAGAGCTTAGAACGAAAAATGGAAGCGGCACAAACAATATCATCCTTGGTATTGTCGTTAAGAGCTAAAGAAAAGATAAAAGTGCGTCAGCCACTTCAAAAAATAATGATCCCTGTTGATAATCAGCAGCAAAAAGAAGAAATTTTAGCTGTTTCAGAGTTGATAAAACATGAAGTTAATGTGAAAGATATCGAACTTTTGGAGGATGCTTCAGACATTTTAGTAAAGCAGATAAAGCCGAATTTTAAGGCACTGGGGCCGCGATTTGGAAAGGATATGAAGCTGATTGCCAATGCGATAAGGCAATTCGATTCCGAAGAAATAAAAAAAATCGAACAAAATGGTGTTTTAGAGCTTGACATTAATGGAAAAAATATTACTTTAGGGCTTGAGGATGTAGAGATTACATCACAGGATATAGAAGGATGGTTAGTGGCAAACGAAGGGGCCTTAACAGTGGCTTTAGATGTTACCATTTCTGATGACTTACGAAAAGAAGGTATTGCCAGAGAATTGGTAAATCGGATTCAAAATTTACGTAAAGATTCAGGTTTTGAAGTGACGGACAGAATCGATGTGAAACTTCAAAAGGATGATAATATTATACATGCTGTAGATGCAAATATGGCCTATATAAAAACAGAAACCCTAACCGACGAACTTGAAATTATTGATCAATTAGACCAGGGTATAGACATCGCATTTGATGATGTGAATACCAAATTGTTTATATTAAAAAACTAAAATATGGGAGAAAGTGTAAGATACTCTGATGCCGACTTAGCTGAATTTAAAGTGCTAATTACCGAGAAAATAGAAAAAGCACAACATGACCTTGAGCTTATTAAAAGTGCGTATATGAACGACCATAACAATGGTACTGAAGATACCTCACCGACGTTTAAGGCTTTTGATGAAGGGAGTGCCGTTATGAGTAAAGAATCCAATTCGCAATTGGCCATTAGACAGGAAAAATTTATTCGTGATTTAAAAAATGCCTTGATTAGGATTGAAAATAAGACCTATGGTATTTGTCGTGTCACTAAAAAACTGATTAATAAAGAACGTTTAAAATTAGTGCCACACGCTACTTTAAGTATTGAAGCAAAAAACATGCAGTAACCTGCGCCGCAGAATATTTGAGAACGTCTCGACTTAAAAGCGAGACGTTTTTGTTTAAATCAAATTATCATTCCTTAGTCTATACTGAGCGAAGTTGAAGTAAAAGAAGGAATCCATTGTTTTGTAAAACACATTAATGACACTAAAAAGGTCCATCTTACTTATTGTGCTCCTCTTACTTATCGATCAAATAAGTAAAGTGTATATAAAAACACATTTTACATTACAGGAAAGTGTAAAGGTTTTTGAGTGGTTTCAAATATTTTTTATTGAAAATGACGGTATGGCCTGGGGAACAAAAATCAGTGATTTTATATCGTTTATAGACGATAGAACGGCCAAAGTATGCTTAACCTTATTTCGGGTTGTTGCCATTTTTGGAATTGGATATTGGCTTTACGACGCGACTAAGAAGAAGGCTTCTAAGATTTTAATTCTTGCCATTACTCTAATTTTTGCCGGCGCCATGGGAAACATTATTGACTCCGTATTTTACGGTGTTTTGTTTAGCGATAGTTATGGACAGTTAGCCACATTTTTACCTGAAACGGGGGGGTATGATACTTTACTCCATGGTAAAGTTGTTGATATGCTATATTTCCCTTTGTGGAAAGGTGATTTACCGGACTGGATCCCGTTTTATGGCGGTGAGCATTTTATCTTTTTTAATCCTGTTTTTAATATCGCTGATATGGCAATTAGCACAGGGTTTATAATGCTTATTGTTTTTAATAAACGAGCGTTTCCTAAAAAGGGAGTTAATGAATAAAACACTTGTTAACTGGTTATAACTACGTTTAAGTTTATACCTTATCTTTAATTTCATTAAAACATGAATGTAACAATAGGTTAATGAAATCAAAACGCTTCCTTATTGTCCTTATACTTACCATATCCGGTTTAAATAACCTGAGAGCTCAAAATACCTACGATATTGTTTTTCCCGATAGCAATACAAGTCAGGTATGTCAGCAATGTCTTGAAATCTTTAATCAAAAACCAAAAGAAGTTAGATTTTCTATTAAGCGCGAAGGCAACAATCTGTATTTTGTCGTCAATGATAAAAAGTGGTTTAACTTATTGTTTAAAAATGCCGGGGATGGTATCGCTGTAGATATTGTTGTAAGGGATAGATATAAATGTGAATACGAAACTATAAATAACACCCAAATAAGAGGGCTCCTTCTTAAACCCAGTTATGCGAAAAAATTAAAAAGCGGACTAAAACCAACAGGAGAAAATGCCTATCGCGTTCATGTTGGTAGAATTCCCGACGCCTTTATTAATGATGAACTTGAGTATAACATCTTGTTTTTAAGTAATAAAAATTTATGCAATTACTATTGGGTATATCATTTAGAGTCTTACCCCTGGGAATTACTGGATATGGGTATGTATTTAGATTCTTTAACCTATAATCCTAAGGAAATTAAACCTTCCGGTAGTGAAGAATTCGTTCTTAGAAATAAGACCTTAAAATTTATAATTCCTTTTGAAAAGAACAAATCGGAATATTTGCAAGACGATATCAGACCTATCTATGATTCATTGAAGCTTACAGATTTTAATATTAAAACCATAAAGATAAAGGCGTATTCATCTGTTGAAGGACGCTTAGAACGGAACGTTGAATTGCAGGAACAACGCGCTAATAGTATTGCGGAAGCATTGCAGGCGTTTCAAACTTCAACAATTAAAACCGAAATCTCGTCTTCTGAAAATTGGGTCGAGTTTTTAAATGATATTCAAGGAACGAAACACGAGAATTTAGCAAACCTCAGTAAAGAAGAAACGAAAGCTAAACTGGTAGGTGTGCTTTCAAAAACTTTGGAACCTATTTTACAAAAGCACAGAAAGGCTGTTTTAGAATTAGAATTGGAGAAGAAAGACAAATATAAAAATATGTTGTCTAACGAATTACTTTTAAAATTCAATACAGCAATAACTGAAGAAAACTTAAGTGAAGCAAACGCTATTCAGAATTCGATATTCGAAAAGATGAAAACCAAAGAAATCTCTCCGGAGTTTCTTAGAAAGATGGCTATTCCTAAACAGTCAAAATTTGTAAAAATTTTCAATAAGAATTCGGCTTACCGGTATATGTTGGACGTTCGGGAAGCTGTTATTGTATATAATGAGTTACTCGAGCTTGAAAAATTAGTACCTAAAAATGCTGAAGTAAAATATAATTTAACCGCCATTAAAATAAAACTATGGCATTTTAAATGGCAGGAGGTCGATGAGACCAAGCTTAAAAGTCAAATAAACGCATTAAAGAACTATGGCATTGATAAAACGCTCATCTCAAGAATGATGGTTAATTTTCATATTATTAAAGCCGAAAATTTAATGCGGAAAAGAGATTATGCTAATAAAGATAAATCGGTGAACTATGTGAATGCGAATTATAAAAAATTCCCATTATCTAATTACGACTATTTAAGTTTAGCTCAATTTTTTACCTATTATGCCAACACCAATATGGCCATAAAACTTTTAGATGGGAAAGCTAAAAGTATTGATGTTGATGAAAATTTATTGTTTTATTACTTAAACTTAACTTTGGTTGATATCAATTCAACTAATGATCCCAATTACAGAACCATTATGCTTAATGCGATTAACTTGAATAAAACGCGTTATTGCAAGTTGTTTAATTCCATTGAGAAAGGAGGGGTTACTTTTCAGTTATTGGAATATGAGTATTTAAGAAACACTTTTTGCGAAGATTGCCATAATTAAAATCTATAAACTTGCCCTGGCGTCACACAATAATCCAACCTAATATCGCTTTCATAAATATCTGTGATTTCAGTTTCAGCCTCAAAAAAGGACAACCCAATTTTAACAGTTTCGGGTTTACAATTCGCTAAGAAATTATCGTAAAACCCTTTGCCATATCCGACACGGTTTCCCTGTTTATCAAAAGCTAAAAGAGGTACAAAAACCACATCATTTTTTTCATCTTGAATTTCGATACCATCAACAGGTTCGGGAATATTCCAGTGGTTTTTCTTAATGACTGTGCTATCGGTTAAAAGATAGTTTTTTAGCGTAGTGGTTTCAAAATCGCTTTTAGAAATCACAATGTTTTTATCTTTTCCGGCAAGGATATTTAGAATATAATCCGTGTTGATTTCTTTATGTTCTTCAATCGATAAAAAGATATGGTAAAAACTATATTCCCAGATGGTAAGGCTTAAAACCCGATTGGCAATGGCGAGGCTTAATTGATCAACATCTTCAATAGTCAAATCGCTGCGAAGTGTTTTATATTTTTTTCGAAGATCAGATTTGTTCATGAATTATTTAAGATTTGAGTTTGCTGGTAATATGAAACAATGCATCGCCTTGATAAACAATAGGAGACTCGTTGACATTAATAATATATCCGGAATTTTGTGCTTTTACAAAATGATTGAATTTACCATAAGGATCTGTAATGTTTCCAATAATGTCGCCTTTTAACACCTTAGAACTTATCTTGATTGAAGCTTTAAACATCCCCGAAAAATTAGCACGTTGCCATTTGCTTTCAGTAATAAAAGCACAGGCTTTTTTTGGTGAAGTGGTTTTGAATTTTGAGTTGAGCATATCCAAATGCTTCAGCACACGTTTAGCGCCATTAACTCCTGAGTTTGTAACGATACTATCAATATGAAACGATTTTCCGCCTTCAAAAAGAAGCATCGGTTTTTGCAATTTATAACAGGTATTTCTAAAGGATTTGTTTAAATTCTTAGAGTATAATACGAAAGGTGCTCCAAAAACATTTGCCAGATTATTAAGGGTTTTGTCTTCACGAATAATTCGAACTTGAGGCGCATTAAAACGGCCCGAGCCTCCGGTGTGAAAATCCATAATATAATCGACATGAGGAACAATCTCGCGAATAAGTTTGTAAGCCACCCTACTGGCCAATGAACCGTTACTGCTTCCGGGGAAAACACGATTTAAATCCCGTCCGTCAGGAAATTCCCGTTTCAAATTTATAAAACCAAAAATGTTGATTACCGGCATACAAATGGTGGTTCCGCATTTTGGCTTATTGATGCCTTTGGCAATGATTTGCCTAACAATTTCAACACCATTAACTTCATCACCATGAATTCCTGCAGTAAATAATACGGTGGGTCCAGGTTTTTTGGAACGCTCTATAATAACAGGAACATTTACAGGTGAAGAAGTATGAAGGTTAGCCACATCAAAATTGACCTCTTTACTCTCACCCGGATTAATAGAAACTCCCAGAATCGTTAAAATATCATTTTTAGGCTTACTCATGCATGGTCTTTTTCATAGGTTCAATTAGGTTTAAAAACAGTGTTGTTTTAACGTCGATTTCTTTCAATATATGTAATAATACTTTTGGCAATGTTTTTTCCGGTTGCTTTTTCAATACCTTCCAAACCGGGTGTAGAATTGACCTCTAAAAGCAAAGGGCCTCTAGAAGACTGTAACATATCGACACCACAAATAGGGAGCTTTAACGCTCGTGATGCCTTCATGGCGACTTTGAGTTCGGCTTCATTAAGCCTAATAACGCCGGCCGAACCTCCGCGATGTAAATTGGATCGGAATTCGCCTTCTCTCCCCTGTCTTTTCATGGCGCCTACCACATGGCCGTCGACAACCAAGGCTCTTAGGTCGGCACCCTTAGCTTCAGCAATATATTCTTGAACCAGAGCTCGTGCCTGCAACCCGTTAAAAGCTTCTAAAACCGATTCGGCAGCATTTTTGGTTTCAGCAAGAACCACACCTAAACCCTGCGTGCCTTCCAATAGTTTAATAATAACAGGTGTTCCGCCAACATGAGAAATAACCTCTTCAACATCTCTGGAATAATTAGTGAAAACCGTTTTAGGCATACCGATACCTGCTTTAGAGAGCCTTTGAAAACTTCGTAGTTTGTCTCGCGAACGTATAATAGCATCTGAAGTCACCGATGTAAACACATTCATCATTTCAAATTGGCGCACCACGGCAGAACCAAAAAAAGTCACCGAGGCTCCGATTCTTGGAATAATAGCATCCACATAATCTAAATAACGATCTTTATAATAAATGGTGGGTTTTTCTTTTTCAATAATAAGGTCACATTTAAGCGGATCGATAACCTCCATAATATGTCCGCGATCTTCACCCTCTTCAATAAGTCGGCTTGTAGAATAAAGATTTTCGTTACGAGAAAGAATAACTATGTTCATAAAAGCACTTAAAATGATTAAAGTTATTAGTATCTAATTTACGGTGTATTGCAAACTGAACACTGTTTACTGATATGCAATATACTAAAAAAGGATATCTAATTTTTTACTATGTCACGAATTAGTATACCTTTGAGATTGCGCTAGTATAATTACAATAAATACTATGAAATTAGTCGTGATAAATGTAATCAGATAAGCAAAAATAATACGAATTACTGATTAAGGAATGAGCAAACCTACCCTCGAAATACAATTAAAAACACTGCCAAACGAGCCCGGAGTATATCAATACTTTGATACCAACGGCACCATTATCTATGTAGGTAAAGCAAAAAACTTAAAGAAACGGGTGAGCTCGTATTTCACAAAAACACACGACAATGGTAAAACCAGAGTGCTGGTAAAAAAAATTGCAGAGATCAAACATATTGTGGTTAAGACGGAAACCGATGCCCTATTACTGGAAAATAATTTGATCAAAAAATACAAGCCACGATATAATGTACTGCTTAAAGATGACAAATCGTACCCGTGGATTTGCATAAAGAAGGAACGTTTTCCCAGAGTGTTTCAAACCCGACGCTTAATAAAAGACGGAAGTTCGTACTTCGGGCCCTATACCAGTGTCAAGACGGTTCACACGTTAATTGACCTGATAAAAGGATTGTATCAGTTAAGAACCTGTAATTATGATCTGGCTCAGGAAAAAATTGATGCAGGAAAATATAAAGTCTGTTTAGAGTATCATTTGGGAAATTGCAAAGGCCCTTGTGAGGGTAAAGAAACTAGCGAAGCATACGAAGAAAATATTAAAGCGGTACGCCAAATACTAAAAGGAAATTTTAAAGACTCATTGACGCAATTTAGGAGTCAAATGAGGGACTTTGCAAATAACATGAAGTTTGAGGAGGCACAAAGAATTAAAGAGAAAATTGAGATTCTTGAAAATTATCAGGCAAGATCCACGATTGTAAACCCTAAAATCAGTAATGTGGATGTCTTTAGTATTGTAAGTGACGAAAGCTATGCCTATACTAATTTTTTACAATTATCCTACGGCTCCATTATTCGTTCACATACCTTGGAAATAAAGAAAAAGTTAGAAGAAACCGATAAGGATTTGTTGGAACTGGCTATTACTGAAATTCGACAGCGTTTTAATTCCAATTCTAAAGAAATTTATGTGCCGTTCAAAGTTAATTTAGGGAGTGACTTGAAAATTACTGTTCCCAAACTAGGAGACAAGAAACACATTTTGGATTTGTCTATACGGAATGCCAAATATTACCGTTTAGAGCAGCTGAAGCAAGTGAAAATAGTAGACCCCGATCGGCATGCCAACCGTATTATGGCCCAAATGAAGTCTGATTTGAGACTTTCTGAAGAACCACGACATATTGAATGCTTCGATAATTCTAATATCCAGGGTACTCATCCGGTAGCCGCCTGTGTCGTTTTTAAAAATGGGAAACCCAGCAAAAGAGACTATCGCCACTTTAATATAAAAACGGTTGAAGGTCCCGACGATTTCGCTTCTATGGAAGAAGTGGTGTACCGTCGTTATAAAAGATTACTGGATGAGGCGCAACCTTTACCACATTTAATCATCATAGATGGAGGGAAGGGCCAGTTGTCGTCTGCTTTAAAAAGTTTAGATGCGCTTGATTTACGAGGAAAAATAGCTATTATAGGTATTGCAAAACGTTTAGAGGAATTATTCTATCCAAATGATCCAATTCCACTATATTTAGATAAAAAAAGTGAAACCTTAAAAATTATTCAGCAACTACGTAATGAAGCTCATCGTTTTGGGATCGAACATCATAGAAATAAACGTAGCAAAACGGCGTTAAATACAGAGTTGGAAACCATTCCCGGGATTGGTGAAAAAACGGTGGTAGAACTATTAAAACACTTTAAATCTGCTAAACGCGTTGCTAATGCTAAGTTGGATGAGCTGGAAGCTGTTGTTGGGGTTTCCCGGGCAGAGAAAGTTTATAGTTATTATCATGAGAAGCAGTAATTATAAATTGTTTTGTATGAATCAGCAAAAGATGCTCGTCATATTAATTGGATTAACATTAATCAGTTGTGATCCGTTTCACGAAGACAGAGTTTTGAACTATATGCCAGAACTAAATAACATTGTTAATGAAGTACAAAGGGAGCATATTGATATTTCATGGTTTGATTCTGATGATATTCCTGAGATAACATCCTTAGATGTAGATATTATCGTTAGAAATGATAATCGCAATAGGGAATATTTGGGTTTTGTAGAAGAAAACGATAGCTTGATAATTTTAGTCCAGAAAGCCGGTTCAATCCTTGACGCTGAAAAGAGAATTATTTATGATTTTGCAAAGATTCCGAGGAATTTTGGAAGTGAAAAAATAGCTCAGGCATCTTATAATATTGTTCAACTAAATGAGAGATGGTATTTCTCGACCGAAGGATTCGATTAAATTTAATAATTTGAAAAAACAAATTATCATATCAACTCTATTTCTAATCGTTTTATTTTCCGCGAAAGCGCAAAATAAAGAGGTAATACCCCAGGACACTAAGGTAGGCCTAGTTTTAAGCGGTGGCGGTGCCAAAGGGCTGGCACATATTGGTGCGCTTAAAGTTATTGATAGTTTAGGGATACGCATAGATTATATTGGCGGAACCAGTATGGGAGCCATTATAGGTTCCTTGTATGCTTCCGGTTACTCGGGGAAACAGCTAGACTCGATTTTTAAAGATGTGGATTTTGATAACATTATTAGTGATAACTTACCGCGGGAAGCCAAAACGTTTTACGAACGTGAAAACTCTGAAAAATACGCCATAGTACTTCCTATTGTGGATTACAAAGTAAAGTTGCCATCGGCACTTTCGAGAGGACAGAACACTTATGGGATGCTTTCAAAGCTAACCTTGCATGTCAACGATATTGATGATTTCAGCAAATTACCTATCCCGTTTTTTTGCATTGCTACTGATGTTGAAACCGGAAAGCCGGTGATTTTAGATAAAGGGAGTTTGGCGCAGTCCGTCATGGCAAGCGGCGCATTTCCATCCTTGTTTCAGCCCGTCATGATTAACGATCAAATTTTAATTGATGGTGGTGTAGTTAATAATTACCCGATCGATGAACTAAGAGCAAAGGGTGTTGATATTATTATCGGGGTTGATGTTCAGGATGATTTAGCTACAAGAAAGGACCTGACATCTGCTCCTGAGATCTTACTTCAAATTAATAATTTCAGAACCATTAAAGATATGCAGGTCAAGTCTCAAAAGACCGATGTTTATATAAAACCAAATATTGAGGATTTTAATGTGGTCTCTTTTGGAGGCGCAGAACAACTGGTATCTTTAGGTGTAGAAGGCGCATTAAAACAAGTGAAGGCTTTACAGCATATTGCTGTCAACCAGAATCAAGCTTCAAAAACAAAGGAGTATTCAAAAATTGTTCCTGTTGATAGTATTAAGATTAATGAGATAACCATAAAAGGGAATAAAAATTATACAAGAGCCTATATTTTAGGAAAGCTAAAATTTAAGGCTTCACAAAAAGTAAGTTATAGCGATTTTAGCAAGGGCGTTAATAATCTGGTGGCTACCAATAATTTTGACAATTTTTTATATGATCTAAAACCTTCACAATACGATGAAGGCTATAATATGAATGCTGTTTTAAGAGAAAGCCCTAAAACAACATTCTTAAAATTAGGAATTCATTACGATGATCTTTACAAAAGCTCAGTGTTAATAAATCTAACAAAAAAGCGGGCTTTTGGAAGAAACGATGTGGCCTCGTTCGATTTTGTTTTGGGAGATAATGTGAGGTATAATTTCGAATATTATATTGATAATGGTTTTTATTGGAGTGTTGGAATTCGCTCCAGATATGATGAGTTTAACCAAAGTGTTGCGGCCGAATCGATCTTAACTTCAGATCAACAGGCTTTGATAAATGTAAATAAGCTCGCTATGAAGGTAAATGATTTTACGAACCAATTTTACTTACAAACCTTGTTTAGTAAAGATCTGGCTCTAACATTAGGCCTTGAGCATAAACGGTTGAAGTTTTCTACAGAAACCATTTTAGCGAATAATAACGATGAGGAAACCGTTTTTGAAAAAAGCGATTACCTAAGTCTATTCGGAAAGCTTAAGTTCGATACTTACAACGATAAACATTTTCCAACAAAGGGTTTTTTGTTTGACGGCGATTTTCATACTTATTTTCACTCTTCCGATTTTAACGATAATTTTTCCGGATTTTCAATTGCTAAGGCTACGATAGGGTACTCCCAAAGTTTCGGTGCAAATCTAACAGCCAATTTAACGGCTCAGGGAGGGTTTCGCATTGGAGAAGGGACCAATCCCTATTTAAGTTTTGCGTTAGGGGGTTATGGCGGGCATTTAATTAATAATTACACACCGTTTTTTGGATATGATTTTTTATCCCTTACAGGAAACAGTTTTGTTAAATCGACCTTAACTTTAGATTACGAAATATTTAAAAAGAACCACATAAATATGGCCGTAAATGTTGCTAATGTTGAAGACAATATTTTTGACACCGAAGAATGGTTTTCTGCACCGGATTATACGGGATATGCACTTGGGTATTCTATAGAAACATTTATTGGTCCAATAGAAGCTAAGTATTCATGGTCTCCGGAAACAGAAAAAGGACTCTGGTTTTTTAATATCGGATTCTGGTTCTAGATCACTTGTCTGTCATTTCTGCAATCCCGATAACCATCCGGAGGAAGGATATTAAGTAAGCACAACTATAAACGTAATAATAAGCAGAACGTTATTCTTTTCATAATGTCGTTATTTTTCGCGATATTTGTATCAATATGAACCCTTTCTGGCAAGATTTATTATTATTTCTACACTATCTCATCAAGAGAAATCCTGAATGAACGGGCATTTTTGTTGTATATTTATATACAACTGAAAATTAAAGTTTTATAACTTTTTACCTTTTATATTCAACATTTAATATTTAAAATATGCCTTTTTACCACAAATTAGGAAACATTCCGCATAAGCGTCATATTCAATTCAGAAAACCAGATGGTAGTTTGTATTACGAGCAACTTTTTGGTACCGTTGGGTTTGATGGGATGTCAACCAATTCATATCACGAACAGCGCCCAACGCAAGTCAGGGAAATAAGAAACCAATATAGTGTTGCGCCAAAAATTTCAAAAGAAAATAATATTCAGTCTTATCGCTTACGCGGATTTCAAGTTCCACCAGAAGATGACTATTTAGAGAGTAGAAAAATTGTACTAACAAACTCCGATTGTCATATTGCATTGGCAGCACCAAGAAAATCGACAACCGATTATTTTTATAAAAATACAGATTCGGATGAAATGATTTTTATTCATAAAGGAACCGGAAAACTTAGAACAATCTATGGGAATTTAGATTTTAAATATGGTGATTATTTAATTATTCCGCGCGGGATTATTTATAAAATAAATTTTGATACCGAAGATAACCGCTTGTTTATTGTAGAATCTCACGCGCCAATTTATACACCTAAACAGTATCGTAATTGGTTTGGTCAGTTATTAGAACATTCACCATTTTGCGAACGCGATATTCGTCGTCCTTATGAATTAGAAACAAATAACGAAAAAGGAGAATTTATCATCAAGGTAAAGAAGAAAGATGAAATTTTTGATATGGTTTACGATTCGCACCCTTTTGACGTTGTGGGCTACGATGGGTTCAATTATCCGTATGCACTATCAATTCACGATTTTGAGCCTATCACAGGGCGCATACATTTACCACCACCAATTCATCAAACTTTCGAAACCACCGCATTTGTGATTTGTTCGTTTGTACCGCGACTATATGATTATCATCCACAATCGATTCCGGCACCATACAACCATAGCAATATAGATGCCGATGAGGTGTTGTATTATGTTGATGGTGATTTTATGAGTAGAAACGATATTGAAGTTGGTCATATTTCATTGCATCCGGCGGGTATTCCGCATGGACCACACCCCGGGGCAGCCGAAAGAAGTATCGGTAAAAAAGAAACCGAAGAATTAGCGGTTATGGTCGATACCTTTAAGCCACTAATGGTAACCAAAGAAGCGATGAAAATTGCCGACGAAGCGTATTATAAGTCCTGGTTAGAGTAGAGAGGCGCCATTCCGGTCTTTTGATTATCGCTCGAGGTAAGCTTTGAAGGGATTTACTAATAAGCAATTAAGATTAAAAAAGAATAAGATTCCCGCTTTCATGGGAACGACAAAAATACACAATACAATGAGTAAAGATATAAAATCAGTAAACTACGGTTTAGAAAAAATATTTGAAGGGGCGCAGGATTTTCTTCCGCTTTTAGGAACAGACTATGTAGAATTCTATGTGGGTAACGCCAAACAGGCTGCGCATTTTTATAAAACGGCATTTGGGTTTCAGTCACTGGCCTATTCGGGTCTGGAAACAGGGGTTAAAGATCGAGCCAGCTACGTATTGGTACAAGATAAAATAAGGCTTGTCTTAACAACGCCATTGCATAGCAGTTCACCAATTAATGATCATATTGTTAAGCACGGCGATGGTGTAAAAGTGGTGGCACTTTGGGTGGACGATGCTACAAATGCTTATAAAGAAACCACGAGCCGCGGCGCAAAATCATATTTAGAACCTACGGTTGAGAAAGATGAATATGGAGAAGTCATAAAAGCCGGAATTCATACCTATGGTGAAACGATTCATATGTTTATCGAGCGCAAAAACTATAAGGGTACCTTTCTTCCGGGGTATCAGGAATGGAAGTCCGATTATAACCCTGCGCCTGTAGGACTAAAATATATTGACCATATGGTTGGTAATGTAGGTTGGGGAGAAATGAATCAATGGGTAAAATGGTACGAGGATGTTATGGGATTTGAAAATTTCCTGTCGTTCGACGATACGCAAATCCACACCGAATATTCTGCACTTATGAGTAAAGTGATGAGTAATGGTAACGGACGAATAAAATTCCCTATAAATGAACCTGCGGAAGGCAAAAAGAAATCACAAATAGAAGAGTATTTAGACTTTTATGAAGGCCCGGGAGTACAGCATATCGCAGTGGCAACCGACGATATTATAGAAACCGTATCGCAATTAAGAGCTCGGGGGATTGAGTTTTTATCAACACCCCCGGAAGAATATTATAAAGCGGTTCCCGGCAGGTTGGAAGAGTATAGTCATGAACTAAGAGAAGACATCGAAACTCTTAAGGGTTTAGGGATTATGATTGATGCCGATGAAGAAGGTTATCTATTGCAAATTTTCACAAAACCCGTTGAAGATAGGCCAACCTTATTTTTTGAAATCATTCAACGCATGGGAGCAAGAGGTTTTGGTGCCGGAAATTTTAAAGCCCTTTTTGAATCTATAGAAAGAGAACAGGCCAATAGAGGTACGCTTTAATGGTTTTATAATTATTAAAAACGCCATCAGAAATGATGGCGTTTTTTCGTTTTATGTAACAAATTAACGTTAAGACCTTCTTATTATTAGAAGCCGTCTGAAGATTTTTTATATTTTTGGAATAGTAATTGTAATTTATTCTATGTAACAATAAAATAACAACATAAGAGTTACAATGTCAATGACCCAATAAGAAATGAAGAAAGCACTACTTATATTACTCGCAATAGGCACTATACAAATGTCTTTTTCCCAACAGGAATCTGCTTTTGGTGATGGTGAGTGGTTTAAATTCAAAATGAGTTATAGCGGATTTTTAAAAGCGGGAAATGCAACGCTTACTGTTAAAGACTCAAAGTTAAAGGGTAAAGAGGTTTACCATGTGGTTGGTAAAGGTTGGACGACTGGTATGATCAAGTGGTTTTTTAAAGTTAAAGACCGCTATGAAAGCTATTTTGATAAACAAACCATTGTGCCGTATAAGTTCGTTAGAAACATCGATGAAGGAGGCTATACCAAAGACATAGAAATTGATTTCGATCAGGAAAACAATAAAGCCTTTGTTAATAATAAAAAGCATAAGAAAAAAACGATAATAGATACTAAGCCTAACATTCAGGATATGGTATCTGCATTTTATTATTTACGAAATAATTTAGAAACCGATAGTTTAAAGATTGGTGACGAGGTTCGGGTAGATATGTTTTTTGACCAAGAGAATTATGGCTTTAAGCTGCAGTATCTTGGCGAAGAAATTATTGACACCGAATTTGGAGATATTGAATCTTTAAAGTTTAGGCCCTATGTCATGGCAGGTCGCGTATTTAAGGAAGAAGAAAGTTTAACACTTTGGGTTACAAAAGACAAAAATAAAGTACCTTTGCGCATTAAAGCAGATCTGGCTGTTGGTTCCCTAAGAGCAGACCTTGAAGCTTTTAAAGGGTTAAAACACCCTTTCAGAATCGTTGTTGACAATTAAAGAAATTTTTTTGAACTCAAATATAACCGACCAGCTTAAAGAAAAATACGAGGCCATTGGCCAAGATTTAGAGGTCCACTTAGAAGGCTTGTTGCACAGTAAACCCATAACATATTGGGATTATATCAATACAGATGCCCTGTTAAACCTTCAAATTCAAAGAACCACCTTACCCGATGAAATGGTGTTTATTGCCTATCATCAAATTAATGAACTCATTTTTAAAATGATTCTTTGGGAGATCGAGCAAGTTGCCGAAAAAGAAGTGTTAACAGCGGTGTTTTTTGAAGACAAGCTCATGCGGATTAGTCGCTATTTCGATATGCTCACAACCTCTTTCAACATCATGAGAGAAGGTATGGATAGAGAACAATATAATAAATTCAGACACACCCTTACTCCGGCCAGTGGATTTCAAAGCGGACAATATCGTTTGATTGAGTTCGCTTCAACAGAACTTATAAACCTTATTGATTATAGGTTTAGAAAAACCATAGATAGAAATACCCCTTTTGAACACGCTCTAGATCATTTATATTGGCAAGCAGCGGGTAAAGATTATAAAACCGGAGAAAAATCGATACTGCTTATTAATTTTGAAAAGAAATATAAAGAAGAATTTATTACTTTTATGAAGACCTACAACACTAAAAATTTGTGGTCTCGATTTAAAGAGCTTTCAGAAGTTGACAAGAAGGATAAAGATCTTATTAAAGCCATGAGACATTATGATTATACCGTAAATGTAACTTGGGTAATGGCGCACTATAATGCCGCTAAGCATTATATTCTTGGTAAAGATGGCGATGGTGAAGCAACGGGAGGAAGCGATTGGCAAAAATATATGCATCCTAAATATCAAAAACGGATATTTTTTCCGGATTTATGGACAGAAAAAGAAATAGAAGCGTGGGGAACAAATATTTAATAGCATTAGGCTTTGTATTAGCCTTAATGGCCTGTAAAGAAGATAAACCGGAGCCTGTTGTAGTGGAAGAATTGGCGGTGGTTGAAAAACCTGTGGATGTCTATGAATTTGGATTTAATTTAAACAACTACATCGTAAAAAGAGACACGGTTAAAGCCGGAGAGAGTTTTGGACAAATTTTAGAACGAAACAAAATAGGCTATCCGAAAATATTTCATATTGCTGAAAAAGCCAAGGAGACCTATAATATTGCCAGGTTTTTCCAACAGGGTAAACCCTATACACTTCTATGCACGAAAGATTCTTTAGAATTACCGGAATCATTTATCTATCAACCGAACAAAGAAGAATATGTAGTCATTAATTTTAAGGACTCCATTCACGCTTACAAAAGTCGAAAGCCTATAACTTATGTTGAGAAAACGGTAACTGGTGTAATCACGAGTAGTATTTCGGAAACCCTGGACGATTTAGGTGTTAGTGCTGTGTTAACAAATAAATTAGCAGACGAAATTTATGCTTGGTCAATTGACTTTAGGCGTCTTCAAAAAGGAGATCGTTTTAAAGTCATTTATACGGATAAATATATCGACGACACAATTTATACAGGAATAGACAAGGTTAAGGCTGCTTATTTCGAACATAATAAAGAGCCTTTTTATGCTTTTGAGTTTGAAACCGATAGTGTTAAAGGCATTGTAGATTATTTTGATGACAACGCTAAAAACTTAAGGCGCGCTTTTTTAAAAGCACCGGTAAAGTTTAGAGGGATAACATCAAGATATAATTTAAGACGAAGAATAGCCGTTTATGGTTATAAAGTTCGTCCTCATAAAGGCACCGATTTTAGAGCCAGTATAGGGACCCCGATTATGGCAACAGCCAATGGAACTGTTACAAAATCCAGTTATACACGAGGCAATGGGAAGTACGTTAAAATAAGACATAATGCGACTTACGAAACACAGTACCTTCATATGAAAAACCGAAATGTTAAGGTCGGTCAATTTGTAAAACAAGGTGATGTGATAGGATGGGTTGGAATGACGGGAAATACGGGAGGTCCCCATGTGTGTTATCGTTTTTGGAAAAATGGCAGACAGGTAGATCCTTTTAAACAAAAATTGCCGGAGGCCGAGCCAATTTCAGATTCTTTAAAAGTAAAATATTTAGATTTCATAGAACCTATTAAAACCCAGCTAGATTCTATTAGATTTGATGACGAGATTTTGGAAGACAATTTAAATGAGAATCTTATTTCACTAAGCAATTAATTATTATGGCATTACCAAACATAAACCCTACAACTACTGATGCTTGGAGGCGACTCAAGGCGCACTATACCGAAATGAATAACCTTCATATGAAGGACTTATTTGCGCAGGATAAAGAGCGCGCGGATAAACTCACCATAGCGTGGGATGATTTTTATGTAGACTTTTCAAAGAATAGAATTACTGAAGAGACCATAGATTACTTGCATCAGTTAGCCGATGAGGTGAAACTAAAAGAAGCCATTCAATGTCAGTTTTCAGGAGAAAAAATAAATCAAACGGAAGGCAGAGCTGTTTTACATACCGCATTACGTGCGCCTGAAGAAGCAGAATTCCATGTTGATGGTGTTAACGTGATTCCGGAAATACATCAGGTAAAGCAGAAGATTGAACGTTTTACAAATGAGGTTATAAACGGTGATAGAAAAGGGTATACCGGAAAATCGTTTACCGATGTTGTAAATATTGGTATTGGAGGTTCAGATCTTGGGCCCGCCATGGTGGTAGAGTCCCTTCAGTTTTATAAAAACCATTTAACCACGCATTTTGTAAGCAATGTAGATGGCGATCATGTTAATGAAGTGATTAAAAAATTAAACCCTGAAACCACACTTTTTGTGGTGGTTTCAAAAACGTTTACAACTCAGGAAACATTGTCTAATGCCAATACCATTAAAACATGGTTTTTAAACGGGGCGAACGAAAAAGACATTGCGAAGCATTTTGTTGCCGTATCCACAAATATTGAAAGCGTTAAATCTTTTGGAATTGACGAAAGCAATATTTTTCCCATGTGGAATTGGGTAGGTGGACGTTTCTCGCTGTGGAGTGCTGTGGGTATCACCATTAGTTTAGCGGTAGGATATCAAAATTTTAATAACCTGTTACAGGGAGCTCATAAAATGGATGAGCATTTTAAAAATGAAGATTTTAAATCAAATATTCCGGTAACACTTGCGCTTATTAGTGTATGGTACAATAATTTTTTTAAAGCTGAAAGCGAGGCGGTAATCGGCTATTCGCAATACCTGAATCAGTTTGCGACCTATTTGCAGCAGGGGATTATGGAGAGTAATGGTAAAAGTGTCGATAGAAATGGAAACCCCATAGATTATGAAACCGGTACATTAATCTGGGGAGAACCCGGAACCAATTCGCAGCACGCCTTTTTTCAACTTATTCATCAGGGGACTAAGCTAATCCCGGCAGATTTTATTGGGTTTGCAAAGTCTTTACATGGAAATCAAGACCATCAGGATAAGTTAATGTCTAATTTCTTAGCACAAACAGAGGCGCTTTTAAATGGCAAAACCAAAGAAGAGGTTGTCGTTGAAGGTACGGAACCCTCCATCGTTCCTTTTAAAGTATTTAAGGGTAATAAACCCACCAATACGATTTTTATAAATAAGCTTACGCCTGAAAGCTTAGGAAAATTAATTGCCATGTACGAGCATAAAATATTTGTTCAGGGGATTGTTTGGAACATCTTTAGCTATGATCAATTTGGCGTTGAATTAGGGAAACAATTGGCTAGTAAAATTTTACAGGAATTTAACAATAGCGCAATTAATAATCATGATTCTTCCACAAGCAATTTGTTGCATTATTATAAGGATTTAAGTTAAAACTCATAGAAAACAATATTTTATTCTTAAAATATTTCGAATTTCACATCTCGAGAGAGTTTATTCATACAGGCTATTGTTAATTTTATTAACATTCACTTAATAATTATTGATGAATTATGCGTATTTTTGCATCGACTAATTTCAAATATATAATTATGAAAAAAACTACTCATTTTTTATTGGTAGCTGTTGTTTTATTATTTACTTCAGTTATGATGGCTCAAAGTACTTTAACGGGTACGGTGATTGATGCCGAGATTAATTCGCCGCTCCCGGGTGCGAATATCGTTGAAGCAGGAACAAGCAATGGAGCGTCTACGGATTTTGATGGAAAATTTACGCTAACAACACAAGCATCTTCCGGACAGATTGTCGTTACATATGTAGGATATGGTTCGGTTACCGTTGCATTTAATGGTAATGCCGATCTGGGAAGTATTATGCTAACACCAGATAATTCCTTAGAAGAAATCGTAATAACCGGAACTGGAGTAATCGATTTAGCTGAAGGTAGAAAAACACCGGTTGCGGTGTCTACAGTAAAGGCTAATGAAATTAGAGAAAGAGCAGGAAACTGGGATTTACCTGAGATTTTAAAATCAACACCATCAGTACAAAGTATAAAAGGTGGTGGATTTGGTGACGGACAAATGTTCTTACGTGGTTTCGATCAAACCAATACGGCTTTCATGCTTAATGGTCAACCAATTAATAGCCCTGAAGACGGAAGAATGTTCTGGTCTAACTGGTCAGGAGTTTTAGATGTTGCCAACGCCGTACAGGTTCAACGTGGTTTAGGGTCTTCTAAATTAGCGATTTCGTCTGTTGGTGGTACCGTTAACATTGTAACCAAATCTGTAGACAGAAAAGAAGGCGGTTTTGTTCAACAAATGGTTGGGAATGATAATTACACAAAAACTACGGCGTATTATTCAACAGGATTGATGGAAAACGGTTGGGCATTTTCCGGAATGTTCGGGCATTGGCGTGGTGATGGTTATGTAGATTATACCGATGGCCAAGGACAGACCTATTTCTTATCTATAGGATATAAGCCTAACGAAAATAACTTATTCAACTTCTTAATTACCGGAGCACCACAATGGCATGCTGCTGCCGGAAGAGGGGATATTGTAGATTTTTTAGATAATGGAAGACGATATAATTCATGGAATTATGACAATGTAGACAGTCCAAATTTATTGAATGGTGGGAAATACCCGGGAGGGAGAAATATTTATCACAAGCCTGTGGCAAACTTATCCTGGGATTTAACACTTAGTGAAAACTCGTCGCTATCCACTATTTTATACGGGTCTTTGGGTAGAGGGTCCTTTGCTTTTGTAAGAGAAGGAGGAACACCTAGAATTCCTACCTATGCCAGAGGGTCTAATAATAACCATAACTGGTATGGTTTAGTATCTAACTTCAATACGCAATTAAACGAGAACTTAAGTCTAAACGTTGGTGCCGATGTTCGTTTATATAACGGGATTCACTTTAGAAGTGTTAACGAATTCTTATCTGTTGATAGTGTAAGTGCGTTTAGTGTTTATAACGGAGGTGATTATGAATTAACAAAAACTTTTGGGGGTATCAACCCATGGGATTTAACGTTTAATACCAACGACGAGCACGGCCAACGTTTTGGTTATGATTACGAAGAGCAAATTAACTATATAGGAGCCTTTGGGCAATTGGAATATTCTAATGATGCGTTTTCAGCATTTTTCCAAGGATCGGTTTCAACCCAATCGCATGTAAGAACAGAATTTTTAAATGCTGCTGTTGAAGGTGTTTCTGAAGAATCAGAAAAAGTAAAAAACCCAGGGTTTAATGTAAAAGCAGGAGCGGCATATACTGTAAACGAAGACCACAAAGTATTTGTGAATTTGGGATATTATTCACGTCAGCCATTCCATAGTAACTTATTAGTAAGTGATCGAAATAGTAATGAACTTATTACTCCGGCGGTTGAAAATGAAAAGATTACTGGTTTAGAAGCAGGATATCAATTTAAAAGCAATAGAGTATCAGCGAACTTTAATGCCTACTATACCATTTGGGATAACCGAACAGATATCTCCACACAAGGGAATCAGGGAGATACTGGTTTTAGACTGTTTCAAACACAAGGTGTAAAGCAAGTGCATATGGGTGTTGAATTGGAAGTGTTCACAAGACCATTCGATAACTTAAGAGTCAATGGATTTTTATCTTTAGGGGATTGGACCTATGATGGTAATGGTTCGCGACGTGTTTTTGATGAAGCAGGAACCGAAATTGAGTCCGCAACAACAGTTAACCTAGATGGTGTGAAAATTGGCGGAGGTGCCCAGGTTACCGGAGGTATCGTTGCAGATTATGAAGTTTTACCAAGATTTGGTGTAGACGGAACCTGGAATTGGAATAACGATTTATATTCTCAGGGTGTGGCTACAGTAGAAATGCCTTCTATTGCATTGCCATCTTATGATACTGTAGATTTGGGTATGTCTTACAAATGGTTGTTAGGCGAAAATGATGCAAACTCATTACAGTTCAGACTTAATGTAAACAACATTTTCGATGAGGTTTATATTGAATCTCTTAACGAGAATAGAGCGGCATCGGGCAATCCTGCAGAAAACTATAAAGGCGTTAATGTTAACAATCAGGGGCGTTTTGGTTATGGTAGAACATGGAATACCAGCATACGTTTCACATTCTAATATAGGATTAAATAACATATAGTTTAAAACCGCTTCATCCCGATAACTATCGGGAGAAGCGGTTTTTTTATACTTTAATCATTACATTTGTAACTATCAATTTATAATTTTATTATTATGTACGACACTATTCAAACACTACATTCCTATTGGGCGTATCTTGTACTTTTAATCTTAGTATTAGCTACTTTTAATGCTTTATTTAAAACCTTTGGTGATAAAGAATACGAAGCTAAAGACTTTAGAATTTCGTTATTCACATTAATAGTGTCTCACATTCAACTGTTAATTGGGTTGATATTATACTTTGTATCCCCAAGATTAAGCTTGTTTAGCGAATCGGGAATGGGAGAGATCATGAAAGACTCGGTGAATAGATTATATCTGGTAGAACACCCCTTAGTGAACATTATAGCCGTAGCTTTAATCACCATTGGCTATTCCAAACATAAAAAGAAATTAACTTCGAAGGCAAAATTAAAAACCATCTCTATTTTTTATACCATAGCTTTGGTGTTATTCTTGTCTCGAATTCCTTGGGGTACCTGGATGGGTTGATATTATACCCTTGAGGTGGATCACAGGAGTATACATGTCATTTTTCTGCCGCCTTAATCACATAAACATAAACCGGGAAATGATCGCTATACCCGTCGGTAAACCCTTCATTAGAAAAACTCCTCTTTGGGTAGCCTTTGTACTTCCCGCCTTTGGTAATTAAATAACCGGGATTGAATATTCCTGCCTTATAAAAACGGAATGAAGAAAAATCTTTTTCAAGTAAAGGCTTACTTATTAAAATTTGATCGAACAAACTCCATGAATCTCTATACGCCGTTGTACCCAAACCATCTTTAAAAAAAGACTCATAAGGGTTATAAATACCTTTTAATCCCACCGTTTTTCTGTTCTTTCTTGCCTTTAAAATATCTTTTACACTCGCATTGGTTGGGTTGTCATTTAAATCGCCCATGATAAAGATTTTGGCATAAGGATCTATAGTTTGTAGTGAGTCAATTATGTGTTTGTTTAATTTTGCCGCCGCAACACGCTTAGATTTACTACGAAACTCACCACCACGTCGCGATGGCCAATGATTTACTATAATATGAATGAAGTCGTCTTCCAATTTTCCGCTTATTAATAATTGATCTCTGGTATAAATGCGTTTTTGCGAAAGATGGTCGTATAGTTTTAATGGATGACCGCTGGTAGAAATTGGTGTAAATATTTTTTTTCGATATAGTAAAGCGACATCAATACCTCTCGCATCAGGTGAGTCATGGTGAACAATACCATAATCTTTTGGTAGGAGCAAAGGGTCGTTTATAAGGTCTTCCAGAACGGCTCTGTTTTCAATTTCAGAAAGACCAATAATAACCGGTGCGTTTTTCGTGATTTCAGACCCAATGTCGCTTATTACTTTTGCCATATTCTGCACTTTCTTTTTGTATACTTTGCCTCGATTTGTTTTTAGTGCCATCATAGGGCTGAATTCATCAAACTTTGTAGGGTCATTAATTGTATCGAATAGGTTTTCTAGGTTATAGAAAGCCAGAGTATGAATTTTAAATTTTTGGTCTTGAGCATTCATGGTGGTAAATACGCTTAAGACTAAAACTGAAATACAAAGATTTAAAATGTTCATTTTAATAAAATGGGAGTTCATAACGGATAGAATATCAGAGCACCAAGTTAAACGATAATTACAGATATTTTGAATGCAAATCAATATATGAGAAAACCAATACTGTCTTTTTTAATGATGTTTTTTTCTGCCTTTGTAAGCCATACCCAACAAACTATAATTAAAGGGAGCGTTAAAGATGGGCTTTCTTTTGAGCCTGTTGAAGGTGTAACTGTAACTATTGAAAACACAATATTTTCATTACAAACTAATAATTTAGGGGAGTTTGTATTTGGTGAAAATCTGCCTCTGGGAGAGCACATGCTGTTGATTTCTAAAAAAGGGTACTTTGCAAAGCGTTATCCCATTATAGTGAATGAAGGGGAAACGGTAAATATCACTGATATGACTTTAGATAGAGATGCTTCTGATACAGCCGATTTATTTACAATTATGCTTTCCGACGATGAACTCAATGACGACATTAGCAGTGCTGATAATATTTCCGGGCTGTTAGCATCATCACAGGATGTTTTTCAGCGCACTGCAGCTTTCGAATTTGGGGCCTCATTTTTTAAAGTCCGAGGCTTGGATTCCCGTAATGGTTCTATACGCATCAATGGTATAGAAATGAATAAAATCTACAATGGCAGACCACAATGGAGCAATTGGGGAGGTATAAATGACGTATTGAGAAACCAGGAATTAATTTCAGGGCTGTCTCCTTCAAGCTACAACTTTGGAGGTGTTTTAGGGACTACCCATATTAACATTCGGGCATCACAGGCAAGAGCCGGAAGTCGATTAACCTATTCGTCTTCAAATAGGAGCTATGCAAATCGTATTATGGGAACTTATGCTTCAGGAATAACAAAAAATAACTGGGCTTACACTATCTCTGTAGGCCGACGGTGGGGAAATGAAGGGTATCAAGAGGCCACACCTTACAGTTCAAATTCATTTTTTGTTTCCGCAGAGAAAATCTTAAATGATGTGCATAGTTTAAATGTTTCAGCAATTTATACGCCTAACCAAAGAGGTAAATCGTCTCCAAATACGCAAGAGGTTTACAATTTAAAAGGCATAACCTATAATGAATATTGGGGTTGGCAAAATGGCAAAAAGCGGAATTCCAGAATTAAAGAAGTTAACGAACCCGTGATGTTTCTAAATCATTATTGGAAACTTGATGATAAAACAAGTTTAAATACGAATTTAGGCTACCAGTTTGGTAAATTGAGTAACAGCCGTTTAGACTATAATGGAGCCGATTTAATAAATGGTTTTCCGCAAGGAGGAGGGACTAATCCTAGTCCGACATATTACCAAAAACTCCCAAGCTATTTTGAACGTAACTTTCCAGACGATCTACAGTTTGCTTATACCGCATTAAAAGCATTTCAAGATAAAGGGCAAATCGATTGGAATGCCATGTATAGTACCAATATAGCAAATGCTCAACACGGAGGAAATGCCATTTATGCCTTATATGAAGACCGGGTTGATGATACACAAATAACTCTAAATTCCATTTTAAACAAAGACATTAACGACCATATTACATTTAATTCAGCTCTTAACTATAGGACTTTAAAATCTGAAAATTATGCTAAAGTTTTAGACCTTTTAGGAGCTTCTTCCTACTTAGATATTGACGGCTTCGCCACAACCATAAACGAAGCACAGAATGACTTGCTAAACCCCAATAGGATAGTTACTGAAGGCGATACATTTAAGTACAACTATACAATACACGTAAACGAATTTAGCGGTTTTGCCCAAACTCAGTTTACTTATAATTCGATGAACTTTTACGTCGCGGGAACTATAGAGCACGTACAATATCAAAGGGAAGGACTTTATCAGAATGGTGGGTTTCCGGATCATTCTTTAGGAAAGGGAGATAAGCTATCATTTACCGGTATTGGTGTCAAAAGCGGAGGGACTTATAAATGGAAAGGAAAGCATTTTTTTGATATGAACGCCGGATACATAACCCGAGCACCAACATTACAAAACACATATTCCAATTCAAGAGAAAATCATCATGTCGTACCCCATATTAAAGAAGAAAAAATAGGAACCTTTGATGCGAGTTATATCCATCGTTCTCATAGCATAAATGCAAGGCTCACCGGATATTATACCAAAATTTCAGAAGCCAGTGAGATCGCATTCTTTTTTGCCGATGGGATAGGTGGCGATAATGCGGTATTTGTACAGGAGATTTTACAAGGTATAGATAAAAAACACCTTGGAGTTGAACTGGGTGTTGAAGTTCAGGTAACCCCATCAATTAAGTTAAAAGGTGTTGCGGCTGTAGGACAGTTTACTTATGATAATAATCCCAATTTATTACTGTCTACCGAACCGGATGAGGAATCAATATCTGCAGGTTTTGTAAATGGATTTAAAGATTTTGGACCATCTCATTTAAAAAATTATAGATTGGCTTCAGGTCCTCAAAGTGCCTATTCGGTTGGGTTTGAATATCGAGACCCCGATTATTGGTGGTTTGGTGCCACGACTAATTTTTTCGAAAACACCTATAGTGATGTGAACCCGTTAACAAGATCGTCAAATTTCAATACCGATTTTGATGGTAGCGTATTTAATGATTATGATGAAGTATTAGCAACAGAACTACTAAAACAAGAACGTTTTGATGATTATATGGTCATTAATTTAGTGGGTGGAAAGTCATGGAAAATGGGAAAATACTATGTTGGCCTTTTTGCGAGCATCAATAACCTTTTAGATGAGGTATATAAAACCGGTGGGTTTGAACAGGGACGAAATGCCAATTATCGGGAATTACGAGATGATAAGGCATTGGATACTCCAGTTTTCGGATCAAAATATTGGTATGGCCGTGGAACAACCTATTTCCTAAATCTGAATGTTAGATTTTAACGCATATTATGAAGAAAATAAACAAAGTTAAAGTACAGCTATGCCTCTTTGCGATTGTGCTACATACAGCATCATGCATAAAAAATGAAGATTACAGTGTGCCGGATATTTCAGTTATCGAACCGGATATTCCTCAAGAGCAGATCACAACATTTAAAGCGATCAAAGGGCTTTACGATCAGGCTGTAAATGGGGGAAACGCGACGGTGATGATTCCGAATGAACCTGGTTTATACATTGAAGGTTATGTGGTGTCTTCCGATAAATCAGGTAACTTCTTCGAAGAATTGATCATTCAAAACAAAACAGATGAGAGCAACCCCGATCATGACCCAAGATTGGGATTTAAAGTCGATATCAATGTGAGTAATTTATCAGATACTTACCAGTTTGGACAGAAAGTATATGTGAAATTGAATGGATTAACCATTGGCGAAACCAGCGGTGTGCTCACTATTGGAAAGGGTGATGCCGTAACAGTGAAGCAAATTCAGGCTACAGAATACAAGAGTATCATCATACGAAGTCGTGAGGTTGCTGAAATAGAAGCCAAAATAACTGGGCCGGCCGATCTCACGGAATGGGATCAAAACACTTTGATTCAACTCAACAATATACAACTGAATCGCTTTGAATTGGGTGCAACCTTTGCCAGCGAATCCTTCGATGAGTTCGACGGACTTCGTTTACTGGAAAGCTGTGATTCCGGGATTTCCATGGTATTACAAACCAGTACCTTTTCCGATTTTAGATCCTTAGTCGTACCACATGGTAAAGGTCAGGTTACGGGAATATTTAGCAGAGATTTCCGGGATGATTTTAATGTGCTGATTCTTAATAGCTCTGAAGATATAAACTTTAAGGATAATGAACGTTGTGACCCATTGGAGCTAAGCTGTGGTATAGCGACAACATTAGGCACAGGGAACTTGTTTATGGAAGATTTCGAATCTCAAAAGAACAATAAGCCTATAACCGGCAATGGTTGGACCAATTATATTGAAACAGGATCTGAGGCCTGGGAAGCCTATTCTTCATCATCCAGTAATGCATCGCTAGGGCGGTCGGCACGATTTAAATCGGCGAGCTCGGGTGACGACAGTAATATAGGCTGGCTTATTACACCCGCAATAAATTTAGATACTCAAGATGGCGAAACGCTACGCTTTAAAACCTCAAACAGCCAGGCCGATAGTAGTTTTTTAGAAGTTTTATATACTTCGGATTGGGATGGTGATGAAGCTCATGTAACTTCTGCAACCTGGGGTGTATTATCGGCTGCTTATGTGGTTAAGGACACCGATTCTTTTGTCCCCTGGTTTAATTCCGGGAACGTTGATCTGTCTTGTATTACTGGCACAATACATATTGCCTTTAAGTATACCGGAAGTGGGCAGGACACCTTTGATGGGGTTTATGAGTTGGATGATATTCATATTGATTATGAGGAATAATGATAAAAATGTTGTGATTAAATAACAAAGACAAAAGGAACCTAAATGTCATGCTGAGCTTCGTCGGCCTGAGTTTATAGAGGGGTCGAAGTGCAGCATGACATTCTTGTTATTATTTGTCTACAGGGGTAATCTTTATGTTAAGATTCCGTTTTTGATACCTATATGGATTCTTGCTATAGAAATAAAGTTAACGTGCTAAAACATCCAGTTCCAATTGTTTCGCCTTAGGATGTAAAATATTATTCTCCAAATGAATATGCTGATGCAAATCCTGTTCGAATTCATCTAATTTGGCGTAAAGAGCTCTAAAGGTATTACAGGCATTTTCCGGAGGGGTGTAGTTGTTAGTTAGTCTTGCAATCTCTTTAAAAATATCACCGGCAGATTCATGTTCGGCTTCCATCATTGCAATGGGGTTATCTACAGTTCCAAATGGTGGTGTGCCTAATGGTTCTCCTTCATTTTTAGTAGCTAGTAGTTTTTTGATATATGGAAATAAAATAATTTCTTCCTTCTTCATGTGTGAAGCCAGTTCATTAGCTACTTCAGTAAAAAGTTTATTAATTTCTATAACTTCGGAATAATGATGCCCATGAACTTCTGCTACTCGATTAGAATATTGCAAAATTAATGGAATAGACTCTTCAACATAAGTATGATGAATGTTTATAATATGATCGATTAAAAAATCGAGTTTCCATGAGTTATAATCATAAGCCTTTGGAGCGTCATCGACGGCTAATAGTTCCTCTTTAATTTGAGAAAAGTCGACATTTTTCTTTTCGCAGGCTTTATCAATGGTGATACCACCGCCACAGCAAAAATCAATACCGTATTTTTTAAATATATGTGCCGTTTTAATGTTTTCTGAAACGACTTCAGCTACTGTTTTATGGTCTATTGTTTTCATAATGATATGTTTTATTTGTAATCATGTGTATTAAGATTGGTGTTTAATTTTTTCATACAGTTTTACTAAGGACTGTAATAATTCATCGGGTGTTGTTAGAATTTGATAATGATTCTGTCCGAACATTTGTGGTAAATAATATTTGGCTTGCGCTTCTATAGCTAAGGCGTACGAATTGATATGGCGTTCATTGAGTTCTCGCAAGGCTTGTTTAACGTCGTTTATGCCATATTTCCCTTCATATTTGTCATAGTCGTTTGGTTTTCCATCAGAAATTAAGATCACCCATTTATTTTTAGTATCCCGTTTATCCAATAAGGCTCCGGAATGTCTCAAGGCAGAACCGATACGGGTATACCCACAGGGCTCGATGGCACCAACTTTATATTTTGCGGTATTCCAATCCTCATCAAAACCTTTAAGGGTGAGGTAACTGGAATGATTTCGGGTTTTGGAGTAAAAGCAATCGATGGAAAAATCAATATTAAACTCATTCAATATTTCACCAAATAGCATAGATACTTGTTTTTCCACGTCTATGACCCTGTTTCCGGCGGCATAACCATCACTGGAAAGGCTGATGTCTAAGAGTAAAAGAATGGATAGGTCCTTTTCCTTTTTTCGATTGGACAGGTATATTTTTTCGGAGGGTGTGTGCCCCGATTTTACATCAATAAACAAATCGGTAATCGCATCAATATCGAAAGCTTCACCTTGTCTTTGCCGGCGTTGCTGTTGGTATTTGTTATTAACCGTGGTTAGCATTTTGCGCAAACCCATTAGGGTTGATCGGTTGTCGTTAAGCGTTTTCTTGTAGTAAGCAGCATCGGTTTTTAATTGTGTTTTTGGGTATACTTTGCAAAAATGGTCTTTATAGTTTCGGTTGGTATAGTTCCATTCGTCATACAAAATAAAATGTCCGGTACTTTCATTCTCAGCACTTTCCATTACTGTGGTGTTTTCGATAAAATCGGCCTGATACACAGAATGTGCCATGTCGTCGACGCGTACCGTGTGCTTCATACGGACCTCATCGAGTGCATTTGCATGGTCTTCCAGATCATCATCACCATCCATATCTCTGAAATTTCCACCGAACTCCTCGGCGGTTTCAACCTTTTCAAACTGATGTTGTAATACCGCATCCTCCAGTTGTTTTTGGTCGATCTGAACCGAGATAATCTCTTCAACAGCTTTAGATCTAATAAGGGTTTTTGCTTTTTCCTGATGGGCCTGTTTTACTTTGTCTGTAAAATTTTCCAATGTTTTATCGGAATTATCGTTTGGTAAATTCTTCATCCACTTTCCATAAATGAAGGAGTAATCGGGAGCTCGTTTTGAATGGGTTTTAGATTTATAAAATGAAATGAATCTTTTATGATAAGTTTTTGTTATCGGGAATTGCTCGAATAATGATTTGAGTACTTTATTTGAGGTACTAAGTGCCAATTGTTGTGAGTCTAACAGGTCGTGTTCCAGGTCGTCATTCCAGTTCAAATTCAAGTTTTTTTGAACGGACAGATAAAGCACTCTGAATAAATAGAAAGCGATGTTCTCTTCAGCAGTTCTAAATGCATGAAACGTTGAAGGTAAAAAGAAGTTGTTGTTTTTATAACCACCTTCTCGTTCTGCAGCGTAGATTTCAATCGCTTGCCCGGTAATAGCGCGTGCAAAGATGGTTAGCCGGGGTTTTATGTCGTTTAAATTTACCGCATGCTCAAGACCGGCTTCTTTCTTCTTTTTTCGATTTTTAAAAAAGAAAGCAAACTTGGTGAAAATATATTCGTCTGGTTCGAACTCAAACATGTTGTTTAGTATTCAGTATTTAGTGTTCAGTCGAGTATTGGAGAAACTGCCAGCTGTACACTAAATTATATCATTAAATCGCTCAGGTCTTTTAAAGCCTGAATAACCTCCAGATCATCGGTTAAAGGTTCTATTACGGCCACATGAACAGCCAGACGTTTGGGTAAGCCCGTATGAATTAATTTAGCAGCATCGACTAACAATCTTGTTGAAACGGTTTCGGTTAAACCGAGTTCGGTAAGGTTTCTGATCTTAGTACCGATATTAACAAGTTTCTTAGCGATACTCACATCTATTTGTGTTTCAGATTCTAAAATTTCTACTTCTACTTTAGCCGCAGGGTAGGCGAATGAAAAGGCCACAAAACGTTGTCTTGTGGAAGGCTTCAATTCCTTAAATCCTCTTTGATACCCCGGATTAAAGGAAGCTACCAGCATAAAATCTTTATGGGCTTTAATGGTTTGCCCCAATTTGTCTATAAATAATTCCCGGCGGTGATCGGTTAATGAATGGATGGCGACGATAACATCTGGTCTGGCTTCAGCAATTTCATCCAGATATAAAATGGAACCCTCCTTTACCGCAGTTGTTAGAGGACCATCCAGCCAGATGGTTTCGGCACCTTTAATTATAAACCGTCCGATCAAGTCTGTAGACGATGTTTCCTCATGGCATGAAATGGTAATTAATTTGGTGTTCAAGACATAGGCCATACGCTCTATAAATCGGGATTTACCGGTACCTGTAGGACCTTTCAATAGAAACGGGATTTTACAGGTATAGGCATGCTCGAAAGCTTGAATTTCTTTCCCGATGGTATGATAGTAAGGGATACTCATGGTGTTTAGTGTTTTGGTAAATAAACCCGCATTATATGTTAAGAGTCTATAATGCGGGTTTGAAAAAATCGGGATTAACAGTCTCTCAGTATTAATCCCGGAGTATTTTTATATTATATTGGTTGTACTTCTAATGCTTCATCATTGGGTTTACCATGTTTATAGAAGTCCGTCATATAAAGTATAATGCCTGTTAAGAATAATGTCGCACAGATGATCAAAACCACGAAATGAATTTCAGTTTGTTTCTGAACTTCCATGAATTCCATTTTCAATTTACGTTCTAAATACACCTGAACGACGCCGGCAACGCCAAAAGCGACCGTCATACCGATCATACCAATATTAGACATCCAAAAGGCCATACGCCCTCTGGTGCTTTCATATAGTTTTCTGCCCGTCATATTTGGTAAACTATAGCTGATAATGGCCAAAACGATCATGGCATAAGCTCCCCAAAATGCGAGGTGACCATGCATGGCAGTGACTAAAGTTCCATGGGTGTATAAATTGGTTTGTGGTAGGGTATGAGCAAATCCTAATAGTCCGGCACCAATGAATGATACTATGGCAGCACCGAGTGTCCAGTATAATGCCAGTTTATTTGGATGTCTCTTTTCACCTTTTCTATACATATTCACAGCAAACAATGCCATGGCTAAGAAGGCTAATGGTTCTAAGGCCGAGAAAATACCACCAACGATCAACCAAATTTTGTTAACCCCTATATAATAGTAGTGATGTCCTGTCCCTAAAACACCCGATAAGAATGTTAATCCGACAATAACGTATAGCCACTTCTCAATGACTTCTCTGTCAACTCCGGTGAGTTTGATTAACAGGAAGGATAATATACCTCCCATTATTAATTCCCAAACACCTTCTACCCAAAGGTGAACCACCCACCATCTAAAGAATGAATCTTTCACCTGGCTATCAAAGGGAAGCATTCCCGGTAAGTATAATAAGGCTGCAAAAAGAAGCCCCATTGAAAGTACCAGAGCCGTGGTTGTTCTGCGTTTTCCTTTGAATAAGGTTGCTAAAATAAGCCCTAAAAACAAAAGCACATTTACAACGACCAGATAGTCCAGTGGTCTTGGAATTTCTAAAAACTTACGACCCTCCCAGTAATTAAAATGGTAGCCTACAATGGCTGTAACACCTACCACAGCTAAACTTATTAATTGAACATAGGCAAGTTTTACACTAACCAATTCGCGTTGTGCTTCTTCCGGGATAATGTAATAGGCGGCACCCATGAAACCTGATAGTAACCAAACGACCAGAAGGTTGGTATGCACCGCTCTTGCTGTATTAAAAGGAATAATACTGTGTAAATTATCAAAACCTGCATGGGCAAATCCCATGATGAATCCGTAGACAATTTGCAATCCGAATAGCAGCATGGAAAGGGCAAAGAACCAATATGCTACTTTTTGTGATTTATATTTCATTTGTTTTATGTTTTTGGTTAGTTGTCTTTAGCCAATGGTGATACGACGGTGTCGAATCCGTTTAAGTCGATGTCGTCGATCCAATCAAAAAAGGCGATGAGGTCGGAAGCCTCTTCTGCCGAAAATCCGTAGGCCACCATTTTTCTTCCGTTTGGTGCCCAATCTACAGGTGTGGTGAGCACGGCTTTGATGTAGCCTTCACCTCTTCTGTCAATAACTTTTGTTAATTCCGGGGCATAGTATGCGCCCTCTCCTAAAATGGTATGGCATCCCATACAATTATTATCTTCCCAAAGGTGTTTTCCTCTCACTACAGCTTCAGTAATGTTTTCATTATTCGATTGGTCTTGTGCTTTACTAAAAGAGTAAATGGTAAGACCAATAAATATTAAAAAAGTAACGACTGTTCCTCCGAGGAAAAAGGCGCGTGCTTGTTTTTTTGATAACATATTATTTGGTTTTAATTAGTGTTAGTTTATGATAAAAAGATATTTTTATCCTTTTTGTAACGCCGTTAAAATTACTAGATTAGGTTGGTATAAAACATGACTTTTGTCAGTTCTTTAGACCAAATGTTCTATGGGATAATGGGTTCCTTTTTTTGCTAAAAGTCCTTTCTTTTAGATTTGGATAGAATACGCAGAACCGGTAATATAACCCAAACGACAAGTGTAATAAGTGAGACTATTATACCAAAACTGGTGCCGAAAAATTGTTTAAAAACGGCCCCTGTATAACCTAACAGAGCTGAAATATCCAGTTTTAAAAGGATGAGTGTTCTAGACAAGTCAATAGGATTTAGCATGGTACCGACCAAGGATAGCTTGTCTAAGGGGTAGTCTTCAAAAAGTATTAAGGTCATTAAAAAGATACCGTCGTAAATAATGGCTAAAAACAACCATAATAAAATAGCATATCCAAAACCTTTTATTTTGTTTTCGTTCGATAGTGCGATATTAAAGGCTAGTGCTGTAAATATGAGTGTTAGGAATGTCCCTGTGATGAGTAACAATGAAAAATCCCAAATCGCATTCGATTTAAATAAACCATAAAACACAAAGGGTAATCCCAGGCCTAGAATCAAGCTCATGGACAATGATAGGGCAACACCTAAATATTGACCTAAGAAAATGGAAGAGCGCCGCAAGGGCTGTGCCAGTAAAAGTTCTGTAAACTCTTTGGAGTTGTAATAATACATGACTCCAAAAATGGTGCCTATTAAAGGCACTAAAACGATGATGACGTTCATTAAAGTAATTACGGCTTTGGAGAGGTCGTTGTTTAAAAACAGAAGTACAATACCAAGCAGTAAATAAAATGCGAAATAAACATAGCTCCAACGGCTACGCATCAAATCGAAAAAGCTATATTTTAATATTTTAAGCATGGTTGTTTGTTAATATAGACGCAATGGCATGCTCGAAATCGGGCTGATTGGTCTTGGTTTTTAATTCCGGAATTGTACCTTTAAAGTATATCTTACCTTCTAATAGAAACACAATTTCATCTGAAACTTCTTCCACAAAACTCATAATATGTGAGGTTATTAAAATGGTTTTTCCTTTGTTTTTTTCAGTTTGAATCAGTTGTTTCAACTGAATTAGTGAAATGGGATCTAAACCTGTGGTTGGCTCATCTAAAATGATCAAGGGACTATCGAACATAAAGGTTAATACCAGGTTCACTTTTTGCTTGGTGCCGCCCGAAAGATTCCCTAGTTTTTTATCTAAAAAGGGGATTAATTTAAAGGCTTCTATTAACTGTAAATCTTCGGTAGTATGGCCACGTAAATCCTTAATCATTTTTATAAGTTCCCTGACTTTCAAATTGCTTGGGAAATTGGCGATCTGGGGTAAATAATCAATTTGATACCGGTAGTCTGAACTATGTTTAATGTTCTTTCCCATCACAGAAATGTCTCCTTTATTAGGAATAACCATCCCTAAAATCGATTTGATTAAGGTGGTTTTTCCAGAGCCATTTGGTCCTAAAACTGCAATAATACCGCCCTTATCGATATTTAGATCCACACCGCCTAACACCTGGTTTTTGCCAAATTTTTTATATAGATTTTGAATGCTTACCATATGATTTTTTTTATTAAAGGGTTATTATCCATAAGGTTGTCTGGTGTGAAAACCGGTGATACTTTTTCGGAAAAATCAATAATATCTATAAATAGACTTCGAAGTAAAATGATGGTTTCCGGGGTTCTGTTTACAATGTATGAAAATAATTTTACCGGTCTGTACGGGATATCACCAATGCCATCCTTATTCAAATCGTAACCGGTATAATTACTCCAATAGTTATTGTTGAAAACATTATCGTTTACCTTACTATTATAAGAGATGTCGAAAGAATTATATAAGAAATTATTTTCGAGGAATTCGTTGGTATAGCATGCTCCTCTTACTTTGATGGCCCAGCCGTTGTTAATAAAATTATTGTTTTTGTAGATGATACGATTTGAGCCTTCAATGTTAATACCAATGGTGTTTTCTTCGAAGGTATTGCCTCTAATTTCGGCATCGTTTATTTCTTTGAGAAGCATGCCGTATGAGGCTGTTCCCCAGTTTTCTTTAAATGTATTATGAAGCATTTTTATGTGCTTTGAGAACATAACTGCGACACCGGCTCCGTTGTTTTCAAAGGTGTTATCCTGGTATATATCATCGTTAGAAAACATGAAGTGCAGGCCATACCTCAAGTTTTCAGCGCTTACATTATTTTTTATCAGACAGTCGTCTGAAAATTCTAAATAGATACCATCCCGAACGTGCTCCACATAATTATGTTCAACCACCACATGATTACTATACCACAATTGAATCCCATTTCCGGAGTTATATTCTTCAACGGCATCACCAATAATTTTGTTATGATATATTTTTCCGTAGCTTGATTTTTCCAAATAAATGCCGAAAAAAAGCTTTTCCAGAACCACATTTTGGATGATGAAGTGATTGCTTTTTTTTACCCGTATGGCAGCATAATCTTCCGTATAGCTGGTACCTACATTAATTATAAATAAGCCATCTACCGTGACATGGTCTGAAACAATAGTAATCACTTCTCCCTTTAATTCGCCATCAATTAAGGGATAATTCTCACCGATAATAGTAAGTGGCTTGTCGACGATAATATTATGTTCTTTATAGGTTCCCTTTTTTACAACAATAGTGTCGAAATCTTTAGCAGTACTAATGGCTTCTTTTAAAGAGGATATTTCGCAGTTTTCACAAACATTGATCGTTTGCGAAAAAGCAGAACCAAATGTCAGTGCCAAAAAGAAAAGGACGCTATGTTGTAACACGCATTTCATTTATAAGAGGTTGTACTTTATACCAAAGTTAAGGCTTAGGTTTTCATTCATTTGAATACCATTATAGTCTTCGTAAATCGGCGCTCCGGCTTCAATACCCAATCTAAGGTCTTTTAATCCTGAGGTTTTAGGGAATGACATATTAATGCCTACGAAGGATTTAATTTTATCACTGCCATAATTATTAACATTTGCAGTGGTTACCATCATGGGATTGAGATCGGGGTCCATACCGCTTAGCTTTCCTTCGGAAACACCAAGCAACCGCAAAGAGAAACTAAAGTTAGCAGATACTTTATAGGCTCCCCAAAGATTAAGTTGATAACGATTGCCGAAACGGTAATCTTCACTGTTTTTACCAGTTCTAAAGGTACCTAAAAATTGCGTTCCCCAGGATGTTGTTGTACAATTGTATTTGTAAGTTGCTCCAAGTGTCATATCAAAAGTGCCACTACCCAATTGCATCGCATAAGGTAATTTTATATCGTTCATCATGGGTGTATCTCCTCTGTTTTCAATATCTCCAATGGGGATGTTTAATTTTCCGTTTAAGTGGAATGATGATTTATGATTATTAAACAAACCATACATAGCGGCAATTTTTAAATCTCCAAGCCCCGATGAACGCGTTGAAAAATCATGTAACATTGGCATGTTATTCATTATCATTCTTGCCGTTAAATCCATGTTGTTTGTTGCAAAATTCTGCATGAGCATAAGGGTTAGTTTGTTTGAAGGCGCATACATAATACCGAGCATATACATATCCATGGTCATCTTTTGCGGTGCTACCATAAAGCTATTGTAAATTTCGGTATCGCTGATATCACTGGTCCCCGATTTATTGCCATCCATGGCCATGTTCATGTAACGCAGTGATACCATCAAGCCCCCTTTTTCATGTAAATGGTCTCCCATAACACCAATTGGGGCATGGGCATCCGGACGGTAATGATCGTGATGACTGTGGTCTACCGCACCAAATTTCGAGTCTTTAAACTTAAGTTTGATGTCTTCCCAAGTATACACATCGCCGCCTTTTTCGTTTTGAAGATTTTCGGCCTCATTTTGATGCTTGAAAGCCGATAAGTTTGCTCCCATCGGGCTTGGAATCGCTTTACTTTTTAAATATGTTGCTGTTTTAGCATCGGTAAGCTCACCCGTTTTATAATCTGAAATCTCTAATGAACTAAAAGATTTTTCATCATGAATTTTTAAATAGTTTATCAAGCATTCTATAGCATCAAAATGAATTGTTTTGCTGTTGGTTTTGGCTAAAGCCTTATGCAATTCGTCCTGGATAGTCATATTACAATGAATGCATTGATGACTGTTTTGTCCACTTACTTTGATTAAAAATAAGCATACCAAGAGTACTGAAAGTAAATTAATACGTTTCATAGTTATGGTTTTATTTAATAGAGTTTATCTTTATTTATTATTTAAATGCCTGAGAAGTTCTTGCCAGTCGTAAAGTGCACCTGTTTTGTCTTTTTGCATTTTTTCGGCATCGGCTTTGTTCTTAAAAGCTGATAAGAAAGCCCCCATTGGACTCGGGATGTTTTCGCTAATTAAAAAGGTAGCTTTGGTGGCATCTATTAATGCTTCAGGTTGCATGTAATCGTTTGATAGATACAGCTTGATTTCAGAAGTATCAAATGCTTTCATAAAATTGACCATACATTCGGTAGCATCAAATTTATAAACCTTGCCTTTTTTGGTAACGACCTCAGCAGCATGCACTTTGTCTACAATGGTCATCTTGCAAAAATGACAACCATCGTTTCCATAGTCTATGGGTTGAGGTGAAGCATTACAGCCAACCAGAAGAAGGAGCAATATAATAACGGAATAGTGTTTTAGTGTTTTCATGTTTTCTAGTGTTTTGAGTGATCTACATGGTCAGGAGGTATTGGAGTTACGATTCTTTTTCCCAATTAAAAAAGCCATTAATGAACAGGCAATACCTAGCCCTAAGAAGAGCGCTCCTAATCTAGGGTAAGAGTGTGCTCTAAAGTTTAAGATGTCTTTACTTCCAAATAATGGGGGTTGAAAGCCCATTACGGAACCGTCCGGATTGGTAAATTTCATGATCGCTTTGGGGTCGAGGTTATGGCCGTAGTCATGTTCCCAGATATAAAAATCATAGAGTCCCGCGCCGCTTAAAGCCACCATCAATATAAACCAAAATAAGAACCATTTGTAGTTACCCTTAAAAGCAATAAGCAAACCAATCACTGTGGTGATGATAATGCCTAAGGGAAAAATTTTAAATTCCGGAATGGCTTCCGGGATGTATTTCATACCCACGTAATGATTCATTAAATTAATGTTCTTAATGTCATGCGGATGCACATCAGAAAAATCATTGATATGAATATTCATAGCCAGAGGGGTTGGGTATTGCGGGGCTTCAAGTGTAATTCTCCATAGCGGAAAAAGAAATAATCCTAATGGTAATAAAGCCGCAATGAGCATAATGATATTTGACCGTTTCATCTGTTTAAATTTTATGGTTTTTCATTAGCCAAATGGTATGTGTCGTTAAGCATTTCAAGAGGCATCAAGAATTGTTTTAGTCCATGTCATACCGCATTAGTATTTTAAAAAGAAAGGCGAGAGCGAAGTTTCAACTCCCGCCTTATTTAGGAAAATAAACACTAAAACAAAATTCTCCTAACCTTTACTGTTTATTCAATATCTTCACCTAAGGACCATTTTAGTGGCGTATTAGAATTAGCAGGAGATACACGAACATAGCCTTGCATTTCCTGGTGTAATGCTGAACAGAAATCTGTACAATAGAATGGCCATACACCAACTTGTTTTGGTTCCCATAGGAAGGTTTCTGTTTGTCCAGGCATGATGAGCAGCTCGGAGGTGTTTGCTCCGATCATACTTACACCATGTGGAACATCATAATCCTGTTCTAAATTGGTAATGTGAAAGTATACCTTGTCTCCAACTTTTATGCCTTCAATATTATCTGGTGCGAAGTGACTACGAATCGTTGTCATATATACATGTACTGTTTTTCCGTCTCTGACAACTTTCGTATCAGCTTCACTTAAGGCGGCATAAGGATGCTTGTTATCTTCCAATTTGAACAACTTCTTAGAACGTGGTTTAATTAGATCCGCCGGACATCCGGCAGCATAGTGAGGTTCTCCAATAGTAGGGAAATCTAAAAGTAACTCCATTTTTTCTCCGGAGATATCGTAAAGTTGCGCAGATTGCGTTACTTCGGGACCTGTTGGTAAATAACGGTCTTTAGTAATTTTATTCATAGCTACTACATACTTACCAAATGGTTTTTGTGAGTTGCCTCCGGGAATCATTAAATGTCCAACAGAGTAGTAACACGGTTGTCTGTCTACTACTTCCCAAGTGCCTAATTTCCACTTCACAACTTCAGAAGAAATAAAGAAGGTTGTATAGGCGTTTCCTTTACCATCAAACTCGGTATGTAAAGGGCCTAAACCTGGTTGTTCAACGGAACCGGCTAGAACATCTTCGAAACTTAAAATTGGAATACCATAGGCATCACCTGCAAATTTTTTATTCTCGATGGCATCTAACATTTTTGTAAATGAATGCACCGTTAAGTTCGCAGATAATTTTCCGTTACCAACAATATATTCTCCTGTTGGATCTACATCGCAACCGTGAGGTGATTTAGGTGTTGGTAAGAAATAAACGGCTCCTGGTACATCCAGTGGGTTTACAGTAAGTACTTCTTTCTTCATTGTTGATGTTGCAGAATGTGTTGCTTCATCATATACATTGTGCGCATATTTTGCAGGCATCTTTGTACCTCCACCATTGTTAACGTATTCTTCGATTTTTTTCCAGTTTACAGCAGCAATAAAATCTTTGTCATTTTGAGAAGCATTAACCTCCATGAGCGTGCTTGCTTCTTCCGTGTTGTATGTTGTAAAGAAGAACCATCCATGAGATTTTCCACGTCCTGGGTGTGATAAATCGTAATCGAAACCAGGCATGATTAATTGGAATTTAATATCCATATGACCATGTTCCGGATCTATTGAAATGAAAGATAACGACCCTTTGAAGTTCCCTTTATAATCTTTTATTGGCATATCCCTTTGTGGAATTGGCACAGAGAAACGCGTTCCGGCTACAACATATTCACTATTTTCAGTAACGAAAGATGAACTGTGGTTACCAGCACTATTTGGAATTTCAATGATTTCAGTGGTTTCAAAGGTTGACAGATCAATTTTAGCAATACGCGGCGTATTGTTACCATTAATAAATATCCAGCGCCCGTCTATTTCACCATTGGTTTGAGAAATATCGGGGTGATGGGAATCATCCCATGGTACAAAACCATGAGAGGTGTTTAACATGGGTTTTGTTTCTTCATTATAGCCATAGGCCTTTTCAGCATCTTGAGAAAAAACGGGAATGACTTTAAATAAACGACCGGAGGGCAAACCATATACCGATAATTGGCCGCTAAACCCGCCGGAAATAAAGGCATAAAATTCATCGTGCTCTCCCGGAGCGACGTACACTTTTTCGGCTACATTTCCTGCTAAGGCTCCGGATTTGGAGTTTGATGTATTATTACAACTTGTAAATGCTATAAGAACACTTAATATTGCAATGGTTGATTTTAATATATTCTTCATTGTTTCTAGTATTTAATTCGTGTTTTGTTATTCAGACGGGGGTAATAGAACTTTATCAATAACATGTACAATCCCATTACCGGCCTTTACGGTTGCAATAATATTAGCACCTCCGATAACAGGTTTCCCATCAACCACTTCAACTTGCACATATTGATTGTTTGCCTGTCCTAGTTTGGGAAGTTTAGATAATATGGTTGTACTTAAATTACCAGGTGTAACATGGTATTTTAATATGTTAGCCAGTGTCGCTTTGTTTTCCGGTTTTACCAGATTTTCTACTGTGCCTTCCGGTAAGGCAGCAAAAGCGGCATCGGTAGGCGCAAAAACGGTAAGCGGACCAACATTGACCAGGGCATTTTCAACCTCGGCAGCCTGTACCGCAGCCACAAGTGTTTTATGATCGGGTGACCCGATCGCTATTTGTAAGCAATTTGGGGTCCCTTCGTCATCTGTTATAAAGGCTTGTCCTGATTTTTCAGCAGTTTTGGTGTCACTGGCTGTAGAGGTCGTTGAGGCTTCTTTGGTTTCATTTTTACAGGCTGCGAATGCGAATATGCAGCACGCACAAATGAAAAATTGCTTAAGTGTTTTCATCTATTTGAATTTTAGCGTTAGTTATTTTATCGTTCTAAAATATTCCAATACGGCCCTGGCATCTTCTTCGGTTAAATTTTGATTGGCCATGGGAGATCCGTTAAACTCTATAAGCAGAGCTTTGGCTAAAGGATCTTTTTGTGTCATTTCATCGGGATTTAAAATCATGTTCATAACCCATTCAGGAGAACGTCTGTCCAAAATATCCTTGGGAGCAGGGCCAATGAACTTTTTATCCGCTCTATGGCATGCCGTACACATTTTTTTAAAAACGTCGGCACCTTTTGCAGCCATAGTTTCGTCAATCTCTGCATGGAGTGTTAAAGATGTCACGGGACCAATACCTTTATTGGTTAAATCGACTCTTTTGGAAGCCGGAATGGTTTCAGCTTTTTTCTCGGTTGTTTTTTCGGTGGTTACTTTCTTATCATAAGAAAAGCCTTCTTTTTTCTTTTCTTCTTTACCGCCACAGCTAATGAGCAGGGTTATCAATAAAAGAGCTGCAATGTTTAGTGGTTTTTTCATAATTTATTGTTTTAGTGAGACAAAATTAATCTACCGGGTCTCAATAAAATATGATAAAAATCATATTTAGGATAAAAAAGTCTTTTTTATCTTTGATGTAAAATTTAAAAGGCCGGGGTATGTTATCAAATTCTTCAAAATATGCGATTAAAGCCGTCTTGTTTTTAGCTTTAAATTCGAGCAAAAAGAACAAAGTCATGGTTAAAGATATTTCCGGGCCTATCAATGTGCCTCAGGCATATATTGCAAAACTGTTACAGGAATTAGCCAAAGAAAATATAATATCGTCTACACGCGGACATAAAGGAGGATTTTATCTAAACACCGACAATTTAAACAGGACGGTTATGAGCATCATTCAGGTTATTGACGGCGATAAAAGAATAAACACTTGCATGCTCAGCTTAGATGCTTGCCACGAAGAACGTCCCTGCCCGCTTCACAGGATTTTATATGCCTCAAGGAATGATATCTTAAAACATTTAAAGAGCAAGACCATTAAGGAATTAGCCTTAGATGTAGAATCCGGAAATTCCTTTTTACCGCTATAGTATAGAAAATCAAACTAAAAATAAAATCGCACAAATGGTGCCCAGGGGTCTATATAAATACTTTTGTCAGCATCATACAAAACATCATATCTAATACCAAAAGTAACGTTGCCATTTCTGTAACCAATTCCCAGGAATAATGCCGGTGACCAATACTTGTCGTCGTCAAGGTTTATATTAACATCATAGCGTCTGTTTACATGAAGCTGTTCAAATTCTGCCGAAAGTTGCACTTCATTGATAACATTAAACAAACCGATTAGACTGCCTCCTAAAATAGTAGATTTATAGATGCTTTTTTCATTGTTAAAGGTCGCATTAAGGCCTAAACCCATAGCGAACGCATTGTCAAACTCATAAATAGCACTGGGTGCGATGGTCCCTCCAAAAAAACCATCTCCAAAACTTAGTCCCAGGCCTCCACCAAAACGCACATTATTCCAAAAACTGTTTTTGTTTTGCTGCGCATGAATTGCACCTGCCAGTGAAAGTATAATTAAAAAAGACAAGCATAATTTTTTATTTAAAAACGAAGTGACAGTCATGAAAAATTGGAAATATTCAAAAAATTAACATCAAACAACAGCTTATTTTCTAGGCCGTTAATATTTACTTATAAATATAACAAAAGAAACATCTAATTTTAGTAAAAGTTGTATTTTTGGTGAAAATTTTACAAAGCGATATTGTATTAAAAATAATAATGGATAAATTTTCCTTTTTAAACGCGGCGCATACGGCTTATTTTGCTGATTTATACGACCAATATTTACAAAATCCGGATGCTGTAGAACCTAGTTGGAGGGCCTTTTTTCAGGGCTATGATTTTGGCAGTGAAAATTATGGACTGAAGGGCGAAATCATTGATGGCGTTTCTACTCAAATCCCAGAACATGTTCAAAAAGAATTTCAAGTTGTAAAGCTTATTGATGGCTATAGAATGCGAGGGCATCTCTTTACCAAAACGAATCCGGTTCGCGATAGAAGGACTTATTCTCCAACATTAGCACTGGAAAATTTTGATTTATCAGACCATGATTTAGATACCGTTTTCAATGCAGGAGATATTTTGGGCATTGGGGCCAAAACCTTAAGAGAAATCATTAACCACTTAGAAAGTATTTATTGCAGTTCTATCGGTGTGGAATATATGTATTTGCGGAACCCGGAAGTCATTTCCTGGTGGCAAGGCCAACTTAACGAAAACGATAATCATCCAAATTATTCAGCGGATACTAAAAAATATATTCTTTCAAAATTAAATCAGGCGGTTACTTTCGAAAACTTTTTACAGACTAAATACGTGGGTCAAAAGCGTTTTTCTTTAGAAGGCGGGGAATCGTTAATTCCTGCTTTAAGCAATGTCTTATATTATTCCGTTGAAAAATATGGGGTCAAGGAGTGTGTTATAGGTATGGCGCATCGTGGGCGTTTAAGCACGCTGGTAAACATTTTTAGAAAGCCCTTAAATGAGCTGTTCAGTGAATTTGACGGGAAAGATTTTGAAGACGAAAATATTGATGGTGATGTGAAATATCATTTGGGTTTAACCCTTGATAAAACATACCAGAACGGAAAAAACATCAAAATGAATTTGGTGCCTAATCCATCGCATTTGGAGACCGTTGCTCCTGTAGCTGAAGGGATTACCCGTGCGAAAATTGACACCGATTACGAGGGTGATGATTCTAAAATTCTGCCCATTATCGTCCATGGTGATGCCGCCATTGCCGGTCAGGGGATCGTTTATGAGGTGGCTCAAATGAGTCGATTAAATGGGTATAAAACCGGAGGAAGTATTCATATCGTGGTAAACAATCAAATTGGATTTACTACCAATTATCTGGATGCACGTTCCAGTACCTATTGTACCGATGTTGCCAAAGTAACCCTGTCTCCGGTCCTGCATGTTAATTCTGATGATGCCGAAGCCGTTGTACATGCGGTAGAAATGGCTTTAGAGTATAGAATGCGATATAAAAAGGATGTGTATATTGATTTATTGGGGTATCGTAAATATGGACATAATGAAGGTGACGAACCGCGCTTTACGCAACCCAAATTATATAAAAATATTTCAAGACACCCGAATCCGTTTAAAATATATGCAGAAAAATTAATTGCAGAAAACACCATAGACAAAGCATATTCTGAAAAAATTGTTGCAGATTTTAAGGAAACTCTTGAACGCGAATACGCCAAATCGAAAGAAGCAGAATCTTCTAAAGTTCGGGAGTTTATGCAAGAACGCTGGACAGATTTTAATCGCGAAGGTGTAGATGGCATGCTCCGAACTATTAAGACTTCATATCCTAAAGAAAAACTGGAAGGGATTTCCAGGATAGTGTCCACGGTGCCTGAAGGCGTTAAGTTTTTACGAAAAGCAGAACGTATTTTGGATGGACGTGCAAAAATGGTTTTTGAAACAGACACTTTAGATTGGGGAATGGCTGAAACATTGGCGTATGGAAGCTTACTTGAAGAAGGCTTTGATGTACGGATCTCCGGGCAAGATGTTGAACGCGGAACATTTAGTCATCGTCATGCTATTTTGCGTGATGAGATCTCTGAAGAGCGTATAAATTTGTTAAATACAAACCCTGAGAGTAAGGGGAAAATGGATATTTATAATTCGTTTTTATCCGAGTATGGCGTGCTTGGTTTCGATTATGGTTATGCCATGGCTAATCCTAATACATTGACTGTATGGGAAGCTCAGTTTGGAGATTTTAGTAATGGTGCTCAAATCATTTTTGACCAATACTTATCGGCAGCAGAAGATAAATGGAAGGCTCAGAATGGTATTGTTGTTTTATTGCCTCATGGTTATGAAGGGCAAGGATCCGAGCATTCGTCGGCAAGAATTGAACGGTATTTACAACTCTGTGGCGAAGACAATATGATTGTTGCAGATTGTTCAACACCTGCAAATTTTTTCCACTTATTGCGTCGTCAAATGAAACGCAGTTTTAGAAAACCCCTAATTGTTTTTACACCTAAAAGTTTGTTGCGACACCCTAAAGCGGTTTCGTCGATAGAAACATTGGCAACAGGAGAGTTTGAAGAGGTTATCGATGATCAGATCCTTCCGAAGCCAATAAAAAAATTAGTATTCTGTACAGGTAAATTTTATTATGACCTGTTAGCTGAAAGAGAAAAGCTAGGAAAAGAAGATGTTGCCTTAGTTCGAATTGAGCAGTTATTCCCGTTACATTTGGAAAAAATCCAACAGGTTATAGACCGATATCCTAATGTTGAAAGTTATGTGTGGGCCCAGGAAGAACCCAAAAATATGGGAGCCTGGAGTTATATGTTACAGCGCTTAGATCTGGTTAGACTAGATGTGGCCTCAAGACCGTTTAATTCGGTGCCTGCTCCCGGGTCCAGTACCCGAGACAAGAGAAGACAGCAACAAGTAATTGATACTGTATTCGATATTAAATAGAATTAGAAAGATAGAAATTCATATACCATTAAAATTATAAAGAATGATTTTAGAAATGAAAGTGCCTTCACCGGGAGAATCTATTACAGAAGTGGAAATTGCTTCATGGCTAGTAGAAGATGGTGATTATGTTGAAAAAGATCAAGCTATTGCTGAGGTAGACAGTGACAAGGCAACACTTGAACTGCCTGCTGAAGTTAGTGGAACCATAACCCTAAAAGCCGAGGAAGGTGACGCTGTAGAAGTGGGTGCCGTGGTGTGCTTAATTGATACCAGCGCTACAAAGCCGGAAGGAGATTCATCAACGAAAGAGCAAAAAGAAGAGGCTCCAAAAGCTGAAGTATCTTCAGTTGCTAATTCCGGTGCTACGGAAAGTAAAACCTATGCCACCGGAACGGCTAGTCCGGCAGCAAAAAAGATTTTATCTGAAAAAGACATAGATGCAGCTTCTGTTTCAGGATCAGGAAAAGACGGAAGGATTACTAAAGAAGACGCCATAAATGCAGTGCCTTCTATGGGAACCCCTACTGGAGGAAGCAGAGGAACTTCAAGAAGTAAAATGTCAATGTTACGTCGTAAGGTCGCAGAACGATTGGTAGAGGCGAAAAATACAACCGCCATGCTAACCACCTTTAACGAAGTAGATATGTCGCCCATTTTTGCTTTACGAAAAGAATATAAAGAAACGTTTAAGAGTAAGCATGGTGTTGGTTTAGGATTTATGAGTTTCTTTACCCTTGCCGTGGTGCGTGCATTAAAAATGTATCCGGCGGTGAATTCCATGATTGATGGAAAGGAAATGATCTCATACGACTTCTGTGATATTAGTATTGCGGTATCCGGACCAAAAGGGTTAATGGTACCTGTAATGCGCAATGTAGAGAACTTGAGTTTTAGAGGTGTAGAGTCTGAAGTAAAACGATTGGCTATTCGTGCTCGTGACGGACAAATAACCGTCGATGAAATGACCGGGGGAACATTTACCATTTCTAATGGGGGTGTGTTTGGAAGTATGTTGTCTACACCTATTATTAACCCTCCACAAAGTGGTATTTTAGGCATGCACAATATTGTAGAGCGTCCCGTTGCTATTGATGGAAAGGTCGAGATTAGACCCATTATGTATGTGGCTTTGTCTTATGATCACCGCATTATCGATGGTAAAGAAAGTGTAGGGTTCTTAGTTGCCGTAAAAGAGGCTCTGGAGAATCCAATAGAATTATTAATGCACAACGATATTAAAAAGGCCTTAGAGCTTTAGAGTATTTTATGGTATTAAAAAAGAGAGCAACCCGGATAGGTTGCTCTCTTTTTTTTTTTAACTAAATATTAAAGACATTACTAATAAATGAAAAGTATGTTTAAAGAAATTATAATGATGGTTAACACTGCTAAACCTATTGCAACGTATTTCTCTAAAAGTGCACTATTATTATCCATAGTTTTTCGTGTGCGTTTTTATGCCTTATAAATTTAAAAATTAAAAACTCTGGACCATTACAATCCAGAGCTCCCTCTAAAGTATTCTCTCTCAAAGAATTAATTAATAGCAATGTAAAGGTATATTATGGAGACCGTAAAAAAAATAAGTACTTCTACGTAATTTTATCATTGAAAAACAGGCTTGTATAAAAAACGAAAACTCTGAATCATTACAATCCAGAGCTTTCTTTAATTCTCCCTAAGAACTAATTAATAGCACTGTAAATGTATAGTATAATGCGCTTAAAAAAAATACGTACTTCTACGTATTTTTAGAGGAAGTCTTTGTTTAGACTGGCCCAAATGGATAAGGACGTAGGCTTGTTGTCCAGATTTAGTTTTGCTACCATATTACTGCGGTGTTTATCTACTGTTCTTATAGAAATAGATAATTCTATGGCAATATCATGGCTCGTTCTGCCTTCAGAAATAAGTTTAAGAATTTTAAGCTCAGATTTACTTAGTATATTTAAGCATTCCGGTTTTTTATCTAAATTGCTAGCGCTTAAATAAGACTTTATTTCTTCGCTAAAATAGGGCTTGCCATTAATAACATGGGCTATGCAGGTCTCAATTTCTTCAACAGCAAACTCCTTTAAAATATAGCCATAGACGTTATGTTCTTTAGCCTGGTCATAGACGTCTTCCTCTTTGTCGAAAGTAATCAGTATAATTTTTGTTGGTAAGTTATGCTTTTTACAGGCTTCAGCAATTTCCAACCCCGTTTTGTAAGGCATTCTAATATCAAGAATGGCGATTTCCGGTTTGAGCTTAACAATAAGATTATAAGCGGCATTTCCATCTTCTGCACTACCCAAAATATTAAACCCTTTCGAGGTTAAAAAATCTGTTAAACCACGCAACATCAAAGGGTGGTCATCGGCAATGACTATAGATGTGTTCATTAATTAAAAAAGAGAGAATTATATACTTTGCTATATTGTAAATGTAATAATTATTATAGTTTTAAATACAAATATTTTTTATTATAATCTATAATGGCTTTTCCTTTTTTTAAAATGTCTGCTCCGATAATGCCGTCAACAGGTTTTGAATTATGATTGATAAGTGCGGTATTAACATGGGTTAGATTAAATAAAACCAAGACCACCTTATTATGGCTCCATTTGCCAATTTTGACCTTATTTTTTTTGGACATTTTGGTGTCCATATCTATGGCCCCAGCACCTGCAGCCTTAATATCAGAGTCTTTAACTTTAAGCTTAAACGTATCAATAGCTTCAAAACCAACACAAGAGCTTGACGCTCCGGTGTCCAGAATAAAACGCCCTTTTACACCATTTATAGTCGCTTTGATCTCGAAATGATTGGTTTTGGTAAATCGCAGTTTAACCTTTATATAGTCTTTTTTAAGAAGAAATTCCTGTAGAGTTTGCATCTAAATCAATTTTAAACAAAGATAGTCATGTAAAACAATTATTTTTGCAAAATAAAATCTACAAACCAAAAAACGTTCAGCATTTGATTATTACAGATACGCATACGCATTTATATAGTGAAGCTTTTGATGATGACAGAAATGATATGATTAACCGTGCTATGGCACTTGGCGTTTCGAGATTTTTTATTCCTGCCATTGATTCTACCTATACGGAATCCATGCTTAAATTAGAAAAAGACTATCCCAAAAATGTGTTTCTTATGATGGGTTTGCATCCAACACATGTCAAGGAAAACTACAAGGAAGAACTCGACCATGTTGAAGCTATGTTGGCAACAAGATCGTTTTATGCTATCGGTGAAATAGGGATTGATCTATACTGGGATAAAACCACTCTTGGTATGCAACGTGAGGCTTTTAAACACCAAATACAATTAGCAAAACGCCATAAATTACCTATAGTGATACACTGCAGAGATGCTTTTGATGAGATATTCGAGGTTTTAGAAGGAGAAAAAGGAGATGATTTATATGGTATTTTTCATTGTTTTACAGGGACATTAGAGCAAGCACAAACCGCCATTTCTTATAATATGAAATTAGGCATTGGAGGGGTAGCTACTTTTAAGAATGGTAAGATTGATCAGTTTTTAAATCAAATACCTATTAAACATATTGTTTTAGAAACAGACGCGCCTTATCTGGCTCCGGTGCCGTACAGAGGAAAGCGGAATGAAAGTGCCTATATTCTAAACGTATTGGAAAAATTAGCCGGCATATATAACGTACCTGTGAATACTATTGCAGAAATAACAACGCGTAATTCTAAAGACGTTTTTAAAATTTAAAAGATGACAAATGCAAGGCCTAACATCTTGTTGCTATATACAGGCGGAACTATAGGTATGGTTAAAGATTTTAAAACCGGGGCTCTGCGTGCTTTCGATTTTAAAAATCTTTTGGAAAAAATACCCGAGCTTAATTTATTGGACTGTAATATTAATTCGGTGTCATTCGAAGATCCTATAGATTCCAGTAATATGAACCCGGAATATTGGGTTCAAATCACAGAATTATTGGAAGCACATTATAACCAATTTGATGGTTTTGTAGTGCTCCATGGTAGCGATACTATGAGTTACACGGCATCCGCTATAAGCTTTATGCTTGAAAACAATACGAAGCCTATTGTGTTTACAGGATCTCAATTGCCTATCGGTCATTTACGAACCGATGCCAAGGAGAATTTAATAACTTCCATTCAAATAGCGTCTTTGCAACATAACAACATACCTATTATTAAGGAGGTGTGTTTGTATTTTGAATATAAATTATATCGCGCCAATCGAACCACAAAAATTAATGCTGAACATTTTGAAGCATTTGCATCTTTTAATTATCCGGATTTAGCAGAATCCGGTGTGCATTTAAAAGTTAATCACGACTATTTATTGAAACCAAATTTAAAAGAGAAGGTCCAATTCCATAAGCATTTAGATAAAAATGTCGCCCTTATAAAATTGTACCCGGGAATTTCAGAGCACGTATTACAAAGTATATTTGAAACGCCCCATTTAAGAGGGGTGATTTTAGAGACCTACGGCGCAGGAAATTGCACGACAGAATCCTGGTTTGTCGAATTACTGGAGAAAGCCATCATAAAAGGCATCCATATCGTTAATGTAACGCAGTGTTCCGGTGGAAGTGTTATTATGGGGCATTATGAAACCAGCAGTCAATTAAGAAGTATTGGGGTTATTTCAGGAAAAGATATGACCACGGAAGCAGCAATTAGTAAACTCATGTATCTGTTAGGGCAAAAAATAGCGACTGAAGATTTTAAAACTATTTTTGAAACTTCATTACGGGGAGAAATATCTTAAAAAAATCGATTTAAGTTTTAGGGTTCAAAGTTTTTTTTGTTATTTCACCGCCCAAAATAATTCAATTTTTTAATCCGTTATTGGAAAGTTGAAATTGGTATCATAAAGAGAGGTGGCCGAGTGGTCGAAGGCGCACGCCTGGAAAGTGTGTATACTCCAAAAGGGTATCGAGGGTTCGAATCCCTTCCTCTCTGCAAAAGGAAAACCGAGACGAGAATCGTCTCGGTTTTTTATTTCTCACATCAAAAGTTTGCTTTTGTGCGCGGAGAAATAAAAAAGTTACTCACAGTGTTAATGGTGAGTTTTCTATGATTGTACCGAAGACTTCTTTAGGATCAATACAATTACCCCTTCATTTAAATGCTGCGAGAAGTTAAGGGATAACACCTTAGTATAAACTGTTTAAAAATGCAGAACTTTCGTTAAAAGTATGTGTGTTCTTTTTATAAATCTCACATTCAGTTATTTGTAAAAAGTTGAGTGAGGTTTAGTATATTAAATGATTTTACAAAAGGAGAAAAGATACTTTTCGATTGTTATTTTTTTTGGTTGCCCCCTTGTATCTACTGCCATTTTTATTTGTTAGTTGCATTTTTTTTATATCTTTAGCACTTTAACTATAATAAAATTAAGATCTAGAACATGAAAAGACTATTTTCTATCCTTGCTATAACGGGACTTATGGCATTTGGAACTGTTAACGCAACGACAATTGCAAACGCAAATACAGCAATTACAACTGTAGCAACAAGTACAACTCAAGATGACGCCGCACCAGCCGAAGAGTTAGGTTTTCACCAAAAATTGAAGAAACGATTTATTGAAGGAGGTGCCGACTTTATGGGAATTGTACTATTATGTTTAATTCTGGGGTTAGCAATTGCTATAGAAAGAATTATCTTTTTAAACCTTTCCACAACGAACACAAGTAAGCTTACACAAAACGTAGAAGATGCTTTGTCTTCCGGAGGTGTTGAGGCTGCTAAAGAAGTTTGTAGAAATACTAAAGGGCCTATCGCCTCTATTTTCTATCAAGGATTAGACAGAACCGACGAAGGTTTAGAAGCCGCTGAAAAAGCTGTTGTCGCTTACGGTGGGGTTCAAATGGGACAATTAGAAAAGAATGTATCATGGATTTCATTATTTATCGCTTTGGCACCAATGCTTGGTTTCATGGGTACGGTAATTGGTATGATTCAGGCATTCGATAAAATTGAGGCTGCCGGAGATATGAATCCGTCGTTAGTAGCCGGAGGTATTAAAGTAGCACTTTTAACCACGGTTTTTGGTTTAATAGTCGCCATTATACTTCAAATTTTTTACAATTATATTATTGCCAAAATCGATGCAATCGTTAATGATATGGAAGATGCTTCTATCACATTAATGGATTTACTTATCAGACAAAAGAAGTAATAACTTAAATACGAACTATTATGCACAAAATATCTAAAATTGTGGCTTTTGCACTATCTATTGCCGGTATTATATTTACCGCAATGTTGGCTAGCGGCAATGAAAGTCAAATAGGTAGCATTTTATATGTAGCCTATGCAGTATTACTTATAGTTTTAGCATCTGTTGTTATCTTCACTCTGGTTAATACATTTTCGAATCCTGCGAACCTAAAAAACACACTTAAAGGTCTTGGTGCCTTTATTTTACTGGCATTGATATGCTACTTTGGTTTTGCTAATGGGGTAGAGACACCTCTAAAAGAAGGAGGAACATTATCTGCGGGAGGTTCTAAAATGTTAGGTGCAGGGTTATATTTATTCTATACCCTTTTACTTATAGCAGGAGGATCCATGTTGTTTTTCGGAATTAAAAAAATGATCAAATAATTATGGCAAAACGAGCAGCACCAGAAGTTAATGCAGGCTCAATGGCCGACATTGCTTTCTTATTATTAATATTCTTTTTAGTAACGACTACTATCGAGAAAGATTCCGGTATTAACCGTAAACTTCCTCCAATAGAAGAAAGTGAAGAGGATGTTATTATTAAGCAGAAAAATATCTTTACGGTATTATTAAATAAAAATGATCAATTGCTGGTTGAAGATGAGCTTATGGAGATTAAGGATTTAAAAGCTGCAGCCGTAGAATTTTTAGATAATAACGGCGATGGTTCTTGCGATTATTGCCAGGGCGCTAAAGATCCTAAATCCTCGGATAATCCGGATAAAGCCATTATATCGTTGAAGAATGATGGTGAAACTTCCTATTCAGCATATATAACCGTTCAAAATGAATTGGTAGCGGCTTATAATGAGCTTAGAAATAGAAGAGCTTTACAGATCGGACCTCAAAGAGGTTTTCCGGAGATGGACTTTGTGACCATGCAAAAGAATTATAAGAATGTACAGTGGGTTGGTAATAAGGAGAAGTTAAAAACACTTATTGACCAGATTAAAGTTGAGATTCCTCAAAAGCTATCGGAAGTACAGAATTAAATAATTAGAGATTATGTCTAAATTTAAAAAGAAAAAAGATGGAGGTTTACCTCCTGTAAATACAGCATCGTTACCTGATATTGTTTTTATGTTATTATTCTTCTTTATGGTAGCCACTGTAATGCGGGAGGATACATTAATGATTCAAAACTCTTTGCCGCTTGCTAATCAGGTAGAAAAATTGGATAAAAAGAATCCTATTGCTTATATCTATATGGGAAAACCGGCAGCAGGTTATGAGAAGTATGGTAAAACGGCAAGAATTCAGCTTAACGATAAATTTGCAAGAGTAGAAGATGTTGCGGCCTTTATTGCTGCAGAAAGAGCTGCGATGCGTGAAGAACTTATTCCATTTTTAACGGTATCTTTAAAAGTAGATAGAGATGCCAAGATGGGTATCGTTGGCGATGTCAAGCAAGAGTTAAGAAAAGTTAATGCTTTAAAAATAAACTACACCACAGGTGCAGGGGATGCATTAACTAATATGCAGTAAAACAATCTTAATTTATATTTAAAAAGGTATTCTGTTCAGGATACCTTTTTTTTGATACCTCGTTAAAATTATAAAAGATTATTTTCGTTTAGATAAAGCATGAAGACCTTATTAATTTTTATAAGTATAGTGTTTATCGGGCAAAGCAGTATGTCCCAGGATGCTAATGATAAAGTTATTGACTCTTTATATAAAGAAGATCAATTTTATGTAGGAGTAACCTATAATTTATTGGGTAACAGAAAGGAAAAATTATCTCAAAGCGGTTTTTCTACAGGATTCCATTTCGGGTTTATTAAAGATATGCCTATTAATAAACAACGCAATGTTGCTATAGGCCTTGGTCTTGGATATTCGGTAAATTCGTTTAACCAAAACTTACGAGTTACTAAAGACAATACCGGAGCTATAAACTATAGTGTTTTAGAAGATAACAGTACCTATTCCAGAAATAAGTTCTCCATGCATCTTATAGAGCTTCCTTTGGAGTTTCGATGGCGAACATCGAACGCGACGGAATATAAGTTCTGGCGTGTTTATACCGGCTTTAAATTGGGTTATGTGCTGTCTAATACCACCAAATATAAAGGTGATCTAGGCCTTGATAAATATAGCAATATCAAAGATTTTAACGATATGCAATATGGTTTAACCCTAAGTGTCGGGTATAATACATGGAATCTATATTTATATTATGCGCTGAATCCTGTTTTTTCCAATAAGGCACAGCTGGATGGTAGCAGCATAGATATCAATGCGATAAAGGTTGGATTGATGTTTTATATACTCTAGAAGCTATTAATGATTCTCGGGAAGAAGAGAAACGATTATAACCAATAGCTAACCAATATAATTTGAGGAATAACGCCCACAAAGGCACCCATGATCAGTTCCAAATAGGTATGTGCATTTAAGTGTAATCGCGATGTTGCAACGGCACCAAAAACGATAGACATTAAGGCTAAAGTGCCATTGATATTAATACTGAAATGAATACTTAGTGCAATAAAAAACATCAAAACCCCGGAGACGGAAATCATATGAATGCTGACCTTGAACTTCATTATAGCCAGTATCAAACAGGCGAGTGTTGAAATTAATATTCCCAGAAAGAAATAATGCAGCTCAACGATTTGAGTCGCTGATAAAATACGTTGAAGCACAATAAACATCACAATACAATTGAGTATTAAAGGATATATACGCTCTTTGGTTGTACTAAGGTATATGGATTTGACGTTGCCCAGAGTTTTTAGTAAAAAATAAAGTAAAATCGGTAATATGACCGTCAGAATAAAAAGTGAAATCAATTTGGCTTGAATAATAGGTGCCGGGATGTAGCGTGGGGATTTTGAAAAATAAAAAACCACAGCCAATAATGGCATGATAAGCGGATGGAAAATATACGATACGCTTTTTAAGATGTTGTCTAATATGTTTGTGGCCTTAATCGACACTATATCTTTTTACGTAATCGCGCTACCGGAATATCTAATTGTTCTCTATATTTTGCAACGGTACGCCTTGCTATAGGGTATCCTTTTTCTTTTAAAATAGAAGCTAAAGTTTCATCGGTCAATGGTTTTTTCTTGTCCTCTTCTTCAATGACGGTTTCAAGAATCTTCTTTATCTCTCTGGTTGAAACATCTTCACCCTGGTCATTTTTCATAGACTCAGAGAAGAACTCCTTTATTAATTTTGTACCATAGGGGGTATCGACATATTTGCTGTTGGCGACTCTGGATACGGTGGAAACGTCCATAGCGATTTCATCAGCAATATCCTTTAAAATCATAGGTTTTAACTTGCGCTCATCGCCGGTTAAAAAATACTCTTTTTGGTAATGCATTATGGCACTCATGGTGACAAATAAGGTCTGTTGACGTTGTTTTATAGCTTCAATAAACCACTTTGCAGCATCCAGTTTTTGCTTAATGAAAATCACCGCATCCTTTTGAGATTTCGATTTTTCCTTAGTATCCTTATAGCCTTTAAGCATATTATTGTATTCTCTGGACACATGCAATTGCGGGGCGTTTCTCCCGTTGAGTGTGAGTTGTAATTCGCCATCCACTATTTTTATCGCAAAATCGGGAACCACATGTTCTACAATCCGATTATTACCGGCATAAGAACCTCCCGGTTTAGGGTTTAAATGTTCGATTTCAGAAACGGCATCTCTTAACTGCATTTCTGAAATATCGAATTTCTGAATTAACTTTTTGTAGTGCTTTTTTGTAAACTGGTCGAAAGCATTATCGATAATATTAATGGCTAATTCGCAATCCGGTGTTTTTGATTTTCGGTGTAATTGAATACTTAGGCATTCCTGTAAACTTCGGGCACCGACACCGGCAGGATCTAATTGATGCACAATTTTTAAAACATGATCAATTTTATCTTCAGTGGTGTACACATTTTGTGTAAATGCCAGATCGTCCATAATTTCAGATAAAGAACGTCGTATATAACCGCTTTCATCCACACTCCCCACCAGAAATTCAGCAATATCCCGTTCTTCGTCAGATAACCTGTAGGTATTAAGTTGGTTTATTAAATGCTGGGTGAATGATGTACCCGCAGCATAGGGCATTACTTTTTCCTCATCATCACTGCTGTAGTTATTGGCTTGGGTTCTATAATCCGGAATTTCATCATCACTTAAATATTCATCAACATTAATATCAGAAGCATCTATAGATTCATTATCGCCAAATTCATCATTGGTATTATCCAGATCGAAATCAGTATCAAGCTCTTCTTTACCTCCTTCAAGCGCCGGGTTTTCTTCCAACTCTTGTTTTAAACGCTGTTCAAAAGCCTGGGTGGGCAACTGTATCAATTTCATCAATTGAATTTGCTGCGGCGATAGCTTTTGCGATAGTTTAAATTGTAAATGTTGTTTGAGCATGTTTAGATTTGATTGATGATAAAAATATAAAAACTATTTTTAACAAGGTTTTTCAGTCTTTAAAACTTAAAGAACCTTGTTTAAGGATTAAAATTCTGCATTTTGTGGTGTTCTTGGAAACGGAATAACGTCTCTGATATTGCTCATGCCGGTAGCAAACATCACCAGGCGTTCGAAACCTAAGCCGAAACCGGAATGCACGGCCGTACCATATTTACGCAGATCCAGATACCACCAAAGCTCTTCTTCAGGAATATCGATAGCTGCCATCTTTTCTTTTAAAATGTCTAAACGTTCTTCACGCTGGGCACCTCCAACGATCTCACCAATTCCCGGGAACAATATATCCATGGCTCTTACGGTTTTGCCGTCTTCATTTAAACGCATGTAAAAGGCCTTAATATTGGCAGGATAATCAAATAAAATTACCGGGCATTTAAAGTGTTTCTCAACAAGGAAACGCTCGTGTTCACTTTGTAAATCGGCACCCCATTCGTCAATGATATACTTGAATTTCTTTTTCTTATTGGGCTTACAACGACGTAAAATATCTATGGCTTCAGTGTAACTAACACGTTTAAAGTTGTTTTGTGTTACGAAGTTTAATTTTTCAATAAGACCCATAGGACTGCGTTCGGCTTGAGGTTTTGTTTTCTCTTCGTCGCTTAAACGCTGGTCTAAAAAGTCGAGATCCTCCCTGTTATTTTCGAGGATATAACCGATAACATATTTCATAAAATCTTCGGCGAGATCCATATTACCATTTAAATCCATAAAAGCCACTTCGGGTTCTATCATCCAGAATTCCGCTAAGTGACGTGATGTATTAGAGTTTTCAGCTCGAAATGTCGGTCCGAAAGTATATACTTTTCCTAAAGACATGGCATAGGTTTCGGCTTCCAACTGCCCTGAAACGGTAAGATTGGTTTCCTTTCCGAAGAAATCCTGAGTGTAATCGACCTCACCCTGATCGTCCAATGGTGGGTTCTTAGCATCGAGGCTGCTTACCTTAAACATTTCACCGGCACCTTCGGCATCACTTCCGGTAATTATCGGAGCATGCATATAGTAAAACCCATGATCGTTAAAATATTTATGAATGGCAAACGACAGCGCAGAACGCAATCGCATTACGGCACTAAATGTGTTTGTTCTGGTGCGTAAATGGGCGTTTTCACGTAAAAATTCAAAAGAGTGTTTTTTAGGCTGAATAGGGTAGGTTTCAGGGTCTGAATCTCCCAAAATTTCAAACGCATTCACTTGAATTTCGACACTCTGACCTTTACCCTGACTTTCCACCAGTTCCCCTTTAATATGAATGGCGGCTCCGGTAGTTATGCGTTTTAAAAGCGCATCATCAAATTTTTCAAAGTCTACAACACATTGTATATTATTTAAAGTAGACCCATCGTTTAATGCGATAAAACGATTCGCTCTAAAGGTTCTTACCCAGCCCTTAATATCTACTTCGATTGGTGTTATTTTTTCCGATAAAAGTTCAGAAACAGTACGAGATTGCATGTATGTTAAATTTAAAGTGTAAATATAAAAAAAGCCTTTTGGCTTTCAGTCTTCAAACATTTAAAATATAAAAATCAAATGCTAAAACAGGATATTAAAGATTCGGACATTTGAGATTGGAAATTGGTTCTGGTCATTGCACATTAGAATTTGAAATTTAGATGTTATCATTTAGGTATTCAAATACTATTCCATTTCGTCTTCTTCCGGAATAATATTTATCGCCGGCTTTCTCAATACTTCTTTATTTGCGATACTGCGCTCTAAGGAGAGCAGTAGAGACGGTAAGAGTAATAAGTTGGACAACATCGCAAATAACAGCGTAGCCGATACCAGAGCACCTAGTGCTACCGTACCGCCAAAACTTGAAATGGTAAATACCGAAAACCCGAAGAATAAAACGATAGAGGTATAGAACATACTCACCCCGGTTTCGCGTAGCGCACCATAAACCGAGACTTTAATTTTCCAGTGATTGGCCTGTAATTCCTGTCTGTATTTTGCTAAAAAATGAATGGTGTCGTCTACAGATATACCGAAAGCAATACTAAATACCAGGATGGTCGAGGGTTTTATAGGCACGCCCAAATATCCCATTAAGCCTGCGGTAACCAGCAAGGGTAACAAGTTAGGGATCAATGAAACGATGATCATTCTACCCGATCTAAACATATAGGCCATAAATAGTGAGATCAGGAAAATGGCGAGTGACAAAGAAATCGCGAGGTTTTTAACCAGGTATTTGGTGCCCTTTTGAAATACCAGGGCCTTACCTGTCATGGTAACATCATAACGATCCTCGGGAAATACTTTATCAATTTCATGTTGAAGAGAGGCTTCAATAGCTTCCATTTTATCCGTGCCAATATCTTTCATAAAGGTGGTGATCCGCGCGTATTGCCCCGTACTATCCACAAAATTATTGAGTAAATCGACATTGGATGTTGAGTTTTTGGCGTAGGATAATATAAAGCTGTTCTCCTGCGATGTCGGGATCTGATAGTATTTCGGATTACCGTTGTAATATGCCTGCTTGGAGTACTTTACAAGGCTGACCACCGAGATCGGTTTTGAGAGCTCCGGTGTTTCAATGATAAGATCTTCCAGGGCATTCATACGCTTTAAGGTGGACAATTTCATAACCCCTTTTTTGCGTTTGGTGTCGATCATGATCTCCAAGGGCATGATCCCATTGAATTCATCCTCAAAAAAGCGAATATCATGTACAAAATCGGAATCCTGCGGCATATCTTCAATCAGACTCCCCGAGATCTTAATCTGGTAGATCCCGATCATACTGGCTATAAGCAGAATTAGCGAGGTCGTATAGATCGCAATGCGTTTTTGTTTTACCATGCGTTCCATCCAATCCACAAAACCACCGATCCAACGTTTATTTAAATGTTCTAAATGGCGGTCTTTAGGGAAGGGCAAAAAGCTGTAAATTATAGGAATGATAAGCAGACATAGTATAAAAATGGCCAAAATACTTAAGGATGCGACGATACCAAACTCCTTTAAAAGCGTACTCTCTGTTAGAATAAAGGTAGCAAAACCGGATGCTGTGGTCACATTGGTCATTAAGGTCGCATTACCAATTTTGGTGATCACACGTTGTAGAGACTTAACTTTATTGCCGTGTAATTTAACTTCGTGCTGGTATTTATTGATTAAAAAGATACAGTTTGGAATACCGATAACGATAATCAATGGCGGAATTAATGCTGTTAAAACCGTGATCTCGTAATTAAGAATCCCTAAAATACCCAGAGTCCACATCACCCCAATACACACCACGACCAAGGAAATAAAAGTCGCTCGAAACGATCGGAAAAAGAAAAAGAAAATGATGGAGGTTACCAACAGTGCGGCAATGACAAATAGGTTTATTTCATCAATAATATTTTGAGAGTTCAGTGTTCGGATATAGGGCATTCCGGAAATCCTGACATCCAATGTGTTGGCCTTTTCAAAAGCTTCTATTTCAGGAATTAAAACCGTTACCACAAAATCTTTCCTGGCCGCTGTATTGACTATGGCCTTGTCTAGGTATATGGCACTGCGTATGGTTTTCGTGTCTTTATTAAACAGGAAATTATCGTAAAAAGGATACTTGTTAAAAAGCTCGTCCTGTAAACGATCTAATTGCTTTAGTGATGCAATAGAATCTTTGATAAAGGGCTCTAAGCGAAACTTTTCATTAGCACGATCTTTAACCAGTTTTTGTAAGTCTTTAATAGATACTACCGTTTCTACACCCTCATGTTTTTTTAAACGTTCTGAAAGCTTGTTCCAGGCATTTAACTTGGCAACCGTGAATACGCTGGAATCTTTAACACCAAGTACAATAAGATTGCCTTCTTCACCAAAGGTCTTTAAGAAATTATTGTAAGTCACATTAACCTCGTGATCGTCCGGTAACAGATTGGCTTCGGTATAGGTAAAGCGCATGTTATCCCATTGGGTACTGAAAAGATAAGTAGCGATTACAATACCAACAAGAATGATGATTTTATTACGTAAAATCAATCTTGCCGTAACATCCCAAAAATTGGCTGTAAAAAGTTTAAACATGCTTTTGCTAAAAGTTGGGCAAAGGTAGAAAAAACGGATGTATTTGGAGGTAAGTTATTAAAGATAAGTTATATATTATTTTGAGATACCGTCTTGTCTTGAAACAGGATTATCCGGAGGATGACATTTTTATTTGATTTTTGTTTTTTTGAAGAAAAAATAATGCAAGATTTAGAATTATTCCAGCGACAAAAAACGTCTAGATAACCCCTTTTTCTTCGGCTAACTTCAATAGCGTCATGTCATTTCTGTCATCGATTTCGAAAGCCTCTTTTAATCGCCGTTTACGACGCTGTATCCCACCATCAGATAGGTAAACATATTTAGGCAGATCTTTTGTTTTTACGCCTTTGGATAAGAAGTATAAAATTTGTCGATCGGCATTATCTAAAACAACGTCATCAACAATACGCCTTCTTATTAAATGCATAATCCTTCTGCTGTAATACACCTCATCTGAGACTACCAGATATAAGGCTTTTTCAAGTTCTTTTTGATCAACATCACTTTTAATAAAAAAGCCCTCGGGGTTAAGTTTTTTAAGGATATTATTAGTTCTGTAATTATCGCAATGTGTGCCAAACGTTATAAGCTTGGTCTTTGGAAATGACGCTTTAATTTTGAAGCCTAAATCTTCAGCAAAAATGGGTTTCACTTTATTTGATAGAGGGATATCAATATTTAGCATGACCATATTAAAGGCAATACGCTGGTCTTTTCTGCTTATTATGGCTAACGCCTCATCATAATCTTTTGCAATTTTTGTTCGAATATTAAGGTTAGACATTAATTCCCCCATACTTTCGAAAGCGTTTAAAATAGCATCAATAATTATGGGCTCGTTCTCAATTATAAAGACCTGAATTGAGTTGTTCATCATAAATTAGTTTTAAAAGGTTGTATTTAATAAGACAAAAATTCGGTTAAAGGACGCATTGAACTTGCGTACTTGAACATAATGTCTACTTTGTTGTGCTTTTTTGTTTTTTATCCAAGGGGGTCATCAAGCGTTATGTGTGATGCTTTTCTGGTAAATGGTATCGCTTATGTTACTATCTACCGTTATTCTTCCTTGGTGTGTTCTTATGGTCAATGTTTTGCCCTTTATGGGGCAATGCCTTTCTTTCGTACCGTTCTTGCAGACTTTGAATGCCATTACCAAATCCTTTTATCATTTTCCATTTCGGTTGCCAACTGACCAAGCCCAAGTTCCTTTGCAGTGTTTATAAGGTTGTCTGAATCATTGTGAATCCAGTCCATAGTATAATCCATGCTGTCAAATTCTTTTCTGATCAACCTTAAAAGGGTTTTTCGACTCGTTGGTGACATGGCTTCCATTTTAGTCTCCCATATGTTTACCTTGTCCGTAACCTCTGGAGTGACTCCATATGTCTTCTGCCTGGTGCATGGTCTTAAAGTTTAGGGTCTTATTTTCGACGCCTTCAAATACAATATCATGCACGTTGTTGCGCTCTATTTGGTTAAGGACCCTTTTTTCAAAAGCTTTTCTTGAAAGGAAAGAAAGCTTAGAGCCCATAAAACCAACTTCCAGAACTATAGGGACCTTGGGGTTGCTCTCGATGACTTTTCTTATCCTTGTTTTGATTTCCTGTTTCTTAATGACTTCCATTTTTGTGATTCTTTAGTGGTATTTCCTAAAATCGTTTGGTTTGATACCATTTTTGTTATTACTTTGCTATAGTATGATACAAATATAGCGCAATATTTCGTATTTTGCAACATTTTGTGATTAAAATATGCATTATTGCATAAATTATTTTATAATTTCGTCATGGATAAGGAGTTAGACATTAAAAAAAATCGAGAATTAAAAGGATGGTCTCAATCTTTTCTTGCTGAAAAAGTGGGAGTTTCCCTTAGAACGATTCAGAATTACGAAGCAGGAGGTAAAATTCCGAAATCTAAGTACGCAATATTTCATATGATGTTTCGTGAAGATGGCAATACTGCGCAAAATCTAAACGTGTCACAACCGCAAGAGATTTTTAAAACGAAATCGGGCAATATCATTGATGAACTGCCTAGCGGAAAGTTCTTATTGACCATCCCCCTGGTGCCCCACAAAGCCCAGGCCACCTATATTAGTGAGCATGAGGATGCGGACTATGTTAGCGACCTAACCAAGGTGTCGTTCGTTGTGGACAAAGTACCGCAAGGGAAGTATATGGCCTTTGAGATTAAAAACGACAGTATGAACGATGCCACCTTAGACAGACCACCATCCAGAGATGCCATTTTACATGGTGATATTGTTCTGGGGCGCGAGCTTCAGAAGCCCCTATGGCGGGACAAGTTAAGGATCAACGGGATCAACGGTTATCCCTATTGGATCATTGTACACCAAAAGGGGATCTTTTGTAAGCAGATCGTTAAGCACAAGGTCGAACAAGGCGTGATCTGGTGCCATAGTCTTAACAATTCCCCGGAGTTTGAAAGTGATTTCCCCTTAAAGTTAAATGAGTGCTACCAGTTATTTAATATTATAAAAAAGCAGATCTAAGGTTTTGTTGGTGTCATGACTCAACCAATGCTTGTTTATGGGCTGTTTAATGTTTTTATAAGCTATAACCCGGAAACTACCGAAGCCCGAACAAAAAAGAGATATTTATAAAATCGCATTAGAACCATTATAAGGATATGTATGCATATAGACCTAAAGGCGGGCATTAAAAAATACCCGGACTTTAGGCCATTAGTCACCAAAAAATCAAACCCTATCCATGAAAGCTCCTTAATGTTGTTAAGATTGGGCTGATTTCCAACTATTGGATATTTCAGTAACTGTACCAATAAGCGATGCAAAGTCTATACAACTGCATACTGAAATTCTAAGCATCATCTTCCCATGTTCAACAAAACCAAGCTCTCAATAACTTAATAACCTAATATTTAGCTAGCAAACCTCAAACATCGATGTTTCCATGATTCAACAGCAAAACGATTCAATAAATAAAAGAACCAACGGCTAACTAAAAAAGAAACCGTCAATAAATTGCTTTACAGACGATTTCAGAAATAACCTCATTACGAGAATTATTAATAGCATTGCAATATTAATGTGTTTTGTGTTTTAATTTTTACGGGTATCCGTAAAACGGTTAAATAAGTCCCAAATCTTTAACGGTAGACACCAGGTGTATGGCATTGTGGGCTTTAAATTGAATTCGCAATTTGTTCAATCGCTTTTCAATGGAGCTTAAGCTATTCGGCTTTATTTTTTGAGCCTTAAATAAGGCGCTAATATCATCTTGAGACAGGCCATTTGAAAGCTGTTTGATCAGTTCGATATCGTAATCGTCGATTTCTAAATTGGCTTTATGGCTTAGAGCTTGTGCAACCTGGGGGGAGAGGTATTTACCGTCTTTAAAAACCTCATGAATGGCTTTAGACAATTCTATAAGTCCTCTTCTGCTTTTACATACATAAGCATCAATACCATAGGTTTTCATGAGCATTCTAACTTTTTGCAATCGGTCTTCAACAGAATATACAATAACCTTTAAGTTATGATTTTCTTCTCTTAACCGCTTGATCAATGCTTCGCCCGAGTCTATACGCTGTTCTCTGTGATCTGATGCAAACGACAAATCGGTAATCAATAATTGATAAGGCGATGCATCTAAAAGGGCGCGTTTAATTTTCAGATAGGCATCATCACAATATTGTACATGGTCAATGTTCCGAATGCCTAAATCGCAAAGGGAGGTATATACCCCTTTACTTATATCGTCCATATCTTCAGAAACTATAACTTTTAAAAACATATGTTAGATTATCATATTAACTTTAAAACCATGATCTGGTCGGGATTCAAAAGTAATGCTTGCATTTATAGCATCAATACGGTTTTCCACATTGTGCAATCCGTTGCTTTTTTGTAACTCGCAGCCCATGCCATTATCTTTGTATGCTATAAGGATATCACTTTGGGTTTGGTTGAATGTCAATACCACGATAGTCGCCCGGCTGTGCTTCCTCATATTGGTCATTAATTCCTGTAGCACCCGATATACGGTAGCTCTTTTAATTTCTGAAATGGTTTTCCAATCAATTTTTAAACCGTTTCGGGTGATGATATTAACCGCGTCGGTTTGGTAACTAAGCAAGAGATCATTAATGAGTTCGTTAAAATTATCATTAACGTTAATAGGGCTGTTTTCTTTGGAAATATCCCGGGTTCGGGTATAAATATTTTCCAGGTCATCCAGGATAGGTTCATTATTATCGGTTGTACTTTGGAGCTTGGTCATCACATGGTACAGATCGTTGGCCACTTCATCGTGGATTTTCTTGGAGATCCGTTTTTCGGTGATATAGATCTGCTGAAATTTTTCTTTTTTATGTCTGAAGGTTAACATCATAATCACAAAAATAGCAATGATTAATACGGTCAATCCCAAAAGCAGGTAGATCAGTTTAAGTTTTTCCTGAGTTTCTTTCTGAAGCTGACTTTCCAAGGTCCGTTGTTGTTCTTTGGCCAGATTATATTTGGCGCTTGAATACTTCTTATCGGTTAAAAACCGGGCTCTGGTCAGGCTATCGCTCAGGTGAATATATTCTGATATCAGGGGGTTGTCACTCAATTCCAGCAGTCGCGGTAAGGCATCCTCCAGGTAGGATTGGGTATATTGGCTGGCGGCTTCATACCCCAAACGCGCATATTTTCGGGCGGCTTCCAGATGGCCACGGTCTTTATAATATTCAGTGAGATGTCTGTAGCTCGTGTAATAATGTTGAACGTCCTTTTCGGCAATACGTATCCGAAGGGCTTTCAGCATTTTTTCCAGTCCGCTTTCCTTGCCCAGTTTGCCCTGAATTGCACCCAAATTATCCATGGCCTTGGCTGTTTCCAGTATATCTTCTTGCTGTAACCGGGTATTATAAACGATGTTTAAGTGCTGTTCAGCCTTTTCAAAATCTTCCAAATCCTTATAGATCCATCCAATGTTATTATGCATAATAAGTACAGAGGTACTATCCCCGGTTTTAATGCATAGCTCGAGGGCTTTATTATGCATATCGATGGCCTTTTCGTATTCTTTCATTAAGCTATAGACCATACCCAGCGAGTTGTACAAACCCAGTTTAGGTTCGTCAAAAGTATCGTCTGTTACCTGCTGATCATCTATTATTTGTAAAGCTTCAATGACCGACGATTCCGCTTCAGGGATTAGGCCCAGATCGATTTGAGCCATAATCATCATTCTCAAATCATAAACAGCCTTCTTGGCATTCTGATCTTGTAAATGTTTTTTCTTTTGATTTCTGAAAAAAACATATCCGGCGAATAACGCGTCGTGTGATTTTGGTGAAACGACCATCTTATAATAATAGTCTGTACTATCACTCTCTTGCTGACCGTTAACAGCAAGCGTAACTAATAATAGCCCTAAAAGACAGGCATAAAAAAAGAGGAATGAACAGACTTGGCTTTTCATTCCCCTAAAGTATCAATTAGTTTTAAATAAATCAATCTTGCGGTGGTTTGTCAGGCGGCGGTTTGTGGCCATTTTCTCCACAACAGGCTGCTTGAACTTCGTCGTTAAGCGTTTCCGGTGCACATGAAAATATCATGGCATTGAGGGAAACCGTAAGTAATATTAAATATATTTTCTTCATTTTATTTCTTGAAAATTGGACATAGATTTTGCTGTCCCAACGTAAGTCAGGATGAGCGTAGTGACTAGCATGTGCTAAAAAGAGAAGACGTCTATCTCAGTTTTGGAAAGTTGAATCCCTATGCAACTAACTTTAGCTACTTTCCATTGGGCTGTAGTAAGCTGCCTTTAGGGTTTCATTAATCAATATGGTGAATGGGTGCGCTTCCTTTTTTACAAGGCCATCACGACTGACTAATTACAGGGTAAATGTATGTCCGGAAAACGCTGGTAGGATGTTAAAATCCTAAGGTTCTGAATAATCCTTTAAAATCCGTTGAAATACTAAAAAAGACAAAATGAAAACCACTAAAACCTACGAAAAAGCGATAAAAAATAAATACCTGGGGGATGAAAAATCAGGAAAACTTAGGGGCGATCTGTATGCCCTAACGCGAAGCAGTATCAGGAATATCTGTATTAGCCTCGTTGATGGCACCTTGTCTGTAGAAGATGAAAATATTATGCGAAATTATTTTAAGGTGACCGGAGACCGGGATCTAAGAAGTTGTATAAACACTTATGATATTGAGGGGTTTAGACCCATTTGCAATTTTTTTAAGGGAGAAATAAAACATATACAATCGTATGATGCTCTGGAGCTTATCGCGCTCATGGTAGACTATTACCCAAGGCCTTATAATAAATACCGGATTGAAGAAGAGGTTCTAAAATTAGAAGACGACACCCCGTTACAGAACAATGAGGTCAGGCAGAATATTGTCTATGCACCCGATGTTAATAACGGAAAGTCCATCATAACCCTCAAACCCAAAAACAAAGAACTGTTTGCCTGGATTGGAACCGCTTCTGCTGCTAATGAGTTGATATTGTTTAAAGCACTCATTGCACTTATTTCGGCCGGAACCTTAACGATCTGAAGTAACATAAATACCAAATCCCGATAACGCCCGATATTTATCGGGCGTTATCGGAACCAACCCCTAAACCGTTAAACTACTAAACACCTAAACCATACACCCCTTCAACAACCCAACCCCCAATAACTTAATCCCACAATAACCAAATAACTCAACAACCCAATAACCCAACAACTTAATAACTCAATAACCCGTTCACCTATAATCATCATAACGATCCCACAAAAACCCCAACAAAGCCACCCCGGCAAGCACCACCAAAACAAGAACCAAAACATCGGTACCCGTTAAATCTTCTCCGGACTTTGCCACTTTTTTTATAAAAACCAAACAACTATACAAATCAACAATTAAACAGTTCAACAACAAACCAAATTCTAAAAGGTAAAAGGCATAAGGTAAAAGGCATAAGGCAAAAGACATAAGGCATAAGGCATAAGGCATAAGGGAAAAGTTAAAAGTCAAAAAATCAAACTCCGAACACGCATCCAAACAGCCAACAGCCAACAGTCAAATTCCAACAACTAAACAGTTAACCCATTAAACATGTAAACACCTAAACCCTTCAACAACCCAATACCAAATAACTCAATCCCACAATAACCCAATAACCAAATAACTCAATCCCACAATAACCCAATAACCAAATAACTCAATCCCACAATAACTAAATAACTCAATCCCGCAATAACCCAATAACTCAACCCCCCACAACAACCTCCCCACTCCGAATACACCCCCGAACATGCGCAATAACCACATCCACCGTCAGCGCTTCACGCGCATCAACATACTTGGGAAAACACTTAAAAAAAGCATCAAACTCCGGTTTATATAAAGATGCCTTCCCGGAATGATACACCCGGTCCAGATATATAATTTCTATAACCACAAAACCGGTTCTGCAATGGGCTTTTACCGTAGGGCTTAAATGGGCTTTGCCCAGCAACACCAGGATGGTGGCGGTTAACATATAATGGGATTGGATAAAGGGTTTGGAAGGCTTTTGTGGATGGGGCTTTTTTGTCATGGTTTTGAGATGGGGCGTTTTGTTACGTGATTTAAATCGTAGATTTTCAATGTTTTGACGTGAAGGAGCGTCAAATTATTAATTACACGACTAATGTATAAAAAAATATTAATGCGGTAAAATATTACCGCAATTTTTTATCAAAAATAAGGCAACTTCCATGCATGCAATAATTTGAATATGAAAAATAAGTATAAAGAAGAAGTATTGGTTCTGTTTGGTAAGAAAGTAAAAGAATTGCGTTTAAAGAAAAAGTTAAGCCTTAGAGCTTTAGAAAAAGAATGTGATATTGATAATAGCTATATAAGTAAAATTGAACACGGTAAAGCTAATATAGGATTTCATACTATTGTGGAGCTGGCCGGCGCATTTAAAGTACACCCAAAGGAGTTGTTTAACTTCGAGCACGAATGGAAGGATGAGGCTTTTATGTAATCATTTTAAACTACGCTATGAGCATTCACCAGACGGTCCAGTTGTTTTAATTATAAATCACACAAAAGAATATATTCTCGAGAGTTATTTAGTTTTTAATAGGTCGGGAGTGAAATACTGAGAAATATTACCCAAAACGCCGTCCCATGTGTTGAATCTATCAGTCATACTTAAGCAGCTCAATTCTTCAAAGTTACCAACAATGTTAAGTTTTGCCCCTTTATTGAGATATATTGTAAAATAGTACTTTTTATCTTTTGACATTATTTCGATTTCTTTTCTATGAAGAAATTGAAGTTTATCGTTCCATTCATTGATTTTTCCTTTATTAGGTGATAGCTCAAATCTTTCCTCAATATCTTTAATTATTAAATCAAATTTATCAAAATAATTTTCACATATATAGGTGTCGTCATACTCAAATTCACTATGGTATCTAAATTTTTTCGGAGCAAAGAATTTATTTAATTTGTCTACGTTCTCTTTTAAAATGTCTCCACGAGTTTTTAATAATTCGGATGAGAATCCATTTTCTAATGAACGTTTAGACTTTTTGACAAATTCAGAAGCATTTAATATTCTTTGTATTTCATTTATTAAATCTTCGTAAAATTTATCAGATACAAAACCTGCATTAGGATTATCTTCTGGGTAATCGTTACTCCAATCAGTATCATCTTCATCATTGTCTTCGATCAATATCCCCATTTCTCTGTTGTTCTTTTCTGAATGTGCAGTCATATTTAGAGAAGTTATAATTAGCCTATTTTCGCTGAAATAACATTTAGCATGCACATTTGGATGGGATAGTAAGTTTAGATTTGTCATTCTATTCAACAAAGTCCTTTCACTTTGTCCCAGTTGATTTACTCTGCAAATAATTGTGATTTCTGTGCCTTTATTATCAATTATTTCTAACGCCGTCTGAATATATCTTGAGGTTTTAATGAAAGGAACCACGATAAGAACTTCCTTGTTAGCATTATATAATAGGCTTAGAATTTCTTTATTGAGTGCTTCTGTGTTAAGGAATTTAATCATGTAGGAAGTCTAAATTTTTAAAGTACTTTCTTTAATAGATTTTACGACTTAAAAAAGTTGTTTTAATTTTTGGCAGCTAATTTGTCAATAATTATATAGCTTGTTTTATCAAACTCATTATATATTCTAAATCATCTGTATTTCTAATTTCAATCTCACAGTCGCCATTGTTGTGCTTAGTTTTTCGTTTTCGCTTTTGTTTTTTCTTCACCTGTATCAACTATTGATTGAAACATTAATTCTCGTTCGTGGCGACTTATGTACCAATCCTTTATTAAAACCTCAATCAGCTTAATTAGTGCTTGAGCTTCTTTTGGTTCAACATCAATTATTAAATTAATGTCTTTTTCCATATGAGCTCCAATATTTCCGATTTTTCTAGTTGCGTCAATTGATTTCCAAGTCAATGGGTCAACTTTGTCCTTAATTCCTTCGATTTCTTTGTATAAGGTTGAACTTTTAACTTTCCAAAAATCTCGAATCATTCCTTGTAGACATCTTCTCGCTAATGTTGCAGATGCTTTCAGGCTTTGGTCAATTATTGCACAAGCCTCTTCATAATCTTGAATTATTGCTTTTGGAATATATTCAGGGAAGACTTTTGCAAAAGAATTAGGAACCTGTCGCCAATGCTTGACTTCCTTTTGGTCGTAATGTCTCCACTGTCCATTTCTTGATTCGTACTTACTGTCAAATAGTATAGAGCCTAAAACATATTTATTGCATTCAGCATTCGGACACACAATAAAATAAGAATAAAGTACTTTATCTCCATCAGCATTTTCAATAGACATACCAAATTCTCTGTCGACAAAGTTCTTTTCTGTTATTGTCGTATGATGATTGCAGTGTGGACATTGCCATTTAAATGGTTCCATTCAGTTTGTTTTAAATTAAGCACAACGTTTATGTATATGGTTTGTTGCGTGTTTTAAGCACCTAATTTAGCAAATACAAACCGAATAGAAAATCCGCGAGGATTTTCGTAAGTAGGCTAGAACTAGCAATAAATTATATACGGTGTTGTGCATAGTTATTTTCTAGTACGCACAGTCTCTCAATAACTTATCACATTCATCAATAATATTATCGTAATGTAATATTATTATTCCGTTTTTTCGGCTTTCTCTAGCAAGTCGATAAGTCTTTTCATTAAAATCATCTCTTTTTCCTGCTACTACAACATAATTCATTCTCGTATTGTCATATTCTAGAAATTCTCGAGGAATATTTTTTGAAGGATTTTTATGCTTATCAAAGACATTTCTCAGAGTTCCAAAATTTTTATCATTCCAATGCTTCCAATCTGCAACTTGTTCAATTCCTTTTCGAAAGGTTTGTCCAAAACTTCCATTTCCAATAGTTATATTTTTAGATGGATTTTCTAATTCAACAAAGACGAAGTGATAACCATTCGAATTTTTGCCGACAATTAGAAAATCAACCTGAAAATTTGGTGGTAATTGAAATTCAGGAAAGATATATCTATCGTGATGACCAAAAACAGTATAGTTTTTCAGAATAGAACCTATAATAAAGTGAGCTTCATTATCTTTTATAAAGTTCAAAATATTCCTTTCTGTCGTATCTGTATTATTTAGCAATAATTTGAAATCCGCTAATTTTTGTTCGTAGTCTTTTTTTCTAATTGCTAAGTCAGCTTCGTTCAGAAAATTATTTGGAAAATAAGATGCAACATTTAAAAGAAAAGGATGTTTTCCAACTAATTCTAAAAGTTCAAAAGGATTTTTCATTTCTTTTGAATTCTGTATCATTTTTTCAATCGATTCAGTTGCGTTTAATCTGTCATATTCTTTAGTCAGCTTAATTTCATCTTCGTTTAACTTAAAAAAATCTCTTGAAAATATACTCATTTATTGGGTTCGGTTTTAATTATGCACAACAATAGGATATAGGCAATTGACTATATCCATCTTATATATACTCTCAAATATACATAAATACTTACAAAACTAAAGAGTTTTTAATATTACCGAAGCTTCTTTTAGAAACATACGTATATAATTTCCCCCGCTCCCGCGCGAATCCTTTCGCGTGGTCAACCTCCTAAACCAACCAAAAATCTTGAAAACCAAACCCCAAAACCCCGCCGTTTATCCCAAAAACCATGCTGTATAGATAAAAAAAAGGAAGTGCCTTATGCTTTTTCATACTTTTATTTTCACTAAAGCAAAATAGGGTGACTAACTATTTAAATGTGGCAAGCGTTGGATTCCTGGTGTTTTAAGCATTTTTTATAAAACAGTTAAATGTTATGGCATGATAAAAAAATATACCCTGTTCTTAATTATAGGGTTGGGGATCTTTCAGGTTAGCGCCCAAAAAAAGAACGCGGGTTTTCAATATCATATCCGAAAAACGGCACAACCCATTGTTATTGATGGGGTCATCGATGAGCCAGCCTGGCAAGCCGCCGATGTGGCCGACGATTTTTTTATGGTATTGCCGATGGATACCGGAAAGGCTAAGGAGACTTCCGAGATCCGTATGGCGTACGACGATAAAAACATCTATCTGGCGGCCACATTTTTTAACAGTGTTCAAGGCAAATATTATGTAGAATCATTACGACGGGATTTTTCCTTTGGTAAGAACGATAACTTTTTACTGTTTATGGATCCCTTTAACAATCAGACCACCGGTTTTTCCTTTGGTTCCAATGCTGCGGGGGCGCAATGGGATGGTACCATGTTTGGAGGTGGCAGTGTCGATCTGAATTGGGATAGCAAATGGGTTTCAGAAGTCAGACAATATCCCGACAAATGGGTGGTGGAAATGGCCATTCCCTTTAAATCGATTCGTTATAAAGCCGGGGTGACCCAATGGGGCATCAACTTTAGCAGGCTCGATTTAAAATCCAGTGAAAAATCCAGTTGGACACCCATCCCAAGGCAATTCCCCACAGCTTCTTTGGCTTATACCGGAGTTCTGGTCTGGGATAAACCGCCACCTGCTCCTAAAACCAATATTTCTGTGATTCCCTATGTCTTAGGAGGTACTACCCGGGATTTTGACGGCCAAAATCCTACCCAAAAAAGAATAGGGGGTGACGTAAAAATAAGTTTGAGCTCTTCGCTGAATCTGGATCTGACGGTAAATCCCGATTTTTCGCAAGTAGAAGTAGACCGCCAGGTCACCAATTTAAACCGATTTGAGTTGTTTTTTCCGGAGAAGCGGCAGTTTTTCTTAGAAAACGGAGACCTGTTTTCTAATTTCGGATATCCTACCATTCGTCCGTTTTTCTCAAGACGTATCGGGTTGGGCGTGCCCATAAGAGCGGGGGCGCGATTAAGCGGAAATTTAAACGAGAAATGGCGCTTGGGTGTTATGGATATGCAAACGGAAAGTATTGATGATATCGGGCTTCCCAATCAGAATTTTGCGGTGCTTTCTCTACAGCGTAAAGTGTTTAGCCGATCTACTATTGGGCTGATGTTCGTTGATAAGGCCTCGTTACGCTACCCTCGGGATACGGATTCCCTACGTAACGTGTATCCCAAATTCAACCGCAATATCGGATTAGAATATAATTTGGCTTCTTCAAATAACCTATGGACGGGCAAGGCCTTTGTTCTCAAATCCTTTTCATCCAGAGCAACGGGGCGTTCCGGGATAACGCAAGCGGCTCATTTGGAATATAAGAGCCGCAAATGGAACTGGAGAATACAGGAAGAGTCGGTGGGGGAAAATTATACGGCAGAAGTGGGTTTTGTGCCCCGGAAGGGTTATGTGAACATCACGTCGTTATTGGGGCATACCTTTTTTCCGAAAAAAAGTGATAGCAAGGTGCTGAGCCATGGCCCGAGTTTGAATAGCTCTTATTTTTTGAATGAAAACCTGGAGCGAACCGATGATGTGAATGTCCTGGAATATGGGCTCAGCTTCCGAAACCGGAGTAGCTTCGACATCGGATTGGTGAACGAGTACGTCGAATTATTGGCGCCTTTCGATCCGACCTTGTCGGGCAAGGATTCCCTGGCTGTCGGAACTAAGCATCATTGGAATGCGGTGCGTTTGGGGTATCGGTCTAAACCACAGAGCATGTTCACCTACGCCGTGAACAGTCGTTTTGGAGGTTATTATCTGGATGGGAAACGCCTGAACATAAGTAGTGAACTGGGGTATCGTTTTCAGCCTTATGTAAGTTTGAATGCCAATCTTAGCTATAACCATATCCATTTACCTGCACCCTGGAACAATACCGAGTTCTGGTTGATTGGCTCTGAAGTGGATATCACCTTTACCAATAAGCTGTTTTTTGCTAACTTATTCCAGTACAACGAACAGTCGGGAAACTTTAATCTGAACTCACGCTTTCAATGGCGTTATAAACCGGCTTCAGATTTGTTTATAGTCTATACGAATACACAGCTTTTGGAACCCAATGTGGGGAAAAGTTGGTCGCTTACCTTAAAGTTTACGCATTGGTTTAATTGGTGACATGTTTCGAAGTATGGAATGATTTTTGAATTCTCAGGAAATCTTTGGTGGGCAGGATGTCTTCTAATTTTGATAAGCTCAATAAGGTGGTGATCTGGGTGTCTTTGCATTTAAACGTCACATATTTTTGCATGCCTTCGATGTATAGGATCTCATCGAATTTTACTTTAATAGCTTTATCGTTTTTACCCAATAGAAAAATGCTTCGGGATTACTTTTTTTAAGCTTATTTAATTTATTAAATTGTTGGTTTTCTATTAGCCAATCCCTTACCTGTATGGGATTGTCGTATGTTTCCAAATGGGATATGGCGTCATTTTTTAAAGCTTCAGACAGATATGATACCTTGGCTGCTGCAGTTATTGCTTCCTCAATGTTGAATTTTGAAATGGTATAATTTACGAAATTACGTATTCCTAATTGTAAATGCTTAAACGCTTCCGATTTTGTGTCTCTGGCGGCCAATACATAACAAGCTTCTTGAGTATCTTCTAGTACCTGACTTGCCGTTAGCTCTAACTTTCTGAATTTTATTTCTTCTTCAACAACGTTGTTGTAACTACTTCTTATTGTGGCTAAGTTTGACATATTATCCATTAAAGAGGCTACATCAAATAATTGTTTGACGATTTCAACAGGTCTGTTTTTACTGTATAAAACTCCTGTTGTTTTTGGTGCAAAAGCTGTTAGCTTATCACCTAAAATTGCATCAAATGTAGGCATTTGAACGGTTACTATTTTACCTGTAGTTTGAAGCCAATCGTGTACAATCGGAATTTCCATTAATTCCGGATATGGGTTTGGTGTATATAATATGTCTAATAAAATTGGCTCGACACTCCCATCAACATGACTTGTATAGTACATTTTAAAATGTCCTATAGGTGCATCCGGTGTGTGTTTTCTATTATTATCGTCTTCCCAATGTGTAAATACACTTTCTTTGCTTATTTTTTCTAAAATGGTTTCTATTTCACTTTGAGTTTGTTCCGTGATGATATCAATATCAATCGAAAATCGTTTTGGCTCTTTCGTTGCTAATAGGAGTGCTGTACCTCCTTTAAAAATAAACTCTAGTCCGCTTAATTTTAATTGCTCTAAAAACACTAAGGCGTATATGACTTTCTCGATTAATTTAGGATCAAATTTCTTTTTGCCTAAATGTCTTTCGACATCATATATCCAGTCTAAATGGTATGTTTTTTGTTTTATCATTATTAATTAAAGTTTGGCAAATTTTTATTTTTTTGCCAAAGCTAAATCTAATAAATTTTTTACGTTTTTCTCCCTGTTACGCCTTAAAGCGTATCGGTTCATTTTATTTATATTAAGTTGGTATTTCTGAAGCGCATTTTCGTATATCGATTCTATCTCGGCACGTTGTGGTCCAAAAAGCTCCGTGTCGATAGTCATATCGACCAATAATTTTTCTAAACTTGGCACCCTTACATTTTCTTCAAACGAAAGAGGTGCTTCTGAGATTAGTGGTTTCAGTATGATAGCATCATCGCTATTATTTACGTATAAGCTATACGTTTCTGTATCTGGCTCTAAAAAGACTTGTTTACCTTGTTCCCTAAGCGCATAAAAAATTGCTTCTGTAGCATCTTTGTCAACTTCCAGAACGGTGTAGAAGCGGAATATTTGATGTCGCATAAACTCATTTAACCATTTCGTATTCCATACACAAACCTCTATATAAGGGTACTCTTTTTTAATTCGGTTAAAAAGGCGTTTTTGTTTCGTTTCTACTTTTGGGCAAAAAACATTTTTGCTTAACAAGGAATAAAGACCACGTGATGGATTTGTTATGATTTTCTTCTTCTTGAGCTTTGATAAGTAAACATTAATGGTGCTCATTTTTAGCTCAGGAAAATCTGATAAAATATAATTCACTAACTTATCTTTAGTTAACGAGTTATTTTTTTTAAAATAATCTTCTATTCTATCTTCTAAAGTATTGAACACAATCTTTTTAATAATTAATCTTTGGCAAATTACGCATTTTTTGCCAAAATTTAATTTGTTTGTTTGTAATTTTTTGAATTGTTGAGTCACTCCCTCGCGCCCGCACGAATCTTTTCGTGTGGTTTGATCAATAAATCATTGCCCTCCAATCATTTAAAGCAGCCCATTCCTATCCAAAAGCTCAATTAAATGCGATTTTATCGACTTACTCATCGGGATTTTGTCCGTATTACTCATGACCAAGCGGTTGCCTTCGATACCAACAATATGGTTTAAATTGGCGATAAATGATTTTTGAATTCTTAGGAAATCTTTAGTGGGTAGGATGTCTTCTAATTTAGTTAAGCTTAATAAGGTAGTAATCTGGGTGTCCTTACATTTAAACTTCACATATTTTTGCATGCCTTCGATGTATAGGATCTCATCGAATTTTACTTTAATCGCTTTATAATCTGATTTCACAAAAATATAGTCGGCTGCAGTATCGGTATCCGGAATGGCAGCATCTTTTTGAGGTGTTTTTTGATTTAATCGTTCCAGCACTTTGGCAATCGCCTGAAAAAACCGGTCGAATTTTACGGGTTTTAACAGGTAGTCGACCACATTCAATTCATAACCTTCTAAGGCGTATTCTGAGTAGGCTGTAATGAGTATGGTTAAGGGAGGTTGTTTTATGGCGCGTAATAATTCGATTCCGGTTAAGTCCGGCATTTGAATATCCAGCAACAGAATATCAACGTTTTCGTTTTTAATAAAAGACAGGGCTTCCATAGCCGTTTGGCAGGTACCGATGAGTTCAATACCGGGAATTTTTGAAAGGTAATTTTTCAAAAGATCCTGCGCCAGGATTTCGTCTTCGACAATTAAACAGGTATATGTTTCCAATTAGTCTAGATTTATGGTTAATGACACCTTAAACGTCGTTAATGCTTTGTGAATATCAAACTGATGCGCATTTGGGTAACTGTGCTTCAACTGCTCACCAATATAAGCAATCCCGATGCCAACGTCTTTTTGGTTTTGTTGGAATGAGTTTTCGGTTTCAAAATATAACACATTTTCATTTACTGCGAGTTTGATTCTTAAAAATCCATTGGGGTTATAGTTAATATCACTATGTTTAAAACAATTCTCTACTAAATTAAGCAAAATTAGTGGCGCCATGTTATGATGAGCTGCAACGCCTTCAATCGTCCATGTTATGTGCTTTTCGCCTTTCATCTTTTTTAATAACTGCAAGGCGATGTAATCTTCAACCAAACCGGCTTCTTTTTCCAAAGGCACCCGTTCTTTTTTGCCTTCATAAATAAGATACCTTAAAATTTCCGATAGTTTTTCAATCATCACGGGCGCATGCTCATGTTTTTCAAGACTTAAGGCATAGATGTTATTTAAAGTGTTAAATAGAAAATGCGGACTTATTTGAGATTTTAAAAGCAGTAACTCGGTTTTTAATTTCTGGTTGCTTAGTGCTAAACGTCGTTTTTTTTCAAGTTCGTATTGATTGACTTTCCAAAACAAGAAAGAAATTAAGATTAAAGAGATAAAGTTAATGGTAAAGGAAAAAATGATTCTGTGAGGTAAGGTATCCAGCAAATAATAGCCCAGGCCTAGCAATTGGTACGGTATAAAAAGGAACAGAAAAAAACCGATGATGCTCGCGATATACATCAGTTTTCCTTTGCTTTCAAAAAATTTCGGAATAAAAAAAAGCAAATTGGCGTAAGCTATAAATGCGTTGATCCCGCATTCTATGAAGCTAAATAAAACGGCTTCTTTCCATTCGTAATCAAATAGCATGTCGTCCAGTATCATCCCAAAGATGAAGGCCCAGAGTAAGATATGATAAGCAACAATTTTTTTCATACTAAGATGAGATTGAACGGTCTAAGGTATTGGTATACCCACAAAGAAATAAATATAATCCATGAAAGCACCAATTTAAGGAATGAAATATCGTTTTGTTGGAAAAACCTATAGTTCAGTTTTATAGGCCGAAAAAAGCCGTTTTGATGGAAAAAACTTTAAGACCGGGATGGGTTGAAATACTTTTGACCTATTGTTTGACTAAAATTATAAATTATGAAAATCTACGAGATTCTTTTTCACAGTGTTTTAATACTATGCCTTACAACCACAATGAGTTGCGATACGGATGGTATAGCCGATATTCCCGCCATAGTACCACCAAATGATACGATCGCTTTTACCATGCCAAGTGAGGAAGTGGCACATGAAGGCACCTGGTTGCAATGGCCGCATAAATATACCTATGGGGAACAACACCCTAACAGATATGACCAAATATGGATTGACATGACCAAAGCCTTACATATCGGAGAACGGGTGCATATTGTCGCTTATGATGAAGCGGAGAAAAATAGAATTATCCGACTCCTGGAAGCGGTGAATGTCGATATGAACCAAATCGACTTTCTTATTGAAAAAACGGATGATGTTTGGGTTAGAGATAACGGCCCTATTTTTGTCTATGATGAAAATAGTAACCTGATGATCACCAATTGGGAATTCAATGGCTGGGGCGGAAGGCATGCTTTTCGTCATGACAATCAAATTCCTTCTCATGTCGGCAATGCCATCGGTATGTCTAAAGTAGATATTAACATGGTACTTGAAGGCGGCGCGATCGAGGTGGATGGTGATGGTACATTAATGGCTACTAAGAGTTCTATTTTGAATGATAACAGGAATCCGGGCTTATCTCAGGCGCAGGCGGAAACCTTCTTTAAACACTATTTAGGTGTTACTAATTTTGTTTGGTTAGAAGGTATTGCCGGTCTGGATATTACGGATATGCATATTGATGGCGTGGCCAGATTTGTTGGGAATCATACCATTGCGACCTTTTCGGAAGCGTTTGCAAAAAGCTATGGTGAAGCCGTGGTGATTAGTGATTATCAGGTGCTGAAAACCGCTAAAAATGCCCATGGTGAACCCTACAAGATTGTGGAATTACCTATAGCCATGCCCTCTGAAGGCAGTTACCTGAATTATTATGTGGGGAATGAGGTCGTGCTTGTTCCGAATTATAATGCGGCTACAGATGCGGCTGCGAATGCTATCATTCAAGGGCTATATCCAAATCGGGAAGTCGTTGGGATTATGGTTAACGAACTATGGGAAGATGGCGGTGCGATTCATTGTGTTACCCAGCAGCAGCCGGAATAAAGACCGGGGATAATAAAGTTAAATATGGTGAAGGCGCTGCATGACAGGAACACAATTTTTCAGCAAAAGCCTATGGTTTTTCTTCTGCTCACTGATACCAATTGTCGTGTGGCCTTATTGTTATAGTTTGATATATTATTTATTTACCTCTCGTGCATCCTTATAAACGTCCAAAGCATTTGCTAATGACTTATAAGTACTTTTTTCCTGCTTGCTTAAGTTGTCCAATGAGAGCGGTGATTCCTCAAAAAAATCATCTTTAATATTATAAAATTCACCGGTCGAGTACAACTTATATTCTTTGTTTCCCGTAAACTCCTTCAGGTTTTCCAGTTTTCCATTAGGCGCATACCAGCTATATATCCATTCTCTTGGTTTTCCCTTTTTGCCAAGAAGTTGAGGAAGGAAACTAATTCCATCAACAGGAAGATTAGATGGGATTTCTATATGAGCTGCATCACAAATCGTTGGTAAAAAGTCACTGAAATCAACCATGTCAAAGTATTCGGTCTTAGTTTTAATAGTCCCTTTCCAGCGCGCAATCAAAGGCACATGTGTTCCATTACTAGTCGTTCTACCCTTACCCCCCGGATATGCTTTACCTCGAAGCATAGAAATAATAGGTTGGTCTGTCCCATTATCACCGGTAAAAATAATTAGTGTATTCTCACTAAGCCCTAATTCATCGATTTTTGATACGATCTTCCCAACTAGCATGTCCATATAAGAAACCATGTCTGGAAAATACATGGCTTTTCCTTTGTACATTAAAGAGCCCTTATTTTGTGGATCCCAATCTTTCGAATCAGGTGTTGGAACAAAAGGGCAATGTGTAAGTATCATTGGATAGTAAGCAAAAAATGGTTGGTCTTTGTTTTCTTCGATGAAATTACAGATGAAATCGCTGGTTATATCCGGACCATACTCACCATTTTTAAAGGACCTGGCTTCACCATTAAATTCTAATACCGGATTTGAGAATCTGGTGTCATGACCGGCAGCATCAGTTCTTGATAGCGTATGTTGCCAAAGGCATGACGCGTCGAAACCAAAATGTTGTGGTGAATCTTTTTCCTTACCTAACTGCCATTTCCCTGCAATCACCGTCTTGTAACCTGCATCCTTAAACAGATTTCCAAAACTGGTCTGATTTCTATCAAGTTGACCAAACTTTATGTAATTTCTAACATTATATTGACCTGTCATAATTTGCACCCTCGAAGGCGTGCACTTTGCCTGTGAATGACAGTTCTCAAACCTTGCACCTTGTGCTGCAAGTTTGTCTATGTTTGGTGTTTGGTAAGATGTTCCTCCATTTGCATTGATACACTCGAATCCCAAATCATCTGCGAGTATCAAAATGATATTAGGACGTTTATCTTGGGCTATAAGGTTTAAATTGCAAACTAAAAATAAGGTTACCGTAATGCATTGTGCTATTCTTATTTTTCTCATGTCGTGAAATTATTTACTCGTTTTATTACTTAGATACTGTATTGTAGCACATTCTTTTGCTTTATATTTCAACGCTATTCATTCGATTGTATAAATGGTTGAAACCCTCCATAAACCATTCTACTGCCGTCAAATATTAACTTATTAGGGTCAGTTAACGGGGCAACTAATTCTGTCATTCTTGGGTCTTTAGGAACTTTTTTGTTGGCCAGGTCACGTATCTCCTTTGAAGGAAACACAACCCAACCAAATATAATGTCCTCATCTGCTTTTGCATTTACGGTTTCTATAAAAGATTTCGTCCCTTCTAAAGATAAATCATCTCCAACAAATTCGAAGTAAGCCATTGCGCCGTATTCTTTCCAAATTTCAGCTACTTTTTAAGCTGCCTTTTTGTATTCACCCAAATATACATATAATACTTACAAATTCTCTCGTGCTCCAGGACGAATCCTTTCATGTGGTTTAACCGATAAGCCTATATCTACGAATCATAGGTTATATTGTCTTATGTCTTCTATGGTTATATAAGTACGGGTTTTAAAATAAAGAATTGAATTTTATTTATCTCAAAGTCATACCTTTAGTGTCGCGTGTAAATAAAAAAGCCGGAACCTTTTTAAGGTTCCGGCTTAGTTGTACTCAAGGTGGGAATCGAACCCACACGACCGAAGTCACTGGATTTTGAATCCAGCGCGTCTACCAATTCCGCCACTTGAGCATTGTAGTGTCTACCTCCCGATAGTTATCGGGATCGCCACTTGAGCATTTCGGACAGCAAAAATAAAAAATATTTTCATGTAGCACTATTAAAATAGTCGCTTTTATCCTTTTGGAATTCAAATAAATCCCTAAATTTGCACCTCATTAAAAATAAGTAGCCTTTTTTGCTTCATTAACAAGTAGTTAGTTATGACTAAAATTAAAACGAGAGCCAAAATATTTGCATGTACTCAAAGTACTATCTTAGCAGAAAAAATTGCTAAGGCCTATGGTGAGGATCTAGGAAATGTGATAACGTCTACTTATAGCGACGGGGAATTTCAGCCTTCGTTTGAAGAATCTGTACGTGGCACCCGATTATTTATTATTGGATCCACAAACCCCGGGCCAAAAAATTTAATGGAAATGTTGTTGATGCTAGACGCTGCGAAACGTGCATCGGCAAGGCACATCACGGCCGTAATGCCTTATTTCGGGTGGGCTAGACAAGATAGAAAAGACAAACCCAGAGTGCCGATTGCCGCGAAATTAGTGGCTAAAATGTTGGAAGCTGCAGGAGCCACACGTATTATTACTATGGATTTGCATGCCGATCAGATTCAGGGCTTTTTTGAAAGACCGGTAGATCACTTATTTGCATCGACCATCTTTTTACCGTATTTAAAAAGTTTAAACCTCGATAATTTAACCATCGCATCTCCGGATATGGGCGGATCTAAAAGAGCCTATGCCTATTCTAAAGCCTTAGAAAGTGATGTGGTGATCTGTTATAAGCAACGTGCCAAAGCCAATGTGATTTCGCATATGGAATTGATAGGTGATGTTACCGGAAAAAATGTAGTACTGGTGGACGATATGGTGGATACCGCAGGAACCTTAACCAGAGCGGCCGACTTGATGATGGAACGTGGAGCACTGAGTGTAAGAGCGATCTGTACACATCCTATTTTATCGGGTAAAGCTTACGATAATGTTGAAAATTCAAAATTAGAAGAACTTATAGTGACCGATTCCATACCATTATCGCGAGAAAGTGATAAAATTAGAGTGTTGGGCTGCGCCGATCTGTTTGCCGATGTGATGTACAAAGTACACCATAACAAATCGATAAGTTCGCAATTTGTAATGTAAACCCCGAGGGCGCATTTCAAAAATAAATATAGAGTATAAATAATTAATAACAATAAATTTTAAAAATGAAATCAATTACAATCAACGGATCTCAAAGAGAAAGCGTGGGCAAAAAAGCAACAAAAGCCTTGCGTAATGCTGGTCAGGTTCCTTGCGTATTATACGGAGGAGATAAGCCAGTGCATTTCTCGGCACCAGAATTAGCTTTCTCTAAACTTGTATACACGCCTAATGCGCATACAGTTGTGATTGCTTTAGATAGTGGTGAAACCTTAAATGCGGTACTTCAGGATATTCAATTCCACCCGGTTACCGATAGAATTTTACATGTTGACTTTTACCAATTATTTGAAGATAAAGAAATTGCTTTAAATATCCCGGTACAACTTGTAGGAAACTCTCGTGGTGTTAAAAACGGTGGTGTTTTAAGAAGAAACAACAGAAAACTACGTATTAAAGCTTTACCTGTTAACTTACCCGATTTTATTGAAATCGATATCACTCCATTAAAAATTGGTGATAAAGTTGCCGTAGGTGAATTACCAACTGAAAATTACACGTTTTTACATTCAGACAATACTGTGGTTTGCCAAGTTAAAACGTCTAGAACTGCTATTGAAGATGAGGAAGAAGAAGATGATGAAGCAGCAGAAGGAGCGGAAGGCGCAGAAGGTGCAGCAGCTGATGCTCCTGCAGCAGAAGCAGCAGCTCAGGAATAGATCATATTCTAAATGTTATATAAAAGGGCATCCCGTTAAGGGATGCCTTTTTTTAGTAGTGAAGCTCAAGATTAAAATGATGCAATCATTTTAATCTTGCTGGCTGAACTATCCCGCCCCGATAATTATTTGGGCTATCATGGCAAGTGGGATTACATCGTGATAAACCCGATGCCCTCAGGGAATATACTTTAAATGCTTTCCTAGTGCCTAGTCCCTTTTATTTATTTAAATTTGAACTCAAATCGTATAAAGGATATGTGTCGATTTTTATTCAAATTATTCAAATTATTCAAACGTAAAGAACAGATAGTAGCGATAGATGATATGAAGAAGTTTCTAATAGTTGGTTTAGGCAATATTGGTGAAAAATATGAAAACACAAGACATAATATTGGGTTTAAAATTTTAGACTATTTTGCTGATCAAGAGGATCTGACTTTTGAGTCTGAAAAGCTCGGTGCCATGTCTACCTACAAATTAAAAGGCAGAACTTTTATCTTTTTAAAGCCAAGTACTTTTATGAATTTAAGCGGAAAGGCAGTATTATATTGGTTGAATAAAGAGAAAATTCCTTTGGAAAACTTACTGGTGATCACAGACGATTTGAATTTACCCTTCGGAAGCATCCGGTTAAAAACAAAAGGCAGTGACGGTGGGCATAATGGACTTAAGGATATTCAGGATAAATTGAATACCACAAAATACAACCGTTTTAGATTCGGCATTAGTGATACTTTTAGTAAAGGGAGACAAATCGATTATGTATTAGGCGAATGGAGCAACGAAGAAAATGAAAAGCTACCGGAACGTTTAGATAAATCCGTAGAACTTATAAAGTCTTTTGCCCTTGCCGGGGTGAATAATACGATGAATATTTTCAACGGGAAGTAGGCAAGACAACGACAAATAAAGGTTAATATGCCACACTGTGTTCGGCCGCTCTGAGTTTAGCAAAGGGTCCCACATCCTATCGACTATTCCACAACAATCCGTTTAATGGCTGTGCGTTTACCATCACTGGCACGTAAAATATAGACGCCGGTTTGCACACCATGTAAAATGATACCCTGTCTTAAGTCACCCGCATTACCTTGGGTACTTGAATACATATGCCGCCCTCTGATATCAAAAATTTCAATGCTAACCTCGCTGGTTAAGGTACTATTTAAGCGCACTGTGAACCGCCCGTTATTCGGGTTAGGAAATACTTTAAAGTTATCAAATCCATAGGTCTCAACAGATATAGACGGGGTAATGCTTAGCGTATAGTCTTCAACTTCACCATTAGCAACATTTTGTGTAGGATCGTGGCTTCCATCACTATTTTTAGTAGAGACTCTCATCACGGTATTTCCCAATAACGCATCCGCCGGTACGATAATATCCAGCGGCGAATTGCTTGTTGGACCATTAGACACGTTGCTTGTATTCCCCAGGTCATAGGCCTCGGAATTCTCAAAAACACTATTCTGGTTCCAATCGATCCACACCTGGGTTGAAGCTTCTAAACTACCATTCGTATCGATATTAACCGTTAAGGGATAAGAGCTGCTTCTATTAAGGTCTGTAGATATCGCTGTGAAATCTGTATAATCCGCAGGAGTTAACGACGCATTATCAATGCTATTAAACTGTACTAAGGTAAGGTCGGTTTTTTGACCGCCAATAATCGTTATGGTATAATCTTCAACTTCGCCGTCAAAATTGTTTTCACATGCCGTAGGGGCACCATCATCTTTATATTTGGTAGAAACCCTCATGGTTGTGTTGCCTACCACGGCATTGCCCGGTACGGTAATAGTTAGTGCTGAATTGCTCGTTGGCCCATTGGCAACATTGGTGGCATCGCCTAAACTATATACTTCTCCCGGATAATCAAATTCGCAATCCTGATTCCAATCGATCCAAACCATGGTGGTGGTGGTAAAATCACCGTCTGTATTGGCATTGACCGTTAGATCATAACTGCCGTTGCGGTTTACACTGGTTACCATAGCGGTATAATCGCTATATCCTGCTGGTTTAGCAGAAGCATTATCGATGGTATTAAATTGAACTAAGGTCGTACTGGTATTATAATCTGTATTACCGGTCGATGGGCATATACTGTTATAAAATGGAAAGGGAACAACGTTATTCTTAGTGATGGAATTTGAGGTTCCTGTTAAGGTTAAGCTATAATCCCCCTGAGAAACACCATCGAGATTGCTGATGGTCATGGTGACATTACCCGCTGCATTCAAACTTACTGGAGAAAAGGCAACCGTCGATCCTGCGGGGTTACCGGAAACACTAAATGTTGTGGTTTCCGAAAAACCATTAGACGGGACATAGTTAAAATGAAAGGTTGCCGTGGTTTGTTTACAGGCAATAGGATCTAAAGTCTCTTCAACTATAAAGAAGTCGGGGTCTGTAGAAATGGAAAAGTTAAAATCCGAAATATCATAAAAAATATTATCTGCAGCTTCGATTAACAGTCTCGCCGTGGTGGTATCCGCCATAACCGGAACCGTATAGTCGAAAGAACCATCATTGGGAGTGTTCGATGCAATGGTCGTTGGAAAGGTTAATCCACCATCCGTAGATAGTTTAATATTCACATTCTGACAATTAATGGAGCCTGCATCGGCCGTTTGTCCAACAACCCATTCGATTGTAGCATTAGACCCTTGAGCCCAGGTTACAGGGTTAGTTACCGAAAAAGGAACGGTACTGTTAACAGTTACGGTCATAAAATCCACATCTGTTTGTCCGCCGCTAACATCATTATCTCTAACCGTAAGGGCAAAGTTCATCGATCGGTTCACCGAGGGTAATTTTTCCCAGGTGGTCGATCCGCCGGAGGCCAAATATCCCGAGTACTCCGGAATGCTTCGAACAGGGTTCGTGGTGCCTTCAAAAGACCGCACTAAAGGCCCCGATGTATTGGTTTCTAAGGGTAGTCCCGAAGGACCCAGATCGTATTGTTCCCAGGTATAAGTGTGCGACCCCGTACCATCTGCATCCGTAGAGCTTCCGGTAAGTCTGTAGGGTGTTGAAATCGGAATGGTATAGTCTGAACCCGCATTGGCCACAGGGGCACTATTTCCTGTAGGTGTTTGTGTTGCACAAGTACTAATGCCTGTTGTAATGTTATCCCACATCATCTGTAAACTCTTTTGATGAAAATAAGCATCCGCTCTATTTTGAACATTTTCAGGGGCACAGATTCCCGCATAGGCCATTATGGTGGTACCGCTTCCGGGTTCGTATGCATTACTTCCGGTTCTGTTATCGGCGCAATTTCCCGCATTACCATTAAAGGTATGTGGTGCTCCAAATTGATGCCCCATTTCGTGAGCAACAAAATCAATATCATAGGCATCTCCAACCGGAACCGAAGACCCGGTTATACCGCTGGCTTTCCTGCCATTATCACAGGGTGAATTTAAAGAAGCCAAACCACCACCACCGGTGCTAAAGGTATGACCTATATCGTAGTTTGCCGGCAAAATGGCGGCATTAATTACAGATTGACTTTCATTAATTAACGCGTTGGCGTCATCATTACTAAAACTATCTGAATCAATAAAAATAATACTGCTGTTATCAACCATGGTCATGGTTAACGACAAATCCCGTTCAAAAATGCCATTAACACGATTCATAGTGACTACCATGGCGGCTAATACCGCATTTTTTTTATTGGCTTCAGTATCGCCCGCTGTTAATCCTGCTGCCGTCCAATGAAAAGCCGAGTATTCTATGGTTGATGCTATGGCTAACCTAAAGGTTCTTAGCATACCATCATTGGCATTTCTAAAAGCTTCAGTTTTTGTGTTTGTTTTTTCAGCAACGGTCATATCATCAGGAAGAAAGCACTGGAACTCCTTTTCTAATGCAGGAAGATCACCTTTATTATATACGATATAATGATTATTATCTTGTGTATAGGGATCAATAAATTGCGTCCCAATTGCAGATGATAAAGTCATACTATGCAAGCCTTTGGGCGTGATGCTAAAACGAATAACGGTGGAAGGGTTATTAATATGCTGCCCGATATAAGTTTTTAATTCCGGGTGTTTTGCTTGAAAATCAGGCTCTAAAATAGAAGCCTCTTTGATGCTGAAAGCATCAAAACCACCATCACTATTAGGGAAATCAACAATAATATCAGACGCCCCTTTGAAGCTAAGCCGCTTTGGGGTGTCGCTTAAAAACCCTTTTAATTTTTCAATATCCAATTGATAATAAAGTGCTTTCTCAGGATCTGTTTTTCTGATGAGTTGCTTGCCTTGAGCAGCACGTTGTTTAGAAGTTTTAGACCAAAACCCTTGATTGTCTTGCGTATGAGCAGAAAAGACGATCAAAAATATTGTCAATGACAAAACATAATGTAGTTTTGTTTTCATAAATGAATATTTAGGGCATTTTATTAAATACTGTTAACAAATCTAACTTTTTTAAGTGAAACTAGCAATATAACTCGTTGAATGGGCAAAGTGCAAAACATTGACATATATAAAGTTTCTGACCCTACTGTGGTGACTATTGGTACTTTTGACGGTGTTCATATTGGGCATCAAAAAATTATTAAGCGTTTAATTGACACCGGAAAACAGGAAGGACTAAAGTCTGTAATACTTACTTTTTTCCCCCACCCACGAATGGTGCTCCAAAAGGACGCTAATATTAAACTGATAAATACCATTGATGAACGCCACCGTATCTTAGACGCATTGGGATTGGACTACTTACTCATTCAGGAATTTACAAAAGCATTTTCAAGGCTTTCTGCTGAAGACTTTGTAAAGCAAATTCTAGTGGACAGATTACATGCAAAAAAGGTAATTATTGGTTATGATCACCGATTTGGAAGAAATAGGAATGCCAATATTGATGATTTAAAACGATTTGGAACTCAGTACAATTTTGAGGTCGAAGAGATATCGGCACAAGATGTAGATGCCGTAGCCGTGAGTTCAACAAAAGTAAGGAAAGCTTTAGTTGATGGCGATCTGCTAAAAGCGAATCTGTTTTTAGGATACCCTTTTATGATTACCGGGACGGTTATAAAAGGAAAAGGACTGGGAAGGCAACTCGGGTTTTCTACAGCTAACATTCTGGTTGAAGAGTCCTATAAATTAATTCCGAAATACGGCGCTTATATTGTTAGTGCCACGCTTAAGGGAGAGACTGTTTATGGGATGATGAATATTGGAATCAACCCAACAGTAAATGGCGAAAAAGAAAGTATTGAAGCCCATTTCTTTAACTTTAATGAGGATATTTATAATAAGAAAATTCAAATAAATGTGTTACATCGTATTCGCGATGAGCAGAAATTTGAATCGGTTAATGCCTTGAAGGAGCAGCTAAAACGAGATAAAGATTTGGCACTTGAATATGTAGCAACCCACTATGCTTAATACCTGGTTATTTAAACATATTGATAATTCCGCTTTGATCGTTTTTCGTATCATTTTCGGACTCCTTTGTTTTTTAGAATCTGTAGGTGCCATATTTACGGGTTGGGTAAAAACCAATCTTATCGACCCCCAGTTCACATTTAACTTTATGGGTTTCGACTGGTTACAGCCTTTCCCGGGCAATTGGATGTATATCTACTATGTGGTCATGGGTCTGTTCGCCCTGCTTATTATGTTAGGCTATAAGTATAGGTTTGGAGTTATTGGGTTTACCTTGTTATGGGCGGGAACCTATTTTATGCAGAAGTCCGCCTATAATAATCATTATTATTTGCTATTGCTTATAAGCAGTATCATGGTGTTTATGCCGGCACAGACCTATGCGTCTTTAGATGTAAAACAAAACCCCGGTTTAAAAACCAACGCTATGCCTCATTGGTGTAAATTGGTCATTGTAGGACAGTTGTTTATCGTCTACACCTATGCGGCTTTAGCAAAATTATACCCGGATTGGTTGAATACCAATTTCATGGAAATTTTAATGAAGAACAGACAGCATTATGTTTTAGTCGGGGACCTGCTGCAACAAAAATGGGTACATTATATGTTAGCTTATGGTGGTATTCTGTTTGACGCCTTGGTTATTCCTTTGCTTTTAATCAGGTCTACCCGCAAATACATTTTTATAATTGCTATAGGCTTCCACTTATTTAATTCTTTTGTGCTTCAAATAGGGATTTTTCCATATTTGGCATTGGCCTTCACCGTATTCTTTTTTGAACCTGGAACCGTTCAAAAGCTATTTTTAAAAAGGAAAACCGTTTATGAACAGTCTGAAGTGGTTATTCCCAGATATAGAACGTCTTTAATAGCCCTGTTTTCAATCTATTTTCTGATGCAAATAGGATTGCCTTTGCGTCATCATTTTATAAAAGACAATGTGCTGTGGACCGAAGAAGGACACCGACTTTCCTGGCGAATGATGCTTAGATCTAAAAGCGGAATAGCAAGGTACAGTGTCGAAAATAAAGAAACAGGCAAGCGTTTAAACATTGATCTGAACCATTATTTAACTAAAAAACAAATCCGAAGCGCCTCTACAAAACCGGATGTTATCTGGCAATTTTCACAGCGCTTAAAAGGTCAGTTTAAAGAGAATGGACAGGATGTATCGGTTTTTGTAGATTGTAAAGTAAGTGTTAATGGGAAGCCATATAAAACCCTTATAGACCCTAAAGCAGATTTGGCAAATATTGAATGGAAAGTTTTTAAGCATAGTGATTGGATTTTACCGTCCAAACAAGATTGATTTTCTTCGCAATTCCTTAAATTTGTCGCTTAAATTTTTAACTCATGTTACAAGTCCCTTTTATTAGAGAACATAAAGATTTGGTCATTGCGCGATTGGCAAAAAGAAATATAGATGCCACTGCAATGATTAATGATGTGATTACTTTTGATGAAGATCGAAGACGTATTCAAACAGAACTGGATAATACACTGGCAGAATCGAATACGATATCAAAAGAAATAGGGACTTTGTATAAATCCGGGGATGTTCAAAAAGCAAATCTTTTAAAAGAAAAGACCAAGCAGTTAAAAGATAGCTCGAAGCAACTTGGTGAAGATCTCAATGCGAAAACCGATGCATTGAACGCGTTGCTTTATAAGATTCCGAATGTTCCTAATGATATAGTTCCGGCGGGAAATACCGATGAAGATAATGAAGAGGTTTTTAGAGAAGGGGATATCCCTGTTTTAGCTGAAGGCGCACTACCGCATTGGGAATTGGCAAAGAAATACGACATTATAGATTTTGAGCTTGGCACTAAAATTACCGGCGCAGGGTTTCCTGTGTATAAAGGGAAAGGGGCACGATTACAACGCGCTTTGATCGCTTATTTCCTGGATAAGAATACAGCGGCCGGATATACAGAATATCAATTACCGCTTTTGGTAAATGAAGCGTCCGGTTTTGGTACGGGACAGTTACCCGACAAAGAAGGGCAAATGTACCATGTGACGGAAGATAATTTATACTTGATTCCTACAGCAGAAGTTCCGGGGACTAATATCTTTAGAGATGCCTTACTTAAGGAAAGTGATTTGCCTATAGGTATAACAGGGTATACCCCATGTTTTCGACGCGAAGCGGGAAGTTATGGTGCACATGTACGCGGCTTAAACAGACTGCATCAATTTGATAAAGTTGAAATCTTACGTGTGGAACATCCAAACCAATCCTATAATGCATTAGATGGTATGGTAGATCATGTAAAAACCATGCTGCAAGACCTGAAATTACCCTATAGAATATTAAGACTTTGTGGTGGAGACCTAGGGTTTACATCGGCATTAACCTATGATTTTGAAGTGTTTTCTACAGCACAGGATAGGTGGCTGGAAATTTCTTCCGTATCTAATTTTGAAACGTTTCAGGCCAATCGTTTAAAATTACGTTTTAAAAATAGCGATGGAAAAAAACAATTGGCTCATACCCTCAACGGAAGTGCTTTAGCCTTACCAAGAGTGCTCGCTGGAATCTTGGAAAATTACCAAACCAAAGCAGGCATTGAAATCCCTGAAGTTTTGCAACCATATACGGGTTTTTCTATCATTAATTAAGTCGAAGAATTGCTGCTAATTAGAGTTATTATTCTTACAAATTATTAAATATTTTTCTTTCATTATCGATTAAGTGTAAAATAATGACGCCGTTTAACGAATTTTGTTCCATTTCTTTTGCGCTTTAAATTAAATTTATCAAGTTAGCATAACCTAAATTAAACTTAACCTAACCACCATGAAAAATGTTAAACGTATTTTGCTCCTCATAGCATTGGTTTTTATTGCCAGCAAGGTATTGTTTTCAGATTTCGAGATCTCTAAATCTGAAAATAAAGTAACAGCAATTGTAAATAAATAGGGATTTATTTCATTTTAAATTACTGTCCCCAATCTAGTAAGTATACTGTTTTTAATTAACGTAAGTTAATAGGACATTATTTTTGGTTGGTTCATGCCCGGATTTATCCGGGCATTTTTTGTAAAACTCTATTTCCCGAGTGTTTTTAAGACCCTCAGAAAATAGTAGGTTGAACAAATCCCGATAACTATCGGGATCTCATAAAACCGTATGTTAAGTTTCAAAGTCAAAAATTAAGTAATATTTACAATTTCTCCATGGTACATTTATTATATTTACCAGATGAGGTACCTGTTTCTTTTATTCATTTTTTTAAGTGCAAATATCTACTCGCAAGACGATATTTTAGCTAAAGATTACTTCAAAAATGGTGATTTTGAAAAGGCTTTGTTGGAATATAAAAAGCTGTATTCGAAATCTCCGTCTAACATAAACTACATCACCCAGATTTTAATCACACACCAGCAATTAGAGCAATACAACGAGGCCGAGGCGTTTTTGCTGGAGTTGATGAAGCGCATTAAGTACCCCGCTTTTATTGTCGAACTGGGCTATAACTATCAACTCAAAGGCGATGTGGATAAGGCGAGCCTAAACTATCAAAAGGCCATTGCAACTATTGATGCCAATGCAAATAATGCGTTTTCAGTTGCCCGAAGTTTTCAGAATCACTCGCTTTTGAATGAAGCAATTACCTCTTATGAAAAGGCTATGGTGTTAAATCCAAATTTTAATTTCAATTTACAATTGGCTCAAATTTATGGCGAGCAAGGAGATGTTGAAAAAATGTTTCAAAGCTATCTGGATTTTGCTGTGACCAACCCCATATCCATAAACAATATTAAGCGCACCATTAGTAACAATGGTTTTGTCGATGAGAACCCGGATAACGAGAATAACGTATTGCTTCGTAAACTGTTAATTAAGAAGGCGCAGCAAGACCCCAATATCATTTATAACAATATGCTGAGCTGGCTGTTCGTTCAGCAAAAAGATTTTAAAAAAGCATTCATACAGGAAAAGGCCATTTTTAACAGAAAGCCGGAAAGTTTGAATAGAATTGAAGATCTGGCTGTTTTTGCAGCAAACGAAAATCAAAATGAAGTGGCGCGGAACATTTATTCGTTTATCATTAGCACGGCTCAGGATATGGAGACCTTGCTTAATGCGCATTATCATATCCTCCGATTGGAAACCAAGGAGCATTCAGAAGCGAATTACGATGCTATAAATGAAGCATACTTAAATCTATTTAAAAAGTACGGATTATTTTCACAAACCTTAAAGCTTCAGATTGCATATGCACACTTCCTGGCTTTCCATCTTAATAAGACCGATGAGGCAACTTCATTCCTGGAAAAAACCTTAGAATTGCCTTTAAATAAATTGCAAAAGGCTGAAGTTAAATTAGAGTTAGGCGATATCCTTGTATTAAAGGAACAATTTAATAAAGCCTTGATCTATTACACACAAATACAGCGCAACTTGAAAAACAGTACCATTTCTCAGGAAGCCCGTTTTAAAGTAGCGAAGACCAGCTATTATAAAGGGGATTTTAAATGGGCAGAATCTCAGCTAAAAATACTAAAGGCGTCAACATCGCAGCTTATCGCAAATGATGCTTTAGATTTAAAATTACTGATCTCAGATAATAAATACGAAGATTCTTTACAAACTGCTTTAAAGACATACGCCAAAGCAGATTTACTGGCATTTCAAAATAGAAATGATGAAGCCATTAGCTTGTTGGATAAAATATTAAAGGAACATAAAACAGAACCCATTATGGCTCAGGCGTTATTCAAACAAGCGCAATTGTATAAGAACAGGCAGGAATTCGACAAAGCTGTAACCAATTATGAAGCCCTCATTGCCAATTATAAAGATGGGATCCTCATAGATGATGCCTATTATAATTTGGCTGAAATTTATGCGCAGCATTTGCATCAACCCGAAAAAGCCAAAGCCCTTTACGAACTTATTATTTTTAATCATGCTGATAGCATTTATTTTGTTGAGGCTCGAAAAAAATACAGATCCTTACGAGGAGATGCTATACGTTAATAATGATTGTAGCAGAGACCGAACGTTTAATACTATCTAAAGTAAGTCTTCAGGATGCAGCTTTTTTTCTTGAATTGATGAATACGCCACATTGGTTAAAATACATTGGAGACCGGAATATAAAATCAATTAAAGATGCCGAAGGTGCTATAAAAAATGGGCACTTAAAAAGTTATAAAGACCATGGCTTTGGGTTTTACAAGGTTCAACTGAAAGCAGAGCAAAATAAATCTATTGGAACTGCGGGCCTTATTAAAAGAGATCAGTTAGACCATATCGATATTGGCTTTGGGTTTCTTCCGGAATATGAAGGCAAAGGTTATGGCTTTGAAGCTTCTATGGCTGTTATGAAACTCGCAAAAAGCAGGTTTAAGATTGAGAAATTGGTAGCTATTACCAACCCAAATAATGCCGGCTCTATTAAGTTATTAGAAAAATTGGGGATGAGCCTCGAAAAAAGAGTAAAACCTTTTGAGGATGATAAAGAACTTCTGTTATTTGCAAAAGCTTTATAGCCGAAGTAAATCACAAACTGAAAATTCCAAAACCCAAAGGTTGAGAATATCGCCCTTTTATATTGGAATTTGTAAATTGACTATTGACTATTGACTATTGACTATTGACTATTGACTATTGGAATTTTTTAAATTATGATCATATACAACGTTACCATAAACATAGATGAAAGCATTCATGACGAATGGCTTAGATGGATAAAAGAGCACATTCCACAGGTATTGGGCACCGGGAAGTTTGATAAAGCCACACTCACCAGAGTTTTGGTTGAAGAAGATATGGGAGGCCTAACCTATTCGGTGCAATACAGGTCTTATTCCCGTGAAGCTTTGGATGCTTATTATAGAGAAGATGCAGAAAAATTAAGAACGGAAGGTCTTAAAAAATTTGCCGATAAAATGCTGGCCTTTAGAACCGAATTGGAAGTTATTGATGAGTATACTGTGAATTTTACTTAAGTGTCTTTTAAATAACTTAATAATCAGCAACTAAACACACATGTCAGTAAAAGCAAAAAAATACCTGGGGCAACATTTTTTAAATGATGAAAGTATTGCACAAAAAATAGCAGATACACTCAGATTGGCAGGGTATCAAAACATTTTGGAGATTGGTCCGGGAATGGGAGTACTCACTAAATATTTGCTTAAAAAAGAAGCAACCACCTATGTTATAGAAATAGATCCGGAATCGGTGGACTATTTGCAGGCCAACTATCTGAATCTGGCTCCTAGAATTATTGAAAAGGACTTTTTGAAGTATGACTTAAACAACGTGTTTAAGGGAGCATCTTTTGGTATAATTGGTAATTTTCCATATAACATATCAACACAGATCGTATTTAAAACTTTAGAAATGCGCGACCAGATTCCCGAATTTTCCGGGATGTTTCAAAAAGAAGTGGCTCAACGTATTTGCTCTAAAGAAGGGAGTAAGGTATATGGTATTCTATCAGTTTTAACACAAGCTTTTTACCATGCAGAGTACCTATTTACCGTCCCGCCGGGCGTGTTTAATCCACCACCAAAAGTAGATTCAGGAGTTTTAAGACTAACAAGAAAAGAAAATTACAACTTGCCCTGCGACGAAAAGCTATTATTTAAAACGGTGAAGACAGCATTTCAGCAGCGTAGAAAAACACTTCGTAACAGTTTAAAAACATTCAATTTAAGTGATAATTTAAGAGAAGATGTTATATTTGGCAAACGTCCGGAACAATTAAGTGTTCAACAATTTATTGAACTCACACAGATGATTGAGAAAGACCTGAGTTAAGTGCCACAACGCTGGTTTCAAAATTAATGTTTTGAAATATTAGTGAGAAGCTTTTATACCGCATGTTAGAAGACAAGGAAAACATACAATTTCAACTTAGCCGGGAACTTATTGAGCAGGTGGAATCCTTTGTCGAAGTGCAAAACGACAAAGCATTACGGCAGCTTTTAAATGAGTTTCACTATGCCGATATTGCTGAAATCCTGGACGAATTAAGCCTGGATGATGCCGTGTATGTTATAAAAATTCTTGATTCTGAAACGACTTCGGATATTTTAACAGAGCTCGACGAAGACATCCGGGAAAAGGTATTAAAGAACTTATCGGCCAAAGAGATTGCTGAGGAGGTTGAAGCATTAGATACCGATGATGCCGCCGATATTATCGCAGAACTTCCCGAAGAACGGCAAGCGGAAGTTATTGCTAAAATTGAAGATGAAGAGCATAAGGCCGAAATCACCGAGCTTTTAGCTTATGATGAAGATACAGCCGGAGGACTTATGGCGAAGGAATTGGTTAAGGTTTATGAAACCTGGACCGTTGCCGGATGTATGCGTCGTATTAGAGGGCAGGCCAAGGAAGTGACCAGAGTCCATTCCATATATGTTGTGGATAAGCAAGAACGCCTTATCGGGCGTCTATCCCTTAAAGATTTGATCGTTGCTAAAAATGATCAGAAAATCGCAGAAATTGCCAAAGATAATGTCGACTACGTTAATGTTAATGAAGACGCCGAGGAAGTTGCCAAAATAATGTCTAAATACGATTTGGAAGCCATTCCTGTTGTCGATGATGAGCAAACCTTGTTAGGAAGAATTACCATCGATGATATTGTAGATGTTTTAAAAGAAGAGGCCGAAAAAGATTACCAGCTTGCGGCGGGTATTACTCAAGATGTTGTAGCCGATGATAGTATTTTAGAACTTACAAAAGCACGATTACCCTGGTTGTTTTTAGGCTTGGTCGGTGGAGTTGGTGCATTTTTGATCATGGAAGGATTTCAAGATACCTTTAAAGAGAATGCCATACTTTTCTTTTTTACACCATTAATTGCAGCTATGGCTGGAAATGTCGGCGTACAATCCAGTGCGATTATTGTGCAAGGTTTAGCCAATGATGATGTAAAGGGAAGCATCAATAACCGCTTAATAAAAGAAATGCTTTTAGCGGCATTAAACGGCATCATATTGGCGGTATTCTTATTCCTGTTTGTCTGGGCTACAAAAGAGGATATGAACAAAGCATTTGCTATTTCTGTGTCCTTAGTTGCGGTGATTATTGTGGCGGGGTTAATTGGAACTTTTGTACCCTTATTTTTAGATAAAAGAGGGATAGACCCGGCCATTGCTACCGGACCATTTATTACAACCAGTAATGATATTTTAGGCATTCTGCTTTATTTTTGGATTGCTAAAATGATTATTGGAATATAAGCCTTCCGTCCTTCGATTTTATAAATCGAAACCCCTCTTTCGTTTAAAGGGAAGGAGTTTAAAAAACTTCGTAATTTTACATCATGAATACGATCAATATTAAAGAGAAGTTTTCGAAATTCAACAAAAACTGGCATCCACATCAAATTGCTGTAGTTGATGATATGCAAGTGATCTTAGCAAAGCTGAAAGGGGAATTTGTATGGCACAGTCATGATGATGAAGATGAACTCTTTCAAGTGGTAAAAGGAACCCTGTACATGCAGTTTAGAGACCGGACCGAAGTGGTAAACGAAGGCGAAATGATCGTGGTTCCCAAAGGCGTGGAACATAATCCCTGTACCAGGAATGATGAAGAAGTGCATGTCCTGTTATTCGAAAAATTAAATACAGCGCATACCGGAAACGTACAGCATGAAAAGACGCAAACACATTATCCTAAAATTTAGTTTTCTTAATTTATGAAACGATCTATTCTATTCTTATTTGTCATGCTATTTATGGCGTCATGTAATGATGCCCCAAAAAAAGAATTCTCATTGGTTGGAACAACCAATGGCATTGAGGATGGGAGTTATATGTATTTGTCCTTCGATAATACCATAGACTCGGTTAAGGTTGAAAATAATCAATTTAGGTTTCAAACCAAGTTGCCAAAGTCACCAATACAAGCTGTTTTAAGGAGTAAAGAATTTTTTCAATATCGTTTCTTATGGCTTGAAAATAAAGCCATGACCTTCGATGCGTCCAAGTCAGATTTTTTTGGAGCTCATGTTACGGGCTCTGAGCCTGAAAGTCTAAGTCAAAGTGTCTATAAAATTGCGGATTCACTTCCGAGGCAGGAGCGTATAAAATTGGAAATGGAGCTCGTTAAGAATAACCCCAATAGTATTGTAAGTGTTAGTGTCCTTAGTGTCTATTGTACGACTTGGGGGAGAGGAAAAACCTTAGAATTATTTGAACCGTTGTCTGAAGAGAATAAGAAATCTGAATACGGAAAAAAAATAGCAAACTATATCGCGCTGAATAAGGAACCGAAAATTGGAGATTCATTTGTTGATTTTGAAATGAAGGGCTCTGATGGGGATTTTAAGAAGCTTTCAGATATAAAAGGAAAAGTGATACTCCTTGAGTTTTGGTCTTCCTGGTGCGGACCATGCAGGCAAGAAAACCCTAACTTGGTTAAGTCTTATCAGAAATACAATCCACATGGTTTCGAAATCTTTGCGGTATCTCTGGATGAGGATAAAAACAGCTGGCTAGAAGCTATAAAAAAAGATGGCTTAATCTGGAATCATGTTAGCGATCTAAAAGGAAGTGGGAATAAAGCTTCTCTGATATATGGTATTACAGGAATTCCGGATAATTTTCTCATTGATGAAAATGGCGTTATTGTCGGCAGAGGTTTGCGAGGAATGGAATTAAATGAAAAACTCTCGAAAATCCTAAATTAAGTATATTCCAGGTTTATGAAAATCCTTCACCTCGATACCAACCACGAACTATTAATTAATCAGCTTAGCGATCTGGGATTCACCAATCATGAAGATTATACGTCTTCTAAAGCCGCCGTTGAGGCTAAAATTTCTGTCTATGATGGTCTTGTGATACGGAGTCGATTTACGATTGATAAGTCATTTTTAGATGCCGCCATAAACCTAAAATTTATAGGTCGGGTAGGCGCAGGATTAGAGAATATTGATTGTGATTATGCTAAACAAAAAGGTATTGAACTTATCGCTGCACCGGAAGGCAATAGGAATGCGGTTGGCGAACATGCATTGGGCATGCTTTTATCCTTATTCAACAAACTCAATAAAGCCGATAGGGAAGTTCGGAAATGCCAGTGGTTACGCGAAGAAAACAGGGGCGTTGAACTCGATGGAAAAATAGTGGGACTTATAGGCTATGGCAATATGGGTAAGGCCTTTGCCAAAAAACTAAGAGGGTTTGATGTTGAGGTTTTATGCTACGATATCCAGGCAAATGTTGGTGATGAGAATGCCACACAAGTCGCTTTTCATGAACTACTGGAACGGACTGATGTTTTAAGTTTACATACCCCACAAACACCACTGACTCTGAATATGATTAATTCGGAATTTATTGATCGCTTTAGAAAGCCATTCTGGTTTATCAATACGGCACGAGGTAAAAGTGTGGTGACCGAGGATTTGGTTTCAGCATTACAATCCGGAAAAGTTCTGGGTGCCGGACTCGATGTTTTGGAGTACGAAAAGGCCTCATTTGAGAATTTATTCAAAAGTGAAGTCACATCGTATGCGGGTGAGGCCCACAGAAGCGGTGAAGGAATGCCGCAGGCATTTCGATATTTAATACAATCAGATCGGGTATTGCTCTCTCCACATGTGGCGGGATGGACGGTAGAAAGTAAAGAGAAGTTGGCACAAACCATTGTTGATAAGATTAAAGCGAAATTTTGTTAACTTTCGTACATGAAGAAAACCATTTTCGTATTTGCACTGCTCATTTTTGCCATTCTTCTGTTATTTCAAATTGGAAAATACGCGGTTATTTCAGGGGATTTAAAAATTGAAATTGTCATTGCTATTATGGCGATTGTCTTCTTTTTTGTTGGGGTATATATCAATAAAAAAAGCCTTCATAAGCATCAGAGCCTTTCAAAAGAAATCAATCATAAAAAAATTGAAGCCCTTGGGATAACTTCTCGCGAATATGAAGTGCTACAAGCCATTGCTTCAGGGCTTTCAAATAAAGAAATCGCGAACGAACTATTCCTTTCAGAAAGTACCATAAAAACCCATGTGTCCAATTTATTAGTGAAATTGAATGCCAAACGTCGCACCCAGGCCTTACAAATTGCCAAGGACTATCGAATTATTTAATATCCCGTTTGCATTTTAGGTTTATTCGCTTAATTTAATGTCTGTTCGAGTATCACGCCAGAGCGTGATGTATCGAGAACTGTTGTCACACCGGAGTGTGATCCCGATAATCCCGATAGCTATCGGGATTATCGGGATCACTCGAACGCACAAATAATTATCAAAATGCACAACCAGTAAAGTCCGTTTATGGATCTGAATGCATATTTTGGTACTTTAGTATGACCTCCAAAATCCGTACTTTAGTTACTTTCGAATACATAATACTTAAAATTTTAATACTATGAAATTAGGCGCGTTTTCAGTAAGTCTTAGTGTAAAAGATATTAATGCTTCAAAATTATTTTATGAAAATCTGGGGTTTCAGGTTTTTGCAGGAGGTTTGGAAATGAATTATCTGATCATGAAGAATGGCAATGCTCTGGTCGGTTTATTTCAGGGCATGTTTGAAAATAATATTTTAACTTTCAATCCCGGTTGGGATGAAAATGCCAATACCTTAGAATCGTTTACCGATGTACGGGACATTCAGAAAACTTTAAAAAGTAAAGGCATTGCACTGGAAAGAGAAGCCGATGAAAGCACTTCGGGCCCGACCAGTATGGTTGTTTTTGATCCGGATGGAAATACCATTCTAATTGATCAACATGTATAGCGGCACTTAAGTGTAAGGCATTTGGTACTTTAGTATGAGCATCAAACCGAGGTATTCATTTACTTTTGGAAGGTTAACTTTTAAAATTAATCATTATGAAAAGCACAGTTATTAGATTTGGTTCTTATGGCCTTTCAGCAGGCGTCATTATTTTTTTGTTACATCTCACCTTAGGAATAGATAACCTGGATTATTCAACCAATGAAATACTCGGTTATATCTCTATTTTTATATCCTTGTCATTCGTGTTTTTTGGTATTAAACATTATCGCGATCATATCAATAATGGTACCGTTTCTTTTGGGAAAGCGATAGCGATTGGAATTTTAATTTCGCTATTGGTAGGTATTGGAATTGGCATAGCAGATTTTATCTATACAAAATTTATAAACCCCGATTTTTTTAGTAATTATGAGCAAATGCTTGTAGATAAAGGCAGAGAAGATGAAATTATGGAGATGACCAGTGGTTTGGCTGCGTTATTTATGATCGCCCTGGTTACGATTATCGGATTTATTATATCTTTAATTTCAGGATTAATACTTCAACGTAAACCATAAACATTATGCAATCGAAAGCAACATCACCACAACAATATTTAGATGAACTCCCGGAAGACCGAAAAGAACCGATACTAAAATTAAGGCAGCAGATTTTAGATAACCTTCCCAAAGGGATGGAAGAACAAATGAGCTATGGGATGCTGGGTTATGTGATTCCGCATTCGGTATATCCGGCAGGTTATCATTGCGATACAAGTTTGCCCTTACCCTTTATGAATCTGGCCTCCCAGAAAAATTTTATTGGGGTTTATAGCATGGTCATCTATGCAAAACAAGAGATCTACGATTGGTTTACAAGCGCGTATGCCAAGCGCTGTAAGTATAAGTTGGATATGGGAAAGAGTTGTATCCGGTTAAAGAAAATGAACGATATACCATTCGAACTTATCGGTGAATTAACAGCAAAAATAAGTGCCGAAGAATGGATTGAGATTTATGAAAATGCCATAAAAAATAGAAAAAAATGAATAAGCGCGTCACAGGAATAGGAGGAGTGTTCTTTAAGTCTAAAGATCCCAAAGCATCGAGAGATTGGTATAAAAAACACTTAGGATTTAATACCGATGATTACGGTTGCACCTTTTGGTGGAAGGATAAAGAAGGTAACGATTGCTCCACACAATGGAGTCCGTTTGATGAGAAAACAGAATATTATAAGCCTTCACAAAAGGATTTTATGTTTAACTATCGCGTTGAGAATTTACACGAATTATTAAAAACCTTAAAGGAAGAAGGTGTTACGGTTGTTGGAAAGGTTGAAGAATATAAGTATGGAAAATTTGGCTGGATTTTAGATCATGAAGGCAATAAAATTGAACTTTGGGAACCTGTGGATAGTGCCTTTTTATAAATCGGCATATCGTTTGAAAGTACTTTAATAGCGTTATAGGTTTTCAATAAATTCAGTATTTTCGCTGTTTATCATTCCAATTAAACCAACATTGACCTATTTAGAGATTCTTCAGTCTTATCATTTATCTGTAATACAATGGGTGGCTATTGGGTTGGCGGTCTTTTTACTGGGGCTTTCCAAAGCCGGCATTAAAGGGATCGGTATTGTACTCATTGTTATCCTTGCCTTTGTTTTTGGTGAAAAGGCCTCCACGGGCGTGCTGTTACCCATGCTGGTAGTGGCCGATATTATGGCTGTGATTTACTATAACCGTCATGCGCGCTGGAGCTTTATTAAAAAGTTGCTCCCATGGATGGTCGTCGGCGTGCTCGTCGGGGTATGGATTGGCAATGATATTTCAGAAACCATTTTTAAACGTATGATGGCGGTGATCATTATTGTGTCGGTGATCATCATGTTTTATACCGAGAACAGATCCTCAACCACGGTTCCCCGGAATCGCTTTTTTTCGGGCACCACAGGTTTTCTCGCAGGATTTGCCACCATGATAGGCAACTTGGCCGGTCCCATTGCCAATGTGTATTTCCTGGCGATGCGATTTCCAAAGAATGAATTTATAGGGACGGCAGCATGGTTATTCTTTATTATTAATGTGTTTAAACTGCCCTTTCACTTTTTTGTATGGAAAACCGTGACCAAAGAAACGTTGATACTAAATTCGGCACTGATCCCTGTCGTTTTTCTTGGGTTTTTCTTAGGGGCTTATATCGTAAAACTGATCTCTAATGTGAATTACCGACGTTTTGTTTTAATCGTTACAGCCATTGGTGGGGTGGTGATGTTGTTTCGGTGATGCTTTTTAGATTAGATAGCGTAACAAAATTGTATTTTTTTCTACATATAATTGTGAATAACATAAACATGAAGTCAAAAAAAGAGAATGAAATACCTAAGGATGACATTGTATATCCAGCAGAAATAATAAAGGATAATGATACAGGATACGAAGAAACCATGGATGAGAAGATAGATAAATTAAAATATGAGGCTAAAGAAATATACCTCAAAGCTAAGGTAAAAGCTAATGAATTGGCGGGTGAAACCAATGAAAAATTAGAAGATCTATCAGAAGTTGCCAAAGAAAAACTTGATAAGGCCAAGGAATTGACAAAAAAATATGCTGAGGAAAAAGGGATAGATTTGGATAATGCAGCAGAAAAAATGATTGAATTAGCAGAGGAGACTGGTGAAAAATTAGAAAACCTTGCAGAAAAGGCTGAAGTTGAGCTTACCAGAGTATCAAATAAAACAAAAAAGTTATTTAAAAGAATTTTTGATAAAGAATGATTGCATATACTTGAATTTATTTTATCAACTTTATAGCCTCCTTATGGTCTTAATATGTTTTCAAAGTAATGGCTACCGCTAGCAATGAAATTTGTTGATAGGTTAGCTTATTCATTATTCAATAGTTAATTATTCCATCCTTGTATTTTAGTATTGTAAATCTAAAAGGTATTACCGGTACTAGTTAGAAGAACTAGCGTTAGCGAGGCATTATGTTTTTTCTATTCAGGTTTAATTTTCACAATTTTGTCACCTTCCATAATAACGATTTCGCTCTTTTTTGTTTTCTTAAACTCTATTAGTCTCTCATAAACTTTTTCAAGCCCTTTAACAATTTTATCTTTTAATTCTATTTGTCTATCTTTTTGAGTCATATACTTGTTTTAGTTGTTTGAATTTTACGGAATCTACTATTTCCAAATTTTCAATTCCCATCTTATGAGCTATCAATTGGTGCTTTCCATAGGAATTATCAAAAATCAATACACCATCAATTATGGGAAGGTAAATATCAAATAAATTGTAAATTCCATTAAAATATCTTCTCTCAATTACCTTTTTTGGAATATTGTGCCCTCCTTCTTTTACTCTAATTCTAACCCTTTCTTTTGCTAATTCAACATTATTAAGCCAAAAGAAAAGTAATGTTACTATGTACCCTTGTTTTTTTGCCTCTAGAATTTTGTTACGATAGCTTCTTGTAGATAAAGTAGTTTCAAAAGCAAAAGTTTCATTCTCACGAAGCAGCTCATTGATTCGGTTAATCATAATTCTCCCGGCTTCAAACGCTACTTTTTCCGGTTGAAATGGTGATAATCCTTTCGCAATTTCATCGGCATTTACAAATTCTTTACAGTCAATTATTTCAGGTAATATGGTATACGATGCTGTAGTTTTTCCAACTCCGTTACATCCTGCTATTATGTAGAGATTCTTTGTTTCCACCAAAGCAAATTTAGCTATTTTAAAACCAACTCTTGAGTTCTTAACAGATTTTTCATTTATGCCAACGGTTTGTATAAGGATAGTACGGTTTTATGTCCGAAAATTTTTCAAAGAAAAATCAGACTGACCAAATATGCACTTACCTCTTGATTTAGGATTAAACTTAAGCATTATTTTTATACAAAGTTATAAGTATGTCTTATTCAAATGTCAGTTTTTTAATTTGGTTTTCAATGAACCATTCTGTTTCTCTGTAAGATTTGGTTTTTCTACCAACTAATAGTCTTTTCGCAAGTTCATTAACTCCTTCAATTCCGATTTCAGAAAATTCTTTTGCTATGGCTTTATTACCAATTATAAGGTTTACTTCTTTTAAGAGATTTGCTAATTCGATATGATTTCCAACAAAATATTTTCCAAGTATTTTATAATTATCACTGTTCCGTAAATCATTCGGTTTTATTTTGTCAAAAGGATGAGGGAAATTTGAAAAGTCATTATAGAACTTAACTCCGTATTTCTCAAAAGCATTCCAGATTGATTCTATAGATTCGATATTCTTTTCAAGTTTATTATTAAAACTCCAATGATAATCTCCATCACCAGTTGGCGATAATCTTTTTCTAATTAAAGAACTTGCGTATGTACTTTTTTCAAAGTTTAAACCGGCCAAATCAGGCATAAAGTCAAAATGAATGGCTGTTTCGCAACAAACGGAACCTCCATACCGACTTCCTTGAATTCCGAACAAGCTTCCAATATGATTTTCAGGACTTTTTCTAAAATGAAATCCAGAGCCTTTCCAGCCCAATTCACGAATTTTAGGTGAGAAATATTTAGCTACTAATTTTTTAAATTCAGATGCGTTCATTTGGTTCCGCTAAATTACTCGCAATGTGTTGGTGTATGGTTAGTTGCGTTGGCTAAAACTAAGTTAGTAAAAGAAAACGAACCAAAGGAAAATCTACAGGATTTTCCGAGTAAACAAGGACCAAGTAATTATTTTTTACACTTTGTTACCATACGTTTTTTTATTCCACTTTTTTTAATTCAGATGTTTTAATAACAATCGTATTTCCCCAAATATCTCCTAATCTCTGATTTTTATCCGTGTTTTTAATTGTTATTATTCCGATTAGTCCAAAAAAGAACATATCAATAGGGTCAAGTAAATGTCTTTTTAAAGATTGTCCAAAAGTCGGTTCTTCATCTGTTCCGCTAAAAGTTGAGTTGTCAGAAGATTTTTTAATTGATATTGGTTTTAGTCCAACTAATAAATTTCCAAGTGTAGCTCCAAACCATTGTTCAAATCCAACAGTCATTATCCCCCAGAATAAAATTGGCACAAGCGCTGGGATTCCACTGACACCATATCCACCTTCTTCATTTGGTTCTCCGAAGGTATAAATGTAAATGAAAAAGAACACGTAAATTATTATATAATCAACGAGTCCTGCTAAAATTCGGTTTCCAATATTCGGTTCGGTTTTTAATTCAATGAATTCGTCAAATTCGCTCATAGTCAGTTTTGGTTAAATGCATAGTAACTATTGAATAAACACAATAGCGTCACGTTTATTTTTTATATACCTTCAATGTTTTATTCAAAACTCAAAACACTTAAAGAAATATCATACAATTTAGGGAATTTAAAACACTTTTTTGTGATCATAATGAATCCGTACTTTCTCGAAAAAATTAGCGCTATTATTCCATGGTAGAATCAAACTCAAACTCAAATAAAACCTTAGGGTGGATGTCTAAGCCTTTAGATAATTCGAGCAATGTAGACAATTGAATATTCCGTTTTCCTTTTTCAATTTTACTGAGGTCACTATAATCAATGTTACAACGGGTAGCCAATTGTCTAAAGCTTAAATTTTTAGATTTTCTAATTCGCTTTAAATTTTTACCAAAACATGTTTTAAAATTTTGCCCGTCCGATTGGTTTTTCATCCCATTGATTTTAAGGCAATTTCAAAAGTTCTGAACAAAAACAAGTGGGTAATATTACCCACTTTTAAATTTTTTTACTACATTTGGTTCAGGAATACCAAATCCCATGACAACCACCAAAACAAAAACCCCATCACACCAACGTATCCTAAACTCTTACGTCACCATAGCCAAATTAATCACCTTGTTAGAGGTCTCCAGCTTGGCTCCTGAAGTCAAAACCCACTGCAAAACCGGGCTAAAGGTCATCAGTATACTTTATGCCGATAAGCACGTTAACTCGGGGATCAGTAATTTATCAAACAAAGCGTTCGATGGTTTTTATAAACACTTTCCCGATGTCTATTTTAGGAATCGTGGATTGCTCACAATGGATATGGTGATTGAAAATATTGAATTATGTATGCAGCATGATATGCTGGTTGAGGTTTCCGGATAATAGGTTTAATGTGTTATATGCATAAAATCAAAGTCGTAATGCAATGTCCGTTCGAGTAATTCCGATTTTATCGGAATTGCCTGCCTGCCGGTAGGCAGGTATCGAGAATCGTTCAGAGGTGAGAAACTCCAATCCCATAACCAATTCAACAAAACGACCTCTGTAACAAAATACTCCTTTTGAAGACCTATACATTGAACATCGATCATAAAACGAATCTCACTTCGCTTTATTTAATCATTTTTAGTAAATTTATAGTCTAACCAATTTAATATTGAAACAATATGTCTGACGAAAAGAATTTAAGCGACGACCTAAACGATATGTTAGGAGACGCCAAAGAAGGTGCAAAAAAAGCAGCCGATAAAGCCGGAGAATTTGCAGAAGAAGCCAAAGAAAAAGCAAAGGAATTTGCTGAAGACGCTAAAGAAACCGCTTCTGAGTTTGCAGAAAGCGCAAAGGAAACTTTTGAGAATGCCACTGGTGATAATAAGAAAATGTTGGCAGGTGTTTTAGGGATCTTTTTAGGATGGGCTGGCGCACATAAATTTGTTTTAGGATATAATAAAGAAGGTTTTATATTATTAGGAATCTTTTTACTATCAATACCTTTAATGTGTATAATAGTTGGAGCATTTACTATTTACATTCCGGTTATTATCGGAATAATAGAAGGCATCATATACCTCACCAAGTCTGATGCGGAGTTCTATAACACCTATCAAGCCGGTAAAAAGCCCTGGTTTTAAAAAAAGCAGATTTGAAATTCATTTCAAGATGGGCTATATGACTGTGTTTTTAGCACTATGGAAGGCCTGATACATTAAAAAAGTCAAAAATAAATAGGTTTTGACTTTTTTAATTTAATTTATCATCGTAATATTGCAATATTAAAATATGAATGATATGGGTATTACAAAATCACAAATGTTTACAGAGCGCCAAAACGATCTGGCTCAGTTTTTCAAAGTTCTTGGACACCCGGCACGTGTTGCTATTTTACAATATATAAGCACGCAAGATGCTTGCATTTGTAATGACCTGGTTGAAGAAATTGGTTTGGCTCAGGCCACCATTTCTCAGCATTTAAAAGAACTTAAAAGCATAGGGTTACTTCGTGGAGAGGTTGAAGGGAAAAGCATGTGCTACTGCATTAATGTAGAGCGCTGGGAAGCTTTACAAAAGGAGTTAAATACCTTTTTCAACACTACAAAATCCAATTGTTGTTAATCTTAAAAAATGAATATTAAATCGACTGCTGCGTATTCTGTCAATTTCGAGCATTAAACGGTTCTCGATACCACTCGAACTGGCAGAGAACACAACAATTTAAATTACAAACATTATGAAAACACAAGAATTATTTAATGTGTTAAGAGCACATCAGGACAAATCGCTATTATTTGAATACCAGCCTAATAGTTTTGTTGGAGCAAATTATCATATTACTGAAGTTAAGCACCTGACTATCGATGCGGTAGATTGCGGTGCAAAAACCGATTTCTGGAAAGAAACCATTATTCAGCTTTGGGAAAGCCCCGAAGAACTGGGGAAACGAGATTTTATGAAAACAGCTAAGGCGCTCTCCATTTTAGATCGCGTAGGAGGAATGAAACCCTATACTTTGGATGCCGAGGTTAAATTTGAATACAGCAATGCCAGCTTTCATACCGCACAGCTATTTGTTAACGATTTCGAAATACGCGACGATAATTTAATCATTAAATTAGCCGTCGAAAAAACAGATTGTAAGGCCAAGAGTGTATGTGGGACTTCTAAGGCGACTGCTCAGGAAAAAGAAGTGGTGCTAGCCACCGAAGAACCCTGCTGTTCACCAAATGGAAATTGCTGTTAGACCATTATTAAAATCTGATTGGGATGCCGTTTCAAACATCTACCGGGAAGGTATTGGGACCGGAATGGCAACGTTTGAAACCGTATGCCCCGATTGGAAACAATGGCACAAAAAGTATTTGACCTCGTGTAGAATAGTTGCGCTTTATGGTGGAGATGTTGTGGGTTTTGGGGTTTTAGCGCCGGTTTCAAAACGGGCAGTTTATAAGGGTGTTGCCGAAGTAAGCGTTTATGTATCCCCTGAGTTTTGGGGTAAACGGATCGGTGAAACGGTATTAAGAACCTTAATTGAAAAAAGTGAAAGTGAAGGCCTCTGGACCCTGCAAGCGTCCATTTTCTCTGAAAATAAAGCCAGTATCAATTTGCACGTGAAGTGCGGATTCAGAATAGTAGGCATAAGACAAAAAATAGGACAATTAAATGGGAAATGGTACGATAATCATTTTCTGGAACGACGAAGTAAGCTTATACATTGATGCCGAATGATGGGAATTAAAGAAAACATGATATAATGACGATCAAGAAACAACAAAAAGTCATAAATCAGTGTCGTGAACCTTCCTTCCCTTTTTTAAGGAAAGGTGTCCGTAGGACGGAAGGGTTTAAAAATCGAAATCCACTCCTACTTTAAAAGGAGGAGAATTACAAAACAAACAAGAGATATTATTTCTGGGAAGGCAGGAATCCATTATAAAATTAGTTTCAGTTAATAAGATTCCCTCATTCGAGGGAACGGCAAAAAGAATATTAGATGAAAAATATATTAGTATTATGTACAGGAAACTCCTGTAGAAGCCAAATGGCTCATGGGTATTTAAATCATTTTCTAGACAGTACAAGCGTTAAGGTGTATAGCGCAGGTATTGAAACTCACGGTATAAATCCGGGTGCGGCCGCCATTATGAAGGAAGATGGGATCAGTATAGATCATCATACCTCAAACCATGTGGATGAGTATGCCGATGTTGATTTTGATTACATCATCACCGTATGCGATCATGCCAATGAAAATTGCCCGTTTATACCCAGTAAAAATGCCTTACGGCTACATCATAATTTCTTCGATCCTTCAAAAGTAGAAGGCACCAATGATGAAAAACATACCGCGTTTTTAAAAGCAAGAGAAGAAATAAAGGCCTACTTTAAAGATTTTGTAAAGACGTATTTGGAGTTGGATGTTTTGACTAAATAGGAATAGTTGTTACTTTCAATTACATTGATTGGGGTTCTTAAAACAATATATTATTGAAGCTCTGTGAACATGTGAAACTATTCGTTTATATTTTAAAGCGTTACTTCTCCGACTTCATTTTACCCTTAATCTCGGTAATAACAACCAGGCACAATGCAATAACGGCTATCATAGAAATTAGAAAATCTGCTTCATTTTTTGAATTCACCCCCGTGCTCAAAAAATGAACAAAGGCTATTAGGATTAAGGTGATATAAAAAATAATTTTTGCCGTTAAGATTTTAAACAGTTTCATGGTTATTGGGGATATCTTAAAACTCTAAACTTAAGAACGTTCACGTCCAATAATTATTACTTGAATTTTTCAGAATGTGACGTTTCTCGAATTTAGAGTTTTAAGGTATTATAAATAAAACCAAGGATATAAAGCCAAGTAATAAAAGGCATTATTTACGTAATAAGTGATACCGTTTCTGTTTTAAAAGATTATCTAATAGGTTAAAAAAACCATTTAGTTTTTGCTGAAGTATTTATGGGCTTTTTACCTTATTTTCAACGTTTGACGGTGAAAAATCAAAAGGTAAAAGATCACCCATACGTTGATTTCCCATATGACCTGTGAATTCAACTTTATCACTTGGAGAATGATTACCAAAACTATCAATAATAAACACGTCAACAGAACTTTCAATAGTCGATCGCAAGCGGTTTTTATATAAAACGCTAAGTTTATTTTTTAAATTCACAAAAACATCAGTGCTATTTGCTATGGACACAACATTTGGATACTTTTTGGTCGATGGGTTAACCGGAACATCTTCATCAAACAGCGTATAATCATGCTCTTTTAGTTTGTTTTTATGAAGTGCTCTCATAAAATGTATAACGGATCCGTGATATGCTTCTTCTCGCTTCTGGATTATAGACGCGCTTGGATTTTCTTGAAATGATTTAAAAAAATTGGTTCCGGCATAATGAATAGAAGATAGACGTAGTCTTTTTTTGTTTCTACTGACCGATGAATAGTTGATTTCAAAATGCTCCATTTCAGTAGAAATCAAATACTCTAAAGCACTGTTTTTTACTAAAATGGGCGCTTTACTTTTAGCTGTTAATTGCTTGTTCTTTGCATTGAATATCAGAATTAAATCGTCTTCATTCAGAATTTCACATGATTTTCCATTTTCTGATTCTCCTAAATAATGTTTTCTAAACTCGCTTAGTTTTATTGCTCTGGAGAGCCCGTCATCGTAGGTCAATACTACTTCATCTAAAGACTCTTGGGATTCATCTAAGTAAATTTTAAGGGTAATACCTTGGTTGAATTTATAAAACTTTTTGGTTTTATAACCCATAAATGAAACGACCAATGGCGTTTTAATATTAGGGTCGTATGCAATTCTAAACTCCCCATCTATGTCAGATATCGTACCAGAAGTAGTGTTGTCGAAGTATATAGAGGCCCCAGCGAGAGGCGCTTTTGAATTTTGATCTAATATAACCCCGGAAATTTCTTGTTGAGAAGAACCGTGGTGCGTTATAAACAACAATAGAAATAATGCAATAACGGAACTGGTTTTAAAAAATAACATAAAGATTGATCTTATGCTAAAGATAAGAAAAGTAAGAAAAAAATGGCATTAAAAGTAAAAATAAAAAGGATTAACCACCATTGTTTTCCGCAAACTTACGCTCCAATTCAGCCTGGAACTCTTCCATCACAGGGCGTACGGTACTTTCGGGTAAATCAGCAATTTTAATGTACATAAGGCCATCCACAGCATTGTTGAATAAGGGGTCGACATTAAAAGCTACCAATCGTGCGTTTTGCTTAATGTATTTTTTCAGCAGTACAGGTAAGCGTAAAGCACCGGGTTCAACTTCATCGATAATTTTATCAAACTTATTCAAATCGGCTTCGGTAGCATCAAAAACAAAGTCTTTATCGGCATCCTTCAGTTTTACCTTAAATTCTTTTTTGGGATGTACATATTGCGCGATATAGGGATCGTAATAATGCGATTTCATAAACTCGATCATCAGCGATTTAGAGAAATTCGAAAACTGATTGCTAATACTAACCCCGCCAATTAAAAATTTATGTTGAGGATACCTCAGAGTCGTGTGTACAATACCTTTCCAAAGTAAAAATAGAGGCATTGGTTTTTGTTGATATTCTTTAATAATGAAAGCACGCCCCATCTCTATAGATTGGCTCATCATTTTATGAAGTTCCGGTTCAAATCGGAAAAGATCCTGAAGGTAAAACCCATCAATACCAAAGCGTTCAAAAATTTTAAAGCCTAATCCCATGCGATAGGCTCCGGCAATGAGCTTTCTTTCACTATCCCAGAGGAACATATGGTGGTAATAGGTATCGAACTTATCCAGGTCGATCGCTTCATTGGTACCTTCTCCCACTTCCCGAAAGGTGATTTCGCGAAGGCGTCCAATTTCTCTTAGAATATTAGGAATGTTTTCGGCAGCAGCCAGATAGACCTCATAGTTCTTACTTTGTAATAATCTGGCATCATCTTTTTTCAATGCCTCGACCTCCTGAGTCATTAACTCATTATCAACAGGTGTAACAATGCGTTTTGGTATTTTAGGCGTTTTTAAGGTCGATGAAAGGTTGTCTAATATTTTGGGTTTATCTTCAAAAGCGTTCGACAGCATATAAGTCTTTTTCCGAATAAAATCTGAAAATTCTTCGAGCTCCGTATGTTCTTTTTGGTCTTTAACCGAGATAGGTTTTCCTATCCTAACTTTTATAGTTCGGCGTTTTTGAGTTAATAATTCCGAAGGTAATTTTGCCGTTCTAAAAGTGTCGCTGATTTTTGAAAGTTTATAAAACAGCTTACTGTTCTTAGCATGAAAATAGATAGGAACGACGGGAACTTCGGCTTTTTTGATCAGCTTCATAGCCGCTTCTTCCCAGGGTTTATCCACAACCAGTTTACCATCGCGATAAGTAGATACTTCTCCCGCAGGAAAGACCCCAAGCGGATGCCCCTCTCTTAAATGCAATATAGAATTTTTAAACCCTGCTATACTGGATTTTACATCCTTTCTGTCCTCGAAAGGGTTAACCGGCATGATATAAGGTTTTAAAGGTTCTATACGGTGCAGCAAAAAGTTAGCTATGATCTTAAAGTCTTTGCGTTGTTCCAGCATTAATTTTAATAATAAAATACCGTCAATGCCACCAAGTGGATGATTGGAAACCGTAATATATGCCCCCTCTTTTGGGAGTCGCTTCAGGTCTTCTTCCGGGATTTCAAACTTTATTTGAAAATCATCCAAAATACCATTTAAAAAGGCCAGTTCTTCCAGGTGCTTGTTACGATTGTAAATTTTGTTAAGCGTAGAGATCTTAAGGATCTTCATTAAAAGCCAACCCACAAAAGTACCCATAAAACCGTACTTATTGAGTTGAATGGCTTTAGCGACCTCTTTTGCGGTTACCAACCCTGTATTTTGTTGTTTGGTCATGAGTGTAAATGTACTAAAATGTTTATTTAGTTACTACTTGAACGGTTTCATGAGTTAATTGTTTTAATAACACGGTTTTACCGTTCTCAATGTGTTTAATGGCATGGTCATTATAATGTCTAATAGTATAAAGAGAGACATTTTCATGATATGTTACTTTAAATTTTGCTTTTAATTCCTGAATGAGCGGTTCAAGGTTATCATATAAGTTATCAATACAAACTGAAAAGCTGATGGCTGAATTCTGAATCATATCCACTTTCATCTTGTATACATGTAACAGGTTGAATATTTCGCTAATATTGTCTTCAACGATATATGAAAAATCTAATGAAGATAAAGCAATTAATACTTGGTTTCTCTTTACAATGAGGCAGGGAATCATGGGGTCTAGAGTCACATCTTTGCCAATGCATGTTCCTTGGTCTTCCGGATTTAAAAAGGACTTTACATATAGCGGAATTTCCTTTCTCTGAAGTGGTTGTAATGTTTTGGGATGAATAACCGAAGCACCGTAAAACGCCAGTTCTATGGCTTCTCGATAGGAAATCTTATTAAGAAGTTGTGCATTTTCAAAATAGCGCGGATCTGCATTTAGTAGACCGGGAACGTCTTTCCAAATGGTAACACTTTCGGCATTTAAACAATAGGCATAAATGGCGGCCGTATAATCACTGCCTTCTCTGCCCAGAGTTGTTGTAAAGTTATTAGAATCGCTCCCTAAAAACCCTTGGGTAATGTTTAAAACGGAGGTATTAAGTTGGGAGGTTATCAAACTTTGTGTTTTCTCCCAGTTTACTTTGGCATGCCTGTGATAATTATCCGTTTTTATTTGGGTTCGAACGTCTACCCAGTTGTTCTTAACGCCTACATCGTTCAAATATTCACTTATAATCTTTGTTGAAATGAGTTCGCCAAAACCAATAACCTGGTCATAAACAAAATTATAATCAGGCGATTTATTGGCTTTTAAAATACCGTTGAGTTCCTCAAAAAGAGTTCTTACTGTTTCGAAGACCGGATGATTTTCACTGGTAAATAAATCTAACAGAATGTTATTATGATATATTTTAACCTCCTGAAGGGAACTTTGTATTTCCTTTTCATTATTAAAATAATTCTTAACAACAACCTCCAAAGCGTTGGTGGTCTTTGCCATGGCAGATACTACAATTAAGGTCTTCTTATAGCCTCTGGCTTGTAAAACAGATACCAGATTTTTAACACCGCTGGCGTCTTTTACTGATGCTCCGCCAAACTTAAATACTTGCATATTATAATTTTCGAATATAATTTCTAATGCCTTATTTATTATGGGCAGATGACCAAAATTTTATGGCATTTCAAATATAGTTTAAAGATCATTATTATTGAAATCCTTTTTGTTTCTTATACTCTATGATTGTTTTCAATATCCGGTTTTACTCTAGTTATTTTAAGAAGGCTAAAAGTTTTTATAAGATGGTCTGGTAGGCCATTATTAAAATATAACACCAGTTATTACTTTTTGATTTTTGACTTCGTTTTTTTGATTTCTTTTAAAGGTGAGTTTTGCTGATGATAGTCTTGATTTTTAAGGTAACCGTTAGCGGAATAACCTTAATGAACATGGAAATCATAATTTTTCAAGAATGATTTATAATATTGAAGACTGTCGATGATCACCGCCGTTCTAATGGAGAATTATTGCAAACCAATTAATCTAAAAAACGACTAAATGATAGCACAAATTAAAACCTTCAAAGGGAATGCCATAGCCATAGAAGTCCTTGAAGGATTCAGGGAAGCAGATGAAAAATTGGTTCAAAAATATTTTAAACAGAAAATTGATGAAGGCCATGAGCATGTCAATATCATAGTAAAACTCGACGAAATGAAACTTGGCCGTAGTGATCTGGAAGCACTTATAGAAGATGTAATTAGGTTTTTAAGAAATTACGAAAAGGTAGGTCATATGGCTATTGTAGCACAGTCCAAAATACTTAAGTTTCTTGTACCCATTGATAACTTTTTCTTTAAAAGAATGCAAAAGGAATTTGAAGAACGCTATTTTGATCTTACCGAATTAGATAAAGCGATCAAATTTATAAAAACAGGTAAATAAAACCCGAGTTCTTTCTGTAGAGAGCAAGATTTGAGATATTTAGAGGAAGTCTCATCAACCTTGAATACGCATACATTATAGGCTTTATGCCCGGAAGTCGAAGTTTATGATTTTAAACCAGCTATATAATTCTTAATGCCTTCTTCATTTAAGTGCACGACATCCCAATCCCGAAGTACTTTTGCTCCCTTTTTTTCATAGAGGTTTATCGCTTTTTCATTCCAATCTAACACTTCCCAATTTATACGTTTTACACCCAATTGATGTCCGTATTTTACAACCTCATCCAAAAGTGCCGTTCCGGCACCCAGACCTCTCATTTTTTCACTGACCACCAGATCTTCTAAATGTAGAATCTTTCCCTTCCAGGTGGAGTACCTGTTATAAATTAAGGCAATACCCTCAACTCGATTATCCAGTTCGGCAACAAAACACTTAAAAGCGGGATGCTCGCTAAAACCGTCATTCTGTAAGTCTTCGACAGTGACTTCAACGGCGTTCTCTTCTTTTTCAAAAGCGGCAAGTTCGTTAATCAAATCTAAAGCACGAGGCATATCGTCTTTTGTTGCTGGTCTAATTGTAAAGTTCATAATCTTTAAAATAAGATCAAATATAGTCTAAAGTTCATTATTAGGGAACCCTATTCTCAATTGAAGCTTTGCATAGAATTAATCTCATGCGAAAACGTTGTAGTTGCGTAAAATTTATAGATATTTGCACAAACAAATTTCATCATATTTATGGCTCATAAAAAACAAACTTTAGGAGAATTTATAATTGAAAATCAAACCTCTTTTAAATATTCTTCCGGAGAGTTGTCCAGTCTGATAAACTCGATTCGATTGGCGGCAAAAGTGGTTAATCATGAAGTAAACAAAGCTGGTTTGGTGGATATTATCGGTGCTGCGGGTGATACCAATATTCAAGGTGAAGACCAGCAGAAGTTAGATGTTTATGCGAACGAGAAGTTTATTCAAACGCTAACGAATAGAAATATTGTTTGTGGTATTGCCAGTGAGGAGGAAGATGATTTTATAGCAATTAATAGTCAGGATGAAAATCATCAAAATAAATACATTGTTTTAATCGATCCGTTGGATGGCTCTTCAAATATTGATGTCAATGTGTCCGTAGGAACTATTTTTTCAATCTACAGGCGTGTAACTCCGGTAGGTACTCCCGTAACTATGGAAGATTTTTTACAAAAAGGAGATCAGCAGGTAGCCGCAGGTTATGTAGTTTATGGAACCTCTACCATGCTTGTTTATACTACCGGTGATGGTGTTAATGGCTTTACATTAAACCCTGCCATCGGGTCTTTCTATTTATCACATCCGAATATGGTCTTTCCTGAAGATGGCAACATTTACTCGGTCAATGAAGGGAATTATATTCATTTTCCTCAAGGCATTAAAAATTACATTAAGTATTGCCAAAAAGAAGAAGGGGATAGACCATACACATCCAGATATATAGGATCTTTAGTGTCCGATTTTCATAGAAATATGATTAAAGGTGGGATTTATTTATATCCACAAAGTTCTAAGAATCCCAATGGTAAACTACGTTTGTTATATGAATGTAACCCTATGGCATTCTTGGCAGAACAAGCCAATGGAAAAGCCAATGACGGGTTTGTTAGAATTATGGAAATCGAACCTACGGAATTGCATCAACGTGTGCCTTTTATTTGCGGGAGCAAAAATATGGTGGAAAAAGCTGAGGCTTTTATGCGGGGTGATGCATAAGAAGTATTTATGAACCCTTCCGCCCTTTGGGCACCTTCCCTTCATAAGAGAAGGAATGTATTTTCGTTGTTAAAATGGGCTTAGTGGTAAATGATTGGTTTGAGTATCTCTTTATTTAAGGATCGCGTGTCTTTTCATAGACAAGCATCTAGAGTTTTTTTAATGTATCGAAATCTTTCTGCTCTTTTGGAGCCTTCCTTTGGTACGTGAAGGACTAACGTAGCCTGATGTTATTGTGAATCAAAATAGGAGCAATGTGTCAGTTTCGATTTTGAGGAACAAAGAATCGTTCCAGATAGCTATGAGAGAGAACCTTGACTAGCTAAAATTCTTGACATATCAATCTTGCCGAGATACTCGATACAGATTTTACTCATTTCAATCGTAAAATTTACTCGAACCTGCCTACCGGCAGGTAGGTTAACAGAATTTCGTCAAAATGATAGTATCTCACTAAGTGTGTAAATAAAACCCGTATGTAAACACCATGGGTTTGCTGTTTAAAAACTTGCTTTAATTATAGAATACAGGTGTTACATCGGCTGTTTTAATTTGGATTATCACCCAATTGCTTTAGTCTCGTTTTCAATAATTCTAAATTGGTAAACTCTTGACCGTTCATCTTCTCTGGATTTCCTCCATAAGGATGTTCCAATAATTGCTCACATTCTTTGTTACTTATAGATTGGTTATTGTCCAACAGAAATTTTAAAGTTTTAGGGTCTTCAATGCTAAAAATAATTTCTTTTCTGAATGATTTTGGGTCATGCTTTGGTTTCCAATAGAATTTGTTTTGATAATCGAAACAATCATTTGATAAGAATTCCGGAATAGTTTTAGTCTTTAATATGACTTTTACGGAGTCTTTATATGGCTTTAAAAAAGTATCCATAGTCCAATCTAGTTGAACAGATTTTGAGGAACTTGGGTTCGCGTTTATTTGTTTGTTTGAAATGCAGGATTCAAATAAAATAAGTATTACAATACTTGTTATAAAATTAATGTGTTTCATTTTCTTTTTTTTTAATTTCTCTGAATCCCTTGCCAGTTAATTGGAATACTGCTATCTAGGTAGCCTGGCGATATACCGGCATTAATGGCTCTATTATTTGCATCGTTTTCACTTAAATTAACCGTATTTCTTATTCCTTGATCCAAATGATTTATGATTAAATCTGAAAACGTGGTTTGAATAAGATTATTCAGCCTTACTTCATTTTGAATATTTGTGGCTAAATCAAAAAACATATTTCCTGTCTGAAAAGTATTTGTTGTGTTTAAGAAAGTACTTTTAACGCTTGTCAGTATTTGATCTGCTGTACCATTTAAACTGGATATGGTACCGTTAATAGTAACATTGTAATTACTTATTGTAAAACTTCTTGCTGCATCCAAATACTGTTCTACGTGCCCTAACTCCTCATGCCCTCTAACTGCTCTGAATAGTCCCGGGTTTTCTTGTTCTACCGTCATACCATTATTTCCTGGAACTCTAAATGATTGACTGTATGTAACAATAAATTCCATAATAATATCATATTCTTGAGTTGTTTCGTTAAATACATAACTAAAATTACCAGTTGCGACGGTTTCTCCTAAGTCTCTTAATGTAACTACAACTGGTCCATTAGTATTTCTTCTTATTCTACTTTTAAAATCGTTTATATTATCGCCTATTCTAGTGGCTTCACTATTGGGAGTGTTCTGTCCCGCATCTTTATTGGCAGAATTTTTATCCGACCAATGTGAAAGCCTTCTGGAACCAAATAGCCTTCCGGTAAGAGCATCAGCTCCACTAGGATCCGCCCAATACACCGGATTATTATCAAAAGCCGTAAACGTACTCATGGAGTGGTGTGTGACCGGGTCTATTCCTGTAAACCTGGCAATTGCCGGGTCGTAACTCCGAACATCCATCTCGTAAAGGTCTAAACCTAAACTCTCATTAAGTTCAACGCCATTATACTTATAAGGATGGTTGGTAATCGGATTACTATTATACCCATAATGCTTAAGCCCAAAGGGATAATAATTATTCTCCTCCAGTATTTGAAGCGTTCCATTATTGTCCTTATAGCTTAACCGAATGTTTCCCAAATGGTCTTTATACTGGTAGATATACTTGAATCCGGAACCATAATTACTCGCGTTTACAGGTTCCGTATACCCTTCAGCATGGTTAAAGAATTTCAAAGAACTGCCTTCATAAATATGGTTCCCCGCATAATAGGTGGTAACCCCACTTACCATTTTACTTAACTTGGTGCCTGTAGCATCGTAAATATAAGAAATAGTTCCGCCACTTAGACTCACACTGATTGGTAAATTTAAGTGATTATAGCTAATGCTTGTAATACCTTTATTGTCGTCCTTGGTTAAATTCCCATTGGTATCATACCAGTAATCCTGGTTGTTGGTGGTACTGTCCTTAAACCCGTAATTATCATTTCCGGTATCATGCACCTGGTAAAGTTTATTGCTAACCTCACTACTGTGATAGTCGTAATTTAACACATCCATGTTGTTGTAGTTGGATGAGTTTTGCCAGCCGTCGCGCGTTAAGGTTTGTAGATTTCCATTCTTATCATAGCCAATATTAAACACATCGTAGCTACCATTATGGCTGTAAGCACTTGTAATTCGATTCAGGGCGTCATAACCATAACGGTACCATTTTAGCCCCTGGTCGGTATTTTTGGTTTTCCACTCGGTTTCCGAAATGTTACCATTATATAGGGGAGTGCTACCACTTTGACTTACCGTATTATAATTAATTTTAAAAGAAAACAGGTCATTGCCTAAACTGGCTGGATTGTTAATTTGTTTAAGCCAGCCTCTAACATTATAAGTATAATTAACATCTTGTAGCCTGTTAGAATTAGAGGTTTTACCACCGACACTTTTGGTGATCAGCTGCCCCAATTCGTCATAAGTGTTTTCTGCAATGGTTTCCTGGGCGAAGCTGTTTATTTTATTTTTTTGTGAGACCACTCTGTTCATATGGTCGTAGGTAAAGGTGTCTACGGTTGTGATCGTAGACTTTCCTGTTTTAGCATGGGTGGTGGTGGTTTCCAATACCTGACCTGTAAAATCCAGTTGGCTTTTTATCTTATCTGTCGTATTTAAATAATCATTAAAACTATAGATATAAATAGGCCTTGATTTTTCATCATAATAAGTTACTGTGGTAATCCAGTCGCTGGTGCCCAGTACCCGCACCTTGCTACCGGTGGGTAAGCCTTTAACGTCGGTTTCCGGGCTAACACCATAAGCCGTTTCAGAATTCCCTGAAACTTTATCAAAAGTATAATTATCATAGTAGTTAATGGTATGAATATCGGTGATATAACTCGTTGGACGTGCGACATTAGTATAATATACTTTGGTGCCATCGATCCAGATATAAGACGATGTTTTTGTTTCGTGCAATGACCCGGGACCTGTTGTATTGGCCTGTAACGAAGTTCTGCTAATAGACTGGGTCATCTCCCCGGTATAAGCTACCCTGCCGAAGGCGTCAAATTTGGTAAACAACCATTTGTTCGATAAGCGCTGCAAGGCGTCTTGCGTAAAGATGGGTCGGTCCAGTTTATCGTAAACGATATATTCCGGACCTTTTCCCGGAATTTGCTTTTCCACGAGGCGGTTTTTATTATCATATTTGTATTGGTAGCAAAGTTCCGACAACTCGGTTGCTGAGATACTGGTGTCGTGCACCACCTTAGGAGGCAGGACATAGGATAGGTTCCCGTAATCGTCATACACATAATAGGTGTCGTGAGCACCGCTATTATAGGTGCGTTTTAGCACCACACGCCCTTGTTTGTCTTTAAACTCTTCTGTGGTACGGTTGGTACCATCGGAGCTGGTCCAGTTTTCATCTTTGGTAATGGTTTTATACAGGCTATTCACCGGGTAGTGTCCGTCGTAAGCCAATTGCGGGGTATAGGTTTTATTAGCATAACTTAGGGTGACTTTATAGTGTTTAACTTCGGTGCTACCGGTGTTGGTCTTATAGTCAAACTTGATGGTATGGTCGGTATCCGACGTTTTATTTACCACCCAGCTGGCTCCGGGAGCACCCTGTTCCAACACCCTGCTTAATGGCGATTTTTCCAGATGCTTTTCGGAATAAGGATTGGTGGTGTTTTCGTATTTGGATGTATTATAAAAACTATTGGTAGCGCTTAAAGCGTTAGCTCTATAGGTGCCACCTGAGCTTGCCGCACTATAAGGTAGGTACTCTTTATCTGGTCTGCCGTAGGTGTCGTAAGCGATATGGCTGATGATATCTTCGTCGTCACCACCGGCTCTTATCCCTACATTTTGCTTGGGACGCCCCAAACCATCAAAGTAAGTTACGGCTTCTATTTTTTGGTCATTTTGTAAACTCGTTGTACTGGCTGTTGCTATCTGCGGAACTATATTATGAATATAGTTTTCACTGGAAGATACAGCCGTTGCCGGGGTACCCGAAATTACGGTGCCCTCCAGTTTACCCAGATCATAGTTTGTTGGATTATTAAACCGGATGGTAAAACCGCCTGTGCCGATCCATTTTATGGTCGCAGTATATGTTGTTCCTGATACATTGTCCGATAATATTTGTCCTCTGCTACTGGTAACGCTCCAAACTCCTGTAGGGTATGCGGTTCCGTTATCAAATGTGTAAACATGAATGCTGTTAAGCTGCGGACTACCTTCTCCCGTTACAGGGTAATTAGATGGAGGTAAAGGAACCGGTAATGTGTTGTGGGCAATAAGTCCTTGCCATCCCGTTAAGAAGATAAACAGACATAAAACCATTCTCAATGTAGTAGGGGGTGATGTGATATTTTGTTGCATGATGATTAAGTTTTATTGATCTGAGATGGTTTGTAAATCGAATGCATAGTCTGTAAAGGCTTCTTCTTCTTTACGCTTTATGGACAGTACGCCGGTTTTCTGGGATTTGTCTCCTTTTATGGTAAAGTGCCCGTCGAAATCTTTGATGTCCAGTATATAGTTTATTTCACCTTCTGATTGTTCTTTATTCCAACGATCTGTGGTGGTCCGTATCTTATAGCATTGCCTGTTGATGGTATTGTACTTGGTTTTTTGACACCATACTAAACTATCGCCTACACGTTCTATGGTAGATTCTATATGCAGATTTTTACCATGAACCTTTGCTTTTTTACTGGTAAGTTTGTATGGGGTCTTTTCTGTTTGCCCGTAAGACATATTAATGGTGAATACCAGAAGAAGAGGCAATAGGATTTTATATAATTTTGACATGATCTTATGCTTATTTTTATTGATAATTGTATTTGGTTTCACTTAGTATTTTACCGTTGGCATCTTTAACATATTGCAAACGATTTAAGCTATCGTAATGATAAGTGGTGACATAGCCTTTAGGGTCTTTTATTTTGGTTACTCCGGCTTTAGGGTCGAACTCATAGGTAGTTACCATGGTATTCGAGAGTCCTCGAATAGCATTTTCCTGGGTGATGGGTAGTCCGCCGCTTCCGGAATGGTAATCTGTACTTATCGCTGAAAGAGCTTCAACTTGAGACTTTGTGGCATTCTCTATTTTAGCTATAGGAAATTTTTGGTTATAGCCCCAGATATAAAAGGTATGGGTGCCATCAGATTTACTGAGCTCAATGGGGTTGCCCCGGTTGTCATAATCGTGATATATGACCCGTTTCTTTTCCGGATTGGTGGAACTATTATAAGTTCCTTTAAGGGTTTCCAGGTCTGCTGGTACCACAAGATTGCTACCTTCCAGTTTATAATTGGTCCGTACAAAGGTTTTCGATAGGACGGTGCCGGATGAATTCTTTTCTGTAGTCTCTATCTGAACCGGCATGGCGATACGATGCTGATCAGCTTTTTTTAGTTTGTTAATGGCCGTTAATTCTGTGCTACTGATAGTGTTATTTCCTAATGAAGAGGTCGAGGATACATCATCGGGATAAGAAGTTTTAACAATGGTGGTATTGCCATTGCTTACCACAGTTTCGCTACGTGTAGTTAGGGCGTGGGTTGTATTGTCGTAAAAATAGTTTATGGTATTTACTACCGGGTTTTGACCGTTTAAATCGTAGGTTGTTGCAATGGTTGTCTTAGGATGATACCAGGCGGATACAATTCTAAATTTTTCGATATCGAAACGGGCAGGCCAGTAGAATCCTGAGTTGGCAATTCCGTAATTTGGATATCTTAGTTTTACATCCATAGCATAGATAAAGGCTTCATTGGGTTGTGTAGCAACTGGATAGGTTTGTAGCGGATTCATTGCCGGATTTAAATGGTTAACTTTAAATTGGTATTCTTTTTTATTAACAATGGTGTTGTTAGCGTTATAAGTCGTCTCTTTAAGACGTTCGCCATCTCCCCAGGTGATCACATCATCAGCCCCGTACATGGCCGAATCTAATTGATATACACCCTGTGAAAATTCAACTTCGGTTTTCCCTTGGCTTCCGTTTTGTTCGTCCAGAATGGTCACCTTACTAAATCCGGATACACTATAGGAATTATAGGTGTCTACCGGGGGTACCGGACTGGCACTGTAGGTATCATATTCACAGGTATATGGAGAGGTTACACTCCCTGTGCGGTATTGATAATCGTCGTGATAGTTTGGGGAAGGTGCCGAATAGCCGCCATAGGTATAGTATCGGGTTCTGATGGTGGACCCGTCACTGTCCTTATCGACCATATTATTGAGGCGGAGTCCACCAAAGTAGCCTTCCATATTAAAGGTGGTACTGCCTCCGGTGGGGTAGGTGTGTTTGGTCATGGACCAGGCTTTCATTTTTGTATAATCGGAACCCCGGTTTCCGGTACCTGTTAAACCGGATATGGTATTGGGAATTAAAGAGGCATTGCTGGTATGCCCGTTGTAAAAGCCCCAGTGGTTCTGAGCCAGAGAACCTCGGTGGGGCAGGTTATAGGTTTGATAATATGTAAAGCCATGAGATGGTAAACTGCCTTGTTTTGCATATAATAGTTTAAGTCGCTTATAGGCTTGGGAAGAACCTCCTGAAGACGTGAAATAGCCATGTGTCAGGTTCCAGGTATCTGCGGTAACCCCACCTTTTTTTACGACAATACTACTCAGGGTCTTATAATCACTGTTTCCAAAATCACTTCGAGTACTGCCATCATTGAAGAGGACTTCTTCCAGAACGGTACCGCTGCGCACCCATTGAATTTTGTTAAGGACCTTAGGACGGACATCTTTATAAACATAACAGCGATAATCGTAATTCTGAAGGTTTTGATAGGTGCAATTCAGCACATCGCCGGTCTTAAATTTGTATTTCTGTAATACATCAGGAATTTGGTAGGTAAAGATACTAAGGGTGGTATACGTGAAACGCAGCTCATCACCATTTGGTGTAATGATTTTTCCCAGATGCCAGGTATAAGAATCGTTGGTAGGGCGCTCAGAAAATGCGTTAACACCACTTAATCCACCACTACAACTTTGCCTTGTGGTAGAGGTCTCGCGTTGGTCAAAAATGTATAGGTTACCGTTAGCATCGGTAATCTCAAACTGCCCGTTTCCCGATACGATCTTATAGTCTATCTCGTGGTTGGTAAAGGGAACCTGATAGAAGGGACCGTTACTTATAATTTTACTATGGATCAAAAATTTGCCGTTGTTCCCTCCATAGTTATAATGATACAGATCGGGTTTAAAGTTTCTTTTAACCATTTGACCACCCATAGCATCGGAATAGATATAGAAATAGTCGTTATAGGGCTGTCCAGAACCCGTGCCGAGATAACTATTAGGATAAAATGTTCTAAGAGATTCGTTATTAAAGAGTTTATCATCCAAAGCCATACTAAGGTCATTTTCTCCGTAAACGGATTGGGTCACTTGTCCTCCGGCATGTAGAGTCCAGCCCAGGCCTATCCGGGTGGCTACTTGGTCTACCGTAATGCCTCCGGCATTGTATTGTAAGGATACGGGAAAAGTCAGCCCGGCCAGATTAAACTGGTGTATAGGGATACTTACATTGGGAACACCTTTATACAAGCTTACATCGAGATCGCCATACTTGGCCATTTCGGTGGCCTCGGGAGATCCATAAGCGATGTCCATGGTTTTATAGGCATCACTGATGTCTTGTGAATAGCTTAGACTTATTAATAACAGACTAGCAATAAATAGTCTTTTTTGTAATAATTTACACTGCTTCATAAATCGCGTATTTAATAAATTAATGTTTGGAACATGCTTCTAAATTGAATCTATTTAGAAACGCACGATGTAAATTTAGAAAGGGTTTTCGTGTTTGGAGTAAGCTATTACCTTATACTTAGTAAGCTAAAAAATACAACTTTAACAAATTTTTAACACTTTTGTGCTTACCAAAAGTAAGATATGCGTGTACTATAAAAAAGCTATTCCTTTTTTGAAGGAGATACTTTCTAAATATCACTAAAACTCATTGTATAGTATGAGTTTTTAGCTTATCTGATAATTCAGGTCTTTATTAATGTTATTCTAAGATATTTAACAATTAAGAAGTTTATGAACAATACAATTAATGTGCTAATAGTTGAAGATGAACCACTCATCATAGATTTATTAAAAAATATGTTCGATCATATTAGTAATACTGGTCATGATTTGGAGTTTAAATTACAGACCGCACAAGATTGTGATTCAGCATTTCAAAAGATTGAGCAGGCCATCTCAGGAACACCTTTTGATTTAGCCATGTTGGATGTTAATATGCCTCCTTCAAAAGATAAAAACATATTATCCGGAGAAGATCTGGGTATAGCATTAAGAAAATACTTCCCTGAAATAAAAATTATGGTTTATACGGCTTGTAGTGATAATTACCGACTCAATAATATTTTAAGTACGATAAACCCTGAGGGCTTTTTAGTTAAAAGTGATGTTGGTTATGAAAACCTTATAGAGGCGATTAGACGGGTTTTAACCAGACCTCCGTATTACAGCGAAAGTATTTTAAGTTTGATACGTCAGCATATTTCTAATGATTTTGTTTTAGATTCGGTTGATCGGTTATTGTTATACGAAATATCGAAAGGAACAAGAACGAAAGATTTGCCCGGTTTGGTAAATCTTTCTAAAGGTGGCGTGGAACGCAGAAAAAGGCATCTTAAAGAGGTCTTTAATATTGAGGATAAAGGGGACAAAGAGCTTATTCAAATGGCTAAAGATAAGGGGTATATCTAGAAACAAATTTTATTAAATAAAAAATTAAGACTTATAGAATCTTTCCATGTAAATCCAAATTGAGCTCGACTAGATACTCAAGAAAGCCTTCCCTTTAAAAGTGAAGGACGTCTTATAGTACATTATTTTATATTAGGTCTTAGTCTCCATCATGATAATACGTGGTGATGTCCCAAATACTTTGCACTATCAAAAGTTAAAATTTAATTATTATTAAACTCTTATGTACTTATAAGTAAATTTCAAGTGTTTTTAAGCTTCATGGATCCAAACCAATTTATACCCCAATCAAATCTCCGGCAGCATTCTTAGTTGGTAAATCCGATTTACCCATCAAGTAAATATCAACCTGGCGAGCTGCTTCTCGTCCTTCAGAAATGGCCCAGACAATTAAGGATTGTCCCCGACGCATATCACCGGCTGTAAAAATGTTCGGGATGTTCGTTTGATAGGTCCCGTATTCGGCTTTATAGTTAGAACGGGCATCTTTTTCAATACCCAGTTGATCCGCTAAATTGCTTTCAGGTCCTGTAAATCCAAGAGCCAGTAAGGCTAAGTCACAAGGCCATGTTTTTTCGGTGCCTTTAATTTCTATAAGTTTTGGGCGTTCTCCCGGAATCATTTCCCATTCTACATTCACTGTTTTCAAGGCGGTTAATTTCCCCTTAGCATCCGTCACAAATTCTTTAGTATTAATCAGCCAATTACGTTCAACACCTTCTTTATGTGAAGACGATGTTTTTAACTGTAATGGCCAATAGGGCCAAGGTGTAGTCGGTGAACGATGTCCCGGAGGTTTTGGCATGATCTCAAAATTAATAACAGATTTTGCCCCATGGCGATTCGATGTTCCAATACAATCTGAACCGGTATCTCCACCGCCAATCACAATAACATTTTTATCGGTTGCCAGTACCTGATCTTTAATCTCCTGACCAAATACAACTTTGGTTTGTTGGGTTAAGAAATCCATAGCCTGCACCACGCCATCGGCATCTATACCCGGTGTTGGAAGGCTTCGCCTTTCTGTAGCGCCGCCACATAATACTACGGCGTCAAAGGCTTTTAATGCTTCAACATCGTAATTCACACCAACATTAGCGTTGGTTTTAAAGGTGATGCCTTCGGCTTTTAAGATGGCAACACGACGATCGATGATGCCTTTTTCCATCTTAAAATTAGGAATCCCATAACGTAGCAATCCACCAATAGCATCATCTCTTTCAAAGACGGTTACGGTATGTCCCGCTCTGTTTAATTGTTGTGCAGCGGCCAAACCGGCAGGTCCTGAACCAACAATAGCAATGGTTTTTCCGGTTCTGGTTTTTGGGGGTTGCGGTTTGATCCAGCCTTCTTTAAAGGCACGCTCTACAATATTCTTTTCTATGTTTTCTATGGATATTGGATCTTCTATAATGCCTAGTACACAAGCTTGTTCACATGGTGCCGGACATAGGCGTCCTGTGAACTCCGGGAAATTGTTTGTGGAATGTAATATCCAGGAGGCTTTTTGCCATTCTTGCTGATGTACCATATGATTGAAATCCGGGATCAAATTCCCTAACGGACAACCACTATGGCAAAATGGAATCCCACAGTCCATACAACGCGATCCTTGTTTTTGCAATTCGGATTCACTTAGTGGTACTGTAAATTCATTATAATGTGTTAAGCGATCGTCTACAGCTTTATACGCTTCATCTTGTCTTTCGTATTCTTTAAAACCTGTTACTTTTCCCATCGTTATGCTGTTGTTAATTCTTCTACCATTTGCTCCTCGGTTTCCAAACGCTTTAAGGCACGTTTGTATTCCGTTGGCATCACTTTTACAAAGTGTTTTAAACTATTTTCCCAGTCTGATAATATTTCCCTTCCTCGGTTACTATTGGTATATTCTACATGTTTTTCAATTAAGGCCTTTAAATCGGTGGCATCGGTGTCTAAGACCTCTTCAAACTCAATCGTTTCGGTATTACATAATCCATTGGTGAATTTATTTTCAGGATCATAAACATAAGCAATACCACCACTCATTCCGGCTGCGAAATTTCTACCCGTACTACCGAGTACTACGACTTTACCCCCTGTCATATATTCACAACAATGGTCTCCAACACCCTCAACAACGGCAGTAGCACCGGAATTTCTAACGGCAAATCGCTCACCGGCAATACCGTTAATATAAGCTTCACCTTCAACCGCACCGAATAAACACACATTACCAATAATGATATTATGTTCTGCTAAGAAATCTGCTTTTGCCGGTTTTTTAACAATGAGTTTAGCACCGGATAATCCCTTACCTAAATAATCATTGGTGTTTCCTTCTAATTTAAAGGTTAATCCATGGGCTCCAAAGGCTCCAAAACTTTGACCGGCAGAACCTTCAAAATTGATGTTTAAGGTGTCTTCCGGTAATCCGAGATGGCCATACTTTTTAGAAATCTCGTTACTCACTATGGCACCAACGGTACGATTGATATTCTTAATGGGATATGCCAGGGTCATTTTTTCTTTTCTGTATAAGGCTCGGTGTGAGTCTTTTAAAATTTGAAAGTCCATGACATCATCTAAAACATGATCTTGCTTTTCTGAATTTTTAACCTCCAGCTCTCTGTAAATTGCCGGTCTATATAAAATAGAAGACAGATCCAGCCCTTTTGCTTTATAATGCTTAATCGCTTTGTTGGCGTTTATCTTATGAGTCTGACCAATCATTTCGTCCATAGTTCTAAACCCTAATTGCGCCATGATAGCTCTTAATTCTTCAGCTACATAATAGAAAAAGTTGATCACATGTTCCGGAGTGCCTTTAAAGTTTTTACGCAGTTCTTTGTCCTGAGTAGCAATACCAACAGGGCAGGTGTTTAAATGACATTTACGCATCATAATACACCCTGAAGCTACTAAGGGGGCTGTGGCAAATCCAAATTCTTCAGCACCTAATAAGGTGGCGATAGCCACATCACGTCCTGTTTTTAACTGACCATCACATTCTACAACAATTCGACTTCTTAATTTATTTAGAACCAGCGTTTGCTGGGCTTCGGCTAAACCAAGTTCCCAAGGTAATCCGGCATGTTTTAAAGAGGTTAAAGGTGAGGCTCCTGTACCGCCATCATAACCGGCGATCAATACCACATCAGCTTTTGCTTTGGCAACACCGGCGGCAATGGTGCCTACACCAACTTCAGATACTAATTTGACATTAATGCGCGCTTCGCGATTAGCATTTTTAAGATCGAAGATCAACTGTGCCAGATCTTCAATAGAATAGATGTCGTGATGTGGTGGTGGCGAAATTAAGCCTACAAATGGCGTAGAATTACGTGCGGCTGCAATCCATGGTAATACTTTTTCACCGGGTAATTGTCCGCCTTCACCAGGCTTAGCACCCTGTGCCATTTTTATCTGAATCTCCCGTGCGTTGGTCAGGTAATGTGAGGTTACACCGAAACGCCCGGAAGCGACTTGTTTGATGGCTGAGTTTCGACTGTCTCCGTTAACATCCGGCTGAAACCGTTTTCTGTCTTCTCCACCTTCACCGGAATTGGATTTTCCGCCAATACGGTTCATGGCAATAGCCAGATTTTCATGGGCTTCTCTCGAAATCGATCCATATGACATCGCTCCGGTTTTAAATCGTTTTACGATCTCTGTCCAGGGTTCTACTTCCTCGATCGGAATAGGATCAAAATTATCAAATTCGAACAACCCGCGAATGGTCATTAAATTTTCTGACTGTTCATTAATCGCTTTAGCATATACATCATAGCTTTTCTGATCACTTAATCTTACTGCTTGCTGTAGTTTTGCTATGGTTGTTGGGTTGAACATATGGCGTTCGCCGTTACGTCTCCAACGATAATCACCACCGATATTTAATCCTAAACGTTTATCGATATCCGTATTGGGATAGGCGTATTTATAACGTTCATTAATTTCTTTTTCTACTTCGTATAATCCAATACCTTCAATTCTGGATGCCGTATACGGGAAGTATTTTTCAACGAATTGTGAATTGAAACCAACAATTTCGAATATTTGAGAACCTCTATAGGAATGTAAGGTAGAGATTCCAATTTTATTCATGATTTTTAAGATCCCTTTTCCAATAGCTTTGTTGAAATTATCAACGGCTTTTTGCTCATCCATTCCGGAAATAAATCCTTCTTTAACCTGTGCTCTGATGATTTCATTCACCATGTAGGGGTTAATCGCACTGGCACCATAGCCGAATAAGGTAGCGAAATGATGAGGTTCACGAGGTTCGGCAGATTCGATAATGATATCGAAATAAGAACGCTTACGCAAACGATTCATTTGATGGTTTACATACGAACAGGCCAATAAGGCCGGAATAGGAGCAAATTCTTTATTCACCCCTCTATCTGAAAGGATAATGATATTTGTTTTCCGATCGAGAGCTTTTTCAATCTGAACAATAATAGCTTCAAGCGCATCTTCAAGTCCGTTAAGTCCTTTTTCCTTCGGATAAAGCATTTCTATGGTTTCAGCCTTAAAGCTTTCAACGGAAATACTTCTTATTTTTTCCAGATCGGCATTCGAAATTACCGGGTTCTGAATTCTCAATTTTCTACATTGGCGCTCGGTAATACTGAAAATATTCCGGTCTTTACCAAGATTTAAACTGATATCGGTAACAATTTCTTCGCGAATACCATCCAATGGCGGATTGGTAACCTGCGCAAATAATTGTTTAAAGTAGTTTGATATGAGTTGTGGTCTGTCCGACAGCACGGCTAGCGGGGTATCGATTCCCATGGATCCCAAGGCTTCTTTACCGTTAATCGCCATAGGAGTAATCACTTCCTGAATATCCTCGAAAGTGTAATTGAATAAGCGTTGACGTGTTTTAATATCGATAGTTTCTATCGGGCAGGTCTCATTATTATAAGGCACATCTTTTAAGTGCAATCTGGTTTTATCTAACCATTTCTTATAAGGACGCTCGGAAACGATCTTACTTTTAATTTCTTCATCTTCAATAATACGCCCTTCGTTCATGTCTACCAGGAACATTTTTCCGGGCTCTAATCTACCGTGTTCTTCAATATCCTGAGGGTCGATGTCTACCACACCAATTTCAGAAGACATAATAAGTTTGCCGCTTTTTGTAACTGTATATCTTGACGGCCTTAAACCATTTCGATCCAATAAAGCGCCAATATAATCCCCATCTGTAAACGGTACAGAAGCCGGGCCATCCCAGGGTTCCATAATACAGGCGTTATATTCGTAAAATGCCTTTCTCTCTTCAGACATGGTTTTGTGTTTTTCCCAGGCTTCAGGAATCATCATCATCATAACCTCCGGTAAGGATCTATCGGTATGTGTTAATAATTCAACCACCATATCCATAGATGCAGAATCCGATTTTCCAGGAAGTATGATCGGGAATAATTTATCGATTTGCGGACCAAAGACTTCACTTTTCATAATCTCCTCACGAACACGCATTCTACTTACGTTACCACGAAGGGTGTTGATCTCTCCATTTTGACACATAAATCTAAATGGTTGGGCCAACTCCCAGGTGGGCATCGTGTTCGTAGAGAAACGTTGATGCACTAAAGCTAAACGTGTAACTAAATCCGGTTCTAATAAATCTTTATAATACGGACCGATATCTTCGGGCATGATAATACCTTTATATATCAATGTTGTTGTGGATAAACTGGGAATGTAGAAATATGGAGCTTCAGACATTTTTGACCCGGCAATAATGTGCTCGGTGATCTTACGGGCCGCATATAGTTTTGCTTTGAAGATGTCTTCTGAAATTTCATTGGTCTTTCCAATAAAAATTTGCTCGATATTGGGTTCTGAAGCTAATGCGATCTCTCCTAATTGGGAGGAGTCCACAGGGGCTTCTCTCCAGCCTAAAGTGGTTAGGCCCTGGTTCGCAATTTCCTTTTCAAAAGTGTCTTTACAAAATTTATATTGGTTACTGTTTTTTGGTAGGAATACCATCCCTACAGCATACTTTCTTGGTACCGGAATTTTAAAGTCACAAACGCGTTTAAAATAGTCGTGAGGAATATCGATTAATAGCCCTGCACCGTCTCCCGTTTTTCCATCGGCACTTACGCCACCTCTATGTTCCAGTTTTACCAGAATTTCTAAAGCATCGTGAATGATTTGATTGGTTTTTTCTCCTTTAAGATTACAAATAAAACCTGCACCACAATTTTCGTGTTCAAATTCAGGTGAATAGAGTCCTTGTTTCTTCAGCATGATCATCAATTTTTAGTTAAAAAACTAGAGTCGAAAGGCTAAGGTAGGCACTAAGATTTGAATTACAGCAATGGGCTTTTCATTATTTCGATTATGTAAACCAAGACAATACAAAAATAATGATATAGCAATAATATAGGGATTTATTAATAAATATTCAATCCATAATTTCCGGTTATATATAAGAATGTCTGAATTAATATTAGAGAACGTTCAATTCTTCAAAAAGAAATGCATTAAAATTTGTAATTGATTGCTAATAATTCAAAAAAGGAGGTTGTTAAATCATCAAAAAACAACTAAAATAATATTATACATATCAAAATTAAGGGGTAAAATTTTAAAAATGATAAAAATTGACACATGACCCCTATTTTTTTAGGGGGTAAATTTATTTTAATATAGTTTTACGCCTCGAAACAAGAAATAATTTAAAGAATTATTAACTAAAAATGATGATTATGAAAAAACTTATGACACTTTCAATGCTTTTTATGGGAATGGTAGTATTCGCTCAGGAAGACACAGAAGAAAAAAAGAAGTTCAATATTAGTGGAAGTATAGATGCTTATTACAGAGCCAACCTTAATGGCCCTAATGACAATATTGGAACGGATGACGATCCTGTGTATTTAGCACCGGGTTCTTCCTTCGCTAATTTGCCCGGATTTGCCTTGGGGATGGCCAACGTTGTGGCTTCCTATGAAGGTGAAAAGGTTGGTTTTGTTGCCGACCTGGTATTCGGTCCCAGAGGAACGGATGCTATTTTTGCTTCACCCATGTATTCCGCAACAGGAGACATAGTAAATCAATTATATGCCTACTGGAATGTGAGCGAAAGCGTAACATTAACCATGGGTAACTTCAATACCTTTTTAGGTTACGAAGTGATCTCGCCGGTGGCTAACTTTAACTACAGTACGTCTTATTTATTCTCTTATGGCCCCTTTAGTCATACGGGTATTAAAGCGGATTTTGCGCTATCGGAGGATTTCAGCCTTATGTTAGGGGTTATGAATGATACGGATCTGACGGAATTCAATCCAACAGGCGATTATGCTTTTGGCGCACAATTAGGGTATTCCGGACAGTACTTAAACGTTTTGGTTGATCCGTCGTTTTTCGAGATCGATTTTACCGGAGGGTTTGATTTGTCTGATGATTTCTATTTAGGCATTAATGCAGCACACTTAAGTCTTGAAGATAATGGTGGTGGATTTACCGGTGTGGCTTTGTATCCACAACTTAAAACTTCAGAGACTTTTACCATTGGTTTAAGAGGGGAGTACTTTTCTGAAGACGACAACTTTGGTGCTATTGGTACCGGAGTAGCAGATTCCAGCGTTTTTGCCGCCACCTTAACCGGAAGCTTTACCGTTGATAACTTAATAATTAAACCAGAAATAAGATTAGATAGTGCATCTGAAAATGCATTTCTAGATAATGATTTGGCTGCCACAAAGAGCTTAAGCTCCTTTGTATTAGCGGCTATATATTCATTCTAATTAACCATTTAAAATAATTTAATTATGAAAAAAATTGAAGCCGTTATTAGAAAATCCAAATATCGTGTGGTTAAAGAGGCCTTGCACGAGGTGGGCGTGAACTTTTTCTCTTACTGGGACGTCACCGGAATTGGGAACGAAAAGGAAGGTCATGTGTACAGAGGTGTGGCTTATAGTACCAGTGATATTCAACGTAGACATTTATCCATTGTTGTTAATGATGATTTTGAAGACGTTACAATCAAAGCCATTCTCGACTCGGCAAGTACAGGGGAGGTTGGTGATGGTAAAATCTTTGTGTCCGATATCAACGAATGCTACAGAATACGAACAGGAGAAAAGGGTGGAGACACTTTAAATTAATTAATAACATTTAAAACTAATTTAAAATGGAAGGATTATTTACAGCAAATAACGTATGGATGATGGTCTGTACGGCACTCGTTTTCTTCATGCACTCTGGATTTGCATTTTTAGAGATTGGGTTGACAAGACAAAAGAACACCATTAATATTTTATTTAAAAACATATTTATAATTACCGTTGGACTACTCTTATATTATCTGATAGGATTCAACCTAATGTATCCTGGTTTTGCTGAAGATTCATTAGGAATCATTGACTTTGCAGGATTTGGTATTGGAGCGCCTGAAAATGGCATGACCCCCGAATATGCCGATGGCGGTTATACCTGGTGGACAGATTTCCTATTTCAAGGGATGTTTGCCGCTACGGCAGCAACCATTGTTTCAGGTGCTGTTGCCGAACGAATCAAAATAGGACCATTTATGGTCTTCGTGGTACTTTACGTAGGCCTCGTGTATCCGATTGCCGGATCATGGAAATGGGGTGGTGGATTTTTAGATCAATTAGGATTTTACGATTTCGCCGGATCTACATTAGTACACTCTGTTGGAGGATGGGCAGCCTTAGTAGCCGTGTGGTTATTAGGATCGCGTATTGGTAAATTTAAGAATGGAAAATTACAAGCCATTCCGGGACATAATATCCCATTAGCTACAGCAGGAGTATTGATCCTGTGGTTAGGATGGTTTGGGTTTAACGGCGGTTCTGTACTTTCCGCAGATCCGGAATTGACCTCTTTAACTTTAGTAACAACCTGTTTGGCCGCTGCTGCCGGTGGTGTGGTTGCTGCTTTGGTATCGTTTATCAGGTATAAGAATTTAGATTTAACCATGTTCTTAAATGGTATTTTAGGAGGGTTAGTAGGAATTACGGCGGGAGCTGACGTGATGACCCCCGAAAGTGCGATTATTATTGGGGCCATTGCAGGTGCTCTGATTGTATTCGCCGTGAGTTGTATTGACAGACTTAAATTGGATGATCCGGTTGGAGCCATTGCGGTGCACTTATTCTGTGGTATCTGGGGAACACTGGCAGTTGGGATTTTCTCAACCAACCCGGAGCATACGTTTTTGGCGCAGTTAATTGGTGTGGCTTGTTATGCGGGATTTTGCATCGTGACGTCATTTATCATCTTGTTTATACTTAAGAAAACTGTAGGGATTAGAGTTTCTGAGAAAGAAGAACTGGAAGGCCTGGACAACCACGAGCATGGAATGTCTGCTTACTCTGATTTTAGAATGAACTCACACTAGTAATTTGGTTTAGAGTTATATGTGACTAACAAATAAATAACTATGAAAAAGAAAAGGGTGGTCCTAATTTAGAACCACCCTTTTTGTTTTTTATGTAAAAACCAGTCTAGTTTTTAGGCTGGGCAGCAGCCTGAGCCAATGCTTGTTTTTGTCGTAATAATTCGGTTTTGGTCAACTGCACCAAATTAAAGTTAGGTGCTGTTTTTAAGGTTTCGTCTAAAATATCTACGGCCTTATCAATATTGGCTTTGGTGTCCTTATTATACACAGACAATGCATTTAAATACATAAAAGCTGCTTTTAAAGACACTTGGTAAGGTTGTTGGGTTTCATAGAACGCTTTGGTCATGTCTTCCTTAACATTTGCCAAGCCGTAGGTAATGTGTTTTGAAGCTTCATCGAATTTTTGAGTTTGTAAATTCAGTTCAGCCAATTCATAGGCAACAAGTGCATTAGGGTTTCTTTTAAACATTTCAACAAAATGCTTAATAGCCAATTCCGGTTGTTTTACCGATTTTAAAGACACGGCTTTAACCTCAATAGCAATATCAGAGTCATCTACTTTTTGGTCAATACCAATAGTGTTTAGGGCTTGAACGAACTTTTGTTCACTCATATAAATATAAGCCAGGGTGTCTTTTCTTTGTACCGATGGCGATAACACATTCAAATGTGTCATGGCATTTATAATACCCTGAACATCACCTTGAGCTCTCATTTGCTTATAATAAGCTTCGTAATGTTTTATCAATTCTGAAGTACTTTGTCCTTGCATTTGAAAAGCACTTACCAGCACTAATAATAGTAATAATCGTTTCATGATATCTGTTTTTATCGTTTTAGTGATATAGATCATCCGGAAATTATCGTTTATAAATGATAAACGTTTTGATTAAGGATGTCTTATATAATAATATAATTAAATTTTGCGGCAAAACTATAAAAAAATCGCACGTAATCTCTTAAAAGAAAGCTAATTATTTTCTTATTGGAGTCATATCTTGAATTAATTCGAACTCAAATACCCTTTAGGATATCAAATTCCATTTAGGAAAACTGGTAAAAAATAATTATATTTAATAATCTTAAAATGAAATATTATGGGTATAAAAAGTTTTCAAGGCGCCAGGAGGCAGCAATCTACAGAGGATACTACACCATTAAAGGTGAGTGATTATATGACGACCGATTTGATAACATTTACCCCGGATCAATCTATTGAAAGTGTGATGCAATCGTTGATTAAGAATCGTATTTCAGGTGGTCCCGTTATCAATGAAAAAAGAGAACTCATAGGCATTATATCTGAAGGAGATTGTATCAAACAGATTAGTGAAAGCCGCTATTATAATATGCCCATGCAGGATCAAACTATAGAAAAGCACATGGCCTTAAATGTGGAGACTATTGATGGTAACATGAATATTTTTGATGCGGCTAATAAATTTCTAAACGCGAAAAGACGACGTTTCCCTATTGTTGAAAATGGTAAATTAATAGGACAGATAAGTCAGAAAGATGTGCTTAAAGCGGCAATGACCTTAAAAGGACAAAACTGGAAATAGTCTAGATGTTTTGTTTCAGATACCGGTCTGATGCTTTTGGATGATCGGTAATAATCAACTTTTCTTTTTCGCTACTTTCTAAAGCGACAATTTTAGAGTACGAATATTCAGGGATGGGCTTACTTAATGTTTTCCATTTAGCGATTCCTGCAACCGTAATATATTCCCCAATTTCAATAATACCTTCTTTATAGCGTAAAGGCTGGTTAAAGCCAAAAATGTTACTGGGGTTTACATGATAGCTTTGAAGTAGCGCCTCAAACTCCGGTGTGGGGTCTTTAAATGTTCCGGAGGATGTTTTTGAGTCTACCACCAAATAACTGATATAGTTTTTAGGATGTTTCTCAGGTTTAACGACGGCATAACTGCCTTGTTGCTTCAGGAAGAAATCCTGAATGCGTTCTTCTTCAACAATGGTCTTCCAATGCGAACCTTTACCGGTATTGACCCGACGTTCAATTTTAATGGTATAAAAAACACATGGTCTTTTGCTGAACGGCGCTATTAGTGATTCTTGCACATGCAGTGCCTTTCCGTGAATTTTAACGAATTCGTTGGTTTTTAATCCCGCAATAGGTTTTCGGCGCGTTTTGGCGAGCTTTCGTAAGACCACCTGTTTGGTGCTAAAATAATACACACAAAAGATGATGGTTCCGATGGCGAGGAAGATGATGATAGGGAGAATAGGTTGCATGGTTAATGATGTTATAGATAACGTGTGATTACCTAATAGGTACATTAAAATTTTGAAATGTTACAAAGCAGCATTTAATTTTCCCGTTTCACCAAGGCATAATAATCTCCTTCCAATGGCAAATACCCTTGATCATAAACAAAATAATATACCGTACCCGCCTTTGTGGTATAGATACTCGTAAAATAATTAAAATCGAAGCCTTTTTCTATAAGTTTGGCTCTGGAGGTTTTTGTTTTCTTTTCAGGGTTTAAAGCTTCTAAAATGCGATAGTTTTTCCGAAGCCTGTTATTCGTGTTTCTGATGAGGTTTTTACTGTCTTTATTAACGCGGTTATTGTAGGCATTCCGACAGCCATCACTACAGAATTTTTTATCTATTCGACCTATAATTTTTTCACCACACTCGGGACATTGTTTTTCCATTTTTTTAATTTTTAATCCATATTGTCTAGTTGTTCCTTCATGATTGTGATTAGAAATTAGGTGTTAGGGTTTTTAATCGTATACCATCGTAAATTTAATTGTTCTTCTTCAAAATAAAAGTCTTCGACGTAAGTTAATCCAATTTTTAATAAGGCTCTATGCGAAGCCTCATTTCCCATTTCGGTAGTCCCGTAAAGGACAGGTAAATTTAAATGATTAAAGGCATAGTCTACAGCGGCTTTTCCCGATTCGGTAGCATAACCCTTGCCCCAGTAACGTTTCATTAAGCGATAGCCCACATCGTAGTATCTGGTAAAACCATTCATATTATATTCGGTATTGAGTCGGATTCCCGACCAGCCTATAAAATCACCCGAGGACTTTTCAATAGCGGCCCATCGACCAATACCGCGTTCTTGATACTGGCTCAGCACGCTCTCTAATATTTTTTCGGATTCCGCTTTCGTTTTTACAGGTTTGTTTCCTAAATATCGATGAACTTCGGGATCGGAATCTAATGCAAACATACCTTCCAAATCGGTCATTCTAAGTTCGCGCAACATAAGTCTTTCGGTCTCTATATGAAATGTCATTGTTTTACTTATTTAAAATAGAAATATAGGCTTCCCATGGTCCGACTTCATCTTTATATTGTTTGGCCATAACACGTGCTATCTGCGCAATGTGCCCCAGGTCGTGCGTGACCCATGTGGCGAGCAATTGTTTTAAAGTCACTTCGCCCAACTCCGGATGCATGCCTTTTAAATTTAAATCATCTTTGGTTAATGCCAAAGCTTTTAATGCTTCTAAATTTTTAGAGCGTAATTCTGAAAACTCATTTAGCAATTCTGAAAGGGTTTTTCCTTTGGAAATCTCAAACTGTGCAAAGCGGTCGAACGGTTTAAACACTTTGTGCTCAGCATCACTTAAAATAAGCTTTGCCCGGGGTATCCAATCTGTTTTTTCACCATGAATTAAATGGCCCACCACATCAAAAGGAGACCAGGTATGTTCACCTTCGTTTTGATGGCTCCATGATTCAGATAGATTCAATAGAAGGTCTTGAAGCGTTTTTGGTGTCCGCTCCAAAATTTCAAGGGCATTGTTGATGTTGTATTCCATAGTGCCGAAATTTAGGCGTTTTCAAATGTCCCAATGGTCAATAATCTTTTCTGTCATTTTAGCATTCTTGTCTTTAAAAATGGCAATTAACGGATGCCGTTCGGAAGGGACATCTTCGGGTTCAATTTTTAAAGCTTTAATGATCTCCGCAGTGGGGATGGTCTCTCTTCCCTTTTTTGCAAGGCCATTGGCAAAGCATGACGCAATAGGTTTCCCGTTCCTCATGATTTTTTGTTCGATATAGAAGTAGGTCTCGTCAACATAAGACATTTTTGTATAGACCACAGCAGTTTGAAAGAACTTAAGTGGCCTGTAAAATTGCACGTTGATCGCCTGATTGGGAAAAAACCATTTGTTCTTTGTCGCGATCTTAAAGAAATTGGTTCTTACCATATAATCGGCACGTCCCATTTCGAAAACGGTCATGATGGCCGCATGATTCATCACGGTGACATCAATATCGGTAAGCCATACCCTGAATTTAAAGGTGGTGGTTTCAGACCCCTTGGCTTTTGGTCGGAATCGCGCTTTTCCTAAGGCTAATAATAGTTTGATCCACCGCATTGGTTTTTGTTTAGTTGTTGCTTATAAATTTAGTGATTAATTTATTCTTAATAATCTTAAATATTTAAGTGAATTCATAAACGTTTCATAAGAAAGAATTTCTTTTCTATGGCCCCTTTCTAATGATCGTTGTTTTAGTTTATATTTGAATCAAAATATTTTTATGTCAAAATGTATTAGGTGCTTATTGTTGATTATAATGTCTCTTTTTATATTTAACTGTTCTTCAGATGATAATGATTGTCCGGATATCATTGAAATTAATTTAAATGATCCTGAAAGTATCAAACGCGCTGAAGCTTGTGGTTTAGCTCCAGCAGAACCATTGGGAATAATTTGGGTATCTGAAGGTTATAGAAGAAAACATAATTTAAAGTAAAAAAATGATGGATGGGTTTAAAAAATACAGAAGAAAACAAATCGCAGAATTAAGGCCTGTCACCAAAGCAGATATCGAAAACTTTAAAACCAACCATCAGGAGCTTATAATTCCTTCTTATAAAGACGACATTATAACTATTTCCATTTCCGATGTAGACCGACAAAATGGGTCTCCTAAAATTGGCGATATGATTGCCAGAAATCCTAAGAATCATTTGGATCAGTGGTTGGTGGCTGAAGGGTATTTTGAGGAGAATTTTGAGTTGGTTTAATTGAATAATTTTGACAAAAAATCTAAATCTCGATATTTTCTATAATAACCCTTTCTATCCTATTAATTATGGCGATATCCATGTTAAGGGCCATGTCATTAAACTAAATATTAGAGATTAAACACTTCCTGTGAAATAATATTTCTTAAATTTGATAGCCTCTCACTCTCAGAACACTAACTTAATTTAAGGTGAAGAAACCTATTGTAATATCAATTGGAAAAATAATAATACAGTGTAAGATGGTAATCCAGATGTAAACCATTTCTATTGTTCTTACTTCAAATAATTTAATATTATGAAAAATATACTATGGCTTATTCTAGTGCTATTGATTTTTGCATGTAACTCTGAAAGGATTGAAGATTCACCGGAAGAAGAGCCTGTAAATGAATTTAAACTATTGAAGATTACACAGGCTTTTGAAGATGGAGATGTGAGTGTTTCTGAGTTATTATATGAAAATGAATTGTTATCACAAGTAAAAGAAATAAATGAGAATAGCGTTTTCTATACTAATTTAAATTACGACGATAGTGATAGGCTTATTTCTGCAACATCTACCTACAATAATGAAATAAAATACTCATATTCAAATGATTTAATCACAAAAAAAGAGTTTATTGATAAAGATGATGCCGATCAGTCTTTCACGATAGTTTATGAATACAATTCAAATAAAAGGGTCAAAAAATCCATTCAAACAAGGATTGGTTTAGAATTGGTTAAGGATTACACCTACGACAGTAGCAACAATGTTATAAGCTTTGTAAGTAGTTTAAATCCGGGTACAGAGTTAAAAACGACCTACGACAATAAAAACAATCCTCTCAACTTAATATACACTGCTGAAATTCAGGCCATAGAATTTATTGGGGGAAATAATGAAATTGAAACCTACCAGAGCGAAAATATGACCTATGAATATAATGATAAAGGTTATCCAACAAAACAAACTGTATTTGTGGTGGGCAAGTTAGAAAGCACAATTACTTACGAGTACAGTAACTAACGCAACAATCCAATAGCTTTTTTTTTATAGTCCACTACACTTCGTTATTTAATTCCACCATTAAAGATTGTAATGCATAATGAGTACAGCTTCTACATTTAATTGAAGTGACCATGCCTTTATAATCAAACTGGATATTATTTACGCGGTTCCTGTTTATTTAAAAGCATCTATATACAACAAGGGGCAAAAACCTAAGTATTAATTGATTATAAATTTAATGCTTAATTTTTTTTACGTAACTTTAGTTATTCTAACTTTTAAACTTTAAGTTTTGTTAAAACGATCTAAAAAATTCAGGTTCCAAACTCTCAAAGTAAAATTATGGACTAAAAAGAGGAAATTGAGAGCCATTAGACAACGGAGAACGACCAACTTAACTCGGGGAGCAGGATTATTAGGATTATCTTGACAATCCGATCAATCAGGTGGCGTTTATCACTAATGACACTACATGGGTGTTGGTAGGTTTTGTACCAATACTAATAAGGCATCTATATACAAAGTGGGACAAGGACCTAAAGCAACAATAATAATTGATTATAAATTTCGTGATTAATTTATTTTTGTTCTTGCATTTTTTTAAAGAAAGACTTTGCAAAATAGAGTGTTAAGTAGCACAAAATAAGGCTCAATACAATCACTATCAAAGCTATATTATCTGAACTAAAGTATTCTTTTATATTCCAACGAACCAATACTATAATTGTTAAATAACAATAAATGAAGAATAATACTATGGCTAAACAAAGCGTTAGCATTTTTATAAAAAAGGAGTAAATAGATTTCCACACAGTATTATATTAGTAGTAAAACATTGTAAATGTTACAACAACGGATAAGAGGGTAAATATTAGCATTATTGAAATTTCGCTAGACATATTCATTCAATCATAACAAATAAAGATCTGAATTTAGGCCACAATAACACTAAAGCTTAAATAATAGCCATTCCCGCAAGGAGGGTCAATGAGAACGAAATCAAACTTTAATTTTTGGTATAAACTGATGTATATTAATTCCGAGAAACGTAAAGACAATAAGAATGAATAGTTAGTATTGCTCTGTATTATCCTTTCTTGAAATCAAAGTGAGAACAATAAAAAATATGGAACAACCAAAAGCAGTAAACCAGAACATCCAACCAAGAAATAAACTCAATAAAGCTCTTATATAGATGTTTTTTAGATAAATCATTGGTTAAAAGTACGAACAAATATTGATGTTAGTAAAATTGATGTTTGTTTTACATACTCATTTAAAGGCAAGAATTTAATTTGACAAAAGTCAGTAAGAATGCACTGTTTAGGATTTTAATAATCCGAAATCAGACTTTTCCTTTTTAGTATAAACTTGTATAGCTCCCACCAGTTACCAAATTATATTCGTTTACAAACGACTACAAACATTTACAAACGATTTTAAATAAGTAATTACCGAATAACATTTGGAAGCTGTTTCATATTTGCAGTGTCGAATAGAAAGCCGCGTTTTGGCTATTGAAGTTTGGCCTTGTATTTAAAAATTCCCGAAGCCCATTTGGGATAAATTATGAACTGTTTAACATTAAATTTAAAATTATGAGTACACTTAGAAACAAAGTACAGTTGATTGGTAACTTAGGAAACGACCCGGAAATCGTGAATTTAGAATCCGGAAGAACCTTAGCAAAGTTTAACATTGCAACGAATGAAAGTTACACCAATAACAAAGGTGAAAAAATCACAGATACCCAGTGGCATCATGTGGTGGCCTGGGGAAAGACGGCCGAGATCATCGAAAAATATGTCACCAAAGGAAAAGAGGTGGCTATTGAAGGTAAATTAACGAGTAGAAGTTATGACGATAAAGACGGTAATAAACGTTATGTCACAGAAGTTGTTTGCAACGAATTGCTGATGTTGGGTAAACAATAAGCTTTTTTTTCATATAAAGATTTATTTTTTCTTTATTCCAGGGAAAGCTAAAATGCTAAGGCGGGTTTTTAAACCTGCCTTAAATTTTTGCCGGATTTATGAGTGATACCCAACGTATCAAAGTATAGCGTACTGGCTGTTCGGAATAATATGTGCTCTAAAATTAAAGGAATTTATGGATGATACTATTTCAAAGTATAAGAATTTAACAAACTTTAAGAGTGGTGATGCTCGTATTATTTATAGCTTTGAGTACATCAAATAATTTTTCAGGTATGAATAAATTCAAAATAAATAGTGGTTTTAAGCCATTAATGATATGGCTATGTGCCATCCTGTTGGTCGCTTGTAATACCACCGTAGAGCCCAAAAAATATAAGGTATTACTTATAACTAATGATGATTTGGCGGCATCATGGGAAACCTACGCTAATTGGAAAACATCCATCGGAAAACCGACAAAAATAATAACGGTTTCCAGTATTGAAGCGCATTATTCCGCAACAAATATCCAGGAGAAAATAAGACAATGTGTTAGAGATCATATAGAGAATTATGGTGTTAAATGGATTGTGTTAGGAGGCGATAGTGAGCCGAATGCGAAAGGCATCGTGCCCGGAGGACATACCACAGTTCATCAACAAGAACCTAAAGGGATCCCTACAGACATTGTTTATTTAAGTCCGACAAACTGGGATGCAGACAACGATGGGGTTTATGGTGAGTTTAAAGACGATCGAGATGCCATCACTTACCCCGATGGCACCATTGGTTTAGGAAGAATACCGGTGCGTACAAAAGAAGATGTTGCTGTGTTTACCGAAAAGGTAATATCCTATGAAACGAATTACCCAACATCCGATTTTGCCGATAATATGGTGTACACCTGTACAGATCAACCTGCATACGCTAAAGTGCGTCGTAGTTGGGACGGTTATGTCTCAAAAGTTTGGAAAGGCAATGTAAAACGATTCTTTTCAGCTGAAACCCCTTGGGATGAAGAAGGTGAACCCGGGAGTTACCCCTTAAGCGCGGACAACCTGGTTAGCTTAATAAATAATAAAACGACGAGTAAATTGCATATTCATGGACACGGTCACTTACCTGCCTGGCTATTGGAAAAGTCCGAGTTTGTTAAGGATCACGTACAACAATTAAATAATGAAGGCGCTTACCCTCTAATTACCACCGTGTCATGTAATACGGGTGAATATGACGCTGCAAGGGATCCGTCAATTGTGGAACAAATGATAAGGAAACCTAAGGGAGGTTCGGTCGCTGTTGTAGCTCCAATTCGAACAGGAAAACCCCATTTTGCCGAGCGTAATGATTTTAGATTGATGGTGACAGAAGGAAAGCTCGATGGAACAACACATACCATGACCAGATATTGGGTGGCCGGCTTGGAGGATAAAGCGACCACCGGGGAAGCATTAATGATGGCCAAAAGCGAAATGATACCGGACGCTAAAAACTCTGAAGCCTATCACCTTTGTATTTGTGAGATCAATTTATTAGGTGATCCTACGCTTGATATGCGATCTGCGGTGCCCAAAACACCCAAGTTAGAGGTCGATAAGGAGATTACTTTGGGTGAAAATAAACTCAAAATAAGTACTGCGATTCCCGGAAGCACAGTTTGTGTATGGAAGGAGAATGATGGTATTTACGAAGTGGCAGAAGCAGATGAAACCGGAAAGGTTTCTTTTAACTTGGAAATAGCCAGTGCAGGCGATTTGGTGGTTTCGGCATCCGGGGTTAATGTGAATAGCGTTGTAACTGAAATGCCGGTAAACTAGATCATTATTTCTGGAATATAGATGAAAAAAACAGGCTGTCCATAAAGGCAGTCTTTTTTTATATAAAATATTTATCTTTTCTTTATTCCGAAAAAAAAGAAGTTTATGAAGCCAACAAAACAGAACATCGGTTTAATTTTAGGACCACTTTGTTTTACGGTTATCATATTGTTTTTTCATCCCGAAGGCTTAAGTCAGCCGGCCAATGCCATTTTAGCCTCGGCCTCATGGATTGCCATTTGGTGGATTACTGAAGCTGTTTCGATTTCGGTTACCGCTTTGCTTCCCATTATTCTTTTTCCTTTAAGCGGCGGATTGGGTTTAAAAGAAACCACAGCGTCCTATGGCCACAAGTACATTTTTCTGTTTATTGGGGGCTTTATTTTGGCCATCGCCATCGAAAAATGGAAACTCCATAAACGTATTGCACTAACCATTATCAAACTTGTAGGCACCAATATTGTAAATATTATTCTGGGGTTTATGTTGGCCACCGCATTTTTATCGATGTGGATCTCTAATACCGCAACGGCGGTTATGATATTACCGGTGGGTTTAGCTATTGTTGCGCAGTTAAGGGATAATCCAAAGACCATCGAAGATGAAAATTTAATTTTCGGAAAAGCCCTAATGCTGGCTATTGCCTATAGCGCCTCTATTGGTGGGATGGCCACTTTAATCGGGACACCACCAAATTTAGTGCTCGCCGGAGTCGTTAAAGAAACGTATGGTGTGGACATTACATTTTCGCAGTGGTTTTCTTTTGGGTTTCCCATTAGCATGATCTTATTGTTTTTGTGTTGGATGTATCTCACGCGCCATGCCTTCAAATTCAAACAAAAAGCCTTCCCCGGTGGGCGAGACGAAATAAACAGGCAACTCAAAGCTCTGGGAAAGATCTCCTATGAAGAAAAAACAGTATTAACGGTTTTTGTACTAACCGCATTTGCCTGGATAAGCCGGTCGTTTTTACTAAAGCAATTTATACCGGCTATTGACGACACCATTATAGCAATGACCTTTGCGGTATTACTCTTCGTTCTACCCGGAAAACAACGCCATAAGAAGATCATGGCCTGGGAAGATGCCGTAAAATTACCATGGGGGATACTATTACTTTTTGGTGGTGGTATGGCTTTAGCTATGGGTTTTGAGTCCAGTGGTTTAGCCCTTTGGCTGGGGGAGCAAATGACCTCCCTTCAAACCGTATCTCTATTTGTTTTGCTATTCGTTTTAATAGCAGCAGTTAATTTTTTAACCGAGATCACATCCAATCTGGCTACTACAGCCATGATACTTCCGGTACTTGTACCTTTAGCAACAATCCTGGATGTGCACCCTTACTTTTTGATGATAGGCGCTACAGTAGCGGCTTCCTGTGCCTTTATGCTCCCCGTAGCAACACCACCGAATGCTGTTGTTTTTGGGTCAGGGTATCTTAAGATTGAAGATATGGTTAAAAAAGGCATTTGGATGAATCTGTTATCCATCGTCCTGCTCACCCTAATCGTATATTATCTGTTACCGCTGATCTGGGATTTGAACGCTCCTATAGGATAATGTCTAAATTGTCAATATTAAAATACCCACCCTTATTTTCTTTTCGAGCTAAAGACTGATTGATAATAAGGTGAGAAACATTGATCATATTTCGTAATTCACAAAGTGATGTTGTGATCTTGGTTTCTTTATAAAACTCTTCGACCTCATTATAAATTAAATCCAGACGTTTAATGGCCTTTTTTAGGCGTCGGTTATTACGAACAATACCCACATAATCACGCATAAGGGCTTGTAGTTCCCTAAGGTTATGCTGAATTAATACATGCTCTTCGGCGATAGTAGTCCCTTCGTCTTTCCATTGTGGAATATGGATATCTGTCGTTTTCGGTAAATTTTCAGACAGGTATTTATAAATATTATGGGCGTACACTAAAGCTTCCAGTAAGGAGTTTGAGGCTAGTCTGTTAGCACCATGAAGTCCTGTTCTGGTGCATTCCCCGCAGGCAAATAGATTGGCAACCGTCGTTCTTCCGGAGGGATCCACCTCGATGCCCCCGCATAAATAATGTGATGCAGGAACCACCGGAATCCAGTCTCTTTGAATGTCAATATGGTTTTCCATACATTTATTATAAATGTTTGGAAAATGCGACTTAAAAGCATCGATATCCAAATGTGTACAATCTAAGAACACGTGGGTGTCTCCCGATTTCTTTAATTCGTTATCTATACTTTGCGAAACAATGTCCCTGGAGGCCAGTTCTGCACGTTCGTCGTAATCCGGCATAAACCGATAACCATCTTTGTTACGAAGATAAGCGCCGAAACCTCTAACGGCTTCCGATATTAAAAAAGAAGATTCCCCGTGAAGTTCGTATAAGGCCGTAGGATGAAATTGAACAAACTCCATATCAGAGATCTTTGCTTTGGCACGATAGGCCATTGCAATGCCATCGCCGGTAGCGATAACAGGATTTGTGGTATGCCCGTAAACACGACCAATACCGCCTGATGCCAAAAGCGTACTGTTGGATTTTATAGTAAAAATGCGGCCTTCTTTTTGATCTAAAATATAAGCACCATAGCAGCTTAATTCAGAGGAACTCGAATCTTTGACATGATGATTCGTTATTAAATCTATAGCAAAATGATAGGGCATTATGGTGATATTCGATAATTGATGCGCCTTTTGCAAAAGGGCTCTTTCTATTTCAGCACCGGTTATATCCTTATGATGCACAATGCGGTATTCTGAATGTCCGCCTTCCTTTCCCAGATCGAAATCTCCGTTACCATCCACATCGAAATTGGCACCCCAAAGCATGAGCTCTTTGAACCGTTGAGGGCCTTCCTTAATAACCGTGTCGACCACCCCTTTGTTGCATAAGCCATCACCGGCTTTTAACGTATCTTCTATGTGTTTTTTAAAGGAATCTTTTTCTTCATCTAAAACAATGGCGACGCCACCTTGCGCATATTTGGTATTAGATTCGTCTTCACTGGCTTTGGTAACAATAACAATCGTTTTGTCCGGAAACTTTTCAGCCATTTTCACCGAAAAGGTTAAACCGGCAATTCCGGAACCAATTACTAAAAAGTCCGTAGAAATCATACTATTTAGAAAGTTCTAACATCCGTTCAATGGGTAACAAAGCACGTTCTCTAATGGTTTCAGGAACCTCAATTTGAGGTGTTTCGTTAAGTAAACAGTCGTATAACTTTTGCATGGTATTCATTTTCATAAAATGACATTCACTACAGGCACAGGTATTGTCTTCTTTCGCCGGTGCCGGCACCAGTTCTGTATTCGGCATTTCCTGTTGCATTTTGTGGAGAATACCGGCTTCGGTGGCCACAATAAACTTTTGATCCTGATGTTCTTTGACGTAATTGATCATGCCCGAGGTCGATCCAATGTAAGTCGCCGTGTCTAAAATATGAGTTTCAGACTCTGGGTGGGCTATGATTTTATAATCGGGATACTTTTTGTGTAATTCAATGAGTTTATCCATTGAAAATGCTTCGTGAACGATACAACTACCGTCCCAAAGTAGCATGTCTCTTCCGGTCTGACTTATGATATATTTCCCCAGGTTTTTATCCGGAGCAAAAATAATAGGGGTTTCCTTGGGAATCGATTCGACGATCTTTAAAGCATTGGATGAGGTACATACAATATCACTCAACGCTTTGATCTCTGCCGAACAATTAACATAGGTGATCACCACGTGATTAGGATGTTGTTTGGTGAAAGCTTCAAAAGTATCCGGCGGACAGGAATCGGCTAAGGAACAACCTGCTTCCAGATCCGGTAAAACCACGGTTTTGGTCGGATTCAAAATTTTGGCCGTTTCAGCCATAAAATGAACGCCCGCAAATACAATGATGTCGGCATCTGTTTCAGCTGCTTTTTGCGATAAACCTAAACTGTCACCTACGTAATCTGCAATGTCCTGGATCTCCGGGACTTGGTAATAATGTGCCAGAATTACGGCATTCTTCTCTTCCTTTAGCTGTTTTATCTTTTCTTTTAAATCCATGACGACTGATCTTCATTTTTGCCATAGACTGTTTAAGCCTATGTGTGTCAATTTCTGTTGCAAATATCTTAATTAAAATGATACGGTCTTAACATTATATTTAAGATTTCTTTTTATTTAAAGATAAAAACATCTTTTTTTGTTATGTTTGGCTATAAAAATAGCCCATGCTCTCTAACGCTTGTAAATATGCCATTCGTTCTATGCTTTATTTAGGCATTCAAACGGATGATAAGAATAAAGTAAATGTTAAAAAAATCGCGGAGGAGTTAGAGGTCCCTCAACCTTTTTTAGCAAAATTACTGCAGCAACTTACAAAAAACAAACTGGTATCGTCAACCAAGGGGCCTCATGGTGGATTCTATGTATCTGAAGACGATCAAAAGCATACCATTTGGGATATTATTAAAGTTATCGATGGTACTACAAAATTTGATGAATGCTTTCTGGGGTTATCAAAATGCTCTGATGAAAATCCGTGCCCCGTTCATTTTATAGTGTCTCCTTTTAAAGAACATATTTTGAAAAATTTTAGAGATAAAACCATTGCGCAATATGTTGACGAGATCGCATCTTCTGAAAAAGTAATTTCATTAAAGACCTTTGATATCATTAAGAACAGCAGTAGCTAGACTTTTTCCGGGACTAAAACCAAAGCGTCCAGGTCTCGAATAATTTGTTGCAATGTACTGGCGTTTGTTTCCAGTTCTTTTAGGATGATGTGTTTTTTGTCATTGAAATCATTGGTTAAATTCCGAAACAGCGTATGATAATAAGCAATGCCCTCTTTCATGTTTTGCGTAAAGGTTTTTAAATATTTTTCTTCCTTTTTAGACATGGCTTTTTGGGCTTCTTCCAGTTTATTTTTAAGGAAGTCCATATAGATTTGAAGCTCTTTAATAAACACATTTGGACGGTCTGTTCTTGTAATGACATTATCTCTTCCGTAAATATGATCTGTAATATGCTTTAAACTCATAATTTTAGAATAGTATGCTAAATTAGGTCCGGGGCAAACGGATACACCATCGCCTTCTGTTTTAGTATCTAAATTGTAAGCTAATAATGCTGAAGTGCCTAAGCCCACACAGGTACAGGATTTTTCTACAATTTTATTAAATTTAAGTTCATACTCCTTTAAAGGTAATCCCTGACTTTCCAGTTCTTTAATTTTTAAATGTTGGTACTCTCTGGAGGCCGTGCAAATGCCTTTTTCTTTAAATTCTTTATTTAGAGACACAAATTTCTTTGGGCAGGCACTTCCTGGTCTGCCTTTATTTATGAGTCTTTCTTTTTCGGTGTCCTTAGTATTATTTCTGAGGTTGTTAAAAGGAATGCCTAATGGAGAAATATCACTTAAATATAAATCGTCTTCTTTTGCTTTTGCTAATTTTTGCAAGGTGTTATCATCCACAGTTGTTGCTTCCGGAACCAATAAAAATGGACTTCCCCAACCTACAGAATCCAAATTGTAGTGATCCATTAAAAACTCATGTTCTTCCTGAGTGCCAACACCGCCTTGAGCGGTAACTTTAAATGATAATGCTTCGGGCACTGTACGTCCTAGATTTGATAATTCCTGGTTCAACAGGCTTTGAATTGATGCTTTTAGCTCCCGTCTGTTTTCTTTAAATTCGGCCAGAACAGGACCTAAAAGAAAGCCATCGGTTGCAAACGCATGTCCGCCACAATTTAGCCCCGATTCTATGCGATATTCAGAAACCCATAATCCCTTTTTTGCTAAAAATTTGCCTTGAATTAATGCAGACCTATAATCGCTAACTTTTAGAATTATTCTTTTTTTAATCTCGTTTTTTTCGTTGGGGAAAAAATCGTCAAATTGTGCCATATAAGCATACAGCCTAGGATTCATTCCAGCCGAAAGTATGACCGAAGAGCTTAACTTACTATTTGCAAATCCTCGAAAAGCGGCATGCGCATCGTTATACACTACGGGCAGTTTTTCATTTTTTATAAAGTTGTCTTTATCAACTTTAGTCATGATATTAACATCAATACTTCCCTTACTTAGGTTTTTTGACGCCCAGTTCTTAATTTCTTTAAAGTTGAACCCATTAGCCGTAAGTTTATTGAATTCTGCTTTTAGTGAAGACCCGTCGGGAAGCATGCTAATATAGGCTTTGATCTCATCGCTTTTTTCTGAAGTAACATTTTTCAAGGCTTCAAATTTTTTATCTGCCAAATCACTTATTAAATTTAAATAGGAGGTAATGCGCTTTGCTCTAAAGTCGTCTATCTTATCGGTGATTTCCTGGTATGGCACTTCAAATTTTTCACTGTACATTTTTCTTAATTTCTCGAGTAAAATATCATCAACCAAAGAAATAACAGAGTCCATACCGTATTGCGCCACTTTTAAAGGCGTATCTATTGTGAAACCTATGCCCATTACCGGGATGTGAAATGAATGTGTTTTTTTCATATTTGTTTTTAAATTATAATGATTAGTGCGGTGGAAAACAATGCTAATAGCATTAATATACTGCCTTTCCAAAAGACATTGGCCCGTTTCAATTCCATAAAATGAAATGAAACACCTATAAATTTTAATACGGCCAACCCAATAATGAGTCCCAAGGTTGTATATGTTTTTGCTCCATTTGAAACCATAGCCGAAAGCAGTGTTAATCCTATTAATAATGCTAATACTATGGAGCGCGTTTTATGCATACTAAAAGAGTAAATATATTACCGGGAATAATAGGAGCCATATAAGATCGCACATGTGCCAGAAAGCCGCACTGGCTTCGACGTCCTCAATTTTGGTTTTATAGGCATCTTTTTTAAGGGTTCTGAATATTGACCATAGAATCACCAAACCCACCAATACATGAATAACATGAAAAGCGGTTAACATCCAATAGAAGGAAAAAAAAGTGTTATAACCAATGCTTAAACCCGCTTCAATTTTATCGTAATATTCAAACCCTTTTAGGGCTAAAAATAGAAGCCCTCCAAATATGGTGAGCTTTAAGAATAACTTTGATTTTTCAATGTTTCGTTGTTTAAAACTTGCTACTGATTGTGCCATAAAATAGCCACTAACAATTAAAAGTAAAGTATTAAGCGTTCCTATAGTGGTGTTTAATAACAATCTGGAATTATGAAAAACTTCGGGTTCTTCTTTGCTATAGAAGGCCATTACACATAATGCCATACCAAAAGTTAAGAGTTCTAAAAATATGATGATCCACATTAAGATACCACCGGGTGGATAGTAAATGTTTTTATAATCGATTTTTGTAAGCTCCATGATATTGATACATCATCTGTTTTAATCGAAACTGTAACACGTTGTTAAGATGTTCTTATCGATTCAATCGGCAAATGTAGCCGATACCATGTAGCTCAAATATGATATTTGTCATGTGAAGCTTTTATTTAACAAGACTTAACGCCTTTGTTTTTTGGTTTTGCACTAATAAATGTGCCCTGGTTTTAGCCAAATTGGATGCTGGTTTTTCTAAATGATAATGCCTTAATTGATGTTCTTTTTGGCGTCCGGAACCAAAACTGGATACCCGTTTTAAATAGCCAATTACCCGCGTGGCATGATCTACATGCTCTGAGCCACATTGACTACAGCTATAGGCTGTTTTTTTGTCGATATGTTCACAGTCATTGCAAATGGTGATCCTGATATTAAAACAAAAGTAGTTGCAACCTGCGGCTGCGGTAGCATGAATGAGTTTAATAAAGCCATCTTTATTCGGAGCCTCCTCTAAATTTAAATGAAGTGCCGATCCACCATCGAGGTATTGAATTAATTCGTTACCATGTAATATGATTTTATCCAAGGTATTGGTTTGCACATCTTCGACTTCATAGAAATAAGAATTATAGCAATCTCTCGGAACAAACAGTCCGTCCTTTTTGTCCCACATCGCGTTCTTAACACCTAGATTTTCAGCCGGAACAAACTCTGTATTAAACATGTAACCATAGGTTTTCTTGGCTAATTTGTTTTCATCATAAATGGTTTTTAAATGGGTGTTTACAAAGTGTTTATAGGCCTTGTTATTCCCTGCCTTTAGCCCTTGGCTCTCGGCAGCTTCAACCATGCCGTTAATGCCAATGGTTAAAAATTGTTTGTCCAAAGAGATAAATCCGGCGTCATAAACGGGCAGTAAGCCCGTAGTTTTATAGCTCTCGATAAGCGTCCTGTAGGCGACCTGATATTTGTGAATTTTTTGCACTTCTTGTTTAATATCAGCACCTTTTTGAATCAAGCGATTCATATTTAAAGTGATCACATTGATGGAGCCGGTCGCAACCCCTCCGGCGCCCAAAGAATAACTAAAGGTGTTGTCGCTTATTTCATTTCGAAGTCGGCAACAGGATGCCAGACTATCGGCATTTTCAGACTGATAGATAAAAAAGGAATTGCCTTCACTTAATTCTTGAGCGCACATAGCGGTGAACTCGCTATCCACCGGTTTTCCTGCATGGGTGAGCATCGCAGCCGTAACCACCGGAAAGGTGAGAATCGCCTTGGTACGCTCTTTATTGAACCAGGTCATAAAATAAGATTGCAAGCGTTTAACACTTTCCCATTGTGGTTTGCTCATGTCTGGAAATACAAAGTCACCAAACATGCTGTTAAAGTAGGCTTCATCGTATAAAGAGATATTCCAGAATACGGACTGATAGCCTCTCGCTGCAGCCGGTTGGTTTATAGCATAGACAACATGTTGTAAATGATTAGCAATGATGTTCTCATGGGTATTTAAATAATGTTCACCATAATCTTTGGCAGCAAAATGGTCGAAGTACATTAAAAATTCAACTGTGGCTAAGGCACCTGCAAACTGTGAACTTACGGCAAAAACAAGATTTACAAATTCGCCGCAAAAGCTTTCTAAATGTTGCGGAGCCCGACTTTCGCCACCTATTTTCGTGAGGCCATCAAACAAAAAGGGGTACATGCTTATGGAAACACAATAGGGTTTTAATGAGGTTTCGTCATGTACATATATTTCGTGAGATTCTATTTGTCTGGTATATTCATTCGCCAGATCGTCACCAAAAAGTGATGCTATTTTTCGTTTTACCAGTGCTCTGTTCACCTGGATGTTAATGTCTTTATTTAATTCGGCCTCCATGGTCGCAATATTTTTGGAGGTGACGTTGGCGTTGGTATCGACTTTGGATCCATCGGCAGCATTTGCCGAGTTTATATAGTGATCTATAAAATCAATTTTTTTGGTAACCTGGTGTTGGGATAATCTAATCATGAATTTTGGTTTTTTATAAATAAGTTATTAAGTAGTTTATTGGTCTTTAGCTCTATAAACTTCTGGTTGGTTTGAGGGCTTGTCAAACCTCCTAAATCGGGGTTCCATTCGCCTGTTTTAAGCCAGTCCAGTTCTCTTTTTATAGTGTACGATATGGTGTTTTCTCCTGTATAGAGGCATCTTTTGTAGCCTTCTTTTTTAGCTAATTTCAATAATGAAACCAGTTCCTTTTCATGCCACTCGCCACCCATAAAAAGAACGCATGTCGCTAAACTTTTATATTGATCAAGAAAAGAACGGTATAAATCTTTAGTGAGTTTTATACCATAGTTCCGCTTCCATAAAAAAGGTGAATGACAGCCTTTACATTTAAGAGGACAACCGGTGATTGAAAAACAAAGACTGACTTCCCCCGGAACTTCTTGTAGCACCACTTGAAAATTGCAGTAATTCATATTTTAAATTAAGATAAAAAGGTCTTTTAATATTTAATAAAAATATAATGTTTTGCAATGCGATGAGAAGTGAAGAGAATGAGTTATTAAATATGTTATTAACAATATTGTATAAGGGTAGTAATTGCTGAAAGAAGCGGTTAAAGAAAAGCGTTGAAAATCGTATTAAAACAAATTCGAACAGGAAAAACCATTATTAAGATTTATGTATTCAAGCATTTTTTTTTAATTATTCACAATAAGAAATCGGGAAACAGCAAAAATTAATAAAACTTTGGTTTGCCTGCTTTCCTTAAGATATCCTTTACTACTTTTATGCTTAATTTTTACTAAAATAGAGATATGTCCGTTGAGCCAAAATTAGTACGATTCAAGCAAAATGTATTGTCAAAATTTCAAATATACAATAGTATATTTATGACCTTACCTTTTGATTCTATTACCAAAACCGGTGTGCTGCTTCCTTTATTTCATGAAACCTGCGAAAAAGGGTTTGCCAATGGTGATGATCCGACTACCATTGTGGAAACTTTCTTTAAAAAATATCAGGCTCGTAGAAACAGTCAAAGCCAAATTAACTTACTATTCAGATTTATACAATATATAGAAAGACAAGTTGTTCTGTTTGACGCGATCGAGGATGCCGCATTCCCTATTGTAAACAATATGGAAGGTATTGGAACATTGAGAAACCTTAAAGAAACGGCCATTGCTGAAAATAAACTGGACGATCTGCGTGCTTACCTCGAGGAATTTAAGGTGCGTATTGTATTAACCGCGCATCCTACACAGTTTTACCCGGGATCTGTTTTAGGGATTATCACCGATTTAACAGAGGCTATAAAAGACAATGACTTATCTAAGATCAGCAATTTATTTGGTCAGCTTGGAAAAACACCATTCTTTAAAAGAGAAAAACCAACGCCGTATAACGAGGCAAAAAGCTTGATATGGTACTTGGAAAACGTGTTTTATACCTCTTTTGGAGAGATCTATAATTACATTCAACAGAATATTTATGATGATGGTAAAAAACATAACGAAATTATAAACGTTGGCTTTTGGCCTGGTGGAGACCGGGACGGCAATCCTTTTGTAAAGCCCGATACAACCATTAAAGTGGCCAATAAGTTAAAGCAGGCTGTGCTTAAGAAGTATTATGCCGATCTTAAGGATTTAAGACGTAAGCTTACATTTAGGGGTGTTGAAGAGCGCATTATAAAACTAGAAACCATACTCTATAAGTATAGCATTAATTTAAATTATAGAAAGGCAATTTCTTCGCAGGAGCTTATTGTTGAACTATTGAGTATTAGAAACTTGATTGTTAAAGAGCATCAGTCTTTATATGTTAATGAGATCAATAATTTGATCAACCGTGTGCATCTATTTGGGTATCATTTTGCGACCCTCGATATCCGTCAGGATAGCAGAATTCACCATAGTGTTTTTACGACCGTTATTGATCATTTAATTGAAAACGGAAGTGCATCATTTCCAAAGAATTATCATGAACTATCTGAAGCTGAACAGATCAAGATCTTATCTGAAGTTAAGGATGAATCCGTTGATATTGATGCTTTTGAAGATGAAATGGTTTATAACACATTGAAAACTATTGAAGCGATCAAAGTGATTCAGGCTACCAATGGAGAACGTGGGGCCAACCGATATATTATTAGTAATAATCAAACCGCATTGAATGTGATGCAGCTGTTTGCCATGCTAAAAATCGTTGCTTTTAAAGATGATCTGGTTGTCGATGTTGCACCGCTTTTTGAAACCATTACCGATTTAGAGAATGCTCCTGCTGTCATGGAGCAACTCTATACCAATCCTGTATACCGAGCACATTTAGAACGTAGAGGGAATAAGCAGACCATCATGCTAGGTTTTTCAGACGGGACCAAAGATGGGGGGTATCTCATGGCCAACTGGGGAATTTTTAAAGCCAAAGAATTGCTTACGGCCATGTCCAGAAAATATGATATTACGGCGATATTTTTCGATGGTCGTGGTGGACCACCGGCCAGAGGAGGTGGAAAAACACATCAGTTCTACGCTTCATTAGGACCAACAATTGAAGATAAAGAAGTACAGTTAACGATTCAGGGGCAAACCATAAGTTCGAATTTTGGAACATTGGACTCTTCACAATATAACCTAGAGCAACTTATCAGTTCCGGAGTATCAAACCGCATTGGAAAAGATACAAATGCGATGTCTAAGGACGACAAGCTCGTTATGAACGATTTGGCAGAAACCAGTTACGAGACTTATAAAAACTTTAAGAGTCACCCGAAGTTTATCCCGTATTTAGAGCGCATGAGTACCTTAAAATACTATGCGAAGACAAATATAGGCAGTAGACCTTCCAAGCGTGGGAACTCCGATAAATTGGTGTTTTCAGATTTAAGAGCGATTCCTTTCGTGGGATCCTGGAGTCAGTTAAAGCAGAATGTTCCGGGCTTTTTTGGCGTGGGTACAGCCTTGAAGATCTATGAAGATAATGGTGAATTTGATAAAGTTGAACAGCTATATAACAACTCTAAATTCTTTAAAACATTATTAGAAAATAGTATGATGTCTTTAACCAAATCCTTTTTCGATTTGACGAAATACATGTCTGAAGACGTTGAGTTTGGTGAGTTCTGGACGATTATCTATAAGGAATATATCACCACAAAAAGATTGCTTTTAAAGCTGACAGGCTATCAGGAATTAATGCAAAACGAACCTTCAGGAAAGGCGTCTATCGAAGTTAGAGAGTCCATAGTTTTACCATTGCTTACCATACAACAGTATGCCTTAAAGAAAATTCAGCAGTTGGAAAAAGAAGATATTAAGGACACCGAACAACTTGAAATTTTTGAAAAAATAGTGACCCGGTCATTATTCGGAAATATCAATGCGAGTAGAAATTCGGCTTAGGGTTTTTACATGGATACGTCGAACAGGCTAAATCAAATCGCACTTTTGTTAATTTGAACAGCTCATCGTATTTTCATTAAAGGAATGTTTTAGCTTATTTAGCCATGAGGATTTTTTAACGGAATGTAGAGTGCATCCTACTATCGCTTCTTCTTAGATCTAAATTTAGCCTTGTCCTTCCGTCGATTAAAAGGAATGGCATCATTAAAAGTATGCTTTGGTTTACCCGGTTTGTTTTTGCGCCATTTATCATTTTCCGGTAAGAGTACGTTTAGTAAATCCTGGCGCCCCAATTTATTCAAGGTCTTTTTAATCCAGTCTTTATTTTCGTTTTTATACCAAAAGAAAAAACGGTGTTGCTCATCCTTTTCCTTACGTGTTTTAGGTGTATTTACTTTTTTGAGTGTATATGGATGATACCCGCTATAATAAATGACTGTAGCTACCGTCATAGGTGTTGGTGTAAAACCTTGTACCTGTTCAAGCTGAAAACCCAGATCCTTGGTTTCGGCAGCGAGATTCGCCATATCTTCAGCTTCGCATGCGGGATGATTTGAAATAAAATACGGGATTAATTGTAGTTTTAATTTATGCTTGATATTAATCTTATCAAAACGTTCCTTAAATTTATGGAAATAAGTAAACGAAGGTTTCCGCATCAGCTTTAAAACCGGATCACTGGTATGTTCGGGAGCTACTTTAAGTCTGCCCGATACATGTTTGGTCATCACTTCTTCAGTATAATCATCTAATTCCTTGGCATCGGCATTCTTATTGAATTCCGGTACCAACATATCATGGCGAATACCACTTCCGATAAAGGACTTCTTCACTTTAGGATGACTATCTACGGCTTTATATAAGTCAGTAAGAGGTTTATGGGAGGTATCCAAATTACTGCAAATAACAGGAGAAATACAGGAAGGTGCGACACATTTATCACATATAGATTGTATTTTACCTTTCATCTTATACATATTCGCACTAGGGCCTCCAATATCCGAAAGGTAGCCTTTAAAATCGGGCATATTGGCAACAGTATCAACCTCTCTTAATACAGATTCCTGGCTACGAGACGCAATAAACTTCCCTTGATGTGCCGAAATGGTACAGAAACTACAACCACCAAAACAACCCCGATGTACGTTTATGGAAAACTTGATCATTTCGAAAGCAGGTATCGGTCCGCGTTTATTGTATTTCGGGTGTGGTAATCGTGTGTAGGGTAAATCGAAAGAGGCATCAATTTCTGCTTCCGTCATTGTTGGATATGGCGGGTTGATCATCAAAGTCCGATTTCCGACTTTCTGAAAAATACGTCGTGCCATCAATTTATTAGATTCCTGTTCGATGGTCTTAAAATTAGAAGCAAATGCTTTTTTATCTTTCAAACAGACGTCGTGCGATACAATTTCAACATCTTCCCAATTACTGTTCTTTGGAATTTTGGCCTCTTGTGCAATAAGCACTGCCGTTTGCTTTATCGTAGTAATACTGCTAAAAGGAACCCCTTTCTGTAATAAACGTACGACCTCCCGTAAAGGTTGTTCTCCCATGCCATATACCAGCATATCTGCCTTCGAGCTTTCTAAAATCGTTGGCATTAATTGGTCACTCCAATAATCGTAATGTGTAACACGTCTTAGTGAGGCTTCGATTCCTCCGATTAAAACCGGAACATCCGGCCATTTTTCTTTTAAGATCTTAGAATACACCGTTGTGGCATAATCGGGGCGAAAACCAATATCTCCATTTGGTGTATAGGCATCTTTATCACGTTTCTTTTTATTGGCGTTATAATTGCTAATCATGGGGTCCATGCAGCCACCGGTGACTCCAAAAAATAACTTCGGAGCTCCCAATTTCACAAAATCCTGAAGGTTATCATTTACATTGGGTTGTGGTACCACGGCAACGCGCAGACCGTAGCTTTCTAAAATACGACCTATTACTGCAGGGCCAAAGGACGGATGGTCAACATAAGCATCCCCACTAAATAAAATAACATCGAGTGCTTCCCAACCGCGTATTTTAACCTCTTTATTTGTGGTAGGTAACCAATCAGAAAGTTTCAAGTCTTGCATAGCCATGCAAAAATAGTCAAAATTAACTCATTAAGTTTCAAATCGGGACATCATATAGTTAGATAGCGAAGTCTTTCACCATGCGCAAATGTTAAATATAGTAAGTATTAACAACTATTAACGACCGCATATATACTGTTAATTGCCGCGCTATGAATTTTAAAAGATATATATTCATTTCATTTATTTTTTGCTTTTCCAAAATTCATACGCAAACGTGTTGCTCGGGTGGTATCCCGCTTTCAAACAGCATAGGCTTGGAGACATCAGAGCAAGGAGCACTTCAAATAGGCTTAAATTATGATTACAATAATTTAAACACGCTCAATAGCGGTTCGGAAACTTTAAATGATAATGCGAGGCTGCGTATCACACATTCTGCACTGCTTAACTTAGGGTATTCAATTACAAACCAACTTTCCATTGAAGGCTTATTGACCTGGGTCAATCAACGTCGAAAAATAACACAGTTTGGCAATGAAAACCTCGATCAATCCTCGGGCATTGGAGATGCCATTCTTTTAGCCAAGTACAACTTTAACAATACACTGGGTAAGGAAAGCGATTTGGCAATTGGCATAGGAACCAAAATACCCTTAGGATCATCTACCGAAACAAACACTCAGGGTATAACACTTAATGCAGACCTTCAACCGGGAAGCAACGCCTGGGATATTATCTATTTAATTCAAGCCTCTAAGCGGTTTGGATTCCGACCGTCTTTAACATTCTCCTCAAGAGTCATCTATAGAGACACCGGAACTAACCCGTCTTATTTTGACAATTCAACTTATAAATTTGGAAATGAATTTCAGGCATATCTTGGCGCTTCAGATCAATTTGTGTTTTTTAAAACGCTAATAAATCCAAGCTTGACCTTAAAGTATAGAGACGCCAATATTGATGAAATTGGTGGTTTTGATTTAAACAATACCGGCGGTAATTGGCTTTTTATTATCCCAAACGTCTCTTTTAATCTCACGCCAAACATTGTCTTTTCTGCCAAAGCAGAGCTTCCTATTTATAGTTATGTAGATGGCACCCAACTCACGCCGACCTACAGAATCACCTCAGGGGTTTTGATAAAAATTCCCAAAAAACAAAATAGTATTAATATAAACTAAACGCTATGAAAAAGAATATAATATACTATCTCCTGGCAACAATATTTGTTGCTTGTGCCGGCAGTGATGTTGGTGATACCGGAGATGAATCCGGAGGGAATGGCTCTGCCGGAACAGGTTTAGCCGGGAATTGGTTAATTCCAAAATCGGAAGTTAGAGACGGAGGACCGGGTAAAGATGGCATCCCTTCCATAGATAACCCTAATTTTATAAGTGTAACCCAGGTGGATTTTTTAAGTGATAACGATCTGGTTGTTGGTATCCTTAGCGGAAATATAGCGCGAGCCTATCCTCATGTTGTATTAGACTGGCATGAAGTCGTAAACGATAAAATAAATGAAGACTATGTCACTATTAACTATTGTCCGCTAACCGGTACCGCCTTTGGATGGGAAAGTAAGACGAATGATGAGAAAACAACATTTGGGGTTTCAGGATTATTGTACAATGCGAATTTAATTTTGTACGATAGAAACACCGGAAGCAATTGGTCGCAATTAAGATTGCAGGCCGTTAATGGTGAACTCATTGGTAACGAGCCCGGACTGATACCTGTTGTAGAAACCAATTGGAAAACCTGGAAAACCCTTTACCCGAACACCAAAGTGTTAAGCACAAATACCGGATTCTCAAGAAATTACGGTGTTTATCCTTATGGTGAATATAAGACGAACCATAGTTATTTTGTCTTTCAACCATCGATAACAAACAATGCTTTGCCTAATAAAGAGCGCGTTTTAGCTATTATAGATAATGGGAAAGCTAAGGTTTATCCATTTTCAAAGTTTGAAAACGGAAAGGCATTTAAAGATACTTTTGAAGGTGAAGACTATGTAATTGTAGGGAATGAAAATCTTATTACGCCGTTTAAACTGGACGATACAACTTCAGATCTTGATTTTAGTTATGACTTCAGTAATTCAGAAGCATTTTTTAAAGATAATGAAGGGAATACATGGAATGTTTTTGGGGAAGCGATTATCGGCCCAAGAGTAGGTGATAGACTAACTCCCGCAAAAGGGGTCGCAAGTTTTTGGTTTGCTATCGCTGCGTTTTACCCCAATCCTGAAATTTATTAAGGCTTTTGAAATATTAATGCATTATGAAACAATATTAAAAATGAAGAAATCTGCAATACCTGTAGTTGTCCTGTTTTTGATTTTAAACGCCTGCAGTAAAAGAGTTGATACTACAAATTCGGACGCGGCATTTGAAAACACAGATCAGGGATGGTTGATTCCTTTTTCAGAGATTGTAGATAGCGGTGGTGGAAAGGAGACTATTCGATCGATCAATAACCCTACATTTTTAGAGCTGTCCAATCCCGGAAATGATTACTTAAAAGACGATGATTTAGTCGTTGGTACCATTTCGGGAGGCAAAGCAAAGGCCTACCCACATAGGATATTAAATTTTCATGAAATTGTAAATGATACCGGAATAACCATTAATTATTGTCCGCTAACCGGAACCACTTTTGGCTGGGATAATACCAGGTCGTTGTTTGGTGTTTCCGGATTACTATATCAAAACAATCTCATTTTATACGATCATCAGACCGACAGTAACTGGTCGCAATTAAAACTTCAATGTGTTAATGGGACATTAATTGGGGAAGAGCCCGTGCTAGAGACCATCGTTGAAACCAATTGGAAAACATGGAAGGCCTTATATCCCGAGACATTAGTACTAAAAGGAACGGCAGAACAAACTTCAAAAATCAACGTAAAGCATAGACGTGTTAGTGCCTCTGGCTCAGGAAAAGAACGCGTTTATGCGATTATCAATACTCAGGGCGACTCAAAAATATATGACTTTAATACGTTTAGTGATGGCAAAGCCCTTAAAGATACATTTAACGACAAAACCTATCTTATTGTTGGGGATGAACATTTAATGGTTTCCTTCGAACTTGACGCTGATACCAAGGAGGTAGAATTTGAATATAGTTTTAATAACACCACATCGTTTTTTTCCGATAATGAAGGCAACACCTGGAATGCCTTTGGAATAGCACTTTCAGGGCCCAGAGTTGGAAACGTCATGAAAGCCACAACAGCTGTAGTAGGATTTAGTATTGCCATTGACGATTTTTACCCTAGCGCATTAAGATATTCGAACTAAAATCCGCACCTCATGAATTTAATATGATGACATTTTTGTGTTAAGCCGATGTATTAATAACTAATCAAATTGTTATTAATCATGAATAAAATTATCAAAATCATTGTTCTTAGTTCCTTTGCTGTATTTACAAATCAAATCAACGCTCAAAATTCTTATTATAACCCGACCCATTATCAGGGTATTTTTTACGGACAACCATCGAGTGCCCGGGCCACCGGGATGGGGCTTACAACCATTACTTTAGGAGGTATCGAAAATGCTTTTTATAACCCTGCCGCTGTTGGTTTAACCAATGAAAAAGTAAATGTTCATCTCAATTATGCTTCCGGAAGTCAAGTGTACAAGGGCGGTAAGTATCCCTTTCTCGGAATTTCATATCGGGTGAATGAAAAATTAAGTGTCGGTATCAGCACCTTAACCTGGCATGACGAAAAGAACTCCCCATGGTCTACCATTATAGGGGCATTTGATGAAAATGTAGAACGACGAAGCCAATCGGTTTATACTTTGGTGGGTGCTTATGAGGTCATCCCTAATTTAAACATAGGGTTATCGGGTAATTATTTAGTCGATAAAGCTGTTGAGAATAACGTCACAAATTCAGAGTTCATTTTATCTTTAGGAGCTGTTTATGATAAAGAGGTGAATTGGATCAAATCCGAAAACGTTAACAACCAAAAAATAAGATTCGCAGGAAGTTTGGTCAATGCCCTAATGAAAAACAGAATAGAAACAACCTATCAAGACTTTTTAAACTACAGGGATTTACCCATACATTTAACTCTGGGAACATCGTATCATTTAAGTTTGCCGTTTACAGCAAACTTTACTAAAAACAAAGGGTTCTTTGAAGGCGCTCCTAATGCAGTAAACTTGTCATTACATTTACAATACAGAGATGTTTTAAAAGGCCCTGAAAAAGACGTCGTAAATACAAATCATGAAGAAAATACCGCTTTTGGAATTGGTGCGGAAGCCTGGTTTATGGATCTCATTGCCCTAAGAATGGGATACTATAAAGAAGATCGTCCCAATGAAGGCCCAAAAGGCGATGGTAGTAGATGGGTTACTCATGACAAAAGAGGATTCACATGGGGATTTGGAGCAAACTTGCCGTTAAATCGCTTGACCAACGGAAAAATACCCTTTAACAGCGAAATCAATTTTGTAACCAGTAAATTGCTCAACGAGTATGGCAGTAACTATACACTTCCAAGCTATTTTACAGACAAGAACTTTTTGTTTTCAATAGGTGTTAATCTTAAATTTGTGGAAAAAAACAGACGTGTAAAGCAGATTTAAAATATCATATTTTTTTAAGACGGATAAACCTAATCAGTTAATCACATTTAATGGGAACTGATTAGGTTTTCCTTTGCCTTAATTTCAACCGCTAAAACAGGTCGTTTTTTAATTGAAATAATCTTTCTTCACTATTTGGTAATCAAATATATAATCGTAAATTTGCAAACTCTTTTTGAGAGAGGAATGTTTAACCTGTCACGCTGGTAGCGTGATATATAAAAATTAATTAGTGTGGATACATTAAGCTACAAAACGATTTCAGCAAACAAAGCTACCGTTAATAAGGAGTGGGTTTTGGTTGATGCTGAAGGTCAGGCGCTTGGTCGTTTATCTTCAAAAGTTGCAAAACTTTTAAGAGGGAAACACAAGCCAAACTTCACACCACATGTTGATTGCGGAGATAATGTAATTATTATCAATGCCGAAAAAATCAGCTTATCAGGAAACAAGTGGAACGAAAAAACATACATTCGTCACACAGGTTACCCAGGTGGTCAAAGAAGTTTAACTGCTACTGAATTGTACGGAAAAGACCCGGCAAGAGTGGTGGAAAAATCAGTAAAAGGAATGTTACCTAAAAACAAATTAGGAGCAAATTTATTCCGTAATCTAACAGTTGTTGTTGGTTCAGAACATGCTCATGCAGCACAAAAGCCAAAAACAATTAACTTAAACGAATTCAAATAATGGATGTAATTCACAAAATTGGCCGTAGAAAGACGGCTGTTGCTCGTGTGTATGTTGCCCCGGGAAAAGGGAACATCACGATTAATAAAAAAGACTTAGCGGCTTACTTTACTACGGCTACATTACAGTACAAAGTAAAGCAACCTTTAGCTATGACTAACAATGATAGCAACTTTGATATTACAGTAAATGTATTTGGAGGTGGTATTACAGGTCAGGCAGAAGCTGTTCGTTTAGCAATTTCTCGCGCAATGTGCGAGCTGGATGCAGAGAACAGATTAATATTAAAACCAGAAGGTTTATTAACAAGAGATCCAAGAATGGTTGAGCGTAAGAAATTCGGACAGAAGAAAGCGCGTAAGAAATTCCAGTTCTCTAAACGTTAATTTATCCTCAGCTGGATTGGGAATCTATTTCTCAATCTTGCTGAAATTAAAACAAAATTTAAACCAGTTATTGTTGTCCTAGTGTAAAAACAGGATTTAGTTTAGCATCTAAATGAAGCCAAAAGCCAAAAGCGGAAAGCTAAAAGCCAAATGGAACATTGCTAATTCAACAGAACGTAAACTATTACAAAATGGCAGTAGAAGTAAAAGAATTACTTGAAGCAGGTGTACACTTCGGACACCTTACACGTAAGTGGGATCCAAACATGGCCCCATACGTATATATGGAGCGTAACGGTATCCATATTATCAACCTATACAAAACAGCGGCTAAAATTGATGAAGCCGGAAATGCCTTAGCAAAAATTGCAGCATCCGGTCGTAAAATTTTATTCGTTGCAACAAAAAAGCAAGCTAAAGATATTGTAGCCGAAAAAGCCGGGGCAATTAACATGCCTTACATCACTGAAAGATGGCCAGGTGGGATGCTAACAAACTTTGTTACTATTAGAAAAGCGGTTAAAAAAATGGCTGCTATTGATAGAATGAAGAAAGATGGTACCTTTATGACGCTTTCTAAAAAAGAACGTTTACAAGTAGATCGTTTAAGAGCTAAGTTGGAAAAGAACTTAGGATCTATTAGTGACATGACGCGCTTACCAGGTGCATTATTTGTGGTTGACATTAAACGTGAACATATTGCAATAAAAGAAGCTCAAAAATTAAACATTCCTATTTTCGCAATGGTAGATACCAACTCAGACCCACGTCAGGTTGATTATGTTATTCCTGCGAATGATGACGCTTCTAAGTCGATAGACAAAATTTTAACCCACGTTACTAATGCAGTAACTACGGGATTAGCAGAACGTAAAGCAGAAAAAGAAGCAAGTGCTTCAGCTAAGGAAGAAGCTCCTAAAGCGAAAGCTGAGACAAAAGCAGAAGCTGTAGTTGAAAAAGCTGCTCCAAAAGCTAAAGCTGCACCAGCTCCAAAAGTTGTTGCCGAAGAAGAAGAGTAAATAAGATTAACACAACATTATCAAGTCGTTTAGTTCTTTTCTTTGTTGAAAATATATTGAGCGACTTTTTTAAATTATAATTATTATGAGTACTACAGTAAAAATTACAGCCGCTGAAGTAAATAAATTAAGACAAGCTACAGGTGCAGGAATGATGGACTGCAAAAAAGCATTGGTTGAAGCCGAAGGAGATTTCGATAAAGCCATTGAAGTTTTACGTAAAAAAGGACAAAAAGTAGCTGCTAAAAGAGCCGACCGTGACTCTAGCGAAGGCGCAGCAGTTTCAAAGGTTAACGCAGATAATACAGTAGGTGTTGCTATTGTATTAGGTTGTGAAACTGATTTTGTGGGTAAAAACGAAAACTTTTTAGCCTTAGCAAATCAATTAGCAGAAACCGCATTAAATCACGACTCTAAAGAATCTTTTTTAGCCGCGGATTTTGGTGGAATGACCGTTGCCGATAAATTAATTGAGCAAACTGGTGTTATTGGTGAAAAACTAGACATCAAAGCTTTTGAAAAATTAGAAGCACCGTTTGTTGGAACCTATGTTCATATCAATAAAATTGCAGCTTTAGTTGGACTATCTGCAAAGGTTGATGCTGCTGATACTGTAGCTAAAGATGTTGCTATGCAAGTGGCGTCTATGGGAGCTACAACATTATCTTACAAAGATTTTGATCCGGCATTTATCGCTTCTGAAACTGAAGCAAGAATTGCCGTTATCGAAAAAGATAATATTGAATTAGGACGTTTAGGTAAAACCCTTAAAAATGTTCCTAAATATATTTCAATGGCACAGTTAACTCCTGAAGTTTTAGCGCAAGCTGAAGCCGATGCAAAAGCAGAACTTAAAGCTGAAGGGAAGCCAGAACAAATTTGGGATAGAATTTTACCGGGTAAAATGGATCGTTTTGTTTCAGATAATACGACCTTGGATAAAGAACAATGTCTTTTAGATCAAGATTTTATTAAAGATGAAAAGAAAACTGTTGCTCAATACGTGGCCTCTCAGGGAGCCGTTGAAGTGACCGGATTTAAACGTGTTACTTTAGGGTAAATTAATATGTCCTTTTTCCGTTTCCGTGAAGGTGGAAATCTTTCAAGAAAAAACGACAAAAATAAAAACCATTACATTTTAAAATGTAGTGGTTTTTTTATGCAAAATTCATATTTTTTATAAATTCAAAAAATAAAAAAATTATGTAGCTTTGCTAAACTCTAATTTCCGCTTAGATGGAAATCTCACAATTCAAAAATAGACCGTGAAATACAAAAGAATACTCCTCAAACTATCTGGTGAGGCCCTAATGGGCGAACGCCAATACGGCATCGATCCGGAACGCCTGGCAGAATACGCCCAAGATATTAAAACCATTACTGATAATGGTGTTGAAGTTGCTATCGTTATTGGTGGTGGAAATATTTTTAGAGGTGTTGCAGGAGCCAGTAAAGGCATGGATCGGGTACAAGGCGACCATATGGGGATGTTGGCAACTGTTATTAATGGCTTAGCCTTACAGGGTGCCTTAGAAGATGCCAATATCCCAACACGATTACAAACTGCTATAAAAATTAACGAGGTGGCCGAACCTTTTATTAGAAGAAAAGCCATGCGTCATTTAGAAAAAGGTCGCGTTGTTATTTTTGGTGGTGGTACCGGGAACCCTTATTTTACAACAGATTCTGCGGCTGTATTACGGGCTATAGAAATTGAAGCTGATGTTATTTTAAAAGGTACCCGTGTCGATGGTATTTATAACACAGACCCGGAAAAAGATAGTTCGGCAATTAAATTTAATTTCATATCTTTTGATGATGTTTTACGTAAAGGTCTAAAAGTTATGGATACTACCGCTTTTACATTAAGTCAGGAAAATAAATTGCCAATCATTGTTTTTGATATGAACAAAAAAGGAAACCTCTTAAAGGTTGTTTCCGGAGAGAATATCGGCACCGAGGTTAATTTTTAAACCTTGGCGTAATTTTTGAATATTAATTGGCATTAAAGTTTTAAATCATGAATGAAGAGTTACAATTTATACTAGACTCAGCAAAGGAGTCCATGGATAATGCGCTAAAGCATTTAGAAAAACAACTGGTTAATATTAGAGCCGGTAAGGCAAGCCCTTCTATGTTGGGAAGTGTTATGGTTGACTACTACGGTTCTCAAACTCCTTTAAATCAGGTTGCCAATGTGAATACACCCGATGGTCGAACCATTACCGTTCAGCCTTGGGAAAAAAGTATGCTACAAGAAATTGAACGTGGTATAATGCTTGCTAACATTGGTTTTAATCCTATGAATAACGGTGAAACCATTATTATAAATGTACCGCCATTAACGGAAGAACGTCGTCGCAATTTGGCCAAACAGGCAAAGTCTGAAGCTGAAGATGCTAAAGTGAGTATTAGAACGGCAAGGAAAGATGCCAATAACGAGATCAAGAAAACCGAAGATGTATCGGAAGATGCTCAAAAAAATGCTGAAATCGACGTACAACAATTAACCGATAATTACGTTAAAAGGGTTGATGATATTTTCGATACTAAAGAAAAAGAAATCATGACCGTATAATTTTAAAAGCAACTTCCCGATAGTAATCGGGACGTTTTTTTATATAATTTTTCAGCTTTTATCGGACACATGCTAAAACCTTATGCTCTCACTTTTGTCTTACTCTTTTCATGGGGTATGCATTCGCAATTAAGTGATAAGAGCCATAAAGCACATCAGCAAGATTCTATTAAAAAAAGTGAATTTATAAAACAACTTGGTAATGGCTATTTTCCAACTAAGTATTTTAATTTCGATCTAAGGTATCTTATTAAATTTAATCAGTACGAAGGTTTACGAAGTGGTATTGGCGGTACGACAAACGATGCTTTTTCTAAAAAGTATAGACTGAATTTTTATACCGTTTACGGTTTTAATGATCATAGGTTTAAATATGGTATTGGTGGAGGCCTCAGGTTAGCTCAAAAAACAGGCACCTGGTTAAATGTTAATTATACAGATGATCTTCAGGAAACTGGAAGTTCCAAATTTTTAACGGATAAACGTTTTTTTCAATTTTTTGAACCGCGCCTTCTTAACATCGATCTGTTTCATAAACATCTCACCAAATCACTGTCGATAGAACATCAATTTACGCCTAAAATCTTAACCGAAACCCAATTTGCTGTTAGCAATATAGATCCTACATATGATTATCAGTACAACTTTAATAATACCCTCTATAATAGATTTCACCTAAGCACGGCAACCGTTGCGATGCAATGGAGTCCTTTTAGTAAATTTGACAGCACAGACCACATTGCAAAGGAAACCAAAGACGGGTATCCGAAATTTACAATACAATATACCAAAGCGTTCAAAAATGTATTTAAAAGCGATTTTAGTTTTTCAAAATTAGATTTTAGGACGATCCATAGAATAGGCGATCTGAATACCGGATTATCAGAAATTATCATGGTATCCGGAATTACAAACGGAAATACCCCACTAACCCATTTGTATCATGCCTATCCGAATAACATCACTAAAGAAACGATTATGCAGCGTTTCTCGGTTGCCGGATTAAACAGTTTTGAAACCATGTTTTTTAACGAGTTCTTTTCCGATAAGTTTACCACATTTCAGTTCAAACAGTATTTAAAACCTTTTCATATTTCAGAACGTTTCAAACCCCAACTCGTATTAATTTCAAGATATGCCATTGGAGATATTAAGCATCCCGAGAGGCATCAAAATGTAACGTTTAACTCGCTTAAAAAGGGATATACAGAGTCCGGTTTCGAACTTAACAAACTGCTTTTTGGTTTCGGTTTAAGCTTTACGTATCGCTATGGTGCTTACCATCTTGCCGATGTTGAGGACAACGTGGCATTTAAATTCACGTTTAACGTGACCTTGTAGATTTGCGAGTGGGAACTGCCGAATTTTGAAATCGCTATGCTCTTTTACTACTAAACAAGAGAAAAACACAAAATAAGGGGGTTTTACTTATTGGCATCACTCAACTTAATCACTTCATCAATCATGATATCACGTTGATTAAATACTTCTTCATAAGCGCCTTCGCCAAAAAGCTGATCGGCTAAAGTGGCTTTAAGGTATTGTTTGACTTCGGTATGATAAGCTACAAATGTGATCTTTACATTTACGCGAGCATTGACATAGTCTTGTAAGGCATATACCCAATCTTCACCAACCTCAAAACTATCGATAAAATCACGTCTTGAAATTCCATCATAGGCATGCCTGTCTTTATCTAATTGTCTAAACACAAAATTATCAAAGAACTGGTAGTTTTTTATAAGCATTAAGGTTTCGCTTTGCATGCTATTATCAATAGGGACGAATACATCGGGGATAATGCCACCGCCGCCAAAAACAGTTTTCCCTTCGGGTGTGGTGAACCTTAAAGAATCGGCCACTTTGATTTTTTCAGGATCGAGCAACTCGCCGCTTTTTAAACGTTCAAAATGCTCATCGAAATAATCTTTATTCCCATTTTTATAAGGGCGTTGTATGGAGCGTCCGGTGGGTGTATAATAGCGTGATACGGTTAATCGAACTGCACTGCCATCTCCCAATTCCATTTCACGTTGCACCAGGCCTTTACCATAAGACCGTCGACCAATAATAGTGCCTTTATCATTATCCTGAAGTGCTCCGGCTACAATCTCACTCGCAGATGCAGAGTTCTCGTTTATAAGCACATATACTTTGCCAGTTTCAAAGCTTCCTTTTCTGGTCGCATAACTTTTTTCAATATTACCGCGCTTGTTCTTGGTAAACAAAATGAGCTTATCATCTTCCAAAAACTCATCTACCATTTCTTCGGCAATGCCTAAAAACCCGCCGGGGTTATCGCGTAAATCCAAAGCAATCTCTGTGGCACCTAATGTTTTAAGCTTGGTCAGACCTTTTTTAAATTCTTTATAGGTGGACTCGGCAAAACGATTGACTTTAATGTAACCTAGCTTTTCGGTGAGCATATAAGCCGCATCCACACTTTTGATAGGAATGTTATCGCGTTTCACAGTAAAATTTAAAAGTTCGGGCTCCCCTTTTCTGAAGACTTTTAAATCAACCCTGGTGTTAATCGGGCCTTTTAATTTTTTAACGAGCTCTCCATCATTTAACGAATCCCCGATTAAAGAAGCTCCATTAGCCATTATGATTCTATCACCGCCCATAATCCCCGCTTTGGCACTTGGGCCGTTTTCAATTGACCGTATTACGGTAATCGTATCCCGATAGGTATAAAAACTAACACCAATCCCTACAAAATCACCTTTCATATTCTCAGCCACGCGTTCCATATCCTTCTTAGGAATATATACGGAATGTGGGTCCAGATTCTCTAAAATCCCATTAACCGTAACATCAACAATACTATCGGTGTTAATATCATCCACATAGTCGTAATCAATATAATCGATTAATCGGTTAAGCTTGTCCTTCTTGCTATTGGTTGAAAACAGTCTGTCAGGAGCATCGGCAAAATTCAGCTTACCACCAATAAAAATACCGGCTGCTATCGCAACACCTAAAACCAGTGGTAAATATTTTTTTTGATACGACATTATGCTTTTATATCTTCAATTAATTTCAGTTCTATCCCTGCTCTTTTTAAAAATTGTAACCCGGAATCATCTTTATAAGCTTTGTTATACACCACTTTTACTATCCCTGCCTGATGAATTAATTTACTGCACTCTTTACAGGGTGATAAGGTAATATAAAGGGTGGCACCTCTACACGATTGGGTCGATGAGGCTACTTTTAAAATGGCATTGGCTTCAGCATGCAAAACGTACCACTTTGTGTAATTGTCTTCATCTTCACAAAAGTTCTCAAATCCTGATGGTGTTCCGTTATAGCCATCAGAAATGATCATTTTATTTTTTACAATAATCGCGCCAACCTGTTTGCGCTTACAATACGACAACTTCCCCCATTCTTCAGCAATTCTTAAATACGCCTTATCGTACTTTAGTTGTTTTTGTTGCGGCATGTATTTTTTTTAATTATGACCTGCTTTACTTATTTAAATTTTATGACTTGACATTTTCAATTAAATGGTGACCTCAAAATCATCGTATCCTGGAACACAATTTGAATCATTACAGGTCATGAATTCAATGTCTCCGGAAATTTTAAAATGCGATTTACTTTTTACTTTAATGCGTTGGCTAAATGTAGCTTTTGTATTAAAATATTTTATGTTCATCTTGAAAGTAGGGTCGTTTACAACATGTCCTTTATCTTCAGACATTCCTCCTACTAATTCATAGTTTTCATTTTCCTCAAAAATAAAAACCGTTGGTAAGGGGCCACCTTCGGGGATCTTTTGAGAATATAAATGATAATTAGTTTCTATATCTGCAGTAATGATGAGGTCGTACTCATTATCGGATACCTTTTTAATTTTTGAAGACCATTTTACAGGTTCAACAATTTGACAATAACTTGCCGAAGTTATTAAAAATACGATTATCAATAAGTTTTTCATTCCTGTTCTCTACTTAAATATTCGTTGTACATAACGAAGATACTTGGTTCGTATTTTAATTACAACGTAAGTTCGTTAAAGTTTTATGAAAATTTTAGCTTAAAAAGTCACTATTCAGTATCATAGGAATTACCAGTCCGACGACAATCGACGAAATGACCATGATCCAATCGCGTCTTGTGAATCTGAATATTGTCTGCACAATATAACCTAAAAACAATACCATAAAGACGATGATCACCTGTGCCAATTCTATACCTAAGGCAAATTCGAGTAATAACATCAATTTATGATCTGAATCCCCTAAGAGCATATGGAACTCACGGGCAAAGCCCAATCCATGTATCAAACCAAAGAATAGGGTTGAGAAAAATAAAATTCCTATTTTTTCTTTTTGAGCACCTTTACCCGCTGTAAATACGTTAAACAGTGCCACGACTAAAATGGAAACCGGAATTAAAAACTCAACCAATTGTCCGTTGACGCTCACTACATTATATCCGGCTAATACAAGCGATAAAGTATGTCCTAAAGTGAATAACGAAACCAGCAATAAAACACGCTTCCAGTCTTTAAAAAGATAGGGAACCGTCAGGGCTATTAAAAATAAAACGTGATCGTAAGCGTTGATATCTAAAACATGATTGATACCATACTCCACATTGAACCAAAAATTTTCTAACATAACACTTATGATTTAGGGTCATCAAATATACGATTAATTGTAATATTTTTAAATTCTGCTCCTTTTTTGGCATCATATATAAAATATTTAATAAGATTCGCTATATGTGTAAAAAATCAACTATTACTATATCTTTGTGGTACATCATTTATATTGTAAAAATGAATATTAAAATTTTAGGCGTATTACTGTTGTTCGTTGTATTTGTTTCATGTAAGAACACTAAGGACGAAAACCCACAATCCGATGATGAGGAAAACGCCAAGCAAGATCTCTCTAAAGTCGATATTTCTAATCTTGATTATCTCGAGTTTACTTTAGATGAAAATACGGAGCGTGTGATTGAAAACTGGCAGGAGTATTTTGAGCTTGCCGATATTGTGGCCAATGTAAAGGATGGTGATCTTAGTTTTTTTAAAGATAATGACAGTCTTATTAACTCGCTTTTTAAGAACTTGAAAGTAAAGAATCCTGACACCATTAAAACACCTTCGATTAGGGCACGCATAGTCGCTTTAGAAACGAAGTTTCGCAAACTTGAAAGTTTTTCAAATTTAAGCACCACGAGCAACGATGAATTGAATAGTGCGATCAAAGAGTTTCTGCTATCATTTTCTCATTTAAATCTTCAGATGAATAAAAAAATGGAAGATGATTCTCAGAACGTGCAAAAACCTTAATGACTAAGAGTTATTTGTAATTAATCCACTGATTTGATACACTTCTATTAGAGGTATAGATTGCTTTTTGTTAAGATAAATTACATTGCGCACTTCAAAGTGACTGGAATTTCTTACTTTTAAAGAAAGTCAATGCTGTTTTGATTATTGATAAAATATTTAAGGTAGAAAAATGAGGAGCATAGTTTTTATAATATTCTATTTGGTGCTTGTGCCTAATGGCTATTCACAACATTTTGATATCAGTGGTAAAGTTTCTAATGAAGCCGATTCGGCTATTGCGAATGTTCATGTGGTCATCAAAGGTTCATCAGATGGAGTTCATACCGATAAAAACGGAAACTATACTTTAAGTGTTAAACATGGTGATATTCTAACCTTTTCATACTTAGGCATGCAGACGGTCGATGTTCTTGTTAAAAATGAGAATACAGTTTTAAACGTGAAGTTAATCCCTCAGCAGGAATTGCTGGATTCAGTAGTTATAAAAAAAAGAAAGCGTTATTCACCGAAAGCGTTATTGGCCGAATATCATCAAAATAAAAATTTAATCAAGACCTCAATGGGTATTATTGATAAGGACCGAGCGTCCTTTTCGATTCAGATTATTGATGGCAAAAATTTAATACCTGTGGGAACGGATTTTTTGTATTCATTGCAGAATCTGTATCCATCTATGCATGTGGATAGAGAAGACAAAAATCTTTATGACCCCAAGGTTTATTTGCAAAAATGGAGTTACAACTCACAACCAACTGCCATATTTGACGTTGACGGTGTGATTTATGAACAGGCTCCAACATTTCTTGAGGTGAATGATATTGACCGCGTGGCCATATTAGTTAGAAATGGTGCTGTATCCAGATATGGAACACCCGGTATTGGAGGTGTTATCATTATCAATACGAAAAGTAGCAATTCAATGGCGAATGCCGGAATTAAAAGGCACTATGATAATTCAGACCTACGAGATAGCTTATATCAAGTGATTAAATCACCTTCGATTTATGCACCGGAGCCTCCCTTATACATGAAGACATTTAAGAAAGCAAAATCGGAGTCTCATGCTCTGGCATTATTTGAAAAGGATAAAAAGGCATATCTGAATGCTCCATATTATTTTATGGATGTCTCAGATTACTTTTTTAATACCTGGGGTCAAAAGAAAACATCGTTGGATATATTGGCCTTTATGACAAAACGATTTTCTACCGATGTTGCTATCCTTAAAGCTATAGCATTCAAATATGAAGTACTGAATGAACCGGAACTTGCTTTTCAAATGTACCTCAGGATTTTAAATATAAAGCCGAGACACTCACAATCACATCGCGATATTTCAAATGCTTATGCGCAGCTTGGAAATTATAAAAATGCGTTGAGCCGATATTTCAATTTCGAGTCGGTAATTAGAAGATTGGATTCTCTTGATTTTAGTGCTTCTGAAGTGAGTTCAGTTATGAAGACCGAATTATCCAATATTATAAAATTACATGGAAAGCTCCTCAAGATTTCAGATGAAGTTGTAGATCGTAATATTGAAAGCCCGGGTACAAGATTACTTTTTGAATGGAATAATGATCAGGCCGAATTTGAAATTAGAGTTGTGGATACTGAAAACAACTATTATCGTTGGACCCATTTGAGATCTGAAAAGAATACTATAAAACAGTTCTTTTTTGATAAAACTTCCACAGGAGATCGGCAAATTCAAATCACCTATCATGGTAACCGAACGTCTGGTCCAACCTATTTAAAGACAACATTGTTTTTCAATTATGGAAAGCATGATCAAAAAAGTGAAAGTAGAATTTATAGGCTTTTCGAGGAAGGGGAGGATATTCAGTTAATGACATTTAACCCTTCCAAAAGTACACTATCGAATTAACATAGTTGTGAATATGAGAGCACTAAATTATCATGATATTGAAGTTTTATGCTGAACTTATTTAGGAGGTTTTATGCTTATTATTTAACTCCCTTTGGTTTCTTCAAAGGGCATTCCTAAAAGATGAAACTTTAGCATTATTTTCGTAATAATAGTCTTTTAATATGAAATCCGTCCAGAAGCTTTATTAAAGCTCTGTCCCCTAGAGGGGACTATAGGGGTGTATTCCAAACTATTTAACCAATTCATTCACAGCCTCTTCAATAACAAGTAAAACACTAAACATATGATGTTTCACTTCATCATTCGAAAACCTTAAAAAATTAACACCACAAGTTTCCAGTTCACCTTGTCTTTTGGCATCGTACAAAAAACTATGGTCGTGACTTTTTCCATCAATTTCAATAGCTAAGCCAATTTCATGACAGTAAAAATCAACAATATAATTTAACATGGGGACTTGCCTGTGGAATTGTACCCCACAAGCGCGACGTCTAATCTTTTTCCACAATAAAATTTCTGGGAAAGTACTATTTTTTCTTAACTGCCGAGCGCGTTGTTTTAATTCGGGATTATATGGGATGATTTTGTTTCTCATTTTCAGCACACCCCTATGATCCCCTCAAGGGGATATGGCATTGATCAAAGCTTTTTAATTAATTGTCATGTTTAAAGCGCTGGTTAAACTACAATTTTTTAAGCTTTTTGAAGTTACCATGTTATAAATGGTATTAAGCTTTGTGAATATTAATCTATAGCTTGTTTGTTTGGGAATGTCCCCAAGAGGGAACTATAAGGGTGTTTCACCTTATTAATGTGCCTCCAGCCAATTATCACCAACATCCATATCCACATCTAAAGGCACTTCCAGCTTATAGGCATTTTCCATTTCGGTCTTTACCAATGCTTTAATGCTGTCTAATTCGGGTTTGTAAACATCAAAAACCAATTCATCATGGACCTGTAAAAGCATTTTTGTTTTATAATGGCCTTCTTGAAGTTTACCATAAATATTAATCATGGCGATTTTGATAATATCGGCAGCACTACCTTGAATGGGGGCATTTACCGCATTTCGTTCGGCCGCTCCTCGAACAACAGCATTTCGAGAGTTGATATCCTTTAAATAGCGACGACGCCCCAAAACGGTTTGTACATAGCCATGATCTCGGGCAAAATCAACCTGATCACTAATATAGTTTCGTAATTTAGGATAAGTCGCATAATAGGTTTCTATAAGCGCTTTAGATTCGCTACGGGATAAGTCGGTTTGATTGCTTAATCCGAAGGCAGAAACCCCGTAAATAATACCAAAGTTTACCGTTTTTGCGTTGCTACGTTGCTCTCGAGTGACTTCAGTAATGGGAACATCAAACACTTTTGATGCTGTTGAAGCATGAATATCTTCTCCATTTTTAAAGGCCGAAATCATAGTTTCCTCTTTGCTCAATGCCGCAATAATACGCAGCTCTATTTGAGAATAATCGGCAGCTAATAACGTATAATCTTCATTTCGCGGAATAAAGGCTTTCCTAACTTGTCTGCCACGTTCTGTACGAATAGGGATGTTTTGAAGATTCGGATTGTTGCTACTTAATCGACCGGTGGCCGCCACTGTTTGCATATAATCTGTATGGACATGCCCTGAGATTTCATCGACTTGGGTAGGTAAAGCATCCACATAGGTGCTCTTTAATTTAGATAAGCCTCTAAAATCTAAAATATGTTGAATGATTTCATGGTCTTTGGCTAAATACGACAAAATATCTTCAGAGGTTGAATACTGCCCGGTTTTGGTCTTCTTAGGTTTGTCAACCAGCTTTAGTTTTTCGAATAAAATAACACCGAGTTGTTTTGGTGAGGCAATATTGAACTCTTCTCCGGCTTCAGTATAAATTTTAGATTCTAAAGATTGAATATCCTTGTTGAGTTCTTCCGATAGGCCATTCAAAAAACCTTTATCCAGATTAATACCTTCCAACTCCATGGCGGCTAAAACGCGTAGCAACGGAATTTCAATCTCATCAAAGAGTTTTTGGGTGTTCGCTTCTCCAAGTTCTTTTTCAAAATGCTCTTTGAGTTGCAATGTGATGTCGGCATCTTCAACAGCATATTCCGTTTGTTTGTCTAAGGGAACGTCCCGCATGGATAGCTGATTTTTCCCCTTTTTACCAACAAGTTCTGTGATTGAGATCGGGGTATAATTCAAATAGGTTTCCGCCAGAACATCCATATTATGACGCATATCCGGATTTATAAGGTAATGCGCTAACATGGTATCAAATAATTTTCCTTTGACCTCAACCTGGTATTTGGCTAAAACCTTAATATCGTATTTTAAATTCTGACCAATTTTCTCAATATGTTCTGCTTCAAAAAACGGGCGAAGTTGTTCAATAAGGTCCTGAGCGTCGCTTTTATCTTCGGGGAACGGGATGTAAAACCCCTTGCCAACCTCCCAGGAAAAGGCGATACCAACCAATTCTGCGGTAATGGGGTTAAGACCTGTGGTTTCGGTATCAAAGCATACCGAGGTTTGATTCATTAAATTCTTGATGAATAGTTTTGTGGCGATTCCCGGTGCTACGCTTTGATAAAAATGCGAGGTGGTTCCAATTGTTTTTCGTGTGTGTTCTGAAACCGTTTCGGTTGCCGATCCCGGGTCTGCTCCGAACAAGGAAAATTGACCGGATCCTGCCGAAGTTGGTGCTTTTGGTGTTGATTTAGTTTCTGGCTTTGATGCAGCCTCTTTGTCATTTTCGGTTGAAGACTCAGTAGAAGCTGCAAACGTTTTATTAAAATTATCAATTAAGCGACGAAATTCTAATTCTTGAAAAATGGTCGTTACTTTGGCTATATCCGGCTCAGACATTTCAAAGTCCTTTTCATTGAATTGAACCGGAACATCCAACATAATCGTGGCGAGCTTTTTCGAAAGTAATCCTAAATCACCATGAGCTTCAATTTTCTCCTTCATTTTGCCTTTTAACTCATGCGTATTGGCTAAAAGGTTTTCCATGCTGCCATAGAGTCCTAAGAATTTTTTGGCTGTTTTTTCACCTACACCCGGCAATCCGGGAATATTGTCACTGGAATCACCCATCATCCCTAAAAAATCAATAACCTGAAGTGGATCTGTCACTTCAAATTTTTTCTGTACCTCGGGAATGCCCCAGGTTTCATAGCCGCCTCCAAAAACGGGGCGGTACATAAAAATATTTTCAGAAACCAGTTGCGCAAAATCCTTATCGGGTGTAACCATAAAGGTTTTGTAGCCTTCCTTTTCGGCTTGTTTGGAGAGCGTTCCTATAACATCATCAGCCTCATAACCTTCTTTTACCATAATAGGAATATGCATGGCCTTTAAAATATTTTGAATATAAGGTACTGCAATTTTTATAGCTTCGGGCGTTTCGTCTCTATTGGCTTTATAAGCCTCGTACATTTCAACACGATCGGCACTTCCGCCTTTGTCAAAACAAACGGCCAAATGATCCGGGCGTTCACGTTTAATAACATCTAAAAGTGAATTCATAAAACCCATAATGGCTGAAGTGTCAACACCTTTAGAGTTAATTCTGGGGTTTTTGATAAAAGCGTAATACCCTCTAAAAATTAGGGCATAGGCATCAACTAGAAAAAGACGTTTTTGATCTGACATTTGAATGATTTTGATAGAAAATCAAAGCTACGAAAAGTTATTACTTAATTGAAATAATAAAATTTAATGTTTTGAAGGTCTTTGATTAGAAAGGCCAAATTATATGACTTAGGATAGGAATCGACTATACTTTCTTTTTATAGAATGAATCTACCTGCTCATTGGTATGTCCGACATTAGTTGCTTTACGATATGTAAATCCGGGGTGTACGCAATAGCCACCTGTTTCTCCTTTTTTGTTTAACGCTAAAAACCCGATTTGGAAATCCTTTCTCCCTTTGTTTTTAGCCATAATACGTTTTACACCTTCTTCACAAGCCTCTTGTGGAGATTTTCCCTGACGCATCAATTCAACAATTAAAAAGCTACCAACGGTACGGATGACTTCTTCGCCAACTCCTGTAGCGGTGGCCCCACCAACCTCATTGTCAACATATAAACCTGCGCCAATGATAGGAGAGTCACCAACACGTCCGCCGACTTTATACCCCATGCCACTGGTGGTACAAGCACCGGCGATATCACCGTGTTTATCCATAGCGAGCATCCCAATGGTGTCATGGTTTTCAATGTTTATAATGGTTTCATATTTGGACGTTTTTTTCCATTCCAGCCATCTTTTTCTAGCTTTTTCGGTTAACAGGTTCGTTTTTTTAAAGCCCTGCTCGTAAGCGAACTGTTCGGCACCTTTCCCGGCTAAAATAATATGAGGTGTTTCTTCCATCACTTTTCTTGCCACAGCAATGGGGTGTACTATATTCTGTAAATAAACTACCGCGCCACAATTACTGTCTTTATCCATAATGCACGCGTCCAAAGTGACATTACCGTCACGGTCTGGTGTGGCACCAATACCAACAGTGGTGTTTTTTATATTGGCCTCTTCTGCCATGGCGCCTTGCTCGACGGCATCAAGAGCATTACCGTCATTAGCCAATACCTCCCAGGCTTTGGAGTTGGCGTTTTCAAAGTTCCAGGTGCAAACCGCTATAGGTTTAATGGTTTCCTTTTCTTCTTGTTTTGCCGTTGTTTTTTTGTCCTCGTTTTCACAGGAGCTTAATAAAGAAGCGGAAATGATTCCTGCTGTACTTAAAGATGTGTTTTTTATAAAATTTCTACGTTTCATTTAGAGCGTTTTTATTCATGTTATAACGATAGGTGAAAGATAAGTAATAATACGAAATAATAGAATGTGAATGGCTTTTGAAATTATTACGACTAAGATTTAATTTAACATTAACATTAATTTTAATACAATGTTATACTTGTCTTAATACTTTTGTTAAAATTGATTTTATGGTGCGTTGGATTATTTTTATCACCCTTTTTGGGATTTTAGACTTGTATGCCTTTCAGGCGCTTAGAACAGTGACAAAGAACAACTGGCTTCAGGTGGCCTATTGGGTCATAACGATTTTGGTTATTGGTAATTTTGTATTTCATTATTTTGGATTTAACCGAAGTGATGGTTTTTCACATGCACATGCCTATGCTTTTGGATTTTTTATTGCCATTTTAGTTCCGAAAATGATTTTAGCCATATCAATGATTGGAGAAGATATTGTTAGAGTGCCTTTAGCGATTTATCGTTATTTTACAGAAGGAGATACGGCTAAGGGAAATTATTTTGCAACACGACGACAATTTATAAGTCAATTGGCATTAGGCCTGGCCGCGATTCCTTTTACTTCCATTCTTTATGGTATTTATAAAGGAAAGTATAATTACAAGGTATTAAAATATACCTTACATTTTGAGGACTTACCAAAAGCATTCGATGGGTATAAACTAACACAAATTAGCGATATCCATTCAGGGAGTTTTGATAATATGGATAAGGTGCGCTATGCGGTTGATTTAATCAACGAACAACAAAGCGATGTTATATTGTTTACCGGAGATATCGTAAACAATAAGGCTGAAGAATTGGTTCCTTATAAAGATGTTTTTAACAAGTTAAAAGCTAAGGATGGTATGTTTTCGGTTTTAGGAAATCATGATTACGGAGATTATGTGAAATGGGGTTCTGAACATGCTAAAGTGCAAAATCTGGAGGATCTAAAAGAACTCCAAAAACAGATCGGGTTTAAACTGTTATTGAATGAAAGTAAATACCTTGAAAAAGACGGTGAAAAAATTGCTTTAGTGGGTGTTGAAAACTGGGGAGCAGGAGGCTTTAAAAAGGCGGGTGATTTAAAGCAGGCTGCTGCTCAAATTAAAAAGGAAGATTTTAAGATATTAATGAGTCACGATCCCTCGCATTGGGAGCAGGAGGTGATTAAAGATGATTATCACTATCATTTAACCTTAAGCGGCCATACGCATGGCATGCAGTTTGGCATAGAAATACCGGGTTGGTTTAAATGGAGCCCTGTAAAATGGCGTTATAAATATTGGGCAGGTATTTATAAAGAAATGGGGCAGTATATCAATGTAAATCGTGGGTTTGGTTATTTGGCTTTTCCCGGTCGTGTTGGTATATGGCCTGAAATTACAGTTATTGAACTGAAAAAAGGCACAGTGAATAGTTAATTCATCAAGCTGGATTCCTCAGGTTTTTAAAACAAGGAAGGTCTTTTCTGAAAACACTGAAAGTACCTTTAAAATGGGGCAAATATTGTAATTTTAACAAAATTGTTTATATTTATGAATAAGTATGAATAACCTGATTTAAGTCATTGAATTTCAAACTAGATAAAAAGTTGTAGGTTTGTAGTACTTGGAGTTAGCTAAAAACGTTAAAATATGTCAAAATTTGGAGAACTTATCGATGTAGATATTCCAGTTTTATTAGACTTTTTTACAGAGTGGAATGAACAATCTACAGCGATGCATCCCGTACTCAGGGATGTGGCTGCGGCACTTGGCGATAAGGCTAAAGTGATAAAAATTGATGTTGACAAAAACGAAGAGCTTGCCGAAGCTTTACGCGTTAAAGGTTTGCCAACCTTAATTATCTACAAAGATGGTGAAATGAAATGGCGCCAAAGTGGCGAACAGGATGCCAATACGCTTATTGGTATTATTCAGCAATATGTTTAAAGCTGTAGTGCTTTAAAAGCATATCCGAGCTCATTAAAATGTTCCAGCGTTTTTGGTAGTGCGTATTGCATATTTTTAGAGGCCTTTACACTATCATGAAAGACTACAATACTTCCCTGTGTGGTTTTATTTATAACATTATTTAGGCAGGTTTCTTTGGTAACATGCTTATCCCAATCAAAAGACAAAACATCCCACATAACGATACTATATCCTAATCGAAGAAGCTGTTTGCCTTGTTTTGGTTTTATTTGACCATATGGTGGCCTGAAAATATTTTTGATTAACGATTGATGATTAGCGAGTTTTAGATTTTGATTTTTGATTTTTGAGCTATGAACTTTAAAAACATCCTCACACTGTTTTATATCGCGTAAATAATCTTTGGTCTTTGTCTTCCAGCCTTTAATATGGTTAAAAGTGTGGTTGCCAACCGCGTGTCCTTCATTTAATATATTTTGAAAAATATCAGGGTGCTTTTTAATATTATTTCCAATGCAAAAAAAAGTGGCTTTTGCATCAAAATTTTTTAAAGTATGAAGCGTCCAGTTCGTAATTTCGGGAGTAGGACCATCATCAAAAGTGAGGTAAATGACTTTGTCTTTGGCGGTAATGTCCCAAATATAATTCGGGAACATCTTCTTAGCCACCAATGGTGTTTTTATAGGAGTTAAGGCCATATGCCCATTTATTCTTCTACCGATTCAATACCAATACTGGTGTCTTCTACAGGAATGTCTTGATCCGTTCCGGGAAGCTCCACATCCTCTTCAAGGTCATCGCCATAAAAGTGCCTGAATAATTTCAAGTAGTTATTAAAAGTGTCACTTTCAGCTTCGGCAAATTCCGAATCGTACTCGATTAAAACATCCACCAAGCCTTTATAGCGTTGAATATCGGTATAGATTTCTTCAAACAACCGTTCTTGACTGTCCACCTTCAACCCGCTATAGTAACTCAAGTTCTCTTGATATTTATTAGCAACATCTTTAAATAACTGCTGCGCCTTTTCCTTACTGCCTACTTCATAATAAGCACTGATATAGGGTTCTAAAAGGGTGTAATAACCAAAATAATCTACCGGCATGTTCGTCATGGCGATGTCTGCAATTTCTTCCGCTTTATCTAATTTGTCTTCGTTGATGAGTTGTTCAATGAGGCGCGCTAAATTACCTCTGTAGGTAATTGAGTTTTTGCGTGTTTCAACATCGTGATAAATGGCTGTACTTCCACTATTGCCCCAATACCAGTTTTTAACTTTTTCATACATGAGATCGCTATCTACACGTCCCATATCGAAAGGATTGGCTCTGTCAACAGGTGTTCTGATAGGAACTAATTTGTAACACATCCCATCGAGTTGTAAGTAGTCTTTCATCCAAAGGTAGTCGTCTTCAGCAAAAGCTCCTCCTGTAAAATATAGGGGACGTTTCCAATCGTTGTTGGCCACAATATCTAGCATTAGTAATCTGTTCTTATAAATGGCACCATCTTCAATTTTAATATCTATATAGGGCACTATCTTATCGGCATCTTCGGGTTTTACGATGCCATATTTTAAGGCATTCTCTTTATTTACAGGAATTCTTATGTTTTCAACCGGGAAATAATTAAGGTTGCTGTACTGACTTGGATATTGGCTTGGGTTTTCACCCTGCAACTTTAAGATGTGGCTAAACTTTGTTCTCGGGTTGTCACTGCTTACAAAGTTTAAGAACTCCTTAATAGATAAAGTATCCGTATTTAAAATACGTGTTGGTTTTTCAGTTTTCGGGTCAATATAATAGGTTCGCTTTAAGATATGATCTCTGGTTCCGTAACGATATTGTTCATGTGTAAGTTGGGATGGTATAGGATCACTGTCGTATGCTTTTCGTTTCATTTGATCTATATACCAATCCGTTTGAAACAAACTGGTGTTCACTACACGAACATCGGTCCTATAGCCTTCAATTTCCTGGGCATACCAAAGCGCAAAAGTATCATTATCGCCAATGGAAAATAAGATGCCGTTTTCAGCACAGGAATCCAGATACTTTTTAGCCATTGAATTGGCTGTATATTTGTCCGATCTATCATGGTCATCCCAATTGTTAGCCGCTAAAATACCCGGTACTAAAACTAAACAAGCCAAAATCACAACGGGAACTGCAAGTTTTTGAGGCAGGTATTTTTTTAACCCTTCATAAATAGCATATGCTCCAAACCCAATCCAAAGTGCAAACACATAAAACGATCCTACCACGGAATAATCGCGTTCACGAGGCTCAAATGGACGTACATTTGTATATACTTGAATGGCTAATCCCGTAAAAAGGAAAAAAACCAGCATAACCCAAAATAATTTTTTGTCTTTATTGAATAAAAAGAAGAACCCGATAAGTCCTAAAATAAACGGTAATAAATAATAGGTGTTTCTAGCCTTATTGTTTTTAACATCGCCGGGTAAATTCTCCTGAGAGTACCCCAAATGCAATTCATCTAAAAACGTAATTCCACTAATCCAATTCCCATGATTATCATATCGTCCTTGAATATCATCTTGTCTTCCGCTAAAGTTCCACATAAAATAACGCCAATACATGTAGCCTAACTGGTACTCTAACATATAAGCGATATTGTTCATCAATGACGGTTTTTCAATATCAATATAATCTTTAAATTTCTTTAAAAAATTGTTGTAATCTTCATAATCAACATTGCCCTGGGCAACATCATTTTTAAAATTTCCTATGGCCGAACGCAATTCATTCTGCATTTGATAATCCGGTTTTAGCTTAAAATCTAAGAAACCTGAAAACATCATATAGTTCTCGGCATGTTCAGCACTCCACATACGCGGTAAGAAAGACGCGTGTTTAGAGTTGTAATTTTGCTTAGCGTTTTTATAATCGTTTACAACAACATATTTCCCCTTGTCTTTATCTTTTTCATATTTAGGCTTGTCATCGACATAAGGATTGTTTTCATCCAAATAAGCATACTGATCGGTAAATTGAGGCCCATAAAATAAATGTGTTTCGGGATATTGTTCCAAATTATAATAAGCTAAAAGTTCTCTGGCACTCGACGGATTGTTTTCATTGATCACCACGTGGGCATTGGCGCGAATAGGAAGCATTAACCAGGTAGAAAAACCAATGATAATAAAGGTTAAACAAAGAATTCCGGTATTTAAATGGGTGTATTGTTTTTGACGCGTGTATTTTAAGGCATAAAATATAATGGCCACCAATAAGATGCCTGCAATAATAGAACCCGAATTAAAAGGAAGCCCAATAGTATTCACAAAAAAGATTTCGAAAACACTAAAAATCTTAAGAATATTAGGTGCCAATAGTTTAAAAATGAATAATAAAATGGCTACCGAAACCACATTAGCAATAATGAAGTTTTTAACGGTAATGGTTTTGTAATTTTTAAAGTAATAAATAAGTCCGATAGCAGGGATGGTCAATAATCCCATGAAATGAACCCCAAAGGAAAGCCCAATAATAAAGGCAATAAGGATGAGCCATCGGTTACCGCGTGGGTTATCCATATCTTGTTCCCAGCGTAAGCCTAACCAAAACAAGACCGACATGATAAGGGTTGCCATGGCATATACTTCCGTTTCAACAGCATTAAACCAAAACGAATCTGTAAATGTAAATGCCAAACTGCCTACCAAACCACTACCTAAAATGGCTAAGGCTTGTTGCTTATTAACAACTTCATTATTGGCAACAAGCTTTGTTAAAAGCAAGGTGATCGTCCAAAACATAAAAAGAATGGTGAATGCACTGGAAACAGCACTCATCATATTCATCATCCAACCGATTAACTCATTGTTTCCAAAAGTGAAAATAGAGAAAAAAGCACCTAACATTTGAAATAAAGGCGCTCCCGGAGGGTGACCAACCTGCAATTTGGCGGAAGTTAGAATATATTCTCCTGCATCCCAAAAGCTTACTGTAGGTTCAACGGTTAAACTGTAAGTAATAAGAGCTATTAAAAAAGAGAACCAGCCTAAGATTGTGTTCCATTTTTTAAAATTGAAATGTGCCATACTATATCTAGATTTGTTTGCTTTGGCGAATTTAATAATAAATATGAAATGAGACCTAACTATTTAGGTAGTGTTAACATAATTAAGATCATTGACGGATTGGGTTTTTATGAAATCAATAGTACAGAACCGACAAAGTTTTAAATGTTTTGTAAAGAAACGCAGCGGATTGAAGATTATTTTAAAAAAATGCTTGCGCAAAAAAAATATTGTATTAAATTTGCATCCTCATTTACATAATGGCCCATGGTGTAACTGGCAACACGTTGGTTTTTGGTACCAAAGAGTCTAGGTTCGAGCCCTAGTGGGCCAACATAAATTTTAGTCCTGATCATGAATATGGTTGGGACTTTTTTATTGAAACGACATTTGAAGGGCGAGAAGTTTATGCTGAGCCTTTCGACTTGGCTCAAGACAGGCTGCCTCGGTAAGTCGAGCCTGTGTTGAGCTTGGTCGAAGTATAGGCTAACTTCAAAACCTTTGATATTACAATATATCAAGGTTTTTTCATTTTTTAGTTACAACGCCTTTTTTCCAAACTCACCATTTTTTATTTTATAGTAAAAACCCAATAATTTTTTATCGTATAAATTTTCTTATAAAATCATTTATATATATATTTGTTTTCTTACAAAAATAATGCAAGCAAAACACAAATTGTTATAGGCTCTCTCCCTTTATAATTTTTGTGATTTTAAAACGTATAATTTAAACCATAATTAATAATGAAAAAGCATTTTTTTATTCTCTACAGTTTCTTGTTTATAACTCTATTCTTAAACGCACAAACTAATACGTTTCCTGCAACTGGCAAGGTGGGCATTGGAGTAAGTACTCCATTAGCAAAATTAGACTTATATAATGGGGAATCAAATGGTTCAGGTTTAACCAGAGTAATTAAAATAAAGGGAGGGCATTCAGATAATGATGGTGGATTAATAGAATTCTCAACATCATCCGCCGATGGGTACGGCCCGCAAATTGGTGGCTATAGAGAAGGGAGTGGGGCGCTTGGTTCTTTTGTGATTAGAACCGGAACAAACGCTCAAATTGAAAGGTTTACGGTTAAAGACAATGGGAATGTAGGGATAGGTACAACGTCTCCAAGTGCTAAATTGGATATAGAAAATAATCATAATGGAACTACCTCTATAGAAGTGACAAATAGTAGTACGGGAAATTCTGCCCGAAGGGGTATCCATATTGGGAATGGTTCTGTTGGTAGCTCGGTGTATTTGCTTTCAACATCCGCTAATTACAATGTCGTAAGCAATTGGAGTAACTCAGGGGTGTTGGGTACAGATAGTCAGTTAGCAAATGGACTGGTAATTAGAACATCTGTAGGGAAAATTAGATTTCAAGTCGGTGGGGTAACGGATAAAATTGTATTTAATGAAAGTGGCGATGTTGGCATCGGCACCACAGACACCAAAGGTTTTAAACTAGGCGTCAATGGCAAAATAGCAGCAACCGAAGTAAAAGTGGCTACCTATGCCAATTGGGCAGATTATGTTTTTAAAGATACTTACAGCCTACCAACACTCAAAGATGTAGAACGGCACATTAAAGAAAAAGGCCATCTAAAGGATATTCCATCGGCAAAAGAGGTTAAAAAAGATGGATTCTATTTAGGCGAGATGGATTCAAAATTACTTCAAAAAATTGAGGAGTTAACGCTTTATACTATTGAGCAGGAAAAGAAGATAGAGAAGTTAGAGGAAGAAAATAAGGAATTAAAATCCCTATCCAAGCGATTAGCAGACATAGAGGAATTAATCAACAGAAAAAACGATAAATAGATAAAAAAAACAAGTATTCCTATTGCTTTTATGTACTTTCAAATCTTAAAAGTAATCACCGGGCGTTTCGCATGATTTACTAAATCTTCACTAATACTCCCATTAAAAAAATGAGAAATACCTTGCCTGCCATGTGTGCTCATTCCAATTAAATCGGCATTTATGGAAGCTGAAAAATTCATGATACCCTTTTCGATCGTATCATCATTATAAATGTTTATGGAGTAGTTATTAAAATCAAAAGCATCAGCAAATGCTTTTATGCGATTATTGGCTTTACCTGAAGACATGAATTTATGCGGTGTATTTACCATTAACAGATACATGTCGGCCTTTAAAATTCTGGCAAAGTCGATAGCATTTTGGTAAGATACTTTGCTTTCATCTTTAAAATCGGACGCAAACACAAATTTGTTAATTCTAAAGGTTTCATGTTCATTTTTAATGACCAGAACAGGAGTTTTGGAGGTCCGCACCACTTTTTCCGTATTGCTTCCAACAAGCATTTCTCTTAAACCATTTGCCCCCTGAGATCCCATAATAACCAGATCGATATTACGCTTCTTACACACTTGAAAAACACCCTTGAAAATTTCATGAAACTCGACATTCTCATGAATAGTAAGCCCCTTTAAATATGCTTTTTGCTTTAGCGTTTCAAACTGTTTATGTGCAAGTTTCATAAAATATACTGCTTCAGGTAAATTGTTATAAGAGCTTAAAGCATCGACCTTATGCATCGGGATTTCCAAAACATGTAATAAATGAATCTCACAGCTGTATTCTTTGGCGAGTTGCGCGGCAACCTTCAAAGCATTTTCAGCCTGATCGGAAAAGTCGGTAGGAACCAATATTTTTTTCATAATTGGAATATTTGCGATGCTTATAAATTTATAAATTAATACTTTATAAATCAATTAAAATATTATATATTTGCAGCGTTGAAAGGCAAAACTAAGAAATGAGGGGACGGAAAGTCCCCTCTTTTTATACTAAAAAATGTTTAAAGCTACAGTTAAAGATTTACTTGAAACAGCATTAGCAGAACGCTCGGATTTGTTCCTTATTGAGCATACTGTGAATCAAGAAAACCATATTAAAGTTATAATTGATGGTGATGACGGTGTTTTAGTTGAAGACTGTATGTTTATTAGTAGAGCTATTGAACATAATCTGGATAGAGAAGAACAAGATTTTTCTTTAGAAGTGATGTCTGCCGGTGCCACTGCACCATTGGTACATAAGCGCCAGTATAAAAAGCATTTAAAACGAGGGCTCATGGTAAGAACGGCTTCAGAAACTATTGAAGGAAATCTTACAGAGGTCACCGATAAAAATATTAGTTTAGAATGGAAAGTTAGAGAGCCTAAACCGGTTGGTAAAGGTAAAGTAACTGTGAAAAAACAAGCGAACATCGCTTATAGAGATATTGTAGAAGCAAAAGTTATGATTAAATTTTAATTCAATAAGAGTTATGGAAAATGTCGCATTAATTGAATCTTTTTCAGAATTCAAAGACGATAAGCTCATTGACAGAGTCACGTTAATGGCAATTTTAGAAGATGTGTTTAGAAGCGCCTTAAAAAAGAAATATGGTGACGATGATAATTTTGATATTATTGTAAATCCCGATAAGGGCGATTTAGAAATATGGAGAAACCGTGTTGTAGTTGCCGATGGCGAAGTCGAAGAACCAAACCAGGAAATTTCATTATCTGAAGCTCAAAAAATTGAACCGGATTTTGAAGTGGGAGAAGATGTGTCTGAAGAAGTTAAGCTTATCGATTTGGGACGACGTGCCATTTTGGCCTTACGTCAAAACTTGATTTCTAAAATTCATGAACACGATAACACTATTATCTACAAGCAATTTAAAGATTTAATAGGAGAAATATACACAGCTGAAGTGCATCATATTCGTCATAGAGCTGTGATTTTATTAGATGACGAGGGTAACGAAATCGTATTACCAAAAGACCGACAAATTCCTTCAGATTTTTTTAGAAAAGGAGATAATGTAAGAGGCGTTATTGATAGCGTTGAACTTAAAGGAGCCAAACCAACAATCATTATGTCGAGAAGCTCCCCGGTGTTTTTAGAAAAGTTATTCGAACAAGAAATCCCGGAAGTTTTTGATGGTTTAATTACCATTAAGAATGTGGTGAGAATCCCGGGAGAAAAAGCAAAAGTGGCTGTAGATTCTTATGATGACAGGATTGATCCCGTAGGTGCCTGTGTTGGTATGAAAGGCTCTAGAATTCATGGTATCGTTCGCGAATTGGGTAACGAAAACATCGATGTTATCAATTACACCAATAATTTACAACTCTTTATTACCAGAGCACTGAGCCCGGCTAGAGTAACCTCGATTAAGCTAAACGAAGAAACCAAGCATGCCGAGGTGATATTAAAACCGGAAGAGGTAAGTAAAGCCATTGGTAGAGGCGGGCATAATATCAGATTGGCCGGTCAATTAACAGGCTACGAAATTGATGTGTTTAGAGAAGGTGCCGAAGAAGATGTAGAGTTAAGTGAATTCTCCGATGAAATAGAAAGCTGGATTATTGAAGAATTTAGTAAAGCAGGTTTAGATACGGCTAAAAGTATATTAGAGCAAGAGGTAAACGATCTTGTGAAAAGAACCGATTTGGAGGAAGAAACAATTACAGATGTCATTAGAATTCTGAGAGAAGAATTCGAAGAATAATACCAATTCGTTGTTTATGGAATAGGTATAATATATATATTTGAGTATTTTAAAGGCGATTTATGGCTGAAACAATTAGATTAAATAAAGTATTACGCGAACTTAATATCTCTTTAGATCGCGCCGTAGAATTTTTAGATTCTAAGGGTGTCGATATAGAAAAGCGTCCTACCACAAAAATTTCAGAAGAAATTTATCATATTCTTTCTGATGAATTTCAAACTGATGCAAGCAAAAAAGTAGCATCGAAAGAGGTAAGTGAAGCCAAGCTAAAAGAGAAAGAAGTATTGCGTGAGCAACGTGAGCGTGAACTTGAAGAGAAGCAAAAAGCAGCTGCCCAAAAAGAAGACGTTGTTAAAGCCGCTAAAGTACTTTCCGGACCAAAAACTGTTGGTAAAATTGATTTAGAGCCTAAGAAAGCTGAACCCAAAGCAGATCCTGTTAAAGAAAGCCCTGTTAAAGAGGAGGTTGTAGCTGAAGTAAAAGAAGAGGTGATAGAAAAGGTTAAGGCCGTTAAAACGGAAACACCAAAAGCAGAATCAAAAGTTAAAGAGACACCTGTTGAGGTTAAAAAACCTAAAGCGGAAATAAAAGAATCTAAACCCGAAGTTATTACTAATGAGGATGGAACTACTATCGCCGAAGAAAAAGTAAAAACGCAATATAAAAAACTTACCGGACCAAAAATTGCCGGAGATAAAATTGACTTATCTAAATTTAATAAGCCTAAGAAAAAGAAGGAAGATAAGAAACCGGAAGAGAAGAAAGCTGATGCCGGTGCTGCTAATAAGAAAAAGCGTCGTAGAATAAGTAAAGCAGGCGCTCCGGGAACCGGTAACGGGCAAAATAGAGGTGGCGGACCAAATAGACCTGGAGGAAACGATAGATTTAAAGGGAAACCTGGTCAAGGAAGACGAAATGTTGTAAAAGAAGAGCCTAGTGAAGAAGATGTGAAAAAACAAGTGCGGGAAACACTTGAAAAACTTCAAGGGAAATCTAGCAAAGGAAAAGGCGCTAAATATAGAAGAGATAAAAGAGATCAGCATAGAGAACAAACCGAGATTGATCAACAAATAGAAGCGGCGGAAAGTAAAATTCTTAAAGTTACCGAGTTTGTAACGGCGAGTGAAGTCGCTACCATGATGGATGTTGGGGTAACTGAAATTATTTCAGCTTGTATGTCCCTAGGGATGATGGTTACTATGAATCAGCGTTTAGATGCAGAAACACTATCTATCGTTGCAGAAGAATTTGGATATAAAGTTGAATTCATAACGGCCGATATAGAAGAATCTATAGAAGAGGTTGAAGATAAAGAAGAAGATTTAGTACCTCGAGCACCTATAGTTACTGTAATGGGGCACGTAGATCATGGTAAAACATCATTGCTTGATTATATTCGTCAGGAAAATGTAATTGCCGGTGAATCCGGGGGTATTACACAGCATATCGGTGCCTATGGCGTGGAGTTGGAAGGTGGTCAAAAAATGGCCTTCTTAGATACACCGGGGCACGAGGCCTTTACAGCCATGCGTGCACGTGGGGCTCAAGTTACCGATATTGCTATTATTTTGGCGGCAGCAGATGATGATATCATGCCACAAACCAAAGAAGCCATTTCGCATGCACAAGCGGCAGGAGTGCCTATCGTGTTTGCCATCAATAAGATTGATAAACCGGATGCCAATCCGGATAAAATTAAAGAAGGATTAGCGCAAATGAATTTACTGGTTGAAGACTGGGGAGGAAAAATTCAATCCCATGATATTTCGGCTAAGGTAGGTACAGGTGTTAAAGAATTACTGGAAAAAGTATTGCTGGAAGCAGAATTATTAGAGTTGAAAGCAAATCCCGATAAACCTGCTGTAGGAACCGTTGTAGAAGCCTTCCTGGATAAAGGTCGAGGCTATGTATCCACCATATTGGTACAGGCAGGGACTTTGAAAGTTGGAGATTATGTATTGGCAGGTCAGCATAGTGGTAAGGTGAAAGCCATGCATGACGAACGAGGAAACGATGTAGTCGCTGCAGGGCCTTCAACGCCAGTATCCATTCTAGGTTTAGATGGTGCACCACAGGCGGGAGACAAATTTAATGTCTTTGAAGACGAGCGTGAAGCTAAACAAATCGCTTCAAAACGTGCACAGTTACAACGTGAACAATCGGTTAGAACGCAACGTCATATTACACTTGATGAAATTGGACGTCGTATCGCACTTGGTGATTTCCAGGAATTGAATATCATCCTTAAAGGTGATGTGGACGGTTCGGTGGAGGCCTTGACAGACTCCTTCCAGAAACTATCTACGGAAGAAATTCAGGTGAATATCTTACATAAAGGGGTTGGAGCCATTACGGAGAGTGATGTATTACTGGCTTCTGCTTCTGATGCCATTATCGTCGGATTTAACGTAAGACCGGTTGGTAATGCAAGAACCATTGCCGATAAAGAAGAAATAGACATCAGAACCTATTCGATTATCTACGATGCGATTAACGATCTTAAAGATGCGATGGAAGGTATGTTATCTCCGGAGCTTAAAGAAGAGATTACGGGTACAGCTGAGATCAGAGAAATCTTTAAAGTGTCTAAAGTAGGTAGTATTGCAGGATGTATGGTAACCAATGGGAAAATATTGAGATCGTCGGGTATTAGATTGATTAGAGATGGTGTCGTGGTCTATACCGGTGAATTGGCCTCATTAAAACGATTTAAAGACGATGCTAAAGAGGTAACCAAAGGTTACGATTGTGGAATGCAAATTAAAAACTACAACGATATTAAGGAAGGCGATATTATTGAAGCCTTCCATGAAGTTGAAGTCAAAAAGAAATTGAAATAAATTCATTGATTAATTATTGAAGCCACGCGTTAAGCGGGGCTTTTTTTGTTCTTGCATAATTACGAGGGGTTTAAATTTCCGCCAGTTCGGTACAACCTAAAACACTAATTGTCCCTTTGAGGGGCGATTTCCTAGATAGTGGCAATTTCATTTTTTCTTGAATTACTCTGTAAATCAATATGTTAAATAAATTCTTACCCTTGTTATTGAACTTGAAAGCGATTTCATCTAAATAACTCTGTAAATTTTCGGGATCGATACGATGGTACTGACCAACAATAGCTCTCTTAATAGTTGTCCAGAAAGAATCTAGTCGAGATGTATTGTACTTTCCTAATGTCATTATATTCTTTGAATGATTTAACTTAATATGTTTTGCATGTGTCTTATGGAGCATTCTGTAAGCTCCAAAGCCATCTGTGACAACCTCGCTATTATAATCAATGTACTGATTCAACAACGGCCTTATGGTCTTTGCATCTGCTTTGTCAATCACGATGACTTTTACATTGCCTTCTCGTTGCATCATTCCCAAAACAGGTCTTTTGTGTTCCATCCCTCCAGGGTAGATTCCAAGTTCTTTCTTATAAGATTTTCGCATATTGGTCATGCTTCCGCCAATATAGCTCTCGTCTACCTCAACGATACCCTTTAATAATCCGCCTGAGCCGGACATAGCATCCCGTATGCGCTTTTGCATAAACCAAGCAGTATTCTTGTTTACATTGATATCACGTGCAAGTTGCAGTGAAGAAACCCCCTTCTTGGCATTGACAATTAAAAATATAGCCACAAACCATTTGGGTAATGGTAGTTTTGAAGCATGCATTATCGTACCTACTGTGACACTAAATGAGCTGTTACACTCCCTACATAAATGTCGATTTGAATTTTTCCTGTTGTGAACATGGTGGCTTCCGCAATAGGTACAAATAGGTCCGTCTGGCCAACGGATAGACTCTAGATGTTTTATACAAGCTTCTTGAGTACCAAAACGAGCTGTGATTGAAAGTATTGATTGTTGTTCCATAATCCTAAAGATAACTATTTTGCCTTATTCTAGGAAATCGCCCCTTGAGGGGACTATAGAGGTGTTATCAAAAAATCATAGGTTTTATACCAAACTCACCTCAATCACCCTAAGAATCGATTGTAAAATCACCTTCCATTTACAGAAAAGCACACTTATTACTTCATATCTATCGGAGTTGGAGATAGAAGCTATTTTTATTGCTTTAAAGTTTAAAATATTTGAGGGATGAAATTTACAAAACAGTTTATATGCCTGTTATATTTAACAGTCATAGGGGTTCCGGTAAGCGCACAAATAGTTATAGGAACAACCACCCCAAGCCCATCGGCTGTATTGGAGCTAAATAGTACCTCCGCCGGGTTTTTAGTTCCGCGAATGACCTATGCCCAAATGAATGCCATTGCCTCTCCTGCGGAGGGCCTCACAGTATATTGTATCGATTGTGAGCCCAAAGGCCTGTATTATTTTGATGGTGATACGTTTTTAAGTGGTATAACAGGGAGTGGGCCCGAGGTTGTATCGGTTACATCAACTACAGGCAGGGTATGGATGGACCGTAATCTGGGGGCCACCCGAGCGGCGGTGAGTGTTGCAGATGCTGCTTCGTACGGCGACCTCTACCAGTGGGGTCGGGCCGCTGATGGTCATGAAAAACGAGTAAGTGCTACAACCGTAATCAGAGCATCTACGGCCGAGCCTAATTCGGGAGGTGACTGGGATGGGATGTTCATTATTACAAATCAATTTAGTGATTGGTTAATTTCAACTGACAATACTTTATGGCAAGATGTAAATGGAGTAAACAACCCCTGCCCGAGTGGTTATCGTTTGCCAACACAAATAGAATGGGCTGAAGAGTACGGTTCATGGAATAGTCAAAATGCTTCAGGTGCTTTTAATACACCTCTTAAATTACTAAAGGGAGGTGCTCGGCTTGGCTTCAATTCCTCCAATCAAGCGGGTGGTACGATTTTATCCATGGGTACTGGGTTTTACTGGTCGAGTACCACGGTGGGCGGTAACTCTGCACGTTATATGTCTTTTAATAATAATGTTGTTAATATCAGCACTACAAGCACTAGAAGTATGGGGTATTCGGTACGCTGTATTAAAGATGAATAATATTATAGTAGAGGTAAGTAGCAAAAGTTAAGAGTAAACTTTAAAGTAATTAGCTTAAATAAACACTTATTAATTAATGTTTTTTAGGTTAAGGATATGACAAATTTTAGCATAGAATAATATTTAATATAATCAATATGAAACATTTTTTATTAACACTATTTATAATAGTAACCGGGTATGCAAGCTATGCACAAATAGGCATTGGTACAACGGAACCAAGCCCATCGGCAGTATTAGACTTAAACAGTACCACCGCAGGGTTTTTACCACCGCGAATGACCTTCGCTCAAATAGAAGATATAGACTCCCCGGTCGAGGGACTTATAGTTTATTGTACCAATTGCGAACCTAAAGGGCTTTATGTTTATGATGGGGCCTCATTTTTAAGTGGGGTAACAGGAAGTGGTCCGGAGGTAGCATCAGTGACACCCATTACCGGTAAGGTTTGGATGGACCGTAACTTGGGGGCTTCTCGGGTCGCAACGAGTAGTACGGATGTTGATGCCTATGGTGACCTGTACCAGTGGGGGCGTGCTACGGAAGGTCATGAAAAAAGAACAAGTGCTACAACGACGTCCTTAGCAACTACAGCAGTTCCTGGCTTGGGTAATTCTTGGGATGGTATGTTTATTGTGGGTTCTTCATCACCTCCATTTGATTGGTTGTATCCACAGGACGATAATTTATGGGAAGGATCGGGAGGGACAAATAACCCATGCCCAAATGGCTATCGCTTACCCACAATTGCCGAGTGGGACGCCGAACGCGGAACTTGGGGGGCTGCTGGAGCTTTTGCAAGTGTCCTAAAATTAACACTGGCCGGTCGACGTAGTATAATTGGAGAGATTGAGAATATTGGTACTAGTGGTGGGTATTGGTCAAGTGATATCGATAATGGTGAAGCTGCAGAGTACTTATACCTATGGTCCATTACCTCAAATAATTTGGATGAGGCGTCTAGAAGCTATGGACTATCAGTGCGCTGTATCAAGGATTAAGATGTAGTAAATCACTAGGGGGTCAATTAATAATAAGTTGTACACATGGTAGAGGGTTATCAAAACAAACGGTTATCACTTAATGTTCTTTGAATTTAGGCGATAGGCGATGACTTATTTTGGTCTGTTTTTATGTCAAACTAATGAATAAACTTCATGCAGGTAATGAATCTTATTAAACAATTTACGCACTCACTGCTTCCTGTGTTCTTATTTTTAGGGTTGGCTGGCCACACCCAGGTAGGCATCGGAACAACCACACCTAATAGATCAGCAATATTAGATGTAAGTGGTGACGACGGAGGTCTATTACCACCCCGTATGACCCAGGATGAAATGAATAACATATTGGTATCTCCCGACGCTGAAGGACTATTGATATACTGTACGGACTGTAGTCCCAAAGGCATGTATTATTATGATGGAAGTTATTTTTTAAACAGTATAACAGAGATTCCATCAGGTGCGGTTTCGGTTACTGGTAGAATCTGGATGGATCGGAATTTGGGAGCAACTCAGGTGGCTTCAAGTAGTACTGATGCCTTGTCTTTTGGAGATTTATATCAATGGGGGCGGGGATCTGACGGACATCAACTGAGAAGTTCAGGGACTACAAATGCATTATCAGGTTCTGATGTGCCCGGTCATGGGGATTTTATTTTGGAATCTGATGCGTTAGGTGACGGTGACTGGCGAAGTCCGCAAAATCATGATCTATGGGATGGCGTAAGCGGGATTAACAACCCATGTCCTTCGGGTTATAGGTTGCCTACTGACAGGGAATGGGAAGCCGAGACAATAAACTGGAGTTCCCGGGATGCCTCGGGAGCGTTTATATCATCGCTCAAATTACCTCTTGCGGGATTTCGCCATAACGATACAGGTACAATTGAGGAGGAATCCTTTGCCGGGTATTATTGGTCCTCCACAGTAGCTTCTATTAACTATGCAAGTGTACTAGTCCTTGGTCCCGGTTCTGCCGAAAACACCACAGTACTTCGGGGTGAAGGTTATTCTGTTCGCTGCATCAAAGACTACTAAACGCCCAAATTTAGGAAAGATATAAAAAAATCACAGTAACAAAAATAAAAATACGAAACGGATGTAGTAAACAGTTGTTGCTTCAGGATTATCCGGAGTAAGAGCAGTATTTATGTTCTTAATAAGTTAGTGAAACTCAGTATGGGTTATGAAACTTTCAAAACAATTAATGTACGTTCTGTTACCTGTCGTTTTGCTTTAAAGTTGATATTAATTTTTAAATGTTAGAAGCTGATTCCATCTTTAGTACAAAGTTATTGATAGCTTAAGTTTGATAGACAAGAACGGTTATTACTTCATGTTTTTAGGGTTAACATACGTTAGTTAAATTTGCGAATGTTACAAGTAAAACAAGTATATAAAACTAAGTGAGAAGAAATATTAAACAATTAGCTGGGATATTATTTCTTTTAGCCTTTAAAATTTCAGGCTATGCCCAGATAGGGATTGGTACTACAACCCCTAATAGATCAGCAATATTGGATGTAAGTGGTGACGACGGAGGCCTGCTACCACCCCGTATGACCCAAAATGAAATGAATAACATATCGGTATCTCCTGATGCTGAAGGCCTTATGGTATATTGTACCGATTGCAGTCCCAAAGGCATATATTTTTATGATGGAAGTTATTTTTTAAACAGAAAGATTGCATCAGGTGTGGTTTCGGTTACTGGTAGAATCTGGATGGATCGGAATTTGGGAGCTGTCAGGGTAGCAACAAGTAGTACGGATTCTGATGCGTTTGGTGACCTGTACCAGTGGGGTCGAGCTACTGATGGACATGAGAAAAGGACGAGTGTGAAGAATGTGACAATAGCGACAACAGCGGTTCCTGGTTTGGGTAATGAATGGGATGGGAAGTTTATTGTGGGATCGTCATCACAATCGCATAATTGGTTAGATTCAATTGATAATACTTTATGGGAAGGTATTGACGGCGTAAATAATCCCTGCCCTAATGGGTATCGTTTGCCAACAAAAGAGGAGTGGGAAATCGAATATGGAAGCTGGAATAGTTTAGATGCTACCGGAGCTATTAACTCACCTTTAAAACTGCCTCTTCCGGGTTATCGGATAGGTTACACCGGTAATTTATCGGGAAGCGGGAGTCAAGCATTTTACGCGACCAGTACCGTAGATAACACTTTGGTAGTGTCTATGAGTTTTAACATTAGTAGCGTGGCTATGAGTCAATCCGCTCGTATTAATGGAAACTCTGTGCGATGTATTAAGGATTGATACGTTGGAATCGTGATAATATCAATTAGAGCATTGTAATATCGATACTAATTCAAACGATCATTACTCGTCTTTTTATGAGCTTAGACGTTTTAGTATTTTTGATCAATGTTTTAATTCAAACTAAGAGTTTATGAAACTTTCAAAACAATTAATGTGCCTTCTATTACCTGTCTTTTTGGTTTCAGGGATAGCTGGCGGTGCCCAGATAGGCATAGGGACGACCACGCCAAATGAATCGGCAATATTAGATGTGAGCAGCTCTACCCGCGGTCTGCTGCCTCCACGAATGACCTATGAGCAGATGAAGGCCATAAATGATAATGATCCTGCAGAAGGGCTTATCGTGTATTGTAGTGATTGTGATCTAAAAGGAATCTATTATTATGATGGAACCAACTTTATAGATTATGGAATGGGTCACGTTTCGGTGAAAACACCTTCAGTGGTAACCGCCACCGGACGAATCTGGATGGATCGAAATCTGGGAGCCACACAGGTGGCGACAAGTAGTGGAGATGCAGCGTCTTATGGCTATTTATTTCAATGGGGGCGAGGCCCGGACGGGCATCAACTTAGAAACTCGGGAACCACGGAGATCAGGTCTGAGACTTATTTGCCCGGACATGCGGATTTTATAATTGCTCCAAGCAGTAGCGGTTCGGTCGGTGATTGGTTGGATTATCCTAACAACCTTTTATGGCAAGGAGTAAATGGCATAAACAACCCGTGCCCCTTAGGATTTAGATTGCCTACAAAATTTGAATGGGAAGAGGAGCTCGATCGATGGGATACTCAAAATGCTGCCGGGGCATATTCGTCAGCTCTTAAATTAACTATGGCTGGAATACGTTACCATACTACTATTGGTGGCGTCATAGTTAATGAATCTATCTCTGGTGCTTATTGGTCTAGTACTGTCAAAGAGGATAATTCATACGCATTGATAATTGACGACCCCACAACGATAGTTGACCCCATAACAAAAATTGATTACTACTTAAGAGCTGATGGTCATTCTGTACGTTGCATAAAGCACTAATGTTGTAAAGGTTAAAATTTAAAAAAGAGTTAAAATGATAAATGTATTGGAAGCTGTTTGAGTAAACAGTTATTACTTCTTTTTACCAGGAACCATAAGAATCTTTATTTTAGCTTATTAATATTATAAATGTGTTTATGAAACGAATGAAACTAGGCGGTGCTGTCCTTATCGCTATCGTTCTGGCGCTTTCAGCTCATGCTCAGGTGGGTGTAGGTACGGACACGCCCGATTCATCGGCATTGTTGGATGTGAGTGGTACTACAGGCGGGTTTTTACCTCCTAGGGTGACCTATGCTCAAATGAATGCTATAGTGTCTCCTGCTGAGGGACTTATAGTATATTGTACGGATTGCGACCCTAGAGGTATATATTATTACGATCGTATAGCCTTTTTAAGCGTTTTAACAGGAAGTATTCCTGAGAATGCTACAGTTTTATCCGGCACGGGAAAAACTTGGATGGACCGTAACTTGGGAGCCACGCAGGTAGCAACAAGTAGTATAGATGCCGCTTCGTATGGTGATTTATACCAGTGGGGTAGAGCTGCAGATGGGCATCAAGTGCGAACGTCGGAGACAACGGCAACCTTAGCAAATACGGTGGTTCCTGGTTTCGGCAACAATGAATGGGATAGCAAGTTTATTATCACTAGTTCCTCTCCTTTTGATTGGCTGTCTCCACAAGATGATACCTTATGGCAGGGTATAAGTGGTACTAACAACCCCTGTCCGGCAGGATATAGGTTGCCAACTCAGCTTGAATGGGAAGCAGAACAAAATAATGGGGGTACTGGTTATTGGGGAACAGGAAGTTTACAGGATAATAGAACAGGTGCTTTCGAGAGTGTTTTAAAATTGCCCGTTGCTGGTTACCGCATGAATCATAATGGAGCCATTTTTGTTGGGGTTGGCGTCTATTGGTCGGACAGTGTAGATGGTAGGCTTTCCAAATGTCTGTTCTTTGATAGTGACAGCAGCAATGCTAGTAGCCCTGTAGATAGGGTAAATGGTGCTTCTGTTCGCTGTATTAAGGATTAATTACGACTTTAACTTCTAAGATAAAAGGTAGTATTTTAAAATAAAATGATTAACTAGATAGGACAATTTGTTGACCCTAAAAGAACAGTTATTATTTGATGTCTTTCAGGGTTAAAAAGGAGGGTTATTTTTTAAATTATATAAACACAAAAAACAAATGAAACAACCAATTTATGCTCTGCTTTTTACAATTTTAAATTTTCCCGTTTATGCTCAGGTCGGTGTAGGAACAGATTCACCGGATGAATCGGCTCTGCTCGATGTAAGCGGTACTACCGGAGGGTTTTTGCCACCAAGGCTAACTTATGATCAAATGAATAATATAGTATTGCCTGCTGAAGGACTCATGGTATATTGTACTAATTGTTACCCCAAAGGCATGTATTACTTCGATGGCTCGGATTTTTTAAGTGGGATTACGGGAAATACTTCACTGGTTCCGCCTTTGTCCAGGAATCATACAATAAAAACCGGAAAGACCCAAATCGATGGGAACTCAGATGCCTCTCCTGATACATTAAAAGATAAGAATGCTACACTGGATAAAAGCACTTATTTATTGATAAAAGATAGGCGTAGATTTCATATTAAAGTATCAGACTCTATTTCTAAGCTGACTAATTGAAAACAATCTTTAAGGTAATATAAAACATATACATCCTTACTGGCGAAATACAGATATGCAACAAAAGATGAAATGATATGGCTATTAACGATGTAATTTATAAAAGAAACTGATGAGAAAAATTATTTTAGTTACCTTGATATTATTGCTAGATTTTAATACAAAGGTATATTCACAAGATGCTTATCTGGGAGATATCAAACTAACAGCCGTTAGATTTGATCAAAGAGATTGGATGCCATGCGACGGGAGGTTGCTGTCAATAAGTACTTATACTAATTTATATTCTTTAATTGGAACGATATATGGAGGTAACGGTACAACTAATTTTGCTTTACCGGATTTAAGAGGGCGTGTTCCTGTAGGTCTTGGTAGCGGTCCCGGTTTGAGTGTCAGGATACAGGGAGAGCAGTCAGGCTCAGAGACTAATACCTTAACGGAGGCACAAATGCCATCACATAACCATGCTGTAAATGCCGTCGTTGAGGATGGAAATCAGTCCGATCCGTCAGGAAGTTTTTTGGCGAGCTCAAAGGTTTTGGACAGAGGGTACTCCAATATTTCAACGGCAAGTACAACGATGAATGACGCTATGATTGGTACAACCGGGCAGTCACAAGCCATTAATAATATGCAGCCCTATACCGTAGTGCGGTATGTTATTTGCGTGAATGGATTGTATCCATCCATAAATTAATGCGGATGTGTATTCAATGTCTTGATAGAAAGGGCTTTAGAAACGGATAAAAATCCAAAAATCAACATTGTATTACAAGGAAAGAGTAACACAACAAAAACCAATTATTTTTTCTCCTTTTTAGGCTTAAAAATAAAAGCATTGGGAAATTCCTTTTTAATACGTTTAATAGCACGATCAGCTTCTAAGCGCGTTCTAAAATTCCCAACCCAGATTTTAAAGTTTGGAGATTCATATTTAATCTCAGACCGCCAGTTGCTAAAATATTGCCGAAATGCAGTTTGTGCTTTATAGGCATCTACACGATTACCATTATAGATTTGTATTTTAAAATGGGTCTCAGCACCATTTATCTCCTTTTTAAGACGCAGTAGTTGCTCTATTTTTTGATCTTGATTTATAGTAACCGTACCTTGTTGACCTAAACAAAAGCCCATTGAAAATAACAGACAACAAAGGCTGAATAGATATGTTTTTGTGTTTAATGTGTTCATGCTTCAAATATAGTTATACAAATGTATACGTTATAAATTTAATTGCAGTTCTTTTTAGTGAGACTCAATTTTAAGTAGCCTGTAAGGGGCGTACTTAAAATTGTAAGTCGAACTAATCCCGATTTTACATCGGGGTCATATTTAGTATTTCTTTAAAAAGACCCGACAGCGCCCTCAAAATTATAAGCTAAACGAACCCCTATCCATGCGCTGAACGTGTTTCAATATCCAGCGCAGACAACTCACTTGTTATTACGGTCTCTAAATTAACAACTATTTATAACGTTCACCATTCCCATTTGTTTTAATTCTTTCATTTATTTAGAATCTCTCTAAATTACCAATTAACACTTCTGTAACATTTCTAAAATCGACTTTAAGTATTACTTTTGCGTGAGATTTTATAACTGTATTTTTTTCTATTATTTAATGAAAAAATCATACCAAAGTTTAGAAGTTAATTTAACCAACAATATGATACAGGTAAATTACCGTCAATTAAGTAAAAACATGCTTCGTTTCGGCTTAATTATTTTATTAGCGTTTACTACCTCGCTTTCTGCTCAGGAAGGAGATTCAGCCAAAGGAAAATCATTATTCAATGCCAATTGTGCAGCATGTCATACTTTAGATAAGAAAATGACGGGACCTGCTTTACGTCATGTAGAGCAACGTTTAGCTGATGATGAAGGTTTGGATAGAGCATGGATTTATGCCTGGATAAAAAATAGCGCCGGACTCATTAAATCCGGAGATGCTTACGCTAACAAGATCTTTGAAGAGTATAGCGGATTAGCGATGACAGCGTTTCCACAATTATCGAATGAAGACCTTGATGATATTTTAGCGTATACCGCTGAAGAGAAAAAAGCTCCCCCAACTCCGGAGCCAGGATCTGGAACAGGAACGGATCAGGCACAGTCTTCTGGAGGTATTTCTAACGAGGTTATTTTAGGAGCATTAGCGATCTTATTTATATTATTAGCAGCTGGTTTATACTTAGTTAACCAAACATTACGTCGTTTTGCTTCAGCTCAAAATATCGATTTACCTGAATCTTCAGAAAGAACGCCATTATGGAAGGCTTTTGTTAAGAATCAGTTTTTAATGTTAGTGACGGCAATCTTCTTTTTATTAGCGAGCGCGTATTTCGCCTTTGGTTATTTTATGCAAATTGGTATCGATCAAGGCTATCAGCCGGTTCAGGAAATTCATTTTTCTCATAAAATTCATGCCGGTGATAATAAAATCGATTGTAAGTATTGCCACTCTTCAGCCAGAACAAGTAAGACATCCGGAATTCCTTCTTTGAATGTCTGCATGAACTGTCATAAATCTATTTATGAATATAATGGAGAAACTACTGCTGAATATTCCAAAGAGTTTTACGATGGTGAAATTAAAAAGTTGTATGCCGCAGCAGGATGGGATGATGCAGAGCAAAAGTATACAGGAGATGGACAGCCGGTAAAATGGACACGTATTCATAATCTTCCCGACTTTGTGTATTTCAATCACTCACAACACGTTACTGTGGCAGGATTAGAATGTCAAACATGTCACGGTCCGGTTGAAGAAATGGAGATCATGTATCAGCATGCGCCACTAACTATGGGATGGTGTGTGGAATGTCATAGAACAAGAAATATTGATCTTGAAAACCCATATTACGAAAAGATTCACGAAGAATTAACCAAGAAATATGGTGTGGATAAACTTACCGTAGCTATGCAAGGTGGTTTAGAATGTGGTAAGTGTCACTATTAATAATTAAAAAGTAAAGTTTTAGTTTTAGAGAAATACTAATAACTAATAACTAACAACAAATAACTAGTAAATATATGTCATCAAACAAGAAATACTGGAAAAGTGTTGAAGAGCTAAACGAGAACAGCTCTATTGTTGAGACGCTAAAACAAAACGAGTTTGTTAATGAGATTCCTACGGATGAATTTTTAGGTGATAAAGATACATTAGAGGAGACTTCAACGACACGTCGCGATTTCTTAAAATATGTTGGTTTTAGTACCGCAGCAGCGTCGCTTGCAGCATGTGAGGGACCTGTTAAAAAAGCTATTCCTTACGTTGTTCAGCCCACTGAGATTGTTCCCGGTGTTGCCAATTATTACGCAACGACCATCGCCAATGGTTTTGATTTCGCAAGTGTTTTAGTAAAAACACGGGAAGGCCGTCCTATTAAAATAGAAAACAATACTTTGGCTGCTACCAACGGGGATGCAAACGCCAGAGTAAATGCTTCGGTTTTAGGACTATATGATAGCCTTAGAGTTCAGGGTCCAAGAAAAGGTGAAGCGTCTATTTCGTGGGATGAATTTGATGCCGAAACAGCAAAAGCATTAGAAAGTTTAAAAGGCGGAAGTAAAGATATTGTGTTATTAACACAAACCTTTGCGAGTCCTTCTACGAGCAAATTAATTGCAGAGTTTAAAGAGAAGTATGGTAATGTACGTCATGTGGTTTACGATGCAGTTTCTGAATCGGCCGCAGCTGATGCTTATCAGACAAAATATGGTGAACGCGGATTAGCAAATTACGATTTTTCTAAAGCCATGACCATCGTTTCTGTTGGTGCCGATTTCTTAGGAGACTGGCAAGGTGGAGGATTTGATTCCGGATATGCTAAAAAAAGAGTGCCGGATCATGGTAAAATGTCGCGTCACGTTCAGTTCGAATCTAACATGTCTTTAACTGGTGCGAACGCAGATAAACGTGTGCCTTTAACACCAAGTGAACAAAAAACAGCTTTAGCCAGATTATATAGTTTAGTTACCGGACATTCGGTGTCTACAAAAGATTTACCGGCACCTATAGAGGATGCTCTTGCCAAAGCAGCATCGCAATTGAAGAAAGCCGGAAGTAACGGTGTCGTTGTTACGGGTATTCAAGATGTTAATGCGCAAACGGTGGCTTTAGAGATTAATGAAGCTTTAGGAAGTAAAGCATTCGATCCAAAAACACCGATTAAAACAAGACAAGGGAGTGATAAAGCCGTGGCTCAATTAGTAAGCGATATGAAAGCTGGAACGATTGGAGCTGTTATTATGAGCGGTGTTAATCCGGTTTATACCTTGCCTAACGCTTCAGATTTTGCAGAAGGTTTAAATAATGTGGATTTATCGGTAGCCTTTTCTTTAAAAGCAGATGAAACATCATCACTTACAGATTATATTGCAGCTGCACCTCACTATTTAGAATCTTGGGGAGATGTTGAAATTAAAAAAGGACATTACGCGTTAATGCAGCCTACTATTCGTCCTTTATTCGATACGAGGCAATTTCAGGAGGCATTATTAAAATGGACCGGGAATGATGTATCTTATCATGACTATATTAAGGACGCGTGGGGAACCTCTATTTTAGGCGGAAGTTCTTTCAATAAAGCACTACATGATGGTACTTTTGTGGGGGCTATTGCCATAGATACTGAAGATACTGCAGAAGTCATTGAAGAAGAAGCTGCTGAAACAGCTTCAGGAAATGCAGCAAACGCTTTAGCAGCATCTGCAGGTTCTGCTTCAGGATTAGAATTAACTCTATATACTAAAGTAGGTATGGGTGATGGTCAACAAGCCAATAACCCATGGTTACAAGAATTCCCTGATCCATTGACAAGAGCATCATGGGATAATTATTTAACAATTTCTAAAGCTGATGCTGACGCCTTAGGTTTAGAGAACACACATGTAGCTACAGGTGCTTTAAATGGAAGTTATGCCAATGTTACGGCTAACGGAACGACGATTAAAGTGCCGGTAATGATTCAACCGGGACAAGCTAAAGGTTCTGTTGGATTAGCTTTTGGTTACGGCAAAACTTTAGGCTTAAAGGAAGAGATGCAAACCGGTGTGAATGCTTATGCCTTGTATCAGGGTTTCAATACGGTACAGAATGTAACGGTTGAGGTAACCTCAGGCGAGCATGAATTTGCATCAGTACAGTTGCATAACACCTTAATGGGACGTGGCGATATTGTTAAAGAAACCACTTTAGAAATTTTTAATACTAAGGATAAAAAACATTGGAATGCTGTTCCTGTAGTTTCTTTAAATCACCAGGAGACTCCGGTAACATCTCCGGATGTTGATCTATGGGACGAATTCGATCGTTCTATCGGGCACCATTTTAATTTATCAGTCGACTTGAACTCATGTACAGGTTGTGGTGCGTGTGTAATTGCTTGTCATGCTGAAAATAATGTACCTGTTGTAGGTAAAGAAGAAGTACGTCGTAGCCGTGATATGCACTGGTTACGTATTGATAGATATTATTCATCGGAAGAATCTTTTGAAGGTGATAACGATAAGAAGGACAATATTTCGGGCTTAGGGAGCTCGCTAAGTGAATTTGGTGAAATGGAAAATGCAGCTGCTAATCCGCAGGTAGCTTTCCAGCCGGTCATGTGTCAGCATTGTAATCATGCCCCTTGTGAAACCGTTTGTCCGGTGGCAGCAACATCACATGGTCGTCAAGGACAAAACCATATGGCTTATAACCGTTGTGTGGGTACCAGATATTGTGCGAACAACTGTCCGTATAAAGTACGTCGTTTTAACTGGTTCTTGTATGCCGGTAATGATGAGTTTGATTATCATATGAATGATGATTTAGGACGTATGGTGTTGAATCCGGATGTTGTGGTACGTTCTCGTGGTGTTATGGAAAAATGTTCAATGTGTATTCAAATGACACAAAAAACTATTCTTGATGCGAAACGTGAAGGTCGTCAAATCAAAGACGGAGAGTTCCAAACAGCATGTTCGGCAGCTTGTAGTAGTGGAGCGATGGTTTTTGGTGACATCAACGATAAGCATAGTAAAGTTGCAAAACTTAAAGAAGATAATCGTATGTATCACTTGTTAGAAAGTGTTGGTACTAAGCCTAATGTGCAGTATCAAACCAAAGTGAGAAATACAACCGAAGCATAAATTAAGTAAGAAAGTTAAAAGGTTTAAAAGTTAAAAGGTTTAAAAGTTGAATAGTTTAAAAGTTTAAAGTTAATATTACTCCTAAACAATTAAACTCCTAAAAAAATAACCTCTAAACGAATAACCTCTAAACGAATAAACAAATAAACAATAAAAAATGGCGTCTCATTACGAAGCACCTATTAGAAGACCTTTAGTTACAGGAGAAAAATCATACCACGATGTGACTGTGGATGTTGCAAAACCTGTGGAAGGAAAAGCAAACAAACAATGGTGGATTGTTTTTGGAATTTCACTGGCAGCTTTTCTTTGGGGAATTGGATGTATTATTTATACCATATCAACAGGTATTGGAACTTGGGGTTTGAATAAAACCGTAGGTTGGGCCTGGGATATTACTAACTTCGTTTGGTGGGTTGGTATTGGTCACGCAGGAACACTGATTTCTGCAGTACTTCTACTGTTCCGTCAAAAATGGAGAATGGCCATTAACCGTTCGGCCGAAGCCATGACGATCTTCTCGGTAGTTCAGGCAGGTTTATTTCCAATCATTCATATGGGCCGTCCATGGTTAGGGTATTGGGTATTACCAATTCCAAATCAATTTGGATCTTTATGGGTAAACTTTAATTCTCCATTACTTTGGGATGTATTTGCGATCTCAACCTATTTATCAGTGTCATTAGTATTCTGGTGGACAGGGTTGTTGCCGGATTTCGCCATGTTAAGAGATAGAGCCATTAAACCCTTCCAAAAGAAAATATATGCGTTATTAAGTTTTGGATGGTCTGGTAGAGCTAAGGATTGGCAACGTTTTGAAGAAGTATCTTTGGTTCTTGCCGGTTTGGCAACGCCATTAGTACTTTCTGTACATACTATTGTATCGTTTGACTTTGCAACATCGGTAATTCCCGGTTGGCACACCACCATATTCCCGCCTTACTTTGTTGCGGGAGCAGTATTCTCTGGGTTTGCGATGGTAAACACATTGCTTATCATTATGAGAAAAGTGTGTAACCTTGAAGATTATATCACCGTACAACACATCGAATTAATGAACATCGTCATCATGATTACGGGGTCTATAGTTGGTGTAGCATATATCACAGAGTTATTTATTGCTTGGTATTCAGGTGTAGAATACGAACAATATGCGTTCTTAAACAGAGCAACCGGACCTTACTGGTGGGCCTATTGGGCAATGATGACCTGTAATGTGTTCTCTCCGCAATTTATGTGGTTTAAGAAATTAAGAACAAGTATTATGTTCTCCTTCTTTATCTCTATTGTGGTAAACATTGGTATGTGGTTCGAACGTTTTGTAATTATTGTAACCTCATTGCATAGAGATTACTTACCATCATCCTGGACTATGTTCTCACCTACATTTGTAGACATAGGTATTTTCATTGGAACGATTGGATTCTTCTTTGTATTATTCTTGTTGTACTCTAGAACATTTCCTGTAATTGCTCAGGCTGAGGTTAAAACAATTCTGAAATCATCAGGAGAACGCTATAAAAAGATTAGAGAAAGAGGTGACAGTTTGGTAGGAACCGGAACTGATGCAAGAACGTCTGGAAGTAATAATAAAGAAACAAAAAACTAAAAGTAGCATATGGAAGCTTCAAAAGTAATTCACGCTATTTATACGGATGATGATGTATTAATGTCGGCTGTTAAAAAGGTTAAGGCAGAAAAACATCATATAGAAGAAATTTATACACCATTTCCGGTTCACGGGCTAGACAAAGCGATGGGGCTTGAACCAACACGTATCGCCATTACTGCATTTATGTATGGGTTAGTGGGTTTAACCGTGGCTATAGTCATGATGAATTTTATAATGATAGAGGATTGGCCTCAAAATATAGGAGGTAAACCAAGTTTTAGTTATTTAGAAAATATGCCTGCATTTGTGCCAATCATGTTTGAATTAACAGTGTTTTTTGCAGCGCATTTAATGGTTATTACTTTCTATTTACGTAGTAGAATGTGGCCGTTTAAGAAAGCAGAAAACCCAGACCCAAGAACGACCGATGATCATTTTTTAATGGAAATCGCAGTGCATGGGAATGAAGATGCATTAGAATCTTTACTTAAAGACACCGGAGCAGTTGAGGTTAATATTATTGATAAAGAAGATGGACATTAATATGAAGAGCTTAATTAAAATATTAGTATTAGCAGTAGTATTTGTAGCCGTATCTTGTAATAAGAGTACAGCACCGAACTACCAATTCATGCCTAATATGTATGAATCTGAAGGCTATGAAACCTATGGAGAAGCAGCATTTCCAAATGGGATTGAAGCACAATTACCGGCTGAAGGTTCTGTGGCCAGAGGTTATATTCCTTTTGATTTTGAAAACACTACAGAAGGTTACGAATTAGCAAAAACATCTTTAGTAAGTCCGCTGGATTCAACACAGGTGGATTTAGAACGAGGTAAAGAACTTTACGATATTTATTGTGGAATTTGCCATGGTAATAAAGGAAAAGGTCAGGGTGATTTGGTAAAACGCGAAAAGATATTGGGAATTCCAAGTTATGATGATGCCGGTAGAGCCATTACTGAAGGAAGTATTTACCACACCATTTATTATGGTAAAAACGCCATGGGTTCTTATGCCAATCAATTGGCCGAAGAGGAGCGTTGGCAAGTGGTAGCATACGTGTTGAAGTTGAAAGCAGATTTAGAAAAGTAAGACGATAAGATTATATAGATATGTATACATTTTCAAATAGGTTAAAAATATTTTCTGTAGCACTAATCGTATTAGGTTTAGCGGGATGGTTATACAGTTATTCTGCGTCTCATGTTACTGTAGAAGAAGTGAAAACGATGTTAGCTGAAGAGGCTTCTCATCATGGAGGAAGTCACACTGAAGAAGCAACACATGCTGTTGCAGATACACATGACAAACATGGAGAGACGACACATGCGGAAGAAGGTGCTCATCACGGTGACGCACACGCAGAACATGTTATGCATCAAATTCATAACAGACCTTATGCTGCATTATATGTAGCCGCATTCTTTTTTATGATGATTGCTTTGGGTGTTTTGGCATTTTATGCCATTCAAATTGCATCACAGGCAGGCTGGTCTCCGGTATTATTTAGGGTCATGGAAGGCATCACGGCTTATTTATTACCGGGAGCTTTAATCGTATTAGTAATAGCCATTTTTGCAGGGGATCATTTGTTTGTTTGGATGAATGCAGATATGGTAAATCCTGATAGTGATAAATATGATGCATTAGTTGCCGGAAAGTCAGGCTGGTTAAATAAAACAGGATTTATTATCCGTGCACTTATATTTATTGGTGGATGGAGTTTATACCGTCACTTTGCGCGTAAATTTTCAATAGCACAAGATACCGCCGAGGACAATAGAAACTTTAAAAAATCGTTCCGGATTGCTGCAGGGTTCTTAGTATTCTTTATTTATACTGAGTCGATGATGTCTTGGGACTGGATTATGAGTGTTGATCCACACTGGTTCTCAACATTGTTTGGGTGGTATGTATTCGCTAGTATGTTTGTTAGTGGTATTACCGTCATTGCATTGATTACCTTATACCTTAAATCTAAAGGACAGCTAGAATTTGTAAACGAAAATCATCTGCACGATGTGGCTAAGTTTATGTTTGCATTCAGTATTTTCTGGACCTACCTATGGTTCTCACAATTCATGCTAATCTGGTATTCAAATATACCTGAAGAGGTGACCTACTTTGTAACGCGATTTGCAGATTATAAATTACCGTTCTTAGGTATGGTAGTTATGAACTTTGTATTCCCAATATTGATGTTAATGAACGCGGATTACAAACGTGTACCATGGTTCGTTGTTATGGCAGGATTGGTCATATTAGCCGGACACTATATCGATATTTTCAATATGATTATGCCAGCCACAGTTGGAGACCGATGGTTTATAGGTATTCCAGAAATAAGTTCAATATTGCTTTTTGCAGGGTTATTCATATTTGTAGTGTTTACAGCGTTGACAAAGGCGCCATTACTGGTAAAAAGATACCCGTTTAGAAAAGAAAGCGAAGAATTTCATTATTAATTAAGATATAAATAAAGACGAACGATACCAATGACTGCGTTATTAACAATTATAGTTTTAGTATTTATTTTAGTTACCATTTGGCAAATGGTAAAGATTTTCGATTTGGCCCAGGCTAAAAATCAAAACGAAACTCCGGGAGTTGCCACAGACAAAGACAACACGTTGAATGGTTATTTAATGATGGGCTTTTTGGCTTTCATTTACATCATTACTATTGTGTGTTTTGTAAAATGGGGTGATTTACCATTAATGTCGAATTCTGCTTCAGAACATGGACCGACGATCGATAATTTGATGATTATCTCTATGGTGATCATATTTATCGTTCAAACCATTACGCAGTTCTTATTGCACTACTTTGCTTATAAATATAAAGGTGAAAAAGGTAAGAAAGCTTTATTCTTTGCCGACAATAATAAATTGGAAGCCATTTGGACCATCATTCCGGTAATTGTTCTGGCAGGTTTAATTATTTACGGATTAAACACCTGGATTAATATTATGGGTGTTGATGAAAGTGAAGACCCGTTAGTTGTGGAGTTATATGCGCAGCAATTTAACTGGAAAGCACGATATGGTGGAAATGATAATACCTTAGGAAAGGCCAATGTTCGTCTAATTGATATTGATAGAGCTAATATCTTAGGTATCGACGAATCTGATCCTAATGCGCAGGACGATATTATTACTACAGAGTTGCATTTACCTGTAGGTAAACCGGTATTGTTCAAAATGCGTTCTCAAGATGTCTTACACTCGGCTTATATGCCTCACTTTAGAGCACAGATGAATTGTGTTCCCGGTATGATAACACAGTTTGGTTTTACACCTACCGTGACCACCGCCGATATGAGGCAAACCCCTCAAATGATAGAGAAAGTTGCGAATATTAATAAGATTAGAGTTGAGAATAGCAAGCCGCTAGTGGCTAAAGGCGAGGAAGCTTTAGAGCGTTATGAGTTCGATTATATATTACTGTGTAATAAGATTTGCGGAAAGTCGCACTACAATATGCAGATGAAAATTATTGTTGAAACTCAAGAAGAATATGATGCCTGGATCAAAGAGCAAAAAGAATTCAAAAACTCTCTAATTAACTAATTTAAAAGATAAAAAACGATATAAGATTATGTCAGCACACGCAGATAACCACGATCACGACGACGACCACGGACATCATCATAAAGAAACGTTTGTTACTAAATATATATTTAGTCAAGACCATAAAATGATTGCCAAACAGTATCTAATTACAGGTACAATAATGGGGGTTATTGGGGTATTAATGTCTATGATGTTCCGTATGCAAATTGCATGGCCGGAAGAGCCTAATGTACTATTTGAGGCTCTTTTAGGTAAATGGGCACCAGATGGTGTTATGGACGCCGATATTTATTTAGCGTTGGTAACAATACATGGAACTATAATGGTATTTTTTGTATTAACAGCAGGCTTAAGTGGTACATTTAGTAACCTGTTAATTCCGTTACAAATTGGTGCTCGTGATATGGCTTCTGGTTTCTTAAATATGGTATCGTATTGGTTATTCTTTTTATCCAGTGTGATCATGGTGATATCATTATTTGTTGAAGCCGGACCGGCATCTGCAGGTTGGACCATCTATCCACCGTTGAGTGCACTGCCAATGGCACAAGGAGGTTCAGGTATGGGGATGACCCTATGGTTGGTGTCTATGGCCATATTTATTGCATCATCGTTACTGGGATCATTAAACTATATTGTTACCGTAATCAACTTACGTACAAAAGGAATGTCTATGACCAGACTTCCGTTAACCATTTGGGCATTCTTCGTTACTGCAATCATAGGTGTAGTGTCATTCCCGGTATTACTATCGGCAGCACTATTGTTAATTATGGATAGAAGTTTTGGAACATCATTCTTCTTATCAGATATATTTATTCAGGGAGAAGTATTGCATTACCAAGGGGGATCTCCAGTACTGTTTGAACACTTATTTTGGTTCTTAGGCCACCCAGAGGTATATATTGTTATATTGCCGGCCATGGGACTGGTTTCTGAGATTATGGCATCAAGTTCACGTAAACCTATATTTGGATATCGTGCGATGATTGCCTCTATTTTGGCCATTGCCTTTTTATCAACGATTGTTTGGGGTCACCACATGTTTATCTCAGGAATGAATCCATTCTTAGGTTCAGTATTTACGTTTACAACCTTATTGATTGCAATCCCGTCGGCAGTAAAAGCCTTCAACTGGATTACAACACTCTGGAAGGGTAATTTACAATTGAATCCCGCCATGCTATTCTCTATTGGTTTTGTATCGACATTCATTACAGGAGGTTTAACCGGAATTATTTTAGGTGACAGTGCCTTAGATATTAACGTTCATGATACTTATTTCGTAGTAGCTCACTTCCACTTAGTAATGGGTATTTCGGCGCTTTACGGAATGTTCGCAGGGATTTACCATTGGTATCCAAAAATGTTTGGACGTATGTTAAACAAAAATTTAGGTTATATCCATTTCTGGATAACGGCAGTTTGTGCTTATGGTGTATTTTTCCCAATGCATTTTATAGGTATGGCAGGTTTACCACGTCGTTATTATACAAATAGTAACTTCCCTTTATTTGATGATTTGGCAAATGTAAATGTCATCATTACTATTTTTGCTTTAATTGGAGGGGTTGTTCAAATCGTATACTTGTATAACTTCTTTGCTAGTATTTTTTATGGAAAGAAAACAGTTCAGAACCCATGGAGATCTACAACATTAGAATGGACAGCTCCTATTAAACATTTTCATGGTAACTGGGAAGGAGAAATTCCTCATGTGCATCGTTGGGCTTATGACTATAGTAAGCCAGGACATGATGATGATTTTGTCCCTCAGAACATCCCCTTAAAAGACGGAGAAGAAGAGTTGCAACATTAGCATTTCCTTTAAAAATTTAAAAAAAGAGCCTTTCCAATTTGGAAAGGCTCTTTTTTTGTCCCTCCCTTAAATGCTAAAGCTTACAGTATATATGTAGGATTAAACCTATGTACGTTTCGCTAAAATGCATAAAAATGCGATAAAAAGCATAAAAATTCGATGAAATACAAAATTATTATTTATATTGCACGAAATATTTTACTGAACAAAGATTTTAATGAATCAAATTTCAATATAGATTGAAAACAATGTTATTAATCATAAACCTAACTAACCTATTTTATGAAAACACAGCCCTTGTATGAACATGCCATTAATTATGCATGTTATATTGTGATTTTTCTATGGACCGCATTTTCGGTAAATGCACAGTGTCCAACGATCCCTGATCCGACCCCATCACCTATTTGCGATGCCTCGGGTTATACGTTTTCCGACTTAAGTACAGATTACGCCACAGACACCGGTGATGGTATTGTATGGTACGATTCAGATACTGGAGGTAATGCCTATAATCCAAACGAGCTGGTGACCGCAGGAATTTATTATATAGATAATGATTCAGGAAATTGTACAACGCCTAGAGCGTCAATCACCATAGATATCCAAGTTAATGGCCCTCCGTCCGGGGTGTCTCTGGATAAATTCTATTGTAGTAATGAAAATGCAACGATTCAGGATTATATAGATGATACATTAACACCCTACATTCCAAGTAGTGTTGCTATCTATTATGATGCCGACTTAACCAATCAGGCTAATGTTTCAGATGTTATAGCTAATGGTATTGTAACATACTATATTATTTTCATTGATGGCGGATTATGTAGAAGTCAAATAAACTTAGGAAAAACTATTGTATCGGCTTCACCTGCAGATCCAACCCCGCCTTTAGTACAGGCATTTTGTTCAGATACGAATTCGACAGTTGCAGACTTAGACCCCGGAACTGCCGGTATCTTTAGTTGGTATGATAGCTTAGATGGTTTTGGAAACCCAATACCTCCGGCTTTATCTTCTGCGACCGTATTGGTAGATGGCGCTACATATTATGTGCAAGTTGATGAACTCATTTGTGATAGTAATCCGGTTGCCGTAGATGTTACCATTGATATTCCGGTGGACGCCGGAATATCGGATAATTTACAGTATTGTGTTGATGATGTGCCGTCAGTTGCAGATTTTAATTTATATGATGAGTTAGGGGGAACACCGGCTACCGTGGGAACATGGTCCGGACCGCTTACAACATCCAATGGATATTTGGGTACTGTAAACATTACGACACTTACAACACCCGGAGGTTATACATTCACTTATACGGTTCCAAGCAATGGAGCTTGCCCTCAGGCGAGTTCCACAATTCTAATAACCATTGATGATGTGCCGGAATCTGGTACTGCCTTGGCACCTGCGCAGATCTGTGAAGAAGATATAGCAACAAACTCACCATTAGATTTATTTACATTATTAGATGGTACCCAAGATACGAACGGAACCTGGTATATAGGTGCCGATACTTCGGGGTCTACAACGACCAATTCGGTAAATCTTACCGGATTTACAGATGGGACTTATGATTATACGTATTCAGTTCCTGATATCGGAACATGTTCTGATGTTGATGTAACGGTACAAATTATCATATTACCACAACCTAATACAGGCATAGCCTCATCACCTACATATTGTGAAAATGATCTGGCAGCCAATTCACCATTAGATTTATTTGGTGCATTAACAGGCGAAGAAGCAGGAGGTACCTGGACGGATGATGATGCCACAGGCGCATTATCGGGAAGTGATGTAAATCTAACAGGACTTACCATTGGGCTTTACGATTTCACCTATAGCATTACAGCTGCAAACGGATGTACTAATAGTACAACAGTTACAATAACCGTAGAAGATGCTCCGGAATCTGGTACTGCCTTGGCACCTGCGCAGATCTGTGAAGAAGATATAGCAACAAACTCACCATTTGATTTATTTACATTATTAGATGGTACCCAAGATACGAACGGAACCTGGTATATAGGTGCCGATACTTCGGGGTCTACAACGACCAATTCGGTAAATCTTACCGGATTTACAGA
>CANLXL010000007.1 GCA_947495125.1 uncultured Flaviramulus sp.
ACGTTTTACATACCCTGAATTTGTTGATGTTTTCATTACACTAAGGTTTTAGTGTATCGCTATTTCAGGACGGGACAATCTTAAAAAAGAAAAAAACCCAGCACACTCGTGCTGGGTTTTTTGCATAAAAAAGAATTGAACAATTTTTTGTCGTTTAATGCTATTGGTTTCCCTTTGCAGGGGTCGAATATTTTGGGTAATTGATAACTTTTTTAGAGCCAAGAGTTTTCATAAGTTCCTGCACTGCTCGTTCTAATTGAGGGTCTCTACCTTGAGATAGTGCTTTGGCATCTTGTCTTACTTCGATATCTGGAGCGACACCTTTATTTTCGGCGATCCATGTGTTGTTAATAGGATCAAAAACTGCGTTATCTGGTGCTGTTAGCGCACCGCCGTCAATTAAACTGTAATGTACTGAAGATTTAACCAAACCTCCCCATGTGCGCATTCCAATAAGTTTACCCGCCTTTTGTTGTCTAAAAACCCAGGGAAAGAAATCGCCACCTGACCCTGCCAGTTCATTAACAAGTAGAACTTTCGGGCCCAGTATACCAGCAGGAAGCTTCATGGCTTTCCCATTAGGGACTTCGTTTGTTAAACCGGCCCTTAAACTACGTGTCATTAAATCTACCATATAATCATCTAACAGACCTCCGCCATTGAAGCGTTCATCAATTACGGCGCCTTCTTTATCTTGTTGTGCAAAGTAGTAGCGATTGAATGATACGAACCCGGGACCACCGGTATTAGGAACCCAAACATAGCCTAATCTTCCATTAGATAACCTGTCAACCAATCGGCGATTATCTTCAACCCAAGTACGTTGTCTTAATGAGTTTTCGCTGCGAATAGGTTTTACAACCTCATTCCATGAACCATCAAATTGTGGTTCTTTATTGATATGTAAGACCGTTTGTTTACCAACGGTGCCATCCAAAAATTCATAGATATTATGGTCTGTGGTGATTTTTTTTCCATTTATGGCAACAATGTAATGTCCCGGTTTTATATTTAATCCCGGAGCATCCAGTGGGCCAGTTAAGTTCGGATTCCAACTTTCGGATGTGTAAATGCGTTTTATTTTCCAATGATTACTATCTACAATAATATCCGCTCCTAAAAGTCCAATTTTAGAAGGTTCCACATCAGGATAATCCCCGCCAAATACAAAGCTATGACCAACAGATAATTCACCGTTTACCTGGTCGAGAATATAGCTTAAATCAGCTCTATGTTTAACAAAAGGTACTAATGGAGCATAACGTTTATAGACCACCTTCCAATCACGCCCATGTATATTCGGATCGTAAAAATAATCACGCTCATAACGCCAAGCCTCTTCAAACATTTGCTCCCATTCTGCAGATCTGTCGAGTTTCATTTGCAGATTGATCTTCATCGTTTTTCCATCTTTTCCTTTAGCACCACTTGCGCTAATAACTTTTCTACTACCATTCACTCTGGCAAACATGTGCTTTCTGTTTGTGGTTATTGTAACCTGACTTGCGCCCGTTAAAAATTCTTTAGCCTCTTTATCTTTTAAGCTAAATTTTTGTAGTGTCAACCCCCGGCTATCAGGCACACGCTCTCCTATAAATGCAGTGCCTTCCGGTCCGGCTATGATAAAACTATAATTCTTTGCAGGCATTGGAAGCGCTAAAGTGCGTCTTTTTAAACCTTCAAAATCTATCTTTATTTTTTTAGAAGCGTCTTTTTTCTTGTCATCAGATTTTTTATCATCTTTCTTGTCATCAGTTTCACCTTTGTCTTTCTTTTTTTTATCAGAATCATCTTCTTTTATGTCTTCTTCATCGCTTTTCGGTTTGAAAGGGGAGTCGTCTTTAGCGTCTAAATTAACAACATAGGCGGCATAGACAGGATTGGCAGTCATGGAACTCGTATTAGCCCATCCCGATCTTAAGGCAACATCGGTACTCGCCAAAAAGTATAGTTGTTTATGATTTAGATCCCAGGTAGGAGAAAAGGAGTCGGCAAAAGGATCTGTAATTGCTTTTGTTTGGTTGTTATTTGCAGACCAGATATACAACTGTCTGAAATTATTACTTCCAGACTTTGAATATGCAATCCAGTTGGAATCCGGAGACCATTCCATTTTAATCGAGTTACGTTCTAAATTGTTTCCACCGGTATCTATAGTCTTTATACTTTTATTGTCAAGAGTCACTACTCTAAGCCTCACATCATCATCCACAAAAGCAATATGTTTTCCGTCTGGAGACCAAGAAGGATTCCAAGCCATTTTAGATTCGCCTATAGAAATACGCTTGTTTTTAGACATACCATCTTGAGATGAAATGACAAGCGCATATCCTTTTCTATCTTCATCAGAAAACCATGCTATTTTATCCCCTTTAGGAGACCAAATCGGAGCGCGGTCTGCCACGCCCGAACTTTGCGTTATGTTTCTAGAATCTCCAAATTCTACTGGCACTGTAAATATCTCGCCTCTGGCTTCCATAATGGCACGTTTTCCGTTTGGTGACAGCGACGCCGAACGCGAAGCATCGGTAACCGTTTCCCATTTGGTCTCAGCCCAGGGGAAGTCCCCAACCACCTGAATTTCCAGTTGCGTGGATGTGTTGCTTTTAAGGTCTAATAGGTGCAAATATCCCGATCTTTCGTAAACTATAGTATCCTCATGTCCTGACAACCATTTAACATCATCACCCTTAAATGTTGTGACCTGCTTTATTGCCTTGGTTTTAGGATTGAAAGACCATATATTAGTCACTAAATCTCTGTCTGATAAAAAATAAATCAAATCTCCTAACCATATTGGCTGTGTATCGGTTGTGCTTTGGTTCGGTAATAATTCCTCATTTTGGGAGTCTAAATCCAAAATAATAAGTGGGGTGTTTTGGCCACCTCTATAAGCGCGCCATTCTGTATCCCAACGACTCATTTTGTCGATGATCATTTGTTTCCCATTTGGAGAAAATGAACCATCGTAACTCCATTGGGACGTCAGTAGTTTTGGAGCACCACCCTCTTTAGAAATTGTCCATAAACGGTTGTAAGGCCTTGGTGTGGTTTCCCTGGAACTTGCATAAAATATCTGTTTTCCATTATTAGTCCAGCCTCTAACAGATGCTCCGCTAGGATGCCAGGTTAAGCGCTTTGGTTCGCCGCCATTTATAGATACAATATATACAGCGTTTGAACCCGAACGATTAGAATTAAAAGCAATCCATTTACCGTCGGGCGAAAAATGAGGATTTGCTTCCACAGCTGCGGTACTGGTAATACGTTTAGCTTCGGATGTGTTCAATGGAGTTACCCAAATATCACCACCATAAGTATAAGTAAGGTGTGTATCGCTAATGTTTGGTTGCCGAAGAAGTCTTGTGCCCTGAGCTAGGGATAAACTTGAAATGAAAATAAGGATAAAACTTAGATTAATGGATTGTTTCATTTTTTGATTGATTTAATGATGTATTAATATTTTCTTGTTATGTTTTAAAGTTAAACAAATTTTGTTCAAGTTCATTTTATATTAAATTTACGTGATGAGTAAGCCAGTTACAGACCAAGAACTGCTTAATTTTGCTATGGATCATGTTGGGAAAAGGTTTAGAAGAGCATTTTTTAATTTAGACCGTCTCTTTAGCAGAAAGAATATTGCGATGCTTAAATGTTAAGCTTTTGTTTAGGTTGTCATTTTTTGTGAAAAAAAAGAAAATGTTGATGTGCTTCGGGATGGCTTTGATATTCTAATTTAAAATTCTAACTGATATTTTGGTTTATCATTTTCAAATTCAAAAAATTTTGAATAACCCATGATGTTGCTTATACCGTCTAAATGACATAAAAATGAAATAACAGAACACAAGCCATTAAACAAAATATCTTTGTCCGTTGGATTGACGGGTTTTTTAGTTTTTCCATCAAGAGCTCCATTATAACCACAACCCTTTAAGAATTTCGATTCAATCTGTAAAAGCTCCTGAGGTGAATACCCATTAAATTTACGTCCTAAATTTTGATGAACAAGTCCAACATAATTTAATTTCAGTGAACCATGAATATTGGTTAAGTACTTCCAACTATCTGTATTATCTAAAATATTACCCACAGCACAACTTTTGCAGCATTCAGGATGTAATTCATTATTATGAAATGCTACGTATAACTTTTTTAAAGCTGTTTCTAAACGTTGTGAGGTTTTCATAGCTGAAAATTTCATATTAAGATACGAAAAGATTAATTACTTTAAATAAGAATCAATCTTAAATGTTTCAAAGGGAATGCGAAATGCATAGTGGAGGTTTTAATTAAAGAAGAGAAAAATATAGATTTAATTATTGTTATAATGGGGTTTTTAGGAGTTTATAAAGTTTGATAGTTCTAAATTTATTAGATTTAAATGATCATAAAAAAAGCGAAACTAAATGGAAGTTCCGCTTCTTTCAAACTAATTCAAAAAATAATTAATCAACTCAAATATTCTCTTATAAATCTCCTTTTTCTTTTTTCCAGGTCATAGTAACTAGCAGGATGCATAAAACAGCGGATAAGGCACAGGTAAAGTACATACCAAACCAACCAAATTTTTCGGTTACATAAGCTAGGCCTATACCAGAAAAAGTTGCTCCTACATATCCAAAAAAACCAGTCATACCACAAGCCCCGGAAATAGCTTCTTTTACGGTGACTCTGGATGCCTGAACTCCGCTGATTAAATTTTGTGGACCATCAATTAAGAACCCAATTAGTAATAGGCTGATTCCAGTTATAAAAACGTTATCGGGTCCTGAGTAAAAATAGAAGCCCATAATACTTAAGGTTAATAAAACAAGATATATAACATTAATAGGAACACAGCGTCCATTCCAAAAACGATCTGCTAAATAACCCGCAACAATACCACCCGGAATTCCTGCCAAAGGCATCAGTGTCCAAAATATAGCAACACTGACTTGGTTAATACCCTTAACATCATATAAAAATTTAGTAGACCAATCTAAGGTGCCAAATCTAATTATGTAGATGAACATATTAGCAAAGCTTAGAATCCACATATATTTATTTGTAAGGATGTATTTTTTTAATATTTGCCAATGTGTATAGCTGCTTTCTCTTAGTTCAACTACAGGTTTATCGTTCTTAAAATCTTCAATTCCCGGAAGACCTAATGATACAGGACGGTCTCGCAATGTTATATATAGGAATATGGCGGTTATACACCCTATAATTCCTGGAACATAAAAGATTGCTTCCCATCCTAGTACCCCTTTATTATATAAATTAATAATTCCGGCAACTAAAAGTCCAACCCCAAAGGTGCCTGCTGTATGAGAGGACGACAGTATGGTCCATTTCGTGGCCCTTTCTTTAGGTGAAAACCAATGAACCAGCCCTTTGGCAATAGGTGGGAATCCCATGGATTGAAAAGCACCATTAAGCCCCCAAAAAAGAACTATTAAATATAGACTGTTTAGATATCCGATAAACAAATGAATAAGGGATGCTAAGAAGAGTCCAATAGCCATGAATGTTCTAATATTTGCTCTATCAGCAAATAGCCCGCTAATAAATTTTCCGATGCCATAAACGATATAAAAAGCACTACTTAGTATTCCCAATTCCATTAAATCTATATCCAGTTTGTCACTAATTAGAGGTAATGCCGGAGAAATATTTTTCCTTGTAAAATAAAAAATAGTATAACCTATATACATACCAATAAACATGCGCCACCTCCAGTGTTTATATTTTTTAGGAATCAATTCATTAGACACCTTTTTTTTTGATGGTTTGACCTGCCTTAAAGAAGGTAGTTTTTTAAATAGCATATATGGTGTTTTGAAGGACATATGTACCCTGAGAGGAATACACATGTCCAATTAAGTTAATAATAAAAATAGTTGAAGTTTTAGCTAATGTAGTTTACCAGCCTTCGTTTTGTTGAATGGTTCCTTCACTTGTGCTTATTACTAAAGGGGGAATTGGCCAAACATGATTGGTGCTGGCATCAAAGTGTGGTCTTGCCGGCCATACTTCCTCTACTGTAAATGGTGAATTTGGATCTGTTTTATCCGAGTGTATTCTTCCATGCAATGCACTTGGAACGACAGAAGCGGCATCTCCCCATCTTACCAAATCTTCATAGCGACCAAATAATTCACCTGCAAACTCAGCTCTTCGTTCATATTTTAAATCTGCTATTGTAGCTCCGGATAAGGGATTTAAACCAGCACGTTCTCTTACCAAATTTAAAGACATATCTCCATTTTGTCCTTGCATGATCAATGCTTCTGCTTTCATTAATAAAACATGAGAATACCTTAATAAAGGAAGATTAAGGTCGGTTGTAGGATGGTCTCCGTTGCCATTTAAATGTTGTGCATCTGGATAGCTATATGGCTCCATATATTTGTTAAACTGAAACCCTGTCCAATTTATGGTTGACCAATATTGTCTTGTTTCTCCGAAGTAAGTAAAGGTGTCTCCAAATTTTAGTATGGTAGCTTCTCTTCTGGTATCTCCTGAAGTGTACGACTCATATAATTCTAAGGTAGGCGCAAAATAACCCCAGCCATTATATTTTCCCCAGCCTTTGTTTTCAAGTGAAGCTCCCGGAAAAATACTGCCTCCATTTTTATTACTGGGTACAGACCATAAATACTCTTGTCCCCAGTTATTTGCAATAATGAATGCATCTTTAAAATTGGACTCTAAAGCATTTTTCCCAGAGTTAATAACGGCATCACAAGCTTCTACAACCTTAGCCCAAGAACTGGAATCGTATTGCGCATTGTGTAAATGAGTTCTGGCCAAATAGCCGTAAGCCGCGTTTTTATGAGGTTTGCCATAATCATTTTGATTTATTTGATCAAAGTAAGGCAATAGCTCGGCAGCTTTGGTAAAACTAGCAGCAGCAAATGTATAACTTTCGCTCACATGGGCTGGTCTTTCAATAAAAAATGTTGTTGTGTTCTCATCTACAATCGGAATACCCGCCCTGCTATCACCATAAATTACAGATAGTTGAAAATAGGCCAAACCCCTCATAAAATAAGCTTGCCCTAACGCAAAGTTCTTGAGATCCTGATTAATCTCCATCTCCGTAACGTTGTTGATAATATCGTTAGCTCTTTTAACAACAATAAAATGTTTGGACCAAATATCTCTTGTGTACGAACCAGAGCCATCCGTGTAAAAGTTCTTGATATCTTCAATTTGTCCTTTAGATTTACCAACAATAAAATCGTCACTGGGAATTAAAGAATACAAATGCATACCACGACCATAAGTGCCTTGGAAATCATTCATAATGTATAGTCCGTTTGTTGCAGCCGTTACATCTGCTTCTGTCTTCCAAAAAGTTGCTAAAGTAGGAGCTCCTTCTGGTTGAAGTTCTAAAAAGTCTGAATCACATCCTGTTAAGATGAATAGCGTTAATGCTATACCGATAATATTTTTCATGTCTTATTTTTTTTAAAATGATAAATTAACACCAAGAGTAAATACTCTACTTACTGGGTATTGACCACCATCAATGCCTTTATTTGATACTTCAGGATCTAGTCCTGAATAGTTCGTTATTGTGAATAGATTCTGTGCAGATATGTAAGTTCTTAAACGGCTATAAAATTTCGATTCGGGAAATGTATAACCTATTGTAAAATTCTTTAATCTTAAATAATCTGTGCTTTCTAGCCAGAAATCTGAGGGTCTTAAATTGTTATTAGGGTCGTTGTTTGATAGTCTAAAGTTTGAAGCACTTGTATTCCCTGAGTGCCAAGTGTCTATCGCATCTGCAGATAAGTTTGCACCGGCAACAGAAGTTTGGGCAGGATATACCGTAGTGATCTTAAATCCGTTATAGGCTTTCGATCCGCTTACACCTTGAAAAAATAAGGAAAGGTCAAAATTTTTATAGTTGAAATTAGCATTTAAGCCGTATGTGAAATCCGGGAATGCACTTCCTTTATAAACTTTATCATCCCCATTTATTTCTCCATCGCCATTTTGGTCTTTAAACTTTAAATCACCTGCGACAGCATTTGGGTGTGCCAAATCTTCAGTAGCTTCGGCATCCGATTGAAAAATACCGTCGGTTTCTAACAAGTAAAATGAAAAAAGCGGCTCTCCAACAACAGATTCTATTGGAAAATGTGTTGCCACTTGCGTAAAGTCTAAAATATTATTTATACCATTTCCTAAAGCGACTAATTCATTATCAATTTTCGAAATGTTTCCGGAAATATTATAGGTGAAATCACCTTCATACTTTTGATAGGTTAAAGATAGCTCAATACCTTTATTACGAACTTGTCCGGCATTTACAAAAGGGGCGTTACCAACACCGGCTAGCGAACTAATTGGTAAAGGTAAAATGAGATCTTTAGTGTCTTTTATAAAATAATCGGCCGCTAGGGTCAATCTACTATCAAATAAAGAAAGGTCGGCTCCAAAATTCAATTGTTCGGTAGTTTCCCATACGATATCCGGATTTGAAATACCATCAAGCGCAAATCCGCTCACAAAATTTGAAACTCCTAAAATTACTTGTGTTTCTGATAGTGGCACATTGGTTGGATAATTACTTAATGAAGAAATATTACCTATTCTACCCCAGCTTGTTCTTAATTTAAAATTGTTAATTGTTTTGCTATCATTTAAAAATTCTTCTTCAGATAATTTCCAAGCTAACGCCACGGAAGGGAAAGTTCCCCATCGATTTTCTTTTGATAGCTTCGAAGTCCCATCTCGTCTAACACTAGCAGTTAATAAGTATTTATCATCGAAAGCATAATTAACTCTTGCGAAATATGAGGTTAACCTGTTTTCTTCTTTTAAACTAACAGGTTTATCAAAAAGTGTTGCGTTTACTAAAAACAATGAACTTGGGTCTTCACTTGGCAGATCTCTTCCAATTATCGAGAATAACTCTCTCGAAAAGCTTTGTAATGTATAACCACCAAGTAACGTAACGTTATGAATGTCTTTAAATGTTTTATTATAGGTCACCGTATTTTCAAGAGACCAGTCTTCTTGGTTTATATCTGCAATTTGCAAACTATTCGTCGTTTTTTGAGTTTTTGAAACTTCCGGAACTCTAGGGTCAAATTCCTTAAATTTTTCTGTTTTTAAATTAATACCGAAGCTTGATTTAAGCTTCAACCCTTCTATTGGAGAATAATCGAAATATATATTACCAAACAAATCTGATTTGGGATTATCGATATCAATTCTTTTTAAGGTTGAAACAGGATGTATAGTTAGCCCATATCCGGCATTTGGCATATCAGAGTAGTTTCCGTTTTCATCATAAACTGCCAGGTGAGGAGGCGCTTTAATGGCTTGAGCAATGATGCCGTTATAGTTAGTTTCTCCGTTAGAAGCTTGTGTTCCTGTAAAAGCACTATTCCCATTGGTACTGATGTAAGAAATGTTTTCCCCAATTTTAAGCTTATCACTAACTCTAAATTCCGATTTAAATCGAAGACTGAGTCTACTAGCTTCGGTATTAAGGAGCGTGCCTTCTCTTTTATTATAACCGATAGAAGATGAAAACACGTATTTTTCAGTACCTCCTCTCACACCAATGTCATAGTTTTGAATAATGCCAGTTTGGAAAATTTCATTTACCCAATTGGTTCGAGTAATTTGGCCATCAGGGTTCAATGTGGCATCATGAACGGGATCTCTTGATACACCTGAATTATCTGCTGCAATGTTATAGTATTCGGCTTGCTGTGCAGCATTTAAAGCTTTAGGCTTATTCCAAACGCTTTGGGCACCGGTATAAGCGTTAAAATCAAATTTTAGTTCTCCGTTTTTACCTTTCTTTGTGGTCACTAAAACCACGCCACCAGCAGCTCTTACACCATAGATTGCTGTAGCTGAGGCATCTTTTAGTATAGACATCGTTTCTATATCAAAAGGATTTAAAGGACCACCGTAATAAGGAACACCATCCACAATCCATAATGGAGATTCATCCGAGGTGGTTCCAACACCTCTAATTCTGACTTTTGGAATACTGGTTGGGTCACCACCATCACTAATTACAGTAACACCGGGAACATTTCCTTGAAGCGCTTCTTCTGTGTTGGTAACCGATCTGTCATTAATGTTTTTAACACTCGTAATTGCGCCAGTTAGATCTTTTTTAGCAACAGAACCATATCCAACGAGTACAACTTCATCTAATTCTGAAGCATCAGCCAATAAAACTATAGCGATGTCTACATCATCATCATCATCATCATCATCATCATTTATGGTGACTTCTTGAGAGGTAAACCCAATGTATGAAATAACAAGTGTTACATTATTATCTTCAATCTGTAAGGTAAATTTACCATCAAAATCTGTTGTAGTGCCGGAAGACGTTCCTTTTATAATAATCGTTGCTCCCGGTAAAGGCTGCCCTTGTTCGTCATTTACAGTGCCCTTTATTTCTCGTTTTTGAGAATCTGTCACGTTAGTTTTCGAAGCTACATTTTTTTTGGTTAATACAATTTGTTTTTCATTTATTGTATAATTAAAAGATGCGGCCGTCGAAAGCTTCTTTAATACGTCGTCTAAATTTTTATTGTTAACAGTAATACTGATCTTTTTAGAATCATCAATTTCATTTATGTTATAAAAGAATTTATAACCAGATTGCAATTTTATGTCCTTTAAAACGGTTTTTAATTTTGCATTGCTGTGATTAAGATTAATTTCATTTTGAGAAAAAATCGGGTTTGCCGAGAGTTGGCAAATCATTAGAAGCATTAAAATAAAACTTAATTTCATTTTTAAGTTATTGATTTTCCAATACGATTCCTTCTTAAAACTACAGGAGTTCGAAGTTTTTTTCATAATTTTGACTGTGTTTTGGTCGTTAATAAATATGTTAGTGATCAATATAAAGAGGGGAGACGCTGTAACGTTTCCCTTTTTTATTCTGTAATTATTATGGTATTCTCATTGATATTAAAATTAAATGGTGTGCTTAAGGCTATAGTTTCTAGTATGGTTTCTATGCTTTCCTCTTCAAATTCTCCGCTGTAAATGGTGTTATTTAAAATAGGTGCTTTGTTAATTATTATAACATCGTGCTTACGCTCCAGTTTTTTAAGAATGTCGTTAAATTTTAAATTATTTATAACAAGTTTGTTTTCCATCCAGCTGGTATAGATTCTAGTATCCACTTTTGTTTTTGCAAATTCACTGTTTAATCTATTAAAAAGCGCTTGATAATTTGGAGATAATTGCAGCTTATCTTCAGGAGAGTCATCCTGAAAAACATTTACGGCACCTTCTACTAATGTAGTCGTAATATTTGCTTCATCTTCATAGGCCGACACGTTAAACTGAGTCCCTAAAACTTCAATGTTTACACCTTTAGAATCTACAATGAATGGCTTGTTTTTATTAGTTGTTACATCAAAGTAGGCTTCTCCTTTTAAGTGAACGGTTCTGTTTTTGGATTGCGCCTGAAAATTTTGTGGAAATTTAAACTCTGTTCCAGCATTTAGCCATACTATGGTGCCATCAGAAAGTTCTAATTTGAACGTTTTTCCATTAGGGACGAGTATTTCGTTATAGGCTAGCTCTTTATTTTCTGAATGATTATTAAAACTTAATCCATTATCGTTTTTGCTTGCGATTATAGTGTTATTTGAATCTTTAAGTTCATCATCATTAATTGTAATTGATTTTTTAGTGCCATCTGCTAATTTTATAATAATGTCATTGGTTTTAATGTTTGTTTCTGTATTAGCGATTTTAGTTGAGGTTTCACCACCATTATTCGGTAATATTAAATAACCAATACATAGCGCAATAACTAATATGGCTGCATATTTATAATATGCAGGTAATTTAAAGGTACTGTCTTTTTCTTTGGTAATTGAGGTCATGAACCTTTTGTATGCATCATCCGCATTAAAAGTTTCAATCGTTTCACTTTCACATGCTTTTAGTGTTTCTGTGAATATATCCTGATGCTTATCATCACTTATAACCCATTCGTGTAATATGCCTCTTTCTTCTTCTGAAATATTACGGTCAACAAGTTTTTTTATGAGATCGTTATACGCTATCATACTCTAAAAATTTTATTCATCTAATTTTATTACGCTTTGATTATATGATGGTATTTTAATAAAAAACCCTGATTGTTTTCAATTTTTTTTTAATTTTGGTGCGATATTTTTATTAAAATGCTAGATTCAGAATTGATAGAGGGATTGAAAAAAGGCAAAGACAAAGCGTATAGATTTTTGTTTTCGCGGTACTATCAATGGCTTTGTAATTACATCTATAAATTAAGTGGAAGTTACCAATTATCGGAGGATTTAGTGCAAGATATATTCGTTAAATTGTGGGAGAACCGAAAGACGATTGTAATAAATAGTTCTATTAAAAATTACCTTTTTAAATCTTGTCACAATCAATTTTTGCAGCATATAAGAAAAGAAAAAATTAAACTAGATTTTTTAGATTCGTTACGTTGGGATATTTTATATGACGTATATAATAATGAAGTTGAAAGTGCTTACGAAATAAAAATCAATAAGCTTAATATACTTATAAACCAGCTACCACCAAGGTGCAAGGAAATCTTTATAAAAGCTAAATTAGAGAAAAAGAAATATAAAGAAATAGCTGAAGATATGAACATTTCCATAAAAACGGTTGAAACTCAAATGACTAAAGCTCTACATTTTCTTCGAGAACAAGCAACAACTTTACTGCTTTGAGCATATTGATTTTGTAACCCTAACATAATATGTTTATTGTATTTTTACACCATGAACAAACCACTTACAGAGCAAGAATTACACAATTTAGCCATGAACCATGTTGGTAAAGACTTGGAGGAGCGTGGTTTTGAGTTTATTGCCATAAATAGTAAACTAAAAAAGCACCCACAGTTTGTTTGTATTGATAAAAATAAACAATACTACTTTGTTATTGTAAGGGCAGTGATTTTACCGGACAACCCTAATAATTATGATATGGTTTGGATGGAGACTTTTAAAAAGCATGCCAGAGAAAATGATGCAAAAGTATTGTATGCCGGTGTTGGCTTAGGAAATATGAATAACGAAAAATCTCCTATTTATTTAAATGAAGAATATTTATTGGAGTATAATGGGATACAAGTTTTAGAAACTAATTTGAACTAAATTGGGCAATTATTAATTTTCACTTTGTTGACTAACGATTTTTTATGAAATACGTTTTAAATTTATCTCTTCTATTTTTTGTAATTGTTTCGTGTGGTAAAAAAACAAAGAATATCATCCTTGAAGGACCGGTTTTTGGTACCTATTATCGGGTGACTTATAATGCAGAGATCAGTTATCAAAAACAGCTGGATAGTTTGTTTTATGTTATTAATAAGTCCATGTCTACATATCAGGTAAACTCAGATATTTCGAAATTAAATAGGAAAGAAAGCCATGTTGTTGATGCACATTTTATTAAAGTTTTTGATACTTCAAAAGAGATTTTTAAGGCAACCAATGGTGCGTTTGACCCGACCATAGGTGCTGTGGTGAATGCCTGGGACTTTGGTCCGGAAGAAAAGATCACAAACCTTAACAACTTTAAAATTGACAGCTTGATGCAGTTGGTAGGTTTTGATAAAGTGCGTAGAACAGAAGCCACTATTCGTAAACCAAAAGGAACATTTATCGATTTTAATGCGGTGGCTAAGGGGTATGCGGTGGATGTTATTTCAAATTTTTTTGATAGTAAGCGTATTGAAAATTATCTCGTTGATATCGGTGGAGAACTTCGGGCAAGAGGCATTAATAAAGAAAAAAATATAGCTTGGAAGGTGGGTGTTGAAAACCCTAATTTTGATGGAACACAATCCATAAACCGTGCTTTAAGTTTAAAAGATGAAGCTATGGCCACATCAGGGACTTACAGAAAGTTTAAAATGGATGAACACGGTAATCGATACGCCCATATTATAGATACAAAAACAGGGTATCCAAGTAAAACCAGTTTGTTAAGTATTACGGTAATTGCTGAAGACTGTATGACGGCGGATGCTTTTGCTACCGCATTTAAATCTATGGGTATTGAAAAGGTGAAGGCTTTTTTAGAATATCACCCGGAGCTTAAAGTGTTTTTAATTTTTGAAAATGATAACAAGGTATTGGAGACTCTGGCTTTGAATGGTTTTCCCGAGAATTAACTGGTGGATTTTTATTTCGAAACAACAGGAATAATTTCTCCTTTAGACAAGCAATATTTAGTAATCTCTTCTTCAGAAAATGTTGCAGTATAATCTACTTCATCCACCTTAAACCCAATAGAGCGAAGTTTATCAAAATAATCTAATCCGTAAACACGGACATGGTCATACTGGCCAAATATTTTAGCACGTTCTTTTTTATCTGTAATGGAATTGTCTTCAAAAGTGGCTTCTCTAGATAGATCCTGTGGAATTTGAAAAATACCCATTCCTCCAGGTTTTAAAACACGGTATAGTTCCTGCATAGCTTTAGTGTCATCTGGAATATGTTCTAAAACATGGTTACATAAAATTACATCAAATTCATGGTCTCTAAATGGAAGATCACAGATATCAGCTTTTACATCGGCTAGAGGAGAGTTTAAATCGGTAGTCGTATAGTTTAGGTTTTTCATTTTTCTGAAACGTTTATAAAACGCTTGTTCCGGGGCAAAATGAAGCACACTTTTTTTAGAAGAAAAGAAATCGGTTTCATTTTGTAAATACAACCATAAAAGACGATGACGTTCTAAGCTCAATGTTGAAGGAGACAATACATTATTGCGTTGTGTGCCATAACCGTAGGGTAGGAAGGTCTTGAAGTTTTTACCATCAATAGGATCGGTATATGTATTTCCCTTTAGGGCAAAAGCTAAAACAGGTCGAATGACATAGCTTAGCCTTATCAGTAAAGGTCTTGGGATAACATTCAATATAATTTTGAAAAGTTTTTTCAAAAGCGATTATTTATAATCTTCGCGTACTGGGAAAAATGTGTCAATAACAACGCAGTCTGTTAACGCATTTGCACCGTGAACGGCATTGGAAGGAATTATGGTTATAGAATCTGACTCGAGAATTTGGGTTATCCCATCAATTGTCATTTCTAATTTACCGGAAATTACTTGTGTTATCTGTTCATGGCTGTGCGCATGAGCGGGTAAAACAGCATCTTTTTCAATGGTAATAAGACCTATAGTATTATTACTTGTGTGTATGTACTTTCCTGTAATGCCTTTAACGAGTTCTTTTTCCGGGATGTCTGAAAATTTTTGAGTCATATAAAACTATAAAACCAGTTGTTCTTGTCTAAATTCTTCTTCCTCGTTACTTTCAATACCCAAAGCGTCATAGATATAGGCAAATGTTGAAAGTAGTTCTGGTTTACCGTTTACCAGAGCAACATCATGTTCGAAATGAGCACTTGGTTTATTGTCCAGGGTTGTAATGGTCCAACCGTCTCGATGCTGTTTTATACGATGTGTCCCTAAATTAATCATAGGCTCTATAGCCACGACCATACCTTCTATAAATTTCTTACCACGACCACGTCTGCCATAGTTAGGCATTTCCGGATCTTCGTGCATTTTACTGCCCAAACCATGTCCTACCAATTCTCTAACAACACCATACCCATGATCTTCACAATACTTTTGAATAGCATAGCCAACATCACCAACACGATTCCCTTTTTTAAATTCCCTAATGCCAACATATAAGGATTCTTTGGTAATTTGAAGTAGCTTTTCTGTTTCCGGAGCAATTTCTCCAACAGCAAAAGTATAAGCATGATCCCCGTAAAATCCATTTTTTAGAGCGCCACAATCTATCGAAATAATATCGCCTTCAACCAAAGGGTCTCCATTTGGAATGCCGTGAACCACTTGATTGTTCGGACTCATGCATAGTGTGTTAGGGAAATCGTATAACCCCAAAAATCCTGGGATGGCACCCTGATCCCTAATGCATTCTTCTGCTATTTTGTCTAGCTGTAAGGTTGTTACACCCGGTTTAACAGCTTTCGCAACTTCTCCCAGAGTTTTAGACACGATTAAAGCGCTTTCACGCATTAATTCAATTTCTTCACTCGTTTTTACTATAATCATACTTAAAAAATAATGGCAAAGATACTTAAAACAAATATTCTTCTATAATAATATGATCTAATGAATTGTTATAGTGAGGACTATTATCTAAGGAAACCGAATAGTCCTTTTTTCTTTTCTTTAACAACAAGCTTTTCATTAGAATTGGAAAGCATCTGATATATTTCTCCCCAGCCCATAAAGCCTCCAATGTTTCGGTCGTCAATAAAGATATCAGCATTAATTTTTCTACTGACATCATTACTATAAGTTTCTTCAGGGAAACTGCTATTTACGGCATAGAAAAAAACACCGTGATCTTCACAAAATTTAACAGCTTCGTCTAATTTAATGCCACATCTGTAGGTCCATAATATAAGACGGTGACCTTCCTCTTGTAGTTTTTTTAAGGTTTCAAAAGCAAAAAGAGTGGGCTTACCAATTTTGGGGTAAGCATCTTCTACAATGGTTCCATCAAAATCTACAGCAATAATAAGGGTATCGTTAAAATTCATCAATCTGCGGCATAAAACTGTACCGTAAAGTTACAATAAATTTAAACAAGGGGATGCTGTGTCATTGCCTGAGGTTGCTCAATACCCATTAGTTTTAAAATGGTGGGAGCCATATCGCCCAAAATGCCATCCTTTATGTCTTTTAATTCGTTATCTATTAAAACAACCGGAACCGGGTTTGTGGTATGCGCCGTATTTGGTGATCCATCGGGATTAATCATAGTTTCGCAATTGCCATGATCTGCAATTAATAAAGTGGTATAATCGTGTTCCAAAGCTGTAGATACGACCTTTTTAACGCAAGCGTCCACGGCTTCACAGGCTTTAATTGCAGCTTCCATAACACCGGTATGCCCTACCATGTCACCATTTGCAAAATTAAGGCAAACAAAATCTACATCCCCTTTTTGCAATTCAGGAATTAAGGCATCAGTTAGCTCATAAGCACTCATTTCCGGCTTTAAGTCGTAAGTTGCTACTTTAGGGGAGTTTCTTAAAATTCGGGTTTCACCAAGAAATGGTTCTTCGCGACCTCCTGAAAAAAAGAAAGTAACATGAGGGTATTTTTCTGTTTCGGCAATTCGGATTTGTTTTTTATTGTGCTTTTCTAAAACCTCACCTAATGTTTCAGTTAAATTATCCTTGTTAAAAATAACATTGATGTTTTTATAGGTATCGTCATAATTCGTTAGTGTCACATAATGTAAATTTAACTTATGCATATTTTGCTCATGAAAATCTGCCTGCGTTAGGGCTTCGGTTAACTCTCTACCGCGGTCTGTTCTAAAGTTAAAAAAGATTACAACATCATCATCTTTAATATTCGCAACCGGATTACCGCCATCATCACGCATGATAATGGGTTTGATAAATTCATCGGTAATGTCATTGTCATAATTTCTCTGAAGTGTATCTGTGGCATTAGTTGATGTCTCACCTATACTGTTTACCATAGCATCGTAAGCTAGTTTTATACGTTCCCACCGCTTATCCCGATCCATAGCATAATAACGACCTGTTATAGTAGCTAGTTTTGTGTTAGTGTTTTCTATATGGTCTTCGAGTTCTGTAATAAAACCATAACCAGATTTTGGATCTACATCTCGACCATCAGTGAAGGCGTGAACATAAGTGTTTTTCAATCCAAAGTCGTTGGCAGCATCTATTAAGCCTAATAAATGGTTAATATGAGAGTGCACACCTCCATCACTTAACAGACCCAAAAAATGAACATCTTTATTATTGTTTTTAGCATAGTTAAAAGCATCAACGAGAACTTTTTCTGTATTTAGAGTTTTATTTTTTACCGCTAAATTCACTTTTACTAAATCCTGGTAAACAATACGTCCGGCTCCCAAATTCATATGCCCTACTTCACTATTTCCCATTTGTCCTTCCGGTAAACCAACGTGTAAACCATCGGTTCTTAGAGTTGCATAAGGATATTTAGTATAAAGAGAATCTATAAAAGGGATGCTGGCATGATTGATAGCAGAAACTTTAGGGTCTGGTGAATTTCCCCAGCCATCAAGAATCATTAAGATAACTTTTTTGTTCATTTTTTTTAAAAAATTTAAGTATTCAAAGATAGATAAGTTTGATAAAAAAAACCTTGAAAAAACCTTCTAAAAGCGTTTAGATGAGCGATTTTTACAGCTTTGCTAAAGAATTCTCGTTTTCTTAAAGAAATGTGAATTTAATGTTAAAAAAAATATTTTAACCTTTTTTTGTGTAACAGATTAAATTTTTTGTCGTCTCTTTAGTATATCAAAAACAAATCATTAATCAAATTAAATCATCATCATGAAAAAAAGAATTATCATTTCTGCTTTGGCATTATGTTTCGTTGTAACTGTAAATGCTAACCCCGTATCTGAGAACATTGAAAAACAAACTGTTGAATCGGTATTAAAAGTTAATCCTTTTTGTGTGTCTATTGCAAAGGGAGATATTGAAACTGTGATTAAGCTCATAAATTTAGGAACTAATGTCAATGAGAAATCAAATGGGATGACTCCGGCCATGTATGCTGCTAAATTTAACAGATGTGAGATATTAAAACTTTTAATAAAAAATGGAGCGAAGCTAAAAGTGAAGTCGGATAAGGGTTATACAGCAAAGAAATATGCTGAATTATCTAATGCTAAAGAAGCCAAGGCCATTATTGAAGAAGCCTTAAAAGCATCAAAAAGGAGAAAATAATTAAATCATATAATAATTATTTTAATTTAGTCGAAAAGCCTTGCCACGCAAGGCTTTTTTACATTATTGATTTTTGTATTTCTCAATAGATTCTCTTATTTTATCAATTCTATTATCAGGATCAGGATGAGAGCTTTGAAATTCCGGGATACGGTTTGGTCCGGCTGCGGCTTTTAATATTTTCATAACTTCAATCATTTCTTCAGGATTATATCCGGAATTAAGCATAAATAACACGCCTAAATCATCGCTTTCCAATTCGTCTCCCCGACCATTTTTTAAGAGTGTTTGCTGACCAATACCGCTTACCAACCCTCCCATGTCTGCTCCAACGGATGCCCCGGTAGTCACTGTTCGCCAAAAATCACTTTCCGCAATACGTTCTGCTGAATGTCGTCCAAGTACATGTCCGATTTCATGCCCTAAAACACCCGCTAGCTGATCTTCGTTTTCTAACTTAGAAAATAAGGCATAAGTAATAAATATTTGGCCTCCGGGAAGTGCAAACGCATTTATTGTTTTTTCATCTGACAATAAATGAAATTCATATTGGTAAGGTGTGTTTTTTGCAATACTATTGTTTACCAATTTTTCTCCAACTTTATCAACTAAGGCTTGGTAGGTGTTGTTAGGAAATAAACCACCATGTTGTTGCGCCATAACTTCCCTGTTATCCAATCCGATGGCAATTTCTTGATCTGAAGTCATGTTTATGGTTTGAATACGTCCTGTAAACTCATTTTTCTCTTTGCTGTTACATCGTTTAATAAAAGCAAAAGCGACAATAGCTAAACCGATTAGTAACCGAACTTTAAAATTTTTACTTCTCATAGTTGAAATTTATACGACTAAAATTACAAAAAAATGATTCGATTTGGAAGTTCGTAAGGATAAGCAATATTTAAGACACCATTTTAATCTTGAAGTCACTTCGTTTTTTATAATTTCTATTTTCCAATCTCAGTTTAAAATATTTATCTTCACATAAAAAAGAAGCCATGTCTTTTACATTTAAAATTATTGATAAAGAGCATATAAATTCTGTTATCCCTTTAGTTCAAAAACTTAACGATAATAGTGTTTCTGATGACGTTTTAAAACAGCGATTTTCAGAAATGATTACACAAAATTATGAGTGCGCCGGAATTTTTGATGACAAAAAACTAATTGGTATTACCGGTTTATGGTTTTGTACGAGACATTATTCAGGCAAAAGCGTGGAGCCGGATCATGTTTATATAGATGATGATTATCGCGGTAAAGGCTTGGGTAAACAATTTTTTGAGTGGATTTATAATTATGTACAACAAAAGGGGTGTGAAGCGGTCGAATTAAACACTTATGTAAGCAACCCTGCTTCACACAAATTTTATTATAATGAAGGCTTTAAAATATTGGGTTATCATTTTTTTAAAAAGTTATGATTTTTCTTGCTAATTAGTGAACAGGTTTTATATATTTGCACACGTTATGCGGGAGTAGCTCAGTTGGTAGAGCGTCAGCCTTCCAAGCTGAATGTCGCCAGTTCGAACCTGGTCTCCCGCTCCAAGAGCTTCATAGAAATATGAGGCTTTTTTTAGTTTAGAATATTGAGCTCCGTCTCCGGTTCAACTTCGTACGGCGTTTTGTTGTATTCAAAAATACGTGCTGTTAAGTTACCTTTTAAAATTATAGAATTGTTCTTCACAGATAGCCAACTTCCTTCTCTTAAACCGATTACAGGAGGGCTGTTAAAGTTATGGAATTCTTTTATTCTAGTTTCTCTTGTTTCCCCCATATGTGTACTGTTTAAATCTGGGTCCAAATAATGAGGGTTAATATTAAAAGGAACCAACCCTAAAGCGTTAAAACTTGGAGGATAAATAATGGGCATATCATTAGATGTTTTTATGCTGAGGCCGCAAATATTACTTCCAGCACTGGTGCCTAAATAGGGTGTACCATGGTTAACCGTTTCTCTTAAAATATCAATTAAGTTATTTTTATACAATTGATTGACTAAAACAAAAGTATTACCGCCACCCGTGAAAATAGCCTCAGCATTTTTTATGGCAGTCGTGGGATTTTCAAACGTATGCAGTCCTCTTACTTTTTTATTTATTTTGGAAAAGGCGATTTCGACCGTTTTAGTATAATCATCATAAGATATGCCTCCGGGTCTTGCATAAGGAATAAATAGAATCTCATTTGCATCTTTAAAAAAAATCAATAAATCGTCTAAAATATATTCTAAATAACCACTACCATGCAATGTCGAGGTACTCGCAATAATTATGTTTTTCATTATTTGAGAAATTAAATGGTAAAGCTAACTAAATATAATTTTCAAAAAAAAAAACTGAAGCGCATCATATCTAATTGATTTAAAAGATTATTTTTAATAAAAAAAACAAATGAAAAAAATAATCCTATTCGTATCCGTTTTAATGAGTTTAACCATGTTTTCACAAGATGTTAAGCGTGTCACAGTTAGGGGACAGATTGTTGTTGAAAGTAGTGATATTGGTGGTATTACCGTCTTTAATATATCTTCAAATTCAGGAACAATCACAAACATGAAAGGAGAGTTTGATTTGCAAGTTGGATTGAACGATTTAATTGAAGTAAGCGCTTTACAATATAAAAATATCAGATTTGAAATTAACGAGGATATAATTTCTTCAAAATCGATAAGAGTTTTTTTAATTGAAGAAATTAATAAACTTGAAGAGGTTGTGGTTTTTTCAGGAGGTTTAACAGGTAATTTGAATACCGATATAGGCGAAAAAAAACGTTTTAAACCAAAATTGGATGTATTGTATTTTGGGATAAAGAATAGGGAGGAGTATGAATTTAGAAACGATAATAAAATTAAGGTAGAAAATTTAGCTGTAAATAGTAGACACTTTCCAATGGTGCATGGTCTTAATGTAGTTAATGTTGTGGATCAATTATTACTTCCTTTGTTTAGGTCTAAAATTAATAATGATAATGTGAAAGGAGCGTCAAAAGTTCCTGTAGAATCTATAAAATATTATTTCGGATCTGAATTTTTAGTTAATAATTTTGATATTCCGAAACACCGGGTTGAGGAGTTTATTCGATACGTTGAAGCCGATGATTTTGATTTTAACCTTCTTAATTATGGTAATGAAATGGATTTTCTAGAAACGATTTATACAAAAAGCCTTAAATTTTTGGACGACAAATAAGTGCCAACTTTAACTAAAGTTTAAAGCTTTTTTTATTTTATTTAAGATTTGAACTCCGTTCTTTATATTCTAAAAATAGCCGATCGTTTTGAGATTTTTCGTTTTTTATATCTTTTTTGGATTGTCCTTTGGAACAATGTTCAGTCAAACGATTGCAAGGATTGAAGTAAAAGGATATATACTGACTGATGAGAGCGATGTCGAAGGGATCACAATATTCAATTCATCATCAAAGATAGGAACTATTAGTAATGAAAAAGGCGAATTCTCAATAGCGATAGCCTTGAACGATGTCGTTGAGATTTCTGCGTTACAATTCGAACCGGTTTCAATTAAGATTACAGACGAAATTATTAAACTGAAAATATTAAAAGTATATTTAACAGAACAACTTTATAAACTAGAAGCCATTGTAATTTCTGCCGGACTTTCTGGGAATATCTTATTGGATATCGACCATACTGAAAAGCGCCCGACGATAAATTTAAGCTATGGAGATTTGAGAAATTATGAGACTCATGATAGAATAGCAAGGGATGAGCAAGTCGGAAACTACGAGTTGAATAAAATAATAAATAAAGGCAGACTGTATAATGGAATAGATTTTGTTCAAATTTTGAACCCTGTTTTTAAACTGCTAGTTAAGTCTAAAAAAAAGAAGGATAATTCGGGTGAGACTCTAAGGTTTCAAGAATCGACCAAATTAGATGACGTTTATACCCACAATTTTATCAGTAAAACCTTTTCAATTCCATTAGAAAAAGTTTCAGATTTTATTAGGTTTATAGAGGAAGCCGGGATGGATCAAGATTTATTAAGCAAGGAGAAAGAGGTTGAACGTTTGGAATTCTTGTTTGCTAAAAGCGCGTTATTTATGATTAGTCGTTATGCTAAGGATTAATTATATATCTATTTTATTGCTTTTGCTATTAGGGCAGGCCGCAAACTCACAATCTGTTGAAATTCAAGGTAAGGTTCAAAGTAAATCGAATGTTGAAAACATACATGTTATGAACAAGACAGGTCGGGTATATACAACCACCAATAGTAAAGGGGAATTTAAAATTAATGCAAAAATAAATGATACTTTAGTTTTTTCATCTATTCAGCACATACCGAAACATATTTTTGTGAGTGAAAATATGATTTTGGACAGAAGGGTTACCGTTGAATTGAATGAGCTGATCAACGAATTGGAGGAAGTTGTCGTTGGTAAAATTCTATCAGGAGATTTACTTTCAGACATTAATAATACAGAAGGGGACCCCCCAATTAACTTTTATGATGTTGGAATTCCCGGATACAAAGGCAAAAAAGCCACACAAAGCGAACGACGACTCCATGAGGCAGGCGTATTTAAACCTGAAATGTTATTGGGTCTTTTAGGTGGAGGTGTGCCTTTGAACCCAATTTTGAATGGTATATCGGGAAGAACAAAAGAACTGAAAGAACGGGTTAAGCTTGAGGCAAATACCGAGTTAATTCGAAAGATTAAGTCCAATTTATCTGAGGATTTTTTTAGTAATTATGAATTAGAAGACAAACTAAGAATGGACTTTTTCTATTTCTGCGAAGAATCTCCTGATTTTGAAGAACGTTGTCATGGAAAAGGCGACATTGAAATCTTGACGTTTTTGAAAGAAAAACTGGTAGCTTATAAAAACAATCTTTATTCAAATAAAGATTAACTTTTCTTTGGAATACTTTTTGAAACATATATAATACTTTTGCAAAACATTTAAATTCAAATTAGAATTATTATAAGTGTGCAACAGATTTAAAAGAAAGCTAAGATAGAGACATGAAATCAGTTAAGCTACTCATCGTATTGTTTATTTTACCACTTTGTGCTTTTACAACAATGCATAAATATTACATAAGCGTAACTCAGGTTAATTACATTGAAGATGCCCAAGCTATACAAATTACATCGAGAATTTTTATTGATGATTTCGAGAATTTACTTAGAGAACGGTATGACGAAAATATAACTCTGGCAGGCGAAGATGAATTGAAGACGACTGATTTATATATCGAAAAATATTTAACCGAAAAACTTGAAATAAAGATTAACGGTAAACCCACCGAACTTAATTTTATAGGTAAAGAATACGATGTAGATATTATGAAGTGTTATCTTGAAATTTTAGGCATTGGTAGCATTGAGTCTATAGAAATTAAAAACAAAGTGCTGTTTGATTTATTCGATGACCAACAGAACATTGTAAAAACTAAAATCAACTCCAAACAAAAGAGCTTTATATTAATCTCTCAGAATGATAAAGCTGTGTTAAATTTTAACTAAAATAAAGTTAAAAAACTTTAGAATTTAGTATTTTCGAACGCTTTTTCTAAATATTTTGTAAAATATATAGGTAAAAGGAGCAACTTTTTAAACAAAATTCAAAAAGTAAAATGAAAAAAAGCATTTATTTTTTACTCACTGCGGTATTTATATCCGTCAATGTATTGGCACAGAGTACCGAAAAACAAAGAGCAGGAGGGCATACAGATCAAAATAAGTTTAGACAAATGAAGGACCTTTTGGCAACCCCAAATGAGTCAAGGACAGCTTCAGGCGCACCTGGATATCAGTATACGCAACAAAAAGTGGATTATGTTATGGACATCCGTTTGGATGAATCTAAGAATCAAATTCATGGACATGAGGCCATAACTTATCATAATAATTCTAAAGATCATTTAGAGTATTTGTGGTTACAATTAGATCAAAATATGCGAGCCGCCGACTCCAAAACTCCGGATATCAATTCCGAAAGTTTTAATGACGCCTTTAATGGTCCTGTGACCTTTACAAAGTCTAATTTAAAAAAGAGGTTCGACGGCGGGTTTAATATAGAATCAGTACAAAATGAAGATGGCTCAGATTTATCACATATGATTAATCAAACCATGATGCGAATTAATCTTGAAAGACCATTAGCGCCGGGGGAAACTTTTAAATTTCAAATTAAATGGTGGTATAATGTAAACAACCATATTGTTGAAGGCGGACGTTCAGGATATGAATATTTTCCGAAAGATGGAAATAGCACTTATGTTATAGCGCAGTTTTTTCCAAGACTTTGTGTTTATGATAATGTTGAGGGTTGGCAGAATATGCAATTTTGGGGGCGTAGCGAATTTGCATTGGAGTTTGGAGATTATGATGTGAAGTTAACGGTACCTGCCGATCATAAATTGGAAGCAACAGGGGTTTTACAAAACGCAAAAGAAGTGTTGACCAAAGAACAGCGTAAGCGTTTTGAAACTGCTAGGAAATCGTTTAAAGACCCTGTTTTTATTGTAACTCAGGAAGAAGCTGAAAAAGCTGAAACTAAAAGAAGTAAAAAAACGAAAACATGGCATTTTAAAGCCAATAGGGTGAGAGATTTTGCTTTTGCAACCTCACGTAAATTTATTTGGGATGCTATGGCTGTAGATATAAACGGAAGATCGGTTATGGCTATTTCGCTTTACTCTAAAGAAGGGAACCCGCTATGGGAGGAGCACTCTACCAGAGTTGTGGCCAATACCTTAGAAGAATACTCTAAACTCACTTTTGATTATCCCTATAACAAAGCGGTTTCCGTTCACGCCCAAATGGGTATGGAATACCCTATGATTTGTTTTAACTATGGTAGACCAAACCCTGATGGGACCTATTCTGCAAGACTTAAAAGAGGAATGATTGGGGTAATCACTCATGAAGTTGGGCATAACTTTTTCCCCATGATTGTTAATAGCGATGAGCGACAATGGACCTGGATGGACGAAGGGTTAAACTCCTTTGTTGAAACTTTGGCCGAGCTGGATTACGACCCCGATTTTTTTACAGGAAATCTACCTAAAGATATTGTTCATTATATGGGAGGTGATCAGGACTTTATTTCACCTATAATGTCTCAAGGCGATTACGTATACCAGTTTGGTCCTAATGCCTATACAAAACCGGCTGCTGCCCTATACTTATTAAGGCAAACTATTATGGGACCAGAACTGTTTGATTATGCATTTAGAACCTACTCTAAACGATGGATGTTTAAGCATCCAACCCCGGCAGACTTTTTTAGAACTATGGAAGATGCTTCGGCAATGGACTTAGATTGGTTTTGGAGAGGATGGTTCTACACGACCGATTATACCGATATTGGAGTTAAAGATGTTAAATCTTACTACCTAACAGATAAGCCCACCGAAAAGGCTAAAACACTGGCAGAAAAAAATAACATGAATCTTGATGATTATAAAGATAAACTGGTTTATTTCGCGGAAATGGAACAAGGTACCGAGGCTAAAGACGCTAAGAAAGCATCAGATTTTAACTTTTTGAATAATTATTTAGAAGGTTTGCCTGAAGAAGAAAAAGCACGGCTTAAACAAGCTCCCAATTATATTTACGAAGTCACCTTCGAAAAACCAGGAGGTTTGGTAATGCCTATTATACTGGAACTTACCTATGAAGATGGGACAAAAGAAAGAAAAAAATACCCGGCACAGATTTGGAGATATAACGACGCCGAAGTGAAAAAAGTTTTTAGATCCGACAAAGCGATAACAGGTTTTGTGATCGATCCGGATTTAGAAACTGCAGATGTCGATACGTCCAACAATTCATGGCCAAGAGAAGTAAAAGATAGTGAGTTTGACCAATTTAAAAATAAAGTAAAAGGTTAACACTTTAATTAGCATATCCATTATTATAAATCACAAAGAAGTAAAATGAAAAAAATCACCTATTACCTACTTTCCATAGCATTTGTTTCAGCAAGTGTTTTTGCTCAGGAACAGGAAAAATCTGAACCTAAAACGGGGCATCTAAACAATAATAAGTTTAAACAATTGTATGATGAGTTTGCAACGCCTAATATGTATAGAGCGGCATCTGGTGCTCCGGGAGTCGCCTATTACCAGCAGCAGGCAGACTACAAGATGGATATTGTTTTAGACGATAAGAATACAAAATTATCAGGTTTTGAAACGATAACCTATACGAATAATTCTCCCGATGTATTAAAATATCTTTGGGTGCAATTGGAACAAAACAAAAGAGCTAAGGACTCTAAATCGCCGTTAATTGAAGGTAGTGGTGTTGCTCCGGTGATGCGACCCGGACAGTTTATTAATGAATATACCAAAGAACCTTTTGATGGTGGGTTTAATATCCTTGAAGTGAAAGACACAAATGGTAAACCGTTACCACATATGATCAATCGAACGATGATGCGTATTGAGTTACCTAAACCTTTAAAAACAGGTGAAAAATTCTCGTTCTCGATTAAGTGGTGGTATAATATAAATAATCATCTTGTAGTAGATGGTCGTTCCGGATATGAACATTTTGAAAAAGATGGAAATAATGCCTATGTAATAGCTCAGTTTTATCCAAGAATGGCAGTATACAATGATGTAGAAGGATGGCAAAATTCCCAATTCTGGGGGCGTGATGAATTTGCGCTGCCATTTGGAGATTTTGAAGTAAATATTACGGTTCCTGCAGATCATATTTTAGATGGAACAGGGAAGCTTACCAATAGAAAAGAGGTTTTCTCTAAAACGATGATGCAGCGCTATGAGAAAGCTAAAAAATCCTATAACGAACCGGTTCTTATCGTAACTCAAGAAGAAGCTGAGGCTGCAGAAAAAGGATTTTCAGACAAAACAAAAACCTGGAAACTACACGCCAAAAATGTTCGTGATTTTGGATTTGCGACCTCAAGAAAATTTATTTGGGATATGATGGCCGTTAAAATCGGTGGAAAGGATGTCATGGCAGTATCGCTATACCCGAAAGAAGGTAACCCGCTTTGGGAGGAATGGTCTACAAAGGCTGTTGCCAGCACATTAGAATCGTATTCCAGAATGACATTCGATTACCCTTACCATAAAGCAATTTCTGTGCATGCTAAACAACAAGGTATGGAATACCCAATGATTTGTTGGAATTTTGGTCGTCCAAAAGAAGATGGTACGTATAGTGATCGTACAAAATATGGGATGATGGGGGTTATTATTCACGAAGTAGGACATAACTTCTTTCCAATGATCGTGAATAGTGATGAGCGTCAATGGACTTGGATGGATGAAGGTTTAAATACCTTTGTGCAGTATGTTGCAGAACAGGATTTTGGTGAAAAATACCCTGAGGCATTATCGCCAAACGATAAACACTTTCCCTCAGATCGAGGTCCTGCACGTATGATTGTGCCTTATATGGGAGGAAATCAAGATTATATTGCACCTATAATGACCAAAGGATTGAATACCTATCAGTTTGGAAATAATGCCTATGGCAAACCGGCAACGGCACTAAATATATTAAGAGAAACTGTCATGGGGCGCGAATTATTCGACTATGCATTTAGAGAGTACGCACAACGTTGGATGTTTAAACACCCGACACCGGAAGATTTTTTCAGAACCATGGAAGACGCTTCAGCATTTGATTTGGATTGGTATTGGAGAGGTTGGTTCTATACTACGGATTGGGTTGATATAGGGCTTAAAGAAGTGAAAAAGTACTATGTAACCTCGGAGCCAAACCAGTTTATTAAAGACATGGCCAAAGAAAGAGGCGCAAGTTTGAAAGATTTACCGCCGTTGGTATATATGGTTGAAGAAGGTAGTGAAGACTATAAGGAAGAAATGAGATCCAATAAGGTTATAGAAGATACAAAACCACTTAAGGAATATGTGATGGATAATTTCAGTCCTGAAGAACGTAAAAATATTAAGGCACCTAAGTATTTCTATAATATTACTTTTGAGAAGCCAGGAGGTTTGGTTATGCCCATTATCGTTGAGTTTACTTATGCTGATGGTACCAAAAAGAGAGAAACATATCCAGCGCAAATTTGGAGGTTTAATGATAAAGAAGTGAGTAAAGCCATCGCTTCAGATAAAGAGATTGTTAATATTGTGGTCGACCCTGATTTGGAAACCGCAGATGTTGATACATCAAATAACGCTTGGCCTAAAGAGGTTAAACAAAGTGAGTTTGACCAATTTAAACAAAAGGTGAAAGGATAATGCGACTATAAAAATATAAAAGCCGACTTTTAAAGTCGGCTTTTTTTATGAGTTACAACTTTCTTCATAATAAAGGCGATAATATTTCTTTAATGTATTAAAACAACTTACTATATTTGTGCTGTGATACAACAAGCCATATTTTTATTTATTAGCGGTGGAGAAATAGCTTTTATACTATTTATAGTGATAATGGTTTTTGGCGCCGATAAGTTACCCGAAATCGCCCGTGGTTTAGGGAAAGGTATGCGCACACTTAAGGATGCTACGAATGACATCAAGCATGAGATCACTAAAAGTGCAGAAAAAAGTGGTGTCGATACCAGCATCGTGTCCGATGTAAAGAAAGAACTCGACGAGGTTAAAGAGGATCTTGATGACTTTACAGGTTCAGTAAAACGTAAATTCTGATTTACGAGTTTTAGCATTCCCTTGAAGAAGGGGATCTGTTTTTTGATTAATTATTACACCTTCCGACTAATAGTCAAGCCGTCTCTAATCGGTAATATAACGGTTTCAACCCTTTCGTCATGTTTCAATAAACGGTTATATTCAATTAGAGCAGGCGTAGACGTGTCCTCTTTTTTAAATGTAGTATCCAATATCTTTCCGCTCCAAAGAACATTGTCCGATAAAATAATACCCCCGGAATTAAGTTTGTCAATAATGATATTGAAGTAATTGGTATAGTTTTCTTTATCGGCATCAATAAAAATGAGATCAAAGGTTTTGTCTATTTTCGGAATGATGTCTAAAGCGCTACCCAGGTGTTGAATTATGCGTTCACCATATCCGGACTTATCAAAATACTTGCGTTGAAAATCCATGAGCTCTTCATTAATGTCTATCGTATGCAATGCTCCATTGTTTTGCATGCCTTCCGCAAGACATAAGGCCGAATAGCCTGTATATGTGCCAATCTCTAAAATATTGAGCGGTGTTACCAATTTAGAAATCATGCTTAGAACACGACCTTGGTAATGACCACTTAGCATCCGAGGTTGCAATATTTTTTGATAGGTTTCCCTATTGAGTTGTTGCAATAATTCCGGTTCATTTTCTGAATGATTTACAACGTAGTCGTCTATGTCTTCTGGTATAAAATGCATGTTCTGTTTGGTCGAGTCTCTCTGCATATTTTGAAAAGGTATCCTCAACGAAGATATATTTCATTTCAGAAATGTTTGAAGAGACATCTTAGCTAAATGAATATCAAAAGTATTAATTTTTTAGTTAGCGATTTTAATAAATCTGGCAAGTTGCAATTCACAACCTCAATATGCAGTTCGTCAGAAATTAGTTTTCGTAATCAAACTTTAGAACTTTCTTTGAGGTATAAATAAGTTAAATTTACAGTTATGAAGAAGATTATTCTATTAGCATTGATCGTTCTGTGTATTCCAATTATAATTATTGATGACACCTATAAGGATTATGGCTATTATAATGATAATTATCCTGATCTACCTAAAGATGAAAATTGGGAATATGTTAAAGAACGTGTTTTTAACGGTTATAATGAAAAGGTGTATAAGTATAATGGACCTATTTTATATAAGCTCTATAATGCCACAGCAAAAGACAGTCTTGTAGTAAATTCTATTCTAGAAGAATTAAGAGTTTTACTTCCAAATAAAGAGATTGATTACTTTAAGAATTATGCAGATTTAGTATTTGATGATAGCCTTCAAAGTAAGGAAAGGAATATTAATCGTTATAAGCTATCTGATTTAAAAAAAGTGACAATTAAACTATATTTTGAAGAAAATAATGAAGTTGATAATTTATTTCATTTTAATGAAATTCCAAATAGTTTTAAAATTTATAATAAGGAATGGACATTTTACTCCGCAAAGAAAATATCTGGATTTGTTCAGCCTGATTTACATTATGTTTTTAATGGTAAGTCAACTTTGAAACAAAGAAAAAAAGAAATTCAAAGAGATTTTATTTGGACAATAGCATGTGCTCAATTTTTTCAAAACAAAAATGATAAAATAATCAATTCTAGAAACTCGATATTGAATAACAAAGAAAGTATTAGAGTGGGAAGTCAATTTAGTGAATTGGATAAGTTTTTATTACAAAAATTGTACTCGCCAAACTTAAAGAAGGAATTTAAAGACTATATGTACAAAACATACCCTTGGAATTACGCAAGTAATTATATAAATAGAGAGAAAACAAAGGTTTTAGCTATTTGGACTAGTATTATGTTAGGTATAATTCTTTTTGTTTTAGGTTTTAGCCTTTTTTATAGAAAAGAATATAAACATCTTTATTACAGCTATTTTGTTCCTGTTTTGTTTTTTATGATTAGCATTTTGTATGTTTTTAAAATACTTACTTATATGACTAAACCTTATGAATCTGAACATTGGCGCCAATATATAAGTATTCATGTAATTTTAATAATTGTAGCATCAATCATGGCCTTGTTTTTAATGCTTTTTGATAAGTTCTTCATTAAGAAAAATATGAACGTTGGTTTAGAAATATTATTTAAAGCAAGCTTTACATTTTTAATTTGTTTTACACCTGTGATTTTTGTTTTTTTATTGGAAAATAATCGTGCGCCATGGTTTAAGTTAAATCCTTTAATATTAGTGGTCTTTGCTTTTTCTATAGGAAGAGGTCTTTTAATCTATTTGAATCATTTCTCAGAATCATTAGTCAAAGAAAAAGACGTAGAATTAAGCCGTTTAAAAGAAATAAACGCACAAGCAGAGGTTAAACTCTTGCAATCTCAAATCAATCCGCATTTCTTATATAATGCTTTAAATTCTATCGCTAGTTTAGCCCATAGCAATGCTGATAAAACAGAACGCATGGCTTTGTCATTATCTGATTTGTTTAGGTATTCCATTAATAAAAAAGGTCAAAAAGTGAGTACTATAGCTGATGAAGTAGATATGGTTCGAAGCTATTTAGAAATTGAACAAATTCGTTTTGGAGACCGTTTAAAGTTTTCTATTCGTGTTGATGAAGGACTGAAGTCGATGAAAATCCCTATGTTTATAATACAGCCCATGGTTGAAAATGCAGTAAAACACGGGATTTCTAAAATTGAAAATACAGGGATCATCGCTTTAAAAATTGTGAAAACAAAATCAGGCCTAGACATTGTAGTTGAGGATAATGGCCCTCATTTTCCTGAAGGGCTAGTTAGTGGTCATGGTTTACAGACCGTATATGATTTATTAAGGCTAACCTATAATGAAAAAGCAATACTCAGTTGGGACAATGAGCCTGTAAAACACATTAAGATTTCCATAGAAAATTAATATTTGAATGAACCAACCGTATAGAACCATAATAATCGATGATGAGCCTTTGGCTCGCGAACGTTTAATTGAATTATTGAAGGGTTTTCCTGAAAGTGTTCAAGTTATTGGCAGTGCTAAGAATGGTACCGAGGCCAAAGAAAAAATAAATGAGCTTAAACCTGATTTGATTTTTCTGGATGTTGAAATGCCGGGATTAACAGGGTTTGAGTTGCTTGAGCAATTGCATACTATTCCTTTTGTAGTGTTTTGCACGGCTTACGATCACTATTCGCTAAAAGCTTTTGAAACCAATAGTATTGATTATTTAGTAAAGCCCGTAAGACCGGAACGTATAGAAAGGACCGTCGAAAAACTAAACTTGTTTAAAGGAAGTTATAACTCCAATGAGATTATAGAAACCATAAAGGAAATGGCGAGGGTGAAAGACGCAAAAAAAATGACCTCATTAACTATTAAAAAAGGGGAAAGGATAATTTTTGTAAAACTTGAAGATGTCATTTTTTTAGAAGCCAATGAAAAGTATGTCTCCGTATTTGCAAATACAGAGCACTATTTAACAGGTCAGTCACTTTCTCAATTAGAGCTCAAATTACCGGATGAATTCTTAAGGGTACATAGAGCAGTTATAATCAATACGAAGTATGTTGATGAGGTTCAAAAGTATTTCAATAGTCGGTATGTCATTACGTTAAAAAACAGACAAAAGACACGTATTACTTCAGGTAGAACCTATATGTCTCAAATTAAAACTTGGATGGATTTCAACTAATTTAATATCCTATTCACTAAGGTTTGTTTAGCCGTTTCATCATCACCAAACACCCAACGTAGTACATTGTCTTCCCAAATGTCATCGTACTGGTTTTCGTTAATAATACCTCTATCAATAGCTAAATCCAGTAATTTTCCAGGGTATGAGGATTGTGCATCACTTTCCATTTCACCAAGCGGATAAGGGTCGTCTAAGCCCATAATAACCTGATTACTGCCTTGACGATCTATCATAAGTTTTAAGGAATCGGTGTCATGAACCAGGGTGTCAAAGTAAATATTAGGGTGTCCTACGGCTTTTCTGGGGTGATGCTTGCCTTTAAACAGGTCAGGCCTGCCATCAAACCCTTGAATACGTCGTCCTAAATTCATTTGCGCTAATTGCCCACCATGAGCAAAACAGGTTCGAATATTTGGGAAACGTTCCTGCATACCGTTTAAGGTATAAAAATGATAGGCATCACCACATTGTGCCAACATCCAGATCAGATGAAAACGCCAGGCAGTATTTTCCAAATTTATCATTTTATCGCCATCATATGGGTGAATTTCAATGGCTAATTTGTATTTATCAGCCATTTCAAAAATGGCATCATTTTCTTTATCAAATACAGAACGCCATTGTCCAATGGAATCCATAAAATGGGTTGGGAGACATAAAACCTTCATGTCTAATTGCTCCACACAACGCTCAATTTCCCATAGGGCACCATGAATGAAACCGGGGTGAACTACAAAGCCACAGGTGAATTTTTCAGGATGGTCATGCTGTACTTTAGCATTAAAATCATTTTGAAATCGTAAGGCTTTTTTCATTTCTTCTAAACGCAAACCATTGCCGTATAATTGAGATAGATTTAAAACAACCGCATGATCCAGTTTGTTTTTTTCCATCCATTCAAGCTTTTCATCTAGAAAAAAACTTGAATGTGTAACCGGTCTTTTCCACCCTTTTTGAAGCATGTGTTTGCGTTCGTCGTCTACCCAAAAAATTTCTTTTTCCTTCATGAATTGAGGGATTTCTTCAGGGTATGGAAGTAAATGTGAATGACCGTTAATACGAAGTTTTCGTTTCATTAATATCAATTTTGTTTAAGACAAATCATTGTGGCTTGCATGGTTGCAAAAATGGTTTCATCATTATAATCTGAAACCACACCTTCACAAAAAGTAAGTGTTCTTCCGGATTTAATGACCTTGCCTATGGCTTTTATTTTACTCGACTTTGCAGGTCTTATAAAGTTGGTTTTGAATTCTACTGTGAGTACGTCAGAGTCTTTGGGCATAGTACTTAATGCTGCATATCCACAGGCAACATCGCTAATACTTGTTATAACCCCGGCATGGAAAAAGCCATGTTGCTGTGTTAATGTGTCATTTAGCTCACAGGTAATAAGGACCTCACCTTTTTCTATTGAAACTAGTTTGGCTCTTAGGGTATTCATAAAACCCTGTTTATAAAAACTTTTTTTAGCAGTTTCAATCATTAGACTCATGCATTTAAGGTGCTTCCATTTTTGCACCGCAAGAATCACAGGTGCATTTTTTATCACTGCTATAGTACTTATCGAAAATTTTAGGCATATCGGTTTCTATGTTATCAAGCTTGAATTTTTTCCGATATAATAAGTTGTTGCAGTTTTCGCAATACCACTCTAAGGCATCTTTCATTTTTTTAGAGCGTGGGTACTCAATAACCAGCCCAACGGTATTTGCAACGCGCTGTGGAGAGTGCGGCACTTTTGGTGGTAACAAATAGATATCACCTTCTTTAATATGAACATCTTTAGGAGTACCTTGATCTATAATTTTTAAGACCATATCACCTTCTACCTGATAGAAAAATTCCGGTGTTTCGTTATAATGATAATCTTTTCTGTTATTGGGTCCACCAACAACCATGACAATAAAATCACCGTCCTTCCAAACACATTTATTCCCAACGGGTGGCTTTAATAAATGTCTGTTTTCGTCAATCCAGGTTTTAAAATTTAGAGGGGAAACAAGTTTACTCATCATTGTATATTTTGAAATGTTATTGCTTTACTTATGGTTTTATAAAGTTACAAACTTTTCGTGCGTCCGCCATCAACAGGAACGTTAATTCCGTTGACATAACTTGCGGCTTCACTCGCTAAAAACGTTATGACATTGGCAGTCTCTTCAGGTTTGGCAAAACGTTTTGCAGGTGTATAGCTTTTCATGATTTCTGTCATCTCTTCAATAGAGGTATCGGCTCCTTTAGCTTTAATTTGTATGATCTCATTTAACCGTTCGGTATCTGTAAAACCGGGTAACACATTGTTTACGGTAATGCCAAACGCACCAACTTCAATGGACAGTGTTTTGCTCCAGTTACCAACGGCACCTCTAATGGTGTTGCTTACCCCAAGTCCGGGAATGGGTTCTTTAACCGAAGTGGAAATGACATTGATTATCCTTCCAAAACCCTGCGCCTTCATAAAAGGGATGGTAGCTTGTGCTAAAACATGGTTGCATTTCAGATGTTGTACAAATGTGTTTTCAAATTCTTCCAAAGTAGCGGTTAAAATAGCACCACTTCTTGGACCTCCGGTATTATTTACAAGAATATGAAACCCGTTTTTTTTGTCGATATGCTTTAATACTTTTTCTTGAAGGTCTCGCGGATCAGAAAAATCGGCAACGATGTAATTGTGGTTTCTGTGTTCCGGTAATTCAGACAGTACCTCTTTTAATTTGTTTTCATTTCTGGCGACCAAAGTAATGTTTACACCTTCGGCTGCAAGAGCCAAAGCTGTGGCTTTTCCGATGCCCTGTGTACTTCCGCAAACTAAGGCGTTTTTATTATTTAAGTTTAAATTCATATTATTCGTATATAATTTTAGCACGTTGGCTTAATTTTTCCATGAGCTTTTCGGGACTTTTAATTTCTGTGAATCCGAATTTCTCGTATAGTGTATGCGCATCTTTTGTGGCGAGCATCCACTTGTCGATAGCTTTTAATTCGGGAAAGTTTAAAATCTTATCAATTAATAATTTTGAATACCCTTTTCCCCGAAAGTCCTCGACGACAAAAACATCTAAAAGGTAAGCGAAAAACACTTTGTCGGTCATAACACGAGCATACGCTATTTGATTTTTATGATGAAATAACCCAAAATTAATGGTATTCTCTGAAGCTTTTTTTTGTTCTTCGAAAGTTCTGGATTCTCCCCAATATGAGTTTTTAATAACATCATAGATGAGGTCTAAATCCATATCGCTTGTTTTAGATGAAAAAAATATGTCTTTTTCTAATGTAACCATTCTAATTTCTAATTACTGACCTACTGAAATGAATTTAGCATGACAACCAGTAGTCAATATTTAATACATACATTCTTAGCTTCGGTAAAAAAGCGCAAAGCTTCAAAACCACCTTCACGTCCAACACCGGAGTCCTTTACGCCGCCAAAAGGTGTTCTTAAATCTCGCATCATCCAGGTGTTTATCCATACAATTCCGGCATGAATTTGATGACTTAGTCGCATTGTGCGTTTCAAATTGTTAGTCCATAGGGTTGCGGATAAACCATATTTTACTTTGTTTGCCATTTGAAGGACTTCATCTTCCGTATCAAATGGCATTATGGTGACTACGGGGCCAAATATCTCTTCTTGGTTTACCCGGCAATCATCAGTTTTAACTTCAATAATAGTGGGTTCATGGTAGTATCCGTTTTCATAACCTTTAACAATGACCTGATGGCCTCCGCATAAAATGGTGCCACTTTCTTCCTTTGCAATATCAATATAGCGGCTTACTTTTTCTAAATGGGATTTGGATACTAAAGCCCCAATATGCGTAGTTTCATCTGAAGGGTGTCCAACATTAAGCTGTTTTACTTTTTCAACAAAATCCATTTTAAATTTTTCGTAAATAGATGCTTCCACAAAAATCCTACTTCCACACAGGCAAATCTGGCCTTGATTGGCAAACGACGAACGCACTGTCGTGTCTAACATATCTTGATAATCGCAATCAGCAAAAATGATATTAGGGTTTTTACCACCGAGTTCCAATGATAATTTTTTAAACATGGGCACGGCTACTTTAGCAATATGTGAGCCGGTTGCTGTTCCACCGGTAAAAGAAATGGCTTTAATGTCCGGGTGTTCGATAATGGCTTGTCCTGCCGTAGTGCCTAAACCATGAACAATATTTAAGACACCTTTAGGTAAGCCTGCTTCATTGCAAACGTCTCCTAATAAATAAGCCGTCATTGGTGTAATTTCACTGGGTTTTGCCACGACACAGTTTCCAGCGGCAATGGCAGGGGCAATTTTCCAGGTAAAAAGATAGAGTGGGAGGTTCCAGGGAGAAATACAACCAACAACGCCAATAGGTTGTCTTAAAGTGTAATTTATAGCCTGTTGCCCGGCACTTTCATGGCTCTCGCTGGCAAATTGTGTAATAGCATTTCCGAAAAAGCGAAAATTACTTGCCGCTCTTGGAATATCCACAGCTTTAGCTAAACTAACAGGTTTGCCATTGTCTTTACTTTCGGCTTCTGCAAAACCTTGTAAATTTGTTTCTAGTAATTCTGAAATCCTAATTAAAATTCTACTGCGCTCCTCCAGAGTCGTCTGCGACCAGATAGGGAAAGCAGATTTGGCCGCTATATAGGCGTTTTCTACATCGTCTATGGATGAGTTTGGAATTTGCCCATAGACTTCACCGTTTGACGGATTGAAGTTGTCGATCCATTTGTCGTCTGAAGGGGGTAAATATTGACCGTTTATGTAGTTCTTAATTATCATTACAACTTTTTATAAGCCATGACCTTAATTTCCACAACCAAATCAGGATGAGGTAATTGATGAACCGCTACTGTGGTTCGCGTTGGTCCTGTTTTAGCATCAAAGAATTCGGCATAAGCTTTATTATAACCGGCAAAATCATTCATGCTTACCAAAAAGGAAGTCACATCGACAACGTCTTTCAGGGTTGCACCTTCTTTCACTAAATTCTTTTCTATGTTTAATATGACTTCCCGGGTTTGTACCTCAATATTTAGACGTTTGGTTCCCATGTTGTCAATTATATCAACACCGGCAATGGTGTTATCCGGACGACGTGAACTCGTGCCCGAAACAAAAATAAAATCACCTACACGTTTTGTGTGTGGGTAAGATCCTCTTGGTGTTACTGTTTTTTCCATACCGTTCCTTTGCTCACTATTTTTGCATTTAAATCTTCAATTCTTTGAATTGATTGGGGCATTATTATTTTAGTTTTATCCTATTATAGTATGATTTTTTGCTAACAACAAACTTATGTCAATCCGGCAATTCTGTCGTCTTCCAGAATAGCTTCGGTTTCTTGATTCACCTTAATTAATATGTTTTTTAGTTCATTATCTGCAATGTCTGAAGTTATCGAAATATCACCATCTGATAATAAGTTTAAAATGGCCTTGTCTTGTGCTCTGCCTTTTAACATCGCTTCCAGGTATCCAATATCTTCATTAAAGGTGACCAATGAATATTTCGAAATGTATTCATCAGGGAATTGTCGCTCCAAAAGCATCTCTAATTTACGTTTTTCCTGGAACATGGGGTTCGCAACATGACTTTTCATTTCGTGAAAATTATCAATGGCTAGATCTGCTATAGCATCTGTGTCTTTTTTACGCGCTTTTTCATAAGCTGAAAAAGTAGCCTCCCAGCTTTCGAAGTTTTGGTCTAAAACTTTATCGAATTCCACAACATCTTCAAATGAGGCGTTCATCCCTTGTCCGTAAAACGGAACTATGGCATGTGCAGCATCTCCCATTAATAATGTATTTCCTTTATAATGCCAGGGAGAACATTTTACAGTACCTAGTGGTGCCGTTGGGTTTTCAAAAAAGTCTGCTACTAAATTAGGCATTAAAGCCAAAGCATCAGGAAATTCTTCCTGAAAAAATTCCAGAACGACACCTTCGTTCGTTAAATTATTGAAGTTATACGCGCCCTCATTATAACTTAAAAATAGCGTTACGGTAAAGCTACCATCTAAATTTGGCAGTGCTATAAGCATAAAATCACCCCGAGGCCAAATGTGTAAGGCATTTTTGTAAGCTTTATAATCACCATTTTCTTTGGGGAGAATGCTTAGTTCTTTGTACCCATGTGTCAAATAATCCTGTGAAAAGCTAAACAAGAATTTTTTTCCTAAATAATAACTTTTCCGCATTGCCGAGCCGGCACCATCTGTAGCAATGATGACATCCGCGTCTTCGATAAATTCATCTTTGGTTTCATAGTCTTGAAAAAGAGCTGTTGTTTTTTCGAAATCGACCGACTTGCATTTTTTATTAAAATGGATCGATACATTTTTGTGTCCTTCGGCTTCGGTTAACAGTAAGCCATTAAATCCTCCGCGAGAAATGGAATTGATGTACTCATGTTTACGACCACTATAATTGGATAGGGTGGTATGACCATGTTTATCGTGAATCATACGTCCGCTCATAGGAATGCAAAGGGGCTTTACTTTATCTTCAATGCCTACAAGTTTCATAGCCTTATTCCCCCTATTTGAAAATGCGAGGTTTATGGAACGACCGGCACTAATATCTACTTTGCGAAGATCCGGACGCATTTCGTAAACGGTCACATTATACCCGCGTTGCCCTAAGCGTAATGCTAGTAGCGAGCCGCAAAGACCGGCGCCTATAATGAGTATGTTTTGTTTATTTTTCATTTTTGCTTAAAACACTTTTGATTTTTTGAATTTCTTCATATGATAACCTTAAACCTTTTAAGTTTAAATAGCGATTATTGTTAAGCGTATCAATAAAACTTACTCTGTCACTAAAATGGTTAAATTGAATTTTTGAAAAATCGTTATATTCTATATTTTTAATAATCTCATCGTTTATAATATAGACCAATCTTTTTTTAGTAATTAGAAGATAGTCTCTTTTCTTATTAAAAATTAAACTCAATAACCCGAAAATCTGATAATCCCAAAAGCCCATTTCAGATTTTTTGCTGATGAATAATAAACTTTGTTCATTTTGTAAAATAGCATTTATGGTATTGAGGCTAGTCATTTAAAATTGATTTCAATTTTTCAACCATATTATAAACATCTTGAAACGAATTATATAAAGGTACCGGTGCGCAACGAATCACATCAGGTTCGCGCCAATCGCTAATTATACCGGCTTCAGTTAATTTATGATGTAATGTCTTATCAGCATTTAAAACTTGAATGGAAAGCTGACATCCTCGTTCTTCCGGATGTTCGGGTGTAATTATTTTAATCATACCCTCTCCAAGTTCTTTTAAAAGAAATTCAAAATAGCCCGTGAGTGCTTTAGATTTCTTAGTGAGCTTTTTTATGCCGACGTCATGAAACATATCTAATGATGCTTTAATGGCTGCCATAGATAGAATAGGAGGATTGCTCAATTGCCAGCCTTCGGCTCCGGGAAGTACGTCAAACTCATGCCTCATGTTAAAACGGGTTTGTTTATTATGACTCCACCATCCCGTAAAACGATTTAGGTTTTTATTATGAGCATGGCGTTCATGAACAAAACAACCAGCTAAACTTCCCGGTCCGGAGTTTAAATATTTGTAAGTACACCATACTGCGAAATCTGCCCCGGAGTCATGTAAATTGAGCTCCACATTGCCGGCGCCATGGGCACAATCGAAGCCAACCGTACAACCATGTTGATGTCCAAGATCTGTTATTTTTTTCAGATCGAAATACTGGCCCGTATAATAATTAACACCGCCAATCATGATAAGAGCGATGTTATCTCCGTGTTCTTTTAAAATGGTTTCTAAGTCTTTATCTCTTAATAATTCTTCGCCATCTCGAGGTTTCCATAGAATTAACCCGTCTTTGTCATCAAAGCCATGATGACGTAATTGCGACTCTACCGCATATTTATCTGAGGGGAATGCATCACTTTCTATGAGTATTTTATATCGTGTTTTGGTAGGCTTATAAAACGATACCATCATGAAGTGAAGATTTGCCGTTAACGTATTCATCACGATGACTTCAATGGGTTTCGCGCCCACAACTTTAGCCATGCTTTCGGTTAAGAATTCATGATAAGCTAACCAAGGGTTTTTAGCTTCTGTGTGTCCTTCAACTCCTAAATTAGCCCAGTCTTCAAGTTCCTGATCGATGTAAGATTTCGTGGATTTCGGTTGTAACCCGAGGGAATTTCCGGTGAGGTAAATAAGTTCATTTCCGTGTTTGTCTTTAGGAATATGAAACTGCTTACGATACGTGGAAAGTTCGTCCAGTTTGTCTTGTTGTTTCGCGTAATCCCGGGTAGCCTTATACATGTATACTCAATAATGCTGTTCGATAAAACAGTAGGTTTTATAAAAAATAAACAAATCGTTTCATAATACGAAACGTTGTTTCAAAAATAATATTTATTTTTGAAACATGAAAGCATTTTTTAGGGCTTGATATTAAAAGATGTTAATAGGTATGTTTTATGAGTAGAAAAAATAAAGATTTAAACTTATCTGTCATTAAGGCGTTTAAGCTTTTGGATGTGTATTTAAATGATAAACAGGAATGGGGCGTTCGAGAGTTAGCCAAAAAAGCGGGGTACAATAAAACAACGACCTACCGCCTGCTAAGTACCTTGGAGTCTTTAGATATTATTCAAAAGAATGATGATGACAAGTATATTTTGGGGCTCAAGTTGTTTGAACTTGGTAATTCGGTATCGGTGCATAAATCCTTAAGGCATTATGCTCGTGAGCCTTTAGAGCTTATCGCTAAAGATATTACAGAAACGGTTCATTTTGGAGTGCTAAGTAATAACAGGGTGTTGTATTTAAACAAGGCGGAAAGCCCTTTAGGGTTAAAAGTAAGCACACAAATCGGATCCTATCAAAAGGCCTATTGTACTGCTATTGGAAAAGTGCTTTTAGCGTTTTCTTCTGAAGAACAAATTTCAGAATATCTAAAACAGGTTAAACTTGAGGCCTGTACTTTAAATACCATAACAGGTTCCGGTGCCTTATTGGAAGAACTGGGATCGATCAGAGAAAAGGGATATGCATTAGATATGGAAGAGCTGGAGCTGGGGCTTATTTGTATCGCCATTCCCGTATTTAATAAAAACAAAAAAATTGTTGCTGCCATTAGTGTTTCAGGACCATCAAGCCGGTTTAAATTTGAAAACATCCAATCTTATTTGGCCATTATTAGAAAAGGGGCTCAGAAGATAGAGAAGCGTGTTCGGGATTATAGTTAATTGATCAGTCAAATGGACTAAACGGTCATAGCTTTTAAGACACTCGTCTTTTTTGTATCTTTAAAAAAAAAGTACACAGTTATGGCTAAAATTAAAGAATATTCAAACGGTGAAACTACCGTGGTTTGGGAAGCAGAAAAGTGTATCCATTCTGCGATCTGTGCGAAGGGGCTACCAGAAGTTTTTAAACCCAGAGATCGACCCTGGGTTAAAATTGACGCGGCCAGTACAGAAAGGATTATAAACCAGGTGAAACAATGTCCGTCCGGTGCGTTGAGGTATTATATGAATGCCGAAGACGATCAATCCGCAGAGACTTTAGATGCTAAAGTTGAGGTTTTAGAAAATGGCCCTTTATTGGTTTACGGAACGCTTAAAGTAACTCATAAGGATGGTACTTCTGAAACCAAAAATAAAACCACAGCTTTTTGTCGATGCGGTTCATCAAACAATAAGCCTTATTGTGATGGTGCTCATGTGACGGCTTCCTTTGTGGGATAATCTGGTTATAACTACAATTAATTTGTACTATAGTTATATATTGATAAGATTCCGATGTTCTCTAAAGCGAGCCTCCTAAACATAGAGTTTCACTGAAATGGAAAAGCGCTTCAACCATTGATTGAAGCGCTTTTCATTTATATAGGCGCAAAATGCGGAAAAAACGTGTTATACTTTATATACGTATTTAAGTCGTAAAAAAGATGTTTTAATTACATCAGAATTAAAATAAGTACTTTGGTTATTATAATTCAAAGTTCGTGCCAAAGTTTAATCTAAAGTTACTTTTACATTCGACAAAGGTAAACTCCAGTCTGCGTCCCCTTTTTTATGATCTAAGGCGAGCTTTAAGCCGTTAAAATCCTGATAGTTTTCAAAGGTATTAACAAGCCCGGCCTCTGGATTGTTTCCTTTTCTAAAGGCCCATTCTTTAATGATATAGTCCGTTCCATAAAACAGATCGTAAGCATCTCCAGGCGTGTAGCCGCCTTCATTGGAATAGGTCAGGGTGATCTTGTTCATTTCTGTTTTACTGACCGGCGCTTTGGTCTTTATAGGTTCTGAAATAGTAATGCCTTCATCCCAAATCAATTGAAATGGAATCAGTAACCAAAACTTATCATTTATAAAGGCACGATCTGCTTTTTGCGATAGGCTGTCTATGGATGCTCTGTTGTAACTTATGGTATCCTTACTGGTCATTAATGTGACATCATTCGATTTTGGTTTCCAGATCCAGCTTCTGTTTTTGCCAAAGGTGAATTGGAGCTCTGAAACTTTGTTCCAATGTTCGAAGCCGTGAGCATTGGCTATTTTTTGTGCCACGGAAAGTGGTTCAGCTGTTGGTGCGCTTTTTTTTTCTTGTTGGCACGAGAAACAAAGACCAGCAATAAGTAGAATAAGAATTGATTTTTTCATTTTTAGCATTTTTTTTTACTATTTATAATTTTATGGTGAGGATGTTGTCCAATAATCAACAACCACAGCGTCTTCTAAGTGAGGTTTCAGGATTTCAACAAAGGCTTTATGATCGGGGTGTGGTAAATATACCGCACGATCTTCTTCGCTTTTAAAGGTTACTAAAAAACAATGGGTAAGCCCTTTGTTTAAGCCTTCCGGGCTGTTGTTAATACCCCATTCGTAGTCCTTAATTTGTGAGATCTTTGAGGGTAAGGCGGAAAAGGCCTTTTCTATTTCCATGATCTTTTCTGCCGGTGCATCGTCTTTAAACTTAAAAAGCACCACGTGCCTTAAAACCTTCTCTGTTACTTCGGTCATATTCTCGTCAGTTTTTTTATTTTTATCAGCATTACAGCTTAATATCAAAATGCAGATAAGCAGGATGGCCGAAAATCTAATGTTTTGCATGGTTATTTATTTTGTTGTGAATATATGAAAATGAGTAGAGTTTAACGGTTGTAATACTTTGAAATTTTAGATATATGAAAGATAGATCACATTATTTTAAAACGAATAAAGCGACCTGGAACGAAAAAGTAAGGATGCATGCCAAAAGTGCTATGTACGATCTGGAAGCTTTTAAAGAAGGAAAATCGTCTTTAATGTGTTATGAATTGGACGCCTTAGATGATGTTAGCGGAAAGTCCTTATTACATTTGCAGTGCCATTTTGGTCAGGATACTTTAAGTTGGAGCAGGTTAGGGGCTCGATGTACCGGTGTGGATTTAAGTGATGAAGGGATAAAGCTTGCCAAGCAATTAAATGCCGAACTAAATCTGGATGCCGAGTTTGTGTGTTGCAATGTTTTAGATACTTCTAAATATGTTACAGAGACCTTCGATATTGTTTTTACAAGTTATGGTGTGATTGGTTGGTTGCCGGATTTGAAACCCTGGGGTAAAATGATCGCAGAACGACTGCATAAAGGCGGAACATTTTTTATGGCTGAATTTCACCCCATCGTTTGGATGTTTGATTATTTAGAAGCTAAGCCGATTATGAAATATGGTTATATGCAAAAGGATGTTATTTATGAAGAATATGAAGGCACCTATGCGGACTTAAATTCTAAGATGATAAGCAAAGAATATGGTTGGAACCATGGTTTGGGAGAGGTTGTTTCCGCTTTAACGGAAGCAGGTTTACGCATAGACTATTTAAAAGAATATGATGAAAGTCCTTATGATGTGTTACCCAATTTGATTAAAACGGATGCTGGTATGTATGTTACTAAGGACATGCTTTATCCCTTGATATTTACTTTGAAAGCGGTTAAATTGTAATTTCGATATATTGATTGTGCTTGTTTCTTTAAAGAAATAGGTTGTTTTTGAGATGCTTTAAAGTGGTCACGAATGCTCTTATAAGAATTTTTGTTTATTGGCTTCGCAAAACATTTGATAACGATTATTTTTTTTCTAATTCATATTCATAAAAACCGATATTGTTTTTAGTGGCGGAAATGATTAGTTTGTTTTTATTTATGGTATAATCATATTCTCCATTCAGAATAAGATTCCAATCGAAATGGGCCAACCAAATATTGATGTCTGAAAATAAAATTTTAGAATTTTTAATTTCATAGCTACCGCTTCCACCAGCCGGATAAAAGTCATTGGCGTTTCCATTTCCACTGCTACTGTAATTGTTTTCAGAGAAGTTTACCGTAACAGTGTTAGAATGTTTAGTACCATCAGAATATTCTACCGTAAAAACTCCTGTATAGTTTCCATTAAGGTCTAGCACCCCACTATCATCTTCAGCACAAGAATAAATCAGTACGGTAAAGATCAGAACTAATATCAATGTTCTCATAATGTTCTTTTATTATAAGATACTGAAATTCGAATTTGGTTGCGTTTCAATTACGATTCAAATGCACCGCTATTAAAGCAGGAATTTAGAAGTAATTAAACTATGGAACCATAAAGTCTTAAAATTTAATGATGACTCTTAAGCAATTCCTTGGGAAACTTAGCTTTGAATCTATTTAACCTGGGAATAGATATATTCCTAATATATCCATTATTAGGATGCAACCTTTCATAGTTTTGATGATAATCTTCGGCCACCCAAAATTTTTGAAAGGGATAGACTTCCGCCGCAATTTTCGCATTTAGTTTTTGCGCTAAAGCCGCTTTCTTTTTTAAGATGATTTGTTTTTGTTCTTCATTTTGATAGAAGATAATTGAACGGTATTGCGATCCATTATCCGGACCTTGTCCGTTTACCTGAGTTACGTTTTGTGAGGCAAAATAAACATCAACTAAAGTTGCAAAACTTACAACACTGGGATCATAAATGATTTCAACGGCTTCTGCATGCCCCGTTCTTCCTGTATTGCTAGCTTCATAAGTTGGTTTTTGGGTATACCCGCCAGAATATCCGGAGATCGATTCGTCTACACCTTTTACACTTTCGTAAATTGCTTCAACACACCAAAAACATCCGCTGGCGAAATAGGCTTTTGCTTTTCCATTTTCTAGAGGTACTTCAACGGGATCTGCATCAATAACCTCTTGTTGTCTTTTGTTGACTTGGGCTGTGTTTTGACAGCTTACTAGCAATGCAATTACTAAAATGGGGAGTATATTTTTCATTGGTATAAATTTATTGATATAATAGACGAATAAAAAATGAAATCCTTAAAAATAAAAAAGCCTTCTGTTTAGAAGGCTCTTAAATATATGTTTTAAAAAGGTTTACAGTTTTGCAAACAGCTTTTCCATTTTCGACTTTTGTTCTTCGGCTAAGGCAGCATCAACTAAAATACGACCACTATGCTCGTCGGTAATCACTTTTTTACGCGATGCAATTTCAACCTGTACTTGTGGTGGAATGGTAAAGAAAGATCCTCCGGAGGCTCCTCTTTCGATTGGCACAACTGCCAAACCATTCTTAACATTTTTGCGAATCCTGTTGTAAGCAGCTACTAAACGCTCTTCAATAGATTGCTTGTAATCTTCAGATTTTGAGATTAATGCTTGCTCTTCTTTTTCCGTTTCGGCTAATATGGCATCAAGCTCACCTTTTTTATGCTTAAGGTGGTTATCACGTTCTTTTAAACGTTCTTTAGTTTGAGCGATCACTTCTTTCTTTTGCTCAATTTGAACTTTAAATTCCTTAATATGCTTTTCGGCTAATTCAATTTCTAATTCTTGAAACTCAACTTCTTTAGTAAGTGAGTTAAATTCTCTGTTATTTCTAACATTCTTTTGTTGTTCACTATACTTTTTTATTAAAGCTTTTGCTTCTTCAATAAGGTTTTTCTTGCTGGTAATATCGTTATCGATTACTTCTAAATTCGACACCAGTTTTTCTAATCTAATATTCAATCCGGCAACTTCGTCCTCCAAATCACGAACCTCTAAAGGAAGTTCTCCACGAACATTTCTTATTTCATCTATACGAGAATCGATGAGTTGTAAATCGTATAGAGCTCTTAAGCGCTCTTCTACAGTTACTTCTTTCTTTTTAGCCATACTTAAAAATACTTAACAGGATTTGTATTTGTCTTTGATAAAATGATTGCAAAATTAGTAATTTTTTTTGTAAGATAGGCCACTAAAAGGTTTTTTGTGAACTGTTCACTTTCATAATGTCCAATATCTGCTAAAAGTATCTTATTTTCTGCTGAAAAAAAGTCGTGATATTTTAAATCTGCCGTTATAAATGCGTCAGCTCCAGAGGCTTTAGCTGCTTGAATAGCGAAACTTCCTGAACCTCCAAGTACGGCAACTTTTTGAATTGGTTTATCAGGTAGGGTTGAATGCCTGATGCATTCAGTATTCATTTTAGTTTTTAGGTCGGCTAAAAAGCTTTGAGCGTCCATTGGAGTTTTTAGGTCCCCAACCATCCCCATGCCAATGTTTTGGTTTCTGTTTTCCAAAGTTAGAACCTCGTAAGCCACTTCTTCGTAACTATGGGTTTTAAAAAGGACTTGCAGTATTTTAGACTCTAAATGTTTTGGAAAAGTTACCGAGATTTGCGTTTCTTCTTCGGTATGTAAAATCCCTTTTTTGCCTTTTGTAGGGCTCGAATCTTTATTCCCTCTGTATGTGCCATAACCCTCACTATTAAAACTGCAATGGTCGTAGTTTCCAATGCTCCCTGCGCCGGCAGCGAATAAAGCGTCTCTTAATTGTTCGGCATCCTGCTTCGGAACAAAGGTTATAAGTTTTTTTATAGTGGCGTCCTGTGGGATTAGAATGTGTTTGTTTGTCAATTCCAACTGATTGCAGATCATGTCATTTACACCTTGCAATGCATTGTCTAAGGCCGTATGGATGGCGTAAATAGCAATATCATGTTTAATGGCTTTTAGTACCACACGCTCAACATAGGTTTTCCCTGTTATTTTTTTTAAACCTTTAAAGATAATCGGATGAAAGCTCACAATAAGATTGCAGTTTTCTTTAATCGCCTCATCAACTACAGCTTCTAAAGTGTCTAAAGTAATCAGGATACCTTTTATCCGGGTGTTTTTATTTCCAACTAAGAGACCAACATTGTCGAAATCTTCAGCATAGGCTGTGGGTGCTAACACTTCTAAATGGTCTATAACGTCTTGAACAATCATATTGTACTATATTTACCATCAAATATAAAATAATTAATTTCGCTGTGTGAATCTTATTAGAAAAATACTTTTTCCGATCGTCCCCATATATTATGCGATAACCAGTTTGCGAAATATGCTGTATGATGCAGGGATAAAGACGTCTATATCTTATGATTTTCCGGTAATATGTGTTGGAAATTTAAGTGTTGGAGGTACGGGAAAAACACCCATGATCGCGTACTTAATAGATTTGCTTAAAGATAATTATAAAATAGCTACTTTAAGCAGGGGGTATGGAAGGCATACCAAAGGATTTTTACTTGCCGATGAAAGTGCCACGGCAAAATCCATAGGAGATGAACCTTACCAGTTTTATAATGCGTATAAAAATGAAATTTATGTTGCCGTTGATGAGAACAGGACGCGTGGTATTCAAAATTTGAGAGCATTGGACGCTGCTCCGGAAATTGTTTTATTAGATGATGCTTTTCAGCATAGAAAAGTTAAAGCCGGATTAAATATATTATTAACCACATACGATAACATTTACACTAAGGACTTTGTTTTGCCAACGGGTAATTTAAGGGAGCCTGAAAGCGGAGCAAAGCGCGCGCATATTATTATCATTACTAAGTGTCCCGATACTATTAAAGCCAGTGAAAAAAAGAATATTATTAGGAGTATTAGTCCTAAGGATCATCAGCATGTGTTCTTTAGTTCTATTGCATATGCTAATGCTCTGGTTTCTGAGTATGGAACAAAAAAAATTGATGATCTATTAGATTTTACTTTAGTAACAGGCATTGCTAACCCAAAACCTTTGGTTGATTTTTTTAGTGAAAAGCATTTAAAATTCGAGCATTTAAACTTTAAAGATCATTATGAATTTACACAGCAAGACATTCTCGATTTAGATAAAAAAACATGTATTGTGACTACAGAAAAAGATTTTATGAGGCTGAAGCAATATGAATCGTTAAAAGATAAACTGTATTATATTCCTATTTCGATATCAATAACCGATACGGAAGCATTACATGGTGTGATTACAAAGTTCGTAAAGTCCTAAGCTGAAGCAGATGTATCTTTATTTATAGATAATGCATTGAAGAGTTTTTTCTCGAATTCTTCCTGCTTAAATGGTTTTGGTATAATATCTGTAAAACCAGCTTCTTCAAATTCATGCATTTTATCCTCAATGGTTACCGCCGTTAAAGCAAAAATTGTTAATTCTTTATCGAATGTTCTCACAATTTTAGTGGCTTCAATACCGCTAATACCAGGCATATGAATATCCATCAATATGATATTGTAATTATTTGTTTTAATCATGTCAACGGCTTCTTCACCATTATCTACGATATCACATTTAAGCTTCATTTTAGTAAGAATCTTTTTGGTAATCATTTGATTGATTTTGTTATCTTCAACTACCAATATTTTTACATTAGTCAGGTCTAACTCATTGACTTCTTTAAAGTAGGTCGCTTTCTTTTCTTTAGCCTCTTCTACAGAAGTGTACTCCAAAGGAATTTCGAAGAAGAACGTCGACCCTTTTCCTAATTCACTTTTTAAGTAAATATCGCCTTTTAAAATTTCTATTAATCCTTTTACGATAGAAAGCCCTAAACCGGTTCCACCATATTTTCGATTGATCTGTATGGAGCCTTGAGAAAAGCTTTCAAACATATTATCTTGCTTTTCCTGGCTTATTCCAATACCGTTGTCTTCAACTTCAAAACGCAGTGTGTAATTATTGCCTTTTTCATCGATCTTATACACTCTAATCCAGATGTCTCCGTCTTTTGTAAACTTTATAGAATTACCAATTAAGTTGATAAGGATTTGAGAGATTTTTAATTGATCGGCAATAAAATTCTCCGGTAAATCTTTATCGTATTCAAAATGGATTTTAATATTATTGTCCAGTGCAGAATTGTTTAAGGCTAAAACAATATTATTGATTTTCTTTTTTAAGTTAAATGATTCGGGTTCTAAATTAACTTTATTGGCCTCAATTTTATTTATTTGAAGAATATCGTTAATAAAGGTTAATAGGTAATCACCGGAAAACTTCAGAGATTTTAGATGTTGTATTTGTTCGGGTTTAGGATTTTCATCTAATAGCATATTACTCAGGCCTGTTACCGCATATAGGGGTGTACGTAACTCGTGAGTCACAGTAGATAGAAAATTAGCTTTTGTTTTCGATGCTAATTCAGCTTTCTCCTTAGCAATAATAAGTTCTCCATTTTTTTTGTGAAGCATATTATTGGTCTTTAACCTAATGTTATTGTTTTTATAAAGGGACAATGTTAACAGTGAAAGTATGGTTATTAGAGCCACACTTAAAATAGAGATTAGTGTACCCAAATCGTTATCACTTTTTGCTTCTTCTAAGTCTTTTTCTGCTTTTTTGGTTTTCTCTCTTTCATTCTCTAATGCACTTAGTGATTCTTGATTTCTTAAAGAATAAGCAAGTTTTATTTCTCTAAGCGAATCGGATAGTTTATTATAAGCTTTTAAGTAATCGTAGGAGCCCTTGAAATCTCCCTCACTCTGTTTAATATCGCTAAGGATTAAATAGCCTTCATTAAGGATGTTAACAAAATTATTGTCCTTAGCTATTTGTAACCCTTCATTAGCAAAATCATTGGCTCTTTCAATATTGTTTAATGCCAGGTATATTTTACCATGGTTAATTAAGCCTTGACTTTGAATCTTTAATATGTTGTTTCTTTTTGCCAGAGCAATGGCCTCTTCGGTGAGTGCTCTTGCTTTCCTGTAATTGTTTAAGCTCATGAAGGTTTTACCTTCGCATAATAATGTTTCCGCGAGCTTATTATCCAAACCTTCTTGCTGAAACAAATTTTTTGCCGACGTAAAGTACTCCAGTGCCTGATAATAATCTTTGTCAAATTGATAGACTTCACCCTTAATTTTATAAGAATAGCCAAGGTTGGCATTATCATTTATTTCGTTTTGAATTTCAATGGCTTTATTTAATGAGATTATGGCTTGTTCTGCTTCCTCATTAAGGAGCTGTATTTGTCCGATTTTGGTATAAACAATGGCCGTACTTTTTTTGTTGCCAATTTTTTCAGCTAGACCTAAAGCTTCGTTAAGGTTTTTTTGGGCTTCGTAATAATTGTATTTTTCTAATTCGGATTGAGATTGTTCAATACGATAGTTGATTTCGTTTTGATTCAACTCGGGGTCGTTCTCAATTTTATTCTGAGATGATATACTGGAACAAAACAGTACAATTAAAATACATATGTAGCTTTTAAATCGGGACATTTTATTTCATGATTACACGCAAATATAATTATTTTATCGATAAAATACACTTTTTATCCGATAAATTACATAATAAATCAATTATTCTACTGGAATAGCCTGTTTCATTGTCGTACCAACCAATAATTTTCACCATATTTCCTATAACCGATGTCATTTGTGAATCAAATATGCATGAATGTGTGTTTCCAACGATATCTATAGAAACTATAGGGTCTTCGGTATACTCCAAAATACCATTATATTGATTTTCAGAGGCTTCTTTAAAGGCTAAATTAACGTCTTCAATAGAAACCGTCTTTTTTACATTGAATGTAATGTCTGTTAATGAGCCATTTACAACAGGGACTCTAATTCCGCAACCTCCAATGACATCCGAAAGCTCAGGGAATATTTTGGTCAATGCTTTAGCTGCGCCTGTAGTGGTCGGGACTATGGATTGTCCTGCGGCTCTTGCTCTACGTAAGTCGGGGTGAGGTTGGTCGTGTAAACTTTGATCCGTAGTATATGAATGAACCGTAGTAATATAGGCCTGATTAATACCGCATAGTTGATTGATGATATCTATCATTGGTGCGGCATTATTGGTGGTACATGATGCATTGGAAATGATAGTTTCGGAACCTTCTATGTATTGGTCATTGACCCCTAGAACGATGGTTTTAATACCGTCTTCAACCGGAGGAACGCTTAAAATAACGCGCTTTGCTCCATTTTTAATATGGTGTTGCAACTCATGCGTAGTTTTAAATTTTCCGGAGGCTTCAATTACAAAATCGACATTGAAAGGTAGCCAATTGATAGTCTTTGGATGGTTATTGTTTAGTAGCGGGATCTTTTTATTGTTAACAATAATGCTTTCATCGGAATGTGAAATATCTCCACCAAAAACACCATGAATACTATCGTATTTAAGTAGGTGGCTTAAGGTTTTAGCATCGGCCAAATCATTTATCGCAACCACTTGAATGTTTTTATAGTCTTGCAAAAGCCTAAAAACCCGCCGTCCTATTCTACCAAAACCATTTATGGCGACAGTAATCATATTTAGTTAATATGCTTTTGAGCTTTATATGATGAACGCACCAGAGCACTGCTTTCAACATGTCTAAACCCTAATTCTAACCCGATATCTTCGTATTCTTTAAATTGATCCGGTGTAACAAAATGTCTAACCGGTAAGTGCTTTTTACTAGGTTGAAGATATTGACCGATGGTAACAACATCGACATCATTGTCTTTTAAATCATGGAGCGTGGTGATAACCTCTTCTCGGGTTTCACCTAGTCCCAGCATGATTCCCGATTTTGTTCTACGCTGCCCCTGTTGCTTTAAGTATTTTAAAACGCCTAAACTTCTATCATATTTGGCTTGAATACGAACTTCACGAGTAAGTCGTCTTACCGTTTCTATGTTGTGCGATACAACTTCCGGAGCCACATCTATAATTCTATCGATATGTTGTTCAATGCCTTGAAAGTCTGGAATTAACGTTTCAAGGGTCGTTTCAGGATTCATTCTGCGCACCGCTTTTACGGTTTCAGCCCACATAATGCTCCCCATGTCTTTTAAATCGTCTCTATCGACACTGGTTAAAACGGCATGCTTTATTTTCATTAATTTAATAGAACGTGCAACTTTTTCCGGTTCATCCCAATCGACAGTTTCCGGTCTTCCAGTTTTTACGCCGCAAAAGCCACAAGAACGTGTGCAGATGTTTCCTAAAATCATGAAAGTTGCTGTGCCTTCTCCCCAGCATTCTCCCATATTTGGACAACTTCCTGAAGTACAAATGGTGTTCAATTTGTATTTGTCAACCAAACTTCTTAGTTCGGTATATTTTTTACCTGTTGGTAGCTTTACGCGAAGCCATTTCGGTTTCGCTTGCCTTTCTGGTAATATATTAGAAACAGTTTCTGTATTCATTTGTAATACTTAATTGCTTTACGGGCGACATGAAATTCTCATCACAATCACCTCCATCATAATTTATATTTTAAGAGAGGTTTATTTTATCACGTAATAAAGGTACAAAGATACAAAGTATTCTATTAAAAGTGGGTTACAAAGTCGTTAGATACCAAATACTGAAACCTATTAGAAAGGTAATGCCTAACCAACTTAAAACATGTATTTTTTTAGAAGGTCTCCATGCCTTTGGAGTGTGCTTACTCGTTATTAAAACGTAATTTAATATGGCATAAAAAGGTGCCGTAATAAAGGATAGAATCGTTGCTATTTTTATTAAAAGCCCCATTTCGGAAGCTAAAAAAATAAAGATGAGGATAGTGCCAAGGGCTAAGAGTCCAATCCAAAACGGGTAGCCGAATTTTGTTGTATTTTTAAAAAGTAATTCAGTAGTTCTTGCCATCGCTCTAGGAGAGGCATCTAAGGTGGTAAGCGTTGTGCTAAACATGGTTGTAAATGCCGCAATACCTATAATGACATAAGCCCAGTTACCCAGGCTAAAAGTATACATGTTTATTAATTGCTCGGAAAACATACTCGCAGAGTTACTAAATGTTTCTCCGCTATTAAACATGACTAAAGCCCCCAATAATAAAAAACCAATACCCAATACTATAGTACTTATATAGCCAACATTAAAATCGAATAAAGCCGATTTTGGAGAAAATTGTTTTGTTTCTTTTTTCTTTTCAATAGCCCAAAGAGAATGCCATACGGAAATGTCCAACGGAGCAGGCATCCACCCCATAAAGGCAATTAAAAAAGCAATTTCTATGCTGTTATCCGGTAATATTTGGGTGAAAGAAATGGGATCCGGATTATTGGTAAAGGCTATAATTACTGCTGCCAGAGTGCTTATACTTAATGTTATGATGATGATTTTTATCAACCGGTCCAATAGTTTGTATTTACCAAATATTAATAATGCAAGGCAGATTAAAAGAATGATAACAGTCCAAACTTCAATACTAACAAAATTACCAAAAAGCGTTGATGCTAAACCGGCAGTTACAATAGTTACAGCAGTTTGAATGGTAAACATGGTTGCAAAACTTAAAATGTAATAAATCACTAAAGCGTTTTTGCCTAATTTTTTGTATCCATCGAGTAAACTTTCCCCCGTGGCTGATGCATATCGCGGACCAAATTGGAAGAAAGGGTATTTGAATAAATTTACCAATAGAAGTGCCCAAATTAAGCCCATTCCAAAATCGGCACCGGCTCGAGTAGATTGCACTAAATGCGATACGCCTATGGCTGCTCCCGCAAAAAGTAATCCCGGACCAAGGTTTTTTAGTTTAGTAACCATTATTTTTCCTGAATAATTTCTGCCAGTAATTTTTTAGCGCGCAATAACTTGACTTTAACATTATTTATAGACTCATCCAGCTCTTGAGATATTTCTTTATAAGATAATTCCTGAAAATATCGCAAATTAATGACTTCTTGATAATGCGGTTTTAACTTTTTAATATCCCGAAGTAATTTTGCTAAATGCTGTTCGGTTATTAGTTTATCCTCTGGGGAAGGTGACTCATCTAAAACCTGATAAACCGTGTCATCGTCGTTGGATACGATTTGACCAATTGAATTTTTCTCTTTTCGCAATAAATCGATATGAATATTTTTTGAAATGGTAATTAGCCAGGTTTTGAATTTATAACGCGTATCATATGTGCCTATTTTGTCAAAAGCTTTTGAAAAAGTTTGTATGGTAATATCTTCGGCGTCATTTTCGTTTTCAATACGTTTTAGTTGAAATCCATAAACAACATCCCAAAACTGATCTAATAGGTAATTAAATGCTTTTTGGTCATTTTCTTTCGCTCGCTGGATGGCTTCTTTTATTTCCAATAATTTGGTTTCGCTATGAGATTATTTATAAATATAGTTAATTGTATAATCATTAAAAAAAAATCTAAAAAAGGAAGTGTTGTTAAAAGATCGTTTTCCTTAAGTTTTTTTGAAGAAGACCCAATCACAATGTATTGTACGATAAGACGTAATATAAATAAAGATATTACGATTTGCCAATTAAATTGAAAGATGATTAGGGCTAGACCTGTAACCCAAAAAAAGAAGTTAGATATATAAATTAGACCTAGCAGAAGTTTATGCTTAAGCTTATAATAATTTGCCGTTGAAACATGACGTCTTTTTTGCTGAAACCAACTGTTAAAAGAGGTTTCCGGGATTGATGCCGTAAAACTGTTTTTTGAAATGCAAATGGCTGTGTTTTTATGCGTAGCGACCTGGTTTACAAATAAATCATCATCACCCGATAAAATGTTCATATGGTTAACAAAGCCTTTGGCGTTAAAAAATGCGTCTTTTCTATACGCTAAATTTCTACCAACCCCCATGTAGGGCATTCCCATTTTCGCAAAAGAGAAATAATATATTGCTGTAATTAAAGTCTCAAAGCGGATAAGCTTATTAAGTAGTGAGTTTTTCGTTTTAGTATAGGCTCCGTAACCCAATACAATCGTTTTTTCATTACTGAAATGAGCGCTCATTTGTTTAATCCAATACTTTGAAACCGGCTTACAGTCGGCATCAGTAAATAATAAAAAATCATTTTTTGAGGCTTTTATGCCAAGGGTTAATGCGTACTTTTTATTTCCCCAAAAAGCTTCGTTGTTTTCTACATTTACGATCTTTATATTATCGTGATTGCTCGCAAATTCCTCCATGACCTTCAGTGTATGGTCATAAGAGGCATCATTAATGAGTATGATTTCAAAATCGGGATAGTTCTGGGTTATTACAGAAGGCAAAAACGAGGTTAAGTTTTCAGCTTCATTTTTTGCACAGATAATAACAGAGATGGCAATATTCTTCCGGTGTTTTTTAGGTTCTTTAGAAAAGGCAAATCGTCCAAAAAATAATATATAAAATATAACTTGAATAAAAACTACAGCGATAAATGTGTAGAATAATATATCAAGAAACATCATAAACGTTTAGGAGTGTTGAGGTTCGTTACATTCGCTAAATTGATCGGGAGTTTTACCACAAAAACCGCAGGCTTCACCATCTTTGTTCAATATGGGATTTTGACTGGCGCAGGTGCCAGCAAATTTACCGTCCTTTTTAGCCCAAATTTTTATAGCAATTCCGGCAATTCCTAAGCCCAATAAAATAACGGTTATTAAAAGAAGTTTCATTTGTTTTATTTGTTTGTTAGAGGATTTTTACATCTCTCATTGAATTATTCTTAAAAGGAGTTTACGAATGAATCTCCGGTTATACCCAAAGCTAAATTTATATAGTATGGGGTTATTTCATAAGAAAAATTTTATGCAAAGATAATGCTTTTACCTATAAATTAATGAGTGGTTTTAAGACTTAGTCGTGTGACGGAATTAGATATTTGTGTCTTATGTTATATAATTATTTGTAAATTAACAATCTAACCATTTAACTAAAAGAATTATGAAAAAATTATTTGCTGAATTTTTTGGAACATTTTGGCTCGTTTTTGGCGGATGTGGCAGTGCCGTGTTTGCCGCTGGTTTTCCGGAACTGGGTATTGGCTTTGCAGGTGTAGCATTGGCTTTTGGACTTACCGTTTTAACTATGGCTTATGCTGTTGGGCATATTTCGGGAGGGCATTTCAATCCGGCTGTATCACTTGGTTTGTGGGCAGGAGGAAAGTTTGAAGCTAAAGATTTGATAGGTTATATCATAGCGCAATTAATTGGCGCTATTGTTGCGGCCGGAGCTTTATATTTAATAGTAACCAATAAATCGGATTTTGTAGATATTGGTGGTTTTGCGGCCAATGGCTATGGGGAATTATCGCCGGGAGGGTATTCTATGACAGCGGCACTGGTAGCCGAGTTTTTATTAACCTTGTTTTTCCTTTTAATAATTTTAGGAAGTACGAATGTTAGAGCTCCAAAAGGTTTTGCTCCAATTGCTATTGGATTAGGTTTAACCTTAATTCATTTAATTAGTATTCCTATTACAAATACTTCTGTTAATCCTGCGCGTTCAACAAGTCAAGCGCTATTTGCAGGAGGTGAATTTACAGTACAGCTTTGGTTGTTCTGGGTAGCCCCAATTGCAGGAGCATTGGTGGCAGGATTTATCCATAAATCTTTATTTGATAAAGAATAGAGTTTAAAGAAGATATAATATTAAAGCCTCGTTTTAAATTTAAAACGAGGCTTTTCATTGAGGGATTTATATAATTAATTTATTGCAAACTTATTTCTGCTACTGTGTTTTCTGTAGACGCAATAGTATTACCTCCTTTAGGCTCTATAGTGATATTAAGGCCTAAAGCATTTTCGGCATAAGGGATGTTTATTAATTTCCTGTCAGCTTCATTTAAAATACCCAAACTTACCATTTTACCTTGCAAATCAGCCCAAATTTGATAGCACTGTTCTTCAGGTAATTGAGGTAAAGAAACAACATCGATCATAGATGTCTTTTCTTTTGAGTTAATATAGGCAACAGTTTTGAGGTCTTTGGCTCTTTCATTTCCTGAGATAATATATTTCTGTGTTTCAGGGTTATTAAGTTTTAAGAGTTGTCTCATCACATTATCCAACATTTTATTGTTGTTCTCAATATCGCTTCGCAAATCGAAAATCTCCTCTACAACAACCTGGTTTTCGTTAGAGAGTTTTTGATTCTGAGAATAAAATATATATGATGTTCCCGCAAAAATTAAAGCCGCAACACTAGCAGCAACGCTAAATTTGTACCACGATTTGTATTTTTTCGTAGTATCCATTTTGATTACAGGTGTTTCATCAAGTTCATCCAAGATATTATCCAGGACGCCTTTTGGAGCTTCAACAGCATTGCTTTTTGCAACAATTTCTAAGTTGAATTGCAATGTGTTGTATGCATTCTGTACTTCGGGGTATCTAGAAATGTAAGTTTCGACCATTTCCGTTTCGGCAGAAGTAGTTTCACCTAAAAGATATTTTTCTAATAGGTCAGAATTTAAAAAAGTAGATATTTTCTCATTCATGACATTATTTTTAAGGATTATAGACTTTTTTCAGTTCTCTTAATCCAATTTTTAATCTTGATTTTATAGTTCCAAGCGGAATCTCTAATTCATCGCTTGCTTCTTGTTGTGTCATACCCTCAAAAAAGAGCGCATTAATGACGATTTGATATTTTTCATCTAAACGACTTAGATGCTTTTTTATATCTAAAACATCCTCGTTTAATCCATTGGATGTTATCTTATATACGGTAGAAGTCTCTATTTGGACTTCTTTACCGGTTTTGTTCTTTAAAGATCTCACTTTATCAATGGAAGTGTTATAGGCAATTCTGTATAACCATGTGAACAATTTGGCCTTGCTGGAATCATATTTTTTAGCATACCTCCAAATCTTTATAAAAGTTTCCTGAAGTACATCTTGAGCTACTTCATCGTCAGTAATCACCTTTTTAATTACCCCATACAGTGCATCTGCGTAGTTTTTATAAAGTAAGGTAATGGCTTTTTTATCGCCATTTTCCAGTAAATTAACTATTTCTTTTTCTATTGCTGAAATCAAGATGAATTTGGTTTTAACTAAATACAGATTACGTAGGTCATAACTCCAAAGTTAGAGATTTCTTTTAAATTATAGGATATTTACTTCAGCTTCTATTGAAATATTGAATAACCTCTTTACCGTTTTCTGAATTAATTTCGATAGCTTCAAAATGTCGGACCCTTTGGCGTTTCCATAATTAACAAGTACTAGGGCTTGATTTTTATGCACACCATAGTCTCCAAAGCGTTTCCCTTTAAATCCGGCTTTTTCAATAAGCCAGCCGGCCGGGATCTTTATCTCGTTATTAGAGATTGTATAACTTGGAATATTTTGAAAACTTTGTGTTAATGTATTATAATCTGCCTTGCTAATTATTGGGTTCTTAAAAAAACTACCACTGTTTCCAATCTCTTTGGGATCTGGCAATTTGCTTTGACGAATTTGTATTACAGCTTCTGAAATGTCTTGAATGTTAGGATTTGTAACCTGCATAATCTCAAGTTGTGCTGCAATACTACCATAATTAACGTTTCGCTTATGGTGCTTTTTAGAAAGTTTAAATGTTACACTGGTAATAACATATTTCCCTTTTAATTCTTGTTTGAAAATGGAGTTCCTATATCCAAAATCACAATCGGCCTTTGAAAATGACCGTAACTCATAATTTTCTAATGAAACCGCCGTGCAAGACACAAAAGTATCTTTCAATTCAACACCATAAGCACCAATATTTTGAATGGGAGCGGTACCCACATTACCAGGTATTAAAGATAAATTTTCGATTCCTCCAAGATCATTTTTCAGACACCAAAGTACAAATTCATGCCAATTTTCACCGGCATTTGCTTTTACAATAGCATAATCTTCATCTTCAGAAGTTATCGAAATACCCTTTATATTGATGTGAATGACTAATGTCTCTTGATTTTGGGTTAATAGCATATTACTTCCGCCTCCCAAAATAAGTTTGTCAGGAAATCCTTTTAGGACTAAAACATCATTTAATTCCTCAAGAGTGCTTACAGAAACAAAATGCTTTGCAAGAACTTCAATACCAAAGGTATTATATTGTTTTAAGGAGATGTTTTGTTGTATTTGCACTAGTCTTTGTAAACTTTTAAGGCTTCTTTTATGATATTGACTGCTTTTATTAAGCTTTCTTTTTTAAGTACGTAAGCAATTCTTATTTGGTTCAGGCCTACTCCCGGTGTAGAATAAAATCCTCCAGCCGGAGCTACCATAACCGTTTCTCCGTCAACATCAAAATGTTCCAAAAGCCATTGCGCAAACTCATCGGAATTTTTAACCGGGAGCTCAGCAATACAATAGAATGCACCTTTTGGTTTTGCTACTTTGACGCCGTCAATATTTTGGAGTTCATTAATAAGCGTATTTCTTCGATCTACATATTCTTCAATAACTGCGTCGAAATAGCTTTGAGGCGTTTCTAATGCCGCTTCACTTGCTATTTGTGCTAAGGTTGGTGGACTTAAACGCGCTTGTGCAAATTTTAATGCCGTTTGAATGACTTCTTTGTTTTTCGAGACGAGGCAACCAATTCTGGCTCCGCACATACTATATCGCTTAGATACAGAATCTATCATTATCGCATGATGGTCCAATCCGGTTTCCTGCATTACGGAATAGTGTGAATTACCATCGTAAGCAAACTCGCGGTAAACTTCATCAGCAATTAAAAATAAATCATGCTTTTTAACAATGGCGGCTAACTTTTGTATTTCTTCCTTAGAATATAAGTAGCCCGTAGGATTGCCGGGATTACAAATTAGGATGGCCTTTGTTTTTGACGTAATAAGTTTTTCAAACGCTTCAATAGGTGGTAATGCAAAATTATCCTCTATTTTTGAAATGACAGGTACTACTTTTATGCCTGAAGCTGTTGAAAAGCCATTGTAATTTGCATAAAAAGGCTCCGGAATAATAATTTCGTCATCAACATCCATAATACTTCCAAAGGCAAAAAGAAGCGCTTCACTGCCTCCTGTGGTTACAATAATATCGTTATGTGTAACATGAATATTATGGTTTTTATAATAGGACGCAATTTTTTCTCTGTAAATTTCAGACCCTTCCGATCTGGAGTAGGCAAGGACATCAATATTGCTGTCTTTTACGGCTTGTAAAGCTACTTCGGGAGTTTTAATATCGGGTTGTCCAATATTTAAATAATATATCGATTTACCATCTTTAACGGCTTGTTCTGCATAAGGAACCAGTTTGCGAATTGGCGATTGGGGCATAAGCTGCCCTTTTTTTGAAATTGCTGGCATTTTAAAAGTTTTAAAAGTGCAAAGTTGAGAAAATTATCTTAAAGTTTTTTTAAAATTCCTCCATAAAAAGCCCAGGTTGTTCTAAAGATTTGTAAATTGATTAATGAAAATTTTTTCTTTCATCATGAAAAAAACACTGTTTCTTATTTTTATAGTGCTTTGTTTGGTAAACGGCGGCTTTGCACAAGAACGTTTTACAGTTCAAAATGCTAAAAGTTCGGATAAGATACCTTTTAAATTTATTAATAATTTGGTCATCATTCCTGTTGAGGTCAATGGTGTTGAACTTTCTTTTTTATTAGATACGGGAGTTAGCAAACCTATCATTTTTAATTTCTTAAATGTATCTGATACTTTAAAAATTAAAGACACCGAAACTATTTTTTTAAGAGGCCTGGGAGAAGGAGAACCTGTTGAAGCCTTAAAGTCAAGGAATAATGTTTTTAAAATTGGCGATGCCGTTAAATTTAAACAAGATTTATTTGCGGTGTTTGATGCGAACCTGAATTTTGGTCCGAGATTAGGTGTCCCTGTTCATGGTATATTAGGCTTTGATTTGTTTAGAGATCTGATTGTGGAAATAAATTACTCAAATAAGTATATAAAGCTTACAGAACCGTCAGTTTTTAGGTATAAAGACTGTAAAAAATGTGAAAGATTTAATTTGGAGTTTTACAATAACAAGCCCTATATAAGTGCACAAATTAAAATAGATACCAAGAATATACCTGTAAAGCTATTAATCGATTCCGGAGGAAGTGATGCCCTTTGGTTATTTGAGGATGATGCGTTAGGTATAACTACTAAGAGGAAGTATTTTGAGGATTTTCTTGGTCATGGTTTAAGTGGTAGCGTTTATGGCAAACGGTCGATCATCAAAGAGCTTAGATTGAAAAGCTTTGTGTTAAAAGAAGCTAATGTTGCATTTCCGGACTCTTCATCTATAAGTTTTGCAAGGAAATTTAAGGGGCGTAATGGAAGTTTAGCTGGTAATATATTAAAGCGGTTTAATGTCATTTTTGATTATCAAAATGCCATAATAACCTTAAAAAAGAATTCACATTTTAAGGAGGAGTTCAATTATAACAAAGCGGGTATTGAGTTGGCTCACAATGGTGTTAGGGTTGTAAGACAAAAGGATTTTATTAGTACTTACGATAATTACAGAACAACAAGTGAGAATGGCAATGCTAATCGCAGTGGTACAAGAATAATTTTCAATCCGTCCTATAAAATGACATTAGCACCGGCCTATTCGATTGTCGAATTACGAAAAGATTCTCCGGCGGCAAAAGCAGGGTTGAAGGTTGGAGATATTGTTCTAAGTATTAATGGGAAATCTACACATACGCTTACCTTGCAGCAAATGATTTTGATGTTTTATGGTGATATAGGGAAACGAATAAAGTTAAAGGTTGAAAGACGGGGAGAGCTTATTCAAAATGGTGTGGTTTTGGCATTTAACTTTAGATTGGAGGATGTGTTTAATGAAAAAAGCCTAAACGATTAAGTTTAGGCTCTTAAATCAAAATATATTTTTAGTTATTGCTGTACAATACTTCTTTCTTTCTTTTTAAGGACACTGGCTTTACTGGAATCTATAACCAAACCTTTAATTTTTAAAGCAACAGTAGGCGTTTCGGCGTTAGAAATAACGGTAATTGTTTTTCTAATAGGATTTACTCTGTTGGTATCATATTTAACCTCAATTTCTCCTGTTTTTCCTGGTAAAATCGGATCTTTAGGCTTTTTAGGGATAGTACATCCACAACTAGAGGTAACTTTAGAAATTATTAGAGGCGCATCTCCGGTGTTGGTAAACTCAAAAACGCGCACACCATTTGATCCTTTTTCAATAGTGCCATAGTCAATAGTGTCGGTTTTAAACTCTATTTTAGCCACTTTATCCTGAGCATTAACAGAAATACTCATCAGCCCGATAAATAAAATTGTAATTAATTGTTTCATCTGTTCTTTATTTTAATTGTTCGTTAATTTAGTTGTCTAGAACACCACCACAATCCATCTCTTTAAGGCGGTAGGGCGTTTCATTCATTTTTATTCTAAAATCAAGTCAAACATAGGTACTTTTTCTACAATCTACAAAATTATTAGACGTAATGCATGTATGTTAACATATTCAACTTGCTTAAATGTACCTACGACTTCGTTGTAAATATCCGCTTAAAACTATTAAAATAAGAAAAAATCACGATTATCAATCTTTAATTATAGTTTCACAGAAAAAGAAATATAAGTACTTTTGCACAGCAATGTTCAAAAACTATTCCAAAGTATGCAAATTCCATCAAAATATGATGCTAGTCAGGTAGAAGATAAGTGGTATGATTACTGGATGAAACACCGTTATTTTCATTCAGAACCGGATGAAAGAGAGCCATATACTATTGTAATTCCACCCCCAAATGTTACCGGCGTATTGCATATGGGGCATATGCTTAATAATACCATTCAAGATGTATTAATCAGGCGCGCACGTTTGCAAGGGAAAAATGCATGTTGGGTTCCCGGTACAGATCATGCGTCTATTGCTACAGAAGCTAAAGTAGTGGCCAGGTTAAAGGAACAAGGCATAGATAAAAACAGTTTATCTCGCGATGAATTTTTAAAACATGCATGGGACTGGACTCACGAATATGGCGGTGTTATTTTAGAGCAATTGAAAAAACTTGGTTGCTCATGCGACTGGGACAGAACCAAATTCACCATGGATGATGACATGAGCGCATCGGTTATTAAGGTATTTGTTGATTTATATAACAAAGGGCTTATTTATAGAGGTTACAGAATGGTGAATTGGGACCCGGAAGCAAAAACCACGCTGTCTGACGAGGAAGTGATTCATGAAGAACGCCAAGGGAATTTATATTATTTACAATATAAAATTGAAGATAGTGAAGATACTTTAACCATTGCTACGACAAGGCCTGAGACTATTTTTGGAGATACAGCCATCTGTATTAATCCCAATGACGAACGATTTTCTCATTTACGTGGAAAGAAAGCCATTGTACCTATTTGTAATCGCGTGATTCCCATTATTGAAGACGACTATGTGGATGTCGAGTTTGGTACCGGTTGTTTAAAAGTAACCCCTGCACATGACGAAAACGACAAGGCCTTAGGAGATAAACATCAATTAGAGGTTATTGATATTTTTAATGAAGATGCCAGTTTAAATAGTTTTGGGATGCAGTTTGAAGGGCAAGATCGCTTTATGGCTAGAAAAGCTGTTGCCAAGGTATTAGAAGAAACCGGTGTTTTAGTTAAAACGGAAACGCATACTAATAAAGTAGGAACTTCTGAAAGAACCAAAGCTGTTATAGAACCTCGTTTAAGTGATCAATGGTTTTTAAAAATGGAAGATTTAGCAAAACCAGCGATAAAAGCGGTTTTAGAAGATAGAGATATTAAACTGTTTCCGAAAAAGTTTGAAAATACCTATCGCCATTGGATGGAAAACATAAGGGATTGGAATATTTCACGTCAACTTTGGTGGGGGCAGCAAATTCCGGCCTATTATTATGGTAATGGAAAAGAGGATTTTGTAGTTGCTGAAAGTATTGAAGAAGCACTTGAAATTGCAAAAAAGAAAACGAATAACGAGCAATTAACAACCAATAACTTAACTCAAGATACCGATGCACTGGATACCTGGTTCTCATCATGGTTATGGCCAATAAGTGTTTTTGATGGCATTCGTAACCCTGAAAATGCAGATATTTCGTATTACTATCCTACTAACGATTTGGTTACCGGCCCCGACATTTTGTTCTTTTGGGTGGCACGTATGATTGTTTCGGGTTATGAATATAAGGGAGAAAGGCCTTTTGAAAATGTATATCTCACCGGATTGGTACGCGATAAACAGCGTCGTAAAATGAGTAAACAGTTGGGGAATTCCCCGGATGCCTTAAAACTTATAGAGGAATATGGAGCCGATGGCGTTCGTGTTGGCCTATTATTAAGTTCAGCTGCTGGAAACGATTTAATGTTCGATGAAGCTTTATGCAACCAGGGAAAAGGGTTCGCCAATAAAATTTGGAATGCTTTTCGATTAATCAACGGCTGGGAGGTAGCCGAGATAGACCAACCAGGATCGTCTAAGATTGCGGTAGCATGGTTTGAAGCAAAGTTTCAGAACGCTTTAGTGGATATTGAAGATCATTTTAGTAAATATAGGTTGAGCGATGCTTTAATGAGTATGTATAAACTGATCTATGATGATTTCTGCGGATGGTTTTTGGAAATGATTAAACCGGCCTACCAGCAACCTATTGATACGAAAACGTATGATGCTGCAATTTCTATTTTGGAAAATAATTTAAGGATATTGCATCCGTTTATGCCATTTTTAACTGAAGAAATTTGGCAGCATATTACTGAAAGACAATCTCGAGAAGCATTAATTGTTGCAAAATGGCCCGAAGCTAAAGTTGTAAATAAGGACTTGATTTCTGAATTTGACTTTGCATCTGGGGTGATTTCCGGGATTCGTACCATAAGAAAACAAAAAAATATAGCGTTTAAGGATGCTATTGGCTTTTCAGTAATTAATAATGAGGGTTCAAAGAAGACTTTTGATGCGATCATTAAAAAATTAGGAAACCTTGAAGCAATAGATTATGTGTCTGAAGCGGTTGATGGCGCACAGACTTTTAGAGTGAAGTCTAATGAGTATTTCGTGCCTATGACCGGACATATTGATGTTGACACTGAAATTAAAAAACTTACAGAAGAGCTTAATTACACCGAAGGTTTTTTAAAATCGGTACAGAAGAAACTATCTAACGAACGTTTTGTAGCTGGTGCTCCGGAACAGGTGGTAGCCGGTGAGAAGAAAAAAGAAGCCGATGCCTTGGCTAAAATTGAAACGCTGAAGGCTAGTTTGTCTAGTTTGAAATAAGGAAGTCTTAGTAGGGGTTTAGAAATATATAACTAAATAAGTCTTAGGACCGAATAAGCGATTATTTTCTTGCAGAGTGCTCGAATTTTAGCATATTTTCCTTGCACAAAGCTCAAAGCCTAGTTCTTCTAACCAATTTACCCATTAGTCTAATTTCGGAAACATTTATCCAATGATTATCGACTCTTAGTAGAGGTTTAGGAACCACTTTCAATGGTTGTACGTTATTGATATTTTTTTTGACAGCCTAATTATTTTATTTCCTTTTTCATTATAATTTCGGTCCTCTCGACGACTAACATACCTTTAGGGGCAGGGCTGTCTTTAAAACCCATACCTTTGTACATGTTTACTGCTATTTTTAATTTATGAAAACTTTGTAGGTAAAGATTTTTACCATGTACTTCTTTTACATAATCTATACATTTTTGGACTAATTTTTTTCCTAACCCGAGTCCACGTGCTTTTTCATCCACAACTAGTTTGCAAAATTCATAATCAGTTGAATTCAATTTTTTTACTGATACCACCCCAATACATTCATCTCCATTATTTGCATAAAATGCCATTCCCCCGCTTTGAATATAATTTGAGACAGGATTTTGTACTTCCTCAATATCTTTATCCTGAGGCTGTATTCCCATTGAATTTGTTAGCCAATTTACCCAAATTCTTTCAAAGTCACCTTTGTTTTTTTCTGAATATCTATCTATTGTCATTCATTATTTGTTCAAGTTAATCTTGGTTTTTAAATTACCATAGCTAAATGACATAACTCAAAATAATAGTAACAGAGGTAAGTTATTTTTATTGATAACCTCAGGAGTACTACTATACATAATAAAGATATGAAGGTATTTAAATAGCTACTCCCGATACAAAAAATAATTATTCACCAAGCGTATATACTCTTGTTTGGCTTCATCTTCAGTAATGTTTTCGGTTTGAAATAAGGCATTGGTTTTAAAGGCATTAATGATGGGTTTTTTACTTCGGGGTTTGCCATAATCGTTTGTAGCTCTTTTGTAGTAAGCATAAAGCTTTAATAGTGTATCTGCCGGAAAAGGTTCTTTATGTGCATTTACACGATCAACAGCTTCTTGAAACGCTATGTCTAATTCATCATTACTCATTAACTTCTGCAATAACACTTTCACCACCACGAACTTTTTGGTTAAGCTGCACTTTAATGTTGGAGTCTAAAGGTAAAAATAAATCTACTCTAGAGCCAAATTTTATAAACCCGGAATCGCTACCTTGTTTTACCTTATCGTTTTGTTTGGCATAGTTAACAATACGTTTGGCTAAAGCGCCGGCAATTTGCCTGTAAAGTACTTTACCATAAGTTTCATTCTTCACAACTACCGTGGTTCTTTCGTTTTCTTCACTGGCCTTAGGATGCCATGCCACTAAATATTTACCGGGGTGGTATTTACTAAAAATAACTTGCCCGCCAATAGGATAACGTGTTACATGCACATTTATTGGAGACATAAAAACGCTAACCTGTAAACGTTTTTCTTTAAAATATTCTTTTTCGAAAACCTCTTCAATAACGACAACTTTACCATCAACAGGAGATACTACTTGTTTGTCATTTAAATTTGTATGACGTTTAGGGTTTCTAAAAAACTGCAAAATTAGAATTAAGAATACGAGTAATACAATCATAACAAGTGTTCTTAGCCAAGATATTATAATTAAGCTATCGACTAATAAAAAGGAAGCAACAACGAGAACAAATGTTATAAAAATAATTTTATGGCCTTCTTTATGAAACATATCGTAAAATTCTTAAAAATAAATATATAAATGGCGCAGCAAATATAATACTGTCCAAACGATCTAACAATCCGCCATGACCTGGCATTATAGTGCCACTGTCTTTAACATTGGCTTGTCTTTTAAATTTTGATTCAATTAAATCGCCTATCGTTCCGAACACACTAATAATAATACTTAAAATTAACCAATTTGTAAAATCTAAGGTCTCTGTAAAGGTAGCTATAAAATAGCTTGCGATACAGGAAAAAAACAAACCACCCAGAAAACCTTCAACCGTTTTTTTTGGCGAAATTTTAGCGAATAGCTTTTGTTTACCAAAGTTTTTGCCCACTAAATATGCGAACGAATCGTTAACCCAAACTAAAATGAAAGCACCTAACAATATATTAGGGTTGTAGCTTTGATAGTAATTGGTAATTAATACTAAAAATACAAAAGCGCTTGACAAATAGAACGTTGTAAGGATAAAACGCTTAGAGCTAAAAAGTGGAATGGTTTTTTCTGAAAACAAATCTTTTATTAAAAATAGCTGTACAAAAATCGTTATAACCATAAGTATTTGAGTCACTTCGTCTAAATCAAAAGGGATGTCCGACGCTAGTTGCCAGTAGGCGAAAACGCCATATAAAACCACAAAAATAAAGTAAGGAATAGCACTTTTTAATTGAATGAGTTTTTTGAATTCTTTCATGCAAATTAGCCCAAATACAAAAAAGAGGATAATCAATGCCTGTTCGTTAAAAAGAGCTAAGGTTAGTAATGACACATAAAGTAAACCGGAAAGCAATCGGGTAAGAAGTTCTTTCATTAGCTTACCGGATTTATGGTTTTAAAAAGATTTGATACACTTTTCATGTAGTAATGACTGGTTGTAATTAAAATTTTAGCCATAAAACTATTCTATAAGTCTTCTAAAAGGAGTAAGTATAGATTCTTTGCACTGCTACCATAGCTTAGAAAATCTTTATCATCACCGGATTTAAAATGTTTAATAGTGGTAATATTTGTTGGGATTTTTTCTCTGTTTTTGGTCTTTATACCGCGCAAACCTTCTCCTATGTTTTCAACAATTTGACTCGTAGTAGCAAAAACGATAAAGTTCACGGGTAACTCCGGAAGCTTCTTTTCGAATATGTGTTTTGAAGAAATAAGTAAAGACCCATCATTAGCAATTAAATTCTCACAGGTTGTAAGGAAAAAGGTAGATTCACTAATTTTTTTAGTAGCCTTTAAATTTGAATCTTTAAACTTGTCTTCTAGGTTGCTATCGAGTAACAGTGCTTTTTTATAGGTCCAATCATTTTCAATAATAATATTTTGTAAGTTTTGAAAGATTTCATCTAAGTCTTCACAATACAGAAACTTACCGCCATTAGCCTTAAAGTTTATAGTAAACCTCTCGTCTATTGGTAGTTTAATTTCAGGCATATATTTGCCTCTATCATTCGACTTCAATTCTTTGTCTGAACTATCAGATTTAGAACCAAAAATTTTTCTAAAAAGACTCATTTAATCGTTGCTATTAACTCAATTTCTCTAGAACCTTATCAAATATAAAAAATCTTAAATTAACCATACGATTAATTTAAGATTTTTACTAAAAGCTTAACAAAATAGGCTAAGCTTCCAAGAATTATATAGATGAGCTACCTATCTAAGACCTCCCGTTCTTCTTTTTCAAAAGGGCGCTTCCCAAATATTTTTTCGAGATTATCTTTAAAAATAACTTCTTTTTCTAACAGGACTTCAGCAAGTTCGGTGAGTTTATCTTTGTTATCTTCAAGAAGTTTTATAGCTCTCTCGTATTGCTCTTCGATAATGTTAGAAATCTCTTTATCAATCAATTCTGCGGTTTGTTCGCTATAGGGTTTTGTGAACCCGTATTCATTTTGACCGGAATCGTAGTATGTTAAATTTCCAATCTTATCACTCAAACCATAAATGGTAACCATGGCTCTGGCCTGTTTGGTTACTTTTTCTAAATCGCTAAGTGCTCCGGTAGATATTTTGTTGAAAATAACTTTTTCAGCAGCACGACCACCAAGAGCTGCACACATTTCATCAAGCATCTGTTCTGGTCTAACAATTAAGCGCTCTTCCGGCAAATACCAAGCCGCTCCTAAAGAACGTCCTCTAGGCACAATGGTGACCTTAACCAGTGGCGCAGCATGTTCGAGCATCCAACTTGTAACCGCGTGACCAGCTTCGTGAAACGCAACGGCTCGTTTCTCACTCGGTGTAATAATTTTGTTTTTCTTTTCCAGACCACCTATAATTCTATCTACAGCATCAAGGAAATCTTGCTTATCTACTGCTTTTTTACCGTTTCTGGCAGCGATTAAGGCCGCTTCGTTACATACATTTGCAATATCGGCTCCAGAAAAACCTGGCGTCTGCTTTGAAAGAAAATCGGTATCTAAATCTTTTGCCTTTTTAAGAGGTCTTAAATGTACTTCGAAAATTTCTTTACGCTCACGAACATCCGGTAAATCAACAAAGATTTGTCTATCAAAACGTCCCGCACGCATTAAAGCCTTGTCTAAAATATCTGCTCTATTTGTAGCTGCGATCACAATAACATTAGTGTTGGTCCCAAAACCGTCCATTTCCGTTAACAGCTGGTTTAGTGTGTTTTCGCGCTCATCATTGCTTCCGGACATGGCATTCTTACCTCTTGCACGTCCAATAGCATCTATTTCGTCAATAAATATAATGGATGGTGATTTTTCTTTGGCTTGCTTAAATAAGTCGCGAACTCTGGAAGCTCCAACACCTACGAACATTTCTACAAAATCTGATCCTGATAATGAGAAAAATGGCACCTTCGCTTCTCCAGCTACAGCTTTTGCCAATAACGTTTTACCCGTTCCCGGAGGGCCTACTAATAATGCTCCCTTTGGGATTTTGCCTCCAAGTGTTGTGTATTTTTCAGGAAACTTAAGAAAGTCTACTATTTCTTGAACTTCTTCTTTAGCACCTTCTAAACCTGCCACATCTTTAAACGATGTTTTAACTTCGGTGTTCTGATCAAATAATTTGGCTTTAGATTTTCCGATGTTAAAAATTTGACCACCAGCGCCTCCTCCGGCACCACCAGACATACGGCGCATAATAAATATCCAAACCCCTATAAGAAGTACAAATGGAAGAATACCAATTAAAAAGTCTGCTAAGTGATTTTCTTCGGTAACATTACTTAGAATGTTTTGCTTGTTGATGAGCTTTAGATCATTTTCAAAATTTTGAAGATCGCCAATTTCAAATTTATAATTTGGTAATTTCGTTGATGACGGGATGAAACCTTTCGATACGGATTTTTTATGAATTTCCTTTTGCTCAGCCTCTTTAGTAAGATATACTTTTGCAGTATGTCTGTTTACAATCACCACTTTTTCAACATCGTTATCTTCAGCATATTGAAGAAATTCAGAAGGTGTTATGGTATTGGCATCCTGATAACTACTACTGCTAAATAATTGAATAGCTAAAAATATTGCTATAACAATACCATAAATCCAGTAAGGACTAAATTTTGGTTTTTTATCTTTTATATTTTTTTTCTCGTTTGCCATAGCTTTTAATAACTCGTTTCTATTACTGTTGTTTTTGCATCACCCCAAAGACTTTCAATATCATAATAATCTCTTGTATGCTTTTGAAACACATGCACGACAACGTTTACATAGTCCATTAATACCCACTCGGCATTGTCTTCTCCTTCAACATGCCATGGATGGTCTTTAAGTTCTTTACTAACTTTCTTTTGTATTGAATTGACTATGGCGTTTACTTGTGTATTGGAAGTTCCTTCACAAACTATAAAGTAATCACAAACTGTATTCTCGATATCTCTTAAATCTAAAATGTTTATTTCTTTACCTTTAACATCTTCAATCCCGCTTATTATTACAGATATTAACTGATCTGGGCTTATATTTTTTTTCGCCATTAATTTTATTTAATTTATGCAAAGTTATTATTTTTTTAGTTCTTTATACTTTAAAATAATCATAAGATTTTAAAGGGGTAAAATAACTTCAATATGCGTATAATCAAACTTGATGCCATCGATTCCACAAATTCATTTTTAAAAGACATGATTTATAATGAAGTGGTTGCCGATTATACGATAGTGGTTGCCGAACATCAAACCCATGGACGTGGGCAAATGGGTACCGTTTGGGATTCAGATAAAGGCAAGAACCTTATGTTTAGTGTGTTTAAAGATTTAAGTATTCATATTGTTGAATTTCCTTTTTATATAAGTATGGCTATTTCTTTGGCTATTTTTAGAGCTTTGAAAACCTTAAATATTCCGGATTTACGAATTAAATGGCCTAACGACATTTTGTCAGCAGATAAAAAGATTTGTGGAATTCTGATCGAGAATGTCATAAAAAACAAATTGAACTCTACTATAATAGGTATTGGCGTTAACGTCAATCAAACAGAATTCAAAAACCTTCCAAAGGCCTCATCTTTAAAAAATATTACTGGAATTCATTACGATTTAGATGAAATATTACAAGCTATTATTAAGTATACTATGCATTATTCTATGCTTTTACAGGAAGAACAATATGAAGCTGTGAAATATGAGTATGAGTCTAATCTGTTTAGAAAAAATAAACCTTCAACATTTAAAAATACTGAAGGTGAATTATTTTCCGGATTTGTTAAAGGTGTTACCAAATATGGTAAACTTCAAGTGCTTTTGGAAGATGATATTTTGAAAAAATTTGATCTTAAAGAGGTGACCCTACTCTACTAAATCGCATTAGGAATACTGGTAGCCAGAGTTTCAATAAACTTGCCAATAGGGCCTTTTATCATCATGGCCATCATAGGGTTAAAATCGCCTTCGAAATCTAACTGTACCTCACTGGAGGAATCGTTAACAGCATTAATATTTGCTGTAAGAGAGAAATCTAACTTTCCGCCCGCAGCTCCCAAAACAATTTTATTTGGTGCTACGACTTCTTTCTTTTTAAGTACAATTTCCGGCATCCCTTTTAGGGCAAATACAAACGTGTCGTTGTCTAAAACTTCAAATTTGCTAATATTTTCAGGCATTAAGGATTCAAAGTTTTTAATATTTCCTAAGAAATCAAATATGTCTTGCGGTGATTTGCTAACGCTTATTTTAGGGGATTGTAAATTCATAATATCGTTAAGTTATTATTTGTTTCATTGTCTTCGTTGTAATTTTAACAGCTTTACAAGACCACAACATATTGACTATCAATTAGTGTTCCATTCACTTGGATTGGTATTCCATTCAGATAAGGTTGCTAATTCTTTTTCCGTAATGTAATTCGTTTCAAGAGCTTGCTGCAGTAAGCACTCATAATTACTTAAGGTATGCAAGGTAATGTCTTCTTTTTTGAAATTTTCGGTCGCAATATCAAAGCCATATGTAAAAATAGCAACCATGCCTTTTATATTCATTTGAGCTTCTTTTAAAGCTCTAACGGCGTTTAAACTACTTTTTCCGGTACTTATTAAATCTTCAACGACCACCACATTTTGACCTTTTTCAGCAAACCCTTCAATTTGATTTTTCCTCCCATGGCCTTTCGCATCCGGTCTTACATAGATAAAAGGTAAGTTTAAATATTCTGCAACCAGCATGCCTATGCCAATAGCTCCTGTGGCAACACCCGCAATAACATCGGGTCTACCGTATTGATTTTCAATATACTTTCCCATAGTTTCTCGGATATAAGTACGAATCGGAGGAAAGGATAAAATAATGCGATTATCGCAATAAATAGGCGATCTCCAGCCGGAAGCCCAAGTAAAAGGATCTTTAGGGCTTAGTTTTATAGCATTAATCTGTAATAAAACTTCAGCGGTTTTTTTAGCGGTCTGTTTGTTAAAAATCATAGTCGCAAAATTACATATAAATTTACTTTCTTAAGACACCATGTTTAAGGAATAAAAATATTTTTTTTAACAAGGTAAAAGTTTTGCTTAAAAATGATATTTTTACCAAAACCAATTTATTATACCTTAGCATGTACAAAGTTTTTGTTGGAGACAAACCAATAATTTTGACAACAAAAGTTGAAGAAGAAATAGGCTTTAAAAACTATTCGCTTAAAAAAGTTGATCTCCCAAGAATTATAAGAAAACTTAATACAACGAAGCTTAAAGAGGTTAGGTTAGTTCATAAAAACGAGAGAAAGTTACTTAAAAAATTCTTAAAAAAATTGCCCAATGTAATTGCTGGTGGCGGAAAGGTATATAATGATAAGGGAAACATTCTTTTTATTTATAGAAATGATAAATGGGATTTGCCAAAGGGAAAAGTTGAAGGTAACGAATCTATTGAAAGAACAGCCATTCGAGAAGTGACTGAAGAAACAGGTGTTGGTGGATTGGAAATTACCAAGCCTTTAGATACAACTTATCATATTTTTAAACGTAATGGTCGCTACAGAATAAAAGTCACCTATTGGTTTGAAATGAAAACCAATTTTAATGGTGATTTAAATGGCCAATTAGAAGAAGGTATTACTAAAGTAAAGTGGCTAAATGAAAAAAAAGTTAAAAAAGCACTTAAAAATAGTTATGCCAATATTAAGTTATTGGTTTGATTTTAAATGATTTGTTAGTGTTCTTGCTTTAGAACCGAAAATAACTTTATTGATTCTTTTTTACCAAGTACTAAATGCAGTATTCGTTAATATTGTTTTAATCCTTGTTATTCATTACTGTGCACAAACGTTTCACCTATTTTAATCTCAACAGGAATTTCTTCATCATTATAAATCATTTTAAAGTTTGTATCGTATTTCGATTTTATGACAACTTTATTTAAGCGATTATTACTCCAGGACATATCTACAGTTAAACCACCTCTGGCTTTTAAACCTTCAACGTTACCGTTTTTCCATGCTTTTGGTAAGGCGGGTAATATTCTAATGGTATTTTCTTCATGCGATTGTAAAAGCATTTCGGCAATTCCTGCAGTATAACCAAAATTTCCATCAATCTGAAACGGAGGATGCGCATCAAAAAGATTATTAAACATTGATTTTTTAAATAATAGTTGAATATGATCATGTGCCATATTGCCGTCTAAGAGTCTGGCACTGCAATTAATTAACCATGCACGACTCCATCCTGTACCGGCACCACCATTTTCCAATCGGTAATCTAAGGTGTTTCTAACCGCTTTAAATACTTCGGGAGTATCATTTTTGGTCACTTGAACACCGGGATGAAAGCCATATAAATGGGACATGTGTCTATGCCCCGGTTCGGTTTCTTTATAAGGTCTGTCCCATTCTAATATTCGGCCATTATCATCAATAACAAAACCGGGGCGCAATTGTTTTTGCTGCGCCTTAATGGTGGTTAGAAGCTCATTGTCAATATTTAATATGTTACAAGCTTTCACATAATTATGAAAGACTTCAGCAATAACCTGTTGATCCATAGCGCTTCCCAAACAAGAAGCGACTTGTTTGCCTTTGGCATTAAAAAATCGATTTTCAGGAGATGTTGAAGGTGCTGATATGAGCATACCATCTCTAGGGTCCTCTATAAGCCAATCACTATAAAATGTAGCAATTTCCCGAATGGCAGGAAAGGCACGTTTTTTTAAAAAATCAATGTCTCGGGTAAACTCATAATGCTGCCAGTAATGTTGCATCATCCATCCACCGGCACCTATAGAACACCCCCAATATGCTGTAGGCGCTCTTAACCATGTTGGTGCCCATAAATCTGTAGCATGAGGTAAAAATGACCCGCGGCAGCCAAAATTTTTACGAGCCGTGATTTTACCATGTTCTACTAACTTATCGACATAATCAAATAATGGCATATTAAGCTCGTCCAAATTGGTTGAATTCGCCAGCCAATAATTCATTTGCAGATTAATGTTTAAATGGTAATCGGCATTCCAGGGCGCTTTTATATGCTTATTCCATAAGCCTTGAAGGTTTGCAGGGTTTGTGTTTTTTCTGGAAGAACTGATCAATAAATAACGGCCATATTGAAAAAGTAAAGCTTCTAAAGCTACATCGGTCTCACCGTCTTTAATACGTTTAATTCTTTGATCTGTTGGAATGCTATCCAGGTGGGTGTTATTCAGATTAAAATTTACCTTAGAGTATAAGCTTTGATAGTCTTCAATATGCTCATCTTTTACAGTTTCAATATCTGAAGCCAAAACGTTTTTAAGATCCAGAGTGTTTTGCTTTATATAATCTTCATGATAAAAAGATGAATTTGAAACCAGATAAAGGGTTGCTTTTTTTACATTTTTTAGTTCTAAGTAATCATCACCTTTTAAGATCTCTCCATCTTCATTTTTTATTTTTAAACGGGTCTCAAATTTCACACCATTCAGGATAGGGGCGGGTTTAGAGTCAAACTTACCATCGCGCTGGGTAACTTCCCCTTGCATCAGTAAAAGGTTATCATCCGTAGTTTTTGTAACCACGGTAGGGAAACCGCCATCTTCAGGTCTTGTCAATCTTACCTTTCCGTTTAAACCTGATTCAGATTCAAACTGGATAATAATTGCATCATGTGGTTGTGATACAAATATTTTTTCGGTGATCCGTTTGCCATCAGATCTATAGGAGACAGACGATGTCGCATTATTTATATTTAACTCCCGACGATAGTCGGTAATGTTCTTATGGTTGAAATCAATGAAAAGATCTCCCATAGTTTGATGTGATCGAACCACCGTTTTTCTTGAAAATTTATCAACAAATAAACTATCGGCTTTGGTGTTTTCGCCTTTAAAGAGTAGGTCTCTAATTTGGTTAAGGTCTTCTTCATTACCTGCTGGTTCATTCCATGTTTCGTCATCCGATGGCCACATAGAATCATCGTTCAATTGAATGTGTTCATTCGATGTGTTTCCAAAGACCATAACACCAAGTCTTCCATTGCCCAGTGGCAATGCTTCTTCCCAATTTTCAGCAGGCTGATTATACCATAATACGTTTTCATGAGTTAGAACTTCTTTGGTGTCTTTTCCGCATGAGGCGAGGAGTAAAGTGATTATCAAAATACTGAATGCTGTAAATTTTGTAGTGTTCTTGATCATTGTTTTAATGTGTTATTTAATTCTGAAAATGGGATATTGTAGATGTGCTTGTTCGTAATTCTCACTGGCTTTGTGCAGCCAATCTAATTGTGCATACCAGTTTTTTGCAAAAGTGGTATCACTCTGTTTTTTTGTTTCAAATGCGGTTTTGATTTCAGGGTTTTTCTCTAGTAACTCTGAAGCTTTATCTTCCCATACATATGGTGAAAACCCCTCTTTCTGCTGTAGAATGGTATCGAAGAAATTCCAATTGAAAAAAGAATCCGGAGCTTGAGGTTCTAAGGTTTCAATAATATATCTCATTGACGGTTGTGATGTTTTAATGAGGTAGTCACCTTTTCTAAAATTGATGTCTTGCTGTAATGATGATACCAAAACCTGACTATGAAGGTAGTGGCCTTCGTAAGCCTGTGATCTGGTTTTGTAATCTTCAATTTTATAGCTTTCAACCCTTAAAATTGTATCCTTTTTAAAGCTTGTCATGTCAACCTTATTAAGTTTTAATAAATCAATAACATTGTGCCAGCCTTGGGGGATGATATAAGCTTTTGGAATTTCAATATCCAGACCGGATTTAAAATAATTCTGATAAATAATGTCTTTAGTAAACGGTTTCGTTCGATCATATTTTAGTCTTTGTAATCCTGTAACCCGGCTTTGTATTTTGTCGCCTTCGAACCCCCTGAAGCTTAAGGTTGTGGTTTGCGTCGTGTCGGTTTCCCAAAGTAGCGCATATGTTTTTTTGGAAGACATAGCTTCAACAGCTTTCTTACGAAGCTTCGCAATTTTATCACCGTGTTCTTCGGTGATTTCAATCATGCTTTTCATCAACGCGTAGGTGCCTTCAACACGTTGTTTATAAGGTTTTAGCATGTGTGTTTCCACCATCATTCCTAATGTATTAAACAAGGTGGTATAGCCTGTGGAGTACCTTGGAGAATCCATGAACTGAGAAAACCCTCCTTCAGGAGTCTGATTAAAAACATTCACATAAGGTGTGATATCCCAATTTTTTTTAGTCAATTTTTGCTCTAAGGCCGGCATCATTTCGGTATGTAAATAATGTCCCAGATCACCACCAAGTTTATTATGCTGGGTAAAAAGGTGCGTAAGTGTATATTGATAATCGGCACCATTACTCACATGATTATCTATAAAAACATCGGGCTCAATCAAATGAAATATTGTTGCAAAGGTTTTTGCGTTTTTGGTATCACATTTTATAAAATCACGATTTAAATCATAGTTTCTGGCATTACCCCTAAAACCATAATCTTTTGGCCCGTTTTGATTTGTTCGTGTGGTCGAATTTCTATTCAAACTACCACCAACATTATAAATAGGAATGGAGACTAACACCGTATTCTTTGGAGCTTCAACATAACCGTTAACAATATCCCGAAACAGCATCATGGTGGCATCAATGCCATCAGATTCTCCCGGGTGGATACCATTATTGATTAAAAGCACTCGTTTGCTTTTACGTATTTCATCAAAATCAAATATTCCTTCAGGGTTTAAAGTGACTATATGTAAAGGACTTCCAGAGTCGGTTTCCCCAATCTCTTTTAAAGAAATTTCAGGATATGCTTCAGCCAATTTTGCATAATACTGTATGGTTTGCTTATAAGTTGCAGTCTCCAGCCCATCTGATTTTTCGAATTGAGTTTCAAAACCATAATGAGGTTTCTTATTTGGAGATTTACAGGATATGACTAAAATTAGGACCCCTAAAATAATTCTCATCGTTTTATTTTTTTTGTTTTATACTCTTTAATGAAAAGATGCTTTTTTTAAAAAAAATATAAATCTACAACTTTAAACGCAGTATGGATTTTTATTTCATCAAACTTAGAAAAAAAAGCATTAACTTTAGGTAATCGTATTTTGCTATGAAGACAGTTAGTAACCTCCTGTCTTTTAATTTTATAAATCTCTCTTAAAAAAATGTTATGAAGATTTGTAATTTGTCTTTTGGTGAAATCGTTATTCTAAACAAAAATATGGCTGAAGTCATTGTGAACGATGGAGTCGTTTTTGATGAGGTTATGGTTGATGAATATCATGATTTTCTGCTCAATAGTTTAGAAGCCCCGTTTTCTTTAATAATCAATAAAAAACATTCATATAGTTATACTTTTGGTGCTCAAAAATCAATTGCTAGTTTAGAAGAAATTAAGGCCATGGCTGTTGTTTCCAATACCAGTGGCGGTGTTATGTCTACTGAGACCTTAATGAATATAAATGGCAATTATAAGTGGAATATTAAAATTTTTGACAAAAGAGAAGACGCCGAATCCTGGTTACATAGTTTATAGAAGATACTTTCCGGATCAATCTCAAACGTTTTAGTCCTATCTACTTCTAAAATATTCAATAACAACTTGGTCATTCACTTAATAACTCTAAATTTGCAGCTTCTTAAAACAAACCGTTATGACTGAGTTTATTAGAAAAAGAGCCGCAAATGCTAAAAATGATATTTTAAGTGGACTAACCGTGGCTTTGGCTTTGGTTCCCGAGGCTGTTGCCTTTGCATTTGTCGCCGGAGTAGATCCCTTAGTTGGTCTGTATGCGGCTTTCATGATTGGTTTAATAACCTCAATATTTGGCGGTCGTCCGGGAATGATTAGTGGTGCTACCGGAGCATTAGCTGTTGTGATGGTAAGCTTAGTTGCAGAAGGAAATGCTATGGGAGCCGAAAGCGAAAATCTCGGACTTTATTATTTATTTGCTACCGTTATTTTAATGGGGATTATTCAAACGCTTGCCGGTGTTTTTAAATTAGGGAAATTTGTGAGACTCATACCGCATCCGGTAATGATGGGATTTGTTAATGGCTTGGCTATTGTGATATTCTTATCACAACTAGGGATGTTTAAAGATGTTAATGGCGATTGGTTTACGGGGGCGAAAATGTGGGTTATGGCTGGGCTTGTGGCTTTAACCATGGGGATTATGTTTGGCTTGCCTAAATTGACTAAAAAATTACCTGAAGCTTTGATCGCTATTTTAGCGGTTTCGGCTATCGTCATATTTGGGAACTTAGATGTAGCTACGGTTGGAAGCTTTATTCGCGATGGCGGCGGAGAAGGTTTGAAAGGGGGCCTACCCCAATTTCAAACAGATATATTCACTAAAATACCATTCAATTTGGCAACTATAAAATTTATTTTCCCTTATGCTCTAATTCTTGCTGCTATAGGATTGATTGAATCTCTAATGACTTTAAACCTAGTTGATGAGCTAACGGAAACCAGAGGTAATGCCAATAGGGAATGTATGGCTCAGGGTGGTGCTAACATTATTACAGGTTTCTTTGGAGGTATGGGCGGTTGTGCTATGATTGGACAATCGTTAATTAATATAAAAGGTGGTGGTCGAGGAAGACTTTCCGGCATTGTTGCGGCACTGGCTTTACTAGGGTTTATTTTATTTGCTTCCGGACTTATTGAGCAAGTACCTATCGCGGCATTGGTTGGTGTTATGTTTATGGTCGTTATTGGCACATTTGCATGGAGTAGTTTTAGAATTTTAAATAAAATACCATTTAGTGATGTGGTTGTTTTAATCACTGTTTCTGCTTTAACGGTTATTTTCGATTTGGCTATAGCGGTTATTGCAGGCGTTATTATTAGTGCATTAGTGTTTTCATGGGAAAATGCAAAACGTATTAGAGCCCGAAAAAGAATGCGTGAAGATGGTACTAAGGTCTATGAAATTTGGGGACCCTTGTTTTTTGGATCGATCATTGCTTTTAATGAAAAATTTGACGCTAAGAATGATCCTCAACATGTTGAGGTTGATTTTATAGAATCCAGAGTGAGCGATCATTCTGCTTTAGAAGCTATTTTTAATTTGGTGAATAAATACGAAGCTGAAGGCAAGTCCATTAAGCTGAAACATTTGAGTGAAGATTGCAAAGTGCTGCTTTACAAAGCAAGTCCTAAGTTTAGAGAGGTTATTGTTGAGGATATTGACGATCCACGTTATCACTTAGCCGAAAACCCTGAAGCATTCAGTAAAGGGCTTTCGGAATATAAGCTTTAGATTTGTTAGACGTTGTGAGTGACTGAGACTGATGATCGGATACTGCGATGGCTTAGCGAGTACTATCGTATGGGTCTTTTGAGCTGTTCTTTGACACGATCGAACGATTTTTTACTGGCGCGCTCCCAACGATAAATCTTGTATTTTTTGCCCTTATTAACTTCTCTCTTGTTATTGCGGTCGCGTGTTACTTTTAACCAATTAAAGCGTTTTTTGATGATCATCGAACTTAATTCATCTTCATAACCAATACCTTCGAGAGCATTTAAAGCGGCAATAGATACATTTTGAATGTTATCATTAATCGCATTGAGAAGTACAGGAACTGATGAGAAGCAACCGATAACCCCAAGAGCTTCCGCAGCATATTGCCGGGTTCTATAATTACCATGTTTAAGAGCATACTCTAACTTGTCAATCTGTTCATTGCGAATCCAAAAGCGAATAGCCGTCCTGGAGGGTTGAATAACCCTCAATTTAAAGAGTAGATATGTAAGCTCATAATGCATGAATAATAATGATACCGTTTATTTATTAGTATAGAATAAGTGAGAATCGTTACACACATCTAAACCGGACAATATAAGTTTTAAGCTTATGAGACAATAGAGGTGACTGCCAACTGAAGACTACAACTGCGAATTGAAGTTTAGTTTTTCGATAAATTTCTAGATTGACCACTTAGAAATTTCCAGCCACTTTTACGTTTTATTAAAGTACCGGATTCGATAATTCTAAATGTCATAGGATTATTCGTTGTATCTACGTTTACACACCGTACAATGCCGGAGTAGTTTGCGATTCTACTTGTTATTGGGAATATTTCAATAGTTTCCCAAGAAAATTCAACGTAATTGATAGTTTTAGAATTTGAGAGTAATATGTTTTTAACTGTTTTATAATCTAATGCAGATTCATATCCCGGGGGTACCCAAAAGAAATCATCGGAGTTGTCTAAATATCTAAATTCAGCTTGTAAACCATCTTTTACAATATCATTATGATAGTTTTCAAACATCTCCTTAATCTCGGCCGTTATAATTTTTTTATTCTTATTATTTAGAGTTTTTTGAGCAGAACAGGTAAAGCCTACGGTTAAAAAAAAACAATATAATAGCATCTTTTTCATCACAATGTCACACTTTTTGGTACAAGTTTCGTATAATCACCATTATTTCTAATGACGTCGCGTACAATTGAAGATGCAATGTAAGAGGTATTTGCGGATGTTAAAAGGAAGACAGTTTCAATAGGAGCCAAATCTCTATTGGTATGTGCAATGGCTTTTTCAAATTCAAAGTCTGCAGGATTTCTAAGTCCGCGTAAAATAAAATCAACATTAATGCTTTTACAGAAATCTACAGTTAATCCTTTGTAGGTCATAACTTTAACTCGAGGTTCGTCGATAAAAGCCTTTTCAATGAATTGTTTACGTTCTTCCAAAGTGAACATATATTTTTTACTGGAGTTTACACCAATTGCCACAATGATTTCATCAAAAAGCGTCACGCCACGTTTAATAATATCGTAATGACCTAATGTTAAAGGATCAAAAGACCCAGGGAAAATGGCTTGCTTCATTGGTGGTTAACTGTAATTATTACTAAGTTAAGGATTTTAATCTGTTTTTTAAATTATTCGGCTTAATTTGTGCGATTCTTCAGAGCTTCTTCGATGGCATTACCGAACAATGTGCTCATACTAATACCGGCTTCCTTAGCTTGTTGAGGTAAAATACTTTCTTTAGTAAATCCGGGAACCGTATTCATTTCGAGCAAATGTGGCTCGCCATTTTTAAAAATAAACTCGCTTCTGGAAAACCCGGTCATTTTTAAAATCTCGTAGACCTGCTTTGCGACCATATTTACTTTTGTTTCTTCTTCTTTGGTTAATCTGGCCGGGGTAATTTCTTGAGACTTTCCTAGATATTTAGCTTCATAGTCAAAGAAATCATTATCGCTAACAATCTCTGTAATGGGTAAGACTTTGGTTTTTCCGTTATAGGTGATGACACCCACAGATACTTCGGTGCCATCTAAATAGGATTCAATAATGATTTCGTCATCTTCTTTAAAAGCAATATCTATGGCACTTTGTATGTCTTTTTTATGATGCACTTTCGTAATGCCAAAACTACTCCCGGCCTTATTGGCTTTAACAAAGCACGGTAAGCCTACTTTACTTATAATAGCATCTTCATTTATGGCATCTCCAAGGTTTACATAAAACGATTCTGCCGTTTTTATACCATAGGGTTTTAGGACACTTAGACAATCGCGTTTATTAAACGTTAAACTGGCCTGATACATCCCACAACTGGTATGAGGAATATTTAGAAGCTCAAAATAAGCCTGCATAAACCCATCTTCTCCCGGCGACCCGTGTATCGCATTAAACACACAGTCGAAACGAATGATTTTAGTAGCTACTCTAACAGAGAAATCATTTTTATCTACTGGAAACTCTGCATTATTGGCATCTATATAAACCCATTTGTCTTTAAAAACATGGATGCGATACCCATTGTATTTTGTGTTGTCCAGACTTTCAAAAACGACATTCCCACTTTTTAAAGAGATTTCAAATTCACTGGAATATCCACCCATAATGATGGCTATATTTTTCTTCATTAATTATTTGTTTATTTCGTTGATCCTGATAGTTATTGAGAGGAAGCCTCATTATTTAGATATTCTGAATCTAAAACGAACAATAAAACGTATCTATTATTAGTTAAGCTAAAATATCATATAAATTGCAAAAGAAAAAACGGGAGCGTTTTTATATATTTGCTAACATCGTTTTTAATTGGTGCGAACCGAAAATTCTATTCATGAGTATTATTAAATTTCTTATCAGTAAAACATTTTTGAAACAAGTGTTATTAGCCGTAGTTGCCACAGTGATCATTTGTTTTATAATACTTAAATGGTTAAAGGTAACTACAAATCATGGCGATTTTGAGACGGTACCAAACTTGATAGGGAAATCGATTAGCGTAGCCGATTTGGAACTAAAAGAGCATAATTTGGTCATGCAAATTCAGGATTCGGCCAATTTTAATCCGGATTATCCGAGATTTTCGGTCATAGAACAAGATCCTCCTGCAGATGCTAAAGTTAAAGAAGATCGTAAAATATATTTAACACTAAATCCTTCAGGATATAGAAAGGTGTTAGTACCGGATGACTTGACCGAAAAAACATTCAGGCAAGTAAAACCAACTTTGGAAGCGATAGGCTTTAAGGTTGGTAAGCTCACCTATGTTGACAATATAGGTAAGGATTTGGTTCTTAGACTACAGTATAAAGGTAAAATCATTAAACCCGGAGATAAGCTTTCCAAAACATCGGTTATCGATTTGGTTTTGGGTAATGGCAAAAGGCCATCTTCAAAATAGACCTATTAGAATTTTAATTTAAAAATGTAGTTGAAGATTTCCTCGTAATGACTATCAGGATTTCGGAAATCGAAAACAAATTTATATACATGGATAACTATACGCCGCAACTACCGGATGAAGATCATCTTTACGAGCATCATGCCTTTACGGTAGATAAGGGTCAGGCGCCGTTGCGTATAGATAAATACCTAATGAATTTTATTGAGAATGCCACGCGTAACAAAATCCAGGAGGCGGCTAAAAATGGAAGTATTTTTGTTAATGATAGTCCTGTGAAATCGAGCTATAAGGTTAAACCGGATGATAACATCAGAGTACTTTTTACACACCCGCCACATGAAAATTTATTGGTAGGTGAAGACATAGATATTGATGTTGTTTATGAAGACGACGTGCTCTTAGTGGTTAACAAACCAGCTGGCATGGTGGTGCATCCGGGACATGGAAATTATTCCGGGACCTTAATCAATGCCTTGATTCATAGATTTGATAATTTGCCGAATAACTCAAGTGAACGCCCCGGTTTGGTGCACCGTATTGATAAGGATACCAGCGGACTTTTAGTCGTAGCAAAAACTGAAGAGGCCATGACACATTTATCGTTGCAGTTTGCTGAAAAAACCAGTGAACGTGAGTATGTTGCTTTAGTTTGGGGAAATGTTGAAGACGATGAAGGCACGATTGAAGGGCACATTGGGAGGCATCCTAAAAATCGCTTACAAAATACGGTCTTTCTGAATGATGAAGCCGATAAGGGTAAACCTGCCGTTACACATTATAAAGTTTTAGAGCGCTTAGGTTATGTGACTTTAGTATCCTGTAAGTTGGAAACCGGGCGAACACACCAAATTCGTGTGCATATGAAACACATCGGGCATACGCTTTTTAATGATGAACGCTACGGTGGTGAAAAGATCTTAAAAGGCACTACATTTACCAAATATAAACAGTTCGTTGAGAATTGCTTTAAGGTGCTGCCTAGGCAAGCATTGCATGCAAAAACCTTAGGGTTCGTTCATCCGAAAACAGGCGAATTTATGAAATTTGAAACCCCTATTCCGGACGATATTCAGCAGTGTATTGAAAAATGGAAAAGCTACACCAAGCATCAGGATTAGTTTTATTTTTTTATCACCTCCTCATGAATAGCGTCTAATAAACCATTGCTTTGGGTGTCATCGGTTAATTGCCAAAACATAATCCCGCCTAATCCATTGTCTTTAACATATTTGGTTTTTAATTTAACCGATTTAGGATTGTCGTATGATATAAATAAGCTATCCGTAGCATTATACAAATAAGGCGCTTTTGCCAGAGGATCCCAATGTTCGACAAAGCCACCTTTACCTTCATACTTATCGCGAATGTTTGCGTATTGGGCCCAGCCAATCCAAACACCTTTGTTTTTTTGATAAAGCCCATTGTTTTCCGGACCTACACCTTTCCATGCTCTACCATAAAAGGCACCGCCAATAACGATTTGTTCAGGTTTTACTCCTATGTTTTTACAGAAGTCCACAATACTTTCTGCCGATCTTGGACTCCTTTTTCTTTTGCTTTTAGAAACAAATTCATAAGCTGGAGTACCTTTTATATCATCAAAATTAAAAGCTCCTAAATTCGTGTGGTGTGCGGTGAAAGGCGAACCTCCTCCTGCCAGATCATAGGTCATAACATTCATATAATCTGCATATTTCATAACTTCTAGAGTTTCGATATGGTCGTAATAACGTTCCCATCCTGCAGAGGCAAAAGTTAGCGTCATGTCATCTCCTATGGCGTCTAAGCCTTCTCTTAATTCTTTCATTAGAGCCGTAAAGTTTTGAGTGTCTTCTTTTCTGAATGTATTTCCGGCACCTCTCATCCCTGGGTATTCCCAATCCATATCGGTACCGTCTAAATCGTACGCTTTGATAAAATCCATGGTGCTTTCAACAAATTGATGTCTTAATTCGGGATCATTGGCCATGTCTGAAAACCCGGCACAACCGCCCCAGCCACCGCAAGCAATCATCACTTTTAAATCAGGGTATTGCTTTTTGTAGGCTACGAGATCTTTTAGTTTTTTTGAGAAGGACTTATTTTTGAATTTCATCTGATTGTCAATCACTTCCGTAAAGGAAAAAATGATATGCGTTAGTTTTTCAAATGGAATATTGTCTAAGGGGTAATTATTAGATGGTACGTAATAGGCCATAACGGCTATTTCCTTTTCTTTTTGTGCTGAACAGGGATTTAAAACCAGTGTTAAACAAATAATCGTAAATATGATCTTTAAAATTTTCATAATATTCTGAAGTTATAATGTTATTGATGAGATAAGGGCATAAGTCGTGTTGATAAATCCGGAGTATCCATATCCTTATCTAAAGGGAACATAGGTCTTTTAATACGTTTATGTCCGAGGCGCTCCAAGTCCTGATCGACACCTCCCGGCGTGAGTGCCATGACCCAATCCCCTCGCATGTTATATAATTCGGGTACTAAATATCCAATCTTAACCACAACGATATCGGTGACTTTAGGGTTTAATCCCAAATTGGTGAAATCGCTTTCACGATGATAGGGCTTACGTTTTTTTGTAACAATGACGTTGATGCTACCAACCTTAACCACCACTTCGGTTTCGGCATGTTTGTCACCATGCTCTATAGCTGTTATGGTGCCGTTTAGCAGAACGGGAGGTGCATACCTGTTATCCACCTGTGCACCCGCAGTAGCAGTTATAGTACCTCCAACACCAATGTCAATAGCCTTAGCTACAAAATCAGGCCCAGGGATTGAAGCATAAATTAGTGATTTGCCATTTTCGTATTTAAATTCCGGACGTTTTAATAATTCAGTGAGTGTCCAGGTGACATCGCCGGCACCTCCGGCGGTTGGGTTATCACCCATATCGCTTATCATAAAGGGATGTTTGTCACTTGATAAAGCCTGTTGTAAAGCATCCTCAAGAGTTGTTGTTGGCGCTACGAAGTCAAAGTCGTGTCGCACGTCCCACATACTTTTGGCTAAATATTCGGCACTTTTACTAACTTCATTTTTATCATCGCCGGTCACCATAACAACGGCATGATTTCTGGGTTCGTCTGCCCAGGCGTACCCCACCCAGATGGCGGCATCTAAGACGCCTTCTTTTTTGGTTTCATGATCTACTCTGGCATATAAACTTTTTCCGGGTTCAATACGGGTGCTGGTTTTTTCACCTGGGAGTAAGATCGGAACCGGAATCCATGCTTTGTATTTGGGTTTTCCTTTTCCGCTTTCTAAGCGTTCCAATAGATTATCTACCGCACGCTTTTTAGACTCCATGGCATCTTCATGTGGCGCTAATCGGTAACAGGTAATTAAATCGGAATGATGGGCTAAGCGTTCAGAAACATTACCGTGTAAATCCATGCAGGTTGAAATTATGGTTTCGGTACCGATAACTTTCCGGATACGTTCTATAAAATCCCCTTCAGGGTCATCAATACCGACCACACTCATAGCGCCATGGATATCAAAATAGAGTCCGTCATAAGGTAAATTCTCTTTGAGCATGTTCAGCGTTTTGGTTACCATCTCTTCATAGGCTTCGCGAGTGGTGATGCCTCCCGGCAGAGAACGCCCTCTTAAGGTAGGGAACCATTGGGCTCGTTTTCTGTTTTCTGCATCTTTAGCAAAAAAGGGGTAAGCCTTAAAAATGGTATCACCAGTTACCGGATGAAAAGCTTCAATATGCGATTGTGCCGGTGAAAATGTACTCGACTCGATCGCAATACCGGCAATTGCAATTTTCGGTAAGGGGTTTGTTTTTTCACTTTTACAAGCGCTTAAGAGTAATAGTAAAACAAGAGAATGGATGAATGTTTTCATGGTTGTAGTTTCGAAAATGATGAGTCAAGTTAATTCATTTCACGTTATGTTACAAACCATGCTTTATAATTAACATTTTTATATCCCCAAGTTGGGCAGATGTTTTACTTTATGATACATTAAGGCTGCGGAAAGGCATTTTTTTAGCGCGGTTTCAGGAATTTCATCATTGATATTAAAAACAAGTGCTCGCGATCCTTCAAAAGAAAATTTGTCGTTGTAAATCAATTTGAATGTTGGGACCAACTTACTGGTGCATTGAAAATACATGGCATATTGATTCGGACTATTTTTCTTCGCGTTTATTCTTATGGTGCTTCCTGTTTTGGTTAGGTAACTTGGTTCTCCCCATTTTAAGGTTTCTTCTAGTACGGTTACTTCAGGAATTTCTTTGGCGGTTTCAATAATTAATTGTCTGAGATTTAATAGTTTCTCTTTGATTACATCTGAATACTTGTTGAAAACGGATTTGACTTTCGGATTGGTGTTTATTTTTAAAGCGGTCATTGAGAATGGTATAATGTGTTTTAAATCATTACTTTGATTTTTATGGAATGTAGATTTATATTATTCTTTAAGTGTATTTATGATATCTGTACTTACCCAGTAAATATCCTGATTACTTGTATAAAAAAGATACTTCCCATCTTTGGTTACAAAAGGGCAGTATTCATAGGTTGAGGTATTTATGTTTTTACCCATATTCACTGCTTCAGACCATTTGCCATGGACGTTTTTAAAGCTAATATACAAATCGCCACGACCAAACCCTTCATCACGGGTGGAGCAAAAGATGATATAAGACTCATCAGGGGCGACGAAAACATCAGCTTCATAATTGGTTGTATTAACCGTATTACTTAAAGCGACCGGTTTCTGAAATTCCCCATTGAGGTGTTTAGAATAATAAATGTCATGGTCGGTTTTTTCAGGATTATGACCATTTGATGCAAAATACATTGTTCCATCCTGTGTCAATGAGATATAGTATTCGTTTCCTTTTGAATTGATAGTTGTTCCAGCATTGATAGGTGCCGACCAGTTCTCATTTTCTTTTTCAATGTACCAAATGTCGATGTCTTTGAGTTCACCTACACCGTCCAGAGCCATTTTGGAAATAAAATATAACCTGTTTTCATCGTTCGAAAGGAAGGGGTCGTTATAGCCAAAGCGTTTATGAGAGAGCAGTATCTCGGGTTTACTCCATTGATTGTTTTTTAGCTCGGAATAACGAATTTCATTTTTACCATTAACATCTACACCAAAATAAAATGTGTTGCCATCACCACTAAATACTGAGCCAAATTCTGATGCTTCAGTTGAAATAAAATGAGGAGCAAACATTTTAGGAGTTAACCCCGGTGGTTTTTGCCCCATGTATTTGCCTCGCATCATAATTCTTCGAACCATACTGGTATCGGCTCCTAAGGACGATAGTAAATTGAAGATTTCCGGGGCATTTATGCGTTTTGCGATTTCCAAAGGTGCACTTCCTCGTTCATTTTTATTATTAATATCGACTCCTAGGCTTACGAGTTTTTTAACGAATGGTTCATTATTGCTTAATATGGCACGTTCTAAAAAATCAGTACCGTAGTTTTTAATCCAGGAGTTATCAGCCTGCAACCGTCGAAGCTCATCAAAAACATATGCATCACCAAAATGTACAGCAACATGCATGGCGGTTCTTTTTTTATTATCTACCGAGTTAAAATCTATTCCTTTATCAATTAGAAAGTCGAATACCTCTTTTTTTCGACAACCAATAGCCCAATGAAGTAATGATCTTCCTCTATCATCTCGTTGGTTAATATCCCTATGTTGAAGCAAACTATCTAAACGGTTAAGATCACCGAGACATGCTGTTCTAAATATACTTTGTGCTGAAGTGTTTAAACTTGTTAATAAGAATAATGCTATTAGGGGAAATGTCTTCATTTAATTAATAATACCGTGAAGGCGTAATTGATGATTTATGATCTTAAAATCTACAAAACTTTTCAAAATCGAACAACCAAGATATGAAAAATGCAAACATGACTTAATACATAGGACGGTTCGTGTATGAAACTTTACCCATTATTTAATCCCGTCTGTTTTTCTATTGAATCGAAGATGTCAAGTTCCATTCAATGGGGTTCCCGGAAGAGCTACATTGCAGATTCGGTGTATGGAAAGGATCATTAAAAAAATCTTCGGTAATTTGGAAAAAACAAGGATTAAATAAATTATGACTTTCGTCCGGAAAAATAAGTTCATACCCGTTTTTCAAATGCTTTAAAGCTCCTGTGGCGTTACTAATAGGTGTTACATGATCTAAACCACCACTAGCCATGAGTGTTGGAATTTCAGAAACTACAGGTTGATTTTCGAGCTCGGAAGCCCTGTAAGCATGCCAATCATTCATGAGTTCCATGCCCGAATTAGTAGACAATGGTAAATTAAATAGGGCTTCAGATCGTTTTAAAGATTCGGCCAGGGCTATTTCATCATAAAAAGGAAATTCTTCATAGGTCATGACGGAAAAATTCATGGGCCAATTAACCAGAGAATACATATATTCAATACCCTTTAGGGCCTCTATAAGGGGTTGTTTTTCTTCATTTTCCATGGCGTCAATAAGTAAAGGAATATTACTAATGGAATAACGATCGTAGAGTGAAACGAATAATATCGCTAAGGCATCTTGAGAATTAAGTATGAAGGGGGCTTCTTTATATTCAAAATGTAGAGGCTCGTTTTGTAACTTTTTCAACGTTTTTAACAATCGTGCTTTCAAATTTGGGTATCGATCATTACAGTTTTTATTTTCTCTACAACGGCTTAGAATGTTAAAAAGAGAACTCTCGAAGTTTCCTGAAGCATTGTTTATATAATTGGTTTCCGGAGCAAGGATTCCCGCAAGGACAACGCTTTGTATGCCTTCAGGAAAATCGCGCATTATGGTCAATCCTAACCGAGAGCCATAGGAAACTCCAAAGAGATTCCATTGTTTATAGCCTAGAGTTTTTCGCAAATCCTCAAAATCGGCAGCGTTTTCTGCACTGGTATACCCGGCAAGATCAACCCCGTCGTGTTTCATGGTTTCCTTGCATTCGGATAGTATTGCCTTTACTGCATTGATTTCTCCTGCAAAGTCCAGATCTTGTCTGGCGATAGTGAACATGACTTTTCCCATATTAACACAGTTGGCCTCAGAAGTGCCTGTTCCGCGTTGATCCATCAGTATAATATCTCTATCGTTTCTAAGGAGGTTATTTTTCCAGAAAGGTGCCATGGTCAAAGTTGCTCCACCCGGGCCGCCCTGCAAAAAGACAATTGGGGCCTTTTTAGAATCGCTGTTTTTCGCTTTTAAGACCTTATAAGCTAGTCTGAGCGTTCTGGAATTGGTGTTTTTTCGGTTTTCGGGAACTTCGAGAATGCCGTCTATGACTTCATCCTGACGCGCCGAATTGCAGCTATAAAAAAGTGCCATAAAAAATAGAAATGTCCATGGAAGTGCGCGCATACAAATGGAATAGTTTTAAATGGTTTGTTTTCGTTTCTTTTTCCTTCGGATAGCAGTTAAATACAGCTATTAGTTGTTTATTCCAATTTCTCATATTTTTGATAACATCCTTCAATGCAGGCTGACCAGGAGAGTATCAGATGAGCACCTTCAATGGTCACTACATATTCAGTGCCTTCCTCTATAAGATCACAGGATTCGTTAGCACTGAGCGTGTTATCTGAGGTGTACATCGAGCTGCCAACATTCCCTTTTGTGATTTTTCCTGCTGAAGGAGATAATCCACATAAAGGCCCGCTAAGGCTAAACGTTCCGTCATCAAAGAATTCAATAGTCTTTTCGCTGTCAATGCTCTCAAAAACACCACTGCCATCACCGGGATCATTTAAGGTTTCAATGAGTTTCCATTTTCCAAACAGATTTGGGTTGATCACATTTTGCTGGTCATCACTATTGTTGCAGGAGCATAGTATTCCAGTAAGAGTTAGTATTAAGATTAGGTTTTTCATGGTGGTTTTATTATTTAAGATGAGACTCAGGTTAAAAGGTTGCGTTGCGTAACTTAATGTTACTATAGGAAAGGTAATATTCTTAGGTTACTATGATTTCTATGCATTATTATTATCAAATACTTTATAATTATTACTGGCAGTTTTAAACGATAAATATCGTGTAACATAATAAGCGGTGAAGCTTCATTTACCTGATTAAATTTGATGCTAAAAGTACTACAAATCTCTAATTTTTATTTTAATTTCCGCTAACTGTTGAATAATATTTTCGATAAATACCAATACATGAATAAACCACCATTTTTATTACAGTACCGCACTCCGTTTATCGCGTATCAAATTTATATCTTTCATAATCCTGTCTAACATCAGCAAGGTTTAGGTTCTCTTTTATATTGAAAACGCCAAGCGTATCGGCCCTATCAATTACTTTTAGATAACTTAAAACTACGTGATAATGCTCTCTATTCCAAAAGTCATGAATAATGATAATTTTATTATAGTCACCCAAAGCAGACAGATGAATAATAGTGCTCAAAACACAAGCTACTCTAAAACGTCCATCAACAAGAAAAGTATCTACGCTTTCCGGGTTAACAACGTTGAAAACGCTTGAGGAAAATTGCGGGAACAGATGTTTTGAAGAATCGTCAACAGGAAGACCCCACTCCTTTGTAGGGCCAATATTGACATAAAAGAAGTCAAGCCTTTTACCCTCATAATAACGAACAATTAAATGTTTTCTCATATACCCGATCCACTCTTTACTTGAATCTACCGAGTAAATTTTAGCGTTACTCTTTTGCAATGCTCTAATTGTGCTTCCCCCAGAACCGAACTCAAGGTATCCTTTTGACTTTTTTATGGTGCTATCAAATATTTCTTTTTCCTTTTTCGACATTACCCAGGGGTAGAAAATCGGCCATGGGGAATGGAGATCGATCCGTCTAATATTTTTCTTAATGAAATCACGATATTTCTTCCTCATTTTTTTTTTGAATTATGCAATTTTGTGTATGGTCGGCTGTAGGAAAGAGTAAGAGTCATTTTCTGCCCAAGCGGGAAGATAATAAATAAAGGTTAGGTTTCTAAGGGAGAATATACGAATAATTAATTATATAGGTTTTTAACCTGTCCCCTGTTAGTTAAATTTAGCCCCTATTCCGAGTTGTTGCGGTCAATACTATCCCAGATTGATTTTCAGATACTATATGGTATTGTCATTGATCTGAATTCTGAATTTTTATTACAGATTTTGTAGTACTTTAGAGCAGCACTTGTACGATTGACGCTTTTATAAGTCAAATTTGTGCATTATGTGATCGAAATTTAGCAATAATGACCTGTTTCGGTTGACCATATCGATTATTCATTAAATTTATTATTTTTCCTGTTAATTCGGACATCATCAATTCGACTTATTACATCATCATAAATAATTGTCAATAGCTATTTTAAAAGTCCTTAATGAATTGTAAATTTGGAAGAAATTGAATCAGAAGATTTCCCCTGGAGTTTATCATAAGAAAAGGCGAAAGGTGGAAATGATAAAACAAATACGCAATGAAACTCGTCTTATCACCAGCAAAGTCTTTAAATTTTGAAAGCGACATACCAACTCATCGAACAACGGAAGCCTGTTTTTTAAAACAGTCGGAACGCCTTAACCGCCTCTTAAAAAAGAAATCGGCAAGGAGTTTATCCAAGCTGATGAATATTTCTAATAATTTAGGGCAACTTAACTATCAACGGAACCAGGATTGGCAACTTCCGTTTACTACCGAAAATGCCCGACAGGCCGTTTATGCCTTTAGCGGTGATGTTTACAGAGGATTGGATGCTTATAATATTCCTGATGATAAGGTAGACAAACTACAAAATACCGTGCGTATTATTTCCGGGTTGTACGGCATCTTAAAACCAACGGACCTTATTCAACCTTACCGTTTGGAAATGGGAACCAAGTTTCCGGTAGGTAAAAATAAGAATCTTTACGAGTTTTGGCGAAAAACCATCACCACATCTTTAAACGACGAATTGGAAGATGATGAACTATTTTTAAACTTAGCCAGTAACGAATATTTTAAAGCCATAGATACCAAGGCTTTAAAAGTACCCGTAGTCACTGCTAATTTTAAAGATTTTAAAAACGGGGAATATAAAACTATCATGACCTTCGCCAAACTGGCCAGAGGGTATATGACACGATATATCATTGATACGGATGCCAACACCATGGACGATATCAAAGGATTCAATTATGAAGGGTATAATTTTAGTGAACCTATGAGTACCGAAAACGATCTTGTTTTTATAAGATAATGTCTTTCTTTGTCTTTCCTGCGAAAGCAGGAATCCACTTTTAAAATGTACTTTTAATATGGTTTTTTATCTTGTCATTGCCCTCCAAGTCTTTTGTTTATATCATTATTATAAGAACCGGGGATCTTATTATTGGATTTTTGTCATCTTGTTCTTATCGGCATTGGGGTGCATTATTTATTTGATCATGGAAGTTTATAATAAACGCGATGCCGAGAAAATCACCAGTGAGATTACTCATATTATCAACCCTACAAAGAAGATTAAGGATTTGGAAAAGCAGCTTCAGTTTTCAGAATCATATCAAAATAGAGTGAATTTGGCGGATGCTTATTTGGAAAATAAAGATTACCAGAATGCTATTCCACATTATCTGGATGCTTTAGAGGATAGTTTTCAAAACGATTTGTATGTCATCAAGCAATTGATAGAAGCCTATTTTAATATTGAAGATTGTGAACAGGTTATTGTATATGCCGAAAAAATAAAGGATCAATCCGAGTTTAAAAAATCAAGGTCTCAGTTTTTATATGGATTGGCTTTAGAAAGACTTGGCAGATTTGAAGAGGCCGAAACGAACTTAAGAGCCATTGATATTCGCTATTCGTTTTATGAAGAACGATTGATTTTTGCAAAGTTTTTAATGAGCAGAAAAAAGCCGAATGAAGCAAGGGAGATACTGGAAGAGATTCAAACAGAATCACAGCATATGACTAAACCGAATAAAAGACTATACCGAGTTACCATACAAGAGGTTGAAACTTTGTTGAGCACCTTTTAATGTTGCATGAGACACAATGGAAAGGTCTCGTTCTTTATAGATAATATCTTTATGTTTTTACACAAACATCCATACGAACCTTTTATACAAAAAGACACCACAAAATTAATTGTGGGCACCTTACCACCGCCACGGTTTTCAACGGGAGAGCTTTTAGAAAGGGATGTGAATTTTTGCTACGGAAGTTATTACAATTCCCTATGGCTATTTATTGATAAAATCCATAGTTTGAATTTGCGTTATGACAATTCCAAAGAGGCTATAGAACAACGGAAGCAGTTTTTAATAAACCGAAAAATTGGTGTTTGTGATATCGTTGAAAGCGCAGAACGGGAAAAGATCGATGCTTCCGATTTGGGAATGACGCATATTAAACTAAGAGATATTATTGGTTATCTAAAGCAATACCCAAACATAGATACCCTGTTGTTCACCGGGGGCAATAGTAAAAACGGACCGGAATATTTTTTCAGAAAACATATCAAAATTTATCATTTAAAGTTGGAATTGATTTCTAATGACATACCAAGAGTGCATCGCATTGTCATTCCAAGCGTAGCTTCGGAATCTGTTCAAACAGAACGTATTATAAAAACCGTGTCCTTAACCTCGGGGTCAGGAGCCGCTAATATTTCTATAAGCAGAATGCCTTTATATAAACAGTTAAAAGCGAAAAACCCTAAATTCAATACTTTCGATTTTAGGGTGATGCAGTACCGCGAATTTTTTTAATCCCGGGCTTCGATTTATCCGTTTTTTGCCCAAGCCGCATCGGCTTTCTGAATTCTGTTCGGCAGTATTTTGAATAGAAATTTAGCGATAGGGTTTGAAAATATATACGTTTTACCGTCAATCGTTGCACTATGTTTTCCACCTTTAATATCTAATTTATTGGTGCTAACGGCAAAGGCGCAATGGCCATTGTATTCTGCTATTGAGTTTGTGTTTTCCATGGTTATAGCCTTTTAATTAATACCATCCATTTGTTTAATAGGTCTTATTTCGATAGTTGCTTCTTCTTGATCGAATACCGGATTGGCTCTCGCGATGTCTACAGCTTCTTCGAGGTTTTTAGCAACGATATGGAAGTATCCAACAATAACTTCTTTGGACTCGTTAAACGGACCGTCTTTTAAAGTACCTTGTTTCCCTTGAATGGTAACCCCGTTCATTTGTAAAGGCTGAGCACTTTTTAGTTTTCCGGATTGCATTAAGCCTCCGATATAGTTCCCGATTTTTTGAACATGGGCTTGTTGTTCTTCAGGAGATAGATTTTCCAAATGATCGCCCTCGGTTTTAATAAATAACATGAATTCTTGCATAATGTGTTTTCTTAAATGATTATTATATTCTTAAGTCAAATGAGATGATCTAAAAAGGACATGGTCACTGAAAAAAAATCAATATTTTTTTAAAATACTGTTTATGAGTAATTTAGAATTACCTTTTAAAGGTAGGTTTAGTGCTTGGTTCAACAATTTACGTGCTACGTTTTTTTCGTTGTTTTTAAAATGAAGCTCGGCTTTTGTGGTATAATAAGGTAAGTAGCCGGATAATACCGTCGTGTCTTCAATGGTGTCTAAGACGTTTAGAGCCATTTTAGCACCATGTACTTCGGAGATGGCGATGACTCTATTGAGTTGAACGATAGATGAATTATCGATGGAAATCAGATGGTCATATAAAGCAAGAATGCTTTTCCAATCTGTAGTTTCGAAGCTTGTTGCCGTACAATGATGCGCGGAAATAGTGGCAAGTATGTGGTAGTGCCCGATGTTGTTTTGTTGTGTTGAAAGCTCCAAATAGGTAAGTCCTCTATTAATGAGTACCCTATCCCAGTGTTGTCTTTCCTGATATTTTAGACTTACAATATTATTATGGGCATCGGTTCGGGCTTTAAACCTGGACGCATTCAAAGTCATTAGCGCCAATAAAGCATAAACATTCGATTTGTTAACGATGTTGTCGTTTTGTGCCATGATTTCAGTCAACCGAATAGCTTCTTCACATAATTCAAATCGGATGAGGTCTTCGCCGCTGGAGGCATTATACCCTTCATTGAATAATAAATAAATGGTTTCAAGAACACTGGACATACGTTGTTCCAGGGCTTTACCCGAAGGGACTTCAAAAGACACTTTTGCCACTTTTATTGATTTTCGTGCTCTTACTAATCGTTTATGGATGTTTTCTTCGGAAGTTAAAAAGGCATTACTAATTTCCGGAATACTAAAACCGCAGAGTGTTTTAAGGGTTAATGCAACTTGTGAATCCTGGGAAATCGCAGGGTGGCAACAGGTAAATATCATCCGCAATTGGTCGTCCGCAATTTCTTTATCTGTAAAAATATGATGCAATGCGGGTTGCATGGTCCATTCCGACTGTAAATGCTGTGCGGTTTCCGATACATAAAGCCGTTTATATTTTTCCCGATTGACGATATTTATCGCCTTGTTTTTGGCAACTTTGTAGATCCATCCCACAGGATTATCGGGAATGCCTTTATATTCCCATTGGTTTAGGGCGTCCAGCATAGCGTCCTGAACAACGTCTTCTGCAAGTTCCATATGGGATGCACCAAAGGTTTTTGTTAGCACGGAAACCAATTTGCCATATTCGTACCGGAATAGGTGATTAATTTTGTTGGAAATAGAGCTTTCAGTGTTGGGCATTTTTGGTTCTTGCTATAATGGTGTTGTATATTGGAAAATCTTGTGTTTAGTTGTCATAGTTTTTTAGTATTGAAGCAAATACTCAAAGATTACTTTCGCTGAAATTTGACTGCCTTTTATTGAAGGGTGAAATCGATCTTGCCCGTAATATTCGGTGCTATTTGTGGAATCCACATAATCTTTCCAGATCTGACCTACAGGTAACAAAACGGCGTTGTTGATAGCTGCGGCATCTGTATAGTTTTTTATAACGCCATCAAAGCTGTGGTAGTAATTTAAAGATGGCCAAACCATAAAGTAGCATAGTCTGACTTCATGTAATTTACATAAATTGCTATATTTCTTCCCGAATTCAATAAGCATTTTTCGACCATCACTTTGAGATGAAGGGCCTTGTTGAAGAATAACAAAGTCGTAGACTTTACTCGAAATTAGTTTTTGGACTTGGCCGTCATTCCAATGATCTTCGATGGCATAATTCGGAAATGCGATCATTTTAGTATTGATTTTTACGCCTTTTTGCGCAGCATGCTTTTTTATAAGTTGCGGTAAATTATTAACGTAAGTAAGACTGTTTCCTATGAACAAAATGTCAAATTCTTTGGCGTTATGGATTTCTTGTTGACCAAATAAACTTGAACAAGTTATTGCTAATGCGATAAACAAAAAAAGTGATTTTTGCATTTTACGGGTTTAAAGTGTTGTTGATCAGTCAGTAATCGCACTACGGGTTTGTCTTTAACTATAAATATAAGTAACCGAAAACTAATTTAGCCCATTTTTCCGACAACATAAAATAAAAAACCATACCCCATAAATTAACCGTACATTTGCCGCTTAATTAAAGGAGGTGGTATTGTTTAATAGATGGTCATCTCAAACGCTCATGATGAGCCTTTATAAACAATTTATATGTCATTTAACACGTTAGGCTTATCTGAGGCCTTGCTAAAAGCGATTAGCAAAAAAGGATACACAAATCCAAGTCCCATACAGCAAAAAGCCATACCGCCAATTTTAGAAGGACAAGATGTTTTGGCATCTGCTCAAACGGGAACCGGAAAAACGGCGGGTTTTACATTACCGCTTTTGCATTTACTTTCAGAAAACCCAAAACAAAAATATAGACCTATACGGGCTTTGATTTTAACCCCAACACGAGAGTTGGCAGCTCAGGTTTATGCGAATGTTAGAGAATACAGTGAGTTTTTAAACTTAAGAAGTGCTGTTATTTTTGGAGGTGTAAACCAGAAACCCCAGGTCGCAAATATTCGTAGTGGGATCGATATTTTAGTGGCTACACCAGGCCGTTTAATAGACTTGGAGAATCAAAGGTTACTATCCTTAAAGCGCGTAGAGATTTTGGTTTTGGATGAAGCGGATCGTATGCTGGATATGGGATTCCTACGGGATATTGAACGTATTATGAGTATGATGCCGGCCAAACGTCAAAATTTGATGTTTTCAGCAACCTTTTCAAAAGATATCAGAAAGTTAGCCCATGGTATTTTGAACCATCCGGTACAGGTAGAAGCTACTCCGGAAAACTCGACAGTTGATGCTATAAATCAAAAAGTATATCGTGTAGCAAAAGGGCTAAAGACGGGATTGATTATCAAATTAATCTCAGATGGTAGTTGGAAGCAGGTGTTGGTCTTTACACGTACGAAGCACGGAGCAAACAAACTTTGTAAAAAAATGATCGGTTCCGGTATTTCGGCAGCAGCTATTCATGGCAATAAGAGTCAGGGTGCGCGAACCAAAGCATTGGCAGGATTTAAAAACGGAAGTGTTCGTGTTTTAGTGGCTACCGATATTGCAGCACGAGGGTTGGACATCCCATTATTACCTCATGTTGTAAATTTTGAATTGCCTAATATTTCTGAAGATTATGTACATAGAATCGGTAGAACAGGAAGAGCTGGTGCTAGTGGTGAAGCCATATCGTTGGTAAGTGCAGATGAAACAACATATTTAAGAGATATTGAAAAATTAGTTGGAATGAGATTACCCGTTGAAATTGTTGAAGGGTTTGAACCCGACCCCAATGCCTCTACAGAACCAGTAAAGCAAAGTCAGGGACGCTCTCGAAATTCGAGGAATAATAATCGCAATTCAAACGCTAATTCTTCTAATAAAGATCGGCATAGTTCTAACCGAAGACCAAAGCGGAATACGAATAGAAAATCTAGCGATCGAAGACGTTAAGCATGAGAACGGCACTAAAGGAAAAAATAATAGAGGTCTGCCATCGTAAAATTGAACAAAAAGGGGAAAACGTAGGTTTGTCTTTTTATGCTTTTTTTGCCAATAAAAATGACGACCCGGAATTACTTATGGAAGCTGCAACCTGGTGGATTTTAACTCATAAATTGGACCATTTTGAAAAAGCCGTGAAGATAAAAGCTTTAGTTCTGGCAGAATAATTTATGATGGAATCTCAACCCAATAACCCCTTACACGGCATTAAATTAGAGCAAATTATAAACGATTTGGTAGCGCATTATGGCTGGGAGTATATGGGATATACCATAAAAATTAGATGTTTTAATGAAAACCCGTCGGTGAAATCCAGTTTAAAATTTTTACGCCGTACCCCTTGGGCCAGAGCCAAAGTGGAAACCATGTATTTGAAAATGTTGAAAAATACGGGGCAGGATTAGCCGTTTTGCTCGACTTGTTTTAAACGGGCTTTTTTTAAAACTACCAGAAACAACGTGATTTGTAATACGGTTGCAATAGCATTGGTTACAGTTAAGGCCATGGCATCAAACCGAATACCATAAAAACACCAGAAAACAAAGATCACAGCCCACCCAACAATATAACCATAAGAAAGACTACTGGTCACTTCAGTTTTGTATTCTTTGATAACCTGAATGGCGATTACCAAACAGCCACAAATGCCGGCAACAAAACCGATAGTCTCGAAAATATACTCGGGAATGGTGTCTAAAAAATCCATAAAAATTAGTTTGTATAAATATAGTGTTATTTATTTAAGATCTTTAGACCTTCATAAACGACAATACTCACAGCATTAGCAATATTTAGGCTCCTGATGTACTCGCTATACATTGGTATTTTGTACAATTGATTTGGGTGCAATTCAATAATGGATTTAGATAAGCCCACAGATTCTTTTCCAAATACCAAAAATAGATCATCTTCAAATGGAATATCCCAGTGGTCTTGGGTGCCATGACTGGATAAAAAGACCATGTTGCTCTGTCGTTGTTTCTTGAAGAAATCATCCACACTGTCGTAATATGTCACCGAAAGATGTTGCCAGTAATCTAACCCGGCACGTTTCAAACGGGTGTCATCAATTTCGAAACCAAAAGGTTTTACCAAATGCAGATTCGCGCCTGAAGCTAAAGCTAAGCGCCCTATATTTCCTGTGTTATTGGGGATTTCCGGTTCAATCAAAACAATATTCAAACTCATGGATTATCTATTTTATTTTTATGGATTGCAATATACGCTTTAGGGGTGGTACCGGTATACTTTTTAAAGGATGTTGCAAAATATTGCGATGAGTTATAGCCCAGGTAAAAGCGACTTTAGTGATAGTTTTTTTATCCAGTAAATCAAGTTTTGCCGGTTTGACCTTTAGACGATTGATATATTCTTTAGGTGTAATTCCCGTATGTGCTTTAAACCAGGTTTTAAAATAGGATTTCGAATCAAGTCTTTGGGCTAATATTTAAAGAAGTAAAAATATTTTCATATGATACTAAGAGATAGGTTTTTAAATGATGGGTTTGTACAGGTTAATATGTTAATTGGGATTACCGAAGTTGAAGCACTACGAATTTTATATGATAGCTTTATTTTGCATTATAGGAAAGGAAACCGTACTGAAAGTCAAAGAAGAGCCTTAATTTTACATTTTAGACCGGAAAAAATGATTAAGTTAGAGCGCGCTCAAGGAGTTGATCATACAGGTGATATAAAAGTAAGAAACGAAAAATAATTTATGGAACTCAAGTTTATTTACCCGCGTTGGGGAAGTGCAGATGTGGATTGGAAAACATTTTTAACAAAAGTTAAAACACATGGATACGATGGTGTTGAAATTGATCTGCCCTTAGACAAGAATCCAAAGGCGGAAATTCTATTGATACTCAAGGATTTTGACTTAGAATTTGTTGGCCAGCATTGGGAAACTCAGGAAGCCGATTTCGATAAGCACAAGGAACGATTTAAAAAACACCTTTATAATTTAGCAGAAGCCAATCCGATATTGGTCAATTCTCATACGGGGATGGATTTTTTTTCATTCGATCAAAATGCCGAATTGTTGGAAATTGCTCAGTCCATTGAAGCCGATACCAAAATATCGATTACTCATGAAACGCACCGATCGCGATTTTCATTTGCAGCTCATATTTGTTTTAAATTTTTAGAAGCATTTCCGTCATTAAAACTTACTTCAGATCTGTCGCATTGGTGCTGTGTTGCCGAAACCTTACTTCATAATCAGGAAAAAGCAGTGCTGAAGGCTATCGATCATACTTACCATATTCATGCCCGGGTAGGGTCTTCTCAAAGTCCGCAGGTGATTGACCCAAGAGATTCTGTTTATATTGAAGAACTCAATCAATTTAAAACCTGGTGGAGACTCATGCTGGAAAAAGCTCAAACCTCAAAACGAGACTTTATAACCATTACCCCGGAATATGGACCTTACCCGTATTCACTATACCAACCGAACACCAAAATGCCTTTAGGGGATCAATGGGAAATCAATCAGTTTATTAAAAGCGAAATATTGACTGTTTGGAATACTATGAATCGCTAGTTTTTATAGCTTTTACAAATTCTCCGATAGTGTTCAGGTTATTATTTGTTACATGCTTAACAAAAGCACTTCCGATAATGGCACCTTTAGCATATTGCGTTGCCTGAGAAAATGTTTTATGGTTGCTTATTCCAAAACCAACGATTTGCGGGTTCTTAAGATTCATATTTCCAATACGTTCAAAATATTGCGTTTGTTCATTTCCAAAACCAGATTGTGCTCCGGTTGTACTGGCGCTACTTACCATATAGATAAATCCGTTTGAGACAGAGTCAATATATCGGATTCGTTCATCACTGGTTTGCGGTGTGATTAAAAACACATTGATCAGTCCGTATTTTTCAAATATAGCCTGATACTTTTCATGATACACATCAACAGGCAAATCAGGAATTATTAAACCATCTATTCCAATGTCCTGACACTTTTTGCAAAAAGCTTCTACCCCATATTGAAACATGGGATTAAAATAACCCATAATAATCAATGGAATTTCAACGGATTTACGAATATCTTTTAGTTGATTAAAAAGAACCTCGGTAGTCATTCCATTTTTTAGCGCTTGCGTCGAACTGGCTTGAATGGTTGGACCGTCTGCCAAAGGGTCACTGAATGGCAGTCCGATTTCAATAAGATCGACACCATGATGTTCTAAATCTTGAATGATAGAAACGGTATCATCGATATTCGGATAACCCGCCGTAAAATATATTGAGAGTAGTTTTTTGTTTTCTTGCAGTTTGGATTGAATGCGATTCATACTTATATTTTAAAATAGTCTATATAATTTTGTAAGTCCTTATCTCCTCGACCTGAGAGGCTAACAACGACAACATCATCGGACTTAAAGGCTTTTTGTTCAAAAATAGCTAAGGCGTGCGAACTTTCAATAGCCGGAATAATACCTTCCAGCTCGCAGAGTTTTAAACCGGCATGCATGGCATCGTTATCGGTAATGGCCATAAATTCTGCGCGCCCTGTTTTGCATAAATGGGCATGCATGGGACCAACACCAGGATAATCCAGACCAGCTGAAATGGAATAGGGCTCTGTTATTTGTCCGTCGTTAGTTTGCATCAATAAGGTTTTACATCCGTGAATAATCCCTTCTTTACCTAAAACAGATGTTGCGGCACTTTCACCGGAATCTACACCTAAACCGGCCGCTTCAACGGCTATGATCTTAACATCTTCTTCATGTAGATAATGATAATATGTTCCGGCAGCATTACTGCCTCCACCAATACAGGCAACGACATAATCGGGGTTTTCCCGACCTTCCTGTTCCTTTAATTGCCATTTGATCTCTTCTGAAATTACCGATTGAAATCTGGTAACCATATCAGGATACGGATGCGGTCCAATGGCCGATCCAATGATATAATGCGTATTCACCGGGTTATTAATCCAATCACGAATAGCTTCATTGGTAGCGTCTTTAAGCGTCCGACTCCCGGATAATGCCGGTACAACTGTGGCTCCAAGCATTTTCATTCTTGCGACATTAGGCGCTTGTCTTGCAATATCTATTTCACCCATATAAACAATACACTCCAGCCCCATCAAGGCACAAACGGTGGCGGTTGCAACACCGTGTTGACCGGCTCCGGTTTCAGCAATAATTCTGGTTTTACCCAGACGATTGGCCATTAGAATTTGACCAATGGTGTTATTTATTTTATGAGCACCGGTGTGGTTTAAATCTTCACGCTTCAGATAAATTTTGGTGTTGTATGTTTCTGAAAGGCGCTTGGCATAATATAAGGGAGATGGTCTCCCTACATAATCTTTTAGAAGCTGATTGAATTCTGTCTTGAAATCGGGTTCTGCCATAACTTTAAGGTAGTTTTGGCGTAACTCTTCTACATTTGGGTATAGCATTTCTGGGATGTAAGCACCGCCAAATTCGCCATAATATCCTTTTTCGTTAACGTTGTAATTCATAATATTTTGTTTTGTCAGGTCGAGTAAAATTCTTTTTTGAATTTTGTATCGAGACTTATTGCTTCTCGATACAATCCCAATAAAAATTGGAATCACTCGAAGTGACCTATCTTGTTTTTAAATGTATGTAATAACTCAATATTTTTAAGCCCAGGTTTTATTTCAAATTTGCTGTTCACATCAATAGCATAGCAGTATTTAGAAGCTTTACTTTCTTTAAATTTTAGGATATCATCAATTTGATCAACCCCAATACCACCACTTAAAAAGAAAGGTTTGGTGGAAGGGTAGTTATTCAAAACGTTCCAATCGAAAGTATATCCATTTCCACCCGGTAGTTTCCCTTTGGTGTCAAACAAATAATAATCACAAACATTTTCATAAGGTTTTAGAACATTAAAATTGAATTCGTCTTTAACCGAGAATACTTTGATGATTTCAATTGGAGCATTTTTCTTGATGGCCTCCCGTAAAGCATTACAGTACTCCGGGGATTCATTACCGTGCAGTTGAACCGCCTGTAGTTGGAATGTCTGAATTTTTTCAACAACACTTTCTACGTCTTCGTCAACAAAAACACCGGTTTTTTTAATAGATTCCGGTATTTCGGGGATTAGATTTAAATCAAAATGCCTTGCAGATTTGTTATAAAAAATAAAGCCCAGATAATCAGGTTGCAATGCAGCAACTTGATTCATATTGTCTTCATATTTCATACCGCAAACTTTCAGTTTCATGGCTCTAATTTTTGTATAAATTCTTTTGCATGCGTTCCGGGGTTATCTGTTTTCATAAAGTTTTCGCCAATTAGAAATCCTTGATAACCATAAGGTTGTAGCTCTTTAATGGCTTCAGTGCTGCTAATACCGCTTTCAGATACTTTCACAAAATCGTCAGGAATGAGCGTACTAAGAGATTTACTCGTTTCTAAACTAACGTCGAAAGTTTTTAGGTTTCTGTTATTTACGCCCAACATGTCTAAACTTGGCATAATCGATTTGTGTAATTCTTCTTCATTATGAACTTCGAGTAGCACATCAAGATTCAAAGTTTTAGCAAATTCTGAAAACTGCTTAATTTCAGCTTTCGTTAAAATGGCAGCAATCAATAAAATAACATCGGCACCATAGGCTTTGGCTTCTAATAATTGATATTTATCGATGATGAATTCCTTTCGTAATAAAGGTAAATTACAGCTTGCTCTGGCAATCAGCAGATCATCCAGTGCCCCGCCAAAATACTTACCATCGGTTAGCACAGACATTCCGCAAACGCCGGCACTTTCATAGCCAGTGGCTACATCCTGAACATTTAAAGTGTTATTAATAACAGATTTGGAAGGCGAACGTCGTTTATGCTCTGCAATGATCCCCGATTTGCTTTGCCGTAAATTACTCGCGAGAGACACTGTTTGTCTTTCAAAAAGCACAGATCGTTCTAATTGAGAAGTAGGAATGATACTTTTTCTAAGAGCAACTTCCTGACGCTTATCAATAACTATTTTATCTAATATATTCATTTTTCTATCTTCAGACTTTTAGTCTCATTTACCCAGTTCTGTTAATTTATCCAAACTCTCTTTGGCTTTACCAGAGAATAAAGATTCTTTAGCGATTTCAAATCCTGTTTTATGATCAATTTGTTTCGTCGTAGCGATGGCTAAACCCGCATTGGCGCAAACCACGTTATTTTGAGCTTCCGTACCCTTTCCATCAATGATGTCGACAAATATTTTCGCGGCTTCAGCAACGGTGTCCCCTCCAAAAATGGCGTCTTGTTTAATTCTTGGAACTCCCAAGTCTTCAGGAGAAAACAGGGTTTCAGAATGATTAGAAATAATCTTCGCTTTACCGGTTAATGAAATTTCATCGTACCCATCCAAGGCATAAACAATATTATAATTTTTGTCAGTGTTTTGATAAACAAAACTATACAGACGCAATAGTTCTAAACTAAAAACACCCAGCATTTGATGTTTTGGAAATGAAGGATTAACCATAGGCCCCAACATATTAAAAAAGGTTTTTACACCTAAGGCTTTACGAACCGGGGCAACATTCTTCATTGCGGGATGAAAAAGTGGTGCATGTAAAATACATATTCCGGCTTGATCTAAGCAGCGTTTCAAGAAATCTTCATCATTAGAGAATTTCACCCCTAAATGCTCCATAACATTAGATGAACCGGACGTTGATGATACGCCATAGTTGCCATGTTTGGACACGTTTACTCCGGCACCAGCAGTGATAAATGACGATAGTGTTGAGATATTGAAGGTGTTTTTACCATCACCACCGGTTCCCACAATATCGATAGCATCAAAATCCTTAAGATCTACCGACACACAAAGCTCTAAAAGGGCATCTCTAAACCCCGTTAATTCTTCTATGGTAATATTCCGCATCATAAAAACCGTAAGAAAAGATGCTATTTGGTTTGGGTTATACATCCCATTGGAGATGTTTACCAAAACCTGTTTTGCTTCTTCACTGGATATGGTTTCGTGATTTATAAGTCTGTTTAATAATGTTTTCATATATAATAAGATGTTAGATATGAGATATTAGATTTGAGAGAGCTTTTTTATTAAACCAAAATTCATTTTTTCGATTTCAGTTATAAGTTTATTTGTGTCTTCTAGATCTTTATCAGTAATATAACCTATTCGGTTTGATAATATTAATTGCGTGTTAAGTTCATTTGTTGAACCATTGGCAATTCCTAAAAAATGCACAAATTCCTTATTTGAGTTTCTTCCAGCACCTTCTGCAATGTTAGACGGAATTGATACAGAGCTCCTTTGAATTTGACTAATTAAACCATATTTTTCTTCTTTTGGAAACATTGATATTAAAGTATACACTTTTTCTACCAGATCCATTGATTTTTGCCACACTTTTAATTCTCTATAATTATTCATAAGCTATTCGTCTTATATCTATCGTCTTATGTCCATCGTCTAACTATTAATCCAATTTTCAAGTATTTGCTTTCCATCTGGTGTTAATACCGATTCCGGGTGATATTGAACACCTTTAACATCATAGACCCGATGTCTGATGGACATAACCTGTCCGTTTTTATCAAAAGATGTAGCCTCCAGGCTTTCCGGCAGATCCGGATGTACCACCCACGAATGGTAACGGCCAACTTCAATATGTTTATCCAATCCTTTGAAAAGGGTTTCATCGTCTACGCTAATGCTTACACTGGTTGCCACACCATGATAGACATGATCTAAATTAACCAAAGTACCACCAAATACTTCACCTATGGCTTGTTGCCCAAGGCAAACGCCTAAAATACTTTTGGCTGGCGCGTACCTTTCTATAATAGCTTTTAGCAACCCGGCCTCATCCGGAATTCCGGGACCTGGCGATAGTACAATCTTATCAAAGGGTTCAACATCTTCTAAAGTTAATTTATCGTTTCTGAGTACGGTAACATCACAATTCAAATCTTCTAAATAGTGCACAAGATTATAGGTGAAACTGTCGTAATTATCTATAACTAATATCTTTATCATCTTTAAATATCTTCCGCTAATGTAATAGCTTTTGTTAATGCTCCTAATTTATTATACACTTCCTGAAGTTCACTTTCCGGATTCGATTTAGAAACCAATCCGGCACCGGCTTGCCAATTTAATTTATAGTCTTTACTTAAAAAGGTTCTAATCATGATGGCGTGATTAAAATTGCCATCAAAATCCATAAACCCAATAGCTCCGCCATAAAATGCACGACTTGTTTTTTCATATTGCTCTATAAGTTGCATGGCCCGGTGTTTTGGTGCACCACTTAAAGTACCTGCAGGGAAGGTGTCGGCTACGACCTGCATCGTTGACGTGTTCTTGTGTTTTTCTCCGGTAACCTTACTCACCAAATGAATGACGTGAGAGAAAAATTGAACCTCTCTATACGTGTCAACCGTAACCTGGCTACCGTGACGACTTAAATCGTTTCTGGCTAAATCTACTAACATCACGTGTTCTGCATTTTCTTTATCATCAATTTTTAATGCTTCGGCCAGTGCTGCATCTTTAGTGTCATCACCGGTTCGTTTAAACGTTCCTGCGATGGGATGGATTTCTGCCGTGCCATCTGAAACGATAAGTTGTGCCTCGGGAGAGCTTCCAAATATTTTAAAGTTGCCATAATCAAAATAGAACAGATAAGGAGAAGGGTTTATACTTCGCAATGCCCGGTATACATTAAAGTCATCACCTTTAAATTCCTGAGAGAATCGTTTGGATAATACCAACTGAAACACATCACCTCGGCCACAGTGTTTTTTTGCTAATTCTACATGTTCTTTAAATTCATCATCAGATAAATTCGATGTAATCTCTCCATTGGTATTGAAGTTGAATGTAGCAAAAGCTTTGACGTTTATAAGATCATCCACAAAATCAATATTGCTTTCTGTATCATAGCAATGTGCAAAAATATAAGCTTCATTTTTAAAATGGTTTATGGCAATGATGTTTTGATAAACCGCGTAGTACATGTCGGGTATAACAATGGAATCTTCTTTTTTATGGATTTCTATATCCTCAAAATATCTTACCGCATCATAAGCCGTATACCCGAATATACCATTATTTATGAATTTGAAATTGGTGTCTGAGCTGGTTTCGAAGCGTTTGGTGAACTGATGAATTTCGTCAGCAACGTTAATAGAGTCATTTATTTCCAATGAAGTAGAACTTCCGTCCGGAAACGACTGCGAAATTACGTTATTCTCAATTTTTATAGATGCGATAGGGTTAAAGCAGATATAAGAGAAATTTTTATGACTTCTATGGTAGTCACCACTTTCCAGCAAAATACTATTAGGATACCTGTCTCTAACTTTATAGTAAACACCAACCGGAGTAATGGTATCTGCCAGAATTTTTTTGTAATGGGTGTATAAATTGAATGTTTTCATTATGCTGAATGTATTTCAGTTTTTTTGCATTAAAAAAGGCTTGTCGTGAATGACAAGCCTTTTTGATATTTTAATTTTTAAATATACTAGGGTTTACCTCACGAACATAAGTTTCGAAAGCACCACCACCAAGTATTATTTAAAATTGTTTTCATTTTCTTATTTAATGAGCCAAATATAGAAATGAAAATATAATTACACAATACTTTATGACATTTTTTTAAAATAAAAAACTACCATAGTGATTATGGTAGTTTAGTTAATTATTAGGAGTTCTGAAAGAATTTAGTTTGCTATTAACCGTGTTTTTCCTAATAATCGAATAAGTTCAAGGGTTTCATCATGAGTTAATGTGCTCATAATATCGTTCTCTGTGCGATCAATTAAATGATCTATTTCATCTAGAAAATTCAAGCCGTCTTGAGTTATAGTAATATCTATTTTTCGTTTGTTTCGCTCGTTAACTTCTTTTTTTACATAGTCTTTTTTAATCAGCTTATCTATCAATCTCGTAGTGTTGCTCATTTTATTTATCATGCGCTCTTGGATAGTCGCCAGCGATGCCGGTATACCGTTTTGACCACGTAAAATCCTAAGGACATTAAATTGCTGTATGGAGATTTCAAAAGGTTTAAGAACGTTATTTAATTTATGGTTAATATACCCGTAAGTATATAATAAATTAACTACTGCTTTTTTTGATAGCGCTAGATTCTTTTTTATTTTTAATATGTCTTCTATACGCTCCAATACACAACTGTTGTATATACAAATGTATAAAGAATAATTAAGAAAGCTTAGTTTTAATATAAAAATTTGTTAAACCCTTATTGGAAGCTACAGGTATTAATTAAATTTATAGTTATTAAATGATTTGGATTCCTTTGTGATTTTAGAAAGGTGTGATTAAAAACAAATAGATGAATATAAAAGTGGTATACATTTCAATACTCACCTTAATTAGCTGTATTGGTGGAGACAAAAAAGAAGAGAAGCGTATGGTCAGCAATGTGATTATTGAAGCGAAGAAAGCGTCCAAAGATGTCATTGATTTAGAAGTTTATGATTTTGCGGGTTTTGAAAAGTTTTTGAATAAAAAGGATGATAACGTATACGTGATCAACTTCTGGGCGACCTGGTGTGCGCCATGTGTCAAAGAATTACCACATTTTGAACAATTAAATAAAGATTACAAGAACCGCAATGTAAACGTAATATTGGTGAGCTTAGATTTTCCTCATTTATACGAGTCTAAATTAAAACCTTATATAAAGGATAAGAAATTAAAATCTAAAGTGATTGCTCTTGATGATCCCAACATGAATTCTTGGATTCCTAAAGTGAGTAAAGATTGGTCCGGATCTATTCCTGCAACCGTTATTTATAGAAATGATACACGTCAATTTTTTGAAAAGTCCTTTTCTTATGATGAATTGGAAAAGGAATTAAAACAATTTTTAAAATAAGAAATCATGAAAGAAGTTATTAAATTATTTTCCGCAGTAATAATAGTTCTGATTGTAAGTGCATTTACACTTAATAACTCAGGAACTGATGAAGGTTATAGAATAGGTGATATCGCCGAAGATTTTTCTCTTAAAAATATAGATGGGAATATGGTGTCAATGGCAGATTACAAAGATGCCAAAGGCTTTATAATTACATTCACTTGCAACACCTGTCCCTATGCTGTAATGTATGAAGATAGAATTATAGAACTTAACGAAAAATACGCATCTAAAGGATATCCTGTAATCGCCATAATGCCAAATAATCCAAGTAAGAAACCAGGCGATAGTTTTAAGGCTATGAAGGAACGTGCAAAAGATAAGGGTTTTACTTTTCCATATTTAATGGATGCGCAACAAAGTGTGTTTCCAAAATTTGGTGCAACAAAAACACCGCATATATTTTTATTACAAAAAACAAAAAAAGGTAATGTAGTGAAATACATAGGCGCTATTGACGATAATTATAAAGACGCTTCATCGGTAAAGATCAAATATGTTGAAAATGCAGTAGATGCCCTATTGACAGGAAATGAAATAAAGGAACCCATAACCCGAGCTATTGGATGTTCGATAAAATGAAAAACTTATTTAAAATCTGAAGTTTAAACTTCAGATTTTTTTTAATCCATAAATTAAATAACTTAATTTTGCCCTAAAAGTAATTTGAACATGGAAGATTTAACACAAGAAGAATGGGTATCGCAATTGGCAAATGATGATAATGCGGTTGTTTTAGATGTAAGAACCGAAGATGAGGTTGCTGATGGTGTGATAGCTAATGCCATTCACATAGATATATATAAAGGTGAAGCATTTATTGCTGAAATAGATGAGTTGGATAAAAGCAAAAACTATTACGTGTATTGCAGATCCGGAAACCGAAGCGGTCAGGCCTGCAATATTATGGAAGAACTTGGGTTCGAAAATGCCTATAACCTGGAAGGTGGGGTTTTAGAATGGGAAGGTGATTTAGTGGATTTAAATTAAATTTTTAAGATATGAGACCATTAACTTTATTGGTTTGTATGTTATATATGGTTAGTTGTAGCCAGGTTGTAAAAAGTGAGATTGAAGTTGTATCACCGGAAAAAGTACTTGAGCTTTTAGAAAAGGAGGACATACAATTAGTAGATGTTAGAACACCGGAAGAGTATGAAGACGGTTACATAATAAAAGCTAAGAACGTAAATTTTTATGATTCGAATTTCGATGCTCAGGTAGAAAGTTTCGATAAAAAAAGACCAATAATTGTATATTGTAAATTGGGTGGTCGTAGTGCCAAGTCGGCTAAAAAACTTCAAGAAGCGGGTTTTATGAAGATATACGATTTACAAGGCGGTTTTACGAGATGGAAAAAGGAAGGGCATCCATTTAGAATAAATGAGTAAAGGGGTTGAATTCAATCCTTCTTTTTTGTCAATTTTGCATGATTTTTTGAATAAAACAGGAAGACTTAATGATAATGTAATTAAGTTAAATGTTATTTATTTCAGGTTGAAATGAGCTTATTTTTTGTTTTGTCTTCTTTTTGAGTACTTTACCTTTTTTATTTTTTAGCATTTCGAGTTTTTCATACTTTTATTCTAAATTAAAACAGCGAATAAATTTTTTAGTGTTTTAATGATGAGTAAAAAATGTTTAAGTTATAAAAGTTATGGAAAACGGTTGGGTCATATTAGGAATTATAGCATTACTGTTTTTAAGCATGTATGGGTATGCCTATAGTTCTATTGCTTTTAGAAAAATGAAAGTAAAAAAGGCGAAGCAAAAAGAATTATTGCTTGCGGAGCAGCGTAGAGAAGAGAATGCTAAAAAACAAGCGGTTCGAGATGAAAAATTAAGAAAAGTGCTTAAAAGACGTGAAGAAATTAAGCATGAGCTGAAATTATTAGAACAACAAAAGATCGATCGAGCCAAATTGGCGAAAATGAGGGTAGATCAAATGAAAAGTAAAAAGGTCGGATAATTGGTATGTTCTTTATTCTGAAATGACATGTCAAAGTTTTGATATAGAATTATTTATAAATAAAAGATTACAAAAAAAGCATCATATGAAACATACGATGCTTTTTTTTATACCTATACAAAAACCATACGAATCGTAGTTAAAGTCCTATTTTTATTGTATTTTATGTAACTTAGTAACTCAACATAAACGTTACAAGTGAAAAAGAGTATTTGGTTCGTTGGGTTTTTATACCTCGTTTTAACACTTACAGTGGATTCTCAAGAGCGACCACCAATTAAAATTTTTACTCCAAAAATGTATGGTGCTGAGAATCAGAACTGGTCTATTGCTCAGTCTAAAGAGCACTATATATATGTCGCCAACAATAAAGGTTTGCTTGAATTTAATGGGGCATCATGGAAATTGTACCCCTCACCAAACGAGACCATCATGCGTTCTGTTAGTGCTATTGATAACCTTATTTACACCGGATGCAATAAAGAGTTTGGGTTCTGGCAAAGAGACGAATTTGGAAGGTTGTACTATACCTCACTATCTCAAAGTTTACAAGTGGAATTTTTAGAAGAGGAAGAAATTTGGGGCATTGTTAAACTAGATGATTATATCTTATTTCAATCGCTTGATAGAATTTATATTTATAACAAGAAAAATAATACATACTCCATAATTAACTCTGATACCACAATACATAAAATGTTTTTGGTTGATGCAACCATTTACTTTCAAAAGGTAAAGGATGGTATTTATAAAATAGAAAATGGAGCCCCTAAATTAGTTTCAAACGCACCCGTATTTAAGAATAATTTGTTGGTTAACATTTTTAATGATAAAGATAAAACGTTAATGCAAACCGAAGACAATGGATTTTATGTCTTGGAAAATGGTGTCCCGGTAGTGTGGGATATTCCAGCGAACAAGACACTACTCAAAGAGCACGTTTTTAGAAGCACACAACTAAAAGATGGAGGTTTTGTGCTTGGAACAAGATCAAATGGGATACTGCACCTTACATCCGAAGGAGACATTAATTATCATATAAATATTGTTAACGGACTTAGTAATAATACGATTCATGCTGTTTTTGAAGATGCAGGGCATAATATTTGGTTGGCACTTGATAATGGCATTAACTGTGTCAATATTAAGTCCCCATTTAGGATTTACAATGATAAAGAAGGTAAAATAGGTACCGTTTATGCATCAGCGGTTTTTAAGGGTTATCTTTATTTGGGAACAAATCAAGGGTTGTATTATAAACCATTAAATTCGGAAAAGGAGTTTAAATTCATTGATGGAACTCAAGGCCCTGTGAGATGCCTTGTGGAGTTCGATGATACCTTGTTTTGTGGACATAATAGAGGAACATTTGTTGTTAAGGGCAATTCTGCAGATTTAACTATCGATGTGGAGGGTACCTGGAATATTAAACCAATTGGCAGTCAAGAAAATATGTTGCTACAAGGAAACTACAATGGGCTTAACATTATTGAGAAGAAAAATAATAAATGGGTATTTAAAAATAAAATCGAAGGATTCGATATATCAAGTAAGTTCTTTGAAATATTGGATAGCAACATTTTTGTAAGTCATGAATATAAAGGTGTCTTTAAGGTTAAAGTGGATGAAAACTTTACAAAAGCAGAAGACGTCATTAAGGATACGATTATTGATAAGGGAGCGAACTCAAGTCTTGTAAAATATCACGAGCATATTTACTATACCTATAGAGAAGGTGTTTTTAAATATGATCTATTGAAAAATTCTTTTAGTAAGGACTCTGTTTTTAGCAATTTCTTTACCCAAAAGAGTTATACTTCAGGGAAACTTATATTTGATGGTAAAAATGATATACTTTGGGGATTTTCCAGGAATAATTTAAATTATGTATCCCCGGATAAGTTAAGTGGTATAACAAAGGTTAGAAAGATTCCTTTTTCTAGTGCATTGCCGAAGGGTTTAACGGGCTATGAAAATGTGTCTTCCTTAAGAGATATGACCTATTTAATAGGAACTTCTACAGGTTATGTGGTGGTTGATATGCATAAATTACAGGACAAAACCTATGATATTTCTATTAATTCTATTGAGAAGGGAAATCACAAAAATGAGCGACAAGTTGTAAATAAAAGTACCGCAGGGGATTTTAAAAATACTGATAATAGTATTGAATTTAAATATTGTGTTGCGGAATTTAAAAAATATTTAGATACGGAATATCAATATCAGTTAAAAGGTATTTATCCTCAGTGGAGTGGTTGGTCTACAAGTTCCAGTGTATTATTTGAAAATCTTCCATACGGCGATTACCGCTTTAATGTTAGGGCAAAAGTCGGGAATAACCTCACTAAGAATATCGCCACATATGAGTTCACCATACAAAGACCATGGTATTTATCGAATGTTTTTATTGCGATATATGTATTAGCACTTACCTTATTTTCGTTGTTTATGCACAATATATATAAACGTTATTATAGAAAGCAACAAGAGCGTTTAATGCAAAGGGCTAATCGTGATTTAGAACTAAAAGAGCTCGAAAATCGCCAGCAACTTATGCGTTTTAACAATGAAAGTTTGAGGCGAGATATTGAAAATAAAAATAGAGAACTTGGCTTATCTACAATGAACCTGATTAAAAAGAATGAACTATTAAACCAAATCAAGAACGAATTAAAGAAGATTTCCAATGCCGATAAAGAGTTACGATCTGTAGTGAGAATTATTGATAAGAACCTCAATAATACCGATGACTGGACTGTTTTTGAAGAAGCCTTTAATAATGCCGATAAAGACTTTTTGAGAAAAATAAAAACATTGCACCCAACTCTAACCTCCAACGATTTAAGATTGTGTGCATATTTACGCCTTAACCTGTCTTCAAAAGAAATTGCACCACTACTTAATATTTCACCACGGAGTGTTGAGGTGAAACGTTATCGGTTGCGAAAAAAAATGGCATTGCCACACGAATCGAGCTTAACTAATTATATCTTAGAAATCTAACAACACAACAATTGTTAATTTTACCTATACAAAACTACAACATTGTAAGGTTTTAGCTGCTTTCAGTGCTCAATTTTTAAAAAATGAAATCCTTAGTAAAAGCCTGTAAATATTAACATTCATATAATAAAACTCATAATTTTTTGCCGTGTATGTTTTTTGTTGAGGCGTGAAATAAGGAATCTTCAAATTTAGTGTATAGTTTTACTCAAACTAAAAAGACTAACAATATGAGACTAACTCTATTCAAAATTTTAACACTGTTTTTTGTCGCATTCTCCAGTGCTCAGACTGTGGAGGTTAGCGGGATTGTCCAGGACGCGTCCGGATTCCCAATACCCGGAGCCAATGTATTGATAAAAAACACTTCAAAAGGAACTGTCACAGACTTCGATGGAAACTTTACACTCAGTAATGTTGATGTAGGTGCAGTTATTACATTCAGTTATATTGGGTATATAACTAAGGAAGTTACAATTTCAGGTAGCGATAAACTAACCATCCAATTGGATGAAGATATCGCCAAGCTTGATGAAGTTGTAGTTATCGGTTACGGTACTCAAAAGAAAAAGGAAATTACCGGAGCTGTATCGGTAGTAGGATCGGAAACCATTGAAAAGCTTAAACCAACTCGAATAGAGCAAGCTTTACAAGGACAGGTTGCCGGTGTGAACATTACAAGCAATTCCGGATCCCCAGGAGCTGCAGCAACAATAAGCATTAGAGGTGTTTCCACCAATGGAGATAGTAGACCTCTAATTTTAGTAGATGGAAATGTTGTTGAGGATCTTAGCGTGGTAAACCCCAGCGACATTGCCAGCATGAATATACTTAAAGATGCTACAGCTGGTATTTATGGGGTAAGAGCGGCAAATGGTGTGATTTTAATAACCACTAAAACCGGTCGTAAAGAAATGCCACTTACCATCGAATACAATGGGTATGTAGGTTTTCAACAAACAACGCGAAAGATGCCCGTATTAAACGCTACAGAGTATGGAGCCTATATTAACGAAGCTTTCGTTTCAGGTGGAAAAACACCACCATTTACCAATCTGTCAGAATTAGGAATTGGTACAGACTGGCAGGATGAAGTATTTCAATCTGCACCAATACATAGCCATAATATTGCTTTTAAAGGCGGTAAAAAGAAATCCTCGTATTCCTATAGCGGTTCTGTTTTAACACAAGATGGTATTGTTGGAGGTAAGAAATCCAATTTTACGCGGTTTACAAATAGCGCAAGTTATAATCTGGATTTTTTCGAAAACTTTAAATTCAAGTCAGGTCTTACCTTAACAAGACAAAATAAACAAGGACTTCCGGAAAATTCGAATGCATCCGTACTTTTTAATGCTTTGAATATGGCACCGAATTTATTGGTAAGAGATGAAAATGGTGAATTTACTTTAGCTGAAGGCTTGGGTGCAGAAGTTGTAAACCCAAGAGCACAAATAACAAATACTTATAATAGAAATAAGGTTATGAAGCTTAACGGTTTCGCAGGATTATCTTATAATTTTTTAGATCATTTTACGGCAGAAGCGAATATTCAGTTCAACTATGCTGAAGTGACCGATTTTAATTTTGAGCCAATTGACTATTACGGTGTTTCGAAAGTTTTTAATACCGAAAGAAGTAGTGTTTTTGAAGGCTTTAATATTTTTAGGGATTACACTTTTGATGCCTTTATTAAATATGAAAACACGTTTAAGGAAGTACATAAAGTCAACCTGCTTTTAGGAACATCTGTATTTAAAACTACTGGTGTTTTTTCAGGTTTTACGGCTAAGGATATTTTTAATAACGACATCCAATATGCTAGTGTAGATCAAGCTTCCGAACAAGAGAATATCTATGCAGAGCGCGGAAGTAATCCAAAGTTCGATGGTAGGTTACTATCGTATTTCACAAGATTACAATATGACTATAAAGGGAAGTATTTGTTCTCCGCGGTTTTACGTAGAGACGGTTCCACACGTTTTGGCCCAGGAAATAAGTTTGGGTATTTCCCGTCAGGTTCTTTGGGTTGGGTGGTATCTGATGAAGAATTCATGACCAACAGTAAAGTATTCAACCTGTTAAAGTTCAGAGCGTCCTATGGTATTTTGGGTAATGATAGAATTGGAGATTATAGATTCGTGTCCTTATTAAACGGAGAAGGAACCTATTTTTTCGGTGGTAATGATAGAGAAGACGAATATTTTGGTGTTGCCAGTGGTCCAATTTCGAATCCTGAGATTAAATGGGAAAAGCAAAAAACGCTGGATATTGGATTGGACATGCGCATTTTGGATAACAAGGTAGATATTACTACCGACTACTTTAAAAGAAGAACAGAAGATTTATTGGTCTCTCCGGAAGTTTCAGGATTATTGGGTACAGGAGCACCTCCTTTTGTAAATGCCGGTGTTGTTGAGAATACTGGTCTTGAGTTCGCTATCGGATATTCAGATAATCTTAGCGACAATTTTAAATTCAGTATTAAGTATAACGTTACTGCAATTAAAAATGAAGTTGTAGCTGTAAGTGGAGAAGGTGAATTTCTTGAAGGCGGCGGATTTGGAGTATCCCAACCCGCCATTTCAAGAATGGAAACAGGATTTCCCTTAGGTTATTTTATTGGTTATCAAACAGACGGAATCTTTCAAAACCAAAGCGAAATTGATAATGCTGCAGTTGGTGATATTGCACCGCAACCGGGTGATTTTAGGTTTGTTGATCAGAACGGAGATGGCGTGATCACATTAGAAGACCGTATTAATTTGGGTAACCCACTACCTTCGGCTACTATGGGGCTTAATATTTCTTTGGATTATAAACAATGGGATTTTGCGGCTTATGCGTTTGCATCGGTGGGCAACGAAATTGTTCGGAATTATGAGCGTAACCAACAATTGGTAAATAAACCGATTTGGTATTTAGATCGGTGGACGGGTCCGGGAACGAGTAATACCGCACCACGTGCTTCAATAGGAACAAGCCCGAATACGGTGTTTTCAGATTTTTATGTGGAAGACGGATCATTTGTTCGTTTGCAAAACGCACAATTGGGTTACACCTTTATCAGCGAAAAAGAAGACCCTATGTTCGATAAATTCCGTGTTTACGTATCCGGAAGTAATTTAGTAACACTAACAAAATATAGAGGTTACGATCCAACAGCAGGAACAGGCGCCCCGATTGGCGGTGGTATTGATCAAGGGTTTTACCCTACTGCTCGTACATTTCTATTAGGCGTTAACGTAAAATTTTAATTTAGAATTATGAAAAATTTAAAAATCATACCTATCATATTTACATGTTTTGTCATTTTTTCTTGTAGTGACGACTTCGTAGATGTAGATTCTGAAGACAGAAATTCTGAAGACTTTTTTAATTCAGAAAAAGATTATCAAGACGCACTTGCTGCTGCATATGATTATTTACAGGCTACGGCGAGATTTGTTCAATGGGCAGAAGTAGCATCAGACAATACCTTAGCGGGCGGTGAGAAAGCCGATGATACACCGGCGCTTCAGCAAATAGATGACTTTAAGCATTCTGCAGTAGGTCAATTCGGTGGCGGTACCTTGGGAGAAATGATGTCATGGATGTTTGAAGCCGTAAACCGTTGTAACTATATTATGGAATTTCAAGATAAAACGGAGTTTTCAAATAAAACCAGCGTTATCGCTCAAACCAGGTTCTTAAGAGCATATTACTATTTTATATTGGTAACCTGGTGGGGAGATATGCCTTTAGCCATAGACAAACGCATACAATTTGGAGATCAATTTGATATTGATAGAACGCCAAAAGCCGAAATCTATGCACTAATAGAACAAGATTTAATATTCGCAGCAGCCAATTTACCCTATGTGCAAAATGAAACAGGAAGAGTGACTAAAGGTGCAGCTGAAGCCTTATTGGGTAAGGCTTATTTATATCAAGATAAATTTCAGGAAGCTGCCACGGTTTTAGAAAGTTTAATTGATAATGGACCACACCGGTTGCTAACATCTTTGGAGTATCCTAACCTATTCGAACGCGATTGGGAAAACAATATAGAATCTGTTTTTGAAATACAATATTCAGATGTAGATGGAGGATCTTTTGAATGTTTTACATGCCTTGAAGGTAATTATACATCCTTTTTTAATGGTCCCAGAGGGTTTGTGGATTCTACAGGGCAATTTGATGCCGGGTACAGTTTTAATGTTCCGGTCCCCGCTGTTGTCGATAGAGCCTTTTCTGAGTCAGGGGATCTGCGTTTAGAATATACCATATTAGATATAGAGCAATGGATAGCAGATAATCCCGATTCCAGTTATGACGAGACTGCGGGATTTGAGCAAACAGGATTATTCAATAGGAAAATCATGGCACGTTTAGGTGATTTAAATAATTCAGACCCGGCCCTGACAAACCCGGATAACTATCGTGCGATCCGCTATGCCGATGTTTTATTAATGGCTGCAGAAGCTTTGAATAGAGGCGGAATTAGCGATGCAAGAGCACAGGGTTATTTAAATGAGGTACGTCAAAGAGCTATGCTACCCGATGTAGCCACTACAGGAGATAACCTAACAAGAGATATTTGGGATGAACGTCATGCAGAATTATTTGGTGAAGGACATCGCTTTTTCGACTTGGTTAGAACAGGTCAGGCAGCAACGGTATTGGGGCCTTTAGGTTTTCAAACCGGGAAACATGAACTGTTTCCTATACCTAATGAAGAGATTGTGTTAACGGGTAACAGATGGGCTAATAACCCAGGATATTAAAAATAAAATTGTAATTATGAAAGCATTAAAATATATATTAAGTATAGCTTTGGTATTCTTTATAAGTTGTGCTGAAGACGATAATGATTTGGGCTTTATTGATGGAATTTCTGCACCTTCAGAGGTGGCGGCAATTTTTAATATCGCTCCGGATAATTCAGGATTGGTAACGATAACTCCAAATGCTACGGGAGCGGCCAGTTATAACATTAAACTTGGTGATGGAACTGCAGAGGCGGTTAGCGTTGACCAAGGTGAGCATACAACACATACATATACCGAGGGCACATACAATATAAGTATTGAGGCCATAGGTGTTACGGGTTTAAAAACTGAAGTCACTCAAGAACTTGTAGTTTCATTCAGAGCACCGGAAAACTTAGAAGTAAAAGCGGAAATTGATCCTACAAACCCGTTTATTCTAAATGTGTCGGCAACAGCCGACTATGCCGCTTCGTTCTTAATTTACTTTGATACCGCTAATCCGGATGAAGAAGCTACACCATTTCAAATAGGAGAAACTATTAGTTTTGAATATCCGGGAGTTGGGGATTATACCATTAAGGTCGTAGCTTTAAGTGGAGGTGCAGAAGTCACAGAGTTTACTCAGGTGATAACAATTTCTTCGCCGGTGGAATTACCAATTGATTTTGAAGTTTTTGACGCCAGTAAATTTATTGGATTTGGTGGAGCATCAGCCAGTGTGGTCGATAATCCCGATACCAACGGAAATATCTCTGCAAAAGTTGGACAAATTATTAAGGGAGGGCCTGAAGTTTGGGCAGGTGATGTAATCATCACATCAGCGCCAATGGATTTTAGCTCCAAAAAAGTGATCAAATTAGATGTATGGTCACCACGTCCCGGAGGTAAATTGTTGTTCAAACTAGAAAACCTTGACGATGCCAACATCAACATCGAAAAAGAAGTAACATTACAAGGGAATAGTGCATGGGAAGAAGTGCTCATTGACTTTAGCGATATTGATTTATCTCAAACGTATCAAAAATTAGTTTGGTTCTTTGACTTTGGAACAGTTGGAGATGGCAGTGCAGACTGGACGTTCTATGTGGATAATATTAAACAAGTATCATCGGCATCAGGGCCAACAGTATTTCCATTAAATTTTGAACCACCTTATCAGTTAAGTTCTTTTGATGGTGGAGATATCTCGATAATTGATAACCCCGATACGAACCTAAACCCGTCAAGTACGGTGGCCCAAATGGTTAAGAATGCGGGTCAGCCCTGGGCCGGGTCAAAAATTACAGTAGATAACCCTTTCGTTATAGAAGAAAATCTAATAATCACGGCTAAAGTGTGGTCTCCAAGAGCTGGATTAGATCTGCTGATTAAATTCGAAGACGCCACAGGCTGGCCGAATACCATAGCAACAGGAGAATCAACAGCAACGACAACTGTTGCCAATGCTTGGGAAGAGCTGTCATTTACCTTGACTGGTGTTGATCCTAGTGTAGATTACGTTAACCTGGTTATGATCATGGATAACGGTACCAATGGAGATGGCTCTGATAACTTTAAAATATTTGTGGATGATATTTCAGTGGCATCCTTCTTAGATTTTGAAGCTTTGCAACAACTCAGTTCTTTTGACGGTGGAGAAATATCGGTAATCGATAATCCGGATACTAATGGTAATCCATCGAGTATGGTAGCTAAAATGGTAAAAGGTGCTGGTCAGCCATGGGCAGGATCAAAAATTACCGTAGACGAGCCATTCCCTATTGATGACGCAACAACCATCACGCTGAAAGTGTGGTCTCCAAGAGCAGGCTTAAACTTACTCATTAAGTTTGAGGATGCCACTCCTTGGCCGAACACTGTTGCAACAGGTGATTTAGTAGCAACGACGACCACCGCCAATGCTTGGGAAGAACTTACCTATGCTGTTACAGGTGTTACTCCCGGTGTAGATTACTTTAATCTTGTGCTCATCATGGATAATGGTACAAATGGCGACGGATCGGATAACTACACCATCTATATTGATGATATTTCGAATAATTAAAAAAATAGAATTATGAAAGATTTAGTAAATAATAAAATAGCATTCCTTTTAATGTCGTTCTTAATGATATTAGTGGGATGCCAAGATGACGATGCCGAATTCGGAGACATTATCGCACCAACCAGCATTACCATATCGGCCGAAATAGTTGGAGTAGATGCTAATAACCCAAATGGTGATGGTTCTGGAACGGTTAATTTCGAAGTAAGTTCGGAAGGAGCTATTACATACCGATTTGACTTTGGAGATGGTTCAGATGTTGTTTCAGCACCTTTAGGAAAGACGTCACACCGATTTAGTCAGACCGGTTTAAATACCTATTCCGTAACTGTTATGGCTTCAGGTCGAGCAGGAATTACAACAACAAAGTCTATGAATATTGACGTTTTTAGTTCTTTCGAAGATGTCGAAGCTCAAGATTTCCTAAGTGGAGGTCCCGGAAATAGTAAAACCTGGTACTGGGCCGCAGATAAACCCGGTAATATTGGTTTAGGACCAAATGAGGTGCAAGCAGGAGGTGAGCATACCTGGTCGAATTGGTTTACCGCAGGGCCATGGTGGTCGGATAAATTATGTATGTATGATGCTGAATTTGTCTTTACACAATCTGTTGACGGGAAAATATTGACCTTAGAACAATTACAGGAAATAGCTTATACACCAGGAGATTATGCAGGTTCAATCGGCGTTGATGGTGATACTTGTCATGGAATTGATGTCGCTCCAACACTTACGGGAGTTAAGAACGTTATATTTAGTCCTTCATCTTCTATTGCAACTGAAGATGGTTCAAACCCTGAATATAGGGGAACAACCATGAATATTTCGGATGGCGGATTTATGTGCTGGTATGTTGGCGAAGAACGTTCAGGGAAGATTGAAATTATAACCATAACGGAAAGTACGTTGTTTGTTAGAATTGAAGAAGGTCCACGAGCCTGGTATTGTAAATTTCAAACGGATAATCCGAATGATTAGAATATAGTAGATTCACTATAGAGGAAGGAGCAATTTTATTGCTCCTTTTTTTTTGTTTAAATCTTGGCGGATACGTTTTCGAATAAAAAGTTGTTTTAGAAGGTTAGAATAGAATAACGAAAACACATGAACTCTTAGCCTGTGGAGGTTTGATAAAGGTTAGAGTTAACACTTTAGTCGTTTTTAGTTCTCTTAATTTGGGATGCTATCTTTCAACGTTAATTTGATATACCACTGTAAGATGCTTTGGCAATAATAAATGAGTGTCCGGTTCAAATGATCATGTTTCAAGCAATACCTTCATTGTATTGAGTGGAATTTGCCCATTAAGCGATATGTTTTATTGGCAACAGCATTGATTTAAGAACTCATCATAAATTTAAATGAGTTCTACATATTTAGGCGCGATTTATGGTTAAGAGTTTATAAATAGGGCTATTATCTTAAAGATATAACTTAACATGGAGCGTATTTCGAAATTTGTCAACGCTACAACGCTTTAAATCACCTATACAACACCACAACATTTTATGTCTTTCGCAATTTTTAGGATAAATAGATAAAAAAAATAAATCCTTAATGAATGCCTGTAAACATTGCGATTTATGCATTAAAATAAGATTTTTTTTGTCGTGTATGTTTTTTGTTCAGGTGTTTTTTATGGTGTTCGCAATCAATAAGGGTAGTTTTATAAAACAAAACATCCCCCCAAAGTTTTCTTAGCCTTTTAAACAGTAGTCATTACATAAACAACTTTAAATAAGTAAAAACTATGAAAAACAATTTTCTAAGATTATTACTCTTCTTATGTATAACGTCAACCTTTGCGCAATCAGCCAAGGTAGAAGTTGTAAGCAATGAAGAAGGCATGAAATTAGTTGTCAATGGAGAAGATTTCATGATTAATGGTATGAATTGGGATTACATACCCATTGGAACCAATACGGTTAACGCTAATTTTTGGAAAAAGTCAGATGATGTGATCAAGGCAGGACTCGATACTGAAATGTCTCTTTTAAAGAATATGAACGTTAATGTTATTCGTCAATATACTGGTGTTCCTGCCAGGTGGATAAAATACATTTATGAAAACTATGGTATTTATACCATGCTTAATCATTCATTTGGGCGTTATGGTCTAACTCTAAACGGTGTTTGGACGCCGGTTACTATTTATGATGATCCTAAAACTGCAGAACATCTCATGTCTGAAGTTGAGAATCTTGTCAATGAGTATAAAAACACGCCGGGCCTTCTGCTTTATTTGCTAGGAAACGAAAATAACTATGGTCTCTTTTGGGCAGGCGCGGAGACAGAAGATTTTCCAGATGAAGAAGAAAAGAAACAAGCCGTTGGAGAAAATCGCGGTCGTCCCATGTACAAATTGATGAACGAAGCTGCGAAGAAAATGAAAGCCATGGATACATCTCATCCTGTGGCTATTTGTAATGGTGATGTGCTATTTATAGACATTATAGCAGAAGAGTGTAAAGACGTCGATATTTATGGTGTTAACTCTTATCGTGGAGCATCTTTTACAGATATGTTCGACGTTGTAAAAGAGAAGCTTAATATGCCTATTATGTTTACTGAGTTTGGCGCAGATGCTTTTAATGCAATAGAAAATAAAGAAGATCAGAAAGCTCAGGCCTACTATATGGTAGAGAATTGGAGAGAAATTTATCAAAATGCAGCCGGATTAGGAAAAGCGAATAACTCTTTAGGAGGGTTTACATTTCAGTTCAGTGATGGCTGGTGGAAATACGGTTTCGATAAAAGGGAAAATGCCGATGTACATGATAATAATGCCTCTTGGGCCAATGGCGGTTATGCCATCGATTTGGCTCCGGGCGAGAATAATATGAATGAAGAGTGGTTTGGGATTTGTGCAAAAGGACCAACAAGCTCTAGAGGGCTGTACGATTTATATCCTCGTGCGGCGTACTATGCATTAAAAGAAGCACACCAATTAAATCCTTATGGAGAAGATGTGGACGCCCAGTTTGTAGAAAACCACTTTAACGGGATAGAGTTAATGGATGCCGTTTTAAGAGCTCGCGGAGATAAAGCGGCGTTGGATGCTCAGGGTGGTGGAAAAATTAAATTAAGCCAACTTAGAGCGGAATTCACAACCTTCAATACGGGTGGTTCTTTAATAACGACACCTAATAACGAAGATCCAAATGTAAATTCATTTCCAAACCAATTAGGTTTCGATCATATGGAGTCCTACTATGTTGGTGTTGAGGGAAATCCAACCTCGAATATGAGAGCTGAGGTTAACTTTAATATTCTCGGTAATGTTGCCGAGAACCCTATCAATGAAATATTTTATGAAAATGTTGGAAGACCCGTTACGGTTCAAGGGGTTGAAGCTGGTAATGATTTAGATGTTGAAATCAACGATTTTAATCGCCTTCGTGTTTACAACGCAGAATTCGAATGGGATACCAAGCATGCCGATGTGAGAGGCTTTTATAGAACCGGACATTATCATTGGGGTTATGAAGGAGACTTCTTTGGCCTATACCCTGAAGCTAACTATGGTCCTAACTTAGACATTTATAACGGTGAGATTTTAGGAGTGGAAATCGATGGAAAGAAGGGGTTTAAAGGTTTAAAAGCAGCTTTTGGTCCTCAACTTTGGTGGGGTGCAAACCCGACGGTGCTCTTAAAGTATAGAACACATTTTAAGCATTGGGATATTACTGGTATTTATCATAGAGACCTTGATACGAGCCTGGAGTTTGATGAAAATGGGAGACGTATTTTGGATGCCAATCAGGTTCGATCTGGTGTTATTCCACCTTGGCCTACAGAACGTGCTACAATTGCTTTAGAAAGAGAATTTGGAAAATTTGGCATTTCGCTAGGTGGTATTTGGGGTGGTCGACCTTTAAATGGTAGTACATTCCAGGACGTAACCGGTAGCGCAGGAAACTATGTAGTTTATCGGGATGAAATAAACTCCGACGACAATTGGGGTGGTAAAGCTAAGTTTACATATGAAGGAGGTGCATTTAATTTCTACGCGCAAGCGGCTTACATGGGCTTAGTGGCCGATGGAGGCGCTGATGCTACCAGAACATTTACCGGATGGAAACTAAAAGACACCGGCAGCGGCAATCAAACTAATATACTTTCAGGTTTTACGATTACTGCTGGAGACTGGCAAATCGCTCCAAACTTTTTGTGGCAAAAACCTTTGGTGGATCCTATGCCTAGTGATGTGACGGCTCCCGGAAGACTAAGAAACTTTATAGACGATCCATTTGCCGTAAGAGGTAATAGAGAAACCACAGCGGGAGAATTACTTTTAACCTTCGACCCAACACCGGGTTCCTGGTTTTATGAATGGGATAACGATCGCTCGGAAGATGCAAAAATAGCCTTCAATTTGGGGTTTGTATATAAGCATCATCCAACCGCACAAGATGCACATATTGGGTTTTTAGCGAATCGTACGTTTTTCGCTTTTCCTCAAGCCGCACCGGCACAAGACCTTTGGGAAATAAGTTCTCGTGTGGTTTCTAAAATAAGTCCGGATCTGGGAATCATTGGAAACTTTTATGGCGGTAATGCGCAAGCCAATGGTGACAGTGACAGAACTATAGAACGTTTTGGTGGTGATATCAGAATGATCTATAAAAAATGGAAGTTTGAATATAGTTTCAAAATTAATGACTGGGGACCTTTCGATTATCATCGTGATTTTAATCTCACATTCCCGGTTCAAAACATGCTGGATATTTCTACTTCAGTAGGAAAACCGGATTGGTTTATACTGCCGGACACTAAAATTGGTATCCGTGGCATCTGGCGTTCTCTGGATGAAAATTCTCCGAGATATGCGCCAAATGCCGTTCCGCCAAACACATTTCCCGCTATACCAACGGTAAGCCCTGTTGGGTTTGGTAACGGAAGCGAATGGGAGATTAGAACATATATACACATCAATATTGGTAAATAAAACAAGATTTAAGATGAAAAATATAACATTCACATATAGAAAAATGATATTCCTCTTAGGATGTGTTTTTACACTTATTGTTAGTTGTGAAAGAGAATTATCTGATGAGGCCGTTTTTGCAACGTTTCCAACCACTGCAGAAGTGTTTATTGATGCACCGGTAGGTTTAGGAACCAACTTTTATTTTCCTTATAACGGATCAAAAGCGACCGCCTGGACGGTTGATAGCGAAGTAAGTTATCAAGGTAATGCATCAATGAGATTTGATGTACCAAACGCAAACGACCCTGATGGAAACTATGCAGGTGCTATTTTTAGAATTGACGGAGATGGCTCCGGCCGAGATTTGTCCGGTTTTGATGCCCTAACGTTTTGGGCAAAAGCAACTCAGGCCGTAACGATTGGTGAAATTGGTTTTGGTGAAGATTTTGGCGAGAACAAATACGTGACGACCAGAACCAATATCGATCTAACTACAAATTGGGTTAAGTACGTAGTGCCTATTCCAGACCCCTCTAAACTCATTCAGGAGCGCGGATTATTAAGGTATTCTGCTGGAGGTATTGGTCCCGTTGGCAACGAGGTAGGGTATACCTTCTGGCTGGATGAAGTTAAGTTTGAAAAGCTTGGAACGGTAGCTCAGCCACAACCTGTTATTTTAAATGGTCAGGATGTCATCCAACAAACGTTTAATGGAAGTATTATAAATCTAGCTGCAAGCGGTCTTACACAGACGTTTAATGTAAGCGGTAGTAATGTAACGGTAAATACCACACCGGCATATTTCTTATTTGCATCATCGGAACCCAGTGTTGCGGCGGTGGATGAAAACGGATTGGTGACCATACTTAAAAAAGGTACTGCAAACGTAACCGCAGAATTAGCAGGAGTCCTGGCAGAAGGTTCTTTAGAAGTGACATCTAGCGGTAATTTACCGGCACCCCCGGTACCAACGCAACCGGCAGCCAATGTAAAATCCATATACAGTGATGCCTATACAGCAGTTACAGGGAGTAACTTTAATCCTGGATTTGGAGGTTCAACCACACAAATTTCAGAAGCAGATCTAAACGGTAATAAAGTTCAGATCTATAGCAATAATAATTTCACAGGTATCATTTTTGACAGTACTGTTGATGCTTCGGCGTTAAGTCATCTTCATATTGATATTTATACACAACAATCTAGTACAAGTGTTGAAGTACAAATACGAGATGTTGGTGGAAACGGAGAAATTGAAACTAATGTTTTTACCGGTTTTCCTGATGGAGATGATAAAGACTTCAGGTTTACAATTTCAGGCTTAACACCGGGAACATGGACATCTGTAGAGATTCCTTTAGATGGTGATCTGGCTGCTCAAAAGAACAACTTAGGAGCACTCATATTAGCAGGCGGCCCCGATTTTATATTGGATAACATATACTTCTATTCAGAATAAGCTAGATAACATAAATTTTAAAAAGAAATAAGATGATTAAAAAGCATAAATATAAAATGAGAACAAAGCAAGTATTTGTTTTGCTGCTCTTAACGGTTTCCTTTTTTGTGATATCTAGTTGTGAAACCGATGAAACACAAACCGTTGCAAACTTCACCGAACTTGTCATGTCAGACGAGTTTAATGTAGATGGTGCTCCGGATGCCACCATTTGGGGGTACGATATCGGAATTGGAGATAACGGCTGGGGTAACAACGAATTACAATACTACACCGACCGCACGGAAAATGTTACCGTGCAAAATGGGGTGTTGATCATTACGGCGAAAGAAGAACAATTTAACGGATCATCATATACCTCTGCAAGACTGCTTACAAAGGGTAAGTTCGAGCAGACCTATGGACGTTTTGAGGCGCGAATCAGAGTGCCTTATGGTAAAGGACTTTGGCCTGCATTTTGGCTACTTGGAGATGATTCTAACGGAACTCAAGTTTGGCCGCAAATCGGTGAGATCGATATTATGGAATATGTAGGTGACGATCCTACCAGAGTTTTTGGTACCGTACACGGCCCAGGGTATTCTGGAGCGGAAGGCATAACTAAATCTTTGGAACTAGATGGAGACAGATTCGATACCGGATTCCATGTTTTTGGAATTGAATGGGGTCCCGATTATATCAATTATTATGTGGATGATGTATTGTACAACCAAATAACACCGGAAGATGTTCCGGGAGAATGGGTGTTTAATCGTGGTCCATTCTATATCATATTAAACGTAGCTGTGGGAGGTGCTTTACCAGGAAGCCCCAACGCAGAAACCGTTTTTCCTCAAACCATGCTTGTAGATTATGTACGGGTATATAAGAATAGTTACAACCAATAAAAATAAATTATGAAAAAATTATTTAAAACACTTAAACAAATAGCAGTGCTTATTTTGGCGATTGCCTTTATAGGCTGTGAAGACGATGATGTAGTTTTGCCTAAAGTTGTGGCTGGCTTTACATATACCGTAAATAATGACACAGGAACGGTAACGTTCATAAATATTTCAGAGAATGCCGATACTTATGCATGGGATTTTGGAGATAATTCTTCATCAACCTTAAATAATCCGGTTAAAACTTATGAAAATGGTACATATACCATAACATTAGATGCTAAAAATGTTGCCGGAGACTCGGCTCAATTTCAGGACGATGTTACCATCCTAATTCCGGAAGTGGCTACCATACCAATTTCGTTCGATGGTGCAAATACGAACTATGATCCCGAGTTGTTTGGCGGAGCATCTTTTGCTATCGTTGATAATCCGGATCCCTCAGGAGCGAATCCGAATAGCTCTAAGGTTGGTGAAATCACCAATAGTGGAGCAGCATGGGAAGGCATCTATTTTGATCTAGGAACGCCATTAGATTTAACAACTCAAAAGACTATTAAAATGTTGTTTTGGTCTAATACACCCATTGATGTTTTAGTAAAGTTAGAAGAAGGTACAGGTGCAGTTGTTGAAGCTACGGCCAATCATGGTGGTACAGGATGGGAAGAAATTTATTTCACCTTTGATTCTGCAGCAAGCTATTCAAGATTTACCATGTTTGTTGATGGCCCCGGAACAACAGCCGGAACGTTTTATTTTGATGACGTTTCTCAAATAGATACGACCGATATTCCTTGTCCGCAAACCATGCTCGAAATACCTATCGACTTCGATTGTAATAGTATAGATTATGCTGGGAAAATAGCAGGGAATGTGTCTTTTGAAGTTGTTGATAATCCTGAATTATCTGGAATTAACTCAGAAGAATCCAAAGTTGGTAAGATTACCAATGTTGGTGCTAACTGGGAAAATGCCTTCTTTAACTTAGATACGGCTATCGATTTTACAACAGACAAAGGCGTGAAGCTTAAGTTATTTTCAGATCAGGCGTTACCAATAAAATTAAAATTTGAAGATGGAACTGAAGGTCCTGTAGAGGCCGATGCGAACCATACAGGTTCCGGATGGGAAGAATTAACGTTTACCTTAACATCTTCAGCTTCGTATAATGATATGATTCTTTTTGTTGATGGTCCAGGTACCGCAGCAGGAACATTCTATGTAGACGATATTGTACAGTTTGAAGGTGTTGTTGGCGATCCTTGTGAGGCCGAAACAGAACAATCTCTAGCCGGAGCCGATTTAAACTTAACATTTATGTCAGATCCAACGGCAAGTATTATTGAAGATGGTGGTGATTTCGAATGGGTAGATAATCCGGATTTCGATAATGATGTAAACAAGTCGTGTAAAGTTGGAAAAATCACAAAATTAGGTAATAATCCCTGGGATAATAATCAAATAGATTTAGATGCTAAACTGGATTTTAATGCCAATGCAGGATTAAAAATAAAGGTATGGTCGTCAATAGCCAATACAGAAGTTAGAATTAAACTGGAGGAAATTGGAAACCCAGGAAATAATACTGAGCAATTCTTGATGACCTCTGTAACTAATGGCTGGGAAGAATTAACATTCCCATTTGCAAGTGGAGATAGCGATAAGTTCAATAAAATTGTGATGTTCTTTGATTTAAATGCAAATAACACAGATACGTATTACTTTGACGATTTAATGTTATATGGATCCGGTGGCGGTGGCGCGACTTGTGTTCCCGAAACGATGCAGTCTCTTGCAGGAGCAAGTTTAGATTTAACTTTTATGGCAGATCCAACAGCGAGTATTATTGAAGATGGTGGTGACTTCGAGTGGGTTGATAACCCGGATTTTGATAATGCCGTTAATACATCGTGTAAAGTTGGAAAAATCACAAAATTAGGAAACAATCCTTGGGATAATAACCAAATTGATTTAGATGCCAAACTGGATTTTAATGCCAATACAGGTTTAAAAATAAAAGTGTGGTCAGCTCTGGCGAATACCGAGGTTAGAATTAAGTTAGAAGAGATTGGTAACCCTGGAAATAATACGGAAAAATTTGTAACAACATCGGTGACCAGCGGATGGGAAGAATTAACATTTCCGTTTGCAAGTGGAGATAGCGATAAGTTTAATAAGATTGTTATTTTCTTTGACTTAAATGCGAACAACACAGATACTTACTATTTTGATGATCTAAAACTTTACACTGGCTCTGGCGGTGGTGGCGGTGGACCTATAGCAGGTTGTGCTTCAGGGACACTGGTTAGCGCGGTTAATTTTCCAGTAAACTTTGAAGCATGCGAAACCTTTATGGCTACAGATGGATCTGTTAAATTCGGTGATGCTATTAGTGCAGAATTGGCTGCAAATCCTTCATCTTCCGGTATTAACACATCAGATTACGTGTTAAAAGTTGATAAACCGGTTGGAGCAAACCATTGGGAAGGGGTTCAAAATGCTTTTGCCGCTGATTTTGATTCTTCATTAACATTTAAGGTGAAAATTTATACAACAAAAGCGAATGTAACATATCGATTTGAAATTTCGAATGATCCAAACGATAATGGTGTCGGAAACCCGGCAGGAATTACAAAAGTGGTTGCAAACGCGAACGAATGGACAGAAGTAGAGGTTACTTTTACCGGAGTTCCTCCCGGAGGGCATAATAATTTTGTTATTAAGCCGGATGATGATGGAAGTGGAACAGTTTCAGTGGGCGCAATTCATTATTTCGATGATATAAGGTTAGAGTAATCATCATCATAATAAGATAAGAGAAAAGGCTAGCGGTTAATCTAGCTAGCCTTTTTGTTTAATAAATACAGAACCAAACTGTAAAAAATTAAAATGAACAGCATAGTTTATAAAGACAAACCAAAAGACACTAACCCAATGAAGCATGTTAAAGGAGATTTAGTCACTTTCAATAACGAAGCTTTCTATAAGATTTCGAATAGTGATAAAATGCGACCATTTTTTATGAGCATTGTTAGTGATTCCGATCACTGGATGTTCATATCAAGTAATGGTGGCTTAACAGCAGGAAGAAAGAATGCAGAGTCTTCATTGTTTCCTTATTATACGGATGATAAGATTACTGAAATGGCCGAGATTACGGGTAGCAAAACCATTTTTCAGGTAATTCATCATGGAAATCTGAAAATTTGGGAACCATTTTCAATACGGCAAATGGGCGTCTATCAAATAGAGACTAATATCTATAAAAATGTCTATGGGAATAAAATTGTATTTGAAGAAAAAAATCTGGATTTAGGATTAACATTTCAATACCAATGGAGTTCCAGTGATCAATTTGGGTTTATTAAAAAGTCCAAGTTAATCCATGAAGATGATGTTGATCTTGAAGTAAGAGTTTTAGATGGATTACAGAATATATTACCTGCCAGCGTCACTTCAGATTTACAGAACACCAGAAGCAACCTCGTTGATGCTTATAAAAAAAGTGAATTACAGGGAGACGTAGGTTTGGGTGTTTATGCATTAAGTGCGGTTATTGTTGATAAAGCAGAACCTAGCGAGGCATTAAAGGCTAACACAGTATGGTCCTTTGGACTCGATAATCCTGCATACTTACTGTCTTCAGTACAATTGGATAATTTTAGATGTGGAGAAGAGATCTACGAAGAACAGGATGTTAAGGCTGAAAAAGGAGCTTATTTTATTTCGAAGGCTGTAGTATTGAGACCCGGAGAACAGGAGTGCTGGACCTTCGTGGCAAATGTGAATCAGTCTATCTCCGATATTGTTCGCACTTCAGAACTTATCAAAACAGAAAACCAATTAGAATCCATGATTCAGGATAGTATCGACCTGGGAACTAAAAAGTTGATCGGTTTAGTTGAAGCTTCAGATGGACTGCAACTTACGGCAGACCCTCTGGTGAATACGCGTCATTTTTCAAATACCCTTTTCAATATTATGCGAGGCGGTATTTTCGATGATGGTTATGCTATTGAAAAAGGAGATTTTATAGCCTATATTTCAAAGGCGAATAAAGCCGTATTCAAAGAAAAAGAAAGAACGTTAAATGCCTTGCCTGATGTGTTTTCATTAACCGATATTAAAGGGTTTACCGAGCAAAGTAAGAATTATGATTTTAAGCGATTATGTTTAGAATATTTGCCCTTAAAGTTCAGTAGACGACATGGTGACCCGAGTAGGCCATGGAACAAATTTTCGATCAATACAAGAAATGAGGCTGATGGCTCTAAAATTCTTGATTATGAAGGTAACTGGAGAGATATATTCCAAAATTGGGAGGCTCTAGCGCATTCGTACCCCGAATTTATCGAGGGTATGATCCATAAATTTTTAAATGCTACAACATTTGAAGGCTACAATCCATATCGAGTTACCAAAGATGGCTTTGATTGGGAAATCATTGAAGAAAATGATCCCTGGTCCTATATTGGGTATTGGGGTGATCATCAGATTATATACCTTTTAAAATTTTTGGAATTTATAGAAGATCATTATCCCGGGATGTTAGAACAACGCTTTGATCAGAATGTTTTTGTATATGCCAATGTGCCATACAAGATCAAAAGCTATCAGGAAACGCTAAAGAATCCTAAGGACACCATAGATTTCGATCATGAGCTAGACCTCAAGATCAATGAAAAAAGAAGTCAGATTGGCGCTGATGGAGCCTTGTTAGAAGATCGTAATGCCAACATCTATCGTGTTAATCTTATTGAAAAATTACTGGCAACGGTGCTGTCTAAAGTATCGAACTTTATTCCCGAAGGGGGCATTTGGTTAAACACACAGCGTCCGGAATGGAATGATGCTAACAATGCCTTAGTTGGTAATGGCGTATCTATGGTGACGCTTTATTATTTGTATAGATTCTTAAATTTTTTAGAAAAAGTAGTTGAAAAGGCAGAAGCGGTTGAGATTAAAGTATCGAAGGAATTGCATGACTTCTTTATCGGTATCATGGAAACATTTACCGAAAATGTCGATGTGCTTTCAGGATCAATTACAAATAAGGATCGTAAAACCATTCTTGATGGTTTAGGGACTGCCGGGAGCGATTATAGAGCAACCATTTATAGTCAAGGTTTTTCCGGTAATAAAACAACGTTGAGTTTAGGTCACATTTTGCATTTTATAAGTATAACCAAGTTTTATTTGGAACATAGTATTAAAGCCAATAAGCGTGATGATAATATGTATCATGCCTATAATTTAATGACCGTTGAAAATGACCATGAGGTGTCCATATCGTACCTCACTGAAATGTTAGAGGGGCAAGTGGCTGCATTAAGCGCAGGATATCTCTCGGCAACCGAAGCTTTGGAACTTTTAGATGGTTTAAAAGCCAGCGCGCTATTTAGAGAAGATCAATATAGCTACATTTTATATCCAAATAAAGAACTACCACGATTCGATAAAAAGAATACCATACCGGCAACGAAAGTTAATCAATCTAGTTTGTTGAAACAGTTAATCGCTGATGGAAATCGACACATTATAGAGCAGGATATAAAAGGTGATTATCACTTCAACAGTGGCTTTAACAATGCCAATAGCTTAAAAGAAGCTTTAAAACATTTAGATAGTCAATACGAAGCACTTATTGTCGAGGAAAAAGCCTATTTGCTTCAAACTTTTGAAGATATTTTCGATCATAAATCCTTTACCGGACGCTCCGGTACGTTCTTTGGGTTTGAAGGCTTAGGATCTATTTATTGGCACATGGTGTCTAAGTTGTTGTTAGCCGTGCAAGAGAACTGCTTATGGGCGATAAAAAACAATGAAGACGATGTTACCATTGGAAGACTTTTGGATCACTACTACGAAATTAATGCTGGAATTGGGGTTCATAAATCACCGGAACTTTATGGGGCTTTCCCAACGGATCCGTACTCGCATACCCCCGCTACAAAAGGAGCACAACAACCGGGAATGACTGGGCAGGTAAAAGAAGATATTCTAAGCCGATTCGGAGAATTGGGTGTTTTTGTGGAAGATGGAAAAATTGTATTTAAACCGTATCTATTACAAATCGAAGAATTTTTAAAAATGCCTCAAACCTTTCGATACACTAGTGTAAATAAGGTTCAGGAAGTGCTGGATGTTGAAGCCAATGCCTTGTGCTTTTCATATTGTCAAGTACCAATCATATATAAAATATCCGACTCAGAAAATTTACAGGTACTGTTTAATGATGAAAATGTGTTCGAGTCAGATAAAACGAGCCTGAATCAGGAGATTTCTAAATCGCTTTTCGAAAGGAAAGGCGAGGTAAACAAGATTATAGTTTGCGTAAAAAAATAGAAACACAACAATGTTAAAGTTAATAAAGTATATAACACTTTCAATTTTATTGCTAATGCAAGGATGTAACAAAGCACCAAGAACGGAACAGAAAATTACAGCGGCAGATATTTTAGGAAACCCTGATTATTTGGCCATTTCTTATGGTGGCTATCGCGAGAAAACCCGCGATGTACAACCCACAATAAAACAGCTAAAAGAAGACATGAAAATTTTAGCTGCAATGAATATAAAAATATTAAGAACCTACAACGTACAACTTCAGCAAACACCTAATTTGTTAAGAGCTATTAGCGAGTTAAAAAATGAAGACCCGAATTTTGAAATGTATGTCATGTTAGGGGCATGGATCGATTGCCAGAATGCCTGGACCGATAAAGCACCCAATCATGAAGTGGAGAGCGAACAAAATGCCGGAGAAATTGATAGAGCGGTGGCACTTGCCAAGGCCTATCCGGAGATTGTAAAGATTATTGCGGTAGGTAACGAAGCTATGGTAAATTGGGCAACAAGTTATTTTGTGAGACCAAATGTTATTTTGAAATGGGTGAATCACCTTCAAGGGTTAAAACAAAAAGGAGAACTCTCAAAAGAATTATGGATCACCAGCTCTGATGACTTTTCCTCATGGGGAGGAGGAGATCCAAGTTATCATACCGAAGATTTAAAAGAACTAATAAAGGCGGTAGATTATATCTCAATGCATACTTATCCTATGCATAACTCTCACTATAATCCTGCCTTTTGGTTAGTTCCGGAAGAAGAAAATAATCTTACGGAAGCAGAAAAGGTAGAAGCGGCCATGCAACGCGCATTGGAATTCTCTCAAAAGCAACATGATAGTGTTACCAACTACATGAAAAGCTTGGGGGTCAACAAACCGGTTCATATTGGTGAAACCGGTTGGTCGACGGTATCCAACGGACATTATGGCAAGAATGGTTCCAGAGCGACCGACGAGTACAAATCGGGACGCTATCACGAACTGATGAGAGCATGGACGAATAAAGCTAAAATCTCGTGCTTCTATTTCGAAGCCTTCGATGAACAATGGAAAGATGCGCATAATGCTAAAGGGTCTGAAAACCATTTTGGTTTAATCAATTTAAAAGGTGAGGCCAAATATGCGCTTTGGGACTTGGTTGATCAAGGCGTTTTTGACGGGCTCACCAGAGATGGTAATTCCATTACAAAAACGTATAACGGGGATAAGGAAGCTTTAATGAAGGAGGTCTTAGTACCACCATCTGTTTCTGAAGCAGCGGTGCATCACTAATCAAACATAATTAAAAATGAAACAGTTAAAATATTATACATATAGTCTTTTGCTATTACTTATGAGTTGTCATGAAACCGAAAATAAATTGCAAGTTGAGGTTTTTGAAACGTCGGCTAAGGGAAACAAACTAACAAAAGTTTCAACCTTTCAAACACTGGATAATAAGGTAACCATTGCTTTGAAACCGGAGCAAACGTTTCAAACCATATCTGGTTTTGGAGGTGCTTTTACAGAGTCTTCAGCTTACTTATTAAATAAGCTAAGTAAAAAAAACCGAGACACTATTTTGCAAGCCTATTTTGCTAAAGATGGTGCCCGATATTCATTAACCAGAACCCACATGAATTCTTGTGATTTTTCACTAACAAACTATTCCTATACGCCCATTGAAAACGATGTTGATCTGGAACACTTTACCATTAAAGAAGATAAAGATGACCTTATACCCATGATAAAAGATGCTATGGCGGCATCGGAAGACGGTTTTAAAATTTTTGCTTCGCCTTGGACTGCAGCACCGTGGATGAAGGACAATAACAGTTGGGTAGGTGGAAAACTATTACCGAAATATTATGATACCTGGGCTTTATTCTTTTCAAAATATATAGAAGCTTATAATGCTGAAGGTATTGAGATCTGGGGATTCACTGTAGAAAATGAACCTCATGGCAACGGTAATAATTGGGAGAGTATGCACTTTTCTCCAAAAGAGATGACCGATTTTGTTCAGTTTCATTTAGGGCCAAAGTTGGAAGCCGATGGATATGGTGAAAAGATCATATTAGGTTACGATCAAAACAGAGCCGGATTAAAAGAATGGGTAGATGAAATGTATCGAGATGAAGCATCGTCGAAGTATTTCGATGGCACGGCAATTCACTGGTATGAAAGTACCTATGATTACTTTCCGGAAGCTTTACAATACGCACATGCTAAGGCACCCGATAAATATTTAATTGAAACGGAAGGTTGTATAGATGCTGAAGTTCCCAAATGGAATGATGACGATTGGTATTGGAGAAAGGAAGCTACCGATTGGGGCTGGGACTGGGCTTCGGAAGAAGAGAAATATCTACACCCTAAATATGCGCCTGTAAATCGATATGCCCGGGATATTATAGGATGCCTCAATAACTGGGTTGATGGTTGGGTAGATTGGAATATGGTTTTAGATACTAAAGGTGGGCCCAATTGGTTTGAAAACTGGTGTGTGGCTCCGGTAATCGTTGATCCCGAGAAAGATGAAGTTTACTTTACACCCTTGTACTACACCATGGCACATTTTAGTAAATATATGAGACCCGACGCTAAGGTTATCGGATTAGAAAATTCAGATAAAGATCTTATGGCGGCCGCAGTTCAAAACCCTGATGGAACCATCGCTGTCGCCCTATTTAACGAAACAGAAACCCCAAAAAGTATTAGCCTATCGATAAGAGAAAAAGCAATCGAAATTTCAATAGATGCGAAAGCAATTCAAACTATTGTGATTCCAAAATCATAGAATAACTATAACTAATTAAATAAAGAAGACATGTCAAAAGTAATAACAGCCGCAAAAGATAGAGTGCCTTTAGGGCAAAAAGCAGCATTTGGTGCAGGTCATTTAGTTTTGAACCTTTATCCGGGAGCATTAGGTTTCTTTATGTTCTTTTTACTAACTGCTTTTGGAATGGACCCGTTTTTGGCAGGACTTTTAGGTGGATTACCGCGATTCTTTGATGCGGTTACCGATCCAATCATGGGATTTATTTCAGACAACACAAGTTCAAAATGGGGAAGAAGAAGGCCATACATTCTTGTTGGAGGCATTTTAAGTGCTATTACATTTGTTCTTCTTTGGCAACTTGATGAAAACAATTCTGCAAATTTTAATTTTTGGTACTTTCTAATTATGTCAATGGTTTTTCTTATTGGAAATACCATGTTTGCTACACCATTGGTCGGTCTTGGGTATGAAATGACTTCTGATTATAACGAACGAACACGGCTAATGGCATTTTCGCAAACTGTTGGTCTCATAGCCTGGGTCATTGTGCCTTGGTTTTGGGTGATTATTGCCGATCCGGACATTTTTAGTAATCAAGCCGAAGGCGTTAGAACCATGTCAATCTATGTTGGGATCGCTTGTTTATTGCTCGGTCTTTTACCAGCTATTTTTTGCAGAGGTATCGATTCTGCTAACATGGGAAATAGAAAAAAATTAACCTTTACCTCTATGTTTAGTAATTTAAAAGACCTTTTCACCAGTATAAGAGAAGCGGTAAAGAATAAACCTTTTATGAAATTATGTGGTGCTACGTTTTTAGTATTTAATGGGTTCCAAATTGTGGCCTCTTTTAGCTTTTTTATTTTCGTATTTTACATTTTTAACGGAAGCTATGATGCCACATCAACATGGCCGGCTTGGTTTAGCTCCATTGGTGCATTGGTTTCGGCATTTTTAGTGATTCCTATCGTGACAAAAATGGCCACGAAATGGGGTAAAAAGAAAGCTTTTATTATTTCAACAGCCCTTTCTATTGTTGGGTATCTTTTGAAATGGTGGGCTTTTACTCCAGATAATGTTTGGCTGTCTTTTATTCCAATACCTTTAATGTCATTTGGTTTAGGGAGCTTATTTACCTTAATGATGAGTATGACCGCTGATGTTTGTGATTTAGATGAACTTGTTAATGGAATGCCAAGGAAAGAGGGAACTTTTGGAGCATTATATTGGTGGGTTGTAAAACTTGGACAAGGGTTAGCCCTGGTTTTAGGAGGCCTGGTATTAAAGCTCATAGGGTTTGACGGTAACGCTGCAACACAGTCGGTTGATACTTTGACGAAATTAAGAATTGCCGATATCATTATTCCTGTAGTAACAGCAGCTTTGGCTATTTGGATCATGTGGAAATATAGCTTGTCTGAGGAAAGAGCAAAAGATATTAAAGCGCAGTTAGAGGCAAGAAGAGGGGTATTATAATAATGTTGAATTATTAAGCAGATTATATAATTAAAATAATAATAAAATGTCAACAAAAATAATAATTATAGCAATAGGAGTTTTACTCATATTAATTGCCATACTTGGTAATAAAAAAAGGAACTCAGGCAAAAGTCTTCTCAATACTAGACTTGGAATATCTATGGGAATCATTGGTGTTTTAATGATGATATATGGCAGCTATTCATCCGAATTGGTCAGTTACAATAGCCAACTTGAACAAGTTTCCATAGGAAAAAAATTAAAGATTACAGGACCGGTGACTGCTGTTCAAGTGGTTTCTCCAATAGATAAAGATTCTGTGGATTGCCGTATTCTAACAATGGGGGTTTACCCTGAATCCTATAAAAAAGATATTTGGGTGATGATCAGACCTACTGATGATAGATACTATCCGCAATCCGATCACACCAATACCTCTTATAAAAGAGATGGTGAGTGGCAGGTTGTTACCCGTTTCGGTGGAGATAAAGGGGAGGCTTATGATTTGATTATCTATGAAGCCGATTCTACGGCGACTTCATTTTTTAGTTCAACCTTGGAAAAATGGAAAGAAGCCGACGACTATCCTGGGTTAAAACTTGAAGAAATACCTGCTGGAGCCAAAGAAGTGGAACGACTAAAGGTGTATTCAAGGAAAAACTGTAGAGGTGTCTTTTAGGGCCTAATAACACAAAACATGAATCTATTAAAACGTTTAATAAAAGCTATAACTTAATATAATGCGCACAATAAATAAATATAGAGTCCCTCTTGGACAGAAAGCAGCGTTTGGCGCAGGGCACCTGGTCAATAATTTAATACCCGGACTTTTAGGGGTATTTGTATTTATTTTAAAAACTGAAGCATTTGGAATGGATCCTGCTCTTGCGGGTTTAATTGTAGGTATTCCAAGACTTTTTGATGCTATTACTGATCCTATTATGGGATATATCTCAGATAATACAAGCTCAAAATATGGCAGACGCCGTCCTTATATTTTTATTGGCGCCATTTTTACCGGGATAGTTTTTGCAATCCTCTGGCAAGTCGACGAAAATAATTCAGAGTTATTTAATTTTTGGTATTTATTAGTTTTTTCAATCCTACTAATCTTCGGAAACACCATTTTTTCAACGCCTTTAATTGCGTTAGGGTATGAAATGACATCCGATTATAAGGAACGTACACGATTAATGAGTTTTGCCAATACTATCGGTCAGGTAGCTTGGATGCTCGTACCGTTTCTATACCTTCTTTTACCGAATAAAGAGTTGTTTAGCGATACCCCCGCTGCGGTAAGAACTATTGCCTTGATTGCAGGTGTGGTGATAATCGTATTGGGTATTCTCCCTTCTTTTTTCTGTAGAGGTATCGATGCCAGTAAAATGGAAGGCAGAGAAGAAGTGACGTTCAGGAATGTCTTTCAAAGCATGGGTAAAATATTTAAAGGAATAAAACTTGTTCTTAAGAATAAACCGTTTGTTAAACTTTGTATTGCGACCTTTTTAGTATTTAATGGGTATCAAATCGTAGCAGAATTTGGTTTATTTATTATAGCATTTTATTTGTTTAATGGAGATTTTGGCGAAGCAGGTCTTTGGATGACCTTATTCCCTGCTGTCACTGCGGCTTTTACAGCATTTATTGCAATTCCTATCATAAATGGGATGGCCAATAAGTTCGGAAAGCGTAAAGCCTTTATATATGCCACCGCAATTTCAATTGTAGGGTATATATTAAAGTGGTGGGGATTCGACCCGGATAACTATTACATGATTTTCTTACCAATTCCGTTGATGGCATTTGGAATGGGCTGTTTGTTTACATTGATGATGAGTATGACTGCCGATGTATGTGATTTGGACGAACTAGAAAACGGTATGCCACGTAAAGAAGGAACCTTTGGTGCTATTTACTGGTGGATGATAAAAGTTGGACAAGGATTGGCTTTGGTAACCTCCGGATTTATATTAAAAGGACTGGGGTATATTTCTGATGCGAGTACACAAACTCCAGAAGCCATTTTAGGAATGAGAATTACAGATATAGCCTTACCCGTCATCACCGCGGCATTAGCTATTTGGGTTATGTGGAAGTACAGCCTAAATGAAGATAGAGCCAAAGAAATAAAAGCAGAATTAGTAAAACGTAGAGGAGAATTATAATTTAAAACAAAGTATTATGTCATTTAGAAAAGATAAATTAATGGCATTATCAGGAGAAAACCTTGATAATAAAACTAAAAAAGGGTTACAGAATGTGTTCAATCGCGTATTGAATTATGGGATGCAAGGTTTATGCTTTAGTCCATATGAAGAAGGACAAAAACCGGGAGATCAAATTTCTGAAGAACAGATTAGGCGGCGCATGGAAATCATAAAACCTTATACGAAATGGATTCGATCCTTTTCGTGTACCGAAGGCAATGAACTAATTCCTGTTATAGCCAAAGAATTTGGTATCAAAACATTGGTAGGAGCCTGGTTAGGTGATGATGCAGAAATAAATGAAAAGGAAGTTGAAGGGCTCATTAAATTGGCTGATGAAGGTTATGTAGATATCGCGGCAGTGGGTAATGAGGTGATGTATCGCGGGGATCTTACCGAAGACGAATTATTGAAATTCATGGGTCGCGTTAAAAATGCATTACCCGATAATATTCCTATGGGATACGTCGATGCTTATTATGAGTTTACACAACGTCCCCGAATAACAGAAGCTTGTGATGTGATATTAGCCAATTGTTATCCGTACTGGGAAGGGTGCAGTATAGAATATTCTTTAATTTATATGAAAGATATGTACAATCAAGCCGTGAAAGCAGCCAACGGAAAGAAAGTAATCATATCAGAAACCGGGTGGCCTAGTGAAGGTGAAGGGTTAAAGGGTGCTATCCCCTCCTATGAAAATGCCATAAAGTATTTTGTAAATACCCAGAAGTGGTCTAGTGAGGATGATATTGACATCTTTTATTTTTCATCTTTTGATGAGTCATGGAAAGTAGGTGCAGAAGGTATTGTTGGAGCATATTGGGGATTGTGGGATAAAGATGAAAAAATAAAGTTCTCTGATAATCAAATTGGAAAAAAAGGAAATAGGTTGTTTAATCTATTAAAGTAACGGTGATGTAAGATTTAATTATGAAACGTATTTAAGATAATAAGTGACTAATTAATCCGATTTTTTGTTAAGTTGATTGCAATAGTGTGGTATTTTGCCACACTATTTTTTTATGTCAGATCATCCCTAATTCGGCAAAAAACGTATCGTTTAAGATGTGAAGATAAAAAAGAGGTCTTATTCGTAATTCTGCTTAAAAAGTTAGATTTGTCTAAAAAATACTACTATATATAACCTATTTTTATTTTATTTTATAAAAAATGCAAATAAAGTATCACTAATGGTTGATTTATTGGTATACTTCAATGCTTTGTTATTATAATTTTATAATCTCCAAAATTAATTTTTTTTGAAAAAATCCGAAATACATATAACCAAAGCATTGACTTCTCTCAAAAAAGGAGATAAAGAGGCTTTCAATATGGTGTTCCATGCATATCAAAAAAAGCTATATTATTTTATATTCAAAATCACCAAATCTAAATATAATACAGAAGAAATTCTTCAGGCTGTATTTATAAAAGTTTGGGATACCCGAGAAAAAATAGATATTTCAAGATCGTTCGATGCCTTTATATTTACCATAGCCAAGAATTTAACATATAACCATTTAAGGGCCATCTCCAATAGGGAATCCTTAAGAAAGGAAGTTTGGCAAAATATTTCACATGTTTCTAAACAAACTGAAGATGAAATCATACTTTCCGACTACACCGATTTGGTTGATGATATTCTTTTAGGCATTCCAAAACAAAAACGCTCTATTTATATTCTATCTCGCGAAGAAGGTATGAGTAATCAAGAGATAGCAGACCTATTGGGGATTTCAGAAAAGACAGTTAAAAACCATTTGTGGAAGACTCTAAAGGTTATAAAAGAACAACTTATACCTCATATAAATACGTACTTGTTTACCTATGTTATAGCATGTCTTGCCTGGTTTAAATCGTAAAGATTTAAGAGGAAATTATGTCGTAATAAGCACCTTTTTTCTAAAGGAGGATCAAAGCGATTTTTCTCAGTGACTTTCTCCTACACCTAAGGGTGTTTTCTTTTTTTTCATAATCATTTGGGACTTTTATAGTTTTCATGTGTATTACTTATATACCTCCTACATCAAAACCGGAATGAAAACACCAAAATATATAGAAGATATTTTCCAAAAGTATGTGAATAACACGCTTACAAAAGACGAATTTAATACGTTTTTAGAGTTTGTTAGAAACCCTGAAACCAAAGAGAATGTAAAAGAATTGTTTCAGCGGTATTGGAAAGACATGGATGTTTCAAAAAAGAATAGGGTTGAGAATGTAGGCTACGAACCCGAGTTTCTTTTTGAACAGATTTTAGACCAAATAGATGATGAAGGCAAAAAAAAAGATTCTAAAACAAATAGATCGGCCTTCGTTTTTAGAATAGCCGCGAGTGTGATTGTGCTTCTGGGAGTAAGCTTTTATTTTTACGAAAATGACTTTTTTCAAAATACGAAAGTGGTCTCATCACCAGTTGAGATAGATCCCAATAGTATTACGCTTACCTTAAGCGATGGAAATATGAAGGTCATTTCTGAAAATGGAGAAGAACAGATTTTGGATAAAGCAGGGAATGTTATAGGGACACAAGATGGAAATCAGATTAGCTATTCAGCCGCCGATGAGCAAAATAATAAATCGGTGGAGGCTAATGAAAAATTAGTATATAATGAGCTGATCGTGCCTTACGGAAAACTTTTTGATATCGAATTGTCTGATGGGACACTCATAAAATTAAACGCCGGAACCTCCATAAAATATCCTGTGAAATTCCTTAAAGGATTAGAACGCAAAGTATTTTTAAAAGGAGAGGCCTATTTTGAAGTCGCTAAAGATAAAGAACACCCATTTATAGTGAATGCTAACGACATCAATGTTGAGGTTTTGGGGACTGAGTTTAACATGTCATATTATCCGGAAGATGAAGATATTAGTACGGTTTTAGTAGAAGGCTCGGTTAAATTATTTGAAGAAACGGCACTGAGTAAGTCGAAGTCGGAAACGATACTTAAACCGGGACATAAAGCAGCCTGGCATAAAAACAATAAAAAAATGGCTGTGGATAAAGTGGATACACAATTATATACAGCCTGGAAGGACGGTATTTTGTTGTTCAAAAGATCACCTTACGACAATATCATTAAGAAACTGGAACGTCATTACGATGTGACTATCGAAAATCACTATCCGCTCTTGGCTACACAGGTCTATACGGCTACCTTTCGCAGCCAGGAAGAAACCATTGAAGATATATTGGAAGCGTTTAAAGAAGATACACCGTTTAAATATATTAAGGTGAATAAGGATAAAAAGATCATTATTACAGAACCTTAGAAAAAACAGAAAACAAGATTAACCATTAAAACCCTCAGCCTATGTAGATCAATACACACTCACCACGACCACAAAAGCACTTTATATAAAAAAATCGGAAAATGCGCGAACATTCCCCGATTAATAAAGTGATCTAAACTATGTTAAATCACAAAACCAAAACAAAAGTATGAAAAAATTCAACTTTAGTAAGTTTTTGCACGCCGAAAACTTATTTAAATTCGATTTAAGAATGAGACTTACGACACTTTTACTGATAGTTTCGATATTTCAAATTCAAGCAACAGACTCTTATTCGCAGAATACAAAAATTACTTTGAAACTCGATGACGTCACTATTGAAGATGTGTTTAAAAATATTGAAGCACAATCAGAGTTCACTTTTTTATTCAATCATAAGAAAATTGATGTTGATAGAAAGGTGTCTCTGGATTTTACAAAGACACGTATTTCGGAAATTCTGGAATCCTTGTTTTTGAAAACCAACATCTATTTCAAGGTTCGGAAAAAGCAGATCATTTTAAAAACAGGGAAGAAAAAGAAACCCGTTCCAATAATAGAAGTTTCCGAAACTCAGCAGAGTACGATTAATGGAAAGATTACCGATGCCAATGGCGTGCCACTACCAGGTGTAAACATATTGGTGGTTGGCACAAACACGGGTACACAAACCGATTTCGATGGAAACTATACCATAGAGGCCAACGATGGTGATGTATTACGTTTTACCTATGTTGGTTATAAGGGTGTAGACCTTACTGTGGGTACTCAGGCCAATTATAATTTCCCATTGGTAGAGGATACGGCCGAATTAGATGAGGTTGTTGTTGTTGGATATAACTCTATTATCAAAAAGAAGATCACCTCTTCGGTTGCTACTATTGATACTGAGGACCTCCAAGAAGTACCGGCAACGACATTAGGTGGTGCTATTGCAGGTCGATTGGCTGGTGTTACAATCACAACAAGTGGTGGTAGACCGGGTAGAGCAGCAGCAATAAATGTTAGGGGAGCTACAACCGGAGCGTTTGCCGGTGGAAGTGCACCATTATATGTTATAGACGGCATAATTTCTAATAAGGAACAGTTTGATAACCTGGATGTTAATGAGGTAGATGCAGTAACGGTATTAAAAGATGCCGCATCAACTTCTGCCTATGGAGCGAGAGCTTCAAATGGGGTAATCTTGGTAACAACCAAAACGGGAGAAGGAAAACCCAAAATTAATTTTACAACGTCCATTGGAACCACAAGTCCTGCTGTAAAGCCGGACTTTACTACAGCGTATGAACATACTCAGTTAATTAATTCTTCTATTTTATGGAATAACCAAGATCCCGCCAGTAATGCAAATTATACCACACCTGAAGAACAGGAATATTTAAGAAGTCTTGGAGATAGAAGTTTTTTATCTGATTTTGAAAGAACGCCGGTTCTAAAGAGGCATGCTATTTCAGTTTCCGGAAGCGCCAAAAGTGTAAATTACTTTTTATCCGGTTCTTTAATAGATGAAGATGCTGCTTTTGATAATTTAGAATATGATAAATTAAATTTAAGAGCTAAAGTCGGGGTGGATATCTCAGAAGATTTAAATATTTCGATGAATATAAGTACGTCTAAAGATGAAGATTTAGGCTTCTTTTGGCGTTGGAATGGCGGTGATGAGGATTTTGGAGATTTTTATAGAACAGCATCAAGAGGAGGGCATTGGGGACCCTCAATAAATAATGGTTTATTTGTTGCTAATTTTAATGGTTGGAACGCTGGAAACTTAATTGATAATGGCGCCGGATACCAAACCAGAGAAAGCAGAATCACCAATACACTTTTAAAACTAGACTATAAAATACCTTTTCTTGAAGGCTTAAGTGCTGGTCTTTCGTATAACTCTAACGTAAGAAGAGGACAAAATTTCCTTTTTAGACAATCTTTAATCGATTATACATTTGCCGCAGACCCTAATAATAGATTCATTTTAACAGATGAGGTTATTGGAACAAGAGTGCGTAATGATAGTGGTGCAGATTCCAATAGTGTTCAGGAAGATACATCTTTGGCAGAGTCTTATCAGCTTAATGCTAGAATAGATTATAGCAATACGTTCGGGAACCATAGTGTTAATGTTTATGGTGTTTATGAGCAGTGGGAATTAGACTCCAGATTCTTTGGAGCTATTGGAAGAAATTATCCAACAGATTTGGTGCCTACTTTGAATGCGACAGCCAGTGATGATGAAAGAGCGTTTGGAGCCCTTTCTGAGGAAGGCAGACAATCTATTATTGGTGAATTAAACTATAGCTTTAAAGATAAGTACTTATTAACCTATTCATTCAGATATGATGGATCGGTACGATTTGCTGAAGGCAGGCGTTTTGGTTATTTCCCGGCGTTGTCGTTAGGTTGGATTGTTTCTGATGAAGATTTCTTCGCAGATAACTTAAGTTTCCTGGATTTCTTAAAGCTTAGGTTTTCGGTTGGTAAAACAGGTAATGATGATGTAGGAGCTGGGTTTCCATATATTCAAAGATATAATTTAGGAACCGGTGCTGTTTTAGGAACTAACGATATTATAACATCTAGTGTGTCTATTGGAGCACAACCATCACCGTTAATTACCTGGGAGGAACAAACCACCTATAACTACGGAATCGATTTTAAAGCCTTTAATAACAGGTTGTCTACATCGATCGACATATTTAAAAATGAAAAGAGAGGATTGTTTGGCTCTAGACAATTATTTATCCCGGAATCATCAGGTTTAACATTAAATCCTGAAAATTATGGAGGTATAGATATTACAGGTTTTGAGGTATTATCATCTTATAATACACAGGTCACTGAGGATTTGTCATTGGAGGCTGGATTTAACGTTGGTTATTCTAAAGGTGTTTATGCCAATATTGATGAACCGGAGTCTACACTACCACGTTTTAATAGAAATGGAAAAAGAATCGATAGAATACAAACCTTTATTGCAGACCGGATTATTCGAACTCAGGAGGATTTAGATGCCATTTTGGCAAGTGGTTTTACCCAGTTTGGTAGAGCACCAAGAATAGGAGAAATATTATATCGAGATATTCGAGGAAACAGAGATGATGATCCTAATCAAAACACGCCCGATGGCATAATAGATGGATGGGATTCAGATTTTATTTCCGGAGCTCGCAATAATGCCCCTATAAACTATGGTATTCGATTAAATTTAAGATATAAGAACTTTAGCTTATTTGCTTTTGCTCAAGGGCTCGCAGGACACCAAAGAATGGTTCCTGATAATGGTAGATTTACCTTTGCTAATATTGGGGAGTCAGCGTGGTCAGATTGGAACGATTCATGGACACCTGATAATCCGAATGCTGCATATCCTGTATTTGGAGGTGATGAAGGGTGGAGATATAGAGCATCAACATTTTGGTTAAAGGATGCCGATTTCTTAAGAGTAAAGAATCTGAATTTATCTTATGATGTACCAAAAGATGTTATCGGTAAAGTAGGTATAAGTCGAGTGAATATATTCCTTAATGCTACAAATCCATTCATGATTTACAGTAAGATTAAAAATTTCGATCCGGAAACTAATGGACAAGGAATTCCTGTTAACAGATCTTATAGTTTAGGACTTAATTTAACCTTTTAAAAAGAAAGTTATGAAAAAAAGAACATATATAAATAAATGGAACCTATTAATTGCATTTTGCGTTTTAGCCTTTGCTTCATGTAGTGATGTATTGGACAAAAAAGATTTGTCGGCAATTAATGAAGAAGATGTATGGGTTGACGAGGATCTTACGGAAAGTTTCTTAAATGAAATTTATGACGATAACTTAGATGGATGGCCCATTAACGCTTCAGCTGCTTCTGATGATGCTAGTGGCCAGGGCGGAGCGATCTATGGCGAACTAACGGCCAATTCAAATGGTATATATGCCGGACTTTACAGAAATATAAAGGACATTAATTTATTTTTGGAAAAAGTTGGCGAAGGTGAATTAGTATCCAAAACCTTATTCATGGCACAAGCTCATTTTTTTAGAGCCAAGGCCTATTTCGATTTAGTCTCTACATATGGTGGTGTGCCATTGGTTCTAAAAGTTCCCGTACAAGGTGTGGACGAATTAGAAGTGCCAAGAAATAAAACCTCCGAGTGCATAACACAAATATTAAGTGATTTAGATATGGCTATAAATGGGTTGCCTAATGCTTATGATGATTCATCGTCAGATTATGGTCGAATCACAAAGGGTGCAGCTATGGCGTTTAAAGCTAAAGTTTTAATTACCTATGCCAGTGAGCAATTTGATCCTAATCAATCTGCGGGACGCTGGCAGGCAGCCTATGATGCCATTTCGGCAGCCAGAGCGAATTTAGAATCTAGTGGAAAAGGTTTGCACTCGGATTTTGAAAACCTATGGTTCGATGAAACCAATAGTAACCCTGAAGCGATAATAATAAGACGTTTTAATGTTGACCGAACTCAGAACAGAGACGCCGGTTGTCGTCCTTTTGTTGTTGGAACTAATGGAGAATCCTGGGATAAACCAACGATTAGCATATTGGAGGCCTTTCCAATGAAAGATGGTAAGGCTATAACAGATGGAACATCATCTTACGCTTACGATTCTGAGGCGTTTTGGTTAAACAGAGATCCGAGATTTGAGGCTACAATTGCTCATAATGGTGATCTGTGGGATTTAAATGATCCAGAACCGCAAAAGACCAGTGCACTACATTGGGCTTTTCAGGAAAGTCGTATTGAGGCACAGTCAGATTCTAGAATTTCGCCATCCGCATTGTATTGTAGAAAAGCAGTAAACGTTTCTGTAGCCGGAGGAAATCCAACACTTTTAAATACCACAGATTGGATTGAAATGCGATTTACTGAAGTTTTATTATTTGTAGCCGAAGCTGCCAATGAAATTGGTAATATGTCGGAAGCTTATGATGCTTTAATAGCGATAAGACAACGTGCAGGTTTAGACGTCGGAGGAGATAATATGTATGGACTTCAGACCGGTATGGATCAGGATCAAATGCGTGATGCTATATTTTTAGAGCGTAGAATTGAGTTGGCTTATGAAGGTAAAAGATCTGCGGATTTAAGAAGACGCAGAATGTATAATACAATAAACGGAACTCATAGAAAAGGATATGTTATTGTAAGAACAGCAGCGTTCGACGCTTTAGATCCTTCAGATGAAATTTTGGATGATAGAATTGCTTTAGAGACAGGTGTTTTAAACGGAAGTATAGATATAGACGACCCAACCGTTTACAATACATATTTTGATACGCAAGAGACAAGCCTCGAAAGGGATGGTAATACAACTGAAGATGGAACTCCAATTAATTATCAGGATAATTATTACTTCTTTGATTTACCACAATCGGCTATAGATAAAAATCCAAGTTTAGTACAAACTGAAGGATGGCCGGGAGGATCATTTAATCCGCTGGATTAAGAAAGGAACATAATATAGTTTTTTTGAGTTTAAGCTAGTTAGTTTGAGAGGTCGTTTTTTAGTTTTAACGACCTCTCTTTAACATAATTATATGAGGGATTCTTTTATAAAATTGGAGCCCTGTTTTAAAATACGATTTTAAGAATTTAGAGTAATTTTATGCGGGGTTATTTAGAAAAAAAAAGGGTATTAAATTTTGGAGTCATTGCTTTTCTTTTAGCAACGGTTTGCCAGGCTCAATCTCACGCAACTGATCCTGTTCATACTAAAAAAAACAAAAATGCAGATGAAAGAGTCTTTACCCTATTGGAATCTTCCGTTACTGGAATTCATTTCAAAAACACATTAACACAAACGAAAAAAGATAACATTTTTGTTTATAAAGGATTTTACAAAGGTGGGGGTGTGGCTATTGGTGACATCAATAATGATGGCCTACAAGATGTGTACTTTACGGGAAATCAGGTGCCCGATAAATTATATCTAAACAAAGGAAATTTAGAGTTTGAAGACATTACAGATAAAGCAGGAATCCTAGAAAAAGGAGGGTGGTCAACTCATGTAACCATGGTAGATGTTAATAACGATGGCTATAAAGATATATATGTATGCAAGAGCTTATATGATGATAAAGTTCATTTAAGAGAAAACGAATTATACATAAATAATCGAAATAAGACCTTTACAGAATCCGCTGAGTTATACGGTTTAAATGATAACCATAGAACAACACAAGCGAATTTCTTTGATTTTGATCGCGATGGCGATTTGGATGTATTCATCATAAATCAACCTAAAAATTCCTCAATACTTGCTCCTAAAAGAGGAGAAAAGAAAATTGAACCTCATAACAATTACAGGTTATTAGAAAACAAAAACGGAAAATTTACCCAAACATTTAATAACGGAAATTTAAGTAATGAGGGTTATGGCTTAAGTTCCGTGATCGCCGATTTCAATAATGATGGATGGCAGGATATATATGTAGCAAATGATTATAAAGGTCCCGACTTTTTTTATGTGAATAATAAAGATGGAACCTTTACCAATAAGATTTATAAAAACATAAAACATACCTCATATTTCAGCATGGGCTCGGATGTTGGAGATATTAATAATGATGGGTTATTGGACTTTGTGGTCCTGGACATGGTTGCCGAAGATAACTTTAAACTAAAAAGTAATATGAGCGCCATGAATCCAAAGGAGTTTTGGACAAATGTTAGTCAGGGAGGACATTACCAGTACATGTTTAATACACTTCAGTTAAATAATGGTGTGGATGCTGATGGGAATATGCTTTTTAGTGAAATCGGACAAATGGCAGGTATTGAAAGTACCGATTGGAGCTGGTCGCCACTATTGGCAGATTTCGATAACGATGGCCTTTTAGATTTGTTTGTAACCAATGGTATTCGTCATGAAATAGGAAATACAGACGCACTCAAAACACTGGATCAATATATAGGAGCAGTTGTCGAAAAATATGACCACGAGATAAAGCGTGATCAAAATTTTGATATCTGGAATCATTTGGATCTCGACAAAATTTTGTCATTTTTCCCTTCCGATAGGATCAAAAACTACATGTACAAAAACACCACAGGGCTAAAGTTTGACAATGTAACAGATTATTGGGGTTTAGATGAGAAGCGATTTTCAACCGGTGCTGCTTATGGGGATTTGGATAATGACGGTGATTTGGATTTGGTCGTAAATAATATTGATGATGAAGTTGATGTCTACGAGAATCATACCAACGATAAGGGTCATAATAATTATCTACGTATCGAAATGCTGCCTAATAAAAATCTCAAGAACTTTATAGGGACGAGAGTAACTATTTTTCATAGTAATGGCATGCAAACCTCGCAACTCACAAATGCCAGAGGAATAAACTCCAGTAGTGAAGAAATAGTACACTTCGGACTTAAAAACATCAAGTATGTGGATAGTTTAAGAGTTGACTGGAATAGTGGTAAATCTTCATTTATTAAGCGAACTAAAGTCAATCAAACACTTCGATTGAAAGCCAATGATTTTGAGACGCAGTCTGAGAATAATGAGAATAAACAGCCTAAATATTTCCGGGATATCACAGATAAATCCAATATCGAATATGTACACCGAGAGAATGTATTTGATGACTATGGCCGCGAGGTGTTATTGCCCCATAGAATGTCTACACTGGGCTCGGGAATCGCTGTTGCTGATGCTAATAATGACGGTTTGGAAGATTTTTATATCGGGGGTTCCCGTAACCATCCCGGAAAACTATTAGTGCAACAAAGTAATGGACGCTTTATGGAGAAGCAGGTGACCTATTTCGATAATTTGAATAAAGAAGATATGGGGAGTTTGTTCTTCGATGCCGATAATGATGGAGATCAGGATCTATACGTGGTTACAGGCGGAAACGAATCTGAACGTGGCTCCGAAGACTACCGAGATAGGTTATATCTCAACTCAGGAAATGGAACCTATACGTTGTCAAAAAATGTTTTACCAAGTATTAGCGCAAGTGGATCACGAGTAAAAAGTGCTGATTATGATAACGATGGTGATTTGGATTTGTTCGTTGGAGGTAGGCAAGTACCGGGCCGGTACCCCGAGCCCTCACAGAGTTATATTTTAAAGAATCTCTTAGTCGAAACAGGTAGCCTGAAGTTTCTGAGTATTAACAAGGATTTGCTGTATGAATTAGGCATGGTGACCGATGCTGTTTGGACAGATTTCGATGGAGATCAAGACTTGGATATTTTAGTTACAGGTATGTGGATGCCACTTACAGTATTAGAGAATAAAGAAGGGCGTTTTTATAATAGTACTAAAAAGTTTGGCTTGAAACAAACCACAGGATGGTGGTTCAGTATATCTAAAGGCGATTTGGATCATGATGGTGATGACGATTATGTTTTAGGAAATCTAGGACTTAATTATAAATATAAAGCTACCGAAAGAGAACCATTTTCTGTACACTACGGCGATTTCGATAATAATGGTAAAAACGACATTGTTTTAAGTTATTATAATTATGGCGAGCAATATCCACTAAGAGGAAGATCTTGTTCTGCGCAGCAAATTCCCGATATAAAAGATAAGTTCAAGAGCTATAATGATTTTGCAGGATCAAGTTTATTAGATGTCTATGGCTCATCAACATTAAACAATGCACGTTTACATTATGAAGCTAAAATGTTTCACAGCGTGGTTGTAGAGAATCAAGGCGGTGGACAATTCAATATAAAACCCTTACCCGATTTGGCGCAGGTATCGAATATCAATAGCTCAGTAATTTACGATGTGGATCAGGATGGTATCAACGATCTGATTATTGCCGGAAATCTGTATGGATCCGAAATTGAGACCCCAAGAAATGATGCGAGCTTAGGACTATTTCTAAAGGGAATAGGTAATCTTCAGTTTGATCCGGTACCCATGGGGCAGAGCGGATTGAATTTGGCCTATGATGTCAAGGAAATAAAATTGATCAATTATCAAGGAGGTAAAGCGATAGTTGTAGCCGTTAATAACGGAAAAGCAAAACTTATTAGGTTAAATAAATTTTAATACCAATGAAGTTTTGTTTTAGTAGTTTATTGGTATTTATAATGTTTCCATTAAGCATATTAGGACAAGGTTTCTTTTCCTCAGATGAGTTTTCTAATATTACAAATACACAATATGCCAACGGCATTGCTGTTGCCGATTATGATAATGACGGCGATTTAGATGTTTATATCGTGTCTAAAGACGCATTTGACAGTAGTAACCCTAGTACATGGAATAGACTATACCAAAACGATGGACTTAGCTTTAAAGACGTTACCGTAGCATCCGGTTTGCATTTGGCGCAGTATGCCGAGGCGGCTGCTTCAGAATATGGAGCTAAAATGGGAGCAAGCTGGGGTGATTGCAACAACGATGGTTACCCGGATTTGTTTTTAACAAATAAAGGGAAAAATCAACTGTGGCTCAACCAAGGCGATGGTAGCTTTAGAAATATATCTGCGGAATCCGGTATCGAAGGAACTGAAACAGGCCATAGCTCAAGCGCATTATGGTGGGATTACGATAATGATGGTGATTTGGACTTGTATGTAGGTAGTTGGATCGATGATAATAGTTTCTATAGAAATGACGGCGATTTAAAATTTACCGACATTAGCAACGAAACAGGTTTAAACGATGTAGGAAGAACATGGACCAGTATCCCTTTTGATGTGAATAAAGACGGATTGTTAGATCTATTCATTGTAAACGATTTTGGCTCCAGCGAATTATTCATAAACCAATCCAATGATCAGTTTATCAATCAAACAAAACACTACAAGTTAAATGAGCCGGGTCAGGGTATGGGTGTTGATATTTGCGATTATAAAAACGATGGAAACTTCGATATTTACGTAACAAACATCAGTCAGTTAAAAGAGAATCCATTATATATAAACAATGGGAATACCTTTGATAATCTGGGATCGCAATTAGGAGTATCCGATGCCAGATGGGGCTGGGGCGCTCGTTTTTTCGATTTTGATCATGATACAGATGAAGACCTTTACGTGGTTAACGAACGTTTTTTTGAAACCGGAAATCTGGAATATAATCGCTTTTTTGTTCAATATGATAACGGGTTTAAAGAAAGTGCTTCCGATTTTGGTTTAAGTAAAAATACAGATGCAAAAACCCAGGAAGTATTTGATTTCGATGGTGATGGCGATCTGGACATCCTACTGGGGAATTGGGGCGACTTCCCTGTTCTTTATAGAAATGACGAGAACAATAAAGGCAATTGGGTACAAATAAAATTACGAGGAACTATAAGCAACAGAGATGCCTTTGGAACCGTGGTGAAAATTAAAACTGAAGATGAAAAGCTTCAACATCGATTAAACCATGGTGCCAATTTTTTAGGCCAAAGTATAAAACCTGTTCATTTTGGATTGGGGCAGAATGAGATTATAAAAGAACTTACTATTTTTTGGCCATCCGGTAAAATTGAAAAAATAAATGATCTGGATATCAACAGGATGTACACTTTTGTGGAAGGAGAACAAGATGAAGCTCCGGGAGAAACCTATGGTACAATTCCGGATGAATTTGATTATGAAGATGAGACATCAGAGAATGCTTCAATTGCTAGAAAGTGGAACGAACTTTTACTGGAATCTATTCGCAGGGATTATGCCCGTCCAACAGTTCATGCAAGAAACTTGTTTCATATCTCCATCGCTATGTACGATGCCTGGACAGTTTACGATGCAGAAGCCAAACCTTTTTTTCTTGGGAACACTTTAGGTAATTATACCTGTAGTTTTGATGGTATATCCATACCGGAAGACATCGAATCCGCCAGGCAGGAGGCGATAAGTTATGCCAGTTATAGACTTTTAAATCATCGTTTTAAAAATTCGCCGGGGGCTCTTGTTATGCTTAATGCTTACAAGAGATTTATGGAAGAAGAATTGGGCTATGATATAAACTATACCTCTTCTGATTATTCCAGTGGGTCTTCAGCAGCACTGGGAAATTATATCGCGCAAGAACTTATTGAATTTGGGAAGAACGATGGGGCCAACGAGCAGAACGACTATGAAAACAAATATTATCAACCCAATAACTTACCTTTGGTAGTGGATAACCCTAGTAACCCAACATTAGTAAACCCTAATAGCTGGCAACCCTTAACTTTGAGTACCTTTATAGATCAAAGTGGCAATGAAATTCCTGGGAGTACTCCTGATTTTTTAAGTCCTGAATGGGGACAAGTCGTTTCTTTTGCCTTAAAGGAAGAGCAGGCATCGTATCATGTCAGAGATGGGTATAATTATAAGATGTTTAATGACCCAGGCAAGCCTGTAGAGATCATAACTCAAGGGGAATCAGGACTTAATGACCCCTATAAATGGGGGTTTGCCATGGTTTCGGTATGGTCTTCTCATTTAGATCCTGAAGACAGTGTTATGATAGATATCTCACCCGGTTCTATTGGAAATACCAAAATTGAAGAATTTCCGAAAACTTTCGAGCAGTACAAACAATACTACGACTTTTACGATGGTGGTGATATGGGAACCGGACACGATATAAATCCCGTTACAGGTGAGGCCTATGTGCCACAAATCGTTCCAAGAGGTGATTACGCCAGAGTATTAGCAGAGTTCTGGGCAGATGGACCCGATTCTGAAACACCACCAGGACATTGGTTCACCATCCTCAATTATGTGAGTGATCATCCTTTAACTGAAAAAAGATTCTCGGGTAAAGGTGATGTTATGGGTAACCTTGAGTGGGACGTAAAATCTTATTTAACCCTAAGTGGAGCAATGCACGATTGCGCTGTTACAGCATGGGGGATCAAAGGATATTACGATTACATAAGACCGATTTCAGCGATAAGATATATGGCATCTAAAGGACAGAGTACAGATGTGTCTCTGGATAATTTTCATCCCGAAGGTATTCCTTTAATTCCCCGATATATAGAAGTTATAGGGTCTGAAGATCCACTTGCCGGAAGTGATCATGAACATATTGGAAAAATAAAATTATTTGCATGGAAAGGGTCTCATTTTATAGATGATCCGGATTCTGATGTTGCCGGAGTAGATTGGATCCTGGCAGATCATTGGGTGCCTTACCAAAGACCTTCTTTCGTAACACCACCCTTTGCGGGATACGTATCCGGGCATTCAACATTTTCAAGGGCTGCAGCCGAAGTATTAACACAATTAACAGGAAGCAACTTTTTCCCCGGTGGTATGGGCGTTTTTGATGCCAATAAGAACGATTTTTTGGTTTTTGAAGATGGCCCAAGCCAGGATTTGGTATTGCAATGGGCGACCTATCAGGATGCTTCAGACCAAACCAGCCTTTCCCGTATTTGGGGAGGTATTCATCCTCCGATAGATGACATTCCCGGACGGCTCTTAGGCGAAGATATCGGTAAGGAAGCTTTCAATCTTGCCAAACAGTATTTTTATATGGATGCAGACCATGATGGATATTATAGCTACGAAGATTATGATGACAATGATAGCAGCATACACGAGGAAGGAGATAAAAGACCAAAGTTAGACTATAGTATATATCCTGTTCCGGTAGACGACCTATTAACGCTGAGTATAGATTATGAAGGTACTTTAACCCTAAATACATTTAATATCTATGGAAGGTTGGTGACGAAACGAGATATCATAATTCAGGATAATATTGGTCAAATCTCAATGAAGAATCTCACTACTGGAACATATTTAATCTTGTTGACAAACCCAAATGGAGAAAAATTGTTCAGTCGAAAAATAGTTAAATATTAGAACAAGAATCTAAAGGTTTAATACGGCGTAGTAATACTGAGATAAAATAGTAAACCGTATTTTTACACGATAATTAATCTTGAATTGAAGAACATATCCAATATATTTTGGCGAACATTGTTTGTATTGTTTATTTGTAAATTGACCTTTGCAAGTAAACAAGATCAATTTCTTTCAAATAATGTTGATTCTCGGTCGTTTTCATTGAATAATGTAAAAACTGAAAATAAAAATGGAACGACTTCATATATATTCAACGGTTCAGATTCCTATATAGAGCTTGGTGAGCAATTCGATAATACCTTTTCCTTTTGTGCCTGGATAAAACCTGCCAATTTGTTAAAAAAGAATATGGCAATTGTCGGTATTCCCGGAGCATTTTGGTTAAGGACTACCACAAATCGGGAATTACAATTTACACAACCGGGTTTTCGAGACGATAATACCGAAGGGCTTTTATTAAGTGCTAATAACTGGATTTTTGTATCGTTTGTGATCGATTTTCCAAGTGTAAAGATCTATTTGAATTCTGAATTGGTTGTAACGTATCAATGGGGTAGAGATAAACAAGCGTGGCAAAATAAAGTACTTATTGGCAAGGATAACTGGAGGGAAGATTTTTATGGTTCCATGCAAAATATTAAAATCTTTAATAAAGCCATTGACCAAGCGACCATAACCAAATTGTTTGAAAAACAGCCCTACGCAAAATCAATAACCCATGGTATTGTAAGCTACCACTCATTTAATACAATTAAGGATTATTTTTCTTTAAGTGATGATTATGAGGCTTTTAATGTTAACTTTTTAAAAGATTCAGTGAGGGGAGATGTAGCCGATTTTAATGGAAAGGACAGTTATATAGACTATGGAGATCTGCCTATCGATAATGCCATAACCATTTCAGCTTGGGTAAAACAAAACGAATTTAATAGGGATTACGGTGCTATCGCTGCTCTGGGACATGCTTATGCGTTAAGGATTACAACGGGAGGAGCATTACTTTTTACCATTCCTCAAATGGCAGATATACTAGATAATGATGCCAGAATTGCTCATAATACCTGGCAGCATGTGGCAGTCACTTTTAAAGAACAATATGGAGCTACATTCTATCTGAACGGGGAAAAGACAAATTTCTTTAAAGCCGATGAATATCAACCCGTGTCCAAAACGTTACAAGTAGGGACCAATCTGTGGAATGATTTCTATAAGGGCCAAATGGACGATTTGGTGATATGGAATAAGCTGCTTACAAATGAAGAGCTTAAGGAGGTTTTTGAGAAAGAAAGTAGTTTTTGGATGGCGCATATTAAAACAAAGAAGCAAAAGCCTTTTGGTCTTTATATGCTTATAGGTCTTTTGCTAATTTTAGGTTATGTGTTTTATTCAAGAAGAAATATACATGGTGTCGTCGATGACCCAATCGAAACAGACCCTTTTGAACAAAAGATTCGCGAAATAGTAATTCAAAACTTATCGGATTCCAAATTTTCGGTAAACGAATTTTCCAAGGCGATGCACATGAGTAAGACAAAATTATATAACGAAATTAAGATTTCGGTAAACAAATCCCCGAAAGCATATATCCGGGAGATTCGAATTTTAGAAGCCGCACGTCTATTAAAAGAAACAAATGTCCCTATTACTGAGGTTATTTTTGAAACAGGCTTTGAAAGCCGCGCCTATTTTAACAAGTGTTTCAAGAAAACCTTTAATCTAACCCCTTCAGAATATCGAAAAAAAAGCACGTAAATGTTTGAAAATCATATTTTTGAATTATAGAGTGCATATAATAATTTTCTGAGCACACCATTTCGCTGTCACTTTATAAACTTTGGAGAATAACCTTATAATACCAAATAAAGTGACGTATCGTTTTTGTTTTTTACTATTGTTGATAACAACATTATTATCATGTCAACAGAAATCAGAGTTCGTAATTGAGAATGATTTTCTTTCAAGAAGTCTAAAAATTGAGGAAGGAAAGTTAAGGACTACCCATGTTGTTAATAAACTTGCGGGTAAGACAATAAAGCCCGAAAATACAGCTGAGTTTCGACTTCGAATTTCAAAAGGAACAGATATAGAAAATTCAGACGTTGTATTGAGTTCTAATGATTTTGATTTTGAAGATGTTTTAAATGACTCTCCGTCGAGCCTTGTTTTTTTACTGAAAAATGAAACTCATGGAATTACGGTCGAAGTGCATTACGAATTAGACTCTCAAAAAAGGTATTTGAATAAATATCTTAAGGTTAGTACTGCAAGACCAATCACTTTAGAGTGTATTGACATAGAAGTGCTAAAACAAGAAAGTGTCTATCAACCATATCAAATGAAACAAATTACCGCTTGGGGACCATCAAAATGGCGACCTGGATTGGGGCAACCGCTTTTCATAAAACAAATGGCAGGTTTTTTAGGGACCGAATTTCCCGCGTCGTATAATTATGTGGAAGATAAAATAGCTTTTTGCGGTTACTTGTGGGGGAAGGAAATTAAAGCTAACGAAACCTATATGACCTATAAATCGGTTATTGGCGTTGGTGATGATTCAAATTTTATTCAGGATGCGTTTTTCGAATATATCGATCAAATTCGAATTCGGCCATTGCGCTTGCAAGTGCAATATAATAGCTGGTTCGATTTCGGACCTTCAGTGAGTAACGAATCGTTTTCTAAAAGTGTTAGAAAGGTAAGTGATGAGTTAAATACCAAACGTAGTGTTCCTCCATTTCGAGCTTTTGTTATCGATGATGGCTGGCAGGATTCTCACACCGATTGGAGCGATAAAGTATGGAAAGTAAATGAAAAGTTTGATGCCAATTTTAATACAAGTTTCAAGTTAGTAGAGGAGGCAGAATCTACTTTAGGGTTGTGGTTAAGCCCCGGGTGTAATTTTGGCGCACGCCCCGCAGTACCTATAATGCGAGAGAAAGGTCTGGAAGCGTTGGATGAGTATATGTCTCTTGCTGGGCCCAAATATATGCAACTGCTGGAAGATCGTATGCTGGAATTAACCACTCAAGGCGTTACCTATTTTAAATTAGACGGACTTTTTGGGCATTTGAATCGGCGGGAGTTCGATTTTAATGGAGACTATGGTGTTCCAACCATGAAACAACTAGATACTGAAGGATTTAAACCCGCCGATGAGCGCTTGAATGATGAAAAATACGATGAGCTTAAAACCTACTATCTGGTTGCAGGTACTGAGCGCTTGATGCAAATATTCGAAAAACAGCATAAAGTTAATCCCGATGTTTATATCGTCATTTCCAACGGTGCTTATTTGAGTCCGTGGTGGTTGCAATATATTGATGCGGTTTGGATGATTAACGCCGGTGACGCAGCCGGTGGGAGTAACCGAACGCAGGAACTAGTCTATCGAGATGGTGTATATTACGATACCTGGGTAAGGGAAAAAACACAATTCCCTATTAATTCGGTATTTAATCATGAGCCTAAAAAAACCAAAACAGGAGAAAGTGTAAAACAATTTAGTGAATACTTATGGATGAACCTCTCGCGTGGAACGGGCTTCGTAGAGCTATATATTAAAACTGAAGCGCTTTCAGACTCCGATTGGGATGTGCTTGCCGATGGTTTAAAATGGACTCACAAGGTGTTTCCATATTTTAAATTTTCAAGGATGCACGGTGGTGACCCCAACGAAGATGCCGTATACGGATATTGTGGATTTAATGAGAACGGGGGGTACGCGTCGTTTCATAATCCCTCAGAAACTGAAACGCAAACATACTCATTTACGCTTAACAGGCCTTTGGGATGTTTGGCATCATTGAATCACTTAAGTGTGAGTTCCCCGCTTGCAAATGCAGGCGAATTTCAAACCGCAGAAACGGGGTATAATCAAACGATTAAAATCATATTAAAACCAAAAGAAGTGAAAATTCTCGAATTTGATCAGATTCAATGATACCAATTAATGCATTAGAACAACAAATGATGCTAGCAATATTTTAAAAGCGTTGAAAATAATACAAAACTAAAACTATGATTAGAAAATTAACTTTATTAATGATGCTTGTTTATGGCATGACCTCGTGTAATAAGAATGCCTTTCTTGAAAACGATTATTTTAAGATGTCATTGGATGAAAAGGGGAGAATTGTTGAATTACATCAAAAGGCATCCGGTGAAAATCTATTGATATCTGATTATAAGGTTTCTTTCATAACTATAGAGCATGAAGGAAATAATTATCCAATTTCAAGTTGGCAACATTCAGGAGACATATTGAAACTTAAATTCGATGAACTAGAGGCTGAAATGGATGTGAAGATTATCAGTAAACCTGATTACCTAACCTTTGAAATTACAAGAATAGATTCTAAAAAGTTAATTGATAAAGTTGTTTTCGGACCTTACCATGTATTGCCTTCAGAAAAAATAGGGCAATCCATTGGTATTGCATACGATGATAATACGGCTGTTGGATTTATGGGGCTAAACCTTAAAAGTCGTGGCGGTTTTGAAATCATAGAACGAGAAAGGTTTGGGAATGCAGCCAAAAAGATTGAAGGCGGTGCTAGTTTAACAGGTTTTGTAAGAGATCGTTCAACATACCGTGTAGTGGATAATTGGGAGCAAAAGTTAGGGCGAGCGGTACCGGTTAACGATAGCGATGCCGAAATTTTAGGAGCGAAATTCGCGATGTACTGTGTGCCTTCAGAAAGCCTTACAGCTGCGATTGAGAAGATTGTTTTAGAAGAAGGTTTGCCCCACATAAAGAATGGCAGTGAATGGAATAAGACCTCGAACTATTCTACATCCTCGAAATTTATTATGTCTTATAATGTCAATAACATTGACGCATGTATTGATATTGCAAAAAAAGCTGGAATCACCTGTGTATATCACGGCGGAATTTTTGAAACCTGGGGAAACTTTAAAGTCCGAGAGAAAGACTTTCCTAATGGTTATCAGTCGGTAAGAGCGTGTTCCAATAAAGCGGAAGCGCAAGGGATTAACCTTGGTGCTCATACCTTAACCAATTTTATAACCACGAACGATCCTCTGGTAACACCGAAGCCTCATTCAGGTCTGGTTTTAGCAGGAACAACAACCTTAGAAAAAGATATATCAGAGACAGATAATGAGTTATGGCTCCTTGATGAGGCTATGCGACCAGCCTATCATGAGCCCGATTTAGATAAGGTAAACCCCAGATGGCGGGAACATACAGCTGTGCGCATTGGTGATGAAATTATCGAGTATACCTTTGCCTCCGCTAGTGGTCAATTAATACTAAAAGAGTGTAAGCGTGGGGCTTTTGGTACGAAACCCGTAGCACATCAAAAAGGAGAACAAGTTTCTCGACTGATGTCACATGGTTATAAAGTGTTTTTCCCGGATATTAATCTTCAGGATCAAATGGCTAAAAATCTGGCTAAATTCTTTAATGAGGCTAACCTGAAAAGAATTAGTTTCGATGGTATCGAAGGTGGTTTAGCCGCTGGTCATGGGGATTATGGCAGTGATCGTTTTGTCAAGGTTTTTTATGATCATCTTGAGAATCCTAATATCGTTGCTAATTCGTCGGATGTAACCCATTTTGGCTGGCATTATTTTTCGAACGAAAGTTGGGGTGAGCCATGGACCTCTAAAAATTTCAGAGAGGCGCATTTGGATCATCGCATTAAAGTGCAGAAAGGATTGAAGGAAGATTTACTGCCGAGGAAAATGGGGCAATTTAGTATTAATAGTAAAACCACCAGAAAAGACATGGAATGGGTTATGGGCTTGGGAGCTGGCTATGATGCAGGTGTCGATTTTTATATTAGTCCGAATTTTGAAAAGATCAATAATGAAGCTGCCGATATTTTGTCCGAAATAAAGAAGTGGGAAAATGCAAGAATGAGTGGGCTTTTTACAGAAGCGCAAAAAGAAAAGCTTCGTGACCCGTATACGTTTTATGGTTTAGAACTAAAAAATGGTGTTGCAGAATTAGTATTTATAGAATCATGGGCACCCGAAGGGGGGCGTGCTTCAGGTTTAGACGAATCCAATACCTTACCCTCCATGATTTTGGAAAATACAACCAGTACTCCCGTCTCTCTGGATTACAAGCATATTAATATGACTACAGAACCTGGGTTGCCAACCTCTTCAACATGGGAATATTTTTGCGCCGGACCAAAGCAAAAATTACAATACGTTATTCGACTTCCTAAAACGTCTAAAGAACCTGTCCATGGGGTGTATTTAAAAGTGGGGACGCAAAAATCGGGGATGCCATTTACATTAGAACCGGGTGATTATATTATTAATAAAGGAGACGCAGTTCTTAGGCACTATTCTGGTAATCATCAAATTAAAAATAAGGTGACACGTGAAACGAGTGTTTTCACTGTAAATGAAGGTCGAAATTTAATTGAATTCGATTATAAAGGAAAAGGAAGAGTTGAGGGTCCCGAAATGATTGTCAACTTTAGAACGAAAAAGTAAATAGTTTAAGATATAACATTTAAAAATTAACGTGTTAAAATGATAAAAGCTAGTACAACATTATACACCCTGATTTTGGTCTTCATGATGGTTTTTTCTGCTATGGGGCAATCTAACGATGATAAAGAAAAGTTCCACATTTTTATTCTTATGGGACAGTCTAATATGGCAGGGTATGGGGAGGAGTTATCGGAAGATAAGCAACCCATCGAAAACGTTAAAATGTTACGCGGATGGACTAAAGAAAAGAAGAGGTTCTTCTGGGAAGAAGCAAAACATCCCATACATAACCGTTTAGGAAGCGACCAGTTTGGGTTGTCAGGTCCATTTGCTAAAGCTTACCGGGATGCACATCCTGGAGTTACAGTCGGTTTAATACCTGTTGCCTACGGAGGGGCGGAAATCGCATCACTTAAGAAAGGAACAGATGTTTATAAAGATGCGGTCAATAAAACAAAATGGGCTGGCAAACAAGGTGTTATAAAAGGCGTATTATGGCATCAGGGAGAATCAGATACGGTAGATCCTGAAAAAGCAAGTCGTTATGGAGATCAACTTAAGCAACTTATTTTAGATTTTCGAAAGGATATAAAAGCCCCGAACTTACCTTTCATTGTAGGGAATTTAGGAGAGTTCTATGGTACCGGACCGGATCATAACGCCCCCCAGCGTGTCAAACAAATTGATCAAGTTCGTCAAAGTCTTAGAGAAATGCCTAATAAACTAGAGGATATGGCCTTTGTAGAATCGGTAGGTTTAAAAGCCAGAGAACGACATCAGGTGCATTTCGATAGGGCTTCATTAATCACTTTTGGGAAACGTTATGCGGCGGCTTTCGAGACCCTCGATCTTGGGAATGAGCCCACAATTAATTCTAGTGCGGATTGGATATTAGATAGTTCAGCATTTAAAGCAGGAGTTTTTAAAGGAAACCAAAGTGATGAGATCGTGCTGTCCAATAATATCATTTCAAGAACGTTTAAAATGACTCCAAATGCGGCGACTACAAGTATAAAGGTTATCAATAAACAAGAAGAACATATTCGTGCGGTCAAGCCTGAAGCGGTTTTGTCATTGAATGGATTTACAGTGAATGTAGGTGGTTTGACCGGTCAATCCAATTTAGCATTTTTATATCCGGATTGGATAAATAATTTGAAGGCAGATCCCTTGTCATTCAAATTTACCGGTTTTAAGATTGGTACTCCTGAAAAAAGGCTTGAATGGAAACAAGTACGTCATACAGTGCCGAACGTACAATGGCCGCCAAATGGTGTAAAGTTGCAGATGGATTATCAACTTACCGATGTGGCATCGGAAGATTTAATTACTCTGGCAAAGGAAAGTAGTACCGGACGTCGGGAGATTTATCGTGATGATTTTGCTACAATGAAAGCGGTTTGGAATATTCGTAAAAGTGGAAGTCATGAAAGAAGTTCTTTTGTAAACGAAGGCAAACCGGGAGAGATTTATACACCCAATAATACTGCCGTTTTTGCAGAATACAAGTTGCCTGAAGGAACAGGTTTAGTGGAGACTTCGATTGATGCGGGTACTGATGTTAGTGGGTTCTGGGGGCCGGGAATTGCTTTGTTATGGAATGACAAAACGATCAAGTTTAATATGAGACCCGGAAATGAATCAGGTTCAAAGAATAATGGTGCCTGGAGGTTTACCGTTTTTGACGGGAAACGAGAAAATACGCGTGCCGGTGGAAAGGATAATGTCGATTTTAGCGGAACATGGTTCTTACGACTCAGAATCGATCAGTCAAAAGTATATTGTGAAGCCAAACCAAAAGAAGGAAAATGGAAAACCTACCAGGTTATAGATTTTGAAAAAGAAGTTCCTGATCCGGTTGCCGTCAGAATAGGAAAGTTAGGGAGAAACGCTTTGGGCGAAGATCATGTAGTACCGGGAAAATTAGTGCGTTTGACCATCAACGAATTTTCAGCCTATGGCAAGCTGAATCAGAAAGAAATGCAAAAATTAAAGTCAAAATTAACCGACTTACAAAAGGTAGTCGTTTCGGTAAACTACGAGTTATACGATGGAGTTCCTGTGCTATCAAAATGGGTCTCCATAAAAAATAACTCGGATCAACCGGTTAAAGTGGATCAGATTATTTCTGAATATTTGGGTATCGCCGATCACAATCCCTATGGTGGTTACCGTGGTCGTGAAGATTTAAAGGTGAAACCTAATATTCATTTTGAAACTGATTATGCGTTTTCTGCAATGGCAGCTAGAGTAGCGAGTAATCAGACCGTGCATTGGGGGACGGATCAGGATTATGTGACTCAAATTTCATGGATTCAGGACATTTCTAATACCATGAGAATATATCCCGATAATGGGTATCATCTTAATGTAAAACAAGGGGAATCTTTCGAATCTATTCGATCTTATATGATTCCTTATGATTCATATGACAAAGAGCGCAATGGTTTGGCACAACGTAAAATGTATCGTACTATAGCTCCTTGGATAACAGAAAACCCTATGATGTTCCATATTACAAGTTCCAAATGGGATGATTACACTAATGGGATTGATCAGGCCTCTGAAGTTGGATACGAAATGGTTAACTTTTCGTTTGGGAGTGGTTTCAATCCTGAAGATGAGAGCGATAAGAATTATGCTCAGATGAAGAAATATGCAGCCTATGCCGATACAAAAGGAATAAAAATAGGAACCTATTCGTTATTGGCTTCCAGGAGTATAAGTAAGAAAGACGATGTTATTAATCCGAATACGGGAAAACCGGGTGGCTTTGCAACTTTCGGGAATTCCCCCTGCTTAGAGAGTGCATGGGGACAGGACTATTTTCGAAAAATGTATCGTATGTTTTCCGAAACGGGTTTTATGACCTTCACACATGATGGTAGTTATCCCGGAGATGTTTGCGCTTCTACAGAACATCCCGGGCATGAAGGTTTGGGAGATTCTCAGTATAAGCAATGGAAACGAATCACAGATTTCTATAAATGGAGTAAAGCAAATGGGATCTATTTACGTGTTCCGGATTATTATTATTTAACAGGTTCTAATCAGAATGGGGTTGGTTATCGTGAAAATAATTGGTCGTTGCCACGTCGTCATCAATTAATTCATACACGCCAGAATATTTTTGACGGTACCTGGGAAAGCACACCATCCATGCGTTGGAGTTTTATACCATTGGCGCAATACCATGGTGGGGGAGCTGCCGCAACCATAGAACCTTTGAACGAGCATCTCGATCACTACGAAATGATGTTGGCAAGTAATATAGGTATGGGGATACAATCTGCCTTGAGAGGACCACGCTTATATGATACTGAAAAAACCAAAAGTATGGTAAAACGGGTAGTAGGTTGGTATAAAAAATATCGAGACATTTTGGAAAGCGACATTCTTCATTTACGTCGCGCAGATGGCAGAGATTTGGATTATATGATGCATGTAAACCCAAATTTAAAAGAAAAAGGTTTGCTGATGGTATTTAATCCAACAGATAATGTGATTACAAAAAAGATAAAAGTGCCTTTGTATTATACAGGATTGAAAGATCAGGCCAGTATTCGTGAACAAGAAGGAAAAGCGACTTCTTTCAAGTTGAATAGAGCATATGAAGTGGAGCTTGAGGTCACGGTTCAGCCTAACTGGTATAATTGGTTTGTCATTGAATAAAGTAAATGAAGTATTAAAAAAATAAACAAATGAAAAGTAAAACGATATTAATCTTGGTAATTTATAGTACGCTATTTGCATGGTCATGTTCTAAATATCAAACAAAAAAAGAGTTAAGCATTGAGACTTTACTCAGGGAAATGGTAAATAGGGAGCAAATAACTAATTTTCCAATAACTAGTTACCAATCTCTTCAAGCCAGCAGCTACAATAGAGAATCGATATCACCTGATAAACCAGGTTGGTTTGCAGATAGTGATGGCATTGGTTTTATAAGAACCGAAGAGAACAATGGAAAAAAAGAATGGGTGATTATGGAAGATGAAGGCCCTGGTGTCATTACCAAGATTTGGGCAGTGTGTTTCTATTATGGATTGGATAATACAACCGGAGCTAACATTAATTTTTATTTGGATGGAGAGACGACTCCAACTATTTCTACCAACTTTTTTAAGCTTGTAAAAGGACAGGATTTCGTAAAACCACCATTTGCGGACGAATCGACCAGAGCAGGGAATTTGTATTTTCCGATACCTTATGCTAAGCGTTGTAAGATTACTATGGATGACAAAGCATTCTACAATATTATTAATTATAGAAAATATCCTGAAGGCACAAACATAAAAACCTTTAGTATGGAAGACTTTGAAAAGACACGTAATGTACAAAATGAGGTAGCCGGTATACTCAATACGAAACCAGATATCAGTGGAAAGAAAAGTACGACTATTAAGGTTTTGAAAAAAGGAAACCCTATTGAAATGAAATTTGACGCAGGAGGAGCCATTAAACAGTTGGAAATTTCATTAAGTGAAACCGATAATATAGCTCAAGCCCTGCGTTCAGTGGTGTTAAGAGCGGAATTTGACGGTGAAGAAACCATATGGGTGCCTGTGGGAGATTTTTTTAATAACGTAAGTAAAAGTCAAGCTTACGAGATGTGGGAACGCTCGGTAAAACCAGATGGCACAATGGTTTGTCGTTGGACAATGCCCTTTAAAAAAGACGCGAAAATATACCTGGATAATTTTGGAGACAAGAGTGTGAAAGCCAAACTTACGGTAACAACCGATAATTATAAATGGACTGAAAACGCCATGCATTTTTATGCCACATGGCAAATGGATAATCCAACTCCGACCTTTCCTTTGTTTGACTTCAATTTTTTGAGTGCTACAGGAAAAGGCGTTATTGTTGGTGATGAATGGTCCGTACTCAATCCTATTGAAGGTTGGTGGGGTGAAGGCGACGAAAAAATATATATTGATGATGACCTCGAAGATAATTTCCCCTCTCATTTTGGTACAGGAACAGAGGATTATTACGGATGGGCAGGAGGTAAGGTTCCTACTCCGGCCGATGAATTTTCCAAACCCTTTTTAGGCAATATTATTGTTGGTGCAAAATCTAAGGGCTATAACGTATGCACAAGAACACGTGTTTTAGATGCCATACCTTTTAGAAAGCAAATTCAGTTCGATATAGAATCATCATGCGGTAAACGGAGTAAGTCACACTTTTTACAGTATGCGCAAACCACGTTCTGGTATGGCCTTCCGGGAGTTAAGCATAACAAAAAGCCTTTACCTGAATTTGCATCTGCAACATTACCTTCGGTAGCCGACTTAGAACAGGAAATAGAGAAAGCCAAAGGGTCTCAATATGTAGTAGATCATGCTTTGGAAGCGGAGTTATTACCTGTGATTAACAAAAGTACTTCGGTTGAAGAGAATTTTGATAAAATCCCAATGTGGGGTGAAATAAGCTCTGGAGCCATGAAGAATATATGGTTTGAGCAAACTTCAGATTATGCAGAGCTTAAGATAACAGAGCAATTTGAAAAAGCAAAAATTAACATTTGCGCGGCTGTTGGTCCTAATAGTGGCAGTTTCGATATTTATGTTAATGGTATTAAAAAAGGAAGTCAGGATTTGTATTCAAACCATGAAGGTGTTACAAATCCTTATTTGGATCTGGGTATTTGCGAACCTGTGAATAACGCGTTCATCATTAAATTCGAATTTACCGAGGGTAACCCAAAATCCAGAGCAAATAAAGGAAAGTATGCTTTAGGAGTTGATTTCTTCCTAATTGAGAATGACTTTCTCAAACGAGATTAAAAGGTGAACAGATGCTGTTTGATTTATAGTTAAAATAGTTAACAAATAGTTAAAAATTTCAAATTGTAGATTTTTCGTTGTTATATTTGGTGGTTTGCCTTTCGCATTTCCAAACAAGTAAATAATAATTTTAATGAAAAATCTAGCCTTTACATTTGTAATCTTTTTCTATTTGTTTTCATGGTGTGCACGAGCACAGTCTGTAAATGATTCAAAACCATGGCTTTCGATGGACATGGATACAACTTCGGGATCCAGTGACAATGTCATTTTTTTTGGTAAGGACTCCATTGTAGAGGGGATAGAGGGAAATGCTAAATATTTTGGTGGAACGGATCGTGCAGATAACTACATACGCATTCAAAATAATGAAACCTTATCAGGTTTATGGAAGGATCAGAATTTTTCAGTAGAACTATGGGTTCAAACCAAAGCAACGAATGATAAATTTCAGGTTATTGCGTCAAATAAGGATTGGAATTCTGGAGCGGTAAAAGATTATACTGATAATCGCTATGCCGGATGGAGTCGCGTAAGTGGCCTCAATAAGGGCTGGGCGATTATATGCCAGCCAGATGGAAGTTGGGCATGGAACATTGGTAATGGCAAGTATGACGGTAAAACAGAACGGGTTGAAATCTTCAGAAAAGATTATAGACCTACGGCTCCGAGACAAAAAATAAACGATGGCGAATGGCATCATATCGTGTTCACCGTTAATCGCGATGCCAATGAAGCACGGCTTTATTTCGATGGGTTGAATGTGGCTATTTACTTTATGGGGCCTGTAAATGATTTTGACTCTGGACTACCCGTTAGTATTGCAACGGACGCTCTGGCTAACAATTCGGAGTTATCATTCAATGGCGCTATTGATAATTTCAAAATCTATGACCAGACATTGAGTGCTGAAGATGTGGCCCGGAATTATGAAAAGTTGGTTCCCATGGCAGCTATTTCCAGGGTACCAAAGCAAAAAGTTAAAACCTTTAATCTGATGCAATGGAACATATGGCATGGCGGGCGTCGGCGAGGTAAGATAATAGGTCCGCTACAGGTTATAGATTTTATCAAGGAAACCAATACCGATATTGTGATGATGCAGGAAACCTACGGCTCAGGCCCTTTAATAGCAGATGCTTTGGGTTATTATTTCTATTTGTCAAGTGCTAATATTTCCATAATGAGTAGATACCCCATTGAAAAAACATGGGTTGAATATCATGAGTTATGGACGGGAATATCGACAATTCAGCTAAGCAAAACTCAAAAAATAAACTTAGCAAGTATATGGCTGCATTATTTACCGGGCTGGGGAAGCAATAGCAGGAAAGCTGGTGCTACACCTGAAAAACTAATAGCCGGCGAAGCCAAAAATCGGCATAAGGAAATCAAGATCATTTTGGAAAAATTAAAGCCGCAAATCGACCAATCGGATGACATTCCTTTAATTATTGGCGGTGATTTTAATAGTCCGTCGCACTTCGATTGGGTTCCCGAAAAACGACATTGGCATAATAATCTGGTCGTAGAATGGCCGGTAAGTAAGGAAATGGCAAATGCCGGATTTAAAGACTCTTTCCGAGAAATACATCCGAGTTTGAATTATTTTTCACCTTCAATGACGGCGGAAAAATTGTCATGGCGGATCGATTATATTTACTATAAAGGTGAAAAGTTAAAAGCGTTGAGTTCAGACATGCATTTTAAATACAAAGGGGTTTGGCCTAGTGATCATCCTGCAGTAATTACAACACTTTCAGTGGGTGAATAAAATAAAACTATACGTGTTTAATAATATGAAATATAAGTCTTCAAATTTTTCGTTTTATGTAACCTTAGTTGTGTTACTCCTTTCTATGTTTTGTGGTGTTAATGCCCAAAAAAAGGATCATCAATTACTGTCCTTAAGTTTTGAGCGTAATGATTCTAATAACCTAGATGATTTAAGTTCAGAACTCAAATATAAAAAAGGAATTCAGGGACAGGGTTTGGATTTGTCAAATTCAAAGGCTATGCCTTCGCTGAAAGATTTAGGATTGGATTGGTTTTCCAATAGCAAAGACTTTTCAGTATCCGTTTGGGTAAAATCAGCCGAAATTATGGCGGACACTGCGATTATTCTATCAAATGCCAACTTCAGAAAAAAAGATATGGGAATCTATAAAAAAAGAAGAATCAATCCGGGTTTTACGTTGTATTGTAGTCATGGAGCCTGGGGATGGAATATCGGGAATGGTAATGCGCACTATAATTACGAACCGGTAGTTCAGGATCAACCCATTGCAGATAATCGATGGCATCAAATTGTTTTCACCTATAATGCTTCCCGAAAAGAAGTACGGTTGTTTTACGATGGTATAAATAGGGCGGTTTTAAGCATTGGAGATTTAAGCAATAAGGATTTTACTAGTAATCTGCCTTTAATGATTGGAAATGATGCAGGCAAATCCGATTATAAACCTTTTCAAGGTATTATAGATCAACTTCAAGTATCAAAAGTGACATTATCACCAGAGCAAGTTAAAAAAGCTTTTAAAAAGCACGGCAAAATTAAAAAAGAACCAGAAATGATAAATGATATTTTAACGGTTCTAAACTGGAATATTTGGCATGGAGGTTCTCATTTTTTAAAGGAAAGAGATGGGTTTGATGGCGTAGAACGTATTATTGAAATGATAAAAAAATCAGGTGCCGATATCGTAATGATGCAGGAAACATACGGGTCGGGTTCTAAAATATCCAGCAATTTAGGCTACTATTATTACGAAGCTTCAAGTACGATCGGAGCTGTATGGGGAGCCAATATTTCGGTGATGAGTCGCTTTCCAATTGAAGATGTTTACATGATTGAAGAACGTTCTAATTATGGTAAAAACTATGCCTTTAATAACGGTGGTGCGAAAATCGGACTTTCTAAGCATAAAAAAATCATTGTATTTTCTAATTGGTACAATGGTCGCAAACCAGAAGACTTGGATGGCGCTTTAAAAGCTTGGGGAGAATTAGTTGATGATGCCGATAATATACCTATAGTTTGGGCCGGGGACTTTAATTCGGTATCACATCTGGATGACGGTGTTGGGAAATCAGGACACAGCAGACTCATGACCAATGCCGGATTTAAGGATTCTTATAGAGAACTATACCCTGATGCTAAGATATATCCGTGTTATTCTGCGCCTAGGAATGAAGACAAGATTGACTTTATCTATTATAAGGGAGACAGACTTAAATTGATTGAAGCGGGTAAAATAATAGAAAATTTTAAAGGAAAAAACACACCGGAATATCCTTCAGATCATCTCGGGCTTACGAGCAAATTTAAGTTTAACTAAAATACGCACATAACCAATGAAAAAACGACTATTCTTTTTTGTTACCCTAACGATCACATGCCTTTTTATGTCTTGTGAATTTGCTAAAGAAAAAGATAAATCACTTACCAAATTTAATTTTGAAAACCATCTGCAAGGTGGAAGCCAGAACTTTAAAGGTGAGGGGTTTTCCTTTGTAGATGGTATTGATGGTCAGGCCTTAACTTATAACTCAGATAAGGAATACAACACTTTAAGTTTGGATAGTTTATCACTTGATGGAACTAAAGATTTTTCCATACAATGTTGGGTAAAAACAACGTCAAAACATCCTACTGTATTTCTTTCGCAAAAAGAGTTTAAAAGCAAAAGTATTTCCGCTCAAAAGAATGCAGGATGGGCATTATATAGCTCTGATGGTGCATTAGCATGGACCATAGGATCTGGTAAACGAAGAATAAATTATGAAAGAGATAATGGAAACACTATGCCGGTTAATGACGGAGAATGGCACCAATTGACTATGACATATAGTAACGCGGACTCAGAATTCCGTTTATATTATGACGGTCATAATAAAGCCATTTATAAAGTAAATTTCGATTTTTATAATGATGAATCTTTAATGATTGGAGCAACAGCGAGCACCTTTGATTATGAAAATAACTATGCTACTGAGATTATAAACGGACAAGGAAATCTGCAAGGTTTGGTTGATGAATTCAATGCTTTGGGATTAAACCCTTTAAAAGATGACGAATTATTAGCGCTTATTACCAATCCTAATCAATTATTTAAGAGTAAATTGAAAACCTATAAGGGCAGAAAAAAATTGGACAAAGAAGCGCTTTCTAAGGTTATGGATGTTAGAAAAAAACTAGGACCAAATCCTTATACGGTTTTTCAGAATATGAAATTGACCCTTTTGAAACCGGTGAGTAAGATTTATAGTTTGAAAGATGGAAAAATACAGATTAACGATTCTGCGGGAAGGTCTTTTACCATGAGGGAAAAACTGTATCCTTCAGATTTTGTTATGGACGAATTATCTATATGGGAAAGAACCGTAAGTGCGGCTGAGGTATTAGAGGACTACAATGCATACAAAAAAAGTGAACCTTTCAGATTAAAGAAAAGTTTAAAGAATTATACTGTAGGTGTTTGGAATATATGGCATGGTGGGATTCATTGGTCTTTGGAAAAAGATGGTTGGGATTCAAGAATGCGTATTGTTGAAATGATTAAAGAGAAAGATTTAGATGTGGTTTTAATGCAAGAAACCTATTCGAATGGCGATTTTATTGCCGCAGAATTGGGATACTATTTTGCGACGACTTCCGATTGGGATTATTGCTATCAAGGTGCCAATATTTCTGTGTTAAGTCGGTATCCTATTAAAGATATTGAGGTTTATGAAGCCACAGAGTTTAATAATGTTGCTGTTAAGGTAGCCATAAGTGAAACGCAAGACATTTGGGCTATGTCCAACTGGTATGGTATGGGCCAGTTCCCGGAGGTGTTTAGCGCGCATCAATCCAAATTTGATAAAGCGGATCAGGTTCCGGTCCTATTCGGTGGTGATTTTAACGCCGTACCTCATACAGATGGAGGAAAAAGCCCTGCGTCCAAAAAAATGCTGGACAGTGGTTTTACCGATGCTTATAGAAATTTATATCCGGATGTTGAAAAATACCCAGGGTTTACACATCAGGGAAATTTCAGAATTGATCAATTATATTATAAAGGAAAAGGATTAGAGAATACATCCACAGAAGTGATTTCAACCTGGCCGAATGGTTTTCCTTCAGATCATTTCTTGATCGTATCTAAATTTAAATTGAATTACTAAATGTTTAAAACTAAAACAACATATCAACTAACCTTAATCTTGAAAAACATTATGAAACACTTAAAGTTAAAAATTGCAATCACTGTATTGTTGGCACTTATTATAGTTCCTGTACAAGCGCAGACCAAGAAGGCCGAGAACAAAAAGATCGTAAAAGTATTATCATTTAATATCCTTGGAGGAAGAACAACGAAGGGAGATTTTAATTTAGATGCCTTAGCTAAAATAATAAATGAAACGAATCCCGATTTTGTGGCTATGCAAGAGGTGGATTACAAGGTTAACCGTTCTAAAAAATACGATTTGGCAACAGAATTAGGATGGCGCACCAAAATGGCACCAGTCTTTGCTCGGGCCATGTATTATGATGGTGGAGAGTATGGTGAAGGTGTATTATCCAAATACTCTTTTTTAAGTACCAGAAATGTTGCCTTACCTTATATTGAAGGTCAGGAACCAAGAGCTGCTTTAGAAATTGTAGTAGAATTGGCGTCTAAGGATACTATAGCATTTGTTGGAACTCATTTTGCTCATGAAGGGAACGCGGGAAGAGAAATTCAGGCTAAAAAAATCAACGAGGTCTTTTCAAAAAATAAGTACCCCACGATTTTAGCCGGAGATCTTAACGCACGACCTGGAAGCGGGCCTATCAATACCCTTGAGAGCATTTGGCAAAGTACTTACGATAAAGACAACCCGGAGCCAACCATACCTTCCGATAATCCAAGGTCCAAGATTGATTATGTCATGTTTTATCCAAAAAACAGATGGAAAGTACTGGATAAGAAAGTTATTGCAGATACCTACGTGTCCGATCATTGCCTCTATTTGGTAACACTCGAGTTGTTGGATGAATAGTCAAATAAAAATTTGTTAACTTACTGAAGTCAATAAGGAAGTTCTCTGTGGAAAGACAAGTTGAAACGTATCGAACAACCTAATTATTGATTTGATTCATTGAGGACAAAAACATAATCAGAATGAAGCACAACTTAACTTTTGTTTTTTCTTTTTTTGCCATTCTAAGTTTTGGTCAGAATGAATATAATGTGGTCAGGACAGCGCAGGAAATAACCATTGACGGGATATCAAAAGAACCTTCATGGGATAAGGCTATTGAATTGACGCAGTTTGATAATTATTGGAGTACAGATGTTATGCCTAAAACGGCCTTCAAAGGATTATATGATGCCCATTTTTTCTATTTCCTTTATGAAGTAATAGATAAAGACATTGTGTTGGTTGACAACCCGGAAATTGGAGAAGAAGATCAGGCCGTACGTTCAGATCGTATTGAGATTTTTATTCGGAATAAAGACCTTAGTAAGGATTATTATTCTTTGGAAATGGATGCAAAGGCAAGAGTTTTTGATTCAAAGGCCGATTTCGCCAAAAGCTATGGTATTGATAGTGAATGGGATTGGCCAAAGGATCATCTTGAATTAAAGTCCTCTTTTACGGATAACGGATACATCGTTGAAGGCAGAATTAGTATGGCCTCCCTAAAAGAATTGGATCTTTTAGATGGAAATATGATCTACGCAGGACTCTATAGAGGAGACTATACCTCCAGAGAAGGCAAGAGACCTTCCGTCAACTGGATTAGTTGGGTAAAACCTGAGCGATTGAACTTTCATATTCCATCTTCGTTTGGAATCTTAAAGTTTGTCGAGTAGTAAATTTGTTTGAGTTAGAAGAAACTTCAATCACCTTTTGTAAAGCGTTTAACAGGCCTTCGACGGGAATAAAAATATCGGAAATCCGCTGTTTATTTCTTTGTTTGGGCTGCATACTTTACTATATTTGTTAATTGCAAGTTTGAAATTGTGAGGAAAAGAAAACATATCGGGCAAGTTATAGTATCTGTGTTGCTGCTTTTGGCATTGACGCTACCGACTGTTATTCAGTTTTCTCATTATGTTGAAGGGCACGAACATCGGCAATGTGATGAAAAGAATAGCCATTTACATGAAAATGAACTTAGGTGTCAGATTTGTGATTTTCAATTATCGTCTTTCAACTATGATACGTTAGGGCTTCCCGATTTTGAAACCCCAAATATCCCCTCAGAAGTTGAAAAGCACTTTGCTTCTTCAATTCTAAAATCCTTTAAAAGATCCAATAACCCATTAAGAGCGCCTCCATATTTTCTTGTTTAGTTAAAAAATACTTTTACTTAAATAAGAACTTATATGAGAATTTATGCGCTAACGCTGCTTTTATTGAGCAGTGTTATTGGCGTTGCACAAGATTGCACAAACACCCTTTTTGGTAAGATAATAGACTCTCATGATGGAACAACGCTGGTAGGCGCTACTCTGGTCGTGATGGGAACTAATAAAACCGTTCAAACAGATTTGAACGGAAACTATATCATACAAAATCTTTGCAACCAAAATTATACGATTCAGATATCGCACCCTGAGTGCCTAACCAAGGAATATGTGGTTAAGCTATTCGGGCATACGAAAAAAAATCTCTACCTGGAACATCACCTCGAAGAACTTAATGAAGTTACTATTACGGGAAATGCTTACGGTAAAAAATCGAATAGTCTTTTTGAAAATAAAATTTCAAAAACCGAACTGGAGCGTTTTAATAGTGGTTCCATTGGAGATGCTTTGAATAGCTTATCCGGAGTGTCATCTTTAAATACAGGCAGTACGATTGTTAAACCTTTGGTTAATGGGCTTCATAGCAGCCGGGTGGTTATTATAAATAACGGCGTGCGTATGGAGGATCAGGAATGGGGAGCAGAGCATGCACCCAATGTCGATATTAATGCCATTGATAATATGACATTAATAAAAGGAGCCGGAGCTTTACAATATGGAGGCGATGCTATTGGTGGTGTTATTGTTGCTGAAGCTTCTAAAGTTCCGGTTAAAGATAGCCTGTATGGGAAAACATTAAGCACAATGATGTCCAATGGTCAGGGAGCTACATTAACCTCCCAACTAACTAAAAGTTATCAAAATGGTTGGTATGCCGTTGTACAGGGGACTTTAAAACGCTTGGGTGATTTTGAAGCACCCGACTATATCTTGAGTAATACCGGAGTTTTCGAGCTGGGAGCTTCATTGCGTACCGGGTTTAATAACTTTAACCATGGTATGGAAGCCTACTATTCCTATTTTAAGAACGAGATAGGCATATTACGAGCCTCTCATTTGGGAGGTGCCAGTGATCAAATTCGAGCCATTGAAAGTGATCGCCCATTAATCATTAATGACTTTACACACCGCATTGACATCCCCAAACAGGATGTAACACATCATATTTTTCGTTTAAATGGTTTTAAGCGCTTTGAAAAGATTGGAAAACTGAGTTTTCAATATGATTTTCAAAACAATAACCGCCTGGAATTTGATATCCGAAGAGGAGATGATGAGGGTAAGGCATCTTTAGATTTAGAGCTGAAAACACATACTCTGAAATTGGATCTGGATTCTAATATTTCCGATTTGTTCCGTTTGAAAACCGGCATGTCAGGAAGGTATCAGAATAATTTTGCCGATCCGAATACAGGAATACGCCGATTGATTCCGGATTATGATAAATACGATTTCGGAGTCTACAGCATTGCCAGTTATGATTTGAATGACAATTGGCTGGTTGAACTAGGGGGTCGTTTTGATTATGCCTTCATGGATGCCCTCAAGTTTTACCGTAACTCGTTTTGGGAGTCGCGAAATTACGATCAGGAATTTCCCGAACTTGTGGTAGAAGAATTTGTCGGTCAGGTGTTAACCAATCCAGAATTCAAGTTCAATAATTTTTCGGCAACAGCAGGGGTGACCTATGATATTAATGAAGACCATAAATTATTCTTCAATTATTCTCTGGCTTCCAGAGCTCCAAATCCTTCAGAAGTGTTTAGTGAAGGATTGCATCATTCTGCATCTAGAATTGAATTAGGCGATTTAAGGTTCGTATCAGAAACAGCCCGTAAACTGTCATTGACATTTCAGCGAGATCATGATGTTTTTTGGTTTTCAATAAGCCCATATGTTAACACCATCAAGGATTTTATTCTAATCGAGCCTACCGAAGTTCAACAAACTATTCGAGGTAATTTTCAGGTATGGGAATATCGCCAAACCAATGCCCGATTATGGGGTGTTGATATTGATGCATCTTATGCTTTTGCCAAAAACCTGTGGTTCGACCACCAGTTGTCAATTGTAAAAGGGTATGATAGAACTAGGAACGAATCCTTAATAAACATGCCTCCGGTAAATACTAAAAACGAAATCAGATATGAAAATGCGCGTTTTAACAATTTACAACTAACGTTGCAAAGTGAATATGTATTTCGACAAAATGAGTTCCCTGATAATAACTTTGAAGTCTTTAATCCGGAAACCCAAACTTCAACCGTGGTTGATGTGAGTACACCACCCGGAGCCTATCACCTGCTTAATTTTAATTCGAGTATGGATTTTGAGATCACTGAAAAATCAATACTCACAGTAGGGTTGGGGGTAACCAATATTTTGAATACATCTTACCGAAATTACCTAAACCGTTTGCGTTATTACGCCGACGATTTGGGGAGAAACTTTTTATTAAATATTAAAATCAATTATTAATTATTAAAATTTAAACAAAATGAAAACATTAAAATTTTTAAGCTTTTTTTTATTCGCCGGACTTCTAATGGTATCCTGCTCGAGTGATGATGATAATCCTGAGCCCGTATTAGAGGAAGAGGTGATTACAACCATGACAATCACACTTACTCCTGCTGGCGGAGGAACAGCAATTGAATTAAAAACCAGAGATTTAGACGGTGATGGACCTAATGCTCCGGTTATCACGGTTTCTGGGGATCTGGCCTCTGGAACCACCTACAATGGTACCATTGAATTACTTAATGAAACTGAAAACCCGGCTGAAGATATCACTGAAGAAGTTGAGGAAAAAGACGAGGAACACCAGTTTTTTTATACGGCAAGCGCCAGCCTTAATGCCACCATGAGTTATGAGAACTTTGATGGGAATAGTGAGCCTTTAGGTACTGAGTTTACACTCGCTACAGGTGCTGCAAGTACCGGAACACTAACGTTTACTTTGCGTCATGAGCCTAATAAGCCCAATACAGGTCTAGCTGATGCCGGTGGAGAGACCGATATAGAAGAGACATTTACTGTTACTATTTTGTAAATTTTGGATTATGCCTGGATTAAATACCCTTTACGACTTTTGTAGTAAGGGGTGTTTTTTCTTTTTTTATGAATAAAAATAATTTAAGTCCGAGGTGTATATAATTTACTCTGAAAATACTTCTTTTTGAGCATAGCCGACGATGATATATGGCGTGGTCTATAGTCCATTCTCTGAAAAATAAAATGGATATTCCCAATGAAGTTAATTTCTGGTTATATATTAATCTGATGGACCATTTGGAACAAAAGATTTTAAAGGTGTCTATTTGAAGATATACAAGAATATGTAAACATAAACGATAATACAATGATAGAAATCAAAAACATAAATAAAAAGTACGGTGATTTTTCAGCCTTGAGCGATCTTAATTTAACCGTTAAAGAAGGCGAGATTTATTGCCTTCTTGGGGCTAATGGAGCGGGCAAAACCACGACTATTAATCTTTTACTAGGGTTTATAGAGCCTACTTCAGGAAATACCTTGATCAACAATGTCAATGTTCAGGAGAGCCCCTTAAAAAGTAAGCAGTTTCTAGCTTATATTCCCGAGAACCTCATTCTTTATCCGAATCTTACGGCGGTAGAGAACCTTAATTATTTTTCAGGAATTGGAGGTAAAGCATTTTCAACCAAGGAACTTGAGAACTTCTTAGAAGAAGCCGGTCTTCAGGAGGAGGCCTTTCATAATCGTATTTCAACCTTTTCAAAAGGAATGCGACAAAAGGTAGGAATTGCTATTGCGATTGCTAAAGATACCAAGGTTTTGCTATTGGATGAACCCACGTCGGGTTTAGATCCTAAAGCCAGTAATGAGTTCGGCCAGTTGCTTCAAAAATTAAAGCAGAAAGGGGTTGCTATTTTAATGGCCACTCATGATATTTTTCGAGCTAAGGAAGTCGCAACGCATATCGCCATTATGAAAGCAGGGAGTTTGAAGCATACATTTGAAGCGGACCAGATTTCGCTTTCGGAACTGGAGGAGGTTTACCTTAAAACAATGAATTATAAGACCATGGCCTTATGATAGTAAAAACCTTTCATAAAGAAACCAAGGAGCTATTGAGAGATGGAAGAGCAAAAGCGACCTTTATAATAGTCCTTCTCCTATTGAGCGTAGCCGTTTGGATAAGTCATACGAAGTATAAGAATGCCAATACCGAATACGAGGTGGCCAAACAAAACGAGCGGGAGGTCTGGGATAATCAAGATGCTAAGAACCCGCATTCTGCAGCGCATTATGGAACCTATGCTTTTAAACCAAAATACCCTCTGTCATTGCTAGATAAGGGAGTTGATAAATACGTGGGAACCTCAATTTTTTTGGAAGCCCATAATCGAAATGAAGCACTTTACAGTGCTGCGGCCGATCAAACAGGAATCTCCCGATTTGGTGAGTTGACACCGGATTTTATCCTTTTGTTTATTATGCCGCTACTAGTTATTTTGCTATGCTACAATATTTTTACCAAAGAAAAGGAACTGGGAACCTTCTTTTTACTAAAAAGCACCGGAGCTTCAGTAACCAATCTGACCTTAGGCAAATGGCTATCAGTATTTACGCCTGTTTTTTTAAGTGTCACAATCTTATTTCTTATTTCCGGGTTCATGCTCTCGAGTCTTAAAGATTATGGTGTTTTTAGTTGGACACCGTTGCTGAGTATGTGGGGTGTTTATATCCTTTATTACATCGTTTTTATAAACATTGTGATGCTTATTTCATACGTTTCGAAACGTTCCGGGATCTCTTTGGTTATTTCTTTGTCCGTATGGATTATAGCTTGTTTAGGGGCGCCTAAGGTCGCTAGTACCTTAGCCGAAGACAAAAACCCATATCCTACAAGGCAGGAGTTTGAAGCTATGATCGTAAAAGGAAAGAAAGAAGGGTTAGATGGGCATAACCCATGGAGTAAGGAGGCAAAGCTTTTAGAAAAACAAGTATTGGAAGAGCATGGAGTAGATAGTTTACATCAGTTGCCTTTTAACTTCGATGCCTATAGAATGCAAAAGGGAGAAGAACATCAAGCTGAGGTCTATTTTAAGCATTATAAACAGTTAAAAGAGCAGTACTACAAACAGACTAAAACGTATAAAAGTCTGGCCGTGGTGTCACCATTTTTACCTACGCGATTCTTAAGTATGGCCATAGCACAGACCGATTATGCAACACACTGGGATTTTTCAGATGCGGCAGAAAATTACAGAATTAAGTCGCAAAAGTTCCTGAACGATAATTTTGCTGAAAACGCCGCTTACGGGGAGTGGAGCTATAAGGCCGATGCTTCGACATGGACCGATCTACCGGTATTCGAATATAACCCTCCGGTTTTAAGTGCAATTCTGAAGGGGAATAGGTCTTATTTAATAATATTAGGGTTTTGGACACTCTTATCATTTGGTACATTATTCTTAATAACAAAACTTAAATAATATAATTATGTTTAAATATAATTTTAGATATGAACTGAAACTTTTAATACGAAGCAAGTGGATACAATTACTGAGTATCCTTTTGCTTCTACTATTTAGTTTTGCCGCGTTTAACGGTCAACAGAAAGTGGAGAAGCGCAATCTGGATATTGCAGAAATGAAGCAGCAAATAGAAGAATCGGATGCCAGTATGCTGAAATTGTTAGATTCCGTTGAAAGTGGCATGCAGGTTTCCGTACCCAGGTGGACCATTCCGAACAGTCCTATGGCCGTAGGAAATTATTATCCCCGAATAGCAGAAATGAGAGCCTCCGCATTGACCTTTGTTGCGACCGGTCAAAGTGATTTGTATACACATTATATTAAACCAACTGTGGCGAGCGATGATTTTGAATTGAATTTTACCGAAATGACAAGTCCGACACAATTACTCTTTGGAAGTTTTGACCTTGCATTTGTGATTGTTTATTTACTTCCGCTCATTATCATTGCGTTTTCATACAATGTATTGTCCTATGAACGGGAAAGTGGCTCCCTAAGATTATTGGCTTCTCAGCCCATTTCTTTAAAACATTGGGTGTTGCAAAAGTTAGGATTGCGGTTTTTCTGGTTATTGTTGATGGTTATTGTAATACTGATTACCGTATTTATTGCTATGGGAAAAATATCCGAAATCAACGTTACGGGATATGCTTATTTTTTTGGTATTATTCTGGTTTATATGCTTTTTTGGTTTGCTATTGCTTTTTTAGTGAATATTTTCGGTAAAAATTCTGCAAATAACGCCGTGTCTTTACTTGGGCTATGGGTGGTTTTTGTCTTGTTGATGCCTTCCGGGCTAAACCAGATTGGTAACGCATTATATCCAATACCATCGCGTAATATAATGATCAACAAAATGCGAATTACAAAGTCGGAAGCTACAAAGAAACAAAATGAAATTCTGGATAATTTTTTAAGAGATCATCCTGAATATGCCATAAATGATCCAAAGCAGTCACGTTCCTTTTGGCATGGTTATATGGCGTCAAAACAGTTAATAAAGCAAGAGTTGGAGCCCATTGTTGCTACCTATGATGAGCAACTACGTAAACAACAGCGGTGGTTGGATAAGTTAAAATGGGTGTCTCCGGCAATTGTGGTGCAGGAATCACTGAATAAAATGGCAGGAACATCGACTGCAGATTATGAAAATTTTAGAAAACAGGTCATTGATTTTGCGGTTATTTGGCGAGAACATTTTATGCCTTTTTTATACAATAATCAACCCTTTTCAAAGCAAGATTATACCGATTTGCCTAAGTTTCAATATGAACAAAAGACACTGGAGATAAGAGAATCGATACTTGTTGTTTCAGCAATATCATTGGGGTTACTAAGTTTTGGTTTTTTGATGTCAAAGGTTAGGGTAAGTGCATTTTCTTAAACTTTAAAAAAGGAAATGATATTGTAGATCAAGCTCAAAACTCTTTGAGGTTTTGGGCTTTGTCATCGTGAGCTTCCATATGTCATTATAGACGACCTAAACGCCCAATATTTATGTCTTGCATATTTATCAAGAGTAATTTATCTTTATGCAGATTCAGGTGAAAAAGAAAGGAAACATACCAACACGTATTCTAAGCCTGTTTTATAATCTCTTCCAACTCTTTTGATACTTCGGAAGCCATTGCTCTTAAATTTGGAATACAGCGTTCATCTTTTGAAAAGCTGCTATAATTGTCCTTCAGGATCATGATCTGTTTTAACAAATTACTTTCAGGATTTAACAGCTTTCTTTTGGCTTCAATCTTTAGATTGATTTTTTTTATATGATTTTCTATGTTTACCAATTCCCGACGAAGTTTAGTCCGCTCTGCTTTTTCAACTTCACAGTTCTTATTTTCACGCGCCAGTTGATTCAAGATTTTTTTTAGAACAGCGACCTCATTTTGCTTTTTTAACTTAGCCTGTACATATTCAACCTTGGTGATTTTCAATTCAACTAAGTCGTGTTTAATGTCTGCATGGCTTTTATAAGTAGGCTTAATCTCTTTTGTTTTCATCTTTTTCGTACGATTTACGATAAAATTCGAAGGTCTACTTTTTATTTTAAATTTAATCTTAAAAAACAGTTAATTTTTATAACCGATTAATAAGTGTTTTGAATAGGGAATAGTCGTTAAAGAAGTGCAAATTATGGTTGAAGAAGATTTTAACATGCCAAACGAGAATGGAAGCGGATTGGTTCTTGTAAATGCACCTACCTTATTAACGTAAAAAACCCTTGTGAACAAGGGTTTTTAGTGGAGTCGGAGACAACGACCATATTTTCAGTTTTATAGCGTTTATAGGGCTTCTAAAAGGCGTGAATTATAGAGGTCACCGAATTGGTCTCGATTTAACAAACTTTAACATATGAATTGTTTCACTGAGGTTAAAATGAACTAAATCGCTTCAAATTATATTTAAATGCTAATTTCTAGATTTCATTGTCTATAGAAATATTGATTTTCACGGCAATGACAGTTTGTTATGATAAGAAAATCTGATTTACTTATCATTGTTGCTTTTTGTTTCAAAACTATTAGGACATACTAAATTGTCAACAACTCAAATTTATGCAAAGGTTATAGAAGAAAAGCTAAGTGTTGACATGCGATGTTTAAGGAATAGACTAAACGATACTATCAATAAAAATAGTGAAGGTAAAACTATGATAAATTCAGGTTGACATAAGGGATTAAGGTTTGAATCGGGCTGGGGCTCGAACCTTTATTTTAAACAGTTGATATTCAAAAAGTTAATGCGTTATTAGCACATATAGGCACCGATTAACGCACCTGATTGTGTTTTAAAAATTAAATGAACTTAAATGAATGCAATTGCATTCAAAATTCAAAGATAGCTAATGTTAATGTACTTATAAATATTTTTCTAATGGATAATTACATTTTTACTTAATAAAAATATTACTCAATTTCAATTATAAATGTTTAACATTAATTCACCAATTTAATCTCCTAACTAATAGTCTACTTTTTTATTGCAAGTCCACTACTTTGGAACTACGTAAATCAGAAATTGAAAAAGAGATTGTAAAATTTGAACTTTAAAGATTTTTTTAACCTTTTCTAAATGAAAGTCTACTTCGTCAGAGTAAGTTTTTATTTAATAAGCATAAATATTTATCATTTAACAAATAAAATTTATTGTTTATCAATAATATTTATATATTTGAAATATTAAATCATTTAAAAAATCTGGCTTATAAATTTTAATCTTTGGTAATTATGGAACTTAATAAAAAATTCATTTCAGCACTTAATAGATCCCCAAATTGGTCGCGACTTATTTTTGGAGGCGTATTAATCTTACTTGCACTTTTTCTAAGTTCATTGATCAATCTGCCTTCATATTTGAAATATATTTTGCACACTGGTTTAATCTTATTGGTATTGGTCAATTGGTTTATGTACAGAACTGAGGGTGAAAATTTGAGCGCCTTGGGATTTGACCTTAAAAGTAGAAACCTGTGGTTTTTACCATTGGGGCTATTGTTGGGACTGGTGGCGGATGCCCTTAACTTTTTTACAAGAACTGGTTTAAATGGAGAGGTGCTGAGTTTTAACCCCGATATCGATATGATGGCACTCTTGAAATTCTTCCTCATTTTGCTTCCCATGGCAGCCGTACAGCAGTTTTTAATCCGATCGTACTGTTTTAAGAAAACCATTGAAATGAGCAACGTTACCATAGCAAACATCATCTTCGGTATTATCTTTATTGCCATGCATAATGTGCTGAACGCAGGTCTGTTCGGAGCCATCTTTTATAGTGTGACACTCTTTATTTCACATTTGTTATTTTCCACGGCACTGTTGACCTCCCGTACCATCTTTTTTGCCATAGGCATCCATTGGGGCTGTAACGTAGCCAATGACCATTTGCTGGTTTCTGGACAGCATGATACTGCTATTGTGTATGCTACGGAACAGGTCATACAGAACAGTGGAGATTCTGGACCTAGCATATTAGGAATCCTTTTATTTTTAGTGGCTTCCAATATTGGCTATATACTATTGGGACTTTCAATCTGGAAATGGAAGATCATAGGAAAACGATTGGGTTTTTCTGGTCATAAAGCATAAATTAGTAATCATTAAATCTTGTGAACAATGAAAGAAATAAACGCTTTTGAAAAAAAATCTATTTTGAACACCTTGCGCTATGTGGTCAACTTTATTTGGTACGCGCAATTGGTCATAGTCGCTTTGATACTTATAAAAACCTTGATACATTCATTTAGTTCAGAGAATTCTTTTTCTTGGCCCGTGTATTTTGTGGCAACAGTTCAAGAGGATATTGTTTCCCAAAGTCCTAACGTTTTGATAAAGGGCATACGGGTCAATGATGGCACATTGCTGTTCGACACGAAAAACGATTGGCAGGCCAACATCATGATGCTTTTGGGGATTCTCATTGTCGCTTTTCCTTTTATAATTGTTACTTATTACATCAGGAAAGTCCTGAACAGTTTTATGGGAAATACCCCTTTTCTAAAATCCAACCTACGCAGGATACGTTTCATTGGCACCCTATTGGTTCTGTATCCAATTATAGTATATATTTTTGGGTTTTTCTATATAGGATATCTCAATGCCAATTTCGAGGGCTATGAATTTGTCAACAGTGTTACTCTATGGCCATTGTTTTTTGGACTGTTTGCACTCGTCCTTTCAGAAGTGTTCCGATTGGGTATTGAGTATAGGGAAGATCATAACTTAACCATTTAAGATATGGCGATAATAGTAAATCTGGACGTAATGATGGCCAAACGGAAAATGTCCCTGAACACACTCTCCGGAGAGGTGGGCATCACGTTGTCTAATCTTTCTGTATTGAAACAGAGTAAGGCTAGGGCCATTAGATTTAGTACTTTGGAGCTATTATGCGAGGTATTGGACTGCCAGCCAGGGGATATTCTTGAGTACCAACGGGACTCTGAGGGTACTAAGTAAGGTGGGGTTTAATTTTCTTTATTTAGGCTTTATTTACACGGCTTTAAAGCTATTGTTTATATAGGTCAAGTCTGTTTGTTAGACTTCAGCAAAAAGTGAACTTTTAAAGGGTTTAAATCTTAGAGATAGATTTAATACATTTATCAACCCTTTAAAAGCAGAACAAATGCCAAAAAAGAAGAATGCTAGTTCATTAATTAGTGAACTAAAGCGAAGAACCAGAAGAAAGTTTTAAACGATGAATAATTAGGTTTCAAGATTTGATTCTTTCTAATCATAATTTATGATTTTCTAGGTTTGCTTGGGTGCCGCGACCATGATCAAGATATAGAGAAGAATCAATTATAGTATTAAAAGCTGATAACCTCTAAAAAGCTAATTAAGGCAAAAAAAGAATAGATTTAAGTGTAAATACTTTTACATAGGAATAGCTGTTTTTTCTCTTTGAGTCTTTAAATATTCACTTGGACTTATATTATACTTTTCCTTAAATATCTTAGAAAAATAACTTCTACTGCTAAAACCTATGGTGTAAACTATCTGAGAAACATTAAGTTCTGTGCTATTTATATATTCTCTGGCAACTTCTAGTCTAACGTGTCTTATGTATTCTGTAACTGTCCTAGAATATAAGATTTTAAAGCCTTCTTGAAGTTTTGCTTGTGTTAACCCAGATTCTTCTGCCAATTGATCTAAAGTGTAATCGTAAGACACATTTTTTAGAATATCTTTAGATAATTTTTGTACTATTTTGAGTTCGCTTTTATGTAAACTTGTTTCTACTTTATGTCCTTTTATAGCAATATCATGTTGTTGAATATGCAAAGAAAGAATTTGATAAATCATACTTTCTATTTTAAGGATTCTTATCATTCCTTTTTGTTTAACTTTTCGAAGCTTACCAATGACATCTGCCATTTTTAAATCATAGCTACCAAAATAGGTAAATACATTTTCATGATCTTTGTCTAAGAATACCTCGTATAATTTCTTATTTAGTTGAGTCACATTGTTAAGACGTTTTCTCAAGTATTCTTTTCGTATAATTTGAATAACATTGATTTCAAGTTTAATATCTTTAGGGAAATAGCCATAATTGTAGCCACCATCTTTACTGGTAATAATTACCGACTGAAATTGTTCCAGAGTTTTTGTGTCTTTTTGAAAACCAAATTTATGACCACAATGGCCATTTAAACAATATGTAAAATGAATAGGATTATAGTTTGATGCATCCATAATGAGTGTTATATCGTCAAAGAATGTAATATCATATTCTAATAGACTAACCCCCCAATCAAACGTAATAAATCTAATATTTCCTTTAGCTAAATTGCTATCTACCGTTAAAATATATTCGCCCCATCGTTTTTCAATATCTCCACCAATAGTATTGCGAATTTGTTTCACAGTACCTTCAGTACTTTCGGCTGTTATATTTATTTCGGTCATAAAACCAAAGATATTTCTTTTATTTCTAATTTCATTAAATAAAAAAAGACCTCAAAAGAGGCCTTTTACGTTTTTCTTTTATTTGACTCTTAGATTTTATCAAATTCATCTACTATAAAATAGTCAGCATCTGCGTTTTTAATTACATAAGTTGCTTCACCAATTAGGTATTCCATAGATTTACCATCAACAATTACAGCAAAACCCTTTTTTGTTTCTACAAGTTCAAAAGTGTCATTTGGCATTTTCTTATAACGTAATACAATGTAACGGTCGTAGGCTTTATCTGTATCATTATCAATACTTATTAATTTTGTAACGTGTTCTAAATTGGGATCTACTGTTTTACTTCCCATAGTTGCAGACTTACGCTTTTCAATAACTTTCACTTTATAGGTAATCATTTTTTCACTTGTTTGATATTGAAATGTTTTTACAGTGGTTGTTTGTATTTTATCTGCTATTTCCTGTCCAAAAGAAAGAGATGATATCATTATAGAAAGTGTAAGTAAAATTAATTTTAAATTTTTCATTATTTATATATTAAGTTAAAAATTATTCGAAAGCATTATTTTGATACTTTATAAGAAACTTAAAAAGGATTCTGATACAAAAGTATACACTAAGTCAAGCTGACCTTTGCTCATATGAAGTTTATCTTAACTCAATACCTTTTATAAGCAAATATGATTATTGAGTTTTTTTGTTTTAAGTCGAAAATTATATTAAATGAACAAATAGATACTTTCATTGTTATCTAAATTTGTATCAAATAAAATCTAAGGTGGTATTTAAACCTGTTGTTTTAATCCAAATATGACGAATATGATTCGGCAGAGTGCGATCGTTTAATCCTTCAAAATCAAAAAGCAGTATTCTAAGTTAGTATATAAGTGGCATGTTAGAAAGTAGTCTAAATGCAACAATATTGTGCTATAATATGGTAAGTGTAGGTGGTTTAGTTAATCATGTTTGCCATTTTTGATGATTTGTTTATTTCAGCTGAGTATTGTGATGCGCATTTCCATATGCGTTAGCATTTAATTGTTTACAGGTAAAAAGACCCTTATTTATTTAAGAGTTTCACATAAAAAGAAAAAATGTGTTATAAGATATCTAATACCGCAACTGTAGCAACAATTGAGAAAGTATTTAATGCTTCCTTTAAGTTTCCAAAGCTCCATAAAAAGGCTGCAGTGATAGATGGCTTGATAGAGTCGTCTATTTCTATAATAACTATGACAAATAGAGAGCAAGTATCTTTAGCTATTTGGGGTATTTTACCAGAAATGTATCAAGACGATTGGCAGTATTTTCAAAATGTACAAAACACGTTAAATGTAAACTTGAATACAATCAACGATGATGTTAAATATAAAAAAGCTCTAAAGAGCAGACGTTGTTTAATCCTAGTAACAGGATTTTTTACCTATTATCTCCGCCATGGTGATCTGTACCCTTACTATGTGCATTTAAAATCTAATGAACCTTTTGCCATTGCGGGAGTTTTTAATGAACTAGATGATGGTTTTATAACTTGCTCTATAATAGTTTCTAAAGCAAATTCTTTTATAAAGAAGATACACAACTCAGATACTTTAATGCCTGTTGTACTAGATAAATTCAATCAAGAAAAATGGTTAGATTCTAAAATTAGTGACAAAAGAATTATTGAGATTATTAATACAGTATCTCAGTTAAGCTTTAAGGCATATCCGATAGTGAAAGAATTTCATAAATTAGGTGTGGATTTTGATTCGGTTTTAGATCCTGTAAAGTATAAGAATATACCAAATGTTAATTAGTTCTAGCTTTTTTTAATGCTATTTCTATAGTCTTTAGCCCTTTCAGCATGATGATTTTTAATAATTATTTTACTGAGGAGTTCTATAAATGTAGAAGCCCACTTTGAAATGTATTTTGATTTATAATTATGCGTTTAATAAGTATCTCACTATCTACGATAGCAACTTCATTCTATGTCCGCTTTATAAACCTATATTAGTAAAGATAGTTTACTTTATAATCTATTATAGAGAAATTAGTATTTGAGCAAATATTAAAATCATACGAGTTAAGTGAATATATACAATTAAGTGATTTTTGCAGTGTAAGCATTAATAAAAGTTTGTTAATGCTCTATTATAGTAACCATTAAAAGTTAAAATTATGGTACGTTGGACAATCACATTTATTATTATTGCGATAATTGCAGGAGTATTAGGGTTTGGAGGAATTGCAGGAGCAGCAGCAAGAATTGCTAAAATATGTTTCTTCATTTTTATAGTATTGTTTGTATTATCTCTTTTAAAAGGAATAGTTAAAAAATAACTATTTATACCTATGGTTTTCAGAAATAACCAAAAGATAGCACGTATTAACATTTATATAAAATCAATAATAATTTAAAACATCACAGCATGAAAAAATTAACATACATATTCGTGTTATTATTCGCTACATCTATAATTTTCATTGGATGCAGAAAAGAGAAGTCAACTGAAGAAAAAATTGAAGATGGCATAGAGGAAGTAGTAGATGATGTAAAAGACGCTACAGAAGATGTTGCAAATGAAGTTGAAGATGCAGTAGATTAGAAAAATCATAATATCTTAAATAATAAGGGCAGCGACGGTTTCGTCTTAACTGCCCTTATTTCGTTAACTTAGGCCAAATGATAAGCATTTTAATAATACTTTATATAATTACTTCGGGGTTAGCCTTTTTAGGTGTTATATTTTATGGAGCTAGACCAAGTCGTTCATTAAGTTGGCTTTTTACAATTATTTTCATGCCTTTTATTGGCGTTATATTTTATCTGTTGTTTGGGATTAACAGAAGGAAAATAAAATTCTTTAAACTAAAACAAACCTATAAACGTAGATTGTATGATAGCCAACATCATAAATCTAATAACCATAGGCCTTTTGAAAAATTTGTTTCAAATAAAAAGGATAAACTAGCAACGCTATTATCTAACAATAATAAATACTTGCCTTATGATGGAAATCATGTAGAAGTTCTTCAAGATGGAACATCTACGTTTTCGTCCATTTTTAAGGCCATTAAAAACGCTAAGAATTTTATTCACATTCAATATTACATTTTAGAAGAGGGTGAATTAATGGATGAACTATTTTCTTTATTTAAAGAAAAAATAGAACAGGGTGTAGAAATACGAATGATGTATGATGCGATTGGAAGTTTTGATTGGAAACGAAAATCTATTAAACGTTTTAAAAGTATTGGCATAACTATATGTACGTCTATGCCAATGCGTTTTGGAAGTTTTATTTTCTCATTTAACTATCGTAACCATAGAAAAATCGTAATTATTGATGGGGTTATAGGGTTTACTGGAGGTTTTAATTTAACAGATAAGTATATTAAATCTATTTCTAAGATGGGTATTTGGGAAGATACCCACCTTAAAATTGAAGGACCATCTGTTGAAAGTCTGCATAAAGTGTTTATAAAAGATTATTATTTTGCAAGTAAAGAAGATATTTTACTTGATAGTAAATATTTACCTAAACAAGAAATTCATGGGGACAGTATTGTTCAAATTGTTGCTAGTGGTCCAGATTCAGATTATGCGGCAATCATGCAACAATATATAATGCTTATAAATCTTGCTCATGATTTTATTTGTATTGCCAATCCGTATTTCATTCCCAGCTCTCAAGTTTTAACAGCTCTTAAAATAGCAGCGTTAAGTGGTGTTCGTGTGCAAATATTATTACCTGAGCAGTCTGATTCTGTGACAGCCAGATACAGTATGCGTTCTTATTTTGAAGAAATTATGCAAGCAGGTGTTCAAATTTATTTAAAAAAGGATAATTTTTTGCATAGTAAGTTAGTATTTATAGATGGTGAAATACTCTCAGTAGGTTCTGGAAATTTTGATAACCGGAGTTTTGACCATAACTTCGAAACAAACGCACTTATTTATGATAGTAATCTTGCAAGAGAAGTACATCAAGTATTCACAGATGACTGCGAGGCAAGTGTAAGACTTGAATTTGACCAATTTATAAAACGACCTGTACAGGATAAATTTTTTGAGAGAATAGCTCGTTTTTTAAGTCCATTACTTTAAATAGAAATTAAAATATTTTATATGGAAATTTTAACCCCCTATAATGTCATTATCATTTTCTCAATAACAATTATTCTATCTTTTTTCTTTGATAAAATATCTAAATGCACGAACATACCTTCTGTGTTAATGCTTATCCTTTTGGGTGTGGGAGCACAGTACACTTTAAAATATTTTACTATCGATTTGCCTGATATTTTTCCAATATTAGAAATTCTTGGAATTATAGGACTTATAATGATAGTATTAGAGGCGGCATTAGAATTGGAGTTAAAGAGAGACAAACTAAAACCCATATTAAAATCACTTTTAATAGCATTAATAGGTTTGATAGTAACAACAGCAGCTACTACTGGAATTTTATATCAATTTATTCCAGAAATGACTTATAAATCTGCTTGGTTATATGCAACTTCTTTGTCTATTTTATCAAGTGCCATCATAATACCTAGTGTTACAGGGTTGAATGATATTAAGAAAGAATTTCATATTTATGAGAGCACATTTTCGGATATTCTTGGAATAATTATGTTCTATTTTTTAATAGAGTTATTTTCAAGTAAAGGAGGTGGTGTTATTGCTGAATATTCAGTGAGCCTTATTCTTACTATTGTTGTATCTGTTATAATCAGTTATGCCATTATATTAGTTTTTCAACGAATAGAAAGACAAGTAAAGTTATTTCTTTTAATTGCAGTACTCTTATTATTTTATGCCATAGGGAAGAAATTACATTTGTCGTCTTTAATTATGATTTTGATTTTTGGATTAGTTATAGCAAATATGAAGCTCTTTTTTACTGGGAAAATGAAAAAATATTTACATTACGAAAAAGCAGACGATATATTACATGAACTTCATATGGTGACAGCCGAAACAGCTTTTGTAGTTCGTACATTATTCTTTGTGGCTTTTGGTTTAACCATGTTAGTAACGTCTTTGTTAAATATAAAAGTAGCCCTTATAAGCTCATTAATTATAGTTGTTACTTATCTCATACGATTCGTAATTTTACGTCTGTTTGTTGGGAAAGATATTTTACCTCAGTTATTTATTGGGCCCAGAGGATTAATAACAGTTCTGTTATTTTATGCAATTCCTAAAGAATTTCAAATAGCGTCGTTTGAGCCTGGTATTCTGTTTTTTGTTATTATTGGAACAAGTATTATTATGACTATCGTTTTAATATATAATAATAGAAAAACTTCAGAAACAGAAAATACTAATACTTTAGAAAATGATAAAGATTTTGAATTTGAAGATATTATGGAACAACGTTGTAAAAAGCCAGTAACGAAAGATATTGATGAGTTAGATTCAAATTAAATGAATAATCATTTAGTATAAAACAAAAAAGGTTAACTTATTTTTAAGCTAACCTTTTTATTGTTTCAGAACAAATTTAAACTTTCTTTCTAGCCATTAAGCTTACTAATAAAGAAGCTAAACCTAAACCGATAATGATATATGCATTCATGTTATATTGAGCTTGCATGTCAAGTGAGCGAATATTTATAGAAGCTTCTATTGCAATCAGCATATTAATGCCATAAAAGGATAGCGCAATTCCGACGACAATTAAAATAAATTTTATATGTTTATTCATAATATACAGTTTTCAGTTAATATCTGTTTATAGTAATATATTATTCAGACGCTATTAAAATTGGTATTTAATTCCTAAGGCGATATCAAAATCAACATTATCAGAGAACTCATCGTTAAAACCAAGTTCAGGTCTAAAATCTAATGATAAAAGAAGCGGAATATCAAAATTATATTCAATACCTATATCTCCAGCAGCAAATAGAAATGTTCCGTCTGTCAGACCAGCATCAAAAGACCCAACGCCTCCACCAGCACCAACATACCAATTAAAACTACCATCCAAAGGAAAAACCCATTGATATAATGTAGTAAGTTTAAAAGCTTCAACATTATTGCTGTCTCTCCAACCCAAATCGAATTCTAATCGGTTATTCTCTTTTAAATACCTTTGGTATGTAATTTCCCCTCCAAATCCGTTATTATCACCAATTCTCAGACCTAAAGCATTTTTGGAAATGTCTTGTGCGTTTATTGAAAAGCTTATTAATACTAATGTTACTAACATTGTTAATGTTTTCATTTTATATATTTTATTATTTGATGCAAAATTACCTTAAATGTAAAGTTTGAGTTAACTCATTTAATACAAGTCTTTGCTGATATGAAAGTTGATTGATTTGTTGCATATATCTTCATTTAAAACAAGTTCTAGAATTTCTTTAAAACTGGGCTCGGGTTTGTAAGTTATTCTTTCAATAGCTGATAATTCGTTTAAAAATCAATAATTAAAACATGTTTAACCCATATGAGTTAAGATCAATTTGATAAGAGTAAAACAAGTATCTGCTTTCAATATAAATTTGTAAAAAAGAAAAAGGCAATGAAAACAGAAGTTATTACATCATTTCAAAAAATAGTAGAAAAACTTGAAAGATGGCTAGATACATTAATTAGCAATTTACCAAATATTGCCGTTGCGTCTTTAGTCCTATTAATCTCTTATTTTATATCAAAATTAATATATAATATAACTTTTAAGATTTCAAGACGACAAATAAAACAAGTTTCCATATCTAAGTTAGTAGCTAGAGGCGCATCCATTATTATTGTTTTATTAGGATTATTTTTGGCGTTAGGCGCTTTGAATTTGGGGAAAGCATTAACAGGATTGTTAACAGGGGCTGGAATATCTGGATTAGTTATTGGTTTAGCGCTACAAGGACCATTGTCTAATACTATTTCTGGTATTGTACTATCTTTTAGAAAAAATATTAGAATTGGAGATTGGATAGAAACTAATGGGTACTCAGGAGAAGTTATCGATATTAATGTCAATTATTTTATTATTAGAGAAGCAGATAACAATACAGTCATATTACCTAATAAAGTCATACTGGAAAATCCATTTAAGAATTATACCTTAACTAGTAAAATGCGTGTTACTATAGAGTGCGGTGTGGGTTATGAATCAGATTTAGAAAAAGTAGAACGAGTAACAAAAGAAACTATAGCAAAACTTTATAATCAAAAAAATATAGGCAAAGAAGTCGAGTTCTATTACACGGAATTTGGTGATAGCTCAATAAACTATATCACACGATTTTGGGTAGATGCAGAAAGTAGTTTAGAGAAACTGCGAGCAAAAAGTATGTGCATTATAGAAATTAAAAAAGCTTACAATAGAGAAGGCTTTAATATTCCATTTCCTATTAGAACACTACAGTTTGATGATAAATTATAGTCAAAAATATACAGAAAAGTGTAAGTGTTGCAACATAAAATTAATTTATAAAAACAATATCTTCCAACTTTTTTGGAAGTCATTATTTTAAAGTAACATATTTAGAACTGCTATTTGAGTCTTTAATATAATATTTGTTTTTTTCGTTTGTGTTTAGCATTTAGTTTTTCAAATTTTTAATTTTATTTATAATCAGGAAAATAACGATCTAGTATTTCTTGAAGTACAGATTCACTTAAAGGCTTATGTATAAGGTCATTGACTTCAGGAATACTATTTGCTTTTTCTCTGTCTTCAGGGTTTAATGATGTTGTTAGCATAACAACCACGATTCCTCCTTGTTGGTCTTTGCTAAGTTGAGAGTAAGCTTCTATAAATTCCCAGCCATCCATTGTTGGCATATTTACGTCTAATAAGATAAGTTCAGGCTGTGGATATGTTCCATTTTCTTTTGATCGTAAATACACTAGCGCTTCTTGTCCACTTTCTAGTGCAACACATTTTTCGGCACATCCAGATTTGTTAACAATAAGCTGATTGAGATAATTAGTAGGCATATCATCATCTATAAGTAGAATACAATTTAATTTTCGCTTCATCTATTATTAAGTTTTGTTATATATTTTATATCGATTTTGGTAATGTAAAGTAAAACGTACTACCCTCATTAGGTTTAGACTGCACCCATAATTCACCTTGATGCAGGTCAACTATTTTTTGACAATGCGCGAGACCAATACCGGTACCAGCATATTCATGCTTGAGATGTAGACGTTTGAAAATGTCAAATATTTTTTTTTGATGTTTAGATGCTATTCCTATTCCATTGTCCTGAAATGAAAACTCCCAATGTTTAGGACCGACCCGTGCGGAAATTTTTACCTGTGGATCATGCCCCTTACGACGAAACTTAATAGCATTAGTAATAAGGTTTTGAAAAAGTAAACGGATTTCAGTCTCATAACCCTTTATTTTAGGCAGTTTTTCAGTGGTTATTGTGGCATTAGACTCCTTGATAAAAGAATCAAGATCCTTACAAACGACCTTTACAATATCATTACATTCGACCACAGATACTTCCTTTGTTTGTCCAATACGATTATAATCTAGGAGGTCTTTTACAAGGGTACTCATTCGAATCGCCGCTTCTGAAATAAAACTAAGGCTTTTATTTGCTTTTTCGTCAAGTTGACCCTGATACTCTTTGCTAAGCAAGTCGGAAAAACTAATTAAGGTACGAAGCGGTTCTTGCAAGTCATGGGAGGCTATATAGGTAAACTGCTCCAATTCTTTGTTTTTCTTTTCTAATTGCGAAGTATAAAACTTCATTTTGCTATCAAGGTTTTTATGCCTTAAAGAAACATAGGTCACTATCCATATTGCTATAATAGAAATAGCTCTGTTTACAAATGCCATCCATGTTGTTTCATAAGAATGTGTTACTAAAGGGACAATGATTATAAATATGGAAGTCACTATTGAAAAAAATAAGATATAGCTTTTTTCTTCTCGTATTATTAATGCAATACAACATACATATAATACGCCTACGGCAACCCCGAGAGGAATAATTAAGTCGATAACAAATACTAGAGAAGGCGCTAAAAGTCCAATTATTTCATGTTTGTTTAGAGTAGGTTTTCTTTTCATAGTGCATAGATTCTGACATAAAAGTATGACAAGTTAATCAAATATAAAAAAATCTCTATAGTTAAACAATCGATGTATTTCTAATTATTATTAGATAATATAGGGTTAACTTCATATCAAATTCAATCTTTGATCAATTACTTTTTTTAATATTCGGTTGTATAATTATTTAGGAGAATACTTTAATTAAAGTGAGGAGTTGTAGTTCAAGAAAAAAAAACAATTATATTAGTTATTCAAAATTCCGTCATACATGATTTCAATATTCTTAGCTAGTCAACCAAGTCCTGTGATTTTAAAATTGGCATTAATTATACTAGTTATAATTGCTCTAGGTGTTATACTGCGCTATTTTCGTCAACCTTATATTATAGCTTACATTGTTGCAGGGATTTTATTAGGAAAACATGGATTGAATATTATAACGGATGAAGTCATGATCAATCAAATGGGCGAATATGGGTTGATTCTGTTATTGTTTTTCATTGGAATGGAAATCAGTCTTCCTAATCTCTTAAAAATGTGGAAGATACCAGCTTTTGGAACTTTGCTACAAATTGTTCTTAGCACACTTGTGGTGTGCGTTCTAGGGCAGATTTTTGATTGGCAAATGAATAGGGTGATCATAATTGGATTTGTGATAAGTTTTAGTAGCTCTGCTGTTGTTATCAAATTATTACAGGATAATAACGAAAATAAAACCAAATTAGGGCAAAGTGTGATAAGCATTTTGATTATGCAAGACATTATTTTTGTCCCTATTTTGTTAATAACCAACTATCTTGGTGGAAATAGCCCCTCCATTAATGACATTTTTTTACAATTAATAGGTGGGTCACTGATACTGTTGTGCATTCTTTGGGTACTAAAGAAAAAAGAATTCTCTTTACCCTTCAGCGGACTAATTGAAAAGGATCATGAGCTGCAAGTTTTTCTGGCTTTTATAGCCTGTTTTGGGTTTGCAGCGTTAACCGCTTTTTTTGGTTTATCAGCGGCTCTTGGTGCTTTTGTAGGAGGATTAATTTTTCATGCAGCCAAATCTTCAAAATGGATACATGAAAGTTTACACTCATTTCGTGTGGTCTTTGTTGCATTATTTTTTATTTCTATAGGAATGATGATCGATTTACAATTTTTAGCATCCAATTACAAAATAATAGGCACTCTACTTTTGGCTGTACTCGTTACAAATCATTTAATCAATGCATTAATAATTCATTATTTTTCTCGTAATTGGAAAGATAGTTTATATGGCGGAGCGTTGCTTGCTCAAATTGGGGAGTTAAGTTTTGTTGTGGCCTTAAGTGCATATCAAATTAATGTTATTTCTGAATTTAGCTATCAGCTAACGGTAATAATTATTTCTTTGACCCTATTGATTAGCCCCTTTTGGATACTAGGAACTAAAAAAATACTTAAACTACGTTAAGAGTTCTTTTTATTGAACTAAGAATAAATTATTATCTTGGTATTGTTTTCAATCTTTAAATAAAAACTGACCATTAAACATGTATTACTCATAGGGAATGTAGATGGAAACTCCATTTCACTTCTACGTTACACAGCTAAGTTCTGTAAAGATTTAGGCCTGCGCTTCCATGTACTAAAAATTGAAGCTGAAAATGCCCCTGTTTTTATGTCTTCCCCACATTACTATAACAAATTAGGGTTTTTTATAAATAGCCAGGATAATTACAAGAAGAAAGAATTGGAAACTTTTGTTTTAAACAATACCAAAGATATTATTGAATCATCATGGGTTTCCACCAAACTGGTTCATGGTAATATCGAACAATGTTTAAGTGCTTTTGTAAATGAGCAAAAAATTGATCTCATTATTGCCAGACAGGCTATCTTTAAAAGGTTTAGTACTGAACGCAATGCTGTTTTTAAACAAATATTTTTAAATATTTCAAACCTCCCCACCTTACTAATACCAGAACATTATTCTTTTCAGCCCATGCATAGATTTGCTTACTTAACAGCGTTTAAGCAAGATGACTATGCTAACGTCAAATGGTTAACAGACAACTTTCTGAACTCCAAAATAGAAGTTCTTCATTTTTCAAGGGATTCTAAAGAAAACCCTGAGCAAAGAAGATGGATTAAATATTTAACTAATGAAATGGCAAATAAAAATGTTGTCTTTAATCATAAAGATTTAACAGTTGACGAATTTATAGAGCAAGAAGCTTCCAATGATTATCCGGATTATGACTGTTTAGTATTGACCACCCATAAAAGAAATTTTTGGCAAAAGTTAATCGACCCAAGTACAATATTAGGGTTTCTAAATAATATAGAAACACCTGCTTTAGTATTTAAATACACTTCTGACAAATTAAATATTTAAAAATTAGATGAAAGAAAAATTGTTTAATAATATAAATCATATTTTGATTTTCGTTGGTTTAATTTTATTAACGATTGTCCTTTCTTTTTTGGTTAACCGTTTTTTCAAACGTCAAATAAGAAGGTCAACAGCGTTGATGAATACTGATCCGACCAACTATCAGTTTTTACGTCATTTAATTATTGCTTTGATTTACATCGTTGGCTTAAGCATCTCTATTTATTCAATGCCTGAGTTACGACTTTTAGCAACCTCTCTTTTAGCTGGAGCTGGAGTACTAGCTGTTGCTGTAGGTTTTGCTTCTCAGCATGCTCTTAGTAATATCATTAGTGGCATATTTATTGTCATATTTAAACCGTTCAGAATTAATGACCGCCTGAAAATAGGAGATAAGGTTGGTGTGGTAGAAGATATAAGCCTCAGACACACTGTTATAAGAGATTTTGAAAATAAACGAATAATCATTCCAAATTCGATTATTAGCCAAGAGGTTATTATTAATTCTGATTTTACAGATGATAAGATATGTAAATGGATTGAAATAGGGATAAGTTATAGTTCAAACATTGAATTGGCTAAGTCTATAATTAAAGATGAAATCTTAAATCACCCTTTGCATATAGATCCCCGAACAGATATTCAAAAAAATAATGGAGAAGAGTTGGCACCGGTAAAGGTAATACAACTGGATGAATCTTCAGTTAATTTAAGGGGTTGGGCCTGGGCTAAAGACTCTGCAGACGCTTTTATAATGGGATGTGATTTACTTGAGAGCATCAAATTGAGATTTGATAAAGAAGGGATAGAAATCCCATTTCCGCACAGGACACTTGTTTATAAAGAAAAATTGGTTTCTAAAGCGTAAATAAAATGAATAAGCAAAAGAAAAAAATAGGACTTGCTCCGGGATCGATAGTTTTTACCGGAAATAGAAAAGTTGAGAAAGTACTTATTCATCATTTACAATATGATTCCAATAATTTAAAAGAAAGGGTTTTAAGCAGTCATTCAAAATCGACATTGGTGAGCTCTGAAGAAAATATGGTTGACTGGTATGATGTAAGAGGCATGCATGATACTGAATTAATTGGTCTTTTTGGGAGCACTTTTGATATACATCCGTTAATCTTGGAGGCTGTTGTTGATATTAATCAAAGACCAAAGTTTGAAGAATACCCTAAAGGAAATTTTATTTTACTTCGTTCATTAAAGTTTGATTCCGTAAAATTAGAATTGAAAAAGGAGCATATAGCCATTTATTTTAATAAAGGCTTTGTAGCGACATTTCAAGAAACGGAAACCGATTTATTTGAATCTGTCAGAAAACGTATTAAGGCTGATAGGTCTCGTATTAAAATGCGAGGTGCAGATTACCTTGCATACGCATTGATGGATGAAACTGTAGACAACTATTATATTGCGCTGGAGAGCATTGAATCTCATATTGAAACACTGGATGATAAAATGATGGAAAATGTGGAGAACAATACTAAAAATAAAATTCATCATTTAAAAAAAGAGCTGCTGGCTTTACGTAAGTCCATATTACCTTTAAGAGAAGCAATCGCTAATTTTTATAAAACTGAAAGTGATTTTGTTGAAGAAGATAGTCGTGTTTTTATAAGAAATTTATATGAAAATACCATTCAAATCATGGATGCAGTAGAATCAAATAGAGATATACTCAATGGGCTACAGGATCTTTTTATTTCTGAGGTTAGTTTCAAGATGAATAAGGTTATGCAGTTGTTAACCATAATCTCAGTTATTTTTATTCCTTTAACGTTTCTTGCCGGAATATATGGAATGAATTTTGAAAATATTCCAGAACTTAGATATAAATACTCTTACTTTATTCTTTGGAGTATAATGATTTTGATTTTTGCTTTTATGATATATTTTTTTAAGAAAAAGAAGTGGTTATAAGTATCATCAAGGTAATTGCTTAATAATTTTACTCTATATTTTTGGCCGACACTAAACAGTACATTGAGTAGGCTTTTTTACTTCAAAGAAAATCAATTAACTTTGTGAAATACACTCTAGATTCTTTATCCTAAAAAGTTCAGATTTTGCTGACCCTATTCATAATATTAATTTTATTTTCAATAGGCGGTTTCTTTTTAATTCTAGGTCGTCTTGCTCCAAAAGTTCCTCTGTTTATTTTCCCGCGCTTTGTTTTTTTATCACCTTTTCCCATTATAAATAATTTACAGTTGTTTTTTATTTAATATACTGATGTTTTGCTTAAAAGCCAAGCGAAACTTGTTTAAACATAAACAGCTAAAAACTAAAAGAGTATAATACAAAATTAGAATTAGTTTCAAATGAAGTGCCTCGAATACATAAATTTGTCATTCCTGTACAAGTTACAACAATAAGCTAATTTTGGATATTAAGGCAAAAGAATTAGAATATGATGCAGGAGGATTGCTTAATGAGTATTGATATTCTCCACAAGTTAATTGATTTTACATGGAATATTAATAGATAACTGTAACAAATTATATTTTTTTTTATCTTTTAAAAGAGCCTATATTTAATTGTCCGACCCAATAATATGAAATTTAAAGAAGTTCATAAATGTTAAAGAACAATCTCCTGCTGTTTCTTAGAAATATTAAAAAAGACAAAAGTTCTTTTTTAATAAACATTGTTGGATTATCAACAGGGCTAGCTTGTGTTCTTTTGATTTATCTATGGATAAGTGCTGAATTGAAAGTGGACAAGTTTCATGAAAAAGATAGTCAGCTATATCAAGTAATGCATAATCGTGAATTTCCTGATTACATAATGACTTTGGGTCATACACCTATTCAATTGGCCGAGGCTTTAGTCGAGGAAATACCTGAAATAGAATCAGCCGTAGCCGTAAGTAGTACCTATCATAGACCTGAAGGTGTCCTCTCAAACAGAGATAAACATCTGGTAGCTAACGGGCTATTCGTGGGTAAAAATTATTTTGATGTTTTTTCTTACGAACTTATAAAAGGAGACACTAAGCAAGTACTGGCGGATAAAAACAGCATAGTCCTGTCTGAAGAGTTAGCTATAAAAATGTTTAATTCTGCGGAAGATGTTATTGGTAAAACGGTTGAATGGAACTATAAAAGGTTTGGTGGAACATTCCAAGTGTCCGGCATTTTTGAAAATCCCCCAGCGAATTCTACTGCTCAATTTGACTTCGTATTCAATATTGAATTACTACTTGATCATCACCGTGATTCAAGGGAGTGGTACAGCAGCAATGCCGAAACCTATTTGATATTAAAAAAGGGAGCGAACATTGAAAATTTAAATGTGAAGATTGAAGATTTCATGAAAGGAAAGCATTCCTTACAATCGGAAAGGTCTACTCTGTTTGTCCAGCAATTTTCCAGCAAGTACCTATATAGTCAGTACGAAAACGGTATACAGATAGGAGGAAGAATAGCGTATGTAAAACTATTTTCAATTATTGCGTTGTTTATATTAACGATTGCCTGTATCAATTTTATGAACTTATCCACGGCACAAGCATCAAGAAAGATGAAAGAGATTGGAGTAAAAAAAGCTATGGGAGCAAACCGCAATGTATTAATTACTCAATTCTTGGGAGAATCCATACTGATGGCCATTTTATCTCTGGTCATGGCACTTGTATTGGTTATTTTGCTCCTCCCTCATTTTAATGTAATTATTGGGAAAAGTCTTTATTTAAACATTGAACTTGGTGATATTCTAATTGTTGTTGGTATTGTTTTGTTTACAGGTTTGGTTGCCGGCAGCTATCCTGCCTTTTACCTTTCTGGTTTTAATCCAGTAACTGTTTTAAAGGGAAAACGAAACAGCTCTTGGGGCGAACAATGGATACGTAAAAGCTTGGTTATACTTCAATTTACCATCTCCATTATTTTTATTGTTGGTTTTTTAATTATTAATAAACAAATTGAATTTACTCAAGCTAAAAACCTGGGTTATAACCGGGACAATATCATTTCTTTTGAAAGAAAAGGGAAGGTTGATAATAATAATCTTAGTGTTTTTATGTCGGAATTGAAGAATATTCCTGGAGTTTTGAACGCCTCCATTACACTTGGGGATTTTATAGAAGCCAGAAGTGGTAATACAAGCTTTTCATGGAATGGAAAAACAGAGGAGGAGCAAAAACCGTTTCCGTCCCCAGAGGTTAGCTATGACTTTATTGAGATGTTAGATATAGAAATGGAGGAAGGTCGTTCCTTTTCAAGGGAGTACGCTAATGAGGAGTCAAAAATCATATTAAACGAAGCTGCTGTCAAAATGATAGGGTTTAAACAACCTATTGGTAAAAGTATTAAGTTTCAAGGCCAAGATAGACAAATTATAGGTGTGGTAAAAAACTTTCATTATGGCTCCCTTCATAAAATTGTTGAACCGCTCTTTTTTCGATTCGTTCCACACGGAAAGGATATTATTGTAAAAATCAAATCGGGTACTGAAAAGGCTACAATTGAACGGCTCGAGGAATTCTATAAAAAATTTCATCCGGCCTACCCATTTGAATTTACATTTATGGATGACGATTACCAAGGGCTTTATGAGGCCGAAAACAAGATTGCCGTTTTATCAAAATACTTTAGTGTAATTGCCATTATCATTTCTTGTCTGGGCTTGTTTGGACTCACGACCTTCATTGTTGAGCGGCGACGAAAGGAAATAGGTGTCCGTAAAGTGCTCGGTCAGAGTGCTGTACAAGTTACGGTTATGTTGTCCAATGAATTTACCAAACTCGTCTTGGTATCCATTCTGATTGCATTTCCCATCGCCTTTTTGTTGGTCAACAATTGGCTTTCTGGTTTTGCTTATCGAATTTCATTGCGTCCGGAGTATTTTTTATTGGCAGCCCTAGCGGCCCTGTCACTTGCCATATTGACCGTAGGAAGTCAAGCCATGGGGGTGGTAAATGAAAATCCGATTGAAGCTTTGAAGGAAGAATAATATTCTATTAAGTTGGATAATCTGATCAAAGTGAACACTTATTCTTGACTAAAGTGAGTTTTGTAATAATTATTGCAAATAATTTAACTATAGCCATTGGATGCAACAGAAAGTTGGACATAATGTTGCGTGGGCAGGGTTCGAACCTGTTTTTTAAATAGTTGATATTCATAAAGTTAATATGTGCTTAGCAAATAGAGTAACCGATTAACGCACCTTTTTGTATTTTAAAATTTAAATGGACTTAAAATGAATGCAATTGCATTCAAAATTTAAATATAGTTGATGTACTTATAAATATTTTTCTAATGCGTATTCATGTTTTTACTCAATTGAAATATTACTCAATTTGAATTAGAAATGTATAAGAATTATTTAGCAGTTTAATCTCTTAACTAATAGTTCATTTTTTTATTGCAAGTCCAGTCGCAGAAAAAGCGACAGAGTTCGCCTAGTAAAAAGATCACCCCCAACCTTTTTTACACAAAGTTTAAAATTCTGCCCGAGACAAACTGCATAACCGTTCGCTCACTCACTTTTATAAGTTCTTACTCGTTCACAATTTTAGTATCGGTTACCGAAAAGGTAACGGCGATAGCACTATGGGAAGTAAGTGAATGAAATTGAAATGTATGCTAATCTGTATCATTTTACTACAAATAAACTTGGTAATTATTAAGGCGCATAGAATTCAATATCAAAAGAAAAGGAAAACGCTCAAGATATAATAAGTATGTGATTTTAAAAGGAAAAGTATATCAAACTACATCAAATAGAACCATCTAAAATGAATATGAAAATTAGTTTATTTAAATGATTGTCAGTTGTTTGTAAATAATTAACTTCACTTTATTACTAAAAAAATAATGGTGTTCAAAGTACCTCAAATAGCTTTTCAATAATGATTGAAAAGTATTAAGATCCTGAAAATGAAATGAAGGAATCGTATAGCAAGAGGGTAACCCGCTCCGCGAGGTTACGAATATTTTTATTTCCACAAATAATTTATAATCAGTTTGTTAAGAGCAAAGCAATAACTAAAAATAAACAAAAGGACTTGGTTTTTTACTAAAAAACGACGCCAGCCCTTTAAAATCAATAAATTTTTTACTAAAAAATGGATAAAGGATATGAAAAACAACCGTTTGAGACCTTAAAAATTAAGGCTCCCGTGGCTAAAAAATTTAGACGTTTTTGCAGAGCCATGTCTGGATCTCAATCCATGACCTTATTGCTGATGATTGAATTTTTTGAACACAATGGCATCTCCCCAAAAGAATCCATCGGCCCACAAATGCAAACACTGGAGAGCCTCATAAAAAAAAGAATCAATGGGGTGATTGCCATCATGAAAGACATTGAAAAGAATCAAACCAAACCTACTGTAGCCATGATGCAATCTTTATTTCAAGAAGCCGAGCCTAAAAAGAAACCCTTGCTTTTAGAAAAAGAAGCCAAAAAAAAGAAGCCATCACTTCTTAAAAAATAATAAAGGATCAAATCTATGTATATCAGTATTTCAGCACAATCATTAGGCTGACACTTTACCCAAAGTGTTTCTGACTTTGTGGACTATTTGGAGAAGGAAAATCATTTGAGGAACCCTTAAACTACTCTAATATACTGCTAATTATTAGCCTTTTTTAGTAAAAAAAAATGAAAAAAACTGGAATATTGAAAATGAAATCATGGGGTTACAAAAAGGTATTAATGTTGACAAAAACAAAAAAAGAGAACAATAAAAAAAAATTTAAAACGTTAAGTTTGTTAACCTTTTATTTTGTTTAAAGTTGTTTTAAAAAAGGGACCACCACTTGTCCACCACTTGTCCAAAGCTTGTCCACTACTTGTCCAGAGGTTGTCCAAAATTTGGTACACCTACTTATAAAATGAATTAAAATTTATGAATCTTTAGAATTTGTTTCTTTGCTTCTGTTTTGTTTTTCTAATTTCTCTTCAAGTAGATTCATATCATCACTAACTTTACGATCGACTATTTTTGCATAATGCTGAGTGGTTCTCAACGATTTATGACCAAGCATTTTACTAACGGTTTCAATTGGTACACCATTAGTTAAAGTAACAGTAGTTGCAAAAGTATGACGCGCCAAGTGTGTGGTTAACGGTTTGGTTATACCACAGAGCATTGCTATCTCTTTTAAATAGGCATTAGATTTCTGATTACTAAACACAGGTATTAAACGCTCACTTTTTATGACTTTTGGATCGTAGGCATAACGATTTAAAACCTCCTTCGCTATGGGTAACAAAGGGATACTACTTCGAGTATTCGTTTTGGTACGCTTAATATTTATCCACTGTTTGCCATCAATGCCAATAGTGATATCAGATTTGGATAGTTTCTCAACATCAGAATAGGCGAGACCTGTATAGCATGAAAACACAAACATATCCCTTACCACTTTCAACCTATCGAAATGTAATTCTTTCGAGTAGAGTGTATCTATTTCTTCAGCAGTTAAATATTCACGCTCAACGGCTTCAAATTGTACTTTGTAATTATAAAAAGGATCTCGATCCATCCATTGATTTGCTAAAGCAATGCGAATTATCTTTTTAAAATTATTAATATATTTTAGTGCTGAATTATGATTGCAATTCCTAACTGTTTTTAAGAATAATTCAAACTTCTTGATAAAATCATAGTCTATATCTTGAAACCTAAAATCCTCTTCCTTGAATACTTCATTTATAAATTGTTTGACATGGCTATAACACGTCCAGTATCTTTTAGCTGTGCTTTTGGATATATCTTTATCAATTAGTAAGTCAACTTCTTCATTATGTTTTTTAAACTCTTTTAAGACTAATTTTTTTGGTTTTCCACCGGAATTAAACTCTTGCATGATTCTCGAAGAAGTTATGTATTCTTCATCGTCTTTGAGTCTTTGATGTATCTTATTGAGTTTAGAGGTAATCATATCCATATAGGTATTCAGCATATCCGCATCTGAATTTCTTCCCATAACTCGTGAGGAACGTTTGTTCCATTTATCTTCATCAATCTTTCTATTGATACTCATGTCAGAACGCTTGCCATTGGCTGTGATTCTTAAATATATATCACATTTATTACTCTTTTTACTTCTACTTTTTCGGATGAAAAAAGTACTGCTAAAACGATCTTCCATAAGGCTACCATTAAATTGCACACTAAATGTACACAAATAAGTAATAATAAACAAATCATGAAAGACATCAAATGTCTGAAATACAGTTAATTATATTAAATTGGTGTGCAATTTTTAAGAGAGACCTAAGGTCGCCGAATTGCGCACTTTTTAGATGGTTTAGTGTGCAATTATATGATATCATATAAAATTAAAAACCCTGTAAATCATACGATTACAGGGTTTTTGGTGAGTTTTGATACTCAATAAGTGGAGTCGGAGAGAATCGAACTCTCGTCCAAACAAGTAACCAAAGAGCTTTCTACACGCTTATTCTTTTCTTGGGTTTTCGATTAAAAGCTGGTTAAAGACAACCCACTTATAACTTATCTTTTTTAGTTTCGAAAGGGCATCAAAGCGCTACCCCATCTATGTTAACATTTACGATGCCTCAAAATAGAACGCCGTTAACCAAGGCTTTCCGGAGACATTCAGCTTTCCCGCCTTGCGGGACTAGGCAATCTTACTATAATTCAGATTATGCAGCTAAAGCGTAGTTATTCTCGCCGTTTAAAATTTGGTCTAGCCTTTAACGTGTTTCAATGCCATTACACGACGTGCTTACCATTCAATTAATCTCGCTGTCAAAACCAGTCGACCCCGTTTTCCTACCAAGGCAGAAATTATATTAATAGAATTGTAATTCTTTTATTTTGGCGTTACCCACTTTTGCTTTTAATGGCAAAAGTGCGCCAGGCTTTCGGCAGTCGCTTTTTTTGAGAAAAACAAAAAAGAGCTTCAACAATGCCTCAATCCTTAACGCAGACTGCAAAGTTATCAAAAAAGTTTGTATACACTTGCAAATCCTATTACTTTAGTTCAAAATTTGTACCGAATTTTGTTACAACCAAACAAATTAACAATGAAGCGCATGAACATTAAGTTTGCCATCATAAAAGAACGTAAAAACCCACCTGATAGACGTGTTGTTTTTTCACCTGCAAAATTAGCAGAAGCAAGGAATCAGTTTCCGGAAGCTACATTTAAAGTAGAATCCAGCGATATTAGAGTGTTTTCAGATGAAGAATATAGGGCTGAAGGTTTTGAGGTCACCAATGACATTACAGATTGTGATGTAATGCTTGGCGTAAAAGAAGTGCCCATCGAACATTTAATTCCGAATAAGAAGTATTTCTATTTTTCGCATACCATAAAAAAGCAACCTTATAATCGGAAGCTACTAAAAGCTATGCTTGATAAGAATATCGAGATGTTCGATCATGAAACCATTGTAAATAGTAAAGGGTTTCGTTTAATAGGTTTTGGACGTTATGCCGGAATCGTTGGAGCGTATAACGGATTTAGAGCATGGGGATTGAAGTATGATGCGTTTAACTTACCAAAAGCAGGTCCTTTACCCGATCAAACCGCTTTGATATCAGAGTTAAATGCGATTAGCATTCCGAATATTAAAATACTCTTAACAGGAAGTGGTAAAGTATCTAATGGAGCACAGGAAATGTTGGATGCGATGCATATTAGAAGCGTGTCTGTAGAGGCCTATTTAAGCCAAACGTTTGATGAACCTGTATATTGTAAAATAGATGTCTTGGATTATAACAAGCGTAAAGATGGGAATATTATTGATGTTTTCGATTTCTTTAATAATCCGCAAGATTACGATGCTAACTTTATGCGTTTTGCAAAGGTAACCGACTATTATATCGCAGGACATTTTTATGGAGATGGTGCACCATATTTATATACCCGGGACGATGTTAAGTCTAATGATTTCAATATAAAAGTGGTAGCCGATGTGAGCTGTGATGTTGACGGGCCGGTAGCCACAACACTTCGGGCATCAACCATAGCCGATCCTATTTATGGATACGATCCGGAAACGGAAACCGAAATAGATTATAAAGACGATAAAGCCATTGTGGTTATGGCTGTTGATAATTTACCTTGCGAGCTGCCCAAAGATGCCAGTGAAGGGTTTGGGGATATGTTTTTAGAACATGTGATACCGGCGTTTTTTAATCGTGATGCTGACGGTATTCTTGAACGTGCGAAAATCACTGAAAATGGAAAACTAACAGAAGCGTTTTCTTATTTGCAGGGTTATGTTGATGGATTAGAATAATGGAAAAATGTAACTGGTTTATATTCAAATAAATACATTATCTTTCATATCTAATAACTAATCAAAATCCAGTAATTATGAAAATCATGTATTCAATGTTGTGCTTAGCCTTATTAATTGTGGGGTGTAAAGCAGAACCAGACAATTCAGCTAAAGTAGCTGATGAATTATTTGTAAAAAATTCTGAAACGGTTCTCAAATCAATTTCAGATTGGGAAAATGAGACACCCGATTATTCTATTTTTGCGGAAAATGCAGTTGGACTAAATACTTTTTTTGGAGCAGAAGTAGATTCAGTAAGGATACACAGTGAAGCATCAAAGGCACAGGATAAGCAGTTTTTGGAGCGATACGACTTTAAATTTCTACCAAGTCCGCCTCAGTTATTGCCAGGTGTCAATGCAGATACCAAATTACCAGACGGATCCGTACGTTATTATGGCGCTTGGAAAGTCACATTGCCTGCAACAGATTCTACTGAAGCAAAATCTGGAATCATTAAAGTATATAATTCTTTAGATTTTGATGAAAACGGAAAAATTATATACAGTCAAGGCTATGGCGATTATTCTGGTCTACTGAATTATTTAAATGAATAACCAGTATTTAAGTAATGACGAGTCATAAATAACCATTTCAGGTTTATAAAAATAGAGTTTAAATCTCCAAGAATTTTAATTCTTGGAGATTTTACTTTTAGGAATTTTTTTAATTTCTATTGTTGTTTCAATCGATTTGATGATTATAGATTTGTTTAAATGCCCAATATCCAACACTTAAAAATAGTCCAAAAAGCATTGTAAATAACCAGGCTTCTTGATGAGCAGATGGTTTTAAGGCTATGTTTGTAATATCGATCAACAAATATTTTGGGCTACTTAATATTTCCCAAGAGTTATAACGTAAAAACCGCCCTAAATACACACCAAATCCGCATAGAAACAGGATTATTGTTATTATAGGATTGGCTTTCTTTTTGTTTATAAAAGTTCCTAAAATAGCTTTCATATCACTTAGGGATAAATAAAATAATAATAAACCATTTAAAGCAAAAGATATTATGACCAGAATATCAAGCCATAACAAATGAGAGTCGCTAACTTTTAAATGCAATAAATCTGTTAAAATATAAGGCGCATTGGGCAAAAAAAGCAGCCAAGCCCCAAACCATACCAGTAGACCTAATTTATTAAGCTTGGGATTGCTTAGTAAATAAGTGGTTATGGCAAAGGGAATGACTGCCAGGAATAAATTCCAAACTAAAAACAAGTAGAAAAAGGAATGGGTGATTTTCATTCTAATCATAAGAAATACAATACTCAAGGTCATTGAGAGTCCTACTAATGAAAATGTTCTGAATCTGTTTATAAAAACGTGCTTTATATTATCCATGCTGTTGTAATTTGCGTTCTACAATTAGAATTGAAATAATTCCTAAGGTATATGCTATAAGATCTGAGAAATGAAACGTACTGCCTAGGATGAGTTTTATAAGATGGTTATGCTGAAGACCAAGTATTTCCAGAATGTTTATGAGTTGCAATAGTTCTATGATGAAAGCCAGGATCAAAACTGAAATACCAAGTACTAGCGAGTTTATGTCAATAAAACTTTTAAAGAAGCAGTAGAGTAGGATTACGACTAAATAATCTCCAAAAGTATGTCGGATGAAGCCTGTTTTTAGAAATACGGCGATGAGAATTTCTATGATTATAAGTAGTATCGTGACCCATAGAAATGTGGTGTTGTATTTAATCTTCATGGCTCTTTATCTTGTAAATAAGTTTATATTAAATTGGGCGCAAAGCTTATCATAACTATGTCTGGTAAGGCCCTACGCCCCATTAACTAAATAAAATTAACCGTTGTTCCAGTCTATTTTTCGGGATACGAACATAACTGTACCCAGTATTAGGAAAAGGCCAATACTACCTACTAAAAGCGCATAGTTTTCCAATTGAATGATCACATAAATGAAAGTGTATAATGCAGTTAGTGAAAAACCGATGAATATTGGAAATTTTAAAGTTTTTAATATTGATTTTGAGTACATTGTAATCAATGAGATAACTGATATACCAGCAATGAGGTAGGCTTTTAAAAAATTACTATGTTCCGAAACAGAAACCAAAAGGGTATAAAACATTGTGAGAGCCAAGCCAATCATTAAATATTGAAATGGATGGATGTTGATTTTACTCATGGTCTGTATTAAAAAGAATATTAAAAAAGTTAGCCCTATAACGAGAAAGCCATATTTTACAGAGCGCTCACTTTTTTGATATTCATCTATAGGAATCATAAAATTTACACCAAAGGCAAATTCTGTTAAATCCGGAATTCCGTTAAAGTGTTGTTGGCCGAATGGACGATTTATATCCAAAATTTTCCATTGAGCATCGAACCCGTTTTCATTTATTTTGTCTTCATTAAAAGGTAAAAATTCTCCAAAAAAGTTGGCCGTTTTCCAATTGGAGACGATCTGAGCTTCGGTCTGTTTTCCAGTTGGTATAAAGCGTATTTGCTCACTTCCCTTTATACTAAAACCCAGGTTGAATTGTAAAGGCTTTTTGAAAGATAACTGGTCTTTTTTTAAGTTTTTGGTTTCTAGAATGTGAAAACTCAATATGTTGAAATCATAGTTTTTTTGACTATTGTATTTGGTTATGAACTCATAATCGGTATTATCAAGTTTTAAGTTTGCTTTATTTACCCCTTTTACATTTGACGATTTTATAATGATTTTGGCCTTGTTCCAAATAATGTCTTCATCTGCGACTTCGATGTCATCAAAAGTTGGTTTAATAAAACTGCCGTGAATATCTATGTCGCTTTTGTAAACGGCGGTAGTATAAATGCCTCGTTTTTTTTCTTCGGGATTGATATTCGAGTTGATGTTTAATTTTTCAGGGAAAAAATAGGCGTAGTTGATGTTTTCTATAGTTTCGGTATATACTTTTTTCGTCTTTTTATCGGTTACCGTTTTTTCCTTGTAGGTTCGATAAGGGATTGACAAGATGGGACCATAAAGAAGTACTTCGTTACCCCACTGTTGGTTGATCTCGTTGATAACCTGTGTTTGTCGATGAGATCGTTCTCCGATTAAGTTTTCGATATAAAATAATGGAATTAATAGAATAATAACCAAAAAACCAACCATCAGCATACGGGCTGTAATCGATGTTTTGATCCAATTCTTAGTTTTGTTTTGTTTGTTTGTATGCTCCATGATTATTGCTTTAAAGTACTTTGAATTACAAAGTGAATTAATAAAAAAATATGACCATTATCGTTAAGGGTCATCATATTATTGTTTATGTATTAGTTTCTCTAAAGCTTCAATATGTTTTTTAAATGCCATTCTTCCCTGTTTGGTTGTCGAATAACGTGTATTGGGTTTTCGGCCAATAAATTGCTTTTCAACATTTATATATTCGGCTTTTTCAAGAGCCTTGGTATGACTTGCTAAATTCCCGTCTGTGACACCCAATAACTCCTTTAACATGTTAAAATCGGCATATTCATTTACCATCAAAATGGACATAATGCCCAATCTAATCCGGTGATCGAATACTTTGTTTATGTTGGTTATTATGCTCAGCTTAAGTTAAAAGTTAAAAGTTAAAAGTTAAAAGTTAAAAGTTAAAAATGTAATTTTCTATCGTCTATCGTCTATCGTCTATCGTCTATCGTCTATCGTCTATCGTCATTTTTTAAATCATACTTAAAATGCATCCAGCTGCCATAAACAATGTGCATGACTCCAAAACCTAAAACCCAAAGCCAAAATCCATAACCTGGAAACCAGGCGCAAGTTAAGCCTAAAATGAGTTGTATAAAACCTAAATATCGAATATCTCCTAGACTGTATTTGGAAGCGTTAACCAATGCCAAGCCATAAAAAATCAACATTAGTGCTCCTGTTTGACCATACTTCTGTTGGTTCAATATGATTAAAATATATAAGCCTCCAACAATTAAGGGAATTAAAAAATTGATCACTAAACGTCGCGATGTTGCATCCCAAATTTTAGCACCATGCTTCTTCGCTTTTCGGGTCGTGAGAATGATGCCGGTAACTACACTCGAAAATGCGATTAAAAAAAGAATGAGCAGGCATAATCTATAAATTCTACCATCCAACATAAGGTATCCGGTGGAGGAGGTAGTGACTAACCAGTAGGCTACAGCTGCTCCTATAAGAGCATATATTCCCGCTAAAATTCCGGATAATCCACTAAGTGAAATAAAACGAGATGATTTATTCATCAAATCTTTAATCTCGCTAATGTCTTTTAAATAATCTTTTGACTCCATATAAAAGTACTTTGAAATACAAAGTAAATAAATTATTTTCAAATCAGCATCATAAATTTTTGTTAAGTTTGAATAAAATTGACAAAGTGAAACCAGTTGACACCTATTTCTTAAATCAGAATGAACCCTACCAATCCATCATGCTATACGTTAGAAGTGTTATTTTAAATACGCTTCCCGAGGTTGAAGAACGTTATAGTTATAAAATTCCGTTTTACAATATTGGAAAAAAGCCTATGGTCTATTTAAACATATTAAAGGGAAGAGATTATGTAGATGTGGCTTTTGTACAAGGTGTTCTTCTGGAAAAACAATTTCCCGTTTTAAAAAACGATAATAAGCGTAAACAAGTAAGATCTATCCAGATTAAAACTCTTGAAGATTTAAATCAAGAGAATTTTGAAGCCTTGTTACATGAAGCTTCCGCCTTACTCGATAAAAGTAAAAAAGCTTGGTTTTTATAGGTTGGTAACCGTTTTCCTAATGGCGACAAGATTAGTCAATAATTTTTCAAGATTATCTAAATGTAACATATTGGCTCCATCGCTTTTAGCGTTGGCAGGATCGAAATGTGTTTCAATAAATAACCCGTCTACATGGTTTACAATACCAGCTCTGGCAATGGTTTCAATCATATCCGGTCTGCCACCTGTTACTCCAATCGTTTGATTCGGTTGCTGTAAAGAATGTGTAACATCTAATACCGTAGGAGCATATTGACGCATGGTTGGGATACCGCGAAAATCCACGATCATATCCTGGTAGCCAAACATGGTGCCTCTATCAGTAATCCAGGCCTTATCGTTACCGGCATCTTTTACTTTTTGTACGGCATGTTTCATAGCCTCCGGGCTCATAAATTGGCCTTTTTTAAGATTGACTACTTTGCCGGTTTTAGCAGCGGCAACCACCAAATCGGTTTGACGAACTAAAAACGCAGGGATTTGCAAAACATCGACGTACTGTGCAGCAAATGCCGCATCGGAAACTTCATGAATATCAGTTACCGTCGGAACATCGAAAGTCTCAGAAACCTTTTTTAGAATCTGCAACGCTTTTTCATCTCCGATACCGGTAAAACTATCTATCCTACTGCGGTTAGCTTTTTTAAAACTGCCTTTAAAAATATACGGGATTTCTAGCTTATCGGTGATACTCACCACTTTTTCGGCAATACGTAAGGCCATATCTTCACCTTCAACGGCGCAAGGGCCACATAATAAAAAGAAGTTGTTCGAATTAACATGTTTTATTTTCGGAATATCTTGAAGATTCATTTATTCTGCAAATTAAGGTGCAAATATACTAATTCCGAATTCTAAAATTAGAATTTTGAATTTTCAATTATTGAATACAATAATTTATCCATTATTTATAAGTACCTTTGCACGCTTAAAATAAGGGAGCAAATATTATGGCTAACATCAAAAACATTGCAATTATTGCACACGTAGATCATGGTAAAACCACTCTGGTTGATAAAATCATGTATCATTGTCAGTTGTTTCGTGAAAATGAAAATACAGGCGATCTCATTTTAGATAATAACGACTTGGAACGCGAACGAGGTATTACAATTACATCTAAGAATGTTTCGGTAATCTATAAAGAAACTAAGATCAATATTATAGATACCCCTGGTCACGCCGATTTTGGTGGTGAAGTTGAGCGTGTACTGAATATGGCTGATGGTGTTTTGTTGCTGGTTGATGCTTTTGAAGGCCCCATGCCACAAACACGTTTTGTTCTGCAAAAAGCTATTGATTTAGGATTAAAACCTTGTGTCGTTATAAATAAAGTTGATAAAGAGAATTGTACACCGGATGAAGTTCACGAAAAGGTGTTTGATCTGATGTTTGAATTAGGTGCAGAAGAATGGCAGTTGGATTTTCCAACGGTTTATGGTTCTGCAAAGAATAACTGGATGAGTGATGATTGGCAGAATGAAACAGATAATATTGAACCATTATTAGATATGGTTATCGACCATATTCCAGCGCCAAAGATTGAAGCAGGAACCACCCAAATGCTTATTACCTCGTTAGATTTTTCTTCATTCACAGGAAGAATTGCTATTGGACGCTTAACAAGGGGAGAATTAAAAGTAGGTCAGAATATTTCTTTGGTAAAACGAGATGGTAGTATTATAAAATCTAAAATTAAAGAGCTCCATACTTTTGAAGGTTTAGGACGAAAAAAGGTAAGTGAAGTTACTGCCGGAGATATTTGTGCTATTGTAGGTTTAGAAGGTTTTGAAATTGGGGATACTGTGGCCGACTGGGAAACTCCTGAAGGGCTAAAAACCATAGCCATCGATGAACCCACAATGAGTATGTTATTTACCATTAACGATTCACCATTTTTTGGTAAAGATGGTAAATTTGTAACGTCTCGTCATATTAAAGATCGTTTGACAAAGGAGTTAGAGAAAAATTTGGCACTTCGCGTTGAAGAGACAGATAGTGCGGATAAATTTATGGTTTTTGGTCGTGGTGTATTGCACCTATCGGTTTTAATTGAAACCATGCGTCGTGAAGGTTATGAACTTCAAATTGGACAACCTCAAGTTATCATTAAGAGCATTGATGGTGTTAAATGTGAGCCTGTCGAAGAAATGACCATCGATTTACCGGAGGAAGTCTCTGGTAAAGCTATAGAAATGGTGACGCTTCGTAAAGGAGAGATGTTGAGTATGGAAGCTAAAGGAAATCGTATGGTTTGCGAGTTTATTGTACCATCCAGAGGAATCATTGGCTTACGTAACCAATTATTAACAGCTACGGCTGGTGAGGCTATAATGGCACACCGATTTAAAGAATATCAGCCCTTGAAAGGAGGCATCCCTGAAAGACAAAATGGATCTTTAGTATCGATGGAAAAAGGGCAGGCCATTCCATATTCTATTGATAAATTGCAAGATCGAGGAAAGTTCTTTATCGACCCGGGAGAAGATATTTATGAAGGTCAGGTTATTGGAGAAAACTCTCGTGGTGACGATATGACCGTTAATGTAACAAAAACTAAAAAGTTGAGTAATGTGCGGTCTTCAGGAGCAGATGATAAAGCTAAAATTGTACCGGCAATTAAATTCTCTTTGGAGGAAGCTTTAGAGTATATTCAAAAAGATGAATATGTTGAAGTGACTCCAAATTTTTTGAGGTTGCGAAAAATTTATTTGACTGAGGTTGAAAGAAAACGTAATAAATCAATCTAATGTATTAGATTCGTAGAACTCTTAAAAGAGAAATTCACCTAGAGTTTCTCTTTTTTTATGCTATCGAACATGGAATTATTTGGAATTACGGGAACAGAGTATGTGGGGTATTTGGCATCCTTGATGGTTTTAATGTCTTTTACAATGAAAAGAGTTAAGACCTTACGAATTGTAAATATGATGGGCTGTATTTTATTTATACTTTACGGGTTTTTAATGCCTACACTAAGAATTGGATTGCCCATAATTATTGCAAATACTGCGATTTTTGGAGTTAATTTGTTTTATCTCTTAAAGAAAGAGAATTAATAGTATTGCCTATAAGAGTTTTCCTGTGTATACTAAGAGAAAACCTAGAATCGATAAATGATTTTGTATATTTGAGCCTTATTTTATTAGAATGAACAATAAAGCGTTCGGTTCTATGTTTTTATTAAAATTCAGATTAATTGAAGAGATTAATTGATTATATAAGTAATAACGTTTTAATTAAGGTTACTTCGTTACAAACTGCCTCAGTATTAACCAGAATAATTGCAGGGTTGCTAACCTCCAAAGCTATTGCTGTTTTTATTGGAGCCGAAGGTTTGGCTCTAATAGGGAATTTGAGGAACTTTGTAAGCTCTTTTCAAACTATTGCCATACTAGGGTTCTATAATGGTGTAGTAAAGTACGTGTCGGACTTTAAGGACAATGTCGCTGAGTTAAGTAAAACACTGTCAACGGTATTCTATGTTGGTTTCGTCTCAACGATTTTAGTGTGTTTTTTCTGTTATTTTAACGCCGAAAATATTAATAACATCATATTTCCGTCTTACAGCGACTATGCATATGTAATCAGAGTTTTTGCCATTATACTGCCATTTTATGCTTTGAATATGTTTTCGTTTTCAATAATGAATGGGTTTTCAAAGTATAAAATACTAATCATCATCAATATTATTGGTCAGATTTTAAGCGTTTCAATAGCCTTACTTTTAATCTATCAAAGGGAATTGTCTGGGGCCTTAATATCTGTTGTGATTGCCGAATCACTGATATTTTTAATCACGCTTGTTGGCATCATTAACAGGCGCAGTTTAGTACCGCTTATTAAAGTAAGTAATATAAGTTTTAGCTTTTTGAAGAAAATGAGCTCGTACTCCATTATAGCGTTGTTTTCTACCGTAATTGTCCCATTGGTTGCCATTGTTATCAGATCTTATATTATTGAAGTAGAAGGCTATAAAGATGCGGGATTTTGGGAAGCTATTACGCGAATATCCAAGTATTATTTAATGTTTGTTACATCTTTAATGACCTTGTATATTTTGCCTCGTTTTTCTGAAATCAATAGCGCTAAAGAGTTTAAAAAAGAAGTATTTAGCTTTTACAAAACCATAATTCCCGTTTTAACGCTTGGATTGGTTTTAGTTTATTTGTTAAAACCATTTATTGTGGCCCTTGTCTACTCAAGTGAATTTGAACCTGTTGAAGATTTATTTTTATGGCAATTGCTTGGCGATTTTGTAAAAGTACTATCCATGGTTATTGCTTATCAGTTTTTAGCCAAAAAAATGATTTGGCATTACGTTTTAACTGAAGCTTTTCTAGTTATAATGCTATATTTTACGAGTATTTATTTTATTAAATTATATGGTGTAGAAGGAGCCGTCATGGGACATTTTGTGAGTTATGTTATGTATTATGCGGTTATTTTACTTATATTTTGGGGATCTCTTTTTGGGGGTAAAAAGGGTATGACTCAGGGGTGATTTTTTAAAAGTTGTTTTGTTTTCTTTTTTGCTATGCAAAAAGTGCTTACACCAAATGGGAAATTTAGGTATTTAAGCAATCTGTTTTCAATATTCATTATTTTGAATAGTACATTGTTGAAAATAGGAATTTTATCAATATCACTCTGACTATTTTGATTTGAGAATAGACCAATTCTTTCCTTTAAGCGGATGCATAGAATTGGTATGAATAGAAAGAAATTCCAATATCCGGATTTTTCGATTTCATACCCGTTTTTAATTAGTTTAGCCTTTAATTCTTTTTGTGTGTACCTATTATAATGCATATTGTTAACATCATGACTACTCCAAAGAAACATAAATGCAGGTACAAAAATGTACAATCTGCCGCTTGGGTTTAATAATTGATGCCAATTTTTTAAAGCTTCGGTATCATTTAAGATGTGTTCAAGACTATCTGAAGCAATTAACATGTCGAATTTTTTATCTAAATGAATGTTAATAGCATCCATAACGTACGAATGTTTTATGCCATTTTTAACGCTTTTATTTATAGCTGACTCACTAATATCGATACCGTAAAGATTATCTTGTTTAAAGCCGATATTTTTAAGTTCCTCTAATAATATTCCCGAAGAACAACCAATATCTAAAACATTAGAATCACGAGACTCTTTAGATAAGAGCTGAATAATATATGACCTTCTTGCTCTAAACCAAAAGTGATTTTTTTCGATTTTATGATATTTGTTTTCAAAATTTAATCTCATTTCACTCTTTTTTCTTGCAATAAATAGTTTTTAAGTTTTGACCTTTATAAATTAGTTTTGCATTCCAAAATTAATAAGGTATATGGAATATGAAAATAGGAATGTTTTATCGTTGATTTTACGTTTGAGAAGGATTCATTAGCCAAAGCCATATATTCGCTTTGTTTTCTAATAAATAGTCCGCGGTCTAATTTTAATAAAAGATAAGAAACTAAATTTTGATTTTTAACAAAACACCCATCCAAAGTAATAAGTCTCCCTTTAGGTTTCAAGGCTTTTTTTGCGATTTCGAATAATTTTTTACTATCGTCGTCATTTAAATGATGTAAAATTCCCGAAGCTATAACAATATCAAAAGTACCGGTATTCGGTAGAATAAAATCGGTAATATCTGAGCAGATAAATGTACCCTTGTCTTGATATTTTTTTTTAGCCTTTTCAATATAATTAGCATCTAAATCAATGCCATAATAATTGACTTGAGGCAAAAAATCAAGAATATCACCTGGTCCACACCCTAGATCTAATATACTTTCATTTGATCTCGCACGAACCATATTCTCTACAAAAAGGCGTCTTGCTCTATAGCCTCCAACAAGCTTTTGATAGCTTGTATAAACTAAAGGGATTCTAAGAAAGTATCGTAGGTCAAATTGAAAAGCCATGTTTTAGTTTTAGTAATTATGCTTTAATAAAGTACCTCCTAATCGTCCACTAAAGTAACTTATTTTTTGGGTATTTCAGTCAATATTTACCTATATTGCAATAAGATCAAAGTTATGCATGCGCAATTTTAAGACATCAGATAATAGAGCTTTTTATTTAACTGTATCGGGTATTGTTTTGGTGCAAATTATATTGTCCTTTCAAGGGTTCGATGTCTGTGACGATGGATTTGCGTTAACCTTTTATCAACAAATATATAATTCGCCATCTAGCGTAGAATACAATTTTGTGTATTGGTTATCCGGGGTTATAGGAGGAATATGGTATAACATGTATGAAGATGGCGGTATTTTGTGGGTGAGATTGCTGGGTGTTATGGTAAATACATTGACTTTTGTTGTTTCTTATAAAATATTAATATCATTTATAAGTAGCCGCAAAGCCCTACTTGGATTGCTAGTTGTACTTTTTGTAAATGATTTTGGTTTTTTAACGTTTTATCACAATCATATCACCGCGCTTTTTGCGGTTCTAAGTATTCATTTCTTTATTAAAGGCATACTAAAGAATAATACCATGTTACTGGTCGTCGCTGGCTTGCTTCTTGGTATAAATGTGTTTTCAAGAATCCCAAATATCACCCTTTTCGTTTTCGTTTTAGCAATTCCTTATACGTGGTATTTGCGAAAAAAAGTTGTATTAAAAATGTTTATAGCTCCAATACTAGGTATCGTACTGGGGTTTATCCTGATTTATATAACATTAGTAGCCTTAGGGCAGGTGGATATTATGAAGAACGCCCTTCTGAGCTTAATCGATTTGGGTAAAACAGATGGGAGTTCGCATAATGTGTTATCTCTTTTCAATACTTATCTTCACAATTATAAAAGGCTCATCGCTGTTTTTTGTCAGTTATTGATTATTTCGGTATCCGTTTTTGGTGCTCATTATTTTTTTAAACATAATCGTTTAGTAAAAAGGCTGATTTTTATAACAATGTTTTTTTTGATGATTTTTTGGTTTAATAAGGTTGATATATTCATAATATACGTAATCGGGTATATTGGAACCCTGGGTGTTTTGTTTACTAAACAAAAAAATGACAAAATCAAGATTCTGTCTTTTTTGGCATTACTCATGATGCTATTCTTACCGCTAGGGAGCGGTGGAGGAATAAGAAGTAGTGGCTATATGTGCATATGGTTGGCAGTCCCTTTGTTTTTTTACTTTATTATTCAGCTTGAAGGCATGAGTCTTAGAATTAATTTAAAAAATGAACTGGTAACCAAATCCATTTCAAGACCGATGATAACTCATTTGTCCTTACTTTTATTACTGCCTTATGCCACAGGGAAAGCATACAATATAAGTCAGGAGGCCTATTTTGATAAAGGGAGTAGATTTGAGAAAACGTATAAAATTAATAGCGCACATGCAAAAGGCATTTATACAACTAAAGAACGCGCGATAATAATTAATGATCTGTTATATCATTTAGAGAAATATGTTGAACCTAATGATTATGTGTTGACTTATGATAAGATCCCAATGATCCATTTTTTAACCGAAACACGGCCGTATATGTATAATCCGTGGATATGGATATATGATAGTTACTCCTTTAAAAAAAGTATGGAAAGAGCTGAAAGGGAAATTCCTGTTTTACCCATAATAGTACAGCAGAAATTTGAAACAATTTTTGAGTTTTCAGAGCCTACGGAATACTATTTGACAGACGAAATTATGAATGATATTCGATATAATAATGGGTTTGATAGTGATAGAGTAGCATTGATGAATTCATTCATTATTAGGCATGACTATAGTATAGTTTGGAGCAACGAATATTTTAATATATACAGATCAAATAAAAATAAGCATTGATGGATTGAAAGAAGTTTAATAAAGTAAAGCAGATTGTTTATTTTTAAGCCAAATTAATTCCTTTTAGAGGTCATAACACATACAAGTGGATAAAGATATTTCGGTTATTATTCCAATTTATAACGAGCAAGACAGTGTTTTTGAACTTCATAAACGTTTGACAGCATCGGTTGGATCCATTACAAGCAACTATGAATTTGTTTTTGTAAATGATGGGAGTACAGATAATTCTTCTTATAATTTAATTAAACTTTCTGAAGCCAACAGTAAAACCTTTTATATCAATTTCACCAGAAATTTTGGACATCAAGTAGCAGTATCTGCGGGAATAAAATTCTGCCAAGGAAAAGTGGTAATCATTATTGATGGTGATTTGCAGGATCCACCGGAGTTAATTCCGAAACTTTATGACACATATAAAAAAGGTTTTGACGTCGTTTATGCAAAGCGAAGGCGTAGGGAAGGCGAGACTTTTTTGAAGCGATGGACGTCGAAATTGTTTTATAGGTTATTGGAACGATTGATTCATTTCAAAATACCGTTAGATGTTGGAGACTATAGACTTCTGGATAAAAAAGTTGTACAGGCCCTAAATAAAATGCCAGAACAAAACAAGTTTCTGAGAGGTCAAGTCGCTTGGTTAGGTTTTAAGCACACTCATATTTTGTTTGATAGAGATAGCCGAAAACATGGGAATTCAGGATATTCTTATAGTAAAATGTTCCGGTTGGCTTTCGATGCCATAACCAGTTTTTCAGATAAGCCTCTGGTTTTGGTTACCAGGTTAGGTTTTGTTATTTCCTTTTTCACCTTCATAGTTATTGTATTTGCTATGTTCTCGCATTTTGTGTTAAAAGAAACCATTACAGGTTGGACTTCATTAATTATTAGCTCGATGTTTATTGGTGGTATACAATTACTTTCAATTGGAATTATTGGAGAATATATTAGCCGAATTAATAAAAATGTACAAGATAGACCTCTTTATATTATTGAAAAAAGTAACATAGAGTTGGATCAATTTTCTGAAGAAACGTGAAGCCTTTTGAATACTATTAAAGTTTAAGCAAGTTAAGTATTAGCCTGTAAAATTTGTATTTTCACAATTTAATTATTAAAATATCTTACCAATATATACCATACAAACATATCACCATGGGCATAAGGAATTATGGGATAATTTTGTGACAATTTCAAAAAATGCCACGTTCTTATTTTATCGTGACTTTATGGAATATCATCAGGATAGGTTTGATGATTATTCACTGCTGGTTTATAAAAAAGATGAACTTGTAGCACTTTTTCCGGCTAATAGAGTAGGAGATAGACTGTATTCACATCAAGGTCTGACATATGGAGGATTGATTTTGTCCACTGCAATTAAATTGGAAGAAACGATCGCTGCTTTTTCAATACTACTTAAATTTTTGTTTTCACAAGGGGTGAATATTTTACTTTTAAAGCAGATGCCATCAATTTATAATCGTGTACCATCTGAGGAAACGCAGTATTTAAGCTTTATACTTAGAGCAGAATTATATAGGCGAGATGTCTTGTCTGTAATAGACCTTAAGGAGAGGATCAAAATATCCAACAATAGAGTAGAAGGATACAAAAGGGGGAAAAAACATGGTTTAGCAATAAGGGAAGTTGATCGTTTTGATACTTTTTGGAATGAGATATTAATAGAAAACCTTAAAAGTAAACATCAGGCTAAACCTGTTCATAATCTTGAAGAAATAACGCTGTTAAAGCATCAATTTCCTGAGAATATTAGGCAATTTAATGTTTATAACAAAGATAAGATTGTGGCGGGGGCCACAATTTTTGAAACAAAAAACGTGGCGCATTGCCAGTACATTTCGGGAAATAAGGAAAAAAATCAATTGGGCTGTTTAGATTTGTTGCACATTTATTTAATAGACACTGTGTTTAAGCATAAAAAGTTTTTTGATTTCGGGGTGTCTAACGAGAATAGCGGAAGAAATATTAATCAAGGCCTTTTGTTCTGGAAGGAAGGCTTTGGAGCCAGAACAATAACTCAGGATTTTTATAAAATTGAGACCAATAATTATCATTTACTAGACGAGATTTTAATATGATTAAGTTTCTAGATTTACATAAGCTAAATTTACGTTTTGAAGCAGAATTTCAGGAAAAATTCAAACAGTTTTTAGACTCAGGCTTTTATATTTTAGGAGAGCAGGTTACTAATTTTGAAAAACAATTCGCAAATTATTGTGGCTCCAAATACTGTATAGGGGTCGGTAATGGTTTAGATGCCTTGGTTCTTATTTTCAAAGCATATTTAGAGCTTGGGTGGTTAAAAAAGAATGACGAAATCATTGTTCCGGCGAATACGTTCATCGCGAGTATATTAGCTATAGAAGAGGTTGGATTAAAACCGATTTTGGTAGAACCGGATGTAGAGACTTACAATATTTCAGCTACTAATATTGAAAACTATATGACACCAAGAACGCGAGCGATTTTGATAGTTCACCTTTATGGACAGCTGGCTCATATGAAAGCTATTAATGCCTTAGCTCAACAGAATGATTTAATTGTTATTGAAGATGCTGCGCAAGCCCATGGCGCTGTCAATAATGAAGGCATCAAGTCTGGTAATTTAGGCCACGTTGCAGCATTTAGCTTTTACCCGACTAAAAACCTTGGAGCACTGGGTGATGCCGGAGCTGTCACTACTAATAATAAACATCTAAGTGATACCATAAAAAAATTGCGCAACTACGGATCGTCATCCAAATATACCTACGATCATATAGGTCGTAACAGCAGATTAGATGAAATTCAAGCTGTTTTTTTAAGTGTAAAGTTGAAAGCATTAGATAGTGATAATAGGAAACGACAGGAGATTGCCAAATATTATTTGTCAAAAATAAAAAATCAAAAAATTGAACTCCCATTTTATGATATGTCTAAAAGTCATGTGTTTTATGCTTTTGTAGTAAGAGTTAAACGCAGACAAGAGTTCATGGACTATTTAGAGGAAAATCAAATAGAAACTTTAGTGCATTATCCAATTCCACCGCATATGCAGAAGGCGCTTTCACATTTAAATAGTTTATCCTTACCTGCGACCGAAGCGATTCATAATGACATAGTAAGTCTTCCTATGAGTCCGGTACTCACCTTCGGGGAAGTGGAAATCATCACGAATGTTATAAATAGGTACAGTTAATTCATTTTAAACCAGGTCAATGTGTTGAATTTCAAAGATGTATTAAAGAATAATTTGTTATTGAAAATAACATCAATAAATACTTTGGTAGTTTCAATACGGCTTATTTTATCACTAGTTGTACAACGCTTGTTAGCCTTAACCGTCGGAGAAGCTGGCATTGCAAAAATTGGACAGCTTCGAAACCTCATACAAATCATTACAAGTACCGCATCATTAGGAACCTTTAACGGTGTGGTTAAATATGTATCTGAATATCGTAACCAAAGAGATATGCTTAAGCGCATGTTTACAACAACCTTTGTTTTTGTGCTTATCGGTTCGGTATTAACATCGTTTGTAGTTTTTTTTTGTGCTTCATGGATTACACTTAAGCTATTCGATGATTTAGAATATATTGGACTTGTAAAACTATTGGCTTTAATGCCGATGATCATTGGCTTAAACCGAATTTTTCAAGGCGTAATCAATGGGTTGTCTGAATATAAAAAATATGCAAAAATAGAGTTGATAGGCTATATTTTGTCTACGTTCGTCCTGTTAACATGTCTATACTTTTATGAGTTAAAAGGTGTTCTTTTTTCTATCGTTCTTACGCCGATAATACAATGCACAGTGATTATCTATATTTTTGGTCTGGGACTTAGGGACTATATAAAGACTAAGGACTTAGAATTTAAAATCCCTTTTGCCAAGGAGTTGTTGGCATTTACTGCAATGTCGTTTGTGTCCACCGCGCTGTTAAATTATATTGAGCTCGATATAAGAACGATGATTACGAATAAAATTAGTATTAATGAGGCCGGGTATTGGACAGCCATGAACTTTATATCCAAGAATTACATGGTGTTTTCGGCGAGTTTATTTACACTATATGTCATACCAAAATTTGCCAGGATATATACAGGACAGGCTTTTAAGAAAGAGGTGTTTCATATTTATAAAACCCTGTTGCCTCTTTTTGGAGTAGGTATGCTTCTGGTTTATCTTTTTAGAACATGGGTTATAGCTGTTGTATATCCTAATTTTTTGGGAATGGAACCCTTGTTTAAGTGGCAATTATTAGGTGACTTTATAAGGTTGGCGACCCTAGTTGTTTCTCACCAGTTTTTAGCGAAAAAAATGGTAAAGAGCTTTGTGCTTACTGAATTAATGTCTTTAACACTGTTTTACCTACTCTCTAAGCATCTTGCAATGAATTTTGGTGTGGAGGGCGTTGTTATGGCACATTTTTATCGCTATATTATTTATTTTATAGTGGTTGTTGCCGTAGTTTGGAATTATTTTAGAATTCAAAAGAAGAAAAGTATTAATGGATAAAGCATGTCATTTTTTTATAAATAATGAAGCTTATAGCTTTAATGTTGGAGGCGACTTTTTTTGGGGAGAAAATAAGCTGCTATTTGAAGAAGAAGATAATATTATTTCGAAAATGGCATGGAAAGATGATGGTTTTACGATTGTAAAAGCGTTTTTCGAAGATGAATTTCTAAAATTAAAAGAATCCGTTGAATATAATATTATCAAAGCGATTCGTATAAGTGGTGTAAGCTTTGATGAAGCGTCTTTTACTTTAGAAAAATATCATAATGTAGTTAATACAGACCAATTACATCAGCAGGTTATTCAAACTACCAGAAATCTGGAAAACAGAGATTTTGATTTTCATGTTGATACGTTAGTTGAACGTTTCGGTGATGTTTTAGGCTATAGGCTAACGTCATGGATTGAGGAATTACAGAAATCGCATATTCAAATTAGAATTAGTAGACCGAACACTTTGGACATTAATCCGCTGCATAGAGATGGGTATCTTAGCTATTGGGAGAATATCATAAATGTTTGGGTTCCAATTGAAGGCTGCAACGAGCATTCTTCACTACCCGTTTTACCCGGGAGTCATTTAATTCGAGAAAACGAGATTTTACGCACTCAGGCTAAGGGAGCAGAGATTAACGGAAATATGTATTATGTGCCTGGTATTGTTGAAACAGCTAAAGGTGATATAGATTTGGTAAGACCCAACCCTAAACCTGGAGAAGCTCTTATTTTTACGCCATATTTAATTCATGGAGCCGCCATAAACAGCAATAGTAATATAACAAGAGTGTCATTAGAACTGCGCTTCCCTAAATTAGAGACTTAAATTCTAGAGGTCCATTTTTCTAAATACTGTTCAGAACATTTGATATAATGATGTTCTTTTTCGATAAAGGCTCTGGCATTTTTAGAAATTTCAATCATTTTTTCCGGATTTAAAATTAGCCATTCTAATTTACTAGCAATGTTGTTGGCATCGGGTAAAGCATTGATAGCAATCGTATCTTCGGCAATGTTATAGTAATCCAACCATTCCGATTCCGCTCCGGTAAAAACCACCTTACCTAGTGCCATGGCCTCTAGAGCGTTATACCCTTGATCATAAGCATATACTTGATCTAGCAATATATGTGCATTTTCAAATGCCTGTATATAGGTTTTATAAGGTAGATTTTTTACCACTAAAATGTCTATCTTATGGTTATATTTCTTTTTGATGATCTCAAGGGCTTTTTCAAAAATATCATTCCCCTTTTTATAATAATTTCGCTTATTAATCCCATGAAGAATAACAATTTTATTTTTTATATCTAGCGGCTTAAATTTCAAAATATCTGTATGTATTAGATGAGGGACCATCCCTAAATATTTAGTATTATTTTTTAGAGGTAAATGATAATCTAAATCCGAAGCAATGACGCCTTTTATGTTTTTAAATAAATAACGATGTAAAGTGATATGTTCTTCGGTCAAATAACTTAGGGCCGGAGAGAAATCTTTTTTAGTTCCTTTTTTTTCAAAGTAAGGAGTTAATATTGAATACCTGAACTTCTTATCATAGGCAAACTTAACACTTGGATAATCCAAACCAGCTGAGATCAAAAAGGTGTTTTTATTCCAATGAGATAGTTGTTTTATAAGTTCTAATTGTAGCCCCCGATTAAAGTCGAATGGCGCCTCATTAATAAATTGAACAATATCAAAGCCGGATAGATTTTTTTTATGTTTTTGAATTTGATATTTTACAGATTCCGCATGTAAATCCCGATTAAAAACCTTAAGAACTAGCGATCGTATTTTTTTTAAAAAGTAACTTTCAAAAAAATCTCTGATCTCGATATCGACATCTACTTTTTTAAAGCCATCTTTTGTGCCAACAACGATAACATCATGCCCAAGATGTTTCAGTCCTTCTTTGAGATTCCAATGGGAACGATTATATTCTCCGAAAAGTAAAATTTTCATATATATTTACAACATATAATTAGTGATGCAAAATAGTAATAAAAAAAGGATTTGTATTGTGACACGTTCACTTGGAGAAGGTGGAGCAGATCGTGTGGCATCACTGCAATCTGTTTTTTTAAGTGATTTAGGTTACGATGTGTATATTGTTTCAATTTTAAATTATATCAAATATCCTTATAAAGGGTGTTTGTTAAATTTAGGCAAATTAAAAGAGCAAGAGGATACTATTTTGGGGAGATTTAAGCGGTTTATTGCCTTTAAAAAATTCTTGAATGATAACAGAATTGAGCTTGTAATTGATCACCGAGTAAGGTGTAGAACCCTTTCAGAAACACTAATTTCTCTTTTACTTTATAGAATGAATGTTTTTTACATGGTCCATAATTATAAAATTAGCTTGTATTTTCCCTCATTCAAATGGATGGCTAAACAGGTTTATAGAAGAGCAGAATATATTGTTGCTGTATCTAAGGAAGTACATAGAAAGATAAGTGAGGTGTATCACCTACCTAACGTTATTACTATTCTTAACCCTATTGATTTTGATTATATAAATCAAATGAAAATGCACCATGTAGAAATTGATTATAAATACATTTTTTGGTATGGCAGATTTGAAGACGGGTCAAAAAATTTAACACTTCTAATAAATGCATATAACAGCTCTGTTTTACCAGATTTAGAAATTAAGCTTATACTTATGGGAGACGGAAAGGATAAACTTAAAATGAAGAGGCTAATAACCCGTTTAAATTTAAACGAAAGTGTTGTTCTGTTGCCATTTTCGAAAAACCCTTTCGCTTTCGTTAATAATTCGTTTTTTGTAGCACTGTCAAGTAGATATGAAGGATTGCCCATGACTATTTTAGAGTCACTTGCTTGTGGAATACCTGTAGTAAGTGTTGACTACAATACGGGTAATAATGAAGTTATTAAAAATGGATATAATGGTCTTTTGGTTAGAAATAATGATGTTAAGGCTTTATCCGAAGCATTTAATACATTTGTTAGAGATAAGGAGCTTTATTTGGGGTGTAAAGAGAATGCCATAGAAAGTGTAAAACCGTATGGCGTTGAGCCTATTTCTAAGCAATGGGAAGGTATAATAAATGCTTGAGATGAAATATTTGTAACTAGATTTTTGATATACAGAAGAATGGTCAAATGAATGTTACACCCCTCTGCTACATATAGGTGCAACTCCCGATAGTTATCTGGGCGAAAAACAATAAATATAAACACATGAAAGAAACAACCATAGATGATACTACTCTTATTAATATTCCAAAAGTTCATGATGAAAGAGGTGTTCTGGCTGCTATTGAAGGCGATGTGATACCATTTAAAATTGAACGGGTCTATTATTTATATGATGTGCCTTCCGATGCTTATCGTGGAGGGCATGCCCATAAGGAGTTGTTTCAGTTGCTTATTCCTTTAAGCGGAAGTTTTGATGTTCATTTGAAGGATGGTCATCATGAAAAGACAATCTCCCTAAATAAACCCAACAAAGGGGTTTTAATTGTTCCTGGGATTTGGCGCGAGATTGATAATTTTTCTTCCGGATCTGTGTGTTTGGTTTTGGCTTCTGCTAAGTTTAACGAAGTAGATTATATTAGAGCTTTTAATGATTTTTTGCTATTTAAAAAGGGTTAAATAGAGACTGTTGTTTAACATAAATGTTCTTAAATAATTAAGGGGTAAAATTAAAGAATAGGGCACAGTTAAAAGTGTTTTCTGTTTAAAAGTGAGATCATTAAAATCGATATCCTTAATGGTTTTTGAATAGATATCTTCATCTCTATTAAGTTTACAGCGTAAGGCCAAACCATAGCGCTTCATGTTTATAAAGTTCTTTAAATCGGTATTATAAGTCTCTTGGTCTTTTAAAGATGAAAACAGTCTATATTGATTTAGATTATGGTTTGAGTTCGAAAGACTATCCGCAATATAACCGCTATAGGTCATCGTAATAACAGGATTAAAAACAATATTGTAACGAAGCCCCATTTTTATCCACACATCTAAGTCTTCGGCAGAATCGTATAGTCTGTTAAATAAACCTATTTCTAATAAGGTTTCTTTTTTTAAACAAGCACTGGAGGGGTATGTTATTGGATTATACTTGCTCGCTGTAAAGAAATTATCAATGAGGAATGGTTCTTTTTTATATTCGAAATTATGAATTGCCGGACGAATTATTTTTGTGTTATAATTTATTTCGTAATTATTACAATATAAATCTGCTTCGGGAAAAGCATGAATACATTTACATAATTCCTCCAAATGATTACTTTTCCATAGATCGTCGGCATCAAGTAACACAATATACCGTGAATTTGCATGTTTGACACCTCTATTTCTTGCTCCGGAAACACCTTTGTTCTTTTGATGTAGAACAACAATTCTAGAGTCACTAACCTCAGAAACTAGCTGGTAACTATTATCTGTACTTCCGTCATCCACAATAATAATCTCAAAATCTTTGAATGTTTGGTTTAATGCACTATGTAAAGTGTTTACGATATACTTTTCTTTATTAAAGAGTGATATGATTACAGAAAAGAATGCCATAAATTTATATTGAAAATATTGCTAGTTGTTTTGATTGTTAAATTCAGTTTCAATTTTATTCGATATGATTCTTGCGGCAATTAAATCTAAATCCTTTATATGACCATTAACCAAATTATTTTGAATTAGTGAATGGATGAAAAGGCTAATACTCTTATTATCGGTCGAGAAATTAATGGCCTTTATTAGAACGTCTTTCAAATCGGTTTTACCATCATATTTAATACAGACCTTTGGGTGATCATAGTACGAATTACCTAATACAACGACCTTCTTTTTTAACGCAATAGCTTCAATGCCAGCAGTGGAATTATTGACGATAACAACTTGTGTGAATTTTAAAGATTCTTTCAACGATATATTGGTGTCGAAGTCAAGATTATTTATTTGAGCATATTCATAAAGTTCAGTTTCATATTTGCCCCTATAAAGAGGGTGTTCTCTTATTATTAGTTGTGCCTTTTTCGGTAAACTTTGGTGCACAGCTTTTAGCGCACTGAAATGATTACGGAAGTGAGGACTGTGATAAATCATATTAACATCCATAGGTACTTGAAGGATAAATAAAAAAGTGTTTTTTTCTTTATCTGATTTAACAATACCTGCTTTCTTTGTAGATTTAAATAGAGTAGGGAACGTATCAATACCTTTTAAATCTGGTGGAAAAATAAAAGTTCTTTCAAACATTTTACTTAATAAGTAATCTATGCCTCGATAAATAAATGATCTTCGATATTTTTTGCTTTCAGGTTTTGTAATAAATGTAACTACCTTTTTTTCAATTGACGATATGTTTTTCGTATCTAAAGATACTTCGAACCTTGCATTAGCGTTGACACCTGTATTATTGAAAAAAGTGCTATTAAATGGTCCTTGTTCAATATAATACGTTTTTATATTAAATTTTTTTGCCAGCGCGATGGAAGTTTCTATACTTAATCTGGAATCACCAATTAAAATAATTAAATTCGGCTGAATCTCCACAAATACTTTTTCTAAAAGATCTATGTAGGCTAGAGCTTGAAATAATAGTCTTTTTTTTGATGTCGATGCATTTAGCTTTAAGTGAAACCGGATTAAATTTTTATAGTTGATGTCTTTATATTTATTATGATTATTGATAATTTCCAAGTATCGTTTTTTGTTTTTTAAAGCTAAAACCCAAGCTCTAAGAGGAAGGAAACAACTAAATTGAAACCTGATTAATGTATATAGAAAACCACTAAAATGCAGGCTATATATGCGAAAGACACTTGATGAGTCTAATCCTGATTTAATTTTTAAATAAAATCTAGAGAATTTATCCAAAGTTCCAAAACACAGAATTTTCATATGTTAAAATAATTTGTTGTAGTAATCAGTCGCACTATTGTTTATATTAACATTAATCACTAAATAATCAAGGAATTTAAAGATGTTAAAAATACATATTATAAATGTTTAACCTAACTTTTTGATTAAAAGGTTTAAATTGCATGAATCAAAAAAACAAATATGAGAACCTATACACAAAAAGAGGTTTCAGATGCAATTCATGATAAAATAGAAAAGGAAAAAGATATTCTTATCGAATCTTATAACTTGTCTAAATGTAAAATCGGATATTTTTTTATTGACGATTTATTACCGGTTGAGTTAGCAACTAATTGTTATAAGGTATTTCCAGATAAAGTGGAGATGCGTCGTTTGAAAAGCATTCGAGAATATAAATATGTTTCGGCACAAATGGATAAGCATAACGAATTTTTAGAAACCGTGCTTTATGCTTTTCAAGATGCCAAAGTGGTGAATTTAATAAGCAATATATGTGGAATAAATAGTCTTCATTCTGATAAATCTTTGTATGCTGGTGGACTTTCTTTAATGGCAAAGAGTAATTTTTTGAATCCGCATTTAGATAATTCACATGATGCCGGGAGGCAACGTTGGAGGGTTCTTAATTTGTTGTATTATGTCACTCCAAATTGGGAAGTTCAAAATGGAGGGCATTTAGAGTTATGGCTAGATGGCCCTAAGAATAAACCCATTCAAATAGAAAGTAGATTTAACAGATTGGTCGTTATGGCTACACATGATGAGTCTTGGCACTCGGTTAATAAAATAGTTCTTGAAAAGAATAGATGTTGTATCTCAAACTACTATTTTAGTGATACTGCTCTAAAGGAAAAAGCTGAATTTCATGTTACAAAATATAGAGGTAGACCCGAGGAGCCCTTTAAAAATATTATTTTGGGGTTAGATGCTCATTTAAGAATGTTCATTCGGAAATTTTTTAGAAATGGTATTCGCAAGAACCCCCATATATATAGGAAAAACTATTAATTTTTCCGCTGCACAACCTCATAAACCTGGTTCTCATCACACTTCAAAGTTTTACTTGGATATTTAAGTAGTAAAGCATAGTCGTGAGTAGCCATTAAAATGGTGTTCCCATTCTTATTAATATCCTGTAAAACCTCCATGACTTCTACACTTGTCTGTGGGTCCAAATTTCCTGTGGGCTCGTCGGCAAGTATTAATTCAGGGTTGTTTAATAAGGCTCTCGCAATGGCGACGCGCTGCTGTTCACCACCGGAAAGTTCATGAGGGTATTTAAATCCTTTGGTTTTCATGTCTACTTTTGTTAAAACCTCTTCAACTCGAGCATCCATTTCGGTTTTATCTTTCCAGCCGGTGGCTTTTAATACAAAAAGTAAATTATCATTTATCGTTCGGTCAGTAAGGAGTTTGAAATCTTGAAACACAACGCCCAGTTTTCTTCTTAAAAAGGGGATGTCTTTTTCCTCAAGGTGCTTCAAATCATAATCCACAATATGTCCATCTCCTTCAGTTAACGGTAAATCACCATAAAGCGTTTTCATAAAGCTACTTTTACCTGTGCCGGTTTTTCCAATTAGATATACAAATTCTCCTTTATTAATTTCAACATTAACATCTGAAAGTATGAGACTTTCTCCTTGAAAAATAGAAGCGTCTTTTAATTGTAAAATAGGGTTTGGCATAAAATTGTGCGAATTTTTAACAGTTGTAAAAGTATCGTTAAAAAAAACAAATCCCAAATTCCAAATCTCAAAAGTTTTATTTTAGATTCATGAAGCAACTTCTAAGTTATGTCTTTAATCTATGAGATTTTTTACTTTTTTAACATTTAATAACTCGGTTTATAATTATGGCACGATTATTACGTTATAAGATTTATATTGAATTATCTTTGATTTTAAATTAAAAAATAAATCGTTAATGACTAAAAATAATATTATTTCTCTTTTGGTGGTCATAAGTTTTTACTGCCAGGTCATAGCACAACAATCTGCAACTTATACCAGTAGTCTGGTCGATTATCAAAAAGCACTTTCTCTATATAACAATCAGCAATATTTGGCGGCACAATCGTTGTTTGCAAGTGTAAAGAAGGCGGCTAAGGAAGAAATTCTACAATCCGATTGCACCTATTATATTGCCAATTGTGCGGTACGTTTAAATCAGCAAAACGCAGATCAATTGGTTGAAGATTTTGTTAAAGACTATCCTACGAGTACAAAGCGAAATACAGCTTTTGTCGATGTAGCCGATTATTATTTTGAAAACTCAAAATATGCGCATGCCAGAAAATGGTACGATAAAGTCAATGAAGATGCTTTAGCCAGAAAAGAGAAAGAAAAATTCAATTTTAACAATGGCTATTCTGCATTTTCAACAAGACAATTTAAAGAAGCAAAAAAGTACTTAACACGTGTAGAAAATTCGCAACAGTATGGCTCGCAAGCTAAGTATTATATTGGATTTATGGCTTATGAAGGAGATGACTACGATAAAGCCAATGAATACTTTGATCAAGTTAGTGACCAGGAACGCTATAAAGAGAAGTTGTCTTACTATCAGGCAGATTTAAATTTTAAGTTAGGAAATTTTGAAAAAGCTATTGAGCTGGCTAAAGAGCGCTTGGATAAAAGTGACGAGAATGAGGTGTCTGAGCTTTCTAAAATTATAGGGGAAAGTTATTTTAATCTCGAAAAATACGCGGAAGCCATTCCGTATTTAACAGCTTACAAAGGGAAAAAAGGTAAGAGAGATAGAACTGGAAAGTGGAATAATACCGATTTTTATCTTTTGGGTTATGCACATTACAAGCAGGGTGATTATGAAAGTGCAATTTCAGAATTTAATAAGATTGTTGGAGGGCGTAATTCAATTGCTCAGAACGCCTATTATCATTTGGGAGAAAGTTATATTAAACTGGATAAAAAGCAGGAGGCTCTTAATGCGTTTAGAAATGCTTCTCAAATGGATTTTGAACTAAAGATTCAGGAAGATGCCTGGTTGAACTATGCAAAAATTAGTTACGAAATAGGAAACCCTTATCAGTCTGCACCACAGGTTTTAGCAGGTTACTTAGATAAATACCCGGATACCAGTTATAAAGAGGAAATAGAAACACTTCTAATAGACTCCTATATTACATCCAAAAATTATAAAGAGGCCCTAAAACTCTTAAAAGGGAAAAAGAGTTTTGAAAATAAAGTTGCCTACCAGAAGGTCGCTTTTTATAGAGGTATAGAACTTTATAACGAAGGACAGTATTTAGAGGCCGAATCGCTTTTTGACTTGTCTTTAAATGAACAAAGAGACCCTAAATATACAGCCAGGGCAACGTTCTGGAAGGCAGAGGCAGATTATAATTTAACCAATTACAATGATGCATTGGTAGGTTTTAAGCAGTTTCAACAAATGGGAGCTTCAAGTTCAACTTCAGAAATTGAAAATATCGATTATAATCTTGCTTACACTTATTTTAAACAGAAAAATTACGCAAAGGCCACTACGTATTTTAATCAGTTTATTTCAAATAAAAAAGAAGATAAAGTGAGATTGAATGACGCGTATTTACGATTAGGTGATGGGCATTTTGTATCCAGTGAATACAGCGATGCCATTAAAGCCTACAACAATGCTATTGCATTGAGTGAGATTGATTCTGATTATGCCTTTTTTCAGAAGGCCATAAGTACAGGTTATGCCGGGCAATCTTCAAAAAAAATAAAAGAACTGGAACAGTTTATTAGAGAATACCCTAAATCTAAATTGCGTGATGACGCCATGTACGAATTGGGGAACTCCTATGTGAAAGCGAATGAGGCAGATAAAGCAATGAATATGTATAACCGTTTAAGTTCGGAGTATAGAATGAGTTCTTTCGTGCCAAAAGCATTGTTAAGACAGGGACTTGTGTATTACAATAATAGTGAAAACGAACGCGCTTTAACGAAATTTAAAAAGGTAGCCAGTACCTATCCGGGTTCACCTGAAGCGGTTCAATCGGTAGCAACGGCGCGACTAATTTACATAGATATTGGTCGTGTAGACGATTATGCTAGGTGGGTGAAAACGTTGGATTATGTCGAAGTTACCAATGTAGATTTAGATAATGCAACCTATGAAGCAGCCGAAAAGCAGTATCTGGATAATAATACGGATAGAGCCATTAAACAGTTTAACGGTTACTTAAACCAATTTCCAAATGGATTACATGCACTTCAATCGCATTTTTATGTGGCACAATTGTATTATAAAAAAGATCTCATAGAAAACGCGGCACCGCATTACAAGTATGTGGTTGAAGCTTCTCAAAACGAATATACAGAAGAGGCACTATCGCGCTTGTCTCAGTTTTATTTGGAAACTAAAAGTTGGAATAAGGCTGTTCCTATTTTATTAAGATTAGAAGAGGAAGCCAATTTTCCTCAAAATATTGTTTTTGCACAATCTAATTTAATGAAGGCGAATTATCAGTTAGAAAATTATAGCGATGCAGTCGTCTATGCCGAGAAAGTGCTGAGAGCTTCGAAAGTAGATAATAAAATTAAAAGTGATGCCCATATTATCATTGCGCGTTCTGCCATTAAAACAGGTGATGAAGACAGTGCTAAATTGGCCTATGCGAAAGTTGAAAAAATAGCAACTGGCGAGACCGCGGCGGAAGCCTTATATTATAATGCCTATTTTAAAAATAAGGAGGGAAATCATAAAGCGTCAAATACATCGGCACAGCGATTGGCGAAGGACTTCTCAGGGTATAAATATTATAGTGCTAAAGGCTTGGTGCTTATGGCTAAGAACTTTTATGCTTTAAAAGATGCTTTTCAAGCGACCTACATCTTGGAAAGTGTTATTGAAAATTTTGTGGAATTTGATGATGTAGTTTCAGAAGCAAAAGAAGAATTAGGTAAAATCAAAACGGAGGAAGCCAAAACAAATTCTTCCATTCAACCCGAAGATTAATTTTTGTAAACAGTCAATTGTCATGCTCCACGCAGTAGAGACCTTAACATAAAAATCATCAATCGATAATAAAAAATAGAATATGCGAAAGCACCTAAAACATATATTTACAGCCCTTATCACTTTACTAAGTATTACTATCGTTTTCTCACAAGATAGAACCAAAGACACTATTAATACGGGAGTTATTGACGTCGTAAAACCATATACGCCATCAATATCTGATGCCTTTAAGGTAAAGGAAATACCAACATTGGATGATGAAGAAACCGGAACGAAAAAGAAAATAAAGTATAACATTTTTTCATTTCCGGTAGCTTCAACGTTTACACCTGCCAAAGGCAAGGCAGCGGTTGTGGAAAAAGCTAAACCGGTAAAATTATACGATAACTATGCAACCATAGGTTTTGGTACCTATACGACTATTTTGGGTGAGGTTTATTTAAATCATGCGCTCAGCAGATCCGAAAGCGTAGGTGGATATATTAGTCATCATTCATCTCAAGGGGGTATCGAAGGTTTGACATTTGATGATAATTTTTCAAATTCTAAAATCAATATGAACTACGCCTCTAGATTAAGAGATTTAGCCTGGAACGTTGAAGCTGGTTTTCAGCATCAAAAATACAATTGGTATGGTGTACCTCAATCACAACTTGCTGTGGCCAACACCAATGGTATTGATACAGATCATTCTTTTTTTAGTGCACATTTTGGCGGTGATATTAGTTTTGAAGATACTTATATAAATTCGGGAAGTTTCTTTTTCAGACGTTTTGGGGATAATCAGGGTTCTGGAGAAAATCGATTTGTGGCTAAAGCAAAAGTTGATATACCTATAAATGGAGAAGAGGTGTCTACCAGTATTAAATTCGATTATTTAGGAGGAACTTTCGATAGAAACTATTTTGCAGATGAAGAATTAAAATATGGCAATTTTCAAATAGGCATTGCACCAACATACGAGATGAAACAGGATGATTTAACGGTGAACCTCGGTTTTTCGGCATCCTATTTAAGAGATTCTGAAACCAGTAAAAATAAGTTTTATCTCTATCCCAATATTACAGCGACCTATAGATTGGTGAATGATGTTTTAATTGCTTACGGGGGCATTGAAGGGGAGCTTATTCAAAACTCTTATCATGGTTTCGCTACCGAGAACCCTTTTGTTTCACCCACGCTACTCATTATGCCAACGGATCAGCAATACAACGCATACATTGGTTTAAAAGGAAAATTATCCAGTAATATGAGTTACAATATTAGTGGACGTTATTTAGCGGATAGAAATAAAGCCTTATTTATTAATAATGATATTACATTAACCGCACAACATTATACTTACGGAAACTCTTTTGGTATTGTGTACGATGATGTTGATACTTTTGGAGTTGCAGGTGAAATAAACGTAGATGTGAATCGAAATTTTAAATTGGGATTAAAGGCTGAATATTTTAAATATACTTCAGATACACAGGCTGAAGCTTGGAACTTACCGGACGTAAAAGGGTCTTTCTTTTTCGATTATCAAATAAACGAACATTGGTTTGCAGGAGCAAATCTATTTTATGTGGGTGAGCGAAAAGATCAGTTCTTTTTAAATGATTCGTCCATTAGTTCAACGCCGTTCACGGTGGTTCTAGATAGTTATTTTGATGCTAATGCGCATTTGGGGTATCATATAAATGATCAAATTTCAGTATTTGCAAAGGCTAATAATATTAATAATAAGGCTTACGAACGTTGGCAGAATTTCCCGGTGCAAAGCATTCAGTTTTTGGCCGGAGCTACGTTTAAGTTTGATTTTTAATTGCATTTTTTGATTATTCCCGCATAGGAGGGAACCTCTTTAAATCTAATTACAATGTTTGTGAATAAAGGACTTCTTACCATACTCTTTTTTTGCTTTAACCTCGTTGTATCCCAAAACGTTACCGAAGTATTAAGCCTGCCTGCTGCTGCAATAGAATTAACCCACCAGAAAGTAACTTACGATCCTAGCTATTTTTCTATAGCATACCCTAATGGAGATGTTCCGGACGATAAAGGTGTTTGCACCGATGTTATAATTAGAGCTTACAGAAAACTAGGTGTCGATTTACAGAAAGAAGTTCATGAAGATATGAAAGCTAATTTCGGTTTGTATCCGAAAATATGGGGATTAAGGACTACCGATAAAAATATTGACCACAGAAGAGTTCCTAACTTAATGACTTATTTTAAAAGAAAAGGAGCAGCGAAACCTATTGCGGATACCCCTAGTAGTTATTTACCAGGAGATATAGTTTGTTGGAATTTGGGAGGATCTACAACGCATATTGGAATTGTAGTCAATAAGAAATCTCGAGATGGTAAACGTAACCTAATTGTCCATAATATTGGTGCTGGTCAGGTTTTAGAAGATTGCCTTTTTAAGTTTAAAATTATTGGGCATTATCAATTTAAAGTTCAATAGCTAATACAATCATATTATGAAGAATTCCTTTCTTAAAATAATGTTTTTAGTTCTTGTTCTGCAGGGATGTAAAAAAAGAGAATATGGATTAAATCAATTTTATTCGTCATCCGATACCTTGGTTATTCGAACTAGTAAACAGAAAGGGACCGGTTTATTTACCTGGGGAACCGGGAGTTTATTTTTCAATGATAGTATTAATCTTTCCTATAAGCCAGTGCTTCCGAAAGAGATATTGGATATAAAGTATGCTCAAAAGTTTATAGACTTTAAATCGGAAAATAAATTTAGCGTGGATATTATTTCGGGTGTTAAAAACGGACAAAAAGTATTTGTAGTAGATGAGAATTATAATAAGAATTTTACTGATGATTCCATTAGAGTTTTAAAGAAAATAAATTGGTATTCTATTGACGATTTAATTAAGTGCAAATTCATGACTACTAATGGTAATATGGTTAAAAAGGATTCTAGCTGGATAAAAATAGGGGATCATAACGGTCAGTTTTTATGTGGCAGAAATGAGCATCTTAGTGCAAAGTTTCGAATTAACAACGAAGATTATGAAATTGGTATTGTCGCGACTAGGACTGGAGATTTTACGTATACCTTTAAGCCTGTTGCGGCAATCTTATCGTATGGAAAAACTGAAAAGGATACATTGAGCTTAGGAGAGATTATTAATCTTAATGATTTTTTCAGCTTTGCAAACCAACATTATCGTTTTGATAACGTATCTAATTCGGGCGAATATGTAACACTCATAAAAGAGGATGATTTTAGAAGCAAAGTAGGGACTCAAATAGGTATGATTGCTCCAGATTTTCGAGCGATTTCCATATCAGGCGATACTATTAATGGAAGTAATTTACATGATAAAATCACGATTGTGGCTAATTCATGCGGATGCGGAGGGGATAAAGCATCTACAAAGGCCATTTATGATATTAGAACGGCATACGCTAATGAAATAAATGTTCTTGGTTTAGATTCGAAAATTGATGAAGAACAAGAAGGCATATTGATTGATGTTGAGGACGAATTTAATAAGGATATTTACAAAAAATATAGAAAAGAATATTGTTCAAGAATATGTTATGTAATCGATGAAAATAACAGAATCATTGATAAATTTGAAGTGACAAATTGGAAATTAAATTTAGCGAAACTATTTAACAAATAGTGTTTATTTTATTTGCGAGGTGGTAGCACGAAAATTCTCAATTTAACCTAGCCAAATAATCAAAATGGTCACCTTCAATAATCAATTCACAATCGAGTCCAACAGAAGAACAAATCTCTGATAGTGTATTGAAATCTAAATACAACCATGTTATGGGAGATTCTTTTTCTCCTTTATAAGATAAATAGTAATCGAGTTCACCATAATAACGAGTATTGGGCGCTTTCCTGGAATGAGGGTCTTCATTATCGTACATATATTTAATATCACTGGAATCTATTAAAATTTGCCCCTTTGGTTTTAAAAGGGACTTTAAATGTGTCAAATATGTTGAAGCCTTTGATAGTTCCTGGAAAATGCCGGTACCATTCATTAAGAGTAAAATGGTATCAAAAGATTCTGTTTCATCGAGAATATTTTTCACTTCAGCATTCATAATCCCGCGTCGTTTGGCAACTTCTATGGCACCTTTAGATATATCAATAGCTTTGACATTTAACCCTTTGTTCTGTAAATGCAAACTATGACTTCCGCTACCGCAACCAGCATCTAAAACAGCACCCTTTGTAAGATTTAGAGCTTTTTGTTCTAATTCAGGCATGTCTTTAAAAGTCCTAAACAAATAAGGAACTGGCAATACATCTTCCTCCGAAATATTAGTCGAGGTTATGATGTCTTCAGAATAATTTCCGTTTAGGTAATCTAACAGCGCTTTTCCAAAAAGGTCTTTCATCTTAAAATGTTCATTTTTTATTTCCACGAATGCGGAAACCTAGGTTTAATCAAAAGTAAGGATTGAAAACATTATTTTTACATCATGCAAGACATTATTAATAACCTTCCAAAGCAGGCCAAAGATAAACATAACGAGAATAGAAAATTCTTTGGGAAGTTAAAAAAGAAACCGCCTGAGAACCTGGATTATGTGATGCAGGAGCTACATGAAGATGAATTTGAAAAAACGGATTGTTTAACCTGTGCCAACTGTTGCAAAACCACAGGGCCTTTGTTTACAGATAAAGATATAGAGAGAATTTCTAAATATTTTAAACAAAAACCGCAGCAATTTATTAAGCGATATTTACGTATTGATGAGGACAACGATTATGTATTGCAACGGGTGCCTTGTGCTTTTTTAGGGGTCGATAATTATTGCTCAATTTACGAGGTGCGCCCAAAAGCATGCCGAGAATTTCCACATACGGATAGAAAGAAGTTTCAGCAAATTTCGAATCTTACTTTAAAGAATGTGGCGATATGCCCAGCGGCTTTTAACATTGTCGAAGCTATGAAGAAAAGAATTAAGAACTAATTTTTAAAATCCCAAATCTCAAATTTCTACCGTCTACCGTCCACCATCTATCTTCTAGATCCATCATTATTCATTATATTTAGAAACAAAACTTTATATCTTTGGAAACTATATTAAGTTATTTTGAAACCATTCCTCCACTGCACCGTGGACTCATTATTGTTGGGGGTTTAACTTTGTTTTGGCTTATTGAAGGCGCCATGCCTCTTTTTAGTTTTACTTACAAAAAGTGGAAGCATGCAACTCCAAACATATTTTTTACGATAACAACCGTACTTGTTAACTTGCCTATGGCATTTCTTTTGTTGATGTTGTCAGATTGGGCTATCACTAATAATTTTGGAGTTTTAAATTGGTTACCGGAAATGTCTCTGGGCATATTTGCCATTGTAGGCTTGTTTTTAATGGATTTTTTTGGTGCGTATTTACCACATTTAATAGAACATAAAGTACCTCCGTTATGGATGGTGCATTTGGTGCATCATTTCGACCACAATGTAGATGCGACTACGGCTAACAGACATCACCCCCTGGAAAGCATCATTCGCTATATGTTTACCCTTATGGGTGTTATTATTATAGGCGCGCCTATAGGTATCGTTATGTTGTATCAATCTTTATCTATTGTTGCAACGCAGTTTAGCCATTCTAATATAAGATTACCTAAAAAGATAGATAAGTTAATTAGCTATGTGTTGGTGTCGCCAGATATGCATAAGGTGCATCATCATTATAAAATGCCCTATACCGACTCTAATTATGGAAACATTTTTTCGGTTTGGGATAGGTTATTTGGAACTTATATGGAATTAGATACTGAAAAAATAATTTATGGTGTTGATGTGTTTTCCGATGAAAAAGAAAACGGTAATATTATAGACTTACTGAAGCAACCTTTTCAGAAATATAGAAAACCAACATCAAGGAATGATGAAGAATAGGACTAAAACTGTTTTTATTTTCACAATATTACTGTTATTAATGAATTGTAATTCAGCAAAAATTATAGATGTTCAAGGGCATAGAGGCTGCCGTGGTTTAATGCCTGAAAATACCTTAGATGCTTTTAAGAAAGCTATAGCGTTAGGTGTGCATACTATTGAGTTAGATGTGGCAGTTTCTAAGGATAATATCGTGGTCGTTTCACATGAACCTTTTATGAGCAGAACGAAGTGTTTAGACCCCAATGGTTTGGAAATTCCTGAAATCGATGATAAAAAATACAATCTTTATCAAATGACTTTTGATGAGATTAAACAGTTTGATTGTGGCTCCAAATTTCATCCAAAATTTACAGAGCAATACAAAATAAAAACCTATAAACCGGCTTTAGATGAAGTAATAAGAGTTTCTAAAATGCTGAATCCAAATATCAAGTTTAATATTGAATTTAAAGCGAAACCCGAGTACGATGAGGTGTTTACACCAAACCCAAAAGGTTTTGTGGACCTAGTCTTAAAGGTTATAAATAAAAACGAAGCTTTTGAAGCAACAAATTTGCAAAGTTTTGACTTAAGGATTTTAGAGGAGATAAAATTACAATCGCCAAAGATGAAGGTAGCGCTATTAATTGCTGGAAATGAAGATATCCGAAGTAAGTTAAGGTCTTTGAGCTACGCGCCCGAAATAATAAGCCCCTATTATATACTATTAGATGCTAAAATTGTAAGGGATTTACAATCAGAACATTTTCAGGTTATTCCTTGGACTGTTAATAGCGTAGAAGATTTAGAGCAAATTATCGGATTCAACGTGGATGGAATTATTACAGATTACCCGGATAAATTATTATCCATTCTAAATGATTAATCATAAATCAAATATTTTTCACGGATTTTCTTAAACGCATTCAAGTCATCTTGCCATGTTTCTTTAATAGCTTCCTCACTCCACCCTGTTTCGATTTGTTTTTGAAGCTGGTCCGTACCGGCATGTTTCGTGAAACCATTGGTAAGAAAAAATAAAGATTTATCAGTCGAATTTTTATAAGCTTTTATAATCCATTTCAGAGTCATAAAACCACCAATATCTTCATCTTTCAAATCTTCACCATAGCAGATTTCGTTTTTGTGTTTAGGGTTTTTAGCACCAAAGTTGGCTATAGGCGTATAACTAAATTTAAGAGCCTCTTGATCTAAAAATGGTGCACCATAGCGTTGAAATTGAAACTCGGTACCACGACCGGCATTAACGTTAGTACCTTCAAAAAGGCCTAAGCTGGGGTATAGTTTTATAGATTGATCATTTGGTAAGTTTGGTGAAGGTCTTATAGGTACACTATAAAATGTATCGTGTGTATAATTTTTAATGGGAATAATAGTAATAGCACATTTTAGTTCGTTTGCTAGCCATTTCTCACCATTAATCATATGTGCATATTCACCAATAGTCATACCGTGTACTAGCGGAATAGGATGCATGCCTAAAAAGCTTTTGTTTTTAATCTCTAAAGTTGGACCATCAACATAATGGCCATTTGGGTTTGGTCTATCAAATATTAACAGTGGAATTTGAGCTTCGGCACAAGCTTCCATAATATAGTGTAAGGAAGAAATATAGGTGTAGAATCGCGCACCAACGTCCTGAATATCAAAAATAAGGATGTCCAAATCTTTAAGCTGTTCTTTCGATGGTTTTCTGTTTTTCCCATAAAGGGATACAAGAGGTAAGTTCGTTTTCGTGTCAATACCGTCTTTTACAGCTTCACCAGCATCGGCATTACCTCGAAAACCATGTTCTGGAGAAAATACTTTTTTAACACCAATATTTAAGGATAATAAAGAATCTACGAGATGCGTGTATTTGTTGTTGTGAGATGTTTGTTTACCAACCGGCTCATTGTTATTCTTAAAAATAACTGAAGTCTGATTTGCAATAACGCCAACACGCTTCCCTTTAAGCAAGGGCAAATAAATTTCAGTCTGATTTGCGCCAACAGTAACGGTAGTGTCATTCTGAGCAAAGGAAAGAATCTCATCATCAGGAATCTTTTTGTTTTTCACTTTAGAACCACAAGAAATCATGACTAAAACAAATAATAAAACTGTATTTTTGAAAACATTAAACGACATCATATAAATTGAATTACGAGTTTTTTATAGCTAAACGCATTATTGGCAGTAAAGCGTATAAAAGTAGTGTATCGGCACCAATAATAAAAATTGGTATCGCGGCTATTGCTATTGGAATTGTGGTTATGATGATTGCTATCGCAACCGGAATTGGGTTGCAGCAGAAGATTCGCGATAAAGTAGTGGCTTTTAATGGGCATGTTACGATTACGAATTACGACAGTAATAATTCTCAGGAAAGTTTATTTCCTATCTCTAAGAATCAAGATTTTTATCCGGAATTTAAAACTATTGATGGCATAAATCATGTTCAAGCAGTGGCTACAAAGCATGGTATTATTCGTACTGAAACACTTTGGGAGGGTGCTGTTTTAAAAGGAGTTGGGTTAGATTATAACTGGGATTATTTTAAGGATTTTTTAATCGATGGCAGGTTGCCGGATTTTAGTAAAAAATGGAGTGAAGAAATTTTGATTTCTCAATATTTGGCTAATCGATTGGGTTTCAAAGTTGGTGATAGTTTCCAAATGCTATTTAAAAAAGACGACCCGTACAAGGTGCCAAGCATGGTGAAATGTATTGTGACAGGTATTTATAATTCCGGGTTTCAAGAATTTGATGAAACTTATTTAATAGGTAATATTCGTCATTTACAGCGCATTAATAAATGGGAAGATGATCAAGTTGGGAATTTTGAAGTCTTTATTGATGATTATTACGAACTTGAGATAAAAGGTCAGGAAATTCATAGAGAAATGCCATCGCTATTGGATTCACAAATAGTAGAAAATAAGTTTTACACCGTGTTTGAGTGGATTAAAATATTCGATAAAAATATTTATGGTATTATAGGTATAATGATATTGGTTGCAGGTATAAATATGATTACAGCTCTGCTGGTTTTAATATTGGAGCGTACACAAATGATAGGTGTTTTAAAGGCTCTGGGGAGTAATAATTGGAGTATCCGTAAGTTGTTTTTATACAATGCGTCATACCTGATTATTCTTGGATTATTTTGGGGGAATCTTTTAGGTTTAGGGCTGTTATTTGCGCAGAAATATTTAAAATTATTTCCATTAGATCCAAGTGTTTATTATGTAACCGAAGCGCCTGTATTTATAAGTTTTGGTTATATTATGGCTTTAAATATAGGAACATTGGTACTTTGTTTATTAATGCTTTTAGTACCATCTTATATTATTACAAAAATATCACCGGTTAAGGCTATAAGATTTGATTGACCAACACACCACAACACAAAGGTTTTTACCATTTTCGAAATAAGAAAAAAACTATGGATTACGCAAAGAACATTCTGGAAACTATTGGAAATACACCCTTAGTAAAACTCAATACTTTAACGGCAGATTTACCATGCCTGGTATTGTCTAAATACGAAACCTTTAATCCGGGAAATTCTACTAAAGACAGGATGGCACTTAAAATGATTGAAGATGCTGAGGCAGATGGAAGATTAAAACCGGGAGGGACGATTATCGAAGGAACTTCTGGTAATACCGGAATGGGACTGGCATTAGCAGCTATCGTTAAAGGGTACAAAATGGTGTGTGTTATTAGCGATAAGCAAAGTAAGGAAAAAATGGATATTTTACGAGCGGTTGGCAGTAAGGTAGTAGTTTGCCCAACGAATGTAGAACCAGAAGATCCAAGGTCGTATTATTCCACATCTAAACGGCTCGCTGAAGAGACCCCTAATTCCTGGTATGTCAATCAATATGATAACCCTAGTAATGCAAAAGCCCATTATGAAAGTACCGGGCCGGAAATATGGAAGCAGACCGATGGACGAGTAACTCATTTTGTCGTCGGCGTAGGTACAGGGGGTACGATTTCTGGTGTTGGAAAATATCTTAAAGAACAAAACCCAAAGATTAAAGTTTGGGGAGTTGATACCTATGGGTCGGTATTTAAAAAATATCACGAGACCGGAATATTTGACGAAAATGAAATTTATCCTTATATCACCGAAGGTATTGGTGAGGATATTCTACCCAAAAATGTAGATTTTAGTGTTATTGACGGTTTTACCAAGGTAACTGATAAAGACGCTGCTATCTATACACAAAGACTAGCGAAGGAAGAAGGGATGTTTTTAGGAAATTCGGCAGGTTCTGCGATAAAGGGCGTGTTACAATTAAAAGAACATTTTAAGAAAGAAGATGTGGTGGTGGTGCTTTTTCATGATCATGGAAGTCGTTATGTCGGTAAAATGTTTAATGATGAATGGATGCGTGATAGAGGCTTTATAGAGGATGAAATAACGATAGCCGCAGATCTTGTTAATAAAGATAACCATAAATCTTTGGTAACGGTTAAAACTGAAGAGCTCGTATCGCATGCTATTGAACGGATGAAAGCCTATAAGATTTCTCAAATTCCGGTTGAAGATTCAAGAGGGTTTGTTGGCGCAGTCGATGAAGCAGATTTATTGAGGAAGTATATTGAAAATAAGGATATGTCTAATTTGCCAATAAAAGAGGTGATGCACAAACCTTTTCCAATTGTTAATAAGAATGCGCCTATAGAGGAGGTCTCTAAATTATTTAATAAGGATAATAATGCAGTGTTGGTGTCGTTGGGAGAGGGTGATTATCGAATAATTACAAAGTACGATATTATAAGTGCTTTATAGTTTTTAGACCTTTAGGCATTTAGTTATTTTCAATATCCCTAATATGATGCTCTAACGCTTTCACAGAAATTTGAATTTCAATGATTAAAAGTGCTAATGAAATTATCAGTAGAATAAGTGCTAGCCCAAATACCCATATAGCGATGATATTTTGTTCTATATAAATTAAGAACATTGTTAAAACACAAAGCAATAAGCTTGTGATTCCAAAAATTTGCATTGACCTGGTTAGGTATAACCTTTGCTTTATGTTTTTAATTTGAGCAATTAAAAGGCTGTCTTTATTCTGTTGGTATTTATCATGTAAACTTCTAATAACAGAGGCATAAGCTAAAAATCGATTGGTATAAGCCAACATGATTAAGGATATGGCAGAAAATAAAAGTGCCGGTGTAGTTAGTGTTAATTGTTCCATGATGATCTTTTTTTGCTATTAAAAGTACATTAAAAAGGGTTAAACGAAAATATGCTATCCTTCTGCATTAAAAAATACTTTATAATAATGCATTTTCTTTTCTTCATCATATCCGCGTTCCAGATATTCACTAGACGCTTCGGGGGCATCAATATCTAGTTTTATTTGAATATTGGTGTCTAGTTTAATATCCGTTCTTATTTTTCGCTTTTCTTTGGTAACAACAGATTCTACCACATCAAACTGATTTCTAATAACAATGTTTTGTTCACCTTCATAGTCCTTTTTGTAGTCTTCAAATTGGCGTATTTGTTTTTCTTCTTCAAAGATATCCTCTTTGAAACGTTCTACATTTAAGACTTCATTTTCCTTGAAGAAATCGATGGTTTTAGCTAAAAAAGTATTTTGTTCTTGTGCACCGTAGGTGGTTTTCAACACTTCAGTTGAGAATTCTTTACACAGCTCTATGTATTGCTGTGTATGATTATTAGAGTCATCAGCATATTTTATATTTAAAAATTGATTGGTCCAATATTGAGCATCATAGCTATTGTTATCAACGCTTAAAATAATTTTGCCTTCTGTATCCGATTGGTTTAAAATTAGACAGCCCTTATCAACTTTTTTCGAACTAATACCTTTTTGCACCAAAACATCGTAACTGTTATTCTCTAAATACGTTTGAAAAAAGTTAACCTTACTCTCAATTTTAAAAATTCCAATGGCATTAGTAGTCATGTCTCTAAACTCAATGCCTTCAAACATAACGATCAAAACATCACCGGTTTTTATTTGCGCAGAGGTAGATTGTTCGAATAAATGCGTAACAATATGCTTGGAAATGTCAATAAAGCCTTCATCATCATTAAATAATTGTGTGGTATAGCTATTAATTTCATTTAAGCTAATATCAGCATGATGATTAAAACGATAGCTTTGTACCTGGCTACCAAATGGTCTTAATAAAAAAGGAAGCATTAAGTCGTAACTGGCTTCATCAAAATCAACGATCTTTTCTGAGAATGCATTTTTGGTATCGTTAAATTTGTTACCAACTTTGTGAATAATAAATTTTGATATGGAGGCGTTTTTTCTTGAAATCATGATTTCTTTTTTAAGACTGCAATAGTATTAAATTAAGATGAGATATGCACAAAAAAAGAACGCCAAAGAATAAACTTTGACGCTCAAGATTCGAGGACTTCAGATTTGGTTATCGTTATATTTTTATAAATTCTACGCGTCTGTTTTGGGCTTTGCCATCTGGCGTAGAATTATCTCCAACAGGTACGGTTGCTCCTTTACCATCACTTTGAAGGCGGTCTCCGGATATTTTATAAATCTTAATTAAGGCTTCTTTAACTGCGTCGGCCCTATCTTTAGAGAGTTTTATATTGGTGTTCTCGCTTCCGTCAGAATCCGTATGGCCAATAATGTTTAATTTAATACTTTCATCTTGTACTAAAACTTGAGAAATCTGACGAATAATACCATACGACTGAGGTTTTATATTCGCTGAACCAGAATCGAACAAAATACCGTTGGTTGATATTTTTCCTTCAGACAATAATTTCCGCCTTAAATCCACACCGCCTTTAGCGACTTTTAAATTGGTTATATACAAATGCTCTTCGCCATCTTTAAAATTATTAATGTGAAATTTCAAATATTTTAGAACATTCAATTCCTGAATGAATCGTGGGATATCAATATACTTCTTCTCATTTATCCATAAGCGGTATCTGTTTTTAGTTACAGAAATAGAAACGTGAGGCTTGTTAAGTACAGCGTTCCTAACATCAGCTTTTACATCTGTATTTATATCTCCAACCCTTCTGTTAAAATAGTTTTTGGCTCTAAGTGAAAACGCGCCATACTGACCAACAGGGATGGTAACCTGCGCATAATGCTCGGAGCCATTATTAAATTTATTATTATCACTTAGAATAACATGAAATCTAGCGGTAGAAGAGGTTTGTTTGCTTATGCCTTTAGTGAGTAAATCAAATTCTATGGTAAAGTCTTCAGGAAGATCTTTAACGTCCGGGATAAAAAATACGCCATAACCCGATTTTAATTCAAACCAATTACCACTATCTTTAATTTTAACCACCTCGCCGGAAGCGTTAGTATTCCACTTGCTTGGGAAATCACCAATAAAATCATTAGAAAAATCATCAAAAAAGAGCAATTTATCTCCGGGAACAAAATCAAATTTGCTATAGATCTCTAGATTGTCCGAGATATTGAGGTCTTCTTCTTTATTGGTGTCGGCTTTTTTGTCAGAAGTATCAGAGTCACCACCAGTAGAATTATCATTTGGTGATGTGCTTTCAGTATCGTCTTTTTTATCTCGCTCCCGTTGCCCTAGAAGTAATTCTTTGGCTGTTTTAATACTATAGGCTAAGGCTTTTTTTGCTTTGTTAATTTGTAACGTGGCTTTGGCTTTTTTTAACGCATTTGCCTTATCAATACCGCGAAGCACATTTGGTGTGCTGTCACTTAAGCCCTGTAAATCATCAAGCGCGTCTTCTAGAATATCAATGTCGCTATCATCAAGAGGAGTTTCAGTCTTATAGTAGCCATCATATCTATACACCTTGTCATAAACATCGAATGATTCTCTAACAAATTGATCAACGCTGGAAATACCAACAGAACTTTTTGGTCGTTTTATTCTTTTAGTTTGAGAATGAGAACTATAACTTAAAAATAACAAAGCAGCTCCAAAAAGAAGAATGCGATGTGCATTTTTTCGTAATTTCATTGTAAATAATTGATTAATAGCTGCCTTAAAGATAAAGATTAGTTTAATACGTGCAAATTAGTAAGCATAAAACTTATTGACATTTTTTTCGACAAAAAACAGGATCGTGAAATGCATAACTAATTTATTTGATAAAGTATTAACGCGTTTGAATCCCCCTTGGTGATAAACTCTAAGTTTTTGTCCTTGTCAATATTATCAAGAGCGATCTCTGAGTTCCCGTATACAGGGAAGTTTGGAAGTAATTTCCCCTGGCTATCATACATATACACTTTCTGGGATTGCAAATCTGTTACCGAAATATAAATTTTATCGTTTAAGTAAAATATACTGGGATCAGAATAGTTGCCATAGTCCAGTTCTACAGTTTTACTTTTTATACCAAGCTTATTTTCATGAAGTGTTACCAGGGTTTTACTAGTCGTTTCAATATGATGCTTTTCTCCTAGGTTTAAATTTATAGTCCCCGTGTTACCTTTGGTGTCAACACTTATTAAGCGGCCATTGGTCGTGGTAGTCGTAAACTTATTTTGATAAACGTAAATGTTCTCTGATGAATATGCGTTTGATGTTTTAGGAATAACTCTGTCCTTACCCGTTCTGTCTAGAATATAAAGTTTATTTTTAGTTTTTAAAACAATATAGTCTTTACGACCTATTCTATAATGTTTGGGTTGACTATTAATAATGCTATTGGCCGATTTAAATGTAAACCCATTAACAATTTCAGCCTTGGTATTATACATGAGAACATGTCTGCCTTGGGTTACAAGAAGACGATAGTTTTTGTTCTTGTCATAATCGAAAACAGATAACGGTTGCGTAATCTCATCGTTAAACGTTCTCGGAAATGGGGCTACATCTTTACCATTTCTATCCAGAACATAAACTCTTTTTGGTGTAGCAAAAACGAGCTGAAGCCTGCCATTTTTATAAATGTCTATCTGCTTTATCTTTCCCAGTACCGGACCGTTAAGTTTCTTTTTCCAAAGAATTTTTCCGCCGTTGGAAATTAAATATAGATTGTTATTAATATCTTGAACGACAATTTCTTTTTGTTGCGTTATATGGTTGATTACAAACTGTGGTGCATTTAATAGGTCTTTATCTAGTTTTATATTTAACACCTCAGAAATTGAATTTCGAGTTGTTCTGCGTTTCCCTTTTTTAACAACAACATTAACATGAGCGAAATCATTATCATAAATAAACTGAGCTGCGGATGCTTTATAATCATCTAATTTAAAAGTTATATTTTCTGAAATGTTTCTATTCAAAATAGAGTTTAAAGTATTTGGATTGGCAACTATTAATATGGAAGACTCATCACTTAATTGCGCCTTAATATCCTTAAAATAAGGGCGCTCACTCAATGTGGTTTTGTTTTGATAGTTAGCAATAATATTTTGAAGCATGTCGATTGAATTCGCAAACACAAAAAAATTATCGATGATGCAATAGCTTCTGGCATTGTTAAAAGAGATTAATGGAGAGAAAGTATCTGCAAACAGATTGAGTTGGCTGAAATTAAAAATATCAATTTGGCGATAAGTCGCAATAAGATTCTGTTCACTCAGCAGAGCATCTTTGGTGGCAATAACATCCAAAGAATTTAATACAATGGCTCTGTTTTGGTCTTCATAAATAACACCTACCTCAATAATATTATTAAAAAGCGCATTCGTTTGAGGTATGCTGTCTTTTTTAAATCGATATAAATGAGATTCAAAACTCTTGAAATCATCAAATGTAAAACTCATAAAACCATCACTATTTGATGGTGTTATGTGCTGTGTTGTGTTTTCTTGGGGAACCGTATGTTTAAAAATATTGATTAAGCTTTTAGTTGAATCTGAAGCTTTAGTAATACCATTAATAAATAGGGCGTTTTGATTAATGTCGGTATCGATAGCAATATAGTTAGTGAAATCATCTAAAGATAAAGCATCGTCAATAAATATGGATTTAATAAGTGAAGGATCCGTTTTAAGAATTAAAGATAAGGTTCTATCAGAGCCTATAGTACGGTATGCCTTTTCTAGTTCAGCGTTCCTATTTTGACCGTTAAACATATTTTCAACAATACCTTTTGAAGAGGAAGCAAAGAATGTGCTATCTATAATGGTACTAAAAAATGTTGTTTCGTTTAATGTGGATTTTGTAATTAACTTGTCGTGTGAAACCGTTTCTTCCGAATAGCCTGGAATCGAATCGGTAATGAACAATCCCTTGTGATATTTTGTAATGATAGTATATCCTAAGCTATCCGATTCATTTTCTGATATACAAATTAAAAGGTCATCAACAGGTCTTATATATGTAAGATTTTCTAGTTGTGTTTCCATGCTTTTATAGGCATTGGTTTGAGAAAACTTTTGAATAAGGTCACTATTATGGATACTGCTTTTTAAGCTTTCAATATTTGATGTCTTAACGATTATCGAAGTATTTTCCGGAACAAAGTGAATAAGTTCAGAGCGATCTGTTTTAGGTTTAGAGCAACTAAAAACGATTGCAAGCAGAACTGTAAAAAAGAGGAATCTCATAAAATGAATTAATTTTTACAAACCTACATATTTTTAGAATTGCTGAAAAGGAATTTAGAACTCCAATTTTAATTGTTCCGGTAATAGCCTGAATGATTTTCTGTGATATTTAGTAATACCATACACTTTAATGGCTTCTCGATGTTCTTTTGTTGGATACCCTTTGTTTTGTTTCCAGTTATACATGGGGTACTCTTCATGAATCGCATTCATATAATCGTCTCTATAGGTTTTTGCTAATACCGAAGCTGCTGCAATACTCAAATATTTACTATCCCCTTTTATAATAGTTTTATAGGGTATATCATAATAAGGTTTAAATCTGTTACCGTCAACAATGATAAACTCAGAAGTCGGATTCAGTTTTTCAATAGATTTATGCATCGCAAGTATGGAAGCATTGAGAATATTGATCTTATCAATGTCCTCTTGAAATATATGAGCAACACCAAAGGTTAGGGCTTCTGCTTCAATAATAGGTTTTAATAAGTCTCTTTTTTTTTCACTGAGTTGTTTGGAGTCATTTAATAGAACATTCTTAAAATCCGGCGGAAGTATGACAGCCGCCGCCGTTACAGGTCCGGCTAGGCAACCACGACCAGCCTCATCTGTTCCACATTCCAGAGAATAATTGGAAAAACACTTTAAAAGCATTAATAATGTATAAAATTAATAGTTTCAAAGCTATAAATTTAAAACTTTAACTTATTATGTAAGCATAATAAAATCTGTAAGCATTTTGATTAAAAATTATTAAATAAATAAATAATCCTATAAAAATTAAAAGTATTTAAAAATTTCACATGCATTTTTGTGAATTCTACATTTGTTAAATGTTAATTATTCCTTCATTTAACATTTTTTTAAGTCTTTTTTTTGTTTATCTGATTTATTATTATGATTTTTGCTTTTGACTAATTTAAAATAATTATTATATGAAATTAAAGTTAACATGGTTGTTAACACTATTGATGGTGTTTTCAATCCAGTTCTCTTTTGCACAAGAGAAAACTATTTCTGGAGAAGTTACATCGTCTGTTGACGGACTACCATTACCAGGAGTGAATGTAATTGTTCAAGGAACTTCACGAGGAGCTCAAACAGATTTTGACGGAAGGTATGCAATAAAAGCATCATCAGGTGAGGTGTTGGTATTTTCTTTTGTAGGAATGAAAGAAGTTACTGCTAATGTAGGAGCTAATAACTCCATTAATATTACTATGGAGGAAGACATATCTGCCTTAGATGAGGTAGTGGTTGTAGCCTACGGTACACAAACTAGAGAGGCCATTGTTGGTGCTGTAGATGTGATTGATGCTGGAGTTATCGAAACGCAACAGGTAACTTCGCCATTAAGGGCACTTCAGGGTACTGTAGCAGGGGTTAACATTGTTACCGCTGGTGGTCAACCTGGTCAGAATCCTAATATTAGAATAAGAGGGTTTGGTAGTTTTAATGATGAGCTAGGAACCCGAAATTTTGACACCGGTAATTTTGCAAGTTCGAATGCGCCGTTAATAATCATTGATGGTGCTCCATTTAGTGGAAACCTAAATACCATAAGTCAGGATCAAATTGAATCAATGTCTGTATTAAAAGATGCTTCTGCTGCGTCGCTCTACGGTTCAAGGGCTGCCAATGGGGTAATTATTATCACCACTAAAAGAGGTAAAAAAAATACAGGAGCAGAAATTTCTCTAAGATCTCAATATGGTTTTTCTAATCCTGCTGTTGGTGTACATGATTTGGTAGATTCAGAAGATTATTTAAAACTAATGTGGACGTCATTAAGAAATGACAACCTTTATGGTTCAGGACTATCTCCCGCAGATGCCGCGGCTAATGCTAGTAATGGGTTGATACCTTTTATAGGCTATAATCCTTACGGCGTTACTACACCTATAGATACTAATGGGAATCTAGTTAGTGGTGCTAATCTTCTATGGAATACAAGTTGGGAAGATGAGGTGTTAAGGAAAGATGTGCCAAGAATAAACCACACTTTGAGTGTTTCTGGTGGAGGTGAAAAATCTAACTACTTCTTCTCATTTGATTATCTAAATGAAGACGGACCGGTTATTAGATCAGATTTTGAGAGAGTTGCAACAAGAGCTGCAATTGATACCCAAGTTAAAGATTGGTTAAAAACCGGTATAACATTAAGTTATTCAAGATCAACTGGTAATAATCCGGATCAAACGTCTGGCAGTACGACACAGGCTATTTTATGGCTTTACAGCAACAGTAGTGTCTATCCTATTTATGTAAGAGACGCTAATGGTAATTTAATTCGAGATAACGATGGAGAGTTGATTTACGACTTAGGAAATGGAAATGGAAGACCAGTTGGGCAACCTATAAACAATTCAAGACCCGGAATAGCAGGTGAAAACATTTTAGCTTCACTACTGCTTGGTACTGAGAAGAGAACACGTGCCAATTTATTGAGTTCTGCATATGCTGAAGTTTCTTTGTTAGATAACTTAACTTTTAAATCTACACTCAATTATGAAAACTATGTCTTTGACAGTCACTCCTTTGATGATGATATAATTGGAGCGGCTTCTAATGTACAAGGAAGGGTTTCTAAACGTAGAAATATTACTACCACACTAAATGCTGTACAGGCTTTGAACTACTCTAATGTATTTGGAAACCATTCTGTATCTGTGGATGCCATTTACGAGTCTAACACAACTGCTAACGATTTTTTCAGAGCGTCGTCTACCGGTTTTTTACCTGGACAAGAAGAATTTGGTAATGGTACCGTTGCGGAAAGTTTTGGTGGTTTTAGATCCGAAAGACGTATTACGAGTATTTTAGGAAGATTGTCTTACAACTTTAGCAAAAAGTATTTTATAGAAGGGAGTTATCGTCAGGATAAAACATCTCAATTTGAAGAAGAGTTTAGGACAGGTGATTTTTTCTCTGTAGGTGGTTCATGGGTAATTTCCAATGAAGGTTTTATGGAGAATGTTGATTGGGTAAATAATTTAAAGGTACGTGCTTCAGTTGGTGAATTAGGGAATATCAATATCCCGGGAGGTTTCTTCCCGACGAGTTTCTTATTCGGAGGTGCTAACTTTGGGAATGTAACTATTTCCCCAGTCGAGGGACAACCTAGTAACTTACCGGCCGGAACTTTACCGGATCCAGCTACACAATGGGAAACAACGAAATCAACAAACTATGGTTTAGATTTCACGCTTTTCGACGGAGCATTAAGTGGATCTGTTGAATATTTTGATAATGAAAGTAAAGACCTTATTCAAGCTATTACTAATACACCTTCTTCGGGAGTACCATTTCTTAGAGCAAATGCGGGTACCATTAGTAATTCAGGTTGGGAAGTTACTTTAAATGCCAATATAATTAACAAAGAAGATATTTCATGGAGTGTTGGAGGTAATGTGTCTGTTTTGAAAAATGAAATCAAGGAAATTACCCCTTTTACTGATGAATTAATACAAGGTTCTAAACGATGGGTTCCTGGTACATCAATATTTGAGTTTTATGTAAGAGATTGGGCGGGTGTAGATCCGGCTACTGGTGACGGACTTTGGTACATTGATGTACTTGATGCTAATGGTGAGGTTACAGGTAGAGACGTGACAAATGATTATGATAATGCTACACGTTACCAAACTGGAAAAGAATCACTTCCAGATGTACAAGGTGGATTCAATACGTTTTTTAGGTTCAAACAGTTCGACGTTAATGCTTTATTCAATTTTAGCGTGGGTGCTTATGTATATGATACAGATTATACAGGATTAATTAACCCGGCGGTTGGTGGATCTGCTCACCCTGATAACTTTAAAGCATGGTCTCAACCAGGTGATATTACAGATTTCCCTCGTTTAACGCAAGGGCAAAACAGTTTTACCTTTAGATCAACGAGATGGTTATTCAATAATGACTTTTTACGCTTAAAAGCTTTGACAGTTGGTTATAACTTACCTGGTGATGTATTGGATAGAATAAACTTAAAGCAGCTTAGATTGTACGTGCAAGGTGATAATTTAGTGACCTGGCAATCTCATAAAGGTATAGATCCTGAGCAAGCTTTTAATGGATTAACTAATAACAGATCTCCTTTGCAAAGAACAATCACCTTCGGTGTGCTTGCTAAATTTTAAAAATAAAAGTTATGATAAATATAAATATTAAAGAATCTTGGAAGTTATCACTAAGGGTGATATCAATGATGATACTTCTTGTTAGTTTAAACTCCTGTAGTGAAGAGTTTGTTGACGAACCACAAGACAATTCAGGTGTTACTGATGTGACTATATTTTCTAATAAGGCTAATGTTCAAAACTTTGTCAATGGTATATTAGCCAATTATAAAGGTCAGTATAGAACGGTTGATGTTGGTGGTTTATATGCCATGTATTTTGCAAGAGCAGTTAAAGGAAATGACGCTATTCAAGCGGTGTCTTGGTATCGTTTTGACTACGGTCATGAAAACAGAGAACCTGGTTTTAGACGCACCAATTTTACCTGGGATTTCAACTACGAAAATATAAATTTCGCAAATACCTTAATTACTGGCGTTGAAAACAGCACTACTTTAAGTGACGCTGACAAAAAAGAATTAATTGCTAAAGGAAAGTTTTTTAGAGGATTTCATTTATTTGAATTATTGTTAGAGTTCTGTCCAAATTATAATAATGATAGAAGTTTAGCCAGAATACCGATATATACTGAAGCTACTTCTTTAGAAAATGCTAGAGGAAATGCTCCGGTAGCTATGAGTGTAGCATACGATCAAGTCATTCAAGATTTGACTGGCGCTGTTGCAGATTTACCAGACACAAGATTAGGAAAGAGTTTTATCAATAAGGCTGTGGCCCAAGCCGTATTAACCAGAGTATTGTCGGTTACACAAGATGATTGGTCTACAATGTCTAGTCTAGCTAGAGCGGCCTATGGAGGCGATGCTTCAGCAGCAGTACAATCTACCAATTGGGGAGCTGGGTTTAGCGATATGAGCGATCAGGAATGGATTTGGGCAATGTTTCAAAATGGTTCAGATGAAACAAACTTTTTCTGGGGACATGCCGCTCCCATGATGGATCATCTAACATTGAGTTATAATGCTACTTACTGGGATACCGATTTTGTAAGTGAATTTTCTGCAACTGATAGTCGTAATTTGTTTACCGATTTATATGGTGTTTCTGCCACAGAACCTTGGAGAGAATTTATTTCTACCAAATATGCCTTTACATTCGCTTCTGATATACCAATTATAAGAAAATCAGAAATGGTATTATTTGATGCTGAGGCTCAATACCACATGGGCAATACAACACAAGCACAAGACTTACTCTTTGCACTACAATCAGACAGAGACCCCAATGCGGTAAAATCCGGTAATACTGGTCAGGCTTTATTAGATGAAATATTACTAGAACGTAAAAAAGAATTTTATGGAGAATTTGGACCCCATTGGTTTGATGCAAAACGCTACAGACTCCCTTTGATAAGGAATGGTGCACATAGTTCCAGGATTAATACCCCCGAAGTTCTTACCATACCGGCAGATAGTGATTTATTTTATTTAAAAATACCACAAGACGAAATAGACTTAAATCCTAATTATGAAGGGTTTACTAACGATTAAGCAAATATTAAGATACTGTGTTTTCTTAGATTTTTTCTTCTCAGCTTTGTCTCAGACGGAAGCTGAGAAGAAAAAAATTACAGGTATGTATCTGTTTTTTCAGTGAAAGACACATATATACTGATCTTCTTAATATAAGATTTGTAAAATTAATATTATATTAGGAATAGACTAATTCAATTAAATACTTAAAAAATTAAATCATGAAAAAAATTAACTTATTCGTTCTGTTTCTTTCTTTAATGGCAATAGTGAGTTGTGAAAAAAATGAGGAAGTACTTACGATTACCCAGATTGATTATGTATCGTTTCAAGCAGACTTTAATCGAGGTGTTGATGCTGCAATAACGACTGATATCGATGTAAATATATATACATCAACTACGTCTACTTCCGAAAGAACTGTTAATATAGGAGTAGATGCCACTCAGACAACCCTTGATGCTTCGGCATATTCAACCCCTGCAACAGTTACCATTCCTGCGAATTCAAATGTAGGTACCTTTACGGTTAGTATAGATGGACCGAATGTTGGAAGTGGTGGTGTAGTGGTGCTTGATTTTAGTACAGATAATAATGTTGCTTTTACCGGGGATGCTTTAACAATGACTGTTTTTCCCGTATGTTTCGATAATACACCAAATCTGACGCTAACATTAGATATAACGTTTGATGACTGGCCGGAAGAAATTTACTGGAGAATTCAAGACGGTACCGGAGCTTTTATTGCTGAAAGTGCGCCTGGTGCCTTTGGTGCCTATGGAGGATTAGCCGGTGGAATTTCTCAAGATTTCTGCTTGTCTGATGGCGACTATACCTTTGTTATTTTCGACCAGTTTGGAGATGGAGCTGGTGCTTATACACTTACTTTTAATGACGGTACCGTGGTACATGAATCCGACGGTGGTTATGGTGGGGGAGAAAATGTGCCTTTTTCACTAGGAAACTAATATTTTCTAAAAGTAATTTTAAATAAAGAAAGCCGGCAATTTTGCCGGCTTTCTTTATTTAAAATATTTTTCCACTCTTAACGTTCAAATAATTACTTTTGCCATTGAAAATTATGTTATGAACAAATTAGTCTTTACGTTCCTTTTAGGATTAGTATTTAATAGTGCGTTTGCACAAGATCTAACAAGACCATCCCGAAACAGCATAGACAGGTTTAGGGATCAAGATACGCTTACAGATGCGCAAAGAAAAAGTTCAAGCATAAAGAATCTAAAGAATAAAGATGCTAAAATTGTAGACTACCTGATCATTTCTCATAAAAATGACACAACATATTTAGATACCACACTTACCATTAAAAAAGAATACAAGTTTAACTATCTGAGAAAAGATAATTTTGGATTAATGCCATTTTCAAATTTAGGACAAACCTATAATAGTCTAACATTTAATTTCGAAAACAAACACCTGATGCCTGGTTTTGGTGCGCGAGCCAGACATTTCAATTATATGGAAATTGAAGATATTGATTACTACCGTGTTCCAACACCACTAACAGAGTTATTTTATAAGTCGGCCTTCGAGCAAGGGCAATTGGCAGACTCTTTTTTCACCGTTAACACCTCGCCTCAACTTAATTTTTCAATAGCTTATAAGGGCTTACGCTCGCTGGGTAAGTATCAACACCTATTAACGAGTACAGGTAATTTTAGGTTTACGACAAATTTTACAACAAAAAATAAGCGATATTCCGCCAAAGCACATGTGGTCACTCAAGATTTAATGAATCAGGAAAATGGAGGACTTCAGGATTCTAGTGTGGAAAATTTTGAAAATGGAGATGAAGAGTTTTTAGATCGATCCATATTAGAAGTAAATTTTGAAAATGCTGAAAGCATTCTAAGAGGCAAACGTTTTTATTTAGACCATCAGTATAAAATCGTGCGTAAAAAAGACTCACTATCCAAAAACAAACTAAGCGTTGGGCATATTATATCTTTTGAAGATAAATACTTTGAATATGTGCAGTCTTCTGCGGCAACCGGTTTTTTTGGAGCCGCGTTTAAAAGCTCAAGCTTAAAAGATAGAGCAACATTAGAAAATTTCTACAATCAATTTAACTTAAACTATAGTAATGATATCATTGGGGATCTGCAATTGAATGTAAGTAGTAATAATTATAATTACGGGTACGATAAATTGGTTGTTCTCAATGGTAGTACCATTACAAATAGATTAAAAGGTGACATATTTTCGGCTGGAGGAAAATATCGGAAACAATTTAAAAACTTTGAACTTCAAGGTGAACTGGGTTTAAATATTTCAGGAGATTTCGATGGTAATTTCTTAAAAGCTCATGCAACCTTTAATTTAAATCAGGATATTTCGGCGACGGCATCAGTAAACCATAGTTCAAAGGCACCTAATTATAATACCTTACTATATCAAAGTGACTATATCAATTATAATTGGCAAAATAGTTTTAATAATATTGAGACACAGCAATTAGCATTTCAATTAAAATCTGAGAAGCTGGTAAATCTTTCTGTAGATTATACGACAATAAACGACCATGTATACTTTAAAAGGGATGCCACAGGACTAGCTGAAGGGGATTTTGTTCCCATCAGAGCGTTTCAAAATAATAATTCGATATCATACCTGCGAGTAAAACTAGAAAAGGAAATAAGGTGGCATAAGTTTGCATTAAACAATACAGTGCTCTATCAAAATGTGCAAGATGACAATAGTGTGTTAAATGTACCGGAATTAACAACCCGTAATACCTTATATTTTTCCAGTCATTTGTTTAAAAAAGCGATGTTCTTACAAACCGGTGTGACCTTTAATTATTTTACTACATATAATATGAATGCCTACGATCCGGTATTAGCAGAATTTTATGTGCAAAATGAAAAGGAATATGGAGGTTATCCACGTTTAGATTTTTTCTTAAACGTAAAAATTCGACAAACTAGAATTTTTCTAAAAGCCGAGCACTTTAATTCAGCCTTTACCGGTTATGATTATTTTGCAGCTCCGAACAATCCTTATAGAGACTTTACAGTGCGTTTTGGTGTTGTATGGAATTTCTTTTTGTAGAAATCCGGTCGATAAAAATAAACGGACTGAGATTTTCAACATTCTTTTTTTTATAAAACGAAGACAAGATGGGTTTAATCATGCATTTTGATTATCATTTTCTTATTGAATTATACGCCTCAAGGAAACTAGTCTAAAATATTTTATTACTTTTCATCCTTATAAGTAATTGATAAATAAAGAAGTAAAGTTAAGTTTAGAGAAAGGGTAAAAAAAAGGGT
>CANLXL010000008.1 GCA_947495125.1 uncultured Flaviramulus sp.
GGCGAAGAAGCAGGAGGTACCTGGACGGATGATGATGCCACAGGCGCATTATCGGGAAGTGATGTAAATCTAACAGGGCTTACCATTGGGCTTTACGATTTCACCTATAGCATTACAGCTGCAAACGGATGTATCAATAGTACAACAGTTACAATAACCGTAGAAGATGCTCCGGAGTCGGGGACAGTAAATACAGCAGCGACTTTTTGTATTGCAGATATAACAGCAGCGCAAACCTATAATTTGTTTGATTTGCTCGAAGGTGAGGATCAAACGGGAACCTGGTTAGATGACGATTCCACGGGAGCGCTAAGTGGAAACCTGGTTACGATTGATGGCTTATCAACAGGAATCTACGATTTCACATTTGATGTGGATGCTATCGGTACTTGTGACGATGTTCTGGTTACCGTTAGTATTATAATCAACGATACACCTGCTCCAACAGCTGCGGCATCGCAGGAATTTTGTGATAGTGCGACTGTAGTGGATTTATCAGCAACAGGAACGACCATACAATGGTATGACGAGTTAACAGGAGGTACGGTTTTGACAGGAACTGTGGACTTGGTTGATGGAGAAACGTACTATGCTTCACAAACGGATGCGACAACAGGCTGTGAATCTTCAGTAAGAACATTAGTAACAGCGACGATTCATCAATCACCAAATTCTGGAAACCCGAACAGTACACCTATAGTAGACTGCAACAATAACAATAATATCGATTTATTTATGGGTTTAGATGGCTCAGAAGATGCAGGAGGTGTGTGGCAGGATACAGATGGCACGGGAGCGCTGACTGGAAATATTTTTGATGCGACAGCTGTAATTCCAGGAACCTATCAATTTACATATGATGTTGCAGCGTCAGCACCTTGTGTTGATTCAAGTACCATAATTACAGTAACTATTGATGGACCGTTAAATGCCGGAACAGATAATACTTTAGACATTTGTAGTAACAATGGAACGACCGATCTGTTTACCCTTTTAGGAGGTGCTGATACAGGAGGAACCTGGTCACCGGCAATGACTAGCGGTACTGGGGTTTTCGATCCGTTGGTTGACGCGGATGGAACATATACCTATGCATTAACTAATGGCTGCGGAACAACAACAAGTGATGTGGTTGTAACCGTAACCCAGGCACCTATTGCAGGCACAGATACTTCAGTAACGATTTGTGTTATTGATGGTCTAACCGATCTATTCCCACTTTTAGGTGGGGCTCATACAGGAGGAACCTGGTCACCGGCTTTAACCAGTGGTACCGGAGAGTTCGACCCTACTGTCGATACGGCAGGAACTTATACTTATACCGTCGCAGCAACATCACCTTGTTTAACAGATGCTACAGCCGATGTAATTGTTACCATAGCAGATACACCAGCACCCGTGGCAATTAGCCCAAACCCTGAATTTTGTTTGGTAGATAATCCAACCGTTGCAGATTTAGATGGAAACATATCCTCTACGGGAACTTTAATTTGGTATACTGATGCCGCATTAACCATTGTTGCAAATCCTACTGATCCTTTAATTCATGGTGAAGATTATTACGGAACGCAAACAAATGCTTCAGGTTGCGAATCATCGGGAAATACTCAAGTCAATGTAACTATTAATGATGTTGCAACACCAACATTTATTGATTCAAGTTTGGAATTGTGTATTAATGATGATCCTACAATTAATGACCTGACCTTGAACATTTCAGAATATAGTTCAACCTTAAATAATGTGACCTGGTATGATGCAGCCTCAAATGGAGTGCCTATATCAGATACAACGATATTGACCAATCAAACCACCTATTTTGCAGCATTGTTTGATGCCACCACCGGGTGTGAAAGTAGTGTGCGTTTAGAATTTACCCCGGACCTTACGGCTTGTGGTAAACTCGTATTACCTGATGGATTCTCTCCAAATGGCGATGGTACTAACGATACTTACGATTACAATAATCTGGACATATTATATCCAAACTTTGTCATGGAGATTTATAACCGTTATGGAACAATGGTCTATAAAGGAAATGCAAGCTCACAACGGTTCGATGGAAAATCGAATCAGTCAGGTTCATTAGGAAAAGGCGATTTACCGGTGGGTGTATACTTCTACATCTTCAACTTTAATGATGGTACTAACAAGCCTGAGCAAGGACGTATATACTTAAGCAGATAATTTAGATAAAGCAAAATTTAAGAACAATGAAGAATTTAAATATATATCATAACATAATTGCTTTGCTAAGTATCACTTTAGTGTCATTGCAAAGCTATGGACAACAGGACCCTCAGTTCACTCAATACATGTATAATATGAGTGTGATTAATCCCGCATATGCAACCGCAGAGGAAGGCATATTAAATTTAGGAGGTTTATACAGAACACAGTGGGTAGGTTTAGAAGGTGCACCGAAAACGGGAAGCTTTTTTGCACATACCCCGATAAATCAAAAAATTGAATTAGGCATGTCCTTTACCAACGATAATATTGGAGATGTCGTAAATGAGAATAACATATTTGCAGATTTTGCTTATGTGTTACCTGTTGGCTTGGAAAGTAAGCTGTCTTTAGGATTGAAGGCAGGATTTACATTTTTCGATACCAATTTTGATGGATTTATTTTACAATCCGGAGGCGTTAATACCGATGTGGCGTTTAATGAAAACATTAGTAAAGCGTTTCCAAATTTAGGTATTGGAGCTTTCTTTTTTACGGATGATTATTATCTGGGTTTATCAGCTCCAAATATGCTAACATCAAAACATATTGAATCCGAGAATGGTATTGCCGCCACAGGCGTTCAGGATATTCATTTCTTTTTAACCGGTGGTTATGTTTTTGATATCAATGAAAACCTAAAGTTTAAACCTGCTTTTATGGCAAAAGCCGTAAGGGGAGCACCAATGGCCATGGACATTACAGGTAATGTACTTATTAACGAAAAACTGGAAGCCGGTCTGGGCTATCGCCTGGGAGATGCTGTTAGTGCATTGGTTAATTTTAGGGTAACACCGGAATTAAGAATAGGATACGCCTACGATTATACAACCACAAATTTGGGAAACTTCAATTCGGGATCACATGAGATATTCATTTTGTTCGATGTGGATTTATTCGGATTTAAAAATGGATATGATCGTTCACCAAGATTCTTCTAAACTTTAATAACAGGAACCATGAAACCGACATGATTAAAATAATTATTAACTCAAAAAGAAATGATTCTTTTAATCATCAAGGTCGCATCTGACCATTGAAAAACAATAAAAATCAACGGATGAAAAAACACATATACATACTTGCAAGCCTTTTATTAGTTAGTGGAATAGCATTAGCTCAAAAGGGAAATTTAAAACGCGTAAACAAGCTTTTCGAAATAAGAGCTTATACTGAAGCGGCAGAAATTTATGAAACTAAAAATCGAACACAGGAAGTGCTTCAAAATTTAGCCGATAGTTATTACTTTAATACCAGCCTTCAAAAAGCTATAAAAACATATAGAGAATTGTTTGTTGAATATGGTGATTCTATAGATATTGAATATCATTTTAGATATGCTCAAGCTTTAAAAGGAATTAAGAATTATAAAGAAGCCGATAAGCATTTAAGCCGATATTACAATCAGAGTATAAATACCAATGCATTTATTGAAGGTTTAGAAAAAACCACACCGCATGTATTTAAACTATCGCAAATAGAAAATCAAAACTCCAGTAGCGATTTTGGGTTGTCCTTTTATGGTGACAACAAAGTCGCTTTTGCCTCGGCAAGAAATACTGAAAACCCATCGTATTCATGGAATAATTTACCTTACTTGGATTTGTACAGTGCGACGTTTGCAAACAACACGCTGGAAGATATCACACCTTTTTCAGAGGCCATAAATACCAATTCTCACGAAAGTAACGCGGTGTTTACCAAAGATGGTAAAACCATGTATTTTAATAGAACCAATTCAACACGTAAAAAGACAGACGAGCAAAGAATTGCCCATATTAAAATCTATAAAGCTGAATTTGCAAACGGTAGCTGGACGAATGTAACGGCCCTGCCATTTACATCGAATGCCTATAGTACAGAACACCCGGCGCTCAGTAAAGATGAAAGAACGCTTTATTTTGCTTCAGATATGCCGGGCACTCTAGGTAGTTTTGATATTTTCAGAGTTACTATTAATGATGATGGAACCTATGGTGAACCTGAAAATTTAGGCCCCACAATTAATACAAAGCACAGGGAGCAATTTCCGTTTATAAGTCATTATAACGTGCTTTATTTTTCATCTATTGGGCATCAAGGTTATGGCGGATTGGATGTTTTTAGAAGCAACATGGTAAACGACAATTTTGATACTCCTGTAAATTTAGGAAGTTCAATAAATAGTAGTTTGGACGATTTTGCTTATGTGGTTCGGGAAAAGGATAACCGAGGGTTTGTGTCTTCAAACAAGTCCGGTTACGACAGGTTATACGGTTTTTTCAGAGAAGAAAATATGTTAACCAAGTATCAGGTTGAAGGAATTGTACAAGATAAAAATAGTGATGAACTGCTCATCGGTGCTCTAGTCACCTTGTTTGATGAATCCGATCGTGTTATTCAGGACACTTTAGTTGGTGATGATGCCTACTATTTATTCAAAATAGAACCCAATAAAAAATATAAGGTCAGAGGAACACGTAAAGCTTACATTCCTCAAGATGTCGAGTTTTCCACTGATAGTAAAGGCAAGGTACAGCACAATATTTATCTGTCCTTAGAATCTTTTGCCGATGCTGAAGAGCGTGTTAAAGAAAATGAAAAAGGTGATGTACAAGTAGCATTGGATAAGATTTATTTTGATTTCGATAAATCCGATATTCGAGAAGATGCTGCTGTAACTTTAAAAGTATTGGTAGATTTAATGAAGAAGTATCCATCCATGGAAGTAGAAGTATCGGCACATACAGACGCACGAGGCCCGGACCAATATAATCTGGACCTATCAAAACGTAGAGCAGCCTCCACATTAGAATATTTAGTTAGTCAGGGCATAAACAGAGATCGATTAAGAAGTATTGGTTATGGCGAAATGCAACCTCTGAACGAATGTGTTAAAGAAGGGATTTGCGATGATGAAGAATACGATATTAACAGACGCTGTGAATTTACAATTTTGAACTAGTCAATTATTTAATACCAACCAAGTTTTAGCCAAATAATTGATGAAGCCTTTCCTTCCGATAACTATCGGGATCGAAGGGCTTTTTGATAAAATCCTAAATAGGATAATACTTTAATTTCTTAATAACCCTTTCAAATTTTTAGAAAGGGTTTTCTATTTTAAGAGACCTCATTCTTAAAATTTCCTATCTTCGTAAAACTTAAGTTTTAATGAAGTATGAACGAAAACCTAGACCCCTCCAGCGAAAATTTTTCACCTGAAGAATTAGATGTCGAAAAAAAGTTAAGACCTTTGGCCTTTGATGACTTTACGGGCCAAGATCAAGTTCTGGAAAACCTTCAAATTTTTGTACAAGCGGCAAATGGTCGTGATGAAGCATTAGACCATACCTTGTTCCATGGCCCTCCGGGATTAGGAAAAACGACCTTAGCACATATTTTAGCGAATGAGTTGAGTGTTGGGATCAAGGTAACGTCAGGCCCGGTTTTAGATAAACCTGGAGATTTGGCAGGATTGCTTACCAATTTAGAAGAACGTGATGTGCTGTTTATAGATGAGATCCATCGATTGAGTCCTATTGTTGAAGAGTATCTGTATTCAGCCATGGAAGATTATAAGATTGATATCATGATTGAGTCCGGTCCCAATGCGCGTACCGTTCAAATCAATTTAAATCCATTTACTCTGGTTGGCGCTACAACGCGTTCCGGTTTACTGACCTCACCCATGAGGGCTCGTTTTGGAATTCAAAGTCGATTACAATATTATAAGACCGATTTGTTAACCACCATTGTGCAACGAAGTGCGACCATCTTGGACGTGCCAATTTCTATGGAAGCCGCTATAGAAATCGCTGGTCGAAGCAGAGGTACGCCTAGAATAGCAAATGCATTATTACGACGAGTACGTGATTTTGCTCAAATAAAAGGAGATGGAACTATAGATATTAAAATTTCGAAGTTTGCCTTGGAAGCCTTAAATGTAGATGCACATGGATTAGATGAAATGGATAATAAGATACTATCAACCATAATTGAAAAATTTAAAGGAGGCCCTGTAGGTATTTCTACCATTGCAACAGCAGTAAGTGAAAGTCCGGAAACCATCGAAGAAGTTTACGAACCTTTTTTAATACAACAAGGGTTTATAATGAGAACCCCACGAGGGAGGGAAGTTACAGAATTAGCCTATAAGCATTTAGGAAAGATAAAAGGAAATATTCAAGGCGGGTTATTTTGATTGAAGAATGAAGTATAAATACCCCGATAAAGTTCCGTTTTATAAATTTCTAATAAAGTCGTCCACCATTGCTAAAAATCCCATCCCCTTTCATAAAAAATGGTTTAACGAGGTAGGTGATACTTTCGCCATCAAATCTCCATTTTATGGACATATTGTTTTAACACGTGATGCCGTGCTTACAAAGCATATGCTTCAAAAGAATCATAAGGTTTATCATAAATCAAAGATTCAAACCACCTATTTGTCAAAGTATGTGGGTTACGGATTATTGACTTCGAGCGGAGAATATTGGCTAAAACAACGCCGCTTAATTCAACCGGCATTTCATAAAGAGAAGATTCAAAATCTTGTTGCAATTATTAATAAGGCTGTTATTGAACAAGTGAATAAAATTAATTCCGAAGGATTTGTCGAATTATATCCCATAATGAATGAATTAGCCTTTGAGGTCGTTGCAAAGTCTTTGTTTAATTTTTCAGCAGAAAAAGACACTTTAAAACGATTACAATTTATTATTGAAAAACTTCAACTATTCATTGTGAAGGAGTTAAGGATGCCATACAAGAAATTATGGTATACGCTAACAGGCGAGATAAAATATCATATGAAACTGGTCAAAGAGAGCCGCAGTATCATTAATGCGATTATTGAGCAAAGACGGCGGTCTGAGGAAGAACACGACGACCTTTTAGATATGTTGTTGTCGGCTAAGTATGAAGATGGAACACACATGAGCAACAATCAGCTAATAGATGAGATTTTAATTTTATTTGTAGCGGGACATGAAACGACCGCCAACGCCTTAACGTTTACCTTAAAATTATTGGCTCAAAATAAAAACATATTAAAACAGGTGGAAACAGAGGTTGTTAAAGCTAATGATAAAAATTTGTCACCACTACAAGAGCTTTCTCAGCTTGATTATACAAAATGTTGTATTGAAGAAAGTTTACGCTTATATCCTCCCGCATGGATCACAGACAGGGTAAATATTGAAGATGATTCCATTAATGATTATGTGTTTAAAAAAGGAACCATTATAGGCACTTCTATTTATGAATTACATAGAAATAGCAGCTATTGGGATCATCCGGAATTATTCAATCCGTCTCGGTTTTTTGAAGAAAACAGAAAAGACATAATGCCATATTATATGCCTTTTGGAGCGGGTCCGCGATTGTGTATTGGCAATAATTTTGCGATGTATGAAATGATTTTGACGGTCAATGCAATATTAAAAAAATTTCATATTACTACAGATGATAAACCTATAAAAGTAAATCCATTAATTACACTAAAACCTGTTGATGTTAATATAAAGTTTAGTTTACGGGAGCGCTCAACGTGACAGCATATTTTTATTCAAATGCATAATAAAGGTAAATCCGCTTAAATGCTGGACGGGTTAAAGTCAAAGCCCTATAAAAAGGATGAATTCTAGAGAAAAACATACCAACCTTATAAAAACTGAAGCCAAACGTCTTGGGTTTTTATCATGCGGTATTAGCAAAGCGCAGTTTTTAGAAGAGGAGGCACCACGTTTAGAAAACTGGTTAAACCGAAATATGCATGGAGAAATGCGTTATATGGAAAATCATTTTGATAAGCGGTTAGACCCAACCAAACTGGTAGAGGATTCTAAAAGCGTCATTTCCTTAATACTTAATTATTATCCTTCAGAAACGCAACAGGATAAAACAGCTCCAAAGCTTAGCAAATATGCGTATGGAACCGACTACCACTTTGTGATTAAAGACAAACTGAAATCGCTTTTACATACGATTCAGGAGGAAATAGGCGAAGTACATGGTCGGGCATTTGTAGATTCAGCTCCCGTTTTAGATAAAGCCTGGGCCGCTAAAAGTGGATTGGGCTGGATAGGAAAGCACAGCAATTTACTTACCCAGCAAGTAGGATCATTCTATTTTATTGCCGAATTGATCATCGACTTAGAACTAGAATACGATACGCCGGTAACAGATCACTGCGGCACTTGCACCGCTTGCATTGATGCCTGCCCGACACAAGCCATTGTTGAACCCTATGCGGTAGATGGTAGTAAATGCATCTCTTATTTCACCATCGAATTAAAAGAAAATATTCCAACTGAGTTTAAAGGACAATTTGACGATTGGATGTTTGGTTGCGATGTGTGCCAGGATGTTTGCCCCTGGAATAAATTTTCAAAACCACATAGTGAACCGCTTTTTAATCCACATCCGGAATTGTTATCAATGACTAAAAAGGACTGGGAAGATATTACTCAGGAAACTTTTAGTAAGGTGTTCCAAAAGTCTGCCGTAAAACGCACTAAGTTTTCTGGATTAAAAAGAAATATCAAATTTTTAAGAGATTAGATTTGATGTTGTTTTGTTGATTCTCTTTCTATTAGTTCGGTATCTAGTGTAATAATTTTTGGTGCTTTAGGTGTCTTGTTTTTAATAGCTTTTATTTCTTTATAAAGTTGTTTAAAAGCAGTTTTACCCATTAGGTAACCTGGTTGATCAATAGTAGTCAAAGTTGGGGAAATTACTGAAGACATAAACCAATTACTAAATCCAACAATACTAATGTCTTCAGGAATTTTAACGCCTTGGTTGTTAAATTCTGTCAGGGCTCCAATGGCTACTAAATCCGTATTTATAAAAATACCGTCAACATCACTATGATCTTCCAATAAAAGCTGCGCATTTTTTTTGCCTTCTTCAAAACTCATATCTCCACATTCACATATATAAACTAAGGAGGGGTCATAAGGTAAATCGTTATCTAATAGGGCCTTTTTATAACCAAGAAACCTATCTATAGAATTTTGTGGTAAAAGAGCACCTCTAAAATGCGCAATTCGTTTACAGCCAATATCTATTAAATGCTGGGTTGCTATGTAGGCTGCTTTTCGGTCATCAATGATAACTTTTGAGCATTTTACAATTTTGGCAATCTTATCGAACATAACTAAAGGCTTGTCTTGAGCTAAAACTTCATTTAAGTGATTAAAATTTGCAGTGCCATTGGCTAATGAAATTAATATCCCATCAACACGCTGACTTAACAATAAGTCGATTTGTTTTTTTTCTAGCTCATAGGATTCATTAGATTGAAGAATGATAACCAGATACCCTTTTTTTTCCGCTTGCGAAACAATACCTTTAATAACGTTTGAAAAAAAATGATGAACAATTACTGGGATTATCAAGCCGATCGTTTTAGACTCTTTAGTTCTTAGATTAACGGCAAAAGTATTTGGTCTATAGTTTAAAGTCTTAGCAAGTTCTTTTACCAAGCCTTTTGTTTTTTTGCTTACGTCTGGATAGTCCTTTAATGCTTTAGAAACAGTGGTAATAGAAATGTTTAATTGTTCAGCAATTTCTTTTAAGGTTACTGGCTTCATAAACGGACAATCAATTTTAAGTATAAATATAATGATAAAAATCAAAATCGAAAACGTTTTCGCTAAAATCGAAAACGTTTTCGTTATAAAAAAATAAAACTCAATCTGTTTAGAAATATAGATTTATCAAAAAATAACTAAATAACATATCGAATAATTAAAAAATTTAGACAAATGAATTCTATTAAAAAAAATGGTTTTTTATTGATGATGTTGCTATCTGTAAGTACGCTCATAGCACAAACATCAATATCTGGAAATGTTAAAGATCAAACAGGAATACCCTTACCAGGTGTTAATGTGATTTTAGATGGAACTTCTAAAGGGTCTGTTACAGATTTTGATGGTAATTATACTATTGCTAATATAGAAAAGGGCACTTATACATTATCTGCTACTTTTTTAGGCTATGCAAAATCATCACAAAGGGTCTCAGTACAGGATGCTGATGTTACTGTTGATTTTATGTTGACGGAAGACGCACAGTCTTTAGATGAAATTATTGTTACTGGAGTTGTAAATCCTAAATCTAAAATAGAATCGAGTGTATCTGTTTCTACTATGGATGTTAAACTTATTGAGCAAGCTTCTCCAAGAAGTGCTGGTGAACTTTTTAGAAACATACCTGGTGTACGTGCTGAATCTTCTGGAGGTGAAGGTAACGCTAACTTTAATGTGCGTGGTGTGCCAATTTCTTCTGGAGGATCTAGATATTTCCAAATTCAAGAAGATGGTTTACCATTAAACTTATTTGGCGATACGTCTTTTGGAAACGCCGATAACTTTTTAAGAATAGATTCTAATATTAGTAGAGTTGAGGCCATTAGAGGTGGTTCAGCATCTACACAAACATCAAACGGTCCAGCGGGTATTATTAACATGATTAGCAAAACTGGAGCTACAGAAGGAGGTTCTTTAGCAACAACTTTTGGTTTAGATTATCAAACAAGCAGATTAGATTTTGAATATGGACAACCATTAGAAAATGGCCTATCATACCACATTGGTGGTTTTATGAGAACTGGAGAGGGACCAAGAGAAATAGGTTATCAAGGTAATAAAGGTGGGCAATTTAAAGCTAACATTACTAAAAGGTTTGATGCAGGTTATGTGCGTGTTTATGCAAAACTATTAAACGACAGATCTGTCATGTATTTACCAATGCCAATGTTATTGGAAGGAAGTAATGATAATCCAACATTCTCTAACCTACCAGGGTTTGATATAACTAGCGATTCTCCACACTCTGCCTATTTACAACAAAGCGCAGGAACAAATCCTTTTGATGGAGGAGGAAGACACGTTAACGATGTTAGAAATGGTAATAACCCTAAATCTAAATCTTTAGGAGCTGCATTTTCTTTTAATTTAGGTAATGATTGGAAAATTGCAGGTAAAGCACGTTACTCTAGCAATAGCGGAGAGTGGGTGTCACCATTTACAGCTGCGGTAGGAACTGTTGCTGAAATTGAAACAACAGCAAGAGATGCTTCAAATGCTACGGGAACATTGGTTTATTCTGATGCAGATAGAGGAGCTTTTAACCCTTCTAACGGATTGGCTCAAATTATACACATGTTTGATGTTACTGTAGATGATTTAAGCAACTTTTTTAGCGATACGAAAATTTCTAAAAAAATAAGTGATAATGTTGGTGTAACCGCTGGTTTATTTACTGCAACACAAAATACTAAAATAGGATGGCAATGGAGCTCATTTATTTCAGAAGTTAAAGGAGGCGGACAAGCAAGACTAGCGGATTTTGATGGCTTTTCAAGAAATGGTCAATACTCATATGGCACGCCGGTTTGGGGTAATTGCTGCCAACGTAGATATAATACAGTACACAATGTAAATTCACCTTATGTTGGTATAGATGCTGACATTACTGAAAAATTAAACTTCGATGGTAGTATTCGTTTTGAAAATGTTAACGTAAACGGTACAATTGCAAATGGACCTACAAGTCAAGATGCATACGATTATGATGGTAATGGAACCATTGAAGGTATAGAGCAAGTGGTACCAGTTATTGCTGGTAGTGCAGGACAAATAGTAAATGACGATTATAACTTTGTGTCTTACTCTGCTGGGTTAAATTATAAATTAAACGAAGGAGCTGCTGTTTTTGCAAGATATAGTTCTGGTGCTTCAGGAAGAGCAGCAGATAGAAATAACTATGGTACAGACGGTAAAGCTGATGTACAATATGATGAAGTGTCTCAACTAGAAGTTGGTTACAAGAAAAGACTTAACAATGGTGTTCTTAACTTAACTGGATTTATGAGTCAAACTGATGAAGGATTAAGTAATGAGTTAAATAGATCTGTTGGTAACCCTTTTAAAGCCCTAGGTTTAGAGGCTGAAGCAGCTTTAGCATTTGGGAAAAACTTCTCTTTTAATGGTTCTTTTACTTGGACAAAAGCTGAAATTGACGGTGGTGACAACAAAGGAAACACCCCAAGAAGACAAGCGGATTTAGTATATAACCTATCGCCATCATACAATTTTGGTGAAAACAGTCAGCATGGAATTGCTTTAAGTGTTTTAGGAACATCAAAATCTTATGCTCAAGATGATAACGATTTAGTAATGCCAGCTTATGCTTACTTTAATTTAATTGGAAGAGTTGGTTTAACAGAAGGACTTTCATTAGTATTAAGTATGAACAACCTTTTTGATACTGTTGGTATAACAGAAGTAGAAGGTAACGGAGATGGTGCTTTTGGTTCAAATCGATTAGTAAGAGCAAGGTCAATTAGTGGTCGTTCTTCAACATTATCTTTACAGTACAAATTTTAAGAATAGGTTTAGTTTGATTTGAGTTTGTTAATAAAAGAGTTGGAGTTTTATGCTAAGTTCCAACTCTTTTTATCTTCAAAACAAAAATTTTAAAAATATGAGAGGTTTTATTTTATCCATAGTATTTACCATAACTCTTAGTCAAGTAGTTTTTAGTCAAGCTAAACATTCTGATAAAAAAGTAGTTAAGGAATTAAAAGTAAATGATGTAATAGTGTATGGGAGTGATACATGTCATTATTGCATTGACACTAAAGAGTTTTTAAAAGAAAAGCAGATAAAATTTATATATTATGATGTTGATGTAAATTTTGAAAAGCAAAATGAAATGGTAGAAAAGTTGCAAAAAGCTGGAATACCTCTTGATGCAATATCGCTTCCATTAGTAGATTTAAAAGGAAAGTTAAAAATGAATAATGCTACGGATTTTGAAGGCTTTCTAAAAAGTTTAATAGAAAAAACCAAATAAGATGAAAATTAAAAAACCAAGCTTATCCTTTTGGCAAATTTTTAATATGAATGTAGGGTTTTTAGGAATTCAATTCAGTTTTGGTTTGCAGCAAACAGCAGTTAATCCTATATTTTCATTTTTGGGCGCACATCATGAAGATTTACCTTTATTAAATCTTGCAGGTCCAGTTACGGGTTTAATTGTTCAGCCTATAATTGGTGCTATTTCAGATAAAACATGGTCGCCACGTTGGGGAAGGCGAAAGCCATTTTTCTTAATTGGAGCCATAATAGGTAGTTTATGTTTGTTTGCATTTCCTTTTAGTCCAGCACTTTGGTTTGCCGTTGGGTTGTTGTGGATTCTTGATGTTGGTAATAATATGGCTATGGAACCTTATCGTGCTTTTGTGGGCGACAAATTACCTAACAAGCAGTTAAGTTTTGGATATCAAATGCAAAGTTTATTTGTTGGTGCAGGTATTGTTTTGGCCAACGCATCTATTTTTATTTTTCAAGATTGGTTTGGAGGAGCTGAAACTGTTGAGGCTAGTAGTGGTATTCCTAAATGGTTGTATTATTCATTTTTTATTGGTGCTATTTTATCGGTTTCTACCATTTTATGGTCGGTGCTAAAAACTCCTGAAATCCCTCCTTCCGATGAAGAATTCAACGAAATTAAAAAGCATAATGCCTTACCGCTTTCAGAAAGAATAAAAACACCATTTTTAGAAATTGTTGACGCCATAAAAGATATGCCCAAATTTATGTGGAAATTATCTGCAGTTTATCTTTTTCAATGGTACGCCTTATTTGTGTATTGGCAATTTATTGCCCCTATGTTTAGAGAGAGTATGAATTTTGATGCTTCTCAAGCTTTAAGTCAAGCGGCAAAAATGAATACCACATATAATGTTTCAACAATAGTTTTTGCATTGGCACTAGTGCCATTAGCTGTAAAATTCGGAGGCAAAAAAGTATATGTGTTTAGTCTATTTTTAACAGGCATTGCTATGCTTAGTATTCCGTATATACAAGATCCCCTTTTGGTTATTTTACCAATGATTTTATTTGGGATAGGCTGGGCAGCTATGATGGGCATCCCTTATTCTATGGTGTCAAAAATTGTGCCTCAAGAACGCCGTGGTGTTTATATGGGCATATTGAATATGATGATTGTTATTCCAATGGGAATTCAAACGGTAACATTTGGTCCTATTGTAAAGAATCTGTTGAATAATAGTGCGGTTAATGCCATAATATTTGGGGGTGTATTTTTCATCATAGCAGGCGTATTGGCATTACGTCTTAAGCAACCAAAATCTATTGATGAAGATGAAAGAGAAGTCATTCCTACTGGTGGTAGACATTAATTTATTATTAAGAAAAGAAAAATAGTTTTGAAAAACAATAATAAAGAGATAGACATTCTTTGTGTTGGAGAAGTGCTAGTTGATTTCATTGGACATCAAACAGAAGTACTTATCAACAATACAAGAGATTATCATAGATACTTAGGAGGTTCCCCTGCCAATGTAGCGATGAATTCTGCGAGATTAGGATTAAAATCTGTTATGATAGCTACGGTTGGGAAAGATGGTTTTGGAGATTATATCTTTGAAAGATTAGAAGGTGTTGGGGTCATTACAAGTTATATTAAACAGCTTGAGAATAAACCAACAAGTATTATTTTTGTGTCTAGAACAGATGGTACACCGGATTTTATTCCCTTTAGAGAGGCTGATTATTTTATTACGGAGGATCAAATTTCTAAGGAGTTACTATTAAAAGCCAATATTTTCCATACAACCTGTTTTGCATTAAGCAAACAACCTGCTCAATCCACTATTTTAGAAAAAGCCAAGGAAGCATTTAATTTAGGATGTAAATTAAGCATTGATGTAAATTATGCTAAAAAGTTATGGGATAGTCAAGAAGAGGCACTCGACGTTATAAAGGCATATTGTAAATTTAATCCTTTGGTTAAAATTAGTGAAGATGATATGCTCAGGCTTTTTGAGCAAAAGTTGCCTCATGAAGAGATATTTAATTTTTTCCATTCGGAAGGTGTAGATACGGTGTGTTTAACTTTAGGGAGTAAAGGCGTTAAATTGTCTCAAAAAGGAAAAAAAGTTATTCAGTTACCCGCAATAAAAATAGATGTGGTACAGGATGCTACAGGAGCAGGTGATGCATTTTGGTCTGGATTTTTATTTGCATACATCAAAGAAAAGCCTATTGAAAAATGTTTAGAGGTAGCCTTGCAATTAGCAGCTTTAAAGCTTCAAAATGTTGGCAGACTACCAGATAACATTAATATATTATCAGAACTCTTATAACGCTTATATAATGTCAAAAGATTCTAGTATTACTAATGGGGTAATGTTAAATGCATACCCCGATAGCATTGGAGTAAATTTGTATGACATGATTACGGTGTTGCAAATGCCTCAATTTAAAGATGTTTTTTCATTGTTTTATGTGTTACCAACATTCTTTAATAGCGATTTAGACAGGGGGTTTTCAATTATAGATTATAACCTAAATGAAGATTTAGTTTCTCAAGAAGATTTAAAAGAACTAGAAAACCTAAACATTCAGTTGAAATTTGATATCGTTTTAAATCATTTATCGGTAGCATCGCCTCAATTTAAAGATTTATTAAAACACGGAGACCAGTCAAAATACAAAGACTTTTTTATCAATTGGAACAGCTTTTGGGAAGGACATGGTAACATGGGAGATGATGGTGTTGCCATACCAAAAGATGAATTTCTTAATAAGTTATTTATGAGAAAATCTGGATTGCCAATCTTGAAAGTTCTTTTTCCAGATGGGACAGAAAAACCATATTGGAATACGTTTTATCAGCAAATTACATATAATAAAATACGTATTGAAGATTTAATTAAAGTTGAGGGGTTAACTATAGAAAAAGCTGAATTGATCCGTAATAAAGTCAATTCAGCAATTCAAGAAAATAAAGATTTTACCACAATTGAATTTGAAGATTGCCATCATTTAAAAAATGAAATTTTGCAAGTTATAAATCGAAATCGTTCGTATTTAGGACAAATGGATGTGAATGCTAAATCTGAATTGGTTTGGGATTTTTATGAAGAAACTCTGGAGAAACTAACCGATTTTGGTTGCAAAATATTACGGCTTGATGCCTTTGCATACTTGCATAAAGACATTGGGCAGTCCAACTTTTTTAATACACCTGGCACTTGGGATTATTTAGAACGCATTAAGCAAATTGCAAAAAAAAACGATTTAACACTTTTACCAGAAATTCATGCAGAATACGGGTTGCATTTACACGATGAGGTCGCCAAAGCCGGATATTGTATTTATGATTTTTTCTTGCCAGGATTAACCATTCACACTATAGAAAATGGAAATAGTAAAGCGCTCATTACATGGGCTAAAGAAATTGTAAGTAAAGGCTACAAAACAGTAAACATGTTAGGCTGTCATGACGGAATACCTGTGCTAGACTTAAAAGGTAAAGCTGTCAATGGTTTTTATAATAAAGGTTTATTGAAGGATGCTGAGATTGAAGCCATCATGAATAAAATAATGGAACGTGGTGGTCGCGTTAAGAATCTTTATGACCCATCAGGTAAGAAGATTTCCTATTATCAGGTAAATGCAACTTTCTTCAGTGCTTTAGGGGAAGATAAACAAAAACTATTATTAGCTCGAGCCATTCAAATGTTTATGCCTGGTATTCCGCAAGTATGGTATTTAGATATTTTTGCAGGAAAAAATAACTACGACGCAGCCGATAAAGGTGGAAGTGCCGGACACAAAGAAATTAATCGTACAACCTTAACAATTCAAGATGTGGAAAACGGTCTTAAAAAAGACATTGTTATCAACCAACTTGAAATAATGCGAATAAGAAATACTTCTAAAGCCTTTTCTGGAACACCATTAATTAATGATATTTCAGCAAGTGAAATTGATATATCTTGGTCTTATAATAATAATTTTGCACAATTAAAAGCAAACCTTCAAACACATAACTTCACTATAAACTATACGGAATCTGGAATAAATAAAATAATGACTTTTTAATGCTTTTAAATTTGATGACTTCTTATAATTAAAAAGAAATATCAATTTTTTAAAAGAATAGCCTTTTCGTGAATAGGATTATTATCTTTGCTAGTTAATTAAAAAATTAGCTTAAGACATCCTTAAGGTTTTTTTGAAACGGTTGTTCTCGTGAGAATGGGAACAACGCTAAAAACGAATCCATATGAGCGAAGAAAGTAAACGTAGAGAGGCCCTTATATATCATGCCAAACCAACACCTGGTAAAATAAAAGTTGTTCCCACAAAAAAATATGCGAGCCAAAGAGATTTATCTTTAGCCTATTCTCCGGGAGTTGCAGCACCCTGTTTGGAAATTGAAAAAAACAAAGATAACGCCTATAAATATACCGCCAAAGGGAATTTAGTGGCCGTAATTTCTAATGGAACCGCAGTTCTTGGTTTGGGGAATATTGGACCGGAAGCTTCAAAACCTGTCATGGAAGGTAAAGGCTTATTATTTAAGATCTTTGCGGATATTGATGTTTTCGATATTGAGGTTGATACGGAAAATGTAGATGAATTTATCGAAACCGTAAAAAAGATAGCACCTACCTTTGGAGGTATCAATTTGGAAGATATTAAAGCACCGGGAGCGTTTGAAATTGAAAGACGTCTAAAGGAAGAGCTGGATATTCCGGTAATGCACGACGATCAGCACGGAACTGCTATCATTTCTGCAGCAGCACTAATCAATGCTATTGAGCTTACCAAGAGAAAAATTGAAAAAACAAAGATCGTAATAAGCGGTGCTGGAGCTGCGGCCATTTCTTGTTCACGTTTATACCAGGCTTTCGGGGCAAAACGAGAGAATATGGTCATGCTGGATAGTAAAGGTGTTATTCGCGACGATCGCGAAAATTTATCTAAGGAAAAAGCGGAATTCGCGACACATAGAAAGATAGATACACTGGATGAGGCCATGAACGGTGCTGATGTATTTATTGGTTTATCCATGGCTAATATTGTATCCCCGGAAATGTTATTATCGATGGCGAAAAACCCTATTGTGTTTGCCATGGCTAATCCAGATCCGGAAATCAAATACGATTTGGCGGTAGCAACACGAAAAGATATTATTATGGCGACCGGGCGTAGCGATCACCCTAATCAAGTTAATAATGTACTGGGTTTTCCGTTTATATTTAGAGGAGCACTGGATGTACGCGCTACAAAAATTAATGAAGCTATGAAAATGGCTGCGGTAAAGGCTTTGGCAAGATTGGCGAAAGAACCCGTACCGGAACAGGTTAATATTGCTTATGGAGAAACCCGATTAACATTTGGGAAAGAATATATTATTCCGAAACCGTTCGATCCCCGGTTAATTGCCGAAGTACCACCGGCAGTAGCCAAAGCTGCTATGGATAGCGGTATTGCAAAAAAGCCGATTGTAGATTGGGAAAAATATGAAGACGAACTCTTAGAACGATTAGGTTCAGATAATAAACTGGTAAGACTATTGCTAAACAGAGCGAAGCTAGATCCTAAGCGCGTTGTGTTTGCTGAAGCCGATCAATTGGATGTTTTAAAAGCAGCCCAGATCGTATACGATGAAGGTATTGCACGCCCTATATTACTGGGAAGAAAAGATGATATTGAACGTCTTAAAGCCGAGATAGAATTTGATGCTGATGTTCCGATAATCGACCCGAAATCTGATGAAGAAACCGAACGCAAAGATAACTATGCGAAAGTCTACTGGCAACAGCGTAAACGTCGAGGAATAACCTATTATTCTGCACAAAAATTAATGCGCGAGCGTAATTATTTTGCGGCAATGATGGTAAATGAAGGTGATGCAGATGCTTTGATCTCCGGGTATTCACGAAATTACCCAACAGTTGTAAAGCCTATGTTGGAACTCATTGGAATGGCAAAAGGCGCTACCCGAGTGGCAACAACGAACCTCATGATGACTAAAAGAGGTCCCTTGTTTTTAAGCGATACATCAATTAATATAGACCCGAGCTCAAAAGACTTGGCTAAAATTACACAAATGACCTCTCAGGTTATAAAAATGTTTGGATTAGAGCCTGTTTTGGCCATGGTGTCGTATTCTAATTTTGGGTCTTCAGATCATGGAAATGCCTCAAAGGTTCGGGAAGCTGTGTCGTATTTGCATCGCCATTATCCAAAGATGAACGTCGATGGTGAATTGCAAACAGACTTTGCCTTAAACGATGAGATGCTCCGTGAAAAGTTCCCATTTTCCAAACTCGCGGGTAAAAAAGTAAATGCGCTTATTTTTCCTAATTTGGATTCAGCAAATATTACTTATAAATTATTAAAAGAATTGCACGAAGCGGACTCAATTGGACCTATTATGATGGGTATGAAAAAGCCGGTGCATATTCTTCAGTTAGGAGCAAGTGTAGACGAAATAGTTAACATGAGCGCAATTGCTGTAATCGATGCTCAACAAAAGGAGCAGTGGGAGTTAGAAAAGGCGAATTCTAAATAGCTTTAGTGTCAATAATTTTATTACATTTGATTGGACAACTAATAGACATAAATGATAACACATATTCAAGGAAAACTTACGGAAAAAAATCCAACAAATGTTGTTATTGATTGTAATGGAGTGGGATATATATTGCATATTTCATTACATACCTATTCTCAGATTCCGAATCAGGAAAATTTAAAATTATACACACACCTTCAGGTTAAAGAAGATTCTCATACGCTTTATGGCTTTTCTTCATTAGCCGAACGTGAAATATTCAGATTATTGATTTCAGTAAGTGGTATTGGTGCCAGCATTGCACGTACCATGCTATCCTCGTTAACACCTGTACAAGTAAGAGAAGGCATTGCTACTGGAGATGTGGCTTTAATTCAGTCGATCAAGGGTATAGGAGCAAAAACGGCACAGCGTGTTATTATAGATTTAAAAGATAAAGTTTTAAAGATTTATGATATTGACGAAGTTTCCGTTTCTAAGGACAATACTAGTAAAGATGAAGCGTTATCTGCTTTAGAAGTGCTTGGTTTTGCTAAAAAACAAGCCGAACGTGTTGTGGATAAAATAATGATAGCTCAACCTGATGCCGATGTTGAAACCATTATTAAAAAGGCTTTAAAAAATTTGTAATAGATTTTGAATAAAACTGACCCTAATTTTTATAAATTAATTAGTACATATCAAACGAGGGAGAATCAATTTGGGGTGGTTAAACGATCTGTACTGAGAACAACCAAAGTTTGTCGAAGTTTCCTTTTGGTTCTTGTTCTTTCCTTTTCAGCTTTATCGTGGGCACAAGAACCTGCTCAAGATTCTACTAAAACAGGTTTTAGTTTGGGAAACATTAAAATTCCAAACCCGAACAGTATTGAATCTAAATATACATACGAGCCTATAACCAACAGATATATTTACACCGAAAAGATTGGTAGTTTTAATATTAATTATCCGGTTATTTTAACACCTAAGGAATACTATGCCCTGGTTGCTAAGCAAAATTTAAAATCCTATTATAAAGAAAAAATTGATGCCTTCGATGGTAAGAAGGATGGTGCTAAGGATGCTCAAAAGAACTTGCTTCCCGAGTTTTATGTAGATTCAGGTTTGTTTAAGACTATTTTTGGAAGTAATACGATTGAAGTCGTGCCTCAAGGATCTGTAGAGATGGACTTAGGTGTCTTATTCTCAAAACAAGATAATCCATCGTTTTCTCCAAAAAACAGGAGTAATTTTACTTTCGACTTCGATCAACGAATCAGCTTGAGTTTGCTTGGAAAGGTAGGAACCCGACTTCAGGTAACTGCGAATTACGATACGCAATCTTCGTTTGATTTTCAAAACCTTGTTAAGTTGGAATTCGATCCAAATGTTGAAGGTGGTGAAGATTCCATCATTCAAAAGTTAGAAATTGGTAATGTGAGCATGCCGTTAAATAGCTCCTTAATTACCGGTGCCCAGAGTCTATTCGGCGTAAAGGCACAGTTACAATTTGGAAAGACAACGGTAACTACGGTGTTTTCTGAACAAAAATCTCAGGCAAGCTCGGTAACCGCTCAAGGCGGAGGGACGCTTGAAGAATTTGAATTGTTTATTAGAGATTACGATGAGAATAGACACTTCTTTTTATCACAGTATTTCAGAGACACCTACGATGAGGCCTTAAAAATATATCCCTTTATAAATAATAAGGGACTACAAATTACAAGAATTGAAGTTTGGATAACTAACAGAAGTAACAGAACAGAAAATGTTAGAAATATTGTAGCACTTCAGGATTTGGGAGAAGGAGACGTTATAGGCTTACAAACACCTCCCGGTGGGTTCGTTAATGTAGGACCGAATGCCATACCTGATAATGGAAATAATGATTTTGATCCGACTAATATTGGTGGAGCAGGGTCTCAACTTAACGATGCGATTAGAGATGTAGCCACTGTAGAATCGGGTATTTTGGTTCCTAATGTTAATGAAGGTTTTGATTATGCTAAACTAGAAAACGCAAGAAAGTTAATTCCTAATCAAGAGTACACGTTTAACGAGAAGTTAGGCTATATTTCGTTAAACCAACGCCTAAACAATGATGAGATTTTGGCAGTGGCTTTCCAGTATACTCTTGGTGGCCAGGTATATCAGGTCGGAGAATTCGCTAACGATGGGGTTAATGCTACCGATGTTACAACCAATGGCACCGGGCAGGTGACTAGTGTCGTAAATTCCAATTTAATTTTAAAAATGTTAAAAAGTAGTATCACTAATGTGAATCAACCGGTATGGGATTTGATGATGAAAAACATTTATGATACAGAGGCGTATAATTTAAGTCGAGATGATTTTAAGTTGAATATCTTTTATAATGAAGCTTCACCGCTAAACTTTATTTCACCGGTAGGAACCACAGCATTTCCGCCACCGGCACCTAATGAAGACCCTTTACAAGAAACACCGCTACTGCGTGTATTCAGTTTAGACAAACTTAATTTTAATAATGACCCACAAACAAATGGTGATGGTTTTTTCGATTTTGTTGAGGGTATTACGGTGCTTTCTCAAAGTGGTAAAATAATATTTCCCAGCGCAGAACCTTTTGGAGAGTTCCTTTTTAATAAGCTCTCACTTAACGCTTCCGAAGATTATAATGTAAATTCAACATACAACGAAAACCAGAGCAAGTATGTTTACGACATATTATATAAAAGTACAAAAACGGCCGCTTTAGAAGAGGTTGAAAAAAACAAGTTTAAAATAAAAGGGCGTTATAAATCTTCTGGTGTGGGAGGAATACCTATTCCGTTTGGCGCGGCCAGAGGATCTATAAAGGTAACTGCAGGTGGACGGGTTTTGCTTGAAGGTGTAGATTATGTGGTTAATTACGGAGCGGCCAGAGTTGAAATTTTGGATGAGGCTCTAAAGGCATCCAATACACCTATTGAAGTGTCTAGTGAAAACAATGCCACTTTTGGTCAGCAAACAAGACGCTTTACAGGAATAAACGTTGAACACAAGTTTAACGAGAATTTTGTTTTAGGGACGACACTTTTAAACCTAAACGAACGCCCTATAACACAGAAGGCCAATTATGGCTCTGAGCCTATAAACAATACCATTTTTGGTTTTAACGGAAACTATGCTACGGAAGTGCCGTTTTTAACCCGCCTGGCAAACAAACTTCCTAATATAGATACCGATGTGGCATCTAATTTATCTATTAGAGGAGAATTTGCTTATCTCGCTCCGGGAGCTCCTAAGGGCACTAATCTTAACGGTGAGGCTACTTCTTATGTTGATGATTTTGAAGGGTCACAAAACGCCATCGATTTAAAATCACAACAATCCTGGTTTTTATCAAGTAGGCCAAAAGAATTAGGTGTTGTTTCTAATCCTAATGAGGACGAAAATGGTATCCAAAACGGGTATCAAAGGGCACTTTTAAACTGGTATATTATTGACCCTATATTTTATAGTAGCCGACGACCCGGTGATGTGTCAGATAACGACTTATCAAGCTTATATACCAGTCGTGTATTTATTGATGAACTTTTTCCGGACAGGGATTTGGTACAGGGGCAAAACTCTGTGCAAAACACATTGGATTTGGCTTATTATCCGTCTGAAAGGGGCCCTTATAATTTTGAAGCATCGTCGGCAGATGGAATTATTGATAATCCCGCTGAAAGCTGGGCAGGAATCACCCGCCAGTTAACATCAACCGATTTGGAACAAGCCAATGTCGAGTATATCGAATTTTGGTTACAGGACCCATTTCAGGAAAATCCAACTAACCCCGGTGGGAAATTAGTGTTTAACCTGGGAAATATTTCGGAAGATATTATTAGAGATGGCCGTAAATTATACGAAAACGGATTACCAAAAGATGGCAATATCGATTTGTTACCCGTTACAGCCTGGGGAAGTGTGGTGCCACAAAACCAATCATTAATTTATGCCTTTGATACGACTGGTGACGAACGTACTAACCAGGATGTGGGATACGATGGATATGATGATGCTGAAGAGATTGCTAATTTCGGAGCAAATTTTGGAGATGACCCTGCAAACGATAATTACACCTATTTTTTAAATGCTGAAGGCGATATTTTTGAGCGTTATAAAAAGTATAATGGTGTTGAAGGGAATACACCGGATACCTTTTCAGATACCGATAGAGGAGCCAATACGCAACCCGATGTAGAAGATATTAATCGTGATAATACCATGAATACGATTGATAGTTATTTTGAGTATGAACTGGATATTACCAGACAGAATTTACCAATAACAGAGGCTGAATTTGAGAACCTTCCCAGTACCAATCCTTTAAAAGAGTTTTTAAAAGATTTTAAAAGCAGACCTAGGGCCTTGCCAAATGGAGATACCAGAGATGTAACCTGGTACCTGTTTAGGGTACCGGTTCAAGGTAGCCATGTTAAAGCTATTGGGGGTATTAGCGATTTAAGATCGGTGAGGTTTACACGTATGTATCTTAAAGAATTTACAGAGCCGACTGTTTTTCGTTTTGGGACACTGGATTTGGTTAGAAGTGATTGGAGACGCTATACTCAAGCCTTAGATAAGAACGATCCCTCTCCGGATGATCCACAGACAGAATTTTCCGTTGGGATTATTGGTACCATTGAAAATGAAGGAAGTTATCAAAGACCTCCGGGAATCGACCCTGAGGAATTATTTAATAATAATACGGTTGTTGAACAAAATGAACAGTCGTTGGTGGTTAATGTCTGTGATTTAGAATCTGAAGACTCAAGAGGCGTTTTTAAGAATATAAGTATTGATATGCGCCAGTATAAGCGCATGCGAATGTTTATGCATGCCGAAGAAGACGAAGTCGGAGGTCTCGCCAGCGATGAACTGGTTGGGTTTATACGTATGGGTAATGACCTTACAGAAAACTACTATCAAATAGAAATTCCATTACAGGTTTCTACATCGTCAACACGAGAAGGACTTTGGCCTGTTGAAAACGAAATTAATTTACCAATTGATGTATTAGGGCAGATAAAATCCATAGGTATTTCTGATGGTACATTAACCAATATTGACCCGACATTTTATGATATTATAAATGGAGAAGCCGTGCCTGTCCCCAATGATCAGTTTTCTGATTATGTGGTTGGGCAACACAGGGTTGCTATAAAAGGTAATCCAAATTATGGTGATATCAGAACGCTTATGGTTGGAGTGAAAAACCGAAGTAGTAGTAATGACATATGTGCGGAAGTGTGGTTTAATGAATTGCGTTTATCAGATCTGGATAACGAAGGTGGTTGGGCTGCTGTGGTAAGTATGGATACTAATATTGCCGATTTTGCAAATATTAGTGCTACTGGACGACAAAGTACCTCAGGATTTGGGGGTATAGAGCAAGGCCCAAGTCAGCGTAGTTTAGAAGATGTAAAACAATACGATGTCGTAACGAATGTGAATGTTGGTCAGTTATTGCCTAAAAAATGGGGCATTCAACTCCCATTTAACTATGCGCAGAGCGAAGAGGTGATCACCCCTAAATACGATCAGTTTTATAAGGACTTAACATTAGATTCAAGATTAGACGCTGCCAATTCCAGTGAAGATAGAGAAACTATTAGGCGGCAGTCTGAAGATTATACCAAGCGAAAAAGCATTAATTTTATTGGCGTAAGAAAGATTAGAACCGGCGAGTCAAAACCACGTTTTTACGATGTTGAGAACTTAACCTTTAACTATTCTTTTAATAAAGTTGAGCATAGGGATTTTGAGATTGAAAACTCAGTCAATAAGACCTTAAGAGCCGGGGTTAATTATGCCTTCAATTTTAACCCTATAACTATTGAACCTTTTAAAAAGAACGATTCACTATTCACCGGCAGATATTGGAAAATATTAAAAGACTTTAATTTTAATTTGTTGCCAGCCAGCTTTACACTGAATACAGATTTTAATCGACAATTTAACAGGCAAAAATTTAGAGATGTCGACCTTGGAGGGGGAAATATTGGTATCGAAGAATTGTTTAGACGAAATTACACTTTCGATTTTCAATACACGATCAACTATAATTTAACCCAATCCTTAAGTTTAAACTTTACGGCAGCAAATAATAATATCGTACGAAATTATTTTAAAGATAATATTATAAACGGGGAACAAGACCCGACCTTAGATATTTGGGACGGCTTTTTAGATTTTGGAGATCCTAACAGACAATCTCAGGATTTAGGGATTACCTACCAGTTACCAATTAATAAAATACCAACTTTTAGTTTTATTGATGCTACCTATCAATATACAGGGCAGTTTCAATGGCAGAAGGGTTCTGATTTATTTGGTGATTTAGAATTGGATGGTCAAACTTACGACTTGGGAAACAATATCCAAAACGCGAATACCCATAATATTAATGGAACTTTAGATATGAAAAAGTTCTATAAGTATATCGGATTGGTGAAAAAACCAATACGGAGAGTACGCACAAGAAGTAGTAGTCCTAAAGGAACACCTCCGGGAGCAAATCAGAAAAAGAACGCGAAGCCTCCTAAAAGTAAAAATGCATCGGTAACCAAATTATTAAATGTGGGGGTCGATATTTTAACAAGTATCAAACGAATTCAGGCAACCTATACCGAGAATAACGGTACCTTTTTACCCGGATATTTACAAACACCCGGTTTGGTGGGAACTTTAAAACCGACATTTGGCTACACCTTTGGGAGTCAAAGTGATATAAGATACTTGGCGGCCCGCAAAGGGTGGCTAACGGCATTTCCGGAATTTAACCAACAATATACACAAACACATACTGAAGATTTGCAGTTATCTATGAATTTAGAACCGGTTAAAGATCTAAAAATAGACATTGTGGCCAATAGACTTTATTTAGATAATTATTCGGAGAACTTTAGAGTAGATGCAGGGGTTTATACACCACTGACACCAAACACATTTGGTAATTTTAATATTTCAACGATTCTGATTAAAACGGCATTTTCTAAAAGTGATGAAACCACATCGGATGCTTTTAATGATTTTAGAGATAATAGACTTGTGATCGCCCGAAGATTGGCACAGCAAAATGGAGCAGATATCACGGATGTAGACGCCGATGGTTATCCTAAAGGTTATGGGAAAAATAGTCAGGCTGTTTTATTACCGGCATTTGTAGCCGCATATTCCGGTAACGATGCCGGTAAAGTAAAATTAGGTGCCTTTAGAAATACACCAATTCCTAATTGGGATTTAAAATACACCGGTTTTATGAAGTTCGCCTGGTTTAAAAAGAATTTTAAACGCTTCTCATTAACGCACGGATACCGTTCTAATTATAATATCAACCAGTTTCAATCTAATTTAGATTACACCGCTATTGATCCATCTTTGGATTATGCTAATCAATCAAACGACACAAAAGATCAATCCGGGAACTACAAAAACGAAACTTTATTTAGTAATATTAATTTAACGGAAGAGTTTAACCCACTGGTTCGCATTGAGATGCAAATGAAAAACTCTGTTGAAGTTAAGGCGGAAATAAGAAAAGATAGGTTACTATCGCTTAGTTTTGACAATAATTTAATGACCGAAGTTCAGGGGAATGAATTTATTCTTGGTTTAGGGTATAGAATTAAAGATTTGCGTATTCGTTCGAATCTTGCAGGTCCAAGTAAGCGTATTGTGAGCGATCTGAATATGAAAGCAGATATCTCGGTAAGAGATAATAAAACTATTATTAGGTATTTAGATTTAGAAAATAATCAGGTCACCTCCGGACAAACGATTTGGGGCTTAAAGTACTCTGCCGATTACGCCTTTAGTAAAAACCTAACAGGGATCTTTTATTTCGATTATGCCTTTTCGGAATATGCAATTTCTACGGCATTTCCGCAAACCACTATCCGATCCGGAATCACTTTACGATATAATTTTGGGAATTAACTCGAAAAAGTATGCCTCGATTTTTATCGAGGTTTCAAATGAAATTGTCACTCTCGCGAATTCCCTTGGCTATCGGGAGGGAAACTAAGCGTAAAAAATAAATCAATTAACCCAATATGTTTTTTTGCACAAATTAGTTTATCAGATAGTTATGGTCAAGTCTTTCCTCTTACAGCGAAGCAGTCTTATGTCTTATATCGAAAACTACGGATTTAAGTTAATTGATTTTTTATTTTACAATCTATTTGAATTTAAGATTTAAAAAAATACATTTGTCAAAATATATTAATTTAAACTATTACCATGAATATACCATCGGAATTAAAATATACTAAAGACCACGAGTGGATTAAAATTGAAGGCGATGTGGCCACTATTGGAATTACTGATTTTGCCCAAAGCGAACTCGGTGATATTGTATACGTTGAAGTAGAAACCGTTGATGAAACCCTTGATGCTGAAGAAGTTTTTGGTACCGTTGAAGCTGTTAAAACCGTTTCTGATTTATTTTTACCGCTTTCAGGTGAAATTATTGAGTTTAATGAATCCTTGGAAGACGAACCGGAAAAGGTGAATAGCGATCCTTATGGTGATGGCTGGATGATAAAGCTGAAGTGCTCAGATATGTCACAAGTAGATGGTTTGATGTCTGCAGACGATTATAAAACATTAGTTGGTGCTTAAAAAATATGCTTTTTTAATTGCAATCTTTTATTCTCTAGCTTTAGCTATGGTTAGCTTGATTCAATTAAATGATTTACCGGATGTTAATATTTCATCTGGCGATAAAATATTTCATTTCTTAACTTATGGTGTGTTAGCGTATTTATGGTTTAACACACTTTTTTTTAGATTTGAGTTTAACGCCACGAAGGCCATAATCTATAGTGGACTTTGTTCTGTAGTTTTTGGTATAATTCTTGAAGGGTTACAAGGTAGTATAACAACATATAGATCTTCTGATGTTAATGATGCTATAGCTAACACTTTGGGTGTGCTTTTTACAGTGCTAATATTAATAGTTGTAAAAAGAATACGCGTTAAAAAATTATAAAGACTTGCTTTTTTGCCAAATAAATGGTTATTTTAGCAATCCTCTAAAACAATAAAATTATGGAACTTAAAAAAAATCCTAAAGCAAATGTTGGACGAAACAGTTCGCTTTATTTCGCAATTGGTTTAGCTTTAATGTTATTTTTAACAAATTTTGCAATCAATTATAAGACCTATGATAAGTCTGATATCGATATAGGACAATTGAATTTAGATGACTTAGATGATGAGGAAATTCCAATCACAGAGCAATTACAAACACCGCCACCGCCACCGCCACCACCTGCTGCACCTGAAGAAATTGAGATTGTAGAGGATGAGGAAGAGGTTGAGGAAACGGTTATTGAGTCTACAGAAGTTGATCAGGAAACTGAAATCATTGAAGTGGAAGAAGTAGAAGTAGAAGAAGTAGAAGAAGATATCGATGTTCCGTTCTCAGTAATTGAAAATGTGCCAATTTTCCCTGGATGTGAAAATAAAAAAGGAAATCAAGCTAAGAAAGATTGTATGTCGGAGAAAATTAAAAAGTTTGTCAACAAAAAATTCAATACGGAATTGGCAGGCGATTTAGGTTTATCCGGAAGACAACGTATTAATGTGATCTTTAAAATAGATAAAACCGGAAAGGTTGTTGGAGTACGTTCAAGAGCACCACACCCTGGATTAGAGAAAGAGGCAGCAAGAGTTATTAACCTATTGCCTAGAATGAAACCGGGAAAACAAAGAGGAAAAGCAGTAAACGTTCCATATTCGTTACCTATTATTTTCCAGGTTCAGGATTAATAAAAAATAGACCCATAATGGTCATTTCCGCTTAGGCGGGAATCTAAATATAAAATCCCGTTACAAATTTTGTAACGGGATTTCTTTTTGGTATGCTTATTGTGATTTTATCATAATATTAACATTTAAACTATAATTATTATGAGTATTCCAAAGAAAACTCACGAACTCATTCGGCAAAATGAGCGAATCGTGAGGAAATCACAAAAGCATGATGCAAATTTACAAAAAAACTCAACCCTTTACTTCCAAATTGGTTTGATTGTTTGCTTACTGGCAGCCTATGGCTTGCTTGAGATGAAATTTGAAATTAATATTCCAAATTACGCCGTCAAAACTCCAATGGACCCCGACGTATATATTGACATTCCAATTATTAAGGATAAAGTTCCGGAACCAGTCGAACCCATAGTGCAAAAGAAGAGCAAGTTGCCTGAAGATTTCGAAATTGTTGATGATGATGTTCCGGTAAACCCAATTGTGGACAATATTAAAGAGCCTACCATTGATGTCAATCCACCAATTGATCCCGATGACATGATCGATATTGTGGCTCCCACTTTGGACTATAATATTATGGGGGTAGAACAAGTTCCTATTTATCCAGGTTGCGAAAAGAAAAAAACAAACGATGAACGCCGTAAGTGTATGTCTGATAAATTAACAAAACTCATTCAAAGAAAGTTCAATACAGGTTTGGGAGAAGATCTGGGACTATCCGGTAGACAGGTCATTCAAACCCAGTTTAAAATAGATAAGACCGGTCGCGTTATTGATATTAAAACACGTTCGGTGCATGATGAACTTAAAAATGAAGCGGAGCGTGTCATTAATAAAATTCCAGAGATGATTCCCGGAAAGCAAAGTAATAAATCTGTTGGAGTTATTTATACCTTGCCTATTGTTTTCTTTGTTCAAAACTAAAACTAAGGAAAGTCCATGGTTCAGGCCATGGGCTTTTTTCATTCACATATAGCATCTAAAATACTTAAGTAATCTATTCTGTTTTTAACGAAATCTTTATCGGAAATATCTATAATCTTCACATTAAAATCGGTTTGTGTTTTTAAAAACTCTAAATAGCCAGTATTTATTTTTTCCAGATATTCATTTTCAATATTCTGCTCATATTCTCGACCTCGATTTTTTATGTTTTGCTGTAACCGTTCTGTATTCTGATATAAATAGACATATAGTTCCGGTTTTGCAATATCCTTATACATTAAATAGAATAGTTTTCTGTATAATTTGAATTCATCTTCAGCCAGGGTTACTTTTGAAAAAATAAGCGATTTAAATACATCATAATCGCTGATAATAAAATCTTTGAATAAATCTAATTGCGATAGATCTTCAGATATTTGCTGATATCTATCCGCTAAAAATGACATTTCTAAAGTGAATGCATAACGCTGAGCATCTTCATAAAATTTAGGTAAAAACGGATTATCGGCAAAACGTTCCAGGATAAGCTTCGCATTAAAATCATGTGACATTTTTGTTGCTAAACTCGTTTTTCCGGCACCAATATTTCCTTCAATTGCGATATAATTATAGGTTGAAAAATTATACTTTTTTATAGGGTTCTTTAGCCAGATTTTAACGGGCTCTAGTACCGATTCGTCTTCGCATTCATCCAATAAAACAGAAACCTTTCGGTTAAGCTTAGGGTGTTCAACATTTGGTGCAATGTCATTAAGGGGTTGTACCACAAATCGACGTTTATACATTTCAGGATGAGGTATCTGCAAGGTTTTGCTGTCTACAATTTGAGCTTCGGCAAAAATGATATCCAAATCGATAGTACGTGCTTCGTAAGTGTTTTTATGCGTTCTCAAACGACCTAAAGCGGTTTCTATAACTAATAGCTCCCGAAGCACTGCTTCCGGGCGTAAATGACTTTCTAAAACTAAGCAGGCATTAAAAAAGTCCTCACCTTCAAATCCAAAAGCCGGAGATTTATAGATTTTGGAAATACGAATGATATGTCCAATTTTTATGTGAATGGCATCAATGGCGTGTTGTAGGTTTTTAAATTTATCACCTTTATTACTGCCTAAGGCAATATGAAATATTGTTGATTTCGTCATAAGAGGAAGCAAAATAATAAAAAGTAAATTGTTTCTTTTATATTTACCTAACGTATTTATTCACAATTGGTATGAATTTGAAAGACAGACTAGTAGCGCAACGTGTTTACATGTTTTTAGGCGCTTTATTTATTACTTCCTTAGTAGTTTCGAACTTAATTTTTCAAAAATTTTTTTACTGGTATCCTTTTGATATTGAGGTGTTTGGAAGTAAGCTTTTCGAGGTGTCAGTTGGAATCTTGCCTTATCCCATTACCTTTTTAATCACCGATTTAATAAGTGAGATTTATGGAAAAAAACGTGCAAACCAGGTCGTGGTAGCCGGAATTTTTGCCTCATTTTTTTCTCTGCTCATCGTTTTTGTAGCCAATGCTGTACCGGCAACAGCATGGTCTCCTGTTGGGAATGAGATGTTTTCTACTGTTTTTGGAAATACTATTCTTGCAGTTTTTGCCAGCATGATGGCTTATTTGTTTGCTCAGTTTGTCGATATTCAAATCTATCATTTTTGGAAACAGCTTACCAAAGGGAAGCACTTATGGCTTCGAAATAATTTTTCAACATTCCTGTCGCAGTTTGTGGATACATTTACTGTAGTCGGCCTGTTGTGTTTATTTAATATTATTGCCTGGGATAAATTTTTAGGGCTCTTAATTAGTGGCTTTTTATTTAAAGTCCTAATCGCTGCCTGTGATACTCCGTTTTTATATTTGGGTGTTTATCTGTTTAGAAAACGCTTCAAGCTAAAGGTGAATGAAGAAATTGATCTGCTCTAGTTTTATGACAACTTATATAAATAGAAGCTATGATTCATCTTTTAGCACCATTTTTGCGTATATTATTATATTAATAAGTTAATTAAATTCTTTGACATTGAAAAAAGCTTTAAAAATTATCGGAATTACGGGACTTGTTTTTATCATACTTTTAATAGTGTTACCCTTTATGTTTCAATCGAAAATTAAGGATATGGTTAAAGAGTTTATTAACCAAAACCTAAACGCCCATGTTGAATTTAGTGATGTTAGTTTGGGGTTCTTACAAAATTTTCCGAATGCCCATGTATCTGTAGATAATCTGATCATTACAAATTTCGAACCTTTTAAAGATGAGGTTTTTACAACGGTTAAAAGCATATCATTTACAATGCCGATAGGTGAACTGTTTAAAACTACTGATGATACTCCAATTACTGTAAATTCAATTGATATAGATGAAGCGCTACTCACATTAAAAACAGACAAATTTGGAAATAATAATTATGATATTACCAAAGATGACGGTGCTGGGGAAGCTTCGGACGAAACAAGCAGTTTTGCTTTTAGCATAGAAGATTATAGTATAAATAATAGTGCGGTAACCTACATTGACGAAAAATCTAAAACGACTATGCATGTCTCTGAACTTGATCATAACGGGCGTGGTATTTTTTCCGCAGGGACCTCAGAATTGGACACAAAAAGTGAGGCTAATGTTAGTTTTACTATCGATAGCACCCATTATTTATCCAATAATAAGATTAGACTAGAGGCTTTAATTGGCCTGGATTTAAATAGCAATACATACACCTTCAAGGAAAATAGAGGTTCTATAAATGAACTTCCTTTAGAATTTAATGGTTTTGTACAGCAATTAGACAACGGGCAAAATATTGACATTACTTTCGAAAACCCGGAATCGTCCTTTAAAAATTTTCTGGCGGTTATTCCCAAGGTGTATTCTAAGGATCTTGATAAGGTTTTAACCACGGGTGATTTTAAAGTTAAGGGGGTTGTTAAAGGGTTGGTGTCTGAAGAAACCATACCAAAATTAGATATCAATATAGCCTCAAACAACGCCTCTTTCAAGTATCCCGATTTACCGAAACGTGTCGAGCAAATTTCAATAAATACTTCTATAAAAAACACCACGGGATTTTTAGATGATACTTATATAGACGTTGAAAAATTGAATTTTAAGATCGATGAAGATGTTTTTAAGTCATCGGCTACGCTAAAGAACATCACTAAGAATATGTTGGTAAATGCCAGTATTGACGGTGTTCTTGATTTGTCAAATATTTCTAAAGTCTATCCTGTTGAATTAGAGAACACATTAAGCGGTATTTTAAAAGGCAGTATTAATACTAATTTCGATATGAAAGCTATCGAAACCAATGCCTATGAACGTATTAAAAATAAAGGCTCGGTAAGTATAAGTGATTTCGTGTTTTCTTCTGAAGATATTGTAAACCCTATCCATATTTCTGAAGCGAAGATGACCTTAAACTCCGGAACCGTAGCGCTAAACAATTTTAAAGCAAAAACAGGAGAAAGCGATTTAAACGCCACGGGAACTATTAAGAATCTATTAGGGTTTTTATTAAGTGATAACACTTTACAAGGACACTTTGAGGTGAAATCTAACCTTTTTAAGGTTAGTGATTTTATGACTGAGGATGAAGCTATTTCGGATAATAAATCGACGACTGATGACGAATCTTTAAAGATTCCGGCCTTTTTAGAATGCACTATTGACGCTAATGCCAAAACCGTTGTTTACGATAACCTAAACCTAAAAGATGTTGCCGGGACTCTAATAATAAAAGACCAGCAAGCAACGCTAAAAAACATGAAATCCAGCATATTTGATGGTGCTTTGTCAATAGCCGGTGATGTCTCAACGAAGGAAGAAACACCTACTTTTAATTTGAATTTAGGAGCGACCGGATTTGATATTGCAGAATCATTTAGTAATATGGAGCTTTTACAAAACCTGGCACCTGTTGCTAAACTGTTTCAAGGGAAGTTAAATGCCACTATCAATGTGTCCGGAGATTTAGACAAAGAATTCACACCCGACTTAAGCAGTGTTTCCGGTAATGCATTAGCCGAGCTATTATCCACTGAAATTAATGCCGACAAAGGAGCGTTATTTAATCAGTTGGAAGGCGCTTTAAGTTTTGTAGATTTTGATAAACTCGATGTGAAAGATTTGAAAACGTACCTAGCATTTGCTGATGGAAAAGTAAGTGTAAAACCGTTTGATTTAAAATATGAAGATATTTCTATAACGGTATCCGGAGCTCATGGCTTTGATAAAACTATAGAATACGACGCTGTTTTTAATGTTCCTGCAAAATATTTAGGTAGCGAGATAAATCAATTAATTGGAAAAATAGATAGTGAAGATACTAAAAATATTTCCATACCGGTTTTGGCAAATATTGGAGGTACATATACCAGTCCTAATGTGAAAACGGATTTGACCAGTGGTATTTCAAAGTTAACGAAACAACTTATTGAGATTGAAAAACAGAAACTGCTTAATCAGGGTAAAGATAAAGTAAAAGATATGCTTGGAGACCTTCTTACCGGAAACAAATCTAAAACGGATTCTATAAAACAGCAACAGGATAATGATGTTAAAGGTGTTTTGGGAGATATTTTGGGGAATAACAAAACCGAAACAGATTCCACGAAATCGAATACCGAAACAGCCGTTAAAAATGTGTTAGGAGGATTGTTGGGTAAAAAGAAAAAAGAAAAAGATACGATTAATTGATTCTTAGTTTTTAAAAATATATTTGTAAGCTTTAAACATCTTCTACAACAAAAGGGGTATGATTTTAGTTTATCTATTAGTTGGAATAATAGCTTCTGTACTTAGCGCACTTCCTCTCGGAGCTTCTAACATTGCAGTTATAAATACAACCCTGAAACAAAATGCCAAACAAGCATTTAAAATTGCTGTGACGGCGGGAATAGCAGAAGTGATTTTGTCATATTATGCCCTACATTGTAATCTGGTTGTCAAAGATTTTTTTAATAATAACCTTTGGGTTCAAATTATCATTGCATGCCTTCTTTTCGCGGTGGGATCTTTTTTATTCTTCAAAAAGCAAAATGTGAAGAAAATTAAAAAAATTGGGTTAACACAATCAAAATATACAACAGGGTTTTTATTAGGAATACTTAATCCTCCTGTTTTAATTTATTGGGTGATAGCCTTTGGAATTATGAATAATAATGATGTCATGTTATCATTAAAATCATCGTTTACCGTACTGTTTTTGTTCTTTTTCGGGGTGTATTTAGGCAAACTGCTAACGCTCTATTTCTATAGTAAAATTAGTGTGATTATTAAAAATAAAGTCCAAAATGTGACTCTCGTAGTTAATAAAATAACAGGAGCTTTATTAGTCATTATTAGTTTGACGCAAGCCGTGAACCTATATGTCGGTTAGTGTACGGAAATTTCCACGAACAAGCCTTCGTTAGCTCTAACATTAAAAACAGTGTTATCTTCAAAAATTAAGTATTGCCCTTTAATGCCAACTAATTTTCCGGAGTATTCCTGTGTCTTAACAAGGTTTAAGCTTTTCGGTTTTTCGGGATACTTAAATACTGGAAATTCTAAATGAGTTTCTGTATTGTTTTCAATGAAATAGTCTTTTACCTCGTCTGGGATGTGCGTCTTTAAACGTTCTCGCCATGATGCCAAATTTTCATCTTCTACCTCATTTTTAAGCATCTTTCTCCAATTGGTTTTGTCGGCTACATAATTTTTTAGAGCAACTTCGGTAATACCGGCCAAATACCGATTTGGGACTTCAACAATTTCAATAGCTTCATGGGCCCCTTGATCTATCCATCGTGTCGGCACTTGGTTTTTCCTGGTAACTCCTACTTTTACATTACTGGAATTTGCCAGGTATACAATATGAGGTTGGAGCTGAGCTTTCTTTTCGAACTCTAAATCTCGGTCTTCTTTGCCTAAATGTGCAGTACTCAATTCCGGACGCATGATCCAATCTGCTGCCTGTGGAACTTCATAAAAACATTGCTTGTCAAACCCTTGCCTGTAAATAGGTTTGTTTAGACCACAGTTTAAACATTGATATTTAACAAACCGAAGGGAAATGCTTTTATTCAACAATTGATTCATGTTTAAAAAATCGTTTTCAAACACTAAATAGTATTGAATGGGCCGTGAAAACTCGGTTTCCATTTTTGTTAAAACACCTTGGTAGTTCATGAAAAAAAGTATTATTTTTAAGAACTTAAAGATAGAATAAATATGCCAATTCCTTTAGTAAATTCTATAGCTTCTTGGTTCTTGAAAAAGCGATTTCATCAAATAGAATTGTTTTTAAAGTACCCCAATGAAGTGCAGAACGAGTTACTTTTAAGTTTAATAGACATTGCTAAAGATACAGAGATTGGCAGGCAATACGATTTTAAATCTATTAAAAATTATAAGGCTTTTTCAGAACACATTCCGGTAAAGAATTATGAAGGTTGGCATGAGGTTATTGAACGTTCGCGTAAAGGTGAAGCTAATATTTTTTGGCCTACGCCTATAAAATGGTTTGCTAAATCCAGCGGCACTACAAATGCTAAAAGTAAATTTATTCCTGTAAGTATGGAGTCTTTAGAAGATTGTCACTATGCCGCCGGAAAAGATTTGTTATGTATGTATCTTAATAACAATGAAAGTTCGCAATTATTTACGGGCAAAAGTTTACGCCTTGGAGGAAGTAAGGAATTATATGAGGAAAATGGAACTGTATTTGGAGATCTTTCCGCAATTTTGATAGACAATATGCCGCTATGGGCAGAGTTTAGTAGTACACCAAGCAGTAAAGTATCTCTTATGAGTGATTGGGAGTACAAAATGCAGGCTATTGTTGATGAAACCATTAATGAGAATGTAACAAGTCTTACAGGTGTGCCTTCGTGGATGCTAGTATTGCTTAATAGTGTTTTAGAAACAACAGGAAAGCAAAGTTTGTTGGAGGTTTGGCCGAATTTAGAGGTCTATTTTCATGGCGGGGTTAGTTTCACACCCTATGTAGACCAGTATAAAAAAATACTTCCAAAATCAGATTTTAAGTATTATGAAATTTATAATGCTTCTGAAGGCTTTTTTGCCATTCAAGATCAAAATAACTCGAGCGAATTATTACTAATGCTGGATTACGGTATTTTTTATGAGTTTATGCCCATGGATGCTTACGGTACTTCTGAAGAAAAGATTATGCCTTTAAGTGAAGTAAGGTTAAATCAAAACTATGCCGTTGTTATTACAACCAACGCAGGCTTATGGCGTTATAGAATTGGAGATACCGTTAGGTTTACATCTATTAATCCATATAGAATAAAGGTTTCTGGAAGAACAAAACATCATATCAATGTTTTTGGAGAAGAGTTAATTATTGAAAATGCCGAAGATGCCCTGAAGAAAGTTTGTAAGCGCACAAAATCTGAAATTGTGGACTATACTGCAGCTCCAATTTTTATGGAAGGCAAAGAAAAAGGTGCTCATGAATGGTTAATAGAATTTAAAACCCCTCCAAAAGATATTAATTATTTTAATGAGTTATTTGATAATGCTTTGAAAGCTTTGAATTCAGATTACGAAGCAAAGCGTTACAATAACATAACGCTTAACAAGCCAAAAATACATATTGCCAGAACGCGGTTATTTTACGATTGGTTAAAACACAATGATAAATTGGGAGGGCAACATAAAGTTCCAAGGCTTTCTAATACCAGAGATTACATGGATGATTTACTAAGTCTGAACACTTGATGGTTGTTATGAAATTTTTAAAAAGCATTGAATAACAATAACTTAACGAATTAAATTGCGATTTATCTAAGAAATTTCATTTCAGCTTGGGTTTAGTCTTATTTTTAAAAACTAATTAATTCTAAACCCTCACATAAAATGAAAACCAACCTCTTCGTTGTCATTTGTCTTATATCTAATTTAATATTTAGCCAAGTTTCTGCAAACCTTTTAGCAGATAATAATGAGCCCATAAAAAAGAATCAATTTTTTAATGAAGAAGCCCCTGCCTTAGAAAGTGCCATTGGAGCCAATGGATATGATTTTGAGATACTGGATGCAGGAGTAAATACGAAATATTCAGAAATAGGTTCTGGATTTTTTAGAAATAAACTCATTATGGTGTCTTCAAAGAAGCTTGGAGGACTTGCTAAAATTGACCCTAATACAAAAGAAGCTTATAAAGAGTTGTTTTGTTTGGATATCTCAGAATATGGAGCATTAAGCAAGCCTTTATTGTTTTCAAGAATATTAAATACAAATGCTAGTGAAGGTCAGCTCACATTTTCTCCAGATCAAAATATCGTTTATTTTACGAGAAGTAGTAAAGAAAAATCCTTAGAATATAAACTATATAAAGCAGTACTTGAGGAAGGTTCTCATGGCAATTGGATAAATATTCAATTGTTAGATATTAATAGCGATGGAGTTTCAATAGAAACCCCGTTTCTTAATACGAAAGGAGATAAACTATACTTCTCATCAAATAGTCCTGCATCCATTGGAGGTTATGATATTTATGTGTCGAATGTCAATGCCGATGGGTCTTTAGATGCTCCAAAAAATTTAGGGCATTCTATAAATACCACTTCTGATGAAAAATACCCCTCTTTATCTCTGGATGGAAAGTATTTGTACTTTTCGTCCAAAGGACATCAGAATATTGGGGGCTATGACCTTTTTGTAAGTAGAATTCTAGCCGATGCATATAAAGCACCAAGAAACATGGGAAATACTATTAACACTAGTTTTGATGAGGTTGCTTATTTTTTAGCGGCCAAAAATAAGGGTTACGTGTCTTCAAATAAACCCAATGGCAAAGGTAGCTTCGATATGTATACTGCCGTTAGTAATGAAGTAATTCAATCTATAGAGGGAGAAGTGCTGGATTTGGTTACGCAAATTAAACTCCCTAATACGCTGGTTATACTTAAAGATGAAGACAATATTGAGTTGGCCAGACAATTAACAGATGCATCGGGAAACTATAAATTTGATGATGTTGTACCGTTCGAATCATATACATTGGAGACCTTCAAGGATGGATTTAAAGATGGTGTTTTTGGATTTTTGGCAAACAGAGATGTTAGTACGACCTATAATAAAACTTTAGAACTAAATACAACAGAGCCCGTTATTGCCAAGGTAGAGGATGAAGTAAGAATAATTTTGGAGAATATTTATTTCGATTTTGCGAAGTATAGTATTAAAGAAGAGTCAACAATTTCATTAGATAAGATTGTAAAGGTTCTTAACGAAAATCCGAGTTTTAAATTAGCTATTAATGCACATACCGATATTAGAGGAAATGATGCATATAATTTAAAATTATCCAATAAAAGAGCCTTATCTGCTCTAAATTATTTGAACAAAAAGGGTATTTCTGAAAATAGGCTTACTTCAAAAGGTTATGGAGAAAGAAAAACGTTAGTAGATTGCACATCTAGGCCCTGTAGCGATGAAGAGCATCAATCCAACAGACGTATTGAATTTGTTATAATAAATTAGACGAACGGTATTTTTTATTAATAATTATCGACCAAACGTAAAAGTGAAAGTCTTTAAACGAGTATATTGCCTTATGGTCTAAAAGCTATAAAATTGATTGTGTACCTCTGATTTTAAGTATATTTTTAAAAAGTTTTTAAGCACAACATGAATAATTATTCATAATGTTCATTATTAATTAACCATCCATAAATATAAGAACCGCACAAATTTGTGCGGTTTTTTATTTATAAATTATTCAATTCTGCTATTAAATCCTCAGGACTTGATAGGTAAATGAGGTTCTTATTTGAAATGCCCTCAATAATAGACTTATTTCCAGATACAAATAAAGGAATGTCTCCTTGGTTTAAGATATTGTTAATTTGAGATTCAACGCTAAACCGAGTTGGCGTAATAAACATGGTTAGCATGGCTTTTGGGGAAATTTCATTGATCACCTGTTTTATATTTTCTGTTGGTACATTTTGTCCTAAATAGTATACGCGCCAACCTAACTCTTTGGCAATATAATAGGCGAGTAATAACCCAATTTCATGATGCTCATGCTCTGGTAAAAACATTAAAATGGAGTCAGAATATTCTTTTGCCAGAGGTAATTGGTCTATAGTGGCAAAGATTTTTTGTTTAATTAAACTGGATACGAAATGTTCTTGGGCAGGAATAACTTTATTAATGCCCCATAGGATACCTACTTGGTTTAAAAAAGGATAAATAATTTTTGTAGTTGTAGACAATAATCCGTTCTTAATGATCTGGGATTTAATAATACGATCAAATTTAACTTCATCCATTTCTAGCATACTTATTATAAGTGCACTAATCTCATCTTCTTCTTTTGAGTCTAACAGGCTGGTCTCTATAGAATTATGGATTTCTTCATCGGTCATTTTGTCAATTTTCGATATACGTAGTCCATTTCTCATTAGCACACTAACATTCAATAGTTTTTTTAATTGGCTATCGGAGTAGTATCTAATATTGGTGTCAGTTCTTTCCGGTTCGAGAAAACTATATCGTGTTTCCCATTTGCGTAAAGTATGACCTTTTATCCCTGTGAGAGCAACAATTTGCGCCATTGTATATATACTCATGTCTAACTATTTATACAGCAAAGTTAAACAAAAAAATTGAATAATCTAATTTGACTTAAAAAAAGCAATTTATTATTTGTCTAAAAAAAACAAAAAAAAGTTTGACAAATGAAAAATGATTTATATATTTGTCCAAGAATTAATTTAAAAACTTAGACATAATGAAAACTAGAATTCACTTATTATTGATTTTATGCGTATCATTCCTCTCGATTTCTTGTAGTAATGATGATGACGGCATTACACCTGTGCAACTTTCCAATATTGTTGAAGCTGCTCAAGGTACTGCGGATTTGAGTTCTTTGGTTGCGGCACTCATACAAGCAGATGCTGGATTAGTAGAACTATTACAAACTGATGGTCCATTTACGGTTTTCGCACCGACCAATCAAGCCTTTGCAGATTTGTTAGACGCCTTGGGAGATGATTATAATAGTTTAGCCGATTTTGATACGGCCGATGAAAAAATGCTTTTGGCAGATATATTGAAATATCATGTAATTTCCGGAGTTGGAGCTTTATCTACAAGTTTATCTAACGGACAAACCATAGAAACTGCACTGGCGGGAGCATCCGTGACAATAAGTATAGATGGGGCCAACGCGTTTATTCAGGACGCCACAGATACCGATGCCGGGGTCGTAGCTGCAGATGGGATTGCCAGTAATGGTGTCATTCATGTGATTGACAAGGTGCTGTTACCAGAGAGTGTGGTTAATGGTTTGAGACCAAATATAGTAGAATTAGCACAAAGTGTAGGTGACTTAAGTTTATTGGTAGACGCCTTAATTCAGGCAGATGCCGGACTTGTAGACCTATTACAGACTGATGGTCCGTTTACCGTATTTGCACCAACAAATCAAGCTTTTGCAGATTTATTAGATACTCTTGGAGATGATTACAATAGTTTAGCTGATTTTGATACGGCGGACGAGAAAGTCCTTTTAGCCGATATATTAAAGTATCACGTTGTTGCAGGAACAGCAGCCTATTCTACAGATCTATCTGAAGGTCAAATGATAGAAACCGCTCAGGGAGAATCGATTACTGTAAGTTTAACAGGGGGTGTATTTATAGATGATGCCGAGGTTACCGGAGCCGATAATAACGCTAAGAATGGTGTTGTACATATTATAAATAAAATTATTTTACCACAATCTGTTGTTGACGCATTAACTCCGAATATAGTAGAATTAGCACAAAGTGTGGGTGATTTAAGCTTGTTAGTTGATGCTTTAATTCAAGCAGATGCCGGTTTGGTAGACTTATTACAGACTGATGGTCCGTTCACCGTATTCGCTCCAACCAATCAAGCTTTTGCAGATTTATTAGATACTCTTGGAGATGATTATAATAGTTTAGCTGATTTTGATACAGTAGATGAGAAAGCCCTTTTAGCCGATATATTAAAGTATCACGTTGTTGCAGGAACAGCAGCTTATTCTACAGATTTATCTGAAGGTCAAATGATAGAAACCGCTCAGGGCGAATCGATTACTGTAAGCCTGACGGGAGGTGTATTTATTCAGGACGCCACCGATACTGATGCCGAAGTAACCGGAGCGGATAATGCGGCAAAGAATGGTGTTGTACATATTATCAATAAAATTATTCTACCACAAGCCGTTGTAGATGCCTTAACTCCAGATATTGTTGGGTTAGCGCAAAGTGTAAGTGATTTAAGTTTATTAGTAGATGCTTTAATTCAAGCAGATGCCGGTTTGGTTGAACTGCTTCAGACTGATGGTCCGTTCACCGTATTCGCACCAACAAATCAAGCTTTTGCAGATTTATTAGATACTCTTGGAGATGATTATAATAGTTTAGCTGATTTTGATACGGTAGATGAGAAAGCTCTTTTAGCCGATATATTAAAGTATCACGTTGTTGCAGGAACAGCAGCCTATTCTACAGATCTGTCAGAAGGTCAAATGATAGAAACCGCTCAGGGCGAATCGATTACTGTAAGCCTAACGGGAGGTGTATTTATTCAGGACGCTACCGATACGGACGCCGAAGTTACAGGAGCTGACAACGCGGCAAAGAACGGTGTGGTACATATTATCAATAAAATTATTCTGCCGCAAGCCGTTGTAGATGCCTTAACTCCGGATATTGTTGGGTTAGCGCAAAGTGTAGGTGATTTAAGTTTATTAGTAGATGCTTTAATTCAAGCAGATGCCGGTTTGGTTGAACTGTTACAGACCGATGGCCCGTTCACCGTATTCGCTCCGACAAATCAAGCTTTTACAGATTTATTAGATACTTTGGGAAGTGACTATAATAGTTTAGCTGATTTCGATACGGCAGCCGAAAAAACACTTTTAGCAGATATATTAAAGTATCATGTTATTTCAGGAACAGCAGCCTATTCTACGGATCTATCTGAAGGTCAAATGATAGAAACTGCGCAGGGAGAATCCGTTACTGTAAGTTTAACAGGAGGTGTATTTATCCAGGACGCCACGGCAACTGATGCTGAAGTTACGGGAGCTGATAACGCCGCAAAGAATGGTGTGGTACATATTATTAATAAAATTATTTTGCCACAAGCCGTTGTGGACGCATTATAGTATAACAATTTTGTTTGGTTCAATTGATTGTTTAGTTAGTTTTAAACCGGTAACTTAGATAGGTTACCGGTTTATTTTAATTTTAATGAGAAAAATAAAACACTTAAATTTATGTGAATGAAGGGTGTCAAAATTATAATTATGGGTTCTGGGTTTTCCTCTTTATCTGCATCTTGCTATTTGGCAAGTAGGGGGTTTGATGTGACAATTTTAGAAAAAAACAAAACCGTAGGAGGACGAGCCAGACAATTAAAAAAAGATGGTTTTGTGTTCGATATTGGGCCTACATTTTATTGGATGCCGGATGTTTTTGAACGATTCTTCAATGATTTTAACAAGTCTGTATCCGAGTATTATACACTAAAAAAACTAAATCCGGCCTATCAAATCTATTTTGGAAAACAGGACTCCATAAGCATTTCTGATAATTTCGAACAAATTAAGAAAACATTCGAAAATATCGAAAAAGGAAGCGCAGAGAAACTTCAAAAGTTTATTGATAAAGCACATAGAAATTACAGTATCGCTATCAAAGATCTTGTTTATAAACCGGGGGAAAACGTCCTTGAAATTATTAATAGAAAAACGATTTTAAAGCTTTATGAGTTCATATTAACCATTAAAAATCAGGTGTCAGGATATGTTAAAAACGAGAAGCTTCAAAAAATATTAGAATTTCCAGTGCTTTTTTTGGGCGCTAAACCTAGTAACACCCCATCTTTTTACAATTTTATGAACTACGCCGATTTTAAATTGGGAACCTGGCACCCACAAGGTGGAATGTATGAAGTGATAAAAGCCATGACAGATTTAGCGCTTAGTTTGGGAGTGCAAATAATTACGGATAATGAGGTGAAATATATTGAAATTGAAAATAAAAGTGTTAAAGGTGTAAAAACAAACTCTGGCTTTTTTTCTTGTGATATTTTATTGAGCGGTGCAGACTATCATCATACCGAGACATTACTACCGAGGCATTTACGACAATACTCAGAAGCCTATTGGAACAAAAAAACGTTTGCACCATCTGCGTTATTATTTTACGTTGGTTTTAACAAAAAGATAAAAAAGGTATCGCACCACACATTATTCTTTGATACAGATTTTGAAATACATGCCAAAACTATTTACGATACTAAGGTGTGGGCGGAAAAACCACTGTTTTATGCCAGTTTTCCAAGTGTTACAGATAATACTGTTGCGCCTTCCGGAAAAGAGGCAGGTATTTTTTTAATACCTATTGCACCAGATATTGAAGATACTCCGGAAATTAGAGCGCACTATTTCGATCAACTTATAACGCGTATAGAGGCCATTACCGGTGAATCTATTAAAAATGATATCTTGTTTAAAGAATCGTACTGCGTTCAAAATTTCAAAGATGATTATAATTCTTATAAAGGTAATGCCTATGGGTTAGCGAACACTTTAAGACAAACCCATGTATTACGGCCTAAGCTGAAAAGCAAAAAAGTTGATAATTTATATTTCTGCGGGCAGTTAACAGTTCCGGGACCGGGAGTTCCTCCATCATTAATTTCTGGAAAAATAGTTAGTGATTTAATTTTAAAAAATATAGCTTAGATATGAAAGCATTATTCGATATATCCAGTCTAAAGTGTAGTAAAATAGTGACTAATACCTATAGTACATCGTTTTCATTAGGGATAAAGTTATTTGCACCGTCTATTCGTCCGGCTATTTATGCTATCTACGGTTTTGTGCGTTATGCCGATGAGATTGTCGACTCTTTTGAAGACTATAAGCAAGAAGCCTTGTTTTACGATTTTGTAGATGATTATAAAAAATCTTTAGAACGTAGAATAAGTTTGAACCCGATCATAAATTCATTTCAGGAAGTGGTGCATAAATATGATCTATATACTTATGCAGACGACTTTTTGAAACGTATGGAAGCCGATTTGGAAGTTACAGATTATACTACTAAAGAAGATTATGAAAACTATATTTATGGATCGGCCGATGTTGTTGGATTAATGTGTTTACGTGTTTTTGTTAATAATAATGAAGAGAAATTCAACGCTTTAAAACTATCAGCGAAGCATTTGGGATCTGCTTTTCAAAAAGTGAATTTTTTAAGAGACATTAAGGATGATACTGAGAATTTAGGACGTTCCTACTTTCCTAATTTGGCTAACGCTACACTTAATGATACTAATAAGAAGGACATAATAATGGATATTGAAGAAGATTTTCAAGAGGCTTATAAAGGCGTTATTCAATTACCTATTGAAAGTAGGTTGGGCGTTTATATCGCTTATAGATATTATATAAAACTCCTGAAGAAACTAAAGAAAGCCGATTCTAAAAAAATACTGAACGGAAGGATAAGAATCTCAAACCCCATTAAGTTTTACATCTTAACAAAGTCATTAATAAGATATAAGTTAAATGCTTTTTAGATTTTGAATAAAAATAATAACTTACAGCAAATAGTTGTTTCGAAGAATGAAAATTTTAATATATCTAATAATTACGTTTTCAACATTTTCTTTAATGGAGGTGGTGACCTGGTTAACACATAAATATGTTATGCATGGATTTTTATGGTATTTACATAAAGACCATCATCAACCAAAATATGCAAACATTTTTGAAAAGAACGATACATTTTTTATAATTTTTGCTATCCCGAGTATTGTTCTGTTTTATTTTGGAGTCGTTCCCGGTTTAAATTATTTGTTCTTTATTGGTCTGGGTATTCTTTTTTATGGAATAACCTACTTTTTAGTACATGATGTGCTGATTCACCAACGACTTAAATGGTTCAAAAATACCAAGAACAAGTATTTGTTAGCCCTGCGAAAAGCACATAAGGTGCATCATAAACATCTTAATAAACATCATGGGGAATGTTTTGGTATGTTATTTGTTCCAAAAAAATACCACGAACAATATAAATAACGGATGATATCTTTTACCTATTTGTTTGTCAATTTAGCCTGTGTAATTGTTCCTTTTTTTGCCAGTTTTTATGTAAAACATGCCTTTTATAAAGATTGGAAACCATTTTTTAAAGCAAATATTATTGTTGCTGTTCTATTTATTATCTGGGACTATTATTTCACGAAAGAAGGCATTTGGGGTTTTAATAGTGATTATCTATTAGGTATTTATTTAGGCAATTTGCCCATTGAGGAAATATTATTCTTCATTTGTATTCCTTATGCTTGTGTGTTTAGTTATTTTGCCTTTCAGTATATCATAAAAGAGAATCCTTTTCAGAAAGTACAATCGGTATTAACATATGTGCTTATGGCCTTGTTTTTTATAATTGCCATACTGAGTTTTAGTAAATTATATACCTTCATTACGTTTTTGAGTACAAGCCTATTTTTAACGTTCTTAGCTTTTAATAAAGTTAACTTGTCCTATCATTACCTTAGTTATGCGTTTATTTTACCATTTTTTCTACTGAGTAATGGGGTGTTAACCGGGAGTTTTCTTGTAGAACCTATAGTTTGGTACAATGATGCTGAAAACTTGGGGATTCGTTTGTTTAATATTCCTATAGAAGATACTATTTATGGGATGCTTCTTATTTTTATGAATATTGAATTGTATAACTACTTTAAATGTAAAAAAGAAAAAACCATTTGTAATTAGATACAAATGGTTTTAATATATACTATGCTAAAAATCAACAGATTCTAAGAAACAGCTTTTAGTTTCTTTAATGTTGTTTTAGTTAATTTATCTTCAGCGTATACTTTGGTAACGTTTAATTTTTTATCATTACTGCTCGGTAGTTCGAACATAGCATCCGTTAAAATCTCTTCACATAGCGAACGCAAACCTCGCGCACCAAGTTTATATTCTATAGCCTTACCAACAATAAAATTTAGAGCGCCATCGGTGATCGTGAAATCTATTTCATCCATAGCAAATAATTTTTTGTATTGCTTGATGATGGCATTCTTCGGTTCGGTAAGAATGGCTCTTAGTGTATCGGCATCCAAAGGATTCATATATGTGAGTACAGGTAATCTTCCGATGATCTCCGGGATTAGACCAAAGTCTTTTAAATCCTTAGGTATAATATATTGCAGCAAATTATCCTGATCAACAACGTCATCTGATATAGAAGCACTATAACCAACGGCCTGCATGTTTAATCGTTTGGAAATAACGCGATCGATACCATCAAAAGCTCCACCGGCGATAAATAAGATATTTTCTGTATTAACTTCAATGAACTTCTGATCCGGGTGCTTACGACCCCCTTTTGGTGGAACATTAACAACAGTACCTTCTAATAATTTTAAAAGTGCCTGTTGAACGCCTTCTCCGGATACGTCTCGAGTAATGGATGGATTATCACTTTTTCGGGCAATTTTATCTATTTCATCTATAAAAACGATACCCTTTTCAGCCTTTTCAAGGTTGTAATCGGCAGCCTGTAATAAACGGGTTAAAATACTTTCAACGTCTTCACCTACATAACCAGCCTCAGTTAAAACCGTAGCATCAACAATGGCCAATGGTACATTTAACATTCTGGCAACCGTTTTTGCCATTAACGTTTTTCCCGTTCCGGTTTGACCCACCATAATGATATTAGACTTTTGAATCTCAATGTCATCTTTTGTTACGGGTTGCAATAAACGCTTATAATGATTATATACAGCGACAGACATGACTTTTTTAGTCATCCCTTGTCCTATAATGTATTCATCAAGAAACGCTTTTATTTGCTGAGGTTTGCGAAGCTTCAACTCCGCAGATAAATCATTACTGTCACTTTGTTTAGATTCTTCAAGTACAATACCATGTGCCTGCTCAATACAGCGATCGCATATATGAGCATCTAAACCGGCTATTAATAAATTCGTTTCAGGCTTTTTGCGTCCACAAAACGAACATTCTAATTCTTCCTTTGCCATTAATCTTATGTTTTAGGAGGTGAGAATACATATAAATCCCTCAATAACAATCTCTAAAGTTACAAATTTTTATCTAATTACGTGCTAAAATTTCGTCGATCATACCATATTCCTTGGCTTTATCGGCTTTCATCCAATAATCTCTATCACTATCAGCATACACTTTGTCGTAGTCCTGACCCGAATGCTTACTAATAATTTTATAAAGTTCTTCTTTCAAAATAAGAATTTCACGCGCTGTAATTTCAATATCACTGGCTTGTCCTTGGGCACCACCTAGGGGTTGGTGAATCATCACTCTGGAGTGCGTTAAGCCACTGCGTTTTCCTTTGGTTCCAGCACAAAGCAATACAGCTCCCATTGATGCTGCCATACCGGTGCAAATTGTCGCCACGTCTGGTTTGATAAACTGCATGGTGTCATAAATACCCAAGCCTGCATAAACACTTCCTCCGGGAGAATTAATATAGATTTGAATATCTTTTGAAGCATCTGTACTTTCTAAAAATAGAAGTTGTGCTTGTATGATATTAGCGACTTGGTCGTTAATTGCTGTACCCAAAAAAATGATGCGATCCATCATTAAACGAGAGAATACGTCAAAAATAGCAATATTCATTTGGCGCTCTTCAATTATGTTTGGTGTTAAACCTGTAGGGTACATACTACTTACTATTTTATTGTAATACGTGCTACTTATGCCTTGATCTTTTATGGCGAATTTTTCAAATTCTTTTGCGTAATCCATAGTTTTTCTAATATTTAATTCACTAAATCATTGATTCTCATTAAGATGAATTAGTAAAGTTTTTTGTATTTGTGTTTTTAATAAAAAAAGCGCTTAAACCCACAGATTTAAGCGCTTAAATATAAGGAATTATTCTTAACCTTTCCGGCTTCACATTTGAAATAATATGAAACGATTTTACCTTATAACGGGAAAGGAATTATTGAGTTTTATTTATCGCCATAAACCTCTTTTACAAAGTTTTCATAGCTTAATTCTTTAACTTTAATATTTGCTTTTTCTTTATATAAGCCGATTAGTTTTTGACTTATTAATTGTTCTGAAATCCGGCGTGCTTCATCTTGATTTGATAATACTCTAGCAGCGATATCGTCTAATTCTTTATCAGATGGATCTAATTGACCAAATTGCGCCATTTGACCTTTAATCATTTCTCTGGCGTGATTTTTAATATCATCCATAGTAACCTGAATGTTATTATCTTCAATTAATTTTCCCTCAATGAGCTGGTAACGTAAGCTTTTTTCAGATTTCTCGTATTCTTCTTTAGCTTCGTCTAATTCCAAAGGCTTCTCACCAGAGGTTTGCATCCATTTCTGTAAAAACTCGGCAGGCAAATCAAACTTTGTGTTTTCAACCAAATATTCTGTAACATCATTTAAAAGCTTTTGGTCAGCTTGTTGTACAAACTGCTTTTCAGCATCTTCCTTAATTTTAGTTTTTAATTCTGTTACGGTAGTAACCGCATCTTTTCCAAAAAGCTTGTCGAATAACTCCTGGTCTAAATCGGCTAGCTCACGTTTGTTAACTTCGGTAACGGTGAATGTTACTTGAATATCCAAACCATGGGCTGCATCATGTTCAATTTTTAAAGCATGTATTAATTCGTGATCATCGCTGTAAAGACCTTTTGTTTTTAACGAAATGACGTCTCCTATTTTGGAGCCTACAAATTTTTTGGCTGTGGTCTTTCCTTTAAACTTATCTAAAGTTAAGGTCACAGTGTTATCTATGTCTTGTTCTTCGTTCTTATAAGTACCGGTAATCTCACTATCATTTTCAATAATGTCTTGAGACACTAATTTTCCGTATTGTTTTTGAATACGTTCAATTTGTTCATCAATCATTTTATCATCAGCAATAATATTATATTGCGTGATGGCTTTTTTACTTTTTAAGTTGACTTCAAATTCCGGAGCTAAACCAAGTTCAAATTCAAAAGAAAACCCTTCGGCATTCCAATCGATATCATCTTGGGGTTTTGGCAATGGCTGTCCTAAAACATCCAACTTCTCTTCGGTTAGGTATTTGTTCAATGCATCCTGTAATAGTTTGTTGACTTCATCAACTAAAACAGCTTTGCCGTATTGTTTTTTAACCATTCCCATAGGTACATGCCCTTTTCTGAAACCAGGAATATTTGCAGTTTTACGGTAATCGGATAAGATTTTTTCTACTTTGTCGCTGTAATCTTCTTTAGCGATATCTACTTTCACGACAGCATTTAATGCATCAACGTTTTCTCTTGTAATATTCATTGTAAATGATATATAGCCTTTTATTTGGCATTTAACAAAAAGGTTTCTTTTTAAAACCTATAAATTATGTAACTAAAATTGGGATGCAAAAGTATAATATTTTTACATCCTAACAAAGTTTTTAATCGCTTGATTTTATGTGATTTCCTTTGCTGTTTTAAAGTGTTTGCCCGTGTGTCTTGATTACCTTATTGTGTTTGAAAATATGGTTTTTATAGAGCAAATCTATTTAACGCTTCTTTTTACTTTCTTTTAAAAGTGAATGAAGCAAAGATTGCAGAATGGAAAGTAGAATACTAAATAATATGGCAATCCAGATGCTGCTCACGGAAAACCCATCGATCAAATTGCTTGCTAAAAGAATAATAAGCGCATTAATAATAAGTAAAAACAGACCCAGAGTTACAATCGTTATGGGCAGCGTTAAAAGTATTAAAACGGGTTTTACCAGAAGGTTTAAAACCGATAATACAATGGCAACAATGATGGCCGTAGTGTAATTGTCTACATGTACCCCGGATAGTACTTTTGACAGTATAACTACCGCGAGCGCGTTTAATAAAAGCTTAATAACAAGTTTCATCTTTGATAATTTGATTAAAGATACAAATTATATTTAGTCCACAAATTTTAAGACTGCTTCAAAAAAATCCTTTGGGTTTTCCGCATGTAGCCAATGTCCGGAGTTAGCAATTGTTATAATTTCGGCTTTAGGAAAATGATTGGAAATTATAGTTTCATCTTCAACACCTATATATTCAGAGCGATCACCTCTTAAAAACAAGCAGTCTTTATGGAACAAGTTTTGCGGAGGTAATGCTTCACCTATTTCAGCAACTTCATGTTTTAAAACCTCTAAATTGATGCGCAACGCAAGTTTCCCCTTTTCAATCCAGTACAGGTTTTTTAGTAAAAACTGGCGGGTTCCAATATCTGGAACGTATGCACTTAAAGTTCTATCCGCTTCCCCTCGGGAAGTAATCGTATTGAAATCTAATGCACTTAATCCCTCTAAAATGGCCTCATGGTGAATGGGATAAAAACGTGGCGAAATATCGGCAATTAATAATTTTGAAACCAATTCGGGATGTTTGGTGGCAAACAACATGGCGGTTTTACCGCCCATGGAATGACCAAGTAAAACAATGTCCTTTAACCCATTTGTGTCGCAATAGTGTTTTAGGTCTTCCGCAAGAACATCATAATTAAAGGTGTCGTTCCAAAAACTGCGCCCATGGTTTCGTTGATCGATCAAATGCATCTGAAATCCTTTCTCGCTAAACTGACGCCCTAAGGTTTTCCAATTATCGCTCATTCCTAAAAAGCCATGAAGTATAATAAAAGGTCGTCCTTTACCTATAATGTTGGCATGTAATATCATTGTCTTAATTTATGAAGATACATCTGAATCACATTCTCTACACCCAAATACAGACTTTCAGAAATTAAGGCATGCCCAATAGAAACTTCCAGTAAACCAGGAATATGGTCTTTAAAAAACTTAATATTGTCTAACGATAGATCGTGTCCGGCGTTAATGCCTAAGCCTAATGCGTTGGCCAGTTCGGCGCATTCTGTATAAGGTTTTATAGCGCCTTCATCGCCTAGGCCAAATCGATGCGCAAAGCCCTCGGTGTATAATTCGATTCTGTCGGTGCCCGTTTCTTTTGCCCCATCTATTTGCTCTAAAACCGGATCGACAAAAATGGAGGTTCTTATCCCATTTCGCTTAAATTCTTGTATAACGTCGACTAAAAAATCTTTATGCCGTATGGTATCCCAACCGGCGTTACTCGTTATCGCATCCTCTGCATCGGGAACTAAAGTGACTTGTGTTGGTTTTACGGCTAAAACCAATTTCAAAAAAGAATCAATAGGATTCCCTTCAATATTATATTCGGTATAAACTACCCGTTTTAAATCTTTGGCATCCTGATAGCGAATATGTCGTTCGTCCGGCCTGGGGTGAATCGTTACTCCTTCCGCTCCAAAACGTTGTACATCTTTTGCAAATTGCAATACATTCGGAACATCACCTCCTCTTGAATTTCGTAAAGTTGCTATCTTATTAATATTTACACTTAACTTTGTCATGTATCGGTTTTAAAAAGACAAAAATACAAAGTAGAACATGCTTATATACTTTTTTTTTGATTAATTTGCATACCTATTTCAGATAAGAAGATGAGACTTTCAGAATATATTATAAATGATATAAAACCTTTAAAAATAGAAAGTAAGGTAAGTGATTTGCAACTGCTTTTTAATCAGTTATCCTATTCTCATATTCCTGTAAAAAATGAAGACGAAACGTTTTTGGGATGCTTTTTTGAAACCGATGCACATTGTTTTGAGGGTAATAAATTAATAAGCGAGTACACCTACGCGCTTGAAGATTTTTTTGTTAAAGAAGATACACTTTGGTTGGATGTGTTAGAGGCTTTTGCGCAAAACTCTTCTAATATTATGCCTGTTTTGAGTAGAGATAATATGTACTTAGGCTATTATGAGCTCAATGATATAATAAGCCTTTTTAATGAATCGCCTTTTTTCTTTGAACCGGGGGGGATTTTAGTTGTTGAAAAGGGTACAAGTGATTATTCGTTTAGTGAAATGAGTCAAATAGTAGAATCTAACGATGGAAAGCTTTTAGGGGCTTTTGTATCAAAACTGAAAAATGATGTAACACAGATTACGCTTAAAATAGGAAATACAGGACTTAACGATATTATTCAAACTTTTCGCAGATATAGTTATAATATTGTTTCCGGCCATGAAGAGGACAGCTATATTGAAAGCCTTAAAGATCGTTCAGATTATTTGAATAAATATTTAAATATGTAATTGTTATACACTATGAAAGTTGCAATTTTTGGACGTTTTTATAATAAAACTACTTCTGCTTCGGTCGAAACACTGTTTAATTATCTGGTTAAGAAGGATGCAGATGCCTATATTGAAACAGAGTTTTACAATCTTATAAAAGATGAATCCCATAATATTAAGGATTTTGAAACTTTCAAGACATTTGATGCGTTAGATGAATCTTTCGACTTACTTGTAAGTGTTGGCGGTGATGGAACTATTTTACGGGCTATTACATTTGTTAAAGATATTGGGATTCCCGTTATTGGTGTCAATACCGGGCGATTAGGGTTTTTAGCAACCATTCAAGTTGATGGTATAGAGCGTGCCATTCAAGACATTATTGATGGTAAATATAAAATTTCCGAACGTAGTTTGCTTTCTATCGAAACACTTCCTGAAAATGATGACATTACATCTTTAAATTTTGCGTTGAATGAGATTGCGGTAAGCAGAAAGAATACGACTTCTATGATTACGGTCGAAACACATTTAGATGGTGAGTTTTTAACATCTTATTGGAGCGATGGCTTAATTGTTTCCACAGCCACAGGCTCAACAGGTTATTCTTTAAGCTGTGGTGGGCCTGTATTAACACCGGGAACAAATAGTTTTGTGTTAACACCTATAGCACCACATAATTTAAGTGCTCGTCCATTAATCATTCCTGATTCTACCGAAATACAACTTAGAGTAAGCGGGAGAGAAGAGAATCATTTAGTGTCTTTAGACTCGAGAATTGCAACTCTTGATAACGGTACTATTATTAAAATAAAAAAGGCTTCTTTTAAAATAAAAATGATAGATCTTTTAAATGAAAGCTTTCTGGTAACACTTCGTAAGAAGTTACTTTGGGGGGAAGACAAGCGTAATTAGGCAATATTTTAGTAGAAATACTGTTTTACACTCATACAATTTAGCTCAAATTATATTAGGCTAATCTTATTTATTATATTTGCAAACTTTTGAATATTTATGAGGCATTTAACCGTATTGATATTAAGTATTTTAACCGCGCAATTAAGCTATTCTCAAATACATGAAATAGGTGTTTTTGCTGGAGGGAGTAATTTTATTGGAGATGTGGGGGCTACAGATTATATTTCCCCAAATCAGCTAGCTTTTGGAGCTCTTTATAAATGGAACAGAAGTACTAGACATTCTTATAGAGTATCTCTTATTTTTAGTGAATTGGAAGGGATTGATGTAAATTCAGATGACCCGAGGCGGATACAGAGAGGTTACGAATTTGCGAGCCGTATTATGGAAATATCGGCAGGAATAGAACTTACGTTTTTCGATTTCGATTTGCACTCGGGTGTAAAACTGGCAACCCCTTATTTATATTCAGGAATTAGTGTGGCGAATCACGATAATCATTATTTTTTAAATAGTGTACAAACCTCGGAAAACGCATCGAGTTGGGCTTTCGGAATTCCTATGGCTTTAGGGTTTAAAACAACATTCATTGATGGACTTGTTTTTGGAGTTGAAGTTGGGGCACGATATACGTTTTCAGATGAGCTTGACGGGAGCCTTCCTAGTGATCCGGCAAATCAACAGTATAGATTTGGAAATATAAATAATCATGACTGGTATGTCTTTTCAGGTATTACCTTAACCTATACCTTTGGTGAAAACCCCTGCTATTGCCCTTCGAATTAATAATATGGACTTAAAGGAAAACATACAACTCAATAGGCTCCCAAAGCACATTGCTATTATCATGGATGGCAATGGGCGTTGGGCAAAACAAAAAGGTATGGTACGAGCATTTGGTCATGAAAATGGCACAGAGTCTGTACGTAAAACCGTGGAAGCCTGCGCTGAGCTTGGTGTACAGTATTTAACACTTTACGCCTTTTCTACCGAAAACTGGAACAGACCAAAATTAGAGGTGAAAACCCTTATGAGGCTATTGGTGTCTTCATTAAAAAAAGAAATAAAAACGCTTCAGGATAATAACATAAAATTATCAGCAATAGGTAATCTAAGTACACTGCCAAAAAAAGTGCATAAAGAGTTGAAAGAGGTTATAGCGGATACGAAAAGTAACGAAAGAATGACTTTAACGTTGGCTTTAAGCTATGGTTCGAGAGAAGAATTGCTAAACACTGTTAAAGAAATTAGTATTAAAGTTAAAAATAGCATAATTTCGCCCGAAAAAATTGATGAATCGATTATAAATGAGCATCTTTACACGCGAAATTTACCAGACGTAGATTTGCTTATTAGAACCAGTGGAGAACAACGAATAAGCAATTTTCTGCTTTGGCAAATTGCGTATGCAGAGCTGTACTTTACAAGTACGCTTTGGCCGGATTTTACAAAGCAACATTTGTATGAAGCTATTATTGAATATCAAAAAAGAGAACGACGATTTGGGAAAACAAGTGAACAACTTAGCTAATTTTTTACCTTTTATAACATATTTAAAGTACGCCATCGCAGTATTAATTTTTGCGATTAGTTTGAATACTAATGCTCAGGAATTACCATATAATAATGGTAAAAAATATACTTTGGGAGGCATTACTGTTTCTGGGAATACAAGCTATAGTGACCAAACCATCATTACGTATTCCGGTTTGCGCAAGGGAAAGGAAATGATCATCCCTGGCGAAGATATAAGTAAAGCTATTAAAAAATTATGGGGGCCAAAATTGTTTAGTAATATAGAAGTCTTTATTACTAAAATTGAAGGTGATGTTGCTTATCTGGAAATAAAACTATCGGATTTACCACAGCTAAATGAATTAAAAATTAATGGCATAAAAAAAGGTAAAAAAGAAGGTGTTATTAAGGAAAACAAATTAAAAAAAGGTGTTAAAGTTACTGAAAACCTCATTGCTACAACCAAGAATCACCTGGAGAAAAAATATAAAAAAACAGGTTTCTTAAATACCAAAGTTCATATTAATACTGTTGAAGTTAAAGACTCCATTGAAACGGCTAGGGTGAATATGGTCTTAAATATTGATAAAGGCGAAAAAGTTAAAATTAAAGATATTGTGTTCGAAGGAAATGATGTTTTAAGTGATAAAAAGCTTAGAAAAAGCATGAAGAGCACAAAAAAGATAAATCGTCTGCGTATTTTAAAACGCTCAAAATTTATCGATTCTGCGTATCAGGCAGACCTTTCCAGTGTTATAGATACCTATAAGGAAAATGGATATAGAGATGCCCGTATCTTGTCAGATAGTATTATTTATAACGATGATAAGACCATATCATTGAATATAGAAGTTAATGAAGGAGAACTCTATAAATTTGGAGATATTACTTTTATTGGTAATACGGTGTATTCTAACGAGCGGTTAAGAAGAGTATTACGTATTAATAAAGGAGACACCTATAATGGTGTTTTATTGCAAAAGCGTATCGCCGATAACACAAAGCCAGATGCACAGGACATAACGAATCTATATCAAAATACAGGATATTTATTTTCAACCATAAACCCGGTAGAAGTAAGTGCTGAAAATAACGTTATTGATATGGAGGTAAGAATAACAGAAGGGAAACCTGCATATTTTAACAAAGTGTCTGTAGTTGGGAATGATAAGACCAACGATCATGTGATATATCGATCTTTACGTACCCGTCCGGGGCAATTATACAGCAAGGCCAATGTAGTGCGTTCGGTTAGAGAATTAGGTCAACTAGGCTTTTTTGATGCCCAGGAAATATCACCGGATTTCATTAACCCCGACCCTAATGAAGGGACTATCGACATGGAATATTCTGTTAAAGAAACAGGATCTAGTCAAATTGAATTGCAAGGTGGCTATGGCGGCGGTGGTTTTATTGGAACTTTAGGACTTTCGTTTAATAACTTCTCTATAAAGGACATCTTTAAAAAAGAGGCCTACAAACCTATTCCAATGGGGGATGGGCAAAAGCTAGCACTGCGTTTACAGGCAAGTCGCTTTTATCAAACCTATAGTTTCTCTTTTTCTGAACCTTGGTTAGGAGGAAAAAGACCTGTACAGTTTTCAACATCTATTTCTCATACAAAGCAGTTTTTATATGATTTTGTAACCAGAAATGCAGATAAAAGTAAAAGTTTCAACATTACGGGAATTACGCTGGGTTTAGCTAAGCAATTAACCGTTCCGGATGATTATTTTGTGCTGTCCCAGGCCATTAGTTTTCAACATTACGATTTAAAAAATTATAACACAGGACTATTTACCTTTGGTAATGGAAGTTCCAGAAACTTATCGTATACCGTTGGGCTTAGTCGAAACAACACCAGTGTGGATCCAATTTATCCCACAGGAGGATCTAATTTTGGAATTACTGCGAAGTTCTCGGCACCATATTCTCTATTTAATGATGTCGATTATACCGCTTTAAAAGAAGAACGGGATGATGCGCAAGCCATTTTGGCCGATGTTACCAAACCTGATGCTGAAAGGACTGCTGCCCAAACTAGAATAGGTGAAATAGACCAGGAACGTTATAATTGGTTAGAGTTTTATAAAGTTAACTTTAAAGGGGATTGGTATCAACAACTACTAGTCAAAGATCTGGTTTTAAAGCCAAGTTTTGAGTTTGGATTTTTAGGTGCGTATAATAATGACAGAGGTATTATTCCTTTCGAACGTTTCTTTGTGGGAGGTGATGGTTTAGGAAATTATAGTTTAGACGGTAGGGAGTCCATTGCATTACGGGGGTACCCAAATCAATCCTTGTCAAGCCAGGATGGAGGTACCATTTATAACAAATTCTCTTTAGAGCTTCGTTACCCAATTACCTTGGCCGCTTCTGCAAAAATTTATGCATTAGGGTTTGTTGAAGGAGGTGCATCATACGATAATTTTAGAGATTATAACCCGTTTAATATTAAACGATCGGCAGGTTTAGGTATTCGTATTTTTATGCCGGCATTTGGATTATTAGGAATCGATTTTGGTCATGGTTTCGATGCTTTACCGGGGCAAACAACCAAAAATGGTTGGGAAACACATTTCATAATAGGACAGCAGTTTTAATTGATAAATTTATTTTGGCACGATATTTTCTAACAATAGTTTGATGATTTGAATGAGAATTGAAATTTTTAAGATTAAAATTCGTTAATTTTGAAGGTGCAATTCAAAAAGTGACAGAAATAAAGAAATCATCTGTCGTTTTTAGAATTTATGCGATAATAAATTATAAAAATTAAACAGATGCAAAATAAAGTTCTTTTTTTACTGGGATTAGTATTTATGCTAAGCTTTTCGCTTCATGCACAGCGTGGTGTTCGAATAGCTTATATAGATACTGAATATATTTTAGAGAATGTTCCTGAATATCAAGAAGCAACGTCGCAATTAGATCAGAAAGCTCAAAAATGGAAAAATGAGATCGAAGTTAAATTGGGAGAACTTGAGCAAAAAAGAAATGATTTAAGCAATGAAAAAGCACTTTTGACAAAAGAATTAATCGATGAACGAGAAGAAGATTTAGCTTTTGAAGAAAATGAAATATTAGATTATCAGCAAAAGCGATTTGGTCCTAATGGCGATTTAATGATTCAAAAGAAACAATTGATGCAGCCTATACAAGATCAAATTTTTGCAGCTGTTCAGGATATGGCAGCGAGTAGGAAATATGATTTTATTTTCGATAAATCCTCTGATGCCGTGATGTTGTTTTCGGCGAAACGTTTCGATTTAAGTGATCAAATATTAAGAAGTATCACAAGAGCCGCTAAGCGTAAACAAGTACAATCGAAAGCAGAGCGAAAAGCCGCTGAAGCAGAAGAAGTTGTTCCGGAGATTAATTTAGAACTCGAAGAGCGTCAAAAAGCGTTAGAAGCCAAAAAGGCTGAACGTGAAAGTGCAGTTGAAAAACGCAGACAAGAAATTTTAGCAACTCGTGAAGCAAAGAAAAAAGAGGCAGAAGCCAAGAGGCAAAAGATATTGGAAGATCGTGAAAAAGCAAGACAGGCCAAAATAGATGCCCGTAAAAAGAAAACAGAAGAAGTAGAAGGTGCAAAGAAAGAAAGTGATACGATTAAAGAAGGGGATGCTTCCGTAACGAAAACAAGAGCACAGCTTGTTGAAGAAAACAGGCAAAAAAAATTAGCAGAAAGAGAAAAGAGAAAAAAGGCCTTAGAAGATAAAAAGAAGAAAATTTTAGAAGACCGTGAAAAGTCTAAAGACAGTACAACCAATAATTAATAATTTATAACACATTAATACTATTTAAAAATGAAACAATTAAAAACTCTTTTATTAGCAACAGCATTATGCATTGGAACTGTAAGTTTTACGCAAGCCCAAAGTAAAGTTGCACATATAAATACACAAGATTTAATCACTGCGATGCCGGAATATAAAGCGGCTATTGCAGAAGTTGAAACGCTTAGTAAAACCTATCAGGCAGAAATTCAGGGGATGGGTTCTGAGTATGAAAGCAAAATAAAACAATATGACGCTGAAGCGTCTTCCAAGACACAGGAAGAAAATGCTAAAAGAGCTCAAGAAGTTCAGACCATGCAGCAAAACATTCGTCAGTACCAGGGAACCGCACAGCAGGATATTCAAAAAAAGGAAGTTGAGCTTTTAAAACCTATTACTGAAAAAGCAAAAACGGCAATTTTGAAAGTGGCCAGAGCTCAGGGTTTTGATTATGTATTAGACTCAGCGCAAGGTGTTGCTATTTTGACAGATGGTAAAAACTTACTGGACGACGTCAAGAAAGAATTAGGAATATAAATTTAAGCAATAGAATACCTTTGTCACGGCATTGAAATTGTGTAGACGGTTTTTGTAAAGGGTATTCTAAATACTATATTGAAAAGCTACTTTTAACGAAGTAGCTTTTTTTATTAGTAAAGCTTATATAGATTAAAATGACTTAAGGATTTCTTTAATGCACCGTCGAATTAAACCTACTAAAAAAAGAGATCTGGTAAGATAATCCAATGGAATTATTTATTTTTATATTCTATGAATAAACAACCTATTGGTATATTTGATTCGGGCGTTGGTGGGACTTCAATATGGAAAGAAATTCATGCTCTATTGCCTTACGAACAGGCCATTTATTTGGCGGATAGCAAGAACGCCCCTTACGGACCAAAAGGGAAAGAAGCCATTATTGGCTTAAGTATTAAAAACACCGAGTTACTGCTTAGAAAAGGCTGTAAACTCATTGTTGTGGCCTGTAATACGGCAACCACGAATGCCATTGATGTCCTGAGAAATACCTATAAAGTTCCTTTTATTGGAATCGAACCTGCTATAAAACCGGCTGCTTTGCAGACCAGAACCAATGCTGTTGGTATTTTGGCAACAAAAGGCACCTTAAGTAGTGCATTATTTTCAAAAACATCCGATCTATTTGCGGGTAATATACAGGTTATAGAGCAAATAGGTGATGGGATAGTACCACTTATTGAAAATGGGAATTTACATTCTGAAGACATGAAAATCCTGTTGAAAAGTTATGTGCAACCCATGATTAATGCTAATATAGATTGTTTAGTATTAGGATGTACCCACTATGCTTATTTAATACCAATTTTGGAGACTTTGTTGCCAAAACATGTTAGGATTATAGATTCTGGCGAGGCCGTTGCAAAACAAACAAAAGCTGTATTAAAACAGGGTGATTTATTAAGTACTGAAACAGAAAAAACAATATCACAATTTTTTACTAACGGAAATTTGGATATTATAAAATCACTTGTTGGACATGTATATGACGTTGAACGTTTAGATTTTTAACTGATATATCGTTTTTAGATGAACAATGAGTTTGCCCTGCAAACATGAGCTTTAAGTACTGCAGTGAAACTAATCCTTAAACCAGCTCGAATATTCGATATAATTATTGGCGATTCGGTTAATTTCACCTGAAACCAATTCCGGGCTAATATCTTTTACTTTTTTTGCAGGGACACCGGCATAAATACTACCGGCTTTAACCAATGTGTTTTTTGTCAGCACAGCGCCGGCAGCAATGATGCTATTGCTTTCTATAATACAGCCATCCATAATGATAGCGCCCATGCCTATAAGTACATTGTCGTGAATAGTACAACCGTGCACAAGGGCGTTATGCCCAATAGATACATTATTACCAATAGTGGTAGAGGCTGTTTTATACGTACCATGTATTACGGCGCCATCTTGCACATTGACCTTATTACCCATCTTTATAAAATTCACATCGCCGCGAACTACAGCACTAAACCATACACTGCATTGATTTCCCATGGAGACCTCTCCAACGACAGTTGCATTGTCTGCAATGAAACAATCTTGAGGGATTATGGGTGATTTTCCTCGTACTGGTTTTATAACTGGCATAAATACTTCTTTTTTTGCTACTTAAAATACGACAACAAACCTGATTTTTTAGATGCCGATACCATAATTTCTTTACCATTACTTAACATAACACTACCGCCTTTGCCTTTCATGTACTTTACAACTTCATTAACATTGACTAAATACGATTTGTGTACACGTGCAAAGCTAGCATCATTTAAGGCCTCTTCAAAATATTTAAGTGTTTTGCTTACTAATTTCTTTTTATTATTGTTGAGGTAGATTTCGGTATAATTATCGTCAGCTTTACAATATAAAATATCGGCAGTATTGAGAACTTCAAACCCGTTCTGTTGTGGGATGGTTATTTTTCCGTTTACGGTATTGGTTTTCGGAATTAAGACTTCATCCTGAAGCGCATTTTCCTTGGTTTTAATCTCACTAACATAATCCACCGCTTTTATGAGTTCGTCTATGGAAATGGGTTTCATCAAATAATACGATGCATGTGCATTTAAGGCCTCGATAGCATAATGATTATAAGCCGTAACGAATACGGTCTCGAAATTGATATCACCGACTTTATCAAGCAGATCAAAGGCATTTCCATAGGGCATTTCTACATCAAGAAATACCAAATCTAAGTGGTTATTTCGTATTAATACCAAAGCCTCTTCAATATTCGATGCCTCGCCCAAAACAGTAACATTTGGACAATATTTACTCAAGTAGTTTTTAAGAATTTGTCTACTTGTTTCTTCATCTTCTACAATGATTGCCGTTAGTTTCATTTAGTCATCTAAGTTTTTAATAATGTTCTTGAATACATTTAATTTATCTAAAATCAATAAAACAAAATAAACGAAACCTGTAATAAAAAATAAGATTAACATGAGTTGCAAATACGTTGAAATCGTCCATTCTAAAGCTACTTTTATCCGATGCATTAAACTTATTTTATTTTCCAGACCTTCGATTAGGGAGAACTTAATGGTGCAAAATTCGTTTTCCTCATCGTAATTCCCTAATTGAACACCTAAACCCTGAAGCTCTTCTTCAATGCTTAATATTCGATTCTCTAAATCAATATATTCTTCAATTTTACCGCCTTTAGATTTTAATTCGATCAGCGATGTTCTAATTTTTAACAGTGACTCTTTTTTAGCATTGAGTTGTTTGTATTCATTGGTTTTGTCTTTTTTTGTAATTTCCTTGGATTGAACCTTTCCTATTTTTGAAAGTACATTATATAAGGAATCAAATTTTTCCGGTTGTACCCCTATTAATAATTGTAGTTTTCTATATCCATTGTTGCCACTATTTTGTTCAAACTGAATAATAGCGCCATGTGTCTTGATTTCTTTGTCTAAAGATTTCTTTTCTCTCTCGAATTCCGAAGACTTAGTATTTACGGTAGCAATCTTTTCATATTTTTGATCCACATCTATAACGGCAGGCGCGTTGTTCGAGACCGTGTTAATTTTGTACTTTTTTGAAGCATAATTGACCCGGCTACTCGAAATTTCCTGAAAAAATAAATCGCTTTGGGCAATATTAGCATTCGTGTATTCTGAATAGCCATAAAAAAGTCTAAACATGAAAAGAATTATAAATAACAAGATTAAATAAATAATCCCCCTTTTTAGCTTTTTTTTGATTGATTGTTTCATCTTTTAATCCTTTTTAAGGGTTACAACAACTTTTGTTCCGACGTCACAATTATCATCGGGATCTGTGTTTTTAAAATCTTCGATATATACATCGACCTTATCTTTATACATCGCATTTAAAATAGATACACGCTTTTTAATATTACCCATCCCTTTGGAGTTCTGCTTTTGCTGATGTTCTGTTTTTAATGCCTTTGATTTTTTCCTGCCAATACCATCATCAGTAATGGTGATGCTAATTTCATCGACTTCATTTTGGGCGATGGCAACTTCTAAAGATCCCTTTGTTTTTTTGTAGCGTAAACCATGCCAAACAGCATTTTCAATATAGGGTTGCAACAGCATTGGTGGAATTACAAAGTCATTAATAGGGATGGCCTCATCAACGGTGATACTATAATCAAATTTGTCCTGAAACCTAAAATGTTCTAGTTTGGTATACAACTGTAATAACTCAATTTCCTTTTCTAACGGAATAAAATCCTCTTCACTATTTTCTAATACAGCACGCATGAGTAATGAAAAGTCGCTAAGGTACTTATTCGCGGTGCGCTCGTCGTTTGAAGCTATAAAGCTATTAACAGAATTTAAAGCATTAAAAATAAAATGTGGATTCATTTGGCTTCGTAATGTTTTTAAAGCCAATAAGTTGTTTGCTAAACGTTGTTGTTTGATATACTTGTACATAAAAAACGCCATAATCAATAAGAGTAATACACCGCCAATAAGTGAATAAATAATAAGCTTTTGTATACGCGCTTGTTCAATATTAAGTTGGTATTTACTTTCAGACAAGGCTCTGTCACTCTCTAAGCTTAAAATTCTATTTTGCTTATTTATAATGTCTTTGCTAAATCGTGCGGCTTGCGATATTTCTTGTTCTTTTTTAATGTAGAGTTCATCGACTAATCTTTCAAAAGTTTTAATGGTTGAAATGGCTTTATCGGGTTCTCCGGCATTATTATAGACTTCAGAGAGCTTTCTGGTCGCATCTTTTTGAACGACTAGATCGTTGCTACTATTGGCCTTATCAATACTCTTTTCTAAATAGGTGATAGCACTATCATAATCTTTTTGCAGGGCATAGGCATTGCCAATTTTATAGTTCTGTCGCTGTGGTGTTAAGTCACTTTCATTATCAAAGACCGAATCGTTTTCTATAGAACTGATATCATCAAGAGCTGCTTTTCTTAACGCTATTTCATCAGTATAGGCATTGATGTCGTTTTGAAAATCGGCAAATTTGATCTTTTCTTCAAGGCTTCTTCTTTTGTTTTGAGTACTGGCAAGTTTTAAAGATTGGTTAAAATAACCCTCTGCTACTTGTTGTTCACCCTTTGCATTATAAACCTGGGCTATTTTAGAATTTAAATCGGTAACCTTTGGCGCAATGAGGTGTTTTTCCGCAAGCGTTAATCCTTGTTTATAGAAATCGATGGAAGTATCATATGCTTTGGTTAACAGGTAGACATCCCCAAGCCCTTCATATAGGGTTACCAACTCCCAATTCGATAATTCGTTTTTGTTAAGAGCATTATACGTTTCAATGCTTTCCTGATAATTTTTGTTGAGTTTATAAGCTTCGGCGAGTTTTATTTTAACCCCGTTATTTTCAATATTCTGAAGACTAATCCTATAGTTTGAAACGGCCAGATCAAACTGTTTCCAATGCATGTAAATATCTGCTAAGACCTCATAGACTTCACCATTTTCTTTGGTAGATTTACTTTCTGAAAGAGCTTCCGCGGCAAATTGAATGCTTTTTTTGGCATCTGCTTTTAAATAAGTCTCTGCTGAATCTATAAGTGAATTAAACATTCCAATACCAGATCTCGAAAATTTTTTTTTCAATATGGAGGTATTATTGTCTATAGGTTCGACCTTAACTTTAATACGATCGTTACTTTCAATGGTATGATAAACCGTCTCAAAATCCTTATGTCTAATAATGAGTTCATCCCCTTTTCTAACTTCAATTCTAAACTCTCCAAAATTATTAGTAGTGGTATAGGCACCGCCACTGACTTCAATGTTGACGTTGGGAATAGGGTCGTAAGTATCACTTTCAATGACCGAACCTCTTATCGTAAATCGAGCTTCTTCCTTTTTAAGGAAATCATGGTCCTGTGCCACTAAAAAGCTCACATTAAGAATAAAGCATAAAAGGCTCAAATATTTAGTTAATAAGGTCATCTATTATTTAATATGAGATAAACTTACGCACTTTCGCTGGTATATTAAAATGGAGATTTTATAATATCGGCGTTTTTTAAGACTAAATAGAGGGCTTTACACATTGAAACGTCACTTTCACGTATTCAGGTCGTCACTTCGCTCATTCTGCTTTTTTAAATCGGAACGTTGGATTTAGATTTACGGTGTTAATCAAAAAATCGAGTGGTATTATGAACATTAGAAACCTCACCTTAGTGACGCTTTTTTCGGTGGCTCTTTCGTTTTCTCAAAATGGAGAAAAGAATTTTATAGATCAACCTTACATTGAAGTTACAGGCCAAATTGAAACCGAAGTGACCCCAAATGAAATCTATCTTAACATTGTTTTGAATGAAAATGATAAAAAAGGAAAGATAAGTATTGAACAACAGGAAAATCAAATCATTGCCGTATTGAAATCACTTCAGATAGATTTAGATAAAAATTTTTCCGTTTTAGATTTTGATGGCTATTACAAAAGGAAGTTTTTAGCAAATGATGAAGTAACAAAGAAGAAACGTTATGAGTTAATTGTTAATGATGGAGAAACTTTGGGTAAAGTATATTATGCTTTAGACAACATCGATGTTTCAAATGTTTCGATAGTTAAAACAAGCCACTCCGATATTGAAAAAATTAGAAGAGAAACCAAACTGAAGGCACTTAAAGCAGCTAAAGAAAAAGCGCATGATTATGCATCTGCAATTAATCAAACCATTGGGAAAGCCCTGTTCATTCAAGAAATTAGAAATCTCCCGAATAATAGATTGTATGGAAATCATCTTAATGTTTTAAACGAAGTGGTGGTTACCGGGTATGGCGCACGATCAAAAGAAGAAAAAATTCAAGGCTTAAATGTTAAGGCAATTATTATAGCTGAAACCGTTCAAGCCAAGTTCTCATTAAATTAATATAACAAAAACATTTTAAAATGATCCGGAGTAAATCGGGATTCAACGTTAACTGCTGAAGAACGATTTACATTTAATAGAAAAAACAATAAAATTTAAACACATGAAAACACAATTTAAAAAACTCCTTTTTTGCATGGTGCTCATCAGCTTTACAGCATGCAATGCCAATAATAAAAAGCAAGATGCTAATTATGCCGAAGCGCAAATTGCCCTGCATAATCCGGATAAACAATATATTAAAGTAGCACTGTTACTGGATACCAGTAATAGTATGGATGGGCTAATAGACCAGGCAAAAGCACAGCTTTGGGATTTGGTAAACGAGCTGTCCTACGCAAAGTGTGGTACACAGAAACCCAATTTGCAAATTGCTTTATACGAATACGGGAATGATAGATTAAATGGGGATGAAGGTTATATTCGCCAGGTATTAACATTTAGTGAAGACCTTGATGAAATTTCTAAAGAGCTATTTTCTTTAACGACCAATGGTGGTGAGGAGTATTGCGGACAAGTGATTCAAACATCATTAAATCAATTACGGTGGGGGAAGAATCCCGATGATTTGAAGCTGATTTTTATTGCAGGAAATGAACCTTTCACACAGGGCAAAGTCAATTATAAAGATGCTTCGGCAAATGCGAATGAAAAAGATGTAACTGTCAATACGATTTTTTGTGGCGATTACAAGCAAGGCATTTCGACCTCATGGAAAGACGGTGCGCGTTTAACGAATGGCGATTATATGGCAATTAACCAAAATAGAGCAACGGTTCATATCGCCTCTCCTTATGATGATGATATTTTAATCCTAAACCAAAGACTTAATAAAACCTATATCGCCTATGGCCATATTGGGAAGCAGAAAATGGACTTGCAAGCTGAACAGGATGCGAACGCCGGTGTTTATAGTAAAGCCAATGCGGTTAAGAGAACAGTGAGTAAAAGTTCACATTTATACAAAAACAAAACATGGGATCTGGTTGATGCTGAAGATGATAAAGCCTTTCGATATGAAGATTTAAAAGAGGATCAATTACCAGGGACTCTAAAAGGAAAAACCACTTCAGAAATAAAAAAATACGTAGCTGGGAAAAGGGCAGAAAGAGAAGCCATTCAAAAGAAAATACAGGAACTAAACAGTAAACGAAAACTCTATATATCCGAACATACCAAGGAAGATGCTAATGGCTTGGAAAATGCCATGACCAAGGCCATTAAAGAGCAAGCTAAAAAGAAAAAATATACTTGGAATTAAAAAGGTTTTGCAAATAAATTGGCCTTTTGAGTGCAGTCGGGCAATGTGAAAACTCTCGACTGCACTTCAACTTCGTTGCGCACAACACCCGAAATAACCTATATAGGCTCTCTAATTAACCGCAGGACATTTACATTCGTATTTCTTACGTCTACAGTTAAAGTTATATCCAAGGGTAAACTGGTGAAAACCACCATTGGTGAATACTAAGGAGTTGGTTTGGTAGGTATAGGTGTAGGCAAACATAAAATCATTATAGTTAACTCCAAGAATCGGTGTGATTTGCTGTAGTTTTTGGCTGCTAACAGCTCCCGAACTGGTTAAGAATTCGGCACCATCTAAGCTCGTTCTATAGGATAAGCCTCCCCATAGTGTGCCAAATTCCATGTCTTTATAAACTTTCCCGTTGATATCTATGGAAGATTCCTTAGTACCGTCCTTATATTGAAACATTAATGAGGGTTCGTAACTCCATTCGCTACCTAGTTTACCAAAAACACCACCAGCCGATATTAAGTAACGCCTTAGATTGCTCGTGATTATCAAGTTGTCATTAACACCAGAATTCTCAAGCACGTTTTTAACCGTAGCGTGCGCATAGTAGTCCAAATAATGATAAGAAAAGCCGAAATCGATGTTAAAATTGGTTTCATTTTCCACAATGTATCCCTCATTGAAAAGCGGATCGAACCCTTCATTAAAAAACGAAGTTGCATCCAGCTTGTACTGAATAAAGCCGGCACTTAAACCAAAAGACAACATGTTTAAATCAATTTCATTCCGGGAAAACATCAGATGATGTGCATAGGTAAGGTAAGCTCCGGTTTGTGAATGATATCCATTTTCATCGGAATATAAAATACCTCCAACGGCCGATTGAGATTCACCAATTCTACCGTTCATACTTAGGGTTAACAGTTTAGGAGCATCTTCATGCCCAAACCATTGTTGTCGGCCTGTCATCCTTATCTTAGAGCAGTTGGCCACTCCCGCCATGGAGGGATGAATTAAATAGTAATTATCGGTCAAATAATCCGTATATATAGGCAGTCCTTCCTGCGATGAAACTAGTTGTGTTAACAGCACTCCTGCAACTACCATTAAAATATTTTTTAATTTCATATTAAAATTTTATCTCTTTAAAGAAAAATGCGATCTAAACTCCCTTTCTGTATCATCACCGGGCTCGTTATACTTTACAACGAACCAGTAATCTCCGGTTGGAAATTTATATCCGTTAAAGGTGCCATCCCATCCAATTTGTCTTGGGCTTAACTGCTTTAACAATTTTCCATATCTGTCAAATATATAAATTTCTGCATTAGGCTGATTCGCTATCCCTTTAATATTCCATGTATCATGAACACCATCGTCATTGGGCGTAAAATATTTAGGATAATCGATGACAATCTGAATTTCAGAAATTTCGTTACAATTTAGCAAATCGCGCACATATACCGTATGTTCTCCGCCAGTTAATCGTTCAAATACATTTGAGCTCTGCCACGAACCAGAATCTAACCGATATTCGTAGTCGCCAACACCTATAACTGTAACTTCTATTCTATTATTGTCTGAAAACGCGGTAGATAATAATTCTACCGAGATACTTTCCGGAGGATATGACCCTAGAACCACCGTACTTGCAGGAATTCTACAGCCCGTTGCGATATTAGTTGCAAAAACGGTATAATTCCCAACCGTTTCAGGAACATATTGCGAGCCTGTGGCCCCAATGATTGCTGTGCCCGTAGGATCTGCATTCACTTCGGCTTCTGTACCTCGGTACCATTGGAAGGTGTATTCCGAGGTGTTTAATTGCGTATCTATCGGTGGAAGACTTAAAAATGGCAAGTTTACAGGATTAATAATTTCATCATTACGGTTTAAGCAAATAACATATTCATCTTCTATAGCGATCTCAGGTACCGGATTAACAATTAAGTTTAGCGGTACGACAATAAAACATTCATTCGCAATAGGGCGTACACGCACATAAATAGTTTGGTTCTTTTCTATTGTGTTTTCAAAATTGCCGGGGGTATCAATAGAGCTGCTATTTCCGGCAATCGCATCAGCTTGATTTTCATAATAGGTAAATGGTGCAAAATCTGCCGGATCCAACCCATTCAAAATTTCAGTTTCTCGAAGTGTAACATCAAAAAAATCAATACCATTATTGTCAATTTCGCACTCTTCTATGGGTTGAGGGGCTTTATTTATATTAGCGTATATAATGGTTTTCAAAGATAATGTCGTCGTACTTGTACAGGTGTTTGTACCGGTGGCCAAGACTATAATATCGCGGTCTAATTGATTATTGATGTATGTTTCAGGTGTTGGAATAGGTGTGTTATTTGTAACATCCAATGGGGTTTCAAAATATGTTAAAAGAATGGACGAATCCCCATTTGTTATTTGATTTTCTCTAACCGTTAAATCATATGTTGTATCAGTCTGATCGTTACAAATACGAATATCGTCTGGTGCTGTAAGCACAGGGTTTGGGTTTACCACCAGGTTGAACGACATATCCGTATTAACACATTCTCCTCCATCCAAAATGCCATTGCCATTATCATCAAACTGAGCACGCACATAAATGGTCTTAGAACCGCTTAAATACCCGGTAGGGGTAGGGATTTCTATGTTATCTATGGCATCTTGTTCGCTTAAATGGTAACTGACTATAATCGGTCTGGTTTGCCCACCTCTGACCTCATTATCTTTGGAGGTCAAGTTAAACGTAGTTTCATTAGAATCACTACATAATACATAAGGCTGAATGGTATTTACTTCAGGTAAGGGGTCTACCGTTAACGTAATATGGTTTCCTAAGCCTAAACAGGCGTTGACGACATTGCTATCTACGCGTACGTATATCTGCTGAACTTTTGGAGAGGTGTCGTTTCTATGATCACTAATGTCCGGAATGGCATTAGTTTCTGCCAAAGCATCAGCTTCATTGGTATAAAAGGTAACGGTTAAGTTTATGCCGCTGCCGGGAAATTCGTCTTTTATTAATTGCTCAGCATCACTGAAATCAAAAGATGCTATACCATTGGTATTCTTGTTGTCTACGAGTTTATCATCACAAACTTCATAAGACAAATTAAAAGCAGTAGGTATTTGTGTAGCACTAACAACTAAATCTATTTGCGCCGTTCGATGACACCCTTTGGTGGTTTCTATTCTCGCATAGACCACATCATTTAACGGGGTTGGGTTTGGATATGCGGTAAAATTAGGTATTTGATCACTGGCTAAACCTGTGTTGGCTTGGGCATCGGTCAAATAATAGGTGAATGTTTCATTAATATGATCTGTCGAGATTAATTGATTTGCTTCGGTTAAGTTAAATAGAGATTGGCCGTCAGTATCATTATCACATTGTGTTAACTCTACAATGGAATTTATAACGGGTAAAGGATTAACCACCAAATTAAATGATGTGGTTGCATAACAGCTTGTGTTTGCCCTGGTTTCAATTCTGGCAAAGATAGGCTGAGGATTTGGAGTGTTTGGTATTGGTGCTATTACTTCAGTTCCTGCAACCCCGGCTTCTGCTTCGGGTTGAGAAGCGTAAAACTTCACTTCGAAATCGGCCGCCGACTGCATTCCTAAAACCTCGTTTATTTTGGTTGATAAATCAAAGGTCACAGAACCATTAGTATCATCTCCATCATTGCTGTCATCGCAAAGTTCAAAGTCTATAGGGGTGTTTGCTATAGGTAGCTTATTTACGGTAATATCAAAACTAGCCACTTCAAAACAGGTTTGGGTCGCATCAGCGATTCGAACCCAAATGGTTTCAGTCTGTAGGGTATTGCTATAAGCATTAGGTGTTCGAATAGGGTCTAAATTAGATTCTGCATCCGTTTGGCTGGTATGAAAAGTAACAGGAAAATCGGAAGCTGCTTGAGTTCCTAAGACCAAACTTTCATTTCCTGAAAAATCGAATATCTCGGTGAGATCGTTATCAGTTTCACATAATACAATATTTTCAGGAGATGAAGAAATTATGGGGTTCGTTGTGAATTCAATAAAAACTTCATCACTCGAATTGCAACCCAATGCGACATCGATATCAACCCGATATTTACCTGTTACCGAGGGACTATAGGTCGCATTGGTTTCACCGGTAAGTTCGAGATCATCTTTAAACCATTGGTATGTAGTGCCCGGTAATGCTAAAGTGGCATCAAGCTCAAAGGGCTTACCGCCACACGTAGGATTCCCTCCTTTAATCGTTCTATCCGGACCCAAATTGCCTCCAATATTAAAACTGCCTGCTTCCAGAAAAATAGCAGAATCCCAATCGGAATCATTTTGATCTGCAACTACTAACTTGATTTCGTATGTTGTATTAGGAATTACGGGCGCAGAGGCCGTTATTACTTTTGTTCTCCCACCATAATTGGTGTCAGCCACATTATAGCCTTCGAAAAAAGTGGTATTAGCATCGCAATTAACTGATCCAACAGGGTTATTAATGGCAGATGATTCATTAATATTTCTTACACTAACGGTGACGCCATTCGGTAAAACCGCTAAGTTAGTATAGGTTGTAGTGCCCACTTCTCTAAGTAAAAAGGCAAAGCTATCTGCAAAGTTGCATTCGGTTAATCCGTCATATTCTTCAGAAGCCATTAAAAACCGAAAGGTCATTTTATCTACAATAGGCACGAAATTAAACTTGATAAATGTTGCGTCAAAAGTATTGAAAGTACCTAAGGCATTTTGTAAATCGATATCCCCGCCAAAACCATTGTTATTATCCACTAGCGTCCCATTAGTGGTATTCCCTGCAGGAAAGGCGCGCCCGGTAGTTAATATGATTCCCTCGTCAAAAGGGAAAGTACTGCCTGTTGGTTTTTTAAAATAGCCATAGCTTTTGGTATTCGTATCTGTTGGGTTTCCACTTACCTGAAAAGAAAATGAATCAACCGTTGTACATTCACTGGAAATTAAAACTTTTTCTATAAGTTCCTCCGGGCCGTAACTCGATTCAGGATGCACGGCATCATTGATACTTATAATTTGCCCATAACTTGCAATGGACAAACCTATAAAGAACATTATTAGTACTATTCTTTTCATATGCAATTTTGGTTAAAGGTTAATTCGTCGTATTAATAACAGATTAGTCCCCTCTAACCCTAAAAATAATTTTAAAAAGCCCTAAATATTATGGATATCGTATTTTATACCTATAAAATTCAAAGCAAGGTGCCAAATATATATATAACTAGAAGTTTCTTTCGTATTTTTACAAAAAATTAGCTAAAATGAATAATTTCAAGGTTTCCATGCAGGAAACTACCAATAATACGATACTAAAGTTTGAGTTAAATCAGTTCATAACCAAACATCAGAGTTTTGAGTTTAACAATATTGATGAGGCGAAATCATCGCCTTTAGCACAACAATTGTTCTATTTACCTTTTGTCAAAAAAATTTATATCTCAGGGAATTTTATCGCCATTGAACGCTATAATATTGTGGAATGGTCTGATGTTCAAGATGAGGTTGCCACGCAGATTGAGGCTTACCTAAATGATGGAGGTATCGTCATTGAAGAATCTGCTACTGCTATTAAAAAAGTGCCTGTTACGGTTTATGCTGAAAGCACACCGAATCCGTCGGTTATAAAATTTGTTGCGAACAAAAAAATAGTGGCAAATTCTTTTGAGTTTACATCAATAGATGAAGCTAAACTTTCGCCTTTGGCAACCGAGTTATTCCATTTTCCGTTTGTTAAAAGTGTATTTGTAGACGAAAACTATGTGTCTATTACCAAATATGATATGGCGGAGTGGCAAGATATAACTAATGAATTACGTGAGTTTATACGAAGCTATATTGAAAACGGAAAAGATATCGTTTTACCGGAAGCTACTGAAACCTTAAAAAAATCCACGACACAATTAGATAATCATTTTGAAACTCTGGATGATACCTCTAAGGAGATCGTTAATATTCTTGAAGAATATGTAAAACCTGCAGTGGCGAGTGACGGCGGGAATATTCAATTTATTTCTTATGATGCCGAAAGTAAAAATGTAAGTGTGTTGCTTCAGGGAGCCTGCAGTGGTTGCCCATCATCCACATATACCTTAAAAAGCGGGATAGAAAACATGCTTAAGGAAATGTTACCGGGTAAAGTGGGGACGGTTGAGGCGATTAACGGTTAAAATGCATAATAACTTCTTTCAGGTTACAACCTAAAAGTGACCTTTTTACATACCATGTGTCCAATACTTAGTTCCCTTTAGAGGGTGGGTGTCTAATTATAATCTAAAAATATTAAAACATGGCAGTATTAAAAGTAATTGAAATTTTATCAAACTCAGATAAGAGCTGGGAAGATGCAACAAAAAAAGCAGTTAAGCATGCATCTAAAAGTGTAAAAAACATTCGTTCGGTTTATGTTCAAGACCAGAGTGCGATTGTAAAGGATAATGAGGTAGCAGAATTTAGAGTCAATTTAAAGATCACTTTTGAAGTGAAATAAATTCCTATCCGTTTTTGGTCGAATTTGAAGGCCAAATGGGTTCATGTTGAGGCTGGTTGAAAGGTGATATACAAATCATAATGACTTTTCATGCAGCCTCTTTTTTATGCTTAAATTTCCCTAACTTTGAAACATGAAATATCTGCCATTGTTATTATTATTTATTCTGATAAGTTGTAAAGGTCAAAATACGAAACCTATGGAACATCAATTTACAAATGACCTTATAAACGAAACAAGCCCATACTTATTACAGCATGCCCATAATCCGGTGGATTGGAAGGCATGGAATGAAAAAACTTTAGCTAAAGCTAAGGCTGAAAATAAGCTCATACTAATCAGTGTAGGATATTCGGCTTGTCATTGGTGTCACGTGATGGAACATGAAAGTTTTGAAGATACCTTAGTGGCTCAAGTAATGAATGCCAATTTTATAAATATTAAAATTGACAGAGAAGAGCGTCCTGATGTCGATCAAGTTTATATGAACGCCGTACAATTAATGACGGGAAGTGGTGGCTGGCCTTTAAATGCAGTGGCGCTACCCGATGGCAGACCGGTTTGGGGCGGGACCTATTTTAAGAAAGACCAATGGATGAATGCCCTAAATCAGATATCCAAATTATACAAAGAACAACCTGAAAAGCTAAAGGAATATGCCGATAAGCTGGAACAAGGCATAAAGGCTATGGATATGGTGAGCTTGAATACGGATGAACCTGTTTTTGAAGAAGAGTTTGTGGAAGAGGCTGTTAAAAAATGGTCTAAACAGTTTGATAACGTCTATGGAGGCACGAATCCGGCACCTAAGTTCATGAAACCAAACAGCTATCATTTTTTATTGCGTTATGCGCATCAAACGAAAAATGAAAAGCTGAAAGAATATGTGAATTTAACACTTAAAAAAATCGCCTATGGCGGTGTTTTCGACCAGTTAGGGGGCGGGTTTTCCAGATATTCTGTAGATAAAAAATGGCATGTTCCTCATTTCGAAAAAATGCTCTATGATAATGGACAATTGGTAAGTTTATATGCAGACGCATATCTTGTTACTAAAAACCCACTTTATAAAGATATTGTTACGGAAACATTGGATTATGTGAAAAATGAAATGACCATTGACAATGGAGCGTTTTATTCGGCGTTTGATGCAGACAGTAAAACACCGGAAGGTGAATTGGTGGAAGGGGCTTTTTACGTTTGGACAAAAGATGCGCTTAAAGCACTTTTAAAAGATGACTTCGATTTATTTTCTGATTACTACAATGTAAATAATTATGGGTTTTGGGAGCATGATAATTATGTCCTTATTAGAAAAGACGATGATGCAGAAATTATTGAAAAGCATGGTTTGTCTGTTGAAGCATTGGCAAAAAAGAAAAACAGCTGGAAGGCCCTTTTGTTAAAAGAACGGAATAAAAGGTCAAAACCAAGATTGGATGATAAAACTCTAACCTCATGGAATGCGCTTATGCTTAAAGGATATATCGATGCTTATCGTGTTTTTGGTAACTTGGAATATTTAGAGGCGGCTAAAAAGAATGCCAATTTTATACTAAATCATCAATGGCGTGAAGACGGTGGGTTATACCATAATTATAAAGAAGGAAAGAGTACTAATAATGGATACCTTGAAGACTATGCCACGACCATAGATGCCTTTATAGCATTATACGAAAACACATTGAATGAGTCATGGCTAAATGCGGCTAGAGATTTAGCTAATTATACCTTTGATCATTTTTTCGATACGGAAAGCAGTATGTTTTATTTTACTTCAGACGAAGATCAGGAATTGGTTTCCAGAAGCATTCAATATTACGATGATGTGATTCCGGCGAGTAACTCTTTCATGGCTAAGAACTTGTTTAAATTGTCGCATTATTTTGACAATACGCATTTCGCAAAAACGGCTATGACCATGTTGAACAATATGAAACCGCAGATGGGAGAATATCCGTCGGCTTATTCCAATTGGTTCGATCTCATGTTAAATTATACGTCGCCTTATTACGAGGTGGCCATTGTTGGTACTGAGGCCAAACAAAAAATAGAGGAATTAAACAAGACGTATCTTCCGAACAAACTTATAGCGGGAAGTACCTCAGATAATACCATGCCGCTTTTGGAGAACAGGTTTAATCCAGCCGAAACCCTAATATATGTTTGTGTTAATAAAGCCTGCAAACTACCTGTGGTTGAAGTTGACCGCGCTATCAAATTTTTAAGAGAATGAGCACATTGACCATCGTATTAGTAGTTTTTGTTGCCATAGAGCATCTTTACTTTTTAATACTCGAAATGTTTTTGTGGACCAAACCTAAGGGCATAAAAACATTTGGCTTAAAATCTAAAACCTTTGCAGAAGAAACTAAGGTACTTGCTGCCAATCAGGGTTTATACAATGGATTTCTATCCGTTGGATTGCTCTATGCTGTTATTCAGAATGATGTAAAAACAGCCATTTTATTTTTAATTTTTGTGACTTTGGCCGGGATTTATGGGTCTTACTCCACAAAGAAAATTAGATTGTTTTATGTGCAGGGGATACCTGCCATAATAGCACTAATGACAATACTTTTTAATTAAAAAACTAAAAATTTATCTTTATGGATTTAGAAAAATGGATTGACTATGGTTATACTTTAATAATGGATTTTGGCCCAAAGTTAGTAGCCGCTATTGCAATTTGGGTTATTGGTTCCTGGGTCATTAAAAAATTACTAAAAGGCATTACGAAAGTCATGAACAAAAAAGATTACGATGAGAGTCTTAAAAAGTTCTTGATAAACCTACTTAACTGGGTTTTAAAAGTGGTTTTAATCGTTGTCGTTCTTGGGACGGTTGGTGTAGAAACGACATCTTTTGCGGCCATTTTGGCTTCCGTAGGTTTGGCTATCGGATTAGCGCTTCAGGGTTCTCTTGGGAATTTTGCCGGGGGTGTTTTAATAATGATTTTTAAACCTATTAAAATTGGCGATTTAATTGAAGCTCAGGGGGAGATTGGTGTTGTTAAAGAGATTGAAATTTTCACGACTAAATTAACAGGACTTACAAACAAAGAAATTATCATTCCTAACGGCGCACTGTCTAACGGAAATATTGTGAATTATACGACTGAAGGTACACGACGTGTAGATCTTACCATAGGGGTTAGCTACGATGCCGATATTAAACAAACTAAAAATGTACTCATGGATGTTTTAACAGCGCACCCGAAAGTGCTAAAAACACCCGAACCCACCGTTAATGTCTCAGAGCTTGCTGATAGTTCGGTTAACTTTGCCGTTAGACCATGGTGTAGTACAGATGATTATTGGGATGTATATTTTGATATTACCGAGCATGTAAAAGTGGCTCTTGATAGAGCAGGTATTGAAATTCCATATCCGCATCAGGTCGAAATACAGAAAAAAGGTTAAGATTTGGGCTTTAAAGCCACAAAATCTTTTAAATAATAGGGTTCAAAATAAGCGACATCTTCGGTGTCGCTTATTTTGTATTTGTTATAGGCTAATACACCCATTTCATTTGCAGACGGAAGTTTGCCATCAATAAAGATGGCATTGGGATGTACAATTAGCGTTTTCGATTTTTCAACACCATTCCCAATAAAATACACCTTACCTTTTTCTAAGTCATCCTTAAAGGACTGTTCGTTTAGAACTTGAGCTTGTGTCTCTCTAAGTTGATCATGATCTGAATTAAAAATGGCAGAATACACTTCCATACGTCTGGCATCTAACATCGCAACAATAACACCATCGTCACAATGCACTTGTTGAGCTAAAGCTTGTAATGTGGGTATAGCAATTAAAGGTTTATCTAAGGCGAAACAAAGCCCTTTTGCCGCTGAAACACCAATGCGCAACCCTGTATAAGATCCGGGGCCTTTACTTACGGCTATGGCATCTATGTGTTCTTGTGTGATGTGGGCCTCTTTCAATACGGCGTCGATGTAGACATGTAGCCGTTCAGCATGAGAGTAACTCTTATCGTAATCTTCCTTTAGAACTATAGTTTTACCGTCTTTCGAAAGAGAAACAGAGCAGTTCGTAGTTGCTGTTTCGATGTTTAGAATATATGTACTCATTTTATGATTTAGATATAAAGCGCGTCGTTTTGAATATTAGGCAATCAAAATTCCTCGCTTTTCCCGATAGCTATCGGAACTGAATAAATAACAAAACTAAAAACTTTTTAGACAGTTTTAACTATTTTTTTCAATTAATCGGTTAAGGATTTTCCCATGTAAAAGTCTAAAACTTTGGTCTTAAATACAAAATCATATTTCGCAATGATTAAAGAGGATTGCGCATTGATTAGCTGAACTCTAGCTTGTTCGAGTTCAAAAGCCGTCATGTTTCCTATATCATAACGTTCTTTAGAATTATTAAATGCCAATTCCTGTGATGCCAATGACTTTCTGGCCGCTTCGTAGGCTTTAAATGCTGCTTGAGCATCTGTGTATGCACCTTGAATATTTGATTCCAGATCCAATTTGGATTGCTCAAGTCTAAGTTGGCTATTCTTTTCCTGAATTTTAGATTTGGCTACGGCCGTTTTGTTTTGAAATCGGGAGAAAATAGGAATCCCCACACTGAGATTAAAACTATGTCCTTTGTTATCATTTAGCTGATCTAAAAAGCTCGCTTCGTTATTCGCCAAATTAGAATAAAATGCATTAGTTCCAAAGCCATAACTCAATGAAACGCTTGGCAAGTATCCGCTTTTTGAAATTTCTGTGCTTATTTGAGCGCTCTCAACATTTTTTTCAGCTATTTTAATTTCATTTCTATGTTCCAGAGCGTAGTTTAAAATTGGAGCAACATCGCCATATAATAAAGCCTCAGAAGGGCTGTCTATTTCAATAATTTCCACATCAAAATCTGCAAAGGGAACTTGTAACAGTTGAGATAAAACCAGTAACTTTAAATTATAATTATTTTCTGCAATAGTTACCTGCTGTGCATCTCTACTTAAGGTCGCTTCAGCATCAAAAATATTAGCTTCCGGTTGTACACCGGCTTCAACCAGATCTTTTATTTGAGCCAGCTGGTTTTCACTAAACTTATATTGGGCCTCTGCCATTTCCAGATTTTCTCTATCAAAAAGCACTCTTAAATAAGCATTAACCACATTTAAAGAGATGTCATCCTTAATCCGGTTAAGTTCTAATTGATCCGTTTCTAAACTTAACTGGGATTGCTTATATATATAGGTATTTCTAAAACCATTGAAAACGCTTTGAGAGACACTTGCTCCAAAGCTCGTTGAGTGACTGGTTCTGTTGGCAAAGATCCCCTGAGCCACTAAAGCCGTTCCTAAACTCAATCCCTGTGACGCACTGGCACTTACCGATGGTAAAAAGTTGCCTTTAGCGGCTTTGATGTCCTGGGTGTCCAGTAATAGCGTGTTTTGTGCTTGCTTTATCGTAATGTTATTTTCTAAGGCATGAGATACGCATTCCTGCAGTGTCCATTTCTTTTGTTGTGCAAAAGAAGATACTACCGCTAAGAGCATACATGCTAAAAAACCGTTTTTCATGTGTTGTGTTCTAAAATTAATCATTTTCGTCTTCCTCCTCATTATCCTTTGATGCCTTGTTCCATACTTTTATCTTGTCGCCCTCCTCGATACCATCTACTACTTCAACGATAATACCATCAGAAATTCCTAGCTTAACGTTCTTTTTCTTAAAGGTATCATTGTCCTGAAGGATTTCTACGAAAGGTTTATCGGTAATTCTGTTAAACTGAACTAAAGCTTCTTTAATGACTAAAATACTGTCTTTACTTTCTACTTCTATTTCGGCATTGGCACTATAGCCAGCTCTAATGTTTGTGGACGACTCAATCTCCACGTCTGCCTTAATCGTAAATTGTACAGCACCATTTTCTTCATTCCCTTTTGGAGCAACAAAAGTTAATTTTGCCGGGAACTCTTTTTCGTTTATCGCACCTAGAATAACTTTAATAGGTTCTCCTTCGGTTAACTTTTCAACTTCAGATTCATCTACTTTTCCTTCAAAAATCATAATGCTCATATCAGCCACAGTGGCAATCGTTGTTCCTGCATTAAAATTGTTACTTTGTATAACCTGATCGCCTTCCCGAACCGGAATCTCTAAAATGGTACCCGGAATTTGGGCAACGATATTAGTGTTCGCAAAACTCCCACCGGAAAGAGACCCTCTTTTAATAATTTGATAATCGTTTTGTGCCTGAGTTAAATTTTCTTTTGCCTGGTTATAACTCAATTCACTATTCTCAAAATCTTGTTTAGAAATAACCCCTTTTTCAAAAAGCCCTTTGTTTCTAAGGTATAAGGTTTTTGAGTTATCGAAAGCGAGTTTAGATGACTTAATTCTACTATTGGCGTTTACCAAACTTTGTTCATCCGGGACTACGCGAATCTTAGCTATGAGATCGCCTTTTTTTACCAAATCACCTTCTTCAACATATATTTTGTCAATAATTCCCGATACTTGAGGTTTTAACTCTATCTCTTCTTCCGGATTAAGCTTTCCTGTTGCCACAACTTTAGTGTCTATGGTACTATGAAAAGGAGTGTCGGTTTTAAATTCTTCGATGTCCTTGGAATTTGAATCTTTGAAATATTTTAATACAAATACTAGCAGTATTAAAACCACTATACCTAATATAATTTTTACTGTTTTGTTCATGTTTAATATATGATTGATTGTTTTATTCTTCTCTTAATGCTTCTATGGGTTTGATGCTTGTGGCTTTAAACGCAGGAATTAAACCTATAAGTGTTCCTAGGGTTACCAATATTAGTAAGGCTACAAATACAATTAAAATTGAAACAGAAGCATTTACTAATACGGCGTCATCGCCTTGACCATATAGTTTGTCTAATAGTATTAAAATCCAGCCGCCAGTAATAATTCCGAATAGTCCGGCTACCAATGTTAAAAACACGGCTTCTACAACGATTTGTCTTTTAATTTCAAAAGGAGTAGCTCCCAATGCACGCCTTACTCCAATTTCTTTGGTGCGCTCTTTTACGGTAATTAGTAAAATGTTTCCAATGGCGAATACGCCGGCAATTAACGTAGCGATCCCTACGAACCAGGTTAAAAATTGCATACCGGTTAAAAATCCTGTTACTTTTCCAATTTCTTTACCGGCATTAGCACTGCCCAAAGCACGATTATCTCGCGGATGTATATCATTCAAGTTTTTAAGCAATAATTTACTGTCTGTTTCTATTTGTACAATATCGTAACCTTCTTTGCCGGTAATCATCATCCAGCCAATTTGTTCCCCTTGATTATAAACTTGTTGAAATGTTGTGAAAGGAATATGAATATTTATGGATGGACCCATTGAAATTTTTCCTTCTTCAAAAATTCCAATAACCGTATAGTTAATATTATTGATTTGGATGTATTCGCCTATTGCTTTTTCATCCTTTTTGAATAGTTGTTTATATACGTCATCAGAGATGACGGCCACTTTTTTCTTTTCGTCCATGTCGTTCTGATTAATAAAACGGCCATGAATTAATTTCTTTTTTTCTACAGCGTCTAAAAGCGGATAGTCCCCGGCAACACTAAAGTTTTCCGATAAAAAATTTCTTACCACTAAACTCTGATTCTGATTTCTAGGAACAACAAACTCGATGCCTTCAATATTTTCCTCTACTTTTTTCGCGTCTGATAGTGACAGTCTCACACGCCTTCCTTCCTGAAAACCTTTGAAAGGTCTACCTGTACTTTGTCCCCATATAAAAACACTATTGGTCGCAAAATCTCCGAAAAGACGATTAAACGAGTTTTCCATACCACGTGCTGAACCTAAAAGGCCAATGAGTAAAAGGATACCCCACCAAACACCTATCATGGTAATAATAGTACGCAATTTGTTCTTGCTCATACTATCGTAAACCTCTTGCCATGTGTCTCTATCGAATAAGAATTTAATCATTATTAGTCGTTTCTAAGTGCTACAATAGGTTTAATGCGCGAAGCTCGTTTTGCGGGCAGATACCCAGCCAAGGTTCCGGCAGCGATCAATGTTATTGTTGCCGATATAACTAAAGATCTACTAACCGATGGATTCGTAATAAAATATTGTTTTAAGCTAGGGCCTATCCATTCCAAAACGCCAACCCCAATTAATAACCCCACATATCCCGAAATCGCAGTTACAATTATGGATTCTATTAAAATAATTGAAACTATAGATCTGGGTTTAGCGCCTAAGGCTTTACGAATACCAATTTCTTTGGTACGTTCTTTAACAATAAAAATCATGATATTACTAATGCCAACAATACCGGCAATTAATGTCCCCATACCTATTATTAAAATAACAACACCTAAAACAGTTGTCATTTGGTTAACTCCTTTTGTTTGATTGGCCATGTTAAAGAGTCGAATAGCTCTTTGGTCAGTATTGGCAACAGAGAAACGCTCTTTTAGCTTTTTCGTAAGATCGTTACCAAAAGAAATAGCCTGATCAAAATTCATCTCCGGCTTATAGGTTAGATTAATTTGGTCTATATAATCATTTTTTCCATAGACTTGTTGAGCTGTGGTCACAGACATGTAGATTAGGCGTTCTTCATTATCATTTCCGTCATCTTCAAAAATACCAACGACCTTATATTGAATGCCATTTAGATTAATATATTTACCTAAAGGATCTGTTTTAATAAATAAATCTTCCGCCACTAAACGTCCAATAACGATAACTTTTGTTTTGTTGATTAAATCGTTCTGGTTAATATAGCGCCCTTCTTTCATCAAAGTTCTTTCAAGGTATTGATGGTCTGGATGTACCGCTCTTACAGAATAGCTGTTTTGTTCGTTTCTAAAAGTCGCATTAACATTTAAATAAATCCTCGCGGTTATAAACTCAATCTTATCGTCAAAATCTTTTTTAATATAATCTAGATCATCATTTTCAAATTGAATTAGACGTCCCGCCTGAAGTCCTTTATGAGCCTTTGTTGTTCGTCCCGATCGTATAAAAATGGAATTGGTTGCATCGTCAGCAAAAGCCTCTTTGAACGTGTTATTTAATCCATTAGCAATGCCAAAAAGAATGGTAAATAATAGAATAGCAAATGCCACGGTAAAACCAGAGAGCAAACTTCTTGTTCTGTTTTTATTAATACTTTGAAATATTTCCCGCCAAAGGTCTAGATCAAACATGGTGTCCTGCCCTTACTTGTTCTATTTTTTTATCTTCCATAATAACACCATCACGTAAACGTACAATACGTTTACACATGTTGGCAATATCTTCTTCGTGTGTCACCATTAAAATGGTTTTTCCCTCATCGTTTAATTGTTGAATAAACTCCATGATTTCATATGAGGTTGTAGTATCTAAAGCTCCGGTAGGTTCATCGGCCAAGAGCAATTTAGGATTAGCGGCCAATGCTCTAGCGATGGCTACACGCTGTTTTTGACCACCCGATAGCTCGTTTGGTAAATGTTCTGCCCAATCCGTTAACCCCACTTTTTCCAAATGAAACATGGCTAATTCTTGACGTTCTTTACGTTTCATTCCTTGATAATACAAAGGGAGGGCTACATTTTCCAGAGCATTTTTATAATTAATAAGATTAAAGGATTGAAAGATAAAGCCTAAAAATTTATTTCTGTAAACTGCCGCTTTCTTTTCGGTAAGATCTTTGATTTGTAGACCGTCTAAGATATAATCTCCGGAATCTGCTTCATCCAACATTCCAATGATATTAAGGAGCGTAGACTTTCCGGAACCTGAAGATCCCATAATAGCAACCATCTCTCCGTCTTCTACAGATAAATCAATACCTTTTAAAACATGTAAACTGGAATCTCCTATAGGATAGGATTTATGTAATTGACTAATATTTAGCATTTCTGTTGTTGATTGATTTAGTAAGGCTAAGCACTTTGTAGTTAGACTTCAAAGACAAAGAAATGTTACAAAAATTGTTCCAGAAAGTTTTTATTATTTTTTTAACGTATTATATTTCTTATAAATGAAATAAGCGATACCTCCCACAAGGATGTAAGGAATTGCCATGAGGTAAACAATACCGTCGTTTATACCTTCTGCTGCTATTTGACCTTCTTCACTTTCTAACACAGCGCGACACATGGCGCATTGAGCGTTTGTCTCCATAAAAAAGAGAAGAGAAAAGAGAATAAAGAAGAGGTTACGTTTCATTTTAAATGTAAAAGGGAGAAATCATAATATAAACAATAACGCCACTAACAGCGACGTAAAGCCATAACGGAAAGGTTACTCGCGCTATTCTTTTATGTTTTTCAATGTTATTTGTAATGGCTCTTACATAAGTGATTAAAACAAATGGAATCACGGCTATAGAGAGTACGATATGGGTTAGTAAGATAAAATAGTAGACATATTTTATAAACCCTTCGCTACCAAATTTCGTAGAATCGCTAGTCATGTGATATGCGACATACATCACTAAAAAGGCTACTGAGCACAAAATTGCAGTCGTCATTAAGTTTTTATGAAGCCTTATGTTTTTATTCTTGATAGCGAAGAAAGCGATAACCAGAATAACGGCGGTTATCCCATTTACGGTGGCATAGATCGGGGGTAAAAACGTTAACGGTTCTACATTAGGTATTTTAATGCCAAATAATGCCGCTACGACAATGGGGATAATTATAGATAAAGCAACTATTAATTTGTTATATTTTTTATCGTCTAGAATGTCCTGTTTATGATCCATTTTGTTTCTTAGTTTGAAATGAAACCTTTCGTTCCGATAGCTATCGGAACGAAAGGTGACTTATTTACTCATTCAACAACTTTTTAATATCTTCTTTTAAGGCACTAATTTCTTCCTTTACACCATCTTCGTCCATCTTTTCGGCTTCAGATACTATACCTTTATAATAAATAATAGGGTTACCATGTTCATCTTTTCTGGATCTGATAAAACCGTTTTTATCGATTAAAGCGAAATTACCCGAGTGCTCAAAACCTCCAAGAACATCTTCGTTTTCGGCGGCATAAATATAAAACCCTTCATTGGCCAATTTATAAATAGCGTCTTTATCGCCGGTCATTAAATGCCAATTGGGGTTTATTATACCATATTTTTCGGCATAAGCCTTTAATATTTCAGGCGTATCATAATCCGGATTTATAGAGAATGACGCTACTCCAAAATCGTCAAGACCATCAAATGTATTTTGAATTTGAATGAGGTTCTCGTTCATTCTCGGACAAATAGTAGGGCAAGTGGTAAAAAAGAATTCGATAACATAAACTTTTCCCAAATAATCCTTATGGGTTACGGTTCTACCATATTGATTGGTAAAGCTGAACTCAGGAACTTTTCTTTTTGTGTCGTTATTTTCAATGAAAGCCAGATCTGAAACGGAAGGTTTGTTGTCGTTAGCAAAATCACTTCGACTCTCGTTTCTAATAATATCACCACTGGAAATTCTATCAATAATTCTTGGAATAAAAATAATTCCAAAAACTAAAATGATAAAGGCAATTCCGATATATGAATAATTTGTTTTTTTACTCATCGTTATTATTTAAATCGTTAGCTCTTCGGGTATCTGAATTAAACTCGCCTTTTCGTTTTTGTCGATACTCTGTAAACAAAATACGTAAGTCATCGCTCATTTTATTTTTTATTTCGGCTACTTCAATGCAGTCGTATGATGTTAACATATAAGCCGATTTGTTTTTTTCTATTTCGTTGTCTGATCTGTCATCAAGTCGGCCTCTTTGCTTTAATTCTTTATCGACTACAAAAACGCTGTTGGTAGATAAATCCCCATTTAGAGGGTGTTTACTTTTTAAGCTATTAAACACATTATGAATAGCGTTGGGTTCGCCAAAAGCAAAATGCCAAAACCGCAGATCTTCATAGGAGCTGATTTCATTTTTAAGCTGTTTTGCAGCATCTTCGCTACCTTTTGGTAAAAGAATAACAATTTGAAAACGTTTGAAGCCTTTAAACTTGTCGTAAACCAGTTCTTTTAAGTTCGAAGCTGCTGTAGAATTCTCTAAGGGGTTATGCCCTAAAAACCCGAGTACCGTAAGGTGATCTTTAAGGATGATATCTTGATTTGAATCATTTGAATCTGAAGAAAATCGATGGATATCTAAAACATCTTCATTGATAATATCAAGTGGTGTATAATGGTGCGTTGCCGGATATAAAAACAATAAAAATGTCACCGGAAGGAAGAATAAAATTCCTAAAACGATATACCGACTAATTTTTTTATAATCCATATAAATAGACGCGTTTATATTGAAACATATAATATGTTGCAAAAATAAAAAAGGTGGTCATTAAAACCACCTTGAAATTATATTTTTAACACTTCGCTGTGCTTAGTGTAGACTTAAATAATAGAGGTTAAAAATCTCTTCTGATATATCCCTCTTTATAGACATCAAAAACGTACCCACCTTCTTGCAATAGGATGAATATTAAATATAAGATTAAGAATATCGCCGTCCAAACCACCATACGTCTTAAGCTTTTTAACTCATCACGCATGTGCATAAAGTCCCAGGTAATATAGTAGGCTTTTACAATGGTTAAAATGATGAATATCCAATTTAAGAGTTTCATGCCTAAAAACTGAGCCATTAAACTTTCGGGTTTATAGATTCCTAATACAACTTCTATAGCCGTTACAATAGTCAAGAAAATTAATACGCCCCAAATTTTTTGAGTGTTGGATTTAAACTTAACTAATCCTCTGAATATTGCTAATTTATGTTCGTGTGCCATTTCTAATTATATATTTTACTTATTAAACGAGGTAGAAGAATGTAAATACAAATACCCAAACTAAATCTACAAAGTGCCAGTAAAGACCAACTTTTTCAACCATTTCGTAGTTTTTACGTCTTTCGTAAGTGCCTAAAATAACATTAAAGAAAATAATGATATTAATAACAACCCCCGAGAATACGTGAAAGCCGTGAAAGCCTGTAATAAAGAAAAAGAAGTCTGCAAATAATGGAGAACCATATTCATTGACATGCAGGTTAGCACCTTCGACAACAGATTTTCCATTTTCTTTTAAGAGTTTAAGTGATTCATCACGTGACAATACTGTTTTTTGCCCTTCTTCATTAATGATCTGAGTTCTTACCAAAACATTATCATGAGCTTCAAAACCATGAATAACTTCATCAACCGTAAAGGTTGGTAATGTGCCTTCTTGTACAAACCAAAGCCCATCCTTTCGGTGGTGCTCCGTTCTGTATTTTTGTTCGGCAACCGCAAAATCTCTAAGCGCTACACGATGTCCTTCGGTATCTACAAACTGTAGAATATTACCGCCTTTTGTTTGGATTGCACCGTAATCACCTTTTATAAATGTTGCCCACTCCCAAGCTTGAGAACCGACGAAAATTAAACCACCAATAATGGTTAAAAACATATAAAAGGTTACTTTGGCTTTATTTAAATGATGACCGGCGTCAACCGCCAGTACCATAGTTACAGACGACATGATAAGCACAAACGTCATAAATGCTACATAAATCATGGGAAGTTCTTGCCCGTGTAAAAACGGAACGTGTGTAAACACCTCATCTGCTATAGGCCATGAATCAATAAATTTAAATCGTGAAAATCCGTAGGCTGCTAAAAACCCTGAGAAGGTTAACGCATCGGAAACAATGAAAAACCACATCATCATTTTACCATAACTTGCGTTTAACGGTTTGTTACCTCCGCCCCAAGTTTTACCTTCTGTTCCAGTATTTACAACTGTAGTACTCATATGTATTGGTTGTTTTTAAAAAGTTGCACAAAAATAATCATTTTATTCATCTAATAAAACATCCTACACTAAATTTTAAAGACTCTGAATAAAGGATGCGATCGATGTTAGCTAAGACCAAAAAAAAGAGAGGTTTTTATCTAACGAAATATAAAAATAAAAAGAGATATACCCATAGTATATCAATGAAATGCCAGAAGGTTGCTGCCAATTCGAAACCAAGCATTTTTGAGGTATTATATTTTTGTTTAAAATGATTATAAATTACTACCAGCAAGCAAATTAAGCCAACTACCACATGTAAAATATGAACAATGGCTATTAAATAAATATAAGACATGGTAACATTACTTGTAGGCCCGGTAAAGTTGTATCCTAAATCTATAATTTGCTGAAATCCGGTAAACTGATAAAAAATGAATGCGATGCCAAGAGTCAAAGTGATTATCAGGAATAAGGTGGTTTGCTGTCTATCTTCCTTTTTTAAAGCTTTTTTGGCTAAAATAAAGGTCAAGCTGCTCATTAAGATAATGACAGTGCTTATGATGAATGCGTTGGGTAGCTGGAAATCTTTTAACCAGTCTGGCCTGGAACTACTCACTACAAATGCACTTGTCCATCCTGCAAATGACATCACCAACGAAATAATACCAAACCAAAGCATCATTTTTTTTGCTCTGTTATTTTTTTCTTCTAAAGTACCTTGAGTTAAGTCCATAGTTTTCTAAATAAATTTATCGATGACATATACTATTTGTACCAATGAAATATAAGACACGCTCACCAGCATAAGTTGTCTTGCTGATTTTTCAGTCATTAATTTGAATAAGCGAATCGCATAATACAACATCCATAGTCCCAAGAGGAATACGATAACTGCCGCTCCTATGGATAGCTCTAAACGTCCGGTAAAGCCGAACACAGGAATAATTGAAACGAGCAAGGTCCATATGGTATACATTATGGTTTGCACCGCAGTGCCTTTATCTTGTTTTCCTGTGGGCAACATAAAGAATCCCCCTTTTTTATAATCGTCAAATAAAAACCAGCCTATGGCCCAAAAGTGAGGGAATTGCCAAAAGAATTGCAGCGCGAACAGTGTGCCCGGTTCGATACCAAAATCATCGGTAGCAGCTACCCAGCCTAACATAAAAGGAATGGCTCCCGGAATGGCACCAACAAAAACAGCCAAAGGTGTTTTCGTTTTCAAAGGCGTGTAAACACAGGTATATAAAAATATAGAAATAGCACCAAACATGGCCGTTTGCTTGTTAATGGTATACAATATAACAACTCCGAGCAGTGTGAAAACAGAAGCAATAATAAAGGCTGTATTTACCGACATGCGCCCGGCAGGAATTGGTCTGTTTTTGGTCCGGTCCATCAAACGGTCTAAATCCTTCTCAATAATTTGGTTAAAGGCATTCGATGCGCCCACCATAAAGTAACCACCAAAACCTAGTAAAATAAGCGTTTTGAAATCTACGGTTTCAGCACCCAACAGATAACCGGCAAGGGATGAAAACACAACACTTAAAGCAAGACGCATTTTCGTAATTTCCTTAAAATCTGAAATTATAGAAGGTGTTGCTAATGAAGATTTTGAATTGCTCAAGACGATGTTTTATAAGTCGCTTTAAATTGCGAGTGCAAAGATACTTTTAAAATTATTTACCACCAACGCTTTATTAAGGTAAAATTAACATTTTGAGTTGGTAAGTTTCAGTACCTTTAACAGACGTTTACTATGTTTAATAAAATTGAGATTATGAAAACTTCCAAGCTAATTTCATTACTGTGCGTTTTTTTAATAACCATTACTTATGAAGCGCAAAATAGATTCGATAAGGTTACCATTCAAACCACAAAGCTAACCGATCATGTGTATATGCTTATGGGGGCGGGTGGCAATATTGGCGTCTCCGTTGGTGACGAAGGCGTGCTTGTTATCGATAATCAGTTTGCGCCTTTAACATCCAAAATATTAGCAGCTATAGAAACTTTAAGTGATAAGCCTGTTAAAATTGTAATGAATACACACCATCATGGAGATCATACCGGGGGAAACGAAAACTTCGGAAAAAATGGAGCTACCATTATGGCACATGATAATGTTAGAAAACGTCTTGAGGAAAAAAGCCCGGAAATAGCTTTACCCGTAATTACATTTAATGATGAATTAAATGTGCATATTAATAATGAGCAGGTTGCTGTTTTTCATATAGACAATGCGCATACCGATGGCGATGCCCTATTATATTTTACAGAAAGCAATGTGTTACATACGGGAGATACTTATTTTAACGGGCGATACCCTTATATTGATTTGAATTCCGGAGGAAGTGTGGATGGCTATATCAATGCCGTAAAGGCCGGTTTGATGGTTTGTGATGACAACACCAAAATAATTCCCGGCCACGGGCAGTTATCCAACAAAGCTGAATATCAGGATTTTTTAGAGATGCTGGAAACCTTAAAGACCAATGTTTTAAAAGCGATAGCCCTTGGTAAAAATGAAGACGAAGTGGTTAAAGACGCTAGTATCACTAAAACGTATGACGACTTAGGATATGGCGATTTCTTTATAAATAGTGAAAGGATAAAGCGTATTTTTTATACGAGTTTGAAGAATTAGATATTTTTGCACGCTTATTTAGAAGTCAAAATACCAATTAAATAAATCGGTTCTCAAACCAAAGTTAATCCAGACGGTATTATTTTTAAAGGTTGATGTGGTCGTAGCATCCGGATTAAAATTCCTGAAACTGATATCTGTAAACACTTTTAAATTTGATGCCGGATTAATCACATAGCCCGCTTGCAGATTAGCATTAAAGGTTTTGGTTTTAATACCTTGCCCCACTTCAACACCGGTATCAAAGGGTCTTTCATTATAATCTCGGTAAATATCCCCACCGTAGCTAAAATTATCCGTACCATCATTAATGTCAAATCCGCGGACTCCAAAAATTAGTTTGGTATTTCCGAACCAACGTTTGTAATGATAACGGCCAATAAGGATGGCTTCACTAAAATTGGCGCCCCACAAGTGCGCCATAGATTGGTTATTGTGTCCATAGTTTAGAACAATCGTATTATGCGAATAGGTGTATGGACGTACCTTGTTGTATTCCATTTGAAGCATTAAATTATTAACTTTAAAAGCGTTGAAATATTTAAGACCCAACTGGAATCCAAATTTGTTTTTCCAACTTTTATCACCTGCTTTTACATCGCCTAGGGAAAATTCATCTAAAACAAACTGACTATAAATGTTAACATGATCATTCCATTTATATTTTGCCGAAGCTCCAAGAATCGCATTTCCGGCGCCTTGTCCGGTTTCAAATTCTATAGCTCTGTAAAATATAATGGGGTTTAAATAATTAACATCAAAACCGCGGTCATTGCTATTGGTCCAAACGACCGATTCGAACAAGCCAATATTTAAGCGCTTTGAGACATTCCAGCTTAAATAATGATTCGCCATATATTTAGTTAAAAAGGCCTTGTCGTTTACAGCTTCCGGCCTTACATCTTTTAACCACATCCAGGTGTTGGTGTATTTTATTTTCCAAAACTTGGTGTTTAATTTTAAGAATGGTTGCGGACTTGCAACATCACTTATCAATAATGATCGATATCCGTCACCAATAAAATTCTTGCCATGCCCAAATTGAATATTTATAAACTTTGCCGGTGTATATGACAGATAAGCTTCAGCTACCGGATAGTCGTACGAATCACTTTTAAAGCGTTTGGCGATGCCTCTCCCGGGAATGATTGCTGGATCGGGGCCAAACGCTTTTAGGCTTTCAGCATATTGATTCACATATTGCGCAAAACGTCCCTGACTTTCAAAAACAGAAGCATAAAAATTGAATTTTTTACCTAATCCACCTTGAACCATAAATCCACGGGTATTATTATAGGTAGAACTGAAATCAGCATCGGTGTCTTTTCCAACTTGCAAATCGAAAATAGGATCTATACTAAACCAATAATCCTTTCCTTGAAGCTGTACTAAATGTTCGTACCAAAGTTTTTTTCCCGCCCAGGATGTTTTGGCCTTGTCTAGTTTTTCTTTTTCAGCTTTAATGTCGTAGTATTTAGAAACCTCATCATACATAAAAGGTTTTGAAGCCGTATGACTATTAGTGCCCACAAGATTCATATTTCTATCGAACTTAGAATATTCCTCGTGTATAAATGGAATATTGAGTTGGCTGGAATACCTTTTATTTTCAAAGGCGGTTAAATCTGAATTAATACTGTCGAACTCCTTTTTTGCAGCTTCTTCAATTTTAGAAATTTTATGCTCTTTGGCTAAATCTTGTGTTTTAATATTTTGATCAACCAAAGGAATTTTAACAGCCATAGAATATTGTTTGTAGGTTGGCCTGGCATTATAAGTGGCGGGTTTAATTTTAGGAAAAAGCCCAAATACGCGTTTCGCTTCATCTTTTAATTCACTGTACATGGCATCCACATAGATGACTCTGAATATCCCTTCTTCATCAACTTCAAAGAGAATAACAACCTCTCCTTTATAGTTTTCATCTATGGCGTTTTGAGGCACTTTAAAATTATTGTAAATCGTTTTAAAAACACGGCTATCGAAACAGCGCTGCAACGAATCCACAGCAATACCTTCACAATTGGGAAAGATAGGAGCTTTTTCGTTAAAAGCACCTTCTTGTGAGTAGGTGGTATATTGAACTAAAAGTAGGCATAGTGCAATGAATCGTTTCATGTATGGTTTTTCAGAATTGGTTTAATGTCGAAAGATACTATATTTTTGAGAATGTGGCTTTAGGGATGTTTTCTTTTCATTTGCAATATTTTTAAAGGTGATCGTGTTTTAGGACCTTTTAATTAGAATACTTGATATAATAGCGTTACAATAGATCCTTTATTGTGCTCTAAAAAGTAGGATTGCAAAATTTCCTTCTTTATGACTTTAAAATTAAAAGGAGCTTCCAAAATATTAACGCCACTGTTTTGTTTTAACCTGATCCCTTGTCCGGAAATAATGTCCTTATTCGGAATAAAATCACCTGCAGGGATATGTTCGGTAAGGATCATGTATTTATAGGCTTGTACTTTTTTAATGATGTTTTGTATTTCCGCATTAGATAAATGCTGTAATACCTGTCTCAGAATAATACAATCTGCCTGAGGTAACTCGTCTTTTGAAATATCCAAACAGTAAAACTCTAAGTGGTCTTCCTGATATCTGTTTTTATTTCTATGTATAAGTTCCTCCACGATATCCACGCCAATATATTGTTTAGTGTGTTTGGTAAGATATCTCCCGATATTAAAATCGCCACAGCCCAAATCGCATACCGTTAGAGGTGTTTTGAAGCTTTTTAAAAAAGAAATGACTGCATTTAAATAAGGGGTTATAATTTCGGGGTTATGCGAACCTGTTCCGGAATAAAAATCAAATCCCTTTCCTCCCCATAGTTTGTTGTCGTAAATCTGGGTCATTACGGCTTTGGTGGGCCAGGGTTGTTTTGTTTTGTTAGCCATTGCTTTCTGGTTTTTGAAATCTCACCAACGAAGCTCAAAACATAATGTTGAGGTTTGTCGAAACGATAGAAGCATGCCAAGAGGTAAGACGTCATAAAATAGTCCACTGGTTAATCTGCTAATACCTGCGTCGAGCTATATGAGGCTGCATTAGCATTAAAATACAACCAGGTAGCAGCTCCAAGAAATTTGAATCCCTCTTCAAAAATTTGGGTATATTCGTAGCGCATTGGAATACGTGATTGAATCAGATCGGTAAAAATGGATAATGCCAGAAACAGCCCCGCCAATATAAAACCAAATCCTTCGATTTTAATTATTAATTTATAATGACGAATTAAAATTGAAATAGCTAATAGTGCATACACGACATAGCATATTTTTTGATTGATATAACGATCGTGGATCATGAAAAAATCATCAATGGCTAAAAGCAATAATAAGGCTCCGGTTAAACGAAGTAGTTCCTTATGGCTTTTACTCAGGGAGAGTTTGTTCTTCGTAATTGTAAAAAAACAAATAGAAGCAGAACTGACCCAAAGCCATATTCCTATATTTGATAAAAACCCAATAAAACTTGAAGTGTCATTTTGCTGCGAAGGATCTCTGATAATTTGCATAATACCGAAACCTTGAGAACTTAAAGTTGCCAGAGCAATTGCGTAAAATAATCCGGCAGGTAAAACAGCAAGAAGGATGCATCTAAATGCGTTTTTCTTTGTAAAGATGTTTTTAAGAGTATTTTGGTTTAACATAGCAATATGCTGCGAAAGGTAATCAACTTATATATTTTATTCAAATGAAATTATAAGAATTTTTGGGATGCCAATGCTTTAATTCAAGATGTGATTTTTATAATGAGGTTTTAAGCCAAGCTTTCAATAGAACTCAAAGTATTGTAAGTGTCTGTCTAGCGGTTTTGAAGTTTTGAAAACACGTCCCAAACTACAACACCACAACTCACCGATATATTTAAGGAATGCTTGGTGCCAAATTGTGGGATTTCAATAACGGTATCACTGGTATTAACCACATCCTGTGATACTCCTTTTACTTCGTTACCAAAAATCATGGCGTATTTAGTATCGCGTTCAACGGTAAAATCATTAAGCATGGTGGCATTTTCGGCTTGTTCTATGGAACAGATTTTTACCTGTTCTGTTTTTAGTTTTTCAATCAGATCCAATGTATTTTTATAATACTCCCAATCCACAGTATCGGTACTTCCTAATGCCGTTTTATGAATGTCTTTATGTGGTGGAGTCGCTGTGATACCACATAAATAAATTTTTTCAATTAAAAAGGCATCACTGGTCCTAAAAACGGAGCCTATATTATTAAGACTTCTAATATTATCGAGTACAATAATTAAAGGTGTTTTTTGCTTGTTTTTAAAAGCTTCAACACTTAATCGATTTAACTCGCTGTTTTTTAGTTTACGCATTTAAAGTGATTATTTTTTAAAATTTCCGCGAAGACGGGAATCTTTTTGTTAAAATCTATGCATAATTGTAAATAACTTCTGTAATATCAATTTCAAAAAAAATCAAAATAATGCTACATTAGCACTCTTACAATTATCGCAAAAATAAGGCTTAAAAATCATTTTATATGGATAGGTTTCCGTCTGAGCGGAAATAAAAAAGAAAATAATGAAAAAAGCAAAAAAGGAAACACCGTTAATGAAACAATACAATGCTATTAAAGCGAAGTACCCGGATGCTTTGCTGTTGTTTCGTGTAGGCGATTTTTATGAGACTTTTGGTGAAGATGCCGTTAAAACTGCCGGGATTTTAGGCATTATCTTAACCAAGCGAGGTGCCGGTAGCGAGAGTGAAACCGAGTTGGCAGGATTCCCGCATCATTCATTAAACACGTATTTGCCGAAATTAGTAAAGGCCGGCGAGCGTGTTGCGATTTGCGACCAGCTTGAAGATCCAAAACAAACTAAAAAAATTGTAAAGCGTGGTGTTACGGAATTGGTAACTCCTGGTGTGGCCTTAAATGATGAGGTTTTAGTATCAAAATCGAATAACTTCCTATGTTCGGTTTTTTTTGATAAAAAGTATATCGGGGTGTCGTTTTTAGACATTTCTACAGGCGAATTTTTAACCTCTCAAGGGAATGCTGAGTATATCGATAAATTGCTTCAAAATTTTAATCCGAGTGAAATTCTGGTATCGAAACAAAAGCGAACATTGTTTAACGACACTTTTGGCACCGATTTTCACACCTTTTATATGGAAGATTGGGTATATCAAACCGATTATGCCTACGAAACCCTGATCAAACATTTTAATACCAATACTCTTAAAGGCTTTGGTATCGAAGATTTGTATGAAGGTATTATTGCTTCAGGATCAATTCTACATTATTTAGGCGAAACTCAGCATAATAAATTGCAGCATATCACGTCAATTTCGAGAATTGCTGAGGATGATTATGTGTGGATGGATAAATTCACCATTAGAAATTTAGAGCTTTATCATTCTACCAATAATAATGCAGTTACCCTTTTACATGTTATCGACAAGACCACTTCGCCTATGGGCGGACGTTTATTAAAACGTTGGTTGGCGCTGCCTTTAAAAAATGTTGATAAAATTAAACAACGCCACGAAGTCGTTAGTTTTTTGACGGCCGATAATACGGTGCTTCAAAAGATTCAGAATCACATCAAACATATTGGTGATTTAGAACGCTTAATTTCTAAGGTAGCAACAGCTAAGGTGAATCCGCGTGAGGTTATTCAGCTTAAAAATTCTTTAGAGGCCATTGTGCCTATAAAAGCGTTGGCTTCAGAATGTGATAATGAGTCTTTAAAGATCATTGGGGATAAGCTCCAAGGTTGTGATGTTCTTCGTGAAAAAATAAAAGAAACGCTTAATGAAGAAGCTCCTGTAAATATATTGAAAGGACATAGTATAGCTTCCGGATTTTCTACAGAATTAGATGAATTAAGAGGTTTATCGAAATCCGGGAAAGATTACCTGGATAAGATGCTGGAGCGTGAAAGCGAACGTACCGGAATCACCTCATTAAAAATAGCATCGAATAACGTATTTGGCTATTATATTGAAGTGAGAAACACGCATAAAGATAAAGTCCCTGAAGAATGGATACGCAAGCAAACGCTGGTTAATGCAGAACGTTACATTACTGAAGAACTCAAGGAGTATGAAGCCAAAATATTAGGTGCGGAAGACAGAATTCAAGCTATAGAACAGCAATTGTTTTTAGAGTTGGTAGGTTGGCTTAATCAATATATAAAGCCTGTACAGCAGAATGCTTATTTAGTGGGGCAGTTGGATTGTTTGTGTGGATTTGCGCAATTGGCAAAAGATAACAACTATATCTATCCGATCATTGATGATTCGTTCGATTTAGAGATCAAAGATGGACGCCACCCCGTTATTGAAAAGCAACTTCCTATTGGTGAAAGTTATATTGCGAATAATGTGTATTTAGATCGGGCTACACAGCAAATCATTATGATTACCGGTCCGAATATGTCTGGTAAATCGGCTATTTTACGTCAGACTGCACTTATCGTACTACTCGCTCAGATTGGAAGTTTTGTGCCTGCTCAGGAAGCACGAATTGGATTAGTGGATAAGATATTTACGAGGGTGGGTGCCAGTGATAATATCTCCATGGGCGAATCGACATTTATGGTAGAAATGAATGAAACGGCTTCCATTTTAAATAATATCTCCGATAGAAGTTTGGTATTACTTGATGAGATCGGAAGGGGAACAAGTACCTACGATGGTATTTCTATTGCCTGGGCCATTAGCGAATATTTACATGAGCACCCTGCAAAACCAAAAACCTTATTTGCAACCCATTATCATGAGTTAAATGAAATGACGGAAACCTTCGAGCGCATTAAAAACTTTAATGTTTCCGTTAAAGAATTAAAGGATAATGTGTTGTTTTTGCGAAAATTGGTTGAAGGCGGAAGCGAACATAGTTTTGGAATTCATGTGGCAAAAATGGCGGGGATGCCTCAGCAGGTTTTACATCGCGCCAACAAGATTTTAAAAAAACTGGAGAAGTCGCATTCGAGTGAAGAACTAACCGATAAGGTGAAATCCATAAATGATGACCTACAATTAAGTTTTTTCAATCTGGATGATCCCTTGCTAGAGAATATTAAAGACGAGATCCTACATATTGATATTGATACACTTACTCCGGTTGAAGCACTTATGAAATTAAACGAAATTAAGCGTATGTTGGTTAAGAAAAAACGCGCTTAAATAACTGTCATACTTATGAAAAGGGTTTCATTTCTGCTCGTGTTTTTAACTGCATGTTATGCTAATGCACAAGATTTTGAGGCGACAGTTATTAAGCCCTTGTCTGAAAACCAGTTGTTTTTTGAAAAAGTATTTGTTCATACCAATAAGATGACCTATTGGCTGGATGATACCATCTGGTTTAAAGCTTATGTGGTATCCAACGAAAATCTACCCTCAAGCAATACGACTTTACTTTATGTAAATCTGTTGGATAGTGAAGGGTATGTATTGGAAAGTAGGAACGTTTTAATAAACCAAGGTGTTGGGATTGGACAATTTGAACTTAAAGGGAATCTGAAATCAGGGACCTATTTCTTGCAATCGTATACCAACTACATGCGTAATTTTGGAGATCATAATTATTATTCTCAAAAAATCACGATTTTAAATGAGCCGATAAGTACCAAAGGTTCAACGAACTTAAAGCCCGTTTACGACATTCAGATTTTACCTGAAGGCGGTTATTTGCTCGATGATGCTGAAAATGTTGTGGGGATCAAATCATTGATAAATAATCAAGGCGTCGCGTTTTCAGGACAAATTTTAGACAGTCAGAACAGGAAAGTAGCCGCTTTTAATAGTATGCATTTGGGAATGACCAAGTGTAAATTTTACAATAAACCCGCTGAAAGCTATACTGCAAAGATTGTGATCAACGATACTATTATTAAAAAAAAGCTTCCTGTGGCCAGGAAAACGGGAATTGCGTTACAGGTACTTTCTGATCTTAGAGATACTTTACAGATTGATTTGCGGATAAATAAAAACTCTGTTGATGAGAATAATAGAACGTATACCATTTTATTTCACCAGAAACATAAATTGATCGATTATGCTAAAGTGATTTTAAATGATACTTCTAAAATGTCCTTAGCCATTAGTAAGCTCGAATTTCCCAATGGTGTTAATACATTGACTATTTTTAATGACCGGAATCAGCCTATTTTAGAACGTAAATTCTTTATAGATAGAAGTGATATGTCGGCTGATATGACTTTAACAAAAGAAGGAGTATTAAATGATTCCATAAATTATAAACTTCGTGTTGAGACACATTCTTCGAGTAAGAAACCTTCATCCCATTTAAGTGTTTCGGTTTTATCAATTCATAAAGACTTTAGTTTAAGAAGACCGGTTAATATAAAAAGTGCCTTCCTGCTGTCTCCTTATTTAAAAGGGCATATTGAAAATCCCGGGTATTATTTTAATGAGAAATTTAAAAACAGATTAAAATACCTTGATTTGTTGCTTTTAAATCAAGGTTGGGTTAAATATAGTAATGAAGAAATGATTGCTGAGTTGAATCCAAAATATAGCCATGATTTCGAATTAGGCTTTAGTTTAAAAGGTACAACCTCACCGTTATACACCAATCATTTGGCCTTGATGACTGATAAGGATGAAATTATCGATAAAATTAATTTGGACGGTAATTCACAGTTTAGTTTTGATAAACTCTTAGTTTACAAAGGGGATAAGGTAAAATTGTCTTTTGTAACGATGGAAAATGAAGCCATTAAACCTCGCTCCATAAACATAGATAGCATGAATTATTCGCATTTACCTTTTAAAGCTAATCGGAGTACCAGAAGTATCTTTAAAAGTGAAACAGATGTTGATCTTGATCTATGGAAGGATTTCTACAGTAGTGATGCCACACTGCTTGAAACTGTTAACGTGATGGGTAAAAAGCGTAGTGAAGCCTATATGAAACGAAGAAGACTTATAAATAAGTATAGAAAGATAACCTTCGATATTGGGAAGTACATGGTACTTGATATTCCTCAGATTGATATAGATAAAAGGAAAGATCTCATGCAGTATTTGCTACATCGGGAAGGGGTGATATTAAAACATTTGAATGGCGAGTGGTTTATGCAAGTTGGTTACATGAAGGAAGCGGTCTTGTATATTGATGGTGAGCGGGTTTTTTCCGAAGAATTGTCAGGGCTCTCGCTATCCCTTGAAGATATAGAGAATATCATGATGCAGCCCTATAAAGGCAATAAAATTTTTCAGGTATTTACAACGGATAATTACAAAAAAGGTATTGTGGAATTGTTTCAAGGGTTTATCATTTTAAATGGATACGATAAAAGTAAACATTATTATACGCCATTAATTGATAATGGTGTATTACCGATAAAGGAAGTGGACTGGAAGCCTATGTTAGAAACTAATAAAGAGGGTTTAACTTTTTTTAAAATTAAGAAGAATAAAGATGAAAAGAACCTTATGTTTATAATAGAAGGAGTTTCTATAGACGGCCATTTAATTAGTGATAGTGTAGGTGTCGATTGAAGGCTCATTATCAATTGGAAAATAATTATATTATTTTTCTAAAAAGGTTTTGCTATTATTATAAATGTGTTAAATTTGCATCCGCAATAGCGATATTGCCACCTGCTTGTGGCGGGTAAGTTCATTAAAAGACTGCGAAAGTAGCTCAGGGGTAGAGCATCACCTTGCCAAGGTGGGGGTCGCGGGTTCAAATCCCGTCTTTCGCTCTGAAACTTTCTTAAAATATACCAATTTTGGTTACAGCGTGTAATCAAATGATCTGAAGTGTTGACACTCAGATATGCTGAAGTGGTGGAATTGGTAGACACGTTGGACTTAAAATCCAATGTCCATTAGGACGTACGGGTTCAAGTCCCGTCTTCAGTACAGATAAAAAGCCGGAACAATTGTTCCGGCTTTTTTGTTTTCAAAAAAAACAAAGAGAGGCTTTGGTCGTCCTGAAAATAAAGAGATTGTTCATAGTGTGGTGTTTTCTGGATGCTAAAGAGTGGCTAACCGTGGGTAATCCCTGTCTTCAGTATATATTTTCAGCAATCTGTTTCCAAATTCGTATTTTGTTCTTGTTAATCAATCACCCAAAGTCATAAAGTTTAACAATTTTATGAGCATGTTAATTTTCCTATAACTTGTTTTATTGCTATATTTGTTTTCTTACAAATTCATGTGAATAAAGCCTCAAATAGTTATAGTGTTATTCGTTTAATTTTTGTGGTTTTAGAGTTTAAAATTAAACCATAAATAATGATGAAAAAACAATTCTTTATCCCTTCCCTTTTCTTTTTTTTAAGCTTATTCTTAAACGCTCAGACGAATACGTTTCCAACTAATGGTAATGTTGGTATTGGTACAACTTCCCCTTCTTCTTTTGGTTCAAATCAACCAACACTGGATTTACGAGGCAGTAGTATTTATAGAACAGGTTCAATAATGGCGTTTTCTTCTGATCTTTCAAAAGGTTGGTCAATCGGAAGAGCTGATGATAGTTCCCTTCCCGATGGTTTAGTTATTAGTACTTCCGATGTTGCTCCAATAAACTTCCGAACAGGAACTAATACGAGGTTAACTATCCATGAGTCCGGTAACGTTGGAATTGGAACAGTCAACCCTAATGATAAATTGCACGTAAATGGCAATACGACTTTAAATATATATCATGGAACTACGCAGGGTCATTTAAATTTTAGACAAGGGCAACCAGTAACAGATGTAGCCATAGTAACCGCCCAACATGGACTCGCTACATATAATGGTCTTAGAATTAATGGAACAAATGGCGTATCTATTGGTACAAATAATGGAGTAGAAAGACTAAGGGTTACTAGTTCAGGCAACGTAGGCATCGGCACCACAGACACCAAAGGCTTTAAACTAGGCGTTAATGGTAAAATAGCGGCCACCGAAGTCAAAGTAGCCACCTATGCCAATTGGGCAGATTTTGTTTTTAAAAGTGATTACGATTTACCAACACTTAAAGAGGTTGAGCAACACATTAAAGAGAATGGGCATTTAAAGGACATCCCCAATGCAGATGAAGTAAAAAAAGAGGGTTTCTTTTTGGCCGAAATGAATGCTAAGCTGTTACAAAAGATTGAAGAGTTGACTTTGTATACTATTGCGCAGCAAAAAGAACTTCAAAACCAAGAAGCGATCAATAAGAATTTAGAAGAACGATTACAAAAATTAGAAGCCTTATTAACTTCTAAAAACTAGCATATATTATGAAGAAGTACTTATTTGTTTTTAGCCTAATGGCCTTTCAATTGAATGCCCAAGATTTAACTCAGAATTACAGAAAGATTATTCTAAACTCTCCAAATGATGTCAGCCTGTTTCAAAGTAATTCAACCAACGGTATCTGGGCCAGTGGTATGATTGCAACAGATCGATGGGGTGTTTTCGAAGATGCTACGACGTCGAAGGAAAGATTAACAGTTTTATCTGGAGGGAATGTGGGTATTGGAACGGTCTCACCAACAGCAAAACTTGATGTTAATGGAGAAATAGTTTCTAGGTCTAATTATTTAACTATTAGTCCTTCAGCAAATGATGCTGTCATTAGAAGGGGAACAACGGGTAATTTAATGCTCTGTTCTAATAGCGGGACTAGCAGTGTTTATTTAAATTATGCTTATGGTTCAGGTAGTGGGGGAGTCAGAATTTATGATGGGGGGACTACTAATTATGGGCATTTAAAGGTAAATTCAAATGGAAGCCTATCTCTATTCTCAAGAAGTGGAGATATAGGCATCGGCACCACAGACACCAAAGGTTTCAAACTAGGCGTTAATGGTAAAATAGCGGCCACCGAAGTCAAAGTAGCCACCTATGCCAATTGGGCAGATTTTGTTTTTAAAAGTGATTACGATTTACCAACACTTAAAGAGGTTGAACAACACATTAAAGAAAATGGGTATTTAAAAGATATTCCAAGCGCTGAAGAAGTGAAAAAAGACGGCTTCTATTTAGGAGAGATGGATGCTAAACTGTTGCAAAAAATTGAGGAGTTGACGTTGTATACAATTGAGCAAGAAAAGGAAATCGAAATTCTCAAAAAAGAAAATGACGCCTTAAAATCACTAGTAGAACGTGTTGAAAAATTAGAAGAAAAAATAAAATCGTAAAACATGAAAAAATCGCTTTTAATATTAAGTTTAATGACTAGTCATTTAAGTTTTTCACAAACATCTGATCCGGGTGTTACTTCTACAGCAAGTGCTTCTGGTGATCATGCTTTTGTTGGCACCTATTCGAATAGCACATTTTCTAATTGGTTAGATACCGGTGATAGTGCCACTAATTATAATCTTATAGGTTATAGTCAAAAATATGCTGGATTTGGGGTTGCTAATGGCAGTAATATTGTATCTCCGATCATATGGATGTACGCTAACGACAAGAATGCATTTAGAGTTAGAACTATGAACTATAATGGGGATATGACTACCGGAACAGATTTATTTACGGTAAGAGCTGATGGAAATGTGGGTATTGGAGTTACTTCCCCTCAATTGAGATTGCATATTAAAGACCCTGCAGGAGGAGCTGCTTACGGAATAGAGCGAGGAGGTAAACTATGGAGGTGGGACATACAAAATACAGGAGATAAAATCTGGTTTGGAAATTCAGATGCTCCGAATTTATATGAATATGGAAATCAGGGAACTTTTCAAGTTTCGGCGGAGTATTCAACGTTTGAAAAAGCCAGAGTTTATGTTAGAGGTAATGGAACAAGACATGATGGAATCACTCCTAATTTAATAAGTGGTGGTCTTGTAAGTGGAAATACCGATAATGCTAAATTTGGAAAATTCAATGTGGCATTAGAATCATGGTATGGAATTGGTTTTAGATCCTCATTCAACAATAAAGAAGGTATTGTTTTTAATACGCGTACGGCGAGTGCTTTTTTTGAAGGGAATGTTGGTGTAGGCACAGAGGACACCAAAGGCTTCAAACTAGGCGTTAATGGCAAAATAGCGGCCACCGAAGTCAAAGTAGCCACCTATGCCAATTGGGCCGATTTTGTTTTTAAAAGTGATTACGATTTACCAACACTTAAAGAGGTTGAGCAACACATTAAAGAGAATGGGTATTTAAAGGACATCCCCAATGCAGATGAAGTAAAAAAGGAAGGCTTCTATTTAGCTGAAATGAATGCTAAACTGTTGCAAAAGATTGAAGAGTTGACCTTGTATACTATTAATCAGCAAAAAGAAATTGAAGCTCAAAATAATGAAATCAAAGCACTAAAGGTCTTAAAAGAACAACATAAAGATTTGCAGGAACGGTTTAATAGGCTTGAAGTTTTAGTTCTGAAAATGACCGGTGAGCGTTGAAATTAAAAATTGTTATACCTTTTGAAAGATTCTCGATATAATCCCAAAAGCTTTCGGGATCACTCGAACGGACAATATCGTTAACATTCAAAGTTAGAAATCAGCTGTTAGGTCGCGTGTTTTTTCAAGGCACGAGAAAAATGTATCGAGACCCATTCCTATGGTAAAAACGCGCCGAAAAGATTCTTCTAACTTAATAGAACGATCTCGTCTTTATTGAGTTCGTTCCATATGAATTAAAATACAAGTAATTTCAACAAAAACTTAACCAATAGCACTACTCAATTTAAACATCGGTAAGTACATGGCTATTAGAATAACACCAACCAAAACCCCAACAATTAATATGATAAAGGGTTCCATAATGGTCGATAACATTTTAGATTGCTGCTGTACCTGGGTGTTGTATTGCATGTTAAGACGATCGAAAATAAATTCGGTTTGATTGGTTTCTTCGGCAACCTTTACCAGAGCAATCATTTTATCGTCAAAGAGTTTATGCTGACTTAAACTTGCGCTTAACGACTGTCCTTTTAAAATATGCTGTTCTACCGTTTCCAGGGCATGCTGTAAGGGATAAAAATCGATCATCTGCTTCACTAATTGAATACTATTGATCACCGGAACCTTTGAAGCGGTAAGTAAGGATACAGCCTGTGTAAACTGTGATAAATAGATGCCTCTTACAAACTTGCCGATAAACGGTAATTTTAAAATAAAAGTATCTTTTAATTGCTTGTAGCGTTTCTTTTTATTTAAAAATGATCGTGAAGCTATAAGGGCTATTAAAGCAAAAAGTATAACCCATCCATATGCTCCTAAAAAGTCGGAAAGGCTTATAATAAACTTGGTAATGACCGGTAATTCTACGTTCTGCTGTTTAAAAATGTCTTGAAACATAGGCACTACAAAACGCAGCATAAACCAAACAACCAAAACGGCGGTACTTAAAATAATCATCGGGTAGGTTAGAGCGCTAATAAGGTCTCTACGCTGTTCATTCTTTCGTGCAAAGAAACTACCAAGTTGCCCGCTTACCTGAAATAGGGTTCCGGTCTCTTCACCAATTTTTATGGAATAATACTCGTAATCTGTAAACTGTTTGTGCGTCTTTAAAGCTTCAGAAAGACTCTGGCCGGAAACAATACTTTTAGATACCTGATGTAAAACGGCTTTGTTTTGCTTTTTCTTTTGTGAGTTTTCAATTAATTCTAAAGCATCTTTAAGTGTAATACCTGCTTTTAGCAATACACTTAACTCTGTATAAAAATCTTCTTTTACCTTATTCGCAAAGGCTTTATTAAATAGGGTGATTTCCTTCTGCAGTATAGAGGTCGACGCAGTCTTCTCTTTTACAGCGGATTCACGGGGTGTTATGTTATCGAGATTAAATGCCATTAGTTCATAAAGAGTGTTGCATCATTTTCTTTAAATATAAAGAGTTTTTGGTTTTGAAAGCGTTTTGAAGTTTCTAATTTTAAGGCATCTATAGCACCATGATTTACCATATTACCACCAAAAAACAAAACCTTGCTCTCCAACGGAATATTAAAGGTGTCTCTTTGCTTAATGATACGATCTGTTTTAAATTGATAGTTTATAGAATCTGTTTCTGTTTTAAACGTGAGGATCTCATTTAATTCATCATAACTGATATGGGAATATCGGTTAAAGTCTAACCATAGCGATTGTTCTAATTGGTTAATTTGCGTGTGTCTGCTGAAATTATGTTGTATACCGCTCATGTGATTTTGGACTAGGGTGAGTACCGAAAAAGCCAGACCGATAACAATACTGGTGATAATCAATACGACGATCATTTCACTGAGGGTAAAGGCTGCTATTTTACTTTTATTCTGCATCAATCTGTTTTAGATAATTCTGATCGGCTTCTGTATTGCTGGCTTCAAATGCAACCACCGATTTCCCTTGTTCCATGAATGTTGTCACGGCAATATCCCAGGTTTTAAAATCATCAAAATAGGGGAGTGTCAATCGATCGTTTAGATACAAATAGTGCAACTCGTTCATATGAGCTTCAATGTTTCTCATATTGCTTTTAGTGCTATTCGCAAATAAGTTGTTCAATATCATGCTGGATATCATAAAAACAACCACAATCAACACCGAGGCTACTAAGGTCTCCATAAGGGTAGATGCTCTTAGTGTTTTTAGTATAACCATTTTGCGATATTTTTTTTGGAGCCTTCAAAGGGAAGCCCAATATAGTTTGGTGATAAGGCATCTATCGAAATTTCAGCATTGTATATATGATTCTGATAGGATGACCCCGATTGGTTCGCTACAAAATTTGAGGTGAATACACTGCCATGGATCTTACCCAGTACCTCTAAATTTTGATTGCAATAGATTTCACCGGTGATTTCAGCATGCTTATCAATAAATACCTGTGCCTTATAATTTTTCGTCTGCCCCAAGTAGGTGATGATGCCTTTAATATGAGCCCCTTCTTTAATGGTGATGGACGGTGTTTCTCGATTATTGCTATTGGTGCTCAGAGAAGATGAATCCTCATTGATGACCAATACGGAAGGGTATCCTAATTTACAATGGTTCCCAACGTTAATATGTTTTGTAGCAAGGGCTTGGAAGGTGCCTTTGGTGCGGCTTTTAATATCGATTTCTGGGGCTATCAGAACCACATCCTTTAGATTTGCACTGGGATCGATAACAATTTTTGTTTTTGATTGGATGAGGATATGACCGATAAGCGATACTTCTGAAAGGAAAATGGTATTCGGGCTATAAATTATTTGTACAGGATTATAGAATGAGTTTTGAATCCTTCTATGGGTATTAAGATCGATAAATTGATCTTCCGATACAAAATTGGTGATATTGCGAATGTTCTTTATCCGACTTAGGAGCAGGGAAGATAGCTTCGGAAGTTCGGCTTTACTGGTTTTTGAAGCACCATAGACCAGCTGATTCCCATAATAGGAATGCCCGGCAATATTACCGGTTCGTATACCTTGTTTTGGTAAAAAAACAGCGCCTTGTATTTTGGTGTCCCCAACAACCACTAAAGGGCGGTTATTATCTTTAACATAGAGTGCCGTTCTATTGGTTTTTGGTTGAGAAGCACCTGCTAATGCAACTTTTTTAAAACGATGTTGTTTTATGGTGGATTGGGAAATTACTTTGTCGAAGATGCCCCAATGGTCCTTATAGATCTGCAAGGTCTTAGAGGGGTCATCTAAACTTAAGAGCACACTGTCCCCAGGTCTTACGGAATTTTTAAGAACGTAATCTATACCTCTTTCGGTATTAACAATGGTTTCTTTAATGAGATCTGTCTGAAGTTTAAAGGTTTTATGGGTATGGACTAAGATGATAAAGGCCGCTAATAACAAGGCGATAACAACCACGATAAACATGGTAAGTTGTAATGCCCCGGCTTTTAACTTTAATAAGCTCATCTATTTATGTGTTTATATACCAAATTCCAATCCCGATAGCTATCGGAACCAAAGCCCAATAACGAACAGTCAGTTTAAATCTTATCAACCGTCTTTCGTTCATTTTTATAACGCAGGGTAATTTGCTTAGCATTTGCTTTTACTAATTTTATTTCATCTATGGTTTGACCGATTTTCATAAGATGTTGCTGTCCGTTAATAGATATCACAAATACCTGTGTTTTACTTTGTTGTTTGGCAATGGCGCCATGATATACAATAGGGGCCCATGTTAAAGTTTCTTTGGGTTTTACACGCTTGGTTTTGGTTTTCTTTTTTGCGTATAGGGTGCCTAGAAAAGGATCGCGCTCTACGGCTTGCACCGAAAAGGTATCAACTGCTATGGTCGTTTTAGGCTTAAATGCGACCATATTGTCTTGTGGTAATACCTCAGGTGCTTCAGGATTTAATGTAGACATTATTCTAAACCCGATAATACCCCAGATCGCCAGAACAGCTCCCAGTAACAAATATGTCTTTGTTTTATTTTTCATTGGCCATAGTCACAAGTTTTTCAACCAAAGCTATAAGTTTTTCGTTTTTAGATTCTAAATTTTTAATTCTTTTTTCCTGATCAATCGTATACAACGTCAACTCCTCAATCTTCTGAAGCAGTTTTGCATCCATTTCTCCTAAAAAGATGCCGTTCTTTTTCACGGCTTCGGCACTGGGGATATCTTTTAAGTGGCCTTTGTCTTTGATGTGCTGTTCGACGTCTTTAAGTGTTGGTAGATTGTAGTCTTTGTTGAAGACGAAATCGGCCCAATTGGCGTATACTGCTACTTTGACTTCTTCAGCTGCTATTTTTCCTTGAACACCCAGTTTAAAGCCTTTGGTGTCTGTGGTGCCGATGCCTAAATTACCCAAAGCATCTATTCTAATTCGTTCTACGTTGTCGTCTTTAAATATTAGAGAGCCCGTAGTACCTGCTCTAAATTGCCATAGATTTCCTGTGCTATTGACTAAAGATAATTGACTATTAGTTGCATCTTTTATTTCTAATTTAGAACTTGGAATTGTTGTACCAATGCCTATGTTGCCATTTGGTTTAATAAACAATCTAGATTCTGTAGGATTAGATGCAGACGTTTGGTTTTCTATCCTGAAATCTAAACCCCATTCACCGCCTGCATACGCTTGTCCTATGTATCCATTTGCAAATGAGTTGGCACCTCCTCGATATCTATGAAATTTTGTTCCGGCAGCATTTGTAAAACTACTGTCCCATGCGCCAAATTGTGCTCCAATAGGAATAGAGGATGCGTAATTATATGATGATAACGAAACAGAAACGGAGGTGTTATCTCCTTGAATTGATAGTTTTTGAGCAGGTGTTGAAGTGCCAATGCCCACATTACCATTCGAATTCACTCTCATCCTTTCACCTGTGAAGTGTCTAAATATTATTGGATTCGAGCCTGAGTTGTCACCATCCGACGTAATATATACGGTATTGTTTGATCTGTAATCCAACGAATTCATGCTCCCATTAACGTCTAATTTCTGGGTTGGGTTTGTTGTTCCGATTCCAACTTTATCACCTGTATCAGTAACTTGCGAAAACCCTAAATGCGTTATTATTAAGCTTAAAATGAATATAGTTTTTTTCATTGTTTAGGATTTTATTTTTTCTTCTAATTTTTTAACACGTTCTAATAATGACTTTAAAACACTTTTTTCTTTTTCAAGTTTTTTATTCGTCTTTTCTAATGCTTCAATTTGTTTTTGCTGCGCAATAGTATAAAGCGTCAATTCTTCTATTTTCTGAAGCAGTTTCGCATCCATTTCTCCTAAAAAGATGCCATTCTTTTTCACGGCTTCAGCACTAGGGATGTCTTTTAAGTGGCCTTTGTCTTTGATGTGCTGTTCGACGTCTTTAAGCGTTGGTAAGTTGTAGTCTTTGTTGAAGACGAAATCGGCCCATCCCGTTTCTACTTTTATTTCTTTGGCTTTTATCTTGCCATTTACAGCTAATTTATACCCTGTTTGCCGATTTATGGTACCTATGGAAACGATACCATCGCGACTTATACGCATTCTGTTTAATCCACTGGTAAAAAAATCTACGCCAAAGTAACCTGACATATAAGCGTTCATGGGCTCTGTAAAGGTTGTTGAACCATCTTGAAATCCATGAAAACCAAAAGCATAATTATTTATATATTGATTATCATATAGAAAGTCGTCATTAATCTGAGCAATAATACCAGGCGAATTATTATCTTGATTATTTGCTTGAGGAATTCTAATTAGGCCATTTACGTCCAATTTTTCTGATGGATTTTTGGTGCCGATGCCTACATTGCCATTAGGTAATAAGGATAATTTTTCAACTAAAGGGTTATTATTGGGGTTTGTTCCGTTTTCCTGTACAAAAAAACCAAGTCTATCTCCGGCGTTACCCGAGCCATTCATAATAGAAGAAATTTTGGATGTCGGTACAGACTTAGCATACCCTGTTTTAAATTCCAATGAGGTAGACATAAGAGAAGTCCATCCTGAATTAGTCAATCTTAGTGCTACGGCATCCGTACTACTATTTTCTGTAACTTCTAATTTTGCTTCTGGCGTCGTTGTGCCAATTCCTACTTTATCACCAGTATCAGTAACTTGCGAAAATCCTAAATGTGTTATTATTAAGCTTAAAATGATTATAGTTTTCTTCATTGTTTATGATTTTATTTTTTCTTCTAACTTTTTAACGCGTTCTAATAGCGATTTTAAAAATTTGTTCTCTTTTTCTAGTTTTTCCGTCTTTTCTTTTTGCAATTGGATCTCATTATTTTGAGCTTCAATCGCCTTTTGTTGTTGGATAGCATAAAGCGTCAACTCCTCAATCTTCTGAAGCAGTTTCGCATCCATTTCTCCTAAAAAGATGCCATTTTTTTTCACATCTTTTGCGCTTGGGATGTCTTTTAAGTGGCCTCTGTCTTTGATGTGTTGTTCGACGTCTTTAAGTGTTGGTAGGTTGTAGTTTTTGTTGAAGACGAAATCACTCCAACCAACGAGGTCTACCTTAACTTCTTTGGTATGGATATTGCCGTTTACGGCTAATTTCGCGTCCGGGGTGGAGGTGCCGATGCCTACATAGCCATTTTCTTCGATAACCATTCGTGTTTGCTGCGTACCACTAAACCCATTTCTTGTTCCAAATGCTAAGCCATAGTTTGAATTTTTACCATCAATACCGAAATCTATAAAGGCCTGGGGAGTGGCATCTACAGATCTTTGAAGTCTAAGAGATGTATTACTCCAACTAGAGCCATTGTCATTTCTTTTATTTAATACTTGAAATTTTGAATTATTACCCCCTACACTGCCTTCTATCATGGTCAGAATTGATTGATCATTAATGGCCACCCCTAAAGCACTAGCTTTTACGTGAAATTTACTTTCTGGAGTTGTAGTACCTATACCAACATTACCTGAATTTGGCTGAATTAAAAAATTTCCACCTCTTACTATTCTTAAATGTTCGTAATCTGTACTTTCAGTGTTCGTCATAAATTGAAGATAATTACTACTTCCATTATACTTTATATAAGCTCCAGATTTACTAATGGTGTTTTCAGTATACTCATTCCATCTGATCATACCACTATCTTCCTGATTAACCGAGCTGTTATTAAGGAAAATATTGCCTTCATATAAAGATAACCCTCCTGAAACCTGCAATTTTTCATTAGGAGCTGTTGTTCCTATACCAACATTCCCATTAGCATTAATATGCATTCTATCAATATTGCCTGTTCTGAATCTTAGATAATCTCCAGTATTATCTCCAAATATTCTTGCGTTTGAACCGCCCCATTCTATAGCATGCCAGCTATCCAATCTTATCAAGCCAGAACTTACATGTAGCTTTTGAGATGGATTCGTAGTACCGATACCAACCTTATCTCCGGTATCTGTTATTTGCGCAAACGATATACTGCCTATAAAAAGGGATAATAAAAACAGGTTTTTCATAAATTCAGATTATTTAATTTTTTCTTGTAATTCTTGTATTGCTTTGGCTTGAGTTTTTAAGACTTCTTCCTGCAATTCTATAAGTTTTTGCTGTTGAATAGTATACAAAGTCAACTCCTCAATCTTCTGAAGCAGTTTCGCATCCATTTCTCCTAAAAAGATACCGTTCTTTTTCACGGCTTCGGCACTAGGGATGTCTTTTAAGTGGCCTTTGTCTTTGATGTGCTGTTCGACGTCTTTAAGTGTTGGTAGGTTGTAGTCTTTGTTGAAGACGAAATCGGCCCAATTGGCATATACGGCTACTTTGACTTCTTCAGCTGCTATTTTTCCTTGAACACCCAGTTTAAAACCTTTGGTGTCAGTGGTGCCAATACCGACGTTGCCTGAACTAGTAACTCTTAGCCTTTCTACTCCATTATTTGTGCCAATTGATACGCCGTTTGTGCCATTAATTCTAAGACCATTATATGTAGCGAGTCCATGTTGAGCCGTTACTATGGCAACATCTGTTACTGGTTGTCCTTGTCTAAAATTCAGATGGCCCTGAGTAGTTCCATGATATATGTTTAAAGTAGTATTGCCATTAACATGCAATTTATCATTAGGGTCAATCGTTCCGATACCGAGACTCCCGTTTTCAGTTAATGTCACTCGCTCGATATGTCCGTTCCAAAGAGATAAGGCGTTCGCCGAGTGGTTATACCTTACTCTGCCACTGTTTTGAGATGATTCATCACCAAACCATAATTCACTTAGACCATTTGATTTTCCAATTATGGATACAAATGACCTGTCGAGATTGGTGTTTTCAAAAATCCCGGTTGTACCGGCAATAGGAGTCCAACTAAAGTTTGTGTCTCCTGCTTGCACATGTAATTTTGTAGATGGCGATGTCGTCCCAATCCCCACCTTATCCCCGGTATCCATAACCTGTGCAAAAGCAGTATTTATGAATAATAGAAAGCAAAGTTTAATGATGTGTTTCATGTTCGTTGTTTTAATTGATTGATGTTATTTTATGTTCCGGATCTTCATGGTTCGTTTACGGTAAAGCCAATCTCCGTATAGGCCGTTTCATAACCGAAATTCTTAGCTTTAATACGGCATTTATAATCATTTTTACTCAAATTGGATACTGAGAATTCAGTGGTCGTCAGGGTTTCCTGGGCTATGGTTTCTGTGGGATTTTGAAAATCCGGAGTGGCGATCTCGATATCGTATTCATCAGCGCCTTCATTAGTATTCCATGTAAAATTAATGGTGTCGGTGGTTAGGAAGGTTGCTTCATTAGCCGGAGCACTGATCACTACCGTTTCGCTGGAAATATCCACCAAGTCCGGGGACAAGAGGGTAAACTTCTGCGTGGCATAAGCCGTGGCATAATTTGAATTCTCTGCCCGTACCCGCCATTCGTAATTCCCGGAAGTCAGCGCATGACTCATGGAGGTTTTACTGAGTATGGAATCGGTAACAATTTGTGCGGCGGCTTCAAAACTGGGCGTAGCGATTTGAACGTTATAGCTTTCGGCGTCTGCCACCGGGCTCCAGGTAAAGGTGACCTCGGTGTCGGTGATGGTCACATCATTAACCGGGGCCAAAACACTTACAGTCTCATTGGTGATATCGACCACTTCCAGGATATCATCACATCCAAGGATAAGTAAAAGGGTGAGTATGACTACAATCGTATGTTTCATCGTTCTAATAGTTTAAGGTATTGAGCTTTTTATTGGCACGTTTTGCCGAGCGATAGGTCTTTTTCGGGCATCGGTTCGCAGCACTTACGAGATCCACAATATCAAGCTGGTGCTTTTTATTTTCCTGCCAGCAACAATAGGATTCTTTATAAGCAAATACAACACCTTGATTAAAAGAAATAACCTGAGTTTTTGTGTTGTTTTTATAAAGCTGCAGGGCATAGGTCTTTAAGCCTTTTTCAACTAAAAAGACAGCGTCGGCATGGGTGATGACATCCAAATCCTTAGGGCTTAAGGCTATAGATAAGCCGGTTAAGATCGCGGTATGATTACTGTTGCTTAAATAGTTTTTTACAGACTTGTTTTCTGTGCTGTTCAAGGCATCGATAACCGCTACTTTATCGGCAATTTGGAGTTTAACATAGCGGGGTTTATGTGCTACGGAATCGATATACTTGATCTTTACTGTCGCCGACTGTAAACCGGCAGCTTTAGTAAAGGCTTTATGGGTTTGCTTGTTAAAAGGCACGAGTTTTACAGTGACTTTTAAAGGCTCTGTATAGTCAGGGATGGCGGTATTATTGAAGGCCTTATGAAGCAGGGTTTCTTTTTTGTCGGAACCTATCCCACCGAGTGTGACTTGTTGCGTGGTATGGGTTTGAGAATCTTGTCGGATATCTATAGTTTTACAGCTTTGTAACTGCCAAACAATGAAACCTATAAATAAAATGTTTTTTAACATGGTTCTAAGTAATTTTAGTAGATAAATGTATGATTTTTTTACTAAAATGAGTAGGGTTTGCCCTTAGTATTTCTAAGGTTTTTCCACATATATTAAAAAGTGGCTTTTAAGAGTAAATGTTGTGCTACGTGTATTCGCGTTTTTCTTTATTTTTTTACCATGATTATGCGCTTTGTAATCCGCTATTTCTGCCAAAAGGTGGTCGTCGGTAACAATTGAAGAATTGATGATTTCGGACTTTGCATTCTATGATTGCTATTCCCTCATAGGTTTTGCAGCCGAATATCGATGGCTTTCTGAAGTCGTTTAAAAATAAAATTTAATTATTGTTAAATATGATATAATTATAGGTAAATTTTTAATAATTTTGATTGAAAGTTTGAGTTGCTGTGGTTAGTGGTATTGTGCTTTGTGGTTATAAACGTCGAAGAGCTGGTGATAAACTTCTAAATAAATGACTTTGCTAATCTATATGGGCTAGTACTCGTTTGTAACAAGTGCTCGCAATAGTTTTCCTAACAGCACCTAAAATACAAAAGCTACTCTCATTTTTAGAATAGCTTTTGTTTATTTTACTTTATTAAGTTTCGAAGTCACAAACTTTGAAGATCCGAGTAAAGCAAATACTAGTTTGAAAAATGATAATTTTTCTTTTCTAACACATTGCCTTGCGCATCTGTTATATAATCTTCTCTTCCAATTGTATCGTAGTGCATAAACGACTCTTCCTTTCTAGTATCAATACTACTAGTTACCCTACCATTATCGTCATAGAAAGTTAATATTATTGAAGCGTTTGGAAGTCTATCATACAATTTCATCAACTCCGTTTTTAGACTAGCACTACTTAAGTTTTGCAATTGTGCATATGTAACATCTAATTGATTGATAATATCTTGATATTTTGCATTAGATATTGAAGCAATTTCATATAAATTGTCATAGCCAAATAATACAGCATTATAATGCCCTTTACCATTATTGCTTTCTAAAACATTTCCTGTGTTAGATTCTACTTTTGAAATCTTATGATTCAGTCTAAGTGTACTTGTGGATGGTCCAGACCACGTTTCATTTATATAGGCTTTTCCGTTATCATTAATCCATTTGGATTGCTTTACATTTACTATTTGGTAGTTATCTTTAGAGGTAATTTGATATGGAAACGACAGCATATTTTTATCATTTACAAAAGTATAGTATTGGTAAGCGTATGATATGTCTTGGCGTACTTGTTTCCCTTTACTGTTAGTATTATATGACGATGTTTTTAAACCATACGTGTTATAGGTATTTGTTGTTTCTGAAGCGACCGTGGGACTACCATTAAAATACAATTCCTCTTTTTCTTTGGTAGCTCTTATGTAATAGCTGTTATTAAAATAATGACTACCATTAGAAAAGGATTTCGTGTATTTGTTCCAAGTCATGGTAGTCTTCTTAACAAGGTTATTGTTGGTGTCTTTCGTAATGACTTCCAACGGTAGACCTACCATGGACAAATCTTCAGCCCCATCATTAAATTTCTTCATAACCATGCCAATATTTCCTGTACCTATACCTTTATTTTCTATAATAACTTCACCATAAAATGTAGCACTATTATCCGGAGCGCATTTAGGTTTGTTATAGGTGTATTGCACCTTTCTCAGTCCCCCATTATTGTCGTTAATATCTATATGATTCACTACAATATCATAAACAGCATTATTTAATTTATCGTCTATAATTCTATGAAAATATTTAGTGCTTGCTGAATTATTATACCCTAGCCAAATTGACCTTGGTGACAAGAATGGGGTATACCCTCCTAATTTTGTAACACTATATAAATTTGTTTTAAGACCTAAGTTAATATTCCCTAAAAGTCCCGTATTTTTATCAATGTATAAAAAACTACTATTCTTAAAATAAACTGATGAACCAATTTGCTCTACTTGTTCGATAAAGGCATGACCCAAACCATTTGAATATGTAAATCCATTATCATATTGTAGCGTTCCTATTTGGCTAAAAGCTAATGCAGGGGAACCTTGATTCGAGCGTTTATAAATTATGTCTCCTGACACAACAAACTCGTTATTAACCCCTGAAGCACTAGCTCCAGACCAATTAAAGCTATTTAGTGAATTGTAGGTCCAGGAATTACTATTAGGGTTGTACATATGATAACCTATATCATAGCCAAGACCAAAGGATGGGTGCTCCTGAAAGGTCATTAAGTCCTCTCCGAAATTCGGTTTGCCGTAATATGTCGCTGAAGATGGCAAACTACTAACACTCCAATTAACGCCATTAAAGCGTGCTGATTTTCGTGGGTATTTATACCAGTCGTGAAGAATAGTAAACATGGAACTTGAAACCGGTACTAATGGGAAAGCATCCGAATATGACCCTAAAACATTATCTACGTTGGTCAAATAATAATTCGTATTCCAACGTAAAAACAATTCAGGGTTATGGTCGGCAACAAAGCCAATAATTGAATTATCCGGATAAAAATAACTCGGCTCAAATATTCCTGAAATTAGTGGGTCTGCGGCAGCAGACCATGATCTTGTTTGCCAATTCTTTTCCGCGTCTAAATAATGCATATAATAATTATCTTCGTGCGAAACACTAGTGACCATATCCGTTCCTCCATCTTCATCCAAGGAAATAATATAATTATTTGTAGCTCCAACATAATATTGACCTGCTCCTTGATTAATTAGTTTATAGTTCCAAGAAGATCCATTCCATACATAAGTATATAGCTGTCCTCCTCGATGATTTTGTAATGCTGCGAAACCATTGCCAAAGACAAAGCTTGGGTTTTCACTTCCTATACTTCTTGATGTGCTCGTATAGTAATGCCAGCTACGACCGTCTCCTTTTAAATGCCAAAGATAAACATCGGCAGTGGTGCCTTTATCGTATACAAACCCATAGAAATCGTTTTCTAAAACCGAATAAAAATCTTTTAAACGCCCTCCTTCATTAATGGTACCTGGGTCTGGAACCAGATGTGGAAATGTAAATTCATCCCATTCCCATTTTTGTCCATTCCACCAAACTCTAAAAAATTTAAATCGATACTTATCGCCACTTATCTTGTTTTGAGTCCTATAAACGTAAAGCCCATAATTATCTCTAACATATGCACTATGATATTGGTATCCGCTTGGGGTGCTAAAAGATCCGTTTTCAAATTGATTAGCATTGTTATTAAATAAAAACTTGTTATTATAATTATAGGTAACAGATCCTCCCATAGGGTAGGTGATTTTCTTAATTCCTCCTTTAAATGTTCCGGTATAATAATAATCAAAACTTTGTGCCGGTAAGGCTTCATTAAGTCCGTTATTATAAACAGTTTGTGTTAAACTGGTTAAATAACGTTTTTTGTTTAACCCTGTCCCATTTAGCGAATAACCGATATTATAGGTTGATACCAATTGGTTTTCAGTATTATAACTTGATACGCTCTGCAAATACTTCTTTTCATAACGCTCTTGATATGCATCTGGTTCAGAAGTTTCTTGGTGTGGTTCATAGTACTCATAACCATCTTTATAACCATAAGTTAATTGAATATTGGCACCATTGGACGAGATTATTTTTTTAAGGTATGAAGCTTCTGTTTGCGCATAACCGGACATGGTTTGAGTAACTGTATCATATTCAAATATTAAATTATTACCCCATTGATCTTCTATTTTATACAAATTCCATTGTATGGTATGTTGCCCAGTAGCTCCGGATTGTTTTGAACTCCCTATCCAATTCCCATATCTTATGGCATGGTCTCTCGCTTGGTTTGATGTAGGGTGCCCAAAATAATATACCAATCCGTTCTCTTTGGTCACCTTCCAGTAATCGGCCCAAGAGGTGTTATAAACGTATTCTATTTTCCAGGGTGCATACTTCTCCAATTGGTATTTCCATATATGTCCTATAGCGTCTAAACCTTTCTCAGTACATAATAATTTTGAATTGGTAGTTCCATCTTGTAAATAAAACTCATCATCATCTCTGGCTCCGGTATTTTTATGATCTACCACTATTTTAGGTACAGCTATAGACCAACCAACACCTACTATTGACGTTGGGTTGTATTTATTAGTTTGTTGTCCATTTTTGAATGATGTTTGTCCGTTATAGCTCAAACTAACATTATAAGACACTGATGCTGAGGCAATCGATGCCAACTGCTCAGAAAATGTGACTTTACCAGTTACTTCATTGACACTGTTTTGTATGGTGCCTTGTATATCTGCCCCTGAATTAAATGGTGAACTGGCTGGTGTACCAATGTCTACAGCATCTTGAGCATAAAAACTTACTGTTATAAATGATAGTAAAATTGCGAGTTGTCTTTTCATTTTATATTTCGTGTTTTTTGATTAAAAATTAGTTTACAGCAACAAGAATGAATCTTGTTATATTTCCTTTTTCTTTAAATTGAGTGTCTAGTTTAAAAAATTTACTTAATGTATAGATTCTATAAAGAAGTTGATTTGATTGGAAAAATCCTCCCCAATTAAAAAAGTAACTTCAAGTAAATGGTCAAACAAATGATCTTTTTCTGAAATTGAACTATTCATTTCAAATTCGGAAAAAAGCTTTTTAAAATTTGAAACCTTCTGTTTGATATCTGGCTTTGCTTGCAATAATTTATCATCAATTTTATTTAAAATAGCCTGTTTTTCACTATTAAACTGTTCTACACTATTAATTCTATTATAGAGCATGTTTTTTCCTTGATTAACTCTTACCAAATCAATCAGGTATTTTTTTGCATCTTCCTCATCTTGATACTTTCTCTTATAAAGATGTTTTCCACTTCTCTCATCTTTATAAAAAACTTCCCAAACAAGTCCTATTCCCAGAGCGATATGGTAATGCGCATAAGGATTAGAAAGCTTAATTGAAAAACTTTTTTTGCTTAACCCTTCATTTATCAATGTACCTGGTAAATCGATTTTATTCATATTCAATTGTTTGCTTCAAAATCATTAAATATTGCTTCTATATCATCCGTATCATAAAAACTAGCGGATGCTTGAATTAAATCTGTTATAAATAATTTATTAGCTATTTGTTTTTTTATGAAAAACTATATTTCATTAAACCTAATAAAACAATTTGTCTTTATATTTAGGAAACCGCTTTTTAAAAATAGTGATTGCATCATTTTCTAGATTAAAAAAATCATCCCAAAAATTTGAATAACTCATTTTTTCAGGCACTAATTCAAACGACTCTTCACTATATTCTTTATATACATAATCAGTACAGATTCTATTGTCAATTATTTTGAATAATTTGCTATCATAAAGACTAGGGATTCCATTTTCATTTAATATTCTAAACTTAATTTCGGTAACAACAAAATCTATGCTGATAACAACATATTTTTGATTATGCTTAATATCATTTAATTTTTTGTCTTTTTTTAATTCTACTATCATATTATCATTGTTTAGGAGGCGGTGTTTGCTGCAAGTAGTTTCTTCCCAGAATAGCCTTATAATCCAAACCATAATAGGCTTTCTGAATTGAAAAGTTATAATAATAATGAACATCAATTCCATTCACCCCTCCAGTTGGATAGCTCATCTTATACCAATCTGATAGTTTCCCGCCAACTTGAAGCAAATTATTTTTTAATGTTTTATTACCCAGTTGAGAGCCGTTTATTATTTGATTTGATTTAAGAATTACTTCTGTCTTTAAGGTTCCGTCGGAATTAAATAACGAATTTTTTTCGGAAAAAGATAAGTTCTCATTTAATTTTTGCGCCAAAGCTGCATTTTTCGATGAATTATTTTTCTGTATATCCGGATCATTTACTCGGTTAGCTTCATCTTCTAGCTGTTTCTGTTTTTGAGCCTGTTTATTAGCGTAAGATTTATTTAAATTAGACCCTGCCGTTCCTATAACACTAATAGCCAAAGATTGAGGAATGTCTTGTACACCCGACTGAAAAGCATCGCCTATACTTTGTCCTTGAGCAATTCCCGACAAGGTGGTTAAACCTAAACCAGCTGCTGTATTTGAGAGTGCATTATTGAGATACTGACCAACTAAAGGACTCATTTTTGTAAATAGAGGAGAGGTAACCTTTGAAAGCAAAGGAGTTAACTTCGAACCAATCCCTGCTGTTGCTACTCCTATGGTTGTATCTCCAATTAGTCTTGCCGGATCAATAGAACCTGTTTGGTCATATTGGCTATAGGCACTGTTGCCTGCAGATAAAATACCAGCTCCTAGCATAGGATTCCCGGTAGCAGCAGTTACAACCCCGGCAGCTGCACCTACTCCACCATATGCAAAGAAGTCACCAACACTATCTATATTATCAATATTAGCTATAACATTTGTTGCGAAACCAACAACTCCACCAATAACCAAATGTACCCACTCACCATCAGGATCAGCGTACAGAATATAGCTATTTCCCATCGCAATATAGGGGCTCCAGAACTGATTTTTTGGATCTGGGTTAAACCAACGGCCCACAGACGCATCGTACATACGACTTCCAAAATCGTACATATTGTAGCCATTGACTAAGAGTTGTTCCTTGTTTTGATACTTGTAGTTGTAATTTGAGTTAGATACAAATTCTCCATTATGAATTAACCCCATAGGGTAATAATCTGTGCTTGATAGTATGTTGTTGATTCCTCCAACATTTTCAAAAGTCACTCTATTGTTTCCTAAATGATCTTTAAGGCTATACACATAGCTATAGGTTCCACTGTTATGATTTACATAACCATCTGAGGTTGGGAAAAACTTTAAATCTGAGTCTACATACTGAAAGCCTCCTAAATAATCTGTAATTGTTGGCGCTCCTCCATTTACATATTTCATTTGTAACTTATTCCCAACAGCATCATATAAGAACTCTATTCGTTTCCCGTCTGTAAAAGTCACCTTAGTCACTAAATCTAAATGATTGTACTCTATAAGAGATATACTTTTATTTAAGTCTTTAGTTAAATTTCCATTATCGTCATAAGTGTAATCATCTCCACTGTTAGTTCCATTTTTAAAACCAGATGTTCCGGATACATCTGTAATTTTCATTAACTGGTTGCCATTATCATAATAATAGGTCAGGTTATCTATAGTTGTTCCAGAAGATAACCCTCGACGAGTTAAGCCGGAAATGTTTCCGTTATGATCATAACCATTAACATTTACCTCAAACTTTTGCCAGTTACTCGTTAAACCAGAGCCTTCACCATAACGTCCTTTTTCAAATCGGTTTAAATCATCATAGTCATAGTAATAAGATTTCTTAGTATTATTGTGTGCCGATTTCCACACCATTTGTGAAACATTACCATTGTATTGCGGCGCATTAAAGTTAGTGCCCTCACCAGATTCATAATTAAGCTCATAGGCAAATAAATCGCTATCTATATTATCTACATCATTAACCGCTTTTAGTGCGCCTCTAATATCGTAGGCGTAATCGACAGTTTGAAGTCCCGTGCTATTGGCAATTATTGGGTTTGCTTCACCCCCTATCTTTTTGTTTATTAGTTTCCCCAATTCATCATAATTATTATAGGTAATGAGCTCTCTGTCAAAAGTTTCAATACTGGCATTAAATCCTGGTAATGCGGTAAACCCTGGTGACAGTGTAATTGACTCAGATGCAATATGATTTATGGTCTTATCTGAAGTTGGAGATTGGTCGTCCAAAGAGAGGATATCATCCAGGACATTATTATCGCCGCCAATACTTTGGGTATGGCTTAAAGGGCGCTCTACGTGATCGTATGTGAAATAATCTTTAATAACCAATGGTGGGTCTGAGCTTGTTTTTTTATGCTCGGTGACTGAAGCTTTTATTTTGCCTCTAAAATCCAGTCTGCTTTTATTCTGTGTATAGCCTCCTAAATGATTCTTTTCATAGATATAAATAACGTTTCCCTTTTCATTATAATAGGTATAGTTTTTTGACCATGATGAAACCCCTAAGGTTTTAGTCCATGACGCTGTTGCTAATCCTTTGGTTCTACTAGTAACCGTTTGATCCAAAATTGAGGTAGGCGTTGTTGGTTTATTTGTATCTGTAAATGTGTAATCATCGTAATAATTCACGGTTAATACCTCAAGCCCTGTTGTTGGATACGCATTGTTCGTATAATTAATACTTACGCCACCAATACCGGATGTTGATGCTGTACGAGATTCTATATTCGATAAATTGTTGGTGTTGCCACTGATATAGTTATCTACAGCGGTTTGCAATTGGTCTCTGGTTAAAGCACTTGTGTATAAACCAGAATAAGTGACACGTCCAAAGACATCATATTTTGTAAAGAGCCATTTACCATCGTCTTTTAAATTTTTGTCCTGGGTTAATATAGGTCGATCTAATTGGTCGTAAACCATATACTCCCAAAGCTTTTTACCGGGTATTTTTTGTTCTATCTGCCGGTTATAAGTATCATACTTATACTGAAAGGCCAGGTCGTTTAAATTGGTAACAGAAATGGTTGTTCCGCTTCCTAAGTTTGTAAACAGTTTTGGTGTTAACACATAAACCATATTACCTGTATTATCATATACATAATAGGTCTTTAAAGTTTTGAGTGTGGAACTTTCAAGAATGTAGCGATACTCTGCAATTTTTTTACCACCTTTATCGGTAAACACATCTTTAGTATTTACTTGCCCATCTGTGGTTACCCAATTTGGGTTTTTAACCGTGTTTTTCAGCAGTACGCCTTCAGCATAATAAATAGCAACGGAAAGTGGGTTACTTGCTCCAGGGTAGTCAATTTTATAAACTTCATTTGCATTATTACTGCTATAATGGTATTTAGTGGTATGATCACTATCACTAGAAGGGTTAATTAACCAATCTTCTCCGGGTGTTCCACTTTCTAAAGCTCTACTTAAGGGCGAATCATCAAAACGAGTTTCAGAATAAGCATTCGGATTGCTACTATTCAGTTGATTAGCATATTCAGATACGTAATAAGTATTTAAATCATTAATGAGACTTGTATTGCTCGTATAGCTCGACACTGAACTGGTAACCGTAGCATGTGGTAAATATGTTTTTGCCTGTCTTCCAAATTCATCATATACTGTAGGCAATTTTATATCTTGTTTTTGGCCTCCGGCTCGAATATCTATATTTTGAATAATTCTTCCTAACCCATCAAAATAGGTGACACTCTCTAGTTTATCATCTTCATCAGTAATTTGAGAAACATCACTAACTGCTATTAATGGCGCTATCGTATGTACATAGTTTTTATCGGCAGAACCAGGGTCTCCCGCTCCGGGACAACCATTATTTAAAGGGTTGCCTGCTTGTGTAGGGCATTCATCAAAATTATTAGAAACATATCCACTAGGTTGATTACAGTTTAATATTGGAGTACTTGCCGGGTCTCCAAAACCATCACCATCAGTATCGGCATACCAAACTGGAAGTGAATCCACTGTATACTCAACACTGCTGGAATTTAAACTCCAAACGTTGGTACTATTATTTTTCGCCCTTAAGTAATAAATTGTTCCACTTGATACTGTTTTTGTTGCATTAGAGTCAGATGTACTTGTACCATCTGCAGTACTTTGCCAATACCAAGTCACACCGGTTGGTGGTGTTCCGTGCTGTAAAGTTGTAGAATTACAATTATTGCTTAGTACTGTAGGTGCTGAAGGTGTAGAAGGTGGTGCAGGAGTTACCTGTACTGAAGTTTGTGCATAATATTGTTGAAATGTAAAATTATCAAACCACCCGACAGTAATGGTGCCGCTTCCAATACTATTAAAAGTAAAAGGCATTGCAATCATACCATTTCCTGAAGTCCCGTGCATGGTTCCTATAGTAGGAGTCCAAGTAATATATGTATTGTGTTGATTTGTTAAAGGTTGCCCGAATTGATCAACAATGGTATACAGCCAAAAATCATTCTGATATACTGATGTTGGTCCATCAATAGAATACTGTGCATAAGACCCTGTAGTCCCTAAGAACGAAAAAACAAAAAATACAACAACTCTGTAATATGTGGTATGCAATATCTTGAAATTCATAGTTTTTAATGATTTAATTTTACAAAATGTAACGCTTTGAAATACGCATTACTTTTAGTTTCTAACTCCTCAATAATTAGTTTTTCTTCAGAAATCATAAGCACTTTATAAGGGTATACTTTACTTGTTGCTTCATTCTTGATTTTTAGAATTTTACCATTTGGATTCAATTCCCAGACTCCTTCTGAGCTTCTTCCATCTGATAACACTAATTTAAATGTGTTGTCGTTCCCAAAAATCATTTGCCTGTCTTTATATAGGTTTTCAACCGCTTTACGAGGTGCTTCATTTAAGCTATTAAAAACGGCTTTCGTATCATTGTTCATGCTTTCAAAAGCGGCTTCATAGTTGAAAGACCATGCTCCAGTAAGCTTTGATTCTGAAGTGTTTTGCCCTGTACTCGTAAACGGGAAGCTTAAAAACAGTGTTACTAATCCAATTGATATACTCGATAATTTCATATGAGCTTTATTTTAGTTTTCTTTATTTTTTAATAATGTTTGCTCCAGTTTCAAAAGGCGCTCTTCCAATTCATGATTAATCACCTCTTGTTGTTTCAATTGATTTTCCTGGGTCTCGATCTTTTTCTCCTGATCGATGGCGTATAGGGTTAGTTCTTCAATTTTCTGCAACAGCTTAGCATTCATATCACCTAAAAGAATACCATTTTCGATAGCCTCTGTGGCTGGTGGAATGTTCTGTAAATGCCCTTTTTCTTTAATATGTTGTTCTACTTCTTCTAAAGTTGGAAGTTTGTATTTTTTTTCAAAAACGAAATCACTCCAACCAGTTAAATCAACACGCACTTCTTTAGCATGTATTTTCCCGTTTACAGCTAGTTTTTCGTCTGGAGTAGTCGTGCCAATACCAACATTATTAAGATCATCAACTAATAAAGCTGAACCAGAATTTTCGGCATTACCAGATACTAAAGCATTGGTGAGATTATTACCAATAAAAGCATCATCTATTAACCAAGTAGCAATAACTGCCCGTTCCGATTCGGAACTGTTTGATTGCATCACTTCATAAGCGATATGATTAGGTTGTATATTATTTGTAGAAGTTCCAGAGCCTCTAAAAATCGCAGCATAAGGCCTTCTAGAACTATAATCAATCCCGCTTCCTAATTTAAAAAGTCCTAATCTTCTAGCAGCCTCTTTCAAGTTTGAAGTAACTTGATTTTCCCACGCATCATAGGAAGTTAATATGCCAATATACCCGCGTTGAAGATTATTGAGTGCCGTTGCTAAATTATCTGATGCAGCAGAATTGCCATAAGTGTCATAAGTTGTTGACGACACATGTTGATGAGTACTTGCATTAACAATAGTTAAGCATAAACCTCTACCTCCACCATTAACTAATGTTTGAGTATTAAGCTTAACTACGCGATTTGAACTATAATTATAGCCAGTCCCTTTAATATAAACACTAGTTTGAGCACTTAAACATAAGGTTATAAAAGTGAAAAAGTAGAAAATAAAATATTGTCTAATCATAATTTATTCTTTTAATTTTTTTTGAATTTCTTTAATAGTTTCTGCTTGCGCTTCAATAAGTTTTTGTTGTTCTATTGTATAAAGCATCAACTCCTCAATCTTCTGAAGAAGTTTTGCATTCATATCCCCCAAAAGAATTCCTTCTTCTACCACCTCTTTCGCTGAAGGAATATCCTTTAAATGCCCTTTTTCATTAATATGGTTTTCAACGTCTTTAAGTGTAGGTAAGTTGTAATCTTCTTCAAAAACGAAATCGCTCCAACCACTTAGGTCGACCCGTACTTCTTTGGTGTGGATGTTGCCATTTACGGCTAGTTTTTCGTCGGGGGTGGTGGTGCCGATGCCAACGTTGCCAGAATTATCGGTTCTAATTAATTGTCCAACATCGTCCTTCAAAGTGAAAACCGGTGAGCCGAAAGAATTTGAAGGATCAATTTCGGTGTATGTATCATTGTAATTTATCACTGCTCCTGATGAAGCTTCCAATTGAAGATTGGTCAGGGCCCAATCATCTAATTTCAGATATACTAAATATTTGCTACTAGACGAATCATCAAAAACTACAATATCTGAAGCACTGCCAACGTCTCCATAGGTGCTTCCTAAAGTTTTAAACCCGCTCCGTACTGAAAATTTAATGTCAATGGTTGATTTTCCCTGCGTATCTGTATGCCCAGCGAGTATACCACTTATCCTAAACTCTCCATTATTGTATGCAACAGCTCCTAACTGATAATATCTTGGGGCTATACCAGAGCCCATTGTATAGTAAACCCTATAAGCATTTGTGCTTCCTAATTGAAGATAAGTGTTTGGAGATGTCGTTCCTATTCCCACATTCCCAGAAGAAGGAAAGGTGTTAGTTTGGGCTGATAAACAGAAACCTGTAAGAAGGAGTAGAAAGAAAATTAATCGCGAATATTTCATAAAATTATTGTTTTTTAAGGTGAATCAGTTTTTCTATGTTTTGTAATCGTTCTTCGAGCGCCTCAATCCTTAAGTCTTTTTTAATTGAATGTTCCTCTTGCACTTTCAATTTCTTTTCTTGGGCAATGGTATAAAGTGTCAACTCCTCAATTTTCTGTAGCAGCTTAGCATTCATATCTCCCAAAAGAATACCGTGCTCGGCAACTTCTTTGGCTGAAGGAATATCTTTTAAATGGCCTTTTTCTTTAATGTGGTTTTCTACATCTTTAAGTGTTGGTAAGTTGTAATCTTTTTCAAAAACAAAATCACTCCAGCCAATCAGGTCGACTCGTACTTCTTTGGTGTGGATGTTGCCATTTACGGCTAGTTTTTCGTCTGGGGTTGTGGTGCCTATGCCGACATTGCCATATCTTGTAATTCTGACGCTTTCGTACATTGGTCCTGAGCCGTCGGTTCCCTTTGTGAAAAAAGCTAAGCCTATATAGTCAGAATCAGTATGCTCCTGTACAGCGGTAATAGCGGCTCTTCTTCTAGAACCTGTTTTCCAAGTGATTCCGCCAAAATAATTGCCATTACCGATACTGCCAGTTGTTAGGGATATGTGGTCTTGGGATTCTGCGCCCATATTGGAATTAAATAGGTTTGGGTTATAGATTTCTAATTTTTGGCCTGGATTATTGGTCCCAATTCCTATATTACCTCCATTAAAGTAAGAATTACCGTTAGAGTGAATTAAAAATTTGTCTACAACATCATCACTTCTCCCAACCATATAACCATCTGCCATTCCATTCATTGCAACTCGATAACTACTCCCTTTATTGACAGTAATAAATTTCGATGCTTGGAAATAACCACTTGTTTTAAAATCACCAAGTGTGTTTAACCCTGCAATTGGAGTTGCTCCATGAAGTCCCCATGTCCATCCACGATCTGAATGATTACTCATATTCATTTTAACACTAAAAGAAGTTACAGGGCCAAAGTGATATTCAGAACTATTTCCCATGTGAATTTTATAATGATCACTATTCCAAAGGCGAACGCCGTAACCATCACCGGCAGTTACAGGGTAATAAGTTTGTTGCGCATATAAACAAATATTTGTAATAAGTGCGAAGAAATAAATGAGTCGTTTCATGTTATAATTTTTCTAGTATTTTTTTGATAATTTCAGCTTGACCTTTCAAAGCCTTGGATTGATTGTCTATGAGTTTTTGTTGCTGAATTGTATAAAGCGTCAACTCCTCAATCTTTTGAAGTAGTTTCTCATTCATATTTCCCAAAAGAATTCCTTCTTCTGCCACCTCTTTCGCTGAAGGAATATCCTTTAAATGCCCTTTTTCATTAATATGGTTTTCAACGTCTTTAAGTGTAGGTAAGTTGTAATCTTCGTCAAAAACGAAATCACTCCAACCACTTAGGTCGACCCGTACTTCTTTGGTGTGGATATTCCCGTTTACGGCTAGTTTTTCGTCTGGGGTGCTGGTACCAATGCCGACGTTACCATTATAAGCAAGGAAAAAATCATTTTCTCCGAAATTCAACCGTCCAAATTTAGAGGTTAGAATAACGGTATCACCGCCATTAGGCAGTGCGCCATTAAAAATAGAACCTCCGATCCAGGCGGATTGGTTGAAATAGATCTTCATCGAATTAATGGTCTTGCTGAAGTTCACTTCCAGATATGCCTTTGTTCCATCGTAAGTAATTCGGGCTTCTGTCCAATAGCCTTTATCACTTATGGAGACAAGGTTGAGTCCACCATAATTTGACCAGCCCTTTAGCCATGAAATTTTTGCTACTCTGGGTTCAGAATCTCCTCCTGTAGTCATTAATATAACCTCATGGTATCCTCTGCCTGAAGCACCAGTGAGTTGAGCCACTCTTTTCCACCCGGCGACATCAACACTTACAGTGTTGGTAAGCTCATTTTGGGAATATGTATGAAGTGCTAATAGAAGCGCGATTCCGTATAATATGGTCTTCATAATATCTATTCTTTGTTTTCTAATTTTTCAATTTTTTCAAGTAAGAGTTTCAATTTCTTTTCCTGGGCAATGGTATAAAGCGTCAACTCTTCAATCTTCTGAAGCAACTTAGCGTTCATATCTCCCAAAAGAATCCCCCGTTTGGCTACCTCTTCTGCGGAAGGAATGTCTTTTAAATGGCCGTTTTCTTTGATGTGCTTTTCTACTTCCTTAAGTGTTGGTAAGTTGTAATCTTCGTCAAAAACGAAATCGCTCCAACCTATAAGATCGACCCTAACTTCTTTAGTATGGATATTCCCGTTTACAGCAAGTTTTTCATCGGGAATAATGGTACCGATGCCAACATTACCATTTTCATTTATAGTCATTCTGTTTTTTAAGCCACTATTATAGGTGTAAAAGTGAATTTTTGATTTAGTATCTGTACCTAATTGTTGCACTTGAATTTTACCGGTAGGCGACCAGGAAGGACCATTATGAAAATCAATAGATGTTGATTGATTTGAACCTCCACCTGAATTTACTAATGATAGCACTCTAGCTTCTGCACTTGCTTTGGAAACCCCAAATTGAGCAACAGCTGATGGGGAGTTTGTTGTTTTTGTTCCAACATTGAGTTGAGAATTTGGAGCAGTAGTACCAATGCCGACATTACCATTCACAACATAAAAATTAGAGTTAGCTTTTGTCCATGTCCTGTGTATTTCGAAAACATCTTTTTCTCCATCGTTCCAATGTCTGTTTCTAAAAACGGCATAATCTTGATCTCCATCGTCCCTAGTATGAAAGACTAAACGGTTTTTATTAGGGCCATAATTTTCTGAAAATATATAGCTATCATCACCGTTTTCAGATTTGAAATATAATCTTGCGGAATAGGCCCCCAAATCCAAAAATTTGAGATTGGTACCATCCCAGGTTAGGTATGGGCTTGCACCAAAGACACCATTATTATTAAATTGAATTTCTTGGTTATTGCCAGCAGGTGATTGGCTTAATACTATCTTCAAAGAAAAACAAAACAAAAAAGCAAAATTATATTTTTTCATCTTTTTTAATGGACTAAGTTTTGAATGTTTAACACCCAAAGCTACCAAATCAAAACAACAATAGTTAAGAATTATCCTTACAATTAGTAAGGAATTTTTATTTTTTTTGTAAGGCTTTTAAGAAGGATGATTGAGCGGGTATTGTTTAATATAAGATGCTCATAAATAAGATGATATGGCATCTGTCGATGCTCAAAAGATTCTAAAAAATGATAGGTGCTAACAATAAACTTAAAATTAAAAGGTTTTATTCCTGTTTTAAAACTTAAATTTTTGCCTGAAAGTACTGCAAATAAAGCGGTAGGGAAAAACCATATAAAATCTAAGGTTTTTCTTTGTGGGGTTTTAAAAATTATTTATAGATTAGTGCTGTATTATAGTGGCCGTAATCCTGTTGTTATGAGCGAAATAATGACGCCATGAACACCTGGGTTTTAGGTTTACGACTTAGATGATTATTAATAAAAGTTCAAACATAGCAAAGATGACAAAACCCCTTAAAGTCTTAATTATTGATGATCATATAGCAATAATTGAAGCCTACCAACACGCATTTTCCCGATTAAGCGCAAATGAAGATTATACATTTAAAATTGATTCCTCAACAAGTTGTGATCAGGCCATTTTAAAAATGAATGATGCTTTAACAGCAGAACCATATGACTTATTTTTTCTGGATATAAGTTTACCACCCTCTAAAGATGGTCGCATTTTATCCGGAGAAGATTTGGGGAAAGAGATACGCCGGTCTTTTCAAAAGGCTAAAATAATTGTATCGACCCATCATAGTAACAACTATAGAATATACAGCATTTTTAATCGGGTAAATCCGGAAGGACTTTTAATTAAAAGTGAGGCAGGTTTAACCGATTTTATGACAGCCATTAAAACGGTATTGCAGGGGTGTCCTTATTATACTAAAACGGTATTGGAGTTCTTTAGGAGAAACATAGCGAACCATTTTAATATCGATGATAAAGACCGGCAATTGCTATACGAATTATCTAAAGGCGCCAAATTGAAGGATTTGTCCGAGTCTGTTAATTTGTCCATTGGAGGTATAGAACGTAGAAAGCGTCTGTTAAAACAAACCTTTAATGCAGCCGATAAGAGTGATTTAATGTTAGTAAAAACAGCTAAAAAACATGGCCTTTTATGATGTTTTTTTAGCCAATAGATATGAGCTAATGAAAATCCTTACTAAATGTAAGGATAAATCTTAGCAATTATATAATAATGATTCGTATTTTGGTGCTGTTTAATCATTCGAAGTTAATAGGCTTTTAAAGTGCTGATAATCAGTTTGGATAAGCTTTTTAAGTCAAAATTGTACTATAAATATTGTTAAATCAAGTTGTACTGAATTTGAACAAAAATTTGATACCATTTAATTATGATAAAGATTCAAGAAATATCCTGCTTTTCAAAGCAAAGAAATAAACAAATAAAAATACTGAAATTACCAGCCTATAATTTGCAAGAGGTTTTAATCGTATTGGTTATTATAGGAATTTTGCTACTTCTTGCCTTACCCAATTTAATGCCTTTAATAAGCAAAGCAAAAAGTATTGAAGCCCAAACCCAGCTAAAATACATTTATAACTCCCAAACCAGTTATCGGTATATGTATTCCAAGTTTTCGCCGGATTTAAACGAAATTGATTTTGCGGCACCAAAAACGGTTAAAGAAGGCGGTACTAGTAATTATGTTTATGAAGTAATGACTGCCGATAATAATAGTTTCAAAGTAAGAGCAACGGCAATTACCGATTTTGATGGCGATGGGATTTTTAATGTCTGGGAAATTGATGAAAACGGAAACCCGAAACAAACTGTAAAAGACTAAATGGTTATCATGGTCATTAAAATATTACTTATCCTATGTTTAGGACTCATTCTTTTTCAGGATCTTAAAGAACGACAGGTCTATTGGTTTTTGTTTCCTATAGTGGCCCTTTGTGTTGGAGCTTTATTTTTTATGAAAACACTCCCCGAATTATTTTATACTTCGGTATTGCTCAATTTGACCTTTGTAGCTTTGCTTTTAGGGACTGTTTTTCTTTATACCAAATACAAATTAAAAACGACTTTTTCTCAGGCTATAGGGCTGGGAGATGTTTTATTTTTATGTGCTCTGGCATTCGCTTATGCCTCCATATCCTTTATGATTCTTTTACCGTCAGCGCTTATCTTTTCACTGATTTTGCACGTCTGTTTACCGAAAAATAAAAAAACAACCACAGTGCCTTTAGCGGGGTATATGAGTTTGTTTTTTGGAATTACTTATTTGGGATTTTGGTTCGGAATTATTAATTCGCTTTATCAGGTATAACTATGGGTAAAACAGATTTTAATATTAAAACAGATTTGGTTCAGCTTATAAGCAGTGAGCAGGCCTATCATTATAATATTGTGCCCGCCGAAGCTCAAAACGGCCACCTTGTATTTAAAACCGCCACCCCTTCCGAAGCCCTAAAACAGGAATTGCAAGTGGTTTTAGGAAAGCCCGTAAAATTTTTGTCGGAGACTCCGGAGAACATACAGCACTATCTTGCGACTAATTTCAGAAAGCAATCTGCAGATATTAAAGAAGATTTGCATTATTCAGCCGATTTTCTTGAAAAACTCCTGTTGAAAGCCAAGCATATTGGGAGTAGTGATATTCATTTTGAACCCTACGAACATCGTTGTCGGGTACGTTATCGTTTAGATGGGAAGCTAAAAGAACAATTCTTAATTACCTTATCTGAATACCCGGTGATCGTTAATAAATTAAAAATTAAAGCCGGTTTAGATATTTCTGAAAAGCGATTACCACAAGACGGTCGCATTACCATAAAGACGAATACGGATGAATTTGATATTCGTGTATCCAGTTTACCAACCCTGCATGGCGAGAAAATAGTATTGCGTATTTTAAGTAAGGATGCCGATCATATTCAACTGGAAGATTTAGGGTTTACGGCGCAAGAATTAAAGGCTTATAAGGAAACTATAAAAAAACCTAATGGGATAGTCCTTATTTCCGGCCCAACGGGTTCGGGTAAAACGACCACCTTGTATGCTACGCTTAAGCTGTTGAATGATGACAAAACCAACATCGTCACCATAGAAGACCCGATCGAATACACCCTTGAAGGGGTCAATCAAGTTCAGCTTAAAGAAAATATAGGCCTCGATTTTGCAAGTACCTTACGAACCTTTTTACGTCAGGATCCCGATGTGATCATGGTGGGGGAGATTCGTGATGTAAAAACAGCTAATATGGCTATTCGAGCGGCACTTACGGGGCATTTGGTGCTCTCTACCATTCATACCAACTCGGCATGGGCCACCGTGTCCAGGCTTATCGATATGGGGATCCCCGCGTTTTTAATTGCCAGTACTTTAAATGTGAGTGTGGCACAGCGCCTGGTGAGAAAGTTGTGTCCGGCCTGTAAAAAAGAAGAGATTATAAGTCCGGATATTTTTCCCGAACATTTTGAAATCCCTAAAGACCTGAAGACCCACTATACCGCTGTTGGGTGTAACCAATGTTATCATACCGGGTATCAGGGCCGAAAAGCGATATATGAAATTATACCGATAACGAAACCTTTAGTCAACCATATTAAGCATAACGATCTTGAGATCGACAACTATTTAAAAGAGTATAACATCGCGACTTTAAAAACCAATGCTATTGAACTTATAAAACAGGGCATAAGCTCGGTGGAGGAGGTTTATGCGTTATTAACGGATTAAAATTTAAACAACAAAAAGCTATAATATTATGAGAAATACACTATTAATTGGCAGTTTATGTCTGCTTACAAGTTTCTGTTTGTCGGGGCAAACTAACACCTTTCCTACTTCTGGAAATGTTGGTATTGGCACCACAAACCCAAGTGAAAAATTACATGTAGTTGGAGACATATTAAGCAATAAACTGAGTCTAAATGACCCTAATACTACGACAGATTGGAACACTGTTTGGCAAAGTGGTTTCTATGAAAGTTACAATGCAAGCAATGCTCCAGAAACTGGCGGCTGGTTTTGGGGTTTAAACATGAATCATCACTCCAATAATCCAAATTACAGATATAATGGACAAATCGCAATTAAGAATTCCAGCACATCACCTATAATGTACATTAGAAGCACCAATGTTGATGGCATCGGTACATGGGCAAAGATTCTGAGCGACACAGGAACCCAAGTTATCAATGGCTCTTTGGGCATCGGTACAACTAATCCAGACGCCAAACTAGCCGTAAAAGGCAACATCCACACCAACGAAGTCAAAGTAGACCTGTTAGGTGCTATAGCCCCGGATTATGTGTTCTACAAGGATTATGATTTAAAATCTCTAAAAGCTGTTGAAGATTATATAGCTTCGGAAGGACATTTACCTAATATCCCTTCAGCAAAAGAAATGGAAGCAGACGGCATCAAACTAAAGGAAATGAATTTAAAGCTCCTTGAAAAAATTGAGGAGTTGACACTTTATACCATTGAACAGGAAAAGGAAATAATGACGCTTAAAAATAAATTTTCAAAAGTTGATGGCCTTGAAAAAGAATTACAAAAACAAAAAGATAAACTGCAAAAGATTGAAGACTTATTAAATTCTAAAAAACAATAAACGTATGAAGAAAGCACGTTATATTTTCCTCCTTTGCTCATTTGCGAGCTTTTATTTGTCTTCGCAAACCATTGTTGAGACAGTTTCGTCGGGAACATCAGGAGATGCTACGCTAAAAATAGAAGCTGATACCGATAATAATAATGAAAATGATAATCCTAAAATACATTTCAGTCAAGATGGAGGGTTAACGAGTGGATATATGGGCTTAATAGGAGATGCTGGCTCACTATTTACCAATTCAAATGTAAATAGTTTATTTGTTCAATCTCCTGGAAGTTTCGATTTTCAAATAGCCACTAATAATATGGCTAGAGTTACGGTAAATAATTCGGGGAACATGGGTATTGGAACAACTACGCCTTCGGAAAAATTAGAAGTAGCCGGACATATTTTAGCTAGCGGAGTTACTACAAACATAAGAATTGAGGGAACAGGTTCGGGCAATTACAATGGCGCGAATTTAATTCTCTCTGCTAAAGGCGTGAATGCTGGCAATAAGCATGCATCTACATACTTTATTACACATAGAGGTCTAGACGGAGTGGCAACATTAGAAATGCAAAGACGTGATATAGCAAATACTTACAATGGAACTCTATTATTATATAAGGACGGACATGGATGGGAATTTAGAACAGCTTCAGCTGTTGGTAGCTCGGGTACTTCTACAATGTTTTCAATAAAGAACTCGGGTAATGTCGGAATAGGAACGACGTCACCAGACGCCAAACTAGCCGTAAAAGGCAACATCCACACCAACGAAGTCAAAGTAGACCTGTTAGGCGCCATAGCCCCGGATTATGTGTTCTACGAAGATTACGATTTAAAATCTCTTAAAGCTGTTGAAGATTATATAGCTAAAGAAGGCCATTTACCTAATATTCCTTCGGCAAAAGAAATGGAAGCAGACGGCATCAAACTAAAGGAAATGAATTTAAAGCTCCTTGAAAAAATTGAAGAGTTGACACTGTATGCCATCAATCAGGAAAAACGTATTAAAGTTGTAGAAGAAGAGAATGTTGTCCTTAAAGAACAAGCTCAAAGAATGGATTTGTTAGAAGAAAAAATAAACGTATTACTTAACACAAAAGATTAAAAAGGCAGGAGCCAAACACAGACTGAGGAATGAAGAAGCTACTATTTATTTTATTGTTATTAACACTTAATTTAGGGTTTTCGCAAAGCGAGGATTCACGCGTTCAGACCATTAAAAACCAACTGGAACTTTTGGCTATGGATAATGAAGGATTGACGCAGCAAGTGAAATCTGAAATTAGTGTGAGTAATATTTCATTATCCAATTTTTTATTGGCGGTTTCCGAAATTCATCAAGTTAACTTAAACCTTGCTCCTGAACTTAATCAAATCAATATTGTCAATAACTTTTCTAATGTTACGGTAGCCGATTTATTGGTCTTTCTGTGTAAGGAATATGGGCTTACCATAGATTTTACCGGTAATATCATGTCTATAAAAAAGTATGTAGCCCCTGCTGTAGTTCCGGAAGTTCGGGTTATTCCCGTGATATACACCCCCAATGCCAATACCATTACTATTGATGCCAAAGGGGATAAGCTCTATGACGTGTTTAAGCGCATTATGGACGAATCCGGTAAAAACCTGGTATTCGCTCCGGGTTTGGAAAATAAATTGATTACATCCTATATTAAGGCTATGCCTTTCGATGCCGCCATGGATAAACTCGCATTGGCAAATCAGCTATTTAGCGAAAAGACAAAAGACAACTTCTATGTGTTCGAAGCCGATGCATCAACGGGGAATAACCAAAGTTTATCTCAAAGAACATCGAACTTAAATTTTAAAATTTTAGATTCGGAATCTAAACTGCTCGAGGTTGATTTTAAGAATACGCCTATTTTCAGTATTATAAATGACATCGGAGAGGCCTTAGGAATCGATATATTTACAGCAACGCCTTTGGATAATGCAGGAACCATTACTTTTAAAACCAAAGCCATTACTTTTGATGACTTACTGGTGAAAATGTTTGAATCCAAAAGTGCATCTATACCTATAAATCAGGCCTTAAGCAATCCGACGAATCAACAACCCGGAAATACACAAAATACAAACAACCAACCTGGCAATGCGACGGCTTCTTCCGGGGAGAAATTCACATTTAAAAAAGAAGGCAACATTTATTACTTTGGAACGGAACAACAGCTTAGTGTTCGGTCTGTAGAAATTATTCAGTTGCAACATCGGTCGGTTGAATTATTATCAGATCCAACCGGAGGAGGTAATAGAAACAGGACCGTGGGTAGAACGTCTTATGGAAACCAAAACAGCTATAATAACTTTAGTCGTTATGGTAATAGTTATGGTAACAATAACGGTTATAATAATAGCTCCAATAGAAATTTTAACAACCAGTACGGTAATAATGGGATCAATAATAACTCCGGTAGAACGTCGATTAACACAGGGAATAGAAATAGCTTTAGCGATACAGGAAGTAAAGGAGAAGCTTTAATAAGTGTACTTCCGGATGAAGTTACCAGAGATCTTGATATTAAAACAGATAACGAGCTTAATAGTTTTTATGTGACGGGCTCTGCGGCTAACATAGAACGTTTTAAAGCCTTTGTGAAAAAAATAGATAAACCTGTTCCGGTGATCCTTATTGAGGTCATGCTTATTGAAGTGAGTAGAAATTCCACTATAGAATCCGGAGTAACCTGGGGAATCGGGGAAGATCCGGTAGAAACGAAAGGCGGTGTTTTCCCTACAACCGATTTGACTTTAGGTGCTAAAACCATCAACCGCGTGCTCAATGGTTTTGACGGCTTTGGACATGTTAATATTGGAAAGGTAGTCCCAAATTTCTTCGCCACGGTAAAAGCCATGGAGTCTAATGGCAATTTAAAAATACGTTCTACACCAAAGTTGTCCACATTAAATGGACATCGCGCTACGTTTTCAAACGGACAAACCTCATATTATGCAGTAACCCAGCGGAATATTTATGGAACCGACAACCCGCAAACTTCTGAAATAACTAATTACGAGCCTATAGATGCCGAACTCGGACTAACCATTAAACCCATGGTTTCCGGTGATGGGCAAGTTACACTGGATATTTTTGTAGTGCAATCCAGCTTCGGAGCTCGTGTTGCGGAAGATGCTCCACCGGATTTAAGCTCCAGAGAGTTTACCTCCATCATTCGTGTAAGAGATCAGGATATTGTAGTGTTGGGTGGTTTGGAAGAACAGGAAAAGAATGATGCCGGTACCGGAGTTCCGTTTTTAGCCCGAGTTCCCATTATTAAATGGCTATTCAGTTCCCGTAAACGCGTAGACTCTAAAGCAAAACTTACCGTCCTTATTAAACCAACGGTGATTTATTAATGATAGCACGATTAAAAACATACCTGCTTTATGGAAAGTATTTTTGCGGGGTCGAGCATACTTCTGAACATGGAGAAGAGAAACTCTATGTCTCCGTTTTAAAAAAATCTAAGAATGCTATAGATATTGATAGTGCCTTTCAAGCAGCTTCCTTAGATGTTTTAAAAACGAAGCTTTCCAAAGGTCAGCATGTTAGTCTTATCATTAATAATGACAATATCCTTACGAAACGTTTAGAAAGTGAACCTTTAGAGGCCGAAAAACTGGTTTATAAAGCCTTTCCAAATATTAATTTGGAGGATTTTTATTATGAAACTATTACACAAAAGGGAACACACTTTATAGCCATTTGCAGAAAGGCGTATTTAGATGAACTTATTGCAGAATATAGAACTTGTGGTGTGGCAGTTATTAATATAGCTTTGGGGAATTTGGCAGCTTCGAGTCTCTCTCGTTTTGTAAACCGGAGTACACTGTTAACTTCAAATGCTAAGATTTCTTTTGACAGTGAAACGACTACTGCTATTGAAAGAACCGATACAAAAGCGAATGAAACCTACAATATTAACGGTTTATCTGTGAATAATGACTATCTGCTGTCTTTGACCGGGGCATTAGACACCGTATTGCATCACTTCGAATCTACTACGAGTTTTAAACATTTAAAGCAATCCTTTATAAGTGATTATACCCAGGCAAAATTCTTTAGTCTGTTTTTTAAATTTGGAATGGTATTTATATTGGCGATACTGTTAATCAATTTTGTGGTGTTTAATCATTATTATAATCGCGTTAATACCCTGCAGCAAACCTCACAAATAAATCAAACCACAAAGCAGAAGCTGCTGAAGCTTGATGAAGCTGTCAACAAATCACAAAAAATGGTAGATGATATGCTTAAAAGTAGTTCTTCTAAAAGTTCATTTTATGCTAACGCTTTGGTGCAAAGTATACCACAGTCCATAGTACTGTCTGAATTAAATTATCAGCCTTTGGAAAAGACGATTAGAAAGGATAAAGTCATTTTATTAAAGAACAACACCATGGTCGTATCGGGAGCATCGAGTAACAGTGATGCATTTTCGAAATGGATAGCCCATTTGGAGTCCATGGCATGGATCAATACTATTGATATTTTGAGTTATGAAGATGGGACAAAAGCTGTGTCTGATTTTAGTATAAAACTAAACATGGGGTATGACTAACAAAACAAAAAATATAGCTTTACTTGTTGGGTTTTTGTTGGCCTTGGTGCTAAGCTATCAGCTGGCAATTTCGAAAACCGTTGCGCTTAAAAAGGAATTTAACCTGCTTAAAAAACAGGAAGTTTTATTTGAAAATACACCCAAGCAAATTTCCCTTTTAAAACAAAAACAAAAGTATTACGATTCCCTGCTTACCAAATATCAAATGGCCGGTAGTTCATTGCAGAACAATCTTTTAAAGACTATAAACGCATTCGCAGATAGTAGTCATATTAAAGTGGTCTCTTTTTTAGAACCCCACAGTATTGTTAAGGATGATTTAAAAATAAACACCTATCAATTTGTGCTGGAAGGCCATTATAATGCCATACTAAAACTGATTCATAAATTAGAACAGGATACCAGATTTGGGGAAATTACGAACCTTCATTTTGAAAAGAAAAAGAACTTCAGAACCGGAAAGTACTACTTGCAAGCACGGGTTTTATTGAAGAGTTTCGGGTAGTTGAGAGTAATCAGGTTTGTATATAGATTTATATATCCATTGAGATTTTGCCCTCCTTTTTTGAAGTTACTTTACTGAAACCTCTAAAGGTGAATTAATGCTTAGCGCAAAGTCATTGAGATACTGCTCCCAGTCTTCTGAATTTTTAAAATGACCACTTTCCTTCCATCCGAAACCAGCATAATATGTCACCGTATTATGTTGTACTTTAAGATGTGCATAAGCATGACTAAGATCTTTAGCCTCAACATTATAATTTTCAAAACCTGAGAAGGTATATTTATGGGCTATAATAGCGGTGCCTAATTCTGATTTACCATGCGGTTGCCAATAGCTTATCCAACCGTTATGACTATTTTCAAAGACCTTCCCATCTTTTTCATGCAAGGTTAATCCCGCCGAAATGTGTTCGGTGCCTTCGATAGAAATTTTGAATTTTGATAAATGATGACCTCGGTCTAAACTAATAATTTTTGATTCTTTAATGAGCTTCCCGGAAGCATTCCAATCGGCATATTTCAAATAGAAACTGGTCCTAATAGGACCGGTAGTTATGGTTTTCCATTCGGTAAAGTTTTTGGAATAATAATACATGCTATCCACTTTTACAGCACTACCACCAACGCCTCGGCTTATACCAACATGGAAATTATCAAGGCCTTCACCAGTGTCTTCATGATAAGAGCCCTCCGTTTCCAGTTCCTTTTTATACCAGGTGTTAATAATAGGATACTCCACCTTTTTTAACCAGGCATCAATACCACTTGTAAGCGTACCTCCGGGAACAGAATCTTCGACCATCTTTTGAGCTGCTGGACCAAATACTCTAAACGCTACTTTGTCGTTTTCCCAGGCATAATCATCGGTGCGTTCAGGAACAAATCTTGAATAACAATAATCTGTTGCGGTTATTTTTTCTTGTTCACCAATACTAAATACTTTAAATTCTTTTTCAGAATTAGGACTTAATCTTGGTTGAAAAAGAATGTCATCTGCAACACCATCGTCATTATTATCAACGATTTGAGTGATTTGAATGTCTCCGGATTTTATATCTCGGATTCCAATACCACTAAGATCATCCATCTTTAAAAAATCTTTACTCAACACTATGGTTTCAAAGGACCGCTCAAGATTTAGTGTGTTTTTAATGGTAATAATTATAGAGTCCTCTTTTTGAGAACATGCTGTTATTACTAAAACACAAAAGGAGAAAGACAACGATTTAAGAAGGTTCATATACGATGCTTTAAAGGTATTAATCTTCGTTTGAAGGTTTTCCGATAGTGGCCAAAATCCCGCCATCAACATATACGATTTGACCGTTAACGAAGTCACTTGCCTTAGAGGACAAAAAAATGGCGGTACCCGCTAAATCTTCGGGGTTACCCCAACGCGCTGCCGGTGTACGACTAATGATAAACTCGTTAAAGGGATGACCATCGACTCGAATGGGCGCCGTTTGAGCTGTTGCAAAATAGCCAGGTCCAATGCCATTGGTTTGAATATTGTATTTGGCCCATTCCGTGGCCATGTTTTTAGTAAGCATTTTTAATCCGCCTTTAGCCGCTGCATAAGCACCTACAGTATTCCTTCCTAACTCCGTCATCATGGAACAGATGTTGATTATTTTTCCACCATCGCGTGTCATCATTCCTTTTGCTACTTTTTTGGCAACTATAAAAGGAGCTACCAAATCTACATTTATCACGGCTTCAAAATCTGCTACCTTCATATCGATCAGTGGTGTTCTTTTAATAATTCCGGCGTTATTAATTAATATGTCTATCGCTCCAATTTCAGCCTCGATCTTGTCAATGTTAGCATTAACCACTGTTTCGTTAGTAACATCGAAGAGATAACCAAAGGCTTTAATGCCTTCTTGTTTGTATTCGGTAATGGCATTATCCAATTTTTCCCGTGATGAATTTCCGTTAATCACCAAGGTAGCACCTGCGTGCCCAAGTCCTTTGGCCATGGCCATTCCAAGACCATGAGTCCCTCCGGTTATAAGAGCGATCTTTCCTTTTAAATCAAATAGACTGGTCGACATATGTTATGAATTTAATTTATCTCAATGCGTTTATTTTACAGTGATCCATATCGCCATAATCCAGGTTTTCCCCGGCCATACCCCAAATAAAAATATAATTACTGGTTCCTGAACCCGAGTGAATAGACCATGGTGGTGAAATCACGGCTTGATTATTTTGCACCCATATATGTCTGGTTTCATCAGGTTCGCCCATAAAATGACAAACGGCCTGATCTTCCGGGACCTCAAAATAAAAATACACTTCCATTCTACGATCATGCACATGCGCCGGCATAGTGTTCCATACGCTGCCGGTTTTTAATTCGGTCATTCCCATTTGTAATTGACAAGTCTCAACGAGGCTGTTTACAATGAGTTTTCTAATAGTACGTGCATTGGCAGTTTCTAAAGCACCAAGCTCTACAATTTCGGCATCACTTTGACTTATTTTTTTTGTTGGATAGGATTTGTGAGCGGGGGTGGAGTTTATATAAAACTTTGCGGGATTGGCCGGATCTTCGCTGTAAAATATAACCGATTCGTTCCCTCTACCGACATATAACGCTTCTTTGTAGTCCATCTCAAACACTTCGTTGTTTACAATGATTCTGCCTTTTCCTCCAACGTTAATGATGCCTAGTTCCCTTCTTTCTAAAAAAAACTTAGATTTTAAAGGGTCAATGCTTTCTAGCTTTATTTTTTTAGTCACTGGTACAACACCTCCTGTAATGTACCTGTCATAATGGGAATACACCAAATTTAGTTGATCGTTTACCATTAAATTTTGAATTAAAAAATCCTTGCGTAACCTATGGGTGTCGTAGTTTTTCACATCTTCCGGCGCGGATGCATATCTAACTTGATAATTGTTGCTCATACTGAATGGAATAAGAATATTTTTGTAAAAGTAGTTAAAATATTTAAAAATACAATCGATTGTATTTTTGTTTTAATTTCTTAACTTTGCCAAAATCAACCATAACATCTTTTAATCTATGAAAAATTTATGCTCATATTTATCTCTTATAGTGCTAGTTGCCCTTAGTTGTTCTGAAAGCCCTTCTTTTTTGGATGTTAGGGAGACTGTAATAGGAAAAACAAGTGAACAATACCACGATTTGTATAACCAAACGCGTTTGGAAATCGACAAAGCGCTGAGATTTCCAAGAACTATTGATAATGGTCAAATAAAACTGGTGTCAAATTACGATTGGACCAGTGGGTTTTATCCGGGATCCTTGTGGTATTTGCATCGCCTTACAGGAGATTCTATATGGAAGAAGAGAGCATTAGAATACACAAAAAAACTAGACACCATTCAGTATTGGACAGGCAATCACGACGTCGGGTTTATGATAGAATGCAGTTATGGAAATGCCTTAAAAGTGGCTAAATCTAAAGCTTTTGATAGTGTCATTGTTCAAACAGCAAAATCACTTTCGGCGCGTTTTCATGAAAAAGCGGGAATTATTCAATCCTGGAATGCGAGTGAAAAATGGGACTGTCCCGTGATTATAGATAATATGATGAATTTAGAATTGCTTTTTCATGCCACCAAAATTAGTGGTGATCCAAGATATTATGATATCGCAGTTACCCACGCCAATAATACTATAAAAAACCATTACAGACCAGACTTTAGCTCGTATCATGTTCTAGATTATGATAAGGAAACGGGAGCCATTAAAGCTAGGAATACACATCAGGGTTTTTCAGATGAATCTGCATGGGCAAGAGGACAGGCCTGGGGTCTTTATGGTTTTGTAGTATGTTACAGAGAAACCAAGGATAAAAGGTATCTTGAACAAGCTGTTAAAATAGCCGGTTTTATAAAAAACCATCCGAGGCTTCCAAAGGATGGTATCCCGTATTGGGATTATGATGCGCCAAACGCTAAAGGCACGCCGAGAGATGCTTCTGCAGCGGCGATTACAGCTTCGGCTTTGTATGAACTTAGTACGTTTATCACTAATGACGAAGATAGGTATCTTGACTTTGCAGACCGCATTATGCTCAGTTTAAGTGCTCCTGACTATTTTGCGGAAAAAGGAACAAATAAGGGGTTTTTATTAAAGCATTCCGTTGGAAGCTTACCGCATAACGTGGAAGTCGATGTGCCTCTAAATTATGCCGACTATTATTTTTTAGAAGCCTTATATAGAAGTGAATCTTTAAACTAATCCATGACTTGAGCGTATTAAAGTCCAAATGAATTATTTCATGAAATGGCTTTAAATTAAAGCTTGTTCAAATTTAATATCTTTGGCTTTTTATTTTGAGATTTCATGAAGATCACGCATTTGTGTCTTCGAAGTCGAAAGCCGATCGGCATAAGAATGTATCATAAAACCCCTTCAGTTAAAAGCGATCTATAGTTCAATTTAAAGCCGTGCTAAAAACCCTGTGACACATGAAAAATAAAAAAATAACGATTCATGATATTTCGAAACATTTAGGAATAGATAGTTCTACCGTGTCCAGAGCTTTAAATAATAGTGAACGTGTTTCCAAAAAAACAAAAGCCTTGATTTTAAAAACAGCAACCGAAATGGGCTATCAACGTAATAGTCTGGCTTCAAAATTGAGAACCAATAAATCGAATACTATAGGCGTGGTTGTGCCAAGAATTTCCAGGCATTTTTTCTCCTCCGTTATTGCCGGTATTGAAGAAACGGCTTACGACGCAGGGTACGATGTAATGATCTGTCAATCGTTAGAGAGTTTTGAAAGAGAAAAAAAATTGATTGGAACCTTACATTCAAATCGGGTTGATGGGATTTTAATTTCTATCTCGATGGAAACAAACCATTATGATCATTTTGATGTGTACGAAAATCATGGATCTCCTATTTTGTTTTTTGACAGACCATGTCGACTTGATAAAAATACCAATGTGATTATAGATGACTTTAAAGCGAGTTTCGAAGCCACCGAACATTTAATTAAAGCGGGTAAAAAACATATTGTGCATTTATCCGGTCCACAGAATTTAGATCTTTACAAAAACAGAAGAGGAGGTTATGTTTCTGCTCTAAAAAAGCATAAGTTAAAGATCGATGAATCTTATATTTTGGAGTCTCAATTAATGAAGGAAGATGGGGTAAGTTTATCAAAGAAATTACTTGCGCTTCCAATGGTAGATGCTGTTTTTTCGGCAAATGATACGGCAGCCATAAGCGCGATTCAATTTTTAAAGGAAAAAGGAGTAAGGGTGCCCCAAGACATTGCTTTTGTGGGCTTTAGTAATGAACCTGTTTCAGCGGTAATAGACCCTTCATTAACAACGGTAAGTCAACCGGATTTTGAAATGGGAAAAGTAGCCACGACTTTATTATTGAAACAAATAAAGGATAAATCAATAATTAACGAAACACGTGTGCTTAAACCAAAATTGATTGTCAGAGATTCTTCGAAATAATCAATGCCCATCTGCGTAGTTTTTTAATCAAAAACAGACTTCCATTTCATTAATCTCATGAGAAGATTGAGCGCCATATAGACTTCTTATGTCCTTCAACGTGTCTATGCAAAATTAATATATTGAATATCAATTATTAGGATACCTAACGTGTTATAATTATGATGTTTCACCTTTTTTGTTTTAATCTTTTCTAAATAAAAGTAATCTGCAAATCTTATTTAGGACGAATCATTATATTTTCCTATTTTTAGCTCCGTTAAAAAAAAATTATTAATTAATACTAACTAACTAATATGGATTTAATAGTAAAATTTTTACCACTTTTTGGTGTTTTAGCTTTGATCTTCGTTTTTATAAAAAGCGGATGGGTTTCGAAACAAGATGTGGGTGATGAAAAAATGTCACGTATTGCTAAGAATATTGCAGAAGGAGCCATGGCGTTCTTAAAGGCTGAATACAAAGTTTTAGCCGTTTTTGTGGCGGCAGTAGCTGTTTTGTTATATTTTAAAGGTGCATCAGAAGTAGGATCAAGCGGTATTGTAGCCGTATCATTTATTATTGGAGCTATTTGTTCTGCCTTAGCCGGGTTTATTGGAATGAAAGTAGCAACCAAAGCAAATGTTAGAACGACACAAGCTGCAAGAACATCATTAGGACGTGCATTAGAAGTGGCTTTCGCTGGTGGTGCTGTAATGGGATTAGGTGTTGTAGGCTTAGGCATTTTAGGATTAAGCGGCCTGTTTATGGTATATCAAAACGTTTGGCCCGGAGCTGAAAATTTAACAATGGTATTAAATGTACTTTCTGGTTTTTCATTAGGTGCATCATCTATTGCTTTATTTGCTCGTGTTGGCGGAGGTATTTATACCAAAGCTGCTGATGTTGGAGCTGATCTGGTTGGTAAAGTTGAAGCTGGTATTCCTGAAGATCATCCGTTAAACCCTGCTACTATTGCAGATAACGTTGGTGATAATGTTGGAGATGTTGCTGGTATGGGGGCCGATTTATTCGAATCGTATGTTGGGTCTATTATAGGGACTATGGTGTTAGGTGCATTTATTTTAACACCCAATTTTGATGGACTAGGAGCTGTGTACTTGCCTTTAGTTCTTGGAGCTGTAGGGATAATAATGTCTATATTAGGAACCTTTTTTGTTAAAGTAAAAGATGGTGGAAACCCGCAGACAGCATTAAATATTGGAGAATTTGGTTCTGCAGCTTTAATGGTCGTGGCATCTTATTTCATAATTAATGCATTAATTCCTGAATCTGTAGAAGGTTTACCTTTCGGGGCAATGGGTGTGTTTTGGGCAACAATTGCTGGTTTAATAGCCGGTTTAGGTGTTGGTAAAATAACTGAGTATTATACGGCTACAGGTAAAAAGCCTGTAATGTCAATAGTTAAACAATCTGAAACTGGAGCCGCTACAAATATTATTGCCGGTTTAGGTGTTGGTATGATGTCAACAATGATTCCTATTCTTTTGATTGCAGCTGCAATTATAGTATCACATCATTATGCAGGCTTATATGGTATCGCCATTGCTGCGGTAGGGATGTTAGCTAATACAGGAATTCAATTGGCTGTAGATGCTTACGGACCAATTTGTGATAATGCCGGAGGTATTGCTGAAATGGCAGAATTACCAAGCGAGGTTCGTGAACGTACAGATAAATTAGATGCTGTTGGTAATACAACCGCCGCTGTTGGAAAAGGATTCGCTATTGCTTCTGCAGCTCTAACGGCTTTGGCATTATTTGCAGCGTTTATGAAAACCGCTGGTGTAACCGCTATTGATGTATCGCAACCAAAAATTATGGCTGGATTATTAGTTGGAGGAATGTTACCATTTGTGTTTTCAGCCTTATCCATGAATGCTGTTGGCCGTGCTGCAATGGCAATGATTGAAGAGGTTAGACGTCAATTTAGAGATATTCCACAATTAAAAGCTGCACTAGAGGTTATGCGTAGGTATGATTCTGATATGACCAAAGCATCTGAAGCGGATAGAAAAATATTTGATGAAGCTGATGGTGTTGCAGATTATGGAAAATGTATTGATATTTCTACAAAAGCATCAATTAAGGAAATGGTGTTACCGGGATTATTAGCCATTGTTGTTCCCGTTGCTGTTGGTTTTATTGGTGGCGCAGAAATGTTAGGTGGATTACTCGCCGGTGTAACAACCTGTGGCGTTTTAATGGCAATTTTCCAATCGAATGCCGGGGGTGCTTGGGATAACGCTAAAAAAACAATTGAAGAAGAAGGTAAAAAAGGAACGGAAGCTCATAAAGCAGCTGTTGTAGGAGATACGGTTGGAGATCCTTTTAAAGATACTTCAGGGCCTTCATTAAATATCTTGTTGAAATTAATGTCGGTTGTGGCATTAGTTATTGCACCAAGTATTGCATTGACATCCGACGTTGTAACGGCTTATGTTTCTGATGAAAATATCATAGAACAAGTTGCAATTTCAAAGGAGATTAAAGTTGAAATGAACGAAGTGGAAGACGGTACATTTAAAGCCGTGGTGACTACCGTGATTAATAACAATGGCGAAGCGTCTACAAGTTATGAAACTTTTAAAGGAACCGAAGCTGAGGTGAAAGCTAATGTTGAGGCTTTACAAAAAGAAGAACATAGTTGATTAAACATCGACTTCTGAATAAAAGGAAAAACCACGCGATGAGCGTGGTTTTTTGTTTTTGCAATATAAGGTGTTTTAAAAAATAGTGTGATTATAGTCAATAGATAAACGCGTCATCTCTACATAATCTCTACAATATATTGAAAAGTATATATAAGAATGAGATGAAAAAAGTGGCATAGAATAAGAAGTTGTAGAGATATTATGTTTTAGAACAATGCATCTGGCACTAAGCATATGATTGTCTTAGAGTTAAAGTTTTTGTAACTTTATTTAAACACTATGTTTATGCAATCACTTTTTAAATGCTGTTTTCTGGTTTTATTGTTCTTCTTCGGGAGTTATTTAAATGCACAGTCAGATTCAAAAGAAACACTTCAGGAAACTCAAAGACAAGATACAGCAGATTCATTAACATTTAATACCCATTACGAAAAAGCTCTGGCATTAATAAAAACGTCACGCAGTGAAGCGATCGCCGAAGTTAAGGCATCCTTAGCTATAAAAAACCTTTCAGAATCATGTCCATTATGTGAAATGAAGGCTCTGGCTTTACAAGGCAATATTTATTTTAGGCAGCACCAAACAGATTCAGCAGAGTTAATTTATACAAAACTTAAAGACGTTGCTTTAAAAAACAAGCATTTAAAATACCTTTCCATGAGCCTTAATAATTTGGGAAGCTGCAATAATGCCAAAGGGAATTATGTTGAAGCTATCGCACTTTATAAGCGAGCTATAACTGTTAAGCGACAAATTAAGGATACCTTGGGAGTTGCGCGAGGACTGAAAAATTTAGGGTCGAACCTCATTAAATTTGGCGATTTCGACAATGGCTTGAAATATTTGTTAGAAGCCAAAGACTTGCGTATAAAGCTAAAAGACACAGCCGGTGTAGCAACAGCCCTAAACAGTATTGGAGTGCTTTATAAAAAGCAAAATGATTTGGATAAGGCCCTTTTGTATTTTGAAGACGCACTGAAGACAAGTGAACTCCTTAAAAATGATAAAGCTCTGGTGAGCCCGTATAGCAGTCTTGGGACGGTTTACGAGGCCAAAGAAGATTATGACAAGGCACTGGAGTATTATGAAAAGGGATTGGAGTACAGTGAAGCCGCAAATTTTAAATTTGGAATGGCCTTGACCTTATTAAATTCGGGCAATGTATTGTTGAAAATGAAGGCATACAAAAAGGCGAAAACACGTCTTTTAAGAGGTTATGAGTTGGCTAAGGAAATCAAACGAGACTATTTCATTACCGAGGCCTTGCAAAAACTGGGTTGGTGTTATTTTAATGAAGGGAACATAAACAAAGCTATTGATTATACAAAAAAATCAATTAATAAAGCTGAAGAAACGGGGGATTTACCTATACTTAAAGATTCATATAATAAACTAGCCATAATTTACGAGTCACAGCAAAAATACAAGGAAGCATTGCCTTTGTGGAAGAAGCATTATGCGGTCAAAGATTCCTTGTTTAACGAAGAAAATATTAGAAGCACAGCTGAAATTCAAACCAAGCATAAAATGGCTCAGGAACAATTGAAGCATGATAGCGAGATAGCTTTAAAAGAAAATCAAGTAAAGTTGCTGAAAAAAGAAGAAGAACTAAAATCGAAAACCATATGGGCCTTAAGTTTTGGGATGCTTCTGGTTACTTTATTAAGTGTTTTGGTTTGGAAAAATCAACATCAAAAATTAACCCTTAATCGCAATGAAAAAACCATCTCCGAATCAAAATTAAAAAATGCCACCCTCGAAAAAGAACGAATGGCATTAGAAATTGAAATGAAATCTAAAGAATTGAATGCATTTGCTCTGAATATTTTACAGAGAATAGATTTTATAGATAAATTAAGAGATTCTATTAAACTATTAAAAAAAGAAGGCTCGAATTTAGGCAATGAGAAACTTGAATTAATCGATATAAAACTTAGAGAAACACAATCTTTTGAACAAGATAAGGAGGTTTTTAAAATGAAATTGGATCAAGAACAAGACGCTTTTTTAAGAAAAATGAAAATAAAATATCCCGATTTGACAAAAGACGAAATTCGCCTCGCAGCACTTTTAAAAATCGATTTTTCTTCAAAAGAAGTGGCCACTATTCTTAATATAGAGCCTAAAAGTGTTGATATGAAACGTTATCGCTTAAGGAAAAAAATGAACCTATCTAAGGAGACCAATCTTAACGATTTTCTAAAATTAATCTAAGCAAACTTTGATCATAAGTGCTATGGTTTTGGTCTTAAAGCAGAATTACTTTTTATAAACCTCATGGATTTTACGTTGTAGATATTATGTAGATATTAAAAAAAATAAACCAGCTGAGTTTCTCTTTAAATTTATAATGCTGTTTAATGGCATCCAATAAATTTAAAGCACTATGAAGAATAAATTACTTTTTTTATTTCTGTTTACACTAGGTTTAAATGTTGAAGGGCAACTCATACCAGATATTAGACTGTCTGAATCCCACGATCCTGATACGATTTTAACTGAGGGAGAAGGTTGCTGGGATAATGCTACAAATACCTATCACGACAATGCATTTTATAGGTTTTATAATTTGCAAAGATATGTTGATGATGGTATTCTCGGATCCGGTTCTTTTCTGCTCACCAAGCTTGAATTTGCTCAAGCCGCAGCGGCCGACAATACCGTGCTCTCATATTTTGTTGGCACCATTGATCATGATGACCTTTTTGATATAATAGTCGATGAAAATAACAATGATATCAGTGTTTATACGAATTATGTTGATCTCAATAGTTTGACCATTTTGGGAAGTGGTAACTATACCTGTCAATCATCCGAAAATCAATCTTTGATTACCATACCAATAACACCCCTCCTTGTAGATACCAATAAGATTGTGTTTTATTCAATTCAGGTGGCTTCTGGTAATTTGGATACGCAATTCTTTTCTTTAGGAAAAAATTTGGCAGGAGAAAGCGGTCCCGGTTATTTTTATTCCGAAGGAGCGGATTGCGAATTGGACATGGGTGTACACTCTCAAAATTTTATGCGCTTCCTACCACCCTCAAATAGACACTTTATTATGAATATATATGGGGTATCCAATTCAGCTGCAATCGGGCCACCATCCAACGATACCTGTGAAAATGCGCAAACCTTAACCGTAGGAACATCTTTTGAGGATAACCCCATGGACTTCACAACACTTAATGCAACACAAGATGGGGGTGGATGTAATACGGGTAATGCGATTCCAGTGAGCAATGAGATATGGTTAAAATGCACTGTACCTGCTAATGGCCATTTTGTTATTGAAACCGGGCCGGATACAGCTACAGGGGATACAAGCTTTGTTTCAGGAATGGATGCCTGGTCCGGATCTTGCGGTAGTTTAACATATTTAAATTGTGGATCGCAAAATTTTAGTACACATAACTTTTCATCCATTGTTATTAATGGTACGCCCGGTGACATTGTATATGTCAGGGTTTTTGGAAACTTTGTTGTTCCGTTTTCAGTATCGGCCTATAATCCGCCGGAACCAAATAACTTAACTTGTGAAACTGCGCAACCCATAAGTATTGGTGCAACCTTTGAAGATGAAGATATTGAGAGCTCGTTTCTTTGGTCTGGCGGGCAAGAGCTTTGGTATCGTTTTGTAGCACCGGTTGATGGTAATATTACCATTGAAACAGGTCCGGATTTAAAAGGAAATGTTTCAGCAAATACTTCCATAGCGGTTTGGTCCGGAATGTGTGAAGGGTTTAACCTATCTCCTGTAGCTTCTGATCTGAATGGTGCCGGTAATTTTAATTTTTCCAAACTAGACCTAACAGGTTTGATAGCGGGAAATACTTATTTTCTAACCATATCGGACTGGTTTGGTGCTTTGAGATCTCCATTTTCTGTGTCCGCTTACAATGCTACATTACATATTGATGAAGTTAATTTTGATAGTTTCAGCTATTATCCTAATCCTGCAAGTCATACGTTAACGCTTAATTCATTACAGGAAATCGATCAGATAATCGTGTATAATCTTTTAGGTCAGGAAATTTTAAATCTAAAACCGAAAAATAATAGTTCCATTAAAGAAGTGGATATTTCCAGTCTTAAGGACGGCATATATGTCTTTAAGTTATCAATAAATAATCAATATAATATGATTAGGATTATCAAAAGATAATACTGTATTAGGGCCTTACAATATTATCTGAAATAGCTTTAAGCATAGGTTGGATAGCAAAAAACCACATCTCATGATGTGGTTTTTATTCTCAAAATAGCCTTAAATATTAACGCTTTAAAGGTTTGTCTTTATTCATTTCGGTGATATCTACACTTGTTGCTTCCTTGCCTAAAAAGTGTTTGCTAAAATGATCTGCTCTTAACCAAAAGGAATATTCGGTCATATTTCCAAAACCATGACGCTGTCCTGGCATGAGCATAAAATCAAAGCGCTTGTTGGCTTTTATCAAGGCATTAGCCATTCTTATGGTGCCTCCCGGGTGAACATTGTTATCGATATCTCCGGTGATCAACATTAACTTCCCTTTTAAGTTTTTAGCTAGGGATTGATTTTTATCAATGGCATATTTATACTTGATATTGCCGTCGGCATCTTTTTCTTCCTCGATTCCATGATGGGTTTCGCTCCACCAGCTATTATAGATGGAATTATCGTGATTTCCGGCAGAAGACACAGCCGCTTTAAAGAAATCGGGATACACCAACATCGCAGCAGTAGACATGAAGCCACCGCCCGAGTGTCCGTAAATCCCAACTTTGTCGATATCAATGTAAGGGTGTTGATCTGCGAGCTGTTCCGCAACATATTTTTTGTCGGCCAAACCATAATCTCTCAGGTTACCATAGCCATAATTATGATACCATTTCGAACGGTCCGGATGCCCTCCTCGGTTACCCAAAGTCACCACAATAAACCCAACCTGCGCCATGCGATCCAATCGATCCATTCTTACAGAAAAGGATTTATTTACCGCTTCAGTTTGAGGTCCCGGATATACATATTCTAATAGGGGGTAGGATTTTGTTTCGTCAAAATCGAAGGGTTTGTACATCACCCCGTAGATGTCCGTAATACCATCATCGGCTTTCATTTTAAAAGGTTCGGGGAATTTATATCCGGTAGCCATGAGTTGCGATAGATCAGCCTCTTCGAGGCTCATAACAACCGCTCCCGAGTTATTACGTAATTCCGATTTTGGCACCGTATTAACTCTGGAATAATTACTAACAAAGTATTTATTAGAATCAGACATGCTCGTGATGGTGTTATAATCACCAGGGTTAAGATTTTTTAAACCGGTTCCATTCAGATTGATCCGGAATATATGTTCATAGTAAGGGTCTTGGTTATTTGTTACACCATGAGCTTTAAAATATAGAATACGTTCCTTTTCATCAAGATTCGTAAATCCTTCTACATGATATTCGCCTTGTGTAATCTGACGTTTTAAGTTGCCTTCATTATCGTAAAGATAAAAGTGGGCCCAGCCATCGCGTTCAGACCAATGTAGAATCTCTTGTTCATTGTTAAAAAGTACTAATGGCCTAACTTCAACATAGGTGTTTAGTTCTTCCTTGATAAGCGTTTTTACGTCCCCAGTATTAATGTCTGCGACACAAATATGGATTCTTTTGCGATCCCTGCTTCTGGTGTTGAAGTATATTTTTCCCTTTTTGGAAAGCAGTAATGTTGGCTGAAATTCATCAGAAAAACTAGATTTTTTTCGCGGCGCTCTATACACTGAAATATCTTGCTGAACTGCAGTATCCAGCTTCACTTTATTGATCTCTTTGGATGGAATATCAAAAATCAGGAGCTCCCTTTTATAATATTCCTGCTCACCGGCCATATGGTATTTGTAGGTTTCTAAAGTGGGACGCTTTTTTGAAACGGAGTTGATTACCCATAAATCTTTAATATGTCTGGAGTCTGTTTTTTGAAATACAAACTTCTTGGAATCGTGAGACCAAATACCCGAAACATATTTACGATCGTCTTTTTTCTCTTCTTTAGTCTCGTTGTTTTCACCTCTGCTTCCGTCGCCGTAACCAAAATGTTCCACACCATCTTTTGTCCATTGGTTTTCTACAATGGTTGTGTCTTTTTCATCTTTTACAGCCTTTAAAAAGTTCTCTTTATCCATCCAATATACATTGAAGTTTTTAGAGAATAAAACAATAGTGCTATCAGGAGCTATGTTCGCCCACTTTTTCCACTTTTTATCTTCTTCCTTTTTATTGTCTACTACCGTTAAACCATTGCCACCAAGTTTATATTCAAAATGATAAACTTTGTTTTCCATTTTAGGTTTATTCTTTTTTTCTTTTTTAACCGTTGTGGAATCTGTTTTAGTTGTAGTACTATCCGTTTTAGTTTCCTCTTTTTCCTCATCAATAACTTCAACCTTTTCTTTAGAGGTTACTCTGAATCTAATAGCCGTTTCATTTTTAACAAACTTAAAGTTAAAACGAGGTAGGTGTTTAGCATCATAAGGGTCTTTAGTTATTTCAGACAACCATTTGGCCATTTTCGCATTGTCAAATAACTTTTTTCTGGTGCGTCTATCGGTATCAACGATATAATAATTAGAGCCTTCTGTGGTTTTGTATTGATACCAAAAGCGATTTCCGTTTTTTAACCAGTTAGGCCTTACGGTTGTTGAATGCACCAGCTTGGCAATATTTTCAGGTGAAAACCTGGACGCCAACCGGTAGTTGGGGGTTGGTGTTTTATCAGTTTCAATGTCTTGTGCAAATGAGGTGTAGGTCGTTAATAGGGTTAAAATGAAAAAGAAGGTAAGGTTCTTCATGGTTAGTTATTTAATGTAATTAAAGTGATTATATCATATGCAAAAGACGTAGTTTTTGGGTAGTTCCCTTACGCACCGCATGTTAAAATTGTCATAAATTATAACATGTTTTAATAAAAATATTGAGGATAATCCTGGTACTTTATCAAGTGTTTTTAGTAAAAAAGAGAAGTATTGCTTTTTATTGAAATGTTTTTGGGATTGATTTTTAAGAGATACCAGTCATCCACTTTTTGAACAATTCCGGATATTTCTGAAGGTTTCCCTATAAAGGGTAATATGGCTTTATGAATAGGATTTCCTTTTAAATCTGTAAGTAAATAATATGTGGACATGTTGTTATTATCGGTCGTCGCCAGTACTGGGGGTATGCCTCCAGAAATACAACGCACCGCACAACTGCGATGTATTTTACCTTTCCCCGGTTTCATAACACCGAAGTAACATTTTGGATCGATGATCTCGCCTTTTAAGGTCATTTCACCGATGGTTTCTTTTTCAGGGATTTTGGTGTTTTTAGCATTCACCAGGGTCACTTTTTCATCATCCGTAATTTGAATTAGTGTTTTTCCATTATAATAAATAAGGTTTCCTTCGATGCTTATAGTTTTCCCATTCAGATTTTTTACGTCGTTTTGTAATTTTTCTAAAAAAGGATCGGCACTCGACTTTCCAAAGCCCAATAATAAGATATTTTTAAATGTGTTTTCAGCAACTTCAACACGTAGCATGGGATATGGACTTTCATGAAAGGTTCCTGTGATTTTGGTTTCGTTTAATAATTCAAAAGAAGAATTTTTAAAAGGTTTTTGCGAAAAACTAAATAATAAAGCAGCAATTATAATGAGAACGAAACTACCCATTGTAAATCGTTTTAAGGTTTGTTTCGTTTTTGCCCCCAAACTGCCTTCTATGTAAGGCACATAAAATTCATCATTTTTTTTCATCTTATAGTATCTATTGTTTTTTATCCCGATAGCTATCGGGAGTCAGATGCGATTCGCATAGTAAATATTCTTATGGGTATTAAGTTTTTAGTTATGCTCATTTCATCTCTTAATAATTGCAAGGTTCAACTTCGGTACCTTCGTTAAAGGCATCAGGGTTTATATAAATCATTTCACCTTGGAGTTTCAAGGCGTAGGTGGCCACTTTTTCAGTGAACGGAGGAGGTGATTGCCCGTTTCCCGGTAAATATTGATAACCATGCCACGGACAGGTAATACAACCATCAATGATCTTGCCTTCTCCTAATGGACCGCCTTGATGTTTACATACATTGTGAATGGCTGATAATTTACCATCATATTTAAAAATAGCAACACGTTCATTTTCAACAGTGAAAATTTTCGCCCGGTCTTCTTCAATTTCAGAAATATCACAAACTTTTAGCCAGCCTTCTTTTTCTTCAGCTTTAGCGGCATCAATTTTACCTTCTTTAAAGGCCGTAATAAGATGAAGACTAACGACTATTACAAATCCGATAACCAGAATGCCAATGGTAAATACCGATGTTTCTTGCTGAAAAGCACCTAGAAATACATGAGCTATTATTAGCGCATAGGCAACATAAACCAACATATGCAGGCGTTTCCATACTTTAGCTGAAAGATTGCCAAGGAAAAAGTCATGACTTGTAGAGGCCATTACAAATAAGATGAGTAATGCTAAAAATCCTAAAACCTGAAACGGGAAATTCGTTAACGAGGCGTAGTCCATATTAGACGTAAACACTGAATAAATAGGATTAACGTCCCCCAGCGCATGAAATTGAAATATGGAAAAGCCGCCATGGATTAAAGCTGCGATAAACATGCTTACGCCCAGATGTCTTCTGTTATATAAAATGGGTAAAAAATTTGAATTTAATCGCGCTAACGGACCAATAACTAAGATGATATGAAGCATGATGATGGCTAAGGATCCAAATGCCCTTATCACTAAGGTCTCAATACTCGTTTCAGCATTAAAAACTAAAGTAATTACAGCAAACAATATGATATAAAGTAGCATGCTGAACGCTATGATTTTGTCATAGGTTTTCTTGTGCTTGTTCCAGAGTACTAATTGATAATCTAATCCCATTAAAATGTGAGTTTGGTAATTTCACTTTCTTTAAGAGCATCATAAATAATGATTCCGCTAATTGGTTTCTCTATTTCAAAATGATGAACAATCATAGAGTTGGTTAATTGCCCAAGAAACCGCCCTTGTGATCCGTCTTTATTTAACTCATAAACTAGTGAAGATGGGTGCTTTAAGGGAGATTTCAGATTGACTGATATCGTCTGATACTTGGTAAGAATTAACCATGCAACATCGTTTTCGACACCTTTGACAACGGCACTATTGCGGGGTATACCTGTTTTTGTTTGAGTGTTTTTTGCAGGAAATTGTAAATCTTTAATAGCAAAAGCCATTACCGTAGGAATAACTATTGTTAATGCCAACCAAATATATTTATGTGCTTTCCGTAATCCTGAAGTCATCATTAAGTCGTTTTAGGTTTAAACAATTTTCTTATAAGAAAAGGCCAGGTGGCTGCGACTCCGGGGAATAATAGAAAGCGAACGCGCTTTTTAGTGTCTTGCATCAAAGGGTCTATTTTAGCAGCGCCCTTGAAAAGAAAGTATAATCCAAATAGTAGCCCTATTAAAACATATGTACCTAAAGCGATTAAAAAAATTGTGATGATTATTTCCATATTTATTCGTAATATTTTACTTCTCGATACCATTTTTTCGTACCTCAAAAATCACTCGAAGTAACGTGTATTGTTGGCTTATCTTTTTGTCGTATCGAGACCTATATCAAATTAACATCGGTCATTATTTCTAAAACACCGGCATTGGGTTGGGTGTATAACTCTTGCATGGCGTTTTCTAAATCCTCTTGTCTTTCAACACGTTTTCCCCAGGCTCCGCAAGATCGCGCGAATTCGGCAAAATTTGGATTAGACAATGTTGTTTTCCACACATCAAATTCACCCGCCCGTTGTTCTTTAGAGATTTTACCTAGTTCATGATTATTTAATATAATCAATTTCACAGGCATATTGTATTTTACAAGTGTGGTGATTTCTGCAAGATACTGACAAATACCGCCATCACCGGCAACCGCGATTACAGGACGCGAATTACCAACTGCCGCCCAGGCACCTATAGCAGCAGGCAATGCAAAACCAATAGAACCTAAATACCCGGACATTAAAAAATCTTGATTTGTAGGTTCGAAATAGCGTCCAAAAGAATAGGCGTTATTACCAACATCGACGCACATCACAGCGTTTTCAGGTGTGAGCTTATTCATGGTTTCGAAAACAGCAATGGAGCTCATACCAGCATCTGAGGTTTCTAATAAACGTTTTTGCTTTTCAGCTTTCCAGATATCCCAACGTTCAGCAATTTCTCCGCGTTGGTCTTCAGTGTTTATTTGTCCGTTTAATTCGGAATTAAAGATGCCTAATGTTCTCGATATTTCTCCCCAAACGGCAACTTCAACTTGATGGAACTTGCTTAAAGCTAAAGGGTCGAAATCGATTTGAATAATGGGTTTTTTAGGGGTAATCCCGGTATGATTTGAAAATGAAGCTCCAAACACAATGAGTAAGTCAGCCTCATTCATAAACCAAGATGCAATGGGGGTGCCACTTCGGCCTAAAACACCACCTCCTAATGGGTGGTTATCGGGAATTAAGCCTTTACCTTTAAATGTCGTCACGACGGCGGCATTCATACTTTCAGCAAATGCAACTACGGCCTTTTTATGAGCTCGCGCACCATGTCCCATGATTATAACCGGGCGTTTTGCTTTTTTGATGAGGTTGACAGCGTCATTTACGGCTTCAATAGGGGGTGCAATCTCTAAAGAGGTTATCCTATTTTTTGGACCTTTAGCTTTGGTATGCGGGTTTACTTTTTTCTCCTGGACTTCGTCCGGAAAGGTTAAATGTGAAACATCACGTTTTAAAATAGCATGCTTTACTGCTAAGGACATAAGCTCAGCATGACGACTGTCACTTTGTACACGTTGATTAAATTCTGCAACCGTATTAAATCCTTGTACCAAATCGACTTCCTGAAAATTCCCTGTGCCTACAACCTGAGTTTTTACCTGACCTGTTAGCGCTAATATTGGTGCACGATCTACTTTTGCATCCCAAAGACCGGTATACATATTTGTGGCTCCGGGGCCGGCTATAGAAAAACATGCGGCGGGTTTTCCGGTTAATTTTCCATAGGCCGAAGCGGCAAAAGCAGCGGCACCCTCATGTCGAATGCCATAGAAATTAAGGCCTCCTTTTTCTTCTTGACGACGCATAGCATCTGCAAAACCGAGGTTGGAATGTCCAACCATTCCAAACACTTTATTTACACCCCAATTCACCATAGTTTCAACCATAATATCCGATACCGTAGCTTCATGAGGAGCTTCTTCTTCAACGCCAACATAAATAGCATCGCCTTCTTCTTTTACCGGAAAGGTATCAATACCATCATCATAACCTCCGGGTGGTTTTCCTGAGCAAGGATCGAAATCCCAACCATGCCATGGGCACCTTAATAGCCCATTTTCTATAGACCCTTCTCCTAAAGGACCGCCTTGATGTGGACAACGATTATCTAAAGCAGAAAACTTGCCTTTGTAATGGGTTAAGCAAATCCCTTTGTGGGCCGCTGTAACCGTTTTTACTCGCCCTTCGGGTAAGTCTTTTTTATGACTTAATACTTTATGCCAAACGACTTTTTTTTCCATTAGTGATGGTTTAATAATTTAGAAACGAGTTTCTCTATGGTTAGACCTTGGGCAATAATTGAGAAAACAACCACGACATAGGTGGCATATAAAATAATATCTTTTACCTCTCCTTCGGGAAGTGATAGTGCTAATGCGATAGAAATTCCTCCTCGTAGTCCGGCCCAGGTTAATATTAGAGTTTCAGTTTTATTTGCTCTATGCGATTTTTTTAGTAGAAAATTTGAAAGTAATATGGTAACATACCGCGAAAAAAGAACTAATATAATAGCGGCCATTCCCAATAATAAATGATAGATATTAAAATCTAATGTGATCATTACAATGCCAATAAGTACAAATAAAACGGCATTGAAAACTTCATCGAGAACCTTCCAAAAGATGTTCATATGATTTTTTAAATTTTCAGAAATGCCTTTTGCATGCAAACTATGGCCAATGATAAGACCGGCGACAACCATAGCGATAGCCCCTGAAATGTGGAGCATATTACTCAACACATAACCTCCCAATACGATGGCTAATGAAATGTGAACGGCAATAACGGCTTCTTTATTAACACTTTTAATACATGCCTTCCCTAAATGACCTAGGATGAAACCCATTACAAAACCACCACCAGCCTCTTTACCAAACTCCGATGTAATATGCGATAATTCAAATTCATGCATCATCGTTGCTAAAGCGAGTACAGATAAAAATACCACGATACCAACACCGTCATTAAATAGGGACTCACCAACAATTTTAATTTCCATACGTTTGGGTGCTCCTGCCTTTTTTAACAGTGCTAATACAGCAACGGGGTCGGTAGGTGAAATTAGTGCACCAAAAACCAAACTATATAGATAACTTACATTGAGCCCAATAAGTGACGCTACATAGTAAAACGCCGTGCCAATAATAAAAGTAGAAACGATAACACCAAACGTAGCATAAATAAAAACAGTAATCTTCTCTTTTAGTAAGCCTTTTAAGTTAACATGAATTGCTCCTGCAAAGAGTAGTACGCCTAAAAGAAAATCGAATAAAATGGTTTTAAAATCTATGCTTCTTGCGAATACGGTGACCTGATCAAAATAACTTTGATCAATAAAATAGCTGGCAGCAAATAAAAGGGATACTATTATTGACAATATCATAACGCCTATGGTTTCAGGAAGCTTTAAAAACTTAGCGTTTAAATAGCTTAAAAAAGCAGCAAGGGCGATAATACCAACAAATATTTCAAACATAATTAGTGTATTCCTGCGTAATTAATTCCGGTTAACTTATGCATGTCCGCATCAAAAGTTGAGAGGTCGTCGTGATTGAATTTAGAAATATCGTCATAACCACAAGATCGCGCTACAACTTTTATGAGGTTATTAGTAGCATCAAAATAGTTGTGCAATTGTTTTGCAGATGAATCGATAATTAAGCGACTTCGCAAACTTTCTTTTTGGGTTGCAATCCCTACCGGACAATTATTAGTTCCACAAGCACGCATGCCTAAGCAACCTATAGCTTGTAAAGCCGAATTTGAAACGGCAATCGCATCGGCGCCAAGCATCATGGCTTTCGCGAAATCTTCAGCAACGCGTAAACCTCCCGTGATCACTAATGTGACATCGGTAGCTCCCACCTGATCTAAATATTTTCTGGCTCTTGCCAATGCAGGAATGGTTGGGACATTAATGTGGTCTCTTAGAATGGTAGGCGCAGAACCTGTTCCGCCACCGCGACCATCAAGAATAATGTAATCTACACCGGCGTCTAAGGCAAATTGAATATCTTTTTCTATGTGGCTAGCGGCAATTTTAAAGCCGATTGGGATGCCTCCGGTACGTTCTCGTACTTTGTCTCCAAAGTCTTTAAAATCTTGGGCGCTGTGAAAGTTAGGATTGGCAGCAGGAGAAATGGCGGTCTCGCCTTGTTCTAAACCTCTTACTTCTGCTATTTCTGCACTGACCTTATTTCCCGGTAAATGACCGCCTGTTCCTGTTTTTGCGCCTTGACCGCCCTTAAAATGAAAGGCTTGTACCTTATCCAGCTTATCCCACGAGAAACCAAATTGCGCCGATGCTAATTCGTAAAAATATTTAGAGTTACTTTCTTGTTCTTGAGGAAGCATGCCGCCTTCCCCGGAGCAGATTCCTGTTCCGGCCATTTGTGCGCCTTGACTCAAAGCGATTTTTGCTTCACGAGAGAGGGCTCCAAAACTCATATCACTCACAAAAAGAGGGATGTCCAGTACTAAAGGCTTTTTTGCTTTCGGACCTATAATCACTTTTGTGGCAACATCTTCATGGTCTAATAGAGGACGTGTTGCCAATTGGGCCGGAAGAAATTGAATATCATTCCATTTGGGCAAGGTATTTCTATCAACACCCATTGATGCCGAAAAACCGTGATGCCCAATATTTTTTAAACCATTTTTTGCTAATTCTTTAATATAACCTGTGTAAGGCTCGGTGTCTTCCGGATGTGTGTCTGCATAAGCACCTAAGTAATCCTCTCGGTTAAAAGGTTGTGGATGATTTGTTACATAAGCATCAATTTCAAACGCATCGACATAAAGACCACCGTCTTGTATTTTAGTGGAGAATTTATGTAATACTTCTTTATTGTTATATTCAGAAACACCGGAGTCCACGCGATAGTCCCAGCCATGAACGCCACAAATAAGATTGTGACCATCGACATGGCCATCAGACATTAATGCGCCTCTGTGTAAACATCGTCCATAAAGAACAGAAATCTCTTTGTCAAATTTTACAATCACTAAATCTAATCCATTGACTAAGGCATGTGCCGGTTGTTTGTTTTCTAATTCGCTTATTTGGGCAATTAAAACTGGTTTCTTCATATTTGTTCTCTATTTTTTTTTAGTTAGATTTTGCCTGGGTTATGTTAACTGAAATGGACTCGGTATCATAATGTATATGTCCTTCTTTTCGCATTTTACTCAACACATTGCTTACCGTTTGCCTTGAAGTATTAGTAAGATTCGCTATTTCTTTATGAGATAACAGGTTTTTTGCAACCAATTTCCCTGTGTCATTAGCTTCCCCAAATTCATTTAAATAGTCGGCAATAAACTCTAAGATTCTTGTGGTGCTATCTTTATACAATAAATCGTTAAGCCTGCGTTCTAATTTTTTTATGCGTACCCCGTAAATTTTAAGAACGCCATTTTTGAGCGATTTGTGCTGCTCCATAAGCGTTTCCATTCTTTGGGACTCTATATAGCAAATAACACTGTCTTCCAGAGCGTAAGCAACTTCTTCTTTGGCGGCTTCCTTGTCATAAAGCGCTAATTCTCCGAAGATATTGCCGCGTTTGACAATGTATTTAACGGAGTCGTTCGAGGCGTTTACAATTTTCACACTACCTCTTTTTAGAAAGAAAACACTATTTTTATGTGCATCTGAAAGTGTGATAGGCTTTCCTTTTTCAATATTGTCCATTTCCAGGATTTCGCAGATTTTCATCATATTGAGCAAGCCAATTTTCTTAAAAAGGTTGAACCCTTCTAAAAACCAATATTTAGTGATTGCTTTCAAATAGTACAGTTAGTTAATAAGTAAAAATAGCTAATTAAACAGCTTAAGAAGTATGTTAATTTCTTAAGAGTTACTTCATACGACAAAAGCGTATTTTTTTGAATTAATATAGCAAGGCTATTTCTATAATAAATAAAAATACAGCTTGCAGGTTGTCACTTAGCTAGTTTTTAGGTTACTAAAGTTACAACCTTTGGACGAGAAAAAGTATATCTAATTACAGATGTATGGTAAATGAACCCCTGGAAAGTAGTTGAGACGATTATTTAAAGGGACAATTGTAAGCTTAAAAGAGGCCGTTAATTTCGGCATCAATGGTATTGATAACACTTCCTAAATCTTCAGGGTTATCGACAAAATTAAGATTATCGACATCTATAATGAGCAGCTTGCCTTTTTTATAACCGTGAATCCAGGCTTCATAGCGTTCATTCAATCGGCTTAAATAATCAATGCTGATAGAGTTTTCGTAATCACGACCCCGTTTATGAATTTGTGAAACCAAATTGGGGATGGTACTTCTCAAATAAATTAATACATCCGGGCCTTGAACTAAAGATTCCATTAAATCGAAAAGCGACTTATAGTTCTCGTAATCTCGATTGGTCATTAAACCCATAGCATGTAAATTGGGGGCAAAAATATGAGCGTCTTCATAGATCGTTCTGTCTTGAATGATGTCTTTACCACTTTCACGAATTTGTAATACCTGACGAAAACGGCTATTCAAAAAGTAAACCTGCAAATTAAAACTCCAACGTTCCATTTGATTGTAAAAATCATCTAAGTAGGGATTGTCTACAACATCTTCAAGTTGAGCTTCCCATTTATAATGTTTTGCTAGTAATTTTGTGAGCGTTGTTTTTCCGGCACCAATATTTCCTGCAACAGCAATATGCATAATCTAGTTTGTTTTTATTTGGTATTCTCGAAGTAATTCAAGGTCGTAAATATACAAGCTTTCATTGGTTACAAAAAACTGTTTTATTAACAAATTTGGCAGCTCTATAGGAATAATATGACTTGTGTTTTTTTTTAAAAAGAATAAGGAGTTATTCTTTTTAAAAAAAACATTCCCATTATCTTCGGCTAAAGCTGTGTAACCATCATTCTTCATTTTTTTTAAAAGACTCCCAAAGTAATTGTAAACATATACATAGTCCTTAGTAAGGAGCCAACAATAATTATAGTTGCTTTTTAAATCTAAAACGTTGCTCTTCACAGGAAGGGTTTGGGCTCGGGTAACATTCGTTTTATAGTCGTATAATTCCAGTTGCTGGGTATCTTGGTTAAAAACCCAAAGTGTATTGTCGTATCCGGTCGAGATGTTAGAAACGTTTTTGTAGGGTTGTAGTGTGTTGAAGTCTATTTTATATATTTCCGCCAGCCTGTTATCTAGTATTATGGCCGTATTAAAATGTTTGTAGAACAGGTTTATCTTTAAGGTGTTAAAGGTGTTGGCCGAAGTGATCTGTCCTAATTGAAAATTGTTATATTCGATAGGTGTTATGTTGTCATCCTTTGAGCTTTTAATAAAAACATTGTTTTTAATATAAAAAGTAGATTCAAAGTTTGTTCTACTAATAAATGTATCTGCTTTTAATGGGGTGCTGTTAACCAAAGAGATTTGTATTACTTCTTGAGAAGTCACTGAGGTTGATAAAATGAGAACTAAATAAAAAAGAGATTTCATTGCAGCATGAAAAATACAAAAATCAAACCACTTTCAGCAAATTAACTTATAACCAAATCCACGTACATTGATAATTTGGATACTATCGTCTTTGCTTAGTTTCTTTCGTAGTTTCGTAATAAAGACATCCATACTACGCGCGCTAAAGAAATCGTCGTTACCCCAAAGCTTATTTAAAATTAAAGATCTGTCTAAAACCGCATTTTTGTTTTTAATGAGATGAAATAATAAATGTGCTTCGCGATGCGTTAACTGTATCCTGGCTTCATCTTTATATTGAAGGGTTTGCTTTGGAAAATTGAAAGCGAAGCTCCCTATGGTTAAGATTTCTGAAGTTTTCTGAACCCTCGTTCTGTTCAGCAAACTATTAATGCGAACAATAAGCTCTTCAATGCTAAATGGTTTTTTGAGATAATCGTTTCCGCCAATGGTGAATCCTTCAACCACGTCTTGGGTTTGCGATTTGGCCGTTAAAAATATAATAGGAATGGTCTCATCAATACTTCTGATATCCTTGGCTAAAGTAAAGCCATCTTTTTTGGGCATCATCACGTCCAGTACTAATAATTCGGGATGGTCGTTCTTGTAAACCTCGAAGGCTTTTTCGCCATTGTCGCACAATAAAACATTAAAATTTCGGGTTTCTAAACTTTCTTTGATGATCTGCCCTAATGCAGGTTCATCTTCAGCTAAAAGTATGGTTGTGGACTTAGGCATTCGGCAAAGTTATTTTAAAGGTTGTTTGTGTGTTACTTAGATCTAAATGCATGGTGCCTCCATGCTTTTCTGCAATTTTTTTGGCATAATACAGCCCGATTCCAAAACCTTTAATGTCGTGGGTGTTGCCTTTCGGAACGCGATAAAATTTCTCGAATATTTTGTCTTTATTGGAGTTTGTTAGCACGTTTCCGTTATCAGAAATAGAAACGGTAAATGAAAATGAGTTTTGAGAACACTTGACCGTAATGCGTTCACCACCATATTTTACGGCATTATCAAGGATATTGTTGATGGTATTTTCAAAATGAAAAACATCAACTTTAGCGATTATTGAGTCTTCAAATGAAACAAATCTTATCGCTTTAGTCTCGGTTTGCATTTGATGCTTATTCACTAAAATCGTAATAAGATCGGTTATATTGGTTTCTTCCTTGTTCAAATCCAGATTCTCACTGTCTAAGGTGGCTGTCTCTAAAAGTTTTTCGACCATCACATGAAGTTTAGATAGTTGATTGCTCGACATATCTAAATAACTTTTGGTTTTTTCTTTATTATCAATAACATTAAAACTTTTAATGCTTTCTATAGCTGCCCCAATCGTCGCTATCGGTGTTTTAAATTCATGTGTAATATTGCTTATTAGATCGTTCTTAACCTCGGCGAGTTGCTTTTGTTGTTTGATGATTTTTAAAAGGTAAAATAAGCAACTAATCACTGCTAATACCAGTAAAGTAGAAATTAAAAGACTTGAAAGCATACGCTTTAAAATGATCTTGGTATCGTTGGAAAAATAAATTTTCAGAATACTGTTTCTAGGCAGGAAGGCCGATTTGGAGGTCACCGCTAGAGATGCATTTTCAATAGGATTACTAAACATTTCTTGTTCACCATTCCGTTCGTTTTTATAGGCCAGTTTGTAATCAATATCTAGGGCCTTAGTGCTTAATTCCTTTTTAACAAGATTATTGATCTTATCTAACTTCAAAGAATCACTCGTCATAGAAATCAGAACCTTTGAAGTAAGATTTTTGAAAATGTCTGTCGGAACATTAACATGAGTAGAATCGAAGTGTCTTTTTAAAACAATTTTATTCGAATAACGCTCCTTGGTTTCATCATCAAAAAATTCATGCTCAATGATGGTGTCTTTTTTCAGGTTTTTAAAAAACGGGATACTTTTTAGTAACTCAATATCCAATGTGTCTAAATGATGTGATGCCCCCGTAAATATTTTAAGGCCTTTTACAAGACTATCTATTTTACCTCTTTCGGTCAAGATGTGATCTACAGATTCAGCTTCAAAAGCAAAAGCAATGGTTTCTGTTTTCGCCAGATTTGCAAAATAAGCTTCTACGGCTGTATCTAAACTAAGTTGTACGTCATTAATCAATTGTTGCTTATTCAACAGGTAGTTTTTGTAGTTCCAATAGGCTTGAACTCCAATGGTACCCAGTACTACAAATACAATTATGTAAAGAATCCATCTGTATCTTAAGTCATTCATAATTCAAAAGTAAATGTTAAAACCATATAAAACCAATCGCTTAACACTAGTTAACAGTCATTAACTATAATAGTTCAAAAGGAATTTCATTTTTGTGGTGTTAATATTTAAATCAATTAAAAGATGAAACATTCATAACTATATAATTAATCATTAACGATAATTATTATTTGAATGCTACATATGACAATTAAAAATCAATAAATATATTCATATGAAACAGACGATTATAATGTTTTTTGCTTTCCTATTCATCAACGGATTAGCAGCTCAAGATTTCCAAGGGGTAGCCACGTATAAAACCCATAGAAAGTTGGACATTAAGTTAGACAGTACCCAGGTGAAAACCGCCATGCATGAGCGGATGATGGACATGCTTAAAAAGCAATTTGAGAAAACATACATTTTAACCTTTACCAGAGAAGCCTCATTATATAAAGAGGATGAACAACTTGGGGCACCACAACCGGCTGGTGTACAAATGGTCTTTGTGAGTACCGAAGGCTCTGATATTTTATATAAAAATATAAAGGAAAATAGATTTGCCTCTCAAAATGAAGTCTTCGGAAAAAAGTTTTTAGTTAAAGACAGTTTAAGCACTTTAGATTGGAAATTGGAGAGCGAAACAAAGAACATTGGGAATTACACCTGTTACAAGGCAACCCTGACACGAGAGATTGAAGTTGTTGAAAGTGGTATAAGTGTTAACGGTGATAAAGATTTAGATGCCAATGCCGATGAAGAACCAAAGATGAGAACGATTACCATTACCGCATGGTACACCCCTCAGATTCCTGTTAATAATGGTCCGGGAAGATATCATGGTCTACCTGGTTTAATCCTTGAGGTGAACGATGGACAGCAGACCATAGTATGTAGTAAAGTCGTATTGAACCCCGAGGATAAAGTTAGCATTAAAGAACCCGAAAAAGGGATGGTTGTTACTCAGGAAAAATTTGAAGCTATTGTTGACAAAAGAATGCAGGAAGAAGCCGAGAGATACGAACATGACAGAGATGGGAACAGCGAACGTATTGAAATTAGAATTGGCGGCTAGTTTTAGGAAGACTTTAACATTTCAGCATTAAACCATACCGGAGGCTTTAGGTCTAATTTAGGATTTAAGCAGTAGCTTTAGTACCTAAACCTAAAACACAAACCGATGAAAACCAATACGATTAAGCCGCTATTTCTTTGTTTTTTAAGTCTTTTATCTTTTCTGTCTTATGCACAACAAGACTTTCAAGGCAAAGCCTATTATCAATCGAAAACGACGATGGATATGAGCAATTTTGGAGGCGGGCAGATGAGCGAAGAACGCAAAAAAATGATTGCTCAGCGTATGAAAAGCATGTTGGAAAAAACATATATTCTAAGCTTTAATAAAACAGAATCTATTTATAAAGAAGAAGAAACATTAGAAGCTCCCGGGCAGGACGGTGGTCGGTTTCGAGGAATGATGTCCAGTTTCACCGGCGGCGATCAATATAAAAATGTTAAAACACAGGAGTTCCTGCAAGATCAGGAGTTTTTTGGAAAACAGTTTTTAATTAAGGATTCCTTGCCACAATTGCAATGGGTTATGGGTAGTGAAACCAAGCAGATCGGACAATATATGTGTTTTAAGGCTACTGCAACGAAGGTTTCTACAGATTTTGATTTTACCAGGTTCAGAAGGCCTCCCAATAGGAATAATAATAAATCGCAGGACTCCAGCGCCGGTAAGGACGTAAAAAATGAAGAAGAGAAACCAAAGGAGATAGAGATTGTGGCCTGGTATACCATGCAGATTCCGGTGAATCAAGGTCCCGGAGAATACTGGGGTTTACCGGGGTTGATATTAGAAATAAACTCGGGACGAACAACGATTCTATGTTCAAAAATCGTACTGAATCCGGATGAAAAAACAAAGATCAAAGCACCCTCAAAAGGCAAGGAAGTCACGAAAGAAGAATATAATGCTATTGTTAAAAAGAAGACCGAAGAAATGCGTGAGAACTTTAGAAGAGGGGGAGGCCCGGGAAGAGGAAATCGAAGAGGGTAGGTGATTATATGTGAGGATTATACATTTTTGTCTAATTATTTTAGTATTTTTGTTAGACAAAACTTAAAATAACTTCAACATGGAAATTACTAGAATAATAATGATCAAGCTATGTGTCAGCTTTAGTTTAAGTCTGTTCATCTCAAGTTTTTCAATAGCTCAGGACTTTCAGGGGAAAGCCTATTACCAATCGAAAACACCCATGAATTTGGGAAATTGGGGCGCAAGATTCAGCGAGGCACAGAAGAAAGAGATTGCGGCAAGATTAAAAAACAGGTTAGAAAAGACCTATATATTAACCTTTAATAAAGAAGAGTCTGTGTATAAGGAGGATGAAAAGTTAGATGCGATTTCCGGAGCTACAGATTCCTGGGGAAAGAATTTTACTGCGGGGATACAATACAAAAACATAAAAACAAATACGTTCTTACAAGATCAGGAATTTTACGGAAAACAATTTTTGGTGACGGATGAATTAAAGGCTTTAAAATGGGAAATGGGCTCAGAGTCTAAGCAAATAGGGCAATATGCCTGCTTTAAGGCGACCGTTTCGGTGCCTGCTGATGAGGTGGAATGGTGGAACTTCTCCTGGGATAAAATACGAAATGAGGAAGCGTCTGATGAAAAGGAACCGGAAATGATAGCGGTAGAAGCCTGGTACACACCAATGATCCCTATCAATCAGGGCCCCGGAGAATATTGGGGACTTCCGGGATTGATATTGGAAGTTAGCGTAGGGAATACAACCATGCTATGTTCGAAGATTGTAATGAACCCAAAAGAAACTGTAAAAATTAAAGCACCAAGCCGAGGTAAGGTGGTCACCAAAAAAGAATATAATACCATTATAATAGATAAAATGAAAGAGTTTAGATACAATCGTATTGGTCGTTAAGGCTGCGGGGACTGTCTAAAGCTATGACCAATAATTAAAACTATGAAGAACATCCTTTGTGTACTGCTGTTTTGTACCATCAACATCACTTTTTCTCAAATTAAATTAGAAGGTATCGTTAAAGACAGTATAGGTACACCACTAGAACTGGCCAATGTCGTTGCCATAAATCAGGAAACCAAAGCTTTAGACTCTTACGGTATTACCAATAGTGACGGACGTTTTAAATTATCTTTAGAAAAGAATGCCAACTATAGCATTCAGGTGAGTTATATTGGGATGAAAACCTTGGCGACACCAATTTCTACCACCGATAAAGACATCAACAAAGATTTTACTTTAAAAGTTGATAATAGCCTTGATGAAATTGAACTGGTCTACGAAATGCCGGTTACGGTTAAAGGCGATACCATAGTTTATAATGCAGATTCTTTTAAATCGGGTACCGAAAGAAAATTGGGTGATGTACTCAAAAAACTCCCTGGTGTAGAAGTTAATGATGATGGTCAGATAGAAGTTGAAGGAAAAACGGTGAATAAGGTCATGGTGGAAGGTAAAGACTTTTTTGACGGCGATTCTAAGCTGGCCGTGGAGAATATTCCCGCCAATGCCGTTGATAAAGTTGAGGTACTTAAAAACTTCGCCGAGGTCGGACAATTACGAAGCGTTACCAATAACCAGGATAATATCGCCATTAATATTAAGCTTAAAGAAGGAAAGAAGAATTTTTGGTTTGGTAATGTCACTGCCGGAATTGGCGATTCTGATGCAGCAACGCTATACCTGGCACAGCCGAAACTGTTTTATTACAGTCCCGAGTATAGTATTAATGTGATTGGAGATCTCAATAATGTGGGTGAAATTGCCTTTACACGACGTGATTATTTTAACTTTTCAGGAGGCTTTCGCAGTCCGAGTAGTCAAAGTGGTACCAATATTAATTTAGGCAGTAGCGGCCTTGGGTTTTTATCACTTCAAAATAATCGGGCCAAGGATATTAATACCAAATTCGGAGCGGCAAACTTTAGCTACTCTCCAAAAAAGACCTTGGATATTAGCGGGTTTTCTATTTTTTCAAGCAATCGTACCACCATCCAACAAAACAATTCGGTGATTTATACCGATCCGGACTTAGGCATTCCTGATGAAGATACCGAAAGCCTTACGGAGCAAAAGAGCGATCTGGCCATGTTTAAATTCAGTACAAAATACAAGCCTAATATGGACAACCAACTGGATTATGATGTGTTGGTAAAAACCTCCAAGGAATCTCAGGATCGGGAGTTTCTGTCTTCAGTTATTGGAAATACCGATCAATTTGAGAATTCTAAACCTTTTAGTATCAATCAGGATCTCAAGTATTATTATACTCTTAACGACAAAAATATTTTTGCTTTTGAAGCACAGCATTTATTGCAGGATGAAGATCCTTTTTATAACGCCATTCTGGAAAATAAAGCGAACTATACCGCGACTGCTGATGCGCTCGGATTGGACAATTTACAGGTGGGTTATAATATCGCTCAGGAAAAGCGCGTAAAGTCAAACCAGTTGGATGCGAAAGTGGATTATTGGAATGTCCTGAACGCCAAAAGCAACATTAATTTAACCCTGGGAACCATTTACAGTAAGCAGGATTTTAATTCGAATATTTTCCAGTTTTTAGATAATGGTAGTGAATTTGATGCCACACCAACCATTAATGACGGATTAGATACCAACGATATCGGTTATACCTTTAACGATGTATATTTAGGGTTTCATTACCGGTTAAAATCAGGGATCTTTACGTTTACACCCGGATTTACAACCCATGCTTATAGTGCCAAAAACAGTCAGTTTGGTGTGAATTATACAGATAACTTCTTTAGGCTCTTACCGGATTTTAATATGCGTATGCAGCTAAAAAAGAGCGAGCAGCTCGTTTTAAATTATGGGATGCAGACGCAATTTACTGATGTAAATCAATTGGCGAGAGGCTTGGTGCTCAATAACTATAATGCGGTATTTGCCGGAAATCAGGAGTTGGAAAGTGCCCTGGCGCATAACGTCAGGCTCTCTTATTTTAGTTTTAATATGTTTAACTATACCAACGTATTCGCGAATATCAATTATAGCAAAACGGTGGATAGAATTCGAAGTGCTTCGCAGTTTGTTCCGGGAAGTGTTGTGCGCGTGAGCTCACCGTTCAACTCGAATTTCGCCGATGAATCGCTGAGTGCTAATGGTCGCTTTCAACGCACCTTTGGGAAGCTAAAAACGTCACTGAATGCGAATTTCAGTTATAACAAATTTAACCAGCTTATTAATAACAGACCGTCTATTAATGAGAATTATAACCATTCGTATCGGGCAGAGCTAAGTTCTAATTTTAGAAATGCACCTAATTTTGAGATCGGTTACCGATACGCGATACAAGATAGTGACCAGGGGGCCAGCAGAACCAAGTTTTTTACCAAAGCACCCTCCATAGAATTTGATGTGTTACTTTTTAAATCACTCACCTTTAGAACGGATTATTCTTATAATAATTTTTCTGATGAAGATGGTACTCTAAACGATTTTGAATTTTGGGATGCGTCACTATCTTACAGAAAGAACAAGGACAGCAAATGGGAATACGAAATTAAAGCCTCTAACTTATTAAATACGCAGTCGCAAAACCAAAGTTCCAGTGGAGCGTTTTCGGTGAGTGCTAGTGAGTATTTTATTCAGCCACGGTTTGTTACTTTTAGGTTGCGGTATGAGTTGTAAAACACAAAATCTATTCTAGTTTCTTGAAGTAGTTGTTGGCTGTTGGTTTTTAATTTGGAATGGGATATGATTGCGCAACAGTGAGGCTTTATATCATTTCAAATAAGGTCATAGGCGGTCTTCAATATTTAGCACGAAAGAAGGTTTATAAAAAATAAAAGCCCCTTAAAATGGTGCTTTTGAGTTGTATTCTGTATTTTTTATTGCTTTGTGCAACGATTACTGGTGTTGTAACCAGTTTTTAATTAATCGTTTCCATTATTGGATGAGTTTCTTCTTCATTAATATATCCATCCAAAATGAGGCTTTGTTTTTTACTGTCTATGTCATAGACGAAAGTCAATTTCTCCCCATGCAAGAAATGATAATAAATCGAGCTTAATTCCTTTTCCATTTTTGAGTCCGCTAGTGCTATTTTCTTTTTTCCATAAAAACACATTGCTGAAGGAATATAACTATAATAATTTGTCTTTTTATCAGAAATAAATTTTTCCGAATAAAAGTCCAAAATAGCATTTATGCTATCATTTTTTGAAGAGATATAATTGTATCTAACAACTCCTTTTAAAGGCTTGTCTGCAGGTCTAACATCATAGAAACTACAAGGATTAATTGTAATTATATATTCTGTATTTTTTTTGAACTTTAAAACACTCGTACCAATTTGTTTACCATTATATGAACATGTTAATGTGTCAAAATCTGTTTTATAAATTTTTATGATGCGTCTTTCATTACTGGGTAAGATAGCCTGTCCATTTATAGTGAATTCTGTTTGCTGATTTTCCAAGTATTTTGTTTCAAAACTAATTGTAGCAATTTCGGACTGACCAAACAAATTTGTCATTGTCAAAATCAATAAAAACGAAAATATGTGATTGTTTAGGGTCATTTCTGAAATTGGTTACAACGGTCTTATAGCCGTCAGTTGAGGGTAAAATTAGCGTTTATTTCCGGTTTAGCACGGTCTTTAGTAATTCCGAGTGGATTCGGACATAGTCGAATCCGCCATAATTACGGTTATACATTGTTGTGGTGTCGTTTTTATTTTAATTTTTTCCCTTTTTTATCAATTTCGAACCATTCGTCACTTTCAACTCTTTTATGTTCGTCCAAATCCAAATATTCTTTCGCGTTATAAGTTACTTCGGCTTTTCCGTTTTCAAACCATTTTGCGTAATCATATTTACAAGGAATAACTATTTGTCCAAATTTGTTAGCATATCCCATTTTACCATTTCGTAGAATTCTTGTTAATCCTTCATTAAAAGGTTCTGGTCCATTGTCGAACATTACAATGTCAAACAAAACATTTTGATTTCTGTCGATAGCAATTTGTCTTCCATAAGTACTGTCATTTGGATGCTCAATAACATTCGCATAAAATTCCAATGTGTCAGTTCCGTAATAGGCATATTTTCCGAATGGAATTATGGTATCATTATTCTCATTAACAAAAGCAATTCTTACTCCGTATTGCAAATATTTTTCGTCTGTTACTGCTTTCAGTTTATCAGTCGAAGTTGTGTCAGATATTGGTCGGTCAAAATATTTGTGTTCAGTAGTTTCTTTGTCAATATATTTTCTACACGAAAAGGTTACTGAGACAGTAAAAATCATTATCGCTATTTGTCTTGTTTTCATTTTTATCAAATGCACCACAACGCGTTTGCGTATGATTTCGTTGCGTGTTTCATCAACTAAATTAGTAAATACAAACCGAATAGAAAATCCTCGATGATTTTCGTAAGTAGGCTTGCATTAGCAATTAATTTTATACGGTTATTGTAGCACGTTTTTATTTTATGCTACGCTCAGAATATTAATCAATCCTCCAATGATTATTAAAATAAACATTGTCAAATAACTACGTTTATTCGATACTTTCCCGTTCATTAATTTTACTCCAAAATATAAGTTTATAATACTTAATAAAACATTAGAGAATAGAACCCAATTCGGATACATAAAAGCAAAAAGAATGTCAGTATAATGATATTTATAATAAAGCGATATCATTCGATATATCCAGTAAACAGATAATACCATTTGAATTAAGCCTAAAACGATATTAGTATTCTTTTTCAATACAGTTTTTAGTTTAATTTCTCATTTTCCAATTCCGCAAAGCTTTGCTTATCAGTTGGTAAAATATCAACTAGTTCAAATCGTTTTTTATCCAAAACGTTAAAATCAACCAGACTCAAATATAGGTCAACTACCTTTCTGTCAATCATTACTTTTCCACCACCAGCCCAATGTCGGTCGGTTCCGTTTTTCTTTATTCCAGAAATCCAATATTCGTCTCCGTTTTCTATATCGTAGTAATTTCCAGCAATTCCTTGTGCATTTGAATTTTTAAGAGCTTTTCCATTAAAATACACAGTTCGGCCAGATTTTGAGAATTCCGCCATTCCAATCCACGCCGGTCCAGTATCTCCAAATCCGCTTTTTAATTCGATATATTTTAATTCAGGTTTCATTGTTCCTCAAATGTGCTACAACGTTTTGTATAAGGATAGTTGCGTGATTAAGCAGCTAACTTAACAAAAAATGGAACGAACCAGAGGAAAATCCGCAGGATTTTCCGAGTAGGCAGGAACCAAGCAATTATTTTTGCACTTTGTTGTGTGTAGTTTTTTTATTCAAATTCAAGGTTTATTTTTAATTCAACAGTTTTTTTATCAAAACTTTCTTCAGTCAGTGGTCCAAAGATTTTGTCTCTTTTCTTTTCAATAATGTAATATTCAATAAGACCTAAATTTTCGTCTCGATTTATTAATGGGTTTCTTTTGGCAATAATATATTTTGAATTAAAATTAACCTCTAAAACGTCACCTTGAATTTTAATATCACTATAGACATATTCTTGATTCGACTTGTAAACAATTGCTTCACTGTTGGGATATCCAACGTCAATTGATTCGTACTTTGGAAGAAAGTAGTAGTCGTTTCCCAATTCTCTGTCGTTACAAGAAAAACAGATGAACAATAAAATCAATATATGTAAGGAAGCTTTCTTCATTTTTTAATTACACACAACAATTAAATAAACACACCAGCGCATTTATTTCAATTATAGATACCCAATATAATAAGTTTATTTCAAAACAAATAAAGAATTGTCGTACAATTATATAATCAAGCTAGGAACTAATTTATTAGTATCACATATTTATAGCAAGTGACGGGGTTATTATAACTTATAATCATACAGATGCTGGTGACCACGCCAAAGGCGTGGATCACAAATAGGATGCCGAGCAAGTTATATAGTGTTGAATTATTGATAATCCTTCGGAATTACCAACATTTCAACATCTCAAAAACATCAATATGAGATAATTAAAAAAATAAATATTAACTTTGAAGAACTAGGCTAGTGCTTTTCATAGGACACGTTGTTAGCAAAAGTTATTTTTCAACTTCATAAACACCTAAATCATTATTCCACTTTAATTTTTCGTGATTTTCATTCCAGTAATTCAGCCACCATTTAGCATCTTTCTTTTCGTCAATTTTGTTATCTCCGAACAACATACCTAAATATCCGTAAGTATATGTGTCAGGATTGCAATAACTTGCTGACGAGCCTTTTTCTTTAGGCATTTCGTCCAGCTTGTAAACATTCTTTAAGCAACTTTTAGTTATTACATCTTTTTTCGGATTGTCTTGCAATGAGATTATTAAGGCTTGAACCGCATTTAGACTGCTGACTTCCGGTATTTTCGCATTTGGATATTCAATTGGATTAAATTCTTGAACAACTTTGCCAGATAAGTAATTTAGCCAACTTTGTTGAAGTTTATTTAGTTCTTCTTCTGTTGAGTTTATACTTACATATCCAAAATTCTTATTTGTTAAGTTTTGCAGCAGTTGATTTGCTCTACCGCCAAGTTTGTATAAATCATTAGATATAACAAGACCTTTTCCCTCAAAAATAATATCGCCGGTGATTATTCTATCCCAAATGATTAGGCGACTTGTCCCTTTAAGTTGAGTTTCTTCGACGTGCGTAATTTGTTTTGCAAGTTCAATTAAATACTCTTTGTTTTCTTTATAATTATTTACTGATGCATTTAAAGTCAAAAAAACTGAACTCCAACTATCATCATTTATGTTTTTAGTAAGTAGTTCAGTCGTCGTTAGCTTCTGTGCGTTATCATACATTTCTCTTGTGTAATTCTCAATATCTTGTTGACTCCACGACGTCAATAGTTTTTGAGAATATAATTCTTGACCAAATATGATTAGAATAATTAATAATGTTAATTTCTTCATCGATGTTTTTTCTAATTTTTGCTAACAAACGTATAAACACACCAGCATGTTTATTTCTATTATAGATACCCAATATAATAAGTTTATTTCAAAACAAATAAAGAATTGTCGTACAATTATATAATCAAGCTAGGAACTAATTTATTAGTATCACATATTTATAGCAAGTGACCAGGTTATTATAACTTATAATCATACAGATGCTGGTGACCACGCCAAAGGCGTGGATCACAAATAGGATGCCGAGCAAGTTATATCAAAACGAAAAAAAGTGGTTTAAGTAAAAAAATAAAATATTAATTTTGAAGTCCCGATAGCTATCGGGATTGGCTAGTGCTTTTCATGGGATACTCTGTCGTATCCAGTTTGCAGTTCATTATAATTCATTTTCATCTTGCTTTCTGCTAGTTTTAATAGTTGAATAAAACGGGTTTTTTCTAAGTGCTTATCGGCATCCGGATTAAGCTTTTTTAGATTATTAAAAGTAAGGTATTCAGGGTGATAAATCTCCGAAATTATGGCGTATTGATGGCTATTATTGTCTTTAATTATATTAAATCCATAAATGTAAATGGCCAATTTGGAAGGCTCAATATACCCCATTAGTTTATAGGTTTCTGTAAAATCAGTTTGAGGCAAAATCTCGCCAAAATAAAGGCTTTTCTTTTCAATTTTCCATTGATTCTTTTTAAAAACCGCTCCTATAGATTGACCACTTAAAATTTTTAAATGCTCTTTTATAAAAGTACTATCTATAGACTCGGTAAACTTTACAATAGCAAGGGTTCGTGTAATGTTATTTCCATCATGTGAACTATATAAATTGGATATTCTTAGTTTATTGTTTTGATTAAGAACTTTAACATGATAGCTTCCGAATTTTAGTCTAATTCTTTCGCTATTAAGTAGTTTGGGTGATAAAAAAGATTCGTGAGAAGTTTGAGATAATTTTGAATGCCGATTATTACCACGACAACCATTAAGAACATTAAACAAAAAAATGAATAGAAATAGAGTATGTATATATTGTTTGGTTTTCATTTTTTTAAAATTGGCCGTAACCTGTTTAAGATTAGTTACGTATTTTAAGCACCTAATTTAGCAAATACAAATCGAATAGAATCCCGATAGCTATCGGGATTGGCTAGTGTTTTTCATACCCGTTGTTGGCAAATCGTTTTACTTCCAAATTTCCCACCATTTTTTATTCCCACTATTCGTTCGTTCTTTAGTCAAGTCAATGTTAACCGAAATCTTCTCTTCAACTTCCCATATTTTAGTTTTGTCAATATCAATTGATAAGCCATCAAGAAATTTTTCAGCTTCAATTCTTTTTAGAGTTTCATCAGTCTGACCTTTTTGAGGAACGCTTATTATTAGTTTATCTTCTCGTTCAATTCGTTTAATCCAAGAGACAATTTCGTTTTCAGTCTTTTTATTATAAGAACTGGTTGCGGATTCGTCAATCTCCAAGTTTTCGTTCAACATAAAATAGTCGACAATATGTATAGAAAAGAATAGATTTTGTGATTTATCGAAGTAAAACATTTCGGATTGTTTATTCTGTGGTAATGACAGAGAAACTCCAATCCAATTTATTATTCTATTTCTTTTATTCATTCTCTATTCGATGTTCTAATAAATGTTTGCCAACGCTTTGGCTAAATGCAGTGGCCGACGAATGGAGGCTATTGACATTTTAGCTTATGTTCTCGGTAGTATTTTCTCTCTATAAATTTAATTTTCAAGATAAAATGAATTGAAAACTCTACATCAACTCTCTATAAACCTAATTCAATCCATTTTATGAGGTGGTCTGACATCTGTCCGCTTTTCCACCTTCTATAATACCTCGATTTTTCTTGGTCTGTTTTGGGTTCTCTATCTTTTCGGTAGAATCCACTAAAAATGGATTCATAAATTGCCTGATCCTCCTCCCGATATACATATTCGTAAAAGTCTAAACTTCCTCCGGACAAAATGTTGATGTCAAAGCTGTCCTTTCTGGTTGCAAATACAATCTGATCATAATATTTATTCCGAGACATATTAGTAGGTTCATTTATAGAAGTATCAGGAACGAAAAACCCATTTTCCTCAATAAGTTTCATTGTTTGATGATCTGGGGACACGACATTCATATCTCCAAGCAATACCATATGACTTACGGAACTGCTTTTATCTATTCTCCTTTTTAAAACTTTAGCAGTCGTTTTTATTTCATCCAATCTTCTTTGTAACTTTGGCCCAATTGACGCTCCATAGTGAATATGAACGTTGCAAAAATGGATCTTAGATCCATTAAAAATAAATTCTACCAGATATGGAGTTCTTGATATTTGTGCGGTTCTGGTATCATCTATTCTTATACCTTCACTCAATACAATTTCGTCAGTCATATCTCCAAGTTGGATTTTCCTTTTGTCAAAAATAAATCCAAGTCTTTCCTTATTCCCACTACTTCCTTCCGAGATTCCGGTAAATTTTTTATCCCAATGTTTTCCCAGATAACTCATGACTTTTTCTAATGGGCGAAGATCTTCTTTAACTTCCTGAACTGCTACGATATCAAAATGTGAAATTAGCTCGGCAATGTAAGCCAATGATTCCTCACTGCGTTTTCCACTTGTTCCTTTAATTGTCCCTTGATCAAAGTCCCTAATATTCCAGGTGGCAATCAGTAAATTTTTTTTGTTTGACTTTTTGGGTAATTGATCTTTAAATTCTTGATTTAGAGTCTTAAGGTTAGTAGTCGTTCTGGTCTTTTCTTCAGAATTGGAGGATTCAGGGGTAAAAGATATTCCTGCTTTTGGAATATTATCATAATATCTCCAACCTAAAAAAGCCAATAAAAATAAAAGGACCAATCCCAATACTCCCGTTCTAATTCTTTTTGACAAAATATATCTACCTACCAGCTCATTGGTTTTAGTAGTGTATAATAAGCGGGAAATAATCTGGAATCGAGCTTCTCTGATCCTGGCTTGCCTCTTGAAGTATCCTTCCCCGTTGAAATTTCTAATATCAGCAGCCAAAGGTTCTTTAAAAAAATGAAACAATTCTTTGTTGAATGCAGGGTCTTGAATAGGATCATCCTCTTTGATTTCATGGTTAGGTCTTCCACCCACCAAAACAGGTATTATCTTCTCTTTTCCTTTTCTTTCTCCAAAGTATTTGATTTCTTCTCCTACATAGTTGGATTTAAAGGAACTTGGAGAACACAACAAGATTAAAAAATCTGACTGATTGAGTCCATCTCTGAGCTTTTCAGACAATTCTCCTAATTCAATATCATGGATATCTCTGAAGATGGAGAATCTTTTTTGATTTAATAATTGAAAGGCTTCAGGAATTTTGTATTGCTCCAGATGTTTCTCTAATCGTTTTGCAACTATTTCATCCTTTCTGGAATAGCTAATAAATGCATTATACTTTTGAGGAGTATTCATTATTGATTATTTAAGTACATTTTAGCCGTATTATATCGTATTGCCGAGAACAATTAAATAAACACACCAGTATGTTTATTTCTATTATAGATACCCAAGATAACAAGTTTATTTCAAAACAAATAAAGAATTGTCGTACAATTATATAATCAAGCTAGGAACTAATTTATTAGTATCACATATTTATAGCAAGTGACGGGGTTATTATAACTTATAATCATACAGATGCTGGTGACCACGCCAAAGGCGTGGATCACAAATAGGATGCCGAGCAAGTTATATAGTGTTGAATTATTGATAATCCTTCGGAATTACCAACATTTCAACATCTCAAAAACATCAATATGAGATAATTAAAAAAATAAATATTAACTTTGAAGAACTAGGCTAGTGCTTTTCATAGGACACATTGTTAGGTGCAGTTTTTTAATTTTTATTTAAAAACATTACTTCCGGCATTACTGAAGCTAATGAATCTATATTTAAAACTTTTGTCTTATTTAATCTAACATGGTCTAAATATTTTAATCTCTTAAATTCAAAAGGAATTTCTTTTATGTTAGTTCCATAGAGCCAGAACCTTTCTAGATTTTCCATTTCTAAAATGCATTCAGGAAATTCTTCTATTGGATTGTCACTTATATCTAGCCAAGTCAAATTTTTGAGTTTAGATAATTCCTTTGGTACATATTTAATACTATTATCTCCAATAGATAAATGCCATAGACTTTCTATATTACCAATTTCTTTTGGTATGGACTTTATGTTGCAATGACCAATTTTTAAAGTTCTTAATTTCTTTAAATTCCCTAAAGTTGCAGGAATTTCTTCTAATTTACTAGAGTTCGCAATTATTGATTTCAGATTCTTACATTCCTCAATTTCATCTGGAAGAGATTTTATTGTTGAGCCAGAAATTATCAGAACCTCTAGATTTTTCAATTTTCCTATTTCAGGCGGAATTGAACTCATTCTTTTCCGTCTTAGATTAAGTTTGTATACACTGTCAGGATTCTTTAAAGCTTTACTTAAAGAAAATTCTTCCCTTAAGCTGCTATTTGAAATTGTCTCTCTCCATTCTTTCTTAGCTACTGAAATCAAATAATTATGCAATAAGTAAGACATCTTTAAATCCATGCTATCTAACTCCAAATAGTTTAAGTCTTTTTCATTTATAAATCGATGTCCAGAAATTCGTTTTCTTTCAGTTTTTTCTTTTGTGGTTTTTATTAAATCAATAGACTCTGATTCTCTTAAATAAGGATTGTAAAATTGATAAGGTTCACTATTCTTTGAATTCAAGTTGTGATTTAACAATTTTGTCAATTTCACCAATGATGAAATCATTGTATCATGTGCAGATAATTGAATTATTTTTTCAGACCCAATTTGTAAATTAAGTAAAGAGTCCGTTAGATTGAATTTTAATTGTGGAACTGCGTAGCTTAAATTTGCATCCATATTGAAACCTCCAGAAACAAGAATTTCATAGTGCTTGATTTGCTCGACAACTTCAATTCTAGTCGGTTGCTCTAAGGTAGGGTCTTCTTTGTTCTGAATATAATAAAATGCTATTATACTTAACAATAGAATTAGTAATAGAGCGTATTGAATTTTTCCTTTTTTATTGATGATTTTATATTTTATACTATGTTAAATGCGATTCTTTATTTTAATTCATTCAGAGTTAAATTTGTTGGTCTTTCCAACAGAACTTTACCTAAAGAATGCTTTAAAACTGTAATATATGGACCATAACTTAATTCAGGTCTAGTAACCGGTTTATTAAAATAAAGAGTGTCAATTGAATTTGTTTTTAAATATTCACTAAAATCAGAGTGAACAAAGAATCGGACTTTTTCTCCAGGAACTAATTCTTCACATTTAAAAATCAGATTTCTTGCGATTCCGCCTTTTGTATCATCTTTAGTGAGATTAAAGACTTCTGGTACAAATAAAATCTTGTCATTTTTTAAAACTCTTAAATGCAATTCAACATTTTCAGCAGTATTGTCTCCAGTGTTAATTATCATAAAGGAAGTTCTGACATAGTCATCATCAATCGGTTTTTCAATATCAAATTCAACCGCTTTTAATTCAACTTTATCGAAATATTTTAATACAACTGGAACAGTGAAAATTAGCTGACCTAAACTAATTAGAATAGCAAGAATAGATAATACAAGAGGAAGATTTGATTTTTTCTCCTTTTTGTTAGACTCTGGGTTGTCTATAACTTGTTTTTTCTTCTTTTTTTTCTTGGTCATTTCAAATTGCACCTAACGATTAAATAAACACACCAGTATGTTTATTTCAATTATAGATACCCAATATAATAAGTTTATTTCAAAACAAATAAAGAATTGTCGTACAATTATATGATCCAGCTAACTTCACTCATATTAAAATTTTTTCAAAAATGACATTTTTGTCATTGTTTTATAACTTAGAAATGATAACCTTTATATCATGCCCAAAAAGATCAAAACCCCCAATTCACCTCAAAGTCTATTACAGTCACATTTCATTATTATAGCCTCATTAATAATATTACTGGATAAATCAAGTTTAACCGATGCCGTTAAAGCCCATTGTAGAACGGGGTTTCAGGTTCTGGAAATTATGTATTTGGATCGGGTCTATAAGACAGGGAGAGGGTCTTTGTTCAAAAAAGAATTTGACACCTTTTTTAAATGTGCCCCTTCTGGGCATTATAACAGTCGGGAATTAATCTCTACAGATAGGGTTATAGACCATATAAGAGCCTGTATTAGCTCGAATGTTGTGATGCCCATAAGCTATAAATAAAAAGACCACTCAAACGAGCAGCCTTTTTAAGTACTAAATATGGATATGAAGTTAATCTCTTAGTACATGGATGATCCCCGTTATCGTATGTGGATTCCCATTATAATCTTCGTAATCACCGCTAAAGTTAATATCGATGTATTCACCAACAGCACCAAATGCAGTGACGTTATAGGTGATATTATTGTTGTTTTCTGAAACACCAATACATTCACCAATATTGATCCCCGTATCATTTTCCGTTTCCCAATCCAAGTGGTCGTAGGTGCCGGTATGTGGAGCATCATTGAGTTCTCCAAAGAGGTAGAAACAGTCATTTGTACCGGCTTTACCCTGTCCGGAAATCGTTAAGCCGTTACCACTACCGGAATTCGAATTGTCGGTATCCCCAAAAAGGGCACGAATATCAGTGGCTATTAACACATGCTCACCGTCATCACCATCAATATTATACTGAATAAATTCTGTTATGGTGTTACAGGATAGCAATGTTCCCAAACGGGTTTGCGGTGTATTAAAAGTGTAATTTATAGCACCCGAAGTTTGTAAATTATCATAATCTATGGCTTCAATAGAGAAACTATCACTGGCCGAACAACGTAACATATTAATTTCAAATACCCCATCCGTAACCGTGTCATAGAATTTCTGATCGCCATAAGTAATCACCACATACCCATTAGTAATAAGATTTTCATCACAATCGGCAAAGGTTCCGGATACGGTTTCCTGGATAATATCGGATGATTCGGTAATGGTAACTGTTAAAGCATCATCTGAAGCATAAGGTCCTATAGCAGCGGTATAGATCACATTCGATCCACAAATATCAAAGTCATAAACATTAACTTCTAAGGTTTCACCGCTTGGTACCAATCCGCAAACTTCACCCAATTCATTGGTGTAGCCTGAGCGCGTTCCGTAAGTACTGCTGGTAATGGTCACTTTGGTATTCGCAAAAGCCGTTTCATCTTCGTTAATCACGGTCACACATAGGTTAATAGCTTCAGCAGGAATATCGCAATTCCAGAAAGAAAAGTGTGTTACAGTACCTATATAGTTGCTGCCGATCAATGTGGCCTGACCTTCTTCGATCCAATAGCCTTTGTCTTCATCGAAATACCATAAGGGGATGGTACTCGGAGCCATGGCTAATATGCTGGGATCTACCGGGATTTTAATTTCAGCAGAACTGCCTTCAGCCAGATTGAGGTCTTCGCCTGAAGTGCCTCTGAGTTCGACAGCGAGCATGCCTAAAGTTTGAAGCATACGTTCTTCATTGTTTTCATTTTCAGCATATAGCATGCCTGGCATTTGTAAATTCACGTTAGCGTCGGTAGGATCAAGATGGTGCAAAATAACATCCAGATCACCGGAATAGGCCGTGCCATCTTCTTTAATATAGTCCCCTTCCAGACTCACCGAAGCACCATTGGCTATCGCAATGGTTTTTGCCGTGCCACTGGATGTCGAACCGGCAACGCTTTCTTTTAAAAGCATAATGGTTACTTTGTTAATTCCTGAGGTAGGCATCACCGAACGCGACCCATGAATGTAACCTGATTTTTCAGCCTTTATATAGGCGAAACGTTCGTTGACCTGAGCGTCATCAATCATAAAAACACCTTGAGCATCGGTTTGTACTTCTGTACTACCGATGGAAATCGTGGCATTCTCAATAGGATTGTTGTTGGTGTCAATAATATTTCCAATGAAGCTTCGTGTAATTTGGGGGCCGAAGTTTTCATGGAAATTGGATGGTGTGTCCTCATTCTGTTCGCCATCGCCGGGTAATCGGTCTTTGTTACAAGACACCATAATACCGACTAAACATAGCGTAAAAAGTAGTTTTTTCTTCATAATCACAAATATTTGTAGGTTAAGATTTGGGTTGCTGACTGCTTTTAAGCAGCCCTCTGCTTATAAAACAGTTGAGCTTTAAAAATTCCTACCCTGATGATGAAAAAACTTTGAAATATTCCTTTTGAGCTTATTCTAAGGAGCCTGTCAAGAGTCATTCATAAACTTCAATTAATTAGCTAAAGCTGAAGATAATAATCGTTATGTTCTTAAAGTTTGAATAACTCCGGCATTTAACTGAAAATCTAAATCTGAAACGAAAGAAGTGATATTATAATCGGGAAAACATTTAGCAATATCGGGAAGTGCGCTGGCCAGATCTGCATAATATGCGCTTAGAACATCATTATGGGCATCAATACTTTGTTGCTTGCACCAGTTTAAATAATCCGTTGAATCCGCGATAAGTTCTAGTTCTCGAAATACCAATACAAAATTTAAAAGCGGATTGTTAAAGCGGAGGTCGTCGTATTCGTCCATCATATAAATAACATGTTCGAGATTTTTTAACTTTAGCGTTAGAGGGGTAAGGCCGTTTTGTGGCTTATCTGAATTTATGATATTAATAACAACATCATACTTTTTTATAAAACTGTGAATGTGATTGATTTCCGGATATTGGTTCTCCTTTAATGTCATGCCTTCCTATTTTAAACAGCATATTGAATATTGGAAAGCAATTTAAAACTAAGTCCACACTTTTACTAGGATTTATATGATGAAAATGCAAAAAGCCTCATCAATACGATCGATAAGGCTTTTAAGTAATTCTTTTTATTTATAAATGTTACAACCCGAAGGCTTCCTTTACCCGGTCAACATAATCCAGTTTTTCCCAGGTAAACAGTTCAACATCCATAGTTTTAGTATCGCCGTTGGGTTGCGAGAATGTTTTTGTAACCGTCCTATGGCTTCTTCCCATATGTCCATAAGCAGCAGTTTCACTATACATGGGAGAACGTAATTTTAATCGGTCTTCGATCGCTGCCGGACGCATATCAAATAATTTTGAGACCTTTTCGGCAATTTCACCATCGGTCATATTAAATGGACAAGTACCGTAAGTATCAACGAAAATGCCCATAGGCTCAACCACACCAATAGCGTAACTCACTTGCACTAAAATTTCATCGGCTACACCTGCAGCGACCAAATTTTTCGCAATATGTCTGGTGGCATAAGCAGCACTTCGATCCACTTTACTCGGGTCTTTTCCTGAAAAAGCTCCACCACCATGAGCACCTTTTCCGCCATAGGTATCTACAATAATTTTACGTCCTGTAAGTCCGGTATCCCCATGAGGGCCACCAATTACAAACTTTCCGGTGGGGTTTATATGGTAAGTAATATCATCGTTAAACAGAGCTTGTGTCGCTTCCGGTAATTTGGCTACAACACGTGGGATTAAAATCGAAACGATGTCTTCCCTAATTTTAGCAAGCATGGCTTCATCTTCATCAAAATCATCATGTTGTGTCGATACAACAATAGCATCAATACGTTGAGGGACATTATTATCGTTATATTCAATAGTCACCTGACTTTTGGAATCGGGTCTTAAATAAGAAATGTCTTTGTGTTCCCGACGCAGATCGGCAAGTTCTTTTAAGATTCTATGCGAGAGATCTAAAGCCAAGGGCATAAAGTTTTCAGTTTCGCGGGTCGCATATCCAAACATCATGCCTTGATCGCCGGCACCTTGTTGCTCTTTGCTGTCTCTGTCAACCCCACGATTAATATCGTCGGATTGTTCATGAATCGCAGACAGTACCCCGCAGGAATTCCCGTCAAACATATATTCGCCTTTCGTATACCCTATTTTGTTAATGGTATCGCGCGCTATTTTCTGTACATCTAAATAGGTGTTCGATTTCACCTCGCCGGCCAAAACGACCTGACCCGTTGTGACAAGGGTTTCACAAGCCACTTTTGAGTCTTTATCAAAAGCTAAAAAATGATCGATCAACGCATCGCTTATTTGATCTGCTACCTTATCCGGATGTCCTTCAGAAACACTTTCCGAAGTAAATAAATATGCCATATAATTATATTTAATTTTAAGATTTGACGATAACGTCGAAGGGAGTTTACACTGCCTTTAGCATTTTTTCCCGAGGTTGCAATCAGTCAAATCTTTCCTCTTATTATTTACGAGGGCAAAAGTAAAAAAATAAAAGGAATTGCGGTTCATTTTTATTTTTTTTAAGAAAGAAATTGGTTATTCAAATTTAATTTTCAACATTTGCACTGTAAAGATGAAAAAACAAATTTTAAATATCGTTTCTATTATTGTCATTGTGATTATTTCACAACGATAGGAAGCGCTATATAAAAATTAAAATAGATTTAAAAGCCTTCCTTAAACGGAAGGCTTTTTTTATGGAATATTTTAAGGCTTTTGAACATCATAAAAAATTAAATTTAATTTATTGATTACGAGGTCTTTAAGGTGTTTTTAAAGCCAATGAGTTTAACCGTTAAATTAGGGTAAAAAACGTATTTAAAATGTAATAATTTATTTTCGTACACATTTTTGAAGGAATACAAAGTTTTCAATCAAAAGCTTAAATTCTTTATAAAAATATATCAATCGATAAGAAAAGTAAAAATATCTGTAATAGAAATGAAAGAACTTAACAAATACAGTAAAACCGTAACACAGGATGAAACACAGCCGGCAGCACAAGCAATGTTATATGCTATTGGTTTTTCCGATGAAGACTTTTTTAAGCCTTTAGTCGGTATTGCAAGTACAGGTTACGAAGGTAACCCGTGTAACATGCACCTAAACGATTTGGCGAAGTTAGCTAAAGAAGGAACTAAGAATGAAGATCTGGTTGGCTTGATATTTAATACGATTGGTGTTAGCGACGGTATTTCTATGGGAACACCGGGGATGCGTTACTCGTTGCCATCAAGAGATATTATTGCAGATTCTATGGAAACGGTGGTACAAGGTATGAGCTACGACGGCTTAATTACTGTAGTTGGTTGCGATAAAAATATGCCGGGAGCGTTGATGGCTATGATTCGTTTAAACAGACCTTCGATTTTAGTTTATGGAGGGACCACGGATTCAGGATGTCATGCCGGAAAAAAATTGGATATTGTCTCTTCTTTTGAGGCCTGGGGAAGTAAGGTTGCCGGAACCATGGAAGAATCTGAATATAAAAGCGTAATCAGAAAGTCTATTCCCGGTCAGGGAGCTTGTGGTGGTATGTATACCGCAAATACCATGTCTTCAGCTATTGAAACCTTAGGAATGGCCTTACCATTTAACTCTTCGAATCCTGCAAACAGTGAAGCCAAAAAGGAAGAATCTATCAGAGCGGGAGAGGCTATGCGATTGTTGTTAGAGAAAGATATTAAACCCTCAGATATTATAACTCGCAAATCTTTAGAAAATGCGGTTCGCGTAGTCACTATTTTAGGCGGATCTACCAATGCTGTATTACACTTTTTAGCCATTTCCAGAGCCGCACAAATAGATTTTACGCTTAAAGATTTTCAGGATATTAGTGATAATACACCGTTTTTGGCCGATTTAAAACCTAGCGGAAAATACCTGATGGAAGATGTTCATGCCGTAGGGGGTGTGCCGGCCGTACTAAAATATTTATTAAAGAAAGGGCTGTTACATGGAGATTGTTTAACGGTTACCGGAAAAACATTAGCCGAGAATTTATTGGAAGTTGACGATCTAGCCGAAGGACAAGATGTCATAAAGCCTTTAGAGGACCCGATAAAAGCTACAGGACATCTACGCATGTTATATGGCAATTTGGCCAGAGAAGGTAGTGTGGCCAAAATTACAGGAAAAGAAGGCTTGAGTTTTGTAGGCAAAGCGAAGGTGTTTGATGGCGAATATGCCGCTAATGATGGTATTCGTGATGGTTTGGTTGAAGCCGGAGATGTCGTGGTGATTCGATATGAAGGTCCTAAAGGCGGACCGGGAATGCCCGAAATGCTGAAGCCTACCGCTGCAATAATGGGCGCCGGATTAGGTAAAGATGTGGCGCTTATTACAGACGGACGTTTTTCAGGGGGAACGCATGGTTTTGTTGTAGGACATATAACTCCGGAAGCTCAAGAAGGCGGAAACATCGCCTTGGTTGAAGATGGTGATTTAATCACTATTGATGCTGAAACGAACACCATTGCCTTAGAAGTTTCAGAAGAAGAATTACAACAACGAAGACAGAATTGGGAAGCACCGCCATTAAAATTTGAGCGGGGTGTCCTTTATAAATATGCAAGATCGGTGTCATCGGCCTCTAAAGGTTGTGTTACTGATGAATTCTAAAATAAAGGTTTTTTCATTTCCGCGAAGGCGGAAATCTAAATAAATTGTGAATATGAAAGAAACACAAACATTGGAAACAAAGAATGCTTCAATAGGCACTACAGAGCGCATTTGTGGAAGTGAAGCGATCGTAAGGTGTTTAATAGAAGAAGGTGTTGACATCCTTTACGGATATCCGGGAGGGGCTATCATGCCGGTCTATGATGAATTGTATAAATATCAAGGAAAAATACACCATGTATTAACACGTCATGAGCAAGGAGCAGCGCACGCCGCTCAGGGCTTTGCCAGAATTTCAGGTAGAGTTGGGGTTGCCATGGCGACATCGGGACCCGGAGCAACCAACTTAATTACGGGTATTGCAGATGCTCAGATTGATTCTACACCAATGGTATGTATAACCGGGCAGGTACCTTCTCATTTATTAGGTACGGATGCGTTTCAGGAAACAGACATCATAGGTATTTCAACACCAGTGACTAAATGGAACCATCAAGTCACTAAAGCTTCAGAAATTCCTGAGGTTATGGCTAAAGCGTTCTATATTGCCAAAAGTGGTCGTCCCGGACCTGTACTGATCGATATTACTAAAGATGCACAGTTTGGAGAGCTTGATTTTAAATATGAAAAATGTACTGGGGTAAGAAGTTATATTCCTGTTCCTAAAACCAATTTGGAAACTGTTAAGGCGGCAGCTGAATTAATTAACTCTGCCAAAAAACCGATGATCGTTTGGGGACAAGGTGTTATTTTAAGTGAAGCTGAAGAACAATTAAAAGCAGTTATTGAGAAATCCGGTATTCCTTCGGCGTGGACCATTTTGGGTGCTTCGGCAATTCCAACATCACATCCTTTAAATATTGGTATGGTGGGAATGCACGGTAACTATGCACCAAATAAACTAACCAATGAATGCGATGTGCTCATTGCCATAGGCATGCGTTTTGATGATCGTGTAACCGGCGATTTAAGTACCTATGCCAAGCAAGCCCAGGTGATACATTTTGAGATTGATCCGGCTGAGGTTAATAAAAATGTACATGCAGATGTCGCTGTTTTAGGCGATGCCAAAGCAAGTTTAACGCAGTTATTACCGCTTTTAAACGAAAATTCTCATGATGCATGGCTTCAGGAATTTAAGGATTTGTATGCTGAAGAGTTTGAAAAAGTTATACAAAATGATATTCACCCAACCAAAGAAGGATTAACGATGGGTGAGGTTTTAAATGAAATAAATAAACGAAGTGAGGGGAATGCTGCTATTGTTTCAGATGTTGGTCAGCACCAAATGATCGCTTGTCGTTATTCAGAATTTAATAAAACAAAAAGTAACATTACTTCTGGAGGATTGGGTACCATGGGATTTGCACTTCCGGCGGCTATGGGTGCTAAAATGGCTGCACCGGAGCGCGAAGTGGTTGCTATAATCGGCGATGGCGGTTATCAAATGAATATCCAGGAACTGGGAACTATATTTCAGCAAAAAATACCCGTAAAGATCGTTGTGTTGAACAATGAGTTTTTAGGTATGGTACGTCAATGGCAACAGCTGTTTTTCGATAAACGTTATGCCTCAACAGAAATGACAAACCCGGATTTTGTGACCATTGCCAAGGGTTACTATATAGAAGCAAGGCGCGTAACCAAAAGAGAAGAATTAGCCGATGCTGTTAAAGAAATGATTGCTTCAAAAGAGTCGTATTTCCTTGAGGTTTGTGTGGAAAAAGAAGATAATGTCTTTCCAATGATCCCTTCAGGAGCATCCGTTTCAGACATCCGTTTAAGTTAATAAAATAGAAAAAAGAACATAGAACTAAGAATAAAGATGAATGACGAGAAAATAAATTGTATCATTAAACAGCTTGACTGTCTTTTCTCTGTCATCTTTTCTCTAATATCTTTATAGAAATGAACGAAGACATAAAAACATTCACGATTTCAATATATACCGAAAATAACATCGGTCTGTTAAATCGCATATCTGCCATTTTTCAGCGCAGACATATAAATATAGAGAGTTTAACAACATCGCAGTCTGAAATTGAAGGTGTAAACCGATTTGTTATTGTTGTTAATATTACCGAACCTCAGGCTAAAAAAATTATCGGACAGTTTGAAAAACAAATAGAAGTTATTCGTGCTTATTATCATACCGATGAAGAAACTATTTTTCAAGAATCGGGGATGTTTAAAATCAAGTCGGATCTACTTTTTGATGAGCCTCAAATTCAAAATATTATTAAAGAAAGCAATGCAAGAATCGTTACTGTAAATAAGGAATTCTTTGTATTAGAAAAGTCAGGCAGGCGTAACGAAATAGAGGCGTTGCGAAGAGATTTAAATACTTTCGGAATCATGCAATTTGTACGTTCCGGAAGAATATCAGTGACCAAAGAACCAATGAAAGTAACAGAAATGCTTTTAGCATTCAATAACCAATAATAACAATTAAATTAAAATGGGAAATTATTTTAACACCCTATCGTTAAGAGACAAATTAAATCAATTAGCAAAGTGTAGATTTATGGATTCTTCAGAGTTCGAAGATGGTGTAAATGCTTTAAAAGGTAAAAAAGTAGTCATTGTAGGATGTGGCGCTCAAGGTTTAAATCAGGGGCTAAATATGAGAGATTCTGGTTTAGATATCTCTTATGCTTTAAGAGATGCCGCTATTGCGGAAAAACGTAAATCTTATGTTAATGCTACTGAAAACGGGTTTACTGTTGGTACGTATCAGGAGTTAATTCCAACAGCAGATCTGGTATTGAATTTAACACCGGATAAGCAACATACAAGTGCTGTAAATGCGGTTATGCCTTTAATGAAAAAGGGGGCGACGTTATCGTATTCCCACGGTTTTAATATTGTTGAAGAAGGAATGCAGATTCGTAAAGATCTTACGGTTATTATGGTGGCACCAAAATGCCCGGGTACAGAAGTAAGAGAAGAATATAAAAGAGGGTTTGGTGTACCAACCTTGATTGCTGTACATGACGAAAATGACCCGGAAGGTAAGGGTTGGGCACAAGCAAAAGCATATGCTGTTGCCACCGGAGGTGATAGAGCGGGTGTTTTAGCATCGTCTTTTATCGCTGAAGTTAAGAGTGATTTAATGGGTGAGCAAACCATTTTATGTGGCTTGTTACAAACTGGATCTATCCTTTGTTTTGATAAGATGGTTGAAAAAGGTATTGATGCCGGATATGCTTCTAAACTGATTCAATACGGATGGGAAACCATCACAGAAGGGCTTAAATATGGGGGTATTACGAATATGATGGATCGTCTTTCTAATGTTGCTAAAATTAAAGCCTTCGAATTATCTGAAGAACTTAAAGATATCATGCGTCCGTTATTCCAAAAACATATGGATGATATTATAGAAGGTCGTTTTTCTGCCGGTATGATGGCAGATTGGGCTAACGACGATAAAGACCTATTAGGGTGGCGCGCTGCTACGGCCGAAACTGCATTTGAAAAAACACCTGCCGGAGATGTTGAAATATCTGAGCAAGAGTTTTACGACAATGGTGTTTTAATGGTGGCTATGGTTAGAGCAGGTGTAGAGCTTGCTTTCGAAGCTATGACAGATTCGGGAATTATTGATGCGTCGGCATACTACGAATCCCTGCATGAAACACCACTTATAGCAAACACTATTGCAAGAAAGAAATTATATGAAATGAACAGTGTGATCTCTGATACCGCAGAATACGGATGTTACTTATTTGATTATGCCTGTAAACCTTTATTAGCAGATTTCATGAAGACTATTGACACTGATGTCATCGGAAAGCCATATGCAAAGGATAATGGGGATGGTGTCGATAATGCTAAGCTAATTGTTGTTAATGCAGCTTTAAGAAACCACCCTGTTGAAAAAGTAGGTGAGTTTTTAAGAGCTTCTATGACGGCGATGAAGCCTATCATTTAATGTGAAACCTCTACTTCCTGCAAGGTTTTAGAAACCTTGTAGGTATTTTATAGATACCTTGTAGATCTTTTGAAATTTGATTAATGAAAAAGGAGAAAACAACATATTTCCCTAGCATTAAAACTATTAAAGCAGCTGCCGATACGATTAAAAACGTATCGGCAGTTACGCCTTTAAGTCTTAATGTAAGGTATTCAAATACATATCAGGCCAACATACTTTTTAAGCGAGAAGATTTGCAACAGGTTCGGTCCTATAAGATTCGAGGTGCTTACAATAAAATTAGCTCACTAACTAAAGCAGAAGCTGAAAATGGTGTCGTTTGTGCCAGTGCGGGAAATCATGCGCAAGGTGTTGCCTTGTCGTGTAAATTATTAGAAATAAAGGGAACTATTTTTATGCCTGCACCAACACCCAATCAAAAGGTGGAACAGGTCAAGATGTTTGGTGGGGATTATGTGACTATTGTTTTGGAGGGGGATACCTTCGACGATGCCTACCATTTGGCCATTACGGATTGTGAAAAATTGAGTAAAACATTTATTCATCCTTTTGATGATGAAAAAGTGATTGAAGGGCAGGCGACCGTAGGTTTAGAAATTATAGCACAGTCTGAATCTCCTATAGATTATGTTTTTATTCCTGTTGGCGGGGGTGGATTAGCTGCTGGATTATCCACAGTGTTTAAGCAATTATCTCCTCATACCAAAATTATTGGGGTTGAACCGGAAGGAGCGCCTTCAATGACGGTTTCAATTCAAAACAATAAGAATACAGAACTCGAGCATATAGAGAAATTTATTGATGGTGCGGCCGTAAAGCGTGTTGGCGATATTACATTTCCGATATGCAAAGAAAATCTTGATGCCACGGTTATAGTTCCAGAAGGTAAGGTCTGTGAGACTATTCTAGAGCTTTACAATAAAGACGCTATAGTGGTTGAACCCGCAGGGGCATTAAGTATATCAGCCTTAGATTTTTATGCTGAAGACATTAAAGGCAAGCAGGTCGTTTGTGTGGTAAGTGGTAGTAATAATGATATTACAAGGACCTCTGAAATTAAAGAACGCGCCTTATTATATGCCAATTTAAAGCATTATTTTATTGTCAAATTCCCGCAACGAGCCGGAGCATTAAAAGAGTTTGTGGTTGATATTTTGGGTGAAAACGACGACATCACATATTTTCAATATGCAAAAAAAACGAATCGAGAAAATGGATCTGCGGTAGTAGGTGTTCAATTAAAATCGGTTTCAGATTTAGAACCTCTTATTACTAAAATGAAACAGCATAACTTTTACGGTGATTATTTGAATGATAAACCCGATCTGTTTCAGTTTTTAGTCTAGTGTGTATTCTGTTCAACTTTGGAGTTCTTAAAAAAAACACATCTGAAACTTTACTAAATTAGAAAAGGGCTGTCAAACTATTTAGACAGCCCTTTATATAATAGACTAACTCAAAAAAACACTATTATTTTATTCCCAGCCCGGATTTTGGTTTAAACTGGGGTTTAGGGTTAGCTCCTGTTGCGGAACTGCTAAAAGGTAGTCCCTATTCACATTGAATCCGAAACCTGAAGGGGCCTGACCCTGAAGCGGATCCACATAACCATCATCATCTAAAATCACATCCGTACCGATAACCGCATCCGGGAAATCTGATTGTTGGAAATAGATACCTTTAACACGTTTTCCGGCAATCAATTCGTCTGCTGCTGCCCATCGCATAATATCATCAAAACGGTAGCCTTCTGCAGCAAATTCAACCTGGCGTTCTCTACGTATTTCGTTAATGATAGGGCTTAAAGTAGGAAAGGCCCAATTCGGATCGTTAGCGATACCTCCAACATTTAAATGTGGCATACCTACACGATCACGAAGTTTATTTATGGTGTTGTCTACATCTACCTGAGTTATTGTTCCTAATTCGGCCTTGGCTTCCGCCAGAATTAATAAGGCTTCAGAAAATCTAAAAACAGGAGATGATGTGGTGCCTACACCGCCACTAAAATATTGATTAGGATCCGGATTAGAACCTTTATAGATCATATATCCTGTAGGACATTTTTCTTCTCCATTAGCCGTTAGAGGTGCTTGTTCAAAAGCTTCTTCAATAACACCGTTTTCAAGACGCATAGGGTGTCCGGGTAAAAATACGGTCTGACTTAATCTTGGATCGCGGTTTGCTGAAACATTATCTAAACCTTGATCGCCTTGATATAATCCACTGGTAGCAGTAGGGCTACCGTCGGTACAAAGGTACTGATCTATCAGGTGTTTTGATAGCCCTCGTCCTCCACCAATTCTAGGGAGATAACGCTGCCCGTTATGAGCCAAACCTAAGCTTACGTCGAAAGCTCTCCATAGCATAACCTCGTTATTGCTGGCGTAACTTACCTGATTGAATAAAACGCGATAATCTTCCCAGATATCACCGGAACTAAATATGCCAAACCCTCCTGGGTTATTGATTAAATTCTGAGCGCTATTGGTCGCAATTTGAAGGTATTTATTAGGGTCTGAGGCGCTGGGAGCAAAAGCCGTTCCCGCGTGATATTTTTCCCAGGTACCTTCATATAAAGCAACTCTGGCCTTAAAGAGCTCTGCAATTTCTTTGCATAGACGGTTTCCATTGTTTTGTTGACCGGAAGGCATGTATTCAATGGCTTTATCTAAATCTGCTAAAATATTATCAACCACAAGATTTCTAGGTGTTCTTGGATCGTATAATGCTTCAGAATCCGGAAAAATGGGTTCAGACACCCATGGTACATCGCCATAGTTTCTAACTAAATTAAAGTAAAAATAGGCTCTGAAGAAAAAGCCTTCACCTACATATTGTGAAATGGCATCGAATTCAACGCCTTGATCTACGACCTCTTGGTATTTGCTTAGAAAAATGTTAACAGTTCTGATGTTTCCAAAATTCCAACTACCGTTACCTGAGTCAATCGTATTGTTCCCATGCAAGCGGTTGTTAATATTGAAATGTGACATGTTATCGGAGTTCGAATCAGACCAATAGATACCACCATTCCACGCGCCCGGAGACCATCCGGGGAATGCCGTATAGTATTGTGTGATATACAGATTTAGGTCGTTGGCCGTTTTCCAAAAACTATCGGTTGTAATATTGTCCAAATCGGGTCGGTCCAAATATTCTTCACTGCAACTTATCAAAGCTGTGAAGCATATAATAACGGTTAAATATTTAAATATTTTCATAATCTTTTTTTTTATAATCCTAAATTAACACCAAAAGACAAAACTTTTTGTAACGGGTATATTTTACCACTTCCAAACCCTCCACCTAACGTTTCGGGGTCAAAATTCTCATTGAGTTTGGTAAACGTTAATAAATTATCTCCACTCACATAGATTTGTGCATTCGATAAGCCTATTTTTGAAGTTATTTCACTAGGGAATGTATAGGTTAATTGAATGTTTTTAAGTCTGGTATACGAAGCATCTTGTAAATAACGCGATTGTGTGCGTGTATTTTTAAAGTGTTGCGATCCCATATATGGTTTAGGGAAATAGGCACCAGTGTTTTCTGGCGACCAATAATCTAAGGATGCTTTTGTGATAGTATTTTGCCACATGCTACCTCTAAAGCCCCAGAATAAGTTTGTAGTTCGGCTAAACATAAAATCCCGTTTTCCTATCCCCTGTACTAAAACAGAGAGATCAAAGCCTTTATAGCTAAGCCCTAAATTAACACCGTAATTATATCGTGGTGTTGAATTTCCTAATATTTTATAATCACCATGATTGTCAAGAGTGAAATCTTCAGGACTAATTCTGTCATTGCCATCAAGATCTGCATATTGGACATCACCGGCACCCCATGTAGACCAGTATCTGGTTTGGTCCGGAGCATTGGCGGCGGCATCATCAGATTGGAATAAACCAACAGTCTCAAACCCCCAGATATTTCCGGTTTTACTTCCGGCAAACCAATCGTTTAGTGTACCCGTTGGGTTGGTGTATTTTGTAACTGTTGATTGGTTGTCTCCAATGTTAATTCCTAAATGATAATCTAATTTACCAATAGAACCACGATGCTTAAGGTTTAATTCCCAACCTTTTGTTTCCAATTCGGCATTGTTTTCAATAGGAGCAGATGTCCCTAAAGCAGCCGGTAGCGATTGTACCGGACCAATCATATCGCTTGTTGTTCTATTGTACCATTCAAAGGACATTTCTATTTGATTGTTGAATAACCCGGCGTCAAAACCTAAATTGTAAGTCGTTGAGGTTTCCCAGGTTAAATTCGGACTAATCAGACCTGGTGCTGTTACGATATTAGGTCTAATGCCGTTAAGTAACCAAGAGCTGAGTCCGGTTCCCATTAATTCAACAAATCTATTCGCTAATGAAGGATCGTGATTTCCCAGTTGCCCCCAGGATCCTCTAAGTTTGAATGAATTGACCGTGCTCTTTAAGGGCTCCCAAAAATTCTCTTTTGAGATGATGTAACCCAAAGAAACACCAGGAAAGATCCCTTTTCTATTGCCCGGTTTAAAGTATGAACTTTCATCGATTCTTACTTTCCCTTCAATAAGGTATTTCTCATCAAAGTTATAGCTAATACTTGTAAAGAACCCGCGGGTTGAATAATGACTTAAATCATCGTCGGTAAATAAGTCTCCCACTGCCGTACTAATGGTAGGAACGTTTTCGGTAATAAGTTCTCTCTTTCTACCATAGAGGCCTACGCTTTCCGTCTGTCGTTGTTCGGCACCAATCAAAACATCAATGTTATGATTATTGAAGCTCATTTTATAATTACTGGTAATATTAAAGAGCTGCGTTTGACCTTCTGAAAAATAACGACTTATTTCATCGGGATTGTTCCCCACGTTTCTTGTTGTTCCGTCCGGGTTTGAAACGAGGTTTCTTAATTCTAAACGGTCGTTATTAAACGAATTGGTATTATAGTTATATGATATTCTGGTGATCCAATTTTTGATGGGTTCAATTTCGATCCCTCCTTGTAAAATAAGATTTTTAGTATAATCATTTTGAACACCGGACTTTTGAATACGTAGAATATCATAATTTAAGATCGATCCATCAGGAGCGTATAATGGGTTCATTGGCCACATTCTGGAGATTTGATGATAGATGATATTCTTGTCATATCCACCAAAACCACCGCTTGGGAAATGTTTTTTCTCTCTTGAGTATTTTGTCGAAACATTAAAACGTAACCAATCTGTGGCTTCCGTTTTTAAATTTAATGTAAAGTTGTAACGATTGTATTTGTCGTCTGCGAATTCAATGTTACCTAACTGCTCGAAGAAATTTCCGGATAGGTAAAAGGTTGTTTTGTCCAAACCTCCACTTACACTTAATTTGTGTTGCTGTCTGGGAGTATAGTTTTTAAAAATAACATCATACCAGTCGTAATTGGCATATCCGTCGGTATAATATCTCCAGGCGGTACCTGTATCATTAGGTTCAGTATCGTCTGTTCTGGCACCTGCAGCGTAGTCTCTAATATTCTGTAGCGTTTGATCGTTAAAAACCGGTGCAGATCCCTGGTTGGCGGCGGCATCATTGTATGCCGTGGCCCACTCTAAGCTATTTGCTATTTTGGGTAGTACTGTAGGTGTAGCAAAAGCGAAATTATTTGAATAATCTACTTTGATGCGTCCTTTTTTTCCCTGCTTGGTTGTTATTAAGATCACCCCATAAGCGCCTCGAGACCCATAAATAGCAGCCGAAGCAGCATCTTTTAAAACAGAGACATTCTCGATATCGTATGGGTTGATACTATTCATTTGTGAAGGTGTTATGGGTAACCCATCTAAAAGGATATATGGTTGCCCGCCATTGCCGGTTAGGGTTCCAAGCCCTCTAATATTTATATTGGATGTCGCTCCCGGTTCACCACCACTATTATTGGTTGAAACATTCAAATTAGCCACATTACCCTGTAGCATCTGTGAAATATTGGCGATTGGACGTTTCCCGATTTCAGCATCCATGTTAATGTCTGCAACAGCTCCGGTTACCGTCGTTCGCCTCTGCGTTGTATAACCCACAACGATCACTTCGTTTAGTTCCGAAGCATCTTCTTTTAACGTAATATTAAACGTGGTTTGATTTTCAACAGGAACCTCTTGCGAGGTAAAACCCAAATAGGAAATCACAAGTATAGCATCTGAATTGGACACTTTTAAAGCAAACTTACCGTCAAAATCGGTTTGTGCTCCATTATTGGTGTTCTTTTCGATAATGTTGGCGCCAATTAAGGGTTCACCGGCTTCATTGGTTACTGTCCCTGTTACCGTAATGTTTTGTTGATCATCTGGTTTGGGTTTTTCCTTTATAAGAATGGCATTGCTGGACGTTAAAGTAACATCAAGATCTCCCAATGACAAACTTTGACTTAATAGTTTATTTGTTCTTATGACTCCTTTTTTTAATTGGACTTTCGGGAAATCGTTAAAAATCCCTTCTTCGTAAAAGAATTTATAGTCCGTTTGAGCCATGATAAGGTCAAAGACTTCGTCTACAGTCAATATTTTATCTGCATCAATCCTAATTTTGGAGTTTTGAGATACAATATTATTTGGTGATAAAGCAAAAATAGTTGTACATAATAAGAAAATGAGAGTTTTCATAACTATTTTTAAAAGTCCTTTTCTTAATAGAAAACGACCATTAGTTAATATGATTTTCATAAATTTGTTAATTATTAGTTGATTAAACTTTTTTAATTAATTGGTAATAATACTTTTAGGGGATAGAGTTATAAACTTTGACGGGTTAAACTTTATCCTCTTTGTTTTGTAGAAATTATTTTGTCATAGGCAGTTGTTTTTTAGTTAGTTATTGTTTAGTTTTTTGCAAGGTTTTAAGTTTCTAAATCTTAGGTTTTGGTTTATTCCAGTATAACGGTTTTTCCTTGTATTTTGTAATTATTTATACTGTTAGATTTTATTATTGATAGAATTTCTTCGATACTTTGGCTCTTGCTAAGAACACCTCTGAACTTGATGGATTCCATACTTTTATCCATAAAAACCACATCGACATCGTACCATCTGGACAATACTTTCATGATTTTCTTTAGAGACTTTCCTTTGAAGGTAAATAAGCCATAGCGCCATGACACTTCGGCGTTAGCATCGACAGCATAAATGTCAATAGTATCACTTTGAGGATTTACGTTGGATTGCTGATCTGGTTTTAAAGTTTTTCTTTGGGCCTTAAAGTTTATAGCCACGCTACCTTCAACTAAGGTTGTATAGATATTTGTTTCATCATGATAGGCCTTTATGTTGAATTCGGTTCCTAATACCTCAATGTCTTGTCCATGATTTATGACCTTAAATTTGGCTCCATTATGTTTTGAGCTGTGCGAGACATCAAAATAGGCTTCTCCATAAACCAGTTCTACTTCACGGGGGCTGTCTTCAATAAATTCAACAGGGTATTTAAGCTTAGATTCTGAGTTCAACCAAACTTCAGTACCATCAGATAACACGACATGATATTGACCACCTCTGGGAATCGTCAAATAATTATATGCAATATCTTTCGGTTTTTCTTTATCTTCTTTAGGTGTATAAACAATCTGTTCTCCATTGCTGCTGGCATTTTGGGTTTGTAGGGTTGCACCCTTTTCTAAAGCGACAACAGAGCCGTCATCTAAAGTTAGTGTTGCCTTGTCGGTGCCTGGTACAATAGAGGTTTTTGTGTTAACCGTTGAGGGGGTAGATTCAGCTGGGGAGTTAAACCAGTGGTCTTTAAAAAAATAACTGACACATACAAAACCAATCAGTATGGCAGCGGCGTATTTGATAAGACCATAACCTTTGGTTTTACCTCGCTTTTGTTTTATACGAAATGTTATGACTCTTTTTGCCTGATCTTTATCGTAGACCTTAAAAGCCCTATTTGCGAATGCATTTGCCTTTATGTATTCTAAGAACAAGGCTTCGTTTTTTGGATTGCTAATCCACAGTTCCAATGCGCGAAGTTCTTCTAAATTGGCTTCCTTTGTTAAGAATTTTATAATAGATTTTTCAATCTCCGAATTCATATCTTTCATTTCTCGTATGCCTTTATAACGAAGCTAAAATGAAGTACCACCATAGAATCAAAAAAAAAAATTAAATTTGTTCCATTCAATACTACATTCAATCTGTTGAAAAGTAAATTTTCAAATCCTAAAAAAATTATCAAACACCTCAAAAGGGGAGACACAAAAGCTTACACTTTTTTGGTAGAGCTGTATTACGATAAGCTGTGCGATTATGCCACAAATCTGGCTCGGGATAATTTTAAATCGGAGGATATCGTTCAGAATGTTATTGTTAGAATGTGGCAGCAACGTGAGCATTTGAATCCCAATGTTTCGATTAAAAATTACTTGTATAGATCGGTTTATAATGAATTTATTGATCAGTACAGAAAAGATATGGCAATAAGCGCCTTAGAAAAGAAATACATTGAAAGCATTGATTTGCTAAGCGAAACCGAAGATGAAAGTGAAAATAAACGACTTATTTCTCTTATTGAACAAGAAATAGACTTACTGCCTAACAGATGCAAGGAAACGTTTTTATTGAGTAAAAAGGAAGGGTTAACTTATAACGAAATTGCTGAATATCAAAATGTTTCGGTAAATACGGTTGAGAAACAAATGGTTAAAGCGCTTTCAATACTTAGAGTAAAGATTAAGGAAAAAATGCTCTCTTTTTTGTTTTTTCTATTTTATAAAAACAAGAAGATTTAGGTTTTGTTTTATCGCTTGGAATTGTCTTCCTGAAGCATCATCTACAATCATAAACCCGTTACCATCTGTTGCAGGAGCCAATCTACTCCATCTGGGGTCGGTTTCAAATTGAGTGCTTGCTATTTGCCAGATTAATAATTCAATTTAAGCAATTCCTTTTCACTAAAAGTATTATTTTTTTTGGGTTTTATTGCTCTTAGCGACTTTATTTTTTCCAGACTAATATCTTCATATTTATTTGAAAAAGCATTATTTAAATAACTGATGATATCCTGCACATCTTTATCAGTAATGTCACTGTTATTAGCTAGCCCTGGCATAACGCCATTCATATCGTATAGTTTGCCGTTTACATGAACCGGACCAGATAGACCATGTAAAATAATTAAGGCCAATCTTTCTGTTGATCCTTTAACATATTCTGATTCTATTAATGGAGGAGCAAGGCCATCAATACCTGCGCCGTCAATACCATGACAAGCCGCACAAATATTCCTGTACATTTTATAGCCAGCTGCTCTGGAATCGGTACCAGCCGATGTCTTCGTGTAAATAGAATTCTTTAAATCTTTACTTTTATTCTCTATAGTTTTGCTTAATAACGTTAATAAAATAGTTTCTGAAGAAGTATCTTCAATTTGATTTAAAAAAACTAAAAATTCGTTTTCAGTGCCTCTTAAACTATTAATTATAGCTTCCTGATAGGCTTTGTCGTTTTTGTATCTATGTGATAGTTTTAACAGAATATGAAATGATTTTTCAGGTGAAAGCTTTACCCATTCCCCTAAAGTAATAGCAATATACAAATCAACCTCTTTATTATTTTTTTGAAGCAGATCTTCTATAAGCTTGTGGGCTGAATATAAGTGATTTAAAGAAGCAAAATCTTCAAGTAATACTAAGGCGTGACTTATAACATTTTTTTTACTGTTTGAAGACAGGATGTTTTCTAATAATTCATAGTCAAGAGCATCAATTCCATTTAAAGTATGCATTGCATGAATTTGAGACATGGGGTCGGTAATATTCATGGTCATTTCTTTTAAAAGAGGAATAGCTGCATCGCTATTTTTTAAAATAAGTAATTGTTGTGCTCTGTCCCTTAGCCATCCATTGGTGCTTTTAAGTAAGCCAACTAACGCTTCAGTGTCTAATTTCCCTATGCTAATAGACTCTTTTAAAGTGCTGTTTTGGCTACTTACTTTTAATATACGTCCCATTCCAATAATAGTATCTAGCTTTTTATCAGCATATTCCTTTTGTAAATATGGCGTTAAAAAAGCCTTGTCCTGTATTATTCCGCGATGCATGTCAACGACATACATATTACCATCCGGACCGTTATATAGATTTACAGGGCGGAAACCTTCATCAGTTGAGGCAATAAATTCTTTTTTTGGTATCGCTTGTTGAGCTGTTACTTTGTTGTCTTTATAGGTTAAAATATTTCGCTTAACGAGATTGGCCTCCGGGGCGCAAACGAATGCATTTTCGTAATACGCTTCGGGGAATTGATCTCCTCTATAAATCATTGGTCCGCATGCCGATGTTACATTAACTAAAAAGCCATCCCAGTCTAAAACCCATCTTTGATCTCCTCTATTTACAGAGGTAGGATGTAAAGGATACACACGCTGATCGGGGGTTAACGTTTTGTTTAATACTGAATTTGGCTTGGAATAATGGTTTTTAATAGCGGTGTTAGGTAAAACATAATCACCTATTAATTGCGTTGAATTATTATTGTAATAAAGTCTTCCGAAATTGTCTTTCGTTATGCCCCATTGGCCTCGAAATGATGTAGGCTCTTTAACCCATTTTTCGTTTTTCATTTGATAGCGGAAATTCGACTTTGCATTATAAATCCAGTTATCAATATGCATCATTAAACCATTTGGTTGATGCTCAACGCTTCCACCATCTGAATACAATGAGTCTACCAATATTTTATGTGTTGGTTTATCATTTTTTATATTTACAAACCAAAGATTTGGTGGCTCGGCATACAGCAGCCCTCCATAAACAAGAGCAATAGCTCTTGGAAGAACAAGACTATCTATGAACTTTTTTGAATGATCTGCAATACCATCATTATCCAGATCTTCTAGAATGGTTATAGTTCCATTTGGCAATTCGGCACCAGAATCTTCTAAATTTTGCATATACCCTTTCATCTCAACAACCCACATACGGCCTTCATCATCAAAATCCATTGCAACCGGAGCTTCAATTAAGGGTTCGGAAGCAATAATTTCCAATTTAAACCCTTCTTCAATTTGATAGATGCCTTTAGGTAAAGTAGGTTTGTTATAAAAAATATAATAGTATCCGGTAAATAATAGAATAAGTCCTAATAAAAAAACAAGAATAGTTTTTGTTATTGTTGAACGCATATGAAATCTGATTTTTTAAATATATTTTGTTGCAAATTAATCTTTGTATGTGCTGAATTTTTTTACCCAATGAGGCTTTAAAATAGTGCCCGGTTCTTTTGTGCTTTGAGGAAAAAAACAATCAAAATAGTATATGTTTTTTAATTCGTAAATATCGAAAATATATTTCAAACGCGTTTCAAAATTTATGAATGATTTACTGTTTTTATTTGTCCAGGCAGCTTCTGCCATGGCCGACATACGTGTATATAACATAAAATCAAATCGCTTTTCGGTATTAATCTGCTCGGTCCATAAATTGGCCTGGATACCTAAAATCTTTGGGTTCGACACATTAATATGGCTTAAAGAATCAGGGAAATTATAAACATCTTCAAGTGATCCGAAACCATCCCATCTGCGTCCAAGTTGATGTGTGCTGTCCTGAACAAAGTCCAGATAAAGAGGTTTTCTGGGGCATAAAATCATTTGATATTGATTGGCAAGACCTTTCTCTAAAACGTCAGGCTTATCATATCGCCACCACATGGCAGTAGTGTTTTCGCTATCCATATTATTTTCTACAACTTCATCCCATCCCATGATTTCTTTATTTAAGGAAATGATGCTGTCCTTTATTCTATTAATGAAATAGGTTTCTACCGCTTTTACATTTTTTAGATGTTCTTTTTTCATTAAAGCTTGAACGTCTTTGTCGTGTATCCAATGCTGATTTCCAAAACTGACTTCATCGGCTCCAATATGAATGTATTTAGAAGGGAATAGACTCGCCACTTCCTTTAATACATCTGTTAGAAAACTATATGTGGAAGTACGGGCCGGATGAAAGGTAAAATGCGGGTGCTTTTTAGTCCCTCCACCGGAAAGCTCAGGGTAGGCTCTAATAGCGGCAGAAGCATGTCCGGGCATATCAATTTCCGGGATCACTTCAATATTCCTTTTTGAAGCAAACTGGATGATCTCCTTGATGTCGTCTTGCGTATAAAATTGAGGCCCGGCATTCGGGTCGCTATAGTTGCCTTGTGCCACTATACTGGTAAGTTTTGGGTGTTTTTTAATTTCAATACGCCAGCCCGGAGCGTCAGTAAGGTGCCAGTGAAATTTATTTAACTTTTGAAGTGCCATAAGCTCCAGCATTTGTTTGATTTTTTCTTTACCAAAAAAATGCCTCGATTCATCAACCATAATGCCTCGCCAATGATAACGTGGCGAATCCCTAATTTCAACGTTAGGAATTTTTATATGATTCAGTTTTGTGTCTTCTTCAAGAATATCAATTTTTAAAAGCTGCCTTAAGGACTGCAATCCATTAAATACGCCTTTTTCCGAGGCTCCTACAAGGTGAACAGCGTTTTTAGTAACGGATAGGTTATAAGACTCGTCGGAATTCTCATCAGAATTTATTTCAATTGAAATATAGTTCTTTTCAACAGCCAATGCGGTTTCAACCTTTAAGTCAAAACCCAGCTTTTGCTTAACCAAATGTCGAAAAACAACACTGCTGTTTTTTATATTTTTTACCTGATTAAGAATGACGAATTTAGTGTCCTTATTTAAATGAAATTGCCCTTCTTTAATTTCTAAGGTTTTAGGGTAAGGTACTATGGAATACATGTCTACCGTATTTTTAATAGGTTTTTCGCAATTTAGAAGCGTAAACGAAATTAGTATAACGGCAACTAGTAGAAACGGTAATCTTATATTGAATTTGAGAGCAGCGGTAATTATAGGGTGTATCATTTTTTGCATGATGTTTCGTATTTTGTTTTGATATCTCAATATTGTGTACGTACACGCAAATGTTGTATAATTATGATGAATATCCAAATCTATTTAGTTTAAATAGATTCGGATATCTCATTTATAATCGAAAACGATACTTTAGAATGAATGTATTAAAAGGCTCTATATTGACCTTTAAGATATTGATTTGCTTCTTCTTCAGAAAATTTGGCTTTTTCGCTATCCCAATGCAGTGTTTGGTTTGGAAAACGTCCGGCAATTACACCTAATAATATGGTTTCAGTCAATCTTGATGCATAAGAAAAAGGCGCAGTACATTCACCTTTACCTAAACAGGCATCCACAAATTGATGATAATGTTTAGGTCCTTCAGAATCATAATTACGGACAGGTTCTCCCATATTATGTTCTTTCCCAATAGCTGCAATTTCTGCTGAGATGTCAACATATTTGCCATCTACAATTTTTCTCGGCAATTGCATAAAATGAGGTAAAAGTAATCGCCCTTTCTCACCAATAAACATAGCCCCTTGTTCGGGTAAACTTCCTTCTTTTGCAGTTTTTGCATCTAATGAAAGCTTATCTTCCATACTGGTTTCTTCCTTGCCATCTTTATTATTTGATGATTCGGATGGCATTCCCGGTAAGATCAAATCTTCATGAGCTTGTGGAGCCCCGGGCCCATCGTACCACACCCATTTCAGAGTTTCGGCAGTATAGGGAGTTTGCGGAAATTCGTAAGTCACAATATTATGTTCGGGATATCCAAACCCGTTAGATGGTCTACATTCATTTTTTATTGTTCTGGGAACATCAAGATCTAATGCGTTATAGGGTGTATCGAAAATATGAACACCCATATCACCTAGAGTACCACAGCCGTAATCCATTAACTTACGCCAGTTTCCGGGGTGATAAACACCTTCTTTATACGGACGTTCTGCTGCTGTTCCTAGCCACAGATTCCAATCCAGTGTTTCCGGAACCGGATCACTACCTTCGGGAGCAGGGCCATCATAACCCCAATTCTTAGGGGACCAGGCTCTTACCGTATGAACTTTTCCAATGATACCCGATTGTATCAATAAGGTTGCTAATTTATAATCATAAAAGGAATGCACCTGAATACCCATTTGAGTCACAAGTTGTTTCTCTGCCGCAAGTTTTTTCATAGCCCTGGCTTCAGAAACATGATGTGTTAAAGGCTTTTGGCAATATACCGGCTTGTCCATATTCATAGCTAACATCGAAGCCGGAGCATGGGTGTGATCTGGTGTAGATACAATAACAGCATCAATATCATCTCCCAATTCTTTAAGCATTACTCTGTAGTCAGAATATGTTTTCGCATTAGGGTGTAATTTTTTTGCTGCGGAAAGCATATTGGCATCAACATCGCATAATGCGGTTACATCAACTTTTGGATGTGATGAGATGGCATCTAAGTCCGCTTTCCCCATACCACCAACACCGATATGTGCCGTTCTAAGACGGTCTTTAATTACAGTTTCCGATTTGCACATAATTATTGAAGGCGCTATGGCTAGACCGGCAACGCCTAAACTACTCTTTTTTAAAAAATCTCTTTTGTTCATGCTACTATAATTTTTTTATTTTAATATTTCTAAACCAAATAGGGCTGGAGTGATCTTGAAGTCCAATAAAACCTGTTTTGTATTTTCCATAATTCGGGCTGTTTTTCCATTTATCAGAATTCTTTTTTTCCTCCCAGGCTTCGTCCCAGGGAACAAAAGACAATAGCTTTTTACCATTTAGCCAGTGCTCGACGTTGGTAGGTGTGAAAATAATTTTAGAAGAATTCCATTCACCAATCGGGTGCAATACTTTATTAATAGTATCGGCGGGGTGCATGGCATAATCTGAACCGGTTCTTTGTAAAGGTTTCAGTTCTTCCGGTTTATGTGTATAGCCTAAACTTAAATTGTATTCGGTAAGATCGTGTATTTTCGCATAACCTAAATCATCTATAAGTTGATATTCGGGAGACACTTCTGGCGGACTTTCATGCCCCTCTTTTAAGTGATAGAAAATCCCACTGTTTCCACCCGCAGGAAGTTTCCATTCTAAATAGAGTTCAAAATTATCAAACTCGGCATCGCCATAAATAATGTCTATACCTCCTGTATAGTCTTGCTCGAGTCCCAGTTTGGTGTTGAAGGTTAATGTGCCGTCCTCTACGATCCATCCGGGAGGTAATGATTCTCCATTATAGGCACGCCATCCTTTTGTTGAAGTGCCGTCAAAAAGATGAATCCATTCATCGGCGGTTTGTACTGTTTCAGTTTTCGGAGCTTCAGTTTTCTTGGCGGTTTTACAAGACGCTATCATAGCCGTAATGGCTAAGATAGAAATGATTTTCTTCATAATGTTTAATAGTATTTAATGTTAAAATATTTACGAATAATCATTATTTTAGTTTGTTTAGTGTCAAAAGATAATCTAAAATGATTAAATAAAAAAAATAAAAGTAACAGGCGTCATATAAACCTCTGTTTTACAAAGTATAATTTTTTTCAGTGAATAAAACTATACAATAGTATTGAATTAAATATATATCTTTGGGCTGATTACTTAAGTAAATAAAGAAGTTAAATTAAAATACTAAAAATGAAAGCAATTAAGTATGTATTAGTATCCATTTATTCTTGTGCTATACTGGTGGCATGTGGCGGAAAAGAGGAGAAGAAAAAAGAGGGTTTTTCATATGAGAAGAAAACAAGTGAGCCTAAAAAGGCCGTTGCAGATGATATTAACGACGTTGTTATAACATCGAATGATCTGATGAAATTTAATAAAAGCGAAATTAAAGTTAAGGCCGGTAAAAAGGTAAAAATAACGCTTAAGCACGTTGGAAAATTAGATAAAAAAGTTATGGGGCATAACTTTGTATTGTTAAAGCAAGGTGTTGATCTGGTAGGGTTTGGGAACAAGGCCGTTGCCTTTGCCGATAATGGATATATCCCTGAAGGTACGGAGGATGTTATTGCATACACAAAAATAATTGGAGCAGGAGAAACTGCTGTTGTTGAGTTTGATGCTCCGGCACCTGGTGAGTACGATTTCTTATGTAGTTTTCCCGGACATTATAGCATGATGAAGGGTAAGTTCATTGTAGAATAATTTATAAAGATTGCGCTGTAAAAACAGTGCATATGAAAAAAGTCTGGAGCGTAATACTTCAGACTTTTTTTTGTTTAGATCTGTTTGTTGGTGTTCAAACAGATTATTTATGAGCATGTTTAGCTTAGGGTTCATCACGTATAATTTTTTTCAGTGAATAATACTGAACACAAGAATCGGTTGATATCGTTATATTTGGTTCTGGTATTATAGCATAAAAAAAATGAAATTACCGGTTCATTTCAAATTAAAATTTTATAAGCTGTTATTTATGAAAATCAAACCTTTATTAATTGTAATGTTTTTTGGGTTTAACCTATTCGCACAGGAGCAAATAGAACTCAATAATTTAGATGACTTCAAAGCACAGGCCGGAAACTGGCAAATTGTTGGAGAGGTTGTGGTAAACCGAAATATTGATGTACATGATGTTGAGGACCATACCCCGGAAGTTAAGTCAAAAAAAAGAAGGAAGAAAAAAAAGAAAAAAGACGTAGTAAAACCAAAACCAATTTCGTTTAAACCCGGTACAGGTATTCTTTTAAATATTAATGACAAAGAAAAGAACGATGCCTTAATGACCAATTGGGAACATGGCGATCTGCTATTGGAACTGGAAGTCTTATTGCCTAAAGGATCAAATTCCGGCATCTATTTTCAGGGGCGATACGAATTACAGCTCAAAGATAGCTGGGGTGTTAAGAATCCGTTAGGCTCAGATATGGGCGGATTTCATAACAATTGGGAGAAAGATCCTGACAAGATTTTCAGAGGTATTCCGCCATCGAGCAATGCTTCCAAGGCACCGGGGTTATGGCAAAAATATAAAGTACATTTTCAGGCGCCTAAATTTAACCATGCCGGCGAAAAAATAGCGAATGCTAAATTCGTATCGGTAGAATTAAACGGAGTACGTATTCATAGCAGTGTTGAGGTGCCAACGTATACCGGAGGCCCCATTGAGAAAAATGAAGTTGCCATGGGACCACTATTAATTCAAGGGAATCATGGTCCGGTAGCCATTCGAAATTTTAAATATCAACGGTTAACAGCATCTTCAGTGACGCTAAATTCTCTAGCCTATGTAACGTATAAGGGTGCATTTAAGGGCTTAGATGAATTGAACGATCGCTCTAAGGTCGCCACCGGAAAGGCGAATAAAATAGATGTACTCAGTATTGGTGAAGAAGATGAATACGGGATTATGTACATCGGAAGTTTGAATGTTGAAGATGAGGATGATTATACCATTAGTGTTGGGTATACAGGCGGTGTAAAACTCATTGTTGACAACAAAAAACTTATAGAAAATAATTCATCGAGTGCTCAAGGTTTATTAGAGGAAAAGGTTAGGTTAACAAAAGGAACGCACAAGTTTATTCTAATTAATATCAAGTCGGCAGGATGGAGAGCACCCCGACTGGGATTGTCTATTAAAAGTAACTCCACCAATGCTAAGGATTTTCACGCCTACGATTCCTATCCACCTAGTGTGAATTCAACCACTCCGATTTTTGTAAACGCCGAGCCTAGCCCAAGGTTGTTAAGAGCTTTTGTTGCGTTTAATGGCGATGGCAAAAGATTGTCGCATACTATTGGCGTAGCAACACCGGAAGGTCTAAACTATGTTTACGATTTAAGTTCGGCCAATGTTGTTGGTGTTTGGAGGGGTGATTTTGTCGATGCAACACCCATGTGGCACAACAGGGGCGACGGTTCCTTTAAGCCCAGAGGAGCTGTGCAATGGACCTTTTTAAATCAGTCTGTCGCACAATTAGACAATGCAAATAGTGCTTTTCCTGAAACGGGTATGGCACCGGAATTCGTTTCAAAAGGATATGTTATAGATAAAGACAGTGGTTTACCAGTATTTAAATCGGAATATAACGGTGTTTCCATCGAAAATAAGATAAGCTCAGATCGAAGTGATACTTACCTCATTAGAGACGTTAGCTTTTCAAAACAAGGACTGGTTAATTGGTATATGAAAATAGCATCGGGTAAGATTGTCAAGAATTTGGATGGCTCTTATACGGTTGGCCATCGAGACTATTATATAAATATGTTATCGGGTCAAACGCCGATCATAAGAACCGTGAATGGAGAAACGGAATTGGTATTGCCCGTTGATGGCAGTCCTGTTAAATATGAAATAATTTGGTAAGCGCTATGAGAGATTATATGAAAAATACAAGAACATTATTTTTTGTGGCATTGATCGCTGTATTGCAAGTGTCTTTTGCTCAAAATAAAGAAGAAGATTATTATAGAATCACCACAGTGCCAACACCTGAAGGTGTTAAGGTAGAAGGCGGTGGGGTTGTTACATTACCGGATGGGAGTGTTGCTGTGTGTACACGACGTGGTGATGTTTGGATTATTGAAAATCCGACTATGGAAAATGGCAGTAAAGCCGTGTTTAAAAAATTTGCTCAAGGCTTGCATGAACCCTTGGGATTAGCCTATAAAAATGGAGCGTTATATACGGCACAACGTGGGGAACTTACCAAACTCATCGATACCGACGGGGATAGAGTGGCCGATGTTTACGAAACGGTATATGCCTGGCCTTTATCGACCCATTATCACGAATATTCTTTCGGACCGGTATTAACCCCGGATGATGCCTTTTTTGTAACCGCGAATGTGGCCTTTGGAGCGCAGGAATGGTGGCGTGGTGAAAGCCGTGTGCCATGGCGCGGTTGGACCATGAAAATTACTGAAGATGGCGAGATGGAGCCCTGGGCGACAGGAATGCGTTCTCCGGCAGGGTATGGCTTAATTGATGGTGAATTGTTTTATACCGATAATCAAGGTGATTGGCAGGGTTCCGGAGCACTATGGCATGTGCCAAAAGGTGCGTTTACCGGGCATCCGGCAGGATTAAAATGGGCAGAGCATGAAAAATCTCCTATTAATTTTACCGAAAAAGACTTTTATAGTAAAATTGATATCAGGCAGGTGAAAAAGGATGGACGTTATGTGAAACCTGAAAATATTATGGATGAAGTTGATCCGGATTTTAAATATGAAATCAAAGAACATTTTCCGCAATTACAATTACCGGCGGTCGTTTTACCTCATGGTATTTTAGGAATTTCAAACTCTGAAGTTAAAGAAGATAATACCCATGGTAAGTTCGGACCTTTTAGCGGGCAAATTTTAGTGGGCGATATGGGACAAAGTAAAATTATGCGTGTGGTGCTTGAAAAGGTAAAAGGTCAATACCAAGGGGTGGCTTTCGATTTTAGGTCCGGTTTCCAATCGGGAGTGATGCGATTTGATTTCGATAGTAAAGGAAACCTCTTTGTGGGAGAAACAAACCGAGGCTGGGGTTCTGCAGGAACTACAAATTCCGGGTTACAATACTTAACATGGACCGGTCGCATGCCGTTTGAAATGAAAACGGTTAAGGCCATGCCTGACGGGTTTGAAATTGAATTTACAAAACCTGTAGATAAAGCATCGGCTGAAGATCTGGATTCCTATACCGGGAAGAGTTATATTTATAAATATCATCCGGCGTATGGAAGTCCGCAAACCAACTTAAAAGAGATTAACCTGAAAGGCGTTAAGGTGAGTGATGACGGGTTAAAAGTTCGTGTGGTTACTGAAGATCTAAGACCTTATTATGTGCATGAAATCACTTTGCATGGTGTGAAAGCGAAAGGGGCAGATCAAATTACCTTACATCCTACCTTTTTCTATACCTTAAATAATATCCCTGATGGTGAGATGTTATCAGTATCGGAGCTTTCAACAAAACGCTCGTCACTTCTTAAAAAGAAGGTGGTTAAAAAACCTCGGGTAAGTAAGAAGACCGTGGCTAAAAAGAACCCCGTTTTAACGGATGCCCAGGTACAACCGCTTTTAACGAATAATACCTGTGTGGCCTGTCATCAAAAGGATAAAAGAGTGGTCGGTCCCTCTTTTAAAGCCATTGCAAAGCGTGGCTATACTGATGAAAAAATCGTAGAATTGATCTATAACCCGCAGCCTAAAAACTGGCCGGAATATGCGACACCCATGGCACCTATGCCTCAGGTGCCCAAAGATCAGGCTTTAAAAATAGCGGCTTGGATTAATTCTTTGAAGTAACCAACAGTTTGAATAATAGTTATTGCGTGTGAAAAGCAGATGATTTGCTATCATCTTCATGTTTTTTTACGCGCAATTTTTTAATTCCAAAAATTCCATTTTGATTTAGTTGCAACTCCCAAAATTAGTCTTCTTGCTTCTTTTGATTCAGTTACAGACTTTGCGTCAAAGCCAACAACCTGCGACTTAAAAATAACGGTTTCGTCTTCACACTCATTCAAAAGTTCTCTAAAGTTCTTTTTCATCCTGCTTCGATGATGGGTAATGTGCTCAAGTTCTAGGGACAAGTCTGAAAAACTGTTCCATTGAGATTTTGCATTTCGCATTCCACTATTTAAATCCGCTCTTGTTTTTTGCAACACAATTAAAAGATATCTCAAATTGGAGTTTTTTTCTAATTTTGATGATATTACTTTGTCATTTTCGAGACAATAAACAACGTCAAATTCCTTTCCGCTTTCGTCTTTTGGAATTCCATTGATTTTGCCTAAATATAGATTGTAAAATGTGTCTTTCAAGGTAAGGCTATGGTTTTTCAGCTATTGTTATGTTCTTTTTTTTCTTTTATTAATTTGGTCAATTCTTTAATTCTCTTTGGGTCAAGTTCATCCCAATGAGGAGGTTTAAATGATTGTGACCAAAACTTTTTCAATGCTCTGTACAAGGGCAGAATTATTTCCTCAAAAGTTCCTGAAATTTCTTTTGTCATTTTAGTTGGACTGTCAAATTTGTCTGACTCCAAAATTGTAGCCTTATATGCGTTCTCTGTTTTTCTCAACTGCAAATAGTAGCAATATGGTTCCAAATGCCAGATAATTCGGCTTGGTTCTTTAATCCCCTTATTGATTTCAATTAACGCATCACATAGTTGAACCATTGGGTCAAGCGGAACATCTGAAATATCTAAGTCTATTTTAAAGTCATTGCATCTAAAATTAGTCAGTAACCAACCGTGTTCAGGTCTCCCAAATTCGATTTGTATTTTGCTTCGTTGGATCATTAATTAATTGAATATAACCTTTGGCATAAGATTAGTTGTGTACCCAAGCGCCTAACTTATCATTGTTTTAATTATGGTGTTAGGCAATGGATTTTACTTTTTCCGTACCCTCAATTTTTCAACCTCTTCCAATGAAAGTCCGGTGGCTTCAGAAATTGTTTGTGAGTCAATCCCTTTTCTTTTTAATTCCTTTGCAATCTCAACCGTTTTCTTTTTCTCAGCAATTTCAGTAGCCTCTTTCTTAATTCGCTTTTCCAGGACATAAGAAGGTACATATTTTGTACTTTTTTTCAATTTAGCCAAAAGACCGGTGTCTGAAAAGCTTAAATAACTTTTCGTTGAAATAATTAAATGATCAATCACTTTGGTATTCACAATGATGCCGACTTGAATTAATCTATCGGTGATGTCTTTGTCGGCGTCTGAAGGTTTTAATTCGCCACTAGGATGGTTATGGCATAAAATGACTTTTACGGCTCGTTTTTGTAAGGCAAAACTAAAGACCTCCATAGGATCTACAAATGTTTTGTTTACAGTGCCTAAACTTACCAGTTCTATAAAAAGAATGCGGTTATTATTTTCTAAACCTATAACCCAAAAATGTTCCCTGTTTTGATCAATTTTGTTTTCACGAAGCAGCACCTTTTGCATAATTCCGTAAATATCATCGGAATTCAGGATTTTAATTTTTTCTTCTTCTGTCAATTTTATATCCATAGGATAAATGTAAGGCTTTTTTTAAAATTTGGAGAGGTGGGTTTTTTGGGTTGAGGTTGAAGATTATGTGTTGTTATAGGGTCATACTTTTTACCAGCTTACCCTAGTTATAATTACTGATTTATTATCGTCCAAAAACCCAACCGAATAATGTCTCCCGTTTTTCCTTTGTCGTACATACTGTTTGTAGTATTTTTTCTGACCAATTTTCTTTTCAATATAGTCCAGTTCCTTCGAGCTCATTTTGTTCTCCCTTTCTTCAAATCCACTTTTTTTAAGTTGGTTTTCTAGATTTTTTAGATCAGTTAGGTCAAATTCTACTAAAAATGACGACGTATAATCCCCGAAATGGTCTGGGAAAGAGGCAGTTTTATATAGAATGACTCCGCTTTCTGGGAATTCAATCTTGGTAACTTCTTTAAAGTCTGTTTTATAAAACTCAACAGATGGGCAAATTGCATCATAAACAAAGTATCCAACGGTCAGAACTGGAATTAACGCAAGTAATTGTAATCTTTTGTCAAATCCTTTCTTTTTAATCCATCTATAAATCAGATATGAAATTCCAAAAGGTATTCCAATTGCCAAAATGATAGCTATTAAAAATAAAATCAGTATTCCCATTCAATTTTCCTATCTACCGCGCAAATCCTTTCGCGTGGTTTAAACAATTAATTATAACAATAAAACACGAAATCTACTTAAATTTCTTAGAATAGCCGTTGCCTATAAGTTTTTTATTTTTGAATGCGGTACAATCGTGCAGCAGCAAGGTTGGCATATGGTTGGTTTTTAAGGGTAGTACAATTGATAAGTCGATAAAATGGCTGTCATATTGTAAATTCCGTGAGCTACCATAGGCGCGGTCAGTCTTTTGGTGAAGATAAAAAGGAGCGTGTAAGCTATGGTTGGAACTAAAATATCAAACCAACCTAAAGCGTCGGTAGGTAGATGTCCAATGACAAAAAATAAAATTGATAGCATTGCTGAAACCCAAAGTCCGATATTCTGGTTTTTAAAAACACTTTTAAGTACATTTATAAAATAACCCCGATTGTATATTTCTTCTGTAATTCCACCACCAATCACTCCTAGAGCTATTAAGGACAAAAGACCAATAGTCGTCCCATCTATCATAAAAATCACTTGAGATATATCCGCTCGTTTTGCTCCGCCAGTACTCGGAATTATCCAAAAAAATTGACAGCCTGTCCAACAAAGTCCAACAAGCAAGCCTAACAGAGCATCAGTTTTCCATTTTTTATTTATCCAACCGATATCGCTAAAATCCCAAGCTACCGCGCGAACAATGTCATTAAGTTAAGGCTTTATTTACTTGATTATTAGTGTTTTATGTTTGTTTTTTTGAAATTAAATTCGTATATTATACTAATAATCAAACATTTAATATCTTGAAAAAAAACTGCTGTTTTTATTT
>CANLXL010000009.1 GCA_947495125.1 uncultured Flaviramulus sp.
TGCTTTGGCAATAGAATCCCGTCGTCTAAGTTCGATACGTGCTTTTTGTTCAGCTTCCGCTTTCGCGATGGAGTCTAATCTTTGTTGTCTTATTAGTGCTAATCGTTTGGCTTGTTCTGCTTTGGCAATAGAATCCTGCCTTCTCTGTTCAATACGTGCTTTTTTTTCGGCTTCTATTTTAGCTATAGAATCCAACCTTCTACGTTCGATACGAGCTTTCCTTTCCGCTTCCTGTCTAATTCTATCCTGATATATTTTTTGCCTATTTTCTCTTTCTTGAATAGCTTTAAGTCTTGCATTTTTTTGAAATGCGTAGTATAAATCGGTTATATCATCATTAATAAGGAGATCGCTATCCTTTACTAGGCCTACCCATTCTTTGTACTTAATTTTGTAATTGTCCTTTCCTAGAAAGGCGATAACGGTGCATGCTTCGTTCTCCTTAAATTGTGCTATTGGTTGTGTAAGTTCGTTTATGCTTTTATTTAAGTTTTTATACAAACTTCCACCTTGAGAAAATTGCGTAGGAATATTTGCGTCTTGAGCAAATAGACTTGACAGTAGGTTGAAGGTAAGTAAATAAAAACAAAAATATTTAGCCATAATTAGTTGTTAAAAAGTAGTCTAAATGTCCCTTTTGAGAGCAATAAAAATAATAATGAATTTGGTTATCAGGGCATTATATAAATTAATCCAGAGCATTTTTAGTAACAAACCAACGCCAACCAATAATAGCCATTTGAAGTTTACTTGCTTCAGCTAAATCTAATTGTTGTTTAGAATAACTTGGTAAGATTGTTTTATTAACCTTTGCTAAAAATTTAAATACTTGCTTTTGCATCTTTTAAATTACTTCTTAGAAGTCAAAAATAGTAAAACTTATTCTAGACTAAGCTTTACTTTTTGTGTAATTTAAATAATCGAAAAAATAATATCGATTATTAGTATGGCAAGTGTTATCATATTTTAAGGTTTTAAAAGGTTAATAAATAGTTTAATTATCTCAATGTTTTTTGAAGATATATATTTGGGAAGATATCCGCCAAATGTTTTTAAAGAAATCTATGGAATTACATATAGATATGTAAGTTTAAAAATGATGTATATATCAAATTTTAATACTATGTCTTGAAAAATATTTCATATTGTAATTATAATCATTAATTTTAATTTCATATTAAAATATTTCAAGGGGCTTTTTTAAGACTTTTTTTATAACCAAGGCAAATTTTGTGTAAAAACCGCGACTTTTTGCTATTTTCATCTTTTTTGTGAATTTTTTGCATAAAAAAAGGTGCTCAATCTTGAGCACCTTTTTAAATTGTATTTTGGTGGTTTACTTTTGCTTTTTAGTAGTAATTTCTACGACACCCTCTTTAGCCTTATTTCCGTATTTTTTAATGGCTGATTTTCCTTTAAGCACATTTATACTTTCAATACGTTCAGGATTCAAGTTTTCAAGTTTGTCTTTTTGAATTTCGTTTCCATTCATTATATATAAGGGATATTTATCAGAATATGTTGAAATTTGAACAGTATTCTTGTTTATACTTTTTAAACGTGGTAAAGCTTTTAATGTGTTACTATTGCCTTTAGATCTGATAAGTATAGCACCATTTTTTGCTTTGTTTCCATACAATATTTTTGCACTTTTGTCTTTAAGCACGGTTATAGAGGCAATCTTATTTTTATCTAAGGTATGCATGTCGTTTTCGGAAATCTCTTCATCATCTAAAAGATATAAAACGTTTTTACTCAGAAGGCCAGATAGACTTACATGGATACTATCGTTTCCATTTGTTTTAAGCGAATTACTTAACGCCATTAAATTATTATTCGTCTTTAGCGTATTTGATTTTACAATCCTCTTATTTGTTGAAATAAGGCTATCAGCGACTCTCGAATTAACCCCAATCCTTTTTAAAGGAGAATTAGTTAAAGAATCTGATAATCTATTAAGTTTAGCTTTTTTTAGAATAATAACATTTTCTTCATGGTTGCCATCGTGTTCGATAATGACATCCACATTTTCATCGATGTTCTGATTAGAAATGACCTTTACTTTTTTACCGTTTTTTATAATCTGGTATTTTCCTTTGGACTCATAAACTAAAGTATCTCCATGGATTATAGCATCCCCATGAATTTCATGAACTTCATGTTCACCATCGTTATCCGAAAAGATAAAAACATTATCTTCTTTTCCCGACTTATGAATTTTGTGTTTTCCATCTTTGGATTTGAAATAAAAGGCATGGCCTTCATGGCTATGTATATCTGCATTAACGATTGAAATATTTTCTCCATTATTTTTAATCGAGATTTTAATAGGTTTAATAGCATCATCTGAATTCACATTATAGTTGGCACTCGATTTTTTTGAACTTACTTTTATTTTCATTCCCGTAATTTCTCCATTGTCATTGCGCTTAACGTTTTTAAATTTAATAGTAACACCTTCCTTGTTTAAATTTTTTGCTACTTTTTTTAGTTCAGTATCAGTGGTGTTCTTAGATATTATGATCGTTTCAATATTGCCAATACTTTTTTGTTTTTTAGGTTTTGAATCCTTAATAATAATTTTTTCGTCAGTATTACTTCCGGAAAAGGAACTTTTAATAGAGGGTTTTTCTTCCTCTTGAGAGAGTCCGTTAGAAGACGTGATGGTCTCGGTATCAATGAGGCGATCCATAGTTGGGAGCTCTAAAGAAGGTGTTTCTTTTTCAATGAGCACTTGCTTTGTATTAAAACTCATTAAGAAAATGGCTAATAAAGGGACAACAAGTAGGTATTTTGTTTGGCCTATTTTTTTCGATTTTGATTTGTGTAACATAACAATTCGTTTTTTGATTAATGAATTATAAAAATTATTGGTTAAAGCCATTTGATGAGATGGCATGGTGGTTTTTAACAATGTATATTGGTAACTTTTTTTACAGTTGAACTTGCGTTGGGTATTTTGATCGGCAATGAATTCTAAGTTTTGCTTTAGTGCCTTATTATAAAGCCATATTAAAGGGTTGAACCACAAAACTATGCAGGACAATTGGGTGACCAATATATCTATGGAATGCCTTTGAGAGACATGTACTTTCTCGTGGGTGAGTATTTGTATTAACTCAGATTGATTAAATTGATTCGGGTTATAAACGATCCAATTGAAAAATGAGAAAGGAGGGAGGTCACTTACTGTTTTAACCAATTTAAACGGCCCTTCTTTTTCGGTTTTATTCCTAATTATAATACGACAAAGAGAGACGAATTGAAATAGAAAACGCAATGCAAAAACACACAGTCCAATAAAATAGATCAAGGGAATATAGGTTAATATATCAAATGGCTTTTCACTGTTTTGAATCGTTAAAAGCTCTCCACTCAAATCATAATTTTGTATGGGGGCGGGTGTATATTCTATATATATTGGTATGACTAAAAAAGGAATTGTAAATGCAGTAAAGAGTCCTAATAATAAAAAACCTCTGTTGGATTCAAAAAATGTATCGCGCTGTAAAAATAGTTTATAGCATAAATAAAATATGCCAACGACAGTGCTAACTTTAAGTAAATATTCCATAACTAGTTATTTTTTTCAATGAGCGCAATAATCTCCTTGAGTTCTTCTACACTTATTTTCTCTTCCTTTGCAAAAAAGGATACCATATTTTTGTACGAATTATTGAAATAGTGGTCTATAGCCATGTTCATAAAACGTTTTCTATAGGCTTCTTTGGTGATGATAGGGTAGTATTGATGTGTTTTGCCGTAAGCATTATAAGAAACGAAGCCCTTCTCTTCTAAATTTCTAATGATCGTAGATAAGGTATTATAATGCGGTTTGTCCTCAGTAATTTCATTGAGCACGTCTTTTACAAAAGCCTTTTCCAACTTCCATAAAATATGCATTACTTCTTCTTCTTTGTTTGTTAGTTTTTGCATGACTGATATATTTTTAGATATTTCCTTGAATCCCGATAACCGTCGTCAGGAAATTAGATTAACTCGAACTTTTGCACTACCACAATAAACAGGTTTTCTGTTTTTAAAAGTGGTATTAGTACTATTTTAACCTAAATACAAACGTATAACTATTTTTATAGTTATACAACTGTTTTAATAGTTATTTAACGAAATTTTTAGTTTATATGTTCGGAAAAATAAAAATCCAGCCCCAAAAATCATCAGGACTGGATATAAAATATATAAGAATTAACCAGTTATAGCTTAATCAATGATGAGCTCGCATTTAAACTTATCTTTATCTGCTCCTATACCACATTCCCATTGAGAGTCTGGAGGGTATGGGCCATCTTGCTCAATCTTGTAGTATACAACATTATTTTTCATAAGTACCCATTGATTTTTGTCTTCCCAAAAAACAGTTTTGATGCGCTCGGTGCCATCGCTTTGATTTACGTACTTCGTTCCCTTGGTATAAGTTTTGTCTAAAAGATAGATGCCATCAAAACTACTGCCACTAACTTCTACACCAATGACTTCAATCTCGTCGTTACATGATGAAAAAAGTCCGATCGTTAGAATTAAAGTAAGACAATGCATAACTAAAGCTGATCGTTTCATAAATATTAAGTTTTATAGATTTGGTGTCTCAAATGTTGCAAATATTTTTTTAAACAAAGATTAATGATCTTATTTTTCGATGAATTGATTGAAATCGATGCATTTAATCGATTTATTACCAAACTATTATAAATTGGCATTCAATTGTAAAGTTTGGTGATAGATAAAAACTAATAACTTTTTAACTTGCCACATTTAACTTTCAATTATCTTCGCAAAAAAATATTTATGAGTTTACTCTGGGTTATACTTGGTTTTATATTATTAGTAGTAGGCGGCGAGTTTTTGGTGAGGTCATCTGTGGCATTGTCATTTAAATTTAGTATTTCGAAAATGGTTATTGGCATGACTGTGGTTTCGTTTGCAACCTCGGCACCCGAGTTATTAGTTAGTTTGAAAGCAGCATTAATTGGGGCTCCGGCTATGGCTATAAATAATGTTGTAGGTTCTAATATCGCAAATATCGGTTTAGTTTTAGGGATTACGGCTTTGGTGGGCTCGATTGCTGTGGATAAATCGTTTTATAAGGTTAACTGGCCTGTCATGATGCTATTCTCGATAGCATTATACTTCTTTCTTAAAAATGATAGTATTCTTACTGCTTTGGAAGGAGGCATATTGTTTATTGGACTTATTTTGTTTTTATTTCTGTTAATTAGAAATACTAAAAAGAACACTATTGCAGAAGAAGTCGACGAAAGTTTGGCTGTAGTTTCAAATTTTAAAATTTTTTTATGGCTGTTAATAGGAGGGACCTCTTTATATTTTGGTAGTGAATGGTTGGTTGAAGGAGCGAGAGACATTGCAATTTCTATTGGTGTTAGTGATGCGGTTATTGGTGTGTCTTTAGTGGCTATTGGAACAAGTGTGCCTGAATTGGCAGCGTCGGTTATTGCTGCGGCCAAGCAAGAAAAGGCGATTTCCTTAGGGAATTTGATCGGGTCTAATATATTTAATATTGCCTCGGTTTTAGGTCTAACTGCGATGATTAAACCTATTGTTATTCCTGTGGATGAACCTCAAATACTTACAAATGATATTTTTTGGATGCTGGGTTTCGCTGCGATATTGTTACCGATGATATTTATAAAAAAGAGATTTCAAATTAGCAGAATTAAAGGTTTCTTTTTAGTTTTTGCTTATGGTATTTTTATGTTCTTAGTGTTTACTAGCGGTAAGATTTAAAAATTATCGAGTCAATTAAAAAGCGCTTACAAATTACTTTGTAAGCGCTTTTTATTATGAACAAAACGTTATCTTTTCTAATTATTAAACATTAGCAGATTTAACAGTTTTAATAATTCTTGCAGCAATCTTATATGGATCTGCATTCGATGCTGGACGACGATCTTCTAAATAGCCTTTCCAACCATTATCAACAGTGTAAATAGGAATTCTAATTGAAGCTCCTCTATCTGAGATACCATAAGAGAAATCAGAAATAGAAGCAGTCTCATGCAATCCGGTAAGACGTTGATCGTTAAACTCTCCATATACGTCAATGTGCTCAGCAGTTACAGGTCTAAAAGCCTCACATATTTTCATATAGGTCTCTTTAGAACCACAAGTTCTTAATGTTGTATTAGAGAAGTTAGCGTGCATACCTGAACCATTCCAGTCACCTTTTACTGGTTTAGGATGATATTCAATATAGTAACCATATTGTTCCGTTAATCTGTCTAATAAGTATCTCGCAATCCATATTTCATCACCCGCTTTCTTAGCACCTTTAGCAAACAATTGGAATTCCCATTGTCCACTTGCAACTTCTTGGTTAATACCTTCGAAGTTTAATCCGGCTTCAATACATAAATCCGCGTGTTTTTCAACAAAATCTCTACCATGGGTGTTTTTTCCACCTACAGAACAGTAGTACATACCTTGAGGTCCTGGGTAACCACCAATAGGAAATCCTAAAGGTAATTGTGTATGGGTATCCATAATAAAATATTCTTGTTCAAACCCAAACCAGAAATCATTATCATTATCATCAATATCTGCTCTTCCATTAGATTCATGAGCTGTTCCATCGGCATTCAAAACTTCGGTCATCACTAAATATCCATTAGTACGTGCAGGATCGGGATAAATTGCCACAGGTTTTAATACGCAATCTGAAGAACCACCTTCAGCTTGCTGTGTTGATGATCCGTCAAAAGACCAGTTTCCTATTTCTTCTAAGGTTCCTTGAAAGTTTTCGTGCTCTTCAACCTTAGTTTTACTTCTCAAGTTTTGAGTTGGCTTATAACCATCTAGCCAAATGTATTCTAATTTAATTTTTGCCATAATGAATATTTTATAAATGGATTCTAATTGTAATCCCACAAATATATATTATTATGCAAATACTTTATATTTTAAGGGGGTGTTTTAATTAACAATGCTGTTATTTTTATTTATACCCTATTTTTTTGGGGATTATTTTAAAAAAAGAGTATTATTTTATATGATTTTTGTAAAAATGTTAATAACAACGTATTGATTTATCTATTTTTATGAGGTTGATTATTATTTTTGCCCACAATAGTATAATTGTTTAAATAAATTTTTGAAGACAATGTCCACATTAAGATTTCACGCCATTAAAGAGTCATTGGCACATAAGCCCGTTATTATAGAAGAAAACGAACGACGATCTGAGTTATTTGGTCGAAACGTTTTTAATGAAAATACCATGCGCCAGTATTTGACCAAAGATGCCTTTAATGGCGTTATGAACGCTATTCAACATGGTAAAAAGATTGACAGGAATATAGCAGATCAAGTGTCTTCATCGATGAAAGATTGGGCACTTTCAAAAGGAGTAACTCACTATACCCATTGGTTTCAGCCACTAACCGGTACAACCGCGGAAAAACATGATGCCTTTTTTGAAACCATAGGAGGAGGAATGGCTATAGAAAAGTTTGGAGGTAACCAATTGGTACAACAAGAACCGGATGCTTCAAGCTTTCCCAGCGGTGGTATTAGAAATACATTTGAAGCGCGGGGTTATACGGCCTGGGATCCAACTTCACCGGCATTTATTTATGGCACAACCTTATGTATTCCAACGATTTTTGTGGCCTATACGGGGGAAGCATTAGACTATAAAACTCCGCTTTTAAGAGCATTGCATGCGGTTGATGATGCAGCGACAGCCGTGTGTAAATATTTTGATAAAAACGTAAAAAAAGTAACCTCATCTTTGGGGTGGGAACAAGAGTATTTTTTAGTTGATAAAGCTTTGGCTGCCAGTAGGCCCGATTTAACCTTAACGGGAAGGACATTGCTGGGACATTCTTCGGCGAAAGGGCAACAATTGGACGATCATTATTTTGGATCTATACCTACAAGAGCATTAAACTTTATGCGTGAATTGGAAAACGAATGTATGCTTTTGGGTATTCCTGTAAAAACAAGGCATAATGAAGTGGCTCCTAATCAATTTGAGCTGGCACCTATATATGAAGAGGCCAATTTGGCCGTAGATCATAATTCCTTGTTAATGGATATTATAGGACGCATAGCCTCTCGACATAATTTCAAAGTGCTTATGCACGAAAAACCATTTGCCGGAATGAATGGTTCAGGAAAGCATAACAACTGGTCGCTTTCTACTGATACGGGCGTTAATTTGCTAGCTCCCGGGAAAACCCCTATGAGCAACCTTCAGTTTCTAACATTCTTTATTAATACGATAAGAGCGGTTCACGAACATGAAGCACTGTTAAGAGCGGCTATAGCATCAGCCAGTAATGACCATAGATTAGGAGCCAATGAAGCACCTCCTGCAATAATTTCCGTGTTTATCGGAGAGCAATTAACCAAAGTTTTGGAGGAACTGGAAGGGGTTACAAAAGGCAAATTATCACCTCAGGAAAAAACAGAATTAAAGTTAAATGTTGTTGGTAAGATTCCTGATGTTTTATTAGATAATACCGATAGAAACAGAACATCTCCATTTGCTTTTACGGGAAATAAATTTGAGTTTAGAGCTGTTGGGTCTCTTGCCAATTGCGGAAACCCGATGACCGTTTTAAACACCATAGTAGCCAAACAACTTAAAGATTTTAAGATTGAAGTTGATAAACTGATCGATAAAAAAGATTTAAAGAAAGATGAAGCAGTATTTAACGTCTTACGCGAATATATCAAAGCTTCTCGGCATATTTTGTTTGAAGGTAATGGTTATGGTGAAGCATGGGAAGTCGAAGCAAAGAAAAGAGGCCTAAGTAATAATAAAACAACCCCGGAAGCCTTAAAGGCTAGGGTCTCTAAAAAGTCAATTTCGCTTTTTGAGGATATGAACGTGATGAGTAAAATTGAAACTGAAGCGCGTTATGAAATAGAGGTTGAGGCTTATATTATGCATATTCAGATTGAAGGGCGTGTTTTGGGTGATATTGCACGCAATCATATTGTCCCAACAGCCGTGAAATACCAAAATATTCTTATTGAAAATGTGAAAGGCTTAAAGGAAATATTTGAGGAAAAGTATCACGGTGTTTCCAAAGAGCAAATCAATTTGATAGAACAAATCTCTAATCATATAGAAGGCATTAACGCCAATGTTACAAAAATGACTAATGCTAGGAAAAAGGCAAATAATCTTGAAAGCATTGAAGATAAGGCACAGGCATATTGCTCAAATGTTAAGCCCTTGTTTAATGATATTCGTTATCATTGTGATAAATTGGAATTGCTTATTGACGATGAAATATGGCCACTAACAAAATATAGAGAATTACTGTTTACACGATAAAAACTTAAAGAAAATCCCGTATTAAAACGGGATTTTTTAATTCAAAAAATTACCTTTGCACCACATTATAATATTATGAGTCAAGAAGTTTCTAAACGCTACGCACAACGCGGAGTTTCAGCATCAAAAGAAGATGTTCACAATGCCATAAAGAATATAGATAAAGGCCTTTTTCCGAAGGCATTTTGCAAAATCGTTCCGGATTATTTAACCAACGACGACGATTACTGTTTAATTATGCATGCCGATGGAGCAGGCACGAAATCTTCATTGGCTTATATGTATTGGAAAGAAACCGGAGATGTATCGGTTTGGAAGGGTATTGCCCAGGATGCCTTAATAATGAACATCGACGACTTATTATGTGTTGGTGCGACAGATAATATTATGCTGTCTTCTACTATTGGTAGAAATAAAAGTTTAATTACCGGAGAAGTGCTTTCGGCGATCATTAACGGAACCGAAGAACTGATTTCAGAGTTAAAAACCTTTGGTGTCACCATCCATTCTACAGGAGGAGAAACTGCCGATGTTGGTGATTTGGTTAGAACCATCATTGTGGATTCTACGGTTACGGCCAGAATGAAGCGCAGTGATGTTATCGATAATGCCAATATCAAAGCAGGTGATGTTATTATTGGTTTGGAAAGTTTTGGACAAGCTACTTACGAAAAGGAATATAATGGTGGCATGGGGAGTAATGGATTAACCTCCGCCAGACATGATGTGTTTAGTAAATATTTGGCCGAGAAATATCCGGAAAGCTACGATGCTTCCGTTCCGGAAAACCTGGTCTATTCTGGAGGTGTAAAATTGACGGATGTTGTTGAGAACGCTCCAATTGATGCGGGGAAGTTAGTATTGTCACCAACACGCACCTATGCACCAATTATTAAGCAAATATTATCAGAATTTAACAGCGACACCGTTCATGGGATGGTACATTGCTCCGGTGGTGCACAAACTAAAATCCTTCATTTTATTGATGAACTTCATATTATTAAAGATAATATGTTCCCAATACCGCCTTTGTTTAAACTTATTCAGGAGCAAAGTAAAACAGATTGGAAAGAGATGTATCAAGTCTTTAATTGCGGGCATCGCATGGAGCTTTATGTTGCTTCTGAAATTGCAGAACAAATCATTGCCATTTCAAAATCGTTTAGCGTTGATGCTAAAATTATAGGCCGCGTTGAAGCCTCACCAACCAAACAGCTTACAATAAAAAGTGAGTTTGGGGAATTTAGATATTGAATTTAGAGTTTTTCATTAAAATGGAATGATTATTGATGAAAAATTAGTTTTTAAAAATAACATAACCTAACGATGAAAAGTGTTTTATTAATCTTAGCCTGTTTCTTTTTTCAAATTATTAACGCACAACCCGATTCGCTGTTTATTAAGCATGAAGAGCCTAAAGACGATTTTGTAAAACCTTTATGGGTTCAAAAAAACAAAGCCTCTTTCGATCTCAGTGAAGTGACTTTTGTTAACTGGAATTCAGGAGGTAGTAATTCAATATCTGGACTTGTTGGTATTGAATCTTTGGCGAACTATTCAGATGGATTCTTCAATTGGAGAAATAAAGCATTAGTAAGATACGGTATAAACAAGCAAGAGAAAAGAGAAATAAGAAAGACTGACGATCTATTTGAAATTAGTTCTAACTTAGGCTATAAACCCAATAAATTATCCAATTGGTTTTATTCGGCCAGGCTTAACTTCAGAACCCAGTTGGCAAATGGTTATAAGTATCCTGATAAAGAGACGCCTATTTCCAGATTTATGGCTCCGGGGTATTTATTCTTTGGAGGTGGTATGGAATATGGTAAAAATATTGATAAGATATCGTTTTACTTTTCACCAATTACATTAAAAGCAACGTTTGTTTTGGATGAAGATTTAGCTAATGCCGGGTCTTTTGGTGTTAAACCTGCCGTTTTTGATAGCGAAGGTAATGTTATTGTTGAAGGAGAACGCGTAAGACGAGAAATGGGGATTTTGATGACCAATAGTTATGAAGTGCCTATTGCGCAAAATGTCGGGCTTAAACATCAGGTTAGTATGTATACCGATTACATAAATAATTTTGGTAACCTGGATTTAGATTGGAGGATAGATTTCGATTTTAAAGTTAATAATTTTATAAGAGCTACACTAGGGTCTCATTTACGATATGATGACGATGTAAAAACTAAAGAACCATCAGATATTGAAGGGGAGTTTGACGAAGCCGGAGCTAAAGTGCAGTGGAAACAATTCTTGGGCGTTGGTTTTGCGGTAGATTTTTAATCTAAAGTTCCTGTGCTTAAATACTTGTAATCTTCAAGCTCTTTTAAGTTAGAGACGCGTTTAGTGCTTCCGTTTTCTATGAAGTATATGGTATCTGAAACGTCTGTAATATGACGATACATGTGATCTGTCATTATAATAGCTTTGTTCCGTTTTTCAGTATCTATTAGCGTTTTTATTTTTTCAATGTATAATGGAGCGATATGAGAAAAAGGTTCATCTAATAGAATAATTTTACGATTGCTTTTTAATATGATATAAACTTCAATAATGCGACGTTCTCCACCTGATAATCTATTAAAGTTTACGTCTTTGAAAACTGAAAACAACTCGAAATTAAAAACAAAGTCATTCCAAGAGACCTTGAAAAGCTTAAATACTGTGCTAACTTTTAATTGGTTAGGTATAAAATGTTGCTGAGACAAATAAGCTGAAAGTTTGGCTTGATATAGTGGTTTTAGTAAGGGTTTGTTATTAATTCTGATGAGCTTATACTTGGGTTTTAAACTTCCAAAAAAAATCTTTAGCAAACAACTTTTTCCGCATCCGTTGCGACCTAAAATTCCGGTGACTTTACCTGTTTCTGCTTTTAAATAGATACCTTTTAATATGTTTTTTTCTTTAAAGTAGAGTTCAACATTATCTATTTCTATAATCATATAAATTCTTTAAGAATTAGGAGAAAAGGTAAACTTAAAAGGAGATCCATAATGTATAGTAATAAAAACAGTTTGAGCGTTGAAATTCCTAAGTTTTTATAAAAGAGGAGTTTTCGTTTTGCATGGGTTTCGGTAGTAATATACCATAAAAATACAACTAAAAATAATTTGGTGATAACGATGGGAATGATATCAAATTTAAAAAAAGAAAAAACAATATTTATTGCAAAGGACCATAAAATATAAGACCTGTAAAAAATGAATATTGAAAATAAGTGTTGCATAATATTAATACTAACGATATAAGTTTAATATTATTCTAAGCTATGTATGAATTGAAGAATGCTATCATGCTTAAAATTCATAAATTATCGTATTTTTGGTTTCCAATTAAAAAAGCTAGATGTTAGAGAAATTACAAATAGTGAAGCAGCGTTTTGATGAGGTTAGTGATTTAATCATTCAACCGGATATTATTACCGATCAAAAGCGTTATGTAGAACTTAATAGAGAATATAAAGACTTGCGAATCCTCATGGAAAAGCGAGCACAATATATAGAACTTACAGATAATTTAAACGAAGCTGAAGCTATTATCTCCGATGGGAGTGATGATGAAATGGTGGAAATGGCGAAAATGCAATATGATGAAGCCAAAGAAGGTATTCCTAAATTAGAAGAAGAGATAAAGGTGCTTCTCATTCCAAAAGACCCTGAAGATTCTAAGAATGCCGTTGTAGAATTGCGAGCAGGCACCGGGGGTGATGAAGCGAGCATTTTTGCGGGTGATTTATTCAGAATGTATACGAAGTATTGTGAGGGTAAAGGCTGGAATGTGAGTACCGTAGATTTTAGCGAAGGCACTAACGGAGGGTTTAAAGAGATTCAATTTGAAGTTAGTGGCGAAGATGTTTACGGAACATTAAAATTTGAAGCAGGTGTACATCGTGTACAGCGTGTGCCACAAACCGAAACTCAAGGTCGTGTGCATACCAGTGCGGCTACGGTAATGGTGTTTCCTGAAGCTGAAGAGTTTGATGTTGAAATTAACCCTAAGGATGTTAGAATAGATTTTTTCTGCTCTTCAGGTCCCGGAGGACAGTCCGTAAATACCACCTATTCTGCCGTACGTTTAACACATATTCCTACCGGATTGGTTGCCCAGTGTCAAGATCAAAAGTCACAGCATAAAAACAAAGAAAAGGCCTTTAAAGTTTTGCGTTCCAGGTTATATGATTTGGAATTAGAAAAGAAAAATGCTGAAGACGCAGCTAAGCGTGGTAGTATGGTCTCGTCGGGAGATAGAAGTGCAAAAATTAGAACTTATAACTATCCGCAAGGGCGGGTTACCGATCATAGAATCGGGTTGACACTTTACGATTTATCGAATATTGTAAATGGTGATATCCAGAAGATAATTGATGAACTCATGTTAGCAGAGAATACGGAAAAATTGAAGGCTAATAGTGATTTGATTTAATGGTTAGTCCTGTCTTTTGACTATCATTTCAGATAAACGACGGCAGGAATTCAATATAGAATAATTTAGTTTCAATTTAAAAGATTCCTGGCTTTGTAGGAATGACAACAATGACAACAGACCAACTCGTTCAACAAATTAAAAAAAAGCAATCATTCCTTTGTATAGGGCTTGATGTAGACTTAGATAAAATCCCAAAACATTTATTAGAAGAGGAAGATCCTATTTTTGCTTTTAATAAAGCTATTATAGATGCCACTCATCATTGGTGTGTTGCGTATAAGCCTAATACGGCCTTTTATGAAGCCTATGGTTTGAAAGGTTGGAAAGCCTTAGAGAAAACCATAAATTATTTAAATACAGAACACCCTGATATTTTCACAATAGCAGATGCAAAGCGCGGTGATATAGGTAATACAAGTACCATGTACGCCAAAGCGTTTTTAGAAGATTTGGCTTTCGATAGCGTGACGGTGGCACCATATATGGGGAAGGATTCTGTAGAACCTTTTTTAGCTTTTAAAGATAAGCACACCATTCTTTTAGCGTTAACATCGAATGAGGGGGCATTCGATTTTCAAACCTTAAGTGTTAATAAGCAGGAATTATATAAAGAAGTTTTACAGGTGTCTAAAACCTGGGAAAATGCCGAGAATTTAATGTATGTGGTTGGGGCTACAAAAGCGGAATATTTGAAGGAGATCAGACAGATTATTCCGGACAGTTTTCTTCTCGTGCCCGGTGTTGGTGCTCAAGGTGGCAATTTACAGGAGGTTTGTAAATATGGAATGAATGATAAGGTCGGTTTGCTTATTAACTCTTCGCGAGGAATTATATATGCATCAAACAAAGAAGGTTTTGCTGCTGCTGCGGCATTAAAGGCAAAGGAACTTCAGCTAGACATGCAGGCTATATTAAACGAATAGTATTATGACAAGATGCAGGTATTGCAACCTTACAGATGAAACTTAAAGATCAGCTTAATAGAACAGCTTTGTTCAATGGTATTCCAAAGCGAATCGTTTCATTAGTCCCCAGTCAGACTGAATTGTTATGCGATTTAGAATTAATGGATTCGATTGTTGGAGTTACCAAGTTCTGTATACATCCGAATACCATAAAAAAAACGGCTAATGTCGTTGGAGGCACAAAACAGATTCATCTTGATAAAATAAAGGCTTTACAACCTGATGTTATTCTTTGTAATAAGGAAGAAAATACCAAAGCTATTGTTGAGGCTTGCCAATTAATTTGCCCAGTTCATGTCTCTGATATTTTCACTATAGAAGATAGTTTTAGGTTGATTGAACAGTATGGAGCGATTTTTAATAAAACCAGTATTGCAAACCACCTAATTGAAGACATTAAGAGGGAAATGTCTGATTTTAAATATTTTATTGAAGACCGCATTCAGCTGAGTGTTGTTTATTTTATTTGGAAAAAACCTTGGATGGTGGCCGGAAATAATACGTTTATTAATTATTTACTTCGATTAAATAAGTTTAAAAACGTATACGAAACCCAATATCGTTATCCGGAAATAAAGCTTGATAACGCAGCAAATAATTTGAATGTAGAAGTGGTTTTACTCTCAAGTGAACCCTATCCCTTTAAGAAAAAACATAGGGGAGAGGTTCAGAAATATTACCCTAAGACCAAAGTCGTAATAGTCGATGGGGAAATGTTTTCCTGGTACGGGTCTAGGCTGAAAAAGGCTTTTAAGTACTTTAAAAACTTGCGCTTAGATCTTGAGAGGAATCAACCTTACTAACATCTTCTACAAAATTCGCAATTTTAGTTTCAAATTCTTTTAAGCTGATGATCTTATTTAAGTTGGGAGTGATTTTGCCAACTCTACAAAAATGTTTATCCATAACTTCTTTTTAGTATAAAATACGATATTTTATGCATTTTGGATGTAAGAAAAAAGTTAAAGAATTATTAAAATATATATTCAGAAGGTTTTTATAATATTATGTTAATTATTTATAGTTGTACTCCAAATTGAATATTTTGAAAGACCAATTAGCAAATGATTTAATTATGAAACTGTTATACGCCCTTATTTTTTTATTGTTTTACACTCAAACCATGAAAGCTCAAACTAATGACAACTGCAATTGCTGTACTGAAAAACATGCTGAGTTTGATTTTTGGATAGGCTCATGGGAAGTAACAAATACTAAAGGAGATATCGTAGGAACAAATAGTATTGATAAGATTCAAGACCAGTGTATTTTACGCGAAAACTGGACCAGTGCTCAGGGAAATTTTACAGGAACAAGTAATAACTTCTATAATAACAAGACCAATCAATGGGAGCAAATCTGGATAGATAATCAGGGAGGGAGTTTACATTTAAAGGGTAATAGAGTAGCAAATCAAATGATTTTAAGGACGGATGACGCTGTGAATGAAGCCGGGGAATCATTTTATCACCGTATAACATGGACCTTAAACCTGAACGGTTCGGTACGACAATATTGGGAAACTATAACAAACAATAAAGGGATTACAGTGGCTTTTGACGGATTGTATAAGAAGATTGATGAAGCGACTAAAAAACGTTAAACAACTGATGTATATTGTTCTCGATAAAGATACTTCAACCGATTAATTTTATTAAGAAGTTTTATGGCCCGGTATTCAGAAATATCACTTAATGCCGAATCTGTTTGACGATAATTATAAGCTTGCTCAACAAGTTGTTTATACTGTATGAAGAGTTTGACCTGATTACTTTTTATAATATCAATTCTGTCCATTTAATTTCTAAATGCTAAGAGATTAAATATACATAATTTTATGTTAAAATAAAAGTTAAGTCTATGTTTTTTAATAAGTTAATCCTGAAGTGCAAAAACTTTTTTCAACAAATCTGTTGTTCTTGAAGAGAACTTTGTTCTGATATCTTTTTCTTCAACAGCGATCATAGTATATACGCCTTTTAGTGCTTCTGTGGTAACATAATCTGTTAAGTCCGGATTTACATTGTTAGTAAAAGGAAGTGCATTGTATTTATTAATGAGATTTTTCCAAATTTGATCCGCTCCAACCTTACTAAAAGAGTTCTTAATAACAGGATTAAATTTAGCATATAGTGCCGTTTCAGTTTTACTGGTTAAATACTGTGTTGCGGCATTATCTTGTCCCAAAAGAATATTTTTAGCATCGGCAAAGGTTATGCCTTTTACAGCATCAATAAATATTGGTGTTGCTTCTTTTACGGCATCTTCGGCCGCTCTGTTTAACACTTTTAGGCCTTCATCAGCTAATTTGTTCAAGCCTATATCTCTAAGGGCCTTATCGACTTTGTGAAGCTCTTCGGGTAATAAGATTTTAACCAATTCGTTTTTAAAAAAGCCGTCAGTTTGAGTTAATTTACTAACTTGTTTATCAATACCAAAATCCAGAGCTTGTCTTAGTCCGGAAGCAATTTCAGTATTGCTGATACCTCCACCTTGCGGGAGTTGATTTACAACCTGCTGCAATTCGGCACATGAAGAAAGGTTAAAAACGAGAATTAAAACTAAGATTTTACGGATCATGATTTTGGGTTTTTATATATTTAACAAAAATAGATATTATCCAATGAAATCATTTCAACTTTTATGCCTAATATTTTATTTGACGATTTTCGGTTGTAATTCTAAGGAGAAAGTTGAAAATGAAATCATCACTTCAAATCAGTATATAACAGTTTTAGGCACTGCTCAGGATGCTGGTTTTCCACAAATCGATTGTGATAAGGAATGCTGTAAATCATTTTATAATGGCACAGAATCAAAAAAACTAGTATCCTGTTTGGGGTTGGTCGACATAGCTTCTAACAAAAAGTGGCTGTTTGACGCAACTCCAGATATATCGCAGCAAATTCGAAACTTAAAAACGAAGCGTTTGGATAATAGCAAACTCGTTGACGGCATATTTTTAACCCATGCGCATATAGGGCATTATACGGGTTTAATGTATCTTGGAAGAGAGGCTTTAGGGGCTAATAATGTTCCCGTTTATGCTATGCCCAAAATGAAAACCTACCTGGAGCAAAATGGGCCATGGAGCCAGTTGGTAAGTTTAAAAAATATTGAGTTAAGGAAGCTTCGAAAAGATTCGATAATCAGCTTGAATAATCATTTAAATGTCACTCCATTTTTAGTACCGCATCGCGATGAATATTCAGAAACAGTGGGTTATAAAATTGAAGGAAAAAATAAATCGGCGTTGTTTATTCCGGATATCGATAAATGGCATGTTTGGAATAAAAATATTATTGAAGAGGTTAAAAAGGTGGATTATGCGTTTTTGGATGCTTCTTTTTTTAGAGATGGTGAATTGAAACGAGATATGAGTAAAATTCCGCATCCCTTTACCTCAGAAACCACAACACTGTTTGAAAACGAAACTGTCGAAACAAAAAATAAAATCTATTTTATTCACTTTAACCATACGAATCCAACCATAAAGGATTCACACCATTTGAAAGATAGTATTCAAAATTTGGGATTTCATTTTGTCAAAGAAGGTGATGTTTATAGCTTGTAAACTCTATCTTGTATGGTGTAAAAAATGAAGACACCCGAGAGTAAGGTGTCTTCTATTAAACAACATTAAATCTATCAACATGTTCAAAGGTGTTTCCTTTTTGATATAATTATAGGACACGGTTCATCAAAAGAAGTCACAGTTTTATATGGAAAACTATAATTCATAAGACAACAAACTTTATAAAATACCATATAAATGAGGTGTTTTTTTGAATATTCCGTAAATTTACAGCTTAAAAACTAAGTTTATTTAAGAATGAATCAAATACCTCCATATAAGCCAAAGCATAAAGTTCGTATCGTAACGGCTGCATCACTTTTTGATGGACATGATGCTTCCATAAATATTATGCGACGTATTATACAAGCTACAGGTGTCGAAGTGATTCATTTGGGGCATGATAGAAGTGTTCAGGAAGTCGTAAATACAGCGATTCAAGAAGATGTCAATGCGATTTGTTTAACCTCTTACCAAGGCGGGCATAATGAGTATTTTAAATATATGTTCGATTTACTTAAAGAACGAGGAGCGGGACATATAAAGATTTTTGGTGGTGGCGGTGGCGTTATTTTACCTTCTGAGATCAAAGCGCTAATGGATTATGGCATTTCACGTATTTACTCACCGGACGATGGCCGTGAAATGGGACTGCAGGGAATGATAAACGACTTGGTAAAACAATCGGATTTTGCTATTGGAGATTCTTTAAATATTAAAGTTGACGAGCTTTCAAATAAAAACCCAATGGATATTGCCAGAGTGATTTCGTCCTCTGAAAATTTTCCGGATATTGCTAAAGCTACATTACAAGCTATTCATGATAAAAATAAAACTTCAAAGACACCGGTATTGGGTATTACCGGGACGGGAGGTGCCGGAAAATCGAGTCTGGTGGACGAATTGGTGCGTCGGTTTCTAATTGATTTTCCCAAAAAAACAGTTGGAATAATATCTGTTGATCCTTCAAAGCGGAAAACGGGCGGGGCGCTTTTAGGAGATAGAATTAGAATGAATGCCATTAACGTTCCAAGAGTTTATATGCGCAGTTTGGCAACACGACAGTCCAATTTGGCATTGTCAAAATATGTTAACGAGGCGGTTGAAGTTCTAAAAGCAGCTGAATATGATTTGATTATTTTGGAAACTTCCGGAATTGGTCAAAGTGACACAGAGATTATAGAACATTCTGATGTATCCTTGTATGTGATGACACCGGAATTTGGAGCCGCAACACAATTGGAAAAAATTGATATGTTGGATTTTGCTGATTTGGTGGCCATTAATAAGTTCGATAAACGAGGAGCTTTGGATGCCTTAAGGGATGTGAAAAAGCAATACATGCGTAACAATAACCTTTGGGATACGCCACAGGATCAGTTACCTGTATTTGGAACCATTGCGTCACAGTTTAACGATCCGGGAATGAATACACTTTATAGATCGGTTATGGATGTATTGGTTGAAAGGAGTGATGCAGATTTAAAATCGACCTTTCATATTTCTGATGAAATGAGTGAGAAGACTTTCGTTATACCACCGTCGAGAACACGTTATCTATCAGAAATTGCCGAGAACATCCGTAGGTATACTAAAACGGCGAATGAACAAGTTAATGTGGCGCAAAACCTCTATGGGATTTATAAGACGATTTGTTCTGTTGCCGATGTCACATCGAATACAGTCGACAGGTCTTTTATGCTAAAATCCGGGCTAGATACGGAAGAGATTCTTCTGCAAACTCAGAATGATAAAAAAGATTTTATAAAACTGTTAATTACCGAATTCGACCGTGTTAAACGGGATCTTAGCCCTAATAATTGGGATGTGATTTCGGGATGGAATGAAAAGGTTGCGACCTACAAAAATCCGGTTTATTCGTTTAAAGTAAGAGATAAAGACATTAAGATAGATACACACACCGAGTCACTGTCTCATATACAAATTCCTAAAGTCGCTTTGCCAAAATATCAAGCATGGGGCGACATTTTATTGTGGTGCTTACAAGAAAATGTTCCTGGCGAGTTTCCTTATACTTCCGGATTATACCCTTTTAAGCGAACTGGAGAAGACCCGGCACGCATGTTTGCGGGAGAAGGTGGCCCCGAGCGTACCAATCGACGTTTTCATTATGTAAGTATGGGGTTGCCGGCAAAGCGACTATCTACCGCTTTTGACAGTGTAACACTTTATGGTAATGACCCGGATTATCGCCCGGATATTTATGGTAAAATCGGAAATGCAGGTGTATCCATTTGCTGTTTGGACGATGCTAAAAAGTTGTATTCCGGTTTTAATCTGGCCGATGTCCTTACTTCGGTGAGTATGACTATTAATGGTCCGGCACCAATGTTATTAGGATTTTTTATGAATGCTGCTATTGATCAGCAATGTGAAATCTATATCAAAGAAAATGGATTAGAAAAAGACGTAGAAACAAAAATAGCTGGGCTTTATAAGAATCATGTTCGCCCTATTTATTATGGTGATTTACCTGAAGGAAATGATGGTTTAGGGTTAATGCTTTTAGGAGTGACGGGAGATCAAGTATTACCAACAAATATATACCAGAGTATCAAAGAGAAAACTATAGCGCAGGTTCGCGGTACTGTTCAAGCTGATATATTAAAAGAAGACCAAGCGCAGAATACCTGTATTTTTTCAACAGAATTTGCATTACGACTCATGGGGGATGTGCAGGAATATTTTATTGATCATAATGTACGCAATTTTTATTCGGTGTCTATTTCCGGATATCATATTGCTGAAGCTGGTGCGAACCCTATTTCTCAATTGGCATTTACATTATCCAATGGCTTTACTTATGTAGAGTATTACTTAAGCAGAGGTATGGATATTAATAAGTTCGGACCAAATTTATCGTTCTTTTTCTCCAATGGTATCGACCCGGAATATGCCGTTATAGGTCGTGTAGCGCGAAAAATTTGGGCAAAAGCTATGAAGTATAAATATGGAGCAAATTCCAGGGCACAAATGCTGAAGTACCATATTCAAACTTCTGGACGCAGTTTACATGCACAAGAGATAGATTTTAATGATATAAGAACTACACTTCAGGCTTTATATGCGATTTATGACAATTGTAACTCATTGCATACGAATGCTTATGACGAAGCCATTACAACACCAACTGAAGAATCGGTTCGTCGCGCTATGGCCATTCAATTAATTATTAACAAAGAGTTGGGGCTTGCGAAAAATGAAAACCCAATTCAAGGCGCTTTTATCATTGAAGAATTAACAGATCTAGTGGAAGAAGCCGTACTTATGGAGTTTGATAGAATTACGGAGCGTGGTGGTGTACTGGGAGCCATGGAAACCATGTATCAACGTTCCAAAATTCAAGAAGAGAGCTTGTATTATGAAACCTTAAAGCACAATGGTGATTTTCCAATTATAGGTGTCAATACATTTTTAAGTAGTAAAGGTTCACCGACTGTTATTCCCAAGGAAGTAATTCGTGCAACTGAGGAAGAAAAGCAACATCAAATAGTAACTCTGGAAAACCTTCACAAGAGAAATGATACAGAGGTTTTATTAAAAGATTTACAAAATAAAGCCATCAATAATGAAAATATTTTTGAATCTTTAATGGAGGCTTGTAAAGTATGCTCTTTGGGTGAAATAACTTCAGCATTGTTTGAGGTAGGAGGGCAGTACCGCCGAAATATGTAAGCAGAGAACCACTTTTTGTTTTTCAAAAAGTGTGTGAATCGCTTATGCTGAGCGCAGTCGAAGTATCTCAAGACAACCACTTTTTGTTTTTTCAAAAGGAGAGGAGAAGACCTTTCTTTGAATTCTTGAATATATTTAACCAAAATATTCTAAATTATTTATTGAAATCATATAAAACGATACCATTATTTTTTAAATTTAAATCGCCGCATTTTTTATGTAAAGCACTATATTTGTGTAAGAAAAATATCTCACATGTCCGGATCAATCTATAATAACCTTTTTAGCATAGTTTTATTGAACTCTATTGTTAAGTTGCCCAAGCCTCTTAATAAATATCTTTCTCAAAGAATAGTGACCAAGCATTTTAAAAAAGGAGAGTTTATTGTTGTCAATGGAGAGCAGTCTGATAGAATATACATTATCAGAAAGGGATTGGTAAGAGGCTTTTTTAATTACGATAATAACGAAATAACAACTTGGGCAAGTGTAGATAACGAAATGGTCACATCCATTTCAGGTTTTTTTAGAAAGGAGCCTGCGTTAGAGAATATTCAATGCGTAGAAGATACATTCACAGAGAGCTTAAGTTACAGTGATTTACACTTTGCTATAGAAAACTATAAAGAAATGGCCAGGTTATATCGGGTTCTGATTGAACAATATTACATAGAAGCTGAATATCGCGCTTTTACGGCTAGAATACCAATAGCAAAAGATCGATATGCCTATTTTAAGGAAAATGGCAATTCTGAAATTTTTAATCGTTTACCGAAAAAGTATTTAGCATCTTTACTCAACATGCGACCGGAAACATTATCACGATTAGAGTCTTGAATTCCTAATTAATTTATGTGCGCGTTGACATATGTCAAATGGACAACCTCTTTTTTTCAATTTTTATCTTCTATAAAATTATATTTGGTAGATATATTGATTTTGTAAACACTATTATGATTAATAGCTAATGTCCTTATTGGATATTATGATGCTTTATAAAATTACCGTCTCTCAGCAAAACACATCTTTTTGGATGTGTTTCGTTTTTTATACCATTCTGACCAATAATTTTTACTTTTGTAGATGTGTTATTTGAAGTAGAACTCAATAAAATGTTTAAAAATGCATCTTTTTGAGAGCTTTTGAGTCTAATAGATATAACATAAAAATAGAAGTCATGAAGAATAAAGAATGCACTTGCACTTGCGAAGGTTGTGCAAATGGTCAATGTCAAAACTGTACCTGCGAAAGCTGTACATGCAGCGGTTGTAATTGTTAGTAAAATATAAAGACTAATTAAGTGCAAATGAAAGGTTTGAGTAAATTTTTCATTTGTGCTTTAAATGGTATACAATGACAACTCAGAATATTTGGATAACATATAACCGGGATGTTAAGCAATTTATTAGTTCTAAAGTTAAGAATGAAGATATTGCTAATGACCTCCTTCAAGAAACGTTTATTAAAATCCATACAAAACTTGATACGCTTAGAGATCATTCCAAACTTAAATCATGGGTGTTTACTATTGCCCGCAATATGGTTTTAGACTTTTTTAAGAACACTGCGAATACCCGGGAAATGTTTGAAACGGATTTGATATTTGAAGATGAATGCAATACTCATGATGAAAAGGATTGCTTAAAAGGTATTATAAAAAGCTTACCTAAAAAATATAGAGATCCATTATTTTTAGCAGATATTAAGGGGCTAAAACAAGCAGAGGTTGCGAAAACTTTAAATCTACAACTACCAACTGCCAAATCTAGAATACAACGTGCAAGAAAATTAATAGCACAAGGTTATATGGAGTGCTGTGACTTTAAAATGAACCAGAACGGACATTTAATAGGTGAAGTTAAAGATAAAGAAGATTGCAAGGTATGTAGTTAACATTTACAATGTTAATAACCAATGGCGCTGTAACTTCTTAAACTTCTTTAATTCATTACGCAGAATAGGAAGAAAATCTTTTCCATTGCTATGAGATCGCTCCAGGCGGTATGAATTCTTATAAAGCATATTGGTAAGCCGTTTTAGCGAATCTATATGCTTGTATTTTCTATCTGAAAAACGTTCCTTCTCTGCATTGACAATTTCCGGAACCAATGACACCGATTGCTGAATAATATCACCGGTAAAATAAATATTTGCATCTTCCGAACCGTCTTCCCTTAACGCCGATAAATCATAATTTAGATACGATGATATGTTTTGCGAGAGGGCAAAAATATCCAAGGCCTTTTTATAAACCGGTAATTCCGATAGGTTTGGTGGGGTATTCATTAACATCTCCTTTTTTCTTAAGCATTTTTATCAAAATTACATACAAGAACTTAGATACAACTTTAGGTTTTAAGGTAAAATCGTATATTTGCTTTAAAAGTTAATGTATTATAGTTAAATTTCTTTAAATGAAAATTGATAGCCTTAATAGTAAGATTTTGAAGTGTTTACAACAAAATGCAAGACAGTCTAATGCTGAAATTGGACGACAGGTTGGTATAAGTTCTCCAGCCGTCTCAGAGCGTATTAAAAAGATGGAAGATTTCGGTGTTATTGAAAATTATCGAGCTATTGTATCTCCTTTTGAAATAGGATATCAGTTAAAGGCCATTATTACTTTAAGGGCATTTATGGGGAAATTAAAACCTTTTTTGGTGAAGGTAAAGACCTATGATGAGGTCATCAATTGTTATCGGATTACCGGTGACGAAAACATCGTTATGGAGGTCGTTTTAAAAGACCATAACCATTTAGAAGCGTTTATAGATCAGCTTATTATTTATGGAGAATCGAAAACTCAAATTGTATTATCGCGTGTGGTCAAACAAAAGGAGGTAAAGCCTATTTAATACATTTAAAACGCCTTTTCAATAACGAGGTGAGGTATATGCTGTAAATTCCAATCAATAACTAAACCACTAGCTAAGGACTGGGTAATTTCTTTTCCGTATAGAAATTCACATAAATAAAGCGCAGCTTCAAAACTTTTGGCACCACCCGCTGAGGTTATGTATTTACCATCATGCACAAATAAAACCTCTTTTCTAATATCCAGTTTTGGAAACATGGCTCTCATGGTATCAATATCGCTTGGAAAGGTGGTAGATACGGAATGCTCAAGCAAACCTGCTTTGGCCAACACAAAGGCCCCATCGCAATGAGAAGTTATAAATTGGGCTTCTTTATCGACTTGTTTGACAAAATTAATCATAGCTTCGTCTTCTAAATCGGAGTCTAAATGGTGTTCGGCACTGGGTACCACTAGAATATCTATTTTTGGTAATGTATCTCCTAAATAATTAAAGTCCGGAATTATTCGTAAACCTTCAAAGGTTCTAATAGCGTCATCCGTATTGGCAACCGTGAATACATTCATGGCTTTAATACTGTCTCTAAAAATAGTGTGTTGAAAAATGTCGAAAGGCGCTGTAAGTTCCGTATTATAAACACCATCCATTATTAAAAAGGCAACATTGTACCGATTAGACTCTAGCTTGGGGTACACTTTTTTACTTTCAGTAGTAAGTGTGCTTTCATTATTATTTAGTGATTTCTTGTCTTCAGAAGAAATACAGTTATAAAGCAACAGAAGGCAAAAAACGTAAAGACCATTTTTCATTATAGTGAATTTTTAATATGATTGGAAATTATTTTGGCATGAATTCTGGAATTTTCAATAAACCATTTATGGGTTTCCATGCCACCGCAAATAACTCCGGCTAAGTACAATCCGGAAATATTAGATTCCATGGTTTCCGGATTATAGCTTGGGAATTGCTTATCATCATCAGTGAGCGAAATCCCTATAGTCTTTAAAAATTCAAAGTTTGGGCGATACCCGGTAAGAGCGATTACAAAATCGTTAGGTAACGATACATCTCCATCCGGTGTTGATATTGAAACCGAATCATCTCGTATTTCCTTAATTTCAGAATTATAAAACGCCCGAATACTGCCTTCTTTTATACGGTTTATGATATCCGGTCTCACCCAATATTTTACGCGTTCTCCTATATGTTCACCTCTAACAACCATAGTCACAAGACCTCCTTTTCTCCAAATCTCTAATGCTGCATCGACCGCAGAATTACTGGCGCCGACAACGATACTATTTTGCATGGCGTAGGGATGCGCCTCTTTAAAGTAATGTGTTACTTTTGGTAAGTTTTCTCCTGGTACATTTAACAGCTTAGGAATGTCATAAAAACCTGTGGCGACAATGACTTTTTTTATTTTATAACTGTTTTTATTCGTGGTTACAGAAAAAACGTTATTCTCTTTAACTACACTAACTACTTTTTCATAAACATTAATATTGAGCTGGTTAGATGTTGTCACCCTGCGATAATACTCCAAGGCTTCGTCGCGATTTGGCTTCGGATTATTACTGATAAACGGAATATCATCAATCTCCAGTTTTTCCGAAGTAGAGAAGAAGGTCATATTCTTCGGATAATGATACAGGGAATTCGTAAGTGCACCTTTTTCTAAAACAACATAATTCCATCCATTTTTTTTACATGCTAAAGCGCAGGCAATACCGATAGGTCCGCCACCGATTATTGCAATATCTTTTTCTATGCTCAATGTTTTAATGTTTTTAACCTTTGGTCGGTTATAAAATTAGTTAATACGCCATGGCGGATTTTTTCTGTTTTTACCGGCATAATACAAAATGATCTGATTGCCGTCTGGATCTTCCAAATGTGCTTCTCTCCATAAAAACGTTTTATCTTCAGGATCACTCGTAAATATAATACCTTTTCCTTTGAGTTCTTTTACCAGCTCGTCGAGATTTTCATTTTCAAAATAAACGATAACTCCGGGGTCTTTGGATAATTCGTTAACTTTGTGTATTGAAAATGTACTATTTCCGTTAGGGCATTCAAATCTTACATACCTTGGAGATGCATCTACGATGAGATGCATGCCCAAGGTTTTGTAAAACCCAGTTGCTTTTTTAACGTCTAACGATGGTATGGTTATCTGATTTAGATCCATAAAATTTCTTTGTCTTTTTCTATGTGTTTCATTTTCCTTTTTTTCTTCGCATTTAAATATTGTCTTAGTCCGAATAAGAGAAATACACAAAGTGCTGCTAATCCCGTAATGATATACCAAGTATTATCAAATCCCAATTTATCGGTCATTTGCATTCCCGCATTATGCCCAAAAATATGTGCTATAGAAAACGAAATACTATATAATGCCATATACTCACCTTGATTTCCTTTTTTCGCTCTATCCATGGCAAATGCATTTGAAAATGGAAAAGCAATCATTTCTCCAAACGTCATTAATAGCATCCCTATTAACAATATGCCTATCCAGGATGTTAGGTTTAATATGATAAAACTCAATCCCGTCAAAATACCTCCAAAAAGCATTAATCCTGATTTTGTAAATGTTGTATTTTCAAGCCATTTTATTAAGGGCATTTCGAATACAAAAATTAAAAAACCGTTTAACCCTAGAAGCACACCAATCTCAAACTCAGTTAAGCCGTGAGCGTCCTTATAATAGATGGGCATTGTTGAGAAATATTGTAAAAACACTACTCCAAAAAGAACCATGGCAAATAAAAATATTAAAAATGCTTTATCGTGATATGCCGATTTTGGGTTTTCAACTTTAACATTATCTAATGTTTTGGCTGTTTTCGGATTCAATACATTTATAAGTACCAGAGTGGCAATAATACATGTAATGCCATCTACCCAAAAAAGACCTCCATAACTTAACGTTGTTATAATAATACCGCCAACGGCTGGTCCGGCAGAAAAACCTAAGTTTATAGCAAGCCTAATTAAAGTTACCGATCGCGTTTTGTTTTCAGGTTTACTATAAGCACTTAGAGCAACAAACATGGCAGGACGAAACATATCGGCCACCAACATAACCAGAAGAATGCCCATAGTAAACGATATAAATGTCGTTAAAAACTGCAGCGCAATAAATAGAAAGCCTGTAGAAATTAGACTAAACACCATAACCTTGTAATAACCAATTTTATCGGTAAGTCTTCCACCTAACCAAGACCCCACAACAGAACCTACTCCAAAGGCGCTCATAATCCAACCGACATCGCTTAGCGTAAAGTTTAAACTTTTGGTTAGATAAAGTGATAAAAATGGAATGACCATAGTACCGGCTCTATTAATTAATGTAATAAGTGCCAACCACCATACCTCTGTTGAAAGTCCTTTAAATGTGTTTACGTAATTGTTAAATAGTGTTTTCATTAGTTCTAAAATTCTAAGTCATAAATAATTGTTTTTAATTTATATGGTCCCGATCGTCATCAGGGTTAGTGCTACTATCAAGCTCATGCGCTAAATTTTGAATTGATAGTTTTACTAAAAATAAAAAGTCCGACTGCGAAGTCGGACTTTTTAATATTGTAATATTTTATAATCATATCACCACAATATATAACAAGCCCAACAACCTCTAATTAACGAGGTACACTGCTTTCTATATTTTGCGACGTTATAATGCATTTTTCTTTTTTTGTAAGTGACAAAGCTATATAAAATATTCTTAAGTTGTATTTTTGAAATGCAAATAATTGAAAAAAATAACTTCGACACATTTAGATTGCAGTTTTAAAACTAATATATGAGTCATACAGAACCTACACGTATAAAAACACTGAAATCTCCAAAAGGTCATATGTTGTTGGGGCATTTACCCCAGTTTAATGTGCCTAATAAACATCAGGTACTAGAGCGATGGGTGGATGAATGCGGCGATTTATTTAAGATAAACTTTGTTGGGAAAGTTTTTGTAGTTTCAGCAAGACCTTCCTTCAACAATGTATTGCTTAGACAAAGGCCGGAGGTATTTCGACGATTTTCTAAAATAGATGAAATCTTAAAAGAAATGGGAGTCATAGGTGTTTTTAACGCTGAAGGTGATGATTGGAAGCGCCATAGAAAACCTATAGCCGAGGCCTTAAATGTTCAAAATATTAAAAGGTTCTATCCGGTACTCTTAAGTAAAACGAGAACTATCCTTAAAAAGTTTCAAGGCTATAGCGAAAACCAATCGGTTGTCGATGTCCAAAAAGAATTTATGGCTTTTACTATAGATATTACTACCGAAATTGCTTTTGGACATAAGTTAGATACTATTCGTAATAAAGGAGATCGTTTTCAAAAACATTTGGAAATCATTTTTCCAATGATTAATAGTCGTATTACAGCACCGATTCCCATTTGGCGATTTATTAAAAGTAAAAAGGACAAAGCTCTTGAAGCCTCTTTGAAATCTATAGAGAGCATGATTTACCAATTTATTGATGACGCTAAAGTTAGAATAGAAAATAATAAATCGTTATACGATGCGCCTTCTAATTTTTTGGAGGCCTTATTAGTAGGTAATAAAAACAAACACTTTACAGACAAAGAGGTTTATGGAAATGTGTTTACGATGCTTTTGGCAGGTGAGGATACCACATCCAATTCTATTTCATGGGCCATGTTTTATTTGTCGCAGCATCCTGAGATTGTCACTAAAATTAGAGAAGAGGCTTATGAGTGCTACCCTAATGAGGAGGTCCCGGATACTTACGACGTTTTAGTCCAATTAAAATATACAAACGCTGTTGTGCAGGAAACAATAAGGTTAAAGCCAACAACACCTCAATTGTATTTTGAAGCGAACAGAGATACGATTATTGAAGATATAGAGATTCCGAAAGGGACTAAAATCATTCTACAGAATAAAGTGGCACAAACAAATGACAACTATTTTTCGGCACCTGATTCCTTTTCTCCCGAACGTTGGCTTCAAGAATGTCCGATGCATAAAAATCATGAACCTTCTGTCATTAAGACTTTTGGAGGAGGACCTCGGTATTGTCCGGGAATGCAATTGGCGATAACCGAAATGATGATTTTAATTTCAACGTTGTGCAAACATTTTGATTTTGAGCTTGCTGTAAACCCTGAAGACATTGTTGAACAATTCGAATTCACTATGTTTCCTAAAAACCTTATGATTAAATTCAAAGCAATAAAGAACAGCTTATAAAAACAGTTGAAACAATTTAAAATATAAACTCTAATACCATGAAACGATTAGTACTATTATCTGTTCTGGCTATTTGCATCACCGCATGCTCCCAACAAAAAAGACCCATTGTAGGTGAAACGGAATTTCAAAAAGAAATGAATGCAGATTTCAAAGACGCTACAAAGTCTCCTTTAAAGGATAGTGACCGAAAAGCGTTTACAAGCTTAGAGTTTTTTACAGTGGATTCTGCATTTGTAATAAAAGCTCATTTAAAAAGAACCCCGGATGAAGCACCTTTTAAGATGAAAACCACAACCGACAGACTTCCTGATTATGTAAAATATGGAGAGCTGAGCTTTGACATAAAAGGCAAGCCATTTTTATTGGATGTTTACCAGAATTTAGGTTTAATCGAAGAAGAGGGTTATGAGGATTATTTGTTCCTTCCGTTTTTAGATGAAACCAATGGGTTGGAAAGTTATGGTGGCGGACGTTACATTGATATGAGGATTCCCGAAGGAGATACCGTGATTATTGATTTCAATAAAGCTTATAACCCCTACTGCGCTTATAATGATAAATATTCCTGCCCTATTGTGCCCAGAAAAAATTATTTAAGAACCAGAATTGAGGCCGGGGTTAAGGCTTTTGGAAAGCATTAGTTTCAATGATATGTATAAAGACCGTTTAACTTGTTGATGAGGGGTTTTAAGAGAAATTGAGTTCCTCTTAGATACGATTTATAATTTCAACGAACTCCTCGTAAGTCCTTCTGTCACAAAAGCGAGGTCTTACTTCACCAAAAACATCCCCAAAAACACGGCTAAAAAACCGACAATAAAACTTGCCACGGTATATAAAGCAAAACTCGTAAAATCTCCGGATTTTAAAAACACATGGTTTTCGTAAGCAAAGGTTGAAAAGGTGGTAAACCCTCCACAAAAACCAGTAGCTAATAATACCGTTTGGCTTTGCGATAACGTATTATTTTTTGCAGCCATGCCTAATATAATACCAATAAGTAAACTTCCTAAAATATTAGCTGCAAAGGTGCCATAAGGAATGCCATCTTCAGCACTATTTAAATATTTCCCAATAAGGTATCTTAATACACTTCCGAAACCACCACCAAAAAAAACTAATAAAATATGTTTCATTTATTCTTTAATAGGGATATAGATTTCTGTAATCCAATCTGCTGGATTAGGAAAGTTCCCCGGATCATTAGTATAGATTTCAAAAGGTTTGATAGCAGACTGTGTTAAATTACGTTCGGCAAGATACGACATAGTTTCCTGCCAGGCTTTAGGTAAGTTCGTGTAATTGCCTTTTAAAGTTGTTTTTACGGCTTTAGTTTTTGGAATATAACCGCATAATACCTGGCTGTCCCGTGCGACATTAATCTTGTTTTTAACAGGTATGGCATTACTCATATTTATACTGCCATCAGCGGCCATCATGTCATTATAAATGGTAAATGGCATGCCGTTAGCCGGAATATTGTTTTGTCCCATATAGCCCATGATCTCACCATACTGTTTAGCCATAACCTGGCTAATGTTGACCCCGGTGGCAGACGTGGTCTTATACATGTAAAAGCCTCCGCCATATTCCGTAATACCATCAATATTTACCTTAAATGCCTTCATACTATGCACTACTATACTATCTAATTTTTCAAGGCTACGCTCATAATGCGGACCAATTTGCTTTTCCATACCGCCCATGAGAACCGAAAACATCTTAAAAATAAAAGGTAAGTCTTTTCCCGAAATAGTCCATGTTGCATCTGTGGAACCATCGTCATTAGATTTAAAGACCCAATTCACCTGCGATGGCGGAAATTCTGCAAACTGCATATGTTGTTGTATCGAAGTGTAGGGTTCCGTTTCAGTAGTTTTCATCGTACCGATGCCGTCTTTATCTTCCCAGGAGTAAGAACCGTTAATACCTTTGGTTTGTTCAGATAATGTAATTTTCATATCAGGGTCTGCTTCTACCCAGGACGACCAGGCTTCCCAGTTTTTAAGATCAATAACATTATTATAAATAACGGCTGCGGGCGCTTTTATAGTTCTGGTTCTCCTAACCTCAAATTCATTAGGTTGCACTGCAATATATATGGCAGCACCTATGATAACAATCAACAATAAAAAAAGGATGTACTTAAATGTTTTCATGGGGTGATGTTCATGTTTTAGTGTATGATGAAAATTAGTTTATACATAATTAATATTAGACCAAGTGCTTCCACTTCATCCTGCAGAGGCACAGCTAAAACTTCATTTCTTTGGAGTCTTCTATGTGCTAATAGTTTTACACAGAAAACTTACTCAAATATAATCAATTTTAAAATTCAATTAGTAAATTATTATATTTTGCTGTTAAAAATTAAAAATTTAACAATTAAAAGAGGGTTTTAAAAATTAATCGATAATTTTATAGCACCAAAAATGACTTTTAATATTAACTAAAACAAACAAATGCGACTAAAATTAATACTATGCTTATCACTAATGACACCATTTATATTTTCATGTGGTCATGATAGGTCTAAAGAAACTAAAGAAGAAACAAATGTAAAGGAAACTACAGCTTTTAACCATGTAGTAGAACAATTTGCCGATATCAAAATATTACGTTATCAAATTCCGGGTTGGAAAAATCTAAGTTTAAAGGAGCAAAAGCTGGTATATTATTTAACTCAGGCCGGACTATCCGGTAGAGATATTATGTGGGATCAAAATTATAGACATAATCTTAAAATTAGAAATGCTTTAGAAACTGTGTATTCAAATTACAGCGGTGATAAATCTACTGATGATTGGCGCGCTTTTGAAATCTATTTAAAACGTGTCTGGTTTAGTAATGGTATTCATCATCATTATTCTAACGATAAGTTAAAGCCTGCATTTTCTTCAGACTATTTAAAGCAGCTATTGGCAGATACCGGTGCTAAATTGGAAGGAGAGGTCTTTGATGTGATCTTTAACGATATAGATTCTAAAAAGGTAAATCAGGCTAAAGGTGTTGACAATGTCGCGCTTTCTGCCGTAAATTTTTATGGTCCAAACGTTACGAATGCTGATGTGGAAGGCTTTTATAAAGCGAAAGTATCTCCTAACCCTGATAAACCGTTATCCTATGGCCTAAATTCGCAATTGGTTAAAGAAAACGGTGTGCTGAAAGAACGGGTTTATAAATCCGGAGGGCTATACGGTTCGGCGATTGATGAAATTATTAAATGGCTAGAATTGGCCAGAAGTGTTGCTGAAAATGAGGCACAGGGGAATGCTCTAGGCTTATTAATTAATTATTATAAAACGGGTGATCTGCAAACCTGGGACGACTATAATGTCGCATGGACTGCAGCGACTGAGGGTAATGTAGATTATATCAATAGCTTTATTGAAGTGTATAATGACCCTTTAGGCTACAGGGGCTCTTACGAAACGATTGTACAGATCAATGATTTTGATATGTCTCAAAAAATGAAAGTGTTATCGGATAATGCCCAGTGGTTTGAAGATAACTCACCGTTAATGGAATCACATAAGAAGAAGAATGTTGTTGGAGTAACTTATAAGGTCGTGAATGTTGCTGGTGAAGCTGGAGATGCCTCTCCAAGTACACCAATAGGTGTTAACTTACCTAATGCGAATTGGATTCGTGCTGCTGTTGGTAGTAAATCGGTGTCCTTAGGAAACATTATTAATGCATCGAATAATGCGGGGAGCTCCGGACGTTTAAAAGAGTTTGTTCATGATGATGAAGAACTCAAACTGGAAGAACAATACGGACAATTAGCCGATAAACTTCATACTGCATTGCATGAGGTTATTGGTCATGCGTCGGGGCAGCTTAATCCGGGCGTTGGTGAAACAAAAGAGACGTTGAAGAATTATGCGTCCACTTTAGAAGAAGGACGGGCCGATCTCGTGGGTTTATATTATTTATACAATTCGAAATTACAAGATCTGGGATTGGTTGAAAATTGGAAAGCTGTTGGTAAAGCCGCTTATGACGGTTACATAAGAAATGGCTTAATGACCCAATTGATTCGTTTGAATTTGGGTGATGATGTTGAAGAAGCACATATGCGCAACAGACAATGGGTCTCTGCCTGGGTTTTTGAAAAAGGACAGCAGGACAAGGTTATTGAAAAAGTAACAAGAGAAGGAAAGACTTTCTTTAATATTAATGACTATGAGAAGCTTCATGATCTTTTTGGGGCATTACTGAAAGAAACGCAACGTATAAAATCTGAAGGCGATTTTGTAGCTGTTGAGGCTTTAGTTGAAGGCTATGGAGTTAAAGTTGATCCGGCCATTCATGCTGAAGTTTTGGAAAGAAACAAACAGTTTACGTCGGCACCTTATACCGGTTATGTTAACCCTGTTTTAAGAGCTGAAAATAATGAGAATGGAGAGATAATAGAGATAACTGTAGTACAACCAGAAACGTTTCCCGGTCAAATGCTAAATTATAGTAAGAATTATAGCTTCCTACCAGAAGTTAACTAATTTTTATAATGGTGATAAATAAAAAAGCAGATTCTTAATTTAAGGATCTGTTTTTTTATTGACACTAAAAGCTAATAAAATTAGATTAATGACGATAAGTACACTAACAATTAATAATATTTTCATGTTTAGTTTGATTTATTGCTTATAAGATGCAAAATGTCACAATGGGTTGCGTGAAACCTTACATTTTATTTATATAACAATTGAGATCCTTTTTTTCCTACTGGATGACAACGTTTTTTAGCATTCAATTATAAAAATTTCGTACGAAGATTTGATTTTTTTTTCAACCTGGTATAGGTGAAAGTAATAAGTGATTAGAAGCCTTAACTGTAAATAAGTTGTATGAGGTGGGACATTTATTATTTAAAAATGAACTTAATTGCTACTATAAAAAGGATGAAAGAAATAAAAGCAAGAAGGATCCATATACTACCAGCATAAAAACGCTTATGCAGCTTTAAATCTTTACGATACGTATACCCAATGATAATTGCAAAGGCAATTGCAAATAAAACTCCAAAAATGATTTGACCTTTACTGAACATATGGTTATTTTTATGCAAATTTAATAAATTAATAAGCATGAGATTTCCGTTTTCACGGAAATGAAAAATAAATTTTTATGAAGAATAAAATTGAAGCCGTAAAAGCATTTCACACAGCATTTAAAATAGGACACAGGGAATCTCCGCAAGCAGACTTAGGGAACGAAAAGAATATGCTTCGTTTTAATTTAATGAAAGAAGAAAACGAAGAATATTTTGAAGCCGCTAACAATAATGATTTAGTTGAGGTAGCCGATGCACTTGGTGATATGCTTTATATTTTATGCGGCACTATAATTGAACACGGTATGCAGCATAAAATTGAGGAGGTCTTTGAGGAGATACAACGTAGTAATATGAGTAAATTGGGTGAAAACGGACAACCCATATATCGAGAAGATGGTAAAGTGCTAAAGGGACCTAACTACTTTAAACCCAATATTGAATCCATTTTAAATGGTAATTAGAGGAGGAGTAATTGGCGTGTTTCTTAAAAGTCAATTATCCTCAAAAGTAATATGCTGGTAAGCGCCTAAATCCGGTGATGCTGTTCTGTCCTTGTTTAGAATATCTGAAGGAGCCTGATTGGCAAATGTAACATCACCCTTATTTATTGCAGCAGATTCCTGACCGATGATTAACATATTTAAGCTGGGCTCTTTAAAATGAGGTTCTTGGTTAAAGATCGTATTCACGTAATGATTAGTGTCGTCTAAATTATAGTTATTTCCTGTAAAATTGTTGCTACTGTTGTCAAATCGAATCAGACAATTTGTAAATTTAAAATTAAAACTTACCGCCTCGTCTTCCACCTCATCTAATAGAATTTCAGGATTGTCATTGCCGTAAATTATACAATTATTAAAATTAGCTTCGGTGAGGTCGGCAATAATAATGTTCTCATCGCTATCAACTGTAAAATTGTTAAGCAGTAAAGCAGGAAATTGCCTGAATCCGTTGTTCCAATAATTAACAATGGTGCTGTGTGTGAAATTGTATTTACCTCCTAAAGTTCCACCAAAAGAAGATTGCCCCGCATTATTGATAACCACATTTTCACCCGCAATAGAACTATTCCTACCTAAGACCCCAAAGTTACTGGAATTATAAATCTGTGAGTTGGTAATCGTCAATTTGTTTGAAACGGCATCAGCATTACCATCAACTAAAATTCCAATTGTGGAGTTCTTTATAGTTGCATAATTTATGTGGTTATCAATACTGCCGTCTAAAAGCCAAATGGTGCCCCATTGCCCCGGAATATCTGAAAAATTAGGTTCTAACCTGTCGCCTTCGAAAATAACCTCATTTTCCAGTAATTGATCATCATTACTAAAAGCTCCATGGACGTGCAAAGAGGCATTCTGATTAACAATAATTCCTGAATTGGCATGAAAATGAATGCGAGCACCCTGATCGATAGTCAATGTTTCTCCCTCCGGAACCGCGGCAAATCCATAAATAACATAGGGTTTTTCATTGGTAAATGTCAACTCCTCAGGAAGTAATTCTCTACCTTGTAATTCAGTGTCGAGGAATTCTCCACCAATATTAAGCGTTAATGTTTCAACAATTTTAGTCGTATTATCTCTATTTGGATATATAAACACCGCATCTTTCACCAAAGTAACAAGCTCTATATTTTGTAAGTTAGAACCTGCATCAAATTCGAGCTTATCAGTATATAAATAGCTACCATCCGGGTTTGGAAAGTTATTGATGTCGATAGTGGTTTCAATGAAAACAAATAAGCTGTCCTTGGCTAACAGTTGTACATTTTCAAATACTTTCCCCGGTATGCCATCAATATTTAGACGATATGCTGAGGCTTCTCCCAAGCCCAATTTAACTGTTGGAATTACGATATCTCTATTACTTTTATTGTAAACCTTTAAATTATATGTGCTTGAACCTATATTGGTGAAAACCGTATCTAAATATATAGTGTCCTTAGAAAATTGAAGTTCTCCGGTACTTGCTGAAAACTCGAAATCCTTTCGGCAGGAACTCCAAAGCGTTATTAACACTAAGGTAAATAAAAAATAAGAGGCTCTTCTCATGTATCGGGTTCTATGCACTTTATCGTTAAGTTTCTACTTTGGCGGTTTAGAATATATGTCTCAGTAGGATTATACATTAACACTAAAGAACAAATAAAATTATGCGATAAAAATATAACTTTTGAAAATAGGAATTATTATCTAATCTATTTTATTTGAATTTACGCAGGTATAAAAGTTGATAAAAACTGTTAGAACTTTAATCGTTGTGAGAGCCATTTTAGTATATTAGATGCTTTGAAAATAAGTACTTATTTGAATGATTAATCCAAAAGAACACATACTGAAGCTAAGAAAAGAGCTCCGCGATCACAACTATAGTTATTATGTTTTAGATAGAGCGACGATATCAGATTTTGAATTTGATATCAAATTGAAAGAACTGCAAGATCTTGAAGCAAAACACCCGGAGTTTTTTGATCCCAACTCTCCAACACAACGGGTTGGTGGAGCGGTGACTAAAAATTTCGAAACCATTCAGCATGAGCATCGCATGTATTCTTTGGATAATTCGTATTCTAAAGAAGATTTGCAAGATTGGGAAACCCGTATTAAGAAATTAGTCGATGGGGATATTCAATATACCTGTGAATTAAAGTATGATGGCGCTTCTATAAGTTTGACCTACGAAAATGGTTTGTTAACTAAAGCCGTTACCCGCGGTGACGGATTTCAAGGCGATGATGTTACAGCTAATGTTAAAACAATTAAATCTGTACCACTCCAATTAAAAGGTGATTATCCTATTAAGTTTGATATAAGGGGAGAAATAGTACTTCCTTTTGAAGGATTTAATAAAATGAATGAAGAGCGCATTGAAGCGGGAGAAGAACCCTATAGAAATCCCAGAAATACAGCTTCAGGAAGTTTGAAATTACAAGATAGTGCAGAAGTAGCTAAGCGCCCTTTGGAGTGTTTACTTTATAATTTAACGGGTCCCGAGATTAAAGTAAGTTCTCAATTCGAAAGCTTAGAAAAGGCTAGAGCCTGGGGATTTAAAGTGCCGGATGCCGCAAAGCTTGCAGGTTCTATAGATGAAGTTCTAAAATTTGTTGATTATTGGGAGAACCGTCGCCATGATTTACCTTATGAGACTGATGGTGTCGTGATAAAAGTTAATAATCTGCAACAGCAGGAAGAATTAGGATATACGGCTAAGGCCCCGCGATGGGCAATGGCTTATAAATTTAAAGCAGAACAGGTTTCTACGAAATTAAATAGCATAACCTATCAGGTTGGACGCACGGGAGCTATAACTCCAGTGGCTAATTTAGAACCTGTTGAGCTCGCCGGAACCACGGTAAAAAGAGCATCGTTGCATAATGCAGACCAAATTGAAAAACTGGATATTAGAGTTGGAGATGAGGTATTTGTTGAAAAAGGAGGTGAAATTATACCGAAGATTATTGCGGTAGATATAAATAAACGCCCAGTTGATTCTGTAGAGACACAATATATAACACTGTGTCCGCAATGCGAAACAGAACTCGTAAGACAAGAAGGAGAAGCCCAACATTATTGTCCAAATTATAATGGATGCAATCCTCAGGTTATTGGTAGGATTCAACACTACATTTCCAGAAAGGCTATGGATATTGACGGCTTAGGAGGAGAAACGGTTGCCCTACTGGTTAATGAAGGGTTGATTTCTAATTATTCAGATTTATATGAACTTACAAAAGAACAGATTATTCCTTTAGAGCGTATGGCGGAAAAGAGTGCGGAGAATTTGATAAGTGGTATATCGAAATCTGTAAGTATTCCATTCGAACGGGTTTTATTTGCCTTGGGTATTCGTTTTGTCGGAGAAACGGTTGCGAAAAAATTGGCCAAACATTATAAAAGTATCGATGCGATTGCAAAAGCAACAGAAGAAGATTTAGTCAATGTGGATGAGATAGGAGTGAAGATTGCTGAAAGTGTCACAGCTTTTTTTGCTTCTGAAAAGAATCTAAACATTATTAATAGACTTAGGCAGTTTGGAGTTCAATTGGAAATTTCAGCAGATGAATTAGAAGGGCAAACCGATATACTAAAAGGGGATAGTATCGTCGTGACCGGAGTTTTTAAAACAATATCGCGCAATGATCTGAAAAAGCTTATAGAAAAAAATGGTGGGAAAGTTAGCAGTTCTATTTCTTCTAAGACGACATATATTGTTGCGGGAGATAATATGGGACCTAGCAAGCGGCAAAAAGCAGAAGCCCTTGATATTGCTTTGATTTCAGAAGATAAATTCTTACAAAAAATCAAATAATTTATTTTTTTCATCGATAAAATGTAATTTTTATCGGTTAATTACATTTTTTTGTTATATTTGTTGCTCAAACTATTAAACCTAGTTATGAGTAAAACAAAAATCTTGATTGGTTTTATCGTATTATTTTGTATGCTTTTTACGGCATTCGAAATCAGTGGAAGTGAGACCCTTTCTATTGTTTCAAGAGCTTTAATTGTGCCTAATATAACTGTTCTTTACTTTATAAGATACAGACCAAAGCTTTGCTGTTTTGCAATGTTTTTAGTGTTATTTTCTTTGGCAGAATTGATAAGTGTTACAGATTTAATACCATATGTTTCCAAGAACTTACCGTATGCAGTATTTTATTATACGTGCAATGGTCTATATGTTTTGGCATATTTATGTCTGGTATTTGACATTGTAAAATCGCTAAATCTTAAGCGGGTTGTTAAGAACTTTTTTGTGCACTTATTAGTTTTAGGGTTTTTAAATGGATACTTATTATATGTCCTTTTTAATATCATTAACCCTTATCTTGTAAATATAGGAGAACGTATTATTGAATTACTGTATACCATTGCAATTCTTTTAGTGCTTTCCGCGTCACTTATTAACTTTTTATATAAGGACACAAGAAAATCACTTCTATTATTTTTAGGATCGCTCTGTATCGTTTTTTCAGAAGTTATACAAATCGCTTATTTATATATATCTAAAAAGGACTTACTAGATGTTTTTTATACAACATTGTTAGTTCTTGCCTTCTTCCTATTTTATAGACAAGCAACTATATTGGGTGAAGATGAATCTTCCGTGTTGTCTGGAAAAGAGGTCTTTTAATAATTATAATTTTAAAAAGGGAATATCTTTTTTGTAGAGAAACAGTATTATTCCGGAGAGTATAAAGGTCACTAACGCTGTAATAAATAGAACACCTCCATCATTATTAACCTCAATACCCAATTGGGTTAAATGCATAAAAACGGCTCCGCCAATAATACCCAAAGATAGTACCGCACCGGCCCAAACGGTTCTTGGGATAAGTAATAATATACCGGCAATGAGCTCTAATATTCCTATACTTATTCTACCAATGGGTTCCAATCCAACAGCTTCGAAAATGTAAACACTATCAGGATGAGCTGTGAATTTGAAACGTAAGGTTTGTATTAAAATTACCGCGACAACGATTCTTAAAATTAAAGGAAAATGCTTTTTCATTTGTCGTTATTTCTTAATTGATATGGCATTTAGACGCATAAAACTAAAAATCCTATCAAATGGCTGTTAAATTTAAACAACAATGGAAGTACCGTTGGCAGTTTTATTTTTATCGTTATCAAAGTAAAAATCTATTCGACCAAGGTTAATTCCATAGCATCCAACCTGATTTACGAGCATTTTTTTTCCTTCTATGTTTTTTACAATCGTGGGTTTTGGTAAAAATGTATGCGTATGCCCACCAATAATTAAATCAATGTCTTTCGTGGCGGCCGCAAGTTTTAAATCACTAATTTTTTCAGGGTTATTTCTATAATTATAGCCTAAATGAGACAAGCAAATTATTAAATCACAAGCTTTATCGTTTTTTAGAATGCGCGTCATTTCCTGACTAGCCTCTATGGGGTCCATATACTTAGTTTCTTTGTACATCGCAGGGTCAACCAATCCTTTTAACTCAATTCCTAATCCGAAAACACCTATTTTAATTCCACCTTTTTTAAATACTTTGTAAGGTTTTGTATGTGTATCCATGATGGTATTGGAGAAGTCATAATTTGACGTAATAAACTCGAACTTAGCATGTGGCAATTGCGTAAATAAACCATCAATACCGTTGTCGAAATCATGATTTCCAATTGTTGTAGCATCATATTTTAGCTTGCTCATCAATCTAAACTCTAATTCACCGCCATAATAATTAAAGTAAGGAGTTCCTTGAAAAATATCACCTGCATCCAGTAATAACGTATGTGGGTTTTCCTGTCTAATAGATTCAATTAAACTAGCTCTTCTGGCTACGCCACCTTTATTTGCATTCCTGCCATCTTCAGGACCAAAGGCATCAATATGACTATGCACATCATTAGTATGAAGAACCGTTATTTTAGACATTTTTGGGGATGTGCCAAAAGATTGTAACCCCATACTCCCCATTGTTATCAATGCTGTTCCGGCTGAGGCTTGCTGTATAAAATCTCTACGTTTCATTTAAGAGTTGGTTAATTAGTTAAGCTGAATAAATCTGTCGTCGGCGACAGGGTTTATGGTGTCTACCTTTTTAAAATAATCGATCAATACATTACGTATTTTATAGTTTAGTTTATAAAAACCTTCGTTCGGTTGAAAAAACGTCATGTTGTCGCCCATATTATATAGGTAATCACTCGTGGCAAAATAATAGGTTTTAGTAGGGTCGATGTTTTTGTCATTGATTTTTGCATTTACAAGGTTGAAATTTTTATCAAGTGTTAATTTCAAACCACCAATGGGATGCGCCCGTCTTTGCGTGATAAGATAATCAATAATATCCTGTATCCTTTTACCCTTTAAACCTACCACAACGACCTCATTTTCAAATGGCATAAGTTGAAAAGCGGTTCGTGGGCTTACATTTCCTTTTGGAATTATGGAACGAATACCTCCATGATTAAGGATAACTGCATTAATGTTTTTGCCCGTTCTTTTATTAAAAACAGGATTTACCTCACTATAAATGGCGTCAGCCATAAGATTTCCCAAGGCTGTATTGAGTTTACCGTCAGATTTAGAATAGGTATCGACAGCATATGCCAAAACACTATCTAGATCCTTATCAATATGGTCACGATAGGGTTTGATAAAAGCGTCAATTTTGGCGTTAACTTCTAAACTATCGGTAATTTCAATTTTTGACGCGCTAATCTTTGAAAGGTGTTGTTTCTGTTGCTTACAACTAAAAAAAATAAAAATATTTAACAAAAAAAATAAATATGTGAACCTCATATATAAAAAAATGAATTGAATGTACTTTTGCTACCTTTGCGCAAAGTATAAAGATAAATGATTTTAAAGGCTTTTAAAGAGAAATCAAATAAAAAGCACTTAAACAAATTAATATCTAAACGTTACACAAATGTGAACGATAGTAAGATTAATAGTTTGGGTGTTATCTTAAATATTGATGAAATCGATGACTTTGAACGCTTTAGAAACTTGACGGATTTTTTAAAAGTGCATCCAAATAAACTGAAAATCATTGCATTTTCTGCTAATAAAAAAGAACTTCAACACAGTTGGGATCTTTGTTTTAGTCCCAGCGATTTTGGATGGAATGGGCATATAAAGAATGTGGAGTTGAAATCTTTTTTGAATACTAAATTTGATGCTTTAATAAGCTATTATACCCATGAGCAGCTTGAATTAAAATTATTAACTGCAATGTCTGAAGCGCAATTAAAAATTGGCATATTACAAACCGACACCAGACTTAATGATTTAATTATAAAAACCAATTTAAAAGAATTTAACGTATTTAAAGCAGAGCTACATAAATACCTAACTATATTAAAGAAAATTAAGAATGAATAGTAAGTTTTTGGGAACCGGAGTTGCTTTGGTTACTCCTTTTAAATCAGATCAGAGCATAGACCATGACGCTTTAGCAAATATTGTTAATTTCAATATTGAAAATGGGACTGATTATCTTGTAATTTGCGGTACAACAGGAGAAAGTGTAACGATCACTAAGCAAGAGAAGATGCAAGTTGTTGAAACTATTTCTAAAGTAAATAATGGAAGATTGCCTATGGTTTTGGGTATAGGGGGAAATAATACTGCTGAAATCATCAAAGAAATACAAGCTACCGATTTAACTGATATAGATGCAATCTTATCAGTGTCTCCTTATTATAGTAAACCAACTCAAGAAGGCATTTATCAGCATTTTAAAGCCATTTCTGAAATCTCTCCTGTCGATATTATTTTATATAATGTTCCGGGACGTACGTCTAAAAATATGGAAGCCCAGACTACCCTGCGATTGGCCAACGATTTTAAAAATATTATAGCGGTTAAAGAAGCGGGAAATAAAACATCTCAATATTTGCAACTCATTAAAAACAAGCCGGAAGATTTCTTAATAATCTCTGGAGATGATGATTTAGCCTTGGGAGTAACCTTGGCTGGTGGAGCAGGGGTTATTTCTGTTATAGGGCAAGCCTTTCCAGCAGCTTTCTCAAAAATGATTCGCTTAGGTCTTGAGGGAAAAGCCAAAGAAGCTTACAGTATTCATTATAGACTTATGGATGTGGTAGATTATATCTTCGAAGAAAACAATCCAGCCGGGATCAAGGCTGTTTTTGAGGCCTTAGACTTATGTCGAGATACGGTAAGATTACCCGTAGTTCCGGCATCTGGTCAATTAAAGGAAAAGATAAGAACGTTTGTAAAGGAGTTTTAGAGTGTTAAATATTACTTAAACCTTATCATAGCTAGGTTTAAGCCATTATTTTAGCATGAAAATTATATTTTTTAAATCCATAATAATAACTTAATTTTGCATCCTGTTTAAAAACTATGAAATACGTATGATTGATATCTTGATATAGACAAGAAGCTCGATAGACGAATTTTAACAGTATTTTAAATGCAATGAACAATATCAAATGAAAAATCTTTTTTACATAGTACTAGCCTTTACTATTTTAAGTTCTTGTAGCGAGTATCAAAAAGTGCTTAAAAATGAAGATATCGCACCGAAGTTTAAAATGGGCGAAAGCTTTTATAACGAAGGTAAATATGCTAAAGCTAACAGACTTTTTGCTCAAATTGTTCCTAATTACAGAGGTAAACCTCAGGCGGAAAAATTAATGTATTTATATTCGAACACTTTTTATAAGTTAAAAGAGTATTATAATGCGGGGTATCAATTCGAACGTTTTGCAGCAAGTTATCCGAAAAGTGAAAAACTTGCCGAAGCTTCTTTTCTAAGTGTAAAGAGTTATTATATGTTATCTCCGGCTTATACTAAAGATCAGACTGAAACTAAAGAAGCGATTGAAAAACTTCAGGAATTTATTAACTTGTTTCCCGAATCTGAATATGTTACAGAGGCCAATACCTTATTTAAAGAATTAGAATTTAAATTGGAACAAAAAGCATATAGTATTGCGAAGCAATATAACCATATATCCGATTATCCGGCATCAATAAAATCGTTTGATAATTTTGTTTTTGACTTTCCGGGATCTGTGTTGCGAGAAAAAGCATTCTTTTATAGATTAGACTCGGCATATAAATTGGCTGTTAATAGTGTTGAATACAGGCAAACAGCAAATGGTATAGAGCATATAAAGTTAACTCGTCTCAAAGACGCCAAAGAATATTACAACGCATTTAAAAAAGCATTTTCTAATTCAGAGGACGTACAGGTTGCAGATAATATGGCCGTTGTTTTGGATGAAGAATTAAAGAAATACGACAATAAAAGTTAAATAACAATGACAATGGATTTAAAGAAAACCAATGCTCCCGTTAATACAGTAACGTACGACAGAAATCAAATTGACGAGCCCACAGATAATATCTACGAGTCGATTTCAATAATTTCAAGACGTGCGGAACAAATTAATACTGAGATTAAAAAGGAACTTATCGATAAGTTAGAAGAGTTTGCTACTTATAACGATAGTCTGGAAGAAATCTTTGAAAACAAGGAACAAATTGAGGTTTCTAAATTTTATGAAAAGTTGCCAAAACCTCATTCGCTAGCGGTTCAGGAATGGTTAACTGACAAAATTTATTTTAGAAATACTGAGGAAGACACTCAGGAATAGTTTTAAAATATCTATTAAATACAATCAATAGCTTTCAGGAGAATTTAGCGCAATTATTTTTCTTTTATCAAGGCACAAATTTTCAGGCATAGCGGAAGTTATGGTTGTAAGTTTTAGCAAAATATAGAGAAAGAGAATCGAGCAAAATTTCTGAAAGCTATTTTTTATGAGTATACTAAGCGGCAAAAAAATATTACTAGGCATAAGTGCAGGTATTGCTGCTTATAAAACGGCTTCTCTGGTACGGTTGTTTATAAAGGCGGGTGCTCATGTAAAAGTGGTTATGACGCCATCTTCAAAAGAATTTATTACCCCTTTAACCTTATCAACACTGTCAAAAAATCCGGTACATTCAACCTTTACAAATGAAGAGGATGATAATGCCGTCTGGAATAACCATGTGGATTTAGGGCTTTGGGCGGATTTATTTATTATTGCGCCGGCAACAGCGAACACCTTGTCTAAAATGGCTCATGGTGTTTGTGACAACTTATTATTGGCGACGTATCTATCTGCTAAATGTCCGGTATATTTCGCTCCGGCGATGGATTTAGATATGTACAAACACGAAAGTACGCTGAACTCATTTGAGACTTTAAAAGGTTTTGGAAATATTATGATACCGGCAACAACTGGCGAACTGGCAAGTGGATTAGTTGGAGAAGGTCGAATGGCTGAACCCGAAGGTATTGTTGCTTTTATTGAAAAGGATATTTTGGAAGGACTTCCACTCAAAGGAAAAAAGGTATTGATTACAGCCGGACCAACCCATGAAGCCATTGACCCTGTGAGGTTCATTGGAAACCATTCCAGTGGTAAAATGGGATTTGAAATTGCGAAAGTATCGGCGAATTTGGGTGCTGAGGTTATCTTAATTACAGGGCCAACCCATCAAAAGACTAAGCATGCCTTGATTCTTACAATACCGGTGTTGAGTGCCCAAAATATGTACGACGAAGTTCATAAATACTTTGCTGATGTTGATATCGCTATACTTTCCGCCGCAGTGGCAGATTTTACCCCAAAAGAAGTCGCTCATCAGAAAATAAAGAAGAACGCATCTACGTTAACCTTAGAGTTGGAAAAGACAAAAGACATTCTGGCCTCATTAGGTGAGGTTAAAAAACACCAATATTTAGTCGGATTTGCACTAGAAACCAATAATGAATTAGAAAATGCAAAAGGAAAATTAAAAAGGAAGAATTTAAATTTAATTGTTTTAAATTCGTTAAACGATAAAGGGGCAGGTTTTAAAAACGATACAAATAAAGTCACCTTTATTGATAATAAAGAACACATAACAGAGTTTCAATTAAAGTCTAAGACGGAAGTAGCTAAAGACTTATTGAATGAAATCATAAAGAATATTGATGCGTAATATTATTGTTGTTTTATCGTTGTTTTTGAGCTTCTCTTGTTTTTCACAAGAACTGAATTGTGATGTTATTGTGAATGCACAACAAACTGGTGATGAAAACTTACAGATATATAAAACTTTAGAGAAGCAGCTTAGAGAATTTGTAAATAATACCAAATGGACCAATAGAACTTTTGCCCCGCAAGAGCGTATAGCCTGTAGTATGGTAATTAATATAACCGGACAAAATGGTGATGCTTTTCAAGCGTCTATTCAGGTACAATCTTCAAGACCCGTTTTTGGTTCATCATTTAGTACACCCATTTATTATTTTAATGATAAGGATTTTACGTTTAGGTATTTGGAGTTTCAAAATTTAATATTTAACCCCAATCAGTTTGAATCTAATTTGATATCGGTTTTGGCATTTCATATCCAAATGATTTTAGCATTGGATGCCGATTCTTTTGCAAAGAATGGAGGGGATCTTTATTATAAACAAGCTCAAACCATTACAAACTATTCACAACAAGGTAATTTTAAAGGCTGGAAGATAGAAGATGGCTTGCAGAGCAGGTTCGCACTTATAGATAATGTCTTGTCACCAACATTTAAAGAGTATAGAGACGTTATGTACAAGTATCATAGAGAGGGCTTAGATGTGATGAGCGAGGATGCCAAAAAAGGAAAAGAGCAGGTAGCCGCGGCTTTAACTCAATTTCAGGCGATGAATAGCCGACGCCCAAATTCTTTTTTATTGCGCACGTTTTTTGATGCTAAAGCAGAGGAAGTTGCCCAAATTTTTAGTGACGGACCTAGTGTGAATATCGCAAGTGTTAAAGAGACTCTGCAGAAAGTGGCTCCTATGCATTCCAGCAAATGGCAAAATATTAAATTCTAAGCGTTTTTGAAGCTTGCTTCGTTTCAAAAATCTGTCATTCCCTTGAAAAAGGGAATTCAAAAAATCAAAAAGGATTTTTATATTTACTACTTTTAATAAACACAAACTTATAAATCTTGTTAACATCGCTTTCCATAAAAAATTATGCATTAATTGATAATCTCCAAGTCGATTTTAACGATGGATTTTCAATAATTACAGGAGAAACGGGAGCCGGTAAATCTATACTGCTTGGTGGTTTATCGCTAATTTTGGGTAAACGTGCCGACTTGAGTAGTTTGAAAGATACTTCCCAAAAGTGTGTCATCGAAGCCGTTTTTAATATTTCAAACTATAACTTGAAAACGCTTTTTGAAACCGAAGACCTTGACTACGAAACGCAAACCATTATAAGAAGGGAGATCCTGCCATCAGGAAAGTCCAGAGCTTTTGTAAACGATACACCGGTAAACCTTAATAGTTTACAACGCTTGGGCAGTCATTTGATCGATATTCATTCGCAGCATCAAACATTACAATTAACAAGTAATGATTTTCAATTTCAGGTTATTGATGCATTAGCTCATAATCATGAATTATTACAAAGTTATAATGCTGAATTTAAAAAACAAAAAGAGCTGCAAAAGGAACTGCAGGAATTACTTAATTTTCAAGCGGAAGCGGTCAAGGAGCAAGATTATAACTCTTTTTTATTGAATGAATTGATTGAAGCCAATTTGATTGATGGTGAGCAACAAGCACTTGAGGAAGAATATGAAACGTTGAACAATATTGAAAGTATTAAAGAAAAACTTTCTGAGTCGTATCAATTATTGAATGACGAACAAATTGGATTATTAACCACGCTTACCACGTTAAAAAATAATTTTCAAAATTTAGTTGGGTTTTCATCTAAATATCAAGATTTATTCGAGAGAGTTAATAGTAGTTTGATCGAGTTGGATGATGTTTTTAGTGAAGTAGATGTTTTACAAGAAAGTTTGGAAGCCAATCCAGGTAGACTAGAGGAAGTAGATTCTAAATTAAAAACTTTGCATAGCTTAATGCAAAAACATGTTGCCGCCGATGTTTCAGAACTGATTCAGATTAAAAATGATCTTGATAAAAAAGTCGAGGTAACTCAAAATTTAGATGAGGTGATTCAGAAAAAGAATGCAGAGATTACTCTTAAAGTAAAAGAACTTAAGGTCATATCAAAAAAGATTAGCGAAAAACGTTCGAAAATCATTCCGGGGTTAAAAGCGCAATTAGAAGCAATTTTGACGAATTTAGGAATGCCAAACGCACAGTTTAGTATAGAGTTACGTTATGGAGATACATTTTTCAATAACGGGCAAGACGAATTGTCTTTTCTGTTTTCGGCGAATAAAGGGGGGCATTTTAATGAACTGAAAAAAGCAGCTTCGGGGGGCGAGTTATCCAGAATTATGCTGGCTATAAAGTCGATACTATCCAATTATATGCAATTGCCAACCATCATGTTCGATGAGATTGATACCGGAGTTTCTGGTGAAATATCTAACAAGATGGGAGATATCATGCTAGAAATGAGTAAAACGATGCAGGTGTTTTCTATTACGCATTTACCACAAATTGCCGCCAAAGGGCATTCGCATTTTAAGGTATATAAAGAAGATGTAAATGAAGTTACACAAACCAATCTGGTAAAATTAAATCATGATGAACGTATTGTTGAGATTGCTCAAATGCTTGGAGGCATAGAAATGTCATCATCGGCTATTGCACACGCTAAAGAATTGCTCAATTAAAAAGTTTAAAGTTTAAAAGTTTAAAAGTTTAAAGTTTTTTACCTTTGAAGGCTTTTAGCAACTAATATAATAAACGACTTAACAACGTATAATATGTCTTACAATTTATTAAAAGGTAAAAAAGGAATCATATTCGGAGCATTAGATTCTAATTCAATAGCTTGGAAAACTGCAGAACGCGTTCATGAAGAAGGAGGACAATTTGTGCTAACTAATGCACCAGTAGCTATGAGAATGGGACAAATTAATGAGCTTGCAGAAAAAACAGGTTCCCAAATTATTCCGGCTGATGCAACTTCAGAAGAGGACTTGCAAAATCTCGTAGAGAAATCTATGGAGATTCTTGGAGGAAAAATTGACTTTGTATTGCATTCCATAGGGATGTCTATTAACGTTAGAAAGGGAAAGCATTATACCGATCAAAATTATGCATGGACACAAAAAGGCACCGATGTTTCGGCCATGTCCTTTCATAAAGTCATGCAGACTCTTTACAAAGCAGATGCCATGAATGAATGGGGAAGTATTGTGGCACTAACCTATATGGCGGCACAGCGTGTATTTCCGGATTACAATGATATGGCCGATAATAAAGCGTATTTAGAAAGTATTGCGCGTAGTTTTGGATATTTCTTTGGACGCGATAAAAATGTAAGAGTCAATACCATTTCGCAGTCACCCACACCTACAACGGCTGGAAGTGGGGTAAAAGGTTTTGATGGTTTTATTGCTTATGCAGATAAAATGTCACCGTTAGGAAACGCAACAGCTTTAGACTGTGCCAATTATACGGTATCACTATTTAGTGACCTAACAAAACGCGTTACATTACAAAACCTATATAATGATGGTGGTTTTAGTAATATGGGGGTGAGTGATGCTGTGATGAGCACTTTTGTTGGAGAGGAGTAAAAAAGATTAAATATTGAATAAAAAGCCACCCACATATAGGTGGCTTTTTTGTTACTTTTGTGTTATGCAAATACAATTTTCATTCATCATTCCTGTTTATAATCGCCCTGACGAAATACAGGAACTTCTGCAAAGTTTTGAAAGTTTGCAAACTAATACACCGTATGAAATTGTTATTGTAGAAGACGGCTCATCAATACCTTCTGAGGAGGTTCTGAAACCATTTAAAGAAAAACTCAAAATCTCCTATTTTTTTAAAGAAAACTCCGGGCCTGGAGATTCTCGTAATTTTGGAATGCAACGTGCTCAAGGAAACTATTTTATCATTTTGGATTCAGATTGTATTTTACCCGAGAACTATTTAAGTGAAGTTGAAAAAAGTTTGACCGCTAATTATGTGGATTGTTTTGGCGGACCGGATGCAGCCCATGAATCCTTTAACGACCTTCAAAAAGCTATTAATTTTTCAATGACCTCATTTATAACCACCGGAGGGATTCGCGGGAATAAAAAAAGTGTTGATAAATTTCAACCCCGCAGCTTTAATATGGGGATATCTAAAGCTGCTTTTGAAGCTTCCAATGGCTTTGGTCGGATTCACCCCGGAGAAGACCCGGATTTATCTATAAGATTATGGGATTTGGGGTTTAAAACGACATTGATTCCTGAAGCTTTTGTATATCATAAGCGTCGTATTTCATGGTCAAAATTTTATAAACAGGTCAACAAGTTTGGTTTAGTGAGGCCCATTTTAAACAAATGGCATCCTTCAACAAAAAAAATGACCTATTGGTTTCCTACATTGTTTTGTATAGGCTTTATCATTTCTGTTTTTCTTTTTTTATTCAATATAAAATGGCCAATTATGGCTTATATATTGTATTTTGTAATAGCATTTGCAATGGCTATCTTTTTTACAAAAAAGATTAAGATATCGATATTGGTTTTAATGGCCATTGCAATTCAGTTCTTTGGCTATGGTTACGGGTTTTTAAAATCAACTTTTGTTATTAACGTTTTAGCTAAAGATGCCAAAGTGTATTTTCCTGAATTGTTTTTCAAATCAAAATGATAAAAAAAGTAAAATCTGAAATTTTAGCATCTATTAAGAATAGAAAAATAAATGTTTTCATTCTATTTTTGTTGTCTGCATTCGTTATTTTAATTTTTACAAAATTATCTAAGGAGTACACAAATACGCTGGCTTTTACTATCCTAAAGATCAATGTCCCTCAAGAAAATGTAATTCTAAACGATTCGAATATGCAGTTAAGAATTACCTTAAAAACACATGGCTTTAAATGGTTAAATTACTACTTTAAGAACCCATCGATTTCTATAGATTTTGATAAAGATGTTTATCAGAAGGACTCTGTTTTTGTGTGGAGTCAAACAAAGTCATATATAAACAATACTCAGTTTGATAAACATGTTGAAATACTAAATATAACACCAGATACGCTGGTGTTCAATTACGATACTAACTTAATTAAAACGGTTCCGGTGGTATTACGTTCGGATATAAAGTTTAGCGCAGGGTTTGACGCGTCTGAGAATTTTATATTAGAGCCAGATTCGATCCAAGTTATCGGACCAAAAGTTTCAGTGGCAAAAATAAAAAATGTAGAAACCGATTCAATTATTTTAACCGAAATTAGGGCCGATATACAGGAAATCCTCCGATTAAAACTACCTGAAAATAACCAGCAAATTACGTTTTCCGAAAATGAAATTAGCTTAAGAGGAAAAGTTGAAAAGTTCACCGAAGGCACCCTCAAAGTTCCGGTATCGGTTATTAATGTTCCAAAGGGAATGCATCTTAAATATTTTCCTAAAGAGGTTAGCGTGTCTTTTTATGTGAGTTTGAGCAATTTTAACAGTATTGAAAGTAAGAACTTTAAAGTAGAATGCGATTATAATAAAGTAAATAATAGCTCCTTTTTAATTCCTGAATTAATTGCATTTCCTGAGAATGTAAAAAACGCGAAAATTAGTCACAAACGTATTGAATTTATTATATCAGAATGATTATAGTCGGACTTACTGGAGGTATAGGGAGTGGTAAAACTACTGTATCTAAAGCATTTAGTGCTTTGGGAGTACCTGTTTACATTGCGGATGATGAGGCCAAAAAATTAATGAGCAAATCTAAGATCATTAAAAAAAAATTAATTCAATTATTTGGAGCTAAGGCTTACAGCAATGGTGTTTTGAATAAACCATTTATAGCAAATAAAATTTTTAATGATAGCAATTACTTAAAAAAAATGAATGCTATAATCCATCCCAGAGTGGCAAAGCATTTTAATAAATGGGTGTTAAAACAATCCACATCGTACGTCATAAAAGAAGTTGCTATTCTATTTGAAAATGAAGGTGATAAATTATGCGATTATGTAATTACCGTAACTGCTCCGAAGGAACTTCGTATAAAGCGACTTTTAATGCGGGATCAAACTACAAAAGACAAGATTGAAGCGATTATTAAAAACCAATGGAGTGATGAAGACAAAATAAAGCGCTCTCATTTTGTTATTAATAATGTAAATATTGAGGATATTGACGAACAGGTGCTTAATATTCATCAACAAATATTAAAAAATGTATCATAAATTTTGAGTTTTAACATTTTTGTTAATGTAAGGTTAAATCATAACAGAGCTAAATGTTAAAATGTTAATTTTGATTGGTAAAGCATTCTTGGCTCATCTTTTTATTCGAAAAACGTGGTCATAATTGACGCTTTAAAATTAGCAGGAGTTATTTTAGTACGTGTATTTTTAAATAATAAAACAAGCACTTGAAGAAAAAGTTATTTTTCCTATTAGTAATTTTGATGAGTTTGTCGCTTGTAGGAATTATATTTGTACAGGCATATTATATAAATAACTCGGTTAAAAATGAGAAAGATCGGTTTAAATATAGCGTAAAGACAGCTTTAAGCTATGTGTCTAATATGATTGAGAAGAATGAGTTAGACAAGTATTATTCTGAATTTCAGAAATTGGATAGTGAAAAGAAAAAAGATTCGGCGAGTGTTTCCGAGTTATTTATTTACAGAAAGGATAATGACAAGACTATAATTTTAAGTAGCGGGATTTTAGAGCAGGACCTAAAATTGGCGCCATCGATCTTTGACATTGAGGAGTTGGATAGTATCGTTTTTAAGAATTACACGGGGACTTCAAAAATTGAAGTCTTTAATAATTCTGAGCTTGAGGAAAGAGATATTGGTGCAGACCCTATTTCGAGTGCTGTTTATAGTGGCCCGATTATGGAGGCTCATAAAAATAATTTCGAGCAAAACTTAAGAACCTATAGAAAACAGGCTCCGGTATATGACCGCGTTTCAGAAGAAGAAATAAGAAGACTATTATCTAAAGAGTTTAATGAATATGGTATAGATATAGATTATGAGTTTGCGATTTACAGTAATGGTCTAGCCACCAAACTACAAAGTAGCGGATTTGAGTATGACCCTAAGTCTATATTTGATGTTCCCATTTTTTATGATGAGAACAACCGAAGTATTTATAAACTTATTGTGAGTTTCCCTGATGATGGTAAATTTATTTTGTCCTCAATAATTGGGATGATTTTGTTATCTGTCATTTTTACATTGGTAATCATTATTGCTTATACCAGTGCTTTATTTCAGTTAGTTAAGCAACGAAAAATATCTGAAATTAAAACTGATTTTATCAATAATATGACACATGAGTTTAAAACACCAATAGCCACTATAAATTTGGCTTTAGATGCGATTAAAAACCCTAAAATAATTAATGATCAAGAGAAGGTCGTGCGTTATCTTAATATGATAAAAGAAGAAAATAAGCGAATGCATGCACAGGTTGAGAATGTTTTGAGAATTTCGAAACTAGAAAAAAACGAGCTCAATATTAGTAAGGATAAGGTAGATTTAACCGACATAGTACAAGACGCTATTACACACGTAGAGCTTATTGTTGAGGATAGACAAGGTTATATTAAAACGTTTTTTGAGGCTGATAAATCATCAGTTTTGGCTAACCAGATTCATTTTACCAATGTTATTGTGAATATTTTGGATAATGCAATCAAATATTCTCCGAATGCTCCAAAAATTGAAGTATATACAGAAAATGTTGGAACCAACATTTTATTAAAAATAAAAGATCATGGTAGCGGTATGAGTAAAGCCGCCACAAAACGTGTGTTTGAAAAATTTTATAGAGAACACATGGGAGATATTCATAACGTGAAAGGGCACGGTTTAGGGTTGGCCTATGTAAAACGAATTGTAGATGATCACCAGGGTCATGTATCAGTAGAAAGTGAAAAAGATAACGGAAGCACCTTTACCATAAAGCTTCCAATAATAACATAAATATGGAAGCACAAAACAAGAAAATTTTATTAGTTGAAGACGATCCAAATTTCGGAACTGTTTTAAAGGATTATTTAATGATGAATGACTATGATGTGGTTCATGCCAAAAACGGGATGGAAGGATTTGAGAAGTTCAAAAAAGACGATTATGATTTATGTATTCTCGATGTTATGATGCCCTATAAGGATGGTTTTACATTGGCTAAGGAAATACGTGAAAAAAACACCGATATTCCTATTGTTTTCTTAACGGCCAAGGCTATGAAAGAAGACGTTTTAAAGGGGTATAAGGTGGGCGCAGACGATTATCTAAATAAACCTTTTGACAGTGAAGTATTGTTGATGAAAATAAAAGCGATCATTCAACGTAAGGCGACAGAAACTATTTCTGATAGTAAACAATTTGAATTTAAAATAGGTGGCTTTGATTTAAATTCTAAATTACGGTTTTTACGTTATAAGGGAGGCGAACCTATAAAGCTATCTCCTAAGGAAAATGAGTTATTACGTTTATTGGCACTACATGAGAACGACTTAATGCCGCGTGAACTTGCGCTAACTAAAATTTGGAGAGACGATAATTATTTTACATCACGTAGTATGGATGTCTACATAGCGAAACTTCGTAAGTATTTAAAGTTAGACGACAAAGTTGAAATACTTAATATTCACGGTGAAGGATTTCGATTAGTAATTAACTAATCATTAAACCAATACCTGAAGAGGTTTTAAAGAATAAATTACCACTATGGCTTGAACGTAAAATGAAGTTGGTGGGAGCGATAGCTTGAATTTTGATATTTTTAAAATGTTATTAAACTGCGTGCTATAGCTATTGACATCCCGTTGATTTCAGCCATAGCTTTCATACGTCCAATAAGTGGGTAGCCTGGATTATGATCGATATTAAAATCAAAAAGTAATCTGCGACCGTGATCGACCCGCATTGGAATTTTAGTGCTACCGCCTCTTCGTTCTATTTCAATTAATAGGCTTTTGATCATATGATGCATGTCAACACTTCCTTTAAGGTGTTCGGCTTCAAAAAAACTCCCTTCCTTTTCTTGCTGCGTGCTTCTCAAATGAGCAAAATGAATTCGCGAGGCAAAGTGCTTAATCATTGTTTTTAGATCGTTTTTTACACCAGCACTTAGGGAACCAGTACAGAATGTAAGCCCATTCGAAGGGGAAGGTACGTTGTCGAAAATCCATTGAATATCTGCGTGTGACCCCACAATGCGAGGTAAACCCAAAACTTTAATTGGGGGATCGTCGGGGTGGATGCACATTTTTATATCATATTTTTCGGCAATGGGCATTATGGCTTCTAAAAAATACTTTAGGTTTTTACGTAGTTGACTATCGTCAATACCATTGTATTTTGCTAATAATGTATTGAATATCGTTACAGCCTCTTCAGGATTATCTGCATTAATACCATCAATAAACCCCTGAGTTTTAATAATAATGGTGTTGATAAGCTGGTTTTTATCATTATCACTCATCGTTAGAAACTTCGCTTGTGCTTTTCTTACAATGGTTTTCGGGTATTCATGCTTAGCGGCAGAGCGTTTCAAAATGCAGAGATCGAATAGCACAAAATCTACAAAATTAAAATAGAGGGTTTCCGAGCCGTCGGGTAATTTATAATGAAGCTCTGTACGAATCCAGTCTATGACCGGCATAAAATTATAACAAATGATTTTTATACCACATTCTCCCAAATGCATTAAACTTTTTTTATAGTTTTCAATGAATTTGTCACGTTCAACACTTCCAAATTTAATGCACTCATGTACTGGTAAACTTTCAACAACCGACCATTTCATGTCGTATTTTGCAATGCTATTTTGAGTTTTTTTGATGGCTTTGACGGGCCAAACTTCACCATTTGGAATATGGTGTAATGCGGTAACAATACCTTCAATACCTATTTGCTTAATTTGAGAAAGTGAAATGGTATCATTTTTACCAAACCAACGCCACGTTTTTTCGAGTTTCATACCAGTTAAATTATACTCCGCTAAAGGAGGAGAAGCCGCCATCGACAGGAAGAATGACACCTGTTATAAATGATGCCGCTTCCGAACATAAAAATTGTACCGTACCGTTTAATTCGTCAATATTTCCAAAACGATTCATAGGCGTTCTTGCCATTACTTTTTTACTGCGTTCGGTTAATGAACCATCTTCGTTTATTAATACTTTTCGGTTTTGATCTCCAATGAAGAAGCCGGGAGCGATGGCATTCACACGAATACCTTCGCCGAATTTTAGAGCCATTTCAGAAGCTAACCATTGTGTAAATATATTGATACCTGTTTTCGCTACCGAGTATCCAGGAACCCTTGTAATTGCAGAATATGTCGCCATAGACGATACATTAACAATAGCACCGCTTTTTTGATCGGCCATGCATTTTCCAAATACCATACATGGTAGTACCGATCCGTTTAAATTCAAATCTGTTACTTTATCGAAATCTTCCATTTTCATATCAAAGAACGTCTGACCCGGTGTTAAAGTAGCACCGGGAATATTTCCCCCGGCTGCATTGATCAGGAAATCGATGCGTTTCCATTTATTAATAATGTCTTCACGAATTTGTTCTAAGGACTCCTTATCCAACACGTTTCCAACATATCCGATACAGTCCTTACTTATTTTTTTAAAAGTCACTAGTTTTTCATTAATAGTTTCTTCACGAATGTCAATGATAACCACTTTTGCCCCTGCTTTTAAAAAATGCAAGGCTATATTGCTTCCAAGGACACCTCCGCCACCGGAAATTACCGCAACTTTGTTTTTTATACTATATAATGTGCTACTCATAAATTAATGTGTGGTATTAACCCATTTATAGGCTTCTGTTGTTGTGTAATACTTCACAATCATATTAGGAACTTCCCAATCCGGCATTTTTCCTTCAGCTAAATATTTTAAATAGTTTTTTGTAACCTCTTCAAAATGTTGCTCGTGGTCAATTTTGTAAATCTGGGGAATATCGACAGTCCACAAGGTTTCATCCAATTTTTTAAGTTTTAAGCCTTCATACTTTTTATTGAGGTTAACGTGTATAGCTTGACGTAACTGAGTTTCAAAAGGAGCCGTATCTTGAGAAGCGTGATACTTAATGTATAATTTAGGTTTGTAATCTTCGTTTTTACCTTGTTTGATAATGAGATCACATAGCGTACCACGCATAATACTGTAATGCGTATCGCCGGTACCTTCGGGTGCTTGAAAATTCCAAATGACGGAAGTTTTAGCAAACTTCCCTTTAATTTTATAAGTGATGGATCCGTTACATTTTATTTTTAGAGTATCGTTGTCTAAATCTTTCTTCAAAAAATCAGGAAATTCGTTTGCTCCGGTAACTTTGGTAAACATGTCTTTAGAAAGATTAGTAGTCCAGTGTTTAACATTCGCGATCTCAACATCTGATTTTTTTAAAATAATATTTGGAAAAGCCTCCCATTGTACCAAGTCTACCAAATGCGTGGATACGTCGTTAAGCCCTTCACCACGTTGTTTGGTGTCAAAAAACCACTCAGGTCGTTTTAAGGGTTTTCCGGAAACGTATTTAAAAAAGTGATGTACACTTTCTTTAGTTATTGCCGGTTTATCAACCGTGCCTTTGATTAGTGTACCAAAAACAGGCTCTAACATTGAAAGTTCACGCTGTAAAATGGTCGTAATTTCGAAGCGTTCTGTCATAATATCATAGACTAACAGGTTTTTTTCGTTTGCCTTTTTAAAAGCGGCTTCTAAAACAGGGAAATCCTCGGGGCTGATTACCATTGGTTTATCGGCATACACGTGAATTCCGGCATCGATGGCTTCTTTAATATACTTCATTTTAAGGTTATTCCTCCCGGAAACCACCATAACATTTCCCGGCTTTTCTGCAATCATTTTTTGAAGATAATCCTCACCTTCGTAAACCTTTTCAATCCACTGTGTTGGATTCTCGGTTCTTGTATTAAAACCTTCAATGCGTTTTAAGTGATCAGCTATATCCGGACCTTTTGGACCATAGACATAAACCGTATCATTAACTTGATTGTACATCGATTTTTGAACCAGAGCGGCATGAAAATGCCCGGGATCAAGTGTCATAAGAGTGACGGTTTCTGAGTTGTCTTCCTTGATCTGTTGGACATCTTTTGAAGCTGTTTTATTCATACAAGCAACAAACACTAAGCAATATAGTAATATAAAATATTTCATAAGGAAAACATTAAATACAGATTTTAAAAAAGTTAAATTCCTTTAATATGATTAACGCCATAAGGAAAGCGTTGTGGACGTTTCAACATAGCGTTAGCCTCGACATCATTTATAAATTGCTCTGTTTCCGGATTCCAATGTAATTGTCTTCCTAGCTTCATTGAAATATGCGTAATTAAACAAACACTGCAAGCCCGATGTCCTTTTTCAACATCTGAAATGGGATCTTTTCTGGTTTCAATACTATGTAGCCAATCTCCATGCTGTTCATCAATTTTTTTAAGATGAATTTCATTCGGACCGATTACGGATTCCAAAATGGCAGGATCGCTTGCATTTAATGCTTTGGCACTTTTATCTTTTGCCACCGGATCTGAGGCTGATGCTGTATAACTCCCTCTGGAAACAAAAATCCAACCCTCATCTCCAATATATTTTATACCATTGGTATAGCCTCCACTGGTGTACATCGTGATACCGTTTGCATATTCAGCTTTTGCCATAAAATCCCCATGGACATTCCAAAGCCCTGATTTCGGAAATTCAGCAACAGATTCTACCGAAATTGGCCCCGTTAATTCTGTATTCATTCCCCAAGCTGCGGAATCGTAATGATGCTGCCCCCAACCTGTAATCATTCCTGCTCCGAATTGCTCCAATCTTAACCAACCGGGTCTGCCGTATCCTGTTGCGGGATGTACACCGATCTCGGTATAGGGAACCTCTGGTGTAGATCCCAACCACATGTCGTAATTTAAATTCTCAGGAATGGGCATAGGCGCAGCTGCTGGTCCCGACGGATCACCGGGTAGACCTACTTTAACCGTATGCAATTTTCCAATTCGGCCGTTACGAACTAATTCTGCGGCTACCCTAAATTGAGGCATGGCGCGTTGCTGAGTTCCTACCTGTAATATGGTGCCTTTCTTTTTAATAATGTCCACTAATATTCTACCTTCTTCTAAAGTTAAAGATGTAGGCTTTTGTAAATACACGTCTTTGCCCGCCAAAGCAGCTTCAATTGCGGGTTGTGAATGCCAATGATCAGGCGTGGAAATTACAACAGCGTCAATGTCGGGATTCATTAACAAGGCCTTATAGTCTTCGTAAACTTTCACATCAACGGCTTTGTCGCTTCCTGTTTTTTTTGCATAATAAGTTTGTACTAATTTTTTAGCGTCCTTAGCCCGGTTGCTATCAACATCGCAAACAGCAATGAGTCTGGCATTATCATATTGCATAACGCCGGGCATGTCATGATCTCTGGCAATGCGTCCGCAGCCAATTTGCCCTACATTGATTTTCCCGTTAGCACGGGTTTGCCCAAATACATGACTTGGTAAAATAGTTGGTAGTACTAGGGTAGCAGCACTACCAGTCATTGTTTTCTTAATAAAATGTCGTCGTTGCATAGCTGTAATTTATTTTTTTAAGTTTAAAACCCAAAGAATACCACCTCTTAGATGTTTTCTAAACGTTGGGTCGTTATATGTTTCCGAATCATGTCCTAAAGCAGTATACCATTGGCGCCCACCTTCAAATTCATGATACCAGCAAATTGGGAAATAATCTCCAAAAACAGTATTTGGGTATTCCGATTTCTTTTTATCTTCTACAGTTTTCAGGTCTGCCGAAAGCAGAATATGGATATCCGGATTTAAATGATTAGAATAATAACATTCGTCGGTCACGGCCCATCTTTCATTTAAAAATTCTGTTGAAGGATGGTTTTTATCGGTCACGACCAGATCAAATTCCTGATGGGGAGCATGACGCACAAATTTACCACCTACAAGAGCCCAATACCAGGGCCAATCGCGCTCTACGGCATTCGCTGAATGAATACCTACAAACCCACCTCCATGACGTATAAATTTTTGGAAAGCGCGCTTTTGAGCCTCTGTGTCGAAAACCTCGTTATTTGCATTGGAAAATATTACGGCATCATATTGTGCCAAATTTTCATCGGTAAACAAACCCGAATCTTCTGTTGCATCCACTTCAATGTTTTCCAATCTACAGATTTCTTTTAGAGCTTTAATACTCGATGGAATATTTTCATGTACATAGCCTTTTTTGCCGTCTACTGATAAGCCATTTTTTGTAAAGATCAAGACTCGTTTTTTCTTTACGTCAGAATCATGGTCATTTGAGCCAGTTGCTTGTAGATTAACTCCTATGAACAGGCAGAGTATTATTAAAATTGTTTTCTTCATTGTTAATGTATTGTATTCAAGATAACTTTTGGTGGATTCGCAAATGCTTGCCAGTACATTTCGGCTTGCTGTGGTGTTAACATGCCATCGAAAACTAGCATGCGGTAATTCAATTGATATGTTTTCTGACTTTCAATTTTCCATGCGACGTGTCGAATCGGGCAAAACTCAAAGAACATATCTCCTCGACCATGATTGGCGTCAATGGGCCATACCCTCATCGGTTCGGGAAATTCTTTGTTTTCAGGAAATCCCATAAACAAAATGCCACTTCTACCTGCGGGAGTATTGGTTTCTCCTTCAACCATAACCCACTTGGCAGAACTGCCGTCGGCGGTTAAGCGATCTTTTCCTTCCGATGTTAAAACCGAGGTATTGTCTTTATGCCATGCTTTAATGGCTCTAAAACCAATGCCACCGCCATAGCGATAGGCGTCAAAAAGGATTCCGTTTTTTAATGAGCTCGTAATTTTTGTGTTATAGTCGATAAGCCATGCCGAATTTGAAAGACCTAAATTCCATACTTTAACTTCCAGTTCTTCATGAATTGCAACTTTGTTTTCTTCACTGGCTCCAAAATCTAAATGTTCTTGTAAGGCTGTGAAACTACTAAAGATATCACCTTGGGTTTCATTTAGAAAGGTTTTGAACAAAACGGTTCCTTGTTTATCTCCCAAATTCCAAAAATCTACAGAGCGACCATCAATTTGTGTTTTCGTCCATGGTCCCCAAATTCCATAATGATGATAGTGATCTGGTGGTTGAATTCTTGTTAAAACGGCTCCGCCGGGTGACCAAACCGGGTGCAAAAATCCGGATTTCCCATAGGCCTTATCCACACCTTTTGGTGGGTAGGTCATTTGAAATTGATAATTTAGAATGGGTTGCCCCTGAAGGCTAAATTGCAGAGCGCCTTCTGCTTTACGGATTTGAATGTGCTGGTTTTTAGTTTTTCTCTCTTTTTTTAACAATGTGAAATTTCGAATGGATTCTTTTGGGGTCAATCCATCTAAGAGAAACCAAAGTTTGCCTCTGCTTTTATCAAATTGGAAAGGAATGTTTCTTTTGTTAGAGCCAATTAACTCAACCAATTGTATGTTTTCATTATTAAATTCTTGCGATACAAAATCAAAGGAAACCGGACAATCCATACGATCGTAATTTCCTGAATTTACAGAAAATCGAAGTATTTTATCTGTGCAACTAAAAAAATGAAGGCTCAGGATTATAAATAATAGTTTTAACTTCATTTAATTGTTTGATGGTTTAATGGGCAACATTATGGATTGATTTTATTTCATTTCGTTCCAACATTTGATTGAAAGATGTAAATCGACGGGAACAAATATATATGATATAAATTATTAATGCAACCGATTGCGTAAATTTAACGAAATAAATAATATTGAAATTCGTGTTTTGTTTTAAAAATCTTGATATTCGGCTATTTTTGAATGCAAAATACTATAAAATTAATATTTTGAACTATATTATTACCGATTTTAGTTTTAAATTGTTGCGTTGATTTTTTCTAAAATCAATGATTTATTAATAATATTACTATACATTTGAATTAAATTTTTTTATAGCGTTTGGACAAGAAAATAACCATTTATGATTTAGCTAAAGAACTCAACGTTTCTCCCGGGACGATTAGCAGAAGCTTAAATAATCACCCTTCCATTAGTAAAAAAACTAAAGACAAAGTTGTTTTAAAAGCTAATGAATTGGGATATAAAGTGAATAAGTTCGCTGTGAATTTACGCACACAAAAATCTAATACCATAGGTGTAATCATTCCAAAACTAAATTCTCATTTTATGTCTACACTTTTGGCCGGTGTTGAAAAGGTTGCTAATGAAGCCGGTTATAATTTGATTATCAGCCAATCTTTAGAATCGGTGGAAAAGGAAAGATTAAATGCAAAAACCCTATATAATAGTGGTGTAGACGCTATTTTGGTGTCCTTGGCATTCAATACAGAAAACTATGATCATTTCTTGCCTTTTATTAACTCCAAAATACCATTAATTTTTATGGATAGGGTTCACAATTTGCCAAATTGTCCAACCATTGTTATCGATAATTTTCAGGCGGGCTACGATGCAACGAATCATTTAATGCACCAAGGCACTAAAAATATAATGGTTATAACCGGAAGCTTAAAACGCAATGTTTATGCCGATCGTGTACTAGGGTATAAAGAAGCTTTAAAAGCTAACGGCCATAAATTTAAGGAGGAACTTATTTTTGAAACGACTTTGGAGTCAAAAAGCGTGGACGATGTGATTAGTTATATTAAGCACCTAGATGAGCCGGTGGACGGCTTGTTTGTTTTGGCTGATTCCTTTGCCGCCCACTGTATAAAAGCCTTAAAAAAGGAAAATTATAATATCCCTCAGGATATCAAAGTCATTGGTTTTAATAATGATCCTGTATCACAATTGGTGACTCCAACTTTAAGTACTATAGAGTATCCGGGTTATAATATGGGACTTCTGGCAGGTGAGAGCATTATTAATCAAATAAAAGGAAATATTAATTTGCAGGATACTAACGCCATCAGTTTACGACATAAACTTATAGAACGGGAGTCATCAGGAAATTAATTCGATGCTTCGGGTGTGGTTAAATACGCTTACTCAACCAATCTTTAAATTTATAAAAGTTTTGAGGAGCCACACCATGGCCAACGGGAAATTCAGCATATACATTTTTAATGCCTAATCTGTTTAAAAATGGAGCGGTTTGTTGAGCCCAGCTTACTGGAATAACTTGATCTACACTTCCGTGAGAGCAATAAAAATCCAATCTGGAGTAATCTTTTTGTTGAATATCTTCAGGCAAAATATCATGGTTAATATAGCCACTTAGAGCCACAATGTTTTTTATTTTTTCAGGATAATTTAAGGCTACCGCATAACTCAAAATAGAACCTTGGCTAAAGCCTAAAAGACTGATATTATCTTTATCAATGGGATAAGTCTCAACCGCTTCATCAATGAACCTGGCGATTAAGTCTCTGGATTCTTTAGCTTGCTCATTGTCATTCCATTTTCCTTTATCGGCATCAAAATTTATAGCATACCAAGCATTTCCATAGGGCTGCATCGCGTATGGTGCTTTTACTGAAATGATAAAAAGTTCTTCAGGTAGTTCACTGGCGAAAGAGAACAAATCATTTTCATCGCTTCCATAACCATGTAGCATGATGAGCAAAGGTGCATTTTTAGTTAGAGAAGATTTACGAATAATATGTTGTAAAGAAAGTGTTGAATCTACCATTTACCTACCCAAATTAGAAAACCACTTTTGGAATAGTTCGCCTACTAAAGGCACTGTTTGAGCCCTACCTCCAATGGCATTAATAAAGCCAAAGATGAATAGGACTCCGAAAAAAATCCAAAACCCTAATGTGGCGAACCAACTATTTACCGCACTCACTACCCATGCCAGTATGAAATAAGTAAGCCATAGGCCTAGGGCTTGTCTTACATGAAAGCTTGTAAATACGTTTTTCTTATCATTGTTCATAAAATGGGCAATGATGGTACCAATAATTGTCAAATAACTAATTATTGCTAACCCTTTACCTTCTTCAATGTCTTGCTGTGTCATGATAATTATAATTAATTTAAAGAGACTTTACCATTCGATATAATACCGTAAACTTTACCTTTAAAGGTTTCATTTTCAAAAATAGCATTTTTAGATTTGGAAATGATCTCTGCTGTAGTAAGCGTGTAGGGTTCATTTGGGTTAAATAATGAGAGATCTACTTTATTACCAATATTTATAGATGTAGATTCCAAACCAAACCTGTTTTTACCTTTGGTTAAAATATCAATGGTTTTTTTAATGGTAAATAGGTTTTGTAACGCTCCGAAAGCACTTTCCAGACCAATAGTTCCATATGCTGCATGATCAAATTCTACCTTTTTTTGTTCTATATCAATGGGGTTGTGGTCACTAGTTACCATATCAATAGTACCATCTTTAAGACCTTCAATTAAAGCATCAATATCTGCTTGTGTTCTTAAAGGGGGATTTACTTTAAAGCGTGTATCGAAATCAGTTAAAGCGTTGTCTGTAAAATATAAATTATGAATGGCAACACTACAGGTCACATCCAATCTTTTCCTTTTGGCTTCTCTAATTAGTCTTACCGATGTTGCCGTAGAAATGGTTGGGATATGTAATTTCCCTCCGGTGTATTCTAACAAAAACAAATCACGAGCAACGTGTAATTCCTCGGCTAAGGCCGGGTTGCCTTTTAATCCCAGAGTTGTACTTGTAATGTTTTCGTTCATTACACCACCGCCTGAAATTTTAGTTTCTTGAGGGAATGAACAGACCAGCCCATCAAAATTACTGGCATATAATAAAGCTATTTTCAAAAGATTAGGGTTGGAAACTGGCTTTTTGTAATCGTAAAAAGCAACGGCTCCGGCATTTTTCATATCAAAAAGTTCGGCCAGATCTTGTCCTTTGCTAGCTGCCGTAAGTGCACCAATTGGAAGTAATGTCACAGCGTTGTTAGCAGATCTGGAATTTACAAATGAAATATCTGAATTAGAGTCTAATACCGGATTGGTATTCGGCGTCATGGCAACCGCAGTAAACCCTGAGGCTGCAGCTGTTTTAAGTCCATTTACAATAGTCTCACGTTCTTCGAAACCCGGTTCTCCAAAGCAAACGCTACTATCGAACCAGCCTTGCGATATGTGAAGGTTTTCTAAAACTATCTCTCGATAATTTTTAGGATTTTTTATATTCTTTTCTATTCTTGAAATGACACCTTTTTCAATTAATAGGTCGTGAGTCGTATTGTGGAATTCGCTTTTCGAATCTATAATCGTCGCAGACTTTATAAGTATGTTCATTTAAAATATTTTAAGATGAGCATTTCAATAATCAATAATACCAATGCAAAAATAACAAACCATTTCCATAGCGCATTAACTTTTGTATCACTTTTTATAATATCGAAGATTTCGGTTATAGAATTACTCTGACTTATATTTTTATAAGCTGAAAGCTCTTGATACGTTAAATCACTTTCAGTCCGATCGTAGTTAAAACTTACATTTTTAATACTTTCATTCTTATTTTGAATGGAATAGGTGCCTGCAATATTAGGATTTTCAGATGTGTTAATAACCACTTTGTTATTGAAGTACTGCTGTTTAGGGATAATATTAATGGCCTTGTTGACTAAGGATAAAATATCATCTTGTTGCAATAGCGTATTTACATCGAAAGTGTTTTCCTTTCCTATGGTATAATATAATTTTGGGGTTTTGAAGCTGTTTGCCCCAATATTAAATAATGTTGGAACAATGAGCGGAGAGTTTTTAAAACTCGAGTTATCATCACTTAAGGACGATGTAAATACAAAAGCATTTTTGTTTTGAGATAAGAAGTTCTTACCATCTTCAAATTGTAAAACGGAAGATCCCGTATTTGAAACGGAATTATAAAAGCTGTTTACCTTAGGATATTGGAAGTTTTTTACCTGTTTTTCAAATACACCATTTTTGTAAAGTGGATGTGAATAATTGATGGTCGTAATACGCTTTTCAGCCGCAATTAAATCGTTAAAACTCAAACCGTAATTTTGAACTAACGCATTATAAGATGGTCGTACAATATCTTTTGAAGGAATAACAATAAGATATCCGCCTTGATCTGTGAACAATTTTAAGGCTGAAACTAATGCATTTGGTATGGTGCTTAATTCATTTAAGATGATAAGATTTTGATGGTCTATCAGCGTATAATTTAAAAGGTCCTTTGGTGTAGAGATATAGTTGAATTCCGAAGTTGTATATATCCGCTTTAAAAAAGTATCATCAGCTTGATTTATAGCAAGAATATTAATTTTTGTACTATTATTAATATTAAAATACAAGTCGTTATCAAACTGCAGATTAGCATCATCTATAGTTACTTTTCCATGAACAGCCATATTTGCAGGAAGTGTAAATGTTGCATTGGCTTCGTTTAAAATTTCTACAGAGGTTTTTGCAATGAGTTGTTCGTTGTTAAATAATGAAACCGGTATACTTTCAATGTTATTGCCACTTTGTCTTAGCCTAACCGTAAGTTCGATATCTGTTGGCGTAGTCTTAGAAATATATGCACTATCTATAGATATGTTACTGGCATTGACCGGTTGTAATTTCACGAGATTCAAGTTTATAAGTGAATCTGTCTTTAAACTAAGGGCTCCTTTGTTTTCTTGAAAATCTGATATAAAGATCAAGTTTTTTAAACTTTTAGGGCGTTTACTAAAAAGGGTTTTACTTTTTAAAATAGCAGCATCTGTGGATAACGAATTTGAAGAATATTCAAGCTGTAGTAACTCATTCCTAATGGTTTTTATACTCGTATTTTTAAAAATCGCGTTATTGGTAATCAAAGAAACCGTTTCAGTTTCAGGGATATTATTTATAATATCTTGAACCGCACGTTTTAAAAGTTCGCCTTTTGGCCCCTTTGCCTGCATGCTAAAAGAGTTATCCAAATATATTACGGTTTCTTTTTCAGCTTTTATGGCATCTATTTTAGAAAAGAAAGGTTGAGCGAAAGCAAAGATAATGGCCACAAGAAGTAATATTCTGGTACTTAATATTAACCATTTTTTAATTTGAGAACTTTTTCTGGTCTGTAAAGTGGCTTCTTTTAAAAAAGCAACATTGGTAAATGCGATTTTTTGAAACTTTCTAAGCTGAAAAAGATGAACGATAATAGGAATGAGTAATAAAAATAAAGCGTAAAGAAGTTCGGGGTGTTTAAACTGCATTCCTTTTTAGATTTGTCAAATATAGAATATAATAATGAAAATAGTCTTTGTTTAACGAAATTAACAAAAGAATATATAATCTTGTAGAGGTTGCATCTTTATTTTTCTCATATAGTTTTTAATCGCGTTCTGAGCATCTTTGTTGGCTACAGAGATAATACTTTGCGGATTTTGAATCGTTGTTAAATCGCTAAAAGGTTTAAGTATCTTGCCGTAAATATCGCGGCCAATCTTATTTGGGTTATCACAAATCCATTCAAATGGAACGTCTTTTTCAATTAATGTTTTTGCGATTTTTTTCCCTTTTGACCCTGCTCCCCAAAGTATCAGGTTTTTATTTTTGATATAATCCAACTCTAAAAAGTAACGCAATTTTAAGCCTATGAAATGATTCTCGGCGTAGTGCACATGCGTTCTCGAGGTTCTATAACTATAATCTCTCCAATGATGAATAACCTTTTCGCATGGAATGCATTTATAATTGTGCTTATAAAACCTAAAAGCTAAATCGTAATCTTCGGGATAGATATTCGGGTTAAAGGCATCACAGTTTATGAAATCAGTTCTATAAACCATCCAACACGGTGAAGGAATCACACATTCCTTATATATTTCTGAATAGTTATGCCCTTTTTTAGTTAAGTTGTTTAACCAAACTTCATAACTTTTATAGCCCTCCTTAATACCCTTTTCAGAGAAGTAATTAACTAAACCTAAGGCAACATGACCTTCTCCATACTCCAGCAGATTATTTGCCAAAACCTCGAGCTTTTCAGGATGCATAACGTCATCACTATCCATGCGGGTTATAAATTGACCTTTACTATGTCTAAATGCAAGTTGTAGGGCCTCAATGATACCCCTTCCGGAGTTCTTCAGTAATCTTATTCTTGAGTTTTTTTTAGCAAATTCCCTAACAATGTCGTAACTACCATCGGTAGACGAATCGTCTACTATTATTAATTCCCAATTGTTATAGGTCTGCTGTTCTATAGACTCTAGACAATCTACTAAAAAACATTCGGTATTTTTAAAAGGGATCAGTATACTTACCAATGGTTTTTGCATAAAGCGAATATAGTATAATTCATCTGTTTATATGTATTGTTTTTTATCTCCATAGCTAGTGGTTGGCAGGTACAATGTTCATTTAATATAAGCCTCTACAGAGCACAGAATTTAACAAAATCTTAATAAGTTTGGCGGTAACATAATGGTATTTTTGCCGTCAATAGAAAGAATACTTAATTTAGAATATGAATACGAAAACACTATCCGTACTTTTTACGGCAATTATTTTTGCGAGTTGTAGCTCCACAAAAAACACGGTCAACGATTTAGCGATTAATACGGCAATCGCATCTCACATTAATTTAAACGAAGTTGATAACGATCAGGTTCCGGTAACGATTAATCCCGGACGTTTTACGGTTGACGATGTGACATATAGATTACCCAGAGTTATACAGGGGACTTATGCTATAAGCAATTTTGGAAGTTTTATTGGCGAATTTAAAGCTTATGATTATAAAGGTGAAGAAATGCCGGTAGTAAAAATCGATGATAACAGCTGGACAATTACTAACGCTAAAGAGTTGGATAAAGTGGTCTATTATGTGAATGATACGTTCGATATTGAAAAATCGGGAGAGTTGCCTACGCCATATTCCATGGCCGGTACTAACATAGAACCGGATAATTATGTTTTAAATCTACATGGTTTTATAGGGTATTTCGATTCTCTTAAAAACAATCAATATGCGTTGAAAGTTACAGGACCATCAGAATTTGTGCGTACTTCTGCTTTGCAACAAACAGGAAGCAAAACTAGTGACGATGGGAAATCTATAACCACAAGTTATTTTGCACCCCGCTATTTCGATATAACAGATAACCCAATGATGTATGGTAATTTGTCTGTTGAGGAGTTTAAAGTTGGTGATATTAACATAGTGCTAAGCGTGTATTCGCCCAATAAAGTACACTCTGCTTCGACTTTAAAAGATGCCATGTTTAAAATGATGCAAGCTCAGAAAACGTATTTAGGAGATATAAACAGTACACCGCGTTATGATATTTACGTGTATTTAGCAAGATCGGATGAAAAATCGCCCCAGCGTTTTGGTGCCTTAGAGCATCATACATCTACGGTGGTGGTTATGCCTGAAGCTACCCCTAAAGAGGCTCTTGAAAAACAATTGATCGATATTGTTTCTCATGAGTTTTTTCATATTGTAACACCGTTAAGTGTACACTCTGAGGATGTTCATTATTTTGATTATAATGACCCAACTTTTTCCAAGCATTTATGGATGTATGAGGGGGTAACCGAATATTTTGCCACGCTGTTCCAAATTGATCAGGGCTTGGTGGATGAAGATGAATTTTATGCAAAGATTATGGATAAAATTAACACATCATTGACCATGAATGATGCCATGAGTTTTACTGAAATGAGTGAACACATTTTGGAAGATGCCTATGCACCACAATATTACAATGTGTATCAAAAAGGAGCTTTAATTGGAATGTGTGTTGATATTTTAATGCGAGAGGCGAGTCATGGAAAACGCGGGATTTTATCTTTAATGAAAGAACTATCAAACAAATACGGAAAGCATAAGCCGTTTGAAGATGATAAACTTATAGAGGAAATTGTAGCGATGACATACCCTTCATTAAGAGACTTTTTTAATGGTCATGTTATTGGAGCAACGCCCATAGATTATAATACCTTTTTTGAAAAAGTAGGGTTGGAAGTAGGCGAGCACAAGGTTAAAACAAATTATATTCAAAATGTGGGAAAACTAATCGTTGGAGCAGATCCACAGAATGGGACTATCTTTTTTGGAGATGCGGTAACAGAAAATAGTTTTTGGAACGAGCAAGGTGTTAAACCCAATGACGTTATAAAAAGTATTAATGGTACTGTTCTAACCATGCAAAATGCAAATCAGGTATTTACTGAAGTATTTTCATGGCAACCGGGAATGGCTATTGAAGTAAAGCTTGATAGAAACGGAGAGGAAGTAATAATAAAAGCAAATACGACCCAATCTTATACTATGGGAAATGGACTTCGTCATAAACCTGATGCTACCGATTCTCAAATACAATTAAGAGAAGCCTGGTTGAAGGGATAATTGAATATTAAAATTAATAAGTAAAAAAAGCAACCGATAATCATTTGATTATCGGTTGCTTTTTTATAATATTCTATTTTTAAGTTTAAAACCGGATTAATATTTTGCCGATTTTCCTTTAGACAAAGAATTTTTTATAAAATCCCTTAAATCGTCATTTGCTGAAATTAAATCTTCATGGCGTAAATACATCATATGTCCACTTCTGTAGCCTTTAAATGTAAAACGATCTTTCATTTTACCACTTGGATCCACCTGCCACATGGTATATTTGGCTCCAAAATATGTTGTAGCTCCATCATAATATCCGGATTGGGTAAGTACCTTTAAATAGGGGTTTTGAGCCATGGCTTGCCTCAAATTTTCTCTGGTGTTATCGTTTCTTCGATCCCAGGGGTGCACATCTCCAAACATATTATACTTCACATCAGTCTTAAAATTAAGATGGTTTTTTATATAATAATTTATCGCGGGTGTGAACGAATGCATCCATGATGTTAGTTCCGCACTATAATCAGGACTATTTCCGGATTCGGTTTTATCAATACCCAAATACCTGGAGTCTAAACGACCAATGGTTTGCCCGGTTTTATCGCGTAGTAAATCTTTCCAAAAAAAGCTGGTCGAAACATCTAAGTTATTTTGCAAAATAGATTTTTCACTAAGCCCTGAATAATAAGACATTTTTTTGGCGACTTGCAATTTTTCCTCTTTAGAAATAAAGCCACCTTTAGCGAGTGCAGGCATTAGTGTTTCAATAGCATATTCTTCAACCTCGGGAAGAATTTCGAGTAAATCTTTTTGCTGTAAATTACTGGGTAGTGCTTTCTGATACCATGCAGCCGCAGTAAAATATGGAAGATTTAGCGAAGAATAAACAGGCTGACTTGTGCTATAAAGTTTGTAGTCGGCTGGAGACACTAAAATAACACCGTTTAAATACATCCATTGTTGGTTTTGTAAAGCATTGGCTAACCCCATAACACGTGTACCACCATAACTTTCACCGATTATGTATTTCGGTGATTCCCAACGGTTTTTTCTGGTAACAAATGTATTTATCCATTCGGCTAAATATTTAATATCAGCATTAATACCAAAAAAGGATGCTCTGTCAGGTAATTTTCCCTCCTTATTAGGGATCATTCTGGAATATCCGGTATTAACTGGATTAACATAAACAATGTCTGCCACATCTAATATAGAATTAGGATTGTTTTTTACACCATAGGGCTGTACGGGGTATCCCTCGTCGTCAATCTTTAATACTTTCGGACCAGTATAGGCAATATGCATCCAAACGGAGGCAGACCCCGGTCCGCCATTAAATGAAATAACTAAAGGCCTGTTGGCTTTATCTTTAATATTGTTGCGCTCATAATAGGTGTAAAAAAGTGTCGCCGTGGGTTCTCCTTTTTTATTCCAAACGGGCTGAGTTCCTGTTGTTGCGGTATACGAAAAACTAATCCCCTTAACCGTAGTATTATGTGTTGTTACGACCATCGTATCGGTTGGAATAGTTAACTTTTGGCTAAAGCAAAGTGACGAGCCTAAAAGAAAAAGGCATAATAATTTTTTCATATAAAAATGTTGTTTTAATTAGCGGGATTAAAGGTAATTAATACAAATGGTAATTTTTTGTTAAAACTTTTCGAAAACCCCTAACCCAAATAATGCAAAGTCATATTTTACGGGATCATTGATGTCTAATGCCCTAAGCGAACTATCCAATTCAAATAGTGCTTTAGCATCATTTTGTTTTCGTTTTAAAAGCCCTAATTTTCTAGCCACATTACCCGAATGTACATCAAGCGGGCAGGAGAGTTGAGAAGGAGACAAACTTTTCCAGATACCAAAGTCGACACCTGTGTTGTCTGGTCTTACCATCCAACGTAAAAACATATTAATGCGTTTTGCGGCTGAATTTTTTAACGGATCACTAACATGTTTTTGTGTTCTTGCCAAGTGCTCTATTTCAAAAAAAGTGCGCTTAAATTTTGAAATTGAGCTTTGAAGTGTGTGTGTTTCCAAATGTTTGGCAAATATTGATTCCAAACCATTATGGTTTTTATAAATATGTTTGAGCGATTTTATAAATTGAATACAGTCATCACCATTAAAAGTACGGTGCACAAAGGGTTGTAACTTTTCTAAATCCGAAGTTGCATGATTTATGATAAAATCATAGGGCGAATTATCGAGGAGGGTCATTAATCGTTTTGCATTATTAATGATGCTTTTTCGGTTTCCCCATGCAATGGTAGCGGTTAGAAATCCTGATATTTCTATATCTTCTTTTAAAGAAAACCGATGTGGTATCTGGATAGGATCGCTCTCAATAAATTTAGGGTTATTGTATTGCTCGACCTTGATATCGAGAAACGTTTTAAGTTCTTCTCTGTCCAATCTATAAATTTGAATGTAAAAATAAACCTTTTATATCGGTCAGGATAATGTATTATGTGCTAATCATTAAAATTGAATATCTTAGCGTGTTCAGTATATCCAATCATTTATTATCATTAAAGTCACCATCCATGTTGCATAGATATTTATTTACGTTTTGCCTAGCCTTATTCATGTCATTAAGCCTGTTTGCTCAAAAAAAGATTATTAAGGTTGGCGTAGTAGGACTAACCCATAGTCATGTACACCAAATTCTTGGAAGAGAAGATCAAGGAGATATAAAAATTGTAGGTATTGTGGAGCCCGATATCGCTTTAGCAGAACGTTATTCTAAGTTATATAAATATCCAATGAGTATGGTCTATAATACTATTGAAGATATGATCAACGCTACAAACCCTGAAGCTGTTACTGCATTTAATTCCATTTATGGACATTTAGAGGTTGTGGAGGTTTGTGCGCCGCTAGGGATACATGTTATGGTCGAAAAACCGTTGGCCGTAAGTTTAAAGCATGCCAGGAAAATGGAAGGTCTCGCTAAGAAACACCAAATATATTTACTAACTAATTATGAGACAACCTGGTATCCATCCAATCACAAGGCGTACGATGTAGTTGCATCGGGAAAGATAGGTGATATCCGTAAGGTTGTCATTAGGGATGGGCATAAGGGCCCAAAAAAAATAGGTGTAAACAGCGAGTTTTTAGAATGGTTAACAGACCCTGTTTTAAATGGAGGAGGTGCTCTTATGGATTTTGGGTGTTATGGTGCTAATTTAATTACCTGGCTACATGGTGGTAAAAAACCAATGTCCGTTACAGCAGTAACCCAGCAGCAGCAGCCGGAAAATAATCCGAAGGTTGATGATGATGCCACCATCATTTTAACATACCCTAAATCTAATGCTATTATACAAGCCTCATGGGATTGGCCTATTGGTAGAAAAGACATGGAAATTTACGGACTTCAGGGCGCCATTTATGCGGATACCGGAAATGACCTTCGTATTAGAATATCAACGGGGTATAGCGACTATGAAGAAGAGTCATTTAAGCTAGCACCCAGAGAAGCACCATACCATGATCCGTTTGCTTTATTTGCTGCGGTGATACACAATGAAATTACCCTAAAGCCATTCGCTTTATCCTCCTTGGAAAATAATATGATCGTAACGGAGATTCTTGAAGCAGCAAGTAAAAGTGCTAAAACTAATAAAACGGTTAAGATAAAATGAAGTCATTACGGATTTGAGACTGTTTAACTCACAATCTTTCCATCGACCATGGTTAACTTTCTATCGGCAAGATTGGCCAATTCTTCATTGTGTGTTACAATGACGAATGTTTGTCCGAATTCGTCACGCAACTTAAAAAAAAGACTGTGTAAGGTTTCAGCAGATTCGCTATCTAAATTACCAGATGGTTCATCGGCAAAAATTAAATCAGGGTTATTTATTAAAGCTCTTGCAACGGCAACACGCTGTTGTTCGCCTCCGGAAAGTTCATTGGGCTTATGATCATGCCTATCCGACAAACCTAAAAAATCCAAGAGCTCTTTGGCACGTTTTTCAGCATGATTTTTTTTTGTTCCCTTAATAAATGCGGGCAAACATACATTTTCCAATGCAGTAAATTCGGGAAGAAGTTGATGAAACTGAAAGATAAAACCGATGTGCTCATTTCTGAATTTAGCCAATGCTTTATCATTAAGTGTATTGATATCGATACCATTTATACTAAGGTCGAAAGCGGTTTTTTTTGAAGCTCTGTCTAAAGTTCCTAAAATTTGTAATAGGGTCGTTTTTCCAGCTCCGGAAGCACCAACAATGGATACGATTTCACCTTTTTTAACATGAATATCTACGCCTTTAAGAACTTGTAAATCATCATAATATTTATGTATGTTTTTTGCTTGGATCATATTGAATTAATAAGAGCTGTGAATTTAATACTTTATCATGTGATGTACAATTAAGAATCGTTTTTATTGTCATCTCCATTATATACTTTATATTTAATTAAAATATGCCTGATTAATGCATTTATAGGCTATTTTTATACCAAAATAGCACTTTTAAAATTTAAAGAATATGCCATATAAAAGTTTTGAGGAATACAACATGAAGGTCACCGACGATGTGAAGAATCGCTATAAGAATATTATTGAGGATTTAGGAGAAAACACAGAAAGAGATGGCTTATTAAAAACACCGGAACGCGCGGCAAAGGCCATGCAGTTTTTAACACAGGGTTATCACCAGGATCCTGTCGAAATCCTCAAGGGTGCAATGTTTAAAGAGTTGTATAACGAAATGGTAATTGTGAAAGATATCGAATTATATTCCCTTTGTGAGCATCATATTCTACCGTTTTTTGGTAAAGCACATATCGCATATATTCCGGATGGATATATCGTCGGTTTAAGTAAATTACCCAGAATTGTTGATGTTTTTGCCAGGCGTTTACAGGTGCAGGAGCGTTTAACCGAACAGATTTTAGACTGTGTTAATGATACATTGAAACCCCAGGGTGTTGCTGTTGTTATTGAGGCTTCACATATGTGTATGATGATGCGCGGTGTACAAAAACAAAATTCTATTACGACGACATCCGGATTTAGAGGGCAATTTGAAAAAATAGAAACCAGAAACGAGTTTTTAAAATTAATTGGTAAATAACGTATTCTTTTTGGTATGCTTCTTGTTTTAAGTCCTTTATACAAATAATGAGTTCATGAGTAAATACAAAATACTACTGCTTAGCATTGTTTTTGATGCTATAGGATACCTTTCATTTCTAATTCCCGGAATCGGAGAGTTTTCAGATATTGTTTGGGCGCCGCTGTCTGGATATTTGATGACCAGACTTTATAAGGGAAAACCTGGAAAAATAGCCGGAGTTGTTTCCGTGATAGAGGAAGCACTACCTGGACTGGATGTCATTCCAACGTTTACATTGATGTGGTTGTATACCTATGTTTTTAAATCCGGTAAAGAACATACTGTTATCGACCAATAAAAGGCTTTAGTTTTTAACCAAGGACTTATAAATAGCAGGGCTCATTTATTTTTGTTTTCAGATTATTGATACGAAATTCCATTCTTAACAAATTTCCGGTAAATATGAAGATTATCTAATGACTCCTGCTCAAAATCGTTATTTTGAGCAGGAGTATTATAAAAATAACATATAGTGCTTTTTTAATATATATGACCCTTGGACCAAGCCCTAATTCACATTTTTTCTACAGAAAATAATGTAATGACAAATTAATATTTCTTCCCATATTAAAAATACCATCTGGTTTTAGTCTTGATAAGTGGTTGATATAAGTCTTATTGGTAAGGTTAGTACCGGAGATTGCAATGCTTAAATCGTTGTTCAATAATTTAATGCGACCACCAAAGCCTGCACTAAGTAAATTAAAGCTCCTTGTTGAGGTTTCAAAAGTACTTACCTTGTTTTGAGTAAACGACGATCTAAGCTTGAGAAAGGCATAGGCTTGTTTTAACCAAGGTTGTTCAAACTCTACACGTACAATATTGTTTAAAGTATTCGCAGGTATTAATGGTAAATAATCGCCATTATCCTGTTTTCCTGTAATCATTTCAAAACTCGATTCAACGTGTAGCCAATCCAAAGGATGTGGATGTAAATGAAATCCGAATTCCCCGCCATATAATTTGGCGTCATCTTGCAAATAAACAAATACAGGGTCTTCATCAACAAATTCACCATTTGGGGAAAGAAAAATGTAATTATTAATGGTATTATAAAACCCATTGGCAAATAATTCCAAATGTTTATTTTGAAATTCTAAAGACACATCGGTTTGAAAATTCTGTTCACTTTTCAAATTACTATTTCCAATTTCATAACGATTGGTCCCTTCGTGTGTGCCATCGGATGTCAATTCTGATAAGTTTGGCGCTCTAAACCCGGTTGCGAAATTGACTCGGGCAGTCATATTTTTTAAAATATCTGTTTTTACACCAAGGGCACCATTAAAACTGTTGAAATCTCTATGTATTCCTGAATTGACATCAATGTGCCTGATATCGTAACGTGCTCCAAGCTGTATATCTGCTTTTTCGAAATGTATATGCGATGTTGCTAAAACACCAAAATCGTTTGTAGTCGCATCCGGAATTAAGGTTTCTTCTCCATAATTTGTATTCACTTGATTCATCCCTTGTATCCCAACAATGGTTTCAAATTTCCCCAAGTCCGGTAGGTTGTATTTGATATCATAATTTAGTGTTTTGAGTTTCATGTGAAGGGCTGCTTCCAAGGCTTCGGCGTTTTCATGGTCTTCATCGTCTTCATCATGACCATCATCGTCTTCGTCATGATCTTCATCCCCATGGTCCTCATCATGATGATGCTCTTCAAACTCTTTCCTATCATTATAAATGAAACCTAAATTGATATCCAATTTGGAATTATTAAAAAACATTGTCGATTTAGAACTAAATACATGATTGGTGATATTTTGGTAGGGTAGTAGCGGTGTTCTATTTGTAGATTGCTCCCCGATCTCTTCAGGAATACCAAGTTTGGCATTGTTCATATTATAGCGAAATTCGGTTTTAAAAGCATTTTTTTGATACCCGACACCAGCCTTAAAGTCTTGCTCGCGAAACCGGGTATTGGTTATCCGGTAATCCTTGGTTTTATAATCGGAATGTTCAGTAAGACTTCCTCTAAATAAAAATTTAAAATTGTTTGCTGAAGATTTGTACCCCGCATTGGTGTTATATCCTTGTGTATTACTAAAATACGTTGCTTCAAAATCACCGGAGCTTTCATTATTATTGGCAAAACGTTCCGGATTAAGGTAGAGCACGCCTCCAATGGCATCGCTACCGTAGAGCAGAGATGCAGGACCTTTAATAACTTCTACACTTTCGATACCGGCACCGCTAACACCCAAACCATGTTCGCTACCAAATTGTTGGTTTTCCAAGCGAACACCCTGGGTATAGACTAAAACACGATTTGCACTTAAGCCTCGAATTACAGGTTTTCCAATGCTTAAGCCCGTTGAAATACTTTCCACACCAGGAATATTGGTCATGCCATCAGATAAGGTTATGGCACCGTTGGCTTTTAAATGTTCAAGGGTTTTATGTTCCACTTTCATTACGTTATCGCGTTGTAACTTATGAAAAGGAGTTGAAACAATAATACTCTCCATTTCTATGACAGAAGGGACAAGGTGTATGGTAAGGTTGTTGTTGTGAGGTATTGTAATGGCTAAAGATTGTGTTTCATAGCCTATCATTGAAAACAAAATATTATGTTTCCCTGAAGGTAAGTTTTTCAGGGTAAATACCCCGTCCTCATTTGAGGTGGTTCCTTTTTCAAGACTCGGTAAATAAATATTGACGAGGGATAGGTTTTTCTGAGAGCTACCATCGATAATCACTCCCGTTATTTTGTTTTGACTATATATTGTTGTGATTGCCAGTAATAACAATATATTTAAATATAATTTCATGGTGAATAATTTGTTGGTTTTGTCTTTTGGTTATCTTTTGGGACAATAGACTAAAACCTAGTTAACTTAATAATTAATTAGAGCTGAAAAAATCGGCATTTGATCTAAGTATTAAATTAATGATGGCGGACCACGAAGTGAATAGTGTAGGCGTTGGTATTTGCTTAAAAAATGGTATTGAGATGATATTTGTCGTGATTCTTTTTTTGGTACAAAGAATTCAACCTGGAGCAGACCATAGGTGAAATTCGTAGTTAATTTGAATTTATAAAATTCACAATCCAAATCTATTTCATGTAAATGTGTGGCCTTTTCACCTAAACACACCTTATGAGTATGGTGTTCAAAGATATGAGCAAATTTTACAGCATAAGGAAGCACTAATACTGCAATTAATACATAGATTGCGATTTTAGAAACACTATGTTCTCTTAGCAATTTCACTAATTAAGAAAACGTTTAAATCCAATTCTACGTAACATTTTCTTTTCAAAGTTCCAGAAGAACTTATATTGACCAAAGAGCCACCCGAAACCTACAAGCATAAACTGGTAAACGATGAAAAGTAAAATAATTCGCAAGGTCCAATATCCAAATGCACTAAATGTTTCGGGATTAATATTTAAGTAGCTTAAAATAGGTTTTCCAATAACAGAAGCTGTAGAACCGGTAACAGCGAATACAACCAGAATGACTATAATTTGGAAGTTAGAATCTATGCCCCAGCGCTCTTTTAATTTTTTCACAATTACAATTTAAAAAGCAAAAGTAATTAAAAGTGCTCTAAATTCGAGGAACAAAGCCTGCTAATTGTTGCTTATAATTTATCTGAAAGTAAATAAAATAGTTATATAGCTTATAATTAACATCGTAACCATAATCAATATTGGGTTGATAGTCAATTACTAATTCATATAAACTCGGATTGAATCGTTGAGGTTGCATAACCCTGCTATTCCATTCGAGTACCAACTGGCGATTTCTGTTTTCTAAAAAACTTTGAGTATAATAACCCACAGGTCTTGCTCTGCTTTGTAACCAAATATTAAAGCCGGGTTCAATAATAATGATTTCGTATTCTAACTCTTCATTGGCAATGGTTACGGTGTCATTCGCAGCTAACGCGAGTTCTTTTTCAGTTTTGTCATTTTGAGGAGTGGTAGTTTTGTAAGTATTGCAACTAACCATAAAACCGAAGACGAGCAAGATGTAAATAAATGTTTTCATAAGTATAATTTTTCTTTTTCAAATATGTGTTTCAATAATTAAGTCGTGAAAGCCCTAACTAAATAACACAGGTTTTTGTTTTAAATATACAAAAATCATACCTTAATTCCCTGTTTTTGAGTGTTTTTTAACGAAAAAAAGCCATACATCATGTATGACTTTTTTTTTATTCTTTGAATGCGTATTTATTTTCCTCCAAAAAGACCGCCTAATAATCCTCCGAGTCCACCTTTCTTTTTATTACCTCCTAGTACCATACCGGCAACATCATCAATCACGCTACCATCTCCGTCAGCATCGAGAATAGACTCTAAAAAACTTTGTTCCTGCTGTTTAGAATTACCACCAAGCAACCCACCTAACAAACCTTCTATACCACTAGAGTTATTTACATTTTGCTGTCTGCTTTGTTTTCCTAAAACACCCATTAAAATTGGTGCGGCTACTTTAAGAATTTGTGCTACAGATCCGGCGTCCATACCAGCTTTTGCTCCCAATGCACTTTCTACATGCTGTTGTTTACCACCTAGAACGTGCCCAAGTATTTTACTACCATCTTCAATAACATTCGAATCGACTCCACCACCAAACAGGCCGCCTAAATTATCTAAAATACTACCATCGTGTTTACTATTTAATGCGCCTAGTAAGCCTTCTGCACCTTGTGGCGTAGAAGCATTTCTTTTCATGGCTTGCATTAATACTGGTAGCGCCATGGTTAAAACACTACTTGTTTTGTTTTCGTCCTGACCAGTTTGCCCAGCTACACCACTGATAATTGTTTTACCTAAGTCACTACCTAATAAGTCTAATATTCCTGCCATATGTATTAATTTTAATTGTGTTTATAATTTGATTGATCAATGTACAAAAAAGTCCTAACATTTATAGTTAGGACTCGATTAGACTGTTTGGGTCACATTTTATTAGTGAAACTTAATTTTTAAAATTTTGCAAAGTATAATATTTTTAAATTGATAGTTGAACTAATCCCGCAGTTTTAGCAGGATCTTCACGTTTAACACCTCAAAGGCTGCTCTTTAGTACTTTATTTGAAAAAATCTCTAGCCATGTCTTGAGACATTCGCTGAATTCAACTTTCAAATGATTCTAAAATAGACATTCAGAGGGGAATCTCTAGCCTAAAATACTTATTATCTGAGAGGCCAATTCGGTACCGATTCTATCTTGAGCTTCATTTGTTGCAGCTCCGGTATGCGGTGTTAATGACAACGACGGATTCATTAATAACTGAATTTCAGGTTTAGGTTCTTTTTCAAAAACATCTAAGGCTGCTCTTGCAACTTTTCCGGTTTCGATAGCTTTTACCAAGGCTACCTCATTGACTACTCCGCCTCGGGCTGCATTGGCCATAATGACACCATCTTTCATCATGTTAAATTCTGCTTCGTCTATAACATATTCTTTTTGAGCAGGAACATGTAAGGTTAAAAAGTCTGCCTGTTTTAATACGTCCTCTTTAGAAATGGTTTTTATATTGAAGTTAATTTTTTGTCCGTCGAAAAAGCTCAATTCGAGATTGGCTTCATCAAGAAAAGGATCGAAAGCAATAACTTCCATACCGGCTCCAAGAGCGACTTTGGCTGTCGCTTGTCCAATTCGGCCAAAGCCCAAAACACCTAAAGTTTTTCCTTTTAACTCCGTTCCTTTGGCATATGCTTTCTTTAAGCCTTTAAAATTACTATCTCCTTCTAAGGGCATATCTCTATTAGAATTATGTAAAAAACGAGCTAAGCCATATAAGTGACCAAATACCAATTCTGCAACCGAATGCGAGGACGCTGCTGGCGTATTGATTACAGAAAGACCTTTTCCTCTGGCGTATTCTACATCAATATTATCCATACCTACACCTCCACGACCAATAATTTTTAAGCCCGGACAAGCATCGATAAGGTCTTTACGCACTGTAGTAGCACTACGTACAAGTAACACACTAATGTCTTTTTCGTTAATGTAGTTTTCTAATTGCTCTTGGGCCACGGTAGTTGTAATAACTTCGTAACCACCTTTTTCTAAGGCGTCAATACCGCTTTGAGAAATACCATCGTTTGCTAATACTTTCATTTATATAAGTTAAAAGTTAAAAGTTAAAAGTTAAAAGTTAAAAGTTAAAAGTTTCTGGAACTATGTATAATTTAACTTTTGATTAAATTTTATTTTTCATTTGAGTAAGCATCTGCTCCCGATAACTATCGGGACTGCAACTAATTACAGCAAACTCTTTTTTATGCTTTACTTTCTAATTCACTCATTATTTCTACTAAGGCCTTTACGCTATCTAATGGCAAAGCATTATACATAGAAGCTCTATAACCCCCAACACTTCGGTGTCCGTTTAAACCATTAATTCCTCCTTCTTTCAACATGGTTTCAAAAGTTTCTTTTAGATTTTCGTTTTCCAAGGTAAATGTGGCATTCATATTAGAACGATCTTCTTTTGTTGAAAACCCTTTAAATAAAGGATTTAAATCAATTTCAGAATACATTAAACGCGCCTTTTTATCGTTAATTTCTTCGATGGCTTGGATACCTCCAAGGTTTTTTAACCATTCTAAAGTTAACATGGACGTGTAAACAGCAAAAACAGGAGGGGTGTTAAACATACTTCCTTTACTTATATGCGTCTTGTAGTCCATCATCGATGGGATTTTGCGTGAGACTTTCCCTAGAATATCTTCTTTAATGACAACTAATGTTGTTCCGGCAGGCCCCATATTCTTTTGAGCACCAGCATATATTAAATCGAACTTCGAAAAATCTAGCTGACGGGAAAAAATATCACTACTCATATCACATACTAATGGAATATCGCATTTTGGAAAGGATTTCATTTGAGTTCCAAAAATGGTATTATTCGATGTACAATGGAAGTAATCGTAATCTGAAGGAATATCATAACCTTTGGGAATATAGTTAAAGTTCGCATTTTTAGATGATGCTACTTCGTAAATGTCGTCATAAATTTTAGCTTCCTTTATGGCTTTATCTGCCCAGGTTCCGGAATTTAAATAGCCTGCTCTTTTTTCCAAAAGATTTAAAGCTACCATTAAGAATTGGGTACTTGCCCCACCTTGTAAAAATAAAGCTTTGTATCCTTTACCTTCTAAACCAAGTAACTCTAAAGCTAAAGCTCTTGCTTTTTCCATAATATCCACAAAAGCTTTACTTCTATGAGATATTTCAATTAAAGATAAACCGCTGTTATCTAATTCTACGACAGCCTCTGACGCTTTTTTTAAGACTTCCTGAGGTAAAATACATGGCCCAGCACTAAAGTTATGTTTTTTCATTTTTGAGTTAAATTTAAAGAAGCAAAGTTGCTAATTAATTGGAGATTAAACGTTATAAAATCGATAATTTTTAAGCTATATTTCTAATAAAAATTCAATAGAATTGATGTCATCTGCATAATCCCAAAGTTGAGGTTTTTGCGTTGCTCCAAATTCAATCTCATTTTCCAGAATTCCTTTTGAAACAATACATTGGATCTGATCCTTTTTGGTGTCCAATTTTTCCTTCAGTATCTCAAGCGAATCGTAGTGTTCATAAAACACTGTTGCAATGGGAGAAGCCAAGCTTTCATCTTCCTTGATCATTAAAAACCCATTTTCAAGCATCTCAAATTCACTCATTAAATATACGGCCTTATTATAGTCATAATTATTCGCATATTTGGCTTTGTTAATTATAGGATGCCAATGGTAAACAGCTTCAAAGAAAAGATCAAAATTATAACCTTTTGGAACAAAAAGCTTTGATACATTTCTGCATCCTAAACCATAATATCTAAAAATATCTTCAGAAAGATTTTTAAGATCATCCGGGGTTTCTTTACCAGTCAAAACGGCCACAGAATTCCGGTTATTCCTAATAATCGAGGTTTTACCCTTAAAGTAATATTCAAAATAGCGCGCCGTATTGTTACTGCCGGTAGCAATAACAGCATCAAAGTTTTCAATGTTATTTTCGGTGAATGCTATGGTGCCTTTAAACCCGATCTCAACGTACTCCAAATATTTAGCTAAATAAGGAAGTAAATGTTTATCGTTTGATGATTGTTTAACCAATACATGATGCCCGGATATTAAAACCGCAAGAAAATCATGAAAACCAACTAAAGGAATATTTCCTGCCATAATTATGGCAACTTTTTTAGGCTTCGTATGATTTAGGTTATAGGTTCTTAACCATGTGTTTAAATGTTCATGAGATAAAGATGTTGCCCATCCCTTAACTGCAAATGCGATATTCTCTTGCGTAAACCAACCATTATGTTCTTCCGCCAATTTCAGTTGATGTTTAAAACCATCGAAGAATACATCGTTATGTTCCACATTATCTTTTTTTTGGATAACTTCATTAGAAAATTGACTTAAAAAATCTCCTAATTTTACAAAAGCGTTAATTCTTTGTTCTAAATTCATCCTACATTTGGTTATGAATGGTTTTGGCTTTATTTTTGCGACTGCAAATTTAAGCAAACTCAAACAGAGTTCTTAAATTTTAAAAGATAAAATGCTATGGCAATTATAATAACAGATGAATGTATTAATTGCGGTGCTTGCGAACCCGAGTGCCCAAACACTGCAATATATGAAGGTGCTGATGATTGGCGCTATAAAGATGGTACGAGTTTAAACGGTACTGTAGTTTTAACCAATGGTACTGAAGTAGATGCCGATGAAGCGCAGGAACCTGTAAGTGATGAGATTTATTATATTGTACCGGATAAGTGCACGGAATGTAAAGGGTTTCATGATGAACCTCAGTGTGCTGCCGTGTGCCCTGTAGATTGCTGTGTTCCTGATGAAGATGTTGTTGAAACGGAAGAAGAGCTTTTAGCAAAACAACGCTTTATGCATCCTGATGGATAATTGTTAGAAGTTTAACGATATAAAAAAATCCTGGGCTCGTAGCTTGGGATTTTTTTATATCGTTAATTTGTAATTTATTACATGTCGTTTCGTTTTTTTTATTACATAAAACAAAAGAAAATGAATTTTAGAAATGGCAGTTTGATTCAGTTTTAATATGACTTTTTTAGAATTTTATAATACGATTTTAAACATATCTTATTCGTCGTATAACGAGTTACCATATCTCGTAAGGAAAGTTCATTTCAAAAAAGGTGATATCATTACAGATTACGACCAAATAGAACCTCATGTTTATTTTATAAATAAGGGTATTGTTGAGTTGGTTATAAAAAGTTATATGACTGAAAAGGTTCTCGATTTCTTTTTTGAAAATGAAATGGTATCGTCGTTAACCTCTTTTTTAACTCAAAACCCATCCGACGTACAAATGTTGGCATTAACCGATTGTGAATTAGAAATGATTTCCTTTAATGAACTACAACAGGCTTATAAAAACTCTCCGGACGCTAATAAACTTGGACGTATAGTAATAGAACAAGCTTATATTAGAAAAGCGACAAGAGAAAAAGATTTTTTAGCTAAAACGGCAGAAGAGCGTTACATGGAAATGTTTCAAACACATGCTAAATACATTTCTAATATTCCGGTTAACAAAATTGCTAAATATTTAGGAATTCATCCGGAAAGTTTAAGTAGAATTAGAAAGAAATTAAATTCCTAACATAGGTCAATCGTAATTTTTAGTTTGTCTTTTGAGTAGCAGTTAGTTTTGCCTCTCAAATTTTAAATTAATAATTATGGAAAATGTTATCAATCAACTACCATCTCCAACTGCTATTTTGTTGGATCCTATTTCATTAATCGTTTATGCAATTTTTGGAGGATTATTCCTATGGGAATCCTTGTTCCCGGCGAGAGAGTTACCAAAAATAAAATTCTGGAAACTGAGAGGGTTTATCTTTTTTATAGTTTACATGCTTCTAACTACCTACTTCCCATTGCTTTGGGATGGCTTTTTTACCTCTTATCAATGGATTGACCTAAGTCATTTAAACATGGTAATTCAAATTATTCTTGGAGTGGTTTTGTTTGAATTGGTACAATATGGCTGGCATATTAGTATGCATAAATCGGATTTTTTATTTAGAGTATCCCATCAAATACACCATAGTGCTGAACGCTTAGATGTGTCTAGTGCTTTTATGTTTAGCATTAACGATATGATAGGATTATCCCTTGTGGGTTCAATTACTTTTGCATTCTTAATGGGATTAAGCCCCCAGGCCATTACTATTATCATTCTATCTCTTACTTTTTTAGGAGTTTTTCAGCATGCCAATATTAAAACACCGCGATGGATCGGGTACATTATCCAGAGACCAGAAAGTCATACACTTCATCATGCCAAAGGGATACATAAATATAATTATACAGATTTACCGATTATTGATATGATTTTTGGCACTTATAAAAACCCTAAAACTTATAGGCACGAAACGGGTTATTATTTAGGTGCTTCTAACCGCATTTTGGATATGTTATTATTCAGAGATATTACAGACTCGAAAAAATAACCTTCAAAAGATAGATATGAAAAAGGTAGTTTATGGTTTAAGTACCATTTTAGGCATTGCAATTTTGCTAGCTTCATGTTCAACGGATGATAGTCAAGATAATTTAGTCCCTGATGATGACGTGTTTTACCTTCCGGTGGTTGTTCATGTGATGCACAAAGGTGAAGCTATAGGTGAAGGAGCAAACCTCTCTGAGGAACGTATTAAGAGGCAAATCGAAATACTCAATGAAGATTTTAGAAGAAAAAAAGGAACCAGAGGCTATAATAATCACCCGGATGGAGGTGATTCTAAGATAGAGTTTGTATTAGCAAAACAAGATCCAAATGGTAACCTTACCAATGGTATAAATAGAATTGATAAAAATAAAGTAAATGTGCCAAATATGGGGTATAATCCAAATCATTATGCACGGTACGCCTATTGGAATACGAATCAGTATATTAATATTTGGACCACAGACTTACCCGAATCATCAATATGTTTAGCCCTTGGTTTATCTACAGGGCCAGGGACCGATTTACCGGGATCATATTTGCTATCAATTCCAGGACCTCATGATAGTGATGGCATTATAATTAGTCGGTATCATTTTGGAGAATCAAATATTGATTGTCAAGCAAAGTATGGAAGAACTTTAACGCACGAAATGGGGCACTATTTGGGACTATTACATCCTTGGGCAGGCGGTGATTGTGAAACTAATGATTACTGCGACGATACTCCCGCTGTAGATAAGCCAGTATATAGCATTCCTTTTAAAGGATGTGCAGGAGAGCCGGTAATGATTAATAATTATATGAATTGGTCTGATGATGAATTGATGAATATGTTTACAAACGATCAAATTCTCAGGATGCATTATGTTTTAAAAAACCATCAAGGTCGCAATGCTTTATTATTTAGTCCGGCACTTAAACCTTAAGTTAGATAATGAATAGTGAATTTGGAAATAACGCTATACGCGGACCTATAAATGCTTTTATATTTAATGCATTATCAGGTTACATGAACAGGATGTTTGGAGCATCAAAACGACGACTTTTTAAAAACCATCCGGAAACGGTTGTTGAAATCGGCACGGGAGCCGGGGCTAATATGAGATATTTAAGAAGAGGGACAAAGTTAATTGCTATAGAACCCAATATTTATATGCACGAAAACCTTAAGAAAAGCGCAAATCAATATGAAATAAACATTGAGATAAAAACACTTACGGGAGAATCTATAGATTTACCGGATAATTCATGTGATTTTGTGGTATCTACTTTGGTTTTGTGTTCAGTAAATAAACCAGAACAGTGCATTGCTCAAATAAAAAGGATACTAAAACCGTCAGGGAGCTTTATTTTTATTGAACATGTAAAAGCAAATGAGAAATCCCTTTTAAGTCTGATTCAAAACGTAATGCATAAGCCATGGCATTGGTTTTTTGAAGGCTGCCATACAAATCGAGATACCAAACAATTATTAGAATTAGCTGGCTTTAGTAAGTTGGAGCTAACAAGTTATAATTTATATTCGCCCTTTCTACCAATTATTCCACAAATTCGCGGACGAGCCATTAAATAATTGGTTACAAAAGCCGGAAGGATCGATCTAAGATTTTTTTGTCGAATTAAAAAGTTATAAATTTCCATCATAATACACAACGGGTTAGATTAAAAACTTGATTAAGACATTTAAATATGGAAATTTTAGAAACTTTATGGAGTGAGATTATTGGCTTTCTGGGAATAGCCCAAGCCTGGGAGATTTTAGAAGCCGGAAACTATGAGGCGTTTAAAACATATGATGGTGTAGTATCACTAATTTATCCCATAATTCCCTTGCTTCTTTTATTAGAACTCATTTTAGGTTTTGTTTATAAAAAGCCTCAAGCAAAAGTTTATAAGGTGAATTTCTTAATTTATATATTCAATAGATTCGTTGGTAGGTTTATTGCTATCGCTATGGTAACCTTGTGTATTGGTTTCTTTCAGAAGTATGCTTTATTTGAAGCCAATCTCACTTGGTATTGGTTAATCTATGGTTATATTGTTTGGGAATTTGGACATTTCTTATACCATTATTGGGGACATAAAGTGCGCCTGTTTTGGTGCTTGCATTCTACACATCACGCACCCGAGGATATGAATTTATCAGTAACCCATGCGCATTTTTTTCTTGAGGCACCATATGCCGACGTTATACGCACCACGGTTTGTATTTTATTCGGAGTGCAACCAGAGTTGCTTTTTCTAATTATGTTTATAGATGGAACCTATGGTGCTTTTATTCATGTTGGGGAGAATTTAATTAAAGATGGAAGGCTAGGTTTTTTGAATAAAATCATACTCACACCATCACATCATCGCGTCCATCATGCGAGAAATCCGCTATATATGGATACAAATTTTTGCAATCTTCTAAATATTTGGGATAAGGTCTTTGGTACGTTTCAAGATGAAGATAGCAATGTTAAAATTGAATACGGGATTACGCGCAAAATGGATTCAGGAAGTTTTTTAGACGTTTATTTTGGAGAGATCGTAGCTCTTGCCAAAGATGTGTATAGCGCTCCAGGGATTAAAAACAAGTTGCTGTATTTGGTGATGCCTCCGGGTTGGAGTCATACCGGAGAACATAATACGGCTCGAATAGTTCGCAGCAGGTTCTTACAGAATAGAGAAACCAAAGTTTAGTTGTTTTTTATTTCTTAATGTTCATCATAGGATAGTATTCTTTTTTAAGAATTAACTACATTTGCACTCGCAAAATAAATTTTCGATGAAAGCAGGTATAGTAGGATTGCCAAACGTAGGGAAATCGACCTTATTTAATTGTTTATCTAATGCTAAAGCACAAAGCGCAAACTTTCCGTTTTGTACTATAGAACCTAATATCGGTGTTGTGAACGTGCCGGATTCCCGATTGGAAAAATTAGAAGAACTGGTAAATCCAGAGCGCGTGCTTCCTGCTACGGTGGAGATTGTAGATATCGCAGGTTTGGTTAAGGGAGCCAGTAAAGGTGAAGGTTTGGGGAATCAATTTTTAGCAAACATTAGAGAGACTGATGCTATTTTGCATGTATTACGCTGTTTTGATAATGATAATATTGTGCATGTTGATGGTAATGTGAACCCTATTCGGGATAAAGAAACCATCGATATGGAATTGCAACTTAAGGATTTAGATACTGTTGAGAAAAAGTTGGATAAAGTGAAGCGTGCGGCAAAAACAGGTAATAAAGAGGCTCAGAAAGAAGAATCTGTATTGTTAAAGTTGAAGGAAGGTCTGGAGTCCGGGACATCTGTTCGCGCCTTAGATTTTTCAGAAGATGATTATAACGATTTTGTAAAACCTTCACAGCTGATTTCCGATAAGCCGGTGCTTTATGTTTGTAATGTCGATGAAAGGGCAGCCGTTTCCGGTAATGATTATGTAGAACAGGTTAAAGAGGCGGTTAAAAATGAAAACGCCGAAGTTTTGGTATTAGCCGTAGGTACAGAAGCTGATATTAATGAGTTAGACGATTATGAAGAGCGCCAAATGTTTCTTCAAGATATCGGTTTGGACGAACCGGGGTCATCTAAATTAATCCGTTCAGCTTATAAATTGTTAAACCAACAAACCTATTTTACTGCCGGAGTAAAAGAAGTCCGAGCCTGGACCATAGACATTGGTGCTACTGCTCCACAAGCGGCGGGTGTAATTCACACGGATTTTGAAAAAGGCTTTATTCGTGCAGAAGTTATTGGCTATAATGACTATGTTACATTAGGTAGTGAAACCAAAGTTAAAGAAGCTGGTAAAATGCGTGTTGAAGGGAAGAATTATGTCGTTAATGATGGCGATGTGATGCATTTCTTGTTTAACGTGTGATACATGCCCATAATTAAAATCGAAACTGTAATTGAAGCAAACATAAAAGTATGTTTTGATTTAGCACGTAATATCGATTTTCATCAAGATTCGTTAAAGCATTCTAAAGAAAAAGCTATCGCCGGGAGAACATCCGGTTTGATTGAATTAGGAGAATCTGTTACATGGGAAGCCTTTCATTTTGGGATTAAACAAAAACTTACTTCAAGAATAACTGAGATGGATTCACCAAATTATTTTGTAGATGAAATGGTTTCAGGAGCTTTCAAATCATTTCGTCATGAACATCATTTCTATAAAAGCGACAATAGAACGATTATGATTGATAATTTCTTTTTTGAATCACCATATGGTTTCGTTGGTCAATTTATAGATTGGTTGTTTCTAAAAAGGTATATGCTTAATCTTTTAAAAACTAGAAATATACATTTGAAGGCCAGAGCGGAAACCATGTAGTTGTTTCTAAACAATCTTCACATTGAACGTCGTAATTCATCAATCCTTAGGTTTAGTGTTAAACAGCACGCTTATATATTCGTTGTGTGAAAAAATCAAGAACATTTATTTATGGTATTCTTTTAGGTCTTTTAGGGATCATTCTTTTTTCGTCTAAAGCCGTCATGGTGAAGCTTGCCTATCGGTATAATGTAGATGCGCTTAGCATGTTGTTATTACGAATGCTGTTTTCGGTACCCTTTTATATGAGTATTGCATGGCTATACAGAAATAAAAAAAATGTTGAAGAAGCTACAAGAAGGGATTATATATGGATCGTAATCTTTGGTTTTATAGGTTATTATTTGGCGAGTTATTTCGATTTTGTCGGACTAACATATATTAAGGCAAGTTTGGAACGTATTATCTTATTTTTATATCCTACCATCGTGCTTCTTTTGAATCAAATATTTTTCAAAAGGAAAATAACTAAAACTCAGGCTGGAGCTGTTGTGTTATCCTACGTAGGCATTGTGATTGCGTTTTGGGAGGAGGTTGCTATATCCGGAAATGATACCTATGTTGGAGGGTTTTTTATTTTACTCAGTGCGATTACTTATGCTTCGTACTTGGTGGGTAGTGGTTGGTTAATCCCTAAGTTTGGCGTGGTTAAATTTACATCATATGCTATGCTTGTTTCATGTTTCTGTGTATTCATTCATTATGCAATAATGTCCGATGTTAGCATTTCCGGTCATCCCTGGCAAGTGTATTTTTTAGGGTTTTTAATTGCCATTTTTGCGACAGTAATTCCTTCTTATCTGGTTTCTGTTTCGATAAAAATGATTAACGCTTCAAACTTTGCCGTCGTTGCTGGTGCGGGACCAGTTTCTACAATCGTTTTAGCTGCTATTTTTTTAAATGAAGTGTTGACACTGTTGCAAACATTTGGTGCCCTGGTCGTTATTATTGGAATATTAAGCGTATCCATAAAAAAGGAGAAAAAGTAGAAGATTAGGGTTCTCAACAAAAACAATTTTATATTGTTAATTACTTTGTGTAAAGCCTGTTTCATTTTTTGAAACGTTATGTTATATTAGCGTTCTATCACAAAATTTCACTCAATTCTATGGCTGTACAATCTAATTATACCGAAGAAAATATACGCTCACTCGACTGGAAGGAACATATTAGAATGCGACCGGGCATGTATATTGGAAAACTCGGTGATGGATCGTCCCCGGATGATGGTATCTATATTCTGGTTAAAGAGGTTCTGGATAACTCTATAGATGAGTATGTGATGGGGGCCGGTAAAACCATCGAAATATCTATTCAAGGTAATAAAGTTATTGTTCGCGATTATGGACGTGGTATTCCTTTGGGTAAAGTGGTCGATGTAGTTTCTAAAATGAATACCGGAGGGAAATACGATTCAAAAGCGTTTAAAAAGTCGGTTGGATTAAATGGCGTAGGAACAAAAGCCGTAAATGCATTATCTAATTATTTTAGAGTAGAGTCTACTAGAGAGGGAAGATCGGCTTCGGCAGAGTTTGAACAGGGAAATCTAATCAATCAAGACCTTTTAGACGACACCTCGCGAAGAAAAGGAACAAAGGTCTCTTTTATACCTGATGAAGTCATTTTTAAAAACTATAAGTTTAGAAATGAGTATATTATTAAGTTGCTTAAAAACTATGTATATCTTAATCCGGGTTTAACGATTGTTTTTAACGGTGAGAAGTTTTATAGTGAAAATGGTCTTAAGGATTTACTAAGTGAAAATATTAATGAAACGGATAGACGGTATCCCATAATTCATTTAAAAGGCGATGATATTGAAGTCGCAATAACCCATAGTAAAACGCAATATAGTGAAGAGTATCATTCTTTTGTAAATGGGCAAAATACAACGCAGGGTGGAACACATTTAAATGCTTTTAGAGAATCTGTGGTTAAAACTGTTCGAGAGTTTTACGGTAAAAATTATGACGCTTCCGATATTAGAAAATCGATTGTGTCGGCCATAGCTATAAAAGTTATGGAACCGGTTTTTGAGAGTCAAACAAAAACAAAACTAGGATCTACAGATATGGGTGGAGATTTACCAACCGTAAGAACCTATATAAACGATTTTGTAAAGACGAATTTGGATAATTTTTTGCATAAAAATCCTGATACGGCAGAAAGTATTCAGCGGAAAATTCTCCAGGCAGAACGAGAGCGAAAGGAATTATCAGGTATTCGTAAACTTGCTAAGGACAGGGCAAAGAAAGCGAGTTTGCATAATAAAAAATTACGCGATTGCCGAGTACACTTTGGGGATACCAAAAACGAACGGAATTTAGAAACCACCCTATTTATTACCGAGGGTGATTCAGCATCCGGGAGTATCACAAAATCACGAGATGTAAATACACAGGCCGTATTCAGTTTAAAAGGAAAGCCCTTAAATTGCTACGGGTTAAGTAAAAAAATTGTTTATGAAAATGAAGAATTTAACCTATTACAGGCGGCTTTAAATATTGAAGAATCTTTAGAAGACCTACGTTACAACAATGTTGTGATCGCTACTGATGCTGATGTTGATGGAATGCATATTAGGCTGTTACTGATTACATTCTTTTTGCAGTTTTTCCCTGAAGTTATAAAAGAAGGTCATTTGTATATTTTGCAAACCCCGTTATTCAGGGTTAGAAACAAGAAGGAAACGATTTATTGTTATTCTGAGGGAGAGCGCATAGCGGCTATTAATAAATTAAAGCCAAAACCGGAAATCACACGTTTTAAAGGTTTAGGAGAGATTTCTCCTGATGAATTTAAACATTTTATTGGTGATGATATTCGTTTAGACCCAATCATGTTGGATGATAACATGTCGATTGAGGAATTATTGGCATTTTACATGGGAAAAAATACACCCTCGCGACAAGAATTTATTATAGAAAACCTGAAAGTAGAACTGGATTTAATTGAAGAAGAGAAAGCTTAATACATAATGACAGAAGAAGAAGAAAAAGACGATTTAACTACCAATCAAGATAATCCTCAAGAAACCATTACCCGTGTTACGGGGATGTACAAAGATTGGTTTTTAGACTATGCATCCTACGTTATATTAGAACGTGCGGTTCCAGCCATTGAAGATGGTTTTAAACCTGTACAACGCCGTATTATGCACTCGATGAAAGATTTGGATGACGGGCGTTATAATAAAGTGGCAAATATTGTTGGACATACCATGCAATATCACCCTCATGGAGATGCAAGTATCGCAGATGCTATGGTGCAAATTGGTCAGAAAGATTTGTTAATTGATACCCAGGGAAACTGGGGGAACATTTTAACTGGTGATAGAGCTGCTGCATCGCGTTATATTGAAGCTAGAATCTCTAAATTTGGGTTAGATGTCGTGTATAATCCTAAAATTACCGAGTGGCAGGCCAGTTATGATGGACGACGAAAAGAACCTGTTAACCTACCAGTGATGTTTCCGCTTTTGTTAGCGCAGGGAGGAGAGGGAATAGCCGTAGGATTATCGACTAAAATTTTACCACATAATTTTATTGAGCTTATAGATGCCTCTATAAAGCATTTACAAGGAAAACGTTTTACAATTGTTCCGGATTTTCCAACGGCCGGAATAGCCGATTTTTCAAATTATAATGATGGTTTACGAGGCGGTAAAGTTCGGGTTCGCGCCAAAATTTCACAATTTGATAAAAACACTTTGGTAATTTCTGAGATTCCTTTCGGAACAACCACGTCTTCGCTTATAGATTCCATTTTAAAAGCTAATGATAAGGGTAAAATAAAGGTTAAAAAAATTGAGGATAATACCGCTGCTGAAGTTGAAATTTTAGTGCATTTGCCTTCAGGGTTATCACCTGATAAAACCATTGATGCATTATATGCGTTTACAAGTTGCGAGTCCTCTATTTCTCCTCTAGGCTGTGTTATTGAAGATAATAAACCTTTATTTGTTGGAGTTTCAGAAATGTTGAGGCGTTCTACCGATAATACGGTTCAGCTTTTAAGGCAGGAGCTGGAAATAAAATTGGGTGAATTGGAGGAGCAATGGCATTTTGCTTCTTTAGAACGTATTTTTATCGAGAACAGAATTTATAGGGATATTGAAGAAGAAGAAACATGGGAAGGCGTTATAAGTGCCATTGACAAAGGATTACAACCTCACATAAAACATTTAAAAAGAACTGTTACAGAGGATGATATTGTAAGATTGACGGAGATTCGTATTAAGCGTATTTCTAAATTTGACATTGATAAGGCACAGCAGAAGATAGATGCTTTAGAAGAACAAATTGCAGAGATAAAACATCATTTAGAGCACCTTATAGAATATGCAATTTCATATTTTAAAAGACTCAAAAAGGATTACGGGACGGGTAGAGCGCGTAAAACAGAAATCAGAACTTTTGACGATGTTGACGCTACCAAAGTGGTTATTAGAAACACAAAGCTCTATGTAAATAGGGAAGAGGGCTTTATAGGAACATCATTACGACGCGATGAGTATGTTGGAGATTGTAGCGATATTGACGATATCATTGTTTTTACCAAGGAAGGAAAAATGATGGTTACCAAGGTAGGATCTAAGACTTTTGTAGGTAAGGATATTGTTCATGTTGCCGTTTTTAAGAAAAAAGACAAACGCACCATTTACAATATGATTTATAAAGATGGAGCCAAAGGCCCTTCATATATTAAACGCTTTGCAGTAACCGGAGTAACACGCGACAGAGAATATGATTTAACAAATGGAAACAAAGGTTCAGCACTATTATATTTTTCAGCAAACCCTAATGGCGAAGCCGAAGTCGTTACCGTTAACCTAAGACAGGCAGGAAGTATTAAAAAGTTAAAATGGGATATAGATTTTGCCGATATATTGATTAAAGGCAGAGTGTCCAAGGGGAACTTAGTGACAAAATATTCTATTAAGCGTGTTGAACTTAAAGAGAAAGGGGTGTCTACCTTAAAACCACGTAAGATATGGTTTGATGAAACGGTTCAGCGCCTGAATGTTGATGGAAGAGGAGAACTCATAGGTGAATTCAGGGGAGAAGATAAGTTATTGGTTATCTCACAATCCGGAATGGTAAAAACAGTAACTCCTGAAGTTACAATGCATTTTGATAATGATATGGTCGTATTGGAAAAGTGGATTCCTAAAAAACCCATTTCCGCTATCTATTTTAACGGAGAGAAAGCGCTTTACTATGTTAAACGCTTTCTTATAGAGAATGAAGGGAAAGAAGAATCTTTTATTTCGGAACATCCGGAGTCTCAATTAGAAATTGTTTCTACAGATTGGAAACCTATGGCTGAAGTCGTTTTTGCAAAAGAACGCGGAAAAGACCGAAAAGAAAATTTAGAAATTAATTTAGAAGAATTTATCTCGATTAAAGGCATTCATGCTTTAGGAAATCAGTTAACCAAAGAAAAGGTAAACCAGATTAATGTATTGAATCCAATTCCTTATGAAGCTCCGGAAGAAACTCCGGCCAATGAGATTGAAGTGGTAGATGAAGAAACTGTTTTAAAAGACAATTTAAACGATACCAATATGGATTCTGACCCTAAAAGTATTAAAACCCCAGATGAAGGTAATTTAGACGACGAAGGACAAACAACGCTATTTTGATGTTTAATTCTTGTTTATGATTAGGCGTTTTTCATTTTCTAAAATTAGAATGAAAGGGAATAGGCTTTTAAGAATCATCTCTTTTTTATGCGCTTTGCTTTTATTTGTTGGTAGTCTTTCTGTTGTAAAAACTATAGGTGTCGTTTCATTTGTTTTTTCAATCATATTACCGGTATTGTTTTTTGCTAACATAATTTTCCTTATATATTGGGGAGTTAAAAGAAAAAAACACTTCTTTTTTCATCTGTTAAGCGTACTTGTATATTTTTTATATTTTGATTCTTTATTGAGGATCAGTACAGATCGTTTAGATGAACATACCGAATCCTTTACATTTTTATCCTATAATGTTAAAGGACTTTTTTTTCATGGTGATAATAGAAGAGAAATTGTAAATTTTATAAAGAAGAAAGATCCGGATATTATCGCTTTTCAAGAGTTTGCTCGTGATGGGTTTGAGAGTTTTGAGCACTATCCATACAGGTTTATAGCTTATCGAGATAAAGTGCCTAAATCATTGTTAGTGATTTATTCTAAATTTCAAATTGTGAATAAAGGCTATGTGAGTTTTGCAGACACTCGAAATGGGGCAATATTTGCTGATATTAAATATAAAGATGAAATAATTAGAGTGTACAACCTGCATTTACAATCTTTCGGTATTAGATTTACTTCTAATTCTATAAATGAGAATGAGTTTTCGAGGGTTGTTAATATAGTCTCTAAAACGATAAATTTACAAAAAGAACAAGCCCTTAAAGTCGTTAACCATTCCAAATCTTTTCTTGGAAAAAGCATAATTTGCGGAGATTTTAATAGCACTCAGTTCTCTTCTATATATAGAACCTTGAGGGAGGATAGAAACGATTCTTTTATAGAAAAGGGTAATGGTTTTGGAACAACCTATAACCTTTCAAATTATCCGATAAGGCTTGATTTTGTTTTACCCGACTTTAGTTTTAAGACCGTTTCTCATGAAAACTTTAAGCTCAAATTATCAGATCATGAGCCCGTATATGTAAAGCTTGCGGTTAAATAGGGGGCAGATGCAAGTTAAAAAGCCCAAATCTATTAAGAAATGGGCTTTTATAATACCTTATTAAGATTTTGAAGCTTTAATAGAAATCTGCAATTCTATCTCGTCATTAATAAACTTATCACCTAAGTCACTAAAAATAGATTTCGATTTATACTGTACATTCCATTTTGTTCTATCAATGGAAAAAGTGTCACTCGTAACGGTTATTGTGTTATTTTTATGCGTTATATTCACCGGGAAAGTGACATTGTTTTTTACATCTTTAAGTGTTAAATTACCGGAAAGCATTGTTTTTCCTTCAGTTTCATTTAAACCAGTAATCTCGAAAGCTGCATTCGGATATTTTTCAACATCAAAAAAATCAGCACTTTTTAAATGACCTTCAAGTTTGGCACTGCTATCAGCGTCTTTAATCGTGTTCATTTTTATCAAAAAGGTACCTCCGTTTATTTTTCCATTTTCGACATCTAATACGCCGTTTTCCAAATTCACAGTACCGTTATGGGTTCCGGTAGGCTTAAAACCTTTCCAAATAATCTTAGAATCAGTAAGATTCACAGAATACTTATCTGTAGCGGCACTAGCATCGATAACGTCTTCCACGTCAGTAGTTGCAGCCTCCTTGGCCTTATCTTTACATGAAGTAATTGAAACAGCTATAATTGTTGCGACAATAATGGTTTTAAAACTATTTTTCATTTTAACGTGATTTTTTAGTGTTTATATTGTAAAATTAACGAATTACTTGCATAAAAAAAATTAAAATTATTTTGTGACATTATGACATTTTTATAATAATGGCAGTACTTTTGCAAACCAAAATTAGTATTTGTATAAATAGAAGATACAGCAATGAGTAAAAAAGATATAACAAGCGATATAGAAAACGAACAATTGGACAATATGGAGAATGAAACTGTTGAGGCAGAAGAGCAAGAAGTCATTGAGGAGCAAACAACGGAAGAAAAGCTTAAAGACGAATTAGAACAAGAGAAAAATAAGTTTTTAAGACTATTTGCAGAGTTCGAAAACTACAAAAGGAGGACGTCCAAGGAGCGTCTGGAATTGTTTTCAACAGCAAGTGAGGATGTTATGAAAACACTGTTGCCTGTACTCGACGATTTCGAACGTGCGTTGGCACATATTGAAGAAGATAAAGAAGCTGAAGAATTGCGTAAAGGCGTGCTGTTGATTTATCAAAAACTAGTTAAAACTTTAGAGCAAAAAGGTCTAGCCGTAATAGTGATTGAAAAAGGTGATGATTTTAATGCCGATGTTCATGAAGCAATAACTCAAATACCCGCTCCAACAGATAACCTAAAAGGTAAAATTATTGATGTAGTAGAAAAAGGATACACGCTGGGAGAAAAAATTATTCGTTTCCCTAAAGTTGTTATAGGACAATAAACCAAGACCATGGCTAAAAGAGATTATTACGAAGTATTAGGTGTTAGCAAAGGGGCTAGTGCTGCAGAAATTAAGAAGGCTTATCGTAAGAAGGCAATTCAATACCACCCCGATAAAAATCCGGATGATAAAAATGCTGAGGCCAATTTTAAGGAAGCTGCCGAGGCTTATGAGGTACTAAGCGACAACGATAAAAAAGCACGTTATGATCAGTTTGGTCATCAAGCCTTTGAAAATGGCGGCGGTGGCTTTGGCGGCGGCGGAATGAATATGGAAGATATATTCAGTCAGTTTGGAGATATATTTGGTGGTGGCTTTGGCGGTGGATTTTCAGGTTTTGGTGGTGGCGGTGGCCAACGTCGGGTTAAAGGTAGTAACCTTCGTATTAGGGTTAAGTTAACTTTAGAAGAAATTGCCAATGGCGTTGAAAAGAAAATAAAAGTTAAGCGTAAAGTACAGGCTCCCGGGACTACTTACAAAACTTGTTCTACTTGTAACGGTAGCGGGCAGGTAACACGTATTACAAACACTATTTTAGGTAGAATGCAAACCTCGGCACCTTGTAATGTATGTGGAGGCGCCGGACAAACTATAGACAAAAAACCAGCAGATGCGGATGCCCAGGGATTGAAACTTGCCGAGGAAACCGTATCTATTAAAATACCGGCAGGTGTAGTAGATGGTATGCAGCTTAAGGTATCAAGTAAAGGAAATGAAGCTCCCGGTAATGGTGTTTCAGGAGACTTATTGGTAGCCATTGAAGAAATTGAACACGATAATTTACAGCGTGAAGGCGATAATTTGCATTACGATTTATATGTAAGTTACCCGGATGCGGTTTTAGGAACTTCTAAAGAGATTGATACAGTAACGGGAAAAGTACGTATTAAAGTGGAGGCCGGTGTGCAATCGGGTAAAATTTTACGCTTACGCGGAAAGGGAATTCCAAGTATAAATGGTTATGGTAGAGGCGATTTGCTAGTGCATGTGAATGTCTGGACACCTAAGACTTTAAGTAAACAACAAAGAGAGTTTTTCGAATCAATGAAAGGGGACGAACACTTCGATCCGAAGCCGGAAAGTTCAGATAAATCATTTTTTGAAAAGGTAAAAGACATGTTTTCTTAGTTACAGAAAATATAAAGTTCTGATGTAGTTTTGGCAATAATTACGAAAAAAAAACTATATTTGATTTATCGCTAATTCAAATTAGTGATAATTTTTCTTTTTCATAGCAATTTTTTCCCATCCTTAATTTTATTAAGGGTGGGTTTTGTTTTTAGTGAGATTTTAGTTTTTTAAATGCCTAAAGTGGCACATTAAAAAACAGGAAATCGAACACATCTCCCTGCAAAAGGGATCATAGTGTTATTATTTTCATGAGTACTTTAGTTCTAAATTATATAAAAAGCTTTTATTTTCTCACAACCAATTTAATATATTTACCAACCACTATCAATATAAAAAACAAGAATGAGCAACTTATTAGAAGTCGATAGCGTTTCTAAAAATTTCGGAAGCTTTAAAGCACTAAACAATGTTTCAATCAATGTTCCTAAAGGAAGTATATTTGGATTGTTAGGACCAAATGGAGCTGGAAAGACAACCCTGATAAGAGTAATCAATCAAATTACAATGCCAGATTCCGGGAAGGTTCTTTTAGATGGTGATTTGTTAAACGAAAACCATATTAAAGATATCGGTTATTTGCCCGAAGAACGCGGGTTATATAAATCCATGAAGGTTGGGGAACAAGCGTTGTATTTGGCTCAACTAAAAGGGCTAAGCAAGCCGGAGGCCAAAGCACGCCTAAAATATTGGTTTGAACGTTTGGAGATAGAAGGTTGGTGGCATAAAAAAATTCAGGAGCTATCAAAAGGGATGGCTCAAAAAATACAATTTGTGGTAACGGTTTTGCATCAACCCAAATTGTTGATTTTTGATGAGCCATTTTCAGGATTCGATCCCATAAATGCCAATTTGATCAAAGATGAAATTTTACGCCTAAGAGAGGATGGAGCAACCGTTATTTTTTCTACGCATCGTATGGAATCGGTCGAAGAGTTGTGCGATGACATAGCATTGATACACCAGTCGAACAAAATTTTGGATGGAAAATTGGTAGATATTAAACGTCAGTACAAAATCAATACGTATGAGGTTGGTATCAGAGTAAATCAGCACCATGTTTTACAGCAGGAATTATCACAAAAGTTCGATGTATCTCCGGCTAATTTTAAAACTTTGGAAGACGAACTTAAGTTAAACATAAAATTACCTGAAGGAGAAAAGTCTAACGACTTATTAGGTTTTTTAGCATCAAAAGGAGAAGTATCGCATTTTGTTGAACTTATCCCAAGTGTAAACGATATTTTTATTCAAACTGTAAAGGATAATTAATTTTATGAACCATTTACCACTCATCATAAAGCGAGAATATTTAACCAAGGTTAAAAACAAATCATTTATAGTTATGACGATTTTAAGTCCTATTATAATGATAGCACTTATTTCGGTTGTGGCCTATTTGTCACAATTAAATAATGATAAGGTAAGAACAATTTCCATTTTGGACGAGTCTGGGCTGGTAAAGGATATTTTTGAAAATACCGATAATACAACCTATCATATTCTGGAAAACATGAATTTGGAGGATGCTAAGGCCTTGGTTTTGGAATCTTCTGCTTATGGGCTTTTGTATATTGATAAATTAGATGCCATTGATTTGGTTTCAAAAAATATTAGATTTTATTCAAAAGAATCACCATCACTTACCTTAATTTCAGATCTGGAATATCATATACAAACCGAACTCACTAATCAAAACAGGATTAACCAGGATATTGATGTTGAAAAGTTAAAACACTCTAAAATTGATGTAACCATACAACAGGAGAACTTTGATGGTGAAAAAACATCAAAGATCGATAGCATTGTAAAGCTTATATTTGGTGGAGCTACCGGTTATTTGTTATTTATGTTTATCATCATTTATGGCAATATGATAATGCGTAGCGTTATTGAGGAAAAAACCAGCAGAATTATTGAAATTATAATATCGTCCGTAAAACCGGTACAACTCATGTTAGGTAAAATAATAGGTACTTCTTTAGCGGGGATTACCCAGTTTGTCATTTGGTTGATATTAGGAGGTGTTTTAATGATGATTGTATCGGCAGTTTTTGGAATAGATATGGCACAATCTCCCCAACAGGATATGTTGCAGCAAGCCATGGGGAATGCGGAAGTCAATACAAAAGCGCAAGAAGTGCTAGCGGCATTTTATAATTTGCCCATAACTAATTTAATAATCGCCTTCATTTTATTTTTTATCGGAGGTTATTTGCTATATAGTTCGTTATACGCAGCTATCGGGGCAGCAGTCGATAATGAGACAGATACACAGCAATTTTTAATACCTATCATGATTCCTTTGATATTGGCCGTGTATATTGGTATTTTTACAGTTATTGAAGATCCGCATGGTATTGTATCGACTGTATTTTCTTTCGTACCACTAACATCACCGGTGGTTATGCTAATGCGTATTCCTTTTGGAGTGCCTTTGTGGCAACAGTTAATATCTCTATTATTACTGGTGGGAACGTTTTTATTAACCGTATGGTTTGCAGCTAAAATATATAGAGTTGGTATTTTAATGTATGGTAAAAAGCCAAGTTATAAAGAACTTATTAAATGGATAAAGTATTAAGATGAGTCAGGTTATTGAAAAAATAGAAAAAACAATTACAAATAATTCTATATGGAATCAATTTGATGCGTTTTTATCATATAGCATATATGGCTCGGAAAAATCCGATGTTCATGTTACCGTTAGTACTGTTTTGTTTTTAATAGTTGTTCTGCTTATAACACATATCGTACTTAGATTTGCACGCACTATTGCAACTAGAAAACTTCAGGAAGATGATAAATACCGTTTTAAAACCGTATTCACATTTTTAAAATATATTATATTTTCTGTGGTCATTGTTGTTGCTTTAGATTCTTCCGGTGTTAAGATAACAGCGCTATTGGCTGCATCGACAGCCTTATTCGTAGGTATTGGTCTTGGGATGCAAAAGCTGTTTCAGGATATTATATCGGGGGTGTTCATTTTAATTGACAGAACCATTACTATTAATGATATTATACAAATAGATAAAAAAGTGGGGAAAGTTACCGAGGTAAGTTTAAGAACTACTAAGGCTATTACGAATGATGATAAGATATTGGTAATCCCAAATCATAAATTCTTAAGTGAGATTTTATATAATTGGACACAAAACAACGAAGTTACCAGAGAATTTGTTGATGTAGGTGTTGCTTATGGTACGGATGTTGATTTGGTAAAAGCACTATTGCTTGGAATTGCAATTCAGGAAGATGCTATTTTAAATATTCCAAAACCTTCGGTGTTTTTTGAAGATTTTGGTGATAATGCTCTAAAGTTCAGATTGCATTTCTATATCAACGATAGTTTTAACGTACCACTGATTAAAAGCGATTTGCGTTATAGAATACATAAAAGTTTTAAGGAGAACGATATTCAAATACCATTTCCTCAGCGCGATGTGCATATTGTATCAAAGGACTAGAAACTAGAACAAAGAAAAGAGAGAAAAGAATAAAAGAATTGGGGGGGAGAATGTTTTGTTCAGCAAACCTCAGTTAAAGTGATTTAGTAGCGTCGGAATTGTATTGAGAATAGTTCGCTTAAAATAAATAATGTATTATTGAATGCGTTTTTGAACCTTAAGTTAAAATTTAATTAGAGAAGTAGGTGTCTGTATTCTTTCATCTTTTCTCTTTAATCTAAAAAAGTATGCCTAAAATATTAGTAATAGAGGATGAAGCAGCAATAAGACGTGTGCTTGTTAAAATTCTTTCAGAAGAAAATGATAGTTATCAAGTAGAAGAAGCTGAAGATGGTTTATCAGGTATTGAAAAAATTAAGAATGATGATTTCGATTTGATCCTTTGTGATATCAAAATGCCAAAAATGGATGGGGTTGAAGTTTTAGAGGCTACTAAAAAATTCAAGCCAGAAACACCTATTGTTATGATTTCCGGCCATGGTGATTTGGATACCGCTGTCAATACGATGCGATTAGGTGCTTTTGACTATATTTCAAAACCACCCGATTTAAACAGATTGCTTAATACGGTGAGAAATGCTTTAGATAGGAAGGAACTCGTTGTAGAAAATAAAATTCTCAAGAAAAAAGTTAGCAAAAAGTACGAAATGATTGGAGATAGCGATGCTATTTCTCAAATCAAAGACATTATTGATAAAGTAGCACCAACCGATGCACGTGTTTTAATTACCGGACCGAATGGAACGGGAAAAGAGCTGGTAGCACATTGGCTGCACGAAAAAAGCGACCGTGCTAAAGCTAATATGATAGAGGTTAATTGTGCTGCAATACCAAGTGAACTTATAGAGAGCGAATTATTCGGGCATGTGAAAGGGGCCTTTACCAGTGCTGCTAAAGACCGTGCTGGGAAGTTCGAGGCGGCTAACGGCGGCACCATATTCTTAGATGAAATTGGAGATATGAGTTTGTCTGCCCAAGCCAAGGTATTAAGAGCGCTTCAGGAGAGTAAAATTCAGCGTGTTGGAAGCGATAAGGATATTAAAGTTAATGTACGTGTTGTTGCCGCCACAAATAAAAATTTGAAAAAGGAAATTGAGGAAGGACGATTTCGTGAGGATTTGTATCACAGATTAGCCGTTATTTTAATAAAAGTACCGGCTTTAAATGATAGACGAGAAGATATTCCTCTATTGGTGGATCATTTTTCTTCAAAAATTTCTCAGGAACAAGGAACGGTTAAAAAAACGTTTTCAGATAAAGCTATTAAACTGCTTCAAGAATACGATTGGACAGGAAATATTAGAGAACTCCGCAATGTTATTGAACGCTTAATTATTCTAGGCGGGACAGAGGTAAGTGAAACCGATGTGAAATTGTTCGCCTCAAAATAAAAAAATAAGAGGCAAAACAAGTATAAAACCCGTAGAATGTTTAAGAAATCAATCTACGGGTTTTCGTTTTATTATAGGATTACTTAAATTATGGATGGCATGCATCAAGCTGTGCTAAGTACTTTGTCGTTATAGCTTTTAGTTTACCAATGTAGTAGGCTCTAATATGTTCAATAGGTTTTGAAATTATGACTTCTGGGTGGTTAATATCCGTTATGATATTATGATCGCAGTTACAATTTTTTAAAGTTTCATTAAATACTTTGATATTAGATAATATCGTATTTTCAAAGGTATTGATCAATTGCTTCTTTTTCAGAATGACTTCTTTCTCTTCTTGTTCTTCTAATTTCGCTTTTATCTGTACTTCTTTAGCTTTTAAGGCCTGTTGTTGTAACTTTAACTGTTGTTGTTCATGTTGCAAACTTGTGAGCTGTTCATCTTCACTAGTTTCAGTAATTATGGTGCACTCGTCAAGGGCAATAATACTGGCTTTACCGATATCCCTTGCTCGTTTTACATAAAAACGGCCATCTTCATAAGTTTTCACATTCTCAACTTTTGCCAATAGTTCCGCCCCATCATAAGCAAGGTTATAAGCCGTTTCACATCCGCATTTTGTTAGTCTTTCTTTAGAACGTTCAAAAGCCTCAAAAGACCGGTTTGCATAATACTTCAAATGAGAAATGTTATTAGAATCGTAGGCCGATTTAACATTGGAGTATGCATAAATAAGATCGGAGTTAGCATCTTCACATTCATTCTGCGAATGGACCATCGATAAGGTTGCTAAAAAGAACAAAAAGTAACAATGAGATTTCATATAGATTGGTTAGGTTATAAGTAGGTGTTGCGAATGTATTAAAATCAATATAAAATTCGTCGCATTTCATCGAAAATATAGAATAATCTAAATTTATGCTTTCAAGGTTTCAACAAAAGAATCTATAATTAATTTTACATCATTATTTATCATATCATTTTCAATCCATGTATGGATATCTCCTAAATAATGCATGCCCAGGTAATTAGCTGATTGGTAGAATGGCATTGAAAAACCATTAACAAGATCGTTAGAATTACTACAACTTAGCATAGCCATATTTTTACCACGTAGCTTTCTGCCAGTATCTTTATGTATTCTAATTAAATCAGACATTCTATCGAAGAATACTTTTAAAATACCACTCATACTATACCAATACACCGGTGTTGCAAAAATAATGGTATCGTAATTTTTAATAACTTTAGTTATTAACGGAATAAAGTCATCGTTCGCATTTTTATAGTCATAATCATAATGACCAATATTTTTTATAGATAAATCAATAACATCAAAATTATGTTTTAATGCTATATAGTTAACTATTTTGTAAGTATCTCCATGGCTTCTGGAGCTTCCTTGTATAATTACGGTTCTATTCATTGTAATGATATTATGTAGCTAAAAAACGATATTTTACTGAGGTAAATCCCATTGTTATATAGAAAGTATTAATAATAAGAATGATAAAATCAATTGCAATTTTATATATTTAATCCTTATTAATTATGAACATGGATAACTACAAAGTAACTTCGAAAATCTCCTTAAAAAACCTTAAGACCAAAATAGTCATTGATGATGCCGAAAGGGAACTAAAAGATGTTAGAAAAAAGCTGGGTAAATTGCAAGATACTATGTATGCGCATGGTAAATATGCGGTTTTGGTTTGTTTGCAGGGTATGGACACTTCGGGAAAAGATAGTTTAATTCGTGAAGTATTTAAGGATTTTAATGCGAGAGGCGTTGAAGTGTACAGCTTTAAGGTACCCACTGAGTTGGAATTAAAGCACGACTATTTGTGGAGACATTATATTGTGTTACCAGCTCGAGGAAAGTTTGGTGTTTTTAATAGAACACATTACGAAAATGTATTGGTTACTCGTGTGCATCCCGGTTATATTTTAGGCGAAAATATTCCTTCCATTAATACGATAGATGACGTAAATGATGCTTTTTGGGATAGACGTTTCGAAGAGATCAATGCTTTTGAGGAGCATATAGCAGCTAATGGAACTATTATTTTTAAATTCTTTTTAAACCTTTCTAAAGAAGAGCAAAAGTATAGATTGTTGAGGCGCTTAAATAAGCAAGAAAAGAATTGGAAATTTTCTCCTGGCGATTTAAAAGAACGAAAACTCTGGGATAGGTATCAAGAGTGTTATGAAGAGGCCATAAACAGAACATCTAAATTGCATGCTCCATGGTTTACTATTCCTGCCGACGATAAGCCTTCTGCGCGCTATTTGGTGGCAAGCATTATGTACGATACGCTAAGTCAATATTCAGATATTGAAGAACCTGAACTTGATGATGACGCTAAGGTAAACCTTGAATTGTATAAAAAGCAATTGGAGGAAGAATAGTTCATTTATTTATGATTTTTTTTAGATTTATAGACTTTTTTTAGTACTATCTTTATCTCTTAAAATTTACGATGTTATGCCGCAATTAAGAACGCTTACTACATTATGTATAGCTCTGTTTACAATGATCTCTTTCTCACAATCTGATGAGGAAGTTTTGAAAAATATTTATAAAACGTCTTTAACGAACGGAAAAAGTTACGATTGGTTAAATCACTTATCCAATCAAATAGGAGGACGCTTATCAGGGTCATTAAACGCTGAAAGAGCGGTGGCATATACCAAAGAAGAACTTGAAAAATTAGGATTAGATAAGGTATGGTTGCAACCTGTAATGGTACCTAAATGGGTTAGAGGCCCTAAAGAATATGCCTATATTGAAACAGGACCGGGAAAAACAACCATTCTTAATATTTGTGCTCTTGGAGGATCTGTTGCAACCCCTGCACTTGGGTTAAAAGCAAATATTATTGAAGTTCAAAACTTTGAAGAGCTTAAAGCTTTGGGTAAGGCTAATGTAGAAGGTAAAATTGTCTTTTATAACCGGCCTATGCAAGTCGATTTAATCAATACTTTTGAAGCTTATGGAGGCTGTGTTGATCAGAGGTATTCGGGAGCGGCAGAGGCAGCAAAATATGGAGCCGTTGGTGTTATTGTAAGGTCTATGAATTTACGTATGGACGATTTTCCACATACCGGAGCAATGAGTTATGGAGATTTACCTGTTGAAAAGAGAATTCCATCAGCTGCTATAAGTACGAATGATGCAGAATTGTTAAGTACCATGTTAGAACTTGATAAATCCATTAAATTATACTTCAAACAAAATTGTAAACAGTTTAAAGATGTACAGTCTTACAATGTGATTGGAGAGATTACAGGCAGTGAGTTTCCTAATGAATATATGCTGGTGGGAGGTCATCTTGATTCTTGGGATTTAGGTGATGGTTCACATGATGATGGTGCCGGTGTGGTTCAGTCTATGGATGTTTTAAGATTACTTAAGGAAATAGGAATTAAACCAAAGCGTAGCATACGGGTTGTATTGTTTATGAATGAGGAAAATGGTTTAAGAGGTGGAAATAAATATGCCGAAATTGCTAAGGCAAAAAGAGAGAACCATGTGTTTGCTTTAGAAAGTGATAGTGGAGGTTTTACACCACGTGGGTTTTCGTTCGACTGCAACGAGGCTAGTTTTAATCAGGTTTTAGGTTGGAAACATTTATTTAAACCTTATTTAATTCATTATTTTGAAAAAGGCTATGGAGGCGCAGATATCGGTCCGCTAAAGAGTGATGCACTAGTACTGGCAGGTTTACGACCGGATTCACAGCGTTATTTCGATCATCATCATGCGAGTAACGATACTTTTGATGCGGTTAATAAGCGGGAATTAGAGTTGGGGGCAGCTACGATGACAGCTTTAGTGTATTTGTTTGACAAATATGGTGTTAATGGAATTAGTAATAATTCACAATTAAAAAATTAAGTTTATGAAGAATATAATCACGCTTTTTTTATTTTTTATTTTTATGAGTACGAACTCACAAGAAAACATTGAAGGAAAATTACCTTATTATGAAATTCCGGAACACTCGGAAACCTATACCGCTGGAACTGTAGCGGCTAGAATGGTAGATGGGCTGGGCTTTAGATATTATTGGGCGACTGAAGGTTTACGTGATGAGGACTTGGCGTATAAGCCGGGAGAAACCGCAAGAACTGCTTCAGAAACATTAGACCATATCCTTGGACTTTCGAATTTTATTCTTGGGAGTATTTCAAAAGAGAATCTAAGGAAAGACGAAGCAGCACTTAGTTTTGAAGAAAAACGTAGACTTACTTTGATGAATATTAAAAAAGCTTCAGATATATTAAGATATACGGAAGACATTTCGCAATTTGATTCGAGTCGATTCCCTTTTTGGAATATTATCAATGGGCCCATAGCAGACGCCTTATGGCATTGTGGGCAAATTGTATTACTTAGGCGGGCTTCAGGAAATCCTTTTAACTCTAAAGTCAGCGTTTTTGCCGGGAAGTTACGAGAATGAGTTAATAAAGATGTTTATTGGCAATATGTGATACATCATCGTACTTTTTCCATGAACGAATTTCATGATTAATTTTTATGAAGATTAAACTTTCTCATTAAAAAAATGAGAAAGTTTAAAAAATAGATTAGTCTCGTCCTAATAAATAGCCAATTACACCACCGGCTACAGCAAAGCGAACGCCAAAGGTAACCGCAGCCATAATGACACCGCTAAGTTGAATTAATTCACTAGTTGCAAACACCTCTAACGTAGAGCAGGCTCCAATAAAAGCACCTATGATCAATCCGGCTTGTGCACCCGTTCCAAAAGTTTTAATTTGCGCCCATCGACTAAATATAATAGTCATTAAACTGGCATAAAGTACTTCCATAATGATTATGGCTGGAAGATCTAATTTCGTAAATACGGCTTCAACTTCCGGGCCGTTTTGTGCATTAAGACCTAAAACAACATAGATTAAATACCCGAGCCCAAAAAGAGCAACTGTGCCACCTATAATGGCAAGAACTTTGTTTTTCATTTTATTTGGTTTAGTAAACTTCAATGAAGAAGTTTGGTTAGTTGTTCCTAAAGATAATGAATAACTTGCTGATTGTTAAATTGTTTACGTTTGTTGTTCGTAGTATATGGTAGAAATTAAATTGAATGTCAAATCTTTATTTAAATCATAAATAACTCAACCACCATTTATCTCTATGAGTTGCTTTATATACCATATATTTTTTACTAGGAAAGTACAGCAAAGCAATAACACCGGCCCATATCATATATACAGCAAAAAGAGAATAGCCATAGTTTATAAGTTTGGCATTCATAAAGACATCGGCTGTTAATATCATATTTTTCCAATCGCCTCCGAAAAGTAGTATGCCAACTATGGCTAGCACGTGAATCACCAATACATGTAAGAAATAGTAAAATAGAGGTACCCGACCAAAAACCAAAAAGAAATCCGTAATTTTATTTTTTACCGCTTCTATACCATAAAGGAATAACAGGGAGGGGCCAATGGTGATTAATAAGTATGATAATGACGGAGGGTACTTAGTGACTTTAAAGAACGATAAAAGTGTTTTAGTCGAGGTTTCCTGAATAGACCAAGGTGTTAGATCTCCATAAAGGTTAATGCCTCTAACAATGAAAAATAAGATAACCGATCCAAGGCCTAAGCCTAAAAGCCAGTTTTGTCTTACTGAAACATTAAATCCTTTATTGTAAAAGGTTCCAAAACAATATCCTAAAACGATTAGCCCAAACCATGGAATTATTGGGTATGCAAAGGCAAACATGGTGCCTCCAATTTGAATGAATTGTGACTGATGTAATATATACCACACAATAGCTCCAAAGCTGGTACCCTGCATAACGATACCATCCAATACATTATGTCCTGCGACTAATAATAATCCAATGGCCAATAATATTCTAAGGTTTAAAAATATGGAGAACGATAGTAATACCATACATAAACCAATGGCCCATATCACCTGAAGGAAAATGAGACTATACGTAATATCGAATTTCCAAATAAAGTTGTTGACTACAAAAGCCAGAAAGATTAGCCAAAACCCTCGGGTAAATAAAAATTTAAAAAGCTGCTTTTTTGTTTTTTTGCTACCATATAAATACGCAGATGTTCCGGCTAAAAAAATAAACACCGGAGCACAATAATGCGTTATAAATCGTGTAAAAAATAAAAAGGGTGTCGTTGTGTCTAAATTTGTAGGGTCATTAAAAAAAGAACCATAATGAAAATAATCTCGCACATGATCTAAGGCCATGATAACCATGACAACACCTCTTAAAATGTCAATGGATTCTATTCTACCTGATTTTACTAATGTCATTTAATTTTTTTGTTTATTAGGGTATATGATTTAAAACTGAAAATAAATAAATTGTTCTCCATTTCCTTGAGCAATACAAATAATAAAAAACATAATAGCCCAGACGATTCCCAAAACCCATGGTGATGTTTTTAAAGACACTTCTTTCATTGATGTGTTTCGCATAAGCCAGTGACATATAAATAGAATAGCAATAACCGTACTTACTTTAATAATATCAAATAAACTTAATACTTTTTCACCATCCATTTGTACATAAAACATAGATTTTATCATACTCCAAGCGGTATTGAACTCTCGAGCTCTAAAAAATACCCATGTAATATTGATACAGCTAAATGTTATAAACGCTAAAAATATGCCATTCCATTTCGTGATTTTGAATGGTAAATATTGTTTTTGCAGCTTCTCTAAAATTAAATAAAGACCATGTAACCCTCCCCAAACAATAAATGTCCATGCAGCTCCGTGCCATAATCCTCCTAGTAGCATGGTTAGTATTAGCGCTACATACATTCTAGTAATTCCAAAGCGATTACCTCCTAATGGAATATACAGATAATCTTTTAGCCAACTTGATAAAGATATATGCCAGCGTTTCCAAAATTCGGAAAAACCCAAAGATGCATATGGATACTTAAAGTTGTCAGGCAAAATAATACCTAACATTAATGCAATACCTATGGCACAAGTTGAGTAGCCAGCAAAATCAAAAAATATCTGACCCGAAAAGGCTATTGTTCCTATCCACGCATCTATACCATGCAATAATTTCCCTGAGCCAAATACAGCATCAGAGGTATCTGCTAACAACGTATCTGCCATTACAACTTTTTGAAAAAGCCCAATCGTTAAAAGAAACAACCCCCAAATAAATTGATTTGCGGTAGCTTTCTTTTCATCATAAAATTGTGTAATTAAATCTTTGGCTCTTACAATTGGTCCAGCTACTAACTGCGGGAAGAACGTAACATACAACGCAAAATCTAAGAATGTTTTTGCTGGTTTTATTTTTCGTTTGTACGTATCTATAGTATAAGACATTGTTTGAAAAGTGTAAAACGAAATACCCATTGGCAAAATAATATTCATAGGTTGCGCCTGAAAATCAATACCGATACTATTTACTAAAAAAACGAAATTTTCTAATAGAAAATCACCATATTTAAAAAAGGCCAGAAAACCTAAATTGACAAACATACTTAGTAGTAACCAAAACTTTCTTTTCTTTTGATTTTCTTCTATGGCTAACTTATTTCCTGCGGTCCAATCGACCATTGTAGAAATCCATAATAAAACAACTAAAGGTGGATTCCACATACCATAAAACACATAACTGGCTAATAAAAGCATACGTTTTTTATTAGTCCAGTTAAAGATCTTTGAATAATAAAGCGCAAGAACTACAATCAAAAACGCTACAAAACTTAATGAATTGAATAGCATAGCTTAGTTGGTTTTTTGGTTAGTAAGAACGTTGTCTTCAATCATAATTTTAGCAAGTTCAGTTGTAAAGAATTTGGCATCCTTTAATGATAAATGCGACCATTCTGGGCATACAAGGTTTTTAAATTGATCATAATCTTCATAGTGATAACCTTTTGCATTCGTTTGTCGTAAAAGCTCATCCCACACCGTTTCTCTAGGTAGTATTTGTGCTTCACCTCCTCTAAATGGTCCAGAAGAAGGGCATCTTAGAAAAACAAGATTTCCACCTCTGTTAATAAAATCTTTCGCATCATTAACAAGATATTCCATGGTGGGTGCAACATCTGGCGGAGGAGAAACTTTCATGACGAATTCCCAGAAATTTGTAACTCGACGGGTAAATGAAGAGTCGGTTACTGTTTTGTTCAACATTGATGTATTTCTGTCTTCGGTAGTGTTTTGAAAATTTACTAAATACACAGTTTCGGGAACTCGCTCACCAATTTCAATACGTCTTAGAAGCGATTTCAAATCAATATCGTCTATATATAGCTCTTCGTCTGCAGACATGAACACAAAGTTATTTTGAAGAGGTAGCGATAGTTTATGATTTAAGCGTTGTGCATAAGTGCGATTATAAAAATGATCGACCTTGGATTGTGGTCTATCCCAAGGCATTGCTTTTGGGTATAATGTTGAAAATGTAAGAACCGTTGTAACTCCAAGAATTATAGTTCCTTTAAAGCCTGTATTATGCACGAGATCATGAAATACAGGTAGAGGTGATGCGCCAGCAATAGCTAATTGCACAGGCCGAATTCCTGTTTCTGCTTCAAATTCATTGAGTTGAATATCAAATAATATTCTTGAAGATCCTAGTAAGAGAATATCTTGTTCTGAGGCGTTATTAACTTTAGCTCTTTGGTTTGCCCAAAGCTCTTTATCATCATTAAGGTTTGGTTCGTAATCTTGAGAGCGCCAGTAGCTTTCCCAAGCAATTAGGCCAATAATACCAATTGATAGGGCTACAATGAGAGATGTTTTTAGTTTCATTTTTAGTGTTTTTGTTGGTTAGAATTAAAAACATGTAGATGAATTTGATAATATTTGGGAAAATATTAAGAACTAATTAAGGCTCTACGAATAGTAAGAGGCTTTATTTGAACGATGAAAATAGAGAAGGCGAAAATTGTAAAAAGTATTTGAAAATAATGACAATAAAATTGGCATACGAGAGTCCTTTTTTTAAATTAAAAAGACTTAGGGATTAATAAGTTTTAAATATAGAGATAATCTTGCTTATTTACAAATTAGACAATTAATATGACCTATAAAGTAAGAAGAATATTGAATTAAAGAGCAAGCAAATTATAAACTCTCTTTGTATAACTTTTGTTGCTGTTTAATAGTAAGTGTACTACCATCATGACTCCAACCTGGAGGAGCAAAGACATACATGAATTTGTGATACCAGTTCTTCGATTTTTTCATATCGTTCCAAATATCCTTGTATTCATGGGTTAGGATGACTAAGGGGTTGTATGAATTGGGTGCGTGTGTGACTCCATATTTTATTTCAATAGTATCATCAAGTTCCTTCCAAGTACCAAAAATTTTGTCAAAAATGTTTAAAAAGCCGCCATGATTTTTATCCATATATTCAATATTCTGGGCATGATGAACTTGATGCATGGTATGAGTATTAAAGATTTTCTCAAAAACGCCTAGTTTTGGGATGTATAGAGAATGTAGCTGAAATTGCCAAAGCGCCTCTATGCCCAAACATACCACCAGCATTTCAGGAGGAAAACCCAATGCCGGAATCCACATATAGAAAAAGGGTTTATAAAAAATAGTGAACCATCCATTTCTAACTGCTGTTCCTAAATTAAAGTGATCTGAGGAATGGTGTACGATATGGGCTGCCCAAAGAAATCTTACATTATGATTTTGACGATGGAACCAATAATAACTGAAATCGTCCAATAACTGACAAACTAGCCAAATATACCAGGCATATCCAAAAGATTTCCAGCCCATAATATTGGTGCGAATTCCATTAATTTCCGGATTGAAAATTTCATAAACATAATTAAAAAGAACAATGGCCGCAATTGTTTTTGTGAGTGGAGCAATAATGGTCGACCCAACGCCCATGGTTAAGCTTGCCGCCAGATCTTTCCAGTTATATAATTCTTTTTCTTTTCTATGATGCTTACTATAGGACAGTTCTAATAAGATAAATCCAAGAAAACAAGGAACACCATATACCAATGGGTTAGTAAAATTCATTCAAAAATGTTAATTGCTCAAAAATAGGTCGTTTTTTTATGCTTATTTAGTATTCATTTAAGTTTTTAGAAATAAAAACCCTGTATCTAATCTAACGCATTGATACAAGGTTAATTATATTGTTCGAAGAAATTATTTAACGAGACTAGTCTCTTTTTTTTCAGAGAAATTGATTTCAACCTGATTTTTTAAGATGTCATCAAAGGTTTCTCTTTTTCTAATAAGGTGAGCTTTATTATTATACCATAGTACTTCAGCGGGTCTATACCGCGAATTGTAGTTGCTTGCCATAGAGAAACAATAAGCACCTGCATTTTTAAAGCTCAAAATATCACCGTCATTAATTTCGTTAATGCGCCGGTTGTTTCCGAAGGTATCTGTTTCACATATATATCCAACAACGGTATAAAAGCGTTCACGACCATTGGGATTAGAAATATTTTTAATATCATGATGTGAACCATAAAGCATCGGTCTAATTAAATGATTGAATCCCGAATCTACTTGTGCAAAAACTGTTGATGTTGTTTGTTTAACCGTATTTACTTTGGTTAAAAAAGATCCGGATTCGCTTACCAGAAATTTACCCGGTTCGAATGCTAATGTTAATTCTTTTCCATACGCTTTACAAAAACTATTAAATTTCTTTGATAGCTTTTTTCCCAGTTCTTCAATATTGGTTTCAATATCTCCATCTTTATAAGGGACTTTAAATCCGGATCCAAAATCTACGAAATCCAAGTTCTTAAACTGCTTGGCTGTTTCAAATAATATTTCACTGGCATATAAGAAAACGTCAATATCCAAGATGTCACTTCCGGTATGCATATGAATACCATTGATTGTCATTTTAGTGTTTTCAACAATTCGTAAGAGATGTGGTATCTGGTGAATAGAAATACCGAATTTAGAATCGATATGCCCTACAGAGATATTGGCATTACCTCCAGCCATCACATGTGGGTTAATACGAATGCACACTGGGGTTTTCGGGTGTTTAGTGCCGAATTGTTCCAATATAGATAAGTTATCGATATTTATTTGAACACCCAATTTGGCTGCCTGTTCTATTTCAGTTAAAGAAACCCCATTTGGAGTAAATATAATCTGTTCAGGTAAAAAACCAGCGGCTAAACCTAAATTCACTTCCTGTATAGACACCGTATCTATTCCGGAGCCCAGTTTATTAAAAAATTTTAATATGGATATATTAGATAAAGCCTTTACGGCATAATTGATTTTTAGGTTTTTAACATTTTTAAAAGCGCCGGTTAAGCGATTGTATTGATTGGATATTTTTTCGGCGTCATAGACATAGACCGGACTTCCAAATTCCTCTGCTATTTTTAATAATTGAACATTAGTCATACTCTTACTACTTTTTCAGCAAATATATTTCTTTAGACGGAATAGCAAATAATTAATTAAAATATTATACAAATTAAACAAAATGTTAAATATTTAACAATGTAAAATATCGTTTCATTATTGTTATTAATCTTAAATAAAATAATTAGCGTAATTAATAGCGATTATTTACATTTGCGCATCTTAAACTATTAAGCGCGTTATGAATTTACACGAATATCAAGGTAAAGAAATATTAAACAGTTTTGGTGTACGCATCCAACGAGGTATTGTTGCCCAAAATGCACATGAAGCAGTAGCAGCTGCAAAGCAATTAACAGCCGAAACAGGAACAGGTTGGCATGTTATAAAGGCTCAGGTTCATGCCGGTGGAAGAGGAAAAGGAGGTGGTGTAAAACTTGCCAAAAATCTAAAGGAAGTTGAAGATATCGCCGGGCAAATTATTGGGATGAACTTAATAACACCTCAAACTTCTGCTGAAGGCAAGAAAGTGCATCAGGTTTTGATTGCTGAAGATGTTTATTATCCGGGAGAAAGTGAAACGAGCGAGTTTTATGTGTCTGTTTTATTGAACAGAGCTACAGGAAGAAATATGATCATGTATTCGACCGAAGGTGGTATGGATATTGAAACGGTTGCCGAGGAAACACCGCATTTAATATTTACCGAAGAGATTGACCCATCAGTCGGGTTAATGCCGTTTCAGGCTAGACGTGTAGCTTTTAATTTAGGATTATCCGGTTTGGCATTCAAAGAAATGACAAAATTTGTGACGAACCTTTATACGGCTTATGTAAAATCTGATTCTTCATTATTTGAAATTAACCCGGTTTTAAAAACAAGCGATAATAAAATAATGGCCGTTGATGCTAAAGTCACTATCGACGATAATGCATTATACAGACATAAAAATTATGTTGATTTACGTGATGTTCGTGAAGAAAGTGCCATAGAAGTTGAAGCCGGAGAACTGGGCTTAAACTATGTTGATTTAGATGGAAATGTCGGGTGTATGGTTAACGGAGCTGGATTAGCTATGGCAACCATGGATTTAATAAAGCAGGCAGGAGGAGAGCCCGCCAACTTTTTGGATGTTGGAGGTACAGCAGATGCTGCTCGCGTTGAAGCGGCGTTTAGAATTATTTTAAAAGATCCTGAGGTAAAAGCTATTTTAATCAACATTTTTGGCGGTATTGTCCGTTGTGATCGTGTGGCCCAAGGTGTTATAGATGCTTATAAGAATATGGGGAACATTAATGTTCCTATTATTGTCCGTTTACAAGGAACCAATGCAGATATCGCCAAACAGCTTATTGATGATTCCGGGCTTGATGTTTTAAGTGCTACAGAATTCCAGGAAGCTGCAGATAAAGTACAACAGGTTCTAGCATAAATTTTGTGATATTAATATTGATTTGATATCTCTATATAGACTTTAAAAGAGCAACTTTATACTAGTTGCTCTTTTTTTTGGTTTTGTTTTCTGCTTTTTTTGGCATTGGTCCACGTAAATGAATCACCAATCCGTTTAAAAAGTTTCTTAAAATTTGATCTCCGCATTCCATATATTTTGGATGATCTTCCTTTCTAAAAAACGCACCCAATTCACTTTTAGAAATTCTAAAATCTACGAGTTCTAGAATTTTTACAATGTCATCATCTCGTAATTTTAAGGCTACTCTTAATTTTTTAAATATATCGTTATTTGTCATAGATTGATTACTAAGTTTAGTTATAATATTATTCAAATAAATGATCGCTAAATATGATTTTCTAGCGTTTTTAGAATTTTTATAAAGATACCTTATTTCTTTATTTTATTATAAAAAACATTAAAACGAAAAATCAATTATAAAATACTTATAATCAGACTTTTAAGATACAATTTTTAATTTAAAAGAACCTTTATAGCTCGTGTTTCTGCAAAAAAATCGGATGTAAATTCATCTAACTCTTGATGAAATAAATGAAATTTACGATAAAATACGTACCTCTTTTCGATAAGTTACATTATATCTACGATTATAAAAGAAGGGTTATGTTGTACCTTTATACTATAAATTAATTAATCCCCTAAGAATGATTAATAGAGTAGAAAAATTGAGCCTTTTATCTGAAATGATCGCATTTGCGAAATATGATAAAGACATAAAAAATATAGAATATAATTTTTTATTAGGTGTTGCGAAACAGCTTGAAATATCTCGCGAAGATTTCGATTACTTAATAGAACACCCTGTAACATACACACATTTAAAGTCTCATAGCGAGCGTATTGTTCAGTTTCATAGACTGGTTTTATTGATGAATATTGAAGATTCCAATGAAAACTCGTCATCAGGTGTTATAAAACTTTATAATTTTGGATTGCGTATGGGACTGAGTCATGAGTCCATCACAAAGGTTTTATATTTAATGGAAAGTTTTCCTAATAAAATAGTACCCCCAGATGTGTTGATAGATATCTTTAAAACACAATACAATTAATTTTTTTGCTAAGATTTTTATTGTGTTGACCATGAGGTTATAGAAAAGCTGAAAGTTTAAACTTTCAGCTTTTCTAGTTTTGATTGGTAGCCTTTTATTTCGTCGCGCAGTTTCGCTGCGATTATAAAGTCTAATGCCTTAGCAGCATCTTCCATAAGTTTTCGCTTTTCGCGAATTTTCTTTTCTAATTCTGGTTTGCTCAAATAGTCGCTTTCAGGCTCCGCGGCTTTTAGGGCCTCCAATGCATAGCTATACGTACTTACTGAGTTTTTCGCTAAAGCATTGTCTAAACTTTTATTTAATGCTTTAGGCGTTATATTATGTTTGGTGTTATAGGCAATTTGTTTCTCACGTCGATATTCGGTTTCATCAATAGTTTTTTGCATGCTTTTCGTTATTTTATCGGCATACATAATGGCTTTTCCATTTAAGTTCCTCGCAGCTCTACCCACAGTTTGTGTCAAAGATCTTGCGGATCGTAAAAATCCTTCTTTGTCAGCATCTAAAATGGCTACCAGCGATACTTCCGGGAGGTCAAGTCCTTCTCTTAAAAGGTTCACGCCAACCAAAACATCAAATAAGCCTTTACGTAGGTCTTGCATAATTTCTACACGCTCCAAGGTATCTACATCGCTATGAATATAGCGACACCGTATTTGAATGCGATCCAGATATTTCGTTAATTCTTCAGCCATACGTTTGGTAAGCGTGGTAACCAATGTACGCTCATCTTTTTCAACGCGAAGTTGAATTTCTTCTATCAAATCATCAATTTGATTTAGGCTTGGACGAATTTCAATAACTGGATCGAGTAATCCGGTAGGTCTGATGATTTGCTCTACATAAATACCATCAGTTTTATGAAGCTCATAATCCGCCGGTGTTGCGCTAACATAAATAACCTGATTTTGAAGCGCTTCAAATTCTTCAAATTTAAGGGGTCTGTTATCCATAGCGGCCGGTAGTCTGAAGCCATATTCTACCAAGTTTTCTTTCCGACTTCTATCCCCGCCATACATGGCATGCACTTGAGAAATTGTAACATGGCTTTCATCGACAACCATTAAAAAATCATTAGGAAAATAATCTAATAAACAAAAAGGGCGGGTTCCTGGTAAACGACCATCTAAATATCTAGAGTAATTTTCTATGCCTGAGCAATACCCTAATTCACGTATCATTTCCAAATCGAATTCTGTACGCTCTTTAAGTCGTTTTGCTTCTAAATGTTTACCAATATCTTTGAAATAATCGTGTTGTTTTACCAAATCATCCTGAATGTCTTTTATGGCACCTTGAAGAACTTCGGGAGATGTTACAAACATATTTGCAGGATAAATATTCAGTCTATCATATTTTTCGATAACTGCATTCGTTTGAATGTCGAAGGATTCAATATCCTCAATTTCGTCACCAAAAAAGTGAATTCTAAAAGCGTCGTCGGCGTAACTAGGAAAGATATCAACAGTATCTCCTTTAATTCTGAAATTACCATGGTTAAATTCGCCTTCTGTTCGTGAATATAAACTCTGTACTAACAGATGCAATAATTTTGTTCTTGAAATAACTTGATCGCGCTGAAGTGAAATTACATTTTTCTGAAATTCGACAGGATTCCCAATACCATATAAGCAGGACACCGAAGCGACAACAATAACATCACGACGTCCCGAAAGTAGGGAAGAAGTGGTACTTAAACGCATTTTCTCAATTTCCTCATTAATAGATAAATCCTTTTCTATATAAACCCCGGAAACCGGAATGTAGGCCTCCGGTTGATAATAGTCATAATAGGACACAAAATACTCAACAGCGTTTTCAGGAAAAAACTGCTTGAATTCAGAATATAGTTGAGCTGCAAGCGTTTTATTATGAGCTAAAACTAAGGTAGGCCTCTTGACCTCTTTGATAACATTAGCTACTGTGAATGTTTTTCCAGAACCCGTAACTCCAAGTAGCGTTTGGTATTTCTCATTAGAATTTATACCGTCAACAAGTTGTTTAATGGCTTGAGGTTGGTCTCCTGTAGGACTAAACTCTGATTCAATTTTAAATTGCATTTAGCAAAATTACATAAATATGTGTTATCTTTTTAAGGTAAAATGCCCCATAAATTGTCTGCCATCTTCGAGTAGGACTTTAAACCAGTAATCGTCGGTATTTAAGCGTTGATTATTATAAGTGCCATCCCATCCTGGCGATGCAGGATTTATTTGTTTAAGGAGTTTTCCATAGCGATCAAAAATATAGATGTTGCTATTGGGTTGAAACTGGGCGTTAACCCCTTTGATTTGCCATAAATCATTACTACCATCATTATTTGGCGTAAAGAATTTAGGATATCCAATTACCGAAATTTCAAGGGGAGCGGTACCACACCCGTTTTTATCCCTCACAAAAATCGTATAAAACCCCGCTTTTACATGGTCGAAAAAGGGTTCATCCTGATAAATGGGAAAGGTTTCGTCCATGGCTGTTAAGGCGTACTCATAATCGCCAAGACCAAGATTATTGGGGTTAATGGTTACCGAATTTTGTTCGGAAATATCTACAATGCTTACATCATCTAAAGTTATGGTTGCCAATTCAGAAGCATTTACAAAAATTTCTCTTGTTCTTGAACAGCCCGTACCATCGGTTTTAGTTAATGTAATATGATATGTTCCTGGAGCAGACACAGTGATCTCTCTTGTGTTAGACACAAATTGATTGGTTATAGACCCATCTAAGCTGGTAAATAACCATTGGTAATTAAAATCTTCTGTAAAATCGGCTTCAAAAGGTTCCAGGTCCAATGTAAATTCAGGATCTGAAGAGCACACAATTTGAGGAGTATTCACCGTAAATTCCGGTAGGGAGTTTACAATAAGGTCGAAAGTTGTGGTCGCGCTACAATTTGAATTATCGGGATTTACAAGATCTATAATAATAGTTTGAGTTTCTGACAATAAAGAACTTGGTAAAGAGGAATTCCGAGTTATGATGTTACCTTGCTCATCTGTGTAGGTATAAAATACATCCATATTTTGTCCTTGCAAGACATCATCTTCGACCGTCGATAGATTAAAGGTATACCGTCCATCATCATCATCATCATCTCCGGCATCACCATCACAAACTATTATAGAAGAAACCGGATTCGCAATAGGTTGCTCATCAACAATAAAATCCAGCGTTGTTTCCTTAGAACAAGGGCCATCGGGGTCGTTAGTGGTGTTATTGGTAATACGAACGGTAACGCTTTGACTTGCGGTTAAAAATGGATTAGGTAACGTGTTAGCAATTATAGGGGTTATACCATCACTATCCAGATAGGTGTATTCCACGGTAACATCTGCCAGAGTTTGTCCATTAAGGATGTTGGCTTCAATCTGTGAGGTGTCGAATGGATATGTTATGACAGCGTCAGTAGTATCGAAATCACATTGCCTGTCAATATTTACCGGATTGGCTATAGGCAGCGCTTCAGTATGTAACGTGATATGCGCACCAAGTCCTAAACAGTCGTTAACGATATCGCTATCTATTCTGATAAAAATCTGTTGGGTTCCCGGATACCCTATGTTTCTGTAGTTAGAAGGATCAACGATTTCATTAATTTCGGCCAATGCATCCGCTTCGTTTCTGTAATATCTTGGAGGTAAGGGGCTTTGCCCGGAAGGTATAAGAGCTAAGACCTCAGTAGTTACGCTACTAAAATCAAATGTAGTAATACCATCTCTGTCATCATTGTTGAGATTATCATTTCCATTGACATCTAAAAAATCATCACATTCATAAAAGACTCTTTGAAATGTACTTGGAATCGCCGTTGTGGAAACGTTTAATTGAACTTCAGAAACACTGGCACATCCTGCTGCAGTTTCGACTCTGGCCCAGACCGTATCTGAGCTTATCGTAGCATTCGTATAGGTTGTATCGTTTGATATATAATCCGGACTCGTAATATCTCCGGATACTGCGCCTGCCTGAGTTAAAAAATAATAAAAAGTTTCGTTGGCCGCATTAACAGATATCTTGTTGTTCGCTTCTGTAAGGTTAAAGGCACTAAAGCCAGAGGTTGTGGGGTCATCATCATCGCATTGTACTAAAATAACAGGGGTCGTTATAATTGGTAAGGGGTTCACTGTTAAATTGGCCACGTCGGAATATAAACCGCAGGAATTTCCAGTTAGGTTCAAAAATACGCGATATTGAAAGGTGTCATAGGACAGGGGTGTTGTTGTAAGTGATAAATTGCTGGTTGTGGTGCCACTGTAAATGGCGTCATCGACAAGCGCAGTCCAATTAGTACCATCGGTACTAACTTCCCATTGATAGGTGTCTGCTGACGAAGATATTACGGAAATAATAGTATCTGAGTCTTCACACACTATAGTGTTTAATGGTTGGTTTGCTATTGTAATAGGAGCAGCTACTAAGTAATTAGGGTGAGGAATCGTATACCCGTCACTTGCATTGTTAACCAGCCCTAAGCCATCAACGGTGACCATATTGTCCCCAAGGAGATCATCCACATTACCATCTGAAAAACCAGCCTCAATAACATCACTACAGCTATCACCATCTGAGTCTAAATCTAAATAGCTGAATATGAGGTCGCCATCAGAATCATTAAGCGTATAACCAATTATTCCGCTGTCAGGAATCGTTTCAGCGGCATCCGCCCACCCGTTAGTTCCATAAGTTGGTCCATCTTCTATACCATTTAAATCGGTATCCGATAATAAACCTAATTGGTTGGTTTCAATCAGATCGTAAATCCCATCATTGTCGCTATCTAAATCATAAACATCAACAACACCATCAGTATCGGTATCTATGGGTAAAGCTGTAATATCATAAACATCATCTAATCCATTAGAATCGGCATCTACACCTGATAATGCGATTAATATTCCTTGATTTTCAACAAAATCCGATATGCCATCGTTATCGCTATCTAAGTCTAATGCATCTTTAATACCGTCTAAATCATTATCTTTTTTAAAACAGGTTAAGGATAAATTACCATTAAATGTTGAGGCATTATTTATATTGCCTAGTTTATGAACAAAAGCAAATCCATCAACTTGATTCGCGAAAAAACCATAGGGAGTATTACCAGTGGGTAATGGATTTATTCTAAAATGAATTTCAGATCCTGAAATCAATGTGACACCGGATTCAAAGATGCCATCAAAATTTGAATCTACGAGTAAGCGGTCGTCAGGGTCTACCAATGTTATGTTTTTATTGACCGGCAGAATTTTAGCAATAAAGAATTCACCATCTGTTGAAATATGTGATATCGAAGCATGTTCTGAAAATTTCACATTGACAGATTCTGTGAAGGTAACCGAATAATCACTTTCTGCACTATTGGCGGGTAGCACAATACTTGTAAAGTCACCTCCGACATTCCCTGATATACTATTTGCTGAATTATTACCAGAACTATTATTTTGTGTCAAGGATGCAGAGGTTATTAAGTTATCTATCGAGCCATCCTGGAACCTTAACTGTGGCGAATTAGTGTTAGATAGGTTGATGGTTACATCACCTCTTGATTCTGTGCAATTGAGAATACCATCATTATCATTGTCGATATCTATATTATCGATAATTCCATCATTATCTGTATCATCTGGACAAATACTAACTGGTACTTCAACAGATTCTAAGGTTTCCCCGGTGCACGTAATAATTCCTACTAATTTATATCTGGCAGGTATAGTTGGTGTAATTGAAGGGACGTTTGAAGCCAGTAGTTGAAAACCGGAGCCATCATCATAATACCATTCATAACTATCAAAATTTTGTGCATTGGCAGCTTCAAGTGTAATGTTAGGGATACAATTACCCAGTGTTGCAAATTGCGCATCAAAATTAATTTCCGGAACGGTTGGAAAACCGGAATAAAAGCTCCCCGAGGTTGCTACACCATTAAAATTAAAATAGGCACAATATAATTCATCTGTGCTTTGCACGGAAATATTTCCGAAAAGTCCGGTGACTTTATAGGTGACATAGTTTGGGTTTCCATCAACATTACTTGGTCCTATGGTACTGAAACTTGAAAGGGGTGTATTATTAATCGTTACCGTAGCTCCAACTTTGGTGACTATAGAAACTCCACCATTATATGTGGTAAAACCAATACGTTCTATATTGGCAATATTATCGAGGTCGCCACGGGCTTCACAGCTCAATGGCGGTACAAAAAACATCCCTTGGTTAGCTTCATTATTTGTTGCACCAACGCCTTGATAGGCAAAAACATCTTCAGAGGTTTCTACGTACATATTGCCACTCGCATTATACTCATTTCCTTCTATTAAATAATAATCTCCCGCATTGATCGTAGTAACAGAAGGGGTTCCATTAATACTTATGGTTGTGTTGTTGGAATGGGCAACAATTAAAATATTTTCCCACCCGTTTTCGCCATCGCCTTTCACGAAAATATATTCTTTACCCACCTTGTCCAAGCCTACAATTTGATCCAGTCCATAATCTCTACTCGGGCCATTATGAAAACTTCCATTTGCCGATCCACAATTGACTACAATATTTTTATCTGAACTTACCAAACAACCAATAAGCCCATCTCTATTGGCCACACTAAAAGCACTATTCGTAGCAATAGTATAGCTTTCACCTTTGTTCAGAGCTACATTTATAGGTGTTGTACCCGAATAGTTTTTTATATTTAACCCGCCAGGCAGATCACTAAAATTTACTTGTGTGTTATCTTCTGTGGCCATGACCGACACAAAATTCAGGTAGTTATCTTGTGGATTTTGGTTTGTGTAAGTACCAACTCTAAATGTTGTTCCTAAAGCAGATAAGCCTTTACTTACCAAAGCTCCTGCCTGAGCTCCACCACCGGCTTCCATTCTTACCGAAACATAAATGGCCCCCTCAGCTTCTATAATATAGCCTTTGTCGTTTACAACCGTACTTGTTTGGCTGGAGGAGATAAATAATTGTCCGTTGCCACTGCCAATAAAAACCTCTCTAGGATTTGTATTAGAGACAATTCCGGTTATATAACTTGTAATGGGTTGTCCAACTGGTTTTATGGTGTAAGGGATATCGGAGTTGCTTGGTGTGGATAAATAAATGTATTGATCTTCAGGGTTTGCATTACCAAATTCAGCACTTGTGAGCGGTGGGATATAATGTGTTTTGCTTAATTGAGCAAAACCATTAATTGAGGCTAGAAAAAATAATATTAAAACTGATTTTTTTATATAGCGAATAAAATTCATTTATGAACTTAAAAATAGTTGACAAATTCGATAAGCTCCAATTAGCTTGAAGACTAATGTACAGCAATTAATTAAGTTAGACTAAATGGACGGAAGAAGGTTTAATTTTCCAGATGAAATGGATAATTCTACTTGATAACCTTTCGGAAGGTTTATCGTTTTAGTGCAAAATGGCCTTTAATATTGAAGGCGTTTCCATCCTGAATAATATTGGCAACAAACCAATAGTCATCAGATGGCATATTTTCTCCATTAAATGTTCCATCCCAACCCACAACCGTATGAGGTAAGGTTTTTAAGAGCTTCCCATGTCTGTTGTATATATATACCAAAGTTCCGGGCAATTGATCAATACCAACAATATGCCAGGTATCGAATGCGCCATCGTTATTTGGTGTTACAAATTTGGGAATGTCTATTACGAAAACAGGTTCGTCAACAGGGGTACAGCCATTTAAGTCTATAATGGTTACAATATGAGCTCCAAGAGTTACATTATTAAAAACATTTGATTTTTGTGGTTCACCGCCATCTAAAATGTATTCGTAGTCTCCAATACCATCAACATTAACCGTAATACTGTTAGGGTCTGCAAAGTTTACGGTCGTCGAAATAACATTGGTAGCTTGCTGTGATTCTATAACTGTAAAATGCTTGGTGTTAGGGCAATCATCACCTATAATGTTGGGTGTGGTTGCCGTAACCGAATAATCACCAATATCGCCAACATCATCAAGTACTATTTGTGAGGTCGTTTCGCCTGTAGACCATAAATAAGTATCGTCAGGATTACCGGTAAAGGCATCAATAATTAAGGGTAAATCGTTAGAACATAATGTGACAATATCGTCGATAGGTATTTCGGGTATTGGGTTTATACGAATACCGAATTCTGTCGTATCAAAACATCCGGTATCGTTGTTTTCTAATCTGACATAAATAATTTCTCCATGTCTAGCAGGATGAGAATTATTCAAAGCGCCATTGGTATCTTCTGCATCACTCATAGAAGCATAATAAGTGACGGTATATTCAGATGGGTTTAAAGGACCTAAAATCGTAGCGTTTTGTTGTGTAAGGTCAAAGATTAATTCACCGTCGAAATTATCGTCACAGGCTACAAGACTAGGTGCTGTGTTGGCAATTGGGTTAGGGTTTATTTGTAAATTGAATTGTTGTACAAAATAACAGCCGGTTACGGGGTCTTCTACTCTAACATGTATATCGTGGTTATTCAATGTATAATTAAAAATATTACCAATAGAGCCCGTGTTGCTATTAGCATCGGCATCAGTACTGTGGTAGGATATGATAGGCATATTTGGATCGTCCACAATCATGGCATCGACTTGTGATAAATCGTAAGTGTTCGTTTCGTTATCACATATTTGTATCGTTCCGATGGTATTTGTGGGTGGTGGGATATTAACTACTAATTCTAAGGGAATTACGCTATAACATTCGGTTCGAGTATTTGCTACTTTGATGTATACTGTTCTAGAATTCGAATAATAATTTTGAGGATTCATAATCTCATTAGTATTATCCAAACCATCATCAGGATTAATATCACTAAAGTTTGCAAAATAATTTACAATAAGGTCGTCCTGAATTCTATCCAAAATATCAAAATCGGCCAGAGTCAAATCGAAATCCACCCAACCATTATAGTCGGTGTCACAGACTTCAAAGCGCTCTGCCTCAGTGATATCCGGAGCTTCAATAATGTTGATGTTAAGTTCTTCAATAACATAGCAAAAAGAATCATTACTTTCAATTCTCACATAAAGGGTTTCAGGGTTTTGCACATTGGTGTAGTTTGATGGTAGTGCACCTAAATTATTTTCAGCTTCAGTCAAGGTCGCATGAAATGAAATGTTAAGTATCTCCATTGCTCCAATCCGTATTTCCGCTCTTTTTTCATCTAAATTGAAGTTGGAAACTTCATCGTTTGAAATGTCATCACATTCTATAAACGGCTCAAAATTAATATTATATATTGGGTCTGGAGAGACCTGTAAAACAAATGATGATGTATCGAAACAACTGGGGTCTGAAATATTTTCTACTCTTACATGAATCGTTTGCGGGCTAGATATGTTTTGGTAAATATTGTTTTTATCAATGGCATTGCCATAATTTCCATCCTGAGCATCAGTGGCGTCTTCAAAATAAAAGACCTCTTTATCCGTTTGCCCATCTAAAATTTCAGCATCTTTATCGACTAACAAAAAATCTGCAAAGCTACTTCCAGTTTGACATATTTGAAAGTTACTTATATCAGGAAATATGGGCAAGGTATTAACGGTGATATCTAAGGGAACGATATTATAGCATCCTTGCGTATCATTATTTTTGACCCTAATGTAAATGGTTTGTGTGCCGGTAGTGACATCGAAATTTGATATATCAGGAATAAGATCTGTCATTGTATCTTTATCTGCGGGAGCTGTCGTAAAAAAATCTATGGTAAGTCCGGCTGTGCTTGAAACTATTTCTCCAATAGTACCTCTGCTTACAAAATCAATGTTTGCCATGCCATCATCATCACAGATTAAAATAGGGTTTGGTGTTGTAGCCGCTGGCGCCACATTAATCTGAATATCAAATGGATTAGTGGTCGAGCATCCGGAGTCTATATTTTCAATACGCGCATATAGCGTTTCAGTTCCCGTTACCGGATGAAATGGTGGAAGCTGGTTTATATTACTATCGGCATCAGATTCCATTGAAAAATAACTCACCGTAAAATTAGGGTTACCTCCCGTAATGGTATCGTCTAAAGAAGCTAAATCAACACTTACTGTACCATCATCATCGGTATCACAATATTGTATTGGAGTTACAGAGTTAAATAATAAAATAGGGTTAACTAGAAGGGTAATATTCCACACCTCAGAGCAGCCTGTGTCTGTATTTAATAATCTAATATATAGCGTCGTGGGACTTGTTGCAGAATACAGGAATGATTTATCTATAGGATTAGTATCGGTATCTCTATCCGTTTCCGATTCATAAAATGTTACCGTTATATTAAACGGCAAATCGTTGGCAATAAACTGCTCAACGGTATTTAGGTTAAATTCTAGAGTATCGTTAGCATCATCATTAGTATCGCATAAGGCAAAATCTCCTAAATCGGTACCTGTTAAAAGTAAATTGGTATGAATTTCTAAATTGACAATCGAAAAACACCCGGTATTATCATCAGTAATTCTTATATAAACGGTCTGTTCTTCCGGGTTTATGTTTTGATAATTAGTTTCGTCGGCGATTGGGTTAATACCATCTTGGGCGTCCTGAAACGTTTCATGAAATGTAGGCGTCACATTGGTCAAACCATTTAAAACATCAGCAAGCACCTGAGTCAAATCAAAATTAGCGGTACCGTCCTGATCGGTATCACAGGCATCTATGAATTGGGTATCTCTATTAACAACAGGGCTAATAGTCACGTTAATATCTAATGTCGTAGTATTTACGCAGCCCGTCTGTGTATCAACAACTCTAACAAATACGGTCTCCATTGAATTGCCATTTATATAGGGCACCGGTATGGGGTTGTTCCCTGTGCTTGCATCCGGTGAATTATAATGATATGAAACTATCAAATTACTTTGACCGGCAGTTATTTCGTCATCTTTTTGTGTTAAATCGATTATGGTGCTACCTTCTGGTATATCGTCACCATCGCAAACTTCTAAAACCGAAGGGGAAACTATGCTTGGTACAGGATTTACTATGAGATTAAAGCTTGTGTATGCAGAACAGCTACTATTGGTGTCATCAATGCGTACAAAAATAGGTTGCGGACTTGTAGTGTTTGGTATCGGCGTTGTAATAGGGTTTACATTATTTCTGGCATCTGCATCGGATAAGTAGTAGCTCCAAGTAAATCCTGTGAACGATACCGGTACGTTTTGAAATACTTCTCCATCCTTTGTTGATAGGTCGAAAACTTCGGTACCATCACTACTCATATCATCGCAGAGCTCATAATCTGACAAAGGGGCTATGGATTCTTCGGCATTCAAAACGACCACAATTTCATCGTCTTCGTTACAATCTACATTGTTTAATGGTACGGTAACCACAACGCGATAGGTGCCACTTTGAACCGCATTATGTGTTGGAAGTATTGCCCCAGGTATTACGGCATTATCTAAATACCAGGTGTAGGTGGCAGCAGGGTTTTGTATATCTGCATCTAAAAGCGTTGAACCCGAACAGGTTGAAATATCATCACCAAGATCTAGAATTTTAAAACTATTTCCTTCTATAAAAACAGAAGAATCAAAGCGACCATCAATTTGATCTGCGATGATCAATTTAATATGATACGATACGTGAGGAACAATGGTTGCAGAAGCTGTTAGTGGTACTGTTCGTCCTTCGTAGTTAGTGTCACCAATATTATAGCCATCAAAATATTGCTCATTTTGAGGTGCACATGCAGGAAGGAGGTTTGGACGAATAGTATTTGTATTCACCTCTGTTCCGGTTCCTGGAACTACAGCGATATTTTGGTAAGGTGCAGGGCTTCCGGTTTGTTTAATTAAAAAGACAAATCCGTCGGCTATTAAACACGGATTTACGCCATCATAATCTTCTGACGCAAATAAATAATTAAACTGAATCTGATTAGATATTGAAATAATATCAAATTCTATAGACGTTGCATTAACATAATTAGTATTGCCTAAAGCGGCATCTAAGTCCGGGTCGGATCCCCAAATGGATGAGCCCTCACTTAGTGTGGGTGAAGTAACGTTATTTCCACCAGATTCTGCAGCACCTGTTGAAAGCATGATGCCATTTTCAAAAGGAAAATTGGATCCTGCACGCTCGAAATAAGCGTAACTCGGGAGACCAAACGAATTTCCATTTATAGAAGACGTAATATTCGAAATTTCTACACAGCTATTTTGTACGAGGTTATCTTCAATAAGCTGTTGCAAACCAACAGAACTGTCGACAGATATTTGCTGAGAAAAGGCAAAATTACCTGTACAGAAGATTACAAATAAGAGATAATAGATAAATCTCATAGCATGTAGGTTTTTTCTTTTTAGGTTCAGACGGCAAAATCGTTCCCCATCTATAGGTTAAATCAGGCCGAAAACTAGTTATTTTTCAGATGAAATGCAAAAAAAATAGGATAAAATGCATAATTATTAGGTTTTGATGTTTTGTAATCTACCGTTTTAAAGTAAAATGATTTTTAAAAATTCGACCATCCTGGAGTGTTACTGAGAACCAATAATCATCCGCAGGTAGTTTTTCTCCATTAAAGCGTCCGTTCCAACCTTCTCCCAGTGGGTTTAATTGCTTTACAAGTTTTCCAAAGCGATTAAAAATATGAATGGTAGAATTTGGCTGAAACATAGCTGAAACACCAATAACTTGCCAGGTATCGTGTACACCATCATTATTAGGTGTAAAGAATTTAGGAAAACCAATAACGGAAACCTGATTGGGGACTTCTCCGCAATCATTTTTATAATCACTTACAATGACCGTATATATTCCGGGAGCTACATTTTCAAAAACATTGCTGGTTTGAAACGGTGTTTGAACACCTTCACTATTTAGAAGCGCATATTCGTATAGGCCTTCACCACTGGCTAAAACGGTAATGGTATTGTTTTGAGAAGCATCTACGATCTCAATATTGCTAATTGCTGCTATATTAGAGGCTTCAACATTAATACGACGTTCTTTAGAGCAGCCGCTAGCCCTGGAGGTTACGGTTACGGTATAGGTTCCGGGTGCATTGACCGGTGTTTCATAATTGGTATCACCATGGGACCATAAGTACGTGTAATTGCTCGGAGAATCACTAATAACTCCTGCATTTAGTCTGATGTTTTGAGGAAACGTGTTCAAGCAATAATAAGTTAATTCATCGGTAACAATATTCGGTAGTTTATTAACTATCAAGCGAACTTCACTAATGCCGTAACAATTATTGGCATTTTCAACACGTGCATAGATAGTTTGCTCATCAGAAATGGTATTTACAAATGACTCATCAAGTTCATCCATTTCTAATAAAGCGTCATTATAGGTTTCAAAATAAGAAACATCTAAATTGGGAGGGAGTCCATTTGTAATATCACTTTCCGCTGCTCTGAGGTCAAATTCATAGAACCCATTTTCATCACCATCATCGTCACATCTGATAATTTCGATATCTGTTACATCTGTTAAACTGACTTCCAAGGTTAGTTCAGAGGGCGAAGAACATCCGGTTCTATCGTCAACAACATCAACATAGATGATTTGTGGATTACCGACATTTTGATAACTGTTACTATCCGGTACTTCAATAGTCCTGGAAGCATCGGTATAAAATCTGGTTGTCAGATTGGAATCATTATTGGTTAAGACCGCATTGGCCTCATTCAGATTAAATAAGGTCATTCCATCGGGATTTCCATCTTCATCGCATTGAAGTATGGTATTATTATAAGCTACAGGATTTAAATGAACAATAAGGTTTAAGCTGGTTACACTTTGACAATCAGGGTTTAAAACGTCTTCGATTCTTACATAAACAGTTTCATTAAAGGGTGTATTATTATAATACATATTCGTATTTGGTAAAGGAGCGGTTCGTAATTCAGCATCAGATGAAGATTGATGATAGGTAATATTAAAATCTAAAGGATTTTGTCCATTTAATATTTCGGTATTACGCGATTCTAAGTTAAATTCAATCCGACCATTAGTATCGTTACCATCGTCCAAATTGTCGCAAAGCGGATAATCTGAAGGCGGTCTAAAGTCCGGACCCAAATTAACCCTTAACTCAAAATCGCTAATTTCGAAACAACCGGTCAGGTCGTTCGTAATTCGTGCATGAATGGTCTGTGGATTCCTAATATTAGGATACATACTTGGAAGCTCATCGATGCCTATGTTAGCATCACTGGGCGTTGCGTGGTAAGTCACAGTAACATCGGTTTGTGTTCCTAAGATGGGATTGGTATTATCGCTTAAATTGAATTCGGTACTTCCATCGTTGAATGGAGCAACCACATCACAGCTTTCAAAATCCAGAGGGGTTCCGGTTGTTGCTGATGCATCTGTTGGTGGGTCTGAAAATTGAGCAGTTCCGGTCCATTGCAAACTAAAAGGACTATTGCCAATAGGTCGGTCTATAACGATATAATAGGTCTCTCCCGCATTTGCATCAATCCATCTGACAAAACTGTTCCCGTCTGCTCCGGGACCTTCAGCAACATCTGTGGAAATACCATTCATCCCTGTTAAATTATTACCCTGATTTGCAGCCTGAGGATTTGTGGTGGAACACCTGATAGCCTGACCTAAATTATCACATGGAACATTGGGGCCAAAGACAAAAAAATCGTAATCTTCAACAATAGAGTTGCTATTTGGGGTTAGGGTAAAACCTAAAGTTCCGCTGGTAACCAAGGTTACCTTTAACCAAACACTATTGTTCTCCTGACTGGAGCAGGTATTAGACCCGCTTAATTCCTGGACACCAACACCACTTACATCCAGATTAATATTCGAATTTCCACAGGCTATTACCGCGTCTAAACAATCTGTTGGTTGTTGCGCTAATATTTCGCCATTAGAGATGAAAGCTATAGAAATAATGAGTAGTTTTATAAATAATTTCAAGCTTAGTATTTTAGGGTAAAATGATTTTTAAAAACTCTACCGTCCTGCAGGGTTACGGCGAACCAATAATCATCGGCCGGTAGTCGTTCTCCTTTAAAACGTCCATTCCAACCTTCTCCCAATGGGTTTAATTGTTTTACTAATTTACCGAACCTGTTAAAAATAAGAACGGTAGAATTAGGTTGAAACATCCCGGAGATACCAACAACTTGCCAGGTATCGTTTACACCATCATTATTAGGTGTAAAGAATTTAGGAAAGCCAATAACAGAGACCTGATTGGGGACTTCCCCACAATCATTCTTAGAATCACTTACAATGACCGTATATATTCCAGGAGCTACATTTTCAAATGCATTGTTAGTTTGAAACGGTGTTTGAACACCTTCACTGTTTAAAAGTGCATATTCATATAGACCCTCACCACTGGCCAAAACGGTAATGGTATTATTTTGGGAAGCATCGACCACTTCAATAGAATTAATGGTGGCAATATTGGAGGCCTCAACATTAATACGGCGTTCTTTGGAACAGCCATTAGCCTTTGATGTTACAGTGACAGTATAGGTTCCGGGTTCATTGATCGGTGTTTCATAATTGGTATCACCATGGGACCATAAGTACGTATAATTGCTAGGAGAATCACCAATAACTCCTGCATTTAACCTGATGTTTTGAGGAAATCTGTTTAAACAATAATAGGTTAATTCGTCGGTATCAATATTGGGTAATTTATTAACGACTAAGTGCACTTCACTAATGCCGTAACAATTATTGGCATTTTCAACACGGGCGTATATGGTCTGATTATATCGAATAGTGTTCTTAAAACTTGTTCCGAGATTGTCTACTTCCAATAGGGCATCGTTATACGTTTCAAAATAAGAAACATCCAACCCGGCGGGAAGTCCATCAATAATATCACTTTCGGCATCTTTCAAATTAAAAATATGGTACCCGTCTTCATCACCGTCATCATCACAAACGGGAGGCAGACTAACGTCATTAGCGTCTGTCGAGCTAACGGCAATAGTGAGTTCTGAATAATCAAAACATCCGGTATTATTATTAACCACTTCTACATAAATGGTTTGAATATCTGAGGTATTCCTAAAGATATCGCCATCAATTTCAAATCCACTTGTTCTGGAAATATCTGTATAAAATTTAGTAGAAAGGTTTGCAACCCCCCCTGTTAAAATGTCGTTGGCTTCATTCAGGTTAAATAGGGTCCTTCTATCCAAGGTGCCATCTTCATCACATTGTAGAATAGTATGATCATAAGCCACAGGGTTTTCATTATAAATAACGAAGGCTTCCCCTTCGATCGCGCAATCTCCATTATTTGGGTCTATATAAACTTCATAATGACCGCCTGAAGCTACTTCTAAATCATAGTCAGTTTCTCCCAGTAGATTGTTATCCAATGTCCAAATATAAGAGGCTCCCGGTATATTTTCGGTTTTTAAAGTATAACTATCGCCTACGCAAAGGGCTAAATTGGTTGTGCTCTCGCCATTTTGAATAATGTCTATTTGTGCGTTAAAAAAAGATTGAATAAAAGGGGGTAATCCCTGCGATGAGGTGTTTGGAGATAAACTCACCGCATTGTGCTGATAATTACATCCCGCACCAATCACATTCGGGTTGTTAATAGCTCCTAAAAAAGGAAGTCCTTGGGTATAGGTCTCACTTAAGGCCCTGTATATTTTGCCATTTGGGCCTAATTGCAAACCACCTCTGTACAACTGTCTATCGTCAATAGTTATAGCGGATCCTTGAATATCGGAAGCGGATAGGTTATATTGAATTAAAAGCGACCTATGATTTGAAGCAATTTCATTTTGGCTTGGATCTTCTCTGTCAAAATAATCATTTGAAGCATGCACATAAAGAAGTTGACTGTTAGGGGAAAACTCGAGCCCATAAGCATTTCCATTAGGACTATTTATGTTGAGTCTTACTTGATTACTAACCTTACCCGTACTGGCGTTAAAATCGTAAACAAACAGGCCTTCATCAACATTAGCACAAGCCATTTTTTTTCCATCGGGAGACAACTTTAAATATCCCCTGTTTTCGGTTATATTGAGAGTAAATGGTGATTTGACAGCTGTGTTACTTACCCCTGAATTGCTTACTTCGAAGGCGTGGAATGTTGTGAATCCGGGAGAAATACCGTCTTCTGATGAAAATGTTACGACCCAAATGGATTTCGAAATACAGTCCTTTAAAACGGCTGTAACTTTTTCTGAACACTCTTGTAACAAGTTTGTGTTTTTTGTTGTGATGGCACCTAAACCACCATCTAAACTCATATCCACGGTAGAATAGTTTAAACCCAAATGTGTACCATCGAAGTCATGGTTATCCACGGTAAAAATATAGTAAATGTTAGGGTCGTCTGGTTTTGGAACTATAATACCGGATTGCGTACTTGAGGGGTCTCCAAACAAACCTCTCCCATTACTCATAACCAAATGATTTTTATTCCAAACCGTGATTCCATCTGTATAAAAGAGTAAATCACCAGAATCATCAGAAATAGATGCACAGCCCTCGTTGGTATTTATTTGTCCGCCACTTAAAGAAGAAACACTATTATTTGCCTGATTGAATCTAATTGCACTGTTATATCCAAAATACCAATTTGCGGCTTCACTTTGGGCAAAGGAAAAGCCGGAGGCGAAACAAATTATTAAGGATATGATAATTCTTCTCATCTTTAAATAGCAAAAGCTATCAAAGATATTACAAATCCCGCTTTTTTAATAATCTGTACGATAAAAACACAAATAAGACAGTCCAAGCTATTACTATGGTGAATTCGTGCCAGTGCACGGCATAATCATAAGCTAAATCAACTTTGTCGGGAAACTTGGTCATGGCGATACGCTGAAACGGTTGATCAATTAATTTATACATCGATTTTAGCGGGAAAAAGTTCTGAATCTTTTCAGCAATGGTCGTGTCTAATTTCCATGCCATCAAACCAAAAATAATCCATTCCAGAATGTACAATATAAATAGAAATGCTAAGGCAAATGCCGAGCGTTTAACCAGCATACCAAAGAATAAGCATAAGCTGAAAAAAGCGGCCAGTTTAACAAAATAGGCCAGTAAAAATTCGACTTCTCTGAATATAATGGAGACCTCTGTATAGCTGGAATAGTATAAGCCTATACAAAGTGAGATAAAACTTATGAGCACCGTAGAGACTAAAGAAAAGAATACAATGGTATAGAATTTAGATAAAATAAACTCCTTTTTACTTAGACCATCAATAAGGTTTTGTTTTATGGTCTTGTTGCTATATTCATTTCCAATCATGCTTACCACAACAATGGCAAAGAAGAATTTGAATTGTGAAGCAAAAAATGTAGTTAAATGCCAAATAATGGGGAAATTAAAGATTCCGAGTTCACCTAACTCAAGTGTAAAAAAACCAAAAACATTAAATTTTATCGATGATAATAAAATGACAAAGAAAGGTAAGATAAACGAAACGAATATCAGGATCTTACTGGTTCTGTTAAGCAATAGCTTTTGTAATTCTAAATTTAGTAAGCGTAGCATATATTGAGTTTTGGTAGGGTTAGTTATTGTCAGTTAATTGTAAAAACTGTTCTTCCAGGCTTTCTTTTCGTTGTACCAAATGCGTTAGTATAATATCTTTTTCGAAAAGCTGTTTGTTAAAATCTTCAGATTTAATGGGCGTATTTAAAAAGGCGGTAATTAAATCCCCTTCAACAGTTACTTTTCCAAATGATGTATTGGTTTCTAAAAATGATAACAATGCATCGTGCTTATTCGATTTTAATTCGAAAAAGCCATGACTGGAAATCATTTCATCTACACGTCCGGAATATAGTTTTACACCTTTTCGAAGTACAACAACATGCGTACATACTTTTTCAACTTCGTCCAATAAATGTGAGGCTAATAAAATAGTAGTTCCCTTTGCCGCGATTTCTTTAATAATCTCTCTAATTTGATGAATACCCTGAGGATCTAACCCATTTGTTGGCTCATCAAGAATTAAAATTTCGGGATCATTAAGTAGGGCAGAAGCAATGGCTAAACGCTGTTTCATTCCCAGAGAATAGGTTCTGAATTTACTGTTTTTTCGTTCTAATAGGCCAACAACTTCGAGTTTTTCTTCAATTTTATCATAGCCAACCCCCTTAATTTTACAAACTAACTTTAAGTTTTCAGAAGCTGTCATATAAGGGTAAAAATTAGGACGTTCTATAATGGCTCCTACTTTTTTTAAGGCTTCATGGGTTGAGGTATTGCCATCGAACCAATGAAAATCTCCTGAAGTTTTGTTTACAACATTAAGAACAATACCTAGTGTTGTTGACTTTCCACTTCCGTTTGGTCCCAAGATACCATAGATATTTCCCTTATTAATGGTAAACGATAAATCTTTAACAGCAGTTAAGTACCCGAATTTTTTAGTAAGGTTATTAATAGTTAGAATAGGCTCCAAGGTGTTGTATTTATTATGCTAAAAAAGGAATAGCATAGGTTAGTTATAAACGTAAGACGATGGGCTTTATAATTTGTTACATGAATCCTGAGAAAAGCTTTAAATATATTGGAAATTCAGTAATAATGATGTTGGTATTTTTGCTGAAATTACCATTCTCTTGAGGACAGTAATCTAAGTAAATAATTTTTCTTTACTTTGAATAATATTATACCTATGCAAGATTTAAAGATATCTAAGAAGAAACCATCATATCCGGTAACAGCGAAGTTACACGATTACCTTTCTGAATATAATAGAAATATAAAAATACCTATTTTCTATGACGATTTGCTGCGTTTTCAAGGTTCCATAGTGGTTTATGATAAGAATGATAATGATACTTTATGGATACGTGTTTATTACAATGAATTTGAACGTGAGGAAATCGATTTAAGTTTGAAAAAAGTGTATACCATTTTACATTCTGATGGTAATGAAAGTACGATTCCTTTTTTAAATGTTGATGCCATTGATTATTGCACGTTTGGAAACTCTAAACCCTTCAGAATTAAAATCAGGAATATTTTAAATGATAATTACACCTATTTTTATATTAAGATAGCTGATGCGTCAAGGATTTATGGGTTGGAGTTAGAACATATGCTATCGCCGTATAATTTAAACTTTTTAGTTTATAAAAACACATTAATAGAGGAACACATTGCAGGAATACCGGGTGATGAGTTTATAAAAAATATGTTACCGCATTGTAGTAAATCGGAAAAGTCTCAAATAGCCAAGGAGTTTGTTAAGTTTAATGAACGTTGCATGATTAGGCTTTTAGGAGATATGAGGTCATATAATTATGTTATTGTGCCAACGCACGATTTTGATCATGTCGTTTATAAAATTAGGGCTATCGATTTCGACCAGCAATCTTTTGAAGGGAAGTTTAATATATACCGACCGCAATTTTTTAAAGAGAATTTGGAAATGGTAGAACTCGTCTCTAAAAGTTTTCAGAAATTTTCTATCGATCAATATAAAATTGAGGAGCGTTCTATTTTGGTAAAGCGTTTAAAAAGTTTTCATGATCGTGTCGACGAATTGTTAGATTGTATGCTCTCAGACACCATATCCAAAAAGGAACATGTAGATTTATTAAAGCTGAAAATTTATGAGTATACTCAGGATGTTAAGTTTAAAAGAGCGAATAATATGGGGCAGATATTACAGAGTGCCTTGGCGTATTTGGTACGTAATTATGAAAACGTAAATCCTTCGTTTAAATAAAAGAAAGGTATTTAATTCCAGTTCTCGTCAAAATCTAAATCGCTGTAGTCTTCGGGGTCTAACCCATCTTCAAATTCACTTAGATTTTCTTCAGCATCAGCTTCAAATATTTTTTCCGGAGCGGTCTCAGGTACCTGGCCCTTAACAAACATTAAGTTGGGATAATCATGTCCTTCAGTTTCTTCTACAATTTCAGCTAACTCCACGTAAAAAGTCCACATATTCATAAAATCATAAACATATATTAACTTGGTTTGTGCTTCATGAACGACACTATCAAGTGATGTTTCATTCATTAAACGTGTAGATGCATTATCGCTTAGGTCGAATAGTGAAATTTCTTCACCTTGTTCCCAAGCCTCATTGCTTATATAAAATGATGCCATTTCACTGCCATCGAATCCGAAGGACTGGGTGATAATATTGTGTAAGTCTTCAAGAGTATCGGTTTCACGAATCTCTAGATCGCGAAAAATATCATCTTCAGTATCATTATCCAGTATAATCCTAAACCTGTAAATCATTGTAATAAAATATGTGCAAATATATGGTTTTTTTAACTTATTTACTGAATCGATGCAGGGTAAAAGTCATGGCGGTTAATAAGAAAAAAGCGCCAATTTGATGTGCAATCCCTAACCATAATGGTACCTGTAGCAAAATCGTAAAGACGCCCAATAGAAATTGAACTGCTACTATTATTAATAAAGCGCTAATACCTTTTGACTGGTATGTTGTAAGATTAATTCTTTTCGATCTAAACCAGATAATAAAGACGTAAATAACGACTATATAAGCCAGCATTCTATGTACAAATTGAACACCGCTTTTTCCTTCAATGAAATTTTTAAGTATCGGACTTTGTTCGATATACACTGTTTTGTGCATAAATTTACCTTCACTCATCATTGGCCAATGGTTATGAATAAAGCCGGCGTCCAGACCTGCAACGAAAGCGCCGTATACAATTTGCAGAATTAAAATAGATAAACCTGTTCGTATTAAATTTCTAAAACTTTGGTGTGTTTTAGATTTGTTAGGAAATATTAAATCTAAAGCTACCCATAATGTATATGCAAAGGTTAAAAAGGCCGTTATTAAATGTGCTGCCAACCTGTAATGGCTTACATCAGGATTATCAACCAATCCGCTTTTGACCATATACCAGCCTAAAAAGCCTTGAAATGCTCCTAAGGCCATTAATATAATAGACTTTTTTAGAGTAGGCGCTGTGAGTTGTTTTTTCAGCAGAAAATATAAAAATGGAATAAAGAAAACGAGCCCAATCATTCTACCAATAAATCGGTGTAACCACTCCCAAAAGTAGATATCTTTAAAATCCTGAAGAGAAAAATGGGTATTCAGTTTTTGATACTCAGGATATTGCTTGTAAAGATTAAAAGCTTCTAACCATTGGGCATCGTTCATCGGAGGGAGCGTTCCGGAAATAAGTTTGTAATTGGAAATGGATAAACCAGAATGTGTTAATCTTGTAATACCTCCGATAACAACCATGGCAAAGATCAAGACGCACCCCGTTAGCAACCAGTAAATAACTTTTTTATTGTCCTTCTTCATTTTTTTATCATTCCTTCATTTCAAGGATATTATTAATTTAACCTCATTTGTAATAATTGGATTCCTGTCTCCCCAGGAATGATGAGTTTATTTTTTTAAACGCTTTTTAAAGCATACACTATTTTTTACATTTTTATAGGGCCCATAATTTGGAATAATCTGATACCTGTTTTTTTTATAAAATTGGACAGCGTCAACCTGATCTTTTCCGGTTTCTAGGATGGTTGATTTGTAATTGAGTTCTTTGGCCCAAATTTCCAGTTCTCCTAAAATCTTTGACGCTATTCCTTTTCCTCGATGCTTAGAATCGGTATACATACGTTTTATCTCTACCGCATGTTTATCAAAGGCTTTAAAGGCGCCACAACCCACCGGAGTTTCATTAAAATATATAAGTACCACATGTTTTAAAGTATCGATATTATTGTATTGGTTATAAAACTCGTGATCGTCACCATCCACGATAGCCAAATAGCTATCCAGTTTTTTAACTAAATTAATAAAGTCAACATGTGCTGAATGTGTTCTAACAAGCCTTATCATAATTATTTAGATACTTTTAAACCCAAGCGTTTTCCTTCTTCAAGCATTAATTGATGTGCGGCTTCAAACTCATTAGGAATATCACCTTCTAAAATAGCTTCTTTGATCGTTTCTTTAATGATACCAATTTCCCGGGATGGTTTTAAATTGAATGTTTTCATTATTTCTTCACCACTTATAGGAGGTTGGAAATTGCGCACTTGATCGCGAGCTTCTACCTCAACAATCTTTTCTCTTACAATTTTAAAATTGTTATGATATTTATGAAACTTTTTTGGGTTTTTGGTTGTAATATCGGCTTCACAAAGGGTCATTAAATCTTCAACATAATCTCCGGCATCAAATACTAATCGGCGAACTGCCGAATCTGTTACCATATCTTGAGCCAGTACAATAGGGCGAGAACTCATAAATACCATTTTTTGAACAAACTTCATTTTATCATTCAATGGCATTTTTAATCTTTTAAACAAATGATACACCATTTTTGAGCCTTCAAACTCATGCCCGTGAAATGTCCAACCAACCTTTTTGCTAAAACGTTTTGTAGGAGCCTTACCGATATCATGGAGCAGCGCTGCCCAGCGTAACCAAACATTATTTGTATGCTTTGAAATATTATCAACAACTTCTAGGGTATGGTAAAAGTTATCTTTATGTCGTTGACCTTCAACCTCGTCTATGCCTTTAAGCGCTGTGAGTTCCGGCAAAATATAGTGTAGCAATCCTGTTTTTTCCAGCAATAGCAGACCGATAGAGGGCACTTCACTTTCAAGAATTTTATGGAGTTCTACAACAATACGTTCGTTTGTAATAATCTTAATTCTATCACAATTTTTTGAAATAGCATTTAAAGATGCCTCTTCAATGTTAAAATTTAACTGTGTGGCAAACCTGATGGCCCGCATCATTCTAAGCGGGTCGTCACTATATGTGATATCCGGATTTAAAGGCGTTCTAATGATTTTTTTATTTAAATCATCAATGCCATTAAATGGATCCAACAATGCTCCGAATTCGGTCTTACTTAAATTTAAGGCCAAAGCATTTATTGTGAAGTCGCGACGGTTTTGGTCATCTTCCAGAGTGCCATCTTCAACAATCGGGTTTCTGCTGTCATTGTTGTAAGATTCTTTTCGAGCACCAACAAATTCTATTTCGATGTCATCATATCGAAGCATGGCGGTACCATAGGTTTTAAATACCTGTACTTTAGGTCTTGTAGGGAGGTTTTTTGCAACTTGTCTTGCCAATGCAATGCCGCTACCAATGGCAACAACATCAATATCTTTTGCAGATCCACGTTTTAAAATATAATCACGTACAAAACCACCTATGACATAGGCGTCGAGATCTAGTTCTTTTGCCGATTCTGAAATTATTTTGAAAATTGGATGATATAAAGCGTCTCTGTAGTTCATATTTTTTTGCCACGAATTCACAAATATTTTATAGTATAATTCTTTTGTGATCTAATAAATCTTTATGAAAGTTGGCTAATATTGCTAATTTATTTTGTGATACTTTTAAGTAATTAATGCATTGTGATACGCGCTTATCATTTAAATTTTCGATGGATTTAATTTCTAGAATAATTTTATTATAAACAACAAAATCCGCATAGAACTTATGTTTTAACGAAATATCTTTATAATAAACTTTAAATTCTTTTTCCCTTTTAAAAGGAATGTTCAATCTATTAAACTCATATTCAATAGCATCTTTATACACTATTTCTGAAAACCCGCTTCCTAAATTATTATAAACCTCAAATAGAACACCAATAATAGAATAACTTTCATCTTTATAAATTATGATAGACATAAATATTGGTGTATTCGTGGCTAAATTTATTTTCGGATTATCTTGACAATACCATTATTACCCAATTTAATGATGGAAGATGGTTTATCACAGATTTTTTCACGGTGCAAATTTACAATATAGTCTACACCTTTTAAAATAGCAGGAGATATTTCTTGATACGATTTTGGTGTAGGTTGCCCACTAATATTTGCTGAAGTCGAAACCACCGCTCCGTTAAGTCTTCGGGAGAGTTGAAAACAAAATTCGTTATCAGGAATTCTTATGGCGATGGTGCCATCATTTGCGACCAGATTTTGTGCTAAGTTTTGGGCATCATCATAAATGATGGTTACCGGTTTTTCAGAGATGTCAATAATACTGTGTGCCGCTTCCGGGATTTTTTTCACATAGTTATTGAGCATCCTATCGTCTGCCACCAGGCATATTAAAGCTTTAGAGTCTTCACGTTCTTTTAACTTGTAAACCTTTTTAACCGCTTCTTCATTTGTTGCATCACAACCGATACCCCAAACCGTATCGGTAGGGTAAAGGATAAGACCACCTTCTTTTAAGGTCTTTATCGCATTAAAAAGTTCCTTTTGCATGCTCTATGCTTGGTTTAAGAAAATTCCGTTTTTACTTTTTGCAGGGCAGAACCAATGATTTGATGCATATCGTAATATTTGTATTCGGCCAGACGACCTCCAAAAATAACCTTGTTCCGGGTTTTAGACTTCTCTTTGTATTGTTTGAATTTATTTTGATTCTCTTCGTTGTTAATGGGATAATAGGCTTCTTTTTTAGAGGTCCATTGCTCAGGGTATTCTTTAGTTACGACTGTATGTTTTTGTTTCCCAAATTCAAAATGTTTGTGTTCTATAATTCTGGTATATGGAACATCACTGTCATTATAGTTAATAACGGCATTTCCTTGAAAGTTGTCTGTGTTTAGTTGTTCATTTTCGAAGCGCAATGATCGATATTCTAATTTTCCGAATTCATAATTGAAATATTCATCTATTTTCCCCGTAAATACAACCTTTTTGGCTAGAGATTCCAGGGTTTGTTTGTCTTTAAAAAAATCAACATTGGTTCTCGTTTCTATACCATTTAATAACCCGTCTATTATTTTATTATAGCCTCCAACAGGAATGCCTTGATACTTATCGTTAAAATAATTGTTGTCGAATGTATAGCGAACCGGAAGTCTTTTAATTATAAAGGCAGGAAGTTCCGATGCTTTTCTTCCCCACTGTTTTTCAGTGTACTCTTTTATTAAGGTTTCATAAATATCACGACCTATTAACGATAGTGCCTGTTCTTCAAGGTTTTTTGGATTTTTAACGCCATATTCTTCTATTTGCTTACTAATGATTTCCCGGGCTTCCGCTGGCGTTTTTACTCCCCAAAGCTGATAAAACGTATTCATATTAAACGGCAAATTATAGAGTTTGCCTTTCGAAATGGATACCGGTGAATTAATATAATTATTAAACTCTGCAAATTGATTCACATAATCCCAAATGGCTTTGTCGTTGGTATGAAAAATATGCGCTCCGTATTTATGAACATTAATACCATCTACATTTTCGCAATACACGTTTCCTCCAAGGTGAGGTCTTTTATCAATAACCAAACAGCTTCGCCCTTTTTTTTTGGCTTCGTGTGCGAAGACCGACCCAAAAAGACCGGCTCCTACAATTAAATAATCGTACTTTTGCATTATTTTTAATAATAATAGTTTAGTTTACAATATTATAATTTTTATTATCTACAAAAAAACTTTAGTGTCTTAATGTATTATTATATTTCTAAAAATTACAAGGCTATATATGGAGCCTCTGGAAAAGCAAAAACAGATTTTGAGTATGCCCTGGAAAAAATGGGTTTTAAAAACCTTGGATTTAAGCAATCTTCTATTCCCAATTCTGCTGTTGGAGCGATTAAGAACTTTTTTGGAATTACCTGGGCACTTTTAAGACTGCCTTTCAGGTCTGTGTTATGTACACAATATCCTATTAATAAGTATAGAGGTTATATATTGTTCGTTGCACGATTAAAGCGTTGTAAAATTATCACCTTGGTACATGATGTTGGATTCTTAAGAAAACGTACAAAGAACAAGGAGCGGGAGTTAGCTAGAATATGCAATTCTGATGCTGTAATTGTGCATAATCCTAGGATGAAACAATGGTTTTTAGATCAAGGTATAAAGATTCCTATTATTGTGCTTGGAATTTTTGATTATGTTGCCGATAAATTACCCGAGCAAAATGCGGCTATAGAGGAAAAGTCTACATTCGATTTGGTTTATGCAGGTGGGTATGGAGGTAACAAAAATTCATATGTATATGATATAGATGATATAAAAACATCACGTTTTAATTTGAAGCTTTATGGAACGGGATTCGAACCGGAAAAGAGAAAAGTAAGCGAGGCAAAATCTTCAGTTTTATATGCCGGTGTTTTTCCTTCTAATGAAATAGCTTATAAGATACAAGGTGATTTTGGATTGGTATGGGACGGAGAGTCTATAGACACCTGTAGCGGCCAGTATGGCGAGTACCTGAAGTTTAACAATCCACATAAAACGTCCTTATACTTACTTTGTGGATTACCGGTTGTTATTTGGGAAGAAGCTGCTCTGGCTTCTTTTATTACTGAAAATAATTTAGGAATAGCCGTGTCGAGTTTAGCGAAGCTGGATGACGCTTTCGAAAGGTTGTCCTCTGAAGATGTTAAGGCGATGAAAAAGAATGTATTAGTATTTCAACAAAAAGTAATGTCGGGATTATTTTATAGAACATCGGTTAAAAGGGCTTTGGAAGAAATTGAAGCGTAAAAACTATAAAGGTTAATAAATGAATATCTACTTTATATCTAGAAATTATAAATCGGTTTTTGACGCCGCCGGAAAAGCAAAAACGGATTGTGAATTTGTATTGCAAAAAATGGGTTTTAAAAATTTGGGATTTAAGCAATCCGCCATTCCCAATTCTGTTTTGGGAACATTAAAAAATTTTTTAGGCATAACTTTGGCACTATTAAGGTTACCGTTTAAAGCTACTTTATGTACACAATACCCTAATAGCAAGTTTAGAGGCTATATTCTTTTTGTGGCTAAATTAAAGCGATGTAAAATTATCACTATCGTTCACGATGTTAGAGCCTTAAAGGGGAAAACTAAGGATACATACAAGGAAATATCACAAATAGTAACCGATGTTATTATTGTACACAACTCTTCTATGAAAGCATGGTTTATCGAACAGGGCGTAAAAGTACCTGTCGTCGTTTTAGAGATCTTCGATTATATTGCCGATAGAAGACCGGAGCAAAATGATATGACGCCATCTGAACCCCATTATGAGATCACTTATGCCGGGGGATTAGGGCATAAGAAGAATGCGTATATTTACGATGTAGATATGTTATCTGCTACCAAATATAAATTGAAGCTTTATGGCCGAGGTTTTGAGCCTGAAAGTGTCAAAGTAAAGAATGAAGATTCTATTATTGATTATCAAGGTGCATTTCCTTCCAATGAAATAGCTTATAAAATTGTAGGAGATTTTGGTTTGGTATGGGATGGCGATTCTACACATACTTGCACTGGGCAGTACGGTGCTTATTTGAAGTTTAATAACCCACATAAAACCTCATTGTATTTATTGTGCGGGTTACCCGTAATTATATGGAAAGAAGCCGCTTTAGCCCCTTTTATTATTAATAATAGGCTAGGAATAGGGGTGTCTGACTTAAAAGATTTAGACCGTACTTTGGCAAATTTAACGCATGCTGATTACACCGCGATAAAAGATAATGTACGGAACTACCAGAATAAAGTAATGTCCGGTTATTTCTTTGAAACCGCGATTAATAAAGCCATACAGAAATTGTAAGTTTAATTGTGACACCTATATAGATTTATGAAATACATCTGTAATGAAGCGTACAAGCCTTTTAAGAAAGAGTTAAATGGTTTTATAGATAAATTTGAGGTTTCCGGAAAGGTATTCATAGAAGGTACTCGAAATACCATAAAATTGTTCAGTTTGAACAATGAAACGGTTAATATTAAGGCGTTTAAAGTTCCTAATATTTTTAATCAAATTGCTTATAATTTTTTTAGAAAGAGTAAGGCAGAGCGTTCCTTTGAGTATGCCAATACTTTATTGAAATTAGATATTGGTACTCCAAAGCCTATTGCTTATTTTGAGTTTTCATCACTCTTTTTGTTTAAGAAAAGCTATTATGTTAGTGAGCATTTGGAGTGCGATTTAACCTATAGGGAACTAATTCATGATTTCAATTACCCTAATCGTGATACTATTTTAAGAGCTTTTACCAGGTTTACGTATCAACTTCATGAGAAAGACGTTTTGTTTTTAGATCATTCACCGGGTAATACACTTATAAAAATAAATAAAGAAAACTACGCTTTTTATTTGGTGGACCTTAACCGAATGAAATTTGAGACATTATCATATGAGACTAGAATCAGAAACTTTTCCAGACTAACCCCACATAGGGAGATGGTGGAAGTTATGAGTGATGAATACGCTAAGTGTTTAGGTAAAGAATATAACGAAGTCTTTCAGCTCATGTGGCGCTTCACTCAAGAATTTCAAGAAAAATTTAATCGTAAAAAACGGCTTAAAAAGAAGTTTCTATTTTGGCGAAATATTGGTTAACCTTCTTAACTCCAAATATCTATAATATACGCCATAAGCACCCAGGTAGGATAGTTGAAAACCTTCAATGCCATCTAAGAAACCCAATCTCACAATATAGTTGGTAATAAACTTGTAAATCGGTCTGAAAATAAAGTGAAGAGCAGAAGCTTTTTTGCCTTTGTTAAAGAGCTCTAAAGCTTTTAACTTGGCATAGGTTACCATTTTTTCTTTGTAATCATCGCTACTGGAAATAGAATAATGAAGCATGGTGTGCTTTAGAATGTCACTTTTACCATTAATAATCGGCATTTCATGTACAATTTTGTCTTCTTGGTATTTAACAGATCCGTTTTTAAAAAGACGATAGGTTGTATCTGTTTGAAACCCACTGTAATTAATTACCTTATTGTTAAAATACATTTTTCGTTTAAACATAAATCCGGCGATAGGTGTGTCGCTATTTACTGTGTCTCGTATTTCATCTTTAAGTTCCGTTGTAATACGCTCGTCGGCATCAATAAATAGAATCCATTCACATTGGGCCTGATTAATGGCAAAATTACGTTGATCCGCAAAATTTTTAAAAGGACGTTGAATAGTTTTAACATTAGAAAAGTTTTTAAGCTTTTCTAATGTTCCATCCGTACTATAAGAATCTATAACAATAATTTCATCGGCAAAATCAATATTGTCTATAACCTCAGAAATATGTGTAATTTCATTATAAACTATTAATAGAGCGGAAATACTTGTTTTTGTATCCTTCAAACGATATTAATTATTAAATTTTAAACAGCAACATCATGCTCGCGCAGGGCATCGTTAAGCGATGTTTTTTTATTAGTACTCTCCTTACGTTTCCCAATAATGAGTGCACACGGTACATTATAACTGCCCGCAGAGAATTCTTTAGAATAACTACCTGGTATTACAACAGATCGCGCAGGAACTCGACCTTTATATTCAATAGGCTCGTCGCCGGTTACATCAATGATTTTTGTACTCATGGTTAATACCACACCGGCACCTAAAACAGCTTCAGTTTCCACGCGAACACCTTCAACGACGATACAACGTGATCCAATAAATGCATTGTCTTCAATAATTACAGGCGCAGCTTGTAAAGGCTCTAAAACACCACCAATACCAACACCCCCGGATAAATGTACATTTTTACCTATTTGAGCACAACTTCCAACGGTAGCCCAGGTATCTACCATAGTACCTTTGTCTACATACGCTCCTATATTAACATAGCTTGGCATTAGAATGGTACCGGCAGAAATATAAGCGCCATGACGTGCTACAGCGTGAGGAACAACACGTATTCCTTTTTCGGCATATCCGGTTTTTAATGGTATTTTATCGTGAAACTCTAAGGGACCGCATTCAATGGTTTGCATTTTTTGAATTGGAAAGTATAAAACAACGGCTTTTTTTACCCATTCGTTAACTTGCCATCCTCTTTCTACAGGTTCCGCTACACGAAGTTCACCAGAATCTAATAAAGAAACGACCTCTCTTATCGCATTACCTGTGGTTTCATCATTCAAAAGAGCTCTATCTTCCCAGGCATTTTCTATTGTTTGTTGTAATTGCGTCATCGATATTTAAATTTTTGAGCAAATATAATGCCTATCATTTAAAAAAGGGAATTAAATGCCCATAATAATAGTGTCGTTTATTGTCAAAATTTCCATAATTAATCATTGTTTTTAACGGGAAGAAATATGCCTTTTATCTTTTTGTCTGACCCGGCTTTGGATGAAATACATTAAATAGAGTGTTTCGTCGGTAAAAAGAATCGTTTTAACTATTCATCGATAAAATTATAACCGTGTTCTAATAAACGAATTTACAAAGGCGTACAACTAATTTTTTGCGCAAAACCTTTGGAGTGAAAGTATATTTGAACCATCAAAACAACACAAATTAAAATGAAAACAAATTATTACATATTATTTATTTTACTTCTTTCTTTTTCTTTTGCAAATGCACAAAGTACTGAAACTGTAAGTAACGAAGAAACTACAACTAGCGTTTCTGTTTCTGAAAATAATGATACTGTTGTTTTAGATAGTGTATCTAATGTTGAGCTGATTAAAAAGGATGTTTTAATTCTTGATGCTGATAAGTTAAAAGAAAACATTGCAAAAAGTAGTAGTGATATTAGAATTTATTTAAACCGTTTAAGAAATGTTGATAATATTAAGTTAGTATTTCCTAAAATGAATAAAGATAAAAGAGCATAAGCTAAATATTAATATTAAGGTTAAACTATAAAAAAGGTTGTCTTTCGAGACAACCTTTTTTGCTTTATTACATTACTTTTGTACAAATTACAGATATGGCGCGCATCTTAGCAATAGATTATGGAATGAAAAGAACTGGCATTGCTGTAACGGATGAGTTTCAAATTATTGCATCTGGCCTGACGACGGTGAGCACAAGTACTTTGATACCGTTTTTGAAGGATTATATTGCTAACGAAGAGGTGGAATTGTTTTTGGTGGGAGAACCTAAACAAATGGATAATACGGCTTCAGAAAGTGAGGCGTTAATTAAACCTTTTTTATCGAAGCTTCAAAATCAATTTCCTGATATCCCGGTGCAACGCGTAGACGAGCGATTTACATCTAAAATGGCTTTTCAAACCATGATTGATAGCGGACTTAAAAAAAAGCAACGTAAAAATAAGGCCTTAGTAGATGAAATTAGTGCGACGCTTATTTTGCAAAGCTATTTGTACTCGAAATAAACGATATCGATGTGTCATTTTTTAGCTTAAATACAAACAATTTCATGGATAAGAATTGTATTTTTGCATACTATAATACATAAGGAAAACAATGATATTACCAATAGTAGCCTATGGCGATCCCGTTTTAAAAAAGAAAGGTGTCGAGATTACTAAAGATTATCCTAATCTTGATACGCTTTTAGAAAACATGTATGAAACCATGTATAATGCATTCGGCGTAGGTTTAGCGGCTCCGCAGATAGGACTGCCAATACGATTATTTTTAGTAGATACTACACCCTTTTCGGAAGACGAAGAGCTTACAGAAGCTGAGCGTAAAGAATTGAAAGACTTTAAACGTACCTTTATTAATGCGAGAATAATTAAAGAGGAAGGTGACGAATGGGCTTTCAATGAAGGATGTTTGAGTATCCCGGATGTTAGAGAAGATGTTTTTAGACAGCCAAAAATCACTGTTGTGTATGTCGATGAAAACTTCAATAAGCATACCGAGGTTTTTGAGGGGTTAATCGCTAGAGTTATACAGCACGAATACGATCATATTGAAGGTGTATTATTCACCGATAAGCTTTCAAGTTTAAAGAAACGTTTAATTAAAAGCCGTTTGGCCAACATATCTAAAGGAAAGATTAACGTAGATTATAGAATGCGTTTTCCTAATGTAAAAAAGAGACGATAATATTTGCAATACATCAATAAACAGATGATATTTGCCCCTTTCTAAAAAAAAGTATATGAGTTTAGATAAAGTATTAGCCATAGGAGGAAAGCCGGGGTTATATAAGTTAATTGCCCAGACTAGAGGTGGTTTTGTTGCAGAGTCCTTAATAGATAATAAGCGATTATCGGTTGGGGTACAACAAAATGTTAGCGTTTTAAGCGAAATTGCTATTTATACATTGACGGAAGAAATTCCTTTGAAACAGGTTTTTAATAATATCAAGGAAAAGGAAAATGGAGGGCAAACCAGCGTTGGTCCAAAAGAAGGTAAAGATAAGCTTGAAGAATATTTTTTTGATGTTTTGCCCGATTATGATGAAGATAGAGTATATGCCAGTGATATTAAAAAGGTATTGCAATGGTACAATTTATTGCAGAAGCATGATATGCTGAATTTACTTGAAGAAGAGGCCAGTAAAGATACTTCTGATGAAGAAGAGTAGCTAGAACAGATCGAATTAAAAAGCCTTCATTTTATGAAGGCTTTTTTTGTGGATTCTTGTAAGGTTCGACCATAAATAACGACATTTTTAAAGTGTTAAATTACAATGACATTTGAAACATTTATAACCTAATAATAGTACGAATGTTATGTGTCATTACTCAACTTGTCGAGGTGCGACTATATAAACAATAAATGTAAACAGATGAAATCACTTTGGTTTTTTGATGATGTTAATCTTTTTAAAATTCTATGCCCACATAAGTTTAAAGCTTATAAAGCAGATCATGATTTTGATGCCTATAAAAAGAAGGACTATATTTACTTTGAAGCAGACTCTGCAAATAAAGTATATTTAATAGAAAAAGGTAAGGTTAAAATTGGCTATTATAGTGAAGAAGGAGATGAAGTTGTTAAAGCTATTTTAACCAGAGGTGAGCTTTTTGGAGAAACGGCCATATTAGGAGAGTCTAAACGAGAAGAATTCGCGCAGTCTATTGATAATACTACGAGTATTTGTCCAATAGGAGTAGATACCATGCACGATTTAATGCGTAATAACCAAACATTCAGTTTTAAAATTTATAAGGTTATTGGCTTTAAACTAAAAAAATTAGAACGACGTCTTCAATTATTATTATTTAAAGATGCCAAAACACGACTTTTAGAATTTCTGGATGAATTGTGCTCCGATTATGGGTATGACTGTGAAAAAACAGGTGATAAAGTAATACACCATCCATATACTCAAAAAGACATTGCTAGCTTAATAGGGACTTCCAGACCAACTTTAAACATTCTTCTAAATGAATTAAAGGAAGAAAAAGTTATTCAATTTACCAGAAAAGAAATAAGAATTCACAAAAAAACGGCTTAGTGTTAGATGGCTAACATTTTATAAAATTATCGCGCTTTACTTTTGAAGTATTAAAAATTTAAAAAAAAAAGCAATGATAAAAAAAATGTTTTTAGCAGTATTAGCAATAGGAATTTTTGCTAGTTCCTGCAGTAGTGATGACGATAATACCCCAACAACTTCCGGCTTAACCCTTAATTTAAATGGTTTAGAGGCTTTGGGTGACGATTATGTTTATGAAGGGTGGATTATTGTAGATGGAAACCCTCTATCAACAGGAACTTTTTCGAGTGTTACATTCCCACAAGTGTTTCAAGTAAATACAGAACAATTAAATAGTGCTACAAGGTTTGTACTTTCAATAGAACCAACTGTAGATCCAGATCCAGCTCCGGCGGCAACAAAACTATTGGTAGGAGACTTTACCGGAAATACCGCCGATGTTTGGATTGGAACAGTCACCACGGATGCTAATGATTTTAGTGCCGCCTCAGGTAAATTCTTTTTAAGAACACCCACAGACGAGACCGGTACAAATAATGGGAATGACGAAAACGGTATTTGGTTTGGAACTCCCGGAGCTCCTCCAACATCAGGATTAAATTTGCCAGCACTTTCTCCCGGATGGAAATATGAAGGCTGGGTGGTTGTAGAAGGCGTAGGCCCTATAACAACCGGGACATTTACAAGCTTCACTTCTGTAGATGACAGCAATCATTTTAGCGGCACCGAAAATAATGCCGGACCTCCGATTCCCGGAGAGGATTTTTTCAATAATGCACCGGCAGGATTTACCTTTCCTTTGGATGTAAGAGGACGTACGGCTGTCATTTCTATTGAACCTGACCCAGATAATAGTCCGACACCATTTCTGTTAAAGCCTTTAGTAGGTACTGCTGGTCAGGAAACTGCGCCAACAACGCATGATCTTGCATTGAATGCTGCCTCATTTCCTGTTGGAACCGTAAGTAGATAAAAGTGTTAGGATTAATACAAACAATGGGATTAATTAATTTGGTTTGTTAATTTTAAGGCGTAGTTTCGACATAGAAACTATGCCTTTTTAATCTGTTTTCAATGCATCTTACTAAATCTAGACGAAACAATATTATTTTTTTGATTGTAATTGTTTTATTAATAATTCCTCAAACACGTAAACCTATTCAAGTTTTTGTGCATAAAGGATTGGCCTTAATTATTAGTCCTGCAGTAATGGAGAAGGATGAGCAATACAAATTAAAAAGTTATAACTGGAAACTGGAAGACCACGAGGCAGGAGTATTTCATTTTGAAGATACTCAGGGAAAAGTTGTACTCATTAATTTTTGGGCGACCTGGTGTCCACCATGTATCGCCGAAATGCCAAGTCTTCAGAAGCTATACGATGATTATGGCGATAAAATGGAGTTTGTTTTTGTGTCTAATGAAAGTCCGGAAGTTATTAACGATTTTTTAAGCACCAATGCTTATACTTTTAAAGTTTACACCAGTTTGTCTGATTATTCAGGGATCTTTGATGTTACGAGTATTCCCAGAACCTTTCTCATAAATAAAGAGGGCTATATCATTGTTGATAAAACCGGTGCAGCAAATTGGAACAGCCCATTTATGCGTGATACTATCGATACATTGCTTCATTTAAAAAGCCCATAAGAAGTCTTTAATAGGCCTTATGGACCTTTATTAATTGAATATATTTTATAGTGTCGTAATTCTTAATACAGTTCTTTAATTTTTTTAAGCTTGCTATTCCAAAGAACTAGAGCTTCTTTATGGGCTTTTATATTATTACGAACTTCTTTTACAAGAGGGTTATCGTCATTGGCATTCGTAAAAAATTGTAAATTATTTTCTAATTGATTAATCTGACCTTTTACTTCATCAATTTTTTTACGAATAAAGGAGTGTTCATTATCTATATTCCTGATATGGTCTGCCGTATTACTTAAGCCATCAATCTTGTTTTCAAACTTTATCATTTCAACTTCATTCTTATCCATTTTCAAACTAGAAAACAGACCGTCCAGAGTTTTTTGAAATTTATTCTCAATATAGCGTTTGTCATTTGGAACCTTACCAATAGTCTTCCATAGGTTAATCTGCTCTTTTATCGTGGCAAGATCCTTGTCTTTATCATCCGTTAATGTCAAAGTTTTTAGGGTATCCAGGAGTTCATGCTTCTTATTAAATGCATCCAGACTCTCTTTGTTCTCTGCATTTCTATTGGCATGCAGTCGGTCAAAATAATAATTACAAGCGGTTTTGAATTGTTTCCAAATTTTGTCACTGTCCTTTCGTGGCACATGACCGATTTTTTTCCAATCACTTTGGATTTTTTTCATTAAAGCGGTTGTAACCTGCAAATCTTCACTATCCTTATTGTCTTCAGCTATTTTAATAAGCTCAAGTTTTTTCTTAAGGTTTTCAAATTGTTCCTTTTTAAGTCCTTTGTAAAAAGCATTCTTTTGTTTATTGAAGGCTCTAACCGAATCCTTAAATTTAGCCCAGGTGGCTTCATTGACTTTAATAGGCACTTTGCCCGCACTAAAAAAGGCATTTCTTAGCATATCAATTTCCTTGATTTTCTTTTGCCAAGCACCATGGGTATTGCCTTCCTGAAGATTTATAGTGTCGATTTTTGCTATAATTTCCTGTTTAACCTCAAGGTTTTTTTCGTAAACCTTATCAATTTCTTTATAATATTCCTGTCGCTTATCATTAATTAATTTTGTCGCCGCTCGAAAGCGTTCCCATATGGCTTCTCGATGTTCTTTGCCAACAGGACCCAGTTCCTCCTTCCACATTTTATGGAGTTCCTGTAATTCCCTAAAAGCCCGCATGACGTTGTCGTCTTGTGCCAATTCTTCAGCACGCTCAATAATTTTTAACTTTTTATCTAAATTATGCTTAAAGTCTAAATCTCGAAGGTCCCTGTTAAGATGCAAAAAATCGTAAAAACGCTCAACGTGATGGTGGTAACTATTCCAGGCATTATTGTATTTATCTCTTGGGATAGGTCCGGTATTTCTCCAACGTTCCTGTAATTCTTTAAAATGCTTATATGTTGTATTGATATTCTCTTCAACATTAATCAGGCCTTTTAATTCTTCAATGATTTCAAGCTTATCGGCTAGGTTTTGTTTAAGGTTTTTTTCCAGGCTTTTATAGTGATCATTTAGCTTATTTCTATATTCGCGATAAGCTTCTTTGAACCTTTTTTGGATTGGAGATGAATAATAAAAATCAATTTCGTTACCCCCATCGTTCAAAAAATCGGTTTTTTTCTCGTCTAGTAAAGCTTGAAATTTAGTTTTGAATTCGTTATTTATATTATTTACATGAGATTTTATAGCTTGAACCTTTTCATTCTTGACCAGTTTTTCAAGTTCGATAGCCAAGCTTTCCAGAGACATTTTGTCATATTCTTTAAGCTCAATCTTATGGCGTTCCTTACGACCCTCATCTTCTGAGTCTTTCGCATTGGATTCTTCAATCTCATTAATCACTTCGTCCTGATTTTCAGGTGCTTCTTCGGTATTGGTAGCAAGCTCTTCTATGGGCTCATCGTTAGGCTTAGCGGCGTCACTATTGCTCTCAACCGTTTCTACATGCTCATTATCGGATAGTGTTCCCGTATCCTGATCATTATTAACCTTTTCTTCACCTTGATCAGTAGGTGTCTCAACGTCATTGGCAACATCAACCTTCTCTGCACTTTCCTCAGATGGTATTTCGGCTCCAGTATGCGTTTCAACGTTTAACAATTCAGTGCCATTCGTATCTTCCAACGACTCATTTGCTACGTTTTCATCTGTAAGGTTGGTTTTTGTTTCTTCTGCTTCTTGCAGGTTATTTTCTATCTCAGACATTTTAAAAAATGTTTAGGTTCATCAATACTTTAAACCTTAAAGATACTAACAACTCTAGTATTTACAAAAGACTGAAGGGCTTTTAACTCATAAAGGAGATTTTTATTACAAATTCCAAATGGACCAAGCTTTTTCGGCTTGTAGTTTTAACATCTTTAGACCATTAATTGTCATGGCTTCATTTTCTTTGCCTTGCTTAAGAAATTTAGTTTCCTCAGGATTGTAGATTAAATCGAACAAAATATGTTGTTTTGTTATGGATTTATAAGGAATATCAGGACTAACATTAACATTAGGAAACGTCCCTAAAGGTGTACAATTTATAATGATTTGGTGTTGGCCGATAATAAGATCTGTTAATGTGTTATAGGTAAACTCAATGTTTTCAGAGGCTGTTCTGGAAACATAGCTATAATCAATATTAAGTTGTCTTAAACTGTAAGCTATGGCCTTACTTGCTCCCCCCGTACCAAGAATTAAAGCTTTTTTATGATGAGGTCTTAAAAGAGGTTCAATCGATTTTTTAAAACCATAGTAGTCCGTATTGTATCCAACCAATTTGCCTTTTTTTGTAACTTTTATGGTATTTACTGCACCAATTTCTTTTGCTTTTTTGTTTATTTTGTCCAAATAGGGTATCACGGCTTCTTTGTAAGGAATGGTTACATTTAGTCCCTTTAAACCTTCAGTGTTTTTTAGTATTGAAGGAAATAAATCTATATGTTCGATATCAAAATTTTCGTAAGTCGTGTCATCGATGTTTTCATCTTCAAATTTCTTTTTAAAATAGGTTTTTGAAAATGAGTACGATATGTTTTTACCTAAAAGACCTAATCTATTCATACCTTAAATTTTTGTAATTCATTAAGCTAACTAATAAAAGCAATAGCGAATGTAACCACTGTGTTCTCATATTAAAAGTTTTGAGCATTCTTTTTTGAACGTATTATTAAAATTTATAAATAGTTCTTTTTATATTTTTTTTCTGGTTTTTTGACCATATGCCTCAAGTGCCAGAACGATACCAATTCCAACGATGATATAGATTATGGCATAATAAGTCTCTGCACCTAAATCTGGGATAAAGCGTTCGTAATTTTCAACGATTCTCTCTCCCGAGGAGTCTAATAAAAAACGCCCGTCTTCATGTATTTTGTATCTGGTTTCTTTCCATGGCCAGACCACACCTAAGGAACCAATAATGAACCCAATAATAGAGGCAAGCGTAATATTTTTATAATGTTTTAGAATATAACTCAGTACATGAGAAAATGTAACCAGTCCGGTTATAGAGCCCAGAGTAAACACACTAAGAACTTTAAGCATTCTTATACGTTCCGGGTTTTCCATAAAGCTAAAATCACCACCCAATATTTCATAAAAGGTTGCCGACAAGGCGTTTACGGAATCCACCAAAAGTAAAACATAATTTCCAAAAAGAATAAGAATAAAGGATCCGGAGAATCCGGGAAGTGTCATTCCCGAGACACTAATAATCCCACAAAAGAAAACAAACCAAAGGTTGTCGTTTTCTTTGGCAGGGTTTAAAAAACTAATACTTAATCCTAAAGCTATACCAATTGCCAAAGCCGTATATGTTTTATAATTCCAGTCTTTAAAATCTTTGTTAATATAGTAAATAGAGCCAACTATCATGCCGAAAAAAACACTCCAAACATACAATTCATAATGTTTAATCAAATAGTCCAAAACTCTAGATACACTAAAATAACTTACGATCATTCCTAAAAAAAGAAGTCCTAAAAAACGCCCGTTGAGGTAATTGAAAAAACTTCTGAAGCGCCCATTAATCAATAATTTAAAGGCTTTACCATTTACTTTTTGTAGAGAATATATAAATTCCTCATAAAACCCGGCAACAAACGCAACGACACCACCGGAAACCCCGGGAACCTTATTCGCCGCACCCATACCTAAGCCTTTAAGAATTAGAAATATTTTGTCGGTTAATGTCCTGGTGCTTTGCATTATTGTTTTTTTGATCCTATTTTTTCAAGAATAAAAATAGTTAAAAAACCAAGAACCATTAAACTTATGGCGAATCCAATTTGATTTTCACCAGGAAAAGAAAACGGAGAGATACTTTCTTGAAGCACCGGAGTTTTTATGCCCTTAGAATTGGTATGCCAGGTAAGGGTTTCTTTCCAAGGCCAAACTTTATTAAGTGATCCAAAAATAAAGCCTGTTAATAGTGCTAATGTTAAATTGTGATAATGTTTAAACAACCATTTTAATAAATGACTGAAACTTAATAGACCAATAACTGCCCCTCCGGTAAAGATTGCTATTTTTTTTATGTCGAAATCGTGTAGCGCATCGCTTAGTGTTTTATATGCTCCAAGAATTATAAGTATGAAAGAACCGGAAATACCAGGGAGTATCATGGCGCAAATAGCGATAGCACCTGCTAAAAATAGAAAGGCAGAACTGTCATTATTATTAAGTGCCGGAAGCGTGGTAATATAAAAAGCGATACAAGCACCAATAAGCAAAGCGATTATTACCGAAACATTCCATTTGGTAATTTGTTTGCCTACAAAATATATACTCGCTACAATAAGACCAAAGAAGAAGGACCAAATCAATATGGGCTCATGCTCCAGCAAATATTTCGCTAACCTCATGAACGATATATAACTTACAATTACCCCCATTAAAAGAGCTATTATAAAGTTTCCGTTAGCCTGTAACCAAAACGCTCTTATCCCTTTAGAAAAGAGGGTTTTAAAAAGGGATGTATTAATATTACTTATGGTTGAAATGAGTTCTTCATAAATCCCGGAAATAAAGGCGATCGTTCCGCCTGAAACCCCTGGGACGGCATCTGCGGCTCCCATAGCCAATCCTTTTAATGTAATGACTAAGTAATCTAATAATCGTCTCTGCATATTTTGATTTTACCTAATGGATTTATATCTTGATATTTAAGGATGGTACAAGCCACAATTTTAGATAACAATATTAATTATTTCGAGTGTAAACCATCTAAAGTCAAAGGTATACATTTTAATAAAATGGTTGTCTATTGATTTGATTTAAGTAAGGATTTTACCTGGGCTTTTTTTGACACTTCCGGAAAAAGTTCGTCAATGATAAACGCATAATCCTCATTATACTTTAAGCCATTTTTTAAATGAAAAGACCCTTTAGAGTTTTCGTTTAACCGATAATACAAACCGGCCAAGCGGTATTCTAGTTCTGCATTTTCGGGGTAAAATTCCAGAGCTTGCTCAAAATTGAAAATAGCTGCTTCAGGCTCACCTAATTTAATCAATAAGTCGCCGCGCGATAACCAAGTATTCAATTCGTAGTTCCCTAATTCTAAAGTCTTTTTAAAACCGCGCTCTGCTTCTTCATAAAAGGTTAATCTTTGGTTGATCTGGGCGTATAATTTCCAGTAAATAACATTCTCAGTATCTATATTTATAGCTTTATTGATATAATAGAGCGCTTTTTGATAGTTCTTTTTTTTATTATAGAACTTAGTAATAGCTATCCAGCCTTTATCTAAAAGTGGGTCTTCATGTACAGTTTTGTAATAATATTGAACCGCTAACTCGTCATTCTTTAGTTTTTCGTAACAGTTGCCAATTCGCAATAGCGCAAAAGATGTAGGGTCATCCAACTTTAAGGTTACCGTATAATTTTCTATGGCTTCTTCGTACCGATTTAATTTTTCTAAAACTTTACCACGTTCCAGATAAGCTCCAACAAATGTATCTTCTGAAATTATGGCGAAATCAAAAGACGTTAATGCCTTGTTGTAATTTTTTAATTCGGAGTATTGTTTGCCCAATTGATGCCAGGCCACTTCGCAATAAGGGTTTTTATCCAAAAACACATTCAAATAGGAAATGGCATCTTCATGCTGATTTAAATAATCGAAACAATAAATAATATTATATAGTGCTGAATAGTCCAGAGTATCCACTTCAAGACATTTCATAAAGTAAATTTTGGCATCCTCAAACTGATCTAAAAACAGGTATTCCATACCTATTAAAGAATATAAATCAACCACATCGTTGGTTAATTTAAGTGCTTGTTTTAAAACATCTATGGCTTGTTGATGCTCATCTTTTTTTGAAAGAATGTTTGCTTTTTGAATATAAATTTCCTCATTAGTCGGATCTAAACTGTATAACTCATTTAATAAAGTATCAGCTTCTTTAAGTTTATCTTCGAACACATAAACCTCAACTTTAAAAAGTTTTAAATTGATTGAAGTTGGGTGTTGGTCTAATCCTAATTTAATGGCTTTTTTGGCTAAAGCTATTTTGCCTTGATTGAGGTAATGGTGGATAATGTTTTCGAATTCTTCAGAATCGAAGAATAAAACATGGTTTGTTTTCAGCATCGATTCAAACTTTGTAAGAGGCAAATTGTTGTTGTTGTCATTATGACTAAACTCCATAGGCACATTTGTAAGGTTCAACCACAATAAATTTAAGCTTCTATTTCATTTTTAATGCCGGAATGTATAAATGTTTTTAACAAAGTAATGAACAGTTATAGGTTTTATACTGTTTTGCGTTTTTTTCTGTTTGATTTTCAATATGTTGAAGTTGTTGAATATTAATCAATGGTATTCAGAATTTCAATAATAAGCGCACATCCTTTGACGATTTCCGCATCAGAAATGGTTAAAGGCGGGGTAATTCTAACTGCTTTGGGTTCAAAAAGTAACCAGAATAAGATCAAACCTTGGTTTTGAGCATTAAGAATTAAGGTATTTGCTACATGTTCTGAAACCGTAATTAATGCCAGCATTAATCCTTTTCCGCGTATTTCTGAAATTAAAGGGTGCACTAAAAGTGTTCTAAAGCGTTTTTCTTTTTCTAAGGTTTGTTGCATCAGACTACCGGTAAAAACCTCTCTTAAGGTTGCTAATGCAGAAGCGGCTATAAGGGGGTGGCCCCCAAAGGTAGTAATATGTCCTAATTTCGGACGATCTTGTAATACCTCCATCAAAGCTGTTGAGGCTGTAAAAGCCCCAATGGGCATGCCGCCTCCCAAACCTTTCCCGATAACCAGAATATCGGGAGTACAATGATAATGCTCGAATCCGAAACGCTTTCCGGTTCTACCAATTCCCGGTTGAATTTCATCCAAAATCAATAGAGCTCCTACCGCCGTACATCTTGCTCTTACTTTTTTCAGATATCCATTTATGGGTTCAATAAAACCAGCGCCACCTTGTATGGTTTCTAAAATGACGCAGGCGGTTTTTGCCGTAATTTTATTTAAATCTTCCGGGTCGTTAAAATTAATAAAGGTGGTATTTGGCACAAGTGGTCTGAATGCACGCTTGCGTTCTTCAAAACCCATAACGCTCAGGGATCCTGCAGTACTTCCATGATATGCCCGATGCGCTGCAATTATTTCTGAACGCCCGGTGGCACGTTTTGCTAGTTTTAGCGCTCCTTCAATAGCTTCTGTACCCGAGTTTGTTAAATAGGTTTTCTCTAAGGGGGCCGGAAGGTTTTCTGCCAGCAGTTTTGCAAGTTCGACAGCGGGTTTTTGAATATACTCGCCATATACCATCACATGTAGATGTTTGTCCAATTGCGATTTTATGGCATCAATGACTTTAGGGTGATTATGCCCTAAAGGGCAGGCTGATACCCCGGCAACAAAATCTAAGTGCGCTTTATTATGCGTATCATAAATATAAGATCCACGCGCATGGGATATCTCAATGGCTAAGGGGTGAGTAGAGGTTTGCGCTTGATATTTAAAAAAATCGGATGTCATTATTCTTTAGAAATACCTTTACGAGTAACCGGTTTTTTATTCTTCTTCGATGCCGCTTTAAGCGCTCTTATATTGTCGTCTTCGCTTGGAATATTTTGGTATGCCTTAGGAATGTTTCGCGATGCTTTCGGTTTTTCTCCTTTTGGGGTTTTAGCTTCAGAATCGGCCTTTTTTATGCGTTCCCGCATCTCCTCATCAAAGAAATCCTCCTGAGGGACATAATCCTCCAGACCTTTTATTACAGGAAGAACCAATGGTGGATCTTCACTAAACAAGTCTTCTACACTAAGTGGTCGTTCATCTTCTCTCCAATCGAAATCTTTTAATCGTTTTTCTTTTTCAGGAAAGTCTTCTTCAGGATAGGTTTTGGCATCAATAGTATTATATCTATTATATTCTTCTATTTCTTTATTTTCAAACAAAATATTAATGCTTCCTGATTTCGCTTTATCAATACCAAAAAGTTCTTGGTTTTCATTTCTAGCATAGTAAATTGATTCGGCATTCTTGATGATATCAACTTGTCGCAATTCATTTTCTTCATTGAATAATCCAATTAGTCGTTGCCCATATATTTGATTATAACCATCTTCGCTGATGGTATCTTTACTAATTAAGAAGGCATTTTTAAATACGAGAAGAGAATCTAATTTCTCGGTTTCAGGATTGGAGATCAAATGTATAGTGTCTCCGGTCATTTGGTTCTTAACATTCCAAAGTATCGGTTTACGTTTTGTAGAAAACCTATCATCGGACCCTTTGTCAGATAGGTTTATCAGTTTTGTAAGTCCTGTTTCCTGATCTGCATGGATAGAATCGGCTTTTGCACTTAAGTCTGTTTTATAAATTTTGGCATTATAATAGGCTTTTATGATACGATGATCCGGTTTGCCCGTCACAGTTATTTTATCGGCGTGCATGTATATGGAATCATTTTCCTGCACCGTTATTGCTAGAGCACGTTTGGTAATAAACAAGGAGTCCTTTTCTTTAAAGACTTCAGCATAGTGGCCTTTTACAATACTGTGGTTTATGGTATCTGTAACTTTAATATTATTGGTAGCCGAAGCAAAACTAGCATTATTATCGAAATATAAACTATCTCCTTCAATGATACGATCGTCGTAATCTATACGGGCATTTTTAAGCACGTAGCCTATTTTACTTTCGGTATCATAGAACCCTTTTTCACAATAGGTCACACTTTCTTCTGTGGTAATTGTCGACGGACCAAATAAATAGGCATGTCCGGTATCGGAATAAAAATCGAAATAGTTAGATTCTATGGTGGCTTCTTCATTTACCAACACGACATCTTCCACAAATTGGTATTTCTTGGTATCCATATAATACCGTCCGATTTTCGAGGTAATGGTTCCGGAAGAGTCTTTAACTACGGTACCACCACTTCGGTAGAATGCTTGTTGTTTAATACGGTCAAAATATAAAGTGTCTGTTAAAATGGTTGAATTCGGGTCTTTTAAAACCACGTCCCCACTAGCAAAGGCGAGTTGTGTTTTACCACTGTATTCCACATATTTTGAAACCATATTAATGGTATCACCTTGCTTCATTTTCACATTGCCATAAGCCTCGATAAAATCGTCATTTCCATAATGTACGGCCTTATCGCACCATACATTCATACTTTTATGAATAATATGGACCTGCTGCTGGTCATTTCGGGTTAGAATGGTAGCTCCGGGAAATTTGACTTCATCTTTTGCAAAAGATCCTGAATATTTAATTTCAATCGTCTTTTTTTCTTGTGATTGTGTATGCACTGAAACAACCAAAAAGGATGCTAATAAAATGTAAAAATAAATCGGCTTTTTCAAATTGAAATGGTTTGTGACAAAAATAACGATTATTATAAAGTATAATTGTTTTGAAACAAAAAACGCTCCAAAATAATTTTGGAGCGTTTTTAGATTGTATAAATCGATTCTCTACGAAACCAATTGCTCTCTAAAGATAGTCTGCTTCCTATCCGGTCCAACAGACACAATAGTAATTGGGATTTCCAGTTCTTTTTCTAAAAATGCAATGTAGCCATTTAAAGCTTCCGGCAGTTGTGATGCTTCAGACATTTCTGTTAAATCTTCAGCCCAACCACTAAATTCACTGTAAATAGGGGTTACATTTTCAGGTTCAATATTGTAGGGTAGGTGATAAATCTCTTCACCTTTATACTTATAGGCTGTACATACTTTTAAGGTTTTAAACCCAGAAAGCACATCACCCTTCATCATCATTAATTGTGTTACGCCGTTAACCTGGCAGGCGTATTTTAGTGCTACTAAATCTAACCAGCCACAGCGTCTTGCCCGACCTGTGGTTGCTCCAAACTCATGACCAACGCGTGCCATGGTAGCCCCATCTTCATCAAACAATTCTGTTGGAAATGGTCCGGAGCCTACGCGGGTCGTATAAGCTTTAAAAATACCGAAGACTTCGCCAATTTGATTTGGAGAGACGCCTAAACCTGTGCAGGCACCTGCAGCAGTCGTATTGCTTGATGTGACAAAAGGATAGGTTCCGAAATCGATATCTAATAAAGACCCTTGAGCACCTTCCGCCAGAATGGTTTTTCCGGATTTTTGTGCCTGGTATATGTATTCTTCAGAATCTATAAAGGTTAATGATTTTAAAACCTTGATAGCTTCAAAAAACTCGGCTTCTAAATCTCCTAAATCGTATTCAATATCCACATTGTAATAGGAGATCATTGATTCATGCTTGTCTGCCAAATTTCTATAGCGTTCTTTCCAATCGCTTAATTCCAGGTCGCCAACGCGAATACCGTTTCTTCCTGTTTTATCCATATAAGTGGGACCAATACCTTTAAGTGTTGAACCTATCTTAGCTTTTCCTTTAGCCGCTTCACTGGCAGCATCCAGCAAACGATGTGTTGGTAATATAATGTGTGCTTTACGAGAAATAAGTAATGACTTCCTGTAGTCTACATCTTGCTCTTCAAGCTTATCAAGTTCCTTTTTAAAAATTACAGGATCTATAACAACACCGTTGCCCACTAAATTTGTAGCATCGTCATGAAAAATTCCTGAAGGAATGGTATGAAGCACATGCTTTTTGCCATTAAATACTAAGGTGTGTCCTGCATTTGGACCGCCTTGAAAACGCGCTATAATATTGTAGTTTGAGGTAAGCACGTCAACAATTTTTCCTTTGCCTTCGTCGCCCCATTGTAATCCTAGTAGTAAATCTACTGCCATTGTAAAAAAAAGTTATTTGGTTGATTTTCTATTTCCGTAGAAATATAGTGAGTGGTTATTAATTTCGATATCGAAAACTTCTTCGATTGTCTTTTTTATTGATTGTATGCGTGGGTCACAAAATTCAATGACTTCTCCTGTATCGGTCAAAATAACATGATCGTGCTGTCTGTCGAAATACGATTTTTCGTAATGGGCCTGGTTTTGTCCAAATTGATGTTTTCTCACCAAACCACAATCTAAAAGGAGTTCTATGGTATTATAAAGTGTCGCTCTTGATACCCGATATTTTTTGTTCTTCATATTTAAGTATAAAGACTCAATATCGAAGTGCTCGGTACTGTTGTAAATTTCCTGGAGTATGGCGTAGCGCTCGGGAGTTTTTCGGTGCCCGTTTTCTTCTAAAAAGTTCGTGAAAACACTTTTTACGATGTCTTGATTTTTTGTATCTGACTTACCACTCATAATTTCGACGCAAATTTACACTTTTTTTACACTCTAGAGACCTTATCGATGCCATTAATTTTTTTAAGTTTTCCGAGAAGTTTATTTAAGAGTGTATTGTTCTTTACGATAAGATTGATTTTTCCGGAAAAAACACCATCATCACTATCAAAACTAAGGCTTTTCATGTTCACGTGCATATTCGATGAAATAATTTGCGTAATATCATTTACGAGACCAATATGATCGATTCCGGAAATTACTATTTGAGCCATAAACTCCTGTTGCGTGGAATCGATCCATTTAGCCGGCATGATTCTATAGGCGTAATTGGATTGTAGGCTTAATGCATTCGGACAGTTCTTCTTATGCACTTTTATGCCTTCAGTAACGGTTAGAAAACCAAACACATCGTCTCCGGGAATAGGGTTGCAACAGTTAGATAATTTATAATCTAACTTTTCCTCCTCCTTGCCAAAAACCAAAGAATCGTATTTTGCCGTAACTTCATCTTTTTCTAAATCTTCCTTTTTAATGTTTGCCTTTCTTGAGATTTTATTCTTAATAAAACTCATTAAAACATTACTTCTGGATGAAGCGAAGTCTTTAAGCATGGTGTTGTCGATGGTGCCAATACCTACTCTATAAAACAAATCTAAACTTGTTTTAAGTTTGAAAAAGTTAACCAGTTCGTTTACAGAAGATTCATTAAGCGTAATTTTTAATTGTTTTAATTTTCTTCTAAGAATCTCTTTACCTTCTTCTCCAATTTGTTTTTTGTCTTCTTTTAATGCAGATTTTATTTTACTTCGAGCTCTCGCTGTGGTTGCATAATCTAACCAATTGGCATTAGGTTTTGCACTTTCTGAGGTTAGAATATCGACCTGATCTCCACTTTGTAATTCGTGACTTAAAGGCACTAATTTCCCGTTGACTTTCGCACCTCGGGTTTTCATACCAACTTCGGTATGGATATTGAACGCAAAATCAAGAGAGGTTGCTCCTTTGGGTAAGGATTTTAATTCGCCCGCAGGTGTAAACACAAATATTTCTTTGGAGTATAAATTAAGCTTGAACTGTTCAACAAAATCAACAGCATTGGTGTCTGGGTTTTCAAGAGCCTCTTGAAGTCTATTGATCCATGTTTCTAAACTGTCTTCTTTTTCACCGGTTTGTTTGTATTTGTAATGTGCCGCATAGCCTTTTTCTGCAATCTCGTTCATTCGTTCACTACGAATCTGAACTTCAACCCAACGCCCCTTTGGACCCATAACCGTAATATGTAAAGCTTCATAACCTGTGGATTTTGGAGAAGAAATCCAATCACGAAGCCGGATAGGGTTGGGTCTAAAATGATCGGTGACTACGGAATATATTTTCCAGGCTAAGAACTTTTCGTTCAATTCATCACACTCATAAATAATTCGAATAGCAAACTTATCATAAACCTCATCAAAGGAAACTCCTTGTTTTTGCATTTTTTTCCGAATCGAAAAGATGGACTTCGGTCTTCCTTTTATCGTATAATTTAAGAGTTCTTTGTCTAAGGAGTTTTTTATGACCTGGCTAAAGGATTTTATATATTTATCCTGCTCTTCTTTACTTTCTTTAATTTTATTAAGAATATCATTATAGACCTCCGGTTCGGTGTATTTTAATCCCAAATCTTCAAGCTCGGTCTTAATGTTATATAAACCGATACGATGTGCTAAAGGGGCATAAATGTATAAGGTTTCAGAAGCAATTTTAACCTGTTTATCTGCACGCATGGCATCCATGGTTTGCATGTTATGGAGTCTGTCTGCAATTTTAATAATGATTACACGCACATCATCATTTAAAGTAAGCAGCATCTTTCGGAAATTTTCTGCCTGCAAAGACACATCCATATCTTTTTTTAATGACGATATTTTAGTGAGCCCGTTTACAATTTTGGCAACGGTTTCACCAAATAAACCTTCAATATCCGAAATAGAGTAATCCTCGCTATCTTCAACAACATCATGCAGTAGAGCAGCGGCAATAGACGTGGCGTCGAGTCCGATTTCCTGTGCCACTATTTTAGCCACTGCAATAGGATGAAAAATATACGCTTCGCCGGATTTTCTACGCTGTTCTTTGTGTGCATCAAGAGCTACATCAAAAGCACTACGGATAAGGGTTTTGTCATCCTTAGAAAGTGTTCTGTAACTCTCTTTTAACAACTCCTTGTAGGCCTTCGTAATGGCTGCATTCTCTTTTTCTATAGCGTCTTCTGTCATAAATTAAAAGTAGCATAAAGAATGTTAATAGCCAATAAGAAAAGGTGTTTTTTAGATATTTTTTTTACTTAGCTCATTTAAGAAGTCTACAAGTTTAACAACGGCTTTTCCGCGATGTCCGATACGATTCTTATGTTGTAAATCCATTTGCGCAAATGTTAGTTTTTCGCCTTCTGGTTTAAATACGGGATCATAACCAAAACCTTTTTTTCCATGCTTTTCGGATGTTATTTCGCCCTTGCAGATGCCTGAGAATGTATATTGCTTGTTATCAAACTGTAATGCCATTACCGTTTTAAACCGGGCATTTCTATTGGGTTTATTTTTAAGTTCGTTGAGCAGTTTGTTTGTGTTATCGATAGCACTGCGCTGTTCTCCCGCATAGCGTGCCGAAAAAACACCTGGTGCTCCGTTTAATGCGTCGACTTCCAAGCCTGTATCGTCAGCAAAGCAATCGTATCCATAATGGGTTTTGATGTATTCTGCTTTTTGAATAGCATTACCTTCAATAGTATTCTGAGTTTCCGGAACCTCTTCAAAACACCCAATATCTTTTAAGCTTAAAAGTTGAATATCTTTTGGTATTAAGGTCTGAACTTCCTTGATTTTATTTTTGTTGTTAGTAGCGAAAACGAGTTGCATAATTTTTGAGTAGGACAGTGATTTTTTAATGCTAAAAATACAAATTGCTTCACTTTATTAAGGTTTTAAGCTATTTAAAGTGAAGCAATGGTACTGGTTTACTATAAGTATGTAATTGGTTTTAAGGTCTTCCTTTAAGACGCTTTTCAATTTTTTGTTTGATAACGGTTAAACGCTTCATAAGATCCATGAGTTCCGGGTCTTTGTTTTCTTTATATATAGCATTTAAACTTAAAATAAGTTCCTTAACTTCTCTAGACGATTCAATGCGCTCACTTGTCGTTTTAAAAGTGTGTTTACGCTGCTCGAATTCTAAAGCTCTATCAATAATCTCCATAATCTATAATCTAATTTTAATATTTTCCAGTAACAGCGTGTTACTAGAACTCGCCAATATAATAAAATCTACGAGATGTTCGATTTATTTTGTCGATTTATTAATTTAAAATTAACAATTTGTGAAGAACCGATGTATTATTGCTTAGCAGCAGTTATCATCTTTTACCAATTTACAACTCGAAACGGCTGTAATTGCACCTAGAATCGGTGCCAAAATATAAAGCCATAAATATTGAAAATTTCCGGTAAAAATGGCCGGAGCGATAGACCTAATTGGATTCATAGAGGCTTTGGTCATTGGGCCGGCAAACATCGCTTCTAAAAGGATGACACCGCCAACGGCTATAGCCGCCATAGTACCAATTTCTTTGCTTCCGGTTGAAACGTTTATGATGACCACCATTAAAAAGAAGGTTAATAGGAACTCCAAAATGGCAGCTTTATAGGGCGGAAAATCATGAGCCGGTGTTGTTTCTCCTAAAAACTGACTTTCAGGAAACAAGAACCACAAAACTAAACAGGCAAAAATAGCTCCAATAGCTTGTGCTGCAATGTATTTGGGGACAAGTTTCCATGAAAATTTTTTGGCAAAAGCAAATCCAATGGTTACAGCAGGATTAAAATGCGCACCTGAAATTTCACCAAATGCGTAGATCATGGCCATAACAATAAGTCCCCAGGTAATGGCGACACCCACGTGCGAGATACTTCCATTAGTAATTTCATTAATGGTCATAGCCCCACAACCACAAAATATCATGGCAAATGTGCCAATTGTTTCGGCGTAATATTGTTTCATTCCAAAATTATTATTGATACAAATATACAAAGCCTTATTTTAAGCTTTTGTTAACAATGAATGGCTTTAGTAATGCGTAAATTTATCCCACTAAAAAATAACAGAAACTATAATCAAAAATCTAATCAAAATGAAAAAATTACTATTAACCTTAATGGTGTTTGCAATGGCTTTTTCTGTGAATGCACAAATTAAAACGCCACAACCGAGCCCGAGCGCTAAAATGGAACAAACCGTTGGTTTAACGGATGTAACTTTAGAATACTCCCGTCCCGCTATGCGTGGACGTACAATTTTTGGAGATTTGGTACCTTATGGAAAACTTTGGCGTACCGGAGCAAATAAAAATACAACAATTACGTTTAGTGACGATGTTACTATAGATGGACAAACGCTAAAAGCAGGTTCTTATGCTATTTTCACAAAACCAAATGCTGAATCTTGGGATGTTGTGTTTTATTCTGATGCAAATAACTGGGGAACACCGCAAAAATGGGATGATGCCAAAGTAGCTGCTAAAACTTCTACTAAAGTTTATAAGATGCCAATGAAGGTTGAATCTTTCACGATGCTTTTTGATGACCTTACTAATAATTCAGCTGTTTTAGGAATACTTTGGGAAGATGTTTATGTTGGCGTTAAGTTTGAAGTGCCTACTGATGGTGCTGTTGAAGCTAGCATCAAAAATGTGATGAATGGTCCAGGTCCTAACGATTACTTTTCTGCGGCGGTTTATTATTTACAAGAAGGAAAAGACATTAATAAAGCTCAAAAATGGATTGATAAGGCGGTGGATATGACTAGTGAAAAACCTCGTTTTTGGTATTTAAGACAACAATCTTTGATCCATGCTAAAGCTGGAAATAAAGCCGGTGCTATTAAAGCTGCTAAAGCGTCGTTAGCTGGTGCTGAAAAAGCTGGTAATGCTGATTACGCCAAGATGAATAAGGATTCATTAAAAGAATGGGGCGCGCTTTAATATTGGCTCTCTAAACCTAAGAAATAATAAAAGCACAATCTATATGGTTGTGCTTTTTCTTTTAACCGCGATGTTACAATATAGAGTTTCGTCTCTATTCAATAGTCAATAAATTGGTAGAAATATTATTATAAATAAAAAGTACCTAGGTAAATGTACCTACTTTATTTGGTAAAACATTGTTTTCAAGATAAATGTTTTTGTGAGCAAATAAAGCATTAATTTAAGGTTTTGTTAACAATAAAAGAGTTTTGGATGCGTAAATTTATGGAAATAATTAAAACTTTAAATCATTATATAAAAGATGAAAAAATTATTATTAATTGCTTTGGTATTTACCTTTTCTTTCAATGTAAATGCCCAAAATGCTCCCCAACCGAGCCCATTTAGTAAACTAGAACAAAAAGTAGGATTAACTGATGTAATCTTAGAATATTCTAGACCCGGTGTTAAAGGAAGAACAATTTTTGGAGGTTTGGTACCATATGGAAAAGTTTGGAGAACGGGTGCTAATGCAAGAACTAAAATAACTTTTAGTACAGATGTTACTGTTAACGAAAAGACGCTTAAAGCAGGAACGTATTCTGTTTTTACAATTCCTAATGCCGAGTCCTGGGAAGTGGTTTTTTATAATGACGGAAAAAAATCTGGAACTCCTAAAAAATTAAATGCCGATCATGTTGCTGCTAAAATCACCGTGAAATCTTCTTCAATTCCTTTTAACGTTGAGACCTTTACACTAGATATTAATAATTTAAGAGATGACGGAGCAACGTTAGATTTTATTTGGGAAAAAACCTATTTAGCGGTCCCTTTTAGTGTTCCTACAAAAGGATAACCCCTATAGCAAGGATTTAAAAAGGGTGTTTTTATATTAAATTTAAATGGAATAAAACCCTCTTAAAGAATGGCGAGTCATGTTGTATTAGCTTTCTTAAAATGATATTTAAAAACGCAACCAGATTTGGTTGCGTTTTTTTTATTTAATAGTTTAACCCAATTTCTCTTCTAACAGAATCAAGGGTTTCGATGAGTTTTTTACTAAAATCAAATGTCATGATATCACTTTCAGTTTTGTGATGTCTTAAAAGTTGATTGAAATGCTCAATTTCGTATTTATAACCCATTGTATTGTAATTGAAATCTTTGGTTTCTTCCTTACCGTCTACAATCAGAGTTACTGTGGTTGGACCATGAAATCCGTCATTAATTTTTATAATGCCTTGCTCACAATAAAAAACAGCTTCGTTTTGTGTTTTTTCCAAGAATGTGCTTTTTAATACAGCTGTTATGGCACCATTGTAATGGAACGTGATGTCGCAAGTAGTATCGGCTCCGGTATCGCAAAATGTGGCATGTGCTTCCATTCGCTCCGGTTCTCCTAAGGTAGAGAGTGCTGCAAAAATGGGGTAAATACCAATGTCTAAGAGGCTACCTCCACCCAATGATTTGTTCCAGACCCGAGAAGCTTTGCTGTGATTAGATTTAAAACCAAAATCAGCTTCTAATTTTAATACCTTACCATAGGTTTTATTGGCCAATTCGTTTAAGACAAAACGATAATGCGGTAAGAAGTAGGTCCAAAGGGCTTCCATGAGTAGCACATTTTTTTCTTTGGCTTTAGCAATCATCGTTTCGACTTCCGCGAGATTCAGCGCAAAGGGCTTTTCACATAATACCGCTTTACCATGTTCTAAGCAAAGCATGGTGTGTGACTTATGAAAGCTATGCGGTGTCGCAATATAAATGGCATCAACCTTAGGATCTTTGACTAAATCCTCATAACTACTGTAAACTTTTTTGGCCTTGAATTTCAACGCAAATGCATTAGCTTTATCAGGAGATCTTGAGGCTACGGCATAAAGCTCAGCATCTTTAATGGTTAGCAAATCTGTTGCAAATTTCTGAGCAATATTCCCCGGACCTATAATACCCCAACAGATGGTTTTATGTTGTGATTGCTTTGTCATTTTTTTTCTGAGAAATTTGAATGATGGTGGCTATAAAAATGACGAGTACACAGCCAAATAAATTTAGCCACAAGTAAGGCATCCAATCGAACCACCACCCAATTACGACTATGGTTTGTGTGATCAAAGCTCCAATAAATACAGCATTAGCTTTAATGAATTTAAAAAAGAATGCCAGTAAAAAAATCCCTAATACATTACCGTAAAAAATGGAGCCAATAATATTGACAAGTTGAATTAAATTTTCAGCTAGATTAGCAAAGCAGGCAATAATAATGGCAATTAATCCCCAAATAAGTGTGAAGATCTTAGTCGCTTTAACCATATGTTTTTCACCCTTTTCTTCTTTTAAATTTCTACCGTATAAATCGATAGATGTAATAGTGGCCAGGGCATTAATTTCTGAAGCTGTTGAAGACATTGCAGCAGATAAAATAACGGCTAAGAGCAAGCCTATTAAACCTTTGGGAAGATGCTTAAGAATAAAGGTTATAAACATATAGTCCCTGTCATTGGTTTTGGTGTCTTTTGCAGCCTCCTTATATAAGGTGGTCAATTCTATTTTTTTCTCTTTATAAGCTGCATTATTCTTATCATTAGCTAAGGCAGTTAACTCTCTGTTTAAACGATCGTAGCTAGTGGCATAAGCAGTATCGATAGCTCTCTTTATTAAATATTTAGACTCCGAGCGATGTGTCTTTTCGATACTGTCTAAAACCAACAAGTCTTTTTTTATTGCTTCGTCATTGTCTTTCGAGAGTTGAATACTCAGTGTTTTTTTTCTATTGAAAAGGTCATTTTGCTTTTGTTGCAGGGATTGATACTGTTGTCCATATTCAGAAGCTAAAACTTTTTGGGTGGATGAGTCTATGAAATTTAAGGGCGCCGGATTGAATTGATAAAAGACGAACACCATAATACCAACCAAAAGAATGAAGAATTGCATGGGGACTTTTAATAAGCCATTAAAGATTAAACCCATTTGCATTTCTTTCATGGATTTTCCCGAAAGGTATCGCTGTACCTGACTTTGATCGGTTCCAAAATAGGACAGCATTAAAAATGTACCCCCGATTAAACCGGTCCAGACGGTATATCTGTTTTCTAAATCGAATGAAAAGTCCAAAACCTCCATACGCCCGCTGGCTCCTGCTATATCCAATGCTTTTGTGAACGAAATATCTTCCGGAATTAAATTTAAAATAATAAATAAAGCGGCAAGCATACCTGCAAAAATGACTAACATTTGTTGTTTTTGGGTCACGGTAACGGCTTTTGTACCGCCGGAAACCGTGTATATGATAACGAGAATTCCAATGGCTATATTGAGGTAGGTAATATTCCAACCTAAAACGACTGATAGAATTATTGCCGGTGCAAAAATGGTAATCCCGGCAGCTAATCCACGTTGAATTAAAAATAAAATAGCCGTAAGTGATCTGGTTTTTAAATCGAATCGATCTTCTAAAAATTCGTAAGCCGTATAAACTTTTAGACGATGATATAAGGGAATAAAAACCAAACAAATGATAACCATAGCTACGGGTAGGCCAAAGTAAAACTGTACAAAGCCCATACCATCAGAAAACGCCTGGCCTGTGGTTGATAAAAATGTTATGGCGCTAGCTTGTGTAGCCATAACTGATAGGCCTATGGTCCACCACTTTGAAGTGTTACCACCACGAACATAATCTTGAACACTATTTCTGCCTCTTGTTTTCCAAGTACCATAACCTACAATAGTTAATAATGTAACGAGAAGAACTACCCAATCAATCCAATTTAGTGTTTGCATATATTAAAACCATTTCATTATAAAGTAAAACACTAGGATATATATGGCATTCGCGATCAATACTAAAGAATAAAGCTTAAGCCATGGTTGCTTGGAGGGTTTGTTTTCCGTCATAATTTAATTGTTTATTTTGGCTTCAAGTTTTAAATCGTCTTTCCCTATGGATAGCATATTGGCAAATAATCTATAAGCCCCGGAAACACCAGCCGGAAATTCTCTAAAAAAGCTTAATCCTGTATAGATGAAATATCCTTTACCATGCTTAGCGACTAGTAAACTGCCTTCCTTAGGCGTTTCGTTTTTATCATTCATAGATAGGATGGGAGTGAATTCTTTACCCCACTTGTTTGAGAAATATAAACCGCGTTCCTGTGTCCAGCCATCAAAATCTTTTTTGCTAATTTTATTTGGATAATTCAATACCTCATGGTTAGGGTCTAAAAAACGCACTTCGGCATTTTCATCGGTAACGCGATCATGCGATAATTGGAGTTCATACGGTGCTAAATCTTTAGTTTTCAATCCATAAGATTTACTGTATTGTACAATCATATTACCCCCGTTAGCAACAAAATTATACAAGGTTTGATGTTTAAAATTTAAGCCATCGACAGTATTGTAAGCTCTAATACCAACCACAACAGCATCTAAATCACCTAGTATTTCAGGGGTGATATCTTCTGGTTTCAGTATTTGTACATGGTAACCAATTTGCCTTAAACTTTCAGGAACAACATCGCCCGCACCTTTTATATAGCCTATGTTTTTACCTTTTTTCTTAATATCTAAACGAACAATTTTACTTTCACTAGGCAATAAAACCGTTTGAAATGGAATGTGATCATAGTCAATTTCAATAAGTTCTTTGCTATATGGTTTATCATTTATTCTTACAATAGGGCCAATATAACCTTCACTTTGATTTTTAGGAGGAATAATGGTAAAAGTCAGTGTTTGTTCTTCTCCTTTATGCGCAATATTTATTTTTTGTTTTTTAGGATATATATTCCAATCATTCGGATGACAAACTTCTACATCACCCTCTAGATTATCCCGTCCGGCCTTAACCACAACCGTAATATCGCGTTGTTTGTCATTGTCGAAAATGATTACTTTTTCAGTGATTTTGGCTGATGCCTCCGGAATAATTTCAAAAGGTTTATATAATTCCCCTTTATCCGGTTTTGAAAAGCGATGAATGACAGGCTTAGAAATGGTTATAGGAACTTGATTGATCACCAAATTAAAACTTACTAAAAAAGTCCTTGGGGTTTCTGGTAGTCCAATATAGGCCTTATCTGATTTATACATCCCTAGCGATCCCTTTTCTGTTAACCAATATGGCGTGGTGGGGTTTTGACCCTCGCTAATTTTTAAAGTTTCCTTAAAGGTAAACTTGTTATTTTCTTTAAGTTCTAAGTTTTTCGAAATGTTTAAATTATCGGCATTCTTTATACTTTCTAAAATAATGGGTTGATTACTTCTATTTAAAACTTCTATATTTAGGTTAACAGTTTCATTCGCTGTTGCCCAATTGGTCGTAACGGATGCTTCTAAATATAATCCGGCACACATTTCAATGATGGACTTAAGTTCCTTGGTTTTTTGTGCTTTCCAATAGGTGTTTTCTATGTTTTGCAGTAATTTATAAGCCTCTAACAAATCAGAGATATGTATTGAAGGATCTTTAAAGTTGAAATTATCTTCAATTTTATTCAATATTTCACCTATTTCTTTACCACCTTTAACACGATTCCATGTGGTATCGATGCCCGAAAATATATTTTCATTATTATCAAGAGGCATACCTTTAAGAAATTCGATATTCTCATTCTGCGAACCACGTTGCGATAAACGTCCGAAACCTTGACATAAGTGTTGACTACTGGCTATAGACGCCAATTCGTTGTTAGATAGCCCTTTTAAAGGGTAGTATGTACCTACGTCTAAAGAGGATAAATTATCTTTATTAACTTGCTCAGGGTTACTTCTCCAGCTATAGATATTGAAAAATATACGCTTTGGTTGCCAAAGGCTCACCGTTTTAAGCTGACCGGGGAAGGACGATTCATCGTTTGCCAATTCAAAAGCTTCCATACTTAGCATTGCCGAGCTCGTATGGTGTCCGTGAGTTGCGCCCGGAGATCTATGGTCGAATCTATTTATGATAATATCCGGCTGAAATTTTCGGATAGCTAAAACAACATCGCTTAGCACTTCTTCTTCTTCCCAAATTTCTAAGGTTTCATCGGGATGTTTCGAATACCCAAAATCATTAGCTCTGGTAAAAAGCTGTTCACCCCCGTCAATGCGCCTCGCTGCCAATAACTCTTGAGTTCTTATAACACCTAGTAATTCTCGAATTTCCGTTCCAATAAGGTTTTGTCCGCCATCACCACGTGTTAACGATAAGTATGCTGTTCTCGCTTTCACTTGGTTCGCCATATAGGCGATTAATCGTGTGTTTTCATCATCAGGATGCGCTGCAACATATAATACCGAACCTAAAAAATTAAGTTTTTGAATGGATTCATATATCTTTGAAGAGTTGGGTGTTTTGGGTTTTTGGGCTTGAAGTGTTGAAACCGTTACAACTAGTATAAATAGATAAAATATCTGTCTTCGCATGATTATTCAGTTAGCTAAAAACCAAATATACCAAAGTATCATACTCAAAGAATAATTTTTAATGTTTCTTTAACTTAAAATTTTAAGCTTAACTCAGGTTAATCTAGCGCATCTTTTTCAATTAAAGTCACCGCTTTTTGTAAGATAAGATTGTTTGGATAGGTTACAAGGTCGCCGTTATCTAAACGTAAATGTAATTGAAAGGCTCTTATATCTTCAATGATCGCTGTGATTGGAAAATCCTTATCATGAATTTCAATTTTATCTCCGACCTTATACGGAAAGTTAAAAAACATAATAATACCGGAAGTCACATTGCTTAGAATAGACCAAATGGCAAACAATCCGATGCCAATTACGGCAAAAATCGATGAAAATATAAGTGCTAATTCCTTGAATTCGGCTCCAAAGATATAGGCTTCAATAAGCATCGCTATTAGGACAAGCGTAACCGTTACATAACGGCAAATGAGCTTTATTCTAGCTTTATAAATGCCTCTTTTTCTTCCTACTTTTTTGATGGTTAAATTGATTATAAATCTAACAACTAATAAAGTAGCTAGAACATAACTGGTTTCTATAAGTTGTTCTTGATGGGTTTCAAAAAAAAGCATAAGACGCTATATTAAATTCAATACAAAGATACGTTACTGAAAAATTAGAACTTAATTTAATTGAAGTGTTTCTCTTAAAATTTCATCCTTTTTACTATTCTTCTGCCAATAAGGCGATTTGATAGTTTCTAGTTTGGAAGCTTTGGTGGTTAACTCCTTGGCGCTAGTACCAAAACCACTTTTAAAGGTTTCTTCCCAACCTAAAATTTCAAAAGGAAAGGTATTATTAAATTGGATGGTAAGCGATCTGTTTAATTCCGGGTAGGTGATGGTATAAGTTCCCTCTTTTAATTCTGTTGATGCCTTGTAAGCTTTAATTGGAATATGGCGTAATCTCATAAACTCAAAAGAAGGTACTATAAGTAGATCTCCGATTGGCAATGATTTTGGATCTATACGTAATTGCGTCCATAATTCGTTTTCCAAAACCGTTTTTTCTAATTTGAAATCTTTGTCCGCTTCACCTTGAAAATAAGAGTGCGATGTTATCTCAAACGCCTTTCTATTATTGAGCTGAGCATAAACATGTCCACACCATTCTTGCATGGAACTGGATACTTTTAAAGCATGTTGATTATTGGCTACGGGATAAAAAGTGCTTTGCATGATCGAATAAGGGTATAGGCCGGTTAAGAACTTTTTCGTAGCATTTAGTTTTAAGACCGAGATGTTGTTGCTATCTTGGTTATCTGCCTTTACCTGTTCCCGGGGTAAGAAATCCTCAGTAACATAAATTAAGACAGCTTTACCGTCTCTAATTTCTCCGTAACGCCCTTGTTCTAATTTGAATGAGGATATTTCGGCTTCCCCGGCATACCAATAATTTTTAAAAGCTTTTGACGGCTCTTTATTTTCAAGAGGTTGATTAATAATAAGCTCAGTTTCCCAATTAGCGGCCAGTTCTTTTGATTGTTTTTCTTTGTGGCATGACGTTATTAAAACCATCCCCAAAAAAGCCAAACACAAAAATAGTTTGGTTTTTATAATGCTTCTCATGACAAATAATTTTATTTATAAATTTACAAATTTACGCCGTGTCGACAATGGCATTTAACGTTTTATACACAAGATGTGTTGGTAACCCCATAACGTTAAAATAAGAGCCTTCTAATTTAGTAACTCCAATAAGTCCGATCCATTCTTGTATGCCATAAGCCCCCGCTTTATCAAAAGGACTAAATGTGTTTACATAATATAAAATCTCTTCGTTAGAAAGTGCCTTAAAGGTTACTTTGGTAATAGCATGTAACGTTTTTTCATAAGTCGTTGTGGTAAAACAAATCGATGTAATAACCTCATGCGTCGCATCACTTAAGGACTTTATAATGTTAAAAGCGTCCTTGGCATCTGTTGGCTTTCCTAAAGCCTGGTTGTTGTGCCATACTATAGTATCACTTGTTATAAGGATGTCATTTGTCTTTAATTCAGCTTTAAACGGAAGCGCTTTTAATTGCGCCAGATAATTAGAAATTTCAAAATGTTTTAATCGTGGGGGGTATTCTTCTTTTACAGGCTTTAATCTTACTTCAACATCGATACCTAAGGCTTTAAAAAAGTCCTGCCTTCTGGGGGAGGCGGAAGCCAATATGATATGATGATTCTCTAGCTTTTCGTTTAACATTAGCGCAGTAAAATGAACTTGTATAAAAGTAATGAAAGCATTCCGAAAAACATGATTAGTTTCAATATATTGCTAATATGCCGGTAGTTTTTTTTTGTTTTGGCACTGAATATTTTTATGCTAAGATAGAGTAGAGGACCTATGATGAAAATAAGAAAGTACCCCACTGCAATTTGATTCTTATATAGTGTATTTATGGTGTATATAGCAATAGCTAAAAGGGGTATTAAGCTTAAAACAAAGAGCATGTGGGTTGCACGTTCTCTACCAATAACAATAGGCAAGGTGTTCATATTGGCTTTATAATCTCCATCAATGTCTTCTAAATCTTTTGCTATTTCTCTGAGTAAATTAATCGAAAATGCAAATATGGCATAGTCTAAAACCATCTTGAAAAAAGTAATCTGTGTTTGCTGATTATATGCGGTAATACCCGGAAGTAATTCAAATATACCCACAATAAGGATGCTTAAAGCGACCAAAACTGAAACCACAATATTGCCGATTATAAGTGTTCGCTTTAAATAGGTTGCATAGATATAAAGTAGTAGAGAAATAACAACGAACATAGCGAAGAACTCACTTTTATCCACACTATAAGAGACATAATAGCCCAGCACAACGCCAACTACATTTAGAAAAATGAAGAGATTATATGCTGTTTTTTCTGAAATTGATGCGCCAATAACGAGTTTATCAGGTTTATTTATAAAATCGGTTTCAACATCGTAAATATCGTTAATAATGTTTCCTGCTGCAGCAATACATAAGGTTGCCAAAATCAATACGACAATGCCTAAAGTATCTAAGCTGGTACTTGCTCCAAAGGGTTCTAGAAGTGCATATTTGATAAGACATTGCCCTAAGGCAATCATAAGTAAGTTTTTCCATCTTATGAGGTTAAGTATATTCAATTTTTATAGATTAATTGGGCTTTGCATCTATTCTGGAAACAACATTCTCGATAGCTGTTTTGATAAAGAATCCTACAATTATTGCAGCAATGACGAAGACGATGATCGTTTTTATTAATCGTTTCTTTTCTCCTTTTCTAACTTTATTCTTTATTAAAGCTCTGTCTTCTTCAGTTAGTTTTTCATGAGAAAAGTTGAGCTGAAAATGAAAATGAGTTTCGTCGTTAAGTTTCTCTTTTAATGCAGAAAAGGCTTTATTGGTACTCTGATTGAATACGCTGTAGTCGTTTCCAAACCCAATATAACCAAATCCTGTACGATGTCTTCTACTTTGTCTCTTCAAATTATTATTTTAAGTACTGATTACAAAGAATCGCTAATCATATTTCGCTTCAAAATTACCATGCCATTTGCCCTGTACTTTAAGCACTTGCTCAATAACATCGCGCACGGCACCTTTACCGCCTTTTTTATGAGAAACATATTTGGAAATATTCTTTATTTCCGGTACAGCATCCTGTGGGCAGCAAGGTAATCCAATACCTTTCATAACAGGGTAATCAGGAATGTCGTCACCCATATACAGGACGTTTTCAGATTTAATATTATGAGTGCTTAAATACGTATTGAGCTGTTCAATTTTATTATGTGCACCCAAATAGATGTCTTTAATGCCCAAGCCTTTTAATCGTAAGCGAACCCCTTCGTTCGAGCCACCGGAAATGATACAAATATTAAAACCGTTGTCAACTGCTGTTTTTAGAGCATACCCATCTTTAATATTCATGCTACGGAGCATTTCACCAGAGGTTGTCACGGTGATGGTCCCGTCGGTAAGCACACCATCCACGTCGAAAATAAGTGTCGTTATATGTTCTAAATATTCTTTATAGCTTTTTTCTGTCATTTTTTTGTTTTATTAGAGTTGAACACCATTTTTGTTGGCCTGCCATGAGTTCGTTGTATGGCGTTCGTTAATAATTCATAGATGGCTTTATGATGGTCGCTTTCTAAAGCTTTTAAATGTTTTTTTATGGTTTTTTTATCGTTGCGTTTGGCTGGGCCGGTTTGGGCTAGGTATGGAGACAAGTCTTGAATTTTGGTTGCAGTTTCCATAATTAAGGGCTTTAGCAAATCGAATTCTGCACCTTCACTTTCTGTGATTTCGTGTCCGATTCTATACAATTGGTTTGTGAAATTATTTACAAATACAGCCGCTAAATGTAATACACGTCTTTGGTCGGTATTTACTTTCTTGGTCGGACTTCCAATAGAAATTGCCAATTCCTTTAAGATTGGATAATCTTTTTTATCAATGGTTTCGATACAAATAGGCACATTCGCAAAATCCATATCCGCATTCTTACTAAAGGTTTGCAAAGGATAGAATACACCGCGTTTCAACTTTTTGTCAATATCATAAAGGCTAACACTTCCCGATGTATGAACCACGAGTTTATTATGAAACGGAAGCTGACTTGTAAGTTCAGATATGGCATCGTCACTAACGGCTACAATATAAACGTCGGCTTCTGCAAGCTGGCTTAAATCATCTGTAGTGCTCACCTCATTTTTATAGGAATCAACAGATTTTAAACTTCTGTTATACCATTGTTTTATGATAATATTTTCAGCTTTGTTAAAAGCTTTAAATAAGTGAGTTGCTACATTTCCCGCACCAAGAATAACGACTGAAATCATGTTGCTAAAATAGGAATATTTATAGATAAACTTTACGTTCTTTGATATATAATTTGTTAGATTTCTCTAACTTTTTAATAGCTCTGATAACAGTTTCCACACGCAGTCCGGTAAGTTCAGAAATTTGTTGACGGGTTAGCCTTACTTCATAATCTTTATCCGAATCTGTATTCTCTTTAAGATGATTTAATAATGTTAAAATACGATGCTCCGGAGGGAAAATAGAGACCTCTTTCATGATTTTAGCTTTGTAAACCATCCGTTTGCAAAGTATTTGGGTGAAATTCAAATGAATTTGAGGATGCGCTTTTAAAAGCTTAAAAAAATTAACCTTTGGTAATTTGAGTATGGTGCATTCTGATAGGCATAATGCCGAAGCCGGATATTTGTATTCCCCAAATAATGGTGGTTCACCAAACGATTTTCCTTTATTGAAATAGCCCTGAACAAACTCTTTGCCCTCTTCCGTAAGGTTAAACATTTTTACATCACCTTCCTTAATTTGGTAGTAAAACTTTGGTGCTTCTCCTTCATTAAAAACGGTACCTCCTTTAGGATAAATTTTTGCGATACAGTTATAATCTTCAAGGATTTGTAAAGGAATCATGGCAATATGATTTGAATCATAAGAGAACAAATATAGGATATAGAATTTTGCTTTGAATAGTATCAAACCGAAATATTATGAATCTTTATAATAAGTATTTAGTCGATTTTAAAAAGGCCTATCTCTTGTATGTGCCATTAAGCATTATATTTCAGAGTTGTTTGGGATCTATTGCTGCCATGTATATTTTAATGAATAGTGCCTCGAGGTTTTATATGTTAGAGCTTTTCATTTGCGTTATTGTGTCTATGGCGTATAACGCTTCTATTATGGCCCAGCTAAAGCATAAATGGGTTTTTAATTTGTTAATTTTGTCGTTTCTTATCAATCTGTTGTTAATCATAATAAATCTAATTCGCTTGTAAGTATGTCTAAAAACAATGATATTAAAACCAGAGCCGATGTGTTTTTATTGGTATCGACTTTTTACAAAAAGGTAAGGAAGGATGAAACCCTGGGACCTTTTTTTAATGATGTTATTAAAGATTGGGATGCGCATTTAGATCGGCTAACCACCTTTTGGGAAGCCAGTTTGTTTTTAAAAACAAAATATATAGGAAACCCTTTAGAGGCTCATGTGAAAGTTGATAAGGATAACGATCATAATATTTCTGAATTGCATTTTGGCATCTGGTTAAACCTTTGGTTTCAAACTATTGATGAACTTTTTGAAGGCGATTATGCAGAAAATGCCAAACGAAGAGCCAGAAAGATGGGAACCTTCTTGTATTTGAAAATATTTGAAGCGAGAAAGTTTTAGTATTCGGTATTCAATTGTCGGTCTTTTTTTAATACTTTAACACTTAAAAATCAACTTAAATACCTAAATTTGCACGACCTTAAAAGGGCTTATATTATGCAAGATAAACTCGCCAAAATTCTTTTTTCAACACGACTTACCGCTTTTTTATTTATTGTCTTTGCTGCAGCAATGATTACCGGAACTTTTTTGGATGCAGGACAGGATACGTCTCCAACACCTTATACCAGGAATTTAATTTATAATGCATGGTGGTTTGAGGCTATATTGGTGCTTTTCATGGTTAATTTTGTTGGCAATATTTTTAGATTCCGTTTGTATAAAAAAGAAAAATGGGCAACATTAACCTTACACCTGTCCTTTATTTTTATCCTTTTAGGTGCTTTTATAACCCGATATGTTAGTTTTGAAGGTATGATGGCGATTCGTGAAGGTGACACGGAAAACACGTTCTTGTCTTTAAAGACTTATGTAACAACCTATATTGATGGCGATTATATTATTGATGGCGCACCGCAACGGCGTGTATTAGAACATGAAGTTGATTTCTCCAAGCGATTAGATAATGATCTTGACATCGAAACAAACTATAACGATCAGCCTATAACCATAACATTGGAAAAGTTTATTGCCGGGGCAGAGGAAGATATTGTTCCTAACGAAAATGGTGAAGAATATTTAAAGCTTGTAGAAGCCGGTGCCGGTGGCGCCCATAATCACTTTTTAAAAGTGGGAGAAGTGGCCAATGTTCATAATATATTAATTGCATTAAATAAACCTACCAGTGGCGCTATAAATATCACCTATTCCAATAATGCGTTGACCATTCAATCTCCTTTTGAAGGGGAATACATGACCATGGCCACACAAGCACAAGGGAAGTTGGTAAAAGATAGTTTACAACCCTTAGTGTTGAGATCATTGTATAAGATTGGTAATATGCAAATGGTATTTCCTAAACCGGTGGTTAAAGGGGTTTTTGATGTGGTTCAGAAATCACAAATATTACAGAACGATTATGACGGCTTAGTATTTAAAGTGACTGCCAATGGCGAAACCAAACGTGTAGGTGTATTGGGAGGGCAGGGAAGCGATAAGGCGTTTAAACAAATAAAAGTTGGAGGATTGGACTTTGCATTTAAATACGGTGCTAAACGGTTGAAATTGCCGTTTTCTATAAAATGTAATGATTTTGTTGCTGAACGTTACCCCGGAACTGAAAGACGATTTAAAGCATTTTCAAGTGAAGTTACCGTTTTAGATGAACAGGAAGGCGATTTTGATTATAAAATATATATGAATAATATTTTGGATCATCGCGGGTATCGATTCTTTCAATCAAATTTTGATGCCGATGAAAAAGGAACAATTCTATCGGTTAACCATGATTATTGGGGAACTTTAATAACATACATAGGGTATTTTACGTTGTTTTTTGGGATGCTCGCTATATTGTTTGCAAAACACACAAGATTTTCAGATTTAAATGATCGCCTTAGAAAAGTAAAAGCCAAGAAATCGAAGTTGCTTTCTTTGGTATTGTTATGTTTTAGTTTGAGTGCGTTTTCGCAATCGCAACCTGAGGCTGATGCTCATAAACATAACAGGGTTTTGAAAGCTCAAATAGATTCCGTATTGCAAGCCAATATCACACCCAAAGCCCATGCCGATGCTTTTGGTCATTTGGTGATTCAGGATTTGGATGGCCGTATGAAACCTGTTAACACGTATGCCTCAGAAATGTTGCGAAAGTTAAGTAGAAGTGATACCTATGAGGGACTTACCGAGAATCAGGTGTTTTTATCCATACAAGAAAGTCCAAGACTTTGGTATAATGTTCCTATTATTTATTTAGCTAGAGGTAAGGCCGATTCAATTCGAAAAATTATTGGGGTTGAAAAAGATGAAAAATATGCGGCGTTGGCCGATTTCTTAACAGATAGAGGTGAGTATAAATTGTCTCCATACCTTGAAGAAGCTTATAAAGCGCAAATACCTAGTGGTATTCAAAAAGAGTTTAAAGAAGCAGATCAGCGTATTAGTTTATTGTTTAATGCTTTAGAAGGGATGTCATTGAAAATATTCCCGATTCCTAATGATGATAATAACAAATGGATTTCAGCTTACGATTATAAATATGATAAGCACGGTGTTACAGATTCACTTTACGGAAATTTTATAAAAAACGGATTTAAGGCTTATTTGTTTACACTCAATCAGGCAAAGCAAACAGGAGACTTTTCAGAAGCCGATAAACTTTTAGCAGCCTTTAAGAAAACACAGCATCAGTACGGTGCTGAGGTGATGTTGAGTGACGATAAAGTTAATACTGAGGTTCTATATAATAAATATGATATTTTTAAAAAACTGTATAGCTGGTATAGGTATGTAGGTTGCCTGATGTTTGTTTTACTCGTTGTTCAGATTTTTAAAAGCCATAGTAAAATTATAAATACGACTGTAAAGGTATTTAAGTTTGCAATTTTTGGTCTGTTCATATTACATACAGCCGGATTGATTGTTCGCTGGTATATTTCAGGTCATGCGCCCTGGAGTGATGCTTATGAGTCCATGATTTATGTGGCATGGGCAACCATGTTATTTGGATTGGTGTTTGGAAGAAAAAGTGATTTAACTATTGCAGCAACGGCTTTTGTGACCTCTATGATCCTGATGATTGCACATTGGAACTGGATGGACCCTGCTATAGCTAACTTACAACCTGTATTAGATAGTTATTGGTTGATGATTCATGTCGCGGTAATTGTGGCAAGTTATGGCCCGTTTACATTAGGAATGATTTTGGGCATCGTGACCTTATTACTTATGGTTTTTACAACAAAGAACAATAGAGAAAAAATGTTCCTTAATATTAAAGAACTTACCATTATAAACGAAATGGCCTTAACTGTTGGTTTGGTGATGTTGACCATTGGTAACTTTTTAGGCGGTATGTGGGCTAATGAAAGTTGGGGACGTTATTGGGGATGGGATCCTAAAGAGACCTGGGCGCTAATTAGTATTATGATTTATGCCTTTATCATCCATATGCGACTTATTCCGGGGCTTCGCGGACGTTGGTTTTTTAACCTTTGCTCAATTGTTGGTTTTTCCTTTATTGTATTTACCTATTTTGGTGTTAACTTCTATCTGTCAGGCTTGCATTCCTACCAATCCGGGCAAGAAGCTAGCTATAGTATTATTGGGTTCTGCGCTGCGTTTGTGGCCTTATTAGGCTTTCTGTCCTATAGAGGCTATGTGAAGTATTATAGGAGGTAAACTGTAATTCCTAATAACCGCCATATTAATAGCTAAGTAATGTAGCGCTACAGCAACGTTGAAATATATTGATAAGCTAGTCCGAACAAAATAGCCAGCCCAAAACTCAATAAACTACCAATAAGGATATACTCCGTGAGTTTACGATCTTTAGCCTTAGATAAATCACCAAAACGAAAAACCGATTTTGCAGCTAATAAAAACCCAATACCCTCCCAATGCTGGGTGATGATAAAGGCGAATACAAAGAGCCGTTCCAACATACCAATATAAGCACCGGCGTTTTCCAGGGAGGCATCATCAGTGTCTTCTTTTAAATACCATTTGGATATAATGGTCTTCATAACTATTGAAGATACCACGGTTACGCCCAAAATGCAGGTAACAAATAATAAGACATTAGAATGAAACAATGTGTCTATATGAAATGCATAAGGCTCATAAATACGAACGATCAAGGCGATTATGATGATATGTGCCAATTGATCTAGTGCGAATAATAATCTGGCATTTGAGGTAGATCTTAAATGTAATTTGATCAGATCAATACCATAATGTGAAATAATAATGATGAGGATGCCCAACCAATAACTGAAATCGGCTTGTAAGACTAAAATTAAAGCAGCAAAATGGACTAAAATGTGCCAGTATAGAAATTTCGATTTATGTTTGTGTGCCTCTTTGTGTTTGACCCATTTTTCGGGTTGAAGTAAAAAGTCTCCTATAAAGTGCGCTAAGAGTAGTTTGATGGATAATGCTAACATAAATTTTGGATTTGGGTTTTGTAGTACTGTAAGAGCTTTGAAATTTCATCGAAGCCGGCGCGTTTAAGGCCTTGACTGATATTTCCTTGAGTTCTTTCTAAAATTTTTGCAAGTTGATTTTGATTTAATTCCGGATTCTCTAAAGTTGTTTTAACGAGAATTGCGGAAGTGCTGGACCAGTTATTTAAAGTTAATTGAGCCAGTTCTAACATAATATTTATCGAGAAGTTAAATGGTTCGGAAGGAGATTTTATAGCCAGTGTTGTTTTTTTTAGTGATTCGAAGCATTCACCGGAATTTACAAAAGCACTGCCGTTTGATTCTGTGATTTTATCAGATTGATATGTCTTTTCTCCGATACCTATAGCTAACCTGACATCAATATTTTCGAATTGCTTTATGGCGGCTTTAATTAAAATGCAAGCTTCTAAGGCATCCTCCGGACGAACTTCCAATTGAAAACTATCCCCTCTGTATATTTCCCATGCTAATGGTGAATTCCCATACCGATTCAAAATAGTTTTAAGAGCGTCTAGCCATTGTTTTGCAGAGCCTTTTTTAGAATTTATAATGTCACCTGTTATAATGCTGGTCATAGTTTGAAAAAAAATATAACCAAATGTAAAAATTTTTGCCTTAGAAAACAAAATTATTAGCTTAAAAACTAATATTTTAAATTATTAGCTCAAATACTAATAATTGATATTATTAGCTCATGGAGCAATATTTCAATAACTAATTTTTTAACATACAATCAAAACCAGCTTCTTAAACGCAACCGTCAAGAGAAGTCCGGCAATTAATTCCATTACATTTGAAAATTCATAAATTTGAGTTTTTAAACCAGAGAACCATGGCAAAAGCCGGTAAAGAGAAAAATACCAAAAATAAAGCAAAACATGCGAAATTAATGTCTCGAAAAAAGAACAAAAGGAAAGCTGAAGAGGCTTTACGAAAAGAAAGACTGAAAACGATTATAAAGAAAGCAAACAAAGAATAAACGCACTTTATAAAAACGTTTTAATCTTGTTGAATGTAACAGCGCTAAAATCTGAGATTACCCTATCTGCAGTACTGTAATCTTGGTTCTTCGAATGCTTAGAATCAAACGCAACACAAAAAATATGAGCCGCATTGGCAGCTTTTATGCCATTGGTAGAATCTTCAATGACGATACATTCCTCTTTTTTAAACCCGGAAGCTCGAGCCGCATTTATAAAAATTTCAGGATGAGGTTTCGAGGCTTTTAAATCAGCACCACTAAGTTTTGCAACAAAATATTGATCGAGCTCAAAACGTGTAAAAATTCTATTGATATTAGGCATTGAGGCTGAAGACGCTAAAACCAAAGTCAGCCCGTTACTATGATAATCTTTTATCAAATCAAGGATCCCGTTAATAAGCTGAAAGCTGTTGTCGTTGTCAAACAGATATTTAAAATGCCTTCGCTTTATAGCAACTAAGGTTTCCGGTGACTCACTAAGACTAAATACATCGCATAGACGTTGGCAGATGGGCAAGGTCGCTTGTCCCGTAAAGGATTCATAAAGCGCATCGGACACTTCAATATTTACCTCCTTAAACATCTTTTGATAGGCCTTATGGTGCAAAGGTTCACTGTCTACAATGACACCATCCATATCAAAAATAACGGCTTTTAGCATATCAAAAATTTTTGGCGAAGATATAGGATTAAGCATGAATTCCCTAAGCTCATTTTGTAGTTTTAAAATAAATTGTCATATTTGCCGTCTTATGATTGTTTAATTCGACTTCCGTTCCGTATCGAGATCCTCTCGAACAAAAAAATGCTAAAGACATTATGTGTTTAGCAAAGTCTTTATTTTATATTTTTCAAAATGCAATCAAATAAAATTACTTTTAAACAATTCATTCAATATTTTAAAATAGCTGTAACCGGTAAAGAGCAAGAGTTTACTACGGGTAGTATCCGGCGTGCTGTCTTTATGCTTTCTATTCCTATGATCTTAGAAATGCTCATGGAATCGATCTTTGCCATCGTCGATATCATGTACGTATCGCAAGTAAGTGTGAATGCCGTAGCCACTATAGGTCTCACAGAATCCGTAATCACTTTGGTATATGCTGTGGCCATAGGTTTGAGTATGGCTGCTACCGCTGTAGTCGCAAGACGGGTAGGAGAGACCGATATCAAAGGCGCTTCCAATGCCGCAGTACAAGTGATCTTTTTGGGTGTTTTTGTTGCTGCTATAATTAGTGTGATCGGTATATTATACCCAAAGGAAATCCTTGGCCTAATGGGGGCAGAACCGGATCTTATTGCTGAAGGTTACGGATATACCCGGGTTCTTTTAGGGGGTAATATCACCATTATGTTACTGTTTTTAATCAATGCGATCTTCAGAGGTGCGGGGGACGCATCCGTGGCGATGTGGACCTTGATTTTATCAAACGGACTTAACATTATACTGGACCCGATATTCATTTTTGGTTTTGGACCTGTTCCGGCTTATGGCGTGGAAGGCGCTGCGATAGCTACAACTATCGGCCGTGGTACTGCTGTAATGTTTCAATTAGCCATCTTGTTTTATGGATACAGCAAAATTAAAATCGGTATTAAAGATTTGGTATTCCGCTTTAAGATTATGCTGAATTTAGTAAAAGTGTCATTAGGAGGTATCGGTCAGTTTTTAATAGGCACCTCATCATGGGTATTTTTAATGCGTATTATGAGCGAGTTCGGTAGTGAAGTCCTAGCGGGGTATACCATTGCGATTCGCGTTATGATGTTTACATTAATGCCTGCATGGGGGATGAGTAACGCCGCGGCAACGTTGGTAGGACAGAACTTGGGAGCGCAAAAACCGGAGCGTGCAGAGCAGTCGGTATGGAAAACCGGAAAGTATAGCGCCTTGTTTATGGGCCTTGTCTCTGTTATTTATTTAGTATTTGCACCACAGATCATAATATTATTTAACACGACCCCCGATGTTGTAAAATACGGTAGTTTATGTTTACGTGTTATAGCGGCGGGTTATATCTTTTATGGTTATGGCATGGTGGTTATTAACGCCTTTAATGGTGCCGGTGATACCAAAACCCCGACGTATATTAACTTTGTATGCTTTTGGTTGCTGCAATTACCCTTTGCATACGTCATGGCGTTGACCTTAGATTTTGGACCTGCAGGTGTGTTTTGGGCGATTACTTTAGCTGAAGTGTTAATAGCCGTTGTGGCCATTATTTGGTTTAAAAAAGGGCGTTGGAAAACAGTTGAAGTTTAAACAGAAGTGCCTAATGAAGATAAATTGGCAGAAGCCATTAAATTAATAAATTGAACATCATTAAATATTAGAAATCATAGCAAACACCAACTTTCATTCAAGAAACAAGCATAAATCCGGATATGATATCGATGCTTTATGCAAAATCTATCCGGATCTGCTACCCTTTGTTTTTGAAAATAAATATAAAACCAAAACTATAGACTTTGCTTCCCCTAAGGCCGTTAAAGCTTTAAATACTGCATTGTTGTTCGCGTATTACGATATTGAATATTGGGAATTTCCAGATACGAACTTATGTCCGCCGATTCCCGGACGTGTAGATTATATCCATCATATTGCCGATTTGTTAAGCGCTTCCGGAATTACTAGTGATATTAATGTTTTGGACATTGGCACCGGAGCGAGCTGTATTTACCCGATTTTGGGGCATGCTGAATACCAGTGGCGTTTTGTGGGTACAGATATTGATGAAGAATCGTTACAACATGCGCAAAAGATCATCGATAAGAATGTGTTGAATGATATCGTGTCCTTAAGACATCAAAAGCATAGTGCTAACATATTAAAAGGTGTTTTGAACCAGGGAGATCAATTTTCAGTATCTCTATGTAATCCTCCATTTTACAAGTCGGAAGCTGAAGCCTTAGAAGCTACCAGCAGGAAATTAAAAGGTTTAAAGAGAACAGGGGATAAGGTGATCAGGAATTTTGCGGGAACACATCATGAGCTCTGCTATAAAGGTGGTGAAAAAGCCTTTCTTCATAATTATTTGTATGAAAGTTCTTTGTATAAAGAACAATGTAATTGGTTTACAACGTTAGTCTCTAAAAAGGATTTGGTAAAGGGGATGTATACCTCTTTAGAAAAGTTAGGAGCCACACAAATTAAAACTATCAGTATGGGACAAGGCCATAAAATATCCCGTATCATAGCGTGGACGTTTTCAGTTAAATAATACGGGCTATGATCTTATGAAATATTATGGTGCTGTCTTTATCTTTTTCCTAAGATCTGTTTTAAAAAACATCCCAACTTGTATCCGATGTAGATTCTTCTTATTGGATGTGTTTCTATTCATGTAACCGATTTGCAGGTTGCTCGATTTGGTAAGATTAATACCTAAACCTGTATAAAATCTGTTTTCTGCAGTATCACTTGACTTGGGGGTTAATAAGAGTTCGTCATGGATACGCACAAATAAAATTGGATTTATATTGAATTTTGACCCGATGCGATAACGAAGCCTGGCCACCTTTGGTTTCGAATTGGGTTTCCTGAAAAAGCGATGCTCTACTCTTAATCTATGGTCTAGAGGGATGTTATATAGTTTATGTTTGAAGGTAAGTTGTTCTGTTATTCGGTTTTCGTAAGTATGTGATGAACTGGTATCGAAATGACCATCAAAATCTGAATAGCCTAAAAAAAGGCTTGCTGTTAACTTTGATGAAAAGTGATAATGATACCCAAGTTTGAATAGAAAGAAGTTGAAGTTATCATTAAACTCATAAAGCCAAAATTGTGTATAGGTATCAATACTTGATTTTTCAGAAATTTTATGATTCCCTCCAATATCATACCAAATCCCCAGTTTATCTTCAGGTGTTAATTGCCCATAGCCAGAACAAAAAACGAAGAGTAAACATAGTAATAAGGTTATTTTTTTCATGGTCTCTAGATATGCAATGGTTAGTTATTGTAAATAGTTCGCCATTTAAAAGGAGCCCGAAAAGAGCTCCTTTTGTTGTTAAAATAAGAACCCAATAACATTAAATATGTTATTTAGATTCCCGCTTTCGCGGGAATGACAAAACCAAAAGAAACCTCGACAATAATGTCGAGGAATTCTTCTTCAATTAAAAGTGTTCGTGTAAATGATGATGCTCATCAATTAGCGGACCACCTTCAATAATTTGTTCGGAAGCCTGGTGAGCAAACTTCTCAAAGTTCAAATGGAACGAATGTGCCAATTGTATGGCCTTACCGACGTATGCTCCTTTTTGTAACCAGGTATTCATAGGGTCTAAAATTTCAGAAGGGACTCCCGGGCAGTATTTAGGCATAAATAAACCGAAAATAAAGTTCTGCTCGTAGTCAACCCCATCCAATTCACCGTTAAGAATAGCGGTGATCATCGCTCTGGTATATTTTAATTTTATACGAGACCCTACACCATAAGGTCCGGCGCTCCAGCCTGTATTAATAAGCCATACATTAACGCCAGCTTCCTGCATTTTTTTGCTTAGCATTTCACCATAAACCGTAGGGTGTAGTGGCATAAAAGGCTCTCCGAAACAAGCAGAGAAGGAAGGTACGGGTTCGTTAATACCTGCTTCCGTTCCTGCTACTTTAGCCGTATATCCTGAGATGAAATGATAGGCAGCCTGACCGGGTGTTAATTTAGATACCGGAGGCAAAACACCAAAGGCATCACAAGTTAAAAAGAAAATGTTCTTAGGGTTGTCGGCGTATAGTGTTTCCTGAATATTATCGATGTGATAAATGGGGTAGCTTACACGCGTATTTTGGGTGATACTGCTATCCTCGTAGTCCGGTTCTCCATTCTCTTTAAAAATGATGTTTTCAAGTAAAGCTCCGGGTTTAACCGCTCTAAAAATATCTGGTTCTTTCTCTTCAGATAAATCGATGACTTTGGCGTAACATCCGCCTTCAAAATTAAAAATAGTATTATCTGCGGTCCATCCGTGTTCATCGTCACCAATGAGTTTTCTGTCAGGGTCCGCGGATAAGGTGGTCTTACCGGTTCCGGATAGTCCGAAAAATATAGCCGTATCCCCTTTTTTACCCACATTGGCAGAGCAGTGCATGGGCAATACATTCTTTTCAACAGGCAGTATCATATTCAACGCAGAGAAAATTCCTTTTTTCATTTCACCGGTATAGGCAGAGCCTCCAACCAAGGCAATTTTTTGCGTAAAATTGATAATTGAAAAATTACCCTGACGAATGCCATGGGCTTTAGGATCCGGACAAACATAGCCCGGTGCACATAGAATCAACCAGTCTTCTTTAAAGTTTTCCAGTTCTTTTGCACTTGGTCTTAGAAACATGTTGTAGATAAACATATTGGACCAGGGCAGTTCTGTTATGGTTCGGATGTTAGTTCGGAATTCCGGTTCTGCACAAACATAACCATCTCTGGCATAGATCTCTTTTCCAGAAAGGTATTTAATGATTTCATGCTTTAATTTATCAAAATTTTCGGGTGATACCGGTTTGTTCGTTTTTCCCCACCATACGCGATCTTTGGTGTAATCATCTTTTACAAGAAAACGGTCTTGAGGCGAACGTCCTGTGAATTTTCCGGTATTGATAGCCAGTGTTCCATTGGCTGTTTCTTTACCTAGTCCTTTATCAACTGTGATTTTTTGAAGTTCTTCAGGAGATAAATTCCAATGCACTTTAGCGTCGGTAATACCGTAAGGTTCTAAACTTGGGTTGTTCGTTAATGTTGCTGAATCTTTCATGTTATTAAGTTTTAAGGTTCTTATTCATACTATTATTTAAAATGGCCATATTACAGGCACGAGTATTAGAGATATAATGAAAAATAAAAGCAGCAGTGGCGCTCCTACTTTTAGGTAATTCATGAATTTATAACCGCCGGAAGTCATTACCATCGCGTTGGTGGTAGTGCCTATTGGCGTTAAAAATGCTGTCGAAGCACTTATAGCAACGACAATCATAAACGGTTCCGGAGACAAGTGTAAAGTCCCTGCAGCCAAAATAGCTATGGGTGCCATGAGTACCGCTGTAGCGGAATTATTTATGACCTGACTAAATATGGTGGTCAATAAAAAGACACCTCCCAATAACAATACGGGATGAATACTACCCAAATAGGTGACCAGACCATTGGCGATAACCTGAGCGGTTCCTGTTTTTTGCAATGCAATACCCATAGGAATCATCGCTGCAATCATAACCACACTGGTCCAGCTAATACCTTTGTAAGCTTTGGCAACAGGGACACAACCCGTTAATAAAATGATCCCTGCAGAAATTAATGCTGCAATGGCCCCGGGGACAATTTTAAAGACCATAAATATGATCATGAGCAATAATGAGCCCAGTGCGATAAATGATTTGCCGTTCAAACTTTCAACGTTTTTGGACATACCTTCCGGGCTTCCACAGATCACCAGATTTTCATGCTGCTTCTTTAAGTTGTCGATATTTTCCCAGGTACTACGTATTAAAAACGCATCTCCGGCTTTGACCTTAATTTCTTTATCTAGTAAAGGTTTGTTATTTCTGGAAGCCGCTAATAACTGGATGCCTAATCGTTTAAAGTAATCGCCTAGTTTATAGGTTCTGCCAACCAATATGGAATTGGGATTTACGATAACTTCAGTCATTCCAACTTCTTGATTGATGAGATTATGTTTTAACTCATCCGTTATAGGTTCAAGCGGAAGAAGCCCCAGTCTAAAGGTTATCATAAGTTTATTTATGGCTTCTGTATCTCCCTTCACGGTAAGAATATCATGATATCTTAATGTCGTTCCGGGGTCCGGAAACTCCTTATAAGAGTGGATTCCTTTTAAAACGCTAGGATGATTCCTCTTTAGTCTGATTATAGAGACCTTATATTTCCTTTCAAATTGCCAGTCTTCAATTTTTGTGTCAATTAGAGGGGATAGCAATCGAATACGCAGGCGATAATACCCCTTATCAATTTTGTAAGCTTCTATCCAATGATGCAACGTCGATTCTATATCTACGGGTTTATTATTGGTTTTGTTTTTAGGAAGCAGCTTGTAACCAATATATCTAAAATAGAGTATCGCTATGATTAACAGAGGCAGCCCGATAAGTGCAAATTCAAAGAAAGAGAATCCTTCGAACCCGGAATCAATTAAGGCATTGCTGGCTATAATATTGGGAGGTGTTCCCGTTAAGGTCAGCAGGCCTCCGGTATTAGATCCAAAAGCAACAGGCATTAGCATTTTTGAAGGTAAGGTGCCAATACTCCAGGCTGAAGATATGGTAAGCGGCATTAGGGTAGCCACCGTCCCGGTATTACTAACAAAGCCTGATAAAACTCCGGCGCCAAGGGTCACAATAACTAACAATTTAGGGATACTCTTTCCGGCCCATTCCACAAACTTTTTACCCGCCATGGCAGTCCAACCGGTTTGAGCAATGCCTTCACCGATAATAAACAAAGCGGCTATCATAATCACCGTGGGATTGCTAAAACCGCTTAGGGTTTCCGTAGCGTCTAAAATGCCTGTTAAAAACAGACTTATCATAGATATAAGGGCTACGATATCCGGAGTGAATTTTCCCCAAACAAAGAGACCGATGGTTACAATTAAAATAAAGAGCATCAAATAGATCATATCTTATGAATTGATTTTAATTCCGGCATTTCATTATTCTTCTTAAAAAGAAAAGTATCTTGCTTGAATTATAGACTAAAATTACAATGTATATACGCCAATAAGTATGACTATTGTCATGCTTTCGGGACTTGTGCTATTTTTTGAAATTTGTGAATTTTTCGTGGATTTTGATGCCAATTATGCGAACGAAAACGTGATAGTGATATGGAGTTTTTAAGTTTTTTCAATATATTTTATACATTTAAGCTTGGACATTAGAATCGAGCCCTCAAACAAATGCAAAAAACAGAGTTTACAATATCAAAAATGGATTGTCCTTCCGAAGAAAATTTAATTCGGTTGAAGTTAGCTGATATCGTTTCAGTTAAAAACCTGGAGTTCGATATTCCCAATCGTAAGCTTTTTGTGTTTCATACGGAAGAATTAGAAACTATCGAGAACGCGATTCAAGCACTTAACTTAGGCGCCATAAAAAATGGTACTTCTATGACCGATCAAGTACATTTTGGAGTAGAGGCCAATCAAAAGAGGGTTCTTTTAATCGTTTTGAGCATTAATCTATTGTTTTTTGTTATAGAGATGATTACCGGATTTATTTCAAAATCCATGGGGCTGGTTGCGGATAGTTTGGATATGCTTGCCGATAGTTTTGTTTATGGCATTAGCCTTATGGCTGTAGGAACTACACTTTTCAGAAAAAAACAAATCGCTAAAATGGCAGGTTATTTTCAAATTATACTGGCCGGTGTCGGACTTGTGGAGGTCCTTAGACGTTTTTTAAGCGTTGATATCATACCCAATTTCTCAACCATGATCATCGTTTCTATGTTTGCTCTTATGGCGAACACCATGTGTTTGTATGTTTTACAAAAATCTAAAAATAAAGACGATGCCCATATGAAAGCCAGTTTAATTTTTACGTCTAACGATGTAATTATTAATTTTGGGGTTATTATTGCGGGAGTTTTAGTTACCTGGTTAAACTCGAATAAACCTGATTTAATTATAGGTATAATTGTTTTTGTTTTAGTGCTCCAGGGGGCTTTTCGAATATTAAAACTTAGCAGATAACATTAAGGATACATTGAAATGTATATAAGATTAATGACCAGCATTTCAATTTTAAAAAATAAGATGATTAATTTTGAGCTTATAGGCGAATTAAATATAAACAGATGAAATTAGATATTCTTGCAATTGGGGCTCATCCTGATGATGTAGAATTAGGCTGTGGTGCTACCATTGCTAAAGAAGTGGCCAACGGTAAAATTGTTGGTATTATAGATTTAACCAGAGGAGAATTGGGAACTCGCGGTACGGCGGAAACCAGAGATCAAGAATCTGATGATGCGGCTGACATATTAGGCGTTTCTGTGCGTATCAATATGGAATTTGCTGATGGCTTTTTTGTGAACGACAAGGTTCATCAAATCGAACTCATAAAGATGATACGTAAGTTTAGGCCCGATGTTGTTATTTGCAACGCTGTAGATGATAGGCATATAGATCATGGTAAAGGCAGTAAATTGGTTAGTGATGCTTGTTTTTTAAGTGGATTAATAAAGGTTGACACTAAAACGGAAGATTCTGAAGCCTGGCAAGACCCATGGCGACCACAACAGATTTACCATTATATACAGTGGAAAAACTTAGAACCTGACGTGGTAGTTGATGTTTCGGGGTTTATGGACACTAAAATGAAAGCTGTTTTGGCTTATAAAACACAGTTTTATGACGCCAACAGTACAGAACCTGAAACACCGATTTCCAGTAAGAATTTTACGGATAGTATCATCTATAGAGCCAGAGACCTTGGACGTCTGGTGGGTGTTGAATATGGGGAAGGGTTTACGGTTGAACGTTATCCTGCGGTTGATAGTTTGTTTGATTTAAAGTAAAACGGCCTTACTATTAGAACTGAATGATCTCTTCGATCAAAACGGTGTGTGTAATGCCTATTAAATTTCATTATACTATAAACAATTCAAACCAAAGACGTATCTTTTTGAAGGACAATTTAAGGTAAAATATAGTGTCAGTAGTGTGGGAAAAATAGTTTCTAATGCCGCAATCAAAGCGGGAGTAAAAATTCGGGTTACATCTCATATGTTAAGGCATAGTTTCGCAACACACTTACTGGAATCGGGTGTTGATATTAGATATATTCAACTTCTATTAAGGCATAACTCTACGAAAACGACTGAGATTTATACACATGTGGCAAAAAACAGTTTTGATTTTATTAAAAACCCTCTGGACTTGTAAGTATTGTTGTATATTTGAGTGTATATATAGTAAAAATAAACACACCAGTGTGTTTATTTAATTGTTGTATGTAATGTTACTCAAATACTATAATTAGAATTGTAAATGAAATTTATTAAAACTACTTCTCTTATTATTTCATGCCTTATCTTGAATAGTTGTTTGAATTTAAGGTCTTGTCCTGAAGAGATTTCTGGGAAATTTGTTTGCAAAAATAATCCAAGTGCCGAAAATTATTTATTGTTGAATAAGGATGGAACCTTCGAACACTTTTATAAAGAAGACAGTATAGTACTAAAACAAAATGGAACTTGGAAAAGAAGTAATGATGGTTATTGTAAAATAGAGTTTAGCGAATGGAATAGTTATAATGAAAAGGGTACCGATTTTGAGGAATTCGGTAATGGACTCTTTTGGATTAATGGAAAATATCTCGATATGACACCCGACGGAAATTCAGGTTCAAGTTTTGAAAAATTTAAAAAATAAAAATACACTACATACAACAAAGTATTACCGCAATTACGGCGGATTCGACTACGTCCGAATCCACTCGGAATTACTAACGTCATTGCTTAATCGAAAATTAACGCATATTAACCCGTAACTGACGGTTATACGAGACCGTTGTAAGCAATTCGAAAAATGAACCTAATTAAACACACAAACCATATTTCAGAAATTGAAAATTTTTGGACACAAGAAAAGTGTGATGAATTCATTTCCAAAAGTGAAAATATTGGATATGAGCCTGCAATGGTTCAAACCGAAAGTGGACAAAAGGTAGTTGAAAGTGTAAGAAATAATCAGCGAATATTGTTTACTGACTTTGAACTGGCGGAAAATATTTGGAATGACATAAAAGAGTTTGTGAATCCTAAACTTGGAAAAAGTAATGCTATTGGACTAAATGAAATGTTCCGATTTTATAAATACGAGCCAAATCAGGAATTTAAGAAACATCGTGATCAAAGTTATATACGGAATGAATTTGAATCGAGTTACTACACGTTTATGATTTATTTGAATGACAATTTTGTTGGTGGAGAAACGACTTTTGGAAATTTAAAAATACGACCAAAAAAAGGGAGTTGTTTGATTTTCTTTCATGACTTAGAACACGAAGGAACTAAACTGACTTTGGGCGAAAAATATATTTTACGGACTGATATAATGTATCGTTTTGAAGAATAAAAACTGCTTACAACAACGGCTATAATTCATTACGGCGGAATTTCCTAAACGGAAATTCCTATCTTGCAATGATGGCTAGAGTATCTCGGAATGTCCTAGCGGACGATTCCGCAACGAAACCATAGCCCAATCGTTGGGCACAATATGAAAAAAACATTCTCAAATAAAATTTTAGACTGGACTTTAGTTGGAATTGCACTCTTATTTTCAGTTTTAGCAGTTTGGGATTTAAAGAATGGATTTGAATTTTTCAGTAGCTATCTACTAAAAATTGTCATTGCACTAATATCAACTACGACTTTTTTATCATTGCTGATTTCTAAAATCAATAGTGAGCGTTTTTCGCGAATTTTTGTTCTTGTTGTTTTAATAATTCCAGCTGTATTAATCGCAAATCAATTCATCACTGATTTAGTTTTCTACGGTGCAACTAGAACAGATTTGTTGCAAAATCCATTGCTTTTTATAAATCCTATGGTTGGAATTATAATTTTTCAACTGACTATAAAATATTCAAGACAAGAAAAGTCTGAACAAATAAAAGACTATGGGATTTTAATAATTGGAGTTGGGATTTTTACAATCTGTTATGTTTTAACCAGAACCATTGAACCAAATTTTAGCTCTTACTTAAATGACTACCCAATTTGGAAAACCATTGTGAAATCTGTAATCGGAATTGCAACTTTGATAATCGGAACTCGAATAAAAAATGAAAAAATGAAATTCAAAAAAGGACTGATTTGGACAATAATTTTAATGTTCATATTCGGACTAATATAAATACTGTGCCCAACACAGTGTATAATTCATTGCTAGTACTCGCCTACTTACGAAAATCCTCGTGGATTTTCTATTTGATGTGTATTTGCTAAATTAGTTGCTGAGACACGCAACGAAATCATACACAAACACGTTGTAAAACATTATGAAGAAACCTCTGAAAATAATATTAATCTTTCTCGGAATTTTATTCGTCATATATCAATTATTGAGTTGGACAGGAGTTTTTACCGTTTATAATAATC
>CANLXL010000010.1 GCA_947495125.1 uncultured Flaviramulus sp.
AAATTTAAGAATCACACCAATGGCATGATTAAGGCGTTTTAGCCAATCGCAATTTGTGCTCTTGCAAACTCAAAAATTGACCGTTGCCTTGATTGCCTGCCAGAAATGCCAGGGCTTCAATCTCAATTCTTTGATATGAATTGGGATATTTTTTTGCTCTATAATGTAAGGTTAGGTGGGTTTAAAGACTAAGAAAAAAAAATTTTCAGGTTCAATTAATTTGGTTAATTTAGTTTCTATGGATATAATCATTCAATCTACTTTGAAAACACTTCAAAAGTCAAAATCTTTATTAGCTAACTTAGATAACGAATCCTTATGCAACGCTACTTTGGCTCCATATTATTCGAGCATAGGAAGGCATATCAGGCACATTTTGGATTTTTACGATTGTATTTTTAACTTAAATACTGAGGGTACTATTGATTTAACCGCCAGAAGCAGGAACAAAGATGTTGAATCTAATTGTTGTAATGCAGAAAACTACTTGGATACTATTATAAAAAAATTAAATACTGTAGACCTTAGTATGAATGATACCGTCAATGTAATTGATGACTTGGGTCTTGGTAAGACTGAAATTACGTATACTTTGGGCGCATTGTTTTCACAAGCCAATAGCCATACAATACATCATTATGCGATAATAAATTATATCCTTGAAGGCCTGAATATTCCTTTTGCCGATTCAGAATTTGGATATAATCCCACCACACCAAAGCAAAGCGTTTTTGATTAAACTATTGTTTTTTAAACATGCTGTTTAGAATCGTATTTAGCCCTTTAAACGCAAAGTAAAGTGCTAGAGCGCAAGCTAAGATGGCCAAAATTAATATAGGAATATATAGGGGTTTCTCTTTATTACTAAGTGCTATATGTAATAGTGTTGGACCTAAAAACATACAGGTCAAAGAGCCCCCCATAATTTTTATGCCTTTAACCAGAATATTTCTATCCGTTTTATTGGTTTCCACTATGATAATTTTTAACAGCCAGTCGAACACTACCATATTTATCTAGCAATGGCTTTGCATCTTCTTCTTCGATATTAAGTTCATTCATAACCATCCTTATCGCGCGATTAACAAGTTTATCATTACTTAATTGCATATCCACCATTTTGTTCCCTTTTACATGTCCGCGTTGGATCATAGTCGTGGTAGTAATCATATTTAAGACAAGTTTTTGAGCAGTTCCAGCCTTCATTCTTGAACTTCCGGTAACAAATTCAGGGCCTACAACGACTTCGATAGGATATTTTGACACATTGGATAAAGGGCTATTCTTGTTACAGGTAATACATCCGGTAATAATATTGTGACTGTTACAAGCTTTTAACGCCGAAATCACATAAGGCGTGGTACCAGAAGCCGCAATACCTACAACAACATCTTTATTAGAGACATTATGAGCTTCTAAATCTTTCCAGCCCTGGGTTGTTGAATCTTCAGCATGTTCTACAGATTTACGAATTGCAATATCTCCTCCAGCCATTATACCCACAACCAACTCGTGAGAAACACCATAGGTTGGGGGGCATTCAGAAGCGTCCAAAACACCTAATCTACCACTGGTACCTGCTCCTATATAAAAGAGTCTACCTCCTGATTTTAGCTTGTTCGAAATTTGCTCTACCAGGTTTTCGATTTGTGGAAGCGCTTTTTCAACAGCCAGAGGTACCGTTTTGTCCTCATTATTTATACTTTGAAGTAATTCTGAGATACTCATCTTCTCAAGATGATCATAGTTAGAATCTTGTTCTGTAGTTTTTTTGAAATTCATGTATCAAAAGTAAATATTTTTTTTTGTTTGCCTTAATGATTAACCTATTTGTTTTGTCAAACGTTTTTAGAATGAATACGCATCGTAAAGCATTAAACTTTTTCATCACTTAAGAAATAATAATTATTCTATAGTATAAGTGAAGATATCCATTTCTGAAACTCTAAAATAGCCAAGCGGATAGTTGTCAGGGTTTGTTTGGTTAACACAGTTTCCTCTTACGGAAGTAGGTTGCGTTTGGAAGGGATCGCCGGCTTCATCATCGGTTTGTTGAAGGAGAATGTTTATGAATTCGAAGGTGCGTTTTGAGATCCCCGAATTCCTAATTAACAACACATCACCGCTACTAAGATTTTCGTCTGAATAAAACCCGAAAAATTCATTTCCATCTGTAAATTCGTCATCATAAACCTCAAGGCTAATGGTGTTTGGATCCGTAGTAATAAACTCGAATAAATAAAAATTTTGAACACCTTGCGGATCGATATAGTAAGCTTTTATTTCTATTTCATCTCCGGAAAAACCGCCATCATTCTTTTGTTCTACATAATTTATAGAAGGTACTGGAATTAATGACTCGGTAGCTGTATAGGTTTCATTATTATAGATGATAGTTAAAGTATATGCTTCATTTATAACGGGTATAAAGGTGTTGTTTTGATATAGTCCCGAATTATCTAGTTCAGAAAAATTAAATATATTGTTATTTGAATCGGTAACTGTAACTATTGCTCCTGTGGCCGGGGGGATGTTATTATCAAAATAAGGAGCGGTGAGTGTTAATTGTATTTGTTGTATTTGCCCCGAAGTACCTTTGCGCCAATTTAAAGACGCATCAATGACTAACCTCGGTTCAGCAGTATTTAATTCAACCTCTATAACATCTTCGCAAGAATTAAATGAAAGACTTAGTATGCATATGTAAAGTAGTTTTTTCATAGCCTTAAAGTTTAAAATTATAAGATATTGATGGGACTATACCAAAAATGGCTAAACGTGTTGCTTCATTTCTCCCGGTTGTTTCATTTTGGCCAAAATTAATGGATGTTGCATTTTTACGGTTGTAAATATTATATATTCCAAAAACCCAGTGGTTCTGCAATTTCTTATTCTTTTTTCGTTTTGGTGTATAGGTAAGTGAAACATCCAATCTGTTATAGGTAGGTAACCTATCTTCATTTCTGCCACTATAGTTAGGAATGTTTAAGCCGTTATAAATGTATTGTCCATTCGGGAAGGTAACTGGTTGCCCGGTTTGAAATAAAAAATTAACATTGTATTTCCATTTTGCATTTAGCTGGTAGCTTCCGGTAAAAGAAATGTCGTGTGTTTTATCAAAAGGTGTTTTATACCAGTTACCATTGTTTATACCCAATTCTGCTGGTGTTCTTCCTTTTGTTTGTTGTTCCGACCTCGACCATGTATAGGCTAACCAACCTTTAAATCGACCTTCGTTTTTTCTTAAAAGGAACTCCAAACCATAGGCTCTGGCGCGTCCATTTAATATAGCTTGTTCTATGGCATTGTTCGCAATTAAATCGGCTCCATCAATATAGTCGATTCTGTTTTCTATAGTTTTATAGAAGCCTTCAATTTCCAGAGCATATCGATCTTTATTAAAGTTGTTAAAATATCCTAAAGCAAATTGATCTAATAACTGCGGTTTCACGAATTTGCCACTTGGTGTCCATACATCCAACGGAGTAGGCGAACTTGTATTGGATAATAAATGCAAATATTGACTCATTCTATTATAGCTTGTTTTTATAGAACTGTTTGAATTAAGTTGGTATGACAACGAAAATCTAGGTTCTATATTCGCAAAACTGGCAATAACATCACTCCGCTGAAAGCTTTCGGTACCAATTGGTTCCGACTTTTCATAAATTTGAAAATCACTATTAAAACTTACAGGCTGATTGTTATGATAAACATTAAGTTCCTCTTGTCCTAATCTCAAAAAAGAGCTAACCCTTAAACCATAAGACAGTGCCAATTTATCTGTAATCTTTTGTTCAATGTCGAGATAAATCGCATTTTCGAATGCATACTTATCGATGAGTTTAAACGGGTTAATGCCTGACGATTCGACAGTAGGTTTTATGTCTCCGGGATTAAACTTATAGTAAATACTGTTCAATCCATATTGAAGCTTTACTTTATCGCTTACATAATGTTTGAAATCGTATTTGAGGTTGAAATTCTGAATTCCGGACACCCAGTCAAATTCAACAAAATTCAACTTTAAATCATAATAATAGTCGGAATATATAAAAGATAGGTTTGAAAATAGTTTATCTGAAAAGAGGTGATTCCATCTAAAGTTTAGCACAGAATTTCCATAGGTATTTTCAAAAGTATCTTCAATTCTGAAGACATCACGGCCGAAGTATCCGGAAATATACACATTGTTTTTATCATTTATTTTATAACTGAGTTTGGTATTTAAATCATAGAAATAAGCGACATTTTCAAGATCAAAAAGAGGAAAAAATAGATGAGCATAACTGGATCTTCCTCCAAAAAGAAAAGACCCTTTGTCTTTCTTTAATGGACCTTCCAACAGTAATCTGCTAGACACAATACCTAGCCCTCCATTCATATGAAATTCCTTGCTGTTGCCTTCTTTTTGATAAATATCTAATACTGAAGATACACGACCACCATATCGAGCGGGAATGCCACCTTTATACAGCCTAAGGTCCTTAATGGCATCGGGGTTAAAAACAGAAAAAAGACCAAATAAATGTGATGAGTTATAAATGGTTGCTTCATCGAGAAGAATTAAATTTTGATCGGCTGAACCACCTCTCACATTGAATCCGGATGCGCCTTCGCCAACACTCGTAACACCCGGTAATAGTGTAATGGCTTTAACAATATCGGCTTCACCAAGTACGACCGGAATCTCTTTAATAGTAGCGGACGTTAACTTGTTGATACTCATTTGAGGGTTCTTTATGCTAAGGTTCTCGATGTTTTCAGTAATAATTATTTCATCTAGTTCCTCCAAAGAATCGGTTAAACTCATATTTTTAACAACATTTTCTTTGAGTTCGAGAGTCTCAACTTTTGTGGAGAAGCCTATATAACTAAATACTACAGAATATTTACCCTTTGGTAAGGTAATAGAATAGAACCCATATTCATTAGTGGTAGTCCCGGTTTGTAGCTCGGGGAATATGATGTTGACACCAATAAGCGTTTCATTACTTTTTTCTTCAGTAATGGTACCGCTTAAAGTAAACCTTTCCTGGGCGTTAATTGAGAGTGCGAAAAAATAAAATATTGAAAGAAACCATATTAATGGATTTTTCATGTAATAGCTTTTTTTATAAAAATATAAAAAAAGCTCCTAACAAGGAGCTTTTAAATAGGTCTTTATTTTTTTTAGCTATGCAATAATGCTATTAAGTGTTTTACTTGGCCTCATGACTTCGTTTATTAAAGCTTCTTTTGGTTCGTAATATCCTCCAATGCTCACCGGGTTCCCCTGGATTTCTGTCAGTTCGTTTAAAATCGCGGTTTCATTTTGAGCTAAGTGTTTGGCCATTGTGGCGAACTCTTCTTTTAAATTGGTGTCTTTATTTTGATTTGCCAATTCCTCCGCCCAGTACAAGGCTAGATAAAAATGACTTCCTCTATTGTCTAATTCTCCGGCCTTACGAGAAGGGCCTTTTTTGTTTTCTAATAATTTTTCGGTAGCATTGTCTAAAGCATCTCCTAAAATTTTAGCACTACTGTTATTAGTGACCTCCCCAAGGTGATCCAATGAAACGGCCAGTGCTAAAAACTCACCTAAAGAATCCCAACGTAGATGATTTTCCTCAAGTAATTGCTGAACATGTTTTGGAGCAGAACCGCCCGCACCGGTTTCAAATAATCCACCACCATTCATTAAGGGTACAATAGAAAGCATTTTTGCGCTGGTTCCAACTTCAAGAATGGGGAATAGGTCTGTTAAATAATCACGCAATACGTTGCCAGAAACTGAAATCGTGTCTTGTCCTTCTTTGATTCTTTTGCACGTAAATATTGTAGCTTCAATAGGCGATAAAATCCTTAGATCTAAGCCATTAGTATCGTGATCTTTTAAATAGGTGTTTACTTTTTTAATCAACTCTGCATCATGAGATCTATTTGCATCTAGCCAAAAGACTGCAGGTGTTTGTGACGCCCTTGCCCGGGTTACGGCTAATTTTACCCAGTCTTGAATAGGGGCATCTTTTACTTGACACATTCTCCAGATATCTCCGGTTTCAACAGTATGCTCGATCAGTGTATTTCCTGAAGCATCAACAATACGCACCTTGCCGTTCGTAGAGATTTCGAAAGTCTTGTCATGAGATCCATACTCTTCGGCTTTTTGCGCCATTAAACCAACGTTAGGAACAGTTCCCATGGTTGTTGGATCGAATGCGCCGTGCTCTTTACAAAAATCAATGGTTGCCGCATAAACTCCGGCATAACTACTATCAGGAATAACCGCTTTAGTGTCCTGTAGTTTTCCTTCTGCATTCCACATTTGTCCGGAAGTACGAATCATGGCCGGCATTGAAGCATCAATAATAACATCACTTGGAACATGTAAATTAGTAATGCCTTTATCTGAATTGACCATCGCCATTGAAGGTCCTTTTAGATAAACAGCATTAATATCATCTTCAATTTCTTTACGTTTGGCTTCCGGTAATTCCTTAATTCTACTTAAAAGATTACTAACTCCTGAATTTACGTTAACGCCTAATTCTTTTATGGTTTCACCATGTTTTTCAAACACATCTTTATAATACGCTTTAACAGCATGACCAAATATAATGGGATCACTAACTTTCATCATAGTGCCTTTCATGTGCAAAGAGAATAAGATGCCTTTTGCTTTGGCATCAGCTACTTGCTGGTCCAGAAAGGAAACAAGCGCTTTTTTATTCATTACTGTGGCATCGATAATTTCGTCTTTTAAAAGACTAATGTTGTTCTTTAAGACGGTAATCTTTCCATGAGCATCAATGTGTTCTATATTTACATGTGTGGCCTCTGCCAGTGTAATTGATTTTTCATTATGAGCAAAATCACCAGCTTCCATTGTTGCGACATGCGTTTTAGAATCTTTTGACCATGCCCCCATAGTATGTGGATTCTTTTTCGCATAGTTCTTAACAGCTTTTGGAGCTCTTCTATCGCTATTGCCTTCGCGAAGTACGGGATTTACCGCACTTCCTTTTATTTTATCGTATTTTGATTTTATCTCGGCTTCTGCTTCATTATTCGGCTTATCAGTATAATCGGGAATCGCAAAGCCCTGAGATTGCAGCTCTTTAATGGCGTCCTTTAATTGTGGTATGGAAGCACTAATATTTGGCAGTTTTATAATGTTGGCTTCAGGTTTTTTAGCCAACTCTCCTAAAAACGCTAAATCATCTGAAACACGTTGATCTTCATTTAAAAAATCAGGAAATGCAGATAGTATTCTAGCTGCTAAAGAAATATCTTTGGTTTCTATCTGAATACCTGAAGATTTGACAAAAGCCTGAACAATGGGTAAAAAAGAACGCGTAGCTAAAGCTGGTGCTTCATCGGTTTTAGTATAGATAATTTTAGACATTCCTATTTGAAATTTTATGGTTTTATTTTATCATTATTGAAGTACGACTTGCGATATCATTTTCGCGATGCGAATATACAAAATTCAAACAGCAATTTAAAGGGTAAAATGTCTCATCTAAAGATTTACTAAGGTCTTAAAATATGATGCCCTATTTTATCGAATTCATAAAGGATTACCTAAAATTAAACGATAGTAATAGGATTAGAATTTAAAAGATGGAAAACATTTTCTTTTTAAAATTTAGGAAGGTTAAGGAAGTTGTTTTCGAGATTAATAATTAAGACCGGATTAGCGTTTAAATCACAGTTTTTAAAAATGCAGCTACGATACTTTTTTCTAGACAAGCGTTTATTTAAGTAATCTTGATTGGTATAGGTTTTATCGTTGATGAAAGGTTCGGCGATTTTGAAGTTTTTGAACACGCGTATTGTAAAATAACAAAAGCCATATCACTGCAGAACTTAATCTCCTTTGATATGGCTTTTTAAAATAGCATGACGTGATCTAATTAGCATTGCTGCTAAATCGGGTTAATTTGCATTATCCCTTTTCAATTCAAGTACTACTATTTATAAGAAACATTTCGATGTGTAATTTTCAATATGCATTGACCTATTACCAAAATGTTTCTGTTAATTGTTTTTCTTGATGCTACCGGACGCGCTCTTCGTTTTCACGTCAAGATTGTCCTAAGCATTGCTCGCATTACTACATTCACTTTCGATCCTTGCAGCTTTTTTAAGCTTTCAACCTTACTAGTTGCCATCTACATTCGTATACGGGACTTTTTATGGTCTCATGGTTTCTTGCTCACACATGCATACACATGGTACAACAAAACCTCAAAAAACAATTATATAAAGAACGTTACTTTATTCAGAATATTAACTCAAATTCGCTTTTTACAACGAAACCAACCGATGTTGTTATTAATTTCTTCTGCTAATATATAATCAGAATTCGAAAAAACAAATTTTTTAAGCCATTAGATATTAACCTGTTATAAACTACAGTTATTAACTTTTGTTAATAAAAAAAGCCTTGATTTCTCAAGGCTTTTAACAAACTGCATATGCAGAATAATGCTATCTAATGTCTACGTTCTTTAATTCTAGCTTTTTTACCAGTTAGACCTCTAAAGTAGTAGATACGTGCTCTGCGTACAGCACCACGTTTGTTGATTTCAATTTTTTGCAATGCCGGTAAATTAATAGGGAAGATACGCTCTACACCAATTGATCCTGACATTTTTCTGATTGTAAAAGTTTCTGACGATCCAGACCCTCTTCTTTGTATTACAACACCTCTAAAAAACTGAGTACGGGTTTTGCTTCCCTCTTTAATTTCGTAATACACTGTAATTGTATCTCCAGCTGCAAACTCTGGAAAATCTTTTCTCGTTACAAATTCGTCTTGAACAAATTTTACTAAAGATTCCATATCTTTATATTTAATTGATAGTTAATTCAGAACAACATTCACGATTCTCGCCAGAGGTTAACCCGAAATTGGGTGCAAAGATAATTAATAATTAACAATGCACAATTAATAGTTATGTTTTTTATAGTGTTTCTTTTCGTTCATTGCATACTAAATATCGTGGAGGATATGATTATATAACGACGTGAGAATTTTAACGCTGAATTTACCAATTGCGGTGATGGTTCGCTCAAAACATGAGATTGTAAAGCGTAACTGATCACCTAATACCTTTTTACGCGTTATTATTCATCCAATAAATCCGGTCGCCGTTCTTTGGTTCTCAAATAAGCTTGTTCTTCACGCCATTTTTCAATCTCGGGAAAGTTTCCATTAAATAATAATTCCGGAACTTTCCAGCCTTTGTAGTCTCTTGGTTTTGTATAAATGGGGGGAGCTAACAGATTGTCTTGAAACGAATCGGTTAGAGCAGAAGTTTCATTACCCAATACACCGGGAATCAGTCGTATTATAGCATCGCAAAGCACTGCAGCTCCTAATTCACCACCCGATAAAACATAATCTCCAATAGATATTTCACGTGTTATAAAATGGTCGCGCACACGTTGATCTACACCTTTATAATGTCCGCAAAGGATAATAATATTTTCTTTTAATGATAATTGATTGGCAATGCCCTGCTTTAAAGTTTCGCCATCGGGTGTCATATAAATCACTTCATCATAATCACGTTCAGCTTTTAAGGCACTAATGCACTTATCTATAGGTTCAACCATCATAACCATACCGGCACCACCACCAAATTGAGTGTCATCAATGGACTTATAATTATCTGTAGTAAAATCACGTAAATTATGGAAATGAACTTCCACCAAATCCGCTTCAATAGCGCGTTTTAAAATAGAAGCCTCGAATGGGCTTTTAAGTAATTCGGGTAAAACGGTGATAATATCTATGCGCATTGTTAATCTTTATGTGCCGCAAAGATAATTCAAATGGTTGTTATTTTCAGAAGCGATTTATAGAAACCTTAAATATTTGGAGTTGCTATTTTCTGAAAAGAATTCAGTAACCGGAAAATGTCTGGTTGTCGCTAACTAAACTCCTTTTTGCTTATTTATCTCGTCCTGCAACTGGCGTCTCACTTTCTGCTCGCGTTCTAATGCTGTTTTTCGATGTTCATCAAATTCTTCCTCAATTTCCGCAAGTGCATGCCTGGCGTCTCTTGTTATAGCATTACTATTATTAAATTTATAAATAAAGAATATGAGTAATGCCAACAAACCGGCAATTATAGACCACATTAACACATTGTAATTGGTTTTGCTCATTTGCATACCAAACAAGGCCATATTGTTTTTTTCAATATTGGTTTGATCTAAACTGCTTTGTGTATTACTAAGGTTAGATTTTAGACTAGTAATTTCTTTAGCCTGAGCATCGACGATAGCCTGTGTATCCGTAAGGTCTTTATGAACGGCTTTCAAAGAATCCAATGTACGTGCCTTAAGTTGTGTAAGCCAATGACGCTCAACATTTTTATACACTTTACCGTTACCTCTATAGGTATAAGATTTTTGTATAACATACTCAAATTGCTCATCAATGGTACCTTCATTTCGCGAACGTTTATCTTTTTCAATTTTGACTTGCCCAACGGCAGAAAATGAAAGTATGGAGGCCAGAGTTAATAGTACTGCATGTTTTATTGCGTTCATCTAATGATTGGTTTTAAATGGTTGTCTTTGGTTTTACGAATTTATAAAATATTGTTTACTAAAGGACTTATATTTAATAAAAAGCCTCACTTTAGTGAGGCTAAATAATATACGCTTAAAAAAAAGATTTAGATTTTTGTCCAAAAATTAAATTTTAAGAGCCTTTTTAAAGCATGCTAATTTAGTCGCGTTTTACTAATAATAGGTATAGCGTCTTACTTTAGCAATATATTTTGCTAGTCTTATAACTTGATGACTGTAGCCATATTCGTTATCGTACCAAATATATAGAATCGCATTTTTTCCATCTTTTCTAACAATGGTAGCTTTACTATCATAAATAGAAGGCGCAGAGCTTCCAACAATATCACTTGAAACCAGTTCGTCGCTTAATTCGTATTTTATTTGTTCAACCAAATCACCTTCTAACGCATATTTTTTTAGAATAGTATTAATACCATTAAGCGAGGTCTGATTTTTCAATTCTAGATTTAAAATAGCTAATGATCCATTAGGAACAGGGACGCGAATAGCGTTGGATGTTAGTTTGCCCTCTAAGCTAGGTAATGCCTTGGATACCGCACTCCCGGCTCCGGTTTCTGTAATCACCATGTTTAAGCCTGCCGCGCGACCACGTCGGTATTTTTTATGGAAGTTATCAACTAAATTCTGGTCGTTCGTGTAGGCGTGAATAGTTTCCAAATGGCCACTAACGACGCCGAAGGAATCTTCAATAGCTTTTAAAATTGGAGTAATCGCATTCGTAGTACATGATGCCGCTGAGAAAATATCAACCTTATCCGGATTATTTTCTAAATGATTCACACCATAAACAATATTTGGAACACCTTTTCCCGGTGCTGTGAGTAATACTTTATCGATACCCTTTGAAGCCAAATGTTTACTCAATGCTTTTTTATCCCTAAATGCGCCTGTATTATCAATAACTAAAGCATTGTTGATACTATACTTAGTATAATCTATATCTTCCGGCGTCGTTGCCGAAATAATATTTACTGTTGTGCCATTTATTGTTAGGGCTTTGTTTTTTAAGTCTGTAGAAACGGTTCCGGGAAAATCACCATGTACAGAATCATTTCGCAATAAAGCAGCTCTTTTTTCCAGTATTTGCTCATCAATATTACCGCGAGTAACAATAGCTCTTAAGCGTAGTTGACTTCCTTTTCCTGTACGCGTCATAAGTTCACGAGCAACCAAACGACCAATTCTACCAAAACCATATAGTACAACATCTTTTGGTTTGATGTCTCCATTTTTGCTAGCGTCTTGCAGTTTGTCAATTACGAAAGCGGTTGCGTTACTATGTTTGTTTTCTTCCAAATGAAACTCGTAGGTAAGTTTTCCTATATCCAATTTTGCCGGTGGGATGTCAAGTGTTTTAATGGCTTGAGCGATTTCAACAGAATCAAAAATTGAAATGGGTTTTTGAACAAATTTACCCGCATACTCGTGCAGGTTTAAAATTTGACTTACGTTTCTATCAATCAACTGATTTCTGAAAATCACCAATTCGATAGACTTGTCATACCAAAGGTCACTTACGATCTTAATAAACTCTACGGTTGCTCTGCGACGATCAGCCTGAAACGCTAATTCTTTTTCATAAGTTTCGTTAAAACTCATTGCTTAAATATTTAGTTGTGTTGTTAAAATTTTGGCAAAAATACTATATTTCAAACGTTTTCGTAGCGTATTTGGATAAAAAAATAAACCCACTGAATTTCTAAAAATTCAGTGGGCCTATAGATTGATTTTTTCTGTGATTTTATCTGAAAATGACTTCCTTTTTTTCCAGATTTCTATTAAGGTATTCTAACCTTTCAATATTTTCAAGAATATCATCTCCATATTTTTCTTTTATTTTGGAGATGTCTTGAATGGACTCGATTTTAGTATCATTAATTCCGGTAATAATATAATTTTCAGAAATTCCTAATTTCGAGTATAACCATTTGTTGCTCGTCTTAGTTATAATCACCCCATTTGGAATTTCATATTTTTCTTTAAACGCATTTGATAAATCTTTAAGCTCCATATTCATGAACTCGATAACAATGATGTCTTTGTTTGAAATGGTTACCGGAATGGTTAATAGTTGATCATTCCTTAATATTTCCACATTGACAACATCATTGGGGCTTTTTGTTTTAATATAACCGCTTAAATCAGCAAATTTCGAAATTTCAACATGATCTAGTTTTTTAATGATATCTCCACTTTTAATTCCTGCTTTTTCGGCTCCTGATTTTTTAGTAACCTCACTCACATATACGCCTTCAATGTCGTTTACACCAAGTTTTGTTGCCTCTTCCGTTTCTTTATTTAGAATAGAAACTCCAAGTATGCCGTTTTGCGTATTTCCATATTCGATAATATCCATAAATATTTTTTTGGCCAAATTACTTGGTACAGCAAAAGAATAGCCAACATAAGATCCTGTTTGCGAGGTAATAGCAGTGTTTATACCAATAAGTTCACCTCTGGTGTTTACCAAAGCTCCTCCCGAATTCCCAGGATTTACAGCGGCATCGGTTTGCAGAAAGGACTGTGAGCTCACACCGGATAAGTCTCTGGCTTTAGCACTTATAATACCCGCAGTAACCGTAGATGTTAAATTGAATGGGTTGCCCACCGCTAAAACCCATTCGCCAATTTTTACATTATCGGAATCTCCAAAGTGTACCACTGGTAGATCCTCTTCAGCATCAATTTTTAGCACGGCAATGTCCGATTCCGGATCTTTACCAATAACTTTGGCGATATAAGTTTTATTATTGTTTAATGTAACAGATAATTCATAAGCATCCTTTATAACATGATTATTTGTAATAATGTACCCGCTAGGATCTATTATGACTCCTGAGCCGGCACCTACTTGCTGTCTGCGTTCAACACTTCTTCCGTGAATTAAGTCTTGAAAAGATGTTGGACCACTTATAGTAGCCGTGTTTTTAACATGTACCACGGCATTAACCGTATTTTCTGCAGCCGTTGTAAAATCAGAGTTTTCATAGGCTTTTAGGGCTGTATTACTAAAAGTACTCGTAGGTAAAAATGTTGGCGTAGTAGGTTGAGCGTTAACAACTACCGTTTTTTCTTCTTCTAAAAAAAGTTTATAAGCACCGAGGGTCAAAATACCACCTAATGCCGAAACCAATACTAATGATAAAATCTTCTTCATAATCTTCATTTAAGTTTTAATTTTTATTCAACGATTAAAATTAAATATTTATTGAGTTTGTAATTCAATTTTAACAATTTTTAACGCCCATTTTAAGGCTGATTTAACAATCGAAAAAACAATATTATATTTATATATTTGTGCTTCATTATGCAACAGACTTTTTACAAATACCAAGGTACTGGAAATGATTTTGTGATGATTGATAATCGTCAGCAAACTTTCGACAAGAACAATATTGAACGGATCATGTTTTTATGTGACCGTCGTTTTGGAATAGGCGCAGATGGACTTATTTTAATAGAAGACCACAGTAATGCGGATTTTGAAATGATTTACTTCAATGCAGATGGTAGTCAAAGTCTATGCGGAAACGGAGGAAGATGTGCGGTGACCTTTGCTAAACAACTTGGAATAATTGATGATAAAGCTACATTTGAAGCCATCGATGGATTGCATCATGCTACGATTGAGAATGGTATTGTGAAGCTGCAAATGCTAGATGTCGACCTGGTTGAAATCCATGACAGCCATGTTTTTTTAAACACGGGATCACCACACCATGTTCAGTTTGAAGATGATCTAAGTATATTAGACATCAAAACCAAAGGCGCTAAAATTAGATATGGAGCACCATATAATGAACCCGGGAGTAACGTGAATTTTGTTAAAAAAATATCGGACGCGACTTTCGCCGTTAGAACTTATGAACGTGGGGTAGAAGATGAAACCTTATCCTGTGGTACCGGTGTCACCGCTGTAGCCATTGCTATGCACGCTCTGGGTGAATCTAGCAATAATCTGATTACCTTAAATGCACAAGGGGGTGAATTGCAGGTGTCTTTTGATGTTGTCGATAGGGTCTATAAGAATGTGTGGCTTATTGGTCCGGCTAAATTTGTTTATACCGGTGAGATATGATAACACTGAAGGGTGAAACCATATATTTGAGAGCTTTAGAACCTGAAGATTTGGAGTTTATTCATGCCATTGAAAATGATGAATCGATTTGGGAAATTAGTAATACCCATACACCATATTCTAAATTTTTAATTAAACAATATTTGGAACATGCTCAAAAAGATATTTTTGAGGTCAAACAATTACGGTTAGTGATTTCGAGTTATAAGGATGAATCTTTGGGCTTAATTGATATTTTTGATTTCGATTTTAAGCACGGTAGAGCTGGTATAGGAATATTAGTAAAAGAACCTGATGACAGAGAAAAGGGGTATGGAACTGAATCTTTGAAATTGCTTATAGATTACAGTTTTACACATTTAGGACTGCATCAGTTGTACTGTAATATATCTGAAGATAATTCAGCAAGTATTAAATTATTTAGCAATTTCGGATTTGAACAGGTAGGGCTTAAAAAAGATTGGAACCATGTTAACGGTGTTTATAAAAATGAATATTTATTTCAGCTTATTAATAATTAAATGTATATAAAAAAGATACTTCTGGCTATTGTGTTTATTGGTTTAGGTGTGGCAGCATACTTTGCTTACTTTGTGTATAGTGCTATGTTTAACCCTAATACGGCTTTTAATAATGACTGTGCATATATTTATGTAAAGTCTACAGACGATTACAATGAGGTCAGAGCCCAACTTGAACCGCTATTGCTGGACATTGAAAAGTTTGATGCTTTGGCTGAACAAAAAAAATATGTTAATCATGTTAAAGCTGGCCGGTTTGTGATTAAAAAAGGGATGAGTAATAATGATATTATAAATTCTATTAGAAGTCATAATATACCGGTTAAAGTGTCTTTTAATAATCAAAATTCTCTAGAGTTATTATCCGGAAGAATTTCGAAGCAGATAGAGGCCGATAGTGTAGCGTTGTTGGCAGCTTTTAAAGATATGGCGTTTAGAGAGAAGAATGGATTTAATGAAGCGACAATATTGGGGATGTTTATTCCCAATAGTTACGAGTTTTTCTGGAATACTTCGGCTGAAGGATTTCGGGACAGAATGCTTAACGAATATCATCGTTTTTGGAATGACACAAGATTAGAAAAGGCTAGAAAAGCAAACCTCAGTCCTAATCAAGTAATCGCTTTAGCATCCATAGTGCAGGAGGAATCTAAACAAAAAGCAGAACAGCCAAGAATCGCAGGTGTTTATATGAATAGATTAAAACACAAATGGACTTTAGATGCAGATCCTACGCTAAAGTTTGCGGCATACAAGCTACCAGAATATAAGGACAAGATCATTAAAAGAGTGCTTAATGTACATAAGGAAATAGTTTCGCCTTATAACACTTATAAAAACCAAGGGTTACCACCTGGATTAATTGTAATGCCAGATATTTCTGCAATAGACGCCGTTTTAAACTATGAAAAGCATTCTTATTTTTTCTTTGTGGTTGATGCTAAAAAACCCGGATATCATAAATTTTCCAAATCGTTAGCCCAGCATAACCAGTATGCAAGAGAATACCATCGATATCTTTCTCAGCAGGGAATAAGGCAATAGGTTTTGAAGGGGTCCAATAAATACATTATTCTTTTTGCTTTATTGACATCACTTTCTCATTCCCAATCTAAACTAGATTCTTTTTTAAAGCCCAGTGATACCTTAAACAAATCCAGACGGAATACACTCATTATTACTGAAGTTTCTCTTGCAACAGTTGGCTTGGTAGGATTAAATCAACTTTGGTATTCTGATTTTGAGCGTTCTAAGTTTCATACGGTAAACGATAATGATGAATGGCTGCAAATGGACAAAGTTGGTCATGCATTTAGCGCGTATCAAACAGGACGATTTGCATCACAAGCACTTAATTGGAGTGGGGTTAGCAAAAAAGACCAATTGATCTATGGTGCTACTTTGGGGTTTGGTTTTCTAACAGCTGTTGAAATAATGGACGGCTATTCGGAAGAATGGGGCTTCTCCTGGGGAGATATTATCGCAAATGCTTCGGGTACTGGTTTATATGTTGGCCAGGAACTATTATGGAAAGAGCAGCGTATTGCCCTTAAATTTTCTTTTCATCAAACCCAATACGCTAAGGAGAGACCTGATAAATTGGGAAAAGGATTTTTAGAACAAGTTTTAAAAGACTATAATGGACAAACGTATTGGCTGAGTGCTAATTTACATTCATTTTTTAAAGAAAGTAATATTCCTAAATGGTTGAATATTGCTATAGGCTATAGTGGTGAAGGGATGCTAACGGCTGTTGGAGATGTTGACAATCAGTTGTTAACAACTAAAGAGAGAAAACGACAATATTTTTTAAGTTTTGACGTAAATTTGAATAGAATTAGGACAAATTCTCGTTTTTTGAAGTCCGTTTTTGATGTTTTTAACGTAATAAAAATACCATTTCCTACGTTAGAATATCGTGGAAAAAGCTGTGTATTTCATCTATTCTACTACTAAAGGAGACATATAAACGAGTAATTTTGAATTAATTAAAAAAAAGCCTAATTTTGCACGCTCAAATTTTCAAGTACAGTTACGATGTGAATGTACTGAAGAAATTTAAAGATTATGATAAAGAATATTGCAAGTTACGTTACACTATCACTTACAATATGTTTTCTATTGTATGTGTCGTTTTCATCTAATGAAACGATAGATTTGAGTAAGTACTCGACAAAAGGCTTAGAGTTAAACTATACGGTAAGTCTTGATGCTGATATTAAGGATGATATCAAGGCATTAAATGATGCAAGTACATCTTTTTCTCCCTATTTGGGAAAATCATTTGTTGGTTTTAAAGAAGCATTAGCTTTTAAAGAATCCGGAGGCGATTATTTTTCTGTAAATACATTCGGTTATTTAGGGAAATATCAATTTGGCGAAGAAACGTTAAAAATGATTGGGATTAATAATCCTGTTAAGTTTTTAAAGAGTCCTGCGTTGCAGGAAAGAGCATTTATTGCTAATGCAGAACGTAATAAATGGATTTTACGTAGAGATATTAAAAACTTTGTTGGTAAAAGAATTAACGGAACCATTGTTACTGAATCTGGTATTTTGGCTGCTGCGCATTTGGCTGGGCCGGGCAGTGTGAAAAAATATTTGAGAAGTTATGGTATAGATAATTTTGCCGATGGTTTTGGAACTACCGTGCAATATTATATGAAACGTTTTTCTGGTTACGATACCTCTTTCGTAAAACCTAATAAGAAAGCTAAGGCCATCTAAAATAAAAGTTGAGCTTAGCTTTTGTGAATTATAAATATGGTAGGTCTCTTATGTAGATCTACCTTATTTTTTTTCCAGGCTATGGCAGATTGGGTTTTAATAAACTCAGAAGGCAGTGTGATGTCACAGGCCACACATATATCTGTATATTTTTCAAGAATCTGACTTAAGTCTTCAATCATTTTATTATTCCGATATGGCGTTTCAATAAATATTTGAGATTGATTTTGCTCAAAGGATAAACGCTCTAAACGTTTGATCTCCTTTTTCCTTTCTCCCTTATCGATTGGTAAGTAGCCATTAAATGAAAAACTCTGACCATTCATTCCAGAGCTCATCATGGCCATTAAAATTGAGGACGGCCCTACCAAAGGAGTCACTTTAATGTTTTTTTGGTGCGCCAATTTCACAATATCGGCTCCTGGATCTGCAACACCGGGGCAACCGGCTTCAGATAAAAGCCCAACATTAATACCTTTTAAGCAGGGTTCTAAATATTCAGGGAGCTCACTGGCATCCGTAAATTTATTGAGGTGAAATATTTCAAGAGAGGCCTGTGATTTTCCTGAACTAATTTTTTTTATAAACCGTCTAGCCGTCTTTTCGTTTTCTACAATGTATGTATTGGTTAGTTCGATAACCTTTTTTACAGACATTGGTAATACCTCTAAAGGCTCGTTGTCTCCTAAAGTAGTTGGGATAAGATATAATTTTCCTATGGATGAATTCATACTATGTATTAAGAAGGTTAAAAATACTAAATAATAGTATTAAAAAGCAATTAGTTGAGGGTATCGGCAATTATTGAGCAAGCTTCGTCCAGCATTTTATAGACATTTTCAAACCCGTCATTGCCACCATAATAGGGATCGGGCACATTGTAATTTTGATTTGGGTATACTTCATTCAAAATGAATTTCACTTTAGCTGAATCCGCATTGTTTCTTGCTAGAGCTACAACATCATTATAGTTGGATTCATCCATGACATAAATGATATCGAAAGCATCAAAATCCCTAACACTAAATTGCCGGCCTCTGAGATGGGAAATGTCTAAACCGTATTTTTTAGCTACAGCGATAGACCGTCTATCGGGAGAATCTCCAGTATGGTAGTTGGCAGTGCCGGCAGAATCTATCATGAAATTAGGTATGGGGAGCTTAGATTTCAGGATGCCCTCCGCTAATGGTGAACGGCATATATTGCCCAGACATACCATTAGGATTTTTGTCATCTTAAAATGAATTTAAACAGAAAGTTTTTTGGTAATATCTTCAACATATTTCCGGAACTGTTTATCTGTTGACGAAAGATTATCAACAGTTTTACAGGCATGTAATACCGTAGCGTGGTCACGTTGTCCTATTTGCGAACCTATACTAGCCAATGACGCTTTGGTGAATTTTTTTGCAAAGAACATGGCCAATTGTCTGGCTTGTACAATATGTCGTTTACGTGTTTTAGATTGCAAGGTGTCTACATCCATCTGAAAATAATCTGAAACAATTTTCTGAATATAATCTATAGATACTTCACGTTTCGTATTCTTGACAAACTTCTCAACAATAACCCTTGCCAAATCAATATTGATTTCCTTCTTGTTGAATGACGACTGCGCTATTAATGAAATGATCGCGCCTTCAAGTTCTCTGACGTTGGTTTTTATATTCTTTGCTACGTACTCAATAATATCATCCGGCATTTCAACACCATCACGATATAGTTTACTTTTAAGTATTGAAATACGCGTTTCGAAATCCGGATTCTGCAATTCTGCCGAAAGACCCCATTTAAAACGAGATAATAAACGTTGTTCAATGTCCTGCATGTCAACCGGAGCCTTATCACTTGTTAAAATAACCTGTTTGCCGTTTTGGTGTAAATGGTTAAATATGTGAAAGAAAACATCTTGAGTACCTGTTTTACCGGAAAGAAATTGTACATCATCAATAATTAATACATCAATGATCTGATAGAAATGTATAAAATCATTTCTATTGTTTTTCTTAACAGAATCAATATACTGTTGTGTGAATTTTTCAGCCGAAATATAAAGAACTGTTTTTTCCGGGTATTTATCCTTAATATCAACACCAATAGCATGAGCTAAGTGCGTTTTGCCTAAGCCAACACCGCCAAAAACCAACAAAGGATTAAATGATGTGCCTCCCGGTTTTGCAGCAACGGCTAAACCTGCACTTCGTGCTAAGCGATTCGAATCTCCCTCCAAAAAGTTTTCAAAACTGTAATTCGGATTAAGTTGTGACTCAATTTTTACATTTCGAATACCGGGAATAACAAACGGGTTACGTAACTCCGGGCTTTTGTTATTTAAGGGAATATCGACTTCCTGCGATTTTACTGCACTTCGATTAGCACTCGGGATCTTTTCAGTAAAAGGTTGTTTGTTGCCATAAGTGTTTTCCATTTTAATAATGTAAACCAGTTTAGCTTTTTCACCCAACTCTTTTGTTAAGGATACTTTAAGGATTTTTACATAATGTTCTTCAAGCCATTCATAAAAGAACTTACTCGGCACCTGTATGCTCAAAGCATTGTCTGTAAGTTTAACTGCAATAATCGGTTCGAACCAAGTTTTATAAGCTTGCGGTTGAATATTATCCTTTATGAATTCTAGACAATTATTCCATACCGATTGCGCAGTTACACTCATTTTTAATTCTATGGTTTGTTTGTTAGTTAATTATGAACGAGAAATTGAAACCTTTGTATTCCCCCTTATCCTTTGGCAAATATGTGAACAAAATTCTTAAAAAAAAAATGATTTACTATTGAATTTTAAGAAATTTTTCCTCATGTTTAAGCTCTAGCCGAAACTACAAAAAAATATTTAATTATCCCTATGAAATTCGACGAAATACAAATAAGAGTGAGATATGGTGAAACCGATCAAATGGGGATTGTATATCATGGCAATTACCCATTATATCTTGAAATGGGGCGAATTGAATGGCTCAGAAAATTAGGAATTTCATATAAGCATATGGAAGAAAGCGGCATAATGTTACCCGTAATTTCTTTGAGTATAAACTATAAAAAATCAGCATGTTATGATGATGTAATTAATGTAAAAACTCAACTGAAAAAGACACCATCGGCTAAAATTGAATTTGAGTATGAAATTTCCAATGAAAAAGGAGAAATTTTAACAACGGCCGAAACCACTTTGGTGTTTATGGACATGACATCTAATAAACCGGTAAGACCTCCAAATTATATTTTGGAGGCTTTAAAAGTGTAATCTATATTTTTTTAATCCTGATTTCAAAAAGGCGATCGAAAATCTCAAAAACAGAACTGGCTTCCTTTTGTCTAACGGCAATGGTCATAGCACAATCCATTTCTAATTTTTGATTTATAAGGATTAGTTTTTTTTCCTTAATGATACGCATGACCTTATTCATGTTTTTATAATCAAAGGTTAGGAGGTATTCTATATTAATTGTTTTCTCTATAATATTAGCCTGTTCTAGTGCCCATTGAGCAGCAGTCTTATAAGCATTAATTAGTCCGCCAACCCCTAATTTTACACCTCCAAAATAACGCACTATAACAATTAAAACATTGGTAACATCAAAGGATTGTATTTGACCGTAAATAGGCATCCCGGCCGAATTGTTGGGTTCGCCATCGTCATTTGCACGATAAACAGCATTTTGAACCCCTAACCGATAGGCATAACACCAATGCCTTGCCGCATGATGCTCCTTTTTCAAAGTCTCCAGATGTGCTTTTACATCGGTCTCTTTTAAAACGGGAAAAGCATATCCGAAAAATTTACTGTTTTTATCTTTAAATAAAACCGCTTCCGTTTTTGTTTCTATAGTTTTGTATGTGTCTTTATCTTCCAAAAGCTTAAAATAGATCGCTTTTAATTTCAAATAGGTTTACCACATCTTGGCTTTCCGGGTTTATATGCCAGGTATGAATACCGAGTTGGTTTGCGGATTGGGTATTTTCTTTTACATCATCAATAAAAAGACATTCTGTAGCGTTCAGATCATTTTTATTCAAAACAAATTCAAAGATATTCCTGTTCGGTTTTCTTAAACCAATCTCATGAGACAAATAGAATGCATCAAAGTCATTTTTAAACGTTTCATAAAATGGAATGTTCTTTTTAATCCAATTGATATGAAGTGCGTTGGTATTACTTAAAAGGATAAGTTTGTAATTTGAGGAGCTCTTAAGTTCATTTAAAAAATCCAACCGGTATTTTGGGAAATCTTTCAGCATTGAATTCCAAATATCAACGATGCTTTCCTGTGAAAGCTCATCGAAATTTTCAGTATAAAACTCTAAAAACTCGTGGGTAGATACTAAACCCATTTCATATAAATTATTAAAAGCGATCATCTCTTCAGAAAAAGAAGATATTTTAAAATGAGCCAGAGCATCCTGTGTTGCACGTTTTATATCCAAATTGATGAAGACATTGCCAAAATCGAAAATAATGGTTTTAATCATTTCTGTATTGTTTAAATGTGTCTGTCCCTATTTGTTTTTCTGTGATTAATGTGCCCGAAATGACGGGGGCCATCACACCGCTTTTAAAATGGTTCGTTCCTTTAAATATTCTGGCTTCATCCCAGAGATTTTCATCTATAAAGGTTTGTAAAGTTTTTAGTCCGCCCTCAATAATAATCGATGTAATATGTTGCGTATAGAGGATATCGCATATTTGTTGGCCAACATGTTCGGAAAAATTGATGTCTTTGTTTGTAATTCTTATAGTCTTCGCATCCTTGTTGAAAATGCGATAATTTTTTGATAATAATGCATTTTTATCGATAACAACTCTAACAGGATTAGACCCTAGCCAATCTCGTGTAGTAAGTGACGGGTTGTCATGGGCAACAGTATTAAAGCCAACTAGAATAGCGTGTTCTTCAGCACGCCACTTGTGCGTCAATTGCCTCGAGATTTGATTACTTATCCAAACGGGTTCTTGTTTTTTTCTGGATTTTGGAGCAATAAAACCGTCTACAGTTTCGGCCCATTTTAAAATTATATAAGGGCGTTTTTTATTATGAAATGTAAAAAAGCGTTTATGATGATTTTTGCATTCATCTTCTAAAAAAACACCAACAACAACCTTACAACCGGAACGTCTAAGCTTTTCAATACCCTTTCCGGCTACTTTTTCATTATCGTCTATGCAGCCAATAATAACATTGGGAATTTGATGTCTTATAATAAGGTCACTACAAGGTGGTGTTTTTCCGAAATGAGAACAGGGTTCTAAAGTCACGTAAAGAGAGGCCTCTTTAAGTAGCGCTTTGTTCGTTACAGAGTTTATGGCATTTACTTCGGCATGATTACCACCGTAAGGACTTGTATAACCTTCACCAATGATCATGTTATTATGTACAATAACACATCCAACCATGGGGTTTGGGCTAGTATTTCCCAAACCATTTTTGGCTATTTCAATACATCGTCTTATATATCTGTTTTGATCCGTCAATAATTATAATTTAATTTTTATCTGTTCTGTTAGGTCAACCTTATAGGCATATGAAAAACCAAAAACCTGATAGATAATATCGCCTTGATATTGAACTTTAATTCTTTTACTAAATAAGCTACCAATTAAGCCTCCAAGGTTTTTATTGCTAAAAATACTGTCGGTAGGAATATCTACTTTAAGCGGAATCGAAAATTCCTGTTTAGCAGGGACTTCAAAGCTTTGTGTTGAAACCGATGCTAATTGACGATCGTTTATAACCACATTAATACCATCGGTTTTTAGCTTGCCACCAATATCGTTTGGATTTATAAAAAGAGCATCAGCAGTTAGGGTTATATATTTTGAAGTGGATTTTACAACCTGAATATTTTCAATATTTATAAATTCGGGTTTTTCTCTAACAGAACAGCTGTTAAACATTACGCATATTGTTGATAATATTATCAGTCGTTTCATTTCAAACATTTTAGATTTGATGTATCTTCACCATACATAAAAATATCTTTTTTAATGCGTAAAGATACTATAGTTATTCGAGAAATTAGACCTGAAGATAATGCACAAATCGAGCATATTATTCGAGATTGTTTTCATGAGTTCAAAATTCCGTTAGAAGGTACGGCTTATAGTGATGAGGAGACGCCAAGAATGTTTGAATCTTACCAACAGAAGAATGAAGTTTACTTCGTAATAGAGGCGGATGGAATTGTTCTAGGAGGTGGTGGTATAAAGCCATTAAAGGATTTTGAAGCTGATGTTTGTGAGATTCAAAAAATGTATTTTTCTCCAAAGGTTAGAGGTCAGGGTTTTGGAAAACTTATGTTTGATACTTGTATGGAAGCCGCTAAAAACCTAGGATATAAACAATGTTATCTGGAGTCGGCGCCACAGCTTAAGACTGCAATTCGTATATATGAAAAATCAGGCTTTAAGCATTTAAAGAAAGCCCTGGGAAACACAGGGCATTATTCTTGCGGGGTATGGATGCTGAAGGATTTATGATTTTCGATTCACTATTTTTGCTTGCTGAAATTATAACAATATAGGTTTGAAATTAAAAAGAATACAACAGCTATTTCAAGAGGAACTAGGTGCTATTTACGAGAAGAATGAAATTGATAGTTTCTTTTTCATGTTGTCGGAACATTTTCATGCTGTGTCCAGAATAAAATTGGCCATAGAACCTAATTACGTTATAGAGAACCAAGATCTCATATTAAAGGCACTGCAAGAATTAAAGCAAGAGAGGCCTGTGCAGTATATCATTCGTAATACCGAGTTTTATGGGCTACCATTTTATGTAGATGACAATGTTTTAATACCAAGACCTGAAACTGAAGAACTGGTAGCATGGATAATTTCTGAGTTCAAAATACAGAATTCTGAGTTCAGAATTTTAGATATTGGTACTGGAAGTGGTTGTATAGCCATTTCCTTAGCAAAACATCTGCAGAATGCTAAAGTATATGCTTTAGATGTTAGTAAAGATGCATTGCAAGTGGCTAGGCAGAATGCCGCAATGAATAATGTTCATATCGAATTTTTAAATCATGATATTTTGAATCTGGATCCGCTGGTTTTTGGAGGGCATAAATTCGATATTATAGTATCTAATCCTCCCTATGTACGTGAGCAAGAAAAGGTATTAATGAAAGCTAATGTTTTAAACAATGAGCCACATTTAGCACTGTTTGTAAAAAACGAGAATCCCTTGCAGTTTTATGAAGCTATTATGTCGTTTTCTGAAAAACACTTGGAAAAAACAGGAGCGATCTTTTTTGAAATTAATGAATATCTTGGCAATGATATGATTCGACTAATGCATCGTCATGGGGTTTCTGAAATTAAATTAAAACAGGACATTCAAAAAAAAGACAGAATGCTTAAGGGGATTAAGAATTGACAGTTTAACGCAAACATCAAGTACCGATAGTCTCTAGAATTTTTTTTATTTCATTGACATCGGAAAACACCTCGATAGTTTCCTTAAAATGTTTAGCACTGTTCATTTTTACAGTTGGCGCTTCATTAATACGGTTTATTATGGATGCTGACGCATGAATTTCTTCAAAACCATGTGCTTTAAAGGTATGTGCATTTGTAGCGTTTACACCACCACAAGCCATAATGATGATGCTATGAGCAGCCTTGTTTTTTAATGCAACCAATGTATTCAAGTTTTCTTCGCCTTTTGCCCCTTGTCCGGAGGTTAAAACCCTATTGGCACCAATTTCGATCAATTGCTCTATAGCTTTAATGGGGTCGGGAGTCCAATCAAATGCTCTGTGAAATGTAAAGGGTAGGGGTTTGGCAAGTTCAATAAGTTCTTTCGTTTTCTCCATGTCTATAGTATTGTCCTTATTCAAAACGCCTGAAACAATACCCGAGCACCCCATTTTTTTAAAGCGTTCAATATTATGTTTCATAATGCTAAATTCATCCTCAGAGTAAGTGAAATTTCCACTTCGCGGTCTAATTAATATAAATACAGGAATATTTAGCGTGTTTAGAATTTGTTTCACCAAGCCATAGGATGGTGTAATACCTCCAATGGCCAATTCACTACAAAGTTCAATACGGTCCGCTCCGGCTATTTGAGCATTATAGGCAGATTTATAATTACAAGCGCAAATTTCTAATGTCATGGTTTTAGTTTATTTTTATTTGGACAGGGTTCATTTTTTTAACAGCAACTTTTCTTTGATATAATTATAGATGATGTCAACAGATTCATTTACAGAACGTTGTTGCCCTATCTCGATATCAGGATGTAATGGTTTTTCATATGGTGCAGAAATCCCGGTCATGTTTTTTATTTCGCCTTTACGCGCCATTTTATATAGCCCTTTGACGTCTCTTCTTTCGCATTCTTCAAGACTGGTATTCATAAATACTTCGATGTAATTCTCTGGTTTCACCCTTTGTTTAATAAAGTCTCTGTCCTTTCTATAGGGTGATACAAACGCTGCTAATACCACAATACCCGCATCTATAAATAGTTTTGAAATCTCGCCTACGCGACGATTGTTTTCCGAACGATCTTCTGGCGAAAATCCTAGTTTTTTATTCATTCCTCTACGGATATTATCACCATCAAGCACATAGGTTTTAACACCGGTATCAAATAGTTTTTTTTCCAAAGCACAGGCAATCGTCGATTTCCCTGATCCCGACAGACCTGTAAAAAAAATCAAAAAAGAATTATGACCGTTAGATTGCCTTCTTTCTTCACAGGTGACTTTATATTTCTGCGGTGTTGTGTTATCTTTCATTTTTTCCGTCTACTATTTTTTTCCAGACCAAAGTCAAATAAGTACCATATTCGTTCATGACCATAATATAAGATCATTTTTGTAACGACCTCAGCAATACTAATTTTCATTCCTGCAACAGGGTTGCTCAAAATTAACCAAGCTAATATAAAGGTATCTAAACTCCCAATCAATCTCCAGCTAAAGGTTTTTAAGATATGTCTTCTATTGCTGTTATGTATATTTAAGCGATACCAAATGCGTTCATGAATATAATACAAAACCATTTTGGTAATCACTTCGAATATGCCAATCTTAAATCCCAAATATAAATTACCGGAGATAATCCAGGATAATAAGATGGTATCGAGAGTGCCAATGAATCTCCAGGTAATTGCTTTTGCAATATGGCGTTTACGCGATTTATCGGCCATTATTTTCTAACTACGAAATAACTATTTAATAAGTTACTCTTGTTGTATAACAGTTCTTCATTGGTGTCCTTTGAAATGACCGATAGGCCAACAGCCTTACAAATAGCATGTCCGGCGGCGGTATCCCATTCCATTGTCGGGGCAAACCTCGGATAAATATCAGCTTTACCTTCAGCCATGAGACAAAACTTTAATGAACTTCCTTTTGAAACGATATCTACTTTTTTATAGTTGTTTTTTTGTGTTTCAATAAAATTCAAGGTATCGGTATTCATATGTGATCTACTGCCAACAACTCTAATTAAATGTTCGGTTTTTGGAGTGGGTAGAATACGATCCTTTTCTGCAAAAAAGTTCAGGCTGGATTTCAGATTATGATCCAGTTGCGTCTTATAGGCTTTGCCTTTTGTAACATCAGCATAATATAATGCTCTGGTTACGGGAACAAATATAACTCCAAGAACCGGAATTCCATTTTCTACCATAGCAATATTAACGGTGAATTCACCATTTCTCTTAATAAACTCTTTGGTTCCGTCCAAAGGGTCAACGATCCAGCAGGTTTTCCATGTTTTTCGCTCAGAAAATGGCATATTCTTAATTTCTTCACCAATAATGGGGATTTTTGTAGGTTCTAAATAGGTGTTAATAATATTACTGGCAGCGATATCGGCTTCGGTTAATGGAGATTTATCGTCTTTTTCAAAAACTCTAAATTCGTTTCCGTAAATTTTTAGAATTTCTTTCCCTGCATCAATGGCGGCTTTAATAGAGATATTTAGGTATCTATTCACAAAATAAGTCTTTGAAGTATGGTTGATTTAACTCAAAAATAATGGTAATTAAAGTTAAATTAATATTTTTTAATTTTTATGAGATATTGTTCTCTTCAATCTGAAACTCCATTTCATTGCGTTCGTTGTATTTTGCATTTTCCTTAGTAAGAATATCTATTGGAGAATAGATTTTGTCCGCAGGTTTTTTATTCATAATTAAAAAATCACTCATTAATAGAATAGACTTATAGCCCTGTTCAAAGGGTTTTTGAGAAATTAAAAAAGAAACAATGCCACCTTCAAGGCATAACATATTTTGTCGGGTATTGTCAAACCCAATAAGATGAAGATTTTTTAACGTTTCCTCATTAATTGATTTTGCAATAGCTGCAATTCTACTTGAAGGTACAAAGATGCCTCTAATACTATTATGCTTTTCTAAAAAAGAATTTAGTTTATGTTTGGTCTCATCCAGATCATTGAGATTATCAACATTCAATGTCATGGTATTGTTTTCCAACTTATTCTTTATAAAATAGTCATTGAAGCCTTCTATTCTTTTAGAAATAGCATGGTAATTGGTAATATCCAGCCTGGTTTGAACGATTAAAAAGGAGAACTGACTCCCTAAACTCAGATGCATTAATTTACCGGCAACATAGCCACCCATATACGAATCTTGTCCAACAAAGCAGATGTTATCAAAACCATCTAGATCTATATTGAAGAAAGAGTAGGGGATATTTAATTGTTCTAATTGATCAACAATTTGTTGTGTTTCTTTGATAAACGTTGGAACTATAACAACGGCAGTTGGTTTCGATTTTAACAAAGCTTTAAATTGAGATAAATAGGAGTTAGCGTCAAACTGATCAAATAAATAAGTATCGACCTCTACGCCATAATTACTAACTTCTGTACTAGCTTTTAGTATTCCTAAATAAGGGGATTTCCAAAAGATATTGTTGTCGTCAAAATTGGGTATTAAAGTTAAAATTTTGAACCTGCTTTTCATGGCAAGTGCCCGTGCTACGGGATTTGCTTTAAAATTATACTTTTTTAGAATGCCCTTAATCTTATCCTCTGTTTTTTTAGAGACACCACCTCTGTTATGGAGCACTCTGTCTACAGTGCCTTCAGAAACATTGGCCTCCTTGGCAATATCTTTTATAGTAATCATATATGTTTTTAAAACGAATTAGTGGTCCCATTAACAATGTTCAAATTTAAGTATCTGAAAATCAATTTTGCGAAAAAGCGATATGTTTTTAAACAATTTTCTAAAATAAATTGATTTTTCGTGTGCGTCCACGGAAAATTTATTTACATTTGAATTTCGATAATTAATTGTCGTATTCGATTCCGTGTTCGGACACGAATATATAACAAAAAGTACCAAACTCAAGAACAAGAACAAATATGAGCAAAATAGTGGTTGTAACAGGAGCAGGAGGTGTATTATGTAGTACTTTGGCGAAATCACTTGCTAAGGAGGGGCATAAAATAGCTCTTTTGGATTTAAAAGTTGATGCGGCTAATAATGTAGCCGATGCCATTAATAAAGAAGGTGGAGTGGCTATTGGTATTGAAGCCAATGTGTTAGAGAAAGAATCCTTGGTTCTGGCTAAAAAAGAAGTCAATGATCGCTTAGGAGCTTGTGATATATTAATCAATGGTGCCGGCGGTAATCATCCCTTGGGGACAACAACTAACCCGCATTTACATGAAGATGATCTTTTAAATGGTGTTGAGGGATTTAAAACATTTTTTGATTTGGATCCTGATGGCATTAAGTTTGTTTTTGATTTGAATTTTATAGGAACCTTGCTCCCAACACAGGTTTTCGCGAAAGATATGGTGGGAAGAGAAGGCTGTAGCGTTTTGAATATTTCGTCGATGAATGCGTTTACGCCATTAACAAAAATTCCAGCTTATAGTGGAGCGAAAGCGGCAGTTTCGAATTTCACGCAATGGTTGGCAGTACACTTTTCAAAAGTAGGGATTCGTGTCAATGCCTTAGCGCCCGGCTTCTTTCTTACAGACCAAAACAGAACACTTCTAACCACAGAAAATGGAGATTTAACACCGCGCGGACATACGATAATAGAACAAACACCAATGGGCAAATTTGGGGAGCCTGAAGATTTGGTGGGCACTACCTTATGGCTGTGTGGTGAAGGAGCCTCATTTGTAACTGGTGTCGTGATCCCAATTGATGGTGGTTTTAGTGCATTCAGTGGTGTTTAAAACATAGAATATAAGTATGAGTATAAGTCTTGAAAAAACGTGGCGATGGTACGGACCAAATGATCCGGTTTCTCTTGCAGATATTAAACAAGCCGGTGCTACCGGAGTTGTTTCTGCGTTACATCATATTTCTAATGGGAATGTCTGGCCCATTGAAGATATAAAGGAACGAAAGCAAACTATAGAAGCGGCTGGTTTGATCTGGTCTGTTGTTGAGAGTGTACCCATTCATGAAGATATAAAAAACCAATCCGGAAATTTTGAAACCTATATTGATAATTACAAACAGACCCTTTTGAATTTGGGAGCTTGTGGTATCGATACCGTTTGTTATAACTTCATGCCTGTTTTGGATTGGACACGTACAAGCTTAGATTTTGAAGTTGAAGATGGGTCCAGAGCACTCCGTTTTGATGCAACGGCATTCGTAGTTTTTGAAGTGTTTTTATTGCAAAGACCGGGAGCGAAGGAGAGTTATAATGAAGCGCAGATAGACAAGGCAGAAGCCATGTATGTGAAAATGAGCGATTCTGAAAAGAGGCTACTTACTAAAAATATTATTGCCGGATTACCGGGAGCCGAGGAGGGGTATACCTTGCAGGAATTCAATACGATTCTTGCAACATATAGCGCTATTGGGCCGGAGGAATTAAAAAGTAATCTTTTTTATTTTTTACAAAGAATTATTCCGGCAGCGGAAAAGGCAGGGGTATTGATGTGTATTCATCCCGATGATCCACCATTTCCAATATTAGGGCTACCAAGAGTTGTAAGTACAGAACAGGATATTGTAGATTTATTTAACGCCGTAGATAGTCCAAATAACGGATTAACATTTTGCACGGGTTCGTTTGGTGTTCGATCTGATAACGATTTACCGGGAATGGTCGAACGCTTAGGCCATAGAATACATTTTATTCATTTAAGGGCCACTAAGCGTGATGCATCCGGAAACTTTTATGAAGCCAATCATTTAGAAGGAGATGTCGATATGTATGGCGTTATGAAAGCATTGGTGCTGGAGCAAAGAAAAAGACAATTGGCAGGAAGATCAGATTTGAGAATGCCAATGCGGCCAGATCATGGTCATCAAATGTTAGATGATCTAAACAAAAAGACAAACCCCGGGTATTCAGCTATTGGGAGATTAAGAGGTTTAGCCGAATTGAGAGGGTTGGAATTTGGAATTTCTAAAAGCCTGAATTCATGAATCGCATAAATTCAAAACTATTCATAACAGATAATTTTCTACTGAACTCTCGCGAGGCTGAAGTTTTGTATCATGAGTACGCCACTGCTATGCCTATCATTGATTATCATAATCATTTATCGCCAAAACAAATTGCAGCAGACTTACCGATTGAAAATATAACGGATGTCTGGTTAAATGGTGACCATTATAAATGGCGAGCTATGAGAGCCAATGGTATTGACGAAAAATATATTACGGGAGCGGGTTCTAAAGAGGAAAAATTTAATAACTGGGCAGAAACTGTTCCTCATACTTTAAGGAACCCCTTGTTTCATTGGACGCAATTGGAACTCAAACGCTATTTTAATATTGATACGATATTACAACCAAATTCTGCCGCTACCATTTATAAACAAGCGAATGCGACTTTAGCGTCTAAAAAACCATCTCAATTGTTAGAGCAAATGCAAGTAGAAGTTATTTGTACTACGGATGATCCTGCAGATCATTTAGAATATCATAAAACAATAGCTGAGAAGAATATATATACAAAAGTATTACCAACGTTTAGACCGGATGCTATATTATCAATAGAACGTGAGGGGTTTTTAAACTATCTTAGAAAATTAGAAACCAGTGTTGCAGGTTCTATTGAAAATCTGGATGATTTATTTAAGGCTTTAGAACAGAGAATTGAATATTTCAACCAGCATGGTTGTCGTTTGTCAGACTATGGTATGGCTCAAATTTTCGCTTGTAACTTTACTGAAAAAGAAGCTGATGATATATTAAAAAAGCGATTGTCAGGCCAAGATGTATCAGTAGATGAAGCTAATTTATATGCTTCGTGTGTTTTATATAAATTATGTAAGATGTACCATGCCAAAGGCTGGGTACAGCAATTTCATTTAGGAGCACTTAGAAATAATAATAGCCGTTTACTTAGACAAATAGGAGCCGATTCCGGATGTGATTCTATTGGTGATTATAGTCAGGCAGAATCGATGTCAAAATTGTTCAACAGACTCGATGCTGAAAATAGCCTGAGTAAAACGATTACTTATAATGTAAATCCGTCTCACAATGAAGTATTTGCCACCATGATGGGCAACTATAGTCAAGAAGGAATCCCCGGCAAAATGCAATACGGATCGGGATGGTGGTTCTTAGATCAAAAAGACGGTATGGAAAAGCAATTAAATACGCTTTCGAACATGGGGCTTTTGAGTAGGTTTGTGGGAATGCTAACAGATAGTCGCAGTTTATTATCTTTTCCAAGACATGAGTATTTTAGGAGAATATTATGTAATTTGATTGCCGAAGATATTAATAAGGGATTGCTTCCAAATGATATGGACTTTTTAGGAAGTATGATACAGAATATCTGTTATAATAATGCGGTTGAATATTTCAATTTTGAAAAATAGAGCAACACCTAAAATACAATCGATTGTATTTTAGGTGTTTGAAAAGAGTCTAGGCTAACAATGAAACAACTTGAACCAATGAAATATAAAATAGGGCTTATCGCCATACTTTTGATGAGTTTATCATCTTGTAAAAAAAATGATGGCACAAGAACACTCTATTTGGGTCATAGTTTACCACAATCGCACCCTGTACATAAAGGGATCCTGGAATTTCAGAAGGTGTTGGAAGTAAAATCCAAAGGTAGTTTAAAGGTTAAAATTTTTCCGGATGGGCAATTAGGATCGGAAAGAGAAGTGTTAGAGTTATTACAAATTGGTAGTGTGGCGGCTACAAAGGTGAGCGCAGCGACCTTGTCTAATTTTGTACCCGAGTACCATCTTTTGGGAATTCCATATTTGTTTCGGGATAAAGAACATAAATTTAGGGTTCTAGAGGGCGATATAGGAAAATCTATTTTGGAAAAAGGAGCCAAATTTTGGCTACGAGGACTTTGCTATTACGATGCCGGAAGTAGAAGTTTCTATACTAGCGAAAAGGCCATACGAACACCGGATGATTTAAACGGACTTAAAATTAGGGTCATGAACAATCAAATGGCCATTAATATGGTGAATTCTATGGGAGGCTCAGCAACGCCGTTGTCCTATAGCGAACTTTATACGGCGATTCAGCAGGGTGTTGTCGATGGCGCGGAAAATAATCCACCATCGTTTGTGTCCTCGAATCATTACGAAATTAGCAAATATTACACTTTGGACGAGCATTCCGCCGTTCCCGATGTGCTTTTGATAGGAACAAAGTATTGGAATAAACTCTCTGAAGAGGAAAAAAAATGGGTGCAGGAAGCCGCAGACGAATCATCACAAGCGCAGAAGGTATTCTGGAATAACTCCGTTCTCGAATCCATGGAGGTCGCCAAAAAAGCGGGTGTAGAGGTTATTATTCCCGAGAAATCCTTGTTCGCTGAAAAATCAAAATCTGTGGTTGAAGGGTTCGTAAAGGAATACCCGGAAATGGCTCCAATTATAGAACAAATAAAAAATCAATAATTATGAACAGATCAGAATTTATTTTTAAAAAAGTGAATCGATTTCTTGAGTGGTTCTTGATTACAATTTTTGCACTTTTGGTTTTAGATGTTTTGTTTCAAGTATTTTCAAGATATATATTAGGAACATCTTTTACATGGACAGAGGAATTTGCACGTTTTTCTTTAATATGGATGACTATTATAGGGGCAGCTTATCTCAATGCCAAAAGAGAGCATCTATCTATGGATTTTTTATATCAGAAATTCTCAGCACCCCATAAAAGAAAAGCCTCCATCCTTGTGGAAATTTTGGTATTTCTTTTCGCATTGATTGTTATGGTTATTGGTGGCCTCAATTTGGTCTATACCACTTTGCATTTAGAACAGTTATCAGGCACATTACGAATCCCCCTTGGTTATGTATATGCCATTATGCCGTTTAGCGGTTTATTAATTATGGCCTTTTCGGTATATCATATTTCAAATATTTATTCAAACAAAATCAATAATTAATTATGAGTATTGAAGTTATAAGTATCATTGTTTTGTTTGCCAGTTTCTTTACACTTTTACTGTTAAAGGTGCCCGTGGCATATAGTATTGGAATCTCAACAACCATAAGTTTACTTTTGAATATTGATAAAATGCCCGGCATAACGACCATTGCTCAAAGAATGACAACGGGTATTGATAGTTTCGCGCTATTAGCCATTCCGTTCTTTATATTGGCCGGTGAAATTATGAAACGTGGTGGTATTGCTAATCGACTTATCAACTTTGCAAAATCTATGGTAGCTGGTCTTCCGGGAGGTTTAGCTTATGTAAACGTTTTAGCATCGATGCTTTTTGGAGCAATATCGGGTTCTGCTCTTGCGGCAGCCTCTGCAATTGGAAGTATAATGACCGATAGAATGGAAGAAGAAGGTTACCCTCGAACCTTTAGTGCGTCTGTAAATATCACGTCTTCAACAACGGGTTTATTAATTCCTCCTAGTAATATTCTCATAGTATATGCCTTGGCAAGTGGGGGTACATCATCGGTTGCTGCATTGTTCATTGCAGGGTATTTGCCGGGAATATTGGTTGGATTTGCCATTATGGGATATATCGCTTTTATCGCCATTAATAGGGGCTATGCGAAAGGAAAACGGGCTACGTTGTTCGAAATCTGGACGTTTTTCAGAAAAGCATTTTTCAGCTTACTGCTATTGGTTATTGTAGTTGGTGGTATTGTTGCAGGAATTTTTACAGCTACCGAAGCCTCTGTGATTGCTGTGTTATATGCAGCCATATTGGCTCTGGTTTATGGTGATATGAAAAAGCAAGATTTTCCTGAAGTACTATTATCAAGTGCAAAAACAACCGCTGTCGTAATGTTTTTAATTTGTACGTCTATGGCCATGTCGTGGTTGTTTTCTTTTGAAAGTATTCCGGAAATGATTAGCGCATTTTTACTGGAATCATTACAGAATAAGTTCGCGATCTTTTTAGCCATCAATATTATATTGTTAATTATCGGAACTTTTATGGACATGACCCCTGCGGTTTTAATATTCACACCTATTTTTCTCCCGGTGGTGACCGCCTTGGGTATGGATCCTGTTCATTTTGGAATCGTCATTGTATTAAATTTATGTATAGGTATTTGTACGCCACCGGTGGGCACTTTACTCTTTGTAGGTAGTGGTGTTGCAAAAGTATCGGTTACCCAGGTTATAAGGCCCTTATTGCCGTTTTTAGCCATTATGGTAGTTGTATTGATGCTGATAAGTTATATCCCTGAAATATCAATGTTTTTACCAAACTTATTCGATTTATAAATAGTCACATAAAACCAGAATTGTAATATTAAATAATGATCAAATGAATTTAAACTTTAAAATTTTAAGATTAAAAGAGCTATTAGCAGTAACATTAGTAGCGCTTTTTATGAGTTGTCAATCAAATAATAAAGAGAGCACACCATGGGTTGATTTGTTTGATGGAAAAACGCTGAATGGATGGTTCAAGATTGGAGGAGCGGCAACTTACGAAGTAAAAGATGGTGCTATAGTTGGAACATCAACATTGAATACGCCAAACACATTTTTACGATCGGATAGTATTTTTGGAGATTTTATACTTGAACTAGAGTATAAGGTTGATCCAAAATTGAATTCAGGAATTCAAATCAGAAGCAATAGTATTCCATCATATTATAATGGAAGAACTCATGGATATCAGGTTGAAATCGATCCTTCCGATCGGGCCTGGAGTGCAGGGATTTACGACGAAAGTAGGCGAGGTTGGTTAAATACTTTAAAAAACAACCCTGAAGCTCAAAAGGCTTTCAAACAAAATGAATGGAACAAGTATCGTATTGAAGCTATTGGAGATACGCTTAAAACCTGGATAAATGGCGTACCTGCAGCTTATTTAATTGATGATATGACAGCGACGGGATTCATAGGATTACAAGTTCATGGTATTGGAAAGGATGAAGCTAAGAATGGAACTCAGGTGGCATGGAAAAACATTAGAATAATAATCGAAAACGCTCAAAAGTACAGTCAAAAATCAAGTATAGAGCCTATCATTACAAAAAACAACTTATTTGGAAAAGAAGAAGAACAAGGTTGGAAGCTACTTTGGGATGGCAAAACGACCAAAGGTTGGAAAGGAGCGAAGCTCGATAAGTTTCCGGATTCCGGATGGGAAATTAAAGATGGTGTACTTTCGGTATTAGCATCTGGTGGTGGAGAATCGGAAGCTGGAGGGGATATTGTTACAACAGATCTGTATAGTGATTTTGAATTAAAATTAGACTTTAAAATCACTGAAGGTGCTAATAGCGGTATTAAATATTATGTTGATACGAAAATTAATAAGGGGGCCGGTTCCTCAATCGGGTTGGAGTATCAGATTTTGGACGATGCCAAACACCCGGATGCGAAAGAAGGAAATCATGAAGGAAGCAGAACCGTAGCATCTTTGTATGATTTAATACAGGCCGATACAAATAAAGTAGTAAATCCAATTGGTTCCTGGAATCATGCCAGAATAATTTCTAAAGATAATCACGTGGAACACTGGTTAAATGGACGAAAAGTTCTGGAATACGAACGAAAAAGCCCGGGGTACCTAAAATTGGTTTCAGAAAGTAAGTATAAAAAATGGCCAAATTTTGGAGAGGCAGATGCGGGGAGAATCCTTTTACAAGATCATGGTGATTTTGTGTCTTTTAGAAATATTAAAATACGTTCATTAAAAAAATAAAAATTATGAGTACAGATAGAAGAAGTTTTATAAAAAAGGCAGCAGCGGGAGCCATTGGTGTAACTTTAAGTAATGGTGTAAATGCTTTGTCAGCCAAAAGTTATTCCAATATCATAGGAGCAAATGATCGCATTAACCTTGCTATTCAGGGTTTAGGCCGACGTTACGGAGGATATAAAGCGCCTATTGTCGACAAAAAAAATAATGTTAGGTTACTCTACTTATGTGATGTCATGAAGAGTCAACGTGATAAGGCAGCGGCTAATTTTGGAAAAGATGTTAACTATAAGATCAAATTGGAAAACGATATCCGTAAGGTATTGGCCGATAAAGGTTTAGATGCTGTTTTTATGGCGACACCAGATCACTGGCATACACCGGGTGCGATTATGGCGATGCAGGCGGGAAAACATGTGTACCTGGAAAAACCCTGTTCTCATAATATGCATGAAAATGAATTGCTGGTAGCGGCCCAGGAAAAGTATAACAAGGCTGTTCAGATGGGGAATCAGCAAAGGTCCTCAGCAGAATCTGCACAAATCATTAAGGAAATTCATAATGGTATTATTGGTAAGACGTATAAAGCAACTGCGTTTTATATTAACTCCAGAGGAGAAGTGCCCGTTCAAACAAAAACGGCACCTCCTGAAGGGTTGGATTGGGATCTTTTTCAAGGACCTTCGCCCAGAAAGGCATATACTCATAATACTTGGGATTATAACTGGCATTGGTACGGTTGGGATTTTGGAACAGCCGAAATGGGGAATAATGCAACCCACGAATTGGATATTGCACGTTGGGCATTGGGGGTAGAGTTACCGGAGCATGTGGACGTAAGATCAGGAAAGTCACAATATTTAAATGATGGTTGGGAGATGTATGACGCTATGGAAGCCAGGTTTACATTTTCAGACGGTCAAATTATAGAATGGGATGGTCAAAGTAGAAATGGTTATAACAAGTATGGAAAAGGTAGAGGGACTATAATTTATGGATCCAAAGGTTCTGTATTTATAGACCGTAGCGGTTACGAATTGTTCGATCTTAAAGGGAAGTCCATACGAAATAGTAAATCCGATGGAACAGAAGGAGGTATGGCTCTTGGTGGCGGTGGAGATTTATCAACGCGCCATGCCGTAAACTTTTTTGAAACCATTCGAGGAAAAGAAACCTTGACATCTCCAATTCAGCAAGGAGCACTAAGTCAGGCTATGACGCATTACGCCAATATAGCTTCAAAAACAGGAAAGTCGTTTGAGGTTGATGTCAATAGTGGTCGCATATTCGACAGGGAGGCTATGAAACATTGGTCACGTAATTATGAACCCGGATGGGAACCAAAATTATAAAGCAAATGAATTATTTATGTTGCAGGAGGAGATGAAAAGTGAATCATAGGAATTAATTGGAATAACCGATTAAATTGTTTAAACTTAAAATAAGGCCTTTTTAAACTATTATCGGTTTTTCCTGAATATTCGAAGAATGTCGAACAATCAATTCGGCGTTTAAAATGATTTTATTGAGTTTTTGTCTGACGACTGTTTTTTTAGTGTGTGCGAGAAATGTTTGGGCTGCCTGTTTTCCAATTTCAGCGCTGTGTTGATTAACACTGGAAATCGCAGGAGTAACCATAGAAGTAAATGGTTCATTTCCAAATCCGACCAAAGCGATATCATTTGGAATATCAATGCCTCTTTCATTTAGTACTTGAAGTGCTCCTAAGGCAGCATAGTCACCGGCAACATAAACGGCATCGGGCCGGTTTTTTAATGCCAGTAATTCAGACATTTTGACTCTGCCATCCTCTGTGGTTAAGCTACTTTCAACTAAAAAAGTACGCTCAAAAGGTAATTCATGTTTTTTTATAGCATCGATATAACCCCTTATTCTATTGTTAAAAATTCGGGTATGTCTGTATCCGCCAATATGAGCAATGCGTTTGCATCCCTGTTTTACAAGATGTTCAACGATCATGTGGCTGCTATCGTAGTCATTAATTCCAATATAATCGACGTTTAGATTATTTTCCCCGCGGTCGAATAAGATTAATGGGATACCCTTGGATTTAATTTTTTCAAAATATTCCAAATCGGTAGTTTCATTGGCCATTGAAGCTATGATCCCATCAACCTGTGTAAATAATAGGGTGTCTATATTATCACATTCTTTTTTGTAAGATTCATTAGATTGTGTAATGATAATATTGTAACCTTCTTTATTCAAAACAGTTTCCATACTCTGAATGACGGAAGAAAAAAAATGGCTATTCGTTTTTGGTACAATAACACCAACCAATTTACTTTTTCCTTTACGCAGTGCACTGGCAAGGTGATTAGGTTGATAGTTCAGATCTTTCGAAACCTTTTTAACAGCAAGTTTGGTTTTTTCACTTATACGGGGGTCATCGTGCAGTGCTTTAGAAACCGCTGCCGCCGATATATTTAATACTTTGGCAATATCTTTTATGGTCGGTTTTTTTTTGTTTGTCAATTTTTTATATATTTGCTTAAACGTTTAAGCAAATATAATAGCTTAATACTTAAAAACAAAATGAGACTGATGTATGTCGCGTTTTGTTTATTTTTAAGTCATTTAGTTAAACGTTTAAGCAATTAAACTAAAATAATTAAAAGAATGAGTAAAGTAGTCACTTTCGGGGAAATTATGCTGAGATTAGCTCCCCATGGATTTTTAAGGTTTTCGCAAGCTAATAATTTTGATGTCGTGTATGGGGGCGGAGAATCGAATGTCGCTGTTTCATTAGCGAACTATGGGATTCCGGTAGATTTTGTAACACGTTTGCCTAAAAACGATATTGGGGCGTGTGCCATGATGGAAATGCGCAAGCGTGGTGTAGGTGTCGATAAAATCATTTATGGTGGTGATCGCCTGGGAATTTATTTCCTGGAAACCGGAGCTGTGAGTCGAGGTAGTAAAGTGATTTACGACAGAGCAAATTCGGCCATGGCAGAGATTAAATCCGGTATGATTGATTGGGATAACGTTTTTGATGATGTAAAATGGTTTCATTGGACAGGCATCACCCCTGCTATTTCTCAGGGTGCTGCAGATGCGTGTTTGGAAGCGGTAAAAGCCGCAAGTAGTAAAGGCATTACCATTTCTACAGATCTAAACTATAGGGCTAAACTATGGAAGTATGGAGGGGATCGAGAAGCAATTATGACTGAATTAACGTCGTATTGCGATATTATTTTAGGGAATGAAGAAGATGCAGAAAAACACTTCGGTATTCACCCTGAAGGATTAGATGTTCATAAGCATGGTCATGAAGTTAAGGCGGAAGCTTTTTTATCGGTTTGCAAACAAATGATGAAAAAATTCCCCAGAGCTAAAAAAGTTATTACTACATTGAGGGGATCTATATCTGCATCTCATAATACCTGGGCCGGAGTATTATATGATGGCGAAACAATGTACGAAACTCGTCAGTACCAAATTACCGATATCGTCGATAGAGTAGGTGGAGGTGATTCTTTTATGGGCGGTTTAATCTACGGATTATTAACATATCCTGAAGATGATCAAAACGCATTAGATTTTGCTGTAGCCGCATCCTGTTTAAAACACACCATTAAAGGTGATGCTAATTTAGTAACGGTTGCCGAAGTAGAAAAATTAATGGGTGGAGATGCTTCGGGTAGAGTAGCAAGATAACATAACAAATTTTATATTAAAATGGCACAATATTCAAGATTAGAAGTAGCACAGGTTATGAAAGAAACCGGATTGGTTCCTTTGTTTTTTAATAATGACTTAGCCTTAAGTAAAAACATCCTTAAAGCTTGTTATGATGGAGGAGCGCGTCTAATGGAGTTTACCGCTCGCGGTGACTTTGCTCATGAGATTTTTGGAGAACTAACTAAATATGCGATTTCGGAATTACCGGGAATGATTATGGGAGTGGGCTCGGTAACCGATGCTGCGGCTGCTTCTTTATATATGGCGTTGGGGGCTAATTTTATCGTAACACCGGTCTTAAGAGAAGATATAGCGGTAGTTTGTAATCGTCGTAAAGTATTGTGGTCTCCCGGATGCGGAACACTAACAGAAATAGCACAAGCGGAAGCGTTAGGCTGTGAAATTGTAAAGCTTTTTCCAGGTGGTATTTATGGACCTCAATTTGTTAAAGGCATAAAAGGTCCTCAACCCTGGACATCCATTATGCCCACCGGAGGGGTGTCACCCACAGAAGAAAATTTATCCGGATGGTTTAACGCGGGGGTTACCTGCGTTGGTATGGGATCTAAATTGATATCAAAGAAAATTATAGCGCATAAAGATTATGATCAATTAGAGCGTGATGTAAAATCCACATTAGCACTTATTAAAAGGATAAGAGAGAAGTGATTTTATAAAGAACAGTCAATACGGAGGAACGAAAATTGGTGCTACTCTTGGGGGTGGCGGTAATCTATCAATGCGTCATGCTGTTTAAACTATGTATGTTAAACCAACATTAACCTCGTAATACAAAAGAGAGTAACACGCCAGGCTATGAAATTATGGTCACGTTCTTATGAACCAGGTTGGGAGCCAGTTATCATAAACAGACGTTCAAATTACGTAATTAAAAGAGGTCACAAGTCGTTAATTGTGATCTCTTTTTGATATAATAAAATATTTTAGGTTTAAGCATTCATTTATAATTGCATTTCAAATCCATCCGTGGTTCGATATTTTTTTATGGAAACCATTGGTTCTTTGTAAGACATAAGTTTACAACCAGTAATTATTAGCACTGGAGTTATAAAATATATGGAATAATTATAATTTGGACAATTTTTTGTAAATTAGAAGAGGCAATTACAATAGCAGGGATTTTAAGATTGGATTTAGAATCTACTCAAGGTTTTTCAATTGTAGTTATTGTAGTTGCTTTTTAGTTTTTTCTTGTAAAAGAATGGAAAATGAGATTGGCAGCGTTAGCCCAAACCGTATTCTTAAAACTATAGAAGAAAATGCCAAAAACTATATTCTTACCTATACAGATTGTTCGTTTCATAAATAGCCCTCGATAATTCTATTCAATCTATAAAAAATGCGATTGAAGCAAAAGTCGATTTTGTTGAGCTGGACGTTAGAACGACCAAGGATAGCGTGTTGGTGTTAATGCGTGATGACACCTAAACAGAACTACAGGAATGGGTTGAGAGTGACTATACTTATAGAACGTAAGCTAAGTCTAGGGTTCGAAATTACAATTTAAAGGATGATACTTGATGTTTTTTAATATTATGGTTATGCATATCTAAATAGTGGTATTTTTCCGTTTCATTTTTAATAATATAGGTGACAACATTTCTAATTTTGTTGTTGATTTTTGGTACATCTTTTAAAAAAATAATTAATGTTTTCATCTTTATTGCTTTTTGAGTTTGGTAAAAGTGACTGTTTCTTTCTACAATTATCTAAAGGTGATCTTTTTAATAGGAATAATATCATTTTTAACAATCCATTTAAATCAGCAAAAGGTTTATTATTTTTCAGAATGACATGTTATGCATAGAAGTGTACTTCTATTATACTCATGCTATTTACAATCCTAAAAATTAAGAAACACATGTTCGTGTTCATAACCCAATTTTATAAATAATACATTGATTTCTTGTATCCTTTTTATGTATAGAAAGGGATATTTGTTAAGATCATAAGAAATCATGAACGCTATATTAAATACATAGCAAGTTTAAAACGTAAGTGTTAGACGTCAGCAAAAAGAGAATTTTTAAAGGCTTAAATCTAGGAGAGATATTCAAATTTTAACGCTGTACGATAAACTCGTTCTTTCATGTTTCTAAGATATTTATCTTGTAACAAATAGTCCAAAGTCCGATTAAAGGTAGGGATCCTAACTCTATAGAACGCTCAAAAGTAGTTAAAGTCTAAAATAAAAATCTAACAAAATAGGGTGTATTGTCTTTCAGTTGTCTTAAGTATGAATAATAATTGCATACTTCAAAGTGAAAAACATGTTTTATTTGCTCTTACTCGTTAGTCGAACAAGTCTTGCTCAAGAGTGGAAAACAAATTTAGATGAAGCCAAATCTTTAGCTCAAAGTAAAACCCAAAATAGCATTTTAGTCCTTTCGGGACTAGATTGGTGTGCTCCTTTTATAAAATTAGATCACGACATATTCGCAAAGTTTAAAATTTTCAATTTTGATCTTAAGTCATTTGATTTAGGATCTGGTCCATATAATAAAGCGATGGATTAATAGCTGGTTTTAAATTTGTACTGGATTAAAACTGATATTGTATACTATTTTGTATACTTTCTTTTCGTTATTGTTGTGTGTCATTTTGATGAGATGAGATAGTTTTACATAATCAATAAAAGTTAATAATGGCTCGAATTTTTGTATACATTTTTGTAATGGTTTTTTGTGTAAACCTTACTTATGCACAATCTAAAAGCGATACTCTTATTAAACGATTGGAGAACACCCCGGACAAATCTCAATATTTAAGAATACTGGATACCTTAACCAGAGAACTGGTAAGACATAATGATTCACTACAGATAAAATACTTAAATGAATATGTTACCTTATCATTGGCTCTTGGAGATTATGACGCAGCGGCCAGTAAATCCAGATTTATAATCCAGCAGCATATTTACAAAGGCGAAAATAAAAAGGCTTTTGCTTTAATAGATAGTATGCTTTCTTATAAGACAAAATTTACTAAGCCCAATTCAGAAGCGCATTTATTACTAAAACGGGGAGGAGCACATTACGCTGAGTTAGATTATACTTCAGCCATCAAAGATTACAAAGCCTCTATTCCATTATTTCTTCAATCTAAAGATTCTATTTTTATTGCAGACGCTTATTATTTTCTGGCAGGGTCATATTCGAATACCGGAGAGTTTGTAAATGCTGCTCTGAGTTTTGAGAATGCTTATGAACTCTATTTAGAACTAAAGGATTTTGATTATATTTTTCATGTAGGCCGTGGTTTAATATCACTGTATTATAAAAATGGACTTGAAGAAGAAGCTCAAAAAAAGCGAGATGAGCTTATGGCAATGAGTGTCAAAAAAGATGCGAGTATTGAAATGGTCCTATTGTATATTAATTATGCTAAATATTTATTAGAACATAATGAGCCTTCAAGCTGCTATAAATTTATGAAACTTGCCAGAGAAAAATTAGAATCATGTTCTGAGAAGGGAGGTTATTATACACAGAAAAACCTACTGCTTATAGAAAACTTATATTGTTTATATTACATTAGAAGGGGTAATCGGGAAAAGGCAAAAACCTATCTAAACAAAGCTATTTTTCTGGAAAACAGGGTAGGTCACAATAGCTATAAAATGGAATTACTCTTTACTAAAGCCATGTATTATAAAATGATTGGCAACTTTGAAAAAGCCTTACGGTTGGCTTTGGAGTATAAAGATCAGGTAGGTAATAATAATAACAATAGCTGCCTTAAAATAGAAAAACTTTTAGGAGAAATCTATAGGTCTAATAAGAATTTCAAGATGGCGGATGAACACATGCAGTTATATACAAGGCTTAAAGATTCTATCTACAAAGTATCTGCTGCAAACTTGTTTGCTTATCATCAGGCACGTTTTAAAACTAAAGAAAAAGGAAAAAAGGTTCTTGAGTTAATGGTTGATAATGAGGTGGCTATCCAAAAACACAAAACACTTTGGATATTATTCTTTTCGTTATTGGGTATAGCTATAACTGCAGTTTTTGTTATATGGTTAAAAAGTAAACGAGTGTGTAATAGACTAAAAACTATTATTAGTCATAAACAAACAGCACTTTCGGAGTTCACGTTTCAATTGCTTAACAAAAATGAAGAGCAAAAATTACTGTCTAAGGAATTGGAACAGTTAAGAAAAGTGTCGGAAGTAGAAGAGATTGTTGACATAAAGCAAATGGAAAATTTGTTGTCGTCAAAAATTTTAACTCATGAGGATTGGGAGTGTTTCAAACATAGGTTTACCTTGTTGCACCCGCATTTTTTTATAAAATTGAAAGCTAATAACGTTCAATTCACAAATTCCGAAGAGCGATTGTTGGCTTTAGAGTATTTAAATCTTAACAATGATGAAATTGCCGGGATGTTAGGTATTTCAGTACGAAGCGTTATCACAAGCCGTTATCGTTTACGCAGAAAAGTGGGTGTTCCAAAAGAGCTTTCCGTCTTACAATACTTAGAGTATTAGTTATACATTGCCTACTTTTTTGTCTACTATACTTATATAAAACCCTGTCTAATTACCCGTATCTTTATGGTTAATATTAATTGAAGAAGTGAACATTTAATATTATTACTGTTGTCTTGAGCCAAAAAGTGAAAACAATAATTATCTGATTAAATAGCAAACTGGTAATTAACATAAATAAAGAATACTTATCAGTTTTAGATCAAGGAGCTACCCGGTTATTTTAGCGGGTAGTTTTTTATTTAAAGGCCTCAGAAAACAAATAAATAGTTAGATAATAACAAGGCTTTTTTTAATACACTGATTTATATATTGTTGTAAAGATATGTGTACTTTTTTGTATACCAGTTTTTTCGAAAGATTCGAACAAACGGCTGCATATTTGGGGAGAATTACATCGTTAACCTTATGAAAATAATGAACACTAAATCTAACGACCTATGAAACGGGCTTGCCTGAGAACAGGAAAATTTAATTGGAAACGCATACTTTTTTCATGTGTCTTTTCTTTAATCTATCAAATAAACACCTATGCGTAATGAACCGTTAATAAATGGTTTATGTTGGGTTCTGGGAAGAAATGGAGATCTATCTGGCGACTTAGATATGAACAAACAGGTACAAAGTACAAATATCAATAACCTGTTAAACCCCAAAACAGACAAAGGCAAACAGTTTGCCAAACAAAACCCGAGCAAAATTGAAAAAGTAAGGTAAATAACATAGAGAAGTCTACCCTCCGCTCAGGAAGGAGGATTAGAATGTATCCTTAAAATTATGGTTAAAACATTAAAATGAGATCAATAATAGTAAAAGTTGGTAATAAAATAATCTAGGCAATTACATATCAACTTTACACTAAACTTCCCGTACTGCTATTCGGGAAGTTTTTTTATGAGATACATTATAAACATACTGATTGAAAATAACTCTGTTTGATCTCCTGTTCTGAACATGGTATATTTACAGCCCTGAAGGAACTTAAATAGGAAATTAAAATCAACTATCATCAAGCTTTAATACACTTTCATCTAAAATTAGTCCCAGCCTATTTTGATAATTTTTAGATTAAATAGTGTAATCAGTACGATTTCATTTTCCATGTTACCTGTTTACACTAATCATTTTATGATGATTTTTCTGTGTAGCTCATTAGAACCGGACGTAACCTTAATGATATAAAGTCCACTACTTAGTGTTGAGACATTGATATTCTGTTCGTATAAGTTCTTATTTAAAGAAGATTTCAGGATACGCACTCCTCTTAGATCAAAAATCTGAATAGAGGCCCCTTTTTCAAGAATATTATGCCCTGTTCTCAGGCGTAACTCATTTTCCAAAGGATTTGATAAAACGGCAAATGATTTTTCAAATTGAAAACTGTCTTTTGAAAGCACATTGCTTTTAAATTCAGAAACAATGGTATTCAAGTAGGCAGTAGATCTTAGCATTTGACCTTGAGTAAACATATACGCGCAAGAGTCATCCGGATAGTCCATATAATTCATGGTCAGAGATTTATTTCCGCACATTATAACAGAGCCCGGTGTAGCACACCCTCCTGTTGAGTTGTCTATATTTGGCGTGTCACTCACACCATCGTCTTCAGCGCAGGTACCCTCAAAACCCCAGGTATGGGGGAGATTTAAAAAATGCCCAATTTCATGAGTTACCGTTCTTCCCAGATGATATGGAGTCTCCGGAACAATGGCTCCGCAACCACTTCCGAGACTAAATGCCTTATGATCAATTTCCGTTGAATCTCCATTAGCGGGGCTGCCTCCTAAGGGAGCAACACCCAGACCTGATATATCTTTAACAACAATATTAATGTAACCGGCCCAATTGGCATCACTATCTGTACCGCTACCAAAGTTATATCCAATGGTAACCGCTACATTCCCTTCTGCAAGGCCCATCCCCGCAGGATGATTTGAGGTGGCCAACTCAAATTGAACCTCTAAACTTCCTGTGTTAATTCCAGAGTAATGGGTACTGGCGGCAGACCAATTTGAGATATCGGCGTTGGTTCCTTTGAAATCGGCATTAAGAACATCTATTTGAGCTCGAGACATAGCTTCTAAACAGGTTCTGTCTGAAGGAGTTCCATTTGGAAAATGAATGGCCACTGGAACCTTAATCATAACTTTTTTTGAACCTAATTTATTGGTGTTTTTCTTAAATTCTTGCCGAAAAAACGCCTGTCGGGTTTCGTATTTGGCTCTGAATATTGGGTTTTGAAGTTTCTGTTTCATGTACGCGTCAGTCCCACAGGAACGTTGAGCGTATAAATTGAAACTTAGTAATGCTAAAAATAGGAAAATAATTTTTTTCATAAGTCATTGAATTTGAGGTTTATGTCATAATATCATACAACATAACGCAGTCGCGTTTTATGTTTATGTATGTATGTGTATAACAGTTAGACAATAAATCACCCTACTTTTTTATGAGATACATTATAGACTCTATAGATTGAAAAGGATTCTGTTTGATCTCCTGTTTTGAACATGGTGTATTTACAGCTTGGAAGCAACAAAATGAGTAATGTACTATAAAGATCTTATCGACATGCTATTCTTAAGCCTATAGCATTTGAAAAAAAAACAGGAGTTCCTAAAGATATTGTTTTATCCATTTTTTAAGCATTAAAAATAGCACTCAAATATGCATTCATCGCTTAACTCAATAGATATGGCTTTATTTAATCCGCTTAAAATCAAACGCTTGTTGTTATTTTGTGCACTTTTTTGTACACCAGTATTATATAAAATTATGGATAAACAGTTGCATTTTTGGGTTGAATTACAAATTACAAGTCAATATTTTAACCAAATCAACTATGATGAAAAAAGACTTTAACAATTTATTTAAAAAAGTAATAGTAATTACAGTCTTGAGCTTTGCTCTTAGTATTAATGCTCAAGTTGCTAATTATTCTTTTGAAGGAAACCTTGATGATCCCATCACAGGAACTACGGGAGTTTTTGGTGATTTTGATACGCCAAGTGAATTACCTACTTATGTATCTACTCCCTCTGGAGGACAAGGACTACAAATTAATTTTAATGAAGCCTTCGTTCCAAGTCCAGATATAAAAACATTATTTACCAGCGATGCTTCTTTTGAAATTGAACTTGATTTTAGATATACCTATACTGGTTCAAATGCAGGTGGAAAACCATTGTTTACAATGAAGAAAGGAGGAACCGAAACGAGTCCTGGTTTTATGATTACACTAAGAAAATCTGCTACAGCAGGTAAATTTGATGTATGGCTAAATTACTCTGATGGTAATTGGGAAGCTGGTAGATCACAATACATAAGTACAGGAGAATTAAATATAAACGAAGAAATTAAGCTTGCATTCAAGATGAATTATGATTTAGAAACTTGGAATGTACGTTTTAATGACATCTATAATTCAGGAACTTTTCCAGATAATTTTGACGTAGAAGGATTAAAAACAGGAATTCAAAATTCAGCACAGTCCATAGGTTGGGCATGGAATTATCATACAAGTTACAATGCTACTGGAAATGAAGGTTCTTATATTGTAGATAATTTTCAAGCACATGTTCCTGCAAGAACTGGTGATATTCCTGTACTTCAAACAGCATTACAGCAACTAACAGATCATATTTTAGGAAATACAGTACTTACTCAAGTACAAATGGATGGTTATACGCAAGATGTATTATTCAATCATATTCAAAGTTATGCAAATGCCAAAACAGATATTGATGCGTACTTATTAGCTTTTGAAAATAACAACCCACCACTATTTAATACTAGAAATATTACATATGATTTAAACATGCTAAATAACTTTGAAAGAGTAACTTACTATTTACAGCAAGATATATTTAATAGTTCGTTTGTACCAGGCAATATGGCTAATGTGGAAGGGGTTTCTTTTGAAGCACATGAAGCATTCCCAGGCCCTGTTAGTAGTGCTGCACCAAGAATTTCTAATGGTCAGGTAGCTATCAATGCAAGTTATATTCTAGATCCTGGTATGTTTTTAATAGATCAAGAAGATGGAGTTATAAGACCTACAGGATATTACGCAGCTCCTGGTGAATTAGTAACAATTACAGTACCAGCTTCAATGGTAAGTCAAAATATTGAAGTTATTTCAGGTTCTCATATAGATGAAGTATTGGTTTCAAGTTTGCAACGTTTTAAAAATATTGTGAAGCGCGTAGAAATAACAAGTACAGCTACAGAAATTGCAAATCCTTTTGGAGGCGCATTGTATTTTAGAATTCCTGCAAATTTAGACCTAGGTTGGAATACAGTAACCATTGATGGCGCAGTAAAAGCACCTTATTTTAGAATGGTTTCCGGGCAACCTCAAAACGTAAGTGAATGGGTTACAGATTTGAATAACAATTATGTGCCATGGGTAGATATAGAGACAGACAAATGGATGTTTACTATTCCAGCTAGTATTGTTAGTCAAACTGACATTACTGATATTATGACAAAATGGGACGAGATGCAAGATCTTGCCAGCGTAGTTGCTGGTAGACCTATGCAAAGACCTCGTGCAGAATATATTCATACAGATTGTAGTTCAGGAAATGGAAGTTATGGATACCCAAAACCTATTCATGTAAATGGATATAATACGGATTCTCCAGCTGCCCAATGGAGTCCATTGCGAATATTTGATGAAAATTATCTTGAAGCCCATTGGAGAGTTACTTTCCATGAAATGGGGCATACGTTATGGCTTCCAACACCAGCTGCATACCGTGAAGCTTTTACACAATTAACTTCTTTTGCGTTTTTATATGCTATTGATGAAGATTTTGATCGTGCTATGATTAATAATGAATATGGAGGTAAGTTTGATAGAGATTTGACCGCAATGCATTGGATGATTACAAATGAGTTTAGAACAAATGCTCCTATGGCTAAGAGTCAATATGATTATCAAAGGCGAGGTGCCGGTTATTGGTACGATATGTTTGCTTTGTATGGTTTTGAAAGTGTAGGTAATATTCATAAAGAATTTTACAATTTATGGGCAAGTGGAGCAGATACAAACTATTTTAGGTATAAAACAATAGACGAATATATAGGAGCAGCTGCAGCAGGAAATAATAAAAATCTAACACCCTTGTTTCATTTTTGGGGTATGCAAGCAACACCAAGTCAAGTAACAAACTTAGCGTCATATCCTGAAGGTTGTGAAATTTATAATCGTTTAGTGTATTATCGAAATCAAATCCCACAAACCCAAGCAGAATTTGCATCATGGAAAACTGCTTTTGAAGCTGCTACAGGAGGTTCAAATGCAGAAGTGAATATTGCTTTCGCTAATTGGGATTCTCAAAATTATCATACACAAATTGTTACCCAAATAGACAATATTATTAATGCCTATTTCCCCACTGGTAACTGTTCTAATTTTACAACAACATGGACAGTTACTGCCGGTGATACCACCATAACAATTCCAACAAATACAGTTGATTATACATATAACTATCAAGTAGATTGGAATGGTGACGGCGATTTTTTAGATGCTAACGAAACAACACCTTTTACAGGAGATGCTACGCACGACTTTGGTGCTGCAGGAACCTACACCATAAATATTCAAGGCACTTTTCCTGCGATCTATTTTAATAATTCAGGCGATAAAGATAAAATTACATCTGTTGATCGTTGGGGAAATATGCAATGGGAAGGTTTTGCTAGTGCATTCTATGGCTGTACTAATTTGACAATATTGGACACTGCGGGAAGCCCTAATCTTAATAACATAAGTTCACTTGAAAATACTTTTCAAAGTAGTGGGATAGGCAGTAGCGGAAATTTGAATGATTGGGATGTAAGTGGTATTGAATTTTTTGATTTCATGTTTAAGGATGCCGTGAATTTTGACCAATCACTGGGTAATTGGGATATTAGTGGTGCTTCATCTTTGGATGAAATGTTTAGCGGAGTCACTATTTCAACAGCTAACTATGATGATACCTTAATTGGTTGGGCAACATTAAGTGAAGGCGAAAGTCAAATCCCTACTAGTATTAGTTTTCATGGCGGGAATAGTAAATACTGTCTCTCTAATACGCAAAGAACACAATTAATAACAGATGCAGTGTCTAATGGTTATGAATGGACAATAACCGATAGTAATACGCTTGACTGCCAGGTAAATATAGCTCCAGTAGTATTTTTACAAGGCGCGAGTTTAAATCCAAATGTTGGCGAAGAAAGTTTAATGCGAGACGACCTACGTCTAGCAGGTCAAATCCCAACCACCAGCCCATATGCTGATGGATTGACCTGTGATGCCTCGGTATTTACAGCCACAGGTGCTAACGCCATAGTGGACTGGGTATGGCTGGAACTTCGAAATGCCATCACAAGCACGACTGTAGTGGCCTCAAGATCAGCCTTGGTACAACGCGATGGCGATATTGTTGATGTAGATGGGGTTTCAACCAATGTAACATTTAGTGTAGCTTCCGGAGCATATTACCTGGTGGTAGCACATAGAAACCACTTAGGAATACGAAGTGCCAATACCTACAACATGTCACATGTTAACAGACCGGTTAGTTTAAGCAGCAGCGCCATAAATATTGCTGGTGGAAGTAACGCCATAACGCATTTAGGCAATGGTAAATTTGGTTTGATTGGGGGCGATTTTGATGCTAATGGACAAGTACAGAATACCGATTTAAGTGGCGTACGTCCGGTATTAGGGCAAAGTCAGTACTCTGCTGGAGACCTTGATATGAACAGTCAGGTACAAAATACCGATATCAATAACCTATTAAACCCTAATACGGGTAAAGGCAAACAGTTTGCCAAACAAAACCTAAAAGCTAAACTTAGAAAACAATAAATAACCCCATAACACATAAACTAATGAAACAACATTATAAATTTTTACAACGGACAATACTATTATTAAGCATCATGACAGTAACGTCAATAAGCGCACAAAACATCCAATTAACATTTGCCAATGCGCAAAACACGAATGATGGCACGAATGATTTTTATGAGGCGGATATCATGATTCAGACCATTGGCGGCCTTGCCGATTTTAAGTTAGGTTCAGGGCAATTGTACTTTAATTATAACACAGTAGCATTTGGAACCAATGTAAGAGCAAATAATAAAATCCAGATAACCGCATCACCATCACCAGAATATTTTTTAGGAGAAAAATATGTCAATGTGCTTGATATTTATGATATTTCCACAATTAATGATAATGGTGATTCCAGAGTATCCTGGGCATTTTCACAAATAATATCATCTGGAAGCATAACGCAACTTGTAGGATCCACAGCAAGGAAACTCATCCACATTAAAATCCAATATACAGATGTAAACCAAAGCCCTAATATAGCGTTTGAAGATAACGAAGCTTTGGTCAATGCTGCACGGGATCAATTTTATACGGCGTGTGGGCCATATGATAGTGCAAGTACAACATTAGATTGTGACCTTGGTGATACAGAACCTCGCAATAAAAATATACAATTCTTCGATGCCATGTATGATAGTTCAGGGGCAGCTTTAGGAACTTTAAATACTAATGATGTTGAATTGGCAGGCGTGTCTGTTTTTCCAATTCCAGCTAAAGATATTGTAGCTATAAAGGGACTAACACATGAACTCTCCAGATTGGAGGTGTATAATTTCATCGGACAATTGATAAAGACTAAAACCAAAAATCTAGAAGCTGTTCATGTAAATACGTTATCAGAAGGTGTATATTTTTTAAAGCTTTATACTAACAAAGCAAGTAAGACCGTAAGGTTTGTTAAGAACTAAAATATAGTAACTCAAAATCAATTATATACATTCAATAGATGGTAAATTAATGAAAACCATAAATGCTAATTTTAATAATATAGATGTGAGTTCTCTAATTTCTGGTCTTTAAATCTTATACTTAAGCGATGGGGTTAAAACTAAAATTGCCAAACTCATAAAAGAATAAATATTCATTAATAAATTTATGATTTTAAAGCTTCCCTATTTTTACAAAGGAAGCTTTAAAAATATCAGATATAGGTGTCTATATTGACTACTAATTACTAGGGCTAATACAAATACTTACAATAAGAGCTTTGTATACTTTTTTGTACACTTCGTAAATGTTTAAAAATCGATAAAATGTTATTTTTTTACGGTTAAATGGATTTTTTAATCAAAAAAATAGGGTAGTTATTTCGTTGACTGTCTAAGATTAATATAAACAAAGTTTTTAAACCTCAAATCATGAAACAATTTTACCTAAAAACTGGAATAGTTAGTTTTAAACATTTAGCTTTATTAACATTAACGTTGTTAATATTTCAATATAATACCTACGCCCAATGTGGGTCTGGAGAAGATACTACAGCACCAGCATTTGGAAACGCTGGAGATGGAACCATGGCAAATCCGTTTAAAAATTTACTATTATCTACAGTAGGTAGTGTGCCCAGTGGCACCTACTATTTTAATTTTAACGGCAGTACTTTTCAAGGTGCACTAGATAACGACACCGATGGAGGTGGTTGGCTAATGATATTAAACTATGTACACTTAGCTGGAGATAATACGGACCTTACTATACGAAATACAGATCTCCCTTTATTGGACTCTTCTACTGTTGGAGACAATGAAGCAGGAACTGCCAATTGGGGGCACATGGGAAATGCGCTAGCTGCAGCTATCGATTTTGAAGAAGTCCGTTTTTATGGAGAAACTACAGGGCATACCCGTATTGTTAACTTTAAAACCTCTTATATAAATGTCTTAAACTACCTTAAAACTGGTATAGGCCATTTTGGAGGAATTAATAATGCTGCAAATTTCACAGCACTTACAGGACACACAGCAAATATTCCAGCATTTGCAGGAAATGTGTATGTAAATCAAGGAGATAAAGCATTAACAGAGTTTCCTTTTTTTCGTAGTGGTCAAAATCATTGGGGAATTCGTGGTTTGGGAAACCGCTGGGAAGTTGATGATATACCTACTTCAGCCAGTCCAATAAACAGCCAAAGTACTATTCATCGTGTTTGGGTTCGTGGTGATCTTTCTCCGGGAGCAACGCCAGCTGTAAGTATTACTTTAGACAATACAGGAAATGTTAGTGTAAATCCAGCAGATTTTGGATATACAGTTACAGATAATTGTAGTGCTGAAGCCAATATAAATTTAAGCTTGAGTCAGACGAATTTTACTTGTGCAGATGTCGGAGATAATACAATACAATTTACCGCTACAGACGAGCAAAATAATAGTACTGTAATTGATGTAACAGTAACTGTTTTAGAAAGTCCACCAGTGGTAACAACCCCGTCAGGACCTTTTCAGCGTATAAGTTTAGACAGCAATGGAGAGCTAACATTAGACCTAGCCACATTAAATATAACCGTTACAGACGATTGTGGTATTGCAAGTACAGTTATTAGTCCAGCAACTCTTGATTGTAGTGATGCCGGATTTATTTCAACCACTATTACAGTAACAGATGTAAATGGAAATGTAACAAATTCGGGAATGGTTTTTATTCTTAACGATCAAGTACCACCAGTAATACAATGTGTAGGCTCTTATACTGCAGAACTAGATGGAACAGGAAGCGTAACACTAGACCCTAATAGGCTATTAGAGAGTTTTACAGATAATTGTGAAGTAGGAGGTGTTAGCTTGGATAAAACGGTGTTTACCTGTGCCGATATTGGAGATAATCGAGTCACGGTAACAGCAACAGATGGAGATGGTAATTCAACAACCTGTACTACAACAGTTACGATTACTGTACCTTCATGTCCTGGAAATATAACCCTACAAGCAGAACCAGATGCTTGTGGTGTTACCTATAGCTATCCTTGTGCGAGTAACATTATAGCGGGTCCACCGAGTGGTACATTTCTAGACATAGGAACTACAACTGCATATACATATGATACGCTAGACAATACAGGTGGTACTGTTACTTGTAGTTATGATGTCACTGTGGTAGATAATGATGGACCTACTTTCGAGACAAAAAATATAACACTTGATCTTACTATGGATGGAACCGTTTCGCTAATAGCGGAAGATTTTATAGATTCTGATCCATTAGCAAGTGATTACACAGTAGATCAAACAGGAACGTTTAACAGAGAGGATATTTCAACTACAGGGACAGAAGTTTCACTTTTTGATGATGACGTTTCTTCAGCATTACCAATTGGATTTGAGTTTGCCTTTTACGGAGCACTTTACAATGATTTTTATATTTCGTCTAATGGATTTATAACGTTTTCAGTTAATAGTGGTGACGGGTGCTGTGAAGGACAAACGCTTCCTGCTAGCGGTGTGCCGAATAACTTAATAGCTTTTGATTGGGATGATTATGATCCTGAATCTGGAGGAACCATTCGTTACGAAACTATAGGAACGACACCTAATCGTATTTTGATCATGGATTTTGATAATGTGGCACATATCGATGATAATACTCAAGGTACTACTACACAGGTAAAACTTTTTGAAGGAACCAATCGTATTGAAATTCATGCAACTAGTATTTTTGATTTAGGGTATAATAAAACACAAGGTCTTGAAAACATAGATGGTACAGCGGCTATTATTGTTCCTGGGCGTAATGGAGCTCAATGGTCTGCTACAAATGATGTGGTTGCTTTTATACCTGTAACAGGAGAAGTTACAGATTCATGTGGAGTAGACACTTTTGTCGCTTCGCAAACTGATTTTGATTGTACGCATTTAGGAGCAAACATCGTAACACTTACTGCAAGAGATCTTAATGGTAATGTGTCTATGAAAAATGCAACAGTGACAATTACTACCACAGATACTACAGCACCAGTGATTAGCTTAACAGGAGATAATCCGCAAGAAATTGTACAAGGAGCTGCATATTTGGAATTAGGAGCTACTGCTGACGATGGATCTATGGTAGTGATTGATGCTTCCTCTGTGGATATAAACGCTTTAGGAAGTTACACTGTAACTTACAATGCTAGCGATTTGTCTTGTAATGATGCGATAGAGGTCATTAGAACAGTCAATGTAGTAAATTCATTAAGTTTAGAAGACTCTATATTCGCTAGAGGTATAAGCATCTATCCTAATCCTGCTAATGAAATAATTACTATTCGTTCCGACCAAACCGCAATGGATCAAATAAAAATCGTAGATATAAGTGGTCGTGTCATTAAAAAGACAACGAATGGAGTAGGAGCTATCTATCAAATGTATCTATCTAATATCTCTAAAGGTATTTATTTTTTACAAATAACTTCTGGAGGTAATCAAGCTGTGAAACAAATTATAAAAGAATAGAGTGTTCCTTAATAAATTCATGATTTTAAAGCCTTCTTATTTTATAAGGAGGCTTTTTAGAATCTGATTTACTTTAACTTACAATAATTAAAAAGAAGCTCAGAATTTGAAACAAGAAGAATTATCAACGATGATACATAATACCCTATAAGAGGTAAGAAGTAATTCAAGAGGATTGTTCTCAGCGGCATTAAAGCAATTAGGTTTATAAAAGGTGATTAACTGTTGATTAATGGTAATACAGTTCTAAATTTATAGATTTGTTCAAAAAGCCACTCTGTTGTAGTGGCTTTTTTTATTTCTTAATGATTAAAATCTAAAACTCATCAAAGTATTATAAACAAAATTTCGATTTTAGTTTAATTGACGCTCAAGTAGTACTTTGATTATTTTTAACTATTTAGATTGTGTTTGTACCAAATTTGTAAGGACTAATTATAAGTAGTTATAAATACTATTGAATTACTTTTTGTATCGAAAAGTGAATGTGAACTAAATAAGGACTAAGCATTAAAATAAAAAAAAACATTAAATAATTGATTGCCAACCGTTAAGGTTTTTTTGTAGCGGAGAAAGAGGCTCCGTAACTCTTTTGTTTATTTCAGTGTTTTTAAGGTGTTCCTTGGATTAATGCCCTTTAGGGTAACCAATAGGGTAACTACTTTTTTAATTATCAAAATATTCTAAGACAAATTAATGAAAATTATTTCAATGGATAAAACAATCTTTATCATTGTGTTTTATAGTGGCAGAGAAAGCAAAAAAGACTAACCTGTGGCAATCAAAGGTTTTTCCTTTTTAGATAATCACTTCTTAAAAAGACCGATGTCTTTCATTCGCGAATTTTTTTAAACTTTTTAGCAAAGTATAGAGCATTCTTAGTTAAAAATCATTTTGTAATAGTCAAAAAAAATGTAGATTTATTAAATGTAATATTACTACTGTTATTAAAAAATGAATTTAAAAGTTGAAAGAAAAATTAGGTTTTGGTTATCAGTAATAGTTAAGGCATTAATTATTACTCTTGTTATTTATAAATTGACACCATTTATGTTCCAAAATAATGATAGTGATTTACCAAAAGAGAAAACAAATACTTTGGTAAACAAAAAAACAGAACCAAATTCTGAAGAGAATAGCTTAAAGAAAAAAATTATAAAAGATTCTATTATAGTTAATCCAAAAATAATTAGAGATACCAATAAATATGTTAAAATTAATGAGATTTTAAGGTATAAAGGAAAAATTTTGAAAGACGCTTATTTCAAAATTGGAGACTGTAATAATTGTTTTTCAACTATTACCGAGGCAGATGGAATAGCTAAATTTAATGCTCCCATAGAATATGTTGAAGATGATAATGTACTGGACTTTTATGTATACACGTCAGATACATTAATTTATCACAAAGCTATGAGGTTTTCAAATTTACAATTCAACAAATATTAGCATAATGTCTATTGAAAAAATAATAATATCTCTATTTTGTTTTGTTTCTATAAATGTATTAGCTCAAAATATTCCTATTAAAAAACAGCTAACGGGTGCCGTATTAGATGTAAAAACTAATAAAGGCATAGAAGGTGTGCAAGTTAGGCTTGTTTCAACAGGTGATATTAAATATACCGACTCAGAAGGTAAATTTAAGTTTTTTAATGAAAAAGGATTTGTAGTCGGCGAACCCAATTATTCTTTTATTATTTACAAAGAGGGATATTTAGTCGTTGGATCAACCAATAGCAAAGTAATGTATGGCTCTGGTGATATTGGGAATTTAGGAATGAAGTTAGATATAAATCGTTATTTATGGATTACAGTAATCGATGGTATTTCGGGAAGTTTTTTAAGTAACGTTGAGATTGAAATTAAGGGAAAAACTCAAGTAACAAATTCTCAGGGGAGAGCAAAATTTGATTTGTCAAACTATGGTAACCAAAAAGTAACAGCAATATTCAGTAAAAACTGTTACAAGGATGAAATTCTGGAAGCCCCAACCAAAGGAGAAAAAATTATTAGACTTATTTCAACATGCAATTTAGAAGAAAAAAAAAATGATATGACTCCATATGTCGCTTCGCAAATATTGGAAAGAGCGCTAAAATACAGAAATGGTGCTCGGCAGGGACAAATTGAAGCCATAGAATTCTTAAGAGATAATGAGTACGATTTTAATTCGGAAAATTTTCAAGGATTGAATTTGAAGGGATTGAAACTTACTCATACTAATCTTAAATCGACAAATTTTGATTATACAAACATTAGCGACGCCGATTTTACTGAAAGCAAGTTTAATGATAGTAGATTTCATTTTGCAACTGCTAAAAATATAAATTTTTATAAATCTAACCTTGCAAAAAGCAAGGGAGTTTTTTTACAAGCTCCAAATGGAAATTTTGGTAATTCTGACCTTTCATTAACGTATTTTATTGGTTGTGATTTTAGTCATGCCGATTTTAGCGGAGCGAACTTAGATGGAGCTCTTTTTGCTTTTTGTAATTTTACAGGAGCTAAGTTCAATAATGCTCAAATTACTAATACTGGAATATTTGGAAGTGTTCTTGATAATACCGAATTCCAAGGTGCCATAATTCATAACACAGATATTAATGGGTCTGTTTCATTGAATGGAGTTTTTCCTTTAAGTAGAACGCAAGAAAAAGGACTTTGCCAATATGTCGACTCGAATAGGTTACTCTACGTATTTGGAGCTGGTAAATCATTCGAGTTTAAGCTTATGGAAGATACACATGGTTCTTATAGAAGATATGATGATGTTGTAACGGAAAATTATCTATTCAGAAATTTTGGTAATAGCACTTGCAACATATGTGACACAAAAAAATGGTCAGCAAATAAATGGCGAGATTACTATAGTTATTTTAAAGTTTTAAAGGACCAAGATTTTTTACGAAAAAATAATAGAATACAGTTCACTAAAGATATTGTAACCAGTCATTTAAATTTTTTACTTACTAAGCTTATTTTAAAAAATACCTATAAAAATCAAGCTAATTTTACATTTTGGAATAATGACATAAAGAAGTATTTCAACAATTCAAAAACTAAAAAAACTTCTATAAATGCTACCGATATTGAAACCCTAACAGCTCTAATTATCAAATTTAAACCAAAATGGGAATCAAAAGTCCCCTGGAGGTTATTAGCATCTAGTAAAATTCATAATTACTTGAAAAATGAAGTCGATAGCCTCACGCACCGAGGTAGAAGTCGTTATATTGAAATACTTCCAGAAAAACTTAACATACTTCCTCCAAGTGTTAATGAAAATACTATTCCAAGAGATTGGGTAGAATATTATAAGACTTGGATGAAGAAAAAATCAAAAAACCAACCAAAACCTCTATACTTAACAGTAAAAAATGGTAAAAATTATACACCTTCTTCTTGGACGTTCACAAAAAACAAAGGAACTCTTAAGATTGGTAAAGGAGGTGTTTCAAGAAACAGGTCTAAAGACATTAATGAAGAAGACCTATATAATGCATTTAGAGAAAAAGGTGTTAACCCCAATTTTATAGGAACACCTAGAATCGAGAATGACCATTATTACCATTATTATGGTAATTATGCTGATAAGGTTAAGAAGAATATATTTATAAATTTTCTTTATCCTGATGATAGAGTTTCTTATGGTTTTAAAATTTCTACAGAAATTGACAAAAAAAATACTGACGGGAGATTGGAATTAGAACTGGAAGGCATAAAAAGTGTAAAGTATAAAAATGACGAATATATTTTTTTTAAAGTAAGACCTAAAACTCTAGAATTAAAAAATAATAATTCGAACAATTGGTTTAGTGCCTTTAATTTCGATCTAGCAAAAAAGCCAAAATACTTAACTGCTACAAAAAATATGGATAAAAGAGCTCTTTTTAATATAGATATTGTAGCAATAACCTTATTGAATAAAAATTTGGCCAAGTTAGAAAATTTTGATTTAAGCGGTCTAGTAGGAAAACATCGCAGGCAATTAAAAAAATACAACTACTTAGGAGAGCCTTTCCCGTACCAATATGTTTTTGCCAATTATTTAATGAGTAAACCTAAAGATTATGATTACACACCGGAATATAAAGAATGGCTCATAAAAAACTCAAAGCTGGGTATTGAAACATTTTGTATTCCTATTAGAGCTAAAACTTTAGAAAATAATACGATTAAAATAGAGTTTTGGAAAAAAAACTATAATTACCCGCATATGTTCATATATCAATATTTAAAAGAAAACGATATAAAAAATCAGCGGGCTGTTAAGCTAGATGAAACTTTAGTACTATCTTATACAACAAAAAGTAACCTTATTATTGGCGGTGCATATGTAATTTATCCACAAGATAAGCGGATGGCTGAAATAAAACCTATTGATAATGTTAAAATTGAGGATCTAATTTGCTACTTAGAAGTTAAAATTGAAAAAGTTAAATATGTGGATAAAGGCCAAAAGAGCCTTATATACCATGTAGTGCCCAAAACACTTTTTTATAAGTTAAGGAATACAGACGCTACATGGAAAACAATTGATGACTTTAAACCATAAACATGTTTAGATTAAGTCCTCTAAAACACTATCGTCTTCTGTTAGAAGTATATCATAATCATTAAAAAAATCGTCTAAAATACTTTCCTTAGACATTTCGCGATAATCTATAGAAACAAAAAACAAACCAAAACTACCAAAAAGACGATATAAAAAAGAGGTTTTTCTTTTCTTCTTTACTATTTCATTTATACGTTGATCAATGTAACCCTTTAACTCCAATATTACATTGTTTAAATCTAAGTCTTTATTCTTTTGCCGTAAAGATTCATCCACCCAAAATTTAACAAAATCCTCCAAAGAAATGCCATTTAGTTCATTCAATAATTCGACTAATGTGTCTTCCTGTTTTTGAATGTGATTTATCTTTACTGGTTGCTTTTTAAAAATTGTCTTTAATATGTCATTAGGTGGTTCGTGTGAATTATAATATGATAGTATAGGTTCTTCATATTTTTTCTCAAATAATCTAAATCTTTTAATTTTCTGTTCAAAATGATAGGCTGTCAGTACATTAAGCGTTTCTATTTTAGGCAGGTTATAATCATGTTTAATAATTTCTCCCTTTTTTAAGTTTTCTCTTAAATTAAATGCTCTACTTATGGTACGAGGGTGTACTTTATTATCTAAATGTTTCCCCTTTTCTGCGATCGTTATGTATATACTTTCTGAAATAGAGTCTAGATCATATTTTATAATCTGATCCATTAAATAAATAAAACCTGGAACGTGTTCTTCAGTCAATCTTATCATGCACTAAAAATAGAAAAAACTTTTAATTCGGTTTGCTTTTAAAAGGACATATGTCCTGACATGTCTGACATATAAAAACAAGTCAAGTATTAATCAAGGTATTTGTGATGTAATCAAAAAATATTATATCATGAAAAACATTTTCAAAATTTCGCTAATTGTGATTGTATTCGGTTTAGGGTTAACATCCTGTACTGCAGAAAGCCTTGATGAGGGGAATGAAACTACTAAAACAGTTGCAACAGACCCAGACAAGAAAGATCCAAAACCACCAACAGACCCTAATGGTGGTTAATGGTTCAACGCATCATTTTCGAGGTTAAGCGCTTCGAAAATGATGCTTTCATTTAAAGATATCTTTCTCTATTTCTACTGGTGTAATTGGTATAAATAGTGACCAGATGAGCGGTGTTTTTGGCTCCCATTTTTTTTGTTAAGTTTTTAATATGGGATTCTACTGTCCGGTTGCTTATAAACAGTTTTTCCGCAATTTCTTTCTGAGTTAATCCAACAGTAAGCAATTTAATAACTTCTTTTTCTCGCCTTGAGACATCAAGCCATTTGCCTATTTCCAACATGGCCTTTATGTTTTTGTCAACATAATGTTCGCCATTCCTAACGGCATCCAGAGCCTCTAAAGTTTCTTCTATTCCCAATTGTTTATCCAGATATCCATCAACATGTATTTCGTTGAACAGAATTTCATAGTTTTCAATTTTAGCTTGTTGGGTAAGAATGATAATCTTAATGTCTGGATAAAACTCCTTAATCTTTTTTGCTATTATAAAGCCATTATAGTCTTCAGATTCAAAGTTCAAGTCCAAAAGAGCTACATTAATTTTTTTTTCGGCAAGAGTGTTTAGAGCCTGATGAAAGTTATGGGCAATAAAAATGGTATTGACTTTATCCGGATACTGTTCTAATAATAGGGATAAGCCCTGAGAAAATATGACTGAGTCATCAATAATTATGATATCGTTTTTATTTGCCATTTGAAATTTTATTTATTGGAAGAACGATATGAACTTTTGTCCCTGATTCGACTTTTTCAAAAGAGCACCTGCCTTCTATTAACTCGCATCGTTGCCTTATATTCAGTAGACCAATACCTTCTTTTGATTTGTGTTCAATGCCAATGCCATTGTCAATAAAAATAAAATTTAATCGTTGTTTCACATCCACAAAATTATTGATGGTAAGTTTTGTGGCCATAGAATGTTTTTCAACGTTATTAAGAATTTCCAATAGAATACCATAAAAGTTATTCTGAACAACGGATTTAACACCATTCAACATATCCGGGATCGGATTTTCAAGTTCAATAAATATGTCGCTATATAGCTGAAACTCTGATAATCTGGATTTAATAATATCGGTGAATTTTTTATTACCAATAATGTGCTGAAGGGGTGATAAACGATGTGATACTACACGTATTTGTTGATTTACGGCTTTCAGCTCATCTGTGATCTTATCGATGAATTTATTTTGGTCTGAGGCTTTTTTTAAAGCAAGAATCCGAAGCCTTAAACCATCAAAATTTGTAGCAATAATGTCATGTAAGTCTCTGGCTATTCGCTTTTTTATAGTTTCCTGGCCTTCATAAACCGCTTCGAGCCTTTCAATTTTCAGTTCTTGCTTTATATTTTTCTGTCGCGTACGGTACCAATAGTAACTAATAATGAGTGTAACGCTGACCAAAATCAATATGATGAGTAACACATTTTTGTTTCTGATACTCCTGTTTTTTTCCAAAAGTTGTAACTCATTATTTTGATTGGCCAATCTAAGCTTTAAGATTTCATTTTCTTTATTTGAACGATCGAATCTGGCATGAAGTGTTTGAACAATCTCGCCTTGTTCGGAATCATAGATGTCCTTATAAAGTTGGTTGTATTTAACTATGTATTTATAAGCATCCTTGTGTCGGTTTGTTTTTTCGTAATAGTCAGCTTGATTTTCAAAATAATTTAACCTTACAATATTATCGGAAGCATTTATGGCTAATGGGATTAAGCTATCTAAATAGGTTTTAGCCTTTTGGTAATGCCGATTTTGTAAATATAGGCTAACAAGGCCGTTGTAACCATACAAATATGATAAGGTATCCTTAATTGTTTTATTAACCCCGATAGATTGCTTGTAATAATGTTCAGCTTCTTTATTGTTACCTATAGCCTTATAAGTGTCTGCTAAATTATACTTAGCCGTAGCCAGATTCGAGCTTTCGGGCTCTAAAAACCCCAGAGATTTTTTGTAGTGAAAAACGGCAGAATCAAGTAACTTTAAATTGTCAAGGGTATTGGCAATATTAACATGTGTTCTACCTATTGCATATTCATTTTTGTTTTCTTGCTGTAGTTGCAGAGCTTCTTGATAATAGTACAAAGCCTGATTATAGTTGTGTAATCTGTTTTGTACATTGCCCAAAACAGAACAAACGTCCGCGAGTTTATTTTTTTTATTAAAGTTATTATAACCATTGTATGCCTTAATTAGATAGTGGAGCGCTTTTTCATAGCGTTGAACATCTTTATAAACGCGACCGGCATATAAAAAGGAGTTGCATGCTCCAAGCGTGATCTTGTTTTTTTCAAAGCGTGGGAGACATGAATCTAAATAGGTCAAAACACTATCCTGCTGGTTCAAAGCTTCTTTTATCAAGGATATGTTAAAGTACAAATCGGCTGTGTTGGCAGAATCTTGATCGTACAACAATCCTTTTCTGTAAAATGCTTCGGCAAGAAAGTAATCACCATTTCGATGATGATAAACACCTATTTTTTTGTACAAAAATGCGATTTGTTTTGTGTTTTTCTTATCTCTTGCAATAGCCAGTGCCTTTTTATATTTAGCGAGGGCTTTATCATATGCTTTCTGTTTTGAAAAACTATCTCCTTCAGCCGTTAATCGCTCTATATCAACATTGATATCTCCAGAATCGCTTTTTTGAGCTTGGATACACGCGATGGATACCAAAAAAAATAGAAAGAAAACAGTTCGCTTCATGGATTATAGAATTAGCCATACGAATGTAGACAATTTTTGATTCGTCAAATTAATAATATTCAAAAATTACGGGAATTTACGGATTGCAAGACGCTCAAAGTTGTAGTAATCTTGGTATTGGAAATGAACACCTTGTAGGTTTTCTATTCACCCCCACCCAAACCTATCATTTTGTCGACTGTCTTGTGAAAAGCTATTAACTGAGAAGCAAAACGCCAGTAGTACTCTATGAAAAAAAAATCACTAATCATCCATTTTTGGGGATGCCTGATAATTCCATTTTCTATGCAATGTCAAGAAGGCATTAATTTGGATGATCTTATCATAAGCACCAATGAGATCGAGCATTTTTCAGGCCAACTAAGTCTAAAGGAGAATCAAGTCTTTTTTGAATCAAGTGATTGTTTTTTAAAAGGGAATACTCTTTCCTTAGAAGTCAATAATAATGGAAAGTTAAAGCTCAAAAAGTGGCAGAGAAAGCTAAGAGAAAATAATGGGTTCTTAAAAAATGTGGTTGTAAAAGGGGTGCTCTCCCAGGACAAATCATTAATCACGGTGGACAAAATAGATAAGCCATTAAATACTCCTAAAAGGTGGTCGAAGGGAACAAGTGGATTGTATCTAGATTCGGCCGTAGAACTTTATCGGAAAACGATTGATTTAAGAGAAAATTATCGGGTATTCAGTATTTCTGTAGAAGAAGTTGAAGATCCAAATTTGGGCAGTGTTACTGAATACACCATTTACGATAAAAAATGCAACAAATTAGGACCTGAAGAAATAAAGAAGATATCATCAGAAGAACTGAGTGCATTAAATGCCTCTATAAAATTAGGGGGGAAACTTCTTATAAAACAAGCCTTACTAATAGAGTTATCTGACCAAAGTTCAGAGGAAATTAAACGGCTCTCAACGTTTAATAAAATCACTCCAACCAAAGATGCGGCAACCGCAGGAATTTTTCATGGAGCCATTTTAGCACAGCTTCCGAAAATTATAAAAAATTTAAGAGCCTCTAAGCAATATATTGAACAATTACAGTCTGAATAAATAAAATTAATATGTATACACCTAAATCCGGTTTTCTTTCACTAGTGATATTTTTTTTGACTCTAAATTTCGTTTTAGGACAAGAAAAAGAGGATAGACGATTAATAGTGGGCGTAGCTCCATTTATAACCCAAGACGACAGGACTGAAAAACTTGTTCCAATGCTTCAAGAAGAAGTTTTAAATGCTTTAAACAGGGGAAAAAGATTTCATTTGATTGATATTGATGCAGAAAGTGTTGAAGAAAGGAGAAAAGCTCTGGAAAATCAGGACATAAGAAGCATCAAATGGAAATATCCTAAAAATATGGTTCCGGATTACTTGCTCATTGGGGCTTTCTCAAATATAAAGTTTTTAAGACTAAATGCAGGAAAGGGATACAAAGCAGTTATAAGCTATATTATTAAAATAGCGAATACAGAAACGGGAGAAATATTGAATAATGGCACAGCAACTTTTAGTTCATCCGAAAGTGAAATTAAGCTAACTCCTGAAAGTGCATTCCTTAGTGCGGTTAAAACAACCTTGGCCGAATTAAACAATTACTTTGTTAAGGGGTTTCCTTTAAAAATGGATTTGGTTCGCATAGAAAAATCAGAAAAGAAAAGAGCGCTGGAAGTTATCATAAGAGGAGGAACCAAATTCGGGGTTAAGGAAAAAATGAAATTTGAAACCTATTACATGGATGATAGTTTGGGTGAACCCATTCCAAAATTTGTAGGGACCATTGAAGTGAAAAAAGTACTAAGTGAAAGTTTCTCTTTAGCAAAAGTCACGAAAGGTCAGAAAGAATTATTTGAGCTCTTTGAATCAAAAAAAAATATCATTTGTAAAAGTTTACAGTAATTATGAAATATATAAAAGTTATTATCACCATTTTAGTGTTGGCATTTTTCACCCAATGCAAGACCTCGCAAGTTGCATATTTTCCGAACGCTGAGCTTGTCTATATAAATTCTGAAGGAGATCAACTCACATTAAGAATGCTTGGTTATGGAGTCAATGAGCAAGCAGCCATTTTTAATGCCCAAATAAATGCTTTTGACAATTTATTTTTTAGGGGCATCCCTAATTCTCCTTACAATACGCCTTTAATAGGAACAGACGAAGGCATGTTAAAAAATAAAAATGCCAGTTATTTTCAAAACTTTTATGGAGGGAAAAGACTTTTGAATTTTATAAATGGCTATTCTTTAATCGCCGCTGATAAAACGACCGTATTAGCAAGAAAGATTAAAAACAAGACAATTGTTCAAGGAAATGTTGAGTCAATTGCCGCATTCGTGGAAATCACAATTAACATAAAATCCATAAGAAAAGATTTAGAAAATTGCGATGTCATCAGGCCCTTTGGATACTGAAGGGTTTGATGGGCCGTAAACAAGAGTCATCTAAATATTAAAATAGTTTAAACCAGATGAAAAAAAGTAAGACAACAAAAATCACCTTAGCCATTATTTTTTTAATAAGCACTTTACAACCATTAATTGCTCAAGAGCAGGAGGAAGTCAAACAAGTACAACCCACAATAATGGTTATGCCATACAAAAAGGATGGCAGTCATGCGTTGGAATTATTTGAAAATGACTTTAGGTGGAAAGCTATTGTGCTTAGAATTAATAATGCTTTTCAAGAAAGAGGTTTCAGACCGAAAGATTTACAAGAGACCATAAACCAAGTAAAGAAAAAAACAACTATTGATGAATGGAAAAACGCTAATGTCAATGTTGATGAATTAATGTATGCAGAAGCAAGAACAGATGTTGTTGTAAAAGCATATATAAATATTGAGCCTCAAGGGGGAGGTAAAGAAGTGGTTGGGATAGCTTTGCAAGCCATAGAGTTATCCTCTCGATCAAATTTGTATGATATGCCAATTGCAACCAGTCCGCCTTTTCCGAGTAAAGATCAGGCATATATAGTTGATCGTCTTTTAACAGAAAAAAATAGAGCAGATAATTTTATTAATGGTTTAAATGAGGCATTTACGCAAACACTGGAGAATGGAAAAGCTATTACCCTTGATATTATTACAACAGATGATTGTCAGTGTAGATTGGGAGATGAAATTGGAGCGGAAGGTGATTTCGTTTCTGAAATAATAATCGAATGGATACAAAACAACGCTCACAAAAACCAGTATCGTATTAAGCAGGATTCTGAAAACATGCTCAGTTTTGATGAGATAAGGATTCCCTTGCGAACTTCTGACGGCAGGAATTACAGTATTAATGATTTTGCCAGAAAACTATCCAGGGCTTTGTTCGATATATGTAAAAGAAAAGGAAATTTCTCAGGCAAAAGAACTAAACCTTCTGTTTCTGAGGGAACTATAAGAGCAATTTTACCTTAAAAAACACTTAAAAATTAAAAGAAAATGAAAATAAAAACAATTCTAACGATAATTTATACTGTTGTTTTTTCACTTGGCTCATGGGCACAAGACGATTCTTTTGGGGATATTGTTATGGCAGTATCTACTCCTGAAATGCCTAAAGAGGCAAATAAAGTTCAGCAAGATAAAATCAAGAATAAAATTATACGATCTATAAACAAGAATAGCGTGTCTGCCGTCAATACCAATTCGGGCTTTACTGTTCAATCATCTTTTCAGTTGCTAGATGAAAGTACCGTAGGTGGTTTAAGAACCAGGGTTGCAATAAGTTCAGAAATATACTTGCGTATAGAGCAGAAAGGCACGAAAAATATTTTTTCCACCTATTCTAAAAAGATAAATGGTATTGGAGGAAATAGAGAACAAGCCATTAGTAACGCCATAAAGAACATAACATTCGATGAATCCAGATTTAAAACTTTTATTGAAAAAGGAAAGCAAGAAATTGTTAGTTATTATACCAATAATTGTGATCAATTAATTCGTTCTGTTCAAGCGGCTTACGATAATGGGAGTTATAAGAAAGCCATCATTCTGTCGGCATCGATACCTAGTGAAGCAGAAAGCTGTTTTAACAGAGCCAAAGAAATTACGGCCAAGTCTTATCTGGCTTATAGAAATACGTTTTGTAAAAAACTTCTACTTGCAGCAAGATCTGCTTTGGCTCAGAATAATTTTAAGTTAGCGGGGAAACATCTTAGTTATGTAGACCCACAATCTGAATGTTATAACGAAGCCGAAACACTGTTAAAAGAAATCAATAAACAGTTTAATGAGCAGCAGCAACTGCAGCAACAACATGATCTTGAAGTTCTGCAATTGTACGCTATTACACAGATTTTAACAGAATACTACGGAAATGCGAATCCTGGTAATGGAAATAATACAAATAATGGCCAACAGTTCAATAACATATCTACTACGGGACCTAATGTGTTTTTAATAGCAGTAGCAGATACTCAAGATGAAAAAATTGGAAAAAGCACCGAGAAGGACTTGATAAGCGTTACCAATCTATTTAGGAAGGCCGCAAAAGAATTAGGCATAGGGTACGGAGAAAAAAAACTTTATGCTAATACATTTGATAAAAAAAATATTTATGAAGCCGTTAATGCGTTCCCTGTAAAAAACGACGATATTTTGATTTTTTACTATTCTGGACATGGTGTTAACGATACGCAATCGGGTAGTTTATTTCCAAAAATGAGCTTGGATGGAGATGATTTACTTTTAGAAAAAATACACCAAGTTTCGAAATCTAAAAAAGCGAGATTAACCATTACCATTGGGGATTTGTGCAATTCCTTACCAAGATCTAAAGTAAAAATTGAAACCAAAAAGGAAACCGCACATAAGTCTTCTTATTTGTTCGATAGAGAGAAACTTAATAAGTTACTCCTTCAATCTTCAGGTGATGTTATTTCTACTTCGTCCCGCAAAGGTCAATGGTCGTTTTGTGGAAAAGACGAAGACGGTTCTATGGGTAATGGTCAATTTACCAACGCTTTTTTAAATAAGTTTTCGGATGCTACAACAAAAAATCAGGAAAGAAGTTCGGCAAGTGATTGGAATAGTATTTTCCAAAAAACATACAACCAAGCGTTAAATGAAACTAAGAGGATAAAAAATCAAGATGGGGCTTATGGTCAATTAGGGTTTAATATTATAAATATTAACTAAATACTCAATATAGATTGCTAAAAAAAAATCTAATACTGTTATTTCTTTCTTCTGCAACCATTATAATGTCTTGTAAAAGCAACTTGGGATTGTCCATTTCTGAACATGCTAAATCTGATATCGAAGTTTATTTATTAAGTGATTCAGAGTCTATAGAAAGGCGTATAGGCTCTGAATATATAGAAGGAAGAGAGGTCATAAAGAAAGTGGTCTTGTCGAATCAGGAAAAGCAACGGATTATAATGGCTCTTTTCGACGAAAATAACTATGAACCAATAAATAGGAAATGTGAGTTTAGCCCTGTATTTGCAATCAAACATCAAAATATACTGATGGCTATGTTAGATGTTACGTATTGCCCATTTGTTAAACTAATAGATAAATATGGTGTTCAAAATAATTTACAATTAATAACGGATAATACCCTCAAAAATATCCTCTCAGATAAAGACTAAAATATAAAACAATGAAAACAAAAATTACTTTTTTCACAATGGCTTTACTTTTATCTTTTTCGATAAAAGCACAAAACGTATTAACGGTAGATAACACAGTTGGAGCTAATGCTCAATATAACGACTTGCAGAGTGCTATTTCCGCGGCAAGTAACGGAGACACCATTTATGTACATGCTTCTGAGGTAAGCTATGGAAATATTAATATAGATAAACCCCTAACTCTCATTGGGTTTTCGCATAGTGATACCGATAAGAAGACGATTCTAGGTTATGTCTATCTGCTAGATAATGCCTCAAACACAACGATTTCCGGATTTTACATTTCCAATGAACTTAGTGCTAGTAACAATAGTACTGAATTAACCAACATTATTATTGAAAATAACTATTTAGTAAGTGGAATTTATTCTGCTGATACCAGAGCAGGAATCAACCAAATGATTATCAGAGGAAACGTATTGTATGAAGTCGGTGATAATGTAAGTGTTTATTCTAATTTTAAAAATGTCATTATTTCCAATAACATTATCCGTTATTGGGTTTATATTAAGTATCACGAATCGGCAACGATTAAGAATAATGTTTTCTTGGGTCGATATCACCCCGTAAATCATGACGATACAACCGGTGATTTGGACGTGCAGAATTGTATTTTTTATGACAACTCAGTTTCAACTAGAGATATAAAGAGCGATGGTGTGGTTTATGAAAACTGCTTGACCTATAACATTGGTTCCGGAAGTTATTCGGTTTTAAATGGAACGAACAATGTGAATAATCAAAACCCAAATTTCGTGAGTGCATCCGATGATATTTTTAATGTTACCGATGATTATAACTTGCAAGCGGGTTCACCGGCAATTGGTACCGGTGTAGGAGGAATTGATATGGGAATCTATGATAATAGTGCTTTTACATTTAACAATGTAGGTCATACCAATGGTATTCCAACAGTTAAAATAATTAATATAACAGATAGAATTGCCCCTGGTGCAAACTTAAGCGTTACGATATCTACTAATGCCAATTAACATGAAAAAAGGATTGTTTATAGTCTGTATCTTTTTTTGGTATCTAGGCTTTAGTCAAAATATTACATCTGCTGAGTATTTCTTTAATACAGATCCCGGTGTTGGCAATGGGAATGCCTTAACCGTAAATAGTAATTCAGGTGAACTAATACAAACATTTTCAATACCGACAAATAGTCTTTCGGAAGGTTTTAACACGCTTTACATTAGAACCTTCAATAGTGATAATAATTGGAGTTTATTTGAGAGGCAAACGTTCTATTTAAAAAGTTTTACCAATAATAATATTTCTGCCGCAGAATATTTTTTTAATACAGACCCGGGCATCGGTAATGGTACTGCTTTAAGCGTTGATAGTAATACCGGGCAATTAACACAAACATTTGCTATTCCAACAACCGGTTTGTCTGAGGGATTTCATAGTTTCCACTTTAGAACAAAAGATAACAACAATAATTGGGGGCTTTACGACAGGCAAATCATCTATATAAAAGATTTTGACCTGTCTCCGGATGAGGTGTCTAATGCCGAATATTTTATCGACTCAGATCCGGGGGTCGGCAACGGAACCAGCATTGTTTTTGGAGATAGCTCTTTAACTACACAGGTTCTTAATATAGATACTACCGGCTTATTAGATGGGGATCACTTATTCTACATTAGAGTACAGGATACTAATGGTGATTGGTCTATATATGATTCAGCACTTTTTAATATTGATAGTTCTTTAGGCGTTGAGGATAATTTAATCTCCAGAATTACATTATTATCTAACCCATTTGAAGATGAATTATCAATTAAAATACCCAGCAATATTCGAATAACGAAGACAGAAGTTTATAATAGCTCTGGGCAAACTGTTTATTCTAGTAAAGAAAGTAGAACATCTGTTGAATTGTCATACTTAAATAATGGGGTTTATATTTTGAAGTTAGAAACATCCCAAGGTGGGGCTTCGTTTAAAATAGTAAAGAAGTAAGTGGTTATAGCTTTATCTTTTTAGATAGGGGAGCGACTGTTCAGAAGAACTATTAAGGATTGGAAATGACTATTTGAAAATTCTTTAAAAATTAATTATTAGATATAAGTTTTATTAAGCTTAAAATAAATCTTTTTTATATTTTTAATTATCTTAAAGTGCATAGTTCTGATTTAATTATAACTCTCTCATTGGCTTAACCCAAGAAATAAGCTTGTGTTCAGATCTAATTTTAGACAAATTTTTTAATGATGGAAGGCTAAAGTTGTATTTATTACCTACAGCTTTTTGAGGATAATTTGCCATGAAAGTAGTCCCATGATCGGGTGAACTTTTTAAATTCATTTTATCACTATAAAGCATTTTCTTTGAAAATCTGAATAAAAACTTTTCTACTACTCCCATGTGAATTTTTGATAGATTTTTATAGGTTTCAAATAGATTAATGTATGACTGAAGAAATTGATGTTCAACAAGGAAATCTTTCTTTTTATTAGTCGCACTTATTGATAGCATATCTTCATGGTAATTTGCAATTAAATACTTGTTAACCTCGTTAAGTAAATTAAAGTTTCTGTATTTATATAAAATCCAAAAATTCTTTATATCATATTCGTTCATTACTTCCAGTCTATTTAAAATATGAATATTGTAATTCTCAATTTGGCTATAGTAACCCATTAAAATATCGGGCCCGATAAAAGCCAAACTATTAGCACCACTTGGAGCAACCGAATAATTACTTTTATTAAGACTATCTAGAATTGTATTTATCTTTGTTTCTGAATTCAAAATATCAGTAATATATGTATTCAGAGGAGTGAATTTTTCTGAACATAGTTTGAGAGCTAATTTTAAACGTTCGCTTCCTATATTATCAGTTTTATTGATTTCATTCAAAAGGTTAAATAACTCATAAGATACTTGGTTGTTAGTTTTTAAAGTTAATAACCAAGTTGTAAGATCTGTCTCATTCTCTATTTCGGGTAACACTATTCCAGAGTAATACAAGGATATTATATCTTGCAGGTATAGTAGTTTTTCTTGTAATTTCATTTTCTTTCTTATCAGAAAATGATTTATATACCCCTTTACACTGAATGACAGTTTCTTTTCTAATTCGAAACCATCAAAAATGATTTCAAATGGGCTTTCATCTAGCTCTACTGTTAATTGCCTCAAAAAATATACAAATTTATACTCATTAAAAGTTGTATCAGATAGAAACTCTTTGTAAGCCTCATTGGTCATTTTGAAAAGTAAAGTAATTTCGTCTATTTTATTAGTTACTTCCGGGCTTGAACAATTATGGTTTTCAATTAACTGAAAAAACTCAATTATTTTTTTGTTATATGCCTGAGATATAGATTCTCCTTTTTTTATTAATTTATGGAAGGAATCTATTTTTAAAATGGTAGGATATCTATCCTTGTCTGGATAATAATTGGTATAGGGAGATTGAAAAAAAGAAACTTTCTTATACTTTATTTCTTTACTATATATATAGGGAATATCAATTATTGAATGTTCTGGAATGGATTTTAATGCAAAAAACTCCAATGTATTATATTTAGAATAAAACTTACTGATATAGTTATGAAGGTTTTCGTTTTTGTTTCCAACACATATGGATTTTACACTTTTACCTGGCAAATTCTTAGCATATTGACTCCATCTTTCTAATGAAAAAGAAATTAAAATTAAGTCCTGTAGCAATAAATCCTTCATGTCACCTTTTAGTTCTTCTAATTCAACAGAATTTGGCAATTTTAAGAGTTTTTCAGAAATTAATTTGTAATAATTACTAAATGAAAATTGGTCTTTTGAATTTCTTGAAAAATAGTCTACATAATTAAATAAGTTGGAATCATCTTTATATTCTTTTCCTCTTTCTCTTTTTATAGAATCTAGATATCTTGGAAAATACTTAATAGTTAAAATATCGTTCCAGTTTTTATAGGTGAGTAAATTATGATCTTGACTTTCCCTTGGTAAAGCAGGATCACACATCCAATTGTCTAATCTTAAAATTTGCGACTTTATGAGCTTATTCTTCATCTGACATTATTATGCCTCTTTCTAAATCAACAATGACATTCTCGCCATCATGGAAGGCCTTAGACGCGGACTTAGTCGCTACTAGACATGGAATACCTCGTTCTCTACTAATTATTGCAGCGTGGGACAACATACCACCTAAATCGGTAACGATAGCTGAAGCCTTTTCTATCGCATTCATCAATTCGGGAGCCGTAAATTCTGAGATTAAGATTTCTCCTTGTTTCATTGCATTCATTTCATCTTCCATTTTGGAAAAGTCGGAGTAGTCAACATTTATCACTCGAGCCTGACCCTTTATCTTGGATTTCGTTTTATTTGCAATTTGCCCTTTCAGAATCTTTTCAACCTGCTCATTCTCAAACTTGCTGTAAGTTTCAATCTGATTATATGAATCTTCACCTTCAAGGTAGTTTACGCGGTTATTTTTTACGAAAATAGTATACGAGTCTTTTCTTTTATTCATTAACTCTTCTGAAACCCTTGAGTCATTAAAGAGTTCTATCAAATCCACTATTCTGTAATTCTCAATTTGCGTTGTGCTGATACCAAACTGTTCTGATAACTTTTTAATTAATCTTTTAAATTCTGAGTCATCTGTAAGGGCTATTTCATTTATCCATACACGAGCGTTATCTTTGAACTCACTTAGCAATTTTAGGTTATTGCTTAAGATAACATTTTCAGTTTTGTATAGATAAGCCAAGTTTGTAAACTGAAAATCCATTTTGGAATAGTAGGTGAACATTTTGCTTAATAATCTAAAGAATTTAGTGATTGATGTTTTACTTAACCTTTTCCTTTCGAGGATAATACTCAATTCCTTTTTTATTCTAATATGGTAGTCATAAAACTCCTTTTTATATTCGAGGAATCCTCCTTCTTTAGATAGCCATTTTAAACCATGTTTACCTGCGAATCCCATTTTATCATTGGTAAAATATTGTCTAAAATCTCCATTTTTGTTCGAAGTAAATAAAGGATGGAGATATTTGAATCCTTTTGTAAGCATGTCTGTAAATAAAAAACTTAAACCGTTAACCTTAAAGGTTAATTCGTAATCAGAAATTTTTGGTTTCTTCTCTATTCTACTCATTTTTTTTGTATTTCGTTATTGCACGGGACTGAAGAATATATAATTTTCCATCTTTTAGAGCCCATTCAACATCTACAGGAAATTTAAATAATTTTTCAACCTTTATACCAGCATCATATATCTTTTTAATATTACTAGGAGGCATTAAATCTGTTAATAAATAGTCATTATTTAAATAATTTGAGAACAATTGATCTCTTTTATCAATTTCAATAGCGAACGGAATTTGTCTTCCGCTCACCAGTTTGTCCCCCAAACCACTTGTAGCTTCTATTCTTGCAAAATTCTTGCCGTTTTCAGGACTTCTACTAAACATTACCCCGGAATAGTCGGCATCGATCATTTCTTGGACGATTACGGCAAATTTAATATTTTTTAAATTTTTATAAACATTCGGATTGTATTTCATTGCTCTTGGATTAAAAGTAGAACTCCAGCATTTTAATATAGACTCCGTGATTTTCGATTTCGGAATATTCAAAAAAGAATCAAATTGCCCAGCCCATGAAAACTCTTTGCTGTCTTCAAAAGCAGCACTTGATCTCACTGCAAAGGTTTGACTTTCTAATACCGAAATTTCTAATTCTAATTGTTCTAATATTACTAGAGGGAAGTTACTACTGATAATGCTAGACTTAAGGATTTTGGAACATTTATTAATTGATGAATTGGAGTAATCTAATTTATCTAATTGTTTGTGTAGTTGATTATTTGGAAAAGTACGAGACAGAAAACAGTTAAACGCATTGGGTTTAACTACAATCCCATTTGGGACATTAAAACTCCCCGACAATATCAGTTTGTTTAGAGCGGACCCTTTTCCACCAGCAACATTTTTGTACTTATTGGACTTGTCGCTGAGGTTTAATATATATTTAGTCATTGTTTAATTCTTTATTAGCCCGTCTCTTTAAGAGCCACTCACTAAACTTAGCATATCCAACACCTATTAATACTATTAGACCTATATATAATAAAAACATCCCTAGATCAACTGTGACCTCAGAAAAACTATAATCGGTTTTGTTCTTGTATCCTTGTAATATATTATGCGCACTTGAAGACCAGACAGCTGTTATTAAACCTACGATTAAACCGATAGAACCTAAATATAACAAAGCAATACTTAACTTTTTGAATCTTAAAGTCTTTTGACTTCTTATCATAAACCTGAAGGCTTTTTCTTTAATCAATCGCTTAATTATTGTTCCAACTAAAGATGATCTAAAATTATCATATTCATCTTTAGATACTCCATTAATTATACTTTCTGAAATTGAAAATTCTTCATGAATTTTAAATAAATTAATATTTGAACATTTCGTAAAGACTTCTTTGATCTCATCCTTCCTTTTTTTGCCTTTTACCCCCATAAAATAATAGTCAAATGGTTCGGGTGAATTTGTATAAACCTGCACCTCACCTTTATGATTAAAAAAGTTCCTTTGAATATTGTATTTATCAAAAAACGAAAACATTTTAGAGCCCTTGGACTCTTCATACCTTGCTTTGAAATTGTTTAGGGTAAATAAGAAATCGCCGACTCCCAACTCTTGAAAATTTGGAAAAGATTCTCCTCTGTTTCTTTTATTGATTAAATCCTCTCGTAATTTCTCATTCCTTTCACGATCTGATATAAATGTAAAATCAGAAAATATATAGTCATACTTTACCTTGCTAATATTTCTTAGTTTCAACAAACAGGTGTCACTGAGACGTTTATCTTCGTCAAATTCAATTAATAATTTTTCAATAATAAATTCAACTATCAGTCCATCTTCTTCTAATATCCTTTCGTCTTCAATATCATAAAAGATAATATCCAAAACATCTTCAGTATCATCAATAATTAATACTTTATATTTTTTTGTCATAAAACTTAACAATTAGTGCCAGCAATAAAGAGGCCATTAATGAAAAAGTACCGGCACCTTCTAAATAAAAAGAGCTTTCGGTCTGCCAAGTTAATATCACAGCAAGTATTCCAGTGCTTAAACCGCCAAATATAGGTATCCACATTTGTCTGCTCTTACCATTATACTTTAAACCAATATACACCGGACCAAATAATGCCAATTGAGATATAACCACTATATAAACGAGATCAAACAAATCTATACCAAATAAATTTTGAATTAATTTAGTTCCATAAATGGATAATATTCCTATTAAAGGAAGCATTAAATACTTAATAGTCCTTAGATTATTTGTTTTTTCAAGATCTTTAGAAATAGTTAGGCCGATAGTTAAAAACATACCATCAAGTAACGATATAACACAAGTAACCAATAAAATGACTAGCAGGTAGATAGATACATTAGAGATATCTGCCGAAAATTCTGTTGCTTTTAATAAAATATTATCAGGATTAACATCATTTGCACCAATTAAAAGGGCTCCTAAAATGGTTCCAAACAAGCCAATTGATAAAAAAATATAAATCCCACTTCCTTTTAAGTTCCAGTTTACGTTTGAAGGCCTACCAGAAATAATACTTTGCCATGAAGAATTATCTACAAATTGCCAGGTAATGTTAAAAACAATATTTGTGATCAATCCCCAAATTCCAAAATCAGAGATTGTTTTTGCTAATGGAGGGAAAAAGTTGTTAATACTAAATTCACCTGTAATAGCAGTTAGGCTGTAGCCAACAAAAACTATAAATACAAGTACTATTAATATCTTCATACTATTAAGTATAATATTGACATGTGCATTTCCTCTTATGCCCCCTATAATTGTATATAATAGAGTCCCAATAAAAATTGATAAGGTGATATAGGTTGTAGATCCGCTATTCGCGTTTGTTTGCATTATTGATGTAAACGCTCCTTCACTAATACCAACTTCCCATCCAACAAATACCATGATGCCAATAATTGAACATAATGATGCTATAATTTTTGTCTTTTTGCCAAATTGTTTCCCGAGAAAATCATGTAAGCTATCAATATTCTTAAAAGAGGATGAATATTTTGACAGCCAAATAAAGCTTAGACCCCAAAAAACCTGGATGAATATAGCCCACCCACCTATAGTATATCCTAACCAAGCGGCATAGAAAATTGCATTTACACCAAATGAAGATGATAGTAATAAATTAACTACCGATATCTTATTTAACGACCTTCCTCCTAAAAGAAACCCATCAAGATTACTATCGTAGTTTGGAGAACTCCTTTTTGAGACATAACTAAGAACAATTGAGATGAAAAGAATAATTGCTGATAGCAGCAAAATGAAGTTTTGCATATGAAAAATTTTGAATTGTAAGATAAAGATACGATTAATTGATAAGGTATAATTAAATCAATATATTTCGATACTAATTAAATAATTGATTTTTTAAAATTGAAACATAAATTTCACCTCAGAATAAGTCTTAAAGAATTTCTGCGGCAACACCCTAGATGTTTAATACCTTATATGGATTTGTCTCACCTTCAGTATTTAAAGCACCCTTTCCGAATTTATTGTTAAAAGTTGATGAAGCTATTAAAGTCAAAAGAAAAACCACGCTTACAATTTGTAACAAGTTCATCACTTTGTTAATTATGATGACTAAATATTTAGCGCTATTACGATCAAGAGAAATATTAAGATTATAGTAAAAACTTAGATTGCGTCTTGATAACATGCTGAAGTTTTTTATATTTAAAACCAGTATTAAAAAAGTAATTTGAATTGAAGTTTATTATTCTGGTCACTAGAGAATATACAATACGTCAATAATTGAAGAAAATAGAGGTTCCAAATGAAACAATTACTGAAAACCATTTATATTATATTGGCAATTTTACTAATTCTAAAATTATTTGGTTTAATATTTTTCATATATTCTTCTAAACTAGACTCAATCACTATATATATTGCTCCCTCATCCGGAACCTATATTGGTTCTCTCAGTAAAATCAAGGGTTATTTTCTTTAAAGATTTTGAAGTAACTAAAAGGGTAGCTCAAATATTTTAATTTACACAAAAGTTAAAAAATTAGATTTTATTAGTTATAAGTAATTTTAGTTTTTTATCCCATTATCTTGAACTTTGACCATAATTTATTAATATTCAATAAAAATTTTGTACTATTAATACTTAATCCCTTATTAAAGATCTAATTTATAGCAGTTTTTAACGGCAATGCAAGCCATTAAACTGTTGTAATTTGAAAGAATTTGAAATTTTAATCGCTTCACCAATTACTAAGTCCATTGATAGCACGTATGGGCTTGGCAACAATGTTATTACCGAAGGTGAAACCCCTTGGGATGCCGCTCATCAATACAGACAGAAAACAGGCTATAAAGGTTTCGCGGAACCGAATATTATAAATAGCCTTTATGAAAATTATGTTGATAATAGCTTAATTACTAAATCAATTGAAGGACCATATCTACAGAACTGGCCATCTCCACCAGAAATAGAAAATAGTATCATATGGCATTTATTAGATGACTTTTCTCAATTAAGAAAGGCTAAAGAACGTGTTTGGAATAAGGTTCAGAAAGATAGGTGTATAAAAATAGCTCATATCGATACTGGTTATCAACCAAATCATCCAGGTCTTCCAAAATTTATGACTAAAGGGGTTAGCTTTTTAAAAGATGAAAACAAAGCTCCAGCGATTGACGTCACAAAGGGTTCTTTTCAAGAGCAGGATGGTCATGGCACAGCTACAATGTCAATTCTGGCAGGAAAGAAAATTTCAATAAATCATAATGGTATTACGTTTAATGACGAATTGGGTGCTATTCCTTTTGCTGAGATCATTCCTATACGAATTTGTGATACAGTTGCATTAATTCGATCTCAAAATTTTGTAAAAGCCATAGATTATGCAATTGACATTGGTTGTGAGGTCATTACAATGTCTATGGCGGGTGCTCCAACTAATCAATGGGCTAATGCTATTAATAGGGCCTATGAAGCTGGAGTTACTGTAGTGACAGCAGCTGGGAATAGTTGGAATAGAGAAGCTAAAAGGTTATTACCTAAAAAAACGTTGTATCCGGCTCGCTGGGAAAGGGTTATATCTGCTACTGGAGTTACTGCAAATCACTTACCCTATGTATTTAAAGCCCAAATAATTGCAAAGACAGAAGGAGGAGAAACTATGCAAGGTAATTTTGGGCCTAAAAAAGTTATGGATAGTTCAATAGCCGCTTACACTCCTAATACCATTTGGGCTACTATGAATCAATCAAAGGATAATATTTTTTATCGTTTGGATGGAGGGGGTACATCTTCTTCTACACCTCAGATAGCAGCTGCGGCGGCATTATGGTTAAGTTTTCATAGAGAGAAAATCGAATCGAATCTTGATCCAGCTGAGAAATGGAAAAAAGTTGAAGCTGTAAAGTATGCTCTATTCAATAGTGCTGACAAATCGTATGAGAAATATAAGAAATATTATGGACAAGGAATTCTAAAAGCCAATGATTCATTAGATGTTTTCCCTAACTGGGATATATTGAAGAAATCCAAAAAAGCCAAATGTTCTTTAAATGGAATATTAGATTTATTAGGAATTATGTTAAGGTTGAAAGGTGATCAAAATAGATCAAAGGAGGAAATGTATTCTACGGAAATACTACAGCTTCTTCATATGGAACCGAGTTTACACGCTTACCTTAATATTGATGAAGAAGAAACATGGTCTTCCAAACAAAAGCGTGAGATAATTGAAAAACTTATAGGTTTGGAAAATACTTCTAATAGTCTTAAAAAGCATCTAAATTCAATAGTCGAAGATTCAGAAAGTTTGAATCTATCAAATGCTCATGCTTTACTAATTGGTGTTGGTGGTCACGATATTCCAGTGACAGTAGATGATGCTAAAGCTCTAGGAGATTTGCTCAAGGATTCTCAGAAAGCAGCATATAAAAAAGAAAATGTTAAGGTGTTGGTTAATGGAGATGCCAACAGAACAAATGTTTTGTCATCTCTTCAGGATATAGTTGAAGCGGTTGAAGATAAAGATGATGCAACAGTTATTGTATATTTTTCGGGGCATGGAGGTATGGATAAAAATGGACAATCGAATGACTACTATCTATTAACTCACGGTGCTAATTCTTTAGATAGAGAAAATACTATGGTTAGCGGTATAGAATTTTCTCATTTAATCAATAGGATTAATGCAAAAAAAATACTGGTTATGCTGGATTGTTGTCATGCTTCAGGTATGATTGAAGAGAAACCTTTGCTTAAGCTTAAAAGCTCTGATGCAAATATGGTGAATTCGAATGTTGAACTGTTAAGAAAGTTAAATTCAGGAGAAGGAAGGGTATTCATAACTTCTTGTGATGATTATGAAAAGTCCGTGATTTTGCCAGGAGCCAAAAATAGTCTTTTTACTGAAGTTGTGCTTGAAGCCTTATCAGGTAGTGCGAGTAAAGGCGAGGAATATGTAAGTATGATGGATTTATTATACTACGTTTTGAAAGAAGTTCCGAAAAGGGTTCAAAAATATAAGCGGGTTCAAAGACCGATAATAAATAAAGTCGAAAATTTAAGTCCGGATTATTATTTATGTAAATCCAGTGAAGTTATAAAGTCTAAAGAAGTCTATGACAAGAAGCAATTAAATAAATTGATTCAATCCTATAATCTAAATAATAGTCATGACAAAATTGATTTGAATATAATTACTGACTCTCTAGACAAAGACTCTTCCAGAGAAAAGGTAAAGAAAAAAATATCTGATATTAGAAAAAACTTAGTAGAAAACAAAGTTAATAAGTCCATTTATCCGTTATTGAAATTGTCTAAAGAACATTTCGAAACTTATTATGATGATTCAATATTGTTGGCCGGCAATTATAATGGTCTTTTAGATGATAAAAGGAGGGGTACTATAGATCGTAAGTACTACGATACGAGATTATCACAAATTAAGCATAGTCTTTTAGAGTATCTAAATTTATTTGAAGAGCGAATGGACCTATTTGATGATTTTTAGTAAAATATATATTATATGAAAGCTAAGGTAGAGTTTGATATTATTCACCGAACCATTATGCAGGAAAAGTGTATCCTTATTATTGGTCCGGAGGTGTTTGTAAATAAAGATGAAAAGCGCCTTGATCAACAAATTAAAGATAAATTTGATTTGGATAATAGCCAAGGTGTAGTGCAATATGGAGAAGGTTTATATTTTTTTAAGGAGGGTTCTGATAAAACAAAATTTCAAATGAAGATGGAAGATTTTTTTCAATCTGAGGATTTTGAAAGTGCTAGAGAATTATTTTCAAAAATAGCAGAGATACCTTTTCATTTTATAATCAATTTAAATCCAGACAAACTTCTGTATGAAGCCTATGAAAAAATGGGTTTTGATGCCAATTTTGATTTTTATTTTAAAAATCATCCACCAGGTAAATCTACACAAACTCCAACTTCCAAAACACCTTTAATCTATAATATGTTTGGGGAGTTTAAGGAATGGGAATCTCTCATTTTAACACATGATGATCTTTTTGATTATTTCGAATCCATTTTCAAAGCAAAAAGCATGGATCCATTGTTAAAATCGAATATTCAACAGGCCAGAAATATTATTCTTCTTGGTATTCGTTACGAGAGGTGGTATATGCAACTTTTGTTAAGAATACTTTATTTACATACCGATAAGAAACTATTAAGATATGCCTCTAACATTAGAATTGACCGGGATGTAGAATCCCTTTGCTATGACCATTTTAGAATAAATTTTGTTCAATCTAACTTGCCGGAATTTATAAATACACTTCACGAGTATTTTAAAAAAGAGGGAGACTTAAAGAAGAAGGGGGATCCTATGAAACCAAAATTTAAGAAGGAACTTGAAAAATATATTCAGATCAACGATATGGATGGAGCACTTAATTTCATCAAAACTCAAATACCTGAGTTTCCGAAATCTGAACAGGATGGTGCAACAGAAAAATACAACAGGTTAAAAGGTAGTTGGAAAGATTATAAGCAGAATGAGTACAAAACCCAAAATGTCAATCCCGGTTTTAATATTAACCGAAGAGAAGAGTTAAGGAATCAGACCTTAAATTTTGCAGTAGAATTTAATTTTTAATAATGAACTATAGATACCCTGGACCATATTCGTTTGATACATCTCAATATAGAACATTTTTTGGAAGGACTAAAGAGATTGAAGAATTGTATAGATTGATTAAATCGGAGAGAATCACAGTGTTACATGGCAAGTCCGGTCTTGGAAAAACATCTTTAATTCAGGCTGGGTTAATTAAGAGAGACAACTTTGAAAATGAATTTGACACAGTATTAATAAGATTCCATGCTTATATGGATAAGCAGGAAGAAAGAGGTTCTCCTTTAGATACCACATTTGGAGAAATCAGAGATTTGGGTATTACAAAGAAAATAGCCTATCCATTTATTTTAAAAGAGGATGAGGATACTTCCCTTTGGTACTTTCTAAAGCATCACCTTTATCTTGATTCCAGCTCGAAAGAATTTTTGTTAGTTTTTGATCAGTTTGAAGAACTTTTTACATATCCAACGGATTCTATTTTTTCATTCGCTTCTAATATTTCAGAAATTCTATATACAAAAATACCTCGTAGATTTAATGATCAGATTTCTAAATTTATAGAAAACCCAGAAGCTAATGATTATATAAATTATTTGAATGAAAGCTTACGATTAAGAATAGTTTTTGTGATACGATCGGATAAAACAAGTTTTTTGAATTATTTAGAACAGTTTATCCCAAACATTCACAATAATACTAAAGAATTATTACCTCTATCCCCTGAAAATGCCAAAAAAGCAATTACAATGCCAGCCCAGATTGCCGGGGATTATCTGGCAGATCCTTTTAAATTTACAGATAAAGCAGCTAAAAAGATAACGGACTACCTTACCGATAATGAAATGCAACCAGCAGAATCTTTCCAATTGTCAAGAATTTGTAGGCATTTGGAAGAATTAGTAATAGAGAAGGGATTAACAGAGGTTACTTCAGCAGATATTGGAAATCTAGACAAAATTTCGGAGAATTATTATGAAAATATCTTAGACAATTTTGAAGACCAAGAAACAAGAATTGAAATTCAAAGATTTATTGAAAATGGACTAATACTGGAATCGGAAAATAGAAGATTGAGTTTGTATGAAGGACAGATTTTTGCAAAATATAGAATTTCTAAGGAACAACTTTTAGAACTTGTTAAACTCCGGATAATAAGCTCTGAACCAGATCAGAAAGGTGGTTTGGTTTATGAGTTGAGTCATGATTCTTTGGTTGTCCCTGTTCTAAAGGCAAAATCCAAAAGAATTTTAGCTGAAGAAAAAGAAGAGCAGGAAAAACTGGCAAGGCAGAGAAAACTTGAATTGGATAAAAGGGAGAGGGTGATTAAAATGAATGAAAAAATATTAAAACAAGGGCGTATATTAAAATTTGCTTTTTTCGGAATATTTATGCTGTTTGTCGTTGCCATTCTCTATTCCTATTATCTCAAAAAGACCAAAGAAGAACTGTATAGTAAAAATAATGATCTTCAAAAAATAAAACAAGAAACCTTATTAGGTTTTGCTGAGCTTAATGCTCCCAAAGATGCAACTCTTAGTTTCAGATTAGCAGAAAGAGCTTATGATACAATTCAGAAAGAGTTGGAAAAAAAGGATAATAAAACAATTGAAGAAATTGAAGAAATTAAAAAGGATTATCGACTTGCTCAAAGGATAATTCTTGAATCCTATAATGACCCGAATTATTTGAAGTTTAACTATTTGTTCGATCATCAGAAAGATGGCATTGTTAGAACCTTTAAATTTAATGAAAACAGAAATTATTTGATCGCTGCTATAGAAAGAAACGAAGCTAATGATAAAATTTTTGTTTATGACCTTAATACGCTTTCTGTAAAAGATAGTATAACTGGTTGCGGTTTTAGAACAATTAAGCATCTTTCAATTAGCGATTCTGGTCAATACGTATTGGTCTCAGGTGAATCGACTGTATATCTATATAACTTTGATACTAAAAAAGGAATATGCATACCCAATCAAACAGCAGTAAATACTTCATTTTTGGATCCGGAAGAAAAATATATTTTGACAGCTACGAAATATGATTCTATTAATGCGGGGGGATATATTAATATTTATGATATGTCCGGAAACCTAATAAAAAGAGAAAACATTTTAAAGAAAGGTGAAAAAGCTCACATTATTTATGCAAATTTTATCAATAATGGCTTAATAGTTGCAAAGACTGAAAACCATAGAGTTAAGTTTTATGAATTTAAAAACAAAGAATTTGTTTCTTTGAGCAGCAAAGACCATGCCCCTAAGATCAAGGAGACTGTTTCGTTATCTCATTTACCCGGAGGAATTGTAGTCGCTGCATATAGTAGAGGCCGGGTTTACATTAATAAAGTACAAAAGAATGGCTTTGGAGATACTAAAATTATAAAAGAGGGACCTTATTTTCTTGGGCCAAACATTAATAGAGTATCCTATATTAATAAATACAGTCTAATTATAGCGGTTAAAAATCATGATAATCTAGTGCTCTATGATACTAAAAAAGAAAAAATTATAAGGAGGATTCCAAAAGTTCATAATGCAGAAATAAGGAACATTGAACCCTCAAATCGAGGTGAGTTTTTTTTGACCGCAGGCGATGATCATAACGTTATTTTATGGGACTATAAGGGAAATCGTTTAACCACATTACCTAATCATAATAATTTAACTACCCCTCTCTGGTTTTCAAAGAGTGATGGTTTTATAGTCACTTCATCTGAACGTCAAATCAGGTTTTGGCACATGAAAAAAAGACAAACAAGAACTTTTGATTCTCGTCAAGATTCAAAAATAACAAGTTTGAAGTGCAATTCAATGGGAAAAGTTATAATAACTTTTGAAAATGGATCCGTCCAGGTTTATGACTATAATGACCTTCTCAAAGGAGATTATAAAGGCATAAAATCTGAGGAATTACTAACAGCAGATGATCGAACTACTGCATTAATTGCAACACCTGATTTTATATTCACAAACCCAAAATATAAAAATAGCCTTTGCATATCCAAAGGAAATCAAATCTATTTGTTTAACCTCTCGGATGGAATATTTGGTCAGCCTGTTAAGAGATATGAGCTTAAAAATAAAGAAGAAATCATAAATTCAATAGATTTTTTTCCGAATGGGTCACAATTAATTGGGGGAACGAGCAAAGGAAACGTTTGGGAATGGCGGAATGACACAATTTCAGAATCCGGTGTTTTGTTGTGGAACTCAGAATTTGATACAAAAGGAGTAAGAGGAGCAAAAGTATTACAAGCTAGCAATGTTAATAATCGAACAGGATCTTCAAGAATTTTGTTTGCCTTGATTTCTCCAGAAAATCATCTTCTTTTGAAGAATCATTCTGAATCAATTGAAAACGCTGAATTTATCTCACCAATAATGAGTTATGATAATTTTGATGTGCTATCAGACACGACATTGATTCACCATCGTAGGAGAATTAATTTAATTAAAGCCTCCAGAGATCAATCTAAATTCCTTACTACCTCTGAGGATAGAACCATAAAGGTTTATAGAATAAACAATGGAAGGCCTGTTTTGAGTAAAAATATGATTGGCCACCTTGGAGGAATAAAGTATGCCAATTTTTCGCCTGATGGTAATTATATTGTTAGCTCTTCGGATGACAATACCGTTAAGGTTTGGGAAACAAAAGTAGTCGATCGTCCTATTTTAACTTTAACTGAAGAAATAGAGGGGGTAGAGGTTGTTGAATTATCGGCAGATAATAAATATTTGCTAATGGGAACCGATAAGGGAACTATTTTGATAAAGCCTGTATCACTTGATGTTGAGGACATCTTGGAAAACATTAATAGGAATTACACTTTTGGTCAAGTACGAAATCTTAGCGCGGATGAGAAAAAAAGATTTTTTGGAGAAGATGGTAAAAGCCAAAAGAATGATGCTGGACAATAATTTGTGGATAACGAAAATGACTAAGGACTTAATTAAATATATTAAATCTCTCTATTAGATTTAACCCTTTAAAAGTTCACTTTTTGCTGAAGTCTAACAATGATACTATATTAGTTTTTTTACTAAATTAGTTCATGAAGGTCTGACGTATTCACAGACACCAGAAACTGAAAAAAAGGTATTGAATAGTTTAGAGAGAAGTTTAATAGTAAAGATTTGTCATTGTTGAGATCTAAGTATCAACTATAGATTAATAGCAGAAACGCCTTATATCTGTTTCCATTTTCAGTAAATGAGTTGCAAAGCAATGTATCTATATTTATCATTGTAACAATATTATTGATTTATAGACAAATAGAGTGCACTAATTTTAAAATGAAAAAAAATATAGCGAAATACCTTGTTGAATCTGCTAAAGAATATGTTGAGTCCATGAACAATATTGCTGTTGATGGATTTAAATATCGATATTCAATGGATACAATCATAAAGTATGCTACAGATGAAAGGGCTTATGAGTTTATAAAAAAAAGAGGAATTAAAGATCAAGAGGCTCGAATGATATATAACAATCTTCGTTTGAACGGAGTTATGCAATTCAACTTTCATCGTGTAGAACAAAGGCTTGAGCTATATAGGCAAATATTTAATGGACTCCGAGAGATGGAAGGAAAAAGCATTATTGACCTTCCCGTATATCTTATTCATTCATCTTGGATGAATGCTGAAATCAAGAGATCGAAGAATGAATTAGAAGCAGTTTTAATTCACTCAGGTATTGGCAATTTTCAATTATTCTGTATGTTTTTTCAGATTTGGATGCAACAAATACAGAAGACATCTGAATCTAATAAAGCCAATAAGGAAATATTTGGACTTCCAACTTGGGAGGAGTATGTTAGAACAGATTTAGTTGATCAACTTAGAAGGCTTTTAAGACGTCAAGCTCTTGAGTGTCACGGTGATTATTCTTTAAGTAAAGATATGTATGCTATAACAAGAAGTTTTGAAGATACTTTTTGGTATGATAATGAAGAATTACTCAAGCGTAATGCAGAATATGTAAACAGAGAAATTAACTGGGACACTACAGAAGCTTTTCTACTTTGTCATGAATATGCTCATATTATATTGGATCATTTTTCAGAAATTGACGATTGGTATAAGAATCCGACAACAGATGAAAAAGAACTTGTTAGAAGGAAAACGAGAAGAAGAGAAATGGAGTATGAAGCTGATAAGTTTGCATTACCATATGCCATTGGAATTCAAGATTTTGTTTATAAAAAGAGCTTGAAGATACCTGGTGGTACACCAATAGATAATAATGAATTTAATAAGAACATCCTAAAGCCGATGCAAATCTTATTTCTAATTTTTTACTTCAATGAGGAAAAACCTCTTTTGGATAAGGAATACTTCGATTATTATCCAAATAGCTTGGATAGATTTAAGAGGCTTTTCGAAGATTTAGAATTGGAAAAGCCAGTGGAATTCATTTTAAAAATTAGTTCGCTTCTTAACTTAAAAGCTGAGGTGAAATTTTTCTGTAAATAAAACTAAACAATTATGATTGAAAATCAATCTCTCCAAGACCTGTTTATTCAACTGGGTAAAGAACAGCACGAATCAACATCATTATCCGTGAAGATGCCATCAAGGAACGAATTGATGAAACGTGGTAAGCGTTGGTGGAATAACAATAAGTCAAAACTTCAATGGAAGATTTGCAACAATTATGAATTTATATTAAAAAAGCATAGTAATAATAGAAGACTATTGTTGATTGCTATATCTGATCTAATATCAGATATAGTATTAGGTGTTTCGCCATTTACTGTTGCGGCAATTGTTCTTAGTATCGGAGTTGACTCTTTTTGTAGCACAAATTGATAACGCAAGATTTAAATCTATTTCTATTGGTTATTATTGTGTTTCGCTACTATTTCTTGCAGTACATTATACATAAGTCATGAGCTATAAATATTAGGTACTATAGATTTAAGTTCTTTACTCCTTCAAAAGAGGTTTTGTTCTAAAATATTAAATTCTCTTTAAAGATGAGAGTTTCTCTAATTCGTCTAAGAGAAGGTTCGATATTTTTTTCTGTACACTCTACTAAATGCCTCACACTCCGGAACCTACCCACTTTCCACTAGTAAATTCAGGGGTTTATTTTTTAAAAGAGTCCAGGGTAACTAAAAGGGTAAATGAGGCTCCGTTAATCTTTAAATCTCATCAGTAATATCAAGGCTTCCCATTTTTATGTTGCCTTAGGGTAACTTAAAGGGTAACCACTTTTTAAGTATCATAATGTTCTAATGTAAATTAAATAAAATTATTTTATAAGATAAAATTATTTTTTTTGAATTCAATAGAGATTTAAATTGTGTTATAGAGGTGAGAATCTAAGATATTAGATTAATGCTTAATCTTCAAAGTTATTAGAAACAGTTTGTTTAAATCGCGTAGTTTAATTGCTTAACGTTAACAAAAAATGAAGTTAATCCTATATTATCAACATCTCTAAAATTTCAACCTTTTAAAAGGTCACTTTTTACTTCTAAAAATCAAAGAATAGGAATTATTCTACTCGTTCTTTATATTTAGTTGGAGTAGTACCATATTTCTTTTTAAAACAAGTACTAAAATATTTTGGATTAGAAAACCCGGTCATATCACTAATCTGATTAATAGAATAATCACTATCCAAAATTAGCTGTGCAGCACGGGTAAGCCGAATTGTTTTCAAGAACTCGTTGATATTTTGTCCGCTAAGTGCCATTATCTTTCTGTATAATACCGAATGGCTCATACCTATTTCGGTTGCCAATTTAGCCACGGAAAATTTTGAATCGGACATATTGGTTTCAATGATCTGCATTATTTTTTCTATAAATATTTCATCAACATTATTAATGGCCACATCTTTTGGCTTTAACAAAATTTCTTTTCTAAATGTTTCCCTTAAGGCCTTTCTTGATTCAACTAAATTTTTAACTCTAACATCTAAAATTTCCAGATTAAAGGGTTTCGTAAGGTAGTCGTCAGCTCCATATTCCAGTCCTTCCATTTGAAAAGCATGCGACCCCCTAGCGGTTAAAAGAATAATGGGAATATGAGAAGTCCTGCTATCTGTCTTTAATTTTTTACAGAGTTGTAGTCCATTCATTTTTGGCATCATGATATCCGATATAATAATATCCGGAATCATATCAAAGGCCTTTTCGCAGCCATTAATACCGTCTGAAGAAGTGAACACTTTGTAATCATCTGAAAAATGTGTTTTTATTAGGTTTCTTATTTCGAAGTTATCTTCCACAATAAGTAAGATGGGTTTTTTATCTGGGGTAACCTGATTTAAATTATTATCCTCATAAATAAGTGCTTCCTCAATAACATTTGTAGAATCATTCATTTCGGTTATGGTATCAACAATTTCATGGGCACCATAAAATTTTTTGGTTATGGGGATGATGATATTAAAAATAGTGTATTCATTTAATTCACTTTTAACCCGGATCTCACCATAATGAATATCTACTAAATTTTTAGTAATGGCCAATCCTATGCCCGTACCAGAAGAAAAATTGCTCTCCTTGGTTTTGACCTGATAAAAATCCTGAAAAATTTTAGAGATGTTTTCAGTAGAAATACCATGACCATTATCTTTAATTTTAATGATAAGTCGTTCATCTTTTTCATCTAAGTCTACATTAATGTCAATCTTCTTTTTTGCAAACTTAAAGGCATTAGACAGCATGTTGTAAACAATAATTTCTAATTTATTGGCATCAAACCAACCTTTGTCGCAGCTATTTGAGACCGTCAATTGAAATTGGATGTTTTTTTCATTGGCGTATTGATAAAAAGGAATGCATAATTCGTCAAAGAACTCTTTTATGGCAAGCTCTGAAACTTTTAATTTTGTTACACTGGATTCTAATTTTCTAAAATCAAGTATCTGTGTTACCAAATTTAATAGCCTTTGACCATTCCTATTCATGGTCATAATAAGATTGCTGGTCCTGTTATTCGTATTTCGAATTTTTGTTAATTCTTCCAGTGGTGTAAGAATAAGGGTTAGCGAGGTTCTCAATTCATGGGAGATGGTAGTAAAGAAGTTTATTTTAGATTGATGTAGTTCTTCATCCTTATCATGCTTGTATTTTTCTATAAGCAATTCATTCTTTAATCTTATTCTATTTTTAATATTGTAATAAATAAACCATATTAATGAAGAAATTATTAAAAAGTAAATGAAATAAGCTATTTTTGTTTGCCACCAAACAGGTGTTATGCGAATAAAAATATGCTTCTCTGTAAAGTTTTCATTTTCAATACTATTTTCTTCTGTAGCTTTAACCTTAAAAATATAGGTCCCAGGTGAAATATTAGAATAATTTGCAAAATGACGTTCCGAAGGCGTTGTAATCCACCTGTCATCAAGACCCTCAAGCATATATTCGTATTTTATGTTATGAGGTGATTGGTATCCTGGTGTTGCAAACTCAAAAGAAAAGTTGTCTAAAAAATGAGGTAAGGTTATATGTTTAGTGAAAACTATTGATGTGTCCAGTGGTTTGTAACCATCTATTATTTCGTTTGCACTAATGTCCTTATTAAAAATTTGAAAATTAGTAACTAATAAATTGATGGGTTCTGGCTTTACATTAAGCTGGTCAGGATAAAATGAAACTAAGCCTTTTTTACTTCCAAAAAACAATTTACCATCTTCTGTTTTGGCAATAGCGCCGGACTCAAAATCATTAGTAGGCAAACCATCAAAAGTATTGTATGTAAGTGTTTTGTTATTGGTAGTGTTTAAAGTTGCAATGCCTTTATTAGTACTAAACCATAAATTATTATAATTATCTTGAATGATACCATAAATAGAATTACTTGGCAGACCATTTGACACAGTATATTGAGTAAAGTTTTTACTAGTATTATTTAATTCATAAACACCTCCTTCTTCAGTAGCAAACCAAATGCTCCCTAAATTATCCTCATAGATATCTTTAATTGGATGATTGATTTTAAAATGATTGTCATTGTTTAGTTCAAATAGTTTTTGTTCAGAATTGTTTAAAACAGGGTTAATGGCTTGAACTCCATTATCTAATGAGCCTATCCATAATTTACCTGATTTATCAATTAATAAACTTAAAAGCCGATTTGATAGCAAACCATCCTGCATTTTATAGTTTGTTAAACGCTTAGTCTTTTTATTATATTTATATAATCCTTCATTATAGGAGGCTATCCAAATATTATTTTTATTATCCTCAATAATATCGAAAACCTGAATATTCAAGGTATTGATTGGAATATTCGAATCGAATTTTGCTTCAAAAAATAAATCAGTGTTGTTTTTCTTATATCCAATAAGACTCTTTCTAAAATTACCTGTCCAAACATTACCAACAGTATCTTCAAATACCGACATTACAATATTTGAAGGAATAGAATTCCTAATATTAGGATTATTACTATAATTGTAAAACGTCTGACTTTTTATATCAAACTTATCCAAGCCACCACCGCCAGTACCAATCCATAAATTGTCACCAGACATGTGAAGTGACACAACAACATTAAAACTCAAGCTGTTAGATTCTTTTATAAACGACGTTTTATAGATTTCAAATGGTGAATTTATAGTTTTGTTAACAGAGCCGTCTCCCATTCCTAGCCATAATGTGTTATCAGAATCAATATATAGGCTATAAGAGACGTTATTGGTTAGACTATTCGGATTTAATCGATCACTCTTATATGTGGTTATTTCATTTGTACTTGTGTTAATTAAATTAAGACCCTCGAAAGTCGTAAACCATATTTCACCAAGTTTACCTTCCTTAATATCTGTAATATTATTGGAGCTAATGGATGAACTATCTTTTCCATACTTGTAGTGTTTTAAGCCCCTTGAGCTCTTATTGAATTGGTATAAACCTTCTTCTTCAGTACTTATCCATATATTACCTTTGCTATCAATACAAATTTTTTGCCCGGATCTGGAACTTTGAAATTCTTGATTACTATATCGGAAATGTTCAAACATTTTTTGACTAATATCATAGCTATCCAGAATTCCCGAGTTTGAAGTAATCCAAACTTTATTACCATCTGCCTTTATAGAAAAAACATCATTATTGCTTAGGCCGTTTGAGTTTTGATAAGTGCTATCATATTTTTCATATGAATGGTTGTTTTTGTCAAACTTAAATGCTCCATTACCAAAAGTTCCAACCCAAATATGGCCGTTTATGTCCTCCGTAATAGTGGTTATATAATGATTATTATAAATAGAAGAATATGTGGTCTCATTAATATAATTAGTAAATATTTCGGATTTCGGATTAAACTTATTTAATCCACCATGCATAGTGCCAATCCAAATAAATCCATCTTTATCTTCGAATAGACAAACAATATTATTATTACTTAAGGAAAATTTATTCTTTTCATTAAATGTGTAAGATCGAAACTTATACCCATCAAATCTATAAAGCCCATGAGTTCCCCCAAACCACATAAATCCATTCTTGTCTTTAAGAATACAATTAACAGAAGCTAACCCATCTTCTATAACAAATTCTTCAAAGCTTAGTTTTTCATTTTGAGAAAACGAAACGAAGGCCAATAAAAAAAGTAGCATTATAAACACTTTTAATATTGTACTTTTAGTATTCATGTGTGAGTTCCTTATATTTATTATAGTGAATATAATTAATAAAAATTATTCATATACCATATTATAGTACCTCAAACAGAAAAAGAATGATAATTATACCATTCCGATTGAATATTAAACCAGTACCCTAAGGAGGACATATAATTTTACAACATAAATTAACTCATAAATTTTATGTATATGAAAAAAAGATATTTTAAGGTAAATTTAGTTTTTGCCTTATTGCTTTTTACGACAAGCGTAATTGCGCAAAAACAAATTTCTGGAAATGTAACTTCCTCTGAGGGTCAACCATTACCAGGTGTGTCAATTTTGGTTAAAGGGACAACAAATGGTACGTCTTCAGATTTTGATGGAAATTACGCGCTATCTAATGTAGCAAACAATGCTACTTTGGTTTTTTCCTTTTTGGGATTTGTAACAACGGAAGAGCAAGTGGGAAACAAATCAACTATTAATGTATCACTAAAAGAAGATGTTACTACTCTAGATGATGTTATAGTAGTAGGTTATGGTAGTAAGAAAAAGGCTGAAGTTACTGGGGCGGTGGCTCAAGTAAGTGGAGATTTAACCAGTAAAAGTCCTAATGCTAATTTTACTACTTCTTTAGCGGGTCGTTTACCTGGATTGGTTATAAACCAAACCACAGCTGAACCAGGTAGAGAAGATATTAATATTCTTGTAAGAGGGCAAGGAACCTTTAGAGATAATAGTGTTTTAATAGTTATTGATGGTGTAATAGGTGCTGACGGATTAAGTGGATTAGATCCGCAAGATATTGAAAGTGTATCTGTGCTAAAAGATGCCTCTGCTGCAATTTATGGAGCAAGAGCAGCTAACGGTGTTATATTAGTTACAACCAAACGTGGAAATACAGGAAAGCCTGTTTTAAATTATACAGTAAATTCTAGTTTCTCAGCGCCTACAAGGTTTGCTGAACGTGCATCGGCTTTAGAATATGCTTTACAGGCTAAGGCTATTACAGATAGAGATCCAGTGAATGTGGTTCCTGTATTATTTACTGATGCTGAAATTGACGCTTTTAGAGCATCAGGTTTTGAAAGTACAGATTGGTTTAGAGAAGTTTATGATAATACTTCATTTCAAATTAGACATAATCTGTCTTTAAGAGGAGGTAATGAACTTGTTAGCCATTTTACTTCATTAGGATTAACACAACGTGAGGGTATAATAAATACTGACAATAGTACCGATGTGAATCAGTATAATTTTAGATCTAATATTGATGTAAACCCTACAAATAATATAAAAGTGTCGTTAGATTTATCTGGAAGACTTGATAAAAACGAATATTTCGCTCCAGACTCTTTTAACGTATTATTAAATACAGCTAGAGGTTTACCCACAGATATTGCATTAATTGAAGGAAAACCAATAAAGTTTAACTCAACAAACGATGGTGCAAATCCCTTTGCATTTGTTCAGGATGAATCCGGGTACAGAAGAAATGAAAACACGTTATTTAATGGTAAATTATCCTTAGAATATAAAATTCCTCAGTTAGAAGGATTAAGTATTGGAGGTTGGGCAAATGTTAGGTTTGTTCAAAATTTTGGAAAGACTTTTGAAAGACCTTTTTCTCAATATATTTTGGAAAATAATGGTGATTTAACAGAGGACATTATTGACATAGAAACTAAGGTTACTGAAGCTTATGGTAGAACTCAGGATATCACTTCAAATTTTAGAATAGCATATAATAATTCATTTGGGAAACATAGTGTAAATACTTTTTTAGCCTATGAGCAAAGTATATTGAAATTTAATTATACTGAAGCTTCAAGAAGAGGGTTTTTATCCAGTGATATAGATCAACTTTCATCAGGGAGTATTGATACTCAGGAAAATGGAGCTACGGCAAGCGAAGAAGCAAGGCAAAATTATTTAGGAAGACTAGACTACGATTTTGATAAAAAATACTTTGCTCAATTTCAATTTAGATATGATGGGAGTTTTAACTTCCCTAAAGGTAATAGGTTTGGTTTTTTTCCATCCGTATCTTTAGGTTGGCGTTTATCACAAGAAAATTTCTTAAAAGATAATCCGACGATAAGTAATTTGAAGTTAAGAGGAACTTGGGGGGAAGTTGGAAATGATAGAGTCCCAGCATTTCAATTTTTAAACAGATTTGGTGTTGATGGTTCTTTTCCTTTCGGAACAGGAAACTTAACAGATGTTACCGTGATATCTCAAGTAGGTTCTGTAGCAAATACAAGTATAACTTGGGAAACTTCTGAACAGATAAATATAGGGCTTGATGCTGGGTTTTTTAAGAATAAGCTAACCCTTGAGTTAGATGTTTTTAAAGATAAACGCTCTAATATTTTAACCCCTCGAAATGTAACGGTTCCAGTATTTACAGGTATAATAAATCGTCCAGATGAAAATATTGGAGAAACCGAAAATGAAGGGTTTGAAGTTGTAGTAAGTTATCGTAATAATTTTGGAAACCTTGGATTCAACGCATCAGCAAATTTTGCTTATTCAAAAAATAAAATAGTATTTCAAGATGCTGTACCACCAACTGAAGTATATCAAAATTTAGAAGGGCAACCAATTGGAAGTCGATTATTGTACAATGCTATAGGAATCTATAGAACTCAAGAAGACCTAAATAATTTTCCTGGGCCAGCAAACGTTGGCATTGGAGATTTAATTTATGCAGATACTAATGAGGATGGTGCTATTACTGCAGATGATAGAATAGTATTTGATAAAACATCTATACCGCAAATGCAATTCGGTTTAAATTTAGGACTTACATATAAAGGGTTTGAACTAAACACACTATTTCAAGGTCAAGCAGATGTTAATTTTGAGTCACGAGCTATTTTTGGGCAAGGAGATTTGTCATATATTTTAAAGAATGCCTATACAGTTGATACGCCTAACTCTTCATTACCAAGAATTGGAGGAACAGAATCTGCTAGAAATGGTTACGATGGTGGCGAATTTGCATCTACTTTTTGGCAAAGAGATGCATCATACATTAGACTTAGAAATGTTGAACTAGCATATAATGTACCTAAAGATGTGCTTTCTAAAGTGGGAATCTCTGCTTTTAGACTTTATTTTAGTGGAAGTAATCTGTTAGTGTTTGATGGACTTAAAAAAGATGGATTAGCAGATCCTGAGCAAACAGATGGCCTTTCATGGCAGATACCACTTCAAAGGATATTTAATTTAGGAGCTAACATAACTTTTTAAAAAAAAAACAATGAATATAAAAAAGAACATAAAAAAAATCACTTTTGCTGGGAATGTTTTAGCAATCATGATTTTAGCAAGTACCGCAACATTTATGTCATCTTGTAGTGAAGCGATACTTGATAGACAACCGTTGTCAGATATATCCGATGAAAATATATTTAATGATGATGTATTAATGGAGGCGTATGTAGATGGAACCTATAGAGTATTTAGGTTTTTCCAGTTTGGTGCTTTTTATACTGAAGGTTCTTCAGATAATGCCCAAAATGCAGATGGTCCGTTTGTTAGCTATAACAGAAATGAGACAACACCTGATAATGGTGAGAACTTCACCCAATCTGCTTGGTCTCATCATTATGCACATATAAGAAGAGCAAATCTGTTTTTTCAAAAAACAATAGATGGCTCAAGTGCTTCTCCTGAAGTTTTTAAAAGACTAACTGCTGAAATGCGATTTCTTAGGGCTTGGTCTTATTTTAAATTGATTAGTTTTTATGGTGACGTTCCTTTAATCACAGACGTTATTGAGTTGGGCGCTGAGTCTTTTGATAGAGCCAGAACACCATATAATGAAATTGTTGCGTTTATAGTAAGTGAATTAGATTTGGCAATTACAAATTTACCAGTTGAAGCCTTTGATACATCAACAGGTAAAGCTAGTAGAGGAGCAGCAATGGCGTTAAAATCTAGAACTTTATTATATGCCGCAAGTCCATTACACAATTCAAGTAATGACACGAGTAAATGGCAGGCAGCTAGTGATGCAGCTGAAGCAGCAATGAATTTGTCAGAATATAATATTGATCCAGATTATTCAAATCTTTATAATGAAACACGCTCAAATGAAGTTATGTATGGGCGTGGTTATACATTTGAAAACCAAGCAAACTTTATAGCCTGGGCAGGATGGAACTTTATTATAGATAGATATTATTTACCAGCCGGTTATGGGTATAATGTTGATAATAACTTTTTTAGACCATTACAATCTCTAGTAGATGCCTATGAAACGGTGGACGGAAGTCCAATTGACCCTTCAGACCCTTGGAGTAATAGAGACCCACGATTAGACATGACAATCATTCATCATAATAGTGTTATGAATGTAAGAGGGACTCCAACAACAATTGAGTATCATGTAGATCAAGCAGATCCAACAAATGCTGCTTTAGCTGGTCCAGCGGCATCCTTAAATGGAGGTTCACCTTCAAATTATAACATTTTAAAGCAAACAGACCCTTCCAAAGAATTAGGGCTATCTAATCCAGATCACTTTAAGCCTTGGATATATTTTCGAAAAGCCGAAATGTATTTGAATTATGCCGAAGCACAAATAGAACTAGGTAATGATGCTAATGCCCGTAACGCTATTAATATGGTTCGTAGTAGAGCAAATGTAAGTATGCCAGATGTAACAGATTCTGGTGATGCATTACGTCAACGTTATAGAAATGAACGACGTGTAGAATTAGCCTTTGAAAATCATAGATGGTATGATATTATACGTTGGCAAATTGGTGATCAAGTATTAAATCAGCCAGCAATGGGATCTAATGTGTTGAGAGATAATACAACCAATCCTCCAACCGATAGTTATACGTATGATAAAGTTTTAGATAATTTAAGAACATGGGATGCAAGTATGAGTTATTTGCCTATTCCGCGAAGTGAGATAGAGGCTAGCCCATCATTAACTCAAAACCCTGGATATCCAGATTAAATTTTAATTAAAATATAACTAAATATGAATATAAAAAGCAATGAGTTTTGTAAACCTTAAACTCATTGCTTTTTTTAATTTGTTGAAATGAAAAATCTTACAATTATTATAATAATACTCTTGAATTTTTTCTCTTGTAAAAAAGATGATTCATTTTCCAATAACCAAAAGTTATTTGTTGGTTTAAACTCTAAACATTCCGGAATTACATTTAATAATAAATTAACTGAAAATGATTCAGTAAACTATTTTAAATATGGTTACATGTATATGGGAGGAGGCGTAGCTATTGGAGATGTTAATAATGATGGTTTAGACGATATTTACTTAACAGGTAATATGGTAAAAAACAAGTTATATCTGAATAAAGGAGAATTAAAGTTTGAGGACATTACGGAAACTGCAGGTGTAGCATCAGAAAACCAATGGCATACAGGCGTTACAATGACTGATGTAAATGCTGATGGATGGATGGATATCTATGTTAGTGTTTCAGGAATATGGGTTTCTAAGAAAAATTTGTTGTATATAAATCAAGGTTTAAATGATGAAGGGGTGCCAACTTTTAAAGAGCAAGCCGAATATTATGGACTTGCTGACGAAGGACAAAGTATTCAAGCCACATTTTTTGATTATGATAATGATAATGATTTAGATGTTTATGTAATAAATTATCCAGTTACGTCCTATCGAACAACACCTAAACAGTATGTAGGTATGATGAATAAAGTCACCGACCAAGAATCAAATACTTTATATCGAAATAATGGGAATAATACATTTTCGAATGTTACAGAAGAAGCAGGTTTAAAAAGTTTTGGCTTGTCATTATCAGCAGCTATTGGAGACTATAATCAAGATGGATTTATGGATATTTATGTGTCCAATGACTTTGCAACTCCCGATAACTTTTACTTTAATAATGGAGATGGAACATTTACTGATGAAATTAAGAATACAGTAAATCAAGCCTCCTTTTTTGGAATGGGAACCGATGCCTGCGATTTTAATAACGATGGCTTGTTAGATTTCTTTCAACTCGATATGTCTACAAAGGATAACAGACGTTCAAAAGCAAATATGCAGAGTATGAATATAGGGCTTTTTGGAATGATGGACCGTTATAATTTTCATACACAATACATGGAAAATGCCTTGCAATTAAATATGGGTAATACAAAAGATAAACTCCCACATTTCAGTAATATTTCAAGGTTGTCAAATATATCATTAAGCGATTGGAGTTGGGCATCGCTTTTTGCAGATTTAGATAATGATGGGTTTAAAGATCTATACATTACTAATGGAACAAAAAAAGAAGTAAATAATAAAGACTATTTAAACAAAATAAACAAGCAATATACAGGAGATATAGAAAGTGTTAATTTGGTAGAATTAGTAAACCAAATGCCTTCAGAAAAAATTGAAAATTATGCTTTTAAAAACAATGGTGATTTAACTTTTACAGATACCAGTAAACACTGGGGGCTTAATCTAAGTGGCTTTTCCAATGGGACCGCTTATGCAGATTTAGATAATGATGGTGATTTAGATATAGTAACTAATAATTTAGATAGCGAAAGTATCATATTTAAAAATACAGCATCTGATAAAACAAAAAATAACTTTTTAGAAATAGCGCTAAAAGGACCAGAAAACAACGTTCATGGTGTAGGGGCAAAAGTCCATATTTATTATAAAAATAATTTGCAATATCAAGAATTAATGTTGTCCAGAGGGTTTCAATCGTCAGTACCTCCTTTTCTGCACTTTGGTATAGGAGAGAGCAATGAAATAGACAGCTTATTTGTTCAATGGCCAGATGGAAACAAGCAAAAATTAGAAAAAATTAAGCCAAATAAGCGCTTAGAAATAAGTTATAACTTAGATGATAAGAATACAAAGACTCTTTCAAATAGTTATAGTAAAAAAACACCTTTATTTAATAATATTACTAAAGTGTCTGGGATAAATCATAAGCATATTGAAAATAATTTTGATGATTATTTGTATCAAATATTATTACCAAATAAAATGTCTCAATTTGGTCCCGCAATCGCAGTTGGAGATATAAATAATGATTCGTTAGATGACTTTTTTATAGGAGGAGCTTCAAGCTATTATGGTGCAGTTTATACTCAAAAACAAGACGGTACTTTTATAAAACAAGAAACAGATTTAAGTTGGAAAGGTGATGATATAAAAGAAGATATAAATGCTATTTTCTTTGATGCTAATAATGATGGGTATCAAGACTTGTATGTAGTTAGTGGAGGAAATGAGTTTTATAAAAACACAAAGCCATATCAAGATAGATTGTATATCAATGACAAAAAAGGGAATCTTATAAAAGACAATACTGCTTTGCCTAAAATGTACATTAGCGGATCAAAAGTGATTCCAGCTGATTTTGATAATGACGGTGATTTAGATTTGTTTGTTGGCGGGAGACATACACCAAGAAACTACCCTTTGCCCACTAGCAGTTTTATTTTAAGAAATGATAGCTCAAATTCTAAAGTTATTTTTACAGATGTAACCAAAGAAATTGCTCCAGAATTGCAAAATATAGGCATGGTTACCGATGCTGTATGGACAGATTTTAATGGAGATAATAGCCTAGATTTAGTAGTTGTAGGCGAATGGATGCCTCTTACCTTTTTTGCAAATGAAAATGGACATTTTATTGATAAAACAAATACATTTGGGTTAGAAAAATCAACTGGATGGTGGAACACAATTAAAGCTGAAGATTTTGACAATGATGGAGATATAGATTTTGTGGCAGGAAATCTAGGATTGAATTATAAATATAAAGCTTCAGAAAAAGAATCATTTGATATTTATGCAGACGATTTTGATAATAACAAAAGCACAGATATTGTCTTAGGATATTACTATGACGGTGAACAATATCCTTTAAGAGGACGTCAATGCTCTTCAGACCAAATACCAGCTATAAAAATAAAATTCAAAGATTATAACTCTTTTGCGGAAGCCGATTTAGCCGATGTATACTCAACGCAGAGTTTAGAAAATGCGTTACATTATCAAGCATATAACTTTGCAAGTAGCTATATAGAAAATTTAGGAGGCGGTAATTTTAAAATAAAACCATTACCTAATGAAGCACAATTTTCTTCTATAAATAGTATCCTTTCCAAAGATATTAACCAAGACGGACACCTTGATTTAATTGTTTCAGGGAATTTATATACATCAGAAGTAGAAACTCCAAGAAATGATGCCTCTTATGGTTTATATCTAGAAGGTGATGGTCATGGAACATTTAATCCCATACCAGCTACAAAAAGCGGACTTTATGTTAAAGGAGACGTAAAGCATGCATCATGGATCAAATTAAAGAACAAAACGGATGCTATACTCTTCGCAAAAAATAATGATAGCCTGCAAATAGAGCAAGTTTCTAAAATTCGTTAAAAAATCAAATAGACTAATAGGCAAACTTCTTAGACTAATATTTATACTCTCAAACTTGCTTCAGTTGATAGTTTTGTATTGTAATTTTTGTTAGGTGAATTCTCAGAAAGGATTTCATCATATTTTATTTTAGTTAATTGAGTTGTAGTTATGTTCAAAAGGGTGTTACCACCCTTTTGAATTCTATTTAAGTTGAATCAAGCATGATAAAAAAAAGTAAGCTTTTAATAATAATATTTTTATTAGCCATATTAGGTTGTAAAAAGAATAATCATTTAGTAAAAACTACTAAAACACCAATTGAGGAATTATTATATCGAATAGCTCCTAATCATTCAGACAAGTTCATTTTTCAAGAGTTAGAAAATGATAGAAAAGATTGTTTTGAGATAGAATCAATTGATGAAAAAATAATCATTAGAGGGAATAATTACAATTCAATGGCAGTGGGTTTAAATTACTATCTGAAAAACTATTGCTACAGTTATGTGTCATGGTATGCCGATGATGAAATTTGTATTCCTAATAATTTACCATCTATTCCAGAGAAAGTTACAAAATCAGCCAGAACAGAAAACCGTTTTTTTCTTAACTATTGTACGTTTGGTTATACGATGCCTTGGTGGCAATGGAAAGATTGGGAACGCTTTATAGATTGGATGGCTTTAAATGGGATTAATATGCCTTTAGCAATTACAGGACAAGAAGCTATTTGGTATGATGTATGGAAAGAATATGGTTTGTCTGATGAGCAAGTACGGTCGTATTTCACAGGGCCAGCTCATTTGCCTTGGCACCGTATGTCAAATCTAGATAAGTGGGGTGGACCTTTACCGCAATCTTGGTTAGCCCATCAAAAAGAGTTGCAAAAACAAATTGTAGAGCGCGAACGAGAACTTGGAATGACACCTGTGTTGCCAGCATTTGCTGGACATGTGCCAGAAGCATTACAAACTGTTTTTCCAGATGCCAAAATCAACCAATTGAGTTCTTGGGGAGGGTTTAAAGATGAATATCGTAGTTTCTTTTTAGACCCCTTAGATCCTGTTTTTAAAGAAATTCAGCATAAGTTTTTAACAAAACAAACAGAATTGTATGGTACAGACCATATTTATGGAGCAGATCCTTTTAACGAAGTACATCCTCCAAGTTGGGAACCAGAATATCTAGCCACCGTATCTAATACAATATTTACTTCTATGAAAGAGGTTGACCCCAACGCTACTTGGTTACAAATGTCTTGGATTTTTTATTTTGAAAGAGAGCATTGGACCAATGAGCGAATAGAGGCCATGGTCAGAGCAGTTCCGCAAAATAAAATGATGCTACTAGATTATTATTGTGAAAATAAAGAAGTTTGGAAAATGACAAATACTTTCTTTAAACAACCATTTGTTTGGTGTTATTTAGGAAATTTTGGAGGTAATACGATGATAGCTGGAAATATAGACACTGTTGAAGAACGTATTGAAAATGCACATTCTAAAAATGAAAATATGTGGGGAATAGGTTCAACGTTAGAAGCTCTTGATGTCAATCCCTTAATGTATGAGTATGTGTTTGAAAAAGTATGGACTTCAAGTAAGACAGACACTAATCTATGGATAAAAAATTGGGCAGATATACGTCATGGAAATAAGGATGCTAAAAATAAAAAAGCATGGAATATTTTGCATCATGAAATTTATAAAGATCCTGCAAGGTTAGGACAAGCAACACTTACCAATGCTAGACCTACATTGACAGGTAGTGGAAACTGGACTACAGACCCAACAATAAATTATAACAATTCAGATTTATTTAAAGCATGGGTATTAATGCTTGAATCACCAAGTAATTCATCAAGCTACCAATATGATGTTACTAATATAGGAAGACAAGTATTAGGTAATCATTTTTTAGTATTAAGAGACCAATTCACTAAGAGTTATAAGGCAAAAAATATAAATCAGCTGAAAGAAACAGGAAAGAAAATGCTTGATTTATTTGATGATTTAGATAAACTTTTAGCAACGCAATCATCTTTTTTACTAGGGAAATGGCTGGAAGATGCCAAAGCTTTTGGAGTTAATAAAGAAGAACAAAAATATTATGAGCATAATGCAAGAAACATTATCACTACTTGGGGTACAGCTGCCCAAAGTTTAAATGATTATGCAAGCAGATCTTGGGCCGGATTAACAAAGACGTTTTATAAAAAACGCTGGGAACTATTTATTAATGATGTCATTCAGTCCGTTGAAGATAATAAAGAATTTAATGAAAAAGCATTTTATGATAAAGTAACACAATTTGAATGGAAATGGACACAAGGTAAAGAGCGATATAATGATAAACCAGATGGTAGTGCAGTAAATATCTCTAAAGAATTAATTAAGAAATATAGGAATAACTTAGAAAAAGAATCAATATGAAGCTATTAAACATGCAATACATAGTTTTAGCTTTAATACTTATAGGATATGCCTGTTCAAAATCAAAAGATGATAATACCATTGATCCACCAGGACCTATTCTAGAGACTAATATAGAAATAGGATATTTAGAAACTGAAAAAGGAGATTATAATGTAGGAGAACAAATTAATTTAAATACATTCAAAATAACCAACGTTTCAACTACGGCTGTTAGTATTTCAAGTGTTATTGTTAGAATAAAAGACTTTTCTACAAATGCGATTCTTCACGATTTTGAAACAGTCAGCGATCTAAAAATTGAAATTGGTAAAGAGCAGGATATTAATTCAAATACTGTTTTTACTATTCCAGGAAATTTTCAAAAAAAATCATATGGAGTTTATATAAGAGTCATTTTTTCAAATGGTACAGCAAGAGAACTTTACAAAACTTTTTTTAGGGTTGTAGATGCTCAAACACTAACAACTTATAGAATAGATAAAGAAGATTATAATGGATTACCTGTTTTCAAATTAAGAGGAGGTTTAAGTGCAGAGTATGCCGTACAAAAATCGGCAGCAACATTTGTATCTGGAATTTCGCATACCTGGACTACGCCTATTGAAACTATAGCCTCAACACCAGATTTTTTAGAACGCTCTATAAACAATACAATAAGTTTTTATAATGACGCCATTGGTTCAACAACACCAATTGAAACTGTTATATTAGCTACAGGTATTCCAGGAGTGCAATATCTGGCAAGAAACATGAAAGCTGTTGTATTACCATTGCACTATTTGGTAGCATCTGGTACTGTTAAAGAAGCACAAACTATATTAGAACAGGCAAATAATTCAGGGTATTCAACCTATGGTACTATAGGTCATGATTTTTCAATTACAAATACACAAAGTGTAGGATGGATAAAACTATTAGATGTGCCGGAACAATACAAAAAATTCATAAACAACCACCAAGTACAAAATGTTATTCTATTAGGGCATACAGGAACTAATGATGGAGAAACTTCAGCACAAAAAGTAACAGATGCCAGAAATGAATACGAAGCAGGCTCATTGTATTTAATGCGTTTTGCAGGCGATGCGTCTGATGGGTACTTAAAACAAATATTAAGTGATTATAACACTACAAGATTATCAGCTGTTACTAAGATAGCCGATTGGGAAGCAGGTATTATTCCAGAGCAAATAGATAATTTTACTAATACCCTTAAAACAGAAACAAGTGTATCTATAACTTCTATAACTGCGGATGATGGTGTACATCTATGGAATATAGGAACCTATACCTCATTATCATTAATGCAAAAAAATAAATCTATTTTTGAAGTTGACGGACCAGTTTTAAGAGGAGTTTCTACAAATCAATATTTACTTGGTAATCCAAGTTATGAGAGCTATATAAGATATGTACCCTTCTTGTATTTTGCAGGGATTTCTGCTGAATTTCAATATGACAATTGGTTGAATACAAAAATAAAATCAGCAATTAATAGTTATTTTCCAGATATTGTATTTGAAGATTTAACATTTTGGACAAATGATGCTGCTATGGATGTCTTGTTAAAATCTAAAGGATTAACAGTTCGATCAAGTAATTATCAGGAAGGCCAACTTTGGGATATTAGTAATGGTCTAAACAGCCTTACAGAAGTAAGAGCTGTGGATATTCTTCATAACAGAACATCATCAGAATATAAGAACTGGAATCAAAGTTTACAATATTTAAACATAAATGATTTAAAAGATATATCAAGTAAATTCCCCGAAATTAAAGTTACATTAAAATGAGAATGAGAGTTTTATACCCAACAAGTTTGCTGTTGATTGTATTATTTATTGCTTGTAAATATGAAAGCAAAAACGAAATTATAAGGCAAGGGCCTCCTTTAAAAGCAAAAATTGAATTAAATAAAGGAGCTTATAAATCAGGTGATATAATCGAGTCTAAAATAACCCTTGAAAATCAAAATAGCAAAACAGTTACAATTGAAGAATTAGGACTGAAAATTGTAAATATATCTGATGGTTCAAATGCTCAAATTAGACAATTACAGGTCATAAGAGTTAATTGGAAAAAGAATAAAAAACATGATTTTATTATAGATATAAAAACAGAGGATTTAAAAAAAGGAGCTTATGGTATTTATATTACCCAAAAAGAAAAAGGGTACAAATCGGATGAAACATACCATACCTTTTTTAGAATAATAGATGAAGATGAGCTAACCGTTTTTGATATTGAAACAGAAAATATTGACGATGTTCCAATTTTTAAATTAGACGGCGGTATGAGTGCCGAGTACATTGTGGAAAAATCAGCAGAAAACCTAATGTCCGGAATGTCTCATTCTTGGTATGTAAATGGCCCCGGATCAGGGCCAAACCATGTACTGGCAACGCCAAATTATTTAGAAAAATCGGTAAACAAAACAGTAAGCTTTTATAATGAAACTTTTGGTAAAAATACTGAAATAGAAACGGTATTAATTACAACAGGGTTTCCATCAATACCGTATATTTCGAATGCTTTAAAGGCTCCTGTTTTACCTATGCATTTTTTGGTGAGTGTTAATACCGTCAAGGAGATTCAAACCATTTTAAAAACAGCAAATGATAATAACATTGCATCGTATGCAACGTTGAGCCATGATCCATCTGTCCCGTATGCAGTATCGTGGATTAAACTATTAGAATTGCCTGAAGCATATAAAAGTTTTATTAGGCAACATAAGGTGAAAAATGTGGTTATTCTTGGTGCAACAGGTACAAGTGGAGGCGAAACTAAAGCCAAACAATTGTTATATGATGATAGTATTGAAGGAGCATATGCTAATAGAAGTATTTACATTATGTACCCGGGAACCTCACCAGATGATGTAAAAACCTTAAATGAAAAGATTGTTGATTTAAAAGACTTTAAACAGCAAGATAATTTTATAAGAATAGCTGATTGGGAAAGTGGCATTAACCAAAGTCAAATAATCAACTTTACGGATAATGCCAAGGGTATTGACCAATCTATTGCGGTAACAACCATAACAGCTGAAGATTTGGGTAGATTATACGCGTTAGGAGGCTATAGTAGTTTAGCATTGATGCATAAGAACAAGGAGAAGTTTAATGGCGTAAAAGGCGTAATTTTCAACCCCTACTTAATAGCACATCCGACAATTGAACTTAAAAAAGGATTTGTCCCCTTATTATATTGGCAGCTGGTGGGCGCCCAGTATACTGTTTATAATATGGAGAACGATTTGTTAAAGGCGGTTAGCCATTTTTACCCCGATACTGATGCGAAGAAGTTGAAATTATGGTTGAATTCTACACGAAATTTTGGAGCAAAATGGTCTGCGAATAATTTAAAGAAAGAACTCACAGAAAAAGGATATACAAACTTTATAGAAAACAATTATGAAGTTGATGAAGTTTGGGATTTATTAGATGGTGTTGATTCTCCAAGTGAGTTACTATACAAAGAAGTAAATAGTAGTTTTGGTTTTAAAAAACTTAAAAATTGGAATAACTCTTTAGTTCCTATTACAATAGAAGATATCAAAGAATTATCCAAACTTTTTGGAGGGTTTCAGGTTGAAACTCAATACTAAACAGTTAAGCCAAAATGGAAACAGAATTTGACGAAAAATTGTGGTTTATTTATGGCTGTTGTAAAGAAAAGCATTACTTAATAGGAACCTCTCGTAATTTTAATGGTAAGATTTATGCTTGGTGCCCTAAAAAAAAGCTGAGTATTTTTTTATCAATCAATGAGATGTCAAAGATGTCTCTATATTGCAAATATTGGATTAATGGATATTTAAGTGGGACTTACCCTAATCTGCCTTTGAACTCTAAAGGAGAAGTAGATTTTTATGCGTTGAAATGTGAAAAATGGTCTGAGTATACTTAAAAAATTGTTATTCAGCCTACTATATTATATTAATTGCAAAACGGACTTATTATATTTTGATATACACATGAAGACAAGAGGTTTTAAGTCACAAAAATAGATTTAATTTCAAGCCCAATCTAAATAATAACAAACATACTATATTTAAAATCTAGCTTAAAATGAGGGACTGTATTGAATAAAGATAATTTTAATGTTTAAAAGCGAAAATTCATTAATCAAAATAGTAAACTTTAAAACTGATTAATAGCTATTTCAACTAATGGTCCCATTATATTATATCCTTTTTGATTTGGGTGGACACCATCAATTGAGTATTCCTTTTTTAACGCATACGTGTCATCAGCCATAGCACAAAAATAATCTACAAAAGGTATATTATGCTGTCTAGCATATTTCTGAATAGAGGCGTTTAATGCTACTATACGCTTTGACGGTTTAATCTCAGGTACCCAAAAATAGTACCTAGTTGGTAGTACAGAGCACATTATAACATTAATGCCATTGGTTTGAGCCAATTCAACCATAGAGAAAATATTGTTTTCAATCATTTTATTAGTTGTAGGGCCTGTGTTCCCAGCAATATCATTAGTACCTGCCAACAGAACTACAATTTTTGGTTTTAAATCAATAACATCTTGCCTAAAACGAAGCAATATTTGGGCTGTTGTTTGACCACTTATTCCTCTATTAATATAGTCTCTGTTTTTAAAAAAATCTGGTGAGTGAACTTTCCACATTTCCGTAATAGAGTTTCCCATAAAAATGACTCGATTACCTTTGTTTGAATCATTTTTTAATTGGCTGTTAGCTTCTTGGTAGTATGTTAAATTGGCCCAATCATTCTTTGTTTTAGACCAATGGGTATATTCTTCTATAATTTGTTGATCTGTTTTTCCGTCTATCAATTTAACTAATTGTGCGTCTTGAACTTTAGCAGAACTACAAGATAAAAAGGTTAGTGATAAGCATAATAAGATAGAAAATTGTTTTAATGGTATTGATATCATGATGTTATAATTTAATAAAAATTCGTTTTTTATATAACCAGTAAGCAGGGATATAACAAAGCAAGGTATAAGCAATGGCATACAGAAGAGATGTTAACTTAGGAGCAACACCTAAAGAAGTAATTGTTTCAAAAAACCAAATGTTGGTTGATTGCCCGTTAATTAGTTTCCAATCTAAAAAAACAGGATGTAACACGTGAAACAACACATACAAGGTAATGGCATTAGAGCCAAAAACAATCCCCATTTTAGTTCCCTTTTTATAGCCTAAATAATCGATTAAAAAAATTGAAGCAGCCAGAGTCAACATACCAAAACCTCCTGAATACAGTACAAATGAACTAGACCAAATGTTTTTATTGAGTGGAAAGTGCCAACTCCAAACGATTCCGGCTAATAGCAAAGTAAACCCTAATAAGAATAGCCATATAATTTTATCAGAAATACTTTTTTTAGAAGTTAGTAGCGCACCTGTAAGCATTCCTAAAATGCCTGTTACAATGGCAGGGAATGAACTAAAAAAACCTTCTGGCACCCATTGACCTTCTTGAAGGCTTAATACTAAACGGTCTATGTAATGTGCTACATTTTTGCTAGGTTCTAACATGCCAGAACCTATGTCTGGTATGTAGATAAAATACATACAAAGCCAATACCCAATCAAAATTGTAATGGCAATGTATACTTGTTGTTTCCATTTGGTATGAAGAAATAATAAGGCACAAACCAAATAAACCACAGCGATTCTTGGAAGAACTCCAGTATAACCTACTCCATACCATCCGTAGTTTAAGATATCAAATTTTGGAAAAAGGTTTAAAAGGATGCCTACGCCCATAATTTTCACAAAACGTAAGACTGTTTTGGTATAGAAGGCTTTAGTAGTGATTCCTTTGCTTTTTTTACTTCCAAAAGAAATAGCGATAGCAATTCCTACAATAAAAATAAAAAAAGGAAATATCAAATCAGTAGGTGTAGTGTTATTCCATTCAGCATGTGTCACAGGTAGATATACATGATCCCAGGTTGCAGGAGTACTTACCAAAATCATGGCCATTATAGTATAACCTCTCATAGCATCCAAGGCTAAAAGCCTTTTGTGTGTTTTCATTAAATACAAATTTTGAATAAATTATGTATAATGAATTTACAGACTATACGTCTCATATGAGATTAAATTTTAACCTAAAAGGTTATAAATTTCATCTTAATTTCAATAACTAAAAAAATATTAAGTAATTGTTAGTTTAGGAAAATGGACTAATTACTAAACTTTTAAGCTGAATATTTGAGCTTAAATTTTAACTCTCAAAAACTTAGTTTAGCGATAATTTCTTCATCATCTTTTTTTGTAAGCCTAATGATTTTAGTTTCGTTAGTTTCATTTTTTGAACCATAATATTTATACATGGTTACTTTCATAAAGGTGGGACTCTCGACCTTTTGGTTACGATCACCATAGTATTTAATTTTTATGTAGTAATCTCCTTTTACTGCTTGTTTTAAAGTAAATTCCTCAGGTCCAAATCCTTGTGTCATATCTGGGGACATATGGCCACCAATTTTAGTAGAAGTGTGTTTATAAAAGCATTCTTCCAGATTAGGGTCTATTATGTGTAAATCGATATCTGTATCGTTGTGATTCCAATCGACTACAACTCTAATGTCATAAGCCACTTCCTCTAGTAATCTTTTGTCAATTTGACTTAAATCTAAATCATTCTTATACTTTTTGATTAGGTGTTTGATTTCATTTTGTGCAATTAGAGCAATCCCTTTAAAAACTCGTCTGTGATTGCCTTTATAAATCTTACCAGTAATGATACCATTATATAAATCTAAGGCTTTCTGACATCGTCCAATAGCCTCATATGCTAAGGCTAAATCTCTATAAGATTGAGAATCTTCAGGTCTTAATTCCAGAATTCGTTTAAAGATAAATACAGCTAAATCATCTTCACCTGAATCTTGAAGTTGGTAAGCAAATACCTTTAGTAATTCATAATTGTCAAAATCGGTTTCTGCGATATTTGATAATATTCTATGTGAATAGCTTAAATCATTGAATTGGGTTTTAAAATAATTTGAAATATCTATGTAGTAAGCGGGTGTTTTAATGTGTTCTTCACGTTGAACTAAATATAAATTATAAGCTTCTTCTTTATTTTTGACTTGTCGCAGTTGAGAAATATATTTCGTTTTAACTTCACGTTTTTTTATGGTAAGCTCTCCGGAATATATCTTATAATTTGGAGTTGGTACTTGTTGTTCTATTTGCTCTACTTGAATTGTCTGCCCATTCTCTTCTAGATTAAATATGATTGGAAGTGAATATAAAACATCTGCGGGTCTATCTCTTTGTTCTCCAGGTTTCAGATGTGGTAATAATCGAATTACTCGTTTAACTTCCTCTGTTATTTTTGGATGCGGAGATCTAACGCGAATACGACTAACTATTCCTTCTGATGAAACTGCAAATAGTACATTAATACGTTGGCGCCCAGAACCAAGGCCTAAATCATTGGCAATTTCCAAATTGAAATGATTTTTAACATGATTGCTAACTTTTTTAGAAAAACAATTTCTTAACTCTTGATTGTTTCCTTCACAACCAGGAAATATAGGTGCTTTATCAATTATTGTAAAAGGGATGTCAATACTATCATTAGTTTCTAACATTAACCCAAGATGAGATACTTCAGATGATTCAATAACCTCGTCATCAACTTCTGAAAATGCATTAAGCATACCGGTGCTCTGAACTCGCTCTACAACCATTTCCTCAACCTCTACTATTTCTTCATCTTGAACTATTTCTATAGTATCTGGAGCAGTAGGAAGTGCAGGAGATTCCATAAAAAAATCAGTAGTTTCATGCCTCACATTTTTTTGAGATTCTATGCGGGCTAATATTTTATTATATTCTTCTAATAATTCGTTTGGCGGGGTAATTTTATAAGTAATATAATCCATAACATTTTCCAGAACTATTAAGGATGTATAATCAGTTACTAGGCCATATTCGGTTCCAAGTTTTGTGATTTGTGATTTGTTCTCTTTAGATTTTATTTCAAGGTTGTCCAATTTCTTTTGTGCCCAAATCCTTTTTACTTGCTCAAATGAGGTACTTGATTTTTTTATGTTTATAATCACCCTTTGCTTAATTTCATTGCCATAACCAAAATTTAAGGTAATGGTTTCATTACCCTTTAAATACTTTCCAGAAACAGAAAAATCATTAGTTACACTCGTTGGAGATTTAGGGTAAATTTCCAGATTCTTTAAGTTGGATTCATACCCTAAATATTTATAATTTTCATATTTAAAATAAGATAAAGCCTCGTCATTAGATTTAGTACTCAAATTTATATAAGCCCCGTTAGATGATTCCGCTAAATGATTTAATACCGAATGGTTAGATTTTGTTATGCTATTAATAATAAATATGGGTTTGACAGGATCTAAACCAATCTCGCTCAATGAAGTTATCCCTTCTGAAAACAAGAGTTTAGCGTCAACTTTATTTTTTAGGTTATAAATAATGTCATAATTAGTGCCTCCATCATAGATTGTTTTTTCAATCGTATTTTTAAGTTTATCCCAATTACCATTTACAACTTTAAATTGTTTATCTAATAGAACCGTATTACTAAATGAAACAAAGTGTACCGTGACATTAGTTAAGTGCTTAAAATAACCTTCTAATAATTTTAATTCTTTTTGGATATTCCGGTCTTTCATGGAAAGTGAGGCATCCCAAAAAAGAGCAATTTCATTTGGTTTATCTCTGAGTCTTTTTTTAGGTTTAAGAGTTTTATAGACATAAAAGTAATTATCGTAGGTTAGGATTTTTTTAGTATCCAAAGAAACTGGAACCTTCACTGAAATATTTTTATTGGCTATGAAATTCTTTTTAGTAACACTGGTTTTGTAGTTTTTGTTCCAAGCAGAAAATTCAAGACCTGAAATATTTCCGTTATCTATAACTGGTTTCCCCTTCTGATCGAACACGGTAATTTCTAACCCAAAATGGTTTAACTTATTTTTAAAGCTTAGGGGTAGGTTATAATAGTGGTCTCCATTGTTATAAGTTAGCTCTTGTTCGTATGCCAGTAAAACTCTTTTATAACCATTAGGAGGGATTGGATAAATTCGGGCCTTGTAATTATTTCCTGTTCCTTTTTCCAAGAGAGCCGGGTCTACACCACGTCTCACAACTTGTTCGAAAGCTACTCTACCTAATTCTTTGTCAACAACAACGGCTTCTCTTAACCTTCCATTTACATCTAAAGCAAAACGTGATACATTGTGTCCTTCTCCAAGAGGAAATGACAATTCACCTTCCAGAACTTGATTTGTGGGATTATAGAAAAGCATATCATAAGTTGTTGTCGCTATATTACCCACAATATTAACTTGTATATCTAGCGATGATAGACCTAATTCTTTGTCTTTAACTTTTAGTTTTGGAGAGTTTTGAGTGTATCCAAATGCCATTATCAACAGCATAAGAATAAGCGGAAGTCTTGTTTTCATGAAGGGTGAAAGATTAAAATTAATAGCTGTAAGATCTTAGTTACAAGTTTTATGCCGCTTTATTATTGTTTTCTTTGTAATTATATGAAAGGCCTCGTTTTTTTAATACATGTGCACCTCACACTCCTGAACCTAGTCTGTTTTAATCTGTGGAATCAAGGGTTTAATTTTTATTTGAACTAAGGGTAACTATAAAGCTACTGATTTAAAATTTTTAAAAACGGATTTACGAAAAAAATATAAAACCAAACACGATTGAAGTCCATTAATATTTTTAAAGGGAGGAAGCGAGCCGGAACCCCAATGTGCCATAACCTAACCGGAAGGGGTTACGATAGGCTACACGGCTTCTAGCGGGTTGGCTAGCCACACTACCACCTCGGAAAACACGATGCTGCCCTGTTGCAGGTCCCTTCGGATTATTTTCTGGACTTTTACCATAATAGTTTTCATCATACCAATCGTTGCACCATTCAAATACATTGCCCGACATATCATACAATCCCAATTCATTGGCCTCTTTTTGTCCAACAGGATGAGTATTTGGTCCGCTGTTGGCATAGGTCCAAGCTACGACATTGAAATCATTACTACCAGCATATTCAAATTTCTTGCTCTTTGCACCACCTCTTGCAGCATACTCCCATTCTGCTTCTGTAGGAAGGCGATAGTTCTTACCTGATTGAACATTCAGCTTTTTTATAAATGTCTGTATATCATCCCAGCTTACAGCTGTTACCGGGCAATCCATACAATCTTTACGACCGGAAGGATTGCTGCCCATAACCTGTTGCCATTGTGCCAACGTAGTTTCATATTTAGCTATTTTGAAACTGCTTAGCGTAACATAATGTATTGGCTTTTCATTATTATTCTCATTGCCACCCATAGCAAACCGCCCGCCCTGCACTTTTACCATATCCGGCTCATTGATATTTCCAGTTGCACTGAACGTCGTGAAAGAATCAGAATTAACCGCGGTTGCGTTTTCCGATATTTTCAAGTAGCTTGGCCACGACCGAATACCAGCAGCTAGTATGAGCAGAACTGTTAGTAATAGGTATTTCAGTGCTGTATTTTTTGCTGGCGGCTTCTCCATTCTTATAGTTTTCTTAATTTCTAAAGCTGCAAAAGTCGCTTTAGGTGCCGTTTCCAATTTGTCAAAATATAATAACCTTGGCATATAAATGTTTTGCAATGTCCCTTAATGTACCACTTTATTGGTCGCAGTTCTAGCACAAGCCTCCACCATTACCGCTAACAAATTGATAAACGCAATTGCGTTTATCTACATTAGATTTATTACAATAAAAATACAAAATATTCTTGCAAATCGCTCTCACTCCGGAACCTATACTGATTTCTCCAGTGATATCAAGGATTTGCTTTTTAAGATGTTTAGGGTAACTAAAAGGGTAACCACTTTTTTTAAGTATCAAATGTTCTATTGTAAATAAGCAAAAATTATTTTAACAGATAAAATATTCTTTACCATTTTGATTGAATTTCATCATTATCATCGTATTTTATTATTCTACTTGAAAAATATTAATACTTGTAGGCATCTTCTTTTTTGGATCTATTAAAACTCACTTTTTCTTGTTACCACTTGCATATCTTTAGGATAAATACATATTCTGCCCATTGGCTCAAAATTTAACACCTACTAACGATATTTATTTTTCAAATTGTGTAACGACGTAAGTTTGCATAGGTTTTCTTAAAGGTTGATTTTGATTCTACATAAAATGCGATTGAATACAGACCGACTGTAAATATTCCAATTGATTCGAGTGCTTCATCACAAACAATGACTCTAGTGGGTGTGCCAACAGGTACAGGGAATGATATTTACTTACTTTTGTTGAGTTCTTTCAATTGATTTATGATATTTGGCAATTAAGAAATAATCTCATAACTTAGATATCTCAAGTCCATCCGTTATTAAACTCGCTTGAAGTGACTGATATTTATGCGGAAAATTCTTTTAATATTACTTTTGTGCTTTGTAGCAGTTTCATTTGCTCAAAATGAGCGGAAACTAGATTCTCTGTACACTATTTGGAAAGATGATTCAAAAGTCGATTCTACTCGAGTTAAAGCATTCTATAATCATATTTACGATGGTTACTTGTTTTCTAAACCTGATAGCGCATTTATTCTAGGACAAGAATTACTTGATTTTTCGAAAAAAAACAGATATCCAAAAGGGCAAGTTTTGGGCTTAAATCTTCATGGTATTAGATATTCTATAGCCCAAGATTATGAACGTGCTGAGGAGGTGTTTTTGAGGAGTATAGAAGTTTTAAATCAAATAGGAGATGACAGAAATATTGCATCCACATATAACAATTTAGGTAATTTATCCAACCTTAGAACAGAATATGTAGAAGCGATAAAGTATTACAAGAATTCTTTAAAAGCAAGTGAAGAGTTAAAGGACAATAAATTAATATCAGCTTCTTTGAATAATATTGGTTCTGTTTATAGAAAACTTGGAAATTATTCTAGAGCTATTAGTTATTTTGAAAGGGGGCTCTCTATTTCAGAAAGTGAAAATGATAGTATTAGTATGGTTGCTTCATATAGTAATGTTGGAAATATTTATTTGTCTATCTCGGACAATGATAATGCATTGAAATACTATAAGAAAGCTCTAGAAATATCTCAAAATCTAAAAAACTTTTCTGCGGTTGCTTCAATAAATGGAAATATTGGTTTAATCCATAATAGATTGGGACAATATGAATTTGCTTTGGCATCAGAAAATAACCGATTAAAATTCTATGAAGAAACCGGAGATAAAATTGGACTTACCAGCGCTCTAACTGCCATAGGAAATATCTACTCGAATTTAGATAGTCTCGACCAAGCAAAAAAGTCTTATGAAAAAAGCTTACAAATTTCAACTCAATATTCTTTAAAAACTGAACAAAGTTTAGCAATTTATAATCTTGGAGTAGTACATTTTGAGCTTCGTAGGTATAATGAATCTATAAGAAAATGTTTGTTAAGTTACACTTTTTTTAAGGACCAAAAAGATTTATCTTTTCAAAAAGAAGCCTGTAAATGCTTGTATGATTCATATAAAGCTAAAGGAGATACTCAGAAGGCCTTAAGTTATCATGAAGAAATGATGGCACTTAATGATAGTTTAAAACCAATAGAAACTGCAAAAAAATTGCAAAAAATGGAGTTTGAAAAACAAGTATTGGCAGACAGTTTGCTACAAGTGGAAAAAGAGTTAATAGTAGAAATAGCACATCAAAAAGAAAAAAACAAACTTACTTGGGGTTGGGGTGGTAGTTTAAGCGCCGTGTCTATACTTGCATTTCTAGTGTTTAGAAATGTAAAACAGAAACAAAGAAAAGCAGAAGAGGAACGCCAGAAACAGATTGAAGAAAAAGAAAAAATCCTTAAAGATTTAGAGCTTCAGACCATTGATGCCATGATAGCTGGTCAAGAAAAAGAAAGACAGCGTCTAGCGGCAGACTTGCATGATAGCGTAGGAGCTACTTTGGCAGCAGCGAAACTGCAATTCAACCATTTGATAAAGGACGAGATAGACAACAAAATAAGAGAAAAACTCATAAAAAAAACAAGTACACTTTTAGAAGATGCCTATGTAGAAATACGTTCTATGGCACATTTGAAAAATGCTGGCGTAATAGCTAAAAATGGACTTTTACCAGCTGTGAAAAATCTTACGGATAATGCCTCTGGTATCAACGGCTTGTCTTTCGAAATCCAAAGTTTTGGATTGGAGCAGCGTTTGGATAATAGCCTTGAAATTTCAATTTTCCGAATCATACAAGAACTGGTAACCAATATCATTAAACACGCCAATGCAACCAAAGGAATAGTTTATCTTACAAATCACGACAGCAACTTAAATGTCATGATAGAAGATAATGGCAAAGGGTTTAACCCAAAACAAATCAAAACTAACAAATCTGGTATGGGAATTTCTAGCATAGATAAACGTGTTGGACATTTGGAAGGCAAACTCAGTATAGAATCTGAACTAAATAAAGGAACTACAGTGATAATAGACATCCCCTTATGATACGAGTAGCATTTGCTGAAGACCACTTAGCCTTGATTGACGGTATAAAACTTCTATTGAAATATGAAGAGGGTATAGAAATAGTTGGCACTACAAGTAATGGCGAAGATCTTCTCAATTTAGTCCGATTAAAAGAACCCAATGTGGTTATTACCGATATACAAATGCCAAAAATGGATGGCATCACTGCTACTAAAATCATAAAAAAAGAATTTCCTCACATAAAAGTCTTGGCTTTCACTATGTTTGACCAGATAGATGCCATTAAACAAATGGTTGATGCTGGTGCCTCTGGCTATTTGCTTAAAAATTCTGCCTTAGAAGAAATACTAAAAGCCATAATATCCGTACATCAAGGTCGAACTTATTTTGATGCTAATATAGAAGTGAATATTGATAGCCCATCCAAAAAAAAGAAAGGCATATTAACTAATCGCCAAAGAGAAATTTTACGACTAATAGGAGAAGGAAAAACCTCTAAAGAAATTGCCGAAGAGTTGTTTATTGGTGTACATACCGTCGACACGCATCGTAAAAATATGGTACGTATTCTAGGGCTCCATGGTAAAGGTGAACTCATGCGCTATGCTTTGGAAAAGAAGTATACGTTTTAATTTCTAAAAAATTTATAGAATATTTCTAAAAATACCTGCTATTGGGTATTTTTTTGTGTCTTCTATTTTCTGAATTTGCCATCATTATTAACCAAAACATTTAATTATGAAAACTTTAAATTTAAAACCAGCTATTGTTTTATTCGCATTAATATCATTTTTTAGTTGTGAAGATGATTTGGATTCTAACCAGGACTTTGTTGTCCCTGGATTAGCTCGATTCAAAGATATAGTTAAAGATGAAAATGGCAATCCGGTTTCTGGGGCTCGAGTAGTAATTTGGGCTAATGATGCTAGGCATACAGATGTAACGGATGATAATGGTGAGTATAACATGCTAATTCCTGTTGATGAATTTCCTACATCTGGACAAATAGCAATTTCAATGTCTAAAACTGGTTATAGACCACTAATTGCTACATATTCCACTCCAGTATCAGACCAAATTTTATACGGCATTTCACAAGCTATTATTGAATGCCCTGGTTGTGTTAATGTAATTGGTGATGAATCCGATTTGTATCACGTTGGTGATGATAATTATGCTGGAAGTGCAAATAGTCAATTTCAAAAGGGTTCAGACGACCCTGTTGGTATACCATTTCGATTCACTCTCCCCGTTACTTCTAAATTCAGGGTGGTATTTCTTGCCAAAGGAGTTCAAAATTATGGTTCTCGTATTTATTATGGAAATAATTCATCTTATGAAATAACAGCATCTGCATCTAATGGTAATTATTCTTTCTATTCATACACGTTTAACACTAATGCAGGTGTGAATTTTATTGCATTACTTACAGCAGAGAACGCTTCGGGAGATAAGGATGACTGGGAGTTTGTTGGTTTGCATGTTGAGGGCATATGATTCAAGATTAATAATCAGCAATGCATATCATTCATTAGCAAATTATAGCGATAGTTATATCCATTATTGAATTCTAAAAACTCCTTAAAATTTAGGAGTTTTTCGTTATTGACAGTTCTAAGGCTTACTGGTATAGTGATCTGGAGCTACGACCTGGGCAAGTGTAACAGATGAGACTACAGGCTTTATTCTCGTTTACTTCATTTAAATAGAACTATATTCAAAATAATTCTAAAATAGAACTCAGAACTTAAAAATACCCACTATTGGGTATTTTTTTGTGTCTTCTATTTTATGAATTTGCAAAAGGAAATAACCAATAAACCTTTAATTATGAAAACTTTAAATTTTAAACTTTACAGACTATTTATTATTTCTTTTCTAGCTCTATTTGCTCATACATCTTATGGACAAGTTTCACAAGATGGGGGTTTTAAATACCAAGACTATAGTATCGCAAGTAATATTTATGCTCGTGTAAGATGTAACTATACTTATGATGATTTTGATGATGATGGTGTATTAAATTGGCATACAACGGCAAGCTTGAAAATTGTAAATAATAGTCCTTATGACATCAAAATAGAATATGAATTTATTTATGAGCCGGAAAGGGGTAGATACTGTTCAAACAAGAATAGTATTGTTGAGTACAAAGTTTTAAAGGCTGGGCAATCTAAAGTGTTTTGTGCTTCTGGTGCAACCAATTCCTTTAATCCAAATTCTACATGGTCATTTTTTAGAAGAGTCAGAAAAATTTTACCAACTGAATTTAAACTGACTTGGGAGTACGAAATTATTCAACCTAACCAATCTACGGCTGGTTATGATGTAAAGCGTTTCAAATCATTAATACGCTCAGGACAGGACTGTTATAGTCGTAAGGTCTATTCCTGCGCCATTAATTATTTTGAACAGGCCTATAAAATAAATCCAAATTCTCAGGAAGCGGAAACGGGCTTGGTAAATGCTACGGCATTTTTGGCAGATAATTATTTTTCTAACAAACAGTACGGATTGGCGATAGAATACTTTAATAAAGTACTGAAATTAAGACCTACAAGAGATTATGCCAAAAGAAAGATCCAACAAGCCTTAGAAGCAATTGACAAGAAGAAACGGCAAAAAAATGAATCAGAAACGTATAGCTCTCTAAAGGTAAAAGCTAATAGTACAGAAAATACAGGAAATTACCAGCAAGCCCTTGATTATTATATAGAAATGAAACTAATCATACAGAATTCATCATACGATAAAGCTGGAACAACTACTTATGTAGGCTCAATGAACTTTATTAATTCTAAAATAGCAACTCTAGAGAAAAAAATTAAAAAACAAAATAGTGTACAAGCTCAGGCTAGCAAAAATTCACAAAGTGTTGCCTTACAAAATGGAACACCCGCTCAAATCGTAACTCCTTTAACAAATAGAACAGTTTCGTCAAATATAAGTCGTGACATAAATAAAACCCAAAGTGTCTCTCGGCTAATTCAAGAAGCTAGAAATGCCTACGGAGCAGGTGATACGCAGCGATCCATTCAGCTCTTGAACCAAGCCAAATCACAAGATCCTAATAATTCTCAAATCGACAAATTATTAAAACAAAGTCGGGAATGGGAAGCATACAAAAGCCTCAGCGCTTTAAATGTTACCTCTGCTAATGCATCTGTATATTCCACAGAACTTAATGCTATAAACACAAGTCTCGAACAATATATTTCAACGGAACTCGATCCAACTACTGTTGCGTTAACAAAAACCCTGTCATCTACGTTCTCTACTGGTGATCAGCAGTTAGATAATTTAGCCACAAATCTAGGTTTGGCGTTAGCCGCATCTTCGGCTGCTAAAGAGCGTAGACTTGCAGCGGAACGTGCAGAAAGAGAAGCGAAACGGGCTGCAGAAAAAGCTAAAGAACAAAAAGAAATTAATTCTAAAATAAAGGAATTAATAAGTAGATATAATGATTTAAGTTGTAATGACATATTAAAACTGTCAAAACTTTGGATAAAATCTGAGACTATGTCGAATAAAGATAAGCTTATGATATCGAATTTAAATAAACTCAATACTGATTGCTACAATTCATTAAGTAGTGAGGATAAATGGTGGGTACATGAGCGGTTTTCAGAAATTACGACTAACAATATTGAAAAGATCGTACACATCAAGGAAGAATTGAATTTTATACCAGAGAATATGTATAAGTTGATTTATAATAAAATGTATAGCCTTTACAACCTATTAGATGACGATGATCGAGCTAAGATGAGAAATCAACTCACCAATTACTATTATGCATCAATTGTACCTAATAAAAAGAATATTTACAGATGGAATTATAGATCCCTAAAACAAAATCAAAAGGAGTTAAACAAGGTTATAGACAAAAAAACATTAAAGGCTATTAAGAAGAATCCGGAAGCTGAGGTGGATTTGAGTTTTATGTTAAAACGCTATGACTATCTTAGAAAAATGAGGAAGGAAATAGCACTTAAAAAACGCCTATTGAATGAAAATAAAAAGGAAGTTGAGATAAAAATTTCTGCGTCTACGGGGTATAAAGGTGTCAATAAAAAAGATGATGTGAGAATAGTACAGTGTTTATTAAATCAATTTAAAGCAAAAAACAACATTAAAGGTAGACTTGTGGTGGATGGGTTATACGGCAAGAATACAAGGGCTGTAATAATTAAATTTCAAAGAACACACCAATTAGAGGCCACAGGTCTTATCACACCTGATGGAGAGGAATTAAAATTATTAATTAATAAGGCAGACAATGTATTGGAGTGTAAGGATTAAATATAATGTTAACATAATTAAACTCTCAATCCACCATCACCTCACCTACTTTTTAAAACAATTAAAAATGAAAAAAATACTCCTATTTTTAGTAACAGTTTCCTTTAACATATCAGTATGGGGGCAAATAAGTGAATACAAAAATTTGGGCAACACCTTTGAGTTTGACTCAGGTCAAGATCCAGAATTTGTTGAATTTAACGGAAAGGTTTACTTCATCGGTGATTTTAACAATGCTAACAATGAGTTTATTTTGTCTATTGATGAAAGCAATCAGTCAAATATAGAATTTGATCCTACTGGCGGATTTTTAACTGACCAGTTTGACATCCAAGCTCTTACAGTCTATAATAATCAACTCTATTTCGCATTGGCTAATTTGACTACAAATCCAGGTAATTATTTCTTATACAGATTAAATGGAGGAATTGGAGAACTGGTTTCTGGGTCGGCTTTAGTCAGTGATCCCTATGAAGCAAGAATGATCGAATATAATAATGTATTGTATTTTGCTGGTCGAGAGAATTCAAGTGTACCAGAAATTGGATTGATTAGTTATTCGCCAAGTCATGGATTTGATCAGGTTAACACAACTGTTTTAAGTGAGGATTTCTCTCCAACACGATTTACAGTGGGAGCAAACAATATCCTCTATTTTTTTGAAGAAGATGTAGACTTCCCTAATAAGTTGTACTTATTGTACAGCTTGGATACCAATTCTGGCTCTGCAAATCTTTCAACGGTAAGCACATTTAGTTGGTTTGGTGATGGTTTTAATGCTCCAGTTGTAAGTGTATTTGGTGATAAACTTATCATCATATCCAAAGATGCAGTAAACGGTATTGAGGAAATCTATCAGCTAAGCTCAAGTAATGTTATTAGCAGCATTTCAGGGTTGATTGGTATTTCTAGTGATAGTTTTGGTAATCAGATTAACTACAATACTGGAGGGATTATCTATAACGGTCAATTGGCACTTTTTAGGGCTAGTAACTCTACAATAACTACCACCGATTTTGTTGATGATAGGTTGGTGCTTCTGTCAGGAGACGGAAGTTTTGTGGAGTATGAACTACCGAATTTGAATGGAGCAGGATTCTATGGGGTTGAGAACGGGGCCCTCATTTTCTTTGCTACAGGATCAGCGGGTGAAAAAATTTACGAACTCAGGGAGACTACTAACAATATATTTCCTACAGTTCGGGCAATTTTGCCTTTTAACACACAGGATATTAGTCCATTATTTGGGAAAATATTTAATGATCGACTATATTATTATGGTAACCCTCTGGATGCCAGTGATGGGAGTTTAAGGTCCCTTAACTATTATGATCCAAGTGTTCTGTTCTACGATCCGGTAATAAGTAATCAAGAAGAACTCGAGTTTTTTGGTGCATTGCAATTTAGAACTGTTTTACAAACATTGACATTACAAAATCCCAGTGGTTCAGGTACCTTGATAAATGATTTATTTCCGTTAAGCAGCTTAAGACAAGTTGATTACCTGCAAATTAATTTCACAGGAATAGAAAACCTTTCGGGGTTGGAAAACCTTGAACAAATTTATCGTTTTTTTGATTTAGCAGATAATGACTTACTCACCACACTTGATGGTTTAAATACCAATATTGTTTTTGATACTGAAACACCTGCTATTTTTGCTAATGACTTGCTTACAGATTTTTGTGCGCTTCAACCATGGGCAGCCAGTGCCGACCCAAGTTTTGCAGCTGATTGGGCTCCCAATAATAATGGCTATAATCCTATATGGTCAGAATTGCAAAATTCATCAACATGCGAAGTTACACTTAGTATTGATAATGACTTTGCCAATGAAGAGGAAAATATAAATATATTTCCCAATCCTGTAAATAATTTACTATGTGTAAATTCAATGGTTAATGCTGTTTATCGAATTTATGACCTTAATGGTAGGAGAGTGGTGTTGGGTGAAATTATGATTGGTATGAATGAGATTGATACTGCATTATTACAAAGTGGTTTATATATTTTTAATATTAGTAATGATAAGAGCTCTGTAAGTAAAAAGTTTCTTAAGGAGTAGTTTCTTCATTCATATAACCGTATTGGCTTTTTTTTAATTAGTTAAATAAATTAAAAACATGTTGATAGCCTAATGATAGTGGCGAATTCGCAGCGAATCCTTAAAAAGTAGTTACCTGGTTTGGAATCGAACCTAAAATTGCAATAGGGTAACTAAACTATGCGCTTTTAGGTGCTCTTTGAAAATAACCAAAAAAAGAAAAACCCTTTAAACACTGAGTTTAAAGGGTTTTTGAAATTTTATGTTTCTTTTGAAACATTGTTTCAGCGGAGAAAGAGGAACTATCCAGAATTTATTTTTTCTAGGTTTTGTGGGGTCTAAAAACAGCCTGAAATTTCAGTGACTCCGAATTAGCCCCTTTTTAACAATTATTTAACGATTTTAAGAGAATTTGGGGAGATTTATGCAAAATTGGTATTTGTTAGATTCTTTAATTTTAATTACAAAAAAAAACCAACTTAGTTGAAGCTTTAAGCTCTCGATATCAATTGGGATTGTGGTTGGGCGGGCTGGGGTCATAAACAAAGACCCAAATGCCAGTAATGGGAAGCTTTCCGAGAAACTTCACAAATAGTGTTGACGATTTGTAAACCTAGCTTTTATTTTAGATATGTCAAATTAACTTTCGTTGGTGTAAATATATGAAATTTAGTTAATTAACAAAGAACTGAGTTAAAAAACTAGCATTAATTGCTGTTGCAAATAAGTTATTAAAACAGGCATTTGCTATTGCAAAATCAGGAAGACCTTATGATGAGGATTTTGTTTCTAAATTAGCTTAATATTGCTTGTTTTTTAACTCAGTTCTTCTCTCTTTTGTTCTTTCTATTAGTTATCTAATTTAATAAAGAAACAAACTTAAGATGGTGTATATGTAAGTATAAGGAACTTGCCTATGGGGTCTGCATCTAAAAAATGATTAAACCTATATTTGTAATGGTTTGATTATGAGATTTTTGTGTTGATTTTAAGAGTCTGTGTTGACGATTTATGAACCACACTAAATTTTAAATATATCAGATTGACTTTCGATAATGTAAATATATAACCCCTTACATATGATATCTTAAAAAGGAAATAAAAACAAGTGTAGTCACTCGGAAAAATCTAACAGCCAGAAATTAAATAAAATCAGAATAAATAATTCAATATCAATATAATTTCGACACCTTCCATCTAAAATTAAAAACGAAAAATAGTATATGAACGCCTTTCTTTTTAATTCCTTGTCTGATCATGTTATAAGCCTTAGAAATATGATATTCTACAGTTTTAATGGAGATGCCCAAGTGTTCTGCTATTTCAATATTGGTAAGCCCTTCAGTCTTACTTAATAAAAAAGTTCGTCTACATTTATTAGGCAATTTTTTTATTTCATCAGAAATTAAAGCTGTTTTTTCAGCCAAAACCTGCTGATAATCTTCTTCTTCTACTTCATCGAGAGCTTCGATATGTACTTTTTCAAGAACAGAAATGGATTTATTTATATGGTAATGTCTAACAAATTCGTTGTAAACGGTTTTATATAAGAAGTTCTTGATTGGAAAATTACTATTTAATGTATGTCTATACTCCCAAGTTCTTAAAAATACGTTTTGGATTATGTCTTGTGTATTAGCATGGTCATTCGTAAGACTTAAGGCATATATAAATAACTTTTTATAATAAGTGCTTATTAAAAACGTATAAGCCTTTTCATTGCCATTTTTAAGATTGTCGATTAAAAACGTATTATTTTGAAAATCATTAGTCATACTGGGAGAGCCATTAACTTTGGCTAAAAGTAAATTAAAATTATAATAAACAAAGATTTTTTTCAAAAAAAACCTAGGGTTTTAGAAAATGATCGGGTATTTAAAATGTAAGAACCCAATAAATAAGTAATGATTCCGTCAAGAATTGAAAAATGTATCATAAAATATATTTCAAAATCGGCAACATCCAAAGATTTTGATACACTATTAAAATGGGTTGAATACCCGAACAATAGACTAATCTTTAAAGAATATTTAAAAGACCATTATGCCATTATGTTTAGTATCAACGATCCCGATGCGAAAGATGTAACCGAGAAGGTTTTAAAAGAAATAAGGAACGAGAAATATAGAATGCATAGAAGAAGGTTTCAAAATGTATTTAAATATGCCGCCGCAGCCATTTTTATAGGACTATTGATTTCGGGTTTTTTCTTTAAAGATAAGTTTTTAAATGGTACGGAAGAAGAAACTCCTGAAGTGATAACAAATAATATTATTGTTCCGGGAAGCGATAAAGCAACCCTTACTTTAGATGATGGCTCGCAAATAGCATTGGAAGAGGGGAAATCATATGAAAAGGGCAACGTAAAGAGTGATGGAGAAAAAATTGTTTATACTTCTGGCAAATCAAAAGTTTCAAATATTGAATATCATTATTTAACTATTCCTAGAGGAGGGGAATTCTTTTTAATTCTACCGGATGGAACAAAGGTATGGCTAAATTCAGATTCTCAACTGAAATATCCTGTGAGTTTTATAGAAGGAGAAAAAAGAAAAGTAGAGCTCGTATATGGAGAAGCGTATTTCGATGTATCGCCAAGTGCAGAGCATAATGGTTCAGAGTTTATCGTGTCGAATCAATATCAACAAGTCGAAGTTTTAGGAACTGAGTTTAACGTAAAGGCGTATAAAGATGAATCTAATATATATACAACTTTAGCGGAAGGTAATGTTGTGGTGCATTTTGATGGATTTGAAAGACAAAATATAACTCCTGGCCAACAATCTAATTGGAATCCATATGTTAAAGAGTTTTCAGTAGATATAGTTAATGTTTATAACGAGATTTCGTGGAGATACGGCGTTTTTAGTTTTGATGGAAAACCATTAAAAGAAATAGTAAAAACCCTTTCTAGGTGGTATGATGTGGATTTTATATTCTTGAATAAAACTATCGGAGACGTTGAATTTGTAGGCGTATTACGAAAAAACAAGAAACTTGAAGATATTATCTTAAACCTTAAGAACTTTGGAGTAATTGAAGGTTATAAAATAAAAAACAAAACAATAATTATAAAATAAAAAAGTATGAGTAACTCTTAATAAGAAAAAGGGACAAAGGTTTTAGCATTGGAAGTAGATAAGACCTTGCCCCCTCAGATGTATTAATTAAATGTTTAACTAACACCAAGCAAATTTATGAAAATTAAATCAACTATTCGCTGTTCTTTAATCAAAGAACGGTTACTACACCAAATTATGAAAACGTTTATATTTTTATTATGTACAACCGTTTTTAGTTTTAATGTTGAGAATTCATTTTCTCAAGAGAAAGTTACGATAGAACGAGACCAATTGGTCAAGATCGATCGAGTATTTAAAATTATCCAGCAACAAACAGAGTTTGACTTTATTTATCCAAAAGGGCTATTTAAAAATAAGCCTAAAGTAAGGCTGGAGAAAGGTGAAATTTTAGCAAAAGATTTATTAGAGTTGTGTTTAAATCGAGTTAATTTAAATTTTGAAGTAACAGAAGCTAATACCATTGTTGTTAAAGAAAGTAAAATCACGCCTCCTAATAATGACAAACTTCAAGAAGTCGAATTGTCTGGAACAGTAACAGATTCTTTCGGAGCTCCTTTGCCCGGAGCCAACATTTTAGAAAAAGGCACAAATAATGGAACACAAACAGACTTTGATGGTAAGTTCTCTTTAAAAGTATCATCTAACAATGCTATACTGGTAATATCTTATGTGGGATTTGCTACTCAGGAAATTTCAGTCAATAATCAAACAAATTTTAATATAGAGTTGGTAGAAGATACCAGTACATTAGCTGAAGTTGTTTTAGTTGGTTATGGTAAACAAAAAATATCAAGTATTACTTCTGCGGTTACATCTGTAAATGTTGAAGAATTGGGTAACATTACAACACCAAATATTGCAGCTGCGTTACAAGGTCGTGCAGCAGGTTTGTATATCCGCGATGCAGGTTATAATCAAGGATTAACAACTTTAGTTAGAGGGGCAACAACCATAGGTAATAATTCTCCTTTATATATAGTTGATGGAATTCCGCAGGACCTGTTAACCATAGATCCAAATGATATAGCCGCAATTTCTGTTTTAAAAGATGGGGCCGCTTCCGCCATTTATGGGTCTAGAGCTGCTGCAGGGGTCATTATTGTTGAGACTAAATCCGGAAGAAACAAGAAGGCAAGCTTCAACTTTGAGAGTTTTGTTAGCTTTAGTGATTTAACTACAACACAAAAATCTGCTAACTCCATACAATCTGCTAATATTATGAATGAGGCCTCTGTAAATTCAGGAGGACAACCATTATTTACTGCAGAAGATATTGCTAAGTTTCAATCTGGAAACGACCCGGCATATCCGGACACCGATTGGAAAAAAGAGTTCTTAAAAACCGAAGTGGCCCAACGTTATTTTTTAAGTGCCACTGGAGGTAATGAAAGATCGTCATACTACTTTTCGTTAGCACATAGAAATGCAGATGGAATTGTAAAATCAGGTATTGACAGAAAACAATATAGTATAAGATCTAATCTAAAAACCAAGTTGAGAGACAATATTGATTTAGATGTTAATTTAAGTTATGTAATGTCTAATAATACAGCGCCAAATGTAAATGCTGGTTTAGACAATATTTATCAGCATATGAATTCAACCGCACCATTTTTGCCGGTTAGAAACGCTGATGGCGAATTCGAGTTTTTTAACCAGGCCGGTGCTTATGGTAGAGGCTTCTGGAACGTGATGTGGGAGTTGGAAGCTGGTACGGCCAATACCAAAAGCAAAACGTTTACAGCCAATACCAATTTAACCTGGGAGATTCTTGATGGTCTTGAGTTAATAGGACGTTATTCTTTGATTTCCGGAACAAGTAAAAGTGTTTCAAGTATATTTAAACGTTCAACAACTGGTGGCCCGCCTTGGTTTTCAGATATAAATAGTTTAGGTCAAACCTGGCGGGATAATAACCAATACAATGCCCAGACATTTTTAAGTTACAATAAATCTATTGATAAACACAGTATTGGTGTTTTAGCGGGATGGGATGTTCAATTTAACAAAGACTCTTTTATTAGTGCGGGTCGAAGAAATTTTCAATTTGATAATTTATTAACAGAGTTTAGTGCACCAAACTCCGGAGATACTGATGATATTACAGGGTTAAGTAGTAATACAGGTGAAAATGCTTTGCAATCAGCAGTTGGTAGAATAAATTACGATTATGATGAAAAGTACTTCATCGAATTAACAGGACGTTATGATGGCTCATCAATTTTTGCACCTGAAAACAGGTATGGATTTTTCCCGTCAGCTGCATTAGGTTGGATGATCAGTAAAGAAGACTTCTTTAATTCAGGTACTATTGACCAACTTAAGTTTAGAGCCTCTTATGGTACTACTGGTAACAATAGGGTTTCAGGAAGTTATTTTTCTAATATATCGTTTGGAACATATGTGTTTGGAATGGGTGATGTTGTGGTTCCAACTGCTGCCGAAGGTGGCGTGCCTTTCAGGGATTTAAAATGGGAAACCACAAATACAACCAATTTTGGTTTAGACTTTTCATTGAACAATGGATTCTTGTCAGGATCTTTAGATTATTATATTAAAGATACAAGAGATATCCTATTAGGTAGCCCGGTACCAGGAACTGTTGGTACAGGAAGAAGTGGGCCGGCTATTAATGCGGGTAATGTTAAAAATAAAGGATTTGAGTTAATTTTAAATCACAATAAAACACTGTCTAATGGTCTTAGGTATGGAGTATCCATCAATGGAACGTATAATACTAATGAGATTACTGAACTTACCGATGCGTTTTCTGAATTTAGCACCTCTTATCGTGTAGGTGATGCCTTGGGTACGGTTTATGGGTATGTTGCCAATGGTATTTTATCATCACAAGCAGAGGTAGATGCCTATAAAGCTGAGATAACTTCAGGTATAAGCCCAAATACTACAATGGGAGATATTAAATATGTCGATCAAAATGGTGATGGTGTATTAAACTTTGAAGATAATGTAGCCATTGCGGAAACTTTACCAAGATTGACATATGGAATTAACTTAAATGCAGAATGGAAGAATTTCGATTTACAAATGTTTTTCCAAGGTACAGGAAAATCTAAAGAGCATAGGGCTAATGATTTATTTGGAAACTCCGGGTGGATTCCAGAAGAGGCTAATGATGCTTGGAGTGCCAGCAATACAGATGGTACTTACCCAAGGTTATTATTGTTCGCTCAACAAACCTATTTCCAAAATTTCTATACAAGATCTAGTTATTGGACGTTTAAGTCAAATTATTTTAGACTGAAGAATCTTCAATTAGGATATACGCTTCCTATTAATGAAAATAAGTACATTAATAAGGCAAGATTGTATTTTACAGGAACCAATTTATTGACTTTATCTGATTTTAGACCTGGGTTTGACCCGGAGACAGGGGGTAATGGTTTAGTAGTTCCGCCATTGAAAACATTTACAATGGGAGTAAATATTAATTTCTAAAAAAAAAGTAATATGAAAAATTATATAAAAACAATTTACTTGGTAATTATTGCTTTTAGCATATTACAGAGTTGTTCAGAAGAGGATATAACTAAGTTACCGGTTACTGCACTATCGGAGGATGCCTTTTGGACAAGTGAAAATGAAGTAGAACAGGCCGCCACAGCACTGTATTTTTCTTTAGATAATGTAGGACAGATAGAGTGGGATGCATTGACCGAGATTATGTTTAGCCAAAGTGGTGCGTCTATTCAGATTTCAACAGGAGGCATAAACCCGGGTTCTAGTCTGGTTAATGGTTTGTGGACAGGGCAATATGCTACCATAAGAGACGCCAACTGGTTTTTGGATAATGTTGATAAGTCAGGTTTATCAGAATCAGCACTGGCGAAGTATCGTGGTCAGGTGCGTTTTTTCAGAGCATGGGCACACTATAAACTACTATACCAATTTGGAAATATACCTTTAGTAGATCGTGTGTTGGGCGTTAATGAAGGTCAGGTAGAACCAAGCTCGAGGTCAACTGTTTTAAGTTTTGTATTGGCTGAGTTAGATCAAACCATAACAGAATTGTCATCATCCGGTTATAATCCTGAATATGGTAGAATTACTAAATGGGCAGCGATGGCTTTAAAGTCTAGAATTCTCTTATATGAAGGTACTTTAGCATCAGATAATAGCATGCTTACCGAAAGTGCAAATCTTGCAACCCAAATTATGGGAGGTGGTTTTAGTTTGCATGATAATTACACCGAGTTGTTTAGACCGGAAGGAGAAGGCAGTTCAGAAATCATTTTAGCGAGAGTAACTGCTAATCTCCCAGGGCGTTTTCATTCATTAGGACAATGGTTGGGACCAATTAGTTTTCATGCCTCATGGACTATTTTTTCACCTACAAGAGCCCTTGTTGACAGATACCCCGACATTAACGGCGAAGATATTTCAACAAGCTTGATTTATGATGAAAATAACCCATTTGATAACAGAGACCCAAGATTAAACCAATCAATATTTAATTGGAATGAAGATGTAGATTATGAAGGGGCTATGTTTATTAATAATGGAACATGGTTTAATTTTAGAAAGTGGATCAACCCGGATGAACAAGAAGAACAACAAAGTCATAACGACTGGATAGTGTTTAGATTGGGAGAGGTTATGCTTAATTATGTAGAAGCGATGAATGAGGTTAATGGGCCATCTCAAGAATTATTGGACATGATTAATGATTTAAGAACCAGAGCTGGGCAAGGAGCCGCTTCAGATGGTTCTGATATGGTTGTACCGCCTATTACCTTGGCAGGTCTTACTAAAGATAGTTTTAGAGAAATTATTAGAAGAGAAAGAATCATTGAATTGGCAGCAGAAGGTGTTCTTTACTATGATTATCACAGATGGAGATGGTTGGAAACAACAATGAACCAACCGGCAGAAGCAGTTGTTTCTTTAGAAAATCGAGTGTTTACTGCGCCAAGGGATTATACTTGGCCAATACCTGACTTTGAGTTAATCAACAATCCTAATTTAACACAAAATTCAGGCTACTAATTTTTAAGTGTTATTGATTAAATAAATTGCAAAGCCTCGTATCAAAAGAGTTAGTTTGATTTAGTTTTTTTGATTACGGGGTTTTTTTATTTAATATTTTTATTATTGTAAATACTAAAGATTTAGTAGGTATCACAACTCTAAATAAAAGACTTTTATGCATAATTTATTGTTGGGTTAAGCCAATATTTATAAATTAATTATTTATATATGAAAGTGTTTTATCGTCGTAAGAAATTTTAAAGATGAAATCATTAAAAAAAAGTATAGCTAAGGTAGGGGTATTGTTAATTTTGTTAACTGCATGTAATAAACCAACAAATGGGCAGTCATTTGAAGAAACAAAGGCCCACGACGTTTTAATTAGAACTTTAGGAGAGGATAATGCATCAAAATTTAGCTTTAGGCTAAAAGAAAATGATTCCACCGATACTTATAAAATAGAAGTAAAGAACAATAGCGTACTGGTTACTGGAAACTCAAAGACAGCCCTAACAAGAGGTGCTTACGATTATTTAAGAAATGCTACAAACTCTATGATAACCTGGTCTGGGTCTCATATTAATATTCCGAAAAAACTTCCTCAATATCAAAAAACCGTTACAACGCCTTATAAAAAGCGCTATTACCTGAATGTATGTGCATTTGGGTATTCAACACCATATTGGAATTGGGAAAGGTGGGAAAAGGAAATTGATTGGATGGCACTGCATGGAATGAACTTTCCCTTAGCATTAGTGGCTAATGAAGCTATTGCAACCAGAGTTTGGAAAAAGTTAGGCTTAACAGAAGAGGAAATTAATAAGTTTTATACGGCACCATCCTTATTACCATGGCAACGTATGGGAAATATTAATGGATTAGATGGAGACTTGTTAACTAATGAGTGGCATGAAGGGCAAATTAAATTACAACACAAAATATTGGCCAGAATGAAAGCCTTGGGGATGAATCCAATTGTTCCTGCTTTTGCTGGTTTTGTGCCTGAAGACATTACTAGAATTAACCCGGAAAATGAACTTTTGGAAGTAAGTTGGGGTGGTCTTCCGGAAAAGTATCATGCCTTTTTATTAAGTCCGGGAACGCCATTATTTAAAAAGATAGGAAAGTTATTTATTGAAGAATGGGAAAAAGAATTTGGTGAGTGCAAATATTACCTGGCCGATAGTTTTAACGAATTGGATCTGCCAAAAACGAACCAGCCGGTTACAGAGCTTTTAGCAGATTATGGTAGTGCCATATACGAATCCTTAAAATCTGGTAACCCTGATGCTGTATGGGTAGTACAAGGGTGGATGTTTACTTATCAAAGACATATCTGGAATAAAACGACGACCAATGCCCTATTCAGTAGAATCCCGGATGACAAAATGATGATTCTTGATTATGCTTACGAATACAATGGAATAGCCTATAAAAATGGCTATAATTATGAGGTTTTTGAAGGCTATAATAACAAACCCTGGATTTACGGCTTTATGCTTAATAGTGGAGGAAAGACAGGTCATACAGGGGTACATGATTATTATGCAACAAACCCCATAGAACTTTTAAAATCTCCTTTTAGAAAAAATAATGCTGGTTTTGGATTCGCTCCTGAAGGTATTGAAAGTAATGACGTCACTTTTGAACTGGTCTCTGATATGGCATGGGAAAACAAAGCTATTGATTTGGATGCCTGGTATATAAATTATTCAAAAGCAAGGTATGGTGCATGTCCGCCAGCGATGGCCGAGGCATGGCAACTATTAAGACAAACCAGTTATGGAACCATGACCGATCACCCTCGCTTTGGTTTCCAAGGAAATAGTGGCTCTTGGTTTAAAGGAACGATAAATAAAGACCCTCGTATTTTTGAAGCCATAACTAAATTTCTATCCTGTGCGGATCAATTAAAAGATTCCGAACTTTACCTGGCAGATGCCCTTGAATTTGCGGCAACTGTTTTATGCCATAAAGCTGAGGATTGGTTTGGGTACACCTACAGTGCACATCAAAATTTGGATTTTGAAACGAGGGATAAAGCTGGTGAATGGGCATTGCAATTACTTTCTGATGCAGATAAGTTATTAGAAAATCACCCTACCTTGAATTTACAGAGATGGATTGATTTTGCTCGAGGATCTAGTACTAATCCAGAACAGCAGGATAAGTATGAAGTCGATGCCAGACGTATTCTAACCGTATGGGGAGCACCTAAAATAAGATCCGGAGTAAATGATTACGCTGCTAGAATGTGGGGTGGGTTAACTCGAGATTACTACCGAGAAAGAATGGCTGGAAAATTAGAAAGTCTAAAAAAGAACGAACCCTATGATAATAGAGCATTTGAAGATGCTTGGGTGTTAAAAAAAGGTGTTAGCAAAATAACCCCTTTTTCAAACCCTTTAGAATCGGCTCAGGCTTTAGTGAAACAAGCCATAGAAAAACCAATTCCTGAAATTTCAAAGTCAGATGATATAATTGCCGGAGATTGGTCATCGAAAGATGGGATCATAGAATTACCAATAAAAAGAGAATATATCTCCAAATTAAAAGGTGTTAAGATAGTCTATGAAGATGGGAAAACAAATGTAAGTATTGAGAAAGTAGAATTGCTCGCCGATGGTATAATCGTAGGCAATGAACAAGCGGTGAGTGTAATAGGTAAAAGAATGCCTTTTGCTTTGTACCCATTTACCCTATCAGATGTACGAGCAAACAATGGTGCGTCTATTAAAGTTTATATGTTAAACATACAAGAAAAAGAGAGTGCAAGAGGGAAAGTGGTTTTAATACTTGAGGATTAAAAGGGTTTTTAAAAAAATCTTTTAACGATATAAATGCATATATAATAAATTAAATATTTAAAAATGATAAGGGTACAATTGCTTAGTATACTGCTTTTAGCGACATTATTTTTTCAAAACTGTAAGTCTAAAGATAATCAAGTAGAGAGCTTACATAATAAGCATGTATCGATTCATGGACAGAAATTCATTGACTCTTTAGGCAGAAACTTAGTCCTACACGGAATTAGTGTTTGTAACAAAGACCCCAAGACCAACTATTTAGGACACATTACCCCCGAGGAGTTCACCATGTTTAAGGATTGGGGATTTAACGTGATTAGATTGGGCATTATTTGGGATGGTTTAGAACCCGAACCGGGAACCTATAATGAAGAATATCTAAAAGGTATAGACCAAATGATCCAATGGGCTACCGATAATGATCTGTATGTTTTTCTCGATATGCACCAAGATTTATTTAGTGTCGAATTTAGTGACGGCGCACCATCATGGGCTACCATAACCAATAATCAGCCACATGTTACGGGCGATGTATGGAGCGAAGCCTATTTAATTAGCCCGGCGGTTCAGACCGCTTTCGATAATTTTTGGGCTAATGTCCCAGCTCCCGATGGCGTAGGAATACAGGATCATTATTTAAACCTATGGAAGCATTTGGCAGGACGCTACAAGGACAACGTAAAAGTGATTGGGTTCGATGTGATGAACGAACCATTCATGGGATCCGAGGCCAATAAAATCACCCCGTTGCTTTTAGAATCTTATGCAAAATTGATGGCTGAAAAATCGGGAGAAGCCCCGCCTTCATTGGAAGAGGTTATGCATTTATGGAATACGGACAAGATGCAGGTTTTAAGTAGCCTTTCAGATAAGGAAACCTATAAAAAATGGTTGGACGTCATTTACGAGCTCAATGCGGCTTTTGAAAGTGGGACACTAACGGCTTTTTACCAAAAAGCAAGGGACGAAATCCGCAAGGTCAATAAAAATCACATCATTTTTACCGAGCACAGCTATTTTACCAATATGGGATTGGTTGGTGCACTTGGGGAAATTGTTGATGAGCAAGGAAAAAAAGATCCATTAGTAGCCTATGCGGCACATGGTTACGATTTAGTGGTCGATACCGATGCGCTTACCCTAGGGAGCAAAGATCGTGTGGAACTCATTTTTGAACGCATCGCCCAAACAGGACAACGGTTGGATGTGCCTGTCTTAATAGGTGAGTGGGGAGCGTTGCATGGAAAATCACCCGATTTGATCCCGACAGCCAATGTTTTGCTAAACCAATTTAACAAACATAGGTTTAGTGATGCCTTTTGGGCGTATGGAAAATTTTTATTGGAAGCCTCTTTTCTCGATGTTTTAAAGCGGCCATACCCTGTTGAAACTTCAGGGACTTTAGTAAACTATAGTTTTGATGATGAAAAAGGAACTTTCAATTGCAGATGGCAAGAAGAAGAATCAATAACCGCGCCCACACGTATTTATGTATCCGATATAAGTAAGCTCGATAAAAGTACCATAGCGTTGATGCCCGAATTGAAAGGCGTGTCTATTGAGAAAATGGAACATGAAAAAGCAGGCCATTTGGTTATTATGCCTAGTGGTAAAGATGTGGAACGGAAATTGTCGTTTACCTTATCCCAATAAACAATCAAAAAAGAGCTAAATTATTTAATGGATTGTACTAAAAAAATAAAGAAAATACCATGAAGAGATTAATGTTATGTACACTGACTATTTCGATGCTAATGTTTACGGTACAGCAGCTGAAAGCACAAACTGAAACTCCATATAGCATAGCACAAACCCCTTGGGAAGCCGACTTTGGTAATCACAGAGCCGTTATTGAGGTTTCTAAAAAAGCTGATGCCGTTAAACTAGACTTCAACTGGAGGCGACATGATAAAAAACCTGATGGACGTCGGCTTTTAATAGTCAATGCCCAAACAGGAGATACCATTCCCAATATTCATAGAGTATCCGTAACTAACGAAACCTGTAAATTGGTTTTTGGACCTGTTGAAAAAGGAACCTATTACTTTTATTATTTACCCTTTAAACCAGATAATGAATGGGGGTTTTACCGTTACGGCTATCTTAAAAAAGAAGATGCCCCGAGAAAGCATTGGATAAATGACAATAAATTGGATGACCCCAAAAAGCTGAAAAAATTACCAAAGGCCATCTGTACAGGAATCCAAGCCAGAACAGATTTCGACTCGTTTTATCCTATGGAGGTTGTTGCAACACAAGCCGAACTAGAAAAGCTTGTAAATAGCACAACATCAGATTATATTGCCATTGCCGAAGATAGAAAGTATCCTATTAAAATGCGGAATCATCTACCTTTAAAATGGGTAAAAAAAGGCGTAACCCATCAATTCGAAGGGAAGGCTCAAAAAGATGAATACTATGCATTTCAAATTGGTGTTTTCGCTTCCAAAAAAGACCTTGAAAATGTAACGTTGGAATTTCACGATTTAAAATCATCTAATAACAACAGTATTCCAGCAAGTGCCTTTACTTGTTTTAACACCCACGGTATAGACCCATACGGCAAACCATTTACTAAACAAGTTGATGTTAAAAAAGGGCACGTACAACCACTTTGGGTCGGTACGGATGTTTCTGCTAATATGCCATCGGGAGTTTATAAAGGCCATTTGACCATAAAAGCAAATAACCAACTCGACCAAACTATTGAAATCACGTTACAGGTTTTAGATGAAACGATTGTCGATAGAGGCGATAACGAACCATGGAGGCACTCCCGCTTACGTTGGTTGAATTCAACTCTGGGTATAGATAACGAACCCACAAAACCCTACACGCCTATTACCTTAAAAGAGGAAAACCAGCTCGATTTATACGGAAAACAGATTGCATTAGATGAATTTGGTTTACCTTCTGCCATTTCGGTTTGGGATACCGAAATTTTAAAAAGTTCCATAAAATTTACCTTAGAAGGGGAAACAGTAGAGGATGCTAAAACAGAGTCTACAAATCTGGATTCAGGTGTTTTTGAAAGAACCGTTTTGGCACATTCTGAAAACTTTGAAGTACAAACCACAAATACAACTGAGTTTGATGGTCACTTAAACTATAAAATAAAGCTTATCGCCAAAGAAGATGGCGAACTCAGTAATTTTAAACTAGAAATCCCTTTTCAATCCAATATCGCAGAATATATGATGGGTATGGGCTTACCGGGCACCTTTGTCCCTCAAAAGCATTCCTCAAAATGGAAAGGCCCTCACGACAGTTTTTGGGTAGGAAACACTTATGGCGGACTACATGTAGAGTTAAGGGGCGGTAGCTACCATGGCCCGTTGCTTAATCTTTACAAGCCCGAACCACCCGAAAGTTGGGATAATGATGGCAAAGGTGGTTTTTCAATAGAAAAAGGTACTGATGAAACCACTGCAACCATCTACTCTGGAAAACGAAAATTTAAAAAAGGAGAAACTTTGGTATTTGAAGCGTCGTTCTTAATTACTCCTGTAAGACAGATAGATTCTAAAGCACAATTCGACAATAGATACTATCATAACGGATTGGATCCTATGCCTAAAGATGATGAAATTACCGATGGTGTTAAGATTGTAAACTTGCATCATGCTAGCAAGTATAATCCTTATATTAATTATCCGTTCATTGCTACAAAGGAAATGCGGAGCTTCGTGGACGAGATGCACGCCAAAGACCTAAAGGTAAAAATTTACTATACCATTAGAGAACTCACCAATTACACAACCGAAATATGGGCCTTACGCAGTTTGGGCAATGAAATTTTAGGAACAGGAAAAGGAGGAGGCTATCCGTGGTTACAAGAACATTTAGTGGATGATTACCGTTGGCAATGGTATTCACCACTTGAAAATGGAATTGATGCTTCTATTGTTAATGCTCCGGGAGATTCTAGATGGTATAACTATTATTTGGAAGGACTATCTTGGTTGGTAAAACACATAGATATTGATGGATTGTATCTGGATGATGTCTCCTACGATAGACGTATATTAAAACGCATGCGTAAAATTTTGGATAGAACAAAGCTAGGGTGTATGATGGATTTACATTCCAACACAGGCTTTTCAAAAGGGCCAGCAACTCAATACACCGAGTTCTTTCCGTACCTTGATAAACTCTGGTTTGGGGAGAGTTTTAGATACGATGAGATGCCTGCCGAAAATTGGCTGGTAGAGGTTTCTGGTATTCCATTTGGTCATATGGGAGATATGCTACACGCTGGAGGAAACCCATGGCGTGGCATGGTGTATGGTATGACCGTGCGCTACCCTTGGTTTACTGATGGGGTTACTTGCGATCCAAGGCAAATTTGGAAAGTTTGGGATGCATTTGGTATTGCCGATTCTAAAATGATTGGCTATTGGGAGATACAACCTGTGGTAAGCACTAGCAATCCAGCGGTAAAGGCCACAGCCTATGTAAAAGAAGGTAAAATGTTAATAGCTGTGGCAAGTTGGGCAAAAGAAACGGTAAATGTAAAATTAAATTTCGATTGGGAGGCTGTAGGTATAGATATGAGCAAAGTAAAAATGAAAGCGCCTAAAATAGAAAATTTTCAGCTAGAACAACTGTTTTCTGTAGATGATAATCTTACCATAGACCCTACTAAAGGTTGGTTGTTAATTGTTGACTAATGATAAAAAAAATGTTTAAAAACAAAATTAAATTAGTTGCAATAGTATGTTTAGCCCTCTGCTTTCAAAACGCATCATCACAAAATTCGATTTTTGAAGTAGACGCCTCGTATCTCTCCAAACACGACATTGTTTATAAAACCCCTGCTTATGAGGGTTTTGAGGGGTTACCTCTGGGGAATGGCGATTTGGGCGGCATGGTTTGGAATACCAAAAACGGACTTGAAATTCAAATTAATAAAAACGATTTGTTCGACCAGCCCAATGCAGAGTCGGAAGCTACTTTAAGAGGAGGCGCAAGATTGAGCATTGATTTGGGAGTGCCTCAATTCGATTGGCTATATCTTGATGATTTTGATAGTAGGTTGTCGCTAAAGGATGCTGAGGTGTCCATGCAATCGCATACACCATTTTCAGAGAGTAAAATAACCTCTTGGGTGTCGACCAATAAAAATGTTTGGTTTGTAAACATTAAATCGGATGCGAAAAACCCCAATGCAAAAGGCTCTAAAATACATGTTGATTTAGAGCGTTGGGGCAGTCGTGCCTTTGCAGGATGGTACGGCGGGTATTCAAAAAATACCAAAATAGGACTGGGAAATACGCAAGCATCAACCTTAAATAAGGATATTATACTGGAAGAATCGTTTGAAGGCCTTCAGTTTTCGGTAGTTTGCAGAATATTGGGAGAAGGCGTTGCGGCTCAAACCATAAGCGAAAAAAGAGCGCAACTAACAACATCCCAAGTAAAAAACCATGAGATTACTGTACTCATTTCCTTAGTAACATCAAACGAATCAGATAACCCTACAACAGCCGCCATCGAATTATTGAATGCCGTTGAAAAGGAGACGATTTCCAAAGAAAAAGAACAACACACATTATGGTGGGACAACTTTTGGAATCAATCGTTTGTCCATTTAGGAAACGATTATATAGAAAACCTGTATTATTTCCGTCGGTATTTAATGGCAAGTTCCTCCCGAGGAAAATATCCCGTAGTGTTTAATGGTGGATTATGGACCTGGAATCACGATGTAAGAAACTGGGTAACGCCACACCATTGGAATACCCAACAACAATACTGGGGACTGGCGGCGCAAAACGATACAGACCTTATGCTACCCTATATAAACACCTATTTCAGTTTGATGCCACAAGCCGAAAAACATGCCAAAATGAGAGGTGCCGACGATGCCATTTTGTGGAGCGAAGCTCATGATTTTTTTGGTAAGATGACCTTTTGGGACAGGGGCGATATGCTCAATAACTTTACACCGGCTACACAAATAGCGGCTATTTTCTGGGAGTATTATCAGTTTACGGACGATAAAGAATTTCTAAAAGAAAAAGGGTATCCGTTTATAAAGAAAGCAGCCGAATTTTACGTAAAAAAATTACAATGGGATACCGATAAAAAAGAATATTTTATCTATCCGTCCCAACCTTATGAAAGCCCGAGAACGCACGATTTAAAAAATCCCATTACCGATAGAAATATGATTGTTTCTACCATGACAGCCTGTGCTGAAGCGGCAAAAACACTTGGTGTAGATAATATTAAAATAAAACAATGGCAGCATATTATAGACCATATTTGGCCAATTCCTTTTAGAGGCGAACCTCAAATAGGCGAAATTATGCAATTGGCATATAACCCAGATGGTTCCATCTATCCCACACCCGAAGTATATGGTAAATGGACCAATCATTTTAGTGGTAATACTTCACTGGTCTTTCCTGCAAACCTCATTGGCTTGGAAGATCATAACAGTCGGGAGTTTAAAGCAGCTTCCAATGTGGTAAAAAACCATGTTCCCGAAATGAATGCCATTTCTCCAGATGCTATTGTAGCGGCACGCTTAGGCTTGGGCAATGTAGTGATGAATCGTATGCGAAATGGTATCCGTAGGTTGCAACATTTTCCTCAAGGCTTATTTTACAACATAGACCATTGGTATAATCTATCCATTTATATGGACTCTGTTGCCAAACCAGATATAACTACCCAGCGCGATTATATTTACGATACAAGAGCGAAATATCCAAAAGGTCATCCGGCAAAACCTTTTATTCAAGCGGGAATGGAAACATTAAGCCATTATAGTGCAGCGGTTAATGAAATGCTGTTGCAAAGTAACGAGGGCAAAATCAGGGTTTTTCCAGCAACTCCAGACGGATGGGTACCTGCTTTTAAATTAAGAGCAAGAGGTGCTTTTTTGGTTGCTTCCGAAAAAAAGGAAGATGGTCAAGTTTCAGGAATTTGGATAAAAAGTTTGAAAGGAAACCATTGCAAGGTAGTCAATCCTTGGAATGAGTTGAAGGTTGAGGTTTATGCCGATAAACCGTCAAGAATAAAAATAAAACACCAAGAAAAAGAGGGTGTTATACATTTTAAGACGCAACCCAACACAGCCTACATAATTATCTTAAAAGGAAGTATGCAGAATAAAAAAATGATTTTTAAGGGTGATAAAAACAATGCGCCCAAGCACTTTTTAGAAGCTACTTTGGGGAAAAATAAAAATTTTTAATATTAAAAAATTATCCTTCCGATTTATAATTCAGAAACTATAATTTAAATGAATACTAAACGAATAATTTTTGTAGTACTAATTTCTATAGCCATGAGCGCTTCTACATTTTCACAAAATGCGACCATAAAAGAAGAAAAACTCACCATGAAAACGTATATGTTTTCAGACCCCAGTCCGCTGCCACAAATAGGCAGATTGTATCCTTATTTTAGGTTTGATGGCTACACAGCCAAAGGCGAAGATAAAGCATGGAACATGGTCGTGCTGGAAAACGAGTATATTAAGGTATTTGTGTGTCCAGACATTGGAGGTAAAATATGGGGTGCCATAGAAAAATCTACCGGAAGGGAATTCATGTACTATAACCACGTAGTTAAATTTAGGGATGTGGCCATGCGGGGTGCCTGGACTTCAGGGGGACTGGAGTATAACTTTGGCGATATAGGGCATATTCCAACCTGCGCCACACCAGTTGATTACAGGGTTAAGGAAAATGAAGACGGCAGCGTGTCCTGTATTGTGGGTGCCTTAGACTTGCCATCGCGAACCAATTGGAATGTGGAAATACGCTTGCCAAATGATAAGGCCTATTTTGAAACCAAAGCCACATGGTTTAATAACTCTAACGTACCGGTTACCTATTACCATTGGATGAATGCGGCAGCAAAATCTAAAGGCAATCTGGAATTTTTATACCCTGGGAATAAGCGTATAGGTCATGGAGGCGAAATAGGCGAATGGCCGATGGATGATGGGCGGGAAATCAATTTCTATGCGCAGAATAATTTTGGGATTTACAAATCATATCACGTTATAAATTCCTATTCCGATTATTTTGGAGGCTACTATCATGATGACGATTTTGGCTTCGGACATTACAGCCTTTACGACGACAAGCCCGGGAAGAAAATATGGATTTGGGGACTTTCGGACCAAGGGATGATATGGGAAGACCTTTTAACAGATTCCGACGGGCAATACATAGAATACCAATCGGGCAAACTGTTCAACCAAGCAGCAGCCAGTAGCGCCTATACACCTTTTAAACACCGTGAATTTTCGCCACAGGATACCGATGTGATGAACGAATATTGGTTTCCGCTAAAAGAAACAAAGGGCATGGTGGCAGCTTCACAACATGGTGCTTTAAACATAGAGCAATCTGGGAATAAAGTCACCCTATTTTTAAGCGCCTTACAGAATTTAGATGACGATTTGGTCGTAACCTCACAAGGAAAAACCCTTTTAAATAAAAAGATAAAAGCGACTCCGCTGCAATTAATTACCGAAACAGTAAGCATAGAGAATGGCAGTGATTTTGAAGTGAGTTTTGGGAAAAACAAGCTGTACTACAATTCTAAAAACCCTAACAACAACGTTGAGAGACCCATAAAACCAAACGAAGATTTCAACTGGGAAACAGCTTATGGTTTATATGTAGAAGGCTTGGGATTAGAAAAACAACGCCGTTATCCCGAAGCATTGCAAGCCTATGCAAAAAGTCACGAAAAAGAACCAGGCTTTGTCCTTGCAATAAGCCGATTGGCATTGGGGTATTACCGTATCATGCAGTACCAAAAAGCTCTTGAATATACCCAAAAAGCTTTAGCTGTTGATACTTACGACGGATTGGCAAACTACAATTACGGTTTAATCCATACCATTTTAGGAAACACCAATGAAGCGAAAAGCGGCTTTTCAATAGCGAGTCAAGATGTCGCATACAGGTCGTCCGCATACACCGAATTGGCGAAACTGTTTTTAAGTGAAAATGATTTTGACAAAGCCAAAACCTACCTAGAGAAAGCATTGCATTTTAACACCTTTAACATGAGTGCCCTTGAGATGCAAGCCTTTATCCATAGAAAAGAAAAAGATAATGCATCTGCACAATCCAAGTTAGAAACAATCGCTCAATTGGATGCAACCAATATATTTGTTGACGCCGAGCTGTTGTTCGTAAAACAAAAGAGTGAAGCAGAATTTAATGCACAAATTACCAACGAGCTACCTTACGAAACCTATCTCGAATTGGCTCTTAAGTATCTGGCATTAGGTGCACAAGATGAAGCCGTTACTATATTAAAATTAGCACCAAAACAACCCATCGTAGCCTTATGGTTAGCCTATTTAGATACTGAAAATACCACTGCCCATTTACAAGAAGCGCTCAAATTACCTGTAGATTTGGTATTTCCGCATCGTGTAGAAAACATGACCATGTTAAATGAATTGATCGGCAAAAATTCCCATTGGAAATTAAAGTACTATATCGCACTCATTTACTGGAACAAAGGTTTGATTGAAGAAGCCAAAAGTATGTTTACCAAATGTGGAGACACACCAGACGTAGCCCTATTTTATTTAACCAAAACCAAGCTGTTTGCTGATAATCAACAGGTTGCCAGAGCGGCATTACAAAAAGCCTACAGTATTGATCCTAATGATTGGCGGGTAAATATGGCGCTTATAGAAGACTATTTAGCAAAGCAGAAGTTTGAAGAAGCCGCAAAAAAAGCCAAAACCTTTTTTAAGTTATATCCCGAAAAATCCTTATTCGGTATGCACTATGCCAAAGCTTTAATGGGACTCAAGCAATACGACAATGCTATAGATTTTCTAAATGCGTTTAACGTATTACCATACGAAGGCGCAACCATAGGAAGAACCATGTATCACGATGCCTGTGTTAAAGCCGCCTATGATGCCTTGCAAAAAGGCAACTACAAAAAAGCCATAGACTATGCAGAACAAGCCAAACTGTGGCCAAAAAACTTGGGAGTAGGCAAGCATTACGATGTTGATGAACGCTTGGATAACTTTATAATAGCATATAGTTTAGAGCAGATGAACAAAAAATCTGAAGCAAGTAAGATTTTTAAAACCATTGCAGAGCATCGTACTCCAAAGTACCTAAACGAAAGTAGTAAATTTTACTTGCAACTTATGGCAATCGAAAAAACTGGTAAATCTAAAGAGGCAGAACATATTTTAAAAGAGGCTTTGCAACACTATAAAAACAATCTGTATTTAAAATGGGTCGAGGCAATATATAAAAATAGAGATCAGGAAAAAGTAATGCAGGAAATAATGGCTACAGGAACTGAGGTGCAGGTGTACGATACCAAGTTTGTAGATACGGAATTCGAATTGTTAATCGACTTTTTAACTATTATAAAAAACAACAATAAGACAAGATGAAATTAAGAGCTTTCGTATTTTTAATTAGTTTATGTGCATTTTCACAAGTAAACGATGATTTAAAATTATGGTACAACGAACCGGCAACAGATTGGATGACAGAAGCCTTACCTATAGGCAATGGCTACATTGGAGCCATGTTTTTTGGAGGAATATATGAAGAGCATATTCAATTTTCAGAAGGGACTTTGTGGTCTGGTGGTCCAGATTCTAACCCCAATTACAATTTTGGAATAAAGGAAGGGGCTTATAAATATTTGCCAGAGGTAAGAGCGCTGTTAAAAGAGGGGAAAACCCGAGAAGCAGACCAATTGGTTAAAGCTAAGTTTACCGGAACTATAGAGACGGGACCACGATATAATAGTGAATTTGGAGATTACGGAGCACAACAAACTATGGGTGATTTTTATATTAAAGTTGATCACTCGGGGAAGGCGTCCGATTATACAAGAAGTCTAGATTTAAAAACAGGTTTGGCACAAGTAAGTTATAATATAGGTAATGAAGGCTATAAAAGAACCTATTTTGGTAATTACCCGAAAAACACTATGGTATATCATTTTGAAAGTACCACACCTACCCGTTACGAAATCCGATTTAAAACCCCTCACGCAACCATTAAGGAAGGATTTGTGGATGGAAAGTATGTGTTTCAAGGAAAAGTAGCCGATAACGGCATGGCCTTTGAAACTATCCTATCCCTAAAAAATACCGATGGCAAAGTGTCTTATAAAAACGGCGTAGTTACTGTTGAAGGCGCAAAGGAAATGACGCTTATGCATGTGGCAGCCACAGCATTCAAGTTATCTTATCCCGATTATAAAGACCCAAATTTTAAAACAAAAAATGCTAAAACCCTACAAGGAATAGCCCATAGTTCGTATAGCGATTTAAAAGAGGAATATTTGTTGGATTATGACAAGCTGTTCAACAGGGTGTCCTTTCATATAGAAGGTCAATCGTTTAACGATATTCCTACCAACATGCGTCTTAAAAATTATGCAAATGGTAATCCAGATGTAGGATTGGAAACACTCTATTTTCAATATGGCCGATATTTAATGATTTCTGGAAGTCGACCAAACACCATGTCCATGCACTTGCAGGGCAAATGGAACGATTCTACCAACCCTGCATGGGCCGCCGACTATCATAGCAACATTAATTTACAGATGATCTATTGGCCTGCCGAGTTAACCAACTTGTCTGAGTGCCACGAACCCTTTATAGATTATATAGAAAGTCTTGTAGAACCTGGAGAACTGGCTGCAAAAGCCTTCTTTAATGCCGATGGCTGGATAGTCAACACCATGTGCAATGCCTTTGGTTACACCTCACCGGGATGGGGCATCCCATGGGGCTTTTTCCCGGGAGGTGCCGGATGGTTCTCGCAACATGTATGGGATCATTACGATTTTACACAGGACAAACACTATCTAGAAACCAAAGCCTATCCCATAATGAAAGGTGCAGCCTTATTTTGGATAAGCTATTTAACCGAAGATGAAAACGGAAAATTAGTTTCGGCACCATCCTATTCCCCAGAGCATGGCGGTATTTCAAGTGGGGCATCCATGGACCACCAAATCGCCTGGGATGTTTTAAACAACTGTATCAAAGCGGCTAAGGTATTGGGTATTGATGATGATTTTACAAAAAAGGCGTTAGAAGCAAGAAATAATATATTACCTCAACAAATAGGAAGTTGGGGGCAGTTGCAAGAGTGGAAAGAAGATGTGGACGACCCCAATAACAAGCACAGACACGTATCGCACCTATTTGCATTGCATCCGGGGAACCAGATTTCTTCATCAAAAACACCGGAGTTGGCCAAAGCAGCAAAAGTATCGCTTGAGGCAAGGGGAGATGGTGGTACAGGTTGGTCACGTGCATGGAAAATCAATTTCTGGGCACGGTTGAATGATGGTAACAGAGCCCATAAATTGTTTCAAAACTTACTGAAAGTGGTTGAAACAACGGGGATGGATATGGATAATTCCGGTGGCACCTATGCCAATTTATTGTGCACGCATCCACCGTTCCAGTTAGACGGTAATATGGGAGGTGTTTCCGGTATGGTAGAAATGCTTTTACAATCGCAGTCAGGTGTAATAGAACTCTTACCAGCTTTACCAGATGTGTGGCAAAATGGTGAGGTGAATGGGTTGAAAGGGCGTGGTGGATTTGAGGTATACATAAAATGGCAAAACGGAAAAGTGGTTAGCGCTCTTATTAAAGGAAAACCACTTCAAAAAGGAAAAGTAAAAATAAACAATAAAACAAAATCCTTTAAACTGGATTCTAAAGGGGTTTGTCACTTGTAATATACATCTTATAGTGTTAAAATGTTATGACATGAATCTATAGTAATTTGGTAAATAAATCTTCAAACTAAAAAGAGAAGCCGGATAGTTTCTGTCTCTTAACAATCGCTCAATAAAAGTGTTTGGTTGGGTATAAAATAAAGAGGATTGCTCAGTTCGTTGTTTTTATGACTAGCGGTACCACCAGCATATAAGCAAAGCATAGCGCTATAATAACCAAACTTCCCAAAACACCTAAAGTAGTGTTTGCAAAGCCCATAACTGGAGGTAACAAAGCGCCGCCCACAATTGCCATAACCAGTAATCCGGAAATTTCGTTTGCTCTGGATGGCATCTTGTTAATGGCTATGGAAAAGATTATCGGAAAAAGGTTGCCTGCCCCCAAGCCAACAATAAAAATAGCTACGTTAGCCATAACAGCACCTGTTGAAAGTATAATGAGCGTCGTACCCGCCAGAGCAAGAAGTGCAGTAATTACCAAAAACAATTTTGGTTGTAAAAATTGAAGTAGAACGGCACCCGCAAAGCAACTTATCATTAAAGCCGTAAAGTAAATACTAATACCGTACGAGGCTTCCTCCAGAGTTAGGCCGTGGAGTTTCATTAAAAAGCCTTGTATGTTGGAGTTCATCCCTACATCGGCACCCACAATTAAAAATATGGCAATCACATTAGTCATCACAAATTTATTGCTAAGCAGTTGCATGCAGGAACGGAAAGATGCCGGTTTTTCCGATGTAATATTTTCGTCGATCTTGGTGGTATACAACCAAAGCATTGCCAATAGAGTCACTACGGCGTAAACGATAAATACCCATTTCCAATCGCCGGGGTAAAGAATAATCTAAGATATGGAAAACCTTTCTAATTATTAGATAGGTTTTACTTCGTTTAAACCTGAAATGTATTCTTTTTTTGTAACAAAGTAAAGGGTGTTTTTCTGAAAAATTGTAATAAAGTAAATAATGTTATTGAATTTGAATTTAGTTCTTTTCACTTTTAAGGATGATAAAAACAAATCTTACTCATTTATTTCCGGGACCACCACACTTTAAATTCGTGTTATTTTTATTAATTGGTGTTGCGCTATTATTATTAATTGATGTTGTGTGATCATTATTTATTGATGTAAATGTGTTGGTTAAACCTCGATATAAAAGAAAATTATGGATGGAATTATTCTGCCTTCCATTTGAAAAGTATAGTTTTTAAAAACTACCATGAATAAAATATATCAATGCAATATTCTTGCAATTTAAACTCGCAAAATATTAGCATTCAAATTTTCTTCATAAAAAATCGGAACCCCCTTTAAGGTTTCCCCCAATTTTTCATTTTAAAATTTGAGACAAAATTTTGACTTCCGTATGGTAGGGCGCATAAATATTGTTTCACTAAAATTTAATATTATGGAAAATCCTAAAACCTTGCAACTCGATTTTGATTTTGAAATTAAAGCCATTCCAAAAGAAGAGGCAAAACCTATTAATGTAAAGAAAGCAAAAGAGAATTTTGTTTTTGATTTTATGGATTCCTTGACAAGCCCTGTCATTGTTTTTAAATCTGCCTGGCAGGATCCTGTACCGGCCAATGTCCTCGATAAAATTACTATGAGCAGGGTGTTGTGCAAAATGAAAGGAGAACGAATGGCCTCGTTTACCGAGGTTGTTGCTTACATGATGCCAAGAACTTTTGAAGCTCCCATGCCGTCCGAATGGGTTAATATCTATACATGGTGTGGACTTCAGCATACCAATTTGTTTAATAACTCCGAACAAAAAGAAGGCATGGTTTCTGCCATGCAAGAGATAGCACCAAATAAATTGTCAGACTATGAACAGGGTTTGTTAAAACATCTAAGGCTTTGGATTTATGATAAAAGGCGTAAAGCTCTTAAAACGTCATTAAAAAATGCTAAACAAAGAACACCGGAGTCTAGCATAATCGAACAGAGAAATATATTCAGTTAATTACAATGTGTTCAAAGAAAAGATAATCGGAAGGACGAAACCTAAATGTTCTTTAACAGCATTATCGGCAAAACCTTCTTTGGTTTTTGCTCGACAATACTGGAACATTTAGATTTCGTCTGGACATTTTAAGGGGTTTATAATAGATAAAGCCTTTAGTTGTTTTTCGGGACAACGAAAAACAGGCAGAGCATAAGCATTTCTAGCTTAGCCCCATCTCCTTCAAATGCTTAACAACCTGTACGCATTCTCGCAAATGGTTCTAAAAGAACCTGCTAATACCCTTGTGGAACTTGTCAAGACTATACAAGTTTCAGAAAAAAATAAGGTTTCTACTGCCTTGTTTTTAATCCTTCGGTAAAAACTACGTCGCAGACACTCCTGATTTGTTTTCCAAAAGTCTTGACAAAACCCACTTTCTCTATTGGTGCTGTGCACGCAAGAAATCATACAAATCACCCCTTAAAATTTAATTCAGATTAAAAACTAAAAGGGATTTATTAATCAATCTGCCCAGTGCAGATATTAAAAAACATTTTATTATGAGTACGTTAAAAAACAAAGTACAGTTAATTGGAAATGTTGGTCAGGAACCAACCATTACAACTTTAGAAAGTGGTAAAAAAGTAGCCCGTTTGTCAATGGCTACCAATGAGAATTACAAGGACAGTAAAGGCGAAAAACAAACCGATACCAATTGGCATACCATTATTGCCTGGGGTAAGACGGCTGACATTATCGAAAAGTTTGTTACCCAAGGTAAAGAAATAGCCGTAGAGGGTAAACTAAATACTCGGAATTATCAGGACAAAGACGGAAACAAGCGCTATGTGACCGAAGTTATCGTTTCGGAAGTTTTATTGCTTGGTGGCAATAACAATTAAAAAAATAAGAGGGTGCTTAATGTTTGAGAGATACATGTCACCCTCTTTTTTTAATCATTTATGAAAATAATAATGAAATCGAATATTCACGAATCCCAAAATAAATTTTCAATCATGAGTAAAGACAAAGTTAACGAAATAAGCATAAGCTATAAAGAGAAAATACGAACCGTAGAATCGAAATCCGTTAAGAGTTCAGAAGCTGCAGCCAAACTGTTTTTTGAAAGTTGGAATACAGACACCATAGGCTTTCAGGAAACCTTTAAAGTGCTACTACTCAATAATGCCAATAAGATTAAAGGGGTGTATCAATTGTCAACTGGAAGCCTGACAGGAACCGTAATCGATATGCGTATCCTGTTTGCCGTTATCATAAAAACCTTAAGTGTCAATGTAATTCTAGCACATAACCATCCATCGGGTCAATTGTTACCTAGTGAAGCCGATAAAAAGTTGACCCAAAAAATAAAGGGTGCAGCTCAGTTCTTTGATGTTAATGTACTGGACCATTTGATTATTACCCCAAGTGGTAACTATTATAGTTTTGCCGATAATGGGCTAATATAATAAGCGGGTTATGGTCTATTTGAATTATAATAACCTCGATGCAGAAACCCAAAATCGGTTGCTTGAAAATTCCAAGCATGATGTGGAGCAACAATGTGGAAACGATTTGAAAGCCTATGCCATAGAAAACCATTTGGATTATGATACCCTATTGGAAGAAGAAGCGATACGAAACCTCTATAATTATAAGTATGTATTTAATATATGATGGAAAGACACATTAATCATTTAAAACAAGGCCTTTGAATTTTCAGAGGTCTTATTTTTTTAATCAATTTTAAGGGTCTTGAACTTTGAATCTGACGTTTCTTTTTGCCTGTTTCATGAAATCCATAAAAAATGTTTCCAAACCAGTACAATTCAGTTCAAACCACGTTTTACAATTTCCGATCAATTAGATAACTTTAAAAGAGTCGCAGGTAATAAAAAAGCAACTGACCCTAAAGGTCATGTTGTTCGTAGATTTTTGGTCCCTGCGGGACAAAATCGGAGAAGCAAGAGGGTAACACGCTTCGCGATGTTACGATTATACGATTTTCGAAATAAACATAGTGTTTATAGGGTTTGGCATATCTTTTAGACTTTTTGAGATTTTGTTATAAACGCTACTTTTTTACTAAAAACATTTAGTAACCACCGTAAAAAGGCAATTATTTTACTAAAAACTATGGATAAAGGATTTGAAAAAGAAGAATTTGAAACGATAAAGATCAAAAGTTCTGTTGCGATTGAGTTTAGAAAATTTAGCAAAATGCTCTCGAAATCGCAATCGATGACATTGCTTTTAATGATGGAATTTTTTAATGAAAATGGAATTTCCCCAGCCGAGCATTTAGGACCTCGAATGGAAACTTTGGAAAATAGAATTTCTGCACTAATCAAAAAACGGATGAACGGAATGATCGCTATTATGAAGGATATTGAGAAGTCACAAACCAAACCGACCGTGGCGATGATGCAAACTCTTTTTCAAGCAGCAGAACCACCCAAAAAGAAATTGATTTTAGCAAAAAAAATTAAAAGGGGAAAGAATAAAGTTTGGTTTCAAGAAAAGAAATATTTGAATAGTAATGATAATGAGTAATGGAAAGGGTAAACTATATTATTCACCTTAATACTATCCTGGAAATATTCAATAATGATGAGTGCATTAAGCAAGGACATATTACCTTGTACTTAGCATTATTTCAGCTGTGGAATCGAAAGTTTTTCAAAGAGACCTTAACCATTAATCGTGAGCTAATAATGGAAAGGGCGAAGATTAAATCAAAAACGACTTATCATAATCATTTACGAGATTTAGATACCTGGGGGTATCTAACCTATTATCCATCATACAATCCATCAAGGGGCTCTAAAATTAAGATGACCAGAGCTTATCCCAAAAGTGGGACAACTTCTGGTACACATGAGGCTCAAAATTTGGCCAACACCGTCCCAGAACCTAGCCAAAATTTGGTATCTTTTAATAAACATAAAACAAAAGAAAACTTAAATAAACAGCCTAAGATTATTTTTAATGAAAGTGAAGTCACTTTATTCTTTAAGAAAAATAATTGGCCAGAGATAGAAGCACTAAAATTTTATGCCTACATTAAGTCGAAAAAATGGAAAACAAATAATTGGCACATGATTGCGAAGGTTTTTGTGAGAAACGATTTTAAATTGAAAGAACCGAAAACTACCAGTCCAATTTCTGGCTATGTGAATCGTATGAGGCAAATTAGTGATAAAAACAAGAATTAGTCGCTACTTAAACTTATTCCTCAAAATTTCCATATCCTTGCTTACTTTCATATCCAATATTTTAGCATAATGCTGAGTCGTTTTAAGATTGGTATGACCAAGCATCTTACTTACTGATTCTATCGGAACGCCATTGGTAAGTGTTACCGTCGTTGCAAAGGTATGTCGAGCTAAATGAAAAGTGAGGTTTTTGGTAATACCCGCTAAAGTTGCAATCTCTTTAATGTACGCATTCATTTTCTGATTGCTTAGTACAGGTAGGACTAAATTCTTTTCTTTCAGCAGCTCGTTATCTTTATACTTTTCGATGATGACTTTTGCAATGGGTAAAATCGGGATATTACTTCTAGTATCGGTTTTAGAGCGTTTTGTTTTGACCCATTCTTCGCCATCCGCACCTAAAACGATATCCCCTCTATTCAGTTTTTTGACATCAGCATAAGCTAGACCAGTAAAACAGCAAAAGATAAAAATATCGCGTACTTGGTCGAGTCGTTCCATCTTGAGCTCTAGCTCGATAATCTTTTGAATTTCTTCTTCCGTTAAAAATTCACGCTCTACAATTTTGAGTTTGGCTTTCCAATGCAAGAAAGGATCTTTTTCAATCCAATCGTTAGCATGAGCAATACGGATAATCTTTTTAAAATTAGTGATATACTTAATGGCGGAGTTGTGTGCACACTTCCGAGTGGTTTTAAGGTAGTATTCCATCTCTGTGATAAATTTATGGTCTACATCTTGAACAGGAATATCATTTTTCTTGTATTTCTTCTTAATAAAGTCTGCTACGTGTTTTTTACAAGTACAGTAACGTTCAGCAGTTCCTGCGGCAAAATCTTTCCCAATAAGACTATTAACTTTGTCATTATGTTCTTGAAAGATTTCTAGAAGCATTTTCTTCGTTTTGTCTTTACCTAGATATACATCGCGTAATTGAGAAGCGGTATACGTTGTTCCGTCTCGTTGAAACTTTTGTTCTATGGTGTAGATTTTATTTCTAATAAATTCAATTTCTCTATTTATTTCCTGATTCTCTGGTGAATTGCCTAATACATTTTGTAATCTACTATTCCATAAATCATTATCCACTTTTCGATTAATACTGCATTCAGCCCGCTTACCGTCTAGGGTTATGCGGAGATAAATATTGGTATATCCCTGAAGATTAGCCTTACTTTTTTTGATATAAAATAATATTGAGAGTTGAACTGACACCGAATGAATTTAAAAATTACTTCAATGTAGTAAAAAATAATCAAATCAGCGTTATTTTAAATAATTGAATATCAATTATTTAACATCCATTCGGTGTCAGTTGTAGATAGTTTTTAAGTGACACCGAATTAGCCCCTTTTAGGATGATATTATTTGATATCAAATGAAATCATATAAAATAAAAAACCCTGTAAATCAATTATTTACAGGGTTTTTATTGCCTTTTGTAGGTCTTTTAGCGGAGAAAGAGGGATTCGAACCCCCGGAGGTGTGACCCTCAACAGTTTTCAAGACTGCCGCATTCGACCACTCTGCCATTTCTCCAGTGTCTTATGCTTTTGCCTTTTTGCGGGCTTGCCCGCCGAAAAGATGTATAGCATCTCGTAGGCGGGTGCAAATATAGAACCCTTTTTTATTTCTTTCAAATAAAAGGCTGATTTTTTAAAATAAATTTTTGCAACCGAAGTATTGTTTTAATTTATTTAATAACATAGTAAAAAACATATTTCAAATCTTATTTTTGTAGAAATTTTAAAACGAGATGAACACCATACAACAACTGGAATGGCGCTATGCTGCTAAGAAATTCGATAGTCGCAAAATCCTTTCTAAAGATAAGTTGCATACGTTAAAGCAAGCGTTTAATTTAACAGCTACGTCTTTTGGACTACAAACCATAAATTTAGTTGTTATAGAAAGTAAAGACTTAAGAACTTCGTTGGTTGAGCATGCCTATGGTCAAAATCAGGTTTTAGACGCTTCACATCTGTTAATTCTCTGTGTTCAGGAGAACATAAAAGACCATCATATTAGTGATCATTTCGATAATATCAAAAAGATTCGCGCAACCTCCGATGAAATATTGGATCCCTATAAAAAGAACCTGATTGATATGATGAAGACCATGTCTGTTGAAGAACAGGAGCAATGGTCAAAAAATCAAGCCTATATTGCTTTAGGGAATTTAATGACCGTTTGTGCTATTGAAGAAATAGATTCCTGCCCCATGGAAGGGTTTGTTGCGGAAAAATTTGATGAGGTTCTAAAACTAAAGGATAAAGGACTAAAATCAGTGTTACTGCTTCCTGTAGGGTATCGCGCTGAAGACGATATGTTTGCCGATTTCCGAAAGGTAAGAAAGCCCATTGAAGAATCGGTTATCGAGTTAAAATAATTGGAGAGCTAATACGAATTACATAAAATAAAGAATAAAAGAAGATATGCCTGGATTTGAATTATTTGGAAATGCTGAACGTCAAGAAGTAAACGATGTTTTAGATAATGGCGTCCTTATGCGCTATGGTTTTGATGGGATGCGTAACGGACACTGGAAGGCAAAGGAGTTGGAAGCATCTTTAGAAGATACTTTTCAAGTAAATCATGTACAGTTAGTATCTAGTGGTACTGCAGCTGTATCGGTAGCTTTGGCTTCTGCGGGCGTTGGTGCCGGTGATGAGGTGATTATGCCAACATTTACCTTTGTGGCAAGTTTCGAAGCTATAATGATGCTTGGTGCTATACCGGTTTTGGTGGACATTGATGATACTTTAGCATTAAACCCGGAAGCCGTGAAGGAGGCTGTTACCCCAAAAACAAAAGCCGTAATGGTGGTACAAATGTGTGGCAGTATGGGAGATATGAATGCACTTCAATCCATTTGCAACACTCATAATTTAGTTTTAGTTGAAGATGCCTGCCAGGCTATTGGAGGTACTTATCAAGGAAAACCTTTGGGAAGTATAGGCGACTTGGGTTGTTTCTCTTTCGACTTCGTAAAAACCATTACCTGCGGCGAAGGGGGTGCGGTGATTACTAATAACCGTGAATACTATACAAATTCTGACCATTATAGCGATCACGGTCACGATCATGTGGGAAATGATCGAGGAGCAGAAAGCCACCCGTTTTTGGGGTATAACTTTAGAATATCCGAATTACATGCCGCTGTAGGTCTTGCGCAGGTAAGAAGGCTTCCTGAGTTTTTAGATATTCAAAAGAAAAATTTCAATATCCTTCGTGAGGCTTTGTCCGAAATTCCTGAAGTGGTTTTTAGAACGGTTCCGGAAGGTGGAGAAGAGAGTTGTGCCTTTTTAAATTTCTTTTTACCCGATTTAGAAGTGGCTAGAAAAGTTTCTGAAGCCTTTAAAACAAGTGGAGTAGATGCTTGTTTTCATTACTACGATAACAATTGGCACTACATTCGTAGATGGGGTCATTTAAAGGATTTGAAATCACTTTATCCGATTTCTGGAGATGTAAAGAAGGGATTGAAATATCTTCAAACCAAAACCTTTGAAAAGTCGGATGACTATATTGCCAGAAACATATCTTGTTTGATAAAGTTATCTTGGACTGAAGCGGAAATTCAGGAAAGAGCTTTAAAAATGGCAGAAATTGTAAGGACGGTGTTGAAGAAAGATCAGTGATTTCAGGATTCTTAATGCCTGGATTCCTAAAGGATTAAATGTGCTAAAATAAATTTTGTTTCATTAAAGTTGATGACATCTTTAAATGGTTTCGATATAATATATATAAACCATTTAAAGCTATTAACAATGAAACAGTATTTACATTTCACAGCAGTTATCTCAACCTTTTTGATAATTTTATCGGGTTATTCACAGACTTATAAAGTTGATGAACAAAGAATTTATTCTTGGAACGGAGCTCCGGATTGGGTGCAACACACCACTGAACAATATACCTATGCTAATGGTGGCAATAAAGAGACCAGTGTATTGGGTTTAAACTTCCCTGGTTTAGAGAAATCCTATCAACACAATAAGACATATAATGCCAACAATGATATTATTTTAATTGTAAAACAAAGTTGGAATAATACATTAATGCAATGGGAAGATGATTCTCAAGACGTCTATAAATACTACCCGGGAACTAGTAATATAAAAGACGTCACCACTTATAACTTTGATCTGGGTTACGATACGTTTAAAATATCTTATGAATATTCAGGTACAGATATTACTAAAATAACATTACAGGATGGCAGTTCCGGAAGTTTGGTTAATTTCGAAAAATATGAATATACCTATAATACACCGGGACAACCTTACCAAGAATTTGATAGTGAATGGAACACGTCAACCAATATGTGGGATTTAATAGAGCGAGCCACGGCCACCTACGTGAACGGTTTGCGCACAGAACTTCTTGTTGAAAGTTATAATGGAAGTACATATGATTTATATGAAAGATATCTGTCTACTTATTCTGGTTCATTAGAAACGGAGTATCTTCAACAAAGTTGGAACGGATCAAATTATGTTAATTCGGATAGAGAGTTAAGTACTTATGATGGAAATGGTAATAAAACAGCATATATTTTCGAAAGTTGGAATGTGGGCGCTTGGGTGCCTTATTATAAAGAAGAAAAATCTTTTTCTCTTGCCGGATCTTTAGGCACCAAATCTTTTGAAAATAGAGCAGTAAAGGTATATCCAAACCCGGTTTCTGATGTTTTAAACATATCATCAGTCGGAACGATCAACAGGATCGAAATGTTCAGCATATTAGGTGAAAATGTATTACAGCAAATGTCCAACACTAAACAAATCAATGTAAAGGGATTAAGGTCAGGTGTTTATGTGTTAAAAGTGTTTAATAACGACAGAAGCACGACCAAAAGGGTAGTCATTAAATAGATTGAGCGCACTTAGGTGGTATTGAAGAATCTCTCGGCTAAATTTTGTTTGCCATGCGAGCTCCTCTTTTAATATTTTATGTAATCAACAATTTCTAAACCGTAACCAATAAGGCCAACCCGTTTTGCATGCTCTTCAGCATTTGAAACCAAACGTAATTTATGGATATTTATGTCATGAAGAATTTGCGCGCCAATACCAAAATCTCTATTATCCATGTGTATCCTTGGAGCCTTAATGATTTGATTCGTTTTTTGATTTTCCTTTAAAAACGATAAGCGCTTTAAAATATTCATCGATTGTGACTCTTGATTTATAAATAAGATAGCACCTTTGCCTTCGGTATTAATAACCTTAAACATATCGTCCAATTGCTTATCTACATTATTAGTTAGCGTCCCAAGAATATCATTGTTTATAAGCGTAGAGTTGATTCGGGTGAGCACGGGCTCATCATCTCGCCATTGGCCTTTTGTTAAAGCGATATGTACTTGATTGTTTGTTGTTTGTTTATAGGCTCTGAGTCTGAAATTTCCAAAACGTGTTTCAATTTGAAAATCCTCTTTTTTATCAATTAAAGAGTCATGCTGCATTCTATAGGCTACTAAATCTTCAATAGATACGATTTTTAAATCTAGTTTTTGAGCGACCTTCATGAGTTCCGGTAAACGAGCCATGGTACCATCTTCATTCATAATTTCAACAATAACACCGGCTGGCTTTAAGCCTGCCAATCGTGCAAAATCTATAGCGGCCTCGGTATGTCCTGTTCTTCGTAAAACGCCGCCTTCCTTAGCAACCAAGGGAAATATATGCCCGGGTCTTCCTAATTCAAAAGGTTTTGTGTTAGGGTTAATTAAAGCCTTAACCGTTTTTGCTCTATCGCTGGCAGAAATACCTGTGGTTACACCATTACCGCGCAGATCAACAGATACGGTAAAGGCCGTTTCCATGGGGTCGGTATTATTCCTAACCATCATGTTTAGCTCTAATTCTTTACATCTGGTTTCTGTAAGTGGTGTACAAATAAGCCCCCTGCCGTGGGTTGCCATAAAGTTGATCATTTCTGGGGTTACCATATCGGCAGCGGCTACAAAGTCGCCTTCGTTCTCGCGATTTTCATCATCTACAACAATGATGACTTTTCCGTTTCTAATATCGTCTATGGCTTCATGAATAGAGTTAAGCTTGAATTCTGAAGTTTTTGCAGTCATAGGTTCTATAATCATAGCGCAAAGATATTGCTTATTTTAAACTATCTAAACAATTTTGTTTTAAGTCTTCTTTAATTTTAGATTTTAAATAGAAGTGAGGAATCATATATAAGGGAAGCCCTATGATTAAAAGCATAATACCCGGACGTTTATTCAGTTTATGGATATGCTTATAAAAAACTGATAAATTCAGTAAAGATTTTATATAATAGATAATATATAAAAATAAAGACACAAAGCTCAACTGAATTGAAGCGGATTGTAACGAGGGTAGTTTGTTGTTTTTAAATACAAAGAACAAGACTAATAATATAACACCGATGCCATACAAGGAAATGGCAAATAGGGCATGTACTTTGTAATTTTTGGAAATGGTTTCAGAGGTATCAAATGTCTTCCTTATGGCTAATCCATTAGCTCTTAGTTCGGAAGTTGAAATACCTCTGCTATTCAGGAGCTTTATAGCTTCATAACGACTATCCTCATGGTGTCCAAGAGTTTCATAGTTTTCAATAACCTTAATTAATCGTTCGTTAGTGTAAGGCTGCAAAAAAGTGTAACTTACACTGTTCTTTTCTTTTATATTGAACATCTTCTTTAGCGGTTCAATAATACTACCGACTTCAAATAGACCTTTATCTTGGGTAGCTCTTTTGGTTAGAAAGATACCCAGAGGTAACATAATTAAGGTTGAAAACCAAGCCCCTAATATGGGGTTTAGTGAACCATTTTCGGCACTGTTTTTTGCAAACAAACCAATAAAATGATAGGTTAGAAAAAGTAATATGGCAATGACCATTGGTAAACCCATACCTCCCTTTCTAATTAAGGCACCTAATGGGGCGCCAACAAAAAATAAAATCACACAGGCAAAACCTAATGCTAATTTTTGATGAAAAGAAATAATATGTTTATTAAAATTCTTAGTTTCCTGTTTTATGATCGGTAACTTTGATGTTGTAATTTGGGTGGTGCTATTTATAGCATTAACCGCAATATTTACGATTTGTAACTTGTTTTTCGTTTCAAAAAGATCGAGAATTTCCCCTTCATAAATGGTATCGGTGTCTTTAACCACTCTTTTTTTAGCGTTTAGTCTATTGATACTTGATCGTTGAAGTAGACTTTTTGAGAAAGATTCATGTTCAGTTTGACGCTTCAATGCCAACGAATCTATGGTTTCATCCAGCTGACTCATATTTAGCATATTGAATTTGTCAGTATGCGCTTTGTTTTCAAAATCGACATCATCAGTTTCAGATAAATCAATACTGATGGTGTATTTGTCGAAGGGGCTTTTAGCAAATGGTCTTTTTTTTCTATCCTTTAAAGCTTTTGGAGTGATGTCTTCGTAATAATTACCATCAACTAAAATAAGCTTCAAAACATTAGAGTCTTCTTTGCTGGCTAACTCACCTGATTTTGCTTTAATTATTCGGGCATTAGTCCTACCGCTTTTTGCTTTTTCATGAATCGTTACGTTTTTGAAGTATTGACCACGGTCTCCGCTTTTTTCTTCTACTTTTATGTTATAAGTGTCAATCTGGTTAAACTGCCCCTCAACAATAGCCATGGCCGGTTTCGTCTTTTTAATGTTAGTTCTTAAATTATAAAAATTGAAGTTTGCCCAGGGGATAACATTGTTTGAAAAAATAAAAGTAATAAGGCCTAAAAAGACGATAAATATGCTAAGACCTTTCATGGAGCGTTGCAATGAGATACCGGTGGATTTCATGGCAGCAAACTCATAATTCTCGGCGAAACTACCGAACACCATGATAGAAGCCAATAGTATGGTCAAGGGAAGGATTAAGGGGATTAAGGTTGGGATGACGTATATGAGAAATTTTACAATAATCTCTACATCTAAATCTTTACCTGCTAATTCTTTGATGTAAAGCCAAATGGCCTGCAACACAAAAATCATCATAAGAATTAAAAAAACGCTTAAAAACGTTTTTAGGTAAGAGGTTAGTATGTAGCGGTCTAGTATTTTCACAAGGATTTACCTAATCTATAGTGTTGATGTAATAATCTTTGTATTTGTCGGCATCAAAGGTAAATAAGGTTTTTGATAATGGCTCGTTTGTTTTAAAAGAATTAACAGTAAGCGTTGTTTTCGTACCGTTTTTTCCAATCTGAATTAAATTATAGATATGTTTGGTTTGGGTATCGACACCCAAAAGAATATGCTTTATTTCAGAATTCGAATCAATGGGAGTTAACTTTACATATTGAATTTTTCTGCCTTTAACATTTTGTTCAATATCCATTTCATAGGTATATCCATCTTCATAAAAGGATAACATTTTACTGGGCGTTATGGCGTCTTCTTCGTCTTCACCCTCTACAGAAATCGTAACTTCTTCATCTTCGGGGCTAATATTGTACAATGTTTTACCGTTAAATATTCGGGTTACTCCAAAAATATTCAGTCTATAATTATCGCCTTGCATGACCACATCTCCCTTAGTTTCTTGTTTCATGTTTTCAGAAACATTTTCAAGAACAAATTTAAAATCTAAAGCGATATTTTCGTAGCTTTTTACCTTTTCTGAAACCTCATTTAATAGTGCTTTTCCCTGATTTTGTCCAAAACCATTAAATGCGCCAAACGCTATGGAAAAAAATATGATTGTTATTATATTTTTAATCTTCATTGTCCTTATAAATTTTCATTTGCCAGATGCTGATCCAAAGCAGTTAAATCGGGTACTAAAACCTGTCTTGCTTTACTCCCTTCAAAGGGTCCTACGATCCCTGCAGCTTCGAGTTGATCAATCAATCTTCCAGCTCGATTGTATCCTAATTTTAGTTTTCGTTGCAATAAAGAGGCAGACCCTTGTTGCGCTGTTACAATCACAATAGCCGCATCTTTAAACAACTTATCTCTATCTGAGATATCTATATCAAGACTTGTGCCACTTTCTTCACCTACATATTCCGGTAATTGATAAGCCTCCGGGTAGGCCTTTTGAGCTCCAATATATTCTGTTATTTTTTCAACTTCCGGCGTATCGACAAAGGCACATTGTACACGAATCACATCATTACCCTGTGTAAATAACATATCACCACGTCCAATTAACTGATCTGCTCCGGAACCATCTAAAATCGTCCTGGAATCAATTTTAGAAGTCACTCTAAAAGCAATTCGTGCCGGGAAGTTTGCTTTAATAATACCGGTTATAACGTTTACTGAAGGGCGTTGTGTCGCAATAATTAAATGAATACCAATGGCACGTGCCAACTGTGCTAAACGTGCAATAGGGGTCTCCACTTCTTTACCGGCTGTCATTATTAAATCGGCAAACTCATCAACAACTAAAACAATATAGGGTAAGAATTGATGCCCCTCATTGGGGTTTAATTTTCGAGCTTTGAATTTAGCATTGTATTCGGCAATATTTCTACAAAGTGCATTTTTAAGCAGTTCGTAGCGGTTATCCATCTCAATACATAAGGAGTTTAAAGTATTAATAACCTTAGTATTGTCTGTTATAATCGCATCTTCACTATCCGGGAGTTTCGCAAGATAATGACGTTCAATTTTATTAAAAAGCGTTAGTTCTACTTTTTTGGGATCGACCAATATAAATTTAACTTCTGCGGGATGCTTTTTATATAAAAGTGACGTTAAAACGGCATTTAAACCAACAGATTTACCCTGCCCCGTAGCTCCTGCCATAAGTAAATGTGGCATTTTGGCAAGATCGACAACAAAAGTTTCGTTGCTGATGGTTTTTCCCAGGGCAATAGGCAATTGCATCTCTGAATTCTGAAATTTCTTCGAAGCGATGACCGAGCGCATGGAAACGATGGTTGAATTCTGATTGGGAACTTCAATACCAATGGTTCCCTTTCCCGGAATGGGTGCAATGATTCGAATACCCAGTGCTGAAAGCGATAATGCGATATCGTCTTCCAGGTTTTTGATTTTTGAAATACGAACCCCTGCTTCCGGTACAATTTCATATAATGTCACCGTAGGTCCTATAGTTGCCTTGATACTGGCAATACCAATCTTATAGTTGTTTAAGGTTTCTACAATTTTGTTTTTATTTTCTTCGAGCTCTTCCTGATTAATGGTGATACCCTCGGTGTCATACTTTTTTAACAGATCGAGTGTGGGGAATTGATAATTGCCTAATTCTAAAGTGGGGTCGAACTGTCCAAAATCTTCAACCAACTTATTGGCTAAATTATCAGTTTCAGAAAGTTCGTCTGCTACAGTTTCGACCTTCATCTCTAATTCCGGTTCTTCATCCTGAACAATCTCAACGGGTGTAACCTTAACCTCTAAAGGTGCTGATTCTGGTTTCTTTTCAACATCGTTATTTTCTAACGGAATCTCAAAAGCTGTTTTAATGGCTTCAGCTTCTTCAGATAAATTATTATCTAATGGTACCGAAAAGGCTTCGTTTGCTTGAGAAAACTCTTCTTTAATATCTTTTTTTGCGGATTTAAAAAGTTCTGTAATGCTTTGAAACGTGACTCTAAACCGAATGGCTAAATAGGTTATTAGCCCAAACAGCAACAGAAGAGCAGTCCCTATTTTACCAATATAATCTTGTAAAAAGGCATTGAGCTCAAACCCAATAGTACCTCCAAGGATGTCGTTTTTGCCTCCAAAAAAACCAAAGAACACCGAGCACCAGATCATAATCAAGATGCCCCAAAACCAATGTTGTCGCAATTTGGATTTTCCAATATCCATTAACACATAAATGCCGGATAAAAACATCAAACCGGATAGAATGAATGCTGATATACCAAACCCTCGGTGTATAAAAAAATCGCTTAACCATGCACCGGATTTATTTAACCAGTTTTTAGAAGTACTATCTCGAGAAGTGAAGTCAGACAAACTACTTTGATCTGCTTCTCCTGTGAAAAAGAAAGAGATAAAGGCAATACACAACAAAACCCCAAATATGGCTAAAAAGCTCCCTAATATGAGCTTTTGCTGATTAGATAACTTAAAACTTGGTCTTCTAAGTTTTTTTCCAGGTGGTTTTTTAGTCTTGGTTTTTCTCTTCGCCATTAATGGGTTATTGTTTCAAATTCAAATCTGAGGGCAGGTCTGAGATTACATTACTTTCTTTAGCAATGCAACAAAAATACAAATTACTAACGTTTATCCTAGTGGTAATAGTATATTAAAAAATTTTTGGAAGATATATGATTAAACCTATAATTACAGCAAAAACAGAGGCTATAAATACGGCTCCGGCTGCTATATCTTTTATGAACCCAATTTTTTCATGATGTTCCGGATGAATAAAATCCGCAATTTTTTCAACAGCGGTATTAACCGCCTCAATACTCATTACCAACGCAATAGCTAAAAGTTGAATAATCCATTCTGTTAATGAGATATGCAATGCGAACCCCATAATAATCATTGCCACCGCGATGCCAAACTGAACTTTAATACTAGCTTCAGTCTTTAATAGTAGAACAGCTCCTTTAAATGCATAACCAATACTCTTTAAGCGATTAACAAAAAAAGATTCTTTTTCATTCATTTAAATACATCCTTTTTGCATTATTTAAGAGCACTTAATGCGGCTTCATAATTTGGTTCTTGACCTATTTCCGGCACTTGCTCTGTATATAACACGATACCGTTTTTATCTGCAATGATAATACATCTTGAAAGCAGAGCATCAAAAATGCCATTGGTCATTATGAGTCCATAATCTCGTCCAAACGTTCCATTTTTAAAATCTGATAGCATGACCACATTTTCAAGACCTTCTGCAGCGCAAAATTGTTCTTGTGCAAATGGTAAATCTCTTGAAATGCATAGTACTTTTGTGTTTTCTAAAGATGCGACCGATGCATTAAAGGCTCTTACTGAAGCCGAACATACTCCGGTATTTACGCTGGGAAAAATATTTAGAATGAGATGATGTCCATTAAAGTCTTCCAGAGTTTTTGTAGATAAGTCTGTTGCGACGAGTTTAAAATCTTTGATTTTATCTCCAATTTCCGGTAATTTTCCAGATGTCGTTACCGGATTACCTCCTAAGGTTATGTTTGCCATATTGTATATATATTATTAAAATTTAAAATTACTGTTTTTAAAGGGCTTTGGCAACATTGCCCGGAGGTTATTCGTATAAAATAAATTTATTTAAATATAAAAATTATCAATTTTGATTATAGTTGATTTAGTGCTAATTTTAAAAAGTTAAAAACATATAAACGTTAAACACATGGAAAATAACAAAATGCATAGTGGAGGGAAATGCCCTTTTAGTAGTGGGGTAATAAAACAAGGTGCTGGTGGCGGTACCTCGAATAGAGATTGGTGGCCTAACGAATTAAAACTGAATATTTTACGTCAACATGCATCAAAATCTAACCCTATGGGAGATGCATTTGATTATGCTGAAGCCTTTAATAGCGTTGATTTTAATGCGTTAAAGCAAGATGTTATTGATGTGATGACCGATTCTCAAGATTGGTGGCCTGCAGATTACGGACATTATGGGGGCTTTATGATTCGTATGGCCTGGCATAGCGCGGGAACATATCGGGTTGGAGACGGCAGAGGAGGGGCAGCCTCGGGAAACCAACGTTTTGCGCCTTTAAATAGTTGGCCGGATAACGGAAATTTAGACAAAGCACGATTACTGTTGTGGCCGGTTAAAAAGAAGTATGGTCGTAAAATTTCCTGGGGAGACTTAATGATTTTGGCCGGGAATTGTGCATTGGAATCGATGGGCTTTAAAACCTTTGGTTTTGCCGGTGGCCGTGAAGACGTTTGGGAACCGGAGCAAGATATTTATTGGGGAAGTGAAAATCAATGGTTAGGGAACGACGAACGTTACGATACAAGCGATGGTGATTTAGAAGGTCATTTAGGAGCTGTACACATGGGATTGATTTATGTTAATCCTGAAGGTCCGAACGGAAATCCCGATCCTTTAAAATCTGCACATGATATTAAAATTACTTTTGGTCGTATGGCGATGAATGATGAAGAAACCGTGGCATTGGTTGCTGGTGGTCATACTTTTGGTAAGGCACATGGCGCAGCCGACCCAGATCAATATGTTGGAGCTGAGCCTCATGGTGCTCCTATTGAAGAAATGAGCACAGGATGGAAAAATACGTTCGGCACAGGGGTTTTAGATGATGCCATTACCAGTGGTATTGAAGGTCCGTGGACGCCAAACCCTACAACATGGGATCACGACTATTTTGATGTTTTGTTAAATTATGATTGGGAATTAACGAAGAGCCCTGCCGGTGCACACCAATGGACACCAACCACAGCTTCTAACGCCAGAATGGCACCGAAGGCCGGAGATGCTAATGGCAAACAGGCTTTAATGATGACAACGGCAGATATGGCTTTAAAAGCCGATCCGACCTATTTAGAAATATCCAAACGATTTCATAAAGACCACGAGGCCTTTGAAGATGCTTTTGCGCGTGCCTGGTATAAACTAACACATCGGGATATGGGACCGATTACGCGTTATTTAGGTCCGGAAGTCCCGAAGGAAGACTTACTGTGGCAGGATCCTATTCCGGCAGTGAATTATAAGTTGTCAGATTCAGATATAACAGCTTTAAAGAGCATGATTTTGGCTTCTGGTCTTTCGGTTTCACAATTGGTAAGAACGGCTTGGGCTTCTGCATCAACCTATAGAGACTCGGATAAACGGGGAGGTGCTAATGGCGGAAGAATTCGTTTAGAGCCGCAAAGAAGTTGGGAAGTTAATAATCCTGAGGAATTACATAAAGTGTTGCATGTCCTTGAAGGCATTCAAAATGAATTTAGTGGCACTATTTCTATGGCAGATTTAATCGTTTTAGCAGGAAATGCAGGTGTTGAAGAAGCTGCTAAAAATGCAGGACATCAGGTTGCCGTTCCCTTTACGCAGGGTCGCGGTGATGCCACTCAGGAACAAACAGACTTAGAATCGTTTGGCTATTTGGAGCCTTTAGCAGATGGATTTAGAAATTATATGAATACAAAACTTACCGCACCTGCTGAAGATCTATTGGTAGATAGAGCGAACCTTTTAACCTTGTCCATTCCTGAAATGACCGTACTGGTCGGTGGACTACGTGTATTAGGGGCTAATTTTGATAATTCTAAGTATGGGGTGTTTACAGATACTGTTGGAAGCCTAACTAACGATTTCTTTACAAATGTTTTGGACTTTTCTATAAGTTGGAAGGCCGCTACATCCGAAGATAAGGAATTCATTGGACGTGATAGAAAAACCGGAGCAATGAAATTTTCGGGAACACGAGCTGACTTAATCTTTGGATCCAATACAGAGTTAAGAGCCGTTTCAGAAGTTTATGGAGCTAACGATGGTCAGGAAAAATTTGTTGAAGATTTTGTTGCAGCCTGGACTAAAGTTATGAATCTTGATCGCTTTGATTTGGCTTAAGAGAATGATTTGGGATGAATTTAAAATGAAAAGCCTACTAAAAATTTAGTAGGCTTTTTCTATGCTCTAATTGTCCCGTCCTGAAATAGCGATACACTAAAACCTTAGTGTAATGAAAACATCAACAAATTCAGGGTATGTAAAAC
>CANLXL010000011.1 GCA_947495125.1 uncultured Flaviramulus sp.
CTATTGCGGTAACATTAACTTTTGGAGATACTACCGGTCCTGACTTATCAAACTGTACTGTTACCGATCAAAACATGTCATGTGATACTGCTAATAATCAAGCTAATGCTGATCAATGGAATGCAGATAATATTACCGCAATTGAGGCATGTGCTAATGATATTTCGGTAGTAGTAACTTCTAATTACAATTATAATAATTTAGCCGCTACTTGTGGACTTGGAGGTACTATCCCTGTTATTTACACAGCAACAGACGTTTGTGGAAATGTAACAAATCTTAATGCAACTCTTACTATTGAAGATTCTACCCCACCAACATTTACTGCACCTGGCGATATTGAAATATTCACGGATGCATCTTGTAATTATGATGCTAGCGTTACCGTTACCGGGGATGTTACTGATGAAGATGATAACTGCTCTACGGCTATTAATGCTACATATTCAGATAGTGTTGCTGACGGTAGTTGCGAAGGTACTTTTGTTATCACCAGAACATGGTCATTAACAGATAGCTGTGGAAATGCAGCTTCTAACCAAACTCAAACCATTACAGTATCCGATAACACTGCGCCAACATTTACTGCACCTGGCGATATTGAAATATTCACGGATGCATCTTGTAATTATGATGCTAGCGTTACCGTTACCGGGGATGTCACTGATGAAGATGACAACTGCTCTACGGCTATTAATGCTACATATTCAGATAGTGTTGCTGACGGTAGTTGCGAAGGTACTTTTGTTATCACCAGAACATGGTCATTAACAGATAGCTGTGGAAATGAAGCTTCTAACCAAACTCAAACCATTACGGTATCCGATAACACTGCGCCAGTATTTAGTGAAGAGCCTGCTGATGTTTCTGTAGAATGTAGCGAAGTATCAGATGCTCCTACAGTAAGAGCTACAGATAGCTGTAACTCCAATGAGATTTCGGTTAGCTTTAACGAAGAAAGAACTGATGGTTCTTGTGACTCCGATTATATATTAACACGTACATGGACAGCAGTTGACGCTTGTGGAAATACAGCAGAACATATACAAATAGTTACTGTGTCTGACACAGTCGCTCCTGTTATGACGTCATTAGACTTTGAAACTGAAATCACTGAAAACTGTGGTGAAGTGCTTGATGTGCCTCAATTAGAATTTGAAGATTGTTCTTCTGAAATAAATGTGAACTTTAATGAAACATCTACTAGTGATGATAGTGGAAGTAACTATGTAATCACTAGAGAATGGACTGTGTCTGATAATTGTGACAATGAAAGAGTTTATACTCAAACTATAAATGTGATACTTGAAGGAATTATAACAGGAACATCAACAGAATTGTGTACTGGTGATGACTTCGATTTCAATTTATTTGATCTATTAAGTGGAAACTACAGTACTGAAGGTACATGGGTGGAAACTACTGGAGAAGCCACTATTAATGGAAACTCATTTAACCCACTTGGTGTTTCTGTAGGAGATTATACATTCACTTATACCGATGATCAAAGTGAATGCCCAAGTGAGACAGAAGTATTTGTTACCATAAATGATGATTGTGTGGATTTACCTTGTTCAGATTTATTTGATCCTGATGATGATATCCCCAAAGTGGTAACTCCTAACGGAGATAATAAAAATGACACATTCGTTATTACTGGTTTGAATGATCCGGAGTGTATCGACGTAACCATTGAATTACAAGTATTCAATCGCTGGGGAGCTAAGATCTATGAATCAAGAAATTACCAAAACAATTGGGACGCAACTGCTCACAATAGCGCTATTGGTAATGCAGAAAAAGTACCACACGGAACATACTTTTATGTTATTAATTTAAAAGATAGCAGTGGATCGCAAGTTGTATCATATGCAGGACCAATCTACATAGGAACCAAATAAATTTAACCTATTATGAAAAAGTTTATTAAGCTTAACATTATTGCCATTGTATTACTCAGCTCTTATACAGTTTTAAGTCAGCAATTGCCTCAATTTACGCAATACATGTATAATACCATTTCTGTTAATCCTGCCTATGCTGGAAGTAGAGAAACAATAAGTCTTGTTGGACTTCACAGAAGTCAATGGGCTAGTCTCGATGGAGCACCAACAACACAAACCTTTTCTATTCACTCGCCTATGCGAAATGAAAAAGTAGGTTTAGGTTTATCATTCATTAATGATAAGTTAGGTTTCGAGAACTTCACTTATATCTATGGTGATTTCTCATATACCTTAAACCTAAATGAGAAAACAAAGCTAGCCTTTGGTTTAAAAGGCGGATTTACATCATATAGTATCGATCAAGAACTTAGAAATAGATACCCTGATGATGATGCAATTTTGGGTATTGAAAGTCGTTGGAACCCCAATATAGGTATTGGGGCATATTTACATCAAAATAAATGGTATTTAGGATTATCTGCTCCAAGAGTTTTAACAACGGATCTTAACAAAAATAATGATATCAAAGCACTTGAAAGAATTGGTTATTACTTTACCGGTGGATATGTATTCACTATGAATGAGACAACAAAATTTAAGCCGGCTTTCTTAGTAAAGGCGACCAATGGTGCCCCTCTTTCATATGATTTAACAGCCAATTTCTTATTCCACGATAAATTTTGGTTAGGTGCTGGCTATAGAATAAACGAAGCGACCAGTTCCTTAGGTATCCTAACAGACTTTCAGGTATCTCAACAATTAAGAATTGGATATGCCTATGAATATCCATTTTCAGATATTAATAGATTTTCTGGTGGCACTCACGAGGTATTATTAATGTTTGAAGTGTTTAAAAGCAAACGTGTAAAATCTCCAAGATTCTTCTAAAAATATGACTCCCATGAAAACAAAAGTTTTACTTATAACATTACTTTTTTCCGTCACCCTTTTTGCGCAAACAAAAGTAGCCGATAAATTCTTTAATAACTTCGCCTATGTAAGAGCTAGTGAACTGTATCAAAATGCTGTAAACAATGGCGACTATAGCGAGCATGTATTAACTAGATTAGGAGACTGTTATTACAATAACTCTAACTCTATGAAAGCCGCAATTTGGTATAAAAAAGCTTTAGATAAATATCCAAATATAAACGCCGAATATCTCTATAAATATATTCAAGCACAACGTAGTTTAGGTAATTATCAAGAAGCAGATACTTGGTTACAAAAATTTAAAGAAAGACAAAACGATGATAGCCGTCATAGCTTTGCTATTGGAAATATTAATTTATACGAGGAATTATCATCAACAGAGAACGTTTATATAGAAATAACTAATCTTGATATTAATTCTAAATATTCTGATTTTGGAAGTTTAGAGCATGATGGTAAGTTATTTTTTGCCTCTGCAAGAAATACAAATGCCGTGGGTAGAAAAAAACTATACGATTGGAACAAAGAACCTTTTCTTGATATTTATCAAGCAAACGTAAAAGACAATAATGGTGTTAAAGAATTTAGTAATCCAATTACATTACCTGCAGATAAGGTAAATACTAATTATCATGAAGCTTCTGTAGCCATCACCAACGATGGAAAGACTATTTATTTTACCAGAGACAATGTTAATAAACGTAATCGATTGAGTTCTGACAAACAAGGCACTACACATTTAAAAATATACAAAGCATCTTTAGTTAGTGGTAACTGGTCAAATATAGAGGAACTTCCTTTTAATGACGATGTATTCTCTACTGGACATCCGGCTTTAAGCATAGATAACAAAGTTTTATTTTTTGTATCAGATAGAGATGGTGGTTTCGGACAAACAGACATTTACAAAGTTACAATAAACGATGATGGTTCATATGGCGAGCCAGAAAATCTTGGTTCAAGAGTAAATACTGAGGGACGTGAAATGTTCCCTTTTATAGCCAAAAATAACATGCTTTACTTTTCATCAGATGGTTACTTAAATCTTGGTCTACTAGATATTTATAGGTCAGACATTTTAAATAGTACTAATGCACATGTAGAAAACATGGGAGCACCTTTTAATAGCGGTGCTGACGATTTTGCTTTCTTTATCGATTCAGAAACTCAAAGAGGCTATTTTTCTTCAAATAGAGAAGGTGGTAAAGGCAATGATGATATCTACAGTTTTGCTGCTTTCGATTGTAAACAAACAGTTAGTGGTGTTGCACGTGACTCTAAAACACAGCAACCTCTAGATGCTGTAACCATTCAAGTTATTAATGAAACTGGTAAAGTTATTGAAGAAGTAGAGACTGCTTCAAACGGCGCTTATACTTACGATGTTGACTGTAATAAAAGTTATACTATAAGAGGGTCTAAACCAGATTATAAGGACGATGTAAAACAAATGACAACGACTAGCGAAAACAATTTTGAACATCATGTAGACTTGAGTTTAGTACCATTAATTGATATGGATCAAATCGTAATCAACCCAATTTTCTTTGACTTCGATAAATGGAACATTAGATCCGATGCCAAGTATGAACTAGAAAACATTGTAAGTGTTATGAGAGAACATCCCACAATGGTTATCAAAATTGAATCTCATACAGATAGTCGTGGTGCTGATAAATACAATATGAAACTATCAGATAGAAGAGCAAAATCTACAAGAGATTATTTACGCTCTCGTAATATTGCTCCTGAACGTATCGAAAGTGCTATTGGGTATGGGGAATCTCAACTACTCAACGAATGTGGTAATAGGGTGAAATGTTCAAAAGAAAAACATCAAAAAAATAGAAGGTCATACTTCTATATTGTGAGAAGTAATTAAGTAATATGCTATTGGGTTTTTATGAAAAGAAGCAAGAACTACATTAATGAGCTTATTTATCATATCTATATTATGAGAATATTTATTTTTATTTTTTTTATATCGAATTTTTTGCCAGCACAGACTGTTTATTATTCACAAGGTTTTGAAACATCAAATATTATAAGTATTGTTAATACTTTCGCCGATGAAACTATTAAAGAGGCTATATTAACTGAAGGACCCCCTCCTTGTGGGTTTGCTTCAAGAGGAAATACATTAACTCATAACTCTTTAAATGTAGATTTTGATGTAGCTGAGAATAGCACTTCATTTGCAGGTACAAACCCTGAAATTTGCGGCGGTTATTTTGAATCATATTTAAAAACTACTACTTTTGATATGTCATCGGCAACGAGTCAAGCATATTTTAGCTTTCGATATTTTAAAAGTACAACTATAGGTTGGGGAGGCTCTGCACAAATTGAAGTTAAAAATGACACAAATTCTTACCTTATTGATAATGATCAGTTGTCTTTAGTAACTGATAGATGGGAAACAGTTGAGTTTTTATTACCAACAACTTTAAATACTACAAATGTTTATATATTTATAACATTAACGGCAGGTGAAGCCATGGTAATCGATGATATTCGTATTTCAGATTCAAGTACATTATCGGTTAGTGAATATAATACTCGAGAAAATATTTTGATATCACCAAATCCAAGTAGTAATGTTCTTGAAATAGTAAACGTAAAAGATGTTTTATTTAATAAAATTATTTTATTAAATATTAATGGTCAATTAATATCTACATATTCTAATAAAACAAAAAGAATTAATATATCCAATTTAGCCAATGGAGTATATTTTTTAAAAATACAAACTGAAAAATCTGTGCAAACACTCAGGTTTATAAAGATTTAGCTCGAAACTATCTGAAAATCATATAGCTCTTTAATAGTTTGGCATTGCTTTATATTTCCAGTTTCTGCTGATAGGTATATAATATACTGTTTATCGGTTTCTGTTTCCGGGTAAACGTAATAAATGTTAATATTTACAGGCACTAATATATTATTATTTTAAAGTACTAAAATTAATAAATTTCTATCTCAAATAGATATACGTGAAGAGATGATAAGACTTCGTCTAGCAGGCGTAATTTCAATAATAGTAATATGTTTTTCTAGTAGTATGTTTTATTTTTATTTGCATACATACAATTAGACTTTCAATTGAATCATAATCAAAACAGGTAAACCTATTTTGATTGCGGAAGGCTTTTTAGAAATGCTTATAATTTGAATAGTTACTTCCCGATACAGAAAGTAATATTATAGAGTTTATAAATTTTAATATACTAACGATACAAAAACGAAACATTAAAAATCATAAATAATTAAATTAACGATCTAAAAACTCCATGTTTTTATAGATAAAGAGGCTGCACTGCCTGCCCTATAAATATCATAATTTAAACAGCAACGTTATTGATTTTCTTCATTTTTATTTATTTTCAATTATTGGGTTATGCTCTCTGTTTTTTATAAAATCTGTGTTTATTCTATTTATTGTGATAAAAAAGTAATGCTCATTTCTAGTAGTTTAATTTTCCTTATGCATAAACGCTAGTCCTGATTTTACATCGCGATATCCATCGCTTGCCTAAGCTTGTCCTGAGTGCAGCAGAAGGGCCAAAAAAACCAGTTTTTTAGATTTGTTTTAAGCTTTACGTTGGCGGGGATATTTTCTCGCTACATTTTTTTCTCGAACTTTTAGTTAGGTTACATAAGAGTATAAAATTTTCCCTTGCTAAAAATCCCACTTTAAAATTTCTATACACTTGCTATATGTATGACTCCGATTAAACTTCTTTGGTTTAGAGCTCTTAAGATTATGTAACACCAGACCCCTAAAATCTGGACACTCCACTCACCTATTGTTATAACCAAAATTATATGAGGTCATTTTAAACTTTTAGTTTCTATTACCCGAAATTTTTTTTATATTTTCCGAATCTGTAAATTTTTCTAAAGCCTGACCCATAAAATTAACCGCTGAAATAAAATCATCGTCTAATTTTTGTTTATGAATAATTCGTTTAGTTTGTTCAATTACATTATCAAAATGAAGACTATTATCACTATGCATTGAATTAATCTGCTCTCTACTTAATTTCCTGTTTTGAGTTAATTCATCTACAATATCTTTATACCATCTGTATTGTAAAATATGGCTAATAATTCTAATTAAAATTAAAATTATTACTAAGGCACAAATTAGTTCTTCCATAACTATTCTTTTTTTAGTGTTATTAATTGTTTTTTTGGGAGTTGTGATTATTAAGGATGTACTGTTTTTGATTTGTGTTGTTCTGCTTAACTGTTAGCCTTTACCAATATTGGGCTGCAAAATATTATTTATATCCATTTTCAGTTATTGATTGGGTTATGCTTTCTTTTTTTTGATAAAACCTTTATTTATTCTATTCATTGAGATAAAAAAGTAATGCTCATTTTTAGCAGTTCAATTTTCCTTCTGCATAAGCTACATTTCAAATCTTGATGATGTTACATGATTTTAAAACACCTTCTTTAAACAAGAAGGTGTTTAAAGCAACTAACCCAAAACCTACCTAACTATCAGCATAGTTGCTTATAAATTGCTATTAATCCTATATCGCTCCTTTATTAAAGGGGGCGCTCAAGAATTAAACGGACTGGATGTTTGTTTGTGGTGATGTTATCGGATAACATACCCCCATGGTTTTTATATTCTTATTATTCATTTCAATTATTAATTATTTTTGTGCTTTTGTAAAGTCATCTCCTGAAACTTTCAAAACATTTAATCCTGGTGTAATCAACCCGATATAATGTGTGTTTAAATGTGTTAGAGTAAGGGCTGGCGATCGTAATTTATCTTCCATTATGTTGTGTTTTCTATTAACTTTTCTTTATCAGGCGTTTATGTCTAATTACAGAATCTGTGGTTATTATTTTAATTATATATACACCGCTTTCATAGTGGCTTACATCTATTGGCTCATCCAATACGTCTAGTTGTTTTAAAATTAGTTTCCCGCGAACATCATATATGTTTACTTCACAAGGGGTTTTTAATCCTTTAATATAGAAACTGTCTTGCGCAGGATTTGGAAATAGTAGGATTGCACTATCCAAACGCTCCGACTCTGTTATTCCCAAGGTATTCTCTTTTGATGCAGAACAGTCATAAGTATCACCAAATATCTGCTCACCAGGCGCGTTGGTACAATCTGCTAGACCTGTTGTAGCGCTACCACAAGCAGTAAAAAACTGATCCTGAAAAACGCCTTCATTATAGAAACAAATATCTGAAGCTTCACTTACATTAGCATATTTTATCTTAATATGAAACAATAGTTTGGCGGTTGATGTTACTTGAATCTCCGGTACCGTTTCCAAGGCAGTCAAACCAAGATTCTGTTGAAATGATAGTGAGACTCTGGACGTTGTATTATCATTCTGTACAAAATCCTTATAAGCTGGTGAAAACGAGCCAAAAGAATAGCCTAATATTGAACCATCAGGTTGACTATATGCGATATTACCATTGGTCGATACATCTTCTCCAAAAGCATCTGTGCTGTATTCCAGGTATACTTGCCCGGAGTTTAAGTAAAAATCCTCAGTACTTGCTATGAAAATATCCGCTTCGTAATAATCATCAACACCGTCATTCGTGACCTGAGCATTGGCAAAGGTTAATGTGATGTTGGGCGATAAAAGTTTAGATTGACTATTAGTCCTTAATTGCTGGCCACGACCAATAACCGGGTTGATTAACGCATTAACATCGGTGTTTTGTACTTGTGAATTGGCATCCATATCTGCAGCATCATAACCCCCGTTTCCTATACGTTGAATAACACTATTTGAATCGGTATTCTGTATTTCACCATTGCCATCATAATCCCCTGTATACATGCCATAATTCCCATTGTCTAAAGACACCACAGCATTATTACCCCCTTTAATCGCACTTACATCTGACGATAAATCTACCTGTGTAAGCGTAGAACTCAACGCTGTTGAAGCCTGGCTTATTATTCCAAGATGGTTTCTATGTTTTACAGCGACATAATAATTCCCCGGAAACACATCAAATTCCAATGTACTATTCCCATCGTTAGCCAATATGTTACCATTACGCAACAGGAGTGCCGACTGTCCGGAAATGATATTATCACTATCATTTTCATCTCTTAATTCCACCCATACCCAATCTACCACTGCTGTGCTGCCGGTAGTACTAAATACTGAAGTATTATCCACCATCATCGCATCGGCATACGGGCTTGTAGATGGAAGGTAGTCTAAAGCTCTCAAATCATCTCGCATGAGATTCTCCTCTCCGGTATTAGGGCTATAGGCTGCACCTTGAAGATAGGCCTTTACCAGCACAACAGCTTTACATGATGAGGATACCCCATCACCCTTGAAAGTCCAGTTATAAGGCGCTCTGGTTAATATGGTTCTGGCCTCTTCTCCAGTGCAATATCCTAAACCGTTTACACCAACCTTTATATCAACTGACATCTCATCATTGGTTGCCCATCCTATGAGTGTGGCATCATAATTTTCGTAAGACATCCCACAATCATCAAGCATGCCCAAAATACCGTTAGAATAAGTTTGATTAATAATAAGACTGTTAAACTTCCAGTTACCAATATTTTGGTCAAACGCACTGGCTCCAGAAAACATATCAGTTAAACTAAAAGCCTTTTCAACGTTCCAATTACCTATATCCTGATTAAAATCGGTCGCCTGACGGAACATACTAGAAAAATATTCCCCTGAGGAAACATTCCAGTTACTGAGGTCCTGGTCAAATTTTATTGCAAACTCAAACATTGAAGAAAAACCAGTCACCGAAGATACCTGCCAACTCCCTATGGGTTGGTTAAACTTCAATGCGCCACGAAACATTGCTCCTAGATTAGTAACTGAAGCCACATTCCAATCGTCCATAGATTCTCCATTATCAACAAAATTAGAACACTGTTCAAACATTTGAAGCATACTAGTGACATTGCTTAAATCGGGAGTGTCTGTAGCATTTAAAACGACATTAGAGCAGCCTAAAAATGCTTTTTCCATGCTAGTCCATTCGATAGTGCCCCATTGGTCAATACTTTGTATCTTGCTCCTATCACCACTAAAATTAAAGTAAATTCTCGGGAAATCTCCTCTTATGGAAATCGTGTATTCTCCTGGCTGGGTATAAATATGGGTTGCATTTCCTGTAAATCCTTCTTCATAAGTTGTGATTATGGTAACGCCTCCTGACTCATAATCATCCCGCCATTTAACATCATAATCGTAACCACCTCCAGTTGTCGGAATGGTAAAGGATTCATTGGCTGTTGTGGTTTTAATCGTAATTCTAAAATCATCTTGTGCAAAAGCGACCTGAAGTGATAACATTAGGGGCAGTACTAAAATGAGTCTGAACAACTTGTTTAGATGGCTATTACTTAAGAAGGTTCGAAGTAAAAAGTTTGGTCTATAGCCCACTGTCATCCTGCAAATGAGCTGGTCTATATTTTTCATAGCAATAGTTTTAGGGTTTGGGTTTCGGTGTCAAAAGTAAGCTCCTCCTTTAAAAATTCCTCAATTTTGAGGGTAGCAAAAAGGTGTCTACCCCTAAGAGCACCATATATAATGGGAATTACAGAGGTTCAGAATATGAAAACAGAGCAGCTTAAGAGGCGGAAATCACTCCATTATTTTTACAATTTCAATAAATTATGGTAAAAAAATTACAGCTACTGGTTATCTGGATACATAAAATACGCTTCTCCTATCTGTAGCACTTTTAAGAAAAGTGACGCTTTTACAAACACTAATTTCAATCTATTTTGCGATAATCCTCCACATGGTTTCGGATTATTTCACGATACAATAAGTGATGGTTTCCGTATATACATTAAATAAGTAAAACCTTAAATCACACCGATATCATTCTAGCATGGTTAGCCAAAATACATCTGTAGCATTAAGATGGTGTCCATATAGGCATGGGCAAAGATTAGCACCCAAATTCTTTTCCGCAGATATATATAACAGACCCCTAATACCAATCCCATAAATCCGGTTTGAACGATTCCCATTATTCCCCAGCTATAATGTACTAAACCAAAAAATATGGCGCTCATGATAATGGCAATAGTTTCGTTTTTTTTATGATTTGATCCTATCTCAGAAATGCGATTTATTAAAAACGCCCTATATATTATTTCTTCACCAAAAGAGGAAACCATATAAACACCCCCGAGCGACACAAAGAGCATCCAAAGGTTATTCTTTAAATAATTATAGCCACTCATATCCGGATCTTCCGGAATGCCGGTAATATTGGCCATTATTATGGCCCCTAAAACAAAACCGGTTAAGGCTAAAACAAATACAACTACCGATTGTAAAAAAGTTTTAAATCCCTGCTTCCAACTAAATCTTTTAAAACTTATTCCAAAATGTATCAAGGGCTCTCCTCTAAACTTTAAACCGGCATATACCATGGCTAGCATAATAATGTTAGCCACCCATACAATGGTTTGGTTATAGATAAGATCTAAAGGATCTTCAGATTTAAACATTTCAATAATGAGGAACGCTATGCCAAATACGACTACTATTTCAATAATTTTCGCAGTATTACTAGTTTTTAAAAGCTCTCCGATTGTGTTATTAAAACTAGTATTAATCTTTCGATGATGTTGATTTTCTGAATGCATAATACTCTTGTTTAAAGGTTTTAGTTCAATATTATGCCATAAAAAAACTAAAATAGACCGAAATCAGGAAGTCGAACCCTTTTCCAGTCCATTTCTAAATTGAGTTGGAGTGAGGTTAGTGAATTTTTTAAAGGCCGTGTTAAATGATGATTTAGAGTTAAAACCAGAATCATACATAACCTCCTGAATGGTTAACTTATTATCCGATTGATTTGTAAATATCCTTTTTGCTGTGTTTACCCTGAGTTTATTAATGAAGTCAAAAAAGTTACATGAATACCCCTCATTAATGACTTGGGATAAGATTTTCGATGGTATATCCAATTCATCCGATAGATCATTAATAGTTAACCTACTATCTAAAAACCTTTGTTCGGCTGTTACATGACCCCACAGCTTATCCATAAAAATTTTGAGATCTGCATCCGATAATTTTGATCCCGCATATTTTTCTTTTTTGCTAAGACTGGTTTCAGGAAGTAAATGCCTTTCCTTTGAAGATTGATTTAAAAACTTTAACAATATAGCATTGATAAAATAAAACATAAACAGAATCATTAACAGAAGTGTTATTAATAATCCATTTTTAATGCCTATGAATGGTAATAGAGAATGCAATAATGATAATGAAAACAGTATTATAAAACTGTTAAGCATGAATCTAAGGAGTTTGAAGTTATCCTGATTAAACGTTGAATAGATGTCCATGACTTTCCCTATAAATTTACTTATTTCTAATTTAGATTTAAATAAATAATAGAATATATGCCCCAAAATAGTCAGCTCAATGATGCGAAAATTTAGTGGTATGTTTTGGCGTCTAATTTGATCTGTAACGTGAAAAACGGAGGCTGTTGTTTCAAAAATAATGATTCCAATAATAACGCAAACAGAAATTAAAAAAGGAAGAAAATGAACAATATGTTTCTTTTTTAATTGGTAACCTTTAAACAATACAGATTGGGTAAAAATGTACAATAGTGGCCCGTAAGCGAACATAAAGGTATCATCAATTAGTAATAAGTGAGGTATTTTAACGATCACTTGAAAGACTAATACATATAGATTTAATATGGCTATAGAGATCATAAGAAAAACGATAGCCAGAATTTTATTGGATAAAGCTATGCCTTTCTTATTTTGAAATAAAAAAAACGAAACAAATAAGAATTGAAAACACAGGATAAAAAATAATATTTTCAATAAATTGATATCCATGATGAATTTGAATGCATTGGCTTATGTAAATTTATTAAAATAAACATAGCGTCTGAAGAAACAAATCAAATCTATAGAAAAATAATACCTATGAGCATTTGCAAAACAAAATACAAAGGCATTTTAATTTATTGAACGAGTATAATATCCTTACTAAGTTTGATATCCTTTGAAGCCACAAACATACCGTCTTTTTCTTCAATACGTAACATGCTACCAACAGCATTGGCACGACAAGCCAAAGTTAAATCCGGTAATAAAGGATCATCATTAAAGAAGAAGGATTTGATCGCGTATTCTGGTTTACCCGGCTCTTTAATAATTCGGTGAATTTGCTTGAGTTCTTTAGTACGCATATATTTTCCCGGCATAAACGTATAGAAGGTATAACGCCCATCTGTATCTGTTTTTATCCAACCTTGATGGTGCACATAGCGTTTACGTTTTTCGTCTCTTTTCATGACATAATTACCATCTTCATCAGATTGACAGATATAAAGAATAACATCTTTAGCAGGTGTTGTGCCATCACTATGGTAAATGGTTCCGGTAATTTTTAGCTTATTCGGTTTGCTGTCAAAATCAGGAATAGTATCGGTATGATTTAAATGCTTTTCGGAATAATCATAAACAGGGCTTCGCTTTTTATAGCTGACATGCTCTTGAGCATAGGCTATATTAAATACGCTTATCATGTAGGTAATGCAAGAAAGAAGAACTAGATTTTTCATGGGGTCTCTAATTTAATTTGTTTAAAACTAAATAATTAGCCCTATTACTTCCTAAAAAATCACATGAACTATAAAAAAATTACGACGAATAGATGAAATGCAGTAAATTTCAATACCATTTATTTAAAAAGGGGACTCGTTAAAACGCAAAGATCTATAGAAATTCTTTGAGCGCTTTAGCCAATTTAGTGCTTAGAGCTTGGTAAGCGTCATCCAAAGCCTTAGATTCCACATAATTAGTTTCTTTAGCTTTTGATGTTATCGGCTTTGAACTTTTAGTTTTAAGATCTATTACCTTCCCGGTAAACTTTAGATTTACAATAGATAAATCGGCATCAGCAGAACTCTTGGTAATCTCTTTGGTTAGCGTTCCAATAAGATATGTATTTAAATGCGATTTGATTTTGGTTTTATCCATCCAGGCATCATTAGCCGAATAAAATGAATTATAATGTTTTAACGACGAGGTATTGAAAAAAGACGTTGACGAACTAATATTTTCATTGCTTAAATCATTACTTAATTGCTGCTCGAAGTCTATAGCAACCCGAGCATTTTCTTTATTTTTAATGAACAATGCCAGAGCATTATGACCAAGCAAAACTTCGCTTTCATTAAAATAAACCACTTTTATAACCTTTTTGGCTTCAGTTTTTGGTTTTTTGTCTTCCACCGGACCGGGAGGTGGAACAGGCTTATGTTTAACCATGTCGATGCTATCGTTTAAAGCAACGATTATTTCTTTCATGTCTTTCTCTTCTTCTTCACATTCCCCGGGATGTTCTCCTATTTTTTTTTCTAAAGCATCCTTATAACTGATATAAGCATTTAAAGAATCCTTAGTTCTTTCTTTTATAAATGTTTTTTCAGCTTCTTCATTAAAATTTCTTATGCCATAGCATACAAAAAGCTTATCCTTTAATTCAAGAGCATCGGCACCAATAGCAACAACAATGCCTATCGTGGCCAAAACACCATTGGTTTTGGTTGCTAATGCTTTTAAACGTCGCGATAATCGTACATTCATTTTAGTTCATTTATAATTTCTAAACATGCATTATTCTTAGGGTTAAGCATGTATGCCGTTTTCGCGTTTTTTAAACTGACTTCGTATTCACCATTAAACTTCTGCATCATCGATAAATTATAAAGCGCTGCCGATTTGGCTTTCTCTTTGGTCATGGTTTCCGGTATTTTTGAGATCATCTCGTATCCGGTATTAAAATCATCTATCTCCAAATAGTTGATGGCCACCTTTAATTCATCATTAAACTTAGAGTGGGTTTGAAAATCTATGGTGTGCTCTTTGGTATGCTTTGTAAAAAGCTGTTTGAACTTTAGAGCAATTTCTTCTCGTGCATCTTCATAAAAATCTGTAGAACTTAATTCCGGAGGTGTTTCACAATCGTATTTAGGTCCGGATCCGCTAATATCCGATTTTAAGGTTCTGGAAAATTTAATCCCCGCGCTTTCCAAATCTATAATTTTGAAATTCACATCAAGATCGTAATTACCAACTCGTTTTTTTTCAGTCTTACATCCTGATCCGTTTCCAAACATAGACTTGCTTGATTTTATACTTTGAATAAATTCGTCGGTTTGAATTCTACAAAAAATGATAATTCCAGAGCCCAAAAAATTTCCCATTTTCCTAATTTGGTCTTCATCCACAAGACCACTACCTTGTTGAAATTTAAACTCTTTAAGTAAAGCTTGTGTTTTACTCCTATCTGCTAATGTTAGCCCTTCAATATTAGATATACTGTTAGACAACTCATCATAGACATCTATACAATGTGGGTCTATCTCATTATTTTTATTTACAATTTCCGAAATAATAACGGTTTTAACATTTGAAATATCAAACACCGGATTAACCTCTACCTTATAGGTTATTTTACTCCAGTCCTCACCAAAAATAGAAGTTAAATTCTGTGCAAAAGAGCTATACCCAAGGAAGAGCATGGACATTGTAACAACGAAAATTAAACTGTTTTTTTTCATAAAAGAATATAATTACAAGGGTTAAAGCATTTATGAATGCTCATAAATGTTTAAAAAATATCATGCTAAATTCTTGGGGAGAGTGAATTATTGTTAATAGCTTGGACTAAAATAATTTATATTTTAACATTTTCCTACAAAAAAAACATATTTATAGCCAAATAGTATTTCGTCTATTTGTATTTGATTTTTAGCGATTTTTTTCTGTAAAATACTTTATATTAGTTATGTAATGATTTATTCCACAGGTTTTTTGGTCATAGTATACCAGGTCTCTGTCGACCACAATTTTTGCTTACTTTCACTTACAAACGGCTTTATAATATGGATATAAACCACTTTTCTGTTTTTAAGATTATTGATTTTTAAAAACACTTTTTTTCTGTCTTCAGATACTGTTACTCCTGTGACTTCAAGCGTTTCGACACCTTTTTTTGGTCCGCCATAGCGTTTAGTAGCTTCATAATAATATTGCTGAACATCAAAACGACTAGCATCTACAACTTCAGAAGCATCGATAGGCTCTGTAAATTCCAGCTCCATCCCTCCTACTTTCGCTCTAACCGCCAACATTTCGAAAGTTGTTTTTGCATTGTAATTAAATCGATGTAGGGCATACCAAAGTCTTCCTTCATGCCTCCAATTACCTCCTGATCCTATTCCTCCGGCATATAAACTACCATCCGGGCCCCAAACCATTCTATTGATACCGGCATCTAAGCCTTGAATAAAACGAAATGCTGAGCCTTGTTTCACGCCATCTACCTCATCAATAAAGATTCTTTTTATACCACCATGTGTAACGTCTCCATAGATTAGTTGATCCTTATAGGGACCAATATTTAAAATGGCTTGCTGACTTGGTGAATTACTAATCTCTACATGAGGTAACCAAACTAAAGGCGGTTGCTCTTCATAATCTTTAACCCGATCCCAGTCGGCATCTCTAAATCCATACCATTTCCCTTTTTCAACACGTATAATCTTACTTGTGGGAATCCAGTTGCCTTGATTATCGGAAACATATAATGCACCGTCCGGTCCTTCAGATATGCCATTAGGCGTACGAAAGCCTTCAGCGATAAATTCTATCTCGCTACCATCTTTACTAATACGTACGACTTTCCCCCGATGCGGAACATTTTTATATTGTGAGCCTAAATCGGTAGCAAGGGTAGCATAGAAACTACCTTCTTTATATACCAAACCAAAGGCAAACTCATGGTAATGTGAGGTAACATGCCAGGCATCACATACTTTTTGGTACTCATCAATGATTTCGTCACCATCAGTATCAATCAGTTTTGTAAGTTCCTGTTTTTGCAAAACGTAAATCTCACCATCTACTATTTTAATACCCAATGGCTCTGCAAGTCCTTTTGCAATTTGCTTTACTTCTATTTTTGACGGATCGTCTGTATTATAATTTTTGAGAATATAGACAGACCCCGAAGCATCCCAGGTACAAATAATCATTTTGTCCTTGTCCATAAAGTCGATACCTCCGATGCGCGGATTAAAATCTGCAGGTTTGGCTTGAAACATATCAAATGATGGGTGAACCGCATCGAGCGGCATACCATCTCCCGGGGCACCTTTGATGGTTTTAGAAACGTAAGGCAATAAATTTTTAAATGATTTGCCATCGTGAAACAGCACCGAATCCGGTACTACGGTGAAGACTTCTGCATCCTCAGACCATTGCAAAGAAACCGCAGATCCTCCTCCACCCTGGTGAAACTGTACCTTGAACGTATTCCAACCGCTCTTAAGGTTTCCAATGGCATCAATCGCCCTAGGACCATGATTGCCGCTATTGTCAATAATGTTATTACCGTTAAGTTTCAATATGGACCCATCATCACTTACCAATCTAAATGTTTTTGATGTGCTAACATCAGACTTTATATAGCCATTAAATTCAACATAAAAATTCTCTTTTATTTCACTTAATATACCGGCATCGGGTAAGTGAACAGCAGATACAACGCCGTTGAATACGGGCAAGGTGTTTTTTGCGAGTTTGTCATAAAGATCGCCACTATCATTTGTTAAATAGAAATTAACCCCCACACCACTTTGCTTTTTGTTTCGATCTCCGGTAGTTCTATTAATCGCATCGACCTCAACAGATACTGGATCCGCTTTAGGGAACAACTCGATGTTCTTTTTTACCGGTTCTGCTTCACCATCCAATGAGAGCAGATAATAAGCCATATCTTCTGTTTCTGCTTTGGAGAGGTTTGGATGTGCCGTCATGGGTACATTGCCCCAAACACCAGTGCCTCCAAGAGAAATTTTATTAGACAACAACTTTATGTTGGCCCAATCGAAGCGATAACGTTTTGCAATAGAGTCATACGCTGGCCCAACCAGATGCTCATTCTTTAGATGACATGCCGAACAATCACTATTGGTAATGAGTTTCTTCCCTTTTGCTATACTTCCTGATACATCTAAAACCGGTGGAGCCCAATCTGCGGGAATTTTATTAAAATAGGTTTGTATTGCCGTTTTATTACTTAGTGCTATGTCGTGAGCCTCTAATTTGCCTTTTTCACCATTTATTAATGCTTCGAAAACCACACCTTCATTTATGTTATAGTTTAGAACCGGTACGAATTCTTTTTCTTTTTTAATGATTGTAAAATCTCTTTTAAGACCAACAAGACTATCTTTTAACGCGAACTCCGGAATTTCTCTTATTACTACGGATGCACCGGATTTCGAAATAAGCTCAAAGTCGATCCCCACCTGATTATCAACCATCGCATAGCCTATGAAGTTAATTTCAGGGGTTTCAATGCCTACATCTGTTTTTAATTTCCACTGGGTTTGTGAAGTACTATCCAGAGCATAGGTATAACCAAAGCTTGTTGGCTGAATTCCATGTGCCGTAGTATATACGGCTCCATCATAGTTTACACCACCTTTCCATATTTTATACAGATTCCCATTCTGTAAATTATAACAAACGTATAAATCTTTGTGCAATGCGATGGTAAGCATTCGTGGTTGCCCATCTATAACGGACCTAAATACCCAGGTTTCTATGGGGCGTTCGTAGCTAATTGGTGAACTACAAGAGGAACAAATAATAAGCAATAATAAACATAGCGAGATTAAGGCACGAGAATGACATAGTTTCATAAAAAAAATGTTAAATTCATAATTCTCGCGCCAATATATAACCTTTTTTTTCAATTGAATTTATAAGGTTCCTTATTTCGAGTAATCTGTATGTATGATGTCGTTTAATATTTTCCAATCGGCTTCCGTCATTCTTTTAGGCGTAAACAGACAAATTCCTTTAGCACCGTTTGCCATGGATTCCCTAACAGCAGATTCAAATTCTTCGGGTAATAGACCATGATTTTCAGGATCCTTTTCATTAGCCTTATTGTCTGGATTGGGGCAAATAAAAAGTCCGCTAAATACAGGCTTCCTGTTTTTAATAGTCGTAACAGCCTCGCGAGTTACCTCTCCAATCCATTTGGTATCCTTAAGGTAAAAGTCATTGTAATTCATGGGGTAAAACGCGTCCAAATTCCATTTGTCCCATTCTTGCCTCACCAATTTTTTGGCTTCTGAGTTTGGCCCGGGAAACACAGCCGCATTTATAACTTTGTTCTTACTATGAACCATTGCGGCAAGCCTGTTAACTATACTAGTAATAAGGTCGTAGCGGTACTGCTTCCAGGCTTCAACTTGTGTTGGATCTTCTACAGTTTTGATATCTATACCGGACTTCGCTTTAAAACCATTGGTGCAATCGTCACAATAACAATAATCAAATTGAGGATGCTCAACATCCATGGTTAGGCCATATTTTTCCCAAAGACCTCTCGCTAAAATAACATCCGGAAAACGAATATAATCCAAATGAATGCCATCTACCTCTTCGACATCTGCGATACGGCCATATAAATCCTCTAAAAAATTATAGGTACCTGCTTTATTCGGACATAAAAATTGGTAATGGGATACGTATGCCGGTTTATCGAAAGCAGATTCTCCATTCCTGTTAATCGCATACCATTCCGGTTTTAACTTTGGGTTGGTATTTTGAACCATAGTCGGAATCCAGGTATGAAATTCAAGACCAACATGCTTAGCAATCTTCCCTACTCTTCTATAAGTTTCAGGATCATGCCCTGCAGAATACATTAATCCGTCGACACCTTTATTTTTGAGATCGGTAAAATAGGCGAGTAAATCTTCATCTGTATCAGATTGCGACAGATTATCCCAGGCATGAACAGGTATTTTATAGTCTGGTTTTTCTTCAGTTTTTGCTGCATTGTTTTTACAAGACGTTGCCAGGAAAACGAGTGCAGTAACGATTATAAGATGTTTCATTTTTTGATTTTAAATTTATTATGAATTAAATATTCACCTTAAAACTAATTTTTCAAATTTATTTCTACCAAACGAAGACATTGATAGATAGAAAACCAATTGTTCCCTTTAAATATTATGTTTATCACTGTATATTTGCGCTATATTATTCCAAATACATTCACTTTCATAACGAATCCCGATGGCTATTGGGACCAGATAAGGAAATGCTTAGATATGGAACTGCACCTGCCATTGGGCAGACAGGTGTGACTAATTAAAAATAATACATATAAATACATGAAACCGCTTTATTTCTATATTAATTGCTGTGTTGTTTTTATTTTCTCGTTCAGCAATTTGAATGCACAAAATAAGACGGTCGATATTATTGGAAAGGTTATTGAAGGAAACAATAAGCAACCTATAGAATACGCTACCATATCAATACTGGATAAAACCTCAAAACGGGCCATAACAGGAACCATATCGGCTCCCGATGGCACATTTTCGATTAAAACACAAGCGTCGAATTTTTATATTGAAATTAGCTTTATTGGTTTTATAACAAAGACCATTAATGATTTTAATGTTATAAACGAAAAAATTGATTTACAAACTATGGTCTTAAATGAAGATCCGGAAGCTTTGGGTGAAGTTGTTATTCGGGCAGAAAAATCTCAAACCGAATTCAAACTCGATAAGCGTGTTTTTAATGTTGGTAAAGATTTGAGTTCTACAGGAGCCAGTGCGCTCGAAGTATTAAATAATGTGCCATCGGTAAACGTAAATATTGAAGGCGAAATTAGTTTACGTGGTAGTCAGGGCGTTCAGATCCTTATTAATGGAAAGCCATCGGTTTTATCGGGTGCTGATAACAATGCGCTTGGAACCATAACAGCCGATATGATCGAAAAAATTGAAGTGATTACCAATCCCTCGGCAAAGTATGATGCCCAGGGAACTTCGGGAATTATTAATATCGTTATCAAAAAATCAGAGAAAAAAGGATTAAACGGGTCGGCTACTTTAAATGTTGGAACACCGAATAGTAATAGTTTTGGATTAAGTGTCAACCGCCGGACCGAAAAATTTAACTTTTTTAGTCAGTTAGGATTCGGATTAAGAACTTATCCTGATGAGCGTGTCTCTATCAATAGGGATTTGACCATAAACAATACAGTTAACAGTCGCGGTGAAAGTGAATTTGACGAAAAATTCAGGAACATCCTTATCGGAACCGATTATCATATCGACGATAACAATGTCATAACACTTTCCGGGTCTTATGCCTATGAAAAGGAAGAGCAACGGTCCGAATCATTCTTTGATGTTCTGGATGCCACAAATACGATTACGGATAGTTGGAGGCGCGACGAATTAACCAAAGCCAAAAACCCTAAGCTTCGTTACGAGCTTCAGTATAAAAGGGATTTTGAGCGACATAAAGATCAGGACTTATTATTTAGCGCGTTGGGCAGTTCTTTCAGGAAGGACCAGTCATCCGACTTTAATGATGTAATAAGCCAGGGAAACAGGCAAGACACCCGGCAGGAAGCGCTTACAGATTACAAACTGGAAGACTATACCTTTAAATTGGATTATACGCATCCGTTTTTAAAGACCTACACGATTGAAGCCGGATCGCAATATGCAATCAATAATGTATCGAATGATTTTTCAGTTAGTGATCTGATTAGCGGTGAATGGGTTAATAACCCAAATCTGACCAATATTTTTGATTTTAGACAAAATGTCCTGGCTTTTTATACCACAGGTGCTTATGAAGGTGAAAAGTGGGGCGTGAAATTGGGTGTCAGAATTGAGAATACCGATGTTAGCACCTTGTTACAAACAACGAATGAATCGAACAATCGAAATTATACTGATGTCTTTCCAAGCGCTCATACCTCGTATAAGGTATCTGAAGATTTCTCACTTCAAATGGGGTATTCAAGACGTATAAACCGTCCCAGTTTATGGCATTTGAATCCCTTTTCTAATATTCGAAATAATTTTAGTATTTCTACCGGAAACCCCGATTTACAACCCGAATATACCGACTCCTATGAATTAACCAGTATTCATAAATTTGATAAGCTGTCCTTAAACTTCAGTATTTACAATCGATATACCAGGGATGCGGTGGAACGTGTGGTCATGTTTCAAAATAATGTAAGTATCTCAAGGCCCGAGAACGTCGGAACCAATAATACAACGGGTATCGAGTTTAATGGTAAATACACACCTTTAAGCTGGTTAACCATCAATAGTGATTTTAACTGGAACTATTTTGATAGAAAGGGTGTTTTTGAACTAACATCATTTGACTTCAGTGGGGATCGATGGTCGGCTAATCTAACATCCAAATTTAAACTTCCGGCAGATTTTGATCTTGAGATATCCGGTGATTATATTTCAGAATATGAAACGCTTCAGCAGGTTATTTCGGATAACTTGTTTATGGACTTCGGGATACGAAAGAAAATATTTAAGGGTAAAACTATTTTAAATTTAAGTATCCGGGATTTGTTCGCTTCCCGTGTGGATGAGAATATCACATCCCAACCTGATTTCTTTCTGTTAAACAGCCGTAAGCGAGGTCGGTTTATCACTTTTGGGATAAGCTATGGCTTCGGAAAAGGAGAAGCCATGGAATTCTCAGGCCAGCGAAGACGCTAAAAGCCTGTCATTATTTTCAGCACTTTTTTCTGGCAGTTTGCTTAACAATATATTAGTAAAATTTGCGTTATTTTTTTTTAAATTCGCAATCGGAATATTTTCGAACCCTCTAATTATTATATGATTAATCCAAACATGAGATTATTTGTTTTTTTAGCAGCCCTTTTATTTTCAGCGGTTTCCTTTGGTCAGGATTTCAAAAAAAAGATCAGTATCGATGCGCTTAATGCTTTTGTTGAAGAAGATATAAATAATTTAAAATCTGATGAAGCGATTAATAGCGTGGATATAAAAGCTTCCCATTGGGATACCAAAATTTACAATCCATATAAACATGAAAAGGTGACGTTTCCCATAGAAATTAAGTTCGAGGACAGTAGTTATGTTTCACCCATACCGATAAGAAAAGTTATTACGTCTCGCTTTGGATGGCGAAGAGGAAGAGCGCATAAGGGCATTGACATTGACCTTGTAACGGGAGATAGTGTTCGCAGCATGTTTGATGGGATCGTTAGATTTGCAAAATATAGCCCCGGACACGGGCGCACCGTGGTTGTGAGACATTATAACGGCCTGGAAACGGTTTATGCTCACCTATCCAAGTATGCGGTTAAAGCAAATGATACCGTTAAGGCGGGTGATCTTCTGGGGAAAGGAGGTGCTTCCGGTAATGCCAGAGGCAGTCATTTGCATTTAGTTATAAATTATAAAGGTATTTCCATAAACCCGGAGTATTTATTCGATTTTGGGGAGGAAAACAAAATTCGATCCAAAACCATTTGGGTGACCGATAATTGGGTACGCCCAGAGGTTCATAATTCGAAAAGACGAACAAAATTACAATTGCTCCATACCGAAGAAGAGGCCATTGCCAGTTTGGAGACTCGAAAGCAAATATATATCGTAAAACGCGGTGACACCCTGTCCCGTATTTCACATCGAAATAACGTTTCCATTGCTTCTATCTGTAAAAGCAATTATATTAAACGAACAACCCCTATAAAAATTGGTCAGAGACTGGTTTTGGAATATGTCTTTTAATTAGAGGCTTTTAATAAAGTTAAGTCCTTTACAAACTACCTTTAACCTGAAATTATTCCCGGTTATTCTCATATTCGGGACAGATATATCTTCAATTGATTTTATACTCATGTCTTCAATTAGTTTTGTATGGCTACAAACAAGCTAAATAACGTCCTTTAAAAATTATAAACTACTAAAGATTATGAAATATATTGAAATGAATCTTACAAAGGCAAGGAAAGTCATTAATAAAAAAACAAGTAATCTGTTTTCGGTTTTCATTATTACTGTCAATACCTTTGCTCAAACTGGTATTGGTACAACAGCCCCAAATGCTGCCGCAGCATTAGATATCACATCCACTACTCAAGGTTTTTTACCTCCCCGTCTAACATATGCCCAGCGCAATGGAATGATCCTCCCAATACCGGCAGGACTCATGGTCTGGTGTACTGATTGCGGTAGCAATGGAGAATTACAGGTGTTTAATGGTAGTTCTTGGACAAAGATAGGTACCTCGGGTACGGCTACTAGCAAATTTTTTTCAAGTATTATGCTAGGAACCAACATAGGTGGAGATGTTATAGGGGAATCTATTGGTTTTTCTGTTGCTATTTCAGCCGATGGTAGCCGCGTAATCACTGGTGCGCCCGTAGGGTGTGAATGTGTAAAAGTATTTGATTGGAATGGCTCATCATGGGTGCAGCTCGGAGAAGATATTGTTGGAGTAGGTGGCGACCGAAGTGGTACTTCAGTCGACATTTCTAACGACGGAACAAAGATAGCTATTGGCTCACCAAGAAGTTATGGCCGTGGTGGCGATATGCCTGGCATAGGACAGGTGCGAATTTTAGATTGGAATGGTTTCACATGGGAGCAAATCGGAACAGCTATCGATGGAGAAGGAGTAGACGAATATAGTGGTATATCAATTTCCCTTTCAGCCGATGGTAGTCGGATAGCTATAGGAGCGCCTGAAAATGATAGTTATTATGTAGGTGAGGCAGGTCACGTTAGGGTTTATGAATTGAACGGCTCAGAATGGGAGCAAGTTGGAACAGATATTGATGGAGATAATATATGGGATGAATTTGGGAAATCAGTTTCCCTTTCAGCCGACGGTACTCGCTTAGCCATTGGAGCCCCCGCTAATGATTTCCATAAGCAAGATGCAGGGCAGGTTCGGGTTTACGAATGGAAGGGTTCCGTTTGGGAGCAAATCGGAGTAGGTATTTACGGAGAAACTGCAGGCGATCAAAGTGGCTCAGCGATTTCCATTTCTGCCGATGGTAACCGCCTAGCCATTGGATCGTACCATAATACCGGGCATGTGCGAGTATTTGGTTGGAATGGTTCCGCATGGGTGCAAATCGGAGTAGGTATTTACGGAGAAACTGCAGGCGATCAAAGTGGTAGATCGGTTTCCCTTTCAGCCGATGGTACTCGCCTAGCCATTGGAGCTCCATATAATGATGGTAACGGCAATGACACTGGGCACGTTCGGGTTTATGAATGGAATGGTTCCGCATGGGTGCAAATCGGAGTAGATCTTGACGGAGACGCGGCAGGCGATCAAAGTGGTAGATCGGTTTCCCTTTCAGCCGATGGTACTCGTGTGGCGGTCGGGGCTCCATATAACGATGGTAACGGTAATGACACTGGGCATGTAAGGATATTTCAGTAAAATAAAGTCTAACAATAACCCTTTATTTTCTTAAAATAGCCCAATACCCCATCCCAAAATGATTAAGAATTAAAAACAACATAAAATGAAAAAGCAAATCTTAAGTGTTTTATTCATAACAAGTATATGTTCGATGTCATTTTCCCAGGTAGGTATTGGCACCACAACTCCAAATAACTTAGCCGTGCTAGATTTAACATCGACCACACAGGGTTTTTTACTTCCGCGCTTAACCTATGACCAACGTCTTAATATGCCAACGCCCATCGCTACGGGTCTGATAATCTGGTGTAGTGACTGTGGCCAAAATGGCCAAATTCAAGTGTTTAACGGGCAAATATGGACAAATATAGCCGGTGGTTTAGCCTCTGTCCCACCCCCGGCTGTTGGAGATTATAGATATGGTGGTGTTGTCTTTTGGGTAGACCCGTTGGATAACACCCATGGTTTGATATGTGCCATTGAAGACCAGAGCGATGACATTCAATGGTATAATGGAACATATATCGCGACTAATGCTCATGGGGTATCGATTGGTACGGGCAAAGCTAATACGGAGTTGATAATTGCTGCACAAGGCCCGACTGAAACAAATTATGCCGCAGGTTTAGCAAGAGCCTACAGAGGCGGTGGATACTCGGATTGGTTTTTACCAAGTAAGGATGAGTTAAATGAAATATTTAAAAGAATTGAAAGTATAAATAATACAGCCATCGCTCATGGAGGAACTGCCATGGAAAGTCAATATTGGTCTTCTTCAGAAAATGAAGATTGGAGTGCTTGGATGCAAGGTAGAAGTCTGGTGCTACAACACCCTAAGAGTAGTCGGTTTAGAATTCGAGCTATTAGAGCATTTTAATTATTTGATTAAGTTTAGTTTTTAAACAGATGGACTCAAAACTTTAATGATAAAAGTGGAACATTGGTTTCTCTTTCAGCTGTTGGCACAGGTATGGCTATAGGAACACCTAGTACCAGCATCAATGGCCATTCGGGAGCAGGTTAGGTACGGTATTCCAATAAAATAAAGTCTAACAATAACCTATTATTTTACTGAGATGTATTATTAAAACCCTTAGTGATTTTACTAGCTGTGTTGGATTCTGTTGCCTTGATAGTAATTAATGAGCGATTCTTAAAAATGTCAGCACTTAACTGAATGTACCTCAAAGAATTCGGTTATTACCAAGAATGACCACATATATCTTCTTTTCTTATAACATCATATCTCTCACTAATTTTGGAGTACTTAAGAGAAGTAACTCAGCTATTTTGAAAACTATGAAAAATTTTAATTCCATGATTCATTCGTCGAAGCTCGTATTTAAGAACAAAAAAAATAAATATCAAAGGATATTCACATTAGTCCTGGCATGGATTGTGGCTACAAGTACTTATGCCCAAATCAGTATTGGCACAACAACACCAGAGCCATCCGCTATGTTAGAGCTATCGTCAACCTCACAAGGGTTTTTACCTCCTCGGATGACCTACGCCCAGCGTAATAATATGGCACTCCCCGTCCCCTCAGGACTGATGATATGGTGTACTGATTGTGGTGATCTTGGAGAATTACAGGTGTTTAATGGTACAAGTTGGTCTAATCTTATTGGTGAAGTAGCTACCTCAAGTAAACGACTTGTTTTAAATCAACCTCTTATTTTAACGGGGGTTATTACGGGAGAAGCTGCAGCCGACTATAGTGGTCATTCGGTGGCTATGTCAGCCGATGGTCATCGGGTAGCCATTGGAGCACCTTATAACGACGGTAATCAAAATGAATCCGGGCATGTACGTGTCTATGAATGGAGGGATGGTTCAGGATGGGTGCAAATTGGTTCTGACATAGACGGAAAGACTGTCATTCGTCTTCCCATAGACGGACAAATTATAGGCAGTACAAGTGGTTATTCGGTGGCTATGTCAGCGGATGGTAACCGGGTAGCCGTCGGGGGGCCTGCTAATGATGGTAATGGTAATTATTCCGGACATGTACAAATATTTGGTTTAAATGGATCAACATGGGAGCAAATCGGCTCTGACATTTACGGAGAAGCGGCAAGTGATCAAAGTGGCACATCAGTTGCCCTTTCAGCCGATGGTAATCGGGTCATTATTGGAGCACCTTGGAATGACGATAATGGAAATGAATCCGGGCATTCGCGCGTATATGATTTGATTGGCTCGACATGGGAGCAAATAGGAACAGATATAGACGGGAAAGCCGCAAGTGATAAGAGTGGCACATCAGTTGCCATTTCAGCCGATGGGACTCATGTAGCTATTGGGGCATCCGAAAATCATATAAATATAAAAGACAAGGGGTATGTTCGGGTTTACAAATGGAATGGTTCCTCTTGGGTGCAAATCGGAGCAGATATTGCTGGAGAAGCACTGGGTGATGAAAACGGTAAATCAGTTGACCTTTCATCTGATGGTACCATACTAGCCATGGGAGCACCTGGTAATGACGGCAAAGGCACTAATTCGGGACATACACGAATCTATAAATGGAATGGTTCACTATGGGTACAAATGGGTTCTGATATTGACGGAGAGGCAACAGGCGAACAAAGCGGCACATCGGTTTCCCTTTCAGCCGATGGCCATCGGATAGCTGTTGGATCACCTCGAAATGGCAGCAATGGCACTCTTTCGGGGCAGGTAAGAATCTATGATTGGGATGGCTCATCATGGGTACAAACCAGGCCAGATATTAACGGAAATGCAGGTGATCAAAATGGCTTTTCTGTTGCCCTTTCAGCAGATGGGACTCATGTAGCTACTGGAGCACCCAGAAATAGCGATAATGGCCCTGATGCCGGGCTCGTACGGATAATTCAGTAAAATCAAATGTAGCGCAACACCTTTATTTTCTTAAAATATCCCATCCCAAAATCATTAAGAATTGAAAACAATATAAAATGAAAAAGGAAACCTTAAGTGTTCTGTTTATAGCAAATATATGTTTAATGTCATTTTCTCAAGTTGGAATCGGTACAACAATCCCAAATACCTCGGCCTTGTTAGACGTGTCATCAACAACACAAGGTTTTTTACCTCCGCGATTAACCTATGCGCAGCGTAATAATATGGCACTTCCAATCCCGACCGGACTTATGATTTGGTGTACTGATTGTGGTGATCATGGCGAAATACAGATGTTTGCCGGAGGAAACTGGACGAACATTATTGGAGGTGCAACATCAAATCCCCCTTTTACAATCGAGCCACTGGGATCAGATATTCTCGGAAGTAATGATCATGACCACAGCGGATGGTCCGTTTCTATTTCTGCCGATGGTAGACGGGTGGCTATTGGGAGTCCTCTCAACGACAATAATGGTAACAATTCTGGCCATGTCCGCATATTTGAGTGGAATGGCTCGGCATGGACGCAAATGGGGTTGGATATAGAAGGGGAAAATGGAGGAGATAGAAGCGGATGGTCTGTTTCCCTTTCCTCAGATGGTACAAGAGTGGCTATTGGTTCGCCTTACAACTATGTGAATAGAGGGCAGGTAAGAATATATGATTGGAATGGAGTTGCCTGGATCCAAGTAGGTCCTGATATCCACGGAGAGGCTTCATATGACGAAAGTGGCTCATCAGTTTCCTTATCAGCCAATGGCATGTGGGTAGCGATTGGGGCGCCCAAGAATAATGGTAGTGTTAATAATACCGGGCATGTTCGTATATATAGTTGGAATGACTCAACGTCAATATGGGATCAAGTGGGAGAAGATATTGAAGGGAAATTTGAAAACGACAATAAAGGCACTTCTGTTTCCTTGTCATCTGATGGTACACAGGTCGCAATTGGTGCACCCGGTAATAGTGCCGGATATGTATGCATATATAATTGGAATGGGACAACCTGGACCCAAGTGGGTACTGATATTCAGGGAGAGGTTCCAGGTGACCGAAGTGGCTCTTCTGTTTCTCTATCAGCCAATGGTACACAGGTAGTTATTGGAGCACCAAATAATGATGATAACAATGAGGATTCCGGACATGCGCGACTATACACCTGGAATGATGCAACCGCGATTTGGGAGCAGGTCGGGGCTGATATTGACGGGGAACATAGATTTGATAGAAGTGGATGGTCAGTTTCCATCGCTGCAGATGGTACCCTCGTGGCAATTGGTGCACCTACTCATAATACCTCCGGCCGAGTACAGATATTTCAGTAAAATCAAATGTATCATTAATCTTTATTTTCTTAAAATATCCCATCCCAAAATCATTAAGAATTAAAAACAATATAAATGAAAAAGCAAATCTTAAGTGTTCTGTTTATAGCAAATATATGTTTAATGTCATTTTCTCAAGTAGGTATTGGTACAACTGCACCAAATACCGCGGCGGTATTAGACCTGACATCCACCACACAAGGCTTTTTACCTCCACGTTTAACTTATGACCAACGCCTTAATATGCCAACACCAATCGCTACGGGCCTGATGATCTGGTGCAGTGACTGTGGCCATGATGGCCAAATTCAAGTGTTTAACGGGCAAATATGGACAAACATGGCCGGTGGTTTAGCCTCCGTCCCACCCTCGGCTGTTGGAGATTTTAGAGATGGTGGGGTCGTTTTTTATGTAGACCCGGAGGATAACACCCATGGCTTGATATGTGCCATTGAAGACCAAAGCACTGGTATTCAATGGTATAACGGAACAAATATGGTGACTAATGCTGATGGCATTTTGATTGGAACGGGCAAGGCTAATACGGAGTTGATAATTGCCGCTCAAGGCCCGACTGAAACAGATTATGCCGCAGGTTTAGCAAGGGCCTACAGAGGTGGTGGATACTCGGATTGGTTCTTGCCAAGTAAACAGGAATTAAATCATATGAGGATACAGATGAATTACATAAACGCAACGGCTCAAGCTCATGGAGGAGATGCATTTGTTGAAAATGACTATTGGAGTTCTACAGAAGAGAGTATTACTCAAGCGTTCAGACGTTCTTTTATTTTTGGTGACGATAACGGCCAGAATAAGAGCAGTAAACGGCACGTGAGGGCGGTTAGAACGTTTTAATTATTAATTAGTCTATTTTCTTTTCGGCGTAAGTTCGTTTTTTGATAACGCTACCGGAGAATATTATGAATCGCCAAAAGCCAATCATCAATATGGGTCTTATTCGTGTTTAAAGCCAGGCTGCCGTTGCCATAAGGTTCATATATCTTCTCGTTGGTAACCGAAAAGAAACCAACCGTGGGCGTTAACGAGGCACTCGCCAAATGCATCACCCCATTATCGGCAGCAATAAATATGGACGTATTTTTAATAATGGCCGCCATTTCACGAATATCCTTGCTGTAAAAATTTGGTGCTTTAAAATTGATCTTAGAAATGTTCTCAATGGGGAGCATCTCAATGATGTTATAATCATTAGCATATTCGTCTTTAAGGCGCTGATAAAAATTATCCCACCAGGCTTCGGAATAGCACTTATCCCCTGTCGCGTTGGTATAGATACAAATCGTTTTTTTTGAATTCCTGGTAATATTTTGAAGTAGCTTCTCCCCTTCTGAAATTTCGGAATCACTTAAAAAGATATTCAATAGCGGGACCTCACTTTCATTTTCATTATAGCCAATTTTTGTTAGATAATGCCTCAGATTATAGACCGGATATTTTGAAATATGTTCGTAGTCGCTGTACTTTTTTCGAACCGCTTCATCCACATCACCAAAAACCTTATAAGTCGCATTAGAGATTTGTGTTAATAAGCGGCCGGACGATGAGTTTTTATCACCATTAATCACCATGTCATAATGCTTACGCTTAATAGACACCCAGCATTTAACATACTTAAATAAATGATTAAATGGCTTTTTAGGTAGTTGAATGATCTTCTTAACCTGCTTGTAATTTTCAAAAACAGGGTAAACAACACCGCCCTTAACAAATAAATCAATGTCACAATCCGGAAATGAGTTAATAACCTCCTGAACAATTGGTGTTAAAAGTAATTGATTCCCCAACCTGTGGTTAGGCCTTATAATTAGAACGCTCCTGATTTCTATTTTTTGATCAGCATCAAACTTTGGTTCAGAATAAGAACTTCCAATATTTTTGGTAATGCTATGCATAAACTTTCGTCTTATGGCATTTATAGAATGTGGTACTTTCATGTTTTGATGCTGTATAGAGTGTCTTTTAAAGGTTGCCAAAATTACAAATAACACAAGAGTTCGCCAAACTTAATAGCATTCTGAAAACTTAAAGAAAACAATCTTTACAATATTAAAAATAACAGCAAATGCAACCCTTCAATTTTTTTGTTGTCTATAATAGTAACATAAAAAATAAAAGTACTTTTAGAGAGAATTTTAGGCGCTAAAAATTAATTGGAAACCAACGTACTATACACTCATAAAGAGCTTGTTGAACAAAGCAAGTTAGGCCATAGGACTTCGCAATATAAGTTGTACGAACTTTATGTTGATGCTATGTTTAATGTGAGCATGCGTATGGTACGAATTAAGGAAGATGCGGAAGACATTGTACAGGATAGTTTTGTCGAAGCTTTTAATAAACTGGATTCTTTTAAATATGAAAGCACGTTTGGCTCCTGGTTAAAGCGCATAATTATCAATAAAAGTATCAATCATTTAAAAAAAAGAAGGATACAGGTTGCACCCCTTGAAAACCAAATGCACCATATAAAAGCAGATGAGGATTACGATGACGAAACCCCGGTCATGGAGATAAAGAAAGTGATTAAAGGCATTCGACTCCTACCGGCAGGTTACCAACAAATTATTAATCTCTATTTAATTGAAGGATACGATCATATTGAAATTGGAGACATATTAAATATAACGACATCAACCTCAAAATCTCAATACCATAGAGCAAAGAAAAAACTACTAGAAATTATAAAGACACTATAATGAATGATTTCGAAAAACATATAAGAGAAAACAAAGCACTTTTTGACGAACATAAAGCAGACAAAAGTAAACTTTGGGCAAATATCGAAGCCCGATTGGATAAACCGGACCAAAACATAAAAACGATTAAACTATGGAATACCGTAGCATTTAAAGTTGCGGCGACCATTATTTTGGCACTAGGATTATTTTCAATCATCAATATTGGAATTAACATGACCGATTCACAAAACAGTTTGGCTGCACAGGAATTGAATGACATTGATATGCATTATAAAGGCCTGGTATCGTATCAGGTAAAGCTGGTTAACAGAAGTTCTTATTTAACTTCTGAAGAAAAAGCAACCTTTCTTCTTTTTATGGATGAATTGGATGTTGAATATGACATACTAAAACTGGAATTACAAAAGGACATAGACCCCGAACGTGTTTTAGAAGCTATTGTAATTAACTATAAAAAACGAATTGAATTAATAGAGAATTTATTAGAGCAAATTAATAGTTCTAAAAAAATGAACAATGATGATGATGTATACATGTTATAAAAAAATGGTGTTACTTACGCTAGTAGCACTGAGTTTTTCGTTGCACTCGCAAGAAACGCTAACCAAAAAAATTGAGAAAACATTAGAAATGACTAATGCGGGAGAGCTATATATAAATAACAAATATGGCAACGTAACAATTAACGGATGGGATCGCAATACTATTGAAATCATTATTGATATTAAAGTCACAAGCAAGAAAAAAGATGATGCAAAATCGCTGCTTGAGCGCATTGATAGTCAAATTAAAGCCGCAGGAGATTATATTAGTGTCACCTCAGAATTTTCGGCAAAGAGTTCGAGTATCTTTTCCCGATACTTTAATAAAGTCAATCCATTCGATTTCGACAAGAGTAATGTTGAAATAAATTATACGATCAACCTGCCTGTTAATGCTGAAATAGACCTTTCCAATAAATTTGGTGATGTTGTTTTAGAGAATTGGACGGGAAAATTAAAAGCCAACGTTCAGCATGGCGATCTATGGATTAATGAAACCATAACAAACGCCAATATCGATATGAAATTTGGTAAGCTAAGAACCAAATCCATTACTTATGGTACGGTAAGCTTAAAAAATGGCAGCGCAGACATTAAATACTCCAAAGATTTATTATTAAAAACCAGCGGAAGTACCATAGAAATTGAAACGGTTTCTAATCTGGAATTAGTTTCAAGTAAAGATGAAATCTTGATAGGAAATGTTGAAAAAATTGAAGGTCACCTCCTGTTCTCTAATGCACAAATCGATAATGTTGATAACGGGATTAGTTTAATAATGAAGGTTGCAGAGCTTAGAGTCTCAAAAATCAATCAGCCGGATGCTGTTGTACATATAGAACAAGAATCTTCAGAAATAGTTTTAAACATATCAGATTTGGCTTTTAAATTTAATGCAACTCTGGAACAAGGCTTGCTTAGATTACCAAAATCCTTTTCTAATATTAATACCAGCGTCATTGATAAAGGAAAGAGAATTCGCGAAATATCTGCCACCTATGGTAAGCTCAACCTTGGGGTATTTACCTTTACTGGAAAAAAAGGCATTATAACACTAAAAGAATAATTATCTAAAAAAAAGTAATAGTACATGCAACCTATTTAATTTTGCCTTGTCTATTAGTAATAACTCTAACAAATTTTAAAAACTATGAATCGGATTGCTTCTGTTTTTCTTTGCCTCTTTTTATGCGCTATATCTGCGATAAATGCACAAGAGTCAGACGAGTATATTGAATTTAATGACCGTAAGAATACTGTACACGGTGTGTATTTAGGCATGGGTCTTTACTACGGTACCATAGATAAAGCAGACACGTATTCTGCAAGTTTTAAAATTGCCTATGTCGCCAATCAACAATTTGAAATTGGCTTTGTAGGTGTTGGTTTTTATTCCGATTTAAATGGACGAGGTCTTGATGTAAACATAAGGGATTTGGCAGGTGCTTATGGTGGTTTGCATTTGGAGCCCATTCTATTCGGGAAATCTAAAGTTAACTTGTCATTCCCGTTACTTATTGGTGCTGGTGGAGCCGTATTATTGAATGACGATATTGAAGATGTTGTCATAGACGAAGACGACTGGGAACCAATCTTTGTAGTAGAACCCGGTATTAATATGCTTTATAATATAAACCGATATATCCAGTTAGAAGCGGGAATAAAATACAGATTTTCCAGCAAAGTAGATTTTCAACCCCAACACGGAATCTCTAACATTAATGGATATTCCGTGGGAATGGGTGTTAAAATAGGAGTTTTTAATATGGGAAGAAATCGATACAAAAAAAAAGATATAAACAATGAAAACTAAAAAACTAAAGGTTATTATGAATACCAAGTATGTATTCGCCACGAACAATCAGGTAAGGTTAAAGAATAACATCGAAGACGAATGGTTTCCTATTAACTTCCAATGGATTCCGGTTATGAAATTAAATGAAAACATGAATCAATAAGCCACTGTTCCTAATCAAAACAGTATAATTCTCAATGTCTAAATCAATCAAAATGAAATCGAACAGCATATATACATTATTAGTTGCTATTGTCTTACTTGTTACTGCATGCAGTATTGATACTATAAGAGTTGCACCAGATGATACTATTACCACCAAAGACGTCACGATTGGTGATTTTGAAGCCGTAGAAATTGCCAATAATTTTAAGGCCTATATTACATTTTCTGACACCGAAGAACACGTAGAAATTGAGGCCAATGAAAATTTGCATAAATATATTACCGCGACAATAAAGGGGAATAGACTCATCGTGCGCCTTAAAAATCATGTTAATATTAAAGGGCAGGAAACTTTAAATGTGTACATAACAACGAAGTCCATTACAGATTTTAAAGTAGCGGCAGATTCAAACATTTACCTTGAGAATGCATTAATCACGGAGGACGCAAAAATAAAGATAACGGCAGACAGCTTCTTTTCCGGTGAAGTTCGGGTGGATGATTTACAACTCATCGTTGCAGCCGATGCTAGAGCCGACTTAAACGGGTATACAAAGTTTTTAGACGCCAATCTTTCAGCCGATGCAAAACTTTCGGATTTCGATCTGGAAGTTGACGATTTAAAAATTAAAATGTCTGCCGATTGTAATGCCGATATTACTGTAAATAATTCCATAGACATTGAAGCTTTTGCCGATTGCAGGCTAAGATATAAAGGGAATGCTACTGTTGTGCATGAAATCTTAAAAGCGGATTCAAAAATTATTAAAGTAGATTAGGAGGTACGCCTTGATTTATACAGGACGTTTAAAATCAAGCCTCCAATAATTAAAGAAATACCCAGCAAACTCCAAAAGGTATAAATTTCTCCAAACAGGGACACTCCAAAAATTACGGTAAAAATAACCTCTATATATTTTAACGGTGCGACCTGATTGGTTTTAGCCACTTGAAAGGCCTTAGTCATATAAACCTGTCCGAAATACCCAAATACCCCAAGACCAAATAACAATACCCAATCCAAACCCGCTGGGTTTACCCAACTGTGTATTGAAAGTATCCCTCCGACTATTGCAGCAATCACCATAAAATAATTAACAATAACGACGGGATGTTCGCTTTTGCCAATTTTACTTATAATGACGTACACTAATCCACTAAAAACAGCAGCTGTTATGGCGAATATTAATCCCTTAAAATCAAGGTCAGTCCCCAAACCTTTAAGTACGAGAACACCAATAAAGGCTATTAAAAAAAACAACCATTGTAGTGGTCTTATTGTCTCGTTCAAGACTGCCACCGCAAAAACAGCCGCAAAAATCGGTGCTATGTAACGTAAAGTTACAGCGGTTCCAATGGGCAAATACTTAGTAGATAGAAAAAAAAAGGCCATTGAAGTAACCCCCACCAGTCCTCTTAAAATGAGCAGTTTATGATTATTTCCAAAAACCGGAATCTTACTTCTATAGAGAAAGCCAAAAGTGAAAACCAACGAACTAAGCGCTCTAAAAAACACTATTTGAAATGCATTTATATGAATTAGGTGTTTAACTGTTGCATTCATACAGGCAAAAGCAAATGTACTTATAAGCATGAACTTTATGGCGGATTTAACGTCCAATTCCTCTCGGTTTAAATTTCCGTTTTGAATTAATAAAATAAACACCGGTAAGTAATACGACGGCGGCTATAACGGATTGTAAGCTAATATGTTCGTTCAATACCCACCACCCCAGTAGCAATGCAATAATAGGATTAACGTAAGTAGATGTTGCCACTTTTTCAGGAGACACTTCTTTTAACAAATAATTAAAGGCTGTAAAAGCGACGATACTGCCAAATAAGGTCAGGCCGATCATGGACCACTGTACATGAGTACTCCAGGTTGCCGGAGAAGACCATGTTTCGCCAAGGCATAGGCTAACTATTCCCAACATGATACCACCTGTAAACATCTGATAGCCTGTATTTACAAAAGCATTTTTAGGCAAATCTGCTTTCCCAACAAATATGCTCGCATAGGCCCAACTTATCATACAGGCAAAAATCAAGATCATACCGGTAATTTGACCGTCTTGACTTATTAATTGTTTTTGACTTACTAAAAGAAAAATACCCATAAAACCTAAGAATACACCAATTAAGGACATCGGTGATATTTTCTTTCCCTGGAGAATGCGCATTAAAATGAGAACAACCAGTGGCTGTGCTGATATTTCTAAAGCGGCAAAACCACTATCAACAAAATTAAGTGCCCAAACCACAACACCATTACCAAAAGTTAAAAATAAAAAACCAGCAATAGTGGTGTTTTTAAGCTGAACTTTAGTGATTGAAATACTTATTTTTAAAGCTTTAGCAATACCAAAAATTAATAATCCTGCAATAATAAATCTGATAGCAGCTAATTTAAACGCGGGTAATTCTGTTACCGCTATTTTATTAAGAAGATATGTAGACCCCCAAATAACATAAATTGCAAAAAAGGCTAATACAATAAGAACTGTTTTGCGAGGTAAACCCATTAGTACAGGGACTGGTTATGTAAACAAATGATTATATTTTTTTTACACGAACGGCATTCATGCCTTTTAAGCCACGCTCTAACTCATAAGTAACTTTGTTGTTCTCTTCAATATCTTCAAGAAGCCCACTAACATGAACAAAATATTTTTCTTGAGTCATACCGTCAATAATAAACCCAAATCCTTTAGAATGATCAAAGAATGATACTTTTCCCTCTCTGTTTGCCGGCACCTCGTCTTCTCTATCTTCTTTCTTTGGAACGCCAATTTCAATACTTTCAGCTTCCACTTTTTCACGCATAGCAGGATCAGGCGGGGTATCTGTTAAATTTCCATTAAAATCTACGTAAGCGAATTGAATACCTTGAGGATTTTCTTTAGCTTCAGCTCTGCGAGCTTCTTTCTTTTTTTGTTTTTCTTCTCGTTTTTTTAAGCGCTTTTTTTCTTTTTCTATTTTATTAAATGTTACTTGCGATTTTGCCATTGAATATATTTCTGTTATTAAAGGGTTACTAAATTGTCTGGTTTAAGAGTGACGTAAAGGTACGTCATATTTTTTTTGTTGCTAAATTTTAGATTGGCAAAATTTTCTGAAGGCATTAATCTTCGGGGGGATATCCATGAATTTCTTCAAAAACATCATCAAAATTAGTACGCAAATAAGAATTTAGTTTTTTTCTATAATCACCTTTTAACCAGTCTACAAAATTGTAGGTGCTTTTACTGATACATTTTGTATAACGTTGAATTCTAAAATCAATATCATCACCTAACATTTTGGCTAGAGCCAAAGCATCATAAACATCTTCGCTATTTTCTATACAAATCTTACCATGCTGAGCAATAGAGCGTTCTAACACCACCTTTGACGATTCTCCAGCCTTCACAGATTCCACATACGTTCGCTGAATATCAAAATAAACATCTTTAGATTTAGCGAATTCTGCACGTAATGAATCGGGCATTTCATATCTAAAATTGCTTTCCAGTTCCTCGTCACTTAAAATAGCGTCCAAATAATAATTTGGAGATCTAAATATTTTTTGCCAGTCCAAATCGTCACCCCAAGGTCCGAATCTGTGAAAATTATTCCCCAAATCTATAACACTAAATGTTGACTTGTCTTTTAAAATACGAGAGCCACGACCTATCATTTGGTAATATAGTGTTAAGGATTTCGTTGCTCTATTTAAAATAATACTCTCCACCGTCGGCTCATCAAATCCTGTCGTTAAAATGCTTACCGATGTTAATATCGCATCCGGTGTATTTTTAAACCATTTTAAAATAAGTGCTCTTTCTTTTTTTGAATTGGTATTATCTAAATGTGCAACAGGATAGCCTGCAGCTCTAAACGTATCATAAACATGTAAAGACGTATTTATTCCGTTATTGAATATCAATGTTTTCTTGCCCTTAGAACGTTCTTCATAAGCCTGCAATAGCTTAGACAGCATATCATTATCTGTATATAAATCTTCAGATGATTTAACCGTATAATCACCATTAGCACCAACAACCAGCGATGTCAATCCTACATTATACGAAAACATTTCAGCTCGTGCTAAAAAACCATTTTCTATAAGAGACTCAATGGTTTCACCTACAATTAACTCGTCATAATTGTCAGTCATAGGTAATTCCATACTAGAACTCAAAGGTGTTGCTGTAACACCTAAAATAAAGGACTGACTAAAAAACTTAAATAGCTTTGTGAATGAATTGTAGTGCGCCTCATCAATAATAACCAAACCAATATCAGATATATCTAGCTTATCATCATTTAACCTGTTATTTAAAGTTTCTACCATCGCAACAAAGCAGGAGTAATTAGATTGATCATCCAAATCAGCTTTACTATCTACAACTTTATTTACAACACCAAATTCGGTAAGCATATGAGACGTTTGCCTGCATAACTCAATACGGTGTGTCATGACTAACACTTTTTTTTGATGATGCTTTAAATATTGTCTTACAATTTCAGAAAATATGACAGTTTTACCGCCACCGGTAGGTAATTGATAAAGCAAATGATAATCTGAAGGCGATTCTTCAAAACTTTTGAAAATTTTATCAATGGCCCCTTTTTGATAGCTATATAGGTCTTTACCGGTTTTTCTTTCTTCTAATTCTAATGTAGATATGGACATTCAATTAATTTTTATGACGTGCAAAAATAACATCTTTAAAGGGTTTATGACGAATGTTTAGGTGAAAATTATAAATGATTTCTTTTTATTTAAAAAAATATTGCAAAAACTATTAAAACTTTTAATAAATACATAATCTTGATAATTTAATTGTTTAATCTGTAACAAAATGGAAAATAAAACATCTAACCTTTTAATTATTAAATACTAAAAAACACTAATTACTAATTCTTATTCTACAAAATGAAAACAACACTTTTTAAATTTGGCGGTGTATTTGTACTCTTCTTATGTATGGCTATGCAAGTAAGAGCTCAAGACATCACAGGGTCCTGGAAAGGAAAAATTGAAGTACAAGGTACCGAGATCCCATTGATTTTTGACATTAAGGCCGATGGTGATGTCCATACATCAACTATGGATAGCCCATCACAAGGTGCTACTGGCATTCCCATGGATGAAACATCATTTACCGATAATACCCTAACCATTAAGTTTAATCAAGCCGGTATAAAATACGTTGGCACATTAGATGGACATACATTAACGGGTACGTTTCATCAAGGTGGTATGGAGCTGCCATTGTCATTAACTAAAACGGTAAAAGCGCTTCCCGGTGATACGAGCTTACCGACTTCTGATGAAGCACTGGAACGTTTATCAAATTGGAATCCAACGAACTACAAATATGCTGTTGAAGACTATTTTGCAAGGCCAAAAGCCAGGTCGTTTAGTTTTTCACCAAATGGCACTTATCTTTCTTATAGAGAGAAAGATGAAAACAAAAAAAATCACGTATATGTAAAAAACGTTGAATCCGGAGAAGTCACTCGAGTGATTGAAGAAAAGGAGGAACTTATCAGGGGCTTTGGTTGGGCAAATGACAATAGACTGGTCTACCTTATGGATAAAGGAGGTAATGAAGATTACCACCTATTTGCAGTTAATATTGACGGAAGTAACCAAAAAGAACTGACACCTTTTGAAGGTGTAAAAGTTAATATATTGCAAGGTTTAAAGGAAGATAAAGATCATATGATCATCTCGATGAACCAAAATAACCCACAAATTTTTGAACCTTATAAAATCAATATCGTCACAGGAGAATTGGTACAACTCTATAAAAATGATGATGCTGCTAACCCTATTAACAGTTATGTGTTCGACAAGGATGGTAAGCTACGTGGTTTTGCCAAGCTAAGAAATGGCGTAAATATAGATCTCTATTACACGTTAGATGGTGAAAATTATGAAATAAAAAAAGAACTAAATTGGAAGGATTCATTTAGCATTTCAAGCTTTAATTATGCGTCTGCTAACCCACATGAAGCTTACGTCGTTTCAAATTTGGATAGTGATAAATCTCAGATCTATTTGTACGACCTTAAAGAAGATAAGATTATTAAAAAATTATTTTCCAATGATAACTACGATGTTTCAGGCTTAGGACTATCAAGACATAGAAATTATGAGTTGGACTATTTTTCATTTGAAGGTGAAAAACGAGAGATAGTACCTGTAAGTGCTTATTACAAAAGATTACATAAGAAAATTAAAAATAAATTTCCCGAATATAACTATTCGATTCCTGATGTTACAGACGACGAAAGCAAATATTTAATCTTTTTACAAAGTGATAAACTATATGGCACATATTACTCGTATGATGCAAAAAAAGATGAATTCAAATTGCTTTACAATTTAATGCCTAATCTTGTTGAAGCAGATATGGCCGAAATGCGCCCCATCACTTTTAAAAGTCGAGATGGCAAAACCATTCACGGATATATTACATTGCCTAAAGCAGCTTTAAATGGCGAACGTGTTCCCGTGATTGTAAACCCTCATGGTGGACCACAAGGTATAAGGGATTCCTGGGGATTTAATCCGGAAGCACAACTTTTTGCAAGTCGTGGCTATGCTACTTTACAGGTGAACTTCAGGATTTCAGGAGGTTATGGTAGAGCATTTTTAGAATCCGGCTTCAAGCAAATAGGAAGAAAAGCTATGGACGATGTTGAAGATGGGCTACAGTATATTGTCGACCAAGGATGGGTAGATAAAGATAATGCCGCTATTTACGGTGGAAGTCATGGTGGCTATGCCGTTTTAAGAGGGTTAACAAAAACACCTGATTTATATGCTTGCGGTGTCGATTATGTTGGTGTTTCCAATTTATTTACATTTTTTGATTCTTTCCCGGAGTATTGGAAACCCTATAAAAAGATCGTTAAAGAAATTTGGTATGACTCAGATATTCCTGAAGAAAAGGCCATTATGGAAGAGGTATCTCCCGTGTATCAAATAGACAAAATTAAAAAGCCTCTTTTTGTGGTACAAGGCGCCAACGATCCCAGAGTTAATATAAATGAGTCTGATCAGATTGTAAGTGCTCTACGTGCTAAAGGCTATGATGTGCCTTATATGGTGAAATATGATGAAGGTCATGGTTTTGCAAAAGAAGAAAACTCCATTGCCTTATATAAAGCGATGATGGGATTCTATGCAAAACATTTAAAACAGAGTGTTAAACAACCACTTAAGGATTAAAGGGTTTCTAACTCCTTAAAGAAAGAGGCTGTTTGAAAATTATCATTCAGCCTCTTTTTTTTGTAACAATTTTGGATCTTATTCTTTAATGTGAATGTTCCGCTTCACCTTTTTTCATTTCAGCCATTAAATAATAGGCCCCACTTAGAGCGACTAATGTGCTTTTGTCAACATCTTCTATAAAATCGAAAGCCATAAATCCGTTGCTTGTAGATTTAATTACAACTTTTTGAGGTAAAAATCCCCAAGTACCATCGTCCTCCTTTTCAGCAGTAAACACATAAAATGTTTCCCCATCTTGAAAAACAGCATCTTCGGGTATTGCTTGTTCTAATTTTTTTTCAGTAATAATACGTGCACTAACATACATGCCCGGTATCAGATTTCTATCTTTATTTTCTATTTCGGCATGAATATGCAAAGCTTTTGGGCCTTCTTCAAAAGATTTTCCAACCGAATAGATTTTGGCCGTCATTTCTTTATTTCCTAAGGCTTCAATGCTAAATTTTACGAGTTGCCCATTTTTCACTTTATTCACATCTTTTTCAAAAACCATTAAGTCGGCATGAATGTGTTCGGTGTTTACAATGTCAAACATAGGTGTTTGTGGCTGCACATACTGGCCGGACTTTATTTGAACTTTTTCAATAAAACCATCAATAGGGCTTTTTATTGGTGCGACTAGTGAGATGTTTCCATTTCTAATGCTTTCAGGCGATAAGCCCAACAAACGTAATTGTCCTTCAAAGCCTTTTGCTAAACCTTTAGCACTGGAAAATGCTGATTGTGCCTTCTGGTAATCGCAACCAGACCCTACCTGAGACTCATATAGTTTTTTCTGACGGTTATAATCCTGCTCTAAAAAAGTTAGGCTATTATGTGCTTGTAAATAATCGGTTTGCATCGTAATTATATCCGGATGACTTATATAGGCCAGGGTTTGACCTTTTCTCACCTTTTCACCCTCCATAGTCTTAATACTACGAATATTTGCTCCAAGTGTACTGGTTACCACCGCTTCGTTTTGAGGAGGTACTCCTAATTGACCATTTACTTGAATAAAACCACTCATGTTACGTTTTACTAACCTATCAATTTTAATATTTAAAATATCAACTTGGGTTTGAGTTAAGATAACGTCTTCAGCATGTTTCTCCTGTGCAAGAGCCGACCCTAACCTATCAGTAGTTGTAGCCGGGGTGGTATGATTTCCACTGGCATCATGTTGATGTCCATCAGTTTCTGAATGGTTTTTACAACTTGTAAGTGTTACAAAAACAGTCAGAATTGTTACTATAGATAAATATATTTTAGTATTCATTTTTATTGTTTTGAGGTTAAGAAATATTCCAATTGTATTTTACTTTCTAAATACTTTTGAAGTATGTTCCAGGTATTAATTTCTAATTGAATGGCATCTTTCATGTTTTGAAGAAAAGCGATATAATCCATGGCGCCTTCTTTATATGATAAAGTTGCACCGTTGCGCTGGTCTATAGCCAATGGAAGTGCTTCACTTTTATAGTATTGCCAACTTGCTTCTGATTGTTCATACTTTGCGAGCATAGCATTAAAGCTGCTTTTAAATTGCGCTTGTTTTGCTTCATTTTCCTGTTCAATAATACTTTCATTAATTCTTGACGCTTTAGATTGCCCTTTAGTTTTACTAAATAGTAACGGAATTTTCACACCTATCTGAAAACTATTGAATCCTGATTGACTCGCTATTTTTTGAATTCCGTATTGCGCGGATAACTTTGGTAGAAACTGAGCATTTGCTACTTTTCGTTGTGCATGAGCAACGTCGAGTTGATTTTGCCATAATTTGAAAAGCGCATGGTCCTTCAGACCTAATTCTTTAACGACAAGATCACTGTCGAATGTGTCAATCGATATTGGAGTCACATCATACAATTCATCGGTAAACAACCATTGATTCAATTCCTGTATTGCCACTTTGTAAGACACCAATGCTTGTTTCTTTTTAAGTTCAATCAATTTTCCTTGATTCTTGGTGGCATTGTATTCTAATTTTGAAATGGCTTCGGTTTCAAACCGCAGGTCAATGGCTTTATTCAATCCAGAAAACACCTTATAAATTTCATCATAAGATTCGTGTATTTTCTTAGTCGTATAAGCTTTGGCCCATGCCTTTTGGACTTTCAGCTTCAAGCTTAATGCATTTAATTCTAAATTGGTTTCGGCAAGCTTAATGTTCTCATTTGCTAATTTCGTTTTTGAAGAAATTCCAAAAACATCCATATCGCTTTGTCCAATTCCTAAAGTGGTGTAAGTCGCAGGATTATTATTTCCAATTTCGTCTCCTGATGTAAAAATTTCGGTATCACCAAAATCCCAAGCAGTAGCTTTTAGCGCTTTTTCTTTTTCAACTGAAAGTTTAGCCACTTTTAATGATGGATAATTTGTCGTCGCCATTGTTACAGCCTCTTCCATTGAAATGGATGGTTGTTGTGCTTGCACTACTCCGAAACTAAGCACTAATAATACAGTAGCCATAATAGCCTTACTTCCTGATATATTTGATTTTGAAAACATAGGTTCATCATTTTTACGTTCAATCCATTTATACAAAATTGGAATTACAAATAATGTCAACAATGTAGATGTAAGCAAGCCTCCAATAACAACGGTAGCTAAAGGTTGTTGTACTTCAGCACCCGAAGATGTTGACAATGCCATTGGTAAAAACCCAAACATATCGGTTAACGCTGTTAATAATATGGGGCGAATACGCCGCCTCGTTCCAACACGAATACGCTCATTAATGTCTGTAACGCCTTCTTCTTTAAGTTCGTTAAATCCGCTAACAAGGACTAAACCATTTAATACAGCAACACCAAAAAGTACAATAAAACCAACTCCAGCCGATATACTAAATGGCATATCACGAAGCATTAGTGAAAAAACACCACCAATTGTTGCTAGTGGAATTGCCATATAAATCATAACGGTTTGTTTCATTGACTTTAATGCCATAAAAATGAGTATAAAAATCAATCCCAATGCCATGGGCACTACAGTTTTTAATTTACTTGTAGCGCGCTCTAAATTTTCAAATGCCCCACCATAACGTACATAGTATCCTATGGGTAAAGTAACTTCAGCCTCTATTTTTTGCTTGATTTCTTCAACCAAAGATTTTATATCACGCCCTCGGACATTAATACCAACATAAGTTCTACGATTCGTATTATCCCGACTTATTTGCATGGGGCCTGGTTTATAACTTATACTAGCAACTTCCTTTAAAGGTATTTGAGTACCACTGGGTAGCGTTACAAACAGGTTTTTAACGTTGCTTAAATCTTGTCGAAGCTCTTCTTTAAGCCTAACTACCAAATCGAAGCGCTTTTCACCTTCAAAAATAGTACCCGCAACACCACCGGCAAAAGCCGTTTCTATAAGCTTATTCAGCTCGTTTATTTGTAAGCCATACTGGGCAATTTTGCTTCTGTTATACCGTATTGTAATTTGAGGTTGCCCTGAAGTAGCTTCTACTTTCATATCGGCAACACCATCAACTGTAGCTACAATTTTGCCGATTTCTTCAGCTTTTTGAGACAAAATATCTAAATCGTCACCATAAAGTTTCACAGCAATATCCTCACGAACTCCTGTGATAAGTTCATTGAAGCGCATTTCTATAGGCTGAGTAAATTCATAATTCACTCCAGGAACCTGTTCTACCATGGCTTTCATGTTGTCGATAAGGGCTTCTTTGGTCATGGCACTAGTCCATTCATTTTCTGGTTTCAGAATTACAAAGACATCTGCAATATCCATTGGCATGGGGTCCGTTGGTACATCGGCAACACCTATTCTACTTATAATATCAATGACTTCAGGAAAATTCTGTTTGACAATCTTTTCAATTTTTGTTGTTGTTTCTATGGTTTCCGTCAAAGAACTACCGGGTTTTAAAATAGCATGAAAGGCTAAATCCCCTTCATCTAATTGCGGAATAAATTCTCCACCCATTTTAGTAAAAGTAAATATGGCCAATACCAGTAATACAAAGGATGAAGCAATAATAACCTTTCCTTTTCTTAAAGCCTTAACTAATACATTTTCATATTTAGCCTCTAACCAATGCACTATGCTATCTCCCCAATACTTCTTTTCTGTCTTAGGAGCTTTCAAAAACACTGATGTAATCATAGGTACATACGTTAAGCACAATACCATAGCTCCAATCATAGCAAAACTAAAGGTTAGTGCCATGGGTATAAACATCTTCCCTTCAACACCTTCTAAAGCTAAAATTGGCAAGAAAACAATTAGGATAATGAATTGTCCAAAGAAAGCCGTATTCATCATTTTTGATGATGCTGAATACGTAATTTTATCTCTGTCCTTTGAGGTTATCACTCCTTTTTTCTTAATATGAGCATAGATGAGGAAAACCACGCTTTCAACAATAATGACGGCACCGTCAACGATAATTCCAAAATCAATGGCTCCTAAACTCATTAAGTTTGCCCAAACATCAAAAACATTCATGAGTATAAAAGCAAAGAGTAAGGACAACGGAATTGTTGATGCTACTATAAGTCCGCCACGCCAGTTTCCCAAGAAAAAAACCAAGATAAAAATAACGATAAGTGCGCCTTCAACTAGATTATTTCTAACGGTAGACGTTGTATTCTTAATAAGTTTGCTTCTATCCAAAAAAGGTTTTACTGCAACACCTTCAGGTAAGGATTTTTGAATCTCATCCATTCTATCCGTTACGCTTTTAATAACGGCATCAGAGCTAGCACCTTTTAGCATCAGTATCATCCCTCCTACAGCTTCACCTTCACCATTTTTTGTTAATGCACCATAACGCGTCGCTTTACCAAACCTTACAGTTCCTATATCTTTAACGGTAATAGGAATCCCTTCCCTATTGGTGACAACAATGTTTCTAATATCATCTAGTGTTCGTGCTAAACCCTCTCCTCGAATAAAATTCGCTTGGTGATTCTTTTCAATATAGGCGCCTCCTGTATTTTGATTGTTACTTTCCAGAGCGCTATAGACGTCATTAATTGTTAATCTGATGGCATTGAGTTCGTTTGGATCAATAGTGACCTCATACTGCTTTATACCTCCACCAAAGGCATTCACTTCTACGACACCGGGGACCATAGCCATTTGTCTTCGGATAATCCAATCTTGCATAGTTCGAAGTTCAATCGAACTATAAGTGTCCTTAAACTCAGGAGCAACTTCCAGAGTATACTGGTAAATTTCTCCTAACCCCGTGGAAATTGGCCCCATAAATGGAACTCCGAAACCTTCAGGAATATTAGCTTTTATCTCACTTAGTTTTTCTGACACTAATTGTCTTGGTAAATACGTGTCCAAATCGTCGCTAAACACTATGGTAACAACCGATAATCCAAATCGTGAAATAGACCGTATTTCTGTAACTTCCGGTAGATTCGCAACCGCTATTTCTATCGGATAGGTAATAAATTGTTCTATATCTTCTGTTCCCAAATTGGGAGCTTGGGTAATAATCTGTACTTGATTATTAGTGATGTCCGGAACGGCATCTACAGGGACTTGTTTAACGCTGTAGATCCCTCCAATTATTAATGCGAGTGTAAACAATCCAATAACAAATTTGTTATGGATTGAAAACTCAATAAGTTTATTAATCATGTGATTTTGAGTTTAATTCAATTGTAAATATGTCTTGTTATACAAGACGCGAAAGGATATAAGTATCCTTTAAGAACAATGAATTAAGCTCTAGGTGGCTGGAAAAGACGATCTAAAAAGTTGGATGATTTTAAACTTTTATAAGAAAAATTTGGCTTTTCGAATTCAGGTGAAAAATTAAATTGAAGTTCAAATGCCGAAGGAAGGAATATATGAGTAATACTCATATCGACACAATGATGGTGATGCTTTGAATTTTTATCATGCTCCGTGTCATTTTCATGATGTCGCTCCAGTTCTTTACGTTCAGAATCTTCTAAATTTTCGCAGTAGTGTGCATTGGTATCACCAATAATAACAACATCCATATGCCCTCGCAATGGGGACGTAAGAATTAAAACTGTTAATATAGATGTTATGAATTTTATCAAAACAAAGTGAGTACCGTTAAATAATTTACAAAATTAAGAATTATTTAGTTGTTTTTATTAAATGTAAAAGTATATTAAGAAAAGTTTAGCTATTAAAAAACTATTGGTCCTGAAGAAAAGAATATGATGCATTATGCAAGTATTCTCCAAACTATTTTTATTTTTAACGCCTTAAATGTTTTCAATATGCAAACGAATGATAAAAGCGGTGTAACGGAATATTTGGCATCCTCCAAACGATACGAAACTATGACCTATAATAGAACCGGTAAAAGCGGGGTTTTATTGCCGGCTATATCATTAGGTCTGTGGCATAATTTTGGGTTTATTGATAATATTCAAAATGGCAGAGATATTCTTAGATGTGCTTTCGACCATGGTATGACACATTTTGATCTCGCCAATAATTATGGTCCTCCTTATGGTTCTGCTGAAGAAAATTTTGGAACCATTTTAAAGAAGGACTTTAGATCATATCGAGACGAGCTTTTTATAGCTTCGAAGGCTGGATACGATATGTGGCCCGGACCTTATGGTGATTTCGGATCAAGAAAGTATTTGATGGCCAGCATAGATCAAAGTTTAAAACGCATGGGATTGGATTATGTTGATATTTTTTATCATCATCGACCTGACCCCAACACGCCTCTAGAAGAAACTATGGGAGCATTGGCCGATATCGTGAGGCAGGGAAAAGCATTGTATGTTGGCATTTCTAATTATGAGCATGAAGATACTGGGAAAGCTGCAGAAATACTAAAAAGACTTAATGTCCCTTTTATACTTCATCAAGCGAGATATTCTATGTTTGATCGTTGGGTTGAAGGAGGCTTGCTAAATACATTAGAACAAAATGGTGTTGGGTGTATTGCGTTCTCACCTTTAGCCCAAGGGTTACTAACTGATAAATACTTAAATGGCATTCCAAAGGATTCAAGAGCTGCTAAGGATCTAACGTATTTAAACGTTGAAGATGTAAATAGTCATATTGAAAAAGTACAGCTATTAGCAAAAGTTGCCAAAGAACGCGGACAAAAATTATCGCAAATGGCTATTGCCTGGATTTTGAGACAGCCACAAGTGGCATCAGTATTGATTGGAGCTAGTTCTTCAAATCAACTAAAAGAAAACTTAAAGGCGTTAAACAACCTAAAGTTTACGAGTGATGAATTGGAATTGATCAATAAGATCATTTCTTAAATACAATTATTCATCTTTTACAATAATAATAGTTGCTTTTACACCTGTAGCCAGATTCCATTGATTATGAGAAACCAGATTTCCTTCATCATCAACAACCTGGAACTCTGCCGTATTAGGACCTGATTCTCCTTGGTTTAAAGCTAAAAAATCAATTTTATTAAACCCCGGCTTTAAATCGAGTTTAAATCCTTTAAATCCTCCGGTTAAGTATACTCTGGGGTAAACAATATCATCATTGACCAGTACCTGAATAATATCACCATCTGTATAACCGTGATCTCTATATACCACATTGACAAACTTCGCATTACTTTTAAAGTCTCCTAGAAATTGGTCGGTGGTACTACCATTTCTTCTTTCTACCTCGTCAGGAGAAAGCTTTAGATGTTCTATATTTTTCCTAACCTGTTTTATATAGAGCTCTCCCGGGTTTCCAAATTTTTCTCCAAACATGGAAAATTCTTTTTTGGGTAATTCAAAATTACCAGATAGACGAGGTACAGATAAACCGTTGATCGTATTGTTATTGATTGGTTTCTTGGGCAAAATACTTTTGTCTACAGAATCCTTTTTGGATTCAACAGCCGGTATAGTGATAGACTTCTTTTTGTTATCAATTTGAGAAGCCACTGATAACGAAAAGGCCAGGCATATGAAAAATGAAAAATATAGTTTCATCTAATTCAATTATTTACCAAAGATATTTTATTATTTAGAAACTTTAGTAAGGCATTATTGTTTTTGCATTTTTTTAATACAAAAACTGTTCCTTAATCCAATTTATAGTCGTTTTCGATATAATCCGGAGCTTGTCCTCCCCTTTTACTGTTAAAATTTGTTAATTTATTAGTATGTAATACATAGTACTGTAACAAAAATTATTTTCTGTCGTCTACTTAGTATAAATCAATTAAAAAATAGAAATTATGAGAACATTAGACAGTAACCAATTAACAAGTAACTTAACTAATACTAAAAGTAACAATTGGAATCGCAAGAGACGCTATAGATAAGTTGCTCTTATCAAATTAAAAATTCATCAATCAAATTAAATTAAATCAAAGACATCATGAGAACATTAAACAGTAATCAATTGACCAATACTTTAAATACTACGAAGAGTAATAATTGGAACAGCAAAAGGCGTTACAGATAGTAGCGTCTTTAAAACATAAACATCAATCAATCTAAAAATGAAAACAATCTTTAAAAAATTCAGGTACATAGATCATATGGCACGAGAAAGCATCTTACCAAATAGACGCATCATACATTTTGGAAATACCGATGAAGTAATTTGGAAAGGTACCAAACGCTACGCCCATTAATTACAAGGACATAGTTATGGTACTGTTTTTGTGAAATACTATTTCATATTAACATTTAAAACTATAATTATGAAACGTTCAAAATCAGCCCCTGAAGTGAATGCAGGGTCCATGGCAGACATTGCATTTCTATTATTAATCTTCTTTTTAGTTACGGCCGTAATACCTAAAGACCAAGGCTTTAATCGAAAACTCCCTGAAAAATGCCCTCCTAACATTGTCTGTGAAGATATCATCAAAGAGCGGAATATTTTGCGCATTGCCATAAACAACAACGATGAGATTATGGCTGATGACGATGTTATTTCAATCGATAAGCTAAAAGGCATTGTAAAAGACTTCTTAGATAACAATGGTGATCACAGTTGCGAATATTGCAACGGCGCGCAACTGGATGGATCTTCAGTAAACCCTGCAAAAGCAGTTATCTCTTTAAAATCTGATAAACTAACAAGCTATAAACAATTTATTGCTGTACAGGATGAATTAACAAAAGCTTATTTCGAACTGAGGCAAACCTACATAAAGAATGTACTTAAAAAAACTTCAGAAAACTTAACCGAAGAAGAATTAAAACAAGTAAAGGACGCATACCCTTTCATTTTATCTGAAGCGGAAATCAAGTAAAACGGTCATCATTGGTTATTTTTTCTTTAAAACACCATAGGTGATTGACAGTTTTCTTTTGCCCCATTTCTTTGCCGCCTTCACATCGATACCCATATAAATGTCTATACGTTTTTTCCATCGAGCGTTCATCTTATCTTTAACCAGATAAATATCTTCAAAACCCTCAATCACAACAGGTGTGTTATGTGCCAACCCCATTTTGAGCAAATCTCTGGAGACTGCAATATATTTTAATCCCGGTTTCAAACTATCGCCAAACGCCGTTATATTTGGGTTTTCACTTGTTTGATACGCTAGTGAATTATAAGCGGTGGCTGTAACCTCTATGGTGTGCCAATCATAAATATCTTCTTCTTCATTTTTACAATTCAGAAGGAGTAAAACGATTAAAACTATGCTATATATATTCCTTTGCATCACTTAGCATTTTCAATAAATATATGACTTATTGAAAATTTAAAAAAGTTATTGTAGCTTTCAGAACTATATTATCAATATCCTAATACAACACTAGATGAAATTTTATTATTCAATATTTTGCTTACTTTTCACATTTATAGCCTGCAAAAACGATTCAAAAGGCATAGATGATTCACTTACACTGTTAGAACGAGCAACAGGAATTCACGAGCGTATAATTACCTTAGACACACATTGTGATATTAATGTGAAAAATTTTACCGATTCTATTAACTACAGTCAAAATTTAAAATCTCAAGTTAACTTACCGAAAATGAAAGCCGGAGGACTAGACGCTGCCTGGTTTATTGTTTACACTGGTCAAGACTCATTAACCGATACTGGTTTTAAAAAGGCGTATAATAATGCTATGTCTAAATTTAATGCTATACATAAACTGGTAAATGAAATAGCTCCAGATGATATTGAATTGGCGACGACCTCAGATGATGTAAGACGTATTTATAAATCCGGTAAAAAAATAGCCATGATTGGTATTGAAAATGGGTACCCAATTGGGTTAGACATCACTAACGTGGAAAAGTTTTATAACCTTGGTGGTCGCTATATGTCGTTAGCACATAATGGACATAGTCAACTATCTGATAGTCATACTGGTGAAGCAAACGGTGTATGGTTACACAATGGCCTAAGTGATTTTGGAAAAGAAGTGGTTAAAGAAATGAATCGATTGGGCATGATGATAGATGTATCTCATCCTTCTAAAGAAGCCATGAGACAAATGATTGCCTTAAGTAAAGCGCCTATAATTGCGTCACACTCTTCAGCGAGAGCCTTATGTAACCATAGTAGAAATTTGGATGACGAACAACTGGAATGGATGAAAAAAAACGGAGGTGTTGTGCAAGCAGTGGCTTTTAAATCTTATTTGAATACTGAAAAACTTAAGGCCAGAAATGAAAAACTAAAAGCACTTAGAATTGAAGTTGCTGATTCTTTAGGGGTTAAATGGTATGAACGAAATGAATTAAAATCTTTAAGTGATGATGAAAAAGAAACATTTTATGCGTTTAGAAATAAGATTACTTCGATTACAAATAAAAAAATTGAAAAAACAAAAGACCTACTGCCTAATGTTAATGTCTCAGATTTCGTAAATCACATTGATTATCTGATAAAAAAAATAGGACTCGAACATGTTGGTATCAGTAGCGATTTTGATGGCGGCGGTGGCATTGAAGGATGGAGTGATGCATCTGAAACCTTTAATGTAACTCTAGAATTGGTAAAACGCGGTTATACTGAAAACGAAATCGCTATGCTCTGGGGTGGTAATTTGTTACGGGTTTTAGATGAGGTAGAAGCTGTCGCAAAAACACTTAACTAATCTTTTTTTCTAAATCCGTAGAGCAATTGTTTTAGAAAGCCTTTGGGCATATTGACATCGCCAGAATAGCCTAATTCAATTTTGCCATTATCCTCTGGAATATAATTAGTTTTAAAAAGATAGTCCCATAGGCTTAAGCTAATACCAAAATTAACACCATATTTCCTAGCTTTGGGTAATGTAAATGCATGATGGTATAAATGCATTACCGGATTATTAAAAATATACTTAAGCGGACCATAAGAAAGTTTAACATTCGCATGATTTAAATGCCCAATTGTTATGGCAATAAAATGAATAATAAACGCCTGCTCCGGTTCAAAACCACCGAGTAACATTACTGCAAAAACTTTTAGAGGTTTATAGAAAATGTTTTCCATCCAATGGTACCGAAGATGAGCTGCGAAACCCATTTCTTTTACCGAATGATGGACTTTATGAAATCGCCATAAAAAGTTAAATCTATGTAGTAAGACATGTGTAAACCATTGCACAAAATCCTGCAATACAAAGAAAATCAATAATTGACTCCATGGAGGTAAGGAAGACATATTGATCACTGCTAAAGACTTCATTGTAATTCCTAAGTCAAAAAAGACGACTTCAAGAACGCTATAAACACCGGAAATAATTATGGCAAAAATAAAGAAGTTGAAAAACATGTAAAATGCATCTAACCAAAAATCTTTCCTGAATATGGATTGCTCTTTACGCCATGGAAATCCTATTTCTAAAATCCAAACGATCACAGAGATGAGAATTAAGCCCCAGAAATAGTTTGTATACAAAGGGACTTCGAAGCACATAGATTTCCATGTCCAGTCGATAGTACCAAAAAAGGAGTTTTTAAAAACGTCTAAGTAATGAGTCATCAGACAAAATTTTATGAATTCGTATTTATCGTTATAAACGTATGGTATATCGTATTAATCTTCTAAATCGTACCATTCAATATTTGTTAATACTTCACGTCGTCCTTTGTCTTCAGGACCATAGTACTTCGCTAAGTAAGATATTATTGGTGCTTCATGCTCCCCCAGATCCCATAGATTTTGTGTGTCCTGCATCCATCTTATAATACTGATCCAGCCGTCTTTAGTAGCCCTGTTCTGGGTCACTAATTTAGCGGAGTGACATGGCGTACAACTCGCAATAACCAATGGCAAATCTTTATCATTTTTAAACCCGGTTTTTACATGAATTCCATCTTCCATGGCATTAAAATCTTCAACATTAGAATATGATTCCTGTGTTGTTTCTCTGTTAAAGCTTAAAAAGGAAGGGTTAATAACTTTGTACATGAGCCCTGCTGCAAAAACCATTATCAAGATAAAAAACAATACAACGGTATTATAAACGGATTTAATTTTTTTAAAGAATTCCGGGTTATTCATTATTTTATTTTAACAGCAATTCTATGACACGCATTATTTAAATACCCTTTAGGGTTCCATCCTGGAACCAACATGGGTTGACTTCGGTTATTGACGTCAGTAGCTCTTGCCCAAACCTCATAGTATCCTTTTTTCGGAAATATTATTTCAGCACCAAAATGCTGCCAGGCCAGTCGATTTTTGGGCTTACCCAAGTTACAAGATTTCCAGGTAGCACCAAAATCTATTGAATACTCTACAGCCTTAACCTCCAGTTCTCCTGCCCAGGCATGTCCTCGTATATGAAGCCCTTTCTCCTGTTTGAGCATCGCACCAGATTTAGGAAAAGTAATTAAAGACTTCACAGGCATGCTTTCAATAATGCACATATCTTCATCCTTCACTTTTTCTCCCGGGGCAACTGGTTTGCATGGTACCCTATAGGCCGGTGCTTTCATCTTCGTACCATCGTGCTCTATATTCCTAATGCTTATTCTATTTATCCATTTACCGGAAGCTGATGCCGGCCAACCACCTGCAACCAGCCTTAATGGATATCCATGAGCCAAAGGAATATCTTTGCCATTCATTTTAAAAGCTAATAGTGTTTCCTCCTGTAATGCTTTGTAGATTGGAACTCCTCGTGAAATGGGCTCTTTGTCCGGGTCTCCGCTAAGATGGGTATCTACGGCATGATACCCGATATAAACGGCATCACTTTTAACGCCAACATCTTCCAAAACATCTTTTAATCGTACGCCCGTCCATGCCGCACAAGATACAGCACCTACAGTCCATTGATTCCCTTTAGCCGGAGGATTAAACTCACTCCTACCATTCCCGCCACATTCCAAAGTGAGTAGATACGTATATTGCTTAAACTTAGTTTTTAATTCTTGAAGTGTAAAGCTTTTGGTTTTCCGAGCCGACTCTCCATCTATAGTAAGCCCCCATTTTGAAGCTTCAATATTTTTGGGAATAATGCCATTGTTTCTAATAAACATGTATTTATTAGGGGTGATCTTATCATCCAATAAATGCGCCTTAGCTTCAATATTCCAAGGCTTGTCATTCAAAATGGTCATGCCTTCATCTTTCTCAAATAATCTATAGGGGTCCGGATCTTGAAATTCTAATGGCTCATACCCCTTTGGCATAGTTTCTGAAAAAACAAAGTCTGTCGCTAAAATAGAGGCCGTAGTGCCAAGAACCGTATTTCTAATAAATTTACGTCGTTGCATAAATGGGGTTGTTAGTAATCAAGTAATAATTTTAGCTCGTTTCCGAATCGATTTTTTGGAAGATATTGTTCTTCTAACTGACTGGCAAAAGGGATAGGCGTTTCCATGCTTCCAACACGCCTTACAGGGGCATCCAAATATTCAAAGCAGTGCTCCATAATCAACGCAGAAATATCGCTCGCTACACCACCAAACGATGAATCCTCATGCAAAATAATTGCTTTACCGGTCTTCTTCACCGAAGCATAAATGGATACGGTATCTAAGGGCTGAAGCGTTCGCAAATCAATAACATCGGCATTTATAGATGGCTGTTTATCTAAAGTTTCCAATACCCAGTGCACCGCAGCGCCATAACTAATAATGGTGACATCGTTACCTTCCTTTAAAATGGATGCCTTTCCAAATGGTAACGTATAATAATCCTTTGGTACATCCTGTCGGATTGTTCTATACAAGCCCTTATGTTCAAAAAACAAGACAGGGTTAGGGTCATTAATAGCGGTAGCCAACAAGCCTTTGGCATCATAGGGGAACGCCGGATAAACCACCTTTAACCCTGGAGTTTTAGTAAACCAGGCTTCATTAGTTTGCGAATGAAAGGGCCCCGCTGCAACACCGCCTCCACAAGGCATTCGGAGTACTACATCAGCATTCTGACCCCATCTGTAATGAGATTTAGCCAAATAGTTAACAACCGGATTAAATCCGGACGAGACAAAATCTGCAAATTGCAATTCCACTACAGCTTTCATTCCTGCAATCGAAAGTCCCATACCAGCTTCAATAATGGCAGATTCACAAATGGGCGTATTTCTCACCCGTGCTTTACCAAATTGCTTTACAAAACCATCAGTAATTTTAAAAACACCTCCATATTCGGCAATATCCTGCCCCATGATCACCAGATCATTATGCCGCTCCATACTTTGCTTTAAACTCTCGGAAACGGCATCAATAAATCGTAATTCTTCGATTTTATTTTTATATTTAACTTCCTGATATTTAAAACTTTGAAATACATCATTTAATTCAACACTTTCATTAGGAATAATAACATCTTCGCTAAAGGCTATTTCTAAATGTTCAGTAATTTCATGAATAATATTTTCCTTAATCACAACTTCTTGAGCTTCGGTTAAAATGCCTTCATCTTTTAAAAAAGATTGAAAGTTTATAACAGGATCTTTTTTCGCCCAACGATCCATAAGGTCCTGTGGCACATACTTGGTACCACTAGCCTCTTCATGCCCGCGCATTCTGAACGTTTTGAATTCTAATAATACGGGGCGCGGATCTTTTCTAACACTTTCAGCAATATCTTTAACTTTAAGATATACCTCTGTAATATTGTTCCCATCTATAATATGAGCTTCCATACCGTAACCCAATGCTCTATCTGCGATGTCCTTACAATTATATTGTTCGCTCGTTGGCGTCGACAGTCCATAGCCGTTATTTTCAACACAAAATAAAACTGGCAGTTCCCACACCGAAGCGACGTTTAGTGCTTCATGGAAATCGCCTTCACTTGTACCACCTTCTCCTGTAAAAACTGCGGTTACCTTAGCTTCGTTTTTTAGTTTTCTGGCCAGTGCAATCCCATCGGCAACCCCTAACTGCGGACCCAAATGCGAAATCATACCAACCAAATGATACTGCTGCGTTCCAAAATGAAATGATCGATCTCTTCCTTTTGTAAACCCGGATGCCTTACCCTGCCATTGGGAAAACAATCTGTAAAGCGGAATATTACGGGTTGTAAAAACACCAAGATTTCTATGCATCGGCAAAATATATTCGTCATCATCTAATGCCATGGTCACGCCTACAGAAATGGCCTCCTGACCAATACCGGAAAACCACTTACTAATCTTTCCTTGCCTCAAAAGAATTAGCATTTTTTCTTCAATCAATCGTGATTTCAGCATATTCTCAAATAATTCCAACAACACATGGTCATCGAGATTTTGAAATTTGTATTCCATATTTAATGAGGCGTATGAATTACTCATAATTTATTTTCTTATCGTTTCAAATATACCATAAAAGTGGATATAATTTAAAAAGCTATATAAATTACGACATAACGAATTTTACAATGTTTTTGTACATTTGTATTACACACAGATTAAAATTATTCATGATGAGTATTGTACCAAGCGTCGACTTAAGCGACTTTATTTCTAACGACCCTAAAAGGAAGCAAAAATTTGTGAATGCGATAGGTAAGGCCTATGAAGACATTGGCTTTGTTGCTTTAAAAGGACATTTTCTTGATGATACTCTTGTCGAAAACTTATATACTGAGGTCAAGAATTTCTTTAACCTACCTACTGAAACAAAAAAGAAATACGAAATTAAAGGCATTGGAGGGCAGCGCGGTTATGTGTCCTTTGGAAAAGAAAGTGCTAAGGGGAAAAAAGAAGGCGACTTAAAAGAATTTTGGCATTTCGGACAATATGTAGAGCATAATGCTAAACTCGAAGCTGAATATCCAAAAAATGTATCTGTCGATGAGCTTCCAAATTTCAACAAAATTGGGAAAGAAGCTTACAAAATGCTGGAAAAAACCGCTAAATATGTTTTACGTGCCTTGGCCCTGCACCTGGGGCTTGAAGAAACTTATTTTGATGACTATATTTTTAATGGGAACTCCATTTTAAGACCAATACATTACCCTCCTATTACGGTTGAGCCTAAAGAGGCAGTGAGAGCCGCAGCGCATGGCGATATTAATTTAATTACGCTTTTAATGGGTGCTCAAGGTCGCGGTTTACAAGTGCAAAACCATAAAGGCGAATGGATTGATGCCATCGCAGAAGATGATGAACTCATGATAAATGTTGGGGATATGCTTTCCAGACATACTAATAACAAACTAAAGTCCACTATTCATCGTGTAGTTAATCCTCCGAAAGAACTTTGGGGAACTTCCAGATATTCCATTCCATTTTTTATGCACCCCATAAGCGACATGAAACTTAATGTTTTAGAGAGCTGTATAGACGACGAGAACCCAAAAAGTTTTGATGACATTACTGCAGGCGAATTTTTAAATGAACGCCTGATTGAGTTAGGACTAATAAAAAAGTAAACGGTCGTCAGTTTTCAATGTGCAATTAAAAATGCAACTAAAGACTGCCAACTGAACACTGAGCACTGAATACTGAAAATAAATGGATTTACAAGATCAGCTTAAAAATTTATTTCCCGAGCATATTGCAGAAGAACAGCTTGAACACAATGGGCCTAAGAGCAACCTATGGATGCAAGACGACCCAATAATCTGTAAGTATGAGAAACGCAAAGGGAAACCGATTACAATTCTTGAAGGATACACGGGTGCAACTCAAGATTTTAAAGCACTCGCAAAGGAGATAAAAACCACCCTTAGCGTTGGCGGGAGTTTTAAAGCAGATAAAATTATCATTCAAGGTGATTATCGTGATAAGATTATGCAGATCTTAAAAGATAAAGGTTTTAATGTTAAACGTGTTGGTGGATAACTATGATTAAAACACCTCTTCATATCACCAATGGCGACGTATTAACATCGTATCTGAATGAGTTGGATATTGTCGGTGAAAAAATAACCTGGCAAGAAATGCTGTGTGAAGGCCCTACTCTTTTGAATATAAACTCTGATGATTTTTTTAGTATCAGGGCAGAGTTTTTTAGCCTGCACTACGATATTGATTTAGATGCACATGCCATTAAAACTGAAATCGATAAGTTAAATCAAACAGAACACTTTTCAGAAATAATACTTTGGTTTGAATACGATTTATTTTGTCATATCAATATGATTGCGGTAATCAATTTAATTCTACAGAAAAAAATTGATCTCCCTATATATTTGGTTTGCAGCGGAAGAATTCAAGGTACTAAAAACTTAAAAGGACTTGCTGAACTTTCTGCGGAACAGTTGAATATTCACTATAAAGACAAAATTGAACTCAATTTGGATGATTTAGATTTGGCATCGACCCTTTGGGGAATTTATTGCGGAAAAGATCACAACTTGCTAAAACCTTTTATAGTAAAAAGCTCATCCTTTAAATATTTAAACAATTGCCTTAAGGCCCATTTGGAACGATTTCCAAGCTATAAAAGCGGATTAAATGTGCTTGAAAGAAATATATTGGAAATTGTGCGCGATAACACGATAAAATCTAAACATCATTTGTTAGGTTATGCACTTAACTATCAAGGCTACTATGGTTTTGGTGACCTTCAAATACAAAGAATTATTGATAAACTTGATTTCTTTTTCGCTGAAGAAGATAACACCTTAAACTTAAATAGAAATGGCCATGAAGCCCTTTTAGGTCAGCGTAATTATTCTAATAAAGTTAAAGATAATATGGTTTATGGAGGCGTTAATATCTCTGATTTTCAGTTTAACGCGCAACAAAATAAACTTGTAAAAACAATTATTAATGCCAATTAAAGAATCAGAGCTTATTTTAAATCCAGATGGTAGCGTTTATCATTTAAATTTAAAACCAAAAAATATATCAAACACCATCCTTTTTGTCGGTGATCAAGATCGGGTTGAAAAAATAACGAAACACTTTGAGCATATAGAGTTTGAAACTCAAAAACGAGAGTTTAAAACGCAAACAGGAACTTATAAAGGCAAGCGTATTACGGTTATATCTACGGGAATTGGTCCGGATAATATTGATATTGTGTTAAATGAATTGGATGCCTTGGTTAATATAGATTTGGAAACCCGACAAGCCAAAGCTACGAAGACAAGCCTCGATATTATAAGAATTGGCACTTCCGGGTCACTGCAAAAACACATCCCGGTAGATACATTTTTAATGAGTGAATATGCTTTGGATATCAATGGAATGTTACATTACTATCAAATAGATCACATTTCAAACACCGCTATCGAAGACGCCTTTGTTAAACATACAAATTGGCACAAAAACAAATCAAGACCAATAGTTATAGAAAATAGTAAATACTTAGAAAGAAAATTCGAAGGGACCAATATACATAAAGGCTTTACAGCTACGGCTGGTGGGTTTTATGGCCCTCAGGGGCGCGTTTTACGGCTACCGCTTCAGGACCCCAAACTAAATAGCAAAATTGATACTTTCGAATATAATACCATGTGCATTACAAACCTCGAAATGGAAACTTCTGCTATTTATGGGCTTTCAAAACTTCTGGGACACAATGCTTTATCATTAAATGCTATTGTAGCCAACAGATCTAACGGATCTTTTAGCGACAACCCGGGAAAAATTATAGATGACCTTATTTTATACACTTTAGATAGAATTTAATGAAGAAAGTAAACATAGGAGGTGTTCCCGAGCATTTTAATTTAGCCTGGTATTTAACACTAAAAGCCGGAGCGTACAAAGACAAAGGTATTAACTTGAGATGGCACGATTATTATGGTGGTACTGGTGCTATGTGCAAAGCCCTTCGTAACAAGGACATCGATATTGCCGTGATTCTCACAGAAGGTATTATCAAAGATATTATTGCCGGAAATCCGAGTAGAATTGTACAAACTTTTGTTCAAACGCCTTTGATATGGGGTGTACATGTCGCTAGTCATTCACCATATCAAGCTATAAATGATTTAAAAACAAAGAAAGCGGCAATAAGCCGATATGGCTCGGGGTCTCATTTAATGGCCTATATCAACGCCCAAAATAACAACTGGGATCTAAATAAGGATTTAAATTTTGAAATCATAAAAAACCTTGATGGGGCTGTTGAAGGTTTAACACAAGGCTATGCCGATTATTTTTTATGGGAGAAATTTACAACCAAACCACTTGTCGATAACGGAACATTTAGACGTATTGACAATTGTCCTTCTCCATGGCCTTGTTTCGTCATTGCTGTAAGAGAAGATTTTATCGCATCAAATCAAGTTGATCTTAGAACCATATTAGATATCATCAATAATACCACGTTCGAATTTAAGAATATTCCAAGTATCGCTAAAACTATTGCGAATCGATACGAACAACAACTTGAAGATGTACAAGAATGGTTAAGTTTAACCGAATGGTCTCAAGAACTTATTGATAAAGAAACTATTAGCAAAGTTCAAAAACAACTACACGCTTTAGATATTATACCAAAAGTCGTAGATTATAAAAAATTGATTTATCGCTTGTAGATCACTACTCTTTTTCACAAACTATTGTTAATAATATAGAGTAGCTAAATCAAAGCCATTAAAAATCTTATTTTTGCATATTATAATTATACTCTAATGAAAAAAATCCTAACTCTTTTTGTTGGTTTAGCGCTAATGGCTTGTAAAGAAGAACCTAAAGACTATGTTACTTTATCGGGGACAATAACAAATAAAAACAGTGATTCTTTAATTGTAAGAACTCGGAACTATCACAAAGTCATTAAAGTTGCGGATAATGGAACTTTCAAGGATACTCTGAAGGTTGATACCGGAATCTATAACTTATACGATGGGAATGAAGCTACATCTGTATTCTTAAAAAATGGTTTTGAACTGGTCCTAACTTTGAATACCAAAGAATTTGATGAAACGATTAAATATACAGGTAACGGTGCTGAGCATAGTAACTTTTTAGCCGAAACCACCCTTTTACGAGAAAAACTCTTGGATGTAGACGAGCTTACCGCACTAGATCCAAACGAATTAGATGCTAAATTTGATGGGATTAAACTTCAACTTAATGAATTTTATGATTCGAAGACAACCATCGATTCATCCATCGTAAATAAATATGTTAAACAAGTAGAGCCGATGCTTGCCTATTATAAAAAGCATATTGAAAACTCTAGAGCGCTGAAAACTGAATTAGCAAAAGGCAAAGCATCTCCATTATTTGAAAATTATGAAAACAATGATGGATCAACAACATCACTTGCTGACTTAAAAGGAAAGTTTGTCTATATAGATGTTTGGGCGACTTGGTGCGGACCGTGTAAAGCGGAGATTCCGTTTTTAAAAGAAGTTGAGGAAACCTATCATGGAAAAAACATTGAATTTGTAAGTATCTCTGTTGATAAGGCTAAAGATTACAAAAAATGGAAAACCATGATTGTTGAAAAAGAATTAGGCGGTATTCAATTATTAGCCGATAAAGATTGGAATTCAAGCTTCGTAAAAGCATATAAAATTAGTGGTATTCCTCGTTTTATTTTAATCGACCCCGATGGAAATATTGTAAGCCCGGACGCTCCAAGACCATCAAGTCCTAAATTAAAAGCATTGTTTAAAGAATTAAGTATTTAACAAAATAAAACATAAATGATATTGAAAAACCGCTTTTGGCGGTTTTTTTAATTTTTAATCATTTAAACAGTGCATATTACCACATTACAAACAGCGATTTGGCTTTCATAAAAAAATGTTAATAATCGGAAGGTAGTTCAATGTAAAAAGCACAAATGTTTACTTTTGAGAAAACTAAAAAGACAAATCGATGAAAAAAACACTAATTCTACTTAGCGCACTGGCAATCATTGCATGCAAAAAGGAGACCCCAATAGATTATTCTATCGTTTCTGGTAAAATCACCAATAAAGAAAAGGGAGAATTTACTATCAATAGTATGGACCGCTCCATCAAAGATCCTATTCATGTCTCAGAAGACGGTACTTTTTCCGATACACTTCGCGTAAAAGAAGGCACCTATGTGCTTTATGATGGTACTAATCCTACTTTTATATATGTTGAAAACGGGAACAACCTTATTGTAAATTATGATGCTAAAGATTTTGAGAATTCAATAGTGATTACAGGAAAAGGGTCTGAAATAAGTAATTACATGTTGAAAAAAAGAGAACTGGAGAAGGAATTCAAAGTTGGTCCTGATCTTTACAAACTGGAGGAAACCGAATATAAAGCAAAACTTGCTGAACTTAGAACTGCTCAAGAGGAAGTATTGAACGCCACACAGGGAATTTCGGAAGACTTCAAAGCCAAAGAAAAAAGAAACTTGAATTATTACACACTTGGAAGACTAAATGATTATGAGCCCGCTCATGGCTATTATGCCAAAAAACAGGGTTTCAAAGCCTCCGAAGGGTTTCTCGATGATTTAAAAGATTTGGATTATAATAATGAAGAAGATTTCTTATTTTCAAGGGAGTATAAATCTTTAGTTTCAAATCATTATAGAAAAACAGCCTTAGACCTCGCTCAAAAAGACAGCACTTTAAATAGAAATACTGCCTATTTGGAAGCAATAAAAGCCATTCCTAATGAAATTATTAAGAATAACTTGCTGTTTGAAAATACAAGTAAAGGCATCACTTATGCCGAAGATTTAGAGGCCTATTACAAATCGTTTATGGACAACTCTACAGACGAAGATCATAAGGCAAAAATTACAGAAAGTTATAACAAACTTAAGATGGTTGCCAAAGGCTCTCCCTCCCCAAAGTTTGTGAATTACGAAAACTATGCCGGAGGAAAAACATCTTTAGATGATTTAAAAGGAAAGTATGTCTACATCGATGTTTGGGCCACATGGTGCGGACCATGTATTGGAGAAATACCCTCACTAAAAAAGGTTGAGGCTCAATATCATGATAAAAACATTGAATTTGTAAGTATCTCTATAGATAAGACCAAAGACCATGAAAAATGGAAAACAATGATCGAAGAAAAAGAATTGGGTGGCATGCAGTTATTTGCGGATAACGATTGGAATTCAGACTTTGTTAAGGATTATTTAATTCAGGGCATTCCCCGTTTTATTCTAATCGATACTGAAGGTAACATTATTAATGCCAATGCACCAAGACCTTCAAGCCCTAAATTGATTGATTTGTTTAATGAGTATAATATTTAATTATCATTCATCTGTCATATAAAATAAAAAGCCGCTTGTATAGCGGCTTTTATTTTTATGATTCAGATACTTCCCCCTCCTCCGTCTCCTGAGGAGGCTCTGGTTGTTTAAATAAATCTAAATAAGCTTCACCCAAATATCCAATAACATGACTCGCTATTAAGCTTTGATAACCAAAATCTTCTACGGCAATATCGGCTGATTTACCATGTAAATACACTCCAAAAATACTTGCCGCCAAAGGCTTATAACCTTGAGATATGAGTCCGGTAATAATGCCGGTAAGCACATCTCCGCTTCCTGCCGTTGCTAATCCGGGGTTTCCGGTTGTATTGATATACAGCTTATCTTGAAAAACAGTTATGGTATGTGCTCCTTTTATAACAATAATGGCACTATATTTTTTCGAAAACACCTTGACCTTTTTTAATTTGTCGAAATCATCTTTCCATTTGCCCACTAAACGTTCAAGTTCTTTGGGGTGCGGTGTTAGTACCGATTGCAAAGGCAGAAGCTTTAATAAGGCCTTCTTTTTGGATAGAATATTAATCCCATCGGCATCTATAACCAAAGGTGTTTTATTTTGTTTTAAAAAGGCTTCAAAAGCTGTCATGGTTTTTGTATCCGTACCCACACCAACGCCAAAACTGATAACCGTTGGCTGAATTTTAAAATCTACCTTAGTAATCAATGTTTCATTACTGTCTGTAATCACCATGCCTTCGGGAAACGCCGATTGCAATGCATCATAACCGCACTTCGGAATATAGGCACTAACTAGCCCGGAACCGGCAGATAGCGCTGCCCTACTTGCCAAATTTACAGCACCAATTTTACCATAACTCCCGCCAATGATAAGCGCATGACCAAATTGTCCTTTATGGGCAAATTTTTCACGAGGTATATACATGGGTAGAACCTCATGTTTACCAATGAGATCAACATCGGTTACTGTTGTGAATAAAAAATCCTGATCAAGTCCAATATCCAATATTTCCCATTGTACTGTATATTTAGCTGTTTCCGGTAAAAAGAACACGACCTTCGGAGCAGCAAAACTTAAGGTATAACCCGCCCAAACTACGGCATCTTCATCTTCGGGTACGGCTTCTGTATTTAAACCCGATGGAATATCAATCGACAGAGTAAACGCTTTGGTCGTTCTGAAATGTACGAAAAGTGCTTTCACCCAATCATCAACAGGTCTGTTTAGTCCAATGCCAAAAATACCATCAACGATAATATCATCCGGATGTATTTCAGGAAAATCTTCGGTACAACTTAAAAGTACAGGCCAATCTTTGGTCACATTCTTAATACGATCATAATTAATTAAAAAATCCTTTGATCGTTTATCGCTACAATTAACGACATAGGTTTTAACATTGTAACCATGCGTAATTAAATGTCTCCCCAGCACCAGTCCATCTCCTCCATTATTTCCAATACCACAAAAAATATGAATAGGTACTTGCGCACCTTGCATACGCATATGCATCCAATTAAAAATTTGTGTCCCGGCGCGTTCCATCAAATCCGTTGAAGATATATTTTGACGCTCGGCTGTTAATCGATCTCCTTCATAAATTTGTTCTTTAGAAAATATTTTCATCGTTCAATTGTCATTTTTTTAATACTTTAATTTTTTACCAACTTTAATTAAAATAAAATGCCTTGTATATAAGAATATTGCAAAAAGTTGTTTTTAATTTTTTTATTAGGCTAAAAGTAATACTTTTGGCGAGTATTATATATGAATACAATGAATCTTTTAACCCAAAATACGACAATCCTTTTTCCTTTTTCTACAAAAGGAACATCTTCTATTTTTGGTACGGCTACAATGACGATTACCCTTTGGGGTTGTTAGTTATATTTTCTTCGGGCTATTTTTGTAATTTTTATAATTACACATTTTCAAAAAATTCTATTAAAATACTAATTCATTAAAAATGAAGGTTTTAAAATTCGGAGGAACCTCTGTAGGTTCTTCAAAAAATATAAATAAGGTTATAAGCATATTAGAAGGGTATTCGCAAAATAACAAAGTAATATGTATCGTTTCTGCCGTTGGAGGTATTACAGATAAATTGTTGCTGGCAGGTAAGCAAGCTCAAAGTAAAGATCAAAACTTTTTAAATACCCTCAATACGATCAGAGATATTCATGTTAACATCATAGAGGCACTTAACCCAAATGAAAACAAGGCTATTTTAGCCTTTGTAGAAAACAGGCTAAATGCCTTAAAAAGCTTATTGGACGGTATATTCCTAATCAATGAATTGTCTACTAAAACATCTGATAAATTGGTAAGTTTTGGCGAATCCTTATCCTCTTTTATCATAGCCGAAACCATGAAAACCAGAGGCCTTTCTGCTGAGCGTAAAAATTCGCAGGACCTCATAATAACGAATTCAAACTTCACAAAAGCAGAAGTTAATTTTGATGTTACCAACATTAATATTCAGGAATATTTCAAGACGGTTAATCAACAGGTTTCGATCCTTCCCGGATTTGTTGCTAACTCTAACCTAGGAGAGCAGACCACTCTTGGTCGTGGAGGCTCCGATTTTACTGCCGCCATTATCGCTGCTGCGCTAAAAGTGGAACAGTTAGAGATTTGGACTGATGTTAGTGGTATGTATACCACAAACCCGAAATTAGTGAAGCAAGCCTACCCCATAGAAAAGATTTCGTATCAGGAGGCTATGGAATTATCACACTTTGGAGCAAAAGTGCTGTACCCGCCAACGGTGCAACCGGTTTTGGACTTAAATATTCCTATTCATATAAAAAACACTATGGCTCCGGATGCTATCGGCACCATAATTTCTAATGATAACAGCGGTGTATCTTCTACTGTTAGAGGAATTAGTAACATAAGTGATATTGCGCTGTTAACACTTCAAGGCAGTGGTATGATTGGAATTCCCGGGTTTTCAAAGCGACTGTTCGAAACCTTGTCTCAGGAGAAGATCAATGTTATTTTAATCACACAGGCCTCATCAGAACACTCCATATGTCTGGCGATTGACGACGGCGATATAGACATTGCAAAAACGGCTATTGATGCCACTTTTGAGAATGAAATTGCTTTAAATAAAATTGATCCGATACTTGTAGAAAACGATCTTTCTATTGTAGCACTTGTTGGAGATAACATGAAAAACCACCAGGGAATTAGTGGGAAAATGTTCAGCAGCTTGGGGAAAAACAACATTAACATTAGAGCCATTGCGCAAGGCGCATCAGAAAAAAACATTTCGGCTGTTATCGATAAAAACGATGTAAAAAAAGCGCTAAACACCTTACATGAGCAGTTCTTTGAAACCCAGACAAAACAGTTAAACGTTTTTATTACCGGGGTTGGAAATGTTGGGGAACGACTGGTAGAACAAATAAGGCAACAAAGTGATTATTTAAAAGAAAATCTTCAAATTAATCTAAGGATTATTGGCTTATCAAATTCCAGAACCATGATTTTTAACGATGATGGTATCGATTTGAGCCACTGGAAAGCCGAATTACAAACTGGTGAAAAGGCAAGTTTAGAGGGTTTCTTCGAAAGGACAAAATCCTTAAACTTAAGGAACAGCATATTTGTTGATGTTACCGCCAATGCCGAAGTAGCAAAGTTGTATGCGAACTATTTACGCCAGAGTATTGGCGTTGTGGCTTGTAACAAGATTGCCTGTTCCAGTGATTATAGCAACTATAGCTTACTAAAACGTTTATCTTTAAAATATAACGCGCCGTATTTATTTGAAACCAATGTTGGTGCCGGATTGCCAATCATTGATACATTGAATAATTTAATTGCCTCCGGCGATAAAGTGACCTCAATACAAGCCGTGTTATCAGGAAGTCTAAATTTTGTATTTAACCATTTCGATGAAAGTACTAAGTTTCACGATGTCGTAAAACAAGCTCAAAAAGAAGGCTATACAGAACCCGATCCGAGAATTGATTTGAGTGGAGTTGATGTCGCAAGAAAGATATTAATTCTAGCAAGAGAAAGTGGTATAGAAATGAATTTAGATGACATTTCAAACACTCCATTCTTATCGGAATCCGGACTAAAAAGTGATTCCGTTTCAGATTTTTATGAAACTTTAATTGCAGATGAGTCTCATTATCAAAATTTATTTGCCTCAGCGAAGGCTAAAAACTGTCAGCTGAAGTATGTAGCACAGTTTAATGATGGAGAGGCAAGTGTCGGATTACAGGAAATCCCGATGGGACACCCCTTTTATAATCTGGAAGGCAAAGACAATATTGTGATGTTCTATACACAGCGCTACCCTGAGCAACCCATGATTATTAAAGGTGCCGGAGCCGGAGCCGATGTTACAGCATCAGGGCTGTTCGCAGATATAATTAGAATTGGAAACGATTAAAAAAAGAACCGAGAACAGGAAAAAAGAATATGGACACACTTTCGATTTAGTTTATCCTCTTTTTTTCTGTTTTCCTTTTTCTATATAGTATGAATGAAATTAAAATATTTTCACCTGCAACTGTAGCGAATGTAGCCTGTGGTTTTGATGTATTAGGCTTCTGTTTAGATCATGTTGGCGATGAAATGGTCATTAGAAAAACAGATAAAAAAGGAATTTTTATAACCAAAAGTATTGGTTTTGATTTACCTATGGAAGCAGAGTTGAACGTAGCCGGAGTATCTGCTTTAGCCATGTACGAAGCTACCCGTCCAGATTTTGGGTTTGAAATTGAAATTCATAAAAAGATAAAGCCCGGTAGTGGCATTGGTAGCAGTGCTGCTAGCGCTGTTGGGAGTGTTTTTGGAATGAACGAACTTTTAGGACGACCATATAACAAAACAGAACTTACCCAATTTGCTATTAAAGGTGAGGCCTTGGCCAGTAAATGTGAACATGCCGACAACCTTGCTCCCGCTATTTTTGGAGGCTTTACCTTAGTTAAAAGTTTAAAACCTCTGGAAGTTTTGCAAATCCCGGTTCCAGACAATTTATACGCGACTATAATTCATCCAAAAATTGAAATTAAAACAGCCGAAGCTAGAGCGATACTCCCAAAAGAAGTTTCTTTACAAAAAGCCATCACACAGTGGAGTAATTTTGGAAGTTTGATCCATGGATTACACACCAACGACTATCAATTAATCAAAAGGTCTTTGCATGACGCAATCATCGAACCCCATAGAAGTAAGCTCATTCCTTACTATGGTGAAGTGAAAAATGAAGCTCTAAAAGCGGGAGCTTTAGGTATTGGTATATCGGGTTCTGGGCCCTCAATTTTTTCTTTATCTGAAGGTATTGAACAAGCTGAAAATGTGAAAGATGCTATAAATAAAGTGTATTCTAAAACGAACATTGAGTTCGACACTTTTGTATCAAAAATAAACATTGATGGTATTAAGATTATTTAATACCTAAGATCGATAATGACAATCACTTGATGAATATAAGTCTTTAAAAAACATATTAATTAAAAATTCGAGACAGCTACCGTTTGACGATCCTCTGTCTTTTATAACGAACCATGAATTACTACTCTCTAAACCAACAAGCACCAAACGCATCGTTCAGAGATGCTGTTATAAAAGGGTTAGCACCAGATAAAGGGCTATATTTTCCGGAATCTATTACCGCTCTGCCTAAGGAATTTTTTGAAAACATTGAGGAGCTGTCAAACACAGAAATCGCTTTTCAGGCAATTAAACAGTTTGTATCGCCGGAAATACCCGATAATGTTTTAAAAACTATAATAGATGAAACTTTGTCTTTTGAATTCCCGGTAGTTCCGCTAAATGATAATATTTCAACTTTGGAATTATTTCACGGACCAACGATGGCCTTTAAAGACGTAGGTGCGCGATTTATGGCAAGATGTTTAGGGTATTTTAATAGAGATAACTCAAACGAAGTTACCGTACTGGTGGCAACCTCCGGCGATACCGGTGGCGCGGTTGCCAATGGTTTTTTGGGAGTAAAAGGGGTTAATGTCGTGATACTCTACCCTAGTGGAAAAGTAAGTGATATTCAGGAAAAGCAGTTAACCACACTCGGGCAAAATATTACCGCCTTGGAAGTTAATGGTACCTTTGATGATTGCCAAGCCATGGTTAAAACCGCTTTTTTAGATTCCGAGTTGACAAATCACATGCAGCTAACATCAGCTAACTCTATAAACGTGGCGCGTTGGTTACCGCAGCTATTCTATTTTATGTTTGCCTATAAACAATTGCATAGCAAATACGACAATATCGTATTTTCTGTTCCTAGTGGGAATTTTGGAAATGTATGTGCGGGCATGATAGCACAGCAATTAGGCTTGCCTATTAAGCATTTTATAGCCTCAAACAACGAAAATAATGTGGTGACCCGATATTTACAAACACGATTGTATAGTCCGCAACCATCAATCCAAACGATTAGTAACGCTATGGATGTTGGAAACCCTAGTAATTTTATTCGTATTCAGGAAATTTATAAAAACAACTTTGAGTCCTTAAAAGATAACCTATCTTCTTATAGTTTTTCAGATGACGAGGCCAAAGAAGCCATGTTAGAGATTTATGATGAATTCAATTATGTTGCCGACCCACATGGTGCGGTTGGCTATTTAGGTAGTAAATCCTATTTAAAGTCTAACCCTAATGCCCATTGTGTGTTTTTAGAAACCGCCCATCCAACTAAGTTTTTAGACGTCGTTGAAAGTGTTATAAAGGAAAAGCAATCATTACCGTCTCAAATTGAAGCTGTGATGGATAAAGAAAAAAAATCAGTTAAAATTTCTCTTTACGAAGATTTAAAGCGTTATTTACTAAAATAGCCATGTTTTATGTTGTCGGAAAAATTCGCTATATTAGTGATTTAATTCTTAGTCATCAGTTGAACATGAAAGCAATCAAAATCACTTCAATAGTTTTAATTTTTCTTTTTTTCGCAAGCTTTAAGCCTAAACTGCAAAAAACCATAATTCATGGAAAGATAACAACCTTTAATACCATTTCGGTGGCAAACGCTGAAGTTACTTCAAAGAAAACGAAAACAACAGTGTATTCAGACTCCTTGGGTAATTTTTCTATTGTTTGTGACCTTAAAGATAAAATTATGGTTAAAGCTGCTGGTTTTAATACAGCATCAATTAAGGTTAAAAGCCTCGAAGATTCTTTAAACGTAGATCTCGTTATTATTGGTAATGAAAAAAAGATCGATTTAGCAATGGAAACAGGCCATATTCATAAAGACCAACTGAATCTGGTTAAAAAATATCTGGAAGCTAAGAAACAGTACGGCTTTGGCTTTATGAATATGACGGATTTAATTAAAGGCAAATTTCCAGGAATAAGCATCATCAATGATGAATTGGTTATTCGAGGTATTAAGAGCATTTCTAACTCAGGGAGCCTTTCTACCAGAAATGGAGCCTTAATTATCATTAACGGCACAGAATATAACTGGAACGCTGTTAAAAGCTTAGACGTTATTACTGTGAAGGATATCAAAATATTAAGTAGTGCGAAAGCAGCGAGATATGGTTCAGGCAGTAGTAATGGTGTTATGGTAATAACACTTGTTGATGAGTAATATCTTTTTTAAGAAAACGATTTATTTTTTATGTTCGGGTCTGTTTTTATTGAATTGCTAGAAGCACATTAAAATAATCCCGGGACATGCTCACAATGATTATGAAAACAAAACCCCTTTGAAGAATGTACTTGATAATGGGTTTATTTCAATTGAAGCCGATGTCATTTGTATGAAGACTAATTATATGTCTCTAATGATTTCCCTCAAGCTCTAGACTCCTCAATTGCTATGGAATGGTGAAGACTCTATAGATAAAAATGAGTTAAGCAAGTTAAAATTTCGCATTCAAAACACTCATAACCAAAATAAAAATTAAGATTGTGGGCGTCTCTGGACAATCCTGTCATTTGGAAATTTTTATTGGATTATGGCTTAGATATAATTAATACAGGTCGCCTAAATGAATTCAGAAAATTTATGGAGGATTATAACGCTTTTGGGAATTAATTTGCAAAAATCCGCATAATTTTTTACGCTAATATTTTTCCTTCCGCGAAAGCGATATCTATAAAATTTATATACATTTGCTTCACCAAAATTTAATAGATTTCGACACATGAAGAACACCGCTTTAACATCTACTCACGAAGCTCTTGGAGCAAAAATGGTACCCTTTGCAGGATATAATATGCCTGTACAATATGAAGGGGTGAATATAGAACATGAAACTGTTAGAAACGGCGTAGGTGTCTTTGATGTATCCCACATGGGAGAGTTCTTGATCGAAGGTGAACATGCCCTAGATTTAATTCAAAAAGTATCCAGTAACGATGCGTCAAAATTAACCATAGGAAAAGCACAGTATAGCTGTTTGCCAAATGATGATGGCGGCATTGTTGATGACTTGATCATCTATAAAATTAAGGAAGAAACCTATTTATTGGTGGTTAATGCCAGTAATATTGAAAAAGACTGGAATTGGATTCAATCTAAAAATGACATGGGGGCTACCATGCGAGATTTAAGTGAAGATTATTCTTTACTTGCCATTCAAGGCCCAAAAGCTATCGAAGCTATGCAAGCTATTACAAGTCAGGATTTGTCTGCCATTAAATTTTACAATTTTGTGGTAGGTGATTTTGCAGGTATAGACCATGTTATTATATCTGCTACCGGATATACGGGAAGCGGCGGCTTTGAGATTTATTGTAAGAATAGCGAAGTAAAACAGGTTTGGGATAGTGTTTTCAAGGCAGGAGCAGATTATGGCATTAAACCCATTGGTTTAGCGGCAAGAGATACCTTACGTTTAGAGATGGGATATTGTTTATACGGAAACGATATTGATGACACGACCTCACCTATTGAAGCTGGTTTAGGCTGGATTACAAAATTCACAAAAGACTTTACAAATTCTGAAAATTTAAAAGCTCAAAAAGAACGTGGTGCAAAGCGAAAACTTATTGCCTTTCAATTAGACGAACGTGGTATTCCCCGTCAGGGTTACGATATTGTCGATAGTAACGGAAATAAAATTGGAAATGTAACGTCCGGAACCATGTCGCCCAGTTTAGGTATAGGTATTGGTTTGGGCTATGTGCCATCCGTTTTTGCTGCGGTAGATAGTAAAATAAATATTCAAATTCGTAAAAATGCAGTACCTGCAACCGTTATAAAACTACCGTTTTATAAAGGTTAGGACAAAATTCACACAGATTGTATTGTAAATGAAGGAGAAGGCGAAAGAAAGTAAGCATAGAATTTTAATCCTAGGAGCCAGTGGCTTTTTGGGAAACGCTATCTACAAAGAATTATGTGCCTACTTTAAAACGTTTGGCACCTATAATCGCCCCAATAGAACGTTTGAAAAAAATCATCATTTTTTTCAATATAATATCGAAGAAGATGACGTCTACGAAATTCTGGATATCGTCAGACCAACCATTATTATTTCAGCGCTTCGAGGTGATTTTTCAAAGCAAGTCATAATACATCAGCATATTGCTGAATATGTGTTTACAAAAAAGATAAAACTCATATTTTTATCATCGGCCAACGTGTTCGATGCCTATAGTAAATATCCGAGTTACGAGCAGGACAAAACCTTAAGCAATAGCATTTATGGGCATTTCAAAATTAAAATTGAAAATATGTTGTTGCGCTTACCCAAAAGGCAAGTTGCCATTTTACGTCTGCCAATGGTTTTTGGTAGTAAATCCCCTCGTATACTCGAAATACTTCAATATATTAATGACAAAGCACCCATTGAAGTATTTCCAAATTTAATCATGAATGTCACAACAGATCATAAAGTGACACAGCAAATTCATTATATTATAAACAGAAACAAATCGGGAGTTTTTCATCTCGGCAGTAATGATTTGGTGCATCATGATGATTTTATCAAAGAAATAATAAAGTCATTAGGGAACTATAAAGCCATTTACAAGCAAGTTTATACAACTAACGATGACAGGTATTTGGCCGTTCTGCCAAAGTATAATGTATTACCAAAGAATCTTCAACTGCAAAGTCAGGATATATTGAATGAATTAAAAATATAGTTGATTATAAATGTAGCATTTACTAAATTAGTACATATTACTTCTAACAAAAATGACTATGATGAATAAACTTTCTGAAGAGGATATTGAAAAAAAAATACTGCGCCTACCGGAATGGGACTATTATAATAATGCCATTCATGCTGAATTCGAATTTGAAAATTTTAAAGATTGCTTCAGTGCTATGAGTAGAATTGCTTTCGAATGTGAAGCTCTGAACCATCACCCCAATTGGAGCAACGTTTATAATGTGCTAACTATTTCGTTATCAACACATGATGCTAATGGTGTTACCAATAAAGATTTCAAACTGGCTGAAGCTATTGAACTCATTGTAGAACCAGACGAAGAATAATTTGTTTTTGACTTCTAGCTTTTTAACTTTACGACAAAATTTATAATTCGCAAAAACTGAGATATTATGGGAAGAGCTTTTGAATTTAGAAAAGCGCGAAAAATGAAACGTTGGTCGGCCATGAGTAAAGCTTTTACACGCATTGGTAAAGACATTGTAATAGCTGTGAAAGAGGGAGGTCCGGACCCTGACAGTAACTCACGCCTACGAGCAGTAATACAAAATGCCAAGGCTGTAAACATGCCTAAAGATAATATTGAACGCGCCATTAAAAAGGCAAGCGATAAAAATCAAGGGGATTATAAAGAAGTTGTTTTTGAAGGTTATGCGCCCCATGGCATTGCTATTTTAGTTGAGACGGCTACCGATAATAATACACGCACCGTAGCTAATGTACGTAGCTACTTCAATAAATGCGACGGTAGTTTGGGAACCTCAGGTTCTGTGGTATTTATGTTCGATCATACTTGTAATTTTAGAATTAATGCCGAAGGTCTTGACCCGGAAGAGATAGAATTGGAATTTATTGACTATGGTGCTGAAGAAGTTTTTGCTGATGATGACGGAATACTAATCTATGCCCCTTTTGAAAGTTTTGGAGCCATTCAGGCTGAATTGGAATCGCGGGAAATAGAAATACTATCTTCAGGCTTTGAACGTATTCCTCAAGTCACTAAAAAATTAAACCCTGATGACGCCGCTGATGTTGAAAAACTCCTCGAAAAGCTTGAAGAGGATGACGATGTTCAATCGGTTTATCATACCATGGAAGAGACTGAATAACTGAATTTTAGATAGATATATTTATAAAAGAGGAACATGTTCCTCTTTTTTTGTACATTCATGTCATGAATATATTAAATCGATGATTTAAACATCTATAACCCTTTAATATTAACACATGACTATGCAAAAATTTATGTTCGCTATCCTTATCACCATATTGGGTTTTAACTCAATATTATTAGCGCAATCGGTATCAACTTTGGAATTTTTAGAAGCACTTAATGCAACTCAATTAAAAAAAGCAACTCTTGAATTTAATGATCCAAGCCGAGAAACCTGGCATTTTTTTCCTGGGACCATGTATAAGCGATCCGGAATAGCGCTATACGAGCTCAATCCAGCTCAAAAAAAATTAGTCTTTAATGTCTTAAAGGAAAACCTTAGCAATAAAGGTTATGCAAAAACACAAAAAATAATTGATTTGGAACGCTACCTTGGAGAGCTAACTGGAAATAAAGAATTTCGAGATCCCGAAAAATATAATATTGCCATTTACGGAAACCCGAAAACTGATGCCCTGTGGTCCTGGTCTTTTGAAGGCCATCACCTAAGTCTCAATTTTACGGTTCTGAATGGGAAAATTTCGGCGTCACCACTATTTTTCGGTGCCAATCCGGCAGAAATAAAAGAAGGCTCGCAAAAGGGAGAACGTGTTTTACATAAAGAAGAAGATTTAGCTTTTGAACTTATGCACTCACTCAGCAGAGATCAGAAAAATCAAGCCATATTTAAAACACAAGCCTTTCCTGAAATTCTAACGTTCAATGCCTCCAAAGTCGAGCCTTTCGATGTCGTTGGGATAAAAGCTGAATCACTCAACAAAAAACAGCAAGATATCTTGGTGAGTATTATTATGGAGTATTTATTTACCCTACCAAAAGACTTAGCAAAAGAACGGCTAAGAGCCATAAAAATATCAGAATTTGATGATATTCACTTTGGATGGGCTGGTTCTACTGATATTTCAAAAGGCCATTATTACCGTATTCAAGGTGATACCTTTCTCATTGAATTTGACAATACTCAAAATAATGCCAATCATATTCATGCAGTTTGGCGAGACTTCAATGGAGATTTTGGACGTGATCTCATTAAAGAGCATTATCGAACCGCGGAGCATCACAAAAAGAATTAAATGAAAAATAGAAATGTTAAGAGCTACTCCTTTAATAGATTTCCTAAGGCCACCCTTAAATTATTATAGTTAAAGTAAAACCCCTTATTTTCTATTTTCCTGGAACTAACACGTTGGCTTTCATACAGTAATATATGCATTTCACCAAGTATAAATTTCATAATAAACCTCGGAATACCTGGCAGTAGTATTGGTTTCCTTAGAACTTTTGCTATGGCCTTTACCAGCTCTTTATTGGTTACAGGGTTTGGAGCTACACCATTATAAACACCAGTCAAACGATATTTTATCACATATAGGAACAACGACGCCAAATCATGAATATGTATCCAGGATTGCCATTGCCTACCGGAGCCAAAAGGGGCACCCAATCCATACACTATTGGTTTTATCATTTCTTGCAAGGCCCCACCATGTTTTGAGAGTACCAAACCTATACGGATCTTACAAACAGTAATATCCACTTTTGAAAAACCATCAACACTTTCCTCCCAGGTTCTAACAACATCACTTAAAAAGGAATTGCCGGTAGCTTTAAAGCCCTCATCGTAATAATTGCTTAGTGAATCCGGGTATATACCAATGGCACTTGCAGAAACTACTTGCTTTATACTATGAGATTCGCCCTTTAAGGCATTAATCAACAGTGCTGTAGATTGCTGTCTGCTAGACAAAATTTTATGCTTATACTCTGGAGTCCATCGTTTAGAAATCGTTGCGCCGGCCAAATGGATTATGGTTTCAACGTCTTTAAAACAACGACTGTCAATGTCTTGTGATTCAGGGTTCCAATAAAAACCCCTATACGTATCATTTTCTTCAATCTTAGCTCTATTCGTGGTTAGATAATTAACAGTAAAGCCGTTTTCAACGCATAGTTTGGCTATCTCCGTTCCGATCAGCCCTGTCGCTCCTGTTATTAAAACCTTCATTTTTTATTTAAAGTTACAAAATGTAATAAACATTTTTGACTAAATTATATAAGGTTTAACAGATTTAAGCCTCTTTATGGCTTCCTATTAAAATCTATTAAGTGCTAGGTGTTTCCGAGCCCTTGGTCGCTCTTAACATTTCTCTTTTTCCAGGTGGCCCTGGTAATCGTTCTACACGAAAGCCAACAGCTTCCATCGCTCGCCGTACACTACCTTTGGCCGAATATGTAACCAAAACACCACTGGGCTTTAGAGCATCAAACATCTTTTGAAATATGGGTTCCGTCCATAATTCGGGTTGAACTCGAGCTCCAAAAGCATCAAAGTAAATTAAATGATAGACTTGTTGGCCTTCTATTTCGGAAAATAGAATTTGCTGCTTTGTTAATGAAAATTTAGAAGTTATGGCGTGCTTCTCATCCCAGGAAACTTCATGAAGCCTTTTAAAAAGAGATGTTTTATCCAGACACTTTAATTCAGTAGGGTAATTTAATTGTTCAATCTCGTCCATATGAACCGGATACCCTTCTACCCCATGATAGTTAGCGCAAATATCTAAGTTTTCAGCTTCTAATAAAGTTATAAAAGCATTTAATCCGGTTCCAAAACCTATCTCTAAGATCGATATTTCGACACGCTCTGTACCATCCGTTTGCCGATCATATTTTACATTATATTCTGAATGACCAATATGATGCAACCCATGTTTTATAAACACATGATAAGCTTCCTGAATCGCACCATGTTTAGAATGGTATTGCTCATCCCAGTCTGGTAAATGAATGGTGGACGAGCCATCACCTGTTATAACAACTTCTCGTTTCAAATTATTGTCTTAAAAGTACACCATCCGCTTCGAAGGCATAGGTTCTTTTTACCTCGGTAATACCGGCTATGTACTCTGAGTTCTTTCCCGCATCTTCTGCATAATGCCTTTGCTCATCCACAGACATTTCCTCGACAAAGGCCTTACCATTAATAATGACTTCTTTACCGGAAATATCTTTGGGAACAAAAAAGCCATAATCTTTGAACTTAACCATAACTTCTTCATTATTTCCCATATCCAGAGTCATCCAACAGCCTTTAGCCTGGCAAACCTTGCTAACCTTAGCAATCATTTTAGAATTAATACTGTCGCCAACATTCATCGATTTATAATGCTGTGCCATGGATGCGACTTTAATGGCATCATCGGCTATGATCTTATTTCCAAAAGAAATATATTCAATTTTAACTGTGTCTTTAGGTGTTTTGTGCTCTTCTTCACGCTTCTTTTTACAAGAATTTAACATTAAAACGGTGATAAATGCAAGGATTATTGTTCTCATGATGTGAAAATTTCAATTTTATTCAATTTGTGTAAATATACCCAATTTTTAAAAGCGTTTTTACTTAAATTTGTACTATAAAATGGTCCATAACAATTCTTAATTTGGGTTGGAATTATAATGGTACATTTCTCCAGCCTAAGTTTTGGTGGGTATGATAGACAAAAACAACAAAATTTAAACAGATGAATTCTATAATCAGTGATATAGAGATAATAAAAGCAAAAACTACCAAAATCAATGAGGTGGATTTTGATAATTTGAAATTCGGACATGTGTTTACAGATCATATGTTAGAATGTAATTATAAAGATGGCCAATGGCAAACGCCTAAGGTGGTTCCCTACCAGGCTATAAGTTTAGACCCTTCATCTAAAATTTTCCATTACGGACAGTCTGTTTTTGAAGGTATGAAAGCTTATAAAGATGCTAATGACGATGTCTGGTTATTTCGCCCTTTAGATAATTGTAAACGTTTGAATATTTCGTCTAAACGATTAGCTATTCCTGAATTACCAGAACATTATTTTATGGATGGTCTTAATACCTTATTAAAAGTGGATAGCGATTGGATTCCTAAAAACGAAGGAAGTTCTTTATATATAAGACCGTTTGTATTTGCTTCGGGCAATGGTTTTCATGCCTCTCCTGCCGATGCGTATAAGTTTATTATTGCCTGTGCTCCTTCTGGATCTTACTTTTCCGGAAAGGTGAAAGTTTTAATTGAAGAGAAATATTCGCGCTCTGCTAATGGTGGTGTAGGTTTCGCAAAGGCTGGTGGGAATTATGCCGGACAGTTTTATCCTACCCAATTAGCTATAGAAAAAGGATATCAGCAAGTGATTTGGACCGACGATAATACACATGAGTATATTGAAGAAGCCGGAGCCATGAATATCTTTGTTCGTATTAATGATACGCTTATTACAGGCCCTACCAGTGATAGGATATTAGACGGTATAACACGAAAAAGTATTATTGAAATTGCGAAAGCTGAAGGAATTCCGATAGAGGTTAGAAAAATAACGGTAAAGGAGGTTGTTGAAGCTGCAAAAAACGGATCACTAAAAGAGATGTTTGGAGCGGGAACGGCCGCTGTTATTTCACCAATCGCAGGATTTGGCTATAAAGATGAAGATTACGATTTACCTGAATTGGAAAACACCTATGCCAGTTCGCTAAAGAAACGAATTACAGATATACAAACCAATAAAGCTGAAGATCCTTTTGGATGGCGGGTTAAGGTTGAATAGATCTTGTTGTTGAATATACTATAATCAAGAGGAGCCTAAGGGTTTCTCTTTTTTTTTGTAATAGGTTCAAATAGTAAAAGATTAACGATGCATTAACAATACATATCGAATTTTAAAATTACATTTAGAATTATAAATCTGATGAAATCACCAATCCGATGAGAAAATTAACACTAGTGGCCGTTTTACTGATGAGCTCTTCCCTTGCATTTACGCAGAATGACACGGCAGAAAATGGCGTTAAAAAGGCCTGTTTAAATTATATTGAAGGATTCTATGAAGGTGATGAAGCTAAATTGAAAATGAGTTTGCAACCCAGCTTGAATAAATTTGGTTTCTGGAAAAATAAAGATACCGGTAACTACCAGCAGGTTAAGCATATGTCTTATGACAGAGCCTTGGCCTATGCCAGAAATGTTTTAGAGAAAAAACAATTTGCAAAACCCGGCGACCCGAAAAAAGTTGAAATATTAGATATTGGTAACACTATTGCTTCCGCTAAAGTTACAGCGAATTGGGGCATTGATTATATGCTGCTGTCAAAACATGGTGATCGATGGATGATAGAACAGGTACTTTGGGAAGGCCCTTTAGATAAATAAAAAAAGTCCTGTGCTACACAGAACTTTTTATGGTTATATACGTCTACCCTTATACTAAACAAAGAGAGGCTTGTCCTTCATCATAGCGTTAACTTTCTTTTTGACGGATTCTAAAATAGTGTCATCTTCAAAGTTACTAATCACTTCGTCAATCAACGTCACAATGGCAACCATATCATCCTCTTTCAAACCACGTGTCGTAACGGCAGAGACCCCTAAACGGATACCGGAGGTTACAAATGGAGATTTATCATCAAAAGGTACCATGTTTTTGTTTACGGTAATTTCTGCTTTTACTAAAGCCTGTTCAGCATCTTTACCAGAAAGGTTTTTATTTCGTAAATCAATGAGCATACAATGATTATCCGTTCCATTAGAAATAATATGATAACCTTTAGATACTAAAGCATTGGCCATAGCATTGGCATTTTCCTTTACCTGTAATTGGTAATGTAGAAAATCATCAGTTAAGGCTTCACCAAACGCAATAGCCTTAGCAGCAATAATATGCTCTAAAGGACCTCCTTGATTTCCTGGGAATACTGCAGAGTTTAATAGCGTGGACATTTTTTTAAGATTTCCATTTTTCAATTTAAGACCAAAGGGATTATCAAAGTCCTGTCCCATCATAATCATACCACCTCTTGGCCCACGTAATGTTTTATGTGTTGTAGTTGTCACAATATGGCAATGTGGTAAAGGATCATTTAAAATGCCTTTTGCAATTAACCCAGCAGGATGCGAAATATCTGCTATTAAAATAGCACCAACACTATCTGCGATAGTTCTAAAGCGCTTAAAATCCATATCGCGTGAATACGCAGATGCGCCTGCAATGATCAACTTAGGCTGCTCTCTTTGGGCTACTTCTTCAACATGATTATAATCTATTTTTCCTGTTTCTTTATGCACTCCATAAAACACAGGGTCGTATAATTTTCCGGAAAAATTAACCGGAGAGCCATGAGTTAAATGTCCTCCATGAGACAAATCAAATCCTAAGATTTTATCACCAGGTTTTAAGCAAGCTGCAAAAACCGCTGTATTCGCCTGACTTCCAGAATGTGGTTGCACATTTACATAAGCAGCTCCAAATAACACCTTAGCACGATCGATAGCAATTTGCTCCACTTCATCCACAACCTCACAGCCACCATAATATCGTTTTCCAGGATACCCTTCAGCATATTTATTGGTTAGTACGGAACCTGCTGCTTCCATCACCTGGTCGCTAACAAAATTCTCTGATGCAATAAGTTCTATACCATGTAATTGGCGTTCTTTTTCGGCTTGAATAAGTTCAAAAATTTGTTCGTCGCGTTGCATAAATTAAAATTCTGGTTAATGATTCGGCAAAAATAGCAAATAGATACTTTAAATAAGTCAAAAAACATATATTTACTATGAAGTTTTTAACCGTTTTATCAACCGTTGCATTAAACATATATTTTGAGTATTTATTTCAAATAAAATAAAAAAAATGTGTAGGTTTGATGAGAATTTAATAAACACCTAATCTCAGAATATATTATGCCATTATCCGCCAATAATCCAGATAGAAAATCGTGGCTGCATGTTGACAAAAACTCTGATTTCCCTATCCAAAACATCCCATTTGGGGTTTTCTTAACCCGTGACGATATCATTACCATTGGAACCCGAATTGGTGATACTGCTATTGATCTTGGTGCACTTCATCAATTGGGATATTTTGAAGGTATTGCGCTTACTGATGATATTTTTCTTCAGGATACTTTAAATGATTTTATCGCCGATGGGAGAAAAACATGGCGAGCCGTAAGAAATAGAATTGCAGAGATTTTTGATTCTGAAAATACACGCTTGAAAAACAATGTTAAGCATAAGGAAATTGTATTGTTTCGTCTAGATGAAATTGAAATGCAATTACCTGTTCAAATTGGTGACTATACCGATTTTTATTCAAGTATTGAACATGCCACCAATGTGGGTACCATGTTTAGGGACCCGGATAATGCCCTATTACCAAATTGGTTGCACATTCCTGTAGGATACCATGGTAGAAGTTCTTCGATCGTCCCTTCCGGTATTCCGGTGCACAGACCGCAAGGACAAACGCTTCCGACTGGTGCTGCCGAGCCGGTTTTTGGCCCCAGTAAGCTAATCGATTTTGAATTAGAAATGGCCTTTATCACCACCGACGCCAACGATCTGGGAGAACCTATTCCCGTTGAAGAAGCAGAAGAATATATTTTCGGATTGGTGCTACTTAACGATTGGAGTGCCCGCGATATCCAAAAGTGGGAGTATGTACCATTAGGACCTTTTTTAGCTAAAAATTTTGCGTCGTCTATTTCTCCTTGGATTATCACCCTCGATGCCTTAGAGCCCTATCGTGTCGAAGGTCCGAAAACCATAAAACCACAACTGGATTATCTACAATATAAGGGCAAAAAAAGTTTCGATATTAATCTTGAAGTGTCTATACAGCCCAAAGGTGCGAAAGAATCTGTGGTAAGTAAATCGAATTTTAAATACATGTATTGGAATATGGCACAACAATTAGCGCATCATACGGTTAATGGTTGCCCGGTAAATTCAGGAGACATGATGGGTAGCGGAACCATTTCCGGACCAACACCCGATTCTTACGGTTCGATGCTCGAATTAACATGGAAAGGTGAAAAACCTATAAAAATGAAAGATGGTTCCGAACGTAAATTTATTAATGATAACGATACAGTGATTATGCGTGGTTTTTGCGAAAAAGACGGTACTAGGATTGGTTTTGGTGAAGTTTCAACTAAGTTGCTCCCTGTTTATTCTAAAAAGTAGACATTACCTTCTTCGGGTAACAAGCAAATATTTTAGAGCTTTTATAAATATTCTAATTCTGGAAATACCGCGATGCGAGAAAATTGTATTAAGTTTTGCTTATAAAACAGGAGATATTTCTATAATTAAATGGATAGGCTTTCAAGAAAGGCTATAATACATTCCAGTACTTCAGGGTCGTCTATACCTGGATTTGGCATGTTCGTTCCCGGGGCAAATGATTGTGGATTTCTTAAATACGCTTCTAGGTTCTCCATAGTCCATTTATCGCTTTTGGAAAGTAGGCCCTGAGAATAGTATTTATACACAGTGGAACCAATTTTTCTGTTATAAATAGCTCCCAAACCTGGAGCTTTTTCATGATTTAAATTATTGAATTCATGACATTCCATACACCGATTTGTATGCGACAAAAACATATTCTTTTGTTTAGTATTCAATCCTTGTTCTTCACAAATATTGACTAATTGTTCCTCAATATTTCTATGGTTAATTGGAGAGAGAAACTGTATTTTTTTACTATCCGTCCATAGAATGATTTTACCATCTCTGTGTTGATGGATATAGCGTACCCCTTCATCTACAGTTATAGGTTCCGCAAATAACACCCTCTTGTCTCTAATGCGAATACGAATTATTTTTTTAGACCTAAGCGTGCCAACGAGCAAATCACCATCCCAGGCAGGATGAAAATTTTTAATCTGGGTGATACTAGAAACAGCTACCGAAGGAACCCATGAGTAAATGGGGGCCATATATTTCTCGTGTCTACCATTGCTAGTACTCATTGGCCATGGAAGAAGATTATAAGCTGTACCGAGCGTTTCCTTAGGCCATCCGTAATTTTGATCTTGTTCTATTAAATTTAGTTCGTCTCCACCTCGTACACCATGTTCGGTAACCCATATTTGCCCGTTAACATCTACCATAACACCTTGCATATTCCGATTACCAATCGATATACACCTGGATGTCTTAGCGTCTAAATCAATCTCTAAAACCTTACCATAATCGTTATCTGTAGCCTGTGCAAAAGATTTAGGGGCATATACACCATCCCAGTGATAATCACCATTACCAAGTATTATTTTATGACCGGAGCGTCGCGCGATTCTTCCCCCCGCCATATGACCTTCTATCGCCCTATACCTCGATTTAAGGTTCAAGCAAGGTTGCGTACGGTATGAAATTTCCCAATCAGAAGGCTTTATTTTAATGTCCATCAGCGAATTCGTATTTACCGGTAACTTCACTCGGGAAATCGTTGTTCCGTAACATTCATTCTCTGCCACCCACTCCGTATAGGATAAAACTAAATAATCATAATTGTTTTCAGAATAGTATAATATATCGTTATATCTAAACCATTCAAAAGCGTGCGTTAAATCCTTAAATTTATCAGATAAAGCTGCTTTTTTATAAGCTTCAAACCCATTATCCGGAACTAAAATATCTGTTTCTTTATAACCGGATTCATTTACCAAAAAAATCCTGCCTTCATGTGTAATTACAACGAGTTCTTCTTTAAATGATGTTACACCGCCACCCTCACCCGCTCTTTTTGTTGGAATGGAAGTCGATACTACTTCCAGCTCGGTAAATATGGATGTAAGTACTTCTTGATTCTGATTCGAATCAGGCCCTTTTAAAAAGTTCCTGATTTTTGAATGTCCTTTCATTTCATTTTCTGATACAAGAAACCCTAAAAAGAAAGCGCAAATAAAGAAAAACATCAGAAATACAAAAGAAAGAAGTCGCTTGAATAAGGGGTGTTTCATCTATATATTGTAAAAAATAGGATTATGGTATGAAAGGTGATTTCTATATCTGAAATTTGTCCTTTAACCAAATACTCAACAAAAGTACTAATAATAAGACAATTTGTATTTAAGCTGTTACAATGACTTCCAAGCAATATCAATTAGTATAAAAGAAAGATTAATCTTACTTAATCATTCATTTAAACTACGTTTTAACCGATTTATTAGCATTTAATCTATTATTTTACTATTTTGGCATCACTATTGAAAGTAAACCCAAAAATGCCAAAACATAAACCCTATGACACGACAATTACTCACTTTAGTATTAATTTCCTTTTTAGTAGCATGTAGTACAAAAAAGGAAGTGGAAAAAGCCGTAAATACCGGCAATTATGATCAAGCGATAAATACAGCGCTTAAAACATTAAGAACCAATAAAGACGCTAAGCGTAAGCGTGAAGTGGTTTTAATGCTACAAGATGCCTATTATAAAGTAGAAGATAGAGATCGAAATACCATAGAACATCTTAAAAAAGATAATAATCCTGAGCTATATCGTGAAATCTACGAGCGGTATTTAGATTTAGAAGCCAGACAGGAAGCAATTAAACCCCTTTTACCTTTGTATGTTAATGGTAAAGAGATTGCCTTCCGATTTAGTAATTATAGTAATGCGATTATTGAATCTCGTGAAAACCTGTCCGATCATTTATACGAAACGGGTATCACTCTCTTAGAATCTGATAACAAATTCACAATTAGAGAGGCCTACAGTACCCTGGAATACTTGGACCGTATTAATCCGAATTATGAAAAGACACGTGAGCTTTTGGATGAAGCACATCAACGCGGTACCGATTATATTTTGGTTTCTATCAATAATGAAACAGAACAGGTGATTCCAAACCGACTGGAGGAAGATTTGTTAAACTTTGACACGTATGGATTGAATAAATTTTGGAGCGTATATCATGTAAATAAAACTAACGATGTAAACTATGATTATGCCATGCATCTTAATTTAAAACGCATCAATATCTCTCCGGAGCGTATTAATGAGCGTCAGCTAATCAGAGAAAAGGAGATCGTTGATGGCTGGAAATACCAGTATGACACCGATGGCAATGTTGCCAAAGATAGTTTAGGCAAGGACATAAAAGTCGATAAGATCGTTAAAGTAAAGTGCCGTTTATTAGAGGTAAGACAAATAAAATCCTCTCAGGTTATTGCAGACGTCGCTTATCTCGATTTAACCTCAAAACAACTATTAGACTCCTTCCCTATTGATAGCGAATTTGTATTCGAAAATGTGTTTGCAAATATCCGGGGTGATAAAAGAGCACTCAATAAAAAAGAAAGACAGTTATTAAATAACCGACGTATCCCCTTTCCCAGCAATGAACAAATGGTTTATGACACGGGTGAAGATCTGAAGCTTCAGCTTAAAAATATTATAAATTCTTATAGCCTTAGATGATATAAAACACCTCCTAAACATTTTAGGAGGTGTTTTGTAAATCGTAATTGACAAAAGTGAGCCTTTTTAATTTTCGTAAGCAGGATATAAAACAATTCGGCAAGGAGGCTCTAAACTATATTTTTTCCATTTCCACCCAAAAAGGTAAAATGTGCTTATTGTTTTTCATATAAAACGGAATAATCTCTCCTGTCATTTTTGGTAGATATACGTTCTTCATTTCAAGCACATCACCGCCTTTATCCACCTTTAATTGATTCACCGCGGTATGGGCTTCTAAAACCAGCCTTCCACCGGATGCCACAGGTTTTATAAATTTGAATCTAATATTATAAAACCCTTCAGTAAGATCCACATACCATTTTCCGAAGACCTCTTCTTGATTCCAAATGCCTCGCTCTCCACCGGCGTCATTTCTATTTAGTATGATGGGGTTTTCAAAAGGCGTTCCAACAGAAATCACGGGTCGGTGGATCATATTATCAGAATTGATTAAATTCTTATACGTAACATCCAGCTCGTGTTTTAATTCTTTCGCCAGATCTTTATGATCTCGTACTATATTATGCTGTTCGTTAGGATCATGCTTAATATTAAACATTTGAAAATCTTCGATACTCGCATTATAATCGGTTTGTCCCACCAATTTATAATCGCCTTTTTGAAGTGCTATATTACTATAAAGCTCAGGGTAACGTCGCGTCCAATAAAAAAACAAGGAACGCTCTGCCCAATCAGCAGATTCTCCTTTTATAAGCGGTAACATGTTATTTCCGTCTAATGTTTTGTGTTTTGGCAGATCGACCTCACATAATTCAGCAATGGTAGGTAATACATCAATATGAGCCGTTGTGGTTTTAACGTCTTTATTACCTTTAAATTTGGATGGATAAGAAAATAAGAATGGTACTCTAATCCCGCCTCGATAAACGCTGCCCTTAAGTCCGCGCATACCTCCAACATAACGTAATTGCTGTGGACCATTATCTGTCATAAAAATAATAACGGTGTTCTCTTCGATACCCAGGCTTTTAACTTTTGATATGACCTTCCCAATGTTATCATCGATATTAGAAACCATGGCATAAACTTTACGCGCATCCTCTTTATCTTTTTCACTCATCTTTCGTTTCGATACATTATGCTTTTCAAAAGTCAAAGACGGATCTATATCGGCATACATTTGATAATACGAGTCCGGAACCTGTAACGGGGTGTGCGGAGCATTGAATGACAAATAGCAGAAAAACGGAGCATCGTGATTCTTTTCAATAAAGTCTATGGCATTATCAGTAAAAATATCAGAACAATAACCATCATACTGCTTTTGTTTTCCGTTATACCAAAGTACAGGATCGTAATAACTTCGATCTCCCTGAAAATAGGTTGTAAAATCACCAACTTGTCCCATACCCCCGGAAAGGTGAATCAAAGACTCGTCAAAACCCTGGTCCATGGGTCTGCTGGGATAATTATCTCCCAAATGCCATTTACCATACATACCGGTTTTATAGTTAGCCTCTTTTAACATCTCTGCAATGGTAACTTCATTGGATGCCATTATGGCGCCACCGTTATAGGTATCCCTTACACCAGTACGTAAAGAATAACGCCCGGTCATTAAACTGGAACGCGTCGGCGCACATACCGGCGATACATAAAAATTATTGAAACGAATGCTGCGTTCTGCTAAAGCGTCTAAAACGGGAGTCTGTATTTGATCATTCCCGGTAAAACCAAAATCACCATAACCTTGGTCATCAGTTATGATTAAAATCACATTGGGACGATTTGTTTCCTGAGAAGTGCCTCCAAATGCCATTGTGAAAAAAAGAATAGTAAAGAGAAGGCGGTGGGATTTGAATATCATTAAAGTATTATTATAATTTAGTATTATTGCGTATCAATATGTAGCTAAGTTATAATTTAAAAAACTGAAATTCAAACGGGTATCCATAAAATTTAAAATCTATGCAAACTTATTTAAATCGAGGTCATTAATACCACCATGAGAGGCGTGTGCAACCACTACACCGTTTTTAATAACTAAAAGTTGCGGTGACTCATGCATAACCTGAAACTTGTAACCAACTTCGTTGGAAACCTCTCTATGATTTAGAATGTCTAAATAGTATAAATCTAAATCTTTTTCGGTAAGGCTATACGCATCGATAAATTGATTCATAACCATTCTACTAATACCACAGCGTGTTGAATGCTTAAAAATAACCTGCGTTTTAGTAGCCGATTTTTTTTTCATAAAATCTAATTGAGGTAACATGTTCAATGGAATCCAAGGCAGTTCCTTTTTTTCAATATTGGAGGCCGAGCCTGTCGAAGTTCCAAATAGTTTATTTAATAATCCCATAAGTAAATTATATTTTTCTATTCCTTATTAAAAAGGAATCTCGTCATTATTATTAGTAATTCATATACTAAGTCGTAACTAATACTAAATCTTACAAACTGCCTAAAAGTCAGTCGCACAAAGGTATTTTGAGACATTTTGTCCTAACAAAAGCATTGGTAAGGTAATTGACTTAATCAAAATGTAAAAGTAAAATAATTAAGACGTCTGTTCGCACAGAAACGAATAAAATAAAAATCTATGAATTTAAATAATTATACCATAAAGTCTCAGGAGGCTATTCAGCAGGCACAACAAATTGCGCAAAGTCTTGGGCACCAACAAATTGAAAACGAGCACATTTTTAAAGGCATTTTTAATGTCGATGAAAACGTATTACCATTCATTTTAAAGAAACTGAATGTGAACGTTAATATCCTGGAACAAGCTCTGGATAAGCAACTCGACAGTTTTTCGAAAGTGACAGGCAGTGAATTGATACTGTCCCGTGAAGCCGGAAAAAGTCTTAATGAAGCGGCGATTATAGCCAAGAAGATGAACGATGACTTTGTCTCCCTTGAGCATCTTATCCTGGCGGTTTTCAAATCAAATAGCAAAATTGCTCAAATGTTGAAAGATCAAGGTGTGAGCGAGAAAGATTTAAAATCTGCTATTGAAGAATTGCGAAAAGGAGAAAGTGTAACCTCTCAAAGTCAAGAAGATACTTATAATTCCCTTAGTAAATATGCTAAAAATTTAAATCAACTTGCCAAAGATGGAAAGCTAGACCCTGTAATTGGTCGTGATGAGGAAATTCGAAGAATCCTTCAAATTTTATCACGACGTACCAAGAACAACCCGATTTTAGTTGGCGAACCCGGAACGGGAAAAACCGCCATTGCTGAAGGTTTAGCCCACAGGATTATCGATGGTGATATCCCGGAAAATTTAAAAAATAAACAAATTTTCGCCTTAGATATGGGAGCTTTAATTGCAGGCGCAAAATATAAAGGCGAATTTGAAGAACGTCTCAAAGCAGTTATAAAAGAAGTAACGACCAGCGAAGGCGATATCGTTTTATTTATTGATGAAATCCATACATTGGTAGGTGCCGGTGGCGGACAAGGTGCCATGGACGCAGCCAATATTTTAAAACCTGCTTTAGCCAGGGGTGAATTACGTGCGATTGGGGCCACAACTTTAGATGAATACCAAAAATATTTCGAAAAAGACAAAGCTTTAGAGCGTCGGTTCCAAAAAGTTATGGTTGACGAACCGGATACCGAAAGCGCAATTTCAATCTTACGTGGTATTAAAGAAAAATATGAAACGCACCATAAAGTCCGTATTAAGGATGAAGCCATCATTGGAGCGGTAGAGCTTTCAACACGATATATCACCAACCGTTTTTTACCCGATAAAGCCATCGATCTAATGGATGAGGCTGCATCGAAGCTGCGTATGGAAATAAATTCCAAACCCGAAGAATTGGATGTACTGGACAGAAAGATCATGCAGCTGGAAATTGAAATTGAGGCTATTAAGCGGGAAAAGGACGAAAACAAATTAAAATCTCTGCGCTCCGATCTGGCCAATTTAAAAGAAAATAGAAACGAAATCAATGCCAAGTGGAAAAGCGAGAAGGATGTTGTTGATAATATCCAGAATACAAAACAGGACATTGAAAACTTTAAGCTTGAGGCCGAAAAGGCAGAACGAGAAGGTGATTACGGCAAAGTAGCCGAACTTCGTTACGGTAAGATCAAAGAAGCACAGGAACAGCTTGAGGTATATCAAAAACAATTGCAGGCACAGGGTGACAATTCTTTAATAAAGGAAGAAGTTACTTATGACGACATCGCTGAAGTTGTAGCCAAATGGACAGGGATACCCGTTACTAAAATGGTTCAAAGTGAGCGTGAAAAGCTATTGAAATTAGAAGAAGAACTTCACAAACGCGTTGTAGGACAAGAGGAGGCTATTATTGCCGTTAGCGATGCGGTTAGAAGAAGTCGCGCCGGATTACAAAATCCCGAAAAACCTATTGGAACCTTCCTGTTTTTAGGCACTACCGGGGTCGGTAAAACAGAATTGGCAAAGGCCTTGGCCGAATACCTGTTCGATGACGAAAATGCCATGACACGCATTGATATGAGTGAATACCAGGAACGCCATGCCGTGAGCAGACTGGTTGGAGCACCTCCGGGATATGTAGGCTATGATGAAGGCGGACAATTAACAGAAGCGGTTCGACGTAAACCTTACTCGGTGGTATTATTGGATGAAATTGAAAAAGCACATCCCGATACCTTTAATATCTTGTTACAAGTCCTGGATGAAGGGCATTTAACAGATAACAAAGGGCGTGTCGCTGATTTTAAGAATACGATTATAATTATGACTTCCAATATTGGCAACCAAATCATACAAGAACGTTTTGAAGCTACAAAAGATATGGATACTGCTATGGAATCTGCGAAAGTTGACGTTTTAAGCTTATTAAAACAAAGTGTTCGTCCCGAATTTTTAAATCGTATTGACGACACTATTATGTTTACACCACTAAGTAAAACTCATATTGTTGACATTGTCGGGTTACAATTAAAAAGTGTTACCAAAATGATAGCAGAACAAGGCATTACCTTCGATGCTACTCCAGAGGCCATTAGCTATTTGGCTGAGAAAGGATTTAACCCGGAATATGGAGCAAGACCTGTAAAGCGCGTGATTCAAAAGGAAGTATTGAACGCACTGAGTAAGGAAATACTCGCTGGTAAAATAACCACAGACAGTATTGTTTTGCTCGATGCTTTTGATGATAAACTAGTATTTAGAAATCAAGGGGACTTAGTCACAGAAGAATTTTAAAAATAAAGATAAATTCTTGTAACAAAACTAGATAAAACAAGTCTATTAGATGGTTGGTTAGTTGAAAAGCAACATGATTTTTTTTATTAAAATGATTGTTGCTTTTTTTTTATATATAAAATATACCATTCGGTATATTTTATATATATTTGTCCTGTCATGACAACAAAATCGGAACTTACATCGCAATATATTATCAAGACCGTAGCTCCTATATTCAATAAAAATGGCTACGCGGCTACTACCATGAGTGATATCACCTCAGCAACCGGACTAACCAAAGGGGCCATTTATGGTAACTTTAAAAATAAAGAAGAATTGGCCTTTAGTGCTTTTAAGTATGTTGTAAAATCTTTATTGCACCCTTTGTCACAACATTTGGAGCAAAGCGATTCGCCCCTTCAGAAGCTGTTCCTGATCACCGATTTTTATAGAAACTACTACCCTTTTAGTAAACGACTTGGCGGTTGTCCGGTTATTAATATTGGTGTTGACGCGAATAATAGCAACTCCATATTGTTGAAAAAAGTTAGGGATGTGGTACAACGTATCCAAGATCAACTATGTAGTATTATTGAAAGCGGTATTGAGATTGGAGAAATCTCCTCCGATATCAATGCCATGCAGTGGGCCAAACGTATAGACACCATGATTCAAGGTGCCGTATTTATGACCTATACCATGGATGATGCGTTTTATTTGAAAGACACGATGGACCAAATCGATCAAATGATTCATAACGAACTGAAATTATAATATATTTTTTAATCAATAATATACCAATTGGTATATTTTAAAATCACAATCAATGAACGAACTACCAAAACAACTATCCAGCAAGGCCAAAATCCGATTCCAGGATTGCGATCCATTTAACCATTTAAATAATGGTAGCTATTTTAATTACTTTATGAATCATCGTGAAGACGAGTTGATAAAAAACTATAATATCGATGTCTATAGCATGGCCAATAAACTAGGTAAGAGCTGGGTCTCAAGTAGCAACCAAATTAGCTATTTAAAGCCGGCATTATTGATGGAGACTGTTGTTATTGAGTCTCAACTCATACGATACACCAATAGTGAACTACATGTTGAAATGTGCATGTATAATCATAAAAAAACACATTTAAAAGCGGTAATATGGTGCGGTTTTGTACATTTTAATCTACTCTCTCAAAAGCGAGAATTTCATTCTGAAGACCTGATGACATTGTTTAAAAACATATACAATCCGGTCACCGCAACAACGTTTGAAGAGCGTACTAATCAGCTTAAAACCTATAATTCACGGATAACGACCTAACTTACTAACAAAACGTTGTTAATTAAATCTTCGTTAAAATGCTATAGAAAGGTATTAATTTCTTACTTTTATTCCCGTATAACCCCCTAATCTATACAACTAACAAATACAAAATACTATTTGTTTTTACTTAAAACAACGATTTAAAACCTATTTTCAATGAATATTTCTAATTATATAGAGTATACATTATTACATCCGTCTGCAACAGAGCGAGACATTATCGAATTGTGCGTAACCGCTAAGAAAAAAAAGTACCACGCTGTAAATTTAAACAGTTACTATGTGTCTTTGGCTAAGGAGTTACTGCGTCATACCGATGTAAAGATTTGTACTCCAATTGGGTTTCCCCTGGGAGCTATGACAACAGCATCTAAAGTGTTCGAAGCAAAACAAGCTTTAATAGATGGCGCGGACGAAATTGAAATGGTCATCAACCTTGGCTTACTAAAAAGTAAAAATTACGTATCCGTATTAAAGGATATTAATGAAGTGAAAGCTGCTATTGGAGAAACGCCTTTAAAAGTAATTATTGAAATTTCAGAATTAAGTAAAAATGAGATCATAAGGATTTGTGATATTTGTTTGGACGCTAAAGTGGAGTATATTAAAACTTCAAGTGGTTTTGCCAGAAATGGCGCTACCCTATCCACCGTAAAAATTATTAACAAATCGGTAAAGGGTCATATCAAAATAGTCGCTTTTGATGGTATTGAAAACACCGAAACGGCTTTGAGATATTTAGAATCTGGTGCCAGTCGCGTTGGCATCTTATACGGTATAGATTTGGCAAGTAAAACACGCGCCATAAGAAATTCCAAAATATTCAAACAGTACATGAAGACCGTTAAAGAGGACGATGTTGTCGAAATAAATACCCCTGTAGAGGATCATATAAATTAATTTGTCTATAAAAAAAAGTCATATGGTAACATATGACTTTTTAAACGACTAATTCAGGTCATTAAAACCGTCTTCCAATACCGATACCGGCAATAAACGGATTAATATCTACATCTGCACCTACTGTTGCTCCTAAAGCCGAAGTTGCATTTACGGTTACATCTGTATTTAATAGCAAATATTTAGCATCCAAATTTATAAACCATTGGTCATTAATATCGATATCAAAACCTAGTTGAAAATCAAATCCTAAGCTATTATCGTAACTAACACTATCTGCTGTTGGCCCGGCATCTTCATTATAGAATAGCGTATAATTGACTCCGGCTCCAATGTAAGGGTGTACCGTTTTACCATCAAAGTGGTATTGCAGGGTTAAGGTTGGGGGTAATAACCAAATACTACCTAACTCGATATCACCGGCCGCCGTTGAAATGGCTTTAACATCATGTTTTGCGGTACCCAATATCAATTCCGCTGCTAAATTCTTAGTGAAAAAATAAGTGAAATCCAATTCAGGTATAAAGGCATTAGAAATCTCAACGTCGCCTCCAATGGTTTGTATGGTTGCCGATTCGTTTGGGACAATGGCCAGACCTCGTAAACGCACCTGCCACCTATTAAAGTCATCAGAAGGATTTGATTCTTGGTCTTGAGCATTAACTCCGGTTAATATCAAGCACATCAATACGGCGGTAAAAATAGTTTTTTTCATGTTTTTTGATTTAAAATTTTTACAAATTTAGGCCTGAAAAAAGCCTAAAAAACTGATTAAAATCATTGTTTAGAAACTCACTTTGTTGGCATATTGCAAATCGAAAAAGAAAGCCTTAAAAAACGAGGATAAATCAAAAAAAATAACCTTAACTTTAGCATGACCATGAAACTGCTTAATACCTATATAGACCATACGCTTTTAAAAGCAACAGCAACACCAAATGATATTATTTCACTTTGTAAAGAAGCTGAGCAGTATAACTTTTTTTCGGTCTGTGTCAATAGTAGCTATGTGGCTCTGGCAAAAACTCAACTCACTGATAGTCAGGTAAAAATTTGTGCCGTTATTGGATTTCCTCTAGGTGCCATGTCCACAGAAGCAAAGGTAGCTGAAGCAAAATCAGCATTAAATGATGGTGCCGACGAGATCGATATGGTGATCAATATAGGATATCTTAAAGGGAAAGATTTTGATGGCGTTTGGAAAGATATTGAAGCTGTAAAAGAATGTATGCCTAATGCTATTTTAAAAGTTATTTTAGAAACCTGCTATTTGGAAGAATTAGAAATTATTAAAGCAAGTGAATTAGCCATACAAAGCGGTGCCGATTTTATTAAAACCTCCACAGGATTTGGCAGTGGCGGTGCAACGATTCATGATATAAAGCTCATACAGAGTATTGCCAAGGATAGCAGCATTAAAATAAAGGCTTCCGGAGGTATTAAAGATGCAAAAACAGCATTAGCGTATATTAATCTTGGCGTAGAGCGGTTGGGAACATCATCGGGTATTGCTATCGTAACCGGAAACTCTTCAAATTCTAATTATTAATACCAAATCAATGAGTGTACACATAGCAGCAAAAAAAGGTGACATTGCCGAGACCATTCTACTTCCTGGAGACCCCTTACGTGCTAAATGGATTGCCGAAACTTTTTTAGAGAAACCTTTTTGTTTTAATAAAGTAAGGAATATGTATGGTTATACCGGAACTTATAAAGGTCATAGCGTTTCGGTTATGGGTACCGGTATGGGTGTACCGTCTATATCCATTTACTCTCATGAGCTCATTACTGAATATGGCGTGAAAAACCTCATTAGAGTTGGAAGTGCAGGGTCTTATCAGGAACATGTGAAAATCAGGGATATTGTCTTAGCCATGGCGGCGTCTTCCAATTCCGGAGTGAACGAGTTACGATTTGGTGGTGCTGACTATGCCCCTACGGCAAATTTTGAATTGTTTCAAAAAGCTGTTAACGCCGCGAAGATCAAAAATATTCCATTAAAAGCCGGAAATGTATTTACTTCAGATGAGTTTTATGCCGACGATTTTGAGTCCTATAAAAAATGGTCGAAATTCGGGGTATTATGTGTAGATATGGAAACTGCAGGGTTATATACCATAGCCGCAAAACACGATGTTAAAGCCTTGACGATACTCACCATTTCAGACTCTTTGGTTACCGGAGAGCGCACCAGTAGTGCCGAAAGGGAAACCACATTCGGAGATATGATCGAAATAGCCTTAGCATTGGTTTAATTTTTATGATCTCCGTTTCTTCCAAAATACAATTAAAGGCAATTACCGGCGATGATCAAAATGAGTTAATGAGGATAATGCATCAGATTTACCCACCCGAATACAAGCATCTTTGGATTAATGAAGATTGTAACTGGTATCTGGAGCATTGTTTTTCAAAGGAAAATCTGGACGCCGAGTTAAGAGAAAAGAACGCTGTTTACTACTTTGTTTTTTATAATTCCGAGCGTATTGGTATTCTCCGTTTAATATATAACACGAGTATTCACGTATCGGATAAAAAAATTGCTACTTTTATACACAGAATTTATCTTAGCAGGACTGCTCAGGGTAAAGGCATAGCAAAGCAGCTTTTCGGTTGGCTAACCGAGCAGGCTAGGCACAGAGGAAATAGCATACTTTGGTTGAAAGCCATGGATACGCAATCTCAGGCCCTTAGGTTTTACGAAAAAGAAGGTTATCAGCTTATCGATACCTTACGTTTGAATTTCGAGCGGATTCATCCGGAATTAAGAGGCATGGTAATTATGAAAAAATCAATCTAAAACATAAATATATGAAGCATCTCATTGTTCTATTCATATTCCTGTTAACAGCTAACTCATTTTCACAGATTGAACAGGAGTCTTCAACCTCTACTTTTTATTTTATGCGCCATGCTGAAAAAGACAGAACAGACAAAACCAATAGAGATCCGCATTTGACAACCGAGGGAAAATTACGAGCTCAACGATGGAGTGCTATATTAAAACACATAAAGTTCGATGCTGTTTATTCCACAAATTATAACAGAACCAAAGAAACAGCTTTGCCAACTGCAACAAACAACAACCTGAAGCTAACACTATACCATCCTGGAAAAATAAACGGTCAGGATTTCATGGTTTCAAATAAAGGAAAAACTATATTGATCGTCGGTCACAGCAACACCACCCCGGATTTTGTTAATGCTATTTTAGGTAAAAAGAAATATAAACTTATCGATGATCATAACAATGGTAACTTATACATCGTAACCATTATTAACGGCAAAATTAGCGATCAGGTACTCACTATCAATTGACGGATATATTTTCCAGTTCAATTTTTGAAAGTAATTGTAGTCCATCATTTTCGAACAAAACATCTAAGTTTTCCAAAGCCGCGGAAAGGTCTTTTGGTTTAAAATTATTGTAGTCTACAAAGCGAATTCCATTTATAAAACGTTCGTTAAAGGCTTCCCGGAAACGCAATCCGAACTCACCATCATCTTCCAGATATGAATACGCCAAATAATCTGTTTTAAATGTATTCGCATTTATCCAATAGGTGAATACATCTTCAAAATCGTCACCTCCCCCATTTTGGTTAAAGGTCACTTTAATTTTATGATACGGCTGCGCGTTAATAGATACTTCATTCAAATAGGTTTTATTTACGGCGGCATCGTTTAATCCGTATGGTAATACCGAAAAATAATGCACAGAATTCACAGATCTGGCATACTTTGGAGCCATGGTATCGCTTACCTTAATAGGGCTGTCGTTTTTATACCTTTGAAATCCGTCATTGGACAAAACATCTCTAATGATATCCAGAGAATCTTTAAACTGTCGTTCTAATTGAAATACACCATGATTGCGGATAGCCTTGTAGTGCCAATTTCTAAAATCGAAAGCTATGCTCGCTTTTTCAATGGTCTCTCCGCCTGAAACTGCGATAGCTCGATCCACTATAGTTTGAGCGTCCAAAGCCTTTGGTTGCTTGCATCCTCCTTGAAGCAGCGTGATTATGGTGATGGCAAAAAAAGATTTATACATCGATTTGTTTTTTGGGTATGTCGCAAAGCTATGCAATACTTACGCTTATTTATTATAAAATTTTCTTAATAATTTACCAACTTAAACGCTATATTCTGCCCTGTAAACTTTTGAGCTAAACTGTTAATTGAAGTTTCTTTTAGCTGAAGGATTCTCGGGTAACCTCCTGTAGTCTGACAATCCCGCATTAAAACAATAAGACTTCCTGAAGGCGTCAACTGTACCGTTCCGGGCATAACGGGTGAGGTAATAATTGGTTCCAAACTATTTTTTAAAGGCTGTTCCAACTGGTATGCCATTCTACTGTTATCTTTAGAAATCGTAAAACTTGTGGACTTTAGTTTTTTAATTTCTGAAACGGAAAGCTTATTGAATTCAGGACCTTTATAGACTTCAATATATTCGGATGTCATATAGTCGGAATGCGTTCTTACTGAAGCATGGGCATCGAATATCGAAGCATTTGGGATGAGTAACTCATCAGGTTTAGCCAATCTAAAGCGATCGGTTACCCCCTTATACATGCTTCGGCTATTCATGATCATTTTAGTATTGATGCCACCCGAAACCGCTAAATAGCATCGAAAACCGGATTTCAATGTTCCAAAAGACAGGATATCGCCTGCATGGACTGCCATACTTTTGTTTAAAGGGATTTCAATGGCATTCAACTGTGGCCTCATATCCGCTCCGGAAATACAGATATTTGTTGCACATAAAAATTCCAGAGTAGCCCCGGTCATCGTCATTTCAATAACAGCAGATGCCTTAGTGTTTCCTAATAACTGATTGGATAAGGTTGCGGCGTACCGATCCATAACTCCCGAATACGGAACACCAAACTGTTGGTAACCGAATCGTCCCAAATCCTGAATGGTCGAATAAAAGCCCGGATGGATCACCTTAATCATCAATCACCTCGCTTTCTATTTGGTACACTCCAGCCTTTACCAATGTTTTTATATCTTGATGGGCTTTTAAAGAAACGGGGTAAAAGGTAACCGTATCTCCGGGTTTAGCGAAACATGGGCTGCTTTTGGATGGATCAAAAAAGGAAATCGGTGTATTCCCAATAATATGCCATCCACCTGGACTTTCACCGGGATAAACACCTGTTTGCTTTCCGCCTATGGCTACAGCTCCTTTTTCAATTTGTAATCGGGGCGTTTCTTTTCTTGGTATATGAAGGGATTCATCTAAACCACCCAAGTATAAGAAGCCCGGTAAAAATCCAATGAAGTATACTGTATAACTAGTTTCTGAATGTCGTTTGATAATATCATCTACCGACATGTTTTTTTCCAATGCCATGACTTCCAAATCGACACCAAACGCCATATCGTAACATACCGGAATGCGCCATTTATGGAAAACAGATTTGATCGGTTCGTGCTTTTGATTACGGATGGTTTTAAGTGCTTTTACTGCAATTTTAAAATCAAAATTAAGTTCATCATAACTTACTAATAACGAAGTGTATCCAGAGGTTATATTAATTATTGATTTAATATTATCATGTACTATATTATCCCTAAAAAATAGGACATCCATCAATATATCTCTATTGATTATGGCAGGCCATTCAATTAAGACGGCGTGCTCACCATAGGGTTTGTATGTCAGATCAAAAGCCATCAATTATTACGCGATAGTCACCCCTTTGTCTTTCAAACGGGTACTCAAATCTTTTATTAAATGAACGGCTTCAGTATTATCTCCATGAACGCAAAAGGTGTCTGCATGAATATGTTTTTCCACACCGGTAACGGTTTTTACCTTTTGAGTGTGATACATTCTATAAACGTGGTCGAATAAGATGTCACTATCCGTTATCAAGGCATGGTCCTTATTTCTGGACACCAGAGTGAGATCTTCGTTATAGTTACGATCTGCAAACGCTTCATATTTTATAGCGATATTATTTTCTTTGGCAATTTCAGCAATTACCGAATTATAAGGTACGTAGAGTTTAATGGGAAGTGCCATGCTCTTTATAACTTCAATAATAATGTTGGCAATTTTTCGATCAATAGCAGCTAAATTATACAATGCGCCGTGCGGTTTAATATGATATAACCTGGCGTGCTCTTCTTTGAGGACGACCAGTAAATCTCTAACTTGCTTTTTAATGGACTTATAAAGCACAATAGCGGGCAATTCTATAGGAACTCTTCCAAAATTCTCCCTATCGGGAAACGCAGGGTGTGCACCAATTTTAACATCATATTGCTTGGCCAATTTAATAATGGAACGCATGGTGTCTATATCCCCTGCATGTCCGCCACAGGCAATATTACAGCTTGAAATATAAGGCATTAATTCAGATTCATTACCAACGCCTTCACCCATATCCACATTGATATTAATCTTATGATCTCGCACTAGAACAGGTTTAAATGAAATACTTTATTTAACGTTGCTACCGATAGTAAGATACTAATTCCTAAAATAAGAAAGCCAAAAATGTTTTGTTTTATGGTATTGCTATACGTTCCTAAAATGGCTGACTTATTCATAATCCAAATTAAAAACCCGGCGATAACGGGTAATAGCACCCCGTTGGCCACTTGTGCAAATTGGATGATCTCTATGGATTTTAGTCCGGACGAGGATGATATGACTCCAATAGCCAAAATAAACATCCAAACGGCCCTGAATTTTTTAGATTGCATATTGGCATTCCAGACTAAGCAACCACTGGCCACATAAGCGGCTGCGAGTGGCGCTGTGATGGCACTGGTGATTCCCGCTGCAAATAATCCAATGGCTAAAAAGTACTTAGCAAAACTACCGAATAAGGGCTCCAGGCCTTTAGCCAGATCGGCAGCATTATTAATATCTTGTGTTTGAATGGATGCCGCCGAAATGATAATACACATTGACACCAAACCTCCCAAGACTACAGCAATGATCGTATCCTTTCTCGCATATTTTAGGTCTTCTTTAGCCTGCCATTTTTCTTTGACTAGGGCCGCATGTAAAAACAGATTATAAGGCACCACCGTGGTTCCAATAAGTCCGATAATGGTTAACATGCTGTCCATTGGAAATTTTGGAATGAACGCTCCTTTTATAATTTCAGAAATATCGGGTTTTGTAATGATCGCGGTTATTAAAAAAGCGATGCTCATTAATATGACCAGCGATACCAATACCCGTTCCAATACTTTATAGTTGCCTATAAACAGTAAAACGAATGCGACAATACCAATAATGATGCTTAAGGCATTAATGCTAAATGCACCAATGGTGATATTCGGATTTCCAACAATCGTCTCAAGCCCTAAAACCCCACCACTAATGTTTCCGGCTTCATAGGCCGCATTCCCAATAACGATGGCTGATAAGACTAGTATGATCGCCAAAGTCTTCAATACCGGGTTTTTAATTTCACTACGAATAATTTCAGATAGTCCCTTTTGAGAAATAATCCCCAGACGTGCGGCCATTTCCTGAAGTACAACCGTGGCAATTATGGATAATAACATCGCCCAGAGTAAGGCATAGCCAAAGCCAACTCCTGCCAATGTGCATAAGGTGACCGTTCCCGGACCAATAAAAGCGGCCGCCACTAAAGGCCCCGGGCCGATATTTTTTAACCAATTCCTGATCATTCCGAAACGGAATTTAATGCATAGATAGCGAAGCTTCCTAACCAATGCCCGCCTTCGTAGCTATCTCCAAAAATACTGGGTAAGGAATAGTTGATATGATGATTGGCCACATTACTAAGATGCGCATATTCCGGGAGATCTTCAGCAATCTTATTTAAACTCCAGGCTCTAGAGAAATTGACCCCGTCTAAATGTACCAGATGCCCGTCGTTTCTATCGGAAACCTTCCCGGTTTCAATATTAAAGCTTGTGTCGCTAAGCTGTGGCAGAAATTCTTGCAACCAGATTTTATATTCCGCTAATGGTAATACCCGTTTCATTAAGGCAGCTTCTTCCAGACATGGTGATAAAAAATCGCTACCACTGGGTTCCCAGCTTATCGGGCAAACTTTATCGTTCATATAAAAGTCCTTGGCTCTTTGTTCTATAACGGATTTTAGGGATGAGCTATTTAGAGTTTTTGCATAATCGTATGCAAAAGACAGTCCGAATGCGGTATTGGTATGCGTTCCCACGCGCTGTGGATAATTTAATTTCGGCAGGAATGCGATATATTTTTGAACTATGAGATCGGTTAAGGGTTGTAGGTTAGCCTCTAGTGTTCTGGCCGTATCATCATCCCAGGTATGAAGTTCTTCTGCCAGTTTTAGTAACCAAGCCCAGCCGTAAGTACGCTCATAGGATTTGTTGTGTTTTCTATGAAAATAAGCGACCTCAGCTTCAATCTTTTCTTTGGAGATATTATGTAGTAACTTTTGTTTGATGCCCTCGGCATCATCAAGATTCGGGAAAGATTTTAACAGGCGTACTAAACTCCAATGCCCATGTACCGAGGAGTGCCAGTCGAAACAACCATAAAAAGCGGGATGTAAGACTTTCGGCGATTTTAGGTCTTCATCTCCACCCAAAGTTTGGGATAACTTATTGGGGTATTCCGTATTGATACAATGCAAGGGCAATTCTGCCAAAGCATGGGCCTGCTCTAAATTAAGTACAGGAGTTTTGGCGATGTCGATGGGTTTACTAATTACGGGCTCTTGCTTCTTTTTGGATGTGTTACAACCTAAAAGGGCTAACACCAATACAATACTTAAGACGGGCTTCATTGATCTTGTTGATTTGATTAGTTGTTCTTTTATTATATGTCGTTATAAAAGTAAGAAACCCCTATTGATTTGGTTTTATGTTTTAGGAAATTTTTTGGAATGGAATGCAATCTCGCGTCAAAAGGGAAACAACCCTAAGTTTTAGTAAAACAAATATAATAAAACACCACATATATGTGTGGAGAATTCTAATTCCATTGGTCTAATTTAGTTTCATAAAATTCAATAGCAAAAATATGAAACCCAAAGAATTCAAATCCAAACACCTACAAACCATTCAAACAGATAATAGTACCAGCCAAAGCTATATCAGAATCCCTATTTCAGACCTCAACGAACTCCTTTATATGCAAGAATCTTTATTAGAAGGGATTCAGTTATTATCTCAATTGGAACAAAGGCATTATAAAAGCGAACAAATGCAAAGCATGATATACTGGCTTTCTAAAATCATTCTGGTCTCTTATCCAAGTGCAGAATTGAATGGATTGTCGGAGTGGCTTTCCGAAGCAGAATAAAGCCATCCCTTCAATACCGGAATATTGAAGGGACAGTAGAATTTATTTTAATACCACATCCATAGGTGCCCCCATCTTCACACCTTCCGTATTAATATCCAGCAGTTTTCCTACGGTGGCCGCAATTTGATTGCTATATAACTGGTGGTCTTCTTTAGATTCTCCTAAAGCTTTGATCTGACTTCCCAATCCAGCCATCCATACCTGATCACAATCATCAATGGTATTATTATGATGTTGCCAGGTTTCCAAAGGTTCTGTACCACGACCATGATCGGTCGTAATTAGAATGGTGGTTTTACCTTTATAGAAATCATCAGATTGGCAATAATCCCAAAGTTCTTTAATCATAGCGTGGTATTCCTTGCTGATAGGATATAGTGTGTATAATCTCCATCATGAGCAAAATCATCGGTTTCACCATAGGAGATATAAACAAGCTTGGGCCGTTTACGTTTTATATATTCCAAAGCATAGTTATGCGTAAAAACATCCTGTCTTACCGAACCCCAGATTTTAACCGCCTGCGTTTGCAAATGATTGAGCTGGCGTTCGGCATCCGAAATATCATCACCCGGTGCCGGGTTATAACCATCATTTACCGGAACACCACTGCGTTCTTCATTGACAATATATTTAAACCGATCCCAGCTTCCAAAGGCAGCCACTCGCCCTTTATAAGCCTGTTTATGGGCTAACTCTAAAATGGTTTTATTCGGGTTGTTTATTTTATCGTTAGAGTCTATACGAACGTCATCTGCATTTCCAGAAAGGATTTCGTTATATCCGGGGTATGAAAACCAATGTGAGTTGGTCAAGTTAACTTTAGAGCCCAGATTTCGGTTTCCGAAAATAAAACCTGATTCGGCTATGGTCGTCCACATAAACGGCATCAATTTTTCACGACGTTCGGTAGCACTCGAATCCCCAAAAACAGATTCTAAATGATCCTGACCTTTGGTATACGTATCATTATAAAGTAATAAAGAATCGATACCTGCAAATACCTCCTGCCATCTTAAGCCATCTAAAGTAATAAGTATTACTTTTTCGGAATTGTCGACAACGGAGGTTTCCGATTTCGTTTTGGTAGGTTGTGGTTGCTTGCAGGCCAGCGCAAACATAACCAGTAACAGAGTCATGCTAAAATTGTTTTTCAGTTTTAAATACATCGAAATAGGTGTTTATAGTATCAGAAAACCATAGGATTATGAACCCTATGGTTTTTAAATATAGTATTAATTGATTTTATCGTCATATCGCTTTTTGCGAAGCGCATTAGTATCTGGTTCCGGTTTCCCACCAGCCTTTGGCATTGATATTATCACCACCAATGGCAGATACGGCAGCATCGTAATTGGCTTTGTTTAATGATTGCTCGCTTCCCGGGTATAGATATCTTACCGGTACCTGGTCATTATTAACGTTATCAGGACCCGGTGTAATAGTTGGTAACCCTGTTCTTCTAAAGTCGAACCAGGTTTCCATACCTACCAACAAGTTGGCTAAACGTTTTTGTTCCATTATTTGCTCCATGGTGCCGTTGTAAGTCACACCTACCTGAGCTATATAAGTATCGATATCGGCTTGGGTAATTCCCCAATAGGCCATGGTAGAACGAACACCATTTTCGTAATAGGTCGCGGCATCTCCTGTGGAAATAAAACCTCTTTGATGCGCTTCAGCAAGAATGAACTGCAATTCGGCGTATTTCATTAATGGGGCTTCCACATCGGTTTTCGATCTCCAGAACAAATCCAGGTCAAATCGGGATACGTCATTGTTACTATCGAATACCCGGGCATTATCCTGGTTTAATCCGTTTGGCATAGGTCCAAATTCACCAGAATCCGGATGACGATCGTACCAGGCTTCTAATCGTGGATCGTTCAACGGATTCATATAATTGAAAACGGTATTCGTTAAACTGAACTCATCAAAACTTCCAATTCTCGAAGTACTTAAGAACCAGGAATCTGTGTTGGAATTCCCTTGATAAGTCAGTACAGCGTTATCATCATTACTCATAAAGATGTCTCCCCCACTAACGATGGCTTGCATCTGTGAAGACACATCATTTCGCTTCGAAGTTCTTAATAAATAACGTAATCGTAACGAATTGGCCAGTTTTCTCCATTTAGTGAGGTCACCATTGTAGATCAGGTCGCCACCACGTAAAGGTTCATTCTGACCTAACAACTGAACCGCCATTTCAAGGTCTGATAGTACACCCTGATAAACCACCTCCTGGCTGTCGTAACTCGGTGTAAAATTATCCTCTGTTTTGCCTTTAAATGCGTTGGTATAAGGCACCGCATTATACATATCGGTTAAATTGGCATAGACTAAAGACTTAATAATCAGTGCCACGGCTTCATAAGAGGTATTCTTGGTATCCGTATCTCTACTTATGGCTAATATATCCTCAACTTCAGCTAAGGTTTCGTAAAATTCAGACCAACCACGATTAGTTCCCCATTGATATACATCCTGGTCTACGAAGTTATTTTTAGCCGCCAATTGGGCTACAAGGTTTCCTTGCTGCCAACCGATGTTAACCATAGCATTGGGTACATCGGAAGTTACCGACGATAATAACAAGTCGGGCGTTACCGTAACCGGTGTATTCGGGTCGGTATTGATCTCTTCAAAATCACTGGTACAACTTTGCAATGTTACGGTTGTCGTGATTCCTATTATAAATAATTTAAAAGATTTCATCTGTTTTATATCTTATTTTGACTATTAAAATTGTAAATTCACACTAAACCCGTAGCTTCTAGCACTAGGTGTTGCCATATCCTCTAATCCTTGAACGATGGTTCCTCCATCGAAAGAGAAAGTTTCCGGATCGACATGATCGTTTTCTGTCCAAAGGGCTAAATTTCTTCCGACAAGAGATACACTGGCGTTCTGAATAAATGTTTTTCCTATAATGCGCTTTGGAATATGATAGGCCAATCGCACTTCTCGCAATTTCACATAAGTCGCATCAAATATGGGCACGGCTTCGTTACCTCTGCTATATGTTGAAGCGAAGTATGAAGAGGCTGAAACATTCACTGTATTAGGAACAAAACCACCGTTACCATCAGACATCACGCCATCACCAACAATACCACTTTCTCTGCCTCTCGTGGTAAAATCTAACATTCCTGTAGTTCCTCCAATAGCGACTGTTCTGGAGTGCATTTCTCCGCCTTGTCTCCAATCGAAAAGCACACTTAGATCGAAATTTTTATATTTGAAAATATTCTGAAAACCTACCATAAAATCAGGGTTATAGTTTCCTAATTTCACTAACTCATTACTTCTTACAGGTAAACCGTTTTCGTATAGGATTTGTCCATCAACCATTTCAAAACCCGTACCATACATATCACCAACGCGTTCCCCAACTTTAGCCAATATTTGAACACCATTGTTTTCAGCGATCTGATACGTATCCAAACCGTCGATCAGTTCCTTTACTTCTCCTCTATTCGATGTAAAGTTGGTATTGATGGTCCAGCTAAAATTGTCGGTTTTAACAGGCTTAAGATTCAGTGTCACCTCGATACCTTTATTCTCTACTTCTCCGGCATTGATAATCCTGGCTTCAAGTCCTGAAGTCTGCGATACCGGTAACGTCAGGATCTGGTTTCTTACGTTAGACTTGTACACCGCCACATCTAACCCGACTCTGTTTCCGAATAATCTTAAATCGGCTCCCACCTCAATAGAATTGGTTTTTTCAGGTTTTAGATTCGCATTTTTAAGCACGCTAAATGCCGATACTCTTGGCACCCCATTAAAAGCTTCTCTAAAGGCATAAGTGGATGTAATATTATAAGGATCGGTATCGTTACCTACCTGAGCCCATCCTGCTCTTAGCTTGGCAAAAGATACGGCTTCAGGCATTTCAAACACATCCGAAAGTATGGCACTAATACCTACGGAAGGGTAAAAATAGGAGTTGTTCTCCGCCGGTAATGTACTGGACCAGTCATTACGCCCGGTCACATCCAGGAACAGGTAATCTTTATAAGCGATGTTTGCGAAAGCATATAAACTTTGAACTTCTTTTTCATCGTTATATTGGTTATTCGACAGCGGCTCATTGGCATTTTCAAAATTATATACACCCGGCACCGACAACGAGTTTGCGCTGATTCTCTTATAGCGGTTTTCCACCGTTCTCAGGTTCCCTCCCAAAGAGGCTCCTAAGGTGAAATCGTCATCAAGGTCTTTATTATATGCCAACAAGAAATCGGTGTTTTGTTCTTTAAAGTATACGTTGTCTTCCCGGTACTGTCCTCTGGTAAAACGCTGGGTACTAAAAGCACGTTTTCCGGTTCTTAATTCATCTGAATAATCAATACCTGTTCGTAGCATCAAGGACAAGTTATCATTGATGTTGATATCGGCTCTTACATTTCCAATCAAACGGTTTTTATCAAAAGCATTCGTATTTTCATACATGGTAAAATACGGGTTATCATGCCAGTTATAATTGTAGTTGTATTGCTGAACACCTTCTAACCCAGGTTGCCAATAGTCTCTTAAAGAGTTCATATCAATATGGCGCCCGAACCACACCCATAAATACATGATGTTCTCTGTACCATAGGAATTATTGGGTCTGTTATCTGAAAAACTATTGATATAACTTAAAGATGAGGACACTTTTAGCCATTTTTTTAGGTTATAGCTTCCACTTAAGTTGTATGTTCTTCTGTTGTAATCGGTATTTGGTAATATGCCCTCACTTTGAAGATCGGTTAAAGACACTCTAAAATTACCATTCTCATTGTATCCTGTAATGGACAAATTGTTACTTACAGTCGTTCCGGTTCTAAAGAAATCTTCAATATTATTAGGTTGTGTAATCCATGGGGTTGCGGTCACGGTATCGGTAAAGTTTCCGTTAGCATCTCTTGGTCGTAAAGCGGTATCACCAGCTCTGAATCCGGCCGAGGTTGGACTATCGTGTTGCGTAATCAGTTGCCCGTCTAATCGTGGGCCCCAGCTTTCATCAACACCGTCATTGGTTCCTGTATTCACATTGGATTCGAAACCACCATTTCCGAAGGCAAAATCGTTGTTGGCACCTTGCCCGTACTCATCTTGCCATTGCGGTAAACGTAGAACCGATTCGAAGGTGGTATTATTGGTAAATGAAATCCCTAAGCCTTGTGATCGCTTTCCGGTTTTGGTCGTTATTAAAATCACGCCATTCGCTCCACGAGATCCATAAAGTGCGGTTGCATTGGGGCCTTTTAAAACGGACATCGATTCGATATCATCCGGGTTGATGTCCTGAGCGCCATTTCCGAAATCGGTTTCCAGATTTCCTTCAGAGCGATTACTCACACTACTATTACTAATAGGAATACCATCAACGACAAATAATGGCGAATTCTGACCCGGAATTAAGGAGCCTTCCCCACGAATACTAATTACAGAGGTTGAACCTACACCGGAATTTCCACCAGTAACCTGAACCCCGGAAAACTTACCAGATAAAGAGTTCACCACATTTGTTTCTTTGGCTTTTGAAAGTTCATCACCTTTCACTTCCTGTACAGAATATCCAAGTTTTTTGGTCTCACGCTTAATACCGAGTGCAGTAACCACCACTTCACCTAAAGCTTCCAAATCAGGTTTTAGAAAGATGGTACCCATGTCTTTCTTTTCGCCATCGGTTAATGTTAATGTGATCACTTCGGTGGTATATCCTACATAGGATATCGATATTGAAATGTCTCCACGTTCAACATCTTCCAAAACGAAGTTGCCGTCAAAATCTGTTGTAGTTCCTTTAGTGGTGTTCGTAATCATAACGGTAGCTCCCAGTAAAGGAAATTCCCCGTCGTTTACATGACCTACTAACGTCCCATTTTGAGCCAAGGAGGTACTTGCCAACCCAAAACTCAATACCATTAATAATAGTAGTTTAGTTTTCATTTAAATAAATTGTTTACAATGATTAAAATTTACAGGGCAAATCAAGCCAATATTTTACTATTTGTAAACAATTTGAGATTATGAAAGCTTTATTAAATTTGTTATTTAACGTAAACCTAAAGTTAACAATGTTATGTTTTTTTTAACCCTGAACCGCGGTTTACTAATTTAAATTTTTAGAAAAAATTATATTATGAGTAAAATCTACTCATGAATTGGCTATTAATCTGTTTTGCGAATTCAATTTTTAAATAACACAGGCTTAACACTTATAAAGAAAAGTTTTTTTTGGTTTATGATTTCTTAACAATTGCAGTTTCTATTTTACTATTTTAGGCATTTATGTTGGGGTTTTAATGTGATATGGCCATACTCCTATAGATATCGATTTCGTTCTAAAAATACCATAGGCACTCGTATCGCGTAGGTATTGCATCCACAATTTTATCGAATCAAACTAAAATGCCCTTTTAACATCGAACCGTCCCTGTAGCTTATTAAATACCAGTAGTCATCATTCTCCATAGGCTTACTATTAAATGTACCATCCCAACCTTGAGAAATATTCACGATTTGCTTTAATAACTTCCCATAGCGATTGTAAATTAAAACACGTGATACCTGATCTGATGAATTTGGAACGATCCAATAGTCATTTTCACCATCATTATTTGGTGTAAAAAAACGAGGAGGCAGATCGGTTGCATTAACAACAATTGTTTCCGTGGTAAAAGTTTCTTCTGTACATGCCAGGGTATCACCATCCAAATTATAGGGTATGACACTCACATAAATAGAAGTGTTTTCAGGTAAATCTGATGGCAAATTATAGCTCAAGACATTACCAACGTCCAATGCATTTAATATATCGGTACCTCCGGGACTTGTGCCTACGGTTAGCTTGTAGCCCGTTGCATCTGTAGCAGAGTTCCACATCAAATCTGTACCGACCTGTACATCGGTTGCTCCCGCTAAGGGCGACGATAATGCAGTGCACGACGGTAACGAAACTAAACCTTCAGTAGTAAAAACTTCTTCGGTACACCCTACAGCATCGCCATCTGAATTATAAGGTGTAATACTCACATAAATAAAAGTGTTTTCAGGTAAATCTGATGGTAAATTATAGCTCAATACATTGCCTACATCAAGTGCATTTAATAATATATTGGCACCTCCGGAACTTGTGCCTACAGTTAGCTTGTAGCCTGTTGCATCTGTAGCAGCGTTCCACGTCAAATCTGTTTCGATTTGCACGGAGCTTGCTCCTGATAAGGGTGACGATAAGGTGGTACATGAAGGTAGCATGATGATGTTTTCGGTAGTAAAAACTTCTTCAGTACACCCTACAGCATCACCATCTGAATTATAAGGAGTAATATGAATATAAATAGAAGTGTTTTCAGGTAAATCTGATGGTAAATTATAGCTCAAAACATTGCCTACATCAAATGCATTTAATATATCGGTACCTCCGGGATTTGTGCCTACGGTTAGCTTGTAGCCCGTTGCATCTGTAGCAGAGTTCCACACCAAATCAGTTCCAACCTGAACATCGGTTGCTCCGGCTATGGGTGATGATAAGGTGGTACATGAAGGTAGCATGATGATGTTTTCGGTAGTAAAACTTTCCTCCATACATGATACAGCATCCCCATCTGCGTTATAGGGAGTGATGGTCACATAAATGATAGTATTCTCAGAGAGATCCAATGGTAGATCGAAATTCAACACATTCCCTACATCTCTTGAATCTAGTATATCTGCATTCCCGAGAACTGTACTAACCGTTAGCTTATAGCCTGTAGCATTGGTAACCGCGTTCCATGATAAATCAGTTCCAACCTGAACATCGGTTGCTCCATTTAATGGTAATGTTAAAGTGGTACAAGTGGGCACTGACGTTATTGCCAATTCAAAGTTCTGCTCTGAGCTACAACTAGCGTTCGTCCCTCCATAAATATAGAGTGTGACCGGATAGCCCGGAAAATCGGAAAAATTAATAATATCACCAACATTATATGAGGTTCCCGTTCCATTTGCGCCGGTATAATACATTTCATTACCCACAAGATCCACTCCTGTAATTGCGGGTAAAGTAAAACTTCCGGAAACATTTTGGTCTGTAAGATCATTTATCGATGGTGCTGCAATGCCTCCATCTATAATACTCCAAGTATCACTACTCATCATATTTGCTCTTGCTGAAGCTCCGGCGCAATATTTGCTGTTTCCGCCATGGAAAGAAACATTTGGGTTTAAGTTTTGGGCATCCCATCCAATTAATAACGCGTCATAATTTACCGTAGAAAGTGTAACTCCTTCAAACATGTTTATTGCATTTAGAACATTACCTACATCCCAATTACCTATATCTTGATTAAATGAACTAGCTCTTAAAAACATCCATTGCATATTGGTAACATTACCAACATTCCAATTAGCTATATCTTGATTAAATGAACTAGCCCTCATGAACATTCCTAACATATTGGTAACATTACCAACATTCCAATTACTTATATCTTGATTAAATGAACTAGCTAGATTAAACAGAGCTTGCATATTGGTAACATTACTCACATCCCAACCACCTATATCTTGGTTAAATGAACTAGCTCCAGCAAACATACTTCCCATAGATGTAACACTACTCACATCCCAATTACCTATATCTTGGTTAAATGAACTAGCAGCACCAAACATATCCATCATATTGGTAACATTACTTACATCCCAGTTACCGATATCTTGATTAAAAGAAGTAGCGGCATTAAACATTGTCTGCATGTTTGTAATATTGCTTACATCCCAATCACTTATATCATAGTTAAATGAACTCGCATCATAAAACATAAAACTCATATCGGAAACATTGGATAAATCAGGCCTATCCGTAAAATTCCCTTGTAGATTGCTACAACCATTAAAAGCAAAACCCATAGACACCCATTGATTATCTCCCCATTGCTCAATAGTCAATATTTTATCTTTATCTCCCATATTATTAAACACAATTTGGGGAAATGTTCCGGTAATACTTACCGCATAAATTCCCGGAGCGGCATAGGTATGGGTCGCATCTCCGGTTTCAGCGGAAATATTACCATCTCCCCAATCGACGGTATAATTATAACCTCCTCCCTGAGTAGGAATGGTAATTTGGTTATTGTTTGAAGTTCCCGGATTATCTGTTTTCCAAGTTGTTATAAATGACGTAACATCTTGAGTTATGGTAAGTTCGAAACTTTCTTCAGAACCACATCCTGCACTGGTTTCGTCATAAATATAAATTGTTGCAGGGTAAAGTGTGAAATCCGAATAATTAATAATGTCCCCGACGTTATATTTGGTTCCCGTTCCGTTTGCCCCTGCATAGTAGGCTGCATTGGTTAAGTTTAAACCGGTAATTACTGGTAAAACAAAACTACCTGACACATTTTGATCAGTTAAATCATTAATAGTTGGTTTTAATGCTACCCCACCGTCTGTAATGGTCCAATTATCTCCGGTAATCATGTTTGTTCTTGCCACTTCGCCAACACAATATTCACTATTCCCACCATGAAAATTAGTATTCGGCATTAAATTTAACATGTTCCAACCTATGAGCAACGCATCATAGTTCGTTATGGACAATGTAACATCCTGGAACATGTTGGACATATAAATAACATTTTGAACATCCCAGCTTTCAAGGTTTTGATCAAAACTAATTGCTCCACTAAACATTGAAGACATGTTAGTAACCTTGCTAACATCCCAACTTCCAATATCCTGATTAAATACAGAAGCCCGATAAAACATCCCTTGCATTCTGGTAACATTGCCGACATTCCAATTCCCTATATTTTGATTAAATACGGAACTTGAAAACATATCACTCATTTCCATAACATTACTAACGTTCCAGGTTCCTATATTTTGATTAAACACAGTGGTGCCGCTAAACATACTTCCCATATCGGCAACACTACTAACATTCCAACCGCTAATGTCTTGATTAAAAATAGAATTTATAAACATCCCTTGCATGGTCATTACCTTGCTAACGTCCCAGCTTCCAATATCCTGATTGAAGGCAGAAGCATTCCTAAACAATTCGGCCATAATTGATACATTACTCACATCCCAACCACCAATATCCTGGTTGAAATTAATCGCATCAAAAAACATATCCCTCATATTAATAACGGCACTGACATCCCAATTGCCAATATTCTGGTTAAACACTGTCGCTCCCCGAAATATGTCTGACATATCTGTAACCTTACTGACATTCCAATTTCCGATGTCTTTATTAAATGAAGAAGCTCCAAAAAATAAACCGGTCATGTTCTCAACCACAGCGACATCCCATAAGCTTATATCATGATTGAACACTGATGCATTTCTAAACATGTTAGACATATCAGTAACATTGGATAAATCAGGACTATCTGTAAAATTCCCTTGTAAATTCGAGCAGCCAAAAAACGCCCCATTCATACTTGTCCATGGATGATCCCCCCATTGCTCAATGGTTAATAATTTATCTTTATCACCTAGATTAGCAAAAGCTATTCGGGGAAAATCACCTGTAATACTAACGGTATAAACATTTGGAGTGGCGTAGGTATGCGTAGCGTTTCCTGTTTCAACGGTAGGTGCTGTACCATCTCCCCAATCAACGGTATAGTTATATCCTCCTCCTTGAGTAGGTATCGTAATTTGATTATTATTAGAAGTCCCTGGGTTATCTGTTTTCCAAGTGGTTATAAAAGGAATAGTTCCTGATTGTGCAAAAACATTCACATCCACAACTAAAATAAAAAGAGTAACGAATAACGTGATATAGTATTTCGTTGTAGGTTGACTAGCCATTTAAAAAACGTAATAATTGTTTTAAGTAACAAAAATTATCTAGTGCGTAAAACTATTTATAATCAGCTACTTTTAAGAGGTAATAAAAGTACATTATTTTAGATGGTAAACCTTTACTTTTCGTTAAATTACCTTTTTTCCAGAGGATATGTTTTTTCTTACTTCACAGATTGTCTTGAGTACGCCTTATCTTGAATAATTTAATTAATCCTGAGATTGTCACCCCAACCACCCCTCACGATCCAAACTCCGATACTGAATCGCTTCACTAATATGAGACCCATTGATAGCTTCAACACCTTCTAGATCCGCAATAGTGCGAGAAACCTTTAAAATTCTATCATAAGCACGGGCAGATAAATTCAAACGTTCCATCGCGTTTTTTAAAAGTGCTTTCGAGTCCTTATCCAACTTACAATAGGCTCTGATTTGTTTGGTATTCATTTGTGCGTTATAATGTACAGTATCGGAATCTGAAAAACGTTTGGTTTGAAGTTCTCTGGCTTGGGTAACGCGCGTTCTTATTTCAACCGAAGACTCCCCTTTTCTATCATCTGATAGTTTATCAAAAGGCACGGGAGTGACTTCAATATGAATATCAATCCGGTCGAGTAAAGGTCCGGAAACCTTACCCAAATACCGTTGCATTTCCGCAGGACTCGAAGTCACCGGTGCATTGGGGTCGTTAAAATAACCTCCCGGACTGGGATTCATGCTGGCTACCAGCATAAAGGATGACGGATAAGTTACTGTAAATTTAGCACGTGAGATCGTTACTTCTCTATCTTCCAAAGGTTGACGCATCACTTCTAATACCTCACGTTTAAACTCGGGAAGCTCATCTAAAAACAGTACACCATTATGCGACAACGAAATTTCGCCCGGTTGTGGGTAACTCCCCCCGCCTACCAAAGCCACATTTGAAATGGTATGATGCGGACTCCGAAACGGGCGTTCTGCCATAAGTCCGGATTCCTTAATACGCCCGACCACAGAATGAATTTTAGTAGTTTCTAAAGCTTCATGCAAGGTCATAGGTGGTAAAATAGAAGGTAAGCGTTTCGCCAGCATGGTTTTTCCGGCTCCCGGCGGACCAATAAGGATAATATTATGACCTCCGGCCGCGGCAATTTCCATACAGCGCTTGATGCTTTCCTGACCTTTAACATCGGAAAAATCGAATTCCGGAAACTCCAGGTTTTTATAAAACTCTTCCCGGGTGTTTATAATAGTTTGCTCCAGTGCTTCTCCCTGATCAAAAAAATTAATAACTTGCCTTATCGTGTCCACGCCATAAACTTCCAGATCGTCAACAATAGCGGCTTCTTTAGCATTCTGACTTGGTAAAATAAAGCCTTTAAACCCTTCTTCTTTGGCTTTAACAGCAATAGGTAAAGCGCCTCGGATGGGTTGCAAGCTTCCATCCAGAGAAAGTTCTCCCATAATTAAATACTGTTCTAAATGGTCCGCTTGTATCTGATTCGACGCTGCAAGAATTCCCATAGCTAATGTGAGATCATAGGAAGACCCCTCTTTGCGCAAATCTGCGGGTGCCATATTGATCGTAATCTTCTTCCCGGGAATTTTATAACCGTTGTTCAGTAAGGCGGCGGCTATACGATAATTACTTTCTTTAATGGCATTATCGGGTAAACCCACAAGGTAATACCCGACACCAGAGTCTACATTCACTTCTACGGTAATTGTGGTAGCTTCCACGCCAAAAACGGCACTTCCAAAGACTTTTTTAAGCATCTTGTTTCTTTTTTTCTGCTTAAACCTAGGAAATATTGTCTTAAAAAGCCTTGTTCACTTCATAAGTGACACAATTGATATACAACTAACATTCTCTAGTCCTTTACAACTTTATATGTTTTTTCTAGGCCATTTGCGTACAGGGTAACAAAGTAAACGGATGATGGCAAATTAGAAAAATTGATTTCCATTTTCTTTTTATTAAACTTCCTGCTATATACTTTTTGCCCGAATATGTTAATAATATCTACACTATCAACAGGTATAATATTAGCAATATGCAATACATCATTGGTTGGATTTGGATACAGCCTTAAATTAGAAAAAGAAGCTTCTAGAGCGCCTAGTATTCCACCAGAATTAAAAGATAAATTATCCAAAAATACTTCATCCGAAAAACCGTTAGTTTCACTAAGATACCTTCCTAATTGCTGAAGAGATACTCTTATATTACCTCCTGTAAAACCGGATAAATCCAATTCATAAGTTTTATACTCGGTCTTCCTGAATTTGTTTTCTAATTCGGAAGTCTTAAATTCATCTCGCAATTCTGGGTAAACATTATCCAAAACTATTTGTCCGTTTACGATTACTCGAAAAATTGATTCTTCAGGTTTTTTGAAATACGTCTGTTTTAAATCAAAACTCAAAAATAATTCATCTAAATCCGATGCATTTATTTCGAAATCTATTTTATTAATACCATTTTGATTCTTAACCCATTTCTCGATGTTATCACCAGAATTAACCCAGTAATCTAAAGTATTTTTTAATCTCATATTAACAACCTTGCCAGAGACATCTTGATCGGTAATTATTTCATTAACGGTAAATTCTGTTTTTTCCAAAATTACTCCTTCGTCTAAACCATTCTCAAAATCGAGAACCAGAGGTGTACTTTCAGTTATCTCAATCTGATTTTCATAGGCCGTACTCAAACTAAAGGAATCCACTGAAATTGTACTTATTGGGGACGAAAACCTAAAATATAATCCAAAGGAATAGGTTCCGGAAACAACTGGTGTGAAAGTCGTTTTTATGGGATAATACTCATAAAACCCGAAATTAAAATCTGAGAAATAATTTAAGTGCGTAACCATGATGTCATGCGTATTTCCCATACCTGTTCTTATATTTACACTTTGTGCAGAATAATCTCCGGCTTCTTTTCGTATTTTAAACTCCAAGTCGTATGTTGTACCTGCTTCGAGTTTGAACGCTGGTGTAATTAGGGAATTTTTATTGCGATGTTCATCATAAATCAAATACAAATAGTGGGTGTCGTTCTCGCCAACCTGATAGGGACTAAGATTCGTATTGCTCGAAACCCATTGGGGTACACCGTTAAAACATTCTGGTAAAATGCTCGGGCCATAAGTACTCATTTTATCAAAATTTTCTACCCACGGCAAACTTTTAAATGTACACGTTGTAACCACTTTATGTGGACCAATCCATTCACTATATGTTCCATTTCCGCAAACGGATCTTATATAATATTCGTATGATGTTTCAGTATCCAACTCCTGAATATCGGTATTTTCATTCTGTGTGCTAATAATGGTTCCCGAACCATGAGTAAAACCTTCCAATCCATATTCTACTTCAAAGCTACTTGATATTCCATAATTTTCCCAGGAAACCGTTACACTATTATCTGTTATATTATTTGATTTAATATTAATAGGTTCCAAACATGAAGGCATTTCTTTATAGTAGAAATCATCTATATAAACTCTAGATAAATCGTATAACTCATCGTGCACAATAGCAATGTGCTTATCGGTTCCTGTATAACCGGAAAAATCGATCAGAAACTCTTTGCCGAAAAGAGGAATTTCACTAGCTTCAATACGTTTAAAAGGAACAAAAGTAGTTCTATCCAATGGGTTAGACATCGTACCTATTATAACGCCACTTTTTCTATATATCCTAGCATTATCCTCATTTCTAAGCCACAGTTTAACAATCTTTGTGTTATCAAAATCCGAGAGAAATGGTGACGCCAGATAGCCTGACAAGTTTCTAGTGTCCTTTATATTCTGGTTAACATAAGCGGCATTGGGCAGAGAATGAGATCTCGAATGAAAACTTTCGGTATCCAATATTCCCGTAACGAAACGATTAGATCTTATCCAACAAAAATTAGGAATACCATTAGGATCAAATTGATATGAGGCATCTAAAGCATCAAAATTTTCGTAAAACGGAGCAGTCTGGGCACAGGTAACTGTAAAAGAATAAGGCGTACCCCAATTACTAAATCCATCAGCACTGTTACAATAGGCTCGGACGTAATAGTCGTAGTTTTCAAAATTATTTAAATTAGATAATACAAAAGGATTTGAATTCGCCGTCACCAAGGTACCAGATCCAGGTTCGAAACCCTTTAATCCATATTCTATTTCCCAATTTTCCGGTGCGCCCTGCGTATTATTATCCTGCCAGGACAAGGTGACTTCACCGGGACTTGACTGATGAGCTTGAAGATCCGTTGGCGTTACACAACCGTTTTCGGTATATTCGAAATCGTCAATCAAAATAACTTGTACATCGTTAATTGAAGCTTGTTTAATTCCAATATATTCATCCGTAAGGGCATAGTCTGAAAAATTGATCTCATATTTAGCCCAGGTATTTTCCGCATCCCCTGCATTTAATATGATATGATAAGGTGTGAACGTCGTGTAATCGTCCGGATCTGATAAAGTACCTATAATGATCTCGGTAGGATTAGCATAAACATTTCTCTCGGGATACATCCAAAACGAAATCTTCTTATAATTATCAAGTCCAATGAGTCTGGGAGACACCAACACAATCTTATCTGAAACAGCATCATTATCCGGATGATTGACTGCATTATATAATCTTACAACATTTGTTCCTGAATGCGTTGGATAACTATTAGGAGGAGCACTATCAACAACCGAAACGTTGTTTAATATCCCGTCCCAATAAGGTTTATTTGTATTTACAGGTCGAAGTCCCGTCCAACAACTAGCTACAAACCCGGACTCTTGTGAATCGAAATTTTCAAAATACCCAACTTCAAAACCAGAGCACTTTGTTGTAAATTCCTGCTTAACGGACCATTCACTATAAAAATTACCACAATACGAACGCACATAAAAATCGTAGTCCGTATTATCCTGTAAATTTTCAATTTTAAAGGTACTGGACATGGCCTCAACAGTGGTACCTGTTCCAATTTCAAATCCGGATGATCCATATTGTACTTGCCAGGATTGAGGAGAAGAATTTTTATGAACCTCCCAGGTGACGTCTACAGCGTCATAATATTCGTAAAGAACTTCGGGGTATAAAGGCTCGGTACATTCAGGAATGTTTTCATAAACGAAATCATCTATAAAAAACTGACTTCCATAATATTCATCGCCATGTTTTATGGCAATATAACGATCTGAACCCACGTAATCATCAAAATAAATGGTATGTTCTTTCCAATCTGTTCCAGGCTTTTTATCAAACTTCATCTCACTCATTTCTTCTGGTGCTATTGTTTGAATCAGATTAAACGTAGATGGGTCTGAGGGGTCAGAAATTGTACCAACCTGAATACTTGATCGGTTATAATAGCCACTTTTAGCATTCCCTTGTCTTGAGATCAGACTGATTTTTAACCGTTTATTATTATCTATATCTGAAATTTCCTTAGACACCAATAGGATATCTGCAATCAAACTTGATGAATCGTAACTATGATTCAGTGTCATAAACCTGTTTCCGAACGCCGGAAGTATTGGGTACTCACCGGACCCAAAGCTCTCCAAGGATCTAACCCTTGTCAGGTTGTTGCCGTTTAATATAATCTTTGACCAACAAAGATCCAGCTCACCTTCATACTCAAAAGATTCACTAAAATTATCTTCTCCGAGATCACAAGGTGTGCTAATAACTTGTGATGCCCAATGTGAAAACAAACCAACATCACAAATGGCTCTCACTTTTATTTCGTAAGTGGAATTTCCATCTAAATTATCAAGGACGTAATTTTTATCTGAAGTGAAAATACTTATAGATTTATCGTCTGGTGCCCCTTCAATTCTGTAGTTTATCTCCCATTCAGATTCCGGGCCAGTCGACTCCCAGGATAAAGTGGCCTCAGTTTCAGAGACCTCAGATACATTAAAATTCGTTAAATCAGTACAGTTTATAGATTGCAAGTAACTAAAATCGTCGATGTAACTTTGCTCTCCCGTGGAATAACTAATTCTTTTCTGTCTGAATGCAATATATTTATCATGACCATTGTAATCTCTCAAATAAACTGTTTTTTCTTCCCAATTAGAGGTCACCTCGTTGCGCTCTATGGTTAAAAGAGGATGAAACGTTCTATAGTCATTGGGGTTACTCATTGTCCCGACGGTAAGCCCTCCTGAGTTGCTGTGCTGCCAAAACGTGATTTTTTTATCAGAGGATAAATCGCTTAACATTGGTGAAACCATAATCGTTCCAACATCAATAGAGATCGATGTAGCTGTTAATCGTGCTGAATAGCCGGAATCTCCCCGATGAATATAGCTTGACATATAAAAGTTAGTATAATTGCTAGGTGCAGGATATTCATAAGCTGTCCAACAAACGTCAATGGAAGCATCATCGAAATTATAAGCATAACCCGTAAGCATAGAATTACCGCAACTGGTGTCTAATTTTAACTTAGAAGACCAATCACTATAATTTGAGTTTCCACATTTGGATCTCACATAAAAATCATATTCTGTATCGAGCAATAACCCATCAATTACGTGAAGGTTGGATGTTGTTGAAATTAGTGTCCCCTCTCCTTGCCAAAACCCCTCCAATCCGTATTCAATCTCCCATTCGGAAGCATTATTGTTTTCTTGCCATCTTAAAGTTACGTCTCCATCAGTCATTTCAGCAATTTCAAATTCTGTCGGAACTTTACAAGATGGCATCGCACTATATTCAAACCTATCGATATACAAGACATCATAGGTATAACTTTCGTAATCCTTCAAAACTTGTTTGAAAGCGATATATTTGTTTGATCCGGTGTAACTATCCAAATTAACTGTTACGGGATCCCACTGTCTTTGCGACATTTCCGTACCAACGATGGTTTCAATAGGCTCAAATGAATTCTCGTTCAATGGGTCAGACATAGTTCCTATAATCAAATCGGAGTTACTGTATCTAGAATAAAGCCAGAATTTGATTCTATTATTACTCACGCCTAAATCTGTAAACTCAGGTGAAATCAAATATATTTCTGGTGTGTATTGAGAGCAGTTCATTTTCAAGGAAAAGCCTTCATCCCCGTATTTTTCAGAATCGTACGCCTCGATCCCTCCGTAATTTAAGGGCAAAGTACTCCAACAATTTGGCATTGGATTTGACAAATCAAAATTCTGTTTATAATCCAGCATCATCGGACCACAAGTTGTATTAACCTGATAGATTCCAACCCATTCACTTTCGTCATTATTCCCGCATACGGATCTCACATAAATATCATATCGAATATCGGGTGTTAAACCTATAATGGCACGGTTTACAGAACTCGTTGAAATACGTGTCCCTTCACCTAAATTAAACCCTGTAATTCCATATTCAATATCCCAATTTTGGGCCGATGCTTGTTCCGTCCATTCCAAACCAATTTCAGTATCAGTAATGGTCGCGATCTTCAAATTTGTTGGTTCCAAACAAGAAGGAATTTCCTGAAAAGTAATATCATCTATATAAATACGTGAACCTGAATCGGGAGCTTCTTGTTTAATAGCAATAAACCTATCCACTCCGAAATAAGTATCAAAATTAACAATTATCTTTTTCCACTCGTCTACTGGCAATTGCGATGCATCAATAGTGCGGTAAGCCGAAAATGTCGATTCATCATTTGGATCTGCAACGGTTCCAATAGTTATTCCTGAATCCCCATCATAGTTATTCACCCAGAGTTTAAGGCGCTTGGAGGAATTTAAGTCTACCAATTCCGGTGTAACAATAATATGAGGATCCCTATTAGAAGTGATTCCTAAACATTGAGTGGAACTCGGTTTGTTACCACCCAAAATTCTCGATGTATTCGCAAAAACACGCCAACAGTCATAAAATGCTCTGATATTCTCGTCCTCAAAAGCATAATTAAAACCGGGGTCTTTTGCTTCACAAATAGTTGTAAAAACACCCTTCTTAGACCAGCCACTTTCGTCACCGACCGAGCAATTTGACTTAACAATAAACTCATATTCCGTTGAGGGATTCAAATTCGTCAATACAAATGGCTTTGAATTTACATTGACGCTAGTGCCACTGCCTTGGACAAACCCAACTTCCCCGTATTCAAGGTCCCAGTTGGATGCCCCGCCATAATCTGTCCAGTCCAATATGGTCTCCGCAGAGAAACTAATATTACTAATTAGATCAACGGCTTCCATACAGCTTGGCGAATTTTCATATTGAAAATCGTCAAGGGTCAGAATAGCATATCCCGATAGCTTGAACGCGATCACATTGTCAGATCCGGAATATTCTGCAAAATCAATGCTATATTTTCTCCATTTATTTCCTTCCGAGTCCTTACTCTTAATTTCACGATAACTTACAAATGTGTTCTTATCAGATGGGTTGGACATGGTTCCTATTTCTAAACTTGATTTTGGAAATGATTGTATCCAAAACGAAATTCTTTTATCAGAACCAAAACCAACAAGTCTTGGCGAAATTAAATAAGCCGGGGAGCTTGGAGTAGATCTCATATTGATCGCGCTATTTCCCGAATGACCATTTTCCGTTGATTTAACATAGCTCCATGATGAATCAGATTCTGGAAATTTGGCCCAACATAAATTAACATGTGGAATGGGTGCATCTTCGAAACTACTGGAGTACCCAATAGAATATGCGGAGCAATCGCTCCTACTGCAAAAGGTATTGGTAAAATAAGTCCCGCTTGGTACGCTAATAAAATTATTTGTAGCGTAGGTCACATCATCGACACAAACGGACTTCAGATTTGTTGAGGATGTTAGAATATTAAATATTGTAAAATTGGTGTTGTTCCCATTTTTAGCATTTACATTTTTTAATTGAAATGATCCGGCTAGAAACGTATTTATATTTGGACAATTAGAGATATCTATCTCCTGGAGAAAATTGTTGTAGAGAGAAAGCTGTAACAACTTTGGATTGTTATTTAAATCGAGTGATATTATTCTGTTATCTTGAACTCTCAGATATCTTAATGAAACATTTTTAGATATATCAAGCGAAGACAGCCTGTTGTTGTTTCCATTAATCGTTTCCAGCTTGAGGTTCTGATCCAGGTTTAAATTGGTTAAATTATTCTGAGAAAAAGCAAGATATTCCAAATCAACATTTTTATCGATATCAAGCTCCGATAATGAGTTGTAAGAAACGTCTAATCTACGCAAAACTGTATTTGACGATAAATCTATGGTTCTTAAGTTGTTATTTCTACAATGCAACTCACTAATATTGATAAAGGCTTCAATACCTTTTAAATCAGAAATATTTTTAAACGAAACTGTAAGAATTTGTTCATATCCTTCTGCTTCGATTAACTGAATCTCGCCATCACCATTTGAATCAATTACCGGTGAATGATTTAGAAGTGCATTCTTAAAATTAGAATCATTAAAGATGACATTTTGAGCAGCAACTAAGTGAGTCAAAAATAATAGAGCAAGACATACAGCTTTCATAAATGGTCTTATTAAAAAAAATAGGAATTAATGATCATTTTTTGATTGTACAAACAAAATTGAGAAAGATTAATGATATAACTTAATATAGGTAAACATATTCGATGAAGGCATAATAACTGACGCCTAAGTGTAAGAAATTATGCTTCTAAAATGATATATTGAAGTGTTAAAATTTCAGGGTAACCGTAGTATTAATCTACATAAGTTCTTCCAAAAAGATGTCAGATCTAAAATTCAGATATTATTAAATTCCTGTTTAATTGGGATAATACGAGGCTTATGCAAGTTGACCTCTCAGTCAGCCTTATTCAAAAACTTAGGTTTAATCACAAGCATAGCCCAGGCCCAATTTTGCATATCGGCGGCATTGGATTCTGTAACACCTTTTAGTTCATACATCCCATCGCTGGCAAACATATGAGAATAGCCAAGTTTTATCCCATAGCTTTTAAATGCTTTGGAATAGACTAAATCCAATTCGGTTCCTAGAGATTTTTCACCGCTAGGTAAATCCTGCTCTCCGCTAAAGTTTAAGACCTTAACCATCAGGCTGGAGGTGTTATCGAATTTAAAGTTTGCACTGGCATGCACATCGAAGAGTCCCACGGAGTTGGCGTGATTACCAACATAAAAATAATCCATTAACCCGTTGAATTTATGATTGGTTCCGTATAACGGGAAGAACGCTCCGGTTTCACCTGCTCCGGCATCATTACCACTAATAATTTCCAGTCCTAAGCCTAGTTTAACCTTATCTGATGCTTTATAGCTTAAATCAAGTCCAAATAAATACGCGCCCTTTACATCAATTTCATTCTGTCGCTTTCCGGTTTGAATAAAGGCATTGGCGGCGATCCCAAAAGCACCTTTATTATAATCTAAATGGGTACCAAAGGTTTGTAATGCACTTGTTCCATCAGGGTTATCACTATCATCAAATTCCTGGAATCCATTATTAAGTAATAATAAACTTCCTGTAAAGTTCTCCCAGGCCTGCTTTAAATATAGATATTGCATGGTTTTATAAGAAAAGAATCCGGTAGTATTATAACCTGTTCCTGTGGAGACAAAGCCCGTAGGATGGGAATAATCCTGATTAAACGCCAAGCCAACATCAAGCATAAACTTTTCTTTTTTATATTTCAATAACCCGGCATCATGATTACGACCTTGTTGCGCCCAGTCTAAACCGCCCATGATACGCTGATCGTCATAAGAAATCACCTGACGCCCCAATTTGGTAGACCATCCCTCTCCTAAGTTAATTTCTGCCCAGGCCTGAAAAACTGCAAAGGAGTTATTTTGATCGTAAGGTAAAATCTGACGATTTTCTCCCCATACTAAAACGTCCTGAAAACTCACATAGAAGGTATAAGCATCCACTTGATAACCTGCATTTAATCGTATTCTGGTAGAAATACCATATCCCGCATCCAGGGCATCAGGAATAATGCTTCCGAAACCATGTCGATATTCTGTTCTTGGCCTGAATTCGCCATCTAATGTAAATTGTGCTTGTATAAATTGAAAGGATAACAGCACGAGAACTAAAGCTACATATTGTTTTTTCATTGGTTTAATTTTGAAGGTTTATGAATACAAATATAAAACCGCAATACGGTGTATATTATGACAAATCTCATATTATTTTTTAATATATTGCCTTCATATTTACGTTTTAAATAGACTTACATCACTTCATTGGGACAGACTCTTTTTTTTAAATCTAATACCGGCTATAATCGCCACGATCACCATAAGTGCGGCTAAAACATATACGAAATTTGGAATTGGGAGCGGATCACCTGCAGCATAGCTATGCAATCCGGAGAGGTAATAGTTAACCCCAAAAGAGGTCATTATAATAGACCAAAAGGCGAACATACTGGCTACATTGAGCACATAGATAGTATTCAGTTTGGGAACAAAACGCAAGTGCAAAACAATAGCGTATACAATGATGCTTATCAGTGCCCAGGTTTCTTTGGGATCCCATGCCCAGTAGCGCCCCCAGGATTCATTAGCCCAAACACCCCCTAAAAAAGTCCCGATGGCCAATACAAACAATCCTATTGTCATGGCTATTTCATTGATATACGTGAGTTCCTTTATTTTAACATCGATAACTACTTTAGTTTTAGGCGTTTTAAAAATGATCAATATCAAAGCCATGAGCCCCAAAACTGCGGATAATGCCAATGGCGCATAACTACTAACGATCGTGGCCACATGAATTTTAAGCCAGTAAGACTTTAATACCGGCATTAAATTGGTGATTTCGGGATTCAACCAATCGAGGTAACTAACAAACAATAATGCCCCCGAAAACAAGGTCGACAAAGGCAGAGCGAAATCTGATTTTCTGAAGGAAATTAAGCCACTTAACACCAACACCCAGGCCACAAATATGAGCATTTCGTAACCATTACTCCAAGGCGCATGCTGTGCAATATACCAGCGTAAAAGAATATTTCCCGTAAAACATAAAAAGAAGACTAAGGTTAAAACAATAAGCATGTCGTTTAAAACAGTCAACCATTTTTGTTTCGAAAACATACGAGCTATAGCAAGAACCAGTAGTACAAAGCCCAACGTAAAAAACACTTGAAATAACCAAAAGTTTACATTTGCTTTATTGTACCATATCTCGGCCTCTATGCGCTGTGATGTTGGAATGATCTCTGCAGCCAAAACATCCTGATACTTTTTGATGTATGCCAATTTCTCATGAGCACTTTTATAGTCCTTGACAACCAAATCTTTAAAGTATGATGGAATGATGCTCTTGGTGAACCTAGCATCCTCTTCAGGAAAATCCTCAAAATGGTGGGTATAGCTAAACCAGGTATCGTTTTTATCGTTCTTGTTTGGGAAAATCTTTAAATAGTTTCCGGCTAATACATTATATAATACATTAAAACGCTCATCAATTTTTAGAACTTCCTTATCAAATTCATTCCGTTCAGAGGGCTTATTTTTATTGGCCTCCTCCACAGGGCTGGTTAGTAAATAATTCCCTTGTTCGTCCAAAAGGTTCCCAAACGTTATAAGTCCGTTTTTCCCTTTGGGAATCGTATCGAAAAGAGATTTAACCTTTTCAAAATCTACTTTTATAAAAGGTACATGCTGCCATAATTGGGGTAACATATGCATGGCCAAAAAGGTCTGATTTGCATCTAACAAAATATCCTGATCCTTTAATGGGTACTTAAATTTTGATGTTCTGGAAATCTTCCTTAAAAATTCGGAGGCTAAAGTGTTTATTGGTTTAATACGTCCGTCTAAATCCTGAACCAGTAGTCTCCCAAAAAAATCGGAATGACCTTGATCTACCTGAAAATTTGTCAATGCCTTTTCAACAGCAACAGTTAAGGAATCTGTTTGTTGCCCAAAGGCTCCTGATATTCCAAAAAACAGAACAAATATCGCAGCCAACTGGTCTTTCTTGAGCTGCTTTAATTTTGAATTGATCAGCCTAAAACGAGATGCCTTTCCGAAAAAGGTAAAAAACATGCCTAGAGTCATTAAAAAATACCCTAAGTATGTCACGTAAGTTCCTAAGCGATCATGATTGACAGAGAGCACCGTACCTTGTTCATCGGTGTCGTAACTGGCTTGAAAAAAACGGAAGCCTTTATAATCCAAAACATTATTCATAAATATTCTGAAGGGCATTTTGTCCTCATGATCTAAAACGGTGACTTCGCTGGCATAGGCCGACGGACTTGAAGACCCGGGGTATCGTTCCAGCTGAAAATCATTTAGCTGAATTGAGAACGGGGTTTTAATGGCTGCTGCGCCATAAGATAATATCACTTTTAGTCCTTCTATTTCAATATCATGATGTGTTGGCAAAAACCCCCGTCTGTAGAGTATGTTCACCTTTTTTTCAACATCATTAATACGAACGTTGGTGATTAATGCATCATCCTTGGTTTTATCATTATCTTTTAGTTTTTCCGAAGCACTTTTTAGCTGAAACTTCCCCTTTTTATAATATCTTAACGGAACAAAAGAAAAGTCTCCGGCTCTATATAATGTCCGAAGCGTTATCCCCTGAATACTATCTTTAGACACTTTTCCGGCTTGCTGAGAGGACATGATGAAAAAATCCAAGTCGTATGGTGCCTGTATACTGAATGCCCCATTGGTCTCACTTATATTGATGATGCCTTCTTTATTTGAATCGAAACCAACTTCATGCTGATGTGTTCCTATGCTTTGGATTTCTCCCTTCTTAAGGTATATGGTATTCCTGCCATTCCCTTCCGTGACCACCATTTCTAAAAGGGGTTCGCCATCTTCGGCTTCAATGACTTCGGCTTCAGCATCGGCAATAAAGTTATGATACGAAACCTTAACGGTTTGATCTTGAAATATCGTTTCCAATTCAAAATCATTATCGCTAATTGGTGAAAAGGATAATTCCTTTTTTATGGTTTTTGAATGCGTTCCATCGGTTATGGTTACTGATAAAAAATTGGTATCAGATATAACAATGTTTGATGATGCACCTTCACGAATACGCATGATGCCGCTATAAGAGGTGTATCGCGTTATGGCCGACCCCAAAACGATGACAATAAATGCGATATGAAACAACAGAATGGCCCTTTTTTCCTTACGGAACAGATTATATTTAAAAATATTAGCAATAAATGAAATCACCAGCCCGAATAAAACAAGTTCAAACCACCAGGAATCATAAATAGCGACCCAGGCGGTGGCTGTACCAAAATCGTTTTCTATAAATGTGGCCACTGCCATGGCAACTGCAAAAACAAGTAATAGCAACAAGGCTAAGCTTGAGGATGATAAAATTTTATATAGTCTTTGCATGGATATGTTTTTAAAAGAAGAAGATAGCTTTTAAGATCATTTTATCGTTAAAAGCTATCTTTTCAATACGAAATAAACACTGGGAAAAATCACTTATTGTTCATTGAAACCTGTTCAGTATCATATTTGGATTCACGCTCTTTTGCTGCTTCTAACCATTCAGGCACCAATGTTTTCTTAAATGTTTCTTTATCCTGTTTCATTTTTTCTGGATCCAGGCCAATATAGATTTGCGCTTTTTCTTTGGTAGAAATATCGGGCATTTCCACAGGTTTATTATGTCCGAGTTCAGCCAATAAACGGGCTATTTTCACCCGTCCTTCAATGGCTTTATCCAAACCGCTACTAATCACTCTGGCCGTTTCTACCGGCGAATGGAAAGACGCACCATGAGCAGCCGCAGAATAATCCCAGCGCCATTGGGCATGACGAATATCGGTCAATATAGCTTTCATTTGGTCTTCGGTAGCACCTAAATCCCAGCATTTTTTGGCTTCTACATGCATTCTCACCAGAGCATCTTCAAGCTTTAGTCTGCTCTCTGTAGATTTTTGCTGACGCTCAAAAACGTTTCTCTTTAATTTATCTGAATCTTCTCTATGGCATACCTGACATGCATTGGCCACATTATTTAAAGGAGACTGAATATGGTGATCTGTGAATTTCTGACCACCTTCACTCTTATAAGGCATATGGCAATCGGCACAAGAAACACCTCTATCCGCATGCACTCCGGTCAAGTAAGTTTCATAACCGGGATGCTGTGCTTTTAACATGGGTGCACGACTTAATTTGTGTGTCCAATCTTTAAATTCCAAATCATCATAGTATTTTTCCATAGCTTCGAAAGACATACCATTTTTCCAAGGAAACTTTAAATAAGGAATCCCCTCTTTGCCCGGCAAATTTTTATCGAAATAATATTCTACATGGCATTGTGCACATACGAGTGATCGCATTTCCTGATGGGTCGCGTTATTGATATCTTTACCCATCGCTTGAAAAGCCTCTACCAATGCCGGTCTGGATATGGTAAGTTTCATAGTTTTAGAATCATGACAATCGGCACACCCTATGGGATTAACCACTTCTTCTCCTTTATCGGCCCATTTGCCCTTGTAAAATTCTGCGACACCTTTCTCATTCATTAAACGCGGTACATCCGGACTTTTACAAGTCCAACATGTGGCAGGCATGGGGCCATCACCTTTTCCTTTGGGTGCTCCGGTTCTTAACGTATTGGTCAGATCTTCAATAGCATATTGATGTCCTCTACCCTGATTATAGTCTTTGGCAAATCCATAACCCGCAAAAAGAACAACTAATCGTGTATCTTCATGTAACATATCGCGCATAGCTGAACCGCCCTGCAAGGATACAAACGAGGTATCTGTAGTTTGTAAAAATGATTGATATTCTGCCGGAAAATTTTTCCCCCACTCAGCATTTCTAGGTTCATTTTCAGATATTTCTACCTGAGGTACATACTTGTATTTGGCCTCATTTTTTCGGTTTAAAATACTTGAAGCTAATAATCCTAGTAAAAACACTACTATCGCTGTAACAATGAATAATACTTTATTTTTCATCTTGATTTAATTTTATTGATCGTCTATTTCTTTTTGTAACCATTCGGGAATAACTGTCTCTTCGGTATCAGTTGGTATCGGAGCTATGTTATTCTTTATCGTTGATATCCCATGAACAGTACCATGAGGAACTTCCTGATGACAACTCCAACATTTTCGTTCTGTTCTGTTTTTTGAATGATCTGCTATATACCCATCATATTTGGTTTGGGTAACTTGCTGAACGTGGCAGCGGATACAGTTATTCTGCACCACTTCTTCAGATTCTTCACGCATAAACATCACCTCGGGTTCTGCTCTTAACGTAAATATCGAAGCATGAAACAAGCCATCTTTAGCTTTAAAATAATACTTGTTGAATATGTTATTATGGGGGACATGACAATCATTACAATTCGCCCATTCCCTGTGGGAACTGTGCATCCAGCTATTATAAACCGGGGTCATTACGTGGCAGTTAACGCAGGCCTGAGGCTTGTCCGACATATAAGAGATGACTTCCGCTTCCTTCGCCATAAAAAACCCCAAACCGGTCATCGCAGCGATTAAAAAAACCGCGACGGGTCGCCATCGCGATCTTTTATCTGGTAGTATATTTTTCTTAACATTCACATGGTTGTATTTTATGTAAGGTAAGACTTATTAAAAATCACCTCTAATATAACTAAAATTGTTAGGCCTTGTAAAAATACTATCAATTAAAATTTCAAAAACTAACAAATATCATAGATTGAATTTTCTTTAAAAAAAGTTTACTTTTTCTTCTTATATCGAAGTTTACCTAACTCAATACCAATAGCTGTTTTGGCGAGTATGGTAAACACAAAAGCACCGAGTGCCCATATACCAAGGGTTACACCAACTTCTATTTTGGTGGGCAGATACTCTGCGATTTTACCATAAGGTCCGGGAATAAATCCGGGCACAATAAGTCCGAATCCCTTTTCAATCCAAATGGCGATAAACAATATAAAACATGAAAAGAACAAGACTTTAAAGTTATTTCTTAGTTTATGAAACGTTAGTAGAACGGTTGCCAGAACGTTTAGAGGAATGGCCGTCCATATCCAGGGTAGCAGTGCATCTTTTCCATGTAATCCAAAGAATAAGTAATAGGCACTTTCACTATGATGTGTCGGGGCATAAAACTCTTTGAATAATTCAGAAACCAGCATAATCAAATTAATTTGAGCAGCTACAGTGACAACCATGGCAATTTTTTTGATGGTCTTATCTTCTACTTTAAAAGCCGTGTAGGTTCTTATTATGGCCAAAACCAGAATAATCAATGCAGGTCCTGCCGCAAATGCAGATGCCAAAAACCGAGGGCCTAATAAGGCATTGTTCCAAAATGGTCGTGCCTGTAGCCCCTGGTATAAGAATGCAGTAACCAAATGAATACCAACCGCCCAAAACACAGATAAAAATGCCCCTGGAATGTATACGTTCGATTTCGCTTCCTTGCCCTGATAATGTCTGAAAAGAATGTAAAACGGAATGGTGATATTAATGAATAGATAACCATTAAGCACGAGGACATCCCAGGTTAACATCGAGCTGGGAAAATTAAAAACTCCTATCCCGGGAATCATATGCCATAAAACTGATGGTCCGCCCATATCAGCAATGACAAAGGCCAAACACATGATCAATGCCGCAACAGCTAATCCTTCACCGATGAGAACCGCTTGCTTAAAATCTATGTCTTTTAATATATAGGTCGGTAATACCAGCATAACGGCGGCAGCGGCTACCCCAACTAAAAATGTGAAGTTAGAAATGTATAATCCCCAACTCACTCTATCAGTCATTCCTGTTACACTGAGGCCCTGATCCAACTGAATGGTATAACAATACATGCCTACCAGCATAATAAACGTCAAGGCCGCCATCCATATATGGTATCTTTTTGAACCGTGTGTAATGGTATCTAAACTATCCATTACTAAACTTTTAAACACTTTTAATCGTCTCATTTACTGCATGTTTATCAATCCATAAAATACCAGAATTTGGGTTCTGTTCCCAAATCTTCCTTCAGTCTAAATACTTTTTTGTTCTCCAACACCCATCTGATCGTACTGTTGGGGTCTAATAAATTTCCGAAAATACGCGCACCGGTAGGACAAGCTTCAACGCATGCCGGGTTTTTACCCGCTCTGGATCGCTGTACACAAAACGTACATTTTTCCATAACACCTTTCTTGCGCATGCGATTTCCCAAGTAATGCTGATTTTTATTAATGTCCGCTTCCGGAACTTCAGGCTTACTCCAATTGAAGCGTCTCCCATCATAAGGACAGGCCGCCATACAATAGCGGCAGCCTACACACCAGTCGTAATCTACAACCACAAGACCATCATCTTCTCGCCAGGTGGCTTGGACAGGGCACACATCAACACAAGGTGGATTATCACAATGAAAGCACTGCGTACCCATGTAAAAATGACCTTCAGCTGGAACTTCATGGTAGTAATTATCGTCTGCTTCGTTGAAATTAAAGCCCTTACCATCCTTCATTTCATGAATACGAATGTATTGCATTTGGGAACTTCTATCCTGATTATTCTCTTCAACACAGGCACTCACGCAATCCATATAACCCTGGCATTTCGAAATATTAAAGGCATAACCGAATAAGACGTTATCCTCGGCATTTTTTGAGGACATATTCAGGTTTTTTCCTGTTCTTAACTGGTAGGAACGAACCAGTCTGTTAACCGTAGCATTTTTTTCGTCATCGGTCATCAATTTATAGTTTCCTTTAAATTGTTCTTCCCAATCGATCTGTGCTTTTTCTTTACTCTCGTCTCCGGAAAGCATACTGCACGAAGTGCTTACCGCTCCAGCACCAATAGCCAAACTTGCCGTTAATTTTTTAAAGGCTGTACGGCGGTCCATTTTCACATCAAAAACCTGATCGAAACCATCTTTTTGCCTTTCATCACCGATAGCAGCAATAACGGCCTCATCAAAATCTTCGTTACTTATATGCTGCGAATTTGACGACGATCCGCAACCTCCCGAAGTCTTTCCGCAACCGCATGATTTGGAAGATTCTTTTTCTTTCCTTCCCAGGTTTAACGAAAACCATGTTTTGTTTTTACTACTCATACCTTAACTATTATTAAAACCATAAATGGTATTCAATTACTCTCTTTCTATGACCTTTTGCGTATTAAATCTTGCCGGCCATTTTGACGCGATATGCGGATCATGTGGGTTATGACAATTTACACAGGTCATAGATACCCTGGGTGGTGCCCAACCACCGATACGTTTTCCGTGCGCACCGCCCTTCCAATCTTCAAATTGTTTGGTATGGCACTGGCTGCACAGGTTATAACTTTTATTAAAATCTATTTGTTGTCCTGTTAAACTCGTTAAATCATCCATGCTGTCAGTATTATGGCATGTCGCACAGTTCATCGTCTTACTATTGGCGTGATTGATGTCTATATCCCAATGGGCTTTTTTAGCCGAACCATCTTTTTCAAGCTCACCTATTGGCTTGACATGACACTCGGTACAGTTATAAGATTTTATCTGACTCTTACGCTCAGGAATTAAGAAAGCATGACCATCTTCATATATTTTGACCGTCTTGATATCATCCAAAAATGCTTCAGATGATACGGAAACCCCATCATAGTTTGCACTTTCAGATTCAATCTTATCCATAATATCATGGTATTCTTCCTCGTGTTTACAGGAAAAAAACACAACTAGTATAAGTGAGACATAGGCCAGTCGCTTCATAATGGGTCTAATATGCTTCATCTTGATTCGTTCTTTTAAATACACCAATATCTGTCATCTCCTTATTATTTGAGACATGGCATTGTCTACAATTCACGCGTTCGGGATGTGTCACTCTGATTTCTTTGGGAGCACTTGGTCCCGCATGACAGGATAGGCAATTTTCATGCATTTGAATTTGATGTGGTACCACCGGAGGACTCCCCTGAAGGGCATTATTAACGCCAACTTCCGGCGCATCAACCTTATGAAAATTCGTGCCTTTAAACAAACTATTGGTCTGCTGTGGTACATGACATTGTCTGCAATTCACCATTTCAGGATGCGGTGTTACCGGCGAGTAAGCCTGAAATTTCTCCACAAAGCCCCCATGTTCATGACATTTCAAACAAGCCTTACCACCCATATTTCTTTCATCTTCAACAAAATGAGGGATGCTTGGTGGTGCGCCATGAAAAGCCCGATTATCATAGTATGTCTCTAAGGATCTCTGGTGATTTTCATCAACAGGCATATTAACATAATCGAAAGCGTATTCTGAGCGTTCAAATACACCCGTTTCGGAAGGAATTAAAGATATCGAGGTTATATTCTCAATGGGAACATAAGCCTCTTCTCTTCCCGTTTGATAGCTAAAGTTCCAAACCAGAATAAATGCTAAGAAGAGCAGAACGAATAAAGATATGATACCGAGTCGTTTTTTCATTTGTTATACCTTTTCAACTTTAACGGCACACTTTTTATAATCAGGCTCCTTGGATATGGGGCAAAATGAGTCTAAAGTGATATCATTGATTAACATGTTCTCATCAAAGAATGGTACAAATACCTGCATGGGTGCCGGTACCCCTCTTTGGTTTATGGATGCCGGTAATATGATCTCGCCACGACGTGTGGTTAATTTCACCTTATCTCCTGTCCTTATTTGTAAACGTTTGGCATCTCCCGGGTTTAATTCGACATAGGCATGAGGCATGGCTTTATGCAGCACGGGAATTCTTCTGGTCATTGACCCCGTATGCCAATGTTCTACAACCCGACCTGTATTTAACCAGTAGGGATATTCTGTGTCAGGTTCTTCGGCTGCAGGTTCATATGGTCTTTGCCATATTATGGCTTTACCATCTGGTTTACCGTAAAAATGAAAATCTTCACCATTGCTACAAGCCGGATCATATTTAGCATTGAATCGCCATTTTGTGGACTTCCCGTCTACGTAAGGCCACATGGCTCCCGGCTGAGATTTCAATACTTCCAAGGGTGCCATATTATGTTTTTTATTGTCGTGATGCCTGCGGTATTCTGTATAGATTTCTTCTACATGACTGTCTTCATTGTAGTAAAACTGCTTTTCATAGCCCATACGTTTTGCCACTTCAACCAATTGCCAGGTATCACTCATCGCTTCTCCCGGCGGTTCAACCATTTGTTCAAAGTGCTGTGTTCGTCGTTCTGAATTTCCAAACAGACCTTCACGTTCAATCCACATGGCAGATGGTAAAATAACATCTGCAATATCGGTGGTTGGTGTTGGATAGATATCGGATACTACAATAAAACGTCCTTCTTTTTTAGCACCATCCCGGTATCGTTTTAATTTGGGCATAGTAACCATAGGATTGGTCACCTGAATCCACATAAAACGAATATCTCCCCGGTCCAGGGCTCTAAACATTTCTACCGTATGATAGGTCGGTTTTGCAGGAATATTTTCCACAGGGACATCCCAAATTTTCGCGGCGAACTCTCTATGCGCTTTATTCATAACCACCCCATGAGGCAACTTATGCGTTAAAGTCCCCACCTCTCTAACCGTACCACAGGCACTAGGCTGTCCTGTTAATGAGAAAGGACTATTTCCGGGTGTTGATATTTTTCCGGTTAATAGATGAATATTATATACTAAATTGTTGATCCATGTTCCACGAGAGTGCTGATTCATTCCCATACACCATAAAGACATGACTTTCTTATTAGGATCGCCATAATAGGCAGCCATGTATTTTATATCCTTGGCGGACACGCCTGAAATCTTTTCAACCTTTTCCGGAGTATAATCCTCTAAGAATGCTTTATAGTCTTCGAAACTTATGGCTTCCGGTTTATCTTTAAAAGCATAATTATCTTCTAAACCGTACCCCATATTTGTAAGCCCCTTTTTGAAATTACAGTGTTTTTCATAAAAGGATTTGTTCGCCCATCCGTTATTGATGATCTCATAACAAATGGCATTGGCTACCGCTAAATCAGTTTGAGGTAAAAACAGGATCGATTTATCTGCCGCCATACTGGTACGCGTTGTTCTGGTTGCAAAGTCTATAATTTTCACACCACGCTTTAATCGTTGATCCAAAAGTCTCGAAAATAATACGGGGTGCATTTCAGCCATATTATTACCCCAAAGCACAAATACATCAGCGTGGTCTATATCTTCATAGCAGCCCATCGGTTCATCAATGCCGAATGAGGTTAGAAATCCGGTCACCGCACTGGCCATACATAATCGCGCATTGGCCTCAACATTATTGGTTCCTATACATCCTTTGAATAATTTGGAAGCGGCATAGCCATCCGGAATGGTCCACTGACCGGAACCATATATGGATACAGCATCTTTACCATGATCCTTTATGGTTTCTTTCATTTTTGAAGCAACAAGATCCAAAGCCTCCTCCATTGAGGTTTCCACATATTTGCCATTCTTTTTAACTAAAGGCTTTGTGAGGCGGTCCTTACCGTATAAGGCCAATACCGAATGGTAACCTTTCACACAACACAGCCCCTTATTAACAGGCGATTTAGGGTCACCCTTAACCGCAACGGCTTTTCCTGCTTCGATGCCCACCAATACACCGCATCCTACACCACAAAACCTACAGGGTGCTTTTTTCCAATCCAAATTTCCGCTTTTTGGTAGATTTCTTTCCTGTTCATCAGCAAATAATATCCCTGGAAACATGGATGCAGCCGCCGTCATTGCAGACATAATGGCCATTTTTTTTATAAAACTTCTTCTATTGGTTAATGACGTATACATATTTAATGGCTTATTCATTTCGTATTAAATCCGGAAACCATCGCAAGTAATTTTAAACTTGCAATGCTTTCTATCTTTTCTTTTAGATGATCTTCTTGTTCTCTAGTATGGGTATCGGTCACTACGATGAGTAAATCTTTATTCTCAGCCGGAATGACCTCGCAGTATTCCAGTGATTTAAGCGCCTCGATAAGATGTGCTTTTTTGCCTTCGTGTGGATGCGCTAAATAGCTTTTTATGGGCATAAAATTTATTCTTTTGAGGTGTAAATCTCTTATAATTTAAGAAAAAATAAACTGACAAATGTCATGTTATAATAAAAAATGCAATCGCTATATTTGTATGGATATAACGATGTTTATATGATTTCTATAGAAAAAGCCATTGCGTTGGTTAAAAGTAATACGAAACCACTTCTGAAGGAGACGGTAAACCTGGTTGAAAAATCCCAGGGATATATATTAAGTAAAGATGTATATGCTCCTATAAACATGCCGCCATTCAAACAATCGGCCATGGACGGTTATGCTCTGTGTTTACATGATGATTTGAATTATCGGTTAGCGGGTGAAGTAAAAGCCGGTGATGACCATAAGATTACTTTAAATCCCGGAGAGGCCGTGCGGATCTTTACCGGTGCACCCGTCCCCGATTCTGCCAATGCCGTCGTGATGCAAGAACATGTCGTGATCCATGGCGATATGATGAAAATAAAAAACCAATTACCCATTGGTCATAACATACGTCCCTTGGGAGAACAGGTGAAGCAAGGTGATGTCGCTCTAAATAAAGAGACAAAGCTAACACCTGCAGGGATAGGATATCTAACGTCATTAGGGATTGTTGAAGTAACGGTTTACAAAACACCTTTAATAGCGTTGATAACGACAGGGAATGAATTGATTGAAGCCGGACAAGAGCTAAGCCACGGTAAAATTTATGAAAGCAACTCCAAAATGCTCTGTAGTGCCTTACAGCATTTAAATTTTGATGATGTTTCCATTCATAAAGTAGAGGATGATTATGATGAGACAAAGTCTAAACTTCAATCCGCAATCAAGGATAATGACCTGGTTATTGTCACCGGCGGTATTTCTGTGGGTGACTACGATTTTGTTGGAAAGGCCCTTATCGAATTGAAGGTTGAAACCCTGTTTTATAAAGTAAAACAAAAACCGGGCAAGCCATTATTCTTCGGAAAAAAAGACGATACGCTCATATTTGCTCTACCCGGTAATCCTGCTGCTGCACTGAGCTGTTTCTATGTATATGTTTATAGTGCTTTGCGTACCATGATGAATGAAAGTGAGGTGGAGTTGCCCAGGATTCAGGCGAAATCGAAATCAGCATTTGTCAAAAAAGGAGATCGTCCGCAATTTTTAAAAGCCATTTTTCATCAGGGACAGGTAGACATTTTAGAGGGTCAGAGTTCATCCATGTTGCAAACATTTGCACTATCGAATGCTTTGGTTTTCATTCCCGCAGAAGTTACGAAAATTGATATAAATGATCGTGTCGAAACCATTTTGTTACCAATTTAAACAACCACATATGGAGTATAGAATTAAAAGTAGAATATGGATTGAAATTGATGGTGATAAGCTTTTAGGCGAAGGCAATGTGAAGTTGTTAAAAGCTATTGAAGACACCGGGTCATTGTCTAAAGCTGCCAAACACATTGGGATGTCATATAAAAAAGCCTGGCTATTGGTGGATACGGTAAACAAACGCGCCAAACAACCGGTGACCATAAATAGCATTGGTGGCAAAGGTGGCGGTGGTGCAACATTGACTCCTTACGGAAAATCTTTGGTAACAACGTTTGAGACGATAAATAAAAAGTGCTGGAACTTTTTAGATAAACAACTGGACAGAGCATCAATATAATGACGGAATGAAAAGTAGAACAGGCATTATTTTAGCTGGAGGACGGAGTTCCCGGATGGGGTACGATAAAGGGCTTATGCGCCTTAGCGGCATCTGCTTTATAGAACATTGTATTGACGCTTTAAAGCCTTTAGTAGATAACATTATCATAGTAAGCAATAATTCAGAATATGATGCCTTCGGATATCCAAGAGTAACGGACCGTATTAAAAATGCCGGGCCATTGGCGGGGCTATATTCGGGATTATATCATTCCAATTCTGAAAATAATCTGGTACTGAGCTGTGATGTGCCTTTAATTAAAACGGCTGTTTTGGAGTTGTTATTAGATCCGAAACATAATCATTTTGATGTCGTACAACTGAAAAGCAATGAACGAACCATGCCTTTGATTGCAAGCTATAAGAAACGCTGTATGCACAAATGTTTAGAGCTCCTAAAACGTGATGAAAGGCGATTGCAGGAAGCTGTAAAGCAGTTAGCAACGAAAACGATTACGATAGATTCCAACTTGGAATTCTATGTAAAGAATATAAATACTATTGACGAATTAAACACCATTAACCATGACGCTAACCATTAAATATTTTGGAGTTATTGCTGAAATAACGCAATGCCATGAGGAAGTTTTAGAGTTTACGAAATCGTCTATTGACGATCTTTTAAGCCTGCTTTTTGATAAATACCCAAAAATAAAGACCAAGGATTTTCAAGTGGCTATGCATAACGAAATTGTTTCGAGAGATGCGGTCGTTTCAACACATGAAATAGCGCTTTTACCACCATTTGCCGGCGGTTAAACAAAATTTAGGTTCAATCATAAAACAAAATATAAAGACAATGACCGATAAAAAACCAAAGAATGTTTTTAAAGAAGGCCCAATAAGTTCAGAATTTATAGGAAACTCAATTTACAAACACCAAACGAAAACCAGTATAGGTGCCCATAATATTTTTTTAGGACAAGTGCGTGCGGATGTGATTGATAATAAAACAGTTGCTGCCATTGAGTATACAGCTTATGAAGACATGGCTAATCAAAAATTCCATGAAATCAGAGAAGCAGCATTCGAAAAATTCGAGTTGACCTGTATGCATATCTATCATAGCCTAGGAATGGTAAAGGCGGGAGAAATTTGCCTGTTTGTATTTGTATCATCACCAAGGCGTAAAGTCGTTTTTGAAGCTCTGGAATATGTCGTTGAAGCAATTAAAGCGGATGTGCCTGTTTTTGGAAAGGAGATCTTTGAGGATGAAACCCATCAGTGGAAAGTAAATTCTTAGTTGAAAATTTGATTGACTGTTGAATCGTTTAATCGTTCGCTTATTGATTTGTTCTCTTTCGACTATACGAAATTATTAAATTATGGAATTGTTTAAACATAAAAAATAGAATTATGGCGTACACATTTTCATTTGAAAAACTAAATGTTTGGATTGATTCCAAGGTATTGATAAAACGAATTTATTTAATTACCAGAACGTTTCCAGCCGATGAAAGATTCGGACTAACAAGTCAACTTCGAAGAGCATCAATCTCTGTAGCGTCTAATATTGCTGAAGGAACCTCACGAAAAACGAATAAAGATAAAGCTCGTTTCACCACCATATCTTTCAGCTCATTAATGGAAGTCTTAAACCAAATAATCATCTCAAAAGAATTAAATTTTATAGAAGAAAACGATTATCAAATTCTAAGAAAAGACATAGAAAAAATTTCAAACCGATTAAATGCCCTAAGAAAATCACAACTCAAATGTTGAATCGTTTATTCGTTTATTCGAAAACAGCTAAAAGAATAAACAGTTAAACGAATAAACAATTAAACAGCTAAACAATTAAATCATGGTCGATATCACAAGCAAAAGCACAACCTTACGAACCGCAGTCGCGCAAGCCATCATAAAAGTCAGCAAACAAGAAACCATTGACGCGATTCAAAATGATACCGTCCCAAAAGGCAACGTATTTGCTATGAGTAAAGCTGCAGGGCTATTAGGGGTAAAACGAACCCCGGATATTTTACCGGATTGTCACCCCTTACCTATCGAATATTCTGGTGTTGAATATGAAATAAACGCGTTGGAAATCACCGTGCTGTTTACGGTCAAAACCATTTATAAAACAGGTGTTGAAGTTGAAGCTATGCATGGAGCCAGCGTTGTAGCATTGAATATGTACGACATGTTAAAGCCTCTAGATAAAGGTATAGAAATTCATAGCGTCAAACTTTTAAATAAAAAAGGTGGCAAATCTGATTTTAGAGATCGCTTTAGAAAAGACCTGACCGCTGCCGTTGTTGTTTGTTCAGACACGATTTCCGCCGGACATAAAGAAGATAAGGCCGGGAAAGCCATCATCGATAAATTAAAAACTTGTGATGTTACCGTTTCTGAATATGTTATCATCCCTGATGAGATCGAAGTCATTCAGAACCATGCAAAAACATATCAGGCCCATAGCATCGATATGATCATTTATACCGGAGGTACAGGGCTTTCAGGACGTGATGTCACGCCGGAAGCTTTAATCCCGCTATTGGATAGAAGGATTCCGGGTATTGAAGAGGCTATTCGTAATTATGGGCAAGACAGAACACCGTTTTCCATGCTATCTCGAAGTGTAGCGGGTACTATAGAAAACACTCTAGTTTTGGCATTACCGGGATCCACGAACGGTGCCAAAGAGTCTATGGACGCTATTTTTCCATCGGTGTTGCATATTTTCAGAATCTTAAAAGGGGCAAGACACGACTCATGACACAAAACAAAAACATATTGCAGGACCGCTTTGGCAGAGACCATACGTATTTACGCATTTCCTTGATCGAACGTTGTAATTTGCGATGCACCTATTGTATGCCCGAAGAGGGTGTTCAACTTTCGCCTAAAAGCCATATCATGACTTATGAAGAAATTTATGAGATCAGTAAAACATTTGTAGACCATGGGGTTACTAAAATCCGATTAACCGGTGGGGAACCATTGATCAGGAAGGACTTCCCCATCATTTTAGAAAAATTGGCTGCGCTCCCGATAACCCTTTCGATCACATCCAATGCGGTGATCATTGATAGATTTATTGATGTGTTAAAGGCCAACGGTGTTAACGACATCAATGTGAGTTTAGATTCATTAAGTAAAGAGAAATTCAAAGCCATTACACGTCGGGATCAGTTTGAAAAAGTGTACGATAATATTTTGTTATTGGTAAAAGAAGGCTTTAATGTTAAAGTGAATGCTGTGCTGATCAAAGATTTTAATGACAATGAGATCATCGATTTTATCAATCTCACGAAGGATTTACCAATTACCATTCGCTTTATTGAATTCATGCCTTTTGATGGCAATAAATGGGATCTAAGCAAAATGGTGTCTCATGCCGATGTCATGCAGTATGTGGACGAAGCTTTTCCGAAAACCGATGTCATCCGTTTACAAGATGCACCTAACGATACCTCAAGAAATTTCAAAATTAAGGGGTATAAAGGCAGTTTTGCTATTATCAGCTCCGTCACCAACCCGTTTTGTGATTCTTGTAATAGATTGCGTCTAACCGCCAACGGGCAATTAAAGAACTGTTTATTTTCTGCAACAGAATCAGATTTACTAACCACACTTCGGTCGGGAAAACCCATAGCCCCCATCATCCAAAGGGCCGTAGCCGCTAAGCTTAAAATGCGTGGAGGTATGGATACTTTAGAAAAGCTTCAGGAGCCTAAGTTGCATTCTAAGAATCGTAGTATGATTACTATTGGAGGTTAACGCTAGTATTTATTTCAGCAAATAATATTTATTAAATTTGTTGAGATGACCATCGATGTACACAAGTATTTTTTAAGACACCCAAAGTTCAATAAACTTATTGGGAATGATTATTTATTTGTTGAATACAAATGTCCGTTGGAGGTCGAAAACTTTAAACTCTGGACAGATACGCCGATTCTCAACTATGTCATCAGCGGTAAGAAGGACTGGACAGCATTAGAAAAAAAGTATACCGTTCATCAAGGGGATGCACTATTTATCAAACCGGGCGTATATAACACCAGGCAATATTTTGAAGATGACTATTGTGTGATGCTCTTTTTTATATCTGAAGATTTTATTCGACGCTTTCTCAAGCAGTATGAACATGCCATTACTTTTCGGGATTCGGAACCCTCAGAACAACAGATTTTCACTATAGAAGTTCAGGATACGCTTAATGCGCTGTTTCTGTCTGTTTTTAATTATATGAATCAAGCCGGCAACCTGCCCAAAGATCTCATCGAAATGAAATTTAACGAATTACTGTTCAATATGGCATTAAATCCTGCGAATCGTGATCTGATTGACTACTTTAGATCACTTCAGCATGTTGACAGAGTTGATCTTAAAACAATCATGATGAAGAATTTTCACTGTGATTTGAAACTTGAAGCATTTGCGCAACTTAGTGGCCGGAGCTTATCCACTTTTAAGAGAGACTTTAAAGCAACATTCCACGAGAACCCGGGAAAATGGCTGATCAGAAAACGTCTGGAATACGCTAAAACCTTATTGATTACCACCGATCTTAACATCAATGAAATCTGCTTTGAGAGTGGTTTTAAGAATGTTTCGCATTTTAATCATAGCTTTAAACAGAAGTTTAATTATCCTCCAAATCAATTTAGGAAGCACGTTCTCGGATGATTTCTAGCCGTTTTTCACTTTGAACTTTTGAACAATAAAATTGAACTTCTAACAAAATTCAAATCACGGATTTGAACATACTTTTGGCATATCATTTTAAACTATTATGCCATGAAAACATTAGTATTATTTTTCGTAAGTGTATTTGCTATTTACACTATAACTGCACAGCAACATGATCTTGCTTTTTTGAATACCGATGAAGTACACTCAATTATTGAAAGCGCAAATGCTTTAGACAAAAGAAGTGCCATTAAAACAACAAATGCCGACTACCTAACCATGGTAGACCTAGAGCAGCCATCACTAGAGGTAAGAACTCTTGAGCATGAAATCGCTAATTTTGATTTACAGCAACACGCCATCTTCGACGACTCTGAAGAAGCCACCTATCAGATCGTGTTTAATAAAAGACACGCCAATGCCGTGGTAACTTACAGGTATACCGGTGAGATATTAGAAGCAAAAGAGAACTATAAAAACATCAAGTTACCGCTGCGTTTAAGAGTTAAAATAACTAAAGAACATCCCGGTTGGGCTTTTAAAAGTAATGTGTTGACTATCAATTATAGAAAAGGAAAACCAGTCTTAAGAACTTATCGCGCGGTTATTACTGACGGAAAAAGAAGCAAAAAATTGAGTTATTAGGTCAGGTAAGCCTCTCAAAACAATGCCATGGCTGGCTTTGATTTTTAAACTTTCCATTGATGAGGTCTCGATACATTTTTCTCGTCCCTCGAAAAACTCAGTGGGCCTATCGAGACCTAATATTCGACATTAAATAGGTTCTCGATACACCACGCTAGGGCGTGATACTCGAACTGACTTCTTACGTATATCGTATTTAGACGCAGTAAAAGCTAAGAAATAGCGGCCTTTATCAAAGCCAAATTCACATCAGAGTAAGACAATAATAGGGCGTGCTCCCGCCCTTTTTCAGACATCTTTTTCCAGGTTTTCTGAATGATCCCGATCAACTTTTCATCATTATGCTTCAACGAAAATGCCTCGAAATAGTATTTTAAAAAGACCAGACAAATCACATCTTCAAGGATTTGAGATTCTTCATCTTTTTTAATCTTTTTCTTCTGAATTAAAAAGGCGACCCGATCAATAAATTCAGTATCATAACCGATCGCTTTTAGAATTTCTGACGTCATATCGGCATGCATCCTTTTCAGTTCTTCACGCCATTTCAGATAACCAATCCGATCCATGGGGTAACGATCGCGGGGAATCTTCCAACGATTGATATGTTGTGCGCGTGCCGCAATCTGCAAGACTTCTGAAGCTTCAGGATGAAACGTCAATAATTGTGCTGTCATACGTTGCGAATACAGGAGTTCCTTGGGATAGCTCTTCCCATTGTGCGCTTCCGTAGTTTCATCATTAGCATTTTCACTATCAATGCGTTCTATGGCTTTTTGAAATTTTTCAGAATTCATCATATATTCTTTAAAGGGTATTAATTCTTTTCTACTGTGATAATCACACTTTTAGACGCCGGTGTTTTTGCCGTATGTGCAAAACTATCTAAGGGTACCAATACATTAGTTTCCGGGAAATAGGTGGCACTGCAATTTTTCGGAATATCGTAACCAATCACTTTAAATTTACGAGCTTCTCGCACTGTACCATTAAATTCCGATTTCAAGTTCACCACCTGACGTTCCTCTAAGCCTCTAGATTTCATATCTCCACGGTTCATAAATATGATACGCCGTTCATTAAAAATACCGCGGTAACGATCATTCAATCCATAAATCGTTGTATTAAACTGATCATGACTCCGTATGGTCATCATGATCAATTCATCGTCTTTAAGTTCCCAGTCAGGAAGTTTATTGATCGAAAAATTAGCTTTTCCCGTTTTGGTTTTAAAACGTCTTTCCCTTGCGCCATTTGGCAAATAAAAACCTGATGGTTGTTGTAACCGGGTATTATAATCCTGAAACCCTTCAACCACATCCTGGATATCATCACGAACCAGGTTATAATCATCTTTATAGGCCAACCAATTAATTTTAGAACGTCCTTTTAAAGTGGCATGGGCAATGCCGCAAACCACAGCGACCTCACTAAGTAAATCTTTGGAACAAGGCTCTAAAACACCTTTTGTTGATGACACAATACCCATAGAATTTTCAACACTTTGCACCTGAATTCCTGTTTTTTGATAATCTCTTTCGGTACGGCCTAAACACGGAAAAATTAGGGCCTCTTTCCCTGTTACCAAATGCGAACGGTTCAATTTGGTACTTACATGCACCGTCAGGTCACAATTGGCCAATCCTCGGGCCGAATAATTAGTGTCCGGAACAGCCGATATAAAATTACCACCCAAACCAAAAAAGACCTTTGCTTTTTTCTCATACATAGCTCTTATGGCATCAATAACAGAATAACCATGTTTGGATGAAGGCTTGAATCCATATTTATTTTCAATCTTATCTAAAAATGCCTGTGGAGCGGCTTCCCAAATTCCAACGGTTCTGTCTCCCTGCACATTAGAATGCCCGCGTACGGGGCATGTTCCAGCACCTTCTTTACCAATACTTCCTTTTAAAAGCAATAGATTGACCAATTCGCGGATATTATCCACCGCATTTTCATGCTGTGTGAGCCCCATGGCCCAGCAAATGATGATCTTATTTTTATTTAAAACCCTATCGAAAACCTGATTAAAAACATCTAAAGAAACTCCGGATAGTTTTAAACACTCGTCAAAATCATGTCGCCTTAGATCATTTACAAACTCCTCATAACCATGCGTGAACGCCTTAATAAAATCGGTATCGAACACTTGACCTGTTTGTTCCTGAGCTTCTAACAGCTTTACTAAAAGTGCTTTGATAAAAGCCACATCCCCATTGATGGTAATGGGTACATAGACATCGGCCAGTTTCGTACCTCCGGTTAATAATTTCACCGGACTTTGAGGGTCGGTAAATTTAAAAAGTCCTGCTTCCGGTAATGGATTGATAGCTATGATCTGTCCACCATTCTTTTTAGTTTTTTCTAATGCGGAAAGCATCCTAGGGTGGTTGGTGGCAGGATTTTGCCCGATCACCAACACCAGTTCGGCCTTATAGAGATCATCTAAGGTTACCGAACCTTTACCAATACCCAAGGTTTCAGACAATGCACTTCCGCTGGCTTCATGACACATGTTTGAGCAATCCGGTAAGTTTGCCGTTCCAAACTCCCTTACAAAAAGTTGGTATAAAAAAGCCGCTTCATTCGTAGTTCTTCCCGAGGTATAAAAAATAGCTTCATCCGGATGATCTAAAGCATTGAGATGTTCCCCTACTTTGTCGAAGGCATGCTCCCAGGAAATGGGTTGATAATGTGTCGCACCTTCAGCCAAATACATAGGTTCCGCCAATCGTCCGGATTTTCCAATTTCAAAATCCGAAAGCTCGGAAAGTTCATCCACGCTATGTTTTGCAAAGAATTCGCGACCAATCGTTTTGTTCTGCATCTCTTCGGCCATAGCTTTAAGACCATTTTCGCAATATTCTCCAAGCGACGAGCGCTCATCATCAGGATCCGGCCAGGCACAACCCGGGCAATCGAACCCCCCTTTCTGATTTACTTTTAGCGAAGCTTTAAAAGCATCGGCAAGGTTCATATATTTTCCGGCATGATGTATAGCGGCTTTTAAGCCACCAAAACCTGCACTGTTCTTTGATGGTGTCTTTGTTTTTAAGTTAGAAAACCCTTCGGGCGTCTTCGACTTCTCTTCAGGTGATTTGTTCATAACAATACGATTACATGATTATTAAAATAATCCTGAAATATTTCCGGCGTTATCAATCGTGATATGCTCTGATGCTGGATGCGCCGGTAGTCCCGGCATACGCATCATATCTCCGGTTATTGGAATTAAAAATCCCGCTCCGGCTGCAATTTCAATTTCTCTAACATTGATGATAAACCCTTCCGGCCGACCTAATAATTTTGGGTTATCTGATAAGGACTTCTGTGTTTTTGCAATACATACGGGCAGGTGTTCTAGTCCTAAATTAGCAATCGTTCTTAAATTTCGGTTGGCTAAATTGGAATATTCAACACCACTGGCGCCATAGATCTTGGTAGCAATGGTTTCTATTTTTTCTTTCACACTACTCTTCCAGTCGTATAACGGTTTAAAATTTGAACCGTTACTTTCCACAATATCAATAACATGTTTGGCTAATTCTAAAGCCCCTTCCCCGCCTTTAGCCCAAACTTCGGCCAATGCAACACGAACCTTATTCGATGTCGCAAATTCTTTAATGATCTCAATTTCGGCATCGGTATCAGACACGAATCTATTGATAGAGATCACCGGTGTAATCCCAAACTGCTGTACATTTTCCAAATGCTTCTCCAGGTTTGGAAGGCCTTTTTTTAAAGCTTCTGTATTCTCTTCCGTCAGGTTCTTTAGATCGGCACCACCATGATACTTTAAGGCTCTTATGGTCGTAGTAAGTACAACAGCCTTGGGTGATAGTCCGGCACTCTGACATTTAATATCCAGGAATTTTTCAGCTCCCAGATCGGCACCAAATCCCGCTTCGGTCACCACATAATCAGATAAAGTCATTCCCATTTTTGTGGCTATCACCGAATTGGTTCCCTGGGCAATATTCGCAAAGGGGCCGCCGTGTATTATTGCGGGATTCCCTTCAATGGTTTGTACTAGGTTCGGCTTTACAGCATCCTTTAAAAGGGCCGCCATGGCACCTTCGACTTTTAGATCTCTGGCATAAACAGGTTCTCGGGAAAGGGTATACCCCACAAAAATATTTCCGAGGCGTTGTTTTAAATCTTCCAGATCCTTAGCCAGGCAAAGAATGGCCATGATCTCTGAGGCCGCGGTAATATCGAATCCGGTCTGCCGTGGTACACCGGAGGTGGTTCCTCCAAGTCCGATCACCATGTTTCGCAGGGATCGGTCATTCATATCCATCACACGTTTCCATTTGACCGTTCTGGCGTCAATACCCAATGAATTGGTTTTACTCTGAATATTATTATCGATAATGGCTGCCAATAAGTTATGGGATTTTTCTATGGCTGAAAAGTCTCCCGTAAAATGCAAATTAATATCTTCCATAGGAAGCACCTGGGAATAGCCGCCACCTGTGGCCCCACCTTTAATCCCGAAAACAGGACCTAATGAAGGTTCACGTAAAACGACCGTGGTCTGTTTTCCCAATTGGTTCAGTCCTTCGGAAAGTCCGATAGACATAGTCGTCTTTCCTTCACCCGCCGGCGTTGGAGACACCGCGGATACTAAAATAAGGTTACATTGTTTGGCTTTCTCATCATCGAGAATGCTATGTGGTAGTTTGGCTTTATACTTGCCATACATTTCAATATCATCGGCATTTAAGTTTAATTTCTCTGCGATGTTACTAATGTGTTTTAGCTTAATTTGTTTAGCTATTTCTAAATCACTCATTCCTTTTAATTGTTTTTCGGATTTTTTAGTTAATAAATTGTTTTTTGGATTTTTTGGTACGATGATCTCATACTGGTTTTCATTCATTTTAAAACGAATTATGCTCTGTTTAAGGTCATCATTCTTAATGTCTAAAACTACACTTTTTATGGGAGGTATTAAAACTTTAATTATAGATTTACATCATAAAAAAAGTGTGTTCATAAAAATTTAATGCCCTATGTCTTGCGCCATAGAAAGACTCAAATAGATTCGGTTCTTTATACCGTCTAAATGAAAACCCATTTTTAAAACCTCTTTTTTTAAAAGGATACCGGTGTTCCCAAAACCTCAATAAAATAAGCGTCTCACAAACATTTTATCATAAAAAACTTTAATATGAGTAAGGATAAACCTTAGCATTAATGAGGTAAAACCGTAGTTTATATAAGGTTCCCAATTGTCAAGTTATCAACAATATATAAAATACTTATAACCATAGTATTAACAATGCATAACAAGTTTTTTTGTTTGAAAAACATGACATCTATAAAGCTTTATAAACAATTTAACCAATTGATTTTCAGTAATATAAAAAAACTTATCAACCCCTACAAAAAGTAAGTAAAAACGTAGTGCTTGTTTTACAGAGAGTTATAATTTTATGGACTCATTATAAATCTGTAAATCATGTTCTTATGAAAACACGCTTTTTATTTCTTTTAGTTTTTTTGCTTATGTGCTTTAATCCTGTTTTTGGTCAAGACCTAAAACCTGAACTTGATGCATATGCTCCCGTTTCGCCTAACGCCGCTAGTTTGGGTAAATATGGTTTATTTCCGGTAAACTATAATCTCGGAAAAGTAAATACCGGCATTCCTATCTATACCATAAATACAGGAACGCAAGAACTCCCCATAAGTCTAAGTTATAATACCGGAGGGATACGTGTTAATGAATTGGCGTCCTGGGTTGGATTAGGCTGGACTCTAAATAGCGGTGGAGCCATAATCCGTAACACTAAAGGTATCCCCGAGGATATTAGTGCAGCCACAGATATAATCGATTTAGATAATGCGGCATATAATGAAACTAACTATGAATACCTCTATGCTGTGTGGTCGGGAAATAAAGATAGCCAATCAGACGAATTTATAATTAATGCACCGGGAATTTCAGGCACCTTTTATTTTAACTGGGATGATCAAAACAATATTGTTTTTTCAGACCATAGTAAAGCGAAGGTAACCATTCTATCGAATGCTGAAATAGAAGTGATTAGAACAGATGGAACAACCTTACGTTTTGGCACTGCATTGGATGATCATGACGCCACCGAAGTCTCCAAAATGCCAACAACCGATTATAGAGGTCAGTATAATTATATCAGTGCCTGGTACCTCACTGAAATGATATCACCCAAAGGGGATGTCATTACATTCAAATATAAGGGCTTACTTAATAAAGGAGATTATCCCGTGGCGTCCGGCGAAAATGTGAGTTTGCCTACCCCGGGCTCTATAAAAGGAACATACCCTAATCAAAGATATAGTGATAAAAAGTACCTCGAGCGTATTGAATTTAACAATGGATACGTGCTTTTCAATTCAGCCTTGGGGAGACAGGATTTAGCCGACGAATATCGTCTGGATACCATAAAAGTGTACTCAGGAAGCTATGGCGGAACAAGTACGCTTGTTAACGAATTCACTTTCAATTATAGTTATTTTTCCAGATCAGGAGGCTCTTATCCTACAGGGTATACCGGGATTCAGGGAACAGACACATTTACCGGCACAAGACTAACCAATAGCAGGACCAAATCTCTAAGATTAGATAAGGTTATAGCTGGTAAAAATGGTGTTGGGCAAGAACATGAGTTTGACTATAACAGCACAACTTTACCTTTAAGAGGCTCTAACCGCCAAGACCAATGGGGTTATGCGAATGGCAACAGCGGAAGTTTATTACTCCCAACAAGCGGTACATTTTCTGCTACCAGTTCATTTGGAAGTTTGGGGTCTCCAACAAACTATGATGTAGGTACAGGGGATAGAAATGGTAATGAAGCCAAAATGAAAGCCGGAATACTTGAAAAAATAACCTATCCTACCGGTGGATATACCGTTTTCGAGTACGATACTTATAAAGAAACCTACCAAACCACCATACCCACATATTCTAATAAAACTGAAGCCATTCAGGCCTATGGCACCGCATGCGACCCGAACACCTATCCCCCTACATCGAATACAACCTTTCACATAGGATCGAATTATGTAAGCGGCAGCGGCAAATTACACATTACATTTACAGAGTCTGATGGTCTTGGTAACGGATTTACCCGTGTAGAACATAACAATACGATATATTCCGGACCAACAAATGGTTCGACAAGTTCTTCATCCCAAATCGTTAATGTCAATTTTTCTCAAGGGTTTCATACTTTAGAAGCCTATGAATATCGTGGTGGAAATACGAATTCTGCACAAGGTTGCGCTTTTGCAACCATCAGTGCCAGTTGGCAAGAAGATAATGGTGCTACAACCACAATAACCCATGAAGATGTTTATGGTGGTTTGCGCATCAAATCGATTAAGAACTATGATGGTGTTTCCAGTACTCCTGTGACTATAAAAGAATTCGAATACGGGAGTCCTAACGTACTACAACCAAAAAAAGATAGGTCTGAAATGAGTTTTTTCTTAAACCAAAACAGGAGCCTTAATCTGTTGGTATCTACCAATGTGGGTTATGATAATAATATTGGTGGTAGACCGATTGTAGAATATGGAGGCGTTACTGAAACTAATATTAGTGCTGTTAACGCCGGTGATAATGGAAAAACAACATACGCTTATAATACCATTCCGTCTCAGCGCCTTTTAGAATTTGTTGCACCTATAGCTTTTAAGCATCCTCAGTTAGTCTTAATGGATTTAGAAGAATATGGTTTGGTGGGTACCATCTTTGATTCGGCATTAAACGCAGATACGTTTTCATTCTATAGAACCGATAATTGGCGTTATGGCACCCTAAAAAACAAAATCGTTCATAAAAATATTGGAACGGTACAAAGTCCATCATATACCATAGTGAGCAAAACGGAAAATGAGTACACCACATTAACCACTTCGGATATTAAGATTAATCTCGTATCAAAAATTTGGATGCGTGGAGATATATTTGATGAGGGCAATTGGTATGCTCCGGATAGTAATCAAATTTATGGATATCATAATTACCACTTCAGCTATTTCATCGGAGAAATCTCTTTAGGCAGAGAAGCCCTTTCACAAACCATCACGACTAATTATGATACTAATGGTGCTAATCCTGTGGTTCAGACTACCAATTATTTTTATGATAACCTGAGCCATATGCAACTTACAAGAACCGAAACGACCAACAGTAAAGGCGAACTATTAAAAACCAAAACGTCCTTTGCGCATGATGTCAATGATCAAACCCTCATAGGTAAAAACAGAATTGCAGAACCGGTTAAGATAGAAAGCTTTAAAAAAGTAGGCAGCAATCCGGAAGTCAAACTCATTGAACAAAAGACCTTATACGACACTTTTGGCACTAATTATCTACCGGAGTTTATCCAAACCTCAAAAGGTTCAGGGGCTTTAACAACCAGAATTGAATACCATGATTATTATGCCAACGGCAATGTGAAGGAAGTTTCTAAAAAAGATGGCACCCATGCCGTTTATATCTGGGGCTATAATGAACAATACCCTATCGCAAAACTGGAGAATTTTACAAGCGCGCAGATCACAACCACAGTCCAAAATCTGATCAATGCTGCAGTAACGGCGTCAAATAATGATACTTCTGATAGTTTAGAAAATAGTTTACGAACGGCCTTAACCAATTTACGTAATACCTCGGCCTTAGCCGGTGCCATGGTAAGCACCTACACTTACGACCCGCTTATAGGCGTCACCAGTATGACAGACCCAAAGGGCTATACCTCCTATTACGAATACGACGACTTTAACCGCTTAGAACTGGTCAAAGATGCTGATGGTCATATTTTAAGTAAAAACGAATACCATTATAAAGGTCAATAATCATTTAAAACATATACATCATGTCATATCTATATAAAATATTAACCATCACTGTGCTTCTGGCCTCCTTAAGCGCATCGGGACAATTACAAAGCGAATACACCCTGGACAGTGATCAGATTACCGTCTTTGAAACCAGTAAAACCCTAAGCTCCAAACTCATTAAAACCGGAGACACCTTAAACTGGGAACAGCAGGAAGCGGGTAGCACCAATACCATAAGTTACGCCATTACCGGAATTACAGGACACTGGGATGCCGGCACTTCTCTTGGAGAATTAAGCTATACCCTAAACAAAGAAGGTTTCACGGCCGTAATTTTTACACTCAACGGGACGGAAAACAACGGCTTACAAGCCACTCTAAGCATCCAGGAAGGCGATCAACCGGCCTTGGTATACACCTTTAACATTACCAATATTATTTATCCATAATACAAGCGCTATGACACATTTAATCAAAATTCATCAAAATCAGGTTATAATAGCCCTAATGATCTTATTTGGAGGCATGCAGCTCTCCTATGGGCAGATAACAGGAAATACAAGCGTTCAGGAGAATAGTACGCATATTTATCAGTTTTCTAATGGTGGAAGTTATACGCCCAGTTGGATCATCTCCGGTGGCACCCTATTAAGCTCCTGGAGTGCCGGAAACACCTATTATGTCGAAGCCAAATGGGACGGTGGTATGCCCAATGGGACGGTGGTATTTACCCCTACAAATAATTATTTATATGTTTATATTGCCACAGCGGCGCCCTCTACCCCATCCACACCCACCATTCAAAGCAGCACCTGTGGGAGTACGGTATTGGCCCGTGGCACGCCTCCCAGTGGGGTGACCTGGTATTGGCAATCCAGCAGTAGTGGCACCAGTACATCGAATTCCAGTACGACCATTACCAAAACCAGTAGTGGCACACAGTATTTAAGAGCTAGAAATGGCGGTGGGGTATGGAGCTCATCTTCCAGTAGCAGATCCTATACCGTATCACAGTCATCCACCTGGTACCAGGATCAGGATGCTGATGGTTTGGGAGATCCCGCTAATACACAATCGGCCTGTACACAACCTTCAGGGTATGTGTCTAATAGTAATGACCAATGCCCGACACAATCCGGAACATCAGGAAATAACGGCTGCCCGCCACCGGGGACATTTAGTGATGAAAACTACATCCATAACACCACCTATCGTGTAGAAACCACCGATGGCATTAATAACAGTCAGTCGCAAACCCTTGCCAATGACGAAAAGATCGAAGCCATCACCTATTTTGATGGGTTGGGCAGAGGCATGCAAAGTATCGGTATCAGAGCCGGAGGTGATAGCGAAGATATTGTAACCCATATCGCTTATGATGATTTTGGTAGACAGGATAAGGATTATTTACCTTATGCCGTATCCGGAAATAGTGGGCTATATATCTCATCTGCACTTAGTGGTACCAATAGTTTTTATAATACGTCTAAATATGAAAATACGACCAATCCCTATTCTGAAAAGGGTTTAGAAGACTCACCACTAAGTCGTGTTTTAGAACAAGGCGCTCCGGGGACAGATTGGGCAATTAGTGGTTCCCATACCATTAAATTCGGTTATGAGTCCAATAGTACAAGCGAGGTTAAAATATACGGTGTCAGTTTAAGTTTTGCCAACAATACCTATACCCCGACCTTAACCGGAGGCACCTCCGATTACACCGCAGGCAAACTCTATAAAACCATAACTAAAGATGAAAACTGGACCTCAGGTCTAGACCATACCACTGAAGAATTTAAAGATCTGCATGGACGGGTGATCTTAAAACGCACCTATAATAACAGTACCAAACATGACACGTATTACGTCTATGATGATTATGGGAATTTAAGTTATGTGTTACCACCTTTGGCTAACGCTGATGATAATATACCCACTGCGACCGAGTTGGACAATCTATGCTACCAATACAAATACGACGACAGAAACCGTTTGGTTGAAAAGAAGATCCCCGGAAAAGGTTGGGAGTATATTGTTTACGATAACTTAGACCGTCCCGTATTAACCCAGGACGCCAACCAACGTGTGCCATCAACCAATGAATGGTTGTTTACCAAATATGATGCTTTAGGCAGGGTGATCTATACCGGGACATTCGATTCTAACAACTCCAGAACCACCTTGCAAAACACCTTTAACGGTAAAACGGCCGTCCAAAATTATGAGACCAAGGTGACTTCAGGTACCGGATATGCCGGGTCTTACTATACCAATAGTGATTATCCAAGTACGGGTATCGATATTTTAACCATCAATTATTACGATAATTATACCTTTAACAAAGTCTCGGGAAATTCGGAATCTTCTTATACCATCACCCCCGCAACCAATGTTAAGGGATTAGCCACGGGAAACAAGGTTAAAGTGTTAACCACCAGCGATTGGATCACGACAGTAACCTATTATGATGACAAATCCAGACCCATTTATGTCTATAGCTTTAATGATTATTTAAATACCACCGATAAGGTGAAAAGCAAGCTCGATTTTGCCGGACAAATCATTGAAACGACGAGCACTCATGCCAGAACAGGTTACAGTACCATAACTACTATAGATAAATTTGAGTATGACCACACCGGAAGGCTTATAGAACAAACCGAAAAACTAGATAATCAAATCTCACGACGCCTTGTAAAAAATAATTATGATGAACTGGGACAATTAGAATCTAAATTTGTGGATAATGGTACCCAGGATGGGTTTAAAGATCTGGTAGGCATATCGACGTCTAATGATGAGATAACCAAAACAGCCTCCAACGGATGGAGTAATGGCGGCTTTGCTACTAAAGGCAGTTTTGCCGGTGATGGGTATTTGGAGTACACCATTCCTCAAACTTATAAAAGCATGATGATCGGACTTTCAACAGATAATTCCAGTGCCAGTTATACCACTATTGATTATGCCATCTATCATACCTCCGCTAGCATCTATATTTACGAGTCGGGGTCAAGTAAAGGCTCTAAAACCACATATCAAATTGGTGATGTCTTTAGAGTTGAACGTATTGGTAGTACGATTAACTATTTAAAAAATGGAGTTGTTTTTTATACCTCCTTAACGGCCTCATCGGGCTCTCTTTTAGGCGATGCCACCATATACCATAGTCAGGCTAAAATTGAAGACCTAAAAATAGTAGATAACAGTAAAGGCATTCAAACCGTCGATTACACCTATAACATCCGTGGTTGGCTTAAAGAAATCAATGATGTGAGTAGTTTAGGAACGGATCTGTTTGGGTTTAAACTCAATTACAACACGGTAGACCATACCGGGACAAAACTTTATAATGGGAATATCGCTGAAACCGAGTGGAAAACTAAAAACGACAATGCACTGCGTTGGTATCGCTATGGGTATGATGCTTTAAATAGAATTACCAGTGCTACAGATAATATTAACCGTTATAGTTTAAGCAATCTTACTTATGATAAAAACGGGAATATCTTAACGCTTAATAGAGGTGGTCATAAAGTTGCACAACCGGTTTCTACTAATAGTGCCCATTTTGCGACCAACATGGATATACTAAGTTATGTCTATGAATCCAATAGTAATAAACTAAAAAGTGTCAACGATACAGGTTATGAAAGTTATGGGTTTAAAGAAATAGCCAACAATACCATTGAATATGATTATGATACCAATGGTAATATGATCGAAGACGATAACAAAGGCATCGCCGATATTGATTACAACCATTTAAATTTACCCACAAAAGTCACTTTTACAGGTAGTAATAAATATATTGATTATATTTACGATGCGACCGGTATAAAACTTAAAAAGAAAGTCACAGATGGTTCTGCTACTGAAACATTTTATGCAGGTAATTATGTATATGAAGGCAGTTCTTTGAAATTCTTTAACCACCCTGAAGGCTATATAGATGCTTCCGGTTCTGGGTACGAGTATGTGTATCAATATAAAGACCATTTAGGAAATGTACGTCTGAGTTATCAGGATAGTGATAGTGATGGGATTGCTGAAAGCTCTGAAATACTGGAGGAGAACAACTACTATCCTTTTGGGCTTAAACATAAAGGGTATAATGATGTTATAAGTGGTAGAGACCATAAATGGGAATACTTAGGTCAAGAATTTCAAGATGAACTTGGTTTAAATTGGACATCTTACAAATGGAGAAATGCGGACCCCGCATTAGGAAGGTTTTTTGGTTCAGACCCAATTGCAGAAGATTATTATTATCAAACGAACTATCAATTTGCCTCTAATAATCCTATTTGGAAAGTAGAGCTTGAAGGGTTAGAAGGAGTTACAACTAATGATGGTACTGACCTTACTGACTTTGATGGTTGGACACGTATTGAAAATGACCAGTTTGTTAGACATTTATCGCCTGAACAATTAAATAAAAATAAAAAAAATGCATATTTGATGACTGGACTTGCTATTTTAGCAGGAACTACAGGTGGATTAGCTGTTGAAGCTATTGGAGCGGATGCTATTGGAACTTTTGTCGTAAATGAGCTAAAAGATGAAGCCTTGTCTCAAGCAACTGGAGGTGCAAGTGATGTTCTTGATTTAACAAAAATGATTACCAAAGGAGGTAAAAGTTTATTAAAAAATGAACTTAATGTTGGAACATATGATGAATTAATTAAAGCTGGCACAAAAGGTGATAATATAACACCACATCATATGCCTGCAAATGATTTTATGAATAGTAAAGGAGTTAGCAAAGGTGAAGGTGTTTCTATGAATATGGAACAACCAACACCTGGTAAGGGAGGCAGACATAGACAAACAAACTCTTATGGAAGAAAATCAGATAAAAGCATATCAGCTAGGTCATCTCTTGCTAGAGATATTATGGATGCAAGAAGTATATACAGAAGTGAAAGATTATATGGTCAAAAAGTCCGAGACGGACTACAAACTGTGATAAAAATGAATAAAACTAAATTTCCTAAATTGTTCAAAAAATAAGTAAATGACGGAATTGATTAATGATTTAAAATTAATATTGACTCAAAGTGATTCTGACTTAGTCATAAAATTTGAAAATAAATTAGAAGAAATATATCTAACTAATGATTCAGCAATTATTTCAGAACTAGTTAAGGTTATGGATGATACATTTGAATTTGATGAACTAATGTTTTCAATAATTCACACAATTGAATCTTTTGAAGATAATGTATATGTAAAAGAAATTATTAGTTCAACACCATATTTCATCTTGAAATCACCTAGATGGGCTTCAATTGTTTATATGAGAATTATTAATTCTCCCGAAACATTAAAAAGCTATATTAATGAAGTTAAAAAAACTTCTAATGAAAATAAGGAAATTATAAAAATTTTGTTAACCTCTATGGCTAATAGAGGAGATGTAATTAAAATGAAAGTTGATGATTTATTGAATATTATAGAAACTAGTAATATAGGACCCAAAGATTCTTAAACCACCGTGTCCATCATTTAACGATGTAACCACATTCACAGGTTTACAAACGTAAATAAATTAAAAACAGTACTCAAATGGGTGCTGTTTTTTTTATTGTATAAATTTTTCATGTCAATTAGGTTATTTGGATTGCTCTATATTGTTATTATATATAATAACTTAACAACCAAAGCTAAGTTACATAATGCGTAGTTATAGTACTAAAGTAGCTATAACGGACATTATGCAAAATAGCAGAATTATATAGAGTTTAAGACTCAATTCAATCGCCCCGCTAGCGCTCGACTGTGTCGGGTGCCGTATTGAGTAAGAAAATAAATAAAAGCTATTTTAAGAAATTAAGGTAGCTTTTGTATTTTAGAGGTGATCTAGTAGAAAAATATCATGGGCACTCGTTGCAAACGAGCGCTACGGGGGAATGATGATGATAATTTTATGTATCAATCTAGCTATTCTAAAACTATTTTAAAAAACACAAGAAAAACTCAAATGAAAATAAATGCTAATCAAGCATCTATATTATATAAAAATTATAAGGCTGGTAAATTGAATAAACAAAACAATTTCTACAACATACCTTTTTATGGTAGAGTTAAAAGTAACCCATGATTATATATATATGAAAATTAATTATAAAATAGTATTGTTACTAAGTGTGTTACTTTACTCTTGTAAAGAAACCAACAACACAGGAATTTATCTAGGACAATATTTTATTAAAGGTCAAGAGATTTATATCAATATTGATAATGGAAAGTTCACATACAAGAAGTCCTTTAAATCTAATTATGTAAGAAGTTCGCCAAAACTTTTGAGGACTTATTCTTCAAAAAATGACAGCATTAAAGTCCAGTTTAAATTGAATGGAAAAGATAGTGCTGTAAATATTAAGTCGTTAACAGAAAAGATACTTATAGGGGGTGACAAAGATGGTGATATTTTTATCTATACTGAAGAAAATAAAGACGTATGGATAGTTAATTAAATAGGTAGTAGCTCAAATTAGTGGTTAGAGCAATAAATGTTTTTAAACTATTAATAATCAGTTAAAACTAATAAAAAAAACAGGTGTACTTAGTGTATGCCTGTTTGGTTCATATATACTCTATATTTTTGATGTGATTTTGGTTATTTGTGTTATTGTTGAGTAATATTCAGAAGTTTTAGAAGTTTCGGGTGATATTGTTTTATTCAACTTTCACAGTCTACAATATTTATAGTTGATTTTATATTTTTCTATTGAAATACTAAAATAGTTTTTGTACTGTTGAAAAGTGTGAGTGTTTAACTTATTGGCTCTAATAAGTCTAACTTTTTTATGAAATTATTTATTTTCAGAGTGCAGCTTTCCCCGCTAGCGCTAGTTTGTAACTAGTGCCGTCAAAAAATGTCTCGTCTTAAAAAAAGTTTACATATTCATCCTTAATCCGAAAATAGATTGACAACAAAACCTTCAACTAAATCCCCTATGGTGGGTTTTAATTATAAGTAAAGCTCCCGCTAGCGCTCGACTGTGTCGGGTGCCGTATTGAGTAAGAAAATAAATAAAAGCTATTCTAAGAAATTAGAGTAGCTTTTGTATTTTAGATCTGGTAAAGTTGAGACATATTGTGGGCACTAGTTACAAACTAGCGCCAGCGGGGCAGCATTAACAGTAAACTATAGGTATGGTTATCAACTTCATAATTTTTTAACGGGTTATAGAGGTGTTCAACG
>CANLXL010000012.1 GCA_947495125.1 uncultured Flaviramulus sp.
CGTTTTACATACCCTGAATTTGTTGATGTTTTCATTACACTAAGGTTTTAGTGTATCGCTATTTCAGGACGGGACAAATTAAATAATTAAAAACCCTTTCTATTTATTTAGAAAGGGTTTTTTGTTTTTTAACGGTCTCCCACCGAAATAACGCTATATGAAATCGAGAAAAGTAAAAAGTCTTTTACAATTATTATTAAGGCCAGTCAAATCGTTAGCGTTAAAATACATTAGTACTCAATTTTATTTTTAGAATTAATAACACATTTGTCACTTGATGATACTATATATTGAAAATCTTATCATTTACAAAACAGACAATCTTCACAATTTTAACACCAGACGTCAGACAGTCTTTGTAAGACTTAAAATTTTGGTTCAAATTTTCAACACTTCAAATATTCCCTATTTCCTTATACCCTTTATAAGAAAATAACACATACACATAATTATTTGGAGCCCAACCTCAATTTAGTTATATCAAAGGCTTATCATGAAAAATTGCTACACTATTAAGTCAGATAACGAAAAAAATTACTGTTAAAAGGTTTTTGTTATTTAAACATTAAAATTAAATATACCTTACTTACTCTATTGTAATAGGTTACCTCAAAGTAATACCACTAATATTGAGTTATAAAGCAATTTAGTCATTTGTATTATCCAAGAGTTAATATGCAGGTTTGAAGTACATTTTACAATTTATCAAACTATTATGAAAAATAGTGCCAAAAAAATAAAATGGGGGTTAAAGGACGAGTTGGTAAAAATGACTCCACATAGAAGTGACCAGAAAAAATATATTGGTAAAGGTCGTTCTGCCAAAGTTTATCTTTCATATTCGGGTAATGATGGTATCGCAACAAAGACATTTACCGGCGAATCCTTAAGTAAATTAATTCTTTTTGTTCTAACCGGATCGGCCAATCCTTACACCTGGTGTGAAGATGCTATTCAATGTGCCATGATTAGACGACGGCTTTTATCTTCTCTATGTCAATTTTGGTTTGAAAACGAATTAAGATTACCAAAAACCTTTGATTATCGCTGGAATAAAGAACAATTAGCATTTGAAATTGATGCGGAATACATCCCTGGCATGCACGCTCCATTATATAATCCATTACGAGCAAACCAAGTTAATTATATGTCAGAACTGAAAAACAAGGTCATGAGGCCATTAAAGGATAAATTAATAGCGTCTGGATTTGATGGATTGGTATGGCAAGCAGGGAAAGGGAATCCTGTAGCAGTAAGTAATTTTATGATGTTCAAAAAGAAAGATGGCTCCAGACAATGGGTTTGGATTGATTTAGAATCCGGTCTACCGGCGCTATTCGCCATGAATCCATTTTCGACGTTATTTTATTATATTCCAAAATGCATTAAGCATAGGGGGTGGATCTTTGATAATGTAGACTCTAACAAACTAATTAATTACATTGCTCGGCATGAGCATGCCTTAACATTAAAACTAGGAAAAGTTTCTTATCAAAACCTTTATACTGATGCTCATTTGTTGTCGAAAACGCAAAAAAGATGGAAGGGTCTAACAAGGCATCAAAGAAGTTTGTATTATGCCGTTTCTCAAAAAAAGATAGCAAAAGAACTAAAAATATTTTATGAACACAGGCCGCTACGTTGGTTTTTAAAAAGTGTTAAACTCTTCTTAAAAGACTTTACTAAAAGCGTCGCAGAACATACAGGAAGTTTCTTCAATCGGATTTATAATTTTAGATACAAGAGATTTATCAAACGTACTTATCGTTATTTTTCCAGTGCTCGTTATCGTTGGGAAATAATCAAACTATATTTAAAAAATGAAATTGATAAGTGGCATTCCAGAAAGATTTTTAACGATTGGGAATTCAAATTTCTCAAAGGCGAGCTCCAAAACGATGATATGAGTTCGTATTTAACCGATTTCAGTATTCATTTAGGGATAAAACCATTTGTGAAATTTTTTAGTTATGTCATTATGCCTTTATTAATGATAACCGGTTTCTTCGATCTGGAGACAGGAGCGATTATCATTCTTGGTTTAGGTCCCATAACAAGAACATTATATACGCTCTGGAGAATGACGCATAGTCTGGTTAGGTCTCGAAAATCCTTTCCTATGATTGCCTTGGTTATCGGTATATTCCCTGTTATAGGAAATTTGGCATATCCCGCGGAAATACTGTACCAGAGTACAGGTAATAAAAACAAAGTATCTAAATTTATAGTTTATTCTTTTAGTGCAAAAGTTGGTTCCAAAATACCTATATGGGGCGGCAAAGACAGTGAAATTGAACATTTTTTTAATAGAATATGCCACTCAATATTTAGTTAATTTGCTATTTGAAAACTTACATTATGAACTAATAAATTTTATTCGATTATTATTATAGAGATTATTTAAGAAATAGTTCTAAATATTTAAATTATGGTGCCGGATTAGGAATTACATCATGAACCGCATTGATTTGTGCCAATACCCCATCACTTAAGGTCACGTTAATACTATCAATATTTTCTTTAAGCTGCTCTAAATTCGTTGCCCCAATAATATTACTGGTTAAAAAGGGTTGCTGATTAACAAATGCTAAAGACATTTGTGCCAAGCTTAAACCGTTATCTTCAGCAATTTTTAAATACTGCTTTGTTGCGGCTTCACTCTGCCCACTATTATAACGCGCAAATTGTGGGAACAATTTTAATCGGGCATTATCCGCAGCGGTCCCTTTAACATATTTCCCTGAAAGCACTCCAAAGGCCATTGGCGAATAAGCTAAAAGCCCTATGTTTTCTCTAATGGATACTTCAGCCAAATCTCCTTCAAATGTTCTGCATAATAAAGAATATGGGTTCTGAATTGTGATCATTTTGGGTAAGTCATTTTCTTTGGATTCTTCCAAATAACGCATGGTCCCCCAGGCTTTTTCATTAGAAATTCCAATATGCCTAATTTTTCCTTCTTTAATAAATCCGTCAAGCGTATGTAGGATTTCGTTAAAATTATCTTTCCAGGGATCGTTAGGGTTATGCTTATAATCTCTTTTACTGAAGAAATTAGTATCACGTTCCGGCCAATGCAATTGGTATAAATCAATGTAATCGGTCTGCAACCGCTTTAAACTGTTATGAATCCCTTCTTTGATAGCTTCAGGAGCAAAACCGTTGGTTCTAATATGCGCTGTATAATCCCCGTTCCCGGCAATTTTCGTGGCTAAAACAACCTTATCTCTTTGACCCGTTTTAGCAAACCAATTACCTATAATGATTTCTGTACTGCCATAGGTTTCCGGGCTTGCCGGTACAGCATACATTTCTGCCGTATCAAAAAAATTCACACCATGATCTAATGCATAATCCATTTGAGCAAAACCCTCGTCTTGCGTATTTTGGTTCCCCCAGGTCATAGTCCCTAAACATATTTTACTTACTTTAATATTGGTGTTGGGTAGTGTTGTGTATTTCATAAATCATTTTTTGTCATTCCTGCCTTTCGGTTATCGCTCAAGATAAATTTCAGCAGGAATCTTTTTATTAGAACCTTAAATTTTATAGTGGATTCCTGCTTTCGCAGGAATAACAAACTTGTTGCCCCAAAATAAGTCACTAAAGATAAAAAAACCTTTCAAAGATATTATACTTTGAAAGGTTTTAATAAACTGAATGTTTTCTGCTATTGGATTATTCGTTTAGCAATCTGGAAAGTTCATCTAACTTAGGCGTTAAAATCACTTCAATACGTCTATTTTTAGCTTTTCCTTCCGGAGAATCGTTCGTTGCTATGGGTGCAAATTCACCGCGACCGGCAGCGGTTAAATTTTCCGGATTTATAGACACATTTTCTCTTAAAATATTTACAATCGCCGTAGCTCTTTTAGTGGATAAATCCCAGTTACTTGTTAACTGTCCGTTACCCTTATATGGTACGTTATCGGTATGACCTTCTATCAAAACAGCAATATCCGGGTTATCACCCAATACAGATCCCAACTGCTTGACGGCTCTTCTTCCCTCTACACCTACTGCCCAACTTCCTGAACCAAATAATAGCTTGTTTTCCATCGATACATAGACTTTTCCATCACGCTGTTCTACGGTTAATCCTTTCCCTTCAAAATCGGTTAATGCTCTGGAAATGGCATCTTTTAGTTTAGTCATGGCCGCGTCTTTTGCGGCGATCACATTTTCTAATTCTGCTACGCGATTCGAACGGTCTTCAAGTTCTCTTTTAAGTTTTGCTAAACGCGCATTTTCTGCGGCCAAGGCTTGCTCTTTAGCTTCCAATTGCGCCAAAAGCTCTCTATTTCTTTGAGAATTTTCAGCGATAGCCGCTGAACTGTTTTTCTCTAACGCGTCATAAGATGATTTTAATGCATCATAATTGGCTTTGGTGGCGTTATAATCGGCCTGAAATTTATCGCGTAGTCCTACCGCTTCATCGTAAGCTGCTTTTAGTTGTTTTAACTCATTTTCAGCAGCATTTTTAGCACTTAACAGCGATTCGTTGTCATCAGAAAGTTTTCGGTTTTCCTTTTTCAAATTATTATAACGTCCTTCTAAGTCTTTATAAACCTTTGGTGACACGCAGGAAACGGCAAAGGTTAACGTCACTAATACTAATAAAAGTTTTTTGATCATGTTTTAGGGTTCTATTGTTATTACTTATGTTTATATTTAATGTTCAATTTCTACTAAAATGGGACAATGGTCACTATGTACAGCATCAGAGAGTATAACGGCTCTTTTTAGTTTTTCTTGTAATGGTTTCGAAACCATAGCATAATCTAAGCGCCAGCCTTTATTATTTGCTCTGGCATTAGCCCGATAGCTCCACCAACTAAATTGTTGCGACTCTCTATTTAAATATCTAAATGAATCTATAAATCCACTATCAATAAAATTTCCTATCCACTCCCGCTCTACCGGCAAAAATCCCGATACGCCTTTCATTTTAGGGTTATGAATGTCTATCGCCTCATGGCAAATATTATAGTCGCCGCAAATAATCAAATTTGGAATATCTTTTTTAAGTGTATTAATATACCCCTGAAACATATCCATATATTCCAATTTGTGGTTTAAACGAGCATCGTTAGTTCCAGATGGTAAATACAAACTCATTACTGAAACACCATCAAAATCGGCGCGCAAATTTCTACCTTCGAAATCCATTGACTCAATTCCCGTGCCAAATTCGACATGATCCGGTTTAATTTTACTTAAAATTGCAACACCACTATATCCTTTTTTTTGAGCACTAAACCAGTAATTATATGTATACCCGGCTTCAATAAACAAATCCAAATCTAATTGTTCTTTCATGGCCTTAATTTCCTGCAAACAAATAACATCCGGATTGGCACTTTTTAACCAATCGAGAAAACCTTTATTTATTGCTGCTCGAATTCCGTTTACGTTGTAGGATATAATTTTCATAGGTATTATTATTTATAAGACACTGACTATCATCAGTGTTGACTGGAATAAAACATGAACCAATCAAATTTTAGCTAAAATAAATAATGCGTTACTTTTACACTATTATTTTTTGTTCGATTTCACGAAATCTATTAACAAAATATTTTAAACGATTTGCAGTTTAAGTATCTCATGAAGTATTTAGTGCCTTTTTTTATTTTTTTAATTGGTTTTTTGGGTTCTGCTCAAAATAAGACTTCAAATTATAGAACTAAAAAAGTTGCTGTAAAAGATTCTATACGCATAGATAGCGTTAGCATTAATTCCAGTTGGTTCTCTATTAAGACTAAGGATAATTCCACCATTGATTCCACCTATTATAAGGTAGATTTTTCTAAAGCGCTATTAACATTTAAAAAGCCTATTGCGACTGATTCTATTATTATAAATTACTTAAAGTTTCCCGATTTTTTAACCCGAACTTACCAGCAATTAAATGATGATATTATTGTAAATAACACGGATAATATTAAAAAACTATACGCGCTCTCACAACCCAATGATACAAAACGTTTTATTCCTTTTGATGGTTTAACAACATCAGGAAGTATCTCCCGTGGTGTTACTATTGGGAATAATCAGAATGCTGTGCTAAAAAGTGAATTAGATTTGCAAATTACGGGAAAGCTTAACGATAAAGTCTCATTGAGAGCATCTATTCAGGATGCTAATATTCCATTACAGGAAAGCGGCTATTCACAACGACTTGACGAGTTCGACCAGGTTTTTATTGAATTGTTTAGCGATAATTGGAACATTCGAGCCGGGGATATCGATCTAAAAAACAACAGTTCCTATTTTGCCAGTTTTTCAAAACGGGTGCAAGGGCTGTCTATTAATGCCGACCTAAACGGCGAAGTGTCCAATACCAATTTATTCGCCGCCGGAGCTTTGGTTCGCGGTCAGTTTACCAGAAGTACGTTCATCGCTCAAGAGGGGAATCAAGGTCCTTATAAATTACAAGGACAAAATGGTGAATTATTTGTGCTAATAGTATCGGGTAGTGAAACAGTTTATGTGAATGGCATCCCTGTTAAACGTGGAGAAGACAAAGATTATATTATCGATTACAATGCTGGTGAAATTATCTTTAATGCCACCTATCCCATGACCTCCGAAATGCGAATTACAGTGGATTACCAATTTAGCGAACGGAATTACTCACGTATTGTAGCCTATGGCGGAGGGCAGTATGAAAGTAAAAAACTAAAACTAGGTGTTTCCGTATATTCTGAAAACGATGCTAAAAATCAGCCTTTACAACAAAATCTATCGGATGCTCAGGTTCAAATTCTATCCGATGCCGGAGATGACCGATCGCAAATGGTTGCGCCTTCAGAAGTTCTGGAGACTCTAAATGACAACAGAATTTTGTATAAAAAAGAACTTATTGGCGGTGTTGAAGCCTTTGTCTTTTCGAACAATGTGGATGATGAATTATATCGTGTAACCTTTACTCAGGTCGGGGCAAATCAAGGTGACTATAACTTAAGCAGTATTAACGCCATCAATAATATTTATGAATACGTAGGGCCATCTTTGGGAAGTTATGCTCCCATTGTGCAACTTGTCGCTCCAACAAAACTTCAAATAGCGGTGGTAAACGGAACTTATAATCCTTCGGAGAAAACAAAGATAAACTTTGAAGTCGCCGGAAGTAAGAACGATTTAAACCTATTTTCAAATATCGATGATAGTGATAATGATGGTTTTGCCGGCAAACTTAGCATCGCTCAAAGTATAACCAAAAATGATAGTCTTTGGAGTCTAAATGCCTTTGCCGATGGTGATATTCTTCAAAAGAATTTTAAAACGATTGAACGTTTATACAATGCTGAATTTTCCCGGGATTGGAATATTATAAATCCCCTAGGAAATCAGCAGCTTTTAAAAACGGGTTTAAAACTCATTCACCCTACGAAAGGTATTGTAAATTATCAGTTTGAGCATTTATCATTTTCTGAAAATTTTAATGGAAACAGACATGTAACAAGGATAGATCTATTGTTAAACAAATTCAGTATTAATTCAAACTCGAGTTTTTTAAATGCAAAATCAGATATTAATACCTCTACGTTTTTAAGATCCTACAACACCGTTACTTATGGTATGAATAAAAACTGGATAGGAGCGCGACTAGCTATTGAGGACAACGAGCAGAAGGATATTCTAACATCTGTACTAACGCCCTTAAGTCAAAAATTTAAATCATACGAGGTTTTTTTTGGTGTTGGAGACAGTACAAAAGTCTTTGCAGAAATAGGATATAAGAACAGGGTTAATGATAGTATTCGAAATAACGAACTGCAAAAGGTTAATACCTCAAACACCTTTTATTTAGATTCAAAACTTATACAAAGTACAAATACCGAACTATCTCTTTATGCCAATTACCGAACACTTAATAATACTGATGAAACGTTAGACGACGAGCGATCCATAAATTCCAGATTGCAGTTCAACCAAAAACTTTTTAAACAAATTGTACAGTGGAACACTATTTTTGAAACCAATTCCGGAACCTTACCACAACAAGATTTCACCTATGTTGAAGTTGAACCGGGGCAAGGAACTTACACATGGATAGATTATAACGCCAATGGAATTCAGGAATTAGAAGAATTTGAGATCGCACAATTTCAAGACCAGGGTATTTATATTAGAGTGTTATTACCTAATAGAGTCTACATTAAAACACATCAAAATAGGTTAAGTCAAACATTAACAATAAACCCCGCACAATGGTCGGTTGAAGATCGCAAATCAAAAAAGTTTTGGTCACATTTTTACAATCAAACCAGTTATTTAATAGATCGAAAAATAAGACGTGATGGTAATAGTTTTAATCTAAACCCCTTTGAAAATGATATAAACAACCAACTAGGGCTTCAACTAAACTTTAGAAATGTATTCTTTTTTAATCGCGGAAAACAGCACTTTACAACATCTTATACGCATTTAAAAAATACCTCGAGAAACATTTTATCCGTTGGGTTTATAGAAAATGGTTTAAAGAGTCATCAGTTTAATTTCAATCATAAAATTGCTGAAAGTTGGTTGATTAATTTTATATCCGCATTTGATACGAACGAAAGTATCAGTGAAAACTTTGTAAGTAAGAATTATAATTTTGACGAAACACGCATAAATCCCAAACTGTCTTATTTGTTTGATGACAACTCGCGCTTCGATATTTTTTATCAACATGCTGGTAAAGATAATACCATTGGAAATTTAGAATCTCTAAAACAACAAAAATACGGAGCATCATTTTCCTTTGCCAACAAACAACAAAATGCCATAAACGGAGAGTTTAATTTCTTTTCAAATGATTTTATTGGCAATCCAAATTCACCAGTGGCCTATCAAATGTTAGAAGGTCTACAACCGGGGAAAAACTTTACCTGGAGCTTATTGGCGCAAAAGAAACTCACCAATTTCCTGGATCTTAATCTAAGCTATTTTGGAAGGAAGACCGAATCTAGCAAGGCCATTCATACAGGGTCCATTCAATTAAAAGCTTATTTTTAAATATTAATTATTATCCAACTTTTCAAAAATTGAAATAATAACTTCTACGGCTTCCTTATAAAATTCAGGATGGATATTTTGATAATCGTCTGTGGGCTCATGATAATCCTCATGATCTTCTACACCAAAATATAAGAATGGGATTCCCCTTTTATAAAAAGATACATGATCGGATGAGTAGGTCCAATTGTCCCTACCGTCTTCCCCATCGTGACCGATACTAAGTTTAACACTGTTTAATGGTTTAAAACCAGAAATCAAATATTTAAGCTTTTTATTGTAGCGCGTGCCAACAGCGAATAACTCCTTGTTATCACTGCGGCTTATCATATCCATATTTAAATTGACCACGATCTTGTGATGTGGTATAATTGAACTCTCCACAAAATGTTTTGATCCTTTTATGCCTAATTCTTCCGCATCAAAAGCCGATAAAACAACCGAGTGTTTTGGTGGATTGTTTTTCAAGAATTCTCCGAACGCAAACAAAGCACTTATCCCCGATGCATTATCATCGGCTCCATTATAGATCTTACCTTTCTTAATGCCTTCGTGATCATAATGTGCACTTATTACTATATATTTCTGAGGCGATTGGGTTCCCTTAATCCAACCCAAAATATTTGCACCATGATAGGTTTTTCCACGTTTCTCGAACGAAAAAGGTTGCTCGTAATTATCTTTAAATGGTAAAACACCCAAGGTATGAAACTGATTAATAATATATTTCCGCGCTTTAACTCCTCCTTTCGTACCTGTTCTTCGTCCTTCATATATATCTGAAGATAATGTTTTTAAATGTTTTAAAAGGGTCGTTTCATTAACCAAAACATCAGCAACGGGCATTGGATCATTTTGACCATGACCAAGAATAAAAGCAAAAAATAAAAGATAAAAAAGACGTATTGCGTTCCCGTACATTACATATATTTAGCTCTAAATCTAAATAAAAAAACCCATACATGATGTATGGGTCTTTAATTTCACAAAATGTTAACTAACTTGTATAATCTTTATTACAAATTAGCTTTCATTAATTCCCTGTTCATACGGGCAATATTTTCTAATGAAATACCCTTTGGGCATTCAATTTCACAAGCTCCTGTGTTGGTACAATTACCAAAACCTTCCAAATCCATTTGAGCTACCATGTTTTGTACACGATCTGCCGCTTCTACCTGTCCTTGGGGCAACAAGGCGTACTGCGATACTTTAGCACCAACGAATAACATAGCACTCGCATTTTTACAAGTCGCTACGCAGGCACCACAACCAATACATGTTGCGGCATCCATGGCCTCATCAGCCGCATGTTTGGAGATTGGGATGGCATTTGCATCCTGAGTATTCCCTGATGTATTTACAGAAATATACCCCCCTGCTTGTTGAATACGCTCAAAAGCCGTTCTATCCACCACCAAATCTTTAATTACGGGAAATGCCGCTGCTCTAAACGGTTCGATGGTAATGGTATCACCATCTTTAAACATACGCATATGTAATTGACAAGTTGTTATTCCTCTATCAGGGCCATGTGCTTCTCCGTTGATATACATAGAACACATACCACAAATACCTTCTCGACAATCGTGATCGAAAGCTACCGGTTCCTCTCCAGAATTCACTAACTGCTCGTTCAAAACATCCATCATTTCCAAAAAAGACATGTGCTCAGAAATATCTGTGACTTTATAATCGACCATTTGACCCTTTGCATTTGAGTCTTTTTGTCTCCAAATTTTTAATGTTAAATTCATGCTGTCTTTAATTATTTGTACGAACGTTGTTTCAACTCAATATCTTTAAACTCTAATACCTCTTTATGTAAAACGGCATCAGCCGGCTCACCTTTGTACTCCCAAGCAGCTACAAACGCAAAGTTTTCATCATCACGTTTTGCTTCTCCTTTTTGAGGTCCGGATTCTTCAGCAGATTCTTCACGGAAATGACCTCCACAGGATTCTTCTCGCATTAAAGCATCTTTGGCAAACAACTCCCCTAATTCTAAGAAATCGGCCACACGTCCTGCTTTTTCAAGTTCAGGATTCATTTCATCCGCGGTTCCCGGAACAGAAACGTCTTTCCAGAATTCTTCACGAATCGCTTTGATCTCGATCATGGCTTCTTTTAGTCCTTTTTCATTTCTGGACATTCCTGCCTTATCCCACATCACTTTACCTAATTTCTTATGGAAATAATCTACAGATTTTGTGCCTTTATTATTGATAAAGAAATTAATCCTATCACTAACTTCCTTTTCAGCATCATCAAACTCTTTAGTCTCTGTTGAAATTTTTCCGGTACGAATATCATCAGCTAAATAATCCCCAATGGTATATGGCAAAACAAAATATCCATCGGCTAGTCCCTGCATCAATGCGGACGCTCCAAGTCTATTGGCACCATGGTCAGAGAAGTTTGCCTCTCCAATACAATAGCAACCAGGAATGGTCGTCATTAAGTTATAATCTACCCAAACACCTCCCATAGTATAGTGTACCGCAGGGTAAATCATCATTGGTGTTTTGTATGGATTTTGATCTACAATTTTCTCATACATTTGAAATAGGTTTCCATACTTAGCTTCAACAATGGCTTGTCCCAGTTCGTATATTTTAGCTTCCGAAGCGTTTTCTATATTATGAATTTTGGCCTGCTCTTTTCCATATCTTTCAATGGATGAAGCAAAATCTAAATACACGGCTTCTCCGGTAGCATTGACACCATAACCGGCATCGCAACGTTCTTTGGCCGCACGTGACGCGACATCTCGAGGTACTAAATTCCCAAATGCCGGATAACGGCGTTCCAGGTAATAATCGCGTTCGTCCTCGGACAAATCTGTTGGTTTTTTACGCCCTTCACGAATAGCCACAACGTCTTCCATATTCTTAGGCACCCAAATACGTCCATCGTTACGGAGCGACTCGGACATCAATGTTAATTTGGATTGATAATCTCCCGAACGCGGAATACATGTAGGATGAATTTGCGTATAACAAGGGTTGGCAAAATACGCCCCTTTTTTATGAATTTTCCAGGCAGCAGTTGCATTACTTCCCATAGCGTTGGTTGATAAGAAATATACATTTCCATATCCTCCAGAACCCACAACCACGGCATGAGCAGAATGCCTTTCTATTTCTCCGGTTATTAAATTGCGTGCTATAATACCTCTCGCTTTACCATCAACAATAACAACATCTAGCATTTCATGACGGTTAAACATTTCTATTTTACCACGAGCAATCTGGCGATTCATTGCAGAATAAGCTCCAAGTAATAATTGCTGGCCTGTTTGCCCTTTAGCATAAAATGTTCTTGATACCAATACCCCTCCAAACGAGCGATTATCTAATAAGCCTCCATAATCACGAGCAAAAGGAACACCCTGAGCGACACATTGATCAATAATATTTGCTGAGACTTCAGCCAAGCGATATACATTAGCTTCTCGGGAACGATAATCGCCTCCTTTTACCGTATCGTAAAACAAGCGGTACGTCGAATCTCCATCACCTTGATAGTTCTTAGCGGCATTAATTCCTCCCTGAGCTGCTATGGAGTGCGCCCGACGAGGGGAATCCTGATAGGCAAATGCTTTTACATTATATCCTAATTCGGCCAGTGTCGCCGCCGCCGAACCACCGGCTAAACCCGTACCCACAACAATAACATCAATATGACGCTTATTGGCAGGATTAACTAAATTGATTTTATTTTTATAATCTGTCCATTTATCTTTAATGGATCCCTTAGGTACTTTTGAATCTAAAGCCATAATTTACGAGATTAATGGTTGTGATTTAAATGATGATAAATTGCTATAATTACAAACCCTAAAGGGATAATAATTGAATAGATTTTTCCAATATTTTGTAATACTTTTTTTCTTCCGGCAGTAGACCCCATAGATTGGAATGCCGACGTAAACCCGTGCAGCAGATGCAGCATTAAAAACACAAATGCCAGTACATACGCGCCAACTCTAACGGGACTTACGAATTTCTCCTGTAATTCATGATAGTACCTGAATTGACCATCATGCATTCCGGACCAATCTCCTTCAATGAATTTGGTATTAATTTCCGGGAACCAGAAATCAATAAAATGCAAAATGATGAACGCCAAAATGGCAACACCACTCCAAATCATATTTCTACTCATCCAAGATGAATTTGCAGCACCATTATTTCTAGCATAAGATACTCCTTGTGCTTTCTTATTTTTAAGTTCCAATACAAACCCCATAACAAAATGGAATACTACACCAAAAATTAAAACGGGTTGCAAGGCATATTGTATTAAAGGGTTCGTGCCCATAAAATGGGATACTTCGTTAAACGCATCTGCACTAAAAACAGATAATAGATTAATGGCAAAATGCTGAAGTAAGAAAAACATGAGGAAGAATGCTGAAAGCGCCATGGCCACCTTTCTTCCAATCGAAGATTTAAAAAATCCACTCATTTTTAGAAGTTATTTAGATAATTACAAAGGTACTTTACAATAAATTTATAGACAAAAAGTTACGCCTCTAAATTCATATTTAGAATGATTTTAAGGAATTGACCATTGCGGCAATAAAAAAAGGGTTCTTTTAGATCGATTTCTTTTTATTTTAGACAAATTATTCCACGACTATTTTTTTCGTCACAACATCACTACCAGCGTAAATGTCGACAAAGTATACTCCACTATATTTTCCATTGAAATCAACAGATATGGGGTTCACTAAATTTAAACCGCTATACTCGACAATCATCCTTCCTCTTATATCGAAAACAACAATTTTATTTAATTGTAGCTCCGATTCATTCTTAACATAAAATTTCCCATCTGTGGGGATTGGGAATAGGCTAATAAGGTTTTCTAATGCTTCACTATTCCCTCCAGAACCACATTGAAAATTAGACATTGTTGTTTCTGAGCAAATTTGAGCACTCACACTTCTACTTTGCACAGAATTCGCAGCTTCAATATTATTTTCACTTAAATCTCTTAAGGTTTTGCCATTAGAAAGTTCGAAATGCATAATATCGTTATTATCATTAATCACATGTGCAAGTTGATGCCCATGTCCTAATTCGTGTGTCGCTACGCTCTGAAAATCGAATTGATTAATTCCGGGTGATTCTGTTCCAAAATACCAGTTGGTGGCATCATCAAAAACAATATCCATTTCTGAAACATACCAACTTGCACTTACGCCCCCTGTAGCACACCCTGAATACCATGAGTAACATGTGCCCAGTATATCATCCCCCAATTCATCTCCATTATCAAACCTTACTATATTAATACCATCAGATTCTAAACCAACAGCACTATCAACGGACGTTGACAAATCACTTATTACCCAATTAACATGACTATTGCAGCGCCAGGTTTCTATGGCTCTTTCAAAAGAAGCCTTTGCTCCGGGATGCTCCGAATCACTAAAAAAATCAGTATACATTTCCCAAGTATAACCTCCATTACGGTTGTTATTGATATGCTGAGCTTGATAGGCATAGTCCACTCCCGAATTCGCATTAGGAACATCGTCTGACTCAATATTTATCTCCGCATAGGTAATTCTTAATGTCTCGGAAGAGACTCCAATTGAATTGTCATTATGCGTAATTTGAATTTGCCCTGTTCCAGCGTCGGATGGGATTTCGACTCTTATTTCTGTATTGGTCCAAGATAAAACCTGAGTATCTAAGGCATTTACAAAAGTATCTCCGCCGTCGTCGGCATCACTAAAACCTACATGCCCTTTAACATTTCCAAAACCAGTGCCGCTAATAGTGAGCACCGATTTTGTTCCGGCTGTTGCTGTTGCCGGTGTGAAAATTATTGAACCCGGAGGAAATGCACTTTCGCCTCTATTAGTTTTCAGCGTATTTAACCTAGTGTCAAAACGGCCCGTTTTGACATACTCAGTCTTGGTGTAAGTTTTAATTTCATTATAAAACGACGTATTGATACCTTTTTTTTTGTTAAAGGGGTTTACAGCTATGTCTCTAAACAAATTATATTTATAAAACCCTTGTGATGCCCCATAAGGTTTAAATCGTCTGTTCTTGAATTTCAGTTTTGACCCTATGTCTATGTCACTGCTTTTTAAAATAAAAACACCCACATCTCCTTTTTTAAGCTTTAAACTGGGGTTAGCAACTAAGGCTTTTAACCCGACAGAACCCCCTATGGTAATAACTTCAATAGTTTTAAGTGGTGTTCCTTTAAATACCTTATAAACTTCAACCGTATTCGCTGTATAAATATAATGCCGCTTGGCATCCCAAAAAGACACTTTCGAAATCACTTTACCCTCAACAACCAAATTGGAGTTTTCAATCTGTTTCTTAAGCGAAACTTGCTTAAGCATAATTTGAGCCTGCAAAACATGGGCAGTCGATATACTAAGCAACAGTAAAAGTAATGAGGTCATTTTCTTCATCTCATTCGCTTAGATTTGGTTTTTAACAATAATTAGAGATTCTCAAATATACTAAAATACAATGACCAGTATTCCTAGAATTATTACATTTAACCACAAATTCACAATATCATGAAATACCATCAAATTAGCAATACGCTTTTTACAAAAAACAGAAAGAACTTTACGGCTAAAATGCAACCTAAAAGCTTGGCTGTATTTAATTCTAATGATATCTACCCCATTAGTGCGGATAGCACTTTACCATTTGAACAGCATCGCGATATCTTTTATTTAAGTGGTGTCGATCAAGAAGAAAGTATTTTAGTACTCTTCCCGGACTGCCCGAAAGAAAAGCATCGTGAAATTCTGTTTTTAAAAGAAACCAATGAACATATTGCCATATGGGAGGGTGAAAAACTAACTAAAGAAAAGGCTTTTGAAACCAGCGGTATTAAGACAGTTTATTGGCTCCATGACATGGAAAAGGTCATGTTTGAAATTATGACGCAATGCGATACCGTATATATTAATACGAACGAGCATTACAGAGCTTCGGTTGAAACCGAAACCAGAGAAGACCGTTTCACCGCATGGTTAAAAGACAAATACCCGGCGCATTCGGTGGCTAAAAGCAATCCTATTTTGCAACGCTTAAGATCGGTTAAGGATGCTATTGAGATCGATTTGATACAACAAGCCTGCGACATTACAGAAAAGGGGTTTCGCCGAATTTTAAAGTTTGTGAAACCCGATGTTTGGGAGTATAATATTGAAGCAGAATTCATGCATGAGTTTTTAAATAATCGATCAAAAGGATTTGCGTATACTCCAATTATTGCTTCCGGGAATAATGCTAATGTTTTACATTATATTGAAAACAATCAGCAGTGTAAATCGGGGGATTTAATTTTATTTGATGTCGCTGCAGAATATGCGAATTATTCCAGCGATATGTCGCGTACAATTCCGGTTTCCGGAAAATATACCGAAAGACAAAAAGCGGTTTATAATGCCGTAAACAGAGTTAAAAATGAAGCTACAAAACTACTTACACCGGGCGTTCTTTGGGAACAATATCATACTGAAGTTGGTAAAATAATGACGTCGGAGTTGTTAGGTTTAGGACTACTAGATAAAGCTGACATCCAGAACGAAAACCCGGATTGGCCGGCCTATAAAAAGTACTTCATGCATGGCACTTCGCACCATATGGGACTTGACACGCACGATTATGGGGTTTTAACCGAACCCATGCAGGCCAATATGGTATTTACCGTAGAGCCGGGAATTTATATTCCTGACGAAGGTTTTGGTATTCGATTAGAAGATGATGTTGTTATTCAGGAACAAGGAGAACCATTTAATTTAATGCGAAATATTCCTATTGAAGCCGAAGAGATTGAAGATCTTATGAATTCTTAACAAAAAAAGAGGGTTGTACTTTAGAATACAACCCTCTCGCTAACAACACTAAAATTGCAATTTACAGAGTGACTAATTCAAATAAATAATCGTTTAGTTTTCCTAGCGTTTTTATTTTATCGTTTGAGTTAATTAATAACGATATATTGTTTTTACTTCCTCCATAGGAAATCATTCTGATTTTTACATCTTGAAGGATTTGAAACAACTTATAGGTTTCCTGGTGGTTCACAATAGAGTGCCCTACCAAACAAACAATACTTTGATTTTTATCAATTTCAATTAATGCGAATTGTTCTAACTCGGTTACAATGTTTTCTAAGTTTCTATCGTCATCGATTGTTAATGAAACTGCAACTTCAGAGGTTGTAATCATATCTATCGATGTTTCATAAACCTCAAAAATTTCAAACACTTTTTTCAGGAATCCATGCGCCTGTAACATTCTTGCCGATTTAATTTTTATCGCTGTAATGTTATCCTTTGCGGCAATAGCCTTAATACCATTCTCTATATGATCACTGGTTATTAAGGTTCCTAAGGCATTAGGATTCATAGTATTTTTTAATCGCACCGGAATATTATCTGCCCGAACCGGAGTAACGGTCTGCGGGTGTAATATTTTAGCTCCGAAGTAGGCCAACTCTGCGGCTTCATCAAATGACAAATTGGAGATAGGCTTTGTATTTTCAACATATCGAGGGTCATTGTTGTGCATTCCATCAATATCGGTCCAGATTTGCACCTCATCGGCAACAATGGCAGCACCAATTATGGTCGCGGTATAATCGCTTCCTCCACGCTGTAAATTCGACACCTCCCCATCAGCATCCAAACAAATAAACCCTTGCGTTATATAAATCTCAGAATCTCCCGCATTTCTAAAAACGCTTGCGAATTCTTTTTTAATATAAGCTATATCCGGCTCTTTAGAATTATCAATACGCATAAAATCTAATGCGGGTAACAAAGTTGACTTAATGCCTTCCTGTTTTAAATAACTATTAAACATAAATGTTGAAAGCAATTCTCCCTGCGCAACGATATTGTTTTCTAAAGACTCTGAATACGTTTTATAAGTACAGTCCACCAAAAAATTAAAAACCTCCGTAACATAGTTTTTAACCTTTTCGTTTAAATATTTATCGGTTATAAGCTGATTGATAGTCGTGTAATACGATTCGTGTAACTTATTTATTTTATCTATAGCTTCATTTGGCAAAGTTTCGGCAATATCATTCGCTATGGCAACCAAAATATTTGTAGTACCCGACATCGCAGAAAGTACAACCACTTTCTTTTCGCCGTCGTCAATAATAGTTTTAACGTTATGTATATTTTCAATGGAACCAACCGAAGTGCCTCCAAACTTCAATACCTTCATTTTCATCATTTTGAATTACGAAATTATAACTCATTTCAACAAAATCTATATTTATTTAAAAAAAAGTTTATTTTTGCACATATTGTTAAATAATTAACATGAAAACTGTATCTAACTGTGTTGAAGACATTTTAATTACACAGCCTTATCTGGAGGAAGCGCTTTCCAGGAACATCATAAACTTCAGTGCATTAGCTATCGAACTTACCGAGCCTATTAGTAAAATGTTAAAAAAAGATGTTAAGCCCGGGGCGATTATGATGGCTTTGCGACGATACAATCCACCGCCTACATTATCGAATTCTATAAAAATGAAACGGGTTATCCAGAATTTAGGAGATATTACCGTACGCTCTAATTTAACAGATTTTACAGTTAAAAATTCTGAAACCATAATAGACAATCACGCCAAAATATTGGAACGTATAAATCAGGAAACCAAACTATTTTACACATTTACCAGGGGGATTCATGAAAGTAATATTATTATTTCCAGCAGTTTGAAAGATTTTATTCTTGAGCATTTAGAAAAAGAAACCTTTCTCGCCGTTCAAGATGGTTTATCGGCTATTAGTATTAATCTACCTCAGGACAATTCTAAAATTGCAGGTTTATACTATCACTTTTTTAAACGCTTGGCCTGGGAAGGTGTTGTACTTTATGAAGTGATCTCGACCACCAATGAGTTCACCATTTTGGTGGAAGACGAATATGTTGACAAGGCTTTTGCGGCTATAAAAAAGGTTAAAGAATAAAAAAAGAGGTTATTTAAAGAATAAACAACCTCTTAATTCAACAATCTATCAATCAATAATCACCTACTTTACAGTTAAAGTATATTGGGGTGTTTTATTAAAAGGGCAAAAATATTTATAGGTCCCTTTCTTAAGCGTTACCGCTTTAGAAGATTCTGTTTTACCATGTTTTACCATTTGAGACACATAAGCATCTGCAATATGATTTTTTGGGTCAGAACCATCTTTCCCGTCTTCAATTAAAACTAAGCCTACTTCCGGGGCAGCATTGGTATTTGTTACATTAAAGACATAAGTGCCTTCAGATAACGTTACAGACTTTTGTGTGAATTCGCCTTTAGTTTGCTCCAAGGCTACTGTTTTTACATTTTGGGCCGTTGTCGAAAAACTGATTCCTACTAATAGTACTACGACTGCGATTACTTTTTTCATTTTTAAACTATTTATTAATTATTAATTTACGCTTATTTACTCTTAATTATTTCTTTTGTTTATGATTAGGCGTGATAATACCGTTCTCTATATATTTTACCATCCTTCCATTGGGTAGCCACTACTTGCTCTGACAGCATGGTGCTTCCATCTTTTAATTTTAACTCCATTTCTGCAGTATAAAAAGAGTTGTTCCCTTGTACAGCTACATCTTTAACATCGTATCTTATAAATTCCTCCAATTGATTATTGATAAAATCGTGTTCAAAATCCAGGTTAAATTGCTTCCCTTTTTTAGGTGCGCCATTAGCTTCTCTTAATTCCACATCATCATGAAGATAGGTTTCCATAGCTTCAATAAATTTAGCTTCAGCTAACAATTCATGAATGTGTTTTAGTTTTTGTTTAATAGGATTTGCCATAGTGTTATAAAAATTTTTAAGATTCGTATATTAGTTTGCCGTTACTGTAAACTTACCAGCTTCAACACTGGGAAAATCAACTTCCGTTTCTGCGATATGATTTACATAATTTGTTAGTGTATTGGAAACCACGTTTAACACAATTTCTAAAATATCACCATCGTTATAACCCGCTTCTTTAATAGCTCGAATGGATTCTGTTGAAACCTGACCTCTATGTTTTGTTACAGCCTGTGCAAACTGCAATCCTGCCTGGATTTTCGCATCTGCAGCGATACCTTGTCTATTTTGTTCTGTTTCCTCTTCGGTTAACCCATTCATTTTTCCTATGGTCGTATGGGCCGATAAGCAATAATTACATGCATTTTCTTCGGCTATAGCCAATGCTAATTGCTCTCTAAACTTATTGCTAAAGTTTCCACTGGCGGTTAGTTCACCTAAACTTAAATAAGTTTGCAAAGTGGCCGGAGAATTACCAAATACTTTAATAAGGTTTGGAATAAATCCTAATTTGTCTTGAACGGCGTTAAACAATTCTTTCGACTTCCCGGTTGTTGTTTCCGGATTTAATGTTTCAATTCTTGTACTCATAATTTTTGTTTTTAATATTCTTGTCTTTGTTATTTATGCTTCGTTTTTACACTCGCATAATTGATTCTCTGGTTGAGTTTCATCGTACTCCTGATAGCCCCAACAATTTGGGCATTGCTTATTTTGTATTGCTTTCATTGTTATTTTTACATTTAAATTCACCCTTAAAGAGAATGACTGTTTTTAATTACAATGCAAATATGCAACGTATTGTATGGCAAGAAAATGGACAAAGGTTCCTAATGATAGGACTCATCCTAAATACAGTTGGTATAACTAGTTTTTATGGTCTTTTTTGAACTGAAGTGGTGATTTCTGTGTTGCTTTTTTAAAGAATCTGGTAAAATACGCCGAATCATTAAACCCTATGTCGTAGGCAATTTGTTTCACTGAATTATCGGTATAAATTAATTGACGTTTGGCTTCTAAAACAATTCTGTTTTTTATAAAATCACTTGGTGTTTGAGATCCTATTTTCTGAAAGTGTTTCGTTAAGGACTTAGGAGATATCCCTAATCTACCAGCATAATCGGTTACGGAATGCAAGGTTTTAAAATTCTGATTTACCAGTAAGCTAAAATCTTTAAACAATTTAGTCTCTTCATTATTTTTAATTACATGGTGCTCTTTTTTCACGCGAACAGAATGTATTATGAATTGTTTTAAATACGATTGTAACATATCGTATTGTGCGGTCTCATTGCGTTTAAACTCGTCCATTAAGCTGTCCAGAATAAAACTAAGTTTTTTAGTATCCTCCGCACAGGGTTTTACAAAGGGTGTTTCATATACATTATTAAAAAGCACACCGTTACAGGCCACTTCCGCATCATGTATTTGGATGCAATAAAAGTCACGAACAAAAGTTAATTTATAGGCCTCTTTGACTTTTTCAGAATCAACTGTAAAGACCTGTCCGGGAGACAGGAAGAAAAGCACATTCCCATCGAATGAGTAACTTTCAAAATCGATATTATAAGTCCCTTTACCATCTTTAATCCAATAAATACTATAAGCATCGACCTGTTCCGGCTTATGGAATGTGCAGGCTTTTTCAAATTGAATAATACTTAAGGAAAAAATGTCTCTGTAGGTATATGTTGAAATATCTTGGACTGCCATGTATTGAATTAATTGGATGTGGCTTTAGTCGTAAAATTCTTGAAATTTAACACTATAAAAATAATTATTGCCGGTAGCACCCAACCTAAATGATGTTGAGAAAAAGGAATTACCATCTTTAAGCCTTCCAGGTGGATTGGATTTATAATAAACCCTAAAAAATCCGGAAGACTAAATACAAATGTACCTAAAACCACTCCTCTAAAAACCGTATGTGAAGCTAATTTTTCCGGCAATACATTAAGCAAAATCAATACTATTGTTATTGGATAAATGAGCATAAGCACAGGTAGCGCAATCATTATAATAGTATGAAAATCGAGTTGACCGACGCCAACACCGACAATACATCCAACAATCGCCACGGTTTTAAAAACTCGAGAAGCACCATTAAATACACCTTTAAAATAATCGGCTGTCCCGGTAATAATACCCACCGCAGTGGTAAAACATGCCAGAGCAATTAAAACACTCAAAAGGGTATTACCCATATTCCCAAGAACCGCAACACTTATTCCTCGCAATAAAGTGGCGCGTTGCATATCGTTACTCAAACTACCATCAACAAAAATATCCTTACCATAAAACGCACCAACAGCGATTAAACCGGCATAAATAACAAAAAGCCCAAATCCAGCAATAAATCCGGATTTACGAATAATAGACTTCAAGTCATTCGCATCCTTATATCCCTTGAGCTTTAACGAAATAATAATCACGGCTCCAACCACCACGGCTCCAATGGCATCGAAAGTCTGATACCCTTCCAGTATACCATCGACAATGGGCATAGAAAAAGCAGAAGTATTCATGGCAACATGACTCGAAAATAAACCAACCCCTATAACTAAAATCAGAATGATTACAATAAGTGGTGTTAAGTATTTTCCTATTACATTCAACATTCTCGACCGATTTAAAACAAATATCAAGACCAAAACAAAATAGATGATACTGGTTAATAACGGACTTGTGCCAAAATTCGGAAAAATAGCAATCTCATGTGTAGCGGCCGCTGTACGGGGAGATGGAATCGTTATCGAAATGATATAGATAAGAATACAATATATGGTGCTAAAAAGTGGTGATACTTTTTTACCAAAATCGTACATCGTTCCTTGTAATTTCGCATGTGCCAAAATCCCAAAAATGGGAATCACCACAGCCGTAATTACGAATCCTAGGGTTACCCAAATCCAATTGCTTCCGGCATTATAGCCTAGTAAAGGTGGTAACAATAAGTTCCCGGCACCGAAAAACAGAGAAAAAAGTGCAAAGCCAAATATGAAGGTTTCTTTAGTTTTATTCATTTGATGATTTATCTTTGCCTAAGATAGTTTAAAATGATTTTAGAGCACAAAGGCATTCCTATTTTTTATTCAGATCATGGTGAAGGAAACACCATAGTCTTGCTTCATGGTTTTTTAGAAAACAGTAAGATGTGGTCTCCCTTTATCCCAAGTTTATCAAAAAATAATAGAGTTGTTTGTATTGACCTATTAGGTCATGGACAAACAGGTTGTTTGGGATACATTCATGCTATGGAGCTCATGGCAGAATGCGTTGAAGTCGTTCTTAACTTTCTTAAAATTAAGCAATCTGTCTTTGTTGGTCACTCTATGGGAGGTTATGTTGCTCTGGCTTTTGCACAAAAAAAACCGGATTCCGTAAAAGGGATCTGTTTAATGAATTCTACCGCTCAAAATGATTCTTTAGATCGACAGAAAAATAGAGATCGCGCCATACGAGCGGTTAAACAAAATCATAAGACTTTTATTAGGTTAGCGATTTCGAATTTGTTCGCTCCGAAAAACATCCATCGCTTTTCTGAAGATATAGAACATATTATAAAAGAGGCATTACGAACGCCGCTCCAAGGAATCATTGCAGCTTTAGAGGGCATGAAAATAAGACCAGATGCTAAAGCTTTTTTCAAGTCTGCAACGTTTAAAAAAATGATGATCATCAGCCAAAATGATCCGGTATTAGATTACCAGGCATTACTTAACGAGGCTAAAAACAGCGAAGCCGAAACAATAGAATTTTCTGATGGACACATGAGTCATATTGAGAATAAACGTGATTTCTTACATTATGTTATGCATTTCGTCGAAAATATTTAGCGTTTTATCGTTTTTATCAATTATTTTTTTATGTTTATTGTCCTAAATATCAAAAATCATGCAAAAAGCTACCACGAACAAACCTACTTTAATCCCCAAAATGTACTGCAATCTTTTTGGACATAATTATCAGATAACGAAAAAAGTTACTTACCATGTTAAAGAATACACTTGTAGTCATTGTAAAAAACAGTTAACCACAAATAGTAATGGAAAACTTATTGAACTTACACCTAAGTTCAGAGAGATTAATGCTATTTTAGAACGCATTCACAATTCACGAATGGTACGTTCAAAGAAAAAAATGATCGCTTCGTCGATTTATTAACAATTCATTAAACATAATAGCATCCTTTTTAATACTTTAATGCCCTCTCTACAATTAATTTAGCAAACCAAAGTATGAAAAACATTCATTGCAAGATGTTTGGTCACGATTTCGAAGTAACAAGACATGTCACTTATCATGTTAAAGAATATGCGTGCAAGAACTGCAAAAAACAATTAACAACCAGTAGCAGTGGCAATTTGACCGAATTAACCCCTAAGTTTAAAGAGATTAATGATGTTCTAGAACGCATTCATTATAGACGCTCCATTAGAGTTAATAAGCAGGAACTCAACCCTAACCTGTTGGTTTTTAGGCATTAAAATTTTTCCACCCCTGTGCTTTTATTGGTATTCTCGATTCGGCTCTGGTGACTAAATGCATCCCGGCTTCAGCTTCTCGTATAAATCCGATTACCGTAAAATTTGGATTTGCTTTAATTTTTGAGAAATCATCCTGAGAAATTGTAAATAAAAGCTCATAATCTTCTCCTCCATTTAAAGCCACGGTTGTACTGTCAATATTAAACTCTTCACAAGTAGAAATAACCACAGGATCTAAAGGAATTTTTTCTTCATACAGATCACAACCAACACTGCTTTCTTTACACAGATGAATTATTTCAGATGAGAGCCCGTCACTAATATCGATCATCGAAGATGGTTTAACCTCCAAATCTTTTAACAAGGTCACAATATCCTTACGTGCTTCAGGTTTTAACTGACGTTCAATAATATAAGAATAAGCTTCTAAATCGGGTTGACTATTTGGGTTTACTTTATACACTTCTTTTTCACGTTCAAGCACTTGTAATCCCATATAAGCTCCACCTAAATCTCCCGAAACAACCAGTAGATCGTTAGGCTTGGCCCCACTTCGGTAAACTTCATTATCACCTTCAACTTCACCAATCGCAGTTACCGAAATCAATAATCCTGTAGTAGACGATGTCGTATCTCCCCCAACCAAATCAACATCATAAATTTTCGCCGCCGTTTCTATTCCGGCATATAAATCTTCAAGGGCCTCTATAGGGAATCGATTGGACACCGCTAACGATACGGTTATCTGGGTGGCTTTAGCATTCATCGCATATACATCGGATAAATTAACCATAACGGCTTTATAGCCTAAATGCTTCAATGGCATATAACTTAAATCGAAATGCACACCTTCAACAAGTAAATCTGTGGTAACCACAATTTTCTTATTTTTAAAATCTAAAACTGCGGCATCATCACCAATAGCTTTAACCGTTGATTTATGGTTAATTTTAAAATTTTTCGTCAAATGATCTATAAGCGCAAACTCTCCTAAATCACTTAAAGGTGTACGTTGCTGATTTTTATCTTCTATCATGCTGCAAAAATAAGAAGCCTATTTTATTAATTAGCAAAAATGCGTAACAAACCGTTTAAAGAATATCGTTTAAATGACAAGTCCGGTTCAATTTTAACGTTAAAACCAGCCAGATACCAGCATTTTTATTTATATTAAGTTAAATTTGTTTATACAACATCTATAGTATTAGTACATTGATGCTCACTCATGTCTAACAACAATATTTGTTCAAAAAGTATCGTTTTTATAATGCTATGATGTAAACGAGCTTTATTAAGTATGAAAAAGATGAAGTTAAAAAAATTGCAAAGTATGAATGCATTTCAGAGAAGTATCGCTCTGCTCAAAATTTTAATATTGAGTTGGGTTCTAAGTATTGGTCTTCAAAGTTGTAATAATAATGACGATTCCCAAAAAATCGAACCATCGAATGCTATGGCCGTTTGTGAAAATGGTTTTGCCGGGATCTATCCGTGCAACGATTATGATCTTATGGCTCAAATTCCATTAACCACTTTCGGAGCAAATTCGGGTAACGATTCCTGGGGTTGGACAGATCCATCTAATGGCAAAGAATATGCGCTAATGGCAACCAATATAAATATTGCCTTCATAGACATATCAGACACGACAAACCCAATATACTTAGGCCATGTACCCACTGCAACTATAGGCAGTTCTTGGCGCGATGTTAAGGTTTATAATAACCATGCTTTTATTGTAGCCGATAATGCAGGTAATCATGGCATGCAAGTATTCGATTTAACCCGATTACGAAACGTAGCAAACCCGCCCGAAGTGTTTACGACAGATGCACATTTAACCGACTTTGGTAGTGCGCACAACATTGTAATCAATGAAGACAGTGGTTATGCTTACATTGTAGGCACGAATAGAAATGGAACCTATGCCGGAGGACCTTTATTTATTAATATTCAAAATCCAACTTCTCCGGTATTTGAAGGCGGCTTTGGAGAAGGCGGCTATTCTCATGATGCCCAGGTAGTCACTTATAATGGCCCTGATTCAGATTATACAAATCGTGAAATACTTATCGGAAGTAATGAAAATGAAGTGGTGATCGCAGATGTAACCGACAAATCCAATCCTGTTAAAATTTCAGACATAAGCTATAGTAATGTTCGCTATGCGCATCAAGGCTGGTTTACAGAGGACATGAGGTATTTTATACTTGGTGATGAACTCGATGAATTAGAGATTGGGAATAACACCCGGACTCTTATCTTTGACTTTTCAGATTTAGATACACCGCTATTTCATTTTGATTACTTAGGTCCTACTGTGGCCATAGACCATAACGGTTACGTAAAAAACGATACGTACTATTTTGCCAACTATAGAGCAGGATTAAGAGTTCTGGATATTTCCCAAATTGCAAACAGTTCTTTTACAGAAATTGGTTTTTTCGACACTTATCCGGAAAATGATGGCACCGCCTTTGATGGAGCTTGGAATGTTTATCCATATTTTACAAGTGGGAATATTATAGTGAGTGATGTTAACCGAGGTCTTTTTGTGCTAAGAAAAAGTGGTTCATAAATCGTTTGCTATGCTAATACGGAAGATAACACACATATTAGTATGCAAAGCAGTTCTCGCATTTGTCCTTCTTTTTAGTTGTTCTTCAAAAATTGAGCCCGTTGGCAATCCCGATAATAGAGTCGGAGAAAACCTTATTAGAACTCTCGGAGGCTCAAAAAATGAGAGTGCTCAATCTATTATAAGAACCTCAGATGGCGGTTATGCTATTTTGGGTTACACCCAAAGTTCAGACCAGGATATTGAAAACAAACAAAACGAGTCTTACGATTATTGGCTATTAAAATTTGATCCTTCGAGTCTATTGCAGTGGCAAAAAACATACGGCGGTAGTGACGACGATAGAGGGAGTGATCTCATTCAAACCAATGACGGCGGATTTGCAATTTTCGGGTTTAGTCAAAGTAACGATGGTGATTTAACAGACAATGCCGGGTTTAGAGATTTTTGGATCTCTAAATTAGATGATTCCGGAAATATATCCTGGCAAAAATCTTATGGCTTTGCCGGTGCCGATACCGGTATTTCAATGATTCAAACCAACGATAACGGATACCTTTTAATTGGTGTTTTAGATGTTACTGCTTCAGGCGGGCAAGGCATCAGTAAAACGACCCTAGCAAAGAGACATGCCGGTGGTGATTATTGGGCTATAAAATTAAATGCCTCCGGAAACAAGGAATGGAGTAACTATTTTGGCGGCACTTTTACTGATACACCTTACGATGTTATTCAAACGGATGACCATGGTTATATCATCATTGGGTCTTCCGATAGTGATGATGTTGACATTAAAAACAGTAAAGGGACTTATGATTTTTGGGTGATCAAGATTTCAGAAACCGGAGCTCTGGTTTGGGAAAAATCCTTTGGAGGTTCCGAAGTCGATGAAGCCAGAGGCATAGTAAATTCCAACGACGGTAATTATATCATTATAGGAGATACCAGGAGTAGTGATATCAACGTTTCAGAAAATAAAGGTGCCGCCGATTTGTGGGTTATCAAAATCTCGCCTACCGGAAACTTAATATGGGAAAAGTCTTTTGGAGGCAGTAGCTTTGATTCTGGTCGTTCGATTTCTAAAACTCAGGATGGCGGATTTTTAATCTCGGGCAGTTCTCGAAGTTCAGATGGAGATGTTAGTACGAATGAAGGTCAAAATGATGCCTGGGTTTTAAAAATAACCCATCAAGCAGATTTAGAATGGCAAAACACCTTTGGAGGCTCTGGCGTTGATATCTCTTATGGTGCCATCGAACTTAATAACGGAACAATTATTGCAACAGGAGAATCCAGTAGCTCTAATGCCGATATAACGGAAAACAAAGGGTTTACAGATTTGTTGCTTATAAACATAGACTAAATGAAAAACATACTTCTCATAGCAATATCAAGTTTGTTGATGGCCTGCCATACAGATAACGACGACAACATTTCTCAGGTCAATGCCACGTTTAATTTTATTCATTATTGGGATGATACCAAAGTTACAAATGCCGATTTTAATACCATTCAATACACCAATGCCAAAGGCGACGAACTTAGTATTGAAAAACTGCGCTATTTGATTTCAAAAATCACCTTTCAGAAATCCAATGGCGAAACCTTTGTGCTCGACGGATACAATCTGGTTGATGTTACAAACGGGACTAATCTTTCCTTTGCACCAACGACAACCATTCCAACGGGAGATTATAGTGACGTATCTTTTACTTTCGGTTTTAATAATGAAGATAATTATAATGCTAATTACCAGGATCTAAATTCATCATCATGGAGTGTTCCCGAAATGCTCGGTGGTGGTTATCATTATATGCAGCTGGAAGGCAAATTTATCGATAATACGGCCACCGAAACAGGGTACGCCTATCACGCCATAAGAGCCGTTGATAATTCTGGTGCTGTACCGGTATTTGAGAACACTTTTTTTAGTGTTAATCTGGGAGCGGTAAGCATCACAAAAAATGCAACCTTCGAAATCAGAATGAATATCGCCGAATGGTTTAAAAACCCAAACACTTGGGATTTAAACGTATTGAACAACATGTTAATGCCCAATTTTGATGCTCAGATCCTGATGTTTGAAAACGGACAACATGTTTTTAGTTTAGAATCTGTAACACAATAGTTTTTTTGAAGACCTGGTCTATACATATTGGCTGTATTTTATTACTCATCTGTTTATCATGTTCAAATGAAAATCCAAATGAATATACGCCTACACCAAGTCCTCTACAAATTCCTCAATTCTTTGAAGACAATATTTTAAATCCCGTAATCCCAAACAGTAATCCTCAAACCGTTGAGGGTGTTGCTTTAGGTAAAAAATTGTTTTTCGATCCTATTTTATCCGGAGACAACTCACAATCTTGTGCCGATTGCCATGCTCCTGAAAACGCATTTTCAGATACCGATAAATTTAGCGATGGTATTGATGGTTTACCGGGAAAGCGTAACACCATGCCATTATTCAACCTGGCCTGGAATTATGATGAAAAGTTCTTTTGGGACGGTCGGGTTTTTAGCCTGGAGCATCAAGCATTTCAACCTGTTATAGACCCTATTGAAATGCACAGTACTTGGGAGCAGGTGGTGCAAAAATTGCAACAAGAGGCTGAGTATCCTAACCTGTTCGATCAAGCTTTCGGGGCTTCAAAAATTGACTCCACGATGGTAACAAAAGCCATTGCACAATTTGAAAGGACTTTAATTTCTTCAAATTCAAAGTTTGACAAATACCTCTTGGGGGAAACGACGTTGACGCCGGAAGAACTAAATGGTTTTAATGTATTTATGGATGAAACCAGAGGCGACTGTTTCCATTGTCATGGCAGTGATAAAAACCCCCTTTGGACCGATAATATTTTTCATAACAACGGATTAGATGCCGCTATTACAGATTTAGGCCTAGGCAAAGCCACAGGAGATCCGGCAGATAACGGAAAATTCAAATCACCATCATTACGCAATTTGGCCTTTACAGCCCCCTACATGCACGATGGGCGATTTGCAACTTTAGAGGCTGTTATAGAGCATTACAGCGAAGGACTCCAAAACTCTCCAACGATAGATCCACTAATGAAAAAGGTGGCACAGGGTGGTGTACAATTATCGACAAAAGATAAAGCCGATTTAAAAGCCTTTCTTTTAACACTTTCTGATCATGAATTTATAAACAATCCGGATTTTAAAAACTAATCATTTCCTAAAGAAAAAATCATCTTAATAAAAAGTTCGATATTCGGTGCAAAATTTACAAATATTAACGCATTTCATCGAAAAAATAGGTTATTTCAACGGATAACTAAAAGATTTCATTAAGTTTATTATTCCCAAAGAATTAATCATTATGAAATCCTACTTAACAACAAACCTATTTTGTTCAGCTTTTGGCCACAATTATGTTAGAGTTACGAAACTCAATGATGACCTATTAAGTTTAGTTTGTAAATGCTGTAAAAAACAATTCGTTTCTAATACCAATGGTGAAGTTCTGGACATTTCCTTAAACCATAATAATATGGCACCTCTCATTGAATATCTTTAGAAAAAGCAAGAGCTTTTCGTTTTACTTAATTATTGATTTTAAATAACCATTTCGGTATTTATTTTTTCTGCAAATACATCACCATTCATATTTGCCAAAGTCCATAAAAAAAACCTATAAAACCATATACTAATATAATGTTAGGTTATGTGGTAATCCATGACTTATATTGTATATTTGCACTCTATTTAGATTAATTCTAATTGAAAATTTATGATAAAAGTTTCTGAAACGGCTAAGAAAAAAGTTATTGAACTTATGCAAGATGAAGGCTTTAACCCAATTACTGACTATGTCCGTGTTGGTGTTAAAAGTGGAGGTTGTTCTGGCTTATCTTACGATTTAAAGTTTGACAAAGAAAATCAAGAAGAAGATAAAGTTTTTGAAGATAATGATGTTAAAATTATTGTTGATAAGAAAAGCTTTTTATACTTAATAGGTACAACCTTAGAATATTCCGGTGGACTAAACGGTACAGGCTTTGTATTTAATAACCCCAACGCTAACCGTACTTGTGGTTGCGGAGAGTCGTTTTCACTATAAAATAAAGAGAGCATTATGTCGAAATATACTGAAGACGATTTACGCGAAGAACTTAAAACCAAAGAATACGAATATGGTTTTTATACAGACATTGAATCTGAAACATTTCCAAACGGGTTAAATGAAGATATTGTTCGGGCGATTTCTAAAAAGAAAGAAGAACCGGAATGGATGACGGATTGGAGATTAGAAGCCTTTCGCGTTTGGAAAGACATGGAAGAACCGGAATGGGCCAATGTCAACTATGAAAAACCGGATTTCCAAGGCATTTCATATTATTCTGCACCTAATAGTAAACCCAAGTACGACAGCATTGATGAAGTTGATCCGGAGTTACTGGCAACTTTTGAAAAACTGGGAATATCTTTGGATGAGCAAAAAAAATTAGCCGGTGTTGCGATGGACGTTGTGGTCGACTCTGTTTCAGTAGCCACAACATTTAAAAAGACTTTGGCCAAGCAAGGTATTATCTTTATGAGTATTTCGGAAGCCATTAAGGAGCATCCGGAACTTGTAAAAAAATATATCGGTAGCGTTGTACCTCAAAAAGATAACTTTTATGCAGCGTTGAATTCTGCCGTATTCAGTGATGGGTCTTTTTGCTATATTCCAAAAGGAGTACGCTGCCCGATGGAATTATCCACTTACTTCAGAATCAATCAGGCCGGTACCGGTCAATTTGAAAGAACACTGGTGATTGCAGATGAGGGGAGTTATGTAAGTTATTTAGAAGGATGTACAGCTCCAAGCCGTGACGAAAATCAGTTACATGCCGCTGTTGTGGAGTTAATTGCTTTGGATGATGCAGAGATCAAATATTCTACAGTTCAAAACTGGTATCCCGGGAATGCCGAAGGTAAAGGTGGTGTTTTCAACTTCGTTACCAAACGAGGCTTATGTGAGACCAATGCTAAAATCTCATGGACTCAGGTAGAAACGGGTTCTGCCGTTACCTGGAAATACCCAAGTTGTATCTTAAAAGGAGACCATTCTGTAGGCGAATTTTATTCGATCGCTGTTACCAATAACTACCAACAAGCCGATACAGGAACTAAAATGATTCATTTGGGAAAAAACACCAAATCGACCATTATTTCAAAAGGTATATCAGCAGGAAAATCACAAAACAGTTATCGGGGATTAGTTCAAATAAATTCCAGAGCGGAAAACGCGCGTAACTTTTCACAATGTGATAGTTTACTTATGGGGAATGAGTGCGGTGCACATACCTTTCCTTATATAGAAGCCAAAAATAAATCGGCAAAAATAGAACACGAAGCCACAACCAGTAAAATTGGAGAAGATCAAATTTTCTATTGTAATCAACGTGGAATAGATACCGAAAAGGCTATTGCCTTAATCGTTAACGGATTTAGCAAGGAGGTTTTAAATAAGCTTCCGATGGAATTTGCTGTTGAAGCACAAAAATTATTAGAAATAAGTTTAGAAGGAAGCGTTGGATAAACAAAGTCTCATGTTGAGCGCTCCCGATAACTATCGGGACGAAGTGTCCCATCAAATTAAATTTTAAATGAAAAACATAGTTTTAGTCGCATTAATTTTAACATTAAGTATTAGTTGTAAAAAGGAAACTAAATCAGAAAACACTCAGAATGAAACCATCACAGGAAACATCGAGGAAAAAACAACAAAACAAAATGACGGATTAACCCTGTTAAAAGGTGAATTCGTATATTATAAAGATGCGGCGGTATTACAAACTCATGCCGATATTTATGGTGTTTTTGTAAATGCAAAAATGCTTGAATTAGATACCCTTGCAGGAAAATATAAGAAAGAACCAACCGATATGGTTCCGGTTGAAATAAGAGGAAAAATTACAAACAAAAAAGATAATAAAATTCTTTGGGAAAATAAGGTCGAAATTGTTGAAATATTGAAGGTTTCAGAACCACAATCCGAAGAAAGTAACGTTATAAAACTAGGACATTAATAGTTATGCTAAAAATTGAAAATTTACATGCCAGTGTTGAAGATAAAAGTATTCTACAAGGCATAAACCTTGAAATAAAGCCGGGAGAAGTGCACGCCATTATGGGACCAAATGGTTCTGGTAAAAGTACACTCGCTTCAGTTATTGCAGGCAAAGAAGAATACGAAGTTACCAAGGGTAGTATCTCATTTGAAGATGAAGATATCGATGAACTTGCAGCCGAAGAACGTGCCCATAAAGGTGTGTTTTTATCGTTTCAATATCCTGTAGAAATTCCCGGGGTTTCTGTGACCAACTTTATTAAAACGGCTATTAACGAATCTAGAAAAGCACAGGGTTTGGAAGACATGCCAGCGAAAGACATGCTAAAACTTATCCGTGAAAAAGCAGATTTGTTAGAAATAGACAGAAAGTTTTTATCGCGTTCTTTAAATGAAGGGTTTTCCGGAGGCGAAAAAAAACGTAATGAAATTTTTCAGATGGCGATGTTAGAACCAAAATTAGCTATCCTCGATGAAACAGATTCCGGATTGGATATCGATGCACTTCGTATTGTTGCTAACGGTGTTAATAAGCTTAAAAGTAAAGACAATGCTGTCATGGTGATTACGCATTACCAACGCTTATTGGATTATATAGTCCCAGATTATGTTCATGTGATCTATAACGGTAAAATTGTAAAGTCCGGCACTAAAGATCTAGCACTCGAACTTGAGGAAAAAGGATACGATTGGATTAAAGAAGAAGTGAACGCTTAATACAGTAACCAGTGCACAGTTGGCAGTAGCCGGTCACCTGACTGAAAACTGAAAACTGAGGACTGAAGACTTAAAAACATGGATTTAAAAGAAAAACTATTATCATCCTTTATGGTCTTTGAGGACAAAGTAGACATAGATACTTATGTTCACGATGTTAGAAGTGATGCCATAAAAACTTTTGAAGAAAAAGGGTTTCCTACTAAAAAACAGGAAGCCTGGAAATACACCTCTTTAAATAAAATTCTAAAAGAAGATTATAGTGTTTTTCCTAAACAGGAAAATGCCTTAGAATATAAAGACATTAAGAAGTATTTTCTTTACGATATAGATACATACAAAATTGTATTTATAGATGGTAAGTACTCTTCTCACCTATCGCAAACTACACATGACGGTATGGATGTTTGCTTAATGTCTGCAGCATTATCAAAGCCTAAATATCGGTTAGTTATTGAAAACTATTTTAATAAAGCTGCAACTAAGGACAGTCTACCATCTTTGAACACGGCGTTTTCAAGTGAAGGCGCTTATATTCATATTCCGAAGAACAAACTGGTTGAAAAGCCAATTCAAATTATACATTTCTCTACGGGTAATGAATCGGCAACCATGTTACAACCACGAAACCTGATTGTTGTTGAGGAGAATTCACATGTTCAAATCATTGAACGCCACCAAAGTTTAACGAATAATCCTGTTTTAACCAATAGCGTTACCGAGATTTTTGCTAAAAAACGAGCAATCGTAGATTATTATAAAATACAGAACGATAGCAAAGAAGCCTCTTTGATAGACAATACCTTTATAAAGCAAAGACAGGAAAGTGTTTGCTCTGTGCACACCTTTGCCTTTGGAGGCAAGCTAACACGAAACAACCTTAATTTTTATCAGGAGGGGCAACGTATCGATTCTATTTTAAAAGGGGTTACAATTCTGGGAGACAAGCAACACGTAGACCATAATACCCTGGTACACCATATAGAACCTAATTGTGAGAGTCATCAAGATTACAAAGGTATTTTTGGCGAGAACTCTACCGGAGTTTTTAATGGCAAAATTATTGTTGAAAAAGAAGCTCAAAAAACGAATGCGTTTCAATCGAATAACAACATTCTTGTTAGCGATAAAGCGACCATCAATACCAAACCGCAATTGGAGATTTTTGCTGATGATGTAAAATGTTCTCATGGATGTACTATTGGTCAACTGGATGAAAGTGCTCTGTTTTACATGCGTTCCAGAGGTATTCCTGAAAAAGAAGCTAAGGCGCTTTTGATGTACGCTTTTAGCAATAATGTTTTAAGTTCAGTTAAAATTCCTGAAATGAAACAACGCATTACCAAAATTATCGCTAATAAATTAGGTGTAAATATTGGTTTCGATCTATAAACCGAAAACCACAATTTCAATCAGGGTTAGACATTAATACTATGTTCAACGTACAAGACATAAGAAAAGATTTTCCCATTCTCTCCCGTAAAGTCAATGGTAAACCTTTAGTGTATTTCGACAATGCAGCAACCTCTCAAACCCCGCAACAGGTTATTGATACTATTGTAGATTATTATTCAAATTACAATGCGAATATTCATCGTGGCGTTCATACTTTAAGTCAGGAAGCTACAGATCTATATGAACAGGCCCGTCAAAATATACAAGCGCATTTTAATGCAAAATTCTCACATGAGATTATATTAACTTCAGGAACGACTCATAGTATTAATTTGGTGGCAAATGGTTTTTCTTCACTGTTGAAAAAAGGCGATGACATCATTGTTTCTGCTTTAGAGCACCACAGTAATATTGTGCCTTGGCAAATGCTTTGTGAACGTACCGGAGCACATTTGAAGGTTATCCCGATGAATGAAGATGGAGAGCTAATCATGGAAGCCTACGATAAGCTTCTTTCAAAAAACACAAAACTCGTTTTTGTAAATCATATCTCGAATGCTTTAGGCACTATAAACCCTATAGAAACTATTATTGAAAAAGCTCACGCGGTAGGCGCTGCAGTTTTAATTGACGGAGCGCAAGCTTGTCCGCATGTTAAACCCGATGTTCAAAAGCTAGATGTTGACTTTTACGTGGCCTCAGCTCATAAAATGTGTGGCCCCACAGGTGTTGGAATGCTTTACGGCAAAGCATCATGGCTTAATAAATTACCCCCATATCAAGGCGGTGGTGAGATGATTGCCGAGGTGACGTTCGAAAAAACCACCTATGCCAGTTTACCTCATAAGTTTGAAGCGGGGACACCAAATATTGCCGGAGGGATTGCTTTTGGAGCAGCCATAAAGTATATGAACACCATCGGTTTTGAAGCTATAGCAGCATACGAAAACGAATTGCTTCATTATGCTACGGAAAAACTCCTGCAAATTGAAGGCTTAAAAATATACGGAACGTCTGAATCGAAAACATCGGTAATTTCATTTAACCTGAACAACATCCATCCCTATGATGTTGGTACTATTTTAGATAAATTAGGTATTGCAGTTCGAACGGGGCACCATTGTGCACAACCTATAATGGATTTTTATAAGATCCCGGGAACCGTAAGAGCTTCGTTTGCGTTTTACAATACCAAAAAAGAAATCGATGCTTTGGTTGAAGGTGTTAAGAAAGCTAAAATGATGTTGTCTTAAACATTCTTTGATGTATTTTTGTAAAAAATTAAGATGGTGAGTATTGAAGACATACAAAACGAAATTATAGACGAATTCTCAATGTTTGAAGATTGGGAAGAACGATACCAGTACATGATAGATCTAGGAAAAGATTTACCATTAATTGACGACCAATATAAAACCGATAGTAACATTATTAAAGGTTGTCAAAGTAAAGTTTGGGTTCATGCGGAAATGAATGATGATAAAATAGCATTTACGGCCGATAGTGATGCTATTATTACCAAGGGTATTATCGCTATTTTAATTCGTGTATTTTCAAATCAGCATCCAAAAGATATTATTGATGCCAATACCGATTTTATAGATCAAATTGGATTAAAAGAACATTTGTCACCTACGCGTGCCAATGGTTTGGTCAGCATGGTAAAACAGCTTAAAATGTATGCTATCGCTTACCAAACACAACTTAATTAAGTTTAGAAGTTGAACGTATAAAAGTTTATGATTATTGGATATCGTATAAACCTGTAAACTTCTAAACCCTTAAACTAATAAAAATGAGTGATACAACCATAGACACCAATGCCCTGGGCGAGAAAATAGTAAATGTTTTAAAAACCATTTACGATCCTGAAATTCCGGTGGACATTTACGAACTCGGATTAATTTACGATGTCTTTGTTAACGAAGACTATGATGTAAAAATACTAATGACCTTAACGACGCCTAATTGCCCCGTTGCTGAGACGCTACCGTTGGAGGTAGAAGAAAAAGTAAAATCACTTAATGACGTAAAAACTGCGGAAGTGGAAATAACTTTCGACCCCCCTTGGACTCAGGATCTTATGAGTGAAGAAGCAAAATTGGAATTAGGGATGCTTTAAGGCGTCCAACAGATTTAAAATTTTACGAATATCATGAGTGGAACATATTATAAAACCAAAGCGTCTGTTGAGGAATATATTAAACTTGCCGAAGGTATAAATGGAAGTGCATTAATTGAGAAACTCGTACAATTTTTACCTGCAAAGTCCCGATTGCTTGAAATAGGTTCCGGGCCAGGTTCAGATTGGGAAATTTTAAAAACGTATTATGACGTTATCGGTTCTGATAATTCAACAGAGTTTTTAAGTCATTTAAAACGCAAATTTTCTAATGGAGAATTCCTGCTTATAGATGCTATTACTTTGGAAACAGACCAAAAATTTGATGGGATATATTCCAATAAAGTGATGCATCATCTAAAAGATTCGGAATTAAACGAATCCATTAAAAAGCAACATGAAAGATTAAATTCGGGCGGTATCATTTGTCATTCCTTTTGGAAAGGTGAGGGCTCTGAAATTTTTAAAGGCCTTTTTGTTAATTATCATACTAAGAAAAGTCTTAAAACGCACTTTCAAAAGGATTTTGAAATTTTATTCATAGACAGTTATAAAGAATTTGATGAAGATGATTCCCTTTTGTTAATTGCAAAGAAAAAATAACATGGCAGACGACATCATTAATCGCGTGGCGAACAGTAAATTGGTCACCTTAGACCTCGAGGATTATTATCCTGAGGGGAAACGCATACTGTTCGATATTAAAGACTGGCTGTTCGAAGGTTTCGTGTTACGTGAAAAAGACTTTAGAAAGTATGTTACTGAATTCAATTGGAGCCAATACCAGGATAGCTATATAGCATTAACCTGCAGTACAGATGCTATTATTCCGGCTTGGGCCTTCATGCTTCTAAGCATGCATTTAGAGCCTTTTGCAAAAAAAGTAGTCATCGGGAACTTAGAAACACTTGAAACTTCTGTTTATCAAGATATCATTAATGATTTAGATGTTGCAGAATTTAAAGACAAGCCCATTATCATTAAAGGTTGCTCTAAAAAACCGGTTCCTCAAAATGCTTATATCATGCTTTCCAATAAATTAAAACCACTTGCCAAGTCCATTATGTATGGAGAGGCTTGCTCCTCGGTGCCTTTATTTAAAAATAAATAAGATTTTAAACCCGTGACCAAATTGAAAAAAAGGGTCTAAAGCTTATATTTGCATAAATTTTTTAATCCAAATTCACATGAAAAAAATAGTACTCCTATGTTCCATTTTACTTGGAATGGCATCGACTAAAGCTCAAACGGTTGATGAATTAAAAGCCACACTCGCCGTTCAAAAGGACTCACTTAAAGCCGCTCAAGGTCGCGTAGATGCAACACAAGCAAAAATTGATGCTTTTCCCGGGTGGAAAAAAGGTGCTTTTGGAACTATTGGCGGGAGTGTTTCTAATTTTAAAAACTGGTACTCACAAGGATCTCCAAACAATTCATCAGGTAATATAGGATTCACCGTAAATGCCTTTGCCAACTTAGACACTCAAAAATTCTTTTGGAGGAATAGTGGCAACCTGAACCTATCTTGGGTGAGGTCGGATGATAAAGATAACCCCAACGACAACAAAAATTTCAGAGAAGCCACAGATGTCTTTAACATCAACTCATTATATGGTCAGAAATTAAGTGAAACCTTGGCGATTTCGGGGCTGGGTGAATACAGAACAACCATTTTGAGTAATTTCAATAACCCCGGTTATTTAGATTTAGGTATTGGGGGTACTTGGACACCAATTAAAGACCTCGTTGTGGTGGTACACCCGCTAAACTACAATTTTGTTTTTAGCAGAGGAAATTCAGCAATTTTTACTTCTTCTTTGGGAGCAAAAATTCTTGCCGATTATACCCGCCAAATTGGTGCGATTAGTTTTAAAACAAACCTTTCAATGTTTCAGAGTTACAAAAGCTCAGATCTATCGAACTGGACCTGGACAAACTCCTTTGGATATACCTTATGGAAGATGATTGGTGTTGGTTTTGATTTCGGCCTAAGAAGCAACAAGCAAGAAGCTCTAAAGTATAATATTGAACAGTACGACCCATTAAGTGGGAATCCGGTACCCACCTTCGAAAATGTTGATAATAAATTACAGTCATATTGGATGCTTGGTCTTAATTATAAGTTCTAAAAAATCCAACTTCACATAAAAAAAGAAGCACTGTATGGTGCTTTTTTTTATACCCTATTTTTATTAAGTCGTCATATTCCTACTTAACTAAATGCATTTCATCCTATTTTTTTTGTATTTTGTCGATAATTATTTTATATTGCGCTATTAATAAGGAGAAATTATGCACAAAACAGAATATACTCATATCAATTTACAAGCCTTTAAAGAACTTACTTTTGAAGATCTTGATATTCAAAAAGAGATTATTGAAGCCTTTTTCGAAATTTTAGAAGAGTATAAAACTGTGTTGCATTCTGAATTGCCTAACAAAAATTGGCAAGCCTTGTTTAAAGCAACGCATAAAATAAAGCCGAACATAAATATGTTTGGGATTACCGAACTGGAGTCTATAATACAAGAGTTAGAGGATAATTTTAGAAACGAAGAAAATCTCGATAGTCTAGAACCTATGGTGGGTTATAGTCTGGACATATTGAAACAGGTTAAAACAGAATTAGAAAACGAACTTAAAACCATACATAATGTCTAAAAAAATTGTTTTAGCAGAAGACAATACAACATTGTCACTATTATTAAAGTTTAGGCTGGAAAAAGAAGGTTACGAATTATTTATGGCTGCAGATGGTAAAGAAGCTATTGAACTTATCAATACAAACAGTCCCGACTTGATATTAACAGATATTATGATGCCCTTTGTTAGTGGACTGGAAGTCATCAGTCATGTTCGCATAAAATTAGATCTGGATATCCCGATTATTGTATTTTCTTCGGCCGGCCAGGAAGAAATGGTCTTAAAAGCCTTTAACATCGGTGCTAACGATTTCATGGGTAAACCCTTTAGCCCTAACGAACTCATCATTAGAATAAAACGATTATTGATTTAAACGCCTGAAAAACCGAAATCTACCTCAACCTACCTATCGCTATGCCGGACATTCAAAACATTATGGATCAATATCACGATTTACCCTTCCTGATTCAATTGGCTTGGGCCTTATCCGGTGTTTTGAGTATTGCCATTGTACTGCTCACCATTTATCTAAAAATAATACGCTCTTATTTAAGAAAAAAAGCACAACACCATTTAGCATACAAAAACAAATACGAAATCTTTTTGGTTGAATACCTATACTCTGGTAATGATGATGGCTCCCTTAGTGATACACAACAAACCATTATTAAGAAATTAAAAACATCGGTAAAAAATAAAGCAAAACGAAAAGTTATTATTTCCATTTTGTATAAATTAATGAATGAAGTTTCGGGGGAAATGTCAGACTATATTAAAACATTATATCACGAAACGGGGCTGATTAACTTTGCGATAGACAGGCTCTACAACAAAAATTGGTATATCGCAGCCAAAGGCATTGGCGAACTCACCCGTTTTAATATTGAAGACGTTAATGAAAAAGTTTCAGAATATGCTTTACATCCCAGGCGTGAAGTACGGAATGAAGCTCATTTGTATTTGGTGAATTTATTTCGATTTGAAGGATTGGAGTTTCTAAATAACCTCAAAACACCTTTATCAGAATGGGCGCAGGTACAATTGCTGGAAACACTTCAAAAATTTGACGATCAGCAAATCTGTGATATTAAACCATGGTTAAGATCCTCCAATAATTCTGTAGTATTATTTGCTCTAAAACTGGCTAAAATTTACAATCAATTTGAAGTACAAGACACCCTTATGGAGTTGCTGAATCACGAAAACAAAACCGTACGAATCGCATCCATCGAGGTATTAACGAATTTATACGGGTTGGAAGCTAAAGAAATGCTTAAAGCCAACTTTAAAGATCTAAGTTTAGAAGAACAAATAAGCTTCTTTGAGATGCTCGAAAAACTAGTTATTCCTTCAGATGAACCGTTCATAGAAAAGCATCTATTCCACAAAAATTTCGAAATACAATTATTAGCACTAAAAATATTAAAATCTATAAATCTGGATAAATTTATGGCTATCGATAAAAAATCAAACCATAAAAAAGCTAATCCCGAAATATTAAAATTCGTAAAAAGCACTTAATATGGATACGAGTACAGTTAAAATCATTTTACAAATACTACATTATCTGTTTTTTGCTTATGCTTTTGCAGCCATAACCTCTTATATCGTACTTTCAATAATTTCAGGAAAAGAAACGATAGATTATTTAAAGAAAAACAGCTTTGTAGACTACAAAGACATCTTATCATCAACCATGTCCCCTTCAATAACAATTATTGCTCCCGCATATAACGAAAGTCTTAATATCGTTGAAAACGTAAGATCTTTGTTATCCAACCATTATGTTAATTACAATGTGATTATAATCAACGATGGTAGTAAAGATGACAGCCTCGAGCGTCTCATTGAGGCTTACGAACTGGAAAAAGCCGATTTTATAATTAATGAAAAAATTAAAACACAACCACTTCGTGAAGGCGTGTTTAAATCTAAAAACCCTGCTTTCGAAAAACTTATGGTTATTGACAAAGAGAATGGCGGAAAGGCAGACGCCTTAAACATGGGCTTAAATATTAGCAAAAGTAAATATGTTGCTTGTATTGATGTTGACTGTTTATTATTGGAAAATGCTCTTCAAAAAATGATAAAACCATTTCTTGAAGTCACAAATGCTAAAGTTATTGCTGCCGGAGGCGTTATTCGTATTGCTAATTCATGTACCATAAAAGGAGGTAAGCTCGTTGATGTAAACCTCCCTAAAAACTTGTTGGTTCAATCTCAAATTCTGGAATATTTACGTGCTTTTTTATTAGGAAGAATGGCCTGGAGCAGGTTAAATGGATTGCTCGTAATTTCAGGTGCCTTTGGTATTTTAGACAAAGAAACTGCCATTGCTGTTGGAGGGTATGATACCCAAACTGTAGGCGAAGACATGGAAATTATCGTTCGCATGAGGCGTTATATGGAAGAAAAAAAGGAAAAATATCGCGTGTCTTACATTCCAGATCCGCTGTGTTGGACAGAAGCCCCGGATAGCTATAAAATCTTTATATCGCAGCGCAATAGATGGACCCGTGGTACTATTGAAACTTTGCGAAAACATCGAAAAATTGGTTTCAATAGAAATTATGGATCATTTGGTTTACTAAGCTACCCTTACTGGTTAATCTTTGAACGCTTGGCACCAATTATTGAAACTATCGGGCTTCTTTATTTCATGATTTTAGTAATCTTAAGAGAAGTGCGATGGGAATACGCCTTGTCATTCCTTATTCTATCCTATTTGTTTTCCGTATTATTTTCCATTGTTGCTCTTTATTCAGAAGAACTCACATTTCATGAATACAAAAAGAAAGGAACAGGATACAAATTAGTTTTACTAAGCGCATTAGAACCTTTTGTACTGCACCCCTTTATTTTATACGCTGCGGTTAAAGGGAATTACGATTACTATTTTAATAAGAAAAAGAAATGGGGCACAATGACCAGAAAGGGATTAGCAACAACACCTTAAAACCATTAAATATCACGACGATGAAACTTAAATTAGAAAATTCAGACATCTATAAATATGTATGTTTAACCTTAGCGTTAATAGGCACGTTTTGGATTATAAGCTTATTTGAAGTTTTCAATTCAAAATCAATAGTCGAAAATATCCTATTAACCATCTTATATAAATTTACCAATGACTTCTGGGGTGGTTTTATTATTAGCCTTTTTACATTTCCGATTTTTATTTTAATCAATACCTTTTCCAAAAAGAAAGCACTGGTAGTGGTAAAAGTACTATTCGTACTCTTAATTATTGGACAATTTTCATTAGTAAAATATAGTTTAACAACCATGTTGAATTTAGGGGCCGATATATTAGGGTACTCCTTTGATGATGCATTTAGCACTGTTTCAGTATCAGAATCCATCTCTATAACGTATTTTTTTCCCTTCATAATTTTCCCTCTAATCTTTTTAATCTTATATTTTTTACGAACCTATATTCATGACAGAAAGCTCATTGGTATCGGTGCCATTCTTTTCATATTATTGGGATGTATAAAATTAATTTTTAGCAGTACTTCAGATTCAAAACATCAAAATAAGATTGCTTTTTTCGTAAGTGATATTGTGAAATTTCAAAATGAAAAAAGCCTGTTAAGTGCATACAATTTAAATGATAGAGACGATTATCCTCTCTTAAGGCCATCTCATGAGATCAAAGACGTACTATCCCCTTTCTTAGAAACTAAAGACGAAAAGCCCAATATTGTTGTCATTGTTGTTGAAGGTTTAGGTAGTGAATTTGTAAATGGGAGTACTTATAGTGGTTTTACGCCCTATATAGATTCTCTTATTCCAAAATCCTTGTACTGGAATAACTTTATAAGCACAACGGGGCGATCATTTGGAATTTTGCCATCACTTTTAGGATCCTTGCCCTATGGTGAAAAAGGATTTCTTGAGATTACCGATACACCTTCGCATTTATCCCTTATTAGTGTTTTAAAAGCCAATGGGTATTATACCTCCTATTATTCCGGAGGGCCGTCAAGCTTCGACAGAAAAGTTAATTTCCTCGAATATAACGGTGTTCAAAAACTCATTGATGAAAACAAATACGGATCCGATTATACAAAAACAGCAAGCAACGATGGCGGATTTTCCTGGGGATATCCGGATAGCGAAATATTTAGAAAAGCACTAACCTCATTCAATATTGAAAAACAACCGCGATTGGATATTGTCATGACGCTTTCTACTCACGAACCTTTTGAATTTCCAAAGAAACAAGAATACATGGCCGAGGTTGAAAACAGGCTTAAAATTTCAAAAAAATCGGAAGCATTAAAAAAACAGATTGCAAATCATAAAGATATTTTCGGCTGCCTACTCTATACCGATAACGCGCTAAAAGATTTTATGGCCGGCTATGCACAACGACCGGATTATGAGAATACTATTTTTATCATAACCGGAGACCATAGGTTAATCCCTATTACGCAAAAGGATAAGCTCTGTAGGTTCCATGTGCCCTTTTTAATCTATAGCCCCATGCTTAAAAAAGCAGAAACCTTCAAATCGGTATCCTCACATTGGGATGTAACCCCAAGTTTATTGAGCCATCTGGTTAATAATTACAGATTCAAACCACTAAACAAGGTGGCCTGGATGGGTAAGGGCTTAGATACTGCGAAACAGTTTCGAAATATCCATAAGATACCTTTAATGCGTTATAAGGGAAGTCTTAATGATTTTATATACGAAGACTATCTGTATTCCAATGGTGAATTGTTTAAAATAAATGAGAGCTTTGGCACTTATAAGGTCATCGAAGAAGCATTGACAAAAACCGTTGCAGATTCTCTATTGGCTTTTAAAAAAATGAATGCCTATGTTACCCAACGAAATAGAATTTTCCCCGATTCGTTAAATATTTATATCACCCCTAAAACAAAGTTTTCTGAAAAACAGTTGGCCACCATTAAAAAATACGCTGACGACAAAACGTTCGATGAGCTACTACTAATCGCTCGCGATGTTGCCTTTAAAAAGCAATACGACACGGCGCGATTATTATGCGATTATATTCTAAATGAATACCCTAACTATACAGATGCCAGAATATTAAAGGGTCGCACCTTAGCATGGCAACAAGATTATGAGGCCTCTGAAAAAGAACTCTTAAACGCCCTTCAAAGATCCCCTTATTACGATGACACCTATTTGGCTATTCTAGATATGTATTGGTGGTCCGGACAGGAAGATAAATCCTTGGAGGTTTTTAATAAAGCCCTAAAAAACGAAGTCAAAAACCCTGAAGTCAGTTTCAAAATGGCAAAGGCCTTTAAGCGCTCCGATAAAACCAAAAATGCCTTAACCTTAATTGATAGTGTTATAAAAATACACCCAAACAATAGCGCATATTTAACCTTTAAAAAATCCTTACACTAAGGTTTAACGTTATGAAGAGATCCATTTTTATACTGTTTGTTTTTCTTAATTTTTGTGCCTTTGCACAACAAAAACCCTTTAAAGGTGACCCGGACAGAGCATTCGAAGTGGCACGAAAATTGGCATTCAACAAACAGCGTAAACAAGCGCAGGACACCCTTCTGCACATTTTAACCAAATACCCTAATTACCACGATATCAGATCTTTTTTGGGAAGCACCTATTCCTGGGATGGTGACTATGATAAAGCTAAAAAGGAATTTGCGTATGTATTAAAAAACAGTCCAAAACGTCTGGATACCTGGGAAGCAGCGATTAAAACCGAATTATGGAGTGAAGCCCCGTTTAGTGCCCTGGAAATGAGTAAAAAAGCTTTAAAGCATTTCCCTAAAAATCCGGAGATCCTATATTTAAAAGCCAGTGCTGAAGATGCCACTGATAATCCTGAAGAAGCCTTGCTCACCATAGAAAAAATATTAGACAAAAACCCCGATCACGAAAAAACAAAAGCCTATAAAGTCAGTTTAATTGACAAACTCAGTCTTAATGTTATTGGGTTAAAATCTTCGGTAGACCTATATTCTGAAGTCTTTGATCCTATGCAATATTATTTGCTTAAATATGTCAGGCAAACCAAATACGGAAGTATTCACAGTAAGGCTAATGTGAGCAGGCGGTTTGCATCAACCGGAGCACAATTCGAGGTAGATCTCTACCCTAGAATTGCAAAAGGGCTATACGCCTATGCTAACTTTGGAATTTCCAACTCATTTTTGTATCCCGATATCAGGTATGGTGCAGAATTACATAAATCCCTGCCACTAAGCCTTGAAGCTTCGTTAGGATTTAGAGCATTGAAATATGGGTCTTCAACCACAAACATATATACGGGTTCTGTAGGGTGGTACTACGGTAATAGCTATTGGTCATTTCGTACCTATGTCACACCCGGTGATCCCGGAGCGAGTAAATCCGGAACACTTACCTATAGAAAATATAGAAGCGATGCTAATAACTATTTGAGTATTGCTGCCGGTATCGGGTTTTCTCCGGATATTTACCGATTTGATTTTGAAGGGAATGAAAACACCATCATAAATCTAAATTCTCAAAAGTTTAATCTAGGTTACTACTTTTCGTCTAAAAACAATAAAAACTTTTGGGGTATTCAAGCCGGAGTATCACATCAGGAAATTAGTTTTAATCCCGGTAATTATTTTTGGATATATTCCTTTTCCTTATCTTGGGACATGAAATTCAGATAGCTAAAAAATCAATCAAAAATAGATGAATCAAAAAATTAAAACGTCTATAGCATTTGCCAAAAATTTATTAGTTACGGGAGCTATTACGGAGACTAGTAGAACCGTAGAAATTAATATCTGTAAACATATTTCTAAAGCCCCAGATAAAGTTGTTGTGGAGTTCGGGATGGGTCATGGCAATATCACACGAGAAATACTTCAAACCATATCACCAACGTCCAAACTATACGCCTTTGAAGTCAATGAGCGTTTTTGCGACCACGTTAGAAAACATATTTCTGATGATAGGTTAATTATTATCAATGATGGAGCTCAAAACTTAAAAAAGCATGTCAAAGAAGACGTTAATACAGTTATATCTTCCATTCCCTTTTCATTTTTCAGTAAAGAAAAAGGCTTAGCCATTATCCAGAATGCCTATGATCTTTTGGAAAAAGAGGGTTACTATAGCCAGGTTTTATATACCAAATTCAATTTCAAAAAGTTTCAGCAAATATTTGAAGAATGTCATATGACTTCCAACAAAAACCTGTTTACAGAATATATTTACCACTGTAAGAAGTTAAAGGATTAACACCAAAAAAATTGATTTAACAGAGCACGTCATTATTTCATATCCTCATAATTATAATCCGGATATAAGAAATGATTATACGGAAAACGCGTCACATGAATCTCTCTAACTTCGGTATATACGCGTTTTTTAAAGTCTTCTAAATTTTCCTTATTTAAGGCCGATATAAATAAAGCATTATTACCAACCTTACTCATCCAGGTGCTTTTCCATTCTTCTAAACTGTAATGAATTTCAGAGCGTTCAGTGACCAAATCGGTGTCGTCAAAAGGTTCAGCTTCATAGGCATCAATTTTATTGAAGACCATAATGGTTGGTTTATCATTACTTTTTATTTCACCCAGAATTTTGTTTACAGATTCAATATGTTCTTCAAAATTAGGATGAGAAATGTCAACCACATGCAAAAGCAGATCAGCTTCCCTTACCTCATCAAGCGTACTCTTAAAACTATCGACCAATTGGGTAGGGAGTTTTCTAATAAAGCCAACCGTGTCACTTAACAAAAATGGCAAATTTTGTATCACCACTTTTCTAACCGTGGTATCTAAAGTGGCGAACAATTTGTTTTCGGCAAACACCTGACTTTTACTGATCACATTCATTAAGGTCGATTTCCCCACGTTAGTATAACCAACTAAGGCCACCCGAACCATTTTACCTCGATTACCACGCTGTACGGACATCTGCTTATCAATGGTTTTAATTCGTGACTTTAAAAGGGCAATTTTATCGCGTACTATACGTCTGTCGGTTTCGATTTCAGTCTCCCCCGGACCGCGCATTCCGATACCCCCTTTTTGACGTTCGAGGTGTGTCCACATCCCTCTTAATCGGGGTAATAAATATTCACATTGGGCCAATTCCACCTGCGTTCGGGCATAACTGGTTTGGGCGCGCTGGGCAAAAATATCCAGTATTAAATTCGTTCGGTCCAGTACTTTTACCTCAAGAATTTTACTAATATTACGCTCCTGTGCGGCAGACAACTCATCATCAAAAATCGCGGTACCAATATCGTTGTCTTCAATAAATTGGCGAACATCTTCCATCTTCCCACTTCCTATAAAGGTTTTAGGATTCGGCATGTCCATTTTTTGAGTAAAACGTTTGATCACATGGCCACCGGCCGTGAATGTTAAAAATTCCAACTCATCTAAATATTCTTTAGATTTCACCTCATCCTGATCTTTAGTAATAATACCAATTAAAACGGCTTTCTCTAAAGCGATGTCTTTCTTTTCTATCATGCTGCAAAGTTAAACATTTGCCGCTATTATTATTTTTATATTTTTAAGACTATTTTTGATTTATGGCAGACTATTCTTTTGAGGGCATTCCAGTTCGTAACGATATGCAAACCATTGCATTTTACAATCTTGAAAATCTATTCGATCTTAACGACGATCAACATACCAACGATAACGATTTTTTACCCACCTCGGTAAAAAAGTGGACGCCTAAGCGTTATGATAAAAAACTTAGAAAATTAGGCTTTGCCATTTCTAATATTGGAAGAAAAGAAACCGGGAAGCACCCTGCGATCGTAGGATTAGCCGAAGTTGAAAATGCCAAAGTTATTGAAGATCTTATCGCTTCTAAACATTTAAAAGATCATCATTACGATTATGTACATTATGATTCTTTAGATGAACGTGGTATTGATGTGGCTTTGTTATACGACAAAAACGCTTTTGAAGTTACCAATTCTGAAACGTTTACCATTTATTTGACGGACGACGATGGATCTCCCGACTACACAAGGGATATTTTACTTGTTTCCGGTGTTCTCGATCGCGAATCGGTTCATATTATTGTAAACCATTGGTCCTCCAGACGAGAAGGTGAAAAGGAAACAGAACATAAACGCATAGCTTCATCTCATAAGGTCGGCGAGATTATTACTGCTCTGCGTGCGGATAACGACGATTCTAAAATTGTGGTTATTGGAGATTTTAATGATAACCCGTCAAACAAGAGTGTTGAAGAATTGGTCAATACCTACAACTTATACAACCCCATGGAAACACTACGTTCCTTTAGTCGAGGCACAACATATTATAACAGGCAGTGGAATTTATTTGATCAGATATTATTTTCAACCAATTTTTTTGAAAGCTCCCAGAACGAATTCGAATTCTATAAGGCTAATATTTTTGATGAAGATTTCTTAAAACTCTTTGATGGAAAGTATAAAGGTTCACCATTTAGAACCTATGTAGGGAAAAAATATAAAGGCGGTTATAGCGATCACTTCCCGGTGTATGCTATTTTTAAGAAGTAATCGAGCATCATTTATTTTGAATCGCAATAATTAAAAAACACCCCTACGGTCTCCTCTAGGGGACATTCTCATTAATCATTCTGCGAGATTAACGATATGTATTTGCCTTTGATTACAATTAACGTATCGGCACCTTCCTATTTAAGACTTGGCTTTTTTAACTTTAACCGTATAGGTTGAAATAAGAGCATCTTCAATATAAAAATGTACATCGTAAAAACCGGTTCTCTTAAAAGCGTAAGCTACGGTTAAAAACCGACCTTCATTTGAAATGGATTTAGGGTAAATCTTATAACTGCCACTACCATTATCTATTAAAAGGCTGATAGCTTCGCGCTTTATGGGTTTCAGAAGTTCATACTTAAAAAGCACGGTATCGTTTTTACGAATAATATTGTGCATTTTTAGCGGCTCGTTATGAACATTCAGCTTGGTATAAGCTTCCCCATAAATTATAGGAGCGTCTAAAAACATTTGAAACGACGGTTTATTTTCTAAAAGCAACCATTTTTTATGTACCGGATAATGGTTTATCGCAAAGAGTTTAGGGTTTGGCAAAAAGAAGCCATCATTATAATGAAACTGAAACTGAAAGGTTTCCGAGTTGGGTATCCCACTGGCCCAGGTAGGGTCGCAGAGGTACCATTTTCCTTGGAGTTTAACCACATTCCATGAATGATTGGGCATATCCAATTTTTCAATATCTATGGTACTTGTCCTGGCAAAACCATGGATCATTTTACAATCAATATTGGCTAGTTGTGCAAGTTCTTCAAGAAGATACGCATAACCCGTGCAAATGGTTTTATTGCGCTTTAAAAGCTTTTCGTAGACTAAGGTTCTAAAATAACTATTCCAGTTTTCCAGCTTAAGGCTATCACTTTTAAAGCGTTGCCTTTTATGCATGTTTCTTGAATATAAGGCATAATCGTTCGCTATATTTCCACAGACCCAGGTAAAAATCGCTCTGAATTGTTCTACCTCGGTGGGCAAATTTGAAGTGAGTTTATAGGCGAGTTCAGGTAGATTATGAAGCGTTTCATTTTTGTAAGCCAGTGCTATGCTATCGGCTTTTCGGAAATTGACCCCTTCAAAGTCTGATACTTGCGCATAAGATTGAAAGGCCCATAGGCATAACAGGAAGCACCGCTTTATTATCATGGCAATATGACCGTAAAACCTATTGTCGCTTACGCTTAGATTTATAGGGCTTATTGGTATTTAAAGCACCCACAAACTCAATAAGATCTTCTGAAAGCATCTGTTTTATAAAGGTGGTATTCGCTTCAATTTTTACTTCAATGGTATCGTAACCCAAATAGCTAATTAATAAAACATCGCCTGTTTTTAGAGGTTTCGGAAATGTGAATTCACCATTTTTATTAGAAACGGTTCCTACTTCGGCACCTTTTAGTACAATACTCGCACTTTCAACAGGACCTTCCGCATTGGTAATAATACCTTTAATGGTTCTTTCATTTTGCACAGCCTCTGTTGATGTTGTTTGTGTCTGCCCGTAAACAGGATTGAACGCTAATGCTACAAGCATTAAGATGGCACCGTAGGCTAAAGCTCTAAACGGCTTTTTTTCTGTAGTTATTAATTGTGTCTTCATAAGTATATATATTTTGTTTATATCAAATCTATGATTAGAAACAGGCATAGAAAAGTGATATTGAGTAAACAGGCCTTTTCAATGCGTAAAAGTAACATTTTTTAAAACGAAAACCAACATAATTAACACCCTATCTTATACTTAACCAACGACTTATATCGCCTGAAACACCACATAAGCCAACCCTAAAACAGCAACCGGTAACACCCAAAGTATCCATACATTATATGGTGAATTACTTCGTTTGTTCATTTTGGCCTTGATTACCATACGCCTTTTTCCGGTGTATTGCATCCAGTTTTTAAAATGGATAAATAAGCCTAAGAGAATAAATAAGGCCCAGGCCTTAGCGGACGACATGGTGACCATATGCATTTGCTGAAAAAAACCGGCAAAAAACACTCCCAAAAGAAAAATCAAACTTATTTGAAGCAGGGATACATAGATCAACGCGATCGAATTTGCTTTTTGTTTGAAACGCTCCTTATAAAACGAAAATATGGCATAATAGCATTGATCGAAGATGGTCATTTTTAGATATTAGAATATTGGTTGGGTTTGCTCAATCAAAATTAGTGAAAGAAAATGAACCTTGCACTATAGCGTGAATCCATTACTGAATTTTTTTAGAATAGCTAATTTGGGATACCATCGCGCACCGGCAGGACAAAAAGGCACATTTTATTGGGTAAATTCAAGGTGTAGGTGTTGTACTTGGTATCGTCACACCAAACCAAAGTAAACACAAATTAAAGCAATGGTGTCAAAAAAACCATGTACGGCAACAACAAACCACAAATCGTATTTACGCAAGTAGAATATCAGGGCTAACAGCGCCCCGACAACCCCTGTAACCAGTTGCCCTGTAATTCCCTGGTAACTATGCATAAAACCAAAAAAACAAGCAAGCAGGACAATATTAAGCACCATACTGACTTTGCTTTCTCCAAAGAATTTTACAAATTGTCGCATAAAATAGCCGCGAAAGATAATTTCTTCTCCAAATCCCGCCGAGGCCCACACTATTAATAAAGCAATTAAACAGGCCGGAAGGTTTCCTTTTAATTGATCAAAACTTGAGTAATCTATAGGCGCGCCTGTGAGTTTTGTAATTCCGGGAACCAACACAAAGACATAAAAAACAAAAAGCCCCAGTGCAACTAATGGCGCAAGTACGAAGATGTTTTTGGTTGTGAATTTTTCACGTTGAAATCCGAGTGCTAAAAATGGTTTTCCTTTGTATTCTATATAATTCGCGATAATGATTAATATAGAAATAATGATATTTTCTATATAGCTTATACGGATTGGTCCAAACCATAAAAAGCAGATGATCGCAATGGTAATTAATGGAATTAATGTTTGTCGCAGGGTAATTTTGTTCATTGTTCTTTGATTTTAAATTCTAAGCGAAATAATGAACAAAACCTCTAAAAACCCCTTTAAATGCCTATGTTTTTACTGAATGGTCGTAAATTTACAACTGAATAGTCGGTAGTTTTTGGCATCTTTTATTGAAACCAATTCATAAATGCTTTTCGCTTGTAACGACTGATATTGATTTCAGGAATCGCATCGTTTTCAATGGAAGCCTTTAACCGAATACGTAACTTGCCATTTTCAATCTTTTCAATTTGACCTACAGCATCTTTGTGAATGATCATTTTCCTATTGGCTCTAAAAAACAATTGATCGTTTATTTTTTCTTCGAGCTCATTCAATGTAAAATCGGTGTTAATTGTTGAGCCATCATTTTGAACCGTATACACTATTTTGTTTTCGATGTAAAAGCACGCAATATTTTCATAGGAAAGCTTCGTCATTTTCGCGCCGCTTTCAATGGTAATTTCAGCATCTTTTATGGATAACTTATATAAATAGTAGAGGTCTTGTGCATACCATAAACCTATAAGAATAAAACTCACTAATAAGGTAATTACCAAACCAATTAATAAATAATAAAACTCATTCGGTCCGCCTGCAAGGATATTTATAATAATGTTTGCAGGAATATACATGATGGTAATGTATGCCAGATTAGAAGCCATAAACCACCCGACAGCCACAATTTCTACCTTTTTAGAGAAATACTTTTTCTTGTAAAATTTAAAATTAAGATGAGCTATGATTCCAATGATAATACATAAAGCAATAGACGACAGAAAACCTTCCATGGGGAATCTATACGATTCACTATCTGGAAAACTATCGCGCGTTGCCAAATGATTTGCGACTAAAGAGAAAATCACCAATACCATGGCTTTCTGAAACCAACGCCATGCAGAACTACTGATAAATGTATCCCATCCTGTTTTTTCTGTATTCTTGGTTGGTTGTGTAGTACTCATGAATTAGAAGCTCTTTTTTTGTCAGATTCAAAAGTAAAGAATAATTTCTCCATAGAATTTTTACCAGGAATAATGCTCGTCATTCATTGAATTCATTTTTAGTATTTTTCTTTTATGAAATCAAATCTTGCCGTGAAATTGCAAAAAAAGGAAATATTAACTTTGGAACCCCAATAGCTATCCGGATAAGCTAGGGCTTTTCATAGGATACGATGTTAGCATACGTTTTTAATTCCACAAAGTATTTCCTATCCGTTCATTCCAAATAGTGTTATTGCTTTTAAGTTTTAGAGAAGATGTGTTGATGATTTCAAATATTATATCATTTTGGAATTCAAATGTTCTTGAATTTGAATGTATTATTAATTCGTTATTATCAATAGTATATTTAACAGAATACATAATATCAGTTAACATGATTTCCGCATTTTCATTGTCATCTATACTTATTTCCTGGTGGCAGTTTATGAAAAAATTTGGATCGGGTTGAGCATCTATACATTCCTGTTCAGTTTCAAAAAAAAGATAATCAAACGTTTTTCCGATAAATTCAGATTGTTTAGAATTATCATCATTTGAACAACTTAAAAGTGAAATCCCAACAAATAAGAATAAAACGTACTTTTTCATATGTAGTGTTTTTTTATAGATTCAATTGTTGTGAAAAGGTTGCGTTAAGTGTATGCTAACGTTGTTGTATATGGTTTGTTACATGTTTTAATCCCCTAATTTGGCAAATACAAACCGAATAGAATCCCGATAGCTATCGGGACTAAAGGATTTTCGTAAGTAGGCTAGAACTAGCAATAAATTATAGCGATGGCTAGCAGTAGTTATTTTTCAATTTAATGAGTCCTTTTCCTTCGATAAGATTTTAATAACATCCAAAAGTCCTCCTTCAAATCCAGAAACTTGTTTTATGAAAGGCAAATGAGCCCCAATTGACCTACCTTTATATATTTTATTATCCTTAACCCAAAAGATAAACGTTTCGTTAAAATCAGTTTTATTAGCTTTGGTCGTTGAACTAGCCATTTTTGGTAAATCTGATTCCATTCCAATCAAGAAAATAACTTTTTCTTTATCAGCCACTGCCTCTACAATTTCAAGTTTTAAATTTGGCAAAAGAGATTCGATTCTTTTAACGGCAGATTTTAAGTCATTCCGACTATTAAATTTTCTTCCTTCCGTTGATGTATGTTCATAATTTTCAACAAACAACTCATCAATTAAGTCAATATTATTTTGATTGTATACTTCATTGAAATAACGAGAAGTTAATTCAAGGTTTGATTTTCTTATTTTTTCATCAGTTGATTCCTGCAGGCAAGAAGTCAAAAGTATGAGTAAGAGTATTAGAATTGTTCTCATTATGTGATGAATGGTTTTAATTACTACTAACGTGTATATGCTTAGTTGCATTGGCCAGGTCTAAATTAGTAAAAGAAAATGAACTTTGTGCGAGTTTGGAATGTAGCCTTCCCTATGGGGCTGAGAAAGGTCAATACCATTGGAATAGAGCAAGCCAACAAAGTGATGCATCTGTCAGCAATGGCCTATAACCTAAAAAAGTACTTAAAATTCATTACAAAAACTGTAAAAAGTGATGCCAAAGCAGGGTGTTATTTTGTCTTACAACTAAAAAGGCCATTTACACTTCAAATAGGACTTTTAACAAGTTCCTAAATTTGAAAATGAATAACGCTTCTAAAAAACAAAAGCTCCTTAAAATGGAGGTTTTGAGTTAAGATTTATTGTTTTTAGTGCCTTGTGCAACGATTACCATTGTTGTAAACCGTGCTTTTCAACCTAAAATTTTAAGTTGTTATTTTCAATATACGTATCTAATCTTTCTGTAAATTCTTCATTGTTAGCGGATAATAATTTTAATCCACTTTTATTTATTCCATACCAAAAGAAATAAAGTTCTTTATCATATGTTTTATTTTGGAATTCATCTCTGTAAGAATATTTTAGTAAAACAACTAGTCTTAAATCATCTGCAACTCCTGTTACATTTATTGGACTAGAACTTCTTACGTTAATAGTAACACCTCCAACCTGCATTGGCATTATATCAATAGATTCCATAGTTCCTACCATTTTTAGATGTTCCGTGATATTTTTTTTGTCTCTAGCTATACCAATAATAGCATCAGTATTAAAATCCTTTGCTACTCTTTTGCCTAAATTCCTAAATTCAAATCGCACTCCGTATTTTTTTCCGCTTATATCACTTTTGTTCTCGAGAGTAGCTACAACCTCAACTTCCGGTTTTTCTAATTCCATCCTCTGCTTTTCCAGTTCCAGTTGTTCACTAACTTTTTGTTCAAATATTTTAGTTTGCTCAAGAGTATTGTTGAAAGATTCAAGTTGTTTTGATAAATCGTTTTCTACACCACTTAAAGCCTTATTTAAACCAGAAACACTATCATTAATTACAATTAATTTTTCTAAATTCTCATTGACGTTAGATATAATCAAATCGGATTTCTCTTTTAATTCTTCAGTATTGTTTTTTGTTTTTGTAAGTGATTCGGCTTGTTCTTTAGCCTCTTTATCTTTAATTACTTCGCCTTTGATTGAAAAGAATAGACCACTAATCACTAATAATACACAAACTACCGTCAAGAATATTTTATCAGTTTTATCATTGGTGAAATCCAGTATATAAGCAGTCAAAGCCAAAATCGCAGCTATTACTAAACCTATTATTATATATTTCATTTATTTAAAAATTATTTGATTAGAATAGCATTTTCAGCATGTACAACGGTTTGTGTATGAAACGTAGCGTGTAAAAAGATGCTAACTTTTCGGATTAACACAGAGCTGAATTTTTAATTTTCTTTTTTAAATATAACCAAATTAAAAATTTGGCGTACTTTATAAATATACAAAAACCTCTCAGAAAGCCTATAATAGCTATGTTTTATACACGTTGTTGTAGGTCGTGCTTTACGCTATAATTTTAATATTTTTTGCCTGACGTTTCTCATTTCCATTTCTAGTATATACTTTTGGATGAAATCTAACACTCATGCCTCTCATCTCTTGAGAAAGTGAATTTAAGACAGGGATAAAGTCAACTTTTCCAGCAATAAATGTTTTCTCTGAATCATCACTGTCTTTTATAATTAAGTAGTCAGATACAGTATTCACATATGTGATTTCTCCTTTAATGAATGTTGTCTCTACACCAACTTTTTCTAAAATTGTATTAATCTCATCTAAAATTTCAGGATATCTTCGAACAATATTTTCATTACCCAACTGAGAATTTTCTAATATCGATTTGACTTCATCATATTCGTTAGACTTTAGTAGTAATTTAGATAATTCTATTGAGCCTTTTAGCTTATACCTTGCTACACCAGACCCTTTGGATTCATTATTTACACATTTATAAAAGTGTTTTTTTGCATCAACAATTTCATTAACAGCCACATGAAATCTTCCAATTTTATAATGTGATTTGCTAAATATTCCTAAACTTTTCTCATCATTGGGGTCAATTTTCAAAGCTAATTCGCACTCTTCAACCGCTTTAAATAAATTCTCTTTAGACATTTTAAAATCTCTATCCCTTAATAGAACTTCTGACCAAGCTAAACGAGTTTCTGCGATACTAGTACGATTTATTATTTCATGTTTTTTTGATTTAAAATCTGCATCAACAGTAAGTGCAGAATTCAATAAATCTAAGGCTGTCTCATAATCGCCTAAACGACCTCTTGTTTGTCCATATGCATTAAGAATGATAGGATTGTCAGGTGTTAGTGAAAAGGCAATTTTATATTTCTCATCTGCTTCAAGAAGTTTATTAGCTTTCCTTTTGATATTTCCCCATAGTAACCAGATTTGAGGGTCATCTGGATTTAACTCCGAAGCTTTTTGCATTAGTTGGTCAGCCTCAAAAAGATGATTCTCATAAGACTCCATAACTGCCCAATTACGATAAACTGAAGAAAAACGAGGAGCAATTTCTACAGCTTTTTTATAATTATCTACAGCATCATCATATAATCCTGCTTGATATTTTTGAAATGCGGTTTGAGTAAATATGGCTGAAATTTTTTCTTCCTCCGAAATTGCCCCAAGATTATGCAAGCTGAAACGATATTCTCGCTTTGCTTGTTCAGTTGCGGTTATAGTTCCCTCAACTTGAGCTAATCTTTGCAATATATTTTCTCTTAAGCCACTACTTTGATTTAGTTGTTGTCTGATGTACCCTTTTGTTAAAGGTAAAATATAGTATTTACTTGCAATTTCATTTAGTTCATTTTTGAATTGCTCAGGAATAATTAAAGAAACTAATATTAATTCTTCAATACAATCATCAAACCTAGTATTATCAATATCTACTACATATCTCAACAAACTCGATGTAGGTGGCTCTTCGAAACAGCACAAAGCAAATAAAATTCCCTTTGTATCGTCGTTTAACATTCCGAATATTTGTTCAAAACAAAATTTAGATATGTCTCCTGTTGCATCATCTATGGAGTCAATGACCTTATTTATTTCTCTGCCTCTAGCTACCTGTCCTATTACCCATTTAATTGCTAATGGGTAATTTGAAACTTTGTTTACGTACTTTTTTATTAACTCATTATCCAATTGCATTAAGCTCGTAATTTGCTTGTCTTTGGATAATTGTCTAAAAAGATATACAGCTTCTTTTTCTTTAAGTTGTTTTAATTCATACCTTCTTTCGACCTGTCCAAGTCCTTTTCTACTCGTAATCAAAAATTTTGCTTTAACGGGAGCGTCAATTATAAAATTCAAAATCCGTTCATCGGTAACGGTTTCTAAATTATCTATTACTATTAAAATATTATCAACGATATCAAATAGTGTTGAGACAGTGTTTTCTTTAGACTCAACGGTTCCAATATCTTCATTAGATTTAATTCCAAAACCTAAAACATTAATAATAGTATCCAATAATTCCTCATAACTTTTAAAGTCAGGTTCAATATCTTGAATTCCAAAGGGAGAAAGTTTGTCTTCCTTTGCACTTAGCCAAATTATTGCATCATATTTGTCGGCTTTTGGTCTTTGAGTAATTTCTTGTATAACTTTTAATGCTAAAGATGTTTTCCCAACTCCACCAGCACCAGTAATTGTTACTACGTTAAACTTCTCCCGTTGTAAGTATTTAATAATTTCTTTAATATCATCATCACGTCCAACAAAACCTCCTTCATATTCGTAATCTGGTGTTGGTAGGTTATTAGTAATTCCGTTAGTTTCTAAAAAATCCATATTGAAGTCAATCGGAACTTTTATCGCAACTTTGTCTGGGTTCTGTTCTATTTCACTAATTAAATTGTTAAGAGTTCCATATGTGTCAATAAATACAGAAACTTGTCCAACTAAATCAATTAATTTATCTAAATCTATTGACGTGAAAAATCCCTTAACATGAGCAATTTTACACCTTAAACTATAAAGGCTAGTCATCATTAAAATCAAATCTTCCTTTTTGATTTTGTCTCCGATAATATCTTTAAAATTGTCTTTATAAATCGAAATTTCTAATAAATCGGGAAAATCAGTATTTTCAAAAAACTCCTCAGTACTATCCCAATATAATATAGGAGATTTTTCATTTACTTTTGAAACAATCCCAGTTGGAATTCCCTCTTGATAATCGGAAAATTTTGTGCTTAATTTTAATATTAAACAACTTCTATAAACTTCTTCAAATCGAGAAATTATTGTAAACCCAAAATCTCTTCTATTATATATGTTTGTCATTCTTTATCTTTTTTTTCGGCATTACCTACAACGTTGTTGTGTATGGCTTGTTGCGGAAAATCATAACTGATTTTCCGCCGTAACCGAAAGATAGCAAATTGCAATGAATTCCGATTAAGAATTCAGTCGTAATGAGCTATACACTTTGTTGTGCAACGTTTATTTCTTTTTCAATTCGGTTAGTTTCTGACTCAACTAACGGTTTTAAATTAAGTTCTCTAACTTTTTTAATATAATCAGTTGCCTTATTAAAATCCTTTCTCAAAAGTTCAATATACGCTAAATTCAACAATACAATTGATTTATCGTTTTCAGTTCTTAAACCTATATTTAGAGCTTGAATTAAGTCAGAATGACTTTTTTCAAATTCCTTTTTCTCTAAAGCAATAATTCCAGTTGTAAAATAATAATAGCTTTTATGTCCTTTAGTCAGTTTGTCTGGATTTTTAATTTTAGAAATTAGTTCTTCAGCTTTTTTTATATTGTCCTTTTTCATTTGCTGAAAAGCGGCATAAACAGTTCCGTATTTGAAATATCCATAAATGAAAAGTCCACCAGCAATTAACATCATTGACATATTTGCAAAATCTTCTTTTGTGTAAAAGTATGCAGATGCTATTAAACTAAATATAACGAGAATGACTCTTATCGTCGGTGTAAACATTTATTTTCGTTATTGATTTTTCCAAATAATGAATTCAGTATTTTCAGTCGAACTCATTGCTTTAATTAACTGTTCATTATCAAAATTCGGGAAACGTTGGAAATTTTCTAACATTTCAGATTCTCCGCTTGCGCCTCCAGGAACAGACAAAATTCCACTATTCGATAATATTCTCCACCATACGTCAGTTCCCCAAGGTCCAGAATCGTTGGTCTCTATAATTATTTGCTGAATTCCACTTATTTCTATTGAACTTTCAATTCCATCGTAATCAGTAGTCTTAACGGTTGTTCCAATAAATTCCACTTTCCATTTAGATTCTGGCTCTAAACTGCTTTTATTTTTTTTACTTTTTTTGAAAAATGAAAATATTCCCATGCTTGATTCTAATGTTGCACAACTAGTGTATAAACACAATATTACGTTTATTCCACCAAATAAGCCGGGTAAACGTAATAGCGTTGCGTTTATTTTCATTATATCTTTACTGTTTTGATCAAAGCCCAAAACACATAAAGAATTATCGTACAATGTAAGAATTTTTGTTTAAAAACTTCGATTTAAACTTTAGGATAGCGCCTCAATGTTATCGACTATGGGTCTTGGGGGTTGCAAAATATATTATTGCCAAATTAATTATCACTTTCGAGGTCAAAATCAAGATTGAGAAGTTCTTTCGGTTGTACTTCTAAAGCCTTTGCTATGGCTAGTAAAGTTGAAAAAGAAAAATTTCTACCGCCATTCTCTATGACGCTCAAACTACTTTTCGTAACCCTACATTTAGCCGCTACATCATCTTGCGACATTCCTTTTTCTTCTCTAAGCCTTAGTACATTTTTGCCAAAAATTAATAGTCTTTTTTTGTCTAAGTCTTCCATCAGTTATTATGTTTAGACAAATTCACTAATTAATTTTCAAAATGTTGTTACAAGAACTTGTAACAAATTGCAATTTTTTTTACTTTGCAACATGTTATATTTGGTCCCATTGATTGTAATATATATTTGAAATTCATCATATAAAAAATAACAGAAGTAATTGCTTTAAGTCTCGAATAGAAAACTAATTTTTTTTTGAAGCGAGATAAAATATTAAAAAATACATGACAAAAAAGCCCCAACCCGATAGGTATCGGGATCATAAACCATCCCATCGCGATATCTTATTCTGCTATGTGACCATAGCCTTGCTCACGGTGTTACTCGATAAATCGAGTTTAAGCAACACGGTTAAAGCTCATTGTAAAACCGGGCTAAAGGTTATTGAGGTTTTACATACAGACCGACACTATAACACAGGTATTGAAGCGTTATACGACAAAGCATTTGATGCTTTTTTTAAGCTATTCGCGCCCGTTTATTTTAAGAATCGGGGGTCGATTTCGATCGATTTGATATTAAAGACCATTGAAGGGTGTATTAAACACAATACACTAAACGCACCTTGTGAATAAGAGCTCCGGATATTGAACTCATAATTTTTGTCCTTTATATTTATCTAAGTCTAGCTTCATGATGTAAAAATTTAGCGATCCATTATCACTTGAAGACATAATGGTTTTAAAATCTTTATAACTTTCAACGGTTTTATTTTTTATCCCATCCAATATTCTTCCTGTAGTAAAAATCAAATAGTTCCCATCCGGTGTCACATAGGGGCTACCATCAATTTGATTGCTATTCACCTCTTGCCCCATATTAACGGGGTTAGACCATATATTTTCTCCTTCCCGAAAGCTAATGTATAAATCGCTATTGCCAAAACCATCCGGCTCGTCAACACGAACAAAAATGATAAAAGACTTGTCCGCAGCCACAAATGCATCTGCTTCTTTTCTTTCTGAATTAATATGGTCCGGAAGTCTTATAGGGTCTTGATATGCTCCATCTTTAAACCTTGAAAAGTAGAGGTTCGAGTTTCCTTCTTTATCAGAATTAAAATAGATGGTTTTATTATTGGTCATTACCGGATAAAATTCATTTCCCGAAGATGCTATTGGCATACCCAAAGGTTTTGGTTCCAGCCATTCTCCATCTTTTAATTCTGAAGTCCAAAGGTTAAAGTTGAATCCTTCCGACTTTCCCTCATAATCCTTAGAGGTTGAAAATAACATCAAATTTCCGTCCGGGGAGATTTGTACATCCGCCATAGGAATATCGGCTGATATGAATGGAACAAATTCGGGTGAGCCGAATTGCCCGTTTTCAAATTTCTGAAAAGCGATTCCGGTAACACCGAGTTTTTGAGATGCTACCGTATAATATATGATATTTCCATCGGGGCTAAAACTCGTATTAAATTTGTCAATTTCTGTAGATACCATTTCCGGATGGAATTTAATCGGTTTATGGGGTATGGAATCTAACTTAAAGGGATGATTTAAAGTTTCCGGGTTTTGGTCTTCGCTTCCTTTTTTTTCGTTTGAACAAGCCGCGCACAGCATAATGCCTAGGAGCAAAATCAATGGATTTCTCATAGTGTTTATTATTTTGATTGATGATGATGACGTTTTTTCTGAAATATGAGTACAGATTAAACGTTGATTTAAACACCTAATTTAGCAAATAAAAACCAACCTGCCTTCCGGTAGAAAACCGTCTTGATTTTTCCCGTATTACCGCAAGTGCTTCTATACCATTTTAAAATTCAATTTATCATTGGAAATCTCACTCGAATGCTCAATTCGAAGCTGATCAATTTTCTCGCGAAAAAAACTATAAATCTTTTTCGAATTTTTTTCTGCACTTTTATGATCCATAAAGTCATCTTTTAAATATCGCGACAATGAGAATAGGGTACGTGGAAATTCATAAATAACTAAATTATTATCGTTGGTGGTTGCCCGTACCCAAAACGGTTCGCTAAAGGTGGCCTCCCTAACATATACGATATCATAACTATCTTCTACCATTTCGGCATATTTGTTTAAGGATTGGAGGTTTTTAGGCATTCCTACTTCTACCATAATTTGATCTGAAGTAAATGTTTTAATACTGTCGTCCGGAAATGAAAAATGAATTGGAGTTCTGGTTCGAAGTAATTTTCCAAAACGTCCTGTAAAATTCATAAAGTAGCCGGTCGCAAGAATTTCTGCTAGAGACTTTTTATAGGCTTTAACGTTCTCTCGATAGAATATCACAGCTAAAATGACCGAGAATAAAAGCCCAATACCAATGGCTACCCAAATATTGGGAAAAATCGTTGGAGCAACGCCTTCCAAATAACCGCTATATGTCCCCACAGTAGGAAAAACAGAATAGAATAAATCTTTTATGGGTAAAAATTTAAAACTGAATCTCATTTGGTTTTATGTAACTGTTCGTTGTGGTTTTAAAGTTACTAATTTTCCATTAAGTACAGAATTTAGCATCTTATAAGAAATTTGCCTTGGCTATCCTAAAATAGCCTTTCACATCGTATAAACAATTAATTATAGCCATAAAACAGTTTCTGTTCTAATGTCTTGGAACAGCTGTTAGCGGTTCGGGCTTTTGCCTGCTGTTTCAAGTTTCATTCTCAACAAAGGATATGCTTTTCCCTGGTCGTCTTTGTCTGTTCGTTCATATGTTTTGAATCCCAGTTTTTCGTAAAATTTAACGGCATTTGTGTTTTGTTCGTTTACGTCCACTTTATCAGCCTTTAATTCTAAAAAAGCGAAGTCAGTTAACTTTCTGCCAAAACCTTTCCCGATATATTCAGGCGAAAAGAATAACATTTCTATTTTCTGTTCAGCAACTCCAATAAATCCCAGCACTTTGTTGCTTTGTTTTAAGCAATAAACATCAAAATGATTAAAATCAATGGTCTTTACAAGTATCTTGATTTCTTCAAAGTCAGTCGGTTTTAAGAAATCGTGGGTGGCCAATACGGATTTCTCCCAAACCTTGAGAATTTGCTCCTTGTCGTTATCCGTGTACGCTTCTATTTTAAAATCTTGATTTGACATATTTGTTTAATTCCGGGTAATTCAACTTCTGCACTGTTAAATGTATCAATACATCTATATAATGTTTCCTTTTGTGCCAGTTTTAGGTTGACCGCTAAGGGTTGGTATATGCTTGATTCAATAATAAATCGTGCTCCTATCGACTCCTAATTCTCGAGTCAACTCAGGAACATTATTTCCTTGTTCGTTTTCTTTTAAAATCTTTAAGGTCCGATTCTCGGTAAATTTGCTATTTTTCATCTGACAGTTTAAAATTTAAAATTAGTAAATTCGAATTTTATACGGTCTTATTTTTTAGGGAAGGCTACAAAACAGGATGGTCTACACTAGGATTAGCAGGAGGTTAGATCCAAAATTCAAATGGTGCCACGAGTTCATTTGAATGCATCTCACCAAAATAAAAGTCAGTTGCTCTTATTATAAATAAATTATATTTGAAAGAGAAATACGTGCAATTAATTGTGTTTATTTCTTTGTTAGGGCTTATTTAGGATAGACCAGAAAATAAAAAAACTATGGAGAACATAATATTAATTGGCGGAGGCAATCAAGCGCATTACACAATAGATATCATTGAGAAAGAAAACAAATATAATATCGTTGGAATTGTTGATTCAATACACAATGTTGGTTCAGATAGATTTGGATATAAAGTTATTGGTAGACTAGAAAATATTTTAGAATTAATCAAAAGACATAAAATTTATGGTGGTATAATCTCTATAGGTGATAATTGGGGCAGATATTATGTGAGTGAACAAATAAAGCAAATAGCACCAAACTTTGTATTTATTAATGCCATTCACCCATCGGTTATTATTGGTAATCATGTTGAAATTGGATGTGGGGTTGTTGCAATGGCCGGATGCATATTTAATCCAATGTCAAAGATAGGAGATTTTACTTTTTTTGCTACAGGAGCTCAAGTTGAGCATGATTGTGTTATTTCAAATTTTGCTAGCATTTCTGCCGGTTCGATAACTGGTGGCTATGTTGTTCTAGGCAAATATTCGGCAATAACTTTAGGAGTTACTGTAGTTGATAGATTGTCAATAGGAGAAAATAGTGTAATTGGTGCAGGCAGTTTGGTTGTTAAAAATATCCCGGATAATGTATTAGCATACGGTAATCCTTGTAAAATAATTAGAAAGAGAGAAAGTGGTGAAAAGTTTTTGAAATAGAATAAAAATAAAACAGTCCTTGACAATGTGCATAATCATAAGGGGTTTCAGAGGTATTCGAAATAATAAATGGAGTTAGAAGAAGATAAAATAGAAAAAGATATTGAAATTCTAAAGGACGGTCCAATATGCAAGTATTTCAAAAACGGAATTCTTGACGAAGATTTGAATTGGTTTAATAATAACAATTTTGAGATTATAGAAATGAATTGTCGGAATTGGAATCGCAAAAATGCTCATGAGAATTTAAAGGTTGCTCTTAATTTTCCAGATTATTATGGTGAAAACTTAAATGCGTTTGCAGACTGTCTGACCGATATGTATAACAAAAAATATCGAGGATTGATTTTAGTTTTTAGACGCTATGACAATTTTGTAGAAGAAGATGGAAAATTTGCCGAAGCAATTCTTGACATTATAGCAAGAGAATCTCGATTTTGGCTGCTGAGTGGGCAAAAATTAATCGGACTTATACAATCTGATGACCCTAATTTGAACTTTCCAAAACTTGGTGGAACGAGTCCAAGTTGGAATGGAGTTGAATGGTTAAATGAGAACAGAAAAAAATGACCACTTTCCCAACCATAGCCTCCACCCTTTCTGCAAAAGCATTAGGTGAATTTGCCAAAGAAAAATATGGATTGCCTCAAAATTACGAATGCAGACTCTTTAGAACTGGAATGAATCATACTTATTTTCTTTCCGATAACAAAACAACTTATGTTTTAAGAGTTTATAGTTACCATTGGCGATCGAAAAGCGAAATTAGCGAAGAACTCAACCTATTAAACTTATTGAACGCGCATCATTTAGGTGTCTCTTTTCCTATTCCGGATAAACATGGTGAGCTCATTCAAGAGATCGATGCCCCTGAAGGCCTGCGGTATGCAGCGCTTTTCTCGTTTGCAAAGGGGGAAAAAATAAGGTTTCTGGACGAAGAGACTTGTTTTTCCATTGGTGCCCTGATGGCCAAAATTCATGATCTCACCGCTAACAAAACGATCGATCGTATTTCTTATGATAAAGCATCCCTTATAACCCAACCTTATGAGCACTTAAAAACATGCTTTTCAGAAACATTGCCTGAAATGAAATTTATCAAAGGGCTTGGTGAATTATTTCAGGATACCGATTTTGAAAATACACAAAAGGGTATTGTTCATTTAGACATTTGGTATGATAATATGGCTGTAACCGATGACAAGGTCATCACGGTTTTTGACTTTGATTTTTGTGGAAATGGCATTCAGGTATTAGACGTTGGCTATTTTTGTAAACAATTATTTCATATTGAAACCGACAAGAAGACTTATGAACAGAAAAAGAAACAATTTTTAAAAGGCTATCAAAGTATTCGTCTGTTATCTGATCATGAATTGCAATTCATTCCTAAAGCAAGCCTGGCGGTTTTTGTATTCTATCTGGGTGTTCAGGCACAACGGTTCGATTGGTCGAATATCTTTTTATCTGAAAATTATCTAAAAATGTTCTATGTTGCCAGATTAAAATCCTGGATGGCATACCATAATATTGAAAAAATAGCTGTGACTGAAGATGGATAAGACAGCATGAGGCTTTTACCTTTTGTAGAAAGAGCTGTCTTTATTTGCTAGATATATTTAATTTTAAAAGCTTACTCTGATTTGAAAAAAATACTGATCATTACACTTTGTTCAATTTTAGTTTCTTGTGGAATTAAAACTGAAGAATCGGCATTTGACCAAATCATTGTGAACAATGAATTGCATAGCAATCTATTTAATTCAACCGAGTATATACTCAATCCTTTGACATTAAAAACAGAATTTGGATATGACAATCTTCCGGATTCAACGCAATATATCGTAAAATCTAATGCGATTGTAAACAACGACAGTCTAAGGTTAATGAGGTTTGCGAAATTAAAAAGAATCCACTCCGACACACTTGAATTGAATATATTCGAGTTGAACCCGGCGTACAATCAGAATCTGACCATAAGAATAGCCAACAACCAATTCGCAACGGCATTTGAATACCAAATGCCCGGACCACCAGTTGAACCAAAAATCAAAAGACTTAAACAAGAATTAATTGTGAGATCGATTCCCAAACAAAAGGGAGAAATGATTTTTGGTAAATTCTATTTTAAAGGAATTTGCGAATCAGATTGTAAAGGAGGCATCGAAATAAAAGGTGATTTTAAAGCTGAATTGGAATAAAAACGAACACGCCGCAAAGATGGATAAAGTTAATCACAGTGAATTCGAATTAAATAATGAACAACGAAAATATTTAGGCCTGGAATTAGTTGCTGAAGCTTGGGACAAAGTCATACTAAAAGGGGATGTATATAGACCTGATTCGGTTCTATATTTTGATGAGGACACCATCAGGAAACAGATTGTTTCGACCGATTCAAAATACACAGAAACACAGTATAACGAGCAAACAAAAGACAGAGCGCTTCTTCTTCCAAAAACTCAAAAAGGTAAGCCAAAGAAACTAACTTCTGCCACTTTAGAAACTAAAACGCCTATAGGTGTTTACTTCGATTTTAGTATAAACGGTATCGTCATTGGAAACCACTCCACGCAAAACAGCTTTTATTCAACTCATTTTGAAAATATCAAATTCAAAGACATTTCAGATTTAAGAAAATGGCTGACAAAATTTATCAAAAGTTCATCGGAAAACGATCTCAATGAAATAGAACAGTTCGCCTCCAAGAAAAGGAAAAGAGTTAAACTAAAAGAAGGGGATTTTTTCACTTTTAAAGTGGATCGCAGGAATTATGGTTTTGGACGTTTAATTTGTGACCTAAGACCGCTCCGAAAAGATGCGAGGTTTCAAGCAAAAAAGAATTATGGAATCATGAATCTAATGACTCAACCTCTTGTGATTAAAGTTTATCATTTTATGAGCCCATCAAAAATTGTCGATTTTGGAGAACTTAAAAAGTTAGCCTCTTTTCCATCTCAATATATAATGGACAATGCATTGTTTTATGGAGATTATGAAATTATAGGAAATGAACCTCTATCGGAATTTGAATATGATTTTCCGATGTCCTATTCGAAAAGCATCCATTATGATGATTTAAGTACTGTTTACCTTCAATACGGTTTAATATTTAAAGAAACGACAACAAAGAAATACAACGAGCATTTAGCCCTTGAAAACCCAGATAAAAATGCTAAAATTTTAGAAGCTAATCCATATCGCATGGAAGGCATTAGTGCCACATTAAATATTTCAAAGAAAATATTGGTAGATTGTATGGCGTCACATTCAAATCGCCCATATTGGGACGCTGATTATTATGAGCGTAAATTTGACTTACGAAACCCCAAAAACGAAAAGGTTAAAAACGATATTTTTAGGTTTTTCAATCTTAACCCCGACAAATCGTATTATGAGAACTTAAAGAAGCTTCAAACTAACTTACAAACTAAACGATAAGGAATCTATGAAATCCTATTTACTTACATTTTTTGCATTAATCTTAATCGGACATGTTGGGTTTTCTAAGGAGTGCATTAAAAAAGATAGCCTAAAGACCAACACGGTTTTATATAAGGTAATACATCCTGAATTTAAAAAGACGTCCTATTTATTTGGAACGCATCATGCCTTTGGAAAACCATTTTTTGATGGCTTAAAGATCGCCCGAGATGCTTTGACCGCTTCAGATGTTCTAATTAAAGAAAATTTAAATATCCCAGGACATCTGGCGATAGATATAATCAACAAACGAACAAAAGCAACCAACTGGAAAAAGTATCTGGATAAGGATGAATATCACTTTATTCTTAATCTTTTTTCATCTAGCGATTTGACCTTTGACAAAATGACTCCTGCCGAATTATATGCTTTTTTAAGCAGACACCACAAAGAAGAGATCTGTATTGGCAAGGATTCTACGGCTACTTACTTTTCTCTTGACGACTATATTGCATCTGTGGCACGAGAACATCAGATGGATGTTATTGGTCTCGAAACCACAAAAGAACAACTCGATCTAATAAATGGAGATGTTAAAGGAATGCCTCGCAAAGTTCATAAAAAAAGGCTTTCAAGAATGATAACGAGAATCAAATCCAAGTCCCTTGATCTATGCGCTGAAATCGATTGGTATAGACATATGAACTTTGATTTTAAGTTGAATCAACCTTGCCAAAACACATTGGTGCTAACTGATCGCAATCAGCGATGGATGATCGATTTGCTGGATCATTTTAAATCGAAGAACTGCTTCGTAGTTGTTGGGTTGAGCCACCTAATGTTCGAATGCGGATTAATAAATCAATTAACTCGGCTGGGGTATAATATCGAACCTATTGAGGTAAAATAAAGCGCACGAGCGGCGAACCAAAAAAAACGAATATCTTTAGTTGAACAACAACACCATCACTCAAAGTCATTATATATTCCAAAATATGCGAAACTCACAAAAACGATACTTGACAGCAGTTTGGATTATAGGACTATACTTTAATTTGCTAACATACGCACAAACCCATAGTACAGCTACGAGTTATCTTGTAGACCAAATCGAAACCCTTGCAAAGCACTATCCTTCAGAATCAATATACTTACAAACCAGTAAAGGTATTTATGAAACCGAAGAAGATGTTTGGTTTAAGGCTTATGTGCTAAATGCTCAATCCTTTATACCTTCAGTACAAAGTAAAACCTTGTTTGTCCAGCTTATAGATGATAAAACTCAACATGCCGTTTGGGAAGAGAAATATGAAATAGAAAATGGTTTTGTAGATGGTCATCTCTATTTGCAAGATTCGTTACAAACAGGACGCTATACTTTAGCAGCTTATAGTGCGGGTTCATTTTACAGACATCCGGAAGCGATGAAAACCGTGCGGCAACTAAAAATTGTAAAAAGAATATCCGAAGAAAAAGAAATCGTTGAGGCAGACCGGGATAGTATACTCGACTTTAGGGTATTTCCGGAAGGGGGGCATTTAGTCTCCGGAATTCGAGGAGAGCTTGCTTTTAAAGCCGTCAACGGTAAGGGCTTGCCCGTAAGCGTATCCGGGACGCTCCTGGAAAACGACCGGCCGATACTGGAATTTAAAACGGAACACGCTGGTATGGGAAGCTTTGTATTTACCCCGGATATCAACAAACATTATCGTATCCAACTTTCAGATTCCTTAAACCCTAAAACCTACCCGATTCCTAATATCAAGCCCAATGGAATTTCAATGCAGCTGACTGAAAATAATGAGAACTTTCTAATGGTTAAGCTGTCTCAAAATTCAAGTCGGGTTGCAAAGCACATTTATCTGAGCGTCCAAATACGGGGAGAGGTCCATAGTTTAGCCCATAGCCAATTAAAAGAGCAGGCAAAAATAAAGATTCCCCTAAAAAACCTACCCCAAGGCATTGCTGAAATCACCATTTTCAATGAGAGTTTCGAGCCTATCTGTGAACGATTGGTTTATGTTAAAGCACATCAAAAATTAAATATAAAAACTTGGCTGAACCAAAGTGAGTATCAAACTAGAGAACAAGGAACCCTTAAAATAAAAGTTACAGACCATCAGGGGAACCCTGTTGTAGCACATTTAGGACTGAGTGTTTTTGATAAAATCTATGAGAACCCAAAAGATCCTAAAACTTTATTAACGCATTATTATCTCTCTACGCAGTTGAAGGGTTATATCTATAATCCGTCCTACTATTTTGATGCTAAAAACAAAAACAGAAAAGCAAACTTAGATCTATTGATGCTAACCCAAGGTTGGCGGCGTTATGTTTGGGCCTCGTCCCACATAAAAACACTAAGTCCCCAAAAACAAGCGATTTTTGAAACCATAAACGGGCAAGTTATATTTCCGAAGAAACAAAGAAAGCAACCTGCGGAAACACTACCAACATTAATGGCCTTTGCTCCTGAAAAAGAAGATCAAAGGGGTTTTGAAAATCTTATTCTTACAGATAGTACAGGCGCATTTACTATGATGCCTATGCATCTAAAACAAGGGAATCATGTTTACCTAAAACTAATGGTTCCTGAAGGTTCAAAGTATACGTTTAAAGCCAACGACGATGTGTTTAAAACGATTAATGCTTTAAGACTTCCGAAAACGATACATTACCCCATAGCTCCAACTCACAAAACAAGAAATGAAACCCCGGAACCCTTCAAATATCCTGCTGACATTAAAGTGCTGGATGAAGTGACACTAAAAACGAAAAAAAGAAAAGTGTATCGCGATAAATATCTGGGGAAACTGGATAGTATTGCGAACCTCTGGAATAGGGATTATGTTGCCGTTTGTGGTGCTTTGAATTGTTTTGTGCACGGTAGAAAAGGAAGTACAAAACCTGTAGATGGTGAAACGTATCGGGTCTTACTTGGTAAGAACAGGGAACAATTAGGCGAGTTCTATAGCCAATCTACCTATTATGGCGAAACCCGGATCACCTATAAAAGACCTAAATATTCTGAAGCTTTTCTTTTAAAAAAATTCAACCTCATTAGAGTAAAGGGTTACTATGGTAAAAAAGAATTTTACCAACCTATCTATGACACTGAAACTCTAAATGATCCTTTTCCTGATAATCGCAATACTTTGCTCTGGAAACCCGATATTATAACCGATACAAATGGTGAAGCAACGATTCGTTTTTCTTGTTCTGATATTAACACCAGATTCGTAGGCATTATAGAAGCTGTTGATAATACAGGTTTATTAGGACATGAGACTTTTGAGTTTTTGGTGCGAAAACGAGGCAATTAAATCTTAATTTTAAATATAAAAGCGTAATTGCCTTATGGCAAATACCTTATATTTGAGAGTAAAATACATATGCGTAAAGTGCATTATTTAAATGCGTTACCGGTAAACTCAAAAGCTGTTCCCATGGAGGTGAAATATGATAAAATAGGAATTGATTACAATCTGACCAGAAAAGCAGATAAGTATTTAGCCGAACAATTACGCCTTCATTTACAACCAACTAAAAACGGTAAATATTTAGATATTGGTTGTGGGACAGGAAACTATACTAATGAATTTCAAAAAAACGGATTTGATTTTATTGGCATAGACCCTTCCGAAGTTATGTTGGAAAAAGCAAAAACCAGGAATAACAATGTTGATTGGAAAATCGGTTCCGCAGAAAGAACTGAATTGCCCAGGAACTTTGTGGATGGCATAATTGCATCCCTAACCATACATCATTGGACTGACCTGGAAAATGGGTTTTCAGAATTACATCGAGTTCTGAAATCAAACGGGAAAATTGTAATCTTTACTTCAACTCCCAAACAAATGAATGGGTATTGGTTAAATCATTATTTTCCTAAAATGCTATCAGACTCAATTGCTCAAATGCCAACTTTAGAACACGTAAAAAAAGCAATGCGAAATAATGGTATTGAGGTCTTAAAAACCTATAAGTATTTTATCAAACCAGATTTACAAGACCAGTTTTTATATTGTGGAAAACAGAATCCGGAGTTATATTTCGATGAGCAGATCAGACATGGGATTTCTTCTTTTTCTGCTCTGTCTAATCGCGTTGAAGTTGCGCAGGGATTATCAAAATTGAGAAAAGACATTGACAGTGGAAAAATCAATGAGATTATTAAATCTTATAAAAATGATTTTGGAGACTATTTATATATCGTTGGGAAGAAACTAAGGATTAACAAAAGACAAACTTAAGATGTGCATAATTCATACTTAATCCTTATTGAAGCAGAAGTTCTTTCGTGTGGTTTAAAAAACGCTTCCAACCAATATTCCCCTTCTTACAATTTCAATCGAAACGTCGTTGCCGTTTGAGATGTAGAAGCGAGCAACAAACTCCCGCCATGAAGCCGCATAATATGTTTAGACAAACTTAAACCTATACCTGTACCGGCTTCTTTCGTTGTAAAAAACGGTATAAATATCTGATCTTGAATGTCCAAAGGAATCCCGGGTCCGTTATCGGTAACGCTTAAGATCACATTGCTTTGGTCATCTTTTTCTGCTTCCAGCTGAATACACCCCTGAATATCTGTTTTATGTATCGATTGGATGGCATTTTTAACAAGATTCAATAAAACCTGAATGATTTGCTTTTCATCAGCATAAATTTCTAAATCATTGGGTTTTATAGCCACCACAAACTTTATATCCTGAAACCCGTCTTCCTGACTCGATAGAATCCGTATTTTATTAACTAGAGTTTCAACAAGAACAATCTCTTTTTCCGGTTTAGGTATTTTAGTAAGCGACCTATAGGATTCCACAAATTTGGTAAGATCTTTCCCTTGATCCTTAATAACATCGAGCCCCTTAATGGTCTTTTCAATGTTCTTTTCGTTCAATTCTGACGGTCGTACCGCTTTATTGTCTCTGGTATAAATGGTCGATAAGGTTTCAGATAACGAGGTTATGGGTGCAATGGAATTCATGATCTCATGTGTTAATACCCTAAAAAGCTTTATCCAGGCATCGGTTTCTTTTTCATCTAATTCATTGTTAATGTTTTGAACTATAATTAAAATTAAATTTTCGTTGCCAATGGTTATAGGTTTAGAACGTATGGTTAATTGTGTGGTTTCACGCTCGTTGGTGATCGTTGTGAGTTTCTGGTCGAAAGGTTTTAATTGCGAAACTAAGGCAAACAGCTTTTCATCTACACGTTTTAGTTGTTCCACATGGGTTAGTTGCTCGTAATTAAGTAGCTTTTTTGCCGTTTTATTGGCCAATAGAATATGCCCTTTTTCATTTAATGTGAGTAACCCCACTGCAGCCTGTTCTAAAATGGAATGATAGTATTGTTCCTGCTGTTTGTTTTCAATTTTTATTTTCTGAATTAAAAAATTAACCCTATTTAAACTTTTATGTAAATCTTTTATCGACTTGTCTTCAATATGTGTAGGAAAATGAATGGCAGAATCATCATTCTCTACCGCATCAAAAAAGAAGGCGATTTTGCGATTCGTTCTATTTAAGAATTTAATTAAACCGGCCACCTGAAAACACAAAATAATCCCCATATAAATACCATAATCCAGATGCTTATTTATACTAAAGTAAGCTAACCCGAAAGCTGTTAACGTGATGATAAGCACTCCAACAACGATTTTATAATATAAGTGTTTGCTAGCCATAATTAAATCCCATAACGTTTTATCTTGTTGTACAAGGTTTGTCTCGTAATCCCCAATTGATGAGCCGCTGCGCTAAAGTTCTGTTCGTGTTTCAATAAGGCATTTTCGATCATGGTTTTTTCCATATCACCCAACGTCGTATCCATTTTTTGAGATGCTGAAAAAGCCTGTTTTTTAAATACAAAATCGTTAGAGGTGAGGGTATTATGTTCACTTAATATCACACTGCGTTCAATGGTATGCTGAAGCTCCCTAATATTCCCCGGCCATTGATGGTTTTGTAATTTCTTTTTAGCTGAAGCATTCAGTTTTAATCCCGGTTTTCCGTACTTATTAGCATAACTGTTCAAAAAATACGTTGCTAGTAAAAGCACATCATCATCCCGAAATCGCAACGGTGGAACCTCAATTTGAATGGTGTTGATCCTATATAATAAATCTTCTCTAAATAAGCCTTCTTCCACCATCTGTTCTAAGTTACAGTTGGTAGCACAAACCAATCTAATATCTACGGGAATGGGATTGTTGGAACCCACTCTAAAAAGGACTCTGTTTTGTAAAACGGCTAATAATTTAGCCTGCAATGCTAAACTAAGGTTACCAATTTCGTCAAGGAACAGTGTACCCCCATTGGCTGTTTCAAATTTCCCCGCATGGTCGTCATGAGCATCTGTAAAAGCCCCTTTAGAATGTCCAAAAAGTTCACTTTCAAAAAGGCTTTCGGTAATAGCGCCCATATCTACAGTTACTAAAACCTCTTCCCGTCTTGAAGATCCCTTGTGTATGGCTTGGGCAATAAGCTCTTTTCCAGTGCCGTTTTCTCCCGTTATTAAAATATTAGCCTTTGTTTTGGCCACTTTTTGGGTGACTTTTAACACCTGATTAATGGCTTTAGAATTTCCGATAATCGGACTATCATTTTTATTGATAAGCTGTTTTAAGTGTTTTGTTTTTTGTTTTAAATGACTGACTTCCTTTTTGGATTGCTGCAACTGGTATGCAGATTGTACGGTACTTAAGAGTTTATGGTTATCCCAAGGTTTCAATATAAAGTCTGTAGCACCTTCTTTTAAAGCGCGAACAGCTAATTCGACACCTCCGTATGCGGTCATCATAATAACCGAGGTGTTTGGCGTCAATGCCTTAATACGCTTTAGCCAATAAAATCCTTCATTCCCTGTATTTACACCGGCCGAAAAATTCATGTCCAATAATATCACGTTATAGCTTTTTAGTTCTGAAACAGACGTGATACCATTAGGGTTAGCTAATGTGGTTACGGTTTTGTACTCAGACTGTAGTAACAGTTCCAAAGCACTTAATACGCTTTTTTTATCGTCTACAATAAGAATTTTTCCTTGTTTCATGTGCGTAAACTTGTCACTCAAAACTAAGCAATAGTAGCATTCACTTTTAAAAAGTGTAAAATATTTTTACACTTTTTGTCAATTAATTTTACACACGGTTATAGATTTACAATCTCTAACTACTCCTAAAGCTCTGTTTATCAGTATATTTTAAGTTATGGCACACCCTTGGCATAACAAAAGGAAACTGGTTAAAAGATGTTTCAAAGAACACTATGGATTTTTGTTTTTGGATTATTATTATTTCCTTTTCAGGGGATTTCCCAAAAAGCATGGACATTAGAGGATTGCATCGCTTATGCTTTAGAGCATAATCTTTTACAGGAAACACAGCATTACAATACCAAAATTAGTCAAGAACGATGGCGACAAAGTAAGCGCAATATGCTACCAAGTATTGGCATCTCATATCCTAGTTATAATGTAAGTTTCGGGCGCACCCTAGACCCGGTTACCAACAATTTTGTGGACACGCGGTTTGTGTCCGGTTTAAGTGGAGGATTATCTTCTTCATTAACCCTTTTCGAATCTTTTAAAAAATGGCACACTTTATCTTACCAGAAGCTACTCTATGAATCTAGTCAGTTTGATACACAGCAAGCACAATACGATTTAGCCTTTAGAGTTATGGATTTATTTAATAGTGTCCTATTTCAGGAAGGCACGTTGGAACTCATAAAAGAGCAGCATACATCCAATCTATTACATCAAAAGACCATTACCAAAAAGGTCGAGCTAGGCCTGGTCGCCAAGGCCGATTTTTACGAAATAGAGGCCGCTACAAGTGCAGGTGCCTTAGACCTATTAAAAGCTGAAAACGCACTTAAAGCGGCCAAGCTAGCCCTTGTTCAGGAAATGAATTTGGAGGCATCAGACATTAATATCCTGCAAGATATATCAATGCTCCAACCTTTTGACAATGACAAATCGTTGCAGATTGAAACCATATTTGGAGCCTCGCAAGAAATATTGCCCAGTCTTCAGAAAAGTAAAATAAGTGTAGAAACCGCTAAAAAAGACTTGGCGATAAAGAAAACGGCCCGATTTCCCAGGTTGAGTTTGAGTGCAGGTATTTCGTCCAGGTTTTCAGACAACTTTAAAGATCCTGCAGGAAGTACCGTTCCTTTTAGAGAACAGATAAAGAATAACCAATCTCAGTTTATAGGCTTATCTCTTAACTATCCTATTTTTGGCAATGGCAGAACGCGAAGCAATATCAAAATAGCCAAAATTCAATTAGAAAAAGCACAAACGCAATTAAAAATTGAGGAGCAGCGCACCTATAAAATCATCCAGGAATTACTACAAAAAAATGAGGCCCTTATGGCTGAAGAACAGCTTAACTTTAAAAAGATAAAGGCCAAAGAGAAAGCCTATAATATTGCCCAAAAGAAATATGAAAAAGAATTGATCAACCTCTACGAATTACAATTGGCAAGTAACACCTATTTATCGGCGAAGATCGAACAGGTACGATTAATGGCACAAATGGCTATGCAAAAACATACCATAGATTTTTATAACGGTACATTTTCATTGCCAACCTTAACCCCATCAAACTAACACTATGGACACCAAAATAGAAAAGAAAAAAGGGATTAAACCAAAACATATTGTTATTGGAAGTCTGGTATTAGTATTCCTCTATTTTTTAGGGTATCTCATTTTTAATGATTCGGGATCTACATTAAAAGTAGAAAAAGATAAGCTCACCATTTCTACCACCATTAACGATAAGTTTAACGATTACATCAGTATTAGTGGTTTGGTAAAACCCATAAGTACGGTATATTTAGATGCTTATGAAGGTGGTCGAGTGCTTCAAATACTCATAGAAGAGGGCAACATGGTAAAAAAAGGCGATGTTATTTTAAAGTTGGAAAACCGAGAACTGTATGGTCAAATTTTAAATAGTGAAACCAATTTAGCTTTAAAACAAAATGACCTCAGGCAAACTCAAATTAATTTTGAATCGAAACGTATTGGCGGACAAAAGAGCTTATTAGAATCGGAATTTCAACTTAAAAAAGCCAAACGAAAATTTGAACAAAATCAGGCTTTATACAAAGAAGAATTAATTGCAGGTGAAGAATTCTTGCAAGCTGAAGAAAGCTATGAACTTGCACAAAAGAATCATGAGGTTAATAAATTTCAGGTCAAACAGGATTCATTATTAAGCACTGGTAGTATCAAAGAGTTGGTAAACGATTTGGCCAGAATGAAACAAACATTAAGTATGGCCTACGAGCGCATAGAGAATTTAAACGTAAAAGCACCTATCGACGGGCAGTTAGGTATGTTGGATGCCGAAATAGGGAAACAAATAGGTCGCGGACAAAGTATCGCACAAGTTAATGTATTAACCGATTTTAAGATTGAATCTATGGCCGACGAGCACTATATAGATCGCATAAAAAGAGGATTAACCGGCTCGTTTGAACGTGGTAACACCGCCTATGATGTTAATTTAAAAAAAGTATATCCTGAAGTTAGAGAAGGCAAATTTAAAATAGATATGGTTTTTGCCGGAGATAAACCAAACAATATAAGAACGGGACAAAACTATTATATAAAATTGCAATTGGGTACGCCTACCGAAGCCTTATTGTTACCCCGTGGTGCTTTTTTTCAAAGTACCGGTGGCCAATGGGTGTATGTTGTTGATGCTTCGGGCGAATTTGCCACGAAGCGTTCAGTAAAAATAGGGAAACAAAACCCTCAATATTATGAGGTCTTAGAAGGTTTACAGGAAGGAGAGCAGGTCATAACTTCGGGGTATGATGCTTTTGGCGAGAGTGATCGGTTGATTTTGAAATAATAGAGCACATACCAGTACTGACACAAACAAATGAAAAGTTGATATGATTTTAAAAATATTAAAAGAATACATTCGAAGAATTAGTAGAAATTATAAGATCTACGCCATTTCTATTTTAGGAATGAGTATCGCCGTGATTGCTTCTTTTCATATTTATCATTTTGTTTATAAAGAGTTGAGTGTTGACGGGTTTCATACAAAGCGGAAGGACGTTTATAGGGTCTTAAATGCAAATGCAACATCAACGAATAGAACCCTTCTTACAATTCCGGCATTAGGTGAGTATTTGTATGAAAAAGTTCCCGAAGTCAAAGAGTATTGTCAGATTATGTCAGGCTCTACGAGTATTTATAATAATGATGTTAAAACTGAAGAACCAATCATACATACAGATTCTTCTTTTTTCAAATTATTTGATTTTCAAATCCTGTTGGGTGATATTAAATCATTTCAGAATAAAACAAATGGTATTGTAATATCCAATAGAAAATCAAAAATACTATTTGGAGATCAAAGCCCTATTGGTAAAAGTTTAATGGTTTCAAAGAGAGGTTCTGAAAAAAAGGCATATGAAGTTGTTGCTGTAATCACAGATTTTCCGGAAACCTCAACTTTACAACCTGATTTTATTTTTAATAAAGATGAGCTGGCTTTTTTAAAATCTGAAGACGTTAAATGGACCGTAGGAATTATCTCTTTATATATTTATGCTCCTGATATTGATGATATTAATGAATTTAACAGGAAAATAACAGATACTTATTTTGAAAGAAATAATCAATCACCTGGTACTGAATATGATATAAATTCATTTAAAGAGAAAACTATTAAAAGATCGAATTGGTTAGAAGCGCAGAGGCTGGATAAGATTTACTTTAATTCGGAAGATGTATTAAATCAAAAACGCAAGGGTTCTATCCAATATTTACAAGCCCTAATAATTGTTGGATTTTTAGCTTTAGTATTGGCTGTTTTCAATTTTATAGTAATGAATCTAGGTCTGAACCTAAACCGCATGAAAGAGTTTCATACAAAGCGCTTTTTGGGAGGTTCTAAAACTGTAATTCTGGGTCAATTAAGTTTGGAATCTGTTTGTAATACTTTAATTTGTTTTTTACTAACACTCGTTACATTTCCCATTCTTATAAAGCCTTTAAAACAAATTACCGGTTTCGATTATGAACTACACCCAAAAACAGATCTGTGGTTATTGCTAATTTTTTTCATTGCTATGGTTGTGTTGGGTATTCTGGTAGGAGCTTTACAATATGTTTTTTCATATCGTGCCATTTTTAAAAGTACTAAAAATAAAATATTTGCAAAACCACAAAAAGTAATGGTTGCTGCCCAACTTATGCTATTTATAGGGGTTTTAAGTTGCTTTTTGTTTTTGCAAAAACAACTTCATTATATACAAACCCAGGATTATGGTTATCATAAAGATCAAGTTGCTATTTTAAATGCGTACGGATTTGATGAGGTCGTGATAAACGAACTAAAGTCAAAAAGTTATATAAAAAATGTAGCCCTAGGAGAAATGCTTTTTCGGCATTCGATAAATTTACAGCCCATTAAAATACTTAAAAAACAAGATAGTCTTAATGCTATGGTTATTATTGGAGACGCCAATTATTTAGACACTTATGGCATGGAGTTAATAGAAGGCAAAAACTTAAACTCTAATAATAAATTAAAATATAGTGGTCATATCTCTTTTGGAGTTGCTTTCAAGAAGAACGAACACCCTGTAGAGGTTCTTGTTAATCAAAAGTTTGTTAAAGATGCTAATTTGAACTTCCCCATAGGCACAATGATCGAAGGAACAAATTTTAATAAAGCTATTATTGTAGGCGTGTTTAAAGATGTTTACAATACCCCTTTTTATAATCCTATTCAACCAATCATACTGGGTCACGGATTTAATAACATGCTTCAAACCAGTGTTTTAGCTTCTTATGATAAGTCAAGAAAAAAAGAATTGAAGTCCTTTTTAAAGCATCTATATGTAAAAAAAGGGATGCCGAATATTGAAAGTTTAAAAGATTATTTTTTCCATTTAAACCTTAACAACATCTACAAAAAAGAATTCCAATTGAAACGCTTATTAGAAGCTTTTACCATAATAGTCCTATTTATCGCACTGTTAGGTTTGATAGCCATTAGCCTATTTATCACCGAAAGTAAAACCAAAGAAATAGGTATTAGAAAAGTAAACGGAGCCACCATAAAGGAAATCATGCTCATGCTCAATAAAGACTTTATAAAATGGGTGTTTCTCGCTTTTATTATAGCATGTCCCATAGCCTATTACGCCATGAGCAAATGGCTAGAGAATTTTGCTTATAAAACAACATTAAGTTGGTGGGTGTTTGCTTTGGCGGGTGCTTTTACATTAATAATCGCTCTCTTAACCGTGAGTTGGCAAACCTATAGAGCGGCAACTCAAAACCCTGTAGAATCATTGCGCGACGAATAACAAAAAGTGAGAAAGCATAAAACAAAGACATGATTTTTAAAATATTAAAAGAATACATCCGAAGAATTAGTAGAAACTATAGGATCTACGCCATTTCTATTTTAGGGATGAGTATTGCTGTTATTGCTTCTTTTCATATTTATCATTTTGTTTATAAAGAGTTGCGTGTTGATAAATTTCATGAAAACCGAAAAGAACTGTACAGGCTTGTAAATACCCACGAAAATTCTAGTTCTAAATCTACCCAAACCTTTCTTCCTCTCGGCCCTATTCTTAAAGAAAAAATGCCCGAAGTTAAAGATTTTGTGCGGATGACCATACATGAAGAAGCCCATAGAATAAAAGGAGCTAATGATCAAGAAACTCAAGCAACTCCCAAGTTTGTAGACCCCTCATTTTTTGAAGTGTTCAATTTTAATTTGATTGAAGGGTCTTTAGCAAAGTTCAAAGATACACCACATGGTATCATTATTTCTGAAAAAGCATCCAGGCAATTGTTCGGAAACGAAAGCCCTATTGGAAAACCCTTAACCATATCTAAGTATCGAAACACCGACGAGTGGTCTTTAGAGATCGTTGGTGTTATGCAAAATATGCCTAAAGAATCAACCATTCAAGGTGATTATTTCATAAACATTAATAGTTTAGAAATATTGGTCGGGGAAGGCTATAAACAAAGCCTTTGGAACTTTATGATGGTTGAATTGTATATACATGCCCCTAATATTAAAGACCTAAAAGAATTTACGGAAAAAGTAAAAGATATAACCTTAGACCAAGCCAATCTCATACGGAATCCTAATTATCCCATGAAGAGGGTCCATTTAAATATCCAATTTCAAAGGATGGATGATATCTACTTTAATTCTTTGGATGTAAGGGGACAACAACAAAAAGGATCATTTCAATTTTTGAAAATTATTCTGCTAATAGGCATATTAACCCTTCTTCTGGCCATTACAAATTACATTATAATGAATTTAGGCTTAAGTATTTCTCGTGCAGATGAATTTAGAATAAAACGCTATTCCGGGGCTACAAAGCAAAATATTTTCTATCAATTTATCATTGAATCTTTCATCAATGCTTTTATATGTTTTTTTATAGCTATGATAACCTACCCTATACTAAGCGATTTTATGGGGGAATTAATAGGTTTTGAATATCGCTTAACTTTTAAAAACGATTTACTCCTTATTTTAACATTCTTCACATTAATGCTATTGTTAGGTTTTATAATAGGTGCTTTTCAATATTTACTGTCATATAAAAATATTTTCTCTGAACAACAATGGTCAAATAGAATTAATTCTTGGTCTTCAAAGAGGATAATGATCTGCTTTCAATTATGCATTTTTATTGCGCTAATCATTGGTGTTACTTTTATTGGAAAACAAGTTAATTATATAGAACAAAAAGATATTGGATTCAAATTCGACAATGTTTTAGGAGTTATTCCTGCTGAGTATGGAGAAGCGTTAAAAAACGAATTGACTTCAAAAAGCTATGTAAAAGGAATTGCGGGAGGAGAAACTCTTTTTAAAACAGAATACCGATTAAGCGATATTACTATAAAGACTACCCAAGAAAAAGTGAAATCAATAGTCGTCTTAGGAGACGCAAACTATTTAGATGTTTATGATATAAAACTACTCTATGGTAAAACCTTAAACCCTTCTAAACTTCAAACGTTTTATAACTGGACAGGACAAAATGCTCAAAGAGGTCTAGTAGAAGTGCTGGTTAATGAAGAGTTTGTAAAAAAAGCTAATCTAAAGAACCCCATTGGGACAGCTTTGTTTGTAAATAGTAATTCTGTTATTGTAGGGGTTTTTAAAAACATAAATAACACACCTCTTTACGATCCTATTCAACCAATCATTATAGGCTATAATTTTTCTTTTTTCACTCCAAGGTTTCAAGTGCGTTTCGAAGAAGGTTATAAAGACCAAGTTATTGCCGATATAAATTCTGTTTATAAAAAACATGGCGTTTCTTTTGATTACTACAAGAATTTCATTGAATATATTGATTACAAGGACATCTACAAAAAAGAGTTTCAGCTAAAACAGTTATTAGAAGCTTTTACCATAATAGTCCTATTTATATCTCTGTTAGGCTTAGTAGCCATTAGCCTATTTATTACCGAAAGTAAAACCAAAGAAATAGGCATTCGTAAAATAAACGGAGCTTCCATTAAAGAAATTATGATTATGCTTAATAAAGACTTTATAAAATGGGTGTTAATCGCTTTTGCAATAGCATGCCCCATGGCCTATTACGCCATGAGCAAATGGTTGGAAAGTTTCGCTTATAAAACAGCATTAAGTTGGTGGGTGTTTGCAATAGCAGGCGCATTTACATTAATCATAGCATTGCTTACCGTGAGTTGGCAAACCTATAGAGCAGCAACACAAAACCCTGTCGAATCACTTCGAGACGAGTGACAAGAAGTGTAGAGATCAAGCCAAAGGCAAAATAAAAAGTTTAAAGAAATAAAAGTAAAGCAATGTCATTGTGAAGGAGTCAAGATTTTATAACAAGTATCAAAGGTAAAAAAACCACTTAGGTCGTCTGCTCGAGCAGTGGGTGCTCTTTTCTTGTTGAGAGTGAGAATAGCGCATAAATAGCCTTACAACAAGTGCTAGTTTGAGTGAAGTCGAAAGACTCCTTCTAATGACAAAAAAATGAAACAACAACAATTAAATACTTTAAAAAAATGATAAAAACTGAAGCACTTACAAAAATTTTTAGAACCGAAGAGATCGAGACCAAAGCACTTAACAATGTCAACTTACATGTTAAAGAAGGCGAGTTTGTTGCCATAATGGGGCCGTCCGGATGTGGTAAATCAACCTTGTTAAATATTATAGGCATGTTAGACAACCCTAGCGAAGGCACATATGTGTTTAACGGCAAAGAAGTTGGGGGCTTAAAAGAAAGTAAACGCACCCAAGAACGTAAAGGGAATGTTGGTTTTGTATTCCAGAGTTTTAATTTAATTGATGAGCTTACTGTTTACGAAAACGTAGAACTACCCTTAATCTACCTAAAAATTAAAGCTAGCGAGCGTAAACGTATGGTTACAGATGTGTTGGGGCGTATGAAAATGGGGCACCGTATTAAACACTTTCCTCAGCAACTATCGGGTGGCCAGCAACAACGTGTCGCTATAGCTCGTGCCGTAGTGGCAAACCCTAAATTATTGCTGGCGGATGAGCCTACGGGAAACTTAGATTCCACAAATGGTCGGGAAGTTATGAACTTGCTCACCGAACTCAATCAGGAAGGTACAACCATTGTTATGGTAACGCACTCCGACCGTGATGCCAATTACTCACACAGAATCATTAACCTATTTGATGGTAAAATTGTAACCGAAACTCGAAAAGATCCTGCTTTGGTATAAGGGCTAAGCAGTGTAAATACATAATGAGAAAGAAACAAGGACTTATTGATGTCTATCAAATAACAAAACCATGCTAAAACATTATATAATATTCGCTTTTAGAAACTTTAAATCTAACAAAGTTATTTTTGCCGGAAGCCTGGCAACACTTTGTTTGGGAGCCTTGTGCATTTCTTTATTATTCTCCTTCGTTCACAACGAACTTACTATGGATAATTTCCATAAATGGAAGAAAGATATTTTTATGGTGGTAATGAAACAGTCGCCAAAGAGTGATTGGAGTATCCCATATAAATTTACCCCTGAAGAATATCCTGAAATTGAAAGTGCTACATCCCTGATTTTTTTTAGAGATGATGAAACAAAACTAAAATACAAACAGAACGTATATTTACCTAAAGGCGTTGTTGCAGATAGTAGTTTTTTTAAAGTTTTTAATTTTAGTTTATCCACTGGAGATAGGAACACGGTTCTTGATGATCCTCAAACCATTATTTTAAGTGAAGACTTTAGCAAAAAACTCTTTGGTGACTCTAATGCTATAGGTCAAGAAGTTGATTTTGAGATACGCATGCACCAAGGCGTCCATAAAGTTGGAGGCATCATAAAAATACCGTCCAATAGCTCAATTAAATTTGATTATTTAATTCCAAAAGTAAAAGACCATTACGGCCGAGGGGGTACTCCTTTTTTTAAAGCTAAAAGCAATATTAACGTTGATTTATTCAAAAACAAAATAAAGAATTCTAATAACAAAGTTCCTAATTTTTATCCGCAGTTAACCGAAAGCTTAACCTCTATAAAAAGTCTTCATGATTTATACTTTAGTTCTGAGTTAAATAGCTTGAAAAAGTACACGCAATTTAGTTCTGGAAACAAAAAAAATGTGGATATCCTATTAGTAATAATGTTTGTTATACTACTGGTATCTATTCTTAATTATTCGAATATTCAAATAGTTAACACAAACGCCGTACTTAAAAACATTGCTATTTCTAAGGTAAATGGTGCTTTAAAGCGACACATTATAGGACAAAAAATTGTTGAAACCTTAATAATAATAATTTTATCAACGATACTCATTACATTAAGCTACAACTTCCTATTGCCTTGGTTTAATAATTTTGTCGGAGTTTCGCTAGCGCCTCCAATATGGAAAATATTTTTAATTAACGCCGGTATTCTTTCTATAATAACACTTATTGGTTTAGTATACCCTATGCTAATTATAAATCGCTTTTCTACAATTAAAAACCTAAAAAGAAATACGTCAATATCTCAAAAACTAACGGGCAAACAAGTTACCGTTGTTTTACAGTTTACAATGTCTCTTCTGTTATTAATATCCTCAATTATAGTGAATAATCAACTAAAGCTCATGTTAGACAAAGACCTTGGTTTTAATCATGATAATATTTTGAAGGTGAAACTTTACTATCAACCTCCATATAATCCCGAGAGCAGAAAATGGACCAAAGAGCAGCTAATTGAAGAAAGAGAAAAGGCTCTGAAAATACCGAAATTTATAAATGATCAACTGGAATCGTTTTCAGGAATAAACAAGTTGTCCCAAGGGAGCTCTCCTATAGACGTTTTCCCTATCGATTGGAAACCTAAAGCAGGTGATTTTGAGTTTGAAACAATCAATTCATTGGTTGTAACGCCAAATCATCAAAACATATTTAATTTTAATTTAGTCGAAGGGCGTTTTTTTGAAGAAGGCACAGATAAACAACGTGGTAAAAAAATTGTAATTAATGAAGCTACTAAAAAGCATTGGGGTATAGACGATATAGAAACTACAATAATTGGTAATAGGAATTGGGGGGAATATGAAATAATAGGAGTTGTTAAAGATTTTAATTATGAACATTTATCAGCAAAACCCAAACCGCTTATAATGGTTTATTTTGAAGACTTTGAAGCCGAATACTTTATTAAATTTCATAAAAACAAAACACAAGAAGGCATTCAATATATAGAGGCATTATTCAAAGAAGTAAATCCTAACCAGATTTTTGATTACACTTTTTTAAGCGATGAAATTGCCGCTTTATACCAAAAAGAAAAGCGCTTAAGCCTTATTTATATTGCATTTACCATTATTGCCTTACTAATCTCGGCTATTGGCTTATTTACCATTGCGCTATACGATACACAGCGTCGTATAAAAGAAATAGGCATTCGCAAAGTAAATGGAGCCTCCATATCCGATATCATGCTCATGCTCAACAAGGATTTTGTAAAATGGGTATTGGTTTCTTTTGTAATAGCTTGCCCTATTGCATATTACGCTATGAGTAAATGGTTAGAAAGTTTTGCCTATAAAACGTCCTTAAGCTGGCGGGTATTTGCTATGGCTCTAGTATTCATGTTAATAATAGCACTATTAACCGTAAGCCTGCAAACCTTTAGTGCAGCAACCAGGAACCCTGTGGAGAGCTTACGAGATGAATAAATATAATGACGTTTCGAACAATGAAATGAAGTTTATAAAAACGAATAAAATTTACCATGCTAAAACATTATGTAAAATTCGCTTTTAGAAACTTCAGGTCTAACAAGGTTATTTTTGCCGGAAGTCTTGCAACACTTTGTTTAGGAGCGTTGTGTATCTCATTACTGTTCTCTTATGTTCATAATGAACTGACTATGGATGATTTCCATGAGCGGAAGCAGGATATTTATATGGTAATTATGAAGCAATCTCCTAAAAGCGACTGGAGCTACCCATATAATTTTACACCTGAAGTTTATCCTGAAATTGAAAGTGCTACATCCTTAATTTTTTATAAAGAGAATGATACAAAATTAAAATATAATGAAAATATTTATTTACCTAAAGGTATCGTGGCAGATACTAGTTTTTTTAAGGTATTCGATTTTAAACTTAAGTATGGTAATAAAAATACCCTTTTAGAAGATCCTGAATCTATAATTTTAAGTGAGGATTACAGTAGGAAACTTTTTGGAGATAGTAATCCTATTGGGCAAAGTGTTTATATAGAAACACAAAGACATCAAAGGACTCATACGGTAAAAGGTATCATTAAAATACCATCCAATAGCTCTTTAAAGTTCGATTATATTATTCCTTATGAGAAAAAGACTTATGGCTATGGCCGCATTATTTTCACCTTTTTTAAAGGGCAAATTGGATTTAATAAAAATGATTTTGGCGAAAAAATAAAAGCGTCTAATAATAACCTTCCATATGTTATACCGAAGTTAACTGAAAGTATCACTTCCATAAAAAGTCTTGATGATTTATACTTTAGTACAGAATTCAATGGTTTAAAAAAGTATTCGGAATTTAGTTCAGGGAATAAAAAAAATATAGATATCCTAATTGTTATTATGTTAGTTGTACTGCTTGTATCTATACTAAATTATTCTAATATTCAGATAGTTAACATCAATTCGGCGCTTAAAAACATTGCTATATCTAAAGTAAATGGTGCTTTAAAACGGCATATTGCAGGGCAAAAAATTATTGAAACCTTAATTATTATCATACTGTCTACGTTGCTTATTAGTATAGGTTACAACTTGATACTTCCTTGGTTTAATGATTTTGTTGGAGTTTCGTTAGCGCCTCCAATTTGGAAAATATTTTTAATTAATGCTGCTATTCTTTCTGTTACAACGCTAATAGGTTTAATATATCCTATGCTTATTATTAATAGGTTTTCAGCAATTAAAAATCTTAAGCGAAATAATTCTATATCTAAAAAATTAATAGGAAAACAAGTTACTGTTGTTTTGCAATATGCCTTGGCTTTTCTATTATTAATATCTTCCATTATAGTAAACAATCAGTTAAAATTAATGCTAGATAAAGACCTTGGTTTTAATTATGATGGCACCTTGAAAGTGAAACTTTTATACGCCCCCCCTTTTAATACTGAAACTGCAAATTGGAGCAAGGAAAAAAGAAAAGAAGAAAGAGAAAAAAATAAAACAAATGCACCAAAGTATATAAATGACAGACTAGCAGAAATATCTGAAATAGATAAATGGACTCAAGGGGATTCACCAATAGATGTTTCTCCTATAGATTGGAAACCTAAAGCAGGTGATATTGAATTTGAAACACTTAATTCACTTAAAGTAAAACCTAACCATCAAGATATATTCAATTTTGAGATGGTTGAGGGTCATTTTTTTGAAGAAGACCTAGATAAATATTGGATTAAAAAAATTGTAATTAATGAATCGGCTAAAAAACATTGGAATATAAAAAATATAAAAACGACAATTAGTAATAGAAGCTGGGGTGATTATGAGATAATTGGTGTTGTTAAAGATTTTAATTACGAGCATTTATCAGCAAAACCTAAACCACTTGTTATGGTTTATTTTGAAAGTTTATTTACCGAATATTTTATAAAATTTCATAAAGGGGCAACTTCTCAAGGCATTCAGAAAATAGAAGCTTTGTTTAAAGAAATAAACCCAAACCAGACATTTAAGTACTCCTTTTTAAGCGATAAAATAGCAGCACTCTACCAAAAAGAAAAACGTCTAAGTACCATATATATGCTATTTACCATCATTGCATTACTAATCTCTGCTATTGGCTTATTTACCATTGCATTATACGATACCCAAAGACGCATTAAGGAAATAGGCATCCGCAAAGTAAATGGTGCTACCATAAAAGAAATCATGCTTATGCTTAACAAAGACTTTATAAAATGGGTGCTTAAAGCATTTGTGATTGCCAGCCCCATAGCGTATTATGCCATGAGTGTCTGGTTGGAGAATTTTGCCTATAAAACAAGTCTAAGCTGGTGGGTCTTTGCCCTGGCCGGAGTGTTTACTTTAATAATAGCGGCGCTTACTGTTAGTTGGCAGAGTTATAGAGCGGCTACCCAAAACCCTGTGGAGAGCTTAAGAGATGAGTAATACATAACGAAGGGGTTCCCACTTAATTCTATAGATCTCAGGCATGGTTTTGGAAACATAAAAATGTTAAAACAATCTTAAAACTTATATGTTCTTTCGATGTTTTTACTTTCAACGATTCAAATTAAATTTCAAATTAAGTATATTTAGTTTTTTGAAAGGCCATTTATTTTTATTCAGAACCTGAACGTATGTTATTTCAACTATCTAATTTCAAGTCATTTATACGTCAATTAAAATCAGTTCTATGGTGTATCCTAATGACTTGTATGTTCATGCAATGTACTCAAATCAAAGACATCCCACTACCTCCGGGAGACTCCGATAACGGCGGGTTATTCCTTCCCGAAGGTTTTGAAGCTGTGGTTGTGGTCGATAGTATTGGTCCTTCACGACATTTGGCAATTAATGATAATGGTGATATCTATGTGAAAATGCGTTATGCCGATCCGGCTGGTGAAAATATGGTGCTTAGAGATACTACGAACGACGGAAAGGCGGATATTCAAAAACGCTTTGGAGTGTTCGACCAACGCGGTTACTACGCCACCGCAATGCGAATTTATAATGATTATCTGTATTATAGTACTGCGAGTAAGGTGATGCGACAAAAACTGACGCCCGGCAAAATGGTTCCTGAAAGCGACGTTGAAGTCATACTTACCGACGATTATCGAAGCTCGGAATATGGCTATTCACATATCGCCAAACCTTTAACCTTTGATAACGAAGGTCATATGTATGTTCCATTTGGTTCTCCGGGAGATATATGCAAGACCAAGGCATTGAAGCGCGTCCCCGGCACATTAGCTGTTAACCCCTGCCCCGAACTCGAATGGCATGCCGGTATTTGGCGATTTGACGCCAATAAACCCAATCAGTTACAAAAGGACGGATATCGCTATGCCACCGGAATAAGAAGTATCGTTGGTATGGATTGGAATCATGCCGATAATACCTTGTATGCCTTACAACATGGAAGAGATAATTTGAATCGCATGTGGGAAGATTTATTCAGTCCATGGGAAAGTGCCATGCTACCTGCGGAAGAATTTCTTCGTATTGAGGAAGGTGCTGATGCCGGTTGGCCCTATTATTACTACGATCAAATGAAGGGTAAAAAGTTACTAAATCCGGAATATGGCGGTGACGGAATCATAGAACGTGATGGTGCAGATTTTACGCAACCACTCATTGGATTCCCCGGGCATTGGGCACCCAATGATCTTCATTTTTATCAAGGCGATCAATTTCCTGAACGTTATAAAAACGGTGCTTTTATCGCTTTCCATGGCTCAACGATTCGAACGCCCTTCCCTCAGAGTGGTTATTTTGTGGCCTTCGTTCCATTTGAAAATGGTAAACCCGGAGCATGGGAGGTTTTTGCTGATGGTTTTATCCAAAAGGAGAAACTTGTGGATACCGATGATGCGGGTTATAGACCGATGGGCATCGCGATGGGTCCGGACGGGTCGCTGTATTTAAGTGAAAGTGAAGAAGGCAAAATTTGGCGCGTCATGTATAAGGGGGACAAAACCAATTTTGGTTCGGAACAACTGGCGCTTATGGAAGAACGTAAAGCCCTACCACATATTAGAACACCCGATAAAATAAATGATGATCTCACGCCTGCGAGAGCCGAGGCCGGTGCAGTTTTATATAATCAGCATTGCGGCGCTTGTCATATGTCCAGTGGTAAAGGTGATGGCAGTCGATTTCCGCCACTTACAGGATCCGAATGGGTGACAGGCGATCAAAAGCGACTTATCAATGTGGTTCTGGAAGGGTTACAAGGCCCCATTAAAGTTAATGGCAAACCCTTTGACGGTATCATGCCTCCGGTAGCACATCTGGAAAATGAAGAGATTGCTCAGATATTGACCTACGTGCGTAAAGAATTTGGCGACGATGCCGCTCCGGTAAGTTCCTATTATGTGAAAGTTGGCCGGTATTATTTAGAAAGAGGTCGTGGTAAATATAGTGATGAATCTCCTGAAGATGATGATACCAACGACGAAGAGGACGATGTAGACTAAGACTATGGGATACTAAATTAATCGGTTTAGTTAGATCAGGATTTATGTCATTGATTTTTTAACCACTCCGCCAGTCCGTCAAGTTCCGTATTTGGATAACTTACTAAAAGTATTTTACTCAACCAATAAATAGCACTTTGTAGTTGTTCACTTTTATAATGTCTTTTTTCTAATTGGGTGAGCAGCGTTATACATTCCACTTAGGTCATTACTTGTTTTTATTTGGATGTTGTCTGGAATCAAAAACTCGTACAACGTAAAACTTGGTCTTGCCTTCTCGATAGGTAATTTTACAATAATCATTAATGAGCTTTCTATAAATTCGTTTTAGGTGTGAAAAAGTTTCGTCTACAGCACCTAATTTCGAAGTATCTACATTTGTACTTTCGAGTATTTCTGTACTTTGACGAAGTTCTGTTACAATTTTTCTGGCTTTAGTATGCCCATAAAGTTTAATATAAAACTTTGTTATTTTCTCTAAATCTTTAATCGCTCTGGATGACCAAACTACCGATTTTATTCTTTTGTCCAACCTTCAATCATTTTTTGTACTTCATCCTGATCATGTACACGTCCCGCTTTTATATCTTCTTCCCCCTCAGCAATCATTCGGTCTAATCGCTTTTGTTCAATATACGACTGAGCCGTTTTATGCAGGGCTTTTAAAAAGTTACTATCACCTATTTCTATATATTTGCGTAGCTCTTCCCGTAGTTCTAATGCTCCCATAACTTCGATATTTCTATATTTAAGTTATTGTAAAGATACAATTTCTCTTCCATTTCTTTATTGTTTTAACCATTCCGCCAAGCCATCCAATTCGCTATGTGGGTAACTGACCATAAGTATTTTACTCAACCAATAGATGGCACTTTGCAGCTGTTCGCTTTTATAGTGTCTTTTTTCTAATTGGGTGAGCAGCATTATACATTCCAATAAGGACTCTTGTATATAGGCCAGTTCGTTGAGGTCGCTAATGGGTAGTTTTATATGGTTTCGAAGAGCCTGTCCACCCTTAAGGTCTGTTTGTAGGGTTTGGCTATGACGGGACTTAAATTCTTCTGGATCCATAAGGGACTATTTTAAAAGAGTTATAAAGTATCTCTGTCTTTGATTTTCTGTTTGGTATAAACACAGAGCACATGCTTATATACTAATATAAAGGCGGTAAGAATCGTATGCTCGTGATAGTTTTCGTTTTTTGATTTGGGTGATTTTGACATGGGGTTTTGGATTTGGTTTTCAAATATAATAAAGGTTGGGATATATCGTAACATTTAAATTACTTTTTATAAAGATATTGTTCATTAAATGAACAATAAGGATCAAAAATATCTAAATCAAGTAGGCAAAAACATTTCTAGAATCAGAAAAGCGAAAAAATTAACCCAAGAAGATGTTTGCACTGAATTGGAAATGGATAAACCTTATTTGTCTAGTATAGAAAATGGTAGACAGAATCCGACTTTACTTACTCTTAAAAAGCTTGCGGATGCTATTGGGGTTGAAACGAGCGCGTTTCTTGATATTTAATTTTTTGATGTGATAGAATTATCTGAAAATAAATTAAAAGAGCTGAAGCAATCCATACCAAAAAAAATTGGTAGTCGGGTACGATTTTTTAGAAAGCAAAAAGGATTAACCCAAACTCAACTGGCAGAATTGGTTGGTAAAGACAGGCAATATTTATATAAAATTAAAAAAGCTGTGGTGACACCTAATGTAGTGACCGTATCTGCATTGGCAATTGCCTTGGAAGTCCCGCTAAAAGAATTTTTTGATATCGGACTGTAATTTTCATAGCTTCAAATTTATTGATTAAGTATTATTCCACACGAAAGGATTCGTTCGGGAGCGGGGGATGTGTTTGACTCATAATGTATTTGAATCAAAGCCGTAGTGGTATGTCAGTTCGAGTGGGGCCCGATTTTTTTATCGGGACTGTATCGAGAACCAATCAATGTCCTGAAATTAATTCCCGATAGCTATCGGGAGAAAATCAAATTTTTTAACTTTAAACCTGCTCTCGATACCTGCCTATCGGCAGGCAGGCGATCACGCTCTGGTGTGACACTCGAACTGGCATTCCGTTTTCATCATTGCCTCATGTTAATATTTATTTCGAAACCAAACCTTCTGCCATTCCCTTTTTAAAATCAAAAAAGAGACTTGTTCAGACAGTTTAAGCGTATCGCTCCCATCTAAAGCTTTAACCTGCTTTTCAGGGACATCGATAATATAAAGTAAGTTGAGATACTCTGCGAATTTCTCCTGGATAAGTTGATATACGGTTTCATGAAGCAGCAGCTTTAAACTGGTTGGTAGAATGTCTTCATGAAAATCCAGATCGATATTCGCTAGCAGAAAATCCTTATTCAGCTGAAGCACCAATTTTTTATACAGATTCAACTGATTGGCTTCAGCAATAAGAGTATCAAAAGTGGTGGGTATTTGCATCAGGTATTTCTGTTCATAAGATAATTTCCAAAGGCTTTAAGCAGATCCTTTTTGTCTTCAGAAATATTTAAAGGTTCTAAAACCGAAAAGGCTTTAGCAGTATATTCTTTGATGGCTTCTTTAGTAGCATCGGACGAACCGGAAGACTTAAAAAGCTGTTTTGCGGTTTCCACTTTGCTTTCGGTGTCGGCCGTATTTCCGTTAAATAAATGTTCTAAAGTTTGCTTATCCGCGTCGTTCGAAAACTCCAGAGCCTTCAAATACAAATAGGTTTTTTTATTTTCAATAATATCACCACCCACTTGTTTTCCAAAGGTTTCAGGGTCTCCAAAAGCATCTAAATAATCATCTTGCAATTGAAAGGCGATTCCCAGGTTTTTACCAAACTCATAGATATTATTTTGATCTGCTTCAGAAACACCGGCAACAATAGCCCCCATTTTCATAGCCGCACCTACTAAAACAGCTGTTTTATACTCGATCATTTTTAAATATTCGGGAATGGTCACATCGCTTCTGGTTTCAAAATCCACGTCGTATTGTTGTCCTTCACAAACTTCCAAGGCGGTTTTTCCAAACAACTTCGCCAAAGCCTGAAAAGTATTGACTTCATAATTTTCGAATAATTGATAAGCCATAATGAGCATGGCATCGCCGGAAAGAATCCCGGTATTGACATTCCACTTCTTGTGCACTGTTTCTTTCCCTCTTCGCAATGGGGCGTCATCCATAATATCGTCGTGAACCAACGAAAAATTGTGAAATACCTCAATACTTAATGCTGCAGGTAATGCATTTTTGTAATCGGTGTTAAAAATTTCCGCCGCCATTAGTGTCAAGACCGGACGAAGACGTTTGCCTCCTAAACTTAAAATATATTGGATGGGGTTGTACAGGTTTTCAGGTTCCTTAACCACCGAGTACTCCTGCAAATAATCGATAAAAACGGCTTGATATTTTTCTATTGAAAGCATAAAACAAAAATAAATTAATTCATGGCATTAGAAAGCTTTGAAGTAAATTATGTGTTAAATAATTGTAAAACCTTGGAAACTATTTTTGTTTTTAAAGTTTCCTTTCGTAGTTTTGTGCCCGATTATGAGAGAAAAAATATTATTAGGTGCTACCGATTTGTTTTTAACCTATGGGTTTAAAAGTGTTACCATGGACGACATTGCCAACGCTTTGGGCATGTCCAAGAAAACCATTTATCAGCATTTTGATAACAAAACGAAACTGGTAGAGGCCACCACATTGAACTTATTTGAATTCATTTCACACGGTATAGACCATATTTGTGCTTTGGAAAAAAACCCGATTGAAGAAATATTCAGTATCAAGCAGTTTGTGATGGAACATCTAAAAGATGAAAAGTCTTCACCACAATACCAACTGCAAAAATATTACCCCGGTATATATAATTCCCTAAAGGCGAAACAATTTGAAGTGATGAAATCCTGCGTCACAGACAATTTAAATAAAGGCGTGCAGCAACAATTATACAGAAATACCATCGATGTTGAGTTTATTGCGAGAATCTATTTTAATGGCATGCTGGCCATAAAAGACAAGGATTTGTTTCCGCTAAAAAAATTCTCCATGAACGTATTAATGAGTAATTATTTGGAATATCATTTACGCGGTATTTGCACCCCTAAAGGACTTGAAATATTAAAGACATTCATAACATCAAATCAATCATAAACAAACACTAAAATGAAAAACAAACTAATATTAATTTTTAGTTTATTATGCTCTATGGCTCTGTTTTCTCAAGAGGGAATACAAAAATTTTCCTTGCAGGAAGCGATTGACTATGCTTTGGAACATAACAGAAACATTAAGAATGCTGACTTAAATATTCGTGCAGCTGAAAAACAAGTATGGGAAACTACGGCTCGCGGATTACCGCAAATAAGTGGTGCCGTCGATTATTCCATAAACATTAAAGCTCCATTTGATATTTCGGAATTAGATGAAGGTGATCCTTTTGTCTTTTTATTTCCGAAACACAATTTAACACCTAGTGTAACCTTAAACCAGTTATTGTTTGATGGAGGTTATATTGTAGGCTTACAATCTAATAAGGTCTTTTTAGAGATTTCCCAAAATGCTAAAGGCAAGACGAAAAACGATGTTGAAACCTTTGTTGTCAATGCATATAACAATGCACTACTCACCAAAGAAAGTATCGATATAACAAAGAATAACATTGCCGTTTTAAAGTCTAATCTCGATGAAACCACGAAAATTTTTGAAAATGGTTTAACAGAAGAAGAAGACGTAGAGCAACTGCAATTAACACTCTCCAGTTTAGAAATAAATCTGAAAAACTTAGAGACGCTTTACGGTATTTCTAAAGGCTATGTGAAAATATTATTAGGTTTAGATCCCAGCGATCCCATAGAACTTACAGATACACTAAACGATCTTATCACAGAAAACATTTCACTGGATCTTATTAGTTCAGAATATCCCATTACCAATAATATAGACTATAAAATTGCAGCTAACGAAGCCGTAAGCAAAGGGTTGGAATACAAGTTGGAAAAATCGGAACAGTTACCAAAGTTAAACGCATTTGTGACTTCAAATTATTTGGGTTACAGTAATCAAGCTTCAAATTACTTTAAGCCGGAGCAAGAATGGTTATTCACTACCGTAGGCGGATTTAAATTAACGGTTCCCATTTTTAGTTCTTTTGGAGGCAAGGCTAAACGTCAAAAAGCAAAAATCGAATGGGATATTGCTAAAAACAATCTGATCATTAAAGAAAATGAACTGGAACTGGAATTCCAAAACGTTAAAAACGAATACAATTTAGCCATCGAGACCTATGCGAATAAGCAGAAAAATTTAGCATTAGCAGAAAAAATAGAAAGAAAAAATACGATTAAATACCGGGAAGGTATTGCCAGTAGTTTTGATTTACGACAGGCACAAACGCAACTATACTCCAATCAACAGGAGTACTTACAAGCCATCATTGATGTTATTAACAAGAAGGCTGAGTTAAAAAACTTATTAAACACTAAAAACAACTAAATATCAATCATAAAATGAAAAACATATATTCATTATTAATCGTAACAATTATATTGACGTCATGTGGAGGCGGGAACAAAGCTTCTGTTGAAGATATTATAGCTTCTAATAATTTAGAGGACATTAGAGCACGAAAAGCACAATTGGATGTCGAGCAGGTTGCTATTGTCGCTCAACTTAAACAACTTGAATCAAAAATTAAGGAATTAGATCCGCAAGAGCGCATCCCTTTAATCACCACTTTTGAGGCCAAAGAATCTGTATTTAACCACTTTGTGGAACTTCAGGGAAATGTAAGCACCAAACAAAATCTGGTGATCTTTCCGGAATATTCGGGGATCTTATCCCGTGTTTATGTCAAAGAAGGACAACGCGTTTCTAAAGGTCAAAAGCTAGCTAAAATTGATGATGGTGGCTTGAGTCAGCAATTAGCACAACTACAAATTCAGGCGGATCTGGCAAAAACAACTTTTGAGCGTCAGGCACGACTTTGGAAGCAAAAAATTGGCAGTGAAATTCAATACCTGCAAGCAAAGTCTACATACGAAGCACAGCAACAAGCAGTAAGCCAGTTACAACAACAAATGAGTAAAACTATTGTTCGTGCTCCGTTTTCAGGAACCATCGATGATGTGATCACAGACCAAGGTAGTGTTGTTGCTCCGGGTCAATCACAGTTATTCAGAATTGTAAACCTGAGAGACATGTACATTGAAACCGATGTACCGGAACGTTATATTACAAATGTGGTTCCCGGAAAAGATGTTCAGGTTCAATTTCCTATTCTTGGGAAATCTATGGATGCGAAAGTCAGACAAGCCGGTAACTTTATTAATCCTGCGAATAGAACATTCAAGGTCGAAGTGGCTATCGCTAACAAAGAAGCTGATATTAAACCCAACCTGACGGCTAAGCTTAAGATCAATGATTATACCAATGACAATGCCATATTGATACCGCAAAGTATTATTTCTGAAAATGCTAAAGGAGAACAATATGTTTACGTGATTGCCGATAAAGCAGACCAAAAAGCTAAAGCGAAAAGAGCTATTATAGAAACGGGGAAAACACAGGGTGATGACATCGAAGTCCTTTCGGGAATAAAAAATGGCGATGAAATTATTAAAGAAGGTGCTCGTAGTGTGAAAGATGGACAGGATGTTAAAATCTTAATTAGTCAGTAGTCTCTAGACGCTAGTTCATAGAAAATTGGAAACTATAAAGATGAAAGAAATAAAATTCAACTTTGAAGATTTAAAAGTATATCAAAAGGCATTGGACTTCATTGATACCACCTATAAATCAACCAATAATTTTCCTAAAAAAGAAGAGTATGGCTTAAGCTCTCAATTTAGAAGGGCATCAACATCCATTGCTTTAAATATAGCCGAAGGGTCTGGAGACACCAATTTACAGTTTAACAGATTTTTGAGCATTTCGAATGGATCAATAAAAGAATGTGTAGTATGCTCTACCATTGCTAAGAGACTTGGATATATTAACAATGAAGAAGATTACAATAATAGAGTAGTTCTGGAAGAGTTGTCAAAAATGACTTCCAGTCTTCAAAAATATCTAAAGTCCAACAAATCAAATTCTAACAACTAAAGACTATTAACTAATGACTCGTAATAATAAAAAGAAAAAAGTAGATAAGGAATTTGGATTATCATCGTGGGCAATTAACAATAAAACCACCATGTATGTTTTAATTGCCGTAATACTTTTCCTTGGAGCCGGCGCTTACTTTAGCATGCCTAGAGAAAATTTCCCGGAAATTAAAGAAACCAAAATTTACATTAGTTCTGTGTATCCCGGTAATACTGCCGAAGATATTGAAAAACTAATCACCGATCCTATTGAGGACAAACTAAAAACGGTAAGCAACGTTATTGAAATTACCTCAACCTCGCAAGAAGACTACTCGATCATAATTGTAGAGTTCGATGAGAACATTACAGTGGATGCCGCAAAACAGAAGGTTAAAGACGAAGTAGACACGGAAACTTCCGGTGAAGATTGGCCAACCTTTAATGGAGCCAAAGTGGAGCCGAATATTTTCGATCTCAGTATGTCTGAAGAGATCCCTATTCTAAACATTAATATCTCCGGAGATTACCCGGTAGATAAACTAAAGGAATATGGTGAATATCTTGAAGACGAAATTGAAAGTCTACAGGAAATCAAGCAAGTCGACATTCGGGGTGCTCAGGAAAAAGAAGTAGAAGTTGCCGTAGATATTTATAAAATGATGGCCGCCCAGGTGAGTTTTGATGATATCATCAATACTATCAGCCGAGAAAATATGACCATGTCTGCAGGAAATTTAATTACCAGCGGACAACGACGTACCATTAGAATTCTGGGTGAAATTGAAGACCCTAACGAACTTAAAAATTTCGTGGTCAAGTCTGAAATGAATAATCCCATCTATTTAAAGGATGTCGCAGTGGTGACCTTTAAAGATGAAGATAAAACCACCTATGCCAGAGAGTTTGGAGAACCAGTTGTGATGCTCGACGTTAAAAAACGCGCCGGAAAAAACATGGTGGCTGCTGCAGAACAGATCGACGTAATCATTAAAGATGCTGTGGCTAATATATTTCCACCGGACCTAACCGTTACCGTGGCCAATGATCAATCGTCAAAAACTATCGGACAGGTGGATGATTTGGTAAACAATATCATCTTTGGTATCATTCTCGTTGTCACCGTATTAATGTTCTTCTTAGGGTTTAAGAATGCTTTGTTTGTTGGATTTGCCATCCCGATGTCCATGTTTATGTCTTTAATGATTTTAAATATGTTTGGGTACACCATGAATACCATGATTCTTTTCGGACTCATTATGGGACTTGGTATGCTGGTGGACAATGGTATTGTTGTCGTTGAAAATGTATACCGATTAATGGACCAGGAAGGGCTAAGTCGTATTCAAGCCGCTAAAAAGGGTATTGGTGAAATTGCATTCCCTATAATTATTTCAACAGCAACGACGGTAGCGGCCTTTATACCACTCGGATTATGGCCAGGCGTTATGGGGCAATTCATGATTTATTTTCCGATTACGCTATCTGTGGTTTTGGGATCGTCATTATTCGTGGCTATCTTCTTTAACTCAGTTATGGTATCTCAGTTTATGACTACCGAAGATAAAGACATGCCTTTAAAAAACATCATCAAAATTTCTGCGGTTGTCGGGGGTACTGGCTTACTCATAATGCTTGTTGGTGGTAGTTCCAGAGGCTTAGGAACTTTAATGATAGTAACGGTTATTTTACTCTGGATGTATCGCCTATTCCTAAGAGGTTGGGCCAATGGGTTTCAAAACAGAATATTACCGAAATGGGAGCGGTTTTACGAAAGATCGCTGCGTGCAGCATTAAGTGGAAGAAAACCCGCATTTATTGCTATCGGTACTTTTATTTTACTTATTGTCGCTTTTATGGGCTTTGGGGCATCCGTTGGTAGCCAGCGTACCAAAGTAGAATTCTTTCCGGACAATACGCCAAATCAAATTATTGTATATATAGAATACCCTGAAGGAACCGATATTGAAAAAACCAATACGATTACGTCAGACATAGAACAACGTGTTTATAAAATTATCAATGAAGAAGCTTATATGCATGGTGATTTTAATTTCTTAACCGAAAGCGCCGTATCTCAGGTAGGTGAAGGTGCTGGAAATCCGCAAACTGACGGAGGCTCTCAAGCAGAAATGCCTCATCGTGGTAAGATTACCGCAACCATGCGTGAATACAAGTTTAGAGATGGTGCTGATAGTAATATATTACTTAAAAAAGTACAGGAAGATTTAAAAGGAGTCTACCCGGGCGTTGCGATATCGGTTGAAAAGGATGCTGTTGGTCCACCGGCAGGATACCCTATAAATTTAGAATTAGAGGGTAATGATTATACCGAATTAATTGCTACCGCTGAAAAGATGCGGGACTATATCAACTCGAAAAACATTCAGGGTATTGATGAGTTAAAGATTGATGTTAACAAATCAAAACCCTCAATGCAAGTGCATGTCGATCGTAAAAAAGCGGGGGAACTTGGTGTCAATTCCGGACAGGTAGGACAACAATTGCGTAATGCCATCTTTGGAGCCAAAGCCGGTATTTATAAAGAAGATGGTGAAGATTATGATATTTATGTGCGTTTTAATGCAGAAAACCGATATAACAAAAGTGCTATTTTCAATCAGAAAATCACATTTAGAGACATGGCATCAGGGCAAATCAAAGAAGTCCCTGTATCCGCCGTGGCTAATCAAAATAACACCTCCGGTTTTAGTGCTATAAAACATAAAGATGTAAGACGTGTGGTAACCTTGTATTCGGCGCTAGCACCTGGGTTTACAGATGCCGCTGCTATCGTATCGAAAATTCAAAATGAGATGCAAAGCTTTACCGAAAAACCGGCAACTGTAAAAGTGGATTATACCGGCCAAATTGAAGAGCAAAACAAACAAATGGCTTTTTTAATGGGGGCTTTCTTTACAGGTTTAGGTTTGATCTTCTTTATTTTGATCTTCCAGTTTAACTCGGTTTCAAAACCAGCGATCATCATGCTTGCCATCTTCTTAAGTTTAATAGGTGTATTTGGAGGTATTGTGATTACAGGAAGTGCTTTCGTTATTATGATGACGATGATGGGTATTATTTCCTTGGCTGGAATTGTAGTAAATAACGGGGTGGTACTTTTAGATTACACCCAACTATTGATCGACAGAAAGAAAGTTGAACACGATCTGGAAGACGATCAGTATTTGGAAACTACGGATTTATTAGAGGCCATTATTAAAGGTGGAAAGGCACGTTTACGTCCGGTATTATTAACCGCCATTACCACGATCTTAGGATTGATCCCTTTAGCGACCGGTTTTAATATTAATTTCTTTACGTTGTTTAGTGAGTTTGATCCGAACATTTATATGGGTGGAGATAACGTGATCTTTTGGGGACCATTGGCCTGGACCGTTATTTACGGTTTGTTCGTTGCAACATTTTTAACATTAATAGTGGTACCCATACTGTTCTACTTAGTAACCAAATTCAAAATGTGGTTATATAATAAAAGAGTAGCGAAATATAGCGAGGTCGCTGTTCAAGAGGTTTTGAGCGTAGATAAATAAGCATAATGATTAATTGAGTGACTAATTCGATTAATAGCAGAACTCCAGATTTTCAATGATGAAAGTCTGGGGTTTCTTATGTTTTGGATGATCTGAGTTGATTAATAGCGTTCTTTTCAAAACATAGTACAATGGCTGTCAGTTCGATAATTTGTGAGGAACGAACGAATTAGTTCCCGATAGCTATCGGGAGAGAACTATTGAAATAAGCTTCCCGATACATTTTCTGCAATCTTCGAAAACACGGGAAGTGACACCTTGTAAAAGTTCGTTTTCGAAAATATTAGTTAAAATCGAAAATCACTTCCACTCAAAGTCTCCGGTGGCTACAGACCAGTCATTACCAAAAAATCCTGCACATTTAACTTCAGAAATGCCATCGACAAGTACATGGTCATCAAACAACAAGACATCCGGGAACGTCGTCCCGTTAACCAAATAATGATTCATATAAGCAGCTTTCATACCTTTTTCTCCCGTTGCCGTTACAACACCGACACTAGCTTTGTCTGAATCTTTTCGAGGTACAATAAAGTACATCCCCCATTGCTTTCCCGAAATTAATTTCCCATCAAAATTCACCTGATTATGCTTTACTTGTATCGGGCAATCTTTTAAAAGTAAGTCCCATGCACTATGGTTGTCTTTGTTACCATAAACCACCACATTCCGATTGGCATACTTTGCTAATGTAAAATCTACATCTCTAACCACCTCAACATTTCCATTGGCACGATACCAAAATGTCTCAGCATCAAAACGGGCACGGTTTAAATACCAATCGTTTTCATATCTTGTCCCTCTCGTGGCATAAACCAATACCACGTTATTATTAAAAGCATCTTTAAAACCCCCATTTCTATGAGGTCCTTTTTCTTTTAAATCGGGCGAATCTGCAGCTTTCCATTGACCATCAGTTTTCTTAAAGAAAAGCTTTTGATCTCCTGAAACATGTAACTCCGTACCATCAATTTCAATCATATCTTTGGTGTCTTCTAAATTGGAATAATCCACCTCAAGAAAAGCCGTATTGTTAGTTTCTATAGTTGGTTTTTCTCCTTTTGAAAACTTAAAAGAACTTGTTTTAAACGGTGCTTCTTGCTGATGGATCTTTATAAAATGTGATCCCGAAGACACGCCCGGCGATCCGGTATAAAATTCCAGTTTTTTAATGTCTTTATCTTCTTTGATAGTGCGTTGTTTGAATAGGTCGAAAATAGGGTCCCAGTCTACACTGTGGTTCCCATACCAATGGGTTCCGTCAGGGTACTCATAATAGGTGAAATCCGGATGGAATTTCCCTAACCGCTCACGCATATCGCGGGCAATATAAGTCGGTACCACATTGTCAATTTCGCCATGTAACACATAAACACCATGATGTAAATAATTCCGGATCAGCTCCAGCGTTCTACTTGGTGCCCCCGCTCTAAAGATCATATCCTCCATGGCTGTTGGTTTTGGTTTATTTTTGATACGCTCAAGGACTTTAGGTGTCATTCCAAATCTTGCCAATTGCTGTGGCGACATGCTTAACATACGCTTCATAAAACCATCTCGATATAATAATAGATCGGGATATCCCGCACAAGGAGCAATGGCCGCAAAATGATCAGGATATGTGGCGCCTAAATACCAGGTACCATGACCTCCCATAGAGTGTCCGGTTAAATAAATTCTTTGGCTATCCGGCTTGTAAATGGATTTCGCATCAGCTAAAACTTCTAAGGCATCCAAACGGCCCCAGTCTTCCCAGGCAAAACCAAATGGACGACGATTGGTTGGTGCTATTAAATGCCCCCAATCCTTTTTCTTATAAGCATTGGCTTGGTTGACCGCTTCTACGGAAGCTCCATGAACAGATAAAAATAAGGCCTGTGAGTCTGACTTTTTATCCGTGGAAGGTGCCACACTATAATATTGCACACTACCATCAACCTGACTTATTAATGTACGTTTATGATGCGTATACTTAGATTTTACAGTAACATCCAAGGTTTTAGAACTCACCGTTTTTTTACTTCTGTTCGCTAAACTTAATCTTAAACTCGTTTTGCCAATTTGAATGGCGTCAGTAACCGATGCTATTTCAACAGGAACTTTTCTAACACTCATCGGCGGAATATCTGGGACTTTTGATGTGATCCGCTTGCCTTCAATTTCTGATGTGATCGCATAATTTTTAACCCAGGTATCAGTGGCATTTATAACACGTATCCCACCAACATAGGTTTTATCTTCCTCCACCAAAATATCCGGCATAGTTAAATCTCTGGTCGTCAATTGTACTTTAGGCAACGGATCGATCAATCGTGCTCTAATTCTCGGGAAACGTCCCACCTTTAAAACAAATTTATTCAGTCCTTTTTTTAGTTTTAAAGGAATTAAATTCCATCCAAAATCGTAATGGTCACCCTCATGTGGCAACCCATTTATTAAAACTAACGAATGCCCCGAAGCCTCAAAAAGCACCGTTCTGGCACTGCCGGAACGATAACTTAAATAGACATAACTCGACCGTAAATTTCGATCATTAAAGCTATTTGTCGAATCGGTCGTTATGGGTTTCCATTTTTGTTCATTCCCCAAAAAATCAACATCGAAAGTTTCATTATTTGAAGGCTCATATTGTGGTTCGTTCAAAAACTTGCTAAAAACCTGATCTTTTGGAAAGGCCGAAGAATTGAAATTAAAACTTTGAATTTTTAAGGCTAATCCTGTTTTAAAGACATGTAATAGTTGGCCTTCCTTAATATCATTAACCTTCTCTTTTCCAAAATACTCAACAATATTTCCTGTTTTTTGCTGTGCCAATACTATGGACGGTACAAAACATAAACATAAACATAAAATGATTCTCAGAATTTTAACTTTGATGACTTTCATTACTACTAATTTTGATTTTCAATAAAATTACTTTTTTTAATTCATATCAAAATATTTTTCGACCAACAACGGAAAGTAAGCTTTGAAGACAATTCAAACTTAAAGGATAAAGTAACTTACAAAAAAACCCGAAGCATGGTACTTCGGGTTTTTCTAGTTTAAATCTTAAAAAGGTTATTTCAACTTAAAGCTTAATCTGGCAAAAAGGAATCGCCCGGCGACCCCAAACTGCTGAGAACGTCTGGACCAATCGAAACGTCCACTACTTCGGTTTGCTTCAATAGTTCTATCCGGATAAACGTCCAAAAGGTTATTAGCCCCAATCGTGAGTGTTAAATTATCTGAAGCTTTATAACCAAAAGATAAATCGGTTACGAGTTTAGAACCATACACTTGTTGATTATCAATATTGGTGGTGGCTTCTGAAACTTCACCAAACCAGACATTTCTCAAGAATATATTAAACTTACCCGTAGATAAATTGTTGGATAAATTTACTTTAGTTCTTGGCACCGCTTCTTCCAGGTAAATTCTACTGTCTTCAGGAAAATACGTCCCTACTAAACCTGCGTCTTCAAGTACCTGAGATGCTTTAATATCGCCTACTTTTTTCGTTTTAGAGAATGTTCCTGATAAATCCGATTTCAATCTGGCATTCGTTCCAACATCGGTTTTATGGGTTAATACAATGTCCAGACCTTTGGATTCTGTATCAATGGCATTCGCAAAAAATGATGCAGCAGAAGCATTGGCCTGAGAAAGTAAATTATCCAACTCTGTTCCCGTTCCCGGGCCTCTGAATTGTCCTGTATATACTACTCTATCGTCAATAGACACAAAGTAACCATCAACCGTAAGCGTTAAATTCGCATCCGGCATCTTTGCCGTAAAACCAACAGAGATACTCTGGGAAGTCTCTTCTTTTAATTGTGGAATACCTAAGAGATTTGCCGCACGACTATCGTTTGAAAACGTACCCACTTCAACAGGTATTCCGTCTTGAAAGATCGTAGAAGTAGAATTAAAATTTAACTGATGTAAAGAAGGCGCTCTAAAACCCGTATTTAAGGCTGCTCTTATATTTACATTGTCACTTGCCTTTAACAAGGTTGCCAGTTTAAAGTTTATCGTAGATCCGAAATCGGAATAATTCTCAAAGCGCGCAGCAAAACTCGCCAAAAATGTTTCCGAAAAATCTGCTTCCAAATCAAAATATCCTGCAATACTGCTTCGATCTCTGGAAAGTTCATTCGCAGGACTAAAGCCCGGAAATACTTGAGACCCTCCCGGCCTTCCATTCCCGAAGAAATCCTGTGACGGACTCTGAGTTGGCAGGGTTATTAACTCACCTTCAGCGGTATATTGACCATAAGACGCTTCCTCCCCGGCGATAATCTCATAATTTTCTAATCGGTACTCCGCACCAAAAGCGATATTCAAACCATTCATAATATCATCATAAAATTGGTTGACATCCAGATTAACCGTATTCTGCATAAAGTTAAATCCTCCGGCATCAAAAGTTGTTGGTGAAGCATTTTGTCTTGACGCATTGAATGTATTTCCAATCGTATATAAGAATCCATTTTTTCCCCAGGTATTACTCAGATCTACATTCCAGTCATTTATTTTTCCTTTTATACCAACGGCAAAAGACTTATCGGTAATGGTCGAATTAATTTCCGGTAAAAAGCCATCAATATATGCCGGTGTAAACGTTCTACTTTGATTGGGCAATCTATAAAACCCTGCCGAATTTCCTTTACGAGAACTGGCGCCTGCAAAAGAATATAGCTCTGTACCATTATCATCTAATGGTATAGACAGATTAGCAAAAAAGCGACCTCCGCGCAATTCAGATTGACCAACACGCATGTTAAAATCACTTCTTACCAGGTTTCGCGCGGCTAACTCTGCTGTTGTATTATCAGCATTTAAAATGCCTTGTAAATCTGCTTTAGTTGCTAAAGGATCTAAACCAAGTCCGGCAGCATTACCATATTGAATAACATCCGACACATCATCATCCAGTAATTGCGTTAAATCATAACCATCATTGCTGGCAAATCGTTCAACCGTATTATAAAGATTAAAGATATTACCTTCCCATTCTCTCATTCTACTATAATGCTCGCGATAATCAAAGTCACCGGTAAAATTAATGAACCCGCCATTCTCTCCCAAGGCAACGCCGTAGTTGGCGCTTACGTTAACCGTTTCTCCATCTACTCCTCCCGTCTGGCCATTGGCATTTTCGGTGAAATTAGCTCCTGTCGTTACATTCAAAGTAAGTTCGTCTACATTATCTTTTAAAACAATATTGATAACACCCGCAATCGCATCCGACCCGTATTGGGCAGCTGCCCCATCACGCAAAACCTCTAATCTTTGAATGGACCCCGATGGTATCGCATTTAAATCGGTCCCAACACTTCCTCGTCCGAAGGTCCCATTAACATTCACCAAAGACGAATTATGCCTACGCTTTCCGTTAATCAATACTAAAACCTGATCTGGTCCCAAACCTCTTAGGGAGGCAGGATCGATATGATCTGTTCCATCAGAAATGGTTTGTGTATTAGAAGTAAATGAAGGTGCTACAAAGTTTAAAATTTGGTTTAGATTTACCTGAGGTCCTTTCGAGGTTAACTCAGAAACATCGATAACATCGACCGGAACCGGTGTATCGACAGCCGTTCTACTGGGATTTCTGGACCCAATGAGTACAACCTCACCCAAGGCAACACCAGATTGCATGGTCACATTAAGTGTGCTCCCGGAAATTGTGATTTCCTGAGTGTCATAGCCAACATAAGAAAAGATAAGAACATCCCCGTTATTGGCCTCAATGGCATAATTTCCGTCAAAATCTGTTGTTGTCCCGGATGTGGTTCCTTTAAGAACGACCGATACGCCGGGCAATGGTTGATTGGTGTCGTCAATAACGGTTCCTGAAACCTCTTGAGCTCCCATAAAGTTTGATGTCCCTATAAACATCAAAAGCATGAATAATTTAATAGGTAATAGTTTACTCATAATAAAGTTATTTTGAATTAGTTCCGACTAAGATAAGTATATAAAACAGTTTTTTGGTGCAAAAAACCACATATATTGTGCGTGCATACTATTTTTTGATAAAAAAAATGTTAAAAAAATACAAATTCATCATTAATTCATGTCTTAAATTAAGATAATATCAAAAAGTGTTGGTTTGCATCTATTCGTGTACTTTCATTAAAACCCAAAACCAAAGACAACATATTAAGCCTTATTAAACAACCGATCTGCGTAACATTTCTAGTATTCGTTTAGCTTTTCAGAGGCAATAAAAAAACGCGTTATAAAGATTTAAACTCAATTGGATTTCATTAAATTTGCACTTCAATTTTTATCTATGTACAGAAGTCATCATTGTGGTGAATTAAGAGCATCACATATCCATACAGAAGTAACACTTTCGGGCTGGGTTCAAAAATCTCGTGACAAAGGATTTATTGTTTGGGTCGATTTACGTGACCGTTACGGAATAACCCAATTGGTTTTTGATGAAGAGCGCTCTTCAAAGTCCATGCTGGAACAGGCCCAAAAATTGGGTCGCGAGTTTGTCATTCAGGTTAAAGGAACTGTTATTGAGCGTGCTTCAAAAAATCCTAAAATGCCAACAGGAGACATTGAAATACTGGTTTCTGAATTGACTATTTTGAATGAAGCTATGCTTCCTCCTTTTACTATTGAAGATGATACCGACGGTGGCGAGGATATCCGAATGAAATATCGTTATCTGGACATTCGTCGCAATCCTGTAAAAGAAAGTTTGATTTTTAGACATAAGGTCACCCAGGAGGTTCGAAATTATTTATCTGCTGAAGGGTTTATAGAAGTTGAAACCCCGTATTTAATAAAATCCACACCTGAAGGTGCACGTGATTTTGTGGTGCCTTCACGAATGAATGAAGGTCAGTTTTACGCCTTACCACAATCACCGCAAACCTTTAAACAACTGCTTATGGTTGGCGGTATGGATAAATATTTTCAGATCGTAAAATGCTTTAGAGATGAAGATCTACGAGCCGACAGGCAGCCTGAATTCACACAAATAGATTGTGAAATGGCCTTTATCGAGCAAGAAGATATCCTAAATGCTTTTGAAGGATTAACACGTCACTTACTCAAGGAAGTGAATGGCGTTGAAGTCGACAAATTCCCAAGAATGCTGTACGATGATGCCATACGTTTATACGGAAACGATAAACCGGATATTCGATTCGGCATGGCGTTTGGCGAATTGAACGAAGTCGCTCAACATAAAGACTTTGGTATTTTTAATAATGCAGAATTGGTTGTGGGTATTGCCGTACCAGGTGGTAATAGCTATACACGAAAGGATATTGATAAGCTCACGAATTGGGTAAAACGACCACAAGTAGGAGCCTTAGGCATGGTCTATTGTCGTTGTAACGAGGATGGTAGTTTTAAATCCTCGGTCGATAAGTTTTACGATCAGGAGGACTTGGCTAAATGGGCCGAAGTTACCGGAGCAAAAGCCGATGATCTAATATGTGTACTCTCCGGAGATAAAAATAAGGTAAGAACGCAATTAAGTGCCTTACGTATGGAATTAGCCGAACGTTTAGGTTTACGTAAACCGGATGAATTTGCACCACTTTGGGTTATGGATTTTCCACTTTTGGAATGGGACGAAGAAACAGAACGCTACCACGCCATGCACCATCCATTTACATCTCCAAAACCAGGTCAGTTAGACTTATTAAAAACAGATCCCGGAGCGGTAAAAGCCAATGCCTACGATCTGGTATTGAACGGGAACGAGATTGGTGGTGGTTCTATTAGAATTCACGATAAAGAAACCCAATCGTTAATGTTCGACTATTTAGGTTTTACGCCTGAAGAAGCAAAAGCGCAATTTGGGTTTTTAATGGAAGCCTTTCAATATGGTGCTCCTCCGCATGGCGGATTAGCTTTTGGTCTGGATCGGTTAGTGGCTATTTTAGGTGGGCAGGAAACGATCAGAGATTTTATCGCCTTCCCAAAAAACAATTCGGGTCGCGATGTGATGATCGATGCCCCATCACCCATTGATGATGACCAACTCAAAGAACTTAGTTTAAAACTAAGCCTGAAATCATAAAATTAAAATCCTGCTTATTGCAGGATTTTTTAGTAGTTTTAATACATGCCTAAAAAGCCTTTCATAAAACGCTTGCTTATTTTAAGATATAAGTATATATCTCAAAAGAACTTTGTGTTTTTCTTGAGTATTCTCATAGGGCTGCTTTCAGGTTTGGTTTCTGTAACCATTAAGAATATTACCTATAGTATCGAATGGGTTTTAGAAAAAATTGCCGTTTTAACACAAAACAGTGTTTATTTTATACTTCCTATTTTAGGATTATGGCTTGTTTATTTATTCGTAAAACACGTTTCCAAAAAAAAGATCGAACACGCCATTCCCTCCATACTTTTTTCATTGTCTAAAAAGAATGGCTTAATAAAACGCAGTAAAATATTTTTGCCCCTCATAACCGCCCCGTTAACAGTTGGATTTGGTGGTTCTGTAGGGTTGCTCGGGCCGGCGATTGCCTCGGCATCGGCGGTAAGCTCTAACATTGGTCAATTGTTTCATGTCGATAGAAAAATAAGGAACTTACTTATTGGATGTGCAGCGGCAGGGGCGATTGCTTCCATATTTAAATCTCCCATTGCAGCCATCATTTTTGCTATTGAAGTTTTTAGTTTGGATTTAACTTTTGCATCATTACTTCCATTATTAATTGCTTCCGTGTCTTCGGTATTAACGTCCTACTTTTTTTTAGGTGACGAAGTCCTTTTCAATTTTACAATTTCAGATAAATTTACCATAAACGACACCTTGTTTTATATTGTTTTAGGTATCGGCACCGGTGTTGCTTCTATTTATTTTTCAAAGATCTACTTTGCTATTAACAGGTTTTTTGAAAGGTTTAAAACAAGCGGGCAAAAACTTATTTTTGGGGGTTTGGCTATTGGTATCATGCTTTATTTTATTCCACCTTTATACGGTGAAGGTTTCGGATTTATAAATGATCTTTTTAGTGGTGACCACTTAAAAGCTTTGGGCAAAACACCTTTTGATGCTTATACTGAGAATATTTGGGTGGTTATCGCCCTCCTTTTTGGTGTTACTATTTTTAAAGCGGTCGCCATGACCACTACTTTTGCTGCCGGTGGAGCCGGTGGGATTATCATTCCAACCATGGTTATGGGCAGCGCCTTAGGAAATGTGGTAGCCAAGATGATTAATAATATCGGACTAGGGTTTCAGGTTTCTGAAGCTAATTTTACCCTTATTGGTATGGCCGGTTTGATTGCCGGCGTATTGCATGCTCCGCTTACTGCCATTTTCTTAATTGCTGAAATTACCGGAGGTTATGAACTGTTCGTCCCACTAATGATTACAGTTTCCATGTCTTTTATCATTACAAAGAACGTTGTTGAACATACCATATATACGAAAGAGTTAGCAGAAAAAGGCGCGCTACTTACACATGACAAAGATCAAAGTGTACTCACACTCATGAAATTAGATAGTGTGATTGAGAAGAACTTTACCAAGCTCCATCCTGAAATGTCTTTAGGGGATATGGTTCATGAGGGGGTTGCAAAATCCAGCCGTAACTTATTCCCGGTAGTAGATAAGCAAAACCGTTTGGTTGGTATTATTTTGTTGGATGATATTAGAACGGTAATGTTCGATCAGTCGCTTTATAATTCAACATCGGCAGAAACATTTATGCATAATCCACCGGACTATATTAACTATGAAGTGGACTCCATGCAAAAGGTTATGAAAAAATTTCAGGATTCCGGTGCATGGAACCTACCGGTTCTTAAAAACGGAAGCTATTTAGGCTTTGTTTCGAAATCAAAATTATTAACAGCGTACCGCCGCGAACTCATTAATTATACGACTTAAAAAAGCATGAAGTATTTGATTATTTTCTTTTTACTGATATCAGTTGGATTAATAACCTGTGGCTTCCTTATGGATACTGAACATTCGCAAAAATTGATTGGTTTTGGCGTCGTTGGTTTATTTTTGATTGTATTTCCATTGTTCTCTTATTACCGATGGAAAGATAAAGACCTCAAAGATTATATGATTACCAAGGAGAATTTGGATAAAATGCGGGAATCGCAGAAGGAGAATAAATATTGATTATGTTTTTTAAAATATGAGACTCAAGAATCAGTTCAGATTGACTTCATGAACATTTCGACGAGCTCAATGTAACTTCCGGTTAATTCAAATTTCGCTTTTCAATAAAGAAACGTTTTAGGATTTCTGAGGCTTCATCGGCTAAAACACCACCTTTCATATTGGTTTTTGGATGGAGCTTTGTATTCATGTTAATACAACCACGTTCCTTGTCTCTGGCACCATAAACAATATTGGAAATCTGACTCCAGTACAAGGCTCCGGCACACATCTGACAAGGCTCTAAAGTCACATATAAAGTACAATTCTGAAGGTATTTACCACCCAAAAAATTCGCTGCTGCCGTTATGGCTTGCATTTCTGCATGGGCTGTTACATCGTTTAAAGTTTCGCTAAGGTTATGTCCTCGGGCTATAATTTTATTATCAATTACGATGACGGCACCAACAGGTATTTCGCCCTTATCGAAAGCCGCTTCAGCCTCCTGGAGGGCGCGTTTCATGAAATATGTGTCGTCGAAGGGTTCTATCATAAATGCAAAAATACAATTAAAGGTTTAAATATTTTCGGCAAGAAGTTTGATAATTAGTATTCAAAGCCTTCATCATGAAAAATTATTATTCAATCTCAATCCCAGAACCATGTCACGAGGATTGGAAAATCATGACCCCCAAAGAAAAAGGTAGATTCTGCGATTCTTGTGCAAAAACCGTCATCGATTTTACCAAAATGAAAGATTTCGAAATTCAGGATTTTATTCATAACAACAAAAATAATCGTATTTGTGGTCATTTTAGACAAACACAATTGGATAGCATTAATCTATGCATTCCCTCTCAAGTATTAATAAAACAGCAAAGTTTCCATAAGTTCTTTTTATTGGCCTTGTTGATTACAATGGGAACGTCACTATTTAATTGTACAAATAAGAATGGTAATAAACAAAAAATTGACAGCATTGAAGTTGTTGATTCTATTGATAACAAAGTCATTGATATTCTTGGAGGTTCTAATACCATTGTAGAAGATTCTATTCAAAATAAAACTTGTAAGACTTCTTCAAAAGATGCAACTTTCACTGATGTCGTAACTGATGGCGAATTATTTATTACAACCGTTGGGGATACTGAAATAATTGAACAACATCCAATTGTAATTGATTCTATTCAAGTGGTAGAGCCTCCGGAAATTGATGGTAACATCGAAATAACAGGAATTATGCTTCCCGAAGAGGAGGAAGACTTAGTCATTCCTTATTTAATAGTCGAAAACCCACCTGAGTTTAAAAATACACCTGCAGACTTTTCAAAAGAAGAAAAACGTGAGTATATGTCAAAACAAATAACAAAGATTGTTTCTAAAAACTTCAACATCTCAGTCTGTCTTAATTTAAAAGGCAGGCAAATAATACAAACACTATTCGAAATAGATTCTTTAGGGTTTGTTAAAAATATTAAAGCGAGAGCTTCACATCCTAAATTAGAAAAAGAAGCGAAGCGAGTCATTAAACTTTTACCCCAATTCATTCCTGCAAGACAAAAAGATAAATCAGTAAATATTTCATACGCATTACCAATCGTTTTTCAAGTAGAAGAATAATAAATTCTCGTACTTTTGCTTCGTGCAAAACAACATACTCAACTATATAAACACCCCCAAAGAACTCCGTCTTTTAAAACAGGAAGACCTACCGCAACTCGCCAAAGAATTGCGTCAATTTATCATCAACATTGTCGCCACAAAACAAGGGCATTTGGGAGCCAGTTTAGGTGTTGTTGAACTTACCATTGCGTTGCACTATGTATTTAACACCCCAAAAGACCAACTTATTTGGGATGTTGGGCATCAGGCTTACGGGCACAAAATTTTAACAGGCCGCAAAGACATCTTCGATTCTAATCGCCAATTTGGTGGGATTAGTGGTTTCCCAAAACGAGAAGAAAGTGAATATGATACCTTTGGTGTCGGGCATGCGTCTACGTCCATTTCGGCCGGTTTAGGGATGGCGATCGCTTCACAATTAAAGGGTGAAGACAAGCAACATATTGCCGTTATAGGCGATGCCTCTATTGCCAGTGGGATGGCCTTTGAAGGTCTAAATCATGCCGGGGTCACCAATGCCAACCTACTCGTTATTTTAAACGATAATGCTATCGGTATAGACCCCAGTGTTGGTGCGCTTAAAATGTATTTAACTAATGTTAAAAAAGGCACACAAAAACAAGACAACATTTTTGAGGCTTTAAATTTTGACTATTCAGGACCTATTGATGGTCATGATATAAACGCTGTTATTGCGGAATTAAAACGATTAAAAACTGTTAAAGGCCCTAAGTTTTTACACGTCATCACCACCAAAGGTAAAGGTTTAAAACAAGCTGAAGAAGACCAGGTGAAATACCACGCGCCGGGAAAATTTGATGCTAAAACAGGTGATATTATTGTAAAAGGAGAAGTTATACAGCCTCCAAAATATCAAGATGTTTTTGGACATACTATTGTGGAACTTGCCAAGCAAAATAAAAATATTGTAGGGATTACACCGGCCATGCCCACGGGAAGTTCTTTAAAATATATGATGGCAGAAATTCCGGAACGGGCCTTCGATGTGGGTATTGCCGAACAGCATGCCGTAACACTGGCCGCCGGCATGGCAACACAGGGACTTATCCCTTTTTGTAACATCTATTCTACTTTTTTACAACGCGCTTACGATCAGGTGATTCATGACGTGGCTTTACAAAAACTACCCGTAATTTTTTGTTTGGATCGTGCAGGTATGGTTGGTGAAGACGGCGCTACCCATCATGGGGTTTATGACTTATCCTATTTACGATGTGTCCCCAACCTCATCATTTTTGCGCCAAGAAATGAAATGGCATTGCGAAACATCATGTATACGGCACAATTAGGCCTAGAACAACCTATTGCTATCCGTTACCCACGAGGCCGTGGCGTTACTATTGATTGGAAACAACCTTTTGAAACCATCGAAATTGGAAAAGGGGTTCAACTTAAAGAAGGTTCTAAAATAGCAGTTTTAAGCATCGGAACAATGGCAAAAAACGTAAGTATGGCTATTGAAAACTCTAAACATTCAAACGAGATGGCCCATTATGATATGCGTTTTGTGAAACCTTTGGATGAAAACCTGCTTCATTCCATATTTAAAACATATACAACCGTTATTACAGTTGAAGATAATGCTATTAATGGCGGCTTTGGAAGTGCTATTTTAGAATTTGCTTCTATACATCGTTATAAAACCGACATCAAGGTCTTAGGAATTCCGGATGCTTTTGTTGAGCATGGTAGTGTTACCCAATTACAGAAATCTGTTGGTTTGGATGCTGAGCGTTTGACTAAGGTATTTAGTCGTTTATTTGTAAAGACCCTTTCTTAATTTTATAAGAAAAATTAGCTAACTTCGTTTAACAATCGATAAAGTTCATTGAAACGGGGTTTTATCTTTGTATTAGGCAACCTTGACCGCACCATGATAAAATCAATTATAATAACCCTTCTGATCGCCACACTTATTGTCTCATGCAAACCCAAGATTCAGAACATTTATCTTGGACAAGGAATTATGGCTGGTGAAGCAACTTCATCATCTGTAATCTTACAATCGAGATTAACAGCTTCTGACACCTTGATCAACGGTGATTTAACTGGTGAAAAAGGGCTTGCGAGATTTGAAATTGATAAGGATTCTACTTTTGACAATCCTTTGTATTCAGACTTTACTCTAGCTCTATCAGAGAATGACTTTATTATTAAAAAGAAAATTGAAGGTCTGGAGCCGGGAAATAAATACTTCTATCGTCTCCAATTTGGTACGGACAAGAATTCTCTTTTTGAAAGTGAAATAGCAACATTTAAAACCTTGCCCGGACCGAATAGCAGTACAAAATTATCATTGGTCGTAGTATCTGGTATGAACTACAATTTTTTCCATTTCGGAAATTATGAAGATGGCACAGCGTATTCAGGAAAAGACAAGCTTCAAGGGTATCCGGCATTGAGGGCTATCCAAAACCTGAACCCAGATTACTTTATTGGTACGGGTGATAACGTTTACTTTGACCATCCTAACAAGAGGAGCTTTGATAGAGCAGTTAAAGCTGGGAAGAACCCGAGCCCCGGAAGATATAAGGGGATGGAAGTTGTGGATGAAAAAGGAATGCGCAGGAAATACCATGAACAATTTGTTCAACCAAGGTTTCGAGAGCTTTTTAGCAAGGTGGTAACCTACTGGGAAAAGGATGATCATGATTATAGATTCAATGATGCTGATCCCTGCCAGAAGTTTCCTATATCCCATGAATTGGGGATTAAGAATTTTAAGGAGCAACTACCTGTGGTGAATCCAGATGACATAAACGCAAAAACGTATCGTACGCATCGCATGAGCCGAGACCTCCAAATTTGGCTGTTAGAAGGAAGAGATTATAGAAGTCCTAATCAAATGAAAGATGGCCCCGACAAAACTCTTTTGGGAACTGAGCAATTAAATTGGCTTAAGGAAACATTAATGGAGAGTGACGCTAGTTTTAAGCTCATAATTTCACCTACTCCAATGGTAGGACCCGATGATGCCTACAAAAGAGATAATCATGTAAATCATGAAGGTTTCAGGTATGAAGGAGAAGCCATTTTCAAATGGTTAATTGATAATGGTTTCCTTGAAAAAAATCTTTATATCATATGTGGCGACAGACATTGGCAATACCATGCCATGCACCCGAGTGGAATCGAAGAATTCTCTACAGGCGCCTTGATTGATAATAATTCACGCCCCGGGCGCCTAGCAGGAGACCCCAATTCGACTGATCCCGATGAATTGATTAAACAATACTATATTCAAGGGGATATGGAGTCTGCAAGTGGTGGGTTTTTGTCAATTACAGTGAAAAGAAAAGAAAGTATTCCAATGGCATCCTTTCAATATTATGATGAACAGGGAAATTTACTTTATGAGACAAAAAAACTAGCCGTAATTAAATAACACCTAAATTCAATAATCTACTGACTAGCAAAAGATAAAATGCATTGAAACGCACTTTATCAAAGACCTTAAACCAAACTCCAAAATTTCTGATTCATTGATAAAAGACCAAATGAATCAAACCTTAGCAAATAAGCAAGACTTCTATAATGAAAACTGTTTTGACGGATAAGCGTGTTAGGGATTGAAGCGGCATCCTTTTTTGAGGCACGAGAAAAAGATATAGCCCTTCGACTGCGCTCAGGATTAACTCCAAGCCCGACCCTTGTGGTAGCACCCAAAATAACAATTTAAAATTCTATGCCTCTTATTTTCTTATAATCTAGTATCGCCTTACTATCTGACAGTAACGACACGTAATAACAAACACTGGATAATCGCTTATATAAACCAGAGTCGTTAACACTAATAGTCTTGGGTAAACTTTTTAAAATAAGTTTATCATAATTTGAAGCCGTATTATTGAAACCATTATTGATGGCATTTGTATATGTTTTTAACAATGTATTGATCACACCATAACCTGCAATTTCTTTATCAACAACGTCATCAGATTGATAAATATTTTCAACACTAATCTTAATAATATCGTTGATCTGTGCTTCATATTTACTTTTATCCAATAAGGCACAATCAAAATCACCTTTTAAAATCGCGTCTTCATGCTTCATAAAAATATCTACCGCCTCGTTTATAAGTGATCCAATGGCCAAAGCACGTAAATAACCTATACGATCTTCTTTAGTAGAAAGTGCATAATAATTTTCAGGTCTTATATTATCTCTAATTATTTTCGATAGGTACTCTAAAGCAAACTCTTCCTGTATCAGGCCCAGATTGATACCATCTTCAAAATCAATAATGGTGTAACAAATATCATCGGCCGCTTCCACCAAAAACGCCAAAGGATGACGGGAATAACTAACATCCCTGGAGCTTCGCTTTAATAATCCCAGCTCGTTCGCTATATCCTGAAAAGCCTCTTTTTCACTTTGAAAAAAGCCATATTTCTTATCTGCAATATGTCTGGTTGGCTTTTTAGGTAAGGATTCTTTGGGATATTTCATAAAAGCACCAAGTGTGGCATAACTTAAGCGCAACCCGCCATGACGTCCTGCTCTATTTTCGGTTAGAATTTTAAAGCCATTAGCATTACCTTCAAAATCACATAGATCCTGATATTCTTTAGCTGTTAACTGATTCTTATATATTTTTCCTTCACCGGTTTTAAAAAACTCCCCAATAGCCTTTTCTCCGGAATGCCCAAAAGGCGGGTTCCCAATATCATGCGCCAAAGCTGCCGCCGCTACAATGGCTCCAAAATCGTTGGCCTGATACCCATGAACCGTTTGTAAATGCGGATGCTTCTCCAATAACTTTTGTCCCACACGTCTTCCCAAAGAACGCCCGACCACGCTAACTTCCAAACTGTGTGTTAAACGTGTATGCACAAAGTCGGTTTCAGATAGTGGAATGACCTGGGTTTTATCCTGAAGGCTTCTAAATTCGGAAGAAAAGATCACACGATCATAATCAACTTCAAACCCCAGCCGGGTTTCATCCTGTTCTTTTCTAATGCGTTTGTTTGTATCGCCAAAGCGTTTTAAAGAGAGTAATTGTTCCCAGTTCATTTTTAAAATTTAAGAACAGGCAAGATAACCAAATTCGGTAAAACCAGAACTTGAATTTGTTAACATTAAAGTAACATTTTAATCATTGTTGTTTAATGATTAGATAACATTTCAATAAAAGTAAAGCTATTAATTTGGGGTATTATTAAAACTGTACCATGAAGCATCTAGTTACTTTATTCATCATACTTTTTACACCACTTTGTTTTGCCCAAAATACGGGTATGATCGTGGGTAAAATTTTAGATAAAGAGTTTTCTGAAAATCCATTGGTGCTTGCCAATGTATCTGTAAAAGGGACTTCTATTAGCGCTAATACCGATTTAACCGGTCTATTTGTTATCGAGAATTTGGAAGATGGCATCTATACTTTGGTTTGTAGTTTTACCGGTTATGAAACTAAAGAACTTAAGGTTGAGGTGTCTTCAGATAACGCTACCAACGTAAAATTAGCGCTGGGAGCAAGTAGTATTTCTTTGGCTGATCTCGCATCACTTGGCAACACTGCTGAAAATGAAGATCAAAAAAGAACAACAGAATTAAAATAAAGCACACTTTAAATTCATCATATTTATTAAAGGCCGGAACATTGCGTTCCGGCTTTTTTCATATCGCATCTTTTATTATTTATCCATGACTTTCCAATGTTAAATTATTGTTTACAATCTTAAAAACAAACGCAAATATCATAACATTCGCATAACGCTTTTATTACGGTTCTTTAATCTCTTAGTAACATAGTGTTTACATATGCTGTCTTTCTTTGCAAAAAATAATTAAGAACATAATGAAAAAAATATCACTATTATTAGTGCTAATTACGTCGACACTTACATTTGCACAGAACACGGGTTCTGTCGTAGGGAAACTAATAGATAAGGAATACAATAACGAGCCCTTAGCTTTTGCTAATGTATTGATTAAGGGCACCACTAAAGGAACCACATCGGATTTTGATGGCTTATATGGGTTTAACGATTTAGATGCCGGATCCTATACTTTAGTCTTCAGTTTTGTAGGTTACGAAACTCAGGAAATAGCTGTGACCGTTGTTGCAGGAAAAGTTACCGAATTAAATGTTCCTATGGGAGCCAGTGCAGCCTCTTTGGATGAGATCGTCATTACAACTACAACCAAGAGAGAAAGTGAAACCGCACTACTATTAGAGCAGAAGAAAGCCACCGTTATCAAAGAAAGTATCGGAGCAGAAAGACTATCTAAAATAGGAGTTTCTGATGCCGCTGCAGCGACTACAAAAATTTCTGGGGTTACTAAAAGTGAAGGTTCCGGAGATATTTATATCAGAGGTCTTGGTGACCGCTATTTATCTACCACCATGAATGGATTGCCTATTCCTTCCGATAATGTGGATAATAAAAATATAAACCTTAACCTGTTCTCTACCAATATCATTGAAAATGTTGGTATTAGTAAGACCTATGCAACCTCAGGGTATGCCGATCAAACTTCAGGAAATGTAGACATCACATCTAAAGAATATTCAAAAAAACAAGTCTCTGTAAGTGTTGGTACAGGATATAACACTAATGTTTTAGGATTGGACGGTGATTTCAAAAGAAGTATTGCTACAGAAGATGTAACCTTAGGGTTCCATAAGAAGCAGTTTGCCACGGTTGACCTGATTACAAGACAAAGTTGGGCTCCTGTAGTTCAAAACAGTACGGCAAACTATAGTTTATCGGTATCCGGTGGAAGAAAATTTGATGTTTTCGGAAAAAAACTATCTGTATTTGTCGCCGGTTCTCACTCGAATGCCTATGAGTACCAGGATGGTTTATTCAGAAGTTACAGATCTAACATCTTGGATAACGAATTTACCGATGTGGAATCGTTTACGACCAAAACAAACTCCACGGGGTATATCAATCTCGGGCTTAAATTAAATGACAACCACAGGATTAAAATTAGCAGTTTATCGGTAAATAAAAGTACAGATAATGTTTATGAGCAAGGTAGGAATGGATTGGGCTATGTTTTCGATCAGGATCCTCAGGAAGATGGTGCTTTTGTAAGAGATCAAAATTTCAAGCAAACTAAAATGCTTGTTAACCAAATCATCGGGAATCACAAAACAAGTGAATTCAATACCATTACATGGGCTGCAGGCTACAATTTCGTTTTGGCCGAGGAGCCTAATCGTGTTAGAAATGAAGCCAATATTTTAGATGCGAATACAGTTCAGTATGCACACGTTGGTGATTTTCAACAAAGAAAATCGAATCAGAAAATTGAAGATGTTGAGTATAACGCTTACCTAAAAGACGCCCTGAGCTTTGGCCAGTTAGATGAAGATGAAAACAAACCATTTAAACTTCATGTTGGTGCTAATGTTCGTAAAAAGGAACGTGTATTCAGTTCTCTATTTATCGGTGTTAGAGCCAGAGATTTTCAAGTCCCTTCTGTGGACGACTTTTCACTGACGTTTACCGAAGCTAATTTTAGCAATGGTTTGGTTTTAAGAGAAAGAGATCCGGATAGATACGATGCCGATCTAACCATTTTCTCCGGGTATGCAAACTTAGACTTTGGGTTAAATAAAAAATTCTCTGGAAACATTGGTATCCGCTATGAAAGAGATGAGATCAATGTATTGTGGGATGTGGCTAACTTCGTTGGACGTGTTGGTTCCATAGCTAAAGAATATAATGATATTTATCCGAGCATTAATTTAAAATACGAACTCGGCGAAAATACGTTTTTACGTTTTGCCTCAAGTTTAACCCAAACCCTTCCGGAATTTAAAGAACTGTCTCCATTTGAATATGTGTCTCCAACGGGTCGTGTGACCAGAGGAGATCCAAATTTGGAAAAATCGGATGTTTTTAATGCAGATTTAAAATGGGAATTTTTTCCTAAAAAAAGCGAGTTGGTTTCTGCTACAGCCTTTTACAAGCAAATTAAAAACCCTATTAATTTAGCACTTACAAGAGGGTCTGCCGGAATCTTCCAATTCTCGAATACCGGTGAAAAAGCCAATGTCTTTGGTGTTGAGTTTGAGACAAGATTGAATCTGATTGAAAATGAAGATGAAAAACCAATGCTAAACTTCAATACAAACATCACCAAAATGTGGTTTAATCAGGATTTACTGGAAGAATTCCAGTACAAGAACATTACGGAATCTGATCTGCAAGGGGCTTCCGATTTAATCCTGAATGGATCTTTAGGCTATAACAATCAAAAAGAAAGAGAATTTATAGCCACAATTACCGGTAACTACTCATCAGATAAAATATTTGCCTTAGGAGCTCCGGAAGATTTTGCCAATAGTGCGGTATTGTATAATGATGAAATTATTGAAAAAGGCTTTTTTGCTATGGATTTAGTGGTAAGCAAACAAATAACCGATAAGTTATTACTAAAATTTGTAGGTAGAAATCTTCTTAATCCGAGCATTGAGCAAACACAATTAATCAGAGACATTAATACCGGTGTTGAGACTAACGAAGTTGTCAGTTCTTATAAAAAAGGAAGCCTGTTGAGCCTAAATTTAAAATACACATTCTAATTAACATTAAGATAACAAAACCCTGGTCTTAATGGGATAAAAGTAACTTATGTTTAATATTCTGTTAAAGAAGAAGAAAAGTCGAATCCTGTTCTTTGCATAAGAATATATATCATAAAAATTAACTATTAAAAATGAAAAAATTATCTTTAAAATTATTCAGTCTGGCCTTAGTATTTACTGCTAGTCATTTAACAAGCTGTAGTTCTGATGACCCGGCCCCCATAGTAGCCTCTAAGGGAGAAGTTATCGAAGACCTGGATGCAGGTACGATGAAAGGAACTTTAGACGAAGACTATACACTTGATGCTTCAACGGTTTATAATTTAACCGGACAGTTCATTATTGAAGAGGGAGCTACTTTAAATATTCCTGCCGGAACAAGAATTCTTGCTGACAATGGTGGTACAGATGTCTATATTGCCGTTTTACAAGGTGGAGAAATAAATATAAACGGCAATGCGGGTAACCCTGTGGTGATGTCTTCTGCCGATGGAAACCCCGGAGACTGGGGTGGTTTAACCTTATGCGGAAAGGCAACAACAACTGCCGGAGTAGATGCACAAGCTGAAGTTGGAGGCTTTATTTACGGAGGGAATGACGATACCGACAGTTCCGGAATTATAAGGTACCTGCAAATTGTTGGTACAGGTGCTCAAATCAACACAGAGTCTCAATATAATGGTGTGTCTTTTTACGCTGTTGGTTCAAGTACATTGGTAGACCATGTTGCCGTAATAAACGGATCTGATGATGGGGTTGAGTTTTTTGGAGGAACAGTTTCTGCATCTAACTTATACTTAGAGAACAACGATGATGATTCCATCGACTGGACTGAAGGGTGGAATGGAACAGTTACAAATGCCTATATTTCTCATACGGTTGCAGGTTTCTCAACAGTTTTTGAAGGGGATAAGGATAACGGAAACCCTAAATTCAATAATATTACAGCGATCTCGACGGTTGGAGGTACCGCTTTACAATTCAAAAAACAATCTGGTGGAACCATTACAGGTTTGTCCTTAAGTGGTTATGATACTGATTTAGACATGAAAGATGGTGGGGATCCAGCCAATGTTATTTTTAACGATGGTTACGCTCCTGTGGCCTTTGCAACTCCTGAAAAGCAAGTAGAAACGGGTGACTATTTTTACGCTTTAAATACTTCGGTTCTGCCTACAGTAGATGCTTCCGATTTTGATTGGGTAGATTCAAATCTATCATTTGAAACCAGTGTCCTACAAGGTGCTGTTACGGGTAATGTTACATTAGATGCTTCTGTAAATTACACGCTTAACTCTTCTTACATTGTACAAAGCGGTGGAAAATTAACCATTCCTGCCGGTACTAAAATTACGGCCAGAGATGGTGGAACAGGCGTTTACATCGCTGTGTTACAAGGTGGAGAAATCGATATTCAAGGTACAGCATCAGATCCTGTTGTTATTGCTTCTGCAAATGCGCAAGGTGGTGACTGGGGTGGTTTAACGATCTGTGGAAACGCAACGACTACAGCTGGTGTTGATGCGGTTGCAGAAGTTGGAGGCTTCGTTTATGGAGGTACTCTGGATACGGACAATTCCGGTTCCATAAAATATTTAGTGCTTAAAGGTACCGGTGCTCAAATTAACTCTGAATCTCAATACAACGGGCTTTCTTTATATGCCGTTGGCTCCGGAACAACCATTGAAAATATCGCTGTAATCAATGGTTCCGATGATGGTGTTGAATTCTTTGGAGGTACAGTTTCTGCATCGAGCTTATATTTGGAAAACAATGATGACGATTCTATAGACTGGACTGAAGGGTGGAGTGGTTCTGTTACCAATGCTTATATTTCTCATACTGTTGCCGGTTTTTCGACCGTTTTTGAAGGCGATAAAGACAATGGAAACCCAACATTTACAAACATTACAGCTATCTCTAGTGTAGGCGGTACAGGCTTACAGTTTAAAAAGCAATCTGGCGGAACTATTACCGGTTTACACTTGGTAGGTTACGATGTAGATCTGGACATGAAAGATGGTGGCGCTTTAGCTAACGTTCAAATTGAAGGTGCAGATGCTGATGCAACTCTAATTACCGGAGAAACTAAAAAGTACACTTTAAATTCCGGAAAAGATGCTACGGCCATAGATATTTCCGGATGGACCTGGAAAAATGCTAATTTATAAATTAGTGAATTTCAAGTTAACACAACATTAAATACAAAAAAAGCATCCTAATTTAGGATGCTTTTTTTATGTTTAATATGCTTTTGTTTAAAATCCTTGATTCGTTTTATTAATTTCAGATTCTTTTAAACCAGCAATAGCGTTTGCGCTATAATCTACTTCTTTTACTGTTTCTTTAGTCCAGTAAAACCATTTGCCGACTTTCTTACCATTATCATAATTTGCAGAAACTACTTTTTTGCCTTCTGTGTTAAAGCTTAACCACTCACCGTGTAATTTACCATCTGCTGTGTAAGTCCCTGTTTGGCTTACAGCACCATTGTCATGATAATAAACAACTTCAATTAAGTTGGTGTCTTTGTTAAGTTTTAAATCTCTCTTTTGTTGTCCAAAAGATACCACAGTAATTAAAAAGGCAAAACATAAAATTGTGTTCTTCATAATTATGGGGGTTTAACATTATACATCAAAGATAAGTTTTAGATAACACTAACGCAACACTTACGTAACATTAAATTAACATTAGAATAGTATTGATATGATTATCAATGTTTTAAAAAATAAAATTTAACATTGGAAGTTTAATAATTACTTAATATTAGGGTTACATTAAGATTAATTTAAACCATGATATTTGTGATGTCTTAAGACAAAATAATTAGTATTTCATATAATCTATTAGTTTTTGTCGACTACATTATTATGATTTCTAACTGAGGTTGCCTTGGCCAAGGCAACCTTTTTAGTTAAAATTTAATCATTAGGAAACATTAAGTTAACATTGGTTTTAGTTCTTTGCAGCGACAAAAACTAATACTTATAATGAAGTTTAAAATTACCTGTATTGCACTATGTCTTTTTGCAATACTGACATCGCACTCACAAGAGGTTAAATCACCTAAGTTTGGAAAAGGCCTCTTTAATCTTGTTGGACAAGATAGTAGTTGGACCATGAAAATTGGCGCCAGAATGCAATTTTTAGCAATTTCTAACTGGGAAGACGGCGCAGATAACGAAGCGAATTTTTTAGTAAGACGAGCTCGTTTAAAATTTGATGGCTACGCCTTTACACCAAAACTTAAATATAAAATAGAGCTGGGGTTATCTAATCGGGACATCTCCGGTGCATCACAATTTACAAGTAACGCTCCCCGATATATCTTAGACGCCGTAATGAAATGGAACTTTGCACCGGGTTTCGAACTTTGGTTTGGACAAACTAAACTCCCCGGTAACAGAGAACGTGTGGTTTCTTCAGCTAATCTGCAGCAAGTCGATCGTTCACTTTTGAACAGTCGATTCAATATTGACCGAGATGTGGGCATTCAATTAAAACATAAGTTTAATTTAAGTGACACATTTGTTGTAAAAGAGACCTTTTCTATTGCCCAGGGTGAAGGTAGAAACGTAACGACCGGGAATTTAGGAGGACATCAATTTACCGGACGCGTCGAACTCTACCCGTTTGGAAATTTTGCCAGTAAAGGCGACTATAAAGGTTCTGATTTAAAACGCGAACAAAAACCGAAATTAGCCTTAGGTGTGAGTTACGACCATAATAATAATGCCGTTAAGACGCGAAGTAACATGGGCTCTTATATGGTTACGGATACCGGTTTTTTTGAAACGAATATCAATACCCTTTTTATAGACGCGATGTTTAAGTACAGAGGCTTCTCTTTGATGGCTGAATATGCCGATAGAGATGCTAAAGATCCATTTGCAAAAAACTCCGATGGTACCCTTACGGGAGACGCGGTTCAGGTGGGTAAAGGTTTAAACTTACAAGCCGGTATTTTATGTAAAAACGATTGGGAAATTTCGGGACGTTTTACAAACATTCATTTAATTAAAAGCATTACCGGGAAGAATAACGAAAATCAATTTACATTAGGTGTTTCAAAATATATTGTTGGACATAGCTTAAAGGTACAGTCAGACTGTAGCTATTTGGATGTAAATGGCGGTAATAATGAACTGATGTGGCGATTACAATTCGATATTCATTTTTAAAATATAACAATTAGATAACACATAAAATAATAACGCGAAAGATATTTGCAAATTAATCTGAATTATGGAAAATATATATTTATACATGATTATTGCCCTGGCCATTTTAGCCATTGCCGATTTGGTAGTTGGGGTTAGTAATGACGCGGTAAACTTTTTAAATTCTGCTATTGGTTCTAAGGCCATTTCCTTCAGAACCATAATGATCGTTGCCAGTATTGGAGTGGCTGTAGGCGCTGTATTCTCCAGTGGCATGATGGAAGTCGCACGTAAGGGTATTTTTAATCCCGGGGAGTTTATGTTTAATGAGATCATGATTATTTTCATGGCTGTGATGATCACCGATATCCTGCTTCTGGATTTCTTTAATTCTGTTGGTATGCCAACGTCTACCACGGTATCCATCGTATTCGAATTACTTGGTGCCGCGGTCGCTATGGCCTTAATTAAAATTGGTGCTGACGGTGGAAGTTTCAGTGATGTGATTAACTATATTAACACCTCAAAAGCCTCTCAAATCATATTTGGCATACTGCTCTCGGTGGTCGTCGCATTTACCATTGGTGCCATAGTACAATGGGTTTCGAGATTACTATTATCTTATAATTTTGAAAATAAAGCGAACTGGGTTGGAGCATTATTTGGTGGCTTTGCTTTAACAGCCATTACCTATTTCATTTTTATGAAAGGTTTAAAGGGCACCTCCTATGCCAAAGAATCTTTTGATATTCTTGGGGGAGGTACCATGAAAGACTTTTTAGAAAACCAGGTGCTCCCCATTGTTTTAGTAAGTTCCGTATTCTGGTCATTATTATCTTATGCCATAATCGCTTTCCTAAAAACAAATATTTACAAATTAATTATTATTGTAGGCACCTTTGCTTTGGCACTTGCCTTTGCAGGTAATGATTTGGTAAACTTTATTGGTGTTCCTGTTGCGGCGTATAATGCCTTTTTAGAATGGTCTGCATCCGGAATAGATGCCACAGCTTTTCCTATGGACGTATTAGCTGCAAAAGTACCAACCAATAACTGGTTACTCTTTGGTGCCGGAATGGTGATGGTACTAACCTTATGGTTTTCTACCAAAGCTAAAGGTGTGGTAAAAACATCCTTAGATCTATCCAGCCAGGGGGAAACTAAAGAGCGTTTTCAACCGAATTTTTTATCACGTGGATTTGTACGTTCAGCCATGCTAATGTCTCAAATGTCGGCATATATGTTACCAAAATCGTGGCAAGCCAAGATTGAAAGTCAATTTGAAGCTCCTGTTATTAAACTTTCCAAAGACAAAGTACATGAATTACCCGCTTTCGATTTAGTTAGAGCCGCGGTAAATTTAATGGTAGCTGCTGTATTAATATCTATTGCAACATCCTATAAATTACCACTTTCTACAACCTATGTAACCTTTATGGTGGCTATGGGTACATCCCTAGCCGACCGCGCTTGGGGAGCCGAAAGTGCCGTATATCGGGTTGCAGGTGTAATTAACGTTATTGGTGGTTGGTTTTTTACTGCATTCAGTGCCTTTACTGCCGCGGCATTAGTTGCTTATTTATTAAACCTGAATTTGGATGTTATGTTTCCGATTTTGTTATTAGCCGCATTTGCTTTGCTAATAAGAAGTTCTATCATTCATAGTAGAAAAACTAAAGAGGTTAAGGCTGAGGATAGCTTGACAAAAGCAGAAAGCAGATCTGTACAAGGTGTTATTCATGAAAGTGCCAGCAATATTGCTAATGTTGTTAAACGCGGTAACAGAATCTACTCTAATGCTATTAAAGGATTAGCAAAACAAGATTTATCATCACTTAAAAAGAATAAAAAGCAAGTTGACAAATTATCAGATGAAGTTGATGATCTAAGAGATAATATCTTCTATTTTATTAAGAATTTGGACGAGTCCAGTGTTGATGCCAGTAATTTCTATATCAATATTTTAGGATACTTACAGGACATGACACAGTCGTTGGAATACATTTCTAAAGTAAGTCATAAACACGTCAACAATAACCACAAAAAGTTGAAGTTTAGTCAAATAAAAGAGCTTAAGGAAGTTGATGATTCTTTTGAGATTTTATTTAACGACACCAAAGACGCTTTCAATTCCCGTTCTTTTGAACAAATTGGTAAAGTTATAGATACTAAAGGTGAATTCTTTAGCATGCTGTCCGATAAAATTCAGAAACAAGTAAAAAGAACCCGCACTGAAGAATCCAGTCCTAAGAATACCACTTTATACTTTAGTATCTTATTAGAAACTAAAGATTTGTTAACCGCTACAATGAATCTGTTAGAAGAATATCATCATGCACATGATGCTTCTGTAAAACCGGCAACGATCAATGTGGTTGATGAAATAGAAGAAAAAGGTGAAACACCTTCTGATGCATAATTAAGAACCCCATATTCCATGGGAGTTCATAACATAAAAAAGCACCTCTATCGAGGTGCTTTTTTTTATATCTAATCAATACGTTAATAGTAACTATTTTCTTTTATTAACTTTATCAATATACTTTTGTAAAGCCATTGTCATTGATGGTGTTTCGGGCGTTGGAGCGGCAATATCCACCCGTAATCCCTTTTCTTCAACCGCTTTTATAGTAGTATTTCCAAAAACCGCTATACGTGTTTCATTTTGTTTAAAATCGGGAAAATTTTGAAATAAAGATTCTATTCCAGACGGACTGAAAAACACTAAAACATCGTAAGTAACATTCTCTAAATCCGAAAGATCGCTAACTACAGTTTTATAAAATGTAGCTTGCTTCCAATTGACTCCTAAAGCATCTAATGTGGCCGGAACTGCTGGTTTAACCTTATCTGTATTGGGTAATAAAAAAGTTTCGTCTTTATATTTTTTAATCAATGGAGACAATTCTGCAAATGTACGTTTGCCAACATAAATTTTACGCTTCCTGTACACTACATACTTTTGTAAATAATAGGCAACAGCTTCAGACTGACAAAAATACTTCATCGTGTCCGGAACTTTAAAACGCATTTCTTCAGCAATTCTAAAAAAATGGTCAACCGCATTTCTACTGGTTAAAATAATCGCTGTGTAATTATTTAAATCTACTTTTTGATGTCTTATTTCTTTAGCAGAGACGCCTTCCACATGAATAAAGGGTCTAAAATCGATTTTAACCTTTTGCTTTTCCTGCAAATCGAAGTAAGGCGAGTTCTCTATTTTAGGTTCTGGTTGAGATACTAAAATTGTTTTCACTTTCATAAGCTCCAGTGGTTTGTTCTTTATTTGGTGATAAACACTTTATACAAAATGATATAAGGTGCAATTTCGAGAGCGCAAAGATACAAAATAAAATAAAACAAGTTATTTTTTATTACATTAAGATGTGTTTTAAACAAAGTCATTAATCCAACGCCGTTTACAACCAACAAAAAACCGACAATACAATAAATCATTGTTAGAGAGGGCCTAATATTAAATATCAATACCGCATTAATGGGTAGTAATAATAACCCTAAATAATTTTTATAGCTTATTTTTTGAAAAAGGTAAACCTCAACCAATTTGTCAATTTCAAAAAGACTGCCCAATAACCGCTCTATAAGCACTTTTATCAGGATAAAAACGCCAATACCCACAGTTAACTTAAACATAAAATTAACCGTAAGCGTTTCTTCATCACCAAAAACCTGATATACCATAAAGCTAAAAACAGAAACAGAAAGCACCAGATTAATAAATAATAAGGCATCAAATTTATCGAAGAACTTTTGGTCTCTGGAATAAATTTTAAGGTATTTATAGCTCCCAATGATGTATATAAAATCATTAAAGCGTTTAGGAGCCACTAATTTTGTTGCAGCAATAACTACGAGTCCAAGAACTAATAGAACCGTAAATAATTCATTTGAAGCGACCTCGCGAATCATAGGATAAAATTATTATAAATATTTAACACCTCCCTTATAATTATTAAGTATTATTTAAAAAAAATAAATCTTTAAATACCGTACATTTGTTAAAAATTTTACCTTTTCAATACCACATATAGCATGCAGGATACGGTTGTTATCATTCCCACATACAACGAAATAGACAATATAGAAGCTATAATTAAAGCGGTGTTTTCTCAATCCAGTAGTATTCATATCTTGGTTGTAGATGATAATTCTCCGGATTTAACAAGCTTAAAAGTTAAGGCATTACAAGATCGATATTCAGAGCGGTTATTCTTAGAGACCCGCAAAGAGAAATCTGGTTTGGGCACAGCCTATATCCATGGGTTTAAATGGTGTTTAAATAAACCGTATCGCTATATTTTTGAAATGGATGCCGATTTTTCACATGACCCAAAGGATCTCATTAAGTTACATAGTGCCTGCCATATTGATGGTGCCGATGTCTCTATTGGCTCTCGATATAAAACAGGAGTCAATGTGGTTAATTGGCCCATGAATCGTGTATTGATGTCTTATCTGGCATCAAAATATGTGCGTTTAATTACAGGAATGAAAATTCATGATACTACGGCGGGTTTTGTATGTTATAAAAGACATGTCTTGGAATCCTTAGATTTAAATGCAATTAAGTTTATAGGCTATGCGTTTCAAATAGAAATGAAGTTCAAGGCTTATTTGAAGGGGTTTAACATTGTTGAAATTCCGGTAATATTTACAGATAGAACGAAAGGCGAATCAAAACTAAGTTCGGGTATTATTTCTGAAGCTATTTTTGGGGTTATTTCAATGAAAATAAAAAGTTTGTTTAAAAAGTAAAAAGACTTATGAATGCAAAAACCGTTTTAATTAAGAATGCCAACATTGTAAATGAAGGCTCTATTTTTAATGGCGATATATTAATCGAAGGCGAATATATTAAGGAGATTAGCAAATCCATAAGTGCTAAATCTGCCGATGTACATGTATTTGATGCCGAAGGGAAATATGTACTCCCCGGTGTCATTGACGATCAGGTACATTTTAGAGAACCCGGATTAACCCATAAAGCGAATATTGAAACAGAATCTAAAGCGGCCATTGCCGGAGGGATCACGTCGTTCATTGAAATGCCGAATACGAATCCGCAAACCACGACCATAGAGAAACTAGAAGCCAAATTCGATATCGCTTCAAAAACCTCGAGCGCCAATTACTCTTTTATGTTTGGTGGCACCAATGATAATTTGGATGAAATTTTAAAAGTTGATTCTAAAAATGTCGCAGCCTTAAAATTATTTCTTGGGTCTTCAACCGGAAACATGTTGGTGGATAATCCCAAAGTTTTAGAAAATATATTCTCTAAAACCAATCTGTTAATTGCGGTACATTGTGAAGATGAAGGGACTATAAAACGCAACTACAAATCGTATTTAGAACAATATGGCGACGATATTCCTATGAAATATCACCCGGAAATACGCAGTGAGGAAGCCTGTTATCTATCATCATCAAAAGCCATTGAACTAGCAAAAAAAACCGGAGCCCGGTTACATGTTTTCCATCTCTCTACGGGTAAAGAGACCCATTTGTTTGACAATACCATCCCTTTAAAAGATAAAAAGATTACGGCCGAAGTTTGTATCCATCACTTATGGTTTTCCGATAAGGATTATGATGAAAAGGGCACGTATATTAAATGGAACCCGGCGGTAAAAAAGCCAGCAGACAGAGACCAATTATTAGAAGCTTTATTAGACGATAGAATTGATGTTATCGCTACAGATCACGCTCCCCATACTATTGAAGAAAAAGAAAATGTTTATACCAAAGCACCTTCGGGAGGCCCCTTAGTACAACATGCCTTACCTGCCATTTTAGAAATGTACCACCAAGGCAAAATTTCAATCGAAAAGATCGTTGAAAAAATGTGCCATAATCCTGCCATACTTTTTCAAATAGAAAAACGGGGGTTTATTAAAGAAGGATTTTTTGCCGATTTGGTTTTTGTAGATTTAAACAATCCATGGACGGTAAAAAAAGATAATATCTTATACAAATGCGGGTGGTCTCCTTTTGAAGGGACCACGTTTAAATCGAGAATAACGCATACCTTTGTAAATGGAAGCTTAGCTTATAAGAACTTTAAATTTTACAATGTTGATGCTGCGAAACGATTAACCTTTGACCGATAATGTTAAAACGACTGTCCATATATTTAGGCATTATAGTAGTAGTAAGCTCTTGCTATCAATATAATAAACCGGAAAAACCAAAAGATCTTCTATCTAAAGATCAGATGGTAAATATTTTAATAGATATTAAATTATTAACCTCTGCCAACGGAAAGAATAAAAAAATACTTGAAGACCACACGGTTTATCCGGAAACCTATATATTTAATAAATATAATATCGATAGTTTACGCTTTGCGAATAGTAATAATTATTATGCCTACTATACGGCAGAATACAACGAGATTTATTCGAGTATTAAAGACAGTCTTGGAAGGCTTCAAACGATATTAAAAGACCTTGATAAAAAGGAGCAGGAGCAAAAAGAAAAAGAGGCTGAAAAAACAAGAGACTCTATTAAAGCAATAAAAGAGAAAGATTCCTTGAATGCTCTTAATCCATTAAAATTTAGAGACTCCATAAAAGCACTAGCAAAAAAGAAAGATTCTTTGTCTAAATTAAAAATAGAGAAGGGCTTGGAAGAAAGACTGATCACACCTGTTTCAGATACTGACGACCAACAGCAGTAATAACGTCATCCATAGGTTCAAATCTATAATCTATGGCCTTTTTAATTTTATCGCTGCTATAGCTTGTTTCAGAAAATAATGAATAAACGATATGTCTGGTTAGCTGTCTACGTTTTCCCATAAGTTTATGCTTTAACCAGTCCAATCTCCAGACGATTTGTAATACTAAAGGACGCGCTTCTTTTTGGGGCGATTTCATCTTTACAGATAAGGCCAATGCTTGTAAAAACTTGCGATACGTCCAAGTCTCGGCCACAAGAATAAAACGCTCATTTTTGATATCACTATTTACGAGAGCAATCATAATGGAAACCACATCCTCAACAGAAACTAACCCTATGGTTCCTCTGGTATAAAATCGAAATCCTTTATGCGCTTTTTTAAAAAAGCTCCCGGTTCCAAAACGCCAGATACCGCCTCCTAAAATAACACCGGGGTTTACAATAATGACATCTAAACCTTCCTGGGTAGCCCGCCACACTTCCATTTCAGCACCATATTTGGTAATAGCATAAACACTATTGTCTGCCTCTGCATTCCATTCCGTTTCCTCGGTAATAGGTTCGCCATGAATTGCATTTCCTAGGGTCGCAATAGAACTTACGTAGCATAATTTTTTAATCGCGTTAGAAATACAAAGATTAACCACATTGGCAGTTCCTTCAATATTGGTTTGCCTTAAAAGCTGATACTTATCGGGTTCAAATGACACAAAAGCCGCACAATGATAAACATAAGTCACATCCTTAAAGGCTTCAGACAATAACGGAATATCCAAAATATCGGCTTGTACCCAATCAATAGATTCGAAGATTCGATTATAGTCATCCGTATAACAGGAAAATACCTGTTTTACATTATCAAGTTTTCGTTCAGTCCTGTAGATCGCCCTTACCTTTTCGCCATTATTAACAAGTTTATAAAGTAAATGCGAACCAACTAAGCCTGTCCCTCCCGTAACTAAAATCATGCGACTAAAGTAATAAATATTTAACTTAACCGCTTCGAATAAAATCCACGAAATTATTATGAGCAATAAGTGCCTTTTTGAAAAAAAATAATCATTAATTTCACGAAATTAATAGTCATGTCATGAAAAAAAAATATCAGCGCTTCTTTATTTTCATTTGTTGTATCGGGTATTATTATGGTGCCTGTCAGGAAAATAACAATACGATAAAACTACTATCCTATAATATTTGGAATGGTTATGATTTTGGTAAAGATGAGAAAAGACGGGCAGAACTAACAGACTGGGTAAGTAACGAGCAACCAACCATCGTTGGATTACAGGAGTTAGTTAATTACACGCCTGAAAAATTAAAAGAAGATGCTGAACATTGGGGACACAAATATTCCGTATTATTGAAAGAAACAGGTTACTCTGTAGGGTTAACCTCGACTTACCCCATAGAAGTAAAGGAGAAAATTTTTGAAGGCATGCACCATGGAGCCCTACATTGTAAGACCGGGGGTTTTGACGTATTTGTCATTCATTTTTCACCATCCAGTTATAAGAAAAGGTTAAAAGAGGCTGACATTATTTTAAAAAAAATAGCTCGTGTGGCTCAAAATAATTCCAATTATATCGTTATGGGAGATTTTAATGCGCTTTCACCAATAGATGCCGATCTCTATAAGACCGATGTTTTGTTGAACCGATTGCGGCAATCCAAATCGAACAAAGGACAAAGCGGAAATCTGGCATACGACGCATTGGATTATAGTGTTATTTCTCATTTCCTGACACATCCGTTAATAGATGCATGTCAGAAATTCACAAAAGGTATAAACGAGCGCGGTAGTTTTCCGGGGCGCATTTTGGGTAAAATAAATGCCGAATCTGATGAAGATTTGGTAAAACGCCTGCAACGTATCGATTTCATTTTCATTTCCCCTGAACTAGGCCATAGACTTATCGGTGCTAAAGTATATAATAATCGCCCTAACTGGTATCTTTCCGATCATTATCCTGTCGGTGCAGAATTGCTAGTAAAAAAATAGCGTTAAAATACTTGTCTTATCTATAAAGGTTAAAGAATTATTACGAATATATCGGTAATTCTATGCGTATTTTTATCTTTGCCGTTGTTTACTAAAACTATTGAAGAATGATAAAGAATTTTGTTGAAGAATTAACATGGAGAGGCATGATTCATACCGTTATGCCGGGAGCAGAAGAGCACTTAATGGAGAAGATGCGAAGCGCTTATGTAGGGTTTGATCCCACGGCAGATTCTTTACACATCGGGAATTTGGTTCCTATTATGTTGTTAGCACATTATCAGCGTTGCGGGCATAAGCCTGTGGCTTTGGTTGGTGGTGCCACGGGAATGATCGGAGACCCGTCGGGGAAGTCCAATGAGCGTAATCTATTGGATGAAAAAACCTTACGCCATAACCAAAATGCCATAAAAAATCAACTGGCTCATTTTTTAGATTTTGAAAGTAATACTGAAAATGCCGCTGTTTTGGTGAACAATTACGATTGGATGAAAGACTTTTCATTTCTTGAATTTATTCGTGATGTCGGCAAGCACATCACTGTAAATTATATGATGGCTAAAGATTCCGTTAAAAACAGAATCTCTTCTGAAGCTTCTGAAGGTATGAGTTTTACGGAGTTCACTTATCAACTGGTACAGGGCTATGATTTTCTTCATTTATACAAGGACATCAATTGTTCTATACAAATGGGCGGTAGTGATCAGTGGGGAAATATCACGACCGGAACCGAATTAATCAGACGTATTGGCGGTGGAAAAGGCTTTGCTATTACCTGTCCGTTAATTACAAAATCTGATGGTTCTAAATTTGGGAAATCCGAAGGCGGTAATGTCTGGTTGGATGCCAACAGAACATCGCCTTATAAGTTTTATCAATACTGGTTAAACTCAAGTGATGAAGATGCTGAGAAATACATTAAAATATTTACGTTTTTAGAAGAAGACGCGATTCATAGTTTGGTGCGGGAGCATCAGGAAGCACCACATTTGAGACTATTACAAAAACGATTGGCGGAAGAAATCACCACGATGGTGCACTCTAAAGAAGATTTAGATAATGCCATAAAAGCCAGTGCTATTCTTTTCGGAAAATCCACCGGTGATGATCTGAAGGCGCTCAACGAGCAAACCTTTTTAGACGTTTTTGACGGTGTTCCGCAGACCGAAATAGCGCCATCAGACATTGAAAACGGTTTGGGGATTATTTCAGCTTTAGCCGAAAAAGGAGGCTTTTTAAAATCCAACGGTGAAGCCCGTCGTGCCCTTAAAGAGAATTCCATTTCGGTAAATAAAGCCAAGGTCACGGACGATTATAGCATTACAGCTAAGGATTTAATCAATGATAAGTTTGTTTTACTACAACGTGGTAAAAAGAACTATTTTGTTTTACGAATCGTTTAAAGACAACTTCTAACAATGAAACAAATCACTTTATTACTAAGTTTACTTTTCATGGGATCAGCAAGCTTCAGCCAGAACCTCACAGGAACCGAACTTCTTAATAAAGCAATAACTTACCACGATCCCGGTAATCATTGGTCATCATTCAGTGACACCCTTTTAGTGACGATGGAAACCCCTAAAAGTTCCAAGCGGGAAAGTACCATCGTCATCAATTTGCCGGATAACTATTTTTACGTAAAGGCTAAAAAAGATAGCTTAACTACCGAATACACTATTGATAAAGAAAACTGTTCAATAACCGTAAACGGAGATCAAAATCCTGATGAAGATCTTTTAAAAAGGCATAATTTAAGTTGTGACAGAGCAGTGCTTTACAAAAACTATTACACCTATTTATATGGCTTACCTATGAAGCTTAAAGATCCCGGTACCATTATAGATGAGACCGTTCAGTTAAAAAGCTTCAAACGCAAGGATTATTTGGTTTTAAAAGTCACTTATGACAAAACCGTTGGTAAGGATGTATGGTTCTTTTATTTTGATCCTGAGACTTATGCCATGGACATCTATCAGTTTTATAAAACCGATGCGGAAGGCAACCTAAAACCTAAGAGTGGAGAGTATATTTTACTTACTGAAATGACCACGATCGGCCATATTAAAATGCCAAAAAACAGAGCCTGGTATTATAATAAGGATGATGGCTATTTAGGGACGGATATTTTAAATTAACAACAATAAATACCCCAATACTGCACCAATAGCTATAATCCACATGGTCGCTATTTTTGTTCCGAACGTAAGGTAAGTGCAAAATAATGCAATAACAATGGCTGGCCAGTCTACGAGGGTATCCATCCCCATGACAATTAAAACAGCCAGCATTACCGCCACAGCAGCAACATTAACCGCATCAAGAAAGTGTTTTAATATTTTAGATTGCCTCATTTTTGAAATAAAACGGTTGAATATTAGAACAAACAAAAACGAGGGTAAAAAAATCCCGACCGAGGCGGCCATAGCACCTGAAAACCCGGAAAGCTGATAGCCTATAAACGTCGATGTCGACAATACAGGTCCGGGGGTAAACTGTCCCACGGCAATAGCGTCGATAAGTTCAGCTCTTGTCAACCAACCTCTGGACACCAATTCGGCATCCAAATAAGCAAATAAGACATAGCCGCTACCATATAAAATGGCACCCACTTTTAAGAATACCAAAAACACTTTTAAACTGCTTAACTTAACCAGCGTTTCACTAATTCCAATGCACAACAGAAAAGGTGTAAAACTTAAGGTTTTATTTTGAATCCGCTCTTTAGCATAGAAGTAGCACATGCCCACTAAACCTGCCATTAATAAAGCCAGTACTTCATTAACCCCTAATAAGCTAACTACCAATACTAAAATTCCCAGAATGGCAAGCTCCGTACTTTTAATCGCTTTTTTACCCAATTTAAGTATCGCAGAAGCGATAATAGCGAGTACCGCCGGTTTTATACCAAAAACAAAGGGTTGCACTTCGGGTAAGGCACCATACTCCACGTATAAATATGCGAGTAACCCCGTAATGATAATCGCCGGAAAAATAAAGCTAAGACCAGCTACAAAAAGACCTTTCTTCCCGGCACGTTCATGGCCGCAATGCATGGTTATTTCTGTGGAGTTTGGTCCCGGAATTAAGTTGGTTGCTCCAATGATATCAAGAAAATACTCGCGGGTCATCCATTTTCGTTTTACCACGACTTCCTCTTCCATCATGGCAATATGTGCTGCCGGACCCCCAAAAGCAAAACAACCGAGTTTAAAAAATACCTGTGCAACTTCTTTAAGTTTATGATTATGAGTCGGCATTCGTAAAAAAGAGGTTGATTTTTAAATTAATTAAATGTTTGAAAGTATTACTCTCCAATGTCTTCGTTCCATAATTTTGGGTTTTCAGAAATAAAGGATTCCATGAGCGTTATGCATTCTTCATTATGAACGACCTCAACGTCTACACCTCGGGATTTTAGCAAAGCCTCATCACCAAGAAAGGTTTTATGTTCCCCAATAACAACTTTTGGGATTCCGTACAATAAAATGGCACCGGAACACATAGAACATGGCGAGAGTGTAGTATACAAAGTGCATGCTTTATATACGTTTGCCGATAGTCGTCCTGCATTTTCAAAGGCATCCATTTCACCATGCAAAACCACGCTTCCATCTTGTATTCTTCTATTGTGCCCTCGCCCTATGATCTCTCCTTTATAAACGATAACAGAACCAATGGGAATACCGCCTTGCTTTAGCCCTTTTCGGGCTTCTTCGATTGCTGCTTCTAAAAACTTATCCATGGATACAACTAAGATTTCAATGGGTTTGACTCAATATTCTTTTGTTATATTTCTAAAAATCCAACTATTGTAATAATTTCGACGATAGGAGAACATGCCTGCCTTCCATAAGGTAGGTGTCGCGACGTTGTTCCTAAATAGTTCTCGATACTAATCCCGATGTTTATCGGGATTAACTCGAACTGAGCATCATTTGACTATACTACCGTAATGTTTTTAAATAATCAAACTCATGCTAAATGTACTAAAATTATCTATGGTTCTTATATGCAAAAACCATCTCTTTCGAGATGGTTTTTAATAACACTTAAATATTCTTTTGCAAATACTCTTTTATGATCCGCACATTAAACAATCATCACCTTGTCCGGCTTTAGATTGTGCAATAAGCGCTTTCATTTCTTCGGGGCTCATAGGTTCAACCTCAGGTGTATTTTGTTTTGCAAATTTAGCGGCATTTTGTGCGGCCAATTTCTTTTTCTTCGCATCTTCCTGTTGTGCAACCACATCATTTTTATCAACTTCAACGGTTTCAGCTACAGGCTCTTCCTTTTTCGTTTTATCTAAAGTAAACTTAATGGCATCAACAGCACTCTTAGTACGTAAATAATACATTCCTGTTTTTAAGCCGCTTTTCCAGGCGTAAAAGTGCATGGACGTTAATTTGGCCATAGTGGCGCCTTCTAAGAACAGGTTTAGAGATTGTGACTGATCTATAAAATAGCCTCTCTGGCGAGACATATCTATAATATCTTTCATACTTAATTCCCATACGGTTTTATACAGCTCCTTAATGTCCTGTGGAATAATATCGATATGTTGGATAGATCCGTTAGCTCGCATAATATCTTGCTTCAATCCTTCGTTCCAAAGACCTAACTCAACCAAGTCCTCTAATAGGTGTTTGTTTACTACAATAAACTCTCCGGATAGTACACGACGTGTATAAATGTTAGAAGTATAAGGCTCGAAACACTCGTTATTTCCAAGAATTTGCGAGGTTGACGCTGTTGGCATTGGCGCTACTAATAAAGAGTTACGCACACCATTTTTTAAGACTTGCTTACGTAGTTTAGCCCAATCCCATCGACCACTTAATTCTTCGTCTTTTAAGTTCCATAGGTTATGTTGGAAATCACCTTTACTAATCGGTGATCCTTCATAAGTTTGATAAGGCCCATCTGCTTTTGCTTCTTCCATACTGGCAGTAACTGCTGCAAAATAAAGGGTTTCAAAAATCTCCTGGTTTAATTTTTTAGCTTCATCACTTGTAAATGGTAAACGCAATTGGATAAACGTATCTGCTAATCCCTGAACGCCTAAACCAATTGGGCGATGACGCATATTGGAATTTTCGGCTTCTTTTACGGGGTAGTAATTTCTATCGATAACTCTGTTTAAATTCTTAGTAACACGTTTTGTAATGCGGAAAAGCTCTTTATGATCGAACTCACCATTCTTTACAAACATTGGTAGGGCAATTGAGGCCAAGTTACATACAGCAACCTCATCCGGAGAAGTGTATTCTAAAATCTCTGTACATAAGTTTGATGAACGGATAGTCCCTAAGTTTTGTTGATTCGACTTACGATTAGCCGCATCTTTATACAGCATATACGGGGTGCCGGTTTCAATTTGAGATTCTAATATTTTCTCCCAAAGTTCACGTGCTTTTATGGTTTTTCGGCCTTTACCTTCTTCTTCATATTTGGTGTATAATTTTTCAAATGCTTCGCTATGTACTTCATCTAATCCCGGGCATTCGTTAGGACACATTAGGGTCCATGGGCCATCTTCCTGTACGCGTTTCATAAATAAATCGGACGTCCACATGGCATAAAACAAATCACGTGCACGCATTTCTTCCTTACCATGGTTTTTCTTTAATTCAAGAAAATCAAAAATATCGGCATGCCAGGTTTCCAAATAAATAGCAAAGCTTCCTTTACGTTTTCCGCCGCCTTGATCTACATAACGTGCCGTGTCGTTATACACCTGTAACATAGGGACTATACCATTACTGGTTCCGTTTGTTCCAGCAATATAACTTCCTGTTGCACGAATATTATGAATGGCTAATCCAATACCTCCAGCCGACTGGGAGATTTTAGCGGTTTGCTTTAAAGTATCGTAAATCCCATCAATACTATCATCTTTCATAGTTAAAAGAAAACAAGATGACATTTGAGGTTTTGGTGTGCCTGAATTAAATAGTGTTGGGGTAGCGTGTGTAAAGTATTTTTTAGACATCAACTCGTAGGTTTCAATAGCTGCATCTAAATCGTTAAGGTGAATACCAATTGAAACACGCATTAACATATGCTGTGGACGTTCTGCAATAACACCATTCAATTTTAAAAGATACGAGCGTTCCAGAGTTTTAAATCCGAAATAATCGTAACCAAAATCACGGTTATATATAATGGTAGAATCTAACCGGTCTTTATTGTCTTTTATTACCTGATACACTTCATCTGATAACAGTGGTGCATCCTTAGCTGTTCTTGGGTTAACATAGGTGTAAAGGTCGTGCATTACCTCACTAAATGTTTTCTTTGTGTTTTTGTGTAAATTAGAAACCGAAATTCTGGCGGCTAAACGGGCATAATCCGGGTGTGCCGTCGTCATAGTTGCAGCAACTTCAGCAGCAAGATTATCAAGTTCGCTCGTAGTAACACCATCGTATAGACCTTCTATAACACGCATTGCTACTTTTAACGGATCTACTAATTCGTTTAATCCATAACATAATTTCCGCACTCTGGCGGTGATCTTGTCGAACATTATTTGTTCTTTTCTGCCATCTCTTTTTACTACATACATACTTTTACACGTTTTTTTTAGTTTCTCTGATACCCCTTCAGAAAAATGGTTAATTAGTTATTATAAATTTTAATGCTAATGGTTAATTAGATCAAATTTATTCGGTTTTGGTTGTTTTGATAAACTCAAATACTGTTATTCAATTTTCAGAAATAACGAACTATTTTCGTTCACTATATATTCAATGGTATTAATTAAGGTTCCCATCCTCACGGGAATGACACTTAATTTTAGATTCTCAAAAACACTTTGAGCGTTGTTTTGTTTTTAATTAAAAATCAGCATCAAAACTGAATTTATCCTTATCCTCTTCTTTATTAAGAACCCCTGCTTTTTGATATTCAGATACACGTTTCTCAAAGAAGTTTGTTTTCCCTTGCAAGGAAATCATATCCATAAAATCGAATGGATTTGTTGAATTGTACACCTTATCACAGCCAAATTCTGTTAACAATCTATCGGTTACAAATTCTAAATATTGGGTCATTAATTTCGCATTCATCCCTATTAAACTTACAGGAAGTGATTCGGTAATAAACATACGCTCAATATCTAAAGCATTTGTAAGTATGGCTGTAATTCTTTCTTTAGGCACTTTGTTTACAATATGGTTTTGATGTAAATGCACCGCAAAATCACAATGTAACCCTTCGTCTCTTGAAATAAGTTCGTTAGAGAATGTTAACCCTGGTAATAAGCCACGTTTTTTAAGCCAGAAAATAGAGCAGAAACTTCCTGAGAAAAAGATCCCTTCAACAGCTGCAAAAGCAATTAAACGCTCTGCAAAACTTGGTGAATCTATCCATTTTAGTGCCCAATCTGCTTTTTCTTTAATAGCCGGAAACACTTCTATGGCTCTAAAAAGCTCATCTTTTTCGGCATCATCTTTAACATAAGTGTCTATTAATAATGAATACACTTCAGAATGAATGTTCTCCATCATAATTTGAAAACCATAAAAGAACTTAGCTTCTGAGTATTGCACTTCCGATACAAAATTTTCAGCTAAATTTTCGTTTACAATACCATCACTGGCTGCAAAAAATGCTAAAACATGTTTGATAAAATAACGTTCGTCATCACTTAATTTATTATTCCAATCATTAAGATCCTGGTGTAAATCGATTTCTTCCGCAGTCCAAATACTTGCTTCTTGCTTTTTATACCATTCCCAGATATCATGATGTTGAATAGGAAAAATAACAAAACGATCTTTATTTTCTTGCAAAATAGGTTCTATAGCCTGCGACATTGGTTTCTGGTTTTTTTATAAAAATTTGACGAAAATTTGCTTTGATTTCGGGTTAACAAAGATTGGAAAATGTAGCCATAAATGAAAGGCATAGTTATAAACATTGTCAACAAGTTTTTAACAAAATCTCTGGTTTTATAGGTTTGGTTGATTTTTCCTATTCATTTTCAATGCATTGGTTTTCAATGAATTATGTTTTCAAAAAATCGCTAAAGCCCCATGGAATATAGGGTTCTAAAATTTGAGGAATGTCAAAGAAAAAAATACTTTTTATGGATACAAAAAAATATTTGAAAGTAATTTTCAGGACTTAGCCACTTTTTCCAATTCCATATACCAATCTTCCCCAAATTTTCGAATTAGGGCCTCTTTTACGAATTTATAAATGGGTATTTGCAGTTCTTTACCCAAAGTACAGGCATCGTCGCAAATTTGCCATTGATGGTAATTCACTGCTGAAAATTCACTGTAATCTTTAACTCTTACCGGATACAAATGACATGATACCGGCTTCTTCCAAGATATCTCGCCCTGATTATAGGCTTCCTCGATAGCACAAAGTGCCACTTGCTTGTCATCAAAAATAACATAAGCGCAATCTGCACCATTAATCAACGGAGTTTCCAATTCGCCATCTTCAGTAGTGATATAGGTGCCTTGAGATTCAATGACTTCAATACCTTCCTGTCTTAAAAAGGGCTTTACTTTCGGATAGATATCTTCCAAAATTTTTGCTTCGTCTTCCTCCAACGGTGCTCCGGCATCACCATCAATACAGCATGCCCCTTTACAGGCTGAAAGATTACACATAAAATCTTTCTCTATAATATCTTCGGAAACAATGGTTTTCCCAATTTGAAACATATCATTAATTATCTTATGGCTAGTGTCTGAACCGCAAAAATAGACAAACTTTAGATTTATTCTGTCTTGTTATTTAATAATTAATACAGACCTTTGCGGTGATATAAAATCTGAACATCATGCAACTTAATTTTAAAGAAATATTTACCGCGTTTATGGTGCTTTTTGCGGTTATAGATATTATCGGAAATATTCCTATCGTTATCGATTTGCGTAAAAAAGTGGGGCATATCCAGAGTGAAAAAGCGTCTATTATTGCCGGCGTTATCATGGTATTATTCCTGTTTTTAGGTAAAAGTATTTTAAACATTATTGGTATTGATGTGAATTCGTTTGCTGTGGCGGGTGCTTTTATTTTATTCTTTATTGCCTTGGAAATGATCCTGGGTATTACCTTATATAAACAAGAGGAAAACAATGCGATGACCGCCTCGGTATTTCCACTGGCATTTCCTTTGATTGCCGGCCCCGGGAGTTTAACAACCTTACTCTCTTTAAGGGCTGAATTTCAAGTCGAGAATATTATCATCGCCATCGTATTGAATGTTCTTTTTATTTATATTGTTTTAAAAACCTCGGCAAGAATTGAGCGGTTTTTAGGGCAAAACGGTATCAATATTATAAGAAAGATATTTGGGGTGATCCTTTTGGCCATTGCCGTAAAACTTTTTGCTCAAAATATTAAAGTATTATTTATTTAGATTTGACTTATGAAACATCCATATCTAAAACTTGACACCAGGAAAATGATTACATGGATGCCGCTGACCAATTAAAAACAATACATATGAAATATTTTATCCTATTTTTAATTTTCGCCGCCACCGGACTTTTACTATTTAATATGACCAAAGTAGATTTTAGTCATCCTTTTGAAGGGGAAAGCATAATTGCCTTAATTACCATAGTCGCAGCTCTGTGTGTTATTGTTTTAATGCTTATTCTTAGAACGTCTAAACGGATAGAACAGAAAGTAAAAAACAGTAAGTAGATGGTATTCGATGCTCTGATCATTGGTGGTGGTGCCGCAGGTTTGTCCTGTGCTTTGGTATTGGGTTCTGCGCAAAATAAGCCTTTTGCAACAAACAAACGTATTGGGATTATAACCCATCAAAAAACATCGCATTTGCAAAACGCATTGTTTAATAATGTGTTGGGCTTAGCTCCGGGAACCACGGGAGCTTCTATATTGGAAAGTGGCAAAGAACAGTTAGCTACACTATATCCGCATGTGGAGCAAATTAACAATGAAAAGGTTTGTGCCATCTCAAAAACAACAGCGGGGTTTGACATTGAAACTAATAAAAAAACATACATCGCAAAGCTCGTGGTTATTGCCGTAGGTTATACCAATTTATTAAACATTAAAGGCTTGGAGCCCTACATTGAACCACACCCAAGGGCGGCTATTGAAAAGGAGCGTATCTGGCTAAAGAATACGAATCATTGTATTGACGACAACTTATATGTTGCGGGTACTTTGGCGGGGTGGCGAAGTCAGTTTGCCATAGCTTCGGGTAGCGGGGCTCATGTGGCTACGGATATTTTAACGCTTTGGAATGGTGGGAAGCATACGAAGGTGCATGATAAGATTGGTTGAAATAAATCACAAATTCCGTAGACTGTAGAATGTAGAATGTAGACTGTAGACTGTAGACTGTAGATAAAATTATACATTTTGGTTTTCGGTTCTGAGAACTATGGAGTCCAAAATTTAACTACTGTTAAATACTGTTTTACTTATAAGTAAATTTTTCAATGTATTTGTTATAAATTCTAATTCGTGGTAGCTACTAAATGCAAAAGCTACTCTAATTTCTTGGAATAGCTTTTGACGGAGTGTAAATATGTAAACTTTTTTTAGGAAGAGACAAGGACCAGCTGGAGGTTTTCTTCATTTTAAACTGTTAATTTGCTGAATGACTTATGTTCACCAGCTACTCCCTTTGTGTAATATCTCACCATTTTCTTTAAACTTGACCATAAAGACATTATCGTAAATATTAATTAATTCTTTTCTGGTAAAGGGATTATTTTTAGATTCATGTTTTAAACGATTTAAAACTATTTCCGCATCTTCTGCAGAACCAAAAGTAGAATCAAACCCAAATATTAGCGGGTAAAATTTCTTGTCAATAACTGCCTTTCTATTTGTTCTACTTTTCCAAAAAATATCAGAATCATTAATGTAAAGACTAAACGAATCTTCATCTTTCCTTAATTCCATACAAATACTATTGCTATCCTTATCAGATAAATATTCTTTTAGGGCATTTTCAACTTTAGGAGGAAATATATAGACAATAGTGTCATTTAAATTAGGCTCTACTATTTTAGTAGACTTACATCCTAAAAGAAGGATAACAATAATTATAAATCTTAGTTTCATGGTTTTATTCGTTTTATATATATTGACAGAGCCCCGCTAGCGCTCGTTTGCAACGAGTGCCCATAATATTTTTCTACTAGATCATCTCTAAAATACAAAAGCTACCTTAATTTTTTAAAATAGCTTTTATTTATTTTCTTACTCAATACGGCACCCGACACAGTCGAGCGCTCAATGTCATTAAGTTAAGGCTTTATTTACTTGATTATTAGTGTTTTATGTTTGTTTTTTTGAAATTAAATTCGTATA
>CANLXL010000013.1 GCA_947495125.1 uncultured Flaviramulus sp.
GTTTTACATACCCTGAATTTGTTGATGTTTTCATTACACTAAGGTTTTAGTGTATCGCTATTTCAGGACGGGACACTATTAAAACAAAAAAACCCGAAAAGTAAACATTAATCAGGTTTTTAAAACTCATATCAAAAGAATGCCTATTTAGGAATCCGATTCAAAGTATACCAGGCCTCGGTCGACCAAAGGCTTTTATCAGAACCACTCTTTAATGCCTTATTCAAACGAAAATACACCACATGATTTTCCTTTAAATCCGGGATGACTAGACTTACCATTTTACGATCTTCGGAAAGGCTTAGTTTTTCAATGTTTAAAGCTTCCAAACCAAGTTTAGGCCCACCGTATTCGATGGTGGGTTTGTAATACCATTGCTGGAGTTCAATATCTTTGGTTGTTAATTGGTGACCTTCAGAAATCGGTTCTGTAAACTCAATATCAAAACCATTCGGTTGTGCGTTGATCTTAAGCATTTCAAAGGTAGAATTCCCATTGTATTTTAAGCGTTGTAAGCCATAAGGTAATTTTCCGTAGTGTTGCCAGTTTCCGGAAACACCAATACCACCAACTAAGAGCGAACCATCCGGCGCCCAGGCAATACGATTAACTCCCGATTCGATACCCTGAGTAAATCGGAACAAAGCACCTTGTAGCTGACCTTCAACCTTTTCATAAGCCACACGTTTAATACCACCATGTGTCACTTCTCCGTGAATTAATTGATCTTTGTATGGCCCAATATTTAAATAGGTTGGTGTACTTGGCGAGTTACCAATTTCGTCTTGTGGTAACCATACCACGGGTAATTTCTCTTTTAAATCTTTAGTGCCTATCGGGTCCACCGAATGCGAACCATAGAACTCACCTTTTTGGATGTGTACGATCTTTGACGAGGGCAACCAATCCCCTTGATTATCGGCTACAAATATTTCTTTGTCTACATTAAAACCAATCCCGTTTGGTGTTCTTAAACCAATGGCTTCAAATTCTGTAGAACCGTCTTCGATACTGATTTTAACCACTTTCCCGCGATCCGGGATTTGTGGATTCGCACTGGCACCTCCGGGTAGGATGGCGGTGGCTAAGGTGGCATAGAAATGGCCGTCTTTATAAATCAATCCGAAGGCGAATTCATGGAAATTGGCTGATACTTTCCAGCCGTTACTAACCGTTTCGTATTCATCGACCAACTCATCGCCGTCATGATCAATCAACTTCGTCAATTCTTGCTTTTGAAGGACGTAAATATCACCGTCAACCACTTTTAAACCTAAGGGTTCTGCTAGCCCTTTGGCAATGCGTTTCACGGTAATGTCTTCGGGGTTTTCTGCTTTATAGTTTTTAATTAAGTAGACTGAGCCATCGGGGTCCCAGGTGCTTAAGGCAATGGTGTCATCATCCAGAAAGTCCATACCGCCAACTTTCGGCTTAAAGTCATCCGGCCTGGCTTGATAAATGGAGAATGATGGATGTACACTGTTAAGCGGAATTTGATCTCCGGGCGTACCAACAATCTTTTTCTCCTCAACAACGGGTTTATAAGGTTTGGTTTTGGTAAAATGTGTTTTATTAAAGTGTAGTTTTTCAGTAGGAACCAGCTCAAAGGCTTTGGTTTTTTTATTGAACCATTGGAATGACAAGGCCGCCTGACCCCCACCTTGTTCAAATTCAACCCGTAGTTCATGCGTCCCTTTTTTAAGATACATTTCGCCATCTACCGCTTTAAAGGCGTGATTGCCGCCATTGTCAATGATCATTTGGTCATCAATAAACAGGTAGGAACCGTCGTCACTGATGAGTCTGAAATCATAACTATCTTCCTTATCGATAGTGATCTGAGATCTAAAAACGATTTTGATATTGGTTTCTTCCTTTCCAAAACCCGGGGCATCCAATACATGAATTTTGTCAGTGATGGCGGTCTTGGAAAAATTAGATTCCCTGGTTTCCAGATTGGTTAAGAACAAATTGGCAACAAAACCTGTTCCTGATGCAGGTGCTACGTCGTCTTCAAACTTAAGCGGTGACGAAGGGATGTTTAAGCTATATTTTTCAGGATGTGTTGGTTTTTTTTCTTCTTTAGGTTCATTCTTGTTTAGAGATAGGATGTAGCGTACCATCTCGTTGATATCGGCATCCGGCAGATCCGGGTGTGGTGTCATAGGCACTTCACCCCAAACACCTTGACCACCTAGTTTGATTTTTTCTGATAGCTGATTCACCGTGGCATCGTTATTAGGATATTTTTCTGCGATGCTCAGGTAGGAAGGTCCCACGGTTTTCACAGTTTCATTATGGCAAGCAATACAGTCGCTATTGTTGATTAGTTTAGCTCCGGGCGGCAGTTTTTTAGAACTTTCAGCCAAGGCCAGTTCATTGTTGTTTTTGTCAATTTGATCAAACCCGGGATGGAAGTAGGTGGTAAGAGTAGTTTCTCCGTTGTTTAATATTAGAAAGCCTTCAATTTCGGTGACCTGGCCGCTATCAAAATCGATGGTTACTTCGTTCTTTTTGAAAAACTTACCATTTGTAGAAAAGTCGTCCTCAGATTCCAACGAGGAGATCACGGTTTTTAAAGCCACCTCATAATCAGTGTCATTAGAAGCTTCAAACAGCCTTTCCAAACCGTTTTTATTCCCTTTGACTTTATAGTTTGGTGTTTCGTTGATGGTTATAGTTTGGTCTTCAGGCGTTTTTAGTTCAAACTTAAACGTGGGATGTCCGTTTTCGAATCTGTGACCCTTGTATTGAATGCTCGGACTGATTTCTGATCCATTCTTTAGTAACACCCAAGCCTCGTTATGCGAATAATATGCATATCCTAAGCTGGTTGGTTGTGGTCCATGTTTGGTTGTGTAAACAGCACCATCAAAATTAACACCACCTTTCCAGGCTTTGTATAATGTGGCGTTTTGTGTGTTGTAGGCCACCCACATATTGTCATCCAGGGCAGCGGTCGCCATACGCGGTATTTTATCTAAAACCGACCGAAATACTTTGATATTTTCCTTAGTTGATGTTGAGGAACTTTCTTTTTTACAGCTTACCAGCGACAATACCAGAGTAAGCGCTAAAAGAAATGGTTTGAAGGTTGTTTTTTTATACATGTTTAGTAGTTTTCTGATGTGAGTTGGTTTTGTAGCATACTACGACTGAATGCAAGGTCTAAACTAAATATTTTTAACGGGATCGCTGTTTAAATTATTTCAATGAAAAAAAACGTACGGTTTGCCTGCCATCGATAGTCTTGCAGGTTTAGAGTGTAAAATAGTGAATTTTAGCTGTTTGTTAGTCTCTTTTATGCTGAAAGCGTTATTCGAAATGTTTCAGTCGGTACCCGCCAGTTAAATTTAAGAAAATAGTGATTTATATAAATGAAGGTGAATCTTGTTTAGGAGTTTGGATGTCACTTCGAGTGTCGCGCCAAAGCGTGACGTATCGAGAAGCTTTTTGAGTTGAAAATATATTTGTTTTCAAACAAGCTTCTCGATACAATTTTTCGTGCCTCAAAATCACTCGAAGTGACATCTGATCTGGACTCTTATACAAGATTATTGCTAAATATGGTGCTCAATATATGTTGACAAACCTTATTTGCATTGATAAGTTCTGATCTTGATGACGCATCGTCATTAATGAAAACGGGGTAGTACGCTTCATCAATATTAACAGCACCATGAGAACCTTTGACTAAACTGGCATCTAACGGAATCACATTCAGTAAGGTTCTAAAACCAAGTTTCTTCTTCAGTAATTTAAACACAATACGGCCGAGCATGAATTTTTTCTTCGGGTCGGTAAATAGTTCAATAGGATCGTATCCGGGCTTTTTATGAATATCGACCATACGGGCAAAATCGGGTGCTTTACTATCATCCAGCCAATAATAGTAGGTAAACCAATATTCCGGTTTGGCCACCACGACTAAGTCCCCGGAACGCTCATGATTCAAATGATAATCTTTTTGACTTTCAGCATCTAAAACCAAATCGATTTCCGGAACCTTTTCAAGTAATGCTTTGATTTCCTGAAGCTTGCTTTTGTTCTTAATGTAGACGTGTGCTATTTGATGGTCGGCCATGGCAAAGGCATCACATTCACCGGTATCCAATAGCTCCAATCCGTTTTCTTCCCTAAGTTTAAGGTATCCTTCTTTTCTTAAAAGGCGATTAATATGAATGGGGCCTTTTACCGGAGTGATGCCATATTCTGATAACAGAATGACCTTAGCATTCTTGGATTCGTAGAACGTAATGAGGTCTTTGCAAACCGCATCCAGTTCTTTTAGATCTTTTAGAATGACCTGCTCGTCGTTGTGTTTTTGCAACACATAATCCAAATGAGGCAGATAGACAAGTTGCAGGGTAGGTTCATGCCAATTGTGAACTAATTTAGAAGCATCAGCAATCCATTTGGTTGATTTGATACTGGTATTCGGCCCCCAAAAATTAAAGAGCGGAAAGGTACCTAGTTCGGCTTGTAAACGATCTCTAAGCCCTTCGGGTTTGGAATAACAATCTGGTTTTTTTTGTCCGTCGGCCCGGTATTGCGGACGTGGGGTGACATTAAAATCGGCATTCGAATACATATTATACCACCAAAACATATTGGAGCATGTAAAATTTGAATCCTTAGATTTGGCGATGTCCCAAATTTTGGGTGCTTGCACCAGATGGTTAGATTGTCGCCAAAGTTTGACTTCACATTCGTCTTTAAAATACCAGCCGTTGGCAACAATGCCGTGTTCGTTTGGCCATTTGCCGGTAAGGTAGGTGGATTGCGCAGCACAAGTCACTGCGGGTAACACCGGTTTTATTTTTGATACCTGTTTTTTTTCAATCCATTGTGTTAAAAACAGGTCTTTGTGTTTTAATAAAGTACTTGATAAGCCAACGATATTAATAACAGCAGTTTGATTCATAACCTTAATTTGAAAGTTGTTTTAAGGTCCACTCCAGTTCTCTTGCGATAGAATTGGTGATATCGGTTTGCAGATGTTCGGGAAGGATGGACCAGGTATAGGTTTCTACTTCCAGGTGCTTGCTGTAAGGCGCTTTTTTCCAGAGTTTAAGGGCATCGACAATGTCTTTTTGAGTAGATTCCAGAACCTGAAAATCGGAAATAAAAATCGGAACATGGAAATGGGTTCTAAGTTCTTCAAAGTTAGGATTTTCCATAAGTTCTATACCTTCGAATAAATCTGAAAAGTGTACCAAACGCCCGTCATTCATTCTAACAACAGATTGGTGTAAGTAAGTGGGTTCATCAAATTGACGTAAACAGGATTGTTGGGTTTCGATGGAAACAGTATCCGATTTTTGACATTGAATAGCTGCACTAATCTGAATTTTTCCAATGTTGATACCTTCATTTTGTAAACTTGAAATGACGAATTCCGGTGCCTCATAAGCTAATGCAAAATGACAAACATCGTAACATATCTGAAGGTGATCTAAAATATGACCTTTGGCTTCTTCAGTAGAACAATCAATCACCTTTTGAACGGTGTTAACACCATCTTTTAACAGGTAATTTTGATAGAAGTCAATAACCTCCTGAGTATTTTCTAAAAAGCCATCGGGTTCTGGTTCTAAATCGAGATGCAATAATTTACCTGTTGTTTTTTTTATGTCTATAAGTTGCAGGACAATTTGAATTAACGAATCACTGGTTTTTCGAGTTGTTTCATTGATTTCCTCTTGGGAATCAAACCAATATTTATAAGATAACGGTGAGGTCGACACACCACCTTCCAACCCTTCCGGGAGTAAATAGGCTAATATGGTCATCAGATCATGGGTGTAATCCACACGATCTTTGGTTGTCCAATCGGGGGCGTGTACCTGATCTTTGATCACCGTATTATGAAAATCTCCATACGGGAAACCATTCATAGTAAAAACATAAAGGCCGTTTTGATCCAACCAGATTTTAAAATCCTGAAGATGGTTGTTTTGAAGTAAGACTGTTGCGCTTTTTTGAGATAAACGCAAGCCTATACCAAATGGTCCTTTCGAGCCGATACTGTTTTTGACGTTTACAGCGTATTGTTTTAAGCTTTCAAACACTTCTTCCCAGGTTTCTCCCGGATGAATGTTGGTGCAGTACGTAAGATGAGCAGAACTTCTTATTCGCATCAGATGGCCAATTTTTTATTGTGATATTCACTAAGGTAGGCAATAGATTTTAGGACGGTGTACCGATCCATCTCATGAACTTCGAAACCTGTGCCCAAAGATTTGAGAAGCATGATAGTCAGTTGGCCTCCAAGATGCTCCCGGAATTCTTCCAACCCGTTAATGATTTCAGTATCATTGATGCGATCATGTGAGATACTAAATCCAAGGGCGATTGTGCAATCCAGAATACGGTTTAGTTCAGATTTGCTTAAATACCCTTTGAAGTGAGAGTAGGTGCTATCAATAGCAATACCAATAGCTACGGCTTCACCATGCCTTACTTCATAGTTGGACAATTGCTCTAATTTGTGTGCTGCCCAATGTCCGAAATCCAGAGGTCTTGACGATCCTTGTTCAAAGGGGTCTCCTGAATTCTGAATATGCTTCATATGCAGATCCGCGCACCTGTAAATGAGCTCATTCATGGTGTCTCTATCTCTATGGTTTAAGGTGTCTACGTGATTTTCAATCCATTGAAAGAATTCATAATCTTTAATGAGTGATACTTTTATGGCTTCGGAAATTCCTGAACGCCAATCACGATCATGAAGCGTCGATAAAAATGTATCGTCGTTAATCACGGCATAGGGTACTGCAAAACTGCCGACAAAATTTTTCTTCCCAAAATAATTAATACCATTTTTAACACCAATTCCAGAATCATTTTGTGATAACACGGTGGTAGGTACCCTTATTAGTCGAACGCCTCTATGGGCTATGGCGGCAGCATAACCAACAGCATCCAATGCAGCTCCTCCTCCAATAGCGATAACATAGGAGTGGCGATCGATTCCAAAATCATTAATGCTTTCCAGAATGGATGTAATAAAAGATTCATTATTCTTAGCCTGTTCACCTCCCGGGATTTCCAAAATGGAACCACACAATGTTAATGATGTCTTATGGTGTTTAAAGTAATTAACAATGGTCTCCTTTAACCGGGGGTGTGCTTTAGTAACACCTTTATCTGCAACGACGAGCGCTTTAGTTTTTGTTACTGAAGGACTATTCAATAAATCCACAAGTATATTGTTATTGGTTTCAAATAGCTTACTTGTGAAAATAAGATTGAAGTCAAAACTTACTTTAAATGACTGTTTTATGATCTTCGATTGACTCATTAATTAGGTGACAGGGAATTTTTTTGATAAAAATAATGAAATTGGCAATAAACAAAGCACTAATACAGCTATAAATACAGAACTAAATCCAGCCACATAACTGGCGTTTAAAGGAATAAGTGACAGAACTCCAATTTTAACAGCTTTCATAATGTGTTTCGGGGTGTTTTTTATGATGGCATTGGCTTTGGCAAAGACATTGATCCCGTACCAAAAAAGTAGAAATACAAAGGTTCTTTTAATTGAAAAGTCGAAGTTCTGGGCTATGATCCAAAAACCAAGTACAATACTGGCATCTAGTAACATAGCAAAACCTATGGCTAACTTGTTTTTACCCTTTGTTTCTTTTTGTGCTGTTAAAGTTATTGCGGAGATAAAGATGATGGGTAAGATACCAATAGCATAATACTTAGGTTCCAATCCGGAAGCGATGCTCATTCCCAAAATCAGATTAAGACCTCTGCACAGCCCCATATTAATAGGGCCTAAAAATGGGTGATGTTTACCGTATTTATCATAGAGTAGGGCAGAAATCATTATAGCCAAGGCAATATATCCACTAAATATAGAAACGCAGAAAGCACAAACTATCGCGATAATGAAAAGGGTAATTCCCAGATATTTAGCTTGTTTTATACTCAGTTTTCCTGAAGGGATTACGCGTTCGGGGCGATTTATTCTGTCCTGTTCAATGTCAAAAATATCGTTGAAAACGATACCGCCTCCATATAAACCTGCTGTAGCGATACTCAATAAAATGATCTGAAAAATGTTATGCGCGTTTAAAACTTCTGAAGATAAATAGCCAACAATAGCAATACCAGCGATAACATCGGCAATGGCGGTAACGATATTTGCAGGTCGCATGATAAGCAACATGGCGAACCATTTCATATCAATCTTCTTTTTGAGTCCCTTTAAAACTTATTTTTTTGGCTTCCTGACCTCTTAAAACAGAGTTTCCACCAAGAAGATCGGCCTGATCAATAATGGTTTCGTTGATCCAATCGGACTCATTAAATTGCCCGCTTTGCCCATAAACCGTTAAAGCATTTTGATAGCATGTGAGATGGATGTCTTTTTCAGGAATACCATGTTCTCGCATTAAGGCGGCAGTTTTTGGAACCGACAATGGGTCACTTACACCCCAATCGGCAGAACTGTCTACAATAATTTTTTCAGAACCATATTGTTTAGCGATATCCACCATACGCATTTTACTCATTTTTGTTTTAGGATAGATGGTAAAGGCCGCCCAGTAACCGCGATCTCTGACCCATTTGACGGTTTCTTCATTGTTATGGTCAATAACCACACTATTGGGATCAATACCATGTTCTTCTATAACATCCATGGTTCTAAGCGTACCATTCTTTTTATCGCGATGTGGTGTATGTATCATCACCGGTAAATCGAAGTCTTTTGCCAGCTCTAATTGTTGTCTAAAGTATTTGTCTTCAGCGTCTGTCTGGTCATCATATCCTATTTCACCAACAGCAACTACACCTTCTTTAGCTAAAAACTCCGGAAGGATTTCAATAACTTGTTCAGCTAATGCTTCATTGTTAGCTTCTTTAGAATTTAATCCTATAGTACAATAGTGTTTAATGCCAAATTGAGACGCTCTAAAGCGTTCCCAACCCACAAGCGTGCTAAAATAATCTTTGAAAGAGCCTACGTTAGTTCGGGCTTGTCCGAACCAAAATGCAGGTTCGATAACTGCAACTACGCCAGCAGCTCTCATGTTTTCGTAGTCGTCTGTGGTTCTTGAAACCATGTGAATATGTGGGTCTATATAATTCATACTATTTTTCTTTTAATTTGTGCTTGCCATTCCGTCCCAGAATTCAGCAGGTATGGGCTCATTGTTTTGTTGTAAAAGTTTTGTAACAACTTCATTTTCTTTGCCTTCAAATGTTCTTTTTGAAAATAGGGCTTTAATATCTTCTCTCAGGTAACCGTTAATCATACGCCATATTTCAAGCGATACCTGCCGGCCTGCTGCCCAACGTTCTTTAACGTAATCCTGAAGCATATTAGCCAAATTTTCATTCTTCCCTTGATCGACATACTGAATAAGATAGAGTTTTCTATCCATGAAAAAGGATTTTAAAATAAGCTGATTCCATGCATCTTCATCCAAGTAAGTTTTTGGGTATGGGTTCCCGGAAGCAATGGCATCAAATACATTAACCATATTAGTACGAATGCCTTCGGCTACTTGATTCCTGAAAGATGATGCATTTTCTAACAGATATAAGCCTTTATATAAGGCTACCTGTTCTTTCATTTCAGCAATTTCGAAAAACGATAAAAGCAGAGGTTTATTGATGCCAGGGTCTAAAGCGATCATTAAACATGCCCGTACCAAATCCTGCTTGCTCCATATCGATTTACTAAAACCGGGATAGATAGCTTCCATCGTTTCGGTTTCATTTTTATCCCATGATGGATTATCTGATGAAATAAAACGCGCAACAAGACTAAAAAACACCTTGAATTTATGACTGGTCTCTATATCTGATACTATAGCAGTTTTAGTTGAAACCCACACTAATTCTTTACTCGTGAGTTTAGTGCTGACAAGTGTTATAAATTCCTTTTGTTGTTGTTTTGAAACCATAAATCTATATACTGAAGTGCCAATTTTTAAAAATCATTGTTCAATTGTTTTAGGTTTTCTTAGTTGATAAAAAACACCCAAAGCAGCCATTAAAAGTCCGAGAAATTCTCTTGAGCCCTCCAAATAGGGTTTTTCATAAACCATTTCTCCAAAAATCTCTTCCTTGTTCTCCGTTTGTAAATAATCCATAAACAACGAAAAATGAAAACCGGCATATCCCAATAATAAAATAATAACTATAATAAGTATGCTTTTAGGAATGGTCTTGAAATTTGAATATAAGCATATCGCTCCAACTATGGCATAAACAAAGAACCAAAGAATACCGTCCGGATCATTTAACTGAACCATGGCAAATAGCAGAAAGACGATAAACAAAATAATATTAACTACTTTTCTTGATAGCTGCACTTGTGTTTAATATTTAAATTATTTTTTCACTTTCGGAAGATCGAAATTTATATGATGAAACCACATTAAAAATGATCCCCTTAGTTACTCTGGTAAAATTAGTTATTTTTTAAGATTTTATGGGCAGAACACACTATAAAATTGATGAATTTATACTTAAAAAACCTGTTCGATATTGCGGAGCTAACGCACCGAAATTTCAGCGCGTTTTCTCTCTTGTTATTCTAAAAGGACTAAATCATAAAGGTACTGCCGATGGTCTTTAATCAGGGTTAATTATTATAAAAAAGCATCAGATGTTTTATAGGCATCAATGACCGCTGTTTCTCCTTTTTTTCCTTTTCCGGCATTGCCGTGTTCCATGCCTAAAACTCCCGTAAACCCTTTGTCGTAAATGTGTTTGAAAATGTTTTTGTAATTAATTTCTCCGGTGGTAGGCTCTTTTCTTCCGGGGTTATCTCCTATCTGGAAATAAGCAATTTCATCCCAGGTAAGATCAATATTTCTAATAATATGGCCTTCCGTTTTTTGAAGATGGTATATGTCGTACAAAATTTTACAAGCCGGACTGTTTACGGCTTTACAAATCATATAGGTCTGATCGGATCTTTGTAAATAGAGATCCGGTGAATCTGATAGTGGTTCTAAAACCATAGTTAGGCCGTGTGGTTCAAAAATTTCAGCACCTCTTCGTAAGGCTTCTATAACATTAGCATCCTGAACGCCAATAGGTAAATTTCTTTGGTAACCACCAGGAACAACGGTCATCCATTTTGCATTGACACGTTTTGCGACTTCAACGGCTCTTTTGCAGCCGTCTAAGAAAATATCTACGTGTTCTTTTTTACCTGCCGCGAGTGTATTTGCCATATTTCCACCTTTGTCAACAACAAAAACACCCATGGTCATGTTGCGCTTTGCCAGTGTTTCGCTTATTTTGTTTTGCATGGAAACATCTCTTTTCATCATGCCATTATCTTCAAAGGCAGTAAACCCTTCATCTGCCATAAAGTTTAATTGGTCTATTAAGTCGCTACCAGCATGGTTTTTAAACATGCCAAAATGTGGTGCGTATTTTAAATTAAAATGATGTTTGCTCATAAATTCTTTTTTTTCGTGATTGTTTAGCGCATTCATTCCATGTAATCCAACTGATACAAATGAAGCTGCGGCGGCTCCTTTTTTAATGAATGATCTTCTTTTCATATTATAGTGTTTTAATTAGCAACCTTAATTATGAAAATTTAGTAAACCCAGGTACAGGAATTGGATAATTTCCATTTGCGTCCCTATTAACCGGGGCTACAGAATCCCAAGTTAAAGTATCTTCATCTGGAACCAGTTTTAAGTCAGTTGCCATAGCTTCATCCCAAGTTACTATTTTTCCTGAATACGTTGCCATTCTACCTAATATGGCTGTCATCGTACTTTTTGCACCATATTCCGTATTATTAATGACCTCACCGTTTCTAATTGATTTGAACAAGCGATTGTGCTCAATTTGGTATGGGTTTAAATCGTTTTCACTATTGTGTCTATAGATTTCCTTACCTGCATAAGATTTTAGTAGCGCATTACTTCCGCCATCAGTGTAAGAAGTTCCTAATGTTCCTTGGAACGTTTCAGAAACATTATTCATACACCCTTTTTGGTGTCTACACTGACTACTAATTACAGCGCCACTAGCATATTTGAATTCAACAAAATGGTGGTCAAAGATTTGTCCGTGATCTTTTCCTTTTCTAACTTCACGCCCACCCATGCCTTGTGCACTTATTGGGTAATCTCCAATAAACCAGTTGGCAACATCAATATTATGGATGTGTTGTTCTAAAATATGATCACCACAAATCCAATTAAAATAATACCAGTTTCTCATTTGATATTCAATCTCTGTTTGTGACGCCTCTCTAGGTCTTACCCAAACACCAGCACTATTCCAGTATACTTGACCAGAAACTATATTTCCTATGTCTCCATTTTTAATTCGGCTATAGGTAGCTTCATAACTTGGTTGGTAGTGACGTTGTAAACCAACCACTACATTTAATTTTTTTGCTTTCGCAACTTTTGCTGCCTCTAAAACTTTTTTGATGCCTGCTACATCTGTAGCTACAGGTTTCTCCATAAACACATGTTTTCCTTGAGAAACTGCGTATTCAAAATGTTGTGGTCTAAAACCTGGAGGTGTTGTTAAAATAACAACATCGGCAGCGTCAATGGCTTTCTTGTAAGACCCAAATCCAACAAATTTATGAGATGCTTTTACCTTAATTCTATCTTTTCCAAATATTTTTGTAAATCTTTCGTAAGCACCTTCTAATCTATCTTCAAAAGCATCTGCCATTGCTACTAATTTCGTGTTGTCGTCTGCTTTTAAAGCTTGAACTACAGCTCCTGAACCTCTGCCACCACAACCAACAACTGCAATTTTTAATTTCTTTTCTTTTTTAGAAAAAGTGGTACTTGCTGTAACCAGAGAGGGGGCAAGTAAAATACCTCCAGCTGCTAGCGAAGAGCCTTTTACAAAGTGGCGTCTTGATACATTGTTCTTTTTTTGTTCCATGGTGTTAAGTCTTTTTAATTTAATCCGTAATCTTCAATGGCCGTAAGCCAATATGTTTTTATGTCTTCCGCTGAAGGTTGAGTTTTTGGTCGTACAACACGAAAACCAACAAACGGGGCATTGGTATGCCACCAATCACTTTTCGGGATCTGAGGATCTCTACGTTTCCATTTTTGTATGGATTGTCCTCTTGCTGTACAGCATAATTTATCTTTGGTATCCTTCCATGATCCTCCTCTAACCACTCTCGGGTATAATTCCGAAGGTTTATTCCAAGGGTTGTTTTTTGGAGATGATTTATAATAATCTGTATCATATTGATCCATTACCCATTCTGAAACATTACCAAGGAGGTCGTGAATTCCCAAACTGTTCGCATGCTTCGATCCGGTTTTTTCATATTTATCATTCGTGTTATCATCAAACCAAGCTACGCTTTTAAGATCACCTTCGTCCGTTTTTCCTTTTCTACAAACATATTCCCATTCGGCTTCCGTTGGTAATCGATAGAACACACCCGTTTTGGACGTGAGCCACTTGCAATACATAATGGCGGCATATTGGGTCATATTAACAGCTGGCGCCGCACCTTTACCCATATTAAAACTCATATCAACATATGGAGGGGTTGCACCGGATACGGCATCGATTCCTAATGTTTTCAACTCATCGGTGCCCTTAAACTTTTCAGGCCCGAATTCACCAAAAACAAAAGCATCATATTGTTCCCAGGTGATTTCATATTTGCCCATCCAAAAACCATCCACAGTAACATCATGTTGGGGTTTTTCATCATCCTTTCTGGAAGTGTCACTTTCGGAAGCACCCATTTTAAAATCACCACCTTCAACAGCAATCATTTCAATGGAAAAGTTTTCCCCATCAATAGCCTGAGTATAGCTGTCAAAATTTTGCGCATGCCCTGTTGTATAAAAGATGGTACCAGCTACGATACTGGTTAATTTTAAATAAGATTTCAGTTTCATTCTACAGCTCTAAAATTTCAATGTTTTTAAATTCTACGGGGTGACTTTCACTTTGTAAAGAAATGTATCCGCTTTTAAGAGGAGATCCTTCTTTGTCTTTCCAATAGTCCTGATTATAATCCACAGACCCGCCAACCTGAGGTTTCGTATAAGTAAGGACTTGTTGATCATTAATAAAATGTTTTATAATGGAATCGTTTCTAACTTCAATTTCCATGCTAACCCATTGGTCGCCATGATATGTTTTCGATGATGAGTTGACACAATGTGGTGTAAACAACTCATCATTCATAACAACATTGGTCCCGGGCGTGCATAAATTCCCTGTTGGGCGTTCTCCCGAACCTAATCCTCCCAGGAGTTGTACTTCTATAGATACCGGGAAATCTTGATTTAATCCTATGTTTTTTGGGTCTTCACAATGTATCATAACACCACTATTCCTAGTCGCCCATCCGGCGCCGTCTTTAATTTGTTCTCCGGTAAACCGGTATTGCATTCTAAATTTATAATTAGAAAAGGGTTTATTGTAGTAGATGTGACCGTATGATGCGTTAAATACGCCATCATATTCATCGTAATTAACTTTTAAAACACCGTTTTCCACAATAAAAGTATTTTTGTAATTATCGCCTAAAGGTTGGCCTTTAATTTTTATGGTCCAATCTTCTAGATCTTTCCCATTAAAAAGCTTGACCCAGTTTTCTTTTTTGGGTGTATCCGTTTTCTTTTCCTCATTTTTACAATGGAACAAAAGAATCGTGCATAGGACTAATAATATGGTATTATGTTTTTTTATCATTCTTGTTTTGTTTTACAAAGACCATGCCTTTCCTCCTGTAGCTTCATCTAATGATATACATCCTTTTTGTGATCCCGGAACTGGATCGTAAGCTAATACGGTTTCTCCAATGAGTTCACTTATTCTATAGGCATTAATAGACATCCATTTTATGGTGTTGAGTAAATTGGAAACAGACATTGGGTCGTCTGGCTTTTTAGGAGCTTCCTTTAAAAGCATATGTTTATCCAAAAGGGATTTGTATTGGTCTTCTGAAATTTCATCAATGTTTTCGTTGTGGCCTGATTTAATAATGCTCGTTAATGTATTGAAAGCGTTTTTAATGTTTTCCTGTTCATCCAGCTCGGTGACCTCGTTAATATAGGTGTCTATGAATTGTGGCACATGAAGTTCCGAGGCCGAAGGGATATCTGTTTTTGGTAAGATCACATCGGTGATGGCTTTTAGAATTTGGCCCTGCTCTTCTGTGAAGAATAGGGGGTGCCATGTTGGTGTGCTATTACAACTTTGAAAAAAATTAACCAGTGTTGGCGTTATGGCTACAACACCTGTTCCTAATCCCAGCTTTTTTAATGCATCTCTTCTGTTCATCTTAACAACTTATAGGTTAGATTTTTTAAATTCCTCAGCCGCATAATTAGCGGCTCTGGCCGTGAATGCCATATAAGTAAGTGATGGATTTTGGCAGCCTGAAGATGTCATAAAAGAACCATCGGTAACAAATACATTTTTACAGGAATGAATTTGATTATACTTATTGAGCACGGAAGTCTTCGGGTCGTGTCCCATTCTGGCCGTCCCCATTTCGTGGATGCCTAATCCCATAGCGCGTTTTTCAGTATTGTCGTAACCTCTAACATTTTTGTATCCGGCTGCTTTTAACATGTCGACAGCTTGATTTTTCATGTCTTCTCTCATAGCCAATTCGTTGTCTCCAAAATCGGCATCAAAGGTCACGGTTGGAAGTCCCCATTCATCTTTCTTGCTGTAATCTAAATACATTCTGTTATTATGATTGGGAAGCGTTTCTCCAAATCCAAGGAGTCCAACGGTCCATGAGCCTGGTTTTAAGATTTCTTCTTTTAATTCCGGACCATATTTTAATTCGGAAACCAATTCGCTTAATTGCCCTCTGGTTGCTCCACCTTGATATCCATATCCTCTGGAGAAGTTTTTTGAATTGGTTTTACCCCCAAGGTTTCTGAAGCGAGGGATATATACGCCGGTAGGTCTTCGCCCTTTGTAATATTTGTCTTTAAAACCGTCAACGGTGGCTCTTGCACCTACATGAAAGTGATGATCCATAATATTATGGCCTAATTCGCCACTGTCATTTCCTAAGCCATTGGGAAAGCGTTTGGATTTTGACTGTAACAAAATGGAAGCGGAGGCTATGGCAGAGGCACATAAAAAGATAATTTTGGCCTTGTACTCAAAAGTTTCTTTAGTTTCGGCATCAATAACTTTAACACCTGTAGCTTTACCCAGAGTTTCGTCGTAAATGATTTCATGTACAATAGAATTAGGTCTCAAAGTCATATTCCCGGTGGCTTCAGCCATGGGTAGTGTGGAAGAATTGCTGCTAAAGTAAGCTCCAAATGGGCAGCCTCTCATGCATCGGTTTCTGAACTGACATGTGCTTCTCCCTAATCCGGGTTTTGTGCCTTCAGTAATATGAGCGGTTCGTCCAATAGTGAGCAATCGGTCATCAAAATTCTCTGCAATCTTTTCTTTTAAATCTTTCTCAACACAATTAAGTTCCATGGGTTTTAAAAACTCACTATCCGGCAATTGTTTGAGGCTTAGTTTTTCACCGCTTACCCCAATATGCCTTTCAACATGACTATACCAAGGGGCGATATCCTTGTATCTTACCGGCCAATCCACCGCGACACCTTCCTTTTTATTGGCTTCAAAGTCAATATCACTCAATCTGTAGCTTTGTCTACCCCACATGATGGATCTTCCTCCAACATGATAACCTCGTATCCAATCGAAACGCCGGTCTTCATTATAAGGATGTTTTATATCGTCAACAAAATAATGTTGTTGAGCTTCATGCATGATATAGACGCCCGAACGATTTTGTTTGGGTTTACGTTCTAAGGTTTTTCTTGTTGGTTGACCTCCGTTTGGCAGATCCCAGGGGTCTAAATGAGCTGTATGATAGTCTTTAACATGTTTAATCATTTTTCCACGTTCCAAGACCAGCGTTTTTAGCCCCTTTTCGCAAAGTTCTTTAGCTGCCCATCCTCCTGAAATTCCGGTTCCAATAACTATAGCGTCATAATTATCTTCGATTGGCCCTAGGCAATTAGTATTCATTGATCATAATTTTAGTTAAAAAATAAAGAAATTAGGCGTATTGAAGAGTTATAATTATTTATTTCAAGGCAAATTAGTTATTTTGCAAACAATTAATGTTCAAATTATTTCAGTGAAAGTAAATATACAACAAATCACACCATTTGAAGCTGAGGGCACTGTGTATCATGCCGACACCTGTTTGCCGTTAGTAGATGCTATTAAGCGAAAAAAACTGAAGTTTAAAGCTTTGGCACGGCATACTTATCCGGGTGATCGCTTAACCGAAGATACACTTGGATTAAGTAGTGTAGGGTATTGGGATGCTAATGAACCTCAGGATTGGGGGTTGGATTGGCATAGAAATGAAGGTATAGAGATTCATTTTTTAGAATCAGGAACCATGCCTTATTCGCAAGAGGGAAAAGAGATGGAACTATTTCCTAATAGTCTTACCATAACCAGGCCCTGGGAGGTGCATAAGGTAGGGAACCCTAAAATTGGTATGGGGAAATTCTATTGGGTGATTTTAGATTTGGATGTTAGAAGGCCTCATCAAAAGTGGGTTTGGCCAGAATGGATTATGCTGGCACCAGGAGATCTGGAGCGACTTACAGTGATATTGAGACAGAATGAACAGATTCATTGGAAAGCTGATAACCGTGTTAGGGATTGTTTCAAACGCATCGGTGCAGCCGTCGATACCGATGTGGATGGAAGTAATTCTTCCAGGATTAGACTGTTAATCAATTACTTACTGATTTTAATTCTGGATTTGCTGGATTCTGGAAGGGTAAAGTTGGACGAAGATCTTATCGATAGTTCAAGGAGTGTTAAGTTGTTTTTAAAGGAACTTGATAAAAACCTTTCTGATGATTGGACTATCGGTCAAATGGCGCAATCTGCCGGAGTAGGGTTAACACGCTTTACACATCACTGTAAACGGTTAACCAATTTAACGCCAATGCGTTATCTGATGATTAAACGTGTGGAGTTGTCCAAAGAGCTATTGATGAAAAACCCGGAGTTGAGCATTGCTGAAATTGCCTTTAGTTGTGGGTTTTCCACGAGTCAGTATTTTTCTACTGTATTTAAGAAGCACGAAAAGTGTACGCCTATTGAATATCGTGAAAACTTCTTGTTTCATGAGAGTCCTGAGCTGGAAACCGAGTTTTTGTAAGATATTTCCAGGAAAAAATTTGTATAAAATCTTTCACTGAATAAAAATAAACAAGAATCGAAGATTGATTTTTTATTTTCACAGTATTAAACATTTTATTTTATGATACATAAAAAAACCATAATGAGAACATTTCAGGCCGCCTTACTGTTTTTAGTTTTTATAGCCTGTGGAAATGATAAGAAAAAGGATAACGTAACAGAAACACAGGTGGAAAAACAAGTAGATATGTCGTCTAAACCATTTTTTAAAATTTCATTGGCGCAGTGGTCGTTACATAAAGCTTTTCGAGGAGGTATGGATCCTTTTGATTTTGCTAAAGAAGCAAAGGCTATGGGTATTGATGCTATTGAGTATGTAAGTGGTCTGTACAACGAACAGGTTAAATCTTTAGGTATGGATGCTGTTGTTGAACGATTAAAAAGTGAAAGCGAAAAACATGGTGTTAAAAATTTATTGATCATGATCGATGGTCAGGGTAATTTGGCAAGCAGCGATGAAAACCATTTGAATGAAGCTATTGAAAAGCATAAAAAATGGGTTGATGCTGCAAAAACTTTGGGTTGTCACTCTATTCGTGTTAATGCTCATGGCGATGGAACTTATGAGGAGGTGTTGGAGCAAGCAGTTGTAGGCTTGTCGCGATTATCTGAATATGCACAAACTAAAGGGATTAATATTTTAGTTGAAAACCATGGCGGGTATACCTCAAACGGACAATGGCTGGCATCGGTTATGGCTAAAGTAAATATGTCTAATTGCGGGACATTGCCTGATTTTGGTAACTTTTGTATTAAACGGAAAAAAGATGGATGTGAAGATGAATATGATAAATATAAAGGTGTTACAGAATTAATGCCTTATGCAAAAGCAGTAAGTGCCAAATCTTATGATTTTGATGAGCATGGAAATGAAACGGTAATTGATTATGTGAAGATGTTACAGATTGTAAAAGATGCGGGTTATTCAGGGTATGTTGGTATAGAATATGAAGGAAGCAGGTTAGATGAAAAAGCAGGCATTATAGCGACCAAAAAACTGCTTGAAAAAGCCGGAGCTGAAGTAAAATAAAAAACTAAACGAATCAACCAAAATAAGAACTAATGGAAAATATTAATAAAAACAAGCTTTTTCTGGCAAGTTGCCTTGCTTTGATTACTACCGCCATGACTTTTGCTATTAGAGCAAGACTTGAAACCGTGTTTGGTCCAGAAGGTATTGGATTAACTTTAGAACAGTTAGGATACGCATTTGCGCCGGCTTTCTTCGGGTTTACAATTGCTATGATTATCGGTGGTCCCCTAGTTGATTTATTGGGGATTAAAAAAATTACCTGGATTGCCTTTTTTACACATGTTATTGGTATTGTGTGGACGCTAATGGCCGATTCTATGACCTCACTTTTTATTGCGACATTGTTTATAGGTATAGGAAACGGTATGGTGGAAGCAGCCCTAAATCCATTAGTGGCGTCGATGTTTCCGGACGATAAAACCAAAATGCTGAACAGGTTTCATGTATGGTTTCCAGGAGGGATCGTTATTGGTTCTTTAATAGGTTGGCTTACTATGGATATCATGGGATTAAGCTGGCAGGTTATGGTTGCCACCTTATTTATTCCATTGGTCATTTATGGTGTCATGTTTTTTGGACAGAAATTTCCGGTTACCGAACGTGTCCAAATGGGAGTTAGTAATAAGAAAATGTTTAAAAGTGTCTTAAATCCGTTGTTCCTATTTATGGTGCTTTGTATGTTTCTAACGGCTGCTTCAGAATTAGGAACGACTCAGCGTATCGAATCACTTTTAAAGGAATCAGTGGCGGCACCGCTATTGGTTTTAGCATTTATTAATGGTATTATGGCCCTTGGTAGAATGTTTGCCGGTCAGGTTGTTCATAAATTGAGCCCATCCGGAATGCTCCTGTATTCGGCGATTTTTACTTTCATCGGACTTTGGATGCTTACGGTTACTAGTGGCGGAATGACCTTTGTAGCCGCGGCTGTTTTTGCAGTGGGCGTTACGTTCTTCTGGCCAACCATGCTTGGTTTTGTGGCGGAATATTTGCCGGAAACCGGTGCATTAGGACTCTCTATCATGGGGGGTGCGGGAATGTTTTCAGTATCTCTGGTACTGCCTGTTATGGGTAAACTTATGGATGATGCCAATGCCGCGGAAGCTTTGCGTACGATGTCTATACTTCCGGCCATATTGATCGTTGCGTTTTTAGGATTGAATATTTACATGAAAAAACGCAAGGCAGCTTAAATAGATATTTCATTTAAAAAAATAATAATGTCAGAAAAAATAAAATTAGGAATCCTCGGTGGCGGGGGTGATTCGCTTATTGGCGTATTACACCGTGTAGCGTCTTCCATGTATGATAAATACCAAATTGTAGGAGGTGTTTTTAATCCGAATTGGGAAGAGAATATTGGATTCGCAAAGAAACTGGGATTACCAACGAATCGTATTTATGTAGATTTCGATACCTTTATTGAAGAAGAATTAAAGCTTCCGGAGTCGGAGCGTATAGAAGTTGTTTCTGTACTTACACCGAATTTTTTGCACTTTCCAATGGCAAAGAAGCTTATTGAAAATGGCTTTCATGTCATATGTGAAAAACCATTAACAACAACTCTTGCTGAAGCTGAAGTTCTGGAAAGCGCACTTAAAGCGTCGAACACTGTTTTTGCGGTAACATATACTTATACAGGTTATCCAATGATTCGTCAAATGCGCGAAATGATTCAGTCCGGGGTTATTGGTGACGTGCATAAAGTGGATGTTCAGTATTATCAGGGATGGATAAATCCTATATTATTAGATAAAGAATTACGAAAAACCATATGGCGTCTCGATCCTAAAAAAGCGGGGATAAGCAGTTGTGTGGGCGATATTGGAACGCATGCTTTTAACATGGCTGAGTATTTAACCGGCCAGGAAGTAAAATCGGTATTAGCAGACCTTAACACGCGTTATGAGGACAATCAATTAGATGTTGATGGCACTATATTGATACGGTTTTCAGAATATGTAAAAGGCGTTATACGCTCTAGCCAAATTGCAACAGGAGAGGAGAATGGGCTTGAAGTAAAAATTTACGGAACCAAAGGAGGTTTTAACTGGAAACAGGAAGACCCTAATTATCTCTATTATTTAACAGACGATAAACCCATGCAAGTTTTAAAACCCGGACATGCTTATAATGGCGAGGTGTCTTTAAATGGAACGAAATTACCACCGGGGCATCCGGAAGGGATATTTGATTCTATGGGAAATATTTACTATGGTGTTGCTAAAGCTATAAGGAATGAATCCTATGATAGCGGAGAGTATCCAACGATGAATGACGGTGTTCGCGGAATGAAGTTTATAGAGAAGTGTGTTGAGTCGCATAAATCTGGTAATATTTGGTTAGAAATATAGAGTAAGATAACATATGAAAACAATAAAAGGACCCGCTGTATTTTTAGCCCAATTTGTAGACAATAAAGCACCATTTAATTCTTTAGATGGGATGTGTCAATGGGCATCAGACTTAGGCTATAAAGGTGTTCAAATCCCCACATGGGAGAATTTTTTAATAGATTTAGATACTGCGGCAGAGAGTAAGACCTATTGCGATGAGCTTAAAGGGAAGATAAACTCTTATGGTTTGGAAATCACAGAACTTTCAACCCATTTGCAAGGGCAGTTGGTCGCCGTTAATCCGGCATACGATTTAATGTTCGATAATTTTGCGCCGGATCGTTGTAAAGGCAACCCCAAAGCAAGAACAGAATGGGCGGTTAAAACATTGAAAAATGCAGCAATCGCCAGTAAAAACTTAGGGCTTAATGTCCATGCTACATTTTCCGGAGCCTTATTATGGCATACCTGGCATCCTTGGCCGCAGCGACCTGCCGGTTTGGTAGAAATGGGCTTTGAAGAATTAGCAAAAAGATGGTTGCCTATTCTTAATGTTTTTGATGAGAATGGTGTAGATGTTTGCTACGAGGTGCACCCGGGAGAAGATATTCATGATGGTGATACTTTCGAACGATTCCTTGAAGCTACAGGAAACCATAAACGTGTTAATATTCTATATGATCCTTCACATTTTGTGCTACAACAATTGGATTATATAGCTTATATTGATCACTACCATGAATTTATAAAATCATTTCACGTTAAAGATTCAGAGTTTAATCCGACAGGAAAAAAAGGTGCTTTTGGAGGCTATAACGATTGGCAACATCGCGCAGGTCGATATAGATCTTTGGGTGATGGTCAAATAGATTTTAAAACGATTTTTACGAAACTTACAGAGTACGCCTGCGATGTGTGGGCAGTTATGGAATGGGAATGCTGTGTTAAAAGCCCTGAACAAGGTGCTCGGGAAGGTGCGCAATTTATTCAAAGCCATATCATCGAGGCAACCCAAAAGACCTTTGACGATTTTGCCGGTGGTGAGGTTGATAAAGAACAATTGAAGCATATACTCGGACTATAAAGTAATCGGTCAATTTATAAACAAATAGCCATGCAAATAAAAGAATCTCCAGAAACTTTCGATGTCATTATTGTTGGCTCCGGAGCAGGAGGTGGGATGGCGACTAAAATCCTTTCCGAAGCAGGTTTAAATATCGCCGTTATAGAAGCCGGACCGTTTTTTGACCCTGCAAATCCAGAATCACGTACCCAGTTAAAATGGTCTTACGAATCGCCTAGAAGAGGTGCAAGCACGACCAGAGACTTTGGTGATTTCGATGCCGCCTATGGCGGATGGAATATAGAAGGAGAACCCTATACTAAGAAAAATGGAACAAAATTTGACTGGTTTCGCTCGCGAATGTTAGGAGGTAGAACCAATCACTGGGGGCGAATTTCATTGCGATTTGGTCCTTTGGATTTCAAACGAAAAAGTATAGATGGACTAGGTGACAACTGGCCAATTTCCTATGACGATGTTAAGCCTTATTACGATAAAGTCGATAAGCTTATCGGTGTATTTGGAAGTAACGAAAATTTACCTAACGACCCCGATGGATTCTTTTTACCGGCTCCAAAACCAAGGCTTCATGAAATGTATTATATTAAAGGAGCCAGAAAAGCAAATGTACCAGTATACCCTTCGCGATTATCAATTTTAACAAAGGCTATCAATAATGAACGAGGCATCTGCTTTTATTGTAATCAATGTAACAGATCATGTAGTGTATATGCAGATTTTTCTTCCGGTTCTTGCTTAATTTTTCCAGCTCAAAAAACCGGAGGTCAAATTAAACTCTACACCGACTCTATGGTAAGAGAGGTTGTTACCGATGGTTCCGGAAAAGCTACGGGCGTTATTTTTATAAACAAACTGGATAGAAAGGAGTATAAATTAAATGCCAAGGTTATTGTGTTGGCAGCTTCGGCATGTAGTACGGCTAGAATTTTATTAAACTCTAAAAGTAAAGTTCACAGAGATGGATTAGGAAATAGCAGTGGATTAGTGGGTAGATATTTACATGATTCAACAGGTTCTGATCGCGTTGCGTTTGTTCCGGATCTAATGAATAGAGAAACCTATAATGAAGACGGTGTTGGAAATATGCATGTGTATTCACCTTGGTGGGGAAATAATAAAAAATTAGATTTTGCCAGAGGTTATCATATTGAGATATGGGGTGGACTAGGTATGCCATCATATGGATTCGGATTTAATACTAATGAATTAAACAAATTTATTGGAAGTAATGTTAGTGGTTATGGAAATGCCTTAAGAAAGGATGTTAAGAAATTTTACGGAGCCATAGTAGGAATGGCTGGTCGCGGAGAAAGTATTCCTATGGAAAGTAATTATTGTGAGATTGATCCTAATGTTGTTGATGAATGGGGAATCCCGGTATTGAGATTTCATTATAAATGGAGTAAGCACGAAAAGTTACAGGCAAAACATATGCATAAAACATTTGAAGAAATTATTGATGGTATGGGAGGTCATGTGTTAGGAGAAAGACCAACGGAAGAGCAAGAGTATGGACTTCATGCTCCGGGTAGAATTATACATGAAGTCGGTACAACACGTATGGGTGACGATCCGAAAAAGTCTGTTACAAACTCGTACCAGCAATTACATGATGTCGATAATGTTTTTATTGTTGATGCTGGTCCTTTTGTGTCTCAGGCAGATAAAAATCCAACATGGACCATACTGGCTTTGTCATGGCGAACCTGTGATTATATTGTTAGTGAATTGAAAAAACAAAATATTTAGTAATTTGTAGAGATGAATAGACGCGATACTTTAAAGTCCATTGTTTTAGGTTCTGTAGCCACAGGCTTAGCTGTACATGGGTGTTCGCCGAATGCTTCGGCACCTAATGAATTGCCAAAGGTTAATGACGTTCCTTTGTATGGAAGAATCGAGAGTGAGAAGTTAAGAGATCAAAAACTATTCGAAGCTACTTTTTTTAATGAACATGAACTTCTAACTATAGCGGTCCTTTGCGATATTATACTTCCCAAAAGTGAGCAGTATAAAGCTGCAACGGAGGCCGATGTTGTCGAATTTATTGAGTTTATTGCTAAAGATATTAAAGAGCATCAAACACCTCTGAAAGGCGGTGTCATGTGGTTAGATAGTTTCAGCAATAAATTGTATAACAAAGAGTTTATTGCTTGTTCAGAAGAAGAGCAACTTCAAGCATGTGACCAAATAGCTTATCCTGGGAAAACTAAACCAGAATTAATTCAAGGTGAAGCATTTTTTACCAGAATGCGCAATTTAACACTCACTGGGTATTACACTTCAAAAATGGGAATGAAAGAGCTTGGATATAAAGGAAATACGCCTAATGTTTGGGATGGTGTTCCGGATCATATTCTTAAAAAGCACGGATTTGAATACGAAGCGGAATGGTTGGCGAAATGTATAGACCAATCGAAAAGAGGAGATGTAGCGCAATGGGATGACAAAGGAAATTTAATTAGTTAAGAATATTTTAGTATAAAAAACACTTAAAGTTTAGGTATATGAAATCATTTATTTATGTATTAGTTGCTCTGGTAATGATTGTTTCCTGTAAGGTAAAAAAGGAAAGTATTGTTGTAGAAGAGAAAGCTGTTGAGGCTATTGAGGAGGATTCAACTGAGGAATGGATTAATCTTTTTGATGGAAGCTCCTTTGATAATTGGCGCGGGTATTTAGCAGAAGGCATGTATCCCGAGTGGACTATCGAAGACGGTGCGATGCTTTTTACACCTGGTGAAGACGATGGAAAAAACATTATTACGAAAGAAAAGTTTACCAATTTTATGTTATCGTTGGAATGGAAAATTTCGGAAGGGGGTAACAGTGGTATTTTTTGGGGAATTCATGAAGACGAGAAATTCAAAAAACCATATAATACCGGACCGGAAATTCAGGTGTTAGATAATGAACGCCATCCGGATGCAAAGGCGAACCCTAAATACCATCAGGCGGGTGCATTGTATGATATGGTACAGCCGGCACATGATGTATGCAAACCGGCAGGAGAATGGAACACTTGTGTTATTAAAATTGATCATAAATCAAATTCAGGAAAAGTGACGTTAAATGGTACTGTTATAGTTGAATTTGATGTTCATGGAGAAAAATGGGATGCCATGGTGGCCAATTCTAAATTTAAGGATTGGGAAGGTTTTGGGAAATATCGAACCGGCCATATTGGTCTTCAGGATCATAGTGATAAAGTATGGTATAGAAATATTAAGATTAAAAAATTATAAGGCTTGACAACAACATGTAAATTAGGATTAGGTCTTTGGGTAGTTATTTGCTTGGTTGCTTGTAATAACAGTAATCAGGACAAAACTGAGACGCCTGATACAGCGATTGAAATAATTGAAGCTGAAAAAGAACCAACAAAACCTAAGGAAACAGAATTATACGTACCTGTACCTCCTACTGTAAATCCGACTGGTAAAAATGGAGTGCCCAGTGATGCCATCATTTTATTTGACGGAACTAATTTTGATGAATGGGAAATGACTTCAGATTCAACAGCCGTTAAATGGTTGTTGAATGCTGATGGCAGCATGACGGTTAAAGATAAAACAGGGAACATTCAAACCAAACGAAACTTTGGAAGTGTTCAGCTTCATGTTGAATGGCGTTCTCCAAAAGAGGTTCAGGGCAACGGACAAAACAGGGGCAATAGTGGTGTGTTTCTTCAAAAGCGATATGAAGTCCAGGTTTTGGATAATAACAATAATGATACCTATGTTAACGGGCAAGTGGGTTCGATTTATAAACAATCCATTCCTCTAGCAAAGGCTTCGGTGCCTTCCGGACAATGGAATACTTACGATATTATTTATCACGCTCCCGAGTTTGATTCTGAAGGACATAAAACCAAATCGGCAACCATTACTGTGCTTCATAATAACGTTTTAATACAGGATCATTTTGAGATTCAGGGAACTTCAGAATATATAGGCTGGCCGAAAAATGACCCTCACGGCAAGGCTCCAATAATGCTTCAGGATCATCAGGATAACAGTAGGGTTAGCTATAGGAATATTTGGCTGCGAGAACTCGAGTAAACTTACTCTAGAGTCACGATCAAATCATCTTGCTTTACCATGGAGCCGGAAGATAGCGTAATTGATTTTATTTTTCCGGCATGAGAAGCGACTACAGTAGTTTCCATTTTCATGGCTTCAATAATAAATAAAGGATCATTTTCTTGTATGTTTTGCCCTTTTTTAATCAAGATATTAGATAAAGAACCTTGTAATGGTGCTCCAATTTGATTTGGGTTTTCAGGGTCTACTTTTACATTTTCTTGTTTTTTTATGTTGAGTTTATTATCGTGAACTTCTACATATCTATTTTCACCATTTACTCTAAAAAATACCAACCTTATACCATCTTCATTTGGCTCACTTACCGAAAGCAGTTTTACAATGATGGTTTTTCCGGGTTGTAGTGTTACCAATACATCTTCTCCACTTTTCATACCATAAAAGAAGTTTTTTGTAGGCAGGCCACTCAAACTACCATATAGTTTGTGTTTTTTGTGAGCCTCTTCAAAAACTTTTGGATATAGGCAATAAGATAAGAAGTCTTCAAACTCAATAGGTCTTGTAAACCCTTTTTGAAATTTCTTTTCAAAGGCCTTAAATTCTTGTTCAAAATCTATAGGTTCCAAATGTGTATTGGGTCTGTCTGAGTATGCTTTTTTATCTTTTAAAACAATACGCTGAAGTTGCTTTGGAAACCCTCCTGTAGGTTGTCCTAGATCACCTTTAAAGAAGTTTATTACCGATTCAGGAAACGAGATTTCATGTCCGCGCTCCATAACTTCTTCCGGTGTTAAATTGTTGGTCACCATAAAAATGGCCATGTCTCCAACGACTTTAGAGCTTGGGGTTACTTTTATGAGATCACCAAACATGATATTAACTTCACCATACATCTTTTTAACCTCATCAAAACGATCTCCCAAACCTAGGGCCGTTGCCTGAGGTCGTAAATTAGAATATTGACCTCCCGGAATTTCATGCTGAAAAACTTCAGCGGTACCGGATTTTAATCCGGATTCAAAAGGGTAATAGAGTTCTCTGGTATCTTCCCAAAAATTTGAAAACTGATTAAGGGTATCCATATCAAAATGATGTGCACGTTTTTCGTAACTCATCATTTCCACTACCGAGTTAAAATTAGGCTGTGATGTTAGCCCCGATAATCCACCAAGAGCCACGTCAACAACATCAACACCAGCTTCAATAGCTTTTAAATACGTAGCTGTTTGTAATGAAGAGGTGTCATGAGTGTGCAAATGGATCGGTAAATTAACAGTGTCTTTTAAAGCAGATACCAACTCAGTCGCGGCATAAGGTTTTAACAATCCGGCCATATCTTTAATCGCGATCATATGAGCTCCGGCATTTTCTAAATCTTTGGCTAATCGTGTATAATATTTTAGGTTGTATTTGGTTTGTTCAGGGTTTAAAATATCACCTGTATAACTTATAGCGGCTTGAGCGATACCTCCGGTTTTGTTTCTAACATAATTAATACTGGGTTCCATAGCATTAACCCAGTTAAGAGAATCGAAAATTCTAAAAATATCCACACCGTTTTCCCAGGATTTTTCTACAAAAGTTTCGATTAAATTATCAGGATAAGCTTTATAGCCAACACCATTTGAGCCTCTTAAAAGCATTTGTAGCAATATGTTTGGAACTGCTGCACGAAGTTCCCTTAAACGCCCCCAAGGATTTTCGTGTAGAAACCGTAGGCATACATCAAAAGTAGCACCACCCCAGACCTCCATGCTAAAAGTGTTTGGGTGGTTTTTAGCATAGCTTTCAGCTACTTTTAGCATATCGAAAGTACGCATACGGGTTGCTAATAACGACTGATGCGCATCACGCATTGTTGTATCTGTATAGTGGATTTTCGTGTCATTTTTTAACCAGTTACAAAATTTTTCGGGACCTAATTCCGTTAATAGATCTTTAGTGCCTTTTGGGTATTCTGAAGAATGACTAAATACCGGAACTTTGGGTGTTCTAAATATCTTGCTGTGGTCTGTAAATTTAACATCGGGGTTCCCATTTACGGTAACTTCGCCTAAATATTGTGTGATTTTTGTAGTACGATCTTGTGGAAGTTTTATTTTAAATAATGCCGGGGTATTTTGAATAAAATTAACCGTAGCATCACCATCTTTAAACGTTTTATGCTGAATAACATTTTGTAAAAAATGAATATTAGTTTTTACGCCACGAATACGAAATTCCTTTAAGGCTCGAGTCATTTTTCGAGTAGCACCATCTAAAGTTCTACCTTGTGCTGATACTTTTACCAACATAGAATCGAAAAAAGGGCTAACACTATAGGATTGATAAATACTACCGGCATCTAAGCGAATTCCCATGCCCGAAGCACTGCGATAGGTTGATATGGTACCGTAATCTGGCGTGAAATTATTTTCAGGATCTTCTGTTGTTAATCGACATTGTAAAGCGAAGCCATTGGTGGATAAACTTTCTTGGTCAAATATTTTAATTTGAGTGTCTGATAATTTATAACCGCCCGCCACAAATATTTGAGTTTTTACCAAATCGATGCCAGTAACCATCTCGGTTACGGTATGCTCAACCTGTATTCTGGGGTTAACTTCTATAAAATAGATATTGTGGTCTTTGTCTAATAAAAACTCTACAGTTCCAATATTGTTGTAGTTAACTTCTTTAGCGATAGATATCGCGTAGCTGTATAGATTTTGTTTTACATTTTCGGGTAAACCAAATGAAGGAGCTACTTCTACCACTTTTTGATGACGGCGTTGTACCGAACAATCCCGTTCAAATAAGTGACGAATGGTACCATGGTTATCGGCAACTATTTGTACCTCGATATGTTTTGGGTCTTCAACATATTTTTCTAAGAACATAGTGTCATCGCCAAAAGCATTTAGAGCTTCGTTTCGTGCCGAATCAAAAGCTAGTTCTAAATCCTCCGGTACTCGTACAATGCGCATACCTCTTCCACCACCACCTGAGGCTGCTTTTAGCATTAATGGATAGCCAATGGTATCAGCTTCAGACAAAGCTACTTTTAAGGATAATAATTTCTTTTTATTGCTTTCAATAATCGGGACACTACATTTTACTGCTATTTTTTTAGCTGTAATTTTGTCGCCCAAAGCATCCATGACTTCTGGATTCGGACCAATAAAAATAATGTCATTTTCGGCACATTTTCGAGCAAAAGTTGAGTTTTCAGATAAAAAACCATATCCGGGGTGTATGGCATCAACATGCTTAGACTTTGCCAATCGAATAATTTCATCAATATCTAAATAGGGTTTTAAAGGTTGATTGTTGTCTCCTATTTGATAAGACTCATCGGCTTTATACCGGTGTTGTGAATAACGATCTTCATAGGTGTAAATAGCAACAGTGCTTATGTTTAACTCGCTACATGCTCTTAGAACTCTAATAGCAATTTCACTTCTGTTGGCAACCAATACCTTTTTTATTTTCATCTGAAAAAAGAGTTTTTTGTTATAAAATATGCTTTGTAAAAGTACAGTATTAACAAAATAGTAAGTGCTATTATCTATGCTTTTTATGATACTTTTTTGAACATTCCTTTTCTTTTTCTTTTAAAGAGAGCTGGATTTACGGCTTGATTGATTTAAAATAAATCAATAAAAGAGTTTAATTATGAGTATTTTAGAATAAATTCTGCTGATTTATTGAAAATTCACAATTTTTGTTAAAAAGAAAAAGCATTAGTGCTGAAATAATTTTTTTTTATATAGTTTTACAGCATGGAAAATTTAAAAAATAAAATACGTTGTTCTGTTCCCGGTATTCCCGCGCGCAATCGCCGCCGCCGCTTCTAATTTTTATAGTGAGCAAAACCAATTACGTAATTTTATATTTTTCATCGTGTACAAATCCATTTTCATAGCATTTTTTAAAACTCAGGTTGTTTCTCAAGACAGCAAGAATTTTGTGCGCCGTTTTTTCCCCCGTCGCCCGTAAGGGTGTACTTCAATTTTTGAACAAGGTGAGTCCAGTTCAGCATTTAAAAAAACAGTTAAGATTTAATTTATATTCAAATAAGAGACATGCAATGAAACATGCATTACTGAAAATTTAATTATGGAGAATAATAATTATTTTGAATGTTGTATGCGACCATTAAAAACAATAAGTATTAACACATGAAAATTGTAATTGCCGATAAATCATACATAAAATACGCAGAAGTTATTTGTGAAACCATTGCCGAGTCTGCTAGTGTGAGAGGAACGGGTATTGCCAAGCGTACTCCCGAGTATATAGCCACCAAAATGGAAAATGGCAATGCGGTAATCGCTTTAGATGGAGAAACTTTTGCTGGATTTTGCTATATCGAAGCTTGGGGGCATGGTAAGTTTGTTGCTAATTCCGGCCTTATAGTACATCCAAATTATCGAGGAAAAGGTTTAGCTAAGCAGATAAAACATATCGTTTTTCAACATTCAAGAGAGAAGTATCCCAACTCTAAAGTGTTTAGTATAACTACAGGCTTGGCTGTTATGAAACTGAATAGCGATTTAGGCTATAAACCTGTTACATTCTCCGAATTGACAGACGACCAATCATTTTGGGATGGTTGTCAAACCTGTAAAAACTATGATGTCTTAACACGAACAAATCAAAAAATGTGCTTATGCACTGGTATGTTATACGACCCCAATTCGAAGGAAACAAAAGCGGACAAGAAAAAGATAAAGGAGAAGGTTTTTAAAAGATTAAAACATATCAAAGAAACCATGTTTTTAAAAAAGAGTAAAAAAAATAATTAGATTTTCTCATGCGAGGAAATTGAAAAATACAATTAAATGAAAAAATTAGTAATAGCATATAGTGGAGGTTTGGATACATCATATTGTGCAGTGAGTTTATCAAAGGAATATGATGTCCATGCTGTAAGTGTCAATACAGGAGGATTTACAAAAGAGGAAATAGATCATATTGAATCCAATGCTTATAAAATGGGTGTTTCAACCTATAAAAATATTGATGCGGTGGCCACATTTTATCAAAAAGTGGTCAAGTATTTGGTTTTTGGAAATGTATTAAAGAATAATGCCTACCCATTATCGGTAAGTGCCGAACGTATTATTCAAGCCATTGAAATTGTCGAGTATGCTAAAAGTATAGATGCAGAATATATCGCTCACGGAAGTACCGGAGCAGGAAACGATCAGGTACGTTTCGATATGATTTTTCAGACCTTGGCGCCACATATTAAAATCATTACACCAATAAGAGATCAAAAGCTAACCAGACAACAAGAGATCGATTATTTAAAATCCAATGGTATAGATATGTCATGGGAAAAAGCAAAATATTCTGTTAATAAGGGACTTTGGGGAACAAGCGTTGGAGGTTCGGAAACATTGACATCTGAAAAACCATTACCCGAGCATGCTTATCCATCACAAGTGAAACATTCAGAACCCGAAAAGGTAACACTTACATTTTTAAAAGGAGAATTAGTTGCCGTAAATGGTATTGAAAATGATTCCGAAATCAATATTGAAGTGTTAAATAATTTAGCCTCAGCGTACGGTATAGGAAGAGATATTCATGTAGGGGACACCATAGTTGGCATTAAAGGACGTGTTGGATTTGAGGCTGCTGCTGCTCTAATCACGATAAAAGCACATCACCTGCTGGAAAAACATACCTTAACAAAGTGGCAATTACAACACAAAGAGTATTTATCAAGTTTTTACGGGATGCATTTGCACGAAGGACAGTATTTAGATCCGGTAATGAGAGATATTGAATCCTTTTTACAAAGTAGTCAGGATAAAGTTAGCGGCGATGTTACCGTAACCTTAATGCCTTATCATTTCACTTTGGATGGGATTCGTTCTGAGCATGATTTAATGAGCGCCAAATTCGGAAGCTATGGCGAAGAGAATAAAGGTTGGACCGCAGAAGAGGCCAAAGGGTTTATTAAGATCTTTGGAAATCAGAATAAAATATATCAACAAGTAAATTCGTAATTATGATTGAAGTAGGTATTATTGGTGGTGCCGGTTATACGGCCGGAGAGCTAATTAGATTATTAATTTCTCATCCAAAAACGAATCTGAATTTTGTTTACAGTACAAGTAACGCTGGAAATAAGATTAGTAAAGTACATCAGGATCTAGTAGGGTCGTTGGATTTGAAATTTACAAATACGATTAATCCGGATATCGATGTTTTGTTTTTGTGTTTAGGTCATGGGAATTCAGTTAAATTCTTAGATAATAATACCTTTTCTGAAAACACAAAGATTATTGATCTAGGAAATGATTTTAGATTAGAAGCAGATAAAGTTTTTAAAGGAAAAACATTTGTTTACGGTTTGCCGGAATTACAAAAAGAAGACATTAGACAAGCCAAGTATATTGCAAATCCTGGATGTTTTGCAACCGCAATCCAATTAGCTTTATTACCATTGGCAGCGCAAGATTTATTAAATAATGATCTACACGTTAATGCGGTTACGGGAGCCACAGGAGCCGGAACCTCATTATCTGCAACAACACATTATACATGGCGAGATAATAATTTTTCGTATTATAAACCATTTACCCACCAGCATTTGGGAGAGATTAATCAATCCGTTAAACAACTTCAAAACGATTTTGAATCCGATATTCTTTTTATGCCTAATAGAGGGAATTTTTCAAGGGGCATTTTTGCAACCGTTTATACGGATTTTGAAGCTTCGATTGAAGACGCTGTCACTATGTATAAAACATTTTATAAAGATGCTGAGTTTACATTTGTTTCAGATGAATCTTTGCATTTGAAACAAGTAGTTAATACCAATAAATGCTTAATTCATTTACATAAACATGGTAACAAATTATTAATTACAAGTATTATTGATAATCTTTTAAAAGGCGCTTCCGGTCAAGCCATACAGAATATGAATTTGATGTTTGGAATCGCTGAAACAGAAGGTTTAAAATTAAAAGCAACGTATTTCTAGAGGATTCAAATTTTTCATTTCCGTGAAGACGGAAATCTAAAACAATACATAAAAATAAAACAGATTCCTTCCAGAGTTTATCTTGAGCGATAGTCGAAAGGAGGGAATGATAAAAAAGAGTGAAAGATGAAAATAGCAATAATAGGAGCAGGGAATTTAGGACAGTCTATTGCAAAGGGATTGATAACCACAGATGCCATTACATCGCTTTATTTAACCAAAAGAAATGTGTTTACCATTCAGGAATTTGAAGGTTATAAGAATGTCACATTAACACCAGATAATGCTTTAGCTGTAAAGCATTCGGATATTTTAATTTTTGCGGTACAACCGAGACATTTTGAAGCTGTTTTAGAAGAAGTGAAACCATATTTAAACGATAATCATGTTTTAATTTCTGTAATTACCGGTTTTGACATTTCCAGAATAGAAACGATTGTAGGTAAAAGTCAATTCATAATGCGTGCCATGCCGAATACGGCGATTTCGGTCGGGCAATCTATGACCTGTATTTCGGCCAATGAAAAAGGCCAGCAAAAAGTAAAATTAGCTCAGGCTATTTTTAACCGTTTGGGGCGTACTATGGTAATTCCAGAAGAACAAATTCAAGCAGCGACGGTCATATGTGCTAGCGGTATAGCCTTTTGGATGCGTTTGATCCGTGCTACCACCCAAGGAGCGATCCAATTGGGTTTTGAGGCTGAAGAAGCTCATGAGCTGGCTATGCAAACCTGCTTCGGGTCTGCAAGTCTGCTTATTGAATCCGGCAAGCACCCCGAAGAAGAAATTGACCGCGTTACGACCCCCAGAGGGTGCACTATTGAAGGTCTAAATGAAATGGAACACCAAGGATTAAGCTCGTCTCTTATTAAAGGAATCGTAGCATCATTCGAGAAAATTAACCAAATTAAAAAGAATTAAAATGCCATTATTTGACGTTTATCCATTATATAAAGTAACCCCGGTTTCGGGTAAAGGAGTTCATGTTTATGATGACAAAGGGGCCGAATATTTAGACCTTTATGGAGGGCATGCTGTGATCTCCATTGGGCATGCACATCCTAATTATGTGAAGGCAATTACGCAGCAGGTTGAAACTTTAGGGTTTTATTCTAACGCGATTCAGAATCCATTACAACGGCAATTGGCGGATAAGATTGAAGCCTTATCGGGTTGCAAAAATTACGAATTGTTTTTGTGCAATTCAGGAGCTGAAGCTAACGAAAACGCTTTGAAACTGGCCTCGTTTAAAACAGGAAAAAAGCGTGTTGTCGCTTTTAGTAATGGATTTCACGGACGTACATCGGCAGCGGTTGCGGCAACAGATAATAAAAATATTATTGCTCCAATAAACGCGCAACAGGAAGTAACGATTTTACCTTTAAATGATATTGAGGGCGTGAAAACGGAGTTGGAAAAAGGTGATGTTTGTGCTGTTATTGTTGAATTTATACAAGGTATTGGAGGTTTGGATCAAGGCTCCACGGCGTTTTTCGAAACGATTGATAAACTCTGCAAGGTCAATGACGTGATGTTTGTAGCGGACGAAATTCAATGTGGTTACGCCAGATCTGGTAAGTTCTTCGCATTTCAGCACTATAATGTAACGCCGGATATTATTTCAATGGCGAAAGGTATGGGGAATGGTTTTCCTATTGGTGGGATTTTAATTCACCCAAGTATCGAATCTAAATATGGGATGTTAGGAACCACCTTTGGTGGTAATCATTTAGCTTGCGCTGCGGGGTTAGCCGTTTTAAATACGATTGAAGAAGAAGTGCTTATGGATAATGTGAATGCCATATCTGAGCACTTCTTTGCCGTGGCGAAAACTATTCCGCAGATAAAAAACATAAAAGGAAGAGGCTTAATGCTAGGTTTAGAATTCGACTTTGAAGTTGGAGATTTGCGTAAAGATTTAATTTATAATCATAAGATGTTTACAGGGGGAGCAGCAAATAAAAAGTTGTTAAGAATATTACCGCCCTTAAACATTGAAAAAGAACATATAGATCAATTTTTTGAAGCATTAAAAGTTGCCTTAATAACAAACAATTATTAGCAAACAATGATTATGAATACCTTATTATCTATAGAAAAAAGAAATTCCGTATTGCTAAAAATGGCGACCCTTTTGGAACAAGAACGTGAGGCTATAATGGCCATCAATAAAGGCGATTTAGACAGTTATCAAGGGAATGATATTTCAATGTACGACCGTTTAAAAGTAGACAACGCTAAAGTAGATGAAATGATTACAGCTGTTACACATTTGGCATCTCAAGAAGACCCCGTAGGTGTTGAACGTTTTAGCTTTAAACACGATAATGGTATGCAGGTGTATAATAAAACGGCGTCTTTTGGTACGGTTTTAATCATTTATGAATCCAGACCCGATGTTACGGTTGAAGCAGCGGGTATCGCCTTTAAATCAGGTAACAAAATATTATTAAAGGGAGGAAAGGAATCTTTGAATTCTAATTTGAAAATCGTAGAATTATGGCACAAAGCTTTAACCGTCTGTGGTGCTTCAAAAGATTGGGTTGAGTACTTGCAATTCGACAGGGCCCAAACACAGACATTTTTAGAACAACCAACTCAAAAGGTTGATTTAATTGTGCCCAGAGGCGGAGAACGATTAATTGATTTTGTAAAGCAGCATGCTACCTGTCCGGTTATTGTGAGTGGACGTGGTAATAACTTTGTGTTTGTCCATGAAGAAGCCGATTTAAATATCGCTTCAGATGTAATTCTTAACGGAAAAACGGCAAAAATTTCAGCATGTAACGCCATTGACAAGGTTTTAATTTCAGAAAATTTACCAAATAAAGAAGCCTTCATAAGCACACTCATTTCAAAGTTAAAAGATTTTAATGTGGAGATTTTAGGCGATGCGGCCATTTCAGAATTTGACACCATTAAAGCGATACCGTCTAGCGATATTTGGTATGAAGAGTTTTTAGATTATAAGATCGTTATGGGTGAAGTGAAGTCCAATCAAGATGCGATTGCTATGATCAATAAATATTCGGGTGGGCATTCATCCTCGATTATTACCTCAAATAATGATGAGGCCAAATTGTTTATGGAAAATGTAGATACTGCCGCAGTATATCATAATGCCTCAACGCGATTTACAGATGGTGGTCAACTAGGACTGGGAGGAGAGCTAGCAATAAGTACAGATAAACTCCATCAAAGAGGCCCCATAGGATTACAGCATTTGGTGACTAATAAATGGTATGTTCATGGCCATGGACAAATAAGATCATAATGAAAAAAAAGAAACGAATATTATTAAAGATAGGCTCAAATACGCTTACCAAAGAAACCGATAATATTTCCAGAGGTAAAATTGAAGATATTGCCAATCAAATTGCAAAACTTCAGGACAGCTGTGAGTTTATTATTGTTAGTTCCGGCGCTATTGCCGTAGCCAAGCAGTTCGTGAAATTGGAAAGTAAGCGAAAAGAGATTTTTGTCAAGCAGGCATTAGCGTCTATTGGTCAACCGCACCTTATCAGAATTTATCAGGAGACCTTTAGAGAGCTCGGGTTGTTGACTTCACAGTGTTTGTTATCGTATTCAGATTTTGAAAAACAGGAAAGTAAAACCAATATTGTGAACACGATAAATGTTCTGGTCAACAATAATTATATTCCTATTATCAATGAAAATGATACCGTGGCTACAGACGAGATCAAATTTGGAGATAATGATAAATTAGGTGCTTTGACCGCATCGCTTTTAGAAGCTGATTTGTTTATTATTGCGACCAATACCGACGGCATTTATACCAAAGTATCCATGGAGAATGCCTTACCGAAAACTATTGAAGAGGTTGTCGATTTAAAGGTGTTGCAGGATCAAGTAGTCAATTCGAAATCAACACACGGGACTGGTGGAATGCAATCGAAAATTGATGCGATTTCAGTAGCTCAAAAATCAAATATAGAGACATGGATTGTAAACGGATTAGAGGATAATTTCATTATCAATGCGTTTAATGATAAAGTACCGTTTACCAAAATAAAATAATATGTCCTGCAAGGTTTTAAAAACCTTGCAGGTATTAAATAAAACTAGAATGAAACATTATACATCCATAAACGATATCGACAATATCCATTCTTGGATAGAAGAAGCCAAAGCATTAAAGCAAAATCCTCTGAAACATGTAACTTTAGGACAAGATAAAACTATAGGGTTATTATTTTTTAATTCGAGCTTACGTACACGATTGAGTACTCAAAAGGCGGCTTTGAATTTAGGTATGAATCCCATTGTTATGAATGTTTCAGGTGATGCCTGGGGTATTGAGTTTGGGGATGGCACCGTAATGGACGGGAATACTGCCGAGCACATTAAAGAAGCTGCAGCCGTTGTTTCCCAGTATTGCGATATTATTGCCGTACGAGCATTTCCAACGCTAACAGATAAAGCTAAAGATGAAAGCGAAGAAGTGTTAAATGCGTTTAAAGCCTATGCCTCTGTACCTGTTGTAAACATGGAAAGTGCCACAGAACATCCGCTTCAGGGACTAACAGACGCGATTACCATTTCAGAACATGCTAAAGTATCACGGCCCAAAGTGGTACTAAGCTGGGCACCGCATATTAAGGCACTGCCACATGCCGTAGCTAATAGTTTTGTTCAAGTGATGCAAAAAATGGATGTGGAATTTGTTATAGCCAACCCCGAAGGTTATGATTTAAGTTCGGAAATAACCGGAGGCACCCCGATTATTCATGATCAGAATAAAGCTTTTCAGGATGCCGATTTTGTATATACGAAAAACTGGAGCTCGTATGAGGACTACGGAAAAATTTTAAATACAGACCCTAATTGGATGATCACAAAAAAGAAACTGGGAGGTGCCAAGTTCATGCACTGCTTACCCGTAAGGCGAAATGTCATTGTTGAAGATGCCGTTTTAGACAGTGATAGTTCTCTGGTGATTCAACAAGCGAATAACAGAACATACGCAGCACAATTGGTACTAAAAAAAATATTAGAAAATGGCTAAAGAGAAATTATCCATTGTCAAAATAGGTGGCAACATTATTGAAGATGAATCAGCATTAAATTCATTTTTAAAACTGTTCGCGAATTTAAAAGGAAAGAAAATTTTGGTACATGGTGGTGGAAAACGAGCGACGCATATTGCCTCTAAATTAGGAATCGAATCGAAGATGGTTAATGGCAGACGTATTACAGATGCTAAAACTTTAGAAGTCATTACCATGGTTTATGGTGGGTTGGTTAATAAAAATATGGTTGCAAAATTACAGGCACTTCAGGTTAACGCTATGGGATTAACTGGGGCCGATGTAAATAGTATTACTTCCGTAAAACGTCCGGTAAAGGATGTTGATTTTGGGTTTGTAGGCGATGTGAAAAAAGTGGATCACGAATCCATTGACACCTTAATTCGGGCAGGTTTTACTCCTGTGTTTTGCGCTATTACACACGATGGTAAGGGACAATTATTAAATACGAATGCCGATACGATCACTTCACAAGTAGCCATCGGGATGAGTGCTTTATACGAGACTTCCATCTATTATTGTTTTGAATTGAATGGTGTTTTGGAAGATATTAATGATAAGAACTCTGTAATAAAGCATATCAATTCAGAAAAATATACTGAACTACTGGAAAAGGGCATCATTGCAGATGGGATGCTCCCCAAACTTGAAAACTGCTTCGATGCATTGCAACAGGGCGTAAACATAATTAATATGGGAAATACGTCCATGTTAACACAAGAAAATGATAATTTTACCACAATAACGCTATAGGATGACACCATTAGAATTAACAAACGATGGCATATCACTTTTAAAGAAACTGATAGAAACCCAATCTTTTTCATCTGAAGAAGACGGCACGGCAACTCATATAGAAGATTGGTTTAAGCGTTACAATATGGACTATAAAAGAACGCAACATAACGTTTGGGCAATTAATAAGTATTTTGACGATAGTAAGCCAACTTTATTGCTCAACTCTCACCACGATACCGTAAAACCTAATAGTGCTTATACAAAGGACCCTTTTAAAGCCATTGTAGAAGATGGTAAACTATACGGTTTAGGAAGTAATGATGCGGGAGGGTGTTTAGTATCTTTAATGGCAACGTTTACACATTTTTATAATCATAAAGATTTAAAATATAACCTCGTTATTGTCGCTTCCGCGGAAGAAGAAAGCAGCGGCCCAAACGGGCTTAATAGCATGCTGTCTGTCATTCCTAAAGTAGATGTGGCCATTGTTGGAGAACCTACTTTAATGAATTTGGCTGTGGCCGAAAAGGGGCTGGTGGTTTTCGATGCGGTTGTAGAAGGCACAGCGAGTCATGCTGCGCATCCTAATGATAATAATGTGATATACAATACGATTGACGTACTGCAATGGTTCAAAGATTTTAAGTTCGAAAAAGGGTCTGAAGCTTTAGGCGATGTCAAGTTAACAGTCACACAAATTAATGCCGGAAAGCAACATAATGCCGTTCCCGCTCATCTGGATTTAGTCATAGATGTACGCGTCAATGATGCTTATAGCAATGCAGAAATAGCCGAGGTATTACAAAACAAAGCACCGTGTATGAGTATAACACCGCGTAGTTTACGATTAAATTCATCATCCATTCCTGTAGACCATGATTTAGTAAAAGCAGGCATAGCCATAGGAAGAACAACCTACGGATCTCCGACATTATCAGATCAGGCGGTTTTATCCTGTCCGAGTTTAAAATTAGGACCGGGTGATAGTACACGTTCGCATTCGGCAGATGAGTTTATTTATATAAACGAGATTGAAGAAGGCATAAAAATATATATAGAATTGTTGAACCGGGTAATCGTTTAAACAAATCAGCGAATCAATAAATAAACAATTTAGATTATGAAACTCTGGGACAAAGGCATATCCATCGATAAAAAAATTGAACAATTTACTGTTGGCAACGATAGAGATATTGATATTCATATTGCAAAATATGATGTTATCGCGTCTAAAGCACATGCGAAAATGCTTCAAAAAATTGGCATTATAACTGTTGAAGAGCTAGTAGAATTATTAAGCGGTTTAAAAGTTTTAGAAACTCAAATCGAAGAGGGAACGTTCGTCATTGAAGAGCAGTTTGAAGATGTGCATTCTAAAATTGAATTCGAACTCACAAAATCCTTGGGAGAGGTTGGTAAAAAGATCCATACTGCGCGTTCCAGAAACGATCAGGTTTTAGTAGCGCTGCATCTGTATTATAAGGATCATTTGGGGATCGTTAAGGAAAAGACAGAAACCCTCTTTAATACCCTTTTAAACCTAGCTGAGCAATATAAAGATAAAGTCTTACCCGGTTATACGCATTTGCAGGTGGCCATGCCATCATCCTTTGGATTATGGTTTTCGGCCTATGCCGAACTCATGATTGACGATGTATATTTGCTAAATGCAGCCATTCAAACGGTAGACCAAAACCCTTTAGGGTCGGCTGCTGGTTACGGGAGTTCTTTTCCTATTGACAGAGAATTGACGACCAAAGAAATGGAGTTTGCTACCCTAAAGTATAATGTGGTTGCTGCACAAATGGGGCGTGGTAAAAATGAGCGTACAATTGCAGCGGCTTTGGGAGGTTTAAGTAATACCATGGCACGTTTTGCTATGGATGTGTGTTTGTATATGAGTCAGAATTTTGGGTTTATTTCATTCCCGGATGAATTAACAACAGGAAGCAGTATCATGCCACACAAAAAGAATCCGGATGTATTTGAATTGATTCGAGGCAAGTGTAATAAAATACAAGCTTTGCAGAGTGAAATGATTTTAATTACGAATAATTTGCCAAGTGGTTACCATCGGGATTTTCAGCTGTTAAAAGAAAATATTATCGCTGCCTTTGAAGAGATCAAAGATATTCTGGATATTTTTAATTACTCCATACAGCAGATCATCGTAAAAGACGTAGACATCCATAGCGACCTGTATAAGTATCTGTTTACAGTTGATAATATTAATACCTTGGTTGTAGAAGGGCAAAGCTTTAGAGAAGCCTATCAAAAAATTGGTGGACAGGTACAAGATGGAACTTATGTACCGGATACATCAAAAGCGCATACCCATGTTGGAAGTATTCATAATTTGAGTTTGGATAAGATCAAGGCTAAGTTTCCAAAATAATTTACTTTTGATAACAAACTTTAGCAGTCAAATCATGAGTTTATCGAAAATGGCACTTCGAGTGATTCGGATAGCTCCCGAAAGCTTTCCGGAGCCATCGGAATTATATCGAGAAGTAAATAGAAATGATATGATGAAGATCACGAAAAGTTCTCGATACATTCCAATTAAAAATTGGAATACTCGAACCGACAAAACCTATAAAATAAACAAAACCTTATGAAAATAATCAGGACAGACAGCGAATTAGAAACACCTCTGGTAGATAAAACCTTAAAAGCATGGGGGCATGACCTTGTGTTGCTTCCGGATAATATTTCAGAAGATAAGCTCTGTAATGAAATTGGAGATTGTGAACTCTTATTAATGTGCTACACGCCGGTTACAAAACGGGTTATCGATGCTGCACCCAAATTAAAAGCCATAGTGAAATACGGCGTTGGTATAGATGCAATTGATATACCAGCTGCTAATGCTCAAGGTGTTGTCGTTGTAAATATTCCTGAGTATGCCGAGGAAACGGTTGCGGAAGGTGCATTTGCAATGCTTATCGCACTTGCAAAAAGAATACCCGCAATACAAGAAAACATGAATCTTAAATCTTGGGTATGGCCACAAAGCGAATACCTAGGTTTGGATATTGCTGAAAAAACAGTAGGCATTGTTGGTTGCGGAAAAATAGGTGCAAGTATGGCGCGTATGGCAGGTTTAGGGTTTCGGGCTCGGGTTATTGGTTTCGACCCTTATAAGACTAAAGCTGAAATGGCAGAGAACGGCATTACCAAATATGATAACCTCATTGAAATGCTTCGTGAGTGTGATTTTGTATCCCTTCATGCGGTGCTAAATGAAGAAACAAAACACTTAATAGGAGAAAAAGAGTTAGCAGTAATAAAACCATCCGCCATTATAATTAATTCAGCGCGTGGTGCTTTAATAGATGAGTTAGCTCTGGTTAAAGCACTTGAGAATAACCAAATAGCTGGAGCAGGACTTGATGTTTTTAGCAAAGAACCCCTTAATCAAAAGGATCATCCACTTAGGGAATTATTTAAAATGAAAAATGTGATATTGTTTCCCCATTTAACGTTTTATACCGTCGAGGCTATGGAGCGATTGGAAGAAGAAACTCTGGAGCGTTGTAAAGAAGCTATAGAAGACAATCCCGTTGTTATAAAATCTAAAGATGCGCGCCTGGCAAATCAAAAGAGTCTAAATACAATCTACTAGTAAGAACTCACTTTTGTTCTATATTGCATAAAGATTTCCTGTTGAAGAAAACGGGGATACTACTATTAACCTATGATTGATGCCATAATTGCCATCCAAAAAAACTTGTCAGGGCTAACACATATAAAACCAAAACATAAATCCATTTCCCGACAAATTTTGGCGTAGGGATTGAAGACAGGTTTAATGCAGCTAAAGCTAGTATGATAATATACAAAAGTATTGAAAAGGTAGTATGCTGAAAGAGACCTTCAAATAAAAAAACAAAAGCAATAATGAGTGCATTGTTATCTACTGCGAGTCCTTTGTAGGTTTTACTATCGATAAGTCCATAAATATTAAAATAGCTTAGGCGAATGGCACAGGATGCAATAATTATAAATGCACCTGGTATAAACCATATATTATAATTCCCATAGCTTAGAAGTAATATTGCAGGCAAAACACCGAAACTTACAATGTCAATCATAGAGTCGAGTTGACCTCCAAACACACCTTGATCTTTTGTTCTTTCCTTCATTCTGCGGGCTATAATGCCATCGTACCAGTCGAATAATGCCGCCCATAGCATTGCAATAATTGATGCTGGAAAATTTCCTAATATAGCAAAGTAGATCGCTAATACGGTACTAAACAATCCAAATAGAGAGCAAATATTTGGCAAATCCTTGGCAAAAGTAAGCATGCCTGCTTGTTTTTTTTCACTCATCTTATGAACTCTTTACATACATTATGGCCTTTAACGCTTCAATAAGTTTTGCGTTTTCCTTTTGGGTACGACTGGCAATTCGAATATATCGATCTGCATCTGGTTGGGTTTTTCCAACACTATCTTTTATATAAATATTATGCTCAATAAAAAGGCGCTTTGTTACTTCTGGCCCACTTAAAGCCGCATCAGGCAAACGACAATAAATATAGTTTGCGTCTGGTTTAAAAACTGTCATTCCATCAATAGCACATAGCTTTTTATAAAAAACATCCCTATCTGTTTTAACGATTTCGCAACTATCCTCAAATTCTTTTTTGTATTGGGGAAGTATACGAAGAAATTCTTCAGCAAATCCATTAATATTCCAAATGTGCACCCCATTACGAATCGCATTTGCGAAATCTGTGTTAGTGGTTAACAGATATCCAATTCTAAGTCCGCATATCCCATAGGCTTTACTCATGCTTTTAAGAATAGCCATGTTAGGATATTTGTCAATATCTTGCTCCAAGCTTATGCGCTCCTTGTTATCTGCAAAATCAAGAAATGATTCATCGATAATAAGCATGCAGTTGCTTGGCTTGAGTTTTTCTGCCAATCGAATTAAATCAGCTTTAGGTACTAGTATTGACGTAGGATTATTAGGCGTAACCACAACAGCCATATCAGCACCAATTTTTATAGCTTCATCTGCAAATTTATCTACATCGAGTTGGAAAGAAGGGAATTCAAGCGGAAATTCTACAACACGACCTTCTGGTGCCGCATTGACATATTCATTAAAGGAAGGTACCGGTACAATTATTTTTTTTGCTAAACTTCCCGATAGTATTTTTATAATCTCGGCTGCCCCGTTTCCTACAATAATTCTTTCGGTAGGTTGATTGATTATAATACCAATAAGTTCAGCAAGTGCATTTTGTGCCATTGGATAATTCAGAACCAAATTATGAATGTTTTCTTTTAAATGGCTAAATACAGCTTTTGGCGGAAAGTATAAATTATACAAGTAGGCATGGTCGGTAAAATTATGCCGATAATAACCACCATGTTGTTTTGCTACATATTCGTATTTTTCTTCTTGTGTTTTATATTTATTTTCCATGATTTTAACTGTTAATAGTCCGAATACTATTATGCCATTGCATTTTTAAGTATCGCAAGCTTTTTCAATTCCTTTGGGAATAATAATTCTGTTTTAGCTAGATCTTTGATAGTGTCAATTTCGTACCATGGTTTATGGTCAAAAGAAACCGAATCAAAAGCTAGGCTTTTATTGTCGACCATTTCAGAAAAGACAGTTTCATAGTAACAGTTAACACTACCGGCTTCAATATACTGATTCAGTCTTTTAACAATTGCCCGCCAAGACTGAAGGGAAAAGCTGTATATATTAACAGTTTTATATCGAATATCAGAATACGATTTAGTAGTTCCTTTATGAAACTTGGTAACCTTATTGCCCATGTTGAGAGTAACTGTTGTGCCGTTTAACCAGGGCTGCATCAGAGCTACAGCCATTCTATCTGGATAAACCATATCATCAAGCAAAGCGGAGTTCAATACTAAATCACTTTCAAAGAGTACAAAAGGTTCATTTATTTTATGACGTGCTATCCAAAGCGAATAAATGTTATTTGTAGTTTTATACAAGGGACTGTGAATGTATTCAATTATAAGGTCTCCCGATTTTTCACCAAGATATTCCATGATACATTCTTTTAAGTGCCCCGTTACAATTACAAGTCGTTTAAACCCTTGGCTTTTTAAATTATTAATAAGTCGTTCAAGAATTGATTTGTCATTTACAAGGGTAAGACATTTGGGGGAATTCTGTGTTAAAGGAAAAAGGCGACTTCCAGTACCAGCCGCAAGAAGTAATGCTGTGGTTATTCGATTTTGACCACAATGATTTTCTGAATCACTGTTCATATAATATGTATTGATGCCATCAAAAAAAACCAAATGCAATTATAGCATCTAGCGTACTAAATATTAGTACTCTGATGTTTTGGACTTGTTACTGATAACTCAACTATGAATATGAAGTCTGCGAACGCGAAAATAGATTGCTTAAAAGCACATCAACAAAAATGATAGTGAATGATTGATATCAAAAGATATGTAATCCGTGTGCAAAGGTAGTCTAATAAATAAGACTAGCCAATGTTTGTGTTTTTTACTTTATTATGAACATGAAAGAAGGTCTTTTGGTTATCTATAATTTGCAATGCTTCCTGTTAAAAAGAACTTAAAAACACACACATTTTTCAACTTATAAAATATAAATTATTAAAAGCGTTGATTTTTAAAACAATAACATTTAACTTGTTGTCATAATAATTTAATTCAAAACGATGCCTAAAGTTATTCTCTCTTTTATCCTAAGTTTTTTTATCTCCAATTTAAGTTTTGCTCAGTCCGGTAAGGTATTCGATAAATTATCACATCCCAGCAAGATTTTAAAAGACGAACGAAATTTTGCCATTTACTTGCCACCAGATTACGAAACCTCTCAACGCAGTTACCCCGTTCTATATTTATTACATGGCGCAGGTGATGACCAAACCGGCTGGGTTCAGTTTGGAGAAGTACAGCGCATTACAGATCAGGGTATAAAAGACGGCACAGCAACTCCAATGATTATTGTGATGCCAGATGCCTATACGCACAGATTGGGGTATTTTAATGACATTAGAGGCGATTGGAATTATGAAGATTATTTTTTTGAAGAATTAATGCCCTATGTAGAACAAACCTATCGTATTAAAAGAGAAAAACAATTCAGAGCTGTGGCCGGCTTATCTATGGGCGGTGGCGGATCGTTTATGTATGCCTTGCATCGTCCTGATTTGTTTTCAGCAGCCTGCCCTTTGAGCGCTTATATTGGTCCCGATTCGGTTGAAGGTGTCAAATCAATGGCCAAACGCTATAACAATATCGAGGTTAGTGATGCCGATGCTGAAAAGTATTACCCAACCCATAATGCCTTGTCACTTATTGAAAACATGACTAAAGAACAAATAGAATCTGTACGTTGGTTTATCGATTGTGGTGATGATGATTTTTTATATGAAGGTAATAGTTTGGTGCATATTGCATTGCGGAAAAAAGGCGTAAAGCATGAGTTTAGAATCAGAGATGGCGGACATTCCTGGAGCTATTGGCGTGAGTCACTTCATGAGGTTTTAAAATTTGTATCTGAGGGATTTCATCGATAATAAGCGTTAGGGTTATGAAGGTTAATCTTAAGGTTTTTGTTCTCTTTATATGCGCTAGTATTGCTTGTTCTGCCCAAGTTGAAAAGGATACGCTTAAAGTACTGTTTGTAGGTAATAGTTATACCTATTACGAAAACTTACCACAGCTCGTTTCTATAATATCTGATAAAACGGACACCAAAATAGTAACAAAAAAGAGTACCATAGGTGGCGCTAAGTTGCGTGAACATTGGTTGGGTAAACGCGGATTAAAAACAAAGGAATTAATAAAAAACGGCGCGTATGACATCGTCGTGTTACAAGGCCATAGTATGGCAACTATTAAAGAGCCCGATAGCTTGACCAAGTACTCAAAATTGTTTTGTGACTACGTTAAAAAACATGGAGCTAAACCTTATTTTTACCTTACCTGGGCGAGGGAATATACACCGGAAACACAAACAACAATAACTAAAGGATATACGGAGGTTTCTGAGCACAACGCCGCCACATTAGTACCCGTTGGAAAGGCTTGGGCCTTATCTCAAAAATTAAATCCGGAGATCAAGTTGTTCACGCCAGATGGAAGTCATCCCTCCAGATTTGGTGCGTTTTTAAGTGCCTGTGTTTTCGCCGAGACATTTTTGGGGGAGCTTCCGGATAAGTTAAGCCGCGTATATTATACTAAAGATAATGAAGGCGAGTCCGTTTATTTAATGCACATTCCGGAATCTAATTTGACCTTTTTTAAAAAAGTGGTTGAGCATATTATAGATTGAAGGACCATCGGAAAAAGAAAAAGAGCATCGTTTAGAACAATGCTCTTTGTGCGGACTCCAAAACCTTTAATGTTTGGTGACTAATTCAAATCTTAAATAATAGTGGACTGTCCTAAATGTATGTTTGTAAAATTTAAATTCGTTTCTTCCGGGTTATTAATAAAATCTTCAATAAAATCGCCTACCTTTCCGGTAGTTATATGGTCATACTTGTTATTCAAATCTGGCGTTGTAATATGAAGCTTTAAAGATTTATCAACGGCTTTTCTAATTAAATCTCCTTCAGCATCCAATCCAAAATGATCTAACAACATAGCGGCAGATAAAATAGAAGCTATCGGATTAGCAATACCTTTATTAGCTACCTTGGTATAAGCACCGTGAATGGGTTCAAACATGGCGTGCTTATCACTAATTGATGCCGATGCTAATAAACCGATAGACCCTACAATAACACTGGCTTCTTCAGAAAGTATATCACCAAACATATTTTCTGTTAGAATCACATCAAACTGCCTCGGATTTATAATAAGTTCCATAGCAGCGTTATCAATGTATAAAAAGTCTAACTTAACATCTGGGTACTTTGTCGACAATTCCTGAACAACCTTACGCCAAAGTCTGGAACTTTCTAAAACATTAGCTTTATCTACTAATGTGAGCTTTCCTTTTCTGGCTTGTGCCGCCTTAAATGCCAAATGGGCCACCCGCTCAATTTCGAATCTCGAGTAGGTACACGTATCTGAAGCTAAATTACCATCTTCGCTCAAGGTTTTTTCTCCAAAATAGATACCTCCGGTAAGCTCGCGATAAATTAAAATGTTCGTGTCTTTAATTTGCTTTTTCTTTAAAGAGGATTTGTTTAGTAAATCATCATAAGCGATTACAGGTCTGATATTTGTGTGTAAATCAAGTAACTTTCTTATGCCTAAGAGCCCTTGTTCGGGTCTTATTTTTGCTGTTGGATCCATGTCGTATTTAGTATCTCCAATGGCTCCAAATAAAATAGCATCCGCCTTTTCGCAAATGCTAATTGTTTCTTGGGGCAGCGGGTTGCCTGTTTTATCTATGGCAATTGCTCCAACATAACCGTTATTAAACGTGAATATATGGTTGAATTCCATAGCTATTGCCTTCAAAACCTTAACAGCTTGTGCTGTAACTTCCGGACCTATACCATCTCCAGGTAATACGGCAATATTAAGTTTCATTTAAATTAGTTTTACGACGTCAAGCAGAGGTTATTTCTTTATAAATTTTACTACTTTCAATAATTTGATGAATATCGGAGTCAACAACTTCTTTTTTCTTATCTGCAAAATCCAAGAAATTCTTATAGATTTCATCCAATTGAAGTTTTGTTAGCTCATATCCAATATTTTTTGCTCTATATGCTAAAGCAGCACGCCCACTTCTAGCTGTTAAGACAATAGCAGATTCTGTTACGCCAACATCTTTCGGATCAATGATTTCATATGTTTCGCGATTTTTTATCACGCCATCTTGATGGATTCCGGAACTATGCGCAAAAGCATTTGCACCCACTATAGCCTTATTTGGTTGTGTATAAATACCCATGCTATCCGACACTAATTGACTCACGCCATAAAGCATTTCCGTTTGAATTCTGGTGTCTAAATTCAAATAAGGGTGTTGCTTTAAGATCATGACAACCTCTTCTAAAGCTGTATTTCCTGCGCGTTCTCCTATTCCGTTAATGGTACATTCAATTTGTCTGGCGCCATTAATGACACCTTCAATCGAGTTGGCTGTGGCCAATCCTAAATCGTTATGACAATGACAAGATAAAATAGCTTTATCGATTCCTTTTACGTTCTCTTTTAAGTACTTGATCTTTGCTCCATATTCATGAGGTAAGCAATATCCCGTAGTATCAGGGATATTTAAAACCGTTGCTCCGGCTTTAATAACAGCTTCGCAAACACGGGCCAAATATTCGTTATCCGTTCTACCGGCGTCTTCAGCATAGAATTCGATATCTTCAACGAAAGACTTAGCATATCTTACTGCTTTCACGGCACGCTCGATAATATCGTCTTGCGTTGATTTAAATTTGAATTTTATATGAGAATCTGATGTTCCTATTCCAGTGTGGATTCTAGGAGTTTTAGCATATTTTAATGCCTCAGCGGCAACTTTTATATCATTTTCAACAGATCTTGTAAGTCCGCAAACTGTGGCGTTTTTCACAATTTTTGAAATCGCCTCAACCGATTTAAAGTCACCGGGACTTGAAACCGGAAACCCTGCTTCGATAATATCTACCCCTAAATTATCAAGTTGTTCGGCTATAATTAATTTTTGCTCTGTATTTAATTTACAGCCAGGGACCTGCTCTCCATCTCGAAGTGTTGTGTCAAAAATTTGGACGTTATTATCAGACATTTGTTAAAATATATTTTCGTATTGTATTACGAATGTATATTTTGGTTTCGTAAAAGCAGAATTCAACACGTTGTTTTTACGATGTTTAACATATTTGTAATTGGTCTAAATTACTGTAATTCAGATTTTTAAACTTGTTTTTACCACTATGACAAGAGAGCAAAAAGATAATTTGTTTGTATTAATAAAGTCACTTTCTAAATCGGAAAAAAGACAATTTAAGCTTTATGTTGGGAGATTGGGGGTTAATGAGGATTCGAAGTTCTTAACACTTTTCAATATTCTGGATAAGCTTTCATCGTACGATGAATCTGTGATCTTAAAGAAGGGTATTGTAAAAAAACAACAATTATCTAATTTAAAAGCCCATTTGTATAAACAGATTTTAATCAGTCTACGTTTAAATCCTTCACATCGAAATGTTAGAATACAAATACGGGAACAATTAGATTTTGCTACGATATTGTATCATAAGGGACTTTACAAGCAAGGATTGAAAATATTGGATAAGGCTAAAACTCTGGCTATAGCAAATGAAGAAAAGAACATTGCTTACGAAATTGTAGAACTTGAAAAAATTATTGAATCTCAATACATAACACGAAGTTTAAGCAATAGAGCCGACGAATTAACTGTACAAGCCAAAGAGCTTAGTCTGCAAAATGTATTGGCCAGTAAACTATCGAATTTATCACTGCAGTTGTATGGGGTGTTCTTGAAAACGGGCTACACTAAAAATGATGCAGAACACAAGCGCATTACAAAGTATTTCAATGATAGGCTTCCTGATTACGATATAAATACTCTTGGCTTTAGAGAAAAATTATGGCTGTATAAAGCTTATTTGTGGTATAGCTTTTTAACGCTTGATTTCTTATCCTGCTATAAATATGCGAGTAAATGGGTTGGGCTTTTTTATAAAAATAAAGATATGATTGTATTAAATCCTGTCTTTTTTTTAAGAGGAAACCATTATTTGTTGGAGGCTTTGTTCTATTTAAGGCATTATGAGAAATTTAAGGAAACACTTTTTAAATTAGAAGAAGTTACTAAAGAAAAATGGTTTCCTGTTGATGATAATGTCGATGGCCTCGCATTTCTTTATATCTATAATAATAAGTTTAATCTGCATTTCATTGAGGGCAGTTTTAAAGAAGGTTTAGACATTGTAGATGAGGTTTTAGAGCGTTTAAAGAATTATAGCGATAGAATTGATGAACACCATATTATGGTGTTTTACTATAAAATTGCCAGCATGTATTTTGGTGCCGGCGAAAACAAAAAATGCATTCTGTTTTTAGAAAAAATTATTAGTAATAAGTCACTTCAAATGCGTGAGGACTTATTGTGTTTTTCCAGAATTTTGAATCTGGTTGCTCATTACGAAGCGGGAATGGATTATAATTTGGATGTGTTGATAAGAAGCACTTATAAGTTCCTGATAAAAATGGAAGACCTCTACGAAGTTCAAAAAGAGTTTATTAAGTTTTTAAGAGGACTTGGTGATATTTATCCACAGGATGTAAAAGGGGAGTTTATTAAGCTGCATAAAAAGTTAAAGCAGTTTGAAGATGATCCCTATCAAAGCAGAGCATTTCTATATTTGGATATTATTTCATGGTTAGAATCTAAGATTGAAAACAAACATGTAGGGCTAATAATTAGAAATAAATTTGAAAAAGATTTGTTGAAAAAATAATTTTTTTTGAAAAAACATCAAAAAAATTAGGATTTTAACTTTTTCTGACTGAATATTTGCATTCACAAAGTTCAATAACTTATTGAAATGTTATCAAGAAAGGCGGAGGGATTAGACCCAATGAAGCCTTAGCAACCCTTTATTCGTAAAGAAGGTGCTAAATTCTACCCCGTTCTGAATTAATTTCAGGATATAACGGATAGATAACCAAGCGAAACTACATTCGGTAGTTTTCAAAATTTCTTTTTAACATTTTTCTATTAAGTACGTTAACGATAACGCATTTGGCTTTTTAATTATTAATTTAAAAAAACTAGAAAAATGAGTACACAACAATTGGCCACACAGGCACTACACGCAGGACATGATGTAACAGCAAATGCAGGAACCCGAGCTGTACCTATTTATCAAACAACCTCCTATGTATTCAATAATTCGGATCATGCAGCGAATCTATTTTCATTGCAAGAATTGGGTTTTATTTACACGCGTTTAAATAATCCGACAAATCAAATTCTACAAGAGCGTTTAGCCGCTGTGGAAGGCGGTATTGGTGCTGTGGTTTTTGCTTCAGGAACATCGGCAATTGCAACAGGATTATTGACCTTATTAAGAGCTGGAGATCATATTGTAGCTTCCAGTAGCTTATACGGTGGTACTTATAATCTATTAAAAGTGACGCTGCCTAGATTTGGCATTACAACAACATTTGTCGATGCCGATAATCCCGATAATTTTGCAGCTGCAGTTCAGGATAATACCAGAGCATTCTTTGTAGAATCTTTAGGGAATCCTAAGTTAGATGTTTTAGATCTAGACGCTATTTCAGTGCATTCAAAAGCGGCAGGAGTACCTTTTATTGTGGATAATACAGTAGCAACTCCGGCTTTGTTGAACCCATTAAAACATGGTGCGAACATTGTTATTCATTCCTTAACGAAATATATTGGCGGTCAAGGGACTTCTATTGGCGGTGCTATTATTGATGGTGGAACTTTCGATTGGGCTAACGGGAAATTCCCGGAGTTTACAGAGCCCTCTGCAGGGTACCATGGTTTAGTTTATCACGAAACTTTAGGAGCAGCAGCATATACTTTTAAATTAATATTAGAAGGGTTAAGAGATTTAGGAGGTGCTTTAAGCCCAACGAATGCTTTTAATATTATTCAGGGCTTAGAAACATTACCGATAAGAATAAAACAACATAGTGAGAATGCTTTAGCTTTAGCAAAATGGTTGAAGCAACAGGATGAGGTTGCCTGGGTCAATTATCCGGGATTAGAAAGCAGTAAGTACAAGTCGTTATCGGATAAATATTTACCTAAAGGACAAAGTGGTATTGTTACCTTTGGAGCTAAAGGGGGGTATGAAGCAGCAAAAACTATTGCAGATACCACAAAAATATTTTCATTATTGGCCAATATCGGAGATACAAAGTCATTGATCATCCATCCGGGAAGTACAACACATCAACAACTCACTGAGGCCGAACAGGAATCCTCTGGTGTTACCGCAGATTTAATCCGTTTATCTGTGGGGATTGAAGATATTGAAGATTTAAAAGCTGACTTAAAGGCTGCTTTTGCAGAGATTAAATAATCATAAAACCTTTGAAAGACAATTTGCAACATATCGTTATTTCTAATTTTACTACTGAAAGTAAACTTGTAATTCCAAACATTGAATTGAGTTACCAGGTGTTTGGAAAATCATTGGGTAGTGCACCTATAGTATTGGTAAACCATGCGTTAACCGGGAACAGTAATGTTGCCGGAAAAGATGGTTGGTGGTCCGATTTAATTGGTGATGATAAAGTTATTGACACCAGGTTATATTCTGTTTTAGCATTTAATATTCCGGGAAATGGTTTTGATGGATTTGTTATAGAAAACTATAAGGATTTTGTAGCCAGAGACATTGCTAAACTATTTTTAATCGGACTTGAAGCGTTGAAAACAGGAGAGTTATTTGCGGTGATTGGAGGGTCGTTAGGAGGTGGTATTGCTTGGGAAATGGCGGCTTTAAAACCCGATTTCACCGAGCATTTAATCCCCGTTGCTACCGATTGGAAATCCACAGATTGGTTGATTGCAAATTGTCAGATTCAGGAGCAGTTTTTACTGAATTCTAAAAACCCGGTGCACGATGCAAGAATGCATGCGATGTTATGCTATCGTACACCCGAATCCTTTAAAGAACGTTTTCAGCGCTCAAAGAATAAGGATTTAGAAATTTTTAATGTTGAAAGTTGGTTGTTACATCATGGTAAAAAGCTTCAGGAACGTTTTCAACTCTCCGCTTATAAGTTGATGAATCAGTTGCTGAAAACCATAGATGTTACAAAAAACAGAAAAAACGATTTTAATGTTTTAGAAAACATAACCGCCAATATTCACATTATTGGAGTGGATTCAGATTTGTTTTTTACAGCAGAAGAAAATAAACAAACACATAAGCAATTGGCTGTTACACATCCTAATGTAACCTATAACGAAATTAATTCGATGCACGGGCATGATGCATTTTTAATAGAATACGAACAGTTAGAAAAGATTATAGAAGGCATTTTTACGCCAGATTCTAAAAAGAAAAAAATGAAGGTATTAAAGTTTGGAGGGAAATCTTTAGCTAATGGAGAAGGCCTAAATAAAGTCCTTGCTATCATTGAAAAAAAGGTTGATGATGGAGAAAAAATTACGGTCGTTGTTTCGGCCAGAGGGCATGCAACAGACGATCTAGAGCATATTTTAAATATGGCTCTAAAAGGAGAGGATTATAAAAGAGACCTAGAGGCATTTAAAGCCTATCAAAAAGAGCCTTTACCGGATGTTGATTTCTCTAAAGAGTTTTCCATACTCGATAAGCTTTTTGAAGGTGTGAGTTTGTTACGGGATTTTAGCCAAAAAACCAAAGATGAGATTTTAGCTCAGGGTGAATTGCTATCGGTTAAACTTGTTTCAGGGTTATTGAGTGCCCGCGGTATAAAAGCCAAAGCTACAGATTCAAGACAGTTAATTAAAACCGATGCTAATTTTGGAAATGCACAACCCATTACCCAATTAACAAAAGAGAACATCAAGACTTACTATAAGGAAAATAATGACGTTGTTAATATTATTACGGGTTTTATTGCGTCGAATGCAAATAACGAGACCACCACTTTAGGAAGAAACGGAAGTAATTATTCGGCCGCTTTATTGGCGAATCATTTGGATGCGGAAGAACTGCAAAATTATACCCATGTTAATGGTATTTATACGGCAAACCCCGATTTGGTTGCCGATGCCCAAAAAATTAGAGAGTTGTCCTTCAGTGAGGCTAACGAACTGGCCAATTTTGGAGCAACGGTTTTACATGCCAAAACCATTATTCCTTTAGTAGAAAAGAACATCAATTTACGTATTTTAAATACCTTTAATTCTGATGATGAAGGCACCTTAATTACGGCTAAACCAAGTTCTAAAGAAGTAACATCATTATCTGTTTTAGATAATGTAGCCTTGTTGAACTTAGAGGGTCGCGGATTATTAGGAAAGATCGGCGTGGACGCCAGAATTTTTAGAGCTTTAAGCGACCATGGTATTAGCGTTAGTATCATTTCTCAAGGTTCATCAGAACGTGGTATAGGGCTCATTATCGATGCTGAAAAAGCAACCCAGGCAGTGATCGCACTAGAACGTGAGTTTGAGAAGGATTTTTATGCTCAGGATGTTAACAAAATAGAAATTGTAGACGATGTCTCAGTCATTTCAATTATAGGGATTGAATTGAGTTCATTCCATAAACCTTTCAACGCTTTAATTAAGAATCAAATCACACCACTTCTTTTTAACAATACCGTTACCGGTAGAAATGTAAGTTTGGTGGTTAAAAAGGATAAGCTTCACAAAGCGATTAATGTAATACATGGTGAAGTCTTTGGAATTTCAAAAAAGATAAACATTGCTATTTTTGGACATGGAGGTGTTGGTGGAGCACTCATTAATCAAATCCTAAAATCGAAAGATGAGATCGAAAACCGAAAAGGCATTCATCTTAATATTTTCGCTATTGCGAATTCCAGAAAACTTATTTTAAATAAAAATGGAGCGGATAGAAATTGGCAGGAAAATTTAAGCGCATCATCCCGTAATAGTTCAGTTCAGGATATTATTGATTTTGCTCAGGCACATCATTTAGAGAATTTAATTGCCGTAGATAATACATCGAGCTCTGAGTTTCACTCGAATTACATTCCTTTAGTTGAGGCCGGTTTTGATCTGGTATCTTCTAATAAAGTAGCGAATACGATTTCTCATGAATTTTATACAGATTTAAGAACTCAGTTAAAAGAACAGAATAAACAGTACTTATATGAAACCACAGTTGGAGCAGGATTGCCTCTAATTGATACGATTAAATTACTCCATGAATCTGGTGAAAATATTACAAGGATCAGAGGTGTGTTTTCTGGTACTTTAAGTTATTTGTTCAATAATTTTTCTGTTGAGAACAAACCGTTTAGTGAAATTATACAAGAAACGATAGATAAAGGGTTTACAGAGCCTGACCCCAGAGAAGATTTTTCGGGAAATGATGTGGCACGTAAGTTATTAATTCTGGCAAGAGAGTTAGATTTGGAAAATGAATTTGAGGATGTTTCGGTTCAGAATTTAATTCCGGAAGCCTATCAGAATATTTCTGTTGCTGAATTTTTGAAGCAATTGAATGTTTTAGATGATGAATTTCAAAAGGTAAAAGATAATCAGGAGGCCGGAAATGTCTTGCGTTATGTGGGCGATCTGTTTGGTGATCTATCCAAAAACAAAGGAAACCTTGAAGTAAAATTAGTGTCAGTTCCTGCAGATAGTACGCTAGGACATGTAAAAGGCTCTGATGCTATTTTCGAAATATTTACCGAATCTTACGGAGAACAACCTATCGTAATTCAAGGGGCAGGCGCGGGAGCAGAAGTTACGGCTCGTGGTGTTTTTGGTGATATTTTAAGGTTGTCTAAATATAACAGTTAGTTATGCCACGAGGCTTCAAGACCTTGCAGGCATTATAAATAATAAAAACGAACCTACAAGATTTTTGAAATCTTGCAGGATAAAAAAATAAAAGTGAAAAAAAAACAATTTGAAACCGAGGCCATTCGTACACAATTAGAGCGTACAGAATTTTTGGAACATACAAGTCCGTTATATTTAACATCCAGCTTTGTTTTTGAAGATGCCGAAGACATGCGTGCATCGTTTGCCGAGGAAAAAGAACGCAATATTTATAGCCGATTCACGAACCCTAATACCTCTGAGTTTGTAGAGAAGATATGTAAGATGGAAGGTGCTGAAAGTGGGTATGCCTTTGCCACAGGAATGGCCGCCATATTTTCGACCTTTGCGGCACTATTAGATAGTGGAGATCATATTGTTTCTGCACGTTCAGTGTTCGGATCAACCCATACGCTTTTTACCAAATATTTGCCAAAATGGCATATTGAAACCAGTTATTTCAATATTAATGAACCGGAATCTATAGAACAATTAATTACGCCTAAAACAAAAATTTTGTTCGCCGAATCTCCCACGAATCCGGCGGTAGACATCATCGATTTAGAAGTTTTGGGCAACATCTCAAAAAAGCATAATCTTATTTTAATTATCGATAATTGCTTTGCAACGCCCTATATACAGCAACCCATAAAGTTTGGAGCGCATTTGGTCATTCATTCGGCAACAAAGCTCATTGACGGACAAGGACGTGTTTTAGGAGGGGTTACCGTGGGAAGTGCCGATTTGATTCGAGATATTTATCTGTTCTCAAGAAATACGGGACCGGCGTTATCACCATTTAATGCATGGACACTTTCTAAAAGCTTAGAAACTTTAGCAGTTCGGGTGGATAGGCATTGCGAGAATGCTTTGAAAGTCGCTGAATTTTTAGAAGCACACCCCAAAGTAAATTGGGTAAAGTACCCCTTTTTAAAGTCACATCCGCAGTATGAAGTGGCTAAAAAGCAAATGAAACTTGGAGGTAATATCGTGGCTTTTGAAGTTGAGGGAGGCATCGCATCGGGACGTCAATTTTTAAATGCGATTAAAATGTGTTCGCTCTCTGCGAACTTGGGAGATACACGTACCATTGTGACGCACCCCGCATCAACCACACATAGTAGCTTAGAAGAAAAAGATCGATTGGTCGTTAATATTACCGATGGCTTGGTTAGGGTATCTGTGGGCTTGGAGCATGCAGATGATATTATTCAGGACTTGGAGCAGGCTCTAAATACACAATAATCATTTTTATTATAAGTTTAAAATCATTATTATTGTAATATAATTCTTCAAAAAAAGAGTTCAATACCTAACCTTATAGTTTAAGTTTAATCTGAAGTCGATGCTTATGGACTTCTTTAAGGTTATTGGTAAAATGAATAGAGTGTATAATGTTTTAATTATTGAAGATCATCAAATCGTGATCGATCTTTACAAGAGAGCACTAACATTTGTTAAGAATGATTTAGAGAATATCAATTTTAATGTTGACGATGCAAAATGCTGTCAATCTGCTTACGAATTAATTGTCAAGAGTTCTAAATTAAAGAACATAGATTTAGTTTTTTTAGACATTAGCCTGCCTTCTGCTACAACTCATAACATAAGTTCAGGAGAGGATCTAGGGGAGAAAATAAAGCTGCATTTTCCAAAGGTAAAAATAATTGTATGTACCGGTGTTAATGATAATTTAAAGTTGAATAACATCACTAAAAAGATCAATCCCGATGGGTTTTTAGTTAAAAAAGATATTGACTTTGACGACATTATTAAATCTATAAAAGCTGTTCTTGCTAACGAACCCTATTATAGTAAAACGGTGATTGATTTTTTAAGAAAGAGAGTCTCAACCTCCATTGTTTTGAGTGCATATGATGTGTTAATATTAAAAGAACTTTCAAATGGAGCCAGAATGAAAGAGATGCAACGATTAATCCCCTTATCAAAAACAGGTATTGAAAATAGAAAACGAAAGCTCAGGTCATATTTTAACGTGAATAGCGACAGCGATAGAGAACTTGTTATGGCCGCAAGAGAAAATGGATTTATATGATTTATGGTTAGTTAGTTTCTAAAAAGTGTTCATTTTGCTCACTTTTTAGAAGCATTTAGACCACCTGTTCTTTTGGTTGAATTCATAATTTTCCGTTTTTAAGCGGAAGCCGAAAAGCTAACAGAGTAGGCCAAATTTTAACACTAATAATTATGAGTAAATTATCATTAGATGTACTTAAAGAAAGAGCAGGAGCTGTGGCTTCAGACGACTTGTTAAAGTCTATTTCTGGCGGGACACAGAATGCTTGTCATGATGATGTTGGTACACCAGAAAGAATGAATGTTATTGAAGGTGCTGCAACTATGTTGTATCTTGCATGGAAAGCTATTAAACTATAATTTCCATTTAATAAACGGCCTTATTTAAGTCATAAGGCTGTTTAAAATTTAGATATATAATATGTTATCAAATAGTTTTCTTATAAATTTCATGGATATCTTTTTAAATCCAACGAAAATTAAATATCAGAATAAAACCAAAGAACCACTATTTCTTTTCAAAGAATTTGCGATATATGTTATAATTACATTTTTAATTTCTACCATAGGCGCTATCGTATTTATTTTATTTTCAATGAAGAAAGAGAGTTTGGAAATAAATCCTACTTTACTAGGTACTATTATAGTAGCTCCTTTTATTGAAGAAATATTATTTAGAGGAATTCTTAAAATTAATAAAGGAACAATCTGTCTTTTTATTTATGCATTAACAACATTAACATTAAAGAAAATGAACCTCATAGAGGTGAATTTTTATAATACCTTAATTGTATTAGTTTTTGTTGTGTTTTTAATAATAATTTTAAGGACAAATCAATTCGAAAAAGAGCATTTAAAATATACAAGATATAAGAAAATAATAGTTTATATATCCGCATTTACTTTTGGGTTTTTGCATCTAAGAAATTTTAATTCAGTTAACATTTTTGTTTTCCCAATCTTATTTTATGGGTGCATGCAAGTTTTAGGTGGATTTATGCTTAATATAATAAGACTTAAATATGGATTATTAACATCTGTTTTATTTCACCTTTCTCTTAATGGTGTCATTTATTTGCTTGTAAATCTTGTATAAAAATTAATAAAAGATCAATGAAATGTTTAATAATCAAAAAGAAATAATAATAAATAGTATTAAAATACTAATTTATAAGGAATTCCGAAAGGCATTTGATAAAATAGATTTTGAAAACGATGACATTTATTTAGAACCCCTACTTTTTTCATATTTCAATAGTAAAAAAGACAATTTATTCCCTAAAGAAACAATTACTGAAATCCTTCAAGGTTATTATATACAAAAGGAAAAGCATAAAATTAAATATTCGTTTAATAGAAATGAAATAGCTTATATACCTCAAGTTGGTTATTTTAAAAAAGGAGAAGAAGCAATTGATGAATATATTTTAGACAATGGTGATTTTGAAGTTATAAAAGAGGTGCACCCTACTCAAGAAAAATATTTTGTAGAATTTTATAAAGGACATATTGTTAACCAAAGCCCAAAGCATAATTCGGTATGGAAAAGTTCTTACCAGGAACTATTTAATGCCATAGATATAATCAAAAAATATATTCCGGATTTTTATAAAGAGTTAGTGTTTGCTAATAAAAAAATATACCTCCATGACAATCCAAAAATATTGAATTTCACCACGATTGAAACATTGGGGATGTTGTACTTTTATGTTATTGGGGATAATAATCTTATTTATTTTATAGAAGAGTTAATTCATCAAGGCTCACACAACTATTTGTATTATGTAGTGCATAATAGGAAAGACTATTTTAAAATTGATGTAGATAATTCGATTATGCGAGATTTTACAAAACAGCAATGGGATTACCGAACCATTTATGGCGCTTTTCATGGCTTATTTACTGTAACACAACGTGTTGTTTATTTTGATAAACTATTAGTCCAAAAGATGTTTTCAGGAAGAGAAAAGCACGAGTTGTTGGGCAGATTTGCTGACCAATTCTCACGTTTTAGAACAGGCTTGGAGTTGTTAGACTTTGATAAGGTATATACTAAAAAGGGGATTGAATTATATAACGAATTGGATACTAAATGCGAATCAATTCTAGAAAAGTATGGAATGCTTAAGAATGAATTTGATTTAAGTAACAGGGATTTAGATTTTAGATATGAAGATTTCTGTAAGCTAAATTCTTATGAAGATTTTTTGGAAAAAGACCGAAACAATTATTACCAGTTTTGAGAAAGACATAAAATGAAAAGTATAATTATAAAAATCAGTCATATGATTTTGATTATCAATAATTTATAAAATTAAATCCTATGCATAATGAATAAAATATATATGATTTTCGCTCTATTAATCTTTTTACAGTGTAGAGGGCAAGCAAGTATTGAAAAAGAATCTTCTGAAAGTAAAAAAAATATGCAGGATTCTATAATTAAAGTACATGTAACCAATTGTGCTGAAAAGTTTAATTATAGATTACAAATGAGAGAATGGCAAAATTGTCTTGATAAAGGTTTAAAAAAGGACAGTACAATAGCCTATTTATGGCAACAGAAAGCCATGCCCTATTTTAAAGCTAGAAAATATGAAGTTGGAATGGAATATTTAGATAAAGCTGTTTTATATGATGAAAGAAGTTGGTTAAGCTATCGCGCTTTTATCAAGTGCATTTTTGCCAAAACTTATAAAGAAGCAATTATAGATTTTGAGAGATGTATTAAAACTGAAGGTAACACTTATGTCATGGATCATACCTACCAGTTTCATATTGCTTTATGTTATTTGCAACTAAACGAATTTAAAAAAGCAGAGGTGATTTTTAAAAAAGATATAGAAGAACAAGAACAAGAATGGGGAGAAGCCCATTATCTAGATTTGTTTTATTATGGGATTAGTAAATATGAACAAAGCAAATGGGAAGAAGCCATAATAGCGTTTGATAAATCATTAAAACAGTATAATCAATTTTCTGATGTAAAATATTATAAGGCACTATGCATGGGGCACTTGAGTAAAATACAAGAATTTAAATCATTAATGCAAGAGTCAAAAGCTGATAGAGGGATGGGATATACAATAAATGAAGATAATAGTGTTTACGAAACCTATCCGTATCAGGTGAGATGGTGAAAAATTAAATTTATGATTATCAGACGATTATATTGTTATGAATATGAAACAATTCGGTTAAGAACGCGTGCGAAATCCCCTTGCAAACTTCTTGAAAAAGACGAAAACAATTATTGCCAATTTTAAACAATACCAGAAATGAAAAAACACATTTTAATACTATTAATAACTATTCAAACCTTAACTTCTTGTGAGCAAGCTAAGAAAAAAGTAATCATAGATAAAGACGACGTTGTTAAAGATATGGTAGTCAAAGATGTTTCAGTAATTACTATGGAGAGTAGTAAAGTGCTTAGGAATCAAGACGTTGTTGTTAACGATGGTAAAATTGTTTCTATTTCGGATACTGAAAAAACTGCATACAGGGATGTGGTTATAATAGATGGGAAGGGTAAATATATGATGCCTTCGCTAGCTGATGCCCATGTGCATTTTCCAGAGACAGAAGACGAGATGGAACATCTCATGCAACTTTATCTTATAAATGGGGTCACTAAATTACGCTCCATGAGAGGTGACAGAAAACACATAAATTGGAGAAATAAATATAATACACCATCTTCCATATATCCGAAACTATATCTTTCTGCACCACCAATTAGTCGAAATTACGATTTAATCCCAAATCAAATAGAAGATTTGGTAAAAAATGCTAAAGAAAAAGGATTTGATTTAATAAAAATTTTGAGCGTAAAAAATCAGGGTATTTTTGGGCAATTGGATGCTGCTTGTAAAAAATATAATTTACCAATTGGGGGGCATTTTCCCAGTAATGTTTCAGATAGTTCAATTTTTAAATCAAATTACACATCGCTTGAGCATTTAGGGGGTTTAGTCGGTGTACCTGAATTATTAGAAAATAGATTACAGGAAATTAAAAAGAATAACATTTTTATTTGCCCTACGTTAAACTGGTATAGTGTTGGGTCAGGCAAGTATTCGTATGAAGAACTAGGTAATATGCCAGGAATGGAATTTATTCCAGAAGCAACTGTTGGAGTATGGATTGATAAAACTAAACAGTATAGAGAAAAATTAGGAGATCAAGCTTATAAAGAAGAGGTTGCGAATGAACTGAAATTATTAGACGAAAAATATTTAATTATTAAAAAGATTCATGATTTAGGTATAAATATGTTATTAAGTCCGGACAGTTCTTCAAAATACATGGTTTCAGGATTTAGTGTTTTAAGTGAAATGGAGCTTTTAAAAAATGCTCAATTGAGCAATTATGATATATTGAATATGGCAACAACCAATTTTGCTAATTTTTTTAAAGAAGAGTACGGCACTATTGAAACTGGAAAGCATGCCGATTTTATTTTATTAAATCAAAACCCATTAGAAGACTTAAGTGCATTAAAGAAAATGGAAGGATTGTATTATAACGGTCAATTTTTAGATGCAAAAAAACTCGATGCGATGCGTTCAAAACTGTTGCCCATTGCTCAAAACTAGGATGCCAAAAAAAAACAATTTTCCTTTTTTTAGGCAATTAGACTATCGCGATTGTGGACCAACGTGTTTAAGAATGATTGCCAAATTCCATGGTAAAAGTTTTTCCAGAGAATTTTTAAGAGATAAAGCTAGTATAACTCGGCAAGGTGTTACCATGGCCGGTATCGCTGATGCCGCAGAAATCATAGAAATGCGAACACTGGGAATGCGTATTTCTTTGGAGAGTCTGGTTAACGAAGCTCCCACACCATTTATTATTCCTTGGAGACAGAGGCATTTCGTAGTTGTTTATAAAACCTCAAAATCAAAAATCTATATTGCAGACCCCGCACAAGGACTATTAGAATACACTCACAAAGATTTTATAAAGGCCTGGACAAATACTACAGATGGTACCGGTTTTGTCTTAATATTAGAACCAAATACTAATTTCCATTTGCAACAGGAAGACAAATCAAAAAAGAAAGGTTTTTCTTTTTTGTATCCTTATGTAAAACCTTATAAGAAATTAATATATCAATTACTAATTGGTTTAATCGTAGGAATTACTATCCAATTTATCACTCCTTTTTTAATGCAATCCATAGTAGATATTGGAGTAAATACACAAAACATTCAATTTATTTACTTGATACTAATAGCGCAATTAATTCTTTTTATATCTCAGACATTAGTTAGGGTATTTAGAGAGTGGCTTTTAATACATATAACAAATCGGTTTCATATTAAAATGATTTCAGATTTTCTATATAAAATGCTGAAATTACCAATTAATTTTTTCGAAACCAGAAACACTGGAGAACATTTACAGAGAATACAAGATCATACAAGAATACAGAATTTTGTTTCTTCATCTACTTTTGGGATGGCATATTCAATTGTGTTATTTGTAGTTTTTAGTTTCGTACTTGTTTTTTATAATATAAAAATATTTTTAGTTTTTCTTATTGGTGCAATCCTTTATGTCGCATGGACATTCTTTTTTCTTAAAAAAAGAGCGGAATTAGATTTTAAACGTTTTGACGAGAGTTCACAGAGTCAAACATCTTTAGTTCAAATAATTAATGGGGTAAAAGAAATAAAAATTAATAATTCTCAAAGAAAAAACAGGTGGAAATGGGAACAGATACAAACAAGTTTGTTTAAAACATCTATTAGCTCTCTCGCTCTTGCGCAATATCAATCTATAGGTTCAAGTTTTATTAATGAGTTAAAAAACATTTTCATCACATTTTTATCGGCTACAGCTGTTGTAAACGGAGAAATAACTTTAGGGATGATGTTATCAATACAATACATTGTTGGTCAATTAAATTCCCCTTTAAGCAGCTTTATAGGTTTTATTCAAGTATGGCAAGATGCAAAAATAAGTCTAGAACGCTTAATGCAAGTACATACTAAAAAAGATGAAGATGAACTTAAAGACAATAAGGTTAAAGAACTTCCGGAAACGAAAGATATTATTATTAAAGATTTATCATTCCGCTATGGTGGAAAATCAACACCTTTGGTGCTGAAAAATATTGATTGTATTCTTCCTGAAAGAAAAACAACAGCTATTGTAGGAGCTAGTGGTAGTGGTAAAACAACTCTTGTAAAATTACTTTTAAAATTCTATGAACCTACTAAAGGTTCCATATCGATTAATACAGATAACCTTAGTAATATTCATAACGATTATTGGCGAATGAATTGTGGAGCGGTATTGCAAGACACTTTTATATTCAATGATACCATAGCTGGAAATATTTCGGAGTCCGAACAAAATGAAATTATAGATAGAGAAAAATTGAAAACGGCATCTTTTATTTCAAACATCGAAGGGTTTATTGAAAAGTTGCCAAATAGATACAATACCGAATTGGGTACTTCAGGAATAAGGTTGAGCGGCGGTCAAGAGCAACGAATTATGATTGCCAGAGCCGTTTATAAAAATCCTTTTTTTGTGTTTTTCGATGAAGCCACGAGTGCTCTTGATGCCAATAATGAAAAAGTAATTATGGAAAACTTAAATGGGTTTGTAAAAGATAGAACATCTGTTATTGTTGCCCATCGCTTAAGTACTGTTAAAAATGCTGATAATATTATCGTTTTAGAGAATGGTGAGATCGTAGAGCAAGGAAATCATAAAGAATTAACTATTAAGCGAGGGAAATATTATGAGTTAGTTAAAAACCAATTAGAACTTGGGAACTAGTATGGAAAACTTAAACGAAGGATTAAATGTTTATAGCGAAGAGGTTAAGGATGTTTTAGCGAAACCTCCAAAAGTTTTGTTTAGATGGGGAAACACCGTATTATTTGCTTTAATGATTATAGTTTTATTTCTTTCATGGCTAATAAAATATCCTGAGTTAATTACTGCACAAGCTATATTAACAACAGAAGTTCCGCCTCAAAAAGAATTCGCTAGAACATCAGGTAAGATTGATTCTCTGTTTGTAGTAAACTATCAAGAAGTAAAGGAAGAGGATCCATTAGCACTTATTGAAAATACAGCCAATTATAAAGATGTTATTTTTCTAAAAACTATTTTAGATACTCTAAATGTTAATCAATCTTCCTTTTACTTTCCATTGGATGATATGCCGATGCTTTTTTTAGGAGATATAGAAGATGCATATTCTTTGTTTGAGAATAGCTATGTACAATACACTCTAAATAAAGAATCTCAATCTTTTCAAAGTAATGATTTGGCTAATAAATATTCTCTTTCACAGTTAAGGTTTAGATTACAAACACTTAATAATCAGAAAGAACTAAATGAAGAGGAGCTTTCGTTTAAAAGAAAAGATTTAAGCAGAGCAGAAACGCTGTTTAATAAAGGAATTATTTCTGCACAAGAGTTTGAAAACAAAAAGTTAGAGTTTCTTCAAGCTAAAAGAAGTTGTAAGAGCATAAGTGTGTCCATTTCTCAAATCAAGGAGGGTATTAGTAATACAAGAAATTTAAAAAAACAAACCTCAATTAATAATGCTAGAGAAGAAATAAGTCTTCTTAAAGGGGTAATTCAGTCACTAGATCAATTAAAAACAGCCATTAAGGAATGGGAATTAAGGTATTTATTTAAGTCCAACATAGTTGGAACAGTTTCGTTTATGAAAATTTGGAATAAAAATCAAACCATAATCAATGGAGACTTTGTTTTTACTATTATTCCTAAAAACCATGCTTCATATATATGTAAATTACTAGCTCCTGTTTTAAATTCAGGAAAGTTGAGGATAGGGCAAGATGTGAACATTAAACTAAGTAGCTATCCAGACAATGAGTTTGGAGTTCTTAGGGGAAAAGTAAAAGATATTTCTCTCGTGCCAAATAGTGAAGGTTTATATCTTTTGGATGTCGATTTGTCAAATAGATTAGTTACAACCTACAATAGAAAAATTGAATTCAAACAAGAAATGCATGGCGTTGCTGAAATCATCACAGAAGATTTAAGGCTTATTGATCGTGTATTTTATCAATTTAGAGAAATTTTTAATAGATAATGTATACTAGCTAATAAATGGATATTTACTAAATTAACTATCTTAGCACCATGTTATCTAAAAAAACAAAATACGGATTAAAAGCACTGACCTATATCGCCAGGACCGATGGAGAAAGCCCGGTTCAGGTTGCCGAAATAGCAAAGAGTGAAAAAATTCCGCAAAAATTTTTAGAAAGCATTTTACTCACCCTTCGAAAGTCAGGATTTTTAGGATCTAAAAAAGGAAAGCATGGGGGGTATTACCTTATTAAAAAGCCTTCAGATATTAAAATGTCTGATGTGATGCGCGTATTAGAAGGGCCAATAGCCATGGTGCCCTGTGTAAGTTTAAATTTCTACGAAAAATGTGACGACTGTCCGGACGAGCATGAATGCAGTGTACATAAACTAATGATCCAGGTTAGAGATAATACGCTTTATGTTTTAAGAAGCAATACTTTAGAAGATTTAGCAGGTAAATAAAATTAAGACTTCTAAATATTTAAAATTTGGCCTTTTTTACAAGAATTTTTTCTGTAAAACTTAAGAATTTTGTGCATTTCCTTAAAAAATCAATCATTTAATCTAAAAAAACGTTAATAAAGTTTGCCATATAATAAAATGTACTACTTTTGTAATTCCTAGTAAGCCGATAGGATTAATATTTAAAATTATAAAAAATGATTATTGATAGTGTTTTAAATAGAAATACAAAAGATGTAAAAGTGATCGATATTAATAATCCATCTAAAGACAATGTGTCGAACACTAACGGGCAACCGGTCGAAAAGGTTAAACGTAGTTTAGCAAAAACGATTAGCTGGAGAATTATTGGTACACTGGATACGCTTCTTTTATCTTGGATCATAATTGGAGAAGTTTCAACAGCTGCAGCGATTGCTTCGGTAGAATTTATTTCTAAGATGATATTGTATTTCTTTCATGAACGTGCTTGGAGTAATATAAAATGGGGAAAGTAATGATAGATCAAAATAAAATCGACGAATTAAACAAGCTTTATAAAGAAGCTAAACCATCAGAGATTATTCAAAAAGCTCTGGAATTAAGTCAGGAGGCCGTAGTTACTACCAATTTCAGACCTTATGAAGCAGCAATTTTACATGCGGTTAGTTCTGTTGAGACAAATATTCCGGTTGTTTGGTGCGATACCGGTTATAACACGCCACAAACATATAGACACGCCAATCAGGTTATTGAAGATTTGCAATTAAACGTGTTTTTATATGTACCTAAACAAACTTCGGCTCATAGAGATGTCGTTATGGGAATTCCAAGTATCGAAGACCCTAAGCATGCTTTGTTTACAGAACAAGTTAAGTTAGAACCGTTCAAACGTGCCATGGAAATACATAAACCTAAAGTTTGGTTTACAAATTTACGTCAAGGACAGACCGCTTTTAGAAATAGTATTGGTATTTTTAGTGTGAGTAAAGACGGTGTTTTAAAAGTAAGCCCGTTTTACTATTGGTCTGATGAAAAGTTAGATGCATATTTAGGCGACAACAACCTGACAAATGAATTTAAGTATTTCGACCCAACAAAAGCTCTAGAAAACAGAGAGTGTGGTTTACATGCATAAAACTTCTTGCAAGGGTTTCGAAACCTTGTAGGTGTAATAAAATATAAAAAATAAAAATGAATAAAGACACATCACATATAAATTCGCTTGAAAATGAAGCGATATATATCATGAGAGAGGTAGCAGCACAATTTGAAAAACCAGTGCTGTTATTTTCAGGAGGAAAAGATTCTATCACTTTAGTAAGGTTAGCTGTAAAAGCGTTTTATCCTGCGAAAATACCCTTTCCGTTAATGCATATAGATACCGGGCATAATTTCCCGGAAACTATTGAGTTTAGAGATCGTTTGGTAAAAGAACTAGGCTTAGAATTAATTGTTAGAAATGTACAAGATTCTATCGATCAAGGAAAAGTAAAGGAAGAATCAGGAAGATATGCGAGTAGAAATCAACTGCAAACAACAACGCTTCTGGACGCTATCGAAGAATTTAAATTCGACGCTTGTATTGGCGGAGCGCGTCGTGATGAGGAAAAAGCCAGAGCTAAAGAACGTGTTTTTTCCGTACGTGATGATTTTGGACAATGGGATGAAAAGAATCAGCGTCCGGAATTGTTTGATATGTTAAACGGTGATATCGACCATGGACAGAATGTTCGTGTATTTCCAATTTCTAACTGGACAGAGTTGGATGTTTGGTCTTATATAGAAAAAGAGAATATTGAGATTCCTTCAATTTACTTCGCACATCCCAGAGCTACTTTTTTAAGGGACGGATTAATATGGTCTGCCGAAGATGATGTTGTTTTTAGAGATGAAGATGAAGAAGTTTTAGAACGTGTCGTTCGTTTCAGAACCGTTGGCGATATGAGTTGTACCGCAGCAGTGCTGTCTGATGCTTCAGATATTGCAACGGTTGTACAGGAAATTAGAGAAAGTACCATCTCTGAAAGAGGTGCGCGTATTGACGACAAACGTTCGGAAGCGGCCATGGAAAAACGTAAGCAGCAAGGGTATTTTTAAAATTTGCTGTAACAAATTTCGCCTTTAGCTTTTGGCATTTAGCCTTTAGCAAACAATTAAAACGAATATTAAATAGGCTAAAAGCCAAGCGCAAATAGCCAAGAGCCAAATAAAATGGAAGTATTAAAAATAGCAACGGCAGGAAGTGTAGACGATGGGAAAAGTACCTTAATTGGGCGAATCCTTTACGATACAAAATCATTGACTACAGATAAGTTAGAAGCCATTGAAAAAACAAGTAAACAACGTGGGTATGATTATTTGGATTTTTCGTTAGCTACCGATGGTTTGGTTGCTGAAAGAGAACAAGGAATAACGATTGATGTCGCACATATTTATTTTTCAACCGCTAAGAAAAGTTACATTATTGCCGATACACCAGGGCATGTGGAGTATACTCGGAATATGGTTACCGGAGCATCAACTTCACAAGCATCCATCATTTTAATAGATGCCAGAAAGGGTGTTATTGAACAAACCAATCGTCATTTCTTCATTAATAATTTATTGAGAATTAAAGACATCGTGGTGGCTGTTAATAAAATGGATTTGGTTGATTATTCTGAAGATGTTTATAATAAAATTAAAACAGATTTTGAGGCATTGATGAGTAAAAGAGACTATCAGGACCAGAAAATCACCTTTATTCCGGTAAGTGCGTTAAAAGGGGACAATGTGGTGAACAAATCAGAAAAAATGCCATGGTATCACGGGGAAGCTTTATTGGAGCACTTGGAGCAATTAGATAAAGCGGATATTTTTAATATAGGAACCCCGCGTTTCCCGGTGCAGTATGTGATTCGACCAAAAACGGAAGAGTTTCACGATTTCAGAGGGTATGCCGGTAAAGTTTACGGGGGTAATTTGAGTGTTGGAGATGATATTGTGGTATTACCATCGCAAACGAAATCTAAGATTAAAGACATTTATTTCTACGATGAAAAATATGAAACGGCTTCAAGACGATCTTCGGTAACGATTACATTAGAAGACGATATTAATGTGAGTCGTGGCGATATGATTGTAAAAGCGGGCGATTTACCCACCATTGAAAAACAATTTACAGCCAATGTATGTTGGATGGACTCAAACCAATTGACGGCTGGTACAAAATATGTGGTTCAGCATGGAATAAATAAAGTACTGGCTAAAGTAGACAGAATTCATCATAAAATTAACCCTGATTACTCAGGAATAGAAACCGATGTTTCCGGCTTAGGAGTTAACGATATTGCCGAAGTAACTTTTAAACTAAATAAGCCAATTTTTTATGATCAGTTTAGAAATCATAGAACAAATGGGTCTTTCATAATCATCGATCCACAATCAAATAATACGGTTGGAGCTGGTTTCATCCAGTAAAAAAAATAAACACTAAATAAATTCCTTTCGTTTGGGAAGGTAAGAATAGAATGCAAAGTTTTAGAACAGAAATAGAAAATCCGGTTGTTGAAAATGACATTATAGAGTTGGCGAATAAAATTGAGCTTTTTCATAATGGGAAAATTGATGAAGAGAAATTCAGAAGCCTTCGTTTAGCGAGAGGTGTTTATGGTCAGCGTCAGGAAGGTGTGCAAATGATTCGTATAAAATTGCCTTACGGAAAAGTTTTGAGCAATCAATTACATAGAATTTCTGATGTTTCCGATGAGTATTCTCGTGGTCGTTTGCACATTACAACACGTCAAGATATTCAAATCCACTATGTTGATTTAAACAGAACACCGGAACTTTGGGCAGAATTGGAGCGTGATGACGTAACGCTAAGAGAAGCTTGTGGAAATACGGTTCGTAACGTAACAGCAAGTGAAACTGCTGGGATTGATGTCAATGAACCGTTTGATGTATCCCCGTATGCTGATGCCTTATTTCGTTTCTTTTTAAGAAACCCTATTTGTCAGGAAATGGGACGTAAATTTAAAGTCTCTTTTTCCGCTTCAGATGAAGATACCGGGTTATCGTATATGCACGATTTAGGATTTATAGCTAAAATTGAAAATGGTGTTCGTGGTTTTAAAGTCATGCTAGCCGGTGGTTTAGGGTCACAGCCGCGTCATGCCGATGTGTTATATGAATTTTTGCCATCTGATAAAATCATTCCTGTAATGGAAGGTGTTTTAAGAATTTTTGATCGTCATGGAGAGCGTAAAAGTAGAGCCAAAGCAAGAATGAAATTCTTACTTAAGGACATCGGTTTAGAAGCTTTTAAGGCTTTGGTTGAAGAAGAACAAAATGCGATCGAACTTAAATCGGTGCCAATCGATGCGGGTGTTTATAAAGCTTCAGAACCAGTTTCAGTTGAAGCGCCTAAAGTTGAAATTGCGGATCGAGATGCTTTCAATTTATGGAAGTCGACCAATATAATTCCTCAAAAACAAAAGGGCTATGTGGCTATCGGGATAAAAGTTTTGCTAGGAGATTTTTATACCGATAAGGCAAGGTTATTGGCAGATTTAGTTGAAAACTATGCCGCAGGAGAAATTCGTTTAACCTTACGTCAAAATATATTGATTCCGTTTGTAAAAGAAGAATTGTTAGAATTCTTTTATCTGGAATTGGAAAAATTAGGATTCGTTGAAGCAGGTTATAATAAAGCTGTTGATATTACAGCTTGTCCGGGAACGGATACTTGTAATTTAGGAATTGCAAGTAGCACCGGAATTGCTGATGAGTTAGAGCGTGTTATAAAAACGGAATACCCACAATATTTAGAAAATGAAGACTTAGTCATAAAAATTAGCGGTTGTATGAATGCTTGTGGGCAGCATAATATGGCAAACATTGGCTTTCAAGGCATGTCTGTTCGTACACCGGATAAATTGGTGGCACCGGCCTTACAAGTATTATTGGGTGGTGGTAACTTAGGAGATGGGAATGGCGTTTTTGCCGATAAAGTAGTGAAAGTACCGAGTAAAAGAGGTCCGGAAGCTTTACGCAGAATTTTAAATGATTTTGAACGTAATGCTCAAGGAAAACCGTTTGTAGAATATTATAAAGAGAAAGGGGAAAAGTACTTTTATGATTTCTTGACAGATCTTTCGGATGTTTCAAATTTAACTCAAGACGATTTTATCGATTGGGGTGAGGACGAAAAATATGTAAAAGAAATTGGTATTGGCGAATGTGCCGGAGTGGTTATTGATTTAATTGCAACCCTGTTTTTAGAAAGTGAAGAGAAAATTGAAAACGCTAAGAAATCCTATGATGAGAAAGTGTATTCAAGTGCGATATATCATGCTTATAGTTCTTTAGTGAATTCGGCGAAAGCACTATTATTGGCTGAGAACAAAAAAACGAATACGCACGCTGGTATTGTAAGTCAGTTTGATGAATTATTTATTACCAGTGGAAGAATTAATATGGGAGTTGATTTTTCGGAGCTGATTTATCAAATCAAAAAACATGCACCAACTCAAGAATTCGCAGCGAAATATATTGAAAATGCTAACCAGTTTTTGGATAAAGTGAGAGCTTATAGAGAAACTGAAACGGCAGAAAACAAGCTTCAAAGGAAAGCAGTTTAATAAAGAAATGGCTAAGATCGTTCCAAAATTAACAGTCGTAGGTGCTGGGCCGGGTGATGTAGATTTAATTACGCTTAAAGCTATTAAAGCCATTGAATCGGCAGATGTTATCCTTTATGATGCGCTTATCAATGAAGAACTTCTTAAATATGCATCAAAACACGCAGAACTTATTTTTGTAGGTAAGCGTAAAGGATGTTACCGTTTTCAGCAAGATCAAATCAACGAGCTTATCGTGAGTAGGGCTTTGTCCCATGGACATGTGGTTCGATTAAAAGGAGGCGACCCATTTATATTCGGGAGAGGCGCTGAGGAAATTGATTATGCCAGACAATTTAAGATAGAAACTTATGTGGTGCCAGGAATAACATCCGCTATCGCAGTACCTGCATACCGAGGCATTCCATTAACAAAACGGGGAGCTTCAGAAAGTTTTTGGGTGATTACAGGGACTACGAAAGCTCACAAATTATCAAAGGATGTTGCTCTGGCGGCAAAATCAACTGCAACCGTTGTCATCCTTATGGGGATGGGCAAACTCAATGAAATTGTTGAGGTATTCAAACGAGAAAATAAGCACAGTATGGCCGTGGCCATTATTCAAGATGGGACGACCAACAATGAAAAGTTCGGAATTGGAACCATAAGTACTATTGCCAAAGTGGTTGAAGATGAAGAATTGTCTTCTCCGGCCATAATCGTTATAGGTGACGTTGTTAAGGAAAGTGTAGCACTATCGTCTATTAAAGAAAATATAAAACAAGAATCGTTTAATAGTCTTCTTCCTTTAGGAGAACTTGGATAAGGGCTTATGGAAAGAAACAATTTATACCCCATTTTTTTAAAAACTAAAAACTTAAACGTGCTCATCGTTGGTGGGGGCTATGTGGCTGAAGAGAAGTTAACCTTCTTGTTAAAGTCAAGTCCTGATGCCTGTGTAACAATAGTGTCACCTATGTTTAGGGAAGATACTATATCTTTGTCTAAGAAAGGAAATGTTACGTTAATACAGGATAAATACCGTAAGCGCTATTTAAAAGGAAAGCATATGGTTGTAGCAACGACAGATGTTCCTAAAGTCAATATAAAGATTTATAAACATTGTAGAAAGCAAAGTGTTTTGGTTAATGTTGCAGACAACCCACCATATTGCGATTTTTATATGGGTGGTATTGTAACCAAAGGACATGTGAAGGTAGCAATCTCAACCAATGGTAAGTCGCCAACAACAGCGAAGCGATTACGACAATTTTTCGAAGATGTCATCCCGGAAAATATTGACGACTTGGTCAAAAATTTAAATGAATATAGAAAAACAATAAAAGGTGATTTTGAACAAAAAGTGGAAACCCTTAACGAATTCACCAAAGGATTAATTGCAAAAAAAGAAACCTATAATGATTAAAACAGATATACTAATAATTGGTGCTGGACCTACTGGATTATTTACAGTTTTTGAAGCGGGATTGTTAAAACTTAAGTGCCATTTAATAGATGCATTACCACAGCCCGGTGGACAATGTTCAGAGATTTACCCTAAGAAACCTATTTATGATATCCCAGGTTTTCCGGAAATATTAGCCGGAGATTTAACCAAAAATCTGTTGGAACAAGGGAAGCAGTTCGAACCCGGTTTTACTTTAGGTGAACGTGCAGAAACCATAGAAAAACAAGAAGATGGATCTTTTATTGTGACAACTAATAAAGGAACGCAACATCAGGCGCCGGTCGTGGCCATAGCTGGCGGACTTGGGTCTTTCGAGCCAAGAAAACCTGCTATTGAGGGTATAACGAATTATGAAGATAAAGGTGTTGAGTATTTTATTAAGGACCCTGAAATGTATAGAAACAAAAAGGTAGTGATTTCCGGAGGAGGAGATTCCGCCTTAGATTGGAGTATCTTTTTGGCCGATGTCGCTTCAGAAGTAACCTTAATTCATAGAAGAAATGAGTTCAGAGGAGCCTTAGATTCTGTTGAAAAAGTGGGAGAATTAAAGCTTTTAGGAAAAATAAATTTGATCACACCTGGCGAGGTTAAAGAGATTCATGGAGATGGTAAAGTCGAAAGTGTTACCATTGTAAAAGAAGGCGAGGAGCAAACATTGGAAACCGATCATTTTATTCCTTTATTCGGATTATCACCTAAATTAGGACCTATCGGAAATTGGGGCTTGGAAATTGTGAAAAATGCTATAAAAGTTGATAATACATTAAATTATCAAACAAACATTCCCGGTATTTTTGCTATTGGAGATGTGAATACTTACCCTGAAAAACTAAAGCTTATTCTTTGTGGTTTTCATGAGGCGACGTTAATGTGTCAGGCAGCATATAGAATTATTAACCCTGGAAAAAGATATGTTTTAAAGTATACCACAGTAAGTGGTGTTGATGGTTTCGATGGGACACGTAAAGAAGCTCCTAAGGCTGTAGTTCGTGCTATTGAGGCATAAATATTTGTATTGATATGACATTATTTGGTAAACCTTTTAAATGCTTTAACCTCAGATTAAAAGAAACCGTTGAAAACTTTACAAAACAGTTGTTCTATGCGCTTTTTGAAGAAGAAGATGCTCAAGTCTGGACACAATTAAAGCAAACTTTTTTAGAAGTTGCTCAACAGGTATGTTCAGAAGACAGGACAGTGACCTGGGAGTCGTTTTATAAGGAATTACCTAATGTAAGAAGACAATTAGATTTAGACGCGCTGGCATTTGAAAAGAATGATCCGGCATCTGAAAGCTTAGAAGAAATTTATCTGGCTTATCCTGGTTTTCATGCGATTGCTATTTATAGAATTAGTCATGAACTGTATAAACTAAATGTACGTATCATTCCAAGAATGATGAGTGAGTATGTCCATGGAATTACGGGGATAGATATTCACCCTGGAGCAACTATCGGTGAATCTTTTTTTGTTGATCACGGTACAGGAATTGTTATTGGTGAAACTTCGGTTATTAAAAATAATGTTAAGATTTATCAAGGGGTAACCTTAGGAGGGTTGCAGGTAAAAAAGAATTTAGCCTCAACAAAAAGACACCCTACAATTGAAGAAAATGTAACAATCTATGCGAATGCTACTATTCTGGGTGGTGATATAGTCATAGGAGCTAACAGTACCATTGGCGCCAATGTTTGGATTACGCAATCGGTTCCGCAAAATTCATTAGTTACTTATCAAACCGAAATTAAAATAAGACCTAAGAAGAATGGTATACGGTAATAGTGTTCTAAATCAAATTGGTAATACACCACTTGTTGAAGCGAGTCATATCATTTCAAATAAAAATGTAAGACTGTTTTTAAAGCTTGAAGGTAATAATCCTGGCGGAAGTGTAAAAGATAGACCAGCTTTTAATATGATTAGCGAAGCGCTTAAACGTGGAGATATTAAAAAAGGTGGTTATTTGGTAGAGGCCACAAGCGGTAATACAGGGATAGCATTAGCATTTATAGCGGAGCTTTTAGGATTGAATATGGTTTTAGTAATGCCGGAAAACTCCACTGAAGAGCGTGTTAAAACCATGCGGGCTTATGGCGCTGAAGTTATTTTAACCCCGGCAGATATTGGAATAGAAGGATCGCGTGATGTAGCTTTTAAACTTAGAGATGAGAGGGGGTATGTGTTGTTAAACCAATTTGAGAATGACGATAATTGGAAAGCACATTATAAAACTACGGGGCCCGAAATTTGGGAAGCGACTGGAGGCAAGATAACTCATTTCGTATCCGCTATGGGAACTACAGGAACTATTACGGGAGTTTCAAGATACTTAAAAGAAAAAAATAAGGGCATTACAATTGTTGGCGCTCAACCGGCCGACGGATCAAGAATTCCGGGTATTAGAAAATGGTCACCAGATTATGTTCCTAAGTTTTTTGACAGAAATAGAGTTGATCAAGTTGTGGAAGTTACTCAAGAAGAGGCTAAAGGCATGACACAACGATTAGCTAAAGAAGAAGGTGTATTCGCAGGGATGAGTAGTGGTGGTTCAGTACACTGTGCATTACAAATAGCAGAGTCTATCGAAGAGGGTATTATAGTTGCCATTATCTGCGACAGAGGCGATCGATATTTGTCTTCAAGTTTATTTGAGTAAATTTACAGTGGCCAAGCCTTAATTTTGGTTGTCATCTTCAATGAAAAATATATTCTTTTTAGTCATAATTCTAATGGCATGTAAATCAAATCCCGAAACCGAGGTGCATTCGGATTTTGAAATTGGAATCATTGCCGATTGCCAATACTGCGATTGTGACTCACAAGGGAATAGATTTTACAGGCAATCTCCGGATAAGTTCAGAATAGCTATTGAAAAATTAAACACCCAGGAACTTGATTATACGATTCATTTGGGAGATTTTATTGATCGCAATTTTGAAAGTTTTGATACGCTGTTACCCATTTGGAATAGCCTAAAATCTGAAAAATATCACGTTCTCGGTAATCACGATTTTAGTGTCAGCGACTCTTTAAAGCCTTTGGTTCCGCCGAAGATGGGATTAAAAAAACGATATTACAGTTTTATAAAAAATAATTGGCGTTTTATCGTTTTGGACGGAAATGATTTAAGCTACCATGGTGCCATATCACCGGAAAAGCAAAAAGAAACGGATTCACTTTTTAAGCTGCTGAAAAAAGAGAAGCAGCCACATTTACAAACTTGGAATGGTGGTTTGAGCTCAGAACAATTAAAATGGATTGAGGAAGAACTGAATATGGCAAAGCATAAAAATGAATATGTTGGTTTTTATTGTCATTTCCCTACCGGAAGGGAAGGAGAAGCTCATAACTTATGGAATTATAAAGAGGTTCTTCAGCTTATTGAAAACTACGATAATGTGAAATTCTATTTTAACGGCCATAATCATAATGGTGACTACCTTGAAAAAAATAATGTCCATCATCTCACATTTAAAGGGATGTTAGACACCGAAGATACTTCGGCATTTGCGACAGCAAGGTTTACCAAAGATTCAATTTTTATAAAAGGCTATGGAAGAGAAATTTCCCGGGCGTTAAAAATTGACTAATTAGCCTCACTTTTTTTAATAAAAAAGGAACAAATAAAGTTAATTGTATTACTTTTGTACCTCAGTTCATAAATGTAATAATATTGTTATCAAGAAAGGCAGAGGGATTAGACCCTATGAAGCCTTGGCAACCCTTTACCCTATAAAGAAGGTGCTAAATTCTACTAATATTCTGATGATATTAGAAAGATAACGAAAAGTACTTCTTTTGCTTTTCTTGATGACATACAGATGTAAATAATATCAAAATGTCAAACATACAACAGGTCTTACAGGACCGTATTTTAGTGCTCGATGGTGCCATGGGTACAATGCTACAGGCCTATAAGTTTTCCGAGGAAGACTTTAGAGGAGAACGTTTTAAAGATTATCCAACCCCGTTGCAGGGCAATAACGATTTGCTCTCTATTACGCAACCGGAAGCGATTAAAACCATACACGGAAAATACTTTGAAGCCGGAGCTGATATTGTAGAAACCAATACATTTTCGGGAACTACTATTGCTATGGCGGATTACCAAATGGAAGATTTGGTTTACGAGTTGAACTATGAATCTGCAAAAATCGCGAAAGAAGTGGCGAACAAGTTTACGGCTAAAGAACCCGATAAACCTCGATTTGTTGCCGGTTCTATCGGTCCAACAAATCGTACTGCGAGTATGTCGCCAGATGTTAACGACCCTGGATATAGAGCTGTTACCTTTGATGAATTGCGGATCGCATACAAACAGCAGGTAGAAGCATTGATTGATGGTGGTGTGGACTTACTATTGGTAGAAACGGTGTTCGATACACTAAATGCCAAAGCAGCATTATTTGCTATTGAAGAGGTTAAAGAAGAAAAGCAGATTGATATTCCAATAATGTTAAGTGGAACGATTACTGATGCTAGTGGGCGTACGCTATCTGGTCAAACAGCAGAAGCTTTTCTAATTTCCGTTTCACATATCCCATTATTATCAGTTGGTTTTAATTGTGCTTTAGGAGCCAATTTATTGCAACCTCATTTGGAGGCCATTGCGCCCAAAACAGACTTTGCTATTTCTGCACATCCCAATGCGGGTTTACCCAATGCTTTTGGCGAGTATGATGAAACCCCGGAAGAAATGGGTGCTCAGATTGAAGAATATTTAAAGAAAGATTTAATTAATATCATTGGTGGATGTTGTGGTACAAGCCCTGAGCATATAAGGGTGATCGCAGATATAGCAGCTAAATATAAGCCACGGCCATCGGCCGCCCTGAATAAGGTCGAAGAATTTCTTTAACAACATTGTTATGATTTTAGAAGTAGCCATATTAAACATAAAAAAGGGTCTTTCTGAAACTTTTGAAGCTAATTTTCAAAGGGCAGAGAAGATTTATCTTCAATGAAAGGCTATATATCTCATCAATTAAAAAAATGTATTGAGCAAGAACATAAGTATATTTTGTTGGTGCATTGGGAAACCATTGAAGACCATGAAATAGGATTTAGAACATCTGAAGAATATCAACAATGGAAAGCGCTGTTACATCATTTTTATGATCCATTTCCAACTGTAGAACATTATAAATAATGAAGAATAAACAAACAAAATACATGAAGCTTTCTGGGTTAGAACCCCTGATCCTGAATGAAAACAGCAATTTCATCAATGTTGGAGAACGTACTAATGTAGCGGGATCTCGAAAGTTTTTGAGATTGGTAAAAGAAGAAAAGTTTGATGAAGCTTTAGATATTGCACGACATCAGGTAGACGGCGGGGCACAAATTATAGACATTAATATGGACGATGGTCTTATTGATGGTAAAGAAGCTATGGTGCGTTTTTTAAACTTAATTGCTGCAGAACCAGATATTTGTCGCGTACCGATTATGATAGATAGCTCTAAATGGGAGATCATCGAAGCTGGTTTACAGGTAGTACAAGGAAAATGCGTAGTAAATTCCATTTCGTTAAAAGAAGGTGAAGAGAAATTTATTTGGGAGGCAAAACAAATCAAACGTTATGGAGCGGCCGTTATCGTCATGGCTTTTGATGAGGTTGGGCAGGCTGATAATTATGAAAGACGTTTGGAAATTGCAGAACGTTCATATCGCGTATTAGTTGATAAGGTGGGTTTCCCTTCAGAAGACATCATATTTGACTTAAATATTTTTCCTGTCGCCACAGGAATGGAAGAGCATAGAAAAAATGCGATCGATTTTATTGAAGCCACACGCTGGGTTCGTCAAAATTTGCCAAACGTAAGTGTTAGCGGAGGTGTAAGTAATGTATCCTTTTCTTTTAGAGGAAATGATGGTGTTCGAGAAGCAATGCATTCGGTATTTCTATATCATGCTATTCAGGCAGGAATGAATATGGGAATTGTGAACCCTGCCCTTTTAGAGGTGTATGATGATATTCCTAAAGATTTATTAGAACATGTTGAGGACGTTATTCTAGACAGAAGGGATGATGCCACTGAACGCCTTTTAGATTTTGCTGAAACCGTAAAAGGTTCTAAAGTAGAAAAAGGTTTGGATTTATCATGGCGCGAAAATGCACTTCAAGATCGTATTACGCATGCTTTGGTAAAAGGGATTGATGCCTACATCGTTGAAGACGTAGAACAAGCCAGACAAGAATCTGCAAAACCTATTGAGGTGATTGAAGGTCATCTTATGATAGGAATGAATGTGGTAGGTGATTTATTCGGAGCGGGTAAAATGTTTTTACCTCAAGTGGTAAAATCTGCCAGAGTGATGAAAAAAGCTGTAGCATATTTAAATCCTTTTATTGAAGCCGAGAAAGGTGAAAAACAAGAGGCTCTGGGGAAGGTTTTAATGGCGACTGTAAAAGGAGATGTGCATGATATAGGTAAAAATATTGTGAGCGTTGTTTTAGGATGTAATAATTACGAAATAGTGGATTTAGGAGTGATGGTACCACCTGAAAGAATCATTGAAATGGCAAAAAAGGAAAATGTAGATGTCATTGGGCTTTCCGGGTTAATTACCCCATCGCTTGACGAAATGGTATATTTAGCCAAAGAAATGGAACGTCAGAATTTTAAAGTCCCATTACTTATTGGAGGAGCGACTACATCTAAGGCACATACCGCTGTAAAGATTGATACCCAATATAAAAACGCCGTAGTTCATGTCAATGATGCTTCCCGGGCAGTGACCGTTGTGGGTGATTTACTGAACAAAAAAACGGCTCATGAATATACAGCAAAGCTTAAAAAGGATTACGACGAATTTCGCAACAAGTTCTTAAAACGAGGTAAAGAAAAGTCATATATATCGATTAATGAAGCACGTCGTAAAAAGTTTAAAATTGATTGGGAATCAACAGAGATTATAAAGCCTAAAGAATTAGGAGTTCAAATCCTGAAGCAGTTAAGTTTAAAAGAATTATTGCCTTTTATCGATTGGAGTCCTTTTTTTAGAAGCTGGGATTTACATGGTAAATTTCCCAATATTTTAACCGATGATGTCGTTGGAGAGCAGGCCACACAATTATACGAAGACGCTCAGGAAATGATTAACCAAATTGTGGCAAAACAATTGTTAAAGCCCAAGGCTGTTTTCGGATTATTTGAAGCAAATAGTATCAATGATGATGATATTTCTATTCAGAAGAAAGGGAAAGAAGTAGCTGTTTTTAGAACCTTACGCCAACAACTAAAAAAGCGAGAAGGTATTCCAAATCATGCTCTAGCGGATTTTGTAGCACCAAAAGAAACCGGTAAGACAGATTATATGGGGGCCTTTTGTGTTGGGATATTTGGAGCCCAAGAGTTAGCAACATTTTATAAGGACAAAGACGATGACTATAATGCGATTATGGCACAAGCTATCGCCGATAGGTTTGCAGAAGCTTTCGCTGAATATTTGCACAAACAGGTGAGAATGAAACATTGGGGGTACGCTGCAAACGAAGATTTGTCCAATGAAGATTTGATTAAGGAAAGTTATAAAGGTATTCGTCCCGCACCGGGCTATCCAGCATGTCCCGATCATTTAGAAAAGGAAACGATTTGGCAGTTGTTGAATGTTGAAAAGTTAATTGGCGTTACCCTTACAGAAAGTTTGGCAATGTGGCCGGCGGCGGCTGTTTCAGGATATTATTTTGGAAATCCGGAAGCTAAATATTTTGGTTTAGGGAAAATTACCGATGACCAAGTAACCGATTTTGCTTCTCGAAAAGGGATTCCAAAAGATAAAGCAAGAAAGTGGTTGCACCCAACACTTGCTGAAGAATAAAAGAAAAAGATGAACTCGAAATTTATTGAACTTACACTCGGTAGTCATATAATTAGTCACGGCTATGATAACGAGAATAATGAAATTACCGAAAACGTAAAAGTTGATGGTTTTTCCAAGAAAATAGTGGCACTTTCCAGAGTTAAATCGATTAGTGAAAAGTATATCTTAACCGATTATATTGATGGTCGATGGATTTATTGGGAATATAAAGAAAAATTTGAAGATTTAGGAAACACACTGATTAAATGAAAGTAACAGAACATATAAAAAGCGCAAAGGGAAAAACATTGTTTTCGTTTGAAATTATTCCACCAAAAAAAGGAAATAATATTCAGGAATTGTATAATAATATTGATCCTTTAATGGAATTCAATCCACCATTCATTGATGTAACGACGTCAAGAGAGGAATACGTTTATATTGATAAGGGAGAAGGACTCTTAGATAGAAAGATTACGCGTATGCGTCCCGGAACCGTTGGTATTTGCGCTGCAATTAAGCATAAGTATAATGTGGATACTATTCCGCACGTATTATGTGGGGGTTTTACTAAAGAAGAAACCGAATATGTGCTGGTCGACTGCCATTATTTAGGCATAGAAAATGTGATGGCCCTACGTGGTGATGCGATGAAACATCAGCAATATTTTGAACCTTCGAAAGGCGGCAACCATTATGCCAGCGACCTCGTTAAGCAAATGAGTAATTTAAATAAAGGAAAATATTTGCACGATGTTGTAGAATCTGATTATAAAACAGATTTCTGTATAGGCGTCGCAGGCTATCCCGAGAAACACTTAGAAGCTCCGTCTTTGAATACAGATTTAAAACGTCTTAAAGAAAAGGTAGATGCCGGTGCAGAGTATGTGGTTACACAAATGTTTTTTGATAATGAAAAGTATTTTGAGTTTGTCGAAAAAGCCAGACAAGCAGGAATTAATGTGCCCATTATTCCAGGAATAAAACCCATTGCCGTAAAGCGCCATTTACAATTATTGCCACAGGTTTTTAAAATTGATATTCCGGAAACCTTAATCAATGAAGTAGAAAAATGTAAGGACAATAAGGCTGTAAGACAAGTTGGCGTAGAATGGGCTATAGAACAGTCCAAAGCATTGCAAAAGTTTGGTGTACCTGTGTTACATTATTATTCTATGGGTAAAAGTGACAATATAAAAGCTATTGCCTCTGAAATGTTTTAAATATTCTGTTACATTTGCTCTATAAGCAAATTTGTTAATGAGATTATTACTCTTTTGTATGTTTTGTATGTTTTGTAGGCTTTCTTTTTCTCAGGAAAAAGAACATACATCCTATTTTGAAATTAACTATTTTAAAGGGAATATTGCTTTACATAACAACGATATTCTACATCTCATTAAGGGACACCCCGAAGGCTTTGTTTTAAGTTGGAATAAAAAAACTTATGGATTTAAAGACTGGGAACAGCGCTATAACTATCCGGATTATGGTGTCTCTTTTGCATATCAAAACCTAAAAAATGATGTTTTAGGAAATAATTATTCCCTTTATGCACATTATAATTTTTACTTCTTAAAACGAAACTTAATGTTTCGTATTGGGCAGGGATTAGCGTTGACATCCAACCCATACGATAAAGAAGAAAATTTTAGAAATATTGCCTTTGGTACGAAAGTCATGAGCAGTACCTATGTAATGCTTAATTATAAAAAAGAACGCCTTATTGATCACTTTGGGCTTCAGGCGGGATTGTCATTTATTCATTATTCCAACGCCAATGTGAAAGCACCAAATACAAGTATTAATTCGTTGACTTTTAATATGGGTGTTACTTATAATTTGGATGAAGAAGAACCGGAATATATAAGAACATTATCTGATAGTATTGATGAAAAATTTACTGAACCTATTAAATATAATATAGCCTTTAGAAGTGGTGTTAACGAGAGCGATGTGGTTGGTAGTGGCCAGTTTCCGTTTTATATTTTATCAGCCTATGCCGATAAACGCATCAATAGAAAAAGTGCTTTGCAATTTGGAACTGATATTTTCTTTTCTAATTTTTTAAAAGAATTCATACATTATAGAAGTGTCTCCTTTCCTGAAGACGATGTTACCGGCGATGAAGATTATAAGCGGGTTGGTGTTTTTGTCGGGCATGAATTATTCATTAATAAAACATCATTAATTTCCCAATTTGGATATTATGTATATTACCCGTTCGATTTTGAAGGTAAAACCTATTTTAGAATCGGATTGAAACGCTATTTTAGCGATCGGTGGTTCGGGGCATTAACACTAAAATCACATGGTGCAAAAGCCGAAGCTGTAGAATTTGGAATAGGCGTAAGATTATAATTATGATGGAACAACGATTAACAATAGTGGGTCTAGGTGTAAACAGCTTAGAGCTGTCTTCTCGGTTTTATGAAGAAAAATTCGGGTGGAAAAAAATGAAATCAAGTAATGATGGTATTAGCTTCTTTCAGTTAAATGGCATTCTTTTATCGCTTTATCCAAGAGAAAAATTAGCAGAGGATGCAACGGTTAGTGCTGAAGGGAATGGGTTTAAAGGGTTTACTTTAGCCTTTAATACAAGGACAAAGGAAGAGGTAGATACCTTAATTGAAACTCTGGAAACTAAAGGTGTAAAAATTGTTAAAAGACCTGAAGCCGTATTTTGGGGTGGCTATAGCAGTTATATTGCTGATCCCGATGACAATTTATGGGAAATTGCCTTTAATCCTTTTTTACCATTAGATGAACATGGAAATACCATAGAAGAATAACAAGTAAGGGAGTTTTTTTTAAAGCATGAAACATTCATAACTAAATTTTCAATACGCCATGGAATGATGAAATGAATGTTACATCTGACCAAAAAAAATAATTATAAACAGATGAAAAAAATAGTTTATATCGTATTTGCAGTGTTGGTTTCAGCTTGTGATAGTGAGAATGCGGGGGATTGTTTTCAAAAAACCGGACGTATTATTCAACAAGAGGTTACGGTCGATGCTTTTAATAAAATATTGGTGAATAGGGATATTGAATTGATTATCAAAGAAGGGGCAGAGCAGAAGGTCGTTATTGAAACCGGTGAAAACTTAATGAATGATGTGAAGGTTTTAGTTTCAGAAGAGAAACTGATACTTACAGATAATAATACTTGCAATTATGTGCGTGATTATGGAATTACTAAAGTCTATGTAACCTCCGCAAATATTTCAGAAATAAGAAGTTCTACACAATATGATATAAGTTCAGATGGTGTATTAACCTATCCGAGCTTGACCATCCTATCTGAAGATTTTAATGAACCGGAAACTTTTACAAACGGCAATTTCAGGCTAGAGATAGATAACCTTAGTTTCAGATTGGTTTTTAATAATCTATCCAATTGTTTTATTTCCGGAAAAACGAATAACTTGAACGTCACTTTTGCTGCAGGAACTTCTCGTTTTGAAGGTCGAAATCTTATAACTCAGAATGTTCAACTGTGGAATCGATCTTCAAACGATATGATAGTAAACCCACAGCAAGTTATAAAGGGTAAAATATCCGGTACGGGGAATGTTATTTCCGTAAATAAACCACCTGTGGTTGAGGTAGAAGAAGTGTATAAAGGCCAATTAATTTTTGAATAACCTCATAGCTTGTTTTGCTATTTCTAACTCTTCATTGGTTGGAACGACCAGAATTTGAACCTTCGATATGTCCTTGTGAATCGTTCGTATGGATGTAGAATTCGATTTATTTCTTGAATCATCCAATGCAATACCTAAAAAATCCAGATCGCTACAAACCATTTGCCTCATCAATTCCGAGTTTTCACCAATACCTGCGGTGAACACAATGGCATCCAGCCCATTTAAGATAGCGGCATAGCTTCCGATGTATTTTTTAATGCGATACGCGTTTATCTGTAAGGCTAATTGACAGTCTCTATTCCCGTTTTTAGCCTCATTTTGGATATCTCTTAGATCGCTAAACCCTGTAAGCCCTAGCATACCACTGTCTTTTTGAAGTAAATGGTTAATCTCATCCAAATTCAGCTTTAGTTTTTTGGCCAAATAAAAAATAATAGCAGGGTCAATATCGCCAGATCGCGTTCCCATAACTAAGCCACTAACAGGAGAAAACCCTAAAGAATGGTCAATACTTTTTCCATTCTTAATGGCGGTCATACTGCAACCATTACCTAGATGAATGGTTATGATTTTGGACTTTTTTTTACCTAAGAAATCAATGGTCTTTTCGGAAACATATTTATGACTTGTACCATGAAATCCGTAGAGGCGAATACTGTGTTTGTCTGAGAATTCTTTTGGAATAGCGTAGCGATAAGCATATTCAGGAATGGTTTGATGGAAAGCTGTATCGAAAACAGCGACTTGTTTTGCCGTTGGAAATATAGTTTCTGCAATGTCAATACCTTGTAAGTTCGCGGGATTGTGTAGCGGAGCCAAAGATGATAGTGCCTTTATTTTTTCTTTGACCTCGGGTGTGATTTCAGTAGTATCACTAAAGTGTTTTCCGCCATGAACCACACGATGTCCCACTATTGAAATATCTTTTGGAGATTGAATAACACCGCTTTTATCATCTAGAAGCTGTTTAGCCAGAAGTTGCAATCCCTTTTTATGATTTAATATGGCCGTTCTTAGTGTAATGGTTTCATTTTCAGTTTTAAATTTAAACAGTGCATCCTCAAAACCAATGCGTTCAATTAGGCCGGAACAAATAATAGTTTCACCGGGCATTGCAAACAATTGAAATTTTAACGAGGAACTACCGGAGTTTAAAACTAATACTTGCATACTTAAAGTTCTTGAGCTTGAATAGCGGTAATGATTACTGTACTATAAATATCATCGGCCGTGCACCCACGACTTAAGTCGTTCACAGGTTTATTAAGGCCTTGTAAAACCGGCCCTATGGCTAACGCGCCGGTTTCTCGTTGAACGGCTTTATAGGTGTTATTCCCTGTATTCAAATCCGGAAAAATTAATACACTGGCCTGTCCAGCCACTTCAGAGTCCGGTAATTTGCTTTTTCCAATACGAATATCCACAGCCGCATCGTACTGAATAGGACCTTCTATTTTAATTTCAGGATTTTGTTTTTTTACAATCTCCGTGGCTAATCTTACCTTTTCAACATCCGCTCCTTTACCGGAGGTCCCGGAAGAGTACGAAAGCATGGCAACTTTAGCCTCAATACCAAATGCTTTTGCAGTTTGAGCGGACGACATGGCAATTTCGGCTAATTGTTCGGCATTAGGGTTGGGATTAATGGCACAATCTCCAAAGACCGAGATTCTATCTTCCAAGCACATGAAGAACACCGAAGACACAATATTGACATCAGGCTTTGTTTTTATAAACTGAAGTGCAGGTCGCAGTGTATGTTGTGTGGTATGAACAGCTCCTGAAACCATACCATCGGCGTGCCCTTTGTAAATCATCATCGTAGCAAAATACGATACATCATTCATGGTTTCCCTGGCTATTTGTAAGTTTACATTTTTATGCTTTCTCAGTTCATAATAAGTGTTTGCATAATCTTCAAAGTGTGGTGATTTTGATGGAGATATTGTATGTATCGCGTTGATGTCTAAAGGAATGTCATACTTTTCGATACATTCTTTGATTTTGCTTTTTTCACCGATTAAGGTTAATTCAACAACATTCGCATTAATCAGTTTAGATGCCGCTCGCAACACACGTTCATCATAACCTTCCGGTAATACAATATGTTTTTTATCCTTTAATGCCCGCTGCATTAAATTGTATTGAAACATCCTTGGAGTAAAGACGTCAGACTCAAACGTAATTAAACGATCGGCCAGTTTATCCGAATCCACGTGTCTTTCAAAGGTTGATAATGAGGTTGCTATTTTTTGAGCATTCTCAGCGTATATTTTAGATTTAATCGCACCAATATTGTTAGTAACATCGTAAGTTCCGCCGTTTACACTAATAATTGGAACTACGCTGGAAAGCCCTTCAATAAGTTTTAAAATAGGGTCTTCCGGAATGAGTCCGCCAGTTAAAATAATACCGGAAATTTTCGGGTAGTTTTTAGAAATATTTGCTTGTAATGCGCCCAAAATAATATCGGCCCGATCACCGGGGGTAATAACTAATGTGTTTTCTTTTAGTTTAGTAAGATAGTTGCGTAATTGCATAGCACCAACACCAAAATTCTCGGTAAGATTGTTGAGCATACCTTTACCGAAAAGAACTTTACCGTCTAATACTTTAGAGATTTCTTTTACTGTAGGGCTTGATAAACCAGATATCTTGGGTATTATAGTAACATCTGTATCGTGATTAATTTTAGAATTTAATAATGTTTTAAGTGCATCAATGTCCTGAGGTTTTACCTTATTCGCCATTATTGACAGCACATCGACTTCCTGTTTAAACGTATTATGAGCTAGTTGTACGCTATCCACAATTTCTTTAAGTGGCTTTTTATCGCCCTGGGCAACAATAATAACAGGGATTCCTAAGTTTTTGGATATTAAAATATTGATATCTAGTTCTAAGCTGGAGTTTTCATGAGAGAAATCGGTGCCTTCAACCAAAACAAAATCGAAGCGTTCTTCAAGATATTTGTACTTTTTAATAATCTCATCTATAACGTCGCCGGATTTCCCCTGATTATATAATTCTAAAACTTCATTTCTGGTATATGCAAACGCGTTTTTATAATTAAGATCAATGTCAAAATGCGACAGCACCGTGTTGATATGGTTGTCCATATCTCCAGCTTCCAGATCTTCAATAATGGGTCTAAAGTAGCCTACTTTGGCAGTTTTGCCTAAAAGCATACGCATTAAACCAAGAACAATAACAGATTTTCCACTGTTAGATTCTATTGTTGCAATATAAATTCCTTTGCTCATGTTTATTTTAATAATACAAAAGTGTTGGCTTTTGCTTTTATACTTAATGCTTTGAATGTTGATACAAAATTAGTGCCTATATGCATCGTTTATGATGATTTTTGTCATATTTTTTAATAAATAACCAGTGCATTTTCACTGAGTTGGTATCCTGATCGATCATGACTTTTTTGATTAACCTGAAAAATAATCTACCATGGAGAGTAGGCCTAAATAAGTCAGAATGGCACCGGCTAATAGCACTGCCAGCCACAAAAATTTGCCCATCCGCAATGGTTTTGGTAAGCGCGTTTTGTCAATGATCAACATCGCAAAGCACCAGAGGCCACAGGTAAGAGCTCCTCCAATGATGGCTCCAAAAACCATACGGTCTACAATATTTCCACTTACCGATTGCGGCAACCAGATAAGTGCTAAAGCGCCTATAAGACAATAACTGTTTGTTGCTTTATTCCAAAATTTTATATTTTTACCCGTAACGACTTTACTTTTAAATGCTCTTACAGCTTCCATAATACTATACCTGTAAATTTCAAAAGCGCCGTAGAGTGTTCCTATAAATGCCAGGACGACTCCAGCACGATAAACCCAAGTTAATTGTGGGTGCAGTATTGCCAAAAAGCCTTCTTGTTTATTTAACAGGTCGTTTCCTGCCGGTATCTCATGTATGGGATGAAGTACCGATGCTCCCATAATCACAAAGAGTAAGGTTACCAACGTGACTAAAAAGAAAGATATGGAGGTGTCTATTAAGGGGGCTTTAATCCATGTTTTTGCCCGCTTCAGTTGTGCTTTATCTCTAATGGCTTCTTTTAAATCCTTTAGAGAGGCTACTTTTTTTCCTGCCATCCCCCATTTTTTTTCTCTTATCATGCCGACATAGCCTAAATAATCGTAAGTGCCTCCACCAACTGCGGTGAGGTATAATGCCATTTCTTCCCATTTAGAATGATTGGCTATAGTATCGGCATATTTTTCGAATATCCAGGGTTCGTAATCGGGAATACGCCCCGGAATTAAACCTTGTGCAATATCTAAGATATTAGGTTGAAGTATGAAGACTGCAATTAATAAACATAGCAGTAATACAGCTAAAACAATAATGGAAACCTTTTCCAGTACTTTTAAGTTGGTTAAGATACTTAGTATAAAACAGCTAACCAGTATGATGGTAGCCGCAAGATTTCCGGCAAATTCTCGGTAAGTCCAATTACCTATAAAAGCATCGGTAAGTGTTATATTAAAAAGATTAAGCATGTAGTATCCTATAATTTCTGAAATTCCGGAAAACAAAATCGGCATGGTAAAAAAAGTCGGAATTGCAATAAAAATTACCGGAAACCACCATCTTAGTAAAGGTGTATTATTCCATGCGGTCATTGGGTGTTCGCCGGTGAGCGTTATATATCGTGTTGAAGCATATACTTGCACCCCTTTAAAGATTCCCGCCAGCAAAAATGCCCACATAAGAGCTGTGCCAAAAATAGCACCACTACGGGAAGCCCAAACCAATTCACCACTACCAATGGTTACAGAAGCGATTATAGCTCCAGGCCCTAAAAACCTTAAAATAGTTTTCCAATTTAATGATTTCAGTTTTTCCGGTGGACTGGGAAATAGAACCGCCATATAATTATTGTATTCAGAAGTTAGTATTAGTTGATCGCAATGGGTCGCCCGGGAGAGCCTGTTGCACCTTTAAACCTTACAGGTGTAAAGAAAAACATAAATTGATAAACCCGATCTTTGACCAAACCATCGAAATTGAGGTTTTCCAAGTTGAAAATTCCATTTTTCATTATCAGAAATTGATGTACAGGTCCTGCTAATTTAGGGTTAGGATAAGGCTCTACTTCCGTGCCATATTGATCGGAACCAACCATGGAAGCATTCATATCTGCAACCCAATTAGCGACTTCCAAGCCAATACCCGGAGGATGGTGATTGTATTTTTTGGGATCACTCCAGTATTTTGACCATCCGAATCGAAAAAAAATAGCATCCCCTTTTTTGATGTCACTTGGTTTAAGGCCTTGTTTGTTCATAGCACCTTCTACATCAGCGAGCGTTACTTCATAACTATTTGAAAGCACCTCTACATTTTTATAGCTTGCAATATCGATTAGAATGCCTCTTGTAATGATAGGCTTGATGTTTTCAATGCCTAATTTCCGTAACCCATTCGGACCATACATTTGATCCCCTGTATATCCATTATAATAAACATCTTTTACGGAACCATCATCAAATGTTACTTGCGCACCGACATGGCCCGGTCCATCAAATTGGGTTCCGACCTGACCTATTTCAGTAGTTAGGAGCTCCTCATTAAAAACCAGGTTATTTTCTCCAACAGGACCACCCGACGGACCATTCGGGGTTGTTTTTAATTCATAACTTCTTTTACCAAAAAAAGGCATTTCGGGTTCATAGATTTGCCCTAATTCATATACTTTTCCGTGTTTTACTAATTGCATAGCGTCAAGTATTTTTTCAGGAGTTATCCAATTGGATCCGCCTGCCTGATCACCAGTCCCCCACAGAGGATGTGGCCACCAGGGGCCTTTTTCAGGTGTTTGAGAAAATGTGCAAAAGGTTATTAGAAATACAATTAAAGGGACAAACTGAAGAATTCTTTTTTGCTTCATAAGATGATTTTCTGAAAATGCAATACCGTCTTGAGATTGCAAGTAAATATAAGAAATTACATGTAATATGTTATAAGTAAATCATTGTAGGCTAAACTTATTTTAAAAATAAAGCTTTAGATTTTGGCATAATTACAGTCTTCTAAGATAACTAGAATTATTGTTTAGGAATTATGGCTAAACGGAAACCTAGATTATAAAGGGAACCGTCTTGTGAGTACCAATCGCGTTTTGCTGCATAACAATCACCAGCTCCTTCATGCCAACTTGCTCCGCGGCTCGCTCTTACAGTACCTTTAGTAGGTCCTTGGGGGTCAATTAAATCTTTCTCGTTATATTCGTCGTAGAAATCAGAACACCATTCCCAAACATTTCCGTACATATCATGCAATCCCCAGGCATTTGGCTGTTTTTGACCTACAGGGTGAGCATGCTGGTCTGCGTTTCCGTCAAACCATACGCTTAAGGCAAGATCTCCTTGAGGTTTTGGATATCCGGCACTACAAGCATATTCCCATTGAGCTTCTGTAGGAAGTCCGAATTTATAATTTTCAGGCAATTTGTCGGCATACTTGGCATTTAGTATTTTTATTAATTCTTGACACTCATTCCAAGAAACATAATAAATAGGAATCTGGTCACCTTGTCCTCTCAATGACCAATCTTTATTTACCTTGTTTCTTTGATCAATAATTGTTCTGCCCATATATTTTTTCCACATTTTTTGGGTGCATTCGTATTTAGCCATCCAATAGCTTTTTGTGATTTTTATTTTACGAGAGGGTTGCTGATCCGCGTTACCTATATCCTTTCCCATAGTAAAACTACCAGGCACAATGTATTTAAATTCCATTTCGGCAATACTCAAGTCATTGTTTTGAGTAGTCTGTTTAGAGCAACTTTGTAAAAGAGCAATTAAAATTATAACTATATATCTTATCACTTAATTCCTTGTTTTTTATTACGCTCTTCAGCATAATTTTTTGAAATAACTATGGCTTTGTTTTTTGCTTCTTTATCGTATTCCCAATATTCGTTGATAACCTTATTGACGGGGAATTTTTCATCGGCGGCCCCATTTTCTGATCGCATTTTAAAAAACTGTGCTTTTAATTGCATTACCAGTTTTGCATTTTTGGGATTGTCGTAGATATTATCCAATTCATAGGGGTCTTTTTCCAAATCATACAATTCCCAAGCTGGGGGAGTTTCCGGTTTTAATTCATTTACTCTTGCCCCATAATACAGGATCAACTTATATTTTTTAGTTCTCAAAGCAATATGTCCCGGTACATCATGATGCGCCATGTGCATCCAATATTGATAATATGCCTCTTTTTTCCAGCCTTTAGGCTCTTTTCCTGTTTCTAAAATAGATCTAAAGCTTTTTCCCTGCATATAACCGGGTGTTGGTACTCCAGCAAAGTCTAACATTGTTGCAGGATAGTCAATATTCTCAATAATTGCATCTGATTCACTTCCCGGTTTAATGACTTTAGGATATCTGACAATAAATGGCATTCTCATGGATTCCTCATAAGCCCAACGCTTGTCTTGATAATCGTGTTCTCCAAGCATAAAACCTTGATCTCCAGTGTAGATAATAATCGTATTATCATAAAGGTTTTGACTTTTTAAAGATTCCACCAATCGAGCAATATTGTCATCGATCCCTTTTACACATCTTAAATATTTTTTTAGGTAACTCTGATAAGCCTGAGTTTTGGCTTGTTTTTCGTCTTTTATTCCTTTGGCCCAGGTATTGGCATAGTTTCTACGATAATTTCTAAGGCCAATTGAAGTTCCTATATGGTGAATTAGTTCATTATCACTTCCTTTGGTTGCTAAAGACCCGTTATTTTCATTGTCCCACATGCTCTTTGGCTCAGGGACTTTTACATCCTTTAAATAGTCTTCATATCTTGGAGCATAATGAAAAAAATCATGAGGTGCTTTAAAGTGAAATTTTAAGAAGAAAGGTTTGTTTTTATTTCGTTTATTATTTAACCAATTTATAGCAATATCAGTTAAGCAGTCCGATGAGTGTCCTTTCATAACAACAGGTTTTCCTTTCTCGTCACCGTAGCTTCCTTCAAAAAAGTTAGGGTCATAATATTTACCCTGACCTGGTAATACCTTGTAGTAATCAAAAGCAGCCGGACGCTTTTTTAAATGCCATTTACCTATCATAGCAGTTTCATAGCCGGCTTTTTTCATTTCATGAGCAAGGTATTGTTGTTCGCTCCCGAGCTCTCCTGTTAGGTCTAAAACGCCATTGGTATGTGCATATTGACCTGTAATAATTGATGCTCTACTTGGAGTGCAAATAGAATTACTACAAAAAGCATTGCGAAATATAATGCCTTCCTTTGCTATTTTATCAATATTAGGTGTCAGATTAAGAGGGGCAAGCCTACTGTTGTAGGCCCCTATTGCCTGCGATGTATGATCATCTGACATGATAAAAATAATATTAGGTTTATTCGTAAATAAGGAGAGAAATAAACTGATAAAAATTAACTTCATGGAATTTCCGATTGTATTATTTAAATGCCACATAGCCCTTAAGCTAATGTTGTACACACAAATATAATACTTTTAACCAGCACAAAATCAGGTGTTTGATTTGATTACTCAAAAAGAATGAAAGCGATTTAATAAAATCACCTTTAATCTGATGATAAATTGTGGAAACTACTATAAAATTGTAAAAAGTTTATACTTAATATAGTGATGTTAGTTTTCAGAAAGTAACCTGTCTTTGTATAAGAATAAGAGGCATTCCAGATAAAAAACATTAAAGATTTTGTAGTAAGTTTCTACCCAAATAACTCAGGATAAATCTTCTTTATTGAGTTAACTCTCGAAACAAACTCTCCAAGCTTGCATTTTTCTGATTGAGCTGTAAAATTTTAAGTTGATTGTCATGCGCGAAATCAAAAACATAAGAGCGCATATCCTCAGAGGTTTTGAATGTGATTTCGTAGACGAAACCATGGGTGTTAATAACCCGTTCCACTTTTGGAAGTTTAAGTAAAAAAGCATCTTCAACGCGATAATCGAATTCAACGATAACGGTTTGCTCTTTATCTTCGCGAAGTTCTTTTAATTTTTTGTCGGCAACAATATTTCCTTTATTAATAATAATAACGCGGTCACACATGGCTTCAACCTCCTGCATGATATGCGTTGATAAAAAAACCGTTTTAGATTTACCCATATCTTTAATTAGGTTTCTAATATCCACTAATTGATTAGGGTCTAAACCTGTTGTAGGCTCATCAAGTATTAAGACGTCCGGATTGTGTAATAAAGCATTTGCCAGACCTACCCGTTGTCGATATCCTTTAGAGAGTTGCCCGATTTTTTTATGAACTTCCGGATTTAATCCGGTTAACTCAATAACATCCTCAATACGTTGTTTGGGGACTTTGTAAATGGAGGCATTAAAAGCCAAATATTCTCTAACGTACATGTCTAAATATAGCGGATTGTGCTCCGGCAAATACCCCACACTTTGTTGCACTTGTGGTTTGTTAAGTGCAATATCATTTTCATTGACTTTCGCAGAACCACTTGTTGGATCGATATAGGTGGTTAATATTTTCATCATAGTTGATTTTCCGGCACCATTAGGTCCTAAAAAACCAACGATTTCAGGTTTTTCAATCTTAAACGATACATTATTCAGTGCCTTTTGGTTTCCGTAATGTTTTGAAATACCTTCAACTTCTATAGACATATTAAAATAGTTTGTTCAAAAATAATAATAATCTAATGTAATGCTGTGTTTGCTGAAAAATCTTTAAAATTTTTAATAATTGTGTAAAAAACTAATTATTCAATTTTGATTTCTTAAAATATTAATTACTTTAGCCGCGTAATTATGACAACAACAATGCGTTATACATATTTTAACAACTGGTTTTATTTCTTTTTTAGCAAAAGGAACGAGACGTTGTATGTATAATTTATAAACAATAAATTTAAATATAAGTCTCGATGAAAATCGGGACTTTTTTTGTTCAACTAATAATCAAACAAACCTAAAGACAAACTAAGGGTTTAAAATATAAAATTAAAGTTTTGACTAGAACAGTAGCTATACAGGGAGCAAAGGGCTCAAATCATCATAAGGTTGCTCGCGATTTTTATGGTAATGATATTATATTGAAAGAATGTTTGTCTTTTGATGTTTTGGTTGATAGCTTGTTGGATAAATCGTCAAGTCAGGCAATAATGGCTTTAGAGAATACCATTGCCGGTTCTATTATACCTAATTACGCTCTAATTGATAAGAATAACCTGCATATTTGCGGAGAGCGTTATTTAAGTATTCATCATCATTTAATGGCTTTGTCCAATCAAAAGATAGAAGATATTAAAGAAGTATGTTCTCACCCCATGGCCTTATTGCAATGTAAAGAATTCTTTAAGAAGTACCCGCATATTAAATTGGTTGAAGATGTTGATACGGCTGAAGTCGCCAAAAGAATAGCCAAAGAACAGTTAAAAGGCGTAGCAGCCATTGCACCAAAAATGGCGGCAGAGATTTTCGGATTGAACGTTATAGAAGACGAAATACAGACGATAAAGGATAATGCAACGCGTTTCGTGATCATTCAAACTGAAAAACCTAATAACGGCATTGATGAAATAAATAAGGCCTCCTTGAAGTTTGAGACCGATCATAAGCGAGGGAGTTTGGCAACAATACTTAATGTGATGAGTGATTGTAAACTTAATTTAACCAAAATCCAGTCGTTACCAATTATTGAAACACCTTGGAAATATGCCTTTTTTGTTGATGTGACCTTCGAAGCGTATTCAGATTTTAAAAAGGCCAAATCTATTATAGATATTATGGGGCAAGGCTTAAAAATATTAGGAGAATATAAAAATGCAAAATTATGATTGAAGTAGCAGATCGATTGCATACCGTTGAGGAATATTACTTTTCTAAAAAATTAAGAGAGGTTAATTTGCTTATTGCCAGTGGTAAACCGATTATTAATTTAGGGATTGGTAGCCCGGATCTACAGCCACCGCAAAAAGTAGTTGAGGCTCTAACTAAGGGATTATTAAATCCGGGAGCTCATAAGTATCAAAGTTATCAAGGTCTCCCCGAATTAAGAGAGGCTATTGCTGCTTTTTACAGGTTGCATTTCACAGTCAATTTAAGTCCCAATACGGAGGTTTTACCACTTATGGGGAGTAAAGAAGGCATCATGCATATTTCTATGGCTTATTTAAATGAAGGTGATGAGGTGCTCATTCCAAACCCGGGTTATCCTACTTATCAATCGGTTACGAAATTGGTGGGAGCTAAACCCGTATTTTATGAGTTAGATGAAGTAAATAATTGGTTGCCAAATTTAAAAGCTTTAGAGAATTCAGATTTAAGTAAAGTAAAACTTATGTGGGTCAATTATCCACATATGCCAACAGGAGCACAGCCAACGGAACAGTTGTTTGAAGATTTAGTTGCCTTTGCTCAACGTCAGAATATCTTAATCATAAACGACAATCCATACAGTTTTATACTTAACGATTCCCCTAAAAGCATATTAAGCGTAGACGGCGCTAAAGAGGTGTGTTTAGAGCTTAATTCTTTAAGTAAAACCTTTAATATGGCTGGCTGGCGCGTAGGCATGGTCGTAGGTGATAATGCACATATAAACAACGTGTTAAAAGTAAAAAGTAATATGGACTCAGGCATGTTTTATGGGATTCAAAAAGGAGCTATCGAAGCCTTAAGATGTTCAGAAATGTGGTATAGTACTTTAAATAGTGTATATCAGCAACGACGTCATTTAGTTTGGCAATTAGCAGATGCTTTAAACTGTACCTATGATAAAAATGCTACGGGTCTTTTTGTTTGGGCTAAATTACCAGCTTATGTTAAATCTGAAGAGTTTATAGATTTAATTCTTAAAGAGAATCATCTATTCATAACCCCGGGAACCATTTTTGGTAGCCAGGGAGAGGGTTACATTAGGTTTTCCTTATGTGCTTCGAATGATGTTTTAGAAGAAGCAATTACAAGAGTTAATTAACATGGAGTTTTACATTGGCAATAATCAATTTGATTTAATAATAGTGATACTTCCCTTAGGGAAGGTGTTTTGAAATTACAGATGGAAATGAAAAATATATATATCATAGGTGTTGGTTTAATAGGAGGTAGCTTGGCTATGGATATCAAAAGGAAGAATCCTGAAGTGGTCATTCATGGTATTAGCAGAAAAGAATCTACACTCGATAAAGCCTTATCATTAGATTTAATTGATAAAAAAGCCACTTTAGACGATGTTGTTCATGCCGATTTGGTTATTGTGGCCATTCCTGTTGACGCTACTGTGAAACTGTTGCCTGGCATCTTAGATAAAATATCAGATAATGGCTTGGTCGTAGATGCGGGGTCAACCAAAGTAGATATTTGCAAAGCTGTTGAAAATCACCCTAAACGTAGAAATTTTTTAGCGATGCATCCTATTGCCGGAACGGAATACTCCGGTCCGAGCGCTGCAATAAATGACCTTTTTGTAGGTAAAACAAATATTGTTTGCGAGGTGGAAAAGACCACGTTTAAACTTCAGGAAAAGGCTTTGAAACTCTTTTCAGAGATAGGAATGCGTATGCGTTATATGAACCCTGAAGCCCATGATAAACATATTGCCTATATGTCGCACTTATCACATATAAGTTCTTTTATGCTTGGGAAAACGGTTATTGAAAAAGAAAAGAACGAGCGGGATATTTTTGATATGGCGGGCAGTGGGTTTGCTTCCACGGTTAGACTTGCAAAAAGTTCTCCGGAAATGTGGACGCCTATTTTTAAACAAAATAAAGAGAATGTCATTGAAACCTTAGAAGAGTATATTATTAACCTTACCCATTTTAAGGACATGATGAAACAGGACAATTTTGAGGGCATTTTTAACGAAATGAAAGATACAAATCATATAAAAGATATTTTAAACGGAATAAATTAAAAACAAATCCCAAAAAAAATCTACAATTCCAATAATAAGACAAACACAAGGTTTGGGATTTGGAGTTCGATTTTTGAAATTTATTAACATTATGGAAAACAAGAAAGAAATGAGAACGTGGTTAGATGACTTAAATCTAAGTCATCCATTAGTAATCGCAGGGCCTTGCAGTGCTGAAACAGAAGAGCAGGTTTTAAAAATAGCGCATGAGCTAAAAGATACTGATGTAAATTACTATAGAGCCGGTATTTGGAAACCAAGAACACGTCCGGGGATGTTCGAAGGTGTAGGGGCTTTAGGTTTAAAATGGCTGCAAAAAGTGAAGGAGGAAACCGGAATGAAAACCTGTACGGAAGTTGCAAACTCAGCACATGTAAAATTAGCTTTAGAACACGATGTGGATTTATTGTGGATTGGTGCACGTTCAACAGTAAGTCCTTTTATTATGCAAGAAATTGCAGATGCCTTACAAGGGACAGATAAAACCGTATTGGTGAAAAATCCGGTAAATCCAGATTTAGCCCTATGGTTAGGTGGTATTGAAAGATTGTATACTGCTGGTGTAAAAAATTTAGGAGCAATTCACAGAGGGTTTTCAACATACGAAAAATCGAAATACCGCAATATTCCAGAATGGCAATTAGCTATTGAATTTCAAAATAAATTTCCAGATTTACCATTAATAAACGACCCTTCGCATATTACAGGTAAAAGAGATATGATTTTTGAAGTATCTCAAGAGGCACTAGATTTAAATTTTGATGGGTTAATGATTGAAACACATCATGACCCTGAAAATGCTTGGAGCGATGCTGCGCAACAAGTAACACCAAAAGCATTAATTCAGATGATGATCGATCTTAAAATAAGAAAGACAACGGATAAAGAAGCAGATTATATGAATGCCTTAAGTAATTTAAGAGCACAAATTGATATAGTCGATAATCAAATTATTGAACTGCTTGGAAAACGCATGAAAGCGGCTGATGGTATTGGAGAGCTAAAAAAGAGCAAAAATGTAGCCGTATTACAGTCTAAACGCTGGAATGAGATTTTAGGTAAAATGGTGTTAGAAGGAGATTCTAAAGGATTAAGCGAAGAATTTGTTTTAAAAATGTTTAAAGCCATTCATCAGGAGTCGATTAATCATCAAGAAAAGATAATTAACGGATAATTTTAAAAAAAAGCCTCGCATTGCGAGGCTTTTTTAATGGTTCTTTATTTAGGATTTATTTCTTTTAAAAATATAACGTGTAATAAATATACCTTGACCATCGTCTTTACCGGCATCACTTTCAACACCGCTATTAACAAAAGCTAATTCCCAGCCTTCTTCTATCATGCTGTTGATTTTAGAAGTAATGACAGCATCGTTAGCCGCAATGTTTTGAAAACGAATACCCCCCAGATTGTAAAAGTTTAATAGCTTTGTTTCATCGAAGTCCTTAACTCTTATATCTCCACGTTTAGATTTGTTACGGGTATTGTCTTCCGCAGTTTGGGTCGAAGTATACTGCTTGAAATCTTTGTTTTCGTTAGCGCTAATAATTCTAGAACGCCCTAAACCACTAGGTACAATAGATTCTACGCTAGTAACAATTTTGTACTCTACTTGAGCAGAAAGGTCCATAAAAGCAAATAAGCATACAGCCAAAACAATAAGTGATTTTTTCATGTTGTTGAATTTTGTTAAAATTAATAATGACAAGAATAACCAATATCTATGCCAAAAAAAATATTTTTTAGCTTTACTTTTGACATCATTATGACAGGACTCGTTTATAAATCTACAGGTAGTTGGTACACCGTGAAAACACAATTGGGTGAAACATATGAGTGCAGAATAAAAGGAAAGTTTCGTATTAAAGGCATTAAAAGTACTAACCCAATTGCCGTAGGGGATCGGGTGGATTTTGAAGTAGAGACTGATAATAATCAAGAGTCTGGAATTATTTATAATATTCATGATAGAACGAATTATATCGTCAGAAAGTCGGTGAATTTATCAAAGCAAACCCATATTATTTCAGCGAATATCGACCAGGTATTCTTAATGATAACCATTAATAATCCACCAACATTAACAAGCTTTATAGACCGGTTTTTAGTTACAGCCAATGCGTATTCTATTAAAACCATATTGCTTTTTAATAAGATTGATACTTATGATGAAGACACGCTTTTGGAAGTAAAATATTTAGCCCACTTATATCGAAAAATAGGCTATGATTGTATTGGTGTTTCCGCAATAACAGGTGAAAATGTGGATAAGGTAAAATCGCTGATGCGTGATAAGGTTAGTGTGTTTTCCGGGCATTCAGGTGTTGGAAAATCCACTTTGGTAAACACTATCGAACCGGCTCTGAATATTAAGACCAAAGAGATTTCTACACAACATATGCAAGGACAGCATACTACGACTTTTGCAGAGATGTTCGATCTGAGTTTTGGTGCCAAAATCATTGATACACCGGGAATAAAAGGTTTTGGAGTCGTAGATATGGATAAAGAAGAAGTAGGGGATTATTTTCCTGAATTCTTTGCACTTAAACAAGATTGTAAATTTAATAATTGTTTACACTTGAAAGAACCTAAATGTGCTGTTAAAAAAGCTCTTGATAATGAGGAAATTGCCTTTTCGCGCTACCGCAGTTATTTGCAAATTCTTGACGGAGAAGATGAGCACTATAGAACCGATAATTGGGGAAAAGAATAATTTGAATTATACGTTTAATAGAACCAAACTAACACTTATAAAAATGAAATTTTATGTTCTGTCTGCTTTTATTTCGATGCTATTGCTTGGATGTCTAAGCAAAAAATCAAAAAACACAATTAATCAGATTGATGAAAATCACTCAGAAGAAACCAGCTTAAATACCTTATTTAAACAAGGTGATGATGGCTATGCTTGCTATAGAATCCCAGCGGTAGTAACAACTAACAGTGGAGTGATTTTAGCATTTTGCGAAGCTAGAAAATCAGGTTGTTCAGATACCGGAGATATCGATTTGGTGATGAAAAAATCTGTCGATAGCGGCAAAACATGGAGCGGTCTTAAAATTATCTGGGATGATAGTACAAATGTATGCGGAAACCCTGCTCCGGTTGTAGATAAAGAAACGGGTGATATCCATCTATTGGCCACATGGAATAATGGGGAAGATCATGAATCTGAAATTATTAATGGCACTAGTATTGATAGTCGTTTAGTATATCAACTCACCTCTGGTGATGAAGGAAAAACATGGACAAAACCAAGAGATATTACCACAAGTGTTAAACGCGCGGATTGGACGTGGTATGCCACCGGTCCTGTACATGGCATTCAACTAAAAAAAGAAACATACAAAGGCAGGTTGGTAATTCCTTGCGATCATATTGAACGGGATTCGAAAAAATACTATTCACATACTATTTATTCTGATGATCATGGAGCGACATGGAAACTAGGAGGGACTACACCAACAGATCAGGTGAACGAATGTACCGTGGCAGAATTAACCAATGGTGATTTGTTATTGAATATGCGCAATTATGACAGAGAAGCTACGAAAGCCAGGCAAATAGCGATTAGTAAGGATGGAGGAATGTCGTGGATCGACCAAAAGTTTGATGTCGAGTTGCCAGAACCGCGGTGTCAGGGAGCGTTACTTTCTGTACAAAAAGGAAGTAAAAATGTACTGTTGTTTTTAAATCCGGCGGATGCGAACTCAAGAGTAAATATGACACTATCATTGAGTGCTGATGAGGGACAGAGCTGGAATAAAAAGATTCCAATACATAAATCGCATTCGGCTTATTCTGATTTAACCGAGTTAAAGAATGGTGATATTTTCCTTTTTTATGAGGCCGGTTATAAGAACGCTTATGAAGGGATTCATTATAAAATTATTTCAAAAAACGAATTGTAGTTAATCGATGAAGGTCGTTATTCAAAGAGTATTAAAAGCCAGTGTAACCATTGACAAAAAAATAGTAGCATCCATTGAGAATGGATTATTAATCCTTTTGGGTATTGTTAATGAAGATACCTCCGAGGATATTAACTGGTTGTCTAATAAAATTGTAAATCTTCGTGTTTTTGCCGATGATAAAGGTGTTATGAATAAATCACTTTTAGATGTTGACGGTCATGCCATTGTGGTTAGTCAGTTTACCTTACATGCCTCAACAAAAAAAGGAAACCGACCTAGTTATATCAAAGCTGCAAAACCGGATGTTGCTATACCATTATATCAAGCATTTATAAATCGCATAGAATTAGATTTGGGCAAGACCGTGCAGACAGGACAGTTTGGAGCCGATATGAAAATAGAACTCATTAATGATGGTCCGGTAACTGTTATTATAGACTCAAAAAACAAAGTGTAATGGCGTCAATCTTTGGACATGCTGTGGTAGGGTTTACCATGTCAAAAATAATAGATCATAATAGTTCGAAGTGCTTATTGTTCATAGCTATTATGTCTACCATACTTCCCGATTTTGATGTTATCGGATTTAAGTTCGGAGTTCCGTATTCGCACCCTATGGGACACCGCGGGTTTACACATTCTATTTTATTCGCTATACTATGGGCATTTGTTGCAACCTTTGTGTTTGGGAAAAAGCATAAGCGCGTATGGTTTATAGTCATTGTTTTATCAACGCTGTCACATGGGGTATTAGACGCTATGACTTCCGGTGGAGAGGGTGTTGGCTTTTTGATCCCTTTTAATAACGATCGTTTTTTCTTTCCCTTTAGAGCTATAAAAGTATCGCCAATAGGGATAGAAGAATTTTTTTCTCATTGGGGAGTTCAGGTCATTTTAAGTGAATTAAAGTATATTGTTATTCCGTGTTTTCTTATATTTGGAATAAGATTTTTAATACGTCCCAATAAAAACAAGGGTTTTTAAATCTAAATAAAGACCTTTCAAAGCATATTATAACTAAAGCTTAGACGGCATTTATGAGCATTAAATACATTATCCGTGTCCTTATAATTTTCGCGACACACACACTTTTATCACAGGACCATTTATATTCAAGCCTAACCATTCCGGAGAATCTTAGTCAGCATGCTAATGCCGTTGTTCGACTTAATGAGGTTACCGTGACCTTAGAATCTTCCAGTGAAATGTCTGTTAGGGAAAAACGAATTATTACCGTGTTGAACAAAGAAGGAAATGAGAATATTAATGCCTATGTGCATTATGATAAAGGCATAAAAATAAGAGCATTGCAAGTACTGGCCTTCGATGCTTTTGGCGAGGAAATTAAAAAGGTTAAAAAGAACGATTTTAAAGATGTTAGTGCGGTTAGCGGAGGTACCTTGTATTCAGATTCCAGAGTTAAATATTTGGAATATACACCCATAAAATACCCCTATACAATAGAATTTACATATGAAACAGTTTCCGGGAATACCGCCTTTATTCCATCGTTCACGCCCATTGGAGAATATTTTGTAAGCGTAGAAAACAGTACATATACTATGAATTATCCTGAAACGATTACGATTAGGAAAAAAGAAAAGAATTTTAATGATGATATATTGAAGAAAGAAGAATCATCAGGTAGAATTTTTTATGAAGCTCATAATTTAGAGGCTTTTAAACCTGAAGCTTATAGTCCATCATTTAGGAATATAGTACCAGAAGTTTTGTTAGCTACAAATGAATTTGTATATGAAGGTGTTCAGGCCAAAGTAGAAGATTGGAATACGATGGGGACTTGGTTTTATAATAACTTGTTAAAAGGAAGAGACCACATTTCAGAAAAAACTAAGCAAGAGATTTTAAGATTAGTTGAAGATGTTACTGACCCAATTGAAAAAGCTAAAATTGTTTATAATTTCGTTCAGGAAAACACACGCTATATCAGTGTTCAGGTTGGTATTGGTGGAATGCAACCAATTGCTGCGATTGATGTTGACAATGTAAAGTATGGAGACTGTAAGGGGTTGACAAACTACACCAAATCATTATTAGATTTGGTTGGTGTAAAATCCAATTATACAAGACTATATGCATCTCCTAGAGATCAAATAAGTGTAGATAAAGAGTTTGTTTCGTTTGGAGGGCAAACTAATCATGTCATTCTCAATATTCCATCAGAAAATGAAGAAAACATTTGGTTGGAATGTACCAGCCAAAAGTTACCATTCGGTTTTATTGGTGATTTTACCGACGATAGAGATGTTTTAGTTATTACACCTGAAGGCGGGAAGATCGTACATACCAAAAAATATACAACGAAAGAGAATACACAAACTCTTACGGGACAATATTCAGTATCAAATGAAGGATCCATTGAAGCTGCTTTCATTGTCGTTTCGAAGGGTATTCAATATGATAATAAATATGGCTTGGCAACTAAACCTGAAAGAGATTTGGATAAGCATTATAAAGACCGATGGAGTTATATTAACAACATGACTATAGATAAAATGTCTATTGATAATGATAAAGATAATATTGAATTTAGGGAAACCTTGAATTTTAAAGCGACCAATTATCCAAAAATTGTAGCTAATAGAATGTTACTAACGGTCAATGCTCTAAATAGAAATACCCATGTACCCGATCGTTACCGAAACAGAACCTTACCACTTAAAATAAAACGTGGCTTTAAAGATGTCGATGAGGTTGAGATTATACTACCATCAGATTATAAGGTAGAATCCTTACCCGGGAAAAAAACCATCGAAAACAAATTCGGTAGTTATACCTCTGAGGTTATCGTTAAAGATGAAAACACATTGATTTATAAAAGAACATTTGTTATAAACGATGGAGAATTTCCGAAAGAAGGGTATTCCGATTTTAGAAATTTTTATAAGGAAGTAGCTAAACAAGATAATTCAAAAATAGCGCTAATTAAAAACCAATCTTAAAATGAAAAGCATAATTGTAATCATTGTTTTATTATTCACTTGTCAAATAGTACTGTCTCAGGATTATGGCTTTGGAAAAGTATCTAAGGAAGAATTAGAGGAAAAATTCAATCCCATGGATTCTTCGGCCAATGCTGCCTATTTATATAAGGAGAGGAAAACCTATTTTCAATATTTGGAAGGTGAAGGTTTTATGTTGTTTACTGATATACATGAACGCATAAAAATTTATAATCAAGAAGGATTTCATTATGCCACAAAATCGATTAATCTCTATAAAAGTAATTCGACTCTTGAAACGGTAAGTAACCTTAAAGCATACACTTATAACCTGATTGATGGAAAAATAGAAGAAACTAAGCTTAAAAAGGATGGTATTTTTAAAACAGAAAAGAATAAATTTATTAACGAGACGAAACTTACTATGCCAAATATAAAGGAAGGTTGTGTGGTCGAACTAAGGTATAAAGTCAAGTCTCCTTTTTATCAAAATGTTGATGAGTTTATTTTTCAACATGAGATTCCTGTAAAAAAATTGAAAGCAAGGTTTGAAGCTCCTGAGTATTTTGTCTTTAAACTAAATGTGAAAGGGTTTTTATCGATCGCTCCAAAAAAAGAGAGTAAAAATGACAAAATAGTGTTTACCCATAAATCGAGGAGGGGTGGAGATGGTTCTGGAAGTGCCACAACAAAAACCACATATAGTTCGTCAAATTTAACATTCGTAAAATATATTTCATCTTATAATGTAGATAATATCCCGGCATTAAAGGAAGAACCTTATGTCAATAATATTAATAACTATAGAGCATCAGCTAAATACGAATTGTCTTATGTGAAATACCCTCAAGAACCAATTAAATACTATACAACCACTTGGGAAGATGTGGTTAAAACCATATATGAAGACTCCAGATTTGGAGCAGAATTAAACAAAAGCGGCTATTATGGGAAAGATATAGATGCACTTATTGGCACAATTTCGGACCCTGTTGGAAGAATTGGACTGATTTACGATTTTGTAAAGTCCAAGGTTAAATGGAATAGTTATACCGGTAAGTACACAGACGGTGGTGTAAGAAAAGCATATAAAGAACAGGTTGGAAACGTTGCCGAAATAAACTTAATGCTTACTTCAATGCTGAGATATGCAGGTTTAGATGCGAATCCGGTTTTAGTAAGTACAAGACGTAATGGCATACCCCTATTTCCAACCAGAGAAGGCTACAATTATGTTATTTCTTCGGTACAACTACCCCAAGGAGTCATTTTACTGGATGCGACCAATAAATATGGAGCTCCTAATATTTTACCCTCCAGAACCTTAAATTGGGAAGGAAGAATTATTAGAAAAGACGGGAGTTCTTCACTCATTAATTTGTATCCTAAAAAGAAGTCGACGAGTTCAGTTTCAGTAATGGTCTCTTTAAATGAAAATGGTGATATAGAAGGCGGAATTAGAACGGTTAAAACAGACCATAAAGCGATGCAGTATAGAGTGTCTTATTTGGAAACAAACAAAGATCAGTTCTTAGAAGATTTGGAAAACGACTATGAAGGTTTAGAGATTTCCGAATTTAATGTAAAAAACGCAGAAGATCTATCCAAACCAATTCTGGAGTCGTACAAATTTGTAAAAGAAAGCCAGGCCGATGTTATTGGAGATAAAATATATTTCTCACCGCTGTTCTTTTTAAGGTCTAAAGAAAACCCGTTTAAACTTGAAAAAAGGGAATTCCCCGTGGATTTTGGTTATCCCTCAAAAAGCACTTCTAGAATAGTTGTAAATTTGCCTGAAGGATTTAAAATTGAATCCTTACCGGAATCATCGGCAGTGGCTTTACCGGATAATTTGGGTGTGTTTAAATTTAATATTTCAGGATCGGGGTCTAAGATCCAATTAATTTTGGATGCAGAAATCAACGTGCCAATTGTATCACCGGTTTATTATGATACTTTAAAAGAATTCTTTAAGCAAATGGTAGCAAAGGAAAACGAGCAAATAGTTTTAACTAAAGTTTAGGTATAGTGGATATCAAAAATGCACAAAAAATAGTTGATAGTTGGATTAACGAACATGGTGTTCGCTATTTTAATGAGCTTACTAATATGGCACAGCTCACAGAAGAAGTCGGTGAGGTGGCACGAATTATAGCAAGACGTTATGGTGAGCAAAGTGAAAAGGAAAGTGATAAACATAAAGATTTAGGTGAAGAATTGGCCGATGTGCTATTTGTGGTAATATGTCTGGCAAACCAAACCGGAGTTGATTTGCAAAACGCCTTCGATAAAAGAATGGACAAGAAAGCAAAACGAGACCACGATAGACACCATAATAACGAAAAATTAAAGTAAATTTGCAAGCTTTAAGAAGCAAGACATTTTTACCATGAATATTACCCTTCACAAATCAGAAATTGTAAACCTTAAATCTAAAATTACCATAACAGGGTCCAAAAGTGAATCTAATAGATTACTATTGTTGAAAGCACTGTATCCTGGATTGAGTTTGGAAAATGTATCAAATTCAGACGATAGTCATTTAATGAACAAGGCTTTGAGTTCTACTTCTGAAACCGTAGACATCAATCATGCAGGAACAGCTATGCGTTTTTTAACGGCCTTTTTTGCGGTGCAGGAAGGTAGAGAAGTTACACTTACCGGATCGAAAAGGATGAAAGAGCGTCCCATTAAAATTTTGGTTGATGCGCTTCAAGATTTGGGAGCAGATATTCGTTATATCGAAAATGCGGGTTTTCCACCTATAAAAATAAAAGGTAAAAAATTAACTCGAAGTAAAGTAACGCTAAAAGCCAATGTGAGCAGTCAATACATTTCGGCATTACTCCTAATAGCCTCAAAACTGGAAAATGGTTTAGAACTAACTTTAGAGGGTGAAATTACATCTGTACCCTATATAAAAATGACATTAAGCTTATTAGATGAAATCGGGGTGAATTCTTCTTTTATAGGCAATACAATAACGGTAAAACCAAAAACAGATAGCCTTAAACCAAAAACTTTGACCGTAGAATCCGATTGGTCGTCTGCATCTTATTATTTTAGTATAGCTGCCGTAAGTGCAATTGGTACGGAAATAACAATATCTTCATATAAAGAGAATTCGTTACAGGGAGATTCGGTACTCGTAAACATATATAAAGAGTTTGGCATTGAAGCAACGTTCGCAAATAATTCAATAAGTTTAAAAAAGGTTTCTGAAAATACTGCGTCGAAATCTTTCAATTTGGTTCATGCTCCGGATATTGCTCAAACCATTGCGGTAACTTGTTTTGCATTAGGTATTTCATGTGAACTTACAGGATTGCATACCCTTAAGATTAAAGAAACAGATCGCTTAGTAGCCTTGAAGACAGAAATCGAAAAACTGGATGGGCAAGTAGATATCACTAACGATTCACTGTATTTGCATCCTTCCGAATCGATTAAAGATATGGTCTCAATTGGTACCTATCATGACCATAGGATGGCCATGGCCTTTGCACCATTAGCATTAAAAACATCACTTATTATAGAAGATGCGGCTGTAGTTTCAAAATCGTATCCAACCTTTTGGGACGATTTAAAAACCCTCGGATTTAGAATATCTGAATAATAATCACTTAAATACTTGACAAGGCCTATTTGCAGATTGTATATTTGCAGCTTTCTTAAAAATACTTAAATTTTAATAAATGAAATTATCACACTTTGGGTTCAATTTACCAGAAGAATTATTAGCAGAGTATCCTGCGGAAAATAGAGATGAATCTCGTTTAATGGTTTTGAACAGAAAAGAACAAACTATTGAGCATAAAATGTTTAAAGATCTTATCGAGTATTTCGATGAAGATGATGTTATGATTCTTAATGATACTAAAGTGTTTCCAGCCAGACTTTATGGTAATAAAGAAAAAACAGGAGCTAGAATAGAAGTTTTTCTATTAAGAGAATTAAACGAAGAACAGCGTCTTTGGGATGTTCTGGTAGATCCTGCTCGTAAAATAAGAATTGGTAATAAATTATATTTTGGAGATGATGATAACCTTGTGGCCGAGGTTATAGATAATACAACATCCAGAGGACGTACATTACGCTTTTTATATGATGGATCTTACACCGAGTTTAGAAATAAATTAAACGAATTAGGAGAAACACCACTCCCAAAATATATCAAAAGAGAGGTAGAACCGGAAGACGAAGAGCGCTACCAAACGATTTTTGCCGAAAATGAAGGTGCTGTAGCTGCGCCAACTGCAGGGCTACATTTTTCAAGGCATTTATTAAAACGCTTGGAAATTAAAGGCGTTAATTTCGCCAAGGTAACTTTACATGTTGGTTTAGGAACGTTTAATCCGGTTGAGGTTGAAGATCTTTCTAAGCATAAAATGGATAGTGAAGAGTTGCGAATTGATGAAAAAGCGGTGCAAATTGTGAATACGGGAATCAATAATAAAAAACGTGTTTGTGCCGTGGGTACAACTGCAATGCGAGCTATCGAAAGCGCTGTGTCTTCAAATGGCATGCTAAATGAAATTGATGGTTGGACGAATAAGTTTATTTTCCCCCCATACGACTTTAGTATTGCGAACTGTATGATAACTAACTTTCATACCCCAAAATCAACCTTATTGATGATGGCTTCAGCATTTGCCGGGCATGACTTTATAATTCGTGCTTACGAAGAGGCCGTTAAAGAAAAGTATAAGTTTTATAGCTACGGTGATGCCATGTTAATTATATAAGAACGTATAAGCCTTGTTTTAACAAGGCTTTTTTAATGTATTCTTTAAACGAGAGTGGTTTCGTTCCTGAAGCATTAACCCATAAACTTTATTTATTTTTGCATTATCCATGGCATCCAAAAAAAAAGACATTCGTGCGTTAACCAAAGAACAACTTAGAGATTTCTTTGTCAATGAAGGCGAGAAAGCTTTTCGAGGCAATCAGGTTTACGAATGGCTTTGGCAGAAATCTGCGCATAGTTTTGAGGATATGACCAATATTTCGAAAGAAACCCGGCAGATGCTTGAAGATAATTTCGTGATTAATCACATAAGAGTGGATACCATACAGCGCAGTAGTGACGGTACGATCAAAAACGCTGTGCGATTGCATGATGGTTTGATTGTAGAATCGGTGCTTATTCCAACAGCAACCCGAACTACAGCCTGTGTGTCAAGTCAGGTTGGCTGTAGTTTAGACTGCAAGTTCTGTGCGACGGCAAGGTTAAAGCGTATGCGTAATTTGAATCCCGATGAAATTTACGATCAGGTGGTTGCCATCGATAATGAAAGCAGGTTATATCATAACCGTCCATTAAGTAATATTGTATTTATGGGTATGGGAGAACCTCTTATGAACTACAATAACGTTATTAAAGCCATCGATAAAATAACATCCGATGAAGGTTTAGGGATGTCTCCAAAGCGAATCACTGTCTCCACATCGGGGGTTCCAAAAATGATAAAAAAAATGGCCGATGACGGCGTTAAATTTAATTTAGCTGTGTCGTTACATTCAGCTATTGATGATGTTCGTACACAGATCATGCCTTTTAACGAAACCTTTCCCTTAAAAGATTTACGCGACGCTTTGGAATACTGGTACACCAAGACGAAACGCAAGATTAGTTATGAATATGTCGTTTGGAAGGGTATAAACGATACGCAAAAAGATATCGATGCTTTTGTTACGTTTTGTAAATATGTGCCATGTAAAGTCAATATTATTGAGTACAATCCTATAGATGATGGCGCATTTCAGCAAGCAACGAACGAGGCCCTGGAGAACTACATCAATACCTTAGAAAAAAATAGAATAGTCGTTAATGTTCGTCGTAGTAGAGGTAAAGATATCGATGCTGCATGCGGACAACTAGCAAATAAGAAATAAGTTTAATTTGTCATTCCCGCTTTCATTGCAATCTCCTCAATATATCGGCTATAATTTCATCTGAAATAGTATATTTGAAACGGGAATGAAAATAGTAGAACAAATAAAACAACCCATTGCTTACGAGATGGATCTTTTCGAACAAAAGTTCCAACTTTCCATGTCGAGTAAAGTGGCTCTTTTAAATAGGATTACGCATTATATTGTTAATCGGAAAGGAAAACAAATGCGCCCGATGTTTGTGTTTTTGGTTTCTAAAATGGTTTCTAATGGTGAAGTGAGCGAACGTACCTATAGAGGCGCTTCGGTTATTGAACTTATTCATACGGCGACTTTGGTTCACGATGATGTCGTTGATGATAGTAATCGTCGACGCGGGTTTTTTTCAGTTAATGCACTTTGGAAAAATAAAATTGCTGTGTTAATTGGAGATTATTTACTCTCTAAAGGCTTGTTGCTCTCTATTGATAATAATGATTTTGATTTACTTAAAATTATATCTATAGCGGTTCGTGAAATGAGTGAAGGGGAGCTGTTGCAGATTGAAAAAGCCAGAAAACTTGATATTACCGAAGATGTATATTACGAAATTATTCGGCAGAAAACAGCAACCTTAATTGCGGCGTGTTGTAGCTTAGGCGCGGCATCAGTTAAGCCGGAATCACAAGATGTGGAAACCATGCGCAAGTTTGGAGAACTTATAGGCATGGCATTTCAAATTAAGGATGATTTATTCGATTATGGTGATGCGCAAATAGGAAAACCAACGGGCATAGATATTAAAGAACAAAAAATGACCTTGCCTTTAATTCACGTATTGAATCACGCGTCCAAAAAAGATAAAAGATGGTTGATTAATTCTATTAAAAAACATAATAAAGACGCTAAACGTGTTAAGGAGGTAATTGCCTTTGTAAAACAAAATGGTGGTTTAGATTATGCTATTAATAAAATGAAAGAATTTCAATCCGAAGCCCTTAAAATACTGGAAGCTTACCCCGAGTCAGATAATAGAAGTTCGCTTGAACTTATGGTGAATTATGTGATTGATAGAAAAAAATAACATCAGTATTATTTTTCTAAACGACGGAAAGACTCCGTTTATAGTACGTTAATTTTTGCTTCTTTTCGAATTATACTAAAAAAAAATAAATCTTAGGCAACCTTTAGCACAGAATTTGCGTCTTTGTAAATAGAAGGCAATATGAAACCATTTTTGAAAGTTATTCAACTCCATAAAAATGAAGCTGCACTCATAAAAAGGGCAGCTAAAAATAATCGTGAAGCGCAGCACATATTATTCGAGTTGCATGCTCCGAAAATGTTAAGTGTTTGCAGATATTATATAAAGGATTTACAACATGCTGAAGAAGCCATGCTTAACGGGTTTTTAAAGGTCTTTTCTAATATTAAAAGCTATAAAGGAGAAGGCAGTTTTGAAGGCTGGATTCGGCGGATTATGGTAAGAGAATCCATTTCGTTTTTACGACGGAAAAAGCAAATCGAATTTGCAACAGTGGATGTGGACATAAAGCATGATTTCAAAAACACGATAAAAACAGATATCGAAGTTGCCGAAATACAACAGCTTATAGACAGATTACCAGAGGGGTATAAAATGGTATTTGTTATGTACGCCATAGAAGGTTACAAACATAACGAGATCGCAGACATGCTCAAAATAAGTGAGGGCACTTCCAAATCGCAGTTGTTTAAAGCAAGGAAATTATTGCAGCAACAAATTAATCACATTAATAAAAGGAGTTATGGCACCAGTTAAATTTGATGAAAATATAAGGGAGAAGCTTGATGATCGTACTTTGCAGCCTTCGGCTGAGGCTTGGAATCAATTATCAAAACGATTGGATGGTCAGGGGAAAAAAGGAAGTTATAAAACTATATGGTTGGTTGGTATTGCGGCAAGTGTCGTTGGTGTTTTGCTGTTTGTGTCTCAGTTTTTAAATGATAAGTCGGCTCAAGAGATTATACCACAAGTTGTAGATACACCAGAATCAGAAACGATAATGGAACAGGAGTCTAAAACCGTTATTGCTAATGAAGATATTAATAAAAACATTGAAACCATCAAAACACCTGAAAAGCCTCAGTTAAAAAATGTTGAAAGTTCGGTGGCAACTATTAAAGGTAATATAGTTTCAGAAGATAATGTCATTATAAAGAAAAATGTTGCTTCGGAGTTAAAAGGTGAAGCTAATAATAAGGTTGCTGTAGTTCCTGAAAAATTAACGTTTGAAGAAGAAACGATACAACATGTTGTGGCGAAGATTAAAATGCTGCAAGATCAAGATAACCATAAAGAAGTTACAGATGAAGCTATTGAAGCTTTACTATTACAAGCCCAGAACGAAATTACATTGCAAAAATTGTTTAAAGAAAATAGCAAAGTGGTTGATGCCGATCTATTACTTCAAGACGTTGAAGCAGAATTAGATCAATCCTTTAGAACCAAAGTTTTCGAAACTTTAAAAGCAAGTTACTCTACGGTAAAAACTGCAGTTGCCCAACGTAACGATTAAAGTCTCCGTAGGCGGAGATTTCATTATTAGAAGTTCAATCAATTAATCATTAACAGATGCCGAAATAACCCTGATAGCTATCGGGACGGCTTAAAAAAACGAACAGTTATGCAAACTATTACTAAATATTTGGCATTAGCGATATTATGCCTGCATGTGCAATTCATCAATGCACAGGATACAATTTCTAAAACTAATAATCATATAAAAATCGAACACCTCAAAAAGGTTAAGGAAAAAATAAAAAATGAAGAACGGGAATATCTGAAAATTGAGGTAGAAGCTATTAATGTGAGGTTAGATGAGGGAGAGATAACTAGCCAAGATGCAGAGAGACTAAAGAAAGAGGCTGCAAAGAAAAGAGCTTTAAATATTGAAAATCGTATCTTAATAATAGACAATAAAATTGCGCTTTTACAACGAAATGAAGAAGGTTACAATAACAATGATGATACTGATCTTTCTCAAGTAGGATTTAGTTTAGGCGGTGATGGAGACAGCTTTGCCGGGATTAGAATTAAAAAAAGAAACAAACCTAAAAAATACGACAAACGAACCACAAGCGATCTGGTATTGGCCTTTGGGTTGAACAATGCCATTATTGACGGTGAATCCTTGGGAGATTCTCCATATAAATTTGGAGGTTCACGCTTTTTCGAAATAGGTTGGGCTTGGAAAACACGTGTATTTAAGAATACTAATTTTGTACGATTTAAATATGGGTATTCACTTCAAATAAATGGATTAAAACCAAACGATAATCAATATTTTGTGCAACAAGGGGGGCAAACGCTATTGCAGGAATTCCCGGAAGAATTAAAAAAATCGAAGTTATCTATTAGTAATTTGGTGTTTCCGATACATTTTGAATTTGGACCTTCAAAGAAAATAGACAAAGACACCTATTTTAGGTATTCAACACATAACAAGTTTAAAATTGGAATAGGGGCCTATGGCGGATTTAATATTGGTACGCGTCAAAAATTAAAATACAAATTGGATGGAGAACATGTTAAAGATAAGCAAAAACGTGGTTTTAACACCTCTAATTTAGTATACGGAGTTAGTGGTTATCTCGCTTTTGATAGTACAGCTCTATATATAAAGTATGATCTATCGCCAATTTTTAAAGATCAGATTGTAGACCAGAATAATATTTCCATCGGAGTACGTTTCGATATGGATTAATTTTTATGAGATAGTTAAAAAAACAAACATCATTCAGAGCAGAACGAAGAGCCTCCTAAATTAGTGAAAAAGGCTTCATTCATGCGCTTTGAATGATATGCTTTAAGAAATGGCGCTCGACTTACTCCTTAATTACGGCACTGTCCCACACCTTTCCGGTTTTTTGATCAATCATTTCGATAGACACCTTATCACCATCAATTTTTACGGAAAGCACATAATACATGGCTTCGGGTAAACCAGTTTCGATACCGTTAGCTTTATGAAACTTAAAAGGAGCATTTATTTTCGCGACATCCTTTTTTAACACCCTGCCATAGTAGACATCGTCAGTAATAGCATCCTTTTCCCGATGAAGGCCATAAATAGGAGCTCCGGCTCCGGCCGAGATAATATAGTTAGTCCCATGTCGTTTGGTTCTGTAATAGATATGATCGTGTCCGCTAAAAACAGCAGTAACATTATATCTATCATAGAGCTTAGTGGTTGCGGTTTCAATACCGTCCACGTCTTCATAAGACTTAGAGCCTACGGTATAATGTGGACGATGCTTGTATATAAAGATATGCTTACCACGCGCTCTTCTTAGTTCTTTCTTTAGCCATTTAAGTTTTTTCTTATTGTTGTTTATTTTCGGCCAGGGCAAAGCAATAAATTTAGCATTTCCATAGTCAAAACTGTACATGGCTTTTTTCATTCCAAAGAAATTGCTAAAGTTCTCAATGCCATCATTACCGCCAGCTTCTTCATGATTCCCCACGGTGGGCCACATAGGATATTTTCGCATGAACCACCCGCCTAATTCATCCAGAAGCGCATAGTCGATTTTCCCTTGTTTTCCACCACCTTTATTTACCAAATCAGCAGTCGTTATGCAAAAATCAGGTTGTAAGGTGTCTGCGCGCTTTAATACAAGTGGGAAATACTTCGATCCTTTAGAATCTCCAAAGACGAGAAAGTGCATCTTTGTAATGTTCTTGCCTTTTCTTTCTTTCAATGCTTCCATTTTAGCTTCAGGATTGTAAGGATTTGTAGTTTCCTGTGCTGATGTGCTAAAAATGAAACCAATAATTGATACAATTAATAGAAGTTTGTCGCGTGTCATAATTATTGAAAAATTTATACAAAGCTTAAATGTAAAGTTTTTGAATGTAAGGTTCTAGCTAAATAAAAATTATTTGGTTCTTCTTTATAGTAAAATTTATAACGGCTGTTGAATTTCAAAAATGATTTCTTTATATTACATTTACAACTTTGAGATCAGTTAATAACCTTTTTTTACATTTTTTTCGCTTTGATATCGCAATCTTCCATTGATCAAGTTTTTGATACCGCCCGTGTTGAGGAGGTTATCGGTGATTTTGTTCAACTTAAAAAAGCAGGGAGTAACTTTAAAGGTTTAAGCCCTTTTAGTGATGAGCGTTCTCCTAGTTTTATGGTCTCTCCTGTTAAACAAATTTGGAAAGATTTTTCAACGGGGAAAGGAGGGACCGCAGTGTCTTTTTTAATGGAGCATGAGCATTTTACCTACCCTGAGGCTATTAAGTATTTAGCAAAAAAATATAACATTGAGATTGAGGAGACCGAGCAAAGCAATGAGCAAAAAGAACAGGCCAACGAGCGAGAGAGTTTGTATTTGGTAAGTGAATTTGCGAATAGTTATTTTCAAAAGATACTTCATAAAACAGATCAGGGTAAATCAATTGGTTTAGGCTATTTCAAGGAGCGGGGTTTTACAGAGGAAACCATTAAGAAGTTCGACCTGGGTTATTCACTTGATGAGTGGCAGGCTTTTACAGATGAAGCCTTAAAGCAAGGTTACAACATTGATTATTTAGAAAAAACGGGATTGACTATTGTTAAAGAATCCAAACGATTCGATCGCTTTAAAGGGCGTGTGATGTTTCCGATAAAAAGTATGAGTGGTCGTGTTTTAGGTTTTGGAGGACGAATTTTAACGACTGATAAAAAAGCAGCTAAGTACTTAAATTCTCCCGAGAGCGATATCTATTATAAAAGTAAAGTGTTATATGGAATATATCATGCCAAACAAAGCATCGCTAAAGAAGATAATTGTTATTTGGTTGAAGGGTATACAGACGTTATTCAATTTCATCAAACAGGAATTAAAAATGTAGTGTCCTCGTCCGGTACAGCACTAACCTCAGAGCAAATACGATTAATAAACCGGCTAACTAAAAACATTACGGTACTTTTTGATGGAGATGCCGCCGGACTTAGAGCGTCTTTACGTGGTATAGATTTGATTTTAGAACAGGGTATGAATGTTAAGGTTTGTACTTTTCCTGAAGGAGAAGATCCGGATAGTTTTTCAAAAAAGAACACCCTTGAAGAGCTCACCTTGTATTTAGATGAACATGCTAAAGATTTTATTCAATTCAAGGCGTCGGTGTTATTTGAAGACTCCAGGAATGATCCCATTAAAAAGGCTGAAACCGTTAGAGATATTGTCAATAGTATTTCCAAAATTCCAGACCGTATTAAAAAAGAAATCTATATTCAGGAGTGTGCCAGAATTATGGATATTAGCGAAGATGTTCTTTTTTCTACCTTAGCACAGATCAATAAAAAAGAGTTTCAGGAGGAAAATAAACAGTTTAAAAAAGAACAAAAAGCCTTCGAAGTTATAAAACATCAACAACCTGTAAAAAAGGTTGATGTGCAATATGTTCTGGAACGGAAAATTATTGAAGTATTATTGCTTTATGGCAATAAAACAGAAGATTTTGAAGATTTAGTTTTAAAAGAAAATGATCTGGGAGAGTTGGTTTTAGAGCCCGTAATACATCAGGCCAAAGTGTTTGAAAAAGTGTTTTTGGATTTACAGGATGATGAAATGGAGTTTTCTAATGCGCAGTTTAAAACATTGTATTATTCCATTATAGATACTTTAAATCAAAGCCCTGATTTTGAGCTTAAAACATTTATAAATACAGTGGATTCCAGTATGTCTAGCGAGATTACCACAATCTTGATGGAGGATGAACGCTATGCATTAGACAACTGGCAACGCATGAATATCTTTCCGAAGGAAAAAAATACGAGTGTCGCTCAGCTCGTGAGCGAAACTATTTTGAGCCTCCGTTGCTTTTTAATAGAGCAAAAAGTAAAAGAGTTTCAACAAAAGACAATACAGAGTAATACCGAAACTAATAGAAGTATTCTAGAAGAAGTCAAGGATTACTCTGGACTGAAAATGTTACTTTCGAGAAAGTTGAATCGTGTACTATAAATCTAAATCTGATTCAGCATTAAGCTTCGCTTGATTAACTAAATCTACCAAATTGGTAACTTTAAGCTTTCTCATTAAGCGCGCTTTATAGGTGCTTACCGTTTTCTCGTTAATGTCTAATTCTTTTGAAATTTCCTTGTTCTTTCTACCAATGGTCAAAAGTTTTAAAACTTCGGCCTCTCTGGTAGAGAGTTTTTTGTAAAAATTTCCCCCGCTGTGGGTTTTTCTTCCTAATGCTAACTGTTTTGTTAACGCTCCACTTAAGTAAATACCACCTTCTTGAACCCTTAAAATGGCTTCATTAATAGTGATAATGTTTACAGATTTTGAAACGTAACCAGAAGCACCAGCCTTAATGGCATTAAGGGCGTACACCTCTTCAGGTTGGCCACTAAAAATAATGGTCTTAATATCAGGGTAATCTTTTTTCAAATACCTTAATACCGTCAATCCATTAAGTTTAGGGAGATCGGTCTCTGTCAATATAACATCAACAGGGTTTGTTTTAATGAACTCTAAGATGGCTTCGCCATCACCAACACTTCCAACAATCTCAACATTTGCTGATGCTGAAAATAATAATTCGAGTCCTTTTCTAATGATTGGGTGGTTGTCTGCTATTAATAATTTTATCATAATTTAAGCTTTTTAGTATAATCATTTTGAGAGAATGACTATAAGTGAGAGAATAAGCTAATGCGGTAAAAGTAAGATTTTTTTACGTATTTTACAACGTTTACATTAAATATGTAGGAATTTCACAAATTGGTATAGGAATCATTTTGTGTTTATTAGCATTATTAAAGCGCTTATAAATATTAAAAACGATATGCTCTCTTCCAGAAAAATCGTCTGCGGTTTTACCTTCGTCATCCATGGCCATAGCCCATTCTAGTTCGGGGTAAGACGCTCCTATTTGGTCTTCGTCGCTTCTTGTATCTCCAAAAAGACCATCGCTTGGTGCGGCATCCATAATAGATTTCGGAACTTCCAAATAATCACCTAAATTATAAACTTGAGATTTCACTAAATCTGCTATGGGGCTTAAATCCACACCACCATCGCCATATTTGGTGTAAAAACCAACTCCAAAGTCTTCCACTTTATTACCGGTTCCGGCAACTAATAGTTTGTAAAGTCCGGCATAATAGTAAAGAGTGGTCATACGAAGACGAGCACGCGTATTGGCCAAAGCCATGTCTATGGTTGCCTGATCGCCATCAAAAAAGACTTCCGTTTTAAATTCTTCAAAAACTGGAGTTAAATCAGTTCTGGTAGTATCGACATTATCAAATCTTTTTTTCAGTTGCGCCATATGCTCCTGAGCTCTGGTAACATGGCTTTCTGCTTGATGAATGGGCATTTCTAAGCATAAAACATTTAAGCCCGTTCTGGCACACAACGTCGAAGTTACTGCAGAATCTATACCTCCGGAAACACCAACAACAAAACCATTAACACCTGCATTTGTAGCATAATCTTTTAACCAATTAACAATGAAATCTACAACTTTTTCTGTCTGCATTTTGAATGAATTTAAATCTAAGAATGGTACCTTTGCAAGCAAAAATAACGGAATCACTCAATTAATAAAAATTTATAACGTTTTAAGTTGTATATGAAGAACACGTTACTAATATTAATGATTTTTATCGCTGTGTTTTCTTGTAAAAAGAGCAATCAATTAGAAAGCGACATCGCAAAGATAAATGCTGATGTAAAGATCGAGCGGTTTGATATGCTTTTTGCAAAAACCACGGCTAACAACTTACCTGATTTAAAGCAGGCCTATCCCTTTATGTTTTCTGAAAAGTATGAAGATTCATTTTGGATTGATAAAATAGCAGATACCTTGCAACAACAATTATTTGACGAGGTTCGTAAAACATTTCAAAATTTTGATACTATAGAAACCGATATTGAAGCCTTGTTCAATCACTTAAAATATTATTTTTCCGAGTTTAACCCACCCAGAGTTATAACGGTTACCAACGATGTGGATTATCGTTATAAAGTTATTGTTACGGATACAATTTCACTCATAGCGTTAGATAACTATTTAGGTAGTGATCATGAATTTTATGGAAACATACCAAAATATATTTGTCAGAATTTAAAAAGTGAACAGGTGGTGGTAGATCTGGCTACTGAATATGCAACAAAGTACATTCATCAACCTTCAAAAAAAACACTACTGGATGAAATGATATATTTTGGAAAGCAACTCTATTTTAAAGATGTAATGATTCCATTTAAGACCGAAGCAGAGCGAATTGGATATTCTCAGGAACAGTTGGATTGGGCTATGGCTAACGAAAGCTATATTTGGCGTTTTTTTGTAGAGCGTGAGCTTTTGTTTAGTACAGATTCTAAATTACCAAGTCGGTTTATAAACCCGGCACCTTTTTCAAAGTTCTATTTGGAGCAAATCGATAGCGAATCACCAGGGCGCCTGGGACAATATATAGGTTGGCAAATTGTTAAGGCTTATATGGATCAAAATGATGTTTCTCTGAAGCAAATGCTTATGGCCAGTACAGAAGATATTTTTAATAATTCGAAGTTTAAACCGCGTAAATAATGTCTAAAAAGCACACTTCTAAAATTGAATTAAACGTTGAACTTGATGAAAATCGAGTGCCTGAAAAGCTACAATGGACAGCACAGGATGGAGGGATTACCAACGCAGAAGCAAAGGCAATGTTACTTTCAGTTTGGGATAGTAACGCCCAAGAAAGTTTGCGTATAGACCTTTGGACAAAAGATATGCCTGTTGATGAGATGAAAGTGTTTTTTCATCAAACACTAGTGGCTATGAGTGATACATTTCATCGTGCAACACAAGATGAAAAAATGACCGCTACAATGAAGGATTTTTGTGATTATTTTGCTGAAAAACTTGAGATTAAAAAGTAGTGTTTTTATTTTAGTATTTGATTCAAATGATGTTCTAAATGATCGACATAATCTGTAATCAAAAAACGCAAATCTGAAATTACACCGTTATCCATTTCAATTTTATAATTTATGGTATTTTCAGTTTGTTGCCTTATGAGTTCAAGTATTCTGCTATTTAGGGCTAGCCAAAATCCGGCAATTTCCTGTGGAGAAGCGTTGTGGTAATTGTTAGCTTTTACCAATCCGTTTTGGTCGTATGACCTGATTTTATACGGCTTACTTTCAAACTGAATCTCTGTAAATCGTTGAAGATTGTTAATGGCAGAATCAATTAAATGTCCAAGGATTTCTTTCTTAGACCATTTCGTTGGAGCTTGTCTTTGTTGCATGTTAAGATCGGAAGACTTAGAAACATAGTCGAATCCCGTTTTTAATAAACGATCTAATTTAAGCGTTACATCCGTCATAATTAAAATTTTTTAGCAGCACAAATATTGAAATAACTGAAACTTTAATCAGTTTTTTTAACCTTCAATTAACGATTTCTTTTTTTCTAAATAGGCTTTTTCTTGCTTGTTAGTTACATTATTTAAAGCCAAATTAATGTATTTAAGTGCTTCTGCCAAATTATGAGTCGCAAGGTAATAGTCCGATTGGGTACCATAATAGAGGTAATTACGCTGTCCCAAATCTTTTGGGTTTAGCTGGTCTAAATAACCTTTCGCCATATTATAATCTTTATTTTGTAAACAAACAACAGCCATAGTAAGGATGTGTGTTGGCATGGGTTGCAGTGTGTTTAAACACTGGTACCAATGTAGAATTTTATTCCAATCGGTATCTTCAAATGTTCTGGCGCGCAAATGTTCTATAGCTATAGCGGCTTCGTAGTGATAGCATGAAAATTCAGCTTGTTCTACCACGGCTTTATTCATCATGGTATTACCTAATTTTATTAAAGGAAAATACCACTGGCTTCTATCCTGATGTTTGAGATCTAAAAGTTCGTTTTCTGCATTTGTTTTGGTTTCCAATCTCGCAGAATGAAAACACATTAATGCGCATAAAGCGTAAGCCTCCGGAGTTCGGGTAAGCTTATTTTTTAATAGCATTTGACAAAGCCGAAGTGCTTCACCACATAAATCTTTACGGATTAGTTTCTCTTTTTTGTTAGAGTGAAACCCTTCATTAAAAATGAGATATAACACTTCCATAACACTTTCCAAGCGCAGGGGCAGATCTTTTCCTTGAGGAATTTGAAATTTTAATTGTGATACCTTAATCGTTTTTCTGGCGCGTAGTAATCGTTTTTTTATAGTATCTTCTTTGGTTAATAAAGCCGAAGAGATTTCTTTAATACTAAAACCGGAAACCGTTTTTAAAGCAAATGAAATACGATCTCTAGGATCCAGTTTAGGATGACACGCTGTAAAGATCATACGAAGTTGGGCATCTTCGATTTCGGTATCTAAAAAAAGCTCATTTATGGCAATTGCATCTGTTCCTTGATTGATGTTTGGAAGATGTTTTTGTGCCGTTTTTAGTTTCCTGAAAATATCGAGAACCCTATTTTTAGCCGCCTGGGTTAACCAAGCTTCCGGATATTCCGGTTGTTGATTTCGCCAGCTAAGACTCGCCTTAATAAAAGTGTCCTGAACAGCATCTTCAATAATATCAAGATGTTTAAGTCCGAAGATTCGGGTTAATACAGAGACCATCTTTCCGCTATGATAGCGAAACAGATGGTCTATAAGTTTAGATTCCATTTATTGGTCGAATACCATAATTTCACGAATCTCGACCGTGCCACCTAAATCGTAATCCGGGTAATCTTCGGCAATGCCTTGTACCTCGTCAAAATCTTTAGCCTTAACAATATAGTAGCCTCCTACAATTTCTTTGACCTCTGCTGAAGTTAAATCGGTTACCGTTCTATTAGCCCCAACAACGCGACGAATTTGAGGGGTTAAGGCGTTTCCGTGACTAACAATACCAGCCTGTGTCATTTTATCATTCCAGGCAAACCATTTACCCATTCGGTTTTGAAGGTCTTCCGGTGAAAGACCTAAATCGGTATAATCGGCACCAACGAAAATCATCATAAATTCTTTCATAATTATAAGTTTTTAAAAGTTTATATAGTTAAGACGTTTATAAATTTATTAAAGGAGACAGGTTTTTCAAATTTATTAAAACTTCTTAGGAATTTTGATCTTATCGGGAATGATCTTTTACGAGAAAATTGAGCATAGTCATTTGATACCGCCTCAGGAAGCTAACGCTTAACTTCGTTTCTATCAATATTTAGTTATTATTGCAATTATTGATTAGCTGTTCAACCAATTCAAGTCTTTTTACAATAGTGTTCTTTTCCAAGATTGTTCCGGGGGATAGGACACCATTCGCCCCAATTTTGGAATGGTCTCCAATTAAAGCTCCAAATTTCGTTACGCCCGTATCGATGACCTGATTTTTAAAACGCACGCGAATTCGTTTGTCTGTTCTTTCATTATAATGATTTGCGGCGATAGAACCGCCTTCAAAGTTTACATTCCTGCCAACAATGCTGTTGCCTATGTAGTTTAAATGCGCCACTGAGGTGTTCGAAAATATCATGCTACTTTTTATTTCTGAAGAAGGCCCTATTTTTACGTGACTGTCTAAAAAAACACCTTCTCTAAAGTAGGCATTAGCACAGATATGGCATTGATCCATTATAATTATCGGGCCTTTAAACGTTATACCCTTTTCCAAAACAGCTGTCTTATGAATGGCAACACCATTTGAGATTTTAAAATCTATTCCAAGGGTTGGTATGAGTTCCTCGATGATTTCTTTTATGTGGTCTGTGACTTTCCATGGGAAATTATACTTTTCTATTTGAAGAAATGAAGGAATATCTGTTATAAAATCTTTAACCTTAATCATTATGAATACACTTATAGGGTACCAAACGAAGTTATCCTATTTTTATCGTAAAATCAAGCATTACAGAAGAATGAAAAAACTTGAGTTTAATTTTTAATTAGCGGTACTTTTATCGAAGATTGAATCCAGCACCCAATTTTTAGTGTTTTACCAGCCATTCCTTCAATAAAAATTTCTTTTTTTGTTGGTGCTTTAGCGTTGTAATTAGCCGCAGATTGGGCTGCCATTTTTTTTAGAGTAGGATCAACCCTTGAAGCTTTTCGTGCTTGCTTAGCCGCCAGCCAATAAACAGCCCTTTTATTAAAGTTTGATGACCCGCAATTTTTAGCACTGTCGTTATACATTGACGCAATAGATAAATGTGGCTTTCCACTGGATGGATTGAGTTTTAAAGCTTTGTGAAAATAGGTTCTCGCCTGGCTGTATTTGCCTTTATTTTTCAAAGTCAATCCTATTTTGTACGCTAATATACCTTTCCGATAGGAATCAGATTCCAGATCGAAGGCCTGTTTCAGGTAACTTTCGGCTTCAGTGTCTTTTCCATTTTGAAATAGGACCGTTGCCACAAAGTATTTGGTGTCGGCTGATGGAGCGGTTTCATCATAAGCCTTAACAAGATTCTCATATAGCGACACATTGGTACACGCCTTATGGTACATCTTGCTCACTGCTCTTTTTAGCCAAACAGAATCAGATTTATGAGCTTGAAAATTGCTTTCATACAAAGGAATTAAGTTTTCACAATTAAGTCTTTGGTTTATTAATCCAAGCATGCTACCAGAGATTTGATCATAAAATTTCAAATAATCTTCATAGTATTTTTTGTAGCGTTTCTCCTTTTTCGTTAAATCCTGTCCATTATCTTTTTTTATTATTAGGGTATTGAGTTTTTCAGAATAGTTTTTGACTTCAACTTCAATCTTTTCAGTAATATCATCGTATTTATTAAATAAATCTTGGGGAGATTTTACTCCGTTATCATAAAGGTCTACCATTAGTGAGAAATAAGTGTATAAACTTTTAGGATTTTTGAACGAGGCTTTATCCGTTTCAAACGCATTATCAAAACAATTATAGAGTTCAGAATTTGATATTCCTAATTCACTTCTATGGTCATATTTTAATTGACAAGCCATTGCAGCATATTGTCCCTGCTTAGTTTTGCTTGGGAAATATTGAGCACTTTGCTTCCATAATTTTAAAAGATCGTTTATAAAACTTACCCTGTCAGATCCGGAGGTCTGTTCAATCTTTGCTTCCAGAATACCTTTCCCTTCCTTATAAATAGCGATGTTCAATTTCGGGCAATTATCACGAACATACATCCAGGGTTCGTAAGCGGCATCATAATTTTTGGTGAGGACATGTCCATGAAATAAGGAAAGCTTTGTTTTGCATTCTTCTTCGATGCTTTGGGCGAATGTTGAATTCAAACAAATACATAATAACGTAAATAACGAAGTAAATTTAGTTTTCATAAATAAAGATATTAGTTGATTAATAATGTGTTTATTTTCTTTTTCGAAACTATTCTTGGTTTTACTTCAAATTTTCAGTTGGTTAGTTTGGTATTAAAGAAATTTACGCACAATAAATATGCCAAGACCATTAATAATTAATGGGCAGCCTAGAGTTCTCTTGTGTGCGGTTTAAACAAAAGGTAGGCATCGGAAATTTTAAGACCCTGAATTTTGGGTGGTCTCAAAACAAAAGAGGCTGCCTAAACATAGACAGCCTCTTTTTATAGTATTGATTCTCGAATACGAGGTTCCAAGGGAATTTTATTCTCCTAAAAACGGATAACGATAATCTGTTGGTGTTACAAAGGTTTCTTTAATCATTCTAGGAGATACCCAACGTAATAAGTTCTGCGCGCTTCCCGCTTTATCGTTTGTTCCGGAAGCTCGAGCACCACCAAAAGGTTGTTGTCCTACAACGGCACCGGTAGGCTTGTCGTTAATATAAAAGTTTCCGGCAGCGTTTTGTAACGCTTCTGTAGCTTGAGTGACGGCATATCTGTCAGTAGATAATATGGCTCCGGTTAAAGCATATTCACTTGTTTCGTCAACCAGTTTTAAGGTTTCCACATAAGCATCATCTTCATAGACATAAATGGTAATTACCGGACCAAATAACTCTGTACACATGGTGGTGTACTTAGGGTCTTTGGTAACAATAACTGTAGGTTCTATAAAATACCCCTTACGCTTATCATGACCACCACCAACAATAATGTCGGCATCGGCATCCGTTTTAGCAGCATCAATATATTTGGCAAGTTTATCGAAAGAACCTTCATGGATAACGGCGGTTATAAAATTGTTTAAATCTTCCGGAGATCCCATTTTAAATGAGTTCACATCTTCGATAACGAATTTTTTCACATCAGCCCAAAGACTTTGCGGAATATAAGCACGAGATGCAGCACTACATTTTTGTCCTTGAAATTCAAAAGCACCACGAACAATAGCGGTTGCTACTTGTTTCGCATTAGCAGATTTGTGTGCCACGATAAAATCTTTTCCTCCGGTTTCACCTACAATTCTAGGGTAGGTTTTATAGTTATGGATGTTATTTCCTATTTGTTTCCAAAGTTCCTTAAAGATGAATGTTGAACCGGTAAAATGTAACCCTGAAAAATCAGGACTTGCCATAACGGTATTCGTAATCATAACCGGATCACCAAAAACGACATTAATAACTCCGGCAGGTACACCGGCTTCTTTAAATACATCCATGATTACTTTAGCAGAATATACCTGGCTATCACTTGGTTTCCAAACCACAACATTACCCATTAAAGCCATGCAGGCGGGTAAATTACCCGCAATCGCGGTAAAGTTAAAAGGCGTTACCGCATAGGTGAACCCTTCTAACGGGCGATACTCAATACGGTTCCAAGCATCACTGGTACTTTCCGGTTGTTCATGGTAAATATCAGTCATAAACTGAACATTAAAACGTAAAAAATCAATAAGCTCACAGGCGGCATCAATTTCTGCCTGATGCACTGTTTTAGACTGTGCTATCATCGTAGCTGCGTTAATTTTTGCACGATACGGACCGGCAATAAGTTCAGCGGCTTTTAAAAAGATACCTGCACGCTGTTCCCAAGGCATTTGTGACCAACTTTTTCTTGCTTCTAAAGCTGTAGCGATAGCATCATCAATATTTGATTTTTCCGCTAAATGGTATGTTCCAACAACATGTTTATGATCATGTGGTGGGGACATAGTTCTGGTATTTCCGGTACTAACATCTTCACCATTAATGTACATAGGTACATCAATTTGACTGTTGAACATGGTTTTATAAGCCTCAAGAACGGCCTCGCGTTCCGGCGATCCAGGAGCATATCCTTTAACAGGCTCATTAATAGCAACTGGTACATTGAAAAATCCTTTTCCCATTATAATGTGTTTTTTATTGAATTGTCAAAAAATGAGCTGCAAATTTACGAATTTTATAATCAAATTTTAACGGCAACACTTATTAAATTGGAGTTAATATTTATATATTTTTTGTAAGTTGCCAAACCATTTTAAGACTACCAGTTTTATGTGTACAGTAACTATAATTCCAAAAGGTGAAAATGATTTTGTGTTGACATCCAATCGTGATGAAGCACCAAATAGAAAATCTTTGGCTCCGGAGTTTTATACCATAAATGAAACCAAGGCGTTGTTCCCTAAGGATGAATTATCTGGAGGAACCTGGATTGGATGGAGTGATAAAAACAGAGTGATTTGTGTGCTCAACGGCGGATTTACATACCATGAACGGAAATTCGAGTATAGAATAAGTAGAGGTGTGGTTGCTAAGGAGGTTCTGTCCATGAATGCATTAGAGGTTGAAATGAGTGCTTATAATTTTGAAAATATTGAGCCTTTTACCATGGTTATTGCAGATTGGAATACCACACTACAATTTTATGAATTAGTTTGGGATGGTATCCAAAAGCATTTTAAACAGTTACCCCTAGAAGCACGAGTTTGGTCGTCATCCACATTGTATTCGGAAGCAATGAAAGCTGAACGAATACAATGGTTTAATACATTTAAAGCGAAGCATGTATTAGATGAAAAGACACTGATGCAATTTCATAAAACTGCAGGACAAGGGAATGATGACTATGGTGTTATTATGGATCGTCATTTTGTCAAAACAACAAGTATCACGCAGATTGAAAAATGTAATGAAGAAGTGAAAATGTCCTATGAAAGTCTTGTAGATAAAACGTCGACCACAAAAACGTTTCATATTCCACAAACCGTTAATGAATAATTCCGGCATTATCTTAACATTAGCTTATCCAGATACTATTGTTATGGTTTCTGAAGAGTGGTTTTCTCCATATTTACGTTTTTTAGGGGTAGGTAAAAAAAATTATTTAAGGGCAGGACATGCTGCTCTGGTGTTGATTGATAAACAAACAGGGGTTTTAGAGTATCATGATTTTGGACGCTATATTACGTCGGAGCCCAATGGGCGTGTTCGAGGTAGAGATACCGATAACGAACTGCAATTTCCGTTAAAGGCTATTATTGAAAATGATACCATAACGAATTTGGATGCGATTTTGAAATTTTTAGGAACGCACCCAAAATTAACTCATGGTGATGGCAAGCTGGTCGCATCGGTTTGTGATAATATTGATTATCAAAAGGCCAGAACTCATATCACGAGCATGCAGGAAAAGCATTTTATAAGATATGCTGCTTTTATAAAGAACGCCTGTAATTGTGCTCGTTTTGTGACCGATACATTAATAGCTTCGGTGACCGAGTTAAGCATTAAAAAGAAGCTTGAAAATTCTAAGTGGTTTACACCGAGTACAGTTGGTAATGTGTTACTGGCGCGTACAGGAAAGCGAGTTTATGAGGTTTCGGAATCTGGAGAGATATCTGAGTTTAAAGGGTCTCAGAAAAGTGAAAACGTACGTTGTTTTTTAGATAAGCTGAAAGGGCATGAACCCGCATTTATAGGAACCTTAGAACCTAAGCCTGTTGAAGGTTTACATGAAAAAGCCCAATGGTTATCCGGGATTGCTGCAGGTGCCTGGTTTGAATTGCATGATATAGGGCATAAGGTTGAGTATGGATTTAAGCGTATTTCACCCTATGGAAATGTTGATGTACACCATATATTTACAATTGAAGATACTTCTTTTAATTATTATGAAAACTTTCAATTTGTTCATTATTCAAACTGTAAGTTCTTCCATATTGCGCAAAACGGCAGAGTTTTTAGATTTGACAAAAAAGAGTCATGATTCTGTCATTCTGAGACGTACTAAAGGGTGAGTTAAGAACCTGTTTCTTCTGTCTTGTCTTTGAGTTACAATAGCAACAAACAAGTAAGTATTGATTAATTTATAGCAAAAGGCGCACTCAATTTAAATGTAGGTATGGTCACTTCAAACGACTTGGTAGTGGTGAAATTCACCATGCTGTAATACCCATGCATCGCTCCAAATGGCGATGTTAATAAGCAACCTGAAGTATAGGTGTGAGACTCTCCCGGTTTTAAAACAGGTTTTTTGCCAATAACACCTTCACCAGAAACGATTTCAACATTGTTTAAAGCATCCATAATCTCCCAGTGACGCGCATTAAGCTGTACTGAGTCCTTACTTTGATTTTCTATAGTAACCGTGTATCCAAAGGCAAATTGTATTTTATAATTTTTATAAAACGAACCTTCGAAATTGGTTTCCACCGAAATTTTTATGCCACTTGTTACTTGTTGAACCATGTTAATTACTGATATTCAATGTGCTTAGTCGGCTAAAATAATGAATATTACATTGAGATTAGCAATATTTATTGTCATTCGCATAAAAAATAGATGAAACGCATCATTAATTGGAAATATTTATGCTGCTTCCTTCACCTAAACCTATAATCTTATCATAACGACCTCCTAAGTCTCTGTAGTATATAATTACTTTATAGTTGTTTTCGGTTTGATAAAAATTGCCACTAATAGCACCTTCATCGAGATTGTTGTTATCATCAATGACTACGTATTTATAACTGTAAAAACCTTGTTTTAATAAGAGCGTGTTGGTAAATATATCCGCGTATGTATCGTAAACCAGTTTGGTGCTTTCATCGATAGCGTAATTATTAAAATTTCCATAGACGTGTATGTTCTTGTTTTTTAAAAACGCACTTGGAAATAAGGAAAAATGAACCCAAACATAATCGGCTTCCACGCTTGGGTCGTCGGCATCTATATTCGTAATCAAAAAGTTACCGTTTATATCGGGATTATAGGTGTAAGGTTTTGAGTTTCTTTCTACATTGGTATAGAGATAATTGTGGTATAGATCCTTTAAGTCTATAGATCTTACACCCGTGTTTGCTGCCCGTACATCTTTATTTTCAAAATACAAATATTCGTTGCCTCCCCAAAAACTTGATTCGGCGTCGTACTTGTAAATTAATTGGTCGCCGATAGTGTATTGCGGTTTTAAATTAGAAATGGCCGTGCTTAAATTATTGTTTTGAACAATTAAAGTCTTAACGGTTTGCTTCGGGTTATTGAATTGCATATTCTTCGCGGAAACAATTATTTCAACACGTTGCTTTTCTTCAATATATTGAATGTCTCTGGAGCGTTTTAAAACAACACCAACGCTAGTTTTGTCTTCATAAATCATGAATTTTCTTGAGAAAACAAGCTCATCATCACTATTAAAAATACTTATTAAGTAGTTTCCCGAAACTTTTAAACGTTTTGTTTGGGCATTTGGGATGGTGAGTTTATAATGCGAGTATAACTGATACGTGTTATATGAGTTTTCATAATCGCGAATGCGTTGATTATCGAAGCCATCAAGGTATTCTGTCTTTATCAAAACGGAAGGCGTCCAATCAAAATTGTAATGTTCAATACGATAATAATAATCGTCTTCATCCCCATTCAAAGCGTCAAATTCTAACACTAAAAGATCACCGAGCTTTAAAATAGGTAACTGGCTTTCGGGCGTGTCTCCTTTAAAGGTAATTGTTTTTATATAGTCCGGAGGATTTACTTCTGCAACTTGAGCGAATAGCCCAGTTGTAAATAAAAATAATAAGATGGTACTTTTAATAATATGCAACATTTTATGGTTTGTATACGCTGTAAAGATAAACAAAATCTATGCCTAAGTGCATTCGTCTATTTAGAATCGATATAAATAAAAAAGATGATTTTTTTTGAGATATTATTTTATGTATTAATTTGTATTTTTGCACCGATTTTTAGACAACTAATTTCAATAAAAAAAATATGTCAAACGACATTCGCATTAAAAAAGGTCTAGACATTAAACTTAAAGGTGCAGCAGAAAAGAGCTCTGAAAAGGCTATAATAAGCAACTTTTATACTTTAAGACCTGAAGATTTCCATGGCGTTACACCTAAATTAATTTCTAAAGTTGGCACTAAAGTAAAAGCAGGAGAACCTGTGTTTTATGATAAGTCGAACGAAAATGTGAAGTTTGTTTCTCCGGTTTCCGGTGAGGTGATAGAAATTGCTCGTGGTGAAAAACGTAAATTGCTATCTGTGAAAATACAAGCAGATAAGGAACAAACTTACCAGGATTCTGGTAGCTTTAATATAGATGCAGCGGATGCAGATGCCGTTAAAGCTCATTTATTAGCTTCGGGCTGTTGGCCGTTTGTAAAACAACGACCGTATGATGTTATTGCAAATCCGGATAATACACCAAAAGCCATTTTTGTTTCAGGTTATGCCAGTGCACCATTAGCTGCAGATTTGGATTTTACTTTAAAAGGCAAAGAAGCCGAATTACAAGCCGCGATTAATGCTTTAGGAAAACTTACTGAAGGTTCGATACACGTGTCTGTTGGTAAAAATTCCAATTCCCCTTTAGCTGGTTTGTCAGGTATTACACTACATAAAGTTTCCGGTCCACATCCTTCCGGGAATGTAGGTACTCTAATAAATAAAGTAGACCCTATTAATAAGGGTGAAGTTGTTTGGACTGTGAACCCTCAAGATTTGGTTATTATTGGAGAGCTATTACTTACCGGTAAATTTAATGCGGAACGTATTGTAGCTCTTGTTGGTTCTTCAGTAGAAAAACCAAGATATTTTGTAACGAAGTTAGGAAGCGAAATAGCAACCATAATTTACGACAAGGGAATTTCTAAAGATGCTAATGCACGTATTATTTCAGGGAATGTGTTAAGTGGGAAACAGATTCAACCCGATGGTTATTTAGATTACTATAGTAATGTCGTTTCTATCATTCCTGAAGGTGACGATTATGAATTATTCGGCTGGAATAAGCCTATTTTTAATAAAATTTCAACCTCCAGAGCACTTACTTTTTCCTGGTTAAACCCTAAGAAAAATTACGATTTAAATACCAATACAAATGGCGAACATCGTGCTTTTGTTGTAACCGGAAGTTATGAGGAAGTATTTCCTTTGGATATTTTCCCAATGCAAATCTTAAAAGCTTGTATGTATAGCGATTTGGATGAAATGGAAGCTTTAGGCATGTACGAAGTTGCTCCTGAAGACTTTGCATTAACAGAATTTATATGTGTGTCTAAGCAACCACATCAAAAAATAATTAGAGAAGGTTTAGACTTAATGCTTAAAGAGATAGGATAATGGGTTTAAAAGAAAAGTTACATAGTTTTAAAGAAAAAAACAGGAATAAAAAATGGATACCGGCATTTAATGCTATCCATACCTTTTTATACTTACCGAATGAAACTACACATAATGGGACTCATATAAAGGTTGCCGACGATTTAAAACGTACCATGAATACCGTAATTATGGCTATGGTACCTTGTTTGATTTTTGGAATGTTCAATGCGGGTTACCAACATCATTTGGCAGTTGGAGAAATTGAAGCGATAGCTAATGGTTTTTTTAGCACAGATTTTTGGACCATGGCTAATTTCACCATTGGTTTCTGGAAAATATTACCGTTGGTCATTGTGTCTTACGGGGTTGGTTTAGGTATCGAATTCATATTTGCCATTATCAAAGGTCACGAAGTCGAAGAAGGTTATTTAGTAACCGGAATGCTTGTACCCCTTATTGTGCCTGTTGATATTCCACTATGGATGTTGTCAGTGGCCGTGATATTTGGTGTGGTTATTGGTAAAGAGGTGTTTGGTGGAACAGGAATGAATATTCTTAATCCGGCATTGACGATTAGAGCGTTTTTATTCTTCGCCTATCCCACCTGGATGAGTGGTGATAAAGTTTGGGTTGAAGGCGCTGTAGAACGCGATCAACTTATTGCTGCCGGAGAAAATTTAGATGCTATTTCAGGAGAAACGATTTTAGGAGTTTTGGCCCAAGGGAAAGAACTTACTCATTCTGTTTCAGATATGTTCTTAGGATTTATTCCCGGATCGATCGGCGAAACATCCACCCTGTTAATAGTATTAGGAGGCTTATTCTTAATCTTTGCGAAAATTGGAAGTTGGAGAATTATGTTGTCTTCTGCTCTTGGTGCTATTGTTATGGGGTTAATTTTTAATCAGGTTGTGGATTCCGGATGGATTACAGAAAGTAGTAAGTTCTATGGACTCATGAGTACGACATGGTGGCATCACCTATTAATTGGTGGTTTTGCTTTTGGTACCGTATTTATGGCTACCGACCCGGTAACGGCTTCACAAACAAATAAAGGAAAATGGATATATGGTTTCTTAATAGGATTTATTTCTATTTTAATTCGTGTGTTTAACCCGGCATACCCGGAAGGTGTCATGTTAGCCATTCTACTAATGAATGTATTTGCACCAACAATCGACCATTATGTCGTTCAAGGTAATGTGAAGCAAAGAATGAAACGTTTAAAAGCAAAAACAGCGTAATCATGAGTAATAAAACGGATTCAAATATATATACAATAGGTTTTGCCATAGCTATGGTAGTTGTGGTTGGAGGTTTGTTAGCATTTACAGCATCGGCTTTAAGGCCTAGAATTGATAATAACGAACGTCTGGAAAAGCAACAGAACATCTTATATGCTATGGGCGTTAATGCCAATGACGAGAGTAGTGCCATCTTTGTTTCTACTAAAGAAGCTCCGGAACTATTTTCTAAATACATTACAAAACAATTGGTTATTCAAGGCGGTAATGTTACCGAGGATAAGGAAGCTTATTTAATTGATGTCAAGAAAGAGCAAACTAGTGCTAAAGCGGGTAACGAAAGAAGACTCCCCTTATTTGTTGGTGAAAAGGATGGTAAAACATTTTATGTAGCTCCCATTAGAGGAAAAGGACTTTGGGATGCTATTTGGGCGTATGTGGCCATGGATGAAAATATGGTTGTTCAAGGTGCTTATTTCGACCATAAAGGTGAAACAGCTGGTCTAGGCGCCAATATTAAGCAACGTTATTTTATGGACGATTTTATTGGTGAAAACTTAATGAGTAATGGTAGCTTTAAAGGCATTACTGTTGCCAAAGGAAATAACGACCCGAAGAATATAAACAAAGATGATAACGAAGTAGATGCTATAGCAGGAGCTACGATTACCGGTGACGGAGTTTCAGCAATGCTTAAGTCTGAATTACGACAGTATGTATCTTTTTTCGAAAATTTAAAAAACAATTAATTTATGGGCTTACTTTCAAAAAAAGACGCGGCATTAATTAAAGATCCCTTAGCGGATAATAACCCTATTACCATTCAGGTATTAGGGATATGTTCAGCACTAGCAATTACTGCAGAATTAGAAGCCGCTATTGTAATGTCTATTTCAGTACTATTTGTATTAGGGATAGGAAATGTAGTGATCTCATTAATGAGAAATATTATTCCATCGAAGATTAGAATTATTGTTCAATTAATTGTGGTAGCTGCCTTAGTGATTATTGTAGATCAGGTATTAAAGGCCTTTGCATACGAGTTAAGTAAAACACTTTCGGTCTTCGTAGGGTTGATTATTACCAACTGTATTATTATGGGACGTTTTGAAGCTTTTGCTTTGGGTAATGGCCCATGGCGCTCATTTTTAGATGGTATTGGGAACTCTTTGGGATATGGTGTTATTCTTATTATTGTCGCCTTTTTTAGAGAATTATTAGGTGCAGGAACGTTACTAGGTATGAAAGTTTTAGGGGACCCTATTGAAAAAACAGGCGTATATGAGTATGGTTATGAAAATAACGGATTTATGTTATTAGCACCAATGGCATTAATAGTGGTAGGTATTATTATTTGGGTACAACGTAGTAGAAATAAGGCATTAATAGAAGACTAAAATTAGTAAACAGTTGGCAGTGCAGTAAGCAGTTACTGAACACTGAACACTGAATACTGAATACTAGAAAAAAATGGAACATATAGAATTATTTTTCAAATCAATATTTATAGACAATATGGTATTTGCCACGTTCTTAGGAATGTGTTCTTACCTTGCAGTTTCTAAAAAAGTGACTACAGCTGTTGGTCTTGGTGCAGCAGTAATATTTGTATTGGCTATTACAGTACCTTTAAACTGGTTGTTAGATCAGTACCTTTTACAACCAGGCGCTTTATCTTGGTTGGGTGAAGAGTTTACTGATTATGATTTAAGTTTCTTGTCATTCATCATGTTTATTGCAACCATTGCAACCATGGTACAATTGGTAGAAATAGTGGTTGAGAAGTTTTCACCATCATTATACAACTCACTTGGTATATTCTTACCACTTATCGCTGTAAACTGTGCCATTTTAGGAGGGTCGTTATTTATGCAATCTCGGGAAATTGCAACCTTAGGATTAGCAACCACTTACGGAATTGGTTCAGGAATAGGATGGTTTTTGGCTATTTTATCGATTGCTGCGATTCGTGAGAAGATTAGATATTCAAACGTACCACCAGCATTACGTGGTTTAGGGATCACCTTTATCATTACAGGTTTAATGGCTATTGGATTTATGAGTTTTGGAGGTATGTTAACAGGAGGTGATGATGAAGCTCCAAAAGTAGAAAAAAGTGCTTCTGTTGAAAAAGAAACAAAAGAAGGTGTCACGTTGAACACTGTCGAAACATCTGAAGAGAAAGTGTTAGCTAACAACATAAAAGTAAATGAGTAATATGATTTTAGCCGCAGGTACATTAGGAACAATAATTGCAACCGTAACAGCATTTTTAATCGTTACATTGTTATTAGTCGCTTTGTTATTATTTGTAAAACAAAAATTATCACCATCAGGTCCGGTAAAGATCACTATTAATGGTGAAAAAGAAATTGAAGTCGCTTCAGGGGGTACCTTGTTATCTACATTAGGAGCTCAAAAAATATTTTTACCGTCTGCTTGTGGTGGAGGTGGAACATGTATTCAATGTGAGTGTCATGTAAACTCTGGTGGAGGTGAAGCTTTACCAACCGAAACACCACACTTTAGCAGAAAAGAACTGAAAGATGGCGCACGTTTATCTTGTCAGGTAAAAGTAAAACAGGATATGGATATTTCTATTCCTGAGGAGATTTTCGGTATTAAGAAATGGGAAGCTACAGTTGTACGTAACTATAACGTGGCCTCTTTTATAAAGGAGTTTGTTGTAGAGATTCCTGAAGATATGGGCTACAAAGCCGGAGGATATATTCAAATTGAAATACCTAACTGTGAAGTTAAGTTTGCTGATATGGATATTACAGCGCACCCTGAAGAGCATGAAACTCCTGATAAGTTCAAAGCAGAATGGGATAAATTCGATCTTTGGCCTCTGGTAATGAAAAACGAAGAAACGGTTGAAAGAGCCTATTCAATGGCTTCTTATCCGGCTGAAGGGCGCGAAATTATGTTGAACGTACGTATTGCTACGCCACCATGGGATCGGGCTAAAAATGGATGGATGGATGTAAATCCAGGTGTGGCCTCATCGTATATCTTTAATCAGAAGCCAGGAGATAAAGTGATTATTTCGGGACCTTACGGAGAGTTCTTTATTAATGAATCTGAAAGTGAAATGCTTTATGTTGGTGGTGGAGCAGGGATGGCACCAATGCGTTCGCACTTATATCATTTATTTAAAACTTTAAGAACCGGACGTAAAGTAACCTATTGGTATGGTGGTCGCTCTAAACGTGAATTGTTTTATTTAGAACATTTTTATGAGTTGGAAAAAGAGTTTCCTAACTTTAAGTTTTATCTAGCATTATCAGAACCTATGGAGGAAGATAATTGGAAGGTAAAAGAAAATATTGATGCGGAAGGCGATGGTTTTGTTGGGTTTATACATAATTGTGTAATCGATAATTATTTAAGCCATCATGAATCTCCGGAAGATATAGAATTATATTTCTGTGGGCCACCATTAATGAACAAAGCCGTTCAGAAAATGGGAGAAGATTTTGGTATCCCTGATGAACATATTAGATTCGATGACTTTGGAGGATAGACACAATTGTCATTGTGAATGATACGAAGCATCTGTCTAGTCCTAAATAACCGATACATATTATTAAAGGATTAAATTTATTAATTAAAGCTGAACAATCATATGATT
>CANLXL010000014.1 GCA_947495125.1 uncultured Flaviramulus sp.
ATCGATCAAGAACGAAACCTAAAATAACTAAAAATCAAAAAGATAGCATTTGAAAATTGCTTAACTTAATGACATTGAACGAGCGCTAGCGGGGGGATTAAAAGTTCAAGATTAAATTAAAGATGAAGAAAAAATATATTATCATATTTTGTGTATTACTTTTATTAAGCACTAGCTTTTTAGTTTCAAAATTTATTTGGTTTAACATAAATGAAGATGCTTATTTTACGCAAGGGAGAACATATGATGGAGAGATAGAATACATAAAATACCAATCAGAGATAAGAAAAATCAATGAAGACCAAAATTATAATAATTATATAACTGAAAATTATTTGAAATTAAGCTTAATGCTTCCTTATAATTCTAAATCAGATAGTATTCTATCAAGAAAAGTAAAAGGAGCTTTATTATCTGAAGTTGTTTCTAGCGAAACACCTAAAAGCCTCATTCTTAATTTAGATACTAATGAATTAAGTCAACAGATAAAAAAAGAGTTAATTGATATTGACCATAGTATAGATACTACGAATACATTTACTTCATATAAAACAATTTATAATTATATTCCTAGAAAGGATTTAATTATGGATAGTTATGAGTCTATAAAAAAAGACATAAGATTATCATCTTTAAAAGCACTGAATCATATTAGTGGTGCAGAAAAAAAAATATATGAATTTGAAAATAAAATTTTTAGAGGCTTTCAATTTTGTGTTCCTAATAAATGCAAGTATGTTTCTGTAAGATTGTTTGATATTAAAAATAATGAATGGACACTGTTGTTCAAAAACTTCACACAAGACGAGATAGATTTTGTATTAAACTCTATAAAATTGAAAGCTAAAGTAGATAATGTTCCAAATTAGGACATAGGTGAAAAATAGAAATTAAATAATTGAAAAACAGTGATTAATAAAAAAGTTGATTGCTGTTTTTCGCCCCCCGCTGTCGCACGAATCCTTTCGTGTGGTACCATAAAAACAACTCAAAAAAGAACAAAGCTATCTATATATAGGATAGCTTTGTTTTTAACGATAAGACCAATTATTACATTATAAAAGACCTTCCGTGCCATAGTTATATATTTAACTATGAGCCGAAATTATAAGTTTGGTAACCCGGAAGGATTATACTTTGTTAGCTTCTCGATAGTCTATTGGTTGGACGTATTTACAAGAAATAGCTATAAAGACATTCTTTTAGAAAGTTTAACATTTTGCCAAGAGCAAAAAGGGATGGAAATAGTTGCTTGGTGTATCATGACCAGTCATGTCCATCTGGTTTTTAGGAGTGTCAAAGGACAAAAACCAGAATTACTTTTAGGGGATTTTAAGAGGTTTACAAGCAGGGCGTTAGTCAAAGCCATTAAAGAGAACACTAGAGAAAGCAGAAAAGAATTTTTATTAGAGCAGTTTAAGAAAGCAGCAGCCAATTCGGCTAATGTCAAGCATCATCAATTTTGGAGGCATGATAATAAGCCTATTGAATTATGGAGTAATCGGGTAATAGAGCAGAAAGTAAACTACATTCATCAAAATCCGGTTGAAGCCGGTTTAGTATATAAACCAGAAGATTATGTATATAGTAGTGCTATCGACTATGCAGGAGAACAAGGGTTATTAGATAATATTATTGTTTTTAGGATGTATCATTAATTTAGTTAATTTAACCACACGAAAGGATTCGTGCGGTAGCGGAGAAAATTAACTTCCACAATTCCAAAATTAGTTAGAGCTAAAGAGCTTATAAAAATACAGTAGTAATTATGAATGGTTTTAAGGTTATGACTGCTAAAGAACGAGCAGAAGATTTATTCAGTTTAGTTACAGCCTGCCTCTATTTTCCTTGCATCAAATTGTTCATTAATACGGTCAATTGCAGCTTGATTTCCTCCAGTCGTAAACAATGCTTCTTTACGCTCAACTTCTATCAAAGCACATTCACCAGTATTGTCTCCTGAACATGATAGGATAGTAGCTAAACATAAGTATAGTAATAAGTATTTCATATAATGTTTGAATTGCATTCTTAAAAGCTAGTAAAAGTATAAATAATCTCTTACTTAAAGAAGTTACAAACATTAAAAGTTAGTTAGAATAAAAACCCTAGAGGTTTTAAAAATAAAAATAGAGGAAGCTGAAAATCTAATCAAAGAGTTGGTAGTAACTCAAATTAGTGATTAGAGCTACAAATACTTTTAAGTCAATAATACCCCCCAGCTGGTCCTAGTTTGTTTTTAAAGTAACGGCTAGCGCTAGTATCCACTAGTGCCGTAAAAAAATGTCTTGTCCTGTCTCGTCCCAAAAAAAGTTTACAAATTTATACTTAATCCCAAAATAGATATACCCCACTCCCCACTCAAATCCAAATTTAACTAAAACATTAAAAATTTACTTATAAATAAACTATATTTAATAATAATTAAATTTATATTTTAACACGACACCAACCCTTCATCCGGAAAACTAAAACAAGGGAAGTCATTGTAAGGCATCATAATAATTCACAACCACGCCATGTCTGTCACGATCAATCGCATAATAGCCAATCGCCACACCCCTGCTCCGTTCGGTCATCATCGCTTGATAATGTCCACCCTCCGGGCCTTCCTGGTAAAAAAGTTTAGGCACCCACCAAATAGACTTCTCAACAGTGCCCTCAGACTCGTTACCACCGCGACCACCGCCGGCAGCACCTTGCGATCGCCAACCACAGTTATCGCTCCAGTGAAAGACATCATTTTCCGCAGCGAACCGTGCTTCACGTGCCGCACATAATTCGTATTCAATAGCCCGTACAAATGGTGGTAGTCCGTGTTTTGCACGATAGATATTGATCTGATTCACACCATACTCCCCCACATCCACATAACCACAAAACGGATCATCAGACATCAATTGCATTGCCCCAGCGCTACACACATTATCCGGGTTACCTTCACCATCGGGTAACTCACCAACTAAAGACGTGGTCAATCGGGTTTGTACTTCGGCATCATCAATACCCAGATCTATTAAAGGGCTATGAGGAACGGTATCCTCCTTAGAACAGGAAAAACATAGTAGCAGGCAGAGAACAGCAAGTGTCCACACCCGCTTAAGACAGCTGTGTCGTGGATTTTTCATAGGTCAAACGTTTATAAGATTTGGGTCTTACATCCGAAATTATACTATTACTATGAAAATCAAAAATAAAACAAGCGCAATTCGATGAACAACCTCAACTACTTACTGCGTTGTCCGACAAACTGCTGATTCTTAGACTTAAACAAGACGTTAAAGCTCGTTAAACTCCCATAGATCCTGGTAATATACTGTTGTAAGTCGATTTTACCCTGTTCATCCAGATCACTGGCATTTATGCGTTGCTCCATAACCCGCAACCGGTCTCTAACCATAATGATTTTATGGAAAAACTTATCGATAGGCAGCTCATACGATTTCAAACTCGTATCCGCTGGTTCTAAAATGAGCTTCCCCCCTTTATATTTATCGGCAATAGGTACCACTTCACTGGCATCGCTCCATTTTTTTAAGATCTCGACCAGGCTGGATTCCACATCAAAAAAACTAACTGTATCTACATCACCATCAGCCGCTTCAATGACCTCAAAATCACTATCAATGTCTATAGTTTCTAATCCACTTTCAATAAAGGTCACCCAATAATGCTTTGAGGTAACATTGGTAACCACGCCTTTACCATATTCGGCATGATCAATTCTCGAACTTATTCCTAATAATTTCATCGTAGTAGTATTATTTATATTATTTTTCCATTTCCGCGTATTCCGATAACTATCGGGAGGAAATCTGTTAAACACCAAACTTTAATTCTGTATCTATAAATCATACGATTCCCACAAGTGTAGGAATCGCATACAATAATAATAAATCTGAGACAAAACACTCAAACAAATTATCAACTAAAATTGTAACTTAGCTACCCGGAGTTTTTATAACCTGTTTTTTTAAACCCTGTATTCATTTCATATACCATAGTAAGATCAGGTTATGTTTAACCGGCGAATTTATTAATCCGTAAAAGTTGTATCTCATGCATAAGTTAAGGCCTATTGCCGTGTTGCTTCTGTTTTTAATCGTGGCTTGCACGACCGAAAAAGATGAATTATTTATTAGTGCCGCGCCACAGGACACCGGAATTACTTTTAAGAATACCATTTCTGAAACTGATGACCTGAATATCCTGGACTACATCTATTTTTATAACGGTGGCGGTGTGGCTCTGGGAGATATTAACAATGACGGCCTGCCCGATATTTTCTTTTCAGGAAACCAGGTAAGTAACAGGCTCTACATTAATAAAGGCAATTTAATTTTTGAAGATATTAGCGACAAAGCCAATATTGGTGGTAACAGCTCCTGGAATACCGGTGCTGTTATGGGTGATGTTAATGGCGACGGATTATTAGATATTTACGTCTGTGCCGTCGTTGGATTACACGGGTTTAACGGACACAACGAACTCTATATTAATAATGGCGATGAGACCTTCACCGAAAGCGCTGCCGCATACCACCTGGATCACGATTCCTATAGCTCTTCGGCAGCCTTTTTAGATTACGATCTGGATGGCGATCTGGATATGTACCTTTTAAATCATGCCGTACATACCGACGATTCTTATAAAGGCGTAGCCTTACGCCAACAAAGACATTATAAAACCGGTGATAAACTACTTAGAAATGATGGAGGCCGCTTTACCGATGTTAGTGAAATCGCCGGAATCATTGGAAGTATCAGTGGTTATGGATTGGGTGTTGCTGTTGCTGATTACAACCAGGATGGCTATCCGGATATTTATGTCAGTAACGATTTCTATGAAGACGATTATTATTATTTAAACAACGGCGATGGCACCTTTTCTGAAAAACTTCGGGACTACTTTGGACATGCCAGTCGGTTTTCCATGGGAAATGATGCCGCCGATATTAATAATGACGGGTGGCCGGATATTATGTCGCTCGATATGCTCCCCGAAGACGAGGTGGTTCTAAAATCTTCACAGGGTGACGATAACGTTCAAACCCAGAACATGAGAAAACTTATGTTTGGGTATCATTACCAGTTCACCAGAAATATGCTGCACATCAATCAGCAAAACGCAAACTATTTAGAAACCGGCTTATTGAGTGGCGTTGCAGCTACCGATTGGAGCTGGAGCTGTCTATTCGCAGACTATGATCAGGATGGACAGCAGGATCTCTTCATTACTAATGGTATTCTAAAACGACCTAATGACCTGGATTTCACAAATTTCTACTCGAACGATAAAATTCAAAGTAATAAGAACAACCCCAAATTAATGAATCAGAAAGCCCTGGATTCCATGCCCTCGGGTATGGTGTCTAATTTTATGTTTCAAGGTCAGGATAACTTAGCCTTTAAAGACATGTCCGGGCAATGGATTCCGGATGACAAGCTGGTTTCCGGAGCGACCGCGCTGGGCGATCTGGATAACGACGGGGACCTGGATATTGTCGTCAGTAACCTTAATGACACCCCATCCCTATATATCAACCAAACCAATGAGAAAGCCAGTTATCTCAAGCTAAAATTCGATTATACCAGTCCGAATAAGGTTGGCATAGGTACCAAAGTTTTCGCCTATAATAACGGTAAACTTCAATATAAAGAACTCTATACGGCCCGTGGATTTCAGGCCGCTTCAGAACCCATGATCCACTTTGGTTTTGACACCATACAACGCATAGATTCTCTTAAAGTGATATGGCCCGACAAAACCAGCCAAACCCTCACCAATGTCGCTTTAAACAAAACACTAAGCATCAAACCCGATAACCCAAAACCTTTTGACTATGCGTCTTTATTGAAAGGCCCGAAACCACTGTTTAAAAAATCGGAATACAATTTAGGTATTGATTTCAGACATATTGAAGACAAATACCTCGACTTCAACAGGCAAAAGCTTATCCCCTATCGCATTTCAGACCGCGGGCCCGCTGTGGCTATCGGTGATCTTAATGACGATGGTAAGGACGATATCTATTTTGGAGGATCTAAAGGCTATGCCGCTAAAACCTATTTTCAAACGGATACCGCTTATGTTGAACGGCGGATCGCTGCTTTGGCCAACGATTCCATAAAGGAAGACGTCGAAGCCATCATAGCCGATTTTAATAATGATAAGAAAAAAGACATGGTCATTGGCTCCGGCGGAGGGGATTATGCCAACCAAACCAAACCGCTGCTGGATGCCTATTATGTTCAGAATAATGGAGCCTTCAACCATAAAGCATTTCCCGAATTTTATGAAAATGCTTCCGTCATGATTGCCAATGATATTGATCAGGATGGTGATCTGGATCTTTTTATAGGCAGTAATGCCGTTTCCTACGACTTTGGAAACATCCCGAACTCTTTTATTTTAAGAAATGATGATGGTGTTTTTTCAATAGTTCCCAATGAAGCACTGCAACATGCAGGTATGATTACCGATGCCATTTGGCATGATTTTGATGGTGACGGACAAGATGATCTTATTGTTGTCGGCGAATGGATGGCTCCGAAGTTTTTCAAAAACAATAAAGGAACTTTTGAAGAACAGCAGGTCATGGATTCCAGACTGAATGGTCTTTGGAGGCAAATAACACCTTTCGATATAGATCAGGATGGGGATACCGACTATCTTTTAGGGAATTGGGGAACCAACTCAAAATTCAAGGCTTCGGAAGATGGTCCAATGCGTATGTATTATGATGATTTTGATAATAACGGACGTACCGAAACCATCGTTTGTACAGAGCGTAATGGAGACTACTACCCGTTACTGGGCTTAGACGATCTTGCCAGCCAGATGGTTAAACTACATAAAATATTCACCTCCTATAAGGCATTTGCAGGACAACCGATTGAAAAGATTCTAGGCAAAAACCTACTGCAAAAAGCCACGTTTTTAGAGGTCGATGAACTTCGTTCGGGGTATCTGAAAAACGACAACGGTCGCTTTACCTTTGTGCCCTTTAGGAATGAACTTCAGGTAGCCCCCATAACAACATTTTTGAACTATGATTTTGATGGCGACGGGCAAGACGACGTTCTGGCAGCCGGGAATTATTTTGGAGTAACCCCCTTTCATGGCAGGTTCGATGCCTTTCCGGGAGCGCTTATAAAAAGTAAAAACACTATGATACTCGGCAATAAAATTGGCCTGGATTTTAGCAACAAGGCCATCAAGAGTCTGAATATTATTCATTTGAATCAAAAACCATATCTTTTAACCACCATCAATAATGATAAAGCCCAGGTTTATGAGCTTTTAAAATAATGTTATGATTATGAAATTAAAGAATGTCTCTCTTTTACTGATTGCCGTAGTACTGATTGCCATGTCATGTAAGGATAATTCCGAAACCATTGAGATCACACCTGAAGCGTTCCATGCTTCGGTAGATAAGACCGTCGAAGTCATGGTGCACGATATCTTCTCACCACCCGTTGCCAGTCGTGTCTTTGTATACCCGAATATTGCAGCTTACGAGATTATCGCACAAAACGACAGTACCTTTCATTCCCTTCAAGGGCAAATAAGTCATTTGAAAGCCATTCCCAAAGCCGATGAAGCGAAAAACATCAACTACCCGTTAGCGGCGTTGATTGCCCATATTGACCTTAGTAAGCGCTTAATATTTTCAGAACAACGTATCGAAACTTTTCGCGATAGCCTGTACCAAATTTGGGAAGCGACAAATACCGCGCAATTTGAAGCTTCAAAAGCCTATGGCATACAGGTTGCAGATTTTATAGGCGACTGGATGGATAAGGACAATTACAATCAAACACGAACCATGTCTAAATTCAGTATTGACCCGGAAAATGAAGAACGCTGGCAACCCACACCTCCGGCTTATATGGATGGTTTGGAACCACATTGGGGCAAGATCAGACCCTTTGTAATCGACTCATCGGCACAATTTAAACCCTTACCGCCTCCCGTATTTTCAATGAATGAAAATTCAAGCTTCTATAAAGAACTTAAGGAGGTTTATGATATCAGCAACCAGATCACGAAGGAGGGCGATGCGTCGGAAGAAGTATTGATCGCGCAGTTCTGGGATTGTAATCCCTATGTTTCGGTAACTCGGGGACACCTTATGTTTGCAGCAAAAAAGATAACCCCGGGAGCACATTGGATCGGAATTACAAAAATTGCCTGTAAAACCGAAGATGCCGATTTTAACCGAACGGTTTTTGCCTATACCAAAGCTTCAATTGCGATTGCCGATGCGTTTATAAGCTGTTGGGACGAAAAATACAGAAGTAATCTCGTGCGACCGGAAACCCTGATCAATAAGTACATGGACCATGAATGGAAACCTATTTTACAGACGCCACCCTTTCCCGAATACACCAGCGGACACTCTGTCGTTTCCGGTGCTGCCGCCACCGTATTAACAAATATTTTCGGGGATAATTTTGGCTTTTTAGATGATACCGAAGTCCCTTATGGGTTGCCCATACGTTCTTTTTCTTCATTTAATGCGGCCGCTCAGGAAGCTGCTATCAGTAGAATGTATGGCGGTATTCACTATCGGGCCGCTGTAGAAGTTGGCATTGGTCAGGGTAAAAATGTGGGGAATTTGGTTAATGGGCGTCTGCGCATGGTGAAGTAATCTACACCCTAAACCCGGTGGTCCCCTCTAGGGGACATTTCTTTACTTCAATTTTTCAGGTTCGCTTGTGGTCTGTGCTTGTTTTGACAAAAAACACCATTGCTATGACTAATAAATCCAGGCTTTCCCTGGTAATTGAGTAATATTCAAACTGAAATTTCTTATGAATGTCAAAATTTATTGCCTCATAAATCCAGAGTTATATACACTAATCAATGCCATTGTCCCCTAGAGGGGAGCACAGGGGTGTATACCTCAGAAACCACAAATTCCCAACGAACATTTCACTAAAATTTAACAACTAAAATTGTACCTTTGCAACTTTGCGTTTCTATGACTGATTTCGAAGAATTTATTGAAGTAAAAGGTGCCCGGGTACACAATCTAAAAAACATAGATGTGTCCATACCCCGCGAGAAGCTAGTTGTGATTACCGGGCTGTCCGGCAGTGGAAAATCATCTTTGGCTTTCGATACGATCTATGCGGAAGGACAGCGTCGTTACATCGAAACATTTTCGGCCTATGCCAGGCAGTTTTTAGGCGGGTTGGAACGACCGGATGTTGATAAAATCGACGGTCTCTCTCCGGTTATAGCCATCGAACAAAAAACCACCAGTAAATCACCGCGCTCCACGGTTGGAACCATTACAGAGATTTACGATTTTATGCGCTTACTTTTTGCGCGTGCCAGTGATGCCTATAGCTATAATACAGGCGATAAGATGATCAGCTATAGCGATGCCCAGATTAAAGAACTCATCATAGAGAATTTTAATGGAAAACGCATTAATATTCTGGCGCCCGTAGTACGCTCGCGTAAAGGTCATTATAGAGAATTGTTCGAGCAAATTGGAAAACAAGGCTTTGTAAAGGTGAGAACCGATGGTGAAATTCGGGACATTACCAAAGGCATGAAACTCGATCGTTATAAAACCCACGATATTGAGATCGTGATTGATCGTTTGGTGATTAACGACACGGTAGATAAGGACAAGCGCCTTACCGAAACCATTAACACGGCCATGTATCATGGTGACGATGTGCTGCTTGTTATTGATCAGGATACACAGGACGTTCGGTATTTTAGCAGGAACTTAATGTGTCCGTCATCAGGGATCTCATATCCCAATCCGGAGCCCAACAATTTTTCATTTAATTCACCAAAAGGGGCTTGCCCTAATTGTAATGGGATTGGAGAATTGTATCAGGTGAATGAAAACAAAATCATTCCGGATGATACGCTATCTATAAAAAATGGTGCTTTAGCGCCCCACGGTCCGAAAAAAAACAGCTGGATCTTTAAGCAATTTGAAACCATAGCACAGCGGTTTAATTTTAAATTAAGCGATGCCTATAAAGACATTCCTGAAGACGCCAAACACATGATCCTCTATGGTGGTAACGAAAAGTTTTCTGTTGAGAGCAAAACTTTGGGTGTTACACGCGATTATAAGATCGATTTTGAAGGGGTGGCCAATTTTATTGAAAATCAATATAAGACGGCGGAGTCTACATCACTCAAGCGCTGGGCAAAAGATTATATGGATAAAATTAAATGTCCGGAATGTCATGGTTCCAGATTACGACAAGAATCACTCTACTTTAAGATCAATAATAAAAATATTGCTGAACTCGCCAATACCGATATTGTTGAATTAGCCGATTGGTTCCGTAATTTACAGGAACACCTGTCTGAAAAACAATTAAAAATTGCCGAGGAAGTTATTAAAGAAATAAAAACCAGGCTCCAATTTCTGCTTGATGTGGGCTTGGATTATTTATCACTAAACCGAAGTTCTAAATCGCTATCCGGTGGGGAAGCCCAACGTATTCGCTTAGCCACTCAGATAGGTTCACAACTGGTTGGTGTACTCTATATCCTGGACGAGCCTAGTATTGGATTACACCAACGCGATAATGAAAAATTAATCAATTCTTTAGCCTCGCTTAGAGATATTGGTAATTCCGTAATTGTCGTGGAACACGATAAGGATATGATAGAGCGTGCCGATTATGTGATTGATATCGGTCCAAAAGCCGGAAAACATGGTGGGGAGATCATCAGTATCGGGAATCCTGATGAATTAAAATCACATGACACCCTTACAGCAGACTATTTAAACGGTACTAAAGTTATTGAAGTACCTAAAAAACGCCGAAAAGGCAACGGAAAGGTCTTAGAACTTAAAGGCTGTACCGGAAACAATTTAAAAAATGTGTCCGTAAAATTCCCTCTGGGAAAAATGATCGGGGTCACCGGAGTTTCAGGCAGTGGCAAATCTACCTTAATTAATGAAACCTTATACCCCATTTTAAACGCTCACTATTTTAACGGCGTAAAAAGGCCTATGCCGTATAAAAGCATTAAAGGCCTGGAACATATCGATAAGGTTATCGACATTAACCAATCCCCTATAGGCCGGACACCTCGTAGTAATCCGGTAACCTATACCGGGACTTTTAGCGAGATCAGAGCGCTATATGCGAAAATTCCCGAAGCCATGATTCGTGGTTATAAAGCGGGACGTTTTAGCTTTAACGTCGCCGGGGGTCGCTGTGAAACCTGTAAAGGTGGTGGATTACGTGTCATTGAAATGAATTTCCTTCCGGATGTTTATGTCGAATGTGAGACCTGTCAGGGCAAAAGGTTCAACCGGGAAACTCTGGAAATTCGCTATAAAGGAAAGTCCATTAGCGATGTCCTGAATATGACCATTAATGAAGCTGTTTCATTTTTTGAGCATATTCCAAAAATATTTAAAAAACTAAAAACCATTCAGGATGTCGGGTTGGGATATATCACACTCGGGCAGCAAAGTACAACGCTTTCCGGTGGTGAAGCACAGCGTATTAAACTGGCAACAGAATTAAGCAAAAGAGATACCGGGAACACCTTTTATATTCTTGATGAACCCACTACAGGACTTCATTTTGAAGATATTCGTGTATTAATGGTCGTGCTGAATGAGTTGGCCAACAAAGGCAATACCGTGTTGATTATAGAACATAATCTCGATGTTATCAAAACCGTTGACCATATTATTGATATTGGCTACGAAGGCGGCAAAGGTGGCGGACAAATTATTGTGGAAGGCGCACCGGAAGCTGTTATAAAACATAAAAAAAGCCATACGGCCAGATTTCTTAAAAAAGAACTAAATTAGCGAGCTAGTTATTAATCGATAGCCCGTAGTCTTTAGACCGGACTTGGAAAAACTAACGACTAATTACTATAGACTAAAGACTAAAAAAATGCGAAAAGAACAACACCATAAAGGCTGGAATGCCATAAAGACAAACGACTCATGGGCTATTTTTAAGATCATGGGCGAGTTTGTTAATGGCTTTGAGAAAATGAGTAAAATTGGTCCCTGTGTGTCCATATTCGGTTCTGCAAGAACCAAACCGGATAATGAGTATTATCAGTTGGCCGTAAAAATAGCAAAACGTATTGTTGAATCCGGTTACGGGGTGATCACAGGTGGTGGCCCGGGAATTATGGAAGCCGGTAATAAAGGGGCACACTTAGGTGGTGGAACCTCGGTAGGTCTAAATATAGAACTTCCTTTTGAACAACATGACAATCCTTACATTGATTCCGATAAAAGTCTGGATTTCGATTATTTCTTTGTGAGAAAGGTGATGTTCGTTAAATACTCGCAAGGCTTTGTTGTAATGCCCGGTGGCTTCGGGACCTTAGACGAATTGTTTGAAGCTATTACGTTAATTCAAACCCATAAAATTGAAAAATTTCCTATCATTTTGGTCGGTACCGATTTTTGGGAAAGCCTCTTAGACTGGGTAAAAACAACACTTTTAGGTAAGTTCGAAAACATTAGCGAAAAAGATCTGGATCTTATTCATTTAGTGGATAATGAAGAAGAGGTGATAACCATTTTGGATACCTTTTATAAAGAATCAGGATTAAGCCCTAATTTTTAGCTTTGACCTCAATACCACCAATAACATGCAACTCAAAACGGAATAAAAAACTGACCATCGGTTCAAGTGATCTCGATTCTTATCGGGATTGTATCGAGACTATTTTAAGAATAACTTCTCGACACGCCTTCTCCTATGGTCGAAAACACCCAAAGAGATATTGTTAATAGTTTTATTTCCAATAAAATAATGATTAAACAAAGGTGTTTACTAAATGAAATCGAAGGTTACTAAAGGAGAAACCAATGTTAAAATACCTGTTAAAATTTGGACGGTGTTTTAAACTAAGAGCTCCGATTAACCTGTTAACAAATTAACGGCTTATCGACTAATAACATCATATTTATTATATTGCAATGCCTTACATGAATTACTAACCTTAAATACTTATATAAAAAAATTGAAATTATCTCTCTTAAGTTTCATCATATGCGTATTAATTTGGTGCTCCGGCTTTAGTCAAAATAACATTGATGTTAAGGCCTCTTTTGATATTGAAAAAAAACAGATCATAATTTCTCAAACCATTCAATATCAAAATACATCGCAAGATGAACTTGAGACCATATATTTAAACGATTGGAATAATAGTTATTCAACGAAAACCACGCCTTTAGCCGTGCGTATAGCCGACGAATATAAAAATGTTTTTCACTTCGCTAAAAATGAAGACAGAGGGTATTCGGTAATCACTTCCATACGACAGGACAGTCAAAACCTAAGTTTTCAACATCTTAAAAACCAAATAGACATTGTTGAGGTTAAGCTCAAAGCACCTTTAAAGCCTGGGGATAGCTACACCTTGAATTTGGATTATATCGTACAGATTCCAAGCGACAAATTCACCAGTTATGGGATTACGGATTCCGGAGACCTCAATTTAAGATATTGGTATATCACGCCCGCCGTTTATAACGGAGCGTGGCAATACTTTAGCAATAAGGATCTTGATGATCTGTATATTCCAAAATCGGATATTACGCTGGACTTAGATTTTCCTGAAGGTTATGTGCTAACCACAGAGTTAGATCCCGTAAGCACAGATACGATCGCGGGCAGGAAACGTGTCAAATTAGAAGGCAAAAACAGGACGGGTAATAAACTGTTTTTAAACAAAGTAAAGAGGTTTAACACGATTAAGAGTCCGAATTTTGCTTTGGTTTCAGATATAGACGACGGAGGATTACAGGTACTTAATAAGGTTCTGATGACCGAAAGAGTTATGAAATTTATCATTGAAAACTTCGGTGACTATCCCCACGAGAAGCTTCTGATAAGTGACATTGATTATAGTAAGTCGCCTATTTACGGGTTGAATTTTCTACCGAAATTTATAAAACCATATCCCATCCATTTCAATTACGAAATAAAAATTCTGAAAATTGCAGTACAAAACTATTTAGAGAGTACACTGCTTATCAACCCCAGAAAAGAACAATGGCTTTTTGATGGTTTACAGGTTTATTATTTAATGCATTATGTAAATAAGTACTATCCGGACATGAAATTTTTGGGGTCCATAGCCAATTTTTGGGGCGTAAGATCCTTCCACGCCGCCGATATGCATTTTAATGATAAATACAATTTAGCCTTTATGCTAATGGCAAGAACGAATCGCGATCAGCCCTTGACCATGCCTAAGGATTCCCTTTTAAAGTTCAATAAAAACATCGCCAACAAGTATAAGGCAGGCGTTGGTTTGAAGTATTTGGATGACTACATAAATTCAGATATTCTTGAAAACAGTATCACAACGTTTTTAAAAGACAAGCAACTCAAACAGACCTCTACTAAAGATTTTGAGAACTTTTTAAAATCCCGTACCACTAAAAATATTGATTGGTTTTTTGAGGATTATTTAAAGACGCGAAATAAAATAGATTATAAGATCAAAAAAGTTAGAAAAACTGAAGATTCCATAACACTTACCATTAAAAATAAGCGCAATACGAGCATGCCCATTTCCCTGTATACGCTGAATAATGACAGTGTGATCTCAAAAACCTGGATCGATAATGTTGTGGATACTAAAACGCTGACACTCCCAAGAAACGGAGCCAATAAACTCGTTTTAAACTACGAAAAGATGATTCCGGAAATTAATCTAAGAGACAACTGGAAATCACTAAAGGGGTTCTTCTTTAACAACAAACCCTTACAATTCAGAGCGTTTAAGGACATAGAAGATCCTCATTACAATCAGGTTTTCTTTTTACCCGTTGGTCAATTTAATAATATTTATGACGGGGTGACCCTAGGTATGCGCGTTTACAATACCACGGTGTTACGTAGACGTTTTAACTACAAAATAGAACCGCAATACGCTTTTGGTTCCAAATCGCTCACCGGATCGGCTGCAGCTTCTGTGATCCATAACCTCGAAAACAGTGATCTTTACTATATCAATTATGGTATTAGAGCCGGCTATAAATCGTATGCCGAGGATCTATTTGTAAGGCAGATAACACCTTCTGTGACTATGTTTTTCAGAGAAAACGATGATTTTCGCTCTAACAAAAGAAAGTTACTGAAATTCAGACATGTCAATATTCATAGAGATAAAGACGTTAACAATCCTCAAAATACCACAGACCCGAATTATAGTGTTTTTAATGTGCGTTACATCAACTCGGATGACAATCTTATAAATTTCAGTAAGTGGTATACCGATTTTCAGGTTGCAAAGAATTTCAGTAAAGTCTCGTTCAATTATGAGTATCGCCGCTTATTTGAAAGTAACAGACAACTTAATTTACGGGTGTTTACAGGTTTCTTCTTAAAGAATAGTACCGATATCGATTCCGACTATTTCAGTTTTGCCTTAGACCGCCCCACCGATTATTTGTTTGACTATGCCTATTTAGGGCGTTCTGAGAATTCCGGTATTTTTAGTCAGCAATATATCACAGCAGAAGGTGGTTTTAAATCAAAACTCGAAACCCCGTATGCCAACCAATGGCTATCTACAGTAAATGTAAGTACCACCCTTTGGAAGTACATATTGGGCTATAGTGATTTCGGGTTGGTAAAGAACAAATTTGATCCTGCCCATTTTGTTTACGATTTTGGTGTAAGAATAAATTTAGTCACCGATTACTTTGAAATTTACCTCCCGGTATACTCCAATCTCGGTTGGGAAATCGGGCAACCGAATTACGATGAAAGAATAAGATTTAAGTTCACCGTAGACCCAAATTCTTTGCTTGGTTTATTTAGAAGACGCTGGTATTAGTATGTTAATTTGTTGCATATTATTTAACAAATTATTGTTTTAGATATAAAATCATTAAAAACGATAATTTATTTAACTTTTTTTTGAGAATTACTCAAAGATTTATCCTGTAATTTAATTGCAAAAATCACTTAGTTTGCCTACTTTTGCAAACGTAAAAGCGCCATACCAATATGCAAACCATTCCTGACTTAAAAGACAATTTATCATTCGAAGACTTTAAAACTGAAGTTTTGAATGATTATGAAATTGCCGTAAGAAGTCGTGAATGCAGCCTGCTAGGTCGTAGAGAAGTATTGACCGGAAAAGCCAAATTTGGAATTTTCGGCGATGGTAAAGAAGTGCCACAGTTAGCCATGGCCAAAGCCTTTTTAAAAGGGGATTGGCGATCGGGTTATTATAGAGACCAAACCTTTATGATGGCCATTGGCGAACTTACAGTTGAACAGTTTTTTGCCGGATTATACGCGAATACAGATTTAAAGTTGGAGCCTATGTCTGCCGGACGTCAGATGGGAGGGCACTTTGTAACCCATAGTCTGGATGATAACGGCAACTGGAAGGATCTTACCAAACAGTACAATTCAAGTGCAGACATCTCTCCTACTGCGGCTCAAATGCCGAGACTTTTAGGATTAGCACAGGCCTCAAAAATGTTCAGACACCTTGAAGGCATCAATGCTTCTAAGTTTTCAGTGAACGGTAATGAAGTAGCCTGGGGTACTATTGGAAATGCCAGTACCAGTGAAGGTTTGTTTTTTGAAACCATAAATGCTGCCGGTGTTTTACAAGTCCCTATGGTGATCAGTGTTTGGGACGACGAATATGGTATTTCCGTTCATGCCAGGCATCAAACCACCAAAGAGAATATTTCTGAAATCCTAAAAGGCTTTCAGCGTGATAATGAACATCAGGGCTACGAAATTTTACGCGTAAAAGGTTGGGACTATGCCAATCTTGTCGCAACCTATATGGAAGCCGGTGCTATTGCCAGAGAAGAACATGTTCCTGTGCTTATTCATGTTCTGGAGTTAACACAACCTCAGGGACACTCGACATCCGGTTCCCATGAACGTTATAAAAATAAAGAGCGTTTAGATTGGGAGGCAGAACACGACTGCAATGCTAAAATGCGGGCATGGATCATTGAGAGTGGCATCTCAACCAATGAAGATCTTACAGAGATTGAACGCGGCATTAAAAGAGAGGTTCGCGAGGCTAAGAAAAAAGCCTGGGGTACCTTTTTAGCACCTATTGAAATAGAACGAAAAGCACTTATTACGATTTTAGGCACCCTTGGTGAATCCAGTCCGAATGGTGTGTTTATTTCTAAAATTAAAGAAAGTTTAAGTGCGATCGAAGAGCCCACACGTAAGGAGATTTTATCCAGTGCTCGTAAAGCACTAAGACATGTTCTTGGAGAAAATACAGTTGAAAAAAAACAGTTAAACCATTGGATCGACACCTATTTCGAAAATGTACAACCCAAGTTTAGCTCTCATTTATACTCTGAAACCGAAACATCAAATACGAATATAGAAGAAGTTAAACCACGTTACGATAAAGACGCTAAACAAGTGGACGGTCGTATTATCATCCGTGATAATTTTGATGCTATTTTCAATACTTATCCGGAAACCTTGGTCTTTGGTGAGGATTCAGGTAATATTGGTGATGTTAATCAAGGTCTGGAAGGGCTTCAGGAAAAATATGGGGAGCTTCGGGTGGCGGATGCCGGTATTCGGGAGGCTACCATTCTTGGTCAGGGTATCGGTATGGCTTTACGTGGCTTAAGACCTATTGCCGAAATTCAGTATTTGGACTATATCCTTTATGCTTTACAAATTATTAGTGATGATCTGGCTTCCTTACACTATAGAACAAAAGGGAAACAAAAAGCACCATTGATCATTAGAACCCGTGGGCACAGACTAGAAGGCATCTGGCATTCCGGTTCTCAAATGGGAGGTATTATACACTTGGTTCGAGGGGTGCATGTGCTGGTTCCTAGAAATATGACCAAAGCTGCCGGATTTTATAATACCCTACTCAAAGGAGACGATCCGGCTATCGTTATCGAATGCCTAAACGGTTACAGGCTAAAAGAAAAGTTACCTAATAATCTGGGTGAATTACAAACACCAATAGGTGTGGTGGAAACGATCAAAGAAGGTAGCGATATTACACTGGTGTCTTATGGTTCTACGCTGCGTATTGTTAACCAAACGGCTAAAGAATTACTATCCGTAGGTATTGATGCTGAAGTCATCGACGTACAATCCCTATTACCTTTCGATCTCAACCACGATATTGTAAAAAGTATTGCTAAGACCAATAGAGTTATGGTTATCGATGAGGATGTCCCCGGTGGTGCCTCGGCTTACATTTTAGATGAAATACTAAATAAACAAAACGCCTTTCAATATTTGGATAGTGCGCCAAAAACATTAACCGCCAAAGCACACAGACCCGCCTATGGCAATGATGGTGACTATTTCTCTAAACCTTCAGCTGAAGATATTTTTGAAGCCGTTTACGCGGTGATGCACGAATCTGATCCCGAAACCTTTCCCAAGCTAAGGTAGTTCCCAAAAGATCTTGCCCAGTGTTTGGCATGAGTTAACCCGTGTTCAACGAAAAATGTTGTGAAGCCCTCGGTTTTCTATTTCTTTTGATTTCAAATAATTAAATTTGAATATCATGAAATCACGAATCACTATTGCCGTTTTAGCTTTACTCCTACTAAATTCCTGTATTGTAAAATCCCTATTCCCCTTTTTTACTGAAGATACTATTCAGTTTGAACAAGCCCTCCTTGGAAACTGGACAGACTCTGAAAACAACCGATGGGAAATAACCTCCTTAAAAGAAAAGATTAAAAAAGAAAACAAAGGAGATCTCAAAGGTTTTTTTAAGGATATGGAAGAATTAAATAGCTTTTCCAAAGGATATTCCGAGGGCTATTATATCCAAAGGCATGATAAGAAGCGTACCACATCTTATTTAGCGGTGCCTTTTAAATTAGATGGCCAGTTATTCATTGATTTCACACCCCTAACCATGGAACTCGAATTTAAAAACATTCCAAGCTTAGTGTCCTATCATTTTGTAACAGCGCATTCCCTGGTAAAAGTCGACATGACCGATGACAAATTAAGTCTAAAATGGCTGGATAGTGATAAATTGGAAAAACTCCTTGACGAAAAACGCATTAAGATCAAACATACCAAAACTCTGGATTTTCCGAGTTATCTGCTAACAGCCTCTTCAGAAGAGTTGCAAAAATTTATAAAAAAATATATGGCATCCAGCGACGACAGCAAATGGTCCACCGATGTACAATTCAATTTATTAAGAGCGTATGATAAACCTTAATCCTTACTTCTTAAAGTTAAACCATCACAGTCCCATAGTATTTAACAGCATACTATGGGTTTTGGGCTATGCGATTCTCCTGTTTTCCTTTACCCTGCATACACCAACAACAATAGATTATATATATACAGGAAGCTTTTTAGTCACCATTATCATTCCGGTTACGATAAATATGTACATCCTGATTCCATACTTCTTAAAACAAGAACGATACGCCTTGTATATTCTGCTGTTCATTGTAAACCTCCTGCTGTTCACCCAACTCAACACCTGGTTCTTCAGTCATTTTATTGATTATATTTTCCCTGACTATTATTTTATCTCTTACCATTCGAACACCAAGCTCATCAGTATATTCAGTATTTTCCTGATCAGTACCACACTAATCAAACTCTCTGAAGACTGGTTCTACTTTAACAGAAACGAAAACCGGGAATTAAAACAAAGAAATCAGCAAATACAATCGCAATTAGCTTCGTTGCGGTCGCAAATAAATCCGCATTTTTTATTCAATTCACTCAATGTTATTTATGCCTTAGCGATTGAAAATAAAGACCATACTAAAGATGCCATTGTGCAATTATCAGATATTCTGCGCTATATTATCTACGATGCCAATACGGAAAAAATCTCCTTGAAAGACGAACTGGCCTTGCTCAAAAAATATATCGCATTTCAGAAACTAAGACAACACGAGTCTCAGAATATCACCTTCGAGGAAGATGTTCAGGATGAAGACTTCAGTATTTACCCGATGCTACTTTTGCCTTTAATAGAAAACAGCTTTAAGCATGGTATTAAAGGTGACATTGAAAATACCTTTATAAACATCAGCATAAAACAACACAACAAGAATTTCCAGTTTTATATCGAAAATAATGCCTCAAAAGACAGTGTTAACAACAATCATACTTACTCGGGATTAGGCCTTGATAACATCAAAAAAAATCTGGAGATCGTTTATCCTGAAACCCATACTTTAGACATTCAAAAAACTGAAGACAAGTTTATAGTAACCCTAAAATTGTTTGGTCATGAGGATTAAGTGCCTGATCATTGACGACGAGCCTTCAGCGCAAAGGGTGTTGAAGCATTTTATCTCGGAAGTTGCCTTTCTGGAACTCGTCTGCACCTGTAACAATGCAGTTGAAGCTATGGAATGGTTAAACACAAAATCCGAATTCGACCTCATGTTTCTAGATATTAACATGCCAAAAATATCAGGATTAACCTTTTACAAAGCCTTACAGAATCCGCTACAGGTGATCTTTACGACAGCCTACTCCCAATATGCTCTGGAAGGTTTTGAGGTGAATGCCGTTGATTATTTACTAAAACCATTTTCCTTCGAGCGTTTTTTAACGGCCGTAAATCGGGTTGTTGAAAGACAAGGCACCAAAGGGAATCACCAACCTGAAGCACCTTTTTTACTTATAAAATCGAACAAAACCATTCATAAGGTCAATCCACAGCACATTCAATATATCGAAGCCTTTGGGGATTATGTCAAGCTGCATCTCAAAGACCAGGTGATTGTCACAAACAGCACCTTTGGTTCTATTTTAGAAAAACTGGAACCCCATAATGTCATTCGAATTCATAAATCCTTTGCGATTAATTTGACTCAAATGAATCGTATCGAGGGCAACCAGGTATTTCTTGAGGATCATAGGATTCCTATCGGACAAAAATATAAACCCGAGTTCCTCAAGTTTCTAAATGAAAACCCCTAACTTTAGTGCTTTAGAAACTTCCTATTCATGAAAGCCGTATCGCTTAGAGAGATCAAACAAGAATTAAATACGCTGTCAACTTCTGAAATTCAAGAGCTTTGCTTGCGCTTATCCCGTTTTAAGAAAGAGAACAAAGAGCTACTCACCTATCTCTTATTTGAGTCCTCGGATGAAGCCGGGTATATCGCCAGTGTCAAGACCTATATTGACGATGAATTCGAACTTATAAACACCAAAAGTTATTTTTATATCCGAAAAAGTGTGCGTAAGATTTTGAAGAACATTAAAAAGTATGTGCGTTATTCTCAAAACAAAGAAACGGAGGTGGAGTTGTTGCTGTATTTTTGTCAGAAACTGAAAGGGTTTTCACCGAGTATTAAGTATAGTGTGCAATTGCAGAATACGTATAATCGGCAGTTGCTTTTGGCTAAGAAGATAATTTCTACACTTCATGAGGATTTGCAGTATGATTATATGGTGATTGTTGGGGAGTTGGAGTGCGGATGATAGATGTTAGACGATAGATTTTAGATAATTAGGTAGGAATTTTATTTATATTTCCCGTTGTAATTATAGTTCTGACTATAATATATATATTTTCTTTACAATCGAAAAGTGAAAAGTAAGCAAGCAATATCAACCAAGGAGTTTCAAGATTTTTTAAGGTCTTGCCGAAACTTTTGCAAGCTCCTGGAAAGTAAACAAATCTCAGAAGGTCTCTTAAAACTTCAAAAATCTCTTCTTGAGCTTTACTCAAATGGATTGAATCTTCAAACCATTGACCTAGAATCAAATAAAGATTTTGAAGAACAACTGGATGATAAAGAACTTGATAAAATAAAGAATTGGACAAGTGAACTTCTTGGAGAAAATCAGTGCTACTGGACGATTTTTGACCCGACTGAAAATGTTTTTGGAAATGAATCTCCCGTTATGGGTGATTTATTAGATGATGTAATGGACATATATAAAGACATCAAGTATCAGCTTATGATTTTTGATTTGAACACAAAAGAAAGTATAGAGAATGCTGTTTGGGGAATGAAATTCGATTTTTGGCATCATTGGAGCAATCACGGAGTTGACGCAATACGAACCATACATTGTGTGATTGAAAAGACTGAAAAATATAAATGAAAAAAGTAGATAACGCTGTATATAAAATCATAGCACCCTTCGGGATGCGACGTTTCATATACTAAAAGTTATGGAACATTAAAAACAATATTATGATACGATTTTTTTTGTTAATGGTTCTTTCTTATTCATTCCTCCATGCTCAGGAAGGTAAGATGATTAAAACAATAAATGGAGATTTCTCAATTATAGATAAAGGTGTGGGAACACCAGTTTTACTTTTGCATGGATTTCCTGATTCAAAAGAACTTTGGGAATATCAAATTCCAGTATTATTGAAAGCTGGATTTAGGGTAATAGCTCCAGATTTAAGAGGTTACGAAAATTCCCCAAGCCCATTAGAAAAAGAAAAGTATGCCATGCCAATTTTGATGAATGATGTAATAGGAATATTGGATGAACTTAAACTAGACAAAGTGCATCTAATTGGTCATGATTGGGGAGCAGCGCTATCATGGAATCTTGTTAAATTCTATGAGCAACGGTTTAACTCACTAACGGTTTTATCAGTAGGTTTTCCCGGTAATCCGGCATGGTTTTCCAAAGAGCAGCGTCAAAAATCATCATATATCCTTCTTTTTTTACAAGAAGGCATTGCAGAAAAGACTTTAGCCGAAAACAATTGGAAAATGACAAAAGAGGCATTTGGTAGACATAAACAGTTTAAAAAAATACTACAACGCTTTCAAGAATCGAATACCCTGACAACAGCATTGAACTGGTATCGAGGAAACTTACAAGATTTTCCCAAACAATCTAATGTTGATTATCAGCCTTCAAATAAACAACCTGAAATCTCTCAAAAAAAAATCGAAATACCCGTGCTAGGTATTTGGAGCACTATGGATATAGCATTAACTGAAGATCAAATGACACAATCAACAGCTTATGCGACTAATTTTACCTATAAAAAAATTGAAGGAGCCGGACATTGGATGATGCTTGATAAACCTGATGTAGTAAATTCATTAATATTAAACTTTTTGAACAAATACAACTAAATAAACGCCTTACAGCATCGATTCCTATAAAAAGCATTAGTCCAGTTTTTCAAAGTTAATATTACCACCTTTTTCTTTTTTATATAACTTGCTCGGCATCCTATTTGTGATCGATTCTTGACCATCACCAGTATCTGTATGACTATAAATTTGTTTCAAGTGGCTAGGGCTTTGGATATGAATGTTCGGGATCTTTTGGTTTCTAATAAAAGGTGAAGATTTAAAAATCCAGCGAGGTTTTAAAAACCTTGTAGGTTTATTTGGTTGAATTTTTAATACCTACAAGGTCAAAATAAGACCTTGCAGGATATTAAATCCATTGCTCTCGTATTTTCCAGTTACTAGAGCTTACACAAAACCCTGGAACATAATTGTTAGATAAAAAAAATCGCCAAAAACTAAATTAACCATCTTTTTCCAAAACTCAACCTTCCCGAACCAAGCCACCCAACTTCTCCACTAGCAGTTTTATATTAAACAAGTTGAATTTTTCATCTTCTTCAATAGGCTCATAAGAATGATAACAAGTGGTGTCGTGCAACCATTCCAAAGACTTGATAAGCGCCGGGGCGTCCAGGAAATTAACAAATTCCAGCAATTCTAATTGCGCGGGGAGTAATTTAGTTTTGATTTTTTTTTGATACCTGTCTTGTATCACCCGATGTATGGCTCCGTTTGCATTTGGGGCATACGTTTTGACCATTCTGTGTTTGCATTACAAATAGTTTTAATAGGATTAATAAAAAGAGGAAAGGTCACCGCAAACACATTCCAAGCGATGCTCAGATTGGTCTAGGGACTTGCACCCGTTTGCCTTTCCAATATTTTTTTCTTAAGACTAATTTGAAGATTGAACATCTGGTTTTAAAATGTGTTTGCGTTAAAAATATACGACTTAAAATAAGATGAGATTGGTCGATGTAATATCTGTTTTACGCTTTTTAAACCGGGTAGCGAAGTTTGATTTTCCTTTCGGAAAATCCCTTCATTTTTTATATCTTGGTTCTTTAAGCTAAGAATTCTTAGAGATTTCATTTATAAGGTCGTTCCAATAACATGATCAAAACTAAAAGCATCATCTTTTTTTTAATATTATTGACCTCAATGATAGTTTCTGCTCATCAAGATTTTTGGGTAGTCAACCAATTTAGAAATATAAAGACCAGAATAAAAACAGGTTATAAATACGAAGAAATTAAAAAGGTTCAAATTATAGGTGAACTAGCTCAATTATTAGCAGAAAAACTAAACTATAACCAACCAATTCTCCTGGATTTTAACCATTTCTATGTCGGGGTATCAGAACCGATATATTTTTTAAGTTTTGATAAAGGAATTATCAAATATAATTATGATCCTATTCGGATTGGAAAACCTTTACTAACTAAAAAAGCCATTGTTGTTCGTCAAGTTAGTAACAAATTTGACATTGTCAATACGTTGAAAATGTTGGAATATGCCATTTTGAATTGGAAAACAATTAAAAAAGAACAAATCAGAATAAAGTATGATGAAAACTATTGTGATTGGATAATAAACGCTATTGACCAAAGAACAGTTACCAACATTGAAACCAGTAAGGAATCTGATGTTATAACCGGAATCAAGCATTTTAAAATATATAGACCTGAAAAAGATTTTAAAAAAGGAATGTCATACTTCTGGCAAAATGATAAATACCACATCATATTTAAAGAGAAAAACAAGGAAAGAATAATTACAACACTAACAAGCATTTATGATATTCAAAAAGTAAGGAGTACAATTTTTATTTTCGAATCGCCATCTGAATTCGTGGTCTTTGACGAATACAAAGAAGAAATCGTTTCAAAAAAATGGACCATTGAAAATGCTGACAAAAATTACCGCTTATATAATATAAATCAAATAGGAGGCGACAAATATTCAATTAGTTTTTACTACTATTCCAAAGAACCGGGGTTACAACCTAAAAATCAAATCTTGATTTATTCTTTGTACGACGATAAGCTGGTTCAAGATTTAAATAGACTTATGAATGAATAAAATACTTTTAATTCTAATATCATTAATTAGTACCATTAGTTTTGGACAAAACCAAAGCGAGCCCAAAACCATCCACGTTTTTGTAGCCCTATGCGATAATGAAAATCAAGGAATTGTTCCGGTACCCGACTTAATAGGAAATGGACAAGACCCTAAGAATAATTTATACTGGGGTGCTCTGTATGGGGTTAAAAACTTCTTAAAGAATAAGTCGAACACCTGGGTTTACCAATCTGAGATCACATCGAAAATACCGAAGATACTTGAAAGCGTTTTATTTAAACATAGAACAAAAAACATTTATCTATTAGCTGAAGCCTATGATGGTGCTAAAATCAAGACATGTACCGAGGACTTTTTATTAGCGTCGAACAATAACTTTATCAAGCATATTACATACAAAAATCAGGAATTGAAGTTTGGAGGCGAGTCGGAATTAGTGGCTTACATTGGACACGATGGCCTAATGGAATTTGAAGTCCATTTAAATTATAAGACAACCCCCTCTAAAAAGATTGATGCCATTATATTGGCTTGTGCCAGTAAAAATTATTTTAAAAACGAAATATTAAAATCGAAAGCTACTCCCATTCTTTGGACCACCAACCTTATGGCACCGGAAGCTTATACTCTGGAAGCGGCATTAAACTCCTGGTCAAGTAATGAGACGCCGGACGAAATTAAAGAAGAATCGGCTCAGGCATATCATAAATACCAGAAGTGCGGCATAAATGGGTCCAGAAGGTTATTTGCGACGGGATTTGAATAAAACATATGAACATCAGTTTTGATTTAGATAGCACCTTAATTCCAAACGGAAACGAATTCGAAACCGAAAAACGGAATCAAATTGCAAAACTGCTTGGCATAGAAGAAGTCCGTAAAGGTGCTCGAAAGATAATTGACCATCTTCAAAGTCAAGGGCATAACATTCATATTTATACCACATCCTTTAGATCAAAAGGTAAAATACGACGTGTGTTGAAATATTATGGAATACGTGTCAACCATATTGTTAATCAAGTCGAAAACCAACGCGTTCTAAGGTCTCAAAATATGAACGCATCGAAATATCCTCCGGCATTTGGGTTTGATGTTCATATTGACGATTTAAAAGGTGTTGGTATAGAGAGTGAACGCTATAATTTTAAGGCAATCATTATAGAGCCTTCCGACGAAAATTGGGTCGAGAATATTAAAAACAACATTCAACGAATTATAAATGATTCTAATACGCAGGATAGGAAACACCGTAAGCAAGTTTAAAAATGATCAAAACATCAAGAAAACACTTATATGCTTCTGTGAAAAGGAAAAACATGAACCGAATCAAGAACTTCGGGAACAGTAATAAAATTAATACCACTTATTAACTCACCAAATGGCTTACATCAAAAAACCGCATAATAGATTAAAACAGTTGCAATGGATATTCAAGCCTCGAAAATAGAATTGGTGAAAATGATTTTGAGCATCGAAAATGTTGAATTTATATCTAAGATTTCAGACTTTATAAAAAAAGAGAGTTCGAATTTTTGGGAAGATTTAGCATTGGAAGAAAAGAACGAGATTGAAAAAGGCATTGACCAACTAAATAAAGGAGAAAAAGTCGCTTTTAGTGATTTTATGAAGAAAATCTCTTAATGAAGGTTTGTTTATCCGAAATTGCCCAAAGCAAACTTCTTGACTTAAACGACTATTTAATAACACATTGGAACCTCAAGGTTAGGAATGATTTTTAAAAAAAAACTTCGACAGAAAATTGATCTGATCACAAGGCACCCTTAAAGTTGCCCCGAATCAAAGGAATTCAAGGGCTTATTTAAATGTGTGTTTCCAAACACAATACCTTTTACTTTAGAATAAACACCAATCAAAATGAAATTGAAATTATTACAGTTTTCGATACAAGACAACATCCAAAAAAGATTAACAAAGATCTAAAATGAATTGTGGATTATTTGGTTTACCAAAATTTATTATAACTTCAACAATTCAAATATTGAAACTAGACATCATGGAAAACAAATACGCCGGCCTCTTTACCCGTGTTAAAGCCGTAATTATTGATAATATTGCCATTATCATTTTAATGTATAGCGCTACCGAAATTTTTAACCTGATCACCGATGTTCCGAACGCTGTCAGGGTTATCGTGTTTGTTCTTATTTTTTTACTATATGAACCAATTTTGGTGTCCACATTTGGAGCGACCATAGGTCATTTTTTTAACGATATTGTCGTTAAAAGAGAGGCTAATGAAGAAAAGAATATCAATTTCTTCTTTGCTATAGGACGATTTATAACTAAAGTATTATTGGGATGGATATCCTTACTCACCATAAATGGTAATGATAAAAAGAAAGCCATTCATGATTATGTGGGACAATCTGTAGTATTGCCGTATAAAAAATAACCTAATCCTCTAACACCGCTTCAAGCGTCTTCTGACGTTGAATTTTCCCGGACTCCGTTTCAACAAACTGACTACAGAGATAAAAAATCCTGCAAGGTTTTAAAAACCTTGTAGGTTTATTTGGTTGTGAAAAAACAACTGTAACAATCATCAAATAATCGCATCTTTAATAATGAACTCTTATATCAAAATAATGTGATTGACGGATTAAAACAGCTCATGGAATAATACCAACGGACAAACACATGTATAAAACATAACTATGCACAACAACTCAGTTTTATGAAAAGCATCAGATTAATTCTCAAAATAGTGCTACTCTTGTCTGCAGCAAACGTACAGTCTCAAGATAATAAAGCGAAATTACAGCAAGTAGATACTTTTCTATCTGCAAAGTACACTAAAAACACTCCTGGTTGTGTCGTTGGCATAATAAAGGATGGAGAACTTATCTACAATAAAGGGTTTGGTATGGCTAACTTAGATTACGACATACCAATGACGCGTGGGTCTGTAATGAATGTAATGTCTGTTTCCAAACAGTTTACCGCAGCTGCTATTGCATTGCTAATTATCGATGGAAAATTAACGCTTAAGGAATCGATCAGGAATCATCTTCCTGAACTCCCCAATTATATGGATGAGGTAACTATTGGAACTCTTATCAGGCATACGAGCGGAGTAAAGGATTATCAAGACCTGACCAGATTGGCAGGTAACACCGCCGAAAATATAGCCTATCGTTCTGATGGATTAAAAGTTATACTTCAGCAAAACGGACTTAATTTCCCTCCGAATGAAAGTTTCTCGTATTCCAATTCAGGATACCTCCTTTTAAGTCTTGTAATCGAAAGAATAAGTGGGCAACCATTTCCTGAATTTGCAAAAGAAAGAATATTTGTCCCCCTCGAAATGAATAACTCCTTCTTTTCAGACAATCCGCGTGCCATAATAAAAAATCGAGTTGTTTCTTATGGAAAGAAAGAAAACGATAATTATTTTCGATACACATTAAACGACAATCGACTTGGTCCGGCTGGATTATTTACCACTGTTGGTGATCTATATAAATGGGATCAGAACTTTTATCATGCTAAGGTAGGTGGTAAAGAATTTATTGAGCTTATGTTGAGTATTGATACATTGAATAATGGTGAGGAAAATGAGTACGCTTTTGGTAATATTATTGATCGCCATAAAGGATTTAAAGAAGTACTCCATTCTGGAGGATTATTGGGAATTACATGTAAGATATCAAGGTTTCCCTCCGAAGAGCTTACCATTGTTTATCTCGGGAATGGTGGCCAAAATAAAAATGATGATGTGTATCCAATTGCCAATCTTTTTTTAATTGACGAACAACTTCAAACAACAAAGAATACAAAAAAGGTGAAGACATTACGCCACCCTCTCCCAACTCCCCTTTTTAGCAGAGCTTATGAAGGTATTTACAGGATTGAAAACAGCGATTTACTAATTCAACTGTACCGAGAGGAAGAAAGCGATGATTTAATATGGGAGATATTGGACTGGAACTACAAAAGAAGATTGTATAAACATAATGATACCACATTTCTTTTAGATAATGGAGAATGGTTAGATATCGATTTAGAACAAGGAGAATTTAAAATAATATCGGTGGATGGGAATGAAACAAAGGGTACTAAGATGGCTACATTAGATGTTAATAGTCTGAAGTGGTATACTGGAACTTATTATTCGGATGAACTCAATACTTCTTATGAAATCACTAGTCGAGGAAACAATCTCGTATTTCAAATTGGCGATATTAAAGTGAAAGCACCTATCTCTTTATCAAAAAAAGAGTTAATATTTTACGATGATTGGTTAGGGAAAGTGGTATTAACCTTTGAAATGAATAGCCTAGGAAATGTCAATTCATTTTTAATTTCTACCGATCGAACGAGCAATATTAAATTTAATAGGACTCTAGGTGGGCATAACAATAGATAAAAGCTATTGACTTTACAAAAAAAAAGAGAGTTCGGATTTTTGGGAGGATTTAGCATTGGAAGAAAAGAATATCAATTTCTTCTTTGCCTTAGGACGATTCATCACAATAGCATTATTGGGATGGATATCTTTGCTAGTCATTAATCGCAATGATAAAAAATAAGCCATTCATGATTATGTAGGACAATCTGTAGTATTGCCGTATAAAAAATAACCTAATCCTCTAACACCGCTTCAAGCGTCTTCTGACGTTGAATTTTCCCGGACTCCGTTTCAACAAACTGACTACAGAGATAAACATGCTTAGGTGTTTCATAAGCGGTCAACTCTGAAAAAACTGCCTTATCCAACGCCTTTGAATCCGTTTCAACCACCAAAACGACTTTTTCTCCAAGCGTCTCATCGGGTACCGAACTTATAAAAAATCGGTCGGCAATCTTATTTTGAAGTTTGCTTTCAATCTGTTCAGGAAACAATTTAATACCTCCGGAATTGATCACATTATCATAACGGCCCAGCCATTCGAATTCAGTTTCAGAATGTAATTTTACCATGTCGTTGGTAACAATGGGTTTATCAGAGAGTTGTGAGGCTTCAATAACTAAACACCCTCTGTTATCTTGTGAAATCCCAACATTTGGAAGTGTTTGAAATAATGAATCGGCATTTTGATCAATGGTTTTATTTAACTGCTTAAGTGCAATATGGGTCACGGTTTCGGTCATCCCATAAGTTTCATAAACCGCAGTGTTCAGTTCCTGAAGATCTTGTTTGAGTCCATTGGATACCGGAGCGCCCCCAACAATAATAGTTTTAATATTTCCACAATGTTTTAAGGAATTTTGGAGTTGCATGGGTACCATTGCTGCAAAATCATAATGCTTCCTTTTACTAAAAACGGGTTGCGAGGTCGGTTCTACAAGGTCTATTTCCAGGCCCAGAATAATGGCTCTGATCAGCATCATTTTACCCGCTATATAATGTGGCGGTAAACAGTGTAATGCCCTATCCCCGGGTTTCAGTTTAAAGAAATCTCCGGTGGCAATGGCCGAATGCACCATGGCTTGCTTTTTAATCCTGATTCTTTTAGGTTGCCCGGTAGAACCCGAAGTATTTACTTGGATTGCATCATTATCATCGAGCCAATCCAATAAAAAATTGCCTATGCCCTGCTCATACGATAACCCTTCCTTAACAAAGCTATAAGCGACTTCCATAAGGTCTTCATAGGAATAATGAATGCCGTTTAACTTAAATCTTAAATGTACTTTGTTGTAATGTGGTGCCATATGGGCAAAAATACAACTTGAAAACGATTCAATGTATTCTAATTATTAAAACAATGTGCACGTTATATTAAAAACCTTTAGTCGCTAGTTTTCAGTCCCCATATCTAACTGGAAATTGGTGACCACAATACCGTGATCTGACGGATAAGGAATCTCTTCGTTTTTTATGCTTAACACATCACCTAAAAATGCGTTAAATGATGTGGATTTAACGGCCTCCAATCCGCCTCCTTTATAAAAAATGTAGTCTATGCGATGTGAATCTTCTTTTCCTTTGGTGTTCCAGGTAATCCCGGGATGGGTTAAGGGGTTTGGGTTTAATGAGCGATACGAATCTTTTAAACCCAAATTTTCAAGCACTTTTGTCGTGTACCAGGGGACTACCAAACCGTTGTGAATAGCTTTAGTTTCCGCTCCCCAATCCAAATGAGAGGGAGCATTAAAGTCGCCTCCGATAATGATGGGTATTTTTTCGCTTTCGATATCCTCCGTATACGTTTTCAAATAGGGTAATACCTTTTGAATCATTTCATACTTTTTACCTGAACGTTCCCAAACGAGTAATTCCTCAACGGTTTTGCCTATCTTATGGGGTTCGTCATCCCATGGCAAATAATGAAACCAGTTCGATAAAAATCGGATACGCTGATTATTAATTATAATGTCCCGACCTCCAAGATAGAAAGGAAACTCCGTATCGATACGTTCTCCAAATGGATATTTCGACATGATGGACAGATTAATGTGTTTATTATCCGGAGCGGTACCTTCGGGGGCGATCAAATGAAAATGATAACCTAGTGCATCAGCAATATTCTTACCGGATCCGTATGTTTCCACCATAAGAATGACATCCGGGTTTATAGCCCGAATAATATCTATCGCATGCCGTTGCCCATTAGGAATATCGTTGGCACCATGTAAAATATTCCAGGCCATCACCTTAAAGGTATAAGGTGGTGCTTCGTTTTGGCAGTCCCCAAAAACAGGTGTCAGAACAAGCAGTAAGTAAAAGCGAATATTAAAAAGCATACCAATAAATGGTATTTTAGAGATTAGCTTCATTAGATTATTTTTTAACGACCCAGGTATTAACATGATTATACTTACCCTCAATTACCAGTTTATAAAAATCTGAAGGTATATGACTCACATCTATTTTCAGGCTTCCATTCTTAACTTTGGTTTCTCCTAATACGATATAATTGTCATCCTTACCTTTTTTAAATTGATTTTCTGTGGCTGCCCATACCTTTACTTTTCCTTTTTTATGAATCACGTCCCAGGTCAGCTGTAAACTATTATTCTTTAAAACGGCCCGTGCATTTGCTAATGATAACTGTTCATTCAAGGGCACCCCATCAATCTCCCAAAGTTGTTCTTTTCGAGGTTTAATATCTAATGTGTGCAACATGCTTGGCATAATATCCACAATGCCCGGTTCATAACCTTTAAAATAGCCATTTAAATTTTTGGCGTTGGTAACGATCCATGTGAGGCGTTCTCTTTCACTTTGTCCGCCATGATGATGCCCCGATTTTTCATCTCTACCATGATCTGTTGTAATGTATATTTCCCAATCTTCATTAAACCGCTCTCGACGATATTCAATGGCGTCCCAGATACGACCGACTTGTTTATCGGCCACTTTTATAGCGTTAAAAAACTCATTGCTATCGCCATATTTATGTCCCATATCATCCGTATACTCCAAATATACCCAGGACAAATCAGGTGCCTTGTCTTTAATACAGTCTACCGCTTTCGCAACAACATGCTCATCGATCTTATGAATGTACAGTCGATCGTCATCATGGGGAAATCTAATGGTATCAAGCTCATAACCATCAAAATGATAGTCTAATTTAATATTACCGGTTTCTGGGAGACCTTCACCAATAAGCTTTGTGCGGTTGTCCAACCATGTTGAGAAAATGGCTGTTTTTAATTCCGGACGTTGGGCTTTTGCCATTCTGAAAATCGTCCAATAGTTATAATTGGGTGCCTTAATATCATTTCCCCAAACATTATGCTTGTTCACCCAGGTTCCTGTAAGCAAGCTGTTATAGCCTACGGCTGAAATGGTCGGAGTCTGTGAATACCCGTCTTTTTCGCCACCAACATAGGCTCGGGTATACCCGCCTTCATTTGCGATTTGATCTAAATTTGGGGTTTCCACCTTTTCAATGACATCGGCAGAGATTCCATCAACAATGATAAAAAGGACTTTGGTGTTTTTGTTTTGACCGTAGCCTAAGTAACTTATCAATAAGAAACAATAAATAATGTATTTCATGGGATATTTTTTTAGTCTATTTTAAATGTTGCCAGTAACCCTTTGTGGTCTGATGGCCATTTTCCCTGAGGTAACAAAAACTTATCTAGCAAGGTATTATCCTCAACACCCTGACCGTTTACAATACTTCCTGAAGGCCCCACAATAATAATATCTTCTAAAGTTAAACGAAAATCCTTATTATAATAGATAAAATCGATACGATCCCGATCGTCGGCTTCCGGAGTCCAAACCAGTTTAGATAGTTCAACATCCTTGTTGTAGGCCGCCCAGGTATGCCCGGGGTACGATACCGGATCCGGATATTTTGTTCGATAGGCATCAACATAGTCATGGGCTTCTAAAATTTTACTGCAATGCCAGGGAACCACCATACCGTTATGATCAAATAGGTCTTTGGTCTCCAGAGTCCAATCCAAATGTGAAGGTTCATTAAAATCACCGGCTAAAAGGACCATGTTCCCTTTCTCCTTTTCAATAGCTGCATCTTTTACGAAGAGTTCAATGGCTTCATCCCTTGCAGAGGCTTTGTTTTGTGCCAAAATTGCAGATAAATCCGAAATCGGTTCAGGCAACTTCTCCCAGGTAATTCCATCGTAACCTCTAGGTAAATAACAAGCATAATGGGTATAATCCAAATGGGATGAATACACCGCTAATTGCGCAGATTCATTTAATTTTATGATGCATTTGGTTAGTGAGGTCGAATGTATTGTCGGTCTTGAAACAATTGGATACTTAGACAGAATGATAGGCGACTTTCCCGAATTAAAGGAGTGGTAATCCCCGCCTCTTTTCTTCAATTCATTAGTAATTTTAGTACTAAAAATGATATTGTTAGAATTGCGAATTTCACATAACATCACCACATCGGCTTCCGTTTGAAGAATAATATCAACTATGGCATCAAACCCACCATCAACAGATTCTCCCTGATGCCAGGTATTTAAAGATAGTACCTTTAATATCCCTTTGAAAGTCACTTCTGAAGCCTCGGGATCTTCATTACCTGCTTCTTGGTTTTTATTATGTGCTGAAGTACAACCATAACTCATTCCAAGTGTTATAAAAAAGAGGCCTATTACTATATTTTTCATCATGTATTTTTTAAAAAAGGGAGACTTTCATCTCCCCTAAACTAAACTCAAACTAATTAAAGCACGACTATTGTGCAGTAAATGTCGTATTTGCGGTATACCAATAAATCCATGGACTTGTAGTACCCAGATTTAAGTAATACACATCGATACCCACGGTGATTTTCCCGGTACATACATCGTAAGTGCCCTCGCCGTTTTGTCGGAACTGATACTCATAGCCTCCATTATCGGTACCGGCCGCATAGTCATCGAAACTAGCTTCTCCGATAGTCGCTCCCGGAACCACCGGTGTTAAAGTAATTCCTAATTCTGCATTAGGAAATGATCCGTAACCGATCAGATCACCGTTTAAGATCACCACATCTCCACTAACGCTTCCCGAAACGGTATTACCTCCGTATGATGCATTAATATTTGAAGAATCAAATACATCTGCTATCGACTCGGTACATTCATTATCTACAATTTTTAAGGCAAAGGTTTTATTGGCTTGGAGAATTTTACCAACACCAATGTCAATATTCGGATTGCTTACACTTTCAATGCCAATCTCCAACATTTTATCCGTAACATCGTTCACTACCAAATTATCAATAATCGTGATCTCAAAGGGTTCAGATTTTATCTCTCCGGCCTTAAAAGTAATCAGTTTATTAACCACGGAATAATCTGTTCCTTCCTGAGCATTACCGGCAATATTAAGATTTACCGAAAAATCTTCACTTAACACACTGCCATCATATCTTAAAGCGATGGTATAGGTTTCTCCGTTTTCCAAAATTTCATCGCTTTCATCTATAAAGGAAACAAACTTGAATTCTTCGAAATTATAAAGCTGGGGTTCTTCTTCACAGCCCAAACTTATTAAGATGATGGCTGTATATAGTATTGTTTTTAAAATTTTCATTGATTTAAATTTTTGATTTTAAACGAATTACCATCCCATGATCTGTACAAGTTGTGGGTTTAAAGCGATCTGATGTGCCGGTATCGGACGATAATAATACTTTGGTTCTTCAAAAGTTCTTTCATCGACATTAGCGACCATATATCCCGAGGTTCCATCAGTCAAATAAATACTCGCTGCGGAGTCACCAAAAGCCCCTGCTTTATAGTATATGAGGTTGACACCCAAGGCATTTTGCTCTTTGGGAGAAGGAATATCCTCACTACTGGCAATAATGCTGATATCTTCGACGCCATCTCCTGTCATATCGTATTTGCCCAAACCTGGGAAGTACATCCCAACAGGGTTTTTCTCTAAGACTTTCCCGGCATACCAGCGATGAATGTCGTATAGGCGGAAAGATTCCAGGGCCAGCTCCGATCGACGTTCCCGTCGTATCTCGTAAATAACTCCTTTATTAGTTCCTGAAACATTAGGATAATTGCTTTCAATTACGGGATCGATGTCGGCATTAGCTGAAACCATGTTCAGATCCGGCATACCTACCCTGGCTCTTAATTTATTAATGCTAATATCAAGGTCACTTTGTGTTAGTACTCCCAATTCCGCCTGGGCTTCAGCATAAATTAATAAGGTTTCCGCATAGCGCATAACGATCAAATCGTTACCCTGATTGTCATTCGTACTGGAGTTATTATAACCTTTGGTTTGAAAGTAGCCGGTAAAATTCCTGTTAAACTCCGGAATGTAGGGAGCAGGCTCGTTTCGTCGTACCCAACCCGGGTAAACAAAGGTTTGAGACATTCGCGGATCCCTATTCTGAAATTCCTGAACATAAGTATAGGTATCCGATCCCGGTTGATCGCTGAACCTGGTACCATCCTGCATCAGATAATTATTCATCAATGATTTGGTCGCACTTTGCTCGTAGTCTCCAAAAACGGTACTATTGCCACTGGTTTTTTCTTTTTCTACATCATAGATATTGACTAAAATCGCTTCCGGATTGCTTGTTTGATCATCAGCATGAAACAAGGTCGCATAATCTGAATTAGGACTACCCGTGTTGTATATACTAAAGTTTCCTGAATCGATGAGTTGCTTTGCGGCATTTGCCGACATTTGCAAAAAAGTATTGGCTGTACTTTCTAAGCCCAATTCAGGGTGATATTTCCGATAAGTCCCTTCGTGCAGAGCCATTCTGGCCAATAAATGTAATGCTGCCCATTTGCTAACTTTTTCAGTGCCGGCAGCTTCTTCATGTATATGTAGCGCCGCAAACTGAATGTCTTTAAAAACGCTGTCGACCACCATGGCTCGCGAATCCCTTGGTTTATAAAGGTCTTCATCATTGGCACCAAGAGTTCTTGAATAATATGGAACATCCGAATAGCGGCGTACCTTTCCATAGTAAAAATTCGCTCTATGGAATCTGGCAATACCTTCATAATGCTTTTTAGTCGCATCATCGATACTGGCTTTATCGAAGTTTTCCAGAAAAAAATTAATCTGTCTTAAACGGCCCCAACTCCATCCGGAACCAATATTCTCAGCACTTGGAGAGCCAATCAGTATATTTTTAAGCTCCACGGCTCCTGTGGTAGCCACATCATCTGTGGCCTGATCGCCTAAAAATGTACCATACCCGGCAACGGAATGCAGTCCGTCGATATACAGTTGCAAATCACTTGCCGTATTAAAAAAGTTTTCTGCTGAAATCTCATCCTGAGGGACGGTATCCAAAAAATCATCATTACAAGCAGTAAACACTGTTAACGCTAATAATACTAGTATTTTATCTGTTATTTTCATTGTGTTTTTCTTTAAATTAATTTAGAACGTAACATTCATACCAACGGATAGTTTACGATGAAAAGGGTATGCAAAACCTCTGTTCGCCGTAGCTTCAGGATCGAGAAATTGTTTGATGGATGACCATTCGGCAACATTTTCACCGGTAACAAAAACACGTAAATTGGAAATTCTCATTTTATCCAATAACTTATCCGGTAAAGAATAGCCTATTGAAATGTTCTTCAGTCTTAAATAAGCAGCGCTTTTCAAATATTTAGTTTGAGAAATGTCCAGGCCGGCTCCAAAATTATTGTCGGCTAACCAGGACTGTAATACCGGGAATTCTGAGTCGGTGTTCGCATCGGCCAATCCGGCATCGATATAAGATTGCGAGTGCTGTGCTCTTAACGCATCACTATCTCCGGTAGCTCGATAAAAATCTAACAAGTGAGGATAAACATTCGCATAAGGTTGTTGATAAGGGCCCCAATATAAATAATACCTTGGGTAATAATCCCGTTTACCAATACCTTGCACAAAACAGCTAACGTCAAAGCCTTTCCATGCCGCATTCATATTAAATCCGAATTGGTATCTCGGTTGACTATTACCTATTATTTTTAAATCTTTAGGGTCTAATGCCGATTGTCCGCGTTCTATTTTGGCATCACCATCCTGATCGATATATTTTGGCCACCCGGGAACCACCGCTATGGCGCCCCAGGGAACGATTGCAGACTGGTCCAGAGTTGCAATCTCGGCTTCATCTTTAAAGAACCCATCACTTTCAAGTCCCCATATTTCTCCGATGTCCTGGCCTTCTCTCCATTGTGAAAATAACTGGCCTTCATTATCAAAACGGGTGATCTTTGTTTTGTTATCCCATACTCTTGCGGCGAGTTCTAAATTAAATGGGCTTCCTCCCAGCTCGAACTGATCTTTATACCCTAGCGTGAACTCCCATCCTTTTGTTTGTAAATCGGCAGCATTCTGGATTGGAGGCGCTGTTCCCAATACGGCGGGAAGTTCTTTACTGGGCACTAACATATCCTTAGTGTCCCTGGTAAACATTTCAAAAGTAAGATTGAACATGCTATTAAAGAAACTCGCATCAACACCAATATTTGAAGAAATAACACGTTCCCATGTATAATTATTGGGGTCTACACCTAAGCCCGGTCCGTAAACAACTTTGGGATAATCACCATCAATTAAATAACCGGACTCGCCTTGTCCCAATGAATTGATATAGCCATAATTGCCAACACTTTGATTTCCTAGAGACCCATAAGAATATCGGAACTTTAGTTGATTCATAACATTGGTAACCGATTCACCTAAATCCTTGCTGACCAACCATGCAACGGACATGCCCGGGAAAAAACCATAACGATCTTGTTGCGGAAACCTTGATGAACCATCGTACCGTGTGTTCACTTCAAAAATGTAGCGCTCATTATAAATATAATTAAGCCTGTTAAACAGTCCTGTAACCGCCCAATCGGAATAGTTATACCCTACTTCCTGATCTCCGGTAGCCAAAGATAAGTAAGGTAAATCTCGTGATATGAGTCCGTTTCTTTGGGCTGAAAACCAGTTGAACTCATTGGTTTCCTTATTAAAACCTGTGATCGCGCTGATATAATGCTTACCTATGGTCTTGGTATAAGTTCCGTAGATATTAAAGACATTATAGGTGTTTATAGATTGAGTTTCATAGGCCCAGTCATTAACGTTGATATCTCTGAATGAGTTCGGTCCATCACTTACCCGATAACTGGTGCGATCGGAATGATAGCGGTTAAAATCCTTTTTGAAGGTGTGCTCTGCTGTAATCGTTAAATCTTTATTCAATAAATAAAAATGCAAACGGTTTGTGGTTTGAATCCCCGTTTGTTTATTACGTTGCTTTCCGCCATCCAACATTTCTGCCGCAGCCAGTCCGGCGGGATTATCGGCCCAGGAACCATCCGGGTTTTTAACCACTTCTGTTGGTCGTAAATTATAGACATTGGTTATGCTATACCTCGGATTCTTTCGACTTGATAATGTCAAGAAGGTATTATTTTCAAAATCGAACCAGGAACTGGGTTCTATGGTGATTTTGGATCTTAAAGTGTTACGTTCCCAGTTGTCGGTAACCAGTCTGTTCAATCCGTTTTCCAAGGTATGACTTGCTGAAATGAAATAACTAATTCCCTGATCGACAATGGTTTCATCACCAGCTTTTATAGCGCCAAACGCTCGTTTCCCGCTAAAGGAAATATTATGATTTTGAGAAAATGAATATTTATTAAAGAAGTACTCATTCCAATTGGTATCACCCATATATTGGTACTTATTTGGGTTATTGGGGTCCAATCGCACGCTGGGAACAGAAGGATCTTCCGATCTTGCACGTGCCCAGGCATACCAGTCGTCATCATAGCTGACATAATTCCAGGGGGTGTTGCTCGTGGCAATATCCAACAATCTTGAAAAGATATACGGGTCTGTTATAGGTTCGGGCGTTACGGTAGGTGTTCCCCAAATAAAGGTATTCGAATATTGAATTTTATTTCTACCGCCTGTTTTTGTGGTTACCAGTACAACACCAAAAGCGGCTCTTGCGCCATAGATTGCGGCGGAAGATGCGTCTTTTAATATGGATATGGACGCTATATCGTTAGGATTCATGCGGGTCAGGTCTCCGGAAGATGATGGGACCCCATCTATCAATATTAATGGAGATCCTCCGTTTAAAGAGGTTATCCCGCGAATATTAACATTGGCTGTACCTCCGGGAGCACCATTTCCAAACGTTATGTTTAAATTTGAAACGGCGCCTTGAAGGCCCTGAGATACATTGGCGATAGGGCGGTCTTCGATGATATCCATATCAACGACCTCCACGGCACCACTTAGGTTTACCTTCTTCTGTGTACCATAACCTACCACCACGACTTCATCCAGGGTACTTGAATCGACTTCCAGATAAATAGTCAGTTCGTCCTTGTTACCTGCTTGTACTTCTTTAGTCTGATAGCCAACGTACGATACAACCAAGATGTCGTTTCCCGATATTATCTTCATAGAAAATCTACCATCAAAGTCGGATGACGCTCCGGTAGTTGTCCCTTTTAACAATATGGTGGCTCCGGGAAGTGGTTGTTCCGTCTCGGCATCTAAGACAGTTCCCGTAATTATTTTTTCTTGAGCAAACGCTTGATGATTCATAGCAAATAGTAGTATAAACACCAATAAGCAACCTGCATATTGATTTTTACTTACTACGCAACCTCTCACCTTTTTGCTTACAAGAATCAAAAAGTTTAATGTTTTCATAGGCTTTTGTTTAGTTATTAGTTTTTGATGATTTAAAATGTTGGGCTAAAGTAAAAAAATAATTTGATTGAACAACCAATCAATTTAAAATTAATATAGTATTTTCGTTAAATAATTATTAACTATGTTTGCAGTATGGGTAGAAAAAGCTTAAAAACAGAAAGACAAAAAGAAATCATAAAAGGCTTCTATGAGGTAGCAAAGACTGAGGGTTTAGAGAATACCTCGGTTGCAAAAGTTGCCAAATACATGGGTATTAACACAAGCTTAATACTCCACTATTTCGACTCCAAAGACGAATTGATATTCGGTCTTATCAATTATATTTTGGAAAGTTACAAGTCGCTTTATACTACAAACAATATTGAAAACAGCCATGTTAAATTAGAGATTACCATGGATAATTTATTCTCCAGAGATTGGAACAATCTTATTGACGATGGTGTATTCTATAGCTGTTTTACGCTCATATTCAGAGATAAAAATATTAAGGAAGCTTTTAAGGACCTCCATGATTCTTTAAGGGATTATTTAGCCGATGTTATTGCTGAAGCAAAAAAAGAAAACATCGTTGAGGTTGAAGACCCCAAAGAAACTGCAGAACTTATCTTCGTATTGGTGGAAGGTGCCTATTACTACCTATCACTTTTTGAAACCAACGATCCTACCTATGTCGATAAAGTAGAACGCTATAAAAAGGCTGCTATCGATATGTTAAACTTCAAAGTTTGATAATTTATCTTTCCGTTTTTAATATAAAACTAAAAGGAGTTGCCCCGTTCAGAAATCTTTCGGAAACCATTAGGATTATTAAGATAATCTGTCTAATGATGGAAAGGTCTCGTGAATCATTTTTTTCGAGCTTAAACCTGTTCTCGATATATTCCGATGAAAAATCGGAACACTCGAACCGACATTTATCTAATGAAAAAAATCCAAGTTCAAAAAGGGCTTACTTTCTTTTTTTAAGGATTGCTATGATAGCCGTTATCCCAATACACATCCAAACCAAATTGGTAAACAAATTAGGTCGGTCTTGAGAACTATAGGCACTGGCGATGAGGCATACGGCACCTATCACATTCATGAGTTGATAGGTGACGCTATTAGACTTTAGTTTATTAATACTTAACAAGAAATAGGAAATTAAATATGATGCAGACCCTACCCATCCAATAATTTCATAATAGCTCATTAGCAAGAATTTATTATTCTAAAATTTTATAATCTTCTTTTGGGGGCTCAACAACTTGTCCAAATAACTTATCCTTCCAATTGGTCCATTTATATTTTTTAGATAGTATTAAAAGTAATATGGGAAAAACAACAAATACAGGAACAAAGATCTCAGTCAAGGCCATTTCCGAGGGGTCTGACATATCTTTTAAAACGGAGTGGGTTTGAAAAGCCGTCCAATCTGCAGTAACCAATAAAGCGGTAAATAAGTTGTTCGCCGCGTGAAAGCCCAGGGCCAATTCCATGCCTTCATCCATTAAGGTTAGTATCCCTAAGAACAACCCTGTACCTATATAATAAACCATGATGACGTATCCCAATTTATCCACTTCAGGATTTGCAATATGTAACAAACCGAAAACTAAAGAGGTTATTATTAACGGAATCCATTTGTTTTTTACAACAACGCCTATCCCCTGCATTAAATATCCTCTGAACAAATACTCTTCAAAACTGGTTTGCAAGGGCACTAAAACAATAGCAATTACGCATAAAATGATAAAAGGTACCGGCTTAAAATTCCAAACATAATCTTCAGGAGTCAAATAGTAATCTAAAAGCACAAAACTGCTTGATAATACCCCCCATAAAATAAACACAAACCAAAATCGTTTCCAATCAATATGCTTTCTGGTTGTTGTTAATTGGGTTAAAGATTGCTTATGCAAAAATTTAATAACCAGTAATAAACCTACCAACCCAATGGCAAATGACAAGAGCATAAGAAAAAGGTTTAAGTTAGGCTCTAAGAGCGACATCATTTGAGTTTCATCTAAACCGGTTAACCCGTCTTCGGTATTAAAGGCTTTAATCATAACCGCAGCAGTAAAGGGTATTTGCCCAATAACTACAGCAATAATTACTATTAAAAGTCCAACTAAATAGCGCCACCAATCGTGTAACACATTAAATGCCTGAGCTATATACATATTTCTATAAATTAAATGTCCATGATTTTAAATTATCGTATTGCAATGTACCATTTTTTACTTGTAACGGGCTGGCAAAATTATTAGTAAACAATGCACCGGTTCCCAAACCCTGTGGTAAATTGCTTTTTTTACCATAGGTATATTGTGCAATAGCATTAAGTCCTACATTACTTTCTAAAGCACTTGTAATCCACCAGTCTACCTCAAGTTTTTCTGCAATATCAATCCAGAAATCACTACCCCTAAAACCGCCCACTAAACTCGGTTTTAAAATAATGTACTGTGGATTTATCATTTGTAGCAATTCCTTCTTTTTTGTTACAGAGAAAACACCAATTAATTCTTCATCCAAAGCAATATCCAACGGGGTATTCTCACATAATTGAGCCATATCTTCAATGTGTCCCTGACGGATAGGCTGTTCTATAGAATGTAGATCGAGCTCTGATAATCGTTTTAGTTTTTCTAAAGCTTCAGAAACCACAAAAGCGCCATTAGCATCAACACGTATTTCAATATCCTTTGAAGTGAATTCCTCACGGATGGATTTTATCAGATCTAATTCCGTTTGAAAATCAATGGCTCCAATCTTCATTTTGATACAATCAAACCCTTTAGCGATCTTATCTTTTATCTGCCGATTCATAAATGCCTTATCCCCCATCCATATCAATCCGTTTATAGGAATTGAATCTAAGCTTTGAGTAAATTTTGAAGGAAATAATTCAAACGTACTTTCGGATGCTATCGATTTGAAAGCCATTTCCAGACCAAATTGAATACTAGGAAATTCTATCAACGCTTCCAATAAGACGTCCATGCCTAAATATATGTTACTGCAAACCCATTTGAGCTTTTCTTCATAATCAGGTCGGTCATCTATAGATAATCCTCTAAAAAGTCCGCATTCACCAACACCTCTTTTAGCTTCGGTCTCTAAAACCAAAAACCAGGTTTCTTTGGTTTTTAGAACCCCTCGTGATGTCCCACTGGCCTGCTTAAAATTCAGAATGTACTTACGATACGTTGCCGTCATAGTTGTGTCTCAGAAATGCTTAATCGACTAAACCGTCTTAATGGAAAATATAATGCAAAGGAATAAATGTCGAATGATTCTTGTAAAGTTTGGCTAATTTCTTTTAGCAACAAACAGTCTTATAAATACGCTAAGTTATAACTCTAAACTCTCACCAATTTCCAACAGCATTAGGTCTTTGCCCTTTTCAAAGAATTTGCGCTTTGCTTCTTCATGGTCAATTTCAATATAACCAAAAGTATCGAAATGATACCCCAGAACCTTTTCACATTCTACAAAATCGCTTGCCAAAATAGCATCATCAACGCCCATGGTAAAATTGTCACCAATAGGTAAAATAGCGAGATCCAATTTGGTTTGCAATGGAATCAATTTCATATCGAAGGTTAGCGCCGTATCACCGGCAATATAAACGTTTTTGTGTTCGCCTTCAATGATAAATCCGCCAGGCTGGCCGCCATAGCTTCCATCGGGAAACGACGAGGTGTGAATCGCATTTACATATTTTATAGTCCCAAACTCAAAATCCCATTGACCACCATGATTCATAGGATGCCCTTCAAAACCAAGGTTTCCATAATACGTTACAATTTCATAATTCGAAATAATTACAGCACCCGTCCGTTTTGCAATAGCCTCAACATCCAAGATATGATCTTGATGGGCGTGCGTAACCAATATATAATCAGCCTTAAGGGTTTCAATATCAATACCTGCAGCCTTGGGGTTTCCTGAAATGAAGGGGTCTACAAGAATATTCGTGTCTCCTATTTGTAACCCCAAACTAGCATGACCATAAAATGTGATTTTCATTTTTTTTAAAATTGAATTTATTCAACAGAAAAATACAAAAAATTCTATAACAAATGTCCTACCCCCATAAGGATTGCTAAAAGTACTGTGGTTAAGGCTAATTTTTTTAATTCCGGATCTAACTGTTCAGACTCCGTATTTTTATTAACTCTAGACAAGTGCAAACCCAATGGTATATAGGTAATCGTATATATCAAATTGTAAGGTGATGTATAATAGAGCACACCAAATAGCGCAGATAAAACGATAGCTAAGCCTATTAGGACATTATGATATATTTTGGCATTGCCTTTTCCCAATCTCACTGCTAAGGTTATTTTATCTGATTTCGCGTCTGATAAGATATCCCGCATATTATTCAAGTTGAGCACACCTGCGCTTAATAACCCTATAGTAAAAGCCGGTAAGAATACAACGTGATCAATTGTTTTTGCATAAAGGACATAACAGCCCGCTACACTTATTAAACCAAAAAAAACAAATACGAAGACATCCCCTAAACCGCGATAGCCATAAGCATTATTACCCATCGTGTAGCGCAGAGCCGCAACAACGCATACAATACCCAAGAAAAAGAAAAGCAAGGTCAATAAAAAATGTCGCACTCCAAATGCAGAGAATATGAGTAGAAATGCTAAAGCTATCGAAATTAAAATATTAATACGAATCGCATTGAACATCTCTTCAGGTAAAATACTCCCGCTTTGTATCGCTCTTTCGGGACCAATTCTATCGTTATTATCGGTGCCTTTAACGCCATCACCATAATCATTGGCGAGGTTAGAAAGAATCTGCAAACTTAAGGTTGTCAAAATGGCCAGAACAAATATTTTCCATTGAAAGCAGCCATTGTATTCTGCTAAAAATGAGGCTAAAATAATCCCGGAAACGGATAAAGGCAAGGTGCGTAAACGCATGGTGGAAATCCAAAGAGATACTTTTTTCATGTACGGATTTTTAAGGACTTTTGAATTGTCACATATAACATCTATATATTATTTTCAATAACTATTAAAATCATTAGCAATAGATGCTTCATCAAGGAATCCATTTTTTATCAAAGTTAGGCTTACGTTTTTCAAGAAATGCATTTCTACCTTCAACAGCTTCATCGGTCATATAAGCCAAACGCGTTGCTTCTCCTGCAAAAACCTGTTGCCCTACCATACCATCATCGGTTAAATTCATGGCGAACTTAAGCATTTTAATAGAGGTGGGAGATTTTTCTAATATCTCCTGAGCCCATTGATAAGCTGTAGCTTCTAATTTATCATGAGGAATAACCGCATTGACCATACCCATTTCAAAAGCTTCCTGAGCGGAATAATTTCGTCCTAAAAAGAATATTTCCCGCGCTCTTTTTTGTCCTACCATTTTTGCTAAATAAGCCGACCCATAACCGCCGTCAAAACTTGTCACATCGGCATCCGTCTGCTTGAATATGGCATGTTCTTTACTCGCTAAAGTTAAATCACATACCACATGTAAACTATGTCCGCCTCCAACAGCCCAACCCGGTACCACGGCAATAACCGCTTTTGGCATAAAGCGAATAAGCCGCTGTACTTCTAAAATATTTAAGCGATGATACCCATCTTCTCCAACATAACCCTGATGTCCTCGAGCTTTTTGGTCACCCCCGGAGCAAAAACTCCAAATACCATCTTTTGTTGATGGTCCTTCAGCTGATAATAACACCACACCAATATTTACATCTTCATTAGCATCATAGAAGGCATCATATAATTCGCTGGTAGTTTTTGGTCTGAATGCATTTCGTACGTTTGGTCTATTAAACGCTATTCTTGCAACACCGTTGCATTTTTTATAAGTAATGTCTTGATATTCTTTAGCAGTTACCCAATTAACTTGCTCCATTTTCTTTATTTTAGTCAAAAATAAATTTTATTTCATTAATATGCTTACTTCATCATGAAAAATACATTGTCGTTAATCATTTTATTTTTGCTTTCGCTGTTCTCTAATTCTCAAACTCGTGAATTTGAAACCATTATTGATCTTAATGCCACGGAAGTTATCAGTCAGGGCAAAACAGGAACCTGTTGGAGTTTTTCAACATCGTCTTTTCTGGAAAGTGAAATTATGCGCCTTACGGGCAAGACCATTGATCTATCTGAAATGTATAATGTACGTCATACTTACCCTAAAAAAGCATGGAACTATGTGATGCGTCAGGGCAAAGCACAGTTCGGCGAAGGAGGTTTAGCACACGACGTTATAAACAGCGTATCAGATTTTGGATTGGTTCCAAATCAAGTATATACAGGGCTCAACAACGGTCAAAACCAACATAATCATTCAAAAATGATAGAGGCTTTGAAGCATACGTTAAATACCTATATTAAGAATCCAAAAAACTATGCATCCAACTGGGAAACTGAAGTAGAAAACATTTTGGACACTTATTTAGGTCAGGATATATCTACATTTAACTACAACGGCGTAACCTATACTCCGAAGTCATTTTTAGAGATGACCAAAATAAATCCTAAGGATTATATAACCATCACGTCGTTTACACATAAACCATATTACACTAATTTTATTCTGAATATTCCTGATAACTTTTCAAATGGTCTATTTTTTAATGTCCCATTGAATGATATGGTAGACATTGTAAACCACGCCTTGAAAGAAGGATTTACCGTTGAACTGGATTGTGATGTCAGTGAGAAAACATTTTCATCAAAATATGGAATAGCTATTATACCGGAAGATAACAACAAAACACTTAAGGCTTTAACATCTGTTGTTACGGAAAAAGTAATTACACCCGAGTTCAGACAGCAAGAGTTTGAAAATTATAATACCACCGATGACCATTTAATGCACATTACCGGGATGCTTCAAGATCAAAACGGAACGTCATATTATATGGTAAAAAACTCTTGGGGGGAAAATTCAGAACGGGTAAGTAACGGAGGCTATATTTATATGAGTGTGCCCTATTTTAGATTAAAAACCATATCAATTATGGTGCATAAAGATGCGCTAACGAAAAAAGTGAATAAAAAACTTAAATCGATGTAAACGGCATAATTATTGTAAGTAAGAAAAAGCTACTCCATTAAATTATAATGGATTTAAAAAATAAGTACTAGTACCTATTTTTTTGTAGTAAAATTTTTAATAAATTTGCATTAATAATTAATTAAACTGACACAGCTTTGCATTTAACCGTATTTTATTGTATCTTGTCGGAGTTTTAAATCCCAAAATCTATGTTATTTACAATTACTATTTCTCTCACGGTATTAGTAATTATTAATTTACTTCTACTGAAATTCAGTTGTAACCAAACAACTAAGAGAAACAAGGTTGACAAAAAACCTGTAGTATTCACTCCACAAATCACCATTTTACAGGATGATGAGAGACTTGCTCCAACAGGGAGTTAGTTTTACTGAAGTGTTTATTACCAAACCAATACCCTCTATTAGCACTTAACGGAGATGGATGGCCTGTGCTTAAAATATAGTGTTTATTCTTATCTATGAGTTTAGCTTTCTGCTTAGCAAATCCACCCCAAAGTAAAAAAACAACCTGCTCCTTTTTATCATTTATGATTTTAATTATTGAATCCGTAAATAATTCCCAACCCTTTTTTTGGTGACTTCCAGCCTGATGTGACCTAACCGTTAGCGTAGCATTTAAAAGTAAAACCCCTTGATTTGCCCATCGTAATAGGTTTCCACTTTTTGGGTAAGGAATACCCAAATCTGTTTCAATTTCTTTAAAGATGTTAATTAGCGAGGGGGGATGCGGAATATTATCATTGACCGAAAAGCACAATCCGTTGGCTTGCCCCTTACCATGGTATGGGTCCTGGCCTATTATCACAACTTTTACATCACTAAAATGACAATGATTAAACGCGTTAAAGATTTGATTTCCCGGTGGAAAACAGATATGACTTCTATATTCCTCTTTAACAAAGCCAACCAAATTAGCGAAATAAGGTTTGGTAAATTCTTCTTGCAAATACGGTTTCCAACTATCGTGTATGTCTACATTCATTTTTAAAAATCTAAAATCAAACTAAAATAATACTATCTTTATTCTAAATAAAATATTAAAGATTGAAAAAACTAAAATTCCCAACCGCACAAACCATTCTATTAATTATTTCCGGCCTGGTAGCCCTTTTAACCTGGATTGTTCCTTCAGGTAAATATGATTCTTTAGCTTATAATAAAACGGAAAATACGTTTACTAAAACGCATTTAAATACTACACAAACCTTAGAAGCCACTCAGGAAACTTTAACCGATCTGAACATCAAAATACCTCTGAAAAAATTCACTGGTGGCGATATTTGGAAGCCTATTAGCATTCCTAACACTTACCAAAAAGTAGACGCAAATCCGCAAGGTATAGTTGCGTTAATCAAATCACCAGTAAAGGGTATTATCGCTGCAGCAGATATCATTTTCCTTGTGTTAATTATTGGTGGACTTATTGGTATTATGAATTATACCAGTGCTTTCGATGCCGGAATTTCATGGCTGGCCAAAACTTTAAAGGGCAGGGAGTTTATTTTAATTATTATTGTTACTATATTAGTTGCTGCTGGTGGCACCACCTTTGGATTAGCAGAAGAAACCATTGCCTTCTACCCTATTTTAATACCTATTTTTTTAGCCGCCAAATACGATGCCATAGTAGCCCTAGCCTGTATTTACATAGGAACATCCATAGGCACCATGTGCTCTACCGTTAACCCCTTTAGCGTTATTATAGCCTCTGATGCGGCTGGTATAAATTGGACTACAGGTTTAGCAGAACGATTCGTAATGCTGTTTTTAGGGCTTATCATCTGTTTGTTGTATATCATCAGATATGCACAACGGGTAAAAAAAGACCCGAGTAAATCTATAATTTTTGATCAAAAAGAAGACATTGAACAGTTATTTGGTAATACTACAGATTCTGCTATTGAACTCACTAACAGACTTCGACTCATCCTTTTCATTTTTGCCATGTGTTTTGTGATCATGATTATTGGAGTCTCCCAATTGGATTGGTGGTTTATTGAAATGACTTCGGTTTTTTTGGTTGGGGCGATTGTTATCGGACTTATTGCCAGAATTAAAGAGTACGCCTTTGTCGATACTTTTGTAAAAGGTGCCGGTGAATTACTTGGTGTTGCCATTATAATTGGAATTGCGCGTGGGGTAACTGTGCTTATGGATGACGGGCAAATAAGTGATACGCTATTGTATTATGCCAGTAATGTTACCAACGGAATGCATAAAGGTTTATTTGTAAATGTGATGCTATATATTTACGCTGGATTATCCTTCTTTATTCCGTCCTCATCCGGAATGGCTGTTTTAACCATGCCTATTATGTCACCACTAGCTGATGGTGTTGGCATTGGCAGAGAAATGGTTGTAAATACTTACCAATATGGCATGGGATTGTTCGCCTTTATTAACCCAACCGGATTAATATTAGCATCATTAGCGATCGTAAAAGTAGGCTATGATAAATGGTTGAAATTTGTAATGCCTCTGGTTATAATTCTGACCTTATTTACAATGCTCTTTTTAACGATAACGGTTTATCTACCTTAGTTAATTGAGAATTTTAACCAATAACTCCTTAAGTAAGTCTCCCTGCGGGACCGCATTAGAATCCACCCCTTTACTTTTAACATCAAACGTTCTCAAAACAGCAACAACGCTACTAACTTTTCGCATGGGATAATATTTCGCTGCTAGAATATATTCGTTAACAAAATAGGGGTTAATTCTTAAGGCCGAAGCCACATTTCGTGGAGACTTATCCGTTAAGCCATGAAAATGAAGTAACTGAGAAAAAAAATTAAACAACAAAGAAACCGTCACCACCATAGGGTTATCCTTGGGGTTTTCAGCAAAATAATGAGCTATTTGATGGGCCTTAACCGCATTTTTTTCACCGATCGCTTTGCGTAATTCGAAATTATTATAGTCTTTACTAATTCCGATATTTTCTTCTATGACTACTGGGGTAATCTGACTGCCTTCGGGTAATATAATTTGTAATTTTTCCAGTTCATTATTAATCTTGCTCAAATCGGTTCCTAAAAACTCCACCAACATTTGAGCCGCCTTTGGAGAGATTGTGTACTTTTTAGGAGCTAAGACACGACGGATCCAATCGGCCACCTGGTTTTCGTATAATTTTTTACTTTCATATACAACACCCGTTTTTTTAGCAGCTTTATAAAGCGCTTTTCGTTTATCAATTTTTTTATATTTATAATTGACCACCAAAACTGTTGTTGATTGCGGGTTTTCGACGTATGAAACCAATTTTTCAATGGTTCGCGATAAATCCTGAGCTTCTTTTACAATAACGACCTGATATTCAGCCATCATAGGATAACGCTTAGCATTGCTAACAATGTCTTCAATAGATACATCTCTACCATAAAGTATCATTTGATTAAAACCTCTCTCGCCTTCACTTAAAACATTGTCTTCGATAAAATCGGAAATCTTATCTATATAATAGGGCTCTTCTCCCATTAAAAAATAAATGGGCTTTAGATTTCTATTCTTAATATCTGTAACTAATTGTTTTACTTCGTCCAAAATCTATACACTTTGAAATTACAAGCATTAAATACCTCACTCGAATACATTGTTTTCGTATTTGGTATTTGGAGCTTGTAATATTTATTATAGTAGCTTAACTTTGGAAAACCAAAAGCATAAGCATTGCAAGTACTTAATTTTCCAAAGTTTTCGTTTCGTTTCAAAAGTAGCGAAAATAAAATTTCTATTTTCGATACCATCCGTAAAAAATTTGTGGTTCTGCAACCCGAAGAATGGGTGAGACAACATTGTGTTCAGTATTTAATTCAGATAAAGGGCTATCCGGAATCGCTCATAAATGTGGAAAAAGAATTGACCTTGAATACATTGAAAAAACGCTATGATATTGTTATATTTAACTCCGACGGAAGCATTCATCTCATTGTAGAATGCAAAGCGCCCAAAATTACTATTGATCAAAAAACATTCGATCAAATTGCTCAATACAATTTAACTTTAAAAGCTTCTTTTTTAATGGTCACTAATGGTTTAAATCACTATTATTGTCAGATGGATTTTAAAAATGAACGGTATCAGTTTTTAAATGATATTCCTAATTATAATTAATGAATATTTCAATCGTCATATTAAACTGGAACGGAAAAAAACTATTAGAACAGTTTTTACCTTCTGTTATTTCTCATTCAAAAGAAGCTACAATCTATGTCGCTGATAATGCCTCTACAGACGATTCTATTGATTTTGTAAGCACCAAATATCCCGCTGTGAAAATCATTCGGAATAAAGAAAATGGAGGCTACGCGAAAGGATATAACGACGCCCTTAAAGATCTAAAGGAAGATGTTTTTTGCCTACTTAATAGCGATGTTGAAGTCTGTGAAGGCTGGCTTAATCCAGTCATCGAAACCTTTAACACCTCAACTAATACAGCTATAGTACAGCCTAAATTACTGGATTATAAGCGTAAAAACTACTTTGAATATGCCGGAGGTGCCGGAGGGTTTATTGACAAGTATGGCTATCCCTATTGCAGAGGCAGAATTTTTAATACCATTGAAGAAGACTTAGGCCAATATGACGATATCGCCGAAATATTTTGGGCCTCGGGAGCCTGTATGTTTATTAGACGTGAGGTATTCTTTGATCTGAACGGATTTGATGAACGTTTCTTCGCGCATATGGAAGAAATAGATTTTTGTTGGCGCGCTAAAAATGCAAGCTATCACATCAAGTGTGTTCCAGAATCAAAAGTATACCATGTTGGCGGCGCAACACTAAGTAATACAAACCCAAAAAAAACTTTTTTAAATTTTAGAAACAGTTTATTTGCGCTCACAAAAAATGCGAAAGGGCAACTCTTTTTTATCTTACTCGTTCGCTTACTTCTTGATGGTGTCGCAGGTATAAAATTCTTATTGAATTTTAAGCCAACACACACGTTTGCAGTAATAAACGCACATTTTAGCTTCTATAAGCACTTGGGCTATCTATTAAAATACCGCAAATCTAACCCCAATAGAGTAAATTATTATCAAAGGAAGTCCATAGTTTTTGATTATTTCGTAAATAAAAAGACCATTTATAAAAGTTTATAAATAGTTAGCAAAAGTTTTGTTAACAATGCCACAATAAAGGGTTTTTTGCATACTTTTGTTAAAATCAACAAAAACAGGAATTTTAATCCAATATTAATTATGAAAAAAGTTTTATTACTTAGTTTATCCGCTATGTTTATACTAAGTTCATGTGTTTCTAAAAAAGAATTCACAGATCTTCAAGCCAAACAAAAAGAAACTCAAGATTTATTAAATTCTGCCACAGTTAAATTAAATTCCTGTATTGCAGATAAAGCATCGGCCACGGCCAGAGCAAATGCCTTAGAAGAACAGATTGCCGATTTAAGAAAAAGCAATGACAATTTACAGGTTTTGTCGGCTAAAGGTGCTAGTAATATCGAAAAGACGCTTGAAAGTATGAAAGAGAAGGATCTTAAAATCACACGCCTTCAAGATGCCATTACTAAAAAAGACAGTGTTACTTTAGCATTGGTTACAAGCTTAAAACGTGAGGTAGGCATAAATGATCCGGATATTGAAGTGAACGTAGAAAAAGGTGTTGTATTTATTTCTATTGCAGATAAACTTTTATTTAAAAGCGGTAGTTATATTGTAACGGCTGAAGCTAAAAATGTTCTTGCAAAAGTTGCTAAAGTAGTTAATAGCAAGCCAGATTTTGAATGTATGGTGGAAGGACATACCGATAGCAGATCTTACCAAAAAGGAGATTTATTAGACAACTGGGATTTAAGTGTTAAACGCTCTACTTCTATCATTAGAGTTTTAGAAACTTTAGACGTAAACCCGAGCCAGTTAATTGCTGCAGGGCGTAGTTCTTATGTGCCGTTAGTTGATAATGACACTGCTGAAAACAGAGCAAAAAACAGACGTACTCGTATTGTGGTACTTCCAAAAATCGATCAGTTCTATGACATGATTGAAAAAGAAATGAAGAACCTTGAAGCTAGTAATTAATTAGATTTCAAATTCATATACAAAAAAAACTCAGCCTTTCGGTTGAGTTTTTTTGTATATAATATAAATTCGATAGGCTTAAAAAATCTCTAAACTCCCCTTCCCTTCACGAATAATCACCGGTTCCTCTTCAGATAAATCTATAACTGTCGAGGGTTCGTTATCACCATAACCACCATCTATAACCAAATCAACCAAATCGTTCCATTTTTCTAAAATAAGTTCCGGATCCGTGGTGTATTCCAGAACCTCATCATCATCACGTATAGATGTAGAAACTATAGGGTTTCCAAGCTGATTTACAAGATCCAAAACGATGTTATTATCGGGAACACGTATCCCTACCGTTTTCTTTTTTTTGAAAGGATTGGGCAATGTTTTTGCTCCGGGAAGAATAAAGGTATAAGGTCCCGGCAATGCTCTTTTTAAAATTTTGAATGTCGACGTATCAATCTGCTTAACGTAATCACTTAAATTACTTAAATCATAACATATAAAAGAAAAATTAGCCTTTTCCAGTTTGACCTGCTTAATTTTGGCGATACGCTCTAAAGCTTTTATATTCGTAATATCGCATCCCAAACCATAAACGGTATCAGTCGGGTAAATAATAATCCCGCCGCGTTTAAGCACCGTTATCACCTTCTCAATCTCTCGTGGATTAGGATTTTCTTCATAAATTCTTAAATATTCAGCCATAATATTTAAATTGCATTATCGTTTACAAAGTAAATACTATTTTTTATAATGAGGCTATATAATACTTGTGGTTTGATTTTTCTTATTGTGATGTTTTTCAATTGCTCCAATGAAAGTGCGATTGAAGACCCTAATACCGAAATTGACCCTTCCAAATATTATCAGGAATTGAATATCTCATATGGAAATGATACGAATCAAAAATTCGATTTGTATTTGCCGGCCAACCGAACAGAAAACACTAAAATTATGGTTTTAGTCCATGGAGGCGGCTGGTCTTCGGGTGATAAAAGTGATATGAATCTCATTAAAGATTTATTACGTCAAGATATTCCGAATATGGCGATTGCAAATATCAACTATAGACTGGCTGACGAAGACCATCAGCCATATCCCATGCAAATCGAAGACATCACCAGTGTTATTAACTACCTAAAAGACAACAAAGTAAAATACTCCATTTCTGAAACCTTAGGATTTATAGGCACCAGTGCCGGAGCTCACCTTTCACTACTTTGGAGTTATGCGTTCGACACCAACAGTAACACAAATATGGTTTGCAGTATTGTTGGCCCAACCAATTTTACAGATCCTGCTTATTTGAATAATACTGATCCTGACTTACAAGCCCTTATTGATATTTACGGACTAAACCCCGCCATACCATTTTTAGAAGAGATAAGTCCTTTACACCAGGCGACGTCTGACGCTCCTCCTACGATCTTATTTTATGGAGGACAAGACCCGTTAATTCCAACCACCCAAGGCACAGGGATGCGAGATAAACTTCAAAATCTTGGAGTTACTCATGAATTCACGTTATATCCGGATGCCGGACACGGATGGGTAGGCTTAGAATTGATAGACACCTGGACAAAGCTTAAACTTTTCATAAATAATCATTTATGATGTAAATTTTGTAACATTTCATAATTATATTAGTCTTAATATTATGCTAAGACGCTTTTCATTCATAACGCTTTGTATTCTTAATATGCATTTGGTTTTCGCGATCGATGGTAATAGAAAAGCCATTCATTTTCCTGAGGCGGAAATTTTAAATGAATACACCACCAGAATTCCGTTTAAACTCATTGATCATTTAATTGTCGTTGAAGCCGAATTATTGAACAATAAGGGAAACTTCATCATCGATACCGGGTCTGAAACTTTAATATTGAATAGTGGTCATTTTCCAAAGATGTATGCGCATCAAAAAACGTTTAAGAAAACGTCAGGTGTATTGCAGTCTATTGAAAACACCTATGAAAAACGCGTAAAAGAATTTGTCCTTCAAAGCTTCAGATTGGAAAATAAGAATTCCGATGTGATAGACCTATCGCATATTGAAAACAGCAAGAAAATAAAACTTCTGGGCATTATTGGCTACAGCATATTAAAAGATTATGAAATCTTTGTTGATATGCACTTGAATCAAATCACACTTACCAAGGTGGATGCCTTTGGCAATAAACTCGATAAGCATGTGTATTTAGAAAAAATCACGGATAGTATTCATTTTACATTAAAGGAACATACTATCGTTCTACAGGGCTCCATAAATGGACAAAATGTAAAATTCGGCTTGGATACTGCTGCGGAATTTAACCAAATAAGCAAAAGTGTCAATAAAAAAGCTTTAAAATATTTTATTCCAAAAAAGCGATTAAAGTTAATTGGTGCGGGTAATAAGAAAATTGAGGTTTTGGCAGGGAAATTGCACCGTGTTAAGTTAAATGAGTCTGTTTATTTTGGCCCTATGCTCACCGTTTTAACAAATTTAAACAAAATGAACGAGGCCTTTGGGACGGATTTAGATGGCATTCTGGGTTATGAATTCTTCGCTCAAAAAAGAACGATCATTAATTACCAAAAAGAACGCTTATATTTTGTAGATTACCCCTTAAAAACACAGTGAAATCATTATTATCACATATCATCATTTTAGTCTTTGCCATGATAAGCTTAAATTCTAATGCCCAAAAAGACAACTTTAAGGGTTATAGAATTGAAGGTGATACCATTGTGTTTTCTTTTAACAAAAATGATTACAAAAAAGCTACAAACGATTATCGCGGAAACAAACGTGATTTTGATGATCTGGATATCGAAAACGTTGTGGTTTCCGGTGAATTCAATAACTGGTCAAAGGATAAATGGTATATGACCAAAGTTGACGAAAACAACTATGAATTAAGGAAAAGCATTCATGATTTTACCGATGAATTTTCCTGGGAGTTTAAGTTTGTTGTTAACAATGAATACTGGGCAGAACCCACAAAAAGAGACGGCAATATCGCCAAAGCGACAAAACATGGAAAAAGACTATACGGTGTCTATAATTTAAAAATGTATCTGGCACACCCTAATGAAAAAGGCAATGCTCATTTCAAACTAAACGGTTATAAAAATGCTAAAAAAGTCATTGTAGCAGGTTCTTTCAATAAATGGGATGAGCATCTCTTTAAAATGGATAAAGTTGATGATGGCTGGGAACTCACTTTAAAAATAAAACCGGGGGTATACCAATATCGGTTTATAGTGGATGGGCAGTGGATGGAAGATCCCGATAATCCAAATAAAACGAAAAACGAGTACCACGAATACAATTCATTAATAGACATTAAAGCCTATACCGCGTTTAAGCTTAGAGGATATACCAATGCTACCAAAGTAATTCTAGCGGGTTCTTTCAACAATTGGAATGAACACGATTTCGAAATGCGAAAAATGGATTATGGCTGGAAATATGTGGTTCCCCTTTCGGGTGGCAAACACCATTATAAGTTTATTGTCGACGGGAAATGGATTTTAGATCCTAATAACGCCGTAAAAGAATATGCTAATGACGGCCATATTAATTCGGTTTGCATGGTAAAATAACTCCCTTCTCGAACCCGTAAGGTCTTAACCCACTACTTCCAATTTAGCGAAACGCAACAATAACTTTTTAACACCACCATGCTGAAAATTAATTTCGGCCTTAACATCGGCACCTCCGCCTTCTATTTTAAGGACTTCACCGGTGCCAAAGCGGATATGCTTAACGATATTACCAACGGCCAATTTGCTATCAAATAAATTAGTTTTCGAACCATCAGTCTTAGAGACCGGCTTTAAGTTTTTTGGTGTTGTCACCTGAAATTTAGCAGGTTCAGACTTCGACGTACTTCCTTTTTTCAATACGGCTTGTTTCGGTGGTTTAAATCTAATTTTACTAGGATCTGCGCGCTTACTTGTTACCGGAGGGGTATCTCCAAAAATATCCGCATCAAGCATAGGGTTGAATCGACGTTCTTCAACAGGCGTAAGCACTTCTAAATATTGATCGTCTATTTCTTCAATAAAGCGACTGGGTTCAGAATCTATAAGTTTCCCCCAGCGATACCGCGATAAGGCATAGGTTAAATAGGCCTGTTTTTCGGCACGTGTCAAAGCCACATAAAAAAGCCTTCGCTCCTCCTCCAACTCGCTTCGTGTATTCATACTCATGGCACTGGGAAACAAATCCTCCTCCAAACCTACAATAAACACATATGGAAATTCTAATCCTTTGGCCAAATGTATGGTCATTAAAGCAACGTGGTCTGCATCGCCTTTATCTGCATCCAAATCGGTCGCCAATGCCACATCTTCTAAAAATTCAGCTAAGGAACCCGTAGTATCAGCCAATTCTTTTTGCCCCTCTACAAAGTCTTTCATACCATTTAGAAGCTCCTCAATATTCTCCATTCTAGTAACTCCCTCCGGCGTGCCATCTTTGCCAAATTCCCGTATTAAACCACTTGTTTTGGTAACGTGTTCTGCCAAGTCAAACACATCGGCAGTCTGATTTAATACCTGATAACTTTCGATAAGGGTCACAAAATTCTGCAGCTTTGTTTTAGTCCCCGAATTAACCTTTACATCCGTTTTTTCAATATGCTTCATCACCTCAAAAATGGTACGATTATACCCATTTGCTGAAACAATCAATTTATCAATGGTCGTTTGCCCTATACCTCGAGGCGGGAAATTAATGATCCGCTTCAGAGCTTCTTCGTCGGCGGGATTTATAATTAACCGCAAATAGGACAATACGTCCTTAATTTCCTTACGTTGATAAAACGATAAGCCCCCATAGATCCTATACTTAATATCCCGTTTACGCAGGGCATCTTCAATGGCTCTTGATTGTGCATTGGTTCGGTACAAAATGGCAAAATCACTGTTCTTCAGCTGGTGATTCATTTTGTTTTCAAAAATAGTGCTCGCAACATAGCGGCCTTCATCACCATCAGTTAAAGAACGATTTACTTTGATCTTAGCGCCCTCATCATTCGCTGTCCAAACCACCTTATCCAGTTTGGTTTGATTCTTATCTATAATCGAATTTGCTGCGTTTACAATGTTTTTCGTAGATCGATAATTCTGCTCCAATCGAAATACTTTAACATCGTCATAATCCTTTTGAAAATTCAAAATATTATTAATATTGGCGCCACGAAATGCATAAATACTCTGTGCATCATCCCCCACTACACATATGTTTTGAAACTTATCGGACAATGCGCGAACAATTAAATATTGAGAATGGTTGGTATCCTGATACTCATCAACCAGAATATACTTAAATCGGTTCTGATATTTAGCCAATACTTCGGGAAACCTGGTAAGTAATTCGTTGGTCTTCAATAATAAATCATCGAAATCCATCGCTCCGGCCTTAAAACAGCGTTCTACATAAGCCTTATAGATTTCACCCATACGAGGTCTTCTCGCCATAGCATCAGCTTCTATCAGCTCTGGATTACTAAAGTAGGCCTTAACTGTAATCAAACTATTTTTATAAGATGAAATTCGGGAACGTACTTGCTTGTATTTATAAATATCCTTATCAAGACCCATTTCCTTGATAATAGACGCAATCAATCGATCGGAATCCTGAGTATCATAAATCGTAAAATTGCTTGGATAGCCTAAACGATCTGCCTCGATACGTAAAATTTTTGCAAACACCGAGTGAAATGTTCCCATCCATAAATTCTTAGCTTCACTATCACCAACAATAGTTGCAATACGCTCTTTCATTTCACGCGCCGCTTTATTAGTAAAGGTCAGCGACAAAATATTAAATGCATCAACACCCTGACTCATCAAATACGCGATTCTATAAGTCAGTACCCGTGTTTTCCCAGAACCTGCTCCGGCAATAATAATCATAGGCCCTTCCTTTTGTATGGTAGGCTCTAGCTGTGCGTCGTTTAGCTGACTTAAGTACTTCTCCAATTCCATTTCATTTTAAGATGTGAAAATAACCAATGTTCGGCTTTTAACTAGGCGGATTTATTAATAATTATAAACAATTCACAGATCACTCTTATTTTATTAAAATTTGAATATCTTTAAGCTTCAATTTTTAATTTATAATGATGAAATACTATCTATTTCTTTTTGTTTCCTTAGCAATGATTAGTTCTTACGGACAAAACAATTTAGAACAACAGTTTATAGATATTGAGGCAAAAGTGATAGAATGGCGACGCTATTTTCATCAAAACCCCGAACTTTCAAATCGCGAATTTAAAACCGCTGAAAAGATTGCAGAACATTTAAAATCTTTAGGTCTGAAGGTACAAACCGGCATTGCAAAAACAGGAGTGGTAGCGATATTAAAAGGAAATACACCGGGTAAAGTTATTGCATTAAGAGCCGATATTGATGCACTACCCGTCACTGAAAGAAATGAGCTCCCTTTTAAGTCGGAAGTCAAAACCACCTTTTTAAACACCGAAACCGGTGTTATGCATGCTTGCGGGCATGATACACATACGGCCATTTTAATGGGTGCTGCCGAAATTCTTACAAAAAACAAAGATAAGATTAAAGGCACGGTGAAATTTATTTTTCAACCCGCAGAAGAAGGTCCGCCGCCCGGTGAAGAAGGTGGTGCCAAACTCATGATTAAAGAAGGTGTTCTAGAAAATCCGAAAGTCGACGCTATTTTTGGCCTGCACATTCGTTCCAATTACGATGTTGGTACGATACATTATAAAAAAGGAGGTATTATGGCTTCGGTTGAACGTTTTGTTATAAACGTGAAAGGTAAGCAAACGCATGGCGGAAGACCATGGCAAGGTGTTGATCCAATTTTAATATCAGCCAAAATTATTGATGGTTTACAGACCATTGTGAGTCGAGAATCCAAATTGGTAGATGAAGCAGCCGTTATAACCGTTGGAAAAATTACAGCGGGGACACGTTTTAACATCATCCCGGAAAGTGCTGAACTTATTGGCACGGTTAGAACATTGGATCCTAAAATGAAGGCTCATATTGAAAAACGCATGACTGAAATGGTAACCACTTTAGCCAAAGCCTATGGGGGTGAGGCGAGCATCAGCTTTCAAAATAATACAGCCATTACCTACAATGATTTTGATCTTGTTGATAAGATGCTCCCCTCTTTACAAAAAGTTGCCGGAGCTCAAAATGTACGATTAAGAAAAGCCACGACCGGAGGTGAAGACTTCTCATATTTCCAAGAGCTGGTACCCGGGTTTTATTTCTTTTTAGGCGGCATGACTCCGGGCAATAAAGAAGCGTTTCCTCATCATACACCCGACTTTCAAATTGATGAAAGCGGCATGCTTTTAGGCGTCAAAGCCTTAACTCAAATTACGTTTGACTACTTAAATAATTAACATGGATTCGGTATTAGATTTTTTATCAGGCATCCCCTGGTGGGCCTGGGTTTTAATTGCTTTGGCCTTAATTGCGATCCGGGATGTGTTTTTTCAAAAAAACCACACCATTAGCCATAATTTTCCAATAATTGGTCATTTACGCTATTTATTGGAAAGCATAGGCCCTGAAATGAGACAATATTTTGTAGCCAATAACAGGGAAGAACTTCCTTTTAACAGGATAGAACGAAGTTGGATTTATGCGTCGGCAAAGCAGGAAAACAACTATGAAGGTTTTGGAACGGACAGAGATATTTATGCGCATCACCACATTTTTATCAATAACGCCATGATGCCGTTTAAAATTGACCAAAAACATCCCAACACCATTGATAAAACCTTTTTGCCTTGTGCTAAAGTTATGGGTGAATTCAATAAACGTAAAAAACCTTATCGCCCTGCATCGGTCATCAATGTTTCAGCCATGAGTTTCGGATCACTTTCCGCGAAAGCCATTGAGTCTTTGAACAAAGGGATTAAAATAGCAGGAGCTTATCATAATACGGGAGAGGGTGGTTTATCCCCACACCATAGCCATGGCGGAGATGTTGTGTTTCATTTTGGAACCGGATATTTTGGAGTCCGGGCGAATGATGGCGGATTCTCGATGGACAAAATGATCAAACTTGTCGAACACAACCCCTTTATTAAAGCCATTGAAATTAAGCTTTCTCAAGGTGCAAAACCCGGAAAAGGGGGTGTTTTACCCGGAGCAAAGATCACCAAGGAAATTGCAAGTATACGTGGTGTTGAAGTAGGTAAAGATGTGCTTTCTCCACCAAATCATAAGGCATTTTCAAATGTTCCTGAAATGGTAGATTTTATTGAACGTATCGCTGAAGCTACCGGATTACCTGTTGGCATTAAAGCCGCTATCGGAAAGTTAGAACAATGGGAAGAACTGGCAAACCTCATGCTGGAAACCGGAAAGGGTCCAGATTTTATTACCGTAGATGGTGGTGAAGGTGGTACAGGAGCTGCACCTCCCAGCTTTGCAGATCATGTATCCCTGCCTTGGGTTTACGGATTTAGCGATTTATATAGGTTATTTAAACACAAAGGACTCTCTGAACGTATTGTTTTTATAGGAAGCGGAAAATTAGGCTTTCCGGCTAAAGCCGCTATGGCTTTTGCTATGGGTGCCGATTGTATTAATGTGGCACGGGAGGCTATGATGAGTATCGGATGTATTCAAGCGCAAATATGCCACACCAACCGCTGTCCTAGTGGGGTAGCAACACAAAATAAATGGCTTCAAAATGGTATCGATCCCACATTAAAATCGGAGCGTTTAGCGCAATATTTTAAAACATTTAGAAAGGAATTTATTGAAATTACACATGCTGCGGGTCACGAACACCCTTGCCAGTTTAAAATGAGTGACATTGAAATAAACGTCGATGACCATAATCTTTCAAAGGAGTTAAACAGAACTTATAGATATGAAAAATCAGCCGTACCTTTTTCAGGAATGCAAACTTTAAAAGATTGTGTATATTTGGGAGGCTAAAAAAATCTTGAAATCAAACCTATTGCTCTTATATGAACGCAGACAGAATCATTGACTTAATTTTATTTACAATCCCGGCTTTAATTACAGGGTTGATTGCCTATCATTTTTTTAAGGAACACACAAAGAATGAAGATGGAAGAAGACGTTATTTACTCAAGAAAGATTTGCAAACTAACGCCTTACCAATGCGCCTTCAGGCCTACGAGCGTCTAGCCTTATTTTTAGAGCGAATTTCACCAAACAAACTGCTTACAAGAGTACCCATAAACTCCTTAAATAAAAATAGTTATGAATCTCTACTTATACAAACCATTGAACAAGAGATAGAACATAATTTATCACAGCAAATTTATGTTAGCAGCAAATGTTGGAGCATTGTTTCAGCAGCAAAAAATGCAACCATTCAACTCATAAGAAAAGCAAGTATGCTTGAAAAAACAGATACTGCTGATAAGTTAAGAGAAGTCATTTTAACCGAAATGATGGAACGCCGTGCGCCCAGCGATGCTGCCCTTGCTTTTATTAGAGAAGAAGTGTCTGATTTATGGTAAGCTAGTCCATACGTAGCTCGTTAGATTTTGCCTGTTCACATTTTTCTTTGGCATGATCAAAACCTTGTTGCCACCAGGACACCATTAGTTTCTTACTAAAAATCAATGAGTTTTCGGTTAGTTTTGAAGGCGTATAATACAGATTGAGTTTTACATCTTTATTTTTAGCTGCTAGCTTTCCTATAGTGATGTCGCTGCGCTCTACCTGATCCAACAAGTGACCAAACAAGTTAATCATTAAAGAAAAAGGGTTTTTCCCCAGCACTTTATTATACTCCATATTCTCCTTCTCCAGGACGACTGCATCAATCTCTGTTGCTCCTCGGAGAATAGCCTCCCTTATAGGCACGACGCATCCCAATGCGCCATCAGCATACTCAAAGTTATTCTTTTCAACCAAAGACATAAAAGGAATATAATTACAAGAAATCCAAATCCAGTCACAAAACTCCTCATAAGTAAAATCATTTATAGATTTATACTCCACCCGGTTTTTCGAGAGGTTGGACACCGTGACCACAACATCTTCTTTAGTGGCCTTGATCGCATCGTATTCTTCTCTTGTAAAGTGCTTTTTTATATGACGCCGTAGTGCTTTACTTTCACCAAACGTGCGCTTCATCTTAATAAACTGCCACAACGTATTAATAAAATCTATAGACACAAATTCGCGATTCCCCTTTTTACGGATAGCAAAAGGATTAACACTAAATATATGCCGTTGCGTAACGTTGGTAAAAACATTATAAATCTTCTCAATTTTACCTGCTGCTAAGTGCGGCACCAGCAAACTTCCTGTAGACGTCCCTAAATACATATCATAATCGTGCCCTTCTTCCTGTATTAAGTACTGCGCAACTCCTCCGGCATACGCCCCTTTACTTCCGCCCCCTGATATTACTAATGCCTTCATTTAGTCTTTTTTATTTGTAAATATAAAATTAAGATATATTTACCGAGCAAACTAACATTAAAAACTTTAAAAGGGCAGGCTTCCTGATTGCAAATTGCAGCTCACCTTTATGAAAACAATCATTTCACGCCTCATTTTTTGTATTTCGTAGAAAACTCCTTAAATATCTCATTTTATGAGGTTCTGAATAAAAAAAAAGAATACTTTTACGTAGGAATTACCCCTAATCAATCTGCATGTTTAAGAATTCTTCCTTATCATTTTTATTTTATCTAACCATTGCTGTTTCAGTTTTTGGGTTAAATAAAAACTTAGTTAAAAATAACATTAGGACTATCGTTGCACCAATAGTTGATTTTGATTTTAATAATGATAATGAATGTTCCGGTACACCAATAACCTTTACACCTACGGTAACGGGAGACGCTCCTTTTACCTACGTTTGGGATTTTGGTGATGGCAACACGTCTACATCCAGCAATCCTACCTATGCTTTTACTGAACTCGGGTGTGGGTTTCAAAACAATAATGTCACACTAACGGTCACCGATGTTAATGGGGCAAGCAGCTCGGTAACAAAAGTGATTTCTATCAAACAGGCTCCCGATTTAGAGTTTGTAAATTTAAATGCACCTTCCGGTTCCAGTGCTCCTTTTGAAAAATGTGGCGACAACAATACAGATTTGGAATACACCATTAACGTTGGTAATAGTTCCGGTTCTGCCTCTTGCATTACCTCTTACAATATCGACTGGGGAGACGGTAATACCGAAACCAATGTTACATTTCCCAGAATGCATACCTATATGCAGCTAGGGTCTTTTAACATGGTGATAACCGGCATTGGAGATAGTGGCTGCAACAACACAATTACCTATGTCGTTAAAAACTCCAATAATCCCATTGGCGCACTCATAGCCCCCGGGAACACAACGAATTTGTGTTTACCGGTTGATCCCATGGAATTTGCTATTGGGTCATGGGCATTAAACCCATCAGACACAAATTACTACGTGAATTATGGCGATGGCTCGACAGCAACTTATACCCAAGCTCAATTAGAAAGTTCTTCGTATTATAACGCTTCGAATCCACCCGCATCTTTGGATTTTCCGATACCGCATACCTTTACCAGATTCAACTGCCCGGGTGGAAGCACGGTTAGTCTAACCATAACCACCTCCTGCGGTAGCACATATCTTACTGCAGGTCCTATTATCATATTAGACGCTCCAATCACGAATTTTAACGTCAGTAGCATTGTATGTGCAAATACATCCGTCCGTTTTAACAACACAACCATTGCAGGATACACCAACGATTGTAGTACGGTTGATGTCTACACATGGGATTTTGGAGACGGCAGCCCACCTTCAAGAGCTGTTAATCCAAATCATGTTTACACCACCCCGGGTAATTATACGGTTACTTTAAATTCTGAAACACCATGTGGCATAGGAAGCACCGTAACCAGAGAGATATGTGTTGAACCTATTTTGCAACCTGATTTTTCCTATGGAAACGCATGCAACGAAAGCCCCTTAGCAATAACAAATACAACCGACACGAGCTTAAGCTGTGGTTCTGAAACTTTTGAATGGGAAGTGATCTCTTACTTCGAAGCGTATTGTGGAGAAGAACCCGAACAATGGAGCTTTGCAAATGGCACAAATAGAAACTCAAAAAATCCGGAGATCTGGTTTAGGACCCCGGGTATTTATAACCTTAGATTAAGAAGCTGGAATTCTTGTGGTATTAGAAATTCAATCACGAAATCAATACATGTTAAACAAAGGCCGAAAATTGAATTAGATCAGATCTCGGATTTTTGCAATTCTGCAACAATCAACCCTGTTGGTCGCGTCTTAGAGACTTGCTCCCCAGCTTCAGAGATTACGTATTTATGGGAGTTTCCCGGAGGCACACCATCATCATCAACATCTCTAAACCCGGGATCTGTAGATTACAATACGAGTGGTAATTACACAGCTACCTTTAGCGTCACCAATAGCTGTGGTACAACCAGTATTTCACGAAATTTTTCGGTTGATTTGGTTTTATCTCCAATTATAGAAGATAAAACTTTAGATATTTGCAGTGGAGAAACCTTTAATGTTAACCCGTTTAGTAATGGCACCGACAACGTTCCATCAGGAACAACCTACACATGGAGCACCCCTATTATAAGTCCGGTAGGAGCCGTAACCAGTGCTTCTGCACAAAGTTCTCCGAGAAGTAATATAAGCCAAAGCTTAACCAACAATACTTCTAATATTGCGACTGTTACCTATACAGTTTCACCAATTTCGGGTTCTTGCCCTGGTCCGGACTTCACTATTACTGTAACGGTTTATCCGGTAATTAATGTAACGGAAACCATTACAGATAGCACTTGTTTTGAGTCAGATGACGGCGCCATTAGCATCTCAATTTCTGGTGGCATTCCTTTTTCAACAGGGAATCCATATACCATTTCATGGTCAGGACCCAACGGTTTTACAAGTAACAACGAAGACATTTCAAACTTAGAACCAGGAACATACTACTTAAATATTACGGATGACGGTATCTGCCCTTACAGCAGAAGCTTTTATGTTTCTGAACCCGGGCTTTTTAGACATACAAGTTTTAAAAATGATATCACATGTTTTGGATTAGACGATGGCAGAATTAACCTTAATGTAACCGGGGGAAACCTCCCTTATAACTTCTCATGGACCAAAGATGGTAATCCATATTCAACAGATGAAGATTTATTAAATTTAGGCCCCGGAGATTACGAAGTTACCATTACCGAAGCTAACAATTGTGGCACTCTAAACGAAAGTTTTACTATAATTGAACCTCCTTTGCTCGAGGTTGATTTGGTCAGAACACCGGATATCATAGTTTGCTATGGAGATTTTACAGGTGAAATTGAAGTCATGGCAACCGGAGGAAGACCAATTGGTGGTTCAAACTACAGATGGCAATGGATTGGCCCTAATGGGTTTTCAAGTTTCCAACAAAACCTAACGAATATAGAGTCGGGAACCTACAATTTAATAGTGACTGATGATTCAGGTTGCACAACTAATTTAAGTGTTTTTGTTGACCAAAACCCGCAACTCACACTTGACTATACCGTAAAACACCTCACTTGCTATAACGACGATACCGGAGCAATAACCGTAAACAATATCACAGGAGGCGTTCCTCCTTATGAGCCCTTAGTGTGGAGCAATTTAGGAACCGGCACATTTCAGGATAATTTATCGGCAGGCATCTACTATATCACAGTTACAGACGCTTTAAATTGTGAACGCGTATTCCCAATCCCTGTTGATAACGCACCAATCTTTGAAATTAACCCGGATGTAAGTGATGTATCCTGTTTTGGAGAAAGTGACGGACACATTAAACTAAACCTAATAGGTGGCGAATCTCCGATTACCATTACCTGGGATGACGGTGCATCTGCTGGAGACGAAAGAAATAACATTGGCCCGGGCACATATAGCGTAACTATCACAGACTCTAAAGGATGTATTATTCAAGAAACTTTTACGATTAGAGAACCGTTAGAATTAAATTTGGTTGGTATCGTCACCGATGCCCTTGACTGCGACAATATAAATAGTGGGGCCATTGATTTGGAAATCCAAGGAGGCACCCAGCCAATTTCCATAAGCTGGAATAATGGTTCTACTACAGAAGACTTAAACGATATTCCGCCAGATCTCTATGTAGCCACCATTACAGATGCTAATGGCTGTATCATTACCGAATCATTTGAAGTGAAGCGCTTTGAACCTCTTGAAGCTCCTTTTGACATCATAACTAATTTCGATTGTGACACCAGAGAGGTAGACCAAACCTTTATCACCAAAGTTGAAGGAGGCGTGCCACCATATACATTAACATGGTCTAATATTGATTCTCCTTTTGTGACCATTAGCGGAATCAATAATGAAATTATGAAAACCAATGAAGACGGTTTAGTTATTCTAACCGTTGTTGACGGATTAGGCTGTGTAAAAGATTTCTCTATTCAAGTAGATAAACCAGTTTTAGATGATGCTCGATTTTCTACAAGTTCATTTGGCCATAGCACCTATGGTCTTTATTCTATAAAAGACCCTATTCTCTTTACAAATGAAGCTACAGGGAGCATTGAAAGTATCATGTGGGATTTTGGAGATGGCAATTTTTCCGGCGAGGAAAACCCAACACACTCATACATAACGCCTGGCACCTATACCATTACGCAAACGGTAACTTATGAACTTGGATGTGTTTACACGAAAACCATCCAACTTTTAATAGAAAAAGGCTACAGTTTAATAATGCCTAACGCATTTACACCTAATAGAGATACGATGAATGATTTTTTTGCTCCGGAATTCATAGGACTGAGCAACATGAAACTGAACATATATAATACTTGGGGGAATGTTATTTATTCTGAAATGAGCGATGATATCGAAGGATGGAACGGACAAATAAACGACTCTGAAGCAGAAAACGGAAACTACTACTACAATTTTTCTGCGCAAACCTTTTATGGGGACACCATTACAGCGGAAGGCGCCTTTGTTCTAATCAAATAAACATAATGAAAATAAGATTTTTTATAACATTCATTACTATTTGTCTTTACGCCAAGGTAAAAGCTCAAGATCCAATATTCTCTCAGTATTTCTTAGTACCGGAAACTATTAATCCCGGATTTTCAGGTTTTGAAGAAGCAACATATATGGGCATAATACACAGAACCCAATGGCCAAATTTAAACCTCAAAGTAGATACTGAATATGCTTTTGTAAATACTTGGGTAGAAACTATGAATAGTGGCATCGGTTTTAGCTTCACCAATCAGCGTGAAAATATAACCAACTATAATCATTTTCAATTTAATGCCAATTTTGCTTATGTGGTAAGATTGTCAAACGATTGGTTTTTTAGACCCGCCATTGAAGCTGGTTTTGGCAGAAAATCATTCAACTTTAAGAACTTAATACTTGCAGACCAAATAAATATCAATTCAGAAACTATAAACCCACTTTCATCAGACCCTTTTGCGCTCAATGCCAATGAGAACTTAAATTTTTTAGATTTTACCGCTGGTTTTGTATTTGATAAGAAAAATATCAGAAATGATACGGACTTATGGGTTGGAGCTGTAATGAAACATTTAAACAGACCAAATATCTCTCTTTTTGAAGGCGAAAACCTTCCTATGGATATATTTTATTCCGCGCACGCAGGTTATCGGTTTCCATATTTTGATTATTACAAAATGCTGGTCTCAGCCAACTATATGCAACAAGGGGAATATAACCGATTGGATATTAGTTCCACAGTACAAATGAACAAACTACTCTTAGGACTTACAGCGGTTACTAATCCTGCTAAGAACGGCATCAACAGTCACCTATTAACCTCCATGAACGCTTTTGTAGGTTTAGAGTTCGAAAAGTTTCGTTTTGGATTTTCTTATGATTTTAACACTTCAAAAATTGGAAGGACTGATGGCGTTTACGAGTTGTCAATAACCTATTTAACAGGTTGCCTAATCTGTAGAGACCCCGCTAGATTAGAGCGGAGAAAATAATTTATAGATTCACTAAAAGTGTCTTTGCAAATTTTTTAAATCGCCAATTATGATGGGTTGTTGCTTGTTTTAAATTTTCTTGACACTTAACACCGCACGAGCTTATCCACGCCAGATATCTAAATGCGTTTTGCCGAATTTCAAAACCGTATTTTGGACTAGTGTAGCCTTCTAACTCACTAAAATAACGTTCTTCATTTTCGGGCTCAAAATCATCACTTATTAATGCCAATGTTAACCAAAGTATCCTGATATTTTTGTCACCAAAACCTTCAACACCTTTGGTTTTATTCAAATATTTATTTTGATCATTAGGAAAACTATTCCATAAAGAAAACAAAGCAGCTTCAAGGGTTAAATATGATTTATCATCCAACAACGTTTCGTACTCCGCTTTTAATTCTAATGGAATTTTTTGTGCGGATTGCGCAATAGCCTGACGCACTTTTATACTGTTTTTATAATCCTCTTTTGTTATCCTATCTGGTATTTGACCGATAACTTTTATTTTAGCTTTATCAGAAATCCAGGAACTTAAATAATCTTTGCATTTAGACGTGTAATTTTCACAGTCTACTTGTATATATTGTTTTATGAACGTCGATTTTGAATATAATTTTTTTTCAACTTTATTGTAATCAAAGTCAGCCGCAATCAACCATTCTTCCACAAATTCGCTCAAATCTTTATTCGAAGCTTTTTCAATCTCTTTTATAAAATCATCGGTCTCAACATTTTCAAATTTATGTTTTTGAAGATAACTTCTAATCCCTTCCTTAAAAGCCTCATCCCCAACCTTATCTCTTAGCATATATAATACCAAACAACCTTTTATATAAAAAGTAGTGCTGCTCGATTTCGGGTCCAAAAGAGAGGTGCTCCCCCCTCTTCTATCCTGATCTAATAACTCCTGAGCATATTCATATAATTGCCAATAATAATGGTCCTCTCCAAAAACCTCCTTTTCAGCCAATAAAGCATAATAGGTAGCAAAACCTTCCTGTAACCAATGATGGACACCCGAGGTTTCGGTTACCAAATCCCCAAACCACTGATGGGCTAATTCGTGAGCATTAATATTTACAAAATTTTTATCAACAAAAGCTATAGAGTCCACCACGAAACTATCAGAATAAATATTAAGACTTGTATTCTCCATCCCGGCGTATAAAAAATCTTTTACAGGAACCATTTTATAATTCTGCCAAGGATACGGCACACCAATTTCATTTTCCAAAAAATCAAATATTTGTGTCGTATAGCGATATGTAGGCTCAAATTTTAAAGAGTCTTCAGGATAATAGTACATTTCCAAAGGCACACGGCTTTCGGAGAGTTCTACTTTTTTATCATATCTGCCAATAGCCAAAGCCACCAAATAGCTTGACATCGGTTTTTGCATATCATATTGCCATGTAACGGTAGACTCGCCAATCTTTTTACTCGTTAAACTCCCATTTGCAACGACCTCATAAGCTTTATCGAAGGTGACGGTTAGATCGAACTCAATTTTATCATTCATATCGTCGACAGAAGGCAACCAATGGCTCGTATACTTCCCCTGTCCCTGAGTCCAGACCTGTCCCGAGCCTGAAAAAGACTCATCCCAACCAATAAAATACATAGCTTTTTGGGGATGCGCAGCATAATTAAACGTTAATTCATAAATCTCGTCCTTTTTAAACTTATTATAAATCGAGAGCTTACTCGAATCGTTACGGAATTCGACATCCACATAGGCCACATCTGCATGTGTACCCAAGCCGTTTAACCGAATATCAGAAAAAGACATACGTCTGGCGTCAATAAACACGGAATCAACATCATTTAAAATTTCAAATTCAAAGGTCATACTCCCTTTTACCAATTTCTCCCGGGGTTTTATCACAATATTCGATTTAGCTGTTTTAAAATCAACGTATTCGGTTTGTTGAGAAAATCCAAGGACGTTAAAAAGAAAAAAGAAAATAGAAAATAAATATTTCATATCTAAAACATAACAAGGATTAGACCAAAATAGCACTTTTAATCTTAACCTAAATAACTTAAATTCGCTTTTATGTCTTTCAATCTTCAAACACCTATAGATTATTTAAAAGGCGTAGGTCCAAATCGTGCAGATTTACTACGCAAAGAGCTTGGCATTCATACATATCAGGATTTAATCAATTTATTTCCTAACCGTTACATAGATAGAACCCAATATTACAAAACCAACCAATTACAACGTCATAGTGCGGACGTTCAGGTGATTGGCAAAATTACTGGATTTAAAGAAGTTGCTCAAAAAAGAGGCAAGCGATTGGTAGCGACGTTCCAAGATGATGTTGGAACCATGGAGCTGGTTTGGTTTAGAGGTCAAAAATGGATTCGAGAAAACCTAAAACTTAATAAGCCCTATGTCGCCTTTGGCAAAACCAATTGGTTTAGTGGTAAATTTAATATGGCACATCCTGATTTAGAACCCCTGGAAGATCATAAAAAAAATTTAAGTTCCGGAATGTACCCCATTTATCCGTCAACAGAAAAGCTATCCAATAAGGGTATCAGTAATCGTGTGGTCAGTAAAATCATGCAACAATTGTTTTTAGATTCCAAAGGAAAGTTTACCGAGACCTTATCTGAAAATTTATGCGATAAATTGCAACTAATCTCCAAAAAAGAAGCCTTGCTTAATGTTCATTTTCCGAAGAACCAAACCCTGCTTTCCAAAGCTCAATTTCGTTTAAAATTTGAAGAATTATTCTATATACAATTACAATTAATTTTAAAAAATCGCATTCATAAATCCAAAATTAAAGGCTACCCATTTGAAAAAGTAGGTCACTATTTCAACACGTTTTTTAAAGACCATTTGCCCTTCGAATTAACCAACGCGCAAAAACGTGTATTGAAAGAAATCAGGCACGATTTAGGAAGTAATGCACAAATGAATCGCCTTTTACAAGGCGATGTAGGATCAGGAAAGACCATAGTTGCCCTAATGTCAATGTTAATAGCACTTGACAACGGTTTCCAAGCCTGTTTAATGGCTCCGACTGAAATTTTGTCAGTCCAGCACTATAATGGATTACACAAGTTGTGTAACGAACTGAATATCAGTATTAAAATACTCACAGGTTCAACTAAAACTTTAGAAAGAAGAAAAATTCATGAAGCTCTGGAAAATGGTGACTTACAGATACTAATTGGCACCCATGCCCTACTTGAAGATAAGGTAAAATTTAAAAATTTAGGACTAGCCATTATAGACGAACAGCATCGATTTGGAGTTGCACAACGCAGTAAATTATGGAGAAAAAACATGTCTCCTCCTCATGTTTTAGTAATGACGGCTACACCAATTCCAAGAACTCTGGCGATGTCTGTTTATGGCGATTTGGATATTTCGATTATTGACGAATTACCTCCGGGAAGAAAGTCGATAAAAACGGTTCACAGATACGACAAAAACAGGCTGAATGTTTTTAAGTTTATTCGTGATGAAATTTCTAAAGGCAGACAAATTTATATTGTTTATCCATTAATTCAGGAAAGCGAAAAAATGGATTATAAAGATTTGATGGATGGCTACGAAAGTATTTCCAGAGATTTCCCTTTACCCGATTATCAAATCTCCATTGTTCATGGTAAAATGAAACCTGCCGATAAAGATTATGAAATGCAGCGCTTTATAAAAGGAGAAACTCAGATCATGGTGGCAACAACCGTCATAGAAGTTGGTGTTAATGTCCCTAATGCCTCTGTGATGATTATTGAAAGTGCGGAACGTTTCGGTTTATCTCAGCTGCATCAATTAAGAGGACGTGTTGGCCGTGGTGCCGAACAGAGTTATTGCATCCTCATGACCGGGCACAAATTAAGCAATGATAGCAAGACCCGACTCGAAACCATGGTAAGCACCAACGATGGTTTTGAAATTGCTGAAGTAGACCTGCGTTTACGAGGCCCAGGAGATATTATGGGCACTCAGCAAAGCGGTGTTCTCAATCTTAAAATAGCGGATATTATAAGGGATAGTGATATTCTTCAAAATGCGCGATACTATGCCAAAGAAATCCTCAATCACGATCCGGCCTTATCCAAACCTGAAAATTCAGCATTCCTTAACACCTATAGGCAATTAAGCAAGTTTAAAAATATTTGGAACTACATTTCTTAGAAAATAGGTTGATGACCGACGACAGAAAATGTAAAACAATAAGCTAAAAAAAGCCCAATCTCCTTACAATATTAGGAGGATTGAGCTTTCATTACTGATAGTGGTTTGATTGATGATTGTTTTTTTTGATTGATGAAATATTTTAGAGTGCGTTTAATTCTCCCAATAATTTTTCCGAATTGGCTTTAACATTTGCCGGCGGATTTAATGATAACGCTTTTTTAAGGTTCTTAATTGCATTCTTTTTATCACCCATTGTTTTATAAGCCTCACCCAAACTATCATAGCAATTCGGATTCTTAGGATTATTAGCTACATTGAGCTTGAAAAATTTAAGAGCATTCCCATAATCTTTGGCGTTTAGCATTTGATAGCCTAAAGCATTCAATTGTGCTGTATTAGCCAGACTAGCGGCTTCATTCATTAAAGCCTTATATTCATTTGCTTTACCCAATTTATTTAATATCTGACCTTTAATGGCTAAATTCTGAAATGTCTTCTGACTATAAAAATTACCGGCGATAGCACCATTTATCCAGCCCAAGGCTTCATTCAAATCACCGCCATTATTCAATGAAAACTGCGCCATACGCTCCCAATTCTGCCTTTGAAATCCTAAACTACCGGTGGATTTACCTCTGAAATCATTCAAAACAATATCAGATACAGCAAACGCTATTTTAAAAGGAAATGCCTTTTTCTCCCAAATCAGAGAAGCCGTTGCCGAGCTTGGCTTAACATCATTAAACTCAAAAGTCAACAATTCATGGTGTGGTGCTGTCGTTGTTTCAATATCGGCTCTTAAAGCATCTTTGGATTCATCATAAAAATAACTTCCCCAGGAATTGGCATCATGAGATAAGATAATAGTGGCTTTATTATCGGGCTTGACCTCAATATGAAAACCATAAGTTCCCGCTTTTATAGGTTTCCCTTCCACTTCGGCATCATGCGAAAATGTAATGGTCGTATTTTCATCAGCTCCGGCACGCCAGGGTGCAGCTTGAGAAGTTCCAAATCCTAAGTAATTCATACCATAAGGCACCAGTTTGCCCCAAATTTCACGCCCTTTAACGCTGGGTCTTGAATAGGTGATTGAAACATCTGAAATTCCAATACGCTGCATTATGGTAGCTTGTTGACTACCTCTCGGCGTATTTAATTGAGCGGATGAACTTATGCTGAAGGTTAGCAATAAGCACATACAAAATGTAGTTAGCTTGTAACGATTCATAATTAGTCTGTTTTAGTTTGTACCTCAAGGTATCTACAAATAAAGCACACAGGTGTTATGGTTTTGTTAAAGGTTATCAATAAACTGTTAATTAACTAATTTTTAAGAACTTGTTGATATGATGTGTGTGAGTGTATTGTTTTAATTACTTTTGAGAATACGCATAGTACTATTTTTCAGTTTAACACCAAGCAAGATGAAAACCAAAACGCATCAAAATATCCTATTCGGCATATTATTTCTTTTCGTATTTAGTATAGGGACACAAACGACTTATGGCCAGATTGCCGATATGCCAAGACCCAGCCCTAAGGCTTCCATTAGTCAAACTATCGGGGTCACCAAAATTGACGTAAACTATAGCCGACCAAAAACAAAAGGCAGAGTTGTCTTTGGAGCTTTGGTGCCCTACAAAACTGTTTGGCGTACAGGAGCCAATGAATCTACCAATATTACGTTCGAGCACGATGTCGTATTTGGCGGAAAGAAAATCAAAGCCGGAACCTATGCCCTACTTAGCATCCCTAATGAAGAACTTTGGACCATTATTCTGAATACTGATCATAACCAATTTGGAGCTTACAACTATGCTCAGAACAAAGATGCCATAAGAATAGCAGTGAAAGCTGAAACTTCATCTTTTTTTGAGATGTTCACCATCATGTTTTCTGAGGTCGAATTATCTTCCGGGATCTTGGAGCTGCGCTGGGAAAATACGCTAGTCAAAATTCCCATACAGGTGGATACGAACACTATCACTATCAAAGAATTTGAAAAAGCTTCAAAAGCCATAAGTGCTTATTGGTATACTTTTTCTGCTGCAGGACATTACTACCACCAAATAAAAAAAGATGATACTAAAGCCATTGAATACTTGGACAAGGCCATAGGATTAAAAGCACCAAATCCGGCACCATGGATGTTAAAGTCTCAAATACTAGCCAAAGCAGGTCATTATAAAGAAGCCATAGAGGTTGCTAAAGAAGCTTTAGAGGTTAGTAAAAGTAATCCTGAGTTTCATTTTGAAATTGAAGAGAATGAAGCTGCTATAAAGCGATGGAAAAAGCATTTATAAATGGAACATATCAGTACTATTGTTGATTTTTTTGTGAATACTATAATCTTTTGATTTCGCATTAAAACTAATTAAAGCTTAAATTCCTCAAAATCGCAGTCATATCAACCGCACGCAAAACTCTCAAGTATGACTTTATACTATGAATACTACTCTAAATACCCCAAAACATTCCGTTCAATACGCTCTTGAATATTCGAAACATCGCTTTTTACAAATGATTCTCCTGTAATGTTTTCATATAGCTCGATATAACGCTCTGAAACTGTTTCAATATAAGCATCACTCATCTCCGGAACGGTTTGTCCTTCTAAACCCTGAAACCCATTAGAAATTAGCCATTGGCGTACAAATTCTTTAGAAAGTTGCTTTTGTGCTTCCCCTCGATCCTGGCGTTCCTGATAACCATCTGCATAAAAATAACGTGAGGAATCCGGAGTATGAATCTCATCGATCAATACAATTTTACCGTCTTTGGTTTTACCAAATTCATACTTGGTATCTACAAGAATCAGGCCTCGGTTTGCTGCTATTTCCGAGCCTCGTTGAAACAATTTTCGTGTATAATCTTCAAGAATGACATAATCCTCTTCTGAAACGATACCGCGTTTTAAAATATCTTCTCTGGAAATATCTTCATCATGATCTCCCATTTCCGCTTTTGTGGCAGGTGTAATAATGGGTTCAGGAAAGGCATCATTTTCCTTCATTCCCTCGGGCATAGGCACACCACAAAGCATGCGTTTTCCTGCTTTATACTCCCGAGCAGCATGACCCGACATATACCCCCGAATTACCATCTCCACTTTAAAAGGTTCACATAAATGTCCTATGGCCACATTTGGATCCGGTGTGACTAACAACCAATTAGGCACCAAATCTTCTGTTGCTGCCATCATTTTTGTAGCAATCTGATTTAAGATTTGCCCTTTATAAGGAATTCCCTTTGGCATGACCACATCAAAAGCCGATAAGCGATCAGTGGCGATCATGACTAAAACATCATCGTTAATGTTATATACTTCCCTAACTTTTCCTTTATAAACGCTTTTCTGATTAGGAAAATTAAAATTACTGTCTATTATGGTGTTACTCATGATTATGGTTTATGAGTTGGTTTGTTTTTGTTTGTTGAGGCACTTCGACAAGCTCAGTGCGACCGTACGACTCTGATTTGTATTCTTTTGAAAGCTGCAAACTGTTACTGAACATTGTAAACTGATTACTCCCTATTCTCTATACTCTTATATGCCGCAATAACCTTTTTAACCAACTTATGGCGAATCACATCTTTATCATCCAAAAATATAATACCCACGCCATCAACATTTTTCAAAATGAGTAAAGCTTCTTTTAAACCGGATATGGTACGCCTTGGTAAATCTATTTGCCCGGGATCTCCCGTTAATAAAAACTTGGCGTTTTTCCCCATACGGGTCAAAAACATTTTCATTTGGTTGTGCGTGGTGTTTTGCCCTTCATCTAAAATCACAAAAGCATTATCTAAGGTACGCCCTCTCATAAACGCTAATGGAGCAATTTGAATAGTCCCATTTTCTATATAGCTTTCTAATTTCTCGGCGGGTATCATATCTCGTAAAGCATCGTATAGGGGTTGCATATACGGATCTAACTTCTCTTTTAAGTCGCCCGGTAAAAATCCTAAATTTTCGCCAGCCTCAACCGCAGGACGCGTAAGAATAATGCGTCGAACCTCCTTGTTCTTTAAAGCCTGAACTGCTAAAGCTACGCCTGTATAAGTCTTCCCTGTTCCAGCCGGACCAATTGCAAAAACCATGTCATTCTTACGCATGCTTTCCACCAACTTACGTTGGTTCGCCGTTTGTGCCTTAATTAGTTTTCCACCAACACCATGTACAATAACTTCACCGCTTTTTTGCGAGGTTGTATAGTCATCACTGCTCTGACTTGTCAAGACGCGCTCGATAACATTTTCATCCAATTTATTATACTTGGCAAAATGCTTTAAAAGCATAGTAATTCGGCGATCAAACTCTTCCAACAGCTCTTCATCGCCAAAAGCTTTTATCTTATTACCTCGGGCTACAATTTTTAATTTCGGAAAATACTTTTTTAGGAGTTCTATATTTGTGTTTTGTGCTCCAAAAAACTCTTTTGGAGTAATCTCTTCAAGTTCGATAACAATTTCGTTCAAAGGCGTAAATTTTGTTTTATTAAATCTGTTTCAGCTCATTCGTTAAATAAAAAAAGCTTTAAATGCTACCCTATTTTTCGTGTAAAACATAAAAACGAAAACGAAAAATTTATGTAGGTTTGTTAAAACTCAAAAATACATAAATTTGAGTAACCTAATGCTAAAAACATATCAACAATTTTGCCCATGGCGATCATAACTTTAACAACAGATTTTGGAGAGAAAGATCACTTTGCCGGTGCGACAAAAGGGGCTATTTACAGTGAGTTACCTGAAGTAAAAATTGTTGATATCTCACATTCTGTTTCACCATTCAGTATTCCGGAAGCAGCATACATTATTCAAAACGCATATAGCAGTTTTCCAAAGGGCACCATTCACATTATCGGTATTGATGCGGAAATAAACCCTGAGAATAAACATATCGCCTTAAAACTGGACGATCATTTTTTTATTTGTGCCAACAATGGTATTATGAGTATGATTTGCTCTGAGATTGCACCTGAGAAAATTGTTGAAATTAATATCCATGATAAAATACAAACCAGTTTCCCTGTTTTGGACGTATTCGTTAAAGTGGCTTGTCATATCGCCCGTGGAGGCACTTTGGAGGTTATTGGTAAAACCATTAACACTATAAAACCTATTAAAAACATCACGCCATATGTTAATGATGACAAAACTCAAATTATTGGCAGTATTATTTATATAGACAACTATGGAAATGTCGTGACGAACATCAAACGTGGTTTTTTCGAAACGATTCAAAAAGGGCGCGCTTTTGAGGTTTCTGCCCGGAACTATAAATTCAAAACCATATTTAATAAATATAGTGACATTGTAAACTTTGAAACTCCGGAGGAAAAACGAAATGATGAAGGCCGGGGCCTTGTCGTATTCAACTCAGGAAACTTTTTAGAGATTGCGCTATATAAAAGTAATAGTACTACGGTAGGCAGTGCCTCCAGCTTAATGGGGCTTGGTATTATGGATACTATTACTGTTAATTTTAGTGCATCTGCGGTTCTACCTAAAGGTAACGATGACTTTTAATTAAACTTTGAATAGATGGTAATAAGAATTGTAAAAATGGGGTTTCACGAAAATAAAGTTGCGGAATTTCTTAACAATTTCAATGAAAACAAATCAAAAATAAGAAATTTTGAGGGTTGTAAATTTCTAGAATTATATAGAGACAAAAAAGCCTCCAATGTGTTTTTCACATATAGCCATTGGAGTTGTGAAACAGATTTAGAAACCTACAGACAATCAGATCTTTTTAAAAGCGTCTGGGCAAAAACAAAACCTTTATTTAATGTAAAACCTGAAGCCTGGAGTGTGGATAAAGTTGAATCGATTAAGTAAGCAGTCGCAGTATTCAATCAACAATAAAAAAAATTATATATTCGTGAATTCGTGGCAAAACAAGGAAACAAATCATCTCATAAACATCAAGAATGCTAGCAATTCTTAAAAAAGAAATAAACTCATTTTTTGCATCGCCAATTGGCTATTTAGTAATAGCAATATTTCTATTGTTAAACGGATTATTCTTATGGCTTTTTAAAGGCGAATTCAACATCCTTGATTATGGCTTTGCAGATTTATCGTCATTTTTCTTATTAGCACCCTGGATTTTAATATTCTTGATTCCTGCGGTGACCATGCGGAGTTTTTCTGATGAAAAAAAACAAGGCACCTTAGAACTACTACTCACGAAACCCGTTTCGCAAGCACATATTGTCTTAGGAAAATATTTTGGTGCGCTTATTTTAATTATCATGGCGCTTTTACCCACACTGTTTTACATTCTCACTATTTATCAATTAGGCAGTCCGCTCGGGAATTTAGATGTCGGTAGTATTCTAGGATCATATTTTGGTTTATTGTTTTTAATAGCATCTTACACCGCCATAGGTGTTTTTGCGTCCACAATTTCAGATAATCAAATTGTAGCTTTTATAAGCTCTGTTTTTCTCTGTTTGGTATTTTACATCGGTTTTGAAGGTATTGCAGAATTCACTTCGAATGCATTCATAGAACAATTAGGCATGAGTACGCATTATAACAGTATGAGTCGGGGCGTAATCGATACACAGGATATTTTATACTTTTTAAGTATTACATTGTTATTTATTGTTTTAACGGTAAGAGGAATTAAAACAACTTCCTTTAAAGGCAAAGAACTGCTGCATATTTTGGTTCTACCTATAGGGCTGATTATTTTAAACATATTCACAACATCATTCCATAAGCGTTTTGATTTAACTGAAGACCATAGGTACACCTTGAGCGATGCTTCCATAAACATTATAAAGGATATAGAATCTCCCATTATTGTTGATGTATTTTTAACCGGAAACGATTTTCCTTCAGAATTCCGGCGACTTCAAAAAGAAACGAAACAAGTACTTGAAGAGTTTTCAGCAGAAAATAATCAAATCCGTTTCAACTTTATCAATCCACTTGAAGATGAGGCTACCCGAGATCGAAACATTCAGCAACTCACAGAACGAGGTCTAACCCCAATGGAGTTGAATGTTCAGGAAAACGGAAAGGCTTCTCGGTCTATTTTCTTCCCATGGGCATTGGCAAGTTATAATGATGCTACGGTGACCATAGCATTGGTTAAAAATAAAATAGGTGCTACACAACAAGACATCGTTTCAAATTCTGTTCGGCATTTGGAATATGCATTTGCAGACGGTTTTAGTAAACTAACAACGACCAAAAGTAAAAAAATCGCCTTCTTAAAGGGCAACCGGCAATTGGAGGACAAGTATATTGTTGATTTCGCCAAAACCCTTGGGGAATATTATTTTATCGCTCCATTTACCCTAGATAGTGTTTCAGGAAATCCTCAAAAAACATTGGATCAACTTAATGACTTCGACTTAATAATTTCAGCAAAACCTACCGAAGCTTTTAGTGAAAATGAAAAGTTAGTGTTGGACCAATACACGATGAATGGTGGAAAAAGTTTATGGCTTATTGATGCTGTTGTTATGGAAAAAGATAGTTTAAGAAATGCTTCAGGTAAGAATTTTGCAGTCACAAGAGATTTAAATTTAACAGATTTCTTCTTTAATTATGGCATTCGTATTAACCCTTTAATTATAAGCACGCCCTACTCTGCCCCTATTTCGTTGGAATTGGGTGAAGGTAGTAATGTCCAATTGCAAAATCTACGATGGCCTTATTCGCCATTAGTGACCGGACTGGACAATCATCCCATTACTACCAACTTAGATTTGATCAGGTTTGATTTTGCCAATCAAATAGACACCCTTAAAAACAATATTAAAAAGACCATTCTTTTAAAAAGCGCACCATTAAGTAAATTAGAAGGCACTCCAAGAGAAATAAGTCTGGACATTGTAACCCGGGAACAAGACCCGAAATCCTTTAATAAAGGTCCGCAAAATTTAGCAGTATTGCTGGAGGGTGAATTCAATTCCGCATTCTCAAATAGAATTAAACCTTTTAAACCTGCAAACGACAAAAACAAAAGTCGACATACCAAAATGATCGTTGTTGCCGATGGGGATCTTATAAAAAATTCTGTAGGGAGAAATGGACCTCGTGAATTAGGATATGATGCTTTAACCAAGACTTTTTATGGAGGTAATAAAGAATTTTTACTTAATGCCGTTAATTATTTGCTGGACAACAACGGACTTATAAACATTCGATCAAAAGAAATTGCAGTGGCTTTTTTAGATCATCAAAAAGTTGCCTCACAAAAAACGAAATGGCAGCTTATAAACATAGTACTCCCACTGGTTTTACTGGGTCTTTTCGGTTTTATTTTTAATTTCATTAGGAGGAAGAAATACACTTCCTAAATGTTAATAAGTTTGTTTCCTATATTAATCAGTATAGAATATATTTGTAGGTAACTTTATTCAAAATTTAAACGTACTATATTTAAATGAAGCACCTATTCCTGATTTCTTAATCGCTCTAAGAATTATGACATGATGTTTCAACCTGTTTTAAGTGCAGTCTAAGTATGAGTATCAAAAACAATAAAATAAACACATGAAATTTATAGTATCAAGTACCTATTTATTGAAACAATTACAAGTTTTAGGTGGCGTTATTAACAGCTCGAACACCTTACCTATTTTAGATAATTTTTTATTTGAATTAGACCAAAACAAACTTACTGTTTCTGCCAGTGACCTAGAAACGACTATGGCATCGTCTTTAGATGTAGAAAGTGATAGTACTGGTAGTGTGGCCATTCCGGCGCGATTGCTCTTAGATACTTTAAAAACATTTCCGGAACAACCTTTAACCTTTGTTGTAGAAGAAAATAATACTGTAGAGATCAGTTCTAATCATGGTAAATATGCATTAGCCTATGCTGATGGTAATGAGTTTCCAAAAGCTGTAGCTTTGGAAGATCCGAGTAAAACGGTCATCACCGGAGATATTCTGGCAACCGCCATTAGTAAAACAATTTTTGCTGCGGGAAATGACGATCTCCGTCCGGTAATGAGCGGCGTGTTTTTTCAATTTTCAACAGAAGGTTTAACCTTTGTAGCGACTGATGCCCATAAACTTGTAAAATACACCAGAGAAGATGTAAAAGCAAATCAGGTTGCTGAATTTATCATGCCTAAAAAACCTTTAAATCTTTTAAAGGGTATTTTAGCTGCCAGTGATGAAGACGTATCTATTGAATATAATGAATCGAATGCCAAATTCACTTTTGAAAATTCTGTATTAATTTGCCGTTTAATAGATGGCAAGTATCCCAATTATGAAGCCGTAATTCCAAAAGAAAACCCAAATAAACTATCCATAGACAGAACACAATTTTTAAATTCTGTACGTCGTGTTAGTATTTTTTCCAATAAGACCACACATCAAATTCGTTTAAAAATTGCAGGCGCCGAACTTAACATTTCGGCCGAAGATATTGACTATAGCAATAAAGCTGAAGAACGCTTAACTTGTGATTACCAGGGCGATGATATGCAAATTGGATTTAATTCACGCTTCTTAACAGAAATGCTAAACAATCTGAGTTCCGATGAAGTACAATTGGAAATGAGTATGCCTAACAGAGCTGGAATTTTAACCCCCATCGACGGTCTGGATGAAGGAGAACACATTACCATGCTGGTGATGCCGGTGATGCTAAATAGTTAAACACAATCAATACTTTTACATATTAAAAACGCTCACCAAATGGTGAGCGTTTTATTTATCTCATACTAACATAACTAACTAATAAAATTAAGAGATAAAGGATATTTTGGTACTTCGCCATGACTTGCTTTGATCGCATTAATTATGGGAAATATTATAGATATAAGTCCTAAAACTACAAAGCCTAACAGGCCTAAACCGAACAATAAAATTAAAGGGATACACAGCAAAAAGTACACAATTAAACTAAGCTGAAAATTCACTATATTCTTGCCATGTGAGTCCATTTGATACACCTTTTCTTTTTGTGTTAACCAAAGGATCAATGGTAATATTAAACTCCCAAATCCGGTTATTAAAACAATAAGCTGACTTAAATGTGTTATGACTAAAAGTTGATTATCTTGTCTCATGATCATTATTATTATTACTTGATACTTATAAGACGTGGAATCAAAATAAATGTTACAACTTTGTAAAAAAGAAATTCATAAAACACTAATTTGGTGATTTTAAACTATGCATCACCAAAAACGGTAGTTTAATATTAAAGGCAAAGGTTTCAACCGGGTGCCTGATAAACAATCGCTCTAAAAAAGAATGCTTCTCACTAATCATGGCCAACATTTTAACATTATGGTTTAATAAGTAGTTCTTAATATATTCAATCATTTCTTTCGAGTTCACATCAACGTATTCATGAGAAGCTTCAGGGAAACAAGTTTTAAAAAAGTCTGAATTCATCGCTTGTTTCTGTGCAATATGATGCTCATCCGCCACATGTAAAATGGTTAATTCGGAATGGGATAGACGCACCAAGGTTTTTAATATATCTATTTTTTCTTCCTCGAATAATGTAAAGTGATTGGTAGAAAAAGCAATCTTATCGAGGGGTTGATAGGAACACCCATCAGGAATGATTAAAACCGGCATATCACTACGTTGAATGACTCTAACGGTATTGCTTCCAAAAAGGACTTTATCTAAACCTGAAGCTCCTTTAGTTCCCATTACAATTAAATCGATGTGATACTCATTGCAAGCCTGATTTATAGAATCGATGAAATTATCATAATCGACAACGGAATGAAAATGATGCTTGTTATTATTACTCGATTCCAGTTTGGATATAATATTGGCTATCGATCTTTTGGCAGCATCAATGATCGTGTTGTAAATAGTTGCAGATGAAGATACCACCATCATATCATCAGTTATGAACGATGAGGCTTTTTGCACATTAAGAATATAAAAATGACACTCAACATCCTTAAACAATGCCACCGCATAATCCATAGCATTCATTGAATTTTTAGAAAAATCTGTGGGTAATAATATGTTTTTCATCATTTTAATAACTTGATAATGAGTAAATATATAATGAGAACTCAAAAAAAACTATGACAATTATCAGGAACACTAATTGTTATGCTTTAATTGCATAATATCGTAAAGCATTGTATTTTCGGCACAATTAATGCGATTTGATAGCTTATAATCGATCAATCCGAACTTTGATATGCGTATAAAAGTCCTTTTATTTTTTCTATTTACAATGAGTTTAACGGCACAGAACAATGCCATTTCACCCGGAGAAAAACTTGTCTATACAGCATCTTATAATATGTCCGGAATACTAACAGATCTCGCTGAAGTTACTATGGAAACCAGTGCCGTAAAAACATCAAAAGCCACACTGCTCAGGCTTAAATGTACGGCGGCTACCTACAGCCAATGGGACGATTTTTTTAAAATTCGAGACTTGTACGAAAGTTATGTTAGTCCAAAAAGTTTGACTCCCTATTTATATAAACGTGACATCAATGAAGGAAGCTATTACAAGTACATGAAATACACCTTTAGCCATAAAACGAAAGCTGCGAAATCACAATTAAAAAAGAAAAATAATTATGAAGTGCATAAAACGGTAACCATTAGCACAGGAACTAAAGATATCGTTTCAACATTATACAACCTTAGGATTTTAGACTACTCCAAAATGTCTCATGGAGCTCAAAAGACTTTTACCATACTATTTGATGCCAAAGAAATTAAAGGGCAAATAACATATCTTGGAAGAGAACAGATTTCGACGGCTATTGGAAAAAAGGAATGTTATAAATTAGCTATTGGCTCTAATCAAACTCAAGTATTAGAAGGAAAAAACAATAACTTCTTATGGCTAACTGCCGATGAAAACAAAATACCGGTTTACGGAAAATTCAAAATTCCTGTTGGTAACGGAGAGCTTAAAATAAAATCGGCCATGGGGCTTAAACATTAAATTTTATCAGACATGAAAAAGACCTTCACGATATTCGCAATGATCACTTCCATATTGGCTATTATATTATCGGTTCTTCCGGTTTCGAATCTGGCCGTTTTTCCGGCTATTGCTGCATTAATATTCGGGCTCGTCGCATTTTATTTGTCAAAAAAGACGGGAGCAGTAAAGAAGATCATTCAGTTTTCTTTTTTATTAACCATAATAGCCTTAGGCATTACAACGTATAAAGCGATATTTAATACTGTAGAACTGGGAAACACAGATACTTTAATAAAAAAAGAAGCGGAATCTAAAGAACAGGCCATTGAAGAATTGGAAGAATTAGACCTGGAAGAATTTGAGGCTGAAGATATTGATATTGAAGGTAAGTAATTTCTTTGTAATTTGTATATTTGACAGCAAATAAAATGAAACTAGCACAAACCATTTTCTTAGCCCGGAGAATAATTGATTGTAAGTGACATCTGATTTGACTAAACCGGTAAAATTTACGCATGAAAACCTTTTGCATACTCTCAGCATTTGCCTTATTGGGTACCTGTGCAACAACCAAATACACCACCAAAATCCAAAACCTTAAGGACAGTATTCAATTAGTAGATACCACTCTTGTTGCTAATTATGCAAAAACCATTACGGCTAAGGAATTAAGCACACATTTGTATAAATTCTCTTCAGACGAATTCCAAGGACGGGAGGTTGGTGAAAAAGGACAAAAGATAGCCGCCCAATTTTTAAAATCCTATTATCAGAGTGAATCCATTGCTTCTCCTTATGGAGGTTCCAACTATTACCAGGTGATTCCCGAGAGTTTTTTCTCGAACGGTATAAAAGCTTCAGAAAATGTTTTGGCATTTATTAAAGGGGAGGAAAAACCGGAAGAGGTTGTTGTAATCTCGGCGCATTTAGACCACCTCGGCATTGAGGACAATGGACAAATTAATAATGGTGCCGATGATGATGGCTCCGGTACAGTAGCCATTATGGAAATTGCACAAGCCTTTAACAAAGCAAAAAAAGATGGTCACGAACCAAAGCGCAGTATTTTATTTCTACACCTAACCGCCGAGGAAATTGGTAAAAAAGGTTCAGAGTATTATACAAACCACCCGGCATTTCCATTAGATGATACTGTAGCCGATCTAAATATCGATATGATCGGACGTGTCGATGACAGGCACCTTGATAAAAAAAACTATGTTTATTTAATAGGTTCAGACCGATTGAGTAAAGAACTTCATTATATTTCTGAAAAAGTGAATGAGAAATATTCCGGAATTTATCTGGATTACAGATATAATGTCCAAGGAGAAAGAAACCATTATTATTCGCGTTCAGACCATTATAACTTTGCAAAGCACGGTATTCCTGTGATTTTTTATTTTAACGGTGAACACAACGACTATCACGAACCCTCTGATACTCCAGATAAAATTGAATACGAATTATTGGAAAAACGCGCTAGACTTATTTTTGCGACAGCATGGCAATTGGCCAATCAGGAACATCGATTAACCACCGATGCTAACAATGATATTCTAAAATAAACTTAACTTAACACTCTAAACGATAAGCTCATGAAAAAAATAATACTTTTAGTAGGGGTTGTGACTTTGATGCTCTCTTGTGGTTCTTCACAGAATAAGAACGATACGAAAAAAGCCGCCGACCCTGCAGAATATGCAAAAACTATTACAGCAGATGAATTAAAGGACATGCTCTACATCTATGCATCGGATGATTATGAAGGCCGGAGAACCGGAGAACCGGGGCAGAAAAAGGCCATTGAATTTATCAAAGAACATTATGTCAATAATAGTATCCCATCTCCAATTTCTGAGGGTGATTATTTTCAGGAAATTCCTGAAGACTACTTTAACGGAAGAGCAAAAGCTTCAGAAAATGTATTGGCCTATATTAAAGGCTCTGAAAAACCGGATGAAATTGTTGTTATTTCTGCTCATTTGGATCATATAGGTGTATCCGGAAGCGGTGAAATCAATAACGGCGCCGATGATGATGGTTCTGGTACAGTGGCTATAATCGAAATTGCTGAAGCTTTTAAAGCGGCAGCTGATAAGGGCCATGGCCCTAAGCGTTCTATTTTATTTTTACATGTTACGGGTGAAGAAATTGGACTTTTCGGATCGAAGTATTATACCAATGTAGACCCCGTTTTTCCTTTGGCCAATACGGTTGCCAACTTAAATATTGATATGATTGGTCGTATTGATCCGAAACACGAAAATCAACGCAACTATCTTTACTTAATAGGATCGGATAAATTAAGTCAGGAGCTACACGATATCTCTGAGGCAGTAAATGAAAAGTATTTCAATATGGAATTTGACTATACCTATAACGACGACAACGACCCTAATCGTTTTTACTACCGTTCAGACCACTATAACTTCGCTAAAAACAACATTCCGGTTATCTTTTATTTTAATGGGACCCATGCCGATTATCACAGACCATCAGACACCCCCGATAAAATAGAATACGACCTTTTAGAAACCCGGGCAAAACTTATTTTTCATACCGCCTGGGAATTAGCCAATAGAGCCGAACGTGTAAAAGTAGATGAACAAGAACCTGCTAAAAAACAGGAAAAAAGCTAATGCGAATTAACATCAATCACAAAAAAAGCCTTTCAATTTCTTGAAAGGCTTTTGCTTTTTGGGTGGAAGACCGGATTCGAACCGGCGACCCTTGGTACCACAAACCAATGCTCTAACCAACTGAGCTACAACCACCGTGTAACTTGCATTTTGTAATGCCTGCCTACCTGATCGGAAGACAGGTGCAAATGTAATTCATTTCAATCTTTTCTACAAAGACTTTTTTAATATTTTAACCCAAAATTTGAATTTTATATTGCTCTGTTTTTTAGGAAGACTACAAAACGGGATAGGCTACATATGCATGGCAAAAAAGTACTTGAAATTTATTGCAAAAACCGTAAAAAGTGATGTCAAAGCAAAGGATCATGTTATTTTATGGTTAAAAGGCTTCGTATCACTTCAAATAAGGTCACAGATGGTTTTTAATATTTAGCACCAATGCAGGTTTATAAAAAAAAAGCCCCTTAAAAAGATGCTTTTGAGTTAAAATTTATTGTTTTGGGTGCCTTGAGCAACGATCACTACTGTTGTAAGGCGTTATTTATTTGGTTTTTAAATTCATTTTTCTTGTCAACGTGCAATGCTAAATTCTTATACTTGCGTTTAACTCCATATAGTCCAATCAATGTGTTTTCTTCCTTTAATCTGATAATGAGATTATGGCTTTCCAATTCTCCCAAAAATGATAGTTTCCGAGTTTCTTTGTTCAATTCTATATCTTTTGATGAAATCTCGATGCTGTTGATACTTGTTAAATCAATAGTCGTTTCGTTCATAATTCCATATCGAAGAAACAGTTTGTTGTTTTCGATAGAAATTGGTCTTTTATACATCGATTTTAGGAATCCAAGAAGCTGAATTCCAGAATAAACACTCAAAAAAGTCAAAATCCAAGCTGCAATAATGCTCCATTTTGCGAGAAGAATATGAAATACTACAGTTTCTATTGCAACGATGAATATTATCGCGATAAATAAGCTCACTGTTCCGCTATCTTTGTGATAAGAGAATTCATTTTCATTTAGTCTTCTTTTTTTCCAGTAAACAAACCCGTAGTAAAAAACTGCAATTTCTGTCACTATAGGAATAACCGCGCCTTTTGGAAGTATTTCAAAGCAAGTGTTTTTTAATGCTGTGAAAAAGTCAATTTTTTCTTTTTTGTTCAGTTTATACCGCTTTATGGCTTTATTTACATTGTAAATTACATAAGACACTATTGAAAGTTCAACTACTGGAAATACCCAAGTCTTAAAAAGGTCGAGATAATATTGATTTTGTGTTGGAAGTATTACAGAACAGACTACCATTCCGATAATCAAAAAAGGTACGACTGTTGTCTTTGGAATACTCGTTTTTCTGATAAGCATAAAGTAGATGATAGGAACGGTCAATAATAAGTCAAATGTAATTCCAGTCGATAGGCTCTTTGGGTATTCGTCAAAAATTGATGAATTGGCAATAATAATCATCAATCCGATAATCAATAGAGGTATTCCAAAGATTATTAGATTTTTCTGAAGGTATAATATTCTGTTCATTTGTTTATTTTAATGTCTTGTCCTGAAATATGCCTAACGGTTTGTGTATGGCTAGTTGCGAGTCTCGCGCAACTAATTTAGCAAAAGGAAACCGAACCTTAGGAAAATCCGAAGGATTTTCGGAGTAACACAAACCCAAGCAATTGACTATACACGGCTTAGCACTAGTTTTATTTCTTTTTTACGAATTTAATTCCAAGTATTATAAAGATTACTATCAAGGCAATAAAAAATATACTGGTTGAAGTGCTTTTTATAACTGAAAAAGTATTGGTTGCATTAACTATAGTTTCTGTCAAGTCTGGATAACTGTTCAACATTGTGATTATTCCGATATTTTCTAGATAATCCGCTATTCCTGCAATTATTGGTAACAGGCATAGATAGGTAAAAGGAGATTTGAGTTTGTTTAATTTTTTAAGGAAATATGCTAATAGTAAAGAATAAGTTAGCCCAAAAAGTAGCGGGTAAATCATGTCCACAGGTATTTGGTTGGTTAAATAAATTTCACGTCCATGTTCACCAAGTGTCCTAAATAATTCATTTACGTAGTCCCGATTATATCCAGTTGGCAACATATCTAACAATTTCATTTCGTTCGAGAATCGCATTGTTTTCGGAATCGTTACAAACAACATAAATAAGTAAACAACATTGGTCAGTGTAAAAAGACTCAATATTTTTTTTCCTGAAATGTTTTTTTCTAGGAATTTAACTAATCGATTCATTGTTTTTCATATTAGTATTAATGTGTTCATCTATGGTTTATTCCGTGAGAATTAAACTTTTAAATTTTCAGGCGACTTATTATATATTACAGGCATTTGCCCTTTCCATTTACTCCATAAATCACTATCACTAATTAGACTTGCCATAAAATGACCAACATTTATACGACTGGTTTTTCCAGCATTAAAAATTGCACTTCTAATTGGAGATGGATGTATTTCGTAATCGGTTACTTTATCATCATCAATTAAACCATCTGGTCTTACAGCAGCCCATTCAATAAATTGGTTATTTTTTCCAATTTGGGTGCGTAAATAATCTGCTGCTTTTTCATTATCAATATGAGGAGGTAAAAGTAGCCTTAAAAGTCCAATAACACATTTTTGGGCAAACGAAATAGGTTCATTTAAATCACGATTTCGATTACCTGTAGTGTTCATTAAAACATATTTAATTGGGCTTTCTGGTTTATTGGCTTCTATAGCATTACAAAGTCTACGAGCAGCATCTGTCACAAGTTTTCTGGGTTGTCCATAAATTCCTTTCCAATTCATATTATGTCCTAGACATGATGCGATTGAATGGCAACCAAGAGTTAATTCAATCATTTCCTTATCACTTAAATCTAAAAGACTTGCAGAAATAATTTTTATACGTTCATTACTTTTCCAGGCTTCTGGTAATTTTTCAGGGGATCTCACAACTGCCTTAACATTATGTCCTTGAATTATAAGTTGTTCGATTAGCTGTCTTCCTGTTGCCCCACTTGCACCTACTACTAAAATTGTCATATATTTTTTTTAAAAGAGATTGATGCTTACTAAACGATATATAAGTTTATATGTTACAGCTGTAAAAATTAGTGCCAACGGTTGGGCTATGGTTTCGTTGGGAATCGTCCGAAAGGACATCCCGAGATAACCAAGCCATTATTGCAAGATAAGAATTTCCGTTTAGGAAATTCCGCCGCAATGAATTATACCGTTGTTGTGTGGCGTTTTTTTATTTTATTTCAAGTTCATAAATTCTGGATTCCTCGCCCCAAGGATGATATCCTTGACCGATATATTCGAAATTATACTTTTCATAAAATCCGATATGGCTAGTACACCGGTATAAATGTCGGAATCCCGCTTTTTTGGTGTCCGATATTGCCTTTTCAATCAGCAATGAGCTATAGGCATTGCCTCTATATTTTTCATCAATAAATATTGCGCAAACCCAAGGATATAAATCCCCACAAATTTTTGTCGAATTTAGAGGTGTCCTAAAACGGGATAGGCTACAATTTTAGGGAAGGCTACAATATTACTCTCAATTTCCGTTTTGGTTGGTAAATCAGCTTTCTTTAAAAAAGCCACTTGGGTCATTGACATATGCGTTTGTTTTTATTCATACATTATTTGTTCCAATTCACTTTTCTCTCCACTATAAATTTTAAAGAAATCAGTCGGTTTGTTAGCTATAAGTCTAACCATTTCTTCGTGGTCGTGATTTAGTCTATATACTTTTCCTTTTTTGTCTACCGCAATATAATTTCCATCTTCCATATCCAAAATCGTGTAGAATAGTTTTTCGTCAAATTCAATTTCAAAAGTAGAATCTAATTCCAAAAGTTCAATTTGCTCTTTACTCAATGATTTTAATATGTTTTCTGTTGTTTTTTGGTCAGTTTTTTGAACTTTTATGTATTCCGCTTTGAGATTCCTTATGGCGATTGAATTAAAGTCATAATTTTTGCGAAATTTACTAGGATTGTCAACGATAATGTGTTGTAGATTTCCGTGAGCGAAAGTCAAAGGGATTTCCACATATTCACTACTCTTTTTTCTTTTAAGAAAGACTCCACTTAAATTAAAGTGTTTCTCTTGCTCACTCTTATAGTTTTTATAAAAATCCTTTGAATAACCATACATAACAGTAATTCCCTCTGGATTGGAACTAAATACAATCGAATAATATGAGGTTGGTTCGTTAACAATATTCTTATATGCAGAGAATTCTGAGGGCAATTTTTTAGCTAATTTCAATTGAAATTGCCTTATGTCTTTTTTTGATGTTTTAAAGTTGAAAATACCCATTTCTCAAATGTTGCCTAACGCTAAATTGTATGAGTAGTGGCAGATTTCGGGCTTCTTACCTGTCAAACCGCTGTGCAGTTTGAGCGGGCTACCAACCTTGATATTTAGCATTTTCTCTGCCATTACTTATACAAAATGTTGTGCTTAGTTATTTTTCAATCCATTAATTATTTCTCGTCCTAAAATTTGAGTATTTTTTGCTTTTCCAGTTGAATGAAAAAGTTCAATCCCTAATTCATAAACGTTATTAATTTCTCTTAAAATAGGTTTCACTTCAATTTCAAGCAAATTATCATCTTTATCAAAAAGTCTGACCATATTATTTGAAAATCTTTTTATGCAATAGTCACTATTGTTAATTGTTGCATATGCCAAACCTATTTCCTTAAATCCCTTATAACTATAATTTTTCTTTCCATTTTCTTTCAAAGAAAACTCTGTCGCAATGTAATCAATGAAAGATTTTAGAATAAATTGGGTATTGGGGTCTATTGGTTCAATTTCAGCATTTTGTTCGTGTTTTATTAATTGTCTTAGAATTGCCTCAATAGAAAGATTTAATTCAGTATGATTAATCCATTTTAGCCATACAGTCTTTTCATTTTTTTCAACGGCTTGGGAATAAAGTTTATCAAAAACCTTTTCATCTGGCGTAATTAATACTGAATAAATAGGTCTTCCTTCCTCATAATCCTCTGACTTTGAAAAGTAGTCAAACTGTTTTTCTATTTGTCCTTTCGTTATTGCACTTTTATTTATTTTATTTTCAATAATCAGATATGCAACATCTTCTTCTGTTGATTTTGAATTTATACGAAGTAAGATATCTGGAATCTGTTTGCTCTCGTCTAAATTTTTTATGGAATATTCAGGTTCTGACGAAACACTAAAATTATTTGAAAAACTTAAAATCTGTTCTCTGATTGTTTTTTGAGTAATTCCTATCGAATCACAAAGTATACTGTTGCCTTGATGTTGGTCGATTAGCTTTGCAAACAATACAAAAAATGAATTATTCAACTCATTTGCACTATCAAGAAGATAATTCATAAACGAAGTTACATTAGTCTCTGAAATCCTTCCATTTCCTTCTGATAATGCTTTAAATATATTCATTTCTGTCTCTTTGTCTCGTCCTGAAATATGGCTACAGGTTAAAATTGCTTACAACGTTTGGTATAAGAATAGTGCGTATTTGAGAAAGACTGATTTTCAGAAGGAAAATCGGACGCTAGCAAATAAGCACGACCTTATGTTCATGAAATAAACTTACACATTATTTTTAAACCTTGTTAGCTTTAGTTATTTATTTTCTCAAGCTATCACTAATTCTTTTTAAAGCGAAAACAACGTTTTGTATATCCTTTCTATCAAAAGTATTTTCTTCTATATAAAACAGCATCTCAATTCCCTTATCCAAATATTCTGCGAATTCCTCAGGAGACAGAAAACAATCATCAACTAATTTTGAAAAATCTAATTCTTGTTTTTTCATAAAACTTGTCATATATGACATTAATATATGCAAATATAAACCTTTTCTTGACTTGTCAAATATGGCAAGTATGAAAAAGTCAGAAGTTTTAAAAATTGTAGGTCAGAACATAAAAAGGATTAGACTGGAAAAAGGTTTAACACAGGTGGATTTGGTCGGTAAGATCGAGGCACGAATTGATACAACGAATATTTCAAGAATTGAGCAAGGAAGGACTAATGCTACTATTCATACTTTATTCAAAATAAGTCAAGCTTTAGAAGTTCCTTTGTCGGAAATTTGCGATGTATATATTTCCAAAACCGTATAATTACTTTTTTTAAATTTAGATTCCTTTACGCCCCTCTACTCTAATTAAAGCTAACGTTTTTTTATCAGTTTGATATTATATTCCATATCAGCATATGAATCGAAGTACTTTTGCCTTTCTCTATCGATTATCATAATGCTATCGTTTAGCTTTTTAATTCTCCAAGAATATTCATTTCCATCAGTCAATGGATTCATTAATTTCATTAATAGAAACTCATTTGAATTATTTATTTCTAATTCAGATGTCGTTTTTTTATAAAGGTTGTTTGTAATGCTTGATTCAGTTATTTTATAATAAGGAGGCCAATCTGTAACGCTATCCATTAATGAATTTGGCGCAGGAGGTAAATCAGATAGTTTTGTTCCAAAATACTTTTCTTCTATCCATTCTCCGTAAAGTTTGTCTTTATTCCAAGGACTATCTTTTTTAATCATCACAAAGTCGGACTCTGATAGTCCAATATAAGTGCATTCAAATTGGTTTTCTTTAACTTGTTTAATTCCGATTACTCTATTGTCAAGAACTAAAAAGTTAGAACTGTCATAGTGAGAAATACGCCAAGGGATGTTTCCGTCGCCAAATTCAAACACGTAATACGTGGAGTCTTTGAATTCAAAAGTCAGAGTATCATTTTTAGATTTCTCAATTAAATTAAAAGTTTTACCTCTTAATAGACTTTCATTAATTTTTAATTTCTCGTTTCTTTGGCAGCTAAACGTCATTAGAATCAGAATTAAAAATATTCTTGTTTTGTTCATTTTCAAATGTTAGCTAACGGTTAGTATAAGAAGCGTAGACATCCCGAAGGGTAGCTATGATTTTTATACAGTGTTAGCGGTTTTTTGTTTTAATTCTTTAAAGCTTTGTTCTATTTGTTTTACAATTTCTTCAATATCATTGCTTACTATTTTTGTTGGTTTTCCGTATGTTAATGTTGAATTAAACGGAAGTATTAAATTATCGCCTTTGGGCATAGCCTTTCCCATTCCTTTCATATATGCAGGGATAAATTTAATTTTAGGTCTTTGAGATAGGAGTATACCTATTCCTTTTTTTAGTGGTTGTTCTTTTTCTGGTTCTCCTCTTGTTCCCTCCGGGAATAAAATTAGAGAATATCCATTGTCCAATTCTTTCAGCATTTTATTTATAGGGTCATTTTCGGGGTTATTCTTATCTCTTCCTCTTTTTATCAAAAGAGCATTAACAAAAAACGAGGTTAATTTCCCCTTCAATTTAGTTTTACCAAAATGGTCTCCAGCAGCAACTGGTTTTACTTTTTGAATTATGCTAGTTGGTAATGATGCTAATAAAGTCATTGTGTCTAAATGACTATTATGGTTAGCAACTATAATGAATTGCTTTTCATTGAGGAGAAAATTTGCATTATCAAACTTAACTCCAACAATGAGTTTTAGAAAACATCGAATGAAGAAACTATAAATTATTCTTAATGTTATTTTTTGCATTAGTAAGCTAAATAATAAACAATATGAAAGAATACAGGTGCTGTATAAGCAAGAGAGTCAATTCTGTCTAAAACGCCACCGTGCCCAGGGATTGAATTTCCCATATCTTTTACTCCAATATCTCTTTTAACTGATGAAATAACAATGTCGCCGACAAAGCCTGAAAAAGCAATCATAAAGCTTACAAAAAGAACTTGAACATCTGTTAGAGGGGTTAAAAAACCAAGAAAGTAACCAACAATTGTTGTTGAAATTAACCCCCCAATAAATCCTTCCCATGTTTTATTAGGGCTGATTTTCGGAATAATTTTATACTTCCCCAATAACTTTCCCCAAGTAAATTGCATTACATCATTTATTTCAGTGAGAAATACAAGAAATAATAACAAGCCTCTACCACCTGAATTAAATCCTTCTAATTCAGGTAATGATAATAAGTATGCCATATGACTTATACCAAATACTGTTAGCATTAAAGTCCATTGAAGTAGGGACATTGATTTTACAATTCCGTCCGTATTTCCTTTTAGCACAAGTCGTAAAGGAAGTATCAAAAACATAACAACTGGAATGAAAATAATAAACGCTCCGTACCAACCTATATATGCTAAATAATATTGAATCGGGATAGATATAAAAGCCCAAAATATTGCTCTCCTATCCGAATCTCGAAAACCTAATAATGAATATAATTCTCTAAATGCAACAAACGATAAAAAAGCAATTGCTATGTATGAAATATTAGTATTAACAATGGTGGCCAATATAAAAACAGAGGCCATAAACCACCACGATTTAGTGCGTGCTTTGAGTTCTTTTAAATTTGCATTAGGCTTAATTTTTCCAATTACATAGAATAAAACCGAAGCAAATGTCAAAATACCGAAAATCAATAAAACAACAATTAGTAAATCATTGTTCTCAAAAAAACTTAAGTGAAATATTTCTTTCATAACTATTTAAGAGCTTTTTTTATTCGGGTTATTGTACTAATCAAAATCAAGATTATGATTCCCGAAAAAATCAAAGATGAGTAGTTGCCTAATCCAATAGAAAAGAAACTTAAAAGACCATACAAACCAATGACAAGTGCTCTATCACTTTTCCCCATAGGGCCATCATACTGTCTATTATTAGAAACTACTTTTCCAAGAATGCCCGCAAATTCGTTGACGATACTCAAACATAAAAAAGCAACGATTAGGTATAAGTTGTCTTTTTCAAAAATTAGCAATGGGAAAAAAATAAATAAGTCAGAAATAACATCTCCAATTTCATTTAATATTTCTCCTTTTTTTGTTTGTTGATTATATGTTCTTGCCATCATTCCATCAAGAGCATTTAAAGCCATTCTCATAAATAATCCTATTGGAAGAGCAAGGAATAGATACTTATTGCTGCCAGCAAACCAAAAAGAGACACCGATAATTAACGACAATAAAATTGATGAAATAGTAATTTGATTGGCAGAAATTCCGATTTTATGAAGTCCTTTTAAAATTGGCATTAATAATTGCTGAAATTTCGGTTTTATCTTATAGACTGAAATCATTCTTTATATTCTGTTTTGTAATGCACTACAACGGTTATGTATATGAAAAGTTACGTGTTTGTGTGCGAGGATTTTCCAAAGGAAAATCAGAAACTAGCAAACAAAGCAACTAACATTGATTAAGCACAAAATAGCAATTTTTCATATACTGTGTTGTGTATATTTTTTTTATTTTAGTCAAATTCCGTTTTGTGGAATTCCAATAGTTTATCCGTGAAAATATTTATTTCTTTTTTCTCTTTTAGTTTAAAATCCGCAAACATAATCAGTCCGAAAACAACAAACACAATCGGCAAAATCCAATTTCCTTTAATCAGCGAAATTATTGAAATCAGAATTCCAAGTCCGAGTAAAACTTTCGCTAAAATATTCATTGGTGACTTAAAGTCAAATTTCAAATCGTAATTACCTGTGTCATTCACAATTCCGATTAGTCTGTGATTGTTCGGGAAACGATTCCGCATTAATTCAAACTTTTTAGTTCCGATATATCCATTATAGAATCCGTTCACAATTAACTTGTTCAGAACCCTTAAATTTTTATCACTTTTGGTTATCGTTTGTCTCATTCTTCAAATTACACACAACGGTTTTGTATGATTAGTGGCGTGTTTAAGCAACTAATTTAGCAAATACAAACCAAATAGAAAATCCGCGAGGAT
>CANLXL010000015.1 GCA_947495125.1 uncultured Flaviramulus sp.
GTTAGGTTACCAGTTAAAGCTTCCAGATCTGCCACTGTAGTTACTGCACTAGGTGCATCACTAACAGCGCATCCTTCGATATCAGAAGCGGTAATACTACCGGCTACTACAGGTGCAGTTGTATCTTGTATAGTAATTACCTGAACAAAATTAGCTATAGTAACACCACAGGCGTCAGTAAAATTCCAGGTATTGGTATAAGTTCCGGCGTTAGGACAGGTTGGGTCAGTTACAAACGCACCAGAAGTTTTTGATATTGTTAGGTTACATTTATCTGTAACGGGTTCTAAACTTTGAGCATCATTTAAAGCTGTTGTATCACCACATTCAACAGTTCTATCCAATGCATTAGTGGCAGTTTGCCAAGATATAACGGGTTGATTAACATTTACAACAACAGGATCCAAAATACCAACACCACAAGCATCCAGGTTAGCTGAACTTACAGTGGATTGACTTGTAGGGTTTTGATCTCCCGTAAAAGTTGCTTCTAATTGCAATTCAAAATCTAAATCACAATTTGTTTCTAAAAAATAACATTCGTTTTTAATTTGTAAATCAAATCCAACATCGATTGCAGGACCTCCGGCAACTGCAACACCATCAGCCACAAAAAATTCGAGTAGGTTTGACGCTGTGTTATAGTTATAGGTAATTCCGGCTGGAAGTGCAGGACTAATAGGTTCTACTAATGTAACTTGAGGTGGTAGGGTTGTAGAAATTTCTAAACTTTCAGCATCATCATTACCTTTATTTTGAATTGTAAAACTAGCACCCAAAGTATCACCAGGATCCTGTGCACCGGGAGGCGTGCTCAATGTTAGATGAATTGGGCTAAGGTCTGGAGACCAGACATCAACTGAAAATCCTAACAAAAATACCCCGTAAGTTTCTACATTAGATGTTAACCTAAATGTTGCCGAGGTTTGGTTATTGCCAATTATAGTATTCGATGGATTTGATAATTGAAAAACAGCAGCATCATACCCTAAGGTATTTGTACTTGCGGGAGTTCTATTTGTAAAATTGTTATTATCAATGGTAATCCTACTATTGAAAAAGTTATCTGTGGATCTTATAGGTCCGGTTGGAGATGTTGATAAATCGACAAAAGTATTGGAGGTATTTTGAATTTGTAATCTATCTCCACTTAGGTTTCTATCACCTTCCAGTGCTCCAACGATCACTTTAGCGTTAACATTTCCAGCTGGAACAGTTTGAAAACCACTAATAGTAATATCGTAATCTCTTGCTCCAGATAAATTTCTTACATGTCCATAACCATCATAGATACTAATGTTTTTTCTTGGTAAAGTAGGACTCTCATAAACAAATACGATTTGCCATCCACCAGAAACTCCTGTATTGGATGTGAAACCATGCTCTAATAAGTTGCCTATTTTGCCCTCAACGTTAGCTACCTGGTAGGTGCCATACGGGTTAGTTAACCCCGTAACAGCAGTTGTTACGTCTTTTACACAGATATAGGGATCGTTACTAAAGTGATCATCAGTTATGCCGTCACCATTATCATCTCTACCTCTGTATATGACTTCGTCCGCCGTATATGTGGTATAGGCACTTTCAGAAGGGAGCATTAATTTTATATCATTATAGTTCCAATTAGGTTGATTCTCGGGATCGGTATTTCCAGATTCAAAATCGGAAGCTGCCCAATATAATAGAACTTTTTTAATCGTTAAACAACTCGTAGCAGGTGCTGGATTAACAAAGTTAGCACTACTTGAATTGAAAGTAGTAGCATCACTATCTATATCGACATAAACAAGATTAGCAAAATCTTGATTATTACTACCACCATTATAATTACTAGTAGCTGTTGTAGAAACCATATTGTTAGCAATAATAGTAAAGTCTCCATTTACGGCCTCATTAAACCGAGGACTAAAGGGATCTTTTAATTGCGCCTGAGCAAAAGCACTCATTAAAAGAAGTGCTATCAATATTGTGTTGTGACAGTTTATGGATTTGGTAAAGATTTTCATAAGCCTTTAATTAACTAATTAATACTTTCAATAACATGAAATTAATTCTAATGTCCTTTATTATTCGGGTCTGAAATAAAAGATGCAATCTTAACAGATTTTTTAATTTGCTTTCCTTTTTTTTGACCTAACAGTTTTGCAGATACTTTGTTACATTTCCAATGCCCCGCTCCGGTATTACTAAGTCTTGTAATTTTTGCATAAATATTAATAGATTGTTTAGGGGATAAAGAGATCTCATCAATTTTTTGACTCATATCTTCTTTGTAAATGTCTATTGAGAATTCTGGTTTACTTTTTTTACCAGCATTTTCGTCTTTACTTTGAACCTCATCTGGATCGATATCTCCAAACCTCTTACGAACAACATTCTTATGCTTCATTTTACATTTAACCGATGGTTTACCTGAAAGCTTATAACTAGCAAGCTTATTAGAATTGTTTGTAAGTGACAATAAATGTAAATGCTCGATCTCGGCATCTGTTTTATCACTATACTTGACTATTTCTAAATCGAAATTGTTATTCTTCTTTTTATTTTGTTGTTGCGCATTAGTAAGTAAAGTAAAACAGCAAGCTAAAAGAAAAGCACAAAACGTTAAAGTCGATTTATTTCTCATGATTCAATATGGTTATTTTTTAATTTTAAAACTATATGTTTTAGACTCCAATGCGCCACAATGGTCACAGTTTAGAGACTAATGTTAATTGTCAATATAAATAGTAATAAAGTTTTTTGAGGGGAAAAACTGTGAGGGAAATGCATTGAACAACAATGCTGAATTAATTAGTGAAATTAGATTTGGGGTCATAACTTTCGGTTTTTATAGGTGAAACAAAAAAAGAACTATCTAACTAGTTGGTCAAAAATATATGGTAAACCACTTATAAATTCGATGAAAAGTTCAAAATGCTCATAATTGATAACATAATTACAAGGCTACGATTTATTTTCTAACACTTTAGTTTCATGATGTTTAACTATGCTTCTGTTTCAAATATCTTTGTTTATTTAAATTTTGGTTAATTTTATAGAGCAAATAAATTGAATTTTATCGACAAAAACAACTTTTTGTCGATAAAAAATGCATTTAATCGAGTATTTATGAAAAAATTGATATTGATAAGACACGCGAAGTCTTCTTGGAAGTACGATGTTATTGATCACCAAAGACCTTTGAATAATAGAGGAGAAACAGATGTAGAGTTGGTGTCAAATCATTTGGCTGATTCGTTATCCGCTCCCGATTTGGTTATGGCGAGCGACGCAGTAAGGACCAGAAGCACCGCTTCTGTGTTTATTAAGAACCTAAACATTAAGAAAGACATCGTTCAATTTAGTTATGATTTATACGATTTTTCCGGAGAAAACCTTGTTAAAACGATAAAGCGTTGTAATGATGATGTTAGCACATTAATGCTCTTTGGACATAATCATGCTATTACCTCGTTTGCCAATGCTTATGGTGATCGTTATATTGAAAATGTTCCCACCTGTGGTGTTGTTGTGATTGAATTCAATATCGACGCATGGGAAGATTTAAACCAAGGAAAAACATTGAGAACGGTATTCCCAAAAGATTTGAAACACTAAGGGTAATTAGTGTCTTCCAATAGTTTTTTAAAATTATAAATAAAAATTTCTAATGGCTGAAATTGATGGATTATTAAGCCTAAATAGAATATATTTGTAACGTTATCAATTTAGATGATTCAATGACAAAGCCTGAAAAACACAATAATAGTTATATAAATAGAGAGATAAGTTGGTTACAGTTTAATGCTAGAGTACTTCAGGAAGCGTCAGATGAAAATGTTCCTTTAATTGAACGTTTAAGGTTTTTAGGGATTTTTTCTAATAATTTGGATGAGTTTTTTAAGGTTAGATACGCCACGGTTAAGCGCATTGTAGAAGCAGGAAAAGAAGGAAAAAACCAGTTGGGAGGTATTAAGGCCAAAGAGCTTCTGGAAATTATTACGCAAATAGTCATTAAACAGCAAAGTGAAAGCTTAGAAGTTTTAAAAAATATTACATCTACATTAGAAGATGAAAACATTTACATTATTGATGAAACTCAAATTGATAGTGCTCAACATGATTTCATTAAGAAGCATTACTTGCAAAATGTGAGCCCTGCTCTTGTTACCATAATACTAAATGATTTAGTAGAGCTTCCAAATTTAAAAGATAGTGCCGCTTATTTAGCAGTAAAAATGGTGATTTCAAATGATGAGAAACAGTATGCGCTAATAGAAATTCCAAAATCCATAAATCGTTTCGTAGAATTGCCTAAGCAAGGAAACAAGAGCTATTTGATCATGATCGACGATTTATTACGTCATAGCTTGGGAGACATCTTTAATATCTTTGATTATAAGAGTATCTCAGCGCATATGATAAAAATTACCAGAGATGGTGAGTTAGACTTTGAGAGTGATTTAAGTAAGAGTTTTATAGACAAAATATCGGATAGCGTTAAGCATAGACAAATTGGAGAGCCCGTGCGTTTTGTGTATGACAAAACGATTGATGAAGAAACCTTACAATATTTAATGGCTAAAATGGGGATAGATGACACGGATAGTATCATTCCTGGAGGTCGCTATCATAATCGCAGAGATTATATGGGTTTTCCCAGTTTGGGAAGAACAGACCTTTTATATGATAAGATAGAGTCTTTGCCTATTAAAGGACTTAGTCTGGAAGCTAGTATATTTGAAGCTATAGCTAAAAAAGATTACTTACTTTATGCGCCTTACCAAACGTTTTCTTATATCGTTAAGTTCTTAAGGGAGGCTGCTTTAGATCCTATGGTTAAGACCATTAAAATAACTATTTATCGCCTTGCCGAAATATCCCATATCGCTAGTTCTTTGATTAATGCAGCGATTAATGGAAAGACAGTAACAGTTTCGATCGAGCTTCGAGCACGATTCGATGAACAGGCAAATATTGATTACGCACAGCAAATGGAGAAAGAAGGGGTGCAGTTGATTTTTGGAGTCCAAGGCTTAAAGGTGCATAGTAAAATGTGTGTCATTGAAAGGGAAGAAGGAAAAAAGATGAAACGCTACGGATTTGTCAGTACAGGAAATTTTAACGAATCGACCGCTAAAATTTATACCGATCATACGTTGTTTACCGCAGATCAAAGAATATTAAAGGATGTTAATAAGATATTTAATTTCTTTCAGACCAATTATAAAATATTTAGGTACAAACACTTAATCACGTCACCACACTACACTCAGAGCTCGGTCTATAAGCTTATTGATAAAGAGATAGATAAAGTGAAAAACGGCAATATAGGCTTTATTCGACTGAAAATGAATAGTATTTCCAGTTATAAAATGATCGATAAGTTATATGAGGCTAGTAGAGAAGGTGTTGTTATTCAAATGATAGTAAGAGGAATTTGTTGTTTAATTCCGGGCGTAGAGGGTATGAGTGAAAATATTGAGGTTATTAGTATTGTCGATAAATTTTTAGAGCACTCAAGACTATATATTTTTGGGAATGATGATAATGCTAAAGTATACATTTCTTCAGCAGATTGGATGACTAGAAATATAGATAACAGAGTCGAAGTAAGTTGCCCCATTTATAGTGAAGACTTAAAACAAGAAATCATAGAAACCTTTAACATTTGTTGGAATGATAACGTAAAAGCCCGATTATTAAATGCCTCACAGGAAAATGAATATAGAAAAAACAATAGTCAACCAGTAAGATCGCAGTTTGCTATTTATGATTATTATGTAAAAAAGTTAGAAGATTAGGATGCTTTCAATAAAAAAATATGCTGCTATCGATATTGGATCGAATGCCGTGAGATTATTAATTTCAAATATTATAGAAGAAAAAGGAAAACCTGTCCAGTTTAAAAAAAATTCGTTGGTAAGGGTGCCTATTCGTTTAGGTGCAGATGTATTTTTAAAAAACGAAATATCTAAGGAGAATACCGAAAGAATTTTAGACACCATGCTGGCCTTTAGATTGTTAATGAAATCTCATAAAGTTGTCAAGTATAAAGCCTGTGCTACATCTGCAATGCGGGAGTCTGTAAACGGAAAGGAAGTGGTCGATTTAGTGTTAAAGAAATCTGGTATTAGCATTGATATCATTGATGGAGAAGAAGAAGCTGCGATTATCGCTGCGACCGATTTGAATAAATTCATCGATAAAAATAAAACGTACTTATATGTTGATGTTGGTGGTGGAAGTACCGAGTTTACCGTCATTGATCGCGGAGAACAGGTCGCTTCTAAATCCTTTAAAATAGGAACTGTTCGTTTACTTAATGATATGGTGAAAAAGGAAAAATGGCTAAATTTACAGGAATGGATTGGTAAGCATGCTAAGAGATTTGATAAAATAGAAGTTATTGGTTCTGGTGGAAATATTAATAAAATATTTAAGATATCTGGAAAATCTGCGGGTAAGCCCCTAACATATTTTTACTTGAGTTCTTATTATCATCTGCTTCAAAGCTATTCTTACGAAGAAAGAATTACGGAATTAGACTTGAATCAAGATAGGGCCGATGTTATTATTCCTGCCATGCGAATCTACCTTTCGGCAATGAAGTGGAGTGGTGCTAAAAACATATATGTTCCTAAAATTGGATTGGCCGATGGGATTATTAAAAGCATATATTATGAAACCGTTTCTAGCAATACACAGTAAAATTATGCACTTTACCTTTTAAAATAGAAGTTTTTATATTTTATCATATATATTCGTTCCATATAATTATTATATGTTTTAACCCAAACCTATTCATTATGAAATGAACATAACTAAAATGTCGATACTTCTCGGTTTTTAAATTATGTGAATTGCATAAGACTTATAAAAACAATTAAATACTACACTTATGAAAAAAGTACTACTATTAACCTCTCTGCTTGTCTTCTCATTTTATGGATTTTCTCAGGATACAGATTCTACTGAAGTTAAAGATGGAGCACAGACAAAGTCTCAAAAAAAATCGGTGTTTCAAGGCGTTAAGTACGGTGTGAGAGGAGGATATACGATATCTAATTTAGATTTTGACAGTGCACCAACAACAACGAATAAGCACAGAAACAGTATATATATTGGCTTTTTTGCCAATATTGGGTTGTCTAAAGGAGTGTCTATAATGCCAGAGATACAATTTTCAGCAGAGGGTGCTAATGCTGAGCCATTGCATTTAGATTATATTCAAGCGCCGATTTTCTTTAGATTTAGATTGAGTGAAAAATTTCATATTGGAGCTGGCCCACAAGTTGGATTAAAAGTTCATAAGTATGAAGATGGCGTTAAAAACTTTGCGTACTCCGGTGTTGCAGGTATTGAGTATAAATTAACTCATGTGTTGTTCGCCGATTTGAGATATACCTATGGTTTCTCTAATATTTTTGATGATCATTTAAATATGGAGGCTAAAAACTCTAATATTCAAATAGGGGTTGGTTATAAATTCTAACCATGAACGGTTTCTTTTTTTCCTAATTCAGACATAATTTCTGCTTCATATACAAGAAGTTGCTGCCATTTGGTGTCAACTTCTTTTTTGTTTCCATATTTACGCGCAAAACCCAAAAACATGGTGTAATGATTGGCCTCACTTACCATTAAATTCCGATAAAAGTCTGCTAATTCTTTATCCTGTAGTTCTTCGGAAAGCAATCTGAACCGCTCACAGCTTCTAGCTTCAATTAAGGCAGCGTATAAGAGTCTATGCACTAATTGAGTCGTTCTACTTCCTCCTTTAGGAAAGAACTTAAGGAGTTTTATAACATAATCATCTCGTCTATCACGTCCAAGCACCCATCCCCGGGCAATAATTTTGTCGTGTACCATTTTGAAATGACTAATTTCTTCTTTGACTAAAGCCGTCATTTCTTGAACTAACTCTGTATATTCAGGAAAACTAACGATTAAAGAAATTGCTGTACTTGTTGCTTTTTGTTCACAAAAGGCATGGTCCGTTAGGATTTCTTCAATATTTTTTTCAACAATATTCACCCAACGCGGATCTGTAGGTAGCTTAAGTCCCAGCATAATTAATGTTTTTGAGTTCAACGTTTCCTAAATCATCTATCAGAATATTAAACAAAGAAGTGTTGTCAGGTTTCCTCGGAATATTAAGTGCTGCCGTTAGAACAACTTTATTGGTTTCCATAGATTTTTGTTGATCAACCTCTATAGGGTTCAAAACATGATCATCTAGTTTAAAGGTATTATGATCTAAATTGGATTCAAAAAAAGCATGGTCTATCACTTTATTAAAAACCAACCTGCTATTTTTTTCAATATATACTTCTGATCGCAGTTTTCTAAAATAGAGTTTATGAGTTATGTTTTCTATTACAAACTCATCCAATATAGATTGTGACATATTTGAAAATGTTCTAATCTTTATTTTATATCCGTTACTGAGTATAGTATCTGTTGAAATCTCTGAATAAGCTTCGGGAAGATATTTTACCTTTTCAGAAAAAGAATCAAAAAGTTTATTTTCTTTTAATATTTCTGCATTGGTCTTGTGTTTTCTATCTCGGCCATCACAGTTAAAAAATGTCATCGTAAAGACAAAAATAATAAATGATAACTTTTTCATATACAGAATTTTATATATCTAAATCGAAAGTTTTTCTTAAAACATCTAAGTTTGGATTTTTTTCATTTAGTTTTTCAAACTTATCCATGTCTGTAAATGCATATTTCTTTTCCATTTCTTCATTAACACTAATCGATAAACTAATGTCAAAGTTATTCAAAGATTTTCTAATATGTCCCAATAAATCATATTGCTGACGTTCTAACTCCATCTTATTTGTGGCGTTCGGAAATTCTAAATAAACCATAGTTCCCTTAACTCTTGGTGTATCTATAGATAATATTGAGGCCAAATTGTGTTTGCCTTTTTTCTGAAGTTCTTCAATAAATTCATTCCAAACGGTAATAAGTTCTTTTTCGGTAAATGGTTCTTTTGGCAAGTCCTCTTCATCAATAACAACATCCATTTGTCTGATAAGATGCTCCTTTTTTGCTTTAATGCTGCTTAATGAGAGTCCCGAGGTGCGTTTACTTTCCTGTTTTAAAACAATCTTCGGAGGTTCTTTAACTTGTAGAGCTTCTAAGTGTTTTGTTTTTTTTAAGTCTACAACCGTTTCTTTCGTTTGTATTTGTTCTTCTGTTTCCTGTTTTTTAACTGGTCGTTGTTGAGGAACATTCACCGCAATAGGGGTAATTCCTATTTTTTTAAAGTATGAAGGCGGAATTATGAAGTGTTTGCTATTTTTTTTTTCTCCATCAAAAGTGATAGAGGCAAGCTGCATTAAACATAACTCAACGAGTAGTCGTTGGTTTTTGCTTGTTTTGTATTTAAGGTCGCAATCGTTAGCCAAATTTATACCCTTCATTAAAAATTCCTGGGAGGCTTTTTTAGATTGTTCTAAATATTTCAATTTAGTTTGCTCTCCAACTTCGAGCAATTCAATGGTCTCTTCAGTTTTACTCACCAATAGGTCTCTAAAATGCGAGGCTAATCCGGAGATATAATGATGACCGTCAAACCCCTTTGAAAGGGTATTGTTAAACTGCAAGAGTAGTTCGGGAATCTTATTTTCTAATATAAGGTCCGTACTCTTAAAATAAGTGTCGTAGTCAAGTACGTTTAAATTCTCAGTTACCGCTTGTCTGGTAAGGTTTTTACCCGAAAAGCTTACAACACGATCAAAAATGGAGAGCGCATCACGCATGGCACCATCTGCTTTTTGAGCAATAATATGTAATGCATCATCGTCTGCCGTAACCTGTTGTGCGTCGGCAATGTACTTAAGATATTCTTTCGCATCTTTTACAGTGATGCGTTTAAAATCGAAAATTTGACAGCGTGATAGAATGGTTGGAATTATTTTATGCTTCTCTGTTGTGGCTAAAATAAAAATACAGTGCTTAGGAGGTTCTTCTAAGGTTTTTAAAAATGCGTTAAAAGCGGCCTGCGATAACATATGTACTTCATCAATAATATAAACCTTATATTTTCCTACCTGCGGAGGGATTCTAACTTGATCAGTCAGGTTTCTTATGTCATCAACGGAATTATTCGAGGCAGCATCGAGTTCAAAGATATTAAAGGCAAAGTCCTCGTCACCCGTCTCGGAGCCATCACTATTTATCATTTTTGCTAAAATACGGGCGCAGGTTGTTTTGCCAACACCTCGGGGTCCTGTAAATAATAAGGCCTGAGCTAAATGATTATTGTCAATAGCATTTAGCAAAGTGTTTGTAATGGCTTGCTGACCAACAACGTCCTTAAACGTTTGTGGTCTATATTTTCTAGCCGATACAACAAAATGTTCCATGCAAATGTATTGAATAACAAAGTTAAAAATTCATTTCAGAATTCAGAATTCAGAACTCAGAATTTAGATAGAGTTATTAACAACTAAAGGGTATAAGTATTTCAAATCGAAGTCCTAAAATTGGCATGAAGGAATTTGGATATTGAAATTTAAGAGTTGTACTTTTGCACTTCAGTAGATCGCCTTATCGCTGTTCATGTAAATGAATAGAGGAAAGTCCGAACACCATAGTGCAATATAGTGGTTAATGGCCACCAACTGTAAAGTTAGGAAAAGTGCAACAGAAAGTATGTACAGGTAGTGCTGTAGTGAAATCAGGTAAACTCTATATGGTGCAATGTCATGTATACCAGTGTCCCAATAACTATTGGGAGAGGGTTGCACGCTCGATGCTGGAGGGTAGGCAGCTAAAGTGTATTGGTAACAATATACTCAGATAAATGATAAGGATCCCGATGTATCGGGATACAGAATTCGGCTTATAGATTTACTTACCCATAAATAAACCCTTCTTAAAATTAAGAAGGGTTTATGGGTTAAAATGGGTTGGGTTGGTAAAATTATTTCGGAGAATATGCCAAATCTGGACGCATTCTACCCGTATACTCTTCCATTCTTGAAATATGATTCATAACCTTGCTAAATGTTTCCCAGCGATCCGGACCAAGAACTTCTTCATTTGCCTTTCCTCTTTTCGCAGAATCAATTTCGTCTTTAGCAGAAACCGAAACCAAATAGAAATTTTCCATAGATCCGAAGCCATTTCGATATACTCTATAGTATTCCTTCGAACCTTTACTGGCAAATAACTCTTTTACAGCTTTCATGCCTTCTCGCACTTTATCTCCATTTTCGGGCGTGTAATACATGTAAAACCATTTGCGATAATTTTCATCGGCCGGCGCACTGGTTTGTCCTTCCGGCATATAAGACAGTTTTTCATCCATAGCCATAATATAGGTGCCGTGCGAATCGTAGCATTTGTCAAAACGATCAAACATATCACTAAATTTATCGCCCATAGCTTTTGCCATATCTGCAAAAGGGCGTTCGTCCAAGTCAGCAAATTTCTCCATAGGCGTAATATAGAAATATCTAAAATCATTACTCATGGCCGTAAACCAGGTTGCTTGCACATTATGTTCAATACAGGCTTCATTAAATTCTTTGGCGATTTTTTCGTATTCCATCATTTTAGATGGTTTCACATTGTCCTGATGAATTTGAAAGAACTTTTGTGCTTGAGAGACATTAACGGTAAAGCATAGCATTAGTGCCAGTAAAAAACTTGTTTTAATTGTTTTCATAATTTTTGGTTGTTATTTATTTGAATTAGTCATTTGAATTTATTCTTCTGAAGACTCTGCTTCTTCAGCTGCAGCTGCAGCCGCTGCTATTTTTGCGAACTCTGCATTCATGGCGGTGCCATCGTAGTATACATGTTCCTCCACAATTTTACCATCAACAAATTGAACTGCCAAGTGTACGGGAATAACTAGCTCTGTATTCGTCGCAGCAAAGGTACCTTTGTGGGCGGACCAATAGTAAACCCAGGTTTCATCTTCTTTATCCAAAACCATTTCAACATATTCTTTGTCATGATTAAAGCCATATGAAGACATGGCACTGGTCATTGATTTTAGAGTATTCACTCTTTCTTCGATGGTAAGTGGTTTAGTAGAATTCACATAGATTTTCGCGGTATCGGCAAAATGTCCTTTCCAGGTATCCCAATCCCCGGCTTCATAGGCCTTTATACCGGCTTTTAGGGTTTCCGTTTCAGCAGAATCAGGAAAATAGCGTTGGGGTTGGTTTTGGCAGGCCATACAGAGTAATAGTGCCAGCGTCAATAAAAAAACGTTTTTCATTTTATTTATGGTTTTAAAGGTTAGTAATTCGCATTAAACCATAAACAACTTCAAAAAAAGAAACTTTTTTAGACGAGAGAAAAGAATGTATAGAGCCTGGGACTCTTAAGGAGGTTTCTAAAATACTAAAAAAAAGGCAATTATGAAAGAGAAAATGTAGGCGGGCTATATTCTTTCAAAGAAACTAAAGGTATTTCCACCATAACTTTTAGAATAGCCGTAGTGATCTAATTGAGATAAATGCGTATGTTTAGAATGCTCGACAATGAGCACTCCATGATCTTTCAAGAGGTTCTTTTGGAAAACTAACTGTGGGATTTTGGCGAATTGCTCATCCGAAAAATTGTAAGGAGGGTCTGCAAAAATAACATCAACTTGTAGTGTTGTTTTTTCTAAGAACTTAAAAACATCACTTTTAATGGTTTGTATGGGCATATTAAAAGTATCTGCGGTTTGATTTATAAACCTAATGCATCCAAAATCCTGATCTACACAGGTTATCTGTTCCGTGCCTCGGGAAGCAAACTCATAACTTATGTTCCCTGTACCTGCAAAAAGATCCAAAACTGTAATATCGTCAAAATAAAAATTGTTGTTCAAAATATTAAACAGGGATTCCTTCGCCATATCTGTAGTAGGACGAACGGGCAGATTTTTAGGAGCTACGATTTTTCTACTTTTATATAATCCGGAAATAATACGCATTAAAAACTGTTTATGATGGTAAAATTGGAGTAACCGGATTTCGGACTTGAAGCATAGTTGTAGTTGTCGTACCGTTTTCCAAAGGACACATGCCTTATATATTTATAGGCTATTTGATACAAATCGCTGTCCTCAACAACATCACCAATAAAGATTAAATTGAAAGTTTCAGGATTGAGTTTTAACTGTTCGGCAGTAAAAAGAACATAGTAAATAAAATCTTCTTTGGTGTTAAACTCAAAAGTATTATAAAGCATAAGCTTCCCCTTTTCAGTGGCTAAAATTTCAAAATGATCCGATGTTATGTGAGCATACAGTTTTGGTGTATCCGAATTCTTTTCAATATGTAGAATCTGCTGAATTAAAACCGTAGAAAAATGTTTAAAGATAAAAGCACCAAACTTTTCATAAATAAAGTTGTTAATGTTCACATAGGGGACATAAACATTAACACTATCATTGATATCAATATTATCGAATGTTATAAAATCGGATTTAAGTATTTTAGAATTAAATTTCAAATAATCGGCTAGACAATCTTCATTGAATAGAGGTTTTGGCACTAAGGCAGAAAGTTCGTTTTCATGAATAAGGTATACCTTGGAGAAGGTTTTCTGTAGGGTAGACTCCGTATTAAACAAATGTTCTAATTGATCTTGAACCTCAAGCGGATTTAACTTTTTATCGAAGTCAATCTCTTTTAATGTAGAAATGGTATTAGTCTCTTTTTGTAGTATACAAAAAGAAAGTCCACTCAAACTAAGTTGAATGGACAATTCCTGATTAGTTAGTTTAGTTATGGTGTTACTTTTCTGTGTCATATAATAAAGGCCAATTTCCCTTTGTGGTCACCTCTTCCATCGACCCCAGTGTTATGGCATCTCCATTAACACCTTCCACCGAAACGACCTGATTCTCCTGAATTAATAAATCGGGATCTTGATCATAAAGGATTACTGCCTTTTTTACGGAAGCTTCAAACACAGGTATATGAATGTTATTTTGTTCAATATAACCAGATTTAAGTTGAAATTTCTCCCCACTCTTTGCGCCGGGAACATTCATCATGGTTTTATAGCGATCAGAGCCTTTAAACAAAGAATCTTTAATGGATGCAAATCCTAAAGTGTCTATAATAACCATAGGTTTAAAGGTTTCAACACCACCAAATCGTTTGGTCATCTCCACATCTAAAACACTGGTGTCACGACGTTGTGTTAATGTAAATTGTGCAGTATCAATAAATTTAACCAAGGCATCGAAGTTACCAGCAAATTTTCCGGTTACTTGCTTGTGTGCTAGTTGTGCATCTCTAATATCTTTTAAGCTATTCACAACAACCTTATATCTTTTTTCTCTTTCTTTATTAAATTGAATGGGAGCGTAAACAGAATGAAATGTTTGATATCCCAAATAGGCAATTAATATCCAAAGTACGCCAGTTAGAACGGGCTTAAATTTTGAAGGAATAAACTTGTCTACCAGCTTAACTAAGCCAAATGTTAGCAGAATTGCAAGAACAACAATTATAATTATAGTCATAGTACTTTTGTTAAAATTTTATTAATGGTCTTTCGCAAATCTACAATTTTTTTTTAATCGTAAAAACCAAAGCACGTAAAAATCATTTCTATCTTTGAATAATTTCTAATTTGTTAATACCTTAAATGACGTCATCCGAATTTTATTCACTCATAAAACAGCAATTTCCGTTTCAGCCTACATTGAAGCAAAATATTGTCCTTCAGCAACTTTCCGAATTCATTTTTAGTAAAACACCAAATGCACTTTACCTCCTGAAAGGCTATGCAGGTACTGGTAAAACAACTATTGTGGGTACTATTGTTACAAATTTATGGAAGGCAAAAAAAAGTGCTGTTTTAATGGCTCCAACAGGTAGAGCGGCTAAAGTCATATCTAATTATTCAGGTAAAGAGGCTTTCACCATTCATAAAAAAATATATTTTCCTAAAAAAGAACGCGGAGGAGGCGTAAAGTTTGTGTTACAACCCAATAAACATAAAAACACCATATTTATAGTTGACGAAGCTTCTATGATTCCAGATACTCCTGGTGAATCCAAACTTTTTGAAAACGGTTCGTTGTTAGACGACCTTATGCAATATGTATATTCCGGTCATCATTGCAAATTACTTCTAATAGGGGACACTGCGCAGTTGCCTCCGGTGAAATTGGATTTAAGCCCGGCCCTGGATGAGAACACACTAGGCCTGAACTATAACAAGGAGGTGACAAAGATGGAATTAGATGAAGTTGTAAGGCAAGAGTTCGATTCCGGTATTTTAGTCAATGCTACCATTTTACGTGAAGCATTATCACATACCATTCACGAGGTCTTTAGGTTTGATTTGCGGGATTTTAAAGATATTGTCAGGCTTGTTGATGGTTATGAAATCATGGATGCTATCAATGATGCCTACAGTGATTTGGGTAATGAAGAAACTGCTATTATTGTTAGAAGTAATAAACGTGCAAACTTATATAACCAACAAATACGGAGTAGAATTTTATTTAATGACAATGAGTTAAGTGCAGGAGATTATTTAATGGTTGTCAAGAATAACTACTTTTGGGTAAAGCCAACTACGGAAGCGGGATTTATTGCCAATGGCGATATTATTGAGGTTTTAGAGATTTTTAAAATTTCGGAGATCTATGGTTTTAACTTTGCTGAAGTGAAGGTAAGGATGGTGGATTATCCAAAAATGAGACCTTTTGAAACCGTGCTGCTTCTTGATACCATCAATGCAGAAACCCCATCGTTGTCCTATGAAGAATCCAATAAACTCTATCTGGAAGTCCAGAAGGATTATGAGGATGAGAGCAGCAAGTATAAACGGTTTCTAAAAATAAAAGGAAATAAACACTTTAATGCATTACAGGTAAAGTTTTCGTATGCAATAACCTGTCATAAGTCCCAAGGGGGGCAATGGAACACTGTTTTTGTAGAGCAGCCCTATTTACCCAATGGTATTGATAAAGACTATTTACGATGGCTATATACGGCAATTACCAGGGCCAAAGAAAAATTATACCTTATCGGGTTTAAAGACGATTTTTTTGAAGACTAGTTTTTGACTATATTTAAATGATGACAATGGAAACAATAATTAGCATAGGTTTGGGTATTGGGCTTGCTGCTTCCGTGGGTTTTAGAGTTTTTCTTCCACTATTTGCACTTAGTTTAGCCGCTCATTTTGATGTGTGGGAGCTTAATGCATCCTGGGAGTGGATTGGAAGTACAACCGCTTTATTGGTTTTGGGTATAGCAACGCTCGTGGAAATATGTGCCTACTTCGTCCCATATATTGATAATGTATTGGATACCATATCTGTACCCTTGGCCACTTTTGCCGGTACTATAGTTATGATGTCAACCGTAGCCGATTTAAGCCCGGAAGTCACGTGGGCATTAGCAATCATTGCAGGTGGTGGAACGGCAGCTGCTATTACGGGAACTTCGAGTACAACACGATTAGCGTCAACGGTGACCACCGGCGGATTGGGAAACCCAGTACTATCTGCTATCGAAACAGGCATGGCAACATTCCTGTCATTGATTGCAATAGTCTTCCCTATACTTGCTATCATTTTGGTCATTATCATACTTATGGTGATTTTTCGACTATATAAAAAGTTTAGGCCTGCTAAGACTCAAAAGCTCTAATATTTGTACTATTTTTGAATATGAATTGAAGCACTACTTATGAAAATAATTTCAATGATTCCGGCACGCTACAGTGCAACTCGTTTTCCAGGGAAACTCATGCAGGATTTAGGTGGAAAAACTGTGATTCGACGTACTTACGAGGCCACAGTGGCTACCGATTTATTTGATGATGTGTTTGTGGTAACGGATAGTGATATTATCTATAATGAGATCATAAATCATGGGGGCAAAGCTATGATGAGTATAAAGGAACATGATTGTGGAAGTGATAGGATTGCCGAGGCCGTTGAGCACATGGATATTGACATTGTTATTAATGTACAAGGTGATGAGCCTTTTACCGATAAGGAATCATTAAGGAAACTCATTGAAGTTTTTAGGGATGATCATGATAAAAGTATAGATTTGGCTTCTTTAATGGTTCATATTACCGATAAAGAAGAAATAAAAAACCCAAATACTGTGAAGGTTATTGTCGATCAATCTAATTTTGCATTATATTTTTCGCGGAGCCCAATCCCTTATCCAAGAGAAAAGGATCTGGATCTTAAATATTTTAAACACAAAGGCGTTTATGCCTTTAGAAAAGAGGCTATACTTGATTTTTACCGATTACCAATGCTGCCACTGGAAGCTGCGGAAAAAATTGAATGTATTCGTTATTTAGAATATGGAAAACGTATAAAAATGGTCGAAACCGACGTGCTTGGTGTTGAAATTGACACCCCTGAAGATTTGGAACGTGCAAAAAAGCTATTGAAGTAGTCATTGTGTGTTGCTTCCTTAAATCTATAAACAAAACACCTTGGATAAAGTATATCAAAATATAAAAGTTATTGGTTTTGATGCCGATGATACGCTTTGGGTTAACGAAACCTATTTTAGAGAGGCAGAAATAGAGTTTGCAAAACTGCTTTCTGAGTATGAAACACCAAACAAAATTGATCAGGAGTTGTTTAGAATGGAAATGGACAACCTTCCATTGTATGGCTATGGTGTTAAAGCCTTTGTTTTATCCATGGTACAATCTGCCTTAGAGTTGTCTAACTATAGTATATCGCACAAAACCATTGAAGCGATATTGAACATAGGTAAAGATATGCTTAATAAACCGGTAGAGCTGCTTGAAGGCGTCGAAGACGTATTAAAGGGGTTGTCGGGAAAGTATAGACTTATACTCGCCACAAAAGGTGATTTGTTGGATCAGGAACGAAAATTGGAAAAATCGGGGCTCACAAAGTATTTTCATCATATTGAAATTTTAAGTGATAAAAAGGAAACTAACTATTCGAGGTTATTGAATCATTTGGATATTAATCCCACGGAGTTTTTAATGATTGGAAACTCCTTGAAGTCAGATGTATTGCCATTAGTAAACATAAAGGCGCATGCCATTCATGTACCATTTCATACAACCTGGGCACACGAAGTTGTGAGTGAAAAAGAGGCTAACGGAAAGTCTTATCAAACAGTAAACAGCTTAAAGGAGGTATTAAAATTTTTAAATTGACTTGAAAGAAATACATTTAAATACATGGAATAGAAAGCAGCGTTTTGAATATTTTTGTAAGCTGAAGGACCCATTTTTTTGGTTACTATTCCTTTTAACGTTTCTAAGGTATATCGTTTTTCAAAAGACAATAACATCGGTTTTTTCGCTAAATATTTACACGATTGTATGAAGGCGATAAATGCTGTTGAAAATTTAAGATTGAGAATTGTCGATGGTACGATTATTGATAATGGAGACATTCATGCTTCGGCAACTATGATGCGTGACGATCATACTTATGGATTTTCGTTTATGGACTATCATGAAGATTTAAATGTTTTTAATAAGCATATAGAATCCGAAAAACAAAGAATTAAAAGTACGGTGGATTTGTACCCGCCAAAGAACGGATTGGATTGTATCCATTGTTCTGCGATGCCTTGGTTAAATTTCTCGGCGATGAAGGAACCCGTTTCAGGCGATGCAGATTCTATACCAAAAGTTGCTTTTGGTAAAGTAAATAAAATAAATAATGAACTTATAATGAATATATCCATCAACATAAACCATGCTTTAGTTGATGGATATCATATTGGTTTATTTTCAGAAAAATTTCAAGAATGTTTAAGCAGGTAAGATTTAAAATTATGTTATTTTTACCTATTGAAAAAGAAAACTTATTAAAAGAAAACCTAAATAAATGAACTTTAAGAACTTTCCCATGGTGCCGAGAGTAATTTTTGGCAGAGGTAGTTTCAATCAGTTAAGTGAAATAATTGCCCCAAAGCGATTAAGTATAAATGCACCCTTTATATATTTAGTTGACGACGTATTTAAAAGTAATTCTTGGCTTACTTCGAGAGTACCCTTATCCTACGAGGATAAAATTATTTATGTGTCTTCAAAAGAAGAACCTAAAACATCGCAGGTTGATGATGTGGTGGAAGATATTATTCTAAGTACTAAAGAACGTCCATCAGGAATTATTGGAATAGGAGGAGGAAGTATGTTGGATTTGGCCAAGGCTGTTTCTATCATGCTTACCAATGAAGGAAAATCTCAAGACTATCAAGGTTGGGATTTGGTTAAGAATCCGGCCATATATCATGTTGGAATCCCAACCGTTTCCGGAACAGGTGCAGAAGTATCCAGAACAACAATACTTACCGGACCTAAAATTAAATTAGGAATTAATAGTGATTACACACCTTTTGATCAAGTTATATTAGACCCGGAATTAACGAAAGACGTTCCAAAAAATCAATGGTTTTATACCGGTATGGATTGCTATGTGCATTGTGTGGAATCGTTAAGTGGAACCTACTTGAACGCATTTAGCCAAACTTATGGGGAAAAGGCATTGGATTTATGCAAGGAAATATTTTTGGATGACACTTTAACACCTCAAGAATCTCAAGATAAATTAATGATGGCCAGTTGGCACGGGGGTATGAGTATAGCCTATTCACAAGTTGGTGTCGCTCATGCCATGAGTTATGGCTTATCTTATCTTTTGGGTGTAAAACATGGTATAGGGAACTGCTTGGTTTTTGACCACTTAGAGGAGTATTACCCCGAAGGCGTTAAACTTTTTAAACAGATGAAAGTTAAACATGATATTGAATTGCCAAAGGATGTTTGTGCCGAGTTGAATGAAGAAGAGTTTAATATCATGATCGATATAGCACTAAGCCTGAAGCCACTTTGGGAAAATGCACTGGGTAAGAATTGGAAAAAAATAATGACGCCTAAAAAGTTAAGGGAACTCTACCAGAAAATTTAATATGAGATGGTTGGCCAAACTTATTTATTTTAACATTTTAGGATGGAAAGTTGTTGGTAATACCTCGATGTCTCAGGACAGTATAAAAAAAGCCATAATTATTGCGGCACCCCACACCAGTTGGCACGACTTTTATATTGGGATTTTATTGCGATCGGTTTTAGATATCAAAACCAATTTTATGGGTAAAAAAGAGCTCTTCGTATTCCCCATAGGGTGGTTTTTAAGAGCATTAGGTGGTTCTCCGATAGATAGATTTACAAAAGAGAATAAAGTAAAGAGCATAGCTGATTTATTTCATTCAAAAAAAGAGTTTAGAATGGCTCTGGCCCCCGAAGGAACCCGAAAGAAAGTAAAGCGTTGGCGTACCGGGTTTTATTTTATAGCAAAAGAAGCCCAGGTGCCCATTGTTATGATTACCTTAGATTTTGGAAAAAAACAAAGTAAGATCTCAGAACCTTTTTATCCAACAGAGGATAAGGAAGCAGATTTTCAATTTATGTATAAGTTTTATGAGGGGGTAAAAGGTAAAGTCCCAGAATACTCTTAGTTTTTTTCTATATAATTTCGTATCTTTAAAGATAGTTAACATTAAGATTTGTGTTCTTTTCTTCTAACGCATAATTAGTATGTGACGTGATCTATTCTATTGGTGTACTTTTTATATTTCCAATATATGTTGTTATTATGAATAATTAAATTCAAATAAGATGAACTCCATAACTGTTTTTGGTATTATTTTGGGACTCTTCGCGCTTGGTGGTATTCGAATCATTTTTGAATATAAGAGAGCTTTGAAATTCAGATTTGGTAAATATATTAAAACGCTTAAACCTGGATTTAGATGGATTATTCCCATTGTGGAAACTGTACAGATAGTCGATATACGCGTAATTACAATCAATATTGTGTCTCAGGAAGTCATGACTGAAGATAATGTACCCTGTAGTATTGATGGTGTGGTGTTTTTTAAAATTAATGACCCGGAAAGGGCTATTCTTGAGGTTGAGGAATTTAACTTTGCTATTACACAATTATCCCAAGCTGCATTGAGAGATGTTTGTGGAAAGGTAGAATTAGATACTATATTGTCCAAACGAGAGGAAATGGGTAAGAACATTAAGGGTATTGTTGAACAGGAAACTCAAGAATGGGGTATAGAAATTATGGACGTTAAAATTAAGGATATTCAATTGCCTGAAAACATGAAACGTATGATGGCCGGTCAGGCAGAAGCGGAGCGTTCGAGAAGATCAAGGATTATCTTGGCACTTGCAGAAGAACAAGCAGCTGGGAAATTATTGTCGGCGGGTAAACTTATTGATAAGTCACCATCTGCCATAAAGCTTAGACTATACCAAACCTTATCGAATATTGCTGCAGAGAAAAACTCAACAATCCTTTTTCCTTTTCCAGAAGAAGTATTGCCTAGAAAAAAATCAAAAAAGGGCTAGATTCGAAGCATAAATAATGCTTGTCTATTTATGGTTCCAGGAACTTTCGTCGTCTTTATTGCTGGGAGATAATCCAAGTATTTCGTCATTGGTATTAACACCGAGGCCTAAAACGGTTCTGTTTGCATAATTAAAATAGGAAACAACCTGATTTACTTCTAAGATTTCACCATCATCAAACCCCAAGTTCCTTAAATGTTTGATATCATTCTCCTCCAATGTGCTGGCCTCAAGTGTTAATCTTTTAGCATACTTTAGTAGTGCCGTCTCTTTGGTGTCTAAAACCGAAGGCATAGAATCTTGTTCCATATGATATTTAATGGCGTTTGCCTTGTCATCATCATTTAAAAACCGTTTCATACCTTCAAAATGATGTTTATAGCAATAATCACATTCATTAATATAGCTGGTATAAGTGCCTAAAAGCTCTAAAAACCAATTTGGGAATGTGTTATTGCTATGATGCAACGTGTTTTTATAAAGGTTCATATGGCCCACCAAAGTATGTGGTCTTAAGCTATGAACACTCAAGACGTTATCAACCTGATCATTAGGGCCTTTAATTTTATTATAAATACGTCTTAGTTTTCCTGTAGCTTCTTCTAAAGAGATGACTCTAATCCAACTCATTTTTATTATTTTTTAAAGATTGGCACAAAAATTGAATACTATATAATGTGTTGGGGAATGAAACATAAAGTAAACAATTCATTGTTCCTAAAAAGAAACATTAACCAATGCATAAGCGTATAAAAGCTACCTCATTAATTTATGACGTAGCTTTTTAATTTAAGTGATTCCATATATAGATTAAGAATAAACGTTAATCTCTAGTGGCGTACTATATGAAGAGGCGCACCTTTAGCAAACTATACGCCTAATCTTATTTTACTTCTTTTAAGGCATTATCTATTAATGCTCTAAGGTGCATCTTATGCGCTCTGGACACCGTGTTTCCCGAAGGAGCCGCCATAGTCCTAATGTTTTTTAAATTGTATAGTGCCATAGATTTCGCACTATTTGGATACCTCCCTTTTTGTTTTCCGGTTAACATGCTAATAAGCATATTAGTATACTCAAGTTGTAGATTCTGTCTAAATGTATTAACACTTCCATAGATATCGGCCTTAAAAATGACGTTATTTAGATTGATCATAAATGTTGAAAGCAAATACTTGTTTCCATAGAGCTGCGAATCTATAATCCTTTGAAGTGTATTAAAATGTAAAATATGATTCAATACATTTCTTTGATATCCTAATACTTGATTATGAATTTTAGGGTCTTCAGGGCTTCTAAAATTAAAGCCTCTGCGTTGCATGGCCAAATAATTATATAAATCGTTTGGAGCATCAAATGCATTTGGTGCAAAAACATATTTACTTAAAGCATTCATAGCCCTCCTCTGGTCCGTTAAGCTTACCGGTGTATAAGGTTGTGTACCTCCTTGTTGCCCCGCCATAGCTCTATCGACATAAACCCCTCCAATATATCTCGAAATCACGTTCGCAGCTCCGGCCTTTTGACCACTCAATAGCGTATATACACGTCTGAGTTCATGATAGGACTCACCATTTGCAACAAATTTACGCCTTGCGGTATTCATGAGATCATTGGCCAATTCAATACGGTCGATAGAGTAAGTGATGGCATCATTGGATTGGTCATTTGTCATAACTCTAGGGTCGATTGCCTTTCCAGGAGAGCGCATGTCATCCGCATCATTACCAAAAATAAGCTCCGGTTTTGTGGATTCATTTAAAAGAGTTTGCCTTTCACTTTTAGATTTAAAAGGGGTATATCCAAAACGAATAGCCCATTCATCATAGGGGCCAACCGTAACATCGTCATATTGCCCTTGTTTGTTTCGGTCTCTGGTTATGTTAAGTGTTGCATAATCCATAACAGATGCTGTTAAACACTTGCCTTTAATAAAATCGGCATCGGCCAATTGTTCCGGCGAGAATAATTGACTCGCTTTCATATTATGATTCAAACCTAAAGTGTGTCCAACTTCATGCATAATCAAAGCGAGCATGGATTCTTTTTTTATACGTTCAACTTCAAATGCCGAAGCTCCGGTTGCCGAAACCATGGCACTTGCAAACATAAGGTCTTCATGCATTTGGTTACCAAAAGTGCAGGTTTCATGTGTGTCTCTTTCGAAAACTGAGTGATTCAAAGCTTTTTCTGCCGAAGCCAGTTCATAAACTTTATCATAAAAAACACGGTTCGTAAAATGCACATATTCGAGCATAATATCCGCACCCAATATTTGCCCTGTTTTCGGGTTTACAAAACTTGGTCCGTAGCCACCAAAGGGTGGTTGCGGAGAAGATGTCCAGCGTAAGACATTGTATCGAATATCTCCGGCATCCCAATCGGCATCATCCGGTTGCACTTTTACAACAATTGCATTTTTGAAGCCGGCTTTTTCAAACGCCTTATTCCATTGTAAAACCCCTTGTGTAATAGTTGCTCTCCATTCTAATGGTGTTGAGTTTTCAATCCACCACGTAATGGGTTCAACGGGTTCGGAAATAGCCTTGTTAGGATCTTTCTTTTTTAAATGCCAACGATGTACCAGATCTCGGTATGGAGTTGATGATGTTGATGTTTGGTCATCAACCTGCGTCGTAAAATAACCAACTCTCGGATCGTCAAATCGAACCTCATAATCGTTTTCCGGCATAGCGATTAAGCTATGAAATACTTTGATGCTCACGTTCCGCGCATCGGCAAGTGCATTAGAGCCTCTGTTTAAAACAGAAGGTGATGAGTACACATATTCTACTTCTAAATTGGTGTTTTCTTTGTAATTACGAATGGAGTTGATCTTGGTTTTACCTTTATTCAGGCTTCCTAATTTAAAGGCTGTTGGTGATTGCCCCGGGAAGTTGGGACGTTTTACCTGAGATAATGTTTCACTTAAAAACAATCCGTCGGCTTTAATAAGATAAAGCCCTTGTTTTTTGTTGTGAGCTTCAATCTTAATGCTGGCAACATTGCCTTGACTTATATTGGCATCTTTAGATTTAGAAAGTGGACTATTCGGATTGAAATAAAAGGATGTGTTTTGAAGCACGAATTCAATTTTATTAAAATATTTTTCAACTTTAAAAACATGTGAACCTCTGTACGACCCTCTGTTTATTCTGCCGGCATCCATAACGCCATCCGATATTTGGCTGAAATAAATGAATTCCTTACCGAGATGTTCATCAGAAATAACCATTTGTAAAGTTCCGGTAATCGTATCCTGGTATATTGGAAATAAGCCATCAATTTTTCTGCTGGATTTTACCAATTCCGCAATTGATTTTTCTTTAGACTTTTTTGAGGTGGGTGCGGCAGATGCTTCTGTCTGGTTTTTTTTCTTGTTCTTTCTTTTGTTTTGAGCCTCCGCATTTTGTGCAGATAAGAAGAACGCTATAATCATGGATAAACAGATGAGTTTAACTGTCTTAAGTTTTTGGTCTTTCATATTAAAAAAGTTATTGAAGGTTATTTTCAGGTAGTGTATGATTAGGCTTGCTAAAAATAAAAATAATGAATTGCTTATCCTGTTTATAAATGTTAAAAGATGTTAATGTGTCTTGCCTTTTAACAAAGTATAAAAATATAGCACGATTGCACTTCTATTTTAATTTAACTGCCTTTTTAATAGCCTTCTTGATAATGGGTTCCATGATAATGTATCCATCTTTATTGGGGTGAACGGGGTCATAACCAAGGCCTTCTTTTAAACCGTTTGTATCGTTTACCATAGAAGAGAAATAGTCAGCATAAACAAGTCCCATCTCTTTGGCGTAAGCCTTTAATATATTATTAAGCTCAATAACTTTATGCGCTGGCTTGATTTTGGGTTGCCAAGGAAAACTATCGGCAGGTAAGACTGAACATATGACCACTTTTATTTGGTTTGCCCGGGCTATTTCAGACATTGAGATAATATTGTCCGCAATCATGGCTATAGTGGATGGTCCTGTATTTCCGGCGATATCATTTATTCCTGCTAATATGACTACGACTTTCGGTTTTAAGTTTACCACATCTTGTCTGAACCTTAAAAGCATTTGTGGTGTTGTTTGCCCTCCAATACCTCTGTTAATATAGGGATTGTCTTTAAAAAATTCAGGACGGAAATTTAGCCATCCTTCAGTAATGGAATTGCCCATAAATACAACACGATCCTTGCTAATATGTGATTGCATTAGACTTTGGTTTTCTTTTTTAAACCGGTTTAAATTTGCCCAGTCCTGGGCGTTGGAAGACTTAGAAAATAGAAAACTAAACATAATAATGAGGATTAGGCTGAAATGTTTCATAAGTATTTAATTGCGTTGTTTTATCATTTTTAAGTACTTCTCATCCAATGCTTTGGAGTCCTTGTATTTTACGCGAAGTTCGTCTAACTTGACCTTTAGATCTTTTACAATATCGGCATAGGCAGGATCATTATACACATTATTCATTTCTTGAGGATCTTTTAAACGGTCATATAACTCCCATTCATCAACATCATAATAAAAATGAATTAACTTGTATTCTTTATTAACTATGGCGTAATGCCTTTTAACTGTATGTTCTCCCGGATATTCGTAATAATGATAATAAACGGCATCGCGATGCCACTTATCATTTTCACCTTTGAGCAAAGGTATAAGACTTTCGCCTTGCATATCTTTTGGGGCTTCAATTTGTGCAGCCTCTAAAAAGGTTTGTGCGAAATCAAGATTTTGAACCATTTCATCGCTCGTAGTTCCGGGCGTAATTTGATTTGGCCATTTTATCAGAAGTGGCGTTTTAAAAGATTCATCATAAGCAAAGCGTTTATCAAACCAGCCGTGTTCTCCTAAATAAAAACCTTGATCTGAGGTATATACTACAATGGTATTTTCACTCAAACCACTTTCATCAAGATAATCCAAAACGCGACCAACATTATCGTCAACAGATTCGATACAAGCCAGATAATCTTGCATATAACGTTGGTATTTCCAGCGCATTTTTTGTTTGTCATCAAAATTTGGCCAGTTGTTTTTAAATACGTTGTTAATAGAGTCAATAATGGGGTCGTACAATTTTTTCTGGGCATCATTTAATCTTCGATGCGCACGCTCAAAGCCTTTTATAGAAGGCACTTTAGGCTCGACACCTCCCATCTCTTCGATGGTTTCCGGTCTTATTTTAGAGTCGTGTCCATACTTCATATGAGTTAGTAAGTTCATTTCAGCGGTTTTTGCCGCTGTACCCCTATTTTTATAATCATCGAACAGTGATTCCGGTTCCGGGAAGGTTTTTTGCGCAAAGGCTTTAAATTTGTCCGCTCTGGGCCACCATGCTCTGTGCGGTGCTTTATGCAAATACATCATTAGGAAGGGCTTATTTTTATCCCGCTTCTTTTCCAACCAGTTAAGCGTTAAATCTGTAATAATATCTGTCGCATAACCCGTAATGGTGGTATCTCCTTTTTGAGTGATAAAATCGGGGTTGATATAACTTCCCTGGCCTGGCAAAATCATAAAATCATCTACTCCTTTTGGATTATTACCAAAATGTAATTTACCATACATTGCGGTTTGATACCCGGCTTTTTGGAATAATTGTGGAAAGGTTACCTGCGTAGTATCAAACGGCATGATATTATCAATTTTTCCATTTAAGTGGGTGTGTTTCCCCGTAAGTATCGTTGCCCGGGAGGGTGCACAAATGGAATTGGTAACGCAAGCATTAGTGAATAGCATACCTTCTTGGGATATCCTATCTATATTTGGTGTTTGAATGAGCTTATCTGAATAAGCACTAATGGCTTGATAAGCATGATCGTCCGACATAATAAATAAGATATTGGGCTTTGTTGGCGTAGGGACCTCTTTCTTTTCCCCTGAGCACGAGAAAAATGTGAAAAGAGCTATTGAAAAATAGATAATAGGTAGTACTGATTTCATTTTTTATAATTTAAATTCTTGTTAATCGTATTTGTAATGGTGTCTAAGTTAGTCAAATAATCAAACCATAGGGTATCTTCGTTTTTTTTAAACCAGGTAAGCTGTCGTTTTGCAAATCTCCTGGAGTTTTTCTTAATTTCTGAAATGGCAAAATCTAAATCCCATTCGCTTTTTAGATAATTAAATAATTCTTTGTAACCAACTGTATTTAAAGAATTTAAATGCCTGTATGAAAGTAATGATTTAACTTCTTCAATCAAGCCGTCTTCTAACATAATGTCGACACGTTGGTTAATTCGGCTATAAATAATTTCCCGATCTGCAGTCAATCCAACTGTTATGGTTTTAAAGTTACGTTTTATTTTTTCTTTATTTAAAAACGAAGAATACGGAGTATTGGTTCCAATGCAAATTTCAAGTGCTCTAATTAAACGATGCGGATTATCGATGGCAATGGTTTTATAAGCATCTGCATCTAAGGTTTTAAGCTTTTCTTGTAGGGATATAATGCCTTTGGCTTGAAATTCCTTGTTGAGCATCGCTCTAATTCCGGAATCAACCTTTGGAAAATGGTCTAAACCATGAGTTACTGCATTTACATATAACCCAGAACCTCCAACCATAATAACCACGTTATGGATTTTGAAAAGAGAGTTAAGTTGTTTTAGTGCATCTTTTTCGAATGTACCGACATTATAATCGTCTTGTATTGATTTATGATGAATAAAGTGATGTTTGGCCTGGGCCAGCTCGTTTTTGGTAGGAGAGGCAGTACCAATCTGCATCTCTTTAAAAAATTGTCTGGAATCTGCAGAAATGATTTCGGTATTAAAATATTGGGCTAATTTGATGCTTAAAGCAGTTTTACCAATAGCGGTTGGTCCAACTATCGAAATAAGGTATTTATTCATCATTTAATAATTCGCCACAATTATAGCAATATTCTGCATGGTCCCGGTGTTTTCCTGCAAGACAGTTAGGACAAGATTGGGTATTTGTTTGTACGCTACGTCTTGATTTTGTCATTTCAGAGGAGACTATTCCTGTGGGTACGGCAATAATACCGTATCCTAAAATCATAATCATAGAGGCAATGAATTGTCCTAATGGTGTGACCGGCGCAATATCTCCATAACCCACTGTGGTTAGTGTTACAATGGCCCAATAGACACTTCTGGGAATACTGTTAAACCCACTGCCTTCACTGCTTTCAACCAAGTACATTACTGTGCCCAATATGGTGCATAGTATTAGGACAAATGAAAGGAATACTGCGATTTTAGCGCGACTTACTTTTAATGCACGGACAAAATTCGTGGACTCCCCGATATAACGTGCCAACTTTAGAATTCTGAATATTCTCATCAATCTGAGCGCTCTGAGCGCAACAAGGGAATGTGACCCAATCAGGAAAAATGATAAATATTTTGGGATGGTTGACAAAAGATCTATAATACCATAAAAACTGAAAATGTATTTGAGTGGTTTTTTTACCGAAATGATTCGGGCAATATATTCGATACTGAAAAGAATGGTAATTATCCATTCTGAGATATTTAGAAAGTTATGGTATTTAGCGTCAAAGCTTTTAACACTTTCAAGCATGACCAATATAATACTCGCAATAATTGAAACAAGTAGTATGATATCAAAAAGCTTACCCGCTCTAGTATCTGCTTCATAAATGATTTCATGAAGCTTTGTTTTCCAATGACTTTTTGTTTCGTTACTCATTAATCCAAAAATAAGAAAGATAGATTACTTTTTCTTTAATAATAGTAATGAATTGTTTTGTATATCTATAGCTTTATTCATAAACTCTTTTAAATAGGGATAATACTCAGGGTTATATATGGAGTCGTTGAAATTAATTTTAAACAATATATTTACATAATTACCTTGTGCAGCGACCGATAGAATAACGCTACCTTTATTGTTTGGCAAGGCAAATCTGGCATCTTTTGGTTTTTCAAGAAGACTATAGTTTTCGCCTAAATTAAGCCTTAGGGCATAATAGTAGATGTCTTTATAGCCAAAATCGATAGGATAGGTGCGTTCTTGAAGTTTAAAAGGGTTCTCTGTAAAGAATTTAGTGAAAAATGGGTTTAAATATATAATATCCCCCGTATCGTCGGCATGGTATTCAACATTATAGACTTCAACAAATTCAGAATCGGTTTTACCGCCTTTGACCATTTCGAAATTAGTTATTTCCGTATCAGAATAATGATCTTTTAAAGCCGAAATATAAGCGTCCCTATTCTGGAAATAGCGTTTTCTTTTGTTTAGAGCATGGTAACCTGTTGTTTTATAACTGATTTTGCCGGTAATCCCTTCGTTGTCATCTAAATTTAATTCTGCTTTGTACTGCACTGTTGATAGATCCTTGGGCACAATATCAACCCATTGACTTCCTTTTTTAAAATCCATAAGGCGGCCATAGCTATTTAAACATCTAAATGGTATTTCTCCGAAGCTTAAATAATCGTCTGTTGCATCCAGTAGATATTGCTTATCATTAATTGTTACCTGAACCGCTAAATAGTTGAAGTCCGTAATTACCGGATATATTTTGGTTGGAAATCCATTTCCTCTGGTAGAGAGCAATAAAGGTTTAGCATCAACACCGGATTTTTTCAACATATTATGAAGCAAAATATTTATTGAAGATACATTTCCTGATTTGTTATTAATCAGATCTTTAACGGATACTTCTTCAAATATCTTATACGTTTCGTTCCATGTGTACTGGTCTTGTACATAATTATAAATAGCTTGTGCTTTTTTCAGTTTGTCCTTCTCGTTAATGATATCTGCGCTTAAATGTTCTTCTAATTTAATAGATTTATTCAATTGTCTACCAATATCTTTATCCGTTTTAAATTCTCTATCAACTGTTTTCCAGGTCTTTGCGTAGTTAGTTTTAGCACCGTCAAAGCCGGTAACCGTTTTTAATTCGTATTCAATTCTGGCGAGATAATTATATTTACTCGTCATATAATCTTCTTCAATAAAAGCAGGAATGTCCTTCATGGCATAGGTAGACAAGGAACAGTTGGCATAACTACCACCACGGCCATTTAAACAATTATTTTTGATAACCGATTCGTTTATAAATAATTTCTTGGCACCAACGAGTTTGGTGTTATACAACCAATTTCCGGGAATACTGGCTCTGTATTCACTGTATAGCTTGGGAATATCACTTTGAAAATTCCATCCTTTATATTTGAATTTAAAAGGTGAGCTTCGGGTGAAACTATAGGTGATAACCGATCCGGCTTTCACATTGGGCATGGTGAATTTCACCAAGGTATAGTTGTCGTCGTATTTTTCTCTGAAAATGTCTTTGTTGTCGAGTTTGGTTTTTACCACATTGTTATCAACCAAATTATAGGTAGTGGCAATAATGTGATTTACTTTTTCTGATGATCTTCCGTTGTTATAGAGATAAATGGTAATATTAGCTTCATCGAAACCTTCCTTATTAAGAATCTTTATTTTATGTTTTTCTTCGGTGACTAGATCGAAATGATCCTGTTCAATAAAACTATTACCGTATTCATAGAGTACAAGAGCATTGGCGGTGGAGTCTTTTGCGTAAGACTTCATTTTTAACTCATTAAGATTAACTCTGTAATTATAGGTGTTGTTGTCTGATTGAGAAAAAGAATTAAAAAAAATAAGAAAACATAGAATGCTATAATATTGTTTCATCTCTAGTTAAGCGTGATAAGTTTCAGTCGTTTATTTTTTCTTAGGTAACTTTGAATAATATGTTGGGTATCCCGATTGTTTTCCATAGGGGTTATGATGGATTGCAAAACGTCCATATTGTTTATTTGATAATTTAAATTGAAAAAACCTAAGCCTTTAAAAACCCCATTTTCAATGAGTATCGCACTACGCTCATCAATATCACGGCCTTTATCGATAATGACCATATTTTTGTTAGCATAGCTGTTTTTGAAAATAAGATCATTGACACGGGCGTTATACAACTCGGGAAGCTCTGATGCAATACAGGCGCCATGGCATGTTTTGATGTCGTAGTTAAAACAGCTTGTTTTGGTTTTATATAGGCCTGTGAGTTTCTGACATAAATTATATTCATCAACAGCTTTGGTTATAAAGCTTTTTCCACTTTGCCGGTTACTAAAAGTCGTTATTGCTGTTTTTCTACCGTTTACGATATCAACTTTTAGATTAATATAATTGTTTTCATCTATAAAGCTGTAGAGTCCGTGTGTGAAAATAGTTCGTCTTAGAGCTCTGTTAAATATAGGCTTTATACGTTTTATCTCTTCACTTTCTTTTAAAATCGCAACCAATTCACTGCCTGTAGCTTCATAGGTCACTGTTGAAACTAAAGCTTGTATCTTTTTTGATTTTTGATTGGTGTTTGTAAAATGTTGATTAATACGTTTTTTTATATTCTTACTTTTTCCAATATAGATGATGCTACCATCTGCTTTATGAATATAATAAACCCCGGTTACTGAAGGCAAATTATCTAAAATATCGAGGTGTTTTGGTTCTAGTTGATGCCTGGGGTCTAATCGGATAGATTGCGTTATAATGTTTTTAGAAGAGTCTTTATCTAGTAGTATTTTGAACAACTTAACAGTAGCCAAAGCATCTCCGGATGCTCTATGTCTGTCCGTTACGGGAATCCCCAGCGATCTAACCAATTTGCCAAGACTATATGAAGGGAGGTCCGGAATTAAATCTTTTGCCAGTTCAACAGTGCAGAGGGTCTGACGTTCAAACTCAAAACCAAGACGCCTGAATTCCGTGGATAAAATTCTATAATCAAATTGGGCGTTATGAGCTACTAGAATGCTGCCTTCAGTAATTTCAACAATCCGCTTGGCAATTTCATAAAACTTAGGTGCATGCCTGAGCATATTACTGTTTATACCAGTGAGATTAACAACAAAGGGTTGAATTTCGCGCTCGGGGTTTACCAAACTTATAAATTGATCAACTATTTGATGGCCATCGTGTTTGTAAATTGCAATTTCAGTAATGCCTTCTTCATTGTACTTACCACCAGTCGTTTCTATGTCTAATATTGCGTAAATTTGTTAAAAGTTAAAAGTTAAAAGTTAAAAGTTAAAAGTTAAAAGTTAAAAGTTAAAAGTTAAAAGTTAAAAGTATTTTTATGCCCGGAATTTACAATTATTAATTTTGTTTTCTGTCTAAGCGTAATTTCGTTCACCAAATATACTACTTCCAACACGAACCATAGTACTGCCACAATCAATGGCTAATTGATAATCACCACTCATACCCATTGAAATCGTTTTTAGCTCACAGTTTTTGGTTTGAATTGTTTTTAAGTTATCAAAAGTTTGTTTTAATGTATTGAATTCTTGTTTTACCTGATTTTTGTTATCTGTAAATGTTGCCATTCCCATGAGCCCGGTGATCTTTACATTTTTCAGTCCTAAAATGACCTCAGATTGCAATAAATTGTAGGCTTCAGTTGGAGTCATGCCAAATTTAGAATCTTCTGAAGCAATCTTTATTTGCAATAAGCAATCAATAACTCTGCCATGTTTTAAAGCTTGTTTATTAATTTCCTTTAGCAGTTTAATATTATTAACACCGTGTATTAAACGTACAAATGATGCCATATATTTCACCTTATTTCTCTGGACATGGCCAATCATATGCCACTCGATATCCTTGGGTAGAACTTCTTGCTTTTCGCTCATTTCCTGAATTTTATTTTCACCAAAAATGCGCTGACCGGCATTATAGGCTTCCATTAAATCACTAACAGGTTTTGTTTTGGAAACGGCAACAAGGGTTACGCTATCCGGGATGCTTGATTTTATAGATTTCAGGTTTTGTTTTATGTTCATTTTAAAACTCATAAATGGTTATTCCACTTCTTAATTTTGGAAGAATATAGGTGCTCTTTGGGGGCATTTTGAGGCCTTCGTCTGCAATATTTTTAATTTGGTTAATGGTTGCCGGGCACATGCCAAAGCCTACCTTGAATTCGCCACTGTCTACGCTACTTTTAATCGTAATCATTTCATGCCTCCCATTAACATACTCCATGCGTGTGTCGTTTCGCAAATCGTCTATACCTAAGAGGGGTTGTAATATGGTCTTATATAGCAATTGTGCGTCTAAATGGTCTAATGCAGTATTGAATAGGTAGCTCGTTTTTCTTAAATATAACGAATAGAATTCGCCATCCAAGTACATGCTGAAATGATGAGGTTTCGATGGATGATAAGGAATAGCCCCTCTGTTTTCTATACGATAAAAGGGATCTAAGCGAATTAGAAATTCTTCTTTGCTCAATCCGTTAAGATCTTTTACCAAACGATTGAATTCATGAATTACTAAATCTGATTCAGGAATAAGATAAGACATGAAGAAATTGTACGATTCGGAACCATTATGATTTATGTTTTTAGCTTTTTCAGCTTGATATAACAGAAAAGAAGATGACGATCTGTGATGACCATCGGCGATATAAATGGTCTTCATGGTATCAAACTCTTTCTGAATTACTGAAAGGGTCTCGGCATTATCGATCTTCCACAAATAATGGGTGTCTCTATAAGTCATTGTAAATTCAAACTCTGCATGACTGATTTGTGTGTCTTTTATGATACGTGCTATGGTATCATTATCGGGATAGGTCAGTAGTACAGGTTCCGCATTAAAACCAACGGTTTGCAAATAAGTTTTAAATGTTTCTTCACGTTTGGCAATGGTATCTTCATGTTTTTTGATGACATCATTTTTATAGTCTTCAGCACTTGTTGCCGCTATTATTCCATTAAATTCCTGGCCATGCCTGTTTACAATTTTATAAACATAAAACGCAGGTTTTTCATCTTGAATAAAAACACCATCTTCTTTAAACTCTAAATAGCGATTTCGTACCAGTTTATAACGTTCTTCTCCGGTAATCACCTGATCGTATTTATAACCGGGATTGACAATGTGCAGAAAACTATATGGATTATAATCCATGCGTGATTCTCGTTCATCGACAGTATAGCTTTGGTAGGGACGTGAAGCCACTAAACCTACTATGGCTCTTGTTGGTCTTACGGCTTTAAATGGTTTTATTTTTGCCATATTTAAGTGTTCAGTGTTCAGTGTTCAGTGTTCAGTGTTCGTAGGACTGTATTCCAAGAATAAAATTAAAGCTTAGCTGATCCGAATTTATCAGGATTCCGAATCATAAAATTTATAAGTTTACCTATTTCAAGACTTTCATCTGTAAGTTCTTGAAACTGCTGTTTATTGATATGGATACAAGCAAGGGCAAATTCTAGCCAAGTTTGAGTCTCAGAATTTTCTGCATCACAATCTGTTAGTTTGCTGATAAAATGTTTTGGGTACGACCTTTTTCCATAAGCTTCAGCCGTGTTTGCACAAACACTTCGGGATGACCTTCTAATTTGATCAGTCAAAGAATATGTTTCTTCTTTTGGAAAAGATGTTGATATGTTTAATATTTTCATAGCCAATTCAAAACCTTTTTTGTAAGCAAGTAAATCTTGAAATCTCATAATGTTATTTAATTTACTGATTACTAAAGACTGAGCATTCTTTACTTAACAAACTGTTTTGAAACAATTTCCGCTTTTCTACTTTCAGAATAATCATAAAAACCTTCACCCGATTTCACGCCTAATTTACCAGCATTAACCATATTTACCAATAATGGACATGGTGCGTATTTCGGGTTTTTAAAGCCGTCGTACATTACATTTAAAATGGATAGGCATACATCCAAACCGATAAAGTCTGCGAGTTGTAGTGGCCCCATAGGATGGGCCATCCCTAATTTCATCACCGTATCAATTTCATTGACTCCGGCTACGCCGTTATAAAGGGTTTCGATAGACTCGTTTAGCATGGGCATTAAAATTCTGTTTGCCACAAACCCGGGGTAGTCGTTTACTTCAACAGGGGTTTTGCCTAATGTTTTAGACATGGCCATAATGGTATTGGTAACGCTGTCACTGGTATTGTAACCGCGGATAATTTCAACCAATTTCATAATAGGAACGGGGTTCATAAAATGCATTCCAATAACCATTTCTGGTCTTGATGTGGCTGCAGCGATCTGTGTAATTGATATTGATGATGTATTGGTAGCTAAAATGGTATCCTTAGGGCATGCATCATCAAGTTCTTTGAAAATCTTCAGCTTTAGGTCTAAATTTTCTGTTGCTGCTTCAACAACAAGATCGGCATGTTCAACGCCTTCATTTATATTGGTAAATGTATTTATATGGTTTAAAGTAGCTTCCTTATCGGCCGCGGTGACCTTTTCTTTGGCTACCATTCTGTCCAAATTACGAGTAATGGTCTCCATACCCTTCTTTAGAGAAGCTTCATTAATATCTATCAGTTGTACTTTGAAACCACTTTGTGCAAACGTATGTGCAATACCATTTCCCATAGTACCGGCACCAATTACCGCGACATTTTTCATAAAACTTTTATTTAAAACAATTGATTATTTGGTTTGCAACACGCAAGGCTTCGGTACCATCATGAAGTGTTACAATAGGTGTAGTGTTATTGTTAATGGCATCAGCAAATGTTTCTAATTCATCTAAAATAGAATTGTTATCTGCTATATTTGGGTTGTCAAAATAGATTTGTTTTTTTACGCCTTCAGCATTTTGAAGAATCATATCAAAATCACCGGGATTTTCCGGAGCATCTTTCATTTTAACGACCTCACATTTTTTCTCTAAAAAGTCTACGGAAATATAGGCATCCTTTTGAAAGAATCGTGCTTTGCGCATTTTCTTTAACGAAATTCTACTCGCCGTAAGATTGGCGACACAACCATTTTCGAATTCTATTCTGGCATTGGCAATATCTGGTGTATCGCTAATTACTGAAACACCACTGGCCGAGATATGCTTAACCGGAGATTTTACAATACTCAAAATAATATCGATATCGTGAATCATTAAATCTAATACCACCGGGACATCAGTTCCTCTGGGATTAAATTCGGCTAAGCGATGTGTTTCGATAAACATAGGCGATTTAATATCCTCCTTTATGGCAATAAAAGCCGGATTAAAACGCTCAACATGACCTACTTGGCCTTTAACATTATTTGAAGCGACTAATGATCGGATCTCTTCTGCTTCTTCAACAGTATTGGTAATTGGTTTTTCAATAAAAATATGTTTGCCTTTAGCAATAGCTTCTTTTGCACAGTCGTAATGAGAAAGCGTTGGTGTTACAATATCGACCACATCCACGGCATCAATAAGCGATTCAATAGATCTAAAAAATTTATACCCAAATTCTGCTTCTACTTTTTTACCATTAGTTTCATCTGCATCATAAAACCCGATCAGGTTATATTTTTCAGAAGTATTGAGAAGTCTTAAATGAATTTTTCCGAGATGACCAGCACCCAGTACACCAGCTTTTAGCATATTTTTACGTTTTCAACAAAAATAAGATATTTAATAGACGAATATCGCAAATTTAAGACTAATTTTTTGTTCATTAATTATGTGCAATAAATTCTTGACAAATTGTTTTTTGTTCGAAATGTTTAATTAATTTTAGCCTTATAAACCATACCAAAAAATTGAACGATACATTTAAACACAAGGGGTTACGTCAAAAATTAGTTAATGTTTTGATAAACAAAGGGATAGTTGATAAAAATGTTTTAAAGGCTATTGGCAACATCCCAAGGCATTTGTTTATGGATTCAGGATTTTTAGATCATGCTTATCAGGATAAAGCATTTCCTATTGCTGCAGACCAAACCATCTCTCAGCCTTATACAGTAGCTTTTCAAACGGAGTTATTGCAGGTAAATAAAGGCGACAAAATCCTTGAGATCGGAACCGGAAGTGGTTATCAAACGGCGGTATTGTGTGAACTCGGGGCTAAAGTTTTTAGTATTGAGCGTCAGCAGGAATTGTTTAAAAAGACCAGCAAGTTTTTACCAAAGCTAGGATATCGTGCCAAAAAACTCGTTTTTGGAGATGGTTATAAAGGGTTGATTGAAGACGCTCCTTTTGATGGCATTATTGTTACCGCCGGAGCACCTTTTGTGCCTAAACCCTTGTTGAGTCAATTAAAAGTAGGAGGTCGGTTAGTGATTCCTGTGGGTGATGATATTCAGGTTATGACGATGTTTATCAGAAAAGGTCAAAAAGAATTTGAACAGCAGGAATTTGGCGAGTTTAGGTTCGTGCCTTTGTTGGAAGATAAGAATTAGGTGTTTTAATATCAGGCTTTATTCGCTGCGAATTCCTTTAAAACATTTTCGGCTTGTCGCAGGTGTCTTTCATTATGGGCGGTTATAAATCTAAAGGTATCACCCAATCGCAATGTCATTAGTTTAGAAATACTAATTGATGTTTTAGTTTTAGTAAGGTTTATGTTTTTTGATTGTTCTATTAATTCCAAGTATTCTTTTTGTTGAATGCTGAAGCGGTCAAGGATATTTTTATCCAGATGGCTTCCTAAGGGGTTTTTATCTTTAAAGGTTTTCATTTTGTTCAAGGTCTTTCTTGGAAGCATAAGATTAACAAAATAGTTTCCCAAAATACCGCTTTTGAATATTTCGGATGGTGTTGTATTCGCTTTTTTTATACGCGCTTTGATTTCAGGATTATAAAAATCACCGTACAAATTCAAATGTTCTATACATTCGAGAATACTCCAGGTATTTTCACTTTTTCTATAGTTTAATTCTTTTTCCGATAGTGTTCTAAAACCCTCGGCTCTATTGATATGGTTTCTTGTTTTCTCAATGAGTTCTGCTACCAGTTCGTTCACAATAATGTTCATAAATATGAATTTTTTACAAAGGTCAGGACTTTTGAGGATATTACTCTTGATTCAAATCAAGATTTTTTGATTCTCGATAATGTTTCCGGAGTCATTCTTAAGTAGGATGCGATGTATTTATTTGGTATTTCCTGGAAGAGCTGAGGACTGCGTTTTAAAACCCGGTTATAGCGCTCGACCGGTGATGTTGTTAAAATATCGCGTTCGCGTTCCATCTGTTGCAAAGCGAAATTCTCAAGAATCAATTGCCATGTTTTTGTGTTTTTTGAAGAGGAAGCGATGAAGTTCATAAATACACTCTTCTTTAATACCTTAAGTGTGGTATTCTTTAGTACTTGAATGTATAAGTCTGATGGCTGTTCGCTTAAAAAGGAGTCTAAGGCCGCAATTAAATTGTTTTTATAACCAAACCTGATGGTATGCTCTTCGAGAGCATCTAAAACAAATATTCTTAAGCTTCCGTTTACAACGAAATAGATATTGGTATCAATGCTTCCTTTTACTTTGAGATATTCATTTCGTTTTAGCTCAATGGATTTACCCCAAAGATTTTGGGTGTTAAGGTCGTCTATGAGGGTTTGGATTGGGTTCATTTTGGAGAGATCAAAGAATCAATGTAGCAATTTCAAATTTACTTTTATTCGCATTATATTTTATTGCTCAGCGTATAGTAATTCTATGGTTGTATACCATCTGTTTCACTAATAAATTTTTTAAAATCATTAACTGAAGTAAAACTAAAATTAGTATTGCTAGAGTTTGGAAATTGTACCTCACAGCAATGATAACCATAGCAGAATTGCGTTTCTCCATTTTCATATTCATAGATTGCTCCTCCATAATCGTTAACATTATGATGGCTGACAAACCAAAACTTTACGGATTCTCCATTTTCAAAAAATATTTTTCCATATTGGATTTCGTTGCTATAATTAGATCCAACATCATTCATTCCTAAAGTGAGGTTATCAAAATTAAAATCCACTGTTTCAATTTTGTTTACGAGATACATTTCAGACTGTTTTTCACAGGAATAGAAGAAAAATAAAATAGTAATCAAAAAGGCTATTGTATAATTCTTCGTTTGAAATATTATGAATTACTTACTTAAAGCACCATTAAAACTCTCAACCCCTCCAACAACAGGCAAATCCAAACGCGTACCATCTAAATCAACAGTCAGCTCGGTTCCCGGTTCCGGATGTAGTGTAAACTCCTGGTCACTGGAGAAAATCATCAACCCAATTTGCTGCCCGGCTTTAATAATTTGATCATCAGGCATCAAATCAAATGACACCTCATAAAACTTGCCGGGTTTTAAAGGTTTACTCTTAGTCAGTGATTTAGAGTTCTGTGGATCTGCCCAACCTCTGGTAATGATGTTATCGGTTATTTTTACTTTGCCCTCATTCCACGGTAAAGACACCAACCAAACCGAAAGATTTACGGCAGGTTTACTACTTGCCAATTTTATTGTGATTCTAGGTGTTCCGGAAATATGAAGATCTTTCTTCAGAATGGGTGTTGTGTAAATTAAGCGGTGCTCACTTTGTTCAGATTTGGCCAATGTTGAACCATCAACATTATAATCATCGACCAGAGTTTCTTTTCCTTGATCTGAAGTTTTACTGGCACCTAATCCACCAGAACTGGAACCACCGGAGGTTAAAAACAAAGACACATTCGAAGCTTCCGGGTTTGGATAATCCTTATAAGCTGTTGGCTCACTCATTTTATCACCTTCTCTAACGATCCATGCTTTGGCATCCTGCTCAACACCATTTTCGATACCATGTAAGTAGCGTGAAAACCATCGGTTCATCATGGTGATTGGCGGTGGTCCACCATGCCCGAATTGATGGTAGTATATTTGCGTTGGTAAGCCCATTTCCTGAGCTTTTTTGTATATTCTATAGCTATGCTCCGGCATCACGTTCCAATCGTTAAAGCCGTGCGACATTAATAATGCGGCTTTCATAGGGGCCATATGGTTTAAATAATCGCGTCCGGCCCAGAAATCATTATAATCACCGGTAATTCTGTCCATGCCATTCTTCATTTCAGTATCTCTCACTATGGCATTGCTATATTCTCTTTTTGATTTATATACTTTCGGAAGCTTAGCGTCATTAACTTTTAATTTGTTGTTGCGTACAATAGGTTCTTCTCCACCGCTATGAATAAAATCGTATAGGACGTCAATATCTTCACCTAAATAACCACCCGGAGAACGCACAAGTCCATTAGATCGATAATAATGATAGTATGATGTATTTGGTGCAATAGGAATTATAGCTTCAAGCCCTTCAACACCTGTTGTTGCAGCCGCTAATGGAATGGTGCCGTTATATGAAGTTCCGGTCATCCCCACTTTTCCGGTACTCCAAAACGCTTTAACCGCTTCGGTTCCGTAAGGGGAGGTGTAGCCTTTTGCACGTCCGCATAACCAATCTACCACCGCTTTTGGAGCTAAGGATTCATTTTGTCCACCAACAGTTGGTGAACCTTGGGATAGCCCCGTTCCAGGGGAGGACGAATGCACCACAATATAACCGCGAGGCACCCATTTTTTAATATGCGAATTGGAAATAACAGGGCGCTGACCAACTCTGGTTACCTCGGGATGAACATGAGGTTTCGGGGTTTCACCAATCTCATGTTTAACATCCCAAAATAATTCGCGACCACCTTGAGCAACACCTGCGAAATAGGGGCTTGAGACATATATCACAGGGAGTTTTAATCCTTCGGTATCTGTTTGATATGGTCTTGTAACGCTGGTATGCATGCGATCTAATTTACCATCACCATCCGTATCGAACTCTGTTTCTACCCAGAGGTCGTGTCGTATCCATTTTTCCGGAACGCTAAAAGCTTCTACAATTTGTGCTTCTCCATCTTTAAAAATGGGTTTTGCCTTTTCCTGAGCAAAACCGGAAACTATAAAAGCGCATAGAAATGCAAGGGCAAGGCTATAATTTTTGTATATCATGTGTTATGATTTGTGATTAACTGTGAAGATTTATGGTAGATATGCTTTGGGAATGGGATTTTCTATCGATTCTTGAGCCCAGTAAATGTTAATAATCCACCAACGTTTACCATCATTTAAAAGTTGAATACTGTTGATGCCTCTCATAAAAGGTTTTTCATCACTTTCACTTTTAAAAGACTCGTATGTACTAAATACTTGCGTCATGTTTCCAAACGTATTTACGCTTCTATGAATTTCCTTTTCAAAAAAACCATTTTCAACGAGCCACTTTCCGGAGCTCTTGATATAATCGTCTGGTTTCATATAACGAACCTGATAAGTACCTTTTCTGTCTTTTCTTGACGGAATTAATTTGGCGTCCGGTTTAAACAAAAATTTAAAAAGTTTCCAATCTCTTTTGACACCTTTTTCACCGGAAATTACATTGTACAATGTTTTAATGGTGCCGTCTAATGTAAGTACAAGAGAACTGTCAATTTGATGTCCGGCTGTTTCTTTTTTGGCTGTTTTCTTGATGTCGTTTTGAGCATTGAGATTCATGGTTAAGATGCTCATCAAAAGAAGGGTATATATTTTTTTCATTCTAACTAATATTTTAACGAAGTGAAATTAGATAATAAGTAAGTTTTGAAGCGTTAAGAGAATCTTAAAATTAGTTATGTACGAGTATATTTAATCCTGTTAAAAACACAACGAGATATAAAAAAGTGTTTAAAGCTGATTGTATATACATTTATGCGATGCGTTATTTATAAGCTTTTTTGATTCTATCTAAATCTCTTTTATTATCTCTATCTTTTATAGTTTCTCGTTTATCATATAATTTTTTCCCTTTAGCCAGAGCAATTTCAAGTTTTGCATAACCTCTATCGTTGATGAATAAGCGCAGGGGAATAATAGTTAGTCCTTTATTTTGACTGTCCTTATTAAGTTTTTTTAATTCCTTTTTATTTAAAAGTAGTTTACGCTCTGCTTTAGGACGGTGATTATAGTAATTGCCAAAAGCATACTCTTCAATCGTGGCATTGATCACGAAAAGCTCACCACGATCGTTAAACTCACAAAAGCTTTCTGCAATAGAGGCTTTACTGCTACGAATGGATTTAATTTCGGTTCCGGTAAGTACAATACCCGCGATATACTTGTCCAAAATCTCGTATTGAAAACGCGCCTTTTTATTCTGTATGTTTATTTTTTTTTGCATGGGTCACAAAACTACATAATTTTATGGTGATTGCATTATGGTGCGATATTGAAATGCAATATGCTTTTAAAAGTTAAAAATATCTAATACGCTTAAAAATTAAATTAAATACAATTACTTTAGTTGCGTTATTAATTATGATTATTATTTTTTGAATGAAAAACTCATTTTTGCATTTTATTGTTTTGTTGACCATTACATCCTGCACGAGTGTAAAGGTTTATAACGAAAAAATTGAGAGCTTGCATAGCATTGAAGATTTGCGAACCGATGTTGATAAAGTATACATGCAATTAAAGAAACAGCATCCTAAATTATATCAATATACGTCAAAAGAAGTTTTAGATTTTAAATTCGATAGTCTAAAAGCATCAATAACAAGACCCATAAATTCTCGTCAGTTTTATAAAAAGCTTTCACCGGTCGTAGCACACGTTAAACAAGGTCATGTGTCGGTAAGTTCAGCCAATAAAAGATTTACACGGAAAGAACGAAAAAAATTAAAAAAGAAAAAGTTTGAGTTTTACGATTTGGATTTTGAATATTTAGAGGGTAAACTTTGGGTAAAGCGTACCCGAGGTAAAGATTCGACAATTGTTGGAAACGAAGTTATTAGTATTGATGATGAACCGGTATCAGATTTGATTGAGACCTATAAAACACAATTTGCATCAGATGGCTATAACAAAACCCTTCACAATAGATTTGCAAGTAGACATTTTAGCAGTTTTTATTATAGAAATCGAGGTTTTGTCGATAGTCTAACGGTGACATTAAGACGTAATGATTCAACCTTTATAAAATCATTTCGGCGCATTTCTAAAAAAGAAAAAAAAGAGGAAGACACACTAAACGGCTCCGTGAAATCCCCAAAGCTTAGAAAGAAGCCTAAACCCAAAAAGTTAACTCGAGCTGAAAAGATCGCAAAGCGTCTGGAAAACAAGAAGAAACGTAAGCAGAACAAGAAATTTGGTTACATTGCAAGCAGAAAAATCTATACCAGAAATTTTGATTTTATTGGGCAGGACAGTAGCATTGGCTTAATGAAGATTCGAGCCTTTGGAAATGGTAATTATAAGAAATTCTATAAAGAAAGTTTCACAAAATTAGATTCGGCTAAAACGAAATATTTTATTCTGGACCTTAGAGATAATGGAGGCGGACGTATTGCAGAGATTGATTATTTATATTCTTACTTAACCCATCAAGACTATCAATTTATTACTGAGAGTGAAGTCAATAGTAGAATCCCGTTTTTAAAATATTTGATGAGCAATACCAGCTCCAGCAGTCTTAAAGCGATTAGTGGATTGCTGTTCCCTTTTATTGCTACTCATAATTGGTTAAAAATAAAGAAGAAAGATGGGAAGCTATATTATAACTTTAAAAAGCATACCAAAATAAAACCTCCAAATCCGATGAACTATAAAGGGAAGGTCTATGTTTTGATTAATGGTAATTCTTTTTCTGCATCGTCACTGCTGTCTACACATCTAAAAGCAAACAAGCGAGCCGTTTTTGTAGGTGAAGAAACTGGTGGCGCTTATAATGGCACTGTGGCTGGTATATACAAAATTTATCAATTGCCAACATCTAAGCTTAAAATCAGGATGGGATTAATGCAAATTGAAGCACCACAAAAGCAATATCCGGATGGCTATGGTATAAAACCAGATATAAATGTTATTCCGACTATCGAAGATCGAAATTTGAAAAAGGATACAGAATTAGAATGGATATTGAACGATATAGCGAGGCAAAAATAATCCATACTTTTATTTAAACGCGCTGAATAAAAGAAACAAAACCTGCTTGATATTAAGCTTTCTTTTTTTATTGCCTTCCCATAAAACATTTGTATTTTTGTGTTTCATTTTATGCTTTGTCATGTTAAACTTAGTCTGTGCTTGGTTTAGAAAAGTGTCGAAGCATCTTTTTTGTTTAAAAAATTAGAACAGAGTTATATGAATTCATACGATGTAGCCGTAATAGGCTCAGGTCCCGGAGGATACGTTGCAGCGATACGTTGCGCGCAATTAGGCATGAAAACAGCCATTATTGAAAAATATGCCACACTTGGCGGAACCTGTTTAAATGTTGGTTGTATCCCAAGTAAAGCACTTTTAGATTCATCACATCATTACGAAGATGCTGTAAAGCACTTTGATGAACATGGTATTGAAATTCCGGGAGATGTTAAGGTAAATCTTGAGAAAATGATTGCACGTAAGCAGTCTGTGGTCGATCAAACAACCGGAGGTATTGATTTTCTGATGAAGAAGAACAATATCGATGTTTATCAAGGTTTAGGAAGCTTTAAAGATGCCACACATATTACCATTAAAGGTGATAAAAATGAAGACATTGAAGCGAAGCACACCATTATTGCTACGGGGAGTAAACCATTTAGTTTGCCGTTTATCAATATTGATAAAGAGCGCGTTATTACCTCTACCGAAGCTTTAAAACTTAAAGAAATACCAAAGCATTTAATTGTTATTGGAGGAGGGGTAATTGGTTTAGAGTTAGGTCAGGTATACAAGCGTTTAGGCGCCGAAGTTTCTGTAGTGGAGTATATGGATCGCATTATCCCGACCATGGATGCCGGATTATCTAAGGAATTAAACAAAGTTTTAAAGAAACAAAAATTCAAGATCAATGCATCACACAAAGTGAAATCTGTAGAGCGTGTTGGTGATGAAGTGATTGTTAAGGCGGACAATAAAAAAGGTGTAGAGGTAGAATTTAAGGGGGATTATTGTTTAGTGTCTGTAGGACGTCGACCGTATACGGATGGTTTGAATGCTGAAGCCGCCGGAGTAAAACTGAATGATAGAGGTCAGGTTGAAGTAAACGATCATTTGCAAACCACCGCATCCAACATTTATGCTATTGGTGATGTTATTAAAGGTGCTATGTTAGCACATAAAGCAGAAGAAGAAGGTGTATTTGTGGCTGAAACATTAGCAGGACAAAAACCACATATCGATTATAACTTAATTCCTGGCGTTGTTTACACATGGCCTGAAGTCGCTGCTGTAGGTAAAACAGAAGAAGATTTGAAAGCCGCAGGGATTGAATATAAAGTAGGGCAATTCCCAATGCGTGCTTTAGGAAGAAGTAGAGCCAGTATGGATTTAGATGGCTTTGTGAAAATCTTAGCTGATAAAACAACCGACGAAATTTTAGGAGTCCATATGGTTGGTGCCCGAGCAGCTGATATGATTGCCGAGGCCGTTGTTGCCATGGAATATAGAGCATCCGCTGAAGATGTATCGCGTATGTCTCATGCGCACCCTACATTTACAGAAGCGATTAAAGAAGCGGCTCTGGCTGCAACTGAAAACAGACCTTTACATATTTAATTTATCATTTCTAAGAAGACAGAAGCATATGATATTCAAAAAGCAACCTAAAAGGTTGCTTTTTTTATTACTATTTTTGACATATGCAAGATATTCCAACTCATTTAAATGCCATTGCCTTAGTTATTTTTTTTGGCGTAATTTTTGGAGTATATATTTCATACTTTATAATTGGAAAGTCGCTTAAAAAGAAATCGCCTAATATTTATATGGGCGTATTAATTCTGGTATTAGCTCTTATCATGTTTGAAGGCTGGCTTAATTATACGGGCTATATCTTTCAAGCATTAGTACTAACTAATTTTTCTGAACCCTTAAATTTTGTAATTGCACCGCTCATTTATTTGTTTATGACTGCGCAGTTAGGGGATAAAAGGAGTGCAAAAGATGCCATGCATTTTATTCCATTTGTACTATGGTTAGGGTATTGTATGTTCTTCTTTGCTATGCCGGACACATTTAAGTACAATGATAATATAAGGGTTATGCAATTAGACATTTTAGAGTTTTCTAATGGAGAACCTTATACAGGAGACCCCTTAGGAATTCGGAATTTCGTTAATCTGGCAACCATCATGCACATTCTTGTTTATATTGCGATTGTCACAAGGCGATTAATTATAGCAGCGCAGAAAAACGGAGAAACCATTTTTAATACCTCTAATAAAACCTTAAAATCTTTAAGAAATTCATTTTATCATTTCTTAGTCATTACGGTTATTTTAATAGTCGTAAAGATTAATTTTGAAAGCGATGTGGGTGATTACCTGATCTTTCTTTATATAAGTTTCATGATTTTTTTAACATCTTATCAAATTATGAACACCTCAACATATTATTCAGAAGCGTCATCTTTTTTAGAAGGGCCTGTTCTAAAGTATAAAAAATCTTCTTTAGAAGAGGAGGGTAAAGACATTATTTTAGATGCTATTACCAAGGTATTAAAGAATGAAAAGTATTTTTTAAGCAGCACAGCCTCGTTGTCCGGTTTGGCTAAAGCTATCAATGAAAGTCCGCATCATGTATCGCAAGTAATCAATGAAAAGTTAAACCAATCGTTTTTCGAAATGCTGGCGTCATATCGTGTGGAAGAATCCAAAATCATATTAAAAAGCGCAATAGGTAAAAAATTAACCATCGAAGAGGTCGCTGAGCGGGTTGGTTATAATTCTAAATCTGCATTTAATACTGCTTTTAAAAAACTTAATTCACAAACACCTTCTGCTTTTAGAGATTCATAACCCTCTGATTATTAGTTGCTTTTTGTGCTCTCCTATAAACTCGAACACCTTGCTTATAGGCTAATTCTTTTATAGTAGTTCTCTGTTCATACTTTTGACTCAAATCAAAAAACGAACAGTTATGAACTCACAAGTAGAAGTAAAAAAAGAAAGACAGTATTTTATCGATTGGTTAAGAATAGGTTTAATAATAAGTGTCTTCTTTTTTCATGTTGGCATGATCTTCAGACCAGAAAACTGGCATGTTAATAGTAACGAATCTTTTGAATTTTTAGACCCTATTATGTGGTGGTTGCATCTTTGGAGAATGCCACTATTGTTCTTGGTCTCCGGGGTTGGTACATTTTATGCTATCGGACACAGAACAACTTGGCAATACATAAAAGAAAGATTTAAAAGACTCTATATCCCATTTACGGTTGGCTTTTTTACACTGGTTCCATTAATGGTATATGTGGAGCGTATCGATGATTATAGTTCATTTTTAAATTTTATACCTCATATGTTCGATGGCGGACCATATCCAGTCGGCAATATCTCATGGCATCATTTATGGTTCATTCTATACTTATTTATCATTTCATTATTGATCTCACCTTTTTTAAATTACACTAAGAGTGGGCATTACAACATGATTAGAGCCAAATTAATAGCACTCACAGCAAAGAGAATGGGTTTGAATTGGCTGTTACCGGTTATCATTATATCGCAATTAATTTTAAGACAGTATTTCCCCAAAAGCACACACGCTCTATATAACGATTGGGCTCACTTCACCTATTATTTGTTGTTTTTTCTCAGTGGTTTTATTTTGTTTACAAGTCCAAAAGTAATCAATGCACTAGCCAATGATAGAAGATTATACTTATTTCAAACCGTTATTTTTACAGCACTTTTATTTCTGTTGCCTTTAATTTTTGGAGAGCCTTCTATAGTTCAAGATTATACACGTGGAATTACTGAAATGATTATTTCATTATCATGCGGATTAACAGTAATTGGCTATTTCAAAATATATTTCAATAGCGATAATAAATATAGAATACTCCTTAACGAAGCCATTTACCCTTTCTATTTGTTGCATCAACCGATGCTTATTTTTGTTGGGTATTTTGTATTGACATGGAATATATCTTATGGTTTACAAGCGCTGTTTATAACCGTACTTTCATTGGTTTTTATCATGATATCTTATGTTATTATAAAGCGCTATAATGTGCTAAGGATTGTATTCGGAATGAAGAACAAACCCAAAAGAGCCCTATCTAAGGATATCAAAGTTCGTAAGTCGTTAGCATTCGATAAATAAATTTATAAAGACCGTTCTCATGAAACTATTCAGAAGTATAAGACAAACCTTAATTAGCGAAGCCCATTTGAAAAGATATTTAGTTTATGCATTGGGTGAAATATTATTGGTTATGATTGGAATTAGTTTGGCTTTTCAGGTTAATAACTGGAATGATAACAGAATCAAACAAAATTCTGAAAAGAGATACTATAAAAACATTAGAGATCAAGTTACCAATGACTGGAATTTAATTGATGAACAAAGAAGAAATAATATTCGCTACATATCACAATTTAAGTATGCAAACGAAATACTTGAAACTAATGATAGAAGTGAGATGGATACCTTAGGATTGATCGTTAGGAACTTAACCCAATACACAGATTTCGATCGTCAGGGTAATATCTATGAAACTTTAGTCAATAGTGGCGAAATAAAACTACTACAGGATTATGAGATAGTGGATGGCATAAGAGCGTTGGAAGAGAAGTATATTTATATCAATAGGATGGAGAATATACACTATGATGCCATGATGAAACACGTGATAAAGTCGATAACTCCGGTGATAAAATTTTCAGATGGCAGCGTACAAAAACCTGAAGATATCTACACGTATGAATTTCAAAATTTGGTATTGTCAATCATCCAGGTTATGCAAGAAAAAGACAAGGTTTATAATGAGGCTTTAAATGAAATTAATACCATAACAGCTTTAATAGATAAAGCGTTAAATTTACCTTAATTTGAGAGAATATTTAAATAGATTATGACCCATAAGATTATCTTTGTGCTGTGATAGATAACCCTTCCATTGCCGTCTTACCATTCAGAAATATGAGTTCTAATATAGAGAACGATTATTTTTGTGATGGTCTCACCGAAGAAATCATCAATGCCTTAGCCAAGATCAAGGGATTAAAGGTAACATCACGGACATCATCATTTTTCTTTAAAAACAAAGATATTCCGGTTACAAAAATTGGAGCCGATCTCAATGTCTCTATTCTTTTGGAAGGTAGTGTTCGATTATTCGATAATACCATTAGAGTGACGGCGCAGTTAATTGAAGTACAAGGCGATTTTCATTTCTGGTCAGAAACATGGGATAGAAAGCTTGAAAATATTTTTGCCATTCAAGATGAAATAAGCTTGTTAATTGCAGATAAGATTAGAGAAAACTTTGGGCATTTCAATATTAAAGACAAACTTGTCAATAAGCAAACCGATTATATTGAAGCCTACCAGTTGTATTTAAAAGGAAACTATCATTTTCAAAAATGGAATCCTGAAGATTTAGAATTAGCGAAGCAGTATTATATTAAAGCGTTAGAGATAGATGCAGATCATGCACAATCCAACTTTGGTTTAGCGCAATACTATGCCATGATGGCCGGCCTTGGGTTTTTGCCAAAGAACGAAACCTATGAAAAAGCCAGAAAATATATAAACAAGGCTTTAAAATTGAATCCCCAACTTCCGGAAGCTCATTATGGATTGGCAAGCGTAAGTTATTGGTACGAATGGGATTTTGAAAAAACCATCCAACATTTAACCAAAGCATTAGAAGTAAATCCCAATTTTGCTCCCGCTTATATGCATTTTGCATTTCATTATTGCTCTTTAAAAAGGTTTAAACAAGCTTTAGAGCATATAGAAATTGCGATTAGTTTAGACCCGTTATCTGCCGAAGTGTATTTTGCCAAAGGCTACATACATTATATTATGGAAGACTATGAGGCTTCTATAAGCGTTTTGGATACCTGCTTGGATTTAAATCCCATTAATTTATTGGCTATCATTGTAAAAGCAAGTTGTTGGTTAAAACAGAATAAAATACGTCTTGTGGTCGATTATTTTACTTCAGATTTACCACCAACAATTGATGTTGTTACTAAATATGGTATGCTGGGTATTGCTCATACCATGCTAAAAGATGACGAAAAGAAACAGGTCTATATAGATTTATTGCAGGCAGAAATTGAAAGCTCTAAAGCAGAACGGGCGCAGTTTTTTCTGTTTTTAATTTGGGTGCATTCTGGGAAAAAAAGAAAAGCACTTAAATGGTTAGGAGGTATTATAGATACTAAACCAACCTTAATGCTAACCATGTTCGGAGACCCGTTGCTAAATTCTATAAAGGAAGACCCTCAATACAAGAGAATTACAGACAAAGTATTTGCGTCGACCTTTACTTTAAAAGAAAAGAACGTCAAGAAAAAAGAGTTATTGACCAAAGAGCAAAAAACTAAATATGCGAAAAAACTGATTGATAATATTGCGCATGATTCATCGTATTTAAATCCCGATTTAACTTTAAAAAGTCTTGCATTGCAGTTGAATATGCATCCCAATCAGTTATCATGGTTGATTAACCATGAATTCAATAAAAATTTCAGTGAATTTATCAATCACTATAGAGTGGAAGCTTTTAAGCGTATTTCCAAGGATCCAAAAAATGCGCATATTACTTTAATTGGGCTGGCGTATGAAAGTGGGTTTAACTCGAAAACGGTTTTTAATACATTCTTCAAAAAAGAAACAGGGATGACGCCGATGCAATACCTAAAGCTTTAAGATTAACCTATAACAAATTGTTGTTCGGATTTACAATTCGGAACTCACAAAGCACCTTCTTGATATATTTTTGCACTTTAATTTTAATTAAGAAGTCATAAAACTCAGTAAAAATCGAAAAACAAACAGAATAATAAAATGAAGAATTTAGTTAAACACATAGTTTTAGCGGTAACATTAATTACAACTTTAAGCTGTTCAGAAGATATTTTAAAGGAAGCAGATAGTGCGTATTTAGATTATGAAACCAAAACCGAATTGGAACTTCCATTCTATGAAACGTGGTGGGTATTTTGGGGCGGACGAAGTGTCAGTGAAAACTACCATACAATACTTAAGGAACAGCGATTTGCTTTAGACCTTGTACAAAGCGTAGATGGAAAAACCCATACAGGTAATGGGACTCAGAATGAAGATTATTATTGTTTTGGTAAGCGCTTAAATGCCCCGGGAAATGGAAAAATCGTTGATATTGTAAACAATATTGAAGATAATACTCCCGGACAGTTTAATCAAGATTTCCCCACAGGAAACCGTGTTATAATTGACCATGAAAATGGTGAATTCTCAATCTTGGCACACTTTAAAGAAGGTTCTATAATTGTATCTGTTGGAGATACGGTTGTAAAAGGACAAGAATTAGGGAAAGCAGGAAATAGCGGTAATTCAAGTGAACCACATCTGCATTATCATTTACAAACAACAGCGAATCCATTTAATGGAGAAGGCTTGCCTGCTCAATTTTTAAATTATTATGCCGACGGTGTTTTAATTGAACGCGGCGAGCCTGTTAAAAATGAAAGTATCGTTAATGATAGCTGGTAATCTGATACACCTGTAAAGGCTTTATATTTCGCGATATTTACAGATAGTTGCTTATTATTTAAATACTTCCACATAGGAAACCCCATTAAAAAGAAAAGCGTGGTGATTCTAGGTTTCACCTCGGCTATTTTAGCCTTATAAACTCAATGTTTTTGGGTTGAGAGACTTGACATCTTTGCTGAAAATTGAGGAGGGCAGATTTGTCATATCGTTTTCTTCATAAAAAGAAGTTCGGATTTACAATCACGAACATTTAATCTAAAGTTCAATCCTACATTTGCCGAAAATTATAAATCAATACCATTAAAAATGAAAAAAGCGTTTTTACCCTTCGCCCTTACAACCATGCTAATGTTCAATGCATGTTCATCAGACGATTCTTTAGAACAATTTTTAGACATTACCGGAACATGGAACTCCAAAAGTTTTATTGCCAACGAGCCTTTATTTGATGCCAACGGAGATGGTGTTAATTCACTGGAGCTTTTAGATGAACTTCCTTGTCGCTATTCAAAATTTGTACTTAATGAAGATCTAACATTCTATCAAGAGAACAATAGCTGGGATTATAACGAAAGTTCAAATACATATGAATGCTCAACCGGAAATGCTATTTCCAAGGTAATTGGAACATGGACAGTCAATTCAGAGTTCTCACTGCTATCATTAACAATTGACGGAAACACAGCGTTTCTTGAAATAGATTTTGATGGAGAAACCTTAAAGTTTGATTCCAGTGAAGTGTTTATCAATAAAAACGCGGATGGTATTTTGAAAAATATATACGGTATGGTTGTATTTAAAAAAGATAATGACTAGGTGATTTTCAATACAACAACAGAATTAACAAAATATTATTTAAAAATATGCAACCTATTCATCTTTGGGTTGTCTTGTAGTAAGTAAATCAATCAAAATAAGCTGAAGCATATTTGTTTAAAAAAATGAAAAGAAATGAAACATAAATTACAAATTAACGTTAGTCAAACTTCGCATCCCATTGTTGGATTTGGCTGGTATACGGGCACAAGAATACAAAATAAGCAGCCCGTTATAAGCGATCGATCTTATAATGTCAAAATGACGAGCCCTGATAAACGTATTTAATCTTAATCAAAGTAAATAAATAAGAATTATCATCAATCAATTAACAATTAAAAAATGAGAAATTTAGTAGTACTATGTATGTTATTTACCGCAGTCTTGTCTGCTCAGGATAATTATACCGTTAGTGGTATCGTTAAGGAGGCAAGCAATGGTGAAACGGCGTTTGGAGCCTCCGTATTTTTAAAAGGAACCAGTATTGGATCTGTAAGTAATGAATATGGCTTTTATTCCATTACCGCACCAAAGGGCACCTATGCTTTGGTAGTTTCTTATATGGGGTTTGAAGAGACAAGCCAGGAAATCGTATTAGATAAAGACCAAAAAATAGATTTCGAAATTAAAGAATTATCAACCCAACTGGAGGAGATCGTTATCGTTGCAGAAGAAACAGAACGTGCTAGTCTTAAGAAGCCAGAGATGAGTGTTTCAAAATTAAATATTAAAACGGTTAAGCAAATGCCGGTAGTTTTAGGGGAGGTGGATGTTATAAAATCATTACAAATGCTTCCGGGAGTTACTAAAAACGGAGAAGGAAGCGGAGGGTTTCATGTAAGAGGTGGTGCAGTAGACCAGAACCTGGTATTATTAGATGAGGCGATTATTTATAACACATCGCATATGCTGGGTTTCTTTTCTGTATTTAATGCCGATGCCATTAAGGATATTAAGCTATACAAAGGTGGTATTCCTGCTCGTTTTGGAGGAAGAACATCGTCTGTGTTAGATGTGCGTCAAAAAGATGGAAACAGTAAGCATCTTGCCTTAACCGGAGGTATTGGTTTGATTTCGAGCAGACTTGCCATTGAAGGCCCTATGTTTAATGATAAAGGATCATTTTTAATAGCGGGAAGAAGTTCTTATGTTAACGCGATTTTAGCCGCTGCCAACGATAAGAACAGACTTGGTTTTTATGATTTAAACCTGAAAACCAACTATAAGTTGAATACTAATAATAAACTATACTTGTCGGGGTACTTTGGAAGAGATTCTTTTAAGTTTGGTGACAGCTTTAGTAGTAGTTATGGAAATGCTTCAGGAAACTTAAGATGGAATCATATTTTTAACGATCGTTTATTCTCAAATTTATCTTTGATATACAGTAAATACGATTACGATCTAGAACTTAATGATGATGAATTCAATTGGATTTCTTCAATAAAAAATTACAATGTAAAATACGACCTTAAATACTATGTCAGCGATAAATTTAAGTTTGATTTTGGCGCGAGTGGCATTTATTATGATTTTGATCCGGGGCAAGTGCGACCAACATCAGAAACATCTCCGGTTAACCCATTGTCTTTAGATAGAAAAAAAGCCTTTGAAAGTGCACTATATGTCAATGCTGAACATAAGATAACAGATAAATTAACGGCCCAATACGGTATCCGATTTAGTGGGTTTAGCCGATTAGGAGGGCAAGCGATGACGGATTACGAAAATAATCAACCCGTGGTTTACAATAGCACTTTGGGTATTTATGAACGTGGAACAGCAATTGGAGAAACCAATTATAAAAAAAGTGAAACGATTAAAGAATTTGGGAATTTAGAACCTCGAGCATCTCTGGCGTATCAGCTAAATGATAAGTCTTCAATAAAAGCCGGGTTTTCAAGATCTGCCCAATATATTCATCTATTATCGAACACAACGTCTATAACACCTTTAGATGTTTGGACCACAAGCGGTAAATTTATTAAACCGCAGCTGTCTAATCAATATGCTTTGGGATATTTTAGAAATTTTAATGATAAAAAATACTCGATAGAAGTAGAGGGGTATTTTAAAACGACCGATAATAGAATCGATTATATTGATGGATCAGATTTAATAGGTCAGAATACCATAGAAACAGAAATCTTAAATGGCGAAGCCAGAGCTTATGGTTTAGAGTTTTTATTGCGTAAAAATGAAGGTCGATTTACAGGGTGGTTCGCCTATACAATATCGAAAGCAGAACAACGAACTCCAGGAGGAACTGCAGGTGGTCCCGGGATAAATAATGGCGATTGGTATAATTCCTCTTTTGATAGAACCCATGATTTATCAATTACAGGAGCGTATCAACTAAATGATAAATGGAGTTTTGGTGGTAATTTAGTGTTTCAAACAGGGCGTCCGGTAACGTATCCAAATGGTCAGTTTCAGTACGAAGGACAGTCTATTGCTAGTTATTCCGCAAGAAATTCAGATAGATTATCGGCATACCATAGATTGGATGTTTCAGCCACATATAAACCTAATAAGAAACCAAATAATAGATGGAAAGGCGAGTGGGTTTTCGGGATTTATAATGTATACAATCGTAAAAACGCGGCCTCCGTTTCTTTTAGTCAAAATCAAGAATTGGGTATAAACGAAGCCACAAGAACAGCTATTTTCGGCATGGTACCATCAGTAACTTACAACTTTAAATTTTAATGAAAATGAAAACATATTTTAAACTCACGTTATTATTTTTTATAGTAGCCTTTACATCTTGCGAGGATGTGATAGATGTAGACGTTCAAACCGCACCTACAAGATTGGTTATAGAAGCATCCCTGGATTGGGAAAAGGGAACCATTGGAAATAATCAAACCATAACGTTAAGTAAATCGGCACCTTATTTTGATACAACCACAATAACAGGTGTTACGAACGCTTCTGTTAAGGTAACTAATGATAACGATAACACAGAATTCATTTTTGCCCACCAGGGAAATGGTGTGTATACAACCACAAACTTCGTTCCGGTAATTAACGATTCGTACACTTTAGAAGTGGTCTATGATGGTGAAACATATATGGCCAGTGAAACGTTAAATGCGGTTACCGATATTACGGATTTAACGCAATCTGTTGAAGATGGTTTTGATGATGAAGAACTCGAAGTCAATGTGATATTCACAGACCCTGAAGACGAAGAAAACTACTACCTCCTTAAGTTTGAAAAGGAAGGTGATCTATTTCCGGCATTAGAATCGGGTGATGATGAATTCGTTAATGGTAATGAGATTACCTGGTGGTTTGAAAAAGAAGAGGATGAAGATACCGATAAAATTGAAGCCTTTAGACCCGGGGATACTGTGGACATTTCGTTTTTTGGTATTTCTGAAGCCTATTCAAACTACATTGGAATTCTTATAGAACAATTAGAACCCGATGGTCCTTTTGGTACAACACCGGTGCCTTTAAAGGGGAATTGTGTTAACACCACCTCGCCGGATAATTACGCATTTGGGTATTTTAGAGTAACACAAGTTGTAAAAACAAGCTACACTTTTGAATAAAACAATATTAAATCAAATAAAACAATTAAAAACATAAAATGAAAACACATAGAATTTTAGTCGTATTACTTTTCGTAACGTTGGTATCTACACATGCGAGTGCACAAGAATTAAAAGTAGAAGAACGCTATGCCGTTAATATTAATGAACTCCCGGAATATGTTGTGGTAACCTCAGAAAACACTAAGCTTCTTGGAGGAATTAATATCAATATTGATCATAAAAAATCAGATTATTCAGAGGTTCTTAAAACTCTGGAATCTTTATTACAGAATAGAAAGAAACTAAGAATTAGAACACAAACGGATTTGTTAAATGCCATGTCCAAATTGGGTTTTGAATATGTTAATGCCTATAATGGCAGATCATCCAATATAGGAGCAGGGTCGGGTGATGATCTTGAAATATTTGGAAGTCACGAAAAATTCAGAATTAATATGGTATTTAAGAAAAAAGAAAAATATCAGGGTTAGGATATGGATGGTATCAAAACCTCTGAAGAAATAACTATAAACACCAATAAACTCAAGCATTTAAAGATTGAGTTTATTGGTGTTACCTATAGTGCCAGTCTTGTTGACGCTTCAGGCATCGAGATTGTTAAAGGTTATGGCAATACTGAGGTAGAAGCTATTAATGATTTGCATAGCATCTTAATATAATTCGATGAATTTAGTACATTGATATAATAGAGAAATGAGTTTTAGAGCGTATGTAATTCACCCTAAAATTGTTTAAACCTTTTAAGCATTACATGCTAAATCGTATAATATCGTATTTTTGATGTTCTAAATTATAGGTATTGGATTTTAGCAAAGAGTTACTTTTCTTTTTTAGCTTACTTGGTGTCTTTAACGGATTAATAGTGGCCGTTTATTTTTTATTCTTAGAAAAAGAAAATGCTACAGCAAGTAAATTTTTAGGAGCTCTTTTACTGGTTTTAAGTATTAGAATAGGTAAAAGTGTACTGTTGTATTTTCACAGGAATCTCATCTTAGAGATTGTTGAAATTGGTGTAATTGCCTGCATGTTTATTGGCCCTTTACTTTATTTGTACATACGTTCGAATTCTGTTGAAGAAAAAAGAATAAGAATGAAGCACCTTGTACATCTTATTCCAATAGTTGCTATAATTATATATTTTTTGGCAGCGAAACAAGGAGATTATAAAACAGATAGAATGTTAATTTCTAATATAGTTACCGTAATTTATTTCCAATGGTTTTGTTACCTGGTTGCAAGCACCGTTGCATTGAAACGTACGTTATGGAAAACAACCAAGAAATCACAAAAATTCACTAAAGATCAAATTTGGAGTGTAAGCATTCTTTTAGGCGTATTTTTAATCTGGTTATCCTATGCAACGTTTAGATTCACATCATATATTGCCGGGGCTGTTGTATTTTCATTTACGTTTTACATTCTCGTTCTGGTTTTATACGATAGAAAATCAAAAAGAAAACAACAAAAAAGAGTTCCCGGTTATAGGGATGATCAACACAATGAAATCAATCGGCAATTAAAACAACTTGTTGAGGTCGAAAAAATATTTACAAGTAAAGATTTAAAAATGCCGGATATGGCTCGAGCTTTAAAATTAACACCGCATCAATTTTCAGAATACTTGAATATAGATTTAAATAAAAATTTTGCCACTTTTATAAATGAATACCGGATTATTGAAGCCAAGCAGCTCCTGAAAAACGATGCCAATTATACCATGGAACACATTGGCGAATTAAGTGGTTTTAAATCTACATCGGCTTTTTATGCTGCCTTTAAAAAGCAAACCGGAGTGACACCTTCGAACTTCAGAAATAAGGATTAGTCTTAATTTATTTTTTCCTGTTTTATAAATCAGAAGCCTTTTTAACGTTTGTTAACAGCCGTTTTGATCCATCAAATCTAAGTTTGCATAGGGATTATTTTTATCGTCCTTAATTATGTAAACCTTTAATAATACTAATAAAACTTTTGAAATTATGAATATCAAGAAACTTCTTATGGTGACATTTGTCTTTTTTGGATGCCATAGTATTGTCGCTCAAACCGATTTAGAACAAATTCAAAACACCTTAAATCTTTATATCGATGGAACAGCTCATGGCAAGCCGGTAGATGTTACGAAAGCATTTCATGAAGATTTAAACCTATACCATGTTAAAAATGATAGCTTAAAAGCATGGAAAGGAAAGCATTATATTGAAAATATTAAAGAAGGAAAAAAAGCGAATAGAGTTGGTAAGGTCGTATCTATTCATGTAGTAAACAAGATAGCTCATGCCATTGTAGAAATTGATATGCCCGATAGAAAACGACTATATACTGATTTTATGCTGCTTTCAAAAATAAATGATGAATGGAAAATTGTTCATAAAGCTTTCACATATATTAACTATTAATTAGTCAGATTTATAATGAATTTAAAAATAATTATCGGATTCATACTATTAGCACTTCTTTCTTGTGAAAATGAAAAGAATACTAGCGTTATAAAGGATGGGAATAGACTTATACATGCCATATATAATAAGCACAAAGATGTAGCCAGTAAGTACATCACCTTCGACCAAAAAACTATTTTTTATGATACTTTAGGCAAGGTTACAAAAGATGAATATTGGTATGAGGCCATCTCCAGACCTGGAAAACTACATTTTAGATTCGGTGATTTTTCTACAGGAAATGGTTTTATGTATAATGATGGTCACCTCTATTTTATGAAAGACCATGTCATTTCCAACGAGAAGGATGATAAATTTAATGAATGGACGGTCCTGTGTCACGATGCTTATGTTCAACCTCCGGAAAAGACCATTGATATTGTTAAGAATAAGTTCAACATTAACTTGAATTTAATTCATGAGGAAACATGGGAAAATAGAGCTGTATACGTAGTAGGTGCGAAAGCAGGAGATTTAAACAGCGAACAGTTTTGGGTCGATAAAGAACGTCTATATATGGTTAGAAATATATCATTAAGAGATGATGGCAGGTTGGCCGATATACGTTACGTGAATTATAAGAAATATGGAAACGAATGGATAGAAGGCGGACTCATTGTACTCTATGATGGAAAACTATATTTAGAAGAGTTTTATGAGAATACAAAAACACATGTAAACCTGGATAAAGCCTTATTTAAAACGGAAAACTTTAGTAAAACCACTAGTTTTTTTAATTGATTTTCTAATACTCTTAGTACGGTCTTTATGATCTTTTCTTTTATCGCATGCTGAAAAACCACAAATATTTGTGGTTTTTCATTTTTCATTAGAAATCTTATTTAAATTTGTTTTGAACTAAGTATGTGACCTCCCCTAAAGTCGTGTGTCTTATTTAAAGTAACCTATAACAGCTATACGCTACATTTGAAAACCCTAAAAAAAATTAATCCACAGTCGGATGAAGATTTGGTGAAAGCAATCGTTAGAACCAACGACACGTTGCTTTTCGAAATACTTTATGATCGTTATGCCATGCTGGTATATAACAAATGTTTTGGGTTTGCTAAAAATGAAGATGAGGCAAAAGATTTAACACAAGATGTATTTTTAAAACTGTTCGTTAAATTGGCGAGTTTTAAAGGAAAATCTAAATTTTCAACATGGTTATATGCTTTTACCTATAATCACTGTGTTAATTATGTAACAAGAGATAAAGCTAAAAAATTTGAAAAGCAGTCTGTAGATTATAAAGATATTCAAAACCTTTCGGAAGAGGAAGAAGATGACCAAAGCTTTCTTAGTATGAAAGTCGATAAATTAAAAGTAGCGTTAGAGTGCGTTTCCGCGGATGAAAAAATGATTCTATTGCTTAAATACCAGGATAATCTTTCAATAAAAGACATTGAAAGTGTACTGGGAATTGGTGAAAGTGCCGTTAAAATGCGAATTAAACGCGCAAAAGACAAACTAATAACTGTATATAACAACCTTAAATGATGGAGAATCCGTTTAAATACATAGACCAGCCGCTTAAGGAAGTTCCGGAAGAACTTAAAAGTAAGGTTATGAGCGATATCGCCATGGCTAAACTACTTATGGAGTTAGCCGCCTTATTCTCGTACAATATGGGGCATGTTATAGAATCCGTTATGAAAAGTAGAAAAGAGTAAACAACCCACAACCAATATAATAAATACCAGTAACCCTAATTTAAATAGTACAGATCATGGAGAAAGCAACAGAGTTTAAAGATATTGTCATGGAGTCTTTGACGACCATGTGGTTAGAAATAACTAAAATATTCCCCAGCATTATAGGTGCCATTTTTATTCTACTTATAGGCTGGCTGATAACCAAGCTTGTAGTTAGAATCATTAAAAAAGCATTAAAACTTGCTAAAGCCAATAAGCTCGATGATGTTTTAAACGATATCGAAATTGTAGAAGGCAAAAAATTAAAGTTTAACACGGTAAAAATAGTATCGAACTTTGTAAAATGGGTGATGTATATTATGCTGGTTATTATGGTTTCAGATATTATGAATCTCACCATGATTTCAGAACAAATCAGTAACCTTTTAGGATACTTACCACAATTGTTTGCGGCTTTTGTGATATTCACAATCGGACTTATTCTGGCCAATGTTATTAAAAAGGGATTGCGATCTTTCTTTGAATCGATGGACTTATCCGGAGCAAAAATTATAAGTCAAATCGTGTTTTTTTTAATTCTGATTTTCACGTCGATCACCGCATTAAATCAGGCCGGTGTGGATACAGAAATTATTACAGAGAATATCACTTTAATTTTAGCAGCCTTTTTATTGGCTTTTGCCTTAGCATTTGGTTTTGGTGCCCAGAAGGTGGTGGGCGATCTATTAAGGACATTTTATGCTAGAAAAACCTATGAAATCGGACAAGAAATAGAGTTTAATAACGTTAAAGGTAAAGTAGAGGCTATTGACGGTATATCGGTAACTATAAAAACAGAAGAAGGTGTGCTTGTCATTCCTATTAAAGATATTGTAGAGAGCCAAGTTAAAATTCGGGGTTGATTTTAAGTTAGGGTTAAAATTTGGTTGGTTACTACCGAATTTTAAGCAACTCTTTACATAATTCCCTTTTCACGTGAGTGAGAAGGGTTTTTTATTGAAACTTTTCAAGCGTATGAAGGACCTCTTGTTTGTAGCTTCTGCTTATCGGCAGTGATTTGTCCAAAATAGTGATCTGCTCGTTTGTAAAAGATTTGATGCGCGAGATCGAAATGATATACGATCTGTGGATGCGTATAAACTTATCCTTTGGCAATTTCGCTTCAATAGCACTTATGGTTTCCCGGGTGACTATGGTTTTATCTTCCAGATGAATTTTAATATAGTCACTGTAGCTTTCCACATAAATCACAGACTTAAAATCGATTTTGATCATCACACGTTCAGAACGTACGAACATAAAATCGTGTTCTTTAGGTGAGTTTGTAATTTCTGTTGGCGGTGTACTATACACATCGAAATAGGTATTAACTGCTTTAAGCAGGCGTTCGAAAGAAATAGGCTTTAACAGGTAATCTACGGCCTGTAATTCAAACCCTTCAACGGCATAGTCACGATAAGCCGTTGTAAAAATAATTTTAATATCCTTATTAATGGATTTAGCAAAAGAAATCCCTGATATCTCCGGCATATTGATATCCAAAAATACAAGATCGATCTTATGATTGCTTATGTATTGAAATGCTTCCATAGCACTACTACAATCAGCCATCACTTTGATGCTGCCAATTTTAGAAAGGTGCGTGGCAATAACTTCCCGGGCCATGGGCTCGTCATCAACAATAAGACACAATATGGTTTTTTTTGACTCCAATTAGTTATGTTTTAGGTTGAGATGTACTTTATATAGAGGTTCGGTGTCATCGATTATTAAGGCATACTTGTCTTTATAGAGTAAATCTAATCGTTTTTTTATGTTTTCCATACCTATACCGTGATTTGAAATTTCGAGTTTTGTATAACTATTTTCAATGGCGAAATTAAGATAACCATTGTGGCAACTTAAATCAATATTAATATTTAAAACGCCCTTGTTTATACTGCCATGCTTAAAGCTGTTTTCAATAAAGGGTAATAAAAGCATTGGAGCAATCTCGATAGACTCCGGGATGTTTTGGTAATTAAAGTTCACATTTAGAGTCTTATTGAAACGCAGTTTTTCTAATTCAATATAATCTTTAATATGATTAATTTCTGTCGTTAAAAGCACAAAAGGTTTATCTACCTGATAGAGTAAATAATCTAATAAATTTGACAATTTTAATATCATTTCCGGAGTTTCATTGGCTTTCTTTAAAGCAAAACCGTACATCGTATTTAAAGTGTTAAACAAGAAATGCGGGTGAATCTGCATTTTTAAATAATTCAATTCTTGCTCTTTTAATTTAAGTTGTGTTTCTAAGATTCTGGTTTCTAGCGCACTAGTTTGTTGTGCGTGTTTTAAATTGAGCCTTAAAAGTTTATAGCCGCTAGCAATAATAACCACTAAATATACAGCAGTGGTAACAAAGAGTAGACTTCTACTTATGGGAGCCATATTGGTATATTCGAAATTTGACAGGTATACTAAACCGTAAAAAACCGAAAGAATAATAAGATAAGCCGAAATTATAATGGTACACATACTATAAAATCCAAACCTAAAGTAACGTTTGGTTATTAGATACTCCGGGATGAGTTTATAAATAAACACGTAGGTCGTAGCGATGGTACTGGGCATTAGAAAAATAGAGAAAGATAAAACATAATTGAAATTGGCGCTATCAAACCCGAAAAAATAAGTATAGAACAAAAGGACACCACTCCAAAAAAGGAGGTGCAGAAAGAATGCACCTATTTTCTTTAAAAAGAAAGGAATTGTAAACATGGTTCTAAATAATATACAATAATAACATATTTTTAAGGCTATAATCACTTTTGTAGACAGATAACCAATTTAACACCCGTTTTAGCAATTTGTTATTTTAATTGCTAAACTGGTCATTCGTCGCATTTTAATTTTAGTAACGCAATCAAAGAATAAGTTTGCCTTATGTTTAATTAAAATGGTGTCAATATGAAACAATTATTATGTTTATCTTTCTTTATAAGCTTCTTATGTTTTCCTCAACAAGAAAACTTTAAACAGTTAGATTCACTTTTTGATTTGCTTTCTTCAAACAATAAGATGATGGGGAGTTTTTCCATTTTAAAAAATGGTGACAATATTTATAATAAATCTATTGGTTATCAGTATATAACGAAAAACTCTAAAAGAGAGGCTACTATAGATTCAAAATATAGAATTGGATCTATTACGAAGACTTTTACATCAGTTATGATTTTTCAATTAGTAGATGAGAAAAAAATAAGTTTAGATGATAAATTATCCAGCTTTTATCCGCAAATTCCAAATGCATCTAAAATATCAATAACTAATTTGTTGAATCATACGAGCGGTCTATTTAATATTACACAAGACTCTAACTTTGAATCTTGGGTGTATCAAGCATCTAGCGCGAATGAAATGTTGTCTAGAATACAAACACATAAAATAGATTTTGAGCCCGGTAAGAAGATGGAATATAGTAATACCAATTATATACTATTAGGTTATATACTTGAAAAAATAGAAAAAAAAACTTATAAAAATATTCTAGAAAAACGCATTGTAAATAAGATAAAATTAAAGAATACTTATTTCGGAGGCGCAATAAATATTGAAGATAATGAGTGTCTGTCATATCATTATATAAAAGACGAATTAAAACGAGCAAAAGAAGAACATTTAAGCAATCCTGGTGGGGCAGGAGCAATTGTTTCCAACCCATCAGATTTGGTTGTTTTTATGGATGCGCTTTTTGGGGGTAAATTGATGTCAGAAACTAGTTTTAAAAAAATGACAGAGGTAAGAGATGAAATGGGGAGCGGTATAGGATCGGGTGAAAGAAATGGCGTAACTATTTGGGGGCATGATGGAAGTATTGGCGGTTTTCAGTCTTTTGTATTGTATGTTCCAGAAATGAAAACAGCGTTAGCCATTACAGCAAATGCTACAAACTATAAGCTTCTCCCTATAATATTTAAAGCTATAAATGCTGTTAAAGGTAAAACCTTTAAAATGCCAGATTTTAATATTAGCGAAATACAATTAACTGAACAAGAAGTGAAAGTGTATGAAGGTGTATACGAAAGTAAAGTACGTCCTTTCGATCTTACTTTTGTAGCCCATGGAAAAATTTTAAAAGCAGGGCCAAATCCAAATAATTTACATAACCTGACAGCAACAAGGAAAGATGAGTTTTCATCGGAAGCTATGTCGGTTTCAGTAAAATTTAATTTAGAGGACAATACATTATTTTTTAACGATCAGATTAGCGAACCCGTATTATTCACAAAAAAACAATAAATTTATAAATTATGATGGCATTATTATTACTTCAGAATTCAGGTATTTTTTCAACATTAAAGAAACGATTTATCGAAGGAGGTCCTTTTTTTATGTGGCTTATTTTAATCTGTTTGCTTGTAGCATTGACATTTTTAGTATTTGGTTTTTTTAGCTTTAAATCAAACATTGAAAAATCGAAAAAAATGATAAGTTTAGCATCCGATGTTAGTATTTTGGGATTGGTATTCGGGTTTTTGGGCTCCACAATAGGTATGATCCAGGCTTTTGATGCTATTGAAGCTATAGGGGATGTAAGTACCAGTATGATGGCAGGAGGATTAAAAGTCGCTTTTCTAACGACCGTTTTTGGGGCAATTACATTTATTTTGCCTCGAATTGGGATTATTGTTTTAAAGGCTTTGCAAAAGGCATAATACCACCTATAAAATATAAGTGATAAAAGTTTTCCAAGGATTTGGATAACTTTTTATTTGCGAACTCTAAAAACAATAGTTGATTCTTTGTTTCGAAAGCTTTAACTTGGCATATTGTCACGCATAATTACTGAATCCTCGTGACTGTTATTAGAATTATTGTTATCGCAAATGAAAATGAAATACCCTCTGAAAGCCCTGTTTTTGTTGATTATATTAAGTGCTTTACAGTACAACTGTCAATACTCCAAAGATAGTAACACTTTTGATGTCGTTATATACGGTGGAACGTCAGCAGGTATTACGGCAGCAATTCAAACGGCCAGGCTTGGTAAATCGGTAATACTCATCGAACCTACCAATCGAATTGGTGGATTAACTACAGGCGGACTCGGGCAAACAGATATTGGTAATAAACATGTTATTGGTGGCATTTCCCGAGAATTTTATAGAAATATAAAAGCCTATTACGAGAATCCCGAACATTGGGTTTGGCAGCAAAAATCTGAATATAAGGACGGCGGACAAACACGTTCCGAGGATCATGAAGATGCGATGTGGACTTTCGAACCTTCAGCCGCGTTGAAAGTTTATCAGGAGATGCTTAAAGATCTTGATATAGCCATTGTTTATAGTCAGAAGCTGAACAGAACTTCCGGGGTATTGAAAGCGGATAATAAGATCAGTGCCATTTCAATGCTATCCGGTGAGACCTATTACGGTAATGTTTTTATTGATGCCACGTATGAAGGCGATCTTATGGCCGCAGCCGGTGTGTCTTATACGGTAGGAAGAGAATCAAACACCCAATACGAAGAATCACTAAACGGGATTCAAGCCAATAAAGTGAGTAAAACATTAAGCAATACAAATTCTAATAATAGTATTTATCATAATTTTATTGACGGCGTGGATCCTTATATTATAAAGGGAGATTCGTCCAGTGGATTACTTCCATTCATCAATGAAGGCGGACCGGGAATTGATGGACAGGGTGATAAGGGGGTGCAGGCCTATTGTTTCAGAATGACCCTGACAGATCATCCGGAAAATAGAATCCCCTTTGCGAAACCGGAAGATTACAATGAACTGGACTACGAACTGCTGTTTCGAAACTATGAAGCTGCCCAAGGCCCTATTGAAGCCATGTATTCCTATGGCGATCGATTGGTGCCCTGGATAAATTCGGCCATGCCAAACCGAAAAACCGATACCAATAACCAAAAAGGGTTTTCAACCGATTTTATTGGTCAGAACTGGGATTATCCGGAAGCATCCTATGAGAAACGGGAACAAATAATAGAACGTCATCGCCGGTATCAACAGGGGTTAATGTGGACTTTAGCTAATCATCCGCGAATTCCTGAAAAAGTAAGAGACCAGGTGTCGCGCTGGGGAACCTGTAAGGATGAGTACGAGCGCGAAGATGGCTGGCAGCAGCAATTGTATATTCGGGAAGCACGTCGTATGGTTGGCGACCAGGTTATGACTCAAAAACATTGTGAAGGTATTGAGATAGTTTCAGATCCTATTGGTATGGCGGCTTATGGTATGGATTCACATCATATCAAACGTTATGTTAATGCCAAAGGATTTGTGGCTAATGAAGGTAATGTTGAGGCTCATGTTAAAGCACCGTATTCGATTGGTTATCGTTCAATTGTACCAAGGAATAAGGAGTGCTCTAATTTACTTGTACCAATTTGTCTAAGTGCTTCACATATAGCGTTTGGCTCGATACGTATGGAACCGGTATTTATGGTTCTTGGGCAAAGTGCGGCAGTGGTTGCTTGCTTATCTATTGACGATGGTAAAGCTGTTCAGGATGTAGAATATGATAAATTAAGAGATATGCTGATTGAACAAGATCAGGTATTAGAGTAAAATATACTTGCTAAAAGATGTTCAAATAACTAACATTTATTATGAAAAATTTGGTCTTCCTTTTTGTCGTTTGTTGTTTTGTCGTTAACTGTTTAAAGTCTAAAGAAGTAGCACAATCAAAATCACTCAAAGGCTCTTCAGAACTCATTATTCTAGATGGAAAACTAGACGATTGGAAAACCAAAACGAATTACATAAAAGGGCTTACAGACCCCTGGGGTGTTAAAGCCAAAGACAGTACCGAATTTGATTATAAGGTGAGTGACGGGCAGTTCTTTTTTTACTTTAAAACCATAGATACCACACTGACTATACCCACTTTTGTTTCAGAGCAGTCGGTAATTTACGCAGATCGCGTGGAGCTCTTCTTTTCAAAGAATAAAGATTTAGAGAAGTACTATTGCTTCGAGGTAACACCAAAAGAAGGTATTCTGGACTATAGCGCAAAACACTATAGGGCATTTGATCAGGATTGGAACTTTAAAACATTAAAAGTAAAAGCGGTTATTGCTGAAGCAGGTTATACGGTTGAAGGGCAAATCGCAACGCGTGAACTTCATGAACTGGGGCTTTCCGGCGAGATTCATTTGGGTGTGTTCAGAGCAGACTATCAAAATGAAAAAGAGGTCAACTGGTATACCAAAACCATTCCCGATTCGCCAACCCCCGATTTTCATATCCCTTCGGCCTTTGAAAAAATCATACTTGATCACGAGTAATCTTTTTTGTTGATAACTAAGAGCAATTTCTTACGAAAACATCAGGTTTTATTCGTTTTTAAAAGTAAATTTGTTTGTGGATTTGAATCCATTTCAGGTGTAGAACATAAAAACTATTCGATAAAATGAAAAAACTAATTACCTATACGCTTCTCATATCAACTCTGTCTCTAACGGCGCAGGATTTACATACAAGAAATAATGGAGCATCTCAAAATTCGGTAATAATTGTTCGAAGCGATAATGCCTCTGGAGATCAAAATCAAAGTCAGACGAGTGATCTGGATTTTCAAGTTTGGGATTCCAATACAAGATTAGACATACCACAGGGAAGGATAGGTATGGTTGGTGAAGGAACAAGTTCACAGGCCAAGGAGGCTTCCGGACGTATGGCGTTTTATACAACGAACGCATCTTACCCTTCTCCAACATTGTTTGAAAGAATGAGAATTACAGAAACTGGAAATATAGGAATAGGAACTACTAGTCCCAATTCAATATTACAAATTGGAGCTAATGCAAATACAACCAGTTTATTTAAAGCTGATGGTGTTTCTTCAGATGTATCGTTTAATGGAAAGCATACTGACGGGAATATATGGAGCTTTATAAATTCAGGAACTGGCGTTGGTACACGATTTTATGTTGAAGATGCCAATAATTCATCTTCAAGATTAACTTTTGATTTTAAAGGAAATTCTGGTGCTACAAACATTCTGTCAGGAACCAGTAATGGTTATGTTGGAATCGGAACTACAACACCGTCTCATGAATTAACTATTGAAGGAGCCTCATCCCCTAATATAGAACTGAAAAATTCAAATTATTCTAATGGAGGTTTTGTAATTAATCGTACTAATTATGGAAATCAATGGAAATGGTGGTCGGAAAGCAGTGCTATGTATTTTGGTTTTTCGACAGATGAAGTTAATTATTCGAATAAGCTCGCTATCAAAACTAACGGTAATATTGGAATAGGAACAGCAACTCCAGACATGAAACTAACCGTAAAAGGAAACATTCATGCCGAAGAGGTGAAAATAGATCTTAGCGTTCCTGCTCCTGATTACGTTTTTAAAGACGACTACAATTTAAGGAGTATCGAAGATGTGGAGAAATTTATTAAGGTAAATAGCCACCTGCCTGAAATCCCTTCAGCAAAGGAATTTGAGCAAAATGGAGTGATGCAAGCAGAAATGGATATGAATCTATTAAAGAAAATAGAGGAACTAACACTGTATACAATTCAACAAGAAAAAAAGATTAAGAAGCTTGAAAATCTAAACCAAAATATAATAAAGCAAGAAAAAGAAATTAAGGAATTAAAAGGGATCGTTGAACAGTTAATCAAATCTCAAAAATAAGAGCTATCATAATGTAGCTTCATTTTGTTGTCATTCCTGCGAATCCTTCCCGAAAGCTATAGTGAAGGAATCCACTTAAAAGTTTAGTATGAGGGAGAGTTTATCGCCTAGCAAACTACAAACAGAGACTGCCCGCTAATATTAATCACTTCCGCTTATTCCGCTTATTATAATTCTTATCCCCTCGTGATTTAGGTTTCTTGTACTTAGCAGCTATTTTAAACTTATAGGAACCACCTAAATTTTCTTTAGAATTTTTAGCAGATTTCTCATGAAAGGCCGGACCCGGAGCATCTTCATCCCTTCGTTTGAGAGGGTTATTGCGCTCTTTGATTTGTGGTCGTTCTTCCTCAATTAATTCAGTGGAAATTTCAACATTTTCAGGAATATCTATGAGCGGGATTTGCATTTGCATTAAGGCTTCGATCTTGGTAATCGATTCTTGTTCTTTTTCCGTAGAAAAGATAAAAGATTCTCCTTTGCGCTCTGCACGACCGGTTCTACCAATACGGTGCATATAATTTTCAGGGTAATCCGGGGTATCAAAATTAATAACCTGTGACACATTATCGATATCTAAACCACGAGCCATCACATCGGTAGCGATTAAAATTCGATTTTCACCATGCCTGAATTGTTCGATACTTCGTAGTCTGTAATTTTGAGTTTTATTAGAATGAATCACACATAACTCATCGTGAAAGGCCTCATCTAAGGTATCGAATAAACGATCTGCCATACGTTTGTAGGCAACAAAAATTAAGACCTTATTAAAGCGCCCGGTATCCCGCAATAAATGAGACAATAAATTTACTTTAGTGTAGAAATTAGGAACATTATAACGCTTTTGAGAAATATTGTCCAATGGTGTTCCGGAAACAGCTATAGAAACCTGCTGCGGACTTTTAAAAAAGTCACCGATTAGCACATCGACATCCTGTGTCATCGTTGCCGAAAACATAATATTTTGTCGACGTTCCGGAAGGATATCGAAAATGTTTATCAATTGATGTCTAAAGCCCAGATCAAGCATCACATCCACTTCGTCAATGATCAACTTTTGTATAGATTTCAGCTGTAACACACGGCTTAAAGCCAAATCGTACAGCCTCCCCGGTGTCGCAACCAAAATATCCACTCCTTCTGCAATAGCTTGTTTTTGCGTGTTAATGTTGGTGCCACCATAGACCCCTAAAACGCGATTATTGATATATTTTGAAAGCTTCTCGATCTCCTCAACAACCTGTACTACGAGTTCCCGTGTGGGAACCAATATTAAAACCCTGGGGTTATCCTGGGTTGAATATTTCAAATTTTTCAGTACCGGAAGCATATAAGCGAAGGTTTTACCTGTACCGGTTTGGGCGATCCCAACCATATCCCTTCCCGAACTTACCACATTAAAGGCTTCCGCCTGAATAGGTGTAGGGGTAGTAAAGCCTAAATCTTCTATAGCATTGTATAAAGGCGCGTTTAAATTTAAGTCTTGAAAAGTTAAAGTCACAATAGATATTTAGCCGACAAAGTTAAGCTTATTATTCTGTTTAGACTAAATGGCTCTTATGTATTTCAATTGCGTAAGCCGCTTCAAAAGTCTTTCCCGCCTCTAATGAAATTATCCCTTCTTTAGTTTTAAAATCCTGATTACCATCTTCATGATCTGCAATACCTAACCAGGGTTCAATACAAACATAGTCTCCTTCAGGCTTAGCCCAAATCCCCAAATATGGAAAATCGGTATAGTCTACCGAAACTATGGGGCCATGCGACTGACTTGTAAGGGTTACTTTTTTAGACTTCAAATCTTTAAAAATCAGGGCATCCTCATTAAATAGGTTATGTGTTAGCGCAATACTTTTGGAGTTGTCAAAAAGAGGTTTGGTTGCTAATTTGATAAGCCCATTTTCAGTATTTACCAAATGAGTTCTGGAATTTTCAACCTGTTCAAAATCTAAGCTGTAATCTTCGTACGCTTCATTTTTATAAACAGGACATTTAAAAGCCGGATGACCACCAACAGAAAAAAACATGGTCTTATCATCACAGTTTTTAACAACATGATCAACTTCCAAAGTGTGGTCTTTAAGCGTATAACTTATATAAAACTCAAACTTAAAAGGGTAATGTTTTAAAGAGTTTTCATTGGCACTATAGACAAAAGTTAGGTTGTTACCCGTCTTTTTATGTAATCTTACATCTCTGTTATGTCTTATAAACCCGTGTTTTGGTAAACTATATTCTTGGTTTTCAAAGATATACTTATCGTGTTTTAAGGCCCCGATTATAGGAAATAAGTTTGGGGAATACCCCGCCCAAACCTTAGGATTCGCATCCCACATAAATTGTGTATGGTGTTTTACAGATGAAATTTCGCAAAGTTCTGCTCCCGTGTTTTTAACAGCTATCTTAAGAAGATCGTTATGTAATGTATGCATTTAAAATTTTGATGTTTTATATCTTACAAAATTCTTAATTTTTTAAGTATTCTAAGTAACTTTACCACATAATTTTTTTCCGTTGCGAATAATACAAGATCTACGTATCGATAATATCGAACAATTCAAAGCACAGTTATTGCTTTGGGGGCAGCAATTCGATGATGTGGTTTGGTTAGATTCCAATAACTACAATCAGGCACATTCGAACTTCGACGCTATTTTAGCCGTGGATGCATTTACGGGCATTCAAACCGATTACCATCAGGGTTTTGAAAAACTAAAAGAATACCAAAGTAGTATAAACGATTGGATTTTTGGCTACCTATCTTATGATTTAAAAAATGACGTTGAAGTCTTAAGTTCTGAGAATTTTGATGGGCTTGAGTTCCCCGATTTATACTTCTTTCAGCCTAAAAAACTCTTTTTAATTAAAGATAATACTGTTGAAATTCAGTATTTGAATCATGTCGAAGATGAATTGAAATCCGATCTGGAGTATATTAAAAACATAGGGGATAACCACCTTCAGCGAATCCGAAAGGTGGAGAACAACATTAAAATTAAACTTCGGATTCATAAGGACGAGTATTTTGATAAGATCCATAAGATGCTCGCCCATATCCATAGGGGTGATATTTACGAGGCTAATTTTTGTCAGGAATTTTATGCTGAGCAAACCACAATTAATCCTTTAGAGACCTATAATAAATTAAACAGTATTTCAAATCCGCCGTTTGCAACATTTTTAAAATGTGCTGATAAATATTTATTGTCTGCATCTCCCGAACGATATTTGAAAAAGAAAGGTCATAAAATGCTCTCTCAACCTATTAAAGGAACATCTAAACGATCACTTGACATAAATGAAGATAAACTTCTTAAAAATAGATTGTTATATGATGAAAAAGAGCGTAGTGAAAATATCATGATCGTAGATTTGGTGCGTAACGATTTATCTAAAACCGCCATTAAAGGCAGTGTTAAGGTCAATGAATTATGCCAAGTTTATACCTTCGATCAGGTGCATCATATGATTTCTACGGTAGTATCAGAAATAGAAGCGACCACGCATCCTGTAGACGTTATAAAAAGCACCTTTCCTATGGGAAGTATGACGGGAGCTCCTAAGATTTCAGCCATGAAAATTATTGAAGACCTTGAGGAAACCAAGCGTGGTTTGTATTCTGGTGCTGTGGGGTATTTTTCACCGATTGGTGATTTCGATTTTAATGTGGTAATACGTAGTATTCTGTTTAATGAAACCAAAAAATACGTATCCTATTCTGTGGGTGGTGCTATAACGGCCAAGAGCGATCCGTTGAAAGAATATGAAGAATGTTTGGTGAAGGCAAAGGCCATGCGTGAGGTTTTGGAAGGTTGAAGGTAAGTCCATAATACACTGGTTATAAGGGATTAGTTGAAAGGCATTAGAAGGCAATTGTTACTTGAAGACAGTAGAGATTGGTTAAAAGTTGTAAGTTTGTGTTATGAAGAGTTATCGTGATTTAATCGTTTGGCAAAAATCTATGGATACTGTTACATTAACATATAAACTTTTAAAACGATTTCCAGATGATGAAAGGTTTGGCTTAACGTCTCAGGTAAAAAGAAGTTCAGTTTCTATTCCTTCAAATATAGCAGAAGGTTACGGTAGGAATTATAGGAAAGATTATGCGCGTTTCTTACAAATTGCAAGGGGTTCATTGTTTGAGCTTCAAACTCAACTTCAGATTGCAGTAAATTTGAGTTTTATCAATGAAAATGATCTAAAAGAAATTAAAGAGTTATCCGTTGAGATTGAAAAAATGTTGAACGTTTTGATCAAAAAGCTAACTAATGCCTAATCCCTTTTAACCAAGAACTTGTATAATATTTTTCAAGACCATATCAATCAAAACTTGGCTTTCTTAAAAGATAGCAAAATCCTAATAGCCATTTCTGGAGGTGTCGATAGTGTTGTATTGACCCATTTATGCCATGCATTAAAACTTAATATTTCTTTAGCGCATTGTAATTTCAATTTACGCAGGGATGAAAGCGATACCGATGAGGATTTTGTCTTAAAACTGGCAGAAAATTTAGAGTTAGAAGTTTTTATTCAAAACTTTGATACAAAAGCGTATGCCGATGATAACAAACGTTCTATACAAATGGCCGCAAGAGAATTACGCTATACCTGGTTTAAGGAGCTTGCGGAGCAATTACAATTCGATTATATTTTAACCGCGCATCATGCTGATGACAACCTGGAAACCTTTTTGATCAATTTCACCAGAGGGACTGGACTTGAAGGGTTAACAGGGATTCCGGAAGTTAATGATATGTTCGTCAGGCCGTTGTTACCATTTTCAAGTAGTGATATCGTAACTTATGCCAAAGCAAACAATATTGAATGGAGAAATGATAGCAGTAATGCTTCAGTGAAGTATTTGCGTAATAAACTCAGGCACGAGGTGGTGCCCGTGTTAAAAGAGATAAACCCCGGCTTATTACAAAGTTTTAAGAATACACTGAGTAATTTACAGGATACCGCCGATATTATTGATGATGCTGTTAATAGCGTTCTAGAAAATGCTGTTGAAACTATTGACGATCATCAAATGATCTTGAATATTTCGGAATTCAAGAGATTGAATAACCCGAAAGCCTATCTGTTTCAGATTTTTAAGGATTATGGTTTTAGTGAATGGGATGATGTTCTTAATTTGCTGGATGCTCAATCAGGGAAATACGTGACATCATCGACACATAGGCTTATAAAAGACAGAAATCATTTGCTATTAAGCCACATTGACAAAGAGGTATCGCAAACCCAAACCATAACGATTTCCGAAGGTGTTGTTGAAATGGACACGATTCTCGGAACCTTTGTATTTAAAGTGGTTAATGACCTTTCGGAAAAGAGCGATCATATTATCTATGTGGATAGTGATAGACTAAAGTATCCGTTGACTGTCCGAAAGTGGGAGGAAGGAGACGTTTTTTACCCCCTGGGAATGACCGGGAAAAAGAAATTAAGCAAGTACTTTAAGGACGAAAAATTATCACTTTTGGATAAAGAGGACGTCTGGTTGTTATGTTCCGGAGAAGATATTGTCTGGGTGATTAACCGGAGGGCCGATAACCGATTTAGAGTCAGTGATACTACAACGCGTATCCTTAAAATAGAACTGCGGTAATGTATTTATTCTAAATTGGTGCATTTTGAAGTTGAAACAATAACAGAATCCTAGCGATATAAATGAAAATACAAGGAAACATTGTCGATATCCCGAATAAACGGATATATAAAGGTGAGATTAGCTTTTCTAATGGCAAAATTGTTGCTATTGAAGAAAAAGAGCATGATATCGACCAATATATCCTTCCGGGATTTGTTGATGCCCACATTCACATCGAAAGTTCGATGCTGGTTCCCAGTGAGTTTGCGAGAATTGCGGTTACCCATGGAACCGTGTCAACAGTTTCCGATCCCCATGAGATTGCCAATGTATTGGGAATTTCGGGTGTTGAATTTATGATTGAAAATGGTAAAAAAGTACCTTTTAAGTTTAATTTTGGTGCACCGTCCTGTGTGCCGGCGACTACTTTTGAATCTGCAGGAGCAACCATCGATTCCGACGGGATTAGATCCTTATTGGAAAATCCTGACATTAAGTATTTGGCCGAAATGATGAACTACCCCGGTGTCCTTTTTAATGATCCTGAAGTTCTGAAAAAAATAGACTGGGCAAAACAGTTTAATAAGCCTGTTGATGGGCATGCACCCGGTTTAAGAGGTGCCAACATCAGCAAATATATAAATGCCGGTATCACCACAGACCATGAATGTTTTACCTATGAAGAAGGTTTGGAGAAGCTTCAAAAAGGCATGAAGATCTTAATCAGAGAGGGGAGTGCCGCTAAGAATTTTGAAGCCTTGATCGATTTACTTCCGGAGTACTTTGAACACATCATGTTTTGTAGTGATGATAAGCATCCGGACGATTTGATAGTCGATCATATCAACGCGCTTTGTGCCAGAGCTGTGGCTAAAGGCATGGATCTATTTAAAGTGCTTCAGTGTGCTTGTATGAATCCTGTAAAACATTATAATTTGGATGTTGGTTTGCTTCGGGTTAATGACCCCGCCGATTTTATTGTTATCGAAGACCTCAAAAACTTTAAAACCGTTCAAACCTATATTGATGGCGAGCTTGTTTTCGATAAAGGGGTTTCTCATGTTAAACCCGTTGCGTTCGAGATATTGAATAATTTCAATTGTACTAAGAAAAACGTTTCAGATTTTAAATATGAGTCATCAACAGATCAAATTAGAGTTATTGAGGCTTTAGAAGGACAATTAGTGACTAACGAACACATTGCTAAAGCTACAGTTTTAAATGGGAATTTAGTATCTAATATTGAAGATGATATTTTAAAAATGACAGTTGTTAACAGGTATCAGGATGAAAAACCTGCCATAGCTTTTATTAAAAATTTCGGACTAAAAGAAGGGGCTATAGCCTCGTCTGTAGGTCATGATTCGCATAATATTATTGCAGTGGGGGTTAGTGACGAAGTTATTTGTAAAGCGGTGAACCTGCTTATTGAAAGTAAAGGAGGGATTTGTGTGGTTTCAAATTCAGAACAGCTTGTTGTTCCGCTTCCTGTTGCCGGCATTATGAGTGATAAAGATGGCGAGAGTATAGGTCGTCAATATGCACAATTAGATCATAAAGCGAAGCAACTAGGCAGTACCTTAAATGCCCCCTTCATGACCCTTTCGTTTATGGCCTTATTGGTGATACCATCGTTAAAATTGAGCGACAAAGGATTATTTGATGGCACGACGTTCGCATTCAAGGCATTACAATGTTAATTAGAACCATTGCAGATGATCCGATTTTAAGGCATGCGTTTATGTTATCCCGAATATGATAGTAATCTTCTTTAAAGCTGAACTTAAATAAGCCGATTTTGACTATATTTATAGACACAAAAATGGGCCGCTAATCTATTGATTTCCTGATTATGAAATTAAAAATATTTACGTTTATGCTATTATTTGTTGCTTTCGGAGTTCATGGGAATGCGCAAAAAATCAAAAATAAGATCGTTATTAGTGGTCATGTGAAAGACTCATTAAACAGACCGGTTGCGGGAGCTGCTATTTTTATTGATGGTGTTAAATTAAAGCAGAAAACAAACCCTCAGGGATATTATAAATTAAAACTAAAAAAGATACCGGAAAAGATTATGATATTATCTTTTTTATATGGCATACAAGAAGTTGTTTTTGATGGTAGTGAAGTGATCAATATAAAATATGGTAAAGAAAGTGTCAATGTAACTGGCAAGGATCCATCTATTATAAGTCGGGAAGAACCTAAGACGTTTACACCCACGCAACCGGTATTTGCTAATATTTATGACTATTTAAGAGCTAAAGTTAGCGGTATTAGAGTGAGTGGAAACAATAAAATTATGGTAATAGGAATCACCAATGTTAATAGTGCTGGAGAACCTTTATTTATCGTAAATCAATCCCCAATAAGTAATATCCAAGATATTGCTCCTAACGAAATAAAGTCTGTTACGGTTTTAAAAGGGCCGGAACGTGCGGCCTATGGCATTAGAGGTTCCAATGGGGTTATAGTTATTACTACATTTTAAATCGCTATAGTTGCCCCAATAAGACCTGTTTATGCCCGTTATAGAATCTAAGTACAAGCCTCCTTTTCCTTTTAAAAATGGGTTCGTTTCAACCGTTTATTCAGGGTTAATAAGACGCATTAAAGGGTTAGATCAAGAACGGGAACGCATGGTTTTAAGGGATCATGACTTTCTGGATTTAGACTGGAGTTTTTCAAAAGAAAGATCAAACAAACTTACCATTATGCTTCACGGTTTGGAAGGCGATGCCCAACGCCCTTATATGACCGGAGCGGCTAAATTATGTAATGAAAATAATATCGATGCCGTATGCGTTAATTTTCGAGGCTGTAGCGGAGAAACAAATACCAAATACCGAAGTTATCATTCCGGTGCTACCGATGACCTCCATGATATTATTGGTCATATTGTCAAAACAAAAAGATATTCTGAAATTTATTTAAAAGGGATTAGTTTAGGTGCTAACCTTATTTTAAAATATTTGGGAGAACGCGATGATACTCCTGAACAGATAAAAGCCGCCATTGCAGTTTCCGTGCCCTGCGATCTATATGGATCCGCCAAGGCCCTGCACAGCCTTAAAAACAAACTATATCACGATAGATTCAAAGGATACCTGGTTAAGAGGCTAAGGGAAAAGCAAATTCAATTTCCGGATCGATTAAAAATTGAAGAGATTAATACCATTCAAACCTTATTTGATTTTGATGAGGTCTATACCTCAAGAGCACATGGTTTTAAGGATGCATTAGATTATTATACCAAATCCAGCAGTCTTCAATTTTTGGATAACATTAAAATTCCGACACTTATTATTAATGCCTTGAACGATTCTTTTTTATCCCCGGAATGCTATCCGGTAAAAGAAGCCAAAGCAAACCCTAACCTCTACTTAGAAATGCCAAAGTATGGCGGCCATGTTGGTTTTGTTGATAAAAAAAATGTCTACTACAACGAACGTCGCGCTTTGGAGTTTATTAAAACTATGTTAAAACCATAAATAGGGACATATTTTTTGTATTTTTAGTAGGACTATAATCTATTGTAGATTTTAAATTCTTAATGCTAACGGATATCGGTTTGATGGTCCTGATTTTTTTGGGATTACCTGCCTGCCGGCAAGTAAGTTTCGAGAACAGTTTTCAGAAGCAATAAGCATATTGAAGGTACAATATAAATAAGCATCAAACCTAACCGTTTATTCGGGATACTAATCAAACACTTCAAAAAAATACTATGCCAACATTCACATTAACAATTAACGATAAAAAACATACTGTTGAGGCAGATATGGATACACCCTTATTATGGGTTTTAAGAGACCAAATTGATTTGGTAGGAACAAAATATGGCTGCGGTATTGGGCAATGTGGGGCATGTACGGTGCATGTTAACGGTACTGCGATGCGCAGTTGCCTGATGCAGATATCTCAGGCAGAAGGCATGAAGATCACCACCATAGAAGGCCTTTCAAAAGATGGGAAACACCCCGTTCAGGAAGCATGGAAAGAGATTGATGTCCCTCAATGTGGCTATTGCCAATCGGGTCAGATCATGACCGCTTCGGCCTTTTTAGAAAGCAACTCTAATCCTAGTGATGCTGAGATCCGAAATGCGATGCACGGGAATATTTGTCGTTGCGCATCTTATAATAGTATTGAAGAAGCTGTTAAAGTAGCAGCTAAAAAATTAAGTTAAACCACCATAAGATATCCTAAAATGAAACATTCATGACTAAAATTTAATCACTCAAGATGATGATTATATGAATGTTACAGATGTCAATTGAAAAAACAATAAATATTAAGAGATGAAAACGTCAGCACAAATAACATTTAGTAGAAGATCCTTCTTAAGAACATCGGCATTAGCCAGCGGTGGTATGTTAATAGGTTTTAACTTATTTAATGCATGTAAAGCGGATGTCGCTCCACCTGTAGATATTAGTCAGTTAAACTATAATGATTTCAATGCCTTTATTAGAATTTCAGATGAAGGTAAAGTCACCATCTTTTCTCCAAACCCGGAAATTGGTCAGGGTGTTAAAACGTCTATGCCCATGTTGATCGCTGAAGAATTGGACGTTCCATGGGAGGACGTATATGTCGTTCAGGGGAAATTAGACACCAAAAATTTCACCCGTCAGGTAGCCGGTGGAAGTCAATCCATACGCTTTGGATGGGAACCGTTACGCCAAACAGGTGCAACGGCGAAACAAATGCTTGTAAACGCTGCTGCAGCACGATGGGGCGTTTCCGCATCGGAATGTACCGCTAAGCAAGGTGTAATTACAAATCCTAACGGAGAAACCTTAGGCTATGGTGATGTTGTTAAAGAGGCAGCATTACTGGAAATCCCGGAGGATGTAGCACTTAAAGACCCTAAAGATTTTAGCATTATTGGTCAGAATACACCCAATGTAGATCTCGATAAAATTGCTACAGGGAAACCCTTGTTCGGTTTGGATTATAAAGCAGAGGGTATGGTATATGCCTCGGTATTACGAGCCCCGGCATTCGGACAAGTTTTAGAATCTTTTGATGCCAATGCTGCGAAAGTCATCCCTGGCGTTATAGATGTGATCACCATAGGCGAGAAGGCCAGGCAATATTTTGAAAAAGGCGATCGCAATTGGACGGCCAATTTAAACCCAAATGATAAAGTGGTCGTTATAGCCAAAACAACCTGGGATGCGATAAAAGGCAAAAATGCCATTAAAGCCACATGGAAAACGGATTCTCCTTTGGAAAGTACCGAAATGCATGATAAAACATTAATAGACCTCTTAGACGGTAATACCTTTAGAACCATGCGATCGGACGGTAATGTAAAAAAAGCATTTGCAGAAGCCGATAAGGTTTTGGAACGCACCTATGAGTCCCCGTTTTTACCACATAACTGTATGGAACCTATGAACTTTTTTGCGGATGTAACCCCGGAGAAGGTACATCTGGCAGGTCCCGTACAAACACCGGCAGATGCCGCAAGAGTGGTAGCTAGCTTATTAGATCGCGATTTGGAAGATGTGCAGGTGGAAATGACCAGAATGGGAGGAGGTTTTGGAAGACGACTTTATGGGGATTTTGTTTATGAAGCGGCCGAAATTTCCAATGCCATTCAAAAACCGGTGAAAATGGTTTCTACAAGAGAAGACGATATGACCACCGGAGTCTACCGTCCTGCCATTAAATATAGAATTGCCGCCGCTATAAAAGACGGAAAGTTAACAGGGTATCACCTTAAAGAAGCCGCTATAAACGGTAATATGTACGGGTTAATTCCGAATTTTTTCCCGGCAGGAGCCGTTGAAAATTATCAGGTCGATGTTGCCAATTATAAAAGTAATATTACCACAGGCGCATGGCGCGCTCCATATACAAACTTCCTGGCAAGTGCTGAGCAAAGCTTTTTTGACGAGCTTGCTGAAGTTTTGGAGGTAGACCGGGTACAGCTACATTTAGACTTATTGGAAAACGTAAAAGGGACTACCGATGAGCGTATCCAGTACAGTCCTGAGCGCTTACAAGGTGTTATAAAACTAGTGGTTGATAAATCCAATTGGGGAAAAGCTGAAGAAGGGGTATATCAAGGATTTTCGGTGTATTACTGCCATAATACCCATGTGGCCGAAGTTGCCGATATTATTATGGACAATGGCCTGCCCGTTGTGAAGAAAGTCACTTGTGCCGTAGATTGTGGTATTGTTGTAAACCCTTTAGGAGCATTAAATCAAATAAAAGGAGGTGTGATTGATGGTATCGGACATACCATGTACAGCGAGTTAGCCTTTAAAGATGGGGTACCTCAATCCAATAATTTTAACAGCTATCAGCTGATCAGGATGGGACAAACGCCCGAAGTAGCAGCATATTTTGTAGAAAGTGATCTGGCGCCAACCGGACTCGGAGAACCAACCTTACCACCTGTAGGCGCAGCCGTGGCCAATGCTATTTATGCTGCCACAGGAAAACGCCTGATGAAACAGCCTTATATGAGTAATCTTAATGTTGAAGAAAAGATCGTTGGATAACACTTTATGACGCACGAATTTAAAAACATTGTTAAAGAAGCTATTTCGGCAAAATCGGAAGGCTTAAGATCCGTTTTAGCCTCGGTAGTTGCCTTAGATGGCTCCTCATATCGAAGACCCGGCGTAAGAATGCTTATTCTTGAAAATGGTCATATGGTTGGTGCCGTCAGTGGTGGTTGCGTTGAAAAGGAAATACTGCTGCAATCAGAATCTGTATTTAAAACAGGAGCGTCTAAGATGATGACTTACGATGGTCGGTATCGCTTAGGCTGTGAAGGGGTGCTTTATATTCTATTGGAAGTATTTCAGCCTTTGGAAAAGTTTGAAACGACCTTTTTTAAATGTTTAAAAGACAGGCGGAACTTTGACGTGCAGGCGTATTTTAAAAAGCAGGAAGGCATCTTTGAAGGAATAGGTTCTTCGGTAATCATCGGTACTGATGTCTTTTCTATTTCAGGGTTGACGGTCGGCAATGTTTCTGATGCGCTTTCCGTGTTTAAACAGACCATGCCGCCTTGTTTTAAACTTATTATTATTGGTGCCGAACATGATGCCGTACAACTTTGTCAGTATGCAGCTTTAACGGGCTGGGAGGTCACCATAATTGCCGCTGTTTCAGAATCTAAATCTATGGATGATTTTCCCGGTGCTACCGCATTCTATGCGCTGACCGCCGAACATATGGATACCAAACATATTGATGCGCAAACAGCTATTGTGCTTATGACACATAATTTTGCAAACGACTTAAGATATTTGGTAGCTTTAAAGGATAGCACACCCGCTTATATTGGTTTATTAGGGCCGGGGAGAAGACGGGACGATCTATTATCGCAGTTTATTGAGTATAGTCCGGATGTAAAGGATTCTTTTTTAGAATGTATCCATGGACCGGCAGGACTTAATATCGGAGCCGAAACGCCTCAGGAGATTGCTATTTCTGTGATTTCCGAAATTTTGACTACCATAAGGCGGCGAGAACCGATGTCGCTTAGCAAGCGGTCGGGGCGTATCCATGTCTAGTTATAGGTATTAGCTTTTGTCGAACACAGCATCGCACATATCCGTCATCATATTAGCCGCAGGAGCTTCCAAACGGATGGGGTCGCCAAAGCAATTGCTTAAATGGAAATCAACCACCTTGATAGGGCATAGCATTCAAACGGCATTAAATACGCCTGTTAAGGATATTGTTGTCGTTTTAGGAGCCCACTACGCGCTTGTAAAAAAAGAGGTGGATCAATTTCCGGTTGAGGTCGTTAAGAATAAGGATTGGGATCAAGGCCTTGGTAAATCCATTGCCTGTGGGGTAGAGTATATTATGGATGCGAGACCGCATACCAGTGGGATACTAATGATGTTGGCAGATCAGCCCTTAATAGATGCCGGGTATTTAAATACGATGATCAATACGTTTGATCATGATCAGGACCAAATTATAGCCACCGCTTATAACCATGGAAAACAGGGCGTTCCTGCTCTTTTTGATACCGTGTATTTTGAAGCTTTATCTCATTTAAATGATGATAAAGGGGCGAAGTATCTACTCAAAAAACACCAACAGCATGTTCGTACATTAAAGCCTCTTTTGGAAAATATCGATATTGACGATGAGACGGATTATGAGCGTTTTACGAAGTAATACTGATAAAAGGGAATCGATTTTCAAAGAATTATCCAGCATAAGCCGGTATTATGGTAAAACTAAATTTAACTATTGTTAAATACAGATATACTTATAAGTAAATTTATTAGTTTTTAAGTAAAAAATCTTGGTTGACATTGTTCCTGACCGTCATTAATTTGTATCGAGGTATAAGACTGCGCTTGTCGAAGTTTTTTATTTCTCCGGCACTCGTTTGTAACGCATGCTCATAACATTTTCATCTTTCTTAGACCTAAAATACAAAAGCTACTCTAATTCTTAGAATAGCTTTTGACTAATATAAATTGTAAACTTTTTTTAGGACGAGACAAGGACCAGCTGGGGCAGTCGAGTGCTAGTAAAAAACAAGTTTAATACTGACAATCAAATATTAAATCTTAACTTAATGACATTGTAATAGCACTATCGGGGGCTATTTTCTCTTACAAGTACGCCTTTTATTAACTTCTTTTTTATTTTTAACTTAATATTCTCTTCAGATTTATTTACTCTATATCTAGCTTTTAAATAGAAATTATCTTTATCTATATCCTCAATGTAAATTTGAGAGATTTTATTATAAGGATTAGATGTACTCACAAGCAATTGATCCTTAAGAAAACCCTGATCAACATAAAAATTCCAATTCTCTTTAAAGGTTAAAGTTTTTTTGAAGATGAATAAATTGATCTTACTTTCAGAAGAAAGCAGATCTCTAATTTTCAACTTAGAAATTTTCGACCCAAATAAGCTATCATTAGTTGAGTCCTTAAAATCAATTCTTATCTCTTTGCCAATTAATGATTTGTCAATCATAATTGCTGGTATGTATTTAATATCCCAACCTCCTTGAGAAAATGCGAAGTTGAAAAGCATTAAAAAAATTACCGTCATTAACCTTAAGTCCATTTTATTAAATAATTTAAGCATTATTGTTTCTTCTTTTTATTTGAGTTATGCATTTGTTGCCAAACTCTAACCTCATTTGGTGTAATATTAGTATGAGGATCAATCCCCTTATTAGGCTTTTGCTCACGTCTATTTTTTAAGTCTATTATAAATTCTTTATCTGTATTATGATTACTTTCATGTGAAAATGTCGCCGCTGCTGATTGCTCGGAAGATAAATCATATCCATGGTATTGTGAATTGCCAGATTTTTTAGGACCTTTAGAACTCACTTTAATATTTCCTGTAAAAACAGTAATTGTAGCTTCTTTGTATACACCTTCTTCACCTTCAACATAAGCAGGTGTTCCATTAAAATCCCCCGCTAGCGCTCGTTCAATGTCATTAAGTTAAGCAATTTTCAAATGCTATCTTTTTGATTTTTAGTTATTTTAG
>CANLXL010000016.1 GCA_947495125.1 uncultured Flaviramulus sp.
TACGATAACACTTTTTTGAGTTAGTGTCGCTGGAGAAAGGGAGTTTTAGTCATTTCGTACTCCCTTTCAGCTCCAGTGTTTAAATGGAATGGCTTTCGTTCTTATTAGGCCATTTTTTATTAAAATTTAACCAGATAAATGCAGTAAAATAACATGGGATATTTAGGAATTGATATAGGAGGTACATGGATTAAAGCTGTAATGGCTCAGGAAACTGCTTTTGCGCGTGGTAAATTAAGAGAAGTAAGCCGTTTAAAAGAGGTTAAAATTCAAAGCCCTTTGAAGCCAGATGCAGAAATTCATGAACTTATTTTCGCCTTTGAAGTGATATTGCAAAGATTAGAGATCGGAAATCAGGAGGTGCAGGGCATAGGCATATCTACGGCGGGTATCGTGAATTATCATGGAAATAAAGTACTAAAAGCAGCACCTCATTTAAATATTTTGGAGCAGGAAGCATGGCAGGAAGTCTTAGAGGAAAAATTTCAATGCCCGGTAACGCTAATCAATGATGCAGATGCGGCGGCCATAGGTTTGGCAGAGTTGGGGTATTTAAAGGGCAATAAAACGATTGGAATCATGTCTATAGGAACAGGGTTGGGTTTTTCAGTATGGAAGAACGGAAGGCGTTGGAGGCCGGGGAAATCCTTGACATTATTGGGCAGTATCAAAATTCAACAGCAAAGCCTGGACGGTATAGCCAGTGCCTCGCGATTGGCAAATAAAGCACCAGATGATAATCTTATAGATATTTTAACAGCGCCGGAGTTTGAGCAGGAAAGACAATACTACCTAAACAATCTGGTTGATATTATAAATAGTGCAAGTATTATTTACGGATTAGATGAAGTCATTATCTGCGGCGGACTGGCAAATGCTGTAAAAGACGCCGATTATTCCCTAAAAGAACAATTAGAAACATTGTTGGCAACATTGCCACCTGAGTTAGATAGTCCCGTTAAAGCGCTAGTGGCACATGAGGGCAACACCCTTCAGCTTATGGGAGCCGTAAGTTTAGCCAAAGCAGAGGCGATTACCCAGTTATTTAACGATCCATTAAACTATAATACCATAGCATCGGAACAACCTTATAACAAAGACCTGAGGTTGGAACAAATGTCTACAGAACATATTCTGCAAACTTTTTTTGATGCAGAGCTGGAGGCCGCTGATCATCTTAAAAAGAGTTTAAAAGTTATTGAGGCTGTCATAGAAACTGCTATGCCGGGAATTCATGCCGGTGGGCGTATCATTTATGTGGGTGCGGGAACCAGTGGGCGTATAGCTGCCATGGACGCCGTAGAACTCAACTGCACTTATGGTTTTCCTGAAGAGCGGGCTATTGCCCTGATATCAGGTGGTATTTCTGATGCTGCGATAGAAATTGAATCCGACTTTGAAGAAGACGCTAGTGCCATCCCCGAAATGCTTTTGCTCAATATTGAGCCCAATGATATGGTTATTGGTATTTCAGCCAGTGGAACCGCAAAGTATGTACAATCGGCCCTGGCTTTTGCGAAATACCGTGGCGCTCTTGCAGTGATGATCCAGTCTTATACACCTAAAAAATCGGCAAACTTTTATGACTATATCGTTCCCATGCATTCAGGGAGTGAGGTCGTGGCAGGCTCTACCAGAATGAAGGCCGGAACAGCCACTAAAAAAATTCTCAACATGATCTCATCCACTATGATGATCAGGCTTGGAAAAGTGGCCGGGTCCTACATGGTGGACATGGGGTGTTTTAATCAAAAACTGGTAGAACGCGCCTGCTACATTTTAAAATTGTTGTACAACCTCAACGAGCAGGAAGCCCTTAAAAAACTTGCAGCTTCCAAGATGCAACTGGGAGCAGTAATTCATCAAATGAGTATCGACTCCAAGAAATTAAAAAAAGTATAAATATTAAAACAAAGCAATGAATATTTTAGACAATGATTTAGCCGCTTTACACGAACCGATATCCAATCTTTTTAAACAGCCAGATAGTGCCGAAGCATGGAAGCAATATGCACTTTCCGAAGAACAGATTTCTTTTTATAAGGAAAACGGTTTTGTTAGCGGTATTAAAATTTTGGAAGAACATCAAATAGAGCAACTTAAAACCGAACTGGATGATTTGGTTACGGATTTGCCTGAGGAAAAGAAAGCTCTTTTTTACCATTATAATAGTAATGAATCCGAAGATCAAAGCAAGGTTTTGTTCCACGCGTTGGGAGCCTGGCGTGTATCGCCTGCTTTTCATGATTTGTTGTGGGCGCCGGCGTTTCGAATGGCAGCATATCAGTTGATAGGCAGTACTTATCGCCATTTTCATGATCAGCTGTTTTGCAAACCGGCGAAACACGGAGGCGTTGTTGCCTGGCACCAGGACTTTTCCTATTGGACATGGACAAAACCAAACAATCATTTAACCTGTTGGATAGGATTGGATGATGCCAACGAAGAAAATGGTTGCTTATACTTTGTTCCCGGGAGCCATAAATGGGGATTATTGCCAATTACGGGTCTGACCGGAGATATGGATGCAGTCCGAAAAGTACTTACACTCGAACAAAACAAAGCCATGGATAATAAGTTCGCGAATGTCCTAAAAAAAGGCTATGCCAGTTTTCACAATCCGGTATGCATGCATGGCTCGTATGCCAATGATTCGGAGCAGCAAAGAAGAGCTGTCGTTCTCAATGTTATGGCAGATGGTACCATGTCCAATGTTGATGCTCTTGAAAGGCAAGAGGATCTAAAGGGGTTTCCTGTATTTCCTCAAAATGAAAAAATGGATGGAGCCTTTTATCCAATCTTATTTGATAGGGATAGGGAACTTTTTAAAACCATTAGAGATGAAATTCCCACGGTCAATGATTTTGATTAATGAATTACTAAAACCTTGTCTAAACTTGAAGCAAGTAGTATGATTTTAGAAAACATTGATTGGATCATTATCGGAAGTTTTTTTACGATCTCTCTGGTTATCGGGATTGTAGTTTCAAAACGAGCAGGAAAAGACACGTCCGAGTTTTTTCTATCAGGCCGTTCCATGCCCTGGTGGTTATTAGGAATTTCTATGGTCGCCACCACTTTTTCAGCAGACACGCCCAACCTGGTTGCCGATATTGTTCGAAAACATGGAGTCTCCGGGAATTGGATTTGGTGGGCGTTCCTTTTAACCGGAATGCTAACGGTATTTTTATATGCCAAGCTCTGGAGGCGCTCCTCGGTCCTAACAGATCTTGAGTTTTATGAACTCCGGTATAGTGGAAAAGAAGCTGCTTTTCTAAGGGGATTCAGAGCACTATACCTCGGGTTCTTTTTCAATATTATTATCATGGCTACCGTATCTATGGCCGCCATCAAAATTGGTGGTGTTTTACTTGGCCTTAGCCCGATTCAAACTTTGCTAATTGCGTCCGTCACCACCGTTATTTATAGTTCGCTGGGCGGGCTGAAAGGCGTTCTGATAACCGACTTTTTTCAATTTTTTATCGCTCTTATTGGATCTATATGGGCCACCATAGTTATTGTTGATCTTCCGGAAATTGGAGGGTTGGAGAACCTTCTAACACATACAAATGTTAGAGATAAATTAGATTTCTTTCCGGATTTTTCCAATACCGACTTACTCATTTCGGCTTTCATTATCCCCATCGCGGTACAATGGTGGAGTGTATGGTATCCCGGTGCTGAACCCGGCGGTGGAGGTTATATTGCCCAAAGAATGCTCTCGGCAAAAGACGAGAGGAATGCCACTTGGGCTACCCTTTTGTTTAATTTAATGCATTATGCCATACGTCCATGGCCCTGGATTTTAATCGCTCTGGCATCATTAATCATCTTTCCGGAAGTATCCGATTTGATGCGTGCTTTCCCTAACGTCGATGCGTCTGTAATTAAAGATGATCTATCCTATTCTGCCATGCTCACGTATTTACCTCCTGGTCTGTTAGGATTGGTTTTAGCTTCTTTAATCGCCGCTTTTATGTCTACCATATCGACTCATTTGAATTGGGGTTCGTCCTATATGGTACATGATTTTTACCAGCGATTTATAAATCCAAAGGCTTCGGCGAAACAATTGGTCTTTGTGGCACGGATGAGCATTGTTCTATTGATGCTTTTCGCAGCAATATTGGCTTTGTTTCTTAGTAATTCGTTGCAAGCTTTTAACATCGTATTACAAATTGGAGCTGGTACCGGACTGCTTTTTATTTTGCGATGGTTTTGGTTTCGTATAAATGCGTGGAGTGAACTAACGGCAATGATAGTATCCTTTATCGCAGCCCTGTATTTTCAAGTGATACGTCCTTGGACCGGACTTCCGGAAATATCTGATGCTCTAAAACTTGTGCTGGGAGTTTTAATTACCACAACGGCATGGGTTGGGGTTACGCTACTTACAAAGCCTTCAAATGAACAAACGCTTATCTCTTTTTATAAACTAATTCAACCCGGTGGCCCCGGATGGAAAAAAATCAGAGCTAAAATCAAGGACTCTGATCTTGAAAATAACAAAAATTGGGATGTCCCCATGGCCATACTTTGTATGGTCATAGGAAGCTTTATGATCTTTTTTGCCCTATTTACAATTGGTTATTTCATCTATGGAAATATGAAGCTAGCGTTGGTGCTACTTTTATTGACCTTTCTTAGCGCCATCCTATTATTTAAACTCTGGAAAAAATATCTTTAATGTCTGGATAAGTGCCATTTTTTAAAAATAATTTGACTGAAATAACAATCAACAGATGTAAAGTAATAATCTATGTATGAGCTATAATTTGTAAAAACTTATAATCATTTTACCGATGTTGTCGTACAATCCATTTAAGTCAGAAATTTTTAATATTACCCGTCGGTAATTGCATCTATGGCTCTTTTCGCTGAACGCACGGCGGTATGTACACTGCTCCAGTCCTCTCCCGTAGTATAAGCATCACCGGCAAAGTATAGCTTATCATTTACAGACTCCCCCAGTGTTCTTACTAATTGCCAATCTTCATGATCTCGCAGGTAAGCCGCTTGGGCATAGGGTTCGACGTTCCAGTCTTGAACCAAATGATCAATATAGTTATTGCTTGCAAGATTATTACCGAAAATGGTGTCAAGCTCATTTAACATATAATCGCGTTGTGCACTGCCGGATAAACGTTGATATTGCTCCGCTTGCAATCCAACAGAAAATAAACCTAAAATATTATCTGAGGTGTTTTGGGCATAGGCCGCATCATAATAAATGCGTTGTCCTTTTGCCGTTTCACTATCCGGCAACGCTAAGTAAGCTCCATAAAACTTCTTAGAAAATTTAAAAAAAGCCTTAAAACCACTCCAAACCACTACCTTACTAATGGCTTGTTGTTTATTGTCAGGTAAAGACGGAGAGAAATTAATACTTCCACTTTGTAAGATTTTAACCGGAACCGTTATAATAGCTTTGTTGGCCGTAAAGGTTTGTCCGTTAGCGGTACTTATTTCAATGAGATCCGATGTATAATCAATTGTTTTTACGACTGAATCAAAAACAATATTATTTTGAACGCTAGGCAACACATAAGTTTCAAAAAAATGAAGCCAGCTCGACCCTACAAATTTTAAATCACCTCCAATTCCAGAAGCTCCAACTGTAGTATTTATTAAAGTGCTTCCGTCCCAATACTGTACTAAGTCGGAATTGTTATACCCTTCTGCTTGTATACCTACATTTACTGCAGTATCGTTTACTATTTCAGATAAAATGGTATTCGCCACATGAATCCATTCGCCTCCAAGCGAAATTGGAAAGTCAGAAAATGTGGTGCTGTGTTTTATGCGTCCACCATAGGTACTACTTGCCTCCAAAATCTGGAATTTAATACCTTGTTGCGCAAGTAAATGACCTGCAGCCATTCCTGCCGGCCCTGCTCCAATAATAAGAACTGATTCTGTTGAGTCATTATTTGAGTCCAAACTACCACCTGCACTACATGAAGCCAATACCGACGGAGAGGATAATGAAATACCCAAGAGTCCACATATTTTTACAAATTCTTTTCTAGTCATTTTTTTGTTTTTTAATATTTATGTTTGATGTCGAAATCATCTAAAATTCAACGCTATAACCTATCGCGGGAATGATTTCTGTTTGCTGATAAGAAACAATGGCTCCTCGTTCCGTTGAAAGTGGGTTTGTATAGATAGGGTTGGTTATATCATTACTTGTGCAAGCATTTAGAATTAATATAACTCCTAAAAAAAATAACATTGATAGTTGACTCGTAAAAAACTGCTTTTTCATTTTCAATAATTTGAGGTTTAGTAATCGAGGCAAATATCAATTTCTAAACGATGTACGAAGTGCGAAAAGGCTAAAACTATGGAAAGTCGGACTGAATTTTGGTTTTTTCAGACATTTATTAAACCTAAACATGCCTTCTTTTAAAGGCCGACGGTGTTTCGTTGGCGAATTTTTTAAAAACGGCATTAAAGGTGGATTTTGAATTAAATCCGCTTTCTAAAGCAATTCCCATAATGGTGTAGTTTTTATAATCTTCATCGCGTAATTTTTGTTTCACAGACGCTACACGATAGGAATTTATGAACTCGAAAAAGTTCTTCTTTTCGTTTTCTTTTATGATCTGGGATAAATAACCACTACTAATTCGTAATTTTTCGGCCAGGTTATCCAGAGTAAGATTGACATCCTCATACACATTTTCATCCTGAAGCAATGTCTTTAATTGCTTATAATAATTTTGAGTGTTCGAAGATAATTTATTAAAAGCTGATTCTTGTTCGCTGTTGTTAGGTTTTAAAGGAGCAATCTCGAACCATTTGTATTGCAAGACAAGAAAGTAACCAATCCAAAATAGCATCATCATAAAGCTCAAGGTTAAAATGGTGAAAGTCAATTCTCCTCCGGTCCAATCGCCAAGAACATATTGTATAAGGCTAACTACAGATATAAATGCAACCACCAGAAGAGCGATGAGAAAACTTTGAAGCCATCGCAAACTTTTTCTACTAGTTGTTGAATAATTGTTATATAAAAATTTCTGGTATGTATTCACGCGTTTTAATGCTAAAGGCAACAAGATAATTGAAGCGATAATATTGAGTAACCAGCTTATGGCCGTAATTAAATATTCAATCTGTTCAGTATGGTTTGCATTTTCAACAAATAGGTCCAAAGGAATATAAACCAAGGCCAATGCTACTTCAATGCCAATGAAAACAAAACCTAGTTTTTCATAGCCGGAAAGCCGATGCTTCGGATCAATAAGAAATATGACAAAATAAAAAACACCAACAGGAATGGTCGTTCTTATATATAAGGGCAAATAGAGAATCCATTCCGGGATATGGTCTTCTAAAGACATCCAGTATGCGAATTCATAGGCCAGAATAACACAAACACCCAAGATCGATAGTGCTAAAAACTTGTTTGATTTAGAATTGAGCTCCTTATTAAATAACAAAATAAGAACCAATAATAATCCATGGAAGCATGTCATTAAAATAATGGCTGAAAAAAAACCTTCCTCGCCCGACACATTTAGTAATTCAGAACTATCGTTAGTCCAAAACCCCGTAAAAGAATTAAAGTTCTCAAATAAATAATAAAGTACATCTATTTTTGACGCCAATCTATCCATACCCAAATATAGGCATACAATTTTAAGCTACTTAATAAAAAACAATGTGGTTGAATAAATCAAAAAGACAAACCATTGATATCGCAATTATAGGCTGTTCATATCAGTAATAATAATTTTTAAAGCGTCATTTACGATTTTTGTAATTTGTCGCCCCTTTTTTGCCGATGCTAAAAGAGGGTTTCCATAGATACCATTAGTAGTCATTTCCTTAGTGGTTCTAAAGTAAGATGCCGTAGGACTATAAAGCATATCTCCTTCTGCCCATTTAAATGTCTTATTATGCTCTCCTTTTTTTAGTTTCTTAGTAGATACCAAATGTGGCGCAATTAATAGCATTAATGACGTTTCAAACTCTCCCGCATGACCTGTACTTTTGGGCCCACCTTCATTTAATTCCACCAATGCCTTTAAAGCGAGCTTCCACCATGTCATTAAAACAAAGTTTATATTTGAATACTGGATTCCCAATTTCTCCAGCACGACCTGACCCACTGCCTGATTTCCGCCGTGACTATTAAATAATACAATATTAGTGAAACCATGTTGTATGACGGATTCCACGATATCTTCCACTTGCCTGATAAAAGTATCATGGCTTATCGTTAAGGAGCCGGAAAAACTCATATGATGGCTTGAACAGCCTACACTTATTGTGGGTAGAATCAATATTTTATTTGGAATACTCTTATGCAATTCCTTTGCAAAATGTTCACCAATCAATCTATCGGTCGCTAATGGCAAATGTGGTCCGTGTTGTTCTGTAGCTGCCAGAATCAATAACACCGGAGTGTTTTTATTTACCTGATCAATTTGTACTGTGGTAAGTTCATCCCAAATCATAAACAATATTATTTTTTAGTAATCCATTTTATTTTTTTACGGCCCACAATTCTACCTCTACGAGCAAGCTCATTAGTAACCCGGTTTGAACGGCCGTACGAACGGGTCTTGGCTCTTGAAAATAATCTTTATAGATGGCATTAAACCTTGGCCATTCATTTAAATCTTTGATATAAACATTGACTTTAAATACATCTTGTAGTGTGCATCCTGCAGAGGCTAATTGATTGCTGCAATTATCTAACGTATAGACTGTTTGTTCTTCAATGGTATCTCCTATAACATTCCCCTGTCTGTCAATTGAAGCCTGACCTGAAATAACTACGAGTTTACCGGGGTCTACTACTAAAACCGGGGCATAGGGCCCAGCAGTTACATGCTGACTGGCACCTGCAGGCATCCGCTTTCCTATACCGGGTGTAGGATTGGTTGTTTCATTAAAAAGTGGCATGTATCCTGTAAATCCTACTATTTTCCATTGATCATTGACTTTTTTACACCTGTAAAGTGTCTGCCAGTCCGTTGCTATATTATTACCTTCACGCGTTTTTATCTCGCCATAAAACTTCTTATGCAGTAGCGCAGTATCATTTTTAATTTCAATATCTTGCAATACAGTTATCCTATGAAGTGCCTCTTCTAAATCTTCATCCAAATTGGTGCTACCTAATTGTTTTGCATGGTTTAGCCAAACGTCTTTATAAGACTCTAAATCCGGAAACGCTAAATTCCAATGATCAACGTTGGTAAATTTACCGGCATCTATCCCCATAAATTCCTCCTCTAAAAAATCATCTTTGACCATATCCCAATCTTGGCGAACAAAAGCTGAAATATCCCGATTTACCAGCATATTCCATAAAGCATACTTGTCCGGGTCTTTTTGATAAAATGGATTCTTTTTCATTTTCTGAAGACTTTTTGTTTAACTTTATACCTCTCAATGACGTCCATATCCGGTTCTATTCCCAGACCCGGGCCTTCAGGTAAATAAGCATAAGGAGGTTCTATTCTTAAAGGTGTTTTTAATAGATCGTGCTCACGTATTAATCGTCCGAAAATATCACTGGGCCATACACAAGATTTAGCCGCTGCCGCCGAATGTATATACATGGCTTCCAATATCCCCAGATCGATTTCCGAACCATGCCAGGTTGGTAATTGTGATACTGTGGCAATGTGATCTAACCGTTGAAAATCGGCCAAACCACAATTAAAATTAAATCCATCTACAGCTTCCGCCTGAATCGCTTTTATGCTGTCCTCAATTCTTTGTCCGTGTAAAATATACGGCAAAGATACATGCATAACGATAGGAATTGAACTATAGTTCCTTAAGGATTTATATTCTGACAACTTCCATCTGGGTATTGGATCCTCCAAGCATAGTACGTTACCCGTTTTTCGCAAACCATCAATTCGTTTTTTTGCTTCAAAAGTATTTTCCCAGCGTTCATTTGGATCCAGTATGATCTTCATTTTTGGAGAAGCTTCAAAGATTTCTTCGCTCCAGCGTACGACATCATCATCCAAATCACTTTTAAACTTAAGGCAATCATAGCCTTGTTCCGTATATTTTATAGCAAGTTCTGCCAGATCTCCGACTGCTCTATGGCCGGACCAGGCTCCAACTTTTACCTTTTCTCTTACCGGGCCTCCGAGTAAGTCCACAACACGTAAACCATGTGATTTTGCATAAGCATCCCAAAGCGCACATTCAAATCCGTCATAAGCTCTGGTATATGTAAAAGGAAGGTTTTGCAAACTCATATCTTTAAGGCTTTTACCTAAAAGCAGTTTGCAGATATCTTCTACGATATCCCAATTATGTCCACGATAAAGTTCTCCCCACCCTACAATGCCGGTCTCCAGTTCCAGTTTTAAAACCAGCTTGGGTATGTCATCAAATTGGAATTTCCATCCGGCTTGAGCTCCTACAGGTAATTTGTGCAAAGGCTTGTTTATCCCTTTACTTTGTATAGCCTCCTTATGGCCCGGTACAATAACTTCATAACATGTAATTTGTGTTATTTTCATAATTACCTTTCTCTGTTAATAAATGAATTTGCGTATAATAGGTTTTTCGTTCCATTGTCTACAGTGATTATCTGTCCGGTAACAGCCTGACTTAAATCTGACAATAAAAAGCCAACGACATTGCCACAATCCTCCGCTGTAATTTGGAATGGTAATGATTGATAATCCTTGGTATGTATATCTACCCATTTCCTGGGATCCTCTGTAAATGTTTTAATCAATTCATAATTTTGTTCCGCATGTACATAGCCGGGAGCTATTGCATTTACTCTAATATTATTGAGGCCTAACTCTACAGACATACCTCTGGTTAACCCGTTTACTGCACTTTTTGCGCTGGCATAAATGCCGTACTTAGGAATGGTTGCCATGGCATGAATTGAAGAAACATTAACAATACCTCCGGATTCTTTATGCCCCATAAGTTGGTTTGCAAAGCGCTTAGACAATTGCCACACCGCTTTAACATCTAAGTTATATAATCTATCAAATTCTATCTCACTAGCTTCATGGGCTAACTTGCTCAAACCTAAACCTGCATTATTAACCAATCCATGCAAGACGCCTACCTTCTCAGATAATTTATCAAACATAGCCTTTACCTCATCTGATTTACAGATATCTGCAGCTATTGGCATACTATTTGGTATTTTCTTCGCTGCTTGCTCCGCTTTATCAAAGTTCTTTTCGTTAATAATAACGGTAGCTCCAAATTTTGAAAGCACTTTAGCGATTCCAAAACCGATGCCCGAGCCACCTGCTCCGGTTACCAGTATGTTCTTGTTTTGTAAATCCATGGTTACAATTTACATAATTCCATACTTATTATAGGCTTCTACCGTACTCATCCCATTTTCAAGAGCTTTTTGCACTAATTTTTCTCCACGTGCCTTTTCAATGGCTCCCTTAAAGGCTTCATCTACCAAACCCTGTGGTATGACCAATACGCCATCCCTGTCTCCATATATAATATCTCCGGGGCATATTTTAATACCATCCCATTCTATTGGCACTCTATAGTCAAGTACTTTACCTCGCATACCCTGGTCCTGAGCATAAGTACCAATGGAAAAGGTAGGAAACTTTCTCTTTAATATTTCATTGGTATCCCTGGAATAGCCATCTACTACCGCTCCTGCTGCTCCAAGGTATTCGGCTCTAGTACTCATTAAGCCACCCCATAATGCATATCTGGGAGACGATCCGCTACAGATATAGACTTCATCCTCCTTAAGGTCATCTAAGGCCTCGAACATTAGTCCGAATGGTTTCTTTAATAACTCATTGTGACTCTGCTTTGAAACCTCCTCAAAAACATCAGCCTCCAGAACGGGCATAGCACGGCCAATAACAATCATGGAGACATCAAGGGGTTTTAAATGCGCAGGAAGAAATTGATGGGTATAGCCCATTTTATCCAATACATCGCCAACTAATGCCGTAAAAAGTTCATTTTTAGCTATCCTAAAGAGGTCCTTATCATGCTTCCAAAGTCTCATATCGTGTTTTATACAATTTATACAAAAATAGCAATACAATATTTTATATTTTGTACGATTATTGATTAAAAGTTGTACTATATTAGCAATTTGGTATGAACTCTGACTTAAACATTATCTCATTTAATTTAAATGGATAATCTGGATAGATTTGGCCATTTTGAATTTACTTATGAAACCCATTTTAATCTCAACTAAAGAAACTTTTAAGTCTAAACTAGCGATAGACTCTAATGTATATCCTAATTTTTACAACCCCTGGCACTATCATGAAGAATTAGAACTGACTTTAGTTTTAAAGAGCTACGGACAACGTCAGGTTGGAGATGACGTTGAGAACTTTTATCCCGGAGATCTGGTTTTAGTAGGGAGTAATCTTCCTCATGTGTGGAAAAATGACCAATCTTTTTTTAAGAATTCAAAAGAAAAATATGCTCAAGCCATAGTTGTTAAATTCTTAAGTGATTTTGCGAGTAAAGATTTTTTAGATTTACCGGAAATGAGCACTTTGAAGGAATTAATATTTGATAAGTCTTCCTTTGGAGTAAAACTTTTAGGTACACTACGCGATGACATTGAAAGGGAAATGAGAGCCTTGGTGGATATGTCGGAAGATGAATTGCTTTTGAATCTTGTTCAAATCCTTTTTAAAATTTCGAAATCTGATGAGTACAGATTACTTGCAAGTCGAACTTATCAAAAAGAGAAAACCAAATATAACCATAGAATTAACAAGATTCTGGATTATATTATGGAGAATTATCACAAGAATTTGACTTTAGATGAGCTAGCCGATGTTGTGCATATGAACAAAAATGGATTCTGCAGATTTTTTAAAAAGAATATTGGAAGCTCGCTATTTACAACTATTAAAAATATTAGAATTTCTAAAGCTTGTCAGCAATTACTCGAAACTGAAAAAAGTGTTTTAGAAATCTCTTTAGATGTAGGATTTAATAATGTATCGAATTTTAATAGGACATTTAAAAAAATAACCAAAACGTCTCCTTTAAATTATAGAAAAAATAATAATCATTATAACGTGTCAAGAACATTATAATTAATTTGATTTTTACACTTGATGTTTAGTCCTTTTTCTATTTTCCGCTTTAAGTGAAACCCTTTAAATTACCTCAACAACCTCTTAGATAGACATAAATTTTCTTTACTCATAGAAAACACCTTTTCTTACCTCTCCATGCCCCAAAAGTCTTTCCGTCCCATAGAAGTGTCCAGCCTCTCTTTATCTCCTTTTCCGTCAAAGTATTGGCTTGTTTCGATGCATTATTTCTATTTATCGATAAGCGGGAAATTGAAAAGTAAAGCATGCCAATAAAAACTTCGTTAAACAATTATTTATACCGATCTGTTCATAACAAATTTATTAATCTTTATAAAAAAAATATACGAAAACAGATGTTAATAAACAGGTAACACATAGAGGCGGTTGTTGAAATTGAAAACGCTATAGAGCAATTACCCGCCAAACGTAAGGACATTTTTATACTTAGTAAATTAAATAATTACGAGTATAAAGAAATTGCAGCAATGCGAAACATCTCTAAAATTACTATTGAAATTCAAATACGTAAAGCCATGATTACTATACATAAAGAGATGATAAAACTTCGTCTAACAGGCGTAATTTCAATAATAGTAATATGTTTTTCTAGTAGTATGTTTTATTTTTTCTTTGCATAGAATTAGACTTTCAATTGAATCGCAATCAAAATAGGTTTACCTGTTTTGATTGCGAAAGGCTTTTTGGAAATGCTTATAATTTGAATCGTTACTTTCCAATACAATATTTAACTACCCTTATGTTTATTGGTGTTAATGCGTTTGGGCAACAAATAGGGTACAAAAAACGCATAAAAAGAGTAAATTAAGGGTAAATATTAACAAATTGAAACACTACTATAGCATAAAAAAACCGCTCGATTAGAGCGGTTTCCAAATAAAAACACCAAGCATTAATTAGCTGTACCAGAGCCTAAATAAATACTGTTTGATACTTGACTACCATCAGCAGAAATAAACGCCATAAATAGTTCTACTGTATCTCCTGCATAAGTTGTAGGGATTGGAACAATTTGAGAACCTACTGTTCTGTCTGCTCCATCAAGTAAAGAAATAGATTCCTTTTTTGATGGATTGTAAACCAATAACATCGCTTTATCAGTAGCATTTGCGTTACCTTCAGCAGAGTTGTCATCCCAATCAAAGGTTACTTCTCCAGCAGTTGCTAAATCAGTCGTAGGGTTTAAAGCACCAGATAAACCTCCGCGACTTACTAAAGCGTTCGGATAGTCAACAACAAAGTTTGGTTCAGTCCCTGTAATCGCATTATTTAATACATACGACATTGCAGCATTAAATTCTGTTTTCTTAACAGCTAATCCTTTATAACCTAACTTAATAAAAGGCTTTATAGCTTGTAAAAACTCTAAAGTAGCAGTAAACTTGGTTCTTTGGTTTACTTGACCTACAGTTCTTGGATTGGCTACACTTGAAGGTTTAATTCTAATATAGTCAATACCTTTCCAGCTTCCACCGATAACGTTTCCAACCTTACCTGAAAGCCCTCCTAAAATACCTTGGGAAATTTTACCCATAACATAAATAATTTAAATGAAACTTGTTTTTCTTCGGACTTGGTACAGACTTAACACGAAGTTGTACCTTCACCTTCCGATTGAATATATGGCAAGTTTTATGCTATTCGTTAGATATGGATTTTGTTGCTTTGGATTGCTTCCTTTTGCATCGGAAATAAAAAAATGAATTTTTTTTACAAAGAAAAAGAGAAAAAAGAAAGCCGTTTCTTTGATAGCGTTGACATACTGTCAAGTTTTTTTGGAAAAAATATTGCTAATGGAAAGGGTTTTGAAATTTACTCCTGACCACATGTGCAATATTTTTTTCAAAACCCGTAGGGCTTGAACTTTATAGTATGGTGAGCGATGGATGAAGGAAGCCATCTATCTTTGCAATCTTTTTTTTACTTTACCTCTACTAAAAACTAAAAAATGAAATGTAACATCTGTTTAAATAAAGAAGCTGACAAAAAAGGGTCACATATAGTACCTGCATTTATTCTTAAAACTCTATTTGAAAGAAATAAAGAGTTCGTAGTTTCAATAGGAAGTGAAGCTGTACAAAATCACATTGGTCGAGAATTGACACCAGAACAAATAGAGGAATATATGGGAAGAGAACTGACTGATGAAGAAATTGAACAAAACTATATTCCTTTTATTGAAGATAATATCTTTTGTAGTGATTGTGAAAAAAGACTTGGACATTTAGAGTCATTATATGCTGATAAAATCCATAAAAATATAAGTGTTTTAAAATGTGAAAAAGATGATGTTATTTCTTTTGAAAATGATATAGGGTTAATTTCTTTATTCTGGTATTCTGTAATTTTAAGATTTTCTATTGCTCAACACAACAAATTTACTCTCAAAGAGAAAGAACACCGAGCGATAAGAAATTATCTAAACAATAATCTGAAAGACACAATTCAAGAGTTAAAAAGCCACGTAGAAAAAGATATATGCTTGAATTGTCCCTATCCTATCGGGATTTTTTTTAATTCTAACGCTGTAAAAAAATTATCCAGTAATAGTGTTTTAGATATTCCAAAATACAAGAATCCATATTTTTTATTATTTAATGAATACATTATAATTTTTTACAATAAGGCCACTCAAGTCAATGGAATGAAACACTCTTTTTTTGGGCTTGAAAAATCATTTGAAGCAACCAAGAATATTAACTACGATAAACAAAAAGAATGTCATATCTGTATAGTCAGAAATGATGTATGGGAAGAAATTAAAACCAACATTTTCGAGTTATTTGCAAAATTTAAGCATAGAGAGTTTGTAGATATGTTCAGATTTGTTGCTGAACATTCAAAATTATCTTTCACAAGACAAAATATAGTAAACTTTGTAAATAGAATTTTATACGAGGACACACACATTGCTGATAGATACGATAGGACACGTGTTCTTACAATTTTAGCAGAAGAACTTAATAAATTACCTAAAATAAAATAAGCAGGTAATCGCGTAGCGTATGGCGATAGCCATAATAGTGAGCCGCCAGCGAGTTGAGCAAGGGTGGTGTGGGAAAATAGCCTGATAAGGCTACCACGCCTACGTTGAAAACGCAAGGGTGGCGCAGTTTTTTGATGCCGTTGGCTATAGCTTTGGTGAAGCGATGGAAAGCAAGTGTAACAATTGAATGAAGCTATTGAAGGTTGGTTTCATTTTTAAAATTTAGCAATTGTAAGTTTTTCAATTAATTAGATTTGAGTTTAAGGCTTTTAAGGATATTCAGGAAATTGAGAATTTATAATGTATGATTGCGAACAATTGTCATTTTGAAAATGATATGTGTGACTGCTGAAATAGCTGATTGAATGCGTTACTCTTGCAGCGCGTTTGTAATATATAATAATCCGCTTTGTGATTTAAAGACTATTTAATCAACATTTATATACACTTTAAAACCAATCCAAAATTTCATTTTCCTTGAAGCGGTTATTTTATATACAAAATGGATGCCTTCAAAAACTGTGACACCCTGATTAGCCCGAAGCGAATAGCAGGCGAGCCAAATTATTAAGCAGCGGTTGTACCCTAATTAATTTTATATGCGCCACAAGCGCATACATTATTGGGTTTTAGGGTGCAAGAGTAGCTGTGGGTGAGGAAGTTGTGTAGTGTGTGAAGTAAAGCAAATAAATAGTACTAACGAGGATGTGTCACCGCAGTAGTGCTATTTATGGTAAGCACCAATGCATCGCATTTGTGATTATGCTTTACGGAACAAAATGGAACAACTGACGAACACCTTATTACCTGTCTTCCCAAATGTTTAATGTTATTACTACAGTTTAATAGAAGTACTATACTCAAGCGCATTGGCAAAAAGCATAGGCAGTAATTTTGGAATGCCCTTAATTGAAACTATGAAAACTTTTCAAAATTGCTGCTTATGCTGCGCGGAACCATAGGCTCTTGCGATTGAATGCGTGTAGCTTGTGGAACAAATGAATGAGTATGTGCCGAAGGTGTGGGCAATTAATGATGCATCTTACCAATAGGTTTTTCTCTTTTGTTTTAAAGTATCTCTATCAATATCTTCTAGTAATTTTACTTCTTTCTCGATAAATGGGTCGTACCAATCTGCTTTCTCTTTAGCCCATTCTATCCACTCTTTTTTTTCTTCATTTAATGTATTGGATTTAATAGCATAATCTTCAAACTCTTTAATATAGTTTCTAATATATTGTGATTTATGCCATCTAGTAGCTGTATGAAATAAGCCTTCAAAATTCTCTAATTCTGTATCTTTTCTACTCTGTAGTTCTTCTTCTTTCTGACGAATTTTTTCTTGTTTTTCACGCCAAATAGCATTTTCAATTTCATTCTTTTTATCTACTTTGGCTTTTATTTCAATCCATACCAAAATATCAGAAAGTTTATCTTCTAATGATTTGGTTTTAGTATCTGACCATTCTTTTATAGGGTATGACCTATCTAGTTTTAAACATAAATTTCCTGTAGCTTCAAGGTCAAATTCATCCCAACTATTATTTGTTTCACGCTTTACTCTACGATTCTTTTCGGTTAATCTTATATTATAGGATTGGTCTTTAATAACTATTGTTGTACGATTTGAAACTGTAATTTTATAACCACGCTTTTCTATTACTTTTATTAAGGTGTCCATAAACCTTAATGCTCTTGAAAACAAATTTTCGGATACACTAATGCTTAATACATTAGTATCATCTATTTGCATACTCCAGTCTCTGGATTTATTTCTAATCTTAACGGATTTATGATATGCCTTTGTTGCAAGTATGTATTTATGTGGTTTTGTTAGTTTTTCAGGTACTTTTAGAGATAACTCATCACTATTTTCAATTTCATTCTTTAGTTTGCTTTTTGCTTTGCTTGGTTGGTTATAAGATACCTGACCTTTCTCGTTAAGATAGAGTATTATGGTGCTATCCTTTCCTTTATCAGTTTGAAAAGGTGTTATGGATACTTCTTTGTTGTGTTTTATTTTTTGCCAATGACCAGTTTTTGGAAGAGACACATTGTGTTTCTTGCAAATCTTACGCAAACTATATGCATCAAAATTCAACTCTTTTGCTAATGTTGTAATTGGTTTAGACCAAACCAAATCATATAATTCTCTTCGTGTAAGTCCTTTTCTATTAGACATTAAAAATGATTTCTATATTATTTGAACGCTTGTGGAAAGTTAATTGCTAAAAAGTCAAGTGGATTTATTCCCTTACCTTCTGTTAAGCCTAATGCTTCTGGTGACACATCATCTGTAGGCCATATACTGTGTGCATTTGACAGCTGAAAGAGTTTTGATTCTTTTATTTGATTTGAAAACTTTTGAAATTTGCCCTCTTCGTTGTTATAGGCAGACGCCAATGCACTTGCAATTAAATCTGCACATTGAACACCAAATACCTCTTTAGAATCTACCAATTCTAGAGAATTGATTTGATGAGGAAATGTCATTGTTCTATTATCGAAGCCTATTTCAATTGTTTTAGCATTGGCTTCCCGCAATTTGAGCGTTTCTTCAATATATTTATTATAATGCTCTAACTGTTTTGACTGGTCAAACCTCACTTCAATTTTCTGTTTTAAAAATTTGGACCACTTATCACTCAATACTAAAAATGTAGAAAATGTAACATCAATCGAAAATTTATCAATTGCAGTCATTACCTCATCTATGTGTTTTTTACTTTCTATAATAGGCTTAAGAATTAGCTTTTCATCTATTTGGTTATATAATTCATTTGCCAGAGTGTAAAAATTATTTATATCTGCTTGTTCTTTTGTTCTTATCATAACTACAAAGGATTCCAAGAATATTTTAAATAATTGTTTGTTCCAATAAAAATTACCAAAATAGAATAGCCAATTTGTATAAGCTATGTGACGACCGTGTAAGTATAGGTCATAGCCTTTATGATGAAAAACTGTTTCTACCAACAAATCTACCACATAACCACAAGTGGCAAAGCCTTTATTAGTATAGGATAAGAAAATATGGTTTTCATTAATCCATTTACTATTGAGAAATGTTAATACTTTTTGACGGCCAGCACCACTATTTTTTAGGTTTTTAAAATGTAATTCACCATCTAAATCGAAATCACTTTTTATCTCATTTTGTTGTTCAATATTATAATTTACAGACGCTAAAACAAAAACACGTTGGTCTTGATTTAACATATCCTGACCTGTATTGCCTGCTTCATCAAAGTATATTGTGTTTCCCATATCAAAAACTATCTTATTAAATTTTTAAAAAATCCATATTCTTCATCAATTAGTAATGAACGGTCCAGGAATGAGTTAAACTCTTCGCAAGCATTTTCAGGAATAAGCGTACAACTATAGCACGCGGCCATATTTAAGCCACCAATGCCCTGTCCATCATCTGTATTATAGCATATTGGGTCTGATGCGCAGTCTGTCGCTCTCCTCAGTGCTGATTTTAATAAGCCCAGCATTCTTGTTTCTGGTGATTGAGAAACTAAACCACCGTAACTACCTTCTGCGCCTGCAATAGTGTACAACAATACACCTTGCATTTGATTTTTGTCCACAAACAATCTTTCATTTAATGAGGTTGAAGGATAACCGCATAGAAATTCTAATTCTTTTATTAGTAAATGTGAAAGCGTATGTACCAATAGGAAGCGTATTAAATGCTCTCTATTAACTGTCATCCCAAACTTCTCCTTTACGGAGCGGTATGCGTGACTTTCAACATTTGTACATAGCTTGTTAATCTTCTTTTTGAAAATTTCATTCTTTTCAGCTTTTGTTATCCAGTTATCAATCTTTTCGTTTGATAATGCAATAAAAATACCTTCTCCAAAACTCTCGATTGCAGGTAAATATTTGGTTTTATCTTCCCATTTAGATGTAAACTTCTTTTCAATTAGCACCTGAGTTTCGTCCATTTCAGAAAAGAAATCATCATTTGTAAGTGGCTCTTGACGCGTATATCCTACTTGAACAGTGGTCATTTTAATACGCCTTAAACCTATAAGTTGCTCAAAGCCATAATTGGTTAATGTCTCAAGTTTTTCTTTCTTAAATATTAAGTTTTCATCCTCGTCTGTAAAATCAGTATTGGTATTTTTAACTAAGAAATTATACTCATAAAGTCGATACTCTAATTCTGGTATGTATATGTTGTTATTATCATTTTCTAAAATCTTTTTGATTTGTTCTAATGGATATTCCTCTTCTAATGCCTCATATATGAACTCTGCATCTTTGCCTTTAGCCTTAAATCTATTTATCTTTTCAATATGCTTGTTACGCACTCCTTTATCTGTGGGTAAAAATATACTGGATACCAGGATTGGATAATAGACACTATTACTACTTCGGATTACCGGTTTATAAAAAACTTTTGATTCCTTACCTGCATCGTGACGTTCTAAAAGTTCAGCTTCAGAAAAGTATTTCCTTTCGCGTAAACCAAAGAGACCAGATAGGTTCATTATTTGCCCTTTATGGCTACAACCATCATTCATACATTTGACACTGATACCTGCTAAATCCGAGAACTTTGTGGATTTTGTATAGCGTAGGTCTGGATTTGCACAGCACAATGCTTCATAATCCAATAGCACTGAACCACTTTCTGAATCTTCATCTTTTACAGCTTTTTGAGCTTTATTCCATCTTTTCCAAGGTATCTCTTTAATATCTCCAGTAGGTGCGGTCATTATAAAGCGAACTTGTTCTAATTCTGGTGCAAATTTGCTTCCTCTTTTCGCATAACAGACACCGCATTTAGGTGGTGCAAATTCTTTTTTAGTTGCATTAGGTTTAGCTAATTCCCATTCTCGCCACCATTCTTTTATATGTTTAAATCTTTTACAAGAATTACAATAAAACCACTTTGGGAAAAATGATGCACTTATGGTATCATTTATATGTTCTGGAATATCGGCTCTACTTGAAGACGATACATTATCAGGCACGTATACAAATGCTTCTAATTTCTCAAACCCATCTTTATGAGATAGTCGCTGTAATAAACGTTCATCGTTGATATGGTATGAATTGTCAATAAATGTTTTACCATCCTGTTTATTAAAATGGAAAAATGGCCACTCATCAAATTTATCAATCATTAATGCACCAAATGGTGTTTCTATAATTGAACCTGAACCACCATAAGAACTTATGGCTTTTCGTGTTTGAATTTTAACAAACTTATTATCGGCTGCTTTTTTATTTCTTCTTATTGCCATTCAAAATTAGATTTAATTCTTATAAACGTATCGGTATCAATTTCTCTCATTGATTGCATTACCGTCCAATCTATTGCGCTTTCATTCTTGTCCGATGGTTTCTTGAGTAATCTTTTATATTTTAAGTCGTTAGATGCTCTTGCTTTGCTTTCCCAATCTTCAACAACATTTTGATACCTGCGCTCAAAATAGACCATCATCTCTTTATTATTAACTCCAAATCGTTGTTCAATAAAGTCTCTATATGCTTTCGCGAAAGCGGATTTAAAATTTGCAGCATCATTATCCTTATTTAGTTTGGGATATTTGTTTCGAATATAGGCAACCAAAGAAGTCGTAAGCATTTTGTCGATAGTACTCTCTGTAAAAGGTGTGATACTTAACGGTTCTACACATTTATAGAAGGCTTGATGAAAGTTTATGAAGTGTTCAAAGTACGATTTTTCTCTTGCTCTATTTGGGTCTAATAGAGACACTACTAAACCGTTTGTTTTACGACCTACTCGACTGGATGCCTGTATGTATTCTGCAATATTTTTTGGCATACCATTTATGAGCATAACATTCAGCCTACTGATATCTATACCTACAGAAATCATATTAGTCGCCAATACAAAATCCACCACATCATTTAAATATTTATATCCATTATCTGAGGTAACAATGTTTTTTTCATCAAAAGGAAGTTCTAATTCTTTAAGAATAGACTTAATACGTGAGCTTTCAACACGACTTGTTAACTCTTCCGTACGAGATGATATCCCTGCAAAATTGAATCTATAATCATCAATGGGATTGAATAAATCTTCTAAACGGTATTGCAATGTGGATGCAAAATTTGATACTTCATCGCCCACTTTATTAAAAATTTTACCAACATCTTTTAAGCTGTTATAATAAGATACAATTGTCCAATAGTTATTCGCAAAATCCTCAGTTTCCTTATTTCTATAAACTTCGAGACGAGATACAAAAAGATGTGCTAATACCTGTAATTGTGTGTCTATAGATGTTTTACCTGTTGGCATAAAGCCTATATAGCGCCTTTTACTTTTTGTGCTTTCTCTTGAAAAGAAGCTATCATTATGGTTGATACCTGAAGGTGGAAAAATATTAACTTTACGATTACCATATAGTTTTTCAATTTGATATTGGGTGTTTCTTGTAGTTGCAGTGGATGAAATAATCTTAGGTGCAATACCATTTTTAGTACACAATAGTTCAATTGTAGATTCATATAATGCTGTTATTGAACCTAAGGGACCATTTAATAAGTGTAATTCATCTTGAATTATTAAGTCTGGTGGTAATCCGTTATCTGTATTTGCCTTAAAGAAATTATGCGCTTCTTCTTGCCACGCTAACATTGCAAATTTATCTACTGTACCAAATAATAGTGTAGGTGGATTCTTGTATAGGTTTTCATCAACTACTTGAATAGGTAACTTTTCGTGAAAATGACATTGTTTATTTATACAGGATACTTTTAACTCACCTTTATTCACTTTAAAACCATAACGCCAGATTGTTACTTCTTTAGAGTTTTTTTCTTTGGAAACCGATTTAGTACCACACCAAGGGCAACTACTAATCTGAAATACATTTTTGCGTTCAGGGTTTCCTTTATCACCTTTAAGCGCCTCTTCATCCATTTGAGAAACATAAATGCTTGCTCCATTATCCCCAGGCACTTTATTCGGTGTTGATGCTTGTCCTACCCATAAACCAATACTTATGGGTTCTTCCTTTAAAGCGTCTTTAAATTCTGCATGTGAACGCATAAACTCAAGCGTTGCAATTAATCGAGATGCACGTTCAAATTGTTGTGCTGTTAATAAGCGTAACGTGTATCGCATAATAACACTTGTACCACCATAATCACTCTCATTGCTAATTCTTCTAAAAGCTATTGTAAATGCTGCTACTGCTAAATATGCCTCTGTTTTGCCACCACCAGTAGGAAACCAAATAAGGTCAACTGTATTATTTACCTTACGTTTTTCTGGTTGTGCTATTTCATCTAAACTTAGTAATAGAAAAGCTAATTGAAACGGTCTGTATTTGGGTACGAAGCCTAAATTTTTGAGCGTGTTGTATTGTTCAAAGTAACTAAGTCTATTGGCGTTGATTGATTTGTCAATTTCAAATAAGTCTTTTTCAGTCTTACCTAATCTTTTGTCATTAGACACAATCAACTGTATTAACATTGCTGTATTAGCTAATTGAAAGGCTTCAAAAACTTTTTCATTATCCAACAAACTGATGTTATCTCTAAGTCGCTTGTAATTTTGCTCTTGTCTATTTATTATCCTTTCCGCAACAAATTTCTCATTAGAATTGAGCCTATTTTTTTCTTGAACTTGTTCGTTTATCCATTGCTCATAGCTGGTTACAAAATCTACCAAGTTTGCTTTAATTTCTTCTTTAGATAATCCCCAAATAGAGAGATTACGCATATCTAAAGCTTTGTCTAAGCTACTATCTTCAAATTCATTTATAACGTCGTTAATATTCTGCTCTGGTAAGAATGTAGATTGCACCGTTTTTGTATTCTCATCCCATACTACCGAGCAATTGTGACCAATACCATAACTTTTAATATTTCGATAAATCAATTCTATTTCCTCTGCTTCTTCATCTTTGATTTCATCATCTGATGCGTACGTATTTAAGCTATTGTCTTTATATTCTATAAGACCATTTGATTGTACTTTTATACTTCCTTGAAATAAGGATTTAAAGTTTAGGTTTTCTGACCTGTTGGAAAAGCGGTTTGCAGGGTGGTCATCAGAACGATTAACCAACTGGATTTTTACAAATCTTGCCCTATTATCTTCATAGACCTTTATATTGTAACCTGCATCTGTTAGTTTGTGTATCTCAATAGGGAAATTAAAGGAAATAGGGGATTTAAAGGATTTCTGTACGCTAATAGTTTCTTTAAAAGTAAATGGTCTCCTTTTCCAAGCCCTACCTAATAATTTTTCTAATTTACCAATGTGATAGTATGCGGAAAAACAACCTCCCTCTTCTGTTTGTCTTGTTAAATTCTTTCTGTTTTTAAATTCGTCAAACTGTCCATATTCTCCATTTGCTCTTTCAGGATTTTTCTGTTCTCCTTTCAGTTCTCTATTCAAAAACATATAGCCATCCTCATATTTCAAAGCATCTCGGAATGGCAGCGGATGCGGAATACTTTCCTCAAAGAATGAATCGTACCCAGCCTTAGAAATTTTTATTTTTCTTTCTTCAGTTTTTGCCTGAGTATATAAACCAAAAGAAAATTCAACATCTATGTCCTTAATTGACTTATCTAAAGCTATTGTAATACCAATATTAGTAGGGAAAAAGCTGTTTGTATCTAAATTAAAATCTTGGCGCTTAACTTTTACCTCTTCTTGCTTTTTCCCAAAATCCTTAGTTTCCTCAATATCTGCTTCTTGATTTTCTAAGGTGTTTTCTTCTTCATTTTCATCTGTAATTAATGATTCACTTTCTAACGCTGCATCATCTGCATCTGCTTGCGTTTGCGGCGACACTGACTTGTTTGGAAACAACACACCACTAAAATATCTTGGTAATGGATAATCTGAAATAATTTCTTCTTCATCGGGAAGACCCCACATATCAGAACCTGGACCTATCATTCCTCTTTGAATACGGTCTTGAAATAGTTGTCTTGCTTTTTTATCTATGGCATCAGTTTGATTCTTCATCGTCTGTGATTGCTTTACTTTCTATTGTTCTTACGGGTGCTGCACTTTTTACAAAAGCTTGTATTTCTTCTGTTTGAAATTTGGACAGCATTTTACCTGTATTTTTTCCCTCTGATACGATGTAATCCATCACATCATCACTAAGGTCTCTACCTAAACTTATCATTAAGCCTCGGTAAAACCGTTTTACCTTTATTAATTCTACGAATGATTTATTAAGTGATTCATCTTCAAACAACATTTTCATAGCTCTTAATTCGTTATCGCTATGCGGAAAACGTTCTTTATCTTCCTTATTCAGCCACTTTGAAATAGTTACTACGTTTGTTATTTTACTTCCTTTTGCTTTAAGCGAGCTTAATAATCGTTCTTTGTCGTAATGTCTATCCTTTTCAGTCCTTTTTAAAAAATATCTTGATAATGACTGTTTCCACAGCATTGACATCTTCTCAACCTCTTGGAATCTTCCATTACTATCTTCTTGCGAAGCAATATCAAATAAGCGTTCTTTGGATAAATTGTTATAGACTCTAACCGTATCGCCAGGTAGCACGTTATACGTTTTAGATTTTATCCATTTGCCATTCTTTTTTATTAATACTGTTTTTGAGCCATCATACACTAAAGGTTCCATAATGTCTTGAAAATTGATACGGTAATTAACTTGTTTATGTGATTCATAATCATAAGTTCTTTCTGAGCGGTTGGTTCTTGAGTAGAAGCCATCCATAATGTCTTCCAATGATTTGTTTTCTGTAACTTCTTTAAGTTTAACTTTAAATTCTAATGCTGTGAGTTTTTTACGGTCTTTAGACTGGTATTCAGTAATAAGGCTATTGTCATATTTATCTACATACGTCTTTATAACCTTAGCTTCTTCTGGATAGGAAAGAAAATAAAAACGATGTTGTGAGTTGATTGCAAAATCAAGGATTTCATCATAGTATTTACCATTATTGTAAAGGCTAAGTACATATACTTTTACACTAGCTTTTAAACTGTTTTGTAACGATTTGAACTCTTTAATACTGCAAATTCTGTTATGTTTTATTTTAAATTCTTCTCTCCAGTTTTCTACTAATCGTTTTGGAACAATCAAGTAATCTACAAAACTTAACTGCTGTAGATACTTTAATTTATTGTTGCTGAAGTTTTCAAAAATAGCATCAATATGTAGCCTTAATCGTCCTTGTACCTCTGTATCATCAAGCTCTAAATCGTAGAAATCTTGTTCGATAGTTTCTGATGCCACTTTTTTAAGTAAATGCTGTACAAACTCCACTTGCGATAAATTGCGACTGTTATTAGACTTTGCTAAAACCAACGCATACAAAAACCTTCGTAGTCGTTTTACGTTAAGCAATGACATACTATTTTCCTTTTCAAGTGTACTTAAATAGTCCATAAGACTATCTGTTTTTTCTTGAAAGGCAACATCTTCAATATTGATTACTTTTATTTCGCCTGGTGCTTTATCTTCTAAATATTCAAACTCAGGAAAGGTCCATTTCCATTTTAGGAATTGGTTTTGTTCATCATTAAAGCCTTCACTTCCTAAGATGATACAATTAGGTATATCCTCATTTCTAAGTGCTAAACGTATTTTAGTACTAATATCATCTTTGTATTTGTTTTTGCCTATGACTACAAGCGTTTCTATATCAATACCTTTATCTAAGACATAGGTTTGTAATGTGTCGTAATCTGGGACACAATAAATCATTGGTTCTATAGGAATATGATTCCAGCTCTCTGCTCCAGAACGAGCTATCCAGCGCATAGGAATAGCTTTTTTTACGTTGATATCTATATACTTCTGAGATTTCAGTTCTACATCAAACTCCTTTTTAGACATTATAATTGCAGACTTGTACTTAAATTGAGAAGGAACGTTTTTAATATCAAATATCAGGTTATACAATTTCCTATATTCTGTTAATCTTGCTCTTGGGATTTTATTAATTAGCTCTGCATCTACTACTGCATAACGTTTTAATTGTTTAGCGTTTATATATTTAGTACCATTCTTGTTTTTTAAAATACAATCTTTGCCATCAAACTTAATCAGAACTAATCGCTCCCCAGAAGGATGTTGTAATACTGTACCAGGTTTAAATGAAGTAGCGTCGTCACAAAAGTTTTTAAAGAAGAGAGAAATAGCTACTGATAATACCGCAGGAAATTGAGATAATGCAGGTAACTCTTTATCAAAAGATTCTATAAATAAGTTATCTTCTTTATTAATGGCTTTATCCATTAAAAAAAAGTTAATAGCTTGAAAATCTGAAAGATTTAATGCTTCTAAATGATACTCTTTAGTTAAGTACTCCTTAGCTTTATTTATTAACTCTTGTGTATAGGTTTGGATTTCTTGCATATTCTATAAAAACCATAAAGCATTTTTAGCGTCTTCTGGAACACCGTTATTAAAACGAGGTGCTATTTGCGCTACCATTTCTGGGTATTTTATGGTAATGGGTACATTTTGTTGACGTAATGATTTCCAATACAATCTGCTAAACTGATATACTTGTGTTAAAAGCTCTAATACTACATCTGCATCTTCAAAAGCATCTTCATCTGGACTACTTATCTTAATTTTTATTGGAAATGGATAGCCATCTGTGTCTGCGTATCGTTGTGAATTAGGATAACGCGCATTATTAAACAGTAAAAATTGATTTTCGCTTATACGAATGTATGTACCACTTACTGGCATTAATTTTTTATTCCAATTAAGGTCGTAAGCAATAATATCTTCCGCTTCGGTTTTATTTATGTTGAGAATATATAAAGGAACTTTTAAGCCTAACGAGTGCATCCCTTCTATTATTGGTTTTAATTCTTCATAGCTCATTTCTTTATAAAAATGAATAACCACTTTATCCGCTTCTGCTACTGATGTAAAATCTCTTATGGCTTTACATATACTTCCTGCTAATAAATCTGTTTCTGTTTGGTCAAAATATTCAAACTTTCTAAATAGTCCATTATTTTGAAAACTAAAGGCACTTGCTATATATCGCCTGTTTTCTCCTTGATTAGTAAACGCACCAACGCCAATTACCAATTCTTTTTTATCTGTTACTGCTAACTTCCAAGGTGCACCACCTAATTTAGCGTGAATAGCCAACACCATATTTTGTAAAGAAAACTGAAAATTATATTGATTCTCAATATTTACTACCATTTTTTCATAGTCAACCACCTGGGTTACTATACCTTCGTTTAAGAATAATTCTTTAATACGGATGTATATTTCTCGGTCTTCGGGATTAGGTGTAAACTTATCGAAAGGACTTAAATAAAATGCTGCATAGCGCACATTATCGTGGTCGAAAGAAAGATTTTCTAACTGTTCAGTTATTTCTGGTATTGGGTCATTTTCATTAGTAAACTCTATAAAATGTTCTTTAGAAGTTGTTGCTTTAATATTCACATAGGCTTCAATCCCTTTAAAATATTTTTTTTGAGAGTTAACACCAAATTTAAGGTTGTTATAAAAGGTTTTTATTACCTTTTGGTGTGAGGTGTGATACACGAAGAAAAACTTAATGTTTTGGTTGTTTGGTCTTTTGTATGGGTTAAGGTTATTCATTGCCAATTTAGGCACTAAATGTGTGTTTTTATTGCCATATTGGTCTTTACCAAACTCCAATAAACCCAATTGCGGGTTAATATGATTTATGCGGTTACGTGGTACATCAATAAATGCATCATTTTTGAACGGAAAAATGGCTTTAAACTCGTCTGTGAACAGATAATTGGTTGCAAAATTATTAATAAGTGCTACATACTTTTGGTATTTATTAGATGGTCTTACAGGGTCTTCAATAGGTATATTTAAGGCTCTGGCTAACGGTAAACTAAAAATTGGGAATGCCTTATCAAATTCTATTGCGTTGTAAAATTCTTCTTTTTCCTCTGTATCGAGGTCCATTTGATAGTTGAAGGTTTTTTGGCCATATACACAACGCCTAATTAACTCTGTATCCTCAATATCCTTAACAGAAGTTGTGAGGACTTTTGATGTGCCATCAAACGATACGATAAGTTCTGGTAAGTCCGTAAGTTTAGCAAACTGAATTTTAAATGAAAACTTATAATACAAATTATAATGCTCTGTGTTACCCTTGAGTGATGGCATCCACACTTGTACATCTCTTACAAAGTTTTTGACAACTATATACTCTTTAGATTTAAAATAGTTTCTTAACTGATGTTTTAAATATTGCTTATAGATTCTTAATTCCCTACCATCTACTAAATTTAGTTTAATACTTGGGGCATTTGATTTTTCTTTAGTGAATGTTGTATAAATTTCGTCTGTATGCGATAAGTCTGTTTCAGGAAATACCTCTATAATTTGTTTAGAAAATTTTGATTTATGGATTGGGTGGCTTCCTTCAATATCATCTAACGATAAAAATATTGTGGGCGCACTATTGGGCCATTTAAAGTTAAGTATATTGGTTTTGAGGTGTTCCTGCATAGACTATTATTTTTATTTTAACCCTCTATTTATTCTGTTTTATCAATTAAATCTTTTGGTTTATAATCTTTCGTACCACTTGGTTTTGAAGAATATCCAGCAAAACCTGGGTAACCCGGATAACCAGGGTAGCCCGGATAACCAGGGTAACCAGGATAACCCCTATAAGGGAAGTTTGATACTTTATAAAATCTATCGTTATCAAATATACTACCTAAATATTCTCCTTCTGTATCAACAGCGTGTTCATCTTCCCAAGGAAGCCATCCTATCCAATCAGCATCAGAATTATATAAATAAGCATCTATTTTAAATGCAATCCAATCGCCATTTGAGTTATATAAATATTTCATAATTATTATTATTTTGTCAATCTATTTAAATTTTCTTCTGCTATTTTGAGGATTTCCGTACGCTCTTTTTCATTTTTAAGCATTAATACAATTTGCGCGGACATCCACAGCTTAATTAATTCGTTTTCGTCTTCTTTTAATGTTTTTGCAAAAGCAACTACCTGTTCTCGTCTTGCCATACGATTTCCTCGTTCTATTTTACTTAAATATGCGACATCCATATTTAGGTTTGCAGCCATTTCCCTTAATAGTAAATTACGTTTTTCACGTAACGAACGTATGTATTCTCCAAACTCCATAATAGAATTATTTAGACTTGTCAAATTTTGTCTAATTTAAGCAAAGGAAAGTAAGAATACAGAAAAAGATATTAACAATTATCAACAGGTAATGAGCAAGTTAAGGATTTGAGGAAACACTTTATTCATATCCCTAAATCCTTAAAATCCCTATTCAACATCTTGCAGGATTAGAATATAAATTATGAGCTTCGCGATGTATTAATCCAGCCTCAACAAATTTGGTAATATACCCTTCTGCTGTTTTGTGTGGTATGTTTTGTTTTGTGGCTAAATCCAAATAATCTTGTCGATTAAATTGATTTGGTAAACTTTCTAAAAATCGTTCTTTTCTATTTAAGCGTTTTACTGCTTTTTGCTCAATTGGTAAGTCATTAAACACCTTGCTACTGTGCTTTACTAAAATTGAAATGATTGTTAATGCATTTTGAAAATCGACATCCTCACATTCTTTAGTTGCATTCACATCACCATCTTCCATAATGCGGAATGCTGTGAATAGCATCATTAACCGAAATGCAATTAAGCCCAATCGTCTAATTGTTGCAATGTATTCTTCGGGTTGTAGATTAATGTATTTGGTTTGTAAAGACTCAAAAAATGAGTTGAATTTTTGTTGCTGTTGAACTGCTAATCTTACTTCAATTTCTGGATTGTTTTTAAGGGTTTTGTATAACTGTAAGAACTCATTACCTAATTGCGTGTAATAATCATCTAAACCAACATTACTGTTATTTTGAAATACATTTTTCCACGTGGGTTTTATATTCATATAATAGAACATAAAGCGACTGAATAATCCATTTTCTGCATTAGGAATTAAAGTTGCTACTTGCTTTGGTGTTCCAGATAATACTGTTGATAAACAGGGATTTTCAATATCTACATATTCTCTATCTGTTCTGCGATAATAGCTTATTGTTTCGTGATGAAAGGCTTTACGAAAACCATCTGAATAGTTACCGTAATCACTTTTAAAGGCTTGGGCTAACGTATCGCCTTCGGTTTCAAAAATTAAGCCCTTACCTTCGTTATCTGATATTAATTGATAAACACCTGTAACACTGTTATTGGCAGGAATGAACAACATCCTTTCTGCTGGTTTACTCGGTTTTTCTAAATTTTCATCCTTACCCTTGTTCATATTATATGTTGCCATTTCTGTATTAAATTGTTGTTTTAATACTTTGGCTTGCTCCCGTTTTAATTTATGAACAGGGTCTACCAAATTTTTAATTTGGTTTAGTCTGCCTTTACCTGCAGAAGCAGGTGCGGTTACAAATAGGTATAGATTACTAAATACTTTGCGTTGGTCGTAGATACCAAAGAGTTTAGGGAAACACGCACTAAATGCTGTTGATGCTCCCAATAATAAAATATCCTTTTCTTCTTGACTACTTGCAGGATTTACAACTTGTTGTAAAAATTGCGGTAGTGTGTCAAATATCTTTTCTGGTATTATTGGCATAGATTGTTCTGGCGCATCAACAACGGTTGCAACGTTTGTAGTAACCTCGTTGTTGTAATGCTGCTTCATCGGTTTTATACCTGCTTGATGTGCATAATGATAAAAGGTTGCAATTGTAATACCGTGTCCTTTAGCATTTAGACATTTGTTAAATTGGTCATCACATTCTTTAGTGTCATAACCTACATAGTTTCTGCTAACTCTTTGGAAATAGTCTCTTCCTGTTTCTCCATATTCTTCAGCTAAAGCAAAGCCTAAATCTCTCCAAGTGGTATAATTACCTGTTATGTCTATGCCTGATTGTTCAATTGCTGAAATATAGGTTTCAATGTCGTTATCAGCAACAGCAACAACATCAGTTGTTGCGTTGTTGCTTATTGGTTGCTCTTTTTGAACTTCCAACCATTCTTTTGGATTAAATATTTTGGTCATAATGTTTGGTGTCTTTTATGTAAAAAGGCTGTTGGGTCGTATGGTAGAAAACACGCTCTGGAAACGTCTTTACCTGACTGGTCAACCTCAATATTATAAGTGTGTTTAATATAATTGGCTACTGCCGTGAAATACTCTGAATGTGTTACTTCTGAAATATCTATTCTTATAATCCATTTTAGGCCATCACCAGACGGTGATGTAAATAGCATTTCGGTTTCAAAGTATTCATCATTTAGTAATTGTGCTTTTAACTCTTGAAGATTATCCAAATGGTCAAAATCAATAGTTAATAGATTGGAATGCTCTAACAAATAGTTATCGTTACGCTTTTCAAACGTTCCTGAAAAAGTGACGTAATCAAAGCGATTCGCTTTGAATTTACGTGCTTCTTTTACATCGGTTATTGCCCTTAAATCTTCTGTAATCTTTTTGTATTTATCACTTGTGATTAATGCAAATACTTGATGTAATCGCATATTTTCCGAAGGAAACACATTGCGAACTGGGGCTTTGAAAAAGCTACAGTAAGCATACCAGGTATCGTCTGGATTATTCAACCATTCTAATTCGTCTTTTTTCTTAACCTCTAAATTGAGATGCAATTCTTGGTTGATTTTATCCAGTAGCTCTTCTTCATTGGTTATTTTAAAATGGTATTGTGCAAAATCGAATACATCACCTTTAAATGTTTCTAATTCTGTATCTCGATGCGTAGCTATTAGACCATCAATATGAATCCGTAAGGTTTCTCTACCACCATTAAAAGGGTTTCGGGTTATCCTGCAGTCCCTTCCTTTTACAGAAAGGACTGTTGTATCAGGATAGTACTGTCTTAACACATATGCATAAATTTTTAACCCATAGTGCGTTTTGTTTAAAATTGCTTCTCTACTTATTTCCATCTCTTTTGAAATTATGGTTGTAGTAGTTATCTTGAAGCAATTGCTCTATATCAGACACTTTGTAATAAAACTTGCCTTTAACTTTGCTATAAGGAATTGTACCGTTATCTCTTAATGTTTGTAAAGTGCGTTTACTAATGTGTAAGGTCTGCAATACGTCTTGATTGTCTATCCACGTATCTTTTAATACTTCTGCTCTCGTTTGTCGTAATAATTTGATACGCGCTTTAATATCCTTTATTTCTTGAGAGAGCGCCAAGAGTAAATCGATTATTTCAGTCATAACTTCACCGCTCCTTTCTTTATTAAGTAATCGGCAGCTTGCTGTTCGATTTCGTCTTGTGAATCGACACGGTTAGTTAACAACCATTGCTCCAGTTCAACTCTATTGAAATAAATTTTCTTACCATTCGGTTTATAATGTGGAATGGTTCCGGTGCTCGTAAGCTTGTATAAGTGGGATTGTGATAATTCCAAAAATTTACAGGCTTCGCTAAAGCTCAATACGTTTTTTACAATAATGTTTCTGTCTAAAACGTGTGTTTCGATAATTTTGAGACGTTCTAATATTTCGTCCATAACTAATAAAATTTAGTTTATAGTAAATGGACATCTGGCCAAATGTCATTCTTGGTTTTCAAGAACAGGACAAAGGTTCAAAATTGACTTCCCGATTTTAGTAAGAGTGTAAAACAAGGGTAAGACAACAGTAAGGTTTCTTACTATTCTTACTGTTTTTTATTGCAGTTGTTGGATGATTTTATCTATTTCTTCCTTTTCTTTTGGGTTGTGAACTTTGTTTTTGTGAAGATTATTCGCCTTTAATAGCGTACCGGTTTTAGTAACAAATTTTCCAGAACGTTCTATTGAGGTAGGATTGAAACCATTGAAAAATGGTTTCAGCTTTGTTACAAGGTAACTAAACTGTGTAGTCTCGCATTGCAGATAAATTTGCGATTCTGTATTTGTAAAATCTTTTGCTAATAAAAGTTGGTGCAACTGTTCTACAGTTGTACGGTTATCTAACAAATCTATTTTTAGATTTATTTGTTTGAGTACAGCAAGTAAAGTTGCGGTATCATTGCTTTTATACCCAAAAGAGGTCTTGGGTTTTGCTTTAAATTTTGATGTTTTTTTGGTAGCAACTTTTTTAGTGGTGTTCTTTTCTATTAGGCTAACATCAAAGGTTACATCATTAAAGTATTTTTCTGCAATTTCTGAAATAGAAAATATTGTATTCTCCGAAAACTGTCCGTATTGATTTTGTAATTCAGCATACAACCTTATTGCAGATACTTTTAAGTAGTTTATGATATAATTGTCATCATTATTTAAATCTGCTGTTATTGTTCTTTTATTGATATAAGTTGAAATGTCATTTAAGTACTTATCAAATTTATTAAGTAGAATGGTAAAACTGTATTTATTTTCTGGTGTAATTGCATTTTCAGGAAATTCCTTTACAAATGATGCTACTGTATTTTCTGTTTCATTAAATATTAGCTTTTGGTAGTATTCTTTTTTCGCATTTAAAGGCTTTTTAAAGTTTACTTTAAAAACTGCGTTATTGGCTTTTGGATTCAATTTAAAATCAGACAGTAAGTATTTAAAATCTTTTTCCTGTCTATTATCTCTATGTAAGCCATTGGTTATTGAAACCAAACTTGAAAATATACTTCCTTTCATTATAAATCCAGTTGAATACGGTTAGCAGCTTCTTTCTTTTTATCATCAATCACTTTTGCATAAATCTGTGTTGTTTTTAATTCTTTATGCCCTAATAATTTTGATACTGTATAAATATCTGTTCCTAATGTTAATTGTAATGTGGCATAGGTATGACGCGCACAATGGAAGGTAATATCTTTTGAAATACCAGCTTTCATTATCCATTGCTGCAATTTTAAATTAGACCAGGCACTATAATGCAAACCTTTGAAAACTTTTTCATCTGGTTTTCCTTCTTCTCCTAATAATTCTTTTGCTTGGTCTGATACCGGTAAGGTTTCAGCGCCTTTTGTTTTCTTTTGTCTAAAACGTATATAATACCCCATTTCTTTAGAATGCTGTATTTCTGACCATACTAATTTTTCAATGTCTGACCAACGCAATCCAGTAAGAGCAGAAAAAATAAATGCATTCTTTAATACAGGTAATTCACATTCCGTATTAACAGCTTTTTGTAATTCATCAAGGGTTAAAAATTCTCGTTGAGGTTCTCCTTGTTTGAAGTATTCCACACCATTAGATGGATTGACTTTTAATATTCCATCTTTAACCGCTTGCTTTAATGCTGCACAGAATTTCCCGAAGTATGAATATTTAGAGTTTTGAGACAATTTTTTACCTGCTCTTGCTATAGCATCTTTATCTAAATACTCTTTGAAACGTTCTACAAATGATTTGTCTAAATCTTGAAAACTTACATCTGTAGGACAAAAGGTTTTTAAATGTTTTAGCATACTGTTCCAATTTCCATAGTTGCCAGAGCTGGTATTTTTCTTTTCTGCTAATGCAGTAACATAAGTAATAAAACTTCCTTTTAACTTCTCTATATCTTGAAATCCATAAATGCCGTTTTGTATTTCTATCTGTCTTTGCGCACAAATAGTTTCAGCTAATTGTTTAGTTTTTTTATTAACCTCTCTTTCTGTTTTTGTTTTAGAATTAGGCGTAAGATATAACCGTAAATACTCGGTTTTGCGTTTACCTTTATGATAGTAATCTAAATACAAACTTATTTTATTGTTCTTCTTGCGTTGTCTTAAAGTTACTTTCATTGGATGCTAATTAAAAAGGTTTTCTATTTGCCATCTAGCTACAATACGTTTTCTACCAAAAGGAACTGCCTTTAAACGCCCTTGTTGTATCATTCTTTGAATGGTCCATCTACTTACACCAATAAGCTGTGAGGCTTCTGTAACGCTTAAAAAATCCTTGTTATTTACAGCATTAGGATTGTGAACCTCAACAATTTCCTTTTGTTGTTGCATATCTTCAGTAAGGGTAGCATGAATTTTTTCTTTACGCTTGCGTGCTTTATAGGCTTTTTTAGCACAACTATCACCACAATATTTTGTAACAGTTGTACGTGCTGTAAAGGCATTACCGCAATGCTTACAAGTTTTTGGAATGTATAAATTACTGCTCATAAATGGTGCTTTATGTAGCGTTATGGTGCAACGTGGGGTAATATGGTGCATCATTTCGCCAATCTTATCGCCAACAGATTTGGGCAACAAATCCATATTTAAGGCAACAGATATACAACAAATTTAATCAAATAATAGCAAAAAAGCAACAAAAAAAAGAAGATAAAATTTTATAAATCCAATAAAATCAACACATTAACAATAAAAAGAAAGTAAGTTACTTCCCAATACAGAAATTAACAAAAATATTCCCCAACAGATCATCATTGGTGATTTCTCCCGTGATTTCACCAAAGTGGTATAAGGCCTGTCGAATATCAATAGCTAATAAATCGCCGGACAATCCGGATTCCAATCCATATTGTACTTTTTGAATCTCTTCAAAGGCTTTTAGTAAGGCATCATAATGACGTGAATTGGTGACAATCGTATCATTATTTCTTAGTGCTCCTGTGTTTACAAAACTTAATAAGGTGTCTTTCAGTTTATCAATACCCAGTTTTTGCCTGGCGGATATTAAAATGGTTTGAGATCCTTCTAACGCACTCAGGGTGGTATTCAACTTTGATTTCTCGGCATCCGAAAGCCTATCCGTTTTATTGGCAATAACAAGCAACGGCTTTTGCGGGTATTTATTTTTAATTTTTCCGATCTCAAGTTTTAAATTTTGGAATTTCTTATCATCATTGAAAATAGTATCAGCTTCAAAAAGATAAATAACCACTTGGGACTGCTCGATCTTTTCAAAGGTTTTTTTAATCCCAATACTTTCAACGGTATCCTTGGTTTCACGAATACCGGCCGTATCTATAAACCGAAAACCTATACCGCCAATAGTGATTTCATCTTCAATAGTGTCTCTGGTCGTTCCGGCTATTTCAGAAACAATAGCCCGATCTTCATTAAGGAGCGCATTTAACAGTGTCGATTTACCCACATTCGGTTCTCCCACAATGGCAACGGGAATTCCATTCTTTAACACATTACCAACGGCGAAAGAATCTATTAATCGCTTTAATACAAAAGTGATACGTTCAATAAGGTCTTTAAATTGGGTTCTATCAGCGAATTCGACATCTTCTTCGGCAAAATCCAATTCTAATTCTATCAGCGAAGCAAAATTTAAGAGTTCTTCGCGAAGTTTGGCAATTTCAGAAGAAAAACCACCTCGCATTTGCTGCATGGCTATTTGATGTGATGCCGCGTTATCACTGACAATTAAATCTGCTACAGCTTCCGCCTGACTTAAATCTAATTTTCCATTAAGAAACGCCCTTAAGGTAAATTCTCCGGCGTCGGCCATACGGCATCCTTTCCGAAGAAATAGTTGAATGATCTCCTGTTGAATATAATTCGATCCATGACATGAAATTTCAACAACATCTTCACCCGTATAAGAATTTGGGTTTTTAAAAACAGATACCAAAACCTCATCTATAGTTTTAGCACTATCAACAATATGCCCTAAATGAATCGTATGCGTAGACTGATTGCTTAATAATTTCTCCGAAATAGATTTAAATTGTTTTTCGACAAAAGTGATAGCATTTGCACCAGATAATCGGATAATAGCAATGGCCCCGGAGCCTGAGGGTGTTGCTAACGCAACTATGGTATCTTGATGTGTCATGTCGCAAAAATACTAAAATTGGAATAGCTAACGGGTATATTACAAAGCCAAAAAACGTGTACTCATAAAACATTCAATATTGGAGGGTTTCTGTGTGATTTTTGTGAATTGTTTTCAAAAAAAAGTAAAAAACGACCTGTTTTACTCTGTTTAACATTGGCGGTGCTTTTAAAAATTTAAGTTTAGGTTCCATATATTAAACTTTGCATATTGGTTCCTATTTTTTATTACACAACCCATAGTGCTAATGTTAAAAAACTAAAAATTTAATAATTATTATGATCTGTTTTAAAAAAACATAAAATATGTTATGCATGTATAGTATATTTGCACGCCGATTCTTAGAACCTACACATAACCAATGTATTAAATTCTAAAATTGCATTATAACTTCCAACCAAAAAGCAAAAAGAAGTCTATAATTAATTATTGAGCATGACAGTATTAGAATCAAATATAGCAGATCATATCGTAAAGTCGGTAGAAAAAGAACTAGGAAATATCTACTTTTTCAATCACATTGCGGTCATCGAATTTAACGAAGGGGTGCATATCGATATAAACAGCTCGGCTGAATTTTTCGATGAGCTAAAAACAACCTTTGGAGACTCCAGACCCTTTGGTGTAGTAACCAATAGGATACATTCCTATTCTGTTAAACTTATGGATATCGATTTATTTAGAGCGAAGGTTAAAAATTTAAGCGGTTATGCCGTGGTTGGGCATAACTCGGCGAGTTTAATGAATGCCGAAATTGAAAACAACTTTTGTGAAAGAACTAAAGTGAATTTTGACAACCTTTACGAAGCGATGGATGTTGTTTACAATGAGGTGAAAAAAAATATTATACTCACCTTAAATTAAATAAATACCATCTGGCTTAATTTCGATAAGTCGTTTTTTATATAAGGTTCCAATAGCTTTTTTGAAATTCTTTTTACTCATTTGAAGTGCTTCTTTTATAGCTTCAGGAGTTGATTTATCAGTAAGATTCAAATACCCGCTATTATCATTGAGCTCATCCATGATGCGCTGTGCATTGGGTTCAATATTTCTATACCCAACCTGCCCTAGCGCAATATCTAATTTATTACCGGGGCGTATTTTTTTTACAATCCCCTTTAGTTTATCACCAATACTCAGATCTGAAAAGATATTATCCTTATATATTAAACCTTTGTGAACTTTATTTACGATAACATTCATACCGATATCTGAAGGGTGAGATACTATCAAATCCACCTCATCAAATGCTTTAACCGTTAATTCGTTGTTATCTAAAAACCGATTGGTTTTACTTGAAGCTACCAACCTGTCTGTTTTTTCATCCAAATAACAATGCACCAAATACCAACCACCGGGTTTCATTTTAAAAGCCTGTTCTTTAAATGGACAAAATAGTTCTTTAACCAAACCCCAGTCCAGAAAGGCTCCATAATCTGTGACCTGATTACAACGCAGCAAAGCAAAATCACCTCGCATGATATAGGGCATATCAGTAGTGGCAACCGGACGTTCTTCGTTATCTAAATACACAAAAACGTCTAGCTTATCCCAAATTTTAAAAGACTCCGGAACATACCTGTTTGGTAATAGCACCTCAGCGTCATCCGTATCAATTAAATAGATACCATGATCAGTTTCGCGAAGTATTTCCAAAGTGTTTATTTGCCCTAATTGTATCATGCGGCAAAGGTATGATAAATAAAAAAGCGTCACAATAATTGCAACGCTTTAAATACGATCTATATCGTCCTCTAATATGCGGACTCTTTTCCAAAATGTTTTGTCAATAAATAATACACGACGGCCCTATACTTACTACGGTTGGTTTTTCCATAAGCCTCCATAACCGAGGCGATGCCGGAATCTAATTCTGCACTATCTTCCAACCCTAACTTCTTAATTAGAAAGTTGTGCTTTACAGTATTTAACTCAGACTCATCGGATCCTGAAACTGTTGAAGAGTCTGCATTGTAAATTGCCGGTCCGCAGCCAATGGTCACTTTTGTTAATAAATCCATATCCGCAGCCATGCCAAATTTGTCCTTTATATCTGCGGCATATTTTGCAATAAGTTCCTGTCTTTTATTCATGATTAAATTTTTAGTTTTAAATGTGTTTTAAAGATACTTAATTTTGAAGGAGTTTAAATACACCAAAGGGATATTATTTTATCTCAAAAAATTAAAATACTCCAAAAGTAAGGTATCGTTTATAACCCTTGGCGTAAATATTTCCAATATTTTGGGTTTGCCACCGTCTATATAAAAGGTTTTAAGCACATTTGCCAAAGTCTCTTCACTGGCGACGCTTAGATAATCAAAGTCATACATTTTGCTTAAATGCTCTGCGGTTAACTGATGCTTTGTTTCAAAGTAAGTGTCGAAGTTTTCGGTGTTTTTATGCCCGGGAAGAATTCTAAAAATACCGCCCCCTCCGTTGTTTATAATAACAATTCTAAAGGACTTTGGAATATAATTATTCCATAGAGCATTACTATCGTAAACAAAACTTAAATCTCCCGTTATCAAGGTTGTCGGCTTACTATGTGCAACACTACAACCTATAGCCGTTGATGTACTTCCATCTATACCGCTCGTACCCCTGTTGCAAAACACCTTCAGTGTTTTGTTCACATCAAATAACTGAGCATAACGTATCGTAGAGCTATTACTCAATTGTAAAACCGTATGATCCGGAATAGCCTTTAAAACACCATGAAATGCCTTTAAATCACTAAAGGGAATAGTGTTTAAGTACTCCTGATGTCGTATGTGTCGGGATGCTTTAATAACATTCCAGTAGGGCTTATAATCACTTTGTATCGCTTTGGTCCTCGGTAAAAATTTAGAGAAAAAGTAATTTGGTGTTGTTTCTATAACATGCGAGAGGCTAAAAAACGTGTCGTTCGCTTTTTTCAAATCCACATGCCAATGCTGTTTAGGCTTATAGCTTCTTAAAAAAGCCTTAATCTTTTTGGATACGATCAAACCTCCGAAAGTCAGTAATATTTCAGGTTGCAGCTTTTTAAAATCGCCATCCTCCAAAGGTGCTATAATCTTATCAATACTTGGAAAAAAGCGATCATGATGTAAATTTGAGGTCGTTTCTGTAAATACAATCACACTATCATCTTCCGCTAAGACGTCTAACCATTTTCGTTCAACGCTGTTGGGCTGATTAACACCAATTAATACCATTTTTTTTGAAGCCGAATTCCAATCTCTTATATAGGATTCTATATCACCCTCATCAATTTGCATCGGTTTTTCCTTAGCTTTGATAAGACCAGGAGTTACTGATAACACATCTACAATATCATATAATGGCTCATCGAAGGGCGCATTAATATGTACAGGACCTTTCCTGGTTACAGCGGTATTAATAGCTCTATTTATGGCCTCTTCGTTATATTCTTGTACACTTTGTTTTAGGCCCAATACCGTTTCAATTTTATGTTCAAGATTTTTAAAAATAGGAAGTTCCTCTAAGCCATCACCATGTTCACCGGCATTTACATCAAGTTTTAAATTGACCGAATCTAAAATATGGCCTTCGAATACATTCTTTTGATTGATCGTTTGTCCGTCACCAATCCCTATTAAATGCTTTGGTCTATCTGCCGATAAGACCAGCAATGGAATGTCGCTATAAAAGGCTTCAGCAATAGCTGGATAATAGTTTAGCAAAGCACTACCGGAAGTACATACTACGGCCGTAGGTTCTTGTAATTGCTGCGCAATTCCTAATGCAAAGAAAGCAGCACACCGTTCATCGACGATACTGTAACATTTAAAATACGGATCGTTCGTAAAACCAATTGTTAAGGGGGCATTTCTACTTCCGGGAGAAATTATTATGTGTTTGATATGTTTTGCTTTACAGAGCTGAACTGTGGTTTGAGCAAGTGGAATTTTCGGGTATTTCATCTAAGCTTTAATCTTAGCGTAAAAATAAGAAATAGGGAATTAATTAAACCTATTCCAATACGTTTTTAATAACTAAAGATTTTGAAACGGTCTCTTCCCATTCGCTTTCAGGGTTCGAAGTTTGAGTAATGCCTCCACCAACATAAACGACTCCTGTATCGTCTCGCAATTGCATGCATCGCAAATTCACGTATAATTGTGTTCGTTTTCGGGTTATCCCGTAGACTTTATTTTCAATATTACGCTGTCCAGATCTTGGAGCTATACGTGTGTCCATATTTAGCTCACCTAAAAACCCGGTATAAAATTCTCGATGGTAGTCCTCGTTTTCCAAAATAAATGCTTTCGCTTTTGCCTTTGGTAAACCACAAACGGCCGGCGTAGGGTGCAAACGACGAATTAATGCTTCCAAGTTTGACGTTTTCGGGTCTATACGGCCTTGAATCTGCGTTTTTAAATGCAGTACATTACCGGCGCGAACCGTTTCTGTTTCCGTTACTTTTATATCATCTATCGTGTCTGTTATCTGTTCAATGATAAAATCGGTTACAAATTGCTGCTCCTGGATTTCTTTTTCTTGCCATACTACGTCTAAAGAGCCCTGGTAATCTTGCGTTCCTGCCAATGCCATCATCGAAAACCTACGCCCTTCTATCTTTATCAAAGTTTCAGGCGTCGCTCCCAACCACAGCCCTACTTTAGGGTGGTACCAACAATATACGAATGCCCTTTTATATCTATCTAAAAGCTTCTTTAGTATAAGCATTGGGTCCTGGTTACTAAGGGAGATATCTTCTTTTCTTGACAGGACTACTTTTTTAAAAAACCCGGAATGAATGGCCGAAACACCTTTTTTTACCAGGTTGATATGCTGATTCTTGCTTTCAGAGGAAACAACGCTTTTGCTGGTATTGGTGCCCTCCCGATAATTATCGGAATCTGAAAGCGCGGCAGACGTTTCAGTGAAGCTCATATTTTCAGAAGAGTTTAGAGGTATCAAAACGGTATCCAAAGTATCATCAAAAGGAGAAAACACAAAGCCACTTTCTGTAAAATCATCCGATTTGTGAAGCGTTGTATTATTTTGTAATAAGGCTTCTATTTTTATGGCGTTTGGCTTTCTGTAAACTACAAAAGGTAATTCACTATGGTATTGCTCTTGAATACGTTCAAAAAAAAATTTCAAGGTCATAGGGAACGATGTCTATTTAGGCAAAGAAATGGTGGTTAACTTACAAACTGATATGAGTTTATCATGATCGTCAGTAACTCTAATATCAAATATTTGTGTTGTTCTGCCCTTATGTATAAAAGTGGCCTTGGCATAAACAAAACCTTCTTTAACAGCTTTAACATGATTTGCAGAAATTTCGATACCACGAACAAATACTTCATCCAAATTTAAAAACACATGAGCCGCAAAGCTACCAACACTTTCTGCAAGCGCCACTGTGGCTCCACCATGAAGTACACCATCCGGCTGATGCACTCTTGAATTCACCGGCATTCTAGCTACTACAAAATCGTCACCAAAATCTACAAACTCAATATTTAAAGTTTCCATAAGTGTGTTTTTACAAATGGCCTTGGCTTGTTTAAAAAAGGTTTCTTTAGTTAACTGCATAGAAAAAATGAATTTTTAAAATCGAAAACAAAAGTACATTACTAAAAGTTATAAATCAATTGCTAATGGGTTTAATCACGAGGTTTTTATAGTAAACTTTCATATTAGGTCCTGTATGAACTTGAAGTGCAATTACTCCGGATTCTGAACGTTTACCAACTTCTTTATCAATAACATCAATTGTTTTATTATCATTTATAAAATGTTGTAATTGGCTTCCATTTGCTACAATCTTATAGTCATTCCAAGCTTCTTCATTTATTATATTTTGAATATTTTTTGAAGTAGTAAAGATTTCAATTTCCTTTTCACCACTTTCTAAAATTGTGACGCGCTCTCCTCTATTGGCCATTATGCCTCTGCCTTTTTCTTCATATAAAATGCCCGAATAGTTAATACCAGCTTCCATATCGGCTTGATAACCGCCAACAATAAACTGTTGTTCGTCAAGTATTTTTGCTCGATATTGAACGCCACTATTTCCTCCAATTATTTTATATTGGAATGTCAATTCAAAATCCGAAAATACATCTTCATAAATCAAAAAAGTATTTTGCTTCAATTTATATTCATCTGAGTTCTCTCCAACAATACAACCATCTTTAACAGACCATACTTTGGCATTCCCCTTCCAATTTTCAAGGTTCTCCCCGTTAAACAATATAATTTCTTCCACCTTTCTTGAAGCCGAGTTACAACCTAACATGACGCTAATAAAAAGTATTGAAATTAATTCCTTGGTAATCTTTAATTTATTCATCAAAATCACTAGTTAGAACTCTTATTTATAAATTTTATGATTTTTATCACCTCCCGCTACTAAAAATGCCATTAAATCACTTAATTCTTTCTCGTTTAAGCTATTAATTAAACCCGATGGCATCGCAGATTCTGATGATTCTTCGGTCTTTACAATATCGGCTTTTCTAATTTTACTTGTAATATCGGGTGAAAAGGCATTAACACTTATTTCTATATGTGTTTCAGTTTCATCAATCGGTCTTCCGGTAATGGTATTTCCATTTTCTAAATGGTATATGGTTTGTCTATAACGATCGGAAACGGTGTTAGAAGGATGAACAAGCGCTTCGGAAATATCTTTAATAGAAAAACGTGTACCAATTTGGGTTAATTCCGGTCCGGCACTACCTCCAACACCATTAATACCATGACAAGAAATGCATAGCGTCGCTCTGAAAAGATTTTCTCCGCTTTCAAAATCTACATTTTTTTTATGAGTCGCAAAAGCCTTTTGGACATCTGAAACCTCATAATTTTTCCCTGGCCCTTCAGGCATTTTAACATGAGCCATAAGATCTGCCTGTGCATTCATAGATTCACTGGATAAGGCTTCAAAATAAGCGCGTTCACCTTCAGGAACATTCTCTAAAGCGCTACGTTGAATGGCTTTTATAAAATTGGCATATTGCTTGCCTCCCGATTTTTTTAAGGCTCGGTTATACCATCTAAAGTAGCGTTCACGCAATGCTTTGGTCCAACCCGTCTTCATTTCACTCATACTTTTAGCGTAGCTTATATTTTGCTGGTTAGGCATATTCTTAAGCATATTTTCAACATCCTTTCCGTACTGGTCACTGCGTTTAGAGACATCGCCGGATAAGTACATCGATTTTAAATTGGAAGTAATGGTATCATTCTCCATACTATGTATAGTAGGTTCTAATATTTCAGAAACACTTAAATAGCTTAACAATCCGGCCACCTGCTTGTTGATGTTATTGGTTTCTTTCAAATAATTGGGTAACAGTTTATCTGAAATCGCTTTTTTCATTTCGGGTTGAAGATCTTGTCGTGTTCGTATCATCAATAATTCTAGTGCCCTAAGAAAATCTGTTTTTTCAGTTTCGTTGCAAACACTCCAATCTAATTCCAACAAGGTTTTGAGTGCCATGAGTCTATCCCTATCTTCTCCCTGATGCGCTATGGCAATGGCAATGGCAATTTTTCTTAAGATGCGATCACCCTGCGCTACTTTATTTTTCCAAAGATTCACGTCTTGATGCTCTAACGCTACTCTGGCCGAAAATCGAATATAACGATCCTTATGATCTAGGTGTGCTATCAAAAAATCTATTTCATCTGCATCCTTTATACTTTGAAAACGTTCTATGCGCTTTCTAAGAGCACGATCATCCTTTCCAGAGGTGTTTTCAGATAGTGTTTTAACCACATCAGATCGTTTTCCTGTATAAGTAAGCTTGTACAATGCAGATTCCAATTCTCTTCCACCTGTTAAAAAATACAAAGCACCATCATCCCCAACAATACCATTGGTTAAAGGTAATGGTACACCAGATAGAAACTCGGTAACTTCGGTTGTATAACTGCTTCCATGAGGTGTTAAACTGGCAAAATACATCGTACCGTAACTCCAATCGAACAGATACAATCCATTCTGATAATAGGATGGAAATTTTAAGCCAGAACCTTCAAGAAGTCCCGTTGGAGACCCTTGTCCTAAGTTTGCGATACCCGGTAAATTGTCAGGGTACTCAGGAGCAAATTTTCCAGTACCGGTGCGCCATCCAAAATCACCTCCACTGGTTAAATGACATAATCTGATCGGTCGGTACCATGGCATGCCCATATCATATTCCATATCGGAATCAAAACCAAACAATTCGCCATCGGCATTAAAAGCAATATCGTAGGTATTTCTAAGTCCTACATTAACAATAGTCCACGCCTTTCCATTAAAATCGGTTTTAACCACCCAGCCGCCAGGCGCCTTTACATCGTTAGCATGACCACTAGGATCTTTAATTACAGGGAGCAGATTGTCTTCTGCCCAGTTTTTAGGCATTACACTTTCAAAGTCTTCAGGAATAAGTGTATGGTTCCCTAATACCAAATAGAGGGATTGTCCATCGGGTGACAATGCGATATTATGAGGTCCGTGCTCACCATCACCGTGAAAAGAACGTAGTAAAGTCACCGTATCAAAATGATCATCTTGATTGGCATCAGTTATTTTATAAAACCCACTTTGAACTCCAATGTTATTATGATTTGATGCATTTACCAAAGCATATAAAACATCTTTATGCCACAATAAGCCCTGGGCCATTCCAAACTTTATATCCACTTTCTTTACCTCAACACTGTCCAACGCATTGTTCGCATCGGGCAACGAAACACGATACAGGTTTCCGAACTGGTCTGAAGTGTATAAGCGCCCTTTATCATCTTTAGTGATACTCACCCAGGACCCTTGTTTGTGAGCTCCGGGACTATATAGCTTCTCAATTTCGAATCCCTCAGGGATGGTAATCCCGTGCATGGTGATACGTTCTGTGATCGGACCTTCTATATCTAAGGAACATGCTACGACTAAAAGGCTTAAGATAGATAGAATGAGGTTCTTGAATTGTTTAATATTCATATAAAATTGATTAAATCGTTGGTTTTAAAAAGGTAACCCCTAAATGTAATAAATAATATAATAATTACTTATTTTGTAAACATATTGTTTTCTATTACCTAAAACACCTAAACTATAAAATGACTGCACCCACTTTAGAAGATTATCGTGTCAAACTAAGCTTATTAAGTATGGAGAATTACAAACAGCTTGAAATCATTGGTAAACAGGAAAATTTGGTACAGTTTTCACCTACAAAAGTCGATACGCGGGAAGATTTAAAAGCCTACGTGCAAAAAGCTCTGGATGGGTACTATCAAAAAACGGCGATTCCGTTTATTGTTTTTGATAAGCAAACGAATAGATATGCGGGCAACACCCACTTCATGAATATCAACCGGAAAAACAAAGTTGTAGAAATTGGTTCGACATGGATTGGAAAGGAGTTTCAAGGTTCCGGACTGAACAAACATATGAAGTTTTTAATGCTTCAATATGCATTTGAAACCCTAAAGGTTGATAAAGTTGCATTTCGTGCCGATGAGCGTAATTTACGATCCAGAAAAGCTATTGAAAAATTAGGTGCTAAACTTGAAGGTATTCTGCGCAAGGATATTTTAATGCCGGATGGTTTTAAGCGAAGCACGGCTTGTTATGGTATTTTGAAGGAGGAATGGCCTGAGATTAAAGGGACTATTTTTGATGGTTTCTAAAAACCTACTTTGCTTCCGAAACTAAGTCATCGGAGTACCCCCAGACCATTTAATCTCGGATTAATTCACTTCATTCGTAAAGTCATCCTAAAGCACCTAAAGATCTGTAATCTATTACTAAAACTACTCCACGATACGTTTCCCGGTAATCTCTTGTCCATTTTGAAACAGAGTAACACTAATCACCTTATCACTATCATCACTATTAAAAACCAATTGGGCATTCACCGCTTTTAAATAAAACTCATGGTTTGACCTTGGAAATATCTCGAAAGTCGGTTGTCCCGTAGCCTGTGCTATTAACTGATTTTCGGTTTTGGTTATGCTAATAATAAAATTAGGCATGAGTTGATATTGACCAACATAACTTTCCAGAACCGCATCGGGAACCACAACCTCTTTTTCATACTCAGAAACATCTGCTCCCATTTTTTTTAAAGCTTCAATACCGGCCATGTTATTCGGGTTCAGTTCAATGGATTTCTTATAATTTTTAATGGCCAAGTCTTTTTTTCCTAAATTCATTAAGGCTTCTCCATAACTATCGTACACGTTGGACGACTTCGGAAAGGCGCTAACATTTAACTCGAATACTTTCGCTGCGGCTTCAACTTGATCATCTTGCATAAGTTGATACCCAATACCATTCATTTCATTTTCATTTAAATCATAAGATTCAGAATCTTTAATAGTATTATAATGTGCTATTCCCGCATCGATACCTTGGTCATTTATTACCGCTAAGACTTCGGTTGCTACCGATTGACCAGGAAGCTTATATTCTTTACCGTAAATGATAGCTCTAATAGCCCTTGTCATTGGATTAAGTGGTGCTCCCCCGGTATTATTTAAAAGTACAACCAACGATTTATCTGATGGTGCTCTGGAAATATTGGTGTTAAATCCATTAATACCTCCTCCATGACCTATAGTATAGATACTATCGGTAGACTGACCTATAGGCATTTTACCAACACTCCAGCCATAAGCGTAATGCATATTGCCAAAAGCAGGAATATAGGGCTTAAAATACATCTCCATATATTTTTTGGGAAGTAACTGGTTTGCATATAAGGCCTGATCCCATAAGTACAAATCTTCAACCGTGGAATACAAAGAGCCGGCAGCATAAGGAATGGACATATCCAGGTATCTGGAATTCACATGGGCATTACCATTTTTTTCATAACCGGTAGCCCTATTTTTTAAAATATCGGCGTGATGATCATAACCACTATCCTTCATATTAAGTGGTGTAAATATCTTGTCATGAAGCATTTCTTCATAGCTCTTTCCCGATAGTTTTTCAATAATAACCCCTAAAAGAAAATACCCCGAATTGCTATAGCTAAAGCGTTCCCCCGGCTCGAAATCCAGGTCTTTATCGGCAAACTTTTTTATAAAGTCATTCGGGGTAGACGGATTACGGCTTTCATCTTCAAAAAATCCTGGGAAAGATGTATAATTAGGAATTCCCGAGGTATGCGCCAGCAAGTGATGCGTGGTGATTTTATCGCCAGAAGTTTTAGGGTAATCCGACAAATAAGTGGAAATAGGTGCTTGCAAATCCAATTGACCATCCGCTGCCAATTGCAAGATAAGCATGGCGGTAAACTGCTTGGTAATCGACCCTAAACGATGTTTGGTATTGGGTTTATTAGGAATATCCCATTCCATATTGGCCATTCCAAAACCCTTTTTATAAATGACTTTTCCTTTATGAGACACCAATACTGAACCGTTAAATTTCCCGTATTCGACATATTTACTAATTAGAGCATCGATTTGTTTTGCTTTGCTCTGAGCCATACTCATTGGGCCTAGCAGCGCCATTGCCAATAGCATTATAATACTTTTTAACCATAATTTATTTGAATTTGAACTCATAATTGGATGTTTTAGGATGGATTAGATATATTTCGGGTATACGCTATATTAGTTTGTACCCCAGCTGTTTTCTTTTGATTAGTTGTATGACGCTTCACAGGGCTAATAAGTTACAAAATAAACACCAGTTTTTTAACGAGGTAACCACATCACGTTTTTAACACGAAATAAGCTTTGGTACATTATTCCAAATGGTCAATAAATGTTTTATAATCACTTTGGTTCAAAACATCCTGAACGTTCATTTCATAAATATCTTTCCAGCTTTCTTCACCGTGCTTTTCAACATATTTTTCAATAATTCGAAAACCTAACCAATAATTCAAGGACTTTGGGGCCTCGGGAAAGAATTTATATTTGTCATTTCTCATTAGAGGATTATCGCCGCTTTCATCATTAAAATATGGGCTTAACTTATTGAATAGCGCTTTCTCATTATTCAAATACCAATGCCACTCCTTATCCGACATGTTTTCAACAGCTCGATGTTTTGAAATTTTATTATCAAAAAACACCCAGGTAAAATAACACGCAAAGCCTTCATCTATCATTTGACGTAAGGCTGTATTCCTATCCGGATCATTCACTCTTAAGGGCTCGTAAGCGAGATGATTTAATTCATGTGGTAAACCATTCTCAATGGTATAGGTGATATCTTGCTCTTCATAATTTAACTCAATACAGAATTGGTGATTTGTGCAACCTCCAAACAAAATTCCAGTTATAGGTGTAAACAAAATGCTTATAGTCGATTCTACTTTATAAGGAACCAACGTATTAAATTGGTCCAGATTTGCTTGAATGGTAGAATCTAAATTCATCCTTAATAAACTTTCGGCCCTATCGTTGAAAAAAGCTTTATTATCAGGATACAAGGTTTTGTTCCAACCAATCATGCCTTCCGGCGTGTTGAACTTTGCGGCATTATCTTCCCCGAAAATCATACCATAACAGTGATCCCATAATTGCTGATGCGGTTTATAAACCTTTTCAACAATCATAAGGCTATCAAACACCTTATTCTGATGTGCCAAAATTTGACTTTTGAAAATGTTCTTTACAACAATATCCTCTACTTTAATACTATCAGAAACACGTTCGAGCCGTTCTATAAAACTCAAAGCCGTGTCCTTATTCTTTTCTACGTTCTTTTTAGCATCTTTACAACACCAAAGGGTAAAGAACAGTACCAATAAAATAATAAAATTAACTGTTTTCATGATTCCTACTAAGGGTTAAAATTATAGCCTTGAGCACTAAGCTCTCGGGCCGTTAAATACAATACATTAACATCCATGGTGACATCTTTTAACGGTGTATCTGTAGTGTCCGTATTGACTTCGGCAATGGTATCTAAAACGTCCAGTCCTTTAAATACTTGTCCGAAGATCATATAATCACCATCCAATCGATGTAATCCTTCTTTATTTTGTACAATATATAACTGGCACCCTGCAGACAGTTTTTCGGCATTACCATCACGCCCGGCTCCAACAGCTCCATATACATGTTTGATGTTTGGATTAAATTCGGGTTTTAGTAAATACGGAGAGTCGCTAAAACCCTCAGGAGTATCAGGACAACCACCTTGTATTACAAAATCTTTGATCACCCGATTAAAGGTTAAGGTGTCCCAATAGTTCTCGGTGGCCAACCTTATAAAACTTTCTTTGTGAATCGGGGTTTCATCGTGCAACCAAAAAAGCATCTCTCCCATTTCGGTTTTGATTTGCCCTATGGGGTATTTTACAATCGTTGTCTTTGAAGAACCACAGGATACCAACGAAAATAGACACAAAAAGATTAAAATACGACTCATAATGATTGTTTTAGTTGCTATCAAATGTATGCATTCCTATTTGTTTTTAGAATTAACCTTCGTTTAAATATACTTCACAATATCTTGGAAAATGGAATTCCGCAAGATGGGAAAAGTTAGTATCTTCATAACGCTATATTTTTGGCATATCAATACTATAAAAATGACATCAGAAAAAAGTAACAAAGCATTTTATAATGAAAAACTAAATGTGATTGTAGAATACATTCACAACAATTTAGATAGCAAAATAGATATTAAAACGCTGGCTGAGATCTCACATTTTTCTCCGTTTCATTTTCATCGTATTAGCAGAGCGCTTTTAGGAGAGCCCATTGGAGCCTATATTTCCAGAACACGTGTGGAAACCGCGGCTAAAATGATTCGATATACGGCTTTAGATATTGAAGATATTGCCTATAGCGTAGGCTTTGAAACGCCTTCGTCTTTATCTAAAATGTTTAAACGCTATTTCGACATTTCTCCAACAGCGTATCGAAAAGATAAAACGTATATTAAAAAAACAGAAATCACAATGGAAACAACATTGAACATTAAGAAGCCAAAAATTATTAGCATTGAAGACAAGCAATGCCTGTATTATCGTATGCAAGGGGCATATCAGACTCTAAATTATGGCGCCGCATGGGAAAAACTTTGGGGTGTTATAAAAGCACAAAAACTATTTACCAAGGGCATTGAACATTTGGGTTTACCACACGATGATCCGAAAGTTACTGAGGATGACAAAATACGATACGATGCGTGTTTGGTGATACATAAAGACGCTAAACCTATTGATGATGTTGGGGTTAAAACCTTAAAAGGCGGGCAATTTGCCGTGTTTTTATACCAAGGTAGTTACGAATACTTTGCCGATGTTTACAACTATATTTTTAATGATTGGTTATTAAACACCGACTACGAATTGCGTGATGAACCCGTTAGGGAAAAATATATTAGCAATCCGGAACGCGTTGAGCCTCACAAATTGAAAACAGAATTTTATTTGCCTATAAAATAATAGGTCTACATTTAAACTAAGAAAGTATCGAGCATGACGTTTACATGGTTCGGTACTTTTTTATTTGCATGTCTTTCACAGTTTGAAAAACAAAAGTGGTATTTTAGGGACTTTATTAAATCTCTAACCGCATGAAACATTCATTTGATCATTCCAATGTGTATCGCCTCGATAGTTATTGGAATTAGTTATGAATGTTGCATCTGACTTCCGATAGCTATGGGGATAAAAAAACAATAATTATAAACAGATGAAAAAAGCAAGAATAGCCTCTATCGATATCCTTAGAGCCCTTACCATGGTACTTATGATTTGGGTAAATGATTTTTGGACACTTACCGATGTCCCTAAATGGTTAAAACATGCCTCAGCTCAAGAAGACTATCTGGGGTTTTCAGATGTTATATTTCCTTTATTTCTATTCATTGTAGGTCTCAGCATTCCCTTTGCCATTAAACAGCGTCAAAATAAAGGGGACGCTACAAACGCCATTGTAAAGCATATTATTATAAGATCGATATCGCTCTTGATCATTGGGGTTTATATGGTAAATTATGAAAGTGCGCATCAAACTTTAGGTCTTGGTAAATATTGGTGGTGTTTCACTATGGCACTCGCGACTGTACTGGTCTGGATGCATTGGAAGCGAAGTCCAATCCCTGAAAAATGGCATCCTTACTTACAAGGCTTAGGTATTTTGCTTTTCATTTTCTTAGCCTTTATGTATAAGGGCGGTAGTGACGGCACTGTCGGTATGAAAACGTATTGGTGGGGTATTCTGGGGCTTATCGGCTGGGCTTATCTTATTAATGCCTTGTTGTTCTTGCTTTCAAAGGGCAACTTATATGTGATGGTCTCAGTTTTCATTGGCTTTAATGGGCTCGCAGTATTGAATCAATTAAAAATTTTACCAGACCTTAACCATAATATAAGCTTCCTATCGGTGATCTATGGAGGTACCATACCAGCCTTAACTTCTGCCGGGATTTTGGCCACCTTACTTTATAAAAAATGGTCGACTAATCATAAATGGGCGCTTCTGGCACTAACTGCGGCTGGTATTACTTGTCTGTTTTATGGGCTCGCAACGCGCTCTATTTGGGGAATTTCCAAAATACAGGGAACACCTTCGTGGGTTGCTATTTGTACCGGAATTGGTTTTATCGCTTTTGCCCTGCTATACGTTTTGGCTGATATTAAAAAACAAACCCATTGGGCCAAAATTATCGCTCCTGCCGGTACCGCTACACTGACCTGTTATATGATTCCATATTTTATTTATCCACTTAGACAAATAACCGGAGTTCGGTTTCCTGAACTGCTAAATACCGGCTTAATCGGACTCATTGGGTCTTTTATTTTTGCAATACTGGTGGTTATTTTCACCGGTTGGATGGAAAAAAGGGGATACAAACTGAAGCTCTAAGCCGGCCATTTCATGTTATAATTAAGGATATTAAATCCGAAATATCTGATTTAAATATATTTTTGTCTAATTTATTTTAAAAAAAGTTAGACATTTTATATATTTACCATAAATACATGATCTATGAATATTTTAGTAACGGGTGCTACGGGTTATATAGGTAAGCGGCTTATTCCATTGTTATTGCATGAAGGACATACTGTTATTTGTGTTGTTAGGGATCGGCGTCGAGCCGATAAGAACTACGCAGAAGAAAAGAATGTCTATATTTTTGAAGCAGATTTTTTAAAACCTGAAACGCTTAATAATATCCCAAAAACCATTGATGTTGCCTATTATCTTATGCATTCTATGTCTAATGCTTCAAAGGATTTTGAATCTCTGGAGGAACGCTGTGCCGTAAATTTTAAAACCTACATCGAAACCACACAGGCCGAACAAGTCATCTACTTAAGTGGTATAACCAATGAAGAAAATCTATCGAAACACCTAAGATCAAGAAAAAATGTGGAGTCTCACCTTAAATCTGAAAGATATGCACTTACTGTATTCAAAGCCGGTATTATTGTTGGGTCTGGAAGTTCTTCTTTTGAAATTATTAGGGATTTGGTGGAAAAATTACCATTTATGATCGCTCCAAAATGGTTAAATACTAAAACTCAGCCAATCGCAGTTCGCGATGTCTTAAGCTACCTTACACGGGCGGCTGGTAACAAACGAATATATCATAAAACCTATGATATTTTCGGACCAAAAATTATTACCTATAAAGACATGCTTGAACAATTTGCTGAAGTTCGCAAATTTAAACGATACATCATTACCGTTCCGGTGATGACTCCAAAATTATCATCATACTGGTTGTACTTTGTTACCTCTACATCATATAAACTAGCAACCTCTTTGGTAGATAGTATGGGGGTTCAAATCATTGGGAAATCAAGCAATATAAACAGAATTCTTAATGTCAATCCCATAACGTATAAGGAGGCCGTTGCCTTAGCTTTCAAAAAAATTGAACAGAACAGTATTGTGTCAAGTTGGAAGGATTCTATTGTTAGTAGTGGTAAATTACGGGCGCGTTTACACAAATATGTAAATGTCCCGAAATTCGGATGCTTTAAAGACTACAAAGAGTACCCTATTGCAGATGCAAAACATACCACAGAAAAAATTTGGAGTATTGGTGGAAAAAACGGCTGGTACTATGGTACAACTTTATGGAGACTCAGAGGATACATTGATAAACTCTTTGGAGGTATTGGCCTAAGAAGAGGACGTACAAGCCCCACAGAACTGGATGTAGGCGATGCCCTAGATTTTTGGCGTGTAATTTTTGCAGATAAAACGAAACAAAAATTGCTACTCTATGCAGAAATGCGCTTACCCGGAGAAGCTTGGCTCGAGTTCAAAATTGAAAATAAAATGCTAAAACAAACGGCCACATTTAGACCTCGCGGACTTTGGGGACGTTTATATTGGTATAGCGCACTACCCTTTCATGGTTATATATTTAATGGCATGGTTAGAAAACTTTCTGAGGCTTAATAAATAAAACTTATAGAGGTATAAATTATTTTGTAGAACTTATTTAAATAAAAAGTTGGACAATTAATATATTTGAGTTATAGAATTATAAAGTATTTATATTATGGATTTAATTGATAGAGCATTAGAATTTGAACAAAGAAAAAGAAGATCACTATCTACGAGTGATAGAGTAAAAATATCACGAGAAGCTAAGGCTTTAATTTTAGATTTGAATCAAATCTATAAAGTGAAAAAGGATCAAAAAATTATGGACATTATGAAACGTCTAACCGTAATTAAGCGCAAAGTGGAAAAGCGTTTAAAAGGTGCTCCTTTAACCGCATAGAACATATAATGCGAACTAATAATAAAGGCTTTAATTTTTCAAAGTCTTTGTTGTTATTCACATGAGTAGCACGATTAAATATCTAAATCATGACTTTGTTTAAATACATCATCCTTTTCCTATTTATAAATTTTGGAGCGCTAGCCATCGGCAATTGGCTTATGGATAATGGTCCTCAAACGGTATGGTACATCGGTTTAAACAAGGCACCCTGGACGCCCCCGGGTTGGTTTTTTGGTTTTGCCTGGACTACTATTATGATATGTTTTTCGATCTATATGGCGTACCTGTTTAAAATAGTTCCAAATACGAAGCTTAAAACATTATTTACATTTCAATTTATTTTCAACATTGCATGGGGTTACATTTTTTTCGATTTACAATTAACGGTTCTTGGATTAATCTGTATTGTTTTATTGACCTTGATCGTTTCAAAATTTTTAGTAGATTATCAAAAAGTTTTAAAAGCAAAAACTATTTTAATTCTCCCCTACTTTATTTGGATTTGTGTAGCGACTTCGCTCAACCTTTATATTGTCATTTATAATTAAATGAAAATTTATCGTTTACATAAAAAACAAAATCTACCTATTTCGGTTGATCGCGCCTGGGGTTTTTTATCGGATCCCAAAAACTTAAAAACAATAACCCCGGATTATATGGGCTTTCATATTTTATCCGGTGCGGATAGAGCGATGTATGCAGGACAAATCATTCAATACGTGGTAACCCCTATTTTAGGAATAAAGACCAAATGGGTCACAGAAATTACACATATTACCAATAAACAGTATTTTGTTGATGAACAACGTTTCGGTCCTTACGCGCTTTGGCATCATAAACATTTTATAAAAGAGATAAAGGGCGGTGTAGAAATGGAGGATATTGTTGATTATAAAGTGCCTTTTGGTTTTCTTGGACAATGGATGCATCCTATTTTAGTTGAACCTAAATTGAACGAAATTTTCAATTACAGAACGAAAAAATTAGAAGCCCTTTTCGGAAAATACGAATCTAACATTCCGAATGACAAGAATGACAGACCCCATTAACATATTCTGGTTTCGCAGAGATTTAAGATTAAATGATAATCACGGATTGTTTGAAGCCTTAAATGGAAGCAGCAAAGTCCTCCCTATATTCATTTTTGACACTGAAATATTGGATATGCTCCCAAAAAATGATGCCCGCGTAATCTTTATCCATAATACACTTCAAAGGATTAACACCGAACTTAAAAATTCCCATAACAGTGGTATTGCTATGTTCTATGGTAATCCAATATCGGTTTTCGAACAATTAATGAAAAACTATAAGCTACAAACAGTGTATACCAACCACGATTACGAACCCTATGCCAGAGCAAGAGACTCAAAAATAAAAACACTGCTGAACGAGAATGGTGTGGCATTCAAAACCTTTAAAGATCAGGTCATTTTTGAAAAAGATGATATCGTTAAAAGTGATGGTAAGCCTTACTTAGTTTACACGCCTTATATGAAACGCTGGAAAGAAGCGCTTAGAAATAATACCGTAAAAAATTTCGATACCTCAAAATTATTAAAGGGTTTAATGCCTAGCGAATCCCTTCCGAACTTAAGTCTTTCGGATATCGGCTTTGAAAACACTCTGAAACCAATAGGACCCTATAAATTAACTTCAGAATTAATACAAGATTACGAAGCCAAAAGAAACTTCCCTGCTCTGGATAGCACCTCAAAATTGGGACCTCATTTACGCTTTGGTACGGTAAGTATTCGGCAAATAGTCAAAAAAGCAAAAACTGAATATCAAGACACATTTTTACAAGAATTAATATGGCGAGAATTCTTTATGCAAATACTTTGGCACTTCCCAAAAACTCAAACACAAAGCTTTAAACCTAAATACGACCGTATGGTGTGGAGAAATAATGAAGAGGAGTTTAAACTATGGTGTGAAGGAAAAACAGGTTATCCCATGGTTGATGCCGGGATGCGGCAATTAAACAAAACAGGTTTTATGCACAACCGCGTGCGCATGGTGGTTGGGAGTTTTTTATGCAAACACCTGCTTATCGATTGGCGCTGGGGTGAAGCATATTTCGCCAAAAAACTTCACGATTACGATATGGCAAGCAATATAGGAAACTGGCAATGGGTGGCAGGCTGTGGCGTAGATGCTGCGCCTTATTTTAGAATTTTCAACCCAACTTCCCAGATTCAAAAATTTGACAAGAACTTCAACTACATAAAACAATGGTGTCCCGATTTTCAGGAATTGACCTACCCTGTACCCATTATCGATCATAAATTGGCCAGAATACGTTGTTTAAACGCTTACAGGGAAGCTCTCAATTAAAACAATAACATTTATTTAATACAATCGAATTACATATTTGCTTAAATTTAATTCTTAATTAAAAACAGCAGAATTATGAATACTCAAGATGTAGCAAACCGTTTAGTAGACATGTGCAGACAAGGCCAAAACCTAGAGGCTATTGAAGAACTCTATGGAGACAATGTGAATAGTCGTGAAATGCCGGGGTATCCTGAAGAATTAGTTTCGGGTAAACAAAATGTATGGAACAAAAGCAAGCAATGGCTAGATAATGTACAAGAATTTCATGGTGGAGAGATTAGTGATCCTATAGTAGCCGGCGATCATTTTACCTGTAAAATGGCATTCGACGTGACCTTTAAAGATCGTGGCAGACAGCACATGGAAGAGGTTTGTGTATTTGAAGTAAACGATGGAAAAATTGTAAATGAACAGTTCTTTTATACGATGTAAACGATCTTGGGATAACTCCAATAAAAAAAGCAACGATCTATTTGATCGTTGCTTTTTTTATATAAGCTCTTAGGGCTTTAAACCCTTTCAATCTTAGCCCCGATGGCGCGTAAACGCTCATCAATATTTTCATAACCGCGATCTATTTGCTCTATATTTTGAATCGTGGAGGTTCCCTTTGCAGATAATGCCGCTATAAGCAGTGAAACTCCGGCACGAATATCCGGTGATGTCATGGTGGTTGCTTTTAAAGTGGATTTAAAATCATGTCCGATAACGGTCGCCCGGTGTGGATCACAGAGTATGATTTTTGCCCCCATATCAATCAGTTTATCAACAAAGAACAAGCGGCTTTCAAACATTTTTTGGTGGACCAAAACACTGCCTCGTGCTTGCGTCGCTACAACCAAAATAATGCTTAATAAATCTGGTGTAAACCCGGGCCATGGGGCGTCAGAGATCGTTAAAATAGAACCATCTATAAAACTTTGTATCTCGTAACCATCCGTGTGTGCCGGAATATGAATATTGTCTCCTTGTCTTTCAACAGTGATTCCCAGTTTTCTAAATACATTAGGAATAACACCTAAATCATCCCAACTAACATTGGTAATGGTCAGTTCGCTTTTAGTCATCGCAGCCAAACCTATCCAACTACCAATTTCAATCATATCTGGCAACATGCGGTGCTCGGTACCTCCCAAGTTTTCAACACCATCAATAATCAATAGATTCGAACCTACCCCACTAATTTTCGCCCCCATTCTATTCAGCATCTTACATAATTGCTGTAAATAAGGCTCGCAAGCTGCGTTATAAATCGAGGTTTGCCCTTTGGCCAAAACAGCAGCCATAACAATATTGGCTGTTCCCGTTACAGACGCTTCTTCTAGAAGCATGTATGTTCCTTTTAATGAATCGGCTTCAACACCATAAAACTGTTCCTCTCTACTATATCGAAATTTAGCCCCTAGTTTGATAAGTCCTTCAAAATGAGTATCTAATCGTCGTCGTCCTATTTTATCACCACCCGGTTTCGGGATATATCCTTTCCCAAAACGGGCCAATAACGGACCAACGATCATAATCGAACCGCGAAGACCTTTCCCGTCTTCTTTGAATTCAGGAGATTCTAAATACTCTAAGTTGAGGTTATCTGCTTGAAACGTATAAGTGCCATGAGACAGCTTTTCAACTTTAACACCCAGTTTTTTCAATAAACTAATCAACTTGTTAACATCTACAATATCAGGAATGTTATGAATTGTGACCAGTTCCGGAGTTAATAAAATTGCACATAAAATTTGTAGTGCTTCATTTTTTGCACCTTGAGGTTGGATTTTACCTTTGAGCCGGTGACCACCTTCAATTTTAAATGTTCCCATACGAATACCTAGTAGCGTTTTCTTTTATTAGAATTTTTCTTCTGGTGCCCTCCTTTTTTATTGCTACTGTACTTCGTTTTAGTACGCATTAAACTCGTAGATTCTGAAAGGTTTTCTTCCGAATTTCTCAAATCAATTTTACCATTGGATAATTCGAACAAATGATTAAAAATAACAGCATCTTCAACCGTATCTTTATTCCAGTTTAAAAAACACTTTTTCATGTGGTTCGCAATAGTAAAGGTCAATGCTTCTTTAAGCTCTCCTGCTTCCCAGGTATTAGCTACGTCGATCATCGTTTTAATATTGTTTCCATAAAAACGATACTTAGGGAAGTTTTGAGGATACTTTAAAGGCTCCGGACGTTCTTCAAAAAGTTCTTTTGTGGGCTTATCGAAAGGGGAATCAACATCCAATTCAAAATTGGACATTATAAAAAGTTGGTCCCATAATTTATGCTGAAAATCGGGAACATCTCTTAGATGAGGTTGCATATTACCCATTACGGAAATAATCGCTTTTGCCAAATTATTACGTTCCTCCTTCGATTCTATGGTCTTAACATGGTTGATCATTTTCTGCATATGACGTCCATATTCCGGAATGATTAAATGTTCACGTTCTGTGTTATATTCTAAATCGTCTATCAAAATAAATGTGTAGAGTTATTTTATTATTTGCATGTAGTTGTTATGCCTGCGCAAAATACAAAAAAAAACTAAAGACTTATCACGCCTTCAACTTTTTCTGCCACTTCTTTGTACTTTTCGATTACCGCATCCGGGTTTCGCATAAGCAGGTTCACGGAAACACTGGTGTATTTGCCATTTTTAGAGGCGATGGTATTAATAACGGCACCCATATTATTAAAGATAGCTTCTAATTTTGCTATTTTTTTATTGTCGGTTTTAACAATAAATTTATATAAATATTCTGCAGGCCAATTTGCTGTTTCTCGTAGCTGCTCTTTTAGTTTTTCGTAAAATTCTTCTGAATTTGGAGGTGTGCTCATAATTATTTGATAAGTTGCAAAGATACTGTTTAGTTTGTATTTTTTTTATACATGTTAAATTCCGATTTTTGTATCCAAAATAAAGTACGTTTGAAGTCTAAAAAAATTGTGATCACCGGGGGGCCCGGAACAGGAAAATCTTCAATTATAAATGAATTGATTGTCAGAGGTTACACCTGTCTCGAGGAAATATCACGACAGGTCACTTTAGACGCCAAAAAAAAAGGCGTTGATCAACTGTTTTTAACAAATCCATTATTGTTTAGCGAACTGCTTTTAGATGGCAGGCAGCAACAGTATATCGAAGCTGATGAAAGCCATGCCAATATGGTTTTTTTAGATCGCGGTGTACCCGATGTTCTGGCTTATATGGATTTTATTGGTGACTCCTACCCTGAACGTTTTATTGAGGCGTGTAAGGACAGTATGTACGACTTTGCTTTTATTTTAAAACCTTGGCAAGACATTTATATAAGTGATAATGAACGCTATGAGAGCTTTGAGCAGGCTCTGGAAATTCATGAACATTTACTAAAAACTTATCAATCGTATAATTATCAATTATTTGATGTCCCTTTTGATACTGTCGGGAAACGTGTTGACTATATTCTTAAGGTTCTAAACATGTAATTATGGAACACCCCATAAACATACTCGAACGGTATTGGAATTACACATCGTTTAAACCCGCTCAAGAGGCTATTATAAACGCCGTTCTTGAAGGTGAAGACACGTTTGCTTTACTACCAACCGGTGGTGGTAAGTCCTTGTGTTTTCAAATTCCTGCCTTGGCCAAAGATGGTATTTGTATTGTTGTTTCTCCGTTGATTGCTCTTATGAAAGATCAGGTACAACAACTTAAGAATAAAGGGATTAAAGCCATGGCTTTAACAAGCGGGATTTCATATCATGAATTAGACACGCTTTTAGACAATTGTGTTTATGGAAATTACAAGTTTCTATATTTATCTCCCGAGCGCTTACAACAAGAATTAGTCCAAGATCGCATTAGACTCATGCATGTGAATTTAATAGCTGTAGACGAGGCACACTGTATTTCACAATGGGGAAGCGATTTCAGACCTTCTTATAAAAACATTAAGCTTTTGCGCCAGTTACAGCCCGGTACTAACGTTATTGCCTTAACGGCTTCAGCAAAACCGGAAGTTATAGAGGACATTACAAAAGAGCTGGACTTTATTCAACCCAGACTATTTAAGCAATCCTTTTTCAGAGCTAATTTGGCGTATATGGTTTATCATGAAGAAGATAAATATTATCGGATTGAAACCATTTTAAAAAAATATAAGGGATCATCTATTATTTATGTAAGAAATAGAAAGCTAACTTCGGAGGTGTCTTCTTTTTTAGAATCGAAAAAAATTTCAGCAACCTATTATCATGGCGGACTTTCTAATGCTGAAAAAGAGGCTAACATGAATCAATGGATCAATAACCAAAAACAAGTCATGGTCGCTACTAACGCCTTTGGTATGGGTATTGACAAACCCGATGTAAAAACAGTGATTCATTTAAATTTACCCGAAAGCATTGAAAGTTATTTTCAGGAAGCAGGTCGTGCCGGAAGAAATGGAGATAAAGCTTTCGCTGTTATCTTAAAAAACAACAGCGATGCCGTGCTGGCTAAGAAACAGTTTTTAAACATACTACCCCACGTGAAATTTGTTAAACAGGTCTATAGGAAACTGTGTAACTATTTTCAAGTTCCCTATGGAGAAGGTGAATATTCAACACATGATTTCGATTTCAATAGCTTTTGTCAAACATATAATTTTAGCAGCATGTTAACTTATAACGCCCTGCTTGTTTTGGACAGAAACAGTGTGGTTTCCCTATCGAGGCAATTTAAAAATAACGTTACAGTTCAATTTATGATATCGAGTCCGGCTATTTTTAACTATTTGGAAACCCATCAGGACCTCAATCTTATTGTAAAATCTATGCTTAGAATGTACGGTGGTATTTTTGATCATCAAACCAAAGTAAACACGTTAAAAGTGGCACAGAAAGCCTCTACCTCCGAATCTAAACTCATCAATGTATTAGAACAATTAGAAAAAGATCAGGTTATAGATTTACATTTAGGAAAAACCGATGCGCAAATTACCTTTATTTTACCTCGGGAAGATGATAAAACGATAAATAGAATAGCAAACATTATTGAGCAACAAAACAAACTTAAACAGCAACAGGTAAGTGCGATGCTCGATTATGTGGAGAATGACACGCAATGTAAAAGTATCCAGCTACTCACTTATTTTGGTGAGAGTCACTTAAAACCCTGTGGTATTTGTTCGGTTTGCACAAATACCAAAACAAACAGAGAACCTCAAAATTTGAATGTTTTAAAGACAAGTATTATTGAGTTGCTGGAAAACGGAGAGCTTTCATCACGCGACCTACATGCAAATTTTGAAGCCCCGGAAGAAAGCATCAAAAACGTTTTGAAACTGCTCTTGGAACATAAGATTATAACAATTACAAAAACAAACACATATAAACTAAGTCATTTATGAGGACAAACTTTACTTTAAAATTTGAAGTGAAATATATCCCATACCCAAAACGACAGAGGTATTTGACATAATAAAAACAAACATCAACAGATGAGAGATTTAAGAATTGTATTTATGGGAACTCCGGATTTCGCGGTGGCGACACTGAAAGCACTGGTGAAAAACAAATACAACATTGTAGGTGTTATCACTGCGCCGGATAAGCCTGCAGGTCGCGGGAGAAAAATTAACAAAAGTGCAGTAAAACATTATGCGGAAGAAGAAGGTTTAACCATTTTACAACCCACCAATTTAAAACACCCTGATTTTTTAGAGAAATTGAAAGCACTTCATGCTAATCTTCAGATTGTAGTTGCTTTTCGAATGTTGCCTAAAGTCGTTTGGCAAATGCCCGAATATGGCACCTTTAATTTGCACGCTTCTTTATTGCCGAACTACAGAGGAGCTGCTCCCATAAATTGGGCGATTATAAACGGCGAAACAAGAACCGGAGTTTCAACTTTCTTTATTGATGAAAAAATTGATACCGGAGCCATGATCCTTCAAGAAAGTATTCGCATTGACGATATGGATAATGCCGGTAGCCTCCACGATAAGCTCATGCTTTTGGGAAGTGAGCTTGTTATAAAAACAGTTTCAATAATTAAAAGTGGCCATATAGAAACAACTCCACAAATAGATTCTTCAGATATTAAAACTGCGTATAAACTGAATAAGGATAATTGTAAAATTAACTGGAACGATTCACTCATTCATATATACAACAAGATTCGTGGTTTAAGTCCTTATCCGGCAGCATGGTGTACCTTAATTAACGGTAATGACGAATTAGACATTAAAATCTACGAAGTAGAAAAGGAAAAAACAGAGCATATTTTAAAAGCAGGAACTGTGCTTTCAAGTAAAAATGAATTCAAAGTAGCTGTTTCCAATGGATTCATTATTGTTAAACAGATTAAACTTCCCGGCAAGCGAACTATGGATATAAAATCGCTTTTAAATGGATATTCTATTGAAGACAATGCCAAAGTGCTCTAAACCCTTATTAATACTCATATTTTAAAAACATCGACGAAACGCATCCTCTTTATTAACAAAAGTAATAAGTTATCAACAATAGCAGGTATTTCCCTTGCTATTACTTGCACGATTGCATAATCCGTATAAATTTGTATAGGATTTAACAAAAAATGTTTAACCAATTTATTAATAATTAAATTTTATATTATGAACAAAACAGATTTAATCGACGCAATGGCAGAACATGCAGGAATCACTAAAGCAGCTGCAAAGAAAGCTTTAGAGTGTGCAATCATCGAAATTGAAGGAGCTTTACAAAAAGGTAACAGAGTTTCTTTAGTTGGATTTGGTTCTTGGTCAGTTTCTAAAAGAGCTGCAAGAGAAGGAAGAAACCCTCAAACTGGACAAACTATCAAAATTAAAGCTAAAAACGTTGTTAAGTTTAAAGCTGGATCAGATTTATCAAGTGCAGTAAACTAAGATTTACTTCTTACATATTCTTAAAAAGCCTTCAAAATTTGAAGGCTTTTTTCATTTTATATTGATAAAAGGGTTGCATTATTAATAAATATGTATTAGATTTAATTACTAATTCCTCAGTAACATGATTACAACTAAACCAAAAAAAGGTAATTTGTTAATCGCAGAACCCGCAATAATTGGTGATGTTTCCTTTAACCGGTCTATAGTTTTATTAGCAGACCATACTCATGAAGGTTCTATTGGTTTTATTTTGAATAAACCTTTAGAATATTCAATTAGTGATCTCGTTCCGGAAGTAGAAATTCCATTTAAGGTATACAATGGAGGCCCCGTAGAACAAGACAATCTATACTTTATTCATAAAGTGCCTGAACTTATTCCTGAAAGTATTGAAATTTCATTAGGTATTTTTTGGGGAGGTGATTTTAGTAAAGTTGTAGAACTCATTAGCAACGGCTCTATTGAAGAAAATGACATTCGGTTTTTCCTCGGGTATTCCGGTTGGGAAACCAATCAATTGGAAGAAGAATTAAAAGCAAGCTCATGGGTGGTTACCGATAACGTTTATGAGAAGAACATTATTGAAAAAGATTACGAGTCCTTCTGGAAAGAAAAAATGCTCGAATTTGGAGGTGAATATAGTATTTGGTCCAATGCCCCTGAAAACCCAAATTATAATTAACCTAACCTTACTTTTACATTGAGTTTTTGCAAGAGTATTTTAGCAACCTCATTAGAAAACACCTTCTTTCTATATTTTGATATCGATCGAATTCCAACGATAACATTAGTCATAAAGATTTCATCCGCTTTTTGAAGTTCAAAAGGAGAAATAGAGGCTTCAACAAGGTCATAATCAGGCATTTTTTCTATAATCTCTATAAGTTGCTTACGCATGATACCTTTTAGACATCCGTCATTAATGGGAGGCGTTTTTATGGTCTTGTCCTTTACTAAAAAAACATTTCCATTCAATGCTTCAATAACATGCTTATTTGTGTTTAAGAGTAAGCAATTGTGTAAATCGTTTTCTTTAGCATAAATACTTCCTACTACGTTTATGGCTTTATTATTTGTTTTTAGAGTAGATAATAAGGTCGGTGAAACATAATAATCTTTAAACAGATCTACCTCATAAGAATCATCTTGAAGCAGATAGAAATCATCTGAAGCTGGCTTAGTGGTTATCACAAACCCAATGGTATTATCATTGGGCAAATATAATCCCCCTTCATTTCTAAACACTGTAAACTTAATACGAGCAGAAGCTTTCTGTAAATTATTCGATTCTAGTGTTCTTTGTATTTGCTCTTCAAGAAACTCCATGGTAAAATTCATAGGGATTTCCATACGCATAATCCGCATTGAAGCCATAAGTCTAAAATAATGATCTTCCCAAAAAAACAGCTTTCCATAAACAGATTTTATAGTTTCGAAAAGTGCGTCCCCATACGCATATCCCCTATTGTTAATAGACAAATGAGTTTCAGACTCTAAAATTTGTGTGTTGAAATTTATCATAAAAAAATCCAGCTTTTAGTTGATTAAAAGCCGGACAAATATAATTTAAAATAATATGTTATTAAGCAGAACCTAAAACTTGTTTTAAGCTGGAAATTTGATTTTCCCATAACATTTTAGATTCATCAACTTCATCTTCCTCAGCAAAATCTGTGACCATTAAAGAGACATCTTTAGTAATTTCATCAACTTGAATTCTAATTTCAAAATAGGAAATTTGATCATCTTCATCACTCAACCATCTGAATTTTACACGTTCGCCACTCTTTTTAGTTAGCAATTTGGCCTGTTCTTCACTATCATCCCAAATAAAAGTGAATAACTCACCTCTTGAGTTTACATTATCTGAAAACCATTCCGATAATCCGGAAGGTGTTGAAATATATTGATAAAGCAACTGAGGGGATGCATGTATCGGAAATTCTATATCGAATCTAATTTTATCGTCCATAAGTATTAAAAAAAATTTATGATGCTCAATATATACATTATATGATTAAGTTTTACAATTATTTTTAATAATATTTTACATAGCTAAAGTTTGTTGACAATAATATTGTTTTTATATTTGCAGCCTTAAATTACGGCGAGGTAGCTCAGTTGGTTAGAGCGTCGGATTCATAACCCGGAGGTCGGGGGATCGTGCCCCCCTCTCGCTACTCATAAAATTAAAGGTTTCAATCTCTTGAAACCTTTTTTGATTTCAACGGGTACAGAATCAGAAACTTTTCCTGAATGCTTTTAACACCTACTATAATACATTTGAATTTCCACCATACCAGAAAACACAAGCTTCAAACGCTGTTACGGAAAACTAGTCATTTGAAAAAAAGATTATAACAATTTTAGACCCCATAGTTCATTGGGTGATGTTCCTCCAAAGGAATACATAGAGATGTACAAAAATAGCTCGGATTCTCTACTTTTAACTGGTACTTAATTGGGGAGGAGATCAAGTTTACATCTTCTTTTAGATATGAAACGTATAAAGAATTAGAATTTTATCAAATCAAAAATGTAACATTAGGTCTTATAAAATTTGTCCTACTTTTAGTTGCAAGTCCATTAAAAGGGTTAACATTTAGTTGATCCTTTTTTGTTTCTACACCAGAAGGTTACGAATGATTTTTAATCATTTATAAACTAATTGTTAATATTTTAATTTATTTAAATGAATTAAAATATTTAACTTCAAAAAATTAATGTAACTCTCAACCTAACCAAAACCCAACCAAATGATTTTAAAATCACCAACCAACCCTATCCCCAAATTAATTTTACTAAGCACCTTACTTTTTACAAGTTTTAATGGCTTTAGTCAGCAAACTATTGATTATGAGAATTTTGAATCTGGAAGTTTTTCCAATACAATATGGAACGATGGCGGAAACGATTGCTCGCTGAACTCAGGAGGTATTCTAAATGGAAATTACGCTGCCAATCTACAAGATAATAGTGGTGGATCTTCTTCAATGTTTACTGACAATATTGATTTAACAGCTTACAGTTCTGTCGATATAAACTTTGATTTCAGAACATCTGGTTTTAATGGCGGGCATGACTTTTTTATTGAATTTTCAAATAACGGTGGGTCTACTTGGAGTTCCACTCCAATAGAACGTTATATACAAGGTACAGACTTTAGCAACAATACCACGTATTCCAATCAATCCGTTACTATTAATAACGGTAGTACTTATTCATTCACATCCAATTCCATGTTTAGATTTAGGTGTGATGCCGCAAATAATCGCGATGACCTATATATAGACGAAGTTACTGTCTCAGGAACGTTTTCAGGGCCACAATTTCCGGAAATAGATCTTACCGGAGGTAGTGACAATAGTATTTCTAACGGTGATTCCACGCCTTCTACATCTGATGATACCGACTTCGGTAATGCAGTTACCAATTCAACAATCAACCACACCTTTACAATAAAAAACATTGGAATTTCAACTACCAATCTACTCATAAGTAATAATGGTTCTGGAATAGCCATTACTGGTGGTTCAGGATTTTTCAGCGTAAATTCTCAACCCGCTCAAAACACTTCCATTACAGGAGGTAGTAGTACAACATTTTCAGTTGACTATACCCCTATAACTACGGGGACACACGTGGCTACAATTAGTATTGACAATGATGATAGTGATGAAAACCCATATACTTTTACAATTCAAGGTACGGCTACGGCACCATCACCGGAAATTGAAGTAGAAGGAAATAATACAGAAATTAGCGATGGAGACACAACACCATCAACAGCTGATGATACGGATTTTGGAGATGTAAATATTAGTGCTACACAAACAAAAACGTTTGCTATAAATAATATTGGTAGTGCTGACTTAAATATTTCTGATATTTCATTATCAAATACAACTAATTTTTCGTTTATTGGTGTTCCATATAGCTCTCCCGTTTCGGCAGGTAATAGCACAACATTTACTATTCTATATACCGCAACAGCCTTAGGAACACAATCATCTACAGTGACCATAACCAATGACGACGCTGACGAATCGAGTTATACGTTTACCATTGAAGGTACAGGTGCAAATATCACATATACACCTATAACGAGCGGTCCGGATTGGACAGTCACAAACATAACCGCCGATAACGAATTAGATTACCCTAATACCATTATTTATGGTCCGGATGATTTTTTATGGATCACTGAGCGTAGAGGAAAAAAAGTCGTAAAGGTAGACCCGGATTTAGGTGGTAATAAAATAGTGATGCTAGACCTTACAAGTCTTGTTTATCAAACCGCTGGACAAGACGGATTGATGGGAATGGCATTACACCCCGACTTATATGTTGATATTAATACCAGTAATAACTTTGTTTATTTAGCTTATACTTATGATTCTAACGGAAGAAAACTACGGATTGCTCGTTACACCTATAATGCCGGTACAGGGCTGCTAAATGCAGGTAGTGCTACCACTATAATTGATGGCATTGAGGCCAGCAACGATCATAACTCCGGAAAACTTCAAATAGGTCCAGATTTAAAATTATATTACTCCATTGGTGATCAGGGGTATAATCAGTTTCAAAATGCCTGTCAGGAAATTAGATCCCAATACCTGCCTACCAGCTCTTCCGATTATTCTGATTATAAAGGGAAAATGTTGCGATTAAATTTAGATGGGTCTATTCCTTCTGATAATCCAACCTTAAATGGGGTAAAAAGTCATGTATATACTTACGGACATAGAAATGCTCAGGGGATTGTTTTTGGATCGAACGGCATCTTATATTCTTCTGAACATGGCCCTAAAGTAGATGATGAAATAAATATTATTACCGCAGGAAAAAATTATGGATGGCCGGAAATTTCCGGATATTATGATAATTTAGGTTATGGATACTGTAACTGGTCTTCCTCCGGAAGCTGTAATCCGGCAAGTTTTAGCGATCACAATTGCCCCTCTGATGTAACTCAAGTTTCTGAATTTACTTCTGGCCAACCGGTAAACTTTCAAGAACCAATAGGCACTTATAATAGTACTACAAGTAGCGAACCCTCCGGAGGTTGGTTAGAATGGCCAACCGTTGGACCTTCCAGTATAGATATTTATGAGGCGGGTCTTATTCCAAATTGGGGAACTTCCTTATTAATCCCTACACTTAAACGAGGCACTATATTTCGTGCAAAACTAAACCCTTCGGGTACTGGACTGGAAAGTCAAACCTATGAAGAATTTCATTCGTCGAACGATCGGTATAGAGATATAGCTCTAGATCCGGACGGTATCACTATATATGCCATTACTGATAATACAGGAGGGACTTCCGGACCCTCAGGAACAACTTCAGTATCTATTGAAAACCCCGGGGTTATAGTGAAAATTCAATACAAATGCCTTATTGGTGCCTCCTGTGATGACGGTAATCCTGATACAACTAATGATGTTTATGATGGTAACTGTAATTGTATTGGAACCTCAGAACCAGATAGCGATAACGACGGCGTTTTAGATTCGGCTGATTTATGTCCAGATACCCCTGAAGGAGAAACTGTGGACGCAGACGGATGTTCAGATAGTCAATTAGATGATGATAATGACGGCATACCAAATAACATAGATGTATGTCCTGGGTTCGATGATAATGTGGATACCGATGCAGATAGTATCCCGGATGGTTGCGATACCTGCCCAGGTTTCGATGATGGAATCGATGTTGATACCGACGGTATTCCTGATGGCTGTGACCCATTAATAGACTCCGATAATGATGGGGTTGCTGATTCTGAAGACCAGTGTCCGGGGTTTGACGATACTGTAGACGTTGATAACGACGACATACCCGATGGTTGTGACTCTTTAATTGATTCTGATAATGATGGGGTTGCTGATTCCGAAGATCAATGCCCGGGCTTTGACGATACTGTAGATGTTGATAACGATGGCATTCCGGACGGCTGTGACCCATTGATAGACTCTGATAATGATGGCGTTGCCGATTCTGAAGACCAATGTCCTGGGTTTGATGATACAGTAGATGTTGATAACGATGGTATTCCTGATGGCTGTGACCCATTAATAGACTCCGATAATGATGGTGTTGCCGATGCTGAAGATCAATGTCCTGGTTTTGATGATACCGTTGATACCGATGCTGATGGTTTCGCTGATGGCTGTGATGCCTGCCCGGGATTTGATGATACCATAGATGTGGATACTGATGGTATTCCTGATGGCTGCGACGCATTAATAGATTCTGATAATGATGGGGTTGCTGACTCTGAAGATCAATGTCCTGGTTTTGATGATACCATTGACGTTGATAACGATGGTATTCCTGATGATTGTGACACTTTAATAGATTCTGATAATGATGGGGTTGCTGATTCTGAAGACCAATGTCCCGGACAAGATGATGGGTTAATTGGAACTGCTTGTGACGATGGTGATGCATGTACGATTAATGATGTATATGATTCTAATTGTGAATGTTCCGGAACAGTTTCACCTGATAATGACGGAGATGGCTATTGCCAGGCGGAAGACCCTGATGATACCGATCCATGTATTCCTGATGCTAATGCTCCAGCCTGTAACCCTTGCGGAGATATAATAATTGATGGTTTTGAAAGCAATTTTGGCAACTGGAATGATGGTGGAAATGATTGTGCACGTAATGCTTCCAATGCTAACAGCGGAGCTTATAGCATTAGATTAAGAGATAACTCTGGTAACTCATCATCCATGTATACTGATAACTTAGATCTATCCCAATTTTCTCAAATATCATTTAGTTTTTCATTCTTTCCAGTTAGCATGGAAAATGGAGAAGATTTCTTCTTAGAGTTATCTACCAACGGAGGAGGGTCATATTCAAATGTTCAAACTTGGGCTAGTGGCACACATTTTAATAATAATAACAGGTATTATGAAGATGTTACTATTTCAGGACCATTCTCAAGCAATACGGTTTTAAGATTACGTTGCGATGCTTCTGGAAATAATGATCAGGTTTATATTGATGATGTAATCCTTAGCAGTTGTGTAAGTCAACAAAGTTCAAGAACTCAGCCAGTTAAAGCAGGAGTCGTCTTAACTAATCAAGATATCGATGCTACAGAAAATTCAAACTTTAAGATCTACCCGAATCCGGCCTCAAATAAAGTGTTTGTTGAATGTAGTCCTCTTAGAGGTAATGAAGCTTCAATCACACTTCATAATATGATTGGGCAAGTAATTCGAAAAGTTGATTTGAAAGGTCGCTATAACAAACTTCAAGAGATTAATGTTGACGGGCTTTCAGAAGGCATGTATTTACTAAGAATAACAGACAGTAAAGGACAAACTCTTAAAACAGATAGAATAATTATTAAAGTAGAGTGATATATCATTGAAAATAAACGCCTCCGGTCCCGATAACTATCGGGACTGCCTAGGTGATCATGGATTGAAAGACATTATTTATTTATTTTCTATAAACGAAAGGTAAAATGATGAGCATTTTACCTTTCGTTTTTTATAAAACCTCCAAATCAGTGCTAATCCTCATTATTCTTTGACTTTTTCTTACAAATAAACAAAAACATAAAATCCTGATAATCAATTTATTAAAAAAATTACTATGTATTTCATCGGTTTTTTATGCATTTCATGGATATTTGTAATTATTAATTCTATATTTACAGCCTATTCTATTAAGAATTAAAGTGTTGACCCAAATAAAACTAGTCTCTCATGAAAACCTTTACGCATTTAGTTAAAGTAATAATACCTTTTGCTGTATTATTATCTTTTATCGATTCTAATTCTCAAACAACTATATTTTCTGATAATTTTAATTCAAACTATGGAAATTGGAATGATGGTGGATCCGATTGTACACGTCGTACCACCGGACAGGGTAGTCCAACGGGTAGCGCCTCCGTTAGGATAAGGAATGGTTCCGGGACATCGTTAACCACGTCAGATGCCATGAATTTAACATCCTATGTTTCTGTCAATTTTACTTTTGACTTCGAAACGAGTGGTGTTGATAATGGCGAAACGTTTACAGTGAGCTATTATGATGGATCGAGCTGGAATACCTTAACGACCTATACCAATGGTACCAATTTTAACAATGGAACACCTTATAACCCAACTATAATCATAAACTCAGGTGCTCCTTATACCTTCGCTACAGATTCCCAATTCAGAATACAAGCTTATGGAAATGATTCTGATGACTATATTTTTATTGACAATGTATTGATAGAAGGTTTCACAGCTATAGGGCCTGAAATAGAAGTATCCGGAAACAGTGAAGACATTATTAGTGGCGACCTATATCCTACAACCTTTAATAATACCAAGTTTGGTTCAATTGATATTGGGAACACGTCCACCAAAATTTATACTATAAACAATATTGGCACAACAGACTTAAGTATTTCTAATATATCCTTATCTAATACTACAGACTTTCAAATCGTAGCGCCTTTTCACAATGCTACGGTTGGATCTGGAAACAGTACACAATTCAGCATACAGTATACCGGAACTGTCGGAAAACATTCAGCAACCGTGACTATCACAAATAATGATAGTGATGAATCTAGTTTTACTTTTGTTATAAGAGCATCTTCCAGAGCAACTTCTGATACTAGTCTTTGGTCTGTAACAAATATAACGGCGGATAGTGAGCTTAACTACCCATATGAAATGACCTATGGGCCAGATGGTTTTTTATGGATTACCGAAAGAATTGGTAAAAAAGTAGTTAAGGTCAGCCCAGCAAATGGTACAAACTCTAAAACTACGATGTTAGATCTTTCTGGTCTCGTGTATCAAACTGCTGGCCAAGATGGTTTAATGGGTATGGCTATTCATCCGGATTTATATACCGATATTAATACCTCCAACAATTTTGTTTATTTGGCTTATACTTATGATTCGGGAGGTAGAAAACTTCGTATTGCCCGATATACCTATAATGCTGGTACGGGACTATTAAATAGCGGAAGCGCAACTACCATTATTGAAGGTATTGAAGCCAGTAACGATCATAACTCGGGTAGGTTAATAATTGGCCCGGATTTAAAACTCTATTATACGATTGGAGATCAGGGAGCAAATCAATTTGGAAATGCATGTAACCCCATACAGTCACAGGATTTACCTACCTCTCCTTCGGATTATGATCCTTATAAAGGGAAAGTACTTCGTTTAAACCTTGACGGAACTGTACCGTCAGATAATCCGACTTTAAGTGGGGTACAAAGTCACGTATATACTTATGGACATAGAAACACTCAGGGTATTATTTTTGGATCGAACGGAAAGTTATATGCCTCAGAACATGGTGCAAAAGTTGATGATGAATTAAATATTATAACCGCAGGTAAAAATTATGGATGGCCTGAGATTGCTGGATATTATGATAATTTAGCTTATGGATATTGTAACTGGTCCAGTACTCCCGGAGGCTGTAGTACTAGTGGGTTTAGTGACCATAATTGTCCAGCTGGAGTTACTTCTATGAGCGAATATGATTCGTACCCGTCTGGCGCTCCTTCAGACTTTGTCCCTCCTATTGGTACTTACAATAGTACAACAAATTACGATCCCGATGGAGGTTGGTTAACATGGCCTACAGTAGCCCCTTCAAGTATAGACATTTACGAAGGTGGTCTCATTCCAAACTGGGGAGAATCATTATTAATATCTACACTTAAAGAAGGTACTATTTTTAGAGCTAAATTAAATGCATCAGGAGATGCTCTTGTAGATATAACTACAGATAATCAATTTGAAGAATTTCATTCTTCAAACGATCGCTATAGGGACTTCGCCATGGATCCTGACGGTATAACATTTTATGCAATTACCGATACAGGGGGTACAACTTCTGGTCCATCTGGTAGTTCAAGTGTCAGTATTGATAACCCGGGAGTTATAATGAAATTTCAATACATTGGTCCTAGTCCTAGTACAACATATTATGTGGATGCCGATGGCGATGGCTATGGGGATAGTGCGGATGCAGGTACACCTTTTGCTTCAGACCCAGGTGTAGGATATAGTTTAACAAACGATGATTGTGATGATACCGTAGGTACTGGAACAGCCATTAACCCCGGAGCTACCGAAA
>CANLXL010000017.1 GCA_947495125.1 uncultured Flaviramulus sp.
ACGTTTTACATACCCTGAATTTGTTGATGTTTTCATTACACTAAGGTTTTAGTGTATCGCTATTTCAGGACGGGACACTCAATGGAATAAAAAACCACCTTGTTTTTACAAAGTGGTTTTTTATTTTTTAAAAATGTTCGCGTACATCATGAGATTCCTACGAAATAAGGCATGATATTTACTTAATCATCTCGTAGCTTCGCTTAATAAAGTTCGTTAATTCTTCTCCTTTTAAAAGACCTTGAGACAATCGTGCTAAATCTAAACTTTGATTTATAAGACGTTCCTGTTTCTTTTTGGTTTTGGTATTTAAGATTTCCCCTACCAATTCAGAATTTGTATTGACAACTAAATTATACATTTCCGGCATATTTCCCATGCCAAACATGCCGCCTCCGCCACCGGTGGCTTGCATTTCTTTCATGCGACGCATAAATTCAGGTTGCGTAATAATAAATGGTGAAGCATCACTATCCATAGGTTCTAATTGTACCATGAATTTTTCAGATGGGATAACACTTTTTAGTAATTCATCAAGTGTTTTCTTTTGTTCTTCATCTAACTTAGAAATTGCCGTTTCTTCTTTCTTGATTAAATTATCAATATGGTCACCATCTACACGTGCAAAAGAGATCTTTTCTTTCGTGGTTTCTAATTTTTGAATTAAATGGGATACAATTGGAGAATCCAACAACAGCACCTCATAGCCTTTGGCCTTGGCAGATTCAATATAGCTATGTTGCTCATCTTTATTCGAAGCATAAAGAATCACCATTTTGTCATCCTTATCAGTTTGATTCGCTTTAATTTTATTCGTTAACTCTTCGTAGGTATAATATTTACCATCTACTGAAGGATATAGAGCAAAGGCATCGGCTTTTTCAAAGAATTTTTCTTCAGAAAGCATTCCATACTCAATAACGATTTTAATATCGTCCCATTTTGCCTCAAAATCTTCACGGTTATTATTGAATAGTGATTTTAATTTATCGGCTACTTTTCGGGTAATGTAAGATGAGATTTTTTTAACCGCACCGTCAGCTTGCAAATAAGAACGGGATACGTTTAACGGGATATCCGGAGAATCGATAACACCTCGAAGCATTGTTAAGAACTCGGGTACAATACCTTCTACATTATCGGTAACGAACACTTGATTTTGATACAGCTGAATTTTATCCTTCTGAATGTTTAAATCGTTCGTCATTTTTGGGAAATATAAAATTCCGGTTAAATTAAACGGGTAATCCACATTTAAATGAATATTGAATAAAGGCTCTTCGAACTGCATAGGATACAACTCGCGATAAAAATCTTTATAATTCTGATCCTCTAATTCTGAAGGTTGTTTGGTCCAGGCCGGGTCAGGATTATTAATAATATTATCAACCGTTATTTGTCTGTGAGGCTCGGTTGTTTCCTTACCGTCTTTATCTTTTGTCGTTTTTGGTTCGTGTTCAGGATCATTTATTTCCTTTGTTCCAAACTTAATTGGAATAGGCATAAACTTATTATATTTTAATAATAGCTCATTGATTCTTGATTCCTCAAGGAATTCCATAGAGTCTTCTGCTATATGTAGAATAATTTCTGTACCTCTTTCTGTTTTGTCTGAAGTTTCTAATGTGAATTCAGGCGAACCGTCGCAAGTCCAATGTGCGGCAGGTTCGTCTTTATGAGATTTTGTGATGATTTCAACTTTTTCAGCAACCATAAAGGCTGAATAGAATCCTAAACCAAAATGACCGATAATGCCCGAGTCTTTAGCAGAGTCTTTGTATTTATCCAAAAACTCTTCAGCTCCAGAAAAGGCAACCTGGTTAATATATTTTTCAACCTCTTCCGCAGTCATTCCCAAACCTTGATCTGAAATATGAAGCTTTTTACCATCCTTATCAATTTTAACTTCAATTTGAGGATGGCCATATTCAACTTTAGCATCGCCAACATTGGTTAAATGCTTTAATTTTAACGTGGCATCTGTGGCATTGCTAATAAGTTCACGTAAAAAGATTTCGTGATCGCTGTATAAGAATTTTTTAATGAGTGGAAAGATGTTCTCTACCGAAACATTAATACTTCCTTTTGTCATGATATATTTATTTTTAAATTATTTATAATGGTATTGTGATGATGGCAACAAAAATGCCAATAGTTAAAATGTGACAAACTGACACGCATTTTTTTCAAAAAAAGTAAGTTCCCAATTTCAAGCTCCAAAAACGAAAATGTAGAATGAGTTGGTTGTTAGAATTTGAGTTTTTATTAATTGGAATTTAAAAGTACTTGTTGTACTTTGGTTATTCATAACAAAAGATGGCTTCCCATTAGCTATGAGGATCACATAACTTGAAAACAAATAATTGCATGTATAATTCGAAGATAATTGGATTGGGAAAATATGTTCCCGATAATGTAGTGACTAATGATGATTTGTCAAAAATGATGGATACTAATGATGCATGGATTCAAGAGCGAACAGGTATAAAGGAACGACGATGGATTAAAGAAGGGAGCGATGATACATCGGCTGTAATGGGAGCAAAAGCTGCAAAGATTGCCATAGACCGCGCAGGTTTAACGAAAGACGATATCGATTTTATTGTGTTTGCTACATTAAGTCCTGATTATTATTTCCCCGGCTGCGGTGTTCAAATTCAGGATATGTTAGATATGCCAACGGTTGGCGCTATAGATATTAGAAACCAATGTTCCGGGTTTATATATGCGGTAGCTACTGCAGATCAGTTTATTAAAACCGGAATGTATAAAAATATATTGGTTATTGGCGCCGAATACCATTCCGGAGGTTTAGAAAAATCTACCCGAGGGAGAGGTGTTACAGTGATATTTGGAGATGGTGCGGGTGCTGCTGTGTTGAGTAGAACTGATGATAATACAAAAGGCGTACTATCCTCGCATTTGCATTCTGAAGGGAAATATGCTGAAGAGTTAATTGTTGAGGGACCAAGTATTAAGCATTGGGTGCCGGAAATTTTAGAGGCAAACGACCCTAATGATACATCTTACTACCCTTATATGAATGGAACCTTTGTGTTTAAACATGCTGTGGTTAGATTTAGTGAGGCCATTGTTGAAGGCTTAGAAGCCAATAATTTGCATAAAGAAGATATTGATATGTTGATTCCTCATCAAGCGAATCTAAGAATTTCTCAATTTATTCAGAAAAAATTTGGGTTAAGAGATGATCAAGTCTTTAATAATATCCAAAAATATGGTAATACAACGGCTGCATCAGTGATCATTGCACTCACCGAAGCTTGGGAGGAAGGTAAAATAAAAGAAGGAGATAATGTGGTGTTAGCTGCTTTTGGTAGTGGCTTTACATGGGGAAGTGTTATTATGAAGTGGTAAGACCTTGAGAGTACGTCATATAAAAACCCGAAACGTTAAACATAAATTTCGGGTTTTTTAGCTATTAATCAACCCTAGAAACACTACATTTTTTATAATGTGAAGGATGTCATAATATAATAGACGTAAAAAGAGTTTAAATATTGCAAACCAATATCATATTTAACATTTCTTAACAGTGAAGGGATTAAAAAACTCGAAATTTTAAAATTTCGAGTTTTTTACTGACATACTATTCTTATTTGTAACGAATTTTGTTATATGAAGGTGACTAACTTTAAAATAATTATATTTCGCGTTTTTGGTTCGATAGTATACTATATAAACGTTAAGAATTATAAATTATTGTAGTAATTGAAATTATTTTTTAAATTTTTTGTCTATTGTTTGATATTTTAACGATTTATAAAGCAAAACCCCAAAAAATTAACTTTTTTGGGGTTTTTATTTAATAACCGAGCAGTAATACTAACCATCAACTATTATGTGGTTATTAAATATTAAGTTTTAGAATCCTCCACCGGCCGATTTTTCGTCATTATCTCTACGTTTTCTAGATTTAGCGCGATACTTCCCATCCCCAAACCGGTATGAGAGGCTCATGGAAATTGTTCTGAATTCAGGTTTAAAATCAGCAGTCTGTAGAAAAGGCCTTTCACTTACAACAGCAATCTTTTGAGTACCAAAAACATCATTAAAGTTTAAGCTAAATGTGGCCTTATTGTTTTCCAAGAAAGAATATCTTGCACCTAGGTTTACGAAATACATGGGATCGACTTCAAAATTCAAACCGGTATCTTTTCCTCGATACATGGCAAAAGCCGTAAAGCTTAATTGTTTGCTTGCCTTGAAATTGTTGAATGCTCTAAAGTTCCATATCACATTATCTACTTCTACGGTTTCTGAAATGATATCGCTTTCGGTCGGGTTTGTTAGTGTTGGGTCAATACGTTCGGCAATGCCCTTTTGAGTTTGTGAATATAGATCGAAACTAGCATTAATACTCCACCATTTGGTCGGTCTGTAGCTACTAGATAATTCGAATCCATAGGCAGAGGTATTGGCAAAATTATCGTAGGTCAGAATGATGCGGTTTGATGATAAATCAGACCTGTCTACGAAAACCGCTCTGTTAATTTCTTCTTCAATTATTCTATAGAAGACACCTCCCGTGATGCTCCCTTTTTTGAGGTTTCTGGTATAATTTAACTCTATGGAATTTGTGAATTGAGGTTCAAGCTCGTGATTTCCAAAGTTTGAAATTAAAGGAGTGTTCCATTCGGGAATTGGATTTACCTGATCTACACCTGGTCGGTCTATCCGGCGACTATAGCTTAATTGGTACGAGTTCTTTTCAGATGGACTATAGGTGAAAAATGCCGATGGATACACCTGAAAATAATCATTTTCAAAAGGAATAGCCATGTCTGTATTTGTTGTTAAATCTGTTTCGCTGGCGATGGCATCAACATTAACGCTTTCAGTTCTTATACCGATCTGGTAGGTCCATTTTTCAAATTTTTTAGAATAATTGATATAAGCAGAATAAATGTTTCTGGTGTAATCGAAATCGGTAAGGGTTGGAATGTAAATTCCACTCTGGTTTCTTACACGTCCATCAGATTCGTAAATGATATTATTATCAAATAATCTGGCTTGTAAGCCTAGTTCTAGTTTCGCTTTTTCCGATAGCGGATCTACATAGTCCAGATTTATTGTGGTCCTGTTTCTATCGGTATCTGTGAGTTCTATAAAGTCAGGTCTAGTAACATTACCCATTTGGCGATTATCCGTATCAATGGCATTGTCAAAATCATTATGGTCTATCTCCAACTCTAAATGATGCCCTTTTTTATTGAAGTCTAATTTGTAATTGAAGTTGTATTGGGATGAGTTATTTCCACTGTCACTATTGGTAAATTGACTTTGGTTATTAGAAGGATTGTTGCTAAAAATATAATTGGATCTTGCGGTATTTTTACCGTCGAAAGTATTTTGATTTGTGAAAACCGAAACAGTGTGCTTATCATTCAAGTAAAAATCTACACCTACTTTGTATAAATGCGATTTGCTGTTATTAAAAAGTCTAAGTGTTTGAAAGGCGTTATTTTCTATTTGGGCTATTTTTCCAGTATTAATACCTTTATTAAAATTGTTACTATAGCTTCCAAAGACATTAAATTTTCCATGCCTATAGTTCATATTTATGGAACTGTTAAATTTAGCTTCCAACTGGTATCTTAAACTTGTATTTAGACTTCCATTAAACCCGATATTGGTGTTTTTATGAAGGATGATATTTATTAAACCGCTCATTCCTTCAGGGTTATATTTAGCTGAAGGATTTGTAATAAGCTCGATTTGTTTTATGCTTGATGACGGCAATTGTCTAAGCAATTGAGCCGTAGGTATATTTGAAAGTTTTCCGTCTACCATTACCCTAACATTTTGATTTCCGCGCATGCTTATACCTCCTGTTTGGGCGTCAACGGTTACAGATGGTACTGCAACCATTATTTCAGAAGCAGTCCCCATATTAGCAAGGTCTTTACCAACGTTTATAATTTTTCTATCGACCTTCTGCTGTATCGTTGAGACTTCAGCAATAACAGTTACTTCGTCTAAGCCTTCAACATCTTCTTCGAGATAAATATTGCCGACATTTACTTTATAACTCCCTTTGGTAATGTTTACTTCTTTTACATAGGTTTTGTATCCTATATATTGAATATTCAATACGGTTTTACCCGCCTTAATTTTTTCAATTTTGAAACTGCCGTCTTCCAGCGTTATGCCACCGGTTAAAATTTGGCCTTCAAGATTCTTAACGATAACATTTACATAAGGTAATGGTTGTTTTAAATTTGCGTCTAATACTTTTCCGGAGATGGTGCCTGTTTTTTCTGTATCTTTTTCAGGGTCGGTCGTATATGCTTGAATCGTGGTAGTTATCACTAACAAGCATAAAAAGAGTAATCTTTTCATTTTGATTTTGATTGTTTGATTGATGTTTTAATGATTACTTTATAGACGTCCGGTAATAGTTTAAGTTACTCTGTTTAGTATGTATTAACAAAAATTTAACAAATGAATAAAAAAACATTGGTCTTGGGAGCTTCTTTAAAACCAAATAGGTATTCCAATTTTGTAATTCAAAAACTTGTGAATCAGTATGTTGATGTGGTTGCTTTTGGTTTGAAGTCCGGTGAGATCTCTGGGGTAGTTGTCAATTCTGAAAAGATAATATATAAAGATTTGCATACGGTAACAATATACATTGCTCCTAAAAATCAAAAGCCATATTACGATTACATAATAAATCTAAAACCTAAACGCGTTATTTTTAACCCCGGAACTGAAAACCCTGAACTCTATAAGATATTAAAAGAAAACAAAATTGATTATGAAGCATCCTGTACATTAGTGCTACTTTCTACGAATCAATATTAATCCCAAAAATGTAATCAGGCCATTGATTGGTAGGAGTTCGTAACCCACAACATAGCCTCCAAGATTTTCAGCAGGTATTTTTCCTAAAATAAAGGTAATGGCAACAGATATACCAGCCACAATCCAAACATGTTTATCTCTAATTTTATATTTTGTAAATATACCGAAGGCAAATAATCCTAACAGTGGCCCATAAGTATAGCCTGCCACAGTGAGTAAGCTGTCTATAACATTACTACTTAGAACATGCTTGAAAATAATAATAACAATAACAAGCATGATACTCATGGTAATATGTGTTTTTTTACGTAATTTTTTTTGTTGATCATGAGGTCTCTTTTCAATGTTTAAAAAGTCAACGCAAAATGATGTGGTAAGTGATGTTAAGGCACTATCGGCGCTGCTATATGCGGCAGCGATGAGGCCTAGCATAAATGTAATTGCCAGTGTAATGCTCAATCCACTATTTAAGGCTATTTCAGGAAATAAAAGATCTGTTTTTGGAGTGCCATCCATAAGCGGAATAGCAATGCCGTGTTTTTTGGCATAGATAAACAAAAGGGCTCCTAGAAGCATAAATAAAAGGGTGACCACCACGAGTACAATACTGAAGGAAACCATATTTTTTTGAGCATCTTTTAGTGTTTTACAGGTTAAGTTTTTCTGCATCATATCTTGATCTAATCCCGTCATGCATATGGTAATAAACATGCCTCCAAGGAAAGATTTTAAGAAATGGCTACGTTCCAGGAAACTATCGGTGACCAGAATTTTACTATAGTCTTTTAACTCGTTCGAGGCTAAAAATTCCCCAAAACTCCATCCTAAACTTTCGTTTATAAAATAGATGGACAAAATTACCGCCGCAATCATAAACAATGTTTGTAAGGTGTCTGTCCAAACAATAGTTTTGATACCACCTTTATTAGTATAAATCCAGATGAGCGCAATTGAAATGATAACCGTAATTTCAAAAGGAATATTCCAGGCATCAAATACAAACTGCTGTAGAACTATGGCAACTAAATAAAGTCTGAATGCCGCTCCTAAAACACGAGATATAAAAAAGAAAAAGGCTCCTGTTTTATGGCTCATAGTACCAAAGCGCTCTAAAAGATATTCGTAAATAGAAGTAACATTCAGTTTATAATAGATAGGCATTAAAACAAAGGCAACAACAAAATAGCCAAACATATAGCCCAACACAACCTGAAAGTAACTAAACTGCGAACCATCCACCCATCCCGGGACAGATATGAAAGTAACGCCCGAAAGAGAAGCGCCCACCATTCCAAAAGCTACTATATACCAGGGTGATGTTCTTCCGGCTTTAAAAAAATCGGCATTACTGTCATTTTTACCAGTAAAATAGGAGATTAAAAGAAGAACAGCGAAATAGGCTGCAATTAAAACTAGTATTTGTATTGCACTCATAATTTTTGAATTTGAGCGAGTAAATTACAAATTTAAATTCCCATACACCAAGCGGAGTACTTAAATTTCAATAAGAAGATTAAAAAGTATATACAGAATAAATTGTAATTTCGCATCCATGGAATTTTCATCAAAACTACTTGAGCGAGCCGTTAATGAGATGTCGCAGCTTCCGGGAATTGGAAAACGCACAGCACTTCGTTTGGTCTTGCACATGTTAAGACAGCCTAAAGAGCAAACGAATACCTTGTCTGAAGCTTTACAAAATATGCGTAACCATATTAAACTCTGTAAATCCTGTCATAATATAAGCGATGTTGAGTTTTGCGAAATTTGTGCAAACCCAAATAGAGATAAAAATATGATATGCGTTGTTGAAGATGTACGCGATGTTATGGCTATAGAGAATACAAGCTCATTTAAAGGCTTATATCACGTTTTAGGTGGTAAAATTTCTCCTATGGACGGTATTGGCCCACATGACTTAAATATTGAATCGTTGGTAAATAAGGTAAAGCAGGGTAGTGTTGAAGAACTTATTTTTGCCTTAAGCTCGACCATGGAAGGAGATACTACGAATTTTTACATCTATAAACAAATTCAAGATTATAAAGTCGTAACATCCACAATTGCCAGAGGAATCTCAGTTGGAGATGAGTTAGAATATGCAGACGAAATAACACTGAGTAGAAGTATTGTTAATAGGATTCCGTTCGAATCATCTTTAAAGTTATAAAGGTATAGTTTGAAGCTCTCGGTAATCATATTGAATTATAATGTTAGGTACTTTTTAGAACTCTGTTTAAAAAGTGTGCAAAAAGCTATTTCGACAATTGATGCAGAGATTATTGTAGTTGATAATAATTCTTCTGACGATAGTGCGAATATGGTTAAAAGTATATTTCCTGCGGTCACACTCATAGAGAACAAAGAAAATTTTGGTTTTTCAAAAGGAAATAATATTGGTGTTGCCAGGGCCAAGGGTGAATATCTCTGTATATTAAACCCCGATACTGTGGTTCCCGAGGATGCTTTTATTAAACTTTTAGAGTTTTCAAAGCATAAAGAAAAGTTGGGTATTGTTGGCTGTAAATTAATAAACGGAGTGGGGCAGTATCTTCCTGAAAGCAAACGAAATGTGCCCCTGGTTAAAGCAGCTTTTAAGAAGTTATTGGGGCATTCTGAAAGTTATTATGCGAATCATTTGGATGAAAATGAATCTGGTAACGTTGATGTTTTGGTAGGTGCTTTTATGTTCATGAAACGTTCGGTCTATGTTGAAAATAAAGGTTTTGACGAGGATTATTTTATGTATGGAGAGGATATTGACTTATCTTATAAAATTCTCAAATTAGGATATAAAAATTATTATTTTAGTGGCGTTAGTATTGTACATTATAAAGGAGAAAGTACACTAAGGGACCGATATTATGCGAAGCGTTTTTATGGAGCCATGCAGATTTTTTATAAAAAGCATTTTAAAAAGAATCTCGTGTTCGACCTCTCGGTTAATCTCGGAATCAAAATGGTATATGTGTTGAGAAAAGCTCCAAAGCAAATGATGAAAAAAATTAAGGCGTACGTATTAATTTCTAATGAAATGAATGAAGCTCTAAAATCTGTTTTGTCTAAAGACATAGTGTTAAAGTCAGATTTAAATAATATTGAGGCTGGAACGGAAGTTGTCTTTGATGCCAATGCGCTAAATTATAAAACCATTATAAGTATGATGGAACATGCTGATAAAGGCGAAAATTTAACCTTTAAAATATTACCTAACGATTCTAATTTTATTTTAGGAAGTGATACCACGGTGAGTAGAGGAGAAGTTATGGTCTTTGAGTAGTTTTAATGAAAATAATTTAAAAAAATTGATGTTTTTTCATTAATTTTGCAAACGAAAATAAAAAAAAGAGTATTACGTTACAGATATGGCAAAGTTTGAGCTTAAATTACCAAAAATGGGAGAGAGTGTTGCCGAGGCAACAATAACATCTTGGTTAAAAGAGGTAGGAGATACTGTAGAACTTGATGAAGCCGTTTTAGAAATTGCTACAGATAAAGTTGATAGTGAGGTGCCAAGCGAGGTCGATGGCGTTTTAATAGAAAAATTTTTTAATGTTGATGATGTTGTGCAAGTTGGACAAGTCATTGCTGTTATTGAAACTGATGGGGAAGACGCAGATGAGGATACCGCTCTAAAAGAAAATGAAAATGAAACGGTTAAAGCTGTTGAACAGGTAGAACAATCTATTTCCGAAGCTAAAGAAACTACGACTACTGTTACTCCTTTGGTTTCCGGTGAAGGACGCTTTTATTCTCCTTTAGTTAAGAATATTGCAAAAAAGGAAAATGTTAGTCAAGATGAATTGGATGGTATAGTTGGTTCGGGCAAGGATGGACGTGTTACCAAAAATGATATTTTGGAGTACATTGCAAATAAAGCAAGTGATGATAACAACAAAATAGCTCCTGTCGAAAAAGTACAGAATATCTCAAATAAAACGATTGAAAAGCCAAAGACGGTTTCGGCACCGGTTGTATCAAGCGGTGAGGATGAAATTATTGAAATGACCAGAATGGGTAAACTAATTGCTCATCATATGGTGGAATCGGTACAAACATCGGCACATGTACAAAGCTTTATTGAGGCCGACGTTACTAATATTTGGAATTGGCGTAAAAAGGTGAAAGATAGTTTTATGAAACGTGAAGGAGAAAAATTAACCTTTACCCCCATTTTCATGGAAGCTATAGCGAAGGCCTTAAGAGATCACCCTATGATGAATATCTCACTTCAGGGTGATACTATTATAAAAAAGAAAAATATAAATCTTGGAATGGCGGCAGCGCTACCAGATGGTAATTTAATAGTGCCCGTTATTAAAAATGCAGATCAGTTAAACTTGGTAGGTATGACAAAGCAGGTTAACGATTTGGCTAATAGAGCGCGTTTAAATCAGTTAAAGCCAGACGATATTCAAGGCGGTACGTATACAGTTACCAATGTAGGTACCTTTGGCAGCATTATGGGAACCCCAATTATTAATCAGCCACAAGTCGGAATATTAGCACTAGGAGCTATAAGAAAAGTTCCTGCCGTTATTGAAACTCCGGAGGGCGATTTTATCGGAATACGATATAAAATGTTTATGTCTCACTCTTACGACCACCGTGTAATTAATGGTGCGTTGGGCGGCATGTTTGTTAAAGCTGTTAAAGATTATCTTGAGGCATGGGACAGTCACAGAGAGATATAATATCATTCGGAGTGAAGTGAAAAACCTCATAACAATTTTGTCCAAAAACCAACCTAATAAAACGGTTGGTTTTTTGTTTTCTACAGGAGGTAATTTAGTATCTTTATCCCTTGATAAAATATAGCGGATGCAACTCAACTTAACAAAACCCATTTGTTTTTTCGATCTTGAAACTACGGGAGTCAATATATCTAAAGATCGTGTTGTTGAAATCTCTATCCTGAAAGTGTTTCCTAACGGTAATAAAGAAAGTAGAACCTGGTTGGTGAATCCTGAAATGGTTATCCCTCAGGAGGTTATAGAGATTCATGGCATTTCTAATGAAAAAGTTGCCAATGAACCAACGTTTAAGGAGCTGGCGAAAGACATTTATAATATGATTAAGGACTCGGATCTTGGTGGCTTTAACTCCAATAGGTTTGATATTCCCTTATTAGCAGAAGAGATGCTAAGGGCCGATATCGATTTTGATATGAAAAATCGACTAGCAATAGATGTACAAATCATTTTTCATAAAATGGAGCAGCGCACCTTAAGTGCCGCATATAAGTTTTATTGTGATAAAGATTTGGAAGGAGCGCATAGCGCCGAAGCAGATACTAATGCGACTTATGAGGTTTTAAAGGCACAAATTGCTAAGTACGATGAAATTGAAAATAATACCAAGTTTTTGGCTGAGTTTAGCTCTAGAAAGAAGTTTGCAGATTTTGCAGGCTTTATCGCTTATAATAAAAACGGAGAAGAATGTTTTTCCTTTGGAAAGCATAAAGGCAAGCTGGTAACCGAAGTTTTGGAAAAGGAACCGGGTTATTTTGGATGGTTACTTAATGCCGACTTCCCTTTGTATACCAAAAAAATCCTTACCGCTATTAAATTAAGAAGTTTTAATAATAAATTATAAAAGAATAAAGCACCAAGAATAAAGACGAAAGACTACAAATAGTTGGTCTTGTTTCTAGCAGCGAAACGGTCTTTACTCTTTTATCTCAAAGAAATGAAACTAATCTGCATAGGCCGTAATTATACCGAGCACATTAAAGAGCTGGAAAACGAAAAACCAACAGACCCTGTAGTGTTTTTAAAACCAGACACCGCTATATTACTTAAAAAACAACCTTTTTTTATACCCGATTTTTCCAGCGATGTGCATTATGAAGTCGAAATACTGGTTAAAATAAATAGAGTTGGTAAATATATAAACAGGAAATTTGCACATAAATATTATAAAGAAATAGGACTGGGAATAGACTTTACGGCACGCGATGTACAGAGTCAGTTAAAAGCAAAAGGCTTGCCTTGGGAAAAAGCCAAAGCCTTTGATGGAGCTGCTGTTATAGGGAAATGGCTTCCGATTGAGAGGATCAAAGATTTAGATAACGTCAACTTTACTTTGCAAAAAAATGAAGCTGTGGTCCAACAAGGAAATACAAGTCATATGCTGTGGAAGGTTGACGAATTAATAGAATATGTGTCAAAATATTTCACTTTAAAGATTGGAGATATTATATTTACAGGCACTCCGGCAGGAGTCGGCAAAGTAATTGCTAATGATAAACTTAAAGGGTTTATAGAAGACGAAGAAATGTTTTCAATAACAGTAAAATAAATGGAACAACATTACAAATTATTTAGAGTACGCGAACTTGCAGATAATGATGAGGATTTTATCAAAACATTGGCAGAGGCTTTTATCGAAGAAGTTGCTGTAGATGCTGAACGTTTAAAAAAAGCAGTAGCTGAGAATAATTATCAAGAGGCCTATCAGGCAGCTCATAAAATGAAGCCTACGGTAGACTTATTTGAGTTAGGTGTGCTTGATATTTTAATTGAAGTCCAAGATTGGGGGAAATTCACCAAAACAGATTTGGATATAAAACCTCAATTGGATATTGTTATTTCTGCAGTCGATAAGGCATTAGAGGAAATCAAGTCAGACTTCAACCTATAATGCTTGCCGAAATAATTACGATTGGGGATGAACTCCTTATAGGTCAGGTTACAGATACGAATTCTGTGTTTATAGCTAAAGCGCTTAACAGAATTGGAGTGTCCGTATACCAAATTACATCGGTTCAGGATGAACGTGCTCATATACTCAAAGCGCTAGAAGACGCTGAAAACCGTGTGGATATCGTAATCATAACAGGTGGTCTGGGTCCCACAAAAGATGATATTACTAAAAAAACCATTGCGGAATACTTTGAAGACCATTTGGTTAGAGATGCTTCCGTTTTGCAAAATATAGAAGAACTTTGGAAGCGCTTTGTAAAGACCGAATTATTACAGGTCAATAAAGATCAAGCTTTGGTGCCTTCAAAAGCTAAGGTGTTAATGAATAAACTGGGTAGTGCTCCCGGAATGTGGCTGGAAAAGGGGCAAAAGGTGTTCGTTTCGTTACCAGGCGTACCTTATGAAATGAAAGCTCTAATATCAGAGGATGTTCTTCCCGGCTTGCAGGGAAAGTTTCAATTCCCATATATATTACATAAAACGCTACTGGTATTTGGTATCGGTGAAAGTTCTTTAGCAGAGCGGATTGGAGCCTGGGAAGATGCACTACCAAAGCATGTTAAATTGGCATACCTGCCAAGTTTAGGAAAGGTGCGTTTACGGTTGTCTGCAAAGGGTTTTGATAGAAGTCAGATCGACAAGGATGTTCAAAAGCAGATAGAAACATTACTACCCTTAATTGAAGATGCTTTTTTTGGCTTCGAAGATGAAGAAGAACCTATTGGGGCTTTAATTGGAAAACAATTGGTTAAATTGGGAAAGACACTTGCTGTCGCCGAAAGCTGTACCGGCGGAAAAATAGCAGAACAGTTTACCACTAATCCGGGAGCTTCGGCATATTTTAAAGGAGGAGTAGTAACTTATGCAACACAAAGTAAAATTGATGTTTTAGGTGTTTCCAAAGACATTATTGATTCATACTCGGTAGTCAGTTCTCAGGTTGCTGAAGCTATGGCGAAGAATGCACTGCGCGTGTTTAAATCAGAATATGCCATTGCAACCACGGGAAATGCCGGGCCAACCAAAGGGGAATCTGACGCAGAAGTAGGCACGGTATTTATTGCTATCGCTTGCAAAAATAAGGTGATTTCAGAACAATTTGCCTTCGGGAATCATCGGGTAAAAGTCATAATTAAAGCTGTTAATAAAGCCTTAGAAATGCTTCAAAAAGAAATTTTAAAAAATTGATAAAAATTAGGTTGCTATAAATTAAAGATTTAGTATATTTGCACCTCGTTTTTAAACAACAAAATTTAAAGTTATAATAATGTCAAGAGTTTGTGAACTTACAGGAAAGAAGGCAATGGTTGGGAACAACGTGTCTCATGCATTAAATAGAACTAAGCGCAAATTTAATGCGAACTTAGTAAAGAAACGTTTTTACATTCCAGAAGAAGACAGCTGGATAACTTTAAAGGTTTCTACATCTGCTTTAAAAACTATTAATAAAATAGGTATTTCTGCGGCAATTAAAGATGCGAAATCTAAAGGATTTTTAAAATAATAGCTGTATTTAAAAGTATAAGAAATGGCAAAGAAAGGTAATAGAATACAAGTAATTTTAGAATGTACAGAGCATAAGGCCTCTGGACAACCAGGAACTTCTAGATACATTACTACGAAGAATAAAAAGAATACACCGGATAGAATGGAGATAAAGAAATTTAATCCAATCTTAAAACGTATGACAGTTCATAAAGAAATAAAATAATTAGAAGTTTTACTAAAAACTTCAAATAAAGCATAAGTCATGGCAAAGAAATCAGTAGCATCATTACAAACAGGATCGAAAAGATTAACCAAAGCTATAAAAATGGTTAAATCTCCAAAAACCGGAGCTTATATGTTTGTAGAATCAATTATGGCACCAGACCAAGTAAATGCATTCTTAAGTAAGAAATAAGCATTTACTTTATATCATATTCAAAAGCAGCTTTCTATATAGAAAGCTGCTTTTTTATATTTATATTTGATCGGTTTTCTGACATATTAGCAGTTTAAAATCTGTGGTAAGGAAATTGACAATATTTACCTTGAAAGTGTTTGATGGGCTACAATCCTTAATTAAGAAGTTTTTAGCCTTCAAATAAATTAGTAACAAACGAATAAACATTTTTTAATGAGTTTTTTTAAAAAAATATTTTCTTCAGAAAAGAAAGAAACCTTAGATAAAGGACTGGAAAAATCTAAATCTAGCTTTTTAGGTAAACTAAGTAAAGCTGTAGCAGGAAAATCTAAAGTTGATGATGAGGTTTTAGATAATTTGGAGGAAATTTTGGTGTCATCCGATGTAGGCGTTAATACCACATTAAAAGTTATAGATCGGATAGAAGCCCGTGTAGCTAAAGATAAGTATTTAGGAACCGATGAGCTCAATAAAATACTTCGTGAAGAGATCGCCGGACTTCTAAGCGAAACTAATTCAGGCGAAGATACCGAGTTTACAATTCCTAAAGACAAGAAGCCTTATGTGATTATGGTGGTTGGAGTTAATGGTGTTGGTAAGACAACAACTATTGGGAAACTGGCACATCAATTTAAAAATCAGGGCTTAAAAGTGGTTTTGGGTGCTGCGGATACCTTTAGAGCAGCGGCCATAGATCAATTGCAGGTTTGGGCAGATCGGGTAGGCGTACCATTGGTGAAGCAATCCATGGGTAGTGACCCCGCTTCTGTGGCTTTCGATACTTTGGAGAGCGCCGTAACACAAGATGCCGATGTGGTTATTATTGACACAGCCGGGAGATTGCATAATAAAGTGAACCTGATGAACGAGCTTACCAAAGTAAAACGCGTGATGCAGAAAGTGGTTGATGATACACCAAACGATGTGCTATTGGTGTTAGATGGGTCAACAGGGCAAAACGCCTTTGAACAAGCCAAACAATTCACTGCAGCAACTGAGGTAACATCATTAGCAGTAACTAAGCTTGATGGAACTGCAAAAGGCGGGGTAGTTATTGGTATTTCAGACCAGTTTAAAATACCTGTTAAGTATATTGGTGTTGGTGAAGGTATTGAAGATTTGCAGGTATTCAATAAATATGAATTTGTGGATTCGTTTTTTAAGTAGTTGATTTTTCCATTCTCGTGAAGGTGGGAATCTCTTTGTTTACTTTTTTCAATAATTTGACTATGATGAGCTATTCTATTTTTCACAACTTAACAATAAAAGCCCCTCTCAAAACCGTTTTCGATGCCATATCCAAACCAGAGCATCTAAACAATTGGTGGACCCTAAAATCTTCAGGAAGTCCTATATTAGGTTCAGAATATAACTTAAATTTTACCGATCCGTACAATTGGTTTTGCAAAGTTTCTAAAGTAAAAGATAATGTGTCTTTTCATTTGAAAATGACGGAATCAGATAAGGACTGGCTTCCTACAACATTTGGTTTTGATTTGGAATCTAAAGAACATGGGACGTTGCTTAAATTTAGTCATGTCGATTGGAAAGAAGATAATGATCACTTCAAACATTCCTCATTTTGTTGGGCCATGCTTCTTAACGGATTAAAAAACTACCTTGAAAATGGGGATATCATACCTTTTGAAGAACGCAATTAAATCCTGAAATTAATTTGTACTTTTAGTCAAAATACGAATTGATGCGACTTTACATTTTTCTTCTTCTTCCCACTTTTTTAATAGCCTGCAAGAATCCTAAAACCGAAACAACTGATAACGATTCTGAACTTGTTGAAGACACCATAGTAACTTCTGAGCATGCGCCTAAAGACTTCAGGGAATTTAAGGTGTTGGATTCGAAGTATATTAATAATGAAGTACTTTGGGAGGATTTCATTAAACCTTTAGAAGATTTTACAGAAGACATGTATCAGGGTTTAAAACCTTTGATCTTAGAAACTGATATTCCAACCCTTCAGGAACATATTCAAAAGGGAGATCTGTCTTATGAATTGCTTACAAAATTCTATTTATACCGTATTAGAAAGTTTGACAGGGATAATCCATTGTCATTAAATTCAGTGATTTCGTTAAACTCAGACGTGATAGCGGAGGCTAAGCAAAAAGATATAGATTTAAAGAATAGAAAGCTAAAACATCTTATTTTTGGAATGCCCGTTTTATTAAAAGATAATATTAATACTTCAGGAATGATTACGACTGCTGGGGCAGCTGTTTTACGGCATAATAGAACTGAAGATGCTTTTATTGTCTCTCAATTAAAGCGTCAAGGTGCCTTGATTTTGGGAAAGGCAAACCTTAGTGAATGGGCGTACTTTTTTTGTGGTGATTGTCCTAGTGGATATAGTGCCATTGGCGGGCAGACACTCAATCCATACGGTCGAAGAGTCATTGATACCGGTGGATCAAGCTCGGGTAGCGCTGTGGCGGTAGCTGCTAATTTTTGCGTAGCTGCTGTGGGTAGCGAAACATCCGGTTCTATTTTATCGCCGTCAAGTCAAAATGCTGTTGTGGGTTTAAAGCCAACTATTGGTTTATTGAGTAGAAGCGGCATTGTACCGATTTCATCAACTTTGGATACCCCGGGACCTATGACAAAAAATGTTATAGATAATGCCATACTGCTCGATGCTATGTTCGGACAAGATCTCGAGGATAACAAATCTATTTATGCCATTTGGGAAACAGGGTTTTACACTGAGAATATAGCCGAAAATGGTATGAAAGGAAAACGTTTTGGAGTGGTAAAAGGACTACTGGAAGATGCTTTGTATGTCCGTGCTATTAACGATTTAAAGCAACAAGGGGCTGAAATTATTGAAATTGATCAATCGGATATCAGTCTTCCAAACTTTTTAAGATTGCTTAACTTAGATATGAAAAGAGACTTACCAAAATATCTTTCAAAATATACGGATGACGAGATAAAGGTTAAAACGGTTGAAGATATTGTGGAATTTAATAAAAAAGACACTTTGCTAATAATGCCTTACGGACAAAAGCTGTTTGAAGGTATTGTAGCCGACAATGAAACGGATGAATTTCTAAGGAAAATTAAAGACACCTTGCATCATAATGGGAAACTATTTTTTGATGCGCCAATGGATGCCAATCAATTGGACGGCTTTTTATCCATTAATAATTACCATGCTGGTTTTGCCGCAGTGGCAGAATATCCGGCAATTACGATTCCTATGGGTTATACAGATGAAGGTGTTCCAAAAGGACTAACTTTTATTGCAAGACGTCTTCAGGAGAAATTTTTGTTGCAATGGGCCTATGCTTACGAACAAGCTTCAAAAAAACGCATTCTTCCGGCAAATTATAACTAACTAGTTAATTAATTTATTAATTTCTGCCCAGAGATCATTATCAAAACTTGAAGGACCTAATAATGATTCTCCCGCATCATCCCCCATTCTTATTACAATCAGATTTTGACTTGGAACAATATACATCTTTTGATCATTTTTACCCAAGCCTGCAATTAAATCATCGGGAGCATTGGGGATTAATTCGCCTTGAAATTCCAACGTTAGTCCAGGACCTCTATAGCTATCTTTTCCGTTTAACCACCATAAATAGCCATAAGCCTTATTCAAGTCTTGTGAGGTGTTTGTCATCGCTTCAAAATAGTCAGCATCCCCTAGAATAGCATCGTCACCCCATTCCCCTTTATTAAGGTTCAACAGCGCAAATCTTGCCATACTTCTGGCGTTGCTATAGTATAATTTATAATATCCAAAAGGTACCCAAACACCTTGCATACCAATTTTATTTCTCAACTTGGTATTAAAATAGTTGCTAAATTCTGTGTTGACCGCACTGGCAATAATATCATGTATAATCGTATAGGCACCGTTGTGATAATACCAGAAACTTCCTGGGGCATTCATATAGGTAAAGCACTCGGGATCGGTACAATTGTAATTAGGTACGGTATAATCCAAACCAGTAGTCATGGTCAGGTGGTTCCAAACCGTAATTTGTGTTTCTTCTTCTAAAATTAAGTTGGACCAACCGCTTTCCAAATAGGTGTTGGATGCTTCATTGATATTTAAAAATGCTTCCTTTTGCGCAATACCAGCTGTAAAAGCAACTAAAGTTTTGGCGGCAGAATTCCATGGCAAATTGGAATTAGCATCTTCACCATTGCCATACCATTCTACCACCATTTTGCCGTTCTTTAATATGAGAAAAGCTTTGGTGCCCTTATTTTCGACGTAGTTTAATAGGGGTTGTAAAGCAGCTTCATTCCATGCCAGTTCTGAGACCGTTTGGGCTTGCCAGCTATTCGAATTTATAGGAGGGAAATATAGATCATTAGATATTGGTGCTTCATCTATGGGGTTGTTTTCAGACGCGCAATTAAACAATGACATTAAAATCCAGAATATGTAGAATGCATGTTTCATAGCAGTAGGTTTTTAATTTAAGACCTTATAAATATAAGAAAGGTTTAATAAACGATACATTGTAATGCTGGGAATAGGAAATATACAGACCATAATACGAGGTGTTAATCATAAATCATTCCGTATCTTTGCGCCCAGAATTATAGAACGTATGCGTACAAAGACTCTTAAAAAGAATAAGATAAATGTGGTGACTTTAGGCTGCAGTAAAAATGTTTACGACAGTGAAGTGTTGATGGGACAGCTCAAAGCTAATAATAAAGAGGTTGTACATGAAGAAGAAGGTAATATCGTCGTTATTAACACCTGTGGTTTTATTAATAATGCGAAGGAAGAGAGTGTTAATACTATTTTAGAATATGTTCAGAAAAAAGAAGAAGGAGATGTTGATAAGGTTTTTGTGACAGGCTGTTTAAGTGAACGTTATAAACCTGATTTAGTGAAGGAAATTCCTAACGTGGACCAATACTTTGGAACTACGGAATTACCCGGATTACTGAAAGCTCTGGGTGCCGATTATAAGCACGAGTTAATTGGAGAACGCTTAACAACTACGCCAAAGAACTATGCCTATTTAAAGATTGCCGAAGGTTGCGACCGGCCTTGCAGCTTTTGTGCGATTCCTTTAATGCGAGGAAAGCATAGAAGTACGCCTATTGAAGATATTGTAACTGAAGCCGAAAAATTAGCTGCAAATGGGGTCAAAGAGCTTATTTTAATCGCTCAGGATTTAACCTATTATGGGCTCGATCTTTATAAAAAAAGAAACCTTGCTGAATTGCTTGAAGCGCTGGTTAAAGTTGAAGGTATCGAATGGATTCGCTTGCATTATGCTTTCCCAACCGGTTTTCCTATGGATGTCTTGGATGTCATGAACAGAGAATCTAAAATATGTAACTACTTAGATATTCCATTGCAGCACATATCAGATAGCATTCTTAAAAGTATGCGCCGTGGTACGACCAAGGAGAAAACCACAAAACTGCTTAAAGCCTTTAGAACGGAAGTTCCAGATATGGCCATTAGAACCACGCTAATTGTTGGATATCCCGGAGAAACAGAGGAAGATTTTCAGACGCTTAAAGCCTGGGTGAAATCCATGCGTTTTGAGCGTTTAGGATGTTTTACCTACTCACACGAAGAAAACACACACGCTTATAATCTGGAAGATGATGTTCCGCAAGATGTAAAGCAAGAACGCGCCAATGAAATCATGGATATTCAGTCTCAAATTTCCTGGGAATTGAATCAGCAAAAAATAGGACAGGAGTTTAAGGTGGTTGTCGATCGAAAAGAGGGTAATTACTTTATTGGACGTACAGAGTTTGACTCTCCCGATGTGGATAACGAAGTTCTGATTGACGCCACTAAAACCTATTTGAAAACCGGAGAATTTGCTAAAGTTAAAATTATTGAAGCTGAAGACTTCGATTTATATGCTGAAGTCGTGACGTCTTCATAAGGTATAGCCCATTCTTTGATATTAAAAAATTATTCTACCGTTTTATTGTTTTTTATAGATACCAAACAGGGAAACGCCAGGTTTAAATCACCTTTTTCAGACAGCGTTCTATAAATATTTAAAATAGACCTTTCGGGTGTACCCTGATAAATTGTAGCGTTTTGATATTTAATGGTTATTGGTTTATCCAGATCCAACATAGAATCATCCAGAAATATTTTTAGAATGTCACTATAATTTTCAATGATTTCTATTTCGTTTTTGGCTTGGTTATATTCAGCAATAATTTTACCGGAATCAGCGATGTTACCCTCGGGTGTTCCCAGCCAATAAAAACTGGTATGATGTCTGTTATCCTGAACCCAAATCACTTTTTTAGGTTTAGAGTTGCGTTGAAATCCTTGCATCCAAGGCAATGCTGCAGCATCATTAAGTTTCATCCAGTGCCCCAACCCTTCATGTACTTGAACATCATGAACGTAGCCATCAGGATCATTGTTTTTTAAACTATCAAGGACTTTACCCCAATGTTTGGCCCATTCATTTCTTTTATAAGCGCTATCTAAAGCACCCATATGAATGGCAAAAGGCAAATTCCTTAGCCCTAAGGCTGAAGCGTCCCCTGGGTGTCCTGCCATCATAGAGGCGGCAGCCCATCGGTCGGCCATTCTTGGAGCCAATTGAAACAAACCATCACCACCAGCGGAATAGCCAAGTAAATAAACCTTATTTGGGTTTACATGTTCTTTAATTACAGCCATTTGAATAATGACATTCAAAAAATCGTCAATATGGGATTGATGCCATAAATCCCAGGTATTTGTTGGTGCTCTAAGAGCCATATAGACACCTTCAAGGTCTTTCATGGTGGCATCATATAAATGCTTCTGATTATTATACTGTCGATCGTTTACTGAAGCCGGAGCTCCGCCGCCGCCATGTAAAGAAATAAACAGACTTCGACCATCTTTTGGAGCGTCTCCAAAAATCTGGTAATAAAAAGGCATTTTAAGAGCGTTAATTTGGAGCAACCTATTGTCCCATTGGTCGTTGAAGCTCTGCTGCAATAAACTTTGCTTGTCGACCAATAGAAGTTGAGTCGCTATATCGGATTGATATTTCGTTAATAGCTGTTTAGAAAAACCTAATGTTTCTAATGGGATTCTATTATTTTCAGGAGTTTCCAGCCATTCTTTAAGTTCTTCAATTTGTGAATGGCCATATTGAACACAGTTTATAAGTAAAATAGCAAGTACCCATATTCTTTTTTGAATCATATTTTTCGAATTAATGATTTAGACTTGAAAAAACTAAAGCTAACCTGTTGTGTATTTTAATAAAAATTTGTCAGTTTCTCCCGAAAGCTTTCGGGAGAATTTCACTCTTTTTTAGAGTGAAATTAGTGTTGGGAACCAAATTTTCAACTTTAAACCTGTTCTCGATACCTGCCTACCGTCAGGCAGGCATCACACTCTGGCGTGACACTTGAACTGACATTTAGCTAAACGAATAAACCCAAAAGACACAACGGGTTAAATCTAATTCTTTTAGAATTACTGTGCCATTTATTAACATTAAATTATGGCATCATGACCTCGTACCCCGGAGCTCAGACGAATAGCATCCTCAACATGATAAATAAATATTTTACCATCACCTATCTGGTTTTCCGAAGCATTGTCTTGAATCACATTGATACATTTTTCCAGGTGTTTGTCGCTCACAACGCAAATAATCATAACCTTGCTTTGTAAAATCATAGATTGCTCGGTACCGCGATAGCGTTCGGAATAGCTTTTTTGTAATCCGGTGCCTTTAACCGGAACAACGGTGATGCAGGGAATATCTGCTTCTTTTAATCCGCGTTGTACGGCTTTTAGTTTTGAGGGTCTTATAATGGCTTCTACTTTTTTCATGGTATTGATTTTGAATTCTAATGTAATAAATTATTCGAAAGTGGTATAAGCTTCTGCTCCAAATGAGACAGCATCAATTCCTGCACGTTCTTCCGAACGATTTACACGAATACCAATAGTTTTCTTCATAATTTTCATAATCACAAAGGTGATTATAAAAGAAAACGAACCGATTACTAAAACACCTAAAGCTTGAGTGGTTAACAAATCTATTCCTCCGCCGAAAAACAACCCATCTTCCGCAGCAAATAAACCCACGGCAATGGTTCCAAATAAACCATTTACACCATGTACGGCAATGGCACCTACAGGGTCATCGATTCTTATTTTATCTATATAAATTACCGCGATGTCTACCAAGGTTCCGGCAATAAGTCCAATAATTATTGCAGAACCCGGTTCTAAAACATTACAACCGGCTGTTACGGCTACTAACCCCGCCAGTACACCATTAATGGTCATGGTGATATCAATCTGCCCATATTTAAAGTAGGTATAAACAATGGTTGAAATACCTCCGGCAGCAGATGCTAAAAATGTGTTAGTGGCAACGGTACCTATAAGTTCCCAATTACCAACAGCACCAAGAGTAGATCCAGGATTAAACCCAAACCAACCAAACCAAAGTATAAAACCGCCTATCGCAGCAAGAGGCAGATTATGGCCCGGAATGGCCACTGGATTTCCATTCTGGTCGTATTTTCCAATACGTGGACCCAATACAATGGCCGCAGCCAAAGCAGCGAAGCCACCCATAGCATGAACAGCTGCAGATCCTGCAAAATCGTTAAACCCGCGAAGTGCCAACCATCCGTTGGGATTCCAAACCCAATTGGCTACCAATGGATACATAATTGCGCAAAATAAGACAACATATAAGGCATAAGACCAAACTTTCATGCGTTCCGCGACGGCACCGGAAACGATGGAAATTGCAGCAATAGCAAACCCTAACTGAATAAACCAAAAAAGTTTATTTGAAACTGTAAGTCCCAGACCTAAATCCGCGTTAGTTATTCCGGTATCGAAAGCAAACCATCCATTTGAGGCACTATAAGCAATACCGAAACCAACGATGTAGAAGGCTATTCCACCAAAGGTAATATCTATGATAACTTTTGCTATAATGCTCATGGCATTCTTTGATCTCACAAATCCTGCTTCCAGTAAGGCAAATCCGCCTTCCATGAGAAATATAATTGCTGCACATATGGCGACCCATACGGTATCAATAGCCGAAATGAGCTCTGTTTGTTCTAGTATGATGTTCGTTGCCGGTTCCATAAATTACTTTTTAAATATGTTTTTTTAGTGTTTAAGGGGCAGAAGATAGGGAATAAGGATAGTTAATTCATTGAAATATCTATTATTCAATAGCCGTTATTGACCTTTTTACGGTTGTCACAGAAATCCTTGGTTTTTTTGAAAAAAACATAAAGAATACCTAAATCCTTTAATTTTTTTGAAACCGAAAACGAAACTGATTCATTGCGTTTTCAATTTATTGAAGATTGAAATATTGATGGATCAATAAATGTGAAATTATTTTTTTTCCGAAATCACTTCTGAAACTGAATCCTTTATAAAGTAAGAAACAAGTTCTTCATCTATAGTATAGGTAATATTTAGAGAAGGTCTGGTATTTTGCAATTCCAGAACGCCTTGATTAGTGATACGTGTGTCTTTAATAAATATTTTTTCTAAGCTTTGGAGGTCCTTAAAAACGGCAATAGAAGTATCTGAAATGGCAGTGTCAAAAATCTTTAATATTTTGAGTTTATTCAGGGCTTTTAGTTGTGTCACCGTAGAATCATTAACTTGAGTTCGATCAATTTCTAACTTTTCAAGATTTATACAAGTCCCGATGAAAGCCATCTCTTTTTCTGCAATAGGAAGTCCGCTAAGATCCAGTTCTATAATGTTTTGTGCGATTGGAGTTAAACCTGTTATCATATGTTCTGAATACTGGGGAGGCGCATACATATTTAAACTCAAGGCATCCGTACCATTTGCAAGTCGCTTAACCGTTAGGTAGTCTGAACTCAAATTTTCTAAAATGGTATTGTCGACTTCGGGAAGTTTACGCCATGTTATTGTAGCATCGGGTCGTATAAATGTGTTCACTAAAGCAACAAGTGGTTCATCACTTTTTAAATGATGAAGTTTAAGCGTATCAGAAGCATCAAGACGGATCCATTCTTCAATTAATTCAATTTCAATACTAGTCAATTGTTTTTTTTCTGAAGGAGGCATGTGCTCTTCATCTTCTTTTGGCAAATGCAGGCGTCTTAGTAATTCGCTTTTGTCAGGATGCTCTAAATCGATGGCTTTACCTGTTTTTCCACCTTTAATTAAATCTTTTAAAGAGGTCATGATGTATTCCCCTTTTTGTTTGTTTGGATTGTGACAAGAGGCGCACTTTTCATCTACGATCCTGGTAATGATATGATCATAAATTATCGGGTCTTTTGGGATTTTATCAAGACTATTACCACTAGGAAGCGCTAAAAAATCTTCGCCATGTGTAATCATACCACCATAATGTCCTGCGAATACAGTCGCTACAACAATTAAAACTTGAAGTATTTTAACGAGAATATGCTGTCCTAATTTCTGGCCATCCAGCCAATACCATAAGGCCGTGATTAAAGCGAGTCCGGAACCTAGCCATTGATGCCAAAATAAGATATCGCCTTTGTTGTTCGCGCCAAGGCTTAAAAAGAATCCTGTTACGGCAGTAATCAACGCTGTTAAAGTAGCCAGCGTTAGAAGATGGCGTGAAATCTTTTTTTTAACCAAGTTCACATAAACGGCCAAAACCAATAAAACAATGGGGAAGTGTAGTATTAATGGATGCCAGTTGCCTAGCCAACCCACTAAGGAAGGAAGTTCTATATAGGATTCAAAAATTAAACAGAAGATTAGAAATACGGAAAGCCCGAAAACGAGTGCGTCAGACCAGCTTTTTTTAATAGTAAAGGCCATGTTAGCTTAAAATATCATTAATAACATTACCTGCAATGTCGGTTAATCGAAATCGTCGTCCTTGATATTTGTAGGTCAGTTGCTCATGATCAATACCCATAGTATGCATAAGTGTGGCATGGAAGTCGTGCATATGCACAGGGTTTTTGACCACATTATATCCAAACTCATCAGTTTGGCCATAGGTTATCCCAGGTTTTATACCGCCACCGGCCATCCAGATACTAAACGCTCGTGGGTGATGATCCCGGCCAAATGTTTTTGGATCGAATTTTCCTTGACAAAAATTGGTACGCCCAAATTCCCCTCCCCAAATAACTAAGGTATCATCTAACATACCGCGTTGTTTTAAATCTAGAATTAGTGCTGCAGAGGCTTGATCGACATCCTTAGCCTGTCCTGCCATTTCCGAAGGGAGGTTGCCATGTTGATCCCAGCCTTGATGATAAAGTTGAATAAATCGGACGCCATTTTCAGCGAGTCTTCGAGCGCGAAGGGCGTTAGCGGCAAAAGTTCCGGCCACTTGCACATCTTCGCCGTATAATTTAGTAATGGATTCTGGTTCTTTTTTTATGTCCATCACATCAGGAACCGACATCTGCATGCGGTAGGCCATTTCATATTGGGCAATGCGAGATTCAATTTCGTCGTCTCCCGTTTCAACATGGTGCATTTTATTAAGTGATGACACATGGTCTAATAAATGTCTCTTGTCGGATCTGGACAGACCATCCGGATCATTCAAATATAAAACAGGTTCTTTACCGGAGCGCATTAAAACGCCTTGATGTTTAGAGTCTAGAAAGCCACTGGACCATAATTTAGAATATAAACCTTGACTATTTCCTTTTCCTCTGGAAGTGAGCACAACGAAAGACGGTAAATTTTGGTTTTCATTACCTAATCCGTAACTCAACCAAGATCCCATACTTGGTCTTCCCGATTGTTGTGTCCCAGTCTGGAAAAAGGTAATGGCCGGGTCATGATTTATGGCATCTGTATTCATACTATTTATAATGCATAGTTCGTCGGCAATTTTTCCCATATGTGGAAAGAAATCACTAATCCAGGCACCGCTTTGTCCATATTGCTTAAATTTTGCTGCAGAAGGCATCAATGGAAATTTCTCTTGCCCTGAAGTCATACCCGTTAGGCGTTGACCATTACGAATCGAATCCGGAAGGTCTTCTCCCATACGTTTAATAAGGGTAGGTTTATAATCAAAAGTTTCTAACTGCGATGGTGCTCCGGCCTGAAACAAATAGATAATTCTTTTCGCTTTAGGTGCAAAATGCGGGATTCCTAAAGGCTTTGCTCCCAATGTTGGACTATTGCCTTTAAACAAATCCGGAATTAATAAGGACCCTAACGCCAACGAGCCAATACCGACACTGAGTTGCGAGAAGAAGTGGCGTCTATTTATTTTCAATGGATTTTCCGAAGCATTTTTTTTATCTGCCATAGCCTTATTCTTTTGTAATGGTTTCGTCTAGATTATATATCACTTGAGCCGTTAACATAAGCGCCGCTGTCTTAACGGGATCTGTGTTTTGTTTTTCATAGTTTCCCTGTGCCAATAATTTTTCCGCATTCTCTGTATTACTCTTAAATATATTTGTGGCGTCCAAATAATATTGCTTTAAGGTCTGGAGTTCATTTTCATCCGGTTTTCGAACTAAAATCCTTTGAAAAACATCATTTAACATTTGGGTGCTGTCCTGGTTTTTATCAACCATTTGTTGCGCTAATACACGGGCAGCTTCTAGCATTTGCTCGTCATTTTGCAAGGCAAGCGCCTGTAATGGTGTATTTGTTTTTTGTCTTCGAACTTCACATAAATCTCTATTTGGAGCATCAAATATGGTCATGTTTGGGGGTGGTAAAGTTCTTTTCCATAGTGTATATAAAGAACGACGGTATAATTTATCACCTTCATCTTGAACATATTTCGTTAAAATTCCCCGACCACCACCAGCGTTTGTTTCTTCCCATAAACCAGGCGGTTGATAAGGTTTAACGCTCGGTCCTCCAATTTCCGGATTGAGTAAACCACTTGTGGTGAGCACATAATCTCTTATCATTTCACCGCTCATTCTGAAGCGTGAAGCTCGTGCGAGCAATTTGTTTTCCGGATCTGCTTTTTTAAGCTTAGGAGTCGCCTCAGAACTTTGTTGATAGGTTGCCGATAGCATTATTTTCTTTAACAAATATTGAATATCCCAGTCATTTTCCATAAAATCTTTCGCCAACCAATCCAATAGTTCAGGATGTGAGGGAAGACTCCCTTGAACACCAAAATCTTCAGCAGTTACAACGAGTCCTTCTCCAAATAAGAGCCCCCAAATACGGTTAACAAAAACTCTGGCTGTAAGTGGGTTATTATCATCGGTGACCCAATTTGCCAACCCCAAACGATTTTTAGGAAGTTTTTCTGAAAAAGGATAAATAACATTCGGCGTATTAGGTTTTACCTCATCGGTAGGGTCGTCATAATTCCCTCTGTTTAATACATAAGTTGCTTTTGGGGCAGAATCATTCATAATCATGACATTAATGGTATCCCCCTTTCTTTTCTTAACAAAAGGCAAATCGTTTTCAATGAGTTCGTCTGAAAGTTTTAAAAATGGCGCATCCGCAAAATATTTTTGGTTCTTGGCTTGAACGGCATCCATTCGAAGTCCGACCTCATTGACCTGATTAAAAAAGGCATAAAGCTCAAAATAATTCTTTTGAGAAAGTGCGTCGTATTTATGATCGTGACATTTTGCACATTCCAGGGTTAAACCTAGAATGCCTTTACCTAGTGTGTTCGTCCTGTCTACGACATAATAAGAGCGATACTCTTCTTGAATAACGCCTCCTTCTTGTGTGATAGGATGATTACGATTAAATCCGGTAGCCAATATTTGTTCTTTAGTAGCCTCCGGTAGTAAATCCCCGGCCAATTGCCAAGTCAAAAAATCATCGTATGGTAAATTTTTATTAAAGGCGTGAATTACCCAATCTCGCCAAGGCCACATGGTTCTATAACTATCGTCTTGATAGCCATGAGAATCAGCGTATCGAGCCACATCCAGCCAGCTTTGAGCCATTCTTTCACCATAACTGGGTAAGGCAAAAAATTCATCAATAACCTTTTCAATACTTTCGTTAGATAGGTCGTTGGTTAGCTTTTCCAGGTGCTCTGGTTTAGGTGGAAGCCCGGTTAAATCTAAGCTAATACGCCGTATTAAAGTGTTTCTTTCAGCCTTTTTTGAAGGTTCAAGCCCGTTATCTTCGATTTTCTGAAGGACGAAAGCATCGATTTCATTTTGTTCCCATGCTTTAAAGTTATTTTGAGGTAACTCGTCTTTTTCAGGAGGAATGAACGCCCAATGTTTTTCATAGGGAGCTCCTTGACTAATCCACTTTTTAATTAGTTTTTTTTCATAACTGTTCAACTGCAATTTTGAATCGGGAGGAGGCATTATTTCATCCGGGTTATCCGAAGTAATGTGTTTATAGATGGTGCTTTTTGAAGTATTATTTGGAACTACCGAGAACTTTCCGGGGTTTTCAGGGAGTTCTCCAAAAAGCCCTTCTTTAATATCCAATTGTAAGCCTGCTTTTCTTTTATTGGCATCCGGGCCATGACAGGTATAGCAATTATCGGAGAGAATTGGTTTTATATGAAAATTGTAGTCTACTACTTCCGGGAGTTCTAGCTTGGAATAGCTATCATTAGCCTTGCCAAAAAGACCCTTTTTGGTGGCATAAATTAGACTTGTTAATCCTATTAAAATAAGAACAATTATTACTTTTTGTTTCATCTCACGCTAACTTAAAAAACAGATTATCGTATCGAGCGGTTAACTTATATAATGCTCCTGAAAAATGTTATCTTATTGCAACTAAAACAAACTTCAAGACTGATTAAAATCAACCTTAGCTTTGTAAAGTAATAAAAATATTTTGTTAAAGGTGTTTACTTTTATTCAGTGAAAGAATTTAAACAATTTATGTTTAAACTTTGAATATCAATTGTATATTAAGCACTAGTTCTAAAGTTAGATTAAAATCAATCTGCAAAAATGCCTGGTTTAAAGTGTTCATTATTATTCGGTGAAAAGAATTAAACAATTTGCGTTTAATCTTTAAATATTCATTGTACGCTAAGTGATCTTTATAGTTCGACGGTATTATTATTTACGAAGAATATGGCATTGACTAAAAAGAGTTTGCCATTTTCCCAAAAGCTTCGAAACATAACGTCGTCCACCATATAAATCATACTGCCTTTTCCAATACGCTCTTCTCCAAAAATAAGCGTGTTATTTAATTTTCTTATAGCCTTACTTCCTGCAAAGCCGGAAACGCTCTCCGGAGTGTTTCCTAAATATGCCACATTATAATTTTTACCTCCTAAAACTGTAAAGGCGTTACTGCCCAGTTTGAGTGAAAAGTAGATGTCATCATATCCGAAAGCCATGGGATGGGTGTTATCTATTTTTGTTTTAAAAATAGCACCCGATATGGTATTCTTTATATTTTCGCGTTCTCTGTTTGCATAAGGGATTAAGTTGCTGGTATCTTTTTCTTTTTTACCTGTGTCATTCTTTTTTAACTGATACCCTTTTTTACCTGCAAAAGCATTTAAAGCATCCCGTATGGCGATAACCTTTCCACCCTTTGCAACCCACGATCTAATTATCTCCAGAGTTTTATCGTTCAAAGTGCTTTTGTATTTTCCATCGGGAATAATGAGAATATGATATTTGTTTAAATCTGTTTTTGTAAAATTTTCAGTATTTATGGAAGTCACGGGGTAATTTAATTGTTTCTCGAAAAAATGCCATAAGGCGCCGTAATTAAGTGAAGAGGTGTTTTTACCAGAGAGTATTGCTATTTTTTGTTTGTTAATCAGTTTAATATCAGGGGAGCCAAAGTCCGGACCGCTTATAGAGAAACCTGATTGAACCGGGTTAATAATGCGGTTGTATTTATCTGCAGTATTTACTATGATATTATCAAAATCAACGAGCCTTTTGTTGTCTCCCCTAACAACAATTAGGGAGCCTCTGTTAAAAACTCTACCTTCAGTTTTTATTGGCTTTTCTGTAAATCGAACTTTGATGTTCTGTTTTAGCAGATCGACTAAAAACCTTGCGTCCTCAAGATGATCCCAGTCTATGATATACCCGGTGGCGGTTTTATTTACCTCGTTATTGATAATATGAGGATCAGGCGTATTCGTTTTTATTAATTTCTCGCTTGCAATTGTTTTTAATCCGTAAGCGTAGGGAATGCTCCAAGCAGTGATGTCGTAGGTAAGAGAATCGCTTAATTTGGTTTTAGGTTCAAAAAGCGCTTTTACCATTTTTCCTTTTGGTTGGTTGGTATTAACGACTATATCTTTAGGTGTTGTTTTTAGTTTTCCTGCTGAGTTGCTCCAGTAATTATAACCACTCACATTTCCTAATGATGCACTGCCATAGGTGATATCGTGTTTGTCTAATAATTTCTTTAAAGATTCAATTTTATCAGTGTCACCTTGCATCACATAGCTTTTATATTTCAGGACTGAATTATCAAAGAATTTTTTAAATTCATCATTGATTTTTTTAGCATTTTTTGAAGCTATCTCTACTGTAGATAAACCCGTTGTTGTGTGGTGCGCAATGCGATCAACCAGGGTTAAAATATGAGCTTCATCATTCAAAACACCTAATCCGGCGCGTCCGTGACCGGCTTGTTCATAAGTCATTCCGATGGCACCCAAATAAGTAGGATAGGTATCTCCATAACTGGGATACAGCAAGTCAAAACGCTCTCGGGTAAAATATAACCAGCCCGCCGCATCGAAATATTTAGCATGGTTTTTTCCAATTTGTGTTTGAAAATCGCGTTGCCAATCTGAAATTATTTCATGAAAAGGTTCTGCCGCCGGAGCAAAATAGTAAGGTTCGTTAATACCTTGTTCATGAAAATCTACATGAATATGTGGTAGCCATTTATTATATATTTTTAAACGGGATGCTGATTCGACTTGAGTTGCCCAGGTCCAATCTCTGTTTAAATCGAAAAGATAGTGATTTGGTCTTCCACCGGGCCATGGTTCATGGTGTTCGCTAGCTTGCTGATCAATATTGTAAGGGCTGCTCGCTGTTTCATTAAACCAATTGACATAACGATCACGACCATCAGGATTCAAACAGGGATCTATTATGATTACAGTATTCTTTAACCATGCTTGTTTTTCGGTTAAAAGTTTGTAAATCGTTTCCATGGATGCCTCAGAACTGGATGCTTCATTGCCATGTACATTATAGCTCAACCAAACAATAGCGATATCTGAATTTGTTGGAGAACCATTAAGTATTCCGGTGTTTTTGAGGTTATTCTGCCGAATGGTTTCTAAATTAAGAATATTCTCTTCAGAGCTTACATAGGCTACATATAGTGACCTTCGTTCGTTTGTTTGTCCATATTTCTGAAGTTTCACCTGATTTGGAAATTCCTTTGATACATGTTTAAAATAGTCAACGACCTGGTGGTGTCTTGAAAACTGAGAGCCTAAGTTATAACCTAAAAAATCAGATGGAGACTGAAACGTTTGCGCACCCAAGCTAAGTGAGATTACGAAATAAGCTATAGACATAAAGCGCGTGACAAATGGATTCATATAGATTAGATATTGATAAATGGCTAATTTACTTAATTTATAGCATTTACGCTCTTTGCGAAAAAATTAGTAAAGTGTTTTTTGCACAAACATTTATAGTTATATTATACTTTATGCTTGGCGATTTGTGTTTAGGAATCATAAAAAATCCTGACGGATGTGTCAGGATTTTTTTTTATTCTTATTTTAGGTTCGCTTTAATTGCCGTTGAATTTTTCTGATGGCACTCTCAATAGATTTTTCGGGTTCAATAATATTATACTCACCCCAAAATTCGGGGTCGGCAAAACCTGAGGTTTCATCAATTAAAATCGTAGTTTGACGTAGCATGTTGCTTTTGTTTCTTACAATTTCAGAAGTGTTGAGTTTCCAGTCTGTCACTGCCATTTCACTGTTTAATGTGTAAACATTATTAAAAAGTTTTCCTTTCCAATTCACTTTAAAGGATAACAGAATATTGCTGTAAGCATAGTGCCATTTTCCATTTTGAGTTCTATAATTTACTTTATATGTGGCTTCGATAGGGTATACATCAACTTTCCTCGGTTTTTTACGCACATACATTTTGCTGGTTAATTCTTTATTTTCCACGTTTAAACTGAAAGTAGCACTGGTTAAAGCCAACGTTTTTGCATCTATATAAAGCTTACCATAATAAAGAGGTGTAATTACATTTTCCTTTTGCTTAAAACTTATAACGTAAACGAGGTTTTTGTTTATTTGGGTGGATTGATCAAAGCTAAAATCATAATATTCAAGATCTTCATCAGAAAAAATATACTCAGGGTATTTGATGATATCGGTATGTAAATTACTAAAAGGACCGCCTTGAAGTTTCAGAGCAATAGTATCCAGTCTGGAATAATTCGTGTTTTTTCTGGATTTTATTAACTCTATGGCATCACGTCTTAAACTTTTTTTGGGTTGTTTGTGTATTTGTACAACGGCTTCAGATAAGGATGCATTTTTCCGTCTTTTTTTTATGGTCTCTCTATAAAAAGCGGTCATTATGGTTTGATCGTCGAAATTATACTTACCCTTATTATTCAACATTGCTTTTACTATTGATATCACGTCCTTTGGACTATAAATATTGATATCACTTAACTCGATAACCGAAACTTCTAAATCAATTTTTGTAATTCCTTTTTTAAATTCAGAAAGTAATACCTCTTTCTTTTTATAACCAAGTATAGATATGACTACACTTTTGTTCAAATGAGAGCTTGGAACTTTTAAAAGAAATTCGCCTTCAGCATTTGTTATGGTACCGATATTAGTTTCGCTAACATGTATATCAACATAAGCTAAAGGCTTATTGTTTGTTATATCTCTAACGATACCTTTAAATTCGGCATTTTGTTCATAGCTTTCTGGAGTTTCTTTTTTGTTCTCAATATCATTTTGAGCTATAGTAGTGTAACCTACAAACAATATGAACATAAAACTATAGAATGCTCCTTTTTTTAATCCGTATTGAGCTTTCATCATTGAAATTTTTTGGTTATTCGTTATAACTTTTTAAGTTACTAAAAATACAATAATCTACAAAATGTTTAATGATTATTTAAGAGTTTTAACAATGAAAATTAAAAGCTGACTTTGAGGTTAAAATAGCTCTTTAATATCATCTTTTTCTCTGTCATCTTCTTTGGTGTCTACCATTTCAATAGGGTGTTTCGGCAAATTGTCTTTTCTGAAAAAAGTTATTGGAACGGGTAAAAAAGAGGCTAATGCTATTAGGATTGCAAGTGCTACTAGCCTCATTATTCTTTTGAAATTCATCTTGTTTTAACAAATTGGGGTAACACCAATGCGCCGGTGTTACTTAAATTAAAAGATTTTGTGTTGTTGCCAAGAATCTGGCTTGTTAACGGTAATCTAATTTGTTAAAAAAGAAGGTGTATTTTTTGAAAGTGTACTGGCAATAAGGTTTTGTTCAAGTATAGTATTGAACTTTATGAATTGTAGCGCAGTTTCCTTTTGAGTTTTAAAATGGATATTAAAACCGAAGTTATAAGTTCTTAACAATGATTTAAAACTAAAAAGCGTGTATTGGTTGTAGGTTATTTTTTTAAGTATCTTCTTTGGACTTTGATAAACCTTTATCTTAGAATAATCGTAAGTATGTCCATGTGTTAAAACCTCCGTTTGGGCAATTTGAACGGATTCTGCTATATAGTTAAATCCGGAAAATGACATCAGTGTTGTTAATAATACAACACTAGCCAAAAATTTCTGTATGTTTTTAACGAATAGCATAATCCAAATATAGTGATTATTTAAATTTAGATTTTAATGACCTTATGAATTTCTTTTTGGTTATCGACCTTCTTAACGGCGACAATTTAAACACCGTTCCTAAGGTAATTTAAGTTAAGGCTTAAGTTTCCGTTGTCTAAAATATCTGTGCTGTTTATAAGTAGGACACCAGAGCTGTTATAAATACTATAAGTGATAGTCTCAAAATTATCTATACTTGAAAAATTCAGAGTGCCTCTAAACGGATTTGGATAGACTAACCATTGCCTATTTTCACTACCCGGATTAGTATTACTGGCTATGCAATCTTTAGAAATGTCAAATTCGCTTTTTAAAATGTCTTCAATTTTTAAGTTAGCAAAACTGTCATTCAAGGAGTGATTAAAGAAGGTGTTATCTATAATATTATGGTCTGCGCCTAAAAAATTCTGTAATAAAGTGGCAAAAGTTTGTCTATAATCATATTGAACCGTTTGTATTTGCCAGTTATTATTTTCATCTGCTTCGAGCAGATTTGGGTTGGTTCCGGTCATTCCACCATCGATAGGTTTTCCAAAAACAAACATTGGTGCAATTTCTCCATGGTCTGTACCTAAATTGCCATTTTCGGCTGCTTTTCTACCAAATTCAGAGAATGTTACCCCAACGACATCATCGCCTAAATTCTGACGCTCTAAATCATTGTAAAACGCTTCCATACTTTCAGAAAGCTCTGTTAGTAATTCATGATGTTTGCCTAAAACATCACCAGAGCCTTGCACTTGTGCATTATGCGTATCAAAACCAGAAATTCTTACCATATAAATTTTAGAACCTAGATCACCACTTATTAATCGAGCTACGGTTTTGAGTTGATCTGCTAAATCCGTATCGGGATAGGTGGTATCATTTTTTCCTGAACTGAATGCAGAAGAAATAGATTGAGCATAAGTGTTTGATAAGGCATCTGTGTTGTTAATAAACTCTAATTGTTTACCATAATCTGAATCCGGGATATTACTAGGAGGTTCGCCACCTAAGCCATTTAATACATTGTAAAACCCGGCAGGGTCCTGACCTGTAATGTTTAAAGACAGTCCATGAGCTTCTTCAGCATGAAACCCCAAAGAGGTTTTGTTTGATCCAATTTCTACGGCTAAGGGAAAACGCTCTATAATTAAGTCGGAATAATATTGCTCCATAAAACGCCCCATCCAACCGGTGTCAACACCATTTAAAAGACTTTTCCCATCGTTTCCTGTAAAATATAAATCGGTAGATTTAAAATGACTCTTGTTTTGAGATGGGTAACCAACAGCTTGAATAATTCTTAAAACACCCTTATCATAAAGTGATTTAAAACTAGATAATGCCGGGTTTAATCCAATTTGTTGATTGTCCGGTAAGGTCTTATCTAATGTTATATATTTAGATGTTCCACTTTCAGGTACTTTTATGCTTGGTCTTAACGTGCTATAAATGTCGTATTGATTTAGCGGAATCAAAGTGTTTAAACCATCATTAGCTCCGGCCAAATTAATAAGAACCAGTTTTCTTCCAGAAATACCCGGGCACTCAAAGTAAGGTGTAAAGGACTTTAATGCAGCTTGAATTTGAAAAGGAGTTAATCCAATAACTGAAGCCGATGCAGAAAGTTTTATAAAGTTTCTTCGTTTCATCTGTTCGTTTTTATTTTATTAATAAGGTCAGATGTAATTCTCCATTCAATGTTTTGGTTAATATCAACATATTATATAATTACTCATTTCATCGTGTCTTACATTAATTGGAATTCGGCTGCATTGATCATAGCTGAAATTAAAGAATCTAGCCTGGTTTTAACAGTGGTTTTGTCATTTTCGCTGTGGGTGTTAATGTACTGTAACCAAGCCCCTGTCCAATAATAGTCATCAGAATCTTCTATTAAAAATGTTTTGAAGTAATTGACTCTGTCTGAATCAATATTCTCAGGAAACAATAAATTTGAGATTTCAGACACTAAGCTGCCAGGGTCCTTTGCTATATCAGCTTCAATTTTATTTTCAACAAATGAGACGGTATCAAGTTCGGTATGGATATAATTGAGGGTTAGTAAACTTTTCACAAGCGTATATCTGCCAATAATGGTATTGGATGAAAACCAGTTTTTATCAAAACCAGGTTCTTGATAATAGGCCGGATAACCAGCTACTGAATCTGGATTGAAAAACTCCATTCCGGCAGCCTTAAAGTAGGTGCCGTGTATATACCATTGGAAAAAATTTCTATAAAAATAAAGTTGCTCTGTTTCCGGGTCCGGGTATCGAACATTAAACATAGAGAACACTTCTGAGAGTAATTGTAATGGACTTTTAATAATGGCACCAATAATATTGTCGGTAGGGTCACTATCATCTTCATCATAAAAATGTTCGCTTGAAAGAAGTGTGGTTATAACCGGCAAAATGTCGTAATCGTTATTTATCATTATCTGAGATAATGGTGTAATGATGTCGGTTTCAACGGTTGATGAAATATCGCTTTTCACAAAATATCTGTATAGTTTTCTGCAATAGGCTTTGGCTGTTTCTTCTTGAGCAAATACCATTTCAACAAAATCATCTAATTCTTCAAATATCGTTTCAGCAGTATCTCTCCCAGTGATAACTTGATTGTTAAAGGCACTGGAAAAGGTTTTGTTATTAGAATCATGCTGATTAACATTAATAAAGCCAGTTGGTAAACCGGTATCGCTATCTATATTACCATTTCTGTCCCATTGTTTTTTAAACCCGGAAAATACTTTTGCTGCTTGTTGAATGTCAACTTCTGTATAGTTCGTGTAATTACCTTCACCTATCTGTTCTCCTTTTAGAATGGTAAAAAGTTCCAGATATTCTCTGGCATAATTCTCGTTAGGATTGTTTTTGTTGTTTTGAGTGTTATTTAAATAGTCAAGCATGCAATTGTCAACAGTTATTTTTTTTGCCAATTCTTTCAGATTTCCTAGTGCATAAAAGTCCAAAAGGCGTAAATGGTCAAAGAAAAAAGGAGATAAACCAACGCCACTATCTTTACCAACAGTAAAACTAGTGTGCAGAAAGAATGATAGTTTATACTTTAAGCTTACTTGGTTTAACGCATTGTGCCACCACCAGGCTGTAATATGAGACCTTTTCCTTGTTTGACCGTTAAAAGTATTTGGGTGTTCGGTAGATGAATTCCAAAAACCATCGGGAGCTTCTATTGGAAGTGGATCGTACGGTTCTGCTAAAACATAAGGGACATTTGACGTTAAACTATTTACCGCGTCGGTAGCGGTCATGCCAACAAACAATTCCAGCTGCTCCTTGGTATAGTTAAAAGAAGATCTTCTAAGTAAGTGCTTCGCCTTACGCAGATCTAAATTTGTATTAAGAGGATTTAGTGATGCCATATAACTCTTTTTGACTGGAATAATGTGTCTTAGAAACCTTAGTTCATACAAATTTTCACAGTTTCTACCCGAATTTTAACAAAAACAGGTCAATAAACCAATTTTTGAGTAGGATATTCGTTGAAATTCAGTCTGTTAGGCTGATAAATACCGATTAAGTTTAATATTGTTAAAAATTAACCCTCAAACTGATATTCGGCGTGATTCCTAAAGACTGATTCTCAATCTTACTAATATCGTTATTCCCATCTTCATCTTCAACTACAGTGTAATAGGTATTAATGATGTTCTTCTTGTTGAGAACATTCCATACAGAGGCTCCAAAAGTAGCACGCGCTGTTTTAGAGATATCAAAATCATAAGTTAGCGAACAATCTGTGCGCAAATAGTCTTTCAAATTACTACTGTTTGGGGCTTCGTAATTTATAGTGCCGAAAAAACCATCCGCTATGTCAATAGGGTTGGTTGTAGGTTTTCCGGAATGCCAATTTAAACCCAATGCCAATTTAACGTCGTTATAAGTGTAGATCCCGGACAATGAAAACGCATGTCTGGTATCGGCATTATTAGGAAAAGGTTGGCCATTATTCAAACTTGGGAATGTATAGTCGTTTTTGCTATAGGAATAACTAAACCAAGTGCTAACAATATCATTAAATTGCTTGTTTATTAATAAATCAATACCTTTTATTTTATAACTCCCAATGGCTTTTACAAATTGAAACTGATTTTGAAAACCTTGACTTCTTGTCGTAATACCATTGACTTTTTTTATATAACCTTCGGCCGTGATCAAGAGTTTATTTTTATTATAATGAATACCTCCGGAAATTTGCTTGCTTTTTACAATAGGAATATCTTCATTATTAGCCAATACCCATCGCCGCTTTTCAATCCCTAAAAAATCGTTTTGCAGATCGATGATTTGTGATGATGTTTGACTTTTAAGTTCTCCTAGTAATTCAAATCTAAAGGTTTTTAAAAAGCGCTGACTAAAACTTAAACGGGGTTCAAAAAGTGATCGTTTAAATTTTTCAAAATGGTTTATGCGATTACCAAATTTTATGTTTGTTCGGGCATTATTCGATAAGAATGAACCTTCGGTATATATGGCGTGACTTCTAATGACTTCCTTAATATAACTTCTGAAAACAGGATTGTTAACATCTTCAAGGTTACTCATACCCACTTCAGAAAATTGATACCCGGTGTTCAACTTAAAATTATCGTCAAAAGTGTAATCTATATCTAGTTTGAGCGAGCCGTCGACAACCTTGTTTTCTTGAATTAACCGTTGATTGTTTGTAATGTCGAAATTGGTAGCGTCCAGGTCATATTGAGACTGATAAACTAGCACAGATGTGGATAGGTTGCGATTCCAATCTCGAATATAGGTGAGCCCAATTGCTGTGTTTTGTTGTGATAGTTTACTGTTTAACGCTTCGCTTACATCATTAATTCTTGATTGCTCTTGATAATTAAGCTTATTGTTTAGGTTTAAAAAATGAAGTCGGATTTTATCTTTTTCAGTAATATTATATAAAAACTTTGCTGTGATATCGTAAAAGTAAAAATCTTCCATTTTGTCAATGGTATTGTCGTTCTGCCCAAAATTCGTTAAATCTGAATCTTGAAATACACGTTTAAAGTACTGGTCATAAGTTGGTGTCGTTATAAGATCTGTAACAGACCGACGTGTAGACAACTGTAATTCGGTATTATGCGATAGTGGGATTTTAGCAAAGACATCGGCATTAATCATATTAAAACCTCCACCGGCTTTAAACGCATGGTCTATATCGTTTGGCAGCTCAATATCAATAATGCTGGAAATGCCATCACCGTATTTAGCGCGAGTCCCATTTTTAAATACATTAATTTGCTCGGTAATATATGGATTGAACGCAGAAATTAAACCGAAAAAGTGACCCGATTGGTACATTTTTATGCCATCCCAAAGCAATAAGTTTTGATCGTGTGTGCCACCTCTAACATTAATATTAGACACGGTTTCATCCAAACTCATAATCCCAGGTAAGGCCTGAATGGTTTGTAGAACATCCGGTTCTATTAGACCAGGTAAAATACCAAAGGTGTCCGGTTTAAGTGTTAATGTACCATCATTCAATTTCGTTAGACCTGAAGTTAAATAATTGGTAATAATAACTTCTTCTAATCGATGCGTTCGATACAATCTTCTTTTAGCTTTTTTAAGACTAATAACTACAAAGCGGTTATCCAGAAGTTGAAAATCCAGCTTGGTGTCGGTTTCAAGAACCTTTAGAGCTTCAGCCAATGCCATATTTTCTTTTGGAAGTGTAACCTTTTTACCTTTAATATTTGAGTCTATATACGAGAATACTATATTGTATCGGGCCTCAAGAATTTTTAAAACCGAGACAAGTGGTTGCTTTTCTTTTTGAATGTTTTGAGAGATTAATGGCGTAAAATTCAAAAAAGACAATATAACAAAAAGAAAAAGTATACCTTTTCTATTCACGCTTTAGGGTAATGGTATTGTTAGTTTTAACATAGGTTGCACCTAAAGGTAAGCTAATATTTTTTAATGCAACATCTATGCTATCATGTGAAAAGCTGCCCGTAAATAATTGTTCAATGTCAATATCATTTGTTTTAAAAGTTACATTATATTGTCTTTCAAACTCTGCTATAACTTCTTTGAAGGGTAAGCTTTTAAAATGGCTTTCGTTATTAAGCCACGAAGGGGATAAGCGATTTTCTTTTTCTTTAGCAATTTGTTTCCCATCCATAATTAAAAAACTGTCTCCAGCTTTTAATTTTGTCTCTTGAGAATTAAAAGTAACGCCCACTAATCCTTCGTAGCAAATAACCTCAAAATAATTGTCCCGTTGTTTTACATTAAATTGAGTACCATAAACCGTAACGGTTCCTGATTTTGTTATAACGTTGAACGTTGATCCTTTAGCAACCTTAAAAAAAGCTTCGCCTGTTAGTTCCACATCCCGTTCTTGTTTCCATGAATTTTTATTGAATACTATTAACGATTTAGCATTTAGTGATACACTGGAAGCATCTGGTAATACTACAGTCGTTTTTTGAGCAAACTCGGTAGTTATAGTCGTATCCAAAGTCGTTGTGTAATAATACAGACTAAAGCAAATGGCAAGTATTGCAGCAACACGCATCAAAGGTTTAAACCATGATGTATGTCCTTTTGAAGCCTTAATAGTAGATAATACGCTTTCCAGTTCTTTAGAAGTATCGTAATCACCAACTTTAAAAGTTTGAAGACTAGTGTTTAGCTTCACTAAATCATCATAGTCTTCAAGCTTTTTAAATGCTTCAAGTTCCTGATCATTCAGGTTGTTATCCAACCATTTCGATATTAAAATTTCTTTGTCCATAATTCTTATACAACTATATAACAGTTCACTTTTATTTTTTCCTACCCCCTTTCCGAAAAAAAATTAAAAACTTCAAATTCTAATTCTAAAAAAGTAGTTTTCAATAACCAATAACCAATAACCAATAACCAATAATCAATAACCAATAATCAATAACCAATAATCAATAACCAATAATCAATGGCTATAACTCCTTAATATCTTCCCGCAATTTCTTTAGCGCACCATAAATACGTTTTTCAACCGCCTTAGTCGATATACCCAAAAGTTCTGCAATTTCTTTAAAGCGCTTTCCTTCAACTCTGTTCATCATAAAAGCTACACGTTGTGCTTCGGTCAAATTAGCGAGTGCTTTTTGTAATTTATCTCTATATTCATTCTCCTGCATTAAAAATTCAGGACTTTCATTAGTATGCATTTTGGGTTTGGTTTGCTGATGCTTTAAAACCACTTTTTGATGAGCAACCTCGTTTAACATTAAATTATTGGCTGTGGTGAACACAAAACTTTTAGCCTTTTCCGGTGCAATTTTAGCACAGTTCTGCCATAATTTAACAAAAGCTTCCTGTACTTTGTCTTTTGGATTTAGCATGTCCCCAAACTTATAGTATAAGAAGTTATGTAAGTCTTTAGAATGTTTATTGAAGATGGAAGAAAAAAGCCGCTCTTCACAAATATTATCATGTAATTGTTTCTCCATATAGTATAGGCAGTTGGAATGACTAAAATAAGGCTTTTTGGAATTTGGAATTTGAAGTTTTTAATTTTTTTTTTCAAAACTAGGGTAGGAATTTTTAATGTTGCGCTGTTTTATAATAAAAATGCCATGTTTAACCCAAATTTAAATATCATGAAAACTAAAATGAAATCATTATTGCTATTACCTTTTTTTGCCCTTTTAATGTTGACGTCTTGTCAGGAAGAAATTGTGGAGGTAACCGATCCTAATGAAACAGAAGCACTCGTTGCTGATTCTCCTTTAACCTCTTTAATTAGCTCTGCCGCAAGAATGGATGGGTCTTTTGACAACATTATTGATAAAGCCAGTTGTTTATCTATAGAATTACCGGTTACGGTTGTTGTTAATGGATTGGAGATTACCATCGATTCTAAAGAAGATTACAAAGTTATTGAAGCTATTTTTAACGAATTTGAAGAAGACGATGACCACCTGGAAATTATATTTCCGATTACAATTATTACAGAAAATCATGATGATATCGTAATTAATAATGCCAATGAATTAAAAGAATTCGTTGATGATTGTAAAGGAGAGAACGAGGAAGATGAAGATATAGAATGTATTGATTTCAAATACCCAATTTCATTTTCTATTTATAATGGTGAATTCGAAGTAATCGATGTCATCTCGGTTGAAAATGATAGAGAATTATATAAGTTTATTAAGCGTGTAAAAAATTCGGAGTTTTTAGCAAGCCTTAACTTTCCGGTAACTATGGTTTTAGCTGATGGTAGTGAAAAAGTTGTTAATAATAATGAAGAATTACAAAATACTATTGAAGACGCCAAAGATGCCTGTGATGAAGATGATGATAATGATTATGGTGATGACGATTTTACAAAAGAACGTTTAGATGAGTATTTACAGATCTGCCCTTGGGTTGTTCATGAGTTTAAAAGAAATGAAGATAATTTAAATGAGGAATACCGCGAATATGCGATTCAATTTAAGGAAGATGGTGTGGTTAAAGTACGTGCCAGAAATGGTGATTTGTTAACAGGTACCTGGAGTACACGAGTAACAGATAGAGGGGCATTAATTAAATTAGAGTTTGATACTCTGGTAGACTTTACCCTAGAGTGGTTTGTTTATGACATCGAGTATGGTACGATTAAACTGTATCAAGAAGGCGGAAACAGAATTATCTTAAAGAAAAACTGCGATGTTATAGTAGATCATACCAAAGAGCGCATTGAGAACTTTTTACAAGAATGTTTATGGAGAATCACACGATTAAGTGTTGATGGCACAGATAATGAAAAGGATTATATAGGAACCCCGTTTAAATTCTTTGAAGACAATGTGGTTAAACTAAGAGTAAAAGGAGAGTATATTGAAGGAACATATAATGTTTTAGCCTATAATAATGAAGGGTTTGTATTGCAAATTAATTTAGAGAACAGACCTAACCTACAGCTGGAATGGTTTGTTACTTTCTTGCAACCTGGTTTAATTAAACTGGAGTCTCTAGGGAACCTTGAAAATCAAATGGTGTTAAAAAGATTCTGCCCGGATGGCGATGAGGATATCGATTATATTAATGATGTTGTTATTGCAGGAGAATGGGAAGTCGCATTATACGAAGATGGAGACATTAATAAAACGGAAGAATACTTTATGTATACCATAGATTTCTTAGAAAATGGTTATATCAAAGTTACCGACCCTAATGAAGGTATTATTGACGGTTCATGGTTGGCATTCAGAAATGAAGGATTATACTTTGGTATGAATTATGGTATCGAACCACCTTTCGATGCATTAAACCATAGATGGAAAATATTAGAAATTACTCCAAATAGAATTGAATTGAAAGATTTAAATGCTAATGGAGAGATAGAACGCATATTGGTTCTTGAAAAGAAAGCATAATTATGTTTTTGGTGAAAAGGAAAACTTAAATCTTTTCGGTTTGTTAGGTTAATTAGCGAAGTTTCCTTTATAAGGGCTGTCAAATTAAATGTTTTGACAGCCCTTTTTTTTATTCCTCTTTTTTATAGATCGATATTTCAATAATATATTTCAAGTCTTTAGTAATAACCTACGCTTGAGTTTTTTACTGAACAAACAAAATAATTCCCATTCCCGTGAAACATAGTTTCTTTAATTATGGATATTTGACTTTAGACATAAATTCTATGTTCAGCTATCTCTTAAAAAAACAATAAAAAAGAATAGGTTAAAATGGGAATCTATCTAAAGAAAAAAACAAAATATTTCTTTACTTTTGCATCTTTATTTATGCATCCAAGATGTACTTAAAATTTCAATAAAACTTATGTTTAATAATTTAAGCGATAAATTAGATAAAGCGTTACACGTACTTAAAGGGCATGGTAGCATTACAGAAGTAAATGTGGCTGAGACCTTAAAGGAAGTAAGACGCGCTTTATTAGACGCCGATGTTAACTTTAAAATAGCAAAACAGTTTACCAACAGCGTTAAAGAAAAAGCACTTGGACAAAATGTTTTAACAGCATTGCAGCCGGGTCAGCTTATGGTAAAAATCGTAAAGGACGAACTTACCGAACTTATGGGAGGCGATGCCGAAGGGATTAATCTTTCGGGAACACCTAGTGTTATTTTAATGTCTGGTTTGCAAGGTTCTGGTAAAACAACCTTTTCGGGTAAACTGGCTAATTATCTTAAAAACAAAAAAACAAAAAAACCTTTGTTAGTAGCTTGTGATGTTTATCGTCCGGCGGCAATAGATCAGTTACACATTGTTGGAGAACAAATCGGTGTTGAGGTTTTTAGTGATCGAGGTAATAACGATCCCGTAGCTATTTCTAAGGCTGCTATTGCACATGCTAAAGCAAATGGTTTTAATGTAGTGATTATTGATACTGCAGGTCGTTTAGCTGTGGATGAGGTGATGATGACCGAAATATCAAACATTCATAAAGCCATTCAGCCTCAGGAAACCTTGTTTGTTGTAGACGCTATGACCGGGCAAGATGCTGTAAATACGGCTAAAGCTTTTAATGATACTTTGAATTTTGATGGTGTTATTCTAACAAAGCTAGATGGAGATACCAGGGGCGGAGCTGCAATTTCGATCAAATCAGTGGTAAATAAACCCATTAAGTTTATTGGTACCGGTGAGAAAATGGAAGCTATTGATGTGTTCTATCCATCACGTATGGCAGATCGTATCCTTGGAATGGGAGATGTTGTGTCCTTAGTTGAAAGAGCGCAAGAACAGTTTGATGAGCAAGAAGCGCGTAAACTTCAAAAGAAAATAGCCAAAAATCAGTTTGGTTTTGATGATTTCTTAAAGCAAATTCAGCAAATTAAGAAAATGGGGAATATGAAAGACCTTGTAGGGATGATTCCCGGTGCTGGAAAAATGATGAAAGATGTCGATATTGATGATGATGCTTTTAAAGGCATTGAGGCTATTATTCATTCAATGACACCTAAGGAACGCAGTAACCCTTCCATTATAAACGCTAGTAGAAAAAAACGTATAGGAAGTGGTTCCGGGACTTCTGTTCAACAGGTGAATCAGTTGTTAAAGCAGTTCAACCAAATGAGCAAAATGATGAAGATGATGCAAGGTGGTGGAGGTAAAAAGATGATGCAAATGATGAAGAACATGAGGTAGAACTCATGTTTTTTTATTGATAAGAACATCGAAAAAAATATAGATATAAAATAATAGGGGATAATGGTAATTCTAGACGGGAAAAAAGTAAGTAATGATATTAAGGAAGAAATAGCTAAAGACGTAGCTCAGATAGTTTCTAATGGTGAAAAAGTTCCGCATCTTGCAGCCATACTAGTGGGAACCGATGGCGCTAGTATGACTTATGTTAATGCTAAGGTTAAAGCCTGCGAACGTATTGGTTTTAATTCTACCTTAATCGATTTACCCGAAGAAACATCAGAAGAAGTTTTACTTGATCATATTCAAAACTTAAATTCGAATAAAGATATAGATGGCTTTATTGTTCAATTACCATTACCAAAACATATCGATGAGCAAAAAGTATTAATGGCTGTAAATCCGGATAAAGATGTTGATGGGTTTCATCCTACCAATGTAGGAAGAATGGCGCTGGATCTCCCTTGTTTTTTACCTGCAACACCATACGGGATTTTAGAACTGTTAGAGCGTTATAGTGTTGAAACATCCGGGAAGAATGTTGTTGTCATGGGTAGAAGTCATATTGTTGGTCGCCCTATGAGTATTTTAATGAGTCAAAAAAGAAAAGCTGGAGATGCCACGGTTACCGTTGTTCATAGTCGAACTAAGAACTTGGCGGAAATTACTAAAAAGGCAGATATTATTGTCGCTGCAATAGGGATTTCAGAATTTTTAACCGGAGATATGGTTAAGGATGGTGTTGTTATTATCGATGTTGGAATTACGAGAATTCCAGACGATACGAAAAAGAATGGCTATCGTTTAGCAGGAGATGTGCATTTTGAAAGTGTTAGCCCTAAAGCAAGTTTTATAACACCGGTTCCGGGAGGTGTTGGACCAATGACCATTGCTATGTTGCTTAAAAATACCTTACTTGCAAGAGAAAGACATGTGATGTGATTTAGGCTTAATTATTATATTGTAAGTTTTTTCGTTAAATACTATTATTATCTTAAAAAACTTCTCCGTTGGTTAATAAAAATTTAACATTGCGTTATATTTGTCTTAATTAATGAACCTAACTCAAGAAAAAATAATAACAGACGAAGATTTCTCATGGCATAAATTTGTAGATGGTGATAAAACAGCTTTTGCTGCTATTTACAGTTTAAATGTGGATGCCTTGTTTTCTTATGGCATGAAGTTATGCCCCGATAGAGACTTCGTTAAAGATTGTATTCAAGATGTTTTTTTGGATGTTTTTGAACACCGTACAAAACTTTCAACCCCCAGAAGTGTTAGGCATTATTTATTTATGGTGCTTAAGAGAACCCTGTTTAGAAAACTCAAAAAAGAAAACAAAAAACAAAGCCTGTCCGAATTCGAAAACCTATCGTTCATGACAGAATACGATATGGAGTCTAAAACTATTGATAGAGAGGATGAGGCCCATAAAAAAGATATAATCAATCAAATAATAAAAGAGCTAACACCTAAGCAGCAAGAAATACTATACCTAAGGTTTACGAAGGACTTCAGTTATGTTGAGATTTCAGAAATTGTTGATATTGACCATAACTCTGTGCGTAAACAGGTCTATAGATCTATAAAGAAATTACGAAAACATGATGTCTTCAAAGATGTTATCAAAATCATGGTGTGTACTTCTTTACTCAATATCTAAGCTGTATTTTATAAAAAAAAACTGTATTTAAGTGGTTGATTTTTAGATATTTGATTTTTATTTGCAAAAAAAACGTTAAAAAAGTGTCCACAAATTAAGCGTTCTCTCCACTATATAATAAATCGGAAAAGATATGGAGCCTTATTCGAGGTATTTAGAGGACAAATATTTTATAGATTGGGTGTGTAGCCCAACTCCGGAAAGCAATGCTTTTTGGGAATCTTACGTCAATGAAAATCCAAAGGAAAAAGAAATAGTGCATACACTAAAAAATGTACTGCTTAATTTAAAAACTGAAGACGCTTTTATTTCTGTTGAAGAAAAACAGGAAATATTAGAGCGCATTTTAGATAGAACAAGTCATACCCAAATAAGACGATTAAATAGATATAGCCCTGTTAAAAAGTATTATAAATATGCGGCTATATTAATCATTGTTATCACTTCAGGTGTTTTTGTTAATAATAGCATTGGCAGCAGAGAAGCATTGCCATTTAGCGATATTAATATTACGGCTCACGATTCAATCATCAATACACAATTAACTTTTGCTACCGGAGAACAGTTGTTAATCGAAGAAGAGAAATCCACCATAGAATATAATCATCTGGGAAATATTATTGTAAATCAAAATGATACAATAAGCAATAGTATTGCAAATAATGAGGATGAGGTAGAATCTTTAAATACACTAATGATTCCATATGGTAGACGCAGTAGAATAACGCTTTCAGATGGGACTATAGCACATCTTAATGCAGGAACTCAATTTGTGTTTCCGGATAAATTTATTGGAGATAAAAGAACCGTATTTTTATCAGGTGAAGCGTTTTTCGAGGTGGCGCATAATAATAAGAGACCATTTATAGTAAAAACAATAGAAGAACAAATAGCGATAGAGGTTCTGGGAACGAAGTTCAATGTTTCCGCCTATCCCTCGGATCACGAGGTTTTAACCGTTTTAACCGAAGGAAAAGTTAATGTGGTTGAACATAATATATTTAGAGATAAAAGAACACTTTTAAAACCCGGTGAATTGGCATCATGGCATAAAGGTGATGAAAGTTTAGATGTTAAAGAGGTAAATACAGATCATCATACATTATGGATTCAAGGCCTTTTACACTTTGAAAGTGAACCCATCGTTAATGTCATTAAGAAGTTAGAACGCTTTTATAATATTCGCGTAGCATTTGGAGAGCTTACAGATGAAGTTACCGATACCAGTATAAGTGGAAAATTGGATTTGAACGATGATATAGAAATCACACTTGAAAATTTAATGATAACCACCGGATTTAATTTTGAAACCAATAATAACAAAAACTATATGATAAACTAATACCAGAATTATATGACAAACTAACTCAAAAAAAAACCAGAGAATGCGCCAACATTCCCTGGCTAAAAAAAATCTGTTGTGATAACAGATATTGTTTAATTAATAAACCAATCAAATTTATGAAAAAAAAACAGATTTTCTATGATTCTCTATTGAATTATAGGAAGAAAGCTCTACTAGTGATGAAGTGTCTAAGCTTATTTTTAGTATTATTCTCATTTTATTCCTTTACAGACTTATACTCACAGAACAAAAAACTAAAAATTGACTTAAAGGAAGCGACTTTAATTGACATAATTAAAGAGATTGAAAAGCAAAGTGAATTTGTATTCATCTATAACGATGAAATATTACCTGAACTTAAAAAGGTAAAAGGAGATATTCTTTTTAACAATAGATCCATTTATAGAATTTTGGATAAGGCGTTAAATACCACAGGCACAGGTAAGCTTATTTATTCAATAAATGATCGACAAGTTATTTTGAATAAAAAGGTTGAATTTAATAGCCCGATAGATGTACAGCAAAATGTGATTTCAGGTACCGTTGTGGATGAAGCAGGTGTGCCATTGGGTGGTGTTAATATTTTAAAAGTAGGAACGACTACTGGTACGCAAACCGATTTTGATGGAAACTTTTCTATCAATGCGGCTAATGGTGATCAATTAACATTTTCTTATATAGGGATGGAAACGGTTACCGTGACTATTGACAATAATACAACTGTCAATGTGACCCTTAAGGAAGACGCAAGTCAGTTACAAGAAATTGTCGTTACGGCTTTAGGTATCAGCAGAGAAAAGAAATCTTTAGGTTATGCTGTAACCGAAGTAAAGAGTGAAGAACTAACAAAAGTGGGAAGCCCTAATGTGGTAGCATCTCTTTACGGAAAAGCACCTGGTGTACAGATTAAATCGAATCCAGGTGGTGTAACCGCCGGTGTGAACGTTTTAATTAGAGGTGTTGGATCCTTAGGATCAACCAATCAACCTTTATTTGTTGTAGACGGAATTCCAATCGAACATGGTGATTCTAACTATAGTAGATGGGGAGGAAGTAACTCCAGTAATGGTGCTGCTGATATTAACCCTGAAGATATCGAATCTTTATCGGTACTTAAAGGTGGTGCGGCCTCTGCGTTATACGGATCAAAAGCCTCTAATGGGGTTATCATTATTACTACAAAGGGTGGTAATATGAATAAACAAGGTTTGGGCGTAGAATTTGTATCCAATGCAACTTTTGATAAGGTAGCGTATTTACCGAATTATCAAAATGAATATGGTTCAGGTTTTGACTCTCAAGTCTTTAGAACCAATACTGAAGGAGAGAACATTTACCATGAAACCTGGCCAAGTTTTGGACCAAAAATGGAAGGCCAAATGTTAAGATGGTGGGATGGCGAATTACGTCCATATTCTCCTCAGCCTAATAATATTAAGGATATTTACCAAACAGGACATACGATTACAAATACGTTAGCCATTAGTAAAGCAACTAAAGATTATAATTTTAGATTGTCTTATACGAATTTAGGTTATGAAGGGCTTTTCCCGGGAGTTAAGCAAAAAAGAAATGTATTCAGTCTTAACTCTAGAGTGAAGCTAAGTGATAAATTGGATGTTACTTTTGTTGGAAATTTTTATGATATTACCACAACAAACCGTCCACCGTTATTATCTGGTTTAAATGCTTACGAATATCCAAGATCTACAAAGCTGGATCTGGTTAAAGCCAACTATAAACAAGATGGATATTTTAATGGCCAAGTAAGTGGAGATAGTGCTCCGGGTATGGTAAGAAATTTTATGGGATTCTTATGGAATGCTAATGAAAATAACGATGAAGATAAAAAAGGTAGACTTGTAGGTAATGTTACTTTAGATTATAAGCCATTTAATAATGTAAATGTGCGTGCAAGAGTAGGAACAGATCTTACGAATACTAACCGCCAGATTGAAAACGCAAGCAGAAACCCTGTTAATAGTGGTCAATACCAAGAGAATTTTGGAAAAACCCAATTAGACTACTTTGAATTGTTAACGACCTATAATAAGGACATTAATGACGATTTTAACTTAGGAGTAACAGTGGGTGGTTCAATTTCTAAACAAAAACACTCGGATAGTTATGTAAGAACTGATGGAGGTTTAATTGTTCCCAACTGGTTCAGTTTGAAAAACTCCGTTAGACAGAGAGTCGCTGATGGAAATAGAGATGGAAAAAGAATTGATGCCGTTTTTGGTGTGGCTTCTTTATCCTATCAAGATATGGTCTTCTTAGAAGTGACAGGAAGAAATGACTGGTCATCAACTTTGCCAAAGGCTAACCAATCGTTCTTCTATCCATCAGTTAGCGGTAGTTTTATATTTAGTGATTTATTACCGGATTGGACTTGGTTAGATTATGCTAAAGTTAGAGGGTCATGGGCAAATACTGGTAATGATACAGGAAGTAACATTTATAGAGCAAATACAGTTTATAATTATGGAAATTATAACGGTGCCGTGACAAATACTTTTAGTAATTCGGTTCCACCAACAAACTTAGTGAATGAAAATTCATTGGTTACTGAGGTTGGTTTAGAAGCTAGAACACTTAATAATAGGTTAGGGTTTGATATAACCTATTATAAGGAAAGTAGAACTGATCAAATAATTCCTTTAACAGTGCCTCAATCTTCTGGAGCAGGTTCGACTATTGTAAATGCCGGAAAACTTACGAACTCAGGTATAGAACTTCAGATAAATGCATTACCAATTGAAACAGAGAACTTTAGTTGGAGAACTGTTGCTAATTTTTCTAAAAACAAAAACGAAGTTGTAGAATTGGCTCAAGGTGTTGATCAACTTTTTAATCAAAGTAATATTGGTGGTGCCATCAGAAATCTTGCAAAAGTGGGTGTGCCTTATGGACAATGGGAAGCTTATACCTATCAAACTGATGCTAGTGGAAACAGAGTTATTGACGGTGATGGTTTGTATGTAAGAGATGATTCAGAACGTGTAAAAGTAGGTAATTCAACACCAGACTTAATTGGAGGTTTTACTAACATCTTTACCTATAAAGGATTTACTCTAAACGCTCATATTGATTTTGTAGTAGGAGGAGATATATTTTCTTTTACGAACTACTATGGTATAAATGCCGGAAAGTTAGAAGAATCACTTAAGTATAGAGATGAAGCAAATGGCGGGTTACCATATTATAAAGATACTAATGGAGACCTTATTCAGTTGCCGTCTCATACGTCGCCTTCTCCAAATGGACCAGTATATCATGATGGTATTATTTTAGACGGTGTCACTTCAGATGGACAACCAAATGCTAAATTAATTGATGCATTTGATTACTATATAAACACATACTTTTGGAATTTTGGTTTCCATGAAGAAGGTCTTTTTGATAATAGTTATGTGAAGCTAAGAGAGGTGTCATTAAAATATGAATTCGGTAGAGATGTAACTAAAAAATTAGGCATAGACAATTTGGAACTCGCCTTAATTGGAAGAAACTTGTTCTATATCTATAAAAATGTACCTAATATAGATCCGGAAGCTGTTCTAGGAACCGGTGCCGGAGAACCATCAGCGGTGGATTTAGGATCTCAGCCAGGGAGTAGAAGTCTTGGATTATCATTAAGAATTAGCTTATAAAAAAAATTATGAAGAAAATATTTATACTTACAATTTTAGCGGTGTCTTTTTGTATTAGTTCGTGTACTAAAGAATTGGATGCCTTATTTTTAGATCCGGATGGATCGACCGAAACAAAAATAGAATACTTGTTTACCAGAGCACTCACGGAAAGTGGTGCAGGAATGCGTATAGGGTATAATCCTTCAGGGTATTATTTGGTGTTAAGAACGTTGTCACCATGGTTACAATTGGCTGGTGCTGATGGTAATGATTCTGAAATGATGACCACAGTAGCTAACGCTATTAATAACAGTTGGTCTGCTTTTTATACAGGTTTCGCACCTAAAGTAACAGAGATGAAAGTGCAGTACGCTAACTTATCAGATGAAGAAAAGTCGGATTACGACATTTATATGAATTTGATTAAGATCGTAAATGCCAACGCTACTATGAAGATTACCGATTTATATGGTGATATTCCTTATTCTGAAGCATTTCAGGCTAGATTAGGAGAACAGTTGTTTTTTCCTAAATATGATACGCAATTGGATATTTATAAAACCTTATTGGCCGAGTTAAAAGAAGTAGATACTTATTTGTCAACCTTTTCTTTAAACGGTTCGGCGGTTCATGCCACTCTGGCAAATCAGGACATTTTAAATGATGGAGATATCACAAAATGGAGACGATTTGCAAATTCTTTACGTTTAAGAGCTGCAATGCGACTTTCTGATGTCGAAAGAGCATTGGCTGAATCTACAGTCCAAGATATCATGTCTAATAATGCGCCTTTATCACTTACAAACGCCGACAATATTCTAGTAAATGCGGAAGCACCAAATGGGCTTAATATTGTTGGAGGCGGTGGTGGCCTTTTTGGTAGAGCCATTGAAGATAGCCCGAATTTAGTGTACGCTCCAGAGCATATGTTGAATTTGATGAACGCAGCTAATGACCCAAGAATTCCTTATATGTGGGTGCCTAATGAAGCAGGAAATTACGTTGGATTACCGTCCTCTCCTGACACTCAAGGAACTATTACCATTGATAGAGCTAATTACGCTTATATTAATGAAGAATTAATGCGTAATAATGAATTATTACCAGGGTTTGTGATTACTGCGGCTGAGGTAAACTTTTTATTAGCAGAAGCTGCAATGGAAGGTTTTATTGCCGGAAATGCAAAAGATTATTATGATACGGCACTTAGAGAGTCTATTAATTTCTATTGGGAAATTCTTAACTTGGAAGGTGATTCCGGAGCAACAGCTCCTGATACTGCGGAAGTAGATGCTTTTGTTGACGCCAGTACAGCTACCTTTAATAATACGAAAGCCCAATTGGGTACACAAAAATGGATTCATTTTGGACTTTTCCAACCGAATCAGGCGTATGCTTCTTATAGACGATTAGATGCTCCTGTTTTACCAGTGAACATGGCTGGCGGAAATGCACTTGTGGTTCCTGTAAGAATTACGATTCCTGATAACGACAAGGTTGTAAATGAAGAAAATTACAACGCTGTAAAAGCACAAGATACCCCTAATACAAAAGTGGGGTGGGACGTAAATTAAGTTAGTTTGAGTTAGGCTTAATTTTGTATGGGAGTGAGAATCATGTATTCTTGCTCCCTTTTTTGTTTTATCTTTATAGAGAGAGTTAAAGGACGTGTTACCAGTCCTTTTTATAGGTTAGTGTAAAGTGTAAAATAGGATATTTTAAGAGTAAAGAAATAATATAAGTATGAAATATTCATAATTGATCTCAATAGCTGTCGGAACGACACACCATAGGAGGGTTAAGTGAATGTTACATGTAGCTCCCGATGACTATCGGGATAAAAAAATAAAAATAAAGACATGAAAAAGAATCATTTTATGTTAGGTTTTTTTGGAATAATGCTATCGTCTTATGCCCAGGAAAAACCACTTTTCGAACACGTTTCTTCAAGAATTACAAATGTAAAGTTTAACAATAGAATTGTCGAGAATGCTAATGATAATATATTTATTTATGACAATTTTTATGCTGGAGCAGGAGTTGGATTAGGAGACGTTAATAACGATGGTCTTTTAGATATTTATTTTTGTGGTAACCAGGTAAAGGATAAATTGTACTTAAACAAAGGGAATTTTGTTTTTGAAGATATCACAAAGCAAAGTGGTATTGAAGATGTGGACGTAGGATGGTCCTCCTCTGTATCGATGATAGATATTAATAAGGATGGACTGCTGGATATTTTTGTTACAAAAGAATTATATGATGATAAACCGGAATGGCGAAGAAATAAGTTATACATCAATCAAGGAAGAAATAAGTTTGTTGAAGAGGCTCAAAAAATTGGGCTCGGAGATACTTCAAGAACCAGGGGAGCTGCTTTTTTTGATTACGATAAGGATAATGATCTGGATGCTTTTCTTTTGCACCAACCTCCTAATCCGGGGATATATTCAAAATATAGGGCACTAAGTGATGATGGACGCCTTTTAGATGATAAATATGCACCTCGTTTATATGAGAATAGAGGAGGAACGTTTCATGATGTTTCTAAAGAAGCCAATGTTTTAGACCCTGGTTTTGCAAATGCGGTCGCTGTTTCAGATTTAAATAATGACGGATACCCCGATATCGTGGTAGCCAATGATTTTGAAGCACCGGACAAACTGTATTTGAATTTAGGAAATGGAACGTTTAAAAACACGGCGAACGATGCCTTTAAGCATACCTCTTTTTATAGTATGGGTGTTGATATTGCCGATATTAACAACGATAATCTTCTGGATATATTTGTTGTAGACATGGTTGCCGAAGATAATTTTAGGCTGAAGGCGAACATGAGCGGTATGAATCCGGATAAGTTTTGGAGAATCGTAGATAAAGGATGGAACTATCAGTACATGAACAATGTTTTGCAATTAAACAACGGAAACTCAACGTTTAGTGATATTGCTAAATTTTCAGGAATATCGAATACCGATTGGAGCTGGTCCACCTTAATTGCAGATTTCGATAATGATGGCTTAAAAGATGTTATGGTGGCTAATGGTCTCTATAGAGATATTAGAAATACAGATGCCGACACCAAAATAAAGCTATATATACACGAAAAAATTCAAAAATATTTACAGGAAAATTCAGTTTCAGACGATATTAAAATCTGGGATGTTGTATCGCATAAAGAACTGGCAGAAATATACCCATCTAATAAATTGCAAAACAAGGTGTATAAGAATATTGGGGATTATCAGTTTAAAGATGTTTCCAGTTCATGGGGTTTTAAACATAAAAGTTTTTCAAACGGTTCTGCCTATGGAGATTTAGATAACGATGGTGATCTGGATTTAGTGGTAAACAATATTAATGATCAGGCTTTTGTCTATAAAAATAATGCTGAAAATAATTTTTTGTCCCTGAGGCTGAAAAGTAAGACCAATCAGCCCGTTTTTGGAACCAAGGTAACTATCAATTATGAGGGAGATCATAGTCAGTTTATTGAACTTACCAGTGTAAGAGGGATGTATTCCACCAGTGAACATCGTGCTCATTTTGGCTTAAATAATATTGAGACCGTTAATGAGGTTATTGTAGATTGGGCAAATGGTGCTAAAACGATTTTACAAAATGTATCATCAAATAAGATGCTGGAACTTTTTATGGAAGATGGCCTTTTTAACGAAACAGAGTCAAATAATAGTTCCGATATTTTGTTTATAGATATTACAGCCTCCAGTAAATTTCAACATAAACATATAGAGAATACTTTCGATGATTATAAATATCAGATATTGTTGCCTCACAAAATGTCTGAATTTGGACCGGCACTTGCGGTTTCTGATGTTAATAATGATGGATTGGATGATGTTTTTATTGGTGGGGCGGCTGGTTTTAGCGCGTCATTATACATTCAAAGTAAAAATGGAAACTATACCAAAGACGTTTCGCCTTTATGGGAGGAAGAAAAGCAATATGAAGATATAGATGCCATATTTGTAGATATTAATGGTGATAATTATCAAGATTTATATGTTGTGAGTGGAGGCAATGAATTTTCTATAAACGATTCCAATTACGAGGATCGCTTATATTTAAATAATGGCCGCGGAGGGTTTTCTAAAGAAGCGCTGCACAATATGGAGAGAATAAGCGGATCTGTTGTTAAACCAATGGATTATGATAACGATGGCGATATCGACCTTTTCATTGGTGGCAGGCATACACCACACCAATATCCGGTGCCAACCTCCAGCATGTTATTAAGAAATGACAATGGTCAATTAACAAATGTGACAAACACCTCGGCACCTGAGTTAAAAGATATTGGTATGGTGACTGATGCGATTTGGGCAGACTATGATAATGATAGCGATTATGATCTAATATTGGTTGGGGAATGGATGCCTGTTACCGTTTTTAAAAATGACAATGGAGTATTGTCCAAAACACCTTTAGATGGTCTTGATAATACCACGGGATTATGGTTTAGCCTGGATAAAGGCGATTTTGATAATGATGGCGATATGGATTTTATCGCTGGAAATTTAGGGTTAAATTATAAGTATAAAACTTCAGAAGCATCTCCTTTTGATGTCTATTATTCTGATTTTGATAAAAATGGGAACGGTGATTTGGTTTTGGGGTACTATGAAGGTAATAAACATTATCCATTAAGAGGGTTTTCCTGCTCGTCGCAACAAATACCTGCCCTTAAGAAAACAATAAAAAAGTATGACCTGTTTGCATCTTTAGAAATAGATGATGTATATGGAAAAGATAACTTGAAAAATGCGTTACATTATAAAGCGGAAACCTTTGCCTCTTCATATATTGAAAATTTAGGAAATAATCGCTTTAAAGTGTCTCCTTTACCTTATCAAACTCAAATTTCTAATATTAATGATATGTTAGTTAAGGACTTTAATAATGACGATAATTTGGACGTACTTATCATAGGAAACATGTATGCTTCAGAAGTGGAGACGCCTAGAAATGATGCAGGAACAGGCCTTTTAATGTTGGGAGACGGTAAGGGAGGTTTACATCCTCAAATGAGTAACCAAAGTGGATTGTTTTTAAGAGATGATGCTAAGAAAGTGAAGTTGTTAAATAATGACGAAGGTTTAATTTTAGTGGCCAATAATAATGGGCTAGTGCAAACCATTAAAATTAATAATTGACCTTAGCGTAATATTTTAAAGAGTTATCCGTAAATTCTGCTAAGATAGAAAAGGCTATATTAAATAAACATAAAATTGCATTATGAATGGTATCATTGCAAATGCTCTTTTTTTATCTGAACGGGTAGTGTTTGGTAGTTGGCAACATTTACTTCCAATTGGCATAGCTATGTTGTTTTCAGTGGTTTTTATTAGGTTTGCCATCAAAAATTTAAACAAACAGCAGCAACACTTAGCCGTTCAAATATTGGCAATTTTCGTTTCTGGTACGGTATTCATATTTCATGTATACTATATAAGTATGGGAAACTATGATTTCACTACGGACTTGCCTTTGTACCTATGCAGTTTATTAGCCTTAATAATTCCTGTGTTTACTTTTTATAGGAAGTATTGGATGTACGAAATTTTAGTGTTCTGGATCATTGCGGGAACCTTGCAAGGCGTTATAACTCCGGATATTCCGATTGGATTCCCTGCTTTCGATTATTTTCGATATTGGATTGTACATTTAGGACTATTGATAATTATATGCTATGCCACCTTCGTTTTTAATATGAGACCCAAATTTAAAAGCATCTTCAGGTCTTTTTTTGCATTTCAAGTGTATATCGTACTTATGATGATTATAAATAGGGTATTAAACGCTAATTATTTCTATTTGAACGAAAAACCAAAATCAGCATCTTTATTGGATTATTTCGGAGAATGGCCATACTATATAATTACAGTACAATTAATTATAGTCCCTTTCTTTTTATTAATTTATTTGCCTTTCTATGTTACAGAAAAAAGGATGAAATCATAACCATACCGCTATGAATCATCCCTTTAAATGTTATGATATTTCCTCTTAACCTTTATTAGAGACCACAATTTTTTTGCTATAGCCGAGTTGGTTTGATAATTCAATTCTTGCAATGTAAATCCCATTACTTAGTGATTTTGTTGGATAGGCGTAATTTTTTTTAGTTTCAGAAATGCTTTTGCTTAAAATTTCTTTTCCTGAGACATCATACAAACGAAGTGCTTTAATATCTAAAAGCTTAGGGTTTGTAATGTTTAATTCTGAACTAGTATTATTTTGAAAAATTTGGAGGCCATCAAAAGTATGCTCACTAACGTTTAAAGCCTTACTCCTAAAAGTAACTTGAAAACGATTGGTGTACTGACCGGCTTCAAGGTTGATATCAAAATCCTGATGTTTTAAATTTACATATAGGTCTTTTTCGATATCATGAATATATATAGGCTGATTTTCATCAAAATTTTGAATATCTGCAATTCTAATTCTCACCGACATGTTTTGATCCAATTGAATCACCATGGGTATGTTTAAAGCTTCATTAAAAGCTAATGCCTGGGTTAGATAGGCCACATTATCATTAGAGAAATAAGCATCAGAATTTAAAGCAAAAGTATCGGGGTCATTTATTTTAGTCTCAAGTCCATAGTCGAACCCTTTAGATGCAGTGGGATGGAAGTTTTCCAATAGCTGCCTTGTATAAGCATTGTTAAAATCGATATTTAATCTGAAACGTTTAAAATCATCCGGAACCCTTGGGAATTCCTTTTTGGTTTCTATTTTCTTGGATGTTTTAGTGTTTGAAGATTTAAAGAACTCACTATCTGCATTGGTTTCTTTAATATATGCGCGATGTACGTTTTTAGCTTTTACCGTTCCGGTAGCGATACCCTCGACCATAAAACCCTGCCCAATAGGGATATATCTTCTGGGCTCTTTCCCCGAAGGGCTACCACTCCCCGAACCGTTAATGGTCCCATCGTTATTATAAGTACTAAATGTAGCCGGAGTGTAAGAGGGTACACCACCGGAAGAAATAGTATAGGTGGCATAACCACCGTCATAGTCACTAAGATAATGCGAATTTATATTGGGATTTTGTTCCCAATAAAATAAAGTGCCTGTAATTACGGCACTGTTTTCGGTATCATGAATATAAGCCAAGGCATCCATAGCAGAAGGGTATGGGTTTCCCACTAAGGAATATTGAC
>CANLXL010000018.1 GCA_947495125.1 uncultured Flaviramulus sp.
ACAGCTAACAGCTAACAGCTAACAGCTAACAGCTAACAGCTAACAGCTAACAGCTAACAGCTAACAGCTAACAGCTAACAGCTATTTCCTAGGATGATATTGTTCAATCACTTTGGTTAAATGACCTTTGTCCAAATGTACATAGATCTCTGTTGTGGTAATGCTCTCGTGACCAAGCATTAATTGTATCGATCTTAGATCGGCGTTGTTTTGTAAAAGATGCGTGGCGAAGGAATGTCTAAAGGTATGCGGAGAAATAGTCTTTTTAAGTCCGATTTTTTCTGACAATTGTTTTATGATGGTAAAAATCATGGCTCGGGTTAATTGTTTTCCGCGTCTGTTTAAAAAGAGTGTATCCTCAAAACCAGCTTGAATATTTAAATGATTGCGTATTTCTTTTCTGTAAATGTTAATGTACTTTTGGGTAATCCCAACAATGGGTACAAAGCGTTGTTTGTCACCTTTACCGGTTACTTTTATAAAGCCTTCGTCAAAAAATAAGTCAGAAATTTTTAGATTAATAAGCTCACTTACTCTTAACCCACAGCCATATAAAGTCTCTAGCATGGCTCTGTTACGTTCGCCTTCGGGTTTACTTAAATCGATAGCATTAATAATGGTATCAATCTCTTCTTCACTTAAAGTATCCGGTAATTTTCTTCCTATTTTTGGTGATTCAATAAGTTCCAATGGGTTATCTGCCCGATAATCTTCAAAGACCAAATAATTAAAGAAACTGCGAAGCCCGGAAATCAATCGTGATTGCGAACGCGCATTTACGAGTTTTGCCGTGTTATAAATAAATTGTTGAATGGTTTCTGTAGAAATCTTAACTGGTGACGCACTAAGGCCATTACTTTCCAGATAATCCATAAGTTTTTTTACATCTAAAGTATAATTATCAATAGAGTTTTGAGATAAACCCCGTTCAATCTTTAAATAGAGTTGGTAATCTTTAAGAGCATGTTGCCATTTCATTGATGTAAAAATAAAAAAAACCATCAGATGATGGTTTTCATTTTATAATAAAGTCTTAAGCATTTAGAAATTACCCTGTATCATATTAACGAGATCAATAACCCACCAAACACCAAGTCCTCCTAAAGTTATAATAAAAAGAATATTATAAACGGTTGGTTTGTGATAATACCATCGATGTCCTGCGGCCCATCCTAAAAAGAACCAAAGAATAATACCTACGGCTAAATCTTGCCCGGCTGCCGACATCGCTACAGGTGTATAAGCAGCTTCAGAATTATTGGTTGCTATTTCTGTATTTGGGCTTGTCGTTTTTGTTCGCTTTACTGGGAAGGAGGCATAAGCGGTAGAATATGTTAAAAACACCACTAATAAAGAAAGTAATAATTTAATTTTCATGATTAATTGGTTTATGTTTGTTTTAGCAAGTTAAAAAATATTCTTTATAATGTTCAGAAATATCTTATTTTATTTATGGGTTTTTTTGGTGTGCAGTTTTGGACATGCTCAAAACCAATACGAGTATGTTGGAGCGATTATAGTTGAGGATACTTTACCTAGGGCTTATCCATACAAGATTAATTTAATAGAGGTTGGTGGGGCAGTAACTGGTTATGCGATTACGAATATAGGAACAGTATTTGAAACTAAGAACACCATTTTTGGAGATTATGATGCGGAAAGAAAGGAATTGAAAATCTCTGAGGCCGAAATGATCTACACCAAAGCACCTATTAAAGAGGATGAAATATCCTGCTTTGTTAATTTTTCGATTAGACCCTTCGTCTTTGGAAAAACAAAACGGGTTAAAGGCAGATTTATTGGAATGTCGTTAAGTTCGGAAAAATGTGCAGAAGGTGATATATTTTTAACCTCGTTTGATAAAGTGGAAGCTAGAATGAGTAAAGCAGTAAAGAAAATCAATAGATCCAAAAGAATCGCGGATAGTATAAAGAAAAAGATTAACCCTTTAAAAATGATGGATTCTTTAACCATGAATGTTTTAAGAAAGGATCAGATATTGAGCGTTTTTTCTAGCTCAGAAAGCGTTAAATTAATGATTTATGATGGCGGGAAAGAGGATGGTGATAAAATCACAATTTATGTTAATGATAAAATCGTCTTAAATAAATATGAAGCTAATAATACGAAAAAAGTAATTTCTGTTGATTTGATTGACGATAAAACTTCTATTGCATTTAGAGCTAATAATGAAGGTCTGATTGCACCAAATACTATCGTGGTAGAAGTTGATGATAAGAATAATAATATTAGGGCTTTATCCAATTTGAAAACAAACGAAACGACACAAATTGATATATTAAAAAGGAAGTAATATATTTGAACTATGAAAAAACTAATCATCATCAATGGCCCAAACTTAAATCTATTGGGCAAACGAGAGCCTAATATTTACGGGAGTTTATCTTTTACCGAGTTTTTAGATGAAATTAAAGGCAAATATCCGAACGCAAGTATAGATCATTTTCAATCCAATATTGAAGGTGCATTGATTGATAAATTGCACGAAGTTGGTTTTAGTTATGATGGAATTATTTTAAATGCTGCCGCCTATACGCATACTTCTGTAGGTATTGGTGACGCTGTTAAAGCAATTGAGACTCCTGTTGTAGAAGTACATATATCCAATACGTTTAATAGAGAAGAGTTTAGGCATCAGTCTTTTATATCGCCCAACACCAGAGGCGTTATTCTTGGTTTTGGATTACAGAGTTATGAATTGGCGATTCAGAGTTTTATAAATTAGATTCTAGAAACGCTTTGCTTTAGACTATAGACCGTTCACTTCGTTCTCTTTTAGAAGCCTATTGTAAATAAAAAAGTTCCGGTTTTCCGGAACTTTTTTAATCTAATATTTATATTCTTTAGTCTCTCGTCTATAAATGAATCACCTCATCATAGGCATCAGCCACGGCTTCCATAACCGCTTCACTCATCGTTGGATGCGGATGCACGGCTTTTAAAACTTCATGCCCAGTAGTCTCTAATTTTCTGCCTAAAACGGCTTCGGCGATCATATCGGTTACCCCGGCGCCAATCATGTGGCAGCCTAACCATTCACCGTATTTGGCATCAAAAATAACTTTCACAAAACCATCTTTTGTACCGGCAGCACTCGCTTTACCTGAGGCAGAGAACGGGAACTTTCCAACTTTAATATCAATCCCTTTTTCCTTAGCTTGCTTTTCGGTTAAACCTACACTAGCAATTTCAGGTGAGCAATAGGTACATCCCGGGATGTTACCATAATCTAAGGCCTCAACATGTTGCCCTGCAATATTTTCAACACATAAAATTCCTTCCGCAGAAGCGACATGGGCTAAAGCCTGACCGGGGGTTACATCACCTATAGCGTAATAACCCGGAATATTGGTTTGGTAAAAATCGTTAACCAAGATTTTATCGCGGTCTACAACGATACCAACATCTTCTAAGCCAATGTTTTCAATATTTGTTTTAATACCAACGGCAGACAAGATAATATCTGCTTCCAGTACTTCTTCTCCTTTTTTAGTTTTAACAGTAGCCTTAACGCCATCACCGGAGGTATCAACGCTGGTAACTTCAGCCGAGGTTTTTATTTTAATACCGCTCTTTTTAAACGAGCGCTCTAATTGTTTAGAAACATCTTCATCTTCAACGGGCACTACATTTGGTAAGTACTCCACAATAGTCACTTCAGTCCCCATGGAGTTGTAGAAATAGGCAAACTCAACACCAATAGCACCGGAACCAACAACGATCATCTTTTTTGGTTGTTTTGCTAAAGACATAGCTTCTCTATAGCCAATTACTTTTTCCCCATCTTGAGGGAGGCTTGGCAACTCTCGAGAACGCGCACCAGTCGCAATTATTATATGGTCTGCACTATATACGGTACCATCAACATCAATCTTTTTTCCAGGTTTTATTTTTCCAAAACCTTCAATAACATCGATCTTATTTTTCTTCATTAAAAATTTGATACCATTGCTCATCCCTTCAGCAACACCACGGCTACGTTTTACAACAGCATCAAAATCCTTATCGAATTCTTTAACTGTTAGTCCGTAATCACCTGCATGTTTCAGATATTCAAAAACTTGGGCAGATTTTAATAATGCCTTTGTTGGAATGCATCCCCAGTTTAAGCATACACCACCAAGGCTTTCCTTTTCAACAATAGCCGTTTTAAAACCTAATTGTGACGCTCTGATAGCTGTTACATAACCACCGGGACCACTTCCAAGAACAATAATATCGTATTTACTCATGAGTATTTTTTTAAGTCGTTTTTTGCCCCGATAGTTATCGGGATGGCAAATTTACGAAACCTAAACGGAAAAATTAAATTCCGAATAATAAATTCCTGACCACAATTTTTAAAAGGTTTTATTCAATAATGTATGCCAATTGATCGCGTATTAAAACATGAGATTTCTGAACTAGTCCAAATGCTTAGATGAAGGTCTTTATGGTAAAAACGAGTTTATAAATCGTCCGTAAAGTGACGTTTAGCTTTTTCCTTACTAAACTTTTCGTCATTGTATTTAGACGAATTTCCTTTTGGAATGGATAAGGATCGCCAGTTTTCTTCCTGTAGAAGTTTACCTAAAAATACAATTTGTCCAATGTGATAGGCATAATGAGCCAGCTGTCTGTTAATCGCTTCAGTAACAGTATGTCCCTGATTTCTAATATAAATAATCTGCTCCAGATCGTCTTCCCTAAGAGGTTTTATGGCATCAAATAAGCAGTTCCAACCAGTATTCCAATTGGAGAGAAGTTCTTCCTTTGTGGTGTAGGTGTCTTCAAATTCTGCATCGCGTTGTCGCCATGGTTTTTCACCATCCTCGGTTAGAAAATTAGTCCATCGGCTAAGCATGTTTCCAACAATATGTTTCACAATGATTGAAATGGAGTTTGAGTCCTGAGCGAATTCTTTTTGCAGCTCATCGAAACTCAGCTGGTTAAAGGTTTTATCTCCCAGACTTTTGTAGTATTCAAATTGCTTTATAATACTGGTTAGATAACTGTCGTTCATATGTGATTACTTTCCTTTTGGAACAAATTTTAAAGCCGTTCCGTTGATACAATGGCGTTTACCGGTGGTCTTTCTGGGGCCATCATTAAATACATGACCTAAATGGCCACCGCATGTTGCACAATGCTCTTCATCTCGGGAATATCCTAAATCGTTATCAGTTCCGTAAGCCACATTACCTTTAATTTCTCTATCAAAGCTAGGCCACCCGGTACCAGAATCAAACTTGTGTTCGCTTTTAAATAAGGGCGTGTTACACGCTTTGCAATGGTAAGTCCCTTCGGCATAGTTTTTATTTAGCGGACTTGAAAAAGGACGTTCTGTTCCTGCCTTTCTAAGTACAAGGAATTCCAAATCGGATAATTCGGCTTTCCATTCCGCTTCAGTTTTAGAAACCTTATAATCTGTCTGCTCTTTTTTTTGAGCTGTACTGTTGCAATTAAAAAGCGTTATTGTAAAAATTAAGATTAAATACTTTTTCATTTGTAATGCTGTTAGGTTTTAAAGATAAGTCGTATTAAGTTAATAAACATAACTCATAATTTAATACGCGTTAATTTATTAATTTTTGTGACGAATAAAAAAACTGAGTGTCTAAAAAATAAGAAACCATTTTGTATTTTTATAGAATATTAAAACATGAGCTATGAATATTAAAAACACACTTATATTATTTGGATTGGTAGTTATAATTTTTTCTTGTGCTACAAATCCGTTTACCGGAAAGAAAACAATGGCTTTAGTGCCAAACTCACAATTATTTCCGACAGCCTTTGCCCAATACGATCAGTTTTTAACAGAAAACAAGGTAGTAAAAGGGACTAAAGATGCTGCGATGATTACCAGAGTGGGTCAGCGTATTGCCGTGGCTGCAGAACGTTGGTTAAATGCTAATGGACATCAAGGTTATTTGAAGGATTACAAATGGGAATACAATTTAGTTGATGATAAAACCGTAAATGCATGGTGTATGCCAGGAGGTAAAATTGTGTTTTACACGGGTATTTTGCCTATTGCAAAAGGAGAGACCGGAGTGGCCGCTATTATGGGGCATGAAGTAGCGCACGCCCTGGCAAATCACGGGCAGCAGCGTATGAGCGCAGCTTATTTGCAAGCTGGTGTGGCTATTGCCGGGAATGTAGCTATTAAAGACGAAAAGTCCAGAAATGCTTTCAATCAGTATTATGGTGTTGGTTCTCAGGTAGGGGTGATGTTACCTTTTAGTAGAGCGCATGAAACAGAAGCTGATAAAATTGGTTTGTATTTAATGGCTATTGCTGGCTATAATCCGGATGAGGCATCTGAACTATGGAAGCGTATGAAAGCAAATAGTGGCGGTAAAGCACCACCGGAAATATTAAGCACACACCCATCTAACGATTCTCGAATTGCAAATCTTGCCAAATTAGCCCCTGTCGCTAAAGCTGAAGCTCAAAAATTTGGAGTCACATCATTTAGAAAATAATACGAAAATAAAAATATTTGTTTACTTTAGAAGCTGCTCATAAAAGAGCAGCTTTTATTTTATGGCTATATTAAAGAAAGGGAGTAAAAAACTTCTGAATGCCTGGGCGTTCTACGATTGGGCAAACTCCGTTTATACACTTACTATTGCGTCATCTATATTTCCAATATTTTATTCAGCATTATTTATTTCAGAAATAAAAATTGTTGAAGCGTTTGGAATGGAATTTAAAAGTACGGCGTTAATAACTTATGTTACCGCATTTACTTTTTTGGTGGTGGCTTTTACTTCTCCCATATTGTCTGGTATAGCAGATTATGTTGGAAATAAAAAGAATTTTTTAAAATTCTTTTGTTATGTAGGTAGTATAGGATGCATTGGTTTGTATTGGTTTGATAAGACTCCGGAAAGAATTCATTTCAGTTTACTGTTTTATTTTATGGGGCTTATTGGGTATTGGGGAAGTCTTGTGTTTTATAATTCTTATTTGCCGGATATAGCTTTTGAAGAACAACAGGATTCGATTAGTGCCAAAGGGTTTTCTATGGGGTATCTGGGAAGTGTGCTTTTGCTCGTTCTTAATTTGCTCATGGTCATGTACCCACAATGGTTCGGTTTTGATATAAGTATATCCAACGCCATATTAGAAAATGGTTCTGAAATGGAAATCAGTGAAGCATTAAAGAAAGCTAAGGATGAAGCTTCTTTTGAAGCCATGAGAATTTCTTTTATTACTGTAGGTGTCTGGTGGGCGTTGTTCAGTCAGTATTCCTTTTACTATTTACCGAAGGGAACGTCATCGGGTCATAAAGTTACTCGCAGTATTGTTTTTAATGGATTGAAAGAATTAGGATTAGTTTGGAAAGAACTCAAGCTGGATTTGAGATTAAAACGCTATTTATACGCCTTTTTTGTATTTAGTATGGCTGTTCAAACCATTATGTTAATTGCGGTTTATTTTGGTGAAGAAGAGATTTCTTGGCGTGATGATGACGCTAAAACCTTAGGCTTGATAGGCAGTATTTTGTTAATACAGCTCATTGCAATTCTTGGCGCATTTTTAACATCGAGAGCGTCGCGTAAATACGGAAATATAAAAACGCTTATTGTTGTAAATATTATTTGGATGTGCCTATGTTTTTATGCCTATTTTATGAAAACTCCACCACAGTTTTACATTGCCGCATCCTTAGTTGGTTTGGTCATGGGAGGGATTCAAGCTTTAGCACGATCGACGTATTCAAAATTTTTACCGGAAACCGATGATACGACATCTTATTTCAGTTTTTATGATGTTGCTGAAAAAATTGGTATCGTTATAGGCATGGTAATTTTTGCCACGATAGATCAAATTACGGGGAGTATGCGAAATGCGATTTTGTTTTTATTCATCTTCTTTTTATGGGGGATCATTTTACTGTTTAGAGTACCCAAACACCAAGTAAAAAAATAATGCAATAAAAAAGCAATACCAATTGTATTGCTTTTTTCTATGATTGATGATATTTATGTTAATCTGTTGTGATTGTTCCGGAACCGGCAACTTTGGTATCTGTTTTTGGATTACCTCGGTACCTAATATCTCCAGAACCAGATACTCTGGCTTTTAAGTTTTTATTGCTAACGACTCTGGCATCACCGGATCCGGCAATAGCCACTTCGGTGTTATTGGCCTGTAAATCGAATCCGTGAAAATCACCGGATCCCGATATTGCAGCTTTCAGATCATTAGTGTTTCCTTTTAATTTGATGTCGCCAGAGCCGGCAATAGCACTTTTAACCGTATTTGCTTCAATGTCTAAAACAATATCACCGGATCCGGAAAGTGCAACAGCAAGGTCGTTTGCCTTAATAACATCTTCATTCCAGACATCACCACTACCGGAAAGCGCTACTTTGCTTATGTCTTCAAATGGAATGGTGATTTTTATAGTTTTATTTCTACTAGACCTTAAGTTTATTTTCTTTTTTACTTTAACGACCAGGTTGTTGTTTTTAACTTCGGTAACAATATATTTCAAAAGATTTTCTTCGCCTTCAATTTTTATGTTGCCTTCAGTGCCTTGTACCAAAACAAAGTCCATAAAACCTGAACACCCAACGGAATCATAACTACCGGTGCTTCTTGTAATTGTGGTCACATTACCATTGCCTTTTACTGATTTCCCAAATTGAGCATAGGATGTTGCTCCAACAAGAATACTTGCCAATATTAATAGGTTTTGTTTTTTAATTAATGTTTTCATCTGTACGTTTTTTAAGTTTGACGATTATTTAGTTTTTACTAAGGGAAACCCCTCCGTAACTTGAATTTATTTTAATGGTATTTCCTGAGGTCGAGTTGCCGCGATAACCTCTATATTTTTTACTGGTAGACTTTGTCTCCTTATGTGAAAACTCTAAGTCGTCATCACCTTTTAATGAGCCATAGCTTAAATTAAAATCGAAATTAAAATTATAACCAGAGGCATATCCTATTTTAATATGTACATAATCTGAATCGATCACAACATCTTTAGCATTTTCATTGATTCTATCAATTTTTATGGTTCCATAATCCGCATTAAGCTTTATGTTTTTATAAATATCTCCAAAAAGCGCTGTTAAATAATCCCCATTTCCTGAAACATTATTGGCTTTGTCAATTTTCATTTTCCCATAGTCACAATTATAAACGATATCTTCAACTATTTCAACTTTAGAGTTTGTATAGTCTGCATTAATATCTAAAGCCTTAGATTTTGCAACGGTAAAACCACTATAGTCTGCATTTATTTTTCCGCTTTTTATATACTCGAAGTAGCAATTATTGGAATAATCAAATGTGATGGAGTTATTATCCGCAAATAATTCTTTAGTCGTTATTTTTCCATAATCGCAATTAATAAAAGCTTGTCCCTTTAGGCTAGCGATATTAATATTACCATAGTCGTTGTTTAATGTAACACTGTTAGTTATTGGGACTTTAACCACATAGTTAATTTCCATCTTGACTTTGTTTTTACCCTTCCAGTTCCACCAGGATTTAGATTTATTAAATTTTGTTCTTGCAGATACGTTGTTCGAAGAGGCTTCGAATTCTACATCGATACCATCTAGTTTTTCTTGAACCTTTTCTTCGTCATTTCCTGTAGTTGTAATGGTTATTTCGAAAACTACTCTATTTTCATTCCAGGTTACAACATCAATATTCCCGTAGCTGTTATTAACTTTTAGCATGGCGCTTGCTGAAACGGAATATTCTTTATTGATCACTTTTTTCTTAGTGAATTTACCATCGATATTTCCCGATGCTAAGACCCATAGCGGAAGCATCATTAATGCTATTGCTATTTTAAAGTGTATTGCTTGTTTCATGAGTTATTTTTTTTAATTGTTTTACATTTTTAATTTGTTCTAAAGTACTTTGCAATATGTTTATTCTATTTTGAAAATTAGAAATCATGGCGTAGATGACTCTATTGTCGTCACCACTTTCTGTTAAATCATCTTTTAAAGATTCGTAATTATCCTCCAGGGTTTTAATGCGCTTCATGGCATCCTGAATTAAAATTTTGGTTTCAGGTGATGAAGCTTCCTGAATTTTATTTAATTCTTCATTTATTGAGGTGGTGAAAAAGTCTTGCGTTTCTGCCATTTCAGGAGACACGTTTGCTAAGTCTCTAAAGTTATCATCGTCTTCCTGACGACCAATAACGAGCGCTACAACCAAAACAATTGAAGCCGCGATGCCTAAAAAAGGTTTCCAGAGACTACGTGTTTTTCCGGAAGTTTTGTTAAAACCACTTTTATTTTGCTTAACCAGCTTATTCAAAAAGCGTTGTTCATGACCCAAATTTGGATTTTCAATATCCAGATCGTGTTCTAAATCTTTAAATAATTCATTTAAATTATCGTTACTCATAACCTATTTTATTGTGCTACTTTAAGTTGCAATTTTTGCCTTAAGCTTTCTTTGGCTCTCGATATGGTTGTTCTGCAATTGGCATTTGTAATATTCATAATCTTACTTATTTCATCATAATCATAACCTTCAATAAGATTCAGGGTTAGTGCAATTCTATAATTGTCTTTTAATGTTTTTAAAGTGTTTAATACGTTCTTTGCCTTTTGATTAGTATATTCATGGGTGCTATCCACACCATCAAAGGTGTCTTCAACTTTATATAAAACATCATCTAACGGTACTTTCTGAATTTTACTGCTTTTTTTATAATGATATATGCTATTGTTTATAACAATTCGTTTTAACCATGGACCGAATATTTTTGTATCCTTTAGCTCTTCTAATTTTGTAAAGGCCAACAAAAAGGAATCTTGCATAATATCTTCAGCCAAAAAACTATTCTTCACAATTCTGAAAGACGTATTATACATCGCTTTGTAGTATCTGTTATAAATCTCCAGTTGCGCAGATTGATTGCCAGACATGCAAAGTGTTATTAGTTGTTCAGTATTTTGTTTGGTTGACGTCAAAAAAAAACAAATTGTTATAATATAGATTGGTAATATTTTATTTTGTTACAGTTTTGGTAAAAAAAAATCCCACACTCATAAAGATTGTAGGATTTAATTATAATTAGATTACGTTTAAATTAAGACTCTGCCGGCTTTTCTGCTTTTTCAATCTTAATGTTTAACGCGTCTGTTTTTTTGTCTAAATCGATGATGATTTTATCACCAGATTCAACATGCGAAGTAATAATTTCTTCTGCTAAGGCGTCTTCTATATATTTTTGAATCGCTCTCTTTAGTGGTCTTGCACCATATTGTTTATCGAAACCTTTTTCTGCAATGTAATTCTTAGCATTTTTACTAAGTTTAAGAATGTATCCTAAATCTTTAATTCTTAGTAAAAGTTTATCCAATTCAATATCGATAATTTTATTGATGTGTTCTTTTTCTAAAGCATTGAAAACTACCACATCGTCAATTCTATTTAAAAATTCCGGTGCGAAAGATTTTTTAAGGGCGTTTTCAATAATTTTAACCGCATTGGCATCTTCTTGTGCTTTTTGCGATGAAGTACCAAAACCAATACCTGTACCAAAGTCTTTAAGTTTTCGTGCACCGATATTGGAGGTCATAATGATAATGGTGTTTCTGAAATCAATTTTTCTTCCTAAGCTATCCGTTAAGTAGCCATCATCAAGCACTTGGAGTAGCATATTAAATACATCGGGGTGTGCTTTTTCAATTTCATCCAGTAGAATGACAGCATAGGGTTTACGTCGTACTTTTTCGGTGAGTTGGCCCCCTTCTTCATACCCCACATATCCCGGAGGCGCACCAATAAGTCTTGAAATGGCAAATTTTTCCATGTATTCACTCATATCAATTCTAATCAGTGAATCTTCGCTATCAAATAATTCTCTCGACAGTACTTTCGCTAATTGCGTTTTCCCAACGCCTGTTTGACCTAAAAAGATAAATGAACCTATAGGTTTATTGGGGTCCTTAAGTCCGGCGCGGTTACGTTGAATCGCTTTAACCACTTTTGCAACAGCCTCATCCTGACCAATAACCTTACCTTTAATAAGATTTGGTAATTCGGCCAGTTTATTAATTTCAGTTTGCGCAATTCTGTTAACCGGAATACCTGTCATCATGGACACCACGTCGGCAACATTGTCTTCAGTAACAATTTCCCGATGTTGTTTGGTGTCTTCTTCCCATTTCTCCTGGGCGATAGCTAATTCTTTTTCAATGCGCTTTTCATCATCTCTAAGTTTAGCTGCTTCTTCGTATTTTTGCTTCTTTACAACAGAGTTCTTGGTCTCTTTAACACTTTCAAGTTGTTTTTCTAACTCTAAAATCTGTTTAGGGACTTCAATATTTGTAATGTGAACTCGGGATCCGGCTTCGTCTAAAGCGTCAATGGCCTTGTCGGGTAAAAAGCGTTCCGTCATATAACGATTTGTTAATTTTACACATGCTTCAATAGCCTCAAGCGTGTAATCAACATTATGGTGTTCTTCGTACTTACCTTTAATATTATTAAGGATTTCTATGGTTTCTTCTACTGATGTCGGCTCAATAATAACTTTTTGAAAACGACGTTCTAGAGCACCATCTTTTTCAATATACTGTCTGTATTCATCAAGTGTTGTCGCGCCTATGCATTGAATTTCGCCACGCGCTAAGGCGGGCTTAAACATATTAGAAGCATCTAAGCTTCCGGTTGCTCCACCTGCACCAACAATAGTATGAATTTCATCAATAAAGAGGATGACATCATCGTTCTTTTCAAGTTCGTTCATTACGGCTTTCATCCGTTCTTCGAATTGCCCCCTGTATTTCGTTCCGGCAACGAGACTAGCCAAATCTAAAGTTACCACACGTTTGTTGAAGAGTATTCTTGATACCTTACGTTTTACAATCCTTAAAGCCAAACCTTCGGCGATGGCAGACTTACCAACTCCGGGTTCACCAATTAAAAGCGGGTTGTTCTTTTTACGTCGGCTTAAAATTTGAGATACGCGCTGTATTTCCTTTTCTCGACCAACAACAGGGTCAAGTTTGCCTTCTTCAGCAAAAGCGGTTAAATCACGCCCAAAATTATCCAAAACAGGTGTTTTAGATTTTTTACTGGTCTTGCTCGATGGCGCATTAAAAATATTATCTTTTGAGGCCTCATCTGCCGAACCTGAATCATCATCTTGAAACGATTCAGCTTTGGGCTCTATATATTCGTTATCGTTTGTAATCATAAGTTTGAATTGTTCTTTAACGTTGTCATAGTCAACCTTAAGCTTATTTAGCAGCTTTGTGGTGGGGTCGTTTTCATTTCTCAAAATACAAAGTAGTAAATGTGCTGTATTTATTGATGTACTTTGAAATAATTTTGCTTCTAAAAACGTGGTCTTCAAAGCACGTTCTGCTTGTCTGGTTAAATGTAGGTTCTTTTTCTGGTTGGACGCAACCGCTGTGTTAGGGTTTGCAGGGCTTAATATCTCAACTTTACGTCTTAAATGATTTAGATCGACATCCAGGGCATTCAAAATATTGATGGCTTTACCATGTCCATCACGTAATAGCCCAAGCATCAAATGTTCGGTGCCAATAAAATCATGACCCAATCGCAGTGCCTCTTCTTTGCTAAAAGCAATGACGTCCTTAACTCTTGGTGAAAAATTATCATCCATAATTGTTTCCTTTCTGCATTAAAAATACTAAATCATTTGACTAAAGGCAAAAACTGTACCTTAAATTGCTAATTGACGAAAAAAACTTTATAAAATCAAAATTTTTTGAAGCATACTTATTAACGAAAAAAGCACCTCAAATTGTTAATAAAAAGTATTAAAAAACCCCACTTAAAAAGGCTGTTGTCACTAATGAAATTGTTATATTAGCACGTTTTGAAATACTTATAAAAACTTAATAATATTTTATATGGCAGAAGGAGAAAAATTGATCCCTATTAATATTGAAGATGAGATGAAATCGGCTTACATTGATTATTCAATGTCGGTCATTGTGTCACGTGCATTACCTGACGTAAGAGATGGTTTAAAACCCGTTCACCGTCGTGTGCTATATGGTATGCATGAATTAGGTGTTAGAGCAAATTCAGCACATAAAAAGTCGGCAAGAATAGTTGGAGAAGTTTTAGGTAAGTATCACCCACATGGAGATACTTCGGTCTATGATGCAATGGTGCGTATGGCTCAAGAATGGAGTTTACGCTATATGCTTGTTGACGGACAGGGAAATTTTGGTTCAATAGATGGTGATAGCCCTGCAGCTATGCGTTATACTGAGGCTAGAATGCGTAAGATATCCGAGGATATGCTGGCCGATATAGAAAAAGAAACGGTAGACCATAAGCTGAACTTTGATGATACGTTACAGGAACCAACGGTATTACCAACACGTATTCCGGGATTACTCGTTAATGGAGCCTCTGGTATTGCCGTGGGTATGGCAACGAATATGCCGCCCCACAATTTAACCGAAGTTGTTAATGGGACCATTGCATATATTGAAAATAACGATATTGAAATCGACGAACTTATTCAACATGTAAAAGCGCCCGACTTTCCAACAGGAGGAACGATTTACGGGTACGATGGTGTTAAAGAAGCGTTTCATACGGGGCGTGGACGCATCGTCATGCGTGGAAAAGCGAATATTGAAGAGGTTAATGGGCGGGAGTGTATTATTGTGAATGAAATACCTTATCAAGTTAATAAAGCAGATATGATTAAGAAAACTGCTGATTTGGTTAATGATAAAAAACTTGAAGGAATAGCTACCATTCGTGATGAATCGGATAGAAACGGAATGCGTATTGTTTATGTTTTAAAGCGTGATGCGATTCCTAATATTGTATTAAATAAACTTTTTAAATATACTGCATTACAATCATCGTTTAGTGTCAATAATATTGCCCTTGTAGGTGGGAGACCTCAGCTGTTGAATTTAAAAGATTTAATACATTATTTTGTTGAGCACAGACATGAGGTTGTTGTGAGACGTACCACCTACGAACTACGTAAAGCTGAAGAGCGTGCTCATATATTAGAAGGATTAATAATAGCCTCAGATAATATTGACGAGGTGATTAAAATAATCAGGGCATCATCAAATGCCGATGAAGCCAGAGCTAATTTAATAGAACGCTTTAAACTCTCTGAAATACAGGCTAAGGCGATTGTGGAAATGCGATTACGTCAACTTACGGGCTTAGAACAAGACAAGTTGCGTGCAGAGTATGAAGAGATTATGAAAACCATAATCGACTTAAAAGATATCCTTGAGAAGAAAGAACGTCGTATGGATATCATTAAAGAAGAATTAGAGGTTGTTAGAGATAAGTATGGTGATGAGCGTCGTTCAATTATTGAATATGCTGGAGGAGATCTAAGTATAGAAGATATGATTCCTGATGAAAAGGTGGTGATAACCATTTCTCATGCAGGTTATATAAAACGTACCTCACTTACAGAATACAAAACTCAAAATAGAGGTGGTGTTGGCCAAAAAGCGTCAACCACCAGAAATGAAGATTTCTTAGAGCATTTATTTGTTGGAACGAATCATCAATACATGCTGTTTTTTACACTAAAAGGGAAGTGTTTCTGGATGCGTGTTTATGAAATTCCGGAGGGCAGTAAAACATCTAAAGGCAGAGCAATTCAGAATTTAATAAATATTGAGCAAGATGATAAGGTGATGGCTTTTATTTGTACTCAAGATTTAAAGGACGAAGATTATATAAACAATCATTATGTGATTATGGCTACCAAAAATGGCCAGGTAAAGAAAACATCCTTAGAACAATACTCGCGTCCACGTACAAACGGCATTAATGCGATTACTATTAAAGACAATGATGAGTTGCTAGAAGCTAAGCTAACCACAGGTAACAGTCAGGTTATGCTTGCACTTAAATCCGGGAAAGCCATTCGTTTTGAAGAAGCTAAGACGAGACCTATGGGAAGAGGCGCTTCAGGGGTTAGAGGGATTACTTTACAACACGATAAAGATGAAGTCATTGGCATGATTGCCGTTGATGATATGGAAAGTAATATTCTTGTTGTTTCTGAAAATGGATATGGAAAACGTTCAAGTCTAGAAGATTACAGAATTACCAATAGAGGAGGAAAAGGTGTAAAAACTATTTCTATTACAGAAAAAACTGGTAACTTAGTCTCTATTAAGAATGTAACAGATGACGATGACTTGATGATTATAAACAAATCTGGTATCGCTATACGTATGGCTGTTGAAAATTTAAGAGTTATGGGAAGAGCCACGCAAGGGGTTAAACTTATAAACCTTAAAGGTAACGATTCCATAGCGGCCGTAGCAAAGGTAATGCACGATGAAGATGAGGTTGATGAAGCTGAAACGCCTGAAAACACTGGGGATATCGATGATGGCACAACTCTTGATAATAATATAGAAGAAAACAATCAATAAAATTTAATTAATATTTTTAAAAATGAAAAAACAATTTGTAATAGCTTTTGCAGCATTTATATGTGCATTCTCTTTTGCACAGAAAAAAGAATTAAAAACTGCAGAAAAAGCGATTAAGGGGGCAAATTTTTCTGAAGCTAAAACGGCTTTGAAGCAAGCGGAAACTTTAATGTCTTCTATGGATGGAAAATTAAAGGCCAAATACTATTATTTGTTAGGACAGGCGTTATATGCGAATGGTGCCGGAACATCAGAAGATATTGATAAAGCTTTGGAAAGCTTGAACAGCGTAGATGGCGCCTACAAAGCAGAGATCCTTACGTTAAAACAAACCATGACCAATGACATATTGACAAAGGGAAACAAGGCTTACGAAGAAAAAGATTTCTCTACGGCCTCGAAGCATTTTGAACATGCATACAGAACATCGGTAAGTGATACCCTGTTTCTATATTATGCGGCAGCTACAGCCGTAAATGTTCAAGAATATGACAGAGCTTTAAGCTTATATGAAGAATTAAAAAATCTTGGATATACCGGGATAACAAAAGAATATTTTTCTACCAACGTAGAAACTGGAAAAGAGGAAGTTACAGACAAAAGCACGCGTGATCTTTATGTTAAAGCCAAGAGTCATATAAATCCGGGCGAGCGTTTTACAGAATCTAAAAAGCCGGAAATCGTTAAAAATGTAGCCCTAATTTACGTAAGTCAGGGTGATAATGAAAAGGCTTTAACCGCTATGAAGGATGCCAGAGCCGAAAGCCCGGATGATATTAACTTGATACTGTCTGAAGCCAATGTGCATTTCAAAATGGGTAATAAAGAGATGTTTAAAACCTTATTGGTTAAAGCCACACAGATGGACCCTAATAATGCAGAACTTCGTTATAATTTAGGTGTTATTGCAGCTGAATCAGGAGAAGTTGAAGAAGCTAAGGGGTATTATAACAAAGCCATAGAATTAGATCCCAAATATATTAATGCCTATATTAATATGGCTGCCTTGGTTTTAAGTGGAGAAGAATCTCTTATCGAAGAAATGAATGGTTTAGGAAGTTCTAAGGCCGATGACAAACGTTACGATGAATTAAGAGAAGCGCGTCAATCACTTTACAAATCAGCTATTCCATTTTTATCTAAAGCGTTGGAGGTTGATCCAGAGAGTATTAACGCGGCTAAAACATTAATGAATATATATAGTGTTATAGGTGAAACAGATAAGTACAAGGCTCTTAAAGAAACTGTTGATGCCATGGACGGAGGAAATTAATAATCCATTTGTCATATTGAAATAAAAAAAGCCGCCTATAGCGGCTTTTTTTATTACTTATAATATTGTTTAGCAACCTTAACCTTTAGCGCAATGAAAATCAAAAGAGATAAACCACCAAAAATAGAAAAACCAATAAATAAAGGAAGGACAGAGTCCTTTACAAAACCGCCAATGTAATTCGCGATAGGTACAGCCATTACTGTTGAAATAAATCCGTTGATAGCTGCCCCAATACCTGCAATGTGCCCCAAAGGCTGCATCGCTAAAGCTCTTAAATTCCCAAATAGAAAGCCCACCGCAAAAAACTGTAAGGCAAAAAAGCCCAGAAGAATGCTAATACCAGGGTTTTTTCCAGACCAAAATAGGATAACATAAAGAACAGATATTAACGCATAGGCTATCGCAGATATATAAGCGATACGCAACATGCCATATTTAACAACAAAACGACTATTTAGATATGTGGACAACCCAACAGATATTGCTAAACTTGCAAATATATAAGGGAACATATCGGCCAAATTATATTGTTCCTGGAAAATTTGTTGTGACGTACTTAAATACACCATGAACGAACCCGTAATAAACCCAGATATAAACGTAAAAGCAACGGCATCTTTATGTTTGAAAAATTCTTTGGTACCATCAATAAACAAATGGGCGGTAAACTTAATCTGCTTTTCCTTAGCCAGTGTTTCTGGTTGCCTTTTCCAAAACCATATCATGATTATAACACCAAATAAAAGATTGATATAAAAGATCGACTCCCAATTGAAAAAATGAAGTAAAAACTGACCTAGAGCAGGAGCTACAACGGGAACCAAAATAAAGAACATGACAACAATGGATAATATTTTAGCCATATAGTTGCCACTGTAAGAATCACGGATCATAGAAATACTCAAGCTTCTTGGGGAGGATAAACCTATGCCTTGCATTACTCTTCCCAAAATCATCATTTCAAAACTTTTGGTGGTCACACAAATAATACTGGCAATAAAGAAAACTATGAAACCTATATATACAATTGGTTTTCTGCCAAAGCTATCTGATAATGGACCAAAAATAAGTTGTCCAAAACCCAATCCTAAAAAGATCATGGTTATCAGTTTTTGATTATCTCTGGGGTTTGTTACTGAAAGTGCATTTCCTATGTCTGGTATAGCCGGCAATAAAGCATCAATAGATATGGCGACCAGCGACATTAAAGAAGCCATTAATGCAACAAATTCAAACTTAAAATCTTGTTGTTTTTGCATGAGGCAAAAGTACCGTAATTAAATGGAGTAAAATTTAATTTGCTATGCAATTAAACAATATTATTATTGTTAAATTTGATACTCACAAAAAACGACTATGACAACTAAAACAATAATCCAATTGTTTCAAAGAGATTTGGATAAACTCAAAGTGGAAATACAAGCATATAAACTAGAAAAAAGCTTATGGCTCTTGGAAGAAGGCATAGGTAATTCAGCAGGAAACTTATGTTTACATATTGTAGGTAATCTTAATCATTTTATTGGGGCAGTACTTGGAAATACTGGATATATTAGACAAAGAGATTTAGAATTCTCTCTCAAAAATGTAGAGTGCTCTGAGTTGATCAAACAGGTAGATAGTGTTATCAATGTTGTTGAAGAAACTCTAAGCGCCTTAACCTATAAAGATTTGCAAAAAGAATATCCTATCAGAGTCTTCGGAGAGGCCATGACAACCGAATTTTTCTTAACGCATTTAACGACGCATTTAACTTATCATTTAGGGCAAATAAATTATCACAGACGATTATTAGAGGTTTAAGATGATTCAGGAAAAAGCACAACCACTTTTAAGGTATATTAATAGATATATTCCTTTAACTAAAAGTGAAGAAGATAAGTTACTGGCAAAAGTAACTTATAGAAAGTACTTAAAAAATCAATATATAATACAGCAAGGAGATATTTGCAAATACGAGTGCTTTGTAATATCAGGATGCACAAAAACCTTTCATTTGGATACCGAAGGACAAGAGCATATTGTCATGTTTTCAATTGAAGATTGGTGGACCTCAGATATGGGAAGTTTTATTACACAAACCCCTGCTGATTATAGCGTACAATGTATTGAAAATACTGAAGTGATTCAGTTTTCCTATGATAATATTGAAGCCATATATGATCAAATACCAAGGTTAGAACGCTTTTTTAGACAAATTATAGAACGGGCATTCGTGGCTTCACAAAAACGAATAGTTAGAAGTTTTAGTCTTACTGCTAAAGAACAGTATCTATATTTTAAGAAACAATATCCTAAGATAGAACAACGCATTCCTCAGTACATGATCGCTTCTTATTTAGGCATTACCAAAGAATTTCTAAGTAAAATAAAAAGCCAGATCGTTTTAGATCAATAAATGTTAATCTAGATTAACCTCTTTTCATAAACTAGCTTATTTTATTTAAAAAGGGTGTTTTAGATATTTGTACTATAAATATTTAAAACATGAATTATGAACACATTAATTGAAAACATTAGTACATTAAATGATATGATCCTTGAGGGAAAAGCATTAGAGGCATTTGAAACCTTTTATCATGACGACGTGGTCATGCAAGAAAATGACAATCCGGAATGGATAGGAAAAACAGTTAACAGAAAACGCGAGGAAGATTTTTTTGCTTCAATAACAGAATTTAGAGCTGCAAAGCCATTAAAAGTGACTATTGGAGAAAATACAACAATGGTGGAATGGCATTTTGATTATACCCATAAGGATTGGGGAGATAAAAATTATACTCAGGTAGCCGTACAAGATTGGAGGGATGGTAAAATTATCAAAGAAAAATTTTATTATGGAGTGTAATTAAAAAAAAAGAAAAACAAACTCATAAATAAAGGTTAAATAATCTATAAAATAACAATGTCTATAATATATTTGGACAGGAACATAATACAATACACATAAACAAATGAAAAATACAATTAAAACATTAGCACTAGCGGCGGTCGTTACGTTTATTACATTTTCTTTCACAACCATTGAAGGCGATAAAAAAGTAATAAAAACAGATAAAAGTAAGGTGGTTTGGAAAGGTTATAAAGTAACCGGGTCTCACGAAGGAACAATTGGTATTCAATCTGGTTTCTTAAACTTTAACGAGGGAAAATTAATTGGTGGAGAATTTGTTATCGATATGACCAGTATCAACACAACCGACATGCAAGGAGAGTATAAAGGAAAGTTAGACGGGCATTTAAAATCTGATGACTTTTTTAGTGTGGCGAAATTTCCAACGGCTAAACTTGTATTTAAGGTGGTCACTGCATCTGGAAAAAATGCATACGCCGTTAATGGAGACCTAACCATAAAAGGTCAAACAAAGCCTATTAGTTTTACAATGTCTATTTATGGAAACAAGGCAACAGCCTCGTTGAAAATTGATAGAACTAAGTATGGCATAGAGTACAAATCCGCTAGTTTCTTTGAAAGTTTGAAAGATAAAGCAATTTACGACGAATTTGATCTGGTATCGGATTTAGAATTCTAAACCAAATAATAATGGTTCAAAACAAAAAGAGTGTTCAGAAATGAGCGCTCTTTTCGTTTTTATAAGGATTCCTTTGAAGGTGTTAAACCCATCTTAAATTTTTAGTTGTTCATAATTTGATGATTACTTTTAACACTCATTTTAAAATTCTATAAAATCATGAGTTTACAAAAAACCATCATAACGTCCTTAATAGTCCTTGTTTCTTATTCAATTGGTGCTCAAGAGATGTCTTTCGAAGATTATAACCCTACATCAACGCTCGTGGTACCGGGTGAGGTTATTAAGAAAGCAAAGTTTCCGTTTATTGATATTCATGGTCACCAATATAGAATGGCAACTCAAGATTTATCACCGGTAATAGCAGCAATGGATACGCTAAATATGAGGATTATGGTGAATTTAAGTGGACGATCCGGAGACAACTTGAAAAAGGCTGTTGCAAATATCGCCGACCATTATCCAAATAGATTTGTGGTTTTTGCCAATATTAATTTTGATGGAGCAGGAGCAGAAGGTTGGATAGAAAAAACAGTAAATCAATTAAAACTGGATGTGAAAAATGGTGCTAGAGGCTTAAAAGTTTATAAGAGTTTGGGCATGTATAATAAGGATGTTAATGGACAGCGCCTAGCTATTGATGATGAAAGATTACGCCCTATATGGGAAGCTTGTGGTGATTTGGGGATTCCTGTTCTTATTCATGCTGCAGACCCCAAATCTTTTTGGGATGCATTTAATGCCGATAACGAACGCTGGTTAGAACTAAAAACACATCCAAGACGAAAACGTGGCCCTAATAATCCGGCGCCCTGGGAACAAATTATTACAGAACAGCATAATATGTTTAAGAATCATCCCAGAACGACCTTTATTAATGCGCATATGGGATGGTATGCCAATAACCTGGGGAAGCTTGGGGAACTGTTGGACGACATGCCTAATATGAACGTAGGGATTGGTGCTATTATTGCAGAATTGGGACGCCAGCCTCGATATGCGAAAGCATTTTTTATAAAATACCAAGACCGCATTCTCTTTGGAAAGGACAGTTGGAAACCGGAAGAATTTCCAACATATTTTAGAGTGCTAGAGAGTGACGATGAGTATTTTCCATATCACAAAAAGTATCATGCGTTTTGGCCTATGTATGGGTTAGACCTACCGGATGAAGTCCTAAAAAAGGTATACTATAAAAATGCACTTCGTATTGTGCCCGGCTTGGATAAAAGTTTGTTTTAACACAGAGAGCGTAGTTTACTTTTTAATAATTTTAGTTTAAAGTTTCAATAACGGGTTCTTCAATTAAAAGTAGTGTTTTTGCAAAAAAAAACATGAATCTATTTTTAATTACCTACGGGGCCTTGTTTACACTAATGAATCCTTTGGGAACTGTTCCTGTTTTTGTTGATCTTTTAAAAAAGAGCTCTAAAAAACAACGCCGGGTTATTTCGTTTTGGACTTCCTTTAACGTGTTTTTAATTCTACTATTAGCATTCTTTACGGGGAAGTATATAATCTCTTTTTTTGGAATAAGTTTAGATGCCCTGAAGATTGCCGGAGGTTTAATCATTATATCCTCTGGTTTCGCTTTGCTAACGGGAACGTTTGTAGAACATAAAGGCATGAAGAAGAAAGGGGTAAAAGCAGATATTCGTAGTAGAAGAGAAATCACAATTACACCATTAGCGATTCCAATGTTAGCCGGTCCAGGCACCATTTATTTCCTTATCGTATATAATCAGGACTACAAGAATCATTTAGACATATTAATAATTCTTGTGGCGATGCTCATGGTAACATTTACTATTTATCTGGTTTTAAGGAGTTCTTATTCTATTGTGAAAACCTTAGGAGCTTCAGGCATCAACGCAATTTCAAGAATTATTGGGTTAATTGTCATCGCTATTGGAGTAGAGGATATTATATCTTCAATAGTAAACATAATTAATAATTTGAATTTTTAATTATTTAAGAGATACCTTCTTTTAGATCTTATAACCAAAGCCTTGTCGTAGGAAATATCTGTTGAATTATTTTTTTTAACGATATTTTGTTGTAGTTTTAAACTTTAATTAATCTCTTTTGCTAAAGTCTCTCAACTACAAAACGCAAGTATTGTTATTGCTTTATTTTGTGCTGTTTGGTATCTCGATCAACGCACAAAATCAGGATAGTAATGCTTATATCAGATTTATAGACTCTGCTGATAACCATATTGATGAGGATTCCAAAAAAGCATTGCTTTTTTTGGACTCTATACCAGACCCTATTGAAAATCATATTTCCGGGCGTTTGGCAGAGTACTATGCTTTGAAAGTTTTGGTGCATGATGATTTTAAAGAATATTCGAAGATGAATCATTGTAATATTCTGGCACTTAGGTATGCCGAAAAAGAGAAGAATTATAAAATAGCCGGACAGGCTTGTTTAGACCTGTTTTCAGATGATTATTTTGTTAATAGAGATACTACAGCATATAAGTATTTAGACAAAGCGGCTCGGTATTATGAAATGTGCAATTATACCAATGGTCTTTTGGAGATAAAACAGATGAGAGCTTATGCTAAATTTCTGGACGGAGAATATGAAGACTGTAACGCAATGTTATTGAAACATCTTGAAGAATATAAAAGTATTAAAGAAGATGCTTACTTTTATTTGTTTGCCACATACATGCTTACATCCAATTATATATATATCGACCGTTTAAATGAAGCCCATAAAAACTTTAAAGCCTTCAAAACTTTAAAAAACGACACAACTATAACAGCTTATAATTATGCTTCATTTGAAGCCGCAATAAACACCTGCTTCGCCGATGTGTATTTCACAAAGAAACGTACAGATTCGGTATTTTATTATTTAAAAAAAGCATCTAAGCAACGTGAGTATATGGGTGAAGACGCTATTGTAGACTATTACGAACTTTACGCTAATGCTTATAAAGATACAGGTAAACTTGATAACTCGAAAGCATATCTGGACTCCTTAATGGCATTTGAAAGGAAGATTTATAAAAATAACTTGGATGCCAGTTATCAAATAAATGATTCCTTGCTACAAGCTGAAAGAGATTTACAGGAAATCAATGAAAGTCAATTTTTTAATATGCTAATAATACTTGCGTTATTTGGGGTTTTAATACTGATAAGTACCTTATATGTTTTATTTTATCGAAAAAATAAATGGGCTCTAAACAATCTATCAAATCAGGCAGAGAACTTTTCATATTTAAAATCTAACAATGAAAAGTTAGCGGTGAAGGTCCATGGACTGGAAGATTATATTAGTCAGCTCAAAAAAGAGGTAAAATCGATAGCAACCATTGATGATGCTCCTAATCAACGAGAAAGCATTAAGGCGTTTTACAAAAATTTGCATTATAATTCCTCCACACTTTTAGATAAAGCAGAGAATCATTTTGAAATAGTTAACGATTTAAATATTTCTTTTTTTAAAAAAATTCAAGATACCTATCCACAATTAAACAACTCGGAAATCATCATTTGTTATTATATATTTATTGGTTTTAAAAATAAAGAAATATCAGTTTTTCTTAACACTACGATTAGAGCCATAGAGAGTAAACGCTATCGGATTACTAAAAAAATCAACTTAGATACGATAACCCTCCTGCAGCATCTTAAGAAAACCTTTTAAAATGTAAATCCTGATTATCTGGCATATTTAACAGTTTTATACAATTATTTGAGTGTTTGCGTAATAAATGCGTAGTACATGTTGTAGGTTTATTAGCTGTCTTTTGCCAAATTTGCAAAGCTATTAGTCAGCAACTATATCTCTCATGTCCCCTACTTATTTTGTTCCATAAGGGTTGGGAAGTTATAATTATAATTCTTTATATAATTTAATTGTAATTAAGGAGCAAAGTCGAATTATGGTTGCGAATTTATAGGTTATTTTAATAAAAATGATTTATAATAACTAATAAATTTTAAGGTTGATAAAAAGGGGTTTTTTTAAAGCCCCTTTTTTGAATCTATAAAGGAATGTTACCATGTTTACGCTTAGGAGTATCGATCTCTTTATTTTCCAACATTGAAAACCCTTTTATCAATTTTCGCCTTGTATTTTTAGGCAGAATAACCTCGTCAATAAAACCACGCCTTGCGGCTCTATAAGGGTTTGCAAACTTTTCGGCATATTCGGCTTCCTTTTCTGCTAAAGTATCTTCCGGATTTTTAGATGTTGCGATATCTTTTCTGAATATAATTTCACTAGCCCCTTTAGCACCCATTACTGCAATTTCGGCACCGGGCCATGCATAATTTAAATCGGCACCGATGTGTTTGGAGTTCATTACATCGTAAGCGCCTCCATAAGCCTTTCTGGTTATAACGGTAATTTTTGGTACAGTAGCTTCGCTAAGTGCATAGAGCAGTTTAGCGCCGTGAACAATAATACCATTCCATTCTTGATCTGTACCCGGTAAAAAGCCAGGAACATCCACTAAAACCAGTAATGGAATATTAAAACAATCGCAAAATCGTGTAAACCGAGCTGCTTTTTTCGAGCTGTTTACATCCAGTACGCCGGCCAAAAATTGAGGTTGATTCGCGACAATGCCAATGCTTTTTCCTGCAAGGCGTGCAAATCCTACAATAATATTTTCGGCATAGTCCTTATGAATTTCGAAAAAGGAATCCCCATCAATAATACCGGAGATCACCTCATGCATATCGTAAGGCTTGTTCGGATTATCGGGTACGATATGTGACAAAATATCTCTAACTTCATCCTTTAAATCAAAATCTAAAGGCTTGGTGGCCTCCTTATTATTTTGGGGTAGATAACCTAATAACTTTTTTAAGTCTTCTAAACATGCAATATCATTGGCGGATGTTTTATGAGCGACTCCCGATTTGGAGGCATGCGTAAATGCGCCTCCTAGTTCTTCGCTGGTAACTTCTTCGTTGGTTACTGTTTTAACCACATTCGGTCCTGTTACAAACATATAGCTGGTATTTTCAACCATCATGGTAAAATCGGTCATGGCCGGTGAATAAACGGCACCTCCTGCACAAGGCCCCATAATTGCAGAAATCTGAGGAACAACACCGGAAGCCTGTACATTTCGATGAAATATGTCGGCGTATCCACCAAGAGATCTTACACCTTCCTGTATCCTCGCACCACCCGAATCGTTTAACCCAATAATTGGTGCGCCAACCTTAACGGCTAAATCCATTATTTTACATATTTTTTCGGCATGAGTTTCAGATAGAGCGCCGCCAAAAACGGTGAAATCCTGAGCATAAACATAAACTAAGCGACCATTAATAGTGCCGTAACCAGTAATCACGCCATCACCATAATAGATTTCGTTTTCCATGCCAAAATCGGTGGTTCGATGTGTCACTAAAATTCCAATTTCTTCAAATGACCCTTCATCCATTAAATAGTTTACACGTTCTCTGGCTGTTAATTTTTTCTTCTCATGTTGCTTATCTATGCGTATTTGCCCACCACCTAAATGTGCTTGTGCAATACGCTCGTTGAGCTTGTCTATTTTAGAATTTGAATGCATAACGTTGTAGTTTAGTTCGGTAAACGCAATAGTTCTTGATCGTTCAGATATTGTTTTAAAGCTATTAAGGCTGCAATTTTAGCCTCATTTTCTGTGTCTTCTTTTATAGCTTCCGCTGAATAATAATTTTTAACAAAATGTGTGTCGAATTTACCCGAACGAAAAGCATTGTGGTTACAAACGTACTTACCAAAGGGCAGTGTTGTTTTGATCCCTTCAACATGATAATTGTCAATAGCTTTTATCATAAGTTGAATGGCTTCCTCACGTGTACTACCATAGGTAATAAGCTTAGATAACATCGGATCGTAGTAGATAGGAATATCCATGCCTTCTTCAAAACCATTATCAACTCGAATGCCTTTACCTGCGGGGATTTTATAAACATCCAGATGGCCTACGCTGGGAAGAAAATCGTTTAAAGGATCTTCAGCATAAACACGTAGCTCTATAGCATGACCATTAATTTCTAGGTCTTGTTGTTTCATTTTAAGAGCCTCACCGCGTGCCACGCGAATTTGTAACTCTACTAAATCGACATCAGTAATCAATTCGGTAACCGGGTGCTCAACCTGCAATCGCGTATTCATTTCTAAGAAATAAAAATTATGATCCACATCGAGTAAGAACTCAACAGTTCCGGCACCTAAATAATCACAGGATTTTGCAACTTTCACCGCCGCTTCACCCATCTCGTGTCTCAACTCTGAAGATAGGACAGAAGATGGGGCTTCCTCAACAACCTTTTGATGTCGACGTTGAATACTACATTCACGTTCAAAAAAATGTAAAATATTGCCATGACTATCTGCCATAATTTGTATCTCTATATGCCTTGGAGAAGCCACATACTTTTCAATAAAAACGGACCCATCTCCAAAAGCGGAGCGGGCCTCGCTAATAGCGCGGTTCATTTGGGATTCTAAATCACTTTCCTTTTCTACAATACGCATTCCCTTTCCGCCACCACCGGCTGATGCCTTTATTAAAATAGGAAATCCTATACTTTTAGCAATGTCTTTGGCTTTATCAATATCTGTAATCGCTTCGTCAATCCCGGGAACCATTGGGATATGATATACTTTAACGGCCTCTTTGGCAGCCAACTTATCTCCCATTATTTTAATGGCCTTAGAACGCGGCCCGATGAATACTATGTTATTGCGCTCACAGAGCTCGGCAAATAGGGCATTCTCACTTAAAAAACCATAGCCCGGATGTATCGCATCGACATGTAATTGTTTAGCAACTTCTATAATTTTATCGCCTTTTAGATACGATTGATTTGATGGGGGTTCACCAATACAAACAGCTTCGTCAGCAAATTTAACATGAGGCGCATTTCTATCGGCAGTTGAAAAAACAGCGACCGTTTTGATTCCCATTTTTTGAGCCGTTTTCATGACTCTAATGGCTATTTCTCCTCGGTTGGCAACAAGTATTTTCTTCATAGCTTATTCAAATTCAATGAGTAATTGATTTTTCTCTACAGCATCCCCGTTTTCAACAGAAATAGATTTGATAAGGCCATCACGCGGCGAGGATATAATGTTTTCCATTTTCATGGCTTCAAGAATAAGTAATGGATCGTTTTCTACAACTTTTTGACCAACCTTTATATGGATATCTAAAATTAAACCCGGCATTGGTGCTTTTATGGTATTTACATGTTTTGCAGAACCAATGGCAAACCCCATATCTTTAATAAGAGTGTCTAATTCATTGAATATGTTAACATTATATGTGTTGTTGTTAACTTTTACTTCATATTTTTTTTTATGGAAACTTGCTGACTCAATAACTGCTTTATAAGATTTGTTTCGTTGAAGAATATGATATTCGTTGTCTGATACTTGTAAAATATCTGTATGAGAAAGACTTTCAGTATTAACCTCAAAATCGAACGAATCATTCACGTTTAATTTAAAAATATCACTCATTATATATTTTAATTGATTTGCAGTAAATATAACGATTATGTGTTTGAGTATGCTTTTAAAAATTAATTATTCGGCATTAATAATCTAAAAGAAATATGAGCTGATTCATCACGTGTTTAAGTTTTATCTTAGCAGTTATTCCGGCCAAATTTCATTTATATTTTCCGTGATTGGAGCCACATCTTTTAAAAGAATTTCGAAATCTGTCTCTCCTTGTCCTTTTACCTCAAGAATAGCTCTAAAGTTTGTCGTGTTCAGGGTTTTAACTTTATCACTAAGTATCTTAATGTTTTCAGGAATACTAAGAAACTTTAACACTGCGTAATTCCCGATATCCTTACTACTCATAAAAGAAATAATATGCCTGCTATCTTTAGTTTTAAAATAGGTAATTGTAGGGTAATCAACGGTTAAAAAACCATCTACACCACAATGATAGCTTAAAGGGGAAGTGCTTCCTCTAAAATGTATTGTATTTTTTTGAGTTAAAAAGTTAATACCAATTTTTTTGTGGACATCCTTAAGAATGTTTTGGGTTTTAAAAGATCCAACAAAAATAAGATTACGATTTTTAGCATGATCCCACCTAAAATCGCTGGAGTATTGAAAATCTATGTTTGTTTGTCCTCCACCTAATAGATTCATTATTTTATACAAGCCAAATGGTGCTTGTTTGTTTATATAAGTTTGATCTGTTTTGCGTATATCATTCTTTATTTCAGGACGTTTTACTAATAAGTCATCAAAATCGGCCTCAGAGTTAATATTATTTTGTCTCATGGTATTAAATTCTCCCATTGGGCTTTTTCCTTGAAAAAAATAGTGATCACCCAAAACTATTAATGTTGGGTAATTTGAACTATAAAGCGCTTTCCATATAAAATGTTTAGCTGCTTCTGGTTTATCCTTATTGAAAAATAAAATAGAGGCCAAAACGAACAAGATTAAGCTAAGAGCTAGAATGTAAGGCGTTGCTGCATGTAAATATCTTTTATAATAAGCCTTTCTATTAATTTGAAATTGAATTTGATAGGTGCCTTTGGGAATTTTAAATTTAATTTCATCATTTAGACCTTCTTTAGTATAATACTCAGTTAATTTTTTTCTAAGATTATGTATATAGACTCGTATATTATTTTCTTTAGAAGCATCGCCTCTTTTACCAAAAACATCAAAAGCTATTTGGAATTCTTTTGGTGTCTCACCTTTAACAGATTGATCTACTAAATACCGAAACAATTGCTTGTTTACCACAGATTTTGAGAGTGTTATGCTTTCAGTAACTTTTTTTAAGTACTGCTGGATAAGAATAGTTTTTAGTTTTATCATACTGATTTTCAGCGTTGTTAAAGATAGTTTTAACGTAATCTTTACCTGTTACTCTATAAATATCATATAATATTTGACAATTAACAAATATATTTAAACTTAGAATCCATCTCATATTATATAAAATTAAACGATATGCTAAGTAGAAGAAACTTTTTAAATACAGTAGGTACATTTGCGGTAGGAATGGCTTTAACTAATCCATTACACGCCGCTATATTATCTAGCGGAAAAAAAATAAAACTTGTTTTAATAGGAACCGGTGTTCGTGGGAACAGTTTTTGGGGTAAACGTATTCTTGAAAAGTATGGAGATATTACAGAATTTGTGGCTCTTGTAGACCATAATCCTGGACGATTAAAATATGCGGCTGATTATATTGGTGTGGGTAAACAATGTCACCTATATACCAATTTTGAAGCTATGATTGAGAAAGAGACTCCGGACTTAATTATGGTAACTACAACGGATGCAACGCATCATGAATATATTATTAAATCATTAGAGGCCGGAATTGATGTGCTAACAGAAAAACCAATGACAACAGATGAGTTTAAATGTCAGGAGATATTAGATGCAGAACGAAAGAACCAGCGAAAAGTTATAGTTGCTTTTAACTACCGTTGGAGTCCCTACAATACTAAAATTAAAGCCATGTTAGATCGTGGGGATATTGGAGATGTTGTTTCTGTGGATTTTTCATGGATGCTCAACACATCACATGGTGCGTCTTATTTTCGCCGTTGGCATGGTGAGCGGGAGCAGAGTGGTACATTGTTAGTTCATAAGTCTACGCACCATTTCGATTTGATCAATTGGTGGTTAAATTCTGAACCTCAAGAAGTCTTTGCCTATGGTGATTTGGAGTTTTATGGAAGAAACCCAAAAAAGAAAGGGGTTAATTGCCGTAACTGTGATGAAAAGAAGACCTGTAAGTTCTATTGGGATATTACTAAAAGCTCTGATTTTGATCGTTATGTTAAGCACGAAAAATATGATGGTTATATTCGGGACAATTGCCTGTTTCGACCTGAAATCAATATTTATGACAAAATGAATGCAACGATTAAATATGCCAATAATGTGTACGTCAATTATATGCTTACAACGTATTCACCCTGGGAAGGCTGGCGTGTTGCTTTTAATGGGACTAAAGGGAGGTTAGAGGCCTTTTTAGATGTTCCATATCTAAATCCTGAATCCATTACACAAGAAGCGTTACATGCTGCTGAAATGAATCAGGAGGATGAAGTTAATGCTGAAACCAAACCTATTATACTTCACAAACTTTGGGATCAACAAGAGATGGTAAATGTCCCGTATAGTAGAGGGGGACATGGTGGAGGTGATGTAAAGTTACACGACCAAGTATTTTTGCATCCTGAAAAAGAAGATGAGTTTAAACATATGGCCGGTACCAGAGATGGTGCCATGTCTATACTCATTGGAATTGCGGCTCGAAACAGTATCGAGTCCGGGGAACCCGTGCAGATTGGAAGTCTTACGCACTTACAGCCTAGAAAAACAAGAATTTAATTAGCCTTTTATAAAAAACATACAATATCGAATTGTCCTCTAAGGTTTAAAAACCGAGTTGTTTTGGTGTTTTTTTATGGCTTTCCTAGAAAGTACCAAGCCAAGAAATAGCGATGCAAAGGCACCAACCCAAATTCCGGGAACAAAATCTATAAATAAGAAAAAGTCGTAAGTGCCGTGAAAAATAACAGCAAGTAATAAACCCGTTAAATTTAGAGCTATTTTATTATTCGAAAACTTAGCCTTTCCCATGTAGTACCCCATGAGAATTCCAAATGTTGCATGTGCAGGAACTGCGGTAAAAGCTCTTAGTAATGCGGTCTGATAACCTCCTTCCAAGACATAAAAAATATTTTCAGTAGCTGCAAAACCCATGGATACCATAACGGCATAGACGATGCCATCAAAAGGTTCGTTAAAAGCTTTATGAGTTTGAGCATAGTAACGCACAATAATGTATTTACTAAATTCCTCGGTTAAACCTACTACAAAAAAAGCTTTGATAAATTGTTGTATAATACTTTCATAATCTGGTAATGGCAAAATGGTGTTTATGACATAATAAAGTATCGTAGTTATTAGAATACTGGCAATAGCGCCGAGTAAGAAGTTATAAAAAAGAAGTCGCTTGGGCTCTTTTTCATATTTATCTTTATAATATATGTACAGTATAATAATAAAAACCGGGGCAATGGCAAGGAGTAGTAAATTCATTAAATAAATGTAACTAAAAATTGAGTTTAAGCAACTGTCTGTTTGATATTTTGTAAAACGGTTTCATAGTAGAACTTATTTGAAGTGATAAAATGATTGTTCGTTCCTGCATTTTCAATAAGGTGGTTAAAAACTTCGAAAGACACCAGTTTAAGGGCTTCAACTTCTTCAAATTGAGGGATTAATTGGTCTACCGGGATTTTAAGTTCGACTATAAAGGTATTGTGAAATTCGTTATCGATAGTACCGTTCTGGTAATTCTGAAAACATTCGAAAACACCAATTTTTTTGAGATCATTTTTAAAGATGTCTAAGCCAATTTCTTCTTTAGTTTCTCGTATGGCGGCATCTTCAATGGTTTCTCCTGAATCTACATGCCCTGCAACGGAAACATCCCAAAGCAACGGATAGATTGTTTTTTTTGCAGAACGTTGTGCTAATAAAATCTCTTCGGTTTCAGTGTAAAACCAAACATGTGCGGTATGATGGTAGAGCCCTTTTTTATGGATTACAGACTTTCGCTCTGAAATGCCGGTTGGTTTTCCGTGTTTGTTAACAATGTCTATGAATTCATCCATTTTTATGTTTTATTAAGACGGAAGCAATGCATGTGACCAGTTTGTCAAAATCTTTTTCAGTATTAAAAAGATGGCAGGAGATTCTAAGATATTTGCCTCGTATAGACACATAAATCTGTTGTCTATCTAAAGCGCTCTTTAAGTCCTTGATGTTTATATCCGGCGGCAGTTCTATGCCAAAAAGATGATGTGTTCTAGAGTTCGGTTTTTCTATATAGCAACCTAAACCTTCTAACTCTAAAACAGCTTTAGCAGATATAGATTTGCAATACGCTTGTATGGCATTTGGAGACCATGCCACCACCTGCTTGAGTGCCGCAATTTGCATTTTAACATACATGAAGCTTCCACATTCTCCTGCATCGTAACGGTTGGCCAGAGGCCTGTATTGCAATTCGTAATTGGTAAGTCCGGCAAAATCCTCGCTATACATTCGATTGCGCCAGTTGTCTTCAATAGGATCACCATGGTCAAAATAAGGGCCAAAATAGGCATAAGCACACCCATAAGGACCAAATAACCATTTGTATCCTGCACAGAGCAGTGCATCCGGCCGAATGTCTTCAACAGAAAACGGTAAAGCACCAATTGATTGAGAGCCATCAATAATTAAAAGGGCATTGTGGTTTTGGGACTTTTCCCGAATGGCCTTCAAATCAAATAAAGACCCGTTAGACCAATGGATGTTCCCCATAGCCACCACAGCAGTATTGGCATGAATAGCATTTAAAACAGCTTCATTCCATAATTTGGCACGATCTGTTCTCGTTTTCGGCATGCTCACGGTTTTTATGGTAGCTCCATATTTTTTGGCTAATTTTTGCCAGGCGTAGACATTACTTGGAAATTGCTCATCGATAATAAGAATCTCGTCATCCGGTTTTAAAGTGATATTATGAGCTACGGTGGCAATGCCATAAGAAGCAGAAGGCATAAGTGCTATACGATTATGGTCTTCTGCCGCTATTAGTTTTGCGAACAATGTTTTGAGTTCTTTAACCGGTTCAAAATAATCAGATACGGCAATCGTAAAAGGATGCTGTTTTTGTAACAAACCATTAAGGCCTGCTTCATGCATGGCTTTAAATGATGGCGACTGATTCGCCATATTTAAGTACGTAACGTCCTCGGGTAAGTCGAATAGGTGCTTCTGATCGTTTATAGACATATTTTAAAACTATTCAAAATAACTAAAAGTCTCTCCATCTTTTATGTTTAACAAGGTTTCATAAATTAATTTAATAACATTTTCTACGTCGTCACGATGTACCATTTCTACTGTGGTATGCATATATCGGAGTGGTAAAGAAATTAAAGCGGAAGCAACCCCTCCGTTACTATAAGCGAAGGCATCTGTATCTGTTCCTGTTGCACGAGACAGGGCCGAACGCTGGAAGGGAATCTTTTTACTTTCCGCGGTTTCTGTTATTAAATCTCTTAATTTTTGTTGTACTGCCGGAGCATAAGCGACTACAGGCCCCTGACCAATCTCTAAATGACCTTCCTTTTTCTTTTCTATCATTGGGGTGGTGGTGTCATGCGTAACATCGGTAACAATAGCGACATTGGGTTTAATGGTGTGTGTGATCATTTCTGCGCCACGCAAACCAATTTCTTCCTGTACAGCGTTGGTAATGTATAGCCCAAAAGGTAATTCTTTTTTGTTTTCTTTTAATAATCGCGCGACTTCCGCAATCATAAATCCACCCATGCGATTATCAAGTGCACGACAAACGAACTTGTCTCCATTAAGGATATGGAATTCATCCGGATACGTAATAACGCAGCCAACATGAACACCTAACTTTTCAACCGCCTCTTTGGTTTTGCAGCCACAGTCGATAAAAATATTATCAGGTTTGGGAGCCTCTTCTTTGGCTCTGCTTCTCGTATGAATAGCCGGCCAGCCAAAAACACCTTTAACAATGCCTTTTTTAGTATGAATATTAACAACCTTACTCGGAGCAATTTGATGATCGCTACCGCCATTTCTGATCACATAAATTAAACCATTATCACTGATGTAATTAACATACCATGAAATTTCATCAGCATGGCCTTCAATAACCACTTTGTATTTGGCTTTTGGATTGATAACACCAACGGCTGTTCCATAAGTATCCGTTATAAATTCATCCACATAAGGTTTTAAATAATCCATCCAAAGTTTTTGCCCACTCCATTCGTAGCCCGTTGGAGCTGCGTTGTTTAAATATTGTTCTAAAAAAGTCATGGACTTTTTATTAAGTATGCTTTTTGTAGCCATAAGATTCTGTATTCAGGTTTAAGTTTTATGTTATAACATTTGTTTTTTTAGTGTATTTTGTAAAAATAATAGGATTTGTTTACTTATGCTGTATCAGATTAAAATTAATTTGTAACAATTCGTATAATTCCGATACTTACTAACAACTAAAATATTTTAACCATAGAACATTATGAAGCTAGTTATTAAAGATTTAACCAAGACGTATAAAAATGGAGTTAAGGCCATTGATCATTTGAATTTAGAAATTGGTAAAGGGATGTTTGGTCTGCTAGGCCCCAACGGCGCTGGTAAATCCTCTTTAATGAGAACTATTGCTACTTTGCAGAGCCCGGATTCCGGGACTATACAATTTGGAGATATTAATGTACTAGAAGATAAAATGGCATTGCGCAAGGTTTTAGGGTATTTACCACAGTCTTTTGGTGTGTATCCCAAAATGTCGGCGGTAGCGCTACTCGATTATTTTGCAACGCTTAAGGGGATTGCCTCTAAGTCAGATCGACAAAAACTGGTTGATGAAGTGTTGGAAATCACCAATTTAAGCGATGTGCGAAAAAAATATGTTTCGGGATATTCCGGAGGGATGAAACAGCGCTTTGGTATTGCACAGTTGTTATTAAATAGTCCGAAATTGATTATAGTCGATGAACCTACAGCGGGATTAGATCCGGCAGAGCGTCATCGGTTTTTAAATGTATTGCGCGAGGTTGGAACCAATTGTACGGTCATTTTTTCAACACATATTGTGGAAGATGTTAAGGAATTATGTAACGAAATGGCGATCTTGAATGGGGGGCGCATATTAAAACATACTACACCTATGGAAGCGACGCAAGAGATTGCAGGGCAAATCTGGACTAAGGTAATCGAACGTGAAGAATTAGAAACCATGGAAGCCTCCTATAATGTTTTGTCATCAAATTATAACCAGGATAATAGTTTAAATATTCGTGTGCACAGTTTAGAATTACCGGCTGGCGATTTTAAGGAAACAGCACCACAGCTAGACGATGTGTATTTTATTGCATTAAAACAAGAAGAATCTGTTCTTGCCTAATCTTGTTCTTATTCAATAATTAAAAACGATACACATGTTTTCTACAATATTTAAACACGAATTACAGTACTGGTTTAGAAAACCGGCGTTTTATATCTACAATGCTATATTTTTTATGATGGCACTGTTCTTTGCTGCCGGTTCTGCTGGAATTTTAGATGCTTTAACGGTAACCACCGGGTCTGCTTTAGTTGTCAATTCACCATTAGGAGTTACAGGATTATTTAATGGTTTAGCAGTTTTTATTTTCTTTTTATTTCCATCCATAATAGGGGTTTCTATTTATAGAGATTTTAAAACAGAGATGCATACTATTCTGTATTCATATCCTTTCACTAAATCAAGTTATTTGTTCGCTAAATTTTTTAGCGCAGTAACCGTTGTAACTATTATTGTTTTTGTTATGGGCTTGGGGATGATAATTGGTTTTAGGTTGCCAGGAACCAACTCAGACATCGTTGGAGCGTTTCAAATGCAATCTTATTTAACGACCTATTTTATTTATATTCTACCCAACGTTTTATTATTTGGAGCTATTGTTTTTGCGGTGGTAACATTTTCAAGAAATATTGCGGCTGGTTTTATCGTAATCATTCTATTAATCTTTGGGCAAGGTTTACTTGAAAGTTTATTGTCTAATCCCGATCACAGATATTTAGCAGCCATGTTGGATCCTTTTGGTGCATCAGCTTCAAATTATTACACACGATATTGGACGGTTGCCGAGCAGAACGAAATGCACGTGCCAGTAAAAGGGGTTGTATTATATAATCGTTTACTATGGTTAGCCATTGCGGGATTCATATTTGGACTTGTATATAAGTTTTTTGCATTTAGTCAAAATGCACTGTCTTTTAGTTTTAGAAAACAAAAAGGAGAACGTGTTATTAAATCAAACTTTGGAGGTATTATCAGAATTGATCTGCCAAAAGTAGATTTCGATTATTCTTTCATTCAGAATTTAAGAGCTACTTGGAAGCTTTCTAATGTTGATTTTAGATATGTTTTTAAAAGTTGGCCGTTTATAAGCATCGTAGTTGTTGGCTTAATAATCATGATAATTTCGTTATCTGAAGTGGGTAATCTATTTGGAACCGCAACATTACCAATGACTTGGAAAATGCTATCTAATGGTGGCGCCTTTGCGATTTCTATAATGATTGCTACTTTTTTGTATGCCGGAATGCTGGTACATAGAGCAAAAATTGAAAATGTTAATCAATTATTGGATGCCACACCAATTCCAAATTGGGCATTACTGTTATCGAAGTTTATAGCACTTTTGAAAATGCAATTTGTGTTACTGGCAGTTATTATGCTCTCAGGGATTATATTTCAAATCTATAGTGGACACTTCGATTTTGAGATCGGACATTATGTATATGAATTATTTGTATTGCGCTTTTTACATTTTGCTATTTGGGCCATGTTAGCCTTGTTTGTTCAAACATTGTTTAGAAACCCTTATTTAGGTTTATTTGTACTTATTATTATTTTAATAGGGTTCCCACTAATATTTAGTTCGCTTCTGGAGCAGGACATTTTTAAATTTAATAAGGGCCCAGGATATAGTTATTCAGACATGAATGGTTATGGAAGTTCGTTACCTCGGTTTTTCCTTTACAAATTATATTGGTTTATAGCGGGCTGTGGTCTTTTGATAAGTGCATATTTGTTTTGGGTGAGAGGCATTCCACATTCATTTAAAGAAAGATTATCGATTTTTAAATCACGTTTTAAAGGATATGCTTTAGTTTGTTTTACCATATGCCTGGTTAGCTTTTTAGCTATAGGTTCAACCATTTATTATTCAGATAATATTAAGGAGGTCAGATTCACGGCTAAAGAACAAGAACAACAAACCGTAGACTGGGAAAAAACCTATAAAAAATATGAAAATGCAGCGCAACCAAGAATTGTAGCTGTAAAAGCTAATGTCAATATTTTTCCAAAAACATTAGATTTTAATGCAGATGGGAACTATCTTATGATTAATAAAACCAAGGTTGTTATAGACAGTGTTTTCTTAAATCATAACGATTATCCAAGTACCTTCTCTTTTAATAAAAATGTCAATTTAGTACTTGAAGACACGCTTTATAATTTTGATATATATAAGCTGGAAAAAGGGCTGCAGCCTGGAGACAGTTTGGAATTAAGCTTTACGGTAAAAAATAAACCAAATACCTTATTAAAACGAAAATCACCGGTAAGAGCTAATGGGACATTTATTAATAACTTTCAAATTTTTCCATCTTTAGGATATAGTGGTGGTGAGCTTACCGATGATAAAACACGTGAAAAGTACGGTTTACCACCAAATGAATTAAAACCACATCCATCGGATACTACAGCACTTGGAAACACCTACATTTCAAAAGATGCCGATTGGATAGATTTTGAAGCTACCGTAAGTACTTCCGAGGATCAAATTGCGATTGCTCCGGGATATTTACAAAAGGAGTGGACCCACAACGGACGACGCTACTTCCATTATAAAATGGATAGTAAAATACTGAATTTTTATGCCTTTAATTCAGCAAAATATGAAGTAAAGAAAGAGTTATGGAATGATATCAGCCTGGAAATTTATTATCATAAAGGACATCCTTATAATTTAGATCGCATGATGGCGGGTATGAAAGCGTCCTTAGATTATAATGCGAAGAATTTTAGTCCCTACCAACACAGACAGGCTCGTATCATTGAGTTTCCAAGAACCGGTGGTAGTTTTGCACAATCCTTTCCCAATACCATTCCATTTTCGGAAGGTGTTGGTTTTATTGCCGATGTAGATGATACCGAGGAAGGCGGTGTGGATTATCCTTTTGCGATTACTGTTCATGAGGTAGCACATCAATGGTGGGCGCATCAGGTTATTGGAGCCGATGTTTTGGGAGCGACCATGCTTTCCGAAAGTTTATCGGAATATGTCACCTTAAAAATACTGGAACATCAACATGGGAAGGGTAAAATGCGTAAATTTTTAAAGAAAGCCTTAGACGATTACTTAACGCAGCGCACCTTTGAACGTAAACGTGAAAAACCGCTTATGTATAATGATGGTCAGGGCTATATCCGTTACCAAAAGGGCTCTTTAGTGTTTTATGCATTGAGTGATTACATCGGTGAGGATGTGCTAAACGGAGCTTTAAAAAAGTATGTTGAAAAAGTGAAGTTTCAGGAACCACCCTATACCACATCAATTGAAATGGTGGATTATATTAGAGCCGTTACACCAGACTCTTTAAAATATACCATAAAGGATATGTTTGAAACCATTACAGCCTATGAAAATAGAATTACAAAGGTGTCTTCCAAGGCATTGGACAATGGGAAATATCAAGTGGATATTGAGTTTGAAGTCAGTAAATATAGAAATGACGACCAAGGGAAGAAATATTATAATGATAAACAAGGAGACACCCTGTCTTATAAGACGGAATCTATGAAGAAGCCTGTATATTCGTCCGGGCTGGCAGACTATATTGATATTGGCATTTTTACGGAACATGATGACGGTGATGGCCATATGAAAGAAAAGGAATTGTATCTCAAGAAGCATAAAATAACGGAAATACATAATACCCTCAGTATTATTGTTGATGAGAAACCCGTTGAAGTTGGAGTAGATCCCTATAATAAATTGATCGACGTCAATTCTAACGATAATAGACGGCGGCTATAATAAACGATAATGTAATACATAAGGTCTGAAAGGTAGCGCTGTAGTAAAGTTGTATTTTTTCAGACCTTACTTCGTATATTATCAAGGAGACGGAGTTTCTAACCGCATAGGACCATGGAGGGCGAAACAATATTATATACAATCTAAAGTTAATTTTATAATCAAACTAAAGATATATTCTTAATTTTGAAGAATTAAAGCCCCAGTATATTTATAGATGAATTTTTTAAAGTACATATTTGTTGTTATTCCATTTTTAACCTTGGCACAAGTACAGACTACTGAACAAGATTCTACGGTAGTCGAATATATTATCATCGAAGGTGATTCTGTGCCCAGAACGGCAATAGACCTAGATGAAGTTATGCTGTTGCATAAACTGAAATTTGATAGTAAAAAAGATCGCGTTCGTTACTTGATTTTAAGGAGAAAGACCATTAAAGTATATCCTTATGCTAAAATGGCTGCAGATCGCTTAGATTCTTTAAGTAGTCGTTTGGAAAGGCTCACTAAAAGGCGCGATAAAAAGCGTTATACAAAGCAAATCCAAAAATATATTGAAGGAGAGTTTTCAGATGAATTAAAAAAACTAACACGTACTGAAGGTCAGATTTTAGTAAAGCTAATTCACAGGCAAACCGGTATTACCACGTTTAACCTGGTTAAAGAGCTTCGCAGTGGTTGGCGTGCCTTTTGGTATAATACGACGGCAAGTATGTTCGATATTTCCCTAAAACGTGAATTCGACCCTATGAACGACAAGGAAGACTATCTCATAGAAGATATTTTGCAACGTAATTTCCAGAGTGGTCGTTTAGAACCACAGAAATCTGCTATAGAATTTGATTTTTACGATTTAACCGATAAGTGGCTAAATTCCAAGGAAGAATAGTCATGCGCAGCCAAACCCTTTTTGAAGAAAAATTAAATGCCATATCTCACGCAGTGGGTGCGGTATTTGGAATTGGTGCTTTAGTATTGCTCATTGTTAATAATTCCAACAAAACCCATTGGAGTTTATTAAGTATTATGGTTTATGGAGTGTCTCTTATGGGGTTATTTATTGCCTCAACGCTATATCATGCTGTAAAAGAGAAGAAACTAAAGCATAAGTTTCGGGTATTGGACCACATCAGTATTTATTTACTTATTGCGGGAACGTATACGCCGGTAACACTCATCACGTTAAGTGAAAGTAATGGTTGGATATTATTCTACACGGTTTGGGCTATTGCCGCTTTTGGAACCCTTTTAAAATTGTTTTTTACCGGACGTTTTGAGATATTTTCAACAGTGTTATATTTGGTCATGGGCTGGCTTATTGTTTTCGACTTTGCTAATCTATCAAACGCTATTGGGAGTCAGGGTGTCTTACTATTGTTCGCCGGTGGATTGGCATATACCCTTGGGATTATTTTTTATGTTATAGAAAAGATTCCCTATAACCATGTCATTTGGCATCTGTTTGTTTTGGCTGGAGCCGTTTTTCATTTTCTTATGATTTTCTTTTATGTTATCTGAAAATTTATCATACCTCGAAGGAGGGAATCTTTATAAAAGCTTCTTTAATTGTTTAAATTTTTCTTTATTTTGAAACTCTAAAATTGTAACTATTCGTGATAGAAATTACTGTTGCCAATACAAAATCCGATTATATTTTAATTGAAAAACTAGCCGATATCATTTGGCGCAAGCATTATATTCCCATTACGGGAATTGGTCAAGTAGAGCATATGCTTAAAAAATATCAATCGGCTGAAGCTATAGCTAAACAAATTGGAGACGATGGTTTTGAGTATTTCATTTTAAGCTATGAAAAACAAGCGGTCGGATATATCTCAATCAAAAAAGAAGAAACGCAGCTATTTTTAAGTAAAATTTATGTATTGAGTGATTTCAGAGGGAAAAAGATTGGTAAAGCTGCGATGCAGTTTATTGAGAACAAGGCCAAGGAATATGAATTAAAAACCATTATGCTCACTGTAAATAAAAATAATACGAACACGATCAAAGCTTACGAGAAGCTCGGTTTTATTAATGTACGTGCCTTAGTGAAAGATATTGGCGATGGCTATGTTATGGACGATTACCAGATGGAGAAGCGCGTGTGAGTTTTCAGTATGCAGTAGCCGTAATCAGGTTACCATGCAATATCATTCTCAAGTCCTCCATAGTAGGACAGCCCGTTCTGTCATTCTTGCGAAGGCAAGAATCCTTTAATTAGAGCTAAAAACTTTAAAGATTACTCAAGAATGTTAACCATGGCGTTTTTTTATGCTATACTTCAATAACGTCACGATATTCCTCAAAAAACGCTTCAAACAAACTCATTTTTTCATTAAAAAATGTCATGACAACTAACCAGCTGTTTTTGTCGTGGATAGATGCTTTTTCGTTTAAAGGCACATAAATTCGGGAGATTTCTTTTCCGTTATTTAGGACATATGCTTCCTCATATATGGCTTCCGGCAGGAATTCATCTATTAAAATAGATTGTAGCGATTGCAGTTTTTCCCAATGCGTAATACGGTACTCTAAATCATCTTCCAAGTCCAGTGCCACCAGGGCATGTTTCGTATCAAAATGAAATTTAAAACTCAGACCTTTCAGTTTTGTATCGTACAAGATCCATTTCCTTGGAAACGATTTTCCGAAGCTAGTCCAGAATTCGTGTCTTAATAAACGTGACTCTTCTTTAGAAAACATAATAAAAGATTATAGAAAAAAGAAGATAGAAACTATACTAAAGAAAGTAGATGTGAACTTACAGGTCTTTTTTCTATATTCTTTCGTCTTTTTTCTCAATTAGATCATATAAGCAATCCCAACGCCTAAAACGATGGCAATAAACTTTGATAAATTAAACTTGTGCCCATCACTACTTTCAAATATAATGGTGGTTGCAATATGGAAAAAGATACCAATAACAATAGCGTTAATCGTATGGGAATAATGAGCAACCGCTTCCCAGGTGTGGGAAACAAAGGTTCCTAATGGCGTCATACAAGCAAAAACAACTAAAAAGGCACCAATTTTTATGTTACTGTAATTGGACTGAAACAAAAACATGCTAATAATGGTAGCAATAGGTATTTTATGTATTAATACACCATATACCATATCGTTATGTTCGTGGATCGCAAAACCTTCCAAAAAGCTATGAATACACAAACTAACAAACAACAACCATGGAAACGTCGTTTCGTTTTTATGAATATGCACATGCCCGTGCTCTGCACCTTTAGAAAAAAGTTCCAATACAATTTGCAATAAAATACCACACATAATGAATAATCCGGTAAGTTTGGTGTCCAAATGATTATACACCTCGGGAAGTAATTCAAACAATGTCAGAGCTAATAAAAACGCACCGCTAAAAGAGAGTAGAAGTTTGGTGTTCAATCTTTTTTTAGCCTTAGTAATTTGTGCTATAAGTACTCCAAAGACGACGGCGTAAAAAGGTAAGAGGTAATCGTTCATTAAAATATAGTCTATAATTGGGTTAATTCATAGTTGGTTATCAATCTATTTAAAAATCATCACAAGGCGTTCTGAAGTTTTTGCGTTAAACTTGCGCAATTTATAATCGCCAAAAACATCCAGTAAATGGACATCGGCAGCTTCAAACATGACTTGAAAATCCTTCAAGGTAAGCGCTTTAACACGTTCTTGAAAATGATAAGCAATAGTGTTTGCTGTAAAAGAAATGTCCTTTACAATATGCCCGTCTTCCACAAAGCGTTTTAAGTTAAACGTGATACCATCAACCGTTTTAGTTTCTGCGGCCACTAAATTATCGATAACAAACTCGCTGTTCATAAAATCAATGACGCCAAAGCCAAAGGCATTCAAATTGGCTTTAATGGCTTTAATGGTTTTTAGGTTGTCTTCGTCATTATCAAAATAGCCAAAGCTGGTAAATAGATTAAAAACTGCATCAAACTGTTTGTTATACGGTTGACACATATTGTGTACCTCAAAATGAAGGCTGTGGTTTTCAAACTGCTTTGCAAAGGCGATACTGTTTTCGCTCAGATCCACACCTGTAACATCGTAGCCTATTTTATTAAGGTATCTGGCATGGCGTCCTTTACCACAAGCTAAGTCGAGAATAGTGCCACACTCCGGGATGTTTAAATAATGCGTTAAAGTATCCATAAAAGTATGGGCCTCGGTATCATCCCTATTCTTATATAAAATGTGGTAAAATGGTGTGTCAAACCATGACGTAAACCAGGTTGTGGTATCTATACTCATATGTTTTTTTGGTGGTTCCCTGCTGTTGTTTGAGCAACAGCAGGTCGGGCTTTCCGCTATATCTTTTTTTAAAGCTTCGCTTCGATACCTTCAACCAAAATATATTTTGGTTTCGATAGTCTTAAAAAAGGATGCCGCATCAATCCCTAACCCAAATTATCAATAAACTTTAATGTTTGCTACAAAATTACGTTATTTTTGCAATCTATTCGACGAAAAAAATGGAAGAAAATTTCACCATGGTAGCCAAAACCTTATTTGGTTTTGAGGAATTGTTAGAAAATGAACTGAGGCAACTGGGCGCTGCTGATATTAAAACCGGGACGCGCAACGTTTCTTTTACCGGTGATAAGGGGTTTATGTATAAAGCCAATTTGGGCTTGCGAACCGCTATTAAGATTTTAAAACCCATTCATTCCTTTACGGTTAGCGGTGAACAGGATTTGTACAATAAAATCTATAAAATGTCATGGGAAGATTATTTAAAACCAACAGGTACTTTGGCTGTAGATGCTACTATACATTCCGATTTGTTTTCGCACTCACTATATATCGCGCAAAAAACTAAGGATGCGATTGTCGATAAGTTTAGAGATACCACCGGAGAGCGACCTAACGTGGATTTGAAATTTCCGGATTTAAAAATCAATGTGCATATCGATAGACGACAGTGTACCATATCTCTGGATTCTTCAGGTGATTCATTGCACAAGCGCGGGTATAAAACCGCTACTAATATTGCACCCATTAATGAGGTGCTTGCTGCAGGCTTAATTATGCTGTCCGGTTGGGATGGACAATGCGATTTTATGGACCCCATGTGTGGTTCGGGGACCATGCTTATAGAAGCAGCGATGATTGCCTGTAACATACCACCGAATCTGATGCGCAAAGAATTTGCTTTTGAGCGTTGGCAAGATTGGGATGTGGATCTGTTTGAGAAAATAGAAGAATCTCTGTTAAAAAAAACACGTGATTTTCATCACAAAATAACGGGCTATGATAAAGCACCCAGCGCTGTAAATAAAGCGAAAGAGAACGTGAAAAATGCACAATTGGATGATTTTATCACCGTGCGGCATGAAGATTTCTTTAAAACCCAAAAAGGAGGTGATGAGAAATTGCACATGGTTTTTAACCCACCTTATGGAGAGCGTTTAAATATCGATATGCAAGCTTTTTACGCGGCCATTGGTGATACTTTAAAACAAAACTACCCGGGCACTGACGCTTGGTTTATTACCTCAAACCTCGATGCACTCAAACATGTTGGTTTACGCCCATCGCGAAAAATACATTTGTTTAATGCCAAACTGGAAGCTCGTTTGGTTAAATATGTAATGTACGAAGGAAGTAAGAAAGGGAAGTATATGAATTAAGCGTCCTAAATAAACAAATGCCCTTCAAAAACACCACTATTTCCTGATACTCCAGATCTCATAAATGGGGTCACCTTTACTGGATAACCCTGAATGATGCCAATTTCCATCTACGATGCTGAAATTGAATTTTAAACGAGCGCCAACTCTGGAATCATCTCTTGAGAAAAACTTTATATGTTCCGTGTATTCGCCATTAGCCGTTGTATAAGTGCCCCCACCTGTACCCATAAATTGTTTTGTTTCTATATTATAGGCGATCCATTGAAAACGTGTGCCTGATAAAATTTTCATAGTCTTTCTTGGTCTGTTCGTATCTATGGCCTGTGTTTTTCCATCTCGCGCTCTGCCCGATATTAACCATGCTCCTTGTAATTTTCCCGGCAGGCCGTTATCAATGCGTTTAAAGGTCATATCGCTGTCAACAATGCCCATCTCAGAATCATTTATAAACACTTCAAAGCTCACCTCCGACCCAACACGTTCAGGCTTATTCGTGTCGAATTCTACTTTTTCCGTCATTGTACGACCATCTAAGGTCCAGGTCCCGCCATTGGTACTAATAAATTTGCCTGTTTCTGAATTGTAAGTCGTTATCACCTGATAGCCATCGGCAAAAATAACCACACTCTTGAGTGGGTCTCCGTTCTTGGAAGTATGATAACTTTCCCAAGCTCCAATAAAGCTTTGCGCTCGTATCCCTAATGCTAAGCATAGGCAAAAGGTTGTTAAAATTATTTTTTTCATCTGTTTATAATTAGGGTTTATTATCCCGATGTCTATCGGTTTTGGTTACGAATGTTTCACATCATTTAATTGATTTACACCCGTAAGTTAGTAAAATATCAATAAACCTTAGCGGCGAAGTGTTTGAATTTCTTTTGGGTTCGGGTAAAAACAGGGAAGATATTAAATGAAATGAAAATGGGATATTTAGCTGGTATTCAGCTTTCTGAAGCGAACAACTAATCGGCCATATTAGGAAACTACCAATACCAAAAAGAAAAGAAACCCGTATACAGCGGTTCCTCTATTGCTTCTTGAACCTGTGCTGCAATATAGACGTACTTTTAAAAAGAAAAGAAGAGTCAGAAATAATAACTGTTTACCAGCGATTCACATTCATTTTACACTTTTTTCACAATTCATTTGCATCATTAAGTATGTACAGCATTATTTTTGAGTTCATATCATTTAAAAACCTTTAGTCATGCAAAAGAAAGTTTTAATTTTTAGTATTACCATCGTTGTAGTTGGTTTTATAGTATTTGGGTTTGTTAGTATGGAATCTGTTAAAGTCAAGAAGGAGTTGGCATTGACTACAACAGAGGCGGTAATAACCGATGATGAATCGAAAACAGTAATCCCGCTGAAGGAGGAAAACTTGTTTTATTCCGTAGGCCATAGATATAAGCTTTCTATAACCCATGAAAAACTTAAAAACGCTAGGCTGATTCGAGATTTAATACCTGATTATCCTGTCAATTGGATTTTTGAATATGACGCTGTGGAGCTCGTGGTAATTGCGAATAATGTAGAAACCAAAACTGCAAGTAAAAACGAAGTATTAACAGAAGAACAAAGAATGCTATTTAATATGGCTAATAAGTCTGATGCTATTTATTGTAATGTTAAATACAAAGTTAAAAACTCAGTATCTGATGAATTGGTTAGCCGTGAAATGAACGTCTCTATTGCTGTGGTTCCCGATACTCCTGCTGAGTATATTGGTGGTTATGCAGAATTAAAAGACTACCTAAAGGCTGGCAGTGCTGCTAAAATTGTTGGAAAACCTATGGAAACATTGACATTTACAAGACTGGATTTTGTTATAAATACCGAAGGATCAATAGAACAGATTAGGGTAAGAGATTCTTCCGGCGACACCGAGGTTGACAAGGTGTTGGTTAAATTACTCTCTGAAATGCCAACATGGAAACCGGCAAAAAATGTAGAAGGTGATCTTGTGGATCAGAAACTAGAATTTATCCTTACTTATAGTGATAATAATTGCTGAATAAAACTTATTTATCCCTTTTGTAAAGCGGAATTCTATACGAAAGGGTATAGCCGTAGCCAACACCAATACCACTGCTGTCATAAGTCTTGTTAAAACCGGGAATGTATATGTTTTGAAAGTTGTCGGGTTCAGTCTCTGTTACTAGACCTTTTAGCTGGACGTTAAGTCCGAGATAAAGATTGTTGAATAGTTCTACTTTGAGACCAAGAATAAGCTCCAGCCAAACGGCTGTTAAATCATTGAATTCCTGTGGGTCAGTCGAAGAAAATTGTGGCTCCCAATATTGGTTGGTGCTGTATACAGAAAAGCCATTAAGTGTATGACTAAACGTACTAAAACCAGCTCTAAAACCCGTGTACAACATATTGTCCATATCCAGCCAGTTTTGGTATAAATTATAATCTATTCCGGCTTTTATATAGCTGCCTTCAGTAGTGATATTCAAATAGTCGGTGACATCTGTTTTTTCCTCAATACCGATTTCGCCAGCCACAAATAATCGGTTTTTTAATCGGTAATCTGCAGATATTTCAAAGCCCTTGTATTCTTCATCTACAAAAGAACGAACGATTTTGCCAATATCACCACCAAAACGCAGTCCGTATTTTTGCTTTATTTTTATGGAATCGTTAACGGGGTTGGCAATACTATCATTTTGTGCGATCATAGGTGCACAAAAAAGCAGCATAAAATTTATACTAATGAAATATGTTAAAATGTGCTGCTGTCTCATCTTCTACAGATTGATTATCGATTATAGATTGTTTTGATTGTATCCAGTTATCACCATCTTGTTCAATAGTGAGCGTAACATTGGTGAAAATGGTTTTATATCCACAGGCTCTGGATACAAATACAAGCTCGGTACTATAGTTTAATGTAATAACATCTTCGTTGCCTTCAGGGAAATCATCATCCGGATTATCAGGTGTCCCATTATCATTAATGGTGGTATTTTGAAATAGTCGATATTGCGTCTGACTTTCAGAGGTTTTTAAAGGCAAAATGAGATTATCTGTAGAGATAATGCTGTATGGTGGGAGCACATTATTGTTACCTACGCCAGCAACCAGTAGCCCAAAAACATTCTTTTTACTTTCCTGATTATTAATATCAAAAATATCAATAATCAAACGTGGGGTAGTTGGGGTGCTCTCCGGACAAATATCGTCACGTTCACAACTAAAATTTGCAGTTATAAATAGTAATAATGCAAGTAGGTTTATTTTTTTCATCAATCTTAATAAAGGTGTATTTGTTTATCTGTTCATTTGTTTGATCAGAGCGTTTGATAAAGGATATCGTATTTAGTATTCTTTTAAAAATCTGTACGCAAGCCATTTTCAACAAATAAACGAATCAACTGATAAACATGCAAACATTTTAACGCTTCTCCAAAAGTACAACATTTTCAACATGATGCGTTTGCGGGAACATATCCACAGCTTGAGTTTTTGTAATTTTATACATGCCATCCATTAATGCCAAATCACGGGCCTGCGTGGCACTATTACAACTTACATAAACGACTTTCTTTGGCGCAATATTCAATATTTGCTCTACAACGTCTTTATGCATGCCATCACGTGGCGGATCGGTAATAATAATATCCGGTTGTCCATGGGTAGCAATAAAATCGGAGTTAAAGACATGCTTCATATCTCCAACAAAGAATTCAACGTTTTTTATGTCATTTAATTGTGCATTCTCTTTGGCAGCTGCAATAGCATCAGGAACAGCCTCAACACCAACGACTCTTTTTGCCCTTTTTGCGACGAATTGTGCAATGGTACCGGTGCCAGTATATAAGTCGTACACCAACTCATTACCCGTTAAGCCTGCAAAATCGCGTGTAATCTTATATAATTCGAAAGCCTGGTCAGAATTGGTTTGATAAAACGATTTGGCATTGATTTTAAAGCGCAGACCTTCCATTTCCTCAAAAATATGATCGCTGCCCTTGTAGCAAACCACCTCCTGATCGTAAATCGTATCATTGGCTTTTTCATTAATGACATATTGTAATGATGTTATCTCCGAAAAAGTTTCAGCAAGATAGTCTAAAAGTTGTTCTCGTCTGGTTTTATCATCTTTAAAAAACTGAATCAGAACCATAATATCACCAGTACTTGAAGTACGAATCATCATGGTACGTAGCAAGCCGGTTTGGTTTCGTGTATTAAAAAAATCCAGGCCATTATCAATAGCAAATTGTTTAACCGCATTCCTAATGGCGTTCGAGGGGTCGGCTTGTAAATGGCATTTTTTTACATCCAGAATTTTGTCCCACATGCCCGGAATATGAAACCCTAAAGCATTTCTGTTGCCTAAATCTTCATCAGACTGTATTTCATCAACAGTTAACCAACGACTATCGCTAAATGAAAACTCCATTTTATTCCTGTAAAAGTACTGGTTCGAAGCACCTAAAATTGGTGTAACTTCCGGGAGTTCAACATGCCCAATACGTGTTAAATTATTGGTAACTTCCTTTTGCTTATAGAATAATTGATGTTCGTAAGCCATATCTTGCCACTTGCAACCGCCGCAGGTACCAAAATGTTCACAGATTGGTGCTGTTCTTTTATCAGACAGCTTATGAAATGTTATTGCCTTTCCTTCGTAGTAAGCTTTTCTCTTTTTAAAGGTTTGAACATCGATCACATCTCCCGGAACAGCGTTCGGTAAGAAAATAACCTTTCCATCGGGAGCCTTAGCAATTGTTTTGCCTTTGGCCCCGGCATCAATGACTTCGACATGTTCAAAAATTTGTTTTCTCGATTTTCTTCTAGACATGCTGCAAAAATAATGAACTCATTCATACTTTATTCATTGTAGCGAAAAATATATTTTACGGCCAATTATAAAGGGGTAGGTAGTTCTTATAATAACATTAATATCGTGTTGTTTATTTCTATTAACTTTAGAGGATTTTGAAATTCATTGAAAATAAATGAACCTTTTATATCTTTCGTTGTCTTTATAGTATGAAGGTCATAAATATACACAAACGAATTATTTATCAGGCAAAGGATAACATATGGCAGCTATTTGAGAAACTGGCAACTAGGGAAGATCAAATATGGCCTTATAAGAAGTGGCCAGCTATACGCCTTAATAATGAGCTGAAAGTTGGGTCTAAAGGCGGGCATGGTCCTATTCGATATACGGTCTTAAAGAAATCTTTTGAAGAAGGTGTCGTTTTTAAATTCACCGGGCCTAAAGGGTTTGATGGGACTCATGAATTCAGAATTGATGAACTTAGTAAGATGAAAGTGGAGGTGTCCCATACTATTAAAATGAATACATCCGGTTGGGATACCTATTATTGGTTATTTGTAATACGCTGGATACATGATGCTTTAATCGAAGATGCTTTTGATAATTTGGAAAATCAATTTTTGGCAGAAAAGAAAGCCACAACATATAATGCCTGGGTTAAATGTATAAGACTATTTAAACCTAAAAAAGGAACCTATCAAAAAATAGCGGTTATTGAGGAAAGATAAAACCATAGATGCCATGTTGGTTACAGAGTACCTATCCGGAAACACGAATGCGCTTGCAAAATTGGTTAAACGCTGGCATAAATTGTTTTGCGAGAAAGCGTATTGGATGGTTAAAGATGGCGATATGGCTAAAGATATTGCCCAGGATAGCTGGAATACAATTATTGATAAAATAGGAAGTTTAGAGGATCCAAGTAGTTTTGGAGGGTGGGCGCTTCGCATTGTATACACCAAATCTTTAAACTGTATTAAATCGGTTAATCGTAAAAGACATCATTTGGAATTGTATCGCTATGAACAAGACGAAGTTAGTGTAGAAAATGACGATGACGATATGTTAAAAAAAACATTATTAAACGCTATAACGACATTACCTGAACAGCAACAAATCGTCATTAGATTGTTTTATAAAGAAGCCTATTCATTAAAAGATATTAGTGCCATTTTGAGTATTTCGGTAGGAACAGCGAAGTCCAGATTGTTCCATGCCAGAGAAAAATTAAAATCAATATTAAAACATAGAATCGAGCTGGGCTAAATGATGAAATTTATAATATATATTATAGCGAGCACATTTTTTCAGCTAAATAAACTATTAACAAAAAAAATGAAATTATGAGAAATAACATCGAAGATATCGACAAATTAATCAAAGAAACATTAACCCAGGAAGAAGCAAAATTTTATAATAAATTGGACGAGCAGAACCTATTTCAAATGTTCGGAGGCTTATACCAGGGAAAATTAAAATGGCTCATGGTTATGGTAAATATTGTCATGGTGGCCTGGTTTGCATTGTTTATTTACTGCGCCATACAGTTTTTTGAAGTAGAAACTACGAAAGAATTGATAAAATGGGCAGCAATAGGGTTTTTTAGTGTCATGGCAGTTGGTCTTCTAAAGATTTTTGCCTGGATGCAAATGGATAAAAATGCTATTATTCGTGAGATAAAACGATTAGAACTACAGGTGTCATCGCTATCCGGAAGAATATCAAATTAATATTTTAGCCCATCATTTATATTTATTAATTTTGCATTTCCTAGGGATGATTTCTCTCCCACGCTGCTTTTTCGATTCTTCGAAAGAATAAAGGTACAGAAGGAATGGTTATTTTAAATATATAAAGTAAATGCGTTTTACAAGTGTTTAACGAATTTATTTTTGTTTGTAAGAAGGCGAAATTTTTAAGGATAGGAGAAGCTATCATTCAAAATTTTAACGCAGTTAGAAGCAAAAAGAAAACGATTAAAACTGTAAAATACATTGTGCTTTATGTATTAAATTTTAAATATAAATTAAAATGGCTGTTTTAGACCAATTAACTTCGCAACAAGCGATCGATTTAGAAAACAAGTATGGTGCACACAATTACCATCCGCTTCCTGTAGTATTAAGCAGGGGAGAAGGTGTGCATGTATGGGATGTAGAAGGAAAGCAATATTATGATTTCCTGTCTGCATACTCTGCCGTAAACCAAGGGCATTGTCACCCAAAAATTGTTAATGCCATGATGCATCAGGCACAAACGTTAACATTAACTTCCAGAGCATTCTACAATGATATGCTTGGTAAATACGAGAAGTTTGCCTGTGAATTTTTCGGATTTGATAAACTATTACCAATGAATACCGGAGCTGAAGCTGTAGAAACCGCTTTAAAGCTTTGTAGAAAATGGGCTTATGAGGTAAAGGGTATTGCTGAAAATGATGCCGAAATTATTGTTTGTGAGAATAATTTTCACGGAAGAACGACGACGATTATTTCATTCTCTAATGACCCCGTAGCTCGTAAAAATTTTGGACCATTCACCGATGGATTCATTAAGATCGAATACGATAATTTAGAAGCTTTGGAAAACGCTTTAAAAAACAATCCGAATGTTGGTGGATTCTTAGTTGAGCCCATTCAAGGTGAAGCCGGCGTATATGTGCCAAGTGAAGGGTATTTAAAGAAAGCAAAAGCACTTTGTGAAACCTATAATGTATTATTTATTGCCGATGAGGTACAAACCGGTATTGCGAGAACTGGGAAGTTATTGGCAGTGAACCATGAAGATGTGACACCGGATATTTTAATTCTAGGAAAAGCCTTAAGTGGTGGAGCTTATCCCGTTAGTGCAGTTTTGGCAAATAATACTATAATGGATGTTATTAAACCCGGAAACCACGGAAGTACTTTTGGAGGTAATCCTGTGGCGGCTGCAGTGGCTATGGCTGCTTTAGAAGTTGTAAAAGAGGAACAACTTTCGGAAAACGCCGAAGTTTTGGGGCAGTTATTCAGAAATGAATTAAATACTTATATAAAGAACAGTAGTATTGCCAAGCATGTTAGAGGGAAAGGATTGCTTAATGCTATTGTAATTAATGATAGCGAAGACAGCGACACCGCCTGGAATATCTGTATGGCTTTAAGAGATAATGGTTTGTTAGCTAAACCGACTCACGGCAATATTATTCGTTTTGCACCACCTTTAGTGATGACTGAAGATCAATTATTAGATTGTGTAAGCATCATTATTAAAACATTGAAACAGTTTGAACGGTAAGCCTCTATTCAATTTCAATGCATAAAAAAACGACTCTAATAGAGTCGTTTTTTTTATTCTATTTTTTAAGAATGGGCCTTTACAAATTTGGAATGATTAGTTCCTGATCCGGATGAATGATATCAGGGTTTTTGAGAATATCAGAATTAGAAGCAAATATATTTTTGTATTTCATAACATCTCCATAGTAATGCTTGGCTATTTTGCCTAGAGTTTCTCCACTTTTTACAACATGTCTGTGATACACACTGTCGTCTGCTATTTTAATATCGGCCATAATATCGGTTGGGTTTTCACCGCCTAGCTCCTTTATTTTATCCCAAAGGAGATTTTTCTCGTAAGGTGTATTGGCTGTCCCCCATACCTTTAACACACCATTTTCTTCTTTTACATCACCATTTTGAATGTTTAATGCTTCACCCAATTCTAGTAATTCTTGATACTTTGCTTTCATAATAACAGGTATTTATTCGTATAAATTATAATGAGAAATATAATAAAAGAAGTTCCAATAATCAAGACATTTTTTGCTTAATTAGAAGCTTAACAATCAGTCATTTAAAATACAGTGTTCAAATTAGGCTAGTTTGTTAAAAATGTTTATTTTTGCACTCCTTTTAGCGAATCGTTGGAATGATAAAAGGACCGAAACTATAAATAAATATAACACTTCTGTGTGTTATTCGCGTTAATCTTCCAAGACATACAGAATACAAACAGAATGTAATTATATTTTCAAATAAGTGAAAAACTTTCAATAATTACATGATTATTTTAAATGGCTGAAAAAGCAAAACAAGCTGAAGTTGAAGCAACTGAAGCACCAGCTAAAGAAGCTCCGGTAGTATCTGAAGCTCAAGCAAATCCAGAAAAATTCTTAAAGGAGTTCAATTGGCACAATTACCAGGAAGGTATTGATGAGGTCGATGACAAACAACTTGAAGAATTTGAAAAATTAGTAGCAGAAAATTTTGTTGACACACTTAATGATGAAGTTGTTGATGGTACTGTAGTTCACATCTCAGATCGTGATGCTATAATCGACATTAACGCAAAGTCTGAAGGTGTTATTTCTCTAAACGAATTTCGTTACAATCCTAACTTAGCAGTTGGTGATAAGGTAGAAGTATTAATTGACGTACGTGAAGATGCCACAGGACAATTAGTGTTATCACACAGAAAAGCACGTGTTATCAAAGCATGGGATCGCGTAAATGCAGCTCACGATACCGGTGAAATCGTTAATGGTTTTGTGAAATGCAGAACTAAAGGTGGTATGATTGTAGATGTTTTTGGAATTGAAGCATTCTTACCAGGTTCTCAGATTGATGTGAAACCAATTAGAGATTACGATCAGTATGTAAATAAAACTATGGAATTCAAAGTTGTGAAAATCAACCACGAATTTAAAAACGTAGTCGTTTCTCATAAAGCTTTAATTGAAGCTGATATTGAAGAACAAAAGAAAGAAATCATTGGTCAATTAGAAAAAGGTCAGGTATTAGAAGGTGTGGTTAAAAACATTACTTCTTACGGTGTATTTATCGATCTTGGTGGCGTTGATGGATTAGTTCATATTACAGACCTTTCTTGGTCTAGAATTAATCATCCGAATGAAATTGTAGAATTAGACCAAAAGCTTAATGTTGTAATCCTTGATTTTGATGAAAACAAATCAAGAATTCAGTTAGGATTAAAACAATTAAGTAAACACCCATGGGAAGCTCTTGCTGAAGAGGTGAAAGTAGGTGACAGGGTAAAAGGTAAAGTAGTTGTTATTGCCGATTACGGTGCATTTATTGAAGTTGCTGATGGTGTTGAAGGATTGATTCACGTTTCTGAAATGTCTTGGTCTACGCACTTACGCTCGGCTCAGGATTTCGTGTCTGTAGGAGATGAGGTTGAAGCTCAAATCTTAACTTTAGATAGAGAAGATCGTAAAATGTCTTTAGGTATTAAGCAATTAACTCCAGACCCATGGACAGATATTACATCTAAATATCCATTAGCATCTAAGCATACAGGTGTTGTTCGTAACTTTACAAACTTTGGTGTTTTTGTTGAATTAGAAGAAGGTATTGACGGATTAATTTATATCTCAGATTTATCTTGGACTAAGAAAATTAAACACCCATCAGAATTTTGTGCGGTTGGAGATAAATTAGAAGTTGTGGTCTTAGAATTAGATGTAGAAGGGCGTAAACTAAGTTTAGGTCATAAACAAACTACAGATAATCCATGGGATAAGTATGAAACTGAATTCGCCTTAGAAACAGTACATACTGCGGCATTAACAGAAATTGTTGACAAAGGAGCTACTGTTGCATTTAACGAAGATATCGTTGCATTTGTACCTTCTCGTCATCTTGAAAAAGAAGATGGAGGTAAGCTTAAGAAAGGAGAAACAGCAGAGTTTAAAGTTATTGAATTCAATAAAGAATTTAAACGTGTTGTAGCCTCGCATACTGCAATCTTTAAAGCAGAAGAGATTAAGAATGTAAAAGCAGCAGCCAAAAAAGCGGCTAATGCAGCAGCCGAAGCAAAACCAACTTTAGGTGATGCTAACGATGCCTTACAAGCTCTTAAAGATAAAATGGACGGTAAGAAATAATTCTTATTTGTGTCTAGTCCTAAATAACCGATACATATTATTAAAGGATTAAATTTATTAATTAAAGCTGAACAATCATATGATTGT
>CANLXL010000019.1 GCA_947495125.1 uncultured Flaviramulus sp.
AATCATATGATTGTTCAGCTTTAATTAATAAATTTAATCCTTTAATAATATGTATCGGTTATTTAGGACTAGACAAATCTAAAATATTAGTTAACGTGTTTTTCCAAAAAATCAGCAACACCTTCATGAGTTGCATGCATTCCTGTTTTTCCTTTATTCCAGTTTGCCGGGCAAACTTCACCATGTTCTTCTGTAAATTGTAAAGCATCAACCATACGAATGGCTTCGTCAACATTTCTTCCCAATGGTAAATCGTTTACGATTTGATGACGTACAATACCTTCTTTATCAATTAAGAATAAACCACGGTAAGCGATGAGTTCACCTTCTGCTTGTAACATATCGTTGTCATCATAAAAATAATCTCCAGCTAAAACATCATAGTTTTTAGAAATGGTTTTGTTGGTATCGGCTACTAGTGGATAAGTAATCCCCTTAATACCACCATTGTTTTTTTCTAATTGAAGCCACCCCCAGTGTGATTGCTCAGTATCTGTTGAAACCGCTACTACTGCTGTGTTTCTTGATTCGAATTCTGCTAATTTTTCTTGAAATGCATGTAATTCAGTTGGGCATACAAACGTAAAATCTTTCGGATAAAAGAATAATACGACATGTTTGTTTCCAATAAATTGGTCCAATGAAAAATTATCTACAAATTCGCCACCATTAACGACTGCTTGAGCGTTAAATTCCGGAGCTTTTTTTCCTACTAATACTGCCATGTTTTTATGTTAAATTATTTATACTTTTTTAAACAGCGGCAAAGATATGTATTGCTGTAAAAATCTCACAGCAAAACTATTTTAATTTTTTATCGACCTATAGATTAAGCTGATTTTGTAGTAAGCTGCCTGATTTTAATATTTAAAGCAGCAAAAAACAATGTGGTAAAAGGACTTAGCCAATTGAAGATTGCATAAACAAAATATTCCCCCACACCAACACCTAGCACTCCGGATTGATAAGCACCACAGGTGTTCCATGGAATAAGTACCGAAGTTACAGTTCCTGAATCTTCAAGTGTCCGACTCAAATTTTCAGGGGCGAGGCCTTTATCATCAAATGCCTTTTTGAACATTTTTCCGGGAATAACGATGGATAAATACTGATCAGATGCGATGGCATTGAGACCTAAACAACTTACCACAGTACTAGCGAATAAACCAAAAACGGTTGAGGCTATTGATAGGAGCGCATTAGTAATCCTAGCCAGAGCACCTATGGCATCCATAACACCTCCAAAAACCATAGCACAAACAATTAAAAAGATCGTCCAAAGCATTCCATTCATTCCTCCCGAAGAAAACAAATCGTTTAAAGCTTCATTTTCAGTGACGATATTAGTATCACTTAAGATTGAACCAACGATGGCGCCTAACTTTGAATCGTTCAGGCCATTTAATATTTCCGGTTGAAATATAAAAGCAAATATAGCGGCTAAAATTATACCGATACTCAATGCTATTAGGGGTTTGGTTTTTAAGAGAATTAATATAATCACCGCTAAAGGAACTAAAAACAACCAGGCAGACGTATTGAAAGTAGCGTCTATTGTTTTTAATAAATTACTAACATCCGCATTTCCTGAAGTTTCAATATTCAGGCTTATAATGCTAAAAACAATAAGTGTTATTATTATGGTTGGAACTGTGGTGATGGTCATGTATTTAATATGTGTAAACAAGTCCGTTCCAGCCATAGCCGGAGCTAAATTGGTAGTATCGCTTAAAGGCGACATCTTATCTCCAAAATAAGCACCTGAAATGACGGCTCCCGCAATCATACCAGGGTTTATCCCTAAGGCAGTGCCTATGCCAACTAAGGCAATTCCAACGGTTGCCGATGTTGTCCAGGAGCTTCCTGTTGCAATCGAAATAATCGCCGAAATTATAATAGATGCCGGTAAAAATATTTCAGGGCTTAGCACTTGTAGTCCATAATAAACCATCGCTGGAATGACACCACTGATGAGCCATGTTCCGGCTAAAGCTCCTACTAAAAGAAGGATCATAATAGGAATAAATACACTTCTTAAGTTTTCCCAGATTTCGGTCAACATTCTTCCAAAAGAGACTTTATTGAAAACACCAACAACAATGGATACTACGCCACCAAGTAATAATATAATGTGGTTCGTATACGTGCCAAACCACTCTTGGCCTTCAACGAAAAAGATGTTATAGGCTAACATTCCCATTAAAATGACGACTGGAATCATGGCTTCTAAAAAACTTAATTCTTTGTTTTCTATAATGTTTTGTTGGTCTGCTTTAAATTCCGAAATATTGTCGCCGTCTTGCATATAATTATTTTTTTGTGACGTAATGTTACGATTTTCACGAAAGCTATGCAAATGGTTTTAGTTGTGTACTTTTGTTTTACAAATTTTATAGTGCATGGATTCATTAACACAGATTGTTTTAGGTGCGGCCTGCGGAGAAGCTGTTCTTGGGAAGAAGATAGGAAATAAGGCTTTGTTGTTTGGTGCCATTGGGGGCACCATTCCGGATTTGGATGTGTTTGTAGGGAGTTGGTTGTATGGTAATGAAATTGATGCCATGCTTTTTCATCGCGGCTTTATGCATTCCATTTTGTTTTCTGTGGCAGGAGCATTTCTGTTAGGCTGGTTGGTGCATAAACTTTATAATTCGGGAAAACGACTTCATTTAACCACACAGAGGAACTGGGTAAGTTTATTCTTCTGGTCCTTATTTACGCACCCTATATTGGATTGTTTTACGCCTTATGGGACACAATTATTTGCACCTATAAGTAATTACAGAGTGGCCTTTAATAATATTGCGGTGGTCGATCCGGTTTATACCTTACCGTTTTTGATCTGTCTGATCGTGTTGATGTTTTTTAATAGACAGTCTAATGGGAGGCGACTATGGCTAAAGCTAGGTATCGGTATAAGCTCTGCGTATATGGTGTTTACTTTTGGAAATAAATTTTATATGGATTCGGTTTTTAGAACCACTTTGAATGCTAAAGGGGTTCATTATAAAAGATATTATGCGCAACCCACAATTTTTAATAATGTATTGTGGTACGGTGTGGCTGAAACAGATTCTTTATATCACGTCGGGTATTATTCTTTATTGGATAAAAACAATACATTTTCAGATTTTAGAGCCTTACCAAAAAAACGTGCGCTGCATCCCGAAAATTACAGTCGCGTAAAAGACTTGGCTTGGTTTAGCAATGACTATTATAGCATTTATAAGATTGGAGATAATGAATATCAATATAATGATTTGCGCTATCCGGTAACGAACGACACCCATTCGACATCGTCGGTATTTAGGTTTATACTTTATAAGGAAAACGGTCAGATCAATATGAAACCTTTTGAGCGTAATGAAGATAATATCTCCGATGCCTTAAACGCACTTTGGGAACGTTTAAAAGGGAAATAAAAGCCCTTCAGAATTTTACACTAAAAGGCTTTTGTTAATTGTTTAAGAGGGTAAGTTAACTAAGTTCTAGTCCTTTATGAGTTTTTAAAATCCCGAGTTCTACCATACAATCGGTCATCATGTTATAAGTACGTTCAATATCCGCATCTAATCCAATAGAGAAGCGAATGAGACCATCACTTAACCCCATGGCTTTTTGTTCGTCTTCAGGTATTTCAGAAGAGGTCGAGGTACCCGGAGCACTAAATAGCGTTTTGTAAAATCCTAAGCTTACCGCCAAATACCCCAGATTTCGGTGTTGCATCATCTCCATAAGTTCATTGGCTTTTTCCAGTGATCCAACATCAATAGTTAACATGCCTCCGAATCCATATTTTTCATTCATCATGCTTTTAAATAGGTTATGCGACGGATGTGATTTTAGTCCCGGGTATACTGTTTTTAGACCATCGGCTTCAAATCTTTCAGCCAAATAAGACGCATTGTAACTATGCTGTTGCATTCTAATATGTAAGGTTCTTAAGTTTTTTAAAACTGAAGATGCCCTTAAACTGTCCATCGTAGATCCTAAAAGCATAGAAGCACCATCATTGACGTTGCGTAAATCATTAATAAACTCTTGAGTTCCACAAATTACACCACCAACGGTATCACTGGACCCATTAATAAACTTTGTTAAGCTGTGTATAACCACATCGGCGCCTAAAATGACTGGTGAGATAGACAGCGGTGAAAAAGTATTATCGACAACTAACTTTAGATGGTGTCGTTTTGCTATGGCTGCTAAGCCTTTTATATCGGCAACTTCTAAAAGCGGATTACTAACCGATTCACAGTACAGAACCTTTGTGTTTTTTGTAATGGCTGCTTCAACACTATCGAGCTTGGTAATATCCACAAAGGATGTTTTAATATCAAAGCGGGGGGTAAAGTTTTTTAAAAATGCATAGGTTCCGCCATAAATGGTTCTGCTTGAAACGATATGATCTCCCGAGCCACATAATTGTAAAAGCACAGGAGTAATGGCTCCCATACCAGATGCCGATACATTGGCTGTTTCAGTACCTTCCATGGCTGCTAAGGCTTCACCTAAATATAAATTTGAAGGAGAGGAGTGCCTGGAATATAGATAACAACCATCAGCATTACCTTCGAAGGTGTCGAACATGGTTTTTGCCGATAGAAAAGTATAGGTTGAAGCGTCTGAAATGGAAGGGTTTACGCCTCCAAATTCACCGAAGTATTGTAAGTCCTGAATATTATTTGCGGGTTTAAAAGCCATTGTAGTTGATTTAAGTTTATAAAACAAAATTCAACTTTATAAGAATAATAAACAACTAATATTGTTAAAATTAGATTATAAATCTATATAAAAGAATAATTTTAGAATATTTAATTAATATTAAAGGAGTATTTCTTATATTAGTGAAAATTTTTCGAATATGATATTTGATGCTACTGATAAGCAATTACTGCTCTATTTACAGCAGGATAGTAAGCAAACGAATAAAGAACTTTCTAATAAGTTAAACTTATCGGTCACGGCGGTTTACGAACGGATTAAAAAGCTGGAAAAAAATGGTTTTATTAACAAGTATGTCGCATTGGTTAGTAAGGAGAAAATTGATAAATCGTTTGTTGCGTTTTGTCATATTAAATTAGTGCAGCATGCCCAGGAATATGTGGTAAGATTCGAAAAAGAGGTGGCCAATATCGATGAGGTATTGGAATGCTATCATATTAGCGGCGATTACGACTATCTTTTAAAAGTATTAGTAAAAGACATGGAGGCTTTTAGGGAGTTTATGGTAAAAAAGTTAACAACAATAGACCATATTGGCAGTACACACAGTATGTTTGTCATCAATGAGGTTAAACACACTACAGTAATGAATATGTAATATGCAATCCATCTATTATAAAGGCATTGAGTTTTTTATCATTTTTATAATGCTACCTATTAGTTTTGCTGTAAGGTACGATGTTAGGGTTAAAGCGGTTATAGGCATTGTAGGCTTTCTTTATATTTTATTTGTATTGCTGAAAATAGAAAGGAAAAAAATTAAGATTGGACCAAACCCTAACTGGAAACTTTTTTTTAGACAAACATTGGTGAAACTCTTAGGGATTATGCTAGCGACTATATTGTTCGTATGGTACACCCATAAGGAGGATCTTTTTGTTGTGTTGCTTACAAAGCCAAAACTGTGGCTTTTTATACTCTTTTTTTACAGTGTATTTTCTGTATATCCTCAGGAACTGATTTACAGAACGTTTTATTTTCAGCGTTATCAAAGCTTGTTTAAAAGTAATGCCTTGTTCATTTTTGTAAATGCCATTGTGTTTTCTTTAGGGCATTTGTTTTTCGGAAGTACTTTGGTCATGGTATTAACCTTTTTAGGAGGATTGCTTTTTGCAATAACTTATAATAAAACGCAGTCCACACTTCTGGTGACTATAGAGCATGCCATTTACGGTTGTTGGTTGTTTACAGTCGGTATGGGAAGCATGCTTGGGTTTCCTGTATAGTCTAAATTTGAGATTGTAAGAATTTTTATTTTTATACATTCTTTATGTAGGTTTATTCAATCTTTTTGTTACTTTTAACTTGCTATTATTAACCAAAAACCGTATTTACGTATGAAAAGATTAAGTTATGTTATTTTAGGATTTATTATAGGCGCGTTTGCAACGTATTATTTGTGTCCAAGACCAGTGGATACTGATATTGATGTGGATGAGCATTCGATTAAATCTTCAATACAGGAAATGTCAGAAATGAAGCCCAATAAGCCCAAAGGGGTGGTTACACCTTCTGAAGCCAAAGTTTTAAACGACAATTGGACATTGCACAGAGAAGCTGCTGTAAATGCCGCTGCCAGACAGCAAGGTCGCGATAAAGACGATCGTTCTACCTGGTGGTCCATAAACGATATTGAAGACTATATAATCTATTCGAAACATGTTACCGATAGCCTGGGCTATAATATAACCGGTATGCGGGTGTATTTAGGTGTTTATGGTAAAAATGCCGGACAAGCTAAAAAGAATTTAACGACCATGTTTGTGGTTCCAACAATTAAAGAAGGTACGGCTAAGGCGAGCACGAGTTTAATTAATTTTCAGGGGAATGGTGGTGATTGCCCTGAATGTCCTGTGCTGAATTCTGGTCATGGTGGAGGCAAGGGATATCCATGAGTAAATATCGAACTTGGAGGAATTTTTATTAAAGAACTACGGTATTTTGACACATGCTGTTGAAGTTATGGCTGCTTTAACAGGTGTGTCGTTGTTTAGTTATTATAAGAGAACAGAGGTGAAGTATTTTATTTACTTCTTAATATACCTGTCAATTTGTGATTTTATTGGTTCATATAAATATCAGGTTCATGAAGGAGGTTTTCTCTATTTCTTAGAGAATACAATTTTTGAAAAAAACCATTGGTGGTATACATCTTGTTGGAATGTCGGAGCGATATTGTTTTTTGGGTTTTATTATATTAAAATCATAAATACTCAACAATTTAGAAGCATTGTCAAGATTTCTGTATATACTTTTTTGATATTCTCGGTTTGTTACATTATTGTAAATTGGAGTGCTTTTTTTCGAATGTTCTTTCCAATAATAAGTATACTTGGAGCAATTGTTATTTTTTTATGTTCCGTGCTTTATTTTATTGAAGTGTTATTAAGCGATAAAATATTAACTTTTTATAAATCCATCAATTTCTATATCAGTTTTGCCATATTTATTTGGTGGTTGATTATTACCCCGCTTGTGTTCTATGATTTATATCACTCAAGTGGTGATTGGAATTTTATATTCTTAAAATGGGAGATTTACTTATTCGCCAATATATTCATGTATTCAACCTTCACCTTCGCCTTAATATACTGTAAACCTGACTTAAATGACACTTAACCTTTTACTTTTAGTACAAAACAAGCCGGTTTCAACCGCCTCCGAACGCTATTTATTGGTGTACATGATCATGGTGTTAATTATTATTACATCTCTGGTTATTGTGTTTTTTGTTGTATTCCAAAAGCGTAAAAATAAATTGCTTTTAGAACGAATAAAGGAACAACAGGCCTTCGAGGAAGAAATTACCAAAGCCCAAACCGAAACTCAGGAACAGACCTTAAAAAATATTGGTTGGGAATTACATGATAACGTGGGGCAGTTATTATCCTTTGCCAGTATGCAGCTCAGTATTTTGAAAATGCAGGTGGATGATGAGGTGAAAGAAAAGTTCGGAGAAACCTCTAAGGCCTTAAAAGAAAGTCTTCGTGAGGTTCGTTCACTATCGAAATCGTTAAACAATGAGGTCGTTTTGAACATTGGTTTCGAGAAATCCATAAGCAATGAACTTGATCGTTTAAAGAAAATGAAATTTGCTTCAGCGGAGTTGATTACCAAAGGTGATAAGGTTCATTTTGATAACCGAAAACACGAAATCATTATTTTTAGAATATTACAGGAGTTTTTATCCAATTCGGTGAAATATTCCGGGGCTAAAAATCTTAAAATTATTTTGGAATATCAGCCTCATAATTTAAGTGTCACAGCTACAGATGATGGTATAGGTTTCGATATGAATACCATTGAACAAGGATCCGGTTTAATCAATATGCAAAGTAGAGCGGCTTTAATACATGCCAGTTTGGAGATTGCCTCAAAACCTAATGAAGGGGTACAACTTAAATTAAATTACCCGATTTCTTAGTTAAGAAAAGTACTTGAACATTTTTTTTAAAAGCCCTAATTTTCCTTTATAGGGAGCATAACGTACAGGAGGGTCTGTCCAGTTGCCGCGTATCGATATGGCTTTACTGTGTGAAAATGTATCGAATCCTAATTTTCCGTGATAGGCACCCATACCACTGGCACCAACACCTCCAAAAGGTAGTCTGTGATTTCCAAAATGAATTAATGGGTCGTTTACAGAACCACCCCCAAAACTGTATTTGTTTAAAATATCTTTGATAAACGGTTTTTTGTTAGAAAACACATACAGAGACAGTGGTTTATCGAAATACCAAATTAGGTCTTCAATATCTTGTCCGGTGTCATAGGTTAAAATGGGCAAAATAGGACCAAAAATTTCTTCTTTCATAACTTCCGAGTCCAGACCAGGATTATCAATTAGGGTTGGGGAAATGTAGCGGGTTTCTTCATTAACAATGCCACCAAAAACGATATTAACGTCTTCTAGCATTTTCTTTAATCGTAATACATTTTTGGTATTGATAATTCTTGGAAAATCCGGAGATTCTTCCGGATTCTCACCATAGCTTCTTGTAATTTGTTTTTTTAAAGCGTCGATCAATTTGGACTTTATACTAGATTTCACAATAACATAATCCGGAGAGATACACGTTTGTCCCGCGTTTAAAAGTTTTCCCCAAACGAGTCTTCTGGCCACTAAGTCTATGTTTACCGTATCATCAATAATACAAGGTGATTTTCCGCCCAATTCTAGGGTTACGGGTGTTAAGTTTTTAGCCGCGGCTAGAGCCACTATTTTACCGACAGGAACACTACCGGTAAAGAAGATGTAATCCCAGTGCTGTGCTAACAATTCCGTCGCAATATCTACTCCTCCGTTAACTGTAGTGGCGATAGTTTTAGGGAATATGGTTTCTACAATACCGGAAACAAGTTTAGAGGTATACGAAGTCAATTCACTGGGTTTTAAAATGACCGTATTACCTGCTGCAATCGCCATGATTAAGGGTTCCATGGTTAAAATAAACGGGTAATTCCACGGACCGATAATGAGTACAGCCCCATAGGGTTCTTTATATATATAATCTTTAGACGGAAAAGTTAACATAGAGGATTTAACACGCTCCGGTTTACTCCATTGCCTTAAGTTGTTAATAGCTAAGTTAAGTTCGGAAATAACGATGCCAAATTCGCTTAAGAAGGATTCAAATTCAGGTTTGTTAAAATCCTTTCTTAGGGCTTCATAGATCTCCTTTTCGTTTGATACAATTTCTTTTTTAAGGGCTTTTAAAAGTGTAATTCTAAACGAAATATCTTTAGTTTTTTGTGTTTTAAAAAAGGACCGTTGAGCCGCTATTATTTCAAGTATGTTTGTCAATTTTTTTATAAAGATATTAAATTAATCTATGCAGGCATTCCAAACAGGGTCTTCAGGCAGGGGTGCTGTGATATTAATAGGATTTTTTGAAACGGGATGAGCAAATTCAATTTGTCGGGCATGCAGATGAATTCCTGCATCGCGATTACTTCGGTCGAACCCATATTTCAAATCCCCTTTTATAGGGCACCCTATATTTGAAAGCTGACTTCGAATTTGATGGTGTCTGCCGGTTTCTAATTTAATTTCGAGTAAGAAGTAATTGTCTAATCGTTTTAACATTTTATAATGAAGTATGGCCTTTTTACTATCCCTCACTTCTTTAGGGTAGGACAATGACTTATTATTTTTAGGGTTCTTTTTTAACCAGTTCACTAAAGTATCTGACATTTTTGGTGGCTCATTTTTTACAATAGCCCAATACGTCTTATTGATGTCTTTAGAAATGAATAGTTTATTAAGCCTGGGTAGCGCTTTGCTGGTTTTTGCAAAAATCACTAATCCGGTTGTAGGGCGATCTAATCGATGCACAGTTCCCAAATAGACCTTACCCGGTTTGTTGTATTTATCTTTGATGTATTCCTTAACAACATCACTTAAGGGTTTATCTCCGGTTTTGTCGCCTTGCACAATATCACCAGCACGCTTGTTTATCACAATAATGTGATTGTCTTCATAAAGAACCTGGAGGTTCTTTTTATTGGAAATAATTTTACCAGCCACTAAGTCTCAAATTAATACTGCTCTTGATCGTTTGGAAAATCTAAATTCTTAACATCGGCTACGTATTGTTGCATAGCTTTGGTCATATCTTCATAGAGATTCATATACCGTCTCAAAAAGCGAGGATTGAACTCATGAGTCATTCCTAACATATCATGTAGCACTAATACTTGACCATCAACACCATTTCCGGCGCCGATCCCAATAATCGGGATACTCACACTTTCCGCAACCTGCCTGGCAAGCTTTGCCGGTATTTTTTCTAAAACAATCGCGAAGCAGCCAACACGCTCAAGCATTTTAGCATCTTCAATAAGGCGTTCCGCTTCTTCTTCCTCTTTGGCCCGAACCGTATAGGTGCCAAATTTATATATCGATTGTGGTGTTAAACCTAAATGCCCCATTACCGGAATGCCGGCATTTAAAATACGTTTAATAGAATCTTTGATCTCTTTACCACCTTCGAGTTTCACAGAGTGTGCACCACTTTCTTTCATAATACGAATGGCAGAGCGCAGAGCCTCTTTTGGGTCACTTTGGTAGCTTCCAAAAGGTAAATCTACAACGATCAATGCGCGGTCTATAGCTCTAATAACCGATGATGCATGGTAAATCATTTGATCCAGGGTGATGGGTAGCGTTGTTTCATGGCCTGCCATAACATTACTCGCGGAATCACCAACAAGAATAACATCAACACCTGCCCCATCAACGATTTTTGCCATGGTATAATCGTAAGCTGTTAACATGGAGATCTTTTCACCATTAGCCTTCATATCCACTAATGTTTTTACCGTAATGCGCTTGTACTCTTTTTTAGCTGTAGACATTTGTTTGTTTCGTTTAATAGGTTGTAAAAGTAATAAATTAAGCCTTATACCGAATGAACTTCAAAATAATCTGTTAAACTTTTCTTTAAGCCCATGACGTATTTAGACATAAAAACTATTTTAGTTTTAAATTCATAGATTATGACACGAGCAATATTATATTTAGTACTTATAATAACGTCAACGGTGCATTGTCAAATGGCAGAAGACATTAAAGTAAAGGCTGCGGTCGATACGTTTTTTGAAGGTTTTCATAAAGGTGATACGACCTTAATGCGAACAGTTTTAGCCGATAAAGTAGTGTTGCAAACCATCTTTAAAAATAAGGAAGGAAAAGCTGTTTTAAGAAACGACGGTAACGTTTCTAACTTATTAGAAACTATTGCCAAAAGAACAGAGGACCAAAAGTGGGATGAACGCTTATTGGATTACAGCATTCAGGTAGATGGCAATATGGCTAATGCCTGGACACCTTACGAGTTTTGGTATAATGATAAATTTAGCCATTGTGGTGTGAATTCATTCCAACTCTTTAAAGATGACGGCCAATGGAAAATTATTTATTTGGTTGATACCAGAAGACGAGCGGGGTGTGATACCAATGAAAACTAACAATCCGTAAGATTAACACCCACAGCCAATCCACCTTCACTGGTTTCTTTATATTTAGAATGCATGTCTTTTGCTGTTTCCCACATGGTATTCACAACTTTATCCAAAGGCACTTTGACATTATCCGGGTCTGTATCGAGAGCAAGTTCGGCCGCATTAATGGCTTTAATAGCTCCCATGGCATTGCGTTCAATACAGGGTATTTGTACCAAACCGCCGATGGGATCACAGGTTAATCCGAGGTGATGTTCCATAGCAATTTCCGAGGCTACTAAAACCTGATCAGGTGTGCCTCCTAACAGTTCGCATAGCGCGCCTGCAGCCATCGCAGAAGATACGCCGATTTCTGCCTGACACCCACCCATAGCAGCACTAATGGTCGCACCCTTTTTAAAAATGCTTCCAATTTCTCCGGCGACTAAAAGGAAGCGTTTAATATCTTCGAAATTTCCATCATGATTTTCAATAACTAAATAATACATCAATACAGCAGGTATAACACCCGCACTTCCGTTCGTAGGGGCGGTAACAACTCGTCCTAGTGAAGCATTAACCTCGTTAACAGCCAGAGCAAAACAGCTTACCCACTTAAGGATTTGTCTGAATTTCACTTCGGTATTTCGAATGGCATAGATCCATTCTACCGCATTTGAATAAGGTGTTGCTCCTTTTAAACTTTGATGCATATCGAAAGCACGCCGTCTTACATTTAATCCTCCCGGAAGACTACCTTGGGTATGACAACCAAGATACATGCATTCCAGCATGGTGTCCCAAACCCGTTTTATTTCAAAGTCAATATCACTTTCCGATCGAATAGACTTTTCGTTCTCCAAAACAACCTGAGATATCGGAAGGTTTAAATGTTTACAGAATCTTAAAAGTTCCGTCCCTTTTTCAATAGGATAAGGAAAGGCGCATTTAATTTCAAAGTTTTTTTTGGCGTTATCTAGTGCTTCTTTGATCACAAACCCACCACCAATAGAGTAGAAGGTAGATTCAATTTTATTGGCATTAACGGTCGCTGTAAATGTCATACCATTAGCATGAAATGGTAAAAAAGTTTTGTTAAAGACAATATCCCTTTCCGGATTGAATGCTAAGGTTTTCTCATTGTTAAAAACAATAGTTTCAGTAGCTTTAATACTGGCGATAGTTTTATCGATATGGGCTGTAGGAACTGTTTCGGGGTCGGCACCGCTTAATCCCAGCATGATGGCATAATCGGTAGCATGTCCTTTTCCGGTTAGCGATAAAGATCCGTAAAGGTCAATCGAGATATGTTCAATGGATTCAAAGGTCTTTGCGGCTTTTAACTCGGCGATCCAGCGTTCTGCTGCCCGCCAAGGGCCAAGGGTATGTGAACTTGATGGCCCGATACCAATTTTAAGCATGTCGAAAACAGAAATACATTCCATAGTTACGCAAACGTTTTAGTGGGCAAAGATAAATTGTTTTTTTATGGTTGCAATGAGGCTAGAGAGGAAGTTAAGATTAAGTCATTAAGATTAGGTTTTATAACAGGTGCTGCGCGTTGTTGCGCAAGGGATAGTAGAGGAAAGCCCGCAGCGATCCCGATAGCTATCGGGAATGAGCGAGGACTTGTAACGAATAGCCCGACCCCTAAAGGGATGCGCCCAAAATAAGCTTAGAATTACACAGAATTTGTGAGATGCTGTCTTCGACTATAAAAGGATTGAGGCTGAAATATGACACTGTGTCATATTTTTTTAGTTGGCATAATCATTGACTTATACATTCCGAAATTAAAAAAGAACATTCAACACAATTTATAAAGTAAAAATATTATGAGTAAAATTATTGGAATCGATTTAGGAACAACCAACTCTTGCGTTTCTGTAATGGAAGGTAATGAGCCGGTTGTAATTCCAAATGCAGAAGGTAAACGAACTACCCCATCTGTTATCGCGTTTGTAGAAGGCGGTGAAATAAAAGTTGGAGACCCGGCAAAGCGTCAAGCGGTAACAAATCCAACAAAAACGGTATATTCTATTAAACGTTTTATGGGGAATAAATATTCTGAATCTAAAAAAGAAGCAGAACGGGTACCTTATAAAGTTGTAAAAGGAGATAATGATACGCCTCGAGTAGATATCGATGGTCGATTATATACACCCCAAGAGTTATCGGCAATGATTCTTCAAAAAATGAAGAAGACCGCTGAAGATTATTTAGGTCAAGATGTTGCCGAAGCCGTAATTACGGTTCCTGCATATTTTAACGATGCGCAACGTCAAGCTACTAAAGAAGCCGGAGAAATTGCAGGTTTAAAAGTCCGTAGAATTATAAACGAACCTACCGCTGCAGCATTGGCTTACGGGATGGATAAAAAAGGTACAGACCAGAAAATAGTGGTTTTCGATTTTGGTGGAGGAACGCATGATGTATCAATCCTTGAATTGGGTGATGGTGTATTTGAAGTATTGTCAACTGATGGTGATACACATTTAGGTGGAGATGATGTTGATGAAAAAGTTATCAATTGGTTGGCCGATGAGTTTAAAGCTGAAGAGTCTATGGATTTAAGAGAAGATCCAATGTCGTTACAGCGTTTAAAAGAAGCTGCTGAAAAAGCCAAGATAGAATTATCATCTTCTGAACAAACAGAAATCAACTTGCCTTATATTACAGCAACTGCAAGTGGACCAAAGCACTTAGTGCGTACATTAACACGTTCTAAATTCGAGCAATTAATCGACGATTTAGTAAAACGTACTATCGAGCCTTGTCAATCGGCTTTAAAAGCTGCAGGGTTGTCAAAAAGTGATATTGATGAAGTTATTTTAGTAGGAGGTTCTACACGTATCCCTGCGGTACAAACGGCCGTTGAAAAATTCTTTGGAAAAACGCCAAGTAAAGGTGTGAACCCAGATGAGGTGGTGTCTTTAGGAGCAGGAATTCAAGGTGGTGTTTTAACAGGTGATGTTAAAGACGTATTGCTTTTAGATGTTACGCCTTTATCTCTTGGAATTGAAACTATGGGTAATGTTATGACGAAGCTTATAGAGGCCAATACTACGATTCCTACTAAGAAATCTCAAGTATTCTCTACGGCAGCAGACAATCAGCCCTCAGTAGAAATTCATGTTTTACAGGGAGAAAGAGCTATGGCGGCAGATAATAAAACCATTGGACGTTTTCATTTAGATGGTATTCCTCCAGCAAGACGTGGTACCCCGCAAATTGAAGTGACTTTTGATATTGATGCTAATGGTATTATTAAAGTGTCTGCGACAGATAAAGCGACAAATAAAACACAAGATATTCGTATTGAAGCCTCTTCTGGTTTAACGGAAGAAGAAATCGAAAAGATGAAAGCTGATGCGGAAGCCAATGCAGAAGCAGATGCTAAAGCAGCAGAAAATGCTAAAAAGTTAAACGAAGCAGATTCGATGATTTTCCAAACGGAAAAGCAATTGGAGGAATTTGGTGATAAATTATCTGATGATAAGAAGAAACCCATTGAAGACGCTTTAGAAGAGCTTAAAAAAGCTTATGAAACTAAAGACATAGCTGTTATTGAGCCTGCTTTAGAAAAAATAAATGAAGCTTGGAAAGTAGCTTCTGAAGAAATGTACAAAGCACAAGCTGAAGCTCAAGGTGGTGCGGGTGCTCCAGGCCCGGATGCCGGAGCCGGAGAACCAGCACAAGCTGAAGGTGACAATGTAGAAGACGTAGACTTCGAAGAAGTCAAGTAGCCTGTGCCGAGCGGAGTCTCGGTATAGACTTCGAAGAAGTCAAGTAAGTAGCGAACCAATTTTGCACAGCAAAATTGAGTGAGTCACTTATCTTGAAGAGAAGCGAAGGATCTTAAGTATAAAAGCGTAATCGAATTAATGATTACGCTTTTTTTTTTATTTAGAAATAATAATTACTCTTTTTTATGCCAGATTAGCGCTTAAATTTATGGAATTCATTGTATTTTTAAATCGAATTAAAATCGAAGCATTATGGCGTTTTTTAAGCATATTATTGTGTTGTTTTTCTTTTTAACTTTAGGATATCCAACCTTTTCACAAGAAGATTATACCCCACCCAAACTTTCCAATTCCGAGTCCTGGACATTAATCCTGGTACCAGACACACAGTCTTATGTGAAATTCGGGCGTAATCAGGGAATCCTTGAACTTATGACCGGTTGGATTGAAGAAAATATTAATACATTAAACATAAAAATGGTCCTATGTACGGGAGATTTGGTCGAACAAAATGAATTATTGGTGACTGATAATATTAACGGCAATAGGCCAAGTAGGGAACAATGGTTAGCAGTATCAAAAGCATTTGGTAGGTTAGATGGAAAAGTTCCTTATATATTAGCTGCCGGAAATCATGATTTTGGCTATAAAAATATCGAAAACAGAAAATCCAATTATAATGAATATTTCCCTGCGCATAAAAATATACTAAATAGTCAACTTCTTAAAGAGGTTACCTATAATATTGATGGTTTACCAACAATAGAGAATGCCGCTTTCGAATTTATTTCACCTCATGATCGTAAGTTTCTTTTTTTGAACTTGGAATTTGCTCCAAGACATAAGGTTCTGGATTGGGCTAATGATGTGGTGCGCAAAGAAGTGTACAAAGAACATACAGTAACCATTTTAACGCACTCTTATTTGAATGCCGAAAATGATCATATCGAAAGAGAGACTTATCCTATAGTAGATCGCAATTACGGATTGGCCATTTGGGAAAATTTAGTAAAACCATCGACAAATATCCAAATGGTGTTTTCGGGACATATAGGAGCTCCTAACGATTTTAAGGCACACGTTGGCTACAGAGTAGATGAAAATAGCGGTGAAAAGAAGGTGAATCAAATAACATTTAATGCCCAGGCGTTGGGAGGAGGATGGCATGGTAATGGTGGTAATGGTTGGTTGCGAATATTAGAGTTTATGCCGGATAAAAAGACGGTAAATGTACGTACATATTCTCCGTTTTTTGCCATTTCTCCGGAAACTCAGGATAAAGCATGGAGTAAAACACCGTTCAATGAGTTTTCATTTGAATTGGATTAGTATTGGATTTTTCTTCGAAAATAAAATCAGAGTATAGACCAAAGCGTTTAGCGGTTAAGTTAAATGTCAAGGGCGAACAGTTTGTGATTAAAAAGCACCCCTGGGTATTTTCAAATAATATTGTAAAAATTAATAATGATGCTACGACCGGAGATTTGGTTATTATTTTCGGCAAGAACAAAAATCGAGTGATTGGTTTGGGACTATATGATGCCAATTCACCAATCCGTATTAAAATGATCCATAGTGAAGCGTCTAAAGCGAATATTAATTCGGAATTTTTTCAGTATAAAATTGAACAGGCTTATCATAAGCGATCAGATTTATTAAAAACGAATACTACAAGTTATCGTTTGCTGTTTGGTGAAAATGATGGTTTTCCAGGATTGATTGCCGATGTTTATGCTACAGTATTGGTCGTAAAACTATATTCTGAAATATGGTTACCTTATTTAGGGTCCATATTGAAAAGCTTGCAAGGGGTTTCGAGATCGGAGACCATTGTTATACGTTTAAGTCGCGGTTTACAACAATCTAAACATCACAAACTAGAAGATGGTGAGGTGGTTTATGGTACGTTAAAAAATGAGGTGGTACAATTTGAGGAACATGGTGTTAAGTTTTCGGCGAATGTTATTAAAGGGCATAAAACAGGATATTTTCTAGATCATAGAGATAACCGAAAACGGGTAGGGGAGTTTAGTCAAAATAAAACCGTTCTTGATGTGTTCTCTTATGCCGGGGGATTTTCAGTGCATGCACTTTATAATGGCGCAAGGGAAGTTACGAGCTTAGATATCAGTAAGCAGGCTTTAGAAATTGCTTATCAGAATGGAAAGCTGAATAGCTATCCAGGAAAACACTTTACCATTGCTGGAGATGCCTTCGTAGAGCTGAGGAAAATGATAGATAAAAAACAAACCTTTGATATAGTTATTATTGACCCGCCTAGTTTTGCTAAGCAACAATCTGAAATTATAATGGCTAAGCGGAAGTATGCGCAATTGGCGGAATTGGGTGTGAAATTAACCGCCGAAAAAGGGCTTTTGGTTTTAGCATCCTGCTCGTCCAGAGTTTCGGCGCAATCTTTTTTTGATATTAATTTACAAGTGTTACAAAGCCAATCACGGTCATTTAAGAATATTTTGAATACGTTTCACGATAGTGACCACCCGATTAGCTTTCCAGAGGGAGCCTATTTAAAATGTGGGTATTACCAATTTGGATAAGCAAAAGTATTATGCGTGCATAATATTTATTATATTTGTTGAAACTTAACAAAAATGTCAACTCAACTTACTAAACTTTTAGAAATAAAACATCCCATTATTCAAGCTCCCATGTTTTTAGTTTCTAATGTGGCTATGGTTACCGAGGCCATGAAATCGGGAATAGCAGCGTGTATTCCGGCATTAAACTATAGAACCTTAGAGGAGTTGCGTGCTGCTTTAAGAACGTTAAAAGCGTCGAAAGTGGAAGGCGGCTCTTTCGGATTTAATCTTATTGTCAATAAATCAAATCTTAAATATAAAGGACAACTTGAGGTTATTTGTGAAGAAGGCTGCGATTTCATAATCACATCCCTGGGAAGTCCTGAGGAAACTATTAACCAGGCACATAAAGCCGGAATCAAAGTGTTTTGTGATGTTGTAGATTTAAAGTTCGCAAAGAAAGTTGAAGGTTTAGGTGCCGATGCAGTAATAGCAGTAAATAATCAAGCCGGGGGGCATCGTGGAGATAAATCACCAAGAGACCTCATAGAAGAACTGGTAACTCATTGTAATATTCCAATAATTTCGGCTGGAGGAGTTGGTTGTAAATCTGATATTGATGAAATGCTAAGTTATGGGGCCGCAGGAGTCTCCGTGGGCAGTCCGTTTATTGCCTCCGTTGAAGCCGAAGTCACTAAAGAATACAAACAGGCCTGTGTGGATTATGGAGCCAGAGATATTGTTATGACTGAACGTATTTCAGGCACACCGTGTACCGTAATAAACACACCTTATGTTAAGAAAATTGGAACGAAACAGACCTGGCTGGAATCTATTTTAAATAAAAACAGGAGGTTGAAAAAGTGGGTGAAAATGATTCGTTTTTCCATAGGAATGAATGCAACAACCAAAGCTGCGACCAAAGCAACATACAAAACGGTTTGGGTGGCGGGGCCTAGTATTGAACATACTACTAAAATATTAAGCACAAGAGCTATCATAGATCGTTTGGTGAAATAGTCCAGAACTTAACATGAAACGTGTAACTAGGATTCGTCGTGATGGAAGTTTTAAACTATGAGGTTATATATTTTATTTCGAAGAAGTATTGCGGAATAAAGTATAAAACTTATTCCCATCATTTCGAGGAGTTCTTCAAAAATCACTTCTATATAATAAAAGGAAGAAAGGAGATTTTCATCTCTTAAGAATTCATAGCTGAAAACTTCTAAGCCTACTGCCCCAAATAAAAAAAGAATAACACCAAATAGTATCATATTTGTTTCCTTTTTATAATTTTTATGAAGCTTTATAATGGTTTTCAATGAAAAAAGGATAAATAAAGCACAAAATGCGAGGTATGGAAATATCCAAATGCCATGATTTTGCTTAAAGGAAGGAAGATCATCTAGATGTTTTGAAAGTCTAAAAAATCTTTCATGTACTGAAAAAAACTCATCAAATGAAAGAAAAACAAAACCTAAACTAAGAACTCCGAAAAAAACTCTAAATGAAATGCCTTGTAACTTTTTATTGAGCGAAATAGAAAGGAAAACAATACCAACAAGGAATAACTGTCCTGCTGAAAACAACGAAGGAATAGTGAATTCACCATCAAGATCAAATAAGCCAAGTATAAGCACTGGTGTCTGGTCAATGAGATTGATAACAAAATAAATAGATACTAAAATCAGTTCAAAACTCAAAAGAAAATAAAGAAAATGTCTACAATCTCGTGGAGAAATATAAATTTTGGTTTCCATACTGTTATTTGTAAGGTTATTCATGTAATTGTATGAAATATTATTGGTATGATTAATAAATATTTGATTAACCCTCATTTTTTTAAGATTATCGACACTCATTAATTTAAAGGTTGTAATTAACTAATGATCTTTTTTTCAAAATAACTACATTTGAATGTGTTAATTATTTTGTGTGTTTTATGAAGATAACTGAAATATCTCAACTACGAGAGCTCTATGGATTTGCAAAAGGTAGAGCCAAAGACAAAGTATTTTCTAAATTAGATAAACATGCCATTAACTTTATTGAAAAGTCACCATTTTTGGTAATATCTACATCAAATAAAAAAGGAAAGCTTGATGCATCTCCGCGAGGAGGAAAATCTGGATTTGTAAAAGTTACCGGCGAACGGATATTGATTATTCCGGATGCGAAAGGAAATAATAGAATAGATAGTTTAACTAATATTATTGAAACTAATCAGGTTGGATTATTGTTTTTAATTCCGGGTGTGGATGAAACATTGCGAGTTAACGGTAGTGCTTATATAACAACCGATTCGAAATATTTAGAGTTATTTCCTTTAGAACAAAACACCCCGAAGTCATTTATAATTATTACCGTAGAAGAGATGTTCTTGCATTGTGCGAAAGCTTTTATGCGCTCGAGATTATGGCACGAAGAGTCATTAATAAACAGAAAAGAACTGCCAACTATTGGAGAGATGCTTAAAGATCAATTACAGTCTGAAGACCATGTTGAATCTCAGGAAGAGATGATAAAGCGGTATCAAAAAGATTTATAATACCTATTATTAGGTATTTGCTTTTTCTTATCTTTAAAAGATTCAATCTAACTTTATATGACATCTTTTAATTCGCCCTTAGACGCTTTTTTATATTGGGAAGCTAAAACCCCGGATCGGATATTTTTAAAACAGCCTGTTGACTCAAAATTATACACTTATACCTTTAAACAGGCTGGAGATGAGGTTCGAAAAATGGCATCATCAATTAAAGCTTATAATTTTCCTAGAAGAAGTCATATAGCCTTACTTTCAAAGAACTGCGCGCATTGGATGATGTCTGATTTAGCTATTATGATGTCCGATCATGTATCCATTCCAATTTACCCGACATTAAATGCTGAATCTATAAATCAGATTTTGGTACATAGTGAATCTAAAGCCATTATCATTGGAAAACTGGATAATTTTCAATCTCAAAAACCTGGAATTCCTGATATTCATAAAATCAGCATTGGCTTATATCATCAAAGAGAGGGCACACTTTGGGAAGATATCATGCAATCTCAAAAGGCATTACAAGAAATACCGCGTATGCATAAATCGGATTTACATACTATTATTTATACCTCCGGAACAACGGGAACTCCAAAAGGTGTGATGCATACCATCGGGAACTTTATGGAAAGTACCAGTGCGATTGAATCTATGATTAAGTTATCTCAAACTCCGCGTTTCTTTTCGTACCTGCCTTTAGCTCATGTTGCTGAACGTGTGGGTGTTGGAACTTATGGGTTAATTATTGGTGCCGAGTTTTCGTTTCCCGAATCTTTAGAGACGTTCGCTTCAGATCTGGAAACTTGCCAACCGCATTTGTTTTTTGCCGTTCCCAGGATATGGGCAAAGTTTCAGGAAAAAATATTAGAAAAGCTTCCACAGAAAAAATTAAATTTTTTGTTGCGTATTCCTCTGCTTAATGACGTTATTAAAAGGAAACTCAAACAAAAACTAGGACTTAGACATGCCGAGTTTATTGTTTCGGGAGCTGCGCCTCTGTCTGCAAATCTTATGCATTGGTTTGAGAACATAGGAGTGACTATTTTTCAAGCATATGGTATGACAGAAGACTGTATCATCTCTCATAGCAATAGACCTCAGGTCAATAAAATTGGAACCGTAGGGAAGGCGCTGCCCGATGTAGAAACTAAGCTTTCCCCGGAAGGAGAAATTTTAATAAAGAATACTTGTTTAATGAAAGGCTATTATAAAGCCCCGGATATTACAGCCACTGCTTTTAACGCCGAAGGCTATTTAAAAACGGGAGACATAGGTGAGTACGGTCATGATGGTTATTTAAGCATTACCGGGCGTATAAAAGATCAATTTAAAACTGATAAAGGAAAATATATCTCTCCCACACCAATAGAGTTACAGCTGTCTAAGAGTGCTGATATTGAACAGATTTGTATTGTTGGTACAGGAATTCCACAACCTATTGCCCTTATTACCTTGTCTGAAGCCGGAAAAGCGAAGTCTAAGATTGATTTAACGGATAGTTTAGTTGATGCTGTAAATCAAATAAATCCGGGTCTGGAAAAACACGAGCGCATTGAGAAGGTTGTTATCATGAAAGAAGAATGGAATGTCGATAATGGATTAACAACCCCAACATTAAAAGTAAAGCGCAATAGCATAGAAAAAATCCATCGCGATTTTTATAAATCATGGTTTAAAATGGAAGATATGGTTCTCTTTGAGTAATTTTAGCTACATGGACATATTTCCATCAATTTTATGCCATTGAAGATCGAGATTTTTAAATTTTTTATGACAAAAATCAGCTTTAAAAATACTAATCTCGATTAACTTTGAGTATATCTTAAAATTAAATTATTATGACAATAAATATTCAATATGTTCAAATGGCTACGAGTGAATCCATGGACAATTATGTGACAAAAAAGTTAAACCAGTTACACAAAAAATATGAATGGATTATTAATGCAGAAGTTCATTTTGGGGTAGAGCATAAGGCCAAAGAAAAGGGTAAAATATGCAAAATTGAACTTAGTGCACCCGGACCAAGGTTATTTGCAAGTTCTCATGAGGATAACTATGAAGATGCCGTAAAAAGAACGATTAAAGATTTAGAGATTCAGCTTAAAAAGCGCAAGGAAGTTTTTAAAACATATTAGGCCTCTAATCTTTTACATATTTTTTAATGACTCTAGAAACCTATCGGCAATATTGTTTATCCAAAAAAGGAGTGACCATGTCGTTACCTTTTCCTAAGCTTCAAAATATATTGGTATTTAAAGTCATGGATAAAATGTTCACCGCTACAGACATTAATAGCTTTGATAGCTTTAGTATTAAATGTGTTCCCGAAACCATTGAGGAGTTAAAAGCACAGTATAGTGCTCTGCAAGACCCCGCATATTTTAGTAAAGTACATTGGTGCAAAGTCGTTATGGATGGTTCTGTGCCGGATACCATACTTCTTCAATGGTTGGATATTTCCTATGATCTTGTGGCCTCAAAGCTTACCAAAAAGCAAAAAGAAGCTTTATATAATTATAAATAAAAAACCTCGATTAGTGTTTCTCAGGATTATTAACTACTATGATAATATTATTAATTGTTAACAATATGTTAAAGAAACGATAGTTTTTTGTATATTGAGCTAATCATCAGTCAAATACAGTTCTATACAGAGCAAATTAAGTTTTACGAACCAACCCACTTAATTATGAAAAATCGTATAGAAAATGTATCGCTAATGTTATTTTTATGCGTTACTGTTTTCGTATTTGTTCAGTTTTTGCTATTATTTATCAATTTTGTAGTTGATAGGCTTGAGACCGTCAATGTTTCGGTTTTAATCTAGACTTAGAGGTTTAATAGTATGTTTTAGATCGGATTTCTTATTCATTAAGAAAATTATCATTGATAATAACGTTTCCGTTGTTATCACTAATTTTGGTATGCTTTATTTGTCCGGCACCCAAAAATTTGTAACGAATACCTACAAGTTTCCCCATTGTTTTTGTATACGCTCCTGAAAATATTTTTTTATCTTCAACAGAGAGGTTTAGCTGTTTTTCTCTAACGTTGATTTTGATATTCTTAAATGACGATAAATCAGCCCCAAAAGCAGATAGATCTTGCTCCTTTCCATTAAAATATACATCATTAAGCATCACATTAATGTTTGAGATGCACCCGGGGATTGTAAGCGGAAGAATTATAGCGCCTTTAGTCCCTATAATATAAATCTGTGTTGTTTTGCAGATTGCCCATTTTTCGCTGTAAGTGTGCTTCAGTGTTGCCTCTAAAGTGAAATCATCGGCTGAAACGTTACCCATATCCTCAATGAAATGAAACGAAGAAACTATGGGCGTTTTACTCAATTGAATTTCAGAAATTAAATCAGGATTCAGCAATAGTCCGTTATTTACAAAATTTTCGGATGGTATATATTTAGGAATAGGCTTATAATCAATAGAAGCACTCCAGCCATTAGATTTTATAAATAGATCATGTTCTTTAATAATGGTTCCATCAATCACAAGCTTGGCTCTAAAATACCCGGGAAAGTAGTATATCCCTGTTGCCTGTTTTTGTTTTGGGTTTATTTTAATAGTCTTGCTCACATCCCAATATTGTTGAATATAAACGCTATCTGATTTTATACTGGAAATATCAAAATCAAAAATCACAGAGTTGGGCATATCATTGCTAACCGTTCTGCTTGAAAACGTGATCTTAGATATATCTTTGGCTGTTAACGTATGCTCTTTGGGACTCACTGTAGAAAATAATGTAATAAAAAGCAGTGCTAATCCGGCGGCCAATGTGAATACTACCGACATATTTACCATGGGCTTTTTTACGGATTGTTTTTGGCTGTTTTTAAAAGCGCGCCAGTTTTCGAACCCGATAAATTGTGATAATGTATTAAGTGTACTAATACTTGGCGAGCTGGTATATTTCACTTTTCCCCAAACACGTTTTAAAGTGGTAGGACTCAATAAAACTTTTGTTTCTTGTTGAATAGTTTCACTTAGTTCAGTAAAAACCTCACTGTGCCAACTCGAAGAGCTTCCCCAGCCTAGTTTATCTTCAATAATAAGCCTACATTTTAAGATGTGTTCCTGTTCTTTTTTAGATTCCATAGGTACTTACAAAAATCGCTTTTTTTTTGACGTTGTACAATATTGAATGTTTTTGAACGAACTTGTTTGTGCGTAATCCATGCATAATATTCAACTTTAGTCAAAATTTTTACCATGAAGAGATTTATACACTTAGTTACATTTTTAGCCATGTCCAGCGTTTTTTCGCAAAACATTATTCCACTAGACACTATACATTGGACTGTTAAAGCACAGTCTTATGTTGCCGAAACCTTTAAAGGAAAAGAAGCTGTTTATATACAGGGAGGCGGGATCATCCTAAAAAATGAAAAATTCTTAAATGGCACCATTGAGTTCGATATTTTTCTTAAAGAAGAGCAGGCATTTCCGGGAGTAGAGTTTAGAGCCCGTGGTGCACATAGTGAACAGTTCTTTTTAAGACCGCATCTTTCAGGAAAAGCGGATGCGAACCAAGCTGCACCAAAGGTCAATGGAATAACACCTTTTCAGCTTAATTTCGGACCAAAATATTCATTTCCTTACACGTATAAATATAACGACTGGACCCATGTAAAAGTGGTTGTGAATAATGATAAAGCTCAGGTGTTTATGGATTATGCGGATACACCGAATCTGTCCTGGTATTTGACGCACGATCCTGTTGAGGGTGATATCGTAATAAGAGGAGGACGGTTTTCCGGAATGCATTTAGCAGATATAAAAGTGACTAAAGAAGCTTCTACTTTGATTCATTTTAATCCTATTGAAAGGGAACCAATTCCCGGGCTCATCCCGGAATGGGAAATCTCCGATATGTTTGAGGAAAACCTTTTAGACAGCCCCAAAAATATCAATGCCTTAGTAAAAAAGAGAACCTGGCAGGGGAAATTAAAAATTGAAGAAGGCGCAGCCGCAAATATTTCGAGATTGCAGCTATTGTATAATGGCGAACCGGGTAATACCGTCTTTGCTAAGCTTATAATCCAATCAGATAAAGATCAGCTAAAGTTATTCGAATTTGGGTACAGTGATAGGGTAGTGGCCATTTTAAATGGTGAACCCATATATAGAGGAACCAATAAATGGCGTTCAAGAGATTATCGTTACTTAGGCACCATTGGGTTATTTGATGCCATCTATCTCAATTTAAAAGAAGGTAAAAATGAATTGTTAATGGCTGTTTCAGAAGATTTTGGAGGTTGGTTAATTACCGGAAAATTTCAAAACACTAATGGTGTTATCTTGAAATAAAATATTTTAATGTTTTGATTATTAATGTTTTACGTTTTAATTTTATAAATAAACGTTAAAATATTTGGTTTACTAGACGGTCGGTCATATTTTTGCTCTGTAATAATAGAACAGATGATTAAAACCCTTAAGCATGATGCCAAAGCAGATTTCCTTTTAGAAAAGGGAATGCCAATACTTTGGAGTAAAGGGTACAATGGTACTAGTGTTAATGATATTGTTAAGGCAGCGGATGTCCCTAAAGGATCGTTTTATTTTTATTTTGACTCTAAAGAGGATTTTGCAGTTCGCGCCATTGATAAATACTTTTCCATGATGTTTACGCCGGCCCAAGAGATTTTGGAAGATACATCGAAGTCACCCAAACAGCGTCTTTTGGATTTTCATGAGTATAGAGTGGGCGTATTGAAAGACGAAATGGATTGTAAGATGGGATGCATGGCCTGCAATTTAGGCAGTGAAATGGCGGAGCATAATGAGAAGATAAGAACGGCAATCCTTGTTAAAGAAGAATTTGTTTTGTCTTTAATCGCTGATGTTATTCAAGAAGCTCAGGATCTGGGAGAGGTTACCAACCCGATGAAGGCACATGATATTGCGGCTTTTATTGAGGACGCCGGAAAGGGAGCTATGATAAGTATGAAAGAAACCAAAGGGGCATATCCCATAGACAATGCGCTTAATATGATTACCAACGTATTGTTAAAATAATTTTTTTAATCAACATATAGACGACCGGTCAATTATTTAATATTATATTTTTTGTCCCCTCAGCTATGTGAATGATCGTCTTAATATTATAAATAACAAGAACGACTGGTAGAAATAAGCGACTGGTCAACTAATTAAACTTTAACTATGAATGCACTTAAAAAAGTAAGTAATGCCTCCAACAGATTCGCCAAACGCTGGGCAGAGTTTGTTATCAAAAAGAAATGGTTGGTTCTCATTGGAACTTTAGTTCTGGCCTTGGGATTAGCATCGAAAGGCAACATGGAGTTCGATGGGGACTATCATGTGTTTTTTAGTAAATCCAACCCCGAATTAGAAGCCTTTGATGCGCTTCAGGAAAAATATACCAAGGATGATAATGTGATTCTTGTGTTATCGCCATCGAACGGGGATATATTCACAAGAGAAAACTTAACTGCTATTGAAGAATTAACCACAGAGTCTTGGAATACCCCGTATTCATCACGTGTTGATGCCGTTACTAATTTTCAGCATACCAGTGCGGTAGACGACGATCTTTATGTTGATGATTTATCATATGAGTCAGCGCTCAAAAGCGATGCTGAAATTGCAATGATTAGAGAAAAAGCTTTAAAGGAACCTCTGTTAGTTCATAGAATTCTTAATGAAGAAGGCAGTATTACGGCTATAAATATAACTGTTAGACTTCCCGGTGTTGATAGTGCCAAAGAAATCCCGGAGGTTACGGTCTTTGTAAGACAAATGATTGACGATTTTAAGGCAAAGCATCCCAACTTCGAAATTCATTCCTCAGGTTTAGTACCCTTAAACACTGCATTTTTTGAAGCCTCTATGGCCGATATGGCCTTAACATTATTTATGCTCATAGTTGTGATCATTACGACATTTGTGCTTACCAGAAATGTTTATAGCACCATCGCAACCCTGATAGTCGTTATGTTTTCAATTATGAGTGCTATTGGATTCGTAGGACTTATGGGAATTAAACTAACACCACCATCTGCCGTATTTCCTACTATGATATTAACATTGGCGGTAGCAGATAGCATTCACATTTTAATAACAATGCTTCAGAAAATGCGAAAGGATAGCTTGACTAAAGTTGAGGCTTTGATAGAGTCTATGCGGCTTAATTTTATGCCGGTGTTTATTACGAGTTTAACCACCATAATCGGGTTCTTAACGATGAACTTTGGCGATGTTCCTCCATTCTGGGATTTGGGCAATATCACGGCGTTCGGAATGCTTATGGCATTTTTATTTTCTACGACAACCTTACCGGCATTAATGGCCATATTTCCTGTAAAAACTAAAGCTAAAGAAGCAGTTCAAAGCGTGGGAAAGAATGGTTATGCGCGCTTAGGGAATTTTGTCGTTAAACAGCCTGTGAGGCTCACCATTGTATCTCTGGTTATCATTGGAGGTTTATCTTTTTTAGCCACTAAAAATACCTTTAACGATGAGTTTATTAATTACTTTGATAAGAGTGTAAGGTTTAGAACGGACACAGATTATATTAGTGAAAACCTAACAGGAATTTATAATATTGAATACTCCATAGGTAGCGGTGAAAGTGGAGGGATAAATAACCCTGAATACCTTCAAAAGTTAAATGATTTTGAAGATTGGCTTAACGATCAGCCGGAAGTAGTTCATGTCAATGCTTTTAGTGAAGTAGCCCGTCGGGTAAATCGTTCGATGCATGGTGATGATGAAAATTTCTATAAAGTACCCGAGAATCGCGAAGAAGCTGCTCAGTACTTATTGCTTTATGAGTTGTCTTTACCTTTTGGTCTAGATCTTAACAATCAAATAAATGTAGATAAATCTGAAACACGTGTCACCGTAACCCTTAAGAATATTGATAGCCCGGAAATGATAGCCTTTTCAGAGCGTGGAGAGCAATGGCTACGCGATAATACGCCGGAAGAAATGCATGCCTTAGGCGTGAGCCCGATGCTCATGTTCTCCAAACTCGGGTTTAGACAAGCCGATAGCATGTTTAAAGGAAATATAATCGCACTCATCTTAATTTCTCTTGTGCTCATGTTGGCACTAAGAAATTTCAAACTCGGGCTGTTAAGTATTATCCCAAACGTCACTCCGGTATTAGTTGGTTTTGGTATTTGGGCGCTTTATAAGGCGCAAATTAACACGGGAATGGTTATCGTTTTTGGAATGACTCTCGGAATCATTGTTGACGATACCGTCCATTTTATGAGTAAGTTTTTACGGGCCAAACGGGAATTGGGCTATGATTCGAAGCAGGCGGTTGTTTACGCTTTCGAAACTGTTGGTAAAGCTTTGGTCACAACAACCATTGTCCTTATCGCAGGCTTTACTGTGCTCTCGACATCGTCGTTTGCCTTAAATAGCTATATGGCAAGAATTACGGTAATTATCATTTTAGGAGCACTTATTATAGACTTTATTTTATTGCCATCATTATTAATTCTTACCAGCAGAAAAGAAACCAAAACGGCTAATAGTCCGGCAAATCTTAACCAAATTATATTAGATAAATAACACAAAAAAGAAGAATATGAAGTATACAGTTTTAGTATTAATAGCACTATTTACAATAGGAACTCAGGCACAAACAGCTGAAGAACGCGGATTAGAGATTGCAAAAGCGGCAGAACAAGCCGATCTAGGCTTTATAAGCTCTACGGTAAATTTAAAAATGACTTTAAAGAATAAAAACGGACAAACCAGTGAACGCTCTTTAACCACGCGAACACTTGAACTTATAGAAGACGGAGATAAATCGTTAATTGTTTTTAACAGCCCAAAGGATGTTAAAGGGACATCAACATTAACCTTTACCCATAAGGTTGGTCCGGACGATCAGTGGTTGTACCTACCTTCTATTAAACGGGTAAAGCGGATTTCTTCGAACAATAAATCCGGTCCTTTTGTGGGAAGCGAGTTTGCCTATGAAGACTTATCATCACAAGAAGTTGAAAAATACACCTATAAGTTCTTAGAATCAAATGGAACTCTTATTACCATAGAACAGGACCCTGTTGATCCAAAATCAGGATATACCAGAAGGCTTGTAACCTATAATAAGGATAAAGGATATCGTATTGAAAAAGTAGATTTTTATGATCGTAAAAATGCGCTTTTAAAAACATTAACCTATTCGGGCTATAAGTTATATAAGAATAAGTTTTGGAGAGCTTCAACATTTAATATGGTAAATCATCAAAGTAATAAAGAAACCTTACTGAATTTTTCCGATTACAATTTCAATGCTAATTTAACAGAAGATGATTTTTCTCAAAATGCACTGAAAAGAGCTGGTAAATAATAAAATTTTTGTGGTGACTGTTGTAAGAATTCGGAGGCTGGAATTAGTGGCCTCTGAATTCTTCTTAAAAAAATAATATTTTGAGACATATAATACGATATCTTGCTTTAGTGATCCTATCGTTCACAGGATTTTCACAAGAAGTGGAAAATGAAGCTTCAGTGATTCATGATTTTGAATTAGAACTTGAAACGGAATACAGATTCTTTTATAAAGACCCTTTATTTAACGAGCAGAAAAACCATTTTCCGGCATTGGCGATTAGACCAAAATACACCATAGAATGGAACGAAGGCTATGAGAGTATAACCGCTGAGGGTTTTTTTCGTTTTGATGTTGATAATGAACGTACCCATTGGGATATTAGGGAGTTATATTATCAAAAAGTGAAGGGCAATTGGGAACTAAGTGCTGGTTTAAAAAAAATATATTGGGGCGTTACGGAAAGTAATCATTTGGTGGATATCATAAATCAAACAGATGCTGTTGAGCGTTTTGATGGCGAGCAAAAATTGGGTCAACCCATGTTACAGTATTCATTGAATACCAATTTTGGAACCTTCGATGTATTCTATTTACCGTACCATAGGAGGCGAACATTTGCTGGTTCTAAGGGACGGTTAAGGTTTCCCGTGATTATTGCTAAAGATGAGGTGGACTACGAAAGTGGTGCGGAAGAATGGCGGCAAGATTTTGCGCTAAGGTATAGTCATAGTTTCGATATTATAGACCTTGGTATTTCACATTTTTATGGCAATGGCAGAGAGCCTCTTTTTACATTTGATTCATTGGGTAACATCAATGCCTTTTACCCTGTAATACACCAAACGGGTCTGGATCTTCAAATTACACACAATGCCTTTTTGTGGAAACTGGAATCCATTTATAGGTCAAGCAATGCTCAGGATTTTTTTGCGCTTACCGGCGGTTTCGAGTTTACGATAAGCAATATTAAAAATTCAGGAATAGATGTAGGACTGATAAGTGAATATTTATTTGATGATAGAGATGAGTTGGCATTAAACGCCTTACAAAACGACATCTTTTTTGGTAGCCGGATCGCGTTTAATGATATTCAGGATACTTCCATATTAATCGGCGGGATATCCGATTTAGAATCCGGTAGTAACATTTTTAGTATCGAGGCTTCAAGACGTATTGGGAGTAGTTGGAAAGCAGAGTTGGAAGCCCGAATTTTTAGCAATATTTCGAATGAAGAATTCATATTATCAAATTTTAAAAATGATAGTTTTTTAAGATTTACAATGGTTAAATTCTTTTAGCGTATTTGATTGATAGCAGTGAGGGTCAAGTTTTAAATAACTTGGCCTTTATTTTTTAGAATAACCGATGGTCATAAAAACTTTTTTGAATGAGAAACCTCTGTATAAACTGTGCTTCGTTTACAACTTAAAACTGCCAATCCAAACCATTTTGGAGGCATTTCAAATCAAATATCCTCATAGTCTTAACTAAAAGTTTTTTATTGTATTTAGTTGTAGAAATAGGTTAGCTTTAAACTTTGTTTTTCTGCTTATAATATAGCAAAGACCTGAATTTATAAAAGAAAAACCTGCGATTAATATCGAGCTAAATGCAAAGCTGCTTGATTAATTTAAAAAATAAATTTGGGTACTATGAAAAAAGTTTTAGTAATTGAAGATGAATATTTAATTAGAGCGCAGTTAGTAGGTCTTGTTAAAAAAATGTATCCTGATTTTCAGATAGTTGGAGAGGCAGATTCTGTTTTAAAATCAGTAAATTATCTTTTAAATGAAACACATCCAGATTTGATTTTTATGGATGTGGAGTTGTCTGATGGATTATGTTTTGAAATCTTTAACAGAGTCAATATTACATGCCCCATAATTTTTACAACGGCCTATCAAGGAAATGCCATGAAAGACATAAAAACCAGAGGAATTGACTATTTGTTAAAGCCAATAAATGAAGAAGATTTGGTAAGGGTCATTAAAAAATTTTTAGATATAAGCCAAAACGGTTATCATAGAGCTTAATATTAACCCGATGAATTTAAAAGTAAAGGACTGAAGCATAAAACCCGAGAAGCTTCGGCCATAATAAACAGGGTAGAAAACCAAAAAATCATCGATGGTGATAAGGTTCATTTCTCAAAATCGTAAAACCTCGATACAATTGTTCCACAAAAAACAAACGTATCATCTGATGGGAAAATGTCATTTTAGATAGCGACAGTTTTCCATTTGCCTTTTTATAGATGTCTTCAGAAAAACCATAAGGCCCACCAATAGCAAATACCAATTGCTTGATACCCGAATTCATGTGTTTTTGCAGGTAGTTTGAAAAATCCATAGAATCAAATTGCTTTCCATTTTCATCTAGCAAAATAAGAATATCCGAGGGCCCTAGTTTTTTTAAAATAAGTCCCCCTTCTTTTTGTTTTTGTTGTATTTCACTTAGGTTTTTTACTTGTTTTAAATCAGGAATAATTTCTAGTTGAAATCTAATATAATAACCTAAGCGTTTTTTATAATCTTCAATTAAAGCGTTAAGTTGCTTGTTATCAGTTTTTCCAATAGCGAGGAGTTTAATATTCATATAACAAAATTAGTATTTCCTATGAATCAATTAAATAATTCTAATCTAAAAATTTCTTTACTAAAGTAAATCAATTTCTTATTTTAGCGTCAAACTTAATGTTATATGATTACACAGGAGCAATTTGACAATGAAATAAGATTCATAATTTCTAATGCAATCCGTGAGGATGTTGGAGATGGAGACCACAGTTCATTAGCTTGTATCCCTGAAAATGCAAGAGGAAGAGCTAAGCTTTTGGTAAAGGATAAAGGCGTTATTGGCGGTGTTAATTTTGCCAAAAAAGTGTTTGCTTATGTTGATAAAAGTTTAAAAATTGAAACCTTGATTGAAGATGGTGCGGAAGTCACTTATGGTGATATTGTCATGTATGTTGAAGGACCGTCACAGTCTATTTTAAAAGCTGAACGCACTGTTTTAAATGCCATGCAACGTATGAGTGCGATTGCTACTAAAACAAGGATGTTTGTTAACTTGTTAAAAGGTACGAAAACCAGAATTTTAGATACGCGTAAAACAACTCCAGGTATTCGCGTATTAGAAAAATGGGCCGTTAATATTGGCGGAGGTGAAAACCATAGGTTTGCTTTATACGATATGATCATGCTTAAGGATAATCACATTGATTTTGCCGGTGGGATTACGAAAGCTATTGAAATGACCAAGCACTATTTAAGGGAGACCGAGAGGGATTTAAAAATTATGGTTGAAGCCAGAAATTTATCTGAAGTCGAAGAAATCTTAAAAAGTGATGGTATATATAGAATACTACTTGATAATTTTGATTATGAAGATACCAGAAAAGCGGTCAAATTAATTGGAGATACTTGTCTTACTGAATCATCCGGTAATATAAACGAAACGACTGTCAGGCATTATGCTGAATGTGGTGTAAACTATATTTCCTGTGGTGCTTTAACACATTCTGTACATAATATGGATTTGAGTTTAAAAGCTGTAAAATAGTAAACGACTAACGACTAACAGTTGTAATTTAGCCGTTGTTTCATTATAATATAGAATCTTAGTTGCAAACTATTTAAAGGCTTTATTTATGAGTAAACCCATTGAAGACAAACTAGATAAAATCCCGGTAATTAATGTCTTAGTGAGGTTTTTTAAACAAATTAAGCTACCAGGGTTTGAAGGGCTTTCAATTTACGATCTTTTGGAAATGTATATTGTTGGTATTGTAGAAGGTGCTTTAACGACTAGAGCTAGTGCCATCGCTTATAGCTTTTTTATTGCTATTTTTCCATTTTTATTATTTGTTATTATTGTCATACCTGTTTTACCTTTTAAAGATTTTCAGGATCAGTTTTTAACATTTTTGGATTCTTTTTTACCACCCCAAACCTCAGATTTTTTTAATGATAATATTTTCAATAATATTAGTACCAGTAAACAAGGGAGTTTATTGTCTTCCATATTTGTTTTGTCCATAATTTTAATGACGAATGGCGTTAATGCCGTATTTTCAGGTTTTGAGCATTCCTACCACGAACAGTTAACACGAAACATTTTTAAACAATGGTTATATGCTTTAGGTGTGGCTATAATTTTGGCTTTTCTTGTAATTATCACTGTTGGTGTTTTTGGGTATTTTCAAATTTATATTATCCAACCGTTGTATGAAAGCGTGACAGGAAAAGAAGCCTTAGAAAGCGCATCGGGTTTAGGCTGGATAATTTTTGCAAAATACTTGTTTTTTGTGGTTATGGTGTATTTGGCAACGGCTACACTGTATTATTTTGGAACTAAAGAAGGAAGACATTCAAAATTCTTTTCCATTGGAGCCTTGTTTACGACGTTACTTATTATTCTAACATCCTATTTGTTTGGTGTTTATATTGAAAACTTTAGTCAATATAACAAACTCTATGGCTCTATTGGTGCACTTTTAATTCTATTACTTTACTTATGGTTAAATGCCAATATTTTATTGTTGGGCTACGAGCTTAACGCCTCTTTGAATAAACTACGTAAACGATGTTAGTTTATGAAAGACTTTATAGACGTTATCATTCCCGTTCCGCTTAAAAAGCTATTTACTTACAGTATAACACCTTCTGAAGCTAAGTTTTTAAAAGTCGGTATGCGTGTCGCTGTTCCTTTTGGGAAATCCAAAATTTATACGGGTATCGTTCATGACATTCATAATAAAGCCCCCGTGGTTTATGAAGCCAAGGAGATTCATCAAATTTTAGATGAAGCCCCTATAGTTAATGAAAAGCAACTCCAATTGTGGCAATGGATATCTAAGTATTATATGTGTACTTTAGGTGATGTAATGCGAGCAGCACTGCCAAGTGCCTTTATTTTGGAAAGTGAAACGGTAATTTCCAAAAACACAAAAACCATTGACGAATCTATTTTGAAAGATGATGAATTTTTGGTTTACGAAGCTTTGCATCACCAATCTTCATTAAGAATTCATGATATCTCAAATATTCTGGATAAAAAGCACGTGTTACCTGTAATAAAACGGCTGATTGAAAAGGAAGCTATTTCAGTCGAAGAAGAGGTCTACGAAAAGTACAAACCTAAATTAGTACGCTATGTGAAACTACATGCTAATTTTTCCTCTGAAGCGGCACTTCAAAAATTATTGGATGATTTAAGTCGGGCTCCAAAACAACGCCAGGTTGTCATGACCTTATTCTCTGTTTCTGCATCTACCAAAAAACCGGTTAAGGTTTCAGATTTGGTAGGTAAAAGTGGTGCTTCGGCAGGGATTATAAAGGCTTTAATAGATAAAGGTATTCTTGATGAATATCATATTCAAACGGATCGAGTTCAATATACCGGTGCGGATAATGAATCCACCAAAACGCTTAACCAACATCAAGAATGCGCTCTGGAGGAGATAAAAACGACATTTAATACGCATCGTGTTACATTATTGCATGGTGTTACATCATCCGGTAAAACCGAAGTGTATGTTAAACTAATAGAAGATGCAATTAATGAAGGAAAACAAGTTTTGTATTTATTACCGGAAATTGCATTGACCACCCAGTTGGTAACGCGTTTACAAAACTATTTTGGTGAGAAGGTGGCGATATTCCATTCAAAATATTCATCACATGAACGTGTTGAGGTTTGGAATCATGTTTTGCAAAATTCACCAAACGCACAGATCGTTTTAGGTGCGCGCTCATCTATATTTTTACCGTTTGATCATTTAGGGTTAATACTTGTTGATGAGGAGCATGAACAATCCTTTAAACAATTCGATCCGGCACCACGCTATCACGCACGAGATACGGCCATTGTTTTAGCTAACATACATCATTCGAAAACACTTTTAGGTTCAGCAACTCCCAGTTTGGAAAGTTATTATAATGCGAAACAGCATAAGTATGGTTTTGTGGAATTAACAACCCGTTATAATAATGTATTGATGCCCGATATAGAATTGGTGGACATCAAGGATAAGCTGAAGAAGAAACGTATGAAAGGGCATTTTAGTGACCGATTAATTGACGAAATGATTGAAACCCTGGAAGCGGGGCACCAAATTATACTGTTTCAAAACAGACGAGGGTTTTCTCCTATTGTAGAATGTAATACCTGTGGTCACTCTCCACAATGCCCTAATTGCGATGTTAGTCTGACCTACCATCAATACAGAAACCAGTTACGTTGTCATTATTGTGGGTACGTTATGGCCATGATACAGAATTGTGTGGCTTGTGGAAGTGCAGAGTTAGACAATAAAGGTTTTGGTACAGAACAGATCGAGGAGGAAGTTAAACTGTTATTTCCGGAGCATAAAGTAGCTAGAATGGATTTAGACACTACAAGAGGTAAGTATGGCTACGAAAAGATAATTACAGCATTAGAACAGCAAGAGATCGATATTTTGGTAGGTACACAAATGCTCACTAAAGGATTAGACTTTAGGAATATTAAGCTCGTTGGCATTATGAATGCGGATAGCATGTTGAACTTCCCCGATTTTAGAGCACACGAGCGTAGTTTTCAGCTAATGCTTCAGGTTTCGGGTAGGGCAGGGCGAACTGATGTAAGAGGAAAGGTTCTTATTCAAACCTATAACCCCTATCATAATATTTTACAACAAGTGTCTACCAATAATTATCTTGAAATGTATAATGAGCAAATGAATGATCGTTATAATTTTAAATACCCACCTATTTATAGACAGATAAAAATTACGCTAAAACATAAGGATTACAATAGTGTAGAAGAGGCTTCAATTTGGTTCGCAAAATCTTTACGGCAGGTTTTTGCCGAGCATGTTTTGGGTCCGGAGTCACCCCCAATCTCAAGGATTAGAAATCAGTTTCATAAAAATATTTTAATAAAGATTCCTAAAAAACAATCGTTATCAAAAACAAAAGAAGCTATTATTAAAATAAATAACAGCTTCTTAAGTATTAAAGGTTTTCGGTCGGTTAAATTAATTTTTAATGTCGATAACTTTTAGTGAAATAATGTTTTATAAGTCTGAAATGTGAGACGGAATAAAACATTTTAGTTGAAAAATTCCGATAACCATCGGAATCTCTTATACTTTAATATAATTATAAGAAAAACTTAATCCCGATAATTGGGACCGTTTAACGAAGCAAAGCCTCTAAATATTATTTAAAGCATCAACCAATTGGGTCTTTTTGTTCCTACTTAAAGGAATTTCGTAAGCACCAACTTCAACATTTTTACTGTTAAACCTATCTATTTTATCCAGGTTAACAATATAAGACTTATGAATTCTTAAAAATTTATTTTCCGGTAATTCTTTTTCAAACGATTTCATGGTCGATAACACTACCAAACTTGTTTCCTCTGTAACTAATTTTACATAATCACCAAGTGCTTCTATCCATTTAATATCCTTAATATATACTTTACGTTTTTTAAGGTTACTTTTTACAAAGATATGCTCTCCTTCTTCTTCATTTAAATTTAGAGTCAACCTATGTTGCTCAAGAGCTTTATCTACAGAAGTATTGAAGCGTTCTCTGGTAATGGGTTTGTGTAAATAATCGGTAGCATCGTAATTGAATGCTTTAAAAGCATATTCGGTTTTACCGGTTACAAAAATAATTTGGGGTTTGTTGTTTAATACGTCTAAAAGTTCAAATCCATTTAGCACTGGCATTTCAATGTCTAAAAAGATGAGATCTACTTGATGCGTATTTAAACCATTTTTAGTTTCTAAAGCACTACTGTACTCTGCAATTAAGTTAAGAGAGGGGTGATTCTCGACTAACTTAACTATAGAGAGACGTTGTATTGCTGAATCGTCTACTACTACACAGTTTAAAGTCATAACATTTTATATTATTTCGGTTAAGATATCGACAATAGTACAAAAAATTCCGCTAAAAACCAAAAATCATCGGTAAAGTGTTTGAATTAACATAATTTTAACATTTATCTCTAGCACGAATTAAACTTCAAATATAATTGTTTTATATGAAGTAAATAGTTATTTTTGCACCCAATTTTTAACAATTAAATAGATTTTTATGAATCATTACGAAACTGTTTTCATCTTAAATCCCGTTTTATCTGAAGATCAGATAAAGGAAACAGTAAAGAAATACGAAGATTTTCTTGTTTCTAACGGAGCTAAGATGATAGCTAAAGAAGATTGGGGGCTAAAAAAGTTAGCATACCCGATACAAAACAAGAAAAGTGGTTTTTATCACTTATTTGAGTACACTGTTCCTGGTGAGGTAATTAACCCATTAGAAGTAGAATTTAAGCGTGACGAGCGTTTTATGCGTTATTTAACTGTAACTTTAGATAAGCATGCAGTATCTTGGGCAGAGAGAAGAAGAGTTAAACTTAAACAAAAAGCTTAATTATGTCATCAATAGAACAACAATCTAAAGGAAAAAAAGACGGAGAAATTAGATATTTAACTCCGCTTAACATTGATACAAACAAGAAAAAGAAGTATTGTATGTTTCAAAAGTCTGGAATCAAGTATGTTGATTACAAAGATCCAGATTTTTTGATGCGATTTATAAACGAGCAAGGTAAAATTTTACCAAGACGTTTAACAGGTACATCGTTAAAGTATCAAAGAAAAGTTGCTGTAGCTGTAAAAAGAGCGCGTCACTTAGCGTTGATGCCATACGTAGCAGATTTATTAAAATAAAATACCGATAACAATGGAACTTATATTAAAACAAGACGTTGAAAATTTAGGATTTAAAGACGATGTTGTAACAGTTAAGAACGGTTATGGTAGAAATTTTTTAATTCCTCAAGGGCAGGCTATTTTAGCAACAGTTTCAGCTAAAAAAGTATTGGCTGAGAACTTAAAGCAACGTGCTTTTAAAGAAAAGAAAATAGTTGATGATGCCAATAAAGTAGCCGAAGCTATAAAGGCATTAGAGATAAAGATTGCATCAAAAGTTGGAGCTGGCGATAAATTATTTGGATCTGTAAATAATATAGACGTTGCAGCTGCTTTAGAAAAAGAAGGCCATACTATTGATAAAAAATTCATCAATGTCATTGGCGGAAATGTTAAACGTACCGGAAAGTACAATGCGGTAGTTCGTTTGCATAGAGAAGTCTCTGTAGATTTAGCTTTTGAAGTTATTGCACAAGCAAAATAATTCAAAATTTATAATACAACTAAACCGTTTAGATACTTTCTAAGCGGTTTTTTTATTAAATTTAGTTAAATGAAATATTCAAGATTAACAAAAGAGCAATTTGAAGAGTTGCACCAGGAGTTTATTAATTTTTTAGCAACACAGTCTGTTACCGCTGATGAATGGGCAAATTTAAAAGAAAATAAACCTGAGATGGCAGAAATGGAGTTGGATGTATTTAGTGATCTAATCTGGGAAGGCGCTTTAAACAAAGCGGTGTATTTAGAGCATATTTCGGCAAAACACATGTATCTGTTTCAATTAGGTGACGATAAAATGCATGCCATTGTAATAAATATTAAAAATGATGTAGATATAACTACTGCGGAAGGTTATAATTGGTTGCGTGAAAATTTAATGGATGAAAATGTTGAATTTTTACAAGCAGATAAAGATTATACAGATGATAAAAACTTAGATAAGTTTAAAATGATCGAACAAGGCGCTGTTATAACAAAAGGAAATTTATACAATTATTTCGATAAGCTTATAAATTAAATTTTGTCATTCCTGCGTAGGCAGAAACCTATTTCAAATTAGATTGTTATTTTTGTCGTTCTTTACCATACCATTACATAGATAATTGTATGATACAGAATCCATATTAAAAATAAAAAGTAATCATTAAAGAGATACCCGTTTTCACGGACAAATTATGGCCCAAAAACCAAGCATCCCAAAGGGAACCCGAGATTTTAACCCGGAACAAGTCGCTAAACGTCAGTATATTTTTAGTACAATTCGTGGTGCTTTTGAAACTTTTGGATTTCAGCCTATTGAAACACCTAGTTTTGAAAACTCCGGTACTTTAATGGGCAAATATGGTGAGGAGGGCGACCGTTTGATTTTTAAGATTTTAAACTCAGGCGATTATTTATCAAAGGTGGATGAATTGGCTTATCAAGAAAAGAGTTCCGGTAGATTAACACCAAGTATATCAGAAAAAGCACTCCGCTATGATCTAACCGTCCCTTTTGCACGTTATGTGGTACAACACCAAAACGAGATCGAATTCCCGTTTAAACGTTATCAAATACAACCTGTTTGGAGGGCAGATCGACCACAAAAAGGACGCTTTAGAGAGTTCTATCAATGTGATGCCGATGTGGTTGGCTCTAAATCACTTTGGCAGGAGGTTGAGTTTATTCAATTGTACGACACTGTATTTTCAGCTTTAAAGTTAGAAGGTGTTACTATTAAAATTAATAACCGTAAAATTTTATCTGGAATTGCCGAGGTTATAGGAGCAAAAGATAAACTCATTGATTTTACAGTGGCGCTTGATAAACTAGATAAAATTGGCGCGGAGAAGGTCAAAGAAGAAATGTTAGGTAAAGGTATTCCTCAATCCGGTATCGATAAATTAAAACCGTTGTTTAACTTGTCTGGCTCTTTTGAATCTCAAATAGAACGTTTAAAAACTATTTTGTCTTCTTCTGAAGAAGGTCTTAAAGGTATTAGCGAACTTCAGTTTATTAGTAATGCTACAAATGAACTGGGTTTGCAAATTACTGACTTAGAACTCGATGTTACGTTGGCCAGAGGTCTAAACTATTACACCGGAGCCATTTTCGAGGTCGCTGCACCGGAAACCGTTAAAATGGGATCTATTGGAGGCGGTGGTCGTTATGATGATCTGACTGGTATTTTTGGAATGAAAAATGTGAGTGGTGTAGGCATCAGTTTTGGGCTGGATAGAATCTATTTGGTTTTGGAAGCATTGAATTTGTTTCCTGAAACAGTTGATAAAAACGTCGATATTCTTTTTATAAATTTTGGAGATAAAGAAGCCTTATTTAGTTTAAAGGCGATTAAAACCTTAAGAGCTCATGGTGTAAATGCCGAATTATACCCAGATGCTTCCAAAATGAAAAAGCAGATGAATCATGCCAACAAACGCCATATTCCTTTTGTCGTTTTGGTAGGTGAGGAGGAAGTGAACTCAAATTCTTATACTTTAAAAAATATGTCTACAGGTGAGCAATTGAATTTAAGCATGGACGCATTAATTTCTAAGATAAAATAAAAACCCCGTCCCGATGATTATCGGGATACGGGGCTTTCTAAGCTAGTTAAATTTAAAGCAGATTTGGGGCTCTGACTAACTCAAAAACTAACATTCAACTAACTATTCTATCAGTACTTTTTTAGAAATTTTACCGAATTCACTATTGATCTTTAAAATATAGGCTCCTGTTTTAATTTGTTTGGCATTATAGGTAATATAGTTTTCGTTGGTATGGGTATTAAATTTGAATAAAGACTGACCAAGAATATTGAACATTTCTACCGATTCTATTAATTTTAATGAAGGGTTATGGATAATAATGCGCTTTTTTTCATTTGAATAATAGACTTCAACTTCAGTGTTCGTCGTAACGTCATTAGTGCCTAAAGTTTGAGATTTGGAAAATGTTATTTCAAAGCGATTTAGATACTCTCCGGCACTTAAGGCGATTTCATAATTATTTGCCTTTAAATCGTGATATGTATTTAATTCTTTGTCATGAAGATAAATATCAAGATCTTCAGAAATATTTTCTAAATGGTCGATCTTGATCGTAGAGGTGCCCTCAATTTTGGTTTTAAGCCCTAATGAAAGTGTTTGTGCTGCATCAAAATTGTTTACAGCCTGAATAACAAAATCCCCTTCACTGAACACCCAAAACATATCCTCAACATTGTCTTCAATTAAAGGCGCGTCGTATCCCTTTTCTATTTGGTTTGTAGCATGTTCATCTACACCTACCAATAATTGACGATGATATCCTTTTGGAGAATCAAACATCAATCTGATTTTTTGTCTGGGATCTTCTTTATTATCACTTGATTTAGCAACGTTTGCTTTATCTTTTTTACCACTTTCTTTTAAGAATAAGGACGGATCTGAAGCTTCGGTTTTAAAAATGCGCTGACTATTTTTAAAGGTTATAGTCCCTCCAGTATCAGCCGTTATAAAAAACCCTTGACTTATAGGAATATATCTTTCCGGTATTTTCGTGCCCACTTGACCTGAAGCATCGATTCGGGTATCCGTAGAAACCGCTTTAATACCACCCATTAAGGTATAGGTTGCATATCCCCCTTGATATTCACTTAAAATATGTGTGTTTCCCGCAAAATGATCCCAGAAGTATAAGGTACCATCAAATATATTGCTGGCAGCTCTTCCCGCACCATCACTAATATTATCCAAAATAAATTCATTAGCATCTAAGGCTGATGGGTATGGATTTCCTATTAAGTAGGAGTTCCCTAATGATAATGACAAGCTGATGTCGCCATTATTGGGTTTGCCATTAAAGATATAGTTTTGTTCTTCTGCGAAAGAGCTTGCACTGTTGTGAGCGCCTTTCATGGTGAAACCTTCACCTGCACGCAGACTTCCGGTGCTCCTAACATGTTGCCATTGTGAATAAGTATCAGATACCCTATTGGCATATTTCCAAATCCAATAATCGGCAATACTAATTGCAGTTGTACCGGGAATACCGGGGCTCCCATTATATCCGGAACCTAAAAAATTAATAGCCATTGGAGACGTGGTAATCGATCCATCACTAAGAATATCCTGAAGCGTATAGTTATTATTGTTACTGCTGGTATTACTAACTCCAACCGGAGAAGACCAATAGTTGTATGTATAATAATCTTTTGTACCCTGTTGATCACGTTCAAGTGTACCACCACTATCGATATCTAAAGTACTTTCAGATCCTTGTACAAGTTGTGATTCCCCTTGTAGATCAATGTCACCATCTAGTTTGAGGTACCATGAATTGTATAATTCTTTATCGCCATTAACCTCTAATGAACTACCGCTATCCAGAATTAGAGCAACCGTTTTATGAGTGTTATTGGTCTGCAGGTTTCCCTTAATTTTAATTATGGCAGCATCACTATGAATCCCGGCAATATCCCAAACATCACCATGAACCCAGTTATTTACGTTAGTCCAGTCACCAGAGCATGATAATGTGGTGGTATATGGTAATGGTGCTGTCCTTTCCTGGTAGGTTCGCATGTTATTTAAGTGACCATCTACATTGGTGTCCGATTGATCCGGAGTGTATCCGGTTTCAATAGTTTCCATTTTATAGTAGAGGTCTAGATCGGTCCATTGTAAACCCTCAATATCTTTGGGTACTACAGTGCCTCTTATGTTTCCAGAGTTGTTTTCTATTTCCTGATGTACCTGTCTTTGTATTTGGTTTAGCGTTAATGCTTTACTATAAACGCGGCATTCATATATACTACCTTCAAAATAGTCATTATCGTATTGTGTGTTTCTACCAATTTCAAAATCATGATCAGAATTCCAACCCGGGGTATTTTTAAGTGAAGTGCCAATAAGTCCGTTATCCGAATATTCCCAGATATTTTCTCCATTAAGGTAAAGCCCAATAATTCCGGAATTCCCATCATATTTTAAGGTCACATGATACCAGAGGTTGGTCGTCAATAATCCTGCAGCTAAATCAGGAGATTCAATATCAGATCCGGTACTCGGTTTAACAAATGCTTTTAGTTTTTTATTGGAATCTATGTATAATCTAAAATTTCGTTGTCCCATAATTTCTCCACCATTGAATCCGCTATCTAGCATCATCCAGGTCATCATAGTGACTTCAGATTTACCTCCTAAAAATGCAGCTCTGTCTATATAATCATTAACGCCATCGAAATCCAAAGTTTGTGGTATACAAAAACTAAAATTACCTAAACCGGATCCATGCACAACATTTGGTGAACAGGTGGAACAGTTTTGCCATAAAAAAGTAACGCTTGTTATATAGTCGCTATCCAAAAAATTAACTCCAACAATAGCATTTGTTCCGCTTGTGGAAGACGCATTAGCATCAACGACTCCGGTACTATTATTCGAGGTATAAGAAGGCGTTGCCGAATTCGTAAATGTAGGGTAGATCGTGCTTCCGCCTGTCGTTGTTGCCGTAATAGTGTACATATCCCCGTTTGTGCCATTCGAGTTTACATGAGACAAATCGAAAGACAATGCATAAATTGGGGAGCTGAACGTAATTGTACAAGTTATTCCCGTTGAAGAAAATCCTGTTGTTTTTATATCTAAGCTTTCATCTAAAGATGACGCCGAGTTACCAACTTTGGGAGTTTGGGAGTCCCAAACATCAAAAGAACCCGTTTCTCCGGTAAATGTAACCGTAAAATCGATTCCTGAATCATCAACATTATTAAATGTATTTGTCAAGGCCCCTCCGGGTGACCAATTAAACTCGTTAGATGCTGAGGGTGCCGATGACCAATCTAAAGTAAAGTTTTCACCGCAAGAGGGCGGAGAGTGTAATTGAGCCTGTAGCGCAAGGCTGATTAATATAAAAGGCAGAACGATAAACCAGTTGCAGTCTAATAGTATTCTTTTCATTGTAGGTTAGGTTATTTAGTTTGGGACTAAATAGTTGATTAATAGCTGATTTGAAAAACAAATGTAAGAAAATAAATTTAAAATCATCGATAAAAAGCAATAAATTATCGATTAAGTGTATTTTTTTGTTCAAGCAAAAGCCCCAAACCTTGATGATTATCCGGGATAGGGCGCTCTAAGCCAGTTAAATTTAGAGCAGATTTGGGATACCTTCACTGTAATTGATTTGACTAATTTGACTAATTGATTAATACCTTCTTAGAACCGATACCATCCTCTGTTTTGATTTTTATAACATAGGTACCCGGCTTTATTTGCTTTATTTTATGTTCTGTATAATGCGCACTTGTGCTTTTATCAAAATTGAAAATAGACTGACCCAAAATGGTATACATTTCTATAGCTTTAATATTTTTAAGAGCTGGGTTGTGTATTACAATACTTTCCTTTTCATTTGAAAAATAAACTTGAAGTTCTCTGTTTTCAACATCTTCAACTTCTAACGCAGATTGAGAGGAGCTTTGAAATGTAATTTCAAAACGATCTAAAAACTCGCCTTTCTGAAGATAAACCTCATAATTATCGGCTTCTAAGTTTTGGTAAAGATCTAATTCTTTATCATGAATAAAAATATCAAGACCGGAATCTATGTTTTGCAAACTATCAATTTTTATAGTGGCCAGTCCTTCTTTATCGGTTTTTATACCCAACGGAAATACTTTTCCTTGGTCAAAAACGTTAACCGCCTGAATGATAAGTTTGGTATTCTTGTAGATCCAATACATATCTTCTTTATTGTCTTCAACCATGATAGCATCATATCCAATATCAAAACTTGTTGTGGCATTCACATCTGCCCCAAGAAGCAACTGACGGTGATACCCATCAGGTGAGTCGTACATTAACCTTATTTTTGGTCTTGAGTCACCGTTGTTATTACCCTTGGCTCCTGATTTGCTTTTTGAATCGCTTTTAAGGAATACTGATCCCGTATTGGCTCCTGAGACATTTTCCTTTTGGAAAACACGCTGACTATTTTTAAATAGGATCTGTCCGCCATCAATAGATTGTGTCATGCCAGGATCGTTAGGAGCACCAACTAAAGATGGGTCGGCTACTGCCGATACAAAAAAGCCTTGGCCAACAGGAATATATCTTTCAGGAATTTTTGTACCCACCTGATTCGAAGCATTAATTCTTGCATCATTGGATATGGCTACTGCACCTCCCATTAAGGTGTATGTCGCATAGCCACCTTCGTAGCCTGCTAAAAGATGTGTGTTATTTGCAAAATGATCCCAGAAATACAGGGCGCCATTAATTACGTTTCCATTAGTATTTCTACCATTGGTTTCTAAGTTGCTGATATTATCTTTAATGAATTCATCGGCATCCAAAGCTGATGGATATGGGTTTCCAATAAGATAACCGTTTCCAGGAGACAGTGTTAACGAAAAATCACCATTATTGGGCTTTCCGGAAAGGATGTAATTTTGCTTATCCGCGATTACCGCCGAAACATCAACACCTTTCATAGTGAATCCTTCACCGGTTTTTAAATCTCCTGTGCTTCTAACATGTTGCCAAAGAGAATAAGTGTCTCCTGTTAAATTGGAGTACTTCCATACCCAGTAATCGGCGATTTCCAAGGGAGACGTTGTTCCGTCATAGCCAGAGGTATTAAAACCTATATTTGAAAATACATCGGATAGACTATAGTCGTTATTGTTTGTTGTACCATTAGTCTCACCCACAGGTGAACACCAATAGTTGTACAAATAGGCATTAGAATTTCCTTGTTGATCTCTTTCTAAGGATCCGGTACTTGTTGGGTTGAGATTACTATTTTGTGTTTGTATTAATTGTGATTCACCTTCTAAATCAATAATACCGTGTAATTCTAAATACCAGCTATTATACAAGCCTTTATCGGCCTCAATGGTAAACTCTCGAGCACTATCAACGATGAGACCAACTAAGCCCTGCGTATCGTATGTACCATTTAAGTTGATATTATTTCGAATGTGTACAATAGAAGCTCCATCGGGATTATCTTGTTTAGACATAATATCCCATTCACTTCCATTTGACCAATTCGCGGCATCCGTCCAATTTCCATCGCCTGAAGTTTCATATGGCAACGGCGCTCTTTGAAAATATATATTTTTAAAGTTGTACATTTTGGCACCGGTTACATCTATAGTTCCTGTTTTTTTATCATCTAGAATATCATCACGATAGCCATCCATTTTGTAGTATTTCACGAGATTTGTTCCTATAGAAGCCGAAATAGTTGTTGGGATTATTTTTCCACTGTTAAAACTATTAGCGTCATCTAATTCCTGGTAAACCATGCGCTTAAGCTCATCAGAAGTTAATGCGACATCAAAAACTCTAACTTCATCAATGTCTCCCTTAAAATAGTTGCTATTCCCGGTAGCTCTACCAATCATAAAATTAGTAGCGTCTGTAATACCTCCTGAGCTTGTAATAGCCTCTTGAACACCATTTATATACAAAACAGTTTCTCCACCAGATGCGGATGTTGTCGTTAGTGCTACGTGTGTCCAAATACCATCAGTTAAAGCAGTTGTTGAAGATATCGTTGTACCTTCTACTACAGCGCTAACGATATTGGTCGCATCGTTCACTATAATGTATAAATCGTCTTGTCCAGCTACTATTTGATCATCACTGCTTGTATTTGACCCGTCGGTTTTTACAAATGCCATTAAAGTGGCATTACCGGAAGGGATAACATTTGCATCTTCAACATAATCGTTACGTCCATCAAAATATAAGCTATAACTAAGATCTAAGTTTCTTGGAGACCCAAATATGGTATCATCACCATCTCTGGATGCCATAATACCGTCACCATCAGCATCCGTTGTGCTATCTAAAACGCCACCTGTATTTGGTAAACCGGCATAAATTTCGACAGTGTCAATATCATTGACACCAGCTTTATTAGGGTCTTTATAATCCGGGATACCATCACTATCAGAATCTAAAGCATATAGTGGTGCCGTACCCTGACTGTTATTACCATAAGAATTACCATAAGTCGTATTACCTTCATGAAAATCATAAATATCTAAGATACCATCTCCATAGTACTCTATGCCTCCGTCTCCATTAGAATCCTTTTCTCTAAAGCCTTCAGTTTCTAAACCATCTCCGACACCATCACCTGTAATATCGCCATCTCCATTTTGAAACGATGTATCGTTGGTGTTTATAACTCCAGACTCATCGACATCAAATAATCCATCATTGTCACTATCTAAGTCTAAATAATCAGGAATAGTATCGCCGTCAGTATCAACTGCAGTAATCGCTTCTAAGGTATCATGCATACCATTAGCATTAGCATCTACCCAACTAGCAACACCTGTGAGATTACCTTTGCCTTCACTTAGGCTAGCGGCAGTGGCATTGGCTTCAACGACATCAGGGATACCATCATCGTCCGAATCTAAATCAAATACATCGGCAACCGCATCACTATCCATATCGCAAAGTGTTTGTCTAATTTCTATATCATCTAGTGCTAAATCGTTACCACCACCACCGGGTGCTGTATTTTCAAACTGAACGATGAAAGACGTTTCGGTAGTTGTAAACTGCTGCGAAAATTGTATCCATTCAGAAGTTGCACATAAATTGTAACTAGCGTCTGCCGCGTGAGGCCCTGCTCCAACGTGATCTCCAGGAACATACGTGTCTCCGCTACATCTGGTAATTGGTCCAGTATTGAACGTTGCAAGAAGTGTAACACCGTCGGTCGCATAGAAGTTTACCGTTATTTCCGGTAAAATTCTGTGTCCGTTGGATTGCAATTCTCCAGCGCTAAATACACTGTCATCGTTGTCAAGATTTATTACCCAAAAACTATAGCTGATAGGTACATTGGCCAATGTACCTGTAATTTGTGTTTCGTAAAAGATACCGGGGTTAATATCTGCATTAAAGATAGCCATTCTACCATTCGTATCAGACGGCGTATGATCTTCAATATTGGCCCAGGCATACCAGGCCCAACCTGCAACCGCATCACCCGTAGGCCCAACAGTTTCACCATTAACTCCGGTTGTAATAAAACTGGCTACGGTGTATTCTCCATCATTTACATTAGCACTCGTATCACATTCATCAGGTAATGTCGTTCCACTATCACCATCTTCAATACAATAGGTTGTTGTTGCTGCATATAAGGTACTAATAGCTGTACTTCTTGTAGTTCCTGTACCAAAAGTTTCATTTAAAAATTTATAATCGGCTTGTGATGCACCACTGGATAGGCGACATGTATTTTCTTCTTCCGTGTCAGTAATTCCATCATTATCATCATCAATATCGACATCATCATAAACGCCATCACCATCACTATCAAAGAAAACCTTGTCCGCATCTGCTGTTATATTTATTTGATAAGTAGCTTCATCGGCATCATCAGAGGCAATGTTTAAAACATCGTTTTGAATACCAATTGTTGATGATGTGAACGATACAACGACGTTTGCTGTGCCTCCTGCTGCTATTACTGTTCCAGATGTAGGAGCACTATCTATTGTAAAGCCTGAAGGCCCGGTTAAGGATATGGCCCCCAAAGTTAAATCAGCAGTTCCCGTATTATTTATAACAAAAGTTTTTGTAGCTGTTTCTGAAACGATTTGTACTGATCCGTAATCTGTATTATCCGACAAAGCCGGTGTATTTGTTCCATCTCCAATGATGGAAATACCAAGACCGGTAACGTCTATTTCTGGAAGAGGTGCGGGTGTCCATGTTATTATGACCAAACCATTTGCACCGTCACCACCAGTTCTGGTTCCATTTTGGTCACCAGCGGCACCGCCGCCTCCGCCATATGTAGAGCCATTACCACCGGATCCGTCATCACCACCAATACCTCCGTCACCACCATTCGTAGAACCTCCGGCTCCACCGTTATGAGTTCCGTCGCTTCCGTCATCACCGTCGCCACCATTCGCAGTGCTTCCGGCACCGCCGCCACCGCCGCCGCCTTCGTTGTTGTCTCCAACACCACCATTACCACCAGTATATCCGACTTGACTGGTAACAGTTCCCGTAAAAGAACCACCACCACCTAAAGCTGCACTTCCTCCGGCTGAATTGCCTACTATACCTCCTGCACCTCCGGTAGCAATTATTGTACCAGGTGTTGGGGCTGACGCATGGGTTACTGTTGTATTTCCTCCATCAAAGCCGTCGTTTCCGTCACCATCTGTCGCTCCATTTCCTCCTAATCCGATAACTATAGAAATATTATCTCCGGGAGATACGGTGAGTACACCGCCTAGAAAACCACCTCCAGCTCCGCCATTACCACCGTCACTGCCATTACCACTTCTGTCACTACCACCACCGCCGGCACCCCATGCTTCAATAGTAACTGAGGTTACACCAGCTGGTACAACAAAAGTACCATCACTTGTAAAGGTCTGTGTTTGAGAGAATGTATTTAGCCAGAATAGGATACCAAATATTGGCACATAATGCTTAAGTGAAAGAATAATTTTTTTCATGAGAGACTAAGTTTTAGCTTGGGACTAATTATTTACGCCTCAAATATCCATTAAATATCCATGAAATGCAAAAAAAATCGATAAAATGCAAGTCTATATTTTTAACTAATTGAAAATCAATTGATTGCGATATTTTGATTTTTTAGTTTTGAATATAATTGCCTTTTGCAAGTATTATATTTAACATTAATTATCTGATAATAATAGAGTTATAATAAAAAAGTGTATTGATTTCGTCTTAATTATATTAGTGAAAAGTGCTCTCATTTAATGAAGACACTTTTCACTAACATCCATGGTTTAATATTTAATTAATCTCTTAATAATATTTTGGGTCGTTTGCTTACTAGTAATTTTTAGTATATATGGTGCTTGTTCCAGGTTGTTTAATTTTGAAACATTTATAGTACTGTTTGTACTTGTATGATTTTCATCGTATACTAATCTTCCGTTTAAGTCAAATACTTTAACTTCAAATACACTGTTGTTAAAACCTATAGGAAGTTTAATGATGATGTTATCATTAAATGGATTAGGTGATATTGAGACATTGTCTAAATCTAGATCATCTATACCTAAGCTACCATCTGATGTTCCCGGATTACAATCATCATCAATACCGTTACCTGGAGTTTCAGTTTCTCCGGGGTTAATGGCTGTTCCAGTGCCTACGGTATCATCACAATCATCGTTTGTTAAACTATATCCTACACCGGGG
>CANLXL010000020.1 GCA_947495125.1 uncultured Flaviramulus sp.
AATCATATGATTGTTCAGCTTTAATTAATAAATTTAATCCTTTAATAATATGTATCGGTTATTTAGGACTAGACACATAAATACAATGCATTTGGAACAAGTCTGACGGATTTCAATATGGTTTAAGTGGGTAAATAAACTTTTTTCTTTATCAATACTTATGTAGATCACGCTAGAGGACTTGTGCGAGAGCGGGGTTTAGATCATGTTGTTATGTGTTTTTTATTCAATCGGAATGTACAAATCGACAATACATTTATTTTCCGGATGTTCCCTAAAATCATTATGATAAATTTCAAAAGGGTTTTCCATACTTTTTTTATAACCATTTTCATGCATCCAAACGAAAAGACCTGTCCAGGATTTTTCAAAGTCGTTAGGTGCAATTTCAAAACGGCCAACAATACACTTTCCTGTATTTATAGTTAATTTGTTCATCTTGCCGTCAACTTCGAAAGGTTCATTTGTGGTCAAAAAAATACTCATACGAACTTTGTCCGGTTCTGTAACTTTAACACTATCGTAGAAAATTCTGCCTAATTTAGTTTCCGGGTTTTTCAATAAATCTTTTGAATTTGCCCATTTTATAAGCTTTTCGAAAGTCTGTTCAACACCATTTATTCCAAGGTGGGTTAGGCCTGCAAGATTCCGTTCTGGGGTTTCTTTAATGTCAATTTTTGCATTCATCTTTATCCATTCTTTAAGATTATTAATGATGCAAATATATTTTTCATAGTCAGGATATTCTTGACCATTCTTGCTTTCCAATTGACGAATCTTGCTAAATTTATATGGATTTTGCTTTTTAAATGCCGTTGGACTTAGTCCATAGTACTTTTTAAAAGCTCTTGTAAATGAAGACACATCATTAAATCCATATTTTGATGATATTTCTGTTATTCCGGTAGCCTTGTGTCTCAATTCCAAAACAGACTTTTCTAATCTACGTCTTGTTACATATGCCCTCAAGGTTTCGTTAGTGATGTATTTAAATATACGATGGAAATGATAAGGCGAGAAAAAGGCAATGTCTGCAATGGCACGTAATGAAAGATCGGCATCCAGATTTTCGTCAATATATTTGAAAACCCGATTAATTCTATTTTTGTAATCTGTTTGTATTCGTTTATCTAAAGTTTTCATTTGGAGTTAAATGAAGTACAGCAGTTGAAAGGACCACATCCCATGTGATCACATTTATGACCTTCGCATTCAAATATACATAAACACGTGCAAATGTAAAGGTTTCCATAAGAGCAAAACCTCCTTTTATCTTACACCTTTAAATCTTTGCTATTTTTAAAACCCGATTCTCTTTTTCGGCTTCCATATCTTTAGTCCTTCCTATGACAAGGCCAATAAGCATCCCTAAAGAAACCCCCATTGAAGTCCCATAAGTTCCAAATACGGTGCCAACGGCCGACCCAAAACACATGCCTAAGCACATCCCAAGAGTCATATAATAGCCTTCCGTAACCAAAGAAAACTCTGCCTTTAAGTACACTTTAAACGTCTTAAGAGCCTTGCCATAATATTTTCTTTTGTTTTCAGGATTCGACTTTAGTTTTAAGGTTTCAATTTCGTTTTCAATGCTTAGTATCTCGTCATCCGATAATTCCCGTTGCTCTAAACTTGATAGGATCTTTATAAAACTTTTATAAATTTTTATCTCTCGGTTTTTGTCTGTAGCATTTAATACGCTTTTAAAAAAGTTTGTTGTTTCTGTAATTGTCATTGTTATAGTCTTTCTTAGTTAGTATTCAAAACCAAAAAATATTACACATTGATTTTTTTTAACTTCTTAAATCTTCCATATCCGTAATTAATTCCTCCAGCTTTTTCATAATACGACCGTAAACGATCTTTAAATCCCACATATAGATACGACCTCCAAAGATTGCCAGTATCACTATAATTGTCACCATAGTAAGTACCCAGAAAACCGGTATTCCGAAAAGATAATACACCTCATGACTACCAAAGATTCTACCTAGCGTTTCCCGAAATTGCTGAGAAAACCCAAACCCTGCTACCATAGCAATAAAAATATAGGGATATATATATCTGGACATCTTATAATTAACTGCTACTTGGGCTTTCATCCAGGTATCGAAAGATTTAAGATATTCATAACTGCTTACATTTTTGTCGATCTTATTTAAGCCTTTAAATAGCTTTTTATTTACCAATACTATCACATTTAGTAAAATAAACATAAGCACACCCATTACAGGAATTTTCACAAAAAAAGACATTATTAAAACAAAAAAGGAGAATGCAACCAAAGCGTTTAAATTTATTTTAAACATCCTCTTAAACTTATCTATGATGTGAATGGACTTTTGGTTATACAAGTTATTTAACTTTGGGGCCACCATGGCATTATGATCTAAAAACCCCGCTTTCCATATGGATTCAATTGACTTTTCCATCTAGTAATTTTTTTAATCGTTCTTTAATTCTATTTACACGAACACCGATATTATTTGGTGTTGTTCCCATAATTTCAGCAATCTCTTTGTTTGGTTTTTCTTCTAGGTAAAGCAGAATTACGGCTCGGTCTATTTCTGATAGTTGTTTGATCGCTTCGTACAACTGATTTAATGATTCATCGGAGAACGTTCCGGAATCCTCTTCCTGCACTTCATTTTGAATTTTATATTCTGAATTATAATGCTGACGATTTTTTTTCTTTTTCTTTATTAAGGTCAGACATATATTTAAAGTGAGACGATAAATCCAGGTAGACCATTGCGCATCGCCTCGAAACTTATCTCGGGTTTTCCAGATTTGCAAACAGACTTCCTGATAATAATCCTCAAAGTCTTCTTGCGAATCGGTATATGCCCTACATATTTTTATAATAATTCCCGAATAGGGTAAAATGGATGCTATATAAAAATCGTTACTCAAACACTATTTTTATTGGTTAGTGCTAAAAGTTAACGATTATTACACCTTGTACTATTATTTTTTTAAAAATTAAATGCTTCGATTGAATTTTTAATGTGCTTTACTCTTTTCTGCCATATATGATGTAGCAAGTAATACTGAATCATTATGAGCAGAACAAAGCCTCCGACAACCATATAATAGGTATTACCAGCCGCGTTTGAAGTGGATGTTAAAAACCCCATAAAAATACTTACGGCTAAAATTCGCGAAGCTATAGAAACCCTGGCGTACTTTTTAATTCGCGTTAAATAGCTTCCTAAAGAATCTTTTAGATTATGACTTCTTATAGGTGTTTTCACGATACGATATCCTAAAATATTGTGAATAAGCACAAGCGCTATGGAAACCACCAAAAGTATATTCCATAAGACCGATTTTAGGTGACCGTCAAAAAAATCGTAGTAAACGATTACAATAAAGATCCAAGCTGTACTTTCAAAAATAAGCTGACGCCTAATGCCTTTTAAAATGGGATGGCGGCCTGGTTTTTTCATTTTTCGAAAGTCCTCTAAACTTTTCGATCCTTCGTTTTCCATATTTTGGTAATCTGATTTTAAATCATCTAAATCCATAATTTATGTGTTTAATAGTATTCTTATTTTATTCTTAATTCTATTTAGGCGTACACTTAAGTTGTTTTTAGTAACCCCTATAATTTGTGATATTTCGGTATGATCCAAACCTTCTAAATACAAGGTGATTATCGCTTTTTCAGCATCATCCAATTTTCTGATTGCTGAAAAAAGTTGTTCTTTTTGAAAGTTGCCCTCTTCCTCAGCTTCACTTAATGGTTCTAAAAAATCACTGACATCCGTAGTCTTTATTTCCGGTTTTCTAAAACTGGCTATAGCCGTATTCAAACAAATGCGGTACATCCATGTCGTAATTTTCGAACGTCCCTCGAATTTGGGATAGGACTTCCATAATTGATAGGTAATTTCCTGAAAGAGATCTTCACGGTCTTCTTTGCGATCTCGATATAAATGACACACCTTATGAATTAAAGCCTGATGCTCGAATATGGTGTTTAGAAATTCTTCTTCCGATACAGACATCTTATTCTTTTTTGAATTTATACACCGCTCCTTGCCTTTCCGCTTTAATTCCTGAAATCGCTCCCGACTCAGAGGTTTCAAAAATCAATCTAACCCCTACTTTATCACCAAAAAATGTGCGATCATTTTCCGCGGTGATTTGAAAGGGTGGTTTATTTTGTAAGATAGCGAATAGTTTATTTTGATGCATTTTTATTTCAAGTTGCATCCCATTAGAAGCCCTATAAATACCGGTTAATTGTTCCAGGTGATCTAATGGCATCATTTTTCCCTTCCTGATTTCGGGTAATTCAAAGGGTTGATTAAAAACTATTTTTTCTACATCCGACCATAGATCCTGAACCGGAAGAAAGGATACATTACTTAATACAATAACTGATAATTTCTTTTCAGGATATATAACTGAAATACAAGAATACCCAAAGGTCCCTCCCGCAACCTGGAATGCTTTAAGATTATGAGTTCGGTTATTGTGAATGTACCATCCCATACCATAACCAGCGTTACTATTGTGAGGCATCGGTTTATCTGTTGTGGTTTTAAAAAGGGATTGAATCAACGGTGTGCTCCATGTGGTCTTGTTCATCATAGCGCGGTTCCATTTCAGTAAGTCGTAGGCTGAAGAAATCAAATTCCCTGCTCCCTTTAAAGCAGACATGCTTCTGTAAGGGGCAGGTGTCAAGTTGTTTGATGGTGTTAAGTAATAGCCGTTGGTCATATCCTTGGTGATTTCCGATGCTTCGTATACCTTCGTGTTTTTAAGACCTAAAGGCTTAAAAATCTTTGCTTCTAAAATATTAGCAAAAGTATCCTTATAAATAACTTCCATGAGCGTAGCCAAAATATAAAATGCAGGGCTGGAATAGTGAACATTTTCACCTGGTTTAAATCGTAGATCCATGCTAAAAATATCGGTTAAAACTTGTTCCGTATTTAATGGAAATCTAGATTTAATCGACCAATAGTCCTTATACCCTTTCCAATGTGGAATTCCGGAAGTATGGGATACCAAATGTCTCACGGTAATTTCATTCCATGTTCCGTTTAGCGTATAATTACTAAAAAAGGGCTTAATCGTATCGTCTAATCTAATGCTTCCTTCCTGAAAGGCCATAGCCAGAAGCATTCCTGTAAAGGATTTTGATATCGAAGCTATTTTAAATTTGGAATCCATAGTTAAAGGAACCTCTAGTTCATGAGAAGCACAACCCAATGCTTTTTCGAATAAGATATCCTTATTATTTGCTACGAGAACAATACCATTAAAACCAAGTCTTTTGTGCTGTATCGTAATATATTCGGTAAGTTTTTCACCAAAGTCGTGATTACTCTGACCGGATGATTTTAAGTACGAAAGCGCCATGAACGCCATAATTATAATTCGCATCGTTTTTTAAATTTCATCATACGTTGTGGAAAAGATGAAAATATTACAAAAACACTGTTTAAAAAACGAAAAACACCCTTAAAAGTCACATAATCAGCTACTTAAAAATGTCAAAAAATCTACTCTAGACATATCCTCTGCGCCTAAACGCTCCAAGTGTTTAGTATAAACCTGGCAATCTATCAATCTGTAGTTTGTATTCTGAATAAAGGTGATAAACCCTGCTTTGCTGGCATTACTTTCTTTGGTAAACATGCTTTCGCCACAAAATACACCATTGTTTAAATCGACTCCATAAAGTCCACCGACCAGTAGGTCGTCTCTCCAAACTTCAATAGATTTCGCGTAACCTAATTTGTGTAAATGAGTATAGGCCGTAATCATCTCCTCAGTTATCCATGTATCGGATTGTCCTTCTCGTTTTATTTTAGAGCATTCGTCAATGACCTCTCTAAATGCCCGGTTTACGGTCACTGTATAATTGCTTTGGCGCAAAACCTGCTTCATGCTTTTTGATACCTTTAGCTTTTCCGGAAATAATACGAATCGCGGATCGGGAGACCACCATAAAATAGGTTCCTTATTTTCGAACCATGGAAAAATCCCGGATCTATAAGCCAGTAACAAGCGTTCTACAGACAAATCACCTCCAATAGCTAACAGGCCATCTTTCGTTGTTTGATTAACGTCCGGGAACCATATGTTCTCGTTTAAAAGTATCATTAAAATAGTAGTAATCCAAGGATGTAAACGGCTACCCCAACAAGCATCAGGATTAAGGTATACGGCAAAATCTCTTTCGCTTTAAGCTTGGTAATCCCTAAAAGTGGTAATGCCCAAAACGGTTGCAACATATTGGTAATCTGATCGCCATAGGCTAAGGCCATGATTGCTTTGGGTAAGGGGACCCCTAATTTCAAAGCAGATTCTATAATAATAGGGCCTTGAATAGCCCATTGTCCACCACCACTAGGCACAAATATATTCACCAATCCGGCACTAAAGAACGTATAAATCGGCAATGTCGTTACATTAGCCACAGACACAAAAAAATCGGAGATCAAAACCACCATTCCCGAATCTTTCATAATACCCATAATGCCAAAATATAAAGGGAATTGAATAAGAATTCCCGATGTTCCTTTTATCGCTTCTTCAACCGCAACTAAAAAATTATTGAAGTTTTTATGCAATATAATGGCCAGACCTAACATGAAAAAATTGAGCATATTGGGTGTGATTTGAAGCTCAAGAAGATTGTTCCAATATTGGTATGTAAACGTCATTAGTAGGATAGCACCAAAACCAATACCCAAAATACTTGAAAAATCTAAGCGCTCTGCGCCTTCCAAGTGACTATTTTTTTGAGTGTTGAATTGATAATCTTCAAGTTGAAAATTGGTTGGTGACGTTGTTTTGGCCAATCGTTTTAAAACCAAAGGAACTAAAATAAGTAAGATTCCAAACAACACTAAATTCCACCAGCTAAAAATAGTAGCATTGAAATTTATGCTTTCCGGTATTTGATTGATAATTTCCGAAGAAGAAATACCCTCCATAAAACTTTTAATATGACCACTTTCTGCCACTTTAATGGGTGCGGAACCACTAATGCCTCCATGCCATACCATTAGTCCTACATAACCGGAAGCTCCTACCAATGGGTAATTTAACGGAATACTGTTTCGTTGGGCATACTCTCCAACTTTTCGGGCTAATATGGCTCCGAAAATAAGTCCGAGTCCCCAGTTTAAAAACGCCATGAGCATGGTAGTAACACTAACCAAAACTACAGCACTGGAGGTGTTGGTAATATGTTTAGATAAACTAACGATCAACGTATTTACCGGTTCACTTAATACCAAAACATGACCCAAAACCAATATGAGCATCATTTGGTAGGCAAATACCAATAAATCATTATTCCAAATACCGCGTTCCCAAAATGATAAGACCTCCAGAATATGATTATTATTTCCTCCTGACTCTGTAAAGAAGCCTGCTAAAATTATGGTAAGGAGTGTTAACAGTATGGCTATGGTAAATGGAGATGGCAAGAACCTTTTAAATAGTGTTTCTATGGTTTTGGTCATATTCATAGCCGAAAATTAAGGTAAAATGTATCAACAAAAAAAGAGGCTCTATGAAAAGTCCGTTTTATATCCTTTTCACACAGCCTCTTAATGCTATTCTTTAATGGTCGGTTTATCCTTTAAAACGGAAGATCATCATGATCCTCTTCTTTTAAATCACCTGCAGGTTCAAAAGCATCCATTGGCGGTACCGGTGGAACATTACCATCAGCAGCTTCAGGTTGTAATGCTTCAATCCTCCAACCCTGTATTGAATTAAAGTATTTGGTTTCACCTTGAGGGTTTACCCATTCTCTACCACGTAAATTGATACTAATTTTTACCGGCTGACCAACCTGGTAACTATTTAATAAATCGGTTTTATCCTGAACAAACTCAACCATAATATGTTGAGGGTATTGCTCTTCTGTAGTTACTACAATTTCTCTTTTTCTAAACCCATTACTTCCAAACGTTTGAGTTTCTCCAATCATTTTAATTCTTCCTTGAACTTCCATGTATATATAATTATTAATTTTTAGTGTTATTACTTATTTTCTATAAAGTTACCTTTTTACAGGTTTACGACAATAATATTTTCCAGGCACTTAGCACATCGCCGAAGCTTATATAGTTACGCGCTAACTTGTGCTTTTCCCTATGTGTGGCTGTTTTTATATTAGGATAACGCTCTCCGATATCTGCTATAAACCGATCAACCATTTCTTTTGATGGTAAAGATTCTACATTCCCCAACATACCTAAGTCATTCCCTGTTAAAATCATACTGTTCTTAACATGTTCCGGGAAATTGTCAACCCCAATTCCAAGGGTTGTTATTGGTTTCGGTATTTCAAAAAATCCTTTTTTTGCTCTACTGTAATAATTGCCTCCTGCTCTTGCCACCAGATCTAACTTTTGCTGGTTTATAGCACCGTCTTCATCAAGCACATCATCATCTATATGTAATTTAACCACTTCACAGATAATTAAATTCCCTGCACCACCTTCTGTTCCAAGTTTTATAATGTCGTTCACCTTACATTCAAACTGTACAGGAGACTCCACCACTCTAAAGGGTTTAACAATATCAGATTTTAACATGGTTAACCCAGCCTTTTCAAACTCATTAACACCTTCAGCATACTCTGTACTACTCAACGACATTTGATGTACAATACTATAATTTACAACATTAATAACCACTTCTTTCGTCGTTTCCGCATTTTGCAAGGTATGCTTTGTGGTATTATTTCTAACACGCCTTGCCGGTGAAAAAATCATTATCGGCGGATTGGCACTAAATACATTAAAGAAGCTAAACGGTGACAAATTAGGATTCCCGTCCTCATCCATAGTACTGGCAAAAGCTATTGGTCTTGGAGCAACGGCACTTAGTAAATAACTGTGCAATTTACCAGTAGAAATGTCTTTGGGTTCAAACGACGTCATTAAACTTTTTTAATTTTAACAAAACTAATTAAAAAAACGATTAAAAACTTAATCTGGTGTCTATTATTAGTTTACCTCCCCTCAAATATTTAAATTTATTTTTTGGAATTGTTTTGTAAATCAAACAAAATCATATTTACCAACATATTGCGCAATAATATGAACAGATTTACATTATATTACATATTTAATTCATTGAGATGATTTTTACGCAATACAGAAATAGTTTCCGCTGGGTGATGATCGTGATATCGTTCATTGTGGTTTCTCTTATTTTATGGAAAACATACGAGTTTTTTCAGCATTTTAAAGAAGAAGAGCGTATTAAAATGGAGAATTGGTCTTTTGCTCAAAAAGATTTATTAAAAACGAATAACCTAGACGATAACATTGAACTGCCTTTACAGGTTATTAGCAATAATACTTCAACACCAATGATCAAAGTCCATGTAAATGGAAGTTATGAGTTCAATAACATTGATGAAAATAAAGCCAAAGACACGGCATATATACAAAAGCTAATTTTAAAATTTGAAAAGGAAAATGCTCCCATTCCATTAATCATGGATAGTAAACTTGTAGAAACAATATACTATGGAAATTCCCCGCTATTAAATAAACTTAAATATTACCCGCTGGCATTAGTGCTTATCATTGTTCTATTTACAGCCGTTGTATACTTTTTCTATAAAAGCACAAAAAACGCCACACAAAACAAGTTGTGGTCTGGTATGGCCAAAGAAACGGCGCACCAAATCGGTACGCCATTATCCTCTTTAATTGGATGGGCTGAAATTTTAAAAAGTGAACAGGTCAACCCGGAATATATTACAGAGATTGAAAAAGACATTGATCGCCTAAAAACCATTACCGAACGCTTTAGCAAAATAGGTTCTGCCACCACTTTAGAACCTTTGGATATTATTGAAGAAACCATTGATTCTTACGATTATTTAAAGACACGTTCTTCAAAACTTATAGAGTTTGAAATTATTACTCCTAAAGGTGATATTATCGTTAACCTCAATAAGCAACTCTATAGTTGGACCATAGAAAACTTAGTAAAGAATGCTATAGATGCCATGAAAGGACGTGGTAAACTGACCGTTGAAATTTCGCAACTGGAAGATAATATAAAGGTCAATGTCACCGATACCGGTGTAGGCATTCATAAGAAACAGTTTAAAAAGATATTTGAACCCGGTTATACCACAAAAAAGCGAGGTTGGGGTTTAGGTTTATCACTTACAAAGCGTATCATTGAAGATTTTCACAACGGAAAAATCAAAGTGTTGCATTCTGAAAAAGATAAGGGAACCACGATACAAATTGCATTAACCAGAGCCTATTAGTTATGTCTGAAAAACATATTACTGTAAAAGAAGTTACCTTAAACAATAACTGCCCTGAGTGTTATAATAACAAAGGGCTTATACTAAGTTTTCAACAACAATTTATAGAAACCAGGTTCTACAAATCCATTACAGCTAAAGTCAACCATAAGCTAGCATGCAAGGTTTGCAACACCACGATCTATCCGGTACAATGGAACGAGGATATCGAAAGAGTTGTTGCCTACCAGGAAAAGGCATTTACGCCGAAAAACCCTTCGACATATCTAAAGAAAATATCCTGGGTCATCATCATCATAGTTTTGGTCCTTGCATTGAGTCTGACTATACTGGTGTTTTATCCTAAATAATCAACCCATAACAAATCACAAATACGCAGAGATCGCTTCAGCCGTATGTTGAAACTCTTCAGGAGTCATTTGAGTTTTTTGAATAAACCGGGCATCTTCCATGGAATGCAATGGAATTAAATGCACATGTGCATGCGGAACTTCGAGTCCAATAACGGTTAGTCCTACCCTTTTGCAAGGAATTGCCTTTTCTATTGCCATAGCAACCCGACGGGAAAAAGTCATCAAACCGTTGTAATCGGCTTCATCCAAATCGAATAATTTATCGACTTCCCGTTTTGGAATACAAAGTGTGTGTCCTTTGCTATTAGGGTTAATATCAAGAAATGCAAGATAATCTTCTGTTTCAGCAATCTTATAGCATGGAATTTCACCATGAACTATTTTCGTAAAAATCGAAGCCATATTAATTAGAGGGTTTGAGAGTATTTGTAAATATAAAAAGATTCCTGCTTAAATTAAACAGGAATCTTTTTTATGTGTTTTTTATTTCAGAGATTTCCATCTTGTTCCGATAACTATGGGGAGTTTTCGAGACCACGGAAAAATAATAGAACAAACCGCTATGCTCTTGAAATTTCTATAATGTCAAATTTCATCACACCGTTGGGCACTTGTATCTCGGCAACATCACCCACGGCTTTTCCTAATAACCCTTTGCCAATAGGTGAGTTCACAGAAATTTTTCCTGATGCTAAATCGGCTTCACCATCAGCAACCAAAGTATAGATCATTTCCATACCATTGGTCTGGTTCTTTATTTTAACCTTAGACAACACTAATATTTTCGAATTATCTAATTGTGATTCGTCTATAACTCTGGCTCCGGCTAAAGCATCTTCAAGTTTAGAAATTCTCATTTCCAGCATCCCCTGGGCCTCTTTAGCGGCATCGTACTCGGCATTTTCACTTAAATCACCTTTATCTCTGGCTTCAGCAATAGCCCTAGAGGCCTTTACCCGCTCAACATCTTTTAATTGCTTTAACTCGTCTCTTAATTTTTTCAACCCTTCTGGTGTATAGTATGATACTTTACTCATAACGTCATTGTTTATTTAATAAAAAGATTCCGAAAACACACCTCATTTATAATCGGTTTAAGTGTTCGGAATAAAAAAATCCCGTTCTCACGAGATTGTATAACAAAAGTACAAAAAAATTAATTACAACATCTATAAATACTTTAAAAGTACTTAAGCTCAGGCTTTAATAAAATCATAAAAAAGATTGTAGAAAACACAAAATTTTTATCTCGGTATACTTTTTATTGTAAATTGCGTTTTAACTTAAAAAACTTATGAAGTCTTATTTCTATCTTATTATTTTTACCGTTTTACTATCCTGCAGCAAAAATTCTGTTGAGAAGAATTGTAATTTTTTATTGGATGTTGGTATAAGCTTGCAACTTAACTTAAATCTGCCACAATACAGTCAATTACAGTTCCCTAGCAACCCTGTATATGTCGCTAATGCCGGAAATGGTGGTGTTATTGTAATTAATACAGGAACCGGTTTCGCCGCTTTCGATGCTGCAGACCCGAACCATGCCCCCAGCTCCTGTTCTGTTTTAAGCATCAATGGTCTTTTTGGGACCTGCGGTTGCGATGATAAAAATAAATACAACCTGTTTAATGGTCTTCCTGAAGATAATGCCGCTCTAAGGTGTCCGTTAAAAGCTTATCGTGTCGAGCAAAACGGAAATACGCTCACCATATTTAATTAAATCCATCCTAAATCCTTCCCAAAAAGGAAGGATTTTTAATTTGGATGGACATCGTTTCATTTAAAATCGTAATGTAGCACCTACTAAAAAGTTAGTGGTCGCCTGAGGGTAATAACCGGCATAGTAACCTGTAACAATTCCGGTATTGGTTGATGGGTCGGTCGGATCTTCATAGGTAAAAGACCCAAAATAGCCATTCGAAACATACTTCTTATTAAAGATATTATTCACTAATCCTGACAAAATAATGGACTTGAAAATTTTGTTTGTCTTAATCATATAATTGATATTAAAATCATTTACAAAATAGCTGTCAAGCTTTGAGCTTTCATTATCAATATTCCCCATGTATTGCTCACCTACATATTTGCTCAATATGGAAAGTTGCAGATTTTCTGTTGGAGCGAAATTAATTGCATTTCCTATTACAAGTTCGGGAGAGAACGAAATAGTAGTATTCCCTAAATCAACTATCTCTCCATTTATGGGTGCATTAAAATCTCGATTTTTGTTTGTGCTAATGGCTATATTCGTGGAGGTACTGAACATGGTATTGAACTGAATACTAGCATCGACTTCTAATCCTAAGCGATAGCTTTTACCACTTGTCGCTCTAACAGGACTTCCTACATCATCCAGCGCTCCTGTTAATACCAACTGATTCTGATAAAACATATAATACATATTTGTGCTTACAGCGGCCTTATCTGTAGTATAGCGCCAGCCCAATTCAATATCATTAAGTGTTTCATTCTCCGTTACACCGGCTTCAAAATCGTCACGGTTTGGCTCCCTGTTTGCCCGTGCATAAGAGGCATAAAAACTGTTTGCTTTGGAATGCTTATAGGTTAGCCCTGCTTTCGGATTGAAAAAATCAAAACTTGCATTGGTAACGAAAAGATCTCTACCCGAATTCAATCCGTTGGTTTTATAACGTACAAATCGCCCTTGCAGGTCAACAAATCCTCTAAGCTTTTCGGAAAGGTTAAATGTGGCTTTTGAAAACACACTAAAATCATTTTTAGTGGCATCACCTTCATAGTAACGATCGCGGATATTTCCGCTTTCTGAAAACTGTTTAGCCCAAATTACTTCTCCAAAATGATCACCATCATAAGAACTATAAGACCATCCTGTGATAATTTCAAGTCTATTAGTTTTATACGTTACGTTGGCATTAACAACATAAAAATTATTATCCAACCAACGCCGTCTAATAACATCTGTTATGGGAATAACATCGCCATCATCGTTGGTATATGAATCTGAAGCCACAACGATTCCATGATATAGACCAATTTCTTCAGTATCGTCTTCGAATTGCTCAAAAAATCCTCTTCCTTTGGTATAGTTTAACCCGATATTTGTGGACCAATTATTATCGAAACGTTCATTCCAGTGCAATTGGTAATGGTCTTGCCAATAATTATCGGTTTCATTGTCGTAAGTGTATGGGTTTTGTCGACGGTTTTCCTGTAATTGTTCAGCATCCAATCCGAACCATGATTGATAGGTTTGTTCTTTATTTCCAAAGGTCAACGCCTTAATTAAGGTATTTCCATCTTTATAAACACCCTGTAAAAAATAAGAACGCAAATCTGTGAATGCCCGATCGACATAGCCATCGGAATCAATTTTAGAGAAACGTCCCGAAACTTCAAAATGATCATTTAACAGTCCGGTACTTAATTTAATGGTATGTTTTCTAGTTCCGAAGCTCCCAAAACTATTTGAAATTTCGCCATTTGCATCCTTTGAAACCGCATCTGTTAATAGGTTTATACTAGCTCCAAAAGCTGCCGAACCGTTTGTTGAAGTTCCCACACCTCGTTGTAGTTGTAAACTTTCTGTTGAAGATGCAAAATCTCCCAGATTTACCCAAAATGTACCCTGACTTTCGGGGTCATTATACGGAATTCCGTTAATGGTCACATTCACTCTGGTCGCATCTGTACCCCGTACTCTAATCCCTGTATATCCAATACCTGCCCCTGCATCACTTGTGGTGACTACAGATGGTAAATAATTCAATAAAGCAGGAATGTCCTGCCCCAAATTACGTTTTGCTAACTGCTCTTTAGAAACATTGGAATGTGTAATGGGCGAATCTGCATTTACACGCACGGCTTTTACTAAAACTTCGTCTAGTTTTTCTACCTGTGTTGAATCTTGTTGTGTTTGTTTTTGTTGTGCGCTCGCACTGACCGATAACACGAATAGTGCTAAAAAAAGAAAATTGTTTTTCATATCGATTAAAAAATTATAATCGAATAAAAAGAGGTCATTATTCTTTATGGTTAATAATTTATTTTTGAAGCAAATCGCTTCATTTTCCATGAGCTCATCGTGAAAACCTCTGAATTTGATAATTCTTTGGCATTCACTAAAAATGTCTGCAGCCATTTTCTGTGCTCGTTTCCTAAACAGCATTACCTGTTCTAGGTTCAATGGGTATGATCTCAGCCCTTCGGAAGTTAAAAGTTGGAAGTTAAAAGTTAAAAGTCCTTGGACCACTAACTAAAAACGGATAACTAATAACTGAAAAAGCACCCCTTTTTTGAGAACGCTGCAAATGTAATAACGAATTATGAATTACGAATTATGAATTGTGTTTTTTTTTAATCAACATCCGGTTTTTTTCGGTTTGATTTTTTAAGAGATAGATTACGCTTATTCTTTAATCGTTTTCTTATAACAGCCTTAGGGATTTTTGTTGGTATTCGCTTTTTTGAAATGATCAAGGCATTACTTATTAATTCGAAAAACCGCTGAATGACCAGTTCTTTATTCTTATGCTGACTACGCGTTTGATCGCACTGTAAAATCAAAACATGATGCTTCGTTAAACGGTGTTGTAATTTCTCTACTATGGTCATTTTTTGCGCTTCAGATAAAACCAAAGATGCCATCACATCAAATGTAAGTTCTATTTTGGAAGACACTTTATTAACATGTTGACCTCCGGCTCCGGAACTCCTTATCGCTTTAAAAGTTGTTTCTTGTATTAGTGCCTCGTTTTTAAGCATTATGAAGCCTGGTGTTCGGGTTTCAACAAATCGTTTACCGTTTTTACAGGGTTAAATGTCTCCGCGGGAACCTCAACAAATATGGTATTCCAGTTGGCCATACTACCATTCCATAGTCCGGGAAGCTCCAGTGCCTTTATATCTTTACCGTCCTTTGTTTTATGGGTTATAAATGCAGCATTATAATCGACAAATTGAGTTAGATTAAAAGGATTCCCTTTATAATCTTTGAAACCACAAACGAGGTCAACAGGGTTAAAATGTGTTGCATTATTTAAAATGTCTTTTTGTTGCTCATTCTTTTGGTTTATTTGAGCAGACTCAACAATTTGTAACGACACATTAGCATCTTTATTTTCGACCCAAAACGGACCGCCTCCCGGGGCGCCTTCATTTTTAACCATTCCACAAATACGTATGGGTCTATTTAATTTTTGTTTCAAATAAGAGGTCTTTTTACTTAATGAAAAATCATCAAAATCATCATCCAAAACAACATTCATCTTAGATGATACGAATTGAGCTATTTCTAGGGCAGAAGCTTCACTCACCTGATTTTTGTCAAGCTCTTCCAGATATTTAAAGGATTGCTTCTGAATACTTAACAATAACCCTGCGAGCATAATTTTATTATCGGATACTACCTTTACATGGTCAGACACCACAACATTATCTATATTTTTCACAAAAACCACATCCGCATTAATAGCCGAAAGGTTCTCTATTAAAGCCCCATGACCTGAAGGTCTGAAATGTAAACTTCCATCGCTTAATCTAAAAGGTTCATTACTTAAAGTAACTGCAAGTGTATCTGTTGATGCCTTTTGATAAGAAAAAGACACCTCAAAAGAAACTCCTGTTTCATGTTCGATTTTAGACTTAGTATCACTTAATTTTTTGAGAAATTTATCTTTATGGTGTTCCGAAATCGTATAATGCAATCTTGCTTTCTTTTGAGTTGAAGCATATAATGTCCCTTCCAATAAATGTTCTTCGAAAGCAGTGGTAATGTGGTTTCCATAATTATGAAATGGAAGCAACCCTTTTGGGTTTGAACCCAAATCCAGCTTATCTGCATCCAGCATGGTTTTTACAAAAGCGACCTGTTTTTTATTTTCAGATAAATCCTCAAAATTTTTGAAATACACTTTTGTTTTTTCCTGTACATCCTCATAAAACGGTAGTTCTTTAAGATTAGAAAAAAACGTTGATACATCATTGGTTCCTTGATTATTACAGTAGGATGCTACAGATTCAGTTTTTGGATCGTAGTCTTTTAAAAACTGAAACAAAAATTTGAACATTCGTGTTGCCGCGCCAGACGCAGGGACAAATTTTACAATGGATAGTGTTTCTAGTTCGTCGTTATAAAGATTAACACACAGCTTCCTTTCACTATCAGACACTTTTAAAATGCCATGACCTAATGTTGCGGCACTATTAAGGTTTACATAGGGTAACCCGGTTTTGAAAGTATCAATTTGGGACCGAACTTTTTCTAATGTCAGTCCTTTTTGTTCAATTTGCTTCTTGTCGTCTTCGTTAAAATTCAAGGTTTCTTGTTTTAATAATTTATCTATATGTTTAATAGCCGTTTTTAAGCGTTCTTCTTGGTCCCCTTTAAGTAAAACATAGGGTCTTTTGTTTCTGATTAATGCCTCTTCAAAAGCCTTAAACATGCGCAATCGATCATTCGGTTTATCTCGCAAATCATCAGCTATCCAAGGGGTGTCAATATAAGTCAAAAAATATAAACTGTAAATATTTTCTAAGGCATATTTTTCCAGAATCGGATCGCAAGTTCCTAAGTAATAGGTTTCAGAATACACTTTAGTTTCCAGTAAATCGGTGTCACAAATTAAAACCGTTTCAGTAGTTTTTGCCAACTTGTTTTCAAGTTGAATTTGTCCTTCTGCAATAGGTAATAAATCTTCCGGTGTACATGTTTTTTGTTCTTTATCCCATTTCTTTTGAAGATACTCACGCGCATATTCCAGGACCCAAGGCGCATCATAATGCTTTGCCAATTGCCTGGACAAGGTCGTTTTTCCTGTCGATTCCGGACCAAACAGAACTATTTTTACGCAGTTTGATGGTTGCTGTTTATACTTTTCCTCCATAAGAAATAGGCTTGTATCGCCAAAATTGTAAAGATAAGATATTGAAAGGATAGCATGCCCCAACCTCTATAGGCATAAAGTGGTACTGTAATAATATCAGCAATGATCCATAATGTCCAATTTTCAATTTTCTTTTTAGCCATATACCACATTCCCGTGAAAAACATACCCGAAGTGAGAATGTCAATGTAATTGGATGTATCAATTGTTGCCTCCGACGATTTATAAACCATATAGGTAATCATCATGGTTAATAGGAATAATCCAAACCCAATGACCTTTTCCTTCGCATTGGTTCTGGAGATTCGAACTACTTTTTTATTATCCTTAGTTCTTGCCCAATTCCACCATCCATAAATACTCATTATAGAAAAATAGAAATTCATCATCATATCTCCGAAAAGCTGATCCTTCAGTAAAATATACACAGAAATGACAGTTGCAACAAGACCAGTGGGATAAACCAAAATATTCTCTTTTTTTGCGTACCAAACACTCGCAATTCCAGTGACCAATACAATAGCTTCCAATACTATCATATAGGTTTCTTTTCCGCGATAGCTCTCTAAAAAGAAATCAAAAATGGGGTTCATAATCGTGTCTGTCTGATTTTACAATCTTCATGTATAATAATCCGCGTTCGATCAACTGAAAGGCTTCCTTTATTTCCGTAGTTAGAAGACTCATAACTTCATCATAATCCCCATACACCTGCGTACTTAAAGGGTTTTCCAATATTTTTAAATCTGAAGCTCTTAACTTCTTTATAAAATGAATGATTGTCGGTTCAAACTCGTCTTGCAATGGTGTTAATGTTAATTCTACTGATATTTTCATTTATGACTATGTTTTATTTTCGCAATTCTTCAAAAAACAATTCATCCTCTTCAAAAGCCGTCCCGATAACCACCATATCCGCGCCCGCGTGATAAGCCGCTTCTAATTGTATTTTACTTCTAATCCCTCCGCCTACAATTAAAGGGATTTGTAGTACTTCTTTTACCGAACTAATAATCTCATGAGTGACAGGTACACTTGCACCGCTACCAGCTTCCAAATATATAAGTGCCATACCTAACAGTTCTCCCGCCTTTGCCGTATTTACAATATGTCGAATATTATCTCGCGATAACGGTTTGGTGTTTGTAACCCGCTCAACGGCCGTTTCTTTTCCATTTTCGACTAAGATATAACCCGTGGATATTATTTCCAGTGCAATTTTTCTTAGCCTTGGAATAGAGGCCACATGTTTCCCTATTAAATATTCCGGATTCCTTCCTGAAATTAATGACAGAAACAACAACGCATCTGCCTCATTTGTAATTTGTGTGATATCTCCGGGAAACAATACGACAGGAAGATAGGTATGCTTTTTTATTTCAACAACTAAAGCTTCGGTGGCCTGCTCATCAACAGTACTCCCTCCAACAAAAATATGAGTAGCAACAGATGCGTTCACTTTAGTGATAAAACGATTCGTATTTTCAATAGAAAATTTATCGGGATCCATTAAAATAGCCAATAATTTTTCGCTGTTTAAAATTGAGTCTTGTATGTTGGTATAAATACTATTCATTTATACGACATGGCGTAAGCACAGGTAAACCCTTCAAACTCTAAAAAATGAATATTATAACGATGCTTTCTGTTTTTATAATCGATCCATGCCACAGTTTCATTATCATTTACGTTAAAAGGAATCACTAAAAAATAGTTCCTAAAACTTAATCCGGGTGTTGCAAATAGTTTATACAATGATTCCTTTACACACCAAATTGTAGTTAGTTTTTTTACGTAATCGGCAGCGTCTTTATTTAAATAATCAAACTCATAGTCAATAAACTTATGGGCAATGATGGCTATTTTATCACGTTGTTTTTCGACGTCGATTCCAACAATTAAATCGCTGATTATAACCGCCGAAAAATTAAAAGAATGCGTTATAGAAATATGCTTCCCATCTTTTAAATGGGGTTTGCCATGCTCATCATAAAACAAATCAGCATCTTCATACCCAAATTCAGCTAATAAATGTCGTACACTCAAAAATCCACGTTGGTGCATGTCACTTTTCATACCTGAAACGCGCTTTAAACTTTCAGGGGTTAATCGAATAGGCTGCATTAAATCATTATAGGACTCAGAAATTTTCCAAATTTTAACAGTAGTTTGTGAGTTCGGGTTTATAGTTTTATAACAAGGCATTTAATATTCTGAAAGTTATTGATTATCTTTGCACAGCCTTTGGCTAATTGACAATTTTTGGTAGGCGAATTTAACTATTTTAAGCGCTAATCACAAAGTTGTTTCATTATAAAAAACATAAACAAATTATAGATGAATACGAAAACAATGCCTTACGTAGCTAATAAAGTAAAAGATATTTCGCTTGCCGATTGGGGGCGCAAAGAGATAGAATTAGCTGAAGCGGAAATGCCAGGGCTTATGAGTTTGCGTGAAGAATACAAAGACTCGCAACCTCTTAAAGGTGCTCGAATTGCAGGTTGTTTGCATATGACCATCCAAACTGCTGTTTTAATTGAAACATTACAAGCCTTAGGCGCAGAAGTAACCTGGAGTTCTTGTAATATTTTCTCAACTCAAGATCAGGCTGCAGCGGCTATTGCAGCTGCCGGAACTTCAGTATATGCATGGAAAGACATGACCGAAGAGGAATTCGATTGGTGTATTGAACAAACCCTTTTCTTTGGTGAAGACAGGCAACCCCTTAACATGATTCTTGATGATGGTGGAGACCTGACCAATATGGTTTTAGATAAATATCCGGAACTATCTGCCGGTATTAAAGGATTATCTGAAGAAACAACAACAGGTGTTCATAGACTTTACGAGCGTGTTAAAAACGGAACTCTTCCTATTCCTGCCATCAACGTAAATGATTCGGTAACAAAATCTAAATTCGATAACAAATACGGCTGTAAAGAAAGTGCTGTTGATGCCATCCGTCGTGCTACGGATATCATGCTGGCCGGAAAACGTGTAACCGTTTGTGGTTATGGCGATGTTGGTAAAGGCACTGCGGCTTCGTTTAAGGGAGCAGGAAGTATTGTGACGGTTACAGAGATCGACCCAATATGTGCTTTACAAGCTGCTATGGATGGTTTTGAAGTTAAAAAATTAGAAACCGTCATCGGAAATACGGATATCGTTATTACAACAACCGGAAATAAAGATATTGTTCAAGGGCGTCACTTTGAAGCTTTAAAAGACAAAGCTATTGTTTGTAATATTGGTCATTTTGATAACGAAATTGATATGGCTTGGTTAAACAAAAACCACGGACATACAAAAAACACCATTAAACCTCAAGTTGATAAATATACCGTTAATGGTAATGATGTTATTATTCTTGCAGAAGGGCGTTTGGTCAACTTAGGTTGTGCTACTGGTCACCCAAGTTTTGTTATGAGTAACTCGTTTACCAATCAAACCTTAGCGCAAATAGAACTATGGAATAACAGCGACAATTATAAGAACGATGTTTATATGTTACCAAAATCTTTAGACGAGAAAGTAGCAAAATTACATCTTGCGAAAATTGGTGTAGAGCTCACAGAACTTCGTGAAGAGCAAGCGAGTTATATTGGTGTTACTGTGGATGGTCCGTTTAAACCAGAACATTATCGTTACTAATTGGAGACGTCATATATATTAAGAACACTTCATAATAAATAAACTAAACCCCTTATAAGTTTGATTATAAGGGGTTTTTATTTGAGTGCATTTCAACCGAAAAGTGTTAGCGGATTGTTCAGATACTTTCAATGAAAAATATTAAACAGTACTGGTTCAGTTATTTTCTATTTTTATAAAAAATTTAAACAATGCGTAATATTTCAAAATTCTTTCTTTCCGCCTTTGCGGTAATAGCACTTCAAAATTGTGGTTCTGAACCCAGTAAAGCTATTCCAATTGAAGATAAACCTATTGCTGTAAATATCGAAGCAAGTGAAAATCCGGATAACATTTCGATGACACCTTTTGCGGGTCCCGATATTGTTCCTAGCCCGGCATGTCTTGCAGTGGCTCCTACCGGAGAAGTGTATGTCGGCGTAGATATGATGGGGTCCCTAGGGAAAGAGCCAAATAAAGGAAGTATTGTTAAGCTCATTGATAGCGACAACGATGGAAAAGCAGATTTATATTCTGAATTTGCCAAAGTTAATAACCCCCGCGGGATCATTTCATTAGGGGATAAGCTTTTTGTGCTTCACACCACATTTTCCGAAGAAACAGGAATAGCTACAGGTATGGATCTGGTTGTTTTTGAAGATAAGGATCATGATGATGTCGCCGATGGTCCTTCAAAGCCTATTATTGAAAATATTTGTTCGCCAACCTATATTATTAAAAGAGGAACCGACCATGCTACCAATGGTATAAGAATGGGCATTGATGGATGGATCTATATTGCTGTTGGCGATTTTGGATTTCATGATGCCACCGACCGGGAAGGGACAAAACTTACCATGCTTGGCGGCGGTATTGTTAGAGTGCGCCCCGATGGTACTGAAATGGAAGTCTACACCCATGGGATGAGAAATATTTACGATGTAGCTATCGACCCCTATATGAACATTTATACGAGAGGAAACACCAATGATGGTGGCGGTTGGAATATCCGTTTTGCGCATCATATTCAATCCGGAGAATATGGCTACCCTGTTTTATTCAAACACTTTACGAATGAAATTCTTCCAGCCCTTGTTGATGTGGGAGGTGGTTCCGGAACCGGATCTCTATTTATGGATGACAACAGATGGCCGGAAAAATATAATCAGGTCCCTATGATGGCAGATTGGGGAAGAAGTGAATTATTCATTCATCGTGTGACTCCGGATGGTGCAAGTTTTAAACAGACCGAAGAACAGTTTATAAAATTAGCGCAAATCACAGATTTAGATATTGACGCCTCGGGACGGTTATTTATGAGTGCATGGGATGGTGCCGGGTATTCCGGAAATCCGGATAAAGGTTTCGTCGTTCAGGCTATTCCTAAAAACTGGGCATATACTGAGTTTCCTGATGTCACAGATCTTTCGGTTAAAAAACTCGCAAAGTTGCTTAAAGAAAGATCGGCTACTGCGCGTTTAAGCGCACAGCAAGAATTGGTAGCCAGATCTTCAAAAAGTGCATCAAAAGCGGTTTGGAAATTGGCGTCGGACCAGAGTCTTCCTTTAGACACCAGAGTGGCTGCCATTTTTACCTATGCCCAAATTAATGGAAAGGGAACTACCGATAATTTGGTTGAACTAAGTCATGAAAATGCCGTAAAAGAGTTCGCTCTTAGAGCATTGACCGATCGCAAATCAAGATTAGAACACGTACCATTAGCACCCTTTATGGAAGCTTTAACCGATCCGTCAGACAGAGTAAAAGCTGTGGCAATAATAGGTTTGGGACGTCTGGGTAAAAAGGAAGCTGCGAAAGCTTTATTGCAAATACCTGTTCCTTCAAATGCCGTAGTTCCGGAACAAGGCACCGAAGGCCCACATGCCACACCAAATGCTCCCATTATTCCTGCGCACTTAGCCGTTAAAGCTCTATTGCATATTAATGCTGTTGATGCCTGTGTGGAAGCGGTTAAAAATGACGCCTCTGCTCTCGGACTTTGGGCTTTGAAATATATGCATGACGAAGGTGCCGTGGATGGCTTGATCGAAGCTTTTAATACATCCAACGATAGTTCGTTTAAAAAGGAACTATTAACTACGATTTCCAGATTGTATAAAAAGGAAGCACCTTACGACGGGTCCTGGTGGTGGAGCACACGACCGGACACACACGGTCCGTATTACAAAGGTATTACCTGGGAGGCTTCGCCTAAAATTAAAACATTTTTGACCGAAATTTGGGAACAGTCCAACGCTGAAGAAAAAATATTTTTTGCAGATTTAAACGATAAACATCGTATGGGCATTATTGCTTTTGGTGGTAAAGAAGAAATCATCGTTGAGGAGGAAACTCAAATTGACCTTGAAAAAATAAAAAATAAAAAAGGGCAAATTGGTAAAACCTCTATTGAAGATGTCATGATCGCCATTTCCAAAATAAAAGGGGATGCCAATAAAGGCGAAGAACTATTCACACAACAAGGATGTGTTGCCTGCCATAGCATCAAAAAAGGAGAAGCTTTAAAAGGACCATACATGGGGCAGATAGGATCAATCATGGCACGGGATCAAATAGCTGAATCTATTTTGAAACCGAACGCTTCCATTTCACAAGGATTTGCCACCGTGGCTATTGAAGCCAAAAATGATGAAAGCTATGTTGGTTTTATAACGTCTGAAACTTCCGAAAAGGTGGTGATGCGTAATATAGCGGGTCAGGCATTCACTATAAAAACCAGCGATATTATAAATCGTGAGGAGCTAGAAACCTCAATGATGCCTCCGGGATTGGCAAATGCACTATCATTTGAAGAATTCGCCTCGTTAATTACGTATCTGGCGAATCAGAAAAAATAAAAAACGGATTATTGTAATACTTAAAACCCAGGCAATTTTGTCTGGGTTTTTTTTAGTTTCTTAAGTTATACCTCATTCGTCTACCATATCTTCTTCAAAATACCACCACAAACTGGAATCTATAGAAGCTTTCATTTTATTAATATCGGCATCATCTTTTAAAAATATAGTGATATTTTCATTAGCTCTGTTTCGACCAATACTTTCTCTTATTTCAATAAAATCAATGCCTTCAAAATGTTCTAAATGACTTTTAATTTTGTTATCGATGCTTTCGTCACTTAAGAATATCTTGATGGTTGGTTGTGTTGGGGAGTTTCTAATTTCAGATCTAAATGGTTTCATAATCGTCATTTTTAATTAAACCTAAAAACAATATAATGTAATAGCCTAAAGTTAAGCATTTAATTAATATCTTTTAAAGATAAAAAAATATTCATGTGAATAAAAAAATAGAACGACTCCATGTATTTTTAGTTGATATCGAAAAGGCCATTCCTTTTAAGGATAAGGTGGTTCCTAAAGTATCGAAAGCCAGTATCGGATGGCAATTGGACCACGTTCTAAAAGTTATTAATGCTGTTTGCCCCCTATTAGCCAAAAAGCATTCCAAACCGTATAAAAGAAATTTTAACTTTATGCGATTAGCCTTGTTTCCATTGGGTTATATTCCCAGAGGAAAAGCTAGAGCTCCCAAATTTGTTAATTGTCGGGAAGCCATATCGACCGCAGATTTGCAGGCACAACTTAAGGCTGCAAAAGAATATATAGGACGTCTGAATACCATGCATAAGGGTGCCTACTTTATTCATCATATATTTGGTATGTTATCGAAAAAACAAACCATCCGTTTTTTAGAAATTCATACCAAACATCATTTAAAAATTGTGGATGATATTTTGAATGCCTAAATATTCAACCAATAATTTAATTTTAAATTGATGGAACGCACCCTTGGAGCAAACACATCATGAGTCCTATAGTTATCATTGTAAACAATGAACAAATCGGACAAAGGAGCAAATCGCCATTGAACCCTTGCGTTTACCCCAAAATTATCACGCTGACTACTATACTGAATAAATGTGGCCCAAAATACGCTTTTGTTAAATGTGACATCAAATCGTGGGCCTATCAGCCAAATATCTGCTTTAGGATAAGGATCCGGCAGCTCAATATGATCATAATTTATTTGGATCGACGAGGAGAAAAATGGTTGAATACGATAATTCAGTTGTGTTTCCAGTGATACGATTTTTCCATTAAAGAACTTGCCAAAAGAGGGGTTGATCTCATACGAAAACACCTTGCGTCTATCCGATTCGTATTCCAAACTAAAACTAGTGTATTTATAGTCTCCAATCGGTAGGGCTACACTCCCATCTGTTCCGGTGGGATCAAAAGGTTCATACAAACGAATATAGCGGTTGTACATTTCTACTTCAATTTCAGAAGTATTTTGAAAGGATCCCTCCCAACTGGTAGCAATAGTATAATCTGAATTTTCAAAATCTAGCTCCGGACGCCAAATGAAAATTGGGGTTATAGAGATATTATGACTTTGCAATTTTTTACTTTTTGGCCAAAAATTACGTCGAAAACGCGGATCGATCTTAAAAATATCGGTTCTTCGGATAAACCCTAAATCTGATGCAAAATTATCGCCAATCCATAACCCGCTGAGTCTGATATTATAATTACGACTTCTATATTCGGTTGAAGCTCCCGTCGAAATATCATTCCCCGAACTGTTAGGCGTAAAGGATTTATGAAGATAGTATTTCCCTACCCAGGTATTGTCTTTTGACGCCAGCCTGTAATCCACCCCGAAAACGCGATTGTACTTTTCACCGTCATCCATAAAATCGTAATCTTTAGTGGCTTGTTTATTAATAAACATGAAGCTGATATTCGACCGGCTAAACAGCTTATGTTGCGCGGTAATTACAGCATTATTCGTAGCAGCGATCTCGTTGGCAATATCCTCGCTGGTTTGCATATTCAGCAGACCAATTCGCAAGTCATTATTGATCTTACCGCTTAATCTCACTCCGGCAATAATATCATTCTCTATGGTATTGTCATCGGTATCTGTCGCTATACCGATACGTCGTGAGAAAAACGGATTGGAATCCCTGCTGTTTCCGAAGTCGTTAAATAAATCGTTATTTTCAATAAAAAACTGGCGACGTTCGGGTAAGCCAACTTCGAAACGGGTAAGATTGGTAACCTGTTGGTCGACTTCAACCTGGGAAAAATCAGGATTTACTGTGAGATCAAGATTCATACTATTTCCTATGGTGAATTTTGCATCGGCACCAACTTTAAAATCTGAAGTTTCCTTATCAGTTTCATAATCTTTTCCAACCAAACCATTAACATAAGGAATAATAGAAATAGGAGATTTCGATTTTCCCAGGGGCTTTTCAAAAATCATATCCCCCATAAAAGCCAGATTAAAAATGTATTGGCTTTGCGGAATATTCACCCAGGTATTGTTCTCATTGGATTGTGTATCGAAATGGTAGCTATTAAAACGCCATTTGGTCTCACCTTCTCTATATTTGAAAGCAGAGAACGGAATCACCCATTCAACACTATAATGGTCTTTATGCATCATAGTTTCACTTTTCCATTTGGTATCCCAGGCCATAGTAAAACCTCTTAATTCTGTTCCGCCTCCCGAAAGCAACATTTCCCGTTTTACGCCTTCGGGGTTTGTTCCAAAGATAAAAGCATTGGTAGCATCGTTAAACGTATCGAACATTAAAGTGATATTGTCGCTGCCTCCGGCGGTAAAATCACGGCGTAATGAGGGCACAACAAAATCATTCCCGGAAGCGTTCACCTTCATCCCGATGTATAAATTGGTATCGTCATGCAACATTTTTATTTCAGCCTGCTGTTTCGCCTGTAACGAATCTGTGGGGAAGTAATTCCAGAAATTTGTAGCTGCCTGCGTTTCTCTCCAGGCCGTTTCATTCAGATGTCCATCTAATACTATAGCTTCTGAAATATACTTAACATGAACCTTTTTGGTTTGCGAAAGGCCAAAGTAGCTGTTCAACAGGAAAGCAAAAAGTAATAAATATTTCAATATGATTATGGTTAGTGATTTTCAAAAGTAGAAAAATCAAAGACAAACATATCTCAATAAATCGTTAAATAAAAAACCCCTTCTGTTTCCAGAAAGGGTTCCATTTTTGGAGCAATAAGGGCTTTATTCTAATAGCTTCAATTTATTTAAATCGTGAAAAAAGAAGTTTTTTTCATCACTCATAGACACCAATAATCCGTTTGGAAATTTGTCGCCCAGAGCTTTGGTGGTCACCTCGCAACCATCAGTTTCAAGCGTTCCCAAATTAAGTTCTTTGATAAATGCATTCGTTTTGAGATTGAATATGTTGAATGAATGTGCCTGCTGGTTCGATACGATCAAGAAACCTTCATCTTCGTATTTAGCGATGGCAATACCTTCGATATCATCTTTAAAATACGCGCCTCCAAAAATGGTCAATTCCTGATCTCCTTTTTCTGAATTCGCATGATACTTTCTTATACCCACACCTTCATCAGCGTAATATACATACCCTGACTCATCATCAACGGCAATAGCTTCGATTTCTTTTTTTCCGCTGAACGTTCCAAACTTTCTAATGAATTTCGTTTTCACACCTGATGCATCTGAAACAAATTCATATTGATACAAGTAATTCTCTTTAGGCCCCATTTTTCTGCTTACGATAACCTGTACACGTCCATTTATCGGGTTTTTATAGAGTGAAACTCCCATGGGGCGCTTCATTTCAATATTAGTTTCGTCTTCAAAAACCTTAAACCCTCCATGATCTAATGGTTTCATATCCGGAACCGAAAACAATCGTATTTGCTGCTTTTCTCTTTCAGAAAACACTAAAATGTCGGTTTGAGTAGAATCATTTATTGCAAAATCGTACTCGACGTCTACATTATTCGGATAGCTGATCTTATTAATAGACTTATCCTTTATAATTTTTCCGTCCAGATTAAAGGCATAAACACTCCCATTAATCTCGTCCTTATCCGTTCCGAATATGATACTCTTAGACGTATCTTGTCTATCTATCCAAATGGCTGGGTCGTCCGTATCATGCATTGTTTTTTCGGTAACCACATCGGCTATGATTTCTGGTAGTTTCGCTGTACAAGCCATTAAACAAACGAAACTTATAAATATGATATTGGTTTTATGCTTTTTCATTTTTAGTTTTTCTTCTTAAATAAATCATATTTTAATCCAAAGGTAAGTCGTCTTCCGTAGTATTCCATTTGCATGGTCCGGGCCTTAACCCCTTGGTAATAGCGTAAAGGCTGATCGGTGATATTATTCAAATCGAAATAGACACTAAAGGCATCATTAATCGCATAAGAGGCATTAAAGTCTAAAAAGAATTGCTCATCGTAATACCTGTCTTCAAAAGCGTTTCCACCAATTTCATCGATATACGAATCGGAATAATTAGCAGATAAACGCAGGTTTAATTTTTCACCGCCGTAGGCTAATGAACCGTTAAACATATTAGGGGCTGTACCGGGTAAGTCTAAATCGGTTCGTTCATCGCCATCTTCATTTCTAATCCCGTCGGCACTGGATGACAAATACGTATAGTTAAGAAATACACTCATATTTTTTGCAAACCCCGGTAAGAAATCTAACTGACGTTGAAAAGACAATTCTGCTCCAAAAATGGTTGCGTCATCACCATTCTGAGGCTGGAAAGCATCAAACCCGGTTGCCGGGTCTTCGAACTGGAATGTATAGATAAAATCCTCAATATTCTTATTAAATAAGCCTCCGGAAATGATCCCGACATTTTTAAAATAATGCTCAGCCATAATATCAAAATTCATTGATGTTGTAGCATTTAATTCAGGATTCCCTATACTTACCTCTTCATCTTCTCTAACTTCATTTCTAAAAGGCACTAAATCTATATAGTTCGGTCTAGCCAAGGTATTGGTCCATGCAAATCGCAATACGGTATTATCGGTCACATTATATTTAAAATGAATTCCGGGTAAGACATTAACATAGGAATTATCATCTTTTATCTCTCCAGAAGCTGCAGGATCGAAATCACCATCGTCATCGAAAACCACTAAATTCCCTGTGGTTTCGATCTCTGTATTTTCCACCCGTATCCCGGCAAGAACTGATAATTTATCAGATAGCACCTGATTGATCATGGCATAACCTGCATAAACATCTTCTTTAACTTCATAATTCCCCGATAAAAATTCGTCAACAATGGACGCACTATCAAAATTTCCCGAGTTAAAGTTCAACTGACCTAAGAACATCGGATCTACAAACATTCCGGCGTCATATTTATTTCCTGCCAGGAAGTCGGGGTCCGTTTGGTTTATTAGCGGTAGGGACGACAGGTCATCAAATGCCGAATTGGTAGGCTCGAACTCGAAGAAATTATTGTCTCTATCTTTATTTTTCATTCTCAGACGCCCTCCAAATTTTAAAAATCCTTCTCGATCTTTCAACAGGTTAAACGGCATTTTGAAATTCGCAAAAACGTTAAAATCCTTTTCCTCGGTAAATTGATTTTCTTCAGTAATCTCTTTTAAGCCATAGTTACTCAATGCGGCATCACTGGCATTGGCGGGTACGATTAAGGGAAACTCCTGATTCGCGAAATCCACATTGAATGGGATCGGGTCCCCACCACTGGTTTCTTCCAATTCGTATTCAATATAGCGTTCATTTAATCGCTCTTCGGAAGCACTGGCATAAGATGCCATCCAATCGAACTCAACCTTGCCAAACAGGTGATCTCCACCTAAACTGTAATTCTGAATACGTTGATCTTCCAAGCGTGTATTTTTATTTCTATTATTATCAATACCCCCTTTAGTTTGCCTTCTTATTTCACCCTGATAACCAATAATTGACGCCTCAGTATCTCCGGTGAATATGGGTTCGATAGACCGATAACGTAATCGATAGCGATTCTCCTTGTCGTCTCTCCAGTTATACATGGTTTTTAAGAATACGGTATTGTTCGCATCGAAGGCATAATCTAGATTCGCAGAAAAACTTCTTCTGATACGTTGTACCAAATAGGTCCTAATGTCCGATTCTTCAACAAATGGCGTTACTTCGATATCATCTCCCGAATTGTTTTCAGCCTCATTTACCCATTCAGCTTCGACATTATCAGATCCAAAATCAGTATCATTAATAGATGAAGAAATCATCCAACCAAACTTGTTGTCTTTTGTTCTATCTCCCATTAAAATAAACCCATTTAAAATCCGTTTATTGGTAATAAAACTGACTCCTGATCCCAAGGTTGCAGCCATTCTAAATCCGTTTGGTGATGTTCGGGTTACTAAATTTACAGATCCACCCAGAGCATCGGCATCCATATCCGGAGTCACGGCTTTATTAACTTCTATCAACTGAATCATATCGGCCGGAATGAGATCCATTTGTATGTTTCTGTTATCGCCTTCGGCGGAAGGAATTCTGCTTCCGTTCAATGTTACCGAGTTTAATTGTGGTGCTAAACCACGCACAATAATATTACGTGCTTCACCCTGATCTACCTGCATGGTGATTCCGGGAATACGTTTGATGGCGTCTCCAATATTAGCATCCGGGAATTTCCCAATTTGATCTGTAGAAACGACATTGGTAATATTTTGTTTATTCTTCTGCGCATTCAAAGCCTTAGCTTGACCACTATTATACCCTGTAATAAGCACCCCTTCCAGTTCCTGGGCTTCAGATATAATGGTAATAATCACTTTGCTTGTTTTTTCGGCTTCGACGTTCACTTCTGTTTCAACATCGGCATAGCCTAAATACATCACCTTAACGATTTGAGTTCCTGTAGGAACATCTAAGATTAAGAACTTTCCATCAGCATCGGAAATAGCTCCTTTATTAAAGGCTTCTATCATCACTTCTCCAAACGGAACCGGCAAGCCCGTTTCGTCAATAATTGTTCCCTGAATGTTTCCATTTTGCGCTATTCCTGCAAACGAAAACAAGGAAATAAAAAATAAAATTGCGTACTGTTTTTTCATACCATAATAAGTTAATTAATTAGTGCTACGAAATAACGAAACGACCAGGCGAAGCCCTTTAAGGGTTTCTTAAATAATAGTTATCTATTGTATCTTAAGTACAGAGAATTTAAGTTCAATTAACATTGTGTAAAACTTTAGGACATATGTATGAAAATTCCATAAAAAAACCCTTCCTGTTTCCAGGAAGGGTTTATATTTTTTAAAGACCTCGTTTAATTAAGCTTCGAAAGGCTCAATAGAAACATAAGATTTGTTGTCTTTTTTCTTAGTAAATTTTACAATACCATCAACATAGGCATGTAATGTATGATCTTTAGAAGAATATACATTTTCACCTGGGTGATGCGTATTTCCTCTTTGTCTAACGATAATATTTCCAGCTAATGCAGCTTGGCCACCAAAAATCTTAACACCTAAGCGTTTCGATTCTGATTCTCTACCGTTTTTCGAACTTCCGACTCCTTTTTTATGTGCCATTTTATTTCGATTTTAGTTTTTATAATTAACTTAAAGCAGCAATTAGATCGGCTTTCTTCATAGAAGAAATACCTTCAATGCCTTTTGCTTTTGCCATCTCTTTTAATTCAGCAACCGTGTGCTTACTTAAATCTTTAGAAGCTGGTGCTTCTTTTTTAGCAGGTTTTGCTTCTGCTTTTGGAGCAGCAGCTTTCGCTTTAGGTTCTGCTTTTGGAGTTGCTTTTGCCGGTGCAGCTTTAGCCTTAGGCTCAGCTTTGGCAGCTTTTTTAGCTCCCGAAGCAGCAATACTCTCAATAACGATTTCAGTTAAAGACTGACGGTGACCATTTTTAACACGGTAACCTTTACGTCTTTTCTTTTTGAAAACTATAACTTTATCACCTTTAAGGTGCTTTAAGACTTTTGCTCCTACCTGAGCTCCGTCTATAGCCGGGGCGCCTACAGTTACTTTGTCACCATCTGCTACAAGAAGAACATTATCGAAAGCTACTTTCTTACCTTCTTCAGTTTGTAAACGGTTAACAAAAACTTTTTGGTCTTTTACAACTTTAAATTGTTGCCCTGCTATCTCTACAATTGCGTACATAGCGTAACGTTTTTATTAAATAATTTGTTCAAAAAATATGCCTGCCTTTTTGGAAGGCGGGTGCAAATATACGGCTAATTAATTAAAGAGCAAACGTTTTACGGGTTTTGAGGAATATTTCTGCTGTTTTTAAAAAACTGCATGGTGGACAAGGTCGCTACGATGGTTGTCGCCACCCCCATGATAGCAACGACAAAGGTTACCATCCCTGAACTGGCATTAAAACCACCACTCATAATTTTGAGAAGTTCCGGCAAAAATTCAGTATTTATTTCCGTGGCATATACCAAAAAGAAGATCGTAAATAACAAGGTCGCGGTAAACCCTGTAATGATCCCTGTTTTAAAGCCTTCGGAATACGAAAAATTCTCCTGTTGCTCAAGTTTATGCAAACGTACAGCCTCCCAGATACCAAAGGCCGTTATTACGGCATTAAAAAAACTGAATGCAGGGTTGATATGTTTATTGAATAAGGCTAAAACTAAAAAATAAGCCATGAGCATAACGCTTGTAACAAGGCCGAACCGGAGCGCTAGAGATATTTTTTTCATAATTCAATATTTTATGTTTTGACCCCTTAAAGTTATCGGGGCGTTTAGCTATCTTACGAAAGAAAGGTGATTGTTCACTTCTGAATGCCACACCTTGAATACTTCAATTTCGTGAAAATTTATGACTTTTAATAACATTTTATCTTATTTTTTGAAGCTCAACTCCTAATTTATCGTTAATAAATTCATTCGTTTCATACAATAAACAGCTTTATTTAGTAGTTTTGTAGACATAAAACGATGGTATTAAACCTTAAAATATAAACATTATGAAATCTATAAAGTTTCTCTTAACCCTGATGCTAACGGCCGCCTTTGTTTTTAGTTGTAAAAATGAGGCCAAACCGGAAATTAAAACGGTTGAAACCGCTGCAGAAGCCAGTGCTACACTAGACCCTAACGCCACCTATGCCAAAGCGGAGTTTACGATTGACGGAATGACCTGCGAAATTGGATGCGCCAAAACCATTGAAAAGAAAATGTCTAAAATGGCCGGTGTAAAATCTGCTAAGGTTGATTTTGAACGAAAATTAGCTATGGTAGAATATAACGAAGCTAAAGTAACCCCTGAATCTTTGGAGAAAACGGTTGTTAACGTTGCCGATATTTATAAGGTTAGCGATATGAAGACGGTGGATGCTTTTTCTGGGAAATAGACGTTAGACGTTAGACAAGTTTATTTAAAAATATTTTGAAAGCCAAATAGTTACTATCTACTATTTGGCTTTTTCTTTTTGCTCCTCCAACCAGTCCGATAAGCCCTCCAACTCTGCATTGGGGTAACTGGCCAACAGTAGTTTACTAAGCCAATACAGGGCACTTTGTTTTTGCTCATGCTTATAATCTCCCTTTTCTAAGTGAGATATTAATAAAATAATTTCTATTAATGAGGTCTGCATATAGCTGAGTTGACTTAGGTTTGCTATTGGTAGTTTGATGTAGCTTTGGTTGGAGTTTGTATCTGTTTGTAAGGTATGGTTTTGATGTGTTGTAAAGTCTTTTGAATTCATGGTTTTGATTTGGTTTTTCAAATATAATAAAAATAAGCAAATTTGCCTACTTTTTAAATTTAGAAGTCTACGACCTTTATTTCGTGGAATATTTAAAAGACAAAGATTTTATTGTTGCCTTTGGTAAAAACCTACAGCGCATAAGAAAAAACAAAAATTTTACTCAAAAGGATTTGGCTAATGATATTGGAGTGGAAATATCTCAAATTAGTAGAATTGAACGGGGTGTTATAAATACTTCTATTTCTGTCGTCAATTTGATAGCCAAGGCTTTGGAGGTTGAAGTTTATGAGTTGTTTAAGTTTGAAGAATAGTTCTCTTCCTCATCCGAAGTACAATTTTATGTTGTTCTAGCATTAAAAAAACTGTACATAAAAGCGATACTCGGACCGGTCTTTAACTACTAAAATTATTTCCTCAAAAATAGACTTTGAAAGTATAAAATTCTTAAATTGTACGATAATTCCTTAGAGGCTTTGATTTTTTGATTAAATATTAAAGATATATATAAAATAAACGCAATAGTGTGTTTATACAATAGTTGTAGTGCATTGTGACCAAAATCCAAAAAATGAATAAACTGATTAAAAAAGACGCAATTGAAAAGGTCAAAGACGAGCTTTCTGAAATTAATGAACAAGGAAAGAAAACTCGCAAAGGTCGTTTTGTTGTTGCTGCTTTAGGTAGTATTCCTTGGATTGGTGGAGCAATTGCCGCAAGTTCTGCAATACACGCAGAAAAAGAGCAAGGAAAAATAAATGACCTCCAGAAAATTTGGCTAGAGGAACATAATAGAAAAATTGAAGAGCTTTATTATACCATTTACCAAATTAATGAAAGATTAGATGCTGCTGGACAAGGTGTACATGAACGAATGGAAAGTGAAGAATATCTAACACTTGTTCGGAAAGGATTTAAAGAATGGGACAACGCAGAAACTTTTGAAAAGAAAGAATATCTACGAAAATTATTAACTAATGCTTGCGCTACTGATTTAACAACTGATGATTTAATCCAATTGTTTATTGAGTGGATTAGACTTTATCATGAGACACATTTTTTAGTAATTAAAGAAATTTATAAAACTCCTGGTATAACACGCGGTCAAATATGGGATACCCTAAATGGAAGTCAACCGAGAGAAGATTCTCTTGAGGCAGACTTATACAAATTGCTAATTAGAGATTTAAGTACGGGAGGTATAATTAGACAGCATAGAGAAGTAGATTATTGGGGGAACTATGTAAAAAGTACGACAAGAAAATCAAAATCTGGAACGTTAACATCTGCTTTTGACAATGAAAAACAATATGAACTCACTGAATTAGGTAAAAAGTTTGTTCATTATACAATGGAAGAAGTTGTTATAAAAATTGACGGCTAATGGAATATAAATATTGCTGGAGATGTAAAATGGACGTTCCAATGCTTGATAAAAAAGAACATGCGATTGCATCTAAACTTTATGCGAAAGGATTTAAAGTTTTGAAAAAGGATAGACAAGAACGTTTTAAAGAGTTATTAGACTATTATAATGATTTGACTGGATTTGGAGAAACGGAACCGAATGCTATTATGCATCACTCACTTGGACAAATTGGACCTGATTGTGAAAAATGTGGAAAACCATACAGAACTCCTAAAGCTAAATTGTGTGCTGCTTGTGGAAATAGAAGAGTATTAACTGAATAAAAAAACTGCTGGTGCGCGATTCCATCGCGTTCCATTCCAAAATAAAAACAAGCAGAAAACAACCATACGAAGAAATGTTACTAAATTTGGTATTTCATTATTAAAATAAATATTCTAACCACGCGAAAAATTCCCGCGGTAGCGGGAATACAAACTAACGGAATTAAAACAAGAGCAAAAATTATTGACTTTGTAGAGGAACATTCAAAAGATAGTGATGGATATTCACAGTCGTACCATTTTCCGATTGTGAGCTTTACCGATCAGGATGGAGTTCACACAACTCAAAAGTTAGATTCTAGTGCAAATCCGGAACGGATTAATGAACTGATTGATATCATTTACTTGAAAAAAGAAAATGAATACGAAATATTAATAAATAATAACTGGTGGAAAAATTATTTTCCGCTGATTTTGATAATTGGTGGACTTTTATTTTCTGGAATAGGAATTGTATGGCTAATATAAAAAACTGTCTACTCATATTAATCGTTCTTCTTTCTTTAAGTTGTGAAAATCAACCGGAATTAAATGGAAAGTGGGTTATATTGAAGTTAAACCATCGCGGAAAAGAAATTTACCCTCAAACGGTTTCGGAAAAAATAAGAATAACTTATAATATAGTTGGTTACGAGGGAACCGAAAAAATTGATTTTAAAACCATGGATTCAACGGCTATTTTTCCAGGGTTTCGATCTGATGAAATAAAAGTTAAATTTAGCAGAATTGGGGATACGCTTTCTTTTGAATTAATTAATAATGACCTATATAAAAATAAAGCGTTTGATTTAGCCAAAGAAGTGTTCTTGCAAAACTTTGAATTGATCACTCTGACCAGAAAGGACATTATTGAACTAAAATCGGATTTGACTTTTATTAAGCTGATGAATGAAGAAGAGATCATTGGCCAAAGAATAAATGATTTATTAAGGTAATATTCAAATCACACTAAACAGTCGAGCACTAGCAGAAGAAAAAATACAATTAATTTACACAACAAAATAAGATTACACTTATCTTTAGATTGTAGAACATCTAATCTGGTTTATAAATTATTAGCGTAAATCTCCCGATAGCTATCGGGATTAATCTGTAGCCATGTTTCAGAACCAGACACCATCTAAAACAATTATCACTATGAAATATATTAACCCTTTTCGTTTGCTTTCCATTCTCATAGTTTTTTCGTTACTATACTCGGTGAATTTAGTTGCACAGACAAAGGTATCTCCAGAATTGGAAACGAAAATCGATGCTATTTTTAAAAATTTTAGTGATATAAACAAACCTGGTGCGAGTATTGCTGTTGTTAAAAATCAAAACATTGTCTTTAAAAAAGGCTATGGGAGTGCTAATTTAGAGTATGATATACCTAATTCATCTTCTACAGTTTTCCATATTGCCTCGGTATCAAAACAATTTACGGTTTTCTCAATTTTATTATTAGAAAAACAAGGCAAACTAAGCTTAGATGATGATATTAGAACGCATATTCCCGAAGTACCTGACTTTGGAAAAACAATCACGTTAAGGCATTTAGCTTCTCATACCAGCGGGCTAAGAGATCAATGGAATTTATTGTCGATGGCTGGTTGGCGCATGGACGATGTGATTACTAAAGAACACATTTTAAAACTTGTAAGTAGGCAAAAAGAACTCAATTTTAACCCCGGCGATGAATATGCCTATTGTAATACAGGGTTTACGCTTCTTGCTGAAGTGGTTTCCAGAATTTCCGATATGTCTTTTGCGGAATTCACCAAGGCAAACATTTTTGAACCACTAAAAATGAAAAACACCCTGTTTTATGATGATCATGAGAAGATCGTGAAGAATCGATCCTACTCTTACAAATCTAGCCCAAATGGGTATAAAAAAAGTGTTTTGAATTATGCAAATGTCGGAGCCACAAGCCTTTTTACTACGGTTGAAGATTTAAGTCTGTGGGCAATTAATTTTTCCAACATAAAGGTTGGAGATTCAACTATTATTAATAAAATGAATACACCGGCAATACTTAACGATGGAAAAACTTTTGGAGGAGCCCTTGGTCAATTTGTTGGAGATTACAAAGGATTGAAAGAAATACAACATGGCGGCGCAGATGCCGGATATCGTTCGTACTTAACACGCTTCCCGGACGAAGACTTTGCAGTTGTTGTATTTAGTAATTCGGCAGAATTTAATCCGGGTAGAATCGCACATCAAGTGGTGGATATCTACTTAAAAGACAAAATCAAAACTGAGGTCAAGCCGGAAGAAGTTAAGGAGGAAAGTACATCAGAAGAAATTGTTCTCGATAAAAAGGTAATCGCAACCTATGTTGGAAAATTTGAATTACAACCCGGATTTATAATCACTGTAACTCAGGATAATGATGTATTAAAAGCACAGGCTACAGGCCAGCCGATGGTTACATTAAAGACATTGTCACATACTGAATTTAAAGTTGAAGAAGTAGATGCAAAAGTTGAGTTTGTCCCAAACGAAGGCGACAAGGTTAAGTTACTAAAGCTTCATCAAGGAGGTCATATCATGGAAGCGCCACGGGTTGAAGCATTTGATACGTCGTCGGTAAATCTTTCTGAATTTTCAGGAGAATTTTATAGTGAAGAATTATTTACAACATACCATTTTACTGTTGTCAATGACAGCCTCGTTGCAAAACACAGCAGATTAAATGACTTTAATTTAAATCCAATAAAGGACGATATGTTTAGCGGTGAAGCTTGGTTTTTTGGACAAATCGAGTTTATTAGAGATGAAAATAATAAGATTTCAGGTTGCAAAATATCCAATGGCCGTGTCCGAAACTTATATTTTGAAAAACTAAATTAAAAAACGATCAAGGTTGTGCGCGGTTGTATCCCCGGCTGGCGTTCGTTCGCAACGAGTGCCACAATATTAACACAACGACATCATACATCATACACGTTACGCCTAATAGCTTAAAAATCAACTAATTCTGAATTTGATAGATAAAGTATGGCAAAATCGTAATCCAGATTAAAACTAAAATCCACACGCGACCTTGTAATAAATTGTAATCATTTAAAAGTTTTTTCCATGAGTGTCCTGCAATATAATGTCCGAACGAAAACTCAAAAATTATGGTTAGAAAAAACCATAACAAACCGATTAATAGTGTTTGATTAGTTGACAGAGGAGTCCACAACTTAAATAATATCCAAACGTAAATACCACATAGTATTATCATAGTACCAGTAGACACTTGATGAGCGTGAAGTTCATTTAAGCGACTCCTTAGAACTTTTTCGCGAAATAATCCGTTAGTAATTGCGATAACAATCATAGGAAACCAAGCTAATATATATTTCCACATTTGTTCAAATATTTATTAAATCTATTCAAATTAGTACTGAAATTTTATGACTTTTATCACTACAAGGCACAACAACCTGTAAAGATAATTGCTTGTTTTGTGCGTGTGCTCAGAAACTAACTCATTTTTTTAAAATAATTTTTGTTTATTTACTTACTCCGGTATGACATCCGAAGATTCGCTCGGTAACGGAGAATTTATTAAACCCCTTATTACAAATTCGTCCGTTAAAAACCCGGGCAACATCGAGCGCCAGCTGAAGAAAAATAGAAAAAGAAATGAGTATTATCGAAAAATTAGCATCTTCTCTTAATCGAAGGGATCAACTGCCTAATCAGGAACTTGCCAAAGACATTGTGCTTTCGAAAAATAAGAAAGCCGTCAAAGAATTGGTTGAAAATCTATCCAATAAAAAAGCCATTCAAAATGACTGTATAAAAGTACTTTATGAAATTGGAGAGCAAGAACCTAAGCTCATCGCCGATTATATCCATGAATTTGTAGAACAACTGGGCAGTAAAAACAACCGACTTCAATGGGGCGCCATGACCGCTCTGGGAACCATCACAAACGAACGCCCAAAAGAAATTTATACCATACTTCCAACCATTCTAGAAGTTGCAGACAAAGGCTCGGTGATTACCAAAGACCACGCTGTAACTATTTTGATAAAACTGTGTGCTACTAAAAATTACGCGGATGGTGCTTTTACTTTACTTACAGAACAGCTTTTAAAAAGTCCTACTAACCAACTTCCAATGTATGCTGAAAGAGCGGTACCCATAGTGAATGAAAAGAACAAAACCCTTTTTGTAAAAACGCTTACCTCAAGACTTAACGATATTGAGAAAGACACAAAAAGAAAACGTGTAGAAAAAGTGATAAAAAAATTCGAATAATAAAAGACTAACTTAAGACGTGCACAATGCATTACTCGGAAATTCCTATTCGGAATTTCTTAGCTGCCGAACATTAGATTCACTCCTATTTGCTATCTTAGTACAAACACAACAAGCCATACACAAACACCTTAGCATCAATTCAAAATCAAATAAAAATGAAAGTTACATCTGAAAAAAATGAAAAAGTTGCTAATATGATATTTGCATCGATTTACCCTCTTTACTTAAATAGATTGGAGAAGAATGGCAGAACAAAGTCTGAGTTCCACCGGGTCATAGAGTGGTTTACCGGTTTTAATGAAGATGAATTACAAGCACTTATCGAAGAGAAAGCAACATTTAGAACATTTTTCCAAAAAGCTAAAATACATCCTAACGCACACTTGATTAAAGGAGTCGTTTGCGGTTATCGCATTGAAGACATAGAAGATGAATTTGACTTGTATAGACAATGTAGACGAATGGAAAAGCTTATTGATGAATTGGCAAAGGGGCGTAAAATGGAGAAAATTATGCGCGTTGAAAAGAAACTATATTGATGCTAACACGTTATACCCAACATTAAAAATGACCATTTATTCTAAACGACAGCTACTTTTTCCTTGATTTTACAATTAAGTACCAACACATAAAATAATGCGTCAAATTAAAAAATATAACGGCGAAGAATTCCAGGAAATCACTTTTCTTCATAAATAAATTATACCCCTGGGAATAGGAACTTATAAGAATCGAAACTGTTGCCAATAATAAAAAACGATTGGCCTTTGTCTTGTCATTTACATACAACAGGGAGGCGCTAAACGCAAATACAGTAACGGAAACAACATATACTATGGTTTCATGTAAAACCAGCATTTTACGCATCCCGGCAGAATATATGACTGTTGGAATACCTACAAGGGTCACCATTATCAAAGCAAACTTTAAAAACCTCCTTATATGGGTTCCTTGATAATGTTTAAATAGAATAAAAGCGTAAATAAAAAAGGCGATCGTATGAAAAATGATACCTAAAGCATTGTATTCCTTAAAGGCGTTATTAAAATAATATAAGCCCAAAAAATGAAATACCAAAGAAAGCAAAAACAACTTATCCTTTTTATTCGCATTAAGGATATGGATAATGAAAAGTAAAGGAATAGGTATAAACAGTGTCACCTGTCTATTTAAATATTCTGGGAAAATAGCGCCAAGTGCATCCAAAAAAAGAATCCCCATAAAAAGAACACTTACCAGCACTTTCTGGCCAATTAGTTCTCTTATTTCGTTCTTTATTGTTGTTTTAAATAATTTCAAAATATAATGAATCTCATGTTCCTATAAAACTTTTAAAATCGAGAATTCAAAACAATTTACGTGGGAAATATACTATTTTCTACTTATAATTAAAGAATACGGCTAAAGTTTTAGACGAAATACACATTATACCCTTGCTGATGTGTGATTGTAAGACATTTTAAAGTAAGAACTTCTGAAGTCAACATATATTCCACATGAAAGATTTATACCGGTAACAAGAAGAATTATAAGGGTTCTGTTTTATGAATGAGATTCCAGTCGAAGTTTATCCAGATCATCTCGTCATGCGCGATACAAGCTCAAGTCGAAAGGCAGGGATGGCTAGGTTATTTCCAGGTTATGGTTTCCATAATACGTTGTATATCTTTCTGCAAATAATTTGCGGCCGGTAAAATAGAATCATAATTCGGTTTCGCATGAAAATATAAAGACCCTGCTAAAAAATGATTGATGCTATCGGTGACATAAAACTGCGCCGGTGATGCCACATTGCCTTTTACCTCAGAGAATCTACCGTATACATGATTTTCTTCGTTTATATAATCTTCATAAGGGATTTCATCTGCTCTTGACATATGCTTTTGGGTGAATTTTTGAGCATCATGTAAAAACAGCCTCAAATTACCCTCATCCCTTTCCACCGCTTTATAGGTCAAAAAAATAGTGCCCTTTAATGCGGGGTATTCTATATTGATAGCATAGCTTTCGGTTGTTGCAGGAATATTTCTAGCAGTTAATTTTGTAGCCAACAAATTAGTTTCAAACGAAAAAGGCACCTCAACTTTGGCTTTCACATAGGTAGCCTGAGGGTAATCAAGTCTTAAAAACCCTTTAGGCTTAGGCACATGATTCTCACCACATGATGCTAGATTTAAGAAACCTATTATGAGTAAGCTTCTTAATAAAAATGTAGATATTCGCTTTAAAATCATCAGGTATTCAGTTAGCAGTGGTCGTATTCAGTTTCTTCATGTTATTTATAAAATGGTGAATTTTATAAGTTTTATACGTTTTTTATCTAAAGCCTCAATAGTAAAAACGTAATTTTTAAAATTTATTTTACTATTCAGTTTGGGAAAGCTTCCTGAAATTTCAAGAACAAATCCGGCTATGGTTTCCGCCTCTCCTTTATGATCTTCAAAAACAGTATCATCTTCAAGTTTAATCACTTTATAAAAATCCTTTAAAGCGGTCTTCCCTTCAAACACATAATTATGATCATCCAGTTTGGAATACATCAAATCTTCATCATCAAATTCGTCACTGATATCGCCTACAATTTCTTCAATAATATCTTCCAAAGAAATCAATCCGGAAGTTCCTCCATATTCATCCACAACAACAGCCAAATGCACCTTTTTCTCCTGAAACTCCGTCATCAAATCATCCAACTTTTTATTCTCAGGCACAAAGAAAGGTTCTCGTAACAACGTTGTCCAGTCGAATTGTTTTCTATCAATATAAGGCAGGAGGTCTTTCACATAAAGTATCCCTTCAATGGTATCGATACTATCTTTAAAGACTGGAATTCGAGAATATCCTTTTTCAATGATCTCGGGCATTATTTCGGCATATTTCTGCTCTATATTGAGTGCAAAAATATCGATTCTCGGACGCATAACCTGCTTGGTATCGGTATTACCAAACTCCACAATACCTTGTAATATTTTATGCTCTTCTTTAGTGGTGTCCTCTTCACTGGTAAGTTCTAAGGCTTGAGAAAGCTGATCGACACTTAAACCGGATTTTTGTTTACCCAGTCTATTATGAATCGTAAGAGTTACATTTTGCATGGGCACACTTATAGGCGACAAGAACACATCTAAAACCCGCAAAGGATAAGCCATAAATGACGCAAACTTTACATTGTTTCTGCTGGCATAGATCTTAGGTAATATTTCTCCAAACAATAAGATTAAAAAGGTAATAACAATAACCTCTAAAACAAACTTGAGGCTTAACTTAAAAAAATATAGATCAAAGATTTCATCCACATTTACAAAAATAATTTCTCCTAAATAGGCAAACAAAATAACGATAGCAATATTAATAAAGTTATTGGCCACCAATATTGTTGCTAACAATTTTTTAGGACGCTCTAAAAGTTTAGAAATAATTTGAATACGTTTGGAATTTTGCTCTAAACCTTCATCGATATCGGCTCGGGTTAAGGAAAAAAGAGAGACCTCTGCTCCGGAAATAAGTGCCGAACACATTAAAAGTAAAAACAATAACACAAAACCCAGGGCAACCGAAAAATCAATTGCAATAAATAAGGCCTTAAAACTCGAAGGATCAGGATCCAAATACTATGGTTTTAGTTATACTTATCGTGCTTAATATCAAATGCTTCTCGTACATTATATTAAAATGGGAGATCATCATTATCTTCAACAGCAGGAACTTCTCCCGGAGCTTGCTGGTTGGGGGTGGCCACGGGGGTATTGGTCACTGGCTTATTGGCCATGGCATTATGCTCACTTTCCTTTTTTGTGGAAAGAAACGTAAAATCATTACAATGTACTTCTGTAGAATACCTGTCGTTGCCTTTATCGTCTTGCCATTTTCTGGTTTTTAAACGACCCTCAATATAAACCTTATCGCCTTTGCTTAGATATTTTTCGCATATTTCAGCCCCTTTATTCCTAACCACAATATTGTGCCACTCGGTATTGGTAATCCGTTCATTAGTTTGTTTGTTTGTATAGGTTTCGTTTGTTGCCAGAGGGAAACGACCGATACAACCACCACCTTCAAAATAATGCATTTTCACTTCATCACCCAAATGCCCAATCAGCATTACTTTATTTAATGTTCCAGACATAATTTTTTAATTTATAACCGCAAAATTACGTTTTTGCAATTGATAAACTTAAAATTAATAAAAAAATATGAGTGATAGCACTTATCTGTTGAAAATGTAACATGCATTAAACACGATCGTCTGCATTTCTTCAAAATCCGCACGCTCAGAAATTAAACGTTTCTATAAAATTTCCGATTAAAATAGGCACCGGATAATGGTGTATGTCATTAAATGAAATCCCCTCAATGGATAAACGGTCTACATTAATAATCCAGAATTTTGTATGCAGATGCTGATGTGATAATTTATGAATAATCACATCCTTATTATATGGGATCAATTCAAACCATTTATCTTTTAATACATGATGTTTTTTAATCAGAACCTCAATGGTCTTAACGTCGCTATTTTTATCGGTTTCAATCAGCGGAAACTGGTACAAGTTTTGCCAAATCCCTTTTCCTTCCCGCTTTTCTAAAACTGTTCTTCCGTCTTTAGATATAAAAACCAGAAAATTGAAATACTTTTTTTTGGCTTTTAAGGCCCTAATTTTTACAGGTAACTCCGCTATTCGATTTTTGCTCAATGCCATACACGAGCTTTTAAATGGGCAAATGTTACAATCTGGATTTTTTGGTTTGCATTGTATCGCACCAAATTCCATGATCGCCTGATTAAATTCTGCCGGATTATCTTCATCTATAAGCTCCTGCGCTAATCGCTTAAACTCTTTTATGCCTTCAGACGAATTGATTGGCGTATCGATACCAAAATATCTCGAAAGCACGCGATACACATTACCATCAACCACAGCCGTAGGTTCATTGAAACAAATAGATGCTATGGCACTTGCTGTATAATCACCAACCCCTTTCAATTTTAGGAGCTCCTTATAGCTATCAGGAAACGCTCCATGTAAGTTATTATCAACATACTTTGCCGTAGTATGTAAATTTCTGGCGCGAGAATAATACCCCAGTCCTTGCCATAATTTAAGTATCTTGCTTTCTTCTGCTTTAGCAAGCATATTAACAGTGGGAAATTCGTTTACAAAAGTATTGTAATAAGGAAGTCCCTGATTAACTTGTGTTTGCTGTAAAATAATTTCAGATAACCATATATAATAAGGATCTTTAGTTTGTCGCCAAGGAAGATCTCTCTTATTATTTGAATACCAAAGAGTTATAGTTTTCGAGAATTTCATTAATTCGATATAATCGGTGAGCAAAAATAAACGTTTATATTCTTAAATTTTAATGAATTAGGTTTGAAATATTGAATATTTAATTCCTATATTTGCATCCCTTTTATAATTTATATAATAACTTAAAAATAAAAATATTAAAAATGACGAAGGCTGATTTAGTAGCAAAAATTTCTGAAAAATTAGGAATTGAAAAAGGAGATGTTCAAGCAACTGTTGAAACATTTATGGAAGAAGTAAAAACTTCTTTAGAAGGTGGTGACAATGTGTATTTAAGAGGTTTTGGAAGCTTTATTATAAAAACAAGAGCAGAAAAGACCGGTAGAAACATTTCTAAGAATACAACCATTAAAATACCTGCTCATAATATTCCTGCATTCAAGCCTGCAAAAGTTTTTGTAGAGGGCGTTAAAACCAATGTAGACGTTAAATAAGACATTAAAATAAATTATTAATTAAAAAGACACTATTTATGCCAAGTGGTAAAAAACGTAAAAGACATAAGGTTGCAACGCATAAGCGTAAAAAACGCAGACGCGCTAACCGACACAAAAAGAAAAAATAAATCAAAAAAGTAGTTAGATTAACTACTTTTTTCGGTTAAAAAACAAAACGTTCTTTGAAATGAGTTCATTAAATTTTTAGCATCTTTCAGATGTTTATGAACTCCACAGATTTAAATCCCGATAATTATCGGGACCTGTGAAAAAATATTGTTTAATCCATCTGTCACGTTATAGCGTGATGGATTAAAATTAACTAAATGGATAAAGAATTGATTATTCGATCTAGTTCCGATAATGTTGATTTTGCCTTATTAAAAGATGGAAAACTTATTGAATTACAAAAAGATGAAGGTGGTAATAACTTTTCGGTTGGTGATGTGTTTATAGCCAAAATACGAAAAGCTGTTCCCGGCTTAAATGCTGCATTTGTAAATGTAGGTTATGAAAAAGATGCTTTTTTGCATTATCATGATTTAGGACCAAAACTTCCTTCCCTTTTAAAATTCATAAAACGTGTAAGCACAGGTAAACTAAGAGATTTTTCTTTAAAAAATTTCCCATTTGAAAAAGATATTGATAAAGACGGCAAAATTGCCGATGTCTTAAAATCAAATCAATCGCTATTAGTACAAATCGTAAAAGAACCTATATCGACCAAAGGACCCAGAATTAGTTCTGAGTTATCTATAGCCGGTAGATATATTGTTTTAGTCCCTTTTTCCAGCCGTATTTCTATTTCTCAAAAAATAGAAGATCGGGAAGAAAAAGACAGATTAAAACGATTGGTAAAAAGTATCACACCGCAAGGTTTTGGTATTATTGTACGTACTGTAGCACAAGGCAAAAAAGTAGCTGAACTAGATAAAGATTTACAGAACTTGCTTAGTCGTTGGACAGCAATGTGTAAAAAGCTACATAAAGCGCATCATCCAAGTAAAGTATTAGGAGAAATGAATAAAGCCTCGTCAATTTTACGAGATATATTCAATGACACCTTTACAGGAATTACTGTTGATGATGAGGAGCTTTATTATCAAATTAAAGATTACGTGCAAGAGATTGCACCCAAAAAAGAATCAATAGTTAAATTGTATCAGTCTAAGGTTCCACTCTTTGAAAAATTTGGAATTGAAAGACAAATTAAAACCTCATTTGGTAAAACCGTGTCTATGGCAAAAGGTGCTTATCTGGTAATAGAACATACCGAAGCCCTACATGTTATAGATGTAAACAGCGGAAATAGATCTAACAAAGCCAATAACCAAGAGGATACAGCATTAGAAGTCAATTTAATCGCTGCAACAGAAATGGCTCGTCAATTACGATTACGTGATATGGGCGGTATTATCGTTGTAGATTTTATTGATATGACCAATGCTGAAAACAGGCAAAAACTGTTTAATCACCTTCGCGATGAAATGAAGGATGACAGAGCAAAACATAAAATATTGCCTCCAAGTAAATTTGGATTGATACAAATAACAAGACAACGCGTACGACCGGAAATGAATATTAAAACCCGTGAGGAAAATCCAAACGGACTTAATGGTTCTGAGGTTGAAGCTCCTATAGGATTGGTGCAAAAAATAACGCATGATCTTGAAATACTATTAAAAAAAGACTATAAAAAGTTGACTCTAAACACACATCCTTTTATAGCAGCCTTTTTAACTAAAGGCTTTCCATCTATACGTTCAAAATGGTTTTTTGAACACAAAAAATGGGTTAAAGTTTTACCAAGAGATGCTTACACATATCTTGAATATCATTTTTTTGATAAAAATGGTAATCAAATTGTCTAGTCCTAAATAACCGATACATATTATTAAAGGATTAAATTTATTAATTAAAGCTGAACAATCATATGATTG
>CANLXL010000021.1 GCA_947495125.1 uncultured Flaviramulus sp.
GTTTTACATACCCTGAATTTGTTGATGTTTTCATTACACTAAGGTTTTAGTGTATCGCTATTTCAGGACGGGACAATGCATTGTTATAAAACACTTAAGATTCACATCACAGGGTTTTTTTATTTTTTGAATGAAATTAAAGACATCAATGCTTAATAGTTAATAAAAATCTAATTGTAAATATTTTAACAATAACTAAAATGGAATAGAAATAGTTTAGCAGTCTAAACCTTCATTTATGAAAATAAAACGACTCCTATTCATTTCATCTTTTATACTTTTTTATGCTAATGGGTTTTCTCAGTCAGAGACAGAACCTAAAAACAACAGTATAGAATTCTCAACAGGCTATACCTCAGGAGCATTAAAAAATCTTGAGTTTGCACCAGTATCGCGTTACGATTATCACGGGTTAAGCTATGGCTTAAAATATGAGCGTACCAGCAAAAACCAAAATTTGTTTGAAATACAATTAGACTATTTAAATACAGAATTAAAAACAGATGCCATACCGCAACTGAATTCGAATTACTCTAAAATAGGGCTGGGATTTTCCTATTTAAAACAAATTTATAACAAGGAAGCATTTACGATTCACTTCGGATTGCAATCTCAAACAACAGGGTCTTTATATCGCGGAAATTATTACATCGTAGATCAGGAATTTGGTATTGCCGGCCGATTTACCTATCGACTAAACCAAAGACAATATTTAACCTCTAAACTATCGATTCCTTTGGTATTGATGCGGCTCAGAGGAGATTTCGGATTGGATGCCTATACCTTAAATCGTTATCAAAGCGCCGTATGGAATTTAGAATATGGCTATACCTTATCAAATCATTTTGATGTCAACTTAAGCTATGATTTTAAATACAACAGACTTCAAATACCAAATGCTTTTGGAGAATTACAACATCAAATAAACTTGGGGATTAACTATAAATTCTAATTGATTATGAAACACAACACCATTATAAGTCCTGTTTTTTATGTGCTATTTGTTTTAATACTAACCTCTTGCGCCGACACTTTAATCGGTACAGAAGGCAAGCAAGATGAGGATATCTATTTAAATTACCAAACCAAAACCGATTTAGAATTACCTTTTGAAGAGGAATGGTATGTCTCTGTTGGAGGAAGAACACATCTGGAAGGCGGACATCATTTTATTACGCGTGGTTCGGGCCAAAGATATGCCTATGACATGGGTAAGGTCGTCGATGGAAAGTACTTTTCCGGAGATGGGAATACAAACGAAGATACGTACACCTTTGGAGCACGATTAAACGCTCCCGGTGATGGAAAAATAATAGCACTGGAAAATAACATTGAAGATAATATCAGACCGGGAGTTGTTAATGATGATATTAGCGATAGTAATCTTGCAGGGAATTATATTATGATCGATCATTTAAATGGCGAATACTCTTTGCTGGCGCATTTAAAAAAAGGAACCATCATAGTTTCTGTAGGTGATATCGTGGTTAAAGGACAAGAAATTGGTCAAGCCGGAAATAGTGGGAATTCTTCCGGGCCTCATTTACATTATCATCTACAGAGCACACCGGAATACCTTAATGGGGTTGGACTTCCGGCACAATTCATAAATTATTTTGCCGATGATGAATTTATTGAAAGCGGGGAGCCCGTGAAAAACCAATTTATAAGGAAAAACTAAAAAACGTTTTATAACATAATGTCCGTGTTCCTGCTCCGGGCGAGTCTTTTCACATCGTATAACGAATACCAAAACCGGACTTAAAATTATGTTTCACAAGAACCTTCCAGTATAAAAATATATTGTGTAATTTTGCAGTGTACCAAAATAGTACACACAAGTTTATGTCTTTAACATCTGTAATATCGTATTCGGATATTGTAAAATAGATAGTCAGTATCTTTATTGACTATCATATCATTCCAACTTCGGGTAAGCATCCGAAGCACTACCATTTATTTACATTTTATATAAAAAATCACTTTGGTGATGACGCCATCATGATTTGAACCAACATAGAATCTGTCTTTTTTCTATGCAAATGTTTTGAATTTTTTGATACCACATATACATCAGGTAAGACGTCACCATCTTTTAAAACATATATCATATGAAACTAGAACATTTAGGATATAACGAAAATATCAAAAAATTAAGCATTGAAAACAATTTACAAGACTTTGAAATAGGGCGAGTGATTTCAGAACATAGAGAACGGTATATCGTTAAAACAGAACAAGGAGAATTTGAAGCAGAAATCACAGGAAATTTAAGATATACGGCACATGGGCGTGAAGATTTCCCGGCTGTGGGCGATTGGGTGGCTTTAGTGATTTACGATGCCTATAGCTCCATCATTCACAAGATACTACCACGTTATTCATGGATATCGAGACAGGCTGTCGGTCAGCCCGGAGATATACAGATCATTGCTACAAATATCGATTATGCGTTTATCGTACAAGCAGTTGACAGGGATTTTAGTGTCAACCGAATCGAAAGGTATCTGACGATTTGTAATACATCAAACATTCAACCGATAATTATTTTGAATAAAATTGATTTGGTAAATCAGGCACTTCAGGTTCAATTGATAGATAGCATTAAAAAAAGAATCAAGGATGTTCCCATATTTGCGATGAGTAATATGTCAAATCAAGGCGTAGAAAAACTTAAAAAGATCATTGTTAAGGGCAAAACTTATTGTCTTTTAGGCTCTTCGGGTGTCGGAAAGTCAACACTTATAAATACGCTGGCAGGAGAACAGCTCATGAAGACTAAGGACATTGGCGAGCATGCGAAAAGAGGGGTACACACAACCACGCATCGCGAATTAGTAATTCTTGAAAATGGAGGCATTTTAATTGACAACCCCGGAATGCGAGAAGTTGGAATCGCAGATACCTCCGGAGGGTTAGAAACGACATTTGAAATGATCATGGAACGGTCTGAAAGCTGTAAGTTCAAAGATTGTACACATACAACAGAAATTGGATGTGCCGTAATCGCCGCCGTTGAAGCAGGTGATATTGATGTATCGTCCTATAAAAATTACCTTAAAATGGAAAGAGAAAAAGAGCATTTTGAAGCAACCATTCATGAAAAACGTAAAAAGGATAAAGACTTTGGAAAAATGATAAAGCACTTTAAGCATGTAAAAAGGTCGAATAAGTACTAAGTATATTCCTGTGTGAAATTCGTTGTTGGATCTTAATTGAGTCCTTTCAGCCGGTGTAATCATTTGTATAATTGCGGTTTGGCTTGCTGGAAATGAATTATATTTGAAAGAGAGAAAAACACCATCACTAAAAATTGAATGAAGAATGGATTTATCAACCAGATTAGGCTTTTCCGAGGAAAGTAAATTATTAATGATTCATGCAGATGATGCCGGTTTGTCACATTCAGAAAATATGGCAACTATGCAATCACTTGAAAGCGGGTTAGTAAACTCATATAGTATAATGGTGCCTTGTCCATGGTTTTATGAAATGGCCATATTTGCCAAAAACAACCCTCAGTTTGACCATGGAATACACTTAACACTTACTTGTGAATGGGAAAATTACAAATTTGGTCCTGTTTTGCCGATTTCTGAAGTCCCTAGTTTGGTAGATGAAAATGGGTATTTTTATAAGGATAGAGAAAGTCTTAAAAATAATGCTTTAATAGGAGAGGTTGAGAAAGAGCTTAAAGCACAAATTGAAAAAGCTTTGGAATTTGGATTACAGCCTACTCATTTAGATTCCCATATGTATAGTGTTGCTGCAAAACCTGAATTCTTTCAAATTTACAAAGATTTAGGTGCAGAATACAATTTACCAGTTCCGATATATAAAGAAATGATGGAAACCGTAGGATTGGAAATCGAACCGAATATCAATAAAAATGATATTGTAATTAATAAGCTTCATTTAGGAAAGTTTGAGGATTTTGAAAAAGGCAAGTTGAAAAACTATTATGAGAACGTTTTTCATAATTTAAGTACCGGACTTAACTTATTGATATTACACCCGGCATTTGATGATAATGAAATGAAAGGTATAACGGTAAACCATCCAAATTTTGGCTCGGAATGGAGACAAATAGATTTTGATTATTTCACAAGCAAGGAAGCTAAATTAAAACTTAAAGAAGGTCATATAGAACTAATTACTTGGAATGATATAAAAAATGCAAGAAGTAAAGGGCATAATGACGTATAAAATTAAATCCTATTATAATCTTTTAAATACGAAATGACAAGAGATTTTATTCATATTAATGACTTTATTGTTTTAGTTGAAGAATCAAGAGCGACTAAGAAAGAAGTTGATGCATGTCGATTTGAAGAACCCCTGATAGGTGTTGCTTTTTATGGTTCCGGCAATGTGGATTTAGCAGTTAAATATGGGCAAAAAGCGAAAAAATTTCATCACACCAGAGGATTAGCGCTGTCCTTTTATGCAGATGATAACGTAGAGTTTGAACACACTATTTTTGAGGATAGAAACCTGGAGTGCATTGTCATTGCAACGGCATTACGAAACCTAAATCAACTTCCAAATCAAGAAGGAGAAATATTCAAGGATTTACTTCAGGAGTTGGTAAACCCAAAAGATCATTATGTTGAAGGCCCTAGTTTTTTTATGACACCCGAAATGGCACAGATCGTAGATTCCATTTTTGGCAATCAATATTCCGGTAAAACTAAGATGATGTTTTTTCGGAGTCAAATAACGGCCTTACTGTCTCACTTTTTTGGGCAGTTAGCCTTGATGCATCATTCAGATTCAAAAAATCATTATCACCAAAAACTCAACGAGGCCAAAGATATTTTATTAAACAACCTTGAAAATCCACCGTCACTTAAAGAACTTTCCGAACAAATTGGACTCAATACGACCACTTTAAAGCGGGAGTTTAAAGCGGTATTTGGAATCCCTGTTTTCAAGTATTTGCATAATGAACGCTTATCTACCGCACACAAACTGATACAGGAACAAAACGCTACCGTTCAAGAAGCTGCCTGGAGTGTTGGTTACGACAGTTTGGGTTCTTTCTCTAATGCTTTTGAAAAAAAATTTGGTTATAGACCTAGCCAAATAAAGTAAAGCACTTTTCAAATAAATCATATTCCTTTTACGATAAATCGAGCGGTCATAACTGCTCTAATTTTGTGTCATAATAATTAAAACTTAAAATTATGATCAACAAAAAATCACATATCGCAAAAGATAGAGTACTCAGCATTTTGCATGGCGTTCTTGTATGGATTTTAGGCCTTAGTTTTTACTTGGGGTCATTTTATATTCCAATTCTGGAAAATCCGGAGAAACAAGCAAACCTTGTTTTGTCCATAACACTTATTCCCAGTGCCATGCTAGGAACATATTTATTTTATATAAGGGGTAAAATGGCATCCGTTTGGTTAGCAAATACGTTCGTATCGACTGCCATTATTTTAGACGCCCTTATTACGGTTCCTGTGTTTGTAATTCCTGCAGGTGGAAGCTACGATGAATTTTTTAGCAGCATGTCCTTTTACCTGATTGCACTCGAATATTTTATAGTCGTTTTAACTTATGGCTGGTATCTAAATCTAAATAGTAGAAAGCAAAAACCACAAGTATCATGAAAACTATAATAGTCTTTATCACCATTTTATTGACGGGTCTTTCAGCAGGATTATTCTTTGCATGGTCGATTTCGGTCATTGTAGGAACCCAAAGATTAGGAGATAGTACCTATTTAGAAGTCATGCAAAACATCAACAAAGAAATCTTAAATCCTGCTTTTTTCTTGATATTTTTTGGAAGCTTAGTGGTACTTATCATGAACACTTATTATCAGTTTAGTCACCGTCCTCAGTTTTGGCTGGTGTTAGCTGCAGCCCTAGTTTACCTCATTGGAACTTTTGGTGTTACGGCATTGGGGAACGTTCCGTTAAACAACGAATTAGAAGCTTTAAACTTAAACGATTTAAGTATGCTGGAACTTTCAGATTTCAGAGTGTATTACGAATCCAATTGGAATCAATATCATAGCATTCGAACGATCTCTGCTATGATGTCATTCATCCTTCTATTAATCACATTATTTATTCAAAAAACAATTTAAAAACAGATAATTATGAAAAACAACATTTTAGTTATTGGTGCAACCGGTAAGACCGGTAGCCGAGTCGTAAAACAATTACAGAACAGAGGTATTGAACCCAGAATAGGTTCAAGAAATGCAACACCAGGCTTCGATTGGAACAACAAAGATACATGGGTGAATTCACTAGACGGTATAGAAAAAATGTACTTGACGTACTATCCTGATTTAGCCGTACCCGGAGCCAAAGAAGCCATTGAGAGTCTCACCTATTTGGCCAAAGAAATGGGCGTTAAAAAAATGGTGTTGATGTCTGGTAAAGGAGAAACCGAAGCAGAATCCTGTGAACAAATCATTATCAACTCAGGGATAGATTATACCATTGTAAGAGCTTCCTGGTTTAATCAAAACTGGAGCGAGAGTTTCTTTTTAGATCCGATTTTGTCAGGACAGGTGGCATTACCGATGGGAGATGTTCAGGTTCCATTTGTTGATGCCGAAGATATTGCAGAAGTGGCAACAGAGGCTTTATTAACTGAAAACTACAATGGTAAAATCATTGAAGTTACAGGTCCTGAATTAATAACCTTTAAAGACGCGGTGAATTGTATTGCAAAGGCGAGCAACAGAAATTTGGAGTTTCATGACATAACATTAGAACAATATGTTGATGATATGAAGGAAAACCAGGTGCCGGCAGATTTTGTTTGGTTAATTGAATACTTATTTAGCCATGTGCTCACCAATCCTGAAAATCAGAAAGTATCTCATGATATTGAGAATGTATTAGGTCGTCCGGCAAGCACCTTTGCATCATTCGTTTCAAAAACCGTGCAAACCGGAGTTTGGAATCAACCCGTTTCACATAGCGTTTAAAATGACATAATAGTTATTGACAATGTCTGGTAATAGTAATAGCGGTTGAGGTTTCGTTCTAATCGCTATTACTTTTTTTGCAAAATACTTTCTGAAAATAGGGCTCGCAAACCTCTGCTTCTATGCGAATTTTTTCACAAGGTTGAATCCTTAACTTAAATAACGAATAAACTACATTTGACTTATTAGAAATAATTTATATTTGAAGGAGAGATAATCGATATAAACCGCTTTCATAGTTTGTATGCATATGGCAAAAATCCTTTTTACAATATTGATTCTGTTTAGCGTCCTTGTAACAAAAGCCCAGGAAAATATGCTATTCATAGAATTAAATGAAATAAATGGTGTTGAAGGGAAAGTTTCATTTATTATGAACCTTGCAGTTTCAAACTTGGAAAACAGCGACGGAATTACATTTTTAAAAAAGAAACTCAAATCGGAATTAAATACAATTTCCTCTTGTATACTTCCATTCGTCAATAGTAAGGAATTGGAATTAACTAAAAAAGAAACCATTGAATTAAAAAAAAGAGTTGAAAATATTTCGACAAAATTATACGAATCAAATAGGTATACATTGTTGAAAACCACAGATGGGATTGCTCCGGTTTATGGTGTTGGAATGGATACCATCGCAAACAAGAAAGTTGCTGTAGTCTATTTAGGAGGAGATTGCACTATTGACGAAACTGATTTGAAATGGGAAAAAATAACCACCGTATTTAATACTAAAATGCGTGTGCTATTGAAGAAATAGATGAAAAAAAAGTGTCCGAGATGTTCCAACGATGAATACGAAGTTCCTGATTTTACGCAGCAAGAAAAAAGGGTATTGTCCGGATTAAAGGCAAATAATAAGCTTGGTGAATTAATCGAGAAACTAGAATCATTATACGATATTAGAAGTATTGATGCCAAGTTTTCGCTTATGCATATCAACAAAAAGTATGGAAAGTGCAATCGATGTAAGGTTGATTATCTCGAGGAGGAATACGTTTTATGTCCAAAATGCAATGCTTTAAACTTTAATTGGAGCATTGATAATTAATAAACTATACTTTTATCAAAATTCATAACCGCATATGCATGTAAAATAAAGAATCCAAAAGTTAAAAAAAGTTAAACAATTTTAAAATATTTGATATATCAATTATATTTGTATCAAATACATTAATAATGAATCTGCCTCTGCCGTCGGAAACCATATTTCACACCATCGAAAGCACCATCAAGGCCTATCGGAAATTTGCGCAGAAAAACATTTCAGAACAAATAGAAGATATGACCATCGATCAGGGGATGGTGCTCCTCTTTCTGAATGAACACCCAGACCTTTCCCAGAAGGAAATCGCAGAATTGGTATTTAAAGACAATGCTTCCATGACGCGAATGATCGATACCATGGTTCAGAAAAAATATCTGGAACGGGCTTTGAATCCTGAAGACCGGAGGCGGCACAAAATAGAAATCACGAACAAAGGCAAGGGCGTATTAGAAACCCTGCCACCCATTATTCATCATAACCGAAATTCATCATTAAAAGGCATCACAAAAAACGAACTCAAGCAATTGGAAATCATTTTGAGTAAAATCAAAACCAATTGTGAAAATATATAATCCTATGAATGCTATAATCAAATTAACCGCCCTGGCGGTTCCAATCTTAATGCTACTAACCGCTCGACTGTCTGCACAGGAAAGTGTAGCGCGATTAACCGTTAAAGAGCAACAAACCGTTGTCGATTCTATTGGCAGTAAACTTAAAGGCAACTATATTTTTCCGGAGGTTGCCGAGAAGATGGCCTCAAGTATGGTGTCGAAACTTGAGAAGGGCGATTATCAGTCCATAACAGACCCTCAGGAATTTGCCACCATGCTAACGGCAGATCTCCGAGCGATCAGTAAGGATAAACATATTCGGGTCACCTTCGCACCGGATCGCATCGCCGAGCAACAACAACAGGTTACGGCAGAAGATAGTATCGCCTATTTAAATCGATATATCAAAAGCTTACAGCGTAGTAATTTCGGTTTTAAGGAAGTAAAACTTATGGCCGGGAATATTGGTTATTTGGATCTTCGAAGTTTTTCTAATGTAGAATATGCCGGAGAGACGGCGGTGTCTGCCATGAACTTTTTAAGCCATGCGGATGCCATTATTATTGATCTTCGAAATAATGGCGGGGGAAGTCCGGCCATGATCCAACTCATAAGCAGTTACCTCTTTGAAAGTGATCCGGTACATTTGAACAATTTCTATTGGCGTCCAACAGATAGCCATTCGCAAACCTGGACCTTACCGCATGTCAGCGGTAAACGCAGTCCGGATACCCCCGTTTATGTGTTAACCAGTGGGAGTACCTTTTCCGCAGCGGAAGAGTTCAGCTATAATTTAAAAAACCTTGAACGCGCTACACTTGTCGGGGAAACCACTGGCGGTGGTGCACATCCCGGAGGTTCTGTTGTGGCAACCGACCGATTTATGGTTTGGGTACCTACAGGCAGAGCCATTAACCCCATCACCAATACCAATTGGGAAGGCACCGGTGTGAGCCCGCATATTGAGACGTCTGCAGCAAATGCTTTAGATATTGCCTATAAGAACGCTTTGGAAGCCCTTGTAGAAAGTGCTAAGGACAACGATATGAAAGCATTCTACGAATGGCCCATCGCCGCACTTAACCTCAAAACCAACCCGGTAACTCTGGATGCTAAAACCTTAAAGTCTTTTGCGGGTATTTATGGGCCTCGTAAGGTGACCTTCGAAAAAGGTAAACTCTACTATCAACGTGATAGCGGCACAAAGTATGAATTGCTGCCTTACGGCAATAATGCCTTTATTCTTAAAGGACTTGATAGCTTTAGAGTCCGGTTTTTAGCGGAAGGGAAGACCATCACCGCTTTACAAGGCTTGTATAGCAATGGACGTACCGATAAAAACATAAAAGAGAAGGCGTAACCAACCTCTATTAGAGTGACTAATTCGTTAAAAAAGGAATGACTATGAGTGATTCCTTTTTTTCTGCTGAAAATTTTGATCGTAATAATGCGCAGTTACCCCGCGAATATCTTCGAGGGATCGATCAACATTGAGACCATAAAGAAACACTAAATAATTATTAGGAATAAGTTATATTTGAAAGAGGAATGAACACTATTAATTGTGTTTGTTTTCTAGTTGGTAAACATTTAAGAAACATTGGAAATGGGATTGGATTCAGTAGAATTAGTAATGGCAATAGAAGACAAATTTGGAATTGCAATTCCAGATGCTGAATGTGAACAAATCTATACTGTTCAAAAAATGGCTGATTCTGTATTTGAAAAAATAAAACTTAAACCGAATGAAAAGTGTTTATCTCAAATAGTATTCTATCGACTAAGGAAAGCGTTTGAACAGTTTGGAAATGAAAAACGGAATATCACACCAACTACTAAAATGTCCGAATTGTTAAGCGAAACGGATTTAGAAAATGACTGGACCCGATTAGAAATTAGAATTGGACTAAAAATTCCTGATTTAGTTGATTTAGATTTAGACAAAACTTTGAATAAAGAAGTTAAGTTTTTAGGCTTCAAAGTTTTTGATCGAACTGAGCCTGTTGCAGAAAACACGTTGAGAAAATTCACGGATTGGATAATTTCCATGAATTACGAAAAACTAATTTCTATTGAAAATATTTCTAGTAAATATGAGATTGAACGCATTATTTGCGGAATTACAGAAGATAGAATTGGAGTTCCTGTTAGTGAAATTGAATTACATCATTTCTTTACGAACGATTTAGGAATTGATTAAAATATGAAAAAGGATTTGCTAAGCCGTATATAATTTATTGTGGCTGAATTTCCGATAAGGAGATTTAATCTTATTTAATTATCTTTTGATTGCAGTATTGCTCCAACGCAAATCCCTTAGCGTGGTTTCAGTAAAAAGATTAAACAAATCAACATGACCACATCCGGCTACTCCCGAACCCCACTAGCCAAAAAACTAGGCATTAAAGAAGGGTTTACACTTCAAATAATCAACGAACCCGAAGGGTATTATGCACTATTTAAAGACCTGCCTGTAGACTTAAATTTCACGAAAGACTCCAAACTAAAAAAGGACTTTATACACTACTTCACCAAAAGCGCTAGCGAACTCAAAAAGGACATGCCACAACTGAAACAAGGCCTCGTACAAAACGGTATGCTCTGGATCTCCTGGCCCAAAAAAGCATCGAAGGTAGTGACCGACGTAGACGAAAACATCATACGCGAGATAGGACTAAAAAACGGGTTGGTGGACATCAAAGTATGTGCTGTGAACGACATTTGGTCGGGGTTAAAGTTTGTTATTCCGGTTAAGGATAGGGTGTAGAAGTTCGTATTTATTGGCTTGCGAGTATTGTTGTATATTTGAGTGTATATATAGTAAAAATAAACACACCAGTGTGTTTATTTAATTGTTGCCATTCATTGTGGGAAAACCGAGTAACCAATTACAATTATGAAAAACCTTTTACTATTTGTGTTTATTATTATCAGTTTTATTAGTTGTAAACAGAAAGAAAAACCTGTAGATATTGAAAGTAAAAAAACTCAAATAGTCATTGGGCAACTGGATAGCATTTACTCTAAAATCTTAGACGAATCTCGTGAATTATGGATACATATACCAGAAAGCGCAAAAGACAGTTCTTCGTACAAAACTAAATACCCAGTATTATACTTATTAGATGGACCTTCAAATTTTAATTCTGTAACTGGAATTATTGAACATTTAAGCGGTAATATGATTGTCCCAGAAATGATTATTGTTGGTATAGCTAATACAAATAGGTCTCTAGATATGACACCTACAAAAGTAGATGTTGATCCTATGTTTGGAGATAGTATTCTATATCCATCTGGTGGTGGAAACAAATTTCTTGATTTTATTGAAAAGGAATTAATTCCACACATAGAGAAAACATATCCTGCAACTACTTACAAAACTTTTGTGGGGCATTCTTTTGGGGGTTTAAGTGTTATCAATTCTCTCGTAAATAGAAAAGAGCTTTTTAATAACTATGTAGCAATAGACCCAAGTCTATGGTGGGACAATCGTGCTCTTTTAAATGTTGCGGATTCAATTTTATCGACAAATAAATTTGAGAATAGAGCACTTTATGTTGGTGTAGCGAATACAATGGAAGCTGGAATGGATATTAACAAAGTCCAAAAAGAGAGTACTCCCGATACTTACTTCACAGCTCATATCAAGTCAATATTACAATTTGTTAACTCCCTTGACTCAAAAAAAGATAATAAACTATTATTTAAATGGAAATACTATAATAATGATGACCATGGGAGTGTGCCACTTATTACTGAATATGATGCACTTAGGTTTCTTTTTCAATGGTATAAATTAAATGGTGTAAATGATTTCTTTTCTGAGAATTCAACGTTAACTGCCCAGGAGATACTGAATTTAATTAATTCTCACTATGCAAATATTACTGACCACTTTGGTTACAAAGTAACTCCACCTGAAAATTTTATTAACTCAATCGGCAATTCATTTATACGTAATGAGATGCCTGAAAAGGCATATGCCTTATTGAATTTAAATCTTAAAAATTATCCAAAAAGCGCTAATGTATATGAATCTATGGGAGATTATTACCTATTTCAATCTGATACTTTAAATGCAATTAAAGAATTCAAAAATGGACTTAAAATTAGAGGAAATAAAACATTAAAAGAAAAATTAGAAAAGCTGGAGAATAAAGAAATCAAATAAACTCAATAGTCTTAATTAAACTTTGCGTAAACAACGAAATGGCAACAACGTATATAAAAAATAGCGGTTTAATCGCTTAATCAAAAGAAAATGAATAAATTATAAGTCATTGTAAAACCGAAAAATTAGTGCTTAAAATGCGCTACTTTTCATATACAAGACCGTTTAGGCAATTAAGAAAACTATGGGAATAGGAAGAAGACAGTTTATAAAATTATCAAGTCTTGCATTGGTAGGACTTACTGTTGACCCTTTAAATGCTGTTGTCATAAATGATAATGTTTATGTAAATAAGAAACTGGGAATACTATTCCATAAACCGAAAAACTGGGGATTCATTTCTGTTAAAGACTTTGGAAAAATTAAAAGCGAACAAATAATTGGAGAAGGACTAGAAGATTCGCAAGAAGAAATATGGGAGGAATTGGGAGACCCTATTTGTATTGCTACCAAATATTATGAGGACAAACCTGAGTATAAAGGTGTTTTCTCACCAACAATTACTTTAAATATAACACCAAAAGAAGAACTCGAAGATTTAGGACACGAAACTTTCGAAGAATTAATGGAAATGTCGGAATTTGGAACTTCTATGATTTTAAAAGATTTTAAAGTGATAAAAAAGTACAAACCTTATTTCATTAGTAATTGTAAATTTTATGAATATGACGCTGAGTATTTATTTGAGCATATAGAAATAAATGAGCCATTGAAAGTCGAGTTAAAAGTCTTAAAATCAGAACATAATGGATTTTATTACGACTTTAATTGCCATCAATCAAAAGCTCAAAATCAACTTGCTAGCATAGAGTTTGAAGAATTTAAAAAATCAATAAAACTAATATAAAGAACTGCCCACAACAATGGCTGAAAATAATTGCTTGGTCTGTGCCTACTCGGAAAATCCGAAGGATTTTCCCCCCTGCTGGCGCTAGTTTGTAACGAGTGCACACAATATTTTGAACTTTACAATGCGTGTGCGGCACCCGACACAGTCGAGCGCTAGCGAGGAGAAAAAATCAGATTGTTGTCCAATTTCTAAGTTTTAAATCATTATAGATATAAAAGTTTAATATTTATTCATTAAAGACAAAAGACATGAAAGATTTTATGATGTTATTTCACAGCGAGCCCAATCCTGATTTTAATCCTACCCCAGAACAAATAGAAGAAGAAGTAAAAGCCTGGCAAGATTGGATGGGAAGTATTGGCGCACAAGGCAAACTAAAAAATCCAGGAGAAGCTCTGGGCTTTGAAGGAAAAACGATGCATGCCAATGGAACTATTACAGATGGACCATACGCAGAACTGAAAGAAATTGTTGGAGGTTTTATTATTGTATCAGCTGGCTCCATTGAAGAAGCCATCAAACTTGGTAATGGTTGTCCGGCATTAAGTAGCGGTGGTAAAGTAGAAGTCAGAGATATTATGGTTTTTGATGGAATGTAGTATTCCGATTACACCATTTGTGTTTTGAAGTTACCGTAAAAGAAAGTGGAGATTTTTTTCTTTATATGAAGAAGAAAACTAAAGCATAGCCGTAGTTACGGTTTCTTTTTATTCTGAAATAGAAGGGAAAAAAGAACGCTTTATTACGGTAATTTTAATGCATAAATGGTATTAACTTGAGAATTTGGTTAAATGGATAACAAGCTACTTTCTGATATTTTTAAATCTGAGTACAGCAATTTAATTGCTGTACTCAGTAGCTATTATGGATTAAAAGATTTGGAATTAGCGGAAGACATTGTATCCGACACATTTTTAAGAGCAATGAAAACCTGGTCTTATAAAGGGATTCCCGAATATCCCAAAGCCTGGCTTAGAAAGGTAGCACAGAATTTAATGTTTGAACATTTCAGGAGGAAGAAGACCTTTATGGAAAAAATCACTCCTGAATTAGAAGCAAGAACTCAGCAAATTGGCGAGATAGAAATTACTGATAAAATAATTGAAGACAGCCAGCTTCACATGATGTTTGTGCTCTGCGACAATGAACTTAATGACGGATCCCAGATTTGCCTTGCTTTAAGAATTTTGTGTGGTTTTAGTATTGAAGAGATTGCGATGGCACTTTTATCAAATAAAGAAACCATAAACAAAAAATTATACAGAGCCAAAAAAACAATTAAAGAGCGAAATAGAGTTGAGACAAATCTTACACTAAACCAATATGTTACAAGACTTGACAACGTGTTAAGAGTCATCTATCTAATATTTAATGAGGGTTATTATAGCAGTGTTAATGAAGATAATATCCGACATGAAATATGCTGGGAGGCCATGCGACTTAGTATTTTCTTATCTGAGCACAAAATCTTTCCAAAGCAAAAAATACATGCATTAATTGCCTTAATGTGTTTTCATACTTCTAGATTAGATGCTAGGATTTCAGGAGAAAAGGGTGATCTGCTGTATCATGAACAGGATAAAAGCAAATGGAATTCAGCACTAATTCAAAAGGGTACGAAATACCTTAAACTATCCGCTGAGGGAAATATTGTTAGCAAATATCATCTTGAAGCAGCAATCGCTTATTGGCACACAAGAGATAATAATGGGAAATGGAATAATATATTACAGTTATATAATAAATTGCTAACAATAGAATATTCACCTATTATTGCTATGAATCGGACATATGCCCTTGCACGGGCAAATTCAATTGTCGAAGCTATTCAAGAGGCACATAAACTAGAGTTGAAAAACAACCACCACTATTTCTGTTTGTTAGCTGAACTATACCATATGAATAATAACGTTGAAAAAGAAATAGAATACTTAAATATTGCAATTGGATTTGTCAATAAGAAAAGTGAAAAAGAATTAATAAAACACCGATTGGAAAAAGCAAGCCGATTAAAAACTTGATAAAGAATAGGATGTCTATGAAATTTATACTTTGTCAAAGGAAACAAACAAAAGTCTTGTTTTCTTGAAGTATATGCCAGCCGCTAACAGCCAATATAAGTAAGCTGGGGATAAGTGGTTTGCGAAAAGTTTGTCCATTAATAAAAATTATAACCGACCGATAAGTTGGTGGCTCCGAAAACCCAGCCTCCTCATATTGACAAAACGTTAGCATTAAATCGCCAATGAAGAAAAAAATATCATCTGATTTAACTAAGGGCTTTCAGATTGCTGGAATTATTAAGTTAATTACCATATTGATAATTTTTTTGCTTGCTCTACACCCTGCTGGCGTTCGTTTGTAACGAGTGCCCTTCCGCTCCAGCGAATCCCTTCCCGTGGTACTAGAACCTCAAATAGTTTAACCCTCCAACCCCAAAACCCCCTCCCAAAGTACCTTCAAATCATAAAGCGCAATTTTTTCACGATCATTAATGGAGCAATCGGAATGATAAAGTGCCATATCGTGAATCATTTGGAGCGACGTCGCTATCTGGTCAATGCCATGAAGCCTGAGGTTTTCGATAAACTCTTGTTCTACGTGTTGTAAGGAAGGTTTGTTGTCAAATTTGTTTTGACCATTTGGAGTTTGCATAATAAAATGCGTTAAATGAATAAAAAGAGGAGAGGTCACTGCAAACTCCATTAAAGCGGTGCTTTGAATAGGTCTCGGGACTTACACCCGTATGCCTCTCCAGAATCTTCTGTTTTAGACGTAATTTCATGAATTGCACCATAGTTAATAATATAAAATAGAGTTTGCACTCCAAAAGTACAAAAAAGAATAAAAGAAAGCATAGAGGAAAGGGGAGAAGTAATAAGTGGTTTTTTGTGATTGTGTGTGCATGAAGTGTTGTTCACATCTTGGTACAATCTTTGCATCTATTCCAGAACATAACAAACAAAAACTTCAATCATGAAAACGAAAACAATAGGCTATGTGATGCTATTCATGCTAGTTATTCAAACGGGCTATGCCCAAAAAAACGAATCAAACAATAACACTGAAAATACTATCGCCATTCATCTGGACAATGTCGCCTTCGATGAAGATGCCTATATGAAAGTATTAGATTCAGATAACACTACCATCGCCTATTACGACCGCTTTGAAAATAAAAGTGCTGCCGTAAAATCGGTAAAGATTTTTAATTCAAACAAAGAATTGATGTCTGTACTGGTGCCTTTAATGACAGATCGGGGTTATGAAATTCATATTAAAAATAAAGACGGACAACGTGGTTATATCGACCTTACCGGACGTATAAAGGGTTTAAAGGCGGTTTACGACTCTAAGGTAGATTATTTTCAGCAACCTTTTAGCTTCCGGTTTTCAACAAAAATGGGCATCGGGAAAGTCAGTGCCAGGCATGCCGTAAGTTATCTTGACAAAGAAGTGATGACCTATGAAACGAAAGTCGCCGGATTTTCTAAAGTGGAAATCACCCCCTTTCTGGTTGATAAAACCTTCTTTAAAGACCACCAGGTGGATGTGGCCAATTGGGCGTTGATCATTCAGTTAATGAAAGAATTATCATTAGAGACTTCCCGAATTAATAATGGGTATAGGGCGGCGAATTAAATCCTAACAGAATCTCAATTATGATGTTACCATAACGGCATTCTCAACCTTTTTCCTATCTTAGTACAAACAACAAATCACGACTTGCCATTATAGATAGGAATGCATAAAGAGTCCCATGACATCAAGCTGGAATTTTTAGACCACGTCGCTATTCGGGTAAAGGATTTAGAGGCCTCGGTGGCGTGGTATCAAAAGGTTTTAGGCTTAAAACGATATCAACTTCCGGAGTGGGGAGACTTTCCTATTTTTATGTTGTCCGGAAAATCAGGGATCGCCTTATTTCCTGCCAATTTGAATGATGCTGAATGCGACAACAACTCTCGAAACGTAAAGATCCATCACTTCGCATTTAATGTTACGAAAGCAAATTTTGAAAAGGCCAAAAGGAAGTACGAAGCACTGAATTTGGATTTCGACATTCAGGATCATTATTATTTTGATTCCATATATACCAAAGACCCGGATGGGCATACGGTGGAATTGACAACGATTAAGGTGGATGAGCGGAAGTTTTATAAATGAGGATAATTTTACCCGACTGTTTGAACTGAAAAAATACAGGAATGAAAAACCTTAAAACAATTGTTACGGTATTTGCTTTTATGCTTTTAACGTCTTGTGGATTAAAACCAATCGCATCCAAATATAATTTTATAAAAACTGATTTGGAAAATATCGCGTTAGACGATTTAGGCAGTGGTGATGTTTTGATTTATAATGGTGCAAATATTTTGCACAAAATGGACAATACGGCAAGATTAAATATTTGGTTAGATGCTAAGCCCTTAGGGCAAATCAGACCCAGTGAATATGTTATCATTCATCTTGAAAAAGGGAAACACCATTTTAAAGTTTTACACATTGACCTGGTAAATATGCGTAGCGAACACGAAGTTATGATAGATGATAAAACTAAGGTCATTAAAATTAAACCAACCATAACTTCAAACAAGCTGGAAATTACGAATGTGTTTCCTAAGAATTTTGAAAAGTTCGGATATGCTGAAAAAAGATAGACCGCATCATTCTGAAATTGTTAAAACTCATTGTAAAATGTTGCGCAAGCGAAATCTAAAAGCTGATTGAAACTCATACACGACATTATTGTCAAACTTCCTCATACCTAAAACAACGCTGTACATGGTCATTAACCATACCCGTAGCCTGCATATGGGCATAAACCACGGTAGAACCCACAAACTTAAATCCGCGCTTTTTTAAGTCTTTACTCAAGGCGTCCGAAATGGTTGTTGTAGCAGGGACATCCAGCATGGTTTTACATTGATTTTTAATAGGTTTCCCATCCACAAAGCCCCAGATGTATGTGCTAAAACTTCCGAATTCTTTTTGAATTTCCATAAAGGCCTGCGCATTCGAAACGGTTGCATGGACCTTCAGTTTATTACGGATAATACCGGCGTCCTGCAATAGCGTATCAATTTTATCCTGCTTGTAGTTGGCGATCTTTTTATAATCAAAACCATCAAAGGCTTTTCTAAAGTTCTCACGTTTGCGTAAAACCGTGATCCAGCTTAATCCCGCCTGGAAGGTTTCTAAAATTAAGAATTCAAAAAGGGTGGCGTCATCATAAACGGGAACACCCCATTCTTCATCGTGATAAGCTTCGTATAAAGGGTCGCCAACGCACCAATCGCATCTGTGTTTATTCATTATAGTTAAAAGTTATAGGTGTATATAAAACAGTGATTTAAAGCCCGTAAGTTTTAAATACAAAGTATGACAAATATCATCTAAATTCAAATGTCAAGATACTAAATTTGTATCGTCAAAAAATAAAACGATGAAATAAGCCATACCAAATAATGGATAATAACCAAAATGTTTGATGGCGAATTACATCTAACCGATAAAAACAATAGAATTTAACAGATGAATTCAATTATAAAAAATAGCTTAGAAAAAAGCATCTCTTATCAGGAGTATAGAGATTTGGTTAAACAATTAGCTGAAAATAATGCGACTACAGGTTTAGAACATACTGAAGCCTTAGCCAATTATACGAAGCTTAACGACCGACGTATGAAGCGTTGGGACAAAACCATAAAAATTTCTGAAGAAGCTCAGCAAAAAGTAAAAGCCTTTACTGAGTCTGTAACCTGGTTGGTAATCACTGAAAGTTGGTGTGGTGATGCGGCTCATGTAATGCCTGCATTGCACAAGGTTGCTGCGCTAAATGAGAGCATTGATTTTAAAGTGGTGTTACGCGATGAAAACCCCGAACTTATGGATGCCTTTTTAACCAACGGAAACAGAGCCATCCCTAAAGTGATTATGTTGGATAATGAAACGGGACAGGTTATAAATACCTACGGGCCAAGACCGAGTAAAGCCACACAATTAGTGAATCAGTACAAAGCCATGTTTGGTAAACTAACCCCTGAGTTTAAAGAGGATCTGCAACATTGGTACAATCAGGATAAAGGACAAAATGTCATTAAAGACGTTACTGAAATGCTCTGCGAATTACAACCTAGTGTTTGCCTATAAACAAAAAGGTGATCGATCCTAATTGAGAAGTTTTAGATGCCGAATTAAATATAGCTTGTTGCGCATATTCCAGAGCATGTTGTGTTAGGCACTCATTATTGGAGGTGGAAGATGAATTGATATAAGCATCGGTCACTTCGCCACTATTATTTACCGTGATGTTGACCACAATTTTCCCGCCGGTTTCGCATAAATAAATAGGCGTGGGGTTGTTTAAAAGTTTGCGATCCACCAAAGAATAACTCATCGTACTTTTGGTATTATTACTATCGTCATTTTGTTTTTTCAAAAGATCATTGACCTTGCTGAAAGACGATAATTCGTCGGAGTTTAATCGGGAATCATCTTCACTCTCATAAACCTTAGCGTATTTTTCAGCAGATTCTGAATCACTGGGGCTTTTAGGCACATAATCTTCCGGTGGTGCTATGGGTTTATAAGCTTCCGCAAAATGAGAATTCTTTTTAGTTTCATTGAAGGCCTTGTTCGTTTCGGCCTTACTGCCATTAAGTCGTTCAATAGCTTCCAGAACTTTCAGCTCCTCTTCGGTAAGTTCCTCTTCAGCTTCAATATCATAAAAGGTTTCGGCAATACCGATGTCTTTCTGATTCAGACTTAAATTAAAAACAGAGAGTACCACCGTTCCCGATAAAAAGAACGTGATAAGTAGGGCTTTATGTTGATCTGTTAGGCGCAAATCTTTGTTAATTTATAGCAATTATATAATGAATATACGTAAAAATATGCGATTTAGTCTTTTAATGACCTAATGAAGTCCTCGATGGAACTCGCTGTACTAACGCTAAAATCACCAATTTTTGTACGTCGAAGTGTCGATAAATGCGCTCCTGAACCTAAGGCTTTTCCAAAATCGTTGGCCAAAGAACGGATGTAGGTGCCTTTACTACAAACCACGCGGAAGTTAACCTCTAAGCCATTAATGTGGGTGATTTCGAACTCCTGAATATGTACAGTTCGCGGTTTAATCTCCACATTTTCACCGGCCCGGGCGAATTTGTATAACCGTTTTCCATCCTTTTTTATAGCTGAAAAAACCGGTGGATATTGTTGAATGTCTCCAATAAATTGTTTGGTGGTATCATGAATTAAAGCGTCAGAAATATAATCGGTTGGAAAAGTCTGATTGATATCGGTTTCAAGATCAAAAGATGGCGTTGTGCTTCCCAAAACAAAAGTGCCTGTATATTCCTTGATCTGTCCTTGAAAGGTATCGATCTGCTTGGTCATTTTTCCCGTACAGATCACCAGTAAACCGGTGGCTAAAGGATCTAAAGTTCCGGCGTGACCAACTTTTATTTTTTTAATGTTGAAGGCCTGACGGATTTCCCAACGCAGTTTATTAACCACTTGAAATGAGGTCCAGTGGAGCGGCTTATCAATGAGAAGTACTTGCCCGGAAAGGTAGTCGTCTTTGGTTAGCATAAGGTTATTGATAATTATTTATGTTTGAAGGTCAAATCTAGGATTTATGAATTGAAAATGAATGGATTTTTACTAAAAACTTCTCGACTTTAATGAGGTCTCGATACATTTTTTTCGTTCCTCAAAAAACACTCGACCTGACAACAGTATACTAAAGTTGAGATTGCCCACGATGTCTGTTCGAGTGATTCCGACCTAAGTCGGGATTGCCTGCCTTCCGGTAGGCAGGTATCGAGAACCTGTTTAAGTATTAAGCTTTTTCTTTTCGTTTCTCAAAAACACGGGACCAAACACTAGGTGTTTAATAAAGAAAATAGAATAGCGATAGCCCCAACAATAACACAATAGATGGCAAAATAGGAGAGCTTGCTCTTTTTTACTAAAGTGATCATCCAGGTACAAGCGAATAATCCGGAAACAAAGGCCGCCATAAAACCAACGGATAATATCGTGAAATTCTGATTTTCCATAGAAATAGCACCGTTTAAAAAATCTTTAGCAATTTTACCAAATATGAGTGGTACCACCATTAAAAATGAAAATCGTGCAGCTTTGGTTTTATCATTACCTAACAATACCGATGTTGATATCGTCGCTCCCGAACGCGAAATCCCGGGAAGCATGGCAATAGCCTGAGAGATTCCTATAACAAAGGCATTTCTGAAAGACACTTTTTTGTCGGTGTTCTGAGCCTTGTCAGCCAAATAAAGTAAAAGTGCTGTTATAATAAGCATGAAGCCCACAAGTTTAATGTTTCCTCCAAATAATTCGGCAAATTGCGATTCGTAGGTAAATCCAATTACTGCAGCCGGAATCATTGAAACGATAATTTTTAATGCAAATTGCAGGTCTTCATTCCATTCAAACTTAAGCATGCTTTTTAAAATGTTTAAAATATCTTTTCTAAAAACAACTATGGTGCTTAAAGCGGTAGCAAAGTGCAAAATCACTGTGAATAACAAACTTTCTTCAGGAACAGATTCATCACCTAAAAGAGCTTTCCCAAGTTCTAAATGACCACTTGATGATACAGGTAAAAATTCGGTAAAACCTTGGATAATTCCAAGAATGATTGCGTCTATAATATCCATGAGGCAAAAATATTAAAATACAAATTGGAATTTGCTGTTTGGATTTTAGAATTTAAGATTTGTTATTTGCATCCTCCGGATTCAACAAAATAGCGTACACCTGGATGCCAAAACCAATCAAAATCAACATCGGTGCTAAGCGAATGCGACGGAAATTAAAAATCTCAGGGTTAAAAACATTAGGATCATCGCTTCCACCGCCGGACATTAAAATAAAACCTAGTGCAATACAAGCTAAACCAATAAACATGAATTTATAGTTTTTCCTTCCAAATACAAATATTGGTTTTGCGGTTTCTTTTCGTTTTTTCTCTCCCATAATGTTTATAAATAGATACGCAAATTAACGGATTTAATTAAATAATGTCGTTAAGACTATTATAAATTATCTAATAATACAACTGATCTGTTTTCAAATTTAAAAAACGTTGTGTTGCAAAATGTGTGCTTACCCAAGTAATAACAACACCTAAAGCAAAGATAAAGACAAATAAGAAAACCATTAAAACAGGATTGCCTAACAACTCTAACTCACTAAACGTTTGGTTGAGGTAATATAAAACAATGGCCATGCCTATTAGGGCTAAAATGGCTCCAATCATTCCTAATCGCACACTTTTCCAAACAAAAGGGCGTCTAATAAACTGTTTGGTAGCGCCAACCATTTGCATGGTTTTAATGGTAAAACGTTTGGAATATACCGCTAATCGAATAGAACTATTAATAAGCAAAACGGCGATTAATGTAAAAATGGCACTAATAACCAATACCCAAAAACTGATCTTTTTAACATTGTCGTTCATGAGATTCACCAGATCGTTGTCGTAAGTAACTTCATCCACAAATTTTTTAGATAAGGCTTCTTCCGAAATTTTTTCTAAATGTTCAGAGGTTACGAAATCTGCTTTTAAATGCACATCAATGGAGTTTTGTAACGGATTATAGCCCACAAAATCCATAAAATCTTCACCGTTTTCGGCTTTCATAAATTCGGCAGCCTGCTCTTTCGAAACATATTCGGTAGATTTGACATAGTCCGCCATAGCCAAACTTTTTTCCAGTTGTTTGGTTTCTATATCTTTAGCCGATTCTTTCAAGTATATAGTGACCACGACTTGTTCTTTAAAATGATCGGAAACTTTGCTGGCATTAAGAATAAGCATGCCCAATAAGCCTAATAAAAACAATACCAAAGCAATACTTAATACCACAGAAAAATAAGAGGAAATAAGTCGTCGTTTTTGGTGTTTCTCGAATGATGAACTCATAAAATGCGCCGTTGATGCTGTAAAAATAGTAAAGTATATGCAAAGAAACTTCAAAAGATTTAAGTCTTTTGGTTTTAAATGGGCTTCTTAAAAGAACCATACCCTGGAACTTAAATCAAAGGAAGCCTTCAATTTTGCTGATCTCAAAGGAATGTCTTTGAGGGGACAATAGGGGTGTCCTATAAGGCCATTACTAATGAATCAAATGCTATCCATACATACAACGCACAATCCCATTGAATTGTTGTTAGGCCTTTTTCATGGAAGCCTTACTCAACAAATAAACCCCAACAATAACCATCAAACAACAACATATTTTTACAAGATTAATGTCATTTGCATATTGGTCTTGCATCAAAACATGAGCGTAAATACTAACCATTATAAAACTGATGGCGGGTTGTAAATAAATATAGCTACTGTTTACCGAAGGCGACACATAGTTAAGCGCATAAATATTAAACAGGTAAGCTAAAAATGTGGTGAATACAACCACAAATCCAATGACTAAATAAGTGTTTAAGTCAAACCCTGAAAAATTAGTATCTATAAAATCCGGTAAGCCCAAGGGCAACATGAATACGAGTCCGAATAAAAACACCCAACTAATCACGGTTAGCGCATTATATTTTTTCATAAGTGGTTTCGCGACGACCAGGTACAGTCCGTAACAACTGGCATTTAGAAAAACAAATAAGTTACCAAGAAAGGAGCTGGTGCCTCCTGAGCTATTACCATATAAAATTAAAGCAATAGCGCCAATACTTCCTATAGTAATACCCAACAGTTTTCTCGAGGTAATCCGCTCTTTAAGAAGAAAAACACTAAAGATAAGTACGATAACCGGTGTGGTGGTCATGATTATTGACGCATCGATGGGGGATGTCAGGTTGATGCCATGAAAAAACAATAACTGATTGGCCGCTGAACCCAATAAACCACAAAGTGCAAGGCGCCAAAGATCTTTACGGGCTACCTTTTCTTTAATAAAAGACTTAAAACTCCAAAACAACAAGGTGCCACATACAATACGGATAAATACAAATGCCGAAGGCCCTATTTTGTCAGGCATAATCCCTTTGGCAATAATATAATTTACACCATAAATTAAATTAGCCCCTAGTAATGCTGTATGTGCTTTATAGATGTTTTTTGTCAAAAAAAAGATTTTTGTTTCAGTAAAATTGAGTCAAAAATAAACCTATTATTTTACAATGTGATGATTTCGGAATGAAACGCGATATAATTAAATCCAAAGGTTTTTCAGTTCATAGATAAAGCGTAAATTTGCAACTTCTTAAAAGCGATGATAATGAAGTACAATTTCAATGAAATTGAAAGCAAGTGGCAAAAGTATTGGGCAGAACATAAAACCTTTAAAGCCGAAGCGCCTGGTGATAAACCAAAGTACTATGTCTTAGATATGTTTCCTTACCCAAGCGGTGCCGGATTACATGTGGGGCATCCACTAGGCTATATCGCTTCTGATATTTATGCACGTTACAAACGTCATAAGGGGTTTAACGTATTGCACCCCCAGGGCTATGATAGCTTTGGATTACCGGCCGAGCAATACGCTATTCAAACCGGGCAACATCCGGCCATTACTACTGCTGAAAATATTAAAACCTATCGTCGCCAGTTAGATCAAATAGGATTTTCCTTTGATTGGTCTCGTGAGGTACGTACTTCAGATCCTAAATATTATAAATGGACCCAATGGATTTTTATCCAATTATTCACATCCTGGTTTAATCATGATACACAAAAAGCTGAAGACATTTCAGACTTGATAAAAATTTTTGAAGCTGAAGGTAATGCGAACGTTAATGCCGCATGTGATGATCATACGGAAACCTTTTCAGCTGAAGACTGGAATGGATTTTCTTCTGAAGAACAACAACAACGCTTGTTACAATACAGGCTGACCTATTTGGCGGAAACCGAGGTGAACTGGTGCCCGGCATTAGGAACTGTTTTAGCCAATGATGAGATCGTTAACGGCGTTTCCGAACGCGGTGGACATCCGGTGATCAGAAAAAAAATGACCCAATGGAGCATGCGTATTTCTGCCTATGCCGAACGTTTGCTTCAGGGCTTGGAGACGATTGATTGGACAGATTCTCTTAAGGAAAGTCAGCGCAATTGGATTGGGAAATCTGTAGGAGCATCCGTTTCTTTCAAAATTTTGGACGAAGGCAAAAATTTTGAAAGCGGGATAGATGTCTTTACAACACGTCCTGATACCATTTTCGGAGCGTCGTTCATGACCTTAGCACCGGAACATGAACTGGTATCTCAAATTACAACCCCGGAACAAAAAGCGGAGGTTGAAGCCTATATTGAAGTTACAGCAAAGCGTAGCGAACGCGATAGAATGGCCGATGTCAAAACCATTTCAGGTGCCTTTACGGGGGCTTATGCGGAGCATCCGTTTACCAAAGCACCAATTCCCATCTGGATTGGAGATTACGTGCTGGCTGGTTATGGCACAGGAGCCGTGATGTCGGTGCCTTGTGGTGATGAAAGAGACTATGCCTTCGCCAAACATTTTAATATTCCGATTCCGAATATTTTTGAAGGCGTTGATATTTCTGAAGAAGCCTTTGCCGATAAAGAAAAGACCATTATTGCTAATAGCGACTTCTTGAATGGGATGAGCTATAAAAAAGCAACCAAACGCGTGATTTACGAATTGGAACAGCTTGGTCAGGGTAAAGGAAAAACCAATTACCGATTGCGTGATGCCGTGTTTTCGCGTCAGCGTTATTGGGGAGAGCCATTTCCGGTATATTATGTGAATGGGATGCCACAAATGATCGATACCGAACATCTTCCGATCGCGTTACCGGAAGTTGAAAAGTACTTACCCACTGAAACCGGTGAACCGCCATTAGGCAATGCAACCGTTTGGGCTTGGGATGTAAAACAGTGTGCAGTAGTCAGTAATGAGTTGATCGATAACGAAACGGTGTTTCCTTTAGAATTGAACACCATGCCGGGATGGGCAGGAAGTTCTCAGTACTTTAATCGTTATATGGACCCGGGAAATGATGATGAAATTTTCTCTAAGGAAGCCATCGATTATTGGCAGCAAGTCGATCTTTATATTGGAGGTAGTGAGCATGCCACAGGACATTTATTGTATTCACGTTTTTGGCAAAAATTCATGTTTGATAAAGGTTATGTAAACCATGATGAGTTCGCTAAAAAGTTGATTAATCAAGGGATGATTTTGGGGACTAGTGCCATAGTATATCGTGTTTCCGGTACGAATCAATACGTTTCTAACGCATTGAAAAAGGATTATGATGTTGAAGAAATCAGAATAGACGTCAATATGGTTAATGCTTCAGATGAAATCGATATTGAAGCACTTAAAAAATGGCAACCGCAATTTGAAGATGCAAAGTTTATATTGGAAGATGGAAAGTATATTGTGGGAAGAGAGGTTGAAAAAATGTCTAAACGTTGGTTTAACGTTGTCAACCCGGACAACATCTGCGAGCAATACGGCGCAGACAGTCTACGTCTTTACGAAATGTTTTTAGGGCCACTAGAACAATACAAACCATGGAATACAGCGGGCATTACCGGCGTACACTCCTTCTTAAAAAAACTGTGGAAATTGTACCACTCCTCCCTTGAGGGAGGTCAGGAGGGTGTTTTTAATGTTACCGACGAGACACCAACGAAGGAAGCTCTAAAAACACTACATAAAACCATCAAAAAAGTAGAAGAAGACATCGAGAACTTCTCATTCAATACGTCCGTATCCACCTTTATGATTGCGGTTAACGAGTTAACGGCTCAAAAATGTACCAGCAAGGCTATTTTAGAACCACTATTGATTTTAATATCACCTTATGCTCCACATATAGCAGAAGAGTTATGGCAAAAATTAGGGAATAGTAACTCTATTTCAACAGCAGATTTTCCAAAGTTTGAAGCCAGTCATATGGTAGAAAGCAGTAAAAATTACCCTATCTCGTTCAATGGTAAAACGCGGTTTACGATGGAGTTGCCATTGGATATGAGTAAGGAGGATGTGGAAGCCGCAGTTTTAGCGAACGAGAAAACTAAAGAACAATTACAAGGGCGAGAACCTAAAAAGGTGATTGTTGTTCCCGGAAGGATCGTAAATATTGTAGGCTAAAAATAAATTCTCCTCCTTGAAAAGGAGAAGTGAATTCTGTTTTAGCATAAAAACAGGAGACGAGGTGGTTAGAACTATTCTGTCTTAAATACATTATCTAAATGGACCACATTGAAATCATAGGTTTTACGGCAGCGTTTTTGACCACTGCTGCTTTTTTACCTCAGGTTTATAAAACCTGGAATACTAAAGACGTTTCCGGATTATCGTTACCCATGTTGAGCATGTTTTTAATCGGGATTATATTATGGTTGATTTATGCGTTTTATATCCATAGTCCCTCCATGATTGCTGCTAATGTGATCACCATAGGATCTTCATTTTTGCTGATTTATTTCAAGATAAAGTACAATAAGAGGTAATTTTAAAATCATAGCATAAAAAGCTTTCTCCCTGTTAAAAAGAAGCCAAGGTGGTTTTTCCCTTTCACCATTCTACCATCTCATCATAATTTCGTTTTACTGACAAAATTACATACATTGAAGTTGGTGCAATTATTGCTATATTTATCATATCAATTAAATAAAAAGAAAATACAATGTTTGGATATTATATATTAATAGGAGCTATTGCCTTGGTGAGTTGGTTAGTTAGCAATACCTTAAAAAAGAAGTTTGAAAAATACTCTAAAGTGCAATTGCGCAACGGAATGAGTGGTGCTGAAATTGCTGAAAAAATGTTAGCAGACCATGGTATTTATGATGTTGAGGTCATTTCAACACCGGGTCGTTTAACGGATCATTATAATCCTAAAAATAAAACGGTTAATTTAAGTGAGGCCGTTTACAATCAGCGTAACGCTGCCGCTGCCGCTGTTGCAGCCCACGAATGTGGTCATGCCGTACAACATGCAAAGGCTTATAGCTGGTTACAAATGCGATCGACTTTAGTGCCTGTCGTGAGTGTGTCATCGGGGATGTCTCAATGGTTAATTATTGGTGGTCTTGTACTTGGTGGTGCAGCCGGACTTGGTTTAGGCTGGTGGGTTGCCGTTGCCGGTGTGGCTATGATGGGCTTTGCGACCTTGTTTAGTTTTATCACCTTACCGGTAGAATATGATGCCAGTAATCGTGCTTTAGCCTGGCTGAAAAATAAAAATATGGTGTCTCAGGAAGAATATGCAGGTTCTGAAGATGCTTTAAAATGGGCTGCAAGAACCTATTTGGTTGCCGCTATCGGTGCTCTGGCTACATTATTATATTGGGCGCTTCAAGTATTTGGAGGCAGAGATTAAAAACAATTGAAATACGTATTAAAAGCTCTGAATTATTTCGGAGCTTTTTTGTTTCTTTATACGCTTTAAACACAACTCATGAATACCCCTTTAACATACTATAAACAGCACGTAAAAACCTATACCTCTGAAGCCGAAAAACTTTATAAGCGGATGACGACCTTGAGCATGCTAAGGTTGTTGGTGTTTGTGCTTACGAGTTGTGGTATTTATATCATGTTTCAGAACTGGCAAATGGCCCTTTCGATAGGTGTTATTGGTGTTGTTGTATTCGCCTATTTGCTTTCAAAATACACCGATGTAAAGGCACGACGCAATTTTAATAAAGCACTGGCCGATATTAACGAAGAAGAAATTAACATTGCATCGGGAGATTTTCATCAAAGAGATCAAGGATTAGTGTTTCAAGACCCTAATCATTTTTATAGTTTAGATATCGATCTGTTTGGTCGTGGTTCTTTTTTTCAGTTTATAAATAGGACGACTATTAAGGAGGGTACCCGAACATTAGCCGATTTGTTAAAGTCTAATGCTATTGATGATATCGTTTTACGTCAGGAGGCGATTAAGGAGTTAAGCACCAAACCGAAATGGCGGCAACAGTATTCCGCCACATCAAGCTTGGTTACCGTTGAAACCCCGGCCAAAGTAATTATCCATTGGCTTCATAATTACCAAGGCTTTTTACCAAAGATAATGGCTTGGTTGCCATTGGCATTTACCATAGCGACCATAGTAATATCAGGGCTAACATTTTTTAAAGTTTTAGAAAGCGAAATGCTCATCGGTTTTTGGTTGCTTGCAGGATTGGGAATTACCGGAGGTTATCTTAAAAAAATAAATATATTATCTGCGAATACCGATAAGGTTAAAGGTACCTTTCGCCAATATGCATCCCTTTTGGATCGTATAGAAAATGAACATTTTACTTCGGAATTGTTGCAGCAAAAGCAACAACAAATTCAGTCGAAGGATAAAAAAGCCTCTACTGTTTTTAAGGAACTGTCACGGGCCTTAGATGCTTTAGACAATCGCAACAATCTTATTGGAGCTATCTTTGGAAACGGCCTGTTTTTAACCGATTTAAAAAATAGTTACCGGATAGAACAATGGATTAAAAGACATAAAGATAAGGTCGCCGATTGGTTTGAAGTCATATCCTTTTTTGATGCTTATAACACACTGGGGGGATTTGCTTTTAATCACCCTGAATTCGTATTTCCTGAAATCGTTTCAAACGACACTGTGATAAAATCGGAACAATTAGGGCATCCATTGTTGGATAAAGGCAAGCGCGTCGATAGTGACCTGCAAATAGGGCATGAGCAGTTTTTTATTGTGACCGGGGCTAATATGGCGGGTAAAAGTACCTTTTTAAGAACCGTGTCCTTGCACATTGTTATGGCTAATGTCGGCTTGCCTGTTTGTGCTAAAGCCAGTACATATTCTCCGGTGAAACTTATAACAAGCATGCGAACAACAGATTCTTTAACGGATGACAGTTCCTATTTCTTTTCAGAGTTAACCCGTTTAAAATATATCGTTGATGCCATTCAGGAAGCACCTTATTTTATTGTTTTAGATGAAATTCTAAAAGGTACCAACAGCACCGATAAAGCCATTGGATCGCGGAAGTTTGTGGAAAAACTGGTAGCATCGAATGCTACGGGTATTATTGCAACCCACGATTTAAGTTTATGTGAGATCGAAAAGGAACTTGATGATGTTAAAAACTACTATTTCGATGCTGAAATTATTGATGATGAACTTCATTTTGACTACAGACTAAAAGAGGGTGTCTGCCAGAACATGAATGCGTCTTTTCTTTTAAAGAAGATGAATATTGTTTGATTCCTAATATATTCAACTTCAGAACGCTATTGTCAGGTCGAGTGTCACGCCATGGCGTGATGTATCGAGACCATTATCAATGGAGAGAACAAAATTACTCTCAAAAAGGGTATCAGATTAAATTAAACATTTTATTCGATCTTTTTACCTTTTATTATTCCGTTTTGGAATAAAGTAAGACTGGTCGTAGCCCCATTTTCCATATGAAACTCGATCTGGGCGTCAACAACTTTTAAGAAGAATTTCTGTTCTTCGTAAGCAAACAGTTCAAATTTTGGCTGCCCCGTTGCTTGTCCGTAAAGCTGATGGCCTTCATTGGTGATGGTAATGAAAAACTGTGGTGTTAATTGATACTTCCCAACATACCTGCTCAAAATAGTCTCGGTCACTTTTATTTCTTCAAATTCTTGTTTCTTAAAAGAGGGAAGTGCTTCAATAATGGTGTCACCATTTAAAAGTTTTAGAGCCAGATTTCCAACGGCCCCTAAAATACGTTGGACATTTCCTGCATTAGAAGCTATATACACTCCTGTTTTGGAGTTTGTTTCAGATTTAAAAAAAGTAGAAAATCCCGGAACGCCACCGGTGTGTTGCAGATATTTTTTGTTGCCGTCCTTAATGACACCCACACCAAGACCATAAGTGCTCCCAAATTGTGCTGTTTGCATTTCCGTAATGGACTTTGAAGTTAAAATGGTGGTATCACCAAACGATCCTTGATTGAGTTGAGCAATATAGAAATTAGCCATTTCCGGACTCGTTAAATAGATGTCACCGGCGGGGTATACATCAAAACGAGACTGATGTTCAGGAACCGATTGGTTGTTTTTTAAGGTGTATGGCAAAGCTAATTCTTCAACCATTGAAGGTGTTGGAATAACCGGCCCTTCCGATGTAATTTGAAGTGGCTTTAGAATATATTTTATTAAATAATCCTGATATGACATTCCGGAAACGTTTTCAATAGCTAACCCGGCCAGAGCATAACAATGATTACAATACTTGAAATTCTTGCCGGGGGGCTCTTCAGTAGTAATTTCAGAAGCAATGTTTTCTAAGCTTTTAGGAAGCTTTCTGTTCCATATTGGGATGATTTCAATGGGACCGTTTAACCCGGAGTGATGACTTAACAAGTGCCTGAAGGTTACCGGAGTTCCATCATCAGAGCGATCGTTAATAGTTGATTCTCCAAGGTGTTTGTTTATAGGATCGTCAATATTCAATTTTCCTGCTTCTGCCAATTGCATGATGGCTGTTGCCGTTACAAATTTAAAATTTGAACCTGTGCTATAAATCGTTGCACGCGTAGCCGGAACCTGCTTCTTGACATTAGCATATCCAAAAGCCTGAGACCAAACCACGGTATGGCCTTTAATAAGTGATAATGAGATAGAAGGCGTACCGGTCTCTTTCAGGATTTTAGTGATTTCTTTTGTCAGCGTCTTTTTGGTTTGCTCGAGGCTAAATGCGTCTTCTGAATGATGAGTCTGTCCGGTTGAGATACCCGATATCAAATAAAAACTGACCAGTAACGATAATACTATTTTATTCATAGGTTTTAATTTTTAAAAGCTGTTGTTTAAGAATTAACTCTCCATGGCTTTAATAAGCGCTTCCATTTTTTCTAATCTTGGGATATATTGTTTTCTTATGATCCATGCATTATAAAGGTACACAAAAATTGCACCTCCAATGATAATAGCACTCATTATTATTAGCGGCCAGGTTATTTGTTCCAGAGGAATATCTTTTCCCAAAATAACGCTTGTAGTAAATAAAATTGTACAAATTAAAAGTGGTAAAAGATACCAATAAGGCGCCGTTTCGCGCATTTTTTTTTGTAAACTGAGATAGTGTTTACATTGATACAAATAGTCCATATAGGAATCGCTTAACGTATTTGGTTTATGCTTGTTTAATCTTCTTAGTTTAATAACCACATAAATTAAAAACAGGACTAGTAAGAAAGCGGCAATTTTTGTCAGTGTATAAGGAATGGCGTAGATCACATATATTAAAATAGGGATCATTATTATGGCATTTAAAAATTCAGTTAAGTCACGATATTTTACCGACTTATGAAAACGATCCAAACTTGATTTCATGTCTAAAATTAATTTAGACGTTTCAAATTTAATACGGTCCTGATTGCTGGAGGACTGCCAGATACGGATAAGTTCGTCTTCTTCTATCATGATGTTTTATTTATGCAGATTAATAGTTTCTTTTTTATACGTTTAATTTTTACGGCTATATTATTTTCAGTTAGACCGGTAATGCTAGAGATTTCTTTATAAGGCAATTTTTCTAAATAAAGGGTAATGACCGCTCTGTCTGCTTTATTGAGTTGACCAATGCAATGTCGAAGTTGTATTAGTTTTTCTTTCTGCTTGCTGTGTTCAACCTGAGTTTGTTCACCAAGATCATTAAAGTTATCCGTGGAAATGAAACGACCTCTTTTTTTAATAGCATTCGAACGAAAACGAAGACAGGTATTGAGTGTAATTCTATAGATCCAGGTTTCAATGGAGGATTTGGACCTGAACGTAGGTAACGATTTCCAAATATTAATAAATACCTCCTGTAGAAGATCTTTGGTATCCTCAGAATTTTTCGAGTACACAGAACAGATCCTGAATAGTTTTTGCTTATTCTGTTTAAGTACTTCTAGAAATAGATCTTCAAGTTCCTTGCTCATACATTTTGTTCTTGTTTCTATAGTATTAGTTACAAGACTTTTAAAAATATGACAATTATTGTGAGAACTTTTTAAAAATATACTGTTTTAATTGTTTGAGAGAGGATGTGATAAGACTGAATTTGGTTCTCGATACCTGCCTACCGGCAGGCAGGCGATTTCGATGAAAAAATCAAAACCACTCGAACCGACAGAATAGTTAGTAATTAACTTTGAATCTCCTATGTCACTTCGAGTAGTTCATTAGAAGTTATTTTATTTGAGATTTAATTTTATCTATCATGGCTATGGCGTTTTCGTCATCAGGTTTTAAGCTCAATACTTTATAATAACTTTTTAAAGCCTCCGAGTGATTTTCAGCTTTAAAATGAGCCTCACCCAAGCTATCATAGACGTTATATTTGTAAGGAAAAATTTTGGTGTTTAAATCAAAAATATAAAGTGCTTTTTCAATGTGATTCGAGCGTAAAAGCACATAGCCATAGGTGTTTAGCTCTCTACTGCCTTTTACAAATTCAGACAATCTTGGTATTAAAATCGATTCCTCCAACTTCAAACTGTCTATGGATCTTGTACTTAGTAAGTAGTTCATATAATTAGCAACCGCATAGTTCGGTGTGTATTTATTTTCAGAAATTATGTTAAGGATATCACGTTCTAAAGTTTCTTTAGGATGCTCCACAATGCGATTGACTTCCTTTCCGTTTTTATAAAAAATAAAGGTCGGAACACGATGGATATTTAATCCTTTTTCTTCACCGCTGGGGCTTTGTTTGTAAGCATCTTCGGTTCTGTCTACCGCAAATACCTTGAGTTGCTTTTCATCAAATTTAGCAGACTCTAAAATTTTGTAAAACCGAGGAACTTCACGTTTACTATCGCCACACCAGGTCCCCAAAAACACTTTGATGTCGTATTGATTTAGGGAATCTTTAATACGGTTTACTACCTTTTTGTTGATTAAGTAATCGTCGTGGTTTTTTAAAAACCAGGCATTAAAAGTGCCTCCTGTTAAGCCTTGTTTGTCAATTTCTCCAAGCAAAACAGGATGGCCTTTTTTGTCGATGATCTGGTTGTTTAGCGTTTGGGAAAAACCAGAATGTAGGCTAAGTAAGATGATGAAAAGCGTGACTGCTCGTTTCATGAAAGGTGATTGATTGATTTCCATCAAAAATATTGAGAACACACATATATTGCTAACATTATGGATGCACGACTTGATTAATAATATTAATGTGATAAACATGTTTACAAATAGCAATTTGGGCGTTGGTCACTACAAAACTGAATTTCGTACATATCTTTTGATAGTTCTGGCTATTCTGATTATTTTTCAGAAGTCTAATGAAGGTTATAAACAAGCATATTTCGCAGGTATTGGTACACATTCTTTTTTGGATGTTGTTCGTTTTTGTATCTCTATTCCTGTTTTCAAGCTATCATTGGTCCGACAATCCGTTTCTTCAGTATGTTGCGCTATTGGTGGTTATCGTATATTTTAATAACCTGGTACTTTTACCTTTTTTTGTTAAAAAGAAATTATATGTTGTTTATGTTTTAGTGTTTACCACTATTGCATTTTTAGGAACACAATTGTATTGTTATGCCTTTGCGCAATGCGGTTGTTCTCTTTTTAAGTGTTTAAGTGATTACCTGTGGCAGTCCTTAGTGCCTTTGATATTCTTTTCTTTTATATGGATGCTATACCGGTTTATAGATAAGCAGGATGAGATCGAAGCCATAAAAAAAGAACATACGGAAATGGAACTTAAATTCCTGAAATCTCAAATAAATCCACATGTATTATTTAATAATTTAAATACGATCTATGCCTATGCCATAGAAAAACCCAATGAGGTCCCGGAGATGATTTTAATGTTGTCCGATAACTTAAAGCATGTCTTGTATGAGAGTAATGCTAAAACGATTTCTTTAGACAAAGAAATTCAGTTTATTGACAATTATATGAAATTTCAAAAGCTAAGAACAGAAGGCGTCAAAGAGATTCAGTACAAAAAAAGTATCGATGCCATGCACCACAAAATTGCCCCACTATTATTAATAACCATCATTGAAAATGCTTTTAAGCATAGTACTTTAAACAGCCTGATTTCTGTTGATATTAAGGTAGAAAATGGTGTTTTGGAGTGTGTATGTGAAAACGATTTTGATAAAGAAAAAGTAAGTACGACAGCATTTAAAATAGGTCTGCAAAATCTGGAAAAGCGATTGGAGCTTATTTATAACAATACGTATGATTTTAGCATTGAAAAGGCTAAAACGTTTAAAGTCCGTTTAAAACTAAACTTAAAATAAAGGGTATTTATGAATTGTATAATCATTGAAGATGAAATTCCGGCTCAAAGAATTTTAAAGAGTTTTATTAATAAAATACCCGGAATTACTTTGATGGACACCTTTAAAGCGGCTATTGAGGCGAATTCATTTTTGAATGGACATCATGATATCGATGTTGTTTTCTTAGATATTAATCTGCCGGATATGTCTGGGTTAGATTTTATTAAAACCGTTAAAAACCCACCGGCAATCATTATGACCACCGCTTACCCTGATTATGCGGTGCGCAGTTTTGAACTCGATACTATTGTAGACTATCTTGTAAAGCCTTTTTCCTTCGACCGGTTTTTAAGAGCCATAAATAAGGCTAAAACGCGTATTGAAATATCTAAAGAAACGGTTGATGAAAGTGCCGAAGAAACCATTTTTTTGAATGTGGATAAAACACTTCATAAACTTACGCTCAACGCGATCTTATATATTGAATCTGATAGAAACTATATTACTGTAGTCACAGAAAACAAAAAACTGTCTTATATAGATTCCCTGAAAAATTGGATTGCTAAACTTCCGGATGATCAATTCATTCAGGTCCATAAATCCTTTATTATCAACAGTCAATTTGTAGATAAAATCTCCGGAAACAATGTTTTCGTTAGAGCGCATAAGATTCCCATTGGTAGAACCTATAAACAGGAATTGCTTAAAGCACTCGGGATTTAGTTTTTAATTTTGAAACCTGAACCGGGTCTTTCTAAATGTTACTCAGATTCTCACGCTTTTCGATGAAAAACTCAGAATGACAAATGCATTCTATTCTTATAATTCTAACAAGAAGTCACTATCTTTAACCCATGCAGCATACGTCTAAACTTCCCAACGTAGGAACTACTATTTTTACCATAATGGGTGCCTTGGCTAAAAAGCACAGGGCTATAAACTTATCCCAGGGTTTCCCGGATTTTGAAATGGATCGAAAGCTCATCGACTTAGTGACGAGCGCCATGCATTCCGGCTATAACCAATACGCCCCTATGCAAGGACATTTGGGATTGAGAGAAGCCATTGCGAACAAGTTTAATATCCTTTATAATTCGAGTTATCATCCGGAGACGGAAATCACAATTACCGCCGGAGCTACACAAGCTATTTTTAGTGTCATTTTGGCATTTATAAAATCCGGAGATGAGGTGATTATTTTTCATCCTGCCTACGATTGCTATGAGCCGGCGATCGAATTACACGGCGGAATCCCGATATCAGTCGAATTGGAAGCGCCATCATTTAAGGTGGATTGGAATGCTGTGAAATCAAAGCTTAACAGTCGTACTAAAATGATTGTGGTTAATACCCCTCAAAACCCCATTGGAACGACCTTTTCTGAAAATGATATGCTTCAATTACAAGCCATAACCGAAGGCACCGATATTATTGTGTTGAGCGATGAGGTCTATGAGCATATTGTTTTCGATGGCAAAAAACACCAAAGTGCATGCTTGTTTCCCGATTTGAAGTCCAGAAGTTTTGTGGTGGCTTCTTTTGGGAAAACATTTCATAACACGGGATGGCGCACCGGATATTGTTGTGCCCCTAAGGAGCTTATGAGTGAATTTAGAAAAGTGCATCAATTTAACGTGTTTTGCGTTAATCATCCAACACAAAAGGCTCTGGCGTCTTATATTAGCGAACCTGATCACTATTTGGAATTATCACAATTTTATCAGGAAAAAAGAGATTTGTTTTTAAGATTGATAACCCCTTCAAGATTTAAATTTGAACCTTCTAAGGGAACCTATTTTCAGTTATTGGATTATTCGGAAATCACTCAGGAAAACGATGTCGATTATGCCAGGCGACTAACCATTGAAAATAAACTGGCGTCCATCCCGCTTTCAGTATTCTACAAAAAAGATGTGCATCCTAAAATCCTTAGATTTTGTTTTGCTAAAAAAGAAGACACTTTGAAACGAGCGGCGGATATTTTAAATACCATTTAACGATGCAAGATCAACTCAAAATAGCCATTATACAAGCCGATTTGGTTTGGGAAAATCCGGAACAAAACAGGATTAATTTTACTGAAAAAATCATGCAGGTTCCTATGGGAACGGATATGATCGTCTTACCCGAAATGTTTACGACCGGATTCACTATGAATGCGGAATCTGTTGCCGAAACTATGCAGGGAGAAACGGTTGCATGGCTGAAAGCAATGGCTAAAAATTCTAATATAGCACTTGTTGGAAGTCTTATTATTTCAGAGCATAACAAGTATTATAACCGCTTGCTTTTTGTGGAACCATCAGGTCTTATTAGCACTTATGATAAGCGCCACACCTTTACTTTAGTAGGGGAAGATAAAGTGTTTACGGCAGGAACAGAAAAGATCATGATCAACTATAAAGGCTGGAAAATTTGTCCGCTTATTTGTTACGATCTAAGGTTTCCGGTATGGGCCAGAAATACTGAAGATTACGATATTTTGATGTATGTGGCTAACTGGCCAAAACCAAGAATTTCCGCTTGGGACGCCTTATTAAAAGCCCGCGCTATTGAAAATATGGCCTATTGTATTGGGGTTAATCGTGTTGGTATTGATGGGGTTAATGCCGAATATAACGGACACTCAGCAGTTTATGATGTTCTGGGGAATTGTATAGCGTCTATTACCTCTTCCAAGGAACAAACCGAAGTGCTTACTTTAGAAAAAAAGCATATTTCGGCGTATCGTAATAAACTGAAGTTTTTGGATGATAAGGACGCTTTTAATCTAATAATATAAATTCCCAAACTTGATCCCAGCCTGCCCGAACTTCATCGCTTTCCGGATCATGTTCACGGTAACTTATGCGTTCAGGTTGTGTTTTTTTGAGATAACTCCCGGTATCGTATTTTCGGTTACCGTTACTATCGAAAACAACTTGTAAATAATACGTTCCTGATTCAATATTTAAAAAATCAACAGGTTTAGGCTCGGTAGCATATTGCTCCAGTTTTACTTTGCCATCCTTGTCTGTTAGTTGAACAATAACCGGGTAAACCGCATTTTGCAAAACAATTCTCAAGTTACTATCAGATTTCGCCTTTGTTCTAAGCGAATAATTTAAGGTGTCATTTTTGCCCTCAAAAAAATCTTCAAAAGCTTCAGGGAGTATTTGTACTTTATAGTTGTTGTCTTCAGTTTTATCAAAGTTAAGACCATAAGTATTGCTGATAGAATCAAATTTGGTGGTAAAACTTACAGCGGTAGTATCTTTATCGATGATACTGATCTTGGATGGATCGAATGCCGTAAAAGGGATGTTCCCCGAAATATTAAAAGGCTCATCCTGCTCTATATTTCCTGTTGGTGATGCTTTGATGATGAGCGAATCTCGTTTCTGTTCACTTATACGCGCCGTAAACTCTTTTTCGAAAGTGGGGTGGGTAACTTTAAAAAGAAGAGAGTCTACTTCTAGTCGGGGCTTGTACCAATAGTAAAGACTATCCGTTTTTTCATCTTTTGTAATTCTATAGGTGAAATCTTCCGGAACATCAGATAGTATTTCAATGTTCATGTCTTTATAGTCGCCTTCATAACCAAAAGCGATCTTTTCGCCGGACATTAACCGCGGTCTCACCGCTTTAAAATCAAGGTCTTCAGAAAACAGCTTTAAAGTATACAGCGAATCGGTAGGGACTTCAATAAAATCTTTATGAAAGGCGATCTGGTCTGTTTTCTGCTGAAATTTATTGTCTCCATTTTTATCCTTCAAAGCCATAAGCATATAGGTTCCGGCTTTAACATTTTCGATTGAAAAGGTGGTAAGACTATCTAAGGTGTTCGTAATATATTTTGGAACTTTCTTGTAAATTATGGAATCGGTATAGGTAGAATCCACTTCATATAAAGCAACAGACACAAAGGTTTCGGGTTCCCTTTTTACCGCATCAAGAATCTGCCCTTTTACGGTAAGCGAATCTATATAATCCCCCGTAGAGAGCACATATCTGTAATACGGAAATGGGTTACCTTCATTATTATCGGTGATGCTATTTCCAAAATTAAACGCATAGGTGGTATTGGGTTTTAGGGTATCATTAATTTTAATTTTAATGACCTTGCTGGCACTCCCCAAAGGCGTGATGTCCGGATCGTAGGTCATAGGAGGGGAGATGATCAACTGTTTTTTAAGGTCTTTAATTTTTATGTATTCATCAAAAACAATTTCGATCTCATTACCTGTAAAATTTGTGCTGTAATTTTCAGGTGAAGACTTCACAATAACAGGAGGGTCAATGTCTTTAGGACCTCCTTCAGGTCTGCCTCTGTTGGCACAGTTTATAAAAACAAGACATAAAAAGAAGCCTAAAAGAAAGTTTGAAAGGTTTTTGTTCATCACCAATTTTAAATTTTGCACAAACCTACATAATTTTATAGATATAACGGTCAATGCTTTATGCTATTGCCATGGTAGCAATACTAATTTTTACATTTTCGGCTTTGTTCAATGCCGTGATACAAGCTTCCAAAGTAGCTCCTGTGGTAATCAAATCGTCAACTAAAAGGATATGTTTGCCCGCTATTGTAGTTTTATTTTGTAACACAAAAAAATCATCGGTATGGTTCCAACGGGCTAGTCGTTTTTTGCTTACCTGGGACTTTGTATGGGTGACTTTAATAAGCACATCATCTTTATAGCCAATATTTAGAGCGTTTGCAATGTGTTGTCCGAATTTAGCAACCTGATTATAGCCTCTTTTTTTAAGTTTATTTTTATGAAGAGGTACGGGGATTACAACATCAATGCCCTTATAATGTGCAACACGTTTTAGTTCTCCACCCATCCAATCTCCCAAAAATCCTCCAATATGCTCGTAACCTTTGTATTTCAATCCGTGAATAAGTTGCTGAACCAGTCCTTTTTTTTCAAAGCGAAATAGGGCTGTGGCCTGTTCAATTTTAGCGCGCCCGTAAAGCACTTTTTTTACCGTATCCTGATCGTCAAAATGAAAATTTGTTACAGGCAAATCATGTCTGCAATCCGTGCAAACGGTATCCTCGTTGTCATGCAATGCATAAAAGCAGGCATAGCATACTTTGGGAAAGAATAAATCAACTATGGACGCGATCATTTCTTTGGGGAATGTTCTCCTGTAAACTTAGTTAAAAATAAATAAAATAAATACTTAATTTTTAACAAACTATTCCCTTTGTTTGTCATGGTTTTTTATTTTTGCACCTATGGCAAATCAAGACGATAAATTTAAGAAGGTTATTTCGCATGCTAAGGAGTATGGATATGTATTTCAAAGCAGTGAAATCTATGATGGTTTAAGTGCGGTTTACGATTACGCACAGAACGGCGCTGAGTTAAAGAAGAACATACGCGACTATTGGTGGAAAGCCATGGTGCAAATGAATGAGAATATTGTGGGGATCGATGCTGCTATTTTTATGCATCCAACCACATGGAAAGCTTCGGGTCATGTGGATGCGTTTAACGACCCGCTAATTGATAATAAAGATTCTAAAAAACGGTATAGAGCTGATGTTTTAATAGAAGACTATTGTGCTAAAATAGAGGCCAAAATAGATAAGGAAGTTACAAAAGCAGCCAAGCGCTTTGGTGATGCTTTTAATAAAGAAGAATTTATTTCTACGAACGGACGGGTTCTTGGCTATCAGGAAAAAATTAATACAACGCTTTCGCGGATGGCAAAATCTTTAGAAAATGAAGATTTAGCCGATGTTAAAGCGCTTATTGAAGAGTTAGGTATTGCAGATCCTTTAACAGGAAGTAAGAATTGGACGGATGTTAAGCAGTTCAATCTTATGTTTGGAACCAAGCTCGGTGCTTCTGCCGAAAGTGCGATGGATCTCTACTTACGTCCGGAAACGGCTCAAGGTATTTTTGTGAACTTTTTAAATGTTCAAAAAACGGGACGCATGAAAATTCCGTTTGGTATCGCGCAAACCGGCAAGGCTTTTAGAAATGAAATCGTAGCCAGACAGTTTATTTTTAGAATGCGGGAGTTTGAACAGATGGAAATGCAATTCTTTATAAAGCCCGGAACTCAGGAGGAATGGTATGAGTATTGGAAAGAACATCGTATGAAATGGCATTTGTCATTAGGGATGGGTGAAGATAAATACCGTTTCCATGATCATGAAAAATTAGCCCATTATGCTGATGCTGCCGCCGATATCGAATTTAAGTTCCCGTTTGGATTTAAAGAGTTGGAAGGGATTCATTCCAGAACCGATTTCGATCTGAAAGCGCACGAAGAATATTCGGGAAAGAAATTACAGTATTTTGACCATGAAGAGAATGCCAGTTATACACCATACGTCTTAGAAACATCCATAGGTTTAGATCGTATGTTCTTAGCCATTTTTTCTAATGCCTTGCAGGAAGAGGAACTGGACAACGGGACATCACGTACGGTTTTAAAATTACCAAGTGTATTGGCACCAATAAAAGCAGCCATTTTGCCCTTGGTTAAAAAAGATGGATTGCCGGAGATTGCCCGTAAGATCGTGGATGACCTAAAATGGGACTTCAACGTGATCTATGATGAAAAGGATGCTGTGGGAAGGCGTTACAGAAGACAAGATGCTAACGGAACACCATTCTGTATTACAGTAGACCACGACAGCCTGAAAGATAACATGGTAACGATTCGCCATCGCGATTCTATGGCACAGGAACGTGTTAAGATTGAGGATTTGCGAAACATCATTAAACAGGAGGTGGATGTACGTTCCTGGTTGATGAAGATGTGATAAATTCAATTTCCGCGTGATAGGAATCTTTTAATAACAACAAAACCCCAGGCTATTGCCTGGGGTTTTGTTGTTTGCTATAGACGTTGTCTCGTCCTAAAAAAAGTTTACAAATTTATACTTAATCCTGAAATACAAAAATCACTCCAATTTCTTGGAATAGCTTTTGTTTGTTTTGCTTACTATGTCTTGTCCGACACTAGTGGATACTAGCTAGCCTAGCCATTACTTTAAAAACAAACTAGGGCGAGCAGGGGGGGTACTATTTTTTACAAATTTCGTTATGTATATCTAATAGATTTTCCTTACTGCCTGATGAAAGATTACTAAAAACATCACAAAATTTATTAGAATTACTCTGAGCAATAAAAAGTATATCCGCATAGAAACCTTCAGCATATTCTCCGTCAACAAATTCTGCAAGATTAGAATATTTGCTAAGGCAATTACCAACATCTGATTGAGCTTTTTCGACAATCAATGAGTTAATCTTTTCAAATAAATTCCAATCTTCTTCTGTCGAATAAGTTAAATCGTAATAAAAAGAAAACTCATCAGAATTGCTAGGAATAATACTTTCTATGGCGTTATTCCCAATGATGCTATCCTTGTCCAATAAACTCTTTACTTGGGTGATATTATTCTTATAATCTTTTAACCTTCTATTTCCTTTAAGATTTAAAACAGTTTCTATCGTATCCTTATGTATGATTCTATTATCCACATTATTATTACCTTTTTTTTCAATCATAGAATCTTTCACAATAACTTCTACAGGGATATCTTTAGCTTTGTTTTCTTTACAATTAAAGAAAAAAAGAATACCAAATACAATAATAAATTTATTCATTTTTTATAATTTTAATTTAATCCTTAATATCATATGGGATAATTATTGGTTGCGGTGGAGTGGGTTTAAATGACGGCAAGACAATAGATGGTAATGCCCCATATTTCTCAATTGCATTATCAATTGCTATCATAGCTTCACAAGTAGTTCTAACACACCCATCAGTAAACCTATTAAAGAATGATTTATGTTGTCTCGTCCTAAAAAAAGTTTACAAATTTATACTTAATCCAAAATACAAAAGCCACTCCAATTTCTTGGAATAGCCCTTGTTTATTTTGCATGCTATGTCTTGTCCGGCACTAGTAGATACTAGCGCTAGCCGTTACTTTAAAAACAAACTAGGACGAGCGGGGTGAGAATAAAGCACAAGATACCATTGAAGATATAGACCTACTTACGTTATTTAATAAGGCTCAAAAACTTTCTAAAAAACAAAAGGAAACCGTTAAAGATTTCCTTTCTGCTTTTGTTCTTAAAGCTGACCTTACTCAAAAGTTAGCGCAATAAAAAAATTAATTACTATTCTTTTCTTCTAAATAATTAATAATCCTCTTTTTATATTTATAATTATCAGAACTTGTAGAGTATTCTTGTTCATTTAAAAACTCTATCAATGTAAGCTCTTGTTTAGGACTATTGTTATGAGCTTGTCTTACAAAAATGTAATTTGGTATTTTAGCTTTTTGTTGTATCACAAGATACTCTAGTATATTCAAATTATCGTGTATAATACAATTAGATAAAGGTCCTTTTCCATTGACATAACTATAGTCATTAATATCTGCCCCTAATTCAACTATTTTTTTTACTAAATCAATACAATCTGATTTAGTAGCAATCATCAAAGGCGTTTCTTTTGTTATATAATTAGAATTAAGATACTTTACATCTATTTTGTCATCTATAATACCTCCATATTTAACAAGTAATTCTAAAATATCTGTCCTACAGTTTCTTTTATAAACTTTATCACTAGCAATAAAAATAGCAGTTGTAACTTCGCTATTTACACCAGATGTTGGTTCTGATTTTTTATTTGGATTAGCACCAAGTTCAAGTAATTTTTCAACTGATTTATCTAAATTATTCGCAACAGACAACATAAGTAAAGAATGACCGAATTTAGGTTCTAAAAAATCAATTAAACTTTCATTATCTTTTATAATTTCTTCTATTTTTTTTATATCCTCATTTTCAACAGCTATTGCTAACTCATATGCTTTAGTGTCTTTAAAATTATCAAAATCAAATCCTGGTAAATACTCATCACAACTAATAAATAAGAATACTAAAATAATATATATAAACTTTCTCATAATCAAATTATTTATTAAGATTACCATGTTGGCATAACAGACCTTATTGAGCCTGAAACTGATTGTTTAGGAATGACAGGTTTAGGGTTTGCTAGTCCATCAATCCCCGCTAGCGCTCGTTTGTAACGAGTGCCGTACCGCATAGGTCACTATTATTCATAAAGATATACATTCTAACCCATGAAACCAGCATCGTCTATTTCCAAAACTGTATGATCATCCTGAAAATTCCTGGCACTTGAATATTTCCAATCTATAGCATTAGTAACAAAACCGCATTCGATCGGATTATTATGAATATAATCTATCTTTTGTTTGATTACTTTATTACTCCATAACTCGATTGGCTTGTTATGATGTTGCCAAAATTGATACTTAGAAACGTTTCCATGTTTTTACCGGCTCTTTCCAACATCCATAGCAACCATTCTTTTCTACTTTCTTGAGAGTTACCCTCTATAGTTTCGATAACTTTTTTTGCCGTATACTTTTTAAACGATTGCAATAGTTCCATAGGTTTTTCTTCGCCTGATCGAAATATCATATGTACATGATTAGGCATAAAACAATAAGCATAAAGTTCCATGCTCTTTTTAGCTCTACAATAATCAATACACTTTGCAAGGATTTCAAAATATACTTGTCTGGTAAAAATATCCAGCCAATATACCGTAGCAAAAGAAACAAAATATAAACCTACTTTATTATAGAACTTGTATTTTCGACTCATGGAACCAAAATATAAAAGCTATGCCTTAGTTGGCATAGCTTTTTAATAAGTGTTTGATGGCTTACTCGGTACGGCACCCGACGCAGTCGAGCGCTCAATGTCATTAAGTTAAGGCTTTATTCACTTGATTATTAGTGTTTTATGTTTGTTTTTTGAAATTAAATTCGTATATTATACTAATAATCAAACATTTAATATCTTGAAAAAAAACTGCTGTTTTTATTT
>CANLXL010000022.1 GCA_947495125.1 uncultured Flaviramulus sp.
CGTTGAACACCTCTATAACCCGTTAAAAAATTATGAAGTTGATAACCATACCTATAGTTTACTGTTAATGCTGCCCCTGCTGCCCCACTTAAATAAGTACTAAGACCTGTATTAATTGACATATAGGTGCTTACTCCATAATATTGTAAAGTTGCAACACCACTGCTAATTGGAACTCCTAATCCGGCATACCCCAAATAACTACCAGCAATTCCTCCTCCAGCAATTACGGCTAAAGGAGTTCCAATTCCAATAGACGCGAAGTTCATCACATCATAACCTAAATCACCTGGATCCCAGCTTTCCCATCCTGCATCAAAAACTGCTGAAAACCCTCTAAACCTACCTGACCACCATAGAGTACTAATATAATGACTCTTAGATTTATTAGAAATCCAAACTTCATCTAAACCATTTCCTGTTATGATCTTCCATTTACCTCCAGTGAAAACGTAAGAGTATCCATTTGGGTGATCGTAAGTTTCTCCTTCACTGCCCGGTTACTTTACCAAAGTTTCTAAGGCAATATACAAAGCAGTAAAAGAAAATAGTATATAGAACCAAAATAAAAAAGATTTTACTTCTTTATTCTTGGAAGAACTTTTATCAAAAGATTTCTCAATATTTAAGTATTTTTTCTTTTTAAGGAATAAAAAATAATTAACAACATAAATTAAACTCATAAAAATGACACCTAGTATTGGATTTAATCTAGCAACATTTATCAATTCTATTCCATGAACAAATATGATATACAAAGTCAAAAGATTAAACGATTGTAAAATCGATATCGAAAAAAAAGCAACATACTGAGGCATCCTTATATTCACACTCCAACTGTTCTCAGCCAAGATTGCCAGTTTATACAACCTATAGAAAATAAACTTATACATATACTTCGTTTTAGTACCCTAATTTATTATGAACTAGTATTCCATTAGCAAAAAAAGTAAAATTCTTTTTTACATGTTCTAAATTATACATTTCAACAAATTCTCCAGTGTCTTCAAGAGAAATAATCTTATGCTCTACTAATATTCCATCCATATAATATAAAACTATATCATCAATTTCTAATTTATTCACATCAAAGTTTAGCTCTTTTTTGGCTTCTTCTAAATCAAAAACTGACCAACCTTTATCTTTAACCCAAAATGGATGAGCAGGTGAAAATTCATTAATAATTCCGTTGCTAAATCTAGCTTTAATCCTCTTATATTTTTTTAGTTTACTTGGTAAAGCAACTACAATATCTGTTTCAATTTTCATTTTACTGATATCTACACTTAAAATTTTATCACCTACAACAATATCTTCTATATTTTTAATTCCCCCATTACCCATCAAAATTTTAGTGCCAGCAATAAAACAAGTTGTACTACCTTCATGTTCTGGTAAATACCCTGAGTCTTCAAGATATCTTACACCAAAATATAACCCTGAAATAACCCATCCCGGAGGGCCTCCCCATATACCTACACCAGTAAAGAACAAATTTGTACCAGCTCTTCCAGGGGACACAGTAAATGCAGTTGGGTCATTGGGATTTGCATAGTAATTATATACACCAATTCCATCAATAGCGATTCCAAAACCAGCCAAACCATAGCTACCGAATCTTGCTAATTTATATTGTGTAGCAAAAGCCCCAGCTCTAGCAGATCTCACTTTACCATTTTGTAACCAAATATCTTTTCTAACCCCAGCAGTAGTTAAGTAAGTACCAGTAGCTAAATTTATATCTACAACACCCCATACTGTTGAAAGTATTGAGCCATATTTTGCTGTAGTATTAAGGTTTATAACAGATTGCTTGCTAATCACATAGGTGAGACCTCCTTGCTTTAATCTCTCTATTTGTCTTAATTTACCCGAAAAATAGTTTTTATAATCAACATTATTTTCACAAGTGTCTGGACATAGCTCACAATCATCACATCCTTCTTGTAATTCTCCAGTTATAACTTTGCCAGTCTTTTTAGAGGAACCAATATTTTCCTCAATAATACCACTACTTCCTGATTCAACACCTCTAGCATAATCTAACCAATGCCCACCATTATAATTGTTAGCAAAATCACTCATAAAAAAGGATTGTTGGCTATGGTCATAGTTACCACTATCAGCACCACTAGGATCAGCCCAAAACACAGGATTATTATCAAACGCCGTATAAGTACTCATGCTATGATGCGTAACAGGATCAATCCCCGTAAACCTTGCAATTGCAGGGTCATACTGTCTAAAATCCATCTCATATAAATTAAGCCCTAAACTTTCTTCATATTCAACACCATTATACAATTCATATTTATGATTAGTAACAGGGTTATTATTATACCCTTTATGTTTAAGTCCAAATGGATAGTAGTTATTCTCCTCCAATATTTCAGAGCTTTCTGCAATCCCATCACTATCACTATCCTGATAACTTAGACGTACATTGCCTAAATGATCTTTATATTGATACACATACTCGTACCCAGAACCGGAAGCATCTATATAGCCTTCAGGGTGGTTAAAGAATTTCAAAGAACTGCCTTCGTATACATAATTACCAGCATACTCGGTTGTGGTGCCACCATTGCTTACTACTTTTTTTAGTTTGACACCGGTCGCATCGTAAAAGTACGAAATATTTCCGCTCGGCAGGTAAACTTTTGTAGGTAAATTTAGATGGTTATACTCGATACTGGTAATGCCTTTGTTATCGTCTTTGGTCATATTTCCATTCGAGTCATAATCATATTCGATGGTATTGTTCGCTATTTCTTTAAAGCCATAACTCTCATAACCCGTATCGTTAACACTTTTTAATTTGTTGCTGTTGGACTCATAAACATAGCTTAAAATATCCATATTGGTGGCAAAATGAGAGCTATTGGTAGACACCGGTTGTGCTACCTTATGGCCGGCTCTATTAAGTGTCATGATGTTTCCATTTTTATCATAGGTCAGGTTACTTAAACTATAACGGCTAATGTCGTCCGTGGCATTGGTAATTCTGTTTAAAGCATCATAAGAGTACTTGTACCATTTCAAGCCACTATCCGTATTGGCGGTTTTCCATTCAACCTCGGAGATATTCCCGTTATAAAGCTTCGTGGCATTATGATCTTCTGTATTATAGTTGATCTTAAAAGCAAACAGGTCAGTTCCCAAACTGGCGGGGTTATTAATTTGTTTAAGCCAGCCACGGATATTATAGGTGTAATCCACGGTTTGTAATCGATTTTGTGTGGTTTGACCACCAACATCCTTACTTTCCAGTTGTCCCAAATCGTCATAAGTGTTTTCCACGATCACCTCGAACACATCGGTATTATCCAATTCCTGGGTTTGCTTGGTTAAGCGTCCCATATGATCGTAAGTCATAACATCTTCGGTAATGACATTAACAGAGCCCTTGGTATGCGACGTCATGGTTTTATCCACAGCTCCTGTAAAATCCAGCACATTTTCAACGATGTCTGTCGTACCCAGGTAATCGTTTACACTTTTAACGTAGATGGTACGTCCGTTTTCATCATATCCCATTGTGGTTGTGATCCATTCTACCGGACTACTATCCAACACCCGCACTTTGGAGCCTGTGGCTAAACCTTTAGTGAGTTTACGTGTCCCACCGGCATTATCATGATTGATCACCACCTGGCCACCGGAGATTTCCGGCATGCTGCTAAACCCGTCGTAGGTATAATCATCGTAATAATTGATGGTAAAAACATCTACTGAGGAAGTGGGGATGTAGGCCCCGTTGGTAAAATAATTCTCATAATATAAGGTCGTACCGTTCAGTGTAATGGAGAGCGTTCGTTTGTCGACCGTCTGACTATAACCGCCCGTATTTAAGTGATTCTGCATGGCCTGGCGCGACCAGTTTTTATTAACCATTCCGGTATAAGCCACACGCCCGAAATCATCGTAGGTGGTAAACAACCAGTCATTATCATCCCGAAGGTTTTTATCCTGGGTCATGATGAGCCGATCCAGTTTGTTATAAACGATATACTCCCATTCTTTTCCGGGGATTCTCTTTTCCACCAGGCGGTTGCGGTCGTCGTATTTATATTGGTACCCCAAATCGTTCATTTGAGAGTTAATGGTCGACAAGGTCGCCGTACTCGCATCCATTTTAGGTGGCAATACATAAGTTAGGTTTCCATACTCATCATATAGATAATAGGTGTCGTGAGCTACATTAGTATGTGTGGTTGTTCCTATTTTTGAAGTCCCATAGGTTCGTTTTAAGATCACACGTCCCTGTTGGTCTTTAAACTCTTCGGTAGTATGAGCCACCGTACTAACACTGCTATCATAGTTCTCATCTTTGGTTACCGTTTTATGCAGGGTTCCGGCCTCATAGTTTCCGTTATTATTTCCGGAACCGGTATCCAGGCTTAACGTCGGATTATAGGTCGTGATATTGCTGCTAACCGAAGCCGAAGTAGCCACTTCAAAGCGTCTGACTTCCGATCCGGTATTCACCTGGTAGTCGAATTCGATTTCATGACCACCACCAATTCGCCAATCACTACCCGGAGCGCCTTGTTGGGTCACCCGGCTTATCGGTGAGTCCTCCAGGTTTTTTTCTGAATACGGATAAGAAGAGCTACCGAATTTAGCATCGTAAAAGGTATTGGTCGCACTAAGGGCGTTGGTTTTATATCCGCCATAGTTAGTGGATAGTGCATAAGGGAGATACTCCTTATCTTGCCTTCCATAGTCATCATAATCTATATGAGTGATGATGTCTTCGTTATCACCGCCGGCACGAATCCCGATACTTTGTACCGCTCTTCCCAGGCCGTCAAAATAGGTCACCGTTTCCATTTTATGGGCATTAGAGATGTTTGAAAGGTTTGTTGTTCTTTTGCGTGGGACGACAGTATGAACATAGTTCTCATCACTAAGATTTGTGTCCATAGACGGCGCGTAAGGATCCACCGTATACGTTACCAAAGTTGCCGGACTCCATGTATTGGAAGAACTTACATAGGCTCTTAAATAATAAGAGGTGGTTCCATAAGGCCGGTCGATATAATAGGACGGATCGGCCGTACTGGTTCCCGAAGCACTGCTTTGCCAGTACCAGATCTCTCCGGCCGGTGGAGTGGTTCTTATAAGCCTGGTATAACCGGGAAATTTGCTTATTTCGGGGGCCGGAGGCGCAAATGGCCCGGTACCAATGGTCACTGTTTTTCCGCCTAAAAGGATCAAACCTGATTTACAGACGATGGTTCCGGTTCCCGCTGCGCCCCATTGGACATTGACATGATAATTAGTACCGGTGATTCCTCCGGATAAGGCCGTTCCGCCTGTGGCCGTCCATTTAAGTTTCGGGCTATAGGTGGTGCCCGTATCATGGTAATAAGTATGCGTACTATTCGGGTTTACCGGAGAAGGCCCCGTAACCAGTTGCGCATGGGTAAGTTGTACCGATACCAGTATCAAGCATATGCAGAGTATCGTTTTATAATTGCTGAGATGTTTTATAAAGTATGACATGGTTTCTATGCTTTTATTGATACGAAATCGTATTGATGTTAAACGTATAGGTGGCTTCTTCTAAGCCATTTTCACTAAAGACCAGCGTGGCTGTAATACCTGTGGTATTTCCCAGAATGGTTAGGTCGAGCTCGTAAGTTTCGAAGCTCATTTCATAGTGTAGGGTTCCGGTTGAATTCGTTTCATTCCAGTCCTCGGAAGCACTGGTGATGGTATAACTTGTACTGTCTGAAGCGCCATTATTGCTTTGATTCCAAACCATCGTATTATCGTTTTTAATCATGGCGGAATTGACATTGATTTCCTGGCCACCCACGGTTACTTTATCAAAGGTGAAGGTATAGTCCATCGTGTTGCTTTGTGCCACCATATCGGAAGCCGAAAATACCAGCAACAGGACGATCAAATATTTATATATAGTATTCATGATGTTTTATATTTTTATGATTAATGAGAATTCTTATTGGCCTTTATAGTGATATTCGTTTTTCGAGAGGATATAGCCATTGGCATCTATAACCTGCTTTAAACGGTTAAAATTGTCGTAGTCGTAGTAGATGGCACGTCCTTTGGTATCGGTGATACTGGTCACCCCGATCAACGGGTCATACGTATAAGTAGTAACCATGGCGCTGGGTAAGGCATCTCTCAGATCGTTTAAGGCTGTTCGTAAATCCCCTTCTTTACCGGTGCTACCGGTGGTTCGGTCATTGTCTTCATCAGAGCGTCCCTGTATTTCTGCCAGGGTATTATAATTTAAATGTAAGCTCGCTATGGCTGTGGATACTCCTGAATAGGTAGCATTTTCAATTTTAGCGATCGGGAATTGTTTACGATACCCCCAGATATAAACGATATGAGTGCCATCGGTCTGACTCACTTCTTTGGGATTCCCACTGTCGTAGTAGCTTATGTATTCGATCCGTTCTTCCAAACTTCCTGCACCTTTAGCGGTTGCCACGGATTCCGGTAATATGACATCTGTAAACTCTTCATCAAAATTTGTACGCTGTATTGAAAGTAAAGTTTCTGTACTTGATACTTTTTTATAAGTTTCCACTTGTACGGGAGTGGCGATTTGATGCAGATCGGCTGCTTTCATGGCCGTAACCGCAGAAAACTGAGAGGTGTTCATACCTCCCCCTTTAATGCTACTGTTATCCTGTAAGGTAGATGCCGTTTTAATATCATCAGGATATCGGGTTTTGGTGATAAGGGTTTCGCCTTCACTGGTTGTGGTTTCTGTTTCAGCAACCATATAATTATCATTGTAACTATAATCTGTGATGGTTTCTGTAAAGTCTACGCCATTGGGAGCATATACTTTTTGCCTGGTTTGTGTGAGCGCTTTTTTACCTAAGGAAACCTCCTCTATAAAATAACTGAATTGATAACTGTTAGGGTCTGTAGCTGTATAAGGAACAGGTGGAGTATACCACCAATCTGTAGGATCCATATAAATTGGAAATAGTACGTTGGATTTTAAGGTGGATGACGCCAACACATCGTAGTCATGTTCTGTAGATGTTACTATCTGAAAATCCTGAGCTCCGGAGCCTGTTCTTTTAAAAACTTCCTTTTTCTTCAAAGAACCATACTGCCATAAATCTGGCTCGTAATAGGAAAAATATGATAAATTCTGGACCTGGTCAAGTACACCTTGAGGTGCAAAAGTTGCACTTGCATGTTTAAATATTACAGGTAAATTACCATCGAGTAGTCTAGTGGCTGCGATGGTCTCATAAGTATATACTGTTTTACCTATATCGTCCTGAGCTGTATTGTCGAGATTATACTCGTATACTTTTCCGTATTCAACAATAGGTACACCGCCAATATTATTGTTATAGTTAGAATTGGTAGAAACCTTGGCATTAGGTGCATTTGAAGTGCTTTTAGTTATATATTTCTTAATATAAGAATTCATACCTGCGGGTTGTAGAATGTTTGCAGAACCATACTCATAAGATTTTATACTTCTAGGATTGGTATTAACCCCATCATAGTTTTTAATGGATTCAATTCTTAAACCGCCTATATAATCCGTAGCATTGTATTTATGAATATCATATTCAAATTCTGTATAACCACCTGTGGGGTAAGTGATTTTTTCTAAAGAAGCTGCCTTTATTTTAGTCGTATTGGTCTTTCTGTTGCCGTTCCCCACATTATAACCAGTAGAAGAACCTACACCCTGAGTATCATAAGTAGTTATACTAAAGGATGTATTTATAATCATACTCCCTGTATTGCCATTGGCATAACCCCAGAAGTCCTGTTTTTTAGAACCTCTATAGGGTAATTGGGTGGCATTATAATCAAAACTGTATTCTTTTGCTCCGGTACCTGTACCTATAGTTATTTTATTTAGTTTTAATGATTTTTCTCTACTATTTTTCATTCTGGTAGTTGTAAAAATCTCTCCCTGAGGTACGCCACTTGGGTAGCTAGCACTGGCTCTGGAAAAAGTACCATAGTCAAAAGTGAATTCCTCAATAAAGATTTCGTTATTGTTGTCATCTACAAAATAGACTTTGATATTATCCAATTGATACTCATCTGCGAGGTCTGGTCTGTTTAGTGATGAATTAAAACGTACAACGCCATTTTTAAATTCTATCTTCTCTAAATACTTTTTATAAGCATGACGTTGGCTTGGATAATCTCCATTGATCTGACCAAAATGTGGGTTACCAAAATGAGCGCTCTCACCTATAGCGACAGGATAATCTGCACTAAGCTTATTTTTGTATGTAAAGGAAATGGTATCGCCCCTATCTGGTGTAATCATTTCTCTTAGATACCATGACGTTACAGGGGCTGATGTACCATTTGTCCAGGTTAAAACATCGTTTGCGCTTTCATCGGATGCCCCGAAATATAAAATGGTACCGTCTTCTCTTATTATTTTGACTTCATTGTTGGATATGACGTCAACATCAACTTGATTGTAATCTCTAAAAACCGCCTCATCATTACTGTCAAAATAAAAGATTCCACTAAGACCTGGCGCATTAATTACAAATTCATCTGGTGCCATATCTTTTTCACTCTTAAAGGCTTGATTCAAATACGTATAATTAGTTTGATTAAATGCGTAATTATTCATGTCCGGTATATCTGGCTGTCCGAGAACTTTATCTGGAATACCTTTGGTATTTCTTATAATGGCACCGCCACTATTTAAGGTCCAACCCAACCCTACCCAGGAGGCCAATTCGTTTACTTTGATCCCCGAACTATGATAGCTTAATGATATGGGTAATTGTTGTTTACCGGTATTGATGGTATAAATAGGTACGCCAATATTGACAGTTCCTAAATTGTAGTTTACCGGATACATACCAAACTTACCCAAACTGGCGGCGTTTGGAGATACCGGAACATAAGTAGAAAGCTGGGGTGCGGGATCTTGACCAAAAACAGGATTAAAGCATATAAGCAAAAAAACTAAAAGAAATAAAAAGTATGTTTTCATAAGAACATGATTTACAGGTTTATAATGAGTCCATAAAATTATAACTCTCTGTAAAACAAGCACTACGTTTTTACTTACTTTTTGTAAGGGTTGATAAGTTTTTGTAAATTACTTATAATCAGTATTTTATATTGTTACTAAAATTTTGTTAATGTCATTTTTTAAACATTAAAAATGAATGAAAAGTATTGTTATATCTGTGATTTTCAACATTTTTAGAATTGTTAATAACTTCAAATTTTATGTCCTTAGTAAAACTACGGTTTTACCTCATAAATAGTAAGGTTTATCCTTACTTATACTAAGGTTTTTTATGATGAAAATCTTCGTGAAGTATTGATTTTTAAGATAGTTTCAACTAATTCGCCTAAAATAAAAAACAGATGTGTTTATATCAAGACTTCTATTAGGCACAAACACCAAAAAGGCAGATTTTTTATTTAGAAGTCTTTATATCAGCTATTTGAAAACTCATAAACAATAGTCTATGAAACGTTGGGAGTTGGACACCGGTATCTGTAGTGGTCCAATCGGTCCAGGAGGCCTCAAGGCCGTCGATAGGAAGTGATGAGGTCCACATTTTAAAGCCTTTAGGTTTTCCCGTGTCATCGAACTGCCATAAGTAAGCATCTCCGGGCGTACTGCCTCCTGAAGCGTAGGTGACCAAAAGCGCCTCTTCATTGTTCGGCAGTTTTATAAGTTCGCGTTCCACACCAGGGTCAAAAACCTTATACGGCGCGACTAACCAAAAGGAGTCATTGTTAAAGTATTTGATGGCTTTTTCTATAAGGTCATCTTTAAGTTCATTATCCATAATAAAGCTATGGACGTAAGCCATACTTTTTGATAGATCATCGAGATCGAGTGTAACTTTATATTCCTTCCAAAAGACATCACAGGTGTTTTTATTTTTTTGCCATTGGTAGTGTCTCCTGTTCTTATAGGTCCATTCTAAGTAATCCGTGTTTTTATAAGCCTCGTAGTTTAGGGCATCAAGCATATTATAAGCTAAAGCATCAGCCTGTTCCCCTTGAATACCATGAGGAAGGGCTTCGTTGTATTTGAAGTACATAAACCCAAAAAATAGCAGGCTGGGCAATGTAAAAAATACAATAACCCCCAATACTATTTTAAGTGTTTTTTTTGCCCTCATTGTTTCAGGTATTACTGCAAAAACATGCAGAAGAGAATGTCTAAATTATTAAATACTATTGGTTTACAGAAGGAAAAGTGTTAAAAACCGACAGCCGTATCATCTCCTCGACGATCGGCTCCACCCTCTAGCGTTTTATCCTCTAAAACCATGATTCCATCGACCTTGCCAATTACCGGAGCGTCTTTTTCGTTAATGGTATATCCTAGTTTTTGTAGCTGAATGATCATGTTTTGATCGAAAGCATCGGGTTCCATTCTAATCTCATCGGGTAACCATTGGTGATGAAAGCGAGGGGCGTTTACGGCTTCCTGCATGGTCATGCTATACTCATGCACATTTAAAATAGTTTGCAATACCGAGGTGATGATGGTGGAGCCTCCCGGAGTGCCTAAAGACATGAATAGTGCTCCATTCTTTTCAATAATCGTTGGGGTCATGGAACTTAGCATACGTTTTTCCGGTAAGATACTATTGGCATCTCCTCCCGTAACCCCGAACATATTGGGAACACCGGGTTTACTGCTAAAATCGTCCATTTCATTATTTAAAAAGAATCCCAGTTCCGAACAAAATAGTTTTGAACCGAAATAGGCATTTAGGGTGGTCGTGGCCGATATGGCATTCCCAAACTGGTCTATAATCGAGTAATGTGTGGTTTCATTGCTTTCTATAACTTGTACGGTACCATAAGACAGATCACTGGATTTTGTGGAGGATTCAAATGAAAAATCAGACATCCTGCCTTTTAAATAAGTGTCGCTTATAAGTGCTTTATGGGGAATGTTAACAAAATCAGGATCCCCTAAATAAAAACTTCTATCGGCATAGGCGCGACGCTCTGCCTCGGTAATCACCTGAATGGATTTCAGGGTATTGTGCCCAAATTCATCTAAATCATAAGGCTCGATCATTTTCATTATTTGTGCCAAACAGATGCCACCACTGGATGGGGGAGACATGGAGATAATTTTTAACCCATCATAGGTAAAGGTTACTGGAGTCCGCCATACGGCTTTATAATTGGCCAGGTCCTCTTCGGTAATAAGACCGCCCTTTTCCTGGATAAATGCAGCCAATTTTTTGGCGGTTTCCCCTTTATAGAACTCATCACGACCATTTTTAAGTATACGCTCAAAAGTTTTGGCTAATGCAGGGTATTTAATGGTGTCCCTGGCTTTCCAGGCCTTGTTAAAGAGTGTCGAGTCGACGTTGGCTTTTAAAATATCGGCATTTTTATCTGTAATACGCTTTTCTTGCTTTTTGGTGACCACAACCCCTCTTTTGGCCAGGGCAATAACAGGACTTAAAATGTCTTCAATAGGCAGGGAACCTAATTTCTTATGAACTTCAAAAACACCGGCAATAGTTCCGGGAACACCAACGGCCATAGCGCCAAGTGTGCTCTTTCCGGGGATGACTTCTCCAAGAGAATCTAAAAACATATCCCTTGTGGCCGCCATCGGTGCCTTTTCCCGATAGTCGATACCGCCAATATCACCATTAGCCATTCTGTATACCATAAAACCACCGCCACCAATATTCCCTGAGCATGGGTAGGACACCGCTAAAGCCAGTTCCGTGGCTACCATAGCATCAAAAGCGTTACCACCTTTTTTCAGTATGGCACTGCCAATTTTTGAGGCCTCTTCTCGTGCCGAAACGACCATGGCCTTTTCTGTGATCAATCCTCTTTTAGCGGAAGATTCTGTTTTTTTACATGAAACGAGCAGTAGGAGGACTAGCAGTGAATAGGATAGGTTTTTCATAAAAATGTTATATCGCGGTTAGTGCTTTCAATTGCGTATTGGAAAAGATAATAAGTTCATTAAAGAAGGACGTGAATTCACTTTCGAATTCGCTATAGAATGTTTCAAGTTCTATCACGGCTTCGTTCATCCCGGATCGGTTTTTTGTTCTTCTGTTCATACCGTCTAAAACTCTGGAAATACCGGATATGGAGGCATAGCTTAACAACCAATTATCCGCAATCATGTAGGGCATCATTTTTTGTATGCGCAATGGCAGTATTTCGTAATGCCTTTCCAGGGCATCGTAAAAATGGTCAACGTAATCGGACAAAGGAATATCACTATACTGCTTCCAGTTTTTCGCCAGAAAGTGGTCGTATAAAATATCTACGATAACGCCGGAATAATGACCATATTTTTCATGTAAACGTCTGGTGCTGAGCCTAACTGTTTGATGAGCATCGGTAAACGTGTCGATCTGTCGATGTAATAAAATACCGGTTTGAATTTCGGTGGGAAATTCTTTGTAATCTTTGCCTTTAATACCATCGGCAATAAAATTACCAATGGTGACTAAATCGTTTTCACCCGACAGATAAATGTGCGCTAAAAAATTCATTGGTGTAATTTACAAATTCATAGTTAAGATTAACACTCTGAATGTTATATTTGCAAAAAAAAGTTAATCATATATGACACTAATAAAATCAATTTCAGGAATTAGAGGGACTATCGGAGGACCAGTAGGCGATAACTTAACACCTATTGATGCGGTTAAATTTGCAGCGGCTTATGGCGTTTGGTTAAAGCAACAACGTGAAAAGGATGACTACAGAGTAGTTGTGGGAAGAGATGCCCGTATTTCCGGTGAAATGATTCAGAATTTAGTCATGAACACTTTGGTAGGTTTAGGCATTCATGTGATTGACTTAGGGCTGTCTACAACACCAACGGTTGAAGTTGCTGTGCCCATGGAACATGCTGATGGTGGTATTATATTAACAGCGAGTCATAATCCGAAACAGTGGAATGCCTTAAAATTGTTAAATGAAAAAGGTGAATTTTTAGATGCCGTTGAAGGGGCGAAAATATTAGAGCTTGCTGAAAGTGATACTATGAATTTCGCCGATGTGGATAGCCTGGGAAAGATTACTCGAAATGATGCCTATTTTGATTTGCATATTATTGAAGTTTTAGACTTGCCCTTGGTGAATGTAAAGGCTATTGAAGCGGAACGATTTAGAGTGGTCGTGGATGGGGTGAATTCCACAGGAGGTATTGCGATTCCATTATTACTGGAACGCCTTGGTGTCGATGTGATTAAATTATACTGCGAACCCAATGGACATTTTCCACACAATCCGGAACCTTTAAAAGAGCATTTAACAGATTTAGCCGAAGCGGTTAGGAAGCATAAAGCAGATTTCGGAATCGTGGTGGACCCCGATGTGGATCGTTTGGCCTTTATGGATGAAAATGGTGAGATGTTTGGAGAAGAATATACACTGGTGGCATGTGCCGATTATGTACTGAGTCGGACTCCGGGAAATACGGTGAGTAATATGAGTTCAACCAGAGCATTGAGAGATGTCACCGAAAAACACGGCGGTAGCTACGAGGCCAGTGCCGTTGGGGAAGTGAATGTGGTAAAACTGATGAAGCAAAATAAAGTCGTTATTGGCGGTGAAGGTAATGGTGGAATTATTTATCCCGATTCACATTATGGTAGAGATGCTTTAGTAGGGGTAGCCTTGTTTTTGAGTTTATTGGCTGATAAGAAAATGCGGGTTAGCGAGCTTCGGAAAACTTATCCTAATTATTTTATGAGTAAAAAGAAGATACAACTCACTCCGGGATTGGATGTTGACGGGATTTTAAAAACCATTGAAGAACGTTATCACAATGAGCGGTTAACCACCATTGATGGTGTGAAAATAGATTTTGCTGAAAACTGGGTACACTTACGTAAAAGCAATACAGAACCTATTGTTAGGGTTTATACTGAAGCTAAATCTCAGGACGAAGCCAACGCTTTGGCCGATAAGTTTATTGCCGAAATAGGGGAGATAGCCAAGCTTTAATGATGTTAATAACAGGTATTTAATTGCCCTGTTTACCACGATGTTTCCAGCGTTTATGTGTCCAGAAATAATATTCAGGAGCTTCATAGATCTGTTTTTCAACTTCGCGTAAAAACATGTCCGTTAATTGGTGATCCGGATACTGTTTTGGGTTTTCAGCGAGTGTCATTATTTCAGCTTCATAAAAACCACGTTTTACCTTGGTTACTTTTAAATAAGCGGTGGTTAGATCTAATTTTTTGGCCAAACGTTCGGCGCCTGTAAAGCAAGGGACATTGATTCCCATAAATTGACTCCAATACACATCTTTAGTCAGTCGTGGCGATTGGTCACTTAAAAAACCGGTAATACTTTTAATGCCTCGTTCCTCATTTCTGCTAATGATACCAATGGTCTCCCGCGTACTTATCAAAGACGTGTTGAATTTCGTTCTTATGTCTCTTACTAATTTGTCAAAATGGCGATTGGCCAATTTTTTATAGACCGCCAGACCTTTAAAGTTGATATAGTTTTGCAGGACAATGGACCATTCCCAGCTCGCATAATGCCCAAATATTAAAATAACGCTTTTGTTTAAACCTTCTAAACGCTTAAGTTCCTCAGGATTTAAAACTTTAAATCGTTTTTTCAGCTCACGTTCAGAAATGGTCATGGTCTTTGCCATTTCTAAAAACATATCGCATAAATGTTTATAGAACTTTGTTCTAATTCCAGCGATCTCTTTTTCAGATTTATCAGGAAAAACGAGTTTTAAATTTTCAGTAACTGCTTTTTTCCGGTATCCGATGAGGTGATAAAGCAAAATATAGACCCCGTCCGACAAAGCATACAAAAGTCTAAACGGTAAGATGGAAATTAACCACAAAAGCGGATAAACTAAAATATAAACTAGAAATTGCATGAATTAATTTTAGATTTGCAGGAGCAAAGATATGTTTTATAATATTTAAACTTTAATACCTTATGGGCAAATTAGATCTGATTACAATAATTATAATCGCGGCTAATGTGATAATATCTTATAAAGGATTTGGAGATTATGGCTTTTTTGAGCGGTATAAGTTTAACGTGGGGGCTGTTCGGCGTGGCGAGCAAATTAGGTTATTCAGTTCGGGCTTTTTACATGCCGATAATGCACATTTGTTTTTCAATATGTTTTCACTATACTTCTTTGCAGATGTGGTGATTGATTTACTAGGTGTATTCTACTTTATCATTGTTTATATAGGGAGTTTATTACTGGGAAGTTTATTATCGCTTTACTTCCATAAAGAGGAGTATCATTATAGCGCTGTAGGAGCTAGCGGAGCGGTTATGGGTGTTATTTACTCGGCCATATTATTACAACCGGGTATGAGCTTGTATATGTTTTTTATACCCATTCCTATTCCGGCGTATATCTTTGGTATCGGGTATTTGCTATATTCAATTTATGGTATGAAAAACAGGGTGGGTAATATAGGGCACGACGCACACTTTGGAGGTGCCGTTGGCGGTTATGTGATTACCTTACTTTTATCGCCTTGGCTATTCGAAACAAATCTACTGATGATTGGTCTTTTAGCCCTGCCTATTGTGTTATTATTTGGCTTGAAGAAAGCGGGTAAGATGTAATTTTTGTGGACCCTATATGTTTCCCATGAGTTTGATTCTATAGATTGAGATTCAGTTTTTTAGTCATATATTAAGATTAATTAAGTATATTGCTCATAGGCGTTTTGATGGGCTTGGGTGTTCGAATCTTTCCGGGAATTTAGTTTAATAGAGGGCCTTTCCATCTAGCGATATTAATATATGAAGCTAAAACTACAATTAGTTATCATGATGCTGTTTCAATATGCAATTTGGGGTGCATGGTATGTTACCTTAAGTTCTTATTTAGGAGCGACGTTACAATTTGAAGGTTCTCAAATTGGTTTGATATATGGTTCCTTTGCTTTAGCGGCCATAATTTCGCCAGCCATTGCCGGAGTGCTATCCGATAAACTTTTTTCAGCCCAAAAGGTATTGGGTGTTTTGCATCTGTCTGGTGCACTTTTGTTGATCATGCTGAGCTATCAATTGACCTATTTTTGGGTTTATGCCCTCGTGTTTATGTACGCCTTGTGCTATATGCCCACCATTTCATTAACTAATGCTATTGCCATGCGGCATTTAAGATATCCCGAGAAAGAATTTTCCAATATTCGGGTTTTTGGAACGGTAGGCTGGATTGTTATGGGTTGGGTGGTTTCATATTTTGATCTGGAGTTGGGAGCTTCACCCATTTTAGTGGCAGCTTCTTTGTCATTGGTATTGGGTACTTTTGCTTTTTTTCTTCCCAAAACAAAACCTAAGTTCTTATCGCATAGCAGAGGCATCAAACAATGGTTGGGGCTGGATGCTCTATTTTTGTTGAAAAACCGTTCGGTCATGATTCTTGTTGTAGCCTCACTTTTGGTTTCTATTCCCCTGTCGTTTTATTACAGTTTCACCAATTTATTTTTAAATGACCTCGGTGTTGACAATGCCGCTGGAATTATGACCTTAGGGCAGTTCTCAGAAATTGGTTTTATGCTGTTGTTACCATTCTGTTTTCGATATTTCGGAATCAAAAAAGTGATGATCATTGCCATGTTTGCCTGGGGTTTACGATACCTGTTTTTTGCTTATGGGTCGATTGATGTGATGCTATTGTTGTATTTCGGAATTATCATCCATGGTATTTGCTACGATTTCTTTTTTGTTGCCGGCCAGATATATGTTGATCAAAAAGCCCCAAAGACATTAAAAAGCTCAGCGCAGGGATTAATGGTTCAAGCCACTTACGGTGTTGGGATGTTCGTTGGAACCTGGTTATCCGGGTATGTCGTAAACCATTATACCATAGATAATGTATACCATTGGAAAGGCATATGGTTAGTACCCGCCTTTATTGCTTTTGCGGTGATGCTATTATTTGCATTTGTTTTTAAAACGAAACATAGAACTATTAAAAATAATATTAATGAATAAATTAAAAGTATTGGTTGTAGGCTGTGGAAATATGGGAACCTCTCATGCCAGAGCTTATCATCAACTAAAGGAATTTGAAATTGTAGGTTTGGTAAGTCGCAGTGCAGAAAGTCGGGAGCGTTTATCTGAAGAACTGGGCGGACTTCCAATGTATAGTGATTTTTATGAAGCTTTAACTACCACGAAACCGGATGTTGTGTCTATTAATACGTATCCGGACACCCATGCCGCTTATGTTCGTGAAAGTTTAAAAGCAAACGCTCATGTTTTTGTTGAAAAACCTTTGGCAACCAGTGTTGCAGAGTCTGAAGCATTAGTAAAATTGGCTGAGGTAACTAATAAGAAGCTGGTGATTGGTTACATTTTGCGTGTACATCCGGCCTGGACAAAATTTGTAGAAATTGCGCAAAGCTTAGGAACTCCTTTGGTGATGCGGATGAATCTGAACCAACAAAGCTCCGGTGACCAGTGGAAAACCCATAAACAACTCATGAAATCGATGTCACCAATTGTGGATTGCGGTGTTCATTATGTTGATATTATGTGTATGATGACCAAATCCAAACCGGTAAGTGTGAGTGCTATTGGTGCGCGTTTATCGGATGAAGTCGATTCAAAAATGTATAACTATGGGCAGTTACAGGTACGCTTTGAAAATGGTTCTGTAGGATGGTATGAGGCCGGTTGGGGGCCAATGATGAGTGAAACAGCTTTTTTTGTAAAGGATGTTATTGGCCCTAAAGGGGCTGTATCTATTGTTGACGACAACAAAGGCGCCTCTGAAGATATCGAAGGTCATACCAAAACCGGATGCTTGAAATTACACCATAGCGCCTTAGATGCCCGTGGTAACTTCATGAAGTCGGATGAATATCTAAGTACCGAAGACGAGCCGGATCATGACGGTTTATGCCTTCTGGAGCAGCAATTTTTGTTGAAGGCCATCACCGAAGACATGGATCTTACCGATCATATGCATGATGCCGTAAATAGCTTAAAGATCGTTTTGGCCGCCGATGAAGCGTTTAGAACGGGTAAGACTGTTGCGTTGTAATCATTGATGGTACTCATAAAACAGGGCTAGTTCATTTAATGAACTAGCCCTGTTTTTTATAATGACTTGTTTATTTATTCGTAGATAAACTCTAAGGTGTCATCGGACTCACCGATAGAAGTACTTATTGCTGATATCGGATATCCTTTTTCATTATAAACAAATTCAAAAGTTTCTTTGTTATTAAAACTGGCCCCACTTTCTGTGTAACTAGTCATATTGTTGGTATTCCCGTAAATCAGTGCTCCAAATTCATTTTCACTTAAAATATTCAGAACTTCAATAGCATGAACGTTTTTAAACATGTTGTTTTTATCATCATAAGTAATTGATATTTGAAAATCATCATCTTCTGTTTTGATTTTTGAAATGTTATTTCCGCCGTCCAGGGTAATGGTTTCGGTCCTGTGTGATTCAAATTCAGCATTAGAATAGCTTACTGAAACCACATCGGTGAAAGTACCATCATTGTTATAAGTAATATCGTGTTTATACTTGCGATCGCTTAATCCGGAAGTTTCAAAAAAAGTTTCAGTAAAGGTGGCAACTTTTTCATTAACATTATAATCTAATATTACGGTAGCCTCGAGCACACCTTCACTAAAAAAATCGTCTCGAACTAAATGATTATTGTCATCGTAGGTATAAACATTTTTAGTATTATCACCGTAATCAATACTGGTTAATTTGTTTCCGTCATAGTTAAAAATTTCTGTGTATTCATCATCTGTATCTTTATTATAAACTATTTTCTTTAGTAGAGTCGAATCCATATTTTCTTCATCTGGGTTTCCTGAAGATTCTGTACTGCAATTCAAAAAAGTTATGCATAAAGCAAAAAGTAGGGCCTGGTTTAATTTCATGATATTGTTTTTAAATTTTAAGCGGCAAATATAAAATTTAAAAGAAAGAAATATCATATAAATGCAAGAAAAATAATATAAAATAAATAAATATCTTCTTTGTATTTTCACTATGGCACAGCTATTGAATTTATAAGATGAACATCTCAGCTAACTTATGGTTATGGTGTTGATATTCAGAATTTTAATGATATTTGTAAATAATTAAAAATCGGAGCAATACTGTTTGAATGACAGATTGACCTTAAAAATATATATGAAGAAATCTAATTTTATGACTCTTGACAGTTTGTCATTACAGGAGTTTGATGAAAATGCAGAATTAATTCCTTTAATGACGCCCGAGGACGAGGAAGAAATAAATAATGAAGAATTACCGGAAACCTTGCCAATACTTTCTTTAAGAAATACGGTGTTGTTTCCCGGTGTGGTTATTCCAATTACTGCGGGGCGCGACAAGTCCATAAAACTTATTAACGATGCCAATAAAGGCGGTAAAGTTATTGGAGTTGTTTCTCAAAAAGATGAGTCCGTTGAAAATCCAACAGCTAAAGAAATTTATGAAACCGGTACAGTGGCAAGAATACTGCGTGTTCTAAAAATGCCGGATGGCAATGTTACGGTTATTATTCAGGGTAAAAAGCGTTTTAAAGTGGCCGAGGTGATCACCGAAGAGCCTTATATGAACGCTACTATTCGGGAAGTACCGGAAGCTCGCCCTGCTTTAAACAACAAGGAGTTTTCAGCAATTATTGACTCTATTAAGGATTTGGCACTCGAAATTATTAAGGAAAGTCCAAACATTCCCAGTGAAGCTTCATTTGCCATCAAAAATATAGAAAGCAATTCGTTTCTGGTGAATTTTGTATCGTCAAACATGAACCTTTCCGTAGCCGAAAAGCAGAAGCTTTTGGAAAATAACGATTTGAAAAGTCGTGCCTTAGCAACTCTTAAGTATATGAATGTTGAATTCCAAAAATTGGAACTTAAAAACGATATTCAGTCTAAGGTGCAAATGGATATGAGTCAGCAGCAACGTGAATATTTCTTGCATCAGCAAATGAAAACCATCCAGGAAGAGTTGGGTGGCGTGAGTCATGATGGCGAAATAGAAGAGATGAAAGCGCGTGCTAAAGACAAAGCATGGGATGACAATATTGCCAAGCATTTTAATAAGGAAATCGCTAAAATGCAACGTATGAATCCTCAGGTTGCCGAATATTCCATTCAACGCAACTATTTGGAATTGTTTTTAGATTTACCATGGAATGAGTTTAGCGAAGACAAATTCGATTTAAAACGGGCGAAGAAAATTTTAGACCGAGATCATTTTGGTTTAGAGGATGTGAAACGTAGAATTATTGAATATCTGGCCGTCTTAAAATTACGTAACGATATGAAGTCTCCGATTCTGTGTTTATATGGACCTCCGGGAGTTGGTAAAACGTCCTTAGGAAAATCTATCGCTGAAGCTCTAGGTCGCGAATATGTAAGAATCTCATTGGGAGGTTTACGTGATGAGGCCGAAATTCGAGGGCATAGGAAAACCTATATTGGGGCTATGCCGGGGCGTATTATCCAAAGTTTAAAAAAGGCAGGGACATCAAATCCTGTTTTTGTTTTAGATGAAATTGATAAGCTTTCGAACTCACACCAGGGAGATCCCTCGTCTGCAATGCTTGAAGTTTTAGATCCGGAACAGAATAGTGAATTCTATGATAACTTTTTAGAAATGGGTTATGATTTGTCTAAAGTGATGTTTATAGCAACATCCAATAGCCTATCGACCATTCAGCCGGCCCTACGTGACCGGATGGAGATTATCAATGTTACGGGTTACACCATTGAAGAAAAGGTTGAGATCGGGAAGCGCCATTTATTGCCAAAACAGCTGGTAGAACATGGTTTAACCCATAAGGATATTAAAATTGCCAAGCCACAGTTGGAAAAAATCGTTGAAGGCTATACCCGCGAATCCGGCGTACGTGGCTTAGAAAAGCAAATTGCAAAGATGGTGCGTTATGCGGCCAAAAATATTGCCATGGAAGAGGATTACAATGTTAAAATTTCTAATGATGACATTGTAGAGGTTTTAGGCGGCCCGAAATTAGAGCGCGATAAATACGAGAATAACAATGTGGCCGGCGTGGTTACAGGATTAGCATGGACGCGTGTTGGTGGTGATATTTTGTTTATTGAATCGATTTTATCCAAAGGAAAAGGAGCACTAACCATCACAGGTAATCTTGGTAAAGTGATGAAGGAGTCTGCAACGATTGCTATGGAGTATATCAAGTCCAATGCGGATATTTTTGGTATAGATCCTGAGATTTTCGATAAATATAATGTTCATATTCATGTGCCTGAAGGGGCGACACCTAAAGATGGACCAAGTGCCGGAGTTACCATGTTAACCTCTTTAGTATCCCTATTTACACAACGAAAAGTAAAGAAAAGCTTAGCCATGACCGGGGAAATCACTCTAAGAGGTAAAGTGCTTCCGGTTGGGGGAATTAAAGAAAAGATCTTGGCAGCGAAACGTGCCCGCATCAAAGAAATATTGCTTTGCGAAGATAATCGTAGAGATATAGAGGAGATCAAAGCCGAGTATTTAAAAGGCTTAACCTTTCATTATGTGACTGATATGAGTGATGTTGTTAAAATAGCATTAACCACTCAGAAGGTTAAAAATGCTAAAAAGCTTTAAAACTTTAAGTTGTATGAATGCAGTCGAGAACTATAGGTTATGATATGAAATAGTCTCTCGACTGTGTTTGATGAAACATCTGCTTTTCCTTGTTTGGAATGACTTCGATTAAAATAAAAGATTGGTACTCCCGTTTTAAGATAGATTTAGTTACTTTGTATTCTAAATATGCTAAGGAAAATTATCACGCTTTTTTGTTTGCTTTTTTTTGCTTCTACCTACGCACAAGTTGGGGGTGAAAGTACCTATCAGTTTCTTAACCTGATCTCATCTCCTCGTCAGGCGGCTTTAGGAGGCAAAATATTAACGAATGTTGATTATGACGTCACCCAGGGTCTATATAACCCAGCCACTATTAATGTGGAAATGGACAACCAGTTAGCGGTTAATTACACCAGTTATTTAGGCGGTATCGGTTATGGTACAGCGGCTTATGCCTATACCTTAGATAGAAGGACACAGACCTTTCATGGAGGCATTACCTATATTAATTATGGATCCTTTGAGGGCTATGATGAAGATGGTAACGAAACCGGATCTTTTACAGGAAACGAAGCGGCATTGTCGTTAGGATATGCAACACAGATAGGTTATTCCGATTTTTATTTTGGTGCCAATCTAAAGCTCATAACTTCAAAATTGGAACAGTATAGTTCTTTCGGAGCAGCAGCAGATCTGGGCTTATTGTATATTAATGAAGATATAGATTTTCATGCGGCTGTGGCCATTAGGAATTTAGGTACACAGATTACAACCTATGCGGGTCTAAACGAGCCACTACCTTTTGAAGTAGATTTTGGAATGTCGCAAACCCTCGAGAATGTCCCTATTCGCTGGCATGTAACGTTTGAAAATTTACAAAAATGGCCGATTGGAAGACCCAATCCTGCACGTGCAACAAGTGATCTGGGAGGAAATCAAACCAGCGAGAAAATTGGTTTTTTGGGCCAGGTTATCCGGCATACCATTCTTGGAGCAGAATTATTCCCTGAAGGTGGTTTTAATATACGATTAGGTTACAACTTTAGAAGGGCCGAAGAATTACGAATTGTAGATCAGCGGAATTTTTCAGGATTATCGGCGGGGTTTTCAATAAAAATGAATAAAATGCGATTTAGCTATACGCATGCCAAATATACCAGTGCCGCTAATTCAAGTTTTTTTGGTTTGCAGATTGATTTACAGTAATAAGTACTTACAATGGAAAGAAGATATGAGTGAAAACATTAATTTTGAACTTTAGACATAAATAATTAAGACTTCATGAGTAAAATAACCATTGCAATTGACGGATTTTCATCCACTGGTAAAAGCACCATTGCTAAGCAACTTGCAAGGCATTTAGGCTACGTTTATGTGGATTCCGGTGCGATGTACAGGGCAGTAACCTTCTATGCTATGGACAACGATCTGATTACGGATGATTTTTTTGATGTAGAAGCGCTGATTTCTCAATTAGAGAACATCAAAATAAGTTTTGTTTTTAATGAAGATTTAGGATTTGCAGAGGTCTATTTAAATGGTGTAAATATTGAAAAAGAGATCCGTACATTAAGAGTGTCTAGTTTTGTAAGTAAGGTGGCCGAAATATCTGAGGTTCGAGCGTTATTAGTAAAACAGCAACAACACATGGGAAGGAATAAAGGTGTGGTGATGGATGGTAGAGATATTGGTACGGTTGTTTTTGTTGATGCGGAATTGAAGCTTTTTATGACAGCTTCAGCAGAAACCAGAGCCATCAGACGCTATAATGAATTGCTGGAACGCGGTGATGATGTGGTCTATGAGGACGTGTTGCGTAATGTACAGGAACGCGACTATATTGATTCTCACAGAGAAGATTCTCCTTTAATTATGGCAGAAGATGCCATAGAAATAGACAATTCGACATTGACTTTAGAAGCCCAATTTGATATGATCTTAGATCTGGCAAATAAAGCGCTGGAAAAAGAAAAGTCGTCTGAAACATAATATCTCAAACGACTTTGTATTTAAACGGACAGCACGTTTTATTGTCCCATCATTTCTCTCATTTTTTCTTGCATCAATTCCTGATCTTGCATGGCTTCCCAACCAAAAGCGGTAATAGCCCAAATCACAAAAATTAAATAAAGTGCACTTAAAACAATACCAATTATAGCCAATATTTTACCGGTCTTCACATTGGAAAAACCAGTATAGGCTTCCGGATTTTCAGCATAGAGTTTTGTCGCCTTATTTGCCAATACTAAGGCAATAACACCTAATATTAATCCGATGATACCATAGCAACAACAGGTTACTATTGATAAGATTCCGAAAACGAGGATAAGTGTTGCATTTGGTAATTTTTGTTGTTCCATGGTTTAGTTTTTTATTGGTAAAACGTTTTTAAAATAAAATTGGCTACGATAATAATAGCATTAACAATGGCCAAAATAAGAATTATTTTATTAGCATACTTAAATTTCTTAAAAGTATTGATCGCAATGATTCCAAAAAGTAGTATTAGCGTATAAACGGCAGGATACATATAAAAAGCATCTGTAAAATGCCCTTGAGCAACTAATGCTACAGAGCGTTGCATGCCGCAACCCATACAGTCTATACCAAAAAGTTCCTTATTCAGACAAGGAAGCATATATTCCTCTAAAGATTGCATAAAAAAAGTTTAGGGTGCTAAAATACTAAAAGGATACAGATCAATATTCCTAAATATCCAAAATAAGATCACTATGATGAGTACGGCATAGGTTGTTGTCGCCTTATACAAGATATTCTTATAGTGTCGTTTTAACATTTTATTTATAGCAATGACCATTGCATCATAGGTTAAGACCAAAACCAAAAGGATAATAAGCACATTATGGCTTAATCCACTTATTATATGGCCATTCAATATTTGATGTACGGCTCTTTGACTTCCACAACCGGGGCAGTATAGGCCTGTTATTGAATAAAAAGGGCACTTTGGGAAAATGCTGTATTCCGATGGATTATAAAACAAGTAAAAAAGCACCATAACCAGTAAAAGCAATATGCCTAAACCGACTCCAACAATTTTTAATGTTTTATCCATTGGCAATTGCTCCTAAAAAGGCAACACCAAAAATTAAGATGTAAATTATCCACCCAAATAAGGCAATACCTATAGAAACAAGCCCCCAGGTTTTCGCATTTCTTGACGCTTTATTCGCTTCGTCATATTGACCATCTTCATAGGCACTGTTCACTTTTGTGGCATAGATAATACTCACGATACCCGTTGGTAAGCAGCATAATATGGTACTTATAATGGCCAAGGCTAAATAACTATTGGGTCTTGCTGGTTTGTTTTCCATTTTAAAATGTTTTTGGTTGATAAATTGATTTTAAATATATGGAAAATCGTTGAGATAAAAACAAGTGCCTTTTATTAGGTTCTAATATTATTGATTAGCAATAACCATTTTTTTGCTGAAAACCCGATTATTGGCTAATTCAATTTTCGCTACATAGATGCCATCGCTAAGACCTTTAGTGGAATATTTTTGAACTCTTTTTTTCGAAGCTATACGCTTTTTAAGCACTTTTCTTCCGGAGATATCAAATAGGCTAAAGCTCTCTATTTCCAAGTTTTGCGGATTATATAGTTTAATACTGGAGGTACTATTATTGTGAAATACATTAAAATCTTTAAACACCTCTTCCACAATATTTAAACTGTTTTTACTGAATGTAATCTCAAAACGATTGGTGTAATTACCGGTTTCAAGGTTGATATTAAAATCCTGATGCCTTAAATTGATAAACACATCGGTTTCCAGGTCGTGCATATAGATGGCCTGGTCATTCTCAAAATTTTGGATGTCTGCAATTCTAATCGTAACGGGCATATCTTCTGAAACCCTAATGACTAATGGAATTTTCAAAGTATCGTCGTAAGGTAAGGCCTCTGCTAAATAAGATTTGTTTTCTGCTGTCCAATGCGCATCAGAATTTAAAATACTGTTTTCGTTAATTTTAGATTCTAATCCATAATCAAATCCTGTGGTTGCGGTATGGTGAAACGTTTCAACCAATTGCCGGGTATGGGTATTGTTAAAATCGACATTGATTCTAAAACGTTTGTAATCATCAGGAACCTTTGAGAAGTTCTCTTTAGATTTATCAACCTTTGTTTTGGTTTTAGTTTGTGATGGCCTGAAAAACTCCGTACTATCATTGGGAACAGATTCTTTTTTATAGGCGCGATGACTATTTTTGGCCTTAACTCTTGGCGTTCCGGCTGAAGTGGTTCCTTCAACCATAAAGCCTTGCCCAATAGGAATATAACGTCTTGGTCGTTTACCGGATGGTAATGTGCCACTGGCTCCATTTATTGAGCCATCGTTATTGTAAGTGCTGAATGTCGCAGGAGTGTAGGTCTCAACAGTCCCGGCCGCATTAATGGTATAGGTCGCATAGCCACCATCATAAGCACTTAACAGATGAGAATCGATACTTGGGTTTTGTTCCCAGTAAAATAAAGTACCGGTAATCACCGTCGCATTTTCGGTATCATGAATATATTCAAGAGCGTCTAAAGCGGAAGGATAAGGATTACCAACTAAAGTAAATTGATTGTCCAGAACACTCACCTCTATAGTACCACTATTGGGTTTTCCTCTATAATCATATTGTTGTGCGCTTCCGGAGCCCGAAGTTCCTTTCATCGTAAAACCTTCCCCCGGATTTATAGTGGTGTTTCCCTGAACATGAATCCATTCTGAATATTCATCAGAGGTGATAAATTTCCAAATCCAATAAGGTTCAATATTTAAAGGGCTTGAGGTTCCGTTTAAGTTGCTGTTGTGGTTAAAAGTAGCGGGTGTCGATGCTGTAATATTCACGGCATCATTCAATAAAGAAATACCAAAGGCATTGCTCGATTGATGTGCTATCGGGGAACACCAGTAGTTGTATTCATATTCGTCGACATTACCTTCCTGGTAAACGCTTAACTCGCCATTACCCGAGTTCCCTGTTGTTCCGGTACCTTGAATAAGTTGACCCTCACTGCGTAGATATATTCTACTATCTGTTTCATTAAGATTGACATCATCCTCAACAAAAACAATTTCATCATTTACAAAAATATAGTTATTGTTTCGCACAGAAAGTTGCGAAAATGAGAGATTTGAGAGCAGCACTACAATGAGTGCATAACGATAATTCATAGTTTGAGAGACTAACAATTTACTTGGCAAATATATAAATATTATTCAAAATCAGCAATTAATCGTTAAAAAATGTATTTCATCGATTATTTATACATAAATTAATTGATGAAATATTTAAACAAAACCTATTTTTTAATGTAATTTGTAGCGGTAAAATTCATATCATTTTAAATGAAAAATTTTAATTATTTATTGCTTATTATTGGGGCTATTGTTGCCATGTATGGTAAGGTCGGGACAGAACAAAATCAATATTTCTTAATAGGAGGTATTGTAATACTTATGTTGGGGATTTATAGAATTTCTAAAACGATTCCCAGTAGAAACCGGGATGAAGATGATACTCATGAAAATGAAGATGCTTAATTATGGTATTTGGGTTAGGTGATTATGTTATGGTTTTAGATGAGGACTTATCTGGTCATATAAAGGAAATTGTAGGCGAAATTATTACCATTGAATCAGACGACGGGTTTTTATTAAGCTTTAAGGCCAGCCAGTTGGTTCCTGTAGAAGTTAAACAATCTCTTAAAAATGAGTTGTTTTCTCATAAAAACCTTACTGATGTGATTTCGGAAAAGGAACAGTCAAAAAGGAAAACGCCGAGTAAAGTCAAAGCGAAAGAGCGATTCGAACCCACTATGGAGGTCGATTTACATATCAACCAGTTGGTCAAATCCTCGAGAGGTATGTCTAATCACGATATCCTGACTTTGCAATTGGAGACTGCTAGACGCCAATTGGACTTTTCCATAAAGAAGCGCATACAAAAACTCGTATTTATTCATGGGGTAGGTGAAGGTATTCTGAAAATTGAATTGGAATATTTATTCGGACGCTATGATAATTTGAAATTTTACGATGCCAATTATCAGAAATACGGTTTAGGCGCTACCGAAGTCTATATTTATCAGAACCCCACTAATTAAAATCGGGCGTAACCGACCTGGAATTTGTTAAAGCCCCATTGCTTAATAAACCAAAATCATGTTCGTCAATAGATATCAAGCCCTCTAAAGAAATTTCGGTAACCAATAAAGTAACCGTATAGGTTTGTTTGATCGTATGGTTTCTATATGCCGTTGCCACGGGAGTATCTACATTGGTCACATCCTTATTCAAATAATCGGCACCTACATCACTATTGGTCACATCATTCCCCGGGTTTTGATCTTGGCTATCGGTTTCTTCATCTCGTGTATCAATACCATCACCATCGTCATCTGCATCTAAATAATTGGGAACGCCATCGTCATCAGTATCCAGAGCATCGTCCAAAATATTGTCACTATTGGGATCCGGAGCCTCATCTTTGGTTAAAACATTATCACCGTCATCATCCGCATCAATATAATTAGGCAGGCCATCGCCATCCGTATCATCATCTGTGAGGTCACCGTTGCCATTAATATCTTCTAATTCGGCTAAAATGCCGTCATCATCATCTTCAACAAGTGTTGTGGTAAACGTTGCATTCGCGGAAGCATCTTCATAATCATTCATAATTTTAATATCTGCCGGAGGAACGTCATTACAAAATAAATTCGATGGTAAGGTCTCATTGCTGTAGATTCGATAATTAAAAGCGCCGGTTTTCTCTAATTTCAGGGTATTATCGTCTCCAACTTCTAACAAATCCGCAATGGAGAGGTTGTTAATCACAATAGATAAGGACTCTGAAGGTGTACTTTTGGTTTTATAAAGTACCAGATCGGTTTCCCCACAAGCACTAAAAGTTTCATCAAATTCCAGTTCAACTGTAATCACATCGCCATCATCACAGGAATAAAGGCAAAATAGGCTTAACGATAAAATTGTAAAAACGAACTTACGCATCGGGTTTGGGTTTTGCACAAAAATAATAGAATTGTTATTTATAACGCATCATATTGATAATAATTTTATTTCAAGTATTTTTGAAGCCTGAAAGACTATTTAATTATTCCTTAGGTAATGATGTTGAATAGCAAAATAGAATAAATTTAGATATTATAATGACCGTATATTTTGATAATGCAGCTACGACCCGAATTCGAGATGAGGTTATAAGATCTATGACCGAGTCGATGAAAGAGCGTTATGGTAATGCCTCGTCTTCTCACAGTTTTGGCAGAGCTTCAAAATCTTTAATTGAAAAATCCAGAAAGGCTATTGCGAGCTATTTGAATGTTTCGGCCGGAGAAATAGTATTTACCTCCGGTGGGACTGAAGCCGATAATTTGGTGCTAAGAAGTGCTGTTCGGGATTTAAATATCAAGCATATCATTACGGCCAGGGTTGAGCATCATGCTATTTTGCATACTATCGAACAATTAGAACAAGAATATGATATCTCGGTGTCTTTTGTAAATATCGATGTTGACGGGCACGTAGATTATACGCATTTAGAGACCCTTCTTAAAAAATCTGAACACGCATTGGTTAGTTTAATGCATGTTAATAATGAGATAGGAACACTTTTAGATATGAAGCGGGTTGCAGATTTGTGCAAGGCCAATAATGCGTTATTTCATAGTGATGCCGTACAATCTATAGGTCATTTTAAATTGGATTTGCAAGAGGTTGGGGTTGATTTTTTAGCAGCCAGTGCTCATAAATTTCATGGACCCAAAGGTGTGGGTTTTGCGTTTATTAGAAAGAACTCCGGACTTAAACCTTTAATCTTTGGAGGAGAGCAGGAGCGCGGCCTTAGAGCCGGTACGGAAAGCATACATAATATAGTAGGTTTAACTGAGGCTCTAAAGTATGCCCATGATAATTATGAAGAGGAGCATCGCTATGTTGAAGGGATTAAGCGCTATTTTGTGGAAAAATTACAAAGTGAGCTGCCTTCAGTAACTTTTAATGGAAGCTCCGGTGATTTAGAGAGAAGCACTTATACTTTGATCAATGTTTGTCTTCCTGTTGATGAGAAGAAAGCGGCCATGTTGTTATTTCAGTTGGATTTAAAAGGAATCGCATGTTCAAAAGGTAGTGCCTGCCAGAGCGGAAGCTCAAAAGGATCCCATGTTTTGACTGAAATATTAAGTGATGAAGATAGTCGTAAACCTTCCATTCGATTCTCCTTTAGCATTTATAACACTAAAGAAGAGGTCGATTATGTTATTGCCGTTTTAAAAGAATTTGTGATACACTAAAAAGACTTACGTTTATTAACAATATATCCTCCTTGCTTTTAACCTTTTAATCTAATGTAATCTTACTTTGCCACCAATCGGCATTGGGCTCAAAATCCGGTGATAAAAATCGCATTCTATCTTTTTCTAATTTCGACATGAATTCATTTTTAAGATAATCCTGACGCTTTAGTTTTAGGGCTTCATTATATTCTAAATCTTTGGAAGGCATAGTGGCACCAACCTTTAGTAGCCAGGCATTTAGTTTACTGCTAAGTTGCTCAGTAATATCCGGGTGTTTTGTCGCTACGTTGGTTTGCTCATTGATATCTGATGCCAGATGATATAACTCATTTCTATCATCTTCCCAATAATGTATAAGTTTCCAGCCATTGTCTTGAATGATCGATGATGGTTCGCCGCCTTGATTTCCGTAATGCGGATAATGCCAGTATAAGGAGCGGTTTTTCAGTTGTTTTCCTTCTAAGAGCGGTTTTAAGCTAATACCATCCACATGTTGTTCAGGAATACTATCGGCACCAATTAGATCTAAGATCGTAGGGTAAAAATCGGTACCAATCACAGGGTAATTGCTATGTGCTCCATGGGTATCATACCAGGGAACCTTAATAAAAAAAGGCTCTCTGATGCCCCCTTCCCATTGGTATCCTTTTCCACCACGCAGCGGTAAATTAGACGTTGAATAGTTATCACCGGAGGCAACGCCACCATTGTCTGAAGTAAATATAACGATGGTGTTCTGGTCTAAGTCTAATTCTTTTAGTGTGTTTAAAACAAGTCCTACGGCATCGTCCATGCTTTCCACCAATCCCGCATAGATTGGATTATCCTGTTCTTGTCTTATAGGTAGTACCCGTTCCATTTTATAACCCTTGTCTTTGATGCCTTGCGCTTCAGCTTTATTTCGGTATTTCCCCCATTTGTCCTGGGTAGTTTGAATAGGGCCATGAACGGCATAAAATGATAAGAAGGCAAAAAAACTGGTGTCCCGATGTTTTTTTATAAACTCAGAAGTCTCTTTAGCCAGGCGCATTGAAAGATTTTCACCCTTAGTTATGTTTTTTAGATTTGGGTTTTTCCAAGGTGAAAAATAGCCGCCAATGGGGCTACCTTTGTCCCAACCCCCCTTATTGATATCGAAACCATGGTCTTCAGGGTAAGATCCTTCTTTTCCCAAATGCCACTTTCCGGCGAAAAATGTTTTATATCCTGAATTTTTCATAGCTTCGGCAATGGTAATATCATTTTTTGGTAAACTATGCACATAATCTGGAGGTAACAATTTATCATGTCTGTTGTGATCTCGCCATGCTGTACCATGTTTGGCTCCAATCCAATCTGTAATGCCATGTCGGGCCGTAAACTTACCGGTCATAATACTTGCTCTCGAAGGACTGCAAACACGACTGGCCGCATAACCTTGGTTAAAAACCATACCGTTATTGGCAATGTTGTCGATATGTGGTGTTTCGTAGAATGTACTGCCAGTACAACTTAAATCCTTAAACCCTAAATCGTCAACCAGTATAAAAAGGACATTCGGTTTTTGTTCTTTTTTGAGCGTCGTTGCTTTTTGATTGCAAGATAGTAATAAGCATAGTGTTAGGGTTGTGATTACAGCTTTCATGATTGCTTGTTTTATAAGGTTAGAAAGGGCCTTCATTTAATGTCTTTTTAGTTGAATTTTATAGGGCTCTCCCATATGTTTTTTAAACAGAATATCTAAAGTGTCTTGTTCCTTAAAAATTGATGTATTAGTTATAAAGTCGCAAACATCAATGGTGCTAAAGTCGATGCCGTTTACTTCTAAGATTTCATCGCCAAATTGAATTTTTTCTTTTAAGGATGCATCCCAAACAATACCAACAACCATTTTTTTATCCATTAATGTCGGCGTAAATCCAAATTGCTTTTCTTCCAAATTCACTTCCGGATCGAAGGCCTCGAAGTAGAATTTTTTATTCTTAAAATCGATGGTTACGTTGCCATAATTTAATATTTCCGATCCAATTCTGGAATTATCATCACTGTCAGTAATGGTTATTACATTTTTAAATACCGTTCCGTTTATGGTCATCTTTGGAATGATAACCCGATATTGGTTTTGCATATCTCCAACACCAAATAACCCAATGCTATTAGCACCCTGTCCTTTTGAGAGTGTGGTAAAGATATGATGAGGTTTGAAGGTGTTATAATGCTTCAGGCATAAATCATAAAAACCGTTAGCACCGCTATCGAACAGGACGTCTTCGACTGCTTTTTTATCACCATTCAGTTCAACTATAATATAAGGACTGCTCTGTGATCCAACCAACTTAAGCTTTGATGCTTTTTGATTTTTAAGATTTAATTTTTTTGGGTTGTTGGTAATAACGATCAATTTTTTTTTCGATAAGATTTGAACTATCGATTTTTTAAAAATATTACTGCCAATGATGCCATCTATTTTAAAACAATCGAACAATATATTATCTGTGCCCGTGTAAACCAGAGAGGCCGTATTTTTAAATGAAATATTTCCAAGTGTAAAAAGGGGGATTGTTATGACTTCCATATTCTGTTTGGCATTGTTTGCATCAGAAACTGAAATGTCATTACCTGAATCAAACGCTAACTGTTCCTTAAGTTGAGCTGTAATTAGGTTTGGAGCTCCGGTATCAAAAAGAAAGCGATAGGTTTTGCTTTTAATGGCTACGGGAATAATGAGCTTGCCATTAACGTCCTCATAGGGTATTTCGGCATAATAATTTTTAGTTGTAATACGCCCTTTATTTAAGCTTGTCTTTTGGGCATGCGAAAAGCTTAGAATAAAAAAGAAGAGCAGTGTTTTATAAACAGTACGGCGCATTTATAAAAAAATTAAAGTTTTTAGAATTTCATGGTGGTTCTTACATTAAAAACTCGTGGGGTTAAATAATTAGGAATGGCATATTGTCGTTTACTGTAAACATCTCTGACCCAAGTATTGGTAATAGAGTTTTGTATATCAAAGATGTTAAAAATTTCAAATCCAAATGTTAATTCTTTAAAAGCCTTTTTCCAACCGCTTTTAAATTGTTTTTTCTCATCAACAAGGACAAATTGTAAGCCCAGATCGGCACGTTTATAGGCTGGTAGCCTATTTTGATACTGGTACGGGTCGGCATAACTTGGTGATCCTCCCGGTAACCCTGTGTTGTAAACCAGGTTTAAATACATTTTCATGCTGGGGATATTGGGAACATAGTCCTGAAAGAGCGCAGCGAATTTTAAACGTTGGTCTGTTGGTCGTGATATATAACCTCGATTATTAATATTTTCTTCAGTCTTTAAATATCCAAAGCTAAACCAGGATTCGGTTCCGGGAACAAATTCCCCATTAAGACGCATATCTAATCCGTAGGCATAGGCTTTAGCGTTATTGTTCGCACGGTAACGAATACGGACGTTTTCCAAGGTATACGGATTGACATCATTCAGGCTTTTGTAATAGGCTTCAGTAGTAAGCTTAAATGGTCTATCCCACATTTTAAAACTATAATCATTACCTAAAACCAAATGAAACGATTGCTGTGCCTTTACGTTGGGTTGTACTTCACCATTGGCATCTCGAAGCTCTCTGTAAAAAGGAGGCTGGTAATAAAGGCCACCGGCAATTCTAAAAAGCATATCTTCTTCCCAGTAGGGCTTAATGGTAAACTGTGCACGAGGGCTAAATACCGTTTGATTTGAGGATGAAATCCCATCACCATTTACCGACCAATTATGAACTCTAATACCTGCATTGTACCAAACATCACTCGTACCTAATGTTGACCGTTTACTCCATTGGGCGTAAGCTTGCAGCCTGTTTATTTGTGTACTGTTAGTGGCTCTTACATTTTGAAAAGCTTCTATAGGCCCGGCATAAGGCTCGTAAGGTTGTTCGTTAAAATTGTCTACTGTTGGTGGTCTGATAGAAAAGCCTGCAGAATCGATAACTTCCCATTCAACCAAACGATCTCTAATATCTTCATTGGTATATTTTACAGACCAGGCAATGCTGTTGTCTTCAATTTTAAGATCACCTTTGTGTTCAACGGTAGTTATTAAGGCATCCAAATCGTTTCTCCCGTGATTAAGTTGGCTGCCTATCCCTTCGCTAAATTCAACTTCACCTAAATTTTCATCTCCTATATTGGTGTTTACCTGCCCTAAGCTGTACTGTGCTAAAATATCGAAGTATTCTTCTTCTGTGGTATGATATGCCGAAGCTATGAGCTTTAAAGTTAAATCATCATTTGCAAAATAGGACCCTTTAAAGGCTCCAAAATAGGTTTGATATCGGTCTTTCTCCTGACCTTCATAAAAAACAACAAGGGCCAATGGATCGGCAAGCGTACCGAAGTTCGTTTGTCGGGCCTGCGGTTCGTAATCGTATTTGTTTAACGCCGCATTACCTAAAAAACTGAGTTGAAATTTATCTGAAAATTTATAGGATAGATAAGTTTGAGCATCAGCAAATGCCGGTTTAAAATTGGTTTCAGTTTCTTTAGCATTTACCAGTAAACTATTGTCCCTATAGCGCAATCCTACGATACTTGAAAACTTAGAATCCTTACTCATGTTTTCAACGGACAAACTGCCGCCCAATAAGCTTAAATCAGCGTTAACTTCAAATTGATAAGGAGTCTTATAGGTAATATCTAGTACAGAGGATAGCTTGTCTCCATATTTCGCTTGAAAACCACCGGCGGAAAAGCTCACATTTTGAACCAAATCGGTATTCACAAAACTCAAACCTTCCTGCTGGCCGGAGCGTACCAAAAAAGGACGATAGACCTCAATGTCATTTACATAAACTAAATTTTCATCGTAATTACCACCTCTTACCGAATATTGGGTACTTAATTCGTTATTATTACTTACGCCGGGTAATGTTAGCAACAGATTCTCCACACCGGCATTTGCCCCCGGGATTTTTCTAATAATCTCGGGTTTTAATGTTATAATACCTTCAATATTTCTTCGACTTTTGCTCGTAATCACAACGGTTTCTATTTGTGCTAAAGAGGTACTCATTACCGGATTAAATTCTAACTCTTCCCCATTTTTCAGATTGAAAGGGCTTCGAATTTTTTTAAAAGAAATATGTGTGAATTCAATAGCTACATCTTGATTTGCTGCAATTTTCAGCAGATAGAAGCCATTTTCATTGGTTTGCGTTCCGCGATCACCTGCTTTAATATTTACATTTGGGATGGGGGCGTTGTTTTCATCCAGAATAACCCCTTTTATAGTCGCTGTTTGCGAATAACTAATGAAAGTTAAAGTTAAAATAAGAACATTGGTTAAGAGATTTTTCGTATTCAAAAGCCTAAATTTTATTTCCGAAAAAATGGTGTTTCAAAAGTAGAACTATTTCCAACATTATCGGTAACAACTACTTTTAAAATATTCTTCGTATCTGTAACGATACCATCATTAAAATCGTGTGTAAGTGTTTTTGTTTTGTAATCGTATTCCATTAAAATCCATTTACCGTTTATCGTAGCTCGATATTTAGAAATTCCAGATGACTCATCATCAATTTTTACTTTTAAATATCGAAAGTTACTTAACCATTGTCCCTTTTTAAAATTTATGGGCATTATTGTAGGTCTTATGGTATCTGTGGCAAGAGTGAAAGTGCCTAATGTTTTCGAATTGGTTGATAAAATATGTCCTTTTCTTTTTGTTCGTGAATATGCCGGGTATTTATTTTCACCTAATAATTTCGTAATGTAGAGCTTACTTTGATCTTCACTAGAATAAGCACTAACATCGAAATTTATAGTAAAACTTTTTTTAGCAGGGTAAATATCATCATGCAATTTTAAAGTATCATTATTTACGGCAAAATCAAGATAGAAGTCTCTGTAAAAAGTGTCTTTATAAATATCCACAGAAATATTACCTTCCTTTAAATTGGTAGTTTCTCCGGCATTTATATAGTATGGTGTGGTTTTAATTTTTTGTGGCTTGCCAACACTGTTTTTCGATCCCTTTATAGAAACGGTAATCCAGGATTCATTTTTCTCGTAATCCGTTACCCGTATTTTGTAAACGGAATACGTACTATCTTTAATATTTAAAAGTCCATCATTTACAGGATCTTTTAATATACTTAAAGGATTATTCTTTTTGAATAGCTTTTGAATGCGTTTCTTCTTTGTTTTATAGTGTTCGTAATCTATTAATTGGTTTATGTGCTTGGTTTCACTAAACGAAAACCTTTTAAAATCTAGTTCAAAATTTTTACTGCCGTTAATAAAGGTCTGAATATTGTAAACTCCATTTTTATTGGCTGCAAGGTTTTGCCTGTCTGTCGTTTCAATACCAAATCCTATGTTCCCATAAGCTTCAATATTCTCAACGGTATAGTCACCATTATTTAAAGGAATAAGTCTTAGTTTTTGTTTGGTGTTGGATTTATTTATAAATGCATTGTCATCCATTGGATAGGCATACATGGAATATACAATAGGATTGGTGGTATCTGGTGTATCAATTCCAAAGAGCATAGGGTTCATGGGGCGCTCTGCTTTATCCCTGATTTCAAAATGTAGGTGAGGACCGCCGGAACCTCCTGTGTTTCCACTATATGCCACAACGTTGTCTTTTGTGACTTTTAATGTTTCGGCACTCGGAAATAATTCTATTTCGTAAGATTCTTTTAGGTACTGCTGCTTTTTTACATAGGCTTCAATCTCCGGCGAAAATTTTTGCAGATGTGCATAAACGGTAGTATAGCCATTAGGATGTGTGATATAAAGCGCTTTCCCGTATCCGAAATGAGAAACCTTAATTCTGCTTACAAAACCACTGGCAGCTGCTTTTACCTTTAATCCCACACGTTGTTGTGTTTTAATATCTAATCCTGAATGAAAATGATTGGATCGCAATTCGGCAAAGGTACCGGAAAGCACAAGAGGTATTTCTAAAGGATTACTAAAATAGTCTTGCGGATAATTATTCTGGGCTATAGAGAGCGTCGAAGAGGCTAAAAAGATAATGAGGATAAATCGCATAGATAAGTATTATTGCTAAAATATTAATTTGATATGAATCGGCAAAGAATAAAACAAAAATCAAGCCATGGTTCTGTTCATAACGGTTAATACTTATTTTTGAAATTTTTATGATAAAACAATTGTAATTTATGAGCAGGTATGTTAACTTTGTGAGATAAGTATTGAAATTTGTAAATGAGTAGTATTGAAGATATTGTAGATTCTTTAGAAAACAAAATTAGTAAAGTATTACACAAACTAGAACTTTTGAAGCTTGCTAATTTGAAATTAAGTGAAGAATTGGATATTTCAAAGCAAGAAATTAAAACCCAAAAGGATCATATTGCTAATTGGGAAGAAAAGTATGAAGCTCTAAAAATGGCAAACTCAATACTTGGTAGTGACGATAATAAAAGAGAAACTAAGCTTAAAATAAACGCGTTAATTAGGGATATTGATCATTGTATTGCTCAACTTTCAGATTAACGTAAATAAACTCAATGTCAGAAAAGCTTAAAATAAAGCTATCTATAGCTAATAGAGTATATCCTTTAACTATTGAAGCAAATCAAGAGGAAGGATTGCGTAAAGCCGCCAAGAACATTGAGATCATGATTAAACAGTTTGAGCAAAGTTATTCTGTTAGAGATAAACAAGATGTATTGGCTATGTGTGCTTTGCAATTTGCATCTCAAGTAGAACAGAAATCTATTGATAAAGCCAATGTGAATGAACATGTAGAGGAGAAGCTAAAAGCTTTAAATGAATTGTTACATTCGCATTTAATCTCTTAAAACGTTCTTTAAAATAAACTAAAAGTTACTGCCTGCATTAGTTATTTTTTTTGATAAACTCAACGTTAATTCTTTAAAAAGGGTGAGTTTAAGTTGTAAAAGCATGCTGCATGTTCTGGATTTATTTCAGTACCTAGCAGACCCTTGATCAGCTTGTTAGCCCTAAACTTGTTTTTAAGGAGTTTATACAAAACTTTATACTGGTGTAGGCTTTTTTATATATACTAACCAACACATACAAATGGATACGAACTCAATTATATTTACAGCAGGAGGTGTGCTATTAGGGCTAATACTGGGATTTATTATAGCCAAAGCACTTGAGAAAAATAAAGCCTCTAAGCTTATAAAAGATGCAAAACGAAATGCTTCAACCTTAATCAAGGAAGCGAAGAGCGAAGGCGAAGCAATTAAAAAAGATAAAATTCTTCAGGCTAAAGAAAAGTTCATAGAACTGAAATCTGAACACGAAAAAGTAATCTTATCGCGGGATAAAAAGATGGCTGAATCTGAAAAGCGTACACGTGATAAAGAATCTCAGATCTCTAGCGAGCTTTCAAAAAGTAAAAAGCTAAATGATAATGTTGAGAGTAAGATAAAGGATTACAATCACAGACTTGAGGTTCTTGATAAAAAACAGCAAGAGCTCGATAGACTGCATAAAAGTCAGGTGCAACAATTAGAAGTAATTTCAAGTTTATCTGCCGAGGAAGCTAAAGAACAGTTGGTAGAATCGTTAAAGGGAGAAGCTAAAAATGATGCTATGGCGTTTATTCAGAGTTCTCTTGAAGAAGCAAAAATGACCGCTGAACAGGATGCGAAGAAAATCATTATTAATACAATTCAACGCATAGGAACTGAAGAAGCTGTTGATAATTGTGTATCAGTTTTTAACATCGAATCTGATGACGTTAAGGGACGAATTATTGGAAGAGAAGGTCGAAATATTCGTGCTATAGAAGCGGCAACAGGTGTTGAAATTATAGTTGATGATACACCGGAAGCTATTATTTTATCGTGTTTTGACTCGGTTCGCCGAGAGATAGCACGTTTGTCATTACATAAGTTAGTAACCGACGGTAGAATTCATCCGGCGAGAATTGAAGAGATTGTCAAGAAGACTAAAAAACAAATTGAGCAGGAGATTATTGAAGTTGGTAAGCGTACCGTTATCGATTTAGGAATTCATAATCTACATCCGGAACTTATTAAAATGGTTGGACGGATGAAGTACCGCTCATCTTACGGTCAAAATTTATTGCAACACTCTCGTGAAGTAGCAAAACTTTGTGGTGTTATGGCTGCAGAATTGGGCTTGAACCCTAAGTTAGCAAAACGTGCCGGGTTGTTACATGATATTGGAAAAGTGCCCGATGCAGAAGCCGATATGGAAACGCCACATGCCATTTTAGGGATGCAATGGGCAGAAAAGTATAATGAAAAAGGAGATGTTTGCAATGCTATTGGAGCTCATCACGATGAAATTGAAATGAAATCGCTATTAGCACCTATTATTCAGGTTTGTGATGCTATTTCCGGGGCACGTCCTGGTGCAAGGCGCCAAGTTCTGGACAGTTATATTCAGCGTTTAAAAGATTTGGAAGACATTGCATTTGGGTTCACCGGTGTTAAAAAGGCATATGCTATTCAAGCCGGTAGAGAATTGAGAGTTATTGTTGAAAGTGAAAAAGTAAATGATGATAAAGCGGCAGACTTGTCGTTCAGTATTTCTCAAAAAATACAAACCGATATGACTTATCCTGGACAGGTTAAAGTTACTGTTATCAGAGAAACACGAGCTGTTAATATTGCGAAGTAGTATTTTTGTTAAAAGTTAAAAGTTAAAAGTTAAAAGTTAAAAGTTAAAAGAGTATTTTTAATTTTGCTAACAGCTAACAGCTAACAGCTAACAGCTAACAGCTAACAGCTAACAGCTAACAGCTAACAGCTAACAGCTAACA
>CANLXL010000023.1 GCA_947495125.1 uncultured Flaviramulus sp.
ATCCAAATTTGTCTGCTTATCATCCACATATCCTTATCGCCTGAATAGGGGGTACCATCCCGCTCTAATCTTGTAAAGTAGCCGCCTTTTTCATGGTCTATAGAATGCTTTTCCCACCAGGGGATCAAGTCTTCAAAGAGTGCTGAATGGTAGATCTCTTTCAGTTTTTTTACTTGTGATTTGGGAATATTGGATGTAAGTAAAGCCATTTAATTTTTATGGGTATTCGATGATGGTTTGCATTAATTTCGTAAGTCTATATGCCGGGGAGCATCTCTTTTTTAAGTGCATCATAATGCTCGTTTACTTTGGATTGTTTAGTTAGGTCCCAAACAGAGGTATCCATTTCTCTCAAGGCCAGTACTGTGGTTATCCATCCCTGAGTCCAACCACTTTCTATGGCCCAGGCACCCCAGCCATGATCGGAATTTGACCCCCAATGTTCGAAGCGGCCATAATCAAAGGCACGCATCCATGCTCCGTGTAGTTCCGGGTGGCGTTCAGATTTCACCTGAATTCTGCATAGAAATTCTGCTAACTTATCTACGGCTTTCTTTATACGGTCATCCTTCGTTACATAATATGCTTCATGTAACCCGAGAAAGGCAAAGTTGGTGGTGTATAATAAATCACTGACTTTATCTCCGTTTTTAGCGATTAATGAGGCTTCATTAGTGCCGTAATCTTCATTTCTTCGGGTTGGTGGAAACATTCCTTTGCCCGGTTTTCCAAGCTCTTCTCGTATGGCACCGGAGGCATCCTGTAATTCCAATAATCCGTCAACAGCTTTATATAACATGTCTCTGTTTTCTTTAGTATTATTGATGCGAACCAACCAGGACAGTGGCAGTAATATTCTTGCCTTTTCCTGTGCAAGACCGTTCATCCATCGCCACCCGTCCGTATATTCATTCATGGTAGCCTTAATAGCTTTTTCTGTTCTTTCCAGAAAAATGGGATCGCCCGTCTTGTCGTATGCCCAAAGCATACAGGCCCAGAGGTAGGCCTCCATGTGAGGAGAATAACTGACGAAATCCCGGTCATAGAAATACTTCCAATCATGCTGGTTGAACTGCGGTAAATCTATCCTATCCCCCCGAAACCCTTTTTTTCCGGTAGTTCGTAGTTGAGCGAGCAACATTCTCATAATTTTGTAATCCCAATCACGATTCTCCGTTATGGCGGTTGTTATAACGGCTCCCAACATAAGACGTGCATTGTCGTCTCCGTAATTTGCTATAAGCCATATATCACTTGTTATACCCCACCCAGCCAGGCCATAAGCAGCATTATCAGGATCTCCATATTCGTTCTTGGTCGCCACAGATTTATTCAGATAGAAGTCAATAAGGTTGTTGGCGATTTTATAGTTGTCCTTGAGTCCTAATGCTTTACCCGCACTGGCAAACGCCATGGCCGTTTCTCCTGTACAATCTCCTCTCTGTACAATGCCGATAGGCTGATTGCCTTTTTCATCGATTCTGGAGTAAATGCATTCGAAAGTACCATTACTTCCATCTCCAATTGGTATATTTTCGCTCCAGGGTAAAAATCCGGTATATATCTTTTCATCATAAGCATTTTTGATGATATCCTCATAACCATCCGGAATAAGCATTCTCGCATTGCGGAACCAGCTTATACCTTTTTCAATGCTTTTTTTCTGATAGTTTTGGGGGAGTTGTTCTTGCATTGTAAAAGTAGTCTGTACCACTGGTGTCCATTCAAGGGCTCCGATATCACTATCGGGCAACAAGTGCTCAAGGACACCACTCCAAACGCCTTGCCATTCTTGTTTTGGAGCATAACGTCCTTTTATGAAATTACTGAAGCTTGTAGTGGCAACCAGTCCTGAATATTCAGGCATCTCAAAAAGCAATGGTGAGGTATCTTTGGGGAGCCCGTAAACCGCATGATCTAGCCCGGCAACGCGACCAGATACAATATGGGCCCCAGAGGTTTCTATGGGAATATAAGTCAACCCATTGACTGCCAGAATGGCCAGGCTATCCGGGAGGCTACCAAAGAATGATGAATTGACGATGGCCCGCTTGTATTTAGACTTAACGGTTTCTGTCTTCATTTTAATATTGGGAAGCCATTGCGGATATTCCAAATAAAACCGGTTTTCTTTTTGTTTCATAACGTCAAAAAAATTATCGGGAAGCACTGTTCGTACAGCAGGATATTCATCTGCCAAAATAATGACAGGATCACCTTTTTTGACCTTCAAAATCAGATCTTCAATACTATTGTGACGGATCGTTTTAACGTCTTTAAGGGTTTGAATAAGACCATAGAGGTCGTTTGTCTCGGAACAGTATACATGAATTTTCCGGGGACCGGAATTATAATAAACTACTGTTCCTACGATAGACAAAAATGTGACAAGGAGTATTAATTTTAAGTATAATTTCATTTTCTTATTTTGAACGGGAATTTATGATATCGCCTTTGTTTTCGAATAAATATATATTTGAAAAAGAACATTAAATAGGCCTAATACGTTGTAAAAGTTTTAAAAGATTCTGATCATTTATACTTTGTTGAACCTTCCAATATAAATTAAATTGAAAGGCTCAAACAAAAGTTATAGTACCATAGATAAATTAAATTAGTATCCGGGATTTTGAGTCAAATTCGGATTTAATGTTAACTGATCAATGGGTAAGGGGTATAGATAATTTTTTGTTGGGTCGAATTCAAGATTACCTTCTCCAATGATATTAAAATATGGAGAGATGTAACCCTCACTATTTACCGGAGCGGCATCTACATCGTATTCCGGCGAAAATGGACGATTTCTCCATTGTTCAACTTTCGATCCTAACCTTGGCTCGCTTATTAAATGGCTGGCGGCCCAACGAAAAAGATCATCAAATCTAAACCCTTCAAAAGCCAGCTCAACCCTTCTTTCTCTACGAATTTCGTTTAGTAACGGAGAAAGGTTAGGGAAATCCCAGTTTGGATCTGAAAAGCCAACACTAGCATTAAGTGCAGCAACCCCGGCCCTGGTTCTTAAGAGGTTAATTGTTCTGTCTAAAACCTCTTGAGTACAGGTCCCTAATTCCTCATGGGCTTCGGCCGCAACTAACAGGGCTTCGGCATATCTGAATATGGGAACGGCCGTACTTGTGTTATTACCCGATGCGTCTTCGGGAGCAATAAAAGGATTAAGCCATTTATAGATTTGATATCCGGTAGTATTAGGCCAGGGATTTAGCGATAAAAATGGCAATTGATAAGAATCCACATTACCGTTAAAAATTTTAATCGGCACACCGGGGGTAGATACGGTCATCTTCAATCTGGGATCCCGATCGGTTACTAAATCCTCAAGGGTATCATCTCCAAGGTATAGCGGGCTTAACGACGTGGGGAGTCCATCGCTGCACAGATAGGCATCTACCAGGGACTTAGAAATTCCTTGTCCGCTAGGTCCACCAGATGTTCTAATCTGTTGTCCCCAAAAAACCAGACCCAACTCGGAATCATAACGTCTTGCCAATAGAACTTCGGATATGCCTGTGATCTCATTACTCGGTGTTGAGAATAATCGCCAATAACTAAATCCGTCAGGGATCAGAGGGTCTGAATACTCGGAATATAAACTATAACCACTGTTCATTACAGCCTCTGCAGCGTCCCTGGCTTGTGTAAAAAACCGATTAACGTCCCTGCCGTCCCCGGCAAAAGGTGTTCCTTGATGATACTTTTCCCAGGTTCCCTCATAAAGCGCTATTCTTGCCTTAAACAAACGAGCCACATCTTTATGAATGCGACCTGTTTCAGTCTGTGTCTTGGTAGGAAGTTTTGCTATGGATTCATCCAAAAGTTTTAATATGGAATCGGCAATAATAGATCGTGATATACGTTCCCCATACAATTCCTCAGAATCAACATTTAACGTATTGGATAACCACGGAAGATCACCGAAAGTTTTCATCATATTAAAATAGTACATGGATTTGAAAAACAAAACCTCACCTACATACTTATTTTGATCTGCAATGGACGCCTGAGATTTTTTATAATTGTTGAGGAAAAAATTAGTACTTCTAATACTTCCCCAGCCCCAGCCGCCTCCACTTGAAGGAACCGTTTGAGTCCCGTATATTAATCCGTTCGAACCAAATCCGGCAGGAACGTTATTATCTGTACTTCCATCAGATGTCCATGCCCACCATGATAAATGCCCGGGAAGAGATGGATAGTACTGATTCGCATACATTTCCATTTCGTTTTTTGAAAAGGTAATTCCCTTATCCGTTAACGTGTCCTGTGGAATAAAATCTAATTCATCATCACAGGAGTATAGCGTAGTAAAACAAATCGTGATGATACCTATTATAATTGATATATTTTTTTTCATCTGTCTTAATTTTTAAAATTCAATATTTAAACCCATCGTAATTGTTTTGAATAATGGGTAAGACTTTCCGTTACCCCAATTACCATGAAGCCTTTCCGGATCAAAGTTTTCATCGATAGATGTTATGGTTAACAGGTTTTCACCACTGGCATAAACCCGGAGTCTTTGAAGCCCGATTTTCTGCAATATGTTCTTCGGAAGGGTATACCCTATTTGAATATTTTTTAAACGGGCATAGGCCCCATTTTGAAGATACCTGGTCTGCGTTATATGATTTTTTCCAGTCTCCCAATGTGCATATGGTTTTGGAAAATAGGCATCGGTATTTTCCGGAGTCCAGTAATCGGTTGTGCTTTCAAAGACTTGTTGTGTCCAGCTTCCTGTTAGCCCCCAGAAAGGAATACCGCTTAACCAAACATCTCTTTTTAAGACACCTTGCCAGAACATATTAAAGTCAATGCCTTTCCAATTAAAACTTGATCTGAACCCGAAAGAATATCTGGGGGTAGTATTACCGATTACGGTTAAATCACCGGGATCATCTAAAGTATTGTCTCCCTGCGAGATGGCACCATCACCATTTAAATCGGTATATTCAATATCTCCTAAATTCCAGTTTCCTCCATAAATATACGTTTGTTGATCGGCCATGTTGGCCAATTGTTCATCTGTCTGGATGATTCCTTTGGTCGTATACCCCCATATCTCACCGATTCTTTTACCGTTGTAAAAGCCCCAGATGATGTTTTGAGGATTATTGTATCTGGTAACTTCCGAATAGCTATCAGATAAATTTAATTCAACGTTGTATTCAAAATCTTCGTTAATCGTATCCTGCCATCCTACTTTTAACTCAAACCCTTTGGTCATCGTGTCAGCATTATTGGTTACCGGAACCGCTACTCCTAAAACAGAGGGTAAGGATTCGGCAGGACCGATCATATCAACTGTTTTTGTTTCGAACACTCCAAAGCCAACGCTTAAACGGTTTTTGAAAAAGGTGGCATCAATTCCCAAATCGAGTGTATTCGAAGTAGACCAGGTTAATTGATTACTAACCAGTCCGGGAGCACCAATAAAATTTGGACGATCATTTCCGATAATGTGTCCTAAATTATTTCTGATAGGTACAGTGGCGAAGAACAAATAATTATTAATTTGCTGATTTCCCAAAGAACCGTAACCACCTCTTAATTTAAGGGAACTAATCTCTTCAATATTGAAAAAATTCTCCTTAGCTATATTCCAGGCAGCGGATGCTGAAGGGAAAAAGCCCCATCGTTTTCCCTTAGGAAACTTAGAAGTACCATCATATCTGGCATTAACCTCCAGTAAATATTTTTCTTTGAAATCATAATTAAAACGCCCGAAAAAACCAATATTTGCCCATTCATCAATATTATCCCAGGTATCTTTTTTACCGGTTCCGGTGTTGAGTGACGGAAGCGCATCTGAAACGAGATTCGGAACAGTACCACCTATGCCTGACAGATCATAAATTTCTTTTTGGCCTCCGACTAATAGGTTAAAATTATGTCCTCCTAATTGCTTCTCGTATGATGAGAACACCTCTAAACTTTGAAAATCTCGGGATGACAACTCTTTTCTTACGTTATTATTTGGTTGAAGATTATAAGGTGTGCCATCAACGGCATGAGCTTGCAAAATCGCCTGATGCCCAAAATTTTCATTAACTAATTTACCGTATGAGTATCTTAACGTGGTTTTCCATCCTTCAATAGGTTCAATGACCAATTTACCAAGTAACTTTAACTCATCGCTTCTTAATACAGATCGAGAACCCTCAAAAAATTGAATATTGGAAGTCCACATAGGGTGTCCGTTAGGATCATACAACGCCCAATGTGGCTGTCTGGTGAAAGGTTGATGAAAATAGTCTCCCGTAAAACCGGAATAACCAAAAGGTTCGTTTGTAATCCCTCGGTTATAGATGGTTTGGAAGCTAAAATCCAGGATATTATTCAGCTCGGTATTAATATTTGCAAGAACATTGTAACGCTTGTAATTATCTCTTCCGTAAGCATAAACTCCATCCTGATCCAGGTATCCTAATGAAATGCGGAAATCTGTTTTGTCAGATCCGCCGCTAACAGCAAAATCATACTTTTGGCTGGGCATACTAGACCTAAAGTATGCTTTGAAGTAATTCACATTATCGTTACCCAAAGCATAACTCCATCTTGAAGGGTCTCCGGGTTCAGGAATGGTTGTTGGAATACTACCGGGATTAGTAACATATTGTCTTATTCTTTCCAATTGATCCGGTCCGAAAATAGGATTCCATCCGGAGTTAGCAGCAGCATCGTTCATAACCTCAGCATACCTCAAGGAATTGACAACTTTTGGAATATTTGTTTGAGAGTTTATGGAGTACATACTATTAAAAGTGACACTCATTTTTCCTTTTACACCTTTTTTTGTTGTAATCAGGATGACACCAAAAGTAGCACGCGCTCCGTATATGGCGGCTGAAGCAGCATCTTTTAAAACAGTCACATTCTCTATGTCATTTGGGTTAAGTAAGTTCAGGTCTCCCTGCACGCCGTCAATCAAAATAAGAGGAGCAGATCCGCCGTTAATATCAGCGAGTCCTCTGATTTGGAAAGTAGATCCCTGACCAATTCTTCCCGGTGAACCAGGATTGGTTACAACATTTAAATTAGCTATGGTGCCCTGTAAACCTTGACCTGCGTTTTGAATACCCCGGTTTTCGAGTACCTCTCCCGAAATATTGTCGACAGCCCCGGTTAGGTTTTCCTTTTTCTTAACGCCGTAACCAACTACAACGACTTCCTCTAATTTGGAAAGATTCTCCTTCAGCACTAAGTCCACCGTTGTGGCCGTGCCTACCGTTATTTTTTGCGTGGCCATGCCCACATAGGAGAAGACCAGAATGTCGCCTTCATTGGCCCTTATGGTATAGCGTCCATCAAAATCGGTTTGAGCACCGGTAGTAGTGCCTTCTATAATAACACTCGCCCCTGCTAATGGCGACTCTGTTTCATCAGAAACGGTTCCCCGGATTTCCTGACCTTGATTCGTATTATGGTCTTTGGTGTCGGGAATGTTCGAACTCGGTCCGGGCTCTCTTTGTTTTTTTATTAATAGAATCTGTCGATTACTAAGCGAATAAGTGATATCGGTATTTTGAAACAAGATTTTTAAAATACTTGATATTTTCTTCTTTTTTACCGCTATGGTAACCTTTCTATCCAGGTCTATCTGGTTGCTCTCAAACAAAAATCTAAATTCGGAAATACGTTCAATTTCATTAAAGACCTGATCAATACTCTGATTGTTCATATCTAATGTTAGTTTGGTATTTTGAGAATAGCTATCGGCATGAATCCTTAATAGCGAAACTAATAGTAAAAATGTCGTTAGTTTCATTTTTAAACTAAATTTGGGAATTTGCGCATGCAAGATTCCCCCCTTAGGGTTTTTTTTCATAATTTTGGTATGGTTTAAATGGTTAATTAATAAGAGATCGTTTAATCCACTGTTCTGAATCGGAAAGTGCTGAACCCATTTTCCGATTCTTTTTGTTAGCATAGTTTTTACTTCATATGGTTTTGGTTTTAGTTAATAAATAATGATTTCGTTGTTTTTAGCTTCATATTGGATTGGGGATATGGCACTAATGGCTTGCATAACCTCTTCAATACTTTCTATGTCTACATGGAAGCTGGCATTGAATTGCTTTTGATCAAGTTCTCTATTGTCGTTTTGTATGGAAATATTGTAACTGCGTTCCAGTTTTCGGGCCATATTACTGAAGGATGACCCTCTGAAAATAAGTTCGCCATCAATCCATCCGGTATGGAGTCTGATGTCCACCTGAGTGGTAGTGATGTGTTTCTTATTTTTATTCCAGGCCCCTTTCTCACCCGGAATTAAAAGTGTTTTGTTTTCCGGGGTGTTTTTATCGTACATACTCACGGAACCTTCAACCAATACGGTTTTGATTTCCGTATCTTCCTCATAAGAAGACATGTTGAATTCAGTTCCTAAGACTTCCACGTTAACGTCATTGGCATTAACGATAAAGGGATGCGCTTTATCTTCGCTGATACGGAAGTAGGCCTCTCCGTCTAAAAATATCTGGCGTGTTTTCCCCTTAATAAATTTTACAGGATACCTAAGTGAGGTTCCCGCGTTTAAATATACCATAGAACCATCCGATAAGGAGAGCTCAAAGCGTTTTCCGTAAGGGACGGTTAAGGTGTTGTATTGCAGCGTTTCTATCTGGGTGGTCGTATGGTATGATAATTGATTTCCTTGTTGCTGTCCGATAATAATTCCTTGAGCATCTGCCACTTGGGTTTCATCATCATCGGAAATAATAAGCACTTCACCATTGTCAAGTTCCAGAGTAATGACTTCACTTTCAGGAACGACACCATTTAATGCGTTAAAAAAGCCATTTTGAAACAGATATCCACTGGCAAGAACACCAATGAAAATGGCCGCGACAGCCGCCATTTTTTTATAACTCCAAACCTTTTTATTCGGTGAAGATGATTTGACAATATCCGAATATATGCGGTTCGCGGTTACCTCATCCATATCGGGATAAGCATCCAATAATTTGGATACAGCTTCAATGGTTGGGAAATCATCAAGGTTTTCAGAGTTTCTGAAATAAGTAACAATCTGTTGTATTTCTTCTTTGGTACATTCTCGTTTGATATACTTTTCAAATAATTCCTTCATTTGTATTGGAATTTATGGTATAAGTTGATTGGTCTATATATGTAATACCCCTGACTCTAATATAAGTACCATTGAAGGGTGTACTTTTTTTATTTTGTGAGTATAGAAATCTTTGATAGGTTATTAAAGAGGCATATTAATACTGTGTTTGCCGGGGTTTTCAAATTTGTTGAAATACCAATGGTACCGAAATAAAAGATCAAAGGATTCAAGGCTATTATAACCAGCCGGTAGCAAAAAGGAATAAGGTTAGGGTAATGTCTTTTTGATCTAATAAAAAATTACGGAGGGTCTCCAGTGCTCTACTCATTTGATTTCGCACGGTGTTTGGAGAAATGCCCAATTCTGTCCCAATGTCTTCATAGCTTTTTCCATCATTTCGTGACATTTCGAAAATCACACGGCGTTTTGGAGGAAGTAAATTGAGGGCTTCTTCTTTTAGTTCTTCTAACTCGGATTCCCGAATATAACGCTCCGTAAGATTGGCAAATTTTTGACTGCGATAAAAAATTTCCTCGCGAAGCTTTAAGTTATTAGCGGCTTTTTTGAGGAACTTGATGTTTTGGTTTCGGGTAATCGTAAATAGATAAGATTTAAAAGAGAGATTGGGGTTAAGGCTTTCTCGTTTCGTCCATATTTTCATAAATACATCCTGAACAATTTCTTCGGCATAGACTTCAGAGCAAACCATGCTCAAACTGAATTTATAAAGCTGATTTCTGTATTTGTCAAAGATTTTTCGAAATGCAGTTTCACTGCCCGAAATAAGTTCCTTGACCAGGATTTCTTCTTGATATGTTTCTTTATGAACCATATGCGTTTGAGTTAGTTCCGATGCAAATGCGTCAATAATTTTCGTCCGAAGATTACGGGATTTTAACGCTGAAATCCACGACGGAAATGCTTAAGTTCGATCGATGATCGGAGCTAAATTAAAGCAAATCAGTTCAATTGACAAAATCGTTTTGTGTATTCCGGAGGTGATTGAACGGTTTCGAAATCGTCTAATTCCTTTTAAATATGGTATGTAAACCTTCTTTTGAATATGGTTAAATTTTTTTCGAAAAAATTAATAATTTATTCAACTCGTGAGAAACTTCTTGAAATATTTCAAAATTTCTTGAATTATATTTAATGCTAACTTGGGTTAGATATTTCTTTTTCCGGGAGACTTTTTATTGGTTCATACAGAATCCATTTGATGGCTTTTAAGGATTAAGAATTCAATACGTGTTTTATGTTTTTTGCTTCATTTAAAAGCATATCCATTTGTTTGTTTGATTCTGTTAGATCAAAATCCAATCCATGTTCATTGATCTCCTGATGTGCACTTGTTAATACTTCCGAGCTAGAACGGAATCGTTTGACTAAGTTTTTATCCCTTTCGATCGTTTTACGCTTTACAATACCTAAACCCCATAACAGGTATAGCGCCAGGGAAATTGCGACACAGCTCGGTATAATAATCAAGGTTGCGGCCAGAGCAATCATAAAATTAGTGAGTCGATTGTCGAAGATCCCACCGGCGTCGCTGTGATAAGCCTCATGGCAATGGGCAGGGCCATCTACCGGATAAAATGTCGTGTCAATAATGGTTTCGAAGAGCGACCAGTACCAGGGTACTTTATTATTTTCAAAAGCGTAATGATGATTGTAGTACCCCACGCGCGCAGAGATAGTATTGTCCGGATGACCTCCGGCTATGGCATTTCCTAGCTGATCTATAGAAACAAAAAGATGTGAGAAATACTGCCAGATTTTGGTTTTCTGGGTAATCATAATAATCTGTTTGACGGTTAATGAGCGTTTTGTAGCGATCTCAATCAAGCTGCTATTTGCAAATTCTTAGGAGCGGAGAAGTTGCATAAAGATATGAAATTACCAGGTAAAGTTTTAAATTTCAGGAGGTGATAAATTTATGCAACTTTCATTTTGAAATAACACAAATACTTATAATGCCTGTTTTCTAGAACCAATAACAAGAAATAAGATCTGTGCAATTTTTTCGCCAAGGCGTTCTCTTAGTTTTTTGAATGCCAGGAGCATTTGAGATTCAACCGTTTTTTGAGAAATATTTAAATGCTCGGATATTTCAATATAGGTAAGCCCCTCTTTTTTACTCATTAAGAAGATCTCTTTGCATTTAGGTGGGAGTTTTTGAATTTCCTCATTAACCAATTTTATTTTTTCTTCCGTTAGGTCATCGATGTCTTCCTGTTTAACATGATCCAAAGCTTCAAAATATTCTTTTTCAAAAATAAAAACACGCCCGGAATGTCTCAAATGCGTAATGAACTCATTATAGACCGCTCTATAAAGGTAGTTTTTAAAGTTTTTAATTTCGGGCAGATGCTTTCTTCGTTCCCAAATAGAAACAAAAACATTTTGAACAATATCTTTTGCAATGTCATGGTCATTCGATAAATTATAAGCATATACACAAAGCTTGTGATGATAGCTATCGATAAGGTATTCAAAAGAACCGGCATGGCTTTTTTTTAAGGCAGATAAGATATTTTGGTCTTTTGAAAAATCAAATTTCATAATAGAAATTGAAAAATTTCAAGCAATTTATTAAAAAAACAAGAATTAATTAAGGGTATAGTATCTTTTATGTTTCATTATAGAAAGAAACGTCAGAATGAATTTGCAAAACGCAGAAAATATTATAGTTAAATATTTTTCACGATCGGCTTCGGCTCGCGAGTTGGAACAACTCGCTATGTGGTTGAATAAAGAGGAAAACAAAACACATTTCAAAGATTATGTAAAGCTGAATTATTATATAGATTATAATGTTCTGGACTTCGAGTTAATTCAGGAAAAGAAAAAAATATTACGAAGAGCAAAGGTTAAAAGAACCGGGATTTCAGGAATTAGATATAGTAGCATATACAAATATGCCGCAGTTTTAGTCGTGTTTTTGGCCATAGGATATTACTTTTTGACGTCTAAGAACCTGGTGGACGATATTCCCATAATTGTGAATAATGATATTAAAACAGGTACAGATAAAGCCACCTTGACTCTTGACGATGGGACGGATATCATTTTAGAAAAAGGACAATTCTACACCGATAATAATCTGACTAGCGATGGAGAATCATTGGTATATAAGGCACTGGCTAAAATGAATCCTGCGTATAATTATTTGACGATTCCCAGAGGTGGACAATATTTATTAAAGCTTTCAGACGGGACTCAGGTTTGGTTAAATTCAGAATCTAAGCTTAAATATCCCGTAAGCTTTGTGGATGGTCAAGCCAGACAGGTGGAGCTGATTTATGGAGAGGCTTATTTTGACGTGTCTCCAAGTACAGAACATAAAGGAGCTGCATTTCGTGTGATAAATGCATCGCAAAATGTAGAAGTTTTGGGAACAGAATTTAACATAAAGGCTTATAGTGATGAGGCGAATATCTATACTATTTTGGTTGAAGGTAAAATTGCCGTGAGCAATGCAAATGTCAATCAAATACTTAAGCCAGGCGAACAATTTAACCTGAATATCACCAATAGGGAAACATCTGTTAATCAAGTAGATGTATATAGAGAGACCTCCTGGCGAAAGGGGATATTTAGTTTCAGGCATAAACCGTTAAAGGAGATCATGAAAGTCCTATCCCGTTGGTATGATATGGATGTAATTTTTCTAAATAAAGCCCTGGAAAATGAAAAATTTATAGGAACATTAAGTAAAGATCAGGATATAGAAATCATCCTGTCCGCAATAAAAAACACGAATATTATTAATACTTACGAGATTAATAATAAAACTGTGATCATCAGATAATTATTAACCAAAACTGACAACTATGAAACAACATTAACGATGCTTATTCATAAAGAATAACCCCTTGATTATTCAATACAAAAAGGAGGAAGTAGCTTTTACCTGGACAGTACACTACATCCCCCAAAAGATATTATTAATTAATTATTGAAACTAACTAATAACAAGTAAATTTATGGAAATTAAATTAATTAAAAAGGCTTTCTTCCCAAGAAAAAGCTTCTTAACTCTCATCATGCGTACATTTATATTTTTGATTAGTACCGCGCTTTTTAGTTTAGCACCGAAGCACGTCTTTACACAGAATACCAAAGTTGTTATTGCAGAAGACAAACTTGTATCTATTGACGAAGTATTTGATATTATTGATGAACAAACCGATTACCGATTCATTTATCATGAAGATTTGTTTAAAAACTACCCTAAAGTTCAGCTTAAAAAAGGAGCTATAAGGGTAAACAAATTATTGAATAAAAGTTTGTTACTAAACGATTTTAACGTTATAGTAACCGCTAACAATACCATTCTTGTTAAGAAGAGGAGCAAAGGAGATAAGCGACTTCAGAAACAAATAAAAGGACGAGTAACAGATCAAAACGATAACCCGTTATATGGTGCAACCGTTTTGGTAAAAGGAACAAATACAGGAACGTTAACCGATTTTGACGGGGGCTATGCCTTAAGCGTTCCTAGTTCAGACCATGTTCTGGTGTTTAAGTTTTTAGGATATGAAACTCAAGAGATAACGGTAGGAAACCAGACTATTATTGATGTTAAGTTAATGGAATCCGCCAGTGAACTTGAAGAAGTGGTACTCACAGGATATCAAAAAATTGAAAAATCTAGAACCACGGGTTCATTTGCAACCGTATCGAATAAAACAATTGATAATATTCAGACCTTAAACATTTTTGATCGTTTAGAAGGTCAGGTTCCAGGTCTTGTTTTTGTAGACGGACAGCCTATCATCAGAGGGGTTTCAACCTTTAGAGATGACGAAAACAACTCTCTTTTTGGGAGAAACAACAGGGTAAACTCACCTTTAATCGTTCTGGACAATCATCCTATAGAAGCAGAGTTTTTTGAAACCATTAATGCTGATGATATTGAATCGGTTACCTTTTTGAAAGATGCTGCGGCCTCTTCTATTTGGGGAGCCCGTGCAGCCAACGGTGTTATTGTATTAAAAAGTAAAAGAACAAAGACTTTAAGTACTCCGATGAATATAAACTTTTCAACCAGTTTATCCTTTGAAAAACGACCGGATATTACCCAGGCGAATGCATCTACGGCGATGTTACTGGAGCTTCAAAATTACCAGGCTGAAAACGGATTAGCATTATCCAATGCCGGTAACGGACCTATTGTTCCGGTGGGATTGGATACCTATAGAAAATTCTATAGCGGAGAGATTACGGCTGCACAACGTGATGCCGTAATTAACCAATTGCAGAATAACGATTTACGTAAAGAATTCAATAGGTTGTTCTTAAGATCGCCCATTCGAAAACGGTATAATCTCTCAGCATCCGGTAGTGGTGAAAAAAACGCATATTTCTTTTCGGCGAGTTACAATGATATCCTATCCAACACGATTGGGGAGTCAGACAGACGGTTAAATCTGAATGCCAGCAACACCTTTTTTATTTCTCCTAAACTGAAGTTTACCACTGCCATGAATCTTTATTTACAACGCGAGAAGTTAAATGGATACGGCCCGGCTACAGTTAGAAATTATGAGCAGTACGACCGTGTGCTTGACGATAACGGTAATCCCATATTAAGAGATCTGTATAATTTTGATGATATTTTAGGTATCAGCGGCCTCAACCGTGAAGACTTTCCTTATGATTGGCGTTTTAATCTACTCGAAAATAGAGATGAATTGGATAATACCAATAAAGAAACGGCCTATAGAGTCAATGCAACTTTAGAGTATGCCCTTACCGATTATTTGAATGTGGTGACCAACTACCAATATAATCAGTCGAGAGTACTTAGAAAACAACTTTATGGTGAAGAGAGTTATTTTACTCGAAATTTGGTTAATTCTTATACGAATCTTAATAATGGAAGCATTGTAAATAATATTCCTTTGGGGGCTATTTTAGATGAAACCAATGTCGATTTTAGATCTCAAACCTTTAATGGACAATTAAATTTCAGTAAGGTTTTTGGGGATCATGATATTACATTTTTGGGAGGTGCTGAAATAAGACAGTTGATTTCAGAATACTCAGATAATCGGAAATATGGTTTTAATGAAAGATCATTAAATACCCAGCTGATTGATTATGTGTCTCGTTTTTCAAGGGCAAATTCAAGGTTTGGCTTATCTCAGATTCCGTCTCTACAACGCATCCTTTTTGAGGAGAATCGATTTATATCTACCTATTTTAATGCCGGATACAACTATAAAAGGAAGTATCGTTTATCAGGGAGTTACCGTCTCGATGATTCTAACTTGTTTGGAGCTGCACCCGAATACAGGAACATTCCTTTATGGTCTATTGGTGCGGCCTGGGAAATTACCAATGAGGACTTTTTTAACAGTGAGTTTGTAGACCGGCTTGTACTAAGAGCGACTCGGGGAACGGGTGGAAATATAGACCGAAGTACCAGTCCCTTAACCGTATTGCAGACCGGGGTCAACTTTTCTAAGTTTGGTTTAAGAGACGATTATGCAGCACTTCGTAATCCGCCCAATCCAACCCTCCGATGGGAAAGAACCACAACATTAAACTTAGGTTTGGATTTTTCACTGTTCAAGAATCGTGTATTCGGATCGGTAGAATATTATAAACGACTAAGTGACGATTTGTTGTCGCAAACGGATTTTAATCCGACTTACGGAATCACAAGTGCCTTATACAATGTGGCGGCGATGACTAACAAAGGTGTGGATGTGAGTCTCAATGCGCAATGGTTCAAAGGAGATTTTAAATGGTTGACTACAATCAATTATAGTATTAATAAGAACCGGGTAGAATCGGTTAATTTTGACAATAGTGATTTCTTTTCATATCTAAGTGCCGAACCCAGAGTCGGAAAACCTTTTAATCACATTTATACCTATAATTGGGCCGGACTATCGGATGTAGGTGCCGGGCAAGCATTTGATAGCCAGGGAAATATTATTGGTCCTGAGGATACCTACCAATTTGTATCGGAAGACCTGATCTATTCCGGGGAAACAACGCCGAGAATATATGGAGGGTTTGTTAACACCATATCTTATAAAAACTTTAGTTTTTCGAGTACGCTAACCTATAAGTTTGGGCACAAATTCCTCAGAAATGCTACTTTTCTGTCCAATGCAGGTTTCTTAAACAGTACCCCAAATTATCTTCCCAAACAGATTGAAGATCAATGGAGGCAGGCGGGAGATGAGAATATCACAGACGTGCCAAATCAGTTTATCACAAGTATAAATAGTACAGGTAACGGCTTCTACAATAGTGGGAATCATCAAGTACTGGATGCTTCACATATTAGATTGACTCAATTTAGCCTGTCTTATAACATGCCTGAGAAAGTCCTGAGAAATACATTCTTCAAAAACATACGTTTTGATTTTCAAGGTCGGAATTTGGGCGTCATAGTGTTTAATGATGAGGGTATAGATCCCGAAAATAATCTTTATGGCATAAATTATATGCCTAATGTACCGGAGTTTACGTTTACTATAAATGCTAATTTTTAAATAATGAATATTGTGAAATGAGCCATAACAATTAAGTTGATATCAACCGAGATGTTCCATGGCAAATTCCATTTGACATATAAAAAACAATAAAAAAGAACAAATGAAAATATATATATACTTAATGGTTTTAGCTGGAGGTTTATGTTTGCTTTCCTGCGATAGGGACGAGTTTTTAGATATAACCCCTAAAGGATTAATTATTCCCACCAAAGCTTCAGATTATAGATTGATGTTGGATCAGGTGGATTCACAAGGAGCGTCCGTCGGTTTTTATAACAGTATCGATGATGACACTTACCTGTCTGATGAGCTTAAGATCACCGATGATGACGCCTTGGTTGGGCCGACCAGGTATTCTGAAAACGATATTAATAATTACCTATGGAAGGACAACAGCGTCATTAACCCTGAACAAAATGATTTGGATTGGAACCGTATGTACAATCAAATTTTTAACAGTAATGTTATTATTAATGGTTTGGTTGATGCAGAAGGAACTGAAGCCGAAATTGCCCAACTGGATGCCGAAGCCAGAGTACATAGAGCATATGCCTATTTGTTATTGGTAAATATGTATGCCAGGCATTACGATCCAACAACGGCAGATAGTGACTTAGGCGTTCCACTGCGAGACGACGAACGCTTAGACGGCTCTTTGGTAAGAGCTACGGTTCAAGAGACTTATGACTTTATTCTTAACGACCTTTCCGAATCGTTTATTAATGTCTTGCCAGATGTTTCCGATAAAAAAATCAGGCCTTCTAAAGCATCGGCCTATGCGGTTTTAGCAAGGACATATTTGTATATGGGCAATTTTGATTTAGCTCTGGATTTTGCCGATCGCTCTTTAGGATTGTACAATGCGGTCACCGATTTAACAACATTGCCGGGGTCACCTTTTAGTTTTTTGTCTCCCGATTTGGTTGACCTACCGGCCTATCATGAGACGGCAGAATTATTACTGGCCAAAGGTAGAGTGTCTGTTAGCTTTAAACCTCAAGAACTTTCCGATGCTTTTTTAGCGCTCTTCGAACTGACCAATGACGTCCGATATAAAGGCATCTTCGCCAGAGATTTTGTGCCGCCTTTCCAAATCGTAGTGGCCTATGATGGGCAACTTGAGGCAGGGCTTCGATTAACCGGACCTACAGTACCAGAGATGATGCTCACTAAGGCAGAATGCCTGGCAAGAAACGGCAACATTACCGGTGCCATCGATCTGTTAAACGAATTAAGAGTTTATAGGTTGACTACACCAACAGATTTGTCTTATCCTGCTACGGCAGATGAAGCCCTAACCATAGTAAAAGAAGAGCGGGCCAGAGAGTTTATACTAAAAGGACATCGTTGGTTTGATATCAAGCGCTACAATGCTTACGACAATGCCAATATAACCCTTACCAAAAGCTATAAAGGAGAAACTGTAAGCCTGCCCCCCGGGGATAACCGCTGGGTAAGACCCATTAACCGAAAGCTTAATGAAATGAATCCGGAGTTGGAACTGAATCCACAATAGGGTATAATAATTTAATACTACAATGCCCGGGCATAGTTTCCCGGGCTAATTTACTAGTCTATGAAATCAATTTTTTATGCCTTGGTCATGGTACTGACTATCACACAGGGTAACACACAGAACAGTCCGGCTAACTTTATAAGTATTTCCGGTGAAATAACGCACCCCAATAGCGATTCGTTAACCATATTTAATCGAGCCAGAACATTTTCTAAAACGATTCGGGTGAACGACAAAGGTGTTTTTAAAGATACCTTAAAAGTATTGCCCGAAGAACAGGAGTATTTGTTTTATGATGGTAGAGAAGGTACCGTTATTTATCTTAGGAACGGATACGATATAGCAATCAGATTTGATGGAAAGGCACTTAAAAAGACCTTAACGTTTTATGGAAAAGGCGGTGCGGAAAATAACTATATCACGAGCTATGAATTGAAAAAAGCTAAGGAAGTCTCTTTTGTTGGATTGGACAAAGAAACTTACAGGCTAAAAGTAAACGAAAGGCTAGATCGTCATGTGACGTTCTTAGAAAGCTATCCCGACCTTCCTTCAGAATTTATAAACGAAAGAAAGGCAAGTCTTGAGAAGGAAAGAACCTATCGACTGGAGTACCTGGAAAAGGATTATATCGATTCGTATCAAAGCCTTTTCGATAAGTATGAAGCGTCTACGGCCGATCATTTGAAACGCGGAAAACCATCACCAAAATTTGTCGATTATAGAAATTTCGAAGGAGGAACAACTTCTCTGGATGACTTTAAAGGGCAGTATGTGTATATCGATGTTTGGGCCACCTGGTGTAGTCCATGTAAGAGAGAAATCCCGTTTTTAGAAGCATTCGAAAAAGAGTATCACGACAAGAATATAGCCTTTGTGAGTATTTCAATAGATAGAGAAAAAGACTATGCCTATTGGAGGCAAATGATAACAGATAAAAACATGGAGGGTATTCAATTGATAGCCGATAAGGATTTCAAGTCAGAATTTATAAAAGAATATAGGGCTATGGGCGTTCCCAGATTCATACTTCTGGATCCCCAGGGAAACATTGTCGATTCCCATGCTCCAAGACCATCCAAAAAATACCTTTTAAAACAGCTTCTGGATAGTCTTGATTTATAGTCCATAGATTTTAAAAAAAAAGAACTCATGAAAAATAACATCTATTTAACTCTTGTTTCATTGATCCTAATAGTCGGTGCATCCTGCTCTTATAGCCCTAAAAACGATTATGTGACCTTTTCGGGAACCATTATCAAACCCAACAGTGACTCTTTGGTTCTCGTCTCTTTTGCCGGCGGAGTAAAGCCCAAAGTCATCCGATTAAATGCCAATGGAACTTTTAAGGATACTTTAAGGGTAAGCGATTCTCTTGAGTTTTCGATCCCCAATTATGTGTTGCGCGATGGTAAAGAAATATCCTTTCTTTATTTAAAGAATGGGTTTGATCTAGAGATGACCTTAAATACAGAGCAGTTTGATGAGACTATCAGCTACACGGGTATGGGTTCGGCCGAAAACAATTATCTGGCCGAAAGTACATTACGAGAAGAAAAGGAAAGAGCACTAGAGCAAAAGGCAGGGGTGAAACTTTTTGACCATGAAGCAGATGAATTTTACAAAAAAATTGATATCAAAATGGAGAATAAACTGGATCGCTTGTTGAATACACCCGGTTTGGACTCCATCTTCATAAATTCTCAAAAGCGCCAGATCGAAAACCAAAATAAAAGCCTCATTTTTAACTATAAACTTTCCAAAAACAAGTTGACCTATAAAGAATACTTGGAAACCTTCGGAAAAGACATCTCCGTGCAATTGGCTAAAGGGCAACCTTCACCAGCCTTTGTAGGCTATGATAATTTCTCCGGAGGAATCACATCCTTGGAAGATCTTAAAGGCAAATACGTGTATATTGATATTTGGGCCACCTGGTGTGGGCCTTGCAAAGCGGAAATACCTTATTTGAAAAAGTTGGAAGAAGCCTATCATGATAAAAACATCGCTTTTGTAAGCATTTCTGTGGATAAAGAAAAGGACAGGAAAAAATGGCAAAATATGGTGGAGGAAAGATCACTTGGCGGGATACAGCTTTTCGCTAACCTGAGTTTTAAGTCCGATTTTGTTAAGAAATATGAAGTCAAAAGTATTCCCAGATTTATCCTGATCGACCCCGACGGTAATATTGTAGATGCCAATGCTCCCAGGCCGTCATATCGTTCAACCTTAGATGAATTGTTACAAAATGAAGGTGTTTTATAATATGAAAGGACAGTTAGTGTGGTTGTTACTAGGAGGGTGGTTCGCCTTTTATAGTTGTTATAATACAAAAAGTGTTAGGGCCGGGACTCCTTTATCATCGGGAATTGTATTAGAAAATATGGATACTTTGGTAAGACCGGGTGATAATTTTGCAGCCTTTGTAAATGGCAACAGCAAAGAGGGACAGCTCCCTCGTTTTTATAAATTCGGGCGCACGGTGGAGGATTCCCTTTTACAATCTATACTGAGAAGTACCTCATTAAGTGCTGAAGAGCGTATTTTCAAAGATGTTTACAACGCATTAACCGATTTTAAAACCCGCGATAGTGTTGGCTTACTGCCACTTCAAAAGGAATTCGATAAGATTACCAACATTCAAAACCGATCTGAGCTTCTGGGTTATTTCGGATATGCCAATACCAATGGCTACAATGTGCCGCTAAAGCTGGAGGTGTCTTATTTCAAGGATTTAAAACGGCATGTTGTATTGATTTCAGAAGGAGGGTTATCATTGAAAAGGGCATCCCAGTATCTTCAAAATGAAACGAGCCCGACCGATGAGATTTCAGAATACGAGAAATACATACAAGCCCTTTTTCAAATTGTGGGGCACTCATTTTCAGAAGAGCAAATTGTTAAGGTTGTTGGGTTAGAGAGAGATCTGGCAAACCTTCACGCTGCCATTACCCAAAGGTGGCAGACGGAAGGACCTACCTATCTGATCCGGGATTTTTCTGTTGAGCACCCTGTTGAGGGGCTGGATTTGGAATCGTTTTTAAAACAGGCCTTGGTGAATAAGAAAGCCACCGTTGGAACCTATCTCACGGACTACCTTGAGGGCTTTGCAAAACTGTTTCAACGAACCGATATGGAACTTTGGAAATCCTATTTAAAGTGGTGCGTTCTTTCAGAAGAGGCTCCTTTTTTAAACCAGGAACTACTAAAAGTTCATCAGGACTTTCATAAGAGAAATCCTGATGATTTTGCAAAAGCCTATATTAAAAGCGATCTTAAAGATTTGATGAACCAGATATATATCCAACACTATTGTCCGGAGGAGGTTAAGACACGCGTTGAGCAGATGACAAATGATTTCGCCGCAACCTTTAGCCAAAGTATTTCAACCTTGGATTGGATGTCTGATATTACGCGTAATGAAGCGCTTCAGAAGTTGAAAAAACTTAAAAAAATTATTGGCTATGTAGAACCTCAAACCGATTATCATGTTCTGAAGATTGCTCCGAATGCACCTTTTGAGAATCGAAGAAATCTGAGTTATTTTAAGTATCAGCAAAGTTTAGCCCTTTTGGAGCGTTCTGAACCCGATGACCGCAATCGACACAACCCCAGGTTTCCCAATGGTTATTATCTTGGTAATGAGAATAAAATTTGGATTGCTGCGATGTTATTAAATCCGCCATATTTTAATAAAGATGCCGATGAAGCAGTTAATTATGGGGCTCTTGGCGCTGTTATTGGTCATGAATTAGGTCATGGTTTTGATACAAAGGGGAGTACATATGATAGCCATGGAGAACAGCGAAATTGGTGGACAGATGACGATCTAAAGGCATTCCATAAGCGAACAGCAATCCTAGAGGATCAGTTTAACGGTTATGAGATCAAAGATGGTCATTTTGTAAACGGAAAGACCACCTTAAATGAGAACATAGCTGATCTGACAGGACTGGTCATGGCCGTCAGGGCCTATAAGCAATCCAAACATTATAACAAGGATAATATCATCGATGGTTTTACACCCATGCAACGTTTGTTTATTGGCTATGCGGGAATGTATGATAGTCCACCAAATGACGATTACCTCATCAGAATAAAGGCTACAAGCCGATATCCACCGTCCAGATACCGAATCAATGGGGTGGTTAGAAATAGTGATGCCTTTTACGAGGCTTTCCATGTTGAGAGCACAGATTCTTTATATCTGCCACCTGAAAAGCGAGCGAAGATATGGTAACATTTATAGGTTCTTAAGTGTTAGAAGGGGTATAAAAATCTGTTGAGAATAGGTAACTAAAAATTAATCTTTTATATTTCAGGCGCAAAGTAATAATTGATTCTAATGCCTTTACCGATGAAGTATCCAAGAGTTCCTAAAAGTGTGATATCCGCTTTTATATTAGCAAGCCTATTAATTCAAGTTGCCTGTAAATCTAAAGCGAAGGATGAAGGTCCGGCTTCACAAAAGCGCCTGCCCAATATCATTTACATTCTGGCTGATGATCTGGGCTATGGCGACCTAAGTTGCTACGGACAAACGAAATTCAGTACTCCCAATATCGATGCCCTGGCGGCTAACGGGATTAAGTTTATTCAGCATTATTCAGGATCTACGGTCTGTGCGCCGTCTCGAAGTGCTTTGATGACTGGGCAACATACGGGGCATACACCCATACGGGGAAATAAGGAAGTACGACCCGAAGGTCAGCATCCTATTGCCGATGAGGTGATTACTATGGCAGAGGTGCTTCAGCAGCAAGGCTACGCCACCGGTGCTTTTGGTAAATGGGGACTGGGTTATCCCGGTTCTGAAGGCGATCCCGTAAAACAGGGTTTTGACCGTTTTTATGGTTTTAATTGTCAGCGTATCGGGCATAACTATTATCCTTACCATTTATGGAGCGACGATCAAAAAATCATGCTTAAAGCAAATGAAGGCGATAAAGAAGGCGCCTACGCACCACAACTGATCCATGAACAAACTCTGGCATTTATTGAAGCTAATAAAGACCATCCGTTTTTCGCCTATGTTCCCAGTATTATTCCCCATGCCGAACTTAAAGTACCGGAAAACTATATGGCTAAATATCGCGGGAAACTGGAACCTGAAAAATCACATCAAGGCTGCGATCCCGGTTGTACGCATTATAAGATCGGTGGTTATGGGTCGCAACCCGAAGCTCATGCCGCGTTTGCAGGGATGATTCATTTGTTGGATGAACAGGTTGGTGAGATTGTCGCTAAAGTAAAGGCTTTGGGGATCGAAGATAATACCTTGATCATATTCACTTCCGATAATGGTCCGCATCTGGAAGGGGGCGCCGATCCCGATTATTTTGATAGTAATAACATCTATCGGGGTTATAAACGCGACCTGTACGAAGGCGGTATCCGTGTCCCCATGATCGCCAGTTGGCCGGGGCAGATTACTCCGGGCACTACCACCGATCACGCCTCTGCATTTTGGGATGTCTTACCCACTATGGCGGAGCTTTCAGGAGCAACCCTATCTCAACCTATTGATGGCATCTCCTTTGTACCCACGCTCTTAGGAAAAGACCAACCCAAACACGACTACCTGTATTGGGAATTTCATGCGAATAACAATAAAACAGCCCAGGCCGTTTTAATGGACGACCACTGGAAAGCCATCCGAAAAGTTAAGCATAAAGCTTTTACACCCATCGAATTATACGATTTAAGATCTGATCCGGGAGAACAGCAGGATCTGGCATCCAATCACCCGGAGTTGGTGGAAAAAGCTATGACTATTATTGAAAAGGAGCATGTGGACTCTCCGGTGGAACGGTGGCGGTTTGATGTGGCGCTTTAATTAAATGACTTTTGAAGTAATAAATTACAGAAATCAATCAGCCTAGTTTTTCAAGCAAATTACCAAAATTAAAGTCGAATAAATTGGTGTCTTTTTTCCCGGTACCTTGCCAGTTTTCAGTGCTTATGTGCTTTTTATATATGATGCTATGGATTATCAGGTCGTATAGATCTTTGTGCTGATTTTGCATTAATTTTAAATCCTGATTGCTTCCAATAAAGATGAGGTTCTTCTTTCCGTGTTTCACCATACAATCGATTTCAATTTTAATACTCTTTGTCAGCTTTTTAAAATTAAAGTCAATGAGGATATATTTAGATTTGGAAATAAATGCCTTGATGCAGTCGATCCAAATATCATCTGGTGGATAAAAGATCAGGGCATTTTTTTCATCAATATGAGTTCGTTCCTTGATATTATTCAACATAATAACCGGGATGTCTATTTGGCTGAAATACGAAAGAATCTTTACCGTTTTTTCATTGCCATAGGTTCTGTTCCAATTGTTAGGATGGGCAATGCCAGTACCTCCGCCACCGGTATAATGCGGAAAAGTATTGACCTGTTCTCCGGTTCGGAAATCTCTTAAATAAAGGAAAAAATCATGTTCTGAATCTAGAATACTCAAAACCTTTTCCAGATGTTCTTTGGCTAAGCCCAAACTTTTAATTCTGTTTTTATAGGACACTTTATCGTCGCTTCGTTTTTTAGTGTGAAAGACAAGAAAGACAAGAAAGACAAGAAAGACAAGAAATAAAAGAAAAGCAATGATTACTATGGAAGCTAGATCTTTTAGAGTCGGAAAAAAGTTAATTACACCATAATAAGAACCCATACCGATAAGAAAAAGTATAGCTGAGCACCCAAAACCCGAATCAGAAGGAGCGCTTTTGAAATCCATTGTGGTTCGAGCTAATAATCTTTCTATGTTCTTTTTGCAAACTTTCCGGATATCCATGCTTCTTTTGTTTTATTGCAATGATATGACCAATCTCACTCCAATCCCGCATCAAAATAAGTCCCGCTTCCGCACAATTCCTTTCGTGGGGTCCAATTATTTTTACGAAAAATGTAGTTTGAAATTCATCCTACCATGTAAAATACGAACAAGGTAAATAGTTTCACCCGCTATACGGTAGATCATTATATGTTCGCGAACGGTCCATACGAAGTAACCTTCCGGTACATCATCCCGTTTATGACCGGATTGTGGGTTTTGAATAATGTGTGCCATCCCATTATCTAAATCACGACCGGTAGGCCTTCCATTGGTTTTCACCATGCTCGGAATAGGTGTAATTTTGAATGTCTATTAAATCATCATAAGCCTCTTCTGAAAGCTCTAGGATATAGCTATGGTTTGACTTCACGCTTTGCTGGTTTCCCGGATAATGCTGCTTGTTTTCCTTTTTCTGAAATTTCGGCCATAAGATTTGGAGTATATCTTACTGTACGCCCATCCTGAATGTCTGCCTCTCCTTTGGCAAGGGCTGCTCCAATAGACGAAAGGCGTAGTTTTTCATCTTCTATCATCTGTTTATAAATAGCATGTTCTGCCGCCGCAGTGATTGACCTAAAAAGACCAGCTTCAACCTTGCTTTTTAAGTAATTTTCATAGGGTTTATTGATATCAATTCGTGCCATCGTATTTTTTTTGGATATTTTTTAGTGCACTATTACTGTAGTAAAAATACAGTAATAATTTATCAAATCCCATTTTTCACTTTAATATTTTGTATTCCTTCTTCAGGAATTACTATCTATGGTATAGCAAAACTAAGTGCCGGTTCAAGCAATCTTACTCCAACCCCGAATCAAAATAAGTCCCTTCAGGAAAGAGGACTTTCAGTTCTTTTAAGCTCGGCAGTCGCCCATAAGGACTGACTTCAAAAGCCTCAACATATTTGATGTGCTTGGATTTTTCTTTTCCGAAGGCCTTATCAATAAGATCACGATACCGGTTGGTATTGCTCGAAAACCAACCACCCATACCGTTTTTGGAATTTTCCATGGCAACCGCTATTTCTGCCTCGGTTTTTGGCATGGTGTTGATATTTCCTGTTGTTCCCCATTCCACGAACTGGGAAAAATGACACAGCGTTACAGCTAACTTATGATCGATCACATCATCAACAGGTAAGATGATTTCCGGGTTAAAAGGTAGTCTGCCATAAAGGTTATCTCCATATAAGATGATCGGCAGTTGCCTTAAAGGTTTCACCTCCGGTAAATAATTAGGCACGGTAAGCATCATGGCTGCATCGACCACCAATTGGTGGGTAGCACGATGATCGGGGTGCAGCTCATTAGACCCGTGAACAATTATTAGATCGGTATCCCAATCTCGTATCAAGCGAACCACGGCCTCCCGGTTTTTAAGACTGACTTCCAATTCTCCATCACGATTATCTAAGATTTCCATGGAAACCCCAAGCATGGCTCCGGCCGCTTTCATTTCCTGTTCGCGTCGCTTTGCTAAGGTTTCTCCTGAATCGCGCCAATGCCCTTTATCACCATTAGTAAGTGCTACAAATTTAACCTTATGCCCCTGGTCCTCAATTTTTTTAATAAACCCCGCAGCCCGGATGTCGCAATCATCAGGGTGTCCGCCAATGGCAAGGATGTTTAAGGGTTTTGAGGATTCAGTTTGTGCCGATGTGGTTAATATCATCATGCCGAAAATAGCTGAAAATAAGAATGCTAATTTTGTTTTCATAAAGATTTTAATAGTGTTATATCATAAACTACGAAGCTAAAGGTATAAAAAAAGTTCTATCGTGTAAACCAATAATGGGACTAGAATATAACTGTATGTCTATTTTGGGTTAAGCACAAATATGTAAACTGTTTTGAGGAGGAGACATGTAACGTAAAGGAGCTTACTTTCATATCATAACGCCCCGATTTTCAAGCCTAAAACTCCAGGTTTCCTTCAATAAAACATCTTACTTTAATTTGAAGGATTTTGTTTACTAAAATTAAATGACTCAAAATCAATAAATTATATTCATCCTTTAAAACTAAAAGTCTAAGTGTATATCGCACATTTTTTTCCTTATTGAAACTAAGGTTTTTCCTTGCTATTTATAAGGAAAAACATTGCATTTTCTTACAGAATTTTCATAGATTTACACCTGCGCTCTGTCAAATGGTGCGCGACCAAAATAAAAACAGTACAGCCTCTTTAAATTGTATATAAATTATAATCTTATGAAAACACGATTATTACTATTCATCTTTATTTTTTTTGGATATCACATGTCTAAAGCACAAAACCTTCCGGATATTGTTCCACCAAGCCCGGAAGCCGCATCTTTAATTAAACATTCACAAATGGATGTGTCTTTATATACGGGGACACCGAACATTGGTGTACCTTTTCATACGATTTCCTATAAGGGGGTGAATGTCCCTGTTGGAATCAGTTATAACTCCGGGGGCATTAAAGTCGGTGATATTGCCTCATGGGCCGGACTGGGTTGGAATTTAAATGCCGGAGGTTTGGTAAGCCGGTCGATAAGAGGTATCCCCGATGATGCCGGGACCTTTGGTTACATGTATACAAGCTATACCGTTGAAGCCTTAATTTTAGGAGACGCTGATTATAGGGGTTTCCAATTAGATATTGACGTTGCAAATCAAAGAGATTATGAACCGGACATCTTTAATTTTAGCTTTCCCGGAGGATCGGGACAGTTTTTTTATGATCAAACACTGGATAAGTTCGTACAAACACCCTATTCTAATTTAAAGATAGAAACAAAAACCAATAACAATAAAATTGAAGGTTTTATAATAACCGATACTCAGGGTGTCGCCTATCATTTTGGAAAATCCTCAAACAATTTACGGTCCGGTTTAGAAGCCCTTTCGGTGGTTAAAAGTAAAAGAAGGACCTGGAACGGTATTTTTGAAAGCGATCCTGATGCCTACGGAGATGCGATTAATCCATATTACCAAACCTGGATGCTTATGGACATCATATTCCCTACATCAAGCGAATCGATCGCCTTTACGTATTCGACGGAGACCAATGTAAAAACAACACAGCTTCAGAATGAAGAATATATTAAACCCGTTGCGACCCAAAGTGGATGTGATGCAGATCAGTATTCAGAATATTACATTTACAAAGAGTTTGCCCAGCCTAAAGTGTCCAGTATTACATTTCCGGAGGGTAAAATTATTTTTGAAAAGAACAACAATACCGAACGTTTAGATTTAAAAAATTCATACCCCTTAGAGAAGATCAAACTCTTAGATGATGATGATCAACTCGTTAAAGGGATGGAATTGCACACGTCTTATTTTACAAGTGCAGTCAACGAAAATTCATTTTTTGATACCCAGAATGAAGGCCTTTATCGTTTAAAATTAGATTCGATTTCTCAGTTTGGTAAAAACTTAAATACATTACCGCCATATAAATTTGAATACGATTCTAAAATATTACCTAGCCGATTCTCCCGTTCTCAGGATTATTTCGGGTATTATAACGGCGAAAATAACACCACACTTATTCCAAAAGGGACCTATGGACTTCCCGGATACGTCGGCGATGCCATCAGGTCTGTGGATCCTGCATTTACCGATGCCTGTGTTTTAGAAAAAATCACTTACCCTATAGGTGGTTACGATCAATTTATATGGGAAAATAATAAAATACAATATGTCGGTGTTGCCAACAATTACAGGGATTATTTACTGGATCATCAATTATATGTTTTTAATGATCCTCTTTTATTTTCAGATCCTGACCCTAATATTGATTTCTCTTCAACATTTACGATTCCTGCGGATAGTGATGGTGTTGTTGAATTTAATGTCGCGATGACCGGCTGTCCAATTCCAAACCAGTTTAATAGTACGAGTTGTGACTTTTCTTTAAAAATTGTCGGGGTGACAAATCCCGGTTATTTACTTACTATTTTAAACGCCAGCTTTTATGCTACTTTACCCGCCGGAACCTATAAGCTTATCGCTGAAGCATCGAACCCCGGTGCTTGTAACCCACACACAGACCCTAGCTGTAGTAATCCGGAGTCTTTTAGTGCACAATTAAAATGGACCAGCGACCCCACTCCGGGAGAATATATGTATGGCGGTTTACGTATTGCGGAAATAAAGAGTTATGAGACACCGGTTAATTTGGCATTACATAGAAACTTTAGTTATAACTCGTTTGTTGGAAACACAAATTTATCCAGTGGGCAAACCTTAAATTTTATTGATTTGAGTATGGATAACTATAGAGTTATATGTTACTGGGTACCTATTCCCGGTCTTCCTGTGACACAAATAGATACCGATTATACGCTAAAAATCAGTTCCAATAGCTTATCACAAATGGTAGCCACCAAAGGGAATTTGGTTGGTTATACCAACGTTACGGAGTCTTATAGCGGGATAACAGATCATGGAAAAAAAGAATACACCTTTTCCATGACTAACCTGGCAGGGTCTAACCCTTATGGGAATTTATTTGGCGGGACCTTCCCTTCAAACTTTGCGACACCTTTAGAAGCCGATTGGAGAAATGGAAGTCTGGAAGCCATTAAGTATTTTGATAGCTCCGATAATTTGCTCAAAAACGAATCTTACGCATACGAATCTGTAAATTCTGTATACAGGGATTATTTTGGATTGCAGCTTCTGAGAATGAAGCCTGCAAATAATACAGCAAGTTCTGATAATTTTTACGCTACAACGTACAACTATGTCACCGAATGGTATCGCTTAAAGAGCACGACCACTACAGATTACTTTAACGGAACACCTGTTGTAACGACCCAAACCCATACATACGATAATAATTCGCTATTAGCATCAGAAAGCAAAACCACCAGCAGTGATGGCGAATCTATCATCACAAAAACCTTTTATCCTGATGATGTCATTTCCGTAAGTGATTTGGGTGCAGATGATCTAACACCCGATGAAAAAGCAGCCATAGACAAACTAAAAAGTACCGGCACCGGGCAGCACCGTATCGCCGAAGCGGTTCAAACAGAAACTTATAAAGATGAAGACGAAGACGGCATTGCAGATTCGGGAGAACTCTTATCCCGACAACGTACTAATTATAAAGAATGGCAGTGGCCAAACAATTTCATATTACCTGAGTATGTCCAAACGGCCACAGGGAACAATACCCTAGAAAATAGAATCCAATTTCTTAGTTATTATAATAATGGGAACGTCAAAGAAGTCAAAAAGACTGACGGAACAACCCTTGTTTATATCTGGGGTTATAACGAACAATATCCCATAGCCAAAATCGAGAATGCCACCTATGCGCAGGTATCAGGTCAGGTGGCCAATCTTCACAATAAGTCGAATCTTGATGATGACCGTTGTCTGGATTCCGGTAGTTGTGACGAGAAGAACTTACGAACGGCATTAACCACCTTAAGAAATGCTGTCCCCGATGCCATGGTCACCACTTACACCTACGATCCGTTAACGGGTGTCACCAGCATAACCGATCCTAAAGGTTATATCATGTATTACGAATATGATGAATTTAACCGCCTGGAGCGGGTGGTAGATGCCGATGGTAAAATACTCAGCGAGAATGAATACTACTATAAAAATCAATAACAACTTAGCCTTTAAAAACATTAGAATCATGAAATACACACCTTCCAGTATACTGAGTATCTTATTAATGTTAAGTTTTTATTACTCAAACGCGCAATCAAACGATCTGGATTTTACAATAACCAGCAATCAGATGTATATCTCAGGAGAAACCGTTTCCATTTTGTCTACCATTACAAAATCGGGAAATACGATGACATGGAAACAAGAGCATAATGGAAATTCAGACACCAGTAGTTTTAAAGTTATAAATATGCCTGAAGGCTCATGGGACCAATTAAATACTATAGGAGCCATAACCTATGAGATGGATAGCGATGACTATTACCGAAGTCAATTGTTTTTAAAAGGAACGCCCAATAAGTTATATGCAACCTTAACGCTGTATTTGAGTGATACGGAACAGGAGGCCTACACCTTTTACATCAGTAATATTTCATACCAATAAATACCATTCTTATTATGATACGATTATTAAATACGGTTTTACAAAACAAGATCTTGCTAAGTGCTTTTGTGCTTATAAGTTTTTATTCGGTAACGCAAGCTCAGGTTACCGGACCAACAGCAGCAGAAGTTAATAGCATCTATAGGTATGAATTTAACAACGGACTGGTTCAAAAATTACCAAATTGGATTTTATCCGGTGCCGGTGGTACCGAGGTGGGCAGTGGAAGTTCAGGAACAAATTATTATATTGATGTGCAATGGACCTCTATAGGAATTGGCACTGTAACCTTCAGGGCTAAAACATTGGTTCGGGGCGTATTAACAAATATTGTGGTCATTGCACCTCCGCCTTCGTCTACAGACCAAAACTACATCCGTACAAAAACCCCTAGAATAGCAACGACCAATGTCGGGCAGTTGGGAGATGATGATAAACTGGAATCCATCGCTTATTTTGATGGACTAGGCAGAGCGATGCAAAATATTGGTATTCGGGCGGGTGGCAATAAAGAAGATATTATTACCCACTTTGCCTATGATAATTTTGGCAGACAGGAAAAGGAGTATTTACCCTATAGCTCAAGTTCCACGGGTGGCGGTTTTAGAATGGACGCTTTAAGCGCAACAAACACGTACTACGATGCTGCTAAATATGAAGCAGACTTTCCGGGAGTTGCCGTTGACGATATCAATGCCTTTTCACAAAAAGAGCTTGAACCCTCTCCACTCAATCGCACATTAAAACAAGCAGCTCCGGGTAAGGATTGGAAGCTGGGAGAAGGCAATGAGATCGCCTTTACTTATGAAACGAATATCTTAAACGAGGTGAGACACTTTGAAGTCAGTTTGTCGTTTGCCAATAACACCTATACACCTTCACTAATTGTAGGAAATACATATTATAATGCCGGAGAACTTTATAAAACGATCACTAAAGATGAGAACCACGACGGCACTACTTCAAAAGCCCATACCACCGAAGAGTTTAAAGATAAACAAGGGCGTGTTGTTCTAAAACGTACCTATGGCACCTCAAAAGTCGGTGGAGTCACTCAAACCAATGTAGCTCATGATACCTATTATGTATATGATAAGCATGGCAACCTAAGTTATCTAATTCCGCCAAAAGCTGTGGATGTTATTAATCCTAATAATGTGGTAAGTACCATTAATTCAACAGATGTTGTGAATTCGGGAAATAGTTTATCCTTAAGTGCTACCAATACAGTGACATTATCCGATGGGTTTATAGCCCATTCCGGGAGTACCTTTTCGGCGACTATAGAAGACCCTCAGGCAGTCCTTAATGAATTATGTTACCAGTACAAATACGATCACAGAAACCGACTGGTGGAAAAGAAAATCCCCGGGAAAGATTGGGAATATATCGTTTACGATAAATTAGATCGGCCCATTATGACCCAGGATGCTAATTTACGAGATAACGATGAATGGTTGTTTACCTCTTATGATGTCTTTGGGAGAATCGCTTATACCGGTGTGGATAAAAACAATACTAAAACACGAACACAAATACAATCGGAAGCGGATGTAGCCGTTTCTCAATTTGTGTCTAAAGTTTCAACGGCCAATGTATATGTTGGAACTACAATATATTATAACAAAGGATCGGTTTATCCCAATAGCTTTGATGAAATATACACCATCAACTATTACGACAATTATACCTTCGATGGCTTTAGCAGTATGCCTTCCACAAGTCAGGGGCAAGCCATCATTAATTATAACAACGCCAGTGGGACCCAAAAACTCACCAAAGGATTAGCAACAGGTAGCAAAGTACGGGTATTGGATTCCAATCCGGTAAAATGGATCACCACGATTACGGGCTATGACGGTAAAGGACAGGCGATCTATATTAAAAGCGTGAACGATTATTTAAGTACCACCGATATCGTACAAAATCAATTGGACTTTACAGGGGCGGTGACCAAAACCGAAACAGCGCATACCAAAGGAACTACCAATGTGATTACCGAAGACCTGTTTACCTACGACCATGTCGGGCGATTGACCAAACAAACCCAGGAACTCAATAACACGAATGTTTTAGAAGTGATCGTCGAAAATAACTATGACGATCTGGGACAACTCGAAAGTAAAGAAGTCGGTGGTAAGAGCACACAAAGCAGACTGCAAACCATAAATTACACCTATAATGTAAGGGGTTGGTTAAAACAGATTAATAATCCAGCCAGTTTAGGCACCGACCTGTTTGCTTTTAAGATTAATTATAATACGGTTGACCATAGCGCAACAAAGCTTTATAACGGCAATATCTCTGAAACCGAGTGGAAAACGGCTAACGATAATGTGCTCCGTTGGTATAAATACGATTATGATGCCTTAAATAGAATTACCAATGCTACGGACGACATTAACCGTTATAGCCTAAGTAATCTCACCTACGATAAAAATGGAAACATCATGACACTTAACAGAGCGGGCCATAAGGTAGCACAGCCTGTTTCTACCAATAGCTCCCATTTTGCAAGTAATATGGACGTCCTGAGCTATGTTTATGAGTCCAATAGTAATAAATTGGAAAGTGTTAACGATACGGGTTATGAAAGCTATGGTTTTAAAGAAATAGTGAACAATACCGTTGAATATGATTATGACTCGAATGGGAATATGATCAAAGATGATAATAAAGGCATTACAACTATTGGTTACAATCATCTAAACCTACCTACCTCGGTAGCAATAAATAATAGTGAGCATAATGGAACTATTTCTTATATTTACGATGCTACGGGTACAAAGTTAAGTAAAACGGTAAATGGGGTGAGCACCTATTACGCCGGTAATTATGTATACGAAGGCAGTTCTTTGAAATTCTTTAACCACCCTGAGGGGTATTTGGAGCCTAAAGATGAAAATAATTTATTGCTTGGGTATAATTATGTTTATCAATATAAGGACCATTTAGGGAATGTAAGGTTGAGTTATAAGGATAATAGTGGGACGCTTGACATATTGGAGGAGAATAACTACTATCCATTTGGGCTTAAACATAAGGGGTATAATAGTAATGCTACCTCGCACATTGCTTTGAACTATAAATACAATGGGAAAGAGCTTAATGAAGAACTTGGATTGGATTGGTATGATTATGGTGCTAGGAATTATGATGCTAGTTTGGGTAGATGGATGAATATTGATCCGTTGGCTGAAGAATTCAATGATTGGTCGCCATATACGTATACTTTTAATGACCCAATAAGGTTTATTGACCCTGATGGTATGGCTCCAAGTGATATTACGCTATTAGGTGCAAATAATTCTAGTGTTACAATAAAAACTGATTTGATAGATGTTTCTGTTGATGCAAGTAGTTTTGTTGGTGATTTAGGAGGAAATTACACCTTTGATGGAGAAGATATTTTGGTTGCTGCTCTTGATATAGTAGGAGTTGTAGAGCCAACACCTTTTGCGGATATAGCTGCTGCTAGTATCGAAGGAAAAAACGGAAACTGGGGAAGTGCTATTCTCAGTGGATTAGGGGCAGTGCCTTATATTGGTGATTTAGGCAAGCTAGGAAAAATCCCAAAGCATGTTAAAACAATTAATAAAGCTATTGATGGTGTTAAACAAGCTAAACAGCAGAGAAAACAAGTAACAAAAGTTTTTTCTACTCGTAAGAGAGCCATAGATGCGAGACCAAAACCAAAGCCAATAAAAAAAGGACAAAAAAGAGTAACTCGACAGTCAAAAAATAAAAAAGGAGAAGGAAATAAGATGAAAACAGATGGAGGTTCACAGACACCTCATTTCCACGATGCAAATCACAATAATAAAAAGAAAGCTAACGTTCATTACAGAGTAGGAACAAAAAAAATTAGACCTAATAATCAATAAAAATCATGGAAACTAAAATATATTGGGCAGGTGTAGAATATAATTATGATAAAGACTCAGGCAATTATCAGGAGCTGAAAGGAGGCTTTGTTTATACTTTTATGCAAGCAATAGATGCTAGAGATGCTTTAGATATGTTATTACAAGCATTAAAGGGGAAAAAGCTAGCTCCATTGGAGGTTGAATTTATATCAATTTATGATGGTGAAATGGAATGGGAAACAGAAGAAGAAACAAATCGCTACATTTCACTATATAATGAAGCCTTGGAATCTGGGAATGTTATTTTTGATGATTTTTACGCTTACGAATCAGAATAGAAGTGGTAGTATTGGTCCAAATTAGTGGTTGGCATTATACCATAACCCCCGCTAGCGCTCGACTGTGTCGGGTGCCGTATTGAGTAAGAAAATAAATAAAAGCTATTTTAAGAAATTAAGGTA
>CANLXL010000024.1 GCA_947495125.1 uncultured Flaviramulus sp.
TCGATCAAGAACGAAACCTAAAATAACTAAAAATCAAAAAGATAGCATTTGAAAATTGCTTAACTTAATGACATTGACCGCGCGAATCCTTTCGCGTGGTTTAAACATTAATTATTACTGTAAAACGCAAAACCTACTCAAATTTCTTAGAATAACTGTTCTCTATTGATTTTCTTTTTTAGAACTAAAATACAGTCACGCATTGGCACAACACGTTTACGCTTTGTAGAATATTTAAACCAGCAATAATCTAGTTAAGTGCTTTCACTTTTTTTCTATAAAACACATAAGATATGATCAACAGGGCCAGTGGAATAACAGGGCCAAAGGCTCCGCCATCACCAGCATTTAAATGAGCCGCTATGGCGAAAATAAGGTCTATAGCGAACCCCATGTAGGCTAACGTTTTGATTGCCCGATTCTTGATCAGCCAAATCGCCACTATGCCCAGTATTTTTGCAATGGCCAAAGGATAAATTATTTCGGTAGTCACACCTAAGCTGGTGAACATTTCAGCTGTCATCTCATACTGAACGAAATAGGTAATAGCTCCTGCCAGAAGCATTAAACTGAATAATCCGGTAACCACGATATAGATTATAGTATCTCTTTTTTTCATCTTAAAATTTTCTTGTATTTAGTTGCGAATTTAGTTAAAACGGTTTATTTTGTAAAGCGACTATATAAAATATAGTAGTATCTAAAAGTATAGCAGTATGGACAGTAAAGCAATGAAAGATATAAAGATTCCAATGAAGGAACGTTTTGGGAATTACATGGTTCCGGTTCGAGACGCACTCGAGGTTTTTAGTGGTAAGTGGAAGATCCCAATTATTACGGCACTTACCTTTTATGAGACCTGTGGTTTTAAGGAATTGGAGCGGATAGTAGAGGGGATAACACCGAAAATGCTGTCGAAAGAATTAAAGTTTCTGGAAGAGCATTTGTTGATCAGCAGAACGGTTGAAAATACCCGTCCGGTAACTGTGACCTACAGCATTACCGAGTACGGAAAAACGTGTAAATCTGTGATGAGTGAGCTGTATCGTTGGGGCGTGGAACACCGAAAAAAGGTATTTGACATAGAAGGGCAGACCTGGGAGGAATGTTAGGCAATGATCATCGATTGCTATAAGAACGAACTTGCTTAATGGTATGGAACCGTTTGGCCAAACGGTGTTTTGTTACTCTATTAACTTTTCACATGTCATTCTCATATTTTGAACTGTTTCTTTATAATCACTGCTATCAACAAGATTTATAAGTTGATCCGGATCTGTTTTCAAGTCGTGAAAATATTCGTAAGGCGGATTTTGTTCGTAGTAATTTGCATAGACAAAGCGATTCCCATGTACCCCAACATATTTAGGAATGTCTGGATGATTCATTCGATGTTCACAAATAAAATCTTTTCGCCAAAGATGCTCACTTTCATTGTTTAACAGGCTTAAAATACTTTGCCCCTGATATGTTTCAGGTGGTGATATTCCGGCATAATCAAGTATGGTATAAGGAATATCAATATTGAGTACTATGCTGTTTGAAATCGTATGCTTTTCTTTTTGAGGATTACGAGGGTCATAAATAATAAGAGGCACCCTAAGCGACTCATCATAATGCGACCACTTACCGGCAAACCCTCTGTCTCCCATATAGTACCCATTATCAGCAGAAAAAATAATAACCGTATTTTTATCAAATCCATTTTCTTTAAGTGCATTATTTACGCGTTTTACGACATTATCGTAACCACTTATCATGCGATAATAAGCCTTCATGTTGGTTTGATACTTTTCTTTGGTATCCCAGCGCCAAAAATAGCGTTCTCTATTTAGTGAGTTTTTTAAAAACACCGGATGATTTTCGTAAATCTGTGGGTCTGATAATCTTGGCTGAGGAATCTCTACATTGTCATACAAATGAGCAGCTGATTCAGGATAAGGGTAATGACCTGCGTTTCCTGGTAACAAGTTGTTATCTACAGCATGAACAGCATTAAAACTTATGGAAAGACAAAAAGGTTTTTCAGTACTTTGGTTGTTAAGAAATGTAATAGCTTCATCACCCCAAATTTCGGCAGAGTGCCGCTTGGTTCCATCGGGTAATGTTACAAAGTGCGGTGCGTTTTTTGGAGATGGTTTAAAATAGTCAAACATTTCATTGAGGATACTATCTTGTTTTTCAAGCTTTACTCCAAACTTTCCAACAAAACCTGTATTGTATCCGGACTTCCGTAATAGGTATGGATAAGTGTTCGTGCTAAACTCCATTTTTAACGGAGGTTTTCCAAAGGTATATTCGTGCTTATTTTCATATAAGCTGGTAAGAATAGAAGCCCTACTTGCAGCGCAAATAGACGAAGTGACATAAGCCTTAGTAAATCGAACACCATTTTCAGCAAGAAGATCAATATTTGGTGTTTGTATTATTGGATGTCCGGCACAGGAAAGCACATCGTTTCGTTGGTCATCAACAAGGATGAACACGATATTAGGTTGTTTCCGGTTATTTTTCGTTGCTTTCTTGTCTATATGCTTGCATTGAAACAATACCATGGCAATTAGCAAATAAAAAAGTGTTCTCATATTTCATTTTATTAATGGACCATGCTACCGCGTATCCTTTCGCGTGGTTTAAATATTAATTCTAACAGTAAAGCACAAAAGCTACTTAAATTTTAGCGCATCACTCCCTCCCCAAAGTATCCACATTTTGATCCTCCGCTTCATATTGAATAGCCGTATACGAAATGATCTTCCAATCTGTTGCTTTTTTAATTAAGGTAATGGTGGCTTTGGCTACCGTTTTTTCTCCTGCGGGGCTCGTCCAGGTTTGATCGAAGGCCACCCAGGCTAATTGGGTATCATAAAAAATAAGATAGTTGGAGTTTTCGAAAGAGGAGGTTATGGGCTCCGGGTTTTCCTTAAAAAATGATTCCAAATTCCCGCCATTTTTATCCCAACCTCTGGTTTGAGAAAAACCTGCTTTCGATACATCCAAGCGCAATACATCGCTACCATGATCCCAATAGGAAGCCCATTTCTGGTAATCTTTTTCCATATAAGCTAAAGTTTCCCCAACCACAATGGTCTTAAGGGTTTCTTTAATGTCTTCAGTGGGTGCTGTTTTTTCTTGCTGACAGGAAAACAGTAAGGCAATAGAAATTATAAAAGCATATTTATACATACGACGTATTATTTTATGCTAAATTACAACATGTTTTCTTGATTTAAGAATTCTGTAAAAATTGCAAATGGATCTGTTAGTTGATTTCAAAGACCTGTGGGTAATGCCTTAGCACTCTGTTGAGACTAGTTGCTATAAATATTTTAGGTTTAAATCGATAGGTTCCGGTGTGAAAAAATAAAATAAACCATGATAATAGTTTGCATGTCAAATAAAATATATTATGTTTGTGTTTTAAAATAGGGCATGGCAAAAATAGACGAAGAAGTAAAAACCAATTTTACGAATAATAGACAGCGGTTCATGGTCAATTTGATTTATACATCAAATTGTTTCCAAAAGATGTATGTCGATTTGCTGAAACCCTATGGGATATCTCCCCAACAATTCAATATCTTGAGAATACTAAGAGGAGCAGGTGCCGAGGTAACCATGAACACTATTAAAGCGTTAATGGTGGATAAATCTCCAAGTCTGACGAGGCTTTCCGATAAATTGATACATAAAGGACTCATTGAAAGAAGAAGATCGGGTAACGATAGAAGAGTGGTGTACTTAGTAGTTTCAGAGCAAGGATTAAAGCTTTTAAAAAAGATTGATGATGATGATATCTTCACTAAGCAGGACTTTATGAGCTTAATTACTGAAAAGGAGGCCAAATTATTTAGCGATCTTTTGGACAAAATTAGGCCGTAAAAAAAATTTTGAAAAATATATTGCATGAAAAATAATATCATGAAAAATAAAAATAATTAATTTAAATAATGAAATTATGGATGTATTAGAATCATTGAAATGGAGATCTGCTATTAAAAGGTTTGATCCCGAAAAAAAAGTTAATCAGGAAGATCTTGAGGAACTGTTGGAAGCAGCTAACCTTGCGGCTACATCGGGTGGATTGCAGCCTTTTAAGATGGTAGTTGTTGGAGAAGGCGCGCTAAAATCACAACTGGCGCCACATGTCTATGGGCAGTCGCAGGTAAAGGAGGCACCACATGTGCTCGTTTTTTCTGTGGAGACCAATATTAGTGAGCAGACTGTAGACGCATTCGTTGCGCGTGCCGCTGAGGTAAGGGGGCAGGGAAAAGAATCATTAATTGGCTTTTCAGACTCCATGAAAATGTATATTTCCTCAATGGATGCAGACGCAAGAATCGCCTGGGGTAAAAACCAAGCTTATATCGCCTTAGGGACCGTACTTGCTGTTGCTGCTGAAAAGCGCATAGACACATGCCCTATGGAAGGGTTTGATGCCATCCAGTTTCAGGAAATTCTAGGATTGAAATCAAAAAAACTAATGCCTGTATTGATTCTTCCGGTTGGATACAGATCGGAGGAGGATGTGCATTCAAAAGAAGCAAAAATCAGAAAAAAGAGAGAAGACTTTGTACTGGAACTTAAATAATAAAAATGATGAACAAAAGAGATTTAATAATATACAGAATAATTACAGGATTGTTTTCTGCTCTTGTCGTTATGGGAGCAAGTCAATATTTTTTTAACCATGAAGTTGTAAGAGGGATGTTTGAGGGCATTGAATACCCCACCTACCTCATTTACCCCTTGGGAGTGGCTAAATTTTTAGGACTTATTGCGATATGGTTAAATATATCGAAGACGATTAAGGAGTGGGCTTATGCGGGTTATGTATTCAACTTTATCTTAGCGATTTCTGCACACCTCAATGTCAATGATGGTGAGTTTATGCCGGCGGTGGTTGCTTTAGTATGTGTAGTTGCCTCCTACATTTATGATCGAAAAGTGTATCCAAGGCATTAGGGTTTAAAAGAGGGAGGGTATTAGCTATAAAACCTCCTTCTTTGTTTTTTTAATGTCGTAGTTTTAAATGATGGATTTTAAGCAGGTTATTTGGAGATGCTTTGGCTTTTAGTCAGTAATGCTATGTCCATCATAACGATGTGCTCCGAGTAGCGTGCCAAACCAAATGCTTCCATCTTGAGTTTCTGAAATCGTAAAAATCATATTATTAGCATCTTCGAGTTTTATTTCGGTTACGCTTGACTTTATATCGAACAAGGACTTTTTATTATAGCGGGAAAGTACCCACCCCCGGCCAGTCTGTGAACCAGTCCAAACGTTTCCATTTTGATCTTCGTAGATACAAGCCACGCCATTTTCTGTGATCTTGGTAAATGTGCTGCCATCATAGCGCCAAAGCCCAAACTGGCCACCCAACCAAATGTTTCCTTTTTTATCTTCGATAATAGAACGGATATTTGTAAAAGATTTGCCATTCTGGGTTAAAGGGGTAAATGTTTTTCCGTCATAAACGAAGGCGCTACCTCTTGTGCCCAACCAGAATGTTCCAGTTTTGTCTTCAATGATAGAAGTGGCTTCATTCGGAGGTCGTGTAAAATCAGGAAACGTTTTTCCTGTTCTGTCTTCATTGATCGTATCTCCTTTTAGCATAAAATTTTGAAAGGATTTCCCATCGTAGCGACTTACTCCTCCGTTAACACCAAACCAAATATGACCGCGTTTATCTTCATAGATACAATTAACCTCATTATTAATAAGTCCATCTTTGGTGGTGAAATTTTGAAAAGACTCCCCATCATAATGGTAAACACCGGAACCAATCGAGCCGAACCATAAGTTACCTTTACTATCTTCTAAAATAGAAAAAAAGCGAGCCGAGCTTACATCAGTTGTCATGTTCGTAAACGATTTACCGTCGTATCGAAAAACACCCTGAAACGTAGCCATCCAAATAGCACCATTTTTATCTTGCTTAATAGCTCGGGTGATGGTGACAGGCCCGAGAGCAGTGATTAGGTCTTTGGTTTCGGACTTGGTAATACCCTTTGAGAGGTCCGTTTTGTTTTGTCCTTGACATAAAGTGCAAAAAACAAACATTAAGCATAGTGTATAAATCTGTGGGTATGTTTTCATTTTTATTTGATCCGTGCGTTTTGTTTTACTAATCTCTTTGTTTGGGAGCAATAGATTCCTTACCTCCAGACAGCACCGTTAAACTTTCAACGTACCCATCTTTATTGACGTTAAATGTAAACTGTAGACCTACATCTTTAGCATAAAATGTTTTTTCGGTTTTTGGGTAAAATTCATGTGTGCTTTGACCGGTAGCTTTTGCTTTGAGGTGATTACCATATTTAGAAACGGTAATTACCAATTCGGGTGACAATTCATAATGTCCTGTATAGCTCTTCAAAACTGCATTATCTATAAATATTTCTTTAATAAAACGCTTTGTATCAACGTATATTTCTCCATTTTTCATCACTAGGACAACATCGAATATGGTATTAGTAAAATCGTTTTCTATGTCTCCTTTTACAGCAATGATATCAGCATAGGCATTTTTTTTAATAACACCGAGTTCTCTATCCATATCCATAAATTTAGCTGATAAATAAGTAGACGAGCGCAGTATATCAAGAGGTTTCATTCCTTCTTCTTGATAAGCAATTAAAATATTCTTAGCAGCTTCGCCTTGAGGCATTTCCAGATCCAAATAATTGTCTGACCCAGTTACGATAGTTACACCAGCCTTAATGGCCCTTTGTAGTCTATCGGTGTAACGGTCTTTAGCACGTTTCATATTCATTTCTCTGTTCCATTTAAAGTCGGTGATGTCATACACCTTTTGAAAGAGCGGTTTTGATAGGTCAGTGGGCACAAGTACTACTTTCTTTTGTGCCATAAGGGTTAATGTTGTATCTGAAATTTGATATCCATGCTCAATACCATCGACTCCTGCTGTAACTGCTTCCCAAACTGCTAAGTCGGTTGTGGCATGAGCTGTAACCTTTTTACCATAGCGATGAGCCATCTTAACAATGGCCTTCATTTCATTAATAGTCAAACTTGTATTATTCGGAGTATTATTTGCACATATCTTGATAATATCGACACCATTGTTTACATGTATACGAACGGCGTTAATGGCGTCGTCAACATTCCTAACGAATGTATATTCATCATTAATGAAATCTCTATGACGTCTTACAATTCCTGGAATTTGCCCCCCTTCAGATGCTATAATTGGTCCTGATACAAACATTCTAGGGCCGTCCACAGTTCCCTCATTTATTGCTTTTTTTAAAGCCACATCAAGAAAATCACCTGAATCTCCCAAGTCTTTGACAGAAGTAAAACCATTTTCTAACCAAGATTTTGCACGTTTGGATCCTCTAAGGACTCTTAAGGCGTCACCCTCGAACAATAACTTGTCTGCAATAGGGGTCTTATCATTCAAATTGTCAAGCGTCATTAAATGTGTATGACCATCTATTAAACCGGGTAATACGGTATATCCTGATAAATCAATTATCGTGGCATCTTTTGGTATTATTATATGGTTTCCTACCCCTGTGATTCGATTCCTTTCAATTTTTATCGTTTGGCCGGATAATAGCTGTCCGTTTTCTGAATCAAATAATTTTCCGGCTTTAATATATGTTGCATTATTTGTGCCTTGAGCTATTGTAGAATTTATCGCAAATGATAAATAAATAATTATCAGCACACATTTTAATAATTTACCCATAAGTCTAGGTTATTTAATTGCGTTTAGTGTCAAAAATAGATAGCAGTATTTAGTTCCGGCATTATTTATTGTAAAAAAAATGCAAAAGAAGTGTCAAAAGGTAGGAACACTCAAATTACTACCCATTTTTATCTTAAAAATTTAATTTGAGGATAATACATGACATCTTTTTCATTACTAATTCTTAGCATATTGAATAAGATATAAAATACATTAATTAAATACATAAGCCCAATTGCTGTAAAAAACATCTTTAAGGAAAGACTTTCTAACATTCGGATTTTCGAAAGGAGAAACAATAAAAAAGGAATAAAGAACAGAAGTATGGTCCATGTTATTTCAAAGTTAATTAAATCCCTTCCTAATTTATTGATGTTTTTGATTTTGCCTTTTTTTGATGTCCATAATATAAATGGTACCAAAATGCCAAGCAATGGGAAAAATAAAAACGTAAGTGCAGAAAGATTTAGAAATATCAAATATTTTTTATCTTCTTTAATAGACCAATCAATAAGTTCATCGGGGTTTACACCCAATGCATTAGCTAATCGCTTCAGGGAGTCTCCGGTTGGATTTGTTGAACCATTTTCAATGCGCTGAATAGTTCTTAAACTTAAACCGGACTCTTCGGCAAGAGCCTCTTGAGAGATGCCTCTTTGATTTCTTAATTCTTTTAATCTTATTGCTAAATGGTTCTTATTCATTTTTTATGGTATTTATTTTCTTTGTTGTACTTTTTATGTTTCGCATGATAACTATTGTTATTGCACCCAGAAAAAAACCGGGAATAAGTTGCACTAAAGAACCGTAAACCACGTGTTGAAATGTAGCCTGAGCAAAGTTATCAAAATAAAGGCTATAATGGGTTCCTATGCTCCATTTGTGATCAATCCACCAAAATACAGCAACAGGAAACCTGGAAATCGGCGAGAATATAATTAAGCTCAAAAGGAGTATTAAATAAGCGTTCTTTACATTATATAATTTAATTCCCCAATACATTGCAAACCCTAATGTTAGCCAGAGTAACCCAATAAAAAAAATAGCACGTTCTGGTAATCCGGCCATTTCAAGAGCAAAGCGAAATGGTGTTAGAACAAGTGCAATTAATATTGCTTTTTTAGCGAGATGAAGGGCATGTTGGAATGTCGATGTTGGAATGATTTCTTTTTCTTTTTTCATCAATATAAATATGATTAATTGTATGAAACAAAAGTAAATCAGCTTAACCGACATTGATGTCGTCATGTTTATGACATTATTACGTCATCTATGTTTAATAAGAGGAGAATCGATAAATGAAAACTTATTTTTCAGCTTGTATACAACATGTTACTATCAGGTAAGTTGCTTGTTCAAACACCTAATTTAGCAAACACAAACCTCATTGTTTTATAAAAACATATATATATTCAAGCTGAATTTAACTCATATCTAACGCTTATAATTCAATAAAATCCAATTGGCATTAGTAATATACTGTTCTTTGTCTTTCTCATTTTTAAAAACAAGGTATAGCGGCGCTTTTTCTGTTCTCGGAGAAACAGGGATGGTATAATACTTCATGCTGCCTTTGTCCTTGTGATATTTTAAATGTGTTTTCCCAATAAGATTACCGTTGTTAGATCCTTCTCTAATTTCGACGTCACCTTCATAAGGGTAATCCCCTGCAAAAAAGGCTGCCAGTTTTACACTTTTTAAGCCTTTTAAAGTCGATACGTCAAATTTTAAATAAGAATTGTGCACGATGGACCCTACTAAACTTTCACCTTGTGCCCTCCAGTTTCCAAGACCGGCACTTTTCTCAGCACTTTCAGCTTCAATTTTAGGCGCTTTAAAAACAACTTGCTCTCTGGCTGATAATTTAGATTCCGGCTGCCCCTCTTCATTACCATTGTCCAGATAAGAAGCCATTAAAACATAGAAGCCATTTTTTTCACTATTCATGTGGTCTTTAAATTCAATGGTACCATTTATAGGTAATAATGTTTTTGGAGCTTCGGTATTTGGTTTTAAGGATAGAATATAATTAACAATCTTTTGAACTTCGTCCGGTTTTAATTGTGGGTGAGCTGCCATCATTGTTTCTCCCCAAACACCACTTCCACCTTTTATAATCCTACTGATCAAATAAGCGGCATCGTCGGAAGTGTATTTGTTGGCAATGTCCATATAACTGGGGCCATTAACTTTAATATCCTTAGCATGGCAGGCTTTGCAATCGCTGGCATCAATAAGTTTTTGACCTTCCGGAACCACATTCTGTTGGTGTCCAACGGTTGCTTTGATCAAATCTTTGCCTTCAGGAATATAGTCTAAAGTGACTTTAATGTTGTTTGGGTCTATGGAGCCGTTTAGCGTGCTACCGTCTTGTTTATCTTTAACCTTTACCGTATAGCTTACTTTTTTATAATCCCAATACGAGGTGTTATTGGGTTCTATTTGAATGGTTAATTGTGGAGGGTCATTACCAACCAAAAGCTTGGTTTTTGCGGTACTCGATGCTCCTTGTTTATCGGTGACTGTTAATTGTACCGTATAGCTGCCAGATTCGTTGAATGTGAAAGAGGGCTGTGCTTCGGTAGATTGGATCTCATCATTGGTAAAAGACCAGGCATAAGTGAGCTCGTCATGATCATAATCAATGGATTCTAATGCAGAAAATGCCACGGTCAATGGTGTTGAACCGACGTCTTTATCTGAGGTTATTTTAGCGATGGGTTTCCTATTGCCTTTGATGTATGAGATTCTATTTAAACGGGCATCCAAATTTTGAGCGTTCCATTTTTGTCCATATTCCAAAACATAAAGGTTGCCGTCCGAACCAAATACCATATCCATGGGGTGTGAAAATTCTGTTGAAGGCATAAACGGATCGGCCTTCACATAATTGTGGTTTTCATCTAGTGTGACAACAAAAACCCAATCGCGCATCCATTCATAAACGATAAGCTTGTCTTCGAAATACTCAGGAAAGGTGTTGTTGGCATTGGGGTGGTCTGACTTGTGAAAAATCGGTCCTGCCATGGGGTTTACCCCTCCTGTACCGAGCCATGGAAATTCTTCTGATTTATCATATGAAAACCAGATCAATGATTCCTGGGCAGGAGGAAGCTCTTTCAATCCTGTATTGTTCGGAGAGTCATTGATAAGTTTCTTTGGATCGAACTTCGCTCCGGAAGTCTGGGTGGTGAAATCATAATCGTTATAAACCTGATTATTACCCCGGGTATAGGGCCAACCCCAGAATCCCGCTTTTTTAGCCTGATCGAATTCTCCCATGCCTTTAGGGCCTCTGTTGGGGTCTCCTTTTCCGGCATCCGGACCAACATCGCCCCAGTAGAGATACCCCGTTTTACTGTCGATCGAAGGTCTGAATGGATTGCGACAACCCATAATATAAATCTCCGGTCGTGTATTTGGTGTGCCTTCAGGAAAGAGATTGCCCTCAGGAATGGAATAGGTGCCATCGTTTTCCGGTTTAATTCTTAAAATCTTACCTCTTAGATCGTTAGTATTGGCTGCTGATTTTTGAGCGTCCCACAGGGCACGGTCCTGACGCTCATCAATAGGAGCATAGCCAGAGGACTCAAACGGGTTTGTGTTGTCACCTAAAGTAATAAACAGGTTACCATCGGGGCCAAATTCTAAAGCACCTCCGCTATGGCAACATTTTCTTATGGTTGGAATTTCAAGGAGTATTTTTTCAGAATCAAGATCCAAGGTGTCGTCCACCAAATCAAATCGAGAGACATACTGTAAGGGATCGTCCCCGGGAGCCGAATAAAACAAATAGATCCAATTGTTTTCTTGATAGTTGGGGTCTACCGCCAAACCTAATAAACCGTCTTCGTTGCCATAAAAGAGCTCAAGCTGTGCAATGGTTTTTGTCGCTTCAGTTTCAAAATCGTATAGTTTTAATGCACCTCGGCGTTCAACAAACAAAATGCCTTTACCAGGTAGTTCATCTAATTCCATGGGTTCATTCAGATTAAAATCCAGAACCTGTTTTACAAATCTGTTTTCGGGTGGAACACGATCAGTGCTCGCTTTTTTATAGTTCAAAGCATTATGGCCAATGGTATAGGTAATACCACCCATGAGGTGTTTCAAAAAGGTAGGGTTTGTAAAGGTCTCATTGGTGTGCCCCATTTCTGTGTAAAAGGCCCGCCCACCATCATATTCATGATACCAGGAAATGGGATGATCGTCACCATTGGTACCACCTTCATAGGTCGTTTCATCGATGGTAATCAGCACATTTAAATCGGGATTGATGCTTTTAAAGTTATACCACTCATCAGACTTCACCCAGGTATCCTCTAAGTGTTTCGTGGACTCGTGGGTTTTGTCATGAACATGCAGTGTCGCATCCTGTGTTCTTGGGTGGCCATTAAAGTAAGCACCCACAAGCTTGTTGTACCACGGCCAGTCATATTCTGTATCGGTGGCCGAATGTACTCCAACAAAACCACCGCCTGCTTGAATATAGCGTTCAAAATCGGCTTGCTGAACATTGTCCAAAATATCACCGGTTGTGTTTAAAAAAACGATTGTAGAAAATTGTTTTAACGAATCTTCTACAAAATAGGCCGCATCTTCAGTAGCGGTAACCTTAAAGTTATTTTCAACCCCTAGTTTTTTTACGGCATCAATACCGGACTCAATAGAACCATGCCTGAAACCTTCAGTTTTACTAAACACCAAAACGTGTTTTTCTCTGGTGCTGCATGAGGTGATAATGATAATTCCTAAAAAGAGGAAGGCTGATTTTATTAATTTGCTATTCATTGCGAAAAAAGGTTGAATTTGTGTTTCTAAATATAACTATTTATCAATTGTTCCAGTAACTCTTGTTTACCACTTTTTAATTCTGGTTCCGGATTGTTCCCGGCTAATGCATGTAGATCTTCCAGACTTAGTTTGCCGTCTTCAAAATCTTTACCTGATCCATGACTAAAGGAATCGTATCGTTCGGTTTTCATATCCAGATAATCAGATTCTGTTAAGATCTTGTCTGCCGTAATCAGCGCTCTGGCAAAAGTATCCATACCACTAACATGAGCGATGAACAGATCGTCCATGTCGGTAGAATTTCTTCGTGTTTTGGCGTCAAAATTAATACCGCCATGCTCAAAACCTTTGTTTTGCAATATGATCATCATGGCTTCTGTGACTTCATAAATATTGGTTGGGAATTCATCGGTATCCCAGCCGTTTTGGTAATCTCCTTTATTGGCATCAATGCTTCCCAGCATCCCCGCATCATGCGCAACCTGTAATTCATGGGCAAAGGAATGTCCGGCAAGTGTGGCATGATTGACCTCCAGGTTTAGTTTAAAATCGTTTTCCAGATTGTACTTATGTAAAAACCCTAAAACCGTGGCTGCATCAAAATCATACTGGTGTTTCGTGGGTTCCATGGGTTTCGGTTCTATAAAAAAGGTGCCTTTGAAGCCTTGTGACCTGGCATAATCCCTGGATTTGGTTAAGAACATTGCCAAATGATCAACTTCTTTCTTCATATCGGTATTATGCAAAGACATATAGCCTTCTCGACCTCCCCAGAATACATAGCCTGTCCCTCCGAGAGCAATTGTAGCATCGATGGCATTTTTTACCTGGACCGCGGCATTGGTTAGTACATTAAAATCTGGATTTGTTGAGGCCCCGTTCATATATCTTGGATTGGAAAATACGTTAGCGGTACCCCATAATAGTTTGATACCATACTCCGCCTGCTTATTCTGAGCATAGGGAATGAGGTCATGCAAGCGCTTTTCAATGTCAAAAACACTGCCGTCACCTACCAAATCGGTATCATGAAAACAGTAGTACGGAATACTGAGTTTATCAATAAACTCGAAAGCCGCATCCATTTTATGTTTAGCCGCAGTTAGCGGGTCATTGCTTCCGGCCCATGGAAATGTTTTTGTTCCCGGACCAAAAGGGTCTCCGCCTTCACCACAGAAGGTATGCCAGTACGACACCGCAAATTTGAGATGCTCTTTCATGGTTTTACCCTGAATTATGTGGTCTTCATTATACCATTTGAATGACAATGGGTTTTTTGAGTCCCGGCCTTCGTATTTGATTTTATTGATATTAGGAAAGTAAGTATTCATTGTTTTACGTTTTAAATTATAGTTTATGAATTGATAATTTGTTCTAAGGTTTGTTTCCAACTTTCGAAGGATGCTTTTAATGACGACTGCATCTGCTTATTGGGCGCTATAGTTTCTATTTTCTGAAAATGGCTAAAGGCCTCTTCCGGGGAGCTGTAGGTTCCGGCACCAATACCGCTGCCTAAGGCTGCGCCCACCGATCCGTCGGTGTTATAAATTTCAATTTGTGCATTAGAAAGTGTCGCCAGTGTTTCTTTGAATATATTACTTTGAAACATATTGGTATTACCGGCTTTAATAACATCTAATTTTAAACCCATGGATTCCATGATGTTGATCCCGTATTGAAAAGCATAAACAATGCCTTCCTGGGCAGCTCGCAATACATGGGCATGGTTGTGCGTATTGAAATCCAGATTTTTCCAGGTGCATCCTATATTGGCATCTTCTAAAATCCTTTCGGAACCATTTCCGAAGGGAAATACCTGTAAACCATTGGAGCCCGGTTCAACGGATTCTGCTATGGCATTCATTTCAGAATAGCTGAGATTAGGCGTTACATTTTTGCGTAACCAGGCATTCAATATACCGGTGCCATTGATGCACGCCAAAACACCATAACGTGGTTGTTCGATGCTATGATTCACATGGGCAAAAACATTGACTCGAGATTTTAAATCGGGCTTCATGGTATCAGTAACACCGTAAATAACTCCCGAGGTTCCGGCTGTTGCCGCTATTTCTCCGGGTTTGAGTACGTTCAGTGATAAGGCATTGTTCGGTTGGTCGCCGGATTTGTAGGTAATCGGAGTGCCTTCTGCGAGTCCTAAGTCATCGGCAATTTGTCTGGTTACCGAGCCGTGTGAACTAAAAGTATCGTGAATTTCAGGTATGACAGAGTCGTCAAAACCATAATGATTTAATAGAGACTCGGATAGCTTATTTTCTTTAAAATCCCAAAAGATACCTTCAGACAATCCGCTAATGGTCGCAGTGATATTCTCGGTTAACTTCATGGCGATGTAATCACCGGGGAGCATGATTTTGTATATCCGGTCAAAAATTTCGGGTTCGTTGTCCTTTACCCATTTTAGTTTTGAAGCCGTAAAGTTCCCGGGAGAGTTTAAAAGATGATTTAAACAATAGTCCTGTCCCATCGTATTGAAAGCAGCTCTACCGATCTCTGCGGCGCGGCTATCGCACCAGATGATTGATGGCCTTAAAACCTGTTGATTTTTATCAACTAAAACCAGACCATGCATTTGATATGAAATGCCTATGGACTTTATTGAGGCTTTGTCGGTGTTGGCGTCATGAATGAGTTTTGGAATAAGTGTTTTTACATAGCCCCACCAAACATCCGGGTCTTGTTCCGCCCAGCCGGATTGATGCGAGATCATAGGCATTTCTTCTTTTGGTTCGAAGTTTTGGGCAACGATAGCACCGTCTGAAGTTTGTATCAAACTAACTTTAACAGAAGAAGAGCCTAAATCGATTCCTAGTGCGTACATAATTAATTATTTTGTTTTTTAACGGAGTCCCTGAGTTTAAGTTTCGTAGCGATAACTTTGGTTTCATAGGGGCTTCCGGGTGTTTTATTTTCAATGCGATCGATCAATAGTTTGGCGGCCATTTTACCCATGTTATAGCCATGCTGAACCACTGCCGAAATTGAAGGTGATGTATATTCTGAAATCAAACCATTGACAAAGCTGATGATGGCTAGTTCGTCAGGAATCTTAATACCTTTTTTTAGTGCCAACTTTATAGCTATCGCGGCAAAATCTTCTTTAGCGGCGAAAATGGCATTAGGTAATGGGTCTAAGTCGAAAACCGGTTCAATCTGATCGTAAAGATTTTTGTCTTCATCGACTTCAAATATTAGCGTGTTATCCTCTTCAATACCGTATTCATTTAAGGCCATGCCATAGCCCATTTTACGTTCCTTTCCAATATTGATATACGATTCGAAATTAATCAGGGCAATTCGTTTGCAACCCGATTCGATGAGTGTTTTTGTGGCATTATAGGCACCACCAACGTCATCCGCCTTAACGATGTCGCAGGCAATAAAATCTTCCGTTCTATCGAATAAAACCAATGGTATTTCAGCATTCTTTATATCGAACAGATGCTCGTAGATTCCTTTTTTTTGAGTACCTGAAGCAATGGACAAAAGCAACCCGTCAATACTGCCGGAAGTTAAGAGGTTGATGCTTTTAACCTCTTCATTATAGGATTCATTAGACAAACAAATGATGGCCTGGTAGCCACGTTTTTTCGTAGCAAAATCAATGCCTTTGATAACCGTTGTAAAAAAATGATTGGTGATTTCCGGAATGACGACCCCGATCACTTTGGAGGACTGTTTACGAAGGCTAATGGCCCGGGCGTCGGGCTGGTAATCCAGGAGCTTTGAAAATGCCTGTATTTTTTTTCGCAATTCTTTACTGATTCTCGGATTATCTTTGAGCGCTTTTGAAACTGTAGAAACCGAAACCCCCAATTCATTGGCGATACTTTTCATGGTAACTTTTGGTTTCATACGAGGTTTCAATTAAGTGTTTAAAAGGTGCAGCTAATGAAGGCTGAGCAGCCCATAGCCGTTTCTAATGTAAAACTAAATTAATTTTCGAATCAAAATCCGCGTGATTCGTTAAAAATCGACTGAAAATCAAAAACTTATCAACGGGAAATCGATTTCGCAGAGGTGTTGAAACCCTATTTTTCCCGAGTTTGACCAGATGCTCAAGGAGACAATCCATCTCATCCGGTTAAGGATTCCTCCCTTGAGGGAGGATTAAGGAGGGTGTTTCAAACACGTTCCAATTTAATCGGATAGGTCTTATTCGCGTTCCACTGACACACATATATGTTCTTGTCTTCGTCAATACAAACGTCATGGCAATGATTGAACAACGGTTTGTCCTGTAACATGAGTTGTAATTTACCTTTTTTGTAAACAGGTGCGGTTCCGCCCGGATTTGAAATGACCTTATTGTTTTTGTCTAAGATGGTTATAAAACCGGAATCCGGCGTCTGATTTAAATACCTGAGACGCGACCAGCAAACCCCTGAGTATAACATGTCGTCATCCATAACGGCGCGACATACATAAGCTCCCGGGAGAAATATAGTATTCAGGTATTGGCCATCCAGTGTAAATCGTTTAAATGAATTATGCCCTCTGGAGGTACACATGAGGGTTACATTATCAGGATCGCGTTTATCGATGGTTACACCGTGTGCGGTACTAAATTGGTCGTCCTTATTTCCGCCACCTCCGAAGTGATTTTTATATTCTCCGTTGGAATTATATTGAATGATAAACTGTGACCCGTAACCATCGGCCACGTAGATATCGCCATTATCGGCGATGGCCGTTTCTGTCGGACTGAAATTCATGTCTTTCTTATAGACCCCAATATCTTTAGGGTTGGGGAGAGTTAGTAAGACTTTACCGTCAGTATTGGTTTTTATTACTTTTCCACTGCCGGGATCGGTTATAAATAATACATCCTGACCGCCTTCGTCAAAAATAGAAAGGCCATGAGCCGACCCTAGGTTGAGTGTCCAGCTATTCAACAGTTTTCCCGATTTATCGTAAATAATGATGTTGTTTTTGGACTCGTCGGTAGACATGATTAAGCGGCCTTTGGAGTCCATGACCATTTCGTGGCAATTGTTTACCGGGGTGGAACTTGGGTTCAAATCACCCCATGCCTTGTGCACACGATATTTAAAGCCGCCATGACCAATGGTTTGATGACTTAGTGCCGGTTTGTTAATTATTCCGAAGGCATGTATAGGAGGCGTAAGGGCTACAGCACCCATAGCCAGTCCTGTCTTTTTTAAAAAATGGCGTCGATTGGAATTCATAATATGATTGTTTTTTTAGTTACGTAAATACAATGCGAAAATGTTATGCATCAAAAGAGGCAACTTTTAAAAATAGGTATTTTAAATGGAATGGGTGTTTGAATTATTTCAGTGAAAAAATGTGGAAGTGTCTTTTATGCGACATTAAATTCCGATTCATTCAATTCTACGCTAAATCGAACATTAGCTTTTAACGCACTGAATACTTTTAAAATCGTTTCGATAGTGACGTTTTTAGTATTTCTTTCCAATTTCGAGATTTGCGATTTTTGAACCCCGATTAATTCTCCGAGTTGTTCCTGGGTTAAATTCCGTTCTTTTCGAACAGACTTTATCATATTACCAAGAATTTCCATTCTCAGATCAAATTCATATTGGTCGCGCTGTGGTGTTCCAATTTTTCCGATGTCCTTGTCCTTCATTTGGTCAAGTGTCATCATTTTTAGTTTCTTATTTTTTGTTTCCATGGCTTTAAGATGATTCATCAAAATATGCGGCTCTTATTTTCAACGCTTTCTCAATTTCCGATTTTGGAACTTTGCTCACTTTTTTAACCATCCCGTGTGTTGATAAAACAAGTGTTTCGGTGTTGTCGGTTTTGTCCCAAAACGCAAAGAGTCTGTATTGAATTCCCCGATAAAGCGTTCTGAATTCCCAAATGACGTCTGTCAGTTTTTTAAATAATTTTGGGTCATTTTCTAATTTCACTTTATCTAAATTATAGTAGATTTTCTTTTTTGCTCTAACATCTAATTTCGACATAAAGTCAATAGCTTCTTCAAGAAAAACTACTTCAAATTTCGGTTTCATTCGGTATTAATCGGGGTTTTACATTAACAAAGATATTAAAAAGTTTCGTTATATGGAAACTTTTTACTTGTTTCGCGTCGTAACGGAAAACATCCTGTATCTGATTTCTTGCGTGAAAACCCAAAAGCAATCAATCACACATATTACTCGGCAAAGCCCTTTTTACTTTAAAATCTTATTATTTGTAGCGACAACATATTTTATTTAGTTTCATAATGAAGAAGAACAATTCCGCTATTAAAACTTAAGGACTTTATCAATTTTAAATGTTGCCAATTTTCTAATTTGTCAAAAATGGGAATACCGCTGCCTAATACAATAGGATTAACGAATAAATGAATTTCGTCAATTAGATTTTCTTTGACTAATGCAGAAACAAATGAACTACCACCATAGACAATGATGTCTTTGCCACTTTGGTTTTTCATTTTATTTATACCTTCTGTCAAGTTTCCTTTTGCAAGTTCTGCATTTTTCCATACGGATTTTTCAAGTGTCTTGGTAAAAACGATTTTTTTCTGATTGGCTTTAATCTTTGCCAATTCATACATGGGATCTTCCGGTTTTGTAACGGTGTCAAGCCAATATGGAATGTAGTCAGCGGCTAGTTTTCTGCCTATTATTTCCGTGTCTGCTGAATCTGCTAAGTCAAGAACATATGGTTTGATTTCGTCCCATGCCCAGGTTACCCATTTCTGTTCATCATTTGGTCCTGTAGAATTAAATCCGTCAAGTGAAACTTGCATTTGTAATTTCAGTTTTCTCATAAATTTAATGGTCTTGTTTTACAAATCTGCTTTTGAACCATGTTAATCATCACCCTTGTTTTTAAAAGTAATCTTTCCACAAGGAATTTCCAAAGAACCGTGGGAGCCCATAGTAATTCTATAGAAAAGTTGATCTTTTTTCAAGATGATCCCCGATCTCGCGGGGCCTCCCGCATGATAAGCGAGAGCGACTGTATAGAACATATGCTCCTCATTTGGCTTAATATTTTTCTGCAATGTGGAAGCATTGTTCCAATTAGTATCTACAAAGGATTTCATTTTGGTTAAACCATAATTATACAATCGCAGTTTATCTACAGTCATGGTATCTTTTGGAATGAACAATTTTAAGTATGAGTCTGATGGTGAGGAAAGTGGAAACGAATCAGCAGGGAAATTGACCTTAAATTCTAAGGTTTTATGAGTTCCATTTATTACCCGGGTCCAGAACCCCACATAAAAATAGCTTTTTCCGGTTGCATCCGTATATGGTATATCCGGTTCAATATTTCCACCCTTTGGATAGCTGTTTTGTATCGTTATTCCTTTTCCGGCAAATGAGGTGTATGTACTGTCCGTGTCCATATACAGGTAACCACTGGTTCTTTCCAAATCACGAATTAGTGATATTTGTTTATCGTTGTCCTTCGCAGCTTTTCCGGTTCTAAAGTGTCCTCTTCGTCCACAGGAACAAATGCAGGTAATTGCCAAAATCAATAATATAAAACGATGTCTCATTTTTTTTTTGTTTTTGAACTTGAGGGGATTTTTTTTGGTGTTATAAAACGTGAAAGGCTGCTTTTTACTTTATTTTGATGGCAGTGATTTTTCTTTCAGCGATACAAAGCGTTAAGCTTTCAGTGGCATTGTTATTATCACTATTAAAAACGAAACGAATATTTTGACCTTCAATCCAAAACTTGTTGTCTTCATAAGGTAATAGACTCATTTTCTGTCCGGGTGTATCCAAACTTCGCGTTCGCTCAAAAACTATTTGTTTATCTGTCCTGAAAACCTTTATAAAATTTTCGTCAGAAATTTTATATGTACCAATATATCGGTTTAATTTCTCCTCACTTAGCGTTATGGTTTTAATTTCTGAAAGACTCTCGTTCAAATATTCCGCTTCGAATACATTTTCACGCCCTTTGTAAAATCCATCTTCGTTTACGGTATACCAATTGGTTTTTGAATTGGGCTTGTAGGCCGGTGTAAATACATCGACCAGTTGCGTGTATTCTTTTGGCATTAATGTGTGGATGTTTCCTTCATGTGCGGTAAGTAGACTCACATCTCCGTTCGTGAAAATTTCATTCTCAATTTCTCTGATGACACACTTTTGCATTACTTCCTTGCGTCCATTTTTTATAATTTCTCTGGTTGTTGAGAGCTGTTCTTCTATGGAGTAATTTTTAGTTAAGATATTTCCGGAAACAACATTTATCACTCCGGTCATATCCGGATGATCATGATGTGAAATATTTTCACCCTTTTCGAACTGAAACAGGGATATCTGAAAATCTACCTCATGATGTAAACTTGCAGCTTCAAACTGGTTTGGTATCTTGTTTTCATAAAATTCAATTTCTTTTTTGATGTTTTCAAATTCCGGAAAATTACACTGAAGCAATAACTGTTTTACCTTTTGTGTATAAATTTTTTGGTCCCAAGGTAATTGGTGTTGGATCTTTGCCAATTTGGTAAGGCGCTCTAAAAACGCATCCCAGTTGAGTTTTGTGTCACTATTCCACTTGCCAAAATGAGCATTAGCCGATTGTGCGTAGGAGGATATGGAATTAAGCTGTAAAGCTATACTAGCAAACCCTATAGCACTAAGCTTTATAAATTCCCTTCGTTTAAAATCGTCCATAATATATTTTAAATTAATTGGTTTTAATTGGACACAACGTATTGGTGTATGGTTCGTTGGGTAAAAATCTCGAGAGATTTTTTGCTATAAACCAAAGATAGCAAAATTTAGGAGGGTTTTCGGATTTAGAAATTGAAAGCAGTCTGTCACACATATTACGCAGCATAGTCCCTTTTTACTTTAAAATATTATATTTGCAACGTCAACATACTTAATAATTCGCAATGCGAAAATTTCAAAACAGGTTTAAACAAAAGCTATTGGGGAGGCATACGGGTGCAAGTCCCGAGACCTATCGAAGCATTGCTTGGAGTGTGTTGACAGTGACCTTCCCTCTTTTATTAACTTATCATTTTTCTTATGTCAACACACGATGGTTTAAATGTATGCCCCAAATGCAAATCGGCGCATACATCGGCTGATACACGACACGTATCAAAACAAATCCAAAAGAAACTGTATCCGGCTCAAATTGAGTTGTTGGAATTTATAGAGTTTCAAGACACTTCACAAATTATTAAATCCTTAGAATGGGTGCATAACACCGCCCTGTATCATTCCGATGTATTTATTGACGACGAGGAGAAGATTAATTTATTTAATGTCCGGTTGTTGATGGAGCGATTGGGGGATATGGTTTGTGAGGTTTAGGTTTTTTGGGAAAAAGATTGCCTTTTGGTGGTCTTTTTTGTTTTCTTATTCAACCGTTCGTTTTAAGTTTTTATCAAATTTAAATTCGGTCGTTGTTGATATTTTTGAATCAGGGTTTAAACCATTGGAACCATTTATCACGCATATTCCATTCATTTTTGCAATCAAAGAACCTTCTTTTAATTCTAAGATTTCAAATCGAAAATCTTCTACAGTTTCGTGTGAGAAGTAATAAATATTTGACAAGTATTCGTCTCGAGAATAGTCGTAGCCACTTTTTTGAGAAATAACCATTGTTTCTGTCAGTTTTGGTTTGGCTGAGTTTAAAATTGCCGTAACCTCCATTGTGGGTTTAGCATGTACAACTTTTTCCAATTCTTTAGAACGTTTTATTGGATAATCAGTTTCAATATAAATTACAAATTCCCGTCTTTTTTTTTCGACTTCATAAAGATTGTATTTTGCATTTTCAATGTGGAACAATTCTTCTCCAAATTCTTCGTGTTGAATTGTTAATTCGTCTTGTTTGTCGTTTTTCATACTTATGGATAATAATGCTATTGACAGAAGCAAAAATGTTGTAATAATATGTTTTTTCATTTTAGAATGATCTACAACATGTTTGTGCATGGTTTCGTTTTGCTGTTTCCAACATAGAGAACAAAGAAAGACAGTTTGTTCAGTGACGATAGATTTTCGGAATAGTTGGAGAACAAGCAATTATTTTTATAAATCTTTGGTCTACGCAGCATTTTATTCATTTAACAATATAGTTCAGAGTTCTTTTCGTGTTTAATTTCATTCCCATAAAAAATATTCCAGTCAACAACTCTGTCGCATATTCGGTCAAAAATATCGTCCCAAGTATATGGTTGTTCCTCAATCGAAAGTCTGTCTAAATCCTCATTGATTTGTTCAATCGTTTTTTTGTCAAACACTTTTTTGTTAGATAGTTTTTCTCTTAAAAATCTGATTAAAATTCCGTGACACTTTTCGTTAAAGTTTATATTTCCGTTTCTATGAGCTTCATCTCTTAATTTTTCGATCGCTCTTAATAATTCACCTTGAACAAATTCAGATTGTCCCGATTTTGGCACGTAATTCTGCCAAATGAATTTAGCTTTTTCAAAGTATTCTTCTTCCGTCATTTTCGTTGTTTGATTTATACAGCTATTGAAAAAAAACTTTTAAAATTATATTTAAAAAAACTACATTTTTCATATTACATGCAACTAAGGTAAATGAAGAACTAAGGTAGTAAACTTTTTACATCTGAAGATTCGTTAATTACTATATGGCTATGTCTAGTCCTAAATAACCGATACATATTATTAAAGGATTAAATTTATTAATTAAAGCTGAACAATCATATGATTGT
>CANLXL010000025.1 GCA_947495125.1 uncultured Flaviramulus sp.
GATTGTTTAGTTAGGTCCCAAACAGAGGTATCCATTTCTCTCAAGGCCAGTACTGTGGTTATCCATCCCTGAGTCCAGCCACTTTCTATGGCCCAGGCACCCCAACCGGCGTCGGCATTAGAGCCCCAATGTTCGAAGCGGCCATAATCAAAGGCACGCATCCATCCGCCATGCAGTTCGGGATGATTTTCAGATTTCACCTGTATTCTACAAAGGAATTCCGCCAATTTGTCCGCAGCTTCTTTAATACTTGGAATTTTAGTAACGTGCCATGCTTCATGCAACCCTATAAATGCAAAGTTGGTCGTGTAGAGCAGGTCGCTTACCTGATCTCCATTTTTGGCAATTAATGATGCTTCATGTAAGCCGTAATCTTCATTTCTCTGACTAGGAGGAAATACTCCTTTTCCTGGTTTTCCAAGTTCTTCCCGAATGGCACCTGATTCATCTTGAAGTGCTAATAACCCATCAATTGCGGTATACAGCATTTTGCGATTTTCAGGAGTGTCTTCAACCCTTACGAGCCAGGATAACGGTAACAGAATTCTGGCTTTTTCCTGCGCAATGCCATTCATCCACTTCCAGCCATCGGTGTATTGGGCCATGGTGGTCTTGATTGCTTTTTTTGTCCGTTCCAAAAATATAGGATCTCCGGTTTTATCATAGGCCCAAAGCATACATGCCCAAAGATAGGCCTCCATATGAGGTGACATATTGATGACCTTGCCATTGAAGTAATGACGCCATCCATTTTTTTCTAGTTCAGGAAGATCGATACGATCTCCTCGAAACCCATTTTCCCCGGTAGTTCTTAATTGGGCCAACAGAAGTTTCATAAGGATAGGATCCCAGTCTTTTTTTCCGGTGATGGCAGAGGTAATCATGGTTCCTAACATGAGTCTGGCGTTGTCATCTCCGTAATTAGCCCTGTACCAGGCAAAGTTTTCAAAACCCCAGGCGACAAGACCATAAGCCCCATGGTTTGGGTCACCGTATTCATTTTTTGTTGCCGGTGATTTTGTAAGGTAATAATTGAGTAGGTTTTCTGCAGTCTTAAAATGTTCTTTATTGTTAAGCGCTTTACCTGTGGTAGCAAAGGCCATAGCCGTTTCACCCGTACAATCGGCACGACGAACAATGCCGATTGGTTGATTCCCATTCTCATCAATCCTGGAAAAGATACACTCAAAGACACCATTGCTTCCGTCACCGATAGGAATGTTATCATCAAAGGTCAGGAATCCGGTATTTATAGTATGATCGAAAGCATCTGCAATCACTTGATCATAATTATCAGGAATAAGCATTCTGGCATTACTGAACCAATCGATACCACGTGCTATAGCTTGCTTTTGGTAGTCTTCCGGTAGGGATTCTTTTTTAGCGTAGTAGGGTTCTACTACTGATGACCATTCCAAAGGACCTATTTCTTCTTCCGAAAGAAGGAATTGGAATATTCCTTTCCAAATGGATTGCCATTCTTGTTTAGGGGCATAACGCCCTTTGATGAACTTACTCAAGGAGGAGGTCGCGATAATTCCGGAATGGTCGGGCATCTCAAAGAGTAGTGGACTGGTCTCCTTAGGTAATCCGTATTCGGCATGATCAAGCCCGGCTACACGTCCGGCAACGATATGAGCTGATGATACTTTTGCAGGAATATAAGTGAGTCCGCTAACTGAGAGTATCGCTAAACTGTCCACATCTTTTCCGAAAAATGACGAGTTTACAATAGCTCTTTGGTATTTCGGTGTTACCGTTTCTGCTTCGGTAGCGATACCTGGAAGTTGTTGCGCATATTCCACATAGAAATGTGCTTTTTTCTTTTTCATTTTATTAAAGAAACCATTGGGAAGCTTAAGCGTTTCTTCGGGATAATTATCTGCTAAGATCATGACCGATTCTCCGCTTCCGACATGGTCCATAAGTTTTTCCATGCTATCATATCGTAGGATCTTTACAGCCTCAGAGGTCTGCAATACCTTGTATACATCGTTGGTTTCACTAGAGTATATATGAATCACTTTGGGCGCGAAATACGAACAGGACGCGAAGCCTAAAAGGATTATCGGGACAAATAATATAAAAGTGTTTTTGAATAATTTCATGTTTTAAGAATTTGATTTTATGTTTAATCTATTTTTTTGACTTGTTCCGCTTGCGTGTATTTAATTTGGCGTTGATCCCAAGTCTGTTTTAATACAGTTAATGCTTGCTTAAACCTCGGGAGATTGCGATTTTTTTTGACGGTCCATCCTATTTCGGCATAAGCAGCTAATCTGGGAAAAACCTGTTTGTGCATGCTTTCAACAGTGGGGATGGCCTGACTCCACATTTGACAGCCTAAACCAAGTATTTTATGATGGTAGATAGGATCCAGAGTCTCAGGAATCGGATCAAAGCTATAGGCCTTTTCCAGGCTGATACTTTCATGGCTATAGTCCAAATAGGTGTAAACATGATACGAATTAACAATGTCGTAGCCCTTTTTAACGGTTTCTTCTATAAGTTTAGGATCTCCCTTCCAAAATTGAACGATGGTTCGGGGGTCCAAATCTCCGCCTAGTTTCAGGTCTTCTGATGCGATATAGTCATGGATATTACTTCCTGTGATATCGTTCCATCCCATCATACGATGGCCTTTGTTACTAATGTATGATGACATGTGGTTGGTGAACCATAAGTGTAAATCGGCAGGCGATTGGAGATTGTTTGATTTGATAAATGCATTGGCCAATGGGGACTCCTTCCATTGATCGTAAACGACTTCGTCACCTCCAATATGGATGATCTTGGAAGGAAAAAGCGGGATAATTTCGTCAATAACATCTTTGATAAAGCTGCGAACCTTGGGATCGGCAACGTTATAGATGTCTTTATAAACCGCCAATAGGGCTTCGGGAATTTCGATCTGTTCATTTTTTGCTCCTAACCATGGGTAAGATGCTATGGCTGCACTGGCATGACCGGGCATCTCTATTTCCGGGATCACTTTGATGTGTCTCGAGGCTGCATAGGCCACAATTTCACGAATATCCTGTTGTGTATAATATCCGGCATGCGGGATGCCATCACTAGTATCTCCGGGACTTACTTTAGAGCCCTTTCGTTGTGATCCGGTTTTTATTAACTCCGGATATTTCTTGATCTCGATACGCCATCCCTGATCATCGGTAAGATGCCAATGAAAAGTATTCATCTTCAGATAGGCCATCTCGTCCAGCATTTGTTTTACAGCTGCTACTCCTTTGAATCGGCGCGCTTCGTCCAGCATGAACGCCCTCCATTCGAACCTTGGGGTGTCTTCTATTTCTACATGAGGAATGCTAAACGATCCATCACGCTCTTTACGTATTATTTGCAGCATAGACTGAATCCCGTAGAAAATACCTACCGGTGTTCCAGCGAATATCTTCACGCCTTGATCCGACACGACCAACTTATAGCCTTCTTTTCCTAATCGTAACCATTTACGTTCTTCGACAACCAGCTTCAAATTGGCTGAACGTTGTACAGAAGAAAATTCCAATGTCATATTAAAATCGTCGGTCAGCCTTTTCCCGAGATACAAGGCTTCATTCTTGGACTCCTTGGTATAATAACACCTTAGTGAAGCGATTTCTAGTCTTCCTTTCAGTTCTGTCACCTTTTGAGGGTGAGGGATAATCTTGACTTGCGCCGTGGCCATCAAATTAATAATAGATAGTACCACAACTATGAGGTATTTATTTTTAATCGTATCTTTCATTGAGTTGTATGCGTAGTTTATGAATGGTAATTGGATCAATACTAATCAGTTTCATTATTTGTTCTCAATCGATTTTTAAAACTGACTTTACAAAATTTTAATTTAATTTTATGGTGTGGAATTTGTATCTATAGTCATACTCAGAGTATATTTTTTTTAAAATGTTTAATCCAGGTCTGTGCCATAAGATAAGCTCCCGCCGGCGAAGGATGAATCCCATCGGGACTCCAAATACCATGTTTTGATGTTTTCAAGGCCTTATCAAATGAAACCTGAAATGGTATGAATAATGCGTCAAATTCCTTTGCAAGTTTAGCCGCAGATTCCTGATATGCCGGAAATTCATATTTCCAACGATCTGTAATACCTGAACCTCCCCAAATAGCAAAGGGTTCACATATTATGAGTTTAACATGAGGTAACTTTTTTTTGGTACGAGTAAGGAGTGCTCTGTACTCACTCTCATACTTTGCGACGGTTCCGTCATATCCAAGATTCAATTTCTGCCAATAGTCATTTACTCCGACTAGAATACTTATAACATCTGGTTTAATTTTTAAAGTATCGTTTTCCCACCGGTCTGCTAAATGGGCTACTCTGTTACCAGCATTACCTCTGTTGTAAATTTGAAAATTGACATTGGGGTTTTCGGCCAGTAATTGAGCTGATGCCTGAAAGACAAACCCTGGTCCAAATCCCAAAGATGTATTCGGCTGAGATTGTTCGAAAGAACGACCGGCATCCGTTATAGAGTCTCCTTGAAATAAAATGGTAAGACCTTTCCCTTTCGGTAGGTCGTATGTTTCTGCCAGTAATTTATTGCACAACATTGAGGAAGCAGCTAGAGTAAGCGCACTATTGATGATAAATTTCCTTCGGTTTTGTTTCACATGTTTTGATTTTGATGATTATTCAAGTAATATATTTGGATAAGCCATGTTGTGTCCTGATGATCGCAAGGACGACTGCAGTTGTCTATATTAGAAAACATCTCCTTAAGCGTTGTTTTTTCTTGTTTTGCAGGGCATTCCAATCCGGAAGGATTGAAACGCCCTTACAAAATCATAACTATAATAAAATACTATTAATCTATCAATACTAATACCCCGGGTTTTGTGTCAAATTGGGGTTTAACGTGAGTTGAGTGGTTGGCAATGGCGATAAATAGTGAATATCAGGATCGAATTGCCATCCTGGTGTATCCTTAAAAGGGAACATATAACCATTATTATCGACTTTAACCTCTCCCAATGGAGGGCTCCAGGGCATATTCTCAAATTGGGCAAATGAGGCTCCTGTGAGTGGTCGGAGTATCAAATGATGAGCTCTCCAGCGCATGATATCGTGAAAACGGAAGTTTTCACAGGCCAATTCAACTTTCCGTTCTCTTCTAATCTCATTGATTAGCGGAGATAGTGAAGGGAACTCCCAATCTGAATCGGTAAATCCAATATTGACGGTCATATGAGGCATGCCCACGCGATCTCTAAGCAAATTGATACTGGCGTCCAAAACAGTTTGATCTGCTTCTCCGAGCTCAGCTTTTGCTTCGGCATAGTTCAATAATACTTCTGCGTATCTAAAAATGGGGTTGGCTGTCGTGGAAACTTCCCCACCAGGGCCTCCTCCGGGAGCGTCAGGGTCTGTTCCTTTAAACAATTGGTATCCTGTTGTATTAGCGTTTCGTGCCGGAAGGTTTAAAAAGGGTCTTTCATATTTTGTGGTATCGACCCCGACAATTCGCTGAACGTCACCAATTTGATAGATGGTCTGTGTTAAACGAGGATCTCTGTTTGTAACTGCCAATTCTACGGTAGAATCTCCTTGATATAAGGCACTTACCGAAATGGGTGTGCCATCTGTGGTTAAATAAGAATCGACCAATTGTTTGGAAACACTTCCAAAAGTGCCATCGCTGAGTAATCTATTCTGAGCCTGGTGAGCGCCTCCGAATTCGATATCATAGTCCCTCCAGAGAATGACTTCAGGGTTAGCCTGCAGATCTTCCTGATTAAAAAGTCTCCAATAATCCCCATTGATATCTCCTGTAGAATGTACGGAATAGCCTCCGGTATCCATAAGTTGTTTAGCGGCATCAGCCGCTTTTCTGAAATATTTGTTTGGATCGGCATTAGCCACACCAAATGGTGTTCCTGAATGGTATTTCTCCCAGCTACCTTCGTAAAGAGCCACTCGGCTTTGAAGAATCAATGCCGCATCTTTATTGATTCGGCCTACAGGAGTGGCATTCTTAGGATTCAGGAGGGCAATGGCTTTATCCAGATTTACAATAATGGAATCTGCGATGACACTCCTTGAAAGGCGTGGATTAAAAAGTTCTTCAGAGTCTGTATTTAAAGGCGTACTTAACCATGGGAGATCCCCAAACGTTTGTAACTGATTAAAATAAGCATAGGCCTTAAAAAAATGGATTTCCCCAATAAAGGGACCTACAGATTCAATAGGCTCCTGTGTCTTGCGATAGTTTACCAGAAAATAATTTAATGCTCTGATAGTTCCCCAGCTCCAACCGCCACCACTTTCCGGAACGACTATGGTTCCTGCTAATCTGGCATTCGATAAATAATTAAAGAAGATCAAATTATCGGAACTGAGGTCGCCATAAATCATACTCTCAAAATTAGGTAGCATGGTGTAAAACTGGTTACAATACAATTCCATTTCGGTACGGGAAAAGGCCAGTTCCTGATCCGTAATACTATCTAATGGTGGAAGGTCTAATTCCTTTTCGCATGCGGTTAAAAAGATCATTGTTCCGCATATTATGGTTATACATATATTTTTCATGTCTTTTTTTTTTAAAGTTGAAGATTAATACCGAATGACAGCGATTTGAGTATCGGGTAAACTTTCCCGGATCCCCATGATCCACCTATTGTTTCAGGGTCGAAGTTGTCATTCAATTTGGTAAAGGTGAGCAGATTTTCACCAGTAGCGAAGATCCGAACCTTTTCTATACCCATGCGGTTAACCAATGCTTTAGGAAAGGTATATCCGAGCTGAATATTTTTAAGACGCATATAGGCGGCATTTTGTAAAAATCGGGTTTGAACCTGCTGGTTTTTACCTATTTCTCCTGTGGCATATGGTCTTGGCCAATAGGCATTCGTATTCTCAGGACTCCAATAATCCAGTGTGGTTTTCCATACGGCTGACCCATAGGCCCCTAAAAAGCCCCAAAAGTTCGTGCCACTAAGCCAATAATCTCTTTTACCTATACCCTGTACGAACATGTTAAAATCAAAGCCTTTCCAATCACCGCCGAGGGTGAATCCATAACTATACCTTGGTGTATTATTACCAATGACCTGTAAATCTCCTGAATCGCCCAGAGTAAGGTTTCCACGGGTAATTTCTCCATCGCCGTCCAAATCTTTATAGCGTACATCTCCGGGGTTCCAGGTTGGATAGAATATACTCTGATCCGGTCCGTTTTGAACCTCCTCTTCTGTTTGGAAAAGACCATCACTGGTGTACCCATACAGATCGCCAACGGTAAGGCCGGCTACCCAGGTATCTAAGAGCTTCGTTGGATTATGATACCTCGTAATTTTTGTTTTATTATCCGATAGTACCAGAGAAGCATGATAATTCAAGTCTCCTATATTATCTCTCCACCGGATATTAAGCTCGACTCCCGTAGTTTGTAAGTCGGCATTGTTCCCAACAGGAAGTCCTGCACCCAATACGGCTGGTAATGGCGCTTGTCTTCCCAACATATCCAAAGTTTCTCTACGGTACCATTCATAAGATAATTCCAATTTGTTTTTAAATAAGGTGGCATCGAAACCGATATTAGTGGTTCTAACCGTTTCCCAGGTGAGACTTGAGGACACCAGACCTGGGGATGTTAAGTAATTGGATTGAGCACCTCCCAATATATATGGCAGTCCTGTACGGATGGGTATCTGCGATAAATAAGGATAGTTTCCCAGACTGTTTATTACATCTTGGTTTCCCAAGGAGCCATAAGAAGCACGTAACTTTAGCTGGTCAATGTCTTCTACCGGCCAAAAATCTTCTTTGGCTAGGTCATAACCAACAGATACCGAAGGGAAAAACCCGAATCGATCACCTTCCGGAAAGACAGAAGTTCCGTCATAGCGGGCATTGACTTCCAATAGAAATTTTTCCTTGTAATTGTAATTGAAACGGCCAAAGGTTCCGGAAGCACCTCGGTGTGTAAGTGCATTACTAATAATGGGCTCTCCCGTGGCTACAGCGAACGAGGGTAAATTATCATTTATAAGACCGGTGTTGGTGCCAAGGATACTTGTTCCATCCCATTTTTCTTGTTGATGCCCCGCCAAAAGCTTAAAATGATGACCTCCCAGTTGTTTTTGATAGGAGGCATAAACATTTATAGACTGGTAGTTGGAAGATGCTAATGACCTGGTGATTCTTGAATTGGGTACCAGAGCTTGTTTAGATCCGTCTACCAGAATTTGATAAATAGGTGTTCTATGCTGACTATTGTTATTGGTTGCATGGTTTCTGGAATATTGAATGTTTACGTTCACGCCCTTTATTGGTGTTAATTCTGCCCCACCTGTGAACCATATATTTTTTGTTTTTGTGATATCACGTCCCGGTTGGGTATACCAGGGTTCAACACCTACCCAGGAAGCATTTCCATCCGGATTAATCAAAGGCCAGGTTGGCCATCTGGTACCGGCCAGGTGAAACCAATTTCCTAACCATGGCCCATAAGCATGTGGTTCATTAGTAGTACCCTCACTATACCTGGTTTTTAAGTTAAGCTTCATCCAAGATAGCGGGTTTGCTGTGATGTCACTGGTCAGGTTGTTTCTTGTGTAGCGATCATCACCAAATTCAAACAGTCCTTTTTGATGATAGTGCCCCAGAGACAGGTAATAGGTTACGGCATCTGAACCTCCACTAACACTTAAGTCGTGTTTTTGAGTGGGGGTCCACTCCTTCAGGTAAACATCGTACCAATCGTTATTATCGTTACCTTCTACCCATCCCCACCAATTAGGGTTTCCTCCCCATGGTAATGTTGTTGGAATGCTACCGGGATTCTCCAAATAGGTTCTAATACGATCTAAATGTTCATCACTGAAGAGAGGATTAGCTCCAGAATTGGCGCCGGATTCGTTGGTTGCTAAGGCAAACTCCAGGGAGTTGGCCATTTTAGGAAGGGTTGTGGGCGCATTCCATGCTAAGATGTTATTGTAATTTACGATGGTTTTTCCTTTGGTTCCTGATTTGGTAGTGATCAAAATAACTCCAAATGCAGCACGACCACCATATATTGCAGAAGCAGCAGCATCTTTTAATACGGTAACACTTTCGACGTCCTGAGGGTTAATATTCTGAAGGTCATCAATCGGCACACCATCTACAACTAATAGTGGACCTCCGCCGTTAATACTGGTAAACCCTCTAACATTAAATGAGGCAGGAGTTCCCACACCTCCGGGATCACCGGCTACCGTAATGTTGAGGTTACCGATCTGTCCTTGAAGTGCTTGCCCAATGTTGGCTACGGGTCTGTTTTCCAGTACTTCACCGCTTATTTGTTCGTAGGATCCTGTTAAGTTTTCTTTCTTTTGTGTTCCGTAACCGACTACCACAATTTCATCCAGAGCGGAAGCATTTTTTTCCATAGATATGGTAATCTCAGTTTGGCCGTTGAGTGATATTTCCTGAGTAGTAAAACCAAGGAACGAAACAATTAACGTTGCATTTTCACTAGAGACATTGAACGAAAACTTTCCATCAAAATCGGTTTGTGATCCGTTGCTTGTTCCTTTTTCCACAATGTTGGCTCCCGGTAATGATTGTCCGTCTTGGTCATTCACAACACCCGAAATTGCGATCTGTTGTTTTTCATTCATATCATTATTTAAGGGCTTTTCCTTTATAATAATGGTATTATCCTCGTCGATTTGAACGTCGAAATCTCCTTGAGATAAACTACGTTTTAGCAGTTTATTAGTCTTAATGATTCCCTTTTTAATATGGACCTTAGAGAAATTCTTAAATATTCCTTTTTCAAAAAAGAAATTATAATCGGTTTGATCCATAATTAATTTAAAGACCTCTTCAACTGTCAAGTTTTTGTCTTCTTTGACTTCAATTTTAGAATTTTGCGATACAATCGCATTGGGAGTCAAAGAAAAAGCAACTGTGAAACATAGAAATATCAATGTTCTCATAATAGTCATTAAAATCGGTCTAAAAATCGACCGACTATTAATTTTAATTTCCATAAATTTGTTTGTTATTAGTTAGTTAAACTTTAATTAATTAGTAATAATTCCGAGGGGGTAAAGTTTTTACTTTCGCCAGTACAACTTTATCCTCCTTTTTTTTTGTTGTTAGTTTACTTCATAGGCATTTATTGGTTTTAGTTTTTTAATAATTATCGTATTGATTTTTTAAATTTATACGGACGGCTTTTCGATATTCCGTTTCTATTCTAATATTATAGTTTTTCCATTTATTTTATAGCTATTAATTGAAGTTGACTTCATAATGGATAAGATCTTCTCAATGCTATGTCGTTTTTCTATGACCCCTAAAAATTGGACTGATTTCAACTCTTTGTTTAGAAAAATCACATCAACGTCATACCATCTTGAAAGAACCTTCATAATATCTTTTAAAGGCATATCTATAAAACTAAAAACACCATTCCTCCAGGAAATTTCATTATTTACATTAACGATATCAACTTCAATACGATTTGTTTTAGTATCTAATATAGATTGTTGGTTTGGTACTAAGTTCTGTTTTATCATGTCATTACTGACTGTTACTTTTCCTTCCACTAAGGTGGTATAGATGTTTGTTTCATCTTTGTAGGCTTTGATATTGAACTCCGTGCCTAAAACTTCAATTTCCTGAGATTGATTAATAACCATAAATTTAGAGCCCTCATGTTCTGCACTTGGAGAAACATCAAAATAGGCTTCACCATAGACAAGTTCTACGACGCGTTCTTCTCCGGGAATAAATGAAGTCGGATATTTTAATTCTGATTCAGAATTCAGCCAAACCTTGGTTCCGTCATTTAGCTCGACAAAATATTGTCCTCCGCGTGGTATGGTAAGATAATTATAGACGATCTCTTTTGATTCTTCTTTATGTGTTTTATAAACCAGAGCCTCACCGTCACTATTGGCGTTTTGCGTTTGAAAAGATTTTCCTTTTTCCAATGTAATCTTTGAACCATCTTCTAAGGTTAAAATCGCTTTGTCGGTTCCCGGTTCAATAATATTATCGGTATTAACAATTTCCGTAGCTGGTACCACCGAAGTGGTGTCTATCTTGTCTCGAAAAAAATACCCTAATCCAAAAATTATAACTGCAGCTGCAGCATATTTAAGCACCTTATGGGTTCTGAGTCTATAAAAGACGCTTTTATCTTGCCTCTTTTTCTTCCTTAAGGCAATTTTCACAGCGTCACTATTAAATTTATTCAAATTCATATCTAGTGCATAGTTCATCTTCACATAGCGATCAAAAAGGAGGACATTATCTTTATCCTTAAGCCATTTCGCTAATTTTTCTAATTCTTCTTCGTTTGTTACATTCGTTAAGAATTTAACAATTATGTTTTCGATTTCTTTTTTCATTGACAACTTGTTCTCTATATGCAAGACGTCCATCAATTTCAATACCCCACGTCTCCCATAACTTTTTTTTTCTATATTTGCGATGATCCCTTATAATATAAACCTCTCATATATTTGAAAACTAAAGACCTAAGCGATATTAATTTTTTAATAAAGTTAAAAAAGGGGAATCTGGAAGCGTATGATTATCTTGTAGATTCTTATTGCCATGAACTTTGCGTTTATGCTGGTAGCCTCGCTCGCGATAAATACGCAGCGGAAGATATCGTGCAAAACGTGTTTTTAAAATTATGGGAGCAGAGGGCCAAATTAAATTCGAAATTCTCTATTAAAAGTTTTTTATATCGATCTGTTTATAACGAGTTTATCGATCAATACAGAAAAAAGGTTACTTTAACGGAGGTGGAAAACGAATATAATAGGAGATTGAATTCTATGGTTACTTCGGAAAACACATCTGAAATAAATGATTTAATTGCTTTGGTAAAAGAAGAAATTCAGCATTTACCTCCAAGATGTAAAGAGATGTTTATATTGAGCAAACAGGAAGGGTTAACCAATATTGAAATTGCACAATATTTGAAAGTATCTACCAAAGCCGTTGAACGTCAAATGACTAGAGCGTTTTCTATTATTCGTAAAAAAGTGGGAGAAAAAACGAAGACTATTTTGTTTTTGTTATTTCGGAGACAAATAGATGCTAAATATTATAATATTTAAAGAAACACTATTGGTGTCCCTATGTTGTACCTAAATTAAAAGCCTTTACAAGAAATCTTCAAAAGGCTTTGTACAGAATAATAGGACTTGAATCTCATAAGTTATTTCTTTTCTTTTTTTGATTATCGATAGTAGGAGGAAAGACGTCTTGATTTACTTTATTATATATGTCTAATAATTGTATCGTTTTTGTGTTTTACGTATTTGAATATATATAATTAAAGAAAAGTCACTTTCTGTATCGGTAAATAGTTCTATGACATGATTGAAAAGAAATAAAAAACCTTTCTGCTGTTAATTAATATGTACTTCATGAAACAAAAAAGCTCAACTTCTAGCGTCGAGCTTTTTTATTCCTAATTATGTTATTATGGCATCAATTCTTAACAACAATGAATCTAGACCTTCTATTTTCGCTATGTTCTTCCTCCTTACAGGGAACGCCATTAGAGCACTTGTTTATAAGCTGCGATTCTCCATAGCCTATAGCGCTTTCTATCTGACGACGAGGAACACCCCGTTCAAATAAATAAGTTCTGGTAGCATAGGCTCTACGCTTGGATAATTCAAGGTTATAGGTATCACTTGCCCTGGAATCGGTATGAGATTCTATAGCAACCACAATGTTAGGGTTATTAATTAGTATTGTGGCAATTTTTTCCAGTTCTACTTTTTCATCATTGCGTATATTGGACTTATCCAGATCAAAATAAATAGGTCTTAACAAGTCTGCCAAATCACTATCTTCAATAATGGTCCAAATACGTCTATCCAGAGCTATTTCGTTAAAAACCATGCCATTTTTTGGGACAAAGGATAACTCATTAGCCACATAATCCTTCTTTTCCGCTCTAACAAATCTAACGTCCTCACAGTTAACATCGTCAAAAGTGTAACGCCCACTGGCTTCCGAGGTTGTTGTTTGAATGACCTTGTTATGCTCATCCAGAAGAGAAACAAAAGCATGTGGTATGAGGGTACCGGTTTTTTGTTCCCGTACAACCCCCTCTACAGACACCAGGCAAGCTTTTTTATCAAAAGCAAAAATATCATCACTGCTTGTATTTGGTCTGTTTGAAGCAAAGTACCCTTTGTTGGTTTGAAAATCAAAAACAAAGGCGAAATCATCAAAAGTACTGTTTACAGGCCTTCCAACGTTATATATTTCGGTATAATGTCTATCCTCCTGATCTATTTTAGAAGCAAAGATATCCAGCCCTCCAAGATTGGAATGTCCATTAGACGCAAAATAGAAGGTGTCATTAACATCGACAAAAGGAAACAATTCATCTTCAGGTGTGTTAAAATGTTCCATGTTTATTGGTGTCCCATAGGTACCATCTTCAAAAATGTCCACTTTATAAATGTCCGTTCCGCCTTTACTGTTTTCGTCGTTATCTGATACAAAATACAGGATACTATCATCACTGCTCAATGCCGGATGTCCTACAGAATACTCACTGCTGTTAAAAGGAAGTTCTACAATATCTCCCCAAGAATCTCCCTGCCTGCTGGCCCGATAAATTTTAAGACGTACTATTTTATGCTTATCCCTACCCAGTTTTAAGTTCTGGAAATCGTTTCTGGTAAAGTACATGGTACTGCCGTCTTTAGTAATAGCCAAAGATCCTTCGTTATAAGGGGTATTGACTTTTCCCTTTAAATCAACTAAGAAATTGCTACCATTGGTGTGGAAAACATCTGAGGTAGGTTCGCCATTCCAGTCTGTTTTCTTCGCCCCGTTCTCGGCCGATATTACATAGAGGTCTTCACCACTCAGAAATCCGGGATAGTCAGAGTATTTTGAGTTCACGGTTGCTTTCTTAACGGTGTAATATCCGCTGGCTTTTTCTATATCTTCCAGATAAAGAGATGAATTTACATATTTGTGTCCCAGTGCTCTGTAGTAAGTCCTTAAATACTTATCCGAAAGCTCATATTTCTCTTCAGATTTTAAACATTGGCCATATCTGAAATTGTAAATATTTTCCTGTTCAGGTTCCAACGCAAACAGTTTCTCATACCATTTACCGGCCTCATCATAATTGGCATTAAAGTAATATGCGTTACCTAGCTTACTGTAAATATTAGCATCTTCGAAACCATTGCTAATAACTTCCTCATAAATTTTTACGGCATCTACGTAGGCCAGATTCTTGAATTTCTTATCTGCTTTTTTTAATTGTCTGTCTTGATTTTGTGACTGCAAGGTCATGAACGAAAGTAAAACAAGACTATATGATACTATGTGTTTTATGTGTTTCATATTTTTTGTTTTTAAAAGAACCTTGGTGTTGTTAAACGTTTGTAGGAATCCCCGAAAATGTCGAAACGCAAAAATATCTCATGCGATCCCGAATTATAATTTCCAAGCCCTGTAGTATCTAAATCATAGGCATAACCAATCATGAGCCCTTCACTGACCTGAAATCCTGCCAAGGCACTAAACGCTGCATCGAATCTGTAGGCTACGCCTGCTGTGAATTTTTCATTCAGCAAAAAGTTAGCCGATACATCTACAGACAAAGGAGCTCCGTCTAATGCTTTTGCCAGTATGGCCGGTTTAAATTTCAGGTTGTTGTTAAGTGAAAAAACATAGCCCCCTATGGCATATAAATTAAGCCGTTCTGTTGCCGTGGATATGGTACTATCATCATAGTGCTCTGTTTTTAACATATTAGGAACGGATATTCCGAAATACCATTTATTGGTATACAGATACCCTCCCACACCAATAATAGGTGTTAATCTATTATCTATATTATTTTGAAAAATGAGTTCTGTAGGGTCATAGATCAATAATTTTGTAAAATCTACATTTAAAAGATTTATACCGCCTTTCACCCCAAAAGCAAACTTTAAATCGTCTTGAATGGGTATGACATATGAAAAATCAACAGCAAGGGTTTGTTCTGTTGAAGGCCCTATCTCATCGCTAATGACGCTTATGCCAAGTCCCGTAAAATCATTCATGGGAATACTGGCCGTAAAGTTCAATGTTCTGGGTGCGCCTTCCAGGCCTACCCACTGCGTTCTGTACAAACTGAACAAACTGGCTGCATCACGGGTACCCGCATAAGCAGGGTTAATGGTTTGCGTATTATACATATATTGTGTGAACTGCGAATCTTGTTGAGCATTCAAAGTAAACCCTATACAGACCAATGCCATACAGCACATATATGTAGCTCGCTTTTTTATATTATTATATTTCATCTGTTTATTTTTATTTCTTTTCAATGGTCAGATAGAATTTACCACTACAATTGAATTGTTTTAGAATCAACGTGTTTATTGTGGCTCATTTCATGAGTATATATTTATTTAATTACTTTAAGTTGTATGAAGCCAACGAACCATTTCATAAAAATTGGAATGTTGGCTCATACATGACATGCTAATAATTAGATGCTTAATCTGTACTCAGGTATAAATAGCCTGACTTTTTAACACGTTCTGTCTTACCATTGCTGATATGATCATAACTTATTACGTAAAAGTAAGTTCCGGTTGGTAACAGGTTTTCGGTATTAAATGTGGACTTGGTATTAGAATAGCCATTAAAAACATTACCATTAGTATTGTAATCCTTAGTCATAAATACTTTCACGCCCCAACGATTGAATACTTCTACATGGTTATTGGGTAAGTTTTGAATATTATCAATAAGAAAATAGTCATTTTTACCATTGCCATTGGGTGATACGGCATTGTATGCCACCACATCATCGGGTAACAAAGATTCAGACTTTACACGAGCCAGCGTAAACACACCAAAGGTTTCAACCTCAACCAGTGTAGTTATGGTATTGTTTATGTCATCTACAACCCCACCTTCATCCACCCATAAACCGGATGCTGTATCCCACCTAACAATATGTAAATGATCTTCCAGGGGTAAGGCTGTGATGGCTTCTGGTGTTGTTGCACTATTCCAGCTTAAGGTAACCATGATCGCACTGTTACCGGAATCCCTGTTAATGGTCCAGTATTCGGCATCATCTATAAGTTCAACAATACCGGTTCTATTGACATGGGGATAGGTCGTGTTAGAATTTTCAAAGTAGTACTTACCTGTAAATATATCACTGTTACTATGCGGTGCACTAATAGCGGCATACCTGTATAATTGTTTATCACCTATTGGGAACTCAAAATCGGTGTTTCCATTTTTTTGCACTTCACCATTTACATGGCTTCGGTCATAGGTATTGGTATGCGTGGCATTATTTTCAAAAATAACAAGGCCATTACTACTGCTTTCTACAATACCTTCATAAAAATTGGCTTCATTCTCTATACTTATTTCACTATTTAATTCAAACGATGCGGTATCATTAGCACCGTTACTGAACAAAACATCATAAAAGTAACTGATATTACCGCCGCTTAATTGTTGTACAGCGGTACCTTCAAAACGCGTATACCCGCTTTCACCGGAAGTAAAATCTACGTTACCATCATTATTAAAATGGGCATAGATAAAAGCTTCACCATCATTAATAAACGTAGCTGTTGCTGTGTTATTAAAATCGTTTACGATTGAAAATTGGGTACCGGGTGTAACAACAAGCTCACCAAGATTAGTGACTTGAGCCTGCAGAGGAGGCACTCCTGCTGCTAGCAACAGGAGTAAAACCCACTCTTTACGGAGTGTTATCTTTGGAATCCTCATAATCAATTAATTTATCTGTATCCATTTAGCACCATCACTTTGAACCCACGCTTTAGCATTAGCAGCAACTCCAGTTACACCACCAGGACCCCCACCATTTATGATAACGGCGTTTGATCCATCAGTATTGACTATAACATATATCCTTCCTGTATTAGCAGCAGATGCTGTGGGTAAGGTTACTGTTATAGAACCTATAGTGACAACTGTATAATTGCTGCCATTAAGTGTAGTATTAGAATTTATAGAAGTAATAGGCTTTGTATTTGCTTCACTTACAAGTTCATCAATAGCGGCTTTTACTGTTGCTGCCGTTAACCCTGAGGTGGTATTATCATATGTAACCTCTAACGCAGTCTGGTCATCAGTACTATTTGTATTGAGTTCATCAATAGCGGCTTTTACTGTTGCTGCCGTTAACCCTGAGGTGGTATTATCATATGTAACCTCTAACGCAGTCTGGTCATCAGTACTATTTGTATTGAGTTCATCAATAGCGGCTTTTACTGTTGCTGCTGTTAACCCTGAGGTGGTATTATCATATGTAACCTCTAATGCAGTCTGGTCATCAGTATTATTTGTATTGAGTTCATCAATAGCGGCTTTTACTGTCGCTGCCGTTAACCCTGAGGTGGTATTATCATATGTAACCTCTAATGCAGTCTGGTCATCAGTATTATTTGTATTGAGTTCATCAATAGCGGCTTTTACTGTTGCTGCCGTTAACCCTGAGGTGGTATTATCATATGTAACCTCTAATGCAGTCTGGTCATCAGTATTATTTGTATTGAGTTCATCAATAGCGGCTTTTACTGTTGCTGC
>CANLXL010000026.1 GCA_947495125.1 uncultured Flaviramulus sp.
ACAAGAACATATACCGTTACTGATGAGTGTAACAATACTAGTGTGGATATCATTCATACTATTAACATTGACGATACTACAGTGCCGGTACTATCATTACCTTCGAATGTATCTGCTCAATGTAGTGACGATTTAACTCCTATAGCTTTTGGAACAGCCACAGCAACAGATAACTGTGATCCAAACCCTGTAATCACATTTGCAGACGTTACTACCCCTGGAGCATGTCCTGGCAGCTATACAATAACACGTACATGGACGGCAACTGATGCCTGTGGTAACAGTACATCCGCCGATCAAATCATATCAACTTCAGATACAACACCTCCTGAATTTGTTGAAGATTTACCTGAAGATATTACCGCTGAATGTGATAACATTCCTGCTATTGACACTATAACTCTAACGGCTACAGATAACTGTGGAACTGCAACAGTGACAGTAAATGATACCAGAATAGATGGCGATTGCCCTTCAAATTATACGATTAATCGTGTATGGACAGCTACAGATGAATGTGATTTAACAACTATACATGTTCAAACTATAACCGTTCAGGATACTAAAGCACCAGAGTTTGTAGAATCTTTGCCTGATAATATCGTTGCAGAATGTGATAATATCCCTGATGCTGAAACATTAACAGCTACGGATAATTGTGGTAACGCTACTGTAAGTGTTGAGGATGTAAGAACCGATGGCGATTGCCCTTCTAACTTTAATATCGCGCGTACATGGACAGCGACCGATGCATGCGGTTTAACAACATCACATACGCAAATTATTATAGTAAGAGATACAAAGGCACCAGAATTTGTAGGATCTTTACCAGGAAATACGACCGTTGAGTGCGACAATATACCTAGCGCAGAAACATTAACTGCTACAGACAATTGTGGTGACGCAACAGTTATGGTTCAAGATACCAGAACAGATGGCGATTGTCCATCAAACTACACTATCACGCGTGTATGGGTCGCAACAGACGAATGTGGATTAACAACATCTCATACGCAAATCATTACCGTACAAGACACTAAAGCTCCGGAACCAATAACAGTGTTCGAAGAAGAAATAAGTGTTAGTTGTACTGAGATTCCGGACGCTCCAGAATTAGAGTTTACCGACAACTGTAGTACTAATATCACGGTGGTCTTTGATGAAACCAATACTTTTGATGAAAACGTATTCGTTGATTATGAAATCATCAGAACATGGACAGTAACCGATGAATGTAATAACTCAGAAACCTACACACAAACACTTAATGTTAGCTTGGATGAAGTTATAAGTGAGATTACTGTTGGGGATAGATGTTACGACGATGGTATTATAAACCTGAATGACTTCATTGGAGATTTAAATACGAACGGTACTTGGGAGATGCTGGTAGGTGACCCCGCAGCGACCCTTAACGGTAATATCTTTGATCCTTCAACGCTAGAACTTAGTTTAGATTTTCTTCCTGATGACGGCGGTATCGATTACCTATTTAGCTATACAACAACCGATGAGGGTTGTATTAGTATCACCGAAGTAACCATAAACATCAATGCAGATTGTGTGGTATTACCTTGTGGTGAAAACGATGTTGTTATATCTAAAGCAGTTACACCAAATGGAGATGGCTTTAACGAAACCTTCGATATTTCAGGAATTGATTTATGTGGATTTACCGCCGAAGTAAAAATATTTAACAGGTGGGGTGCTCTAGTCTATGAGTCTAATAACTACACCATTGGTAGTATTAATACCTCTGGAACAAGTGGAGATTGGAGAGGAACATCTCATAAATCTGCTGTAGGAAGCTCTGGCACAGTACCAGCTGGAACATATTATTATATTATAAACTTAAAAGAGAGTGGATTAGACCCACTAACTGGACCTGTATATTTAGGAACTAAATAAAATCTTAACCTATGAAACTTATTAAACATTACATACTTGCCATTGCACTGTTTAGTTGTACGATCACAGTAGCGCAACAGTTACCGCAGTTTACGCAGTATATGTATAACACCATCTCAATAAATCCTGCCTATGCAGGAAGCCGGGAGGCTTTAAGCATCGTTGGATTACATAGAAGCCAATGGGTAGGTTTTAAAGGAGGTCCAATTACACAAACACTTTCTATTCATACCCCGCTTAGAAATGATCGTATTGGTTTGGGATTATCTTTTATTGAAGACGATTTAGGTCCTGAAAATTTTACTTATGTATATGGTGATTTTTCATATGCTATTCCAACTGGTGCTAACGGTAAATTAGCGTTTGGTTTAAAAGCAGGATTCACGCAATATAGTTTAGATGCTGATTTCCGACAGGCTGAAAGCTTTGACCCGTCCATTTATGGTATTGAAGACCGATGGACACCAAATATTGGTCTGGGTGCCTATTGGAGTAATGATAGAATTTATTTCGGTTTATCGACACCTAGAGTATTAAATACAGACAGAAACAAAGAAGAAGGTTATGAAGCCCTCGACCGTTTAAGTTATTACTTTACAGGTGGTTTTGTAATTGATTTAAGTAAGACGATTAAATTGAAACCCGCTGCTTTGGTAAAGGCAACCAACGGAGCACCCGTCTCATATGATTTCACTGCCAACTTTTTATTCAATGAAAAACTATGGCTTGGTGGATCCTATAGACTTAACGAACAAACCGCTGCTATTGGTGGTATTGCAGATTTTCAAGTTTCCAGACAATTACGTGTTGGTTATGCCTATGAGAAGCCAATTTCGGATATTGCTAATTATACTACAGGAACTCACGAAATATTACTTATTTACGAGTTTAAATTCTTAAGTTCTAAATTAAAATCGCCAAGATATTTCTAATACTAATTTTTCTATGAATACAAAAAATTACATACTAGTTTGTATTGCTTTAATGTTAAGCTTTTCTGCCTTTTCTCAACAAGGAAAGCAAAAAAGAGCAGATACATTATTCAATAAATTCTCGTTTGTAAAAGCCGCTAAAGTATATAGAGAGCTTATTCAAAATAATTATAATAAGGACTATGCAACGCGACAATTGGCCGATTGCTATTCTTACTTAAGAGATCCAAGAAATGCGTCGAGATATTATAAAAGTGTCGTTAAACAGGAGAATGTACCTGTGCAGTATTATTATAAATACGCACAGTCCCTTCGTGGAATAAAAAAATACAAAGAATCTCAGACTTGGCTTCAACGTTTTAAAGACTCAGGGGGTGTCGTAAATGCCAATGACTTCTCAAAAGATGTTAATTTTATAACAAGTGTATTTGGTGCAAAACAGCAGTATTTTTTAGATAGAATCCGATTCAATTCTAAATACAGTGATTTTGGGGCCTTCGAGCATGATGGTAAAATTTATTTTGCATCCTCGAGAGATGAAGGTGTTTCTATAAAAAGACTCTACGGCTGGAACGAACAACCTTTTTTAGATGTTTATGTGACTGATGTCGGAAGTAAAAAAAATGTTGACCATACCGGAAAAGTAAAAGGTGATATCAACTCTATTTATCACGATGGCCCAGTTACTATTACAAAAGATGGTCAGACGATGTACTTTTCAAGAAACAACTTTAATGAAGATATAGAAGCAAAAGACAGAAAAGGGTTAACCAATATGAAAATCTATCGCGCGACCTTAGTCGATGGAGAATGGACAAACGTTGAAGATTTATCTATAAATAGTGATGATTTTTCAACACAACATGCCGCTCTAAATAGAGACGATTCTAAGCTTTACTTTACTTCAGATAGACCAGGAACCCGAGGTGGTTCAGATATCTGGGTTGTAGATATAATGAACGATGGCACCCTTACGAATCTAAAGAATATGGGGGACGTTATCAATACCGAAAGTGCTGAAGGATTCCCTTTCATAAATAATGAAGGTGTCTTGTTCTTTTCTTCAGATGGGCATACCGGTTTAGGCCTTTTGGATATTTTTGCAACCATTAAAGGTGAAGATAATGATGATATTGTTGATGTTATAAATTTGGGGGTTCCCGTGAATTCTAATAAAGATGACTTTTCATTCACCATGAGTGCCAACGGCATTACTGGTTATTTTGCTTCAAACAGAAAAGGAGGCCGCGGTAGTGATGATATCTATGCCTTCCATAGAGAACCGGTGCTTCATGTTGAAGGTGTTATTACAGATGCGATTAACAGTAAACCTATAGCAAATTCTGTGGTAACATTATATGATGAGAACGATCAACAAGTAGCCTATATGGAGACTGATGAAAATGGCTATTATCAAATTAACATTGATAGAAATAAAGATTACAAAATTGTAGGCAGTCAGGAAAAATATATTGATGATTATAGAACATTTACATCAAAAAATATACAAACTGAGCTTACAACCATTACGGCAAATTTATTGTTAAATCCCGTTCAAGATGTTGTGAAACTTGCAGAATTAAATACAATTTATTTTGATTTTGACAAGCATAACATTAGAAAAGATGCCGCCTTAGAACTTGACAAGATTGTGAATTTAATGCTTAACGATTACCCTGAAATGGTAATACGTATTGAATCGCATACGGATTCCAGAGGTAAATTATCTTATAATGATAAACTATCTATAGACAGAGCCAATGCGACTTACGAATATTTAATATCTAAAGGCATAGATCCTGAACGAATAACAGAACACCAAGGTTTTGGTGAACGTAGGTTAACCAATGGTTGTGAAGATGGAGAAGATTGTGAAGAAAAAGATCATCAGTTAAACAGACGTACGCAATTCATTGTTGTCAAAATGGAATAAATTATACACGAGATTAACCTAGCGTGTTTACGTAAATAAAAATATCTAACACATATTAGATTTTTTTAATTAAAATTGGACCCCATGAAACTAAAAAACTACATCATAATCGGTATAGTATTACTAACGAACTGTTTAGTCTTTGCACAATATGGTACACAAAAGAAAGCCGATAATTTATTTAATAAATTCTCCTTTGTTAGTGCTGCCGATGCCTACCATCAGCTTATTGAAAAAGATTTTAATGTAGACTATGCCACGAGACAGCTGGCCGATAGTTATGCCTATATGAGAAACCCTGATAGTGCTGTGGTTTACTATAAAAAAGCCATAACACAAGACAATATTCCTGTAGATTATTATTACAACTATGCACAAGCTTTAAGGGGAGTAAAGGATTATAAAGCTTCGCGTGTTTGGTTGAAACGCTTTAAAAAAGCCGGTGGTAAAATTGATGAAGCCAAGTTTTTGAAAGACAGCGATTTTATAAATTCTATTTTTAACGCTAAACAACAATATTTTTTAACCGAAGTGCCGTTTAATTCTGAATACAGTGATTTTGGAGCTTTCGAGCATAATGGTAGTGTTTACTTTGCATCCGCTAAAGATGAAGGGGTATCAACAAAACATCTTTACGGATGGAATGAAGAACCCTTTTTAGATATTTATGTTACCGACAAAAGTGCAAATGACAGCATTGTAGATCATAAATCCAAACTACAAGGTGATATCAATTCAAAATATCATGAAGGCCCCTTAACGATCACTAATGATGGGAAAACCATGTATTTTTCAAGAAACGATTTTAATAAGCAGGTCTTAGGAAAAGACGATCAGGGTCTAACACATTTAAAAATATATCGAGCCTCTTTTATTAATGGTCTATGGACCAATGTTGAAGAGCTTAGTTTTAATAATAATTCATTTTCCAACGGACATCCTGCTCTAAACGCAGATAATACTAAACTGTACTTTACCTCAGACAGACCTGGAGGTATAGGCGGTTCCGATATTTATTCTGTAGATATCAATGGTGATGGTTCATTCGGAATACCTCAAAACCTGGGAGATGTTGTTAATACTGATAAAAATGAAATGTTCCCTTTTGTTAATAGCGAAAATGTTTTATTCTTTACCTCAGATGGACATCCTGGGCTTGGTCTTTTAGACATCTTTGGAACCATTCTAGATAGCGATAACAAAATTGTTAGCGTATTAAACCTTGGAGTTCCGGTAAACTCAAGAAAGGACGATTTTTCCTTTTTTATGAACGATGATGGATTATCAGGATATTTTGCATCTAACCGGGACGGCGGTATGGGTAGCGATGATATTTATGCCTATGATAGAGTTCCACAATTAAAAGTAGAAGGAACCATAACGGATGCAGTTACAAATGCACCTGTTCCAAACGCTACGGTAACACTGTTGGACAGTAATGGGCAAAAAATTGCTTTTGTAGAGACTAATGAAAAAGGGCATTACGATATCAATATAGATCGGGACTCAGATTACTATATCAAAACTACAAAAGAAGAATACATAGAGAACACAGAGCCTGTAACTTCAAAAGGGATTAAACGCAGTGTTTCAAGTATTACCGCTAATTTTGTTTTAAATCCAAATAAAGAAGAGGTCATACCAATCACCGAGCTATACCCTATTTATTTCGATTTCAATAAGTTTGATATCAGGCGTGATGGCACTGTAGAATTGGACAGAATTGTCAATTTAATGATGAATAAATATCCAAATATGGTTATTAAAATTGAATCACATACCGATTCTAGAGGACCTGACGAATATAATGATATACTCTCTGTTGAAAGAGCTAATGCAACCTACAAATACTTAGTTTCAAAAGGTGTTGATCCAAATAGAATTACTGAGTATAAAGGCTATGGTGAGCGTAAATTAACCAACGAATGTGATGGTACTGTTAACTGTAAAGAAGAAGAACACCAAGCCAATAGACGTACTCAGTTTATTGTTGTGAAAATGGAATAGACCAAAGTTAAATTTAATAATAGTTTAAAAGTCATTTAGAGCGAAACTTCTAAATGACTTTTTTGGTTTATCTTTAATTATTATGACATAATAATTTATTCAATGGATTTACTCCGAAAGCATCTTAATGATAAGAAAGAAAACACTGTTAATCATCAGTTCAATTTTAACACTGGGAATAGTTATCTTTTTAGATATATCAGATAGAGGACTGTTTTATTCTGAATATATTCCTGTTGAAGAATTATCCAAGTTCTATTTACACGAAAATAACAAGAACATTCAGCAATCATTCAAAAACAATTTCAGAAATCCCAAGTATCAATTTCCAAGAAGTGACATTAAAAAAATAAAGGTTTTCCAAAATATTCTTTTGATAAGTAGATTGACTTCACATACAATAATCGAAAAATCGAAACTGGAATTTATTCTGGAACTTTTTAATAACCCTGACAACTTTGATTGGGGAGAAACTACTTGGTCAATAAGGGAATCGGACTATATTTTTCGATTCTATAATGACAGCGATGAGGAAGTAGGAATCGTTTGGTTATGTTTGGAAGGTTGTGGGATGACCAAATCAAAACCTTTCTGTCCAAATATGAAGTTCGGTGGACTAAGCAACATTGGAAAAGTGAGAATTACGAAATTATTGAATAGAACAATCAACCGCTAATCTGAATTAAAATTCTGGATAAAACAAAAACCCTCTCTTAAAAAAGAAAGGGTTTTATACCTAAAGCTAAATTTAATAACGGTTAAGTTATTAATATAACCCAATTAATTCCTTAACAATATACCAATGACATATCGTTTGCTATTAAACAGTAATTAAATAGGGTTATGTTTTAATTGCTCTCGTTTAACAATAAAAGCAATATTATTTTTTTACGAAGATGTTAGTATAGTACCACTTTCCTTCTTCATTTTTTTCTGCTGAAATATCAAAGTTTGTAAAATCACCTTCAATATTGGCCTTATGACCTGCACTCTTTATCCAGGCTCTAACCACAGATTCTGCCGAACTATAACCATAAGCTACATTTTCAGACACTTTTTTGGCTCCGGCCTTAGATTTCAAGTAATTACTTCGATCATAAAAATTAGCATGAGAAACCTCGTTATTATCCACCATATAGTCTGTATGTTTATAGGCCACAGATTTAACTATAGACAGAGATTTTAAAGGACTTAAACCTTCAGATAATCTATGATTATTAATAAGCTCTAGAACTTCAATTTCAATGGTCTTTGCCGGAGGTACTATTAAATTCTCTTCAATAGCTTCCGCCTTATCATCAATGCTGTCGGTTGAACAGGAGAACGCCAATACAGCAAACAGTGCCAGTAAAGGCAGTTTAATTAATAACTTCATAAGTAGGTAAATTTAGATTTGGTTCTGTAAATTTAGCAGCCTACTTAGAAGTGAATGTTAAAGAAATGTTAAAATCGATTAAAAACGTGTACTTTATCGATTTTTAATGTTTTTTATCGATGAATAACATTTTTAAGGTGTTAAAATATGTATTTCATCGTGTTTTTATGGAGATAATCTATTTATTAACCAATTATAATCCTTTTGTAATTGGTATCGAATTCTATCATGCAATCGGTTTGGTCTCCCCTGCCAGAACTCCATTTCCACAGGTTTTACAATATAACCACCCCAAAAATCTGGTCTTTCAACAACTTTGCCTTCAAAGGCTTCCTCCAGTTTTGCAAGCTCAGATTCTATGGCGTCCCTGCTTTTAATAACTTCGCTTTGTTTTGATACAATAGCTCCCAACTGACTTCCTCGTGGTCTGGATTCAAAATATCCATCACTTAGGTTTGGAACAACCTTTTCAGCTTTTCCCTTGATTATAATTTGCCGCTCGGCACCATGCCAGAAAAAAGATAAACATACATTGGGATTTTCCGCTATGGCCTTTCCTTTTTCACTCAAATAATTTGTAAAAAACATAAAACCTTCATAGGTGTATTTTTTAAGCAAGACTACTCTATTCTTTGGATAACCATCTAGCCCAATTGTAGAAAGCGTCATGGCATTCGTTTCTTGTTCAGCAAAAAATTCATCCACTTCATAAAACCATTTTTGAAATAATTCCATAGGGTTTTCGGGCACATCCTTTAACAATAATTCGTGCTTCTCATAAGACCTTCTGTAATTGCTTAAATCCTTTTCCATATATCATGCAATTTACAAGTTTTTAAAATCAAAAGAAATATTTTGTTATCTTAATACTTTAATTTTTGAAGTATGAAGTTCACATGTTTCGTAGATATAAATCAACATATAGATACTGTGGTAAGCATTTTTTCAGACCCACAACATCTAAAACATGTTCAAGAAGGTTTTATTTCTAAAGAACTTATTAGTGGTATTGATTGGGAAAAAGGCGCCAAATCAAAAATGACCTACAAAAAGCTAGAATTAATTGAAACGATAATTACGAATAATTTGCCTGATGAGTTTTTTGCACTATATGAGCACAAACATATGACCAATACCATGAAGGTTACGTTCTCGCCAATAAGTGATGCTGAAACACGATATACCTCAGAAATTCATTATACCCAATTTAATGGTGTTTTTATTAAAATGATATCCAAATGGTTTCCCAACATGTTTAAAAAGCAGGTTTTAAAATGGATGCATTTGTTTAAACGTTACGCCGAGAACTATAATTAATAGATTATGTCCCGTATTCATTTATTTGAGTTCGAAGATTTACAATGGTTTCCATCATTTTTGAGAAATTATATGACGGATTACCTTCGGTTTATGTCGAATAAGTTTGATATTTATAGACCCATAGTCCCAATTATTAAGGAAGGCCTCGAAAAAAGCCATTCCAATACGATCATAGATTTGGCTTCAGGAGGCGGTGGCGGTTTATTGAAACTCAATGAACATTTATTAAAAACCAACCCCGATGTAAAAATTATTTTAACCGATTATTATCCAAACATTAAAGCTTTTGAGCGAAGCAAAGCTTCTGAAAACAATATGGAGTACATTGCGACATCTATTGACGCTTTACAAGTACCGAAAAGTATGAAAGGTTTAAGAACTCAGTTTTTATCATTCCATCACTTTAGGCCTGAACAAGCACAGCAAATATTACAAAATGCGGTGAATAATGAAAGTGCCATTGCCATTTTTGAGGCGCAGGAACGTAATCTCAAAAGTATTATCTTTATGCTGTTATCCCCGATTAATGTGCTCCTATTAACACCGTTTATCAGACCTTTCTCATTCGGAAGGTTGTTGTTTACTTATCTCATTCCAATACTTCCCGTTTTGATCTGTTGGGATGGTATAGTCTCTGTACTAAGGACGTATTCCATAAATGAAATGAATACGATGGTTAATAATCTAGATGATGATTCTTATGCATGGACATTGGATAAAATCAAATCAGGACCAAGCAAAATAACATATCTGCTCGGCTATAAAAAATAGTATGGTTTAAAACTCAAACGTTTTTCCATCTTCACACAATTCAACATTTTCGAAAACCTCTTGTGCTTCTTCCTTAAAAGCATTTAGATCATCATAACGGGTAGAATAATGTCCGAGTAGTAATGTCCCAACCTGAGCTTGTTCAGCAATACTAGCCGCTTCCCTTGCCGTTGCGTGTTTTGTTTTTGGTGCTAAATGGGCGTGCTTCTCCAAAAACGTAGATTCGTGATATAATACATCCACGTTTTTAATAATGGGTACGATGTCTTCCTTGTAGGCCGTGTCACTGCAAAACGCATAACTTTTAGGTTTTAGTCCTTCCTTAGTTACAGACTTATTTTTTATAAGTTTACCATCTTCATTTTCAACATCGAAACCTTGTTTTAACTTTCTATAGTATGCTCTATTGATATTCGCTTTTTTCGCTGCACCAATATCAAGTTTTCTTTCTCCCTCCTTTTCTTTAAAAAGAAACCCATTAGTATATACACGGTGGTCTAAAGGGATTGTGTAAACCTCTACTTTATCATCTTCGAAAATCAATTCAGAAGTCATTGAGGTTAATTCGTGAAAAATAAGTTTATAATTGGTCCAGGAATCGGCAAGTTTCATTTGTAACGTAATCACTTCTTTAATGCCTTTTGGTCCATAAATATGTAAATCTGCCTCACGTGTGAGTAAACGAAATGTAGAAATTAATCCCACCAAACCAAAAAAATGATCACCATGCAAATGCGATATAAAAATATGCTTTATTCTGTTGAACTTAATTTTATGTTTTCGAAGTTGTACCTGCGAGCCTTCACCGCAATCAATTAAAAACATATGATTATTAATCTCTAATACCTGTGAAGTCGTATTTGTTAAAGCTCTTGGAGTCGCACTATAACAACCTAATATGGAAAGCTTCATAATTATAAAGTAGGATTGTAATTTATGGCGTCTTCAGCGGTAAACTTATTTTTAAAACTAAAGGCATATGGTGTATCACCGTGCTTATTTAAATAATCTAAACGGTCTTTAGCATCTTCAAATGTTGGCTCGTAACTCTCAGGGACATACCAAAATGCCATATGCATCATCTTCATTTTACTAAACCATTCCTTTTTACGCTTAAAAACTTCAATATGGCCGGATTTATAAGTATAATTAAAAAGAGTGTCCAAATTCTCCCAAACAGACATGTTTATAAGCAAGTTGTCATCCTGGAAAACTTTCGCTCCTAATTCTTTATCTTCATCTTGCATGCGCCAAATAAAACCTTCAGCAACATCGGCAATAGCGTTGATTCTATCCAAATTATTAACAAAATCCTGCATAATTGGATCGTCCATTGGAGCCAGTCGTTTGGCAATATTAACCTGGGCTAGGTGATAATTACTCATATTAAAATCCTAAATCGCGTTCCATTTCTTCCATTTCTATAATATCATAAGCTTCTTGCAGTGTAGGTACAACGACAATTTCGTCTAAAGATTCTTCTACACTTATTTTATTTGTAACAATAACAAAAGACTGCTTAGATGCTCTATGCCTATTTGAAACCTGAAGAAACTCAATGATTTCCTGAACACTTATTGTCCTTAAGGAGGTTAAATTAACAATAATATTATTATTCTTAAATTTAGGGTAGAGTGCTTCTATTTTTTTTACCAACTCAACAATGGTCGCCTTTTCTTGAGTTATGATAGAAATATTTCCATCTTGACTTAAAATCATGATTTATTGTTTTATTTTAGACGCCAACAGATAAATAACGGCCATTCTTATCGCAACTCCGTTTTGAACTTGATCTAATATAATGGCTTGTTTAGAATCTGCGACATCACTTGTTATTTCTACACCTCTATTTATGGGTCCGGGGTGCATGATGGTAATTTCTTTATCTAAAGTATCTAACAATTCCCTGTTGACACCAAACTGTTGCGTATATTCTCGCGTAGAAGGGAAGTAACTAATGTCCATACGCTCATTTTGTACGCGTAGCATATTGGCCACATCACACCAATTTAAAGCCTTGCGCAAGTTTGTTTCTACTTTTACATTCAATTTACTCATATACTTAGGCATAAGCGTCTTCGGTCCGCATACCATAACTTCCGCACCCTGCAATTGCAATGCAAATATATTGGATAGCGCTACCCTGCTATGTAGAATGTCACCCACAATAACTACTTTCTTTCCTTTTACTTCCCCCAGTCGTTCTCGTATTGAATAAGAGTCTAATAATGCCTGTGTGGGGTGCTCATGTGCCCCGTCTCCGGCGTTTATTATACTTGCGTTGACATGTTTCGATAGAAACACACCCGCTCCCGGATTAGGATGTCGCATAACCACCATATCAACTTTCATTGACAAGATATTATTTACGGTATCTATCAAGGTTTCTCCTTTTTTCACAGAAGACTGAGACGATGAAAAATTAAGAACATCTGCAGATAACCGCTTTTCCGCCAACTCAAAAGATAATTTTGTTCGTGTTGAATTTTCAAAAAAAAGGTTAGCGATTGTAATATCTCGAAGCGAAGGGACTTTTTTAATGGGTCTGTTAATCACTTCTTTAAAATGATCGGCAGTTTCAAAAATAAGTTTGATATCTTGTTGGTTAAGATATTTAATTCCTAATAAGTGATTGACACTTAATTCGCTCATTTTTTACGTTTAAAGTTTAATTAGCCGTTAGCCGTTAGCCGTTAGCAATTATGTTTATTATTTCTCAATTAAATACACCCTATCTTCATTTTCATTCTCTTTCCAATGGACAATAACTTTTTCATTATTTATAACATCCACTTGCCTACCTCTATAATCTGGTTGGATTGGAAGATGTCTGCTAAAGCGTCTGTCTATTAACGTTAATAATTCAATCTCGTTGGGTCTGCCAAAAGATTGAATAGCCGTTAATGCAGCTCTAATACTTCTTCCGGTATAAAGCACATCATCGATAAAAACGATATTCTTGTTTTCAACTAAAAAATTAATTTCTGTGGCATTGGCTTCCAATGGTTTTTCGCCACGGCGGAAATCGTCTCTATAAAACGTGATATCCAAATGCCCTAACTGCACATTTTTTACCTTATAGTTTTCTTTCAATATTTTCGCAATTCTATCTGCTAAAAATACACCACGTGGCTGTAAACCAATTAAAACTGTATTTGAGAAATCGTTATGTTTTTCAATAAGTTGACAAGCCAATCGATGAAGAATGATGTTTACCTCTTTTGCGTTAAGTAAAACTTTTTGACTCATATACTATCCAAACGTGTTTGGGCTACAAAGGTAATGCAAAATTTTAAAATTTTAGTTTTTATAATCTTTTAATGAAAAAAGCATCAAATAAATTTGATGCTTTTAGTCATTTATTTAAAACATATAGTGATTACTCTTTTATAATTCTAATATTTTTAATGGTACTATTAATCATTACCTTAATAAAATAGATTCCAGATTGCATGTCAGACATATCTACTTTGGCTTCAAAATTTTCAGGTCTTATTGTTAAAACTTCTTTTCCAATAGTATTATATACTGCGACTGTACTAATTTCATTTTGAGCATTGAGCTCAAGAATATTTTTAACTGGGTTCGGAAAATATTTAAACCCTTTAAACGCAACATAATCAGTGTTTAACAAATCACAATCTATGGATGACTGCAACATATATGAGCAACCATGAGTAGCATCACCTGTAACTTGTATTAGAACAGGAAAATCTGTAGAGTATGGCCCCATTCTATAAATACCTACATTATTTATACTAATAAAACCTCCTCCAAAATCATCTAGTGAAGCTGGAGGCAATGATCCTAAATCTGTTACATTAACATCAACAGAAAACTGATCATTGTCACAGTCTTCTATAATTGTTGTGGTTGCCACTGGCATTGTACAAACTAATAAATCAATATCAATATTAGACCAATTTGCTGATGTCCCTACTCCTGTTTGCTTTAAAACCACATTTAAGAACCCATCTGACAATGGAATATAATTTGCCGGTAATACCGCAAAAAAAGATAAACTTAATGGACAACAAGAGTCTTCAACTACGGACTGGGGAGATAGAACCACCACTGTTCCAGAAGTTGTCGTTACTTCTATCGATGCTTCACCTGTAGAAGGTGCTCCAACATTGGGCATCCAATCGGTTATGACTCTTAAACTAAGATATAGATTGTTAGTTACTACCGCACTATTTGCTATATCATTTAAATCTAAAGTTACGGGGCTGCCTTCTGCTACATTTATTGGTCCTGAGTTTATTGGAAACGAGTATTGAGCATAAAGGTTAATAAAGGAAGAAATAATAATGCACAGGCAAAAGGTGTATTTTTTCATTGCTAATAGCGTTCAAGGTTTGTTTAAGTGAAAGTAGAAACAAAGCTATGTTCGATAATCCAGAATTATGTAAACATCAATATTCTGGATTAATTTCATGAGAAAAATCCTCATAAAAAATTGAACTTAAATAAGAAAAATTAATATTCTTTCTTGAGGTTTTTCTTTTTATAAGTAGATGGTGTGACGCTTGTAATTTTTTTAAAAACATCAAAAAAACTTGATTTAGAATTAAAACCTGCCTCTAAACCTATGGCAACTATTGTATAATTATCAAAAGCGCTATTGGTCAAGTAAGATTTTGCCTCCTCAACTCTAAGCACATTAACATACTCCGTGAAACTTGTGTTTAATTCACTCTTTAACGAACGTGATAAATGTGCAGCACTTACTTGTAATTTTTGGGCAGCTTCATCTAAGGTTAAATTAGAATTTAAAAATAGCTTATCATCCTTCATCAATTTTTCGAACTTTAGCATAAGTCTATTTTTAATTGGAATTGTAATATCATCATTTGTAAACTTCATATTATACTTTCTAATCTTAATTCTATCAGATAAAATACCGTATTTATAAACACCTACATGTCCAAACCAATAGATAAGTGCTGTCATACCCAACCATAAATTATCAAAATTGGTTTGGTTACTTATAAAAGTATTTCTAATTACTAAAGCACTCCAAAACAAAGTAAAGAAGAGAATTAAGCCCAAAGTAAGTTTTAACCACTTTAAATCTGGTCTTACATGATTTTTGTTGTACTCTTTATGACGCTTCTCATACTTAGCAATTAATATAAATGTTAGGACTAATACAGATACATTATAGAATATTGCAAAAAACTCTTGATAAACCACGACAACCCTATAAATTCGATTAACCGGATCTATTGTGTCATAAGAAAGTAGTACTCGTAATCTAAAAAACAAAGTAATACAGGTTAAAACTGCAAATGGCAAATAAAGCAATTTGTCCTTGAGTTTTATTTTTCTTTCAGGATATAGAAAAAAGATTACAAACAAATACATCGTTGGTGGGATAAACCAAGCTACTGGCAAGAAGATGTAAGCGTACATATCCAGAAACGGTATTATTCCTACATAAGGCAATACATATTGAAAATTGCTATATGAATAGCCTAATATTAATGCTACCAAAAAATAGGTGCTTCTAGCCTGATACTTTTTGGTAAATGGAACTATAATAGTAAAAATTAACCCCTGTATTATTCCAGCAATTATAAGTATGCTATATATATTAAAATCCATCCCATATAAATGTAATAAAAGTATTTATATATTTGAAAGTTAGATTATTTTAATTATTGAAAATATTTTAAAAAATATGAAAAACAAAAAAAAAGCCTTCAATTACTTGAAGGCTTTTAAATTTTAATACAATGTCCCGTCCTGAAATAGCGATACACTAAAACCTTAGTGTAATGAAAACATCAACAAATTCAGGGTATGTAAAAC
>CANLXL010000027.1 GCA_947495125.1 uncultured Flaviramulus sp.
ACGGTAACGCTAGCATCATAATTACAAGATGCATCCGTGAATATCTCAATATCGCCAGGTGCAGTAAATGTTGGTGGTGTGTTATCGGATACTGTAATGGTTTGAGTTTTCTTTTCAGTATTATTACAAAGGTCAGTTAATGTAAATTCCCTACTGACTTCAATTGGACACTCTGTAGATGTTATATTATCAATATAAGTTATTGATTTTATATTATCGGTATTAGATGCAATGTAACCCGTTTCAGTATTGAAAACATTTTTTACATCTGAAGACTCACTACTGCTGTATGGAAAAACAGCATTAGAACTATTAATATCTTGTATCGTACACCCTTCAAAATCAATTGTGTCCGGAACACTAAATGTAGGTAGTGCTCTATTTATATTTGTAATTGTAGGGTTATCAATTCCTGGTATATCCGGATCATCGGAGATTACGGTTACAAAAGATGAAACTAACGTAGCCTGATTGCTAATTCTATCGCCCGTAAAACTACAACTAGTAAAAACATCTATTTTAAAACTACTTTCACCCATTGGTACATTATTTAGGGTTAGGACAGCACTAGACAATCCATTAGTAGTTCCTGTGCTAGATAGCCCATTTGTTAAATCGTAAGGGTTGGAATTAAAAGTTAAATTTGATGGTAAGCTATCGGTGAAATCGAGACCGTTTAGTACACTTCCAGATGCATTGAAGACTGTAAATATGTATGTAAATGACTCATTTAATCTTGCAGTGTCTGGGCCATCTTTCAGTAATTCAATTCCATAAGGGCAAGAAGCTCCATCATTTATACTTACACTTTCTCCAGTACCTATTATCGTAGGTACACCAGTATCTGTATTGATCTGAACCAATGTTTCCTGGGATAAAGGGTTTCTTTCATCATCTCCATACCCTATTAATTGGCCACCCGATGTAAAATAAAGAGCCCCAAAAGCTCTCATTCTACTTGTAGAATTTGGAGGTCCAATGATATTTGTCTGCCCTGTATTAGGGTTTATAGTAAATAATTGTTTGTTATCAGAATGCCAGCCGTATATTAATCCATCTACTGGATTTATTGCAATATCTGACGCACCTAGACTTGTGCTATAAGCTAATGTTGATTGTATAGTGCCTACTGGTGTTGAGGAAAGGTCTACTTTTATAAGGTTACCATGATTCCCAAATATATAGTACATGCCATTAGCATCAATTGTACCTGCAATATTATTATTATTGTTTGATATTGCACCACTTATTTCACCTATATAATCAACATTTCCATTAGAATCAATTCTATATAAATGATTATCATTGTGATCTATTCCATAGATATAATTATCCACTGGATTAAATGCGATAGCATTTATATTGTCAAATAGAGCAATATCATTTGTTCCTGCTCCATCATCATCTCTTGATAAATTAGCAATAAAAGCGAAGTTTGAATTATCTAGTTCAATACGATAAAGAATATAATCACCTGTGCGTCCAACGCCACTAATGTTTTGTCCTATTCTTATGGTTTGATAGAGTGCGGAAGCATCACATGTAAATTGTGCTGATGCAGAAAAACTTAATATTAGAGATAGCCCTAATAGTATATGCTTAAATTGATGCAGTTTAGTAATATTTTTCATAAAAAATAAAATTTTACAATTTGTCAATAATAAATCTGACAATCAGAAATTTATTATTTTAAACGTTTATTCATTTTAATCAACCAATAGCATTACTTTCTTGTACAATATTATTTGTACAGAGTAAATTCTATTAAAATTTGAAGGAAGTACACTAAGTATTTAGTGCGAATGGATTAGTAAATAAATTTCTTGAGAGCAAAAATAAATTTAAAAGCTTCAAGAATTAACATGTAAAGGGGTTGCAAAAAGGTGTTTATTTTTAGATTTTTATCGTTTCAGGGTTTCAAAAGGGTTGTTTTTTATGAATTAATGAGTATTTGTAAAATCAAAAAAAATAAACTTAATGTATTGTAAAACAGTGTTTTATATTGAACTATTTTGTCTAACTGGTTGGCCAGCCTCTGTAGAATTTTGTTTTTGTTAAAATGGAGTAACAATAAAGAAAAGTACAATTAGTCCAGGGATTATGTAGCTGGATTCTGATTACACGTTTCTAAATTGAATTCATTTTTTAATATGTTTTATTGTAAATATTTGTCAAACACATATATGTATATATATCATTTAGTGATAAAAGGAAACTTGATAACTTAAGTAACATTGAGGTAACAAAGCGATGTACCATGAGTAAAGACAAAGAAAAGATTAAGGCCTGTAAACATAAGATTCGTGCAATTTCTAATACCATGTATGTTTTGGGCGGTAAATGGAAAATGCATATTTTAGTGGCACTCTACTTTGGTAGCAAGCGCTATACGGATTTATTAGAAGATGTTGAAGGAATTTCTGGAAAGAAATGGAAACGAATCTATTAATAAGTAGAACCATAATGGATATCAGACCCATCACAGTAAAATATGAATTGACCACGTATTATGAAAAACGTGTTCCGGTAATTAGTAATCAAGCGGATTTGGGTTCTTCTCACCGCAAAGAAATTATTAAAAGAGTTGGTGTATGGTTTTTGCAAGTGCAAAGCATTTATCCTTTAACTGTTGCAAAAAAAAAATAGTTTTAATGAAATAAAAATGAAACTCTCACAATTAATTACAATTGCTCTACTAACCAGTATGGGTTACAGCCAAACACAGGATAGCATAACGACGACTATTTTGCAAAAAATAAGAACAGCCACAAATGATTCTGTGAAAATTGATCTCGAGATGCAACTTGCAGATCGGACACGTTTGTTTGATCTTGATACCTCTAGGACAATTGTTAATAATGTTTTAGAAACTATAAAGCATAAGGGGTATCAATCATATTATTACAAGCAACAAAAAGCAAATGCATTAAATTCTCTTGGGATGTTTGATTCGCAACAAGACAAGGCAGATAAAGCTTTATCCCACTACTTAAGAGCGTTGGATATTTTTGAAACCATTCAGGATTCCACGGGTATTGGATCAACGTTACATAATCTAGGAATGTGCTACAGTGCTCATGATGACTATACCAAATCTGAGCATTATTTTAGGAATGCCATTGCCATAAAGGAATTGTTAAAAGATGTAAACGATTTAGCAGGGTCATATCAAATGCTGGCGAATACATTCTACTATAATAAACAAAATGATTCTGCGCTTATCTATACCAATAAAGCTAAAGCGCTAATGACCTCTAAACTGGGAGTAGCCACCGTGAATGCAACTATAGCGGGTATTCATTATAGTAATGGAGCACTTGATAAAGCTATAGATATTTATAAGGAAAACATAGCTATTTTTAAAGCGGTTAATGATCAAAAAGAATTAGGTACTTGTCATTCAAATACAGCTTTTGTATATACAGCTCTAAACAAGTATGATGAGGCGTCTGTTCATCTGGATAGCGCTATTTTTAGTGCTAAGAAACAAAAATATATAGAACTTTTAGTTGTGTTGTATCGCCAAAGAAGTAATCTCAATAGTAAACGAAAAAAGTATGCTGAGGCCTTAGAGGACTATAAAATTTACAAGACCTATTTTGATTCGATAAATGATACGAAAAAAGCAAAACGAATCACAGCTTTGGAGCTCAACCATAAATTTGAAAAAGAGAAACTTGCAGATCAATTAGTACTAGAAAGCGAAACTTCAAAAAGAGAACTATACTTTTTATTATTTATACTAACATTTCTTTCTGGAGCAATCATTTTATTGCTTTATCGAAAGAATGCTAAAAACCGGTTAAGGCTATCAAAAAGCAAATTAGAAAGAGAGCAATTAAAGAAGTTAAAAACGGAATTAGCATTGATGACCAGAGAAAAAGAGTTAACAAGAGCTGTTGTAGAAAATTCATTGAGACAGGAAGTACTTCATAAAACTTTAGGAAGTGTTAAGGATATTATTGGGTTAGAAAATCACCAAAAACGTAATAATGCCCTGCAAACATTGTGGGCAACATTACTTTCTGAAAAGACAAACAAAACGACTTCAGAAAGCTTTCAGACCTATTTAGATAAAGTAAGTATGGACTTCAAAGTTATATTAAACACCAAATTCCCGGAATTAAATGAAAAGGAAAAAGAAATTCTTTGTTTTATGACTTTAGATTTAAAAGCAACACAAATTAGCGAACTCCAAAACACTACGGTCTCTGCAATTAAATCGACCCGGCATAGGATCCGAAAAAAGCTGAATTTAGATTCCAAAGCAGATATTATTGCATTTATTATGAGCGCAAAGGATGTTAATAAAGAAGCCATATAGTTATATGATTGTATAGTTATTTCCTGGCGCTAAAATAGATTAGACCATAGCCATAAAACATTTATAAAACTAAAAAAGAAGGATAAACGGTATAGAATAAGGCTTTTTTTTAATGACCTGCTGCCACAATCTCTGATATTTTAATACTCGGAAATCTCTTTAAAATTAGGGGATTAAAAAAAATGCGACCTTTTTACTACCCATTAAAGTTAAGATGTTTGCAACTAAGCATATAATTTCACATTTGAAACTTATATAAAGAAAACTTAACCTAAATCTCGCTATGGGAAAAAATAGCCATTGTATTTTGAGCACAAAACACAGCCATAAACTAAAAGATAAAGAAAAAAACTATCTCGCCTCAGGCATTACATCTTCTACAAGGCTAAATACGCTAGTCAAGTACATTTTGGTAATGCTCTTAATGGTTGTAACTCAAACAACCTTTGCGCAAAACGATTTCAGAATTAAAATTCTAACCACATCATCTCCCGAATCATTTACCATTTTCAAAGTTATGTTCAGAGGAACAACACAAAGTTATCATCTTTCTATTAGAGGAATCAACTTTACCCTTATTCATAAAAATGAAACTCCTTTTATTAATTACATTTGCTCTACTTACAAGTATGGGTTACAGCCAAACACAGGATAGTATAGCGCTTTCTTTTTTACAAAAAATAAGAACAGCCACAAATGATTCCGTGAAAATTGATCTCGAATTGAAACTTGCAGATCGGACACATTTTTTTGATGTGGATACCTCAAGAACAATTGTTTATAATGTTTTAGAAACCATAGAACAAAGGAAGAATCAATCTTATTATTACAAGAAGCAAAAAGCAAGAGCATTAAACTATCTAGGAGTATTTGCCATGAAACAAGACAAAACCGATGAAACTTTGTCCCACTGCTTAAAGGCACTGGAAATTTGCGAAGTCATTCAGGATTCCATAGGCACTGGATTAGCGTTACATAATCTAGGAATGTTTTACAGGATTCAGGAAGACTATACCAAATCCATATACTATTTTAAGAAGGGAATTGCCATAAAGGAATTATTACATGATGTAGACGGTCTGGCGGTATCATATCAAATGCTGGCGAATACATTTTTCAATAATAAACAAAATGATTCTGCGCTTATCTATACCAAAAAAGCTAAAGCGCTAATGACCTCTAAACGGAGAGTAGCTAATGTAAATGCAGCTATAGCGGGCATTCATTATAATAATGGAACACTAGATAAAGCTATAGGGATTTATAAGGAAAACATAGCTAATTTTAAAGCTGCTAATGATCAAAGTGAGTTAAGTCTTAGCCATTTGAATACAGCTTCTGTATATATTGCTCTAAACAATTATGATGAGGCGGCTGTTCATCTGGATAGTGCTATTTTTAGTGCTAAGAAACAAAAATATATAGAACTTTTAGTTGTGCTGTATCGCCAAAGAAGTAATCTCAATAGTAAACAAAAAAAGTATGCTGAGGCCTTAGAGGACTATAAAATTTACAAGGCATATTTCGATTCGATAAATGATACAAAAAAAACAAAACGGATTACGGCTTTGAAACTCAACTATAAATTTGAAAAAGAGAAACTTGCGGATCAGTTAGTACTAGAAAGCGAAACTTCAAAAAGAGAACTATACTTTCTATTATTCATACTAACAATGTGTTCTGGGGCTATCATTTTATTGCTTTATCGAAAGAATGCTAAAAACCGGTTAAGGCTATCAAAAAGCAAATTAGAAAGAGAACAATTAGAGAAGTTAAAAACGGAATTAGCATTGATGACCGGAGAAAAAGAGTTAACAAGAGCTGTTGTAGAAAATTCATTGCGACAGGAAGTACTTCATAAAACTTTAGAAAGTGTTAAGGATATTATTGGTTTAGAAAATCGCCAAAAACGTAATAATGCCCTGCAAACTTTGTGGGCAACATTACTTTCTGAAAAGACAAACAAAACGACTTCAGAAAGTTTTAAGACGACCTACTTAGATGAAGTATGTATGGACTTTAAGGTTATATTAAACACCAAATTCCAGAAATTAAATGAAAAGGAAAAAGAAATTCTTTGTTTTATGACTTTAGGTTTAAAAGCAACACAAATTAGCGAACTCCAAAAAACTACGACTTCTGCAATTAAATCGACCAGGTATAGGATTCGAAAAAAGCTGAATTTAGATTCCAAAGCAGATATTATAACATTTATTAAGAGCAAAAGTGATGTCAATACGGAAGCAGAGCTCTATGTGCTCAAATAACACTATTCTTCATGCTAACAGGAATATAATAATTATAGGTATTATGCTATTGTATTTAACCTAATATAAGTGTTGACCTAGAATATACAAACACATTGCTACCTCTCTTTATTAGATTTTTATATCTAAGAGTTATTGATCATAAATTGGGGTTGGTCAATAGTTACAATGACCTCCTTATTGTAAGGGTAAGCAGGTTTTTATAAAATAATAGTAGCGTTTTAATTGATTTGATCTTCTAAACATGGGGCCTATTCAGGGTATATCTCAGGTATGAAAATGTAAATGCAGCAGACACAGTTTCTAACGTCATGCGGAAATCGACAACTAACCCCTTAGTAAACGCCATAAAATTGAAAATTAATTGCATATAAGATAGGGTGATTGCGTACAAAATATGTTAAACTCTATATAAATAAAGGTGATTCAAGAGCATGCAACTGTTTTGCTACCTCTATAAATTTTAGTATTTCCCGAAGGACATATAATTTAGTGGCATATTATATGCTAAGATTAAATTCACGCTAATGAAAAAAAACCACTCGAATTCTCTGCATTTAAATCAGAATGATAAACACAAGAATACACCTTATACGTGTTTAAATTATGTATCAAAATCATCAGTTTTACTATTCTTTTTTATGACCGTATCGCAAATATCGAAAATAACTTTTGCGCAAAACGAGTTCATAATTACAATTAAAACAACAAGCCCTAATGAGTCTTTTACAATTCCGATTAGCACGGTATTATACTATAATTATAGTGTAGATTGGGGCAATAATATAACAGTTGATAATGTTACTAGCAATGCTACCATTACATATGCTAAGGTAGGAACATATGCCATAAAAATATCTGGCACTTTCCCAAGAATTTATTTTGACAATTATTATGATGATAGAGATAAAGTAAGTAGCATAGGGCAGTGGGGAACCAGTGAATGGGCTACTAAGGCAGATGCTTTTGCTTACTGTGATAATGTGGTATTAAACGCTACAGGTATTCCCGATTTGAGTAAAGAAAGTCAGAGACATAATCAAAATGCTTAATAATTGTAAGAATTTTGTTGATTATAGTGGTCGAATTGGGGATTGGAAGTATATATGTTCCGAATTAATAACACAGGAAGGCATTATTAGCGTGAGTAGGTTGATAAGGGCGCTAATATAACCCGAAATGACTGGTTTTTAGTTATTACCTCGGGAATTCTTTTCCTTGTGGTATTTTAAAGAAGTAAACACAAATAAGTGAAAACATTTTGATTAACAGTATTGTAGTTCTACTTGCTCCTCGAATTAGATGATTTAAACTGTTGTAATTTTTAATAGGGTAAAGAAGGAAGTGATTAATTGTCACATTAGATGAAAGCGATTATATAATCGTTCTCCTCTGGAAATAACGCGCACAATTATACATGAATCAGTACATACACTTCTAAGAAACAACTATGTTAATAATAGAGGAGAGTCCTTTATAGATTTTTTTGAAGAGCACATGGAAAATACACATCCTAATTATTTAAATAACCTTACACATGCAATTATGCGGGATTATTATATTTTTTATACATCAGATACATTAAAACAATTTGATAATTTTCAAGAAGCGGATGAGTTTTATGATAATCTAGTATGAGAAGGGTTACTTCAGTTTTTGTCACAAGCTGAATTAAATAAAATATTAACAACACAACAACAAGTAAGAAATTGAGGGATAAATTGTATTTAATATGAAGCCGTTAACAAATAAAGTATCTTTATGGATTGGTTTAAGCGCATTAATATTGCATCTTATTTATGAACCTGAAATAAATAAACTGTTTTTTAAAGATAATTTATATATCCTTTTCAACTCAGAAAAAGATAACGACGTTGTACTGGATTGGAAAAATTATAAGCATTTATTTCCAAATGATTTTAGTCCAAAACAGGCTCGAACAAGAATTGGCGAACCATCAAAGTTGAATGAAATTCAAAAAGCTAAGTTTGATAGTATTGAAAACAGTTTTTATAAGTATCCAAGAAAAATAATAAAAACAGAAAATGGAATAAAGCATTATAGCGTAGCTGTCAATCAAAATGCAGGTATTAATTTTGAGCAATTAAATACTAGAGAAATGTTGGATATTGAAATAGAGGATTTAAATATAATATCATTAGATTCCTTAACTAATATAATATCAGGTTTGGGATATTTTCATAAAGCAATTAAAGAAGTCAAAAAGATTCAATTTAGAATAGTTGATCTTAGCAATAAAAAAGTGACTTTAATAAAAGTTAGACCTATTTTTGTAGAGTATGATTAATTATTGTTATTCTAAGTGATTCCTAAACATAAAAAAAGGATTTAAAATATCTGCTTTGACATCTCTAATAGCCATTAGTTTTTCAATATCTCTATAGCTTAACCCGAATCTGAATTTAAAATATACGGCTTGAATAATAATTGACATTAGGAAACTATGACCTTTGAACATGTTTTTTGATACTAAAGATAATTTTTTAGGTTTTTCTCATTTAGATAAGACAGAACCCGCTATCCACAACAGAGAAGTATTTGCAACGAGTAATACTATAATACTATTCTAAAGCCCCTTAAAATAAAGGATTTATATATTTTGACACCTTTTTGCTACCCCTAAACATTAAGTGGTTTTAGTCTAAATAGCGTAATTTTAAAGGTGAAAAAATCACCCCAATGAAAAAGAGTGATCTGCTTGTTATAAGCGCGGCACAAAACTATAAACTAAAAGATAAAAGCCATACATCTTCAGATATTACATCTTATGCAAGGCTGAATACGATATCAAAGCACATTTTAGTGTTGCTTTTAATGGTTGTGTTTCAAATAACCTTTGCGCATAGTGATTTCATAATTAAAATTCAAACCACAACATTTACCGAATCATATACAATTCCCACTGGAGGAAGCGGACGTGATTATAAAGTGAGAAGGCGAGATAACTATAATAAGGAAGGCGCCCCATATAAAATTACTTTCATTGAGTGCGCAAGAGGTGATGCAACACCCATATGCACCGAACCGGACATTTATATGACCACCATAAGAGGTCGTTTTCCGGGCATCTATTTCAACGGCGCAAATGATAAAGACAATATTGTTGCCATAGGACATTGTAAAGGCTTTTTTAATTTACAACGCAATGCAGAGGATTCACTAGAGCCGTTGGTGACCAATACAGGAATTACGTTCGCAGAAACAGCACAAAGTTATCATCTTTCCATTCGAGAAATCAACCTTACACATATCCATAAAAATGAAACTCCCTCTCAAAGTAAAACCCTCTCTAAAAATGAAACTCTCACAATTAATTACAATTGCTCTACTAACCAATATGGGTTACAGCCAAACACAGGATAGTATAACGACGACTATTTTGCAAAAAATAAGAACAGCCACAAATGATTCTGTGAAAATTGATCTCGAGTTGCAACTTGCAGAACGGACAGGTTTATTTGATATAGATACCTCCAGAACAATTGTTAATAATGTTTTAGAAACTATAAAGCATAAGGGGTATCAATCATATTATTACAAGCAACAAAAAGCAAATGCATTAAATTCTCTTGGGATGTTTGATTCGCAACAAGACAAGGCAGATAAAGCTTTATCCCACTACTTAAGAGCGTTGGATATTTTTGAAACCATTCAGGATTCCACGGGTATTGGATCAACGTTACATAATCTAGGAATGTGCTACAGTGCTCATGATGACTATACCAAATCTGAGCATTATTTTAGGAATGCCATTGCCATAAAGGAATTGTTAAAAGATGTAAACGATTTAGCAGGGTCATATCAAATGCTGGCGAATACATTCTACTATAATAAACAAAATGATTCTGCGCTTATCTATACCAATAAAGCTAAAGCGCTAATGACCTCTAAACTGGGAGTAGCCACCGTGAATGCAACTATAGCGGGTATTCATTATAGTAATGGAGCACTTGATAAAGCTATAGATATTTATAAGGAAAACATAGCTATTTTTAAAGCGGTTAATGATCAAAAAGAATTAGGTACTTGTCATTCAAATACAGCTTTTGTATATACAGCTCTAAACAAGTATGATGAGGCGTCTGTTCATCTGGATAGCGCTATTTTTAGTGCTAAGAAACAAAAATATATAGAACTTTTAGTTGTGTTGTATCGCCAAAGAAGTAATCTCAATAGTAAACGAAAAAAGTATGCTGAGGCCTTAGAGGACTATAAAATTTACAAGACCTATTTTGATTCGATAAATGATACGAAAAAAGCAAAACGAATCACAGCTTTGGAGCTCAACCATAAATTTGAAAAAGAGAAACTTGCAGATCAATTAGTACTAGAAAGCGAAACTTCAAAAAGAGAACTATACTTTTTATTATTTATACTAACATTTCTTTCTGGAGCAATCATTTTATTGCTTTATCGAAAGAATGCTAAAAACCGGTTAAGGCTATCAAAAAGCAAATTAGAAAGAGAGCAATTAAAGAAGTTAAAAACGGAATTAGCATTGATGACCAGAGAAAAAGAGTTAACAAGAGCTGTTGTAGAAAATTCATTGAGACAGGAAGTACTTCATAAAACTTTAGGAAGTGTTAAGGATATTATTGGGTTAGAAAATCACCAAAAACGTAATAATGCCCTGCAAACATTGTGGGCAACATTACTTTCTGAAAAGACAAACAAAACGACTTCAGAAAGCTTTCAGACCTATTTAGATAAAGTAAGTATGGACTTCAAAGTTATATTAAACACCAAATTCCCGGAATTAAATGAAAAGGAAAAAGAAATTCTTTGTTTTATGACTTTAGATTTAAAAGCAACACAAATTAGCGAACTCCAAAACACTACGGTCTCTGCAATTAAATCGACCCGGCATAGGATCCGAAAAAAGCTGAATTTAGATTCCAAAGCAGATATTATTGCATTTATTATGAGCGCAAAGGATGTTAATAAAGAAGCCATATAGTTATATGATTGTATAGTATTTCCTGACGCTAAAATAGATTAGACCATAGCCATAAAACATTTATAAAAAGTAAAAAAGAAGGACAAACGGTATAGAATAAGGCTTTTTTTTAATGACCTGCTATCACAATCTCTGATCTTTAATACTCGGAAATCTCTTTAAAATTAGGGGATTAAAAAAATGCAACCTTTTTGCTACCTATTAAAGTTAAGATGTTTGCAACTAAGCATATAATTTCACATTTGAAACTTATATAAAGAAAACTTAACCTAATCTCGCTATAGAAAAAATTAGCCATTGCATTTTGAGCACAAAACACAGCCATAAACTAAAAGATAAGGAAAAAAACTATCCCTCTAAAAACATTATATCTTCTACAAGGCTAAATACGCCAGTCAAGTACATTTTGGTAATGCTCTTAATGGTTGTAACTCAAACAACCTTTGCACAAGACGATTTCAGAATTAAAATTCTAACCACTGAAGCTAACGAATCATTTACCATTCCGACAACAGGAGAAGGATATGATTATACCGTAAACTGGGGAGATGGCAATGTAAGTTTAAGCCAAAAAGGGAATTCGGTACATACCTATGCCGATGCAGGAATGTATACGGTAAGCATTTGGGGTACTTTTCCCAGAATTCGTTTTAAAGCTGATAATAACGCCACTAAACTACAGCGTATAGACCATTGGGGAGATTTACAATGGGATACTATATTTTATGCCTTTGAAGGTTGTTCCAACTTAATTCTTAATGCAGACGACGCGCCGGATTTATCTTTGGTAACAGTCATGAGTGGAATGTTCAAGGGAACTACCCAATTAACAGATATAAAAGATATAGATTCGAGTGCAGATGCCAATATGTGTTTTTATAGCGATGGTGTGTTCCAGGATCAGTTCTTTACTGCCTGTGGTGGTACATCAATAGCAGATTGTACCAATGTACCAGGAGTACAGATTATAGATGACACTTATGATTCCTCGGGAGCAGATGCTGGTACTTTGAACATAACAGAGATAGAAGCAGATACTATACTGTTATATCCAAACCCTGTAAGTACAAGCTTCTATATCAAAGGTTTGACTACAACAAGTACAGTGCGTATTTATGATATCAATGGTAGAGTAATTACAGAGCAAAACATACAAGAAGATCAAGCCATAGATATGAGCCCTTTTGACGATGGTGTCTATCTGGTAGAGATTACAACAGAAATCACATCAGTGACTAAACGTTTGATTAAGAAAAGCAATTAAACTTACCTTTTAATTAGAAAATATCTATGAAAACTATTAAAAACACTCTAATACTAATAATTCTGAGCATTAACCTTGTGTATGCTCAAGACATCACATTGAGCTTTGCTAATGCAGAGATTACGAATGATGGTGTAGACGATTTTTATGAAGCCGATATTATGATGTCAGGTACGACCGACTTTTATGTAGGCTCAGGACAAGTCTACTTGGATTACAATACAGCAGCCTTTGGAGATAATGTATCAGGTAATGGCAATATCGAATACAGTCAACCGATAGGATCCATTTTAGGCTATGCATTTCCAGGCTTTCCATTTTCTACGCCAGTCTATAAAGACTTTGTAGAGAATGATAATACGGTTTCAAGAGTGTCCTTGTCCTTTCAACAGAATGTTGCATTGGTAGGCTTAGAGCTTGCGCCAGAGATTCAGGTGGTATCAAGTCCCAAGGTATTATTGCATATCAAGATCCGTTATGTAGATGTCAATGCCGACCCAGGAATTTGTTTCAATAGCGAAGGTGTATTTCAGGATCAGTTTTTTACAGCCTGTGGTGGTTCAAATACTGCAGATTGTACCAATAGTCCGGGGACTCAGCTGTTTAATGACACGTACGATTGTTCAGGTGCCATAATAGCTAATTGTCTTGATACTGATACAGACAACGATGGTGTCAGTGATTGTGATGATAATGAAATCAATTCCCCATGTCCGAATGATGTAGATGGAAACGGTGTATCAAACGACGATGATAATGATGGCGTTCCAAACTGTAACGATCAAGAAGCTAACTCTCCATGTCCGAACGATGTAGATGCCAATGGTGTTTCAAACGATGATGATAACGATGGCACTCCGAATTGTAATGACACTTGCGATGATACTGTAGATACAGACAACGATGGTGTCAGCGATTGTGATGATAATGAAATCAATTCCCCATGTCCGAATGATGTAGATGGAAACGGTGTATCAAACGATGATGATAATGATGGCGTTCCAAACTGTAATGATCAAGAAGCTAACTCTCCATGTCCAAATGATGTGGATAGCAATGGTGTTTCTAATGATGCTGATAATGATGGCACCCCGAATTGTAATGACACTTGTGATGATACTGTAGATACAGACAACGATGGTGTCAGTGATTGTGATGATAATGAAATCAATTCCCCATGTCCGAATGATGTAGATGGCAATGGTGTTTCCAATGATGATGATAACGACGGCACACCAAACTGTAATGACACTTGTGATGATACTGTAGATACAGACAACGATGGTGTCAGCGATTGTGATGATAATGAAATTAATTCCCCATGTCCAAATGATGTGGATAGCAATGGTGTTTCTAATGATGCTGATAATGATGGCGTTCCAAACTGTAACGATCAAGAAGCTAACTCTCCATGTCCAAACGATGTGGATAGCAATGGTGTTTCTAATGATGCTGATAATGATGGCACACCAAACTGTAACGACACTTGCGATGATACTGTAGATACAGACAACGATGGTGTCAGCGATTGTGATGATAATGAAATCAATTCCCCATGTCCGAATGATGTAGATGGAAACGGTGTATCAAACGATGATGATAATGATGGCACACCAAACTGTAACGACACTTGCGATGATACTGTAGATACAGACAACGATGGTGTCAGCGATTGTGATGATAATGAAATCAATTCCCCATGTCCGAATGATGTAGATGGAAACGGTGTATCAAACGATGATGATAATGATGGCACACCAAACTGTAACGACACTTGCGATGATACTGTAGATACAGACAGCGATGGTGTCAGTGATTGTGATGATAATGAAATCAATTCCCCATGTCCGAATGATGTAGACGGAAACGGTGTATCAAACGACGATGATAATGATGGCGTTCCAAACTGTAACGACACTTGTGATGATACTGTAGATACAGACAACGATGGTGTCAGCGATTGCGATGATAATGAGATCAATTCCTCATGTCCGAATGATGTAGATGGCAATGGTGTTTCCAATGATGATGATAACGATGGCATTCCAAACTGTAACGACACTTGCGATGATACTGTAGATACAGACAACGATGGTGTCAGCGATTGTGATGATAATGAGATCAATTCCTCATGTCCAAATGATGTAGATGGCAATGGTGTTTCCAATGATGATGATAATGATGGTGTTCCAAACTGTAATGATCAAGAAGCTAACTCTCCATGTCCAAACGATGTGGATAGCAATGGTGTATCAAACGACGATGATAACGACGGCACCCCGAATTGTAACGACACTTGTGATGATACTGTAGATACAGACAACGATGGTGTCAGCGATTGCGATGATCAGGAGATCAATTCCTCATGTCCGAATGATGTAGATGGCAATGGTGTTTCCAATGATGATGATAACGACGGCACACCAAACTGTAATGACACTTGTGATGATACTGTAGATACAGACAACGATGGTGTCAGCGATTGTGATGATAATGAAATTAATTCCCCATGTCCAAATGATGTGGATAGCAATGGTGTTTCTAATGATGATGATAACGACGGCACACCAAACTGTAACGATCAAGAAGCTAACTCTCCATGTCCAAACGATGTGGATAGCAATGGTGT
>CANLXL010000028.1 GCA_947495125.1 uncultured Flaviramulus sp.
GTCTCAGGAAAAGAAATTTTAAGCAAAAGCATTTCTGAAACTAAAAAAAATTACGCCTATCCAACAAAATCACTAAGCAATGGGATTTACATCGCAAGAATTGAATTATCAAACCAACTCGGCTATAGTAAAAAAATTGTGGTTTCTAATAAATAACAGTAACTTACCGGGGAAAGGCATGCTACAAAATATTATCCGTGGTGATAAAAGGAATCCATGCCTGATACATTGATTCTGACTTTTTGAATACCGGAGTTTCATTTGATAAATAATCATGTTGACTCGTTATATTTTTTAATCCGATACCGAAGGATTTTATCTTAGAATCAACACGCCTATTAATATTATTTTCAACTAAAATACCTTCATTTTTGGACTTAATAGAAATGATCAACTTGTTATCCTTATACAAGGCATTATGTTTAAACGCATTCTCCACAAGAATTTGAATGGAAAAAGGTATTATCTTCTTTTGTAAATCGTCGCTACCTATATCGTACTCAATAACAAACTTATCTCCAAAACGCGTGTATTGTAAGAACTCGTAATCTCTAATAAAGCTCAGCTCTTCTTCAACGGCTACCGTAAATTTATTTCTTATCTCCAAAATATAGCGATAGGTACTTGCTAAACGTTCTGTAAACTCTTTTGACTTTTGTGGATCTACGCTTATTAAAGGGATAATCACGCTTAAACTATTAAAAAAATAATGCGGGCTTATTTGGTTTTTCAATACTTTAAGTTCGGCCTCAACCTTTTCGCGCTTTAACTGTTCGATTTGTACTAATGCTTCTTGCAACTCTTTTTCTTTTTTCTTTCGTTGTGTAATATCAATAATTACTGCCAAGGCATAAACCTCGTCATTTTTTCTGTAATAATTTAAACTGATCTCTACCGGAAATTCATATTGATCTTTATGCAGGCCCAAAACCTCTACACCTATACCGTGGGGACGTTTTCTAGGGTGCTTAACGTAACTATTTCGAAGCGGTACATGTTCCTTTCTTCCTCGCTTTGGCATAAGTACTTCTACCTTCTTACCTATAAGTTCCTCTTCTTTATAACCAAACATTTGTTCGGTTATCGGGTTTAGCATAACAATACTTCCTGTTTTATCCGTTAACACCCAGGATTCGGTGGCCGTATTAAAAATAGTTTTAAAAAAATCATCTGTGTAAAGGTCTTTTAATGTATCTTCTTTTGCAATCATGAAGTTTATTTTTTAATTAGCTTTAAGGACGTTCCACCAAATTTAATTAAATAAAACCCTTTAGCTAAATCTTTGTCAAATTCAATTTCTATTTCTTTATAATTCTCTTTTGAAGTAACGATATTTGACTGTATTGCAACTTCCTCGCCCAAAATATTATAAACAACAGGAGCAAATTGATCCATATGGTCAAGATTATTTGTTTTGTGTCCAACTTGTATAACCGCTATATTATTTTTAATTGGATTAGCGTGTAATTTAAGTTTTTGTGTTTTGGCAGACACCTTGCTATGACTAAGAACATTGCCCAGGTAATTGGCATCAAAATATGTTCTTATATCATCATTCTCGGTTGCAGATGTTTTTCTATTATAGACCAAAAAACTCGCTACATCGCCATGCATACTTTTCTCTAAACCTGTTTTAGCATCGGTTTTAAAAGCGGATAGTAAATATCCAATAGTGAAATCTCCTGCCAAATTAATACTGGACGAATTGGTTGTATCCACACCATTTATATAAACAGTAATTATATTTGAAGCGTCTCTATGAACTTCAATGATCTGCCATGTATTTAAAACCACTGAGTTATTGGGCGTTACTCTCCATACCGAATTACCCGGGACTCTTAGCTGTAAATAATTGTCGGCGACCCGATGTCTAAAATAGCTATTTGATTGTCCAAAATAATCCCAATCTTCGCTTTGAGTTATTGGTTTTGCCAACAGAAAAATTGAAAATGATCCGGTGAGTTTTACAAAATCCTTAATTTGAATTTCGAGATACTTATCTTGTTCGGTACCATCTGTAGCGAAAGGCACACCTCCTCCTCCTCTAATACAAGGTTTACCATTAATGCAGTCACTAATGTAACATGGTTTTACGCTATCGTCCTGGCCAAAATTTCTGCCATTTGTATATTCCGGAGGATTAAACGTTGGAGCATCTCCAGCCGAGTTTTCAATATAATTTGACTGATCTATCCAGCGTCTTACACAGCCCTCGCCACAATCATTTGTAACATCACAATATTGTTCAGTAATAACGGCCCCTTCGGTATTAGAGTGATTTAAACAAAAGTCCGATTCGCAAGTCGCAATATGATGGGCAGTGCTCAAGTTGGTGGACTCTACGAAAAACACCAAATCGTCAAGGTCTTTCGGATTGAATTGTGCATGCAGTTTTGAAATCCCTAATAAAACAAATACCAGCAGGTATATACAAAAAACAAAAGCATAGCCAAATATCGTCTTCCCTCGTTTTAACTTTTTAATATTATTTTGATACATTTTCTCTCTGATCATTTCAGCTTCATTTAAATCTTTATTATAAATTTCTAACGGAAATAGCTTGATTATCTCACCACAAGCTACTTTCCTTTTAAAGTCTGTATATCTGGTCTTCATGATATCTATCTATTCTCTTTAATTAATTCTAAAGAAGAGTCTAAGCCCTTCAATTCAAAACATATTAATCTGAAATTTCCTTCTCAAATCCTTCTAGCATTTTAACCAATGCATTAAACTCTTTTATCGCGTATAATTTAAGTTTTTCGTTATATGCCTTTTGAGTTTTCACACAAGAGGTCTGCTTCACATTTCTTTTATAATCATATTTAACCCCTCTTATTGTATTTCTCAATTTTAGTAGCGTACTTTCAAAATTTTTCAAGCGCGTAATTCTTTTGTTCGTTTCTGTAAGTCTCATTTATTTTAAAATTCTGTTACTATAAAAGGCATATTAAGTTTCTAGTTTAGGTCTTCCCAGGTTCCACCGGCGTTGGCCGTATAAACACGTAATTTATTAGCGACAGCATCGAAGTAAACATCTCCTACTGTGGGAGTCACCGGGGCTGTACCGGGTTGAATATTTATTAAAGTTTCAATGGTAGCACTTCCTCCAACCGTTAGCGTATGATTTAAAGCGGTAATATCTGCGTTAATACCTACCCTGTTATTTTGGAAATCACCGCCAACCAAAGGCGTTTGAGAATTACTATTTTCAATATATAATCGGTTAGAGCCTGTATTTTGATAACCTGCCTGATACCCTATAAGGACATTCCCACTAACCGAGGTTAAACCTGTTCCAAATCCGGCTTCATGACCAATAATAACATTATTTCCTCCGGTCTGATTGTTATAATTTGTACGATATCCCAGTGTTATATTATTACTGCCTGTGGTGTTATTTACTCCAGCTTCATAGGCAAACGACACATTATTACTACCTGTTGTATTGAAATATGACGCTCTTCGACCAATACCTACATTATCAGAGCCGCTTGTATTCGAGTATAAAGCCCAACTTCCAATTGCACTATTATAATTGGCATTGTTGTTATATAATGATTGAAAACCGAATGCTATGTTATATTCGCCTGTGGTATTCGTATAAAGCGATTCATAACCTATTCCAAGATTATATTCTGCGCTGGTATTGTTATAAAGTGAACTAAACCCAATGGAAGTATTGTGGTTTCCTGTTGTATTATTTAAAAGAGATTGATCGCCTAGGGCTATATTTTCATAACCAGTCGTATTATTATATAAAGATCTATAACCAAAAGCATTATTATGATATCCTGTAGTATTAGCATGCAGTGATTCGTCTCCTATGGCGTGGTTTTCAAAACCAGTGGTATTATCATGCAAGGCTTCATTTCCTATGGCTACATTTTTATAACCGGAAGTATTTAAGTACATAGCTCTAAAACCGACAGCTATATTATCGGCTCCTGTAGTATTTGCATTTAAGGTCTGCATCCCCATGGCTATATTATCGTCACCCGTAGTATTATTTCTAAGCGCAAAAGATCCTATGGCGGTATTATTATTTCCAGTGGTATTACTGTAAAGCGCACGATTACCAAGTCCAAAATTAAAGTTTCCGGAAAGGTTATTATAAAGCGCTTCAAACCCGAATGCGCCATTCCCTGTTCCAACGGTATTCAACACCAAGGCACGTTGTCCTACTCCTACATTATCGACACCGGTGGTATTAGCATACATCGCCCCTCTACCTATTGCTACATTTCTGGAACCTGTGGTTGTGTTTTCCAAAGTTCTGTATCCAATGGACACATTATCATTTCCTGTTGTTGAAAACTGCTGCGATTGATATCCTATGGCAATATTATTGAAACCTAAATTGTTCTCCAGAGCAAAGCTACCCATAGCCACATTATAAGATGTTGTTATATTTTCTCGCAATGCGCGATATCCTACCGCTATATTGTTGATCCCATCTACATTCGAATATCCTGCATCATTGCCTATAAAAACATTTCTTCTAAAAGCTAAATCGTTATTCTCGCCAGCATTTTCTCCTATAAAAACGGAATTCCCAGTGTTTAATAGTTCCAACTGGCTATTCGTGGTAAAACGTGCTCTTATAACGTTATTGGTTCTAACATCCAGAGCTTGTGCATCTGTAGTTCCAATAAAATTTGTTCCATAATTCGTTCCTGAATTCCCAACAATACTCCAAGCATTTCCGGCACTAGATCCAGAGGCTATGCGCTCCCATTGAGCACTGTTCCAATAATAAAATCCTGGTGTGACATCGGCAGCAGTAGCGGTATTGTAAACTAATAATCCCGTTGCTTCTGTTCCGGAAACGGTGGCAACATCATTAGTTGATGTTAAGGAAATTCTGGGTATTAATAAACCTGCATCACTACTTACTATATCTAAAGCAGCGGAAGCATCCGGGGTCGTTGTTCCTATACCCACCTGAGCAAAGACATTAACGTAAAAAAACAAGCCAAGTGCAATCAAACTTTGTGTTTTCATAACTGAATATATTTGGGGTTTACACCGAAAATATATATCACACTATAAAAAAGACCTGTCGTTTGGTACGAAACGGGATATTAAGTCCATGAAATGCGTTTTTTATCGTTTAAATAAAATGGCATTAAAGCTTTTTCTTGAATTCACCCGGCGTTATGCCCTCAAACTTTTTAAAAGCTCTATAAAAAGATGCTCTGGACTTAAAGCCTGATTTATTTGCAATACCATAAAGATCGTACTTGGTATTTTTATTTTTAACTAATACGTTTTTAAATTCTTCAACCCTCAATTTCGACACATAATCATTAAATGACAATCCATAGTTTTCCTGTATAAATTCTGAAACAATCTTAGGGGGTTCATGGGCTTTTTTCGAAACAAAATTAATATTACAATTTGGGTTCAAAAACACTTTATCTTCTTCAAAAAGTAATCTTAGTTTATCTCTAATAATAACGGTATTAATTATAACTTTCCTTTCTTTAAAGATATTATTCCCTATAAAAAATTTCTTAAACCGTTTTGATTCCGATAGCACATACAATATTAATAATACATTAACCAACATGCCTAAAATGGTAGCCCATTCTACCAACACATAAAATAGGCGTTCGACGTGATCTTTATTAATTTCAGTACTAATCAACATGGCTATAACCGGTACGAAAATCGACAATACACTAACAAGATATAATATGTTAAACGCGTAATAAAATAGTTTAAACTTTTTTCTGGCCTTAGTTTTTAAAGCATCATTTAAGTCTTGCTTGAACACTTTCACACCTAAATAGAAGTAATACCCAAAATAAAATGGCGCAAAAAAATAATGAAGCATTCCCAAGTTTTGTATTTGTAAATGGTAAATATCTTTGAAAAACAAAAACAAAATTTTATACACGAACACGTAGGCCAAAGGAAAAATAAAATGATGTAATATCTTTTTCGAAGGGTTGCTTAATAAGGCTATATACAAATATAAAAGCGGGGCATGAAATACCTCATTAGGCCCGGTAAAAATGAATGAAAAAAATTGACTGTTCGCCACCTCCTCCATAAATATGGTATAAAAATAAACCAGACCGGAGAGCAGGGTAAAAAAACCCAGCAATCTGTTGCGAAGGCTTTTATTAAAAATTTTAAAAAAAGAGATACAAATAAGCTGTATTCCAAGAAAAAGCTGTGCACCTTGAAACACATTTTCCCAAAACAAATGATTCATTGATCTAAAATTATGATAGCCATTTAAGCATACGAAGATACTAATTTAGCAAATCCAAATTTTAGACACTCCCATCAGAATAGATTAAGAAGGTTTTTAAACGTTAAAGATTCAATTTTAAGCTAGTAAAAATTTTAGCTGGCTGGATTTCTCCTGACTCAATATAATCACATCCTCGAACTTTGGTTTTACTCTTATAACCAACTGACCAGGTTTATATTGTGACAAATATTCAATGGCATTAATGTTTACCAAAATTTTTCTGTTAGCTCTAAAAAAAATGTTAGAATCTAAAGTCTTTTCTATATTCGACAGTGAATTGCTTATGGGATAATTATTCCCGTCAAAAGACTTTACAAAGACGATATCGTCTTTGTAAAAATAGGCGATGTCATCAGTTTTTAACGGGGTATACTTATTTCCTAATTTTACCAAGAAACGTTCCTTATATACTTTTAATTTATCAAGTTCTAAGGCATTAATTTTTTCGTTTTCTTTCAATTGCGAATCCGTATCTCTCCTTATTTTAAAAAACTTTATAATCGCCTGATAAAAATCCTTTTCAGTTATTGGCTTCAATAAATAATCAATACCATTCGTTTTAAATGCCTTTATCGCATACTCATCAAAAGCGGTAGTAAAAATAATTGGACAACTTATTTCAACCCGATTAAAAATTTCAAAACACAGACCGTCACTTAAATGAATATCCATAAAAATCAAATCGGGACAATCATTATCTGTAAACCATTTTACGGCATCAACTATATTATCCAACTCTTTTTCTACAGTAAATCTATCAGAACAATACTTATCTAATAGATTAATAATATAATCACTTGAAACACTTTCGTCTTCAACTACCACTACTTTTACCATAAATTCGCTTTCAATTAATTCCATTCAAAAATATTAAAGAATAAAGGTTTTATAAATATATTTTTGCATTTGTGTGTCTCAAAAATAAAGATGAGACATCTTTTTTAAGGGCCTGCTTATTTTTAGACCCGAATGAATTCCCTCAATAAAACAAATATAAACTGACAAATCCTTAGATTAAATTTTTTCAAGACTTGAAAATTCCAATTCATGAATAAAATATAACCTTTCATGAAAAATGACAAGATGTAATGATTAGGAAAGGTCTATGTTTGTTTGAAAACTATATTTAATCAGTAGCCCAAGCTCGATTAAAAGCATTAATAAATCTTTCAATCCCCAAATCTTATGAAACATTTATGCCTATTCTTAACCGTTCTTTTCTGCAATTTTACCAATGCACAACTCTCCGTT
>CANLXL010000029.1 GCA_947495125.1 uncultured Flaviramulus sp.
TATTACTTTTCATCCTTATAAGTAATTGATAAATAAAGAAGTAAAGTTAAGTTTAGAGAAAGGGTAAAAAAAAGGGTAAAAAAGTTGTTAAAGAATAGAAAATGTGTTGTATGTTTGCAGCCGCTAAAACGGGCAGTAGTTTGTTAGGTGTGTTCTTATAAAAAGGTTTAAGATTTATTTGTTTAGGGTTTGCAAAAACTTTTTCAAAAAAAGATTTAAAAAGTATTGTAGGAATAAAAAAAGGGTTTTATATTTGCACCCGCTAAACGAGGAAACGAGATTAGAGAAGTAAAAAAAAGTTCATAAACATATTGAATTGACAGCGTAAGATTAGTATTGGAAACGATATTAATCAAACAAAGAGAATAGACCATTTTGAGTACTAGAGATTCTGATTAGTTGTTAAAATTATTTAAAAATTAACGATGAAGAGTTTGATCCTGGCTCAGGATGAACGCTAGCGGCAGGCCTAACACATGCAAGTCGAGGGGTAACAGGGATTGCTTGCAATCCGCTGACGACCGGCGCACGGGTGCGTAACGCGTATACAATCTACCTTTTACTGGGGGATAGCCTTTGGAAACGAAGATTAATACCCCATAGTATGTTGACTTCGCATGGAGATAACATTAAAGATTACGGTAAGAGATGAGTATGCGTCCTATTAGCTAGATGGTGTGGTAACGGCACACCATGGCAACGATAGGTAGGGGCCCTGAGAGGGGGATCCCCCACACTGGTACTGAGACACGGACCAGACTCCTACGGGAGGCAGCAGTGAGGAATATTGGACAATGGAGGCAACTCTGATCCAGCCATGCCGCGTGCAGGAAGACTGCCCTATGGGTTGTAAACTGCTTTTATACGGGAAGAAACACTGCTACGTGTAGCAGCTTGACGGTACCGTAAGAATAAGGATCGGCTAACTCCGTGCCAGCAGCCGCGGTAATACGGAGGATCCAAGCGTTATCCGGAATCATTGGGTTTAAAGGGTCCGTAGGTGGATAATTAAGTCAGAGGTGAAATCCTGCAGCTCAACTGTAGAATTGCCTTTGATACTGGTTATCTTGAGTTATTATGAAGTAGTTAGAATATGTAGTGTAGCGGTGAAATGCATAGATATTACATAGAATACCAATTGCGAAGGCAGATTACTAATAATCAACTGACACTGATGGACGAAAGCGTGGGTAGCGAACAGGATTAGATACCCTGGTAGTCCACGCCGTAAACGATGGATACTAGCTGTTCGGACTTCGGTTTGAGTGGCTAAGCGAAAGTGATAAGTATCCCACCTGGGGAGTACGTTCGCAAGAATGAAACTCAAAGGAATTGACGGGGGCCCGCACAAGCGGTGGAGCATGTGGTTTAATTCGATGATACGCGAGGAACCTTACCAGGGCTTAAATGTAAGTTGCATGATTTAGAGATAGATCTTTCTTCGGACTACTTACAAGGTGCTGCATGGTTGTCGTCAGCTCGTGCCGTGAGGTGTCAGGTTAAGTCCTATAACGAGCGCAACCCCTGTTGTTAGTTGCCAGCATGTAAAGATGGGAACTCTAACAAGACTGCCAGTGCAAACTGTGAGGAAGGTGGGGATGACGTCAAATCATCACGGCCCTTACGTCCTGGGCTACACACGTGCTACAATGGTAGGGACAGAGAGCAGCCACTGGGTGACCAGGAGCGAATCTACAAACCCTATCACAGTTCGGATCGGAGTCTGCAACTCGACTCCGTGAAGCTGGAATCGCTAGTAATCGCATATCAGCCATGATGCGGTGAATACGTTCCCGGGCCTTGTACACACCGCCCGTCAAGCCATGGAAGCTGGGAGTGCCTGAAGTCCGTCACCGTAAGGAGCGGCCTAGGGTAAAATCGGTAACTAGGGCTAAGTCGTAACAAGGTAGCCGTACCGGAAGGTGCGGCTGGAACACCTCCTTTCTAGAGACTTGCCTGCCAGATTAATCTGGAATAAGCAGGTAGGAAGACGACGAATTAGAATAAAAAAGCTATTACGAAAAATAGTTTATTCTCGAAGCTGTTGATTTAAAATAAGAAGTCGGTAGTCTGTAGTCTATAGTAAATAGAAAAAAAGGCTAAAAACTACGAACTAAAGACTAACGACTATAAAAACAGTCTCATAGCTCAGCTGGTTAGAGCGCTACACTGATAATGTAGAGGTCGGCAGTTCGAGTCTGCCTGAGACTACAGGGCCGAGCGTTAAAAAAATGTCTAGTAGACATTTTTAGCGAAGGAGCCAGATGGCGCGTAGGCGTTGTCAAAGAAGTTATAAGTAAAAAGTAAAAAGTTTACTTGTAGTTTTTAAAATGTTCATTAAAATAAAGAAAAGGAAATTTTAGAAGTTGAGTAAAAGGGTTGTTAAACTTAATAACTCATAACTAATAACTCATAACTAAGATATGGGGGATTAGCTCAGCTGGCTAGAGCGCTTGCCTTGCACGCAAGAGGTCATCGGTTCGACTCCGATATTCTCCACCAAACAATTATCAATTGATAATTGGAACGTTCATTGACATATTGAAAAAAGATACATGAAATTAGTATTAGATTTAGGTCTAATATTAAGTAATAATAATTCAGATTATTAATATCACCACGAGCGGTATTAATAATCAAATTTCAATTGACAATTTTCAATTGAAAAAACTCATTAAAAAAGCAAAAAGTACAATAAGCTAAATAAGGGCGTATGGGGAATGCCTAGGCTCTCAGAGGCGAAGAAGGACGTGATAAGCTGCGAAAAGCTGCGGGGATCAGCACACATGAATTGATCCGCAGATATCCGAATGGGGCAACCCGGCATGTTGAAGACATGTCATCACGCCTATGGCGTGAAGCAAACCCGGAGAACTGAAACATCTAAGTACCCGGAGGAGAAGAAAACAAAAGTGATTCCGTTAGTAGTGGCGAGCGAACGCGGATTAGCCCAAACCAGTGTTGTTACGGCAATACTGGGGTTGTAGGACCACAACATTCGCATTATGAAGAATTAGAATCCTTTGGAAAGAGGAACCATAGACGGTGATAGTCCGGTACAAGTAAATCATAATAAGATAGTGGTATCCTGAGTAGTGCGGGACACGAGTAATCCTGTATGAATCAGTCGGGACCATCCGATAAGGCTAAATACTCCTGAGAGACCGATAGTGAACTAGTACCGTGAGGGAAAGGTGAAAAGAACCCTGAATAAGGGAGTGAAATAGAACCTGAAACCATACGCTTACAAGCGGTCGGAGTGACGCCTCGGCGTTATGACGGCGTGCCTTTTGCATAATGAGCCTACGAGTTACCGTTGCTAGCAAGGTTAAGCACTTCAGGTGCGGATCCGTAGCGAAAGCGAGTCTGAATAGGGCGTTTTAGTTAGTAGTGGTAGACGCGAAACCGTGTGATCTACCCATGGGCAGGTTGAAGCTGTAGTAACATACAGTGGAGGACCGAACCGGTTGACGTTGAAAAGTCTTCGGATGACCTGTGGGTAGGGGTGAAAGGCCAATCAAACTCGGAAATAGCTCGTACTCCCCGAAATGCATTTAGGTGCAGCGTTGATTAATAGTTTTATAGAGGTAGAGCTACTGATTGGATGCGGGGGCTTCACCGCCTACCAATTCCAGACAAACTCCGAATGCTATAAAATGATGATCAGCAGTGAGGGCATGGGTGCTAAGGTCCATGTCCGAGAGGGAAAGAACCCAGACCATCAGCTAAGGTCCCCAAATGTATGTTAAGTTGAAAAAACGAGGTTGGATTGCATAGACAGCTAGGATGTTGGCTTGGAAGCAGCCATTCATTTAAAGAGTGCGTAACAGCTCACTAGTCGAGCGATCCGGCATGGATAATAATCGGGCATAAACATACTACCGAAGCTATGGCATCGAAAGATGGGTAGGGGAGCATTGTAGTGTCGTCGAAGCTAAACTGTGAGGTTTGGTGGAGAAGCTACAAAAGAAAATGTAGGCATAAGTAACGATAATGCGGGCGAGAAACCCGCACTCCGAAAGACTAAGGTTTCCTCAGCTATGCTAATCAGCTGAGGGTTAGTCGGGACCTAACGCGAACCCGAAAGGGGTAGTGGATGGACAACAGGTTAATATTCCTGTACCTGCTCACGTTAAAAGTGACGGAGGCGTATATTTGGTGCGTGCTGACGGAATAGCACGTTGAAGCCAGTGGTAACACGGCGATAGTACACTGCGACTTCGGTCAAGGTGATAATCCAGAGAAGCGACTTCCAAGAAAAGCGAGTGAAGCAGCCCGTACCCTAAACCGACACAGGTAGTTGGGATGAGAATTCTAAGGAGCTCGAGAGATTCATGGCTAAGGAATTAGGCAAAATAGACTCGTAACTTCGGGAGAAGAGTCGCCCCGCCATTGGCGGGGCCGCAGTGAAAAGGTCCAGGCGACTGTTTATCAAAAACACAGGGCTATGCTAAATCGAAAGATGATGTATATGGCCTGACACCTGCCCGGTGCTGGAAGGTTAAGTGGAGGAGTTAGCGCTTGCGCGAAGCTCTCAAATGAAGCCCCAGTAAACGGCGGCCGTAACTATAACGGTCCTAAGGTAGCGAAATTCCTTGTCGGGTAAGTTCCGACCTGCACGAATGGTGCAACGATCTGGACACTGTCTCAGCCATGAGCTCGGTGAAATTGTAGTATCGGTGAAGATGCCGATTACCCGCTGTGGGACGAAAAGACCCCGTGCACCTTTACTATAGCTTAGTATTGGTTTTGGATAAGTAATGTGTAGGATAGGTGGGAGACTTTGAAGTGGCGTCGCTAGGCGTTGTGGAGTCATTGTTGAAATACCACCCTTTGCTTATCTAGAGTCTAACTTTCTTATTGAAAGGACAGTGCTTGGTGGGTAGTTTGACTGGGGTGGTCGCCTCCAAAAGAGTAACGGAGGCTTCTAAAGGTACCCTCAGCACGCTTGGTAACCGTGCGTAGAGTGCAATGGCATAAGGGTGCTTGACTGAGAGACCTACAAGTCGATCAGGTTGGAAACAAGAGCATAGTGATCCGGTGGTTCCGCATGGAAGGGCCATCGCTCAAAGGATAAAAGGTACGCCGGGGATAACAGGCTGATCTCCCCCAAGAGCTCATATCGACGGGGGGGTTTGGCACCTCGATGTCGGCTCGTCACATCCTGGGGCTGGAGAAGGTCCCAAGGGTTGGGCTGTTCGCCCATTAAAGTGGCACGCGAGCTGGGTTCAGAACGTCGTGAGACAGTTCGGTCTCTATCTACAGTGGGCGTTAGAAATTTGAGTGGATCTGACTCTAGTACGAGAGGACCGAGTTGGACTAACCTCTGGTGTATCTGTTGTTCCGCCAGGAGCATTGCAGAGTAGCTACGTTGGGAAGGGATAAGCGCTGAAAGCATATAAGCGCGAAACCCACCACAAGATGAGATTTCTTTAAAGGGTCGTGGGAGATGACCACGTTGATAGGCTACAGGTGTAAAGGCAGTAATGTCATAGCCGAGTAGTACTAATAACCCATAGGCTTATTGTACGCCTGTTTTTTTAAAAGAGTACAACACTAATTATTATAATCATGTTCTTTATTCAATATGTTAAGATATTTGTCACGCCAAGAGCGCGACAGTTGAGAGTAAAAAGGGATAAGGTAAAAGTGCTAAACTTTTAACGTGTTACTTTCTAACTTTTAACTTAAAATTTAAGGTGGTTATAGCGATGGGGCTCACCTCTTACCATTCCGAACAGAGAAGTTAAGCCCATTAGCGCCGATGGTACTGCATTTGTGGGAGAGTAGGTCGTTGCCTTTTTTGAAGAGTCTAATTACATGATGTAGTTAGACTCTTTTTTTGTTCTAAATTTAAGAATCACACCAATGGCATGATTAAGGCGTTTTAGCCAATCGCAATTTGTGCTCTTGCAAACTCAAAAAT
>CANLXL010000030.1 GCA_947495125.1 uncultured Flaviramulus sp.
TAATTCAGCAATTACAATAATTATCAAAATAATTGCTAAAATGTCTTTAGTTCTCTGTTTCATCAAATGTTTGCCAACGGACTTGTGTATGAAACGTAGCGTGTGAAAAGACACTAACTTTCGGATTAACACAGAGCCGAATTTTTATATTTTGTTTTTAATTTTTCTCTTTTTAAAAGCCAAATTAAAAATTTGGCGGACTTTATAAATATACACAAACCTTTGGGTTAAGCACTTATTAGCTATGTTTTATACACCGTGTTAGGCACAGTTGTTTTTTATTTCAATGCGTAATAGCAACTTTGATTATAAAGTTTTTTAAGATTAGTATTGTCAATCCATCCATACTTAATTTTCATAAAGTCCTCAAATTTTGCGAAATCAATAAAGTCAATTTTCTCTCCATTTTTTATTGGATTTTTACGAATAAAATCGTGAGCAGTTTTGTTCACTTTTCGGCATAATATATCGCAGCTCCTTAATTCAGATTTTGTCAATTTAGAATGTTTTTTTCCTAATCTATTATCAATATCAGTCAACCAATTTTCTCCAAATTCCATTGATAAATTGAGTCCATTATTTAATATTTCATTGCTCATATCTAAGTCAATTTACCAACCTGGTCCAAGTTTTTGATTTGGTTTAGGTTCAATACTATTCATATGATTCAATTCCTTTGGGTCTTCTCCGTTTTCAATTCTTTTATGCATATCAAGTAATGATGTCAAAAGAAATATTATACCGTCATTTTTTTCGTCATTCTGCCTTTCTAATTTTATCAGCGCTTTTTGAGTTGCCTCCCAAAAATAAGTTCTGTTAGCTGGTGCAAAAGTTCGCAAGTCAATATCAAACATAATATTTTTATCATTTCGGATAAATCCTCCAAAACCATTATACTCATCTCCTTGGTCTTCTCTAATTACAAACCGTTCTAAGTACTTATAAAATTCATCAGCACCGTTAATTTCTTTTAATTCATCAGTAATTAATTCCAGCATAAAAGCCATTCCACTCCAACGTCTTGCGAATCCTCTTCCATCTTCTAAAGTCCAAAATGCTGATGCCATAGTTTTGTTCTAATTGTGCCTAACGGACTTGTGTATGAAACGTAGCGTGTAAAAAGATACTAACATTTCGGATTAACACGGAGCCGAATTTTTATATTTTGTTTTTAATTTTTCTCATTTTAAAAGCCAAATTAAAAATTTGGCGGATTTTCTAAATATACACAAACCTTTCGGTTAATCACTTATTAGCTATGTTTTATACACCGTGTTGCCAGTAGTTTTTTATTTATAAGTGACTTAAATTCAATTCCATTTTATTGTTTAAAGTATCTACTTTGAAATAAAACGGTTCAGCTCTATTTATTTCGTTGTATTTATGTTCAAAATCAAATCCGTTGTTGCGTTTTTTCCACGAACCTTTGTCCGATTCCAATTCCGCACTTTTGAGAATTTGTTCTATAATATTTTTCTCATCGGATTCTTTATATTCAAGTTTCAGTCCGATAGAATAATCAGAGTCAAATGCTCCTTCTGTATGTTCGATAAGGTTTTTTAAAACTTTAAAATCTTTGGGGATAATCAAATCCGTTTTTTCTTTAATTAATGGCTCAATTCTATTAACTGCTAATTCTCCATCAGGTTTATCCATCATTCCAGCAAATAGATAAATCATAAATCCGAAAAATAACATCGGTATTATTAGAATAGAGAACTGTAAAAGAGCAATTAACTTTTTTCCTTTAAATAACTGCCAAATAGTAGAAATAAATAATAAAAAGCCCGAAAATATCAGAATATAAAAACCAAAATCTGTATTCAAGAAAAGAAATATGGATATTATGAAGAGTAATACTGGAATCCACCATTCAATTACTAAATATTTCTTTAAAAGTTCTGTCATTTTAAATTACTGGTAACGGTTCGTGTAAGAATAGTTGCTTAAAGCACTAATTTAGCAAAAAGGTACAAAGTGAGGAATATTCGGAGAATATTCCGATTGACGCTTACCATACCCAAGCAATTATTTTTACACTTTGTTGTGCTTAGTTTTTTATTAGTTCAAGTTTATTTAATTCATTCAGTTGCTCATTCCAATTTTGAGCAATATCTGCTCCATTATCATCATCAATTTCTGTTAAGACTTTTTCACCTGTTAAATACCTAAGTGAGTTTAGTATTTTGTTGTCAGTCATCTCATAATTAAATTTTCTTTCCGATAATTCTTGTTTGGTTAGATAATTTTCTCTGAATTTGCTAAGTCCAATATTGTCTTCAAGTATTAGTTCCGATTTTTCCTTAAAATTAAAGTCAATTTTAGATAATGTGACTAAGAGTTGAGGGCTTACCCAAGTTCCCAAGCAAAGGCGTTTCCATAAATAACCAATAAATTTTTGTTGGTCAATTTTTTCTAATTTTAGAATCGTAATAAATGCTACTAAGTGTGGTCGCCAATTCAATTCAGTGAGCATTGATTTAGTGTCATTATAAATATCCTCGGTTGAGCTTTCAGAAATGATTTTATCTACCAATCTTAGAGATTTTCCAAGGTTGAAAGTTTTTGTGTCGGATAAATCAATTATTAAATTCAAAAACGGTAGATGATTTGGTTGATTATCCCAAAAATTTTTAAATATTCCTAATGTCAATTTTAGTTCTGTTTTTAATTAAGCACAACGGTGAGGCTATGGTTAGTACGGGAATTAAAAGTAGTAAACTTTCGATTAAGCACTTAGCCAAAACTTTTTATTTTGTTTTATCTTTTTCATTTTTAAAGCCAAATCAAAAGATTTGGCGAACTTCATAAATGTACCTAAACTTTGGGTTAAGCACCAAAACCCGTATTAATTATAGCCATTGTTGTGCTTTAGTGCTTTTTCGGTTTTTTATTTTCCAAACTATGTGTGTCGCAATTCCTGCTATTGTTCCGAAAATCCAAAATCCGAGTGTTATTCCAAGTATTGGCATTCCGCAATTAATTCCGTCTGTTCTTGGTTCTGGGTAAAAGAATTTTGGAAAAACAAAAAAGTAACAGATTAGTAAAGTCAATAGAATTATAAAATTCGGAAGTTTAGTTTTGTATTTATCATTCAAATAATACAATCCAAATTGAATTAAAGAAATTCCGATTATAAAAAGTAAAATCATTTAATTCAGCTTTTGTTTATGTAAAATCCTTTTTCTTTAGTTTCAAGATTTTCTATTATTAATTTTTTACCATAACAGAAAATCACCTTTGCTTTTCCTTGATTTGTTTCAATTATTCTATTGTTAATTTCAAAAGAGTTTTTTGCTAACCAATCTCCAAGGTGTGTTCCTCCAGCGTATTTCCAGTCTTGTTTTTCAATAAAAGACGAAGAATTACTGTAAAAACCTAAAATCAAAACAATTCCGATTATTATACCGAATATTTTAAAAATCCATTTTTTCATTTTTCTGAAATTGTTCTTTTGATTTCTTTTTCAGCATTAAGCACAACGGTGTTGTGTATGATTTCGTTGCGTGTTTGAGCAACTAAATTAGCAAATACAAACCGAATAGAAAATCCGCGAGGATTTTCGTAAGTAGGCGAATACTAGCAATGAATTATACACGTTGTTCTACGTAGTTTTTATTCTATTTCTTTAGTCAACGTATTCAAGTAGTCAACCATTTTATTCAGATCTTTCATTTCAGATTTGGAACGTCTATTTGTCCAATAAAAATGATGACTTCCAATTTCCGATTGAATTCTTGGATTATAAACTTTCTGTATTCTAAAGTCTTTAATCAGATATGTTCTTATTATAATATTTATCAGTCGTTTTTGTTTTCTAGGTTTTCCTAACACACGTATTGATTCGTGAGCAGTTCCGCCAAATTCAGGAATACAATATACTTTTGCTCCAGGTCTAAATTGTTTGCTACCTTTTTTTATTTCTTTTTCCATTCCCCAAAAATGTTCATCAATTATATTTCCGACAATACAGAATTCAAATTCTCGATTATCAAAATCAATTTCTTTTTTTGGATTAATCCAACTCGATATTTTTTCTTTTAAGTTCAATTTTCAATGGTTCGGTTAAATTGCGTAGAACGGTTTTGTATGATTAGTGGCGTGTTTAAGCAACTAATTTAGCAAATACAAACCAAATAGAAAATCCGCGAGGAT
>CANLXL010000031.1 GCA_947495125.1 uncultured Flaviramulus sp.
GGACTTTCTATCTGTGTTTTATTTGCTAACTTTAGTGCTTAAAACACGCAACAAATCTTACACAAACACGTTGTAGCCAATTTAACCAAATGGAGAAAACAGAAGAGTTTATTGAAAATAGAATTAAATGGCGTGCTACAAAACACGATTTGCCAAATAAAAATGTTCTTTTATTTGAAAACTTAACAGATGATAAAAAAGCGGAATATTTGACTCATTTCAATGAGAATGATTGTGGAAAATTAATCTTGTTATTTACCGATTCAAAAAAATACTGGACAGCAATTGGAACTAAACAAATTATCGGTTTTGATGGAGCTAATTATAACTCTGTCGAATTGAATTCTATAAAAGATGTTGATTCTAAAAATCGGAAAAAATATTTCGAAAAAGCAGAAGCTGGAGAGACCAAACTAAAGAAAATAAAAAAACGGAATGAATCTAAATTGTTAATTACTGATTTTAAGGGAAAGGATACTATTTTCCTCACGAAAAAAGGAAGTGATTTATTCTCGTTATGGAATATAATGATGATGATTGAACAATTGAATAAAAAAAATGGCTACAACAATGTATAACCGCAATTACGGCGGATTCGACTACGTCCGAATCCACTCGGAATTGCTAACGTCTGTGCTCAACCGAAAATTAACGCACACTAACCCGTAACTGACGGTTATACGAGACCGTTACCACACATATGACCAACCAATAATGTTCTGGAATAAAAAGAAAAAATTACCGATTACCAAAGAAGACAAAGTTTGGGTTGACGAAGACCTGAATTGGTTGCGAACTGAATTTGGCGAAGAGCATTTTATGGAAATCCGAACTGTAACACCAACTAAAGATTTCTACGACAGAACTTTTGACGGAACTGAAAAAGATGCGGAATTCATACTCAAACGGACAATGGAACTAATGAATATTCGAGATACTGAAATAAAACTCGAATTCTTCTCTGACCAACCAATTGAAATGGCTGACGGAACAATATTGACAACACCAGCAGATATAAATGGAAGTTGGAATAGTGCAAGTGGAACTTATCAGCAAACGGAAAATGAAATAAAAATATCAATCGAAAGAGGTCAATTAAAAAATCCTATTTCATTAATAGCAACAATTTCTCACGAATTGTCTCACCAGATTTTATTGGGAGAAAATCGAATAGAAGAAAATGACGAATTTCTGACTGACTTTACCGCAATAACTTATGGATTTGGAATTTTTATTGGCAATTCTCGATTTATTTTTTCGTCATTTAATGCAAATGGTGGATTTGGTTGGCAATCGAGCAGCCAAGGTTATTTGCCCGAACAGATAATAGCTTATACAATGGCTTGGTTATCTAAAGAAAGGAATGAAAAAACTGATTACAGTCAGTATTTAAATAAATCAATGAATAAATATTTCGAACAGAGTTTTGAATATTTAACGGAACAAAAAACTGAATAAATACGTGTGGTAACACCGTATAAAAATAATGCTTAGTTTAGTGCTTAATCAAGAGTCCGTGCACTTTTATTACGTCTGATTTTCCTGCGGAAAATCCTCGCATACAAAACCGCACTATTCTTATACATAAACGTTGGCGGTAATACGCTCACTCAACTCAAAAAAATAAAAAAGGCATTCTAAAAAAGAATTCTAAGTACCTAAAACAACTGATTTCTGACCATAGCAAAGCGCAACTCGGACGTGCGACTGACCTCACTCATACCCAAAACTTCTGACTGATTCCAAGCACTCCGCAACTGTTGCGACGGACTGAGCCTCGATGCGTTTTTATTGCGTAATAAAAATCTTAAAAATAAAGTACTACCGCCAACAAAGTATATAAAAAATTGCTACTTTTAGCTCAACCAATGGTAGTTGCTTTGTTTGCTAGCTTCTGATTTTCCTTCGGAAAATCCTCGCACACAAACCACGCAACATTTCATATACGTAACCGTTAGGCAACATTAAAACCAAATCAACGAATGAAAAGAACAATATTTTTATTATTAGCAATTCTACCAATTTTGACTTTCGGACAAAGCGAATTTTGCGACAAAAGTTTCGGCGAAAGCTATTTTCCACTTAAAATCGGATTTGAAAAATATATCTCTTGGGGAAGTGCTCTTTATGTTGAGAGAGTAACTGAAAAGATTAATGTTGATGGAAAGGAATATTATAAGTATGAACAGGATTTTAGAAATGGAACTGTTTATGACTTATTACTTCGCAATCAAAATGACACCATTTTTATGTATAATGAGGTTAAGAAGACAGAAAGCATACTTCTAATCGCAAGACCACAAAAAGGAATTAATTGGAATACTGGAAAAGTTGCCGAAATAGACGACGCTTTTGAGACACCATATTGTAATTATGAAAACCTAATCGTTGTTGAAAATAAATATTCTAATGGCGAAAAAGAAAAGCGTTATTATAAAAAAGGACTAGGACTTGTTGCTATAACGAACAAAAAAGGAATTAAAGGAGTTTGTCTGCCGAATAAGGAAGAAACTGAATCTTTATTTGTTCCAATGTCTTTTATTGGCTGTGAAAACGAACCAAATAAAGAAAAAATCACTGAGTGTACAATGAAAGCGATTCATTCATATGTAATCGAAAAGCTAAAAACAAAAAACATTAAACCACCTAAAGAAGAAGGAATATTAAAATACAAAGTAAAAATTGCAAAAACTGGATATGTCTCAGATGTAGAAACTTTAAATTCAATAGCTGGTGGAAATCAAACAAGAAAAACCATTAAAAATATTATAGAAGCGTTACCGAAATTTAACCCAGCTAAAACAGCTGATAAAAAAGCGGTTGGAACGAATATTGAATTATCGATTCCGATTAAAACAAAATAACGTTGCCTAACAATGGCTATAAGTAATTGCTTGGGGTTGGTAAGTGCCAATCGGAATATTCTCCGAATATCCCTCAATCTGTGCCTTTTTGCTAACTTTAGTACTTTAAGCAACTACCCATAGCCGAACCGTTGCCATTAATTTGACCCAAACTATGAAAATACCGATTTTAGCAATATTATTTCTTTCTATTAATTCTGTTTACGGACAAATTAATGAAGTGGAATACAATGAAATAATTCCAGAATATATAATTGCTGTTTGGGAAAATAACGGAACTTCAAATAATTCGGAATTTAATGCACCTGAATTAAATCAAATTAAGGAATTTTTTGTTGAATTAAGCAAAAGACAAAACAATATAACCTCTAATCAGTTTTTAAACAAACCGACTGACAATACTCTCGTTGCTCATTATCTGAATACTAAACTAAAATGGAATTCATTTAATGGTCCACACGTTGGACTAAAAAGACTATCAACTAAAAAGGTCGTTAAGAATTCAATTAAGAACTTACCGACAAGGAATGAACTTTTAGCGTTTTATTACAGCTCTATTTTCATAGATGTTTTGAATAAACAAAAACCAATGGATTTAGCGGAAACAAATATTGATTTGGAAAATCTAAATCTTGATAATGATACGGAAAAAGCAATACTTTTTTTAACTGCAATGCGACACGTTGGAAGTCAAGTAGCTTCTTATGCCACAACTCGATTCCCGAATAACTGCTTTAGAGCAAAAGAATATGTGGAAAATATGCCAAAATTTAATGGAAAAGCATTTTATGAGTTTGACTTGCCAGAATTCGAGGATTTTAAAATAGAAGTTGATAAACGAAAACCAAAAATGAGTTTTAAAGAAAGATACATTCCCGAATTTGAAAATGCAAAAATGGGAATTGAAAAATGTTTAGCGGAAGAAAAAAACTAATGGCAACACCGTATAAAATTAATTGCTAGTACAAGCTTACCTACGAAAATCCTCGCGGATTTTCTATTCGGTTTGTATTTGTTAAATTAGTTGCTAAAACCACGCAACTAATCTTATACAAACACGTTGTAAAACATTATGAAGAAACCTCTGAAAATAACATTAATCTTTCTCGGAATTTTATTCGTCATATATCAATTATTGAGTTGGACAGGAGTTTTTACCGTTTATAATAATC
>CANLXL010000032.1 GCA_947495125.1 uncultured Flaviramulus sp.
CGGAATTTCCTCTGGTTCGTTCCATTTTTGCTAAATTAGGTGCTTAACCACGCAACTAACCATACACATACACGTTGTACAACATATGACCAGCCAATCAACATTTAAGATAGAATGGATAACCGAGCTTCTCAAAGAACAAGAACCTGAAAGAAAAGACTTGATTGAGCAAATTGACAAAATTGAACGGAGAGAATGGTTAAGACAAGCGTATGTTAGATTTGTGAGCGGATTTAGACCTAATCAACCAAATTCAGAATGGCAATTCGAGGAAAATATCGAACTTGAACATCCCACAGAAGGAACTATTGTTTTGGATATCTTAAAAGATGGTAGAATTGGCGGAATTGAATTTTTAAAATACATACCACATAATTAAATGAAAGTTTACGGAAAATGTAAAAATTGCAAAAATGAAATTGGTTACCGAACAAATGCTAACACACGAGTTGAGTTTGCAATGCAAGATGGAGAAATCAAAAAACTGAATTGTAAAAATTGTGGAACTAATTTTGAATTTCACGTTGACGAATTGTACGCCAATCACTCAAAAATTGCACAAATTGGTGCTGGACTTATTTTTTTAATCGGAACACCACTTATATTCTTTTTAGTAAATCCAATTTTTACTGACAGTCGGAATCATTATGTGATTTATGTCGTTGGAGGATTTTTGCTAATTCCAATTTTTGCTTATGCAGTAATTAATCGACAAGACCAGACTCGTGTTTCTGATTTTAATAATAGAAAACTAAAAGGACGAATACATAACATTTAATAAAATACGTTGCACAACAAAGTGTAAAAATAATTGCTTGGTTCTTGCCTACTCGGAAAATCCTGCGGATTTTCCTCTGGTTCGTTCCATTTTTGTTAAGTTAGTTGCTTAATCACGCAACTATCCTTACACAAACCGTTAGCAAACATATGACCGACGAATGAAAGTATTGAAAACCATCATATTTACTCTTCTTATTTTTAGTTGTTCTAACAAGTCAAGAATTACGGAATTTGAAAACATTCTAGGTAAAGAGAATAGTGATACACTTGATTGGTTGGTAACTGATTTTGAAACAAACTATCTACAAAAAAAATATTCGAACTCGACTCTTGAAAAAGCATATATAAAATATTTGACCGAAATTGAATCGGATTCATACGGAAATTGGGAAAGACCATCTAATGAGAGTGTAAAAAAATTTAATGATAGTAAATTAAAAGAACTCGTTTATGGAATACCTGATTCCATATGGGTTGTGCCAATACCAAGCAATTACAGAACTGAATATAGAATTAGGAGGAAATATTTGAATTTAAAAGGAAAGTATGATACTGGAACTTCAGAAGTTTCCATACCTAAAGTTCATGATGAGGATTCTTTAATTGCAACACTTAAAAATCATTACGACATAAACCATTTTGGTAGATATAGAGAAGCTTTAAGGTCAGTTTCTAAAAAAGAAAAATTTGTCGAAAAATATCTTGAAATGACTCAAGCGGCTGGAATATTAGACCAAAGAGGAATCGCTTATGAGATGTTAATTTCGGATTTAGATTTTGACAATTATTTCATAAAGCGCCTTATTATAACTGAAATTGTACATAGATTATAAAAAAAAACGTTTGCTAACAAAGTGTAAAAATAATTGCTTGGTTCTTGCCTACTCGGAAAAAAGAAAATGAAGAATATTATATTGACATTTATATTATTGACAAGTAGCTATGTGATTTCTCAAAACACCAATAGCTTAAAAGAAAATGACAGCTTGGAAATAAACCAAATTTATCAAAAAATGGATTCCATTCAATATTCGGAATCTGATTATTTGAAAATGCAGAATTATTTTATAGAAAATTCTGAATTAAATAAAATGATTTCAGAAATGGCTACAGAAGGAGACAAAAATGCAAATGATTTTCGTGAAATATTAACCTTATCTTATAAACAAGCAACTAACAAATATGGAGAAAAAGAAATCAAAGCTTTAATTTATTCGTACTATAGTACAGTTGAAATACAAGAAAAATTCCAAAAAATAAATTTAAACTTAAACTCACAAATTACCAGTCTTGAACAAGAGCGGGAATACCTGCTAAAAAATATAGATGAATACACTGAAGAAACTGATAATTTAATAAAAGTAAAACAAATAATAAAAATCACAGAAACATTTAACATCCAAATACAGAACCTTAAGTCTGAAATGAAAAGCTCTATTAATGACCCCACAGATTATGAATCTATGGATAAATCATATTTTTTAGACGAGGCTTTCTTTAGCGGGAATACAATTACGCCAAAAGGACAGGGATTTTTAAATACCATTAATACTTATAGAGATAGTATAACACAATCACTTAAAGACATAAAGTCTATGGAAAATATTGTTCAAGATATTTGTAAAAAATTTAGCACTAAAGATGTGGTTAACAGATATGGCGACACCTATACTTGGTTAGAATACAATTATAAAGGCTTTCCATTAGTTGCTGCGTTAACTAAGTTAACTCAAATGCAATCCGATGCTAGAAACACTGAAACTAAAATTTTATCAAAATTATTAAACTAGAAAATAACTGGCTACAACAAAGTATAAAATTAATGCTTGGTTCTGTGCTTAAACCAACGATTAGTCCTGTTTTGCTACATCTGATTTTCCTGCGGAAAATCCTCGCTCACAAAACCGCACTAATCTTATACATAAACGTTGGCATTCATTAAAACCACCGATAATACTCAAAATGAAATACTATAAATATAAATGGAATGAATCTCGCGGCGACCAATTTGATAGTTGGGGATTTTCATTATGGTATATAGAAATTGGAGAAGATAATTATTACAATAGACAGGTTACAATATTTGATAATGGAAAAATCTTAAAATACTCAGAAAACAAATTAGAAGACGAATTTGGCGGATTAGGTGAAGGAAAGTTTGATTTATCTGAGTTTGATGGTATAGAATGCTCTAAAAATGAATTTGAGGAAAATTGGAATCGATAAGCTACATAAAAGGAGATGCAACAAGCCCAATAGGAAATGACAAAAAATTGATTGTTCATATCTGTAATGATATTGGTGGCTGGGGGAAAGGATTTGTCTTGGCAATATCTAAAAAATGGAAAAAACCTGAACAGAAATATCGTGAATGGTTTAAATCACAACAGAACTTTGAATTAGGAGAAGTTCAATTTATCGACTTAGATTCTGACTTATCAATTGCTAATATGATTGGACAACATAAAATTAAAAAATTGAAAGGACAAACCCCTATCCGATATGAAGCTGTTGAAAAGTGTTTATTGAAAGTAGCTGATTATTCTGAAAAAAATGGTTACTCAGTTCATATGCCGAGAATTGGTTGTGGACTTGCTGGTGGAAACTGGAATACAATAGAACAAATTATCCAGAAAGAGTTAATAGAGAGAAATATAAAAGTGACTGTTTATGATTTTGAATAAAATAACGAAATGCCAACAATGTGTAAAAATAATGCGTAAGTTTATTATTTAACCTTAAGTCTGTGCGCATTTGCTTGCTTCCGATTTTCCTTCGGAAAATCAGTCGCCCTCAAAGACGCACTATTCTTACACAAGACCATTGGCAAACATTTGATGAAACAGAGAACTAAAGACATTTTAGCAATTATTTTGATAATTATTGTAATTGCTGAATTA
>CANLXL010000033.1 GCA_947495125.1 uncultured Flaviramulus sp.
ACCTTAATTTCTTAAAATAGCTTTTATTTATTTTCTTACTCAATACGGCACCCGACACAGTCGAGCGCTAGCGGGGCTATTTTGCATAATGTCCGTTATAGCTACTTTAGTACTATAACTACGCATTATGTAACTTAGCTTTGGTTGTTAAATTATTATATATAATAACAATATAAAGCAACACAAATAACCAAACTCACTTCAAAAATTATCACAATAAAAAAAACAGCACCTGTTACAGTACTGTTTAATGTTTATCTGCTACTAGTTTGGACTGTTATCTTTATAAATATGTATTGGAATGGTCATTTCCACAAACTCTTCATTTGAATCAATAGAAGTTACATAAATGTTTAAATCATTTAGTATAAAATATTTATAATCAAACTGTTCTTGAAATTTGCAATCTGATTGAATTTTTTCTTTAGTAAGCATCTTCAAACTAGGTTTAATCTTTAGTTTGATATAAACCTTACATTTTTTTGATTTACTTTGACTTAGCAAATTATCTCTAACCTTTTTGATACTCGGATATATTAATAAGTTGAGATCCTTAATTCCATATCTTTTGTCTTTATAGTTTAAGGAAGTTGCCTCAACGTTTTTTAAATTATCCTGCGTAAAACCTTTGGTTCCAATAAACAAAATAATAAACACGATTAATATTCTACTTTTAAATTTCATAATTTTAATTTTTATGACGGCCTCTCATTGCCGGATATTTTTTCCTTCTTATAAGTTTTTGTATATGATTATATGTCTCCGCTACCGCACGAATCCTTTCTCCGCTACCGCACGAATCCTTTCGTGTGGTTAAATTAACTAAATTAATGATACATCCGAAAAACAATAATATTATCTAATAACCCTTGTTCTCCTGCATAGTCCATAGCACTACTATATACATAATCTTCTGGTTTATATACTAAACCGGCTTCAACCGGATTTTGATGAATGTAGTTTACTTTCTGCTCAATGACCCGATTACTCCATAATTCAATAGGCCTGTTATCATGCCTCCAAAATTGATGATGTCTGACGTTCGAAGAAGTTACCGCTGCTTTCTTAAACTGCTCTAATAAAAATTCTTTTCTGCTTTCTCTCTGGTTATCTTTAATGGCTTTGACTAACGCCCGGCTGGTAAATCTCTTAAAATCTCCTAAAAGTAATTCTGGTTTTTGTCCTTTGACACTCCGAAATACCAGATGAATATGACTGGTCATGATGCACCAAGCCACTATTTCCATTCCTTTTTGCTCTTGGCAAAATGTTAAACTTTCTAAAAGAATGTCTTTATAGCTATTTCTTGTAAATACGTCTAACCAATAGACTACCGAGAAGCTAACAAAGTATAATCCTTCCGGGTTACCAAACTTATAATTTCGACTCATAGTTAAATATATAACTATGGCACGGAAGGTCTTTTATAATGTAATAATTGGTCTTATCGTTAAAAACAAAGCTATCCTATATATAGATAGCTTTGTTCTTTTTTGAGTTGTTTTTATGGTACCACACGAAAGGATTCGTGCGGCAGCGGGGAAAGTACATTAAAACAAGTATAGTATTTTGTATTAATTACAACACTCTAATTTTTCAACTTCAATTTGATTATTTTCATTACTCAACAATAACACAAATAACCAAATTGACATCAAAAACATAGGCTACAAAACCAAAACAGACATACCATAAGTACACCTGTTTTTTTAATTAAATTATTGTTTTTGTTTGATTACCAATTAGTTAAAGTTATTAAAATAACTAACCACTAATTTGGACGATGACCCCTAATCTTACCTACAGTTATTTAAATAAATATTTCTTACATAATCTCCTGAAATTATAAATAAATAAATACTAATTATGAAGTATAATATAATTATTAAATACGTCACAACTTTATTGTTAAAAAAAAGAGGTTTTGTAAGTATATCTAATTTCCCATTATATATATATCTTCTATAATTCAACAATAATAGCAAAACTATCCCGCCAATTATTATATACAATGGAGTATTTATACAAAAATATCTTATTAATAAGGGGTCTATTAAAACATAATATATGTTAATGAATTGGAATCCACTCAATATAATAATTGTTTGAATTTTTGCTATTTCTTTATTTTCATTATCGTTATTACTATGATAAAAAGTAGATGATAGTTTAAATATATTTTGTCCTAATGTATCAAAGAATACATGAAAAATCTTCATTTTATATTATATGTTTTAAAATTATTTTCTTGTGCTACCTGAATCTAAACCCACTGATTCTAACATCCATACCGCCAATTTATTTAGAAATGCATCCTCATTTACTACTTGATTAGTAAATTTATAATGATATTTTGTTCCTATATAATCTCCACCCGCAATACCTATTGATGCTTGAGCTGGTACAAAAGTACCCCAAAGATTTAAAAAATGTCCATAATTTCTTTGATATCTATTAATGTTACCACTTCTGTAATCCTTTTCAATTGTACCAGACGTTACTAAAGAAACTCCATAGCCTATTCCTTTTAAGGTAAATTTTACCTTAGGTGTTGTTGTTCTATCTAATGAAAATAAAATGCGATTTTCATTAAAAGGGGACATAAAATGGTCACGATATAAACGAAACCCTGTACTTTGTACCTTAATATAATCTAAAATTTTTGCAGAACTATAAGGAGTCTTAAACTCCATATAATTCTGCTATTTTGCATAATGTCCGTTATAGCTACTTTAGTACTATAACTGCGCATTATGTAACTTAGCTTTGGTTGTTAAGTTATTATATATAATAACAATATAAAGCAACACAAATAACCAAAATCAATTCAAAAAAAAACAGCACCCATTAGAGTACTGTTTAATGTTGTTATGGTACAATGCTATCCTCTAATTTGGATGATTAACCATTACCAATGGATAGAAAAAAG
>CANLXL010000034.1 GCA_947495125.1 uncultured Flaviramulus sp.
CTATCAGCTATTAGAAAACCATAAAAATCAATAACTTAGAACTTAGTCATTCAATGAAAAAAAATAAATATGGTGAGCACGGACAAAGGTAGTATTCGTTTTCTGGGATTGGTATGTTTTGTAGCATCCCTGGGAGGTGTCCTTTTTGGTTTCGACACCGCTGTTATTTCAGGAACGGTGAGCATGGTAGAAACCCAGTTTGAGTTGGATAAAATAGCCGTTGGATGGTTTGGAAGCTCCGCCCTTATTGGAGCCATTATAGGCGCTTTTGTCGCCGGAATGCTAGCCGACAAGTATGGTCGAAGGCCCGTACTCATTCTATCAGCTATACTGTTTTTTGTATCTGCCCTGGGTTCTGCAATTCCTCCAACATTTGCTTTGTTAATTCCGGCTAGATTAGTAGGCGGCCTTGGTATTGGTATTGCCTCGGTCATAGCACCATTATACATATCGGAGTTCTCCCCTCCAAAGGTCAGAGGGCGTTTGGTAGCGCTATACCAATTATCCTTAGTAGTCGGTATTTTATTGGCTTATCTTTCTAATTGGTGGTTACTGGACTTCTCTGAAAATCACACAGATAGTTTTTACAACATTGAAGTCTTTAATAAAGTATTGATAACGGAAGTCTGGCGTGGCATGTTCGGAGCAGAAATCATACCGGCAGTGCTGTTCTTTTTGTTGTTGTTGATCATTCCTGAGAGCCCTCGATGGCTGGCTAAAGAGCAGCGGGAGGATCAGGCCAAAAGGATTTTGGAGAAAATTAGTGGCAGACAAACGGCCGCTTTAGAACTAAAGGCCATTCATGAATCTCTAAAAGAAAAAAAGGGTTCCATCAAAGAACTATTTAAACCGGGTCTTAAGGTTGCCTTGATTGCCGGGATAGGCCTGTCGGTTTTCGGACAGTTTACAGGGGTTAATATTATCGTATACTATGGTCCCGATATCTTAGAAAAAGCGGGATTCGCCTTTGATAATGCCTTAAAATTTCAAGTAGCCATAGGGCTCATCAATTTGATTTTTACATTATTGGCTTTATGGAAAATCGATAGTTGGGGGCGCAGGCCCTTGCTCATTGGAGGGATGGCTTCGGTATGTATCTCCCTGCTGATCATAGGAATTTTGTTTTCATCATCGGGAGTTAGCGGTATTGCCATACTTATCATGTTATGCGTTTATATGGCCAGTTTGGCATTTTCTATAAATGCTGTGATCTGGGTTCTATTAGGTGAAATATACCCTACACGAATCAGGGGACGTGCCATGTCTCTTGCCACCTTTGCAAATTGGGCTACCAATTTTGGTACGGCATTTATATTCCCATGGTTTGTAACCCAAATAGGTATGGGAGCAGGTTTTTTTGTCTTTGCAGGATTTTGCCTGGTCGCTACCATTTTCTTTTATAAAATAATTCCCGAAACCAAAGGGAAAAGTCTCGAGGATATTGAAGCTTATTGGAAAATTAAAAAACTATGAATTCATGGTATATAACATTTATTCATAGATTTTACGATAACACTTTTTTGAGTTAGTGTCGCTGGAGAAAGGGAGTTTTAGTCATTTCGTACTCCCTTTCAGCTCCAGT
>CANLXL010000035.1 GCA_947495125.1 uncultured Flaviramulus sp.
TGTCCCGTCCTGAAATAGCGATACACTAAAACCTTAGTGTAATGAAAACATCAACAAATTCAGGGTATGTAAAACGTACTCAAAAAGATTATTCGATTTCTTTTAAGCTACAAGTTGTAGGAGAAATAGAATCTGGTCAACTCGGTAGATTAGAAGCTTGTCATAAGTATGGTATACAAGCTCGTTCTACCATCACGCAATGGTTAAGAAAATATGGTACTTTTGATTGGGACAACCTATCTAAAGAAACAGTGGCAAAAACACCTGAACAGAAAATCCTCGAACTAGAGGCTAAAGTGAAACTGCTTGAAAAGCAAAAGGCAAGAGCTGAACATTTGGCCGAACGTGCTGATAAGAAGTCAATCATATTTGATATGTTGGTAGATTTAGCGGAGAAGGAATATAAGATTGATATCAGAAAAAATTACTCACCCGACTCATCGACCTCTTCAAAGAAGAGCACAAAGAAACGTTAGTTTCTACCTGTGATTTGCTCGGGGTAAACAGGCAGGTTTACTATAGATTAATACGATCAAAATTACACAAACAATCTATTGCCCAAAAGGTAATAGCGCTGGTATGTGAAATGCGTATGACTATGCCTAGGTTGGGAGGTAGGAAATTATATTTTTTACTCAAAGACCAGTTATCACTTTTAAAGGTAGGCAGAGATAAACTCTTTAGAATACTAAAGGCGAATCATATGCTCATACAACCTAAGAGGCGTTACCAGATAACAACAAACTCACACCACCGCTTTAGAAAGCATAAAAATTTAGTAAGTACATTAGAAATAGAGAAGCCAGATGCTGTATGGGTAAGCGATATTACATATGTAGGCAATAGAATAAACCCATCTTATCTAGCATTAATAACAGATGCATATTCAAAGAGAATAGTGGGTTATAATGTATCTAAATCCTTGTCAGTAGATGGCTCATTACAAGCTTTAGAAATGGCGATGGATAATCGAGAGGTTAGAAACTATCCTTTGATACACCACTCAGATAGAGGATTACAATATTGTTCAAATGATTATCAAAAACTATTAAAAGATAACGGTATTAGTCCAAGTATGACTGAAAAATATGATCCTTACGAAAATGCAATAGCAGAGAGAATAAATGGAATTTTAAAGCAAGAGTTTGATATAGCTAGAAGTATCAAGAACTTTGATGTCAAGAAAAAACTAATCGAGGATGCGATAAGAATATACAATAATATAAGACCACATTTATCTAATCATATGTTGACACCAGTACAAATGCACGCTCAAAACAAATTGAAACGAAAACAATACAAATCAAAAAAGCTGAACAATCATATGATTGTTCAGCTTTAATTAATAAATTTAATCCTTTAATAATATGTATCGGTTATTTAGGACTAGACA
>CANLXL010000036.1 GCA_947495125.1 uncultured Flaviramulus sp.
TTTTTTGAAATTAAATTCGTATATTATACTAATAATCAAACATTTAATATCTTGAAAAAAAACTGCTGTTTTTATTTTGGAAAAAGTAAAAATGGAGTTATTCAGTGAAGCCTTAAAACATGAGTTTAGAGTTTCAAAAAACCACTTTACCAGAACTCGAAAACAAACATTTTCTCATATCTTGCTGTTTATGATTAATATGATAAGAAAAAGTCTAGCAGTTGAGATTGAGAATTTTATAAATTTTCTTGATAGAAGGACTTCTGAAAGGTTTACTAAAAGTGCTTTTGTTCAGGCTCGAAAGAAAATCAAGCCAGAGGTATTCAAGCATCTTTCGCAAAGCTTAATTAAAGAATTTTATACAGACAATGAATCTGCAATAAAAACTTGGAAAGGCTTTAGGCTTTTAGCTATAGATGGCTCAAGAATTACATTGCCAATAACAAAAGAATTAAAAGCCATTTATGGAGAAACCAAAAACCAATCATCAACAACTATTGTGCAAGCCAGGTGTTCTGTGCTTTATGATGTGGAGAATAATTATGTTATAGATGCAAAGCTAGCACCGCTAAAACAAGGAGAACGAGAATTGGCTCTTAAGCATTTGTTGTATTGCAAAAAAGGAGATTTATTAATTTATGATAGAGGCTATCCGTCTTACAATTTTATTGATCATCACATTCAAAGAAAGATAGACTATTTAATTCGGGTTAAAGTTAATTTTAGTCAGACTATCATTGATTTTGAGAAGCGTAAAAAACACTCTGAAATTGTAAACATTTACCCCGGTAAAAATACTAAGCTATCAGATAAACCCTATACAAAAAATACACCTATTAGAGTTCGGTTAATCAGAATAGAATTACCCAAAGGAGGCGTTGAAATTCTAATGACATCGTTACTAGATGATCGAGAATACTCGAGCAAGGTTTTTAAAGAGCTTTATAGCAAAAGGTGGGGAGTTGAAACGTTTTATGATGAGTTGAAAAACAAGCTAAAAGTGGAGCATTTTTCAGGTTATTCCAATCAAAGCATATTACAAGACTTCTACGCAGCTTTATTTATTAGCAATATCCAAACTCTTATAGAAAGTGAGTTAGAAGAAGATTTAGAGCAACAAAATAAGTGCCGAAAGTATAATTATAAGATCAATACTAATCTCTCATATGGCTTTTTAAAAAACCGAGTACTAGAACTGTTCTTAACCCAAGATTCCATGGAAAAAGTTGTTCTTGAACTAAAAAAGTTATTTTTAGAACATCAGATACCTATAAGACCTAATCGCTCTTTTTCCAGAAAACCAGGTAAATATCGATCAAGAACGAAACCTAAAATAACTAAAAATCAAAAAGATAGCATTTGAAAATTGCTTAACTTAATGACATTG
>CANLXL010000037.1 GCA_947495125.1 uncultured Flaviramulus sp.
GTCAGAGGAATAAAGAAGAATATTTTAAATTTTTTAATTTTCATTTTAATGTCAGTTGGAATATATTTCTGTAATCCTATTCCAATTGACCAAAACCAGCCAAAAAAAAGTCCAACATAAAGGAACATCATAATTGGAAATAATTTCATCATATTCAACATTCCTGTTTGGTCAGGATTTCCGTTTGAGTCAATATTCGCAAACATTGTTATCATAGCGACTATTTGTAATAAAATCGGAATTCCGAACATTAAAGTGAATAATTGCCAATGTTTAGCATTTAAAAATTTGTTTATCATTTAGTTCGTCGGTTTTTCGGTATTGATGGCAACGGTTTTGTATAAGATTAGTTGCGTTGTTTAAGCAACTAATTTAGCAAATACAAACCGAATAGAAAATCCGCGAGGATTTTCGTAAGCAAGCCTGTACTAGCAATTAATTTTATACGGTGTTGTAGCACGTTTTTATTTTTTCAATCCAACTTTTTTTGTTTTCAATAATTTCAGTCGGCAATTCATTTATTTCGTTCTGTTCAATTTTTTCCAAGCAAGCGGAAAATATAGTTTTAGTTCCGCTAATAATTAATATCTCATTTTTGTCAGGTTTTCCAAATTCCAAAGCAATCATAGACGACCAAATTCCGACACGATATTGATATTCAGAAATAAATCCAGCGAAACTTTGAATTCCATCTTTAGTAATTATTTCCTTTCCGAGTTCAATCAGTTGCTTATATTCATTTCGGTCAGATTTATCAAAGTCAAAAGGATGGATTGATAAATTATATAGATTCTTACATCCAAAAAGGAAGTCAGTCGTTTTCGGATTCATTGTTTTTGTTTAATCACTCTATTCATAAATTCGTCAGTTGTAATTGTATGTCCATACCAGTCAGCTCCGTCAAATTTAGTGTTCGAAAATTTACAATCAATAAATTCTGCTCCACTTAAAAGACTTCCACTTAAGTCAGCATTTGTAAAGTCAACATTATCAAATTTACAGCATTTGAATCCGCAGTTTTTTAAATTAGAATTCCGAAAACTCGTTCCAGTAAAATCTGCACTAAAAAAATGTAGAGCCTTGAAGATTTGAATGGTCCAAAGTCAAATGTTGAAGATTTTCGTGTTCTTCAAAGTCACAGTTTGGAAATTCACGCTCTCCTTTTTCATACCTTTCTAAAAGGTCTCCTATATATTTTGGAATTTCGTTAGTCATTTCTCAAATGTGCTACAACGTGTTTGTGTAAGATTTGTTGCGTGTTTTAAGCACTAAAGTTAGCAAATAAAACACAGATAGAAAGTCC
>CANLXL010000038.1 GCA_947495125.1 uncultured Flaviramulus sp.
ATCGAAACAAAATTCTGGGTACATGAAAAAACCCCTTCCAGCCATTGGCTTTTGCAGTCCACACAGGGCTTCCATCACGATTCAGGTAACCATACCATTCGCCATGTTCTTTGTCAGGGAACTTTGAAAAGGTATATTCATGTACTTTATCATACCATATTTTTAGATCATCTCTTCCCGTATAAAACCAGGAAAGCAATAAGGCATATAAAGCTTCTCCATGGGGCCACCATAATTTAAGATCGGCTCCCAATTCATGCGTTGGTGTGTTATCTATATTGACCATGTATCTTATGCCTCCAAATTCTGTGTCCCAACCTCTTTCCAATGAGGAAAGTGTGATATCTATAGCGGTATGCATTAAAACCTGATCTGTGTTTTCAATGGCCTCTTCCATTATCATCCAGGCACTTTCAATGGCGTGCCCGGGTAAAACCAACCGCCCTTCAGGAAGCTCCAACATTTCCGAGCCATCCATGGCGGTGTTTTCCAGAAAATATTTTTTATCAGGTTTCCAATGCCTTTTCAGTATGGAATCTATGGATAGTTGCATATCCTCTTTAAACCACTCCGACGGCCATAGATCGTTATAGACTTTTGCCACCGTCATACGGCACATGTCATGACTGTGAACGTGAAGTTCCCGGTGAAGCGGATATCCTAATAGTGGTGTATCGGAAGGCTCTCCTAATCTGGATGTTAAGAACTTGTACATGTTCAGCGCTCTTTCCTTTAATAATTTATCCCCGGATATGCCCGCGTATTCGGCTACGGCAATGGAAGCAAAAACTTCTGTGTACATACTTAGAACCGAGGATATGGGCTGGCCCTCCCGATCTAGCCTGAAATAGATTTTTTTATCTTCTTTGAGGGCATATTTCAGCATAAAATCCATCCCGTGTTTAGCAATTTGTTTCCATTTTTCATTAGGCTGATAATGCTTATACAAATGACTAAACATCCAAATTTGTCTGCTTATCATCCACATATCCTTATCGCCTGAATAGGGGGTACCATCCCGCTCTAATCTTGTAAA
>CANLXL010000039.1 GCA_947495125.1 uncultured Flaviramulus sp.
GGAACTACAACGGTAACGTATACCGCTACAGATGACTGTGGCAATACAACACAATGTTCTTTTACTGTTACTGTTAACGATGAAGAAGCTCCTGAAATAAATTGTCCACCTACAATTACCGTTAGCTGTATTGATTTAGTTCCTCCTGCCTATGCAGACTATAATGAATTTGTAGCTGCAGGTGGTTCCGCAACAGATAACAATGGAATAGATGAAACTACTTTCGCATTAGTAAGCCAAACAAGTGATAACAATACATGTCCGGAAACAATAAGCAGAGTATATACCATCTCAGATATTGATGGAAACGCTTCTGAATGTACACAACTCATCATTGTTAATGATGATATAGACCCAAGTATTTCTGGTGACATTCCTGTGTCTAACGTAGAAGGATGTACTATTGCGGATGTAACAGCGCCGGTAAATACCGTTGCGGCTCTTGAAGCACTTGGACTGGATATTGAAGATAATTGTACCGACGATGCAAGCCTAACGGTTAGCAGTTCGGATAGTGCCTCTGGCACATGTCCTATCGTGATTACCAGAACATATACCATTACAGATTTATGTGGTAACGATGCGACTTATGTTCAAACTATCAATATAAATGATACTACAGCTCCTGTTGTTGCAGGTAGTATCACAACTTCTGATATTGAAGGATGCGCTGTTAGTGATGCACCTAGTGCAGTAACTACAGTGGCAGATCTGGAAGCTTTAACTGGTAACCTAACCATTACAGATGCTTGTTCTACAGACGCTAACATTACCGTAAGTAGCTCAGATAGTGCTTCCGGTTCTTGTCCGATTGTATTAACAAGAACATATACCGTTACTGATGAGTGTAACAATACTAGTGTGGATATCATTCATACTATTAACATTGACGATAC
>CANLXL010000040.1 GCA_947495125.1 uncultured Flaviramulus sp.
TACCTTAATTTCTTAAAATAGCTTTTATTTATTTTCTTACTCAATACGGCACCCGACACAGTCGAGCGCTAGCGGGGTAGTTTTTAGTTTTCCCATAAATCTGATTCTATAAGATGCCACTCAGAGTCTCTCAAAAAATAAGATGATTTTATTCCTATTCCTTGAATATCATATCTATAGTAAATTTTGGCTGTATCATTTTTGATATTAATTTCTTTATACTCCAAATATGCTTTTATTCCATCTTGTTCTATCTTATCAGAACTCAATAACTTAATTGGTTTATCAAATTTATTTAAATCTTTAATATTATTTAAATGCTCATTATCATTTAATATTACCAATTCTTTCTGATTAAAATTGTCTTGTACTTTATAGTATTGTTGTAACTCTGGAAGATTAACGCTTTTCAATATTAGATTGGTGTATTTCACAGTATCAGAACAAGCTTTTATACTTGTGTTTGCTGTACTGGTTTTTGTTTTGTTTTGGCAAGAAACCAAAACTAACAATATAATTAAATATCTCATTTTCTATTATATTTTAATTTATTATTTTTGTACCCAAGCACTGCCATTCCACACATACTTGCCCTCTTCTAAATTATCAAAATTATTAATTAAAGTATTAAACCCTTCTGATTTCTTTTTATTTTCCGCTTCTTGTTTTTTGTTTTCCTCTAAATATTTCTTAATTAAATCTTTAGATTCTTTTTTACCAATAACTTTTCCATAGGCTGCTATTTCAAAAGCATTTCCCTCTTCTCCAGAGCCTAATGCTCCTGTATAATCTGTACCATCTTGGTCATCCCCCGTAGCGCTCGTTTGCAACGAGTGCCCATGATATTTTTCTACTAGATCACCTCTAAAATACAAAAGCTACCT
>CANLXL010000041.1 GCA_947495125.1 uncultured Flaviramulus sp.
CCTAAAATAACTAAAAATCAAAAAGATAGCATTTGAAAATTGCTTAACTTAATGACATTGGTCGAGCGCTAGCGGGGTCTTTTAACTACGGTTGACCATTTTATAAAGGCTTCTAAAATTAGTGCTATGTAATAAAAAAAACACCCGAAGGTGTTTTTTTTATTAAGTTTCTTTTATAAATAATAGCCACTACTAATTCGATTCATAGCTATGAGTGGCGGGGTTACTAGTTAGGACTAATAATCCATTTAAATCGCAATCAAATTTATATTCAATAGAAGCGCCTGTTAGATTAGCAAGTTCGATAACTCCGTTTGCAAAATAGGCGTTATATATTATTATGTTAACAAAGAATATGTCTTTATCATTTCTAAGAGGAACAATTTTTAATACTTTTTGAGGAGAATTATTATTTAAAAGTTTTTTTAACTCGCTTTCATCTTGCAAAAATTTAATCCTTTTATTATTCTGATTCAATAAATGATTGCTTGTATATTCCGATTTTAAAATATGCATGTCCTTGAAAAAAGCATTCATTTCATTAAAAACAACAGTATCTTTTTCTTTTTGTGAAAGAATAGACTCTTCTAATGTTTCTAAAAACAAGTTTAAAGAATTATTATAAATATTATTTTTTGCCTCTGTTGTATAGGTATTCTTATTTTGAGAAGAACCACTATAGTTAAATAATAGTACCGAAACGATTATTGCTATTTTTTGTAACGTCATTTTCTTATTTTTTAATCCCCGCTAGCGCTCGTTCAATGTCATTAAGTTAAGCAATTTTCAAATGCTATCTTTTTGATTTTTAGTTATTTTAGG
>CANLXL010000042.1 GCA_947495125.1 uncultured Flaviramulus sp.
ATTAATCTTTCTCGGAATTTTATTCGTCATATATCAATTATTGAGTTGGACAGGAGTTTTTACCGTTTATAATAATCCGACAACATCGAATTTACCAACTTTAGAATTGAATTCTAAAATGGTCGCTTCGAACCTAACTGAACCGAAAAATGGAGACTTTATTTGTTACAAAAATCAGAATGGAAGATTAGGGAATCATATCAGAGTTCACAGGCTTTGCGGAATGGAAAATGATATTGTAGAAATCAAAAACGGAACTTTATTCATAAATGGAAAAAATGCGGATAAAGGAACTGATTTTATGCACTTTTATACTCTAACAGAAACTGAATATCAAAAAATCAAACCTGAAGTAAATCCAGATGTAACTTTCATTTCAAGAGTCGGAGAAAAAAAGGATTCAATAATGATTTTGCTTTCGGACAATTATGCTCATAAAAACAAATTTGGATTAAGACGCAGGGCAGCCAATAAAATGGACGAAAACTCGATAGTTCAAGAAATATTCAACGAAAATTGGAATTTAGACAATTTCGGGCCTCTTAAAATACCGGCTAATAAAGTTTTTGTTTTAGGAGATAATAGAGACATCTCAGAGGATTCAAGGTTTGTTGGACTGATTGACAAGACTGACATTGTTGGAACTGTAATAATAAAATAACGTTTTACAACAACATGTATAGTCAATTGCTTTGTACTCGCCTACTTGGAAATTCCTTCGGAATTTCCTCTGGTTCGTTCCATTTTTGCTAAATTAGGTGCTTAACCACGCAACTAACCATACACATACACGTTG
>CANLXL010000043.1 GCA_947495125.1 uncultured Flaviramulus sp.
GTACTGTTTAATGTTGTTATGGTACAATGCTATCCTCTAATTTGGATGATTAACCATTACCAATGGATAGAAAAAAGCTTGTTCTTTTTTATTTTTTCTTTTTGTTTTATATATCCAATCAAGTAAAATATTAAAATAAAAATTGGATAAAATTTATTTGTGAAAAATTGAAACAAAGCAAGGTCAAAAGCTAAACCAATAGAAACATATTTAAAAATATCGGCTTTTGTTCTAAATCCGTTATTTTCTATCAAATGCTTTCCAATTGGTAGAATATATTTTTTATAATAAATTAGACTTTCTTTTTGGCTCACTAAATAATCTAATTTCTTAATTAGACTAAAATACTCTAATATTAATTCTTTAAACGCATGATGGTTATTAGCGTTACTTAATTTCATTAAACCATGAGATATATTTAAAACTGACTGATAATGATACAATCTCTTTTCCTTTTTATTCTTGTTTTCTAAAACTAAAACAAAATTATTTATTTCTTTTTCTATTTTCTCATTCATATTTTTAGTTAATATTATTCAAGATTAATCATCAAACAAACTAGAAGTATCATCATAAGCGTCATAAACACTTTTCAAAAAAGGGAATAGTTCTACATTTAAACTATAATTAATCGTTGGTGTATACCGTTGAACACCTCTATAACCCGTTAAAAAATTATGAAGTTGATAACCATACCTATAGTTTACTGTTAATGCTGCCCC
>CANLXL010000044.1 GCA_947495125.1 uncultured Flaviramulus sp.
ACTGTTTTCGGTATCATGAATATAAGCCAAGGCATCCATAGCAGAAGGGTATGGGTTTCCCACTAAGGAATATTGACCACTTAAAACACTAACGGCAATAGTTCCCGTGTTAGGTTTTCCTCTAAAGTCATAATTTTGATTGTCCCCGGGGTTATTTGCACTTGTACCGGCAGTTCCTTTCATAGAAAAGCCTTCCCCTGGGTTTATGGTTGTATTGCCTTGCACATGAATCCATTCGGCATACTCATCAGAAGCAATGAATTTCCAAATCCAATAGGGTTCAATGTTTAAGGGGCTAGCAGACCCATTATAATTGGCGGGGTTATAAGTGGCTGGTATAGATGATGTAAGTCCAGTGATATCGTTTAAAAGAGAGATCCCAAAAGGGTTGTTAATGGAGTTGCTTGATTTACTTCCAATAGGTGAGCACCAATAGTTATATTCATAAACTCCAACGTTTCCATTTTGATAGACACTTAATTCACCAACGCCGGAGTTTCCGGTAGTTCCGGAGCCTTGAATCACCTGCGCTTCATTTCTTAGGTAAATGGTACTGTTAGCTTCGTTAAGGTTGATATCGTCTTGAACAAAGATCAAGTCATCGTTAGCAAAGACATAGGCATTGTTTCTAACGGAGAGTTGTGCATTGGTAAAATTGCAGAAAAGAACGGTTAAGAATAGGCATAAATGTTTCATAAGATTTGGGG
>CANLXL010000045.1 GCA_947495125.1 uncultured Flaviramulus sp.
TTGGCAAACATTTGATGAAACAGAGAACTAAAGACATTTTAGCAATTATTTTGATAATTATTGTAATTGCTGAATTACTGATTTTTAAATCTGAATTGAATTTTGCCTACTCAGATATTTATACAATTACCATTCTGAATTTAATTGTTTGTATTGGATTTATTTTCTGGCATTCAAAAAAATTAGGAGCTCGGATTTTATTGACTTTTATAACCATTGGAATCGGATTACTAATTCTTTTCTTTGAGTTTGTCCGAGATTTTTCGCAGACTGAAAAAAGATACAATTCTTGGGAAATAAATAACTATGAAATTATTTATGCCAATCAAGAATATTTCGCTGGACCAGGAAGCGAAGCATACTTGAAATTGAGGAAAAAATATGTTTTTGGATTATTCTATAAAGATATTGACGAAATCGAAAATAATTCAACCTTTTTGAAACTTGGAAAAACAGATTGTATAGTGGAATTTTTAAAAACCAAAACTGAATTTGACCTTTGCGAAAACAAACAACTGAAATAAAAACGATTTGCCAACACAGTGTAAAATTAATTGCTGGTTTTAGCCAATTTACGAAAGTCCTCGCGGACTTTCTATCTGTGTTTTATTTGCTAACTTTAGTGCTTAAAACACGCAACAAATCTTACACAAACACGTTGTAGC
>CANLXL010000046.1 GCA_947495125.1 uncultured Flaviramulus sp.
CACCAACATTTACTGCACCTGGCGATATTGAGATAGAATGTGACCAAGATGCTAACGATCTATCTATTACTGGGGATGTTACTGATGAAGATGATAACTGTTCTAATACTTTAGATGCTAATTATACAGATACAACGGCTCCTGGTAGTTGTGCAAATGAAAGTATTATCACTAGAACCTGGACACTTTCTGATGATTGCGGGAATACAACTAATTTAATGCAAACGATTACTGTGTCTGATAATACGGCACCTGATATTTCTAGTTGTAATATTACTAATCAATCTGTTGATTGTACTGAAACGGATAATCAAACCATTGCTGACCAATGGAATGCAGATAATATTGCGAATCTTCAAGCTTGTAGTACTGATAATTGTGATACCGATTTGACAACTCAAGTAACTTCTGATTATGATTTTAACAATTTAAATACGGTTTGTGGACCTTGTGGATCTATTACTGTTAATTATACGGTTACTGATGATTGCGGAAACGCCGCTCCTATTGCGGTAACATTAACTTTTGGAGATACTACCGGTCCTGACTTATCAAACTGTACTGTTACCGATCAAAACATG
>CANLXL010000047.1 GCA_947495125.1 uncultured Flaviramulus sp.
AACGGTTTTGTATGATTAGTGGCGTGTTTAAGCAACTAATTTAGCAAATACAAACCAAATAGAAAATCCGCGAGGATTTTCGTAAGCAAGCTCGAACTAGCCATTAATTATACGCGGTGTTGCCATTAGTACTTTTTTCCGATATTATTTTATTTATTCTCGGTTGTATAAACCAAATTCCGATTGGAAAGAACCAAATCATAAAAAATTCGCCTATAAAATCACTAAAAGTAACAGTTTGTTTTAATTCAGTCGTTTTGATTGTTTTCGATACGAAATATAGTAAATAGAATATACAGAACATTGAAAATAGATGCATTGGAATAACCACAAACAGTATTTTTCCAACAATTCCACCAACAGCATTACTTCCAGACGAAATTCCGTAAAATGTAGTTCCGATTATTACTAACAGGAAAAGAATATACGTCAGAGGAATAAAGAAGAATATTTTAAATTTTTTAATTTTCATTTTAATGTCAGTTGGAATATATTTCTGTAATCC
>CANLXL010000048.1 GCA_947495125.1 uncultured Flaviramulus sp.
AGGATATAGTTTAACAAACGATGATTGTGATGATACCGTAGGTACTGGAACAGCCATTAACCCCGGAGCTACCGAAATATGTGATGGTATTGATAATGACTGTGATGGTCTTATCGATGATAATGATCCTTCAGTTACCGGTCAGACAACCTACTACGTGGACGCCGATGGCGATGGCTATGGGGATAGCTCCGATGCGGGGACAGATTTCTGTTCAGACCCCGGTGTAGGATATAGTTTAACAAACGATGATTGTGATGATACCGTAGGTACTGGAACAGCCATTAACCCCGGAGCTACCGAAATATGTGATGGTATTGATAATGACTGTGATGGTCTTATCGATGATAATGATCCTTCAGTTACCGGTCAGACAACCTACTATGTGGACGCCGATGGCGATGGCTATGGGGATAGCTCCGATGTGGGGACAGATTTCTGTTCAGACCCCGGTGCAGGATATAGTTTAACAAACGATGATTGTGATGATACCGTAGGCACTG
>CANLXL010000049.1 GCA_947495125.1 uncultured Flaviramulus sp.
ATTTCATTATCATCACAATCGCTGACACCATCGTTGTCTGTATCTACAGTATCATCACAAGTGTCGTTACAATTCGGAGTGCCATCGTTATCATCATCGTTTGAAACACCATTGCTATCCACATCGTTTGGACATGGAGAATTTGCTTCTTGATCGTTACAGTTTGGAACGCCATCATTATCATCATCCTTTGATACACCGTTTCCATCTACATCATTCGGACATGGAGAGTTAGCTTCTTGATCATTACAGTTTGGAACGCCATCATTATCATCGTCGTTTGATACACCGTTTCCGTCTACATCATTCGGACATGGGGAATT
>CANLXL010000050.1 GCA_947495125.1 uncultured Flaviramulus sp.
GATGCTTGTTCTACAGACGCTAACATTACCGTAAGTAGCTCAGATAGTGCTTCCGGTTCTTGTCCAATTGTATTAACAAGAACATATACCGTTACTGATGAGTGTAACAATACTAGTGTGGATATCATTCATACTATTAACATTGACGATACGACACCGCCTAGCATTTCTTGCCCGGTAAATATTACGGTAATTGCAGATATTGGACAGCCCAGCGCCAATGTTACTATTGGACTTCCTACCGTTTCTGATAATTGTAGTACTAATGTTAGTTTTACAAATGATTATAC
>CANLXL010000051.1 GCA_947495125.1 uncultured Flaviramulus sp.
ACACCATTGCTATCCACATCGTTTGGACATGGAGAGTTAGCTTCTTGATCGTTACAGTTTGGAACGCCATCATTATCGTCATCGTTTGATACACCGTTTCCATCTACGTCATTTGGACATGGAGAATTGATTTCATTATCATCACAATCGCTGACACCATCGTTGTCTGTATCTACAGTATCATCACAAGTGTCATTACAATTCGGGGTGCCATCATTATCAGCATCATTAGAAACACCATTGCTATCCACATC
>CANLXL010000052.1 GCA_947495125.1 uncultured Flaviramulus sp.
AATAAAAACAGCAGTTTTTTTTCAAGATATTAAATGTTTGATTATTAGTATAATATACGAATTTAATTTCAAAAAAAACAAACATAAAACACTAATAATCAAGCAAATAAAGCCTTAACTTAATGACATTGAGCGCTCGTTTGCAACGAGTGCCCATAATATTTTTCTACTAGATCACCTCTAAAATACAAAAGCTACCTTAATTTCTTAAAATAGCTTTTATTTATTTTCTTAC
>CANLXL010000053.1 GCA_947495125.1 uncultured Flaviramulus sp.
CATCGAATACCCATAAAAATTAAATGGCTTTACTTACATCCAATATTCCCAAATCACAAGTAAAAAAACTGAAAGAGGTCTACCATTCAGCACTCTTTGAAGACTTGATCCCCTGGTGGGAGAAGTATTCAATTGATGAAGAAAAAGGCGGCTATTTTACAAGATTAGAGCGGGATGGTACCCCCTATTCAGGCGATAAGGATATGTGGATGATAAGCAGACAAATTTGGAT
>CANLXL010000054.1 GCA_947495125.1 uncultured Flaviramulus sp.
AATGTAACAAATCTTAATGCAACTCTTACTATTGAAGATTCTACCCCACCAACATTTACTGCACCTGGCGATATTGAAATATACACGGATGCATCTTGTAATTATGATGCTAGCGTTACCGTTACCGGGGATGTTACTGATGAAGCTGACAACTGCTCTACGGCTATTAATGCTACATATTCAGATAGTGTTGCTGACGGTAGTTGCGAAGGTACTTTTGTTA
>CANLXL010000055.1 GCA_947495125.1 uncultured Flaviramulus sp.
ATTTCATTATCATCACAATCGCTGACACCATCGTTGTCTGTATCTACAGTATCATCACAAGTGTCGTTACAATTCGGGGTGCCATCGTTATCATCGTCGTTAGAAACTCCATTAGCATTCACATCATTTGGACATGGAGAGTTAGCTTCTTGATCATTACAGTTTGGAACACCATCATTATCAGCATCATTAGAAACACCATTGCTATCCACATCGTTTGG
>CANLXL010000056.1 GCA_947495125.1 uncultured Flaviramulus sp.
GTATAATCATTTGTAAAACTAACATTAGTACTACAATTATCAGAAACGGTAGGAAGTCCAATAGTAACATTGGCGCTAGGCTGTCCAGCATCTGCAATTACCGTAATATTCGCAGGGCAAGAAATGCTAGGCGGTGTCGTATCGTCTATGTTAATAGTATGAATGATATCCACACTAGTATTGTTACACTCATCAGTAACGGTATATGTTCTTG
>CANLXL010000057.1 GCA_947495125.1 uncultured Flaviramulus sp.
AGGCTGATTTTCATCAAAATTTTGAATATCTGCAATTCTAATTCTCACCGACATGTTTTGATCCAATTGAATCACCAGGGGTATGTTTAAAGCTTCATTAAAAGCTAATGCCTGGGTTAGATAGGCCACATTATCGTTAGAGAAATAAGCATCAGAATTTAAAGCAAAAGTATCGGGGTCATTTATTTTAGTCTCAAGTCCATAGTCGAACCC
>CANLXL010000058.1 GCA_947495125.1 uncultured Flaviramulus sp.
GTCAGAGGAATAAAGAAGAATATTTTAAATTTTTTAATTTTCATTTTAATGTCAGTTGGAATATATTTCTGTAATCCAATTCCAATTGACCAAAACCAGCCAAAAAAAAGTCCAACATAAAGGAACATCATCATTGGAAATAATTTCATCATATTCAACATTCCTGTTTGGTCAGGATTTCCGTTTGAGTCAATATTCGCAAACATTGT